>NZ_OZ242344.1:0-4412500 GCF_965208485.1 Candidatus Poriferisodalis sp.
TGCCCTCGAGCGCCGCTATGCGGTCGACGTAGACGTCGCTCAGCGTCGAGTAACGGTCGGCAGCACTGCGGATCTGATGGCCGCCGGCGTCAGGCTGGTCGATCACCGCTGGGCTGACGGAGCTTTCACCGGTGAGGTGCACGCTCAGACGAGCGCGCATTCCCCGGCGCGGCCGGCGTTGCTCGATGCAGACGGCCAGTTGCGCTGGGCGGACCCCCAGCGCAAGGTCGCGGCCGGTCAGGCGGTCGTGTTCTACGACGGTGACGAGGTGCTCGGGGGCGCGATCGCCGCCGGACATCTCACATGAATCGCACTGGCGCCGACGGTCGGCCAGATGGTGACGATCGCCGTGTGCCGTGGGCGTTGCGTCGGGGCGTGTCCGTTGCCGTCACCACGGGAGCGCTCGTCGCGGCGGCTGCCGTGGTGCTGGCGGTGTGGTTGACACGCGGCTCTGACACGGTGTCGAGCTACCCCGTCGGCCTGGAGGGCGTAGTGCCCGCGCCGGACGCGCAAGCGCCCCGGCAGACCCCTGTCGGGGCACGCTTGGAGCCTGGGTGGGAGCCGACGATCATCATCGACGGGGTGCGCATACCCAGCAGCCAGCTCGATGCGGGAACCATCCAGCTCGGCGAGTACTTCTTCGCTCCCGGCGAGGGCAAAGCGATCGAGCGGCTGCGCAGCGGCCAGGTCTGTGCCGTAGTCCGTGCCGCCCCGGTAACCGCGCTCGAAGCACCCGACCTCGTCTACAGGTGGTGCTTCGTGACCTTCTAGGACTGTTCCAACTAGTGCGATGTCCACAAACGTTCGCGCGCTTGCGAACCTGAGATTTGCCCGCAGTTCCAGTGTTTTGCTTCGGTGTCACCATGCGCAGGTATGTGGACACCGCACTAGCCGGGCGCGTCTCTCGGGAGGCTCTGGATCTCGCTGTCTCGATCAGCTTCACCTGAGTCGAGGAGATCCCTGAGGCCTTCCTCGTCGAGCACAGGGATGCCGAGTTCGGCGGCTTTGTTCAGCTTGGCTTGGCCGGCACGCTCGCCGGCGACCAGTGCGAAGGTGCTCTTGTTGACCGACGAGGTGGATTTGCCCCCGCGTTGGATGATGGCTCGCTTCGCGTCCTCGCGGCCAATGAACCAGCCGTCGAGGTTGCCGCTCACCACCACCGAGCGATCGGCCAACACCTGCGGAACGTCGCCGGCGTCGCCAGGCCCGTCTACCACGTCGAATCGGACCCGCTGGGAATACAGCTTGTCGATGAGCGTCCGGTTGTCTTTGTCGGAGAAGAAGCTCGTGACGCTGCCGGCGATGATCGGCCCGATGCCGTCGATCTCGGCGAGTTCCTCCGCTGACCTGTCCATGATCGTGTCAAGCGAACGGAATCGATTGGCGAGCAGTTCCGAAGCAGTAGGGCCTAGGTGCTCGATGCCCAAACCGATGAGCAGTCGGGCCAGCGGCGGGCTGCGCTTCTCGTCGATCTCTGAGACGAGGCTGAGAGCGGACTTGTCGGCGAATCCTTCGATCCCGTGGATTGCGACTGGTCGCAGCGCCAGGAGCGCCAGGTTCTCGGCAGCACCAGCACGCAGCAGTTGTTCGTCACCGGTCAGGTCTTTGACGTGGAGCTTGAACAGGTCCGCAGGATCCGCAACCAGTTCTGCCCCGTGCAGCTGATCCACCGTCCTTTCGCCGAGTCCCTCGATGTCGAGAGCGTTGCGGCCCACGAAGTATCCGATGCCTTGAATGACCCTCTGTTTGCACCTGCGGTTCACGCAGTAGGTGTTGGCGTCACCTTCCTCGCGAACCAGCGGCTGGCTGCATTCGGGACACGCGGTTGGGAACGTCCAGGGCACCGAGTCGGAAGGCCGTTCGGCGAGTACCGGGCCGACCACCTCGGGAATGACGTCGCCCGCCTTGCGCACGATGACCGTGTCGCCGGGCCGGACATCCTTGGCGGCGACTTGGTCCTCGTTGTGCAGGGTGGCAAGCGAAACAGTGGAGCCGCCGACAAAGACGGGCACCATCTCCGCGAAGGGTGTGACGCGACCGGTCCGCCCTATCGACACCATGATGTCGCGCAGCAAGGTGGTGCGTTCCTCCGGAGGGAACTTGTAGGCGATTGCCCAGCGGGGTGCTCGGCTCGTGTAACCAAGCCGTGCGCGTAGGTCCAAATTGGCCACCTTGACGACGACTCCATCGATTTCGTATGAGGGCTTGTGACGATCCCGCTCCCACGCCTGGCAGAAGCGCTCGACTTCTTCGAGCGAACCATGGGTGCGTGTTTCGGGATTCACCGGCATGCCAAGCTGTCTCAGGTACTCGAAGACCTCGTGGGCTTCGCTTAACCGTGGGCCGCCGATTATCTCGCCGAGGTCGTAGCTCCAAAACGACAGCCCTCGGCTCGCAACGTCCGAGGGGTTCTTCTGCCGCAAGCTGCCCGCAGCGGTGTTGCGCGCATTCGCGTAGTCGGGGTGGCGACGTTGGGCGTCGGCTGGCGTCAGCCTTGCCGAGGCTTCGAGTTCCCGACGCTCTCTCATCGGCAGGCCTTCGGGAGCATCTGCAAGCTGCTTCCTGGCAGATCTCGCCTTCTCCAGAAGCTCTTTACGCGACAATGCCTGAGCTTCATTCAGCTTGCGGAATCGGTCGAGGGGCAGGAAGACTTCGCCGCGAATCTCGATGAGGTCGGGCACCGGCACGGTTGCATCGAGTCGGCGCGGGATGGCGTCGATAGTCACTGCACTGGCCGTAACGTCCTCGCCGACACGGCCGTTGCCCCGTGTCGCTGCTTGAACAAGGCGACCCTGCTCGTAGCGCAATGAGACGGCCAAACCGTCGAACTTCAGTTCGCAGATCAGGTCTGGTTGAGGCATGTTCGCGGGCGGCCCGTGCTCGTCGCTGCCATCGGTGTCGCCGGCGAACAGAGTCTGCTGAGCGGCATTCAGTCCGCGCAGGATGCGGACGTGCCAAGCCCGCAGATCATCGAAGGTCATCGCGTTGTCGAGCGACATCATCGGTGTGGTGTGGACGACTTCGTCGGACTGTCGCGATATTTCGGCGCCTACCCACTGAATAGGCGAGTTCGGGTCGGCATCAGCGGGGTACCGGGATTCCAGTCCGACCAGTTCACGTCTGCGATCGTCATATTCGCTGTCCGGCACGGTTGGCGCTCCGTCGCGGTAGTACTCCACGGCGTAACGGCCGACCAAGCGTTCCAGCCGGCGCATGCGCTCGAGATCGCGCCGGCGATCGACTTCAGCGGATGGACTCGTGGGTTCGCTGGCGTTGGGATCCATTGCACTGCCGAGAGTAGCTAGGAGGTGCAACAGCTTCGCTGTTGTTTCGTGCGCCTATGGTGCAGCGCCACGTGCAACGGTCAGGGCTGCGGGATGAGACTGACGCTGCGGCGGAGTCACGCCCGGCAGGTCTGCGTTACGGGGTTCGGGGGGGGGGTCTGCCGTATCGCCTCGATACCCGACCAGACAGGCACCCACCGTGTGCCGTCATGCCCGACATCCAGTGGTGTGCCGCGGTTTTCTTGCGGGCAGGTCGCGGCCCGCTGACCTGCGGAAACAGGCTTTGGCAGGCCCTGCGCAAATTGCCGACGCACCACTAGGAGACTGCTGAGCAATTGCCGAAATCGCCGATTCACGGACACAAAGCCGCAGGTCAGAGCGTTGCAGACTTGCCCGGATCCGAATAAATCAGCAGTTTCCTAGGGCATCGTCCCTGGCCGGAGACTCGCCCCGAATCAGCTCAGCAAACATATATATAGCATACAAACGTGTGTCACAAGACGCAACCGAGACAGCGGAGTTTTCCGAGATTCTCCGAACTCCACCGCCCGGGACACACCATCCCTCAGCCCGTCCGAAGTCCTGATGCATCTGGTAGTGCGAATTGCGAGACTGGGGCGGGTGGGGGCGTTATTGCGAGCTCATCCGACGCTGTGGCTGCTGCGGCTGCTTTGGCTGGCGATGCCGTGGAGCGTCGGGGCTGCGGCAGCGGATGCGCTCGGTGCGTGCTCGGAAACCTCCGCACGCATCCTGAGCGCCGAGCTGTGGGCCGCATGGGGGTTCGTGCTGACGGCCACGTTCGTGCGGCGGCCGTGGGCGCTCACGGTTGCGCGCATCGCCGCACCGGCTTCCGTCGGCGTCGCGATCGGCTCCGCGGCGGCCGCCGCCGCATGGGACGCCGACCTGACTGCGCTGCGTGCCGCGACGGCGATTGCCGGAGCGGTCATCACTGCGGCCGTGGCACTGCTGCCCGAGACCGGGAACGCCATGGTCGACGGACTCAGCTACGGCAATGAGCGGCGGATGCTGCTGCGCACACCGTTCCTGCTGGCTGTCGCGCCGATCCCGTTCGTGTGGACAGCCGTCGTTGCGGGCGTGACGCTTCCGCTGGTGCTGTGGGCCATCGGGCAGTGGATCTGGGCGTCGGTGGCCACCATCGCTGGGCTCATCGCCGCAGTGCTGGGTTTTCGATCGCTCCATCAGCTGTCCCGCCGATGGGTGGTCTTTGTCCCCAACGGCTTCGTGCTGCACGACCAGATGGCGACACGCGAGCCGTTCCTGCTGCGACGGGCCGATGTGGTGACGCTCGGCGCAGCTCCTGCCGACATCGATGTCGAAGCACACGACCTGGTGGACATCAGCGGCAACGCACTCGGCCCAGTTCTGCTGGTGGAGCTGAGCGAGCACATCGAAGTGGTGCCCCGCACGACCGGCACAGCACAGGTGCTCGCAGTGTCGCGGGTGCTGTTCAGTCCCACTCGCCCGGGCGAGATGCTGGCCGAAGCCGCCCGGCGGCGAATTCCCCGCTGAGGCCGCGCCGGTACCCTGCCGAACCGATGGAGGAACCGACGGACGCGATCAGCAGTAACCAGGTGGCTCACGTGGCGCGGCTGGCTCGCATAGAGCTCACGCCGGACGAGATCGAGCACTACACGAGCCACCTCGGCCGCATCCTGGAGCACGCCCGCGAGTTCGAGGATCTCGATCTCGCCGACGTGCCGCCGCTCGCGCATCCCTACCCGCTCCGCAATGTCTTCCGCGATGACATCGCCGGAACCACCGTCGACCGCGATGAGGTGCTGGCCCAGGCACCCGGCGCATCAGACGGGCAGTTCGAGGTGCCGCCGGTGCTCGGCACCGCGTCGTGAGCCCGGCATGGCCCGAACCGCGCCCGTCCGATGAGCACAGCGAGCCTTGCGAGCGTCCGATGAATACAGCAAGCGCCATCGCCCGCGACGTCCGCTCGGGCACTCGCCGCGCCACGGACGTCCTCGAGGAATTCCTCAGCCGGATCGAGTCCTACGACAGCGACGTTCACGCGTTCAACACGGTGACGGCCGAGGCGGCACGCGCAGCAGCCGGAACGGTTGACGACGCCGTCGCGGCAGGCGACGATCCGGGTCCGCTGGCAGGTGTCCCCGTCGCGTACAAGGACAACCTGTGCACCCGCGGCGTGCCGACTACCTGTTCGTCGCACATGCTCGAGGGCTGGCTGCCTCCCTATGACGCCACGGTGGTGCAGGCGATGTCGGCCGCAGGCGCAGTCATGATCGGCAAGACCAACCTGGACGAGTTCGCCATGGGCAGCTCGACAGAGCATTCGGCTTTCGGTCCCACCCGCAACCCCTACGACCTGGCCCGGGTTCCCGGCGGCTCCAGCGGCGGCTCGGCAGCTGCAGTCGCTTCTGGCTTCGCGCCTTTGGCGCTGGGATCCGATACCGGTGGCTCGATCCGCCAGCCGGCCTCGCTCTGCGGCATAGTCGGCATCAAGCCCACCTATGGCCGTGTGAGCCGCTACGGGCTCATTGCCTTCGCCAGCTCGTTCGACCAGATCGGCCCTTTCGCCGTCGACGTGGCCGATGCGGCACTCGCGCTCGGGATCATCAGCGGCCCCGATCCGTCCGACAGCACGTCGATCCCTGCCACTGTGCCGGACTTCGACGCTGCGCTGAGTCGGGGTGTCGAGGGTCTGCGAGTGGGCGTCGTCAGCGAACTGACGGGAACCGGCCGCAACGGTGCTGTGACTGGAAGCCGTGTGGCTGAAGATGCGGCGGGAGAGATGCTCGCCGGCATCGACGCGGACGTGACCCAACGGGTGCTCGAGGCGGCCGACGCGTTGGCAGAGGCTGGCGCTGCGGTCGGTCGGGTCTCCGTGCCCGCCGTCACCTACGGGCTGACGGCCTACTACCTCATCGCACCGGCGGAGGCCTCCTCGAACCTGGCCCGCTACGACGGGACCCGTTATGGGCTGCGCATCGACGGCGCTGACGTCGAGGAGATGAACCGGCTGACGCGACGGTCCGGCTTCGGTGACGAAGTCAAAGCGCGCATCATGCTGGGGACGTTCGCCCTCAGTGCGGGCTACTACGACGCGTACTACGGCAAGGCGCAGCGGGTTCGCATGCTCACCCGTCGTGACTTCGATGCTGCCTATGCAGGCTACGACGTGCTGCTGTCGCCCACCTCGCCGTGTGTGGCATTCCGTTTCGGCGAGCGCGCCGATCCGATGACCATGTACCGGTGTGACACCTGCACGATCCCCTCCAACCTGTCGGGAGACCCGGCAATCTCGGTGCCCTTCGGGACCGGTGCAGCCGACATGCCGGTCGGCGTCCAGGTGATGGCACCGGCATTGGGGGAGGAGACCATGCTGACGGTGGCGGCGGCGATCGAGCGCTCTGCCCCGGAGCTGCCTGCGCCGCTGTTGGGCGAGGGTTCTTCAAGGAGCGCAGCAGCATGACCGCAGGGTGGGACGTCGTTGTCGGGCTCGAAGTCCACGTCGAGCTGGCGACCGACACGAAGCTGTTCTCTGCAGCGCCCAGCCGCTTCGGCGACGAGCCGAACACCAACGTCACGCCGGTGTGCCTCGGCCTGCCCGGCTCGCTGCCGGTGCTGAACCGGCGTGCCGTGGAGCTGGCCATGGCGGTGGGGCTCGCGCTCAACTGCGAGATCCGGCCGTCGGTGTTCCACCGCAAGAACTACTTCTATCCCGACATGCCGAAGGACTACCAGGTCAGCCAGTACGACCAGCCAATCTGTTCGGATGGCTGGCTGGACGTCCCCGGCGGCAACCGTGTCGGGATCGAGCGGGCGCACCTGGAGGAGGACGCCGGCAAGACCACACACCTCGGCGGTGCCGAGGGCCGCATCCACGGCGCCGTCGGGGCGCTGGTCGACTACAACCGGGCGGGCACGCCGCTGCTCGAGATCGTCTCGCGGCCCGACATCGGCTCAGCCGCCGAGGCCAGCGCGTACGTCGAGGAATTGCGGGCGATCCTGCTCGCGCTCGATGCGTCGGACGCCCGGCTGGAGGAGGGATCGATGCGCGTCGACGCGAACATCAGCGTGCGTCCCGCGGGATCGGCCGAGCTGCGCACTCGCTGCGAGGTCAAGAACCTCAACTCTCTGCGCTCGCTGCGCAACGCCATCGACTATGAGGCCCGCCGTCACATAGGACTGTACGAGGCGGGCACCGAGCCGGTCCAGGAGACCCGGCACTGGTCCACCGACGGGCGCACCCACTCGCTGCGGTCCAAGGAAGAGGCCGACGACTACCGCTATTTCCCCGAGCCCGACCTCGTGCCGCTCGAACCCGATGCCGAGTGGATCGAGCGGGTGCATGCCGCGATGCCCGAGTTGCCGGCCTCGGTGCGCGAGCGTCTCTGCGCGCTGGGTGCCGACGCTGCGGACGCCCAGGTCATCGCCAGTCGCAGCCTTGCCCCGCTGGTGCTCGATGCCGTGGCCGCCGGCGCCGACGCGAGCCGCGCCGTCACCCACGCCGTGCAGAACCTGGCGCTGGACGGGGCCGAACTGATCGAGGCCGCCCAGCTTGCGTCGCTGGTCGAGATGGAGACATCCGGTCAGCTCACGGCGACGCAGGCCAAAACCGTGCTCGGACACATGTGCGAGCGGGCGCCCGGTGCCGACGCAGACCCTGCGGCGATCGCGGCCGAGTTGGGCTACGAAGCCATGGACAGCGGCGAACTCGAAGCACTCGTCGAGGCGGCCATCGCCGACAACCCCGAAGCATGGGCGAAGTTCTGCGCCGGAGAATCCAAGGTGGCTGGCGTCTTCGTGGGAGCGGTGATGAAGGCCACCCGCGGCCAAGCAGACGGCAGCGCCGTCACCCGCCTGCTCGCACGACACCGAGACGCCTGACAGCCGGTTCGCAGCATCGAACCCCCCAAAGCCTCTGCGATCGCTGATCGGGAGCCTGATGGCCTCGCTGGCTACACCGAGCAGGCGAAGTCGCGCAGTGCGGCAGCGGTCGCCGCGTACACCTCGGGCATGGTCGTGCGGAAGATGACATCGCCCGCGTGGCAGGTGCCGTTGATCGTTCGGGCCTGCGCGCTGTTGCCGGCCGCGAGCAGCTTGTGGTAATAGGCGAGGCCCTCGTCGCGCAGCGGATCCAGCTCATTCACCGAGATGACGTGCGGCGGCAGGCCGGCCAGATCGTCGGCGGTGGCGTGCAGCGGCCAGGCCAGCGGGTTGGTGCGGTCCGGTCCGCCGAGGTCGTACGCCTTGGCGAGGCCGCCCATGTTCTCGCAGTCCAGGAAGTACTGGTTGTTCTCGTGCAGCGACGGCAGGTCCGCAGGCGGGTCGGCATAGGCCCCAGAGATGTACGGGCATTGCGCAAACACGCCGTCGATGATGTCGAGGTACCCGTCTCGCTTGGCCTTCAGCGTGGTGGCCAGCGACAGATTCCCGCCGCCCGACTCGCCCGAGACGGTGATCGTGGACACGCCGAGGACGTCCTTGTTGGCGGCCACCCACTGCAGGCCCGAGGCGCAGTCGCTCAGACCGGCTGGGAAGGGGTGATTGCCGAGCTTGCCGCCGCCGTTGCGGAACTCCACGCCCACCGCGACGAGTCCACGCGACGCCAGTTCGTTCCGCCACGCGACGAATGACAGGCCCGCCGCCGACAGCAGCACCATGCCGCCGCCGTGGATGTGATACACGCACGGCAGCGGGCCGTCGGCCTCCGCCGGGCGGTGGATGAACAGTGTGATGTCGTTGTCGTCGACCCCTCCGATGACCTCGGTGCTCGCCACCACGCCATCGGGGGGCGTCAGATCGGCGAAGAGCGCGTCGAAGAGCATCTCGAAGCCGGACTCGGCTTCGTCTACCCATGCGTAGAGGTCGTCGGGCGCCGAGGCGTCGTTGATCGCGCTCGGCTCGCCGTGCCCGTCGAGGCCCATGGCTGCCAGCACTGCCACCATGCGCGGATCAGCGCGTGGGTCGGTGCCGAGCGTCATGCCCGGATCGCCGAGCCGCCCCGGCCGGTGTACCTCTGTCGTGCTCATGGGAGACCCCCCTGTCCGCCCAGCGGCCCCATGCCCCAAGGTGTCGCGTTGACAATAGCCCCCCGGCGTCATCGCCGTTGTGTTCGCTACAGCACGCTGAGCTGCTGGTCACGGCCATCGAGCGCGCTGACTATTCGGGTTCGGTCAACGGGGGAGGGCGGTCGCGATCTGGATTGTCGACGAGCAGGCGCCGGGCGATGTTCTGGGCCTCGTCAAGCGTTCCGACCAGATGCTCGGAAGGGATGCGGCGCAGTGCATTGGATGCGGCGCAGTGCATTGGATGCGGCGCAGTGCATTGGATGCGGCGCAGTGCATTGAGCGAGGTGAGCGTGGCAGCGGGCGCGCCGTCAAGCGCCAGCACGATGCAGTGGACGGCGTTCTCTGTCGCTGTGCCGATGAGATGTTCGATGACGAGCGCAGCGCTGTCGTCGATGTGGGCCGTCTCGGAGAAGTCGAGAATCACCACTTGGTGGCCCACGATGTCGTCGCCGATGATGCGGATGAGCTTGCTTGATGACGCAACGGTGAAGCTGCCGCGCAGCTTCACGATGCCCGTGCGGGCGGAATACGGGCTGATGCCGTAGTTCAGCAGCGTCGTCGACACCTTCCTCGCATGGCACCCCCAGATCCTCGACTGGCACCACACCGGTCGGCCCAGCAACGGCCGCATCGAAGGAACCAACAACCTGCTCCAAGTCCTGCGCCGCAAAGCCCACGGCTTCACCAACCACGCCAACTTCGAAGCCCGCGGCATCCTCACCACCTAACCTGACACCGCCGAGCCCAGCAGCCCCAATCCCACAAAAACGCGAAGGCTCCACTTGAGGATCGGATAGCCGACGCTATTGCACCGGCGTGATCGGCACTGAAGTCGGATTGCCCAGTCGGATTGCCCAGTCGGATTGCCCAGTCGGATTGCTACGTGTCGGCTGCAATCACGACGAGCAGCTCGCCGTTGTCGACCTGGTCGCCGACATGGACCCGCACCTCAGCCGCTTCGCCGTCGGCGGGTGCCGTGATCTGGTGCTCCATCTTCATGGCCTCCATCACGATGAGCACTTGGCCAGCGCGTACCCGGTCGCCGGACTGCACGGTGACGATCAGCACCTTGCCCGGCATCGGCGCAACCAAGCCGCCCTCGACGCTCATCGTGTCCGGGTCGGGGAAGCGGGAGCGTTCTCGCAGCGTGGCCGAGCCGGTCAGGGGGCCGGTTACGTACCAGTTGTGGCCGCGGCGGCTGACCTGCCACATGCCCCGCAACCCATCGGTCTCGACATCGAGCTCGGCGTCGAACTCCTCAGCAGGTGGTGCATCGGTCCCCCCGCCCACAGTGTCCAATCGAATCCGCTCGTCGAAGATGGGATGGATCTGAATGGAGTGCGGCCGCACGACGAACTCGCTGGCCACCGGCTGTGCTGCGCCGTCGTCAGCAGGCGGCGAGTCGATCTCGGGCGGCGCGTACGGCGCATCGGCACGCAGCGGCGCGACACGCAGCCCGAAGCTGCCGTCTCGTCGGCGCCGGTATGACACGCTCACATCCACCTCGCCCTCGCTGGGGTCGAAGGCTGTCAGCGGCAGCACCTCATCGGGCATGACGCTGTTGCGGTAGCCCGAGGTCATAAAGCCCAGCGCTGTCGCACGGGAGCGATTGCGGGCCTGGGAGACCAGCGCAACCGCCGCGGCTGCAGCGTGAAGGAACTGCGCCCTCGCGGGTGACGACGCAGTCGCCAGCCCCGTGCGCTCGATGAAGTCGGTGGTGGTGTCACCGGCGAGGAACTCATTGCTGCGCAGCACGGCGGCCAGGAAGTCGCGATTGGTCACCACGCCGCCGAGACCTGTGCGGTCGAGCGCTGCCGCCAGTCCGAGTGCAGCCTCGGTACGAGTCGCGGCCGTCATGACTGCCTTGGCCAGCATCGGGTCGAACTCAGTGCCGACCACCGAGCCGACCTCGATACCCGAGTCGAAGCGGGCCGGCGGATCCGCGGCGGGTGCCCAGAGTTCCACCGTGCCGACCTGCGGCAGGAACTCGTGGGCCGGATCTTCGGCGTACAAGCGGGCTTCCACGGCGTGGCCCTCAATGGCCAGATCGTCCTGGCCGTAGCCGAGTTCCTCGCCGGCGGCAATGCGAATCTGCTCGCGCACAAGGTCGAGCCCGGTGATCGCTTCGGTGACCGGATGCTCGACCTGCAGGCGGGTATTGACCTCAAGGAACCAGAACTCGGCGTCGTCGCCGCGGCCCTCGAGCAGGAACTCCACGGTGCCGGCCGAGTGGTAGCCGATCGCGCGAACGGCAGCGACGGCAGCGCCGCCCATGCGCTCCCGCAGTGCCGGGGTGACCGCTGGCGACGGCGCTTCCTCGATCACCTTCTGGTGGCGCCGCTGGATCGAGCACTCGCGCTCGAAGCAGTGCACCAGATTGCCGTGAGCGTCGCCGAGCACTTGGATCTCGACATGACGCGGTGCCCCCAAGCAGCGCTCCAGGAACACCGTGTCGTCGCCGAATGCACCTGCGGCCTCGCGGCGGGCGGCCGCAACAGCGTTACCCAGCGCCTCGGCATCGTCGACGATCCGCATGCCCTTGCCGCCGCCGCCGGCCGATGCCTTGACGAGCACCGGCAAGCCGATCTCGGACGCGGCAGCCAGCAGATCGCCGTTGCTCATCGCGTCGCTCACGGGCACCGACGGCAGCGTCGGCACGCCGGCCGCAACCATCGACTCCTTGGCCCGCAGCTTGTCGCCCATGGCCGCGATGGCATCCGGCGGCGGGCCTACCCAGGCGAGGCCCGCGTCGATCACCGCTCGGGCAAAGGCAGCGTTCTCGGACAGGAAGCCATAGCCGGGATGGATGGCATCGGCCTCGCTGCTGAGTGCCGCGGCAATCACCTTGTCGATGGCGAGGTACGAGTCAGCGGCCGAGCGGCCGCCAAGGGGCACCGCCAGATCGGCATCGGTCACGAATGGCGCTTCGGCGTCGCCGTCGGCATAGACGGCGACTGTCGAGATGCCCATCGACCGTGCGGTGCGGAACACCCGGCGGGCAATCTCGCCGCGGTTCGCCACCAGCAGGCGCCGGATCGGGCGGAAGTAGGTGTCGCTCATTGCAGCTGCCCTTGCATCCGGAAGACCGGTGTCGTTGCGGCGTCTTCCGTGGTTGCGTTGCTCATTGCTCTGTGCCCTTGCATCCGGAAGACCGGTGTCGTTGCGGCGTCTTCCGTAGTTGCTTCGCGCATCAGCCCTTCGTCTTTACATTCGGAAGACGCCGAACCCGTCGGCGCCTTTGACCACGTTGTTGTGGCACGCGGACAGGGACATGGCGATCACGTCACGGGTGTCGCGAGGGTCGATCACGCCGTCGTCGGTCACCCTGCCGGTGGCGTAGGGGGCCAGCGACTTCAGCTCGTGGTAGTGCTCGACCTGCTCGGTGATCTTGCGATCGGCTTCCTCGTCGAATTCGACGCCCCGCCGCATCGCCTGGCCCCGCCGCACGATCGACATCACCCCGGCGATCTGCTTCGGCCCCATGATGGCGATCTTGGCGGTGGGCCACAGGTAGGTGAAGCGGGTGTTGAAGGCCCGACCGGACATGCCGTAGTTCCCGGCGCCGTAGCTGTTGCCCAGGATGACCGTGATGTGGGGCACCATCGAGTTCGAGACGGCGTTGATCATCTTCGAGCCGTTCTTGACGATCCCGCCTTGCTCGAAGTCCTTGCCGACCATGTAGCCGGTGATGTTCTGCAGGAACACCAGCGGGATGTCCTGCTGATTGCAGAGCTGGATGAACTGGGTGGCCTTCTCGGAGCTGTCGCTGAACAGCGGGCCGTTGTTGCCCAGGATTCCCACCGGGTAGCCGTGGATGGAGGCCCAGCCGCAGATGAGTGTCGTTCCGTAGCGAGCCTTGAACTCCTCGAATCGGGATCCGTCGACGATGCGGGCGATCACCTCGCGGCAGTCGATCATCGCCTGGAGGTCCCGCGGCATTAGCCCGAGCAGCTCTTCGGGATCGTGAGCCGGGGGATCGGCCGGCATGGTCGGCCCGGGGCCGAGCTTGCGCCAATTCAGGTGCGCCACCACTTCCCGGCAGATGCGCAGCGCATCGGCTTCGTCCTCGGCCAGGTAGTCGGCGAGCCCCGAGATCTCGGCATGCATCTGCGCGCCGCCCAGCGTCTCGTCGTCGGAGTCCTCGCCGGTGGCCATCTTCACCAGTGGCGGCCCGCCCAGGAAGACCTTCGACTGGTTGCGGATGAAGATGTTGTAGTCGCTCATGCCGGGCTGGTAGGCGCCGCCGGCCGTGGAGCTGCCGAACACCACCGAGATCGAGGGGATCTTCATCTTCGACAACTCGGTGACGTCATAGAAGAGCCTGCCGGACTCGGCGAAGTGGCTCTCCTGTTCGAGCATCTGGCGCTCGGGATCGTCGTCGCCACGCAGGTCGCCGCCGGCTGACTCCACGAACTGGATGTACGGCAGGCGGTTGTCGCGGGAGATCTCGATGGCCCGCATGATCTTGCGACCGGCGAACACCGTGATGGCGCCGCCGAGCACCGTCGGGTCGTTGCCCTCGATCATGCACTCGACGCCGTTCACGACGCCGATGCCCATCACCAGCCCGCCGCCGACGGCGTAGTTCGAGCAGTAGCCGGCCAGCGAGCTGATCTCGAAGAACGGCGAGTCGCGGTCCACCAGCATCGAGATGCGTTCCCGCACCGGCATCTTGTCCCGGCTGCGCATGCGCGCCATGGCCCGTGGCCCACCGCCGTCAGCGGCTTGCTGCTGCAGCTCGTCGAGCTCGGCGAGCTGGGTGCGCATGTCGTCGCAGTTCTTCGTGAACCACTCGGCGGAGGTGTCGATGTGGGATCGCAGTACTGGCATGTGACTCCCGCAGGTTCGCAGCGCTCCCGCCTGCTGCGCGACTCCAAGGGGCCGCAGACGCGAACTGCCGAATTCTGCTTGACGCGCCGGGCCAATGCTCGCTTGCTACCTGCCGATCGTGCCCCCCGTCGCCGTTGCATGGACATCCCACGCCAAATGAAGTTGCCGGTAATCGCCATCCCCAAGCGAACGCCGACCTATGTGCTGCGCATGCGCTGTTGCGAAGAAGCGACGGTGGGCAGCGTGGAGCTGCGGATGGAATTGGCGAAAGATGAAGTCGAGAAATCGCATGACGTGCAGCGGCGCGACGCACGCGATCCGACAGCTGGTGCCATTGATCGTGAAGTGACTCGCGGGGTGTCTCGGACCCGCTGCTTCATGGTCGAAGTCAAAGCGCATGGGCGAACGTAAGACTGCTTCCGAGCCTCGGTAGGACTCGACGATGTCGGCTACGGGGGTCCCCTGCTTGAGCAGGTCGAGGTCGAGGTCATACGGGCATGGAAAGTAGGCCAGTCGATGCCGTGACACATCACCCTCCTCCACCCAGTAGGAGATCTGGATGAGGCTGCCGTCATAGAGCAGGGCCGAGTAGTCGCCGTTCGCCAGCCATGTCGCGTACTGGTCGATAGTCGGGTGTCCGAAGCTCTCGACGAATGCACCCTTGCGGTCGAGAGGGTGCCAGGCCACAGCGGTCGCGCTCATCGAGACCTCGGTCGTGAACTGTGCGATCTCCGCATCCCGCACGTAGTCGAGCGCATTGCGAACTTGCTCTGCGATGGCTCTAACGGTCGACATCGGGGGGGTCAGATTGGAGGCTGAGAATCAGTCGGGTCCGGAGCGCTGGCGGGAGGTCGAGCGGGTCCAGTTCCCCGCGGTCGTACGCCTCGAGGAACACTGAGAGGCCCTCGGTCGCTTTCCGGAGCGACTTCTCCACGCTCTCGGGCCGGTCACGGTGAAGATGCCGCAGATTCTCTAGCTCCGCACCCGTCGGAATGGTGAATCCGAGCTGGAAGTTCTTGGAAAAGATGGCCTCGACCTCGCGGTGAATCGGGTCCATCTGCTCGCCCCAGCCGGTGATGCGGACCCAAGCGCGGCTTCGCGTGATGGCCGTGAACAGGCTGTTTCTCCTCGTGACTGCGTTGAATTGGCCGTTGGCGTGCTGGCTGTCGGCCGCATACACCATCGGTGCCTCATTGCCTTTGGCGCGGTAGATGTGCGCTATCGCCACGGAGTCGGGCCGAAACACTTCGTCGGCGCTGCTGTTGACCCCAGCCAGATGAGACTCAATGCTTCGACGGCCGAGTTGCCGCATCAGGTGCGGTGCCCGGGACTTCGCCCGGTAGGAGTCGGGAAGGACGATCAGGATGTCGTCTGGCTCGAGTTCGTCTTCAGTCAGGTTGCGCGTGATCTCGCTGGCGATCCACGCGTCATGCTCGTCCCGGGTCGAGAAAGATCGAACTTCGACCGCGTCTTGCGCAGCGAGTAGCTCCGGGAAGTAGGCCGGGTAGCTCTCGTCTGAACGCTCCAAGGTCACCTGTGACCCAGGTGCCAGGTGCCCATGCACGACGTCGTAGCCGACGTCTTGCCAGAGCGTCGGCTCGTCGGGATGCTGGAGCAATCCCTCTTGGCGGTAGACGCCGACGCCGAGCGCATGGGCGGTCGCCAGCGCCCACGGGGTGTTTCGGTAGCAGACCGGGAGAACGATGTCGCGTTGGGGTCTTCCTTCGGCTGCATCGAGGCTGATCAAGCTCTCGTCGTTTGGGCCGGTGCCAAACAGCTCGTCGGTGGTGGGCATTGCCGCTTCTGAGAGCTTCTGCAGTTCGTCGTAGCCCCAGACGATCCGCTTGGGGCGCTTAGTGAAGAGATACACGAGTTGGAAGAACTCAGGCGGCAGATCCTGCGCCTCGTCAATCAGCACGGCATCGAATATCGGTCGCACGTCATATGAGCTAGCGGCATCGAGTAGTTCGCTGCATACGCCTGCGAACGCCCCATCCATCCCGTACTTTCCGCTCGCGTACGACCAGTCCCTCGCCGGCTCGCCAAGCTCGGACGCGATCAGGCTGTATAGGCCGGCTTGGGCGCTCGATCCCCACGAGTGGACGATCTGTAGCCGACTCTCATCGGGCGTGTCGTTCATGTGTTCGAACGTGAAGCGGGTTACCAAGTCGCTGATCTGTTGGTACAGCGCGCGTGAGTAGAAGGTCAGCGCGATGTGCCAGTCCGGATGCTGCGAATGCCAGTAGGCGGCCTTGAGGGCCAGAACGACGGTTTTGCCAGATCCGGCGAGGCCGCGAATGCGCTGTGGCCCCTCTGGACTCTCGATAGCGGCCTTCTTCTGCCATCGATCTAGGTTCGCGATGCCGCGCTCGATTTCCTTGAGGATGGCACCCCGAGAATGACCCCTTGCAACAGCGGTTCGCTTCTTAGCCGGCTTGATGGTCGTGACTCGCTGCAGCGCTGCCTGCAGGTTTCTTTCAAGTTCCGCATCGATCGGCGGGAGCGCTACCACCCAGTCCAAGACGGTTTCCATCGAGCCGTAGAAGCCCTCGGCGTGGCCCGGTGCCGGATCGGGCGGAGTGTCCGCAAAGACGGTGGCCGTTTCGGGGCGAATCGCAACGCGCCGCCCTGCCCGAAGACCTTCATGGCGACTCAAATGGCTCTCAAGGATTGCAAAGAGTCGGTCCTGCTCAGCGATGACTCCGGTCCACTCTGCGTCAGACGATGGCAACGATTCAGCCAAGAGGAACGCGACGAGTCCGTGAGACTGACTCACCAACAGGGCGTCTACGTCAACGCGCTCATCAGCCGTGGCCAGCACTGGGTAGCCGAGGTAAACGGTGCCCTCCGCCACGGCCGCCTGCAGTTGCACGGCGAGTGCTTGGGCGATCGCTCGATTGCGGCTCTCGCCGTACACGACCTCAAGCGGCATGTCGTGGATCCTTCTCCCGAGTACCTGCCGCGCTCACACTACGACGGGTGCATCAACCTTCGCCCCGGATTTTCATGGCAGCCGTTGGCGGTGCGTGGCCGGATGCGACAGTCCGGCGGCGGTCGCCCACGCGTGATCCTGCTAGGCCAGTTCAGGATCCCCAGGCTGGCCGTCGCGTCTGTCGAGATGCCGCGCGTGACGGTGTCGAGCAACTCGGCGCGCAGGTGTCCGATGTTGCCTGGCATCGGCAGCAGCACGCCGCCGAGATCGAGGTGGGTGATGTCGCCGCCCTCGTTCAGGCCCCTGCGGTGACGCGTCGCCGCCGGGAGGCTTATCTGCCCCTGCGACGACACCTCCGGAGCCCCGCTGCACTCCGCGTTTCGATGGGTATACGGCGGATGGTCCCATCATGCTGTCAATTGCTCACTGCCTCCTCTGCTCACTGCCTCCTCTTGCGCGGCGTACGCGGCCAAAGCAGACGACACGGGGGCCAAGTGGCGGCCATAGCCTCGCTTGCGTGTCCCGGGACTCGGCGTTCGTGGAGGAACAAGCTGCGCTCTATGCGGCCGCCCACTCGCTGCAGCCGACCGCCGTCCAACATGAGCTGATTGCCGAGACGGCGTCGCTCGGCCGGGTTTCCGGCATGCAGATCGGCCCCCTGCAGGGAGCCTTCATGACGGTGCTGACAGCGGCGCTGCGGCCCCGGCTGGCTGTGGAGGTGGGCACCTTTACTGGCTACTCGGCGCTCTGTGTGGCCAGCGCACTCGAGCCTGGCGCCCAGCTCATCTGCTGCGATGTCTCGGAGGAGTGGACTGCTGTCGCCCGTCGCTACTGGGAGCGGGCTGGCGTGGCTGACCGCATTGACCTGCGCATCGGGCCGGCGCTGGACACGCTGCGCGCGCTGCCGGCTGAGCCGCAGGTCGACTTGGCCTTCATCGATGCCGACAAGTCCAGCTACCCAGATTACTACAACGAGATCGTGGGCCGCCTGTCGCCGGGAGGGGTGATCTTGGTGGACAACGTGCTGCGGGGCGGGGCAGTCGCCGACACCGGCCGGGATGACGACGGCACCGAGGCGATGCGAGCCTTCAACGCCCACGTTGCCTCTGACGAGCGAACGAGCGCGGTGCTGCTGCCGATCGGTGACGGCCTGACGATGATCAGCCGCCGGCAATAGCATCCCGGCCGTGGCTGACTCGGGTGCCTGGCCGATCGACACGCACGTCCTGTACCGGAGCGACGTCGCTCGGAGTTACCAAGTGTGGGTGGCGCTGCCGATGGGCTACCGACCCGACGCGACCAACCCCTACCCGCTGGTGGTGTGCTGCGATGCGCCGTGGACGTTCGGCACCGCAGTGGACACCACCCGGATCCTCTCGATGTCGAGGGAAACGCCGCGCTGCGTGGTTGCGGGCATCGCTCACGACACGCCCGACATGCGCGAGATGCTCGACCTGCGAGCCATCGATTACACGGTGACGCCGGCCGAGGCCCCCCCGATGACCGGCATCCGGGCGCCCGCCGCCGAGACGGGTCAGGCCGAGCCGTTCCGCCAATGGCTCGCCGATGACGTGCTGCCGTTGCTGAACGAGCGCTACCACGTCGGCGAGACCACGTACGTCGGCCACTCGTTCACGGCGCTGTTCGGCCTGCATGTGCTGTTCAACGCGCCTGACATGTTTGCCCGCTACCTGCTGGCAAGCCCGTCGGTGTGGTGGGACTACGAGGTCATGTTCCGCCTCGAGGAAGAGCACGCCAAGGCCGGCGGCGACCCTGCCGTCAAGGTGTTCATGTCGATGGGGGAGCACGAGACCGACGAGTACTCGCCGCAGGCCAGATTCTGGGACCAGTTCTCGGCCCGCGGCTACCGCAACATCGACTCGACCTGGCACGTGTTCCCGGGCGAGAACCACAACACCGTCGTCGGTCCCGCAGTCAGCCGCGGATTGCGGGTTGTCTACGCCGACTGATCTTCGGTCGCCGCCTGTGCGGTGGCATCGACGTCTCCGCAGGCGCCCGGGTGCGCCGCGGTCAGGCTGCGCTGTTGTTGGGGGTGAGGCAGAATGGGCGCGTCGTATCGGGGACGACGGGGGAGGCCCACCCATGGCCATGACGCAGGAACGCAAGAGTGCTGGACCACTGGCATCAAACGGAACGGTGCCGGTGTACGACGCGGATGCACACATCGCGGAGCCGACCTCGGTGTGGGAGGAATACGCCGATCCCAAGTATCGGGACCTGATCATGCAGTGCCGGATCATGGACGACGGCAGTGACGCCGCGTTCGCCGAGGGGAAGAAGCTGCGCAACGGCATCGCGCCGGCCTGCATCCCCCACGCATACGGCACCAAGGTCACGTGGGACGACATCGTGCCCGGCAGCTACGACCCGGCAGCCCGCCTGTCGGTGATGGACGACGAGGGTCTCGACGCGGCGCTCATGTTCCCCTCGCTGATGCTGATCTCGGGAGACATCAACGACCCCGCGGTCGCCGTCGAGAACGCCCGTGCCTACAACCGCTGGATGACCGATTTCTGCTCGGAGGACCCGAACCGGCTGTTCGGCATGGGCGTCTGCCCGCTGCAGTCGGTCGACGGGGCGGTCGCGGTGATCGAAGAGGTCGCGAATGCCGGGCTGACCGGCATCACGTTCCGGCCCGAGAGGTATCACGGCCTCGAGCTGTTCTCCGACGACATGAACCGTGTCTGGTCGGCTGCCGAGCACCACGACCTCACCGTGGGCATCCACGGCAGCTTCGGCTCATCCATGCCGAGCTTCGCCAAGACCCGCTACGAGAACCAGTTCTACGTCCACATGGTGTGCCACCCGTTCGAGCAGATGGCCTCGGTGATGGAGATGGTGGCCTCCGGCGTGCTCGACGATCACCCGATGCTGCGGGTGGGCTTCTTCGAGTCCGGTTTGGGCTGGCTGCCCTACTGGCTCGACCGCCTCGACGAGCACAAGGAGGCCATGGGCCACCTGGTGCCACGGCTGAAGCGCGATCCCACAGAGATCTTCTCCGAGCAGTGCTTCGTGACGATGGAGGCCGGGGAGGGCGAGGCCTTCGAGCAGGTCGCCGCAATGGGCCTGGCGCACACCGTCGTGTGGGGATCGGACTACCCCCACTACGACTGCACCTTCCCCGGCGCCCTGGCCGAGCTCAACGAGACTTTCGCGGGCTTCGACGATGAGGTAAGCGCCCTGCGCGACGAGGTCGTCTACACCAACGCCCGCCGCTTCATGGGCCTTTCGTAGCTCTTGTCGGACGACTTCGCCGCAGACCTGCCCCCGGTCAAGCCGTGGGACGAGCGCGATGGCGGAGTACTGCCCTTAGCTGGCGGCACTGAGCAGTACTTGGATGCCTTGACGTGGATCGTGGAAACCTGCCGATCCAATCAGTTGACCAAGGTTGAACTTAAGGCGCGGTATCGCCGGCAGTACGGCTTGTCGGAGAAGAACGCGAGCAGCCGGATCGATGCGGTATTCAAGTACGGACTTCTCCGGGAAGCTGCAATCGGCGTCGCGCCGACGGCACCGGTCATTCGATGGCGCGAATCTCAGCGGGCCGAGCTCATCCTCGCTGCGATGCACGCCAACATAAAGTTCGTCGGCGAACTGCTTGACGAGATTCGCGTTCCCCAATCGAAAGAGTCCTTGCGTCAGGTAGCCAACCGCTGCTTCGGCTTTACCTGGAAGAAGTCCGCGCAAGTGGGATTTCGGCTCGGTTGGTTGAGGTCTACGGGCATGGCTCAGTTGCTGCCTGGTTGGCAATACCAGGCGACTGATGCCGGTCTGGCGCTGCTGGAACGCATCGACTTGCATCCGCCGACTACGGACTCCACCTCCGATGAGCCGCGTCAACCGACTTCCGACGACGGACCTCTCCCACCGAAGCCACCCAAGATCGACACGAGGCGACCCTCGACCTCGGTATCCCCATCAGCGACGGCGGATGAGATCGCTCAACGACTCGCACGTCTGTCGCGTGATGGCGCCAGGCATAAGGAATTTGAGACCGCCGTCCGCGACGCATTTGTCTTCTTGGGGCTTGAAGCGAAACAGCTCTCTGGTGCCGGGCAGACTGATGTGCTGGTCAAAGGCGCTTGCATCACGGGGGCGAGCGGCCATACGGATTCGGCCTCGCGCAGCTTCGCTGCCGTTGTCGAAGTCAAGGCCGTCGGCAATGGTCGCCTCACGTCAAATCAAGTCGACCTGATGACAATCAAGAAGCACCGAGGTCAACACGGTGCTGACTATGCGCTGATCGTCGGACCGGGACCGGCGGGCCAGCTGCTCGACTACGCGCGAGACGAGAGCATTGGAGTGCTCGATTCGGCGAGGCTCGCAGAGCTCGTCCGCGATCAAGATGAGATGCCTCTGGCCGCGCGTGAGTTCCAGCGATTGTTCGCTGATGCCGCTGGCGGACCCGCAGGCGGCGAGGTCGATCTGCGGCCGCTCGAGGAGGCCCGAAAACAGCACAGACGGCTGCGTGACTTGCTGTGTGGCGTGTTTCGGGCCGTCTCTGAGATCGACGACAGCAATGCAGGGACAGCCATTCCGCCGGTTGTGCAGTTCGCCTTGACTGGCCAAGGGATCTCGGCGTCGCTCGCGGAGGTCGAGGCGGCGCTGGGCCTGCTCGCGACACCGTGGTTCGACGGACTTGATCTCGTCGACGAAGGCGCGCACCGGTACGTTCCGACCACATCACCCCATCTGCTTGCTCAGCGCTTGCGGTGGTTGGCCGATGCGTTTGACGGCGAGACCGACGGCGACGCGCCGCCGTCAGCTGGGTCTGGCTGACCTCACTGGGTCGATTCGAGAGCGAGCTATCCCGCTACCGCCACGCGCGAGCCATGATCTGGGGGTCGCGGGCGTCGGCACACATCTCGGCAATCCTGCGAAGACCCTCAAGTATTTCCTCAGATGTGCATTCGTCGGCGGCCGCGGTGGACTCGGATGCTCTTGCCGCCGGCGGCCGCGGGTGCTTCGCTGCTTGTGGCACCCCATCAGGAACGTGAGCGAGTTCTCGATGATCGGATGACGTGATCGAATGACGAGCAAGCATCCGGTCTTCACAAGCATGACTGCATGACTGCTAGCATGCAGTCATGCAGCAGATCACCTGGCGAGCAGACGATGAACTTGTTGCTCGGGTGAAAGCAGGCGCTCAGACCCTGCGTGTATCGATGAACGAGTACCTCACCCGGCTTGCACAGGCCGCGACGGACCCTGCGCTCTCGTCGAACGAGATCGAGGAGATCAGAGCGCGTCTCAGGCTCGCTGGCCTTCTCTCTGATTTCGAGGCCGGCGATGTGGTGCCGCCCGACGATGAAGCAGTTGCCGCAGCGCGCCAACGGGCTGGTCAAGGAACACCGTTGTCCGAACTGGTACGCGCCAATCGATGACGGCGTTCCTCGATTCGTCAGCGCTTGTCAAGCGCTACGCGGATGAGCCGGGCAGCGATTTGGTGCAGGCCGTCTCAGAACCGGTCATCGCTAGCGACTTGGCCTCCGTCGAAGTGCCCGCTGCGCTCTGGCGAAAACACCGCATAGGCCAACTCTCCGCAGCCGATGCTCAGCTCCTCTGCCGACGTTTTCTCGCCGACATGTCCCCCGCATCCGCGACAAGCGGTGCCGGCTTCATTGAGGTGGGAAACGACATCCTCTCCTCCGCAATCGAGCTCGTCGCTCGCCACCCGCTGCGGGCGTATGACGCGGTTCAGCTTGCATCGGCAATTGCCGTGACTCGTATCGTCGGCAGCTGTCGGTTCGGTTGTTTCGATCAGCAACTCAATGACGCTGCCGTCGTCGAAGGCCTCATCCTCCTGTGGTGAGCGCGCTTACGGAGAACTGCGCGGCGTCCGGGGTGTGTCCATCGTCGGCTTGTTGCCACAGAGCGTTGAGCAGTGCCGCGCGGCGGTCCACGAGGTCCAGCAGCGAGGGGATCTCGACAATGAGTGGGGCGCCGGGGCTGCGGTCGTGCGTGACGCGTGCGATGCCGTCTGCCTCGAGTTGGCGTGCTGCGCGCTGCGCACTCCTGGCGGACAATCCAAGACGCGCGGCGATGTCAGGGACGGTCGCGGCAGGAGCGGCAATGAGCTGCTCCACGACTGCGCGCTGTGCTGTTCCGGGGCGCATGGCGGCGGCCTGCTGGCTGCATGTTCCGACTGCGGCGACGATCGTCTCGGCATACGCGCACGCGACCTCAACGGCTGTCGACATCCACTCGATCATCACCGCTGCTGCGTAAGAGCGTTCTTCGGCGTCAGGAGTTCCGAGGTACCCGTCGAATGCGGCAAGAGCGTCCATGTAGGCGGCCTTGCGGGCGTCGATTGCGGCGGCTACCGGCAGCGGTGCCGGGTACGTCGTGTGGCGAGCGAGGCATGCATGGATGAACGCTCGCCCGACTCGCCCGTTGCCGTCGTCGAACGGGTGGATGGTCTCGAACTGTGCGTGTGCGACGGCGGCCGCGCCGACCGGTCCGCCAGCGGCGACGCACTGCCGGCTGCTCGCCCATGCGGTGAGATCGTCAACGAGCGCCGGGACGTCGGCATGCGGCGGCGGCACGAACCGAGCTCGACTCGGCAGGCTCACGGCCCGGTTGCCAACCCATACCGGCTCGGTGCGGAACTGACCCGGGTTGAACTCTTGAACCGTTCCCTTGAACAGCGTCTTGTGCATGGCGCACAGATCATCTGTCCGCATCGATCTGCTGCGGTCCAATCCAATCCTGTGAGCCTCTGCGGCGATTTGCGCGGCCCCCTCGGCGAGGTTGCCGCTCGGGGGGTCCGCAGGGCGCGAGCGCTTGGTATCCCACAGCGACACCTCCTTCAGCGACGCGATGATGCCTTCGATTCGGCTTGAGGCGATGCCGTCCGCTCGCGCAAGGCAGAGCGCCGCTTCAGGTGCGCGCGAAACGGCTGCGCTGACCGACGCGAGGCGGGCGGCGGCTTCCTGGGCCCTCACGGCTGTCTCAATCCCGAATCTTGGTGACCATCCAACGAGCCGGTCGGGCAGATACGCCTCGTAGTTGTCTGTCTGCTGAGAGCCGCGAAACCAGTAGACGTACCTCTGCGGCACCTTCCGCCCCATGCATCCGAGCGTACAGAGCACATCTTTGCGACGCATAGTTCGGTTTTCTGACGCAAAGAGTCAGATTTGCGTCAGGGCGTTTCGGGGACGAGGGTTCGGTGGTAGACGGCTCGCACGGCGAGGGCCTCGCGCAGCTCGTCGGTCATGTCCTCCGCGAACTCTGAGCGGTAGCTGGAATCGAGCACGACCGAGACGGCGAACTGCAGCCCGGAGAACAGCCCGATGAAGGCTGCCACCATCACGAGCTGGCGGCTGAACAGCAGTTCCCCGCTCCACAGCGGGAGACTCACCACCCACGAGTCTTCCCAGGTGAGCTGGCTCAGCGTGGTCCACTGCAGCAGGGTGCTCTCTCGCACGGTGAACACGCCGAAGAACACGTAGAAGCACGTGACGATCACCGCCACCAGCGCTATCTGGATGCTCTGGGCCACGAACAGCAGCAGGCTGACGTTGAATCGTGCCCGGCGTCCCAGGGGCGGCGAATCCGGCGCCGGGGCATCATCCGCCGGGACCAAGCTCGCGATGGGCGTGTCCGCACAGCGAGAGCGCACATCGGCCCACGACGAGAAGCGGGCCATGTCCACGGCAAGGCGCCGTACCGAGATGATGACGAACAGCGCTCCGGCTGCCACCAGCAGCAGGGCAACCATCCCGAAGAACGGCAGCGTGAAGTCGTTGGCCACCTGCCACATCTCGGCATTCAGGAAGATGAACGCCGAGAACACCAGCAGGATCGGGAGCGACTTGGCCAGCAGCGTCATGACTTGGCCCACTTGACGCCAGAGTTGACCCACCGACCATCGCACCATCGGCAGCAGGCCCCAGCTGGTCACCACGTAGGCGCCGATCAGCAGCACCGCGTTCAGGCCTGCGGCGAACGCGGCATCGACAATGACCGAGTCGGAAGATCCCAGCCCGGCGAAGACGGCGCCGAGCACGAGATACGCCAGCACCTCCCAGACGCCGAACCGGTCGGGGAGTTGCCACAGCCGTCGTCCTCGCAAGAGATTCACGAGCGCCACGACCCCTGTCAGCACCGCCAGGCCCACTGCGAAGACGGCTGCCTGGGCCCAGCCGGTCCACCGATCTCCGAACACGAAGAAGAACTCGACGAACACCACGAGCGCCAGAAATGGTGCGGCACGGGTGAGCACATCGGCACTTGCGGAGTAGTCGTGTATCAGGTGCGGCAGGCCTCTACGGACGAACCATCGCTCGCAGCGGTGTCGATCAGCGGCGAAGTCGTGCTCGTCGCCTGCCGCGCCGGGGTTCTCCATGACGGAGCACCCTAAGCCCAGATCCACCGGTGGTGTGGGGTTGGCGGCGTCGGCTGCTTTGGTGTCGAGCTCGTCGTGGCTGATGTCGGTGACGAACGTGTGGTGCTGCCAGCTCGGCCACAGCTCGGCCTGGTCGCCGACGAGGCGGGTACGGCACACCGCGCGCGCCGGTTTGCGGTTGGGTCGGCGTGCGCTGATCAGCGTCGTCTCGGCGACTTGGGCCTCGCCGTCGTCGGTGTAGCCGATCGGGGTCCAGCCCCGGTCGCCGATCGCGGCGACGGCCCGCTCGATGGCGGGGTTCGAGGCGACAGCGACCAAGAACCTTGTGTCGTTCTCTGTGGGCTTGTCGATCAGGTCCCATGAGAAGAACCCCGCGTCCGCGCGGACCGTTAGCTCCGCGCCCGGGGCGAGCCGGCGCACCCGGTTGAGGGTCTCAATGGCAAAGCGGACATGACCCCGCTACCGGTGAATCTGGGGTTAGCAGGGTGCTAAAAAGGTCGGTTCTCGGGCAGTTGCCGAATACAAATCCGCAGCTCAGGGGCTTGCACCTTTGGCCACACCCGCATACTTCAGCATCCTGCTAGCGCCGGAGCAGTTGGCGGTAGACGTCGGCGGCGCGTTCGAGTTCCGCAATCTCGACCCATTCGATCGCCTGGTGGGCTTGATCGATGGAACCCGGGCCAAATACCACGATCTGGTCGGCTACCTCGCCGTAGCGCAGCGCATTCGTGCCGAAGTCGGCCACGGCGGGGCTGTTGCCTGACATTTGTGCCAGCGCCGTGACCAGATCGCTTCCGGGGGCTTGAAAGAAGGCGTTCTCGCCCATGTCGTTCGCCAGCTGGATCTTCGCCCGCGCCGGCAGCGCTGCGGCGCGCACCAGCTCGGTGAGGCGGGCGAATTCGGTCTGGCAGTCCTCGCCGTCGGCGATGCGCCTGCCGATGTACAGCTCGCAAAGGTCGGGGATGATATTGCGAGCACGCCCGCCGCTCATCTCGTTGACCGACACCGTGCCGGCCCCGAGCACGCCGACCTCGCGCTGGCTCGCCAAGCGTGCTTGCTCGGCGTCGATGGCGGCGATGATCCGGGCGCCTGCGGAGAGGGCATTGATACCGAGGTGGGGCTTGGAGGAATGTGCTGCACGCCCCTCGACCTCGACTTCGAGGCCGAGTCCGCCCTTGTGGCCGTACACCGGGACGCACATCGTCGGCTCGGCGACGACAATCTGCTCCCGGCGCTCGCTTCGCTCCAGCAAGCGGTCTCGGTACGCACCCGCACCAGCCAGGCCGCCGCCTTCCTCCGACACCGTGCCCACCAGTTCGATGGTGCACATCGGCCGGCGACCGGCAGCAATCATCTCGCCTAACACGGCGAGCACCACGGCCATGGTCGCCTTAGTGTCGACAGAACCTCGCCCCCAGACTCGTCCTTCGCCGATGCGGCCGTCGAAGGGATCGCCCTCCATGTGCTCGACGCCGACAGTGTCGAGGTGCACGTCAATGGCGAGCATTCTCTCGGTCTGACCGGCGAAGCGGGCATACACATTGGGCCGGCCGGACTCGACCTCGCAGAGCTCTACCTCGGCGCCGAGGGCTGCCGCTCTTCCGGCCACCCAGTTGGCCATGTCGGCTTCGGCGGCGGTGCCCGAGCGTGGTCCGTGGTGCAGCGGGTTGACGCTCGGGATGCGCACCATCTCGCTCAGCAGCTCAGCTATCGACTGCCCTGTCGCAGTGCCGTCGCTCATGAGTCACCTCTCCGTGGCGGAGCGTACGCGCAGCGTGATGGCAGTGCCGCGAATGCTGGTCTGCCCGCTGGCGAACCCTCACGTCTGTCTGCCCTCACGTCTGTCTGATCGTGCAGCGCATGCGGCCCTTGGACCGGTCAGCATTCGCCAATTGGCGAGACCGCTTCGTGAAAGTGGATTCGCCACCGTGCAAGCTTCGGGGACCAAGGCCGTACCGTTAGCGCCCATGTCGAATGAAGCTGAGCCCGCTGCCGGATCATCGGCACACACCGCTGGTGCGATCGGCGGCTTGCGCGTGCTGGCCGAGCTTCCGGTGAGGGAGCGGGTCGGCATCGCGTTCTCCGGCGGGCTGGATACGTCCGCCGCGGTGACGTGGATGACCGAGCGAGGCGCGCAGGTGTGCGCCTACACGGCCGACCTCGGTCAATACGACGAACCGGACCTGGCGGGGGTGCCGCAGCGGGCCCTCGACTACGGAGCAGCGGCGGCGCGCCTGGTGGACTGCCGTGCCGAGCTGGTGCGTGAGGGCCTGATGGCGCTGCAGTGCGGGGCATTCCATATCTCGACCGCCGGTCGCACCTACTTCAACACCACGCCGCTCGGCCGCGCAGTGACCGGCACGATGCTCGTGGCCGCGATGGCTGAAGACGGCGTGGACATCTGGGGCGACGGCTCGACCTACAAGGGCAACGACATCGAGCGCTTCTACCGCTACGGCCTGCTGGTGAACGCCGGTCTGCGCATCTACAAGCCTTGGCTGGACGCCGCGTTCGTGGACGAACTGGGCGGCCGTGCCGGGATGAGCGAGTTCTTGGTGTCGCGCGGCCTGCCGTATCGGGATCCCACGGAGAAGGCGTACTCCACCGATGCCAACATCTGGGGCGCTACCCACGAAGCCAAGCAACTCGAGGACTTGGGCACGTCGATGGAGATCGTCGCGCCGATCATGGGCGTGGCGCACTGGGACCCTGCGGTCCGCATCGAGACCGAGGACGTGACGATCCGTTTCGCCGGCGGCTGGCCGGCTGCCATCGGCGACCGGACATTCGACTCAGACGGCGCGGAGGGCAGCGACCACATCGCGCTGGTGCTCGAAGCGAACGCCATCGGCGGCCGGCACGGGCTGGGCATGAGCGATCAGATCGAGAATCGCGTCATCGAGGCCAAGTCGCGCGGTATCTACGAAGCCCCGGGCATGGCGCTGCTGCACATCGCGTACGAGCGGCTGCTGTCAGCGATTCACAACGAGGCCACGCTCGACAACTATCGCACCATGGGTCGCCGCCTGGGCCGGCTGCTGTACGAGGGCCGCTGGTTCGATCCCCAAGCGCTGATGCTGCGCGATTCGCTGCTGCGCTGGGTGGGTTCGTCCGTCTCCGGCGAGGTCACGCTGCGGTTGCGTCGCGGCGACGACTGCTCGGTGCTGGATACGACCGGCCCGGACTTGACCTACGAGCCGGACCGGCTGTCAATGGAACGGGTGGAGGACGCTGTGTTCGGTCCAACCGATCGCATCGGTCAGCTGACCATGGCGAACCTGGATATCGCCGACAGCCGGGACAAGCTGGCGGCGTACCGGGACGCGGGTCGCCTGGGGCCCGGCGGACTCGCCGAGCTCGACACCTGATCGGGTTGAGCTGCCGCAAGATGGCCGATCGGAGTGAGGCGCACTTGGTTCACGAAGCATCGTCCAGATCCGGTAGGCCTGCGGACCCGCGAGCCAGGCGCGTCGCGGGCGATCCCGCTATTCGGAGACGAGGCGGGCGGGGAAGCCGCCCTTCGAGATCGGGCCCCAGCTCTCGATACGGAGCCGGAGCAGCACCTTGCCTTGGCGGTGCATCGCCTCGCGGTAGTCGTCCCAATCGGAATGCTCGCCGCTGATCACCTGGAAGTACTCCACCAGACCGTCCATGGCCTCGGGCAGATCCAGCACCTCGCCATGGCATTCGAGCTGCACCCACTCGTCGCTCCATGCGTCGGACATCACGACGACCCAGGCTTGGGGATTGCGCCGCAGGTTCACCGACTTGGCCCGGTCGGGGTAGCTGCTCACCAGCACCGCGTCGCCGTCGGTGCTGATGCCCATGGTGACCAGCGATGCTTGGGGGCGGCCGTCGCGCCGTGTTGTCAGCAGTACGCCGTGGTGGCGTTCTCGCACGAACTCGAGCAGCTCTGCGCGCTCCACTACACGGTCGGTTGCGATCGAGACCATCTGGCCCTCCTCAGGTCACTCCAGCAGCTCGGGCAGTCTCGCCGATGTCGTGCGCTGAGGCACCGCCACGCCCTCGGCGGGCACATCCCGGCCGACTATGGGGCCACTGTCGTCAAGGTCGAGACCGAGAGCCGGCCCGACACCATGCGCACGGTCAATCCGTTCGTCGATGAGGACGCGCATCCTGACAACAGCGTCGGCTACGGCGTGTACAACGCGGGCAAGCGCAGCCTCAGCCTGGACCTCAGCAAGCCCGAGTCCCGGCCGGTGGTCGAGGATCTGATCCGCTGGGCCGACATCGCCATCGAGTCGTGGGCGCCGGGCGCCGCAGAGCGCATGGGCTATGGCTGCGAAGCCTTCTCGGCTGTCAACCCCCGGCTCATCATGCTGTCGAGCTCGCTGCTGGGCCAAAGCGGCCCCTATTCCAGCCTCGCGGGGGTACGGATTCATGGCGGCTGCCATTGCCGGCTCCTACGAGATCACGGGCTGGGTGACCGTGGTCCCGCCGGTCCTTACGGCCCCTGCACCGATTCCTGGCGCCGCGGGTCATCGTGGCGTCGTTGATGGCTGCGCTGGAACGGCGGGATCGCGCCGGCGCCGGCTGCTACATCGACATCGGCTACGACGCCGACCGTGTCGCCGATCTCGCCGCAACCGAAGTGCTCGGCTGATCAACTCACCCGTCGCCTGCCTCACCCTCAGACCCAGGATCAGGTTCCTCACCTGACTCTGTCTCCGATGCCGCCTCGCTCTCAGCTTCTGTCTTCGCCTCGGTCTCGGCGTCGTCCCCAGTGTCTGTCTCGGTCTCCGGAGCGGCAGATGTCGGGGGTGGCTGGTGGCGAGCACAGTTGCCGGAGACGATGTCGACGATCCGATCTGCTCGCGCTCCGTCCGCAGCGGGCACCGGCGCGCCGTGGACATCGAGCAGGTGCGGGTAGAATAACCAGTTCACGATCTCGGCGCCGTCGAAGTCGATCTGCAGCACTCCTGTGTCGCCGGTGATCCCTGTCCGGTGGTGCCACACGAAGTTGCCCAGCGAGTAGGCGACCAGCTTCCCTTCATCGAGCACGACCGGCTGCAGCACATGCGGATGCTGGCCGATAACGGCATCGGCGCCGCTGCGAAGGAGCTGGAATGCGAAGTCACGCTGGCGACTGTCTGGGCAGGTCATGCGCTCGATGCCCCAGTGCACGACCGCGATCACCACGTCGGCCTCGCTGGCTGCGGTCCTGACACTCGCCAGTACCCGCTCCTGCTGGTACGCAGAGGCAATGCCCGGGCGCGTCTGGGTGGCAGCAAATCCGTGCGGGACCACCATCGAGGCACCGACAAATGCCACCCGCACGCCAGGGCGCACCTCGATGACACGGTGCCGGTAGGCGTCGGGGCTGGTCGCTCCCGCGCCGAGAGCGATCACGCCATCAGCCTCCAGCAAGTCGACCGTGTCCAGCAGTGCCTCCGGCCCGTAGTCGGCGGCGTGGTTGTTCGCCAGGCTGGCGACGTCCACGCCGGCCGCAGCGATGCGCGCAGCGGCCGACGGCGGCGCCCGGAAGGTGAACTTCTTGTCCTGGACGGGCTCGCCACGCTCGCTGATGACCATCTCCACGTTGACCAGCGCGATATCAGCCGACGAGAGCAGGGGTTCGATGCCGGCGAACGGATCGATGTCTGCGGCCTCGCTGCGGTCCATCAGCACATCCCCGCCTGCCAGCAGCGTCCAGGAGAGGTCCGGCGCCGTTGTGGTCGCTGGTGCGGCAAGCGTCGTTGACGCGGTTGCTCTGGCCCGCGCAGTCGTAGGCGCTCGGGAAGCCGCGGCCGATGTCGAGTCGGCGCGCAGGCCCCCAAGCGGGTCAGCGAGCGCCGTTTCGGCGGTCGGCGGCGGCATGGCAGCGGGGGCGGAGGTGCCCGATGGCGGGGGAGGCGCCACCTCGATGCCGGTGGGGCTGCACGCCATCGCCAGCACGGCAAGGCTCGCGATGCCGGATGCAACGAGCGGCCGCTTCACCATCGGGTCGAGCGTACGGCCGACGCAGTTCGGGCGTCCTGCGCCCGATGACGCCCGTGCCGACGCGTCCGGCGCAGCCTGCCGCGGGCGTCCGCCATGCGACCGCCGAACTAGCGTCGCGCTCGCAGGGTCGCAACAAGCCCGTTCCGGCACTGCATCCGGCAGATCAAGGAGGTCTCACATGGCGCTCGGAGACACAGTTCAGGAAATCCTCGACCAAGGCGTGACCGACGGCGATGTGGTCGGGGCGGTCGCCAAGGTCATCGGGGCCGACGGCGACATCTGCTCGGCTGCCGCCGGCACCCGCGGTGCTGACAGCGACGTGGCGATGAGTTCGGACACCGTCTGCTGGATCGCATCGATGACCAAGGCCGTCACCGGCGCCGCAGCGATGCAGCTCGTCGAACAGGGCAAGCTCTCGCTCGATGGCCCGGCGGCGGACGTGCTGCCGCTGGTCGGCGAGCTCGACGTGCTCACCGGCTTCGACGACGACGGCAATCCGGTCACCCGGCCGCGCAACGGCGACATCACCCTGCGTCACCTGCTGACGCACACCGCAGGCATGGGATACGACATCTGGAGCCCCGAGCTCGGTCAGTACGAGGAGGCCACAGGAACGCCGGGCGTCATCGAGTGTCAGAAGGCCACGCTCCGGATCCCGCTGCTGTTTGACCCAGGTGAGCGCTGGTTCTACGGCACAGGCATCGACTACGCAGGTCAGATGGTGGAAGCGGTCTCCGGCATGACCTTGGGCGAGTACATGGCGGCGAACATCTTCGAGCCGCTTGCCATGTCTGACACGGCATTCAAGATCACCGACGACATGCGCGCCCGCCAGTCGGCGATGCACACCCGCGACGAGAACGGCTCGCTGTTCGAGATGCCGTTCGAGATCCTCCAGGAGCCAGAGTTCGAGATGGGCGGCGGTGGGCTGTACTCCACTGTCGACGACTACTGCCGCTTCCTGACGATGATGCTGAACGGCGGCAGTCTGAACGGCAATCAGATTGTCTCGCCCGACACCCATGCGCAGATGGTCACCAATGCGATGGGCGACCTGCGAGTCACCATGCTCCCGACGGCCGCCCCGCCGTTCTCCTTTGATGCCGAGTTCTTCCCCGGCGTCGAGAAGTCGTGGGGCCTGACGTTCCAGATCAACGAGGAGCCGGCACCGACCGGGCGTCCTGCCGGCGGACTCATGTGGGCAGGACTCGCCAACTCGTACTTCTGGATCGACCTGCAGAACCAGGTGGCCGGCTGCTACATCAGCCAGCAGGTGCCATTCGCCGATCCTCGCTCGTACGGGCTGTACGAAGCCATCGAAACAGCCGCCTACGACAGCCTGTAGCGAGGGCTCCGCGACTTGACCTCGCTTCCGCTATTGACAAATGCGGCTGCGTGCAGGCGCTCGGTGGCAGGTGTGGTCGCGGGTCTTGCTGCTCTGTTGACGGTTCGGTTCCCGTGATGGGTTGAGCCTCCGTGGCAGTGTGGGGTCTGTTGTGATCCCGACTGCGAACGGAGGCTCAGTGATCGACAGTAGTGCAGGGGCGGCTCGGCGGGGTGCGCACCGTGACCGACGCGCAATGGCGTGCCTTGGTCGCCCGCGACCGGCGCTGCGTGCTGTGCGACCTCGCACCCCAATGGTGCGAAGCCCATCACGTCATTCCGCGGAAGAAGCCTGCACGCGGACCCATCGACATCGACAGCCTCGCGTTGCTGTGCTTCCGCTGCCACGGCGAACTCCACGACATCAAGGCCACCCTGCGACGCGGCCCCCACAACGACTGGTATCGCGACTTCACGCCCCAACGCGAATGGCAGTCAGCTTGAAGCGGGGGAAAGGGGAACTGGGACTCTGCTGGGCTTCGCCCGTCGGCGCAGTCCGTCGGCTCAGACGGTCGGCGGGCCGATCACCAGGCAGCCGTTGTGGCCGCCGAAGCCGAACGAGTTGCTGAGCGACGGACCGGGTTCCCAGTCGGCTGCCGCTCCGGTGACCAGCCGGAACTCTGCAAGCTCAGGATCAGGCGTGGTCCAGCCGGCAGTGGGCGGGATCTTGCGATGCCGCATCGACAGCAGCACGGCGATGGTCTCCAAGGCGCCAGCGGCTCCCAGTGCGTGACCGGTGACGCCCTTCGTGGAGGTCACCAGCGGCCCGTTGGGGCCGAACAGCTTGTTGAGCGCCTCGGCTTCAGCCGCGTCATTGAGCGGGGTGGAGGTGCCGTGCGCGTTCACGTGCACGATGTCGCGCGGCTCCAGGTCGGCGTCGCCGATAGCGAGCTGCATACAGCGCAGCGCCCCTGCGCCGCCTGGGGCGGGCGCCGTGATGTGGTGCGCGTCGGCATTCGAGGCCGTGCCCAGGATTTCGCCCCAGATGGTGGCCTCTCGTGCCACCGCCGACTCCCATTCCTCGAGCACCAGCGTGGCCGCGCCTTCGGTCATCATGAAGCCGTCGCGGTTCTTGTCGAACGGCATCGAGAGGCCGCTGGTGGACAGGGCCGTCATGTTCGCGAAGCCAGCGGTGCCGACCGGCGTCATGACCGACTCGCAACCCCCAGCCACGATCACATCGGCGATGCCCAAGCGGATGAGCCGCGCTGCGTAGCCGACAGCGTGTGTGCTCGCAGCGCAGGCCGTGGTGATCACTTCGCAGGGGCCGGCCAGTCCGTACTTCATCGAGATCGCAGCCCCAGGCGCATTGGGCATCATCATCGGAACCATGAAGGGCGAGACCCGGCGAGCCCCCTTGCGGTCCAGCACCTGCACCTGGTCTTCGAAGGTCTGCAGGCCACCGACGCCCGTGCCGTAGATGACCCCGCAACGATCAGGATCCGACGCTATCTCGCCGGCTTCGGCCATCGCCTGCGCAGCAGATGCCATGCCGAGCTGCACCGACCGATCAGCTCGCCTGGCCTCTTTGGCGTTCTCGTAGAAGGGAGCGGGGTCGAAGTCGACGATGCGGCGTTCGCCTTCTGGCGGATCGGAGTTCAGGCCCTGCCAGAAGCCGTCCACGCCGGATCCGGCGCACGAGACGACGCCTAGGCCGACGACCGCTACTCGCCGGCTGTAGCTCACAGCTTGGATTCGACCAGCTCGATTGCGTGGGCGACGGTGGTGACGCCTTCCAGCTCTTCCTCGTCCACGCTGATGTCGAACTCCTCTTCCAGAGCCATCACCAGTTCGACGAGATCCAGGCTGTCGGCATCGAGATCATCAGCGAAGCTGGCCTCGGGCGTGACTTGGGCGGCATCCACGGCCAGCACCTCGACGGCGCAGTCCCGGAATCGATCCAACGTGTCGCTCATGCTGTTCACCTCGTGTGTGGGTGGTCACCGGCACGAGTCCCCGACGACCGTGCGAGTGCGAAGTGTACGGCCCGGAGAGGCTGAGCCGACAGGCGAAGCCGTGGCCCGAGCGGTCCGTGAGCGCGGCGAGCAAGAGCGGGAAGCAATGAGTGCGAGTACGGGAAGGCTCAGGCTGCCTGCGCGGCTCCTGAGCCTCGGGCCCTGCTGGCATCGCGCCCCGAAGCCATCGCCGCAATGCGCCGGCCGTGGTCTGGCGCGATCGCTGCGTCGGGGCTCAGTGGCCCATTCCGAGGCCGCCGTCGACCGGAATCACCGCGCCCGTGATGTAGGCGCTCTCGTCCGAGGCCAGAAACGTCACCGTGGCAGCGATCTCGGAGGGATCGGCTACCCGGCCGAGCGGAACAGCATCAGTGATGGCTGCCCGCTGCTCGTCGCTCAAGGCGCCGAACATCTCCGTGGCGACCGGTCCTGGTGCGACCACGTTGGCCGTGATGCTGCGTGAACCCAGCTCGCGCGCCAGCGAGCGCGCCATGCCGACCAGTCCAGCCTTTGACGCGGCGTAGTTGACTTGGCCGGCCGACCCCAAGAGCCCGACTACCGAGGACACGAAGATCAGTCGGCCCCAGCGGGCTCTCAGCATCGGCCGGGCGGCACGCTTGGCCATCCTGTACGCGCCGTTGAGATTGGTGTCGACCACCGCGGCAAAGTCTTCGTCCGACATACGCAGCACGAGCTGATCGCGGGTGATGCCAGCGTTGGCGACGAGGACCTCCACCGGGCCCAGCTCTGTCTCGACGGCCTGATACGCGGCGTCCACCGCGTCGCTGTCGGCCTGATCGCAGGCAACCCAGAGAAGCCGGTCGTCATCGGGGGCGCCGGTGCGGCTGGTGACCGCCACACGATGGCCCCGGTCGGCGAACAGCCGGGCCGTGGCCAGTCCGATGCCGCGGCTGCCGCCGGTGACCAGCACCGTTCGGGACTCGTTGTCACGCGCTGCGGGGGAGTTCATGGACTCGTGAGTTCGGGGGCACGTCTGAGTGTGTTCAACGGCGCGGGGTCACACAGCGCGCCCCGGGGCACCAGACCAGCGCAGCAATGCCGAGGCCGATGTCATGCCGGCGCCAAACCCGACGAGCAGCACATGATCTCCTTCGTTGATCCGGCCACTGCGCACGGCATCTTCGAGTGCCAGGGGAATGGATGCGGAGGACGTATTGCCGGTACGTTCGATGACCATTGCGGCCTTGTCGTAGGGGATGCCGAGACGCTTGCAGGCAGTCTCGACGATGCGCACGTTTGCCTGGTGCGGAACCACGACATCGATGTCGGAGGCGGTCAACCCGGCCTGCTTCATCGATTGGCGGGCCGATTCCTCCATGACGAGCACTGCCTTCTTGAACACTGCCTGGCCTGCCATCTGGATGTACCCGTCGTGCTCGCAGTACAGGTGCTCTTCCATCGAGCCGTCGCTGGAGACATGCCAGCCCAACAGGTCGGAACCCTGCTCGCTGCGTTCCAGCACGGCGGCGCCCGAGCCGTCGGCGAACAGGATGCATGTGGCCCGGTCAGTCCAGTCGGTGACGCGCGACAGCACTTCGGCGCCGATGACCAGCACCCGCTCGTGACCCATGGCGATCATGCCGTGGGCGGCAATCAGCGAATACACGAAACCCGAGCAGGCAGCGTTGACGTCCATGGCTCCGCAGTCGAGGCCGAGGGATTCCTGCACTCGGGACGACGACGCCGGGATGCATCGGTCCGGCGTGGTGGTGGCCAGGATCAGCATGTCGATGCTGGACGGGTCGACGTTGGCTGCTTCCATCGCGGCTGCTCCAGCAGTGGCAGCCAAGCCGGCCGTCGTGCCGCCGATGTTGCGTTGCTTGATACCCGTGCGCTCGATGATCCACTCGTCGGACGTGTCGACCATCTCTGCGAGGTCTTCGTTGGTGAGGACACGTTCGCCGAGCGCCGTCCCGATGCCGACAATGCGTGCGCTGGATGCGCTGCTCACGGTGAGCGTCATGTGTGGCCTCCCATTCAGGTGCCGCCGTTCAGTTGCGGATTGGCGTGCGCAGCCACGCAACAGGCTGCCGTGCGGTGACGCGTTCGCCCTCGGTGGCCATGATCCCCATGACAGTACCCGCGAACGCAGACCGCACTTCCTCCCCGGCGACATGCCCGATGACATCGCCGACGCTGATCTGCTGGCCGCCGCTCACGTCGGCGGCAAGCGTGAAGACGCCGGCGCAAGGGCTGACAATGAGCCGCTCGGTGACGTAGAGGTTCTCGCCGCCCAGCACGGTCGGCGCTGCGGGGGCATCGACGGCCAGCGCCTCCATCAGCGTGTCGATGTCCGCAGGGGTGCTCACCGACAGAGCGGTTGCGCTCTTGTGGGTGCGCTTGGTCATGCCCGTCAGCACCTTGCCGGGGCCGAGCTCGGCGTAGGTGGTGACGCCCGAGTCCGCCAATGACCACAGGCTGGCCCGCCACAGCACGGGGCTGATGAGCTGCTGTGCGAGCAGAGAGCGCCACTCGTTGGCACTGTCACGCGGCTTCGCGTCGATGTTGGCCACGACCGGCACGCTCGGGGCGCGGATCTCGACCTCGGCTAGCGCTTTGCGCAGCCGATCCCGCGCCGGCAGCATGAACGGCGTGTGGAAGGCACCGCCGACCGGGAGTTGCATGATCCGCTTCGCGCCGGCCTCCTTGGCAGCATCGCCCGTCACCGCCACTGCATCTGGAGCGCCCGCGATCACGACCTGACCGGGCGCGTTGTAGTTGGCAACCCAGACATCGCCCTGCGTGGCGTCGCATGCCTCGGCGACGAGGTTGTCGTCGATGCCCAGCACAGCCGCCATGGTTCCCTCGTGCTCGTCGGCGGCGATCTGCATCGCCTCGCCCCGCTCGGCCACCAGTCGAACAGCATCGTCGTACGCCAAGGCGCCGGTCGCCGTCAGTGCGCTGTATTCGCCCAGCGAGTGACCGGCGGCAGAGGAGAACGTGGCGCCTGTCCGCTCGACTGCGTCCAGCGCGACCATCGAGAGCACGAAGGTCGAGAGCTGCGAATTGCGTGTGTGGCGCAGTTCGTCTGCGTCGGCCTCCAGCAACAGCGCTTCGACATCGCGCCCACAGGAGTCTGATGCTTCTTCGACGAGTTCCCACGACTCGTGCGCTGTCCACGCTGCACCCATGCCTTGCTGTTGCGAGCCTTGGCCCGGGAATGTGAATGCGAGCACTCGGCCTCCCCCGGAACACCAGATACAGAAGCCGGGTCGATGTCCCGGCAGCGGCGCGGTGAACTGAACTTCCCGAAAGGGTAGGTGCCCATACGGGCCGAGAGCGACAATGCAGCGATCGCCCCGCTCTTGTTCCCGTTCTTGGTGCGACGGGCTCACGGGCCGCTCGGGTCCTTGGGTACGCTGATGCGGCCTGTTGCCCGGGTGGTGAAACGGCAGACACGGGGGACTCAAAATCCTCTGCCCTCGCGGGCGTGCGGGTTCGAATCCCGCCCCGGGCACTCCACATGACACAGCGAATTCACGAGACAGTCAGTTTCGGGGAGGGTTCCCAGCCCGACCGGTAGGCTGATCGATCCGCAGCCGCCGGGCCGGCGGCGCCGTCCTGTTCGATCTGACCGCGAGGAGAGCGCGAGTGTCCAAGCGAGTCGTGATCGCAGAGGACGAGGCCATCATCCGGCTCGATCTGCGCGAGATGCTCGAAGACGAGGGCTACGTCGTCGTGGCTGAGACGGGCCGTGGGGACGAGGCCGTAGAGCTGGCACGCCAGCACCAACCCGAGGTGTGCATCTTCGACATCCAGATGCCTGGACGGGACGGCTTGGATGCGGCCCGAGAGGTGGCAGGCGACCGCACTTCCGCCGTGCTCATCCTGACGGCGTTCAGCAAGCGGCACCTCATCGCCGAGGCACGTGATGCGGGCGTGCTCTCGTACTTGGTCAAGCCGTTCCAGCGGGAGGAGTTGGTCTCGGCTATCGAGGTCGCTTGGGGTCGGTTCACCGAGATGAGGGAGTTGGAAGACACCGTCGAGAGCCTCGAGGAGAAGCTGGAGACGCGCAAGGCCACTGAGCGCGCCAAGGGTCTGCTGATGGACGACTTCGGGCTCTCCGAGCAGGACGCCTTCGAGTTCATTCGCAGTACGGCGATGGCAAACCGTGCGAAGATGCGGGACATCGCTCAGCAGATCATCGATGGTCTGCTGACGCCCTGAACCCGCCAATCCGAACCGAGCCGGCCCGAACCGAGCGAGCCCGAGACGAGCCAGTCAGAATCGAGTCGGCGCACTCGAGGCAACCGCCGCGTCGCCGAGTTGGGAGAGACCTGATGTCGAAGCTGCTGCTGCTTGATGGGAACTCCCTGACCTACCGGGCGTTCTTCGCCATTGGCGAGGACATGGGCACCCGTTCGGGTCAGCCCACCGGTGCCGTCTTCGGGTTCACGTCCATGCTGGTCAATCTGGTGCGCGATCACCGCCCTGACGCCATCGCCGTGTGCTTCGACCGCCCCGAGCCGACATTCCGCCATGAAGCCGAACCGCGGTACAAGGCGCACCGCGACGAGACTCCCGCAACGCTCATAGATCAGCTCGGCCTCGTGCGGCAGGTGCTCGAGTCTCTGAGCATCCCGGCGGTGGACTGTGCGGGCTTCGAAGCCGATGACCTGCTGGCCACGCTGGCGACCGGGGCAGAGCAGCGCGGCGACGACGTGCTGATCGTCAGCGGTGACCGCGACGTGTACCAGCTCGTGCGCGATCCGCGCATACGCGTGCTGTACAACCGGCGGGGCGTCACCGACTATGCGCTCTACGACGAAGCGGGCATCGCCGAGCGCACCGGCGTCACCCCGGATCTCTACGTGCAGTACGCCGCATTGCGCGGCGACCCGTCGGACAACCTGCCGGGCGTCCCCGGCGTCGGCGAGAAGACCGCGGCCAAGCTCCTCAACAAGTACGGCAGCGTCGAGGCGCTGCTCGCGTCCGCGTCAGAGCAGAGTCCCAAGCTGGCCGAGAATCTGGTGTTGTACCAGGACGACGTGCGCCGCAACGTCGAGTTGATGGAACTGCGCACCGATGCACCGATCGATGCCTCTGCGGACGATCTGCAGTGGGGCGGATTCGACACCGACCGCGTGACGCGCACGTTCGAGTTCTTGGAGTTCGGCACCCTGCATGCTCGGCTGCGAGAGGCATTGGCGGGCACATCGCTGGACGGCTTGCTGGGGCCTGATGCAGGTCCTGAGCCGACCTCCCAGATCGCCGACGTCGACTTGGTGCCGCTGAGGGACGGGCCAGAAGCGGCGGCGCTGCTCAGCGAGCTGGCGCAGCAGACCGAGACCGTGGCGATGGGATACGCACTTGAGCACGACGGCTCGTTGGGCGTGCTCGCGGTTGCCGTGAATCCGACGCAAGGGACGGTGCTGGCGCTCAGCCCAGAGTTCCTCGAACTCGACGATGTGGCAGCTGCGGTCGCACTGCTGCTCGGACCTGACGGACCAGGCATCCACATCCACCATGCGAAGCCGCTGATGCGGGCGCTCGCCCGGCTGCCGGGCGGGATCGATGCGGACTCGACGCTTGCGGGACTCGAAGTCGATACGTCGATCGCGGCGTACCTCATCCACCCGCCTGAGGGCCGTGGCGAGCTGAGCACGCTCCTCGCGAGACACTGCGGGACCGAACTCGTCGAGATCGAGACCGAGGGTCGGCTCGATTTCGACGCCGTCGACGCCTCGGGTCCGCTCGGACAGGTCACCGCAGGTCGAGACGCCCTCGCCGCGGCGATGCTGGCGCCGGTCCTCGAGCGCGAGATGGCGGATCTCGGCATGTCGGACCTGTACCGGGACATCGAGCGTCCGCTGATCTCGGTTCTCGCGCGCATGGAGGTCGCCGGGATCGGCGTTGACCGCGAGGAGCTGGAGACGTTGCGAAATCACCTCACACGCGAGGTGTGCGCACTCGAGGCCGAGGTTCGGCGGCTGGCGGGACGGGACGATCTCAACGTCAACTCGCCCAAGCAGCTTGCTGAGGTGCTGTTCGAGGACCTGGGGCTGCCGCCGCATCGCAAGACCAAGACCGGCTACTCCACGAACGCCGCGGCCCTGGAATCGCTGCGGGGCCAGCATCCGATAGCGGACCAGCTGCTCGCTTACCGAGAGGCGGAGAAACTGCGCTCCACCTACGGCGTCGGCTTGCTGGAATGCGTCGGGCCGGACGAACGCATACATGCCACGTTCAACCAGACGGTGGCCCGCACCGGCAGGCTCAGCTCCGAGGACCCGAACCTGCACAACATCCCGGTGCGCACCGAACAGGGTCGGCTGTTCCGGCGGGCCTTCGTGCCGGCCAGCGGCTTCGAGCTGCTCATCGCCGACTACAACCAGATCGAGCTGCGGGTGATCGCTCACCTCTCCGGTGATCCCGGCCTCGTGTCCGCCTTCGAGGCGGGTCACGACATTCACAGCGCGACTGCCGCATCGCTGTTCGGCGTCGAGGCCGAACAAATCTCCCCTCACCAGCGGTCCGTCGCGAAAATGGTCAGCTACGGCCTCGCGTACGGGATGGAGGCCTACGGACTCGGGCAGCGTCTCGGCGTGTCCACCGACGAGGCGACGGGAATCCTGAACGCCTACTTCGAGGCGTTCCCGCAAGTGCGCTCGTTTATGGACGGGGTGGTGGCCGAGAGCCGTGAGCGGGGCTACACCGAGACGGCGTTCGGCCGGCGCCGCCCGCTGCCTGAATTGAGCTCACGCAACTTCCGGGTCCGCCAAGCAGCCGAGCGCCAGGCAATGAACGCACCTATACAGGGTCTCGCAGCGGACATCTTCAAGGTCGCGCTCGTCCGGCTGGATGACGCCCTGCGAGATTGCTCCGCAGCCAGCCGACTCGTGTTGCAGGTACACGACGAGGTCATCCTCGAAGTCCATCCGCCCGAGTCCGCCGAGGTGACCGAGCTGACGGCGACCACGATGCGCAACGCGGCCGATCTGGCGGTGCCACTGGAAGTGCATGTGACGACCGGCGCCACCTGGGCGGACGCCAAGGGCTAAGCCCAGATCCACCGGTTGGGTCGGTGCGGCGAGTGTGTTGTTGATGGCGGTGTGGTGTCGGTGGAGGGAGACTGGCGGTCTAACATCTACTTTTTGACATTCGTTTCTGCCTGTCTTTCAGGGTTGTGATTGTTGCAGACGAGGAAGGTTGCAAGTGATGAAGTTTGACCTGACTTGGCCTGCTCATCGGGGCTGGTCTCAGCGTTGCGGCCCTCTTGTCGGGATGAACGCGAGGATGCATCGGCTCGTGTCGACGGCGTCGGTGCAGGTGCTCGTTGTTGCTGCGGTGACAGTTCTCGGGCTGGGCGGGCCTGCTGCGGCTCAGGCTGATGCTGTGTGCTCGGGTACTGCTGCGGTGTCGGATTCCACGACCGACTCTGGCCTCATCGCCGACTGCGACAATCTGCTCGCGGCGAAGCCGGTCCTTGTCGGCACTAGCGCCGATCCGCTGAACTGGAGCACTTCCGTAGCGATGTCCGACTGGGACGGAATCACCGTCTCGGGCGATCCCGCTCGCGTCACCAGCCTCGTATTCCTACACGAGCGGCAGTCCGGTAATCATCTGTCGGGTGAGATCCCGTCCGAGCTGGGCAATCTCGTCGGCCTCACCCACCTTCGACTGCTCGGTCATAGTCTGTCGGGTGAGATCCCGTCTGAGCTGGGCGATCTCTCCAACCTCACCGAGCTCTCGCTGTCCAACAATGATCTGTCGGGTGAGATCCCGTCTCAGTTGGGCAGCCTGTCCAACCTCACCGAACTCTCGCTGTCCGGCAATGATCTGTCGGGTGAGATCCCGTCTCAGTTGGGCAGCCTGTCCAACCTCACCCACCTCGTGCTGGCTTCGAATGATCTGTCGGGTGAGATCCCGTCTCAGTTGGGCAGCCTGTCCAGCCTCACCTCACTTGTGCTGAATTACAACAGGCTGTCGGGTGAGATTCCGTCCGAGTTGGGCGATCTCTCCAACCTCACCGAGTTCGCGCTGTCCGGCAACAGGCTGTCGGGTGAGATTCCGTCTGATCTGGGTGACCTTTCCAACCTCACTTGGCTCTCGCTGGACACGAACAGGCTGTCAGGTGAGATCCCGTCTGATCTGGGCGATTTGTCCAGGCTCGGACATCTCTGGCTGCAATCAAACAGGCTGTCGGGTGAGATCCCGTCCGAACTGGGGCGGCTCTCCAACCTCGTCTTTCTCCTCCTGTATGACAACAGGCTGTCGGGTGAGATTCCGTCTGATCTGGGTGACCTTTCCAAGCTCACCACGCTCGCTCTGTACAACAATGATCTGACCGGTCCGATTCCGCCTGATCTGGGCGATCTGTCCGGGCTCAGCAAACTCTTGCTGTCCGGCAACGACTTGTCGGGGTGTATTCCTGTCGCGTTGGCAAGTCTGCTGAGCGGACAGGAACTCGGTCTGAGCGAATGCAGTGCCCAAGACATGATGCCAGACAACGGTCCGCCTGGCAGCGACGGTCCGCCTGACACCAGTACGCCTCCCGACACCAGTACGCCTCCCGACACCAGTACGCCTCCCGACGACACTGCGTCCGACGACGACACTGCGTCCGACAACGACACGCCCGACACCATCGTGGCCGACGATACGAGCAACAGCGGCAACCGCGTCGGCACTGGCAGTGCGGGCGGCGGTTCTGGTTTGGATGTGGGTGTGGCGACGTTGGTGGTGGCTGATGGGTGGAGTCCTGCTGATGTGGGCACGGCGTCGGTGCTGGCGGCTCGTGAGGGCGGCGCGGTGGTGTATGTCGCTGAGGGGGAGTTGCCCGCGGGGGTGGAGAGGCTGTTGGGGGATGCGCTGCCGGCTGAGGTGCTGGTGGTGGGCGGCCCGGCGGCGGTGTCGCGGGCGGTGGTGAGCGAGATCCGCGCTGTGTCGGAGGGTTCTGAGGTGCGACGGGTCTCGGGGCCGGACCGTGTCGCGACTGCGGCGGCTGCGGCGCGGGAGTCGCTGGGCGGTGTCGCGGGCGGCGGGGTCACGTTTGTGGTCGCGAATGGCTGGTCCGCGGCTGATGCGGGCGTGGCGGCTGCGTTGGCGGCTGCCGGCGGGGGCCGGGCGGCGGTGTTGTACACCGGCGGTGATGCGTTGGCTGAGGAGTCGGCTGCGTTGCTGCGGGAGTATCCCACCGAGGAGGTGGTGCTGGTGGGCGGCGTGGCGGCGGTCAGCGCGGCCGCGGAGCAGCAGGCTCGGGAGGCGGCGGGTGAGCAGGCGAGTGTGTCGCGTGTGACCGGGCAGGATCGTGTGGAGACTGCGGCGGCCGCGGCGCGGCGGGTGCTGGGCGACCCCGCTTCGGCCGGCGGGGTCACGTTGGTGGTGGCGAACGGCTGGTCCGCGGCTGATGTGGGCGTGGCGGCTGCGTTGGCGGCGGTGACCGACGACGCGGCTGTGGTCTACACCGCGGCGGGGGTGCTGTCCGGGGCCGCGGAGGCGGTCATCGACGAGTACGAGCCGGTGTCGGTGATCATCGTCGGGGGCCGCTCGGCGGTCAGCGACGAGGTCCGCGACGCTGTCGCCGCGGCAGCGCCCGACGGCACTGGCATCGAGCGCATCAGCGGCCAGGACCGCACCGACACCGCCGTCCGAGCAGCCCGGCACATCCTCACCCAAGACTGACCCGCACCCCGACAACGCGGCGCTTTGCGTTCCCGCGTGGAGCAGGCCGGTGAGAGCTTGGGCCTGTCGGCGCTCGGGTGCCTGACGCGGCGCTGACTCCACATCCCTCCGGTGCATCTGGGTTCAGAACCTGAGTCCTCGGGGGCGGCAGCGGGGCGTGCCGGTAGCCTCTCGGTGCGCTGTATGCGGCAGGCTCAGCCGTCGGCGCCCGTGATTCCGACCAGAGCGCCCCCACCGTGACCGACGCATTCGTCCCCGCTTTCGAAGACCCGGCCATCGAGGAATCCCTTGATGCCACATCAGACCCGCCGGTGAGCGCTAGTGGCACTGCCGACGGGGCGAACGGCGCTCTGACGAACGACTTCGGCACCTTCACCGATGCAGGCGAGTACGTGCCGAGAGCCATCGCGTCCGATGACCTCGGCGAAGTCTCCTTCGAGGAAGCGATCGCGCAGACCATCGTCGAATTCGGCGATGGCGACATCGTGGCGGGCACGATCGTCCGTGTGGACCGCGACGAGGTGCTGCTGGACATTGGGTTCAAGTCCGAGGGGGTCATCCCGTCGCGAGAGCTCTCCATCCGCCATGACATCGACCCGTCCGATGTCGTCGAGGTGGGTGACCAGATCGAAGCGCTCGTCTTGCAGAAGGAAGATCCTGACGGTCGCTTGGTGCTGTCCAAGAAGCGGGCACAGTACGAGCGTGCTTGGGGCCGGATCGAGGAGATCCGTGAGTCCAACGGGGTCGTCAAGGGTCCCGTCATCGAGGTCGTCAAGGGCGGGCTGATCGTCGACATCGGACTGCGCGGATTCCTGCCTGCGTCGCTGGTGGAGCTCCGGCGGGTTCGAGACCTCGCCCCCTACGTCGGCCAGGAACTCGAGGCCAAGATCATCGAGCTGGACAAGAACCGCAACAATGTCGTGCTCAGCCGGCGTGCCTGGCTGGAGGAGAGCCTCAAGGAAGAGCGGGAAGGATTCCTGCGCGATCTTCGCCGGGGCGAGCGGCGGACTGGCCGGGTGTCGTCGGTGGTCAGCTTCGGCGCCTTCGTCGATCTCGGCGGCATGGACGGCCTCATCCATGTGTCCGAGCTGTCCTGGAAGCACGTCGACCATCCGGGTTCGGTCGTGAGCATCGGCGACGAGGTGACCGTGGAAGTGCTCGAGATCGACCGGGAGCGTGAGCGCATCTCGCTCTCGCTCAAGGCCACACAACAAGATCCCTGGGAAGCGTTCGCCGGCTCTCACCGCGTCGAAGAGCTCGTCTACGGGCGGGTCACCAAGCTGGTGCCGTTCGGGGCCTTCGTGCAGGTCGGCGATGGTATCGAGGGCCTCGTGCACATCTCGGAGATGTCGGCGCACCATGTCGAGATGCCCGAGCAGGTCGTCACTCCGGGCGAGGAGCTGTGGGTGAAGATCATCGATCTGGACCTGCAGCGTCGTCGCATCAGCTTGTCGATCAAGCAGGCGGCCGAGGGTGGTGTCGTCGCGGAGGAATACCGCGATGCGTTCGGCGATCACGCCTACGACGAGGAAGGCAACTTCATCGGCGAATTCAGCTATGAGACGCCGTCCGACGGTGAGGAGTCAGAAGCCGAGCGTGCTTGGCGCGAGTACTACGAAGAGCATGGCGAGGAGGCCTACCGCCAAGCGCTCGCGCACTACGAGAACCAAGAGGCCGACGGCGGTGAATCCGAGAGCGACGCCCAGACCCCGTAACGAGTCAGATCCGCCGCAGGCCATCGCTGGCGGTCATCGAGGCCGATGATCACGATCGGCCTGACGGGCGGCATCGGCAGCGGCAAGAGCACGGTGGCGGCGGGATTCGTGCGGCGCGGTGCGGCGCTGATCGACGCTGATGCCATCGTCCGCTCCCTGCAGGCGCCGTCAAGTCCGGTTCTTGCCGAGATGGCGGAGCGGTTCGGCCCACACATCATTGCGTCCGACGGGACGCTGGACCGGGGCGCAGTGGCCGAACTGGTATTCGCCGACAGCGAGGCGCTCGCGGACCTGAATGCGATCACGCACCCGCCCGTGGGACGTGAGATACGCCGACAGCTCGGCAAGCTCGCAGGAACAGAACAGATCGTCGTGCTGGACATCCCGCTGCTGGGCGAGGGCTTGGCGAATGGTCAGAGGCCGCGCTATCGGACGAGCGGGATCTTGGTGGTGGACACGCCGGTAGATCTCGCCATCGACCGGCTCGTGTCGGCGCGCGGCTTTTCTGCCGAGGACGCCAAGGCACGCATCGCAGCGCAACTGCCGAGGACCGAACGACTCGCCATCGCTGACTGGATCATCGACAACTCGGGCGGCTTCGACGAGTTGGAGGTCGCTATTGGCGCGGCATTCGAGTGGGCGGCTGAGCTGGAGCATGTCGAGTTCCCCGCTTGACGCCCGACGGGCGACGGCACGGGTACGGCGCGAACTCAGCAGGAGATCGGAGTGCCGCAATGCGGGCAGCTCGGCTCTGGCGATCTCGTGTCGAATTGTGAGGGCTTTATGAGCAGGAAGCAGCCCTCGCACAGGATCTCCTCTTCCTGCTTGGTCCCAGCGCGCGATCCGGTGACAATGCCGACAGCGTCGTCCTCGTCGTCATCATCGTCCTCGGACGCCAGACGCTCCTTGAGGATCTCGCCGAGATCGGCCTCGAACTCCTCGTCCTCGTCCTCGTCGTCATCATCGTCGGTCAGCCGCACGCCGGTGGGGACTTCGCGGCTGCTGGGTTCGTCGTCTTCGGCGGAATCGTCCACGTCAAGGTCGTCCGAGTCATCATCGTCAGGGTTCTCATCGAGATCGCCGGCAGCCAACTCTTCGGCCTCCAGATCCTCCTTCAGGGGTTCGAGGTCCTTGTGGAGCAATGCATCGCCGAGCGCATCGTCCTCAAGCGCGTTCTCGTCAGTGTTGTCTGGGCTCATGAGCGGTCTCGGGCGGGCAGTGGAGCCAGAATCGGTCGATCAGGCAATCAGGGCGGCAGGATAACCACATCGGCCCCTCAACCGAAGGTACTGCTGTCCGAGCAATGTTCCCGGCGTCGCAGAGCGGTTGATCGTCGGCGGAATCGCGTGGCGACTCACCCGTAGCCTGCACTGCATGGCATCCGTCTCGGCGGCACCGTCGCAGCAGGACGCAACCGGCTTCGAAGATCCCCGGGTCCGTCCGTGGTTGCCCGAGCCGACGACGGCTCATTCCTTTCGAGTGTCCGCTGGATTCGATCCTGCTGGGGATCAGCCGCGCGCCGTGGCCGAGCTGGCACAGGGCATCGATCGTGGAGACCGCTTCCAGACGCTGCTGGGCATCACCGGCTCGGGCAAGAGCGCGACGATCGCGTGGACGATCGAGCGCACGCAGCGTCCCACCCTGGTGCTCGCGCCGAACAAGTCGTTGGCTGCTCAGCTCGCGAACGAGTTCCGCGAGTTCTTCCCCGACAACCGCGTCGAGTACTTCGTCTCCTACTACGACTACTACCAGCCCGAGGCCTACATGCCGGCGTCGGACACCTACATCGAGAAGGATTCCACCGTCAACGACGAGATCGACCGGCTGCGGCACTCGGCCACTGCCGCGCTGCTGACCCGCCGCGACGTCATCGTTGTGGCATCGGTCTCGGCCATCTACGGACTCGGTGCTCCCGAGGAGTACCTGCGCCAGATGCTCTACCTGCGGGTGGGCGAGATCGTCGATCAGCGTTCGGTACTGGGCCGGCTCGTCGACATGCAGTACGAGCGCAACGACATGAACCTCATCCGAGGCCGATTCCGGGTGCGGGGCGACACGCTCGAGGTCCACCCGGCCTACGAGGAGTTCCTCGTGCGAGTCGAGCTGTTCGGCGATGAGATCGACCGCATCAGCCGCATCGATCCCCTTACGGGCGAGCGGCTGGGCGAGCTGGAAGAGATCACGATCTTTCCTGCGTCGCATTACGTCACCGGCGGCGACAAGCTGCGTGCGGCGATCGGCAAGATCGAGGTCGAGATGGCCGAACGGCTGCAGTTCTTCGAGAAGGAGAACAAGCTGCTGGAGGCGCAGCGGCTGCGGATGCGCACCGAGTACGACCTCGAGATGCTGGGCGAGCTGGGCTATTGCAACGGTGTCGAGAACTACTCGATGCATCTCGACGGGCGGACCTACGACGAGCCCCCGTACACGCTGCTGGACTTCTTTCCCGACGACTTCCTGATGGTCATCGACGAGAGCCACGTCGCCGTACCGCAGCTGCACGGCCAGTTCGCAGGCGACCGGCGGCGCAAGGACACCTTGGTGGAGCACGGATTCCGCCTGCCTTCCGCCCGGGACAACCGGCCGCTGCGCTTCGACGAGGTGATGGACCGGCTCAATCAGGTGATCTTCCTGTCGGCCACCCCAGGGGACTATGAGCTGAGGACGTCCAGCCAGGTGGTCTCCCAGATCGTTCGGCCCACCGGGTTGGTCGACCCCGAGATCGTCGTACGGCCCACGAACGGCCAGATCGACGACTTGATGGGCGAGATCGAGCGGGTCACCACCGATGGTCAGCGCGTGCTCGTCACCACGCTGACGAAGAAGATGGCCGAGGACCTGACCGACTATCTGCTCGAACTGGGAGTGCGGGTGCGCTACCTCCACAGCGAGATTGACACCATCGAGCGCATCGAGATTCTGCGGGACCTGAGGCTCGGGCACTTCGACGTGCTCGTGGGCATCAACTTGCTGCGAGAGGGACTCGATTTGCCCGAGGTGAGCTTGGTGGCGATCCTCGACGCCGACAAGGAGGGCTTCCTGCGCAGCGAGACGTCGCTGATCCAGACCATCGGGCGTGCTGCGCGCAACGTGGACGGACAGGTCGTGATGTATGCGGACGAGATCACCCCGTCGATGCAACGCGCCGTGTTCGAGACGAACCGCAGGCGGGGCTTGCAGCAGGCGTACAACGCTGAGCACGGCATCGATCCGCAGACCATCCGCAAGGCGGTCACCGACATCCTCGAAGTGCTGCGAGGCCCAGCCGAATCCGCACCGGTGCCCGAGAAACTGGTGTCAGGACGCGTGACGGCAGAACGGATGAAGGCCGCTTATGGCGACCTGCCGCCCGATGATCTGACACGGCTCATCGTCTCGCTGGAAGAAGAGATGGCTGAGGCCGCTGCGGACCTTCGCTTCGAGTACGCAGCCCGGCTGCGCGACGAGCTACGAGAGCTCAGGCGAGACCTCCGCGACGCAAGCGCCTAGAGCACGACCACGGAGCGCAGCACTTCGCCGCGTTCCATCTTCTCGAAGGACTCCTCGACGCCGTCGATGCCGATGGTCTCGCTGACAAACTGGTCGAGCGGCAGGCGGTCCTGCAGGTGCAGGTCGATGAGCATCGGGAAGTCACGGCTGGGCAGACAGTCGCCGTACCACGAACTCTTGAGCGAGCCGCCGCGCCCGAACACCTCGATCATCGGCAGCTCGATCTTCATCGTGGGGTTCGGCACGCCGACCAGCACGACGGTGCCGGCCAGATCGCGGGCGTAGAACGCCTGCTCGTAGGTCTGCGGCAGGCCCACGGCCTCGATGGCGACGTCCACGCCGTTTCCGCCCGTCAGTTCTCGGACGGCTGCGACGACCTCGTCATTGCTCATCCGCGCGGAGTTGATCGTGTGGGTGGCGCCGAAGGTCCGAGCCCATTCGAGTTTGCGGTCGTCGATGTCGATGCCGATGATCGTGTGCGCCCCTGCGAGGCGAGCCCCGCAGATCGCCGCGTCGCCCACCCCACCGCAGCCGAAGACGGCCACGCTGTCGCCGCGGCCGACGCCGCCGGTGTTCATCGCCGCTCCGAGGCCCGCCATGACGCCGCAGCCGATGAGCCCGGCCACCTCGGGCGGAGCGGTTGGATCCACCTTCGTGGCTTGGCCGGCGGCCACCAGCGTCTTCTCGGCGAACGCGCCGATGCCCAGCGCGGGGGAGAGCTCGACGCCGTCGAGCGTCATCTTCTGCGCGGCGTTGTGCGTCGAGAAGCAGTACCAAGGGCGACCCCGGTCGCACGACCGGCAGTTGCTGCACACTGCCCGCCAGTTGAGGATGACGAAGTCGCCGACCGCAACGCCGGTGACGCCGTCACCTGTCTCTGAGACAACGCCCGCTGCCTCATGCCCGAGCAGGAACGGGAACTCGTCGTTGATGGCGCCCTCCCGGTAGTGCAGATCGGTGTGGCAGACGCCGCATGCCTGCACATCGACGATTACCTCGCCCGGTCCGGGGTCGGGAACTGTGATGGTCTCGACGCTGACCGGTTCACCCGCAGCCTTTGCCACGACTCCTCGTACTTCGTGACCCATGACCGCTCCCTGTTCGCGAATGTCTCTGGTGGGTGCCCTGTCGGCGCCCGCCGTGCACTGGTGTGCGTGATCGCGACCCTAGTTCTGCATGTCGGCGCGTCGGTCAAGAGACTGAGCTAGCAGCCGTGTCCGGGGCAATTCGAACCAGTGTTTGTGTCCGGGAAGCAGCAACGGGGCACAGGTAGGATCGCGGGTCGGCGCCAGAACCGCAGGAGCCACGAGGCGGGCGCCAGAAAGATGGGCGACAGGATGGGTGAGAGGCTGATCGTCCGCGGTGCGCGTGAGCACAACCTGCGCAGCGTGAACGTCGAATTGCCCCGTGATCGCATGATCGTGTTCACCGGGCTGTCTGGCAGCGGCAAGTCGTCGCTGGCGTTTGACACTATCTATGCAGAAGGGCAGCGGCGCTACGTGGAGTCGCTGTCGGCCTACGCCCGGCAGTTCCTCGGCCAGATGGACAAGCCCGATGTGGATTTCCTGGAAGGCCTCTCGCCGGCGATCTCGATTGACCAGAAGAGTGCCAGCCGCAACCCTCGCTCGACCGTCGGCACGATCACCGAGGTCTACGACTACCTGCGGCTGCTCTACGCCCGCATCGGCATCCAGCACGACCCGCAGACCGGAGAAGTGGTCGAGCGCCAGACGGCCCAGCAGATCGTGGACCGGATCACCGAGCTGCCTGCGGGATCCCGATTCGAAGTGCTGGCACCGGTCGTGCGCGGCCGCAAGGGCGACTATCACACTCAACTCGGCGACTTCGCCCGCCAAGGTTATGCCCGGGTCCGGGTCGACGGCGAGGTGCTGGACCTCGGCAACGTCGACGAGATCGGCCGCCTGGATCGCTACGTCAACCACGACATCGAGGTGATCGTGGACCGGCTCGTGATGCGCGGCGATATCTCCCAGCGCTTGACCGAATCCGTGGAGGCTGCACTCGGGCTGGCCGACGGGCACGTGTGGATCAATCTTGTGCCGCAGGGCGGAAACGGGACTCAGGACGACTCGGCCGAGACGCTTACCTTCAGCCAGCATCTGTACTCGCCGACGACGGGCCGCTCGTTCGAGGATCTGGCGCCGCGGAACTTCTCGTTCAACTCGCCCTATGGCGCGTGCGACACCTGCGATGGTCTCGGCACGCGATACGAGGTCGATCCCGAGCTCGTGGTGCCGAACACCGAGCTGACCGTGGCCGCCGGGGCGCTCGCCCCTTGGGCCGGAGCGACCGGCAAGTGGTTCACACGGCTGCTCGAAGCGGTCGGCGAGGAGTACGGCATCGCGCTCGACGTTCCGTGGTCGCAGCTAGAGGAGGACCATCGCACGCTGCTGCTCGAGGGTGCACCGCCGGGCCAGCAGATCACGGTGCGCTACCGCAACCGCTACGGCCGATCGCGCAGCTACACGACTCGATACGAAGGCGTCATCCCGTTCCTGCGCCGCCGCCACGCGGATACCGAGAGCGACTGGTCGCGCAACCGCATCGAGGGGTACATGCGCGAGGTGCCCTGCGGCGGCTGCGGCGGGGCCCGGCTCAATGAGGTGTCGCTCGCTGTGCGGGTTGCGGGGCGGAACATCTTCGAGCTCTGCTCCGCGTCCATCGGCGAGGCTGCCAAGATCGTCGACGGTCTCGAGCTCACCGAGCGCCAGCGCATCATCGCAGCGCCGATCATCAAGGAGATCGACGCGCGCCTGAACTTCCTGCTCGATGTGGGCCTCGACTACCTCACGCTGAACCGTTCGGCGGCGACGCTGGCAGGCGGCGAGGCCCAGCGCATCCGCCTTGCCAGCCAGATCGGAAGCGGGCTCGAAGGCGTGCTGTACGTGCTCGACGAACCCTCGATCGGGCTGCACCAGCGTGACAACCGACGGCTCATCGACACGCTGCTGCACCTGCGTGATCTCGGCAACACCGTGCTGGTGGTGGAGCACGATCTCGAGACCATCTCGGTGGCTGACTGGGTGGTCGACATCGGCCCCGGTGCCGGCGAGCACGGGGGAGAGATCGTCTACAGCGGCCCGACCGACGGTCTGGCATCTGCGCCCGGATCGGTGACCGGGGAGTACCTCGCCGGCATCCGGGAGATCCCGGTGCCGCCGTCGCGTCGTCCGTTGGGGATGGACCGCCTCGTCGTGCGCGGCGCACGCGAGCACAACCTGCGCACGATCGATGTGGAATTCCCGCTGGGATGCTTCATCTGCGTGACCGGCGTGTCCGGGTCGGGCAAGAGCACGCTGGTCAACGAGATTCTCTACAAGGCGCTGATGCAGCGGATCTACTCGTCCAAGGGGGTTCCCGGGCTGCACACCTCCATCGAGGGGGCTGAGGCGCTCGACAAGGTGATCGACATCGACCAGTCGCCGATCGGCCGGACGCCTCGCTCGAATCCGGCCACCTACACCGGCGTCTTCGACCACATCCGCAAGCTCTTCGCCGCGACCAACGAGGCCAAGGTGCGCGGCTACCTGCCGGGAAGGTTCAGCTTCAACGTCAAGGGCGGTCGCTGCGAAGCTTGCGCCGGTGACGGGACCATCAAGATCGAGATGCACTTCCTGCCCGATGTGTATGTGCCATGCGAGGTATGCAAGGGTGCTCGCTACAACCGCGAGACCCTGGAGATCCGGTTCAAAGGCATGACGATCGCCGATGTGCTCGGGATGCCCTGCGAAGACGCCTTGGAGTTCTTCAGTGCACAGCCGTCCATCAAGCGCCACATGCAGACCCTCGTCGACGTCGGGCTGGGCTACATCCGGCTGGGACAGCCCGCCACGACCTTGTCGGGCGGCGAGGCGCAGCGGGTCAAGCTGGCCAGCGAGCTGTCGAAGCGGTCGACCGGCCACACCATCTACATCTTGGACGAACCGACCACCGGATTGCACTTCGAGGACATCCGGCGGCTGCTGGGCGTGCTCGACCGGTTGGTGTCGGGCGGCAACACTGCGGTGGTGATCGAGCACAACCTCGACGTCATCAAGACTGCCGACTGGATTATCGACATGGGTCCCGAGGGCGGCATCGGAGGCGGCACGGTCGTGGCCGCAGGCACCCCCGAGCAGGTCGCAGTGGTCCCGGAGTCGCACACCGGTCGGTACCTCGCTCCGTTGGTCGGCTGAGCGACCTCAGAACGGGCTGCCCCGGTCGTGTGAGCTCGCGCTCCCGCCACCGGCTGTCCGATGAGTTCCCCCCTGTCTCCTGAGCGGGACGATTCCCTTCCTGACTGCTTCCCGACTACGTCGCTGCCGCCGGCTCATCGGTCTCGGTTCGCACCACTGGGGTGAGCGGCAACTCCACGGTGAATTCCGTGAACTTGCCCGGTTCGCTCTCGACCGTGATCTGGCCTCCATGGCCTCGCACGATGTCGTTGGACATCGCCAAGCCCAGCCCCGTGCCCTCGTTCGTGGGCTTGGTCGTGAAGAACGGTTCGAAGATCCGCTGGACGACATCAGGCGGGATGCCGGTGCCGTTGTCGCGCACCTTGATCACGGCCGATTCGGCAGCTCGCTGAGTGCTCAGCCAGATCGTCGGGAAGTACGGCGCGTCGCTGCCGCTGCCGCTGCCCAGGGTGGCCATCTTGCCCGGCTCGCCGCCGAGATCCCGCCAGCGCTTGTTCGCGGCATAACCGGCGTTGGTGACCAAGTTCAGGAATACCCGGCCCATGTCCTGGGGGATGACCTCCAGTTCGCCCACGTCGGGGTCAAGGTCCCGCTCGATGGTCACGTTGAAGTCCGCGTCCTGCGCACGTGCGCTGTGGTAGGAGAGCATGGCGTGCTCGTCGAGCAGCGCGTTGATCTCCACGGGGCGTGACTCGCCGCCGCCCCGGCCCATCATGAGCATGCTCTCCACGATGCGGTTGGCCCGGTCGCCGTGCCCGCGGATGCGGGTCAGGTTCTCCTTGAGGTCGCCGGTGATCTCGCTGATGTAGTCGGCCTGATCGTCAGGCGGCTCCGGATCCGCGATCGCCTCGAGCAGTTCTTCGAGCAGTTCGTCAGACGATTCGGCGAAGTTCTTCACGAAGTTCAGTGGATTGCGGATCTCGTGGGCGACACCGGCCGTCACCTCACCGAGGGCTGCCAGCTTCTCGTTCGCCACGATCTGATCCTGCGCACGGTCCAGATCGGCGAGCGTCTGGGACAGCTGCTCGTTGCGCTCGCTGAGCTGATTGGCGAGTTCTTCGACCAGATTGAGCCGCTGCACCTCGAGCGCAGCTTGGCGGAACTGCTCGAGCGCTTCCGCCATCTCGGCCACCTCATCCCGGCCTCCAGTTTCGACGGGGGTCTGGAGGTCGCCGCCGGCGAGCGCCCGCATGCGGTCTGACAGCCCGGCGACGCGACTCAGAATCCGCTTTCCGACAAACAGCCAGCTGAACAGCAGCGCGCCCACGATGCCGATGGCGCTGATCACCACGAGGAGCAGTCGGCCGGTGCTCACGGCCTGCGCCGAGGCCGCGGTGGCTGTGTCTACATCGGCTTGCACCGCACCGACGAGCGATTCGATCTCGCCCACCAAGGCGACGCTCAGTTCCTGATTCTGAGCAAGCAGATCTCTCTGATTCTCCTCGATCTGGAGGCTGCGGAACATCACGTCGAAGACGTTGCCATCGCCGAGGCCGAGCGACATAAGCCGGTTCACCGACGGGCGGAGCTCGTTGCCAGCAGCCTCATCCAGACTGGAGAGGTTGATCTCGACGCGATCCCGAGCCGATTCGAAGTCCTCCCGGAGCGGCTCGATCAGCGCTGATCCTGAGGCGCTGAACGCGCTCGCCAGCAAGGCATCGGCCTGCGATACGTCTCCGCTCAGCGCCGCCCAGCGCCGATACAGCAGCACTTCGGAGTCGGACCTGTGGATGGACTCAGGCGCCGGAGGCGTCCACAAATGACGTCGTCCTCGAACCAAGAAGAAGAGCTGGTCGTCGAGTGCTGGCACGATCTGGTGTTCGAGGTCCTGCACGGACGCATCCGCCTTGGCCCTGAGCTCATCCGCTTCCTGGATGAGCGCGAAGTACTCGGGCATCTCGGCCTCGATGGCGGCGATGTTCGAGCTGATCTGCGCGGCATGCCCGCGCAGATCGCCGAGCCACATGGAACCTGTGCCGCGGTCCCACAGCAGCTCGACCTGCGTCTCGAACTCGCTGCGGGCTGCCGCGATCTCCGCGACAACCTTCGTGTAGTCCTCAGGCTGCGCAGCCGTCAAGCGAGGTCCGCCGGCTACCAGCCTGTTGCTCGCCTCAGCAACGCCTAGGGCGGCGTCAAGTTCGGGGATGGCCCCCTGGGTGACTTCCTGCTCGGCTTCGTCTACCCGCGTGAACGAGATCCATGCGACCACGCTCGCTGCCAGGACCAGCAGCAGCGGGACGGCGATGCCCGCATACATCTGCGTCGAGATTCGCAGATGCAGTGTCGGCTTGCGGTGCTCGCTCGCACTGTGTCGGTGCGAAGACTCCTCGGTGGCGACTGCGTCGGTCATGGGTCGGCACTTGTCAGCACGCCGACGGAGCGGTAGGCGCCGTCGGGACCGATCTGGGTGACGAACACGGCGTCAGAGCCCTGATTGTCTTCGGCCACGCTCTCTCCGTCACCGAAGCCCAGCACGAAGCCGTCGATGTCGAGTTCGTCGGTGCCCAAGATGGCATCCAAGAAGCACTGGCGCGTCACCGAGCCGCCGCATCGCTCCAAACCGGCGACGGCAAGCCTGCCTGCGATGTAGCCCTCCAATGACACGAAGCCAGGAACCGGATCGGGATCCACCTGTTCAAAGTCAGCGTGCAGGGTCCCCAAGTGGCTCAGTGCAGCTTGGTAGGCCGCGACAACGGGCGTGGAGTCGTCGAACGGGAACGGCACGACTTGGGTGACCAGCACTCCTTCCCCGACGGCGCCTAGCTGGTCGGCGAGCGCGTTCGCGCCGACGAACGACAGCGTGATGAAGACGGGATCGAAGCCGGTGTTGCGCGCCCACGAGATCAAGGTGCCGACGGGCTCGTATGTGCCGACCAAGATGACCGCCTCGGGATCACCCGCCCTCAAGTCCAGAAGAGCCGTCTTGATGGCTGTCGTGTTGCGGGGGTAGAAGCCGATCGCCACTGGCGCAATGTCTCGTCGTTCCAAGGCTGACAGCGCACCGAAGTATCCGGCCCGTCCGAACGAATCGTCCTGGAACAGCACGGCGATGCGCTCGATGCCCAAGTCGGTGGTGAGCCGTTCCACCATCTCCTCGGTCTCCTGGGCGTAGGAGGCCCGCAGGTTGACGATGTTGGTCCATGTGTCATCCCGCAGGAATCCGGCCCCGGTGAACGGTGCTATGTACGGAACTCTGGCAGCGGCTGCCACCGGGGCAGCAGAACGCGATGTCGGCGTTCCGACGGCGCCGATCAGCGCGAATACCTCTTGACTCTCAATGAGCGCGGCAGTGTTGGCGATGGCGTTCTCGGGTTCATACGAATCGTCGAGCGACCTCAGCACGAGGCGCCGCCCGTTGACGCCGCCGGCTCGATTTGCCTCTTCGAATGCAGCCAGGATCCCCAAGCGCATGCCGACGCCGAGTTCCGCCGCGGGACCGCTCAGTGCCGCCGATTGCCCGAATACCACCCGATCTGCGTAGACACCGGTCTCGTCGCTGTGTGCGACAGGAACCGTCGGCGCGACCGGGGCGGCGAAATCGTCGCTGCCGCCGCTGCCGTCTCCTTCCGTGCTGGTGTCAGATCCGGTGCATGCTGCGAGCAGTAGAGCAATCGCGACCCCGAGCACCGCTGTCGTTTGGCCGGCGCCCTGTCTGGCTGACAGACGCAGACGCAGTCGAGATTCGTCAGGCACCAGCCCGGGCGACCAGCGTAAGGCGGTTCTTGCCGTCGGCGTGCTTGTACTCCAAGTCTTCGGCCATGGTGCGCACCAAGTGCAGACCGAGGCCGCCGATCGACCGCTCCTGAAGCGGCAGCTCGGTGTCGGGCGACGGTTTGTCGGCCAAGGGATCGAAGGCAGCACCGTCGTCCACCACGGTGATCGTGACCGAGTCGACGCCGCTGTCCAAGGTGACTTCGATGTCGCTGAGACCGCTCGTGCGTCCATGCGTGAGCGTGTTGAGAATCAGCTCCTCCAGGATGAGGTTCGACCGCAGCACAAGATCGGGTGCCCAGTCGTCGAGCTCTGCCATCTCCTCGACGAACGCGACTATGCGCGGCAGTGCCTCGGCGGCCGCCGCGCCCGGCACAGGAGTGATGTTCAACGAACGTCGCATGTACGGCGCTCCGTGGTACGGGCTCGACGACACCGCGCGGCGTCGGGGAGCTGGTCAGTCGGAACCTCGGCGAGACGGAACTCCTGCCTCATGGCGCAGCGCTCCGGTGCAGGGCCAGGCAGGTGATGTCATCGGAGGCCGGTGCTTCGCCGGCGAACTCCGCGACGGCGTCGAAGATCGCAGTCATCGCATCCTCGGCGTTCTGAGGCGGCTTGCCCCTGAAGAGCTCGAGAAGCCGCTGAGTGCCGAATTCCTCTTTATCGACGTTCATTGCCTCGCTGACGCCGTCGGTGTACATGATGAGCGTCTCGCCGGGAGAGAGCGACACCGTGTTCTCCTTCAGGGCTGCCGAGAAGATCTGCTCAGGGGCGATCCCGAGGGCGATGCCGCCGGTCGTCGGCATCTGGGCAGCAGTGCCGTCGGTGTGGATGACGACCGGCGGGTCATGACCCGCACCGGAGTAGGTCACCTCGCCGCTGTGGGGGTCGTAGACCGCCATGATGACGGTCACGAACATGAGGGTCGGGTTGTCGGCTTGCAGAACTCGGTTCGCCTCGATGAGAGCTTCACGGGGAGAACCGGTGCCGATCGCCGCGCCCTTCAGCGCCGTCCGGCTCGACATCATGAACAGCGCCGCCGGGATGCCCTTGTCGGAGACGTCCGCCACTGTCGCGAACATCCGGTCATCGGGTACCGAGACGAAGTCGTAGAAGTCGCCTCCGACATTGCGTGCCGGCACCATGTGCGCGTTGATCTCGTACTTCGCCGTCGCCGGGAAATCATCGGGCAGGATTGACTGCTGGACGTTCGATGCGATGTCGAGCTCGTTCTGAAGCGTGACGAGTTTGTCCCGCGAGGCTGTCGCCTCCCGCCATTGCCGCAGATGCTCGACGGTGCGCTCGATGGTGATCTGCAGATCGTCGAAGTCGACCGGCTTCGTTACGAAGTCGAACGCGCCTCGGTTCATCGCCGTTCGGATGTTGCCCATGTCGCCGTACGCGGAGATGATCACCGCCCGCAGGTCAGAGTCGAGCGAGCTGAGCTGCGACAGCAGCGTGAGTCCGTCCATCTGGGGCATGTTGATGTCCGACAGGACCAAGTCGATCGAATCATCGGCTCGGAGCTTTTCGAGTGCCTCCAAGCCGTTGCCGGCGAATTCGAACTGGTACTTGCCGCCGCGGATCTGGCGTCTCATCCGCTGCAGGACGAGCGGCTCGAGGTCGGGCTCGTCGTCGACGACGAGTATGCGCCAAGGTTGGGACATCGGCGTGGCTAGGCCAGTTGTGCCTTTGCCTCGTCGAGCGTCCCGTACACCGTGATGATCTGGTTGAAGCCGCTGATGCGGAACACTTCGTCGACCGAGGCAGCGAGGGAGCAGACGGCGAATGGTGTCGAGTTGCCGCCGAGACGTTGGGCGACCAGCAGCAAGACGCGCAGGCCAGCACTGCTGATGTAGTCGATTCCGCCCATGTCGAGAATGACACGGCTGTCATCATCAGAGATTGCTGCGCCGAGCGCTTCGTGGAAGTCGGCGGAATTCGATCCATCAACCCGGCCCGCGGGACTGATGACGTTGGTGTCTGAGTCCCGCTCCTGTGCGAGTTCCATATTGTGCAGCCTCCTGCGCAGCTACGAGATGCGGAATGACCACATCATGCCAATCCTGAGGCATGCCAGAGCAGGCAGCCCCAGATCGAACCTTTCGTCGGCGCAACCTACTACACGTCTCCGCAGTATCCACCGTTGGATGTGATTCGGACGGGTGACGCGACCTTGCACCAGCCCGGCCGTCTAGCCTGCCGGTGTGGGCCTGCGTCCTGAGGCGGGATCGGTGCCCGACGTGCCGGGGAGCTACCAGTTCCTGGATTCGGAAGGTCGGGTCATCTACGTCGGCAAGGCCAAGAGCCTACGCTCGCGCTTGAACAGCTACTTCGGCGATCCCGCAGGACTGCACCATCGCACCGCGCAGATGTTGGCCACGGCTGCGTCAGTCGAGTGGATCGAGGTGTCCACCGAGGTCGAGGCACTCATGCTCGAGTACAGCCTCATACAGCGGCATCAGCCCCGGTTCAACGTCCGGCTGCGTGACGACAAGTCGTACCCGTTCCTGGCCGTGACGCTGGCGGACGAATGGCCTCGGGCGATGGTGATACGCGGGCGACGCAAGCGCGGCAACCGGTACTTCGGGCCCTACGGGCACGCCTACGCGATCCGTGAGACGCTCGACCTGCTGCTGCGCACCTTTCCGATCCGCACCTGCAGCGACAGCAAGCTCGCGACGCATGAGCGGCTCGGCCGGCCATGCCTGCTGTACCACATCGAGCAATGCGCGGGTCCGTGCGTGGGGGAGATCACTCGGGACGACTACGACCGCTTGGTGCGGGAGCTGGTGCGATTCCTCGAAGGCCATACCGACGACGTAGTGAACGATCTCACTCAGCGCATGGCAGACGCGTCAGAAGAACTCGAGTTCGAGCTGGCGGCCCGGCTGCGGGATCGGCTCGCCAGTGTCAGGCGAGCGATCGAAAAGCAGCAGATCGCTGGGACGCGCAACGAGGATTTCGACGTCATCGGCATCGGCGACGATGAGCTGGAGGCGGCCGTGCAGTTGTTCTTCGTGCGCAAGGGGCGCGTGATGGGCCAGCGTGGCTTCATTGTGGACAAAGTCGAGGAACTGGACGGGCCGCAGCTTGTCGCTCGTGTGCTGTCGGGGCTGTACCACGACTCCAATCCGCTGGGCTGGCCCAAAGTCGTGCTCGTGCCGACGCTTCCGCCTGAGGTGGGGTTGCACGAGGAATGGCTGAGCTCGCAGCGAAGCTCGCGGGTGACGCTGCGAGTCCCGCAACGTGGCGACAAGCGGGCATTGATGGAGACGGCGGGCCGCAACGCACGCGAGTCGCTGGCACGGCATCGGCTGCGACGGGGCCAAGATCACAACAGTCGGGCCCGAGCTCTGAACGAACTGGCAGAACACTTGGAGCTGCCGAAACCGCCGCTGCGGATCGAGTGCTACGACATGAGCCACCTCCAGGGCACCAACTACGTGGGCTCGATGGTGGTGCTGGAGGACGGTCTGCCGCGTCGCAGCGAGTACCGACACTTCCGGGTCCGCAACGTCGATGGCAATGACGACTACGCGGCAATGGACGAGGTGCTCCGCCGGCGGCTGCGGAACTACTTGGCCGAGCGCGACCTGTCGGCGTCGGAGCAGGGCCGTTTCGCCTACCCGCCCCAGCTGCTGGTGGTGGACGGCGGAAAGGGGCAGCTCAGCGTTGCGGCGGGGGTGCTGGACGAACTAGGGCTGGCGTCCCAGATACCGGTGTGCGCGCTGGCGAAACAGTTCGAGGAGGTGTTCGTGCCCGGGCGTCCGGACTCGGTGCGGATTCCCCGGCAGTCTGAGGCGCTGTACCTGCTGCAGCGAGTGCGCGATGAGAGTCACCGTTTCGCGCTGTCGTATCACCGCAAGCTGCGCAGCAGAGTCCTCAAGCGAGGTGTGCTCGACGGGATAGCGGGCTTGGGGGACAAGCGGCGGGTCCGTCTGGTGCGGGAGTTCGGCGGTGTCAACGCCGTCAAGTCGGCGACGCTCGACGAGTTGCGGGCGTTGAGATGGCTGCCCGATGCCGTGGCTGAGGCAGTGTTCTCTGCCACCCATCCGAGCCAAGAGGCTGAGCCGGCAGGCGAAGCCGTGGCCCGAGCGGCCCGTGAGCCCGTTTCGAATCAAGATGGGGAACAAGAGCGGGAAGCAACAGGTGCGACAACGGCAAGGCTCAGCCAGCCGCGCGGCTCCTAGGAGGGTGGTCGGAAATGGGGATCTTGCCGACACGGCAAGTCCCTGACCTGTGGGTTTGCATCTGACAAACGCCGAAACAGCGGCTTTCCGACCAGCCTCCTAGCAGGATGCTGAGCCGCCCCTGAGCGACTCGGAGCGCCCGTACCCTCGGTCGCGTGGCTGGGGGGCCGGAATTCGTGATCGTGGCGGGCCTGTCTGGCGCCGGCCGCTCGACCGCCGCGAACGCGCTCGAAGATGTGGGCTGGTTCGTCATCGACAACTTGCCGCCGCATCTGATCGGCGACGTGGCTGACATGGTCGCTCGGCCAGGTGCGCGGCTGCGCCGCGTCGCGCTGGTGGCCGGCACCCGGGAGTACCGGGAGGATCTGGTGACCGCGATCGCTCAGCTGCGCGAGCGCAACGCGGCGGTGCGTGTCGTGTACTTGGATGCCCCCACTGAGGTGCTCGTGAGACGCTACGACGACACCCGCCGTCGGCATCCGCTGCACACTGGCACTCTGCCGACGGTTGCCGATGCCCCGCACGATCCCCCTGTCGATCCCGCAGCTGATGCTGCAGCTGCCCCGAGTGCTGAGCCCGTGGCGGATTCGGTCGTCGATGCCATCGAACTCGAGCGAGAGCTGCTCGCCGATGTACGCGAGACGGCCGATGTTGCCATCGACACGGGCGACCTGAACGTTCACGATCTGCGGGAGCGGGTGCACGATGAGTTCGGCTCGAGCGGCGACGAACTCCAGATGCGCACCGCGGTCATGTCGTTCGGATACAAGCACGGCGTGCCGCGGGAGGCCGACCTGGTGTTCGACTGCCGGTTCCTGCCCAATCCGTACTGGGTGCCTGAATTGCGCCCGGACACCGGGCTGCACCCGGGCGTCCGCGACTGGGTGCTCTCCCAAGGAGCGACCGTGACCTTTCTCGAGCACCTCATGCCGTTGCTCGAATCGCTGCTGCCCTCCTATCACGCCGAGGGCAAGTCGTACCTCACGATCGCGCTGGGTTGCACCGGTGGGCGGCACCGCAGCGTGGCGATCGCCGAGGAGGTGGCCCGCCTGCTCATGGGGCAGGGCCACGACCTTCACTGCCGACACCGCGACATCGCCCGCTGACCGCCATTCGCCCGCTAGACAGCTAGCGACAGATCGAGTCGGGGCGGCACCAGCCTGACGGGCTCGCGGGATGAAGAGGACGGCAGCAGATGAGCGTGCGCGTGGGCGTCAACGGCTTCGGTCGGATCGGGCGCAACTTCTATCGGGCGGCAGACCGCTCCGGCAGCGACATCGAGATCGTGGCGGTGAACGACCTAGGCGACACCGCCACCATGGCCCACCTGCTGAAGTACGACTCGGTGCTCGGAAACCTGCCGCACGAGATCGAAGCCACTCCCGGCGGCATCTCGATCGACGGCACCGTGCTGCCCGTGCTGTCCGAGCGCAGCCCCGCCGACTTGCCTTGGGCCGACTACGGCGTCGACGTCGTGGTGGAGTCCACCGGCATCTTCGCGTCCCGCGACAAGGCGGCGATGCACCTCGACGCCGGCGCCCCCTTCGTGATCGTTTCCGCTCCGGCGTCCGGGGCCGACGCCACGTTCGTGGTCGGCGTGAACGACGCCGACTTCGACCCTGACAACCACCGGGTCATCTCGAATGCGAGCTGTACGACCAACTGCTTCGTTCCGATGGTGCAAGTACTGGATCAGGCGTTCGGCGTGCAGCAGGGGCTGATGACCACCATCCACGCCTACACCGGCGACCAGTCGCTGGTGGACGGACCGCATGGGGATCTGCGCCGCGCCCGCGCCGCGGCCGTGAACATCATCCCGACCTCCACCGGAGCAGCCCGAGCCACCGGCCTGGTGCTGCAGGCCATGGCCGGCAAGCTCGACGGCACGTCGCTGAGAGTGCCCATTCCGGATGGGTCGATCACCGACTTCACCGCGGTGCTGGACGCAAGCCCCAGCAGTGACGAGGTCAACGCTGCCTTCGCCAAGGCGGCCGCAGACGGGCCGCTGGCGGGCGTGCTCGACTACTCCACCGATCCGCTGGTCAGTGCAGACATCGTCGGCAACCCGGCCAGCTGCGTGTTCGACGCCGGGCTGACGATGGTGATGGGCAACATGGTCAAGGTCCTCGGCTGGTACGACAACGAGTGGGGGTACTCGAACCGGCTCGTCGACCTGGTGGACATCACCTGCAATCGATGAGGCCGAGCACCGGGTTCGAGCGGCCCGCGAGCGAAGCGAGCCAGAGCGGAAAGCACAGGGCGAAGCCGTGGCCCGAGCGGCCCGTGAGTCCGTACTGAATCGATTTCGGGAACATGAGCGGGAAACAACAGGTGACGCAGAAGAAGGCCTTCCTGCCGACGCTCGAAGATCTCGAACGGCAGCTCGGGGGTCTCGACGGTCGGCGCATCCTCGTGCGCTGCGACTTCAACGTCCCGCTGCGAAGCACACCTGATGGCCGGATCGAGATCAGCGACGACTTGCGCATTCGTGAGGCGCTGCCGACGCTGTCGTGGCTGACTGAGCGGGGTGCGGACGTCACCGCCTGTTCTCACCTCGGTCGACCTGCGGGTGCCCCAGACGAGCGCTTCTCGCTCGCTCCGGTTGCCGAACGTCTCGCCGTATCCGCTTCGGGCGTGGCCTTGGTGGAGAACCTCCGCTTCCATTCGGGGGAGGCGGCGAACGACCCTGCATTCGTCGACTCCCTGGTTGCAGGCGAGATTGCGGTCCGCTTCGGCAATGGGACGAGATCTGCTCCCTTTGATGGCTATGTGAATGACGCCTTCGGCGTCAGCCACCGGGTCCACGCGTCGATCGTGGGTCCCCCCCGTTATCTGCCGAGCGCAGCCGGTCGGCTGCTTGCCCGCGAGGTCGACGTGCTCGGCGGCCTGCGCGCCGATGCTCGGCGGCCGTTCGTGGCAGTGCTCGGCGGGGCCAAGATCAGCGACAAGCTCGGCGTCGTCGAGGCACTCTCGGGGACAGTCGACACGCTGGTGATCGGGGGCGGGATGTGCTTCACCTTCCTGTCGGCCCTAGGTCATGGGGTCGGGGACTCGCTCTGCGAACCCGACTTCATCGAGACTTGCGAGCGGTTGCTGTCCGGCGGCGCCAACATCGTGCTCCCGAGCGATATCACGGCGCTGGATGCGGGCGGCACAGTGCGCCAGATGGGCCGCAGCCTTCCTGAGGGGTGCCGCGGCCTCGACATCGGTCCCGGCTCGGCTGCGGAGTTCGACGACGTCATCGCCCCTGCCAGAACCGTGTTCTGGAACGGCCCGATGGGGCTGTTCGAGGATGAGCGGTTCGTCGCCGGGACTCGCGCAGTCGCGCAGTCGATGGCTGACTCCCGGGCGTTCGCCGTGGTCGGCGGGGGCGACAGTGCAGCGGCGGTGGCCCAATTCGGCTTGGCGCCCTACATGGACCACATCTCGACCGGCGGAGGAGCGGGACTTGAACTGATCGAGCGCGGCGACCTGCCGGGGCTCGCTGCGCTGCGAGACTCGCCCTAGGTGAGGGGGCAGACGATGAGCCGAACGCCGCTCATTTCGGGCACGACCCGCCATGGGGGCGGGCCATTGCGATGAGGGGGCAGACGATGAGCCGAACGCCGCTCATCTCGGGCAACTGGAAAATGCACCTCAACCATCTCGAGGCGATCCAGCTATGCCAGAAGCTGAGCTACGAGCTGGCACGTCACCGCTACGAACAGGTCGAGGTCAGCCTGCACCCGCCGTTCGTCGACCTGCGCTCGTGCCAGACCGTCATCGACGCCGACCGGCTCGAGTTCAAGCTCGGGGCGCAGAACTGCCACGACCAGAACCAGGGCGCCTTCACCGGCGAGGTCTCGGCGGCGATGCTGGCCAAGCTGGACGTGAGCTACGTCATCGTCGGCCACAGCGAGCGGCGGGCGCTCTTCGGCGAGACCGACGAGATCGTCGCAGCAAAGGCTGCCGCCGTCGCCGAAGCGGACATGACACCGATTGTCTGTGTGGGAGAAACACTCGAAGAGCGTGAAGCGGGCCGAGCCGCTGAGGTTGTCAGCACGCAGCTGCGGGGCAGCCTCGCCAAGCTCAGCCGCGCGCAGTTCGAGACGCTGGTGGTGGCCTACGAACCCGTGTGGGCAATCGGCACCGGCCGCAACGCCGAGCCGCGGGACGCCCAAGAGATGTGCGCCACGGCTCGCCAGGTGATCGATGACATTCGCCGAGGCGTCGGCAGCGGGGTCCGCATCCAGTACGGGGGAAGCGTCAAACCAGTCAACGCCCAAGAGCTGCTCGCACAGCCGGACATCGACGGTGCCCTAGTAGGCGGCGCCTCCCTCGACCCAGTCCAGTTCGCCCGCATCGTCCAAGCTGCTTTGCAGGCGTGCATCAGCATCAAGGCAGCGCGACAGGCGAAGAACCAAGATCGAAAGAACCAAGATCGATAGGGAAGGGGGCGGGACGCGGTACCCGCGCGCAGTTATGAGGCGCCAAAGCCCATCCACAGCTCAGCAATGGCGCCTCATCTGTTTGAAGCACGGGTGCCGTGTCCCGCCCTCATCCCGGTCGCGAGACCCGAGTTGCAGGTTGCAAGTTGTTCCCGAAGTGGGTACTATTTCTAACAGCGTCGGTGACCACCCTCCGGCGCTTCCCTCTCACACCGGAGCAACCCCCATGGCCGTGCTTGATTCCGTCCGCGAAATGCAGGACCGCACCCTCGAGCAGATGAAGACTGCCCAGGAGCAGTTCGTCTCGATGAACGAGCGTGTTGCCGAGGCATGGCTGTCTGCTGTGCCCGCAATGTCGGGTCCGTTCGCGGAGTACCTGCCCAAGCCCACTGAGGTGATTGACACCTACTTCGGCTTTTTGGGCCGGGTTCACGAGGCCAACAAGGACTGCGCCTCCCGCATCGCTGCTGCGTGGCAGCGTGCCAGCGAGGACGCCTAGGCCTCATGGCCCCCTCCGACCCTGACGCCGCTGACGCGGACGATCGGCGGTCGGCAAGCCCGTTCCCGGGCTTTGACCAGCTCGGCGACTTCATCCGGGCTCAGCGCGAACTGATGGAGCTGAGCCAGCGTCAGCTCGCCAAGATGGCACGACTGTCCAATCCCTATCTCAGCCAGATCGAGCGGGGGCTGCACGAGCCGTCCGTTCGAGTGCTCAAGGCACTTGCCGAGGCGCTGAATGTGCGGGCGGCCACCCTGCTGTCGTATGCAGGCCTGATGGACCGCGACGACGTTCCCACCGTCGTCGAGGCGATCCAGGCCGACCCGAATCTCACTGATGAGCAGAAGACTGCACTGTTGGGCGTCTACCGCAGTTTCGGTGCCGGCGAGGCCTGAACCGGCATGACCTCGTCGGGTGTCGTCGATGTCGCGGGCAACAGTCTGTGGAGTGTCGCGTTGCGCATGGGAGCCACCGACGCCGCGCTGACCGCAGCGCGGTGGTGGGCGTCAATCCGATGGGGCATGGGAAGTGCCTCGGCAGTCGCCGCTGCTGCGCTGCGGTTCGGCGGCCGCACGGCCATCGTCGACGATGCCGGATCGATCGACTACCGCGACCTCGACAGAGCTGCGAGCAGCGTGGCTGCACGGCTGCGGGCTGCGGCCGCGCAGCCCGACGGCAGCCTCGGCGCGGTCGGCATCCTGTGCCGCAATCACCGCTGGTTTGTCGCGACGCTCGTCGCCGCAGAACGCGCGGGCTGCGACACCGTTCTGCTCTCGACTGCGTTGCCTGCCTCGAACCTCGCCGAAGTCTGTGCGAGGGACGGCGTTGCGGTCATTGTGGCCGACGACGAGTTTGCTGACGTCATCTCCCAGTCGGGCACGGCCGCGACCGTCATCGAAGCGGACGGCGACGGCACGAACTCCATGGCCCGCATCGCAGCCGAAGGCCTGCCGTGCTCGCCGCCGACGCGGCGTCCGAAGCTCGTGCTGCTCACTTCCGGCACTACGGGCGCTCCCAAGAGTGCGGTCCGGCCGCTGAGGACCACTCGTTCCGGCGGGACGGGCATGCTGCGGCGGGTGCCCTATCGCATCGGCGATCGGTACTTCATCGCCGCGCCGCTGTTTCACGCGTGGGGTCTGAGCCAGCACTTCGTCGGCTTGGCCACCGCCAGCACGATCGAGATGCGGCGGCGTTTCGAAGCGACCGAGGTTGCCGGCTTGATGTGCGAACGGCGGTTCGACGCGCTGGTTGTGGTGCCCTTGATGCTGCGCCGCATGCTCGATCTGCCGATTGAGCCTCCACCGACTCGGCGACCACGCATGGTGCTCAGCAGCGGCAACGTGCTGTCGGGAGACTTGGCCCGGGAGTGGATGGATCGCTACGGCGACTGTCTCTACAACGTCTATGGCTCGACGGAGACCGCCATCGGGACTATCGCCGACCCTGTCGATCTGCGGGCCGCTCCCGGCACCGTGGGTCGCCCGCCGGACGGCGTCACGCTCACCATCCTCGATGACGACGGGATGCCCGCGCCGAAGGGCACCCGTGGCTGGGTGCATCTCGCTAGCACGGCACAATTCCTCGGTTATACGGACGGCAGCGACGGCGACCGCGCCGGCACGCTCATGGCGACCGGTGACATCGGACGTCTCGATGCCGAAGGTCGGCTGCACATCTCAGGTCGCGCCAACGACATGATCGTGACCGGCGGCGAGAACGTCTTCCCTTCCAGCGTCGAAGAAGTGCTGGGTCGCCATCCCGGCGTCGAGGTGGCAGCGGTGGTCGGCGTCTCCGATCCCGAATTCGGTCAGCGCGTGGCGGCATTCGTCGTTCAGCACCCGCGTCGTCGAGTCGACTTGGACGAGCTGCGATCATGGGTTGCCAAGCGCTTGCCGAGTTTCATGGTTCCCCGCGACATCCACTTCGTGGATGCTCTGCCCATGACGACGACGGGAAAGGTCGTGCGGCACCGGCTGGCTGTGCTGGGAAATCCCGATCGCGTGTAGTGCACCCTCAGCCGTGTGTTGCGCCGTTCAGCAGCGCGTAGCGCCGTTCAACGAGGTGGTGACGACGCCAAGCGGCCGAACGTCTCGAGCGCTGCCCGGTCGACATAGCGGGTGACCTCGCGCTCGAACGGGTAGGAGAGGTGCGAACCTTGGTACCACAGCATGTCAGGGCGCTCCCAGTGCTCCCACAGTGTCTTGATGTTGCCGGGGCGCACCCAGCGGTCGAGCAGGCCGGCGTAGATGTAGCGGCGCTCGCGGGGCACCTTGCAGGGCAGCGACAGCGGTGACACCACCGAGAGGATCTGCTCGTAGGACTCCCACGACAGTCCCCACTGCTCGTAGAACGGCGGCAGCAGCGGCTCGACCTGCCGGCGCGTGCCGCGCGCCAGGTCGCTCTCGGGAGCCCCGGCGATCACTGCCGCCAAGTCGTCCTCGAGTGCAGCGGTCATGGCAGCCATGTAGCCGCCCAGCGAGATCCCGGACACCGCGACGGCGGTTGCCTCATGCTGGTCGTGTACCCAGCCGATGATCCGGCGGATGTCCCACGCGCCCTGCGCCACGGTGAACACGGTGTTCATGGCGCCTGCGTGGATGACTCGTGAGCCGCTCACGCCGATCGCTCGCGGACCGTGGAGCGGCAGAACGACGGCGATCACGTTGAGGCCCCAGCGCCGGTGGAGCCGGTGCGCGTACAGCATCCACATGTCCAACTCGGGTTCGCCGGTGCGGTAGCCGTTGACGGCCACAACCCACGGACGAGGCTGATCGGCGTGCTGCAGCATCCATGCGTGGGTGGTGCGCACCGGCCGGTAGCTCATCCAGCGCTCCCGTCCGGGCTCGCCGGGCCACGGTTCGAACTCGCTGCTGAACCGGACGTGCCAGAAGTCGGCATCGCCCGCCGAGATGGCGCGTATGTCCACACCGGTGTCGAGGGGCGGGGGAGTGCGGTGGTAGGCGGCGGGGTCGTCCAGCCAGCCGCGCTCAGCGTAGAGCCGGTGGGCCTCGGACAGCTCGGAGCGAAGGCGCTGGCGGAACGGTCCGTCGGGAATCCGCATGCGGGCCGTCGCCAATTCGACTTGCAGCGCCCACTCGTCGATCAGCCATTTCCAAGCGGCGGCGGGCGACTGGCGCACCGCAGGCAAGTCATCCTCGTTGTGGCCCCGGATCCACTCTGTCACCGACCCGGCCACGCGGCATCCGGGGCGCAGCGGCGAGGGGACCCGGCGGGAGGCCGGCCTCCCGCCGGGAGAGCGAGCATCAGTGTGGGCGGGTGCCATTCGGTGTCAAGTCTCTCTTGGTGATCCGGTTCTACAGAGCTTGGGCGTCAAGCCGTGCGAGCGCCGCGTCGGTCGACACGAGCATGCGTTGCAGCAAGTCTGCAAGAGCTTCTCGTTCGCTGGTGTCGAACACGGCGAAGATCTCTTCGTAGATGCGATAGGCGCGGGCCACGAAGTACTGGTGGCGGGCCGCTCCGAGATCGGTCAGCTCGACCAGCACTTCCCGGTGGTCGCGCTCGGCGCGCTGCTTGTAGACGAGTCCGTCGGTCTCGAGCCTGGTGACCGCACGGGTGACGGTGCTGGGTTCCACGTCCATGATGTCGGCGAGCGTCCGGATGGTCGCCGGCCCGTTGCCGGCCACAGCGTCCAGCGCACGGAACTGACCCGGCTCGATGGACTGCGATCCGCCGCCGAGAACATGCCGACGTAGGCGTTCGACTGTCGGTCCGAGCCGGGCGGCGCGCCACAATGCCGCGACTTTGTGGTCGAGATCCCAGTCGTCACCCCAGTCGGCGGATGGGGGAGCACTCGGCTGCCGCGCGTCACGGAGGCGGGGCAGTCCGAGCGTGCGGCGAAGGCCGCTGCCCCCGGACTGCGCTGGGCCTCCCGCGCCCTGCTGGTCCATATCGATCATGTACATCGGCTGCCTTCATAGCTTAGAGCGTCAGCGGATAGGTGGTTCGGTGGGCTGCCAGCGGTTGCGGTGGTCGATGAGTTTGATGACGATGATGAGCGTTATGGCGAGGGCGAGTTGGGCGAGGCGGTGCTGGGGTTTGCGGTCGGTGTTGCGTCGTAGCTGCCCGTAGTTGGACAGCCAGGAGTTGGTGCGCTCCACTGTCCAGCGCAGCCCCATGGGGGCGGCGGCCGGTTTGGGGTCTGTGGTTGTGGGGGGCCGCTTGGCGGGCCGCTCGATGTCGGCGATGCCTGCTTTGTGGACGGCCCGGTCGACGCGGGCGCCGATGTAGCCGCGGTCGAGATGGACGGTTTCGATGTCGTGGTGCAGGCCTCGGCGTTCGATCTCGGCGAGGGTGGGCTCGAACAGCATGATGTCGTTGCGGTTCGCGCCGTCGGCGGCCCACGCGACCGGGGTGCCCGCCGCGTCGGTCGCCAGCGACCACTTCCAGCCCAGTTTCCGCCTGTCAACAGGGCTTTTGCCAGTCCCCGCCCCGCCGCAAGGGGCCTTGTGGACCGAGCCGTCGACGCACAGATCGGCGAGCCGCAGGCCCATGATGCGGTCCCACGCGGCGATCGCCTCGGCCGCGATGTGATCGAACACCCCGGCGGCGACCCATTCGTCGCGGCGCGACCGCAGCGTCGTGTCAGACACCTCGCCGTCCAACAGGTGCTCAACGGACTCCCACGAGCAGCCCGTCACCAGCCTGATGATGATCCCCCGCAGGCACAGCCGATCCGATATCCGAGGCCGGTGACAGCCCAGCGGATGCGACCGGGGACGAGCCAACCGCGGCTCGACCGCAGCCCAGATGACATCCACCACCACCTTGCTCAAAGCGCGCATGATGAAACCGGCCTCCACGGTCGTCAAGTTCAGGACAACCCGACCAATACACCGGCGAACCAGACGACCCGTGGACGGCCGCCTATCCGCGCGGCCTCTTAGCCGATCCGTCGTCTTGCCGCCAGCGAATCATTGCAGCATGTCACACAGTCTTCTAGGTGAAGTGCTCTTTGCATTAAAGACGTGGCACCTATATAGTTGCATGGCGTCATGCAATTGAAGAGCGACGGAAACCGTCCCATCAGCTCATCGATTCGCACCGGCAAGCGTCTCGCACGCTGCTGGACCTCGTGACATCACACCGGACACCCTCTTACTCCGGAGGAAACAGATATGGCCAAGCAGTGGCGTGAGATCTACAACGAGTGGGAGAAGGCCGTAGCGCCGGGTCTCCAGCAGTTCGCGGCATCAGACGGCTTCCGCGACTTCATGGCAGCGAGCGCCAAGGTCACCAACGCGCTGACTGCTGAATTCGAGCGTGCCAGCCGGCGGTGGCTGCACTTCTGGAACCTGCCTGCTGCCACTGACGTGCGCAAGCTGCGCCAGCAGGTCGCCGCGGTGGACCGTGAGCTGAAGAGTCTCAAGAACCTCGTGTTCGACGTGGTCGCCGCTGACACCGGACAGGCCACGAACGGCCAGTCCCAGACTGCCGCCAAGTCGACAGCCCGCAAGACCGTCGCGAAGAAGCCGGCTGCGCGCAAGCCCGCCGCTGCTGCCGAAGCGTCCTGACCGACCCGATTGAACCGAAGGAAGAGCCATGTCTGCAAGCACGCTGATCAAGCCCAAGAACGGCGCTGACGCCAAGGGCCGATCGCCCTCCCACGACGCGGAGGTGCCCAACCTGTTCGCTCCGTTCGGCCCCGTCGCTGAAATGTGGGAGACCGGCATGCGACGCTGGTGGAACCTCACCCGCCATGTCATGGGCTTTGACCGTGCCCCCGTCGGCCAGACACCGCGCGACGCGGTATGGAGCAACGGCAAGGCCGTGCTCTACCGCTACCGCAGCGAGAACCCCACCGTGCGCCCGCCGATCCTGCTGGTGATGAGCTTGGTGAGCCGGTCGTTCATTCTGGACCTGCAGCCGGGCAACAGCTTCATCGAACGGCTCGTGGCCGAGGGATTCGACGTCTTCCTGCTCGACTGGGGCGTGCCCGACACCGAAGAGGCCAACAACACCCTCGAGACCTACTGTGACGACCTGCTGCCGCAGGCTGTCGCGAAGGTCAACCAGATGGGCGGCGAGGTCGGCGTCACCGTGTTCGGCTACTGCTACGGCGGCCTGCTGACGCTGCTGTATGCGGCCGGCCACCCCGACGATCCGATCCGCAACGTGGTCGTGATGGCCACCCCGGTGGACTTCACCAAGATGCCGACGGTGATGACCGGCGTCGGCAAGGGCGGCATCGATCCGTCGCACCTGATGGACTACACCGGCAACGTGCCCGCCGAGGCTGTGCGGGCATCGTTCACCCTGCTGACGCCCACCTCGGATCTCAGCACGGTGATGGACTTCTGGGAGCACCTCGACGACGACAAGTTCCTGAGCTCGTACCAAGCGATGACGTCATGGACCCGCAATCACATCCCGTTCCCGGGTGCCACGATGATCCAGACCGTCGAGATGTTCATCGAGGGCAACGGATTCATGAATGGCGACCTGATGCTGGGCGGTCGCAAACTGGACCTCGCCGACATCAAAGCGCCGTTCTTGAACGTGATCGCCGAGCGCGACCACATCGTGCCCCCCGAATCGACCTATGGACTTGAGAAGATGGTCGGCTCGAAGGACGCGACCGAGATGCGCTTGCCCGCCGGGCACGTCGGGCTGATTGTGGGCAACGGCGCTCGCAAGCGCTCCATCCCGTCGATGATCGGCTGGATGCTCGAGCACAGCGACGTCAAGGCCTAGCCACGGTTCTCCGGGCCCCTCAGGGCGAAGTGACGCTCATGGGCGAGAGCGCTGTCGGCGCACGCAGCCGGACCAGGCGAAGTGTTGCGCTGGTCATGGGTTCCGGCGGCATCGTCGGCGGGGCATTCCATGCCGGCGTGCTCAAGGCGCTCGAGGACGCCTGGGAGATTGATGCCCGCGAGGTCGGCCTGATCGTCGGCACCTCCGCGGGCTCCATCTCCGGCGCGCTGGTGGCAGCGGGTCTCAGCCCCAGCGATCTGTTCCGGCGCGAGACCCGCCAGCCGCTCAGTCCAGAGGGTGCTCGCCTGCTGGGAGCAGCGCGTGCGCGGCGAGGCCCCAAGCGCGATCCGATGGCAGCGTTCGGAGCGCCCATGGCCCCGCACGTGATGATGCTGGCTCTCGCGATGCCAGGCAGGGTGTCGCCCGGCACTGCCCTGGCGTCGATGCTGCCCTGTGGCAAGATCCCGACATCGCACGTGGCCGACATGGTGCACGGCCTGTTCGAAGACGTATGGCCGACCCGGTTGGATCTGCTGGTGCCGGTGGTCGAGCTCGACACGGGTCAGCGGGTGGTGTTCGATGCCACCGGGCCCGCGTCTCCGAGCGAGGCGGTCGCGGCGTCGTGCGCAGTGCCGGCGGTGTTCGAGCCCGTCGAGATCGACGGAACGTCGTACATCGATGCCGGCGTCCACTCGTCGGACAACCTCGATGTGCTGGGCGGCGAGCACTACGACCTCGTCGTGGTGAGCTCCCCGATGGGCATCGCCGGACCGCCGCTCGCGAGATGGCCGTTTGCGGCGCGGCCCCCGACGATGCCGATTGCCGCAGCCATGGAGTTCGGCGGGACAACACAGGCTTGGAACGCCCTGCGTGTGGCCAGCCGGATGGCGACCGAGTGCGAGCGACAGCGATTGACGGGGTGCAAGCGTGTGGAAATCGTCATGCCGGAATCGGCGGATCTCGATGCCATGGGCAACAACCTGCTGGACCCGCGGCGCCGACCCGCCGTGGCTCTGCAGGCGTATGCCACCGCCTCCGAGCAATTCGCGGCGCATCCCCTGTAGCCAGAGTCTCCGGCGCGTGCGCCGCCCGAGGCGACTTGGCGGCCGCGCCTGAGAACCCTGCCGCCGCCCGGGCCTAGAGTCGCGGCGTGCCTGCAGGCAACGAACCGCCCACCGGATTGACTGGCACCGGCCGGCCGAGCTTGGCCGACGGCCTGGTGGCCTTCGTCAAGCGTGACTGCCCCACCTGCCGCGATGTCGAACCGGTGCTGGCGGAACTCGTCGATCACGCCATGCGCAGCGGCACGCGCCTGACGGTCTTCACCCAAGACGACCCCGAGTTCATGGCTGTGCTCAATGGACCACACGCGAATGTCGTCCACGACGAAGATCTCGCAGCGTCGTGGCATCACGAGATCGAGACCGTGCCGACACTGATGGCAGTGATGGAAGGTCGGGAGATGGCTCGCACGGTCGGCTGGGACCGGCGCAGCTGGGAAGCCCTGAGCGGCACCGACGGCTTGGGCCTTCATCTGGCCGAGATGCGGCCAGGCTGCGGCTCGATATCGGTCGATCCGCTGCTGGCCGACGAGCTGGCGCTGCGATTCGGCGCCACGACGTTCGCGAGCTGCCGGGTCGAACTGGCGACCGCAGAGGATCCCGTCGAGGCGGCCTACGACCGCGGCTGGTCGGACGGGCTGCCGGTGGTGCCGCCCACCGAGGCACGTGTCGCGGCGATGCTGGCGGGAACGTCGCGGGCGCCGGACGAGATCGTGGCCGTGGTGCCGCCTGCGCTGGCCCCCTGCACGGTCGAGAAGGTGGCAGTCAACGCAGTGATGGCCGGATGCAAGCCTGAGTATCTGCCAGTGGTGCTGGCCGCCGTGGAGGCTGCGTGCACTGACACGTTCAACATGCACGGACTGCTGTGCACGCTGTGGTTCTCCGGGCCGATCGTGATCGTGAACGGCCCGATTCGCCGTCGCATCGGCATGAACACCGACAAGAACGCGCTGGGTCAAGGCAACCGGGCCAATTCCACCATCGGCCGGGCGCTGCAACTCGTGATCCGCAACGTGGGCGGGGGCAAGCCGGGCATCGGCGGCATCGACCGCTCAGCGCTCGGATCGCCTTCGAAGGTGGGCTGGTGCTTCGCCGAGGACGAGGAAGGCCTGCCCGACGGTTGGCCCTCTCTGTCGATCAGCCGGGGCTTCGGCCCCGGCCAGGACACGGTGACGCTGTTCGCCGGCCACGGCCCGATCGGCTGCATCGATCAGGTGTCACGGACGCCCGACTCGCTGATCCGCACGATTGCCCAGCAGTTGATGTGCGTGGGCAATCGCAAGCTGCCAACCGAGGCGATGCTGGTGATGACGCCCGAGCACATGTCGACGTTCGCTGATTCGGGATGGACCAAAGAGCGCTTTCACGAAGAGCTCGAGCCGCTGTTGCAGATGGACCTGGACTTCGCGGTGAGCGGGGCCGGCGGCATCGCCGAGGGGCTGCCCGAGGGCTTCGTGCAGCAGCTCCGGGGCACCGAGGTCGCCGGCAACCAGAGCGGCTCGGTCGACGGCGGCCTCGTGTTCGGCTCGGCTGGAGGCGCCGCCGGCGGGAGCCTGCGCAAGCTGCCGCCGTGGTCGCCCATGGTGGTGCGCGCCGGCGGGGGAGCGGGCGGCTTCAGCGCCATCATCGAAGGCTGGGTGCCCGGGGCCAAGGGCAGCACCCCGATCACCCATCCGATCACCCCCTAGTGCGGTGTCCACATGCCTACGCATGGTGATACCGAATCAAGACACTGGAACTGCGGGCAAATCTGAAGTTCGCAAGCGCGCGAACGTTTGAGGACACCGCTCTAGCGGCTCGCCCGCTTCAGCAGCGCACAGGGAGTCTGCACGAGGCGCCGGTAGCCTCAAGTCTCGTGATGGTGTGGATCATCGGCGCGATACACTTGTTGTCGGCATTCGGGCTGATCGGTCTCGTGCTGCTGCACAGCGGCCGTGGCGGCGGGGTGTCCGACATGTTCGGCGGCACGGTGGGATCCACCGCCGCGGGTTCGACCGTCGCCGAGAAGAACCTGAGCCGCATCACGGTGGTGGTGGCAGTCTCGTTCGGCTTCACCACGCTGATACTCGGCTTGCTGCTCGCCTGAACTGTCGTCGTTTCGGCGAGACACGGCGCGTAGCGTTCGAGGCACCTGCGACGAAGGAGCCCCGATGGTACGTCACGCGATCAAGACCCCGCCGCACCACGCCACCTGGCCGGAGTTCCTCACCCTGTGGCAGCTTGCCGACGAGATGGAGGTCATCGAGTCGGTGTGGAACTGGGACCACTTCTACCCGTTGGCACCGCCGTATGACGGTCCCGACCTCGAGGGCTGGACGATGCTGGCGGCGCTGGCCCAGGCGACCGAGCGTGTCCGCATTGGCGCCATGGTCAACGGCATGCACCACCGTCACCCGGCAGTGACCGCCAACATGGCAGCCACACTGGATCACATCTCCAATGGCCGCTTCGAGCTGGGGATGGGCGCGGGCTGGAACTTCATGGAGAGCGATGCTTACGGCATCGATCTCGGCCCGTTGCGGGACCGCTCGGACCGCCTCGAGGAGGGCATGGAGGTGATCGTCAGCCTGCTGACCAACAAGACGACGACGCACAAGGGCCGCTTCTACGATCTGACCGACGCGTGGTGCGAGCCCAAGCCGGTCCAGGACCGCATCCCGATCGTCATCGGCGGGTCCGGCCGGGTGCGGACGCTGCGCACCGTTGCGAAGTACGCCGACCAGTGGGACATGCTCTTCCCGGACGATGTGGCCGATTGGCAAGAGCTGGACGGGGTGCTGCGGGCGCTCTGCGAGCGTGTCGGCCGTGACGAGGCCGAGATCGACCGGTCCATCCACCTGAGCCTCGAAGCAGGGGATGCGGGCAAGGCGGCGGCCACGGCGCAGGAGTTCTTCGACGCCGGCGTCGACATCGTCGTGTGGTCGTGGCGGGGCGAGCTCGATCCGGGCCGCCTGGACGCGCTCGCGACTGCCATCGACGAGGTTTGAATCCCACCGGACGTTCGGGACGGCAGCGCTATGCTGATGCGCCCCGAAATGGCTGGGTAGACGATTGTTTCGGGGGCTTCAGTCGGAGTGGCGGAATTGGCAGACGCGCTAGATTAAGGATCTAGTGCCCGAAAGGGTGTGGGGGTTCAAGTCCCCCCTCCGACACCCGGAAACCATGTCAGGGATTCCCAGAAGTTCCCAAAGACACTGGTCAGAGGCAGTTTTGAGATTGCGGCCTCTCGGCAGTTCCCCCCTGTTACAGTCAGTTCCCACCTGAAGGGGGAACGGTTCCCCCCTCAGCAGGCGCCGAGGTGGAGGCCATGGGGAATCTGTCGGCCGAGACCGTTGAGCACGCACCGCGCGGCAAGCACTCGGACGGCGATGGGCTGAGCTTGGTGGTCAAACCGAGCGGAGCGCGGAGCTGGGTCGTGCGCGTGAGCGTGAATGGCCGCAAGCGCGACATCGGGATCGGGCCGTGGCCGGCGGTCGGGCTCGCGGTCGCAAGACAGCGACGCGACGAGATCAAAACTGACGCGAAGGCGGGCCGGGACCCGACCACTCAGCGCTCCGATGTCCCGACCTTCGGGCAGGCTGCCGAGCGAGTCTGCGACATGATGAGGCCGACTTGGCGGGACCCTCGCCACGGCGACATCTGGCTCGGAAGGCTCCGCAAGCACGCTGCCCCGCTCTGGCACATGCGCGCCGATCGGATCACCCGGTCCGACGTGCTGGCCGTGCTGCATCCCATCTGGCACTCCAAGCCCGAGATCGCACGACGGATCCGTCAAGGCATCCGCAAAGTGCTCGGTTGGGTCATGGCTCATCACGAGCACATGCTCGCCAACGCAGCGGGGGAGGGAATCGACGCGGCGCTCCCGCGCACCCCAAAGGTCGCGAATCACCAGCGGGCGATCCACTACGACGACGTGCCCGAGGCCATGTGTCGTATCGAGCACTCTGAAGCGTCGCCCGCGTCGAGACTGTGCCTCCAGTTCCTGATTCTCACAGGCGTGCGCAGCGGGGAAGCTCGTGGCGCACGGTGGTCCGAGATTGACCCCGATGCCACCTGGACGATCCCCGCCGACCGCATGAAAGGCGGCAACGCTGAGCACCGGGTCCCGCTGTCCAAGCAGGCTCTCGACGTGCTGACTGAGGCGCGTGAGCTCGACGACGGTTCCGGCCTGATCTTCCCTAGCCCGCTTCGGCACGGCCGCGAGTTGAGCTGGCAAGCGCTTCTGAAGGTGCTTCGCACGAATGGCGTCGACTCAACTGCGCACGGGTTCCGGACGTCGCTGCGGCAGTGGCTCCTGGAGTGCTCAGGTGCATCGTGGGCAGTGGCGGAAGCGTGCCTCGCCCACACACTCGGCAACAGCGTCGAACGCGCCTACGTCCGGCAGGCGGACCTGTTCGACCAACGTCGCCAGGTCATGTCCGACTGGGCCAACTTCGCCACCTCGTCACTGCCCTGAGTCTGGCCGAGGCGACCCTAGAAACATGGTTTCGCATGGCGAACTAGATGGTTAGTTCCAAGGGGTCAGTGCAAACATCTATAGTGAAAGATACTGAAATATACGCAAAGGATATTGAGCGCTCAGGAACACGGGCGCGAGCAGCGGATGTCCGAGCCGGAGCTGAGCCGGAGCGCAAGGTCGGCAACGGACTCAGGAGCCGAGCAACCCGCGATACGGAAGTCATCGATGTCTCTCGATTCTTCTTGGTCTATTGCACACTCAGGTTTCCAGCGCCAACCTTGGAACTAATCATCTAGGTGATGGAGACGGTATGGGCTTCCCCCCAATTGTGGAGGGTTGGTTAGTCGGTGTTGGTGTTTTCGTAGTCGGTCGGGCTGGTCATGTCGAGTGTGCTGTGGAGCCGTCGGGTGTTGTACCAGTCGGTGATCCATCGGGCGATGTCCCGGCGGGCTTGGCGGCGTGTGGCCCAGTCTCGCTGGTACAGCAGTTCGTGGGTGAGGGTGGAGAAGAGCGACTCGGCGGCGGCGTTGTCCAACGCACAGCCGACCCGCCCTGTCGAGCGGGTGATGTCGAGCTTGTCGCACGCTTTGGCGAAGTCCCCGGCGGTGTACTGGGAGCCCTTGTCGGTGTGGAAGATGACTCCGGCCACGTCGCCGCCTCTGGTGGCGACGGCCACCTCGATGGCGGCCTGAGCGAGCTTCGCGGTGGGGTGCCGGTCAGATGTGGCGAACCCCACGATGCGCCGGCTGTACAGGTCCATCACCGTCGCGAGGTGGACCTTGCCTTCGCCGGTGGGGATCTCCTTGAAGTCCCCGACCCAGCGCTGGTCGGGCGCCGCTGCGGTGAAGTCGCGCCCGATCAGGTCCTCCGCTGCAGCCTCGCCGTTGCCCGCTCGGCTCCGCCGGCGCTTCTTGGGGCGCGCAGCCAGGCCCTGGCGGGCCATGGAGGCCTCCACAGACCTGCGCGACACCGCCCGGCCCGCCCGGCGCAGCTGCACCCGGATCCGAGGCGACCCATAGGTCCCCTCCGAGCCGTCGAAGCAGTCCTTGACCGCGGCGCCGAGCTCGGCGCGGCGGGCCTCGATGCCCGACGGCGGGCCGCCCCGCCACCGGTAGAACCACGACTCGGACAGCCCCAGCGCCCGGCAAGCAACCGCGTGGGGGATCCGGTGCTCGGTCCTCTGGGAGACCACAAAACGCGCCGCGCTCACTTTGTCGCCTCGTTCACCCACAGGACCACGGATCGTTTGAGCACATCGCGCTCCATCTCCAGCTCAGCGCAGCGGCGCCGCAGCCGCACCAGCTCGGCACGCTCGTCAGCGTCGAGCGCCCCCTCGCCGGCCGCTCGGCGCTCCGCTTTGACCCAGTTGCCCAAAGTCCCCGCATGAATCCCCAGATCCCGGGCGACCACAGCGATCGGCTTGCCGGTCTCGATCACGATCCTCACCGCGCCAGCGCGGAACTCCGGATCGAACCTTCTTCTTGTCTCAGGCATCGCTCCCCTATTCCTCTGAGAGCATGCCTCCTAGATTCCGGGGGAAGCCCACCCCCCCACCAACGCATCCGCGTCCAACAACACCCGATCCGACCCAGCCGTCCCCTGCATCCGACCAGTGTCCCGCGCGCACCCACCACCCACGCGGAAATCGCGGCCAATAAATCAGCAGTCTCCTAGCTCGACATCCGCATCGCCCAGACCGCAGCGCTGGCATCGCTGGAAGCGTCGGCGTCGAGGACCCGCAGCAGCAGAGTCGCGGTGTTCGTCGACTAGAGGGGCAGGCCCTCGCCGGACCTCGGGGATCGACTTTGGCTCGGGTATGCATCGCGCAGGCGTTCGGCGGCGAAAAGGGCCATCGCCGGATGCTGTCTGGACTCGGGGACGCCTTGTTGGATGAGGTAAATCAGTTCGCCGAGGTCGGTGATGCCGAGTGAACGGATGAGGAGCTCGCAATCAGGCCGGTCGATGTGCCGTCCGCTCGCGAGCTTCATGGCCAACACGTAACGGTCACCGGCGGAGTCGATCACGAGGGTGCGTCCCTCGTAGAGGCGATCGGGCTCCATGGGGAGGTTCACGCGCTTGACGATGGCGTCGTCGTTGAGCCACTTCGTGCGCAGCCCGGGGTGGCGTTGGGCCACATCGGCTACGCAGCGGCGCAGCTGATCGGTCATGCCGTCGGAGACAACGTCGACATCGGTCGTGAGGCGTGCGTCGGTCCTCGTGGCGATTACCGCTCCCCCTGCGACGAACAGATGCAGCTGTTCGTCCACGCCTTCCTGGGCCAGGGTGTCGTCGAGTTCAGCGAAGTAGCGCTGCATGTCAGCGGCATTGAACGGCGTGTCGCCGACATGGGGGGTGGGATCAGCTGAACCCATGTACCCGATGGTCTTCGATGTCGACCGGTCGGAACCAAACGTCGTGGCGTGCGCACGCTGGTGGCGCTTCCGATCTCTCGTAGTCATTCCATGGGGTGGAGGGAAACTGAGGTTCGGTGAGGCTGATAGCGCGGCGCCGGCGCGCTGGCTGAGCCCACGTCGGAGCCGGTACGCCATCCCGATCGCACAACGCGTCGACTACAGCGGCGATCCTGCGCATGTCGAAGCGGCGGGCACCGAATCGGTGCCACCAATGAACCCGGCGGGGGGCAGCGGCGATCATCTCGAGGCGCATGGGATGGTCAGATGCCGCCCAGTCCTTGCAGAACTGCCTTATGCCGACGAGGCGAGCGCGGCCGTCATAATCAGCGATGAGTGCGGGCAAGTCACGGGCTCGCACGTTGCACTCGGGACCGGTGGTCGGCGATCGCGGGTCGAGAGCAGGCACGCTCTCAGGGTACCGAGGCTTAGCTGGGCGGTGTCCGCGACATTGAGTGCTGTTGGCTGCGGCGTCGCGGGCTCTTGGCTGTCGGGTCCGAATTGCCTGATCGACAGCAGAGCGGCTGATTCCTGGCCTGCGGAACATGAGCAGCGCGTGAGTGCTGAGCCCAGATTCACCGGTGGGGTTGGTGTGAGGGTGGGTGTGCGTCCGCTGGAAGGGCCTCTTGAGGTTGAGGTGTGTCTGAGTCTTCCGCGGAGTTCGGCTCGGTAATGAACCAAGTCATGTTGTCTCCTCGGGTTTGTTGGTGTTGCGGCGGTTGTGTTCGAGCCGTCGTGTTCGGGCTTGTTGGAGGCCTTGCCGGCGTGCCTCGCGGATCGTTTCTCCTCGGTGGTGGTGTTCGTCGTCGGGGGTGACGTAGCCGATCGCTTGGTGCAGTCTGACGGTGTTGTAGTCGGTCCGGACGCGGGCCAGCTCGGTTTCGAGCAGGTCGGGGTCGGCGATGTCGAGCAGGTGGGGCCATTCGTGCTTGATGCGGCCGAAGAAGCTCTCGATCCAGGCTTGGTCGGTGGGGGTGCGGGGGCGGCCGTGGTGCTGAGCGATGGCCATCATCGCCATCCAGACGCGTGTGTCGCGGCTGGTCATTGCGGGGCCGTTGTCGGACACGGCGAGCAGGATCGGCCGGTCGGGGTCGTCGGGGTCGAGATCGAGGCGTTCGTCGGTGAGCAGCTCGTCGAGGCCTTGGGCGGCGAGTGCTTGGTCGAAGACGACTCGCACCTGGGTGGAGGTCTCCTCAGTCGAGACCAGGGTGGCGACCCAGTAGCGGGAGACCATGTCGACGATGGCGAACACGCAGCGCCGGGCGCGCCCGAAGTGGGTGACGTCCCAGATCCAGACCCGGTTCGGCGCCCAGACCAGCCAGTGCGGCCACGGCGTCTTTGGCTGTTTCGGTACCGGGGGCCGCTGAGCCGGCACAAGGCCGTGAGCAGCCAGAACGCGCCGGAACGTCGAGGGCGCCACCCATACCCGGCCCTCGTAGGAGCCTCGGTGGGCGAGCTTGCGGTGGGACCGGTCGGTCGGCCCCCATTCCTCGGCGACCGCGAGGATCTCCTCGATCTCCCACCCCAGCAGCCCATGGACCGCAGCGCCGCCCGGGGCAAGGTCGCTGAGAGTGCCCAGCTCGCGGCGGCGGGCCCGCCAGCGATGCACCCGGTCGTCGGAGACCTGCCACACCCCAGCAGCCCACCTGTGCGACAAACCGGCGGCGACAGCGTCGTCGACAGTCTTGAGGACCAGTTCTTTCACCTCGGCGGGGACTCTCGCCGGGACCGGCCCGCTCAGTCCCAGCCGGATTTTCCCCGCACGATCGCCAACTCGATCGCTTGGGCCTTGACCGCCTCGGTGAGCCGGCCGATCTCCGCCTGGGCCTCTTCGAGCTCCCAGTTCCGCTCCCCCCAGGCCGCCCCGGCTTGCGGGACAACGCAGCCAAAGCAGCGTCTTTGACCGTGCGCCGGATCGTGATCACCGTCGACACGTCCACCCCCCACTTGCGGGCGGCATCGGCCTGAGTGATCGCCCCGCTCGTGACCTGCAGATAAATCTCCCACTTCGTCTCCGCGGACAGCTTCTTGGGCCGTCGCCGACCCTCGCTGATCGTCATCTGATGCTCCTTCGCTCCTCAGCGAGAACACAACCAGACTTGGACCATTTCCCGCCCCACACTCCGCGGCGAAGTCAGACGCAACACACCGCGTGATGCCATGACGGGAGGCACTTTCTGTGAGCGATGATACGCGGTTGTTGGACCGGGTCGAGGCAGTGTTCGACGAGGGCTCTTTGGTGGGGGACGCGGGTCTGCTGGCGGTGGGCACCTTGGCGGGCCGGCTGGGCTTGGAGGGCTTGATCGACGAGACTGTGCGTCCGCCGGCGGCGGGCCGCGGGTCGGGAGCGAAGGTGCTCACGGCGGTGTGCTCGATGCTGGTGGGCGGGTCGTTCTTCTCTGACGCGGATCGGCTGCGGGCCGGCTCGGCTGGGGCGGTGGTTGGGTTCGCGCCGGTGGCGCCGTCCACGCTGGGGACGTTCGCGAGGTCGTTCTCGTGGGGTCATGTGCGCCAGCTCGACCGCGCCCAGGAGCTCGCGTTGGGCCGTGCGTGGGCTGCTGGGGCCGCCCCGGCCGCGGAAGCGATCACGGTCGACATCGACTCCACGCTGTGGGGGGTGCACAGCGACGCGAAGCACGGCGCCGCGTACGGCCACGGCGGGCGGCTCGGCTATCACCCGCTGGTGGCGGCCCGCGACGACACCGGTGAGATCGTGCACTCCCGGATGCGCAAGGGCTCCTCGCAGCGGGGACACGTCGATTTCGCCGCGGAGACCTTGGCGCGGGTGCGCCGCCTGGCGCCGGGCGCGGCGCTCACGCTTCGAGCTGACGCGGGGTTCTTCTCGTGGGACCTGATCGACAAGCTCGACGCGCACGGCACGAGGTTCCTGATCGCGATCGCCCGCAACCCTGCTGTCGACAAGGCGATCGCCGCCATCGGCGACGACGACTGGACACCGATCGGCTACACCGACGACGGCGAAGCCCAGGTCGCCCAGGCCACGCTGACCAGCGGCCGACGCGCCGCGGGCAAGCCCAAGCGCACGGTGCGCCTCGTGGTGCGCCGCACCCGCCTCGCCGGCGGCCAAGCCGAGCTGTGGCCGAACTGGCGCCACCACGCCGTGGTCACCGACATACCCGCTGAGGGGCTCGACACCAAAGCAGCCGACACCGCGTACCGCGCTCACGCCCGCGTCGAGCAAGCCATCCGCGACATCAAAGCCGGCGGCCTCGCCCACTGCCCCTCAGGACGGTTCGCGGCGAACGCCGCCTGGCTCGCCTTCGCCGTCCTCGCCCACAACATCGCACGCTGGACCGCGCGCATCGGCCGGGTCCACGAACCCCGCAAGCTCACCGTTGGGGCCACCATCGCCCGACGCCTGCTCAACATCCCCGGACGGCTCGTCAACCGCAGCGGCCGACCCACCCTCTGTGTTGCGTCTGATTTTGCGCGACGGGTTCTGAGTTTTTTCGAGCAGCGTCGGTCAGGGTTGGCGGTCTCAGCGCAGGAGGCTGCCGATGACCGCTCCGCCGGGCCGGAGACCGAGGAAGATGCTCACAGCGGAGCAGAAGTACGACTTGTGGGTGCGGATGCTGACTGGGCAGATCACCCAGGCCGAGGCGGCGGCGGAGGCCGGCGTGGATCGGTCGGTGGTGTCTCGTTTGCGTGCGGTGGCACGCGACGGGGCGATCGCTGCGTTGGGGGCGTCGAAGCCTGGGCGGCCACGCCGGACGCGGGCCGAGGCGTCCGAGGCGGCGGCGTTGCGGGCGGAGGTGGAGCGGCTGGGCCGCACTGTTGTGGAGCAGGCCGTGGAGCTGGCGGTGCTGCGGGGAAAAACGGGCTGGGGATGAGCGGCCCTGTTCCCGCCCGCGTCGATGGGGCCGCCAAGGAGTGCTTGCTGGGGCTGATCGACGACGCCACCGCAGCGGGATGGACCCACGGCCGGGTGTGCGCGGTGCTGGGCATCGATCGGCGCCGGGCGTGGCGCTGGTCCCGGCGCCGCGACGCGGGGCGGCTCGATGACGCCCGCCCCGGGGGCCGTGCGGTCCATGGGCTGCTGGGGTGGGAACGCGACGAGATCGTGAAGCTGTTCGACGAATGGGGCGACGTCGACCGGTCCCATCGCAAGCTCGCCCACCGGGGCTCCTGTCTGGGCCGGGTGTGGGTGTCGCCGTCCAGCGTGGACCGCGTTCTCGCAGGTCACGGCCTCGCCCTGGCAGGCGTGCCGCGCCCCAAGCGGACGGCTCGCTCGCCGTGGCCCGGCTGGTGCGAGTGGCGCCCCAACCAGCTGTGGTGCTGGGACGGCACCCAGTTCCCCCGATGCCGGCCCGCCAAGCACGCCTACGCGATCGTTGATGTCGTGTCCCGCAAGTGGATCGCCGCCCACCTCACCGGCACCCCGGACTCGGTCGCCGCTCGAGTGCTGTCCGCCGAAGCGCTCCAAGCCGAGGGGCTGCTCACCGACGAGATCGCGGCCCGCTTGGCCGATCCCGACGCCGAGCCGCCTCAGCACGACGACATCCCGCTGCTGCTGGCGCTGTCGGACAACGGCCCCGAGATGCGCGCCGGCGACACCGCCCGCTTCATGGCCGCCTGCTCGATCGTCCAGCACTTCGGCCGCCCATCCACGCCCACCGACCAAGCCTGGATCGAGTCACTCTTCGGGCACCTCAAAGACGAGCACCCCTACCTCGACACGCTGGACCGTCCCGCCGATCTCGCCCGGGAGCCCGAACGCGTCCGGACCCACTACAACGAGAACCGGCTGCACGAAGGCATCGGATACGTCACCCCCCAAGACGAGCACCAAGGCCGAGGAGAACAGATCCGCCGAGCCCGCCGAGACGGCCTCCGACAAGCCGACGCCCAACGCCGCCACGCCCGCCGAAACCGCCCACTGCCATGACCAACCCAACACCACCGCCAGCACGCCGACGCTGCTTGAAAAACCCGGCAATCTGTCGCGAAGAGTCAGAAACACCTCACTGCGGCTCCCGGCCCGATGGCCCTGGGCAGCCCAGTTCACCGCCGCGCTGCGACACATCCGCAACCTGCCCCAGCGCTGCTGAGCAAACCCCAGCGCCACGCAGCGCCGCGCAGCACACCCCCGAGGCGCAGCACACAAACCACCCCCCAAGCCGCCGCCGACCCCGCACGCGTCCGAACCCACCAAACCCGCCCCAGCCACAAACCAACCCACCCACAACCCGCCCAACACCACACCACCCACCCCACCGGTGGATCTGGGCTTAGAGCATGCCTCCTAGATTCCGGGGGAAGCCCAGTTTTGTGGTTGTCGGGTTCGGTGGTTGGCAGCGTAGGTATGCGGACACCGCGCTAGGAGACTGCTGAGCAATTGCCGAAATCGCCGATTCATGGGCACAAAGCCGCAGGTCAGAGCGTTGCAGACTTGCCCGAATCCGAATAAATCAGCGGTCTCCTAGGCGGACCTATGGCGCAATGCCCGCTGTGCCTCGCGATCGGTCTCGCGCTTGCGGATCGCCTGCCGCTTGTCGTACAGGCGGCGGCCCCGGGCGAGGCCGAGTTCGATCTTGGCGCGCCCGTCGCGGAAGTAGATCTCCAGCGGGATGAGCTGCAGGCGGTCCTGTTCGGTGCGGGCACGCAGCCGGTTGATCTCGGCGCGGTGCATGAGCAGCTTGCGAGGTTGCTCGACCTCGTGGCCCAAGGCCGGCGATGCGTGGGTCCATGGGGCGATGTGCAGGCCCATCAGCCACATCTCGTCGTTGCGGACACGGGCATAGGCGTCGCCCATCTGGGCGCCGCCGGCGCGCAGCGACTTCACCTCGGTGCCGCGCAGCACCATGCCGCACTCGAAGGTGTCGAGCACTTCGTAGTTGCGCCGCGCACGCCGGTTCGACGCCACGACAATCCGGTCGTCTGCCACAGCGTGCAGGGTACGGCTGACAGTCTCGGCGCCTGCACCGATCCAGGACCGACGTAGCTGGCGGCGACCGCGGCCCGTAGAATCCTGAGCTATCAGGTCAGGAATTGCCCGAATCAGGCTGGTTCTTGGCACCGGATCCCTTCCACCACCCGTACCGCTGAACCGGGAGCTCCGATGGCTGTCACCGTCCGCTTGCCCACCGTCCTTCGACCGCACGCCAACGGGCAGTCGAAGGTCGATGCAGAGGGCACCACGGTGGCCGAGGCAGTCTCGTGGCTGGTCGGCCAATTCCCAGCGATCGCGCCCAATCTGCTCGCGGAAGACGGCAGCCTGCACCGCTTCGTGAACGTCTACGTCAACGACGAGGACGTGCGTTACCTCTCCCAGATGGACACCGCGCTGGCTGACGGCGACGAGCTGTCGATCTTGCCTGCCGTCGCCGGCGGCTGAGCCGGTACGGCCTCGCTCCCAACCCCACGGTCGAGTCCGCGCCGTGGCCGTCTATCGCTCCGTTGATGAGTTGATCGGCGGCACCCCCACGCTGGACGTCAGCCGCCTCAGCCCCAACCCATCGGTCGCGCTGTACGCCAAGCTGGAAGGGCACAACCCGACGGGTTCGGTGAAGGATCGCGTGGCGCTGGCGATGCTGGACCGGGCCGAAGCCGACGGTGCCCTTGCGCCGGGTTCGGTGATCATCGAGCCCTCCTCGGGCAACACCGGGATTGCCTTGGCCATGCTGGGCCAGCGCCGCGGCTACCGGGTAAAGATCGTGCTGCCCGGCAATGTGACTGCTGAGCGGCGGAAGATGCTCGAGATCTACGGTGCCGAGATCATCTCCAGCCCGGCCGAGCAAGGATCCAACGGGGCCGTGCGGATGGCCCTCGAGTTGGCTGACACCAATCCCGATTGGACGATGCTCTACCAGTACGGCAACGAAGCCAACCCGGAGGTGCACTACCGCACCACCGGCCCCGAGATCGTGGCCGATGTTCCCGACGTCACCCACTTCGTCGCCGGTCTGGGCACCAGCGGGACCCTGCTCGGCGCTGGCCGCTACCTCAAAGAGCAGGTCCCCGGCGTGCAGGTCTGGGCGGTCGAGCCGCCCGCAGGCGAACAGGTCGAAGGGCTGCGCAGCCTCGACGAGGGCTACGTGCCGCCGATCTTCGAGAGCTGGGGCGGTGCCGACCTGCTAGACCGCAAGATGATCGTCCGCCCACGCGAGTCGATCGACGCGACACGGATGCTGGCAGCCGAAGGCGTATTCTCAGGCATCTCGGGCGGGGCGGCCTTGGCCGGCGCACGCAAAGCCGCCGTCGGCATCGGCAGCGGCGTGATCGTGTTCGTGGTGAGCGACCACGGCTGGAAGTACCTCTCAGTAGGCGCATGGACCGACGATCTCGAGATCGCTGCCGCCAACGTCGGAGACGTCATCTATTTCTGACATCCGGCCCTGAATCAAGACTCCGGCTTCTCTGGCCGAAAGCGAGAACCACGGTCGTACCGTTGACGCAATGCGACCGTCGGTGCCGAACCGCCTGCTGAGGACCCTCGCAGGTCTCGCCGTCTCGTCGGTTCTGCCCGCGGTCGCGTGCACCAGCCCGCCGATCCGGGTCGCTGCCACCTCGGCACCGACGACGGCCTTGTCGCTGGAGGTCACACAGACCACGCTCCCGGGAGAGATGCCCCGAAGCGACCGCCCGCCGGCATCGCTCGTGACTGCGCCGCAGGGCGCCACGACCGGCGCGGGCGACAGCACGGCGACCACCGAGGCCGGACGGCTGGGTGCTGCGGCGGTTCCGAACCCGGCCGGCGTCGTGCTCGACGGCGACGGGTTAGGCATCGTCAGCTTCGGCGCATCCGTCGAACCGGCATTGGGCGTGCTCATCGATGCGCTCGGCCAACCGGTCACCGATACCGGCTGGATCGATCCGTTCTCGATCTACGGCGACTGTCCAGGCAGTCGGCTGCGAGTGGTGGAGTGGCCCGGCGTGCTGGCCTTCTTCGGCGATCCCGAGGACGGCTACCACTATCGGGACCCTGCCGGTGAGCACTTCATGTCCTGGCACTTGGGCACGTTCGGTCCCGATCCGTACATGCTGCGAACTGCGGCCGGGATCGGCGTTGGCAGCATGCGCGATCACGTCGCTGCGGCCTATCCGGCAGCCACCTTCATTCCGGGCACCGCCGACGCACCCCCGTCAGTCATCCTCGACGCCACCGACGGCGAACTGGCGGGCGTCTTCGACTCGGGAGGCCGCATCCGGACGCTGGCAGCCGGAACGCGTTGCGTGACTCGTTAGGAGGCTGAGCCGCAAGGCGAAGCCGTGGCCCGAGCGCGGCCCGTGAGCGCAGCGAACAAGAGCGGGAAACAGCAGGTCAGCCACGGGAATGGTCGCATGGCCGCGCGACTCCCGTGGCCAGCAGCTACCGGGCGATCCGGGCCCGATGTGAGTCGTGTCGGCTGCGTGCGTAGTATCGGCCCCCGTGAGCGGGCTCTCGGTGACGGTGTTGGGTTGTTCGGGCAGCTATGCCGCCGTTGGCGAGTCCTGCAGCGGCTACCTCGTGCGAAGCGACACAACAGCGCTGTGGGTGGATTGCGGACCCGGCACGTTCGCCAACCTGCAGTGCCATATGCGGCTGCAGACAGTCGATGCGCTGCTGGTGAGCCACCACCATCCCGATCACTGCGCCGAGCTGCCAGTCGTCTACAACGCAGCGAAGTACTACATGGGCATGGAGCACATTCGCGTCCTGGCGACCGAGGGCGTGCGCGAGGTCACCGAGGCGTACGGCGACAGCTCTGATCTCTTCGGCTGGGAGATGGTGAAGGATTCCTCCCAGGCGCGTGTGGGTGACATCGACGTGCTGTTCTCGCGCACAGATCATCCCGTCGAGACGCTGGCCATGCGCTTTGAGAACGACGGCAAGTCGATCGTCTACACGTCCGACACCGGCCGGGGCTGGGCGCTCGCTGCGCTCAGCCGAGACGTCAACAGGCCTCCGCCCGATCTGGTCGTGGGGGAGGGCACGCTGCTTGCGGCTACCGACGATCCCAGCATCCCCCACGTCAGCGCCGCTTGGCTGGCTGCCGATGCCAACGACGTGGGAGCGCGCCAGCTCGTGGTGACCCATGTGCCACCGGGTTCGGATCCCGAGGATCATCTGGCCGAGGCAGGCGAAGTGTTCAGCGGCGATGTGGCCGTGGCTCGTACCGGCGCGAGCTATTTCGCGTGAGCGCTGGGACTGTGCCCGACGCTGAGACAGGGTCCGAAGCTGAGTCGCGGCTGTGACGCGCCCCGACGGCCGGGCAACCGGCGAGCTGCGCCCGGTCTCCTTCGAACGCGACTTCACCGATCAGACGCCGGGTTCGGTGCTGGTGTCCTTCGGCCGTACCAAGGTGCTGTGCACCGTGTCGATCGACGACGATGTGCCCCGCTGGATGCGGGGCCGGAGGACCGGCTGGGTCACTGCTGAATACTCGATGCTGCCGGGTTCGAGTCCCGAACGGGTGGGTCGGGAGGCCAAGCGCAACCAGCAGAAGGGCCGCACGCTCGAAATCGAGCGGCTCATCGGGCGGGCACTGCGGGCGGTGTGCGATATGGCGGCGCTGGGGGAGCGCGAGGTCACCGTGGACTGCGACGTGCTGCAGGCCGACGGGGGGACGCGTACGGCCTCGATCTGTGGCGGGTACGTGGCCCTTCACGATGCGTGCTCCCGGCTGGTACGGGACGGGCTGATCAGCCAGCACCCGCTGACGGACGAGTGCGCAGCCATTTCCGTCGGCATCGTCGACGATGTGCCCTGCCTGGATCTGCCCTATGCCGAGGATGCCGGCGCCGAGGTGGACATGAACGTCGTCATGACGGGCAGCGGGCGTTTCGTCGAGGTGCAGGGCACTGCTGAGGGCGATCCGTTCGACGACGCCCAGCTCGACGCGATGCTGGCATTGGCCCGTTCGGGCATCGCGGAGATCATCGAGCTGCAGCGGGCGGTGCTTGTCACGCCGCCGGCGTGATGCTGGTGCTGCTCCCGCCAGCGGACCGGCGAGCCAACCGTGGGGCGTCGGCGGAAGGTCGAGCACATGCGACTGGTGATGGCCTCTGCGAATCCGCACAAGGCGGTCGAGATTGCCGCGGTGCTGCGGGAGGCCATGGCGGACGTCGAGATCGTGCCGCGTCCGCCGGGACTGGGCGATGTGGCCGAGGACGGAGAGACGCTCGAAGCCAACGCGCTCATCAAGGCACGGTTCGTGTGCGCAGCGGCCGGCGAACCGGCGATCGCGGATGACACAGGGCTGGAAGTCGATGCGCTGGGGGGAGTCCCTGGCGTGCACAGCGCCCGCTACGCAGGGCCTGAGCAGGATGCCGCTGCGAACCTGGCCAAGCTCTTGACGGCGCTGCAGGACATGCTGCCGCCACAGCGACGCGCCCGGTTCCGCACGGTGGTGACGGTGGTGTTTCCCGACGGCCGAGATGTGCTCGCCGACGGTGCCGTGGAGGGATGCATCGCAGCAGCACCCCGCGGCGACGGCGGCTTCGGCTATGACCCGGTGTTCGTGGCTGACGAGGCGCCGCTGCGGACGTTTGCCGAGCTGACTTCTGACGAGAAGAACAGCATCAGCCACCGCGGTCGTGCCCTGCGGGCGCTCGCAGCGAAGCTGCAGCAGCTCAATCCCGCAGCAAACCGGGGCTGATCGGATTGGTCTCGGTCGAGACTCCCGACGCGCTCAGCTGAATGCTGCCATCGATCCGCCGCCGACTTCGGCCCACCGGTAGGCGGTGGTGGACTCGTCGGTAGCCTGCGCCGCATGACCGATCTTTCCTCGATCTCCGCGTCGGCGCCTGATGCACAGCGGGCGTTCGACGCCAGCGGCGTCAGCGGCTGGACGCAGATCTCCAACCGGCTGCTGGACGACCGCATCGTGTTCTTGGGCGACGAAGTGGACGATCAGATCGCCAACGTCGTGTGCGCACAGATGCTGTACTTGGAGGGTCAGGACCGCGGCCGGGACATCTCGCTCTACATCAACAGCCCCGGCGGCTCGGTCACGGCGGGTATGGCCATCTACGACACGATGCAGTTCACTGCGTGCGATGTGGCAACGGTGTGCTTGGGCCTGGGTGCCTCGATGGGCCAGTTCCTGCTGACCGCCGGAGCGCCCGGCAAGCGCTACTGCTTGCCCCATGCTCGGGTGATGATGCATCAGCCCTCAGGCGGCGTGCGCGGCCAGGCATCGGACATCGCCATCCAGGCCGAGCAGATGGCCTACGTCAAGCGGTTGATGGCTGAGCGCACTGCGATGCACAGCGGCCAGGCCGTCGAGCAGATCCTGCTGGACTCCGAGCGAGATCGCTGGTTCACCGCCGAGGAGGCCAAGGCATACGGCTTGTGCGACCACGTGATCGTCAAGCGCGGCGAGATGATCTAGCGGTTTAGCCAGGTGCAGCAATGCTCGTGCGGCTGGCCTATTCAGGTGCAGCAATGCTCGTGCGGCTGGTTTAGCCAGGCGCAGCAATGCAATTGCGGGTGACGTAATCGACGACTCGCTGTGCCGCGGCGTCCTGCGTTTCCAGGTAAGGATCCTGTGCCGCAATCAGTGCCGCAGCCCGGTCGAACGTTTCGCGGGCGTTGGTATCGGCGACGGCATCGCTCAGTGCGGCGGTCAGATCGGCCAGCACTCCCATGTCGGGCTGAATCTCGGCTGGTGCCGCAGCCGCCGCGTCGGCGAACTGGCGGGCGGTGCGCTCCATGGCCTCCCGGGTGGCAGTGTCGTCGTTCGGGTTGACCGCCAAGCTGAGCTCGTCGATGAGCAGCAAGTGGGCGAACTCGTCGCAGAACTCCTCGACTGAGGGCTCGCGATCGCTGGCGAACACCGTGACTCGCAGCACCCCGGCGACGGCGACGGCGGCAACAGTGACGAGGATCCAGCGCCGGCGCGCCGTCATGCGCGGCTCGCAGCCTCCGCCCGGCATCTCAGGTCGGCAACGCCGTGAGCGAGGCCGTCGGCGTAGCGGTACAGCGCACTGCCTGAGACCAGCACGTTCGCACCCGCCGCGGCGGCACCGCCGATGGTGTCAGCCGAGATGCCGCCGTCTACCTCGATGTCGATGCCTGAACCCGATGCCCCCGCCGACCCGCTCTGGTCGATGAGCTGTCGCAGCGCGGCGATCTTGGGCTCCATCGTGGCGATGTACGCCTGCCCGCCGAATCCGGGATTGACGGTCATCACGAGCACCATGTCGACAAGGTCGAGGACATGCGACACGGCATCTATCGGTGTCGACGGATTGATGGCCACCGCCGGCTTGGCGCCCAGCTCAGCCACGCGGTTGAGCGACCGGTGCAGGTGCGTCACCGACTCGGCGTGGACGATCAGCATCTCGCATCCGGCGTCGACGTAGGCGCCGAGCATCGGATCGGGGTCGACGACCATCAGGTGCGCTTCGAACATCACCTTGGCGTGCGGCCGGCAAGCAGCGATGACGTCGGGGCCGAAGGTGAGATTCGGCACGAACACGCCGTCCATGACGTCCCACTGGATGCGGTCCACCCCTGCCGTCTCCAAGGCGGCGCACTCATCGCCGAGGCGCGCGAAGTCCGCAGGCAGAACCGAGGGGACGATTTCGATTGGCCGGGGTCGCGCAGCAGGAGTCGTGCTCACCTTGCCAGTGTTGCCGACGCGCCGCAGAAAGGCGCGGCAGTTATGGGTCGAGCCGCGGGAGGCGGCTAGTTCAGCCGCTCCACGATCATGGCCATGCCCTGACCCCCGCCGACGCACATCGACTCGAGCCCGATGCTCTTGTCACGGTCGGCGAGGCCGTTCAGCAGCGTGGTCATGATGCGGGCGCCGGTCATGCCGAATGGGTGGCCCAAGGCAATGGCGCCGCCGTTGAGGTTGAGCTGATCGACCAAGTCGATGCCCAGATCATCGGCTGAGGGGATCACCTGGGCGGCGAACGCCTCGTTGATCTCGACCATGTCGATGTCGTCGATCGTCATGCCAGCACGGGCCAATGCCGCCTTGCAGGCCTCGATCGGTCCGAGACCCATGATCTCGGGGTTCAGCGCCGACACGCCAGAGGAGATGATGCGTGCCAGCGGGGTGATGCCGAGCTCTTCGGCACGCTGGCGGCTCATCACCATGACCGCAGCGGCCCCGTCGTTGAGCGGGCACGCATTGCCGGCAGTCACCCTGCCGTCGGGCCGGAACACGGGCTTGAGCTGGCTGACCGCCTCGTAAGTGACCCCGGCGCGGGGGCCGTCGTCGGTGGTGACCACGCTGCCGTCGGGCAGTTCCAGCGGCGTGATGTCCATCTCGAAGAAGCCGCGGCCGATCGCATCCTCGGCCTTGTTCTGGCTCATCACGCCGTACTCGTCCATCGCCTGGCGGCTGACGCCCTTGTGCTCGGCGACGTTCTCAGCCGTCTGGCCCATCGCGATGTACAGGTCGGGCAGACCCGGAGCAGGAGTCCAGTCGCCGTGGCCGCCTTCGGACCGCACCTTGGTGCGCTCGCCGGGGGCCCGGAACTGCGGGTTGGTGGTGCCGGGCAGGCTGTCGGAGTTGCCCTTGTCGTAGCGGCTGACACATTCGACCCCGGCGGCGATGAAGGCATCGCCCTCGCCGGCTCGGATGGCGTGCGCGGCCATGCGGATGGTCTGCAGCGACGAGGAGCAGTAGCGGTTGACCGTGGTGCCGGGAACCTCGTCGAGGCCGGCCAGGATGGCCGAGGCCCGGGCGATGTTGAAGCCGGCTTCGCCGCCGGGCTGCCCGCAGCCCAGCATGAGATCCTCGATGTCGCCGTGCGGCAGATCGGGCACCTTGTCGAGCAGCTTGGTGACGATCTGCGCTGTCATGTCGTCGGGACGCATCTCGGTCAGCGAGCCTTTGAAGGCGCGGCCGATCGGGCTGCGGGCGGTTGCGACGATGACCGGATCGGTCGCTGCGTCCCTGCTTGCTGTGACTGGGCTCATGGGGCTCCCCTTCTCGTGGCGCGCCGATCCCAGGTTCCGAGACGGTCGCGCAGCGTGCGAACCCAGAGGCTACGTCATTGCACGTTTGTCCACAGGAGCGTGCCGTCCATGAACTGGCTCCAGGCGAACCAGAACGACTGGTGTCCCTCGATCTCGTTGCCGACGGCATCGGCGGCACGCAGACCGCCCCCGTCGAGCTGCAGCGTCACCCCGCTGAATTCCACTTCACCGCCGTCTTCCAAGGTCGCAATCGCAGCGTCGACGGCGAATGCGATAGGGACTCCGTCATCAGTGACCACACCGAAGACCTGATCGTGCACCCCGAGGCGATCGTCGACATCGCCAACCGGGAAGATCGGTCCCTGGTCATCGCGCCCGCGCAGGGGGTCGAGAGGGTAGCTGCGATCGATGCCGCCGTCTTCGGCCACGATCGTCGTCTCTGGATGCGCGGCCTTCCACTCGCCCCAGGTGGTGGTGACCACCGTTGCCTGGTTGAGCACGACGCCTTGGCGCCGGAGCGGGCCCGAGACCGCCTCGCCGGTGAACGTGTTGAAGACCGACGCGGTCCGCCGGTCGTACATGACCTTGTTGGAGCGTGACAGCAGCCCCGAGGTGCGCAGGATCGGCACCGACACGCCGTCGGGAACGTCGTCGGTGAAAAAGGCCTGCGCTGAGCCGCACAGCGTGCAGTACGGCATGCCGATGCGGCGTCCCCCGAGCGTGTCGTTGACCATCTCGTGGATCTCCATGATGTGGCGTGGGTAGGCCCGCGCCTCGCCGTTGACGAGAACAGCAAACACGATGCCGTCGTCGGAATACCACGAGCCGCCCTCGGCGTCGGTGACGGCGGGATCGTCGAGCGCAGGGATGCAGCCGCGTAGGCAGGGGTTGGGGTCGCCGAGCGGCCGGTCGTCGATGAGCACACCGCCCCAGCTCACCCAGCGCCAGTCGATGTCGGCTTCGCTGTCGTCGAAGAAGGGCTGCCAACGGTCGTCGATCTGCGTGAACAGCCGCGCCTTGTAGTCCGCGTAGCCGTCGAATGCGGGAAGATCCCAGGCGATCAGATGATCGGTCATCGACTGCCAGGGGCTGCGCTGGCCGACGGGGTCGTCAGCCAGTCGCACCCCGGTCAGCCGTTCAAACGCGGAGACGGCTCCGAATGCGAGGTCGCTGCCAGGGGGAAGGAATCGCAGCAAATCCGAGATGATCCAGCCCAGCCGTGGGTCTTCGTGGAGTCCGATCTGGGCCACCATCGCCCCGGTGAGATCGGGTGACAGATTGCTCCACACGGCTTCGAGATCGCTCGCAGCGGCGGTCTTGAGCGGTCCGCTGGGTACCGCAGGCGCAGGAGGGAACTCGAAGCCGCGGAAGTTGCGCAGTGCCCCGGTCTCTCTCGGATCGAGCTGCACCGCGCCTCCGGTCGGCGCCGTCGTCGGGGGAGCCGGGATGTCGCTCGCAGCCGAGTCCTCGCTCGCAGCCGAGTCCTCGGTCGCCGTCGAACCGGTCGCCGCTCCGGACGTGTCGCTGCTCGGGTCCTCGCTAACCGGTGCGCCAGCCTCAGTGGATGGCACACCGGCGGTGGTCGCGTCTGTGGTGCCGCCTGAGCACGCCGCGGCAAGCAGCGTGAAGCCCGTCAGCAGAGCGCATCGGCGCGAACCCATAAGCCCACGCTAGGTGCCACGATGGCAGCGGCTAGAGCGCCCCACTCTCACAGTCGTGGGATCCGCTGCCAGGGTTGCACTTGGGCGGTTCTTCAGAGCTCGGTCACTACATCGCCGGTGTGCGTAGATACGAGAGCGTCGAACTCTGCTCGTAGGTCGTCGAGGAACAGCGGTTCGATCACCCGCAAAATGTTCTGCTCAGTGGTGTAGTGCGCTCCTTGGGAGCGGCGCTCGATCGGCTCCATCACCGACTGGAACAGTGCGCCGAAAATCGCCGGCGAGGTCTTCGACCAGTTGAACCGGCACGCATCCAGCAGTGCAGCGCGCATCTCGCTGTCGAAGCCAGGGATCGATAAGCGCTCGGCGAACAGGTCGCCGTTCACATAGGGGAACTTGGCCAGGTCCTCGTCCAGCTTGCGCTGTCTCTGCTCTACCGGGGTGTTCAGTACCTCGAACAGCTGTGTGAGCCACGGGCCCAGATCGGCGCCGTCGACTGAGGTGCGTTCCTCCACGAGATGCAGAAACATGTCCTGGCGGGGGAAGATGCCCGAGTCGTCGGCGAACATGCAGAACACCATCCGCACCAAGAAGCGCTCGAGGTCCTCACCTTGGTAGCCCGACTCGTCGAGCGCGTCGTGCAGCCGGCCCATCAGCTCTGACGCCTCGATGTTGACCGGATCCTCCTCGCGCAGCGCCCGCCGCCGTTGCCCGACGATGAACGCGAAGTCTTCGACGTGGTCCGGCAGTTCGAAGAGCGGGAAGCGGACTTCCTCGCGTGTGTCGCGGTCGAGGAGCTCGAACGTCTTGAAATCGCACAAGAGCTGATGGCGCGGCCGTTCCCGCTCCGAGATCGCATCGAAGTAGGCGCCCGCCTGCTGAGCGGCCGCCAAGAGGCTGCGTCCGGCGCTCTTCTGTTCAACAACCAGCACGCTGGGCCAGAACAGATCGATGAAGCCATGCGTGTTGTCGAGCTTCTTGATGTGCTCTTCGTAGCGCGCCACATCGCGCCGTCGCTTGCCGAACACTTCAAAGAACTCGTTGTAGAAGGTCTGCGTCTCGCCCTTCTCATAGGAAGCGTCCGCCCACTCAGCAGCGAACTGGGCGGCGCGCACTCTGATCTCGTTCCACGAAAGCATCACGGCAACCTAACCGACCGGTTCAGATTGGCCCCGCGTGAGCGGAATTCACTCGTGGGTCCTGTTGTCGCCCCGATCTGAGGCGCTAGCTCAGGCGTTCTGCAGGGCTCGCCAGACGTTCTGCGGGCTGCAGGGCATGTCGATGTGCTCGATGCCCAGGTGGGCAACCGCATCGCACACGGCGTTGTGCACTGCGGGCGTCGAGCCGATCGTGCCCGACTCGCCGATGCCCTTGGCGCCCAGCGGGTTACGTGGGCTGGCCGTCTCAGTGTTGGACACCTCAAAGCTGGGCAGCTCTGCCGCCGAGGGAATCAAGTACTCGCCCAGAGTCGGCGTGCGAGGCTGGCCGTTCTCGTCGTACTCGACGTGCTCGTACAGCGCTTGCGCGATGCCCTGGGCGATGCCGCCGTGCTGCTGGCCGTTGACGATCAGCGGGTTCATGATCGTCCCGCAGTCGTCGACCGCCACGTGGCGCACCAGCTCGACCTCGCCGGTGTCGCGGTCGATCTCGACCACCGCCACATGCGAGCCGAACGGGAACGTCGCATCGGATCCGTCGAAGTTCTCCTCGGCCATGAGGCCCGCAGTGATGCCCGACGGGCGGGCGCTGTCGTCGTTGGCCAGCTTGGCAATGTCGGCCCAGCTCACCGCGCTGGTCGGCACGCCTGCGACTGCGAGTCCTCCTGCGGCCACTTCGATGTCGTCGGCTGAGGCCTCGAGCAGGTGAGCCGCGAGCTGCTTGCCCTTCTCGAGCACTGCCTGGCTGGACAGGTACACCGCGGAGCCGGCGGTCTGCAGCGACCGGGAGCCGAGCGTGCCTGCGCCCGAGGGCACTTCGTCGGTATCGGCGTCGATGTGGGTCACGTCGTCCATCGAGATGCCCAGCACGCCCTCCACGATCTGGGCGAACGCGGTGGCGTGACCCTGTCCGTGGCTGGAGGTGCCGACCCGGATCGTCGCCGTTCCGTCTTCGTGTACCTCAGTACTGCCGTACTCGACGTGCAAGCCGACCGGGGCGGTGATCTCCACGTACGACGACACGCCGATGCCCATGAGCTTCGAGTCGCCGGCATCTCGCCGGGCCTGCTGGGTGGCACGCAAGTCCGCATAGCCCGAGGCGTCGAGCACCGCGTCGAGCGCCCGCTCGTACTCGCCTGAGTCGTAGACGACACCGGTCTGCAGCGCCGCAGGGAAGGCGTCGGGCTGGAGGTAGTTCTTGCGACGGATCTCGGCAGGATCCATGCCGATGGCTGCGGCGGCCTTGTCCAGGATTCGCTCCACCATCTGGGTGGCCTCGGGCCGTCCTGCCCCGCGATACGCACCGATCGGCGTGGTGTTGGTGACAACGGTCTGGGAGACGAAGTCGATCACCGGGATGTCGTAGACGGCTTGGGACAGCATGCCGGTGAGCAGCGGCAGGATCGCCCCGATCACCGGGTAGGCCCCGGCGTCGGCGATCACATGCGCCTTGAGACCCACGATGCTGCCGTCGTTGCGCACGCCCAAGTCGACGTTCATCACCATGGCACGACCGTGCACCATGTTGAGCATGTTCTCGGTGCGGGTCTCGGTCCAGCGGACCGACCGGCCGAGCGCCTGGGCTGCCTTGCCGGCCACGATGTACTCGACGTAGCAGGCCGCCTTCGGGCCGAAGCCGCCGCCGACCCACGGCGCGATCACGCGCAACTGCTCGGCTTCGAGGCCGAGAGCTGGCGCAAGCGCCTCCTTCATCGAATGGGCAGCCTGGGTCGAGAGGTACATCGTCATTGCGCCTCCATCGCCCGGCACGGCGACGCAGCCGTTGGGTTCCATGGGCACGCCCGCGAGCCGCTGGGTCACGATGCGTTCGGAGACGACATGGTCGGCCCCGGTCAACGCGTCGACGCTCGGGCGCACGCCGGTCTCCTCGTCGGGCGCTGGGATGGCGAACGGGAAGCAGACATTGGATGCCTGGCCGTCCCAGATGACCGGTGCGTCGGGATCGGCAGCCCGCTCGAAGTCGGACACCACCGGCCGCGGGCTGTAGTCGACGGCGACAGCCTCGGCGGCGTCGTTGGCCTGATTCTGGGTCTCGGCGACGACTGCCGCCACGAGGTCGCCGACGTAGCGCACCCGGCCGGTTGCCAGCGGCGGCCGGTTGTACGCCGGGTCGATCATCGGGAAGCCCTGGAAGGCGTCTGCCGACAGGTTGTCCGCGGTGTACACCGCCAGCACGCCGGGCATCGACTCGGCCGCTGACGTGTCGATCGAGGTGACATCCGCGTGTGCCTCCGGCGAGCGCACGAACGCCACGCGAGCGGCGTCGATATCGAGGTCGTCGACGTAGTGATTCGCCCCGGTCAGCAGCCCGGGATCTTCCCGTCGCTGTACGGGATTGCCCAGAATCGAACCCGCTGTGGCCATCTGTTGCCCCCTTGTGGCTGGCACCGCCTCGCAGTGCCGGAGTATGTGCAGAACGATATGCCGGCCCATCTCGGTCCGGCACCAGCCGCGACAGTAGCCCAACGCTTGGCGGGTGCTGGGCGTTGGTGCACTCCCGCAGGGGCGCCCCAATCAGGCGTCGGCTGGCACCTCAACGCGGCTGGAGATGCGGAGACGAGCGGTGGTCTCGGTGTCCACGCTCAGACCATCAGGAGCGATAACCACGCCGTAGTCGCGCTCGGCGCCTTCGACGCTGACCACGCTGTCCATGACATCGCGCAGCACCCAGGCGGGTTCGCGCTCGAAGGGATCGCCCCAGCCGCCTCCCCCGGGCGTGTCGGCGATCATCCGGGCGGGACCCAGCCGGCGAACGCCGTACTTGGGCGGCACAAACGTGGGACCATCCGCCTCGGTGTCGACGGGCGCGATCCACTCGAGACCCACGCCGCCGGTCCCGCCGCCGCGCACGCCGTGGCCCGAGGGCGTGTCGAGGCCCTCGGCCCGGAACGACCAGATCGCCGGCTCCAGGATGTCGGCTTCGTAGCGGATGCCCGTGCCGCCACGGCGGCGGCCAGGCCCGGCGTTGTCGCAGCGCTGCTCGTGGCGGATGTAGCGCACCGGGTACATCTGCTCGTGGAACTCCAGGTTGGGCATGTCGAGGCCGCCGAGGCTGATCAGGTGGCCCATCTGCGCGAAGCCGTCCCGCTCCGCGGTGGCCCCTGGAGTGCCCATGGCGTGCCACTGGTACATCACCCAAGTAGTGCCGTCGTCGCGGCGGCCCGCCACGTGGCCGTGCATCGTCTTCGACCAAGCCGCGCACGCCCGGTCGGGGTCGGCTTGGGCGAGCGCCTGCCAAGTGGCGATCACGATCTCGTGCGCCACGTACACCGTGTTCATGGTCATGGGCGCCGGCGGCCGGGCATTCACGATGCTGCCCTCGGGGGCGACGATGGTGACCGGCCGGTAGGTGCCCTCGTTGCGGGGGATGGAGGTGTCGAAGAACGACGACAGCGCCAAGAACACCGAGGAGTACGTGTTGGCGACGGAGCTGTTCTTGAAGCCCTCGATCTGCGGATCGGTGCCGGTGAAGTCCAGCTCCATCTCGTCGCCGGTGATGGTCATGCGGACCCGCACGGCGATGTCGGCGGGGCCGAAGCAGTCGTTGTCGGTGCGGTCCTCGCCGAAGCAGACGCCGTCACCCAGCGCAGCGATGGCGGCGCGCATGCGGCGCTCGCCGTGGTCCAGCACGCCGTTGAGATAGGCTTGGTAGTCGTCGATGCCCAGCTCGGTGGCGAGTCCGATGACCCGTTCGGCGCCGATGCGGGTAGAGCCGATCATGGCCAGCAGGTCGCCGTCGAGCAGCTCGGGAGTGCGGCAGTTGATGAGCAGCAGCTCCCAGAGGTCTTCCCGAACGGTGCCGGCTTCGACCAGCTTGAGCACGGGCAGGCGGATTCCCTCCTGCCAGATCTCGGTGGCCTCGGGGTTGTAGGTGCCGGCGAGGCCGCCGCCGATGTCGGACTGGTGTGCCCGGTTGCAGCAGAAGCCGATGAGCGGCGGCGCTTCGACGCCTTCCTCGTCGGCGCTGTGCTCTTGCCCGCCCTCACGGGCGGCGAAGATCGGCCGGGCGATGACCCAGTCGGGCAGGTGGTTGCCGCCGGCCACATACGGGTCCGACAGCAGGAATACGTCCTCGGGATTGATGCGGCCGCCGTACTTGGCCAGCAGTGCCCGCACCGCGAAGCCGCCGCCGCCCGTGTGAATGGGGATGCCGTCGGCGTTGGCCACCAGCGTCCCGTCGGGCGTCGTCACAAAGCACGAGAAGTCGTGGCTCTGGCTGAAGATGGTGCTGCGGGCGGTGCGGGTCATCACCCAGCCCATGTGCCGGCTGATCTGGTCCAGCCGGTTCTGCATGACGGCCAGCACGACCGGGTCGAGCTCGCCGTCCGCACGAGTGGCCGGAACTCGACCGGTTGCCCCGGTTTCGTCCGCCGCGGCCTCGCCCTGTGCTTCCCAGTCTTGTTCGAATACGGGTTCACGGGCCGCTCGGGCCACGGCTTCGCCTACCGGCTCAGCGGCGAGATCGATGAACAGGTCTCCGCTGGCGTCTACCCACAGGCGATCACCGGGGCGTGCGACGATCGTGGTGGTCAATTCTTCGACGAGCGCCGGCCCGACGATCTGGTGGCCCGAGCACAGCGTCTCGCCGTCGTACACGGGAGTGGGGCGCCAGCCGAACGGGCCGTGCCACACCGACCTCGTCTCGAACGGCTCAGGGGGAGTGTCAGCGAGCGGTGCGGCGGTGGGCACGACGTCGCCCGTCGACGCGCGGGCGATCAAGCGCAGCGAGGCGATCATGATCGTGCCGTCGGACTGCACGTGCCCGTACAGCCGCTGGTATTCGGCTTCGAATGCGGCCCGCACGGCCGTGACGTCGACCGTGGCCGCCTCTGCTGTTTCCCGCTCTTCCCAGTCTTGTTCGAATACGGGTTCACGGGCCGCTCGGGCCATGGCTTCGCCTGCCGGCTCAGCCTCAGGGGCGTATGCCGACACACGGATCGACCACAGCTGGCCGGGGTGGTGCAGCTCCAGCTCGCAATCCAGGACGACATCGGCAGCGTCGAAGCCCTCCGCGCTCATGACGTCGAGCGCATGCGCTCGCAAGTCTGCGAACCCTGCGTCCATCTCGGCTGTGGGAAGCTCGTCGAGCGAACCCATCAGGAAGCGCGTGAAATCCTGGCGCACATCAGCGTGCAGCATCCCGATCGCGCACAGTGCACCGGCATCCCGGGGCACATAAACCCGTTCGCAGCCGAGACCTGCGGCGACCGAGGCGCCGTGCATCGGGCCGGCGCCTCCCGCAGCGACCATCGTGAACCGGCGGGGCGCGTGGCCGCGCTCGATCGAGATGTGCTCGGTGGCGCTGAGCAGGTGCTGCTCGACGACCTCCACGATCCCTGCGGCAGCTTCTTCGATGGTCATGCCGAGCGGCTCGGCCACGTGGACGCGGATCGCCTCGCGGGCAGCGTCGATGTCGAGGTCCAGCGTGCCGCCTGCTGACTTGCCCGCACGCAGCCGGCCGAGCACGAGCTGCGCATCGGTGACGGTGGGCAGCTCGCCGCCGTTGCCATAACACGCAGGTCCGGGATCGGCACCGGCGCCTTGGGGCCCCACGTACAGCAACCCTGCCTCGTCGACGCCGGCGATGGTGCCGCCGCCGGCGCCGATCGTGTGGATGTCGATGGCCGGGGTGGAGACGTGGTAGCCGGCGATCATGATCTCGTCGCGGGTGTCGACCTCGCCGCCCGACATCAGCAGCACATCGCAGGACGTGCCGCCGATCTCCATCGAGATGAGATTGCCGGGCTGCGCCGCGGTGGAGGCCGAGCTGCCTGCAAGCGCAGCGTCCACCGCTTCTCGGTACAGGTTCAGGGCACCCACCACCGCGGCAGGACCGCTCAGCAGCAGGTTCACCGGCCGCTCGGACAGCTGGTCAACCGACGCAGCGCCGCCATTGGACTGCACCAGCAGGATCGAATGACACAGCCCGGCAGCGGCGAGGTCGTCGTTCAGCGACTGCAGGCAGGACACGATCTTCGGCGAGAGCGCAGCGTTGACCACCGCCGTGGACGTCCGCTCGTACTCGCCCATCAGCGGCGAGACGGCCGCCGATGCTGTCACCCACTCGCCGTCCCACTGTTCGCGCACTGCCGCTGCTGCTGCCTGCTCGTGCTGGTCGTTGACGAACGAATTCATGAAGGCGACCGCCACTGCCTCCACGTTGTGGCTGTCGAAGCGATCGAGGATCTCGCCGAGGTCGCTGAGGTCGAGCGGCGCATGCTCGGAGCCGTCGGCGTCGATGCGCCCGCCCACGGTGGCCCGCAGGTAGCGAGGCACCAGCACGGGGGCGTAGGGAGCGCGGTGATTCCATTGGTCTTCGCGCAGCCCGCGGCGGATTTCGAGCGCGTCCCGGAAACCGTCGGTGCCGATCAGCCCGACGGTGGCGCCGGTGCCCTCCAGCATCGTGTTGGTGGCCACGGTGGAGCCGTGCACGAACAGCGAGCAGTCGGCCAGCACCGCGTCGAGCGGCAGTCCCGCCTCGACCGCAACGCGGGCCAGCGCGGCATGCACGCCACGGCTCGGATCGGCCGGGACTGAGGGCACTTTCGCCACCCAGGTGTCGCCGAGGTCGTCAGCCAGCACCAGATCGGTGAAGGTCCCCCCCACATCCACGCCGATGCGCCACGGGGCGGACGGCCGTCGCTGCGAGCGGTCGGCCCCGCCGTCAGTGCCGTTGGGCGCGGGCGTCGTCGTGGACTCGCTCATGGCCCCAGTCTCGCAGCATCGCCCGGCGCGCAGCTTGCGAGACTGAGCCGACGCCACGACGACCTTGGTCGCACGAGGGGGCAGAGATGCGGGAGAAGGACTGGAGCGCACCGCAGTCGGCGGCGCTGTACGAGCGAGCACAGCGGTCGATTCCCGACGGCTCGTCGAGGTCGATGCTGCTGCGGCGCCCGCACCCCATCTATGTCGACCATGCCAGCGGTGCGTGGGTCACCGACGTGGACGGCAACCGCTACCTCGACTGCAACAACAACTTCGCCTCGATCGTCATCGGCCATGCCGACCCGGGGATCTCCGCTGCTGTGGCGGAGCGGATGGCACGCGGCTCGGCCTTCTCCTTTGCCAACGACGTCGAGATCGAGCTGGCCGAGCTGCTCTGCGGGCGTGTCGAGAGCTTCGACCTGATCCGCTTCTGCAACTCCGGCACCGAGGCGGTGATGGCCGCGCTGAAGGCCGCTCGGGCGTACACGGGACGCCCCAACGTGATCAAGGTGGAAGGCTCATATCACGGCACCTACGACCACGCCGAGGCCAGCCTCGGCGCCGATCCCACCAATTGGGGAGACGCTGGGGCGCCCCAGACGGTGCCCTACGCTTTCGGCGCGCCGACATCGGTCGCCGAAGAGGTCGGCATCATCGCCTACAACGACGCTGAAGGTGCCCGCGCCGCCATTGAGCGCGCCGGGGATCAGCTCGCCGCCGTGCTGGTCGACCCGATGCCGAACCGGGTCGGGATGCCCGACCTCGAGTCCGAATTCATCGCCGCAGTCCGGGAGACCACCCGCAAGGTCGGCGCACTGGTGGTGCTCGACGAGGTGATCACGTTCCGGCTGGGCCACGGGGGCATGCAGACGCTGGCTGGCATTGACCCCGACCTCACCACGCTCGGCAAGATCATCGGCGGGGGATTCCCGGTGGGGGCGATTGCCGGGCGCCCCGGTCCGATGGGGACGTTCGTGCGGATCGACGGCGACCGGGCCAAGGTGCCCTCGGGAGGCACGTTCTCCGCAAACCCGATCACGATGGCGGCAGGCCTCGAGACCATGAATCGCCTCGACCATGCGGCCTTTGCCCGGCTGCGCGATGCGGGCGAAGCGGTGCGCACGGGTCTGCGGGAGCTCTTCGACCGGGAGGGGCTGGGCTGGCAGGTGACCGGTCGGGGCAGCCTGTTCCGAGTGCACCCTCACCAGCGCCGCATCCGCAACTACCGCGACTCCTATCAGTCCAGCGACGAGAAGGCGGTTATCGAACAATTCGGGCTGCGCATGCAGGCCAACGGCGTGTACTTCATCGGCGACAGCCTCGGATCGCTGAACTTGGCGACCAGCGACGACGACATCGAGCACTTCCTGATGGCCGCAGCGGCGTCAGTGCCGGGCGATAATGCGGGGTGATGCTCAAGACGCAACCCGACACGCCGCCGGAACACGAGGCACCTGTCAGCATCGCTGCGGGCTTCGACCCCGATCCTGCCAATTCGCTGTCGTTGCGTGCCGACGCCTATATCGATACTCGATGGCACGACATCGAGCAGCGTGAGGTGTTCGCCCGCAGCTGGCAGTGGGTGTGCCATGTCGAGTCGCTGCGCAACCCGGGCGACTACGTGGCGCTGCCGGTCGCCGGCATGCCCATCGCGCTGGTGCGGGACAATGACGGCGCACTGAGGGCCTTCTACAACGTCTGCCGGCATCGGGCCCACCACCTGCTCGCCGGCGCCGGCAACACCGGCAGCATCGTGTGCCCGTACCACGGCTGGACCTACGACCTGTCCGGACAGCTCCATCGGGCCCGCGAGACCGACCACGTGGCGGGATTCGATCCCTCACAGATCTGTCTGCAGCCGGTTCAAGCAGAGGTATTCGGCGGGTTCGTCTACGTCAATCTGGATCCGTCGGCTGCCTCACTGGCCACCCAAGCCGGCGAACTCGGCAGCGAGATTGCGCACTGGGCGCCGGATGTGAACGACCTCACGCACGTGCGGCGCTTCAGCTATGAGATCGCCTCGAACTGGAAGAACGTCGTCGACAACTTCCTCGAGTGCTACCACTGCCACATCGCGCATCCCGACTTTGTGACGCTGGTGGAGATGGACACCTACCGCGTCACCACCCACGGCATCTACTCCAGCCACATGGCCCGTGCGGGCCACTCGGACAACTCCGCCTACGACGTCGAAGGCTCCAGCGTGAAGGATCTCGCCGTGTGGTGGCTGTGGCCCAACACCTGCCTGATGCGCTACCCCGGTCGCGGCAACTTCAGTATCATGCAAATGGTGCCCACGGGGCCTGAAACCACCCATGAGACCATCGACTACTACTTCGAATCCCCGGAGCTGAGCCCGGCGGACATCGAGTCGATGCGCTACATCGACGAGATCCTGCAGCCCGAGGACATCGGCATCGTGGAGAGCGTGCAGCGAGGCATGCGCACCCCGGCATTCACCCAAGGCCGCATCGTGTGCGATCCGGATGGCTCGGGTCTGTCTGAGCACGGCGTTCACCACTTCCATGGGCTCGTGCTCGACGCGTACCGCCGGGCTGGCGCCGCCTAGTCCTTGCAGCTGGCAATCAAGCAGAGCGCATTCCGTCAGCCGGAACGGCGGCTCTGCGACACTGAGCCGATGACAGCACCCAATGGAGTCCCGGCTGGCGAACGCCGCTCATAGGCACAGTCGGCTGCGCTGTACGCGCGGGCGCAGCAGTGGATCCCCGACGGCGTCTCGCGGGCCACGCTGCTGAGGCCGATTCCGGTCTACGTGGATCACGGCAAGGGTGCGTGGGTCACCGATGTGGACGGGAACCGCTGTTCGGCTGACCCGCAAAGCTCCGTCCGCGAATGGCTCTTCGTGGGCGGGACGTTCGAGGAAGAGACACAAGCTGCGTGTTTCCTGTGACGCCAACCGCTAGTTCGGCACCGATGCAGCTGTCGGTATCGCATAGGCGATGTAGAACCACAGTTGGAGCGGCACGGACGCCAACGCTGCGAGGACAACAGATCGTCGCAGCGTGAATGCAGCGACAGCGACCGTCAGGGTGATCGTGACCGTGATGACGACCCACCCCGCGGTGTTGTTCTGCTGACAGGGAGCGTCCCAATCAGAGCCGCAGAACAACCATACGAAAATCGCGCCGCCAACCGTGAACGTCAACACGGCCGTCGCAGTTGCCCATAGCCCCAGCGCCCACCATGCCGAACGGAAGCGGTCGGCACCGTCAAGCGCTGAGGCTGGACTTGGCGACATCGTTACCAGCCGCACCTGTTCCACGGGAGCAGGTAGCCGCCCCAGTTGGTGTCGCGGTGACCCTCGAGGTCCCATGAGCCGCCGCCGCCCAACAGCTGGTACACGATGTGGCAGTGAAGCTGCTGCCAGATCGCTGTCCAGCTATTGACGGTTACCGACAGGTTGTGGCTGTTAAGGCAGAGCAGCGCTTCGGCGAAGATCAGGTTCGCGCCGTTGATCGTCGCTGCCGGGCCGATCAGCGAGCCGCCTCGTCCGGCATCGGTCGGGACGATGTGGATGGTGTCGTAGCCGTCGTTCGCTGCCCATGACACGCCGATCTCGTCTACGGTGATGTCAGCGCAATCAAGCCAGCCAGTGTCAGGGGATGGGCGGGAACAATCGCCGATGCCTAGGAAGCACGGCCAACGCGCAGCGCTGCCGTTGTAATTGGCGTGACGTAGCGCTTTCTCGACTGTGCGCTCAAGGTCGTCGGGCAGTTCGATGGTCGTGTCTGCATCGCCGACCGGTGCCGGGTCGTTGCTGTCCGGCTTTGTTTGCTCGATGGTGCCGTCATCGAGCACCTTGTCGCCCGTTGCCTGTGCCGGTGCTGCCATGGTCAGCGTCATCGCTGCCGCGCTGAGCACAGCGACAAGCGTTGTCAGGATTCTCCTCATTGCAGTGTCTCGGCAGTGTCTCGGCAGTGTCTCGGCAGTGTCTCGTCTCGTTGCTCGGCGTCCGCTGATCGGACACAGAAGCTGGCAACGTAGCTGCCATCGAAGCGAAGGTGACAGCACGACATCATTTGTGACGTGCATTGCGTGCATGAGCGATCCGTGTTGTCAACAGACTGTGTATTCGACAACTGATCGGCGCCAACCCACGAGACCGAGCATCCGCGCGTACAGCTGCGGCATGCGACATCTTCGTGCGTTGCGTGAGTGCCATCGTGCCGCGGGAGCTGGCGCGAAGGGCGTTCGCTCCCGGAGCCGAGTCCTACCCGAACCCCGATCGATAGCTCAGGTGGATGAGCAGGCCAGTCGAACGGCAAGGACGGGGGTTCGAGTCCCGCTCGGGACGCTGTCGGCCTGAATCCCGCAGCGCGGCAACTCATCGGGCCGCTGGCTCAGCCTCCTAGTCTCAGCGCGATGACAGGCGAAACGAAGACAGATGCGAACCTCTTGCCGGCAGTCGAGCTGGCCTCGCTGATCCGGCAGGGACGCGAGTCGGCTGCTGAAGCACTGGAGGGTGCGATCAGCCGCTACGAGCGCTTCAACCCTGCGGTGAACGCGGTGATTCTCACCCGGATCGACGAGGCGCGTGAGCGGGCCGCTGCCGCTGATACAGCGCTGGCGGCCGGGGAGTGCTGGGGGCCGCTGCACGGCGTGCCGATGACCATCAAGGAGGCCTTCGACTGGGCTGGCACGCCCTCGACGTGGGGCAACCCCGCATGGGCCGACAACGTGGCCGACAGCGATGCCGTCACGGTCACCCGGTACACCGACGCAGGGGCGGTCATCTGGGGCAAGACCAACGTGCCGCTCATGCTGGGCGACTGGCAGAGCTTCAACGACATCTACGGGTGCACCAACAACCCATGGGATCTGACGCGAGTGCCCGGCGGGTCCTCCGGTGGCTCGGCCGTCTCGCTGGCGACCGGCATGGCGTCGCTGGAGCTGGGCTCCGACATCGGTGCGTCCATCCGCAATCCCGCGCACTACTGCGGCGTGTTCGGCCACAAGCCGACCTACGGGCTGGTGCCCGACGGAGGCCACGCCGTGCCCGGAGCATTGGTCGGCAGCGACATTGCGGTGTGCGGCCCGCTGGCGCGCAGCGCTGCCGACCTCGATGTCGCGCTGGACGTGCTCGCCGGACCCTCCGGCGCCGACGCGGCCGGCTACAGCGTGGCGCTGCAGCCCGAGCATCGCGACACGCTGGCGGCGTTCCGGGTGGGCGTGATGCTCGACACGCCTGTCATTCGCAACTCGACGGCCATGATCGACACGCTGCAGCGAGCAGTGGACGCGCTGGCGGCCGCCGGGGCTGACGTCAGCGAGGCCACGCCGGACATCGACCAGCACGAGTTCCACGAGAACTACCTGATGCTGCTGCGAGCCGCCACCGGCGCCTTGGCTGACGACGCGATGTGGAACGAGGCGCAGTCCCGGGCACACCGGTACAAAGACGGCGAGGGCGACTACCAGTCGCTGGTCGACTACGCGATGACGATGAGTCACCGCGAGTGGTATTCCCACCACAACAAGCGCGAGGGTCACCGGCAGGCGTGGGCGCGGTTCTTCGACGACTACGACCTGCTGCTGTGCCCGATCGCTGCGTCAGCCGCTTTCGTTCACGACCACACCGGCACCCGGCCCACTCGCACCATCGACATCGACGGCCGCCAAGAGCTCGGCGTGGACCAGCTCTTCTGGGCGGGCTGGAGCTGCAGCGTGTACCTGCCCGGCACAGTCGCACCGGTCGGGCTGACCGCGGACGGGCTGAACCTGCCGGTCGGCATCCAGATCGTGGCGCCGCACCTGGGGGACCGGCGCGGCATCCGCTACGCCGCCCTCATCGAGCGCACCCTCGGTGGGTTCGTCTCCCCGCCCGGATACGAGTAGCAGCAGAGTCGCCACGCTGAACACGGCTGGCGACGTCTCGACGTGATCTCGGAACGTATATTCAAATTCGCGCGAAACGTATAATCCAACTCTCTCATAGTGGATATCTGAACGGAGTCGCTGTGTGAGCCAAGAATCCGAGACGACGATGATCCCTGACGGCTATCGCCAGCGCGTGGTGGACGCCGTGGTCGAACGGGGGCTGCTTGCCGCCGGCTTCGTGGTGCTCGAAGGTCCGCGTGCATGCGGCAAGACATGGACTGGTCTGCGTTTTGCACGCAGTGCGGTGAGGCTCGATACCGACTTGGACGCACGGACGATCGCCGCTGTCGAGCCGGCAATCCTGCTGCGCGGCCCAACGCCCAGGCTGCTCGACGAATGGCAGGTGATGCCGTCGTTGTGGAATCACGTCCGGCATGCCTGCGACGCTGCGCCAGAGCGAGGGTTGTTCATCCTCGCCGGATCGGCCCAACCCGCGGACGACATCACCCGCCATACCGGTGCGGGCCGCGTTCGCAGAGTCCGGATGCGGCCGATGTCGCTGTTTGAGTCTTCGGACTCTTCCGGCGAAGTGTCGCTGAGCAGCCTCCTCGACGGAAAGACGTGCAGCGCCGCCCCATCGTCGCTTGGACTGAGCGATGTCGTCGACGTGATGTGCCGAGGAGGATGGCCCGGACAGCTCGATCTGCCGTTGGCGGAGATTCAGCAGAACCTTCGCAACTACCTCTCCGAGGTGGCCCGGACCGACATTGCGCAGCTCGATGGCGGAGCTGTGCACAATCCGATTGGCGTCGATCGGCTGCTGCGCTCACTGGCCCGCAACACCGCCACCGAAGCACGCAATTCGACACTGGCCGCCGATGTCGAACCCGAGCCATTGCACCGACATACCGTCCGCGCGTACCTGGGTGCTCTGCGTCGACTGTTCGTTGCGGAGGAACAACCGGCGTGGTCGGTGCGCCTGCGGTCCAAGGCGCCGCTTCGCACCTCGCCCAAATGGCATCTGACCGACCCGTCGCTGGCCGCCGCAGCGCTTGGCGCCGACCCGGCGCGGCTCATCGCAGACACCTCGACGCTGGGACTGCTGTTCGAGTCGCTGGTCGTGCGGGATCTGCGCATCTTGGCTCAACCGTTGGGAGGAAGCGTGTTCCACCTGCGCGACGCCACCGGTCTCGAGGCCGACGCCATCGTCGAGATGCCCGACGGAACATGGCTTGGCATCGAGGTCAAACTCGGCGGCGGCGAGGCCGTCGACGCAGCCGCGAACTCGCTGCTGCGCCTCCGTGACAAGGTCGACGCCCGGCGCGTCGATCAGATCGCCGGCCTCGTGGTAGTCACGGCCACCGGATACGGCTACACACGTCCAGACGGCGTCCGGGTCGCACCTGTCACCGCCCTCGGCCCGTAGACCGAGTCCGCACGTGCCGCACCCGATACCCCATCGGTGCTGCGTCGCCACCTCACAGCTCATGGCAGCCGAATCCAGCATCGACCCCATGCGAAATTCCTGAACCACCGCTGCGGAGCTTGAGCGACGGGCGGAGTGATTCATTTCTTCAGCCAGTATGACGGCGGTCGCTTCGTCCGGTGTGCCTTCGGCAGCGGACAACACGTCAATGGGTGTGCCAACTCGGTTGAGCCGGGCACCGACACCGCCGCAGTCGGGTTCCTCGCCGCTCCGCATGAGGCCAATGAGGCCGATTCGGTCACGAACTCGACGACTGGCGCTCCGTCGCCTGCAAGCCACGCCCGAGTCTGCGCATCCGGGTTCATTGGCAGTTCGCCTTGCCACGGATCGCTTCGATCATTCGCAATCGTGCTGGCGCGGCGTGCTGCTTCCGCATCGTCAGTGCCCACGTCTGTGCTCGAAGCTTGTCCGGCGCGACGACTGAAGACTGCCCACTCGAAGCGGTCCGTGCAACAAGACCGATGCCAGCGACCGTCACGGTCACAATCGCAGCTGCATAAGTCGCGATGCGGAGCCGGGTCGCGAACTTCGGCATGTGGTGGCTGGCCTTCCTGATGGCGATGACGAATCAACAAGTAACTGTCTGTATGCGGATTCGGGATGGAGGCCGCCAAGCTTGCGCTGTGCGCTGTCTGCTAGAGAACTAGGCCGTGAGTGATACCGAAGCGGCCTTGGACGAGCTGCTGGATCTGCTTGACCTGCAGCCGAACGACAACGACCCGGACACGTTCCGGGGCAAGGGCTCCGGCTTCGACGAGTTCGGCCTGTACGGCGGGCATGTACTGGCCCAAGCTGTCGTAGCGGCGCAGCGGACCGTTGACGACGACCGGCCGATGAACTCGGTGCACGCCGTCTTCCTGCGCGGAGGCGACGGCATGGCCGACGTCGACTACAAGGTGCAACGAGTGCGCGACGGGCGAGCGTTCTGCACCCGCCGATCGCAGGCGTTCCAATCCGACCGCTTGATCTTCGAACTCACGGCGACGTTCCATGTCCCCGAGACGGGCAAAGTCGACATCCAGGGCCCGCTGCCTGACGGCGTGGCGCCGCCGGAGTCACTGCCGACCTACCAGGAGTGCATCGCCGAGGTGGGGCCGATCTTCGGCGAGCAGTGGTCGTACATGATTCGACCGGTGGAGTACCGGCTCGCGTACGCGCCGTGGGCACCGACGGGGCCCTCACCACGCGGCGGCATCGACTACTGGTTCCGCGCGCCGCGTCGGCTGCCGGACGATCCGGCGATTCACGAAGCGATCATCGCCTACATGAGCGACGACTGCCTCGCCGACAACGTGATCGTGCCCTACGGGGTCACCTGGCTCGACCCCAGCGCGCAGGTCGTCAGCCTCGACCACGCCATGTGGTTTCACGAGCCCGCCCGCGCCGACGAGTGGATCTACTGCGAGCAGAGGCCGCTGATGGCGGGCGGCAATCGGGGCACCGCCGAAGCGCGCTTCTGGCAGAACGGTCGCCTCGTGGCCACCGCAGTACAAGAAGCCCTCGCCCGCCTCTGAGCCCAGCTGCCCGGCCTGGCACGCATGTGCAGCTGGCAGCGGGGACCGCTCAGGCGACGATGCCGTCGTTGCGGAGTTCGGCGATCTCGGCGGGGGAGCGGCCCAGTTCGGCGAGTACCTCATCGGTGTGCTCGCCCTTGGCCGGCGCCAAGCGCTCAAGTTGTGTCGGCGTCTTGCTGAACCGGGCTGGGAAGCGAGCGGTGCGGACCGTACCGGCGACGGGGTGCTCATGGGTCAGCACCGTTCCGTTGTGCTTCACCTGGGGGTCGTCGAACACCTCGGTGATGTCGAGCACCGGTGCGCAGGGAACGTCAGCGTCCTCCAGGGCCTTGAGCGCTTTGGCCGTGGTGAATTCGCCGAGCAGCTTGGCGAACACTTCTTGGTGCTCATTCGAGTTTCGTATCCGGGCCTCGCGAGTGGCAAAGCGAGGATCGTCGATCAGATGCGGGACTTCCAGCTTCTCGCACACGCGGGCGTACTGGTCGTCGGCCGGCCAGATGGCGCCGACCCAGCCGTCGGTCGTCTTCCAGGGGCTGTACCACTCGCTGTAGGACGGCGTCGGTGGGGCGTCGGGCACTGATTCGTTCCAGAAGTAGTCGAGCCACATCCACGACAGGGTCGAATCGAGCAGGTTGACCTCGACGTGCTGGCCGCCGGCGCCGTTCGCCCGTGCGAGCAGCGCCCCGAGGACCGCTTGAGCGCCGGTCATCGCCGTGGTCTTGTCGGCAGTGGCGGACTTGACGAAATCGCCGCCCTGCGCCTCGGTCATGCCTGACAGCGATTGGATGATCGGGTCGTACACCGGCTGGTGCGCATACGGCCCGTCGGGGCCGAAACCTGACACCGACAGGTACACGAGATCGGGGTTGATCGCGCTGAGGTCCTCGTATCCGATGCGCAGCCGCTCGGCGACTCCGGGTCGGAAGTTCTGGATGAAGACGTCGGCGCCCTTGACGAGCTGCAGCAGGATCTCGCGGCCGGCCGGTTCGCGGATGTTGAGATCCATGCCGCGCTTGTTGCGGTGCATCTGGACCCAGCAGCCCGACTGGTCGCCGACGATCGCACCGGTGAGGCGCATGACATCTGCAGCGCCCACCTTCTCGATCAGCACGACATCGGCGCCCATCTCGGCGAGCTGGGTCGACACCCATGCGCCGGCGACCGCGCTGGAGACGTCCACGACGGTGATGCCTTCGAGCGGTCCTGCCCCCATCGACGCCTCCTTAGCGAGCGAGCGTTGTCTCGGCGCGGTGCCGGTTCCCTCTGGTGGGAGCGGCCGTCAGAAGCCGCTGGGGCGCTGGAACCCGCCGAGTGCATTTTCGAGGAACCGCCCGACGGCCAAGGTGGTGCGATCCTCCAGGAACGGACCCGCGATCTGCACCCCGACCGGCAGGTCGCCCACCATGCCCACGGGCACCACCGTCGCGGGCAGCCAGGACACACCGGTCAGCCCCATCCACTTGATGATGTCGAAGTACGGACGGCTCTGGCCGTTGACGGTGATCCTGCGATTGGTGGCGGGCTTGCTGTGGTCGTGGCGGATGGCCGCAGTCGGCGTTACTGGCAGCAGCACCACGTCCCAGTTCGTAAAAAACTCCTCCCAGCGCTTGCGCTGCTGCAGCCGGCGCTCGTGCCAGCTCAGCCACTCGCGGTGGCGCATCGCGGCATACCAGATGCCCAGGTCGCCCTGCGGTTCGCCCTTCGACGCAGCGATCTCCTCCAGCTGGGCGAGCGTCCATGTCGCGGCTTCGGCAGCCGAGAGCAGATGCAGGAAGGTGTCGACCGCCTTCTCGAAGGTGAATGCCGGTCGGGCCTCGGTGTCGACGCGGGCGCCCGCTGCCTCCAGCGCGCTCGCGGCGCCCAAGAGCAGCTCCCGGTACTCGCTGTCGATCGGGCAGAGTTCCTCGTCCAGCCACACGGCCACCCGGAAGTCGGAGATGTCGGTATGACGGGCTGGCGGCAGGTCGATGGAGTAGGCCTTCGAGTTCCAGGCATCGGGACCGGCGAGCACATCGAGCGCCATCTCCAGATCGTCGACATCGCGGGCCATCGGGCCGGCGACGGCGATGTCGGCCTGGCTCAGCGTCCCCGGCATGCCGGGAATCTGGCCGAGGGCCGAGACGATGCCGTAGCTGGGCTTGTGCCCGCTGACCCCCGACCAGTGCGACGGGATGCGAATCGAGCCACCGATGTCGGAGCCGAGTTCGAGCGGGGTGTAGCCCGCAGCCAGCGCTGCGCCGGACCCGCCCGAGGATCCGCCGGGAGTGTGCTCGATGTTGTAGGGGTTGCCGGTCGTGCCGTACACCTCGTTGTAGGACTGCGCGTCGCCCGCGAAGAGCGGCAGGTTCGTCTTGGCGAACACGATCGCGCCGGCGGCCTTGTAGCGGGCCACGGGATCGGCGTCGCGTTCGGGCACGAAGTCGGCCAGTGCCGGGGTTCCAGAGGTGGTCACAAGACCTTCTGTCTGGAAGGAGTCCTTGATGGTGACCGGCACCCCATGCAATGGACCGAGCTCGTCTCCGCGCGCCACGGCCGCATCGGCGGCGTCCGCGGCAGCGCAGGCCCGCTCGGCGTCGAGAGCGACCACCGAGTTGACGGGACCGTCGAGTCGATCTACCCGTGCGAGTGCTGCGTCCAGCAGTTCGCGCGAAGAAACGTCTCCCGCGGCTACCGCAGCAGCGGTTTTGATGGTCGTGGCGTAAGCGAAGTCATCTGCGGCCATCGGCCCGTCCTCCTGGTGCAAGGGTGCCGTGCTCGGCAGGCAACCTAGTTCGCCGCCCTCGCCCGCCGCCCGGTTGAGCTGCCGCAAGAAAACCGCTTGCGCCGTGTGCGCCCGTGCACAACGGTCCCGCGATGCGAAATATCATGAAATTGATCGTCACTGCACTGATTGTCGCGACTATCGGCACGGCATCGCTGCCGGCAGCTGCTGCATCCCCCATCGCGGCAGGCGGATTGAGCACCAGCCGGCCCGCACAGCGGCAGCTCACCGATCTCGTCGCTGCGGGCGCCCGGCTCGGGGCGACCAGCCCGAGTATCGCCTTCCAGACGGGCAGCGTGGGTACTGCGGCCAACGGAATGCTGTCGGTGCTGTCGCTTCCGCCGCCCGTACCGTTCTTTGCGCCTCCTGCCCGCCGGGTCCGCACCCTGGTAGGGGTCGACACTTGGTTCTGGGTCACGGCCGCGAGCTGGCGGCCCATCGTGCGCATCATTCCTGTCGGCAAGGTGGTAGTGATGCTCGTGGCGACGCCGGTGACGCTGCAACTGGTGCCGGGTGACGGGACGCCCTTGGTGTCCTGCCCCGGCCCGGGCGTGCCCTGGCTGTGGCCGGGGACCCGCTCGCTGTGCAGTCACACGTTCCAGCGAACGTCGATGTCGCGACCGTTCGGACGCTTCAGTGCCACCGTGCAGACGGTCTGGACGATCCGGTGGACATCGAACACGGGCGCATCGGGCGTTGCCGGCCCGGTGGTCGTCCCCACGCCGGTCTCGCTGCGCGTCGCCGAGGCACAGGCCGTGCTCGGGCGTTGATCAGGTACGAGGCAACCTGGCCGCTTCTCGCTGCGCCTCGTTGGGCATTCTTCATCAGACGTTTGGGATGAACCGCACTACTGCCGATTTGTCCACTTGTGCGATCACCGCCAGATGCGCCGCACGGCATGAGGAACCGCTACTGCCTGTATTCTGCGCGAGGTGCGAACGGAGTGCACAAGAGAATCAACGCTATGAGTTACAGAAGAAATGTGCTGACAGTCAGCATCCTTCTAGCATCAACACAGTTGGTCTGGGAGCGCGCCCGCTTCTGCATCGAGTGGGTCCGAGGTGCTCGCGAACAATGAGCGTGTGTTGGTTGTGCGCGACGGCAATTGGGTCAGGCATCGTTTCGCCCAATCACTGCCTGACTCATCTAAGGGTCCGCCGCGTCTTAAGTCACGTGATCCGCTCACGCATTTCCGCAGGTCAGAGACCTGCGCATGGGGGAGAATCACGCGACTTGACTGATGGCGGACCCTAACGTCATCATCCAAGGTGAGCACATTGTCAGCCGTGACGGAACATCTGGTTGTACATATCGCGGAGTGGAGACGCAATCGCCCGGTGAGATAGGACCCATGGAAGTCAAGATCAGCCGCGAAGTTGCACACAACTCCCAAAGCTGCCAGATGGAACTCGAAAACGCGATATTGACCCTAGACCAAGCGCGCGCTCGAAACATAGTATCAGAACCAACCAAGACGCAAACGAAATCATTGTCGGCAGGTGATGGTAACGGAACGTTCTGCGCGTCTGTGGACACTTGGAATCGCTACAACGTCAACTACGTGCAGGGTTTATCAAACGGAAGCATACGTTACGAGTGGGACCATCAGAAGTGGGGTGGCTGCACGATACTCCTCAGCTTCCACCGAGTTACCGGCTACTGGGGCGCTGACACGAACCAGCGCATTCGACTGCGTCGATAGTCGCAACGGACTAACGGAAATCGAGGCATCGGTTCTTATGATCGTCGGAATCATCACATGAATACACTAACGGCATTGCTGACTACTGCCGCCTTGACCGTGCTATTGCTGCTCGTGGCTGCAATGATTCGTACCCAGCGACGACGGCATTATCTCCGGGCGGCCGTCATTCCACTGTCACTCGTCGGTATCCTCAGCCTTCCATCACTTGGACTATTCGTCCTTGCTGCGGCTCTGGCGTGTTTGCTCGCGTCGTGGGGCGGATGGCCGCGCAGGCGGGTGCCTCATGTGTGACGCCAATTCCCGCGCCGGTCTCGCTGCGTGTTGCCGAGGCCCAAGCCGTGCTGGGTCGTTGATCAAGGGGTCCGCGGCGGCGCAGTAGTTTCGGCGCGCAACATCGATGCCGTAGCGTTCCCGCAAGGGACGCTGACCAAAGGAGACTGCCGTGCTCAACCTTCGTGTCTTGGACCTGTCGGATCATCGGGGCCAATTGGCCGGGGCGATGCTGGCTGACTTGGGTGCCGACGTGGTCTTGGTGGAACCGCCGGGCGGGTCGGCGGCGCGCGCCGTGGGACCCTTCGTGGCCGGCCGCGACGGCGACCCCGAGGCGTCGCTGTGGTTCTGGTCGTACAACCGGGGCAAGCGCAGCATCGTGCTGGACCTCGACACCGATGAGGGCCGTGACCGGCTGGCAGAGCTTGCAGCAGGCGCCGACGTGGTCATCGAGTCCGACAAGCCCGGCGTCATGGCCGCCAAGGGTCTGGGCGCCGACGATCTGGCCGCCGTCAACCCGGCGCTCGTCTACACGTCGATCACGCCGTTCGGCCAGAGCGGCCCCAAAGCGCAGTGGGCCGCGACGGACATCGTGGTGTCGGCGGCTTCGATGCTGTCCAACATCATCGGCGACGACGACCGGCCGCCGTTGCGCATCCCGCTCGACCAGTGCTACCTGCACGCTTCCGCCGAAGCGGCTGCCGCCACCATGATCGCCTTGCGCGAGCGCAGCCGCTCTGGTCGGGGCCAGCACGTGGACGTGAGCGCCCAGCAGGCGGCCGGCCAAGCCCTGCAGTCGATGTCGCTGTGCCACCTGTACAACTCGCCCGAGGCCGGACGATTCAGCGGCGGCGCCAAGCTGGGCCCGTTCACGGTGCGTCTGCGCTCCCCGGCGGCAGACGGGTATGTGTCCGCCACGATCCTGTTCGGCGAGTCCATCGGCCCATTCGGCCAGCGGCTGTTCGAATGGATGCACGCCCAAGGCGGCTGCTCCGACGCCGACCTCGAAATCGACTGGATCAACTTCGTCGAAGGCGTGATGACGGGCCGCATCGGATTCGGCGAGTACGACCGCATCCAGCAGGTCGCCGCCGACTTCACGGCCACCCGCACCAAGGCCGAGCTGCTGACCGCAGCACTCGAGCACCGGCTGCTGATGGTGCCCATCACGACGGTGCAGGACGTAGTGGAGGCGCCGCACTACACAGAGCGCGGCTTCTGGCGCGACATTGACGTCGGCGACCAGCAGGCGGTGCGGTTCCCCGGGCCGTTCGCGAACATGAGCCGCACACCGGTCGAAGTGGCAGGGCCGCCGCCGACGTTGGGCGAGCACACCGATGCGGTGCTGGCCGACGCAGCCGGGACGCCGCGTACGCCGGCGGTGGCTTCCGATGACGTGTCGGCACGCCTGAACGCAGCGGTGCCCGCCGGCCATCGCGACCCCACCCAGCCGCTTGCCGACGTCAAGATCCTCGACTTCATGTGGGTGATGGCCGGGCCGGCGGCCACCAGAGTGCTGGCCGACTGGGGCGCCACCGTCGTGCGGGTCGAGTCGTCGCACAAGGTCGAGGCGGCTCGCACTATCCAGCCCTTCCTCAATGACGAGGGCGGCGCCGACAATGGCGGCCTCTACCAGAACATGAATGCAGGAAAGCTCGGCATCACCATCGACATGGCGAAGATGGACCAGCCGGCGTGCCGGGACCTGGTGCTCGACCTGGTGCGCTGGGCAGATGTGGTCTGCGAGTCATTCTCGCCGAGGGCGATGCGCGACTGGGGCCTGTCCTATGAGGACCTGTGCGAGGTCAATCCCGACATCATCATGGCGTCGAGCTGCCTCTTCGGGCAGTCCGGGCCGCTGTCGTCGCTCGCCGGCTTCGGCACGATGGGCGCGTCCATGTCGGGCTTCTATGAGATGACCGGCTGGCCTGATCGTGATCCCGCAGGCGTCTTCGGCGCGTACACCGACTACGTGTCGCCGCGGTTCTTGAGCACGGCGATTCTGGCCGCGCTGGACCATCGCGACCGCACCGGCGAGGGTCAGTACATCGACCTCTCCCAAGCCGAGGCGTCCATGTCGTTCCTGGCGCCAGCGGTGCTCGACTACACGGTCAACGGTCAGATGCCCCCCAAGCTGGGCAACGCGCACCCGCAGATGTCTCCCCACGGCGTGTACCCGAGTGCGGGCGAGAACCGCTGGATCGCCATCGCCTGCGAGAACGACGACCAGTGGAAAGCGCTGTGCTGGATTGTCGGGGAGTCGTTGGGTGGATTCGGCGAGCTGGGGCCCGATGAGCGGCGCGAACGAGCCGGCGAGATCGACGAAGCGATCTCGGCGTGGACTTCGAGCCGGGAGGGCAGCGAAGCCGACGCCCTCTTGCAGCGCGGGGGCATACCCGCTCACGCGATCCCGACCTCGGTGACCATGCCGACCGACGGTCAGCTCGTGCATCGCAACCATTTCCGCAATGTCACCCACGCCACGAACGGCACCATGTGGGTGGAAGGCGCTCGATTCGCCATGTCACGCAGCTCCGATGGTATTCACCACGGCGGGCCGACCTACGGCGAGCACACCTTCGAGGTGCTGGAACGGCTGCTCGGCTACGACGCGGATCAGATCGCTGAGCTGGCCGTGGCAGGAGTGCTGGAATAGCCGCCCGCCGGGTCGGCAGGGTGCTCAGCTCTCGAACTTGCCGACCTTGGTGCCGGTGACTTTCTCGTAGTCTGCGTGTTCTAGCATTGTGACTTGCTGGATGCGTCCTCGTCGCGTCGCCTGTCGCTCCCCGCTCTTGTACCCAACCTCAATCGGAAACGGGCTCACGGGCCGCTCGGGCCACGGCTTCGCCTGCCGGCTCAGCCTCCGCATGAGCGTACGCACCGGGCCGTGACGGCGTCCCGGAATGCGGTGACCGGTCGTTGCTACGGTGCTGCCGTCTCGGCGGGGTTCAGTGAGCCGGACCGAGTGCGCAGGCGATCGAGTCAGGGAGCACCTATGAGAGCGTGGCGATTGAACGAGTTGGGCTACCCGTGGGACGTGCTGGAGCTGGGCGAGTACGACTCTCCCGAGCCAGGTCCGGGCCAGGCACGGATCACGGTGGAGGCCACCGACCTCAACTTCGCGGACATCCTGCACTGCCAGGGCACCTACCAGGAGCGGTGGGATCCTCCCTTCACGCCCGGCATGGGTGCGTCGGGCACGGTGGTTGCCGTGGGTCCCGATTGCGACCTGAAAATCGGCGACCGCGTGATCGGCTCAGGCGCGGGTGGCTGGGGCGGCTACGCCAGCGAAGCGCTCATCCGGAGCCGCACGGCACGCCATGTGCCCGACGATGTGTCGCTCCCGGCTGCCTGCGCGGCGAATGTGATCTACAGCACGGCATGGTTCTCGCTGTACCGGCGCGGGCAGATGCAGGCCGGAGAGACGGTGCTGGTGCTCGCCGCCGCCGGCGGCGTCGGTTCTGCCGCCGTGCAGATGGCCAAGGCAGCGGGATGCACGGTGCTGGCCGCGGCTGGCGGGCCCGCCAAGGTGGAGACCTGCCGCCAGCTCGGCGCCGACATCGTCATCGACTACGACAACGACGACCTCTACCAGTCAGTGATGGACGCCACCGGGGGCCGGGGCTGCGACATCATCTACGACCCGGTCGGCGGCAAGTACTTCGATGTGGCCCGGCGACTGGTGGCGTGGGAAGGCCGGCTGCTGGTGGTCGGATTTGCCAGCGGCACGATCCCGCAGGCACCGGCCAACCACGTGCTGGTCAAGAACTATTCAGTGGTCGGCGTGCACATGGGCGGCTACCGCGGGCGCAAGGACGAGGTGCTCGCTGAGTGCTACGCCGAGATCTGGCCGCGAGTGGCCGACGGCACGCTCGACCCGCTCGTCAGCCAGGAGCTGCCGCTCGAAGGTCTGATCGACGGGCTGCGTGACCTGCACGAGCGTCGTACCACCGGCCGCGTCCTGCTCCGCCCCGATCTGTAGGCGCTCAGCCGCGGGCAGCTGTGCTTGATGGTGTCCGCTCAGCCGCGGGCCACGGTGCAGCCGACCGATTCGCGGTCCCGCGTCTGCGTGGTGACCCCGGCCGATTGCCGCAGCATTGACGGTTTCTGGCCGCTCGACGCCTCGGCATCGCAGTCGCAGATCGTTTGATTGACAACATTCGCATGGGGTTCGCGCGCATCGAACCCATCATCGTCGCCGATCTCGAGAGCGCCGCACGGATCGGCGAGGAGTTTGCCGACCAAGGCTTCTCCATCGTCGACCGGACGAGCTGGGCGATCATGCTGCGCGTCGGCGTGCACGAGGCCATCGCTTTGGACACCGGCTTCTGGATCTATCGATTCGGACGCGACAGGCGTCAGGCATTCACGGTGTACAACTGACCGCCACCGATCCCGCTCGGCGTGTCACCGGGGCTCATCGGGAGGATCGTAGACTTTGCCGGTGCATCCAGGCCCCGGCTGGGGCACCGATTTCTGGGGCACATTGGGTAGTTGGGCACCTGGGTAGGAGGTGGCCGTATGCTGATCGGCTTGCCGCGCGAAACCAAGGCGGGCGAGCAGCGTGTCGGGCTGACGCCCCACGCTGTTCGTGAATTGGTGCTGCACGAGCACGATGTCGTCGTCGAGACAGGAGCGGGTGCTGGCATTCGAGTACCCGATGCCACCTTCGAGATGGCCGGCGCTCGCATCGGCACCTGCGACGAGGTGTGGGAGAAGTCTGAGCTGATCGTCAAGGTGAAGGAGCCGCAGTCACCCGAACGCAAGATGCTCAGCGAGGGCCAGATCCTCTTCGCCTACCTGCACCTCGCCCCCGACCCCGACCAGACGACCGATCTCGTGGAATCGGGAGCGGCATGCGTCGCCTACGAGACCGTCACCGACTCGCGTGGCGGTTTGCCGCTGCTGGCACCGATGTCGCGGGTTGCGGGCCGCCTCGCCGTGCAGGCCGGCGCCTGGGCGCTGGAGACGGCGCACGGTGGCATCGGCTTGCTGATCGGCGGGGTGCCCGGGGTGCCGCCGGCTCGCGTGGTGATCATCGGCGGGGGAGTCGTCGGCGAGAACGCTGCCGAGATAGCGATCGGCATGGGCGCCGATGTACGAGTGCTGGACATCGATCCGACGGTGCTGGACCATCTAGAGCAGCGCTTCGGCGCCTCGGTGGTGACGGTCACCTCGACACGCGCCTCTGTCGAGACCGAAGTGGTGGGTGCCGACCTGGTGATCGGCGCCGTGCTGGTGACCGGTGCGAGGGCGCCGAAGATGGTGACCGCCGAGCTGATCGCCCAGATGCGCCCCGGCTCTGTCGTCGTCGATGTCGCCATCGACCAAGGCGGGTGCTTCGAGACATCCAGGCCGACCACGCACGCCGAGCCGACCTTCGTGGCCGACGATGTTGTCCACTACTGCGTGGCGAACATGCCAGGCGCCGTGCCGTTGACCTCAACCCGAGCCCTCAGCGACGCCACCCTGCCCCGAGTGCTGGCGATCGCCGAGAACGGCCTCGACGCCCTGCGCACTGACCCCCACTTGCGGGCTGGCCTCAACGTCTACAAGGGCCGCGTCACCGAGTCCCACGTCGCCGCCGCCCTCGACCTCCCCTACACCGACCCCCTCACCGCCCTCGGCTTCTAGCAGTGATTCGCCCTGGGTTTTGCGCAGGCCTGTGGGGGTCCTTGAGTTTCGCGTAGGCGTATTACTGGGTTCATGCTGCCGGTTTGTGTCGGTGCCGGGTCTCGAACTCGACGGGTGTCAGCATGCCAAGCGAGGTGTGGCGTCGCTGCGAGCGCCTCGCCGTGGCTCCCATCAGGCCTCAGCAGCGCGCATGCGGCGACCAAGGAGGCCCGCGCGAAGACCCCGCAGCGGGGCCGCGATCTGCTCAGGGGCACTCACCAGCAGTCCCTTGAGCTGGTTGACGGCGCATGTGCGAGCCTTGACCGCAGGAGTTCACGCAGCTCGCGAGTAGTGATCCGTCGGGTTGCCCACGGCGGTCGTATCCTCGCGCCAGCCTTCGTCAGCGGAGTCTCGGTGACCTTGAGGACACAAATGACCGATATCGCTACCGACGTGATTGCGGTCGCCGGCCAACTGCCGAGCGGTGCGGAGTTCATTCGCTGTGCCCTTCAGGTGAACCCGCACCACTATGGAGCGAGCTACCGCAGCGCTCCTAGCGATGGGGACTCTGCGAGCTACGCGTCGAAGCTGATCGCGAGAGCCCTCGAGCTAGAGATCGGCGCACTTGCAATCACGGATCACAACAGTGTTCGGGATGTCGAAGCATTTCAAGCAGCTGCCATCGGATCCGATCTGACGGTGCTCCCAGGATTCGAGATCGAGTCGACAGACGGCATCCACGTCCTGTGCATCTATGGCGCTGACACGGACGCCGCCCAACTTGAGCGCTTCCTGGGCGAGTTCGGCATACGCGAAACGGAACCGTCGAGTCAACCTTGCAGCAAGGACTTTGCAGCGATCCTCGCCACGGTGCCTAGTCAGGGTGGCGTCGCAGTCGCGGCGCATGCCATCGGTTCTAAGGGACTATTCCAGGCGCTCCAAAAGAACGCCCGAGCATTGGCGTGGAGAAACGAACATCTGCTCGCAATTCAGATTCCATCTTCTATCGACGAGCTCCAAGAAGGGCCACGCGCGATCGTTCGTAACCAAGTGGCGGAGTACCAGCGCTCCTACCTGGCAGGCAAACAACAAGTGATCGCCGTGGTCAACGCTAAGGATGTCGCTCGGATCGAGGATCTGGACGACCCTGGCGCTACGACTCTGATCAAGTTTTCTGGCCAGCCAGGAGTCGAGGGTCTGCGTCAGGCTTTTCTTGACCCGGACTCGCGGATTCGTCTCAACACGGATGAGCAGCCAGATGAGCATTCGGAGCTAGTGGCCATCACCTGGGAGGGAGGCGGGTTTCTAGATGGAGGCGCCATCCATTTCAACCCGAATCTCAACGTCCTCATCGGAGGACGAGGCACCGGTAAGTCCACCGTGATCGAGAGCATCCGCTACGTGTTGGATCTGGAGCCGGTGGGCGACGAGGCGCGCCATGCGCATCGAGACATTGTGCGCCACGTGCTCCGGAGCGGTACCAAGGTGACGCTCGTGGTGCGCTCGCTACACCCTGCCGAGCGCAGCTACCGCATCGAGCGCACAGTGCCTAATCCCGCCATCGTGCGGAATGAGTTCGGGGAGGTATCGAATCTGCTTCCCGCGGACGTCTTGCCCCGTGCCGAGGTCTATGGACAGCACGAGATTTCCGAGCTCACCCGGAGCCGTCCCAAGTTGACGCGTCTTCTTCACCGCTTCGTACGCGGCGATCTCGACACTGACGCACGCAAGACGGGCATTCTGCGCGAGCTTCAATCCTCTCGGAAGTCCCTGCTGGACACGCAAGCTGAGATCGAAGAAATCGAGGAACGCCTCTCGGCGCTCCCTCAGCTCCAAGAAACGCTGGAGCGCTTTCAAGAGGCCGGTCTCGAAGAGCGCCTCCGCGACCAGAGCCTGCTGGTTCGAGAGTCACAGATAGTTGAGTCGATACCAGAGCGTCTGCAGCCGCTGCGCGATTCAGCGGAGACACTGCGTCAGGAGCTTCCGTTGGACCGCGCCTTCCTCTCAGAGCGAGCGTTGACTGATCTGCCCGGGGGATCGATTCTCGACAGGGCCAACGAGGTGTTGCAAGAACTGAGCACCGCTCTGGAGGGTGCGACCCGCCGAATCGAGAGAGCGCTTGCGACAGCAGATGAGCGCATCGCAGCGATCTCGTCAAGTTGGATGGATCACAAGTCCGTGATCGATGCGGAGTATCAGACGATTTTGCGTGATCTGCAGAAGTCGGCGATTGACGGCGAAGAGTTCATTCGCTTGCGGTCCAGCATCGAAAGCCTGCAGCCGCTCGAGGATCGTCAGGCGGTGCTATCGAAACTGCACGCTGAAGCGCGTCAGCGTCGGCGCAACCTGCTTGACGAGTGGGAAGGCGTGAAGGCCAGCCAGTTCCGCGATCTGACTCGTGCTGCGAAGAGGGTCAACAAATGGCTGCGCGGCTACGTCAAGGTGGAGGTCACGGCTGCGGGCGATCGAGATCCTCTGGCGGACTTGCTCCGCGATGAGGTCGGTGGTCGACTGACGGAGGCGATCAGGCAACTTGAGTCGATGGACCAGTTGTCATTGCCTGACTTCGTTTCACGCTGCCGAAGCGGCGCCGTCGAGTTAGTCAAACACTATGGCCTCACGAGGACACAAGCCGAGAACTTGGCCGGCGCCGGTGAGAGCACCTTCATGAAGATTGAGGAACTCCAGCTGCCTCCGACGACCGATCTGTTTCTGAACACGTCCGGCGACCAGCGCGACGAGGTCTGGCAATCACTAGACCAACTGTCAAAGGGACAAAAGGCAACCGCAGTTCTGTTGTTGCTACTGCTGGATTCGGATGCTCCGCTGATCATCGACCAGCCCGAGGATGACCTCGACAACCGCTTCATCAGCGAGGTGATCGTCGAGAAAATGCGCGAGAGCAAGAGACGTCGCCAATTCGTCTTCTCCACTCACAATGCGAACATCCCGGTACTCGGCGACGCAGAGCTCATTCTGGGCCTCGATGCGACCGGCGAGGCCGATGAGGTGGAGGACGTCGGTCACGCGTTTATCGACCCTGGTCATATGGGATCCATTGACTCGTCACCGGTTCGAACGCTGGTTGAGGAGGTCCTTGAGGGAGGCAAGGACGCCTTCGAGCGGCGTCGCCGCAAGTACGGATTCTGAATGTGATTTATGAATCGGACCGACTTGCTGCAGCTGATTGCCGGCGGCGAGAACTCGCGTGTCGAATTCAAGCGGGATGACATCCCGCCGGGGCGTTTGGCTTCGAGACTTGCGGGACTCCTGAATCTCGACGGTGGACATGTGCTACTTGGGATAGAGGATGACAGATCGATCTCAGGACTGACTAGGGCGACCGCCAAGGCAGAAGAGTGGGTGATGCAAGTCGCCAGTGATCACCTCCAGCCCTCGATCATTCCAACCTGGGAGATGGTTGAGTCCGATGATGGCGTCGCGGTGGGCATTGTGACGGTGCCAGCCAACGCGCCCGATAAGCCGTACAAGGCCAAACAAGGCTCGCACTGGGTTACCAAGGTTCGTGTCGGCACGACGACGCGCGACGCGACGCGGGAGGAAGAACAGCGGTTGTACCAGCAGTCCGGCGGCCTGCGGTACGGCCTGAAGCCGGTGCCGGGGACCTTGCTAGACGATCTCGACACACGGCGACTGCTGGACTACTTCAACCGTGTCCTGTCTGATGGCAACTATCCGTTGCCCGGCTCAGAATCGTGGACCCAATTGCTTTGCAACCTTGAGTTGGCCACCAGATCACATGGGCAAACTCTCGCGACGGTGGACGGCATGCTGCTCTTTGGACGCCGGGTCGGCCGCTTCCTTCCTCAATCCGGAATTCGAGCTGTTTGCTACGACGGATCGGTGCCGGACTATGCAGTGCGGGCAGACGAGAAGATCACGGGTCCGCTGGTCCCCCTGCAGAGTGACGACGGAGCGCTTCTAGAGACGGGCGTTGTCGATCGTGCCTGGGATTTTGTGCGCCGGAATATCGGGGTCTCGGCTGCACTGCAAGACGCTCGAAGCGTGCAACGATGGGACTACCCGGAGCCGGCGCTTCGTGAGGTTCTCGTCAATGCCGTGGTTCACCGCGACTACAGCATCTTGGGCACCGACATCATGTTGAGCATCTTCTCCGATCGCCTCGAAGTCCAAAGCCCTGGCCGGTTACCGAATACGGTGACCGTCGGTGGTATGCGAGCGGGAGCGCGCTACGCACGCAATCAAGTTCTTGTGAACTTCATGCGCGACTACCGCTACGTCGATGCCCGCGGTATGGGGATACGCAACAAGGTCGTGCCAGTTATGGCATCGCACAACGGCTCCGAGCCGGATCTGATCGAAGAAGAGCACAGATTCACGGTGCGTCTCTGGAAGTAGCCGGGCAGATCAGTTCTCGCCGGTGCGCAGCCAGGCGTCGCCGCGGAATCGCACCCACTGCGGTGCTACGCGAAAGCACATGAACAGCACGAGCGCAGACCATACCCAGCCGATGCCCAGATCCGCCAAGCGCACGGCGCCCCCGACTACGGAGAAGCCCACAGCGGCACCGGCCATCGCCCATGCCAGAAAGCCCAGGTCGCCGGCACCGATGAAGATGCCGTCGAAGGCGAACGCTGCGGCATTGACCGGCTGTGAGAAAGCCACGAACAGCAGCAAGAACCCGGCGAGGGACACCACGTCAGGATCAGCGCTGAAGATTGCGGCGATCGGTGCTCGCAGCACCACCACTGCTGCGCCGAATACGACGCTGAGCTGGATGCTCATGCCGATCATCCTGACGCTGGCGGCACGTGCCACCTCAGGCCTGCTGGCGCCGAGTTCCTTGGCCACCATGGCCTGACCGGCGATCGCCACCGCATCGAGGGCGAGCGAGAAGAATGACCAGACCTGCAGGCCGATCTCGTGGGACGCCACCTCGGTGGTGCCGATGTGCGAGGCGAAGACTGTGGTGAGCACGAACGAGACCCGCAGCGACGCCGTGCGCACGAACATCTGGGCGCCGACACGCGCGTAGCGGCGCGCAGCAGCTGTGACGAGTCGCAGCGTCGCTCCTGCCGCCCGAGCCCGACGAGCGACGGCGACGGCAAAGGCGATTGCCGCTCCCCATTGCGCGATGACGGTCGACCACGCCGCGCCGGCGATGCCCATGTCGAGCTCGAACACCAGCAGCAGTTCGATTCCCACGTTCGCCGCCGCGGAGACCACCACGATGACCAGCGGAGTGACCGTGTCCTGCGCCCCCCGCAGATAGCCGGTGGCTGCCATCCCCATGAGCAGCGCGGTGAAGCCCCCGAGGCTGATCCGCAGGTACGTGAGCGCCAGCTCGGCCACCTCGGGCTCGGGATCGAACAGGCTCACGAGCCAGTCCGACCCGACCCACATGGCCAGGCTGACCACGATGCCCAACCCGACGGACAGCCACACGCCCGCAATGCCCTGCTCGGCTGCTCGCCTCGTCGAGCCGGCCCCCACCAGACGGCCCACGAGCCCAGTCGTGCCGTAGGCCAGGAAGATCAGTATCGCATGCGCGCTCAGCAAGATGGCCGAGGCGATGGCGAGGCCGGCGAGCTCGGGTGTGCCGAGCCTTCCGACAATCGCTCGGTCGGTCAAGACGTAGAGAGGCTCGGCGATCAGCGCCCCGAACGCGGGCACAGCCAGCAGCAGGATCTCCCGGTCGTAGATCGTGCGTCGGAACACGGCTACGCCACGGTCGCGATCAAGAGAGACCCCGCATCATCCGGTGAGGCGCCGCACGCCGGTTTCGATGTCGATCACGTACAGCTCGCCCTGGTGGTCCTCGGCGAATCCGACGGGCCGCTGCGTGCTGATGCCGAGGCTCCACACCTCGTCCGGCTGTGTGCCGGGCTGCACCGAGACCGCATAGACGTCACCGCCGCAGAGATCAGCGAAGACGTAACGTCCCGCCAGCCAGGACAGCTCGCTGCCGCGGTAGACGTGCCCGCCGATGACCGCGCAGAGGCCTCGCCCGTGCCGGTACTCGAAGTCCGGCACCCGGTGGTCGTCCAGTTCGTCTCCCACGAAGCGGCGGCTGCCCTCGTAGGAGTTCCAGCCGAGATTGGCCCCGCCCTCGTCGAGACCGAGCACGGTGACCTCTTCCATGCACTGCTGACCGACGTCGGCGACCCACAGCGTGGCGGTCTCGTCGTCGAGGGTCATCTGGAACGGGTTGCGAGCGCCGTATGCCCAGATGCGGGGGTCGCTGCCGGCGTCGAGGTCGGGATTGCCCAGGGCGGGCACGAGCCGCCAGTCGCCGGTGTCGGAACTGCCGCCGTCGACTACGGCGAATCGCAGGATCGCACCGAGCGGCGTGGCGAGGTTCTGGCCGTGGTGATGCGGGTCGCCGAGGCCACCGCCGTCTCCAAAGGACACATACAGCAGCCCATCGGGTCCGAACAGCAGGGCGCCGCCGTTGTGCTGCGCGTTGGTCTGGGACACCGCCAGCACGTCGGTGAACCCGCCGAGCAACGCAGATCCGTCAGCGGTGGGCGTCAGCACCGTCAGCACGCTGTCCCCGTGCCGATCGGTGCGATTGATCCACAGCCTTCCGTTCGGCCCGAACGTCATGCCTACGAGACCCTGGTCGTGCTCGGCGGCGGTGTTCGACGAGAAGTCCGCGACCGGCTCAGCGCCCAGTTCGGCGGCTCCAGTGCCGTTGACCTCGAATCGCCAGATGCGGCCTCGACGGTCGCCCACGAAGCCGCCGTCCCTCCGGGGGCCTGACCCGACGGGGTCGAACACCATCACGGTGGCATCGGGAAGCTGCAAGAAAGGTGAGAGGCCCACGCTGTGCCCGGGTGCAGCGGCTCGCAGCTCGACGGCGCCGAGCTCGCGCAGGCCTGCCGGGCACGGCGTGTTGGATGCCACATATTCGGGGGTCTGCGTGAGCGGCAGCGTCGTTGAGGGTGCGGTCACCGCGATCACGGTGCTGCTCGAGGGGTTGCCGATCGCCGGGCTAGTGCTGTCGTCGATGCCGGTGCCGGAGCATCCAGCCGCCGTCGCCCCGACGCCGAGCGCTACTGCGCAAACCACGATGCTGAACAGCGGTCTGCGGGGCACCCGGTCAATGTACGCATGCGCAGCGGTGCCACGACCTGATACGGCGGCCGTCGAACGAGGTTGTGGCTGCCTGCCAGGCACGACAGAATGAGTCGGTGCGCACTGCGTTCGCGGCCGAGCCTGCGAGGCGCCTCGCGGCTGTGGAGGTACTCGCCTAGGCGAGTCCGTCTCGACGCGCTCGCCCTGCCTCCCGCTCGGGAGGCTCTTTTGTTTTAGGGAAACAGTCTTTTCGGGAGAGAACCGATGGAGCTCACCGGCGCTCAGGCGTTGATGCGAAGTCTCGAGATGAGCGGGGTCGAGGTGATGTTCGGCCTGCCCGGCGGAGCGATCCTCCCGGTGTACGACCCTGTCCTGGACTCGCCGATCCGTCATGTCCTGGTGCGCCACGAGCAGGGCGCGGGCCACATGGCTCAGGGCTACGCCCATGTCACCGGCAAGCCCGGTGTGGCGATGGTCACCAGCGGCCCGGCCGCGACCAACATCGTGACGCCGCTGTGCGATGCCTTCATGGACTCGATCCCCATGGTGGTCGTGACCGGTCAGGTGGCCATGTCGGCCATCGGTTCTGATGCCTTCCAGGAGTGCGACACCACGGGCATCACCATGGCGGTCACCAAGCACAACTACCTCGTGACCGACCCGGCCGACATCCCGCGCATCGTGGCCGAGGCCTTCCACATCGCCACGACGGGGCGACCGGGGCCGGTGCTGATCGACCTGCCCAAGGACGTCAGCAACGCGACGATGGACTGGTACTGGCCCGATGCCGTCGATCTGCCGGGCTACCAGCCACGCCGTGAGGTCGATCCGGCCGCAATCGCCGAAGCTGCCCAGCTCGTCCGCACGGCGGAGCGTCCCGTCATCTACGCCGGCGGGGGACTGCTGAAGGCCCGAGCGGCCGAAGCGCTGCTGGAGTTCGCCGAAATGTGCGAGATCCACGTGGCGACGACCCTGATGGCGCGTGGCGTGTTCCCGGACCGTCACCGGCTGTGCCTCGGCATGCCCGGCATGCACGGCAACTACACCGCGGTGACCGCGATGCAGCAAGCCGACCTGCTCGTCAACCTCGGTGCCCGCTTCGATGATCGGGTCACGGGCAACCCCGCGCACTTCGCCCCGGGCGCCAAGGTCATTCACGTCGACATCGACCCCGCCGAGCACGGCAAGGTGCGGGTGCCCGACGTGGCCATCGCCGGCGACGCCAAGGTGGCGACCGAGGCACTGATCGAAGCGCTGCGCCCCACTGACGGCAGCGCCGCCACCGATGCGATGGCGGATCGATCCGCGTGGAAGTCGACAGTCTCGGGCTGGCAGGAGCAATACCCCCTGAGCTACGACCAGCCGTCAGGCGGCTACCCGCTCAAGCCGCAGTACGTGGTGGAGCAGCTGCGTGATCACACTCCCGACGACACGATCGTCGTGGCGGGCGTGGGACAGCACCAGATGTGGGCGAGCCAGTTCTGGCAGTTCGATCACCCCTACACCTGGGTTAACTCGGGCGGTCTGGGCACGATGGGATTCGCGGTACCTGCGGCCATCGGGGCCAAGGTTGGCCGTCCGGATCGAACCGTGTGGGCGATCGACGGGGACGGCTGTTTCCAGATGACCGCACAGGAGCTGATCTCTGCCAGCGCCGAGAACATCCCGGTGAAGGTCGGCATCCTCAACAACGCCTACTTGGGCATGGTGCGCCAGTGGCAGGAGCTCTTCTACGCGGAGCGCTACAGCGAGGTATACCTCAGCGCCGACCATCCCGACTACGTGGGCTGGGCCGAGGCTATGGGATGCGTCGGCATCCGGGTGGAGTCAGCGGAAGAAGTGGTTCCTGCCATCACCAAGGCGAACGCCGTCAATGACCGCCCGGTGGTGGTCGACTTCCGTGTCGACACCGAGGAAAAGGTGTACCCGATGGTGCCGGCGGGCGGATCCAACGACGACATCATTCTCGGTCCTGAGGGCGACGCTGATGCGGCTTTGAAGGGTTCGGCGCCGTCGTGAGCGGCGCGCAGGGCCCAAACCTGTCCCCTGAGGAAACCGCGGTGGTCAGCCTGCCGCAGGAACCCGACCTGCACATCTTCGCTGCCATCGTGGAGAACAAGTTCGGCGTGCTGGCACGGATCGCCGGGCTGTTCAGCCGGCGCGGCTTCAACATCTTCTCGCTGGCGGTGGCCCCGACCGCCGATCCCGACTACAGCCGCATCACCATCGTGGTGGACGTCCACAACACCGACGTCAACCAGATCGCGAAGCAGCTCGACAAGCTCGTCAACGTCATCAACATCAGCGAGCTGCACCCGTCCGATTCGCTCGAGCGGGAGCTGATGCTGGCCCGCGTCGGCGCCGTCGACCTCGAAGCCGTCATCGAGGTGATCTCCGAGTACGGCGGGGAAGTGCTCGATCACGCCGACGGCGAAGCCATTGTGAGCGTGAGCGCGCATCCGGACCGGCTGGACCGGTGCGAACGCCAGCTGCGCCCGTTCGGCCTGCATGTGCTGCAGCGCACCGGCCGCATCGCATTGCGGGCGCTCGATGCCGATGAGCCCGCCGTCGGCATGACCACCTGAGACTGGCAGACTCCCGTCCCGCCAACTCAGAATCCTCAAGGAGCGACAACCATGCCCGCCACCATCTACTACGAAGAAGACGCGGATCTCGGCCAGTTCGCAGGCCGCACCGTGGCCGTCATGGGCTACGGGTCCCAAGGCCACGCTCATGCCCTGAACCTGCGGGACAGCGGCGTGGATGTCGTGGTGGGGCTGCGCGAAAGCTCGTCGTCGCGCCCGAAGGCGGAGGCCGAAGGCCTGCGCGTCGCCGGCATGGCAACGGCGGCTGCCGACGCCGACATCATCATGATGGCATTGCCCGACACCGACCAGGCAGCCATCTACGACTCCTCGATTGCGCCGAACCTGCAGCCGGGCAACGCCATCGCCTTCTCGCACGGCTTCAACATCCATTTCGGACAGATCAGCCCGCCCGATGAGGTCGATGTATGGATGATCGCTCCGAAGGGCCCCGGGCACAACGTGCGACGCACCTATGTGGAGGGCGGTGGGGTCCCTGCGCTCGTGGCTATTCACCACGATGCCACCGGGCACGCGCTGACAGACGCGCTCGCCTATGCGAAGGGCATTGGCGGCACCCGCGGGGGTGTGCTCACCACGACGTTCGCAGAGGAAACCGAGACCGACCTGTTCGGCGAGCAAGTGGTGCTCTGCGGGGGGCTGACCGAGCTCATCCGCGCCGGGTACGAGACGTTGGTCGAGGCCGGCTACCAGCCCGAGTCCGCCTATTTCGAGACGCTGCACGAGGTGAAGCTGATCGTCGACTTCATCTACGAGGCGGGCATCTCGGGCATGCGCTACTCGATCTCGACGACCGCCGAGTACGGCGACATGACCCGGGGATCGCGCATCATCACCGACGAGACCCGTGCGGAGATGAGGCGCATCCTGGCCGAGATCCAGGACGGCAGCTTCGCCCGCGAGTGGATCGACGAGAACCGCAACGGTCTGCCGAACTATCGCCGCATGGCCGAAGAAGGCCGCCAGCACCCGATCGAGCAGGTCGGCGCGCAGCTGCGGGCGATGATGCCGTGGATCACCGCAGGCCGCCAGGACGTGACCGCAGCCTCAGGCGGCGCCGTTTCCTGACCCGAAACGCGGACACGTGCGCCTTCTCGTAGTCGCAGTTGCTGTTTCCCGCTCTTGTTCCCAGTTTCGATTCAATACGGGCTCACGGGCCGCTCGGGCCACGACTGTGCCTAGCGGCACAGTCTCTGACCCGCCGCGAGGCGGTGGCAGAATCGAGGCGTGGTCGAAGTCGTCGTAACGCCGGTGCGGGTGCCCCGAGCGGGCGACCTGCTAGTGGCGACGCCGCGCTTGGTGGACCCGAACTTCGACCGCACCGTGGTGTTCGTGATCGAGCATCAGGAGGCGGGCACGCTCGGCGTCGTCATCAATCGCGACTCGGGGATCTCGTGCGCTGCAGCGGTCCCGCGTTGGGCGCCTCGATTCTCTGAGGGGGCGGCGGTCGGGTTGGGTGGACCGGTCGAGCCGCAGGGGCTGCTGGCCTTGGGAACGACCCTCGCCGCGCCATCTGCGCAAGAACACTCGGCTTCCAGCGCTGGAGGCGAGTCGTCAGAGACTGAGGGCGTGTGGCGATCGGTCAGCAGGGGAGTGGGTCTCGTGAACCTCACGGCGGATCCGTCAGAGCTCGACGCTGAGGTGGTCGCCGTGCGCATCTACGGCGGCCACGCGGGATGGGGTCCCGGCCAACTGCGGGGCGAGCTGGAGGCTGGGTGCTGGTGGGTGTTCGACGCTTCGGCAGGTGACCTGACCGCTGACGCGACCACGCTTTGGTACGACGTGCTGGCGCGCCAGCCCGCTCCAGCCTGCCTGCTCGCGAACTATCCCGACGATCCGTCACACAACTGAATGGCCAAACTCGGACCATGTGCCTGATACATCGCTTCTGGCGTTGACTGCCAGCGCGCGGCGTCGCGGCGTCGCCGACGAACTGGCAGGAAGGTCACTGCTACGTTTGGCATTTGCGCTGCTAAGCAGTCTCACAGCACTCACGAATGGAGCACCCTCATGAGCGACTCAGAGGAGTCAGCGGCGTCTGACGGCGAGGGTCACGGGGCATCCTCGGCGGTCACCGGCTGGGCCGAACTGGGCAACGGCGATGTCGTCGAGCTGGCTTCACCCGGTGCACGCTTCGGCGCTCGCATCCTCGATGCCATCGCGATCATCGTCGTTATGTTCGCCGTGTTTGCTCTCGGTCTTGTAGGCACTCTCGGTCTTGTAGGCACCAGTGGCGATCTTGTAGGCACCAGTGGAACCTCTGGCGACAGTGATGGGACAGCAGTCGCTGGGTTCTTCGCTGGGTTCTTCGCATCAGCACTTGCTGCCGCCGCGGTCGGTTTGCTGTATGAAGTCGTGCAAATTGCGTTGTGGGGTCAGACTCTCGGCAAGCGCGCTACCAGTGTCAAGGTGGTCAACGCGGTACACGGTGGCGAGCCGGGTTGGGGCAAGTCGATCGGCCGTTGGGTGATACCTGGTCTGTTGGCGTTGATTCCGTTCATCGGCTGGCTGTTGTCGCTGATCTGCTACCTCAGCCTCTTGTGGGACCGAGTGCGTCAAGGCTGGCACGACAAGGCCGCCGGCACCCTCGTCATCAGAACCTGAGGCGAGCCCACTGACGACCTGAGGGAGCAGGGACGCTGTTTGTTGAGCGAGTACCGCGATCCGTTGTCACACGGCGATGGGCGCCGTACTGGTTGGGCCGAACTCGCAGCGGCTTTAGCAGGATGCCGAAAAAGTCGGTTTTCGGGCGGTGCCCAGTTGCAAACCCGCAGGTCAGGGGCTTGCGCTTCCGGCCAGACCTGCATATTTCAGCAGCCTGTTAGAGCCGCTCGACGATGTAGTCGATGCAGGCGGTGAGGGCTTCGGCGTCTGAGGGTTCTATGGCGGGGAATGCCGCTATGCGCAGCTGGTTGCGGCCCAGCCTGCGGTAGCCCTCGGTGTCGACGATGTCGTTGGCCCGGAGCGCCGCGGCGATGTCATCGGCGCTCACGCCTTCGAAGTCGATCGTGCACACCACGGGGGAGCGCATCGCGCTGACTGTGACGAATGGCGAGGCGAAGTCGCGGGCTGCCGCCCAGCCATAGACGGCGCCGCTGGAGGCCGCCGAACGCGATGCGGCCCAAGCGAGGCCGCCGCCGTCGAGCATCCACTCGGCGGTCTCCAGCGTCAGCAGGATCGTCGCCAAGGCGGGCGTGTTGTAGGTCTGGTCCTGGCGGGAGTTGCGCACCGCGATCGCCAGATCCAGCGTGGCGGGCTTGTAGCGGCCCTCGCTGTCGATCCGCTCGATGCGGTCGGCTGCTGTCGGTGAGCACAGTGCGATGAAAAGCCCGCCGTCGGCGGCGAAGGCCTTCTGCGGAGCGAAGTAGTAGCAGTCGACGTCAGCCGGATCCCATGTCATGGCGCCCGCGGCCGACGTTGCGTCAACCATGACGAGCGCCGGCGTCGTGCCGCTTCGTGCTCCATCGAGCTGGGGTTGGTTCAGATGCATGGCTACCCCAGTGGACGTCTCGTTGTGGGTCAGCGCGTACACGTCGATCTCAGCGGGATCTGCGGACTCGGGCACCGGATGGCTGCCATAGGGCGACGCGATAACCGCCGGATCTTCCAGATGGGGCGCGGCAGCGGTGACGGCTGAGAATTTCTCGGAGAACTCGCCGAAGGCCAGGTGCTGTGCTCGGCGTTCGATCATCGAGAAGGCGGCAGCGTCCCAGAAGCCCGTGCTGCCGCCGTTGCCCAGCACCACCTCCCAGCCCTCGTCCAGGCCGAAGAGCTCTGCCATTGCCGCTCGCAAACGGCCCACGACCGAGCGGACTCCGGTGCGGCGATGCGAAGTGCCCATGTAGTCGTGTGCCCGAGCCGCGAGCGCCTTCACGGCCTCGGGGCGGACCTTGGACGGACCCGAGCCGAACCGCCCATCGGCGGGTCGCAGCTCGGCGGGTATGGAAATCGATGAGGGAGACGCAGACATCGGCTGCCACTATTGCGCCCGGGCCGGTCGCGGACAACCACATTTCGCTGACAATTCGCCAAGAGGCTGAGCCGGCAGGCGAAGCCGTGACCCGAGCGGCCCGTGAGTCCGTCTCCAATGAGAATCGGGAACAAGAGCGGGAAGTATCTGGTGCGAACAGAAGCAGGTTCCGCTACCCACGCGAGTCCTCAAGCCGGGTCCGACTCGTCGTGCGGGGTGGCGCAACACGACTTGGCGGCGAGACTGTCGGGCGCTCGCAGCAGCAGGTCGAGCAGACGGGAGACGCTCAATGAGCAATCGAGTATCGGCGGCACTGGCGGGCATCGCCCCGTCGGCCACCCTCGCGGTGGACGCCAAGGCCAAGGCGCTGCGGGCGGCGGGCGAGAACGTGATCGGCTTCGGCGCCGGCGAACCCGATTTCCCGACACCCGAGCACATCGTGGACGCCGCAGCGGCCGCTTGCCGAGACGCGGCGAACCACCGTTATTCGCCCGCCGGCGGTCTGCCTGCGCTGAAGACCGCGCTGGCCGCCAAGACCAAGCGAGACAGCGGCCTCGACTGGGATGCCGGCCAATTCCTGGTCACGAACGGCGGCAAGCAGGCTGTCTACAACACCATGGCCGCGCTCATCGATCCCGGTGACGAGGTGCTGCTGCCCGCGCCCTACTGGACGACCTATCCCGAGGCGATCCGGGTGTTCGGCGGCGTGCCGGTCGAGGTGTTCGCCGGCATCGAGAGCGGGTTCCGGGTGAGCCTGGACCAGCTCGAGGCGGCACGCACCGACCGGACGAAAGCACTGCTGTTCGTGTCGCCGTCCAACCCGACCGGTGCCGTGTACCCGCGCGACGAGATCGTGGCCATCGGCCAGTGGGCATTCGAGCACGGCCTGTGGGTGATCACCGACGAGATCTACGAGCACCTCACCTACGGCGACGCCGAGCATCACTCGCTGCCGGTGCTCGTGCCAGAGATCGCTGATCGCTGTGTCGTGCTCAATGGCGTCGCCAAGACCTACGCCATGACCGGCTGGCGGGTCGGGTGGATGGCCGGACCGCCCGATGTCATCGCCGCGGCGACGAACCTGCAGAGCCACGCCACCTCCAACGTCTGCAACGTTGCCCAAGCGGCGGCTCTTGCAGCGGTCTCAGGCGATCTCGACGCAGTGGCCATGATGCGGGCGGCGTTCGACGTTCGCCGTCGGCGCATCAGCGAGATGCTCAACTCGATCGACGGCGTCGAGTGCCCGGAACCTGAGGGTGCGTTCTACGCGTTCCCCAATATGGAAGGGCTGCTGGGACGCCGCTACGGCGATGCCGAGGCGAACACGACGCTGGAGCTGGCAGCAGCCGTGCTCGAGCAGGCCAAGGTGGCATTCGTGCCCGGCGAGGCGTTCGGCGCCCCTGGCTATGCCCGGTTCTCGTTCGCCATGGGTCTCGACGATCTCTCCGAAGGCATCAGCCGCGTAGCTGACTTGGTGGCGTGACATGGCTCGAGTCGTGGTCGCCGAGCCGCTTGCGGATGCCGGCTTGGACTTGCTGCGCGCTGCGGGTCACGACATCGACATTCGCAACAGGCTCAGCGCAGATGACTTGCGTCGAACCATCGTCGGCGCGCATGGGCTGATCGTCCGCTCCGCGACACAGGTCGATGCTGAGCTGCTGGCGGCAGGTGAATCGCTGGTGGTCGTCGGGCGAGCCGGCGTCGGGCTCGACAACGTCGATGTGGCTGCGGCCTCCGAGCGGGGTGTGATTGTCTGCAATGCGCCCTACAGCAACGTCGTGTCGGCCGCGGAAATGACCGTCGCCTTGATGCTGGCGCTCGCCCGCCATGTGCCCCAAGCGCATCAGGCGCTGGCGGAGGGGCGCTGGGAGCGCGGCAACTGGGGCGGCATGGAGATCTGCCGTAAGACGGTGGGAATCCTGGGCTTGGGCCGTGTCGGGCGGCTGGTGGCGCAGCGGATTGCGCCGTTCGATGTGGCGCTCATTGCCTACGACCCCTACGTGAGCGCCGAGTCGGCCCGCGCGGCTGGGGTCGACATGGTCTCGTTCGAAGAGCTGCTCGAGATGTCAGACATCATCACGCTGCACATGCCACGGACAGCCGAGACGGCCGACCTGCTCGGCGCGGAGAATCTCGCCAAATGCCGCCCGCATGCCCTCATTGTGAACACGGCGCGGGGCGGCATTCTCGACGAGGCGGCCGCCGCGGTTGCTCTCGAGGAATGCCGGCTGGGCGGTGTCGCGGTGGATGTCTACGCGAGCGAGCCCGCCACTGACTCCCCGTTGTTCGGCCGCCCCGATGTCGTGGCCACCCCGCATCTCGGCGCCAGCACCACTGAGGCACAAGACCGCGCCGGCACCCAGATCGCCGAGCAGGTCAATCTGGCCCTGGCCGGCGATCCCGTCCCCTACGCCGTCAATGCCTAGCGTCAGTGCTGGGCAGCGACTGCGGCGGCGTCGGGGTGCCTCAGGTAGCGGTCGGGAATCTCGAAGCCGAAGATGCGGGCGGCATTGAGGCCCAGAATCCTTGCCCGCTCGCCGTCGGTGAGGTGGCTCATCGTTCGCTCGATGGCCTGCGCCGAGTACGGCCACGAGCCTTCATGGTGCGGGAAGTCGTTCGCCCACAGGAAGTTGTCGACGAGGCCGTGCTCGCGGGCCAGATCCAGGCCCGCAAGATCTTCCTGGAAGCTGGCGAAGCCCTGCCGCTTGAAGTACTCGCTGGGCAGCATCTCCAGCTTGGGCCGCACCCACATGTGGTGCTTGAGGTAGGCCTCGTCCATGGCGCCCAGCATCCAGGGCACCCAGCCGATGCCTGCCTCGATCGATCCGAACTGCAGCTTGGGATGCCGCTCGGCGACGCCCGAGGCGCAGATATTGACCAGCGGCTCCATGGTGGGCGCCAGCGAGTGCACCGCGTAGTTGATGACAGCACCGCCCTGGCTGCGGGAAGTGCGCGGATCGCGCCCGGTCGAGACGTGGAACGTGACCGGCAGACCGACCTCGTCGATGCAGTCCCACAGGGGTTCCATCTCGCGCAGGTTGTAGTTGAGGTCATCCACGTCGGGCGGTCCGAACACTGGCTTGGCCGGCAGGCTCAATCCCTTGAAGCCGAGCGCAGCGCATCGCTGAATCTCGGCGATCGCGAGGTCCAGCGCGGCCGGTGCGATGCACGCCATCGGCGCCAGACGGTCGTTGTGGTCGGCGAATTCCTCCCACGCCCACTCGTTGTAGGCGCGGCACATGGCGTGGCTGAACTCGGCATCGGGCGTGGCCCAGATGGACAGCCCCTTGTTCGGGAACAGAACCTCAGCGTCGCAGCCGTCGAGAGCCAGATCGCGCAGCCGAGCCTCAGGATCGCGCCCCGACTGGTTGCGCAGCTTCTCGTGGCCCTCGAACGGCTTGGTCCAGTTGAGCTTGGCCGGCCGGAAGCCCTCCGCCTTCTGGAAGAACTGCTCCTCGGTCGCGCTGCCGCCTTCACTCTTGGCGCCTTCACCCTTGGCGCCGTCGCCCTTCGAGCCCTTGCCATGAACGTCCATGGCCTTGGTGACAGCGATCGTCGGCAGCCGGTGGTGGAACCTGGGATCGATGCGGTCGTACAGGAACGTGTTCGGCTCCTGCACATGCCCGTCGGCGGAGCACATGAAGAACTTGTCGTCGGCGTCCGGCCGCGCCGAGCGCACCCAGCCCTCATTGCCCGGCGTCTCCAGTCGCCACACATTGTTGACATCAGGTTCAGGAATGGTGATTGCCATGTCAGTGACTCCAAGTCAGGGGCATGCGGGAGAAATCGCCAAGGGCGCGGCCGCGCAGCCAGGACCATGACGCGTGTGTTCCATGAGTCTGGCACGCATCCGTTCGCAGCAACCCGGCAGCCCGAGCAGACGTGTTCCTAGGAGTCCGCTGAGCAATTGGCTTGTCGGGGCGGTTGAATTGTCGGTGGAGTGGTCCCGGGCGGGTTGGGCGGTTCGGCAGCGGGACCGAAGGATCTCCCTGAGTCTGCGGCGGCTCGAGTTGGCCGACGGTGTGCTCGGGTCGCCATTCAGCAAGTTCTATCAGGCGGTAAAACAACTACTAGCAATGAGGTAAAACACCTAATAGTCTTGTCTGAGCAGAGAACACGACGGCGGAAGCTGCACTGCCTCTGTCGGATCGACATATAGCCGCGAGCAGGGAGGCAATTCGGTGGTGACACGGCACGCAGAAGTCCATCGACACATTGAGCCCAGGCTGCGACATGCGCTGGACACCTTTCGAGTCGTCGTGCTCGGGGGGCCACGGCAGTCGGGCAAGACGACCTTGGCGCATCGGATCGTGGGCAGTGGCACCTACCTCAACCTCGATGATCCGACCGTTCGCTCGTTCGCGCTCGACGATCCGACAGGCTTCATAGCCGACCGCCCCCGGCCGATCGTGATCGACGAGGTGCAGCGAGGAGGTGATGACCTCGTGCGTGCTGTCAAGCTGGCGGTCGATGCCGATCCGACTCCTGGGGGCTTCCTGCTGACCGGATCGACGAGCTTCCTGACAGTTCCGGTGTTCTCCGAGTCTCTGGCAGGTCGAGCTGTTTTCTTCGATTTGGCGCCGTTCTCACAAATCGAGATGGAAGGCAGTGGCGACGGCTTGCTGCCGCGATTGCTCGACGGCACTCCCGACCGGACGGGGGCAATCCAAGAGTTATTGCATGCCGCACCGTCCACAGCGTCCCGGGCCGACTACGCCGAGCGCATCTGCCGCGGCGGCTACCCCGAAGCAATCAGCTTGGGGGAGTCAGACCGCCGGCTGTGGTTCGACGCATACGTGCATACCGCCGTGACGCGCGACATCGTCGAGGTCACTGGGGCTCGCCGCTCCACCGAGTTGGCGCGCCTGCTCCGAGCGGCTGCAGCCAGGACGGCCTCAGAGCTCGTGATGCGCGACGTCCACCGCGACCTGGAGTTGGGCAGCATCGACACCACCGCCGACTACCTGTCGTATCTGGAGATGACCCACCTAGTCACGCGGCTCGGCGGCTGGGCGACTGGCGCGGCCACGCGCGCCAAGCGCCGCCCAAAGATCCATGTCAACGACACCGGACTCGCGACGGCGCTGCTGGGACTCACCGCCGAGTCACTGAATGATCCGGCAAGCGAACAGCGCGGACCCCTGCACGAGACGTTCGCAGTCAACGAACTGCGCCGTCAAGCCTCGGCAATGGGCCAGGCGCTCAACTTCAGCCACTATCGCGACTCCCGCGGCCGCGAAGTGGATCTGCTCATCGAACGTCCGGACGGCCGGATAATCGCCGTGGAGATCAAGGCCGGAGCGACGGTGCGGCCCACCGATGCCAAGTGGCTGGCATGGCTCAGGGACCTCATCGGGGACAGGTTCGAAGCTGGCCTCGTTCTCTACACCGGCTCAGCACCACTGCCCGTCGCGGATCGCGTCGTGGCGCTTCCCCTGTCATACCTCTGGGAGACCTGACCCCGCTGCCTTGGGGCAATGAGATCGCGTGATTCCTGCCCCGGGATCCGATCAGGCCACCGCAGCAGATCGCGAAATTGGCCGCATGTGGAGGCACCGGTGCTAGTACGCGATGAATGCTGGCTGTCCCCAGCACTCGATATTCCCGCTGCGCCGGAGTCCGCACGCGTGGACTCCGCTCGCTGCAACCTTGACGAAGTCCTTGCCCGTAGGCGGAGTCGACTGGCCGAATCCATCGTCTCCCCAGCACTCGACGCTGTGGTGTTGACGCTGACGTCGATGAAGCTGGCATCGGCATCGGGCGATCGTCGAAAACGATGCGTTTCCCAGCAACGGTGGTACCCATCGGCACTTGCCGCGCAGAAGTACCCGTCCGTTGCGCTGATCGACGTGAACACTCGACCCTCGATGTCGGTCGGCGGCGCCACAACAGGTTCAGCAGCGTTCCACCACTCGTCCGCTTCGAGTGTTGGACGCTGCGAGCGGGACGTCCCCCAGCATGAGACGAGACCGTCGAGCGTGATCCCACAGGTCGAGGCGTCCGAGGCTGCGATCGTGGTCAGGCGAAACGGAACTGCTCGGACGCTTCCGAGCATGCCAGCCGCTGGTCCGGTCTCCGCCGCGGTGTTGGGTGCCTCGTACGCAAGCAGCCGGTCCAGCCAGACTGCCATCGTCGCCCGAGTCAGCGGAGCATCGGTACAGAGTTGCTGCGTCGAGCATTCGGTTCCGTCGAAGACACCGAGACGGTCGAGCGCCGTGATGTCGGTGAAGTGCTGCTCGGGCAGATTGACGATGAACGGTTCTAGGTGTGCTGGAGCGGAGAATTGGGCGTCGCCCCAGCAGATCACCTCGCCAGTCTTACGCAGCCCACAGGTGCTGTCACCCTCGGCGTACAGGTCCGAGAACACCTCGCCTAGCGGCGCTCTTGACTGTCCGGCGTCGTTGGCACCCCAACAGCGGATGTCCCCTTTCCGCAGGTCAGAGACCTGCGCATGGGGGAAAATCACGCGACTTGACTGATGGCGGACCCAAACCGCACGTGTGCAGCTCCCCGGCCGAGAGCGTGCTGAACCTGCTGAGTTGAGGCGGAGCGCTCTGTCCGAAGGAGTTGTCCCCCCAGCACGCAGCCCTGCCGCTGACGTCGAGTGCACAAGTGTGTCCGGCACCAGCGGCTATCTGCGTCCACGATGTACCGACAGGGGCATTCAACTGATCGGCGGCATTGCTGCCCCAGCAGTAGATCGCTCCGTCATGGTGCAGTCCGCAAACATGAACAGCACCGGCATCGATGCTCGCAAACGCGAGATTGCCGAGTCGAGGCGGCGGTGCGGCCATCAACGGCTCACCCCAGTGGTAGATCGGCCAGCACTCAGCGCGGCCGTCGACATCTAGCGCGCATACCTGTGAGGCAGTGACCGCAAGCTCTGTGTAGTTGCCGTTCTCGTAGGGACAAGGTTGCGCCCAATCGGCCAGGACTCCGCGGATAGTGCCGCTCTTCGTCCCAGCAGAAGATGCTGCGGTCGACGCGCAGGCCACACGTGTAGTCGTGAGCGTCGATTGCAACGAAGCTGCTCCAAGCGCGACTCGAAGCAGTGCCCGTGTAGCCGTACTCGCTCGGCAGATTGCCCCAGCACTGGACACGACCATCGGCCAACAGCCCGCAGGTGTGCGTCCTCCCAGCGGCGATGTCGACAAAGCGTGCTGGCGGCGGACGATCCCGTTCGCAGTACTCGTCCATGGTGCATGGCGATTCCACGACCGACGACGGCGCCGAGTCGGCGAGTGCGGCTTCAGCGCGGGACGCCGCTGCAGCCAGCTCGCGGATGACCGATTCGTCGACTGGCTGCTGCGGCTCTCGCGGCCACAACCGCTCGAAAGCGGCATTCCACCGTTCAGCCGCTGAGACACTCGGATTCGTTGGCAAGACGAGTTGCGGTGTGCCCGCCGGTGCCGCCTCGGTGCTCGCGTCCGCGACGGCATCTGGCGTGAGGGAGGCGGGTTCCGACGCAGTTCCTCCCGTGGGCGAAACCGGCGAGCAGGCCGATGCGAATATCCCTGCACAGCAGAGTGCGACGCCGAGGCTCCCGCGAATGCCCGTGAATCGCACCGCCTCACTCTATGAGAGCACTTCACGCTTGCTAGTGGTGCGTCGTTGAAATGGCTGGGGCTGAAGCAAGCCCATTCTTGCAGGTCAGCGAGCTGCATGATGCCCGGAGGAAAACTGCGACACACCACTAGGAAGGCTCGTGGCGCCATCGCGAGCCGCTTGCGAGCGGGGTCGTTCAGCAATCTGGTTGCAGTCGTGACCGGAGCCAGTCGGGGGGCAGTGTGCCCTTGTGGGCGATGACGCTGATGGACCCGCGGCCGATCGACACACTTGATTCCGCAGGGTGTGCAGTGACTGAAGTGCGAGCGCCGACGGCTTGCACCACATAGATCGCGACGTCGCCGCTCGACGCTGCGACGGGTACCAGTCCCTTGAGGCGGGCGACGCCGTTGGGCAGGTCGGCGAGGAGTGATTCGACGACGGGCATCGGCACGGGGGCATCGAGTTCGACGGTCTGTGACTCGAACACGTCTTCGGCGGTGTCGTGAGCGGTGGGGGCGCTTGAAGCGATCGTGCCTGGAGACCGTCCGGCTGCATGCGCACGGTGTTCCGGCCCGAAGATCACCTCCATCGGCACGGCTGCGCGGCTCGCGCGCACCAGCGTGGCACCGCTGGCGATGCCGGCCAGCCAGTCGCACAGGGCGTCGGCGTCTTCGGGAGCGGCCAGCAGGTCGATCTTGTTGATCACCACCAGATCGGCCGCCGCGAGCTGTATCCGCACGGTGTCGGCCACCCAGCGGTGGTTGGCTTGGCGCCGCACCTGCTCGGCGTCGGCCAGCACCACCACCGCATCCAGGGCCAGGCCCGGCGTGTGGCCATAGGCGGCAATCTGGTTCGGGTCGGCCACGCCGCTTGCTTCGATGAGCAGTCGTGCCGGCGGAACGCCGGCCGAGCGAACCGTGTCGAGCGCCGCAGCGAACCCCTCCGCCAGGCTGCAGCAGATGCATCCGTTGGCCAAGGTCAGCTTGTCGCTGTCGGCCGCGATGATGAGGTCCTCGTCGATGGAGATCTCGCCGAAGTCGTTCACGATGACGGCGATCCGCTCGTCGGTGGAACGCAGGATGTGGTTGACCAGTGTCGTCTTGCCCGCGCCGAGGTAGCCGCCGATGACTGTGATGGGTATGCGCTGGTCGCTCGTCATTCCCGTTGCTCGCTCACTGGGTCGCTCGGCGAGTCTCAGTCTTGCGGCTGCATTCGACGCTCGGATTCGGTGATACTCGATGCGCCGCGGGTCCGAGGGTGGCGGACGCAAGAAGCTGCCCGCGCTCGGGGCTCAGGTCTCGCCGATCTGCGCGGGCTGCAGCACGCCGCCGAGCACGGTGCCCCACACGCCGATGTCGCGCAGCGCCATCGGATCGACCGAGAGCGGATCGTCTTCCAGGACCGCGAAATCGGCCAGCTTGCCTGCCTCGATGCTGCCGATCTCTCCGTCCAGCTTGAGCTGCCGCGCCGCGTCGATCGTTATGGCTCGCAACGCGTCCGGGACGTCGATTCGCTCATCGAGCCCCAGCACCTGGCCCGACGCCGTCACCCGGTTCACCGCGCACCAGGCCGTCTGCAGGTGGCCCAGCGGCGTGATGGGCGAATCGGAGTGGATCGAGAAGCTGACACCGTTCGCCAAAGCTGTCCCGCAGGCATCCATCCGCGCAGCACGCTCGGGGCCAACGGTCGCGTCGCGGTGCTGATCGCCCCAGTAGTAGATGTGGTTCGAGAAGATGTTGGCGTGCATGCCGAGCGCTGCCATGCGCCGGTACTGGGCGGGCGTGGTGAGCTGGCAGTGCTGAACGGTGTGGCGGTGGTCCCAGCGCGGATACCGCCGCAGGACTTCCTCGACGGCGTCGATGAACGCTTCTGACGCTTCGTCGCCGTTGCAGTGGCAATGCACCGTCAAGCCGGCCCGGTGATACGGCTCGATCAAGTCGGCCATCTGGTCGGGTGCAGTCAGCCACAGGCCGTTGCCGATGTGTCCGGGCGGCGGCTTGTAGTAATGCGGCCAGCTGATCCGGGCGGTGAAGCCCTGGATCGAACCGTCCAGGATCACCTTCACGATGCCGAAACGCAGCTTCGAGGTCTGCTCGTCCATCAGCTGCACACACAGTTCGGCAAGCTCGGCCGGATCGGCCACAGCCCCGAACAGATTCGACATCGCCACCATCACCCGCGCCGGATAGGCGGGATCGCTGGTCACCGTCTTCCAATTGTTGAGCTGCTCCGCGTCCCACAGCTGCGTTGTGCCCAAGTCGGTCAGCAGGGTGTGCCCAGCATTGCGGGCCTCGTTCGCGTAGCGCCAGCGGGCCTGTTCGGTGCGGTTGGCCTTCATCATGTCGGTGAAGGCGTCGCCGGCGAGCATCATGCCTGCTGGCTCGTGCAGTTCGCCGTTGGGCAGGCCGTCGCCGCCGCGCGCAACGCCCGGACTGGTGGCCGTCTCGTCGATGCCGCAGCGCTCCATGAGCGCCGAGTTGATGGTCGCCAGATGCCCGCTGGCGTGCATCACCAGCGTCGGCCGATCGCCCGTCACGGTGTCGAGGTGGCTGGCCACGAGCCGCTCGCCGGGAAAGTAGATCGGGTCGAGCCCCCACGCGTGCAGCGTCTGCGAGTCATCGGGAAGATCCGCGGCCGCCTTGCCCAGCCGTTCGAGCACGTCGGTGATCGACTTGCAGCCCGGCCACAATTGCCCCTGCGGGTCGCGCCGGTCGAAATAGCCCACGTAGGTGGAGTTCCACAGGCCGCCGGACATCACATGGCAATGCGCTTCGATGAATCCGGGCATGATCACGTGGTCGGAGAAGCACGGGTCGACGCGATGCTCGCCCCACGAGGCGAGCTCGTCGAGGCTGCCGACACCCAGAATGCGGTCGCCCGCCACTGCGACGGCTTCGCCGAACGCAAACGCGGGGTTGATGGTGATGACCCGGCGCGCCGGGTAGATGACGAACGGCTCGTTCTTCTCGCTGCCGCTGGCGTGGGCTGTCGTCATGAGTCGCGGACCTCCTCTGCCACGCTGGGTTGGTTTTATGGGGCTTGCGCCACGCTGGGCTGGTCGCTCGTGGCTTGCGCCACGAGGTGCCCAGGTTCGATCTCGACGAGCGTCACGGGATCGGGGGCGGTGCCGGCCTCAAAGACTGGGCTCGGCACCTCGTCGGTCTGCACCGATCGATCGGTCCGGCGGCGGCCTGGGTCGGCAATCGGCACGGCATCCAGCAGCCGCTGGGTGTAGGCGTGCGTCGGGTTCTCGAAAATGGCCCGGCGAGGTCCCAGTTCGACGATCTGGCCCAAGTACATCACGCCGACGCGGTGCGCGATCCGCTCCACGACGGCGAGATCGTGGCTGATGAACAGGTACGACAGGCCCAGTTCGGACTGCAGATCCATCATCAGGTTGATCACCTGTGCCTGGATCGACACATCGAGCGCCGAGACCGCTTCGTCCGCGATGACCAGCTCGGGCCGCAGCGCCAGTGCCCGGGCGATGCAGATCCGCTGGCGTTGACCGCCCGAGAACTGGTGCGGGTACTGCCGCATGTCGTCCGGCGACATGCCCACCCGCCGCAGCAGGTCGGCCACGATGTCGTTGATCTCGCCGCGAGGCGCGGCACGGTGAATCTCGAGCGGCTCCGCGATGGCCTTGCCCACCGTCCGGCGGGGATCGAGGCTGGCAAACGGGTCTTGGAAGACGATCTGTACCTTGCGCCGGTGCGGTCGCAGATCGCGAGGCCCGAGATTGGTGATGTCGGTGCCGTCGAGGCGGATCGTGCCGCTGGTGGGATTCAGCAGGCGGATGATGAGGTAGGCCAGCGTCGACTTCCCGCAGCCGCTCTCGCCGACGACGGCGAGCGTTTCGCCCCGACCGATCTCGAGGCTGACCTGCTCCACGGCGTGCACCCGCGCCCCGTGGCTGGCAGGAAAGTGCTTGGTAAGTGACTCGACCTCGACGATCGGCCCAGCGGCCCTCGGCGCAGCGGCCCCGTTCGTGTTCATGAATCCGAGCCCCCGAGCTGGGACACGCCGGCGGATTCGAGGGCATCGGGATCGATGAGGTTAAAGCGCTGCGGATCGTCCAGACCCGTCATCGAGCCGAGACGCGGCACCGCAGCGAGCAGCGAGCGCGTGTACGGCTCGGTGGGCCGGTCGAAGATGTCGCCGACATCGCCGCGTTCGACGACCCGTGACCGTTGCATCACCACCACCTCGTCCGCAACCTCTGCCACGACGCCCATGTCGTGGGTGATGATCAGCACTGCCGCACCGGTCTCGCGTTGCATCTCGGCGATCAGGGCAAGGATCTGGGCTTGGATCGTGACATCCAGTGCCGTGGTGGGCTCGTCGGCAATCAGGATCGCAGGGTCGCACGCCAGCGCCATCGCGATCATCACCCGCTGGCGCATGCCGCCCGACATCTCGTGCGGGTACTGGTCGATGCGGCGAGAGGCGTCCGGTATCCGCACCCGGTTCAGCATCTCCAGTGTGCGCTCGCGAGCCTCGCGCCGGTTCATGCCCAGGTGCAGCCGGAGCGCCTCGCCGATCTGGCTGCCGACGGTGTACACCGGATTGAGGCTGGTCAACGGCTCTTGGAAGATCATCGAGATGCGGTCACCGCGGATCTCTCGCATCTGCGGTTCAGGCAGCTGCAGAAGGTCGTCCACCTTCCCGTCGTCGTGACGGAGCAGCGCTTCGCCGGTGCGGATCTGCGCACGGGTGCCGATCTCGATGAGTCGCATAATCGACAACGCAGTGACCGACTTGCCTGAACCCGATTCGCCGACCACCGCCAGGGTTGCGCCGTCGTGCAAGTCGAACGACACGTCGTTCACGGCCACGAAGTCGTCGAATGCCACGGTCAACCCGCGAAGGCGCAGCCTCGGAGTGGTGCCGTTCTCGCCTCCTGCGTCGGCCGTGCTGGTTTCGCCTCCTGCGTCGGCCGTGCCGTTCTCGCCTCCTGCGTCGGTCGTGCTCATCGATCAGCGCCCCCGCAGCTTCGGGTTGTAGGCATCTTGCAAGCCGTCGCCGATCAGGCTGAAGCTCAGCACGGTGAAGAAGATGGCCAGTCCCGGGAACGTGACCGACCACCACGCCGTCAGGAAGTTGCCGCGGTTCAGGCCAATCATCAATCCCCAACTGGTGCTGTTGGGATCGCCGAGTCCCAAGAATGCCAGTCCCGCCTCGAACAGGATGGCGGTGCCCATGATCAGCGTGGCCGACACGATCAGCGGAGGAAGTGCGTTGGGGAACACCACCCTGCGGATGATGCGCCAATCCGTTGCGCCGAGCGCTCTGGCGGCCCGCACGAACTCGAGATTCTTCAGTCTCAGGAACTCCGCGCGGGTGATGCGGGCGATGCCCGGCCAAGCGACGACGCCGATGGCGAACGAGATCGTCCACATCGATGGCTCGAACAGCGCCACCACCACCATCGCGAACAGCAGCGCGGGCAGCACCTGGAAGAACTCGGTGAAGCGCATGAGCGCACCGTCCGCCCAGCCGCCGTAGTAGCCGGCCACCGCACCGATGCTGATGCCGATCACGAGCACCGTCGCGGCGGCGATCGCTGCCACCGTCAGGCTGGTGGTGCCGCCGCTGATGACCCCGGCCAGCACATCTCGCCCGAGGTAGTCAGTGCCCAGCCGGGCTTCGGCGAGCTCGCCGGGACCGATCAACGGTCGGGCCACGATGTCCTTCGGGTCTTGGCCGTACAACCGCGGCCCGGCGACTGTCATGAAGATGACGCCTGCCAGCATCAGTACTCCGACAACGGCCGCCTTGTTGCGCACGAACAGCCGCAGTGTTTCTCGCCCGGGTCTGACCGACCCGGCGTTCTCGCGACCTGGGCGTCCCGATCCGCCTTCGCCGCCAGCGCCGAGTCCAGGTGTGACCGGCAGATCGGCGGCCGCCATTTCGCTGCGTCCCATTGCGTCAGACATTGGTGCGCTCCCGCAACCTGATGCGCGGGTCGATGATCGTGTACAGCAGATCGGTCAGCAGGTTCGCCACGATCACCATGACCGATGACACCATCAGCACGCCAAGCAGCACTGAGGTGTCCCGCCGAAGGATGGAGTCGAACGCGAGCCTTCCGAGGCCGGGCCAGTTGAAGACAGTTTCGACGAGCAACGCGCCCGACAGCAGCGCCCCGAACTGCAGACCGATCACCGTCACCACGGGAATGATCGCGTTGCGCAACGCGTGCTTGTACACCACGCGGCGTTCGCCCAGCCCCTTCGCCCGGGCGGTGCGCACGTAGTCCGATTCGAGCACTTCCAGCATGGAGGCCCGCGACAAGCGGCTGTACTGCGCCAAGTAGATGAGGCCCAGCGTCAGGGCCGGCAGTATCAGATGCTCGCCGACGTCGAGGATGTTCGCGAGCATGCCTTCGCCGTAGCTCACGTCGTGCCAGCCCTGCACCGGCAGCAGCTTCCAGGTTGACGCGAACAGAATCACCAGCATGATGCCGGTCCAGAACACCGGCATCGAGAACCCCACGAGGGCCAGCACCGTTGCGCCGTGGCTCCATGGGCTCTCGGGGCGGCGAGCGGTCGCCACGCCGACCATGGTTCCTGCCGCAACGGCAAACGCCAGCGCGGTGCCTACCAGCAGCACTGTCGGCCACAGCCGTGCCCCAATGAGGGAAGTGACTGACTGGTTGAAGAAATACGAATCGCCGAGATCGCCGGTGGCGACACGGCCGATGTAGGACCCGAGCTGCACCACGAATGGACGATCCAGGCCGTACTGCTCTCGGATCTCTGCGAGCAACTCAGGGTCGCCGGCACCGCTCTCGCCCACGATCACCGTGGCGGGATCGCCGGGCGTCAGGTGTATCAGCAGGAAATTGAGGCACATCACTGCCAGGATCAGCCCCAGTGCTTGGGCGATCCTGGCAGCGATGGACCTCAGCATGAATTGACCTCTGGATCAGTGACCGGCGACGTCAAGCGACGTGGGCCGTGTCGTCGCTACTGGTCCAGCCAGACCTCGTGCATCGGCGACATCATGCCCCAGATGGTGCTGGTCGGTGGGTTCTGGACACGCGGGTTGTAGGCCTGCCAATACTGAGGTGTCGCCAGATAGTAAATCGGCACATCCTCGGCGACGATCTGCTGGAACTGGGCGTACAGCGCAGCGCGGCGGTCGGCGTCGAGTTCTTGGCCGGCCTGCGCCAGGATCCGGTCGACCCTGGAGTTTGAGTAACCGGTGTTGTTCGTCCAGATTCCCTTATCGATGTTGTCGCTGAGATACGAGCGGTGGACGCCGATGACCGGATCACCCCAGTTCCAGACATTGTTGATCGTCATCTGATATTCGCGGCCCGCGATGCGACCGGCCCATGTCGGGAAGTCGGGCGAGACGCTCAGCTCCACGTTGATGCCGGCGTCCTCGAGCGCCTGCACCACGTACTCGGCGTAGATCACCTGCGTCGGCGGGATGTAGTCGATGGTGAGGCTGAGCTCGCCCTCGCCGTAGCCGGCCTCGGCCAGCAGCGCCTTCGCGCGGTCGACGTCATGGTCGTAGGCGTTGACCGTGGAGTCGTGGAACGGGCTTGCCGTCACGATGCCCGATGTGGCCGGGATAGTCAGACCTTGGTCGAGCGCGTCGATCATGAAGTCACGGTCAATGGCGTAGGCGATGGCCTGGCGAACCCGCTTGTCCGACAGCGCCGGATCGTCCACGTTCATCTCCAGCCACTGGATCTGCCCGATTGCCTCGTGGCCCCTAGAAGTCACCGTCACGCGCTCATCGTCCATCAGGCGCAGGATGTTCGCCGCCGGCCCGAGCGTGACCGAGAGGTCGATCTCGCCGTTCTCGAGGCCCAGCACGATGTTGGTGGCATCGGGGATGATCTGCACGACGATCTCGTCAAGGCACGGTGCTCCCTCAATGAAGAAGTCATCGAAGCGTTCCATCCGGATGATGGTGCCGGCCTCGTACTCGGCCAGCCGGAACGGACCGGAGCCGACGAAATCCTCGGTGTTGCGCGGGTGAGTCGGCATCTCGTGGCCGTCGTCGAAGATGTGCTTCGGGATGACGGGTAGCAGCGCTGGCGACATCGCCAGCAGGATCGCCGGGTGCGGCTGACTCAGGTTGATGACCGCGGTGTGCTCGTCAGGCGTGTCTACGCTCGTCACCGGTGCGTACATCGTCTTGAACGGGTGATGCGCCTGCACCGTCTGGATGGAGAACGCCACGTCAGCAGAGGTGATGGGCATCCCGTCGTGGAACACGGCGTCGTCCACGAGGTGCAGCGTCACCGAGAGGCCGTCATCGGCAATCTCCCAGTCATGCGCCAAGTACGGCATCGGATTGTACTCGGCGTCGTACCGCAGCGGGCTGGCATTGAGCTGCGTGCCGGGCACCGCCGTCGCGTAGCCCGACTGCACCGTGCCGTTCAGGTGCCGTGGCACCTGCGTGCTGCCGATGATGAGTGTTCCGCCGACACTGGCCCCGCCGTTGCACGTGTCCATGGCCATGTCGTCGGCCATGTCGTCATCCGTCATGTCGTCGTCGGCCATGTCGTCGGCCATGTCGTCGTCGGCCATGTCGTCGTCGGCCATGTCGTCGTCGGCCATGTCGTCGTCGGCCATGTCGTCGGCCATGTCGTCGTCGGCCATGTTGTCGTCGGCCATGTTGTCGTCGGCCGCGGGTGCCGCACCTTCATCGTCGTCGTCGCTCGCACAGGCCGCAGCGACAAGCGCAACAACAGCCAGTACGGCAACGAGCAGTCGCCATTTCTTCATGGATCGCTCTCCCTCGCCCACGCATGCCTGCCCGCGAGATATTGCGATCAGGTCGAGCAATCCGCCCGAAGCGTGGCGGTACCGTATCGCGACCTGCGGCACGGATCACGCCAAACCGTGTCGCACCAGGCAGACCCAACAGTGACACTCGGGAATATTGTGTAAGCGGCGTGGTCTGAGGGTCCGCAGCTGGGTGCTGTGGGCCGGGGAGGATCATGTCTGTGACTGATCTTGACATGCCGGCTGTGCCGGCGAGCGACGCTGCTGATGAGGCGGCGATGAAGGACTGGGCTGAGCATCTGGTTGCTCAGGCTCGCGCTGAGGGCGCGGGTGCTGACCGGCGAGGGCGGCTTGTTGACCGGGCTGGTGCGCCAGGTGCTCCAGACCGGTCTCGAGGTCGAGATGACCGAGCATCTGGGCTATGAGCGGCACGCTCCGGAGGGTCGCGGGTCACCGAACTCCCGCAACGGGTCGACGCCCAAGCGGGTCACCACTGAGATCGGCGAGGTTGACCTGGCGGTGCCCCGTGATCGGGCGGGGACGTTCGAGCCGGCCACGGTGCCCAAGCACCGGCGTCGTCTGGACGGCTTGTCGGGGAATGTGATCAGCCTGTATGGGTAGGGGCTCACCACCGGGGAGATCCAGGACCATCTGGCCGAGATCTACGACGTCTCGGTGAGCCGGGAGACGATCTCGGTAGATCACCGAGGGGATCGTGGCCGACATGGCCGTGTGGCAGAACCGGCCCCTCGACGCGGTCTATGCGGTGCTGCTGATCGACGCGATCGTCGTCAAGGTCCGCGATTCCCAGGTCGCCAACCGGCCCGTGTACGTGGCGATCGGCGTGGATCTCGCCGGCGAGCGCGACGTGGGGGGCATGTGGCTGGGCCCATCAGGCGGGGAGGGCGCCACCCAGTGGGCGGCGATGCTCACCGAGCTGCGCAACCGAGGTCTGGCCGATGCGTTGATCGTGTGCTGCGACGGGCTTCGGGGCCTGCGGGGGTCGATCCGGGCGACGTGGCCCGACGCCACGGTGCAGACCTGCGTGGTGCACATGGTGCGCATTAACCGGCCTTGGGGGTCGCGGTCAACTGGTGGTTTCGGTGGCGGGTGGTTGTGAGGTGTTGTTCGAGGTGTTGGATGACTCGGTCGTGGCGGGCGGCCTCGTCGGTCCAGCCGCGTTGGTGGGCGTCGTCGCGAAGGGTGCGGATGTCGTCGAGTTGCTCGGCGATGACGGGTTCTCGGGCGGGGTCGGGGACGAAGTTGTCGCATTGCTCGCAGATGTTCGAGTAGGTGCAGGCGCCCGCGATCGGGTGGCGTGAACAGAAGCCGTGCGCGACGCGGGTCTTGATCATTTCGGTGTGGAGCCAGTCGACTTTGGCGGGGATCGCGGTGGTTCGGCCGGCTGGGACGATGTGGATGGGGCGCCGGGCGCGGACCTTGTTCATCGCGGTGTCATAGGCGGCTCGCACGGTGGGCGAGGCGAGCTGCGCGTAGCGCAGCGTCATCTCGGGGGTGACGTGGCCGAGCAACGCCATCAGCGCGGGCAGTGACATGCCGGCGTTGACGAGTTCGGTGCCGAAGGTGTGGCGGAGCTGGTGGGGCACGACTCGCAGTGGTTGCCTGTCGGGGCCGGTGAGCCCGGCGGTGTCGGCGGCGTGTTGGAGTGCGCGTCTGATCCGATGTGCTCCGGGGCGTCGCCCGCGTTCGGTGAACACGAAGTCGCAGAGGCGTCCGTCGCGTGGATGCGGAAGGGGTCGTTGCCGGTCGCGGTTGGTGATCCAGGCGTCGAGCGCGGCGAGTGGTGCTGGGTCCAGCGGCACCATTCGTTCGGTGCCGAGCTTGCCGATGGGGACCTTCAGCCAGGTGCCGTGGGTGCCGAAGGTGACGAGGCAGTCGAGTTCGAGGTCCAACAGCTCGCTGATGCGCATCCCAGTGGCTCGCAGCAAGATGATCCCGGTTCGGGCGAAGTCGTCATCGAGGTGTTCCACGGCGGCCATCAGATCTCGGTCGACGCTGGGCGGGAGCGCGCGTGGGAGGGGTGCGGGCAGGCGGGGCAGGTCGGCGAGGAAGAACAGCCGGCGGTTGGGTTGGCTGGCCCATCCCCATTCGGTGATGTCTTCGAAGAAGACGCGCAAATCGACCAGATCGTGGTGGAACTGGGTTGGCGACACGGTCCGCCCGCGACCGTTGTTGCCGCGGCACGGCCGGGTTCTGGCCCAGGCGATGAACGGTTCGATGTGGACGGTGCGGTCGAGTTGATCGAGCCGTTCGATGTCGGGATGGTGGTCCGCGAGCCAGTCACACAGGACCCGGACCGACTTGATCCGCATCTGCACCGTTGACGGTCGCAGCACCGTGGAGATCGTCTCGGCATAGCGGACAGCCTCGCGGGCGATCGCGGGTTGCGGGATCGTGGCTGCGTGCTGCGCAGCGCTCCGTGCCGGTGGTTGGCCCAATCGGGGTGCGACATCGCAGATGCCAAGCTGAAAGCAGATGTGACGCAGCGAGAACAGGCGCGTCTTCAGCCGGGTCCGCGCAGATGCCGTCACCGCGGGACTGCGATCAAGCTCCGCAACGATCGCGTCGAAGTCGGCGTCGTGGAGACCGTCGATGGCCTTGTCGGCCCACACACAGATCATCGACGCTGCCAGGACCACAACCTGGCGGGTCCAGTTCTTGCTCCATCCGAGCCCCAACGCCATCTGTTCGACCCGGGCGATGCCGTCGGGGTGAGCGGCGGCCCACACCGACGGCAGATCACAGCCGGCCGGTTTGGCGAGCAGCAGCTCGAGATCGGGTCGCCGTCGGCCCGACACGAACAGCCACGTCACGAACGGCCATGCCTTCGCCCGGCGCAGATCCGCCAACCGGGCAACCGTCGGGCGTTGCATCCACACATCCAGATCCCGATGGACGCTCATGAACCGGCGAGCCCGACACACACGATCCCGCCGAGCGCCAAGCGTGACCGGCAACGCCGCGACGCGGTCTTCGTAGTCGGCCAACACATCGACAGCCGTTTCCCCGCCGGCGGCCGCAGCGATCATCGCTGAACCGCCCGAACCCGCGACCACTCCGCAGCGATCGTCTCCGCGTTCGGGTGCACATACGCGGCGGTCGTTTCGGCGTGCGCGTGCCCCATCAGGTCGCGCAGCACCAACAGATCCATCCCCGCCGCGGCCAGCTCAGTCCCGAACGTGTGCCGCAGCCGATGCGGCCGCACCCGCTGGGCGCCCGAACGAGCCCGATGCGTCCGGAACACCCGCCGCAACCCGGCCTCGCTCATCGCCTGGCCCGCCGTCGGACCGCGCAACACCACGAAACACTCCGGTGTCGTCAACCCGGCCGGTCGCTCCAGACGCAGATACGAACCCAACGCGGTGAAGAACGCTCGATCAACAGGCACCGTTCGCTGCTTGCCGCCCTTGCCGGTGACCATCACCTGTCCCATCCCGACATCGATGTCGGCCAGGCGCAGCGACCGCACCTCCGACGCGCGCAGGCCGCCGAGCAACATCAACAACACCACCGCCCGGTCACGATGACGGTCCAGATCGGCCAAGAACACCGAAACCTCCTCCGCCGGCAAGCTCTCAGGCAACGGACGGCTCTGACGCACCAGCCGACCATCCGAACCGCGGTGACGGCCACCAACATGACCCAGCACCCCGCGGCGAACCTGGCGCAGCCCGCCCGAGCGTCGAGGCGACGGCACCGGATTCACCTCGATCTCGCCGCTCATCACCAAGTAGTCGAACAAGCCACGCACCGCCGCCACGCGACGGTTCATCGTCGCCGCCGCCGCGCCACGACGCTCCTGCAACCGGACCACCCGACTGTGTTGCGTCTGATTTCGCGCGACGGGTTCTGAGTTTTTTCGAGCAGCGTCGGTCAGGGTTGGCGGTCTCAGCGCAGGAGGCTGCCGATGACCGCTCCGCCGGGCCGGAGACCGAGGAAGATGCTCACAGCGGAGCAGAAGTACGACTTGTGGGTGCGGATGCTGACTGGGCAGATCACCCAGGCCGAGGCGGCGGCGGAGGCCGGCGTGGATCGGTCGGTGGTGTCTCGTTTGCGTGCGGTGGCACGCGACGGGGCGATCGCTGCGTTGGGGGCGTCGAAGCCTGGGCGGCCACGCCGGACGCGGGCCGAGGCGTCCGAGGCGGCGGCGTTGCGGGCGGAGGTGGAGCGGCTGGGCCGCACTGTTGTGGAGCAGGCCGTGGAGCTGGCGGTGCTGCGGGGAAAAACGGGCTGGGGATGAGCGGCCCTGTTCCCGCCCGCGTCGATGGGGCCGCCAAGGAGTGCTTGCTGGGGCTGATCGACGACGCCACCGCAGCGGGATGGACCCACGGCCGGGTGTGCGCGGTGCTGGGCATCGATCGGCGCCGGGCGTGGCGCTGGTCCCGGCGCCGCGACGCGGGGCAGCTCGATGACGCCCGCCCCGGGGGCCGTGCGGTCCATGGGCTGCTGGGGTGGGAACGCGACGAGATCGTGAAGCTGTTCGACGAATGGGGCGACGTCGACCGGTCCCATCGCAAGCTCGCCCACCGGGGCTCCTGTCTGGGCCGGGTGTGGGTGTCGCCGTCCAGCGTGGACCGCGTTCTCGCAGGCCACGGCCTCGCCCTGGCAGGCGTGCCGCGCCCCAAGCGGACGGCTCGCTCGCCGTGGCCCGGCTGGTGCGAGTGGCGCCCCAACCAGCTGTGGTGCTGGGACGGCACCCAGTTCCCCCGATGCCGGCCCGCCAAGCACGCCTACGCGATCGTTGATGTCGTGTCCCGCAAGTGGATCGCCGCCCACCTCACCGGCACCCCGGACTCGGTCGCCGCTCGAGTGCTGTCCGCCGAAGCGCTCCAAGCCGAGGGGCTGCTCACCGACGAGATCGCGGCCCGCTTGGCCGATCCCGACGCCGAGCCGCCTCAGCACGACGACATCCCGCTGCTGCTGGCGCTGTCGGACAACGGCCCCGAGATGCGCGCCGGCGACACCGCCCGCTTCATGGCCGCCTGCTCGATCGCCCAGCACTTCGGCCGCCCATCCACGCCCACCGACCAAGCCTGGATCGAGTCACTCTTCGGGCACCTCAAAGACGAGCACCCCCACCTCGACACGCTGGACCGTCCCGCCGATCTCGCCCGGGAGCCCGAACGCGTCCGGACCCACTACAACGAGAACCGGCTGCACGAAGGCATCGGACACGTCACCCCCCAAGACGAGCACCAAGGCCGAGGCGACGACATCCGCCAAGCCCGACGCGACGGCCTCCGACAAGCCGACGCCCAACGCCGCCACGCCCACCGAAACCCACCACTACCATGACCAACCAACCACCACCGCCAGCCCGCCGACGCTGCTTGAAAAACCCGGCAATCTGTCGCGAAGAGTCAGAAACACCTCACGCACCGTTCGCAGTGAGAACTCACGAACCTCCAGATGCGCCAACCACCTGTTCGCCAGACCGACCACATCCCCATCACCGACCAGACGGTGACCGCCATCGATGACCGCTACTCGCAACCCCACCACAGCCTCCTCGACCGAAGTCTCCACCCCCGACCAGCACCACGCGCGGACCCACACGCCACCAACCGAAGCCCCGAGCCCCAAGGCCGGTTAACGGAGAACAGCCTCCGCTACGCATCCAACAAGCACTGGGGACCCATCACCAAGGCCATGCGGGAGACCTCTGCACCTCAGCGACCGTCGAGGCCGCCCAGACGCGGTTCGAGGCCTTCGCCGAGGACTGGGAAGGCACCTACCCCGCCATGATCCGCTCCTGGCGGCAGGCCTGGGACGAGTTCACCCCGTTCGGGGAGTTCCCCGCCGAGCTGCGCAAGGTCGTCTACACCACCAACGCCATCGAGAGCCTCAACGCCCGATTCCGCCGAGCCGTGCGCCATCGAGGGCACTTCCCCAACGAACAAGCCGCCATGAGAGTCCTCTACCTTGTCGCCACGACCCGGCGCAAGAACCGCACCGACCTGATCGGCCGCACCAACGGCTGGAAAGCCATCCTGAACACACTGACCGTCCACTACGGCGACCGCATCGCCGACCACATCCGATGAACACCATCACGGCCGGTTACACAAAAATCCGAGTGTCACTGTTGGGTTTGCCGGGGCTCTCTGCCAGGGGGTTACGGTCCGGTCCTGCGCTCGGCGATGACTCCACAAAATTTTGGCTTCGTGCCTGTTGTCCGACGTGTCGCGTCGAGTGTGGGGCCGGCAGGAGCGCTCCTGTCTTGAAGGGAGCCTGATCGTCTCGACTCGGATGTGACGAAGCGCCCCTGCCGTTCCCGGACCCACCGGAGCATTACTTCCAGCAGGAGCACAGCATGACATCGCCAGTCGGGGGAATCGACCCCCACCAGGACACCTTCACCGTGGGGGTCGTCGACCGCCACGGCGTGGAGATCACCCACGAGGCGTTCGCGAACACCGCCGCCGGCTACGGCGAAGCGATCGACCTGCTCGACGCGCACGGCGTCGAACGCGTCGGCGTGGAGGGCTCGGCGAAGTGGGGCGCGCATGTCGCGATCGCGCTCGCAGCAGCCGGGTTCGACGCCCGAGAGGTGCCCGCTTCGCGGTCGGCGGCGCAGCGCCGTTCGCGGCGGCTGGACAAGACCGACGCCGTCGACGCGGTCTCGTCCGCTCGGGCGCTGTTGGCCGAGCCGACGCTGGGCCCCGTTCAGGCCCTGGAGGCCTACGACCCGCTCGTCGCGAAGATCGAGGCAGTGCTCGAGCATCGCAGAACCCTTGTGGCTGCTCGCACTTTGATGCTGCACCACGTCGCGGACCAGATCGCCAAGCTCCCCGCAGAGATCCGTGACCAGCTCACCGCCGACGGCAAGATCGAGGGCCGGCTGCGCCGCCTCGAGCACATCGACCCCGACATCGACACCACCCCCGCCGGCGCGTACCGGCTCGGCTGGCTCCAAGCATTCATCGACCACGACCGCGCCGCGCGGCGCGAAGTCCGACGCCTCGAACGCCTCATCGACGAGCTGCTCGACCAGCACGGCACCACCCTGCGAGACGAACCGGGCGTCGGCCCGATCGCCGCAGCCACCCTGGTGTGCGAGGTCGGCGACCCGGCCCGGTTCGACCGCGAATCGAAGTTCGCCCGCTGGTGCGGCACCGGCGCCGTCGCCCTCTCATCAGGCGAAGGCAACAAAGACCCCGTCAAGCACCGGCTCGACTTCAGAGGCAACCGGCGCATCAACTCAGTGCTCCACATCGCGTCAGTCACCCAACAGCGCACCCAGCCCGACGCCGCCGCCTACCTCGCCCGCAAGACCGCCGAGGGCAAGACCCGACGCGAAGCCCGCCGAGCCCACAAACGACAACTCGCCAACCGAGTCATCCGCCGCATGTGGCGCGACGAAAAACACCGCCAACAACACCCCCCGCTCGCCGCCTGACAACAACACTTGACAAGGGAGCGTCGGACAGTCGGCAAGCTCTATCGGTGGTTGCGACTGAGTTGAGTGTAGATGTCGGCGGCTGATTGCCAGTTGTGGAGTCGGCGGGGCATCCAGTTGAGGCTGTCCTCGATGATCGACAGTCGCAGGGGGTTGAGGTCCAAGGGTGTGGCTTTGGGCAGCCAGCGTCGCAGCAGCCCGTTGGTGTGCTCGTTGGTTCCGCGCTGCCAGGGGCTGTGAGGCTCGCAGAAGTAGACCTTGATGCCGAGCGCGTCTTCGATGTCTGCCCAGCGGGCCATTTCGCGGCCTTGGTCCCAGGTGAGAGTGCGCACGAGGTGCTCGGGCTGGCGGGCCAAAGCCGCGGTGACTGCCTTGGCGACTTGGGGCGCCCGGTAGCCGTCGGGCAACGCGACGACCAAGGTGTGGCGGCTGGTGCGCTCGACCAGTGTCGCCGCGGCGCTCTTGTTCGCCGCGCCGACGATCAGGTCGCCTTCCCAGCGGCCCGGCTCGGATCGGTCCGCTGCTGCGGCGGGCCGCTCGCACAGCGGCCGGTATCGGCCCAGCGGGCTGGCCTTTTCGCTGCGGCGGCAGCGCTGCTGACGCGGCAGGTGCTTCCACGCGTCGGCGCCCAAGCAGCAGCCGCTGTACACGCACCGATAGATCGTCTCCGCGCACACCGACACGCCCTCGGCGGCCAGATCGGCGCTGATCGCATGCGGCGACCAGCACAGCTTCAGCTTGGCGGCCACCAGCCCGGCCAGCGCCGGGTCCGCTTCGAGCTTGCCGCTGCGAGGCCGCCGCGCGGCCGCCGCGCACGCCCCCCGGCGAGCTGCTGAGCGGCCTCAGCGCAGTACACGCCGCCTTGGCGGCCCCGCCCCAGATCGCGGTACACCGTCGACCGGTTCCGGCCGATCAGCCTCGCGATCTCATCGGGCTTCGTTCCCGTCCTCGTGAGCGCCTCGATCCGAGCGCGCTCAGACAACGACAGCCTCCCTGCCATACTGGACACCTCCATTGGTGGTTGCTTCGGTTGACAACCGGTCATCATGACCGATCAGTCGCAACCACCAATAGAGTTCGCCGTTGCACACAGACCTCTGCGTATCATCTCGACAAAAGCAATCGTTGAGCAGCGAGTGCTGTGGCAGAGACCACTCGCCTGCGACCGTCATTAGCAATAACGACTGCACATGATCGTCTCACCTTATCGATGACAATTGCGGATGACCACAGCGTGTTTGATCCAACCAGGGTGTACAAATCCAAGTCGGTCTTATGATGAGCTACTCGCGACGTCACTTGTGTGAACACCGACTTCAGGATCGCGTCAGCAAGAGCCGCATTCGGCGAGCCATCGCCAGCGAGAAATACTTCGGCCAGGATTGTTGTCAGGTCGCCTAGTGCGATGTGCATGCCTCCAGCTGACGCATAAACCAACGGATTATCACTATATCTGTCGCTAGGGAGACGGCCACTACTCAGGCCCACTGCTATTGGCCCGAGCCGCACTCGTGCCCCATGGCCTCGCACTCTCGGTGGTGGACCGAATCCGAGAGACTCGACCCCAAAACTACGGTGCAGATGCGAAAGTAGCAGTGATTCGAAATCTGATCCGAACAACCGATCAATGGCGGCGCCGACGAGAATATAGCCCAGGTTTGAGTAACGCGGCGCGGTCAGCCTGTCGGTCTTGCCGGATAGGGCAATCGTTGCAATCTCTGAGCGTTGGATTTGCGGCTCATTGCCGTCGTTCCAGTGTTTGAACATCTGTCTGATGCTCAAGTCTCGTCTGACGTTCACATGATGTGTCAACAGATCCTGTACTGTGATATGCATCCAAGTAGGATCCATCGTCGCTATGTCGGCAAAGATTTCCCCTACCGGGCGACTCCAGCAGGGCGTCTCTCCGCCTACAGCTTGTGTGCAAAGCCATGACGTCAACAGCTTACCGCACGATCCGATGTGCCATTGATCCGAAGGGTTTAGTCCTTCAATTGAACCCCGCATTCGAACACCCTTAGATGCGCAACACAAAGACGTATCGGGCAGTAGTAGACTGCCGACAACACCCGGGACTCTATGATCGTCCCGCAAGGAATCCAAGACACGACTTAATGATGTCAATTCATTGGACATGTGTAGCCCGTCTCCTCAACAGCAGACTACGGCGGTTTGAGAGCGCTCGAACTGTTCGTGCGTATTCTTGATCTGTCAAGAATACGCACTCGCTCGCGATCATATATATGGCAAATGACGTCAGACCCATTAGCAAGCCAATCGACGAGTGGAACAGGACTCCAAAGACTACCACAATGAGACGGCCCGTACGGCTGAGCAGCAACGCCGGAACGGCTACCTGAAGCACCACCGTGATATATGTCGCGGCTACCATAAGCAAAGGCAGATCAGCCAAGAAGTCCGTGACTGGAGGCCAGGAGAACTCTGGTACTTGGAATATGTAGTAAAGCGCGGTTCCATCTCGCCAAGTAGCTCCCTGTGCCTTGTACAAGCCGGAAGTCATGTACAGAAGCGCCACTTGCAGAATGATTGAGACAACGGCGACATTGTGAAAAAAGTTGCCAATGCTCGCGGGACCTTCTACTGTATGGGCCGATCGGTACCGCCTCGACGAGAATAGCTTTAGCGAGAATACATCCGTTGACCGAGTGAGGATCAGCCAAAGAAGAACTAGGCTAGCGATATTGTCACCCCCGTCCAGTATGAGGGGATTACGAAGGAACAACGAACTCAAGAAGATGTAGTGCAAGAGCGTCCCGACGCGGCCTAGGCTGCCTAGCAGAAATAGAACAGCTATGACTATGCCTAGGTGATAGACTATCTCGAACCATATGCGGCTAGCGCTCAGTTCGTAAAGACTAAACGTTGGTCTTTGAATGGTCACGCGAAACACGGCGTAGTCATAGATGCCTCTAGGCCCCCACAAATAATGGCGGTCTAGGTAGTTAGAAAGGTAGTGACCCATCGCTGCCGTGCCATATCCGATGCGCAGTAGAGATGTGCCGTACAGTCCGTATCGCCGACGCCATACAAGCTCAAGGCAGGCCCCGAGTTTAGCAGTAATAGTGAATCTATGTTTGTCGATCACCGAGAATCTCAAATTTGGCTATACGGAATCACTTCGACGCACGGAATCATTTCATAGACATACGCGGCACTCCTAGAGGAACACTACGGAACAATGGCTCGTTACTCTTGATCTCGGCGATGCGACTCTACCATGATCCAAGGAGAGTCTATAATGTTGGTAGTTTGGCTTAGCGGCGCCATTCCTCTTTGCGAATAGGGTGTCGGTTCAATGTAAACCATTCTTAGTTGATAGTGGGTAGCGATGTTGCCCCATAACCGCTTGACTTCAGACGCAGCAAACGAGTCGATGAGTTTCGCACGATATCTCATGGCAGGTGCCGTGGAGTCACTATTCTTTTCGTCCAAGGCCTCCAGCAGGTTAGGCACCTCTTGGATTTCCTCCGGTGTCAGTAAACCTTCGTTGAGCAGTGCTTGTTCAAAGCGGTAGGTCCATTCGTCCCGGTGATGCAATAGCGTAAAGATTCCGGTGGGAACCAGATATCGCCGGTTAGGGAATAGTCGTGTGTCATGGAGTTCAGCGAGTAACGGACTCGTTACATCGTGGAATGTAGTTTCCTCGCCGAGGCCGTCATTTGAAGCCAATCGTGCGCGCACCAATATGACACGGTGCTGCTGTATCGGATCTGGAGCGAATAGTCTCCAAATCGTCGCTAGGTCGTCGGCATCCAGGCGGGGCGGGTGCCCTCGTAGCGATCGATGGCTTCAGCGCTGCGAAGCGTGATGCCGATGTCGTCGAGACCCTCGAGAAAGCGCTCCCGGGTGGCGTCGTCCATCGGGAACGACTCCTCGATGCCTGCGGCGGGCGCACTGAGCATTCGCCGCTCGACGTCCACGGTCACGACGAGATCGGGATCTTCGGCGATGGCTGCGCGCAAATCGGCAGCGGTCTGCTCGGACACCTGCACCGGAACAAGCCCATTCTTGGTGGAGTTGTTGCGGAAGATGTCGCCGAACCGGGGTGAGACCACCGCCGCGAAGCCGTAGTCCATCAGCGCCCACACGGCGTGCTCACGGGACGAGCCTGTGCCGAAGTTGGCACCGGCCACCAAGACCGTGGCGCCGGCGTAGCGCTCGTCGTTCAGCACGAAGTCACGCTCGTCGCGCCATTCGCTGAAGAGTCCCTTCCCGAATCCGGTGCGCTCGACGCGCTTCAGCCAGTCGCTGGGAATGATCTGGTCGGTGTCCACGTCCGAGCGGTCGAGCGGCACCGCACGGCCTTCATGCACGCGTACTGGCTCCATCTGTGCTGTCCTTTCGCTCGCTCAGCCGAGGTCGTCGGGGGTGACGAAGCGACCGGCGATCGCCGTCGCGGCAGCCACTTCCGGCGAGCACAAGTGCGTGCGACCGCCACGGCCCTGCCGACCTTCGAAGTTGCGGTTCGAGGTTGACGCCGATCGTTCGCCCGGCGCCAGCTTGTCGGGATTCATGGCCAGGCACATGGAGCATCCCGGCTCTCGCCAGTCGAAACCCGCCTCGGTGAAGACCGCATCGAGGCCCTCAGCCTCGGCCTGCATCTTGACGGAGAACGAGCCTGGCACCACCAGGGTTCTGACGCCGTCGGCCACTGTGCGCCCTCGTGCCACGGCCGCGGCCGCGCGGAGGTCTTCGATGCGCGAGTTCGTGCAGCTCCCGATGAAGACCGTGTCGACCTTCACGTCCGACAGCCGGGTGCCCGCCGTCAGCCCCATGTAGTCCAGCGCACGTTGGGCCGTGGTCGCCTCGACAGGGTCGTCGAAGTCGCTCGGCGCGGGCACTGCGCCGTCGATCGGGATGACGTGCGCAGGATTGGTGCCCCACGTGACGTGCGGTCGCAGCGACGCAGCGTCGATGGTCACCGAGCGATCGAAAGTAGCGCCGTCGTCGGTGACGAGCGAGCGCCAGTCGGCCACTGCAGCGTCCCAGTCAGCACCGCCTGGGACGTGCCGGCGGCCGGCCAGGTACTCGAACGTGGTGTCGTCGGGCGCGATCATGCCGGCCTTCGCGCCCGCCTCGATGGACATGTTGCAGACGGTCATCCGCCCTTCCATCGACAGCGCCTCGATTGCTGCACCGCGGTATTCGATGATGTGACCGATGCCGCCGCCGGTGCCGATCCGGCCGATGATGGCGAGCACGATGTCCTTGGCGGTCACACCCGCCGCAGCGGTACCGTCCACCCGTACTTCCATCGTGGACGGTCGGGCCTGCGGCAGCGTCTGGCTCGCCAGCACGTGCTCCACTTCGGAGGTGCCGATGCCGAAGGCCAATGTGCCGAAGGCCCCATGAGTCGAGGTGTGGCTGTCGCCGCACACCACAGTCATGCCGGGCAAGGTGAGCCCCTGCTCCGGTCCGATGACATGCACGATGCCTTGACCCGGATCGCCCATCGGGTACAGCGTGATCCCGAATTCGGCGCAGTTCGAGCGCAGCACCTGCACTTGCTTGGCTGAGATCGGGTCGGCGATCGGCAGGTGCAGATCGGCGGTCGGAACGTTGTGATCCTCGGTGGCGACCGTGAGATCGGGACGACGCACCGTTCGCCCGGACATGCGCAAGCCGTCGAAGGCTTGCGGCGACGTGACCTCATGGATGAGGTGCAGATCGATGTAGAGAAGGTCGGGCTGGCCGCCGCCGGTCCGTACGACGTGGCGGTCCCAGATCTTCTCGCTGAGTGTGCGCGGTCGTGTCATTCAGGCCTCGATTGCGATGATCTCGATGCTCAGCTGGTTGCCGTTTGCTTCGTAGGTGACCGTCTGGCCGGCCCGAGCGCCCTCGAGCGCTCGGCCCATTGGAGAGCCTGGCGAGACCACCTCGATGTCCGTTCGACGCTCCTCGATCGAACCGAAGAGGAACTGCTCGACTTCGTCGTCGCCTTCGAAGCGGATCGACACGACCAAGCCTGGCGCCACCACGCTGTCGTCAAAACTGTCGCCGACATCGGCGACGATCTCGCAGTTTTCCAGGATCGACTTCAGCCGCATGATGCGGCCTTCCATCTTCCCCTGTTCCTCCTTGGCAGCGTGGTAGTCGCCGTTCTCGGACAGATCGCCCAGCAGGCGCGCCGTCTCGATCTGCGCCGCTATGTCAATGCGCCCACGACCAGTCAGATCGGTGAGCTCCGCCTGCAGCCGATCATGGGTCTCAGCGGAGATGTGATGGATCTCGGGCACCCACGTGAGGTTACCGAGGGCTGCTTCGGGCACACTCTCTGGCGCGATTGTCCGGCCACCGCGGTGACCGGGGCGCAATCGTGCTTCGGGACGTCCTGGACGGACTCCCTGAAGCGGGAGCGGCACGTTCCCAGGACGAACCGGCAAAGGGCACCACAGTGACTCATCGCATCGCAGTCATCGGAGGAGACGGCATCGGACCCGAGGTCATCTCGGTTGCGCTCGACGTGATTGCTGCCGCCGGCGCCGGCATCTCCACGACGCCCTTTGAGCTGGGCGGCCACCGCTACCTGCGCGATGGCACGGTGCTCGACGATGAGACCCTCGCCGAGCTGCGTACCTACGACGCCATCCTGCTCGGAGCAGTCGGCACTCCCGATGTGCCGCCGGGCGTCATCGAGCGCGGCCTGCTGCTGAAGGCCCGCTTCGAGCTCGACCTCTACGTGAATTTGCGCCCGTTCACGCTTCCCGACGGTCACAGCTTCACCGTGATCCGCGAGAACACCGAAGGCGCCTATGCCGGCGAAGGCGGGTTTCTTCGCAAGGGAACACCGCATGAGATCGCCACGCAGGGGTCGGTCAACACTCGCATGGGAGCCGAGCGCGCCATCCGCTTTGGCTTCGAACTGGCTCGCACCCACCAACGCCGTCACCTGACGCTCGTGCACAAGACCAACGTCCTGACGTTCTCCGGCGACCTGTGGGAGCGCACCTTCAATGAGGTGGCGGCGGAGTACCCCGACGTGGACGTCGCCTACAACCATGTCGACGCGGCCTGCATCCACTTCGTGGAAGATCCGCACCGTTACGAGGTGATTGTGACGGACAATCTGTTCGGCGACATCTTGACCGATCTCGGCGGTGCCGTGGCGGGCGGCATCGGGCTCGCCGCTTCGGCCAACCTGAACCCGGACCGCACGGGTCCCTCGCTGTTCGAGCCGGTGCATGGTTCGGCGCCCGATATCGCCGGCAAGGGACTCGCCAATCCCACCGCTGCGGTCCTCTCCGCTGTGCTGATGCTCGAGTTCCTCGGCGAGACGGACTGCGCGGATCGCGTTCGTTCGGCATGCGAAACCGTCATTGCCGACGACTCGGTGCCTGAGACGGGCACCGACGAGATTGCCAAGGCGATCCTGGCCGGCGTCTCAGAGGGATGAGCCCGAATGAATGAAGCCAGCATGAGCACATCTGACACCCCCGGCACGACGCCCGAACCAGGCGCGTCGGCACCGCTCATCCGCGAGGGTGTGCGGGACCAGTCGTGGCCGGAGCGCGTCGAGATCTTTGACACGACACTTCGGGACGGCGTCCAATTCGAAGGCATCTCGGTGTCTTCGGACGACAAGCTGAAGGTGGCCCACCAGCTCGATGCCCTGGGCATCCAGTGGATCGAGGGCGGTTGGCCGGGCTCGAACCCCAAGGACGAGGAGTTCTTTGCCCGCGCCAGCACCGAGCTCGAGCTTGAGCACGCCACGTTGGTGGCGTTCGGTTCGACCCGGCGACCGCGGGGCCGTGTGGACGACGATCAGACGTTGGCTGCCCTGGTAGCTGCCGGCACTTCGACGGTGTGCATCGTCGGCAAGTCATGGGACTACCACGTCACCGAAGCTCTCCGGCAACCGCTCAGCGAGGGCGTCGCCATGGTCGGCGACTCGATCGAGTTTCTCAAGGGAGAGGGCCTGCGTGTCTTCTTCGACGCGGAGCACTTCTTCGACGGATACAAGAGAAACCCGGAGTTCGCGCTGTCGGTGCTCGAGGCCGCAGCGGTCAACGGAGCCGACTGCCTGGTGCTGTGCGACACCAATGGCGGTTCGCTGCCCCACGAAGTGGAGAACATTGTGCGCGACGTCGTCGGTCACTTCGACGGCGTCCAGATCGGCATGCACACACAGAACGACACCGGCTGTGCGGTGGCCAACGCCGTGGCCGGTGTGATTGCCGGCGCCACACATGTGCAGGGCACTGTCAACGGGTACGGCGAGCGAACCGGCAATTGCGACAACACGGTGCTGGTGCCGAACCTGACGCTCAAGATGGGGATCGAGACCGTGCCGAGGGAATGCCTGACGCGCTTCACCTCGGTGGCGCATCACGTTGCCGAGCTCATGAACATGCCGCCGCAGAACCAGCAGCCGTATGTCGGCACTTCCGCGTTCGCCCACAAAGCCGGGTTGCACACCAGTGCCATTGCGCGCCGGCCTGACAGCTACGAGCATGTCGATCCCGCGGCCGTCGGCAACAGCACGCGGTTCCTGCTGGGTGATCTCTCGGGACGGGCGTCGGTGGAGTTGAAGGCCGCCGAGCTCGGCATCGAGATCGACAAGGCCGCGATGGCTGACGTCGTGGACGAGCTGAAGCGGCTTGAGCATGCCGGCTATCACTTCGAAGTCGCCGACGCCTCACTCGAAATGCTGCTGCGCCGCGCCGCCGGGCAGACATTCGAATTCTTCAAGGTCGAGTCGTTCAAAGTGCTCGTCGAGCGCGGCCGCCAAGCCGAGTTCGACACCGAGGCGACGCTGCGCATCGTTGTGGGCGACGAGCGGCGGGTGACGGTCGGCGAGGGTGACGGCCCGGTGAACGCCCTCGACAACGCCTTCCGCCAGGCTGTGCGAGACGACTACCCCGAACTCGACGCTGTTCGCTTGACGGACTACAAGGTCCGCGTGCTCGATGCCGACCGGGGCACCGAAGCGGTCACGCGTGTGCTCATCGATTCCACTGACGGCGAAATGACCTGGACGACGATCGGCGTCTCGGAGAACATCATCGAGGCCTCGTGGCTGGCTCTGCGCGATTCGGTCATCTACGCGCTCATGCGGCATCGTCTCGACGCCGGTTGCAGCGCATAGTTCAAGCACAAGCTCGAGCACACTGCCAGATGCGGCCTGCGTTGCCGCCGCTTCCTAGACTGCGCGGCCATGGCTGCGCCACGTCACGTCAGGGCCGAACCGCTCGCGGTCGTCCGTTCGTACTCCTCACCGGACGTCACGCCTCGTCGCTGGGAGGCCGCCCGTCGGGGCGAATTGGCCGGTGGCCAGCCCACGGGAGCGTTTCGGGGACATCAGGGACCCGACCAAGGCTACGCGTATGGGCTGGTGCGCCTCTTCGATGACCGGGTGTATCTCACTGAGGGTCAGCATCGCGACGATGTCGACGCCGGCTGCGTGGCCATAGCCCTCAAGCGTGCCTCGATCTTCGGGCGAGCGCCGGTGGTGTGGGATCTCGAAGCCGGATATCTCGCGTTCGGCTTCCTCGATCAGCAGCCTCCCGCAGCGTTGGCAGCGCGGCGGGCGCCGCTCTTCGAGGGGGTTGCGGAGGCCCATCACTACAAGCAGCTCAGGAAGCTGGTTGCCTGCGTCCCCACAGAGGTGCTGGTGCTGACGCCGCGTGAAATCAGGCGTCGCTACGAGACCGATCCCCTGAGCCTGACGCGAGATCTGACCCAATGAGCGCCGATCCCAATCGCAGTACCGGCCAGTGCTGAGCGGCACCGCGAGCGGCGTCAGCCAGGTGTCGGTGGTCGGCGAGGGAAGCGGCGCCACGCCGGTGACTCCCCGCCCCCGGCTGCGTTTCGCACCGGCCCCCACGGGACTGCCGCACTTGGGCACGGCCAGGACGGCGCTGTTCAACTGGCTGTACGCCCGCCACTGCGGCGGCGAGATGGTGCTGCGCATCGAGGACACGAACGCCGAGCTGGCGACGAAGGCGCACATCGACCAGGTCCTCGAGATGCTCGACTGGCTGGGACTGGACTTCGATGGCGATCCAGTCTTCCAGAGCGAGCGAGGCGGTCTCTACGACGCCGCTGTCGAACGCTGGCTCGACAGCGGGCAGGCCTATCTCGACGACGGTGCCGTGCGGTTCGCCGTTCCCTCCGAGGGCGTGACGGCTTTCGACGACACCGTACGAGGCCGCGTCGAGTTCCCGAATGCGTCCATCGAGGACTTTGTGGTGAGGCGCAGCGATGGCAGCGCAACGTTCTTCGTCGCCAACGCCGTCGATGACCTCGACGGGGGCATCACCCATGTCGTCAGGGGCGAGGATCTGCTGAACACGACGCCCAGGGTGGTCCTGTTGCGCGCCGCACTAGGGGCAGCCGACGTGCCGATGTTCGCCCACCTGCCGCTCATTGTCGACAAGCAGCGAAAGAAGCTCTCCAAGCGGCGAGACGACGTGTCGCTCACGAGCTATCGCGACCAAGGCGTGCTGCCGCAGGCAATGGTCAATTACTTGGCACTGCTGGGCTGGGGACCGCCAGATGGCATCGAGGTGCGGCCGCTCGCGGAGATCGTCGAGCTGTTCGACCTCGCAGACGTGAATGCGGCGCCCGCCATGTTCGACATGGGCAAGCTCACTGCGATCAATGGCGAGTACCTGCGGTCGCTCGACGACGCCGGCTTCGCTGCTGCAATCGAACCATGGGTACGCGCCAAGCCCTGGGGTGAGGCCCTTGATCTGGCGGCACTGAGCGATGTCGCCCCGCTGATTCGTGAGCGCACGCGACTGCTGTCTGATGCTCCCGACCGCATCGCCTTTCTCTTTGCCGAGCCCGAAACGGACGCCGACGACTGGGATGCCGCGCTGGCTGCGCCGGCTGGCGACATCCTTGATCGCGCGCGTGCGGCCTTCGCCGCCTTCACCGATACCGAGTGGACCGCCGACTCTCTGCATGCCTGCCTGCGGGCGATTGGCGAGGAATTCGGCCTCAAGCTCGGGAAGGCGCAGGCGCCCGTGCGGATCGCGATCACCGGGCGCTCGGTCGGCCCGCCGCTGTTCGAGTCGCTTGAGCTGCTGGGTCGCGACACCGCCCTGCGACGCCTCGACGAGGCGCGTCGGCGACTCGGCCGCACCGGTTTGCCGGCGGGCTGACGCGCCACTGCCGGCGGGTCATCGCGATGCTGCGCCACTAGCCTGATCGGGTTCTCGGGGATGGTGTAATTGGCAACACAACTGGTTCTGGTCCAGTCATTGGGGGTTCGAGTCCTCCTCCCCGAACCAGTCTTGAGAGCGGCGACCGGCGAGCACGCGCCCGATCCGGCCGGCCCGGTGCACAGGCGGGTTCGCCGCCGAGAGAATCTGCACTTGCCGCTCTGTCGCGACCTAATGGTGCGTCGGCAATTTGCGCAGGGCCTGCCGAAGCCTGTTTCCGCAGGTCAGCGGGCCGTGACCTGCCCGCAAGAAAACCGCGACACACCACTAGCATCACCCGCTGTCCCGGCCAGCGTGGGGTTCCATCGAGAAAGCCACGGAGTTGGGCCGACCTGATAACTTGCCTGCGTCGGCCACATGGTCGGCGCAGACCGGAGGGGGTAGAGCGCGTGGCGTTGCTGGAAGTCCAGGACATCTCCGTGCAATTCGGCGGCATCCGTGCGCTCGACGATCTGTCGTTCTCCTTGGACGAAGGTCAGATACTCGGACTCATCGGACCGAACGGCGCGGGCAAGACCACCCTGTTCAACGTGGTCAGCCGGATCTACGACCCGACAACGGGATCGGTGAGCTTCGACGGGCACGACCTGCTCTCGATGCCGGCCCACCAGATCAGTCGGCTCGGTGTGTACCGCACGTTCCAGAACCTTGCCTTGTGGCGAGGCATGACCGTGATCGAGAACGTGATGGTCGGCGACCACACCAACACCAAGGCCAACTTTTTCACTGCAGCGTTCCGGCTGGGAACCCGCAGCGAAGAAAAGGATCTTCGACGCCGAGCCTGGGAGGCACTCGAAGAGCTGGATCTCGAGGAATTCGCCTACCACCCGGCGGCCGGTCTGCCGTTCGGCACGCTCAAGCGCATCGAGCTGGCTCGGGCGCTGATCTCCAGCCCGCGCCTGATCATGCTCGACGAGCCCGCCTCGGGCCTCACTCATGCCGAAGTCGACTCGCTCGCCCAGGACATCAAAGACCTGCGCGATCGACACAGCCTTTCGATTCTCTTGGTGGAGCATCACATGCGCATGGTGCTGAACATCAGCGAGCACCTCGTGGTGCTCAACTTCGGCCGCAAGATCGCCGACGGCCATCCCGACGTTGTGCGGAACGATCCGGAGGTCATCGAGGCGTACCTGGGGAGTTCGTCATGACAAGTCTGATGCTGAAGGTCGAGGACCTGCATGCTCGGTATGGCGCGGTCGAGGTATTGCGTGGCCTCGACTTCGAAGTACCTGAGGGCAACGTCGTCGTGGTGCTCGGCGCCAACGGCGCCGGCAAGACCACCACGCTGCGTGCGCTGTGCAATATGTGCACGACCACCGGAACGATCCTGTTCGAAGGCGAGGACATTTCCCGCTCAAAGACCGCCGACATCGTGCGGCGCGGCGTCGCCCACGTACCGCAAGGCCGAGGCACCTTCCCTGAGCTCTCGGTGATGGACAACCTCAAGATCGGTGCCTACATCCGGCGGGACAAAGAGGTCACCGCCGACATCGACCGCTGGTTCGAGATTTTTCCCCGGCTCGAAGAGCGCCGCGATCAGCTCGCAGGCTCACTCTCAGGCGGCGAGCAGCAGATGCTGGCCGTTGCCCGCGCGTTGATGTGCCGGCCGAGGCTGCTGCTGCTTGACGAGCCGTCGCTGGGTCTGGCGCCGCTCATCATCGAAGACCTGTTCGAACGCTTCACCCAGCTCAATAAGGAAACCGGGCTGACGATGCTCCTCGTAGAGCAGAACGCCAACCTGGCACTGGATATGGCCGACTACGGCTATGTGATCGAGAGCGGCGAGATCGCTCTGCAAGGACCAGCCGACCAGCTCAAGAACGATCCTGCTGTGCAGGAAGCGTACTTGGGCGCTTGATCCGTAGGTACGGGGGCACACCATGAACTGGAACTGGGGGATTCTCCCGGACTACATCATGAACGGGTTGCGCGACGGTGCCCTGTATGCCGCTGTCGCTCTCGCACTGGTGCTGATATTCAAGGCCACGACCTTGATCAACTTTGCCACCGGCGAGTTGGCAATGATTGGTGCTTTCTTCGTCTACGTGCTGAATATCGAGCAGGGCCTCTGGCTGTGGCTTTCGATCCTCATCGCCATGGGGATCAGTGCTGTGATCGGCGCAGCCGTTGAAAGGGCACTCGTCAGACCATTCGACCCAGATGACCATCTACCTGTAGTGCTGATTACTTTGGGTCTGTTTTTGATACTCAACGCGATTGCCGGCGACATCTGGGAATTCCAACTCCGTGCAGTGAATGATCCATTCGGAGCGTTTCCGACTTGGGTGCCCAACGGAAGCGAGCTGAAGAAGACTCGTGATGGAACTCTCGCATGTGCCGAGGACTCCTTGGGCGAATTGGTTGAGGTTGCTGCTGGCACGGTTGACGCCGAACCCTGCGCGCTGGTCGGTCGAACGTTCTGGGAGCTGTTTGGCACTCGCCTCCATTACCGAACTCTCGGTACGCTGGTCACGCTCGGGCTGACGCTGGTCCTGCTGGCGATCATTTTGGGCAAGACCAAGGCAGGGCTAAGTTTCCGGGCAGTCTCGTCGAATGTCGAATCTGCCCGGCTTGTCGGCGTGAACACGGGCCGCACGCTTGGATTCGGCTGGGCTCTGGCATCGGTGTTTGGCACCTTGGGCGCTGTGTTGGCGGCTCCGGTGTTGGGTGGCATCAGTCCCACACTGATGGCGACGGTACTTATCTATGCCTTGGCCGCGGCAGCGTTGGGCGGCCTCGACAGCCTCGGAGGCGCCGTCGTCGGCGGCTTGCTGGTCGGGCTCATCAAGTCCGTTCTGGCTTCGTGGTTTGGCGTCATCGTGCTGGGCCAGGACTATTTCTCAATTTTGGAGCTAGCGCTCGCATTCCTTGTGATCCTGTTTGTGCTCTTGTTCCGTCCCACGGGTCTCTTCGGAACCCGCCGCATCGAGCGCGTCTAGCTCAACGAATCAAGGGGAGTTGCTGAAGAATGAGTTCTCCACTGCTCATCGTTTCCAAGGGGAGCACCCAGTATCGCCAGTGGCGCATTCTGAGCTGGGGCTACGCCGTTGCGCTTGCCGTCTTGGTGCCATTGGTACTACAGCCATTTCAGATAGGCCGTATGAACCAATCGCTGGTGTTCGTGGTTGCGGTTCTCGCGGTCAATTTGGTCGTGGGCTTCAATGGCATTCTCGCGCTGGGTCATTCGGCATTCATGGGCATTGGGGCCTTTGTCGCCGCGTCCATGGTGCAAGATGAGCTGTGGGACTACTGGATGGTCATACCGCTCGTATTGGTCGTTGGCTTTGCAGTTGGGCTGATCATTGGCTTACCCGCGTTGCGCGTCAAGGGACTGTACCTAGCGCTTATCACCATTGCCCAAGCTGCGGTATTCCCGTCAGTGCTCAAGATTGACGAACTCGGTATCGCGGAGCGTACTGGTGGCCCGAACGGTCGCAGAGTTGAAGAAGAGGTCGACCGTCAAGCGGAAGGCTTCTCCAGCTGGTTCGAATGGCTGCCCGGTGTGGACGGCACCCGCGGTTCAGCCGCTTACCGCTATTGGATCCTGCTCCTCATTACTGTTCTTGCCATCGCGCTGGTTCGGAACATCATACGCAGCAGGCCCGGTCGAGCCGTACTCGCGATTCGCGACAACGAGGCGGGTGCTGCTGTGTACGGCGTCAATCTTCCGTTGTATAAGACGGTCAACTTCGCCTTGAGTGCCTCATTGGGATCGCTTGCTGGCCTGATGTGGTGCTTGGACAAGGGTTTTGTCGGAGAGCAGGACTTTACGTTCATTCTCGCCATCGACTTGATCATTGGTCTGGTGATTGGTGGTGTCGGCACTCTTCAGGGTTCAGTGCTTGGTGGGCTCTTTGTCGTTTGGGTGCGAGACTTCACCAAGCGTCTGCCGGTGATACCGCTGGGTTTCTATGAACTCAGCGGTGATGGACCACTCTCAGCAGCGATTTTCGGCATCATTCTCATTCTGTTCACGTTCTTCGCGCCCGGAGGCATAGCCTCCATGATTACGGCAGTGCAGAAGAGGATCATTCAGGTTGTACCACTGACTCCGGCGGGCAATCCCGTCACGCCGCTTGAACGCCTCGACCCGGGTCCGTCTTCAGTCCGGTCGGCATGGGCGCTCAGGCTCGCAGTCATCGGCCCAGTGTTGCTGGTCGTCGGCTGGATCTTGATGAACGTCGACAATCTCATCGTCGGCACGTTTGCCTTCATGGCACGGTTTGCAATAGTGCTGCTCGCTCCCATCGTCGTTTTCGTCGCCATGAACGAGTTGCGAGCGGCTAAGGCCGGTTTACGTGGGGATAACGCAGCACAAGTCAGCGCTCAAGCCAAGATGGCGGGCGTGCTGGGCGTTCTCAGTTTTGCCTACATCAAGACGTTCGCCCTCAATGTTGCGTTGCGGGCTCACCATGTCGGCCACCTTGCGCGAAAAGCCTCGCTGGAAGTGGACGGTCGAGCACGACCGGCGATTCCAGTCCTCAATGAGGCAGCGAAGTCCGAGGGGTTCGAAGGCGCTGCGGTTGAGTTCTGCGCCACGAATCCTTCGGGCGATTTCAATGGCAACCAAATCAGTGATCTGTGCGAAATCGCGGGTGAGGCGGCTGAGGCGGCAGACACCCCGGTGGGTTTCTGGCTGGTTGGCTGGTCGACTCAGAGCACCTTGGCAATGGTCTTGAGCATCATTGCCTTCGTGGGTACCATCTTTGTCGGGTTGCGGTACTTCGTTTTCTCCGCTTTCTCCGCTGAGAAGCCTGAGGCACCCTCCGAGCCACGTTCTGAGGATGCCAACGCATCCGCTTGATATCGGTATGGTCTCTTGAGCACAGCTGCCAGTATGAGTGAGTGCATCTCGGACTCGTAGGGCTGTCGAGAAGGCTGAATCGCTGACGTGGATGCTGTTCTGCTGTTGCAGCGAGTTTTTGACACGTTGCTGAATGGTGCGATCTACTCCTCATTGGCAATTGCGCTAGCGATCGTCGTCCGGTCTACGGGCCTGCTGAATTTCGCTCAGGGAGAGATGGCGACGTTCTCGGCGTACGTTGCCTTTGTTCTGTTGAGTGGCCCGACACCAGGACTATCGGGGGGCAGCTTGGTGGCTTGGGTTGGCGCCCCTCTGACTGTTCCAGTGGCGATTTCCATAGCCGTGGTTCTTGGGGCTGTTGCCGGCGGGGTGACTGAGCGAGTTCTCATTCGCCCGCTGAGACACGCTCCTGAGTTGGCGGTAGTGAGCATGACTGTTGGGCTGTTCTTGGGCCTGAATTCGCTAGTGGAGCAATGGTGGGGCACAGCCCCCCGGCCATTTCCGCCAGTGTTTCCTAGCGAACTGGACGACTTCCTCGCGATCGCCGGTGCGCGGCTGCGGATCTCGGTCGTCGGTACTTGGATCACGTTGCTCGCGTTGTTGGCGCTCTTGGTAGCTGTGCTGAAGTGGACGCGAATTGGCCTGGCATTCCGTGCGGTGTCGTCAGACCGAGTGTCAGCCGATCTCAACGGAATCCGATCTGGAAGCGTGCTGATGTACGGCTGGGTGTTGGCAGCAGGCCTAGGGGCTACAGCTGCTGCGCTGAGTGCGAATGTTGTCGTACTTGAGCCTCAGATGATGCAGCGAGTGCTCGTGTATGCCTTCGCTGCGACAACGCTTGGCGGCCTCGACTCGCCCAAGGGGGCACTTATCGGCGGAGTTCTGGTTGCATTGGCGGAGACGCTGATTCCTGCATACGTCCCGTTCATCGGATTCGAGCTCAGCGTGGTGCCAGCGCTGCTTGCGATGGTCGCCGTGCTGATGGTGCGCCCGACTGGGCTATTCGGCACTGAACGAGTCGAACGCGCGTGAGCGGCGACGATTGGCCGCCGCCGCTGCCACCGCGTGGCGAGGATGACGAGGCTCCGAATACTGGAACAAATGTCTTCGACATGTTTGCGTCCGCTGAGGAGGCGACGGCAGGTGCACCTGCATACGGTCCTCGGCCCGGTGCGCCCGGTGCTGAGCCTGCTGGGGCGACGTTCAGCGATCGTGCCGATCCACTGCCGGACGCTGAAAGCCCGCCAGAGAGACTCGCTGCTGTCTCATCGCAGCCGGAACACCGCAGTCGGCGGCGACGCAGCAAGCTGTTGGGCTGGATTGGCGGTGCGATTGTGGGTGTGTGGCTCGTCGCAATGCCGTTGACGAGTTCCGTTACTGAGTTCCGTGACGGCGCTGGCTTGGTGGTCACTGTGGTGGCAGTGCTTGGCGTGACCATCGCGACTGGCTTCGGAGGCGTGATCAGCCTCGGCCACGGAGTATTCGTTGCGACAGGGGCATTCGGCACTGCGATCGCCGTCAACGACCTGAAGCTCTCGTGGATAGGGGCGGTCGTGCTGGGCGCGGCGATTGCAGGCGTGCTTGGCGCGTTGGTGGCGTTGCCGATGCTGCGAATCCGAGGCATCTATCTTGCCTTGGTAACGCTGGGTCTCGCCATGTCGTTTCAGCCGGTGGTGAAGCGATTTCCGGCCTTGACAGGCGGCGTGGGCGGCCGCGGTGTGGACTTGGAGGTCCTGCCGGCCTCTTGGCTTGGAACGAGCCGATGGGCGGTGGTCTGCTACCGCTATCTGATCTGTATCGCGGCCGTAGCCGTGGTGCTCTGGCTGACGCACAACCTCGTCAACAGCCGTGCCGGACGTGCCATGCGAGCAGTGCGCGACAACGAGACGGCTGCGGCGGTATACGGGGTCAACATCGTTTCGACGAGGGTGGCGACGTTCGCTGTCAGCGCTGCGGTGAGCGGGTTCGCAGGCGCGCTTGGCGTCGTGCTGGTGCCGTATGTCTCGCAAGAGTCGTATCCGCCGCAAGAATCGCTGCTTCTCTACGCGCTGGCAGTGCTGGGCGGGCTGCATTCTGTGTGGGGTGCCGTAGCAGCCGTGGCGATCCGCGAGGTCGCCGAGGTGCTCGGTGCTCAGCTTGCCCGCGTAGATGGCTTGGGGCCGCTGAGCGAGTTCTTTGATCTCCTCGCAGATGAGCGTTTCCTGTTCGCACTGGCGCTTGTTGCGCTGACGCTTCTGTTCCCCCACGGACTCACAGGCTCCGGGTCTCAGGGAGCGCGCCGGAGTGGCGGTCGCCATCGAGGAAGCAGATTGTTGCGCGATTGACACACCGCGGCATCGCGCAGCTGAGTCAACGCGAACTAGCTTCGCGACGAATGGGGTGGCCCTCGGCGGGCCGCTGCATTCGTGCAAACACCTTCCAAGGAGGATTGACATGGCAAAAAGCCGGATTTGGCGCTTGCTAGCGCTGCTGTTCGCATTCTCACTCATCGCTGCCGCATGCGGCGGAGATGACGACGGAGACGGGGCGAGTAGGGACGAGACCGGTACCACGGCCGCACCAAGCGGCGGGGACGACATGGACGACATGGACGACATGGACGACATGGACGACATGGACGACATGGACGACATGGACGACATGGACGACATGGACGACATGGACGACATGGAGTTCGACCGCTCTACTCGTGAGGGGATCTTCGAAGAGAACGCCCACCGTCGTGCTCAGACGGTTGCCATGCTGACTGAGGGAATCGAGTCCGGCGAGTTCGGGGTCGGCAGCGATGGCATCCTGCGTGGTCCAGGCGGCTTCGAGATCGACATGAACGAGTGCCCCGACGACTGGTCCGATACCCACGGCATCACGGGCGATCAGATCCGGATCGGCCACACCACGGCTCAGTCCGGCACGCTGGCCGCCTACGGCGCGATCGCCAACGGCTGGGACAACTACCTTGAATGGGTCAATGAGAACGACCCGATCATGGTCAACGGAACTCCGCGCGAAATCGAGCTGCTCGTCAAGGATGACGGCTACCAAGCCAATCTCACGATCGACTTCATCAACGAACTGATCGAGTCGGAGAACGTGTTCTCGATCCTCACGCTGGGGTCGCCGAACACGCTTGCTACCTATGACCAGCTCAACCAAGAGTGCATTCCGCAGCCATTTGTGATGACCGGTCACCCGGCTTGGGGCGATCCCATGAACCACCCGTGGACCACCGGTCTGCAGCTCTCCTACGCGCTTGAAGCGGACCTTTGGGGCGCTTGGATCGAGACCAATCTTGCGGATCAGCTCCCCGTCACTGTTGCGGCTTTGGTCATGGACAACGACTTCGGTCTGGCCTACGAGCTGGGCTTCGAACACTGGGTCGAACACAACCCCGATGTCGTGAGTGAATTCGTGCCCCAGCGCGTTGACCCTGCGTCTCCGACGTTCACGAACCAGATGACAACCCTGAAGGCTGCCGATCCGCACGTTCTGATCTCCATGACCGCTGGCGCGCCCTGTGTGTCGGTGATTCAGGAAGCTGCCGCAAACGGCATGACCGAGGAAATCTTGGGTCGCAACGGCGCGCTGTTCACGCCGTCAGTGTGCAAGGCGGTGGCGAACTACATGGCGCCCCCGGGCGAGGCTTCTGACGGCTGGTGGATCGTCGGCGGCGGTGCCAAGGACACCACCGACCCGACCTACACCGGCGAGCCGTTCATCACTTGGCTGAACGGGAACCTTGAGGCTGGCGGACTGGATCCGCTGAACTCCCTCAACGGCGTGGGCTACTTCTACGGCTACCCGTATGTCGAAGCGCTGCGCATTGCCGCTGAACTGCCAGATGGCCTGACAAGGACCAACTTCATCCTTGCCGTGCGGTCGCTCAGCATCTACCACCCGCTGCTGTTCGATGGCATTGAAGCCGAGTTCAACGGCGCTGAGGATGCGTACTTCGTCGAAGGAACCGACTACAGCCGGTTCGACTACGACAACCAGTCGTGGGTCGTCGTCGGTGACACCATCGACTTCAACGGCGAGTCGCCGCTGTGCGCCTTCGACAGGGACGCGAACGCCTGCGGCTAGGCAGGTCTCGCCTTTAGCTAACAGGGCTGACCTGCGGGTCAGCGAGAAGAGGGGCCGGCGGGCAACCACCCGCCGGCCCCCTTCGCGTCCGCCAGAGCTGAGGCTGCCCGCCTGCTACTCGATGCCAAGTTGGCGGCCGGCCCGCCAGGCCTCGGCCACGTCGCACATGCGGGTGTAGCTCACGCCGAGATCGGTCATCTGGGAGATCCAGCGTTCCATCTCGTACAGGCGTCCGCCGCGCCCGATTGCCTGGGGATGGAAGGTGACGGTGCACACGCCGTGCTGTACCTCGCTGGTCATCCACTTCACATCCGAGAGAAACCCGTCAAACATGGCGCCGGGGTTCTCGAGTCCGGGCAGGATTGTGTTCTTGAACGTCACGAACTCGAGGTGCACGTAGTCGTCGAGGTGCCAGCTGAACGGCAGCTCGACCAGATCGACTTGGGGACCGAACTCCATCGGGCCGTCCGGGGGGAACTGGTCGCCGGTCCGCAGCCAGTACGGCGCGTAATCATGACCCATCAGCGACGAGTCGTAGCTGAGGCCGTATTCGAGGAGCAGGTCGATGGTCCACGGATTGATGTCGCCCGACGGGGCCCGGTAGCCCCTCGGCGGAACCCCCGTCAGCGACTCGACCTGCGCGTACGTCCGCTCGAGGATGGCGCGCTCGTCGTCCTCGCTGAGCCGGGAATTGTGCTCGTGGGCGTAGCCGTGCAGCCCGACTTCGCAGCCGGCGTCGACGATCATCTTGGCGGCGTCGGGATAGGTGTCGATCGAGTGACCCGGAATGAAGAAGGTGCACCCGATGTCGTGACGAGCCAGCAGCTTGAGGATCCGCGGCACCGCAACTGAGCCGAACTCGCCACGCGAGATGGGGGTCGGGGTGGTCTGGCGGCGGGCGATCCACAATGACGGTCCGTCGAAGTCGAAGGTGAGGCAGACGTAGCCCGTCGAGTTGTCCGGGATCGCCGCGGCGCTCCGTCCGTTCTCGCTCTGCCCGTTGGCCATCGTGCATCCCCCTGTGCTGGGTCGCCCCGGTGCGGCGCCCGCGTGCCGTTCTAGCCCAACTGCTCCGATCTCGTCGCAGCGCAGGCGGGCCATAGGCTCGGCCGCGGTATGAGGAAGCTGATCTGCGTGCTGTTGGCAGCGACTGTGCTCTTGGCTGCGTGCTCGTCGACTGCGTCGCAAGTGGCTCTCGCACCGGCCCCGGAACCGACGACGCGCGTGCCGGCCGACGGTCCCGCGGACGAGTCGGCTGCTCAGCCAGACAGGTCATCGGCTACGGCGTCCCCGACAGCTCAGCCGACGCCCACGACCCAGCCGTTCATTCCGGATACCTCGGACGGTCGTCCGTTCCTGGAACTCAACCTTGAGGAGAAGATCGACGAGTTTCTCGTGAACTCGAACACGACGTTTGCCGCCAACGTCGCAGCTGAGATGGGTCAGACAGGTCAGCGGCACTGGGTTCCCTGGCTTCTCGACATCCTGCGGATCGGCGGTGCGAACTACGTCGCGCGGGCATCGATGCGGGCGCTGCAGACACTGACGGGAGTCGAGAGCTCTCAAGACCCCAGCACCGACTACGTGATCTACGGCTCGTGGTCCCGATCCAACGACATCCATCCAGGAGCGGGCTACGAGACCTGGAAGCGGACCTTGTATGGGAAGATCGTCGACGGCCAGTACGACAGGCTGCTGGGCCAAGTCAGCGATCCTGTAACGCTGGCAGCCATCCAGTGGGGCGGGGTGCGCCGGGGCGGCATCCCCGAGCTGAACAACCCTGAGCGCCTGACCCCCGCTCAGGCCGACTTCATGACGCCTGAAGAACTGGTGCTGGGCTTCGTCATCGGCGGCGAAGCCGGTGTCTACCCCGTCAGATTCCTAGCGCGTCACGAGCTTGCCAACGATGTCGTCGGCGGCGTGCCGGTGGTGCTCGGCTACTGCACGCTGTGTCTGACAGCGCTGATGTTCGACCGGCGGCTGCCGAACGGGGACGTGCTCACGTTCCAGACATCGGGCTTGCTCATGGACTCGAACAAGATCATGATCGACAACGAGACCGAGAGCCTCTGGAATCATCTCTCGGGCACGGCCTTCGCGGGGCCGCTGGCGGGCACCAGGCTCGAGCAGTACCCGATTGCTACGGCGCGCTGGTCGGACTGGCTGGCCGATCACCCCGGCACGTTCACGTTGGCTACGCCGTTGCCGACATACTTCCCGGAGACGCCCGAGCGTCAGTCGATCGCGTACGACTACACGCCCGGCGCTGCGTACCGCTCGTACTACTCCAGCGAGGATCTGTGGTTCCCGACTTTCGAGACGCCCGAGGTGTTCGCGCTCAAGGAGGAGGTGGTGACGGTCGATCGCGGCGAGCATGCCCTGGCGCTGGGACTTGCTGCGCTGTCGGGGGAGGACCCGTTCGTGTACGTCCTCGGCGCCGAGCCGCTCGTGATCGTGCCCAACCCGGGCGGCGCCCGCGTCTACAGCGCTGCAGACGTCGATGGCATCCCGGCCGTCCCATGGCGTCACGGTGCGGCCGTCGAGGTGGCCCTTGGCGGTGTCGGACACGATGAACTGCGCGTCAACGGTGTCGACGGGCGCAACCGGATCGATGTCAGGCTGCCGCGCATCGTGTCTTCGCAGTCGTTCTGGTTCGCCTGGTACGGCCTGCATCCCGACACCGAGATCTGGCCGCCGGTCGACAGGGGCTAGCACGTCGGCACCGACCCTGAAGCTGTGTGCGAGCGGTTTGGTCAACTATGTCGCTGTGAAGCCAACCGGAATCCGCTGACCATCGCCGCCGGACACGCCTACACCGGTTTACTGTAGTGGTGAACTCCGGCACGGCTGTGATCCGGCCGTGCCCCGCAGTCAGAGGAACCCTTATGGCCGAAATGGTTCACATGCTCCTGCCTATCGATGCTGACGACCCCGAGGCGCTGCAATTCGTCGCCCGGCAGGCGCAGCGCTGTGCTGATCGCAGCAGGGCCGCCGGCGATGTGGGCGTCGGGACGGAAGAAGAGCTACGAGCGGTTTTTGAGGAACGTGGCTGGGCTGTCAATAGCCGGTGAGCAATGGCGCTGGCTGTCTCTGAGAGAAGTGCTCGACGCATGGGAACCGCTGCTCCCTGACATCGAAACGACCGACTTGTTTCGGCTGTTGTTGGAGGTATCCGATTTGCCGCTCGAAGAAATGCCCGGCGCGCCGATGGGGCCGGCCGAATCGATAGTTCGCACCAGTACCGGCTACGGCTTGGAGATCGCGTACGTGGTGATACACCCCATCGAGGAGTACGGCCTGCGCTTGGTGAACATCCGGCAGGTGGATGACGACGGGCCCCGCTCGAGTTCTTGACAACTCGCAGGCGCTGGTTCACCAGGTGTGAGCTTGGGGGCCGTGGCTATGCTGACTCCTCGCATCTTGACCGGCCCCCATCGTCTAGCGGCCAAGGACACCACCCTCTCAAGGTGGCGGCACGGGTTCGAATCCCGTTGGGGGTGCTCGTGGCCGCTCGGCGCATCGGACCGCAATCACGGTGATACCCGACCGCTTCGCTGCAGCGATCAGCCCGGCGTCTCGATCTGTGCGCATGTGCTCTACAGGCTGCCCGCCGAGAGGATGCTGACCGGAGGATGCTGACCGCTCCCGATGAGTCCTGAGCTTACTTCGAGCCAAGCGTCGGACTGGCGCCGACACCTGCTGACCGGCTGGGGCGCTGGCGATGTCGACTTGTCGGCTGGCGGCACACTGCCCGCGGTGTGGTCGAGGCGCTGGCGCGCTGACCCCGGGCGCACGGTGGTGTGGGATGCAGAGGCGGGTTGGGTGACCGGCGCCAAGCTGCTCGAGCTTGCACAGCAAGTGGCGTGGCGGCTTGCCGCAGCCGGGGTGCAAGCCGGTGATCGCGTGCTGATGAGCGGTCCGTCGTCGGCCCGACTCGTTGCTGTGCACACGGCGCTGCTGGGGATCGGAGCGGTGGTGGTCCCGCTGAACGGCGCATACCGCGCCGACGAGGTTCGCAATGTCGTGGCGGACTGCCGTCCTTCGGCGGCTCTGATCGAAGACGTCGGCAGCCTTGGCGAGTGGAAGCGGTGGATCACGTCAGCGGACTCAGCGGTGCTGACTGACGACTTCGATGCTGCCGAATTGGGCGATGTCGGCGGTGGTGGCAGCAGTGCTGCTGGCACTCTCGACTTCGCGGAGCAGGTTCGCTTGCGCCGGGGCGATGACCCCGCGCTCATCGGCTACACGTCTGGTACGACCGGACGCCCGAAGGGAGCGGTGCTGTCCCACGCCAACCTGCTGGCGGCAGTGCGGGCGTTGGAGCTGGCGTGGCGATGGACAGACGACGACGTGCTGGTGCTGGCGCTGCCGCTGTTCCACATGCATGGTCTCGGAGTCGGTCTGCACGGCACGCTCACCGTGGGCGCGCGGGCCGTGCTGCTGCCGGCATTCCATCCCGACGCCGTCTTCGACGCGATTGCTGGCTTCGATGGGTCTTTTGGGCACCAGGCCACGATGTTCTTCGGCGTGCCGACCATGTACTCACGGCTGGTGGCCTCGCCGCGTGCCGCAGAGCTGTCGGCGCTGCGGTTGTGCGTATCGGGTTCGGCACCCATGCCTGCCGAGCTGCACGATGCGGTGCGGGAGGCCAGCGGCCAGCACGTCATCGAGCGCTATGGCATGACCGAAACCGTGATGCTGGTGTCGAACCCCCATGACGAGCCGAGGCGAGCCGGCACGGTGGGATTCCCGCTGCCAGGCGTGGAAATCCGCCTCGATGCGCTCGACGCTGTCGATGCCGACGATGACGAGCGCGGCCCAGCAGTCTCCGATGGCGCTGCGGAGATCCTGGTGCGGGGTCCCAACGTGTTCGCTGGCTACTGGGAGCGGCCTGACGCCAATGCAGCGTCGTTCGACGACGGCTGGTTCCGCACCGGCGATCTCGGTGAATGGGACGACGGCTACCTGCGCATCGTCGGACGGGCCAAGGAGCTCATCATCTGCGGCGGCTTCAACGTGTACCCCCGCGAGGTCGAGGAAGTCATCGCCTCGCATCCCGATGTGCGCGAGTGCGCCGTCGCGGGCGAACCCGACCCCGAGTGGGGCGAGGTGGTGGTCGCCTATGTGGTCGCCGACCGGGATTTCGACGACGATGAGCTGAAGGACTTCGTCGGCGAGCGCCTCGCGTACTACAAGCGTCCCCGCCGCACCTACCGCATCGCAGCCTTGCCCCGCAATGCGCTCGGCAAGGTGCAGCGGCATCACCTCACTGCACACGGCCGCCGCTGAGGAGGCCATTCCGGCAACGCCGCCCGCGGGTGCCGTTCTCGAACCTCGGGGTCGTCTGCGGGCTGCGCATCTGACACCCTTGTATACGGGATGTTCGAGCTTCATGAAGTGCAGCGGGCGGCCCCGCTGCCGAGCCGCTATGCGGCCCCCGCCTCGCTCGATGAGGCGGCAGAGCTGCTGTCGTCGCACGGCGCTGCGGCGCGGCTGATCGCGGGCGGCACCGATCTGATGCTCGAGCTCGCCAGGGGAGCGCGCTCGGGTGTGGAGCTGCTCGTCGACATCTCGGCGCTCGGCGGTCTCGACCGGATCTCATACGAAGGTGGGCGCGTCACGCTCGGGTCGCTCGTGACCCATGCCGATGTCGTTGCTTCGGTGCCGATGCTCGCGGCTGGGCTGCCGCTGGCCCAAGCCTGCCTCGAGGTGGGTTCGCCGCCGCTGCGCAACCGGGCCACGGTGGTCGGCAACATCGTCACTGCCAGCCCCGCCAACGACACCATCTCGGCGCTCGTGGCATTGGGGGCCGACGTGACGATGGCATCGGTTCGGGGAGAGCGCACGGTCTCGATCAACGAGTTCTTCTCCGGCTTTCGCCAGACCGTGCTCGAACCCGACGAGATCGTCACGTCGGTGGCCTTCGACGCACTCGACGCCGACGATCTGCCCACTGATCGCCGCGGCGTATTCGTGAAGCTCGGCTTGCGGAGGGCGCAGGCCATTTCAGTGGTGCATGCCGCGGTGGTGGTGGAGCTCGATGGCGGTCGGGTGACCGACCTCGTGGTCGCGCTCGGCAGCGTCGCACCCACGATCATCACCGTGCCCGCAGCGGCGGAGCTGGCGATGGGTCGTGAGCTGGCGGAGACGAGCGCCGACATCGTCGCTGCAGCGTGCCGCGCTGCGACTCCCATCGACGACATCCGCGGCAGCGCTGAATACCGCATGCACACAGTGGGAGTCGTGGTGGACCGTGCCGTTGCGGCGCTGGCCAGCGGGACGGAGGCCGACCGGTGGCCGGCCGAACCGCCGCGCTTGGCGGCGGCGAGCCGGGATCGCGTGCCACGGGTGTCGGTTGCACCGGACGAGGGTGACAACAGCAGCGGCAGGCCGGGCGTCGGCGTCGACGTGCTTGAGCGGGCGTCGAGCGCGCTGGACGGACCCGGGGACCTCGTCACGGCGACGGTGAACGGGGAGCAGCGGACCGCCTCCGGAGCTGCGGGCAAGACGCTGATGGACTGGCTGCGCGACGACATCGGGCTCACCGGTACCAAGGAGGGCTGCGCCGAGGGGGAGTGCGGCGCCTGCACTGTGCACCTCGACGGTGCTGCCGTGTTCTCGTGTCTGGTGCCCGCAGGCCGTGCAGATGGCGCCGTCATCACCACGGTGGAAGGCGTGGCCTCGTCCGGCGGTGAACTGCATCCGTTCCAGCGGGCCATGGTGGACACCGGCGGAGCACAATGCGGGTTCTGCACCCCGGGCTTCGTCATGAGCGCCGCCGCACTGCTTGATGAGGTCGCAGAGCCCACTGCGGAGCAGATCACCATCGGACTGTCGGGCAATCTCTGCCGCTGCACTGGCTACTGCTCGATCATCGAGGCGGTGCGAGCCGCCTCGGTTGATGCGGGGGCGGTGCGAGCCGCCTCGGTTGATGCGGGGGCGGTGCGAGCCGCCTCGGTTGATGCGGGGGCGGTGCGAGCCGCCTCGGTTGATGCGGGGGCGGTGCGAGCCGCCTCGGTTGATGCGGGGGCGGTGCGAGCCGCCTCGGATGCAGCGGGGGACTCGTCGTGAGGGAGGGTGCCGCGCCCGGCGCCGCCATTGAGCTGGAGATGCCAGCGCCGCGAGCGGGCGGCTTGGGCCAGTCGCCGCCCCGGGCCGACGGGCCGGCCAAGGTCTCGGGGCTGGCCGGGTATCCCGCCGACCGTATCCCCACAGACGCGCTGTGGGCCTTCGCCGTCTTCACCGACCAGCCGCACGCCCGCCTGCGCCGGCTCGACGTGAGTGCAGCCGAACGCGCTCCGGGCGTCGTCGCGGTGCTCGGTTCGGCTGACGTTCCCCGCAACGAATACGGGCTGACCAAGTTCGACCAGCCGGTCTTCATCGGACTCGACCACACTGGCTGCAGCCCGGTGCCGTGTGACGTCTCCCGCTGGGAAGCCGATCACCTGGCGCTCATCATCGCCGAGAGCCTCGACGAGGCGCGTGCTGCTGCCGCGGCCATCGACGTCGAGTGGGAGCCGCTGCCGGTCGTGGCTGATCTGGACATGGCGCTTGCGCCAGACGCTCCGCTCGTCCACCCCTACGACGGCGTCGGGTCGAACCTGTACGAGTCCATGCGCACCCGCAAGGGCGACCTCGACGCCGGATTCGCCGCTGCCGCAGCGGTCGTGGAGACCACCTACGAAGTGCCGTACCAGGAGCACGCATACCTGCAGCCCGAAGCGGGCACCTCGTGGGTGGATGCCGAGGGCATCGTGAACGTCGAGATTGCGGGCCAGTGGGTGCACGAGGATCGCGAGCAGATCGCCCACGCCCTCGACCTGCCCGAGGACCGGATCCGGGTGCGTTATCCCGCGATCGGCGGGGCATTCGGCGGACGCGAGGACACCTCGATGCAGATCATCCTGGCGCTGGCGGCCCACCGGCTGTCCGAGCGCGGCATCGACCGTCCGGTGGCCATGCAGTGGTCGCGTGAGGAGTCCATCGTCGGCCATCACAAGCGCCACCGGGGCCGCATCTGGGCTCGTTGGGGCGCCGATCACGACGGCAGGATCACCGCGGCGCAGGCCGAAGCCTGGCTGGATGCGGGCGCCTACAACTACACCTCCAACAAGGTGATGGGGAACCTGCACCTCGGCCTCGGTGGGCCCTACGAGCTGCCGAACGCCGCCATCGACACCCATGTCGTGTACACCAATGCCACACCGGGGGGAGCGTTCCGGGGATTCGGCGCGCCGCAGGCAGCGTTCGCCGTGGAGTGCCAAGTGAACAAGCTGGCCGAAACGCTGGGTATGGACCCCATCGACATCCGTCGCGTCAACACCCTGCGCGAAGGATCGCCGAGCATCGCCCACACACCGATGCCCGCGGGCGTGACCATGCCCGAAGTGATCGAGGCCTGCGCTCACGCCGCAGCGCTGCTGCCCCGCCCTGTTGACGATGATGCCGTCACTGCCGATGCGGACCCCTTCAGCCCGTTCGTGTCGTTGCCCGGCATGCCGTCGTCGCTGCGCCGGGGACGTGGGTTCGCCTGCGCGTTCAAGAACGTCGGGTTCTCTTTCGGCTTCCCCGAGCGCTGCGAAGCCACGATCGTCCTGCACGGTGAACCCGGCGACGACCTGCCGGCATCGGTCGAGCTGTCGCACGCCGGCGCCGACGTCGGGCAAGGCGCCCACACGGCATTCCTGCAGATGGCCGCCGAGGCGACCGGCGTCGACCCGTCCAGGATCGTGGGCCGCTTCAGCGACACCGGCACGTCGGGCGACTCGGGATCGGCATCGGCGTCGCGCCTGACGTGGATGGCCGGCAACTCGATCCTGGGTGCCGCCGAGGAAGCAGAGAAGGCATGGCGCGACGGCGACCGGCCGGCCATCGGGCACTTCCGCTTCACACCGCCGCCGACCACCGAGCTGGATCCCGAGACCGGCGAGGGCACGCCGAACTTCTCCTACGGGTACGTCGCCCAGCACGTCGAGCTGACCGTCGACATCGACACGGGGCACATCCGCATCGACCGGGTGATCAGCGCCAACGATGTGGGCCGGGCCATCAACCCGCGCTTCGTCGTCGGCCAGATCGAGGGCGCGGTGGCTCAAGCCCACGGCCATGTGCTCAGCGAGCACTTGCGCAGCCGGGACGGTCGGCTGCTGAATCCCAGGTTCAGCACCTACCTGATTCCCGGCATCGGCGACATCCCCGTGACCACCGAGAGCGTGGTGCTGGAGCTGGCCGATCCGCTGGGGCCGTTCGGGGCCCGTGGCATGGCTGAGATGGGTGTCATCCCGTACGCGCCGGCAGTGGCCGCGGCGCTGGCCGACGCCACGGGCGTCTGGATGGACGACTTCCCGCTGACTCCTGAGCGGGTCTGGGCGGCGCTCCGCTCCGCCGGCATCACCGCCTGAGAGGCGGCAAGGTCCCACCCGCCGATCGGGCACGCAACTCAGCCGACCGGCCGATTCCGCAGTCCTACACTCCCGAGCGTGGCAGCAAGGTCTCGCCCGGACGCCACCGAGCGCGTGATGGAACTGATGATGTACCTGCTCGCCCGCGAGGTGCCCAAGACCCGCGAGGAGATCTGGCGTGACACCGGACTGTACGCCCCCGAAGGCACCACGGATCGGCGCACGCTGGACAGCGCGAGGACATCGTTCGAGCGTGACAAGGCGCTGATCCGCAATCTCGGCGTGCGCATCACCGAGACGATGGAGCACGACGGCGCCACGTCGTACACGATCCGGTCCCAGGACTACTTCCTGCCCGATCTGCGGCTCACCTCCGACGAGCAGCTCGCGCTGCGATTCGCAGCGGCCCGGGTGGACATCGGCGAGACGTGGGATCTCGAAGCTGTCGCCAAGCTCACGAGCACTGAGGCCGGCGAGGACGGTACGGCGGCCACCGGTGGCGCTGCGGAAGCCGCTGCGGCCGGCCACGATGCTGAGCCGCTGTCAGCAGATGTGGCGCTGGAGACCGCAGCCGCACAGCAGACCGCCGGGTCGCTGCTGCCGAAGCTGGCCGCTGCGTCTGCTGAGCGAGCGCAGGTCCGTTTCGCATACGGCGGGCGGTGGCGCGACGCTCAGCCTCTCGGCCTGTTGTGCCGGGCGGGCTACTGGTACCTGGCCGCACGCGAAGACGATGTGGTGAAGACGTTCCGGGTGGATCGCATGGAGAGCGGCGCGGAGGTGGGGGAGCGGGGGGCATTCGCCCGCGCGGATGTCGACGTCGCAGCGCTGCTGCCGAGCGAGCCGATGGAGATCGACTTCGGCGATGACTTCGAGGCCCGCGTGCGGATCGACGCCACCATGGCGCAGCAGCCCACGGCCGAACGAGGCCGCGTCGTCGAGCGGCACGAGGACGGTGCCGTGACGGTGACGGTGCGGGTGCGCAACCGGGCTGCATTTCGTGTCTGGTTGCTGGACATGGGTCGCCACGCAGTCGTGGAATCGCCGCCGGAGCTGGTGGGCGAGATCACCTCGTGGCTGCGAGGGCTGGCCGGCGAGGCAGGGGACAGCGACCGGTGAGGGGGCCCAGCACATCGGTGAAGATCGAGCGTCTGCTCGCCATCATCCCGTGGGTGGTCGAGCGCGGCGGCGCCACCGTGGGCGACATCGCTGAGCGATTCGGGATGCGGCCGGCTGCCGTGTACGACCTCCTGCTCGCGGCCATGTGTTACGAGGTGGTCGGGGCGAGCGCCTATGAGAATCTCGGCATTGTCGTGTTCGGCGACGATGGCGACGATAAAGGCGCCAGTGAGGCGTGGGTGCACGCCGAACCCGGCGCGATGCTGGATCGGCCGCTCAACCTGTCGGTGCCGCAGGCGTTCGGGATCCTCGTGGCCGGCCAGTCTGCGCTGGCGCTGCGCGGCGCTGACCGTTCAGGTGCGCTGGCGACCGCGCTGGACAAGCTGCGTGCGGCCTACGGCGAGCGAGTACGGGTGTCGGTGGAGCTGCCGCTGCCGCGCAGCCTGCCGACGCTGCGGGAAGCGGTGCGCGCCGGCACCACCGTCAGCATCCACTACTACACCCCCAACACCGACGCCGTCAGCGAGCGTCGAGTGGATCCGCTGGATGTCTCGCTGGCCGATGGCCACTGGTACCTGCGGGGCTGGTGCCACCTGCGGCAGGACCTGCGCTCGTTCCGTGTGGATCGCATCGAGGAGTGCAGCGACACCGGCGATCTGCACGGTCGTTCGGCCGAGCCCCGCGAGGCGTCAAGCAGCTCGGCCGAGCTCGGCGTCGTTGCGCCTGCGGAAGCTGACGAGGCGACCGATGTGGTGCTGTCGATTCCCCGCAACGACTTATGGCAGGTGGAGGCGTACCCCTCGCGGGAAGTGCGCGACGACGGTGACCGGTGCACCGTGACGTACGCGATCCGCAGCCCGTTCGTGCTCAGCCAGATGCTGCTGCGTCTCGGTGCCGATACCCACGTCGTGAATGCTGCGGAGCTGCCGCCCGATATGGCCGAGGCGGGCAGTGTCGCCGCTGCGTCGATCCTGGAGCTCTACGCGACCTGACGCCTCAGGCTCAATCGACCAGGTCCACCACCAAGCCGTAGTGATCCGATCCCACTACGCCGTCGACTGACTCAGTGCCGATCAGCCGGATGTTCTCGATGTTGCCTGTCGGGACCGGCCGCGGCGTAGAGACGAACACGTAGTCGATGCGCCGGTTCGGCCACATGGCCTGTGACAGGTAGGGGTTCTGGCCGCTCCAGGTAAAGCCGGGGCCGTCGCCGGCCTGGGCCCACGCGTCGCTCCAGACCAGTTCGGGCACCGGCGGTGGGCGTTCACCGGTCAGCAGCCGGATCTCCTCAGAGCCGGGGACGGCGTTGAAGTCGCCAGCCATGACGATCGGGAAACCCTCCGGATCGTGATGAGGTGCTGCCAGCTCGCACAGTGTGGCCACCTGTGCTTGGCGGACTTCGCTGAGATGGAAGCGGTGCTCGAGATGGGTGCAGATGACGGTCACTTCATCGTCGCCGCGGGCGATTTGCGCCACGACGGCCGTCCGGTGCCCGGACTGCTGGCCCTCGGGCGACGAGGGGTCACCGACAGCCAGCGAGTGCGAGCTGGTCTCGATGATCGGCTCCCGGCTCAGAATCGCGTTGCTGAACGACAATCCCCGCCGGCCGAAGCGCGGGTGGTGAGCGACGTTCATGCCCAGCGCCTCGCCGAGCAGATCGGCTTGGTTGGGGCCGTCGCGCTCGGCCCAGATCTCCTGGCAGCACACGACGTCGGCTTCGAGCTCTGCGAGCGTGGCGGCGATGGCCTCATGGCGGGCCTCGGGGTTGTCGCCGAAGCGCCACCACAGGTTCCAGGTCACGATGCGCACGGCGTCACCGTAACGGCCCCTGTCGCCGGCGAACTGACTGACCGCTGTCGGGCCCGGGCGACGTATCGTCTGCGGCGATGAGCGCTGAACAGAACTCCGATCAGCACACCGACCAGATCTACCTGCGAGACGCCTTCTGCCAGACTGTCGAAGCGTCCGTGATCGACGTGCGCGACGACGCCGTTGCGCTCGACCGGACGGTCTTCTATGCCACCGGCGGGGGCCAGCCGCACGACACCGGCACGCTGGCAGACGCCCAGGGCAACTCCTGGCAGGTGAGCAACGTGCGCAAGGAGGGCGATCTCGTCTGGCATTGGGTGGATGGCGAGCCGCCGCCGGCAGGGACAGCGGTCACTGGCGCCATCGACTGGGAGCGGCGGATGCAGCTCATGCGCACCCACACGGCGCTGCACATCCTGTGCGGCGTCATCTGGAACGAGTGGGGCGTGCTGGTCACCGGGGGGAACATGGAGCCGTTGGCAGCCCGCATGGACTTCGAGTTCAGCCCGCTGCCGGAGGGATTCGCGGCCCGGGTCACCGAGCTGGTCAACGCCGAGATCGCCGCGGATCGGCCGATCGAGGTGAGCTTTCTGGACCGCTCGGTGGCGCTTGCCGATCCCGAGCTCATCCGCACCAAGGTGAACCTGATCCCCGAGTGGGTGACCGACATCCGGGTGGTGGACATCGTGGGACTCGACCGCCAGGCCGACGGCGGCACGCATGTGGCGTCCACCGGCGCCGTAGGCCGTTTCGAGATCACCAAGACCGAATCGAAGGGCAAGGGCAACAAGCGCGTCCGCATGGTGCTGCACGACGCCTGATGAGCGCTCGCCGTTGGCGAGAGCGCGTTGATCCGGTGAACGCTCTTGGCGGGCGCGCGTATGTTCGGTACCTTGTGGAAAATGACTCCGCGGGAGACATTGGGCGGAACGCGCACCGTCACGCCGTCCGCTCGCCGCACGGCGACATCGCGATTCGGCGCCTCCCGGCGCGAGGGCCACGATGCATCGGCGTTCTACGCCCGCTTCACGCCGCCGGTCCTCTCTGATGACGATGAGATCGCCCGCGGCCCGGGTCTCGATCTGGACTTGAGGGAGCGCCTCGGCGACGGCTGCTTCTGCGGCGATGCCCGCCACATGACCGCGCTGCCGGACGCGAGCGTGGCGCTCGTGGTCACCTCACCGCCCTACTTCGTCGGCAAGTCCTACGAAGACGCCGTCGCAGCCGGTGCCGACCGCCGTATCCCGACCAGCTACTTCGACTATCTCGCGATGCTGAAGGACGTCTTTGCGGAGTGCGTGCGGGTGCTGGAACCCGGTGGCCGCATCGCGGTCAACGTGGCCAACCTGGGCCGCAAGCCCTACCGCAGTCTGTCGGGCGATGTCGCCAAGATCTTCGAAGAACTCGGTCTGCTGCTGCGGGGCGAGATCGTCTGGCAGAAGAGCAAAGGCTCGAGCGGATCGTGCGCGTGGGGTTCGTTCCGCAGCCCGTCCAACCCGACGCTGCGCGACACCACCGAGCGCATCGTGATCGTCAGCAAGGGCCGATTCGACCGGGCTCGTTCGGCATCGCAGCGCCAGGACGAGGGCCTGCCGCATCGCAGCAGCCTGTCCACTGACGAGTTCATGGAAGCCACGCTCGATGTGTGGGACATGGGTCCCGAGAGCGCGCAACGGGTGCGGCATCCCGCACCCTTCCCGCTGGAACTGCCCCGCCGGCTGATCGATCTGTACACCTACGAAGGCGATGTGGTGCTCGACCCGTTCATGGGCTCGGGCACGACGCTGGTCGCAAGCGTGCTGTGCGGCCGCTGGCCGGTGGGCTACGACCTGAATCCCGACTACGTCGATCTGGCCCGCTCGCGTGTTGCCACCGCCGCCTCAGCACCGCCTCCCGAGCCACGCCGCACTTCCCAACCGCCGCTGTTCGAACCGAGTGCGCTGCGTGGGACAGGCGCGCAGACGCGCCAGGCCCAAGACGAGGTTGGGCTCGGTACAGCCGAGCCGGCTGCGATTGCAGATGCGATGACTGCTGATGCGTTCGGCCGCCAGGCCGCCGAAGCCGGCCGCAAGGCTCACGACATCGCCGGCGATCTGCTGGAGCGCTGCGGTTTCGAGATAGTGCGAAGCCCAGCGTCGGTGCGCGGTTCGGGAGTGAAGTTCAGCTTCCTGGTGGCCGATCCGGCGAGTCGAGAATGGTGGATTGATGTGGCGGGTGCGTTCACGACCGTGCGTCCTGGCCTGCTGCGCGCCGAGACGCTGTGGAAGACGCTGGGTCGGGCATCCGTCCTCGCCGCCGCGGAGCCCGAAGCGCGCCTGCTGCTGCTGACACCCAATCTGCCCCGTCACGGCGCCGAAGGCGACCGTGCGCTCCGCACGCTGGGACCGAAAGTGGTCTTCGACGTGATCGAGCTCTTTGACGAGGCGGCAGCCGTCAGGCTGGCGAGCTACGCCGCAGGCGCCGAGGCGCCGCTGACCGGCTTCTGGAACGACAGCGAAGTCGGCTAGGCGCTCAAACGCTGTCGATGCGCTTGAAGAGCTCGGCGTACGCGAACCCCGCCTGCTGACCGCTGGCCGCGGCGACAGCATCCACCCAGTCGGCGAAGCGCTGTACTTGGGCGGGGTCGTCGGGATCGGCGATGTCGTGGGTGGTCACGAATTGGGTGCGATGGCACAGCAGGGCAGCGGTCTTCGTGGCGGTCCAGCCCTCGACGTTCTCGGCGTGGTCGGGCTCGTCTGCTTCGAACAGCAGCAGTTCGTCGGGCCGATGCGGCGCAAGACCCCGCTCGGGGAAGAAGAACGGATCCCGGGCCGCTACCACTCCCTCGACCGTGAGCAGCCCGGCATGGCGGTGGTCGGGATGCAGCCGGTAGCGCTTCCACGGGTCGTGACCGAGCACGACCGCCGGCCGGAGTTCGCGGATGACCCGAGCAACTTGGGCTCTGGTGGCCAGCTCGCTGTCCAGCTCGCCGTCGACGTGGCCGCCGAATCGCACCTCGCCAGTGGCGCCGAGCGCCGCGGCAGCGACTCGTTGCTCGTCCTGGCGAGTTCGCACCAGTGCTGCCTGGTCGCAATCGGGGTCCCAGGTGCCCTTCGAACCGTCGGTGCAGATGAAGTGGTGCACGACCGTGCCGGCGGCCGCCCACTTGGCCAGCGTGGCGCCGCAGTCGAACTCGGCATCGTCGGGGTGTGCGGCGACGACCAGCGCCGATGCCGGCACCGGCAGGTCCGTCGAGAAGCCGGCACCCGGGTGCGGGGCGTCAGCGGGCATCGTCGGGGGCACGCGCGCCAAGCTCGGCGGCGTCGAGGTCATCGGGCGTGTCGATGTCGAATTCGAGCGCGGCGACCCGCCGCACGCGCAGGTCGAGTCCGCTCCGCAGTGCCTCGGCGCAGTGGGCCCCGAATGAGCCGGGCCCATAGTGGAACTCGAATCCGGTGCCCAGCGGCAGCGCCATGACATTGGTGCCGTCGAGGTGTCGGTCGGGGACGATCGTGACGGTGCCTGCCTCGGCCAGCCCGTCCAGCGTCTCAGCATACGGCAAGTCGGCGTGTGCGATCACGACATGGCCAAAATCTTCGCCGCTGGTGCTGACAGTCTCGAGTGCGGCCACGGCAGCGGTGATCGCCGGGTTCAGACCGTCGGCGTCGATCCACAGCACCCCAGCGCCCGCCGCGTGCGCCCAATCGGCCACCTCGTCGTTGTCGCACACGATCTTGGTCGGCAACGAGCCGGCGGCCTTCACGACCTGGCTTGCCATGTTGCGGGCCAGTTCATGCCGCTCAAACTCGCTCAAGCGATCCGCGAGGCGGCCCTTGGCGAGCCGGAAGCCCTTGACTGGGATGAGCACGGTCGGCGTGACGCCGGTTGCAGTCACCCGCGGCGAGTGTATGGCCCAGCCTCTCGGCCGCATCTGCCGAGGCTGACAGTCGGCGGTTTGCTAGGACAGGACGGTGCGAATCGGCAAACGGGCTGACCGCCCCCGCCCTCCGCGTCCCGCTGAGCCGCCGTCCGGCTGGATCCGACCGTGGTGGGCGGAGCGCCAGCTCGACCCCAATTCTGCTGCGTACGCCCCGGCGCCGAGCCAGGTCCGCTACTGGAACAGCGACGACCATGCCGAGGCGAGCGTGCTCGCGAACACGCTCGGCCGTTCATGGACGACCGTCGGGCTGCCTGAGACGCTGGAGCGGGCCGAGGTGGACCCGCGGGGGCTGGTGGTATGCGGGGGCTGGTCGCTGGATTGGTGGGTGCGCTCGGGCGAGGAATGGGCCTTCCCATCGCGAGCGTCCTCCGTTCGGCAGCGCTTGGTGGATGGAATGCCGGTGGTCGAGACGATCTTGCGGATCGGTGGTGGCGATGTCTCGCACCGCGTCGCGGCAGCCCGGGGCGCCGCGGTTCAGCTCGGCGATGCCGAGCGGCATGTCACCGCGCAGGACGAGCGGGCGCTGGGCGACGGCGCGAGCGCCGTTCCTGAGGTATTGGTGATCGAGATCGCCAATCGCACGCCTGCGCCCGCGGCAGTGGCGCTCGCCGCGCGGCCATGCCACCTGGGTGCCTTCGAGCACGAAGAGAACGAAATCTGGCAATGGTCGAACGCATGGGGAATCGATGAGATCCTCATCGACGGCCGCGTGATGACGCTCGGCGATGGATATCGCCCTGCGGCGAACCGAGCGGTGGTGGTCTTTGATCGCGTCCCGGGTGACGTGGTCGTCGGCAGTCACGGGATCGACTGCGCCGCAGGGCTCGAGTCCTCAGACGGTCTTGCCGCCACAGGCCAGGCCAGTGCGGTGCCCGTCAGCATCGGCAGCAGTCCGTCTTCCGGCGATCCGGCATCGACACCGGAGCCGGAGCGCGGGCCGATCTCGGCGACGTGCCCCCAGCGTCTGGCAAACGCGGCAGCGGTCTTCCCGCTGGTCGCCGGCGCGACGCTGCGTGCTGCGGTTGTCGGGCGAGGCTCGCCATTCGAATGGGACGATGACGGCAGCCCCGCACTCGGTGCTGCTGTGCTTGAAGCGGTGCCTGGCCTGGAACGGGTGGCAAACGGTTGGCGGCAGCGCGTCGACGCAGGCTGCAGGATCGAGTTGCCCAGTGGCCGTCTGGCCGATGCCGCGCTGTCGGCACGTGCCTCGCAACTGCTGGCCACGGCGCCGTTCGATGACGGACCAGGTGTCGTCGGTCCCATGCTCGCCTCGGCTCTGGCCACCGACTTTCAGTTCGCCGGCGATGACCTGGTGCAGTTGCTGGCGTTGATCGAGTCGGGAGCGCCTGAGCAGGTTCGAGATCTCCTGCTGCGACAAGCCCAGGCGCAGTTTCCTTCCGGCGAAACCTCCAGCATGGGCGTCTCGGTCACCGGCACATCGCTCGTGCTTGCGGATCATCTGCTGTCGCTTCACCCCAATCCGGCATTCGCCGAGACCATCGGAGAGTTCGCGGCATCAGCAGCACGATGGCTGCTGACGCGCGATGCGGCGAAGCGAGAGGAGTCATGGACCATCCGCGAGGGCCTGCGGGCCGGCTACCGGCTGCTGCTGCGGAACGGGGCGGAGCGCGCGGCGAATGCGTTGCGGCATGAGGCGATGTCGTTGTCGGACCCACTGCACACCGACGTGCGTGGCGCGGCGTCTCTTCCAGCCGTCTCCCGGGACCGCCGTCGCGCCGGTCGGCGCGCCTCCGGCCGCAGGCCTGGCATCAGTGGACCCTCTTCGTTCTATAGAGACGCCTTGGGACGCGTGCCGTGGGAGGCGTCGTGGGACGACTCACCGGCACCGCCCAGCCAACGCTGGGAATGGCTGTCGCACGACACCGGTCTGTGGGTCCATGCAGCCGTGCCGTGGGCACCGCCGTTGCCGTTCGTGACGCCCGAGCCGGCCGAAGGCACCCCGATCGACTTTGTCGCAGACACCGCCGCGTCGTGCGGTCATGACTTGGTTGCCACGGCGTTGCTGGCCTTCGCTGAGGCTCGACCGGCACCGGAGCGCTCCTTCGACCGGCTTGAGGCGCTGCTGTCGGTGGCGTCGTCGACGCTCAACTGGCCGACCTTCATGGATCCCACGCTGCGCACTGGCACGAACGGCACGGGGCACGACCTCATGGTGGGCGGGCTGTTCGTGCGGGCGCTGCTGTGCCTGCTGGTCGACGTGCCTGACGACGGCACGCCGTATGAAACACAGGCGCCAACGCTGCGGCTCGCTGCGCACTGGCCGTCGGCTTGGCTCGGTCAGCCGGTGGAGGTTCACGACGTACCGACGCGCATCGGCAGGGTCTCTTGGGCGGTGCGCTGGCACGGCGAGCGGCCAGCGCTGCTGTGGGAGGTCACACCGCACCGTCCCGGCAGTTCAGTGCCGACAGTCACGGCGCCCGGTTTGGACCCGTCGTTCGCCACGACTGGCTGGCAGGGGGAGACACTCCTGGAGCCGCCAGCACCGCCGACGGGCTAGGTCCCAGCTCGCACCGCGCAGCTCCGAGCCGAGCAGGGTCGCCAGCTAGGTTCGCAGCCATGACGGCCCGGCCGAGCCTCGCTGCGGAGCGGGAATGCTGGGAGTCTGGCGAGGCCACCGTCGTGGGCGTGGACGAGGTCGGCCGCGGGGCATGGGCTGGCCCGTTGACGGTGGGCGCGGTGGTGGTGTCGGCGGAGGGGCGCGTCAACGGCATTCGCGACTCCAAGCAACTCCGTCCCACTGTGCGCGAGGAGCTCTTCGATCGGATCGCCGGCTGGGCTCGGGCGTGGTCCGTCGGTCACGCGACCGCCTCCGAGTGCGACGAGCTGGGCATGACCGAGGCGCTGCGGCTGGCAACCCGGCGTGCGTTGAGCGTGCTCGCGATACAGCCGGACCGGGTCCTCGTCGACGGCAGCCACAACTTCGTGGACTGGCGTGCGAGCACCGCACTCACCGCCGGCGATCGCCGCTGCCTGTCCATCGCAGCGGCGTCGATCATGGCCAAAGTGGTGCGAGACCGGATCATGTCAAAGCTGGCGAGCGACTTCCCGCCATACGGCTTCGATTCGAACAAGGGCTATCCCGCGCCGGTCCACCGGGCAGCGTTGGCGACGCACGGCCCGTGCGCCATCCACCGTCTGAGCTGGTCATTCGCCGACGCTCTGCCTGATGCCGAGCCCGTGCCCAGCACCGCGCACGCAGACACCGTCACAGCGCTGGCAACCTACGCCCGGTTGCAGCCGGGGTTCGAGGTGACCCTGTTCTGAGCAGACGCCGGGACCGCTGGAGCAGTGAGGCGCCGCCAGTGTGGGCTGCTAAAAGAAGACAGCTTCGGAGAGGGGCGACCGATGGGCGCAAGTGACGATCCCAACGCGGACCAGCGTGAGTTCTGGCGCAACGCGGACATCTGGGTGCAGCAACAGGAGCGACTCGACGCCCAGCTCGCTCACATCGGCGTGGCGGCGATGGACATCGCTGCGGAGCCTCCTTCCGGAGCACATGTGCTCGACGTGGGCTGCGGCTGTGGTCAGACGTCACTGCAGTGGAGCGAGCGGGTGAGCGGATCCGTCCTAGGGGTCGACATCAGCGACTTGCTCATCGAGGTAGCCCGGCAGCGGGTTGCCGCTCACGTTGTCCAGCATCCTGCGGCGGCACCCATCAGCTTTGCCGTGGCCGATGCGCAGATCGCCGACATAGCGGCACTCGGTGCCAAGGCGGTGGGACGCAATGGAGTGTTCGCCGGATTCGATGTGGTGTTCTCCCGGTTCGGCGTGATGTTCTTCGCCGACCCCACTGCCGCGTTTGCGAACTTGCGGGCGGCGACTCGTGTCGGCGGGCAGCTTGCATTTGCCTGCTGGCAGACGCCACGTCAGAACCCGTGGCTGATCACGGTCAACAAGGCGGTGCTTCAGATCGTGGAGATGCCCGAAGGCGACGGTCCGGCGGTGGATCCGTTTGCGTTTGCCGACACCGACTTTGTCAGCGGCATTCTCAGCGACGCCGGCTGGTCGGAGATTGAATTCGAGTCATTCGAGACCGAGATGCTCTACGGCGCCGGCAACACGCTTGCCGAGACTGCGCAGTTCGCCATGGATCTCGGCATCGCCCAGCGGGCGCTCGAAGGGCACCCGCCCGAGGTGCATGCTCAGGCGAAGCAAGCGGTGATCTCAGCGCTCGCTCCGTTCGAGACTTCCGCCGGCATTGTGTTCCCTGCGGCCGCGTGGATCGTCACCGCCCGCAACTGAGGACCGGACCCGACCCGTTCCTCATTCTGTCGCTGCGTCGGTGGCCGGAACAGACCGGCAGGGAACCAAATGTGCGCGGGCTGCGTCTGGATTCACAAAGAACGCTTGTTCGGGTCCAGGATCGGTTCAGGATCAATAGCGGCTTCTTCGAATTGCTCGAGCCAACTGCCGAAGATGATCCGGCAGCGCCCGCGAGACCAAGACCGCTGCAGGCGCAACTCGCAAACGGGTTGGCAGGCAACCCGACGGAATTCGTTGGGTATAAGCGACCGTGGTGCAGGAGATCTCGTCGGGTGTCTCGTGCCAAGCGAGTGGCTTGGGAGCGTCGGCGCGCTCTCAGCTAGTGGCCTTCTTCGAGACGTGCAGTGTGAGCCCGCTCACCAGCAGCGTGCCGATGAACACTCCGTGCTGGATCATCGGGTCGCGTGCGCCGAACAGGATCGCTCCGGCCGAGAGCAATGCGAAGAACAGCACGCTCAGACCGATGCAAGCGCTGCCGACCTCATAACGATGTGGCATGTTGCGGAGGAACGCAGCGAGCGACACAAGGAACAGTAACCCGAGCACGAGTTCGATGACGCCGACGATGATCGCGATCGGCTGTGCCAGCGATGTGCTCAGATTCAGTGACGGGAGCAGAGCGCCCTCGAGCGCCATCTTGAAGTTCACGCCAAAGAACGAATCGGCGTTGAAGAACTTGTCGAATCCGTTCAGGATCCAGAACAAGCACCAGTACAGGCTGAGCACTGCCCCGATCGAAGCCTTGTCGTGAATGCGCACCAATACACCGGCAAGTCCGGGGACGGTCTCGGATGATTCAGCTTTCGTCATCATCATCTCCTGTTTCTGAAGAGTCTTGTACGGAAGAGTCTTGTACGGAAGAGTCTTGTTCTGAAGAGTCTTGTACGGAAGGAGACTAGCCGCTGAGCCATGGTCGTGTGAGATGGCACCCCTCTGCGCGTCACCCCTCTGCGCGCCATGCTTCTCGGCGTCCACAAGCGGCGCGCAGCGGCTCATGGATCCCGGCTCAGGCGAGATGCAGCGGGAGGTCGCCTGTCCGCGCGGCCCGATTTCAGCATCCTGCTAGACGTAGGGCCAGCGACGCTTGGAGATGGTCGAGCTTGCCAGCGGGCCTGCCTGCGGCGGAGCTTCGGTCAGCGCCCAGCGGCGACGCCAAGCCGAACCGGCGGGTCCTTCCAGTGTGGGGTTGTCAGCGCTGTGCAGCCGCCGCCGGGCGGCAAACCAGTTGCCGGTGGCGGTCTCGTCAGCCAAGCCTTCGACCGCTGCCTGCAGGCGCCGCGTGAACCGGCGATTGTTCTCGCCCTCGTCGAAGTCGAGCGGGCGACCGAAGTTGATCACCGACCGGGACCGCCTCGGCCACGCCCGGCCCTTTCGCAGGATGTCGAACGTTCCCCGGATGTGCACCGGCACGACCGGCACTCCAGCCTGCTTGGCCAAGAACGCCGCGCCGGGCTGGAACTGCTGACCCCAGCCGTCGCGGGACCTGCCGCCCTCGGGGTAGATGACCAAGCTCCAGCCGTTGCACAGCAACCCGACTGCCTTGTCGATCGTGCGGCGGTTCAGCGCTGTTCGCTCGATCGGTATGGCACCCACGAACAGCGCAGAGATCGCCGACGTGACGCGATTGCCGAAGAAGTAGTCCGCGGCGGCACCCACCACCAGCCGGTTGCGCCACGGTTCGGGCATCGACGTGACGATGACCGCAGTGTCGGCATGGCTCTGGTGATTGGCGGCGAACACCGCCGGCCCGTCCAGCTCGCTGAGCCGGTCGACGCCTTTGACGGTCGGCTGGGCGTAGTAGTGCACCAGCCCCCGGGCAATGGTGTCCACCCAGACGCGGCGCGCCACCCGGGCAGGAAACCGCCGGGCCCAATCCGTGTCGTAGTTGGCGCCCACACTTGCCGGCAGCGGCGTCTCGCCCTTGGGGGTCGCGGCAGCCCTCAGCGGAAACTCGGTGTTGCGCACGATCCGCGTCACGGAAGCCTTGCGGCGCTGCGCGCGCTTGGCTCCCAGGTGTGACGTGGCCATCGGCTCAGACTACGTCCGCCATCAGCATCGGCGGATTGTGGAAGTGCGTGATGGTCGGGTCGCGCCCGACGACATCAGTCGCCATCTCGAGCGCATCATTCAACGTGGTAGCTGAACGGAAGCCCATGCGCCGAACAGCAGCCTGATCGCCCCCGACGACGATCACCCCGCCCAGATGCTCGAGCGCATGCGCGCACCAGTACCACATGTAGAACGGGTGGACGCCGTGGTAGGCGTACGACGTCCGGTACAGGTGCCGGTACCACTCGTCCTCTGCGTATCGCTTCTCGTAACGGTGCTCGATGACCGCCGGATCGGTCGAATCGGCCAGCACCTCCTCGAAGAAGTCGATGTAGCTGGGGTGGTGGACCGGGTGGAATTCCCACGGCGTGGGGTGCGACATGATCACCACGCCGCCGTGGCGGACGAGCGGGCGGCCCCGGTACAGGTTGAAGAAGTAGCCGAGTCCCAAGCACGCCACCAAGATGGGGTTCATGATCGAATTGACGTTGTAGGGGCAGATGTAGGGCAGCCCCATCGTCAGCACATCGGTCTGGCCTTCGACCCGGACAAGATGCTGGCGGTAGACGTTCTCCAGCGTCCGCCCGTGGACTGCCTCGACCTCGCCGGCCTGCACCGACGTCAGCCCGTACGGCGCCCGGATGTTCTGGAAGATGCGACGGGCCTGGCGGCGCGACATCAAGTCGAGCGCGGTCTTGGTGCCCATCAGCATCATCCGGTCCCGCGGGCTCATCTCCCACTCGCGCCGCTTCAGGAAGTCGTACGGCGAGGGGAACTCGTTGTTGTTGAGCGTCGTCTCGATCTGGAAGACCTTCACGCCGGCGTCGGCCAGCATCCGGCCCTGACGCCAGTTGCGGGTGTGCAGCTCGGAGTTCTCGGGGTCCATGAACGACGTGGATGCCAGCATGGTGTCCACGTTGTGGTGGTGCCGCAGCGCGGTGTACGGCGACAGCCCCGTGGCCACGCTCTTGTGGCCGCCGTCCATCGACACGAGGTTGATGTTGACGTACACCAGCAGGTCCGATTCGGCGGCGCGCTTGGAGATCACCACCTCCTCGCCCGCATCGGTGGTGCCCAAGTGCGTGAGCTCGTCGGGATCCTCGGCGTCGAAGTTGTACAGCTGACCGTGCGGGGCGAACGCGTCGTACACCCGGTCGCCCACTGCGTGGCGCAGCTCGGCCTCGGTCATGCGCCGGTGCAATGCGAGGGCGGCGATGAGATGCACGTCGTCGACCCCTGCCGCTGCAGCCATGTCCAGGACCTGCTCGATGATCCGGCCGCGGACGTCGGGTGCAGCCATCGGCGGCAGCGGCAGTGACAGGTCGTCGAAGGCGATGGTCAGCTTCATGCCCGGCTGCATGTACGACGCCAGCGGATCGCGGTCGCCGAGCGGGTTCGCCAGCGCTTCGGCAATGGCGCGCTCGGGGTCGCGCACCGGATCGAGCGGCTCGTTGGGGTACACGACCCGGCTGCCCACCGGTAGCTTGTGGAGCCGGAAGCCCTCGCCGTGGTGGAACAGGATCGGCGGGGTCGTCCGGTCCACCTCGAGGACGAGTCCCTTGCGGGCGGTCATCTGCGGTCTCCTGCCGTTGCTGCGGCCCGGCGGGAGCGGTGCGACCGGTCGAGGCGCTCGGTGTTGGCGCGGACACCGAAGCGCGGCGCGATGGGCAGCAGCGGCCGGGGCCCGCCTGGCGCACGCTCCCAGTTCTCGCACAGCCAGCCCCGCTTGTCGGCGATCGTTACCAGCCGGGTCTCGGGATTCACCGCAACGGGATAGCCCACGGCCTCCAGCATCGGCATGTCCGAGGCGGCGTCTGCGTAGGCAACGCCCTGGGACAGCTCGAAGCCCTCGGCTTCCGCCCAGTCCACCATCATCTGGGCGCGCACCTCCCCGGTCGGCGGGACATCGATCATCTCGCCGGTATAGCGCCCGTCGCGACTGTCGATGCGCGCGGCGATGATGTGATCGAACAGCGGCGCCAACGGGTTGACCGCCAACTCGAGTGCGCCCGTGATGAGCACTGTCCGATGACCGGCGGCGCGGTGCTCGCGCACCCGCCGCAGTCCTGCCGGGAAGGCCTTGGTCATGAAGAGGTGGCTGAGCATCTCCGCGGCGTCGGCGTCGAGCTGGCCCACCGGCGCGCCGCGGTAGCGACGGTAGAAGTGGCGCAGGAAGTCGGTGCGGTCTCGGCGGTCGCGTCGCCACAGTCCGGGTGTCTCAGCCAGCGTGCGCAGCGCGAATCGCACCCGTTGGGAGGTGTCCAGCCGGCGGGTGGCGAGCCAGGCGTAGGTCTCCACGACGTTGCTGGCGATCAGGGTGTTCTCGAGATCGAACGCGGCGAAGTGCCGGGCCGGGTCCAGCACTGCGTTGCGCAGCCGTTGGTTGCGGTTGGGACCGGTACGGGGCTGGGGCGTGGTCTTCACACGAGCCTGGGTGATGACCGTCGGAAGATGGACGTCGGCGATGTAGCCGGGCCAGTCGATGACCCGGGGATCGAAGCCGAACCGCTCTTGGTCGGCGGCGGGCAGGGCGTCCCACAGGTTCAAGGTGCGGTCGATGCTGTACAGCGCTTCGCACCTGCCGTAGGCGCCGTAGAGCTGCACGTAGTCGCGGATCTGCTCGAGTCCGGTACGGCGCTGCGTGAGGCGGACGGTGAAGTCGTTGCGGCCTCGCATCGGGAGGTGGTTGACGATCTTCTCCGCAGTGTTGAAGACCGCCATGGCGCGGTCGAGCTGCTCCTCCAGCCCGCTCGCACCGGCAAAGCGCCACTGCGTGCTGGCCGTGGGATGGCCCTTGGCGTCGTACACGGGGTGGTCCTGGAACCACTGCATCGTCGTCTCGGTCAGCACCTTGAACCGCAATGGGTTCACCGCCCCCGAGGCCACTTGGAAGATCTCCGGTTCGGGCGTGGACCCCTGGGCGGCCACGGCGATGATGGCTGCGGCCACCATGTCGACGGGGATGACGTCGATGACGCCCTCGGGGTAGCCGGGAAAGGTGTCCAGCTCGCCCTTCGCAAATGACACGAACAGGGGCTCGGCCATGCGGAAGCCGCGTATCCAGCCCGGTGACGGCTCGGTGAATGCCGATTCGATGATGGAGGGGCGGACGATCGTGATGGGCACGTCGCCTCGCAGTTCCACCAGGGCTTGCTCGCCGAGCGCCTTGGAGTACGTGTAGACGTCGGGCCAGCCGAGCGAGGCGGCACGGCTGCGGCCGGCAGTCACCATCTCGGCGTCCACCCACTCACGGCGCAATTGCTCGGTCTTGGCGGCGAGCATCGGCAGCCCGGCGGGGCCGAGTTCTTCGCGTGCGTCGCGATGGAAGCGGCGCAGACGCTCGGGGGAGCGGCTGGCGGCGTCGAGATCGGCGCGGGTCCGGCGCGCTGCAGACACCTCCTCCCGCCAGTCGATGTCCAGAGAGAACGGCGTGTCGGCGAGGAACACCTCGGCCGCTGAGCCTCGCCGGTTGCCGGCGACGTAGCACGTCGACACGGCAATGAAGTGCGGCGTGGCGCCTTCGGCCCCGCAGGCCTCGAGCAACCGGTTGGGGCCGAGCAGGTTGGTCTCGATGGAGGCGTCCAGCGGGCTGTCGAAGCTGACCGTCGCAGCGGCGTGAATGATGATGTCGCAGGAGCACAGCAGCTCGCGGTCGTCGTCGGACAGACCCAGCCCGTCGGTGCTGACGTCGCCCGAGGTGACCGTGATGCGGCGTGCGCAGATGTCGTCGAAATCGTCGGCCCACGCTGCGCGCAGGCGATCGAATGCGTCGTTGCGCAGGATTTCTCGGGAGACTCTGCGGTTCACATCGGTACGGCGGCCGGGCCGTACCAACAGCACCAGCTCGCAATCGGGAACCGATCGGAGCAGCCGCTCGACGAGCGCCGTGCCCAAGAACCCGGTGGCGCCCGTGATGGCGATGCGCTTGCCGGTCAAGGCGTCGGCGATCACGACGTGTTGTTTAGCCCCATCAGGCGCCGAATACGCGCACAGCCACTAGAGAGCAGCGCCGGTCGATGAGAATTCTCGCTGTCACAGCTGTTGTTTCCCGCTCTTGCTCGTTTCGCTTACGAGCCGCTCGGGCCGCGGCTTCGCCTGCCGGCTCAGCCTCTAGCAACGCTTATGAGGAAGGCTCAGTGGCGAGTTCAGCGAAGAGCCGGGCGCAGGCTCGCACGGCCCGCCAGCCGCACGACAGCGCGTACCGCTCGTAGTCGCTTCCGGGTGTGCCGAAGGTAGCGAGATCCCGGCACGCGGGCGCGTCTGCGGCCCCGCACAGCCGCCAGAGCAGGTCCAAGTACTCGTCGTCGCCGGGGGGAGGGTCCTGCGGCGAACGACCGGCGAGCGCAGGAGGTGCTCCGTCATCACCGACCAGCAGCGTGCAGTCCCTGGTGGTGCGGCCCCCGCAGGTCCAGCCGAAGCTGGCGTATGCCGAACCCCCCGGTGCGGACAGCACCAGCTGCGCGCAGGCACGAGCGCTTCCCTGCCCGCACGCCTCCCACCAGCCGTCCAGTTCGGCGATGTTGCCCGGCGCGGGTGACTCCGGCCCGAATTCGATGCCCAACAAGCCGGTATCGGCACCGGGTTCTCCGAGCAGCACGCTGCAGTGCAGGTTCTCGCGGCCGCCGCAGCTGAACGCGAACGCCTCGTACTCGCTGCCTGCGGATGACTCGAAGAGCAGCGCGTTGCATGCGCTCGCGGAGCCCTGCCCGCACGCGATCCACAGCCCGTCCAGATATGGGTCGTCCCCTGGCGGCGCGTCGGTCGGGTCAAAGAGTGCCGGGGCGCGCACCAGCGCCGCCGGCAGCGCAGCGTCGCGTTCCTCCGTCGGCGAGCGGACGCTCGTGTCGCCGGGCACGGTGTCGCCGGGAGTTTCGCTGGCGAGGGCGCAGATGTCGCGGGCGATGTCGGCTAGGGGCTCGTCTGCGGGATCCAGCGGCAGCGACACCTCGGCCGCGGCAGCCAGGCCGAGCGCGGCAGCCAGGCGAGCGCGTTCACAGTCGCTCAGATCGGCATCACGGCCGCCGCCGGCATCAGCGGCGGGTTCGGCCGAGTTGCAAGCGGCCAGCAGCAGCACTGCCGCAGCACACGCGAGGAATACCCGGCGAGACACGGCCGCTACGCCAGCTTCGACGCTGTGCCTGAGGGCCGCTGCGCTGGCGACACGGCGATGCATCGCCGCTACGCCAGCTTCGCGGCGATGGTCCCCACGGAGCGCAAGGCGGTGCCGTCGGCCCCCTGGGTGACGAAGCGGCGTGTCGGCCCGTCCAGCGCCTCGGCGATCAGGTCATCGAGCAGTTCGATCAGGTTGTCCCCTTCGTGCGCCCAGAAGTACCAGCTCAGTGAGCCCGGAATCGGGTTGATCTCGTTCACCCAGAGTCCGGCGGGGTTGTCGCCGCCGTCCCAGAGGAAGTCGATGCGCATCACCGATCGGGCCATGACGAGCCTGGCGACCTCGGCGGCCGCAGCCTTCAATGCCGTCTCAATGGGGTCCGCAAGCACGGCGGGCAGCTCGCGCGGCGCGGTGGCCATGCCTCCACCGCCCGTCAGGTACTTCTGTGCGTAGGTGTAGATGGTGCTGTCGCCGCGCACCGGACGCTCGACGGCACTCAGCCGCAGTTCCGGCCAAGTTCGCACGGAGATGTTCAGGTCGATGATGTCGGTCAGGTAGCGCTGCACCACCGCGCCATCGCGCAGCAGCGGTGATGTCCCAGCCAGGGCCCGCGCTGTCGCGAGGTCCTCGACGATCTCGATGCCGATCGACGATCCGCCGAAGCGCGGTTTCACGATGAGGGGACCCTGTGCCAGGTCCGCCACGTCACCCTCGCCCGGACCGTCGGACGTGAGCAGCCACAGCGGCAACGCGGGCAATCCCGCAGCGGCGACCGCGCCGCTGAACGCCAGCTTGTCCATGCAGATCGCCGCGCTCGCCTGGCCCGGGCCGGTGTAGGGAACTCCCGCGAGATCGAGCACGGCTGACAGGCCGCCGTCCTCGCCGGGTCCCCCGTGACAGCAGTTGACGACCACGTCGACTGGCACTGCGCGGCGCCGCCGTTCGGCCCGTACAAACCCGACTCCGGGCCGTCCCACCAGCTCCACCTCGCTGGCGCCGCGAGGCACGCCATCGGCGAATGCCGACGCCTCGAGAGCTGGATCCACCTCGTGCCAAGAGCCCGTCGGTGACCAGTACAGCGCCACCGGTTCGCGCCCCGCACCGGCGAACGCACGGACCGCCTGCAGCCCCGTGAGGATCGAGATGTCGTGCTCGGGCGACGGCCCGCCGAAGCAGATGCCGGGACGGGTCATGGTTGCTGCCGCAATGGTGTTGGTGGTCGGAGCAGTGCATCCATGTGCGTCATGTTTCCACGAGAAACAGCTCCACACGGGTTCAGCGAAGATGGCGTTTGGCCACAGCGTCCCTCGTCGAGGCGGTCAGTCGACGGCAGAGCCCTACCGCGCGGGTACGTTGGCGCAGTGCCCGACGAGTCGAATCCAGCCGTGATCCGCGTCCATGTCGGGTCTGCGGATACGGTGCCCCCGAGCCTTCAGGCAAGCCGGGAAAGGTGGCGTCTTTCCTTGGTGCATTGATGGCGCCCGGCGGCGTGTATCGCCCTGAAATGAAGAGCCTTCGCGGTTTTGTGGGATGGGGCTGCTGGGCTCGGTGGCATCAGGTTAGGTGACGAGGATGCCGCGGGCTTCGAAGTTGGCGTAGTTGGTGAAGCCGCGGGCTCGGCGTCGCTGGACTTGGAGGTGGTTGTTGGTGCCTTCGATGCGGCCGTTGCTGGGGCGCCTTTGGGGTCCTTCGCGAGATAGAGCTGGTGCAGCTCGCCGAGCGCGTCCCAGGCTGCTTTGAGCCGAGGGTGGGTCTCGAAGAGGGAGTCGAGGCGTTCGCGCTCTGTGTGGTCGAGGGTGTCGGGTCTGCGCATGAGCAGGAATCTGGCCCGGAACACTGCGGGGTCGAACGCGGGCTTTGAGACCTCCGGGCGGCGCTGGACCTCGCGGCGCACCGCGGTGAGGCCGGCCGCGAACCATCTCGAACCATCTGATGACGTGGAAGCGGTCCAGCACATGGCGGGCGTGGCCGAGCCGCTTGGCGATCGCCGCTGCGTACGACTTGGAGCCGTCGGAGACGACGACCTTGACGCCTTTGCACCACTTGTGGCCCTGAGCAGCCAGAAAGCCGCTGAGGGCCGCCTCGCTGCGGTGGGGAACCATGGCGAGCACCTCCGCCGGTGCCGCCGTTGACGAGCACCGTCACGTAGCGGTGCCGTTTGCGGATCGAGGTCTCGTCGACCAGCAGCACCCGGCACCGCCGGCGGCGGCGATGATCTCCCACGAGGCCCGTATAGGCGATCACCAGCGCCATCACGACATGCCAGCCCACCCGATGCCGACGCGCCACAGCCGACACCGACATATCACGGGCATCGGCGACTACCCGCCGGGCCACACGGGCCGTGAGGCGGCCCTCGAACGCCGGGTGATCCTCCAAGAACCGCCGCCCGCACCCGTCGCACACCATCGGTCGCCGATCCCACACCATCACCGTCGGCCGGCCCGAGACCTCCAGGTCACGGACCCTCTTGCCGCGCCGGTCATGGATGCGCCCCCTCTTGGAGCCCCAATGCGGGCACACCGGACGCGTCACCGTCGAGCGCACCCCCACCACCAGCTCCCCGGGCACATCGACCAGCACCCCGGTCACCTTGATCTGCCGCAGCCACAGCCGGACCGACACAACATCACTCGCCATCGAGGTCCCCTGGGGTTCGGCGTTGTCACAAACACCGATCCCAGCAGGGCCTCGACCCACCTCAACGAACCCTCAGCACCACCTCATCCCACAAATCAGCGCCACCTCATCCCACAAAATCGCGAAGAGCCGAAATGAAGCGCTTAGGCATGAAGTCGGGCTTCAAATGCGTCGAATGTGGGCGCAGCAGCTAGCCGCTCGGGTGCAGCTCCGCCGCGTTTCCATTGTTGCGACAGTAACCTCGATACTCACCGAGACGAGTTCTTTGGTCATGATGCACGAGGCGTGAGTCGTACGCTTCGTTTCTGCTGGGCCCGCCACGCCTAACGCCGTCGCTGACGCCGCACTCAGTGGCTGTGCTCGCTGGTCTCCTGACGCGGGCGCGGCCAGATTCGCTGACGCGTCAAGCCTTCGATCCACAAGAGTGCAGGACCACCGAAGAACGCGACCGCCAGCGTCACCTTTAGCCACGTCGGGGCCGAGACATTCAGGCGGCCGATGCCGCGGGCATCGAGCCAGTAGTCGATCACCACGGCGACAGGAATGACGACGGCAAATGCGATTCCGATTCGCCACGCCAAGGCACGCCCGGCGATAGTGGGCCTTTGCCTCGTTCCCATGAGGAACGTGTACCCGAGTTGGCTTAACGACTTGGCACAACCGCGCTGTCGACTTGATGCCATGACTAGTCCCAGTTGATGACGACGAGCGTGATCGTACAGGTCCCTACACCTGCCGTGAACACGTACGCGTGGTACACAGCGGCCGTTCTCGCAGCCCAACTTGCGCAGAACGCCGCAGACTGCACGGCTCGCGCGAGTCGTTGATAGATATGCCGATGGCTGCCCAAGGTTATCCAGCCATATTCGTCGACACAGACCGGCCTAACCTCGTCGTGCCACTGGGTGTGTGGAACCACTACGTGCCCAAGGTTGACACTACGTGCCCAAGGTTGATCTGCCAGTGGTCAGCGGTCGACTGGCTCGTGGTGAAGGCACCGGTGTTGGAGTTCAACCAGCCGTGCGTAGGAATGCTCACAGGCTGCAGTTGCGGTGTGCACCCCGTAACACCCCACTCTCGGTCGTGGGCGGCTGCAGGGCTGGCAGTGAAGGCGAGCACGCCCCCCACGGCCGACGCGGCGAGGGCGAGTGCGAGAGCAATCACACTCAGCCTCGGGCCAAGTGAGTTGAGTTTCATGAATAGTTCCTCTCCTGTAAGGGACACGCCGTTTCTAGGAGGCTGGTCGGAAAGCCGCTATTTCGGCGTTTGTCAGATGCAAACCCGCAGGTCAGGGACTTGCTGTGTCGGCAAGATCCCCTTTTCCGACCACCCTCCTAGGAGACTGCTGAGCAATTGCCGAAATCGCCGATTCACGGACACAAAGCCGCAGGTCAGAGCGTTGCAGACTTGCCCGGATCCGAATAAATCAGCAGTTTCCTAGTGGTGTGTCGGCAATTTGCACAGGGCCTGCCGAAGCCTGTTTCCGCAGGTCAGCGGGCCGCGACCTGCCCGCAAGAAAACCGCGACACACCACTAGCAGCAATGCCGCAACGCGTGCAACCTCGGCATCCAGACTGTCAACCGAAGGCACCGTGAAACGTGAGTTTGTGTCTCGGGGCGCTCCCGGCGGGGCGCTCAGGGGTAGTGGTCGGGGAGATCGTTCTCGTACAGAACTGCATCCCCTGACTGCAGGTGCGCGCGTACCCAGCGGACGGCCTCTTCGCGATCCGCCACGCAGCGGACGGTGGCACGAGCGTCGCTGCGGTCGTGCACCAGGCTGCGCGCCCCGCGGCCCCGTGTGGCCCGCCGCGCGGCGGCATCGTCCCAGCCGGTCGCGCCGGCCAGCAACGCCGTCCGGTTGGTGCGGCCCACGATGAGGACATCGTCGGCTATGCGGGCGGCGTGCTCACCCAGCAGACGATTCTCGTGCGCTTGGCTGCGTCCGAGTTCGACCATGCCGGGAGTGACCACGACTCGGCGCCCGGCTTCGGTGTTGGCCAGCATCCCGAGTGCGGCGCGCGCACCGGCGGGATTGGAGTTGTAGGTGTCGTCGATCACCATCACCCCGCCCTCGCTGTGCGCAGCCGTACGGCGGTGCTCGGGCGTCGGCAGGTCCGCGAGCCGGCGGGCGATGTCGTCATCGGACACGCCGAGAACCGAGGCCGCGGCGACCGCGCACGCCACGTTTCCTGGCGCAGCGTGGCCGAGCGGCCTGGTGTCGACTTCCCGCCCGAACACCGTGATGCGACGCGGCGCGGTGGCCTCATCGACGATCCCCTCGAAAGAGGCCTCGGCGCCGTGGTCGGTGCCCGGTCCGATGCCCTTGGCATCGGGTGTTTCATCGGCCCGCAGCACGGTCACATCGGCGCTGGAGTCCTGCGTCGAGCACCGTATGACCCGCAACCCGGAGGCGGTCAGCCGATCGGCCTCTGCTCGCAGGCCGTAGGCGTCGATGTTGAGAATCGCGGTGCGGCTTGTCGCGAATATCTCGGCCTTGGCGGCCACGATGCGGTCGAGGCTGCCGAAGCGCTCGAGGTGCACTGGCCCGATTGACGCCAGGATCGACACCGATGGTCGTACCCATCGGGTCATGGCGGCAATCTCTCCTGGCGAGAACGTGCCCATTTCGGCAATGAACACTTCAGTGCTCAACGCCAGGTGCTCGTTGACGCTGCGGCACACGCCTGCGGTGTTGTTGAAGCTCGCCGGCGTCGCGACCACTGATCGCGTTCCCTCCACCAGTTGGCGCAGGTAGCCCTTGATGGTGGTCTTGCCATAGGACCCGGTGATCGCCACGCGCACGGGGTCGATCCGCTCCAGCCGCTGCTGAGCGCGGTGGACCCAGCGCCGAGACAGCACCGCCTCGAACGGTGCCAGGAGAGCCAGCGAGACGTCCACCCACAGCGGCATGCCGAACAGCAGCACTGCCAGCACCGGCCCAGCCAGCCCCGCGAGCAGTCCCGCGCCCACCAGCACGAACCACAGCAGCGCCAGCGTCGCCGCCAACGTTGCGAGGCGGCGAGTCCATGCCAACGGGCTGGTGCGCCCCCGTAGGTCGAGGCCCTGCGGGCCGATCACCACCGCTGCGGCCGTGATCGACGGCGCCCACCAGTAGGTGCCACTGAGCACTACGCCGGCCGCAGCTCCGATCAGGCACGCACGGTTGGCCCAGTCGAGAAGCCACCAGCGCCTGGCAAAGCGCGAGGTGCGCCCGATGCCGTAGTGCTCGCGCTGGGCGACACGGAGCCAGCGGCCGGCACTGATCGCACCGGCGGCGACCGACGTCCACAGCACGATCTGGTTCATGAGAGCTGTCCGACGAGCCGGCGCACAGCGACGGCGAGCGCGTCCGGCGCCTCGGCAGGCACATCATGCGCCACTCCGTCTATGACCGTCAGCCGTGCGTCTGCAAGCAGCTGTTCTGCTTTGAGCGCGATCTCGACCGGGGCTGCGTCGTCGTGCCGTCCCCACACGAGTTCGACCGGCTGGGTGATGCGGCTGAGCTGCTCGCCGTAGGTCTCGTTGACGACGGCGACAAGCACCTCGCGCATGACGCCGGTGGCGTTGCGGTAGTCGGCACTGCCGAATCGCTGCCGCATGCGCTCCATCGTGGCCTCGCCGAGCAGGCCGCGGCGATGCAATCCGCGAGCAAGGCGGAACCGGAGCGCCGGCTTCGCTGCGGGGCGGTCCGTCCGGTGCAGCAGCGGTACGCCGCACAGCGCCAGCGAAGCGACACGGTCGGGCCAGCGAACCGCTAGCTCGACGGCGACCCGTCCTCCGAAGCTGTGTCCGACGACCACGATCCGAGCCGCGCACTCGTCGAGCGCCGGTGCCAGCAGATCGGCGTAGGCGGCAGCGCCGCCTGCTGCCGGCGGTGCGGGGCTGGCGCCGAATCCGGGCAGATCGAGCGTGATCGCGTCGGTGCCCTCGAGGCAGCCGACTAGGTCTCGATGCGTGCGTCCCCAGCCGTGCAGCCCGAGCACGACCGCAGGTCCCTCACCGACGCGGCTGCCGAACAGCGCGCCGCCGGCGAAGCTGCTGAGCGGGAGAGCGCTCAGCGGACGAGAGCCCCGGAATCGGGCCCACCGTGTGACCGGTTGATCGCCGACAGCAGGGCCCGGAAACTGGCCGTGACGATGTTCGGGTGCATGCCCACGCCCCAGAACACGTCACGCGACGGCGTCTCGATCTCCACGTAGGCGGCCGCGGTGGCGTCTGCACCCGCACCGACCGCATGCTCGTGATAGTCGACGAGGCTGACGTCGACGCCCAGCGCGTCGGACAGGGCGGTCTTGAAAGCCGACAGCGGCCCGTTGCCTCTGCCCTTCGCGCGCACCTCGCCGTCGGGACCCTTGATCGTCGCCTCGACTTCGGACTCGTCGGAGGATTCCGAATCGAAGTAGCTGCGGTGCCCGACGTAGGTGTAGGGCGACTCGGCATGCAGGTAGGTCTCATCGAAGGTCTTCTTGATGGCTTCGGGCAGGATCTCGCCGCCCTCGTCGGTGATCGCCTGGATCACGCCGCTGAACTCGATCTGCAGCCGGCGCGGCAGATCGAGGCCGAAGCTGTTCTTCATGACGTAGGCCACGCCGCCCTTGCCGGACTGGCTGTTCACGCGGATGACGTCCTGGTAGGTGCGCCCCACGTGAGCCGGGTCGATCGGCAGGTACGGCACCTCCCAGAAGTCGTAGTCGTCCCGCAGTGCCTCGAAGCCCTTCTTGATGGCGTCCTGGTGGCTGCCGCTGAACGCGGTGTACACGAGGTCGCCGCCGTAGGGGTGGCGGGGATGCACCGGGAGCTGGTTGCAGTACTCCGTGATCCGGCGCAGGTGATCGATGTGGCTGATGTCCAGTTCGGGATCGACACCCTGGCTGAACAGGTTCATGGCCAGCGTGATGATGTCGACGTTGCCGGTCCGCTCGCCGTTGCCGAACAGCGTGCCCTCGACCCGGTCGGCACCCGCCATCACGCCGAACTCGGCGGCGGCCACGCCGCAGCCCCGGTCGTTGTGGGGATGCAACGACAGCACTACCGCCTCTCGATTGTCGACGTTGCGCCCGAAGTACTCGATGAGGTCGCCGTAGGTGTTCGGGGTCGCCATTTCCACGGTGGCGGGCAGGTTCAGGATGATCGGGTCCGCAGCGGTGGCGCCCCACTCGGCGCTGACCGCATTGCACACCTCGAGCGCAAAGTCGACCTCGGTGCCGGTGAACGACTCCGGCGAGTACTCGAAGCGGATTTCCCCGCCCTCGTGCCTCTGTGCCAGATCTTTGCACAATCGGGTGCCGGTCGTCGCAATGTCTTTGATGCCGTCGGGGTCGAGGCGGTACACCACCCGGCGCTGCAGCTCAGACGTCGGGTTGTACAGGTGGACGATTGCCTTGTTCGCCCCCGCGATGGCCTCGTAGGTCCGCTCGATCAGCTCGGGACGGCTCTGGGTGAGCACCTGGATCCACACATCGTCCGGCACCAGATCCTCTTCCACCAGCATGCGGCAGAAATCGAAGTCCGGAGCCGAAGCGGAGGGGAAGCCGACCTCGATCTCCTTGAAGCCCATCTCGACGAGCAGCTCGAACATCTGGCGCTTGCGCGGCACATCCATCGGATCGATGAGCGCCTGGTTGCCGTCGCGCAGGTCCACCGAGCACCACAGCGGCGCCTCGCCGATGATCTTGTCCGGCCAGGTGCGGTCCGGAAGGTGCGCCGGGAACGCGTAGGTGTCGTAGAGGCGGTACGGCATCGGGCTCGGCTGTTGAGCACTGATGCGCTTGTGGTCTGCCATGGGTATCTCCTGAGCTGCGGGCGGTGGGAGTGTGTGCTGATTGCGGTTCTGGTCAGTCGGGTCGGATTCGGGCCACGAAAAAACCCCCTGGCCCGAAGGCGCAGGAGGTTGGGCGAGGACCTGTGCGGTCCCCGCCTAGCTGAGAAGGAGCAGCCCGGTTGCGGAATGCGGTTCGGTGTGAATCAAGTGGCGAATCACGCAGAACAGGTTATCAGTTGCTAACCGCGACGCTGGGCGTGGCGGGCCAGCAGGACTTCGTGCAGGTCGGTGCCGCCGTGCTGGGTCCATTCGCCGTCGCTGCCGAGTTCCCAGCGGCGGATGCCGTCTTCGAGGTACATGTCGGTGACCTCGGCGAGCTCGGCGGCGATGGATGGCGACTCCACCGGCGCCAGCGCCTCGACGCGGTATCGCAGATTGCGTGGCATGGCGTCGGCTGAGCCCAGCAGGATCGTGTAGCCCCGTTCGGAATTGCCGAAGCGGTACACCCGGCTGTGCTCGAGGAAGCGGCCCACGATGCTGCGCACGGAGATGTTCTCGCTGACGCCGTCGATACCGGGAATCAGGCAGCAGATGCCGCGCACGACGAGGTCGATGCGGCAGCCTGCCTGTGATGCCTCATACAGCGCGTCGATCACCTCGTTGTCGACGATGGCGTTCATCTTCATGAAGATGTGGCCGTCTTCTTCGGCAGCTTCGGCGGCAATGTGCTTCGTGAGGGATTGGCCTAGGCTGTGCGGTGCCACGGCCAGCTTGCGGTAGTCGGTCTTGCGGCTGTAGCCGGTCAGCGAGTTGAAAAGCCCGGCGATGTCGACAGCGAAGTCGTCATCGCAGGTCAGTAGCCCGAAGTCCTCGTAGATGCGGGCGGTATCGGCGTTGAAGTTGCCGGTGCCGATGAAGCAGTAGCGGGCCATGCCTCGGCCTTCGCGCCGCACCACCATCGCCAGCTTGCAATGGGTCTTGAGGCCCACCACGCCGTAGGCGACGTGCACGCCGGCTCGTTCCAAAATTCGTGCCCACTCGACGTTGGCGCTCTCGTCGAAGCGCGCCTTGAGCTCGACCACCACCACCACCTGCTTGCCGCGCTCGGCAGCCCGGATCAGCGAGTCCACCAGGCGGGTCCGCTCCGACGTCCGGTAGATGGTCAGCTTGATGGCGAGCACGTCGGGGTCGTCGGCTGCCTGGCGGATGAATGCGTCGAGGCTCGTGGTGAACGACTCATACGGCAGGTGAACGAGGACGTCCTGCCGCTTGAGCACGTCGAAGAAGCTGACGCCGGTCTCCGGCTCCTCCGGAGTGCCGCGGCGGCTTGCGCTTGCGGAGACCATCAGCGTGGCGCTGTCGGGCGCCGCCCGGAGCGGCAGCGGCGTCCGCGGGTTGTGGGGCGGCGTCTTGAGATCGTCCCGGTCGATGTCGTAGAGCTCGAACAGGTCGGCAAGTCCCAGCAGGCCTTTCGAGGTGTAGACGTCGTCGTGGGTCAGCTTCAGCTCACGGGCGAGCATGTCCAGGGCATCGCCGTCCAGATCCGGCGCCGCCTCGAGGCGCACGGCGCCGCCGAAGCGGCGCTGGCGCAGCTCGAGTTCGAGATGCTTCAGCAGGTCGTCGGTCTCGGTGTCGTCGATGTCGAGGTCTGCGTCGCGGGTGACCCGGAACGTGCTGTGGCTGAGCAGCTTCACACCGGGAAAGAGGTCGTCGAGATGCCCGGCGATGACCGATTCGAGCGTGATGAAGCGATGCCCGTCGGGCAAGGCCAGAAAGCGGGGCAGGATCGGAGGCACCTTCACCCGGGCGAACGACGGACCGGTTCGGGAGTGCTCGACGAAGACGGCGAGATTCAGCGACAGGTCCGAGATGTAGGGGAAGGGGTGGGCTGGGTCGACGGCGAGCGGCGTCAGCACCGGGAAGACCTGTTCGCTGAACAGCTGGGCGACCCATGCACGGCTGGCGGCGTCGAGCTCGTCGGGTTCGACGAACCCGATGCCCTCGGCGGCGAGCGCCGGTCGCAGCTCCTCCTCGAACAGCGACGACGCGTCCAGCAACTGCTCCGCCGCGGCTGCGCGGATGCCCTTCAGCTGCGCTCGGGGCGTCAGGCCGTCGGAACCGGCCCGCCGCACGCCGGCGTCGATGGAATCGAGCACCGTGGGAACTCGGACCTGGAAGAACTCGTCGAGGTTCGATGCGTGGATTGCCACGAACTTGATGCGCTCGAGCAGCGGGAGATCTTCGTCGCGCGTCAGTGCCAGAACCCGGTGATTGAAGTCCAGCCAGGACAGCTCTCGATTGAGGTAGCGGTGAGAAGATCGGGCGCCGTTGTCGGTGGACATGACGATTCCAAGCCCCCGTGCGTTCCGTACAGGGCGCAGCGGGGGCGACACGCCCTGCCTCCGTGAGCGTACGCAACCGGCATCGCCGTCCACCACCGAGACTGGGTCTGCGTCCACGCCTATCCGTTGGAGTCCTGCCAGCACGATATCGGGGTGCTCGAAGAGCTCGATGCGGAGCTGGGGGGTATTCGGATCGTGGCCGCCCGAGCGTGCCGTCTGAGGTGTTGTTGAAGGCGTCGGTGTTGATGGCGTTGTGCTCGGTGCGCTCTGCGCGGGCGTTCTGCGCGGGCGTTCTGCGAGCGTTTGAACTACGACGGCGAACTCCACTGGTGGTTGCGAGTGATCGGTCATGATGGCCGGTCTTGGAGTAATGCAACCACCAGTGGAGTTCGCCAACCCTTCGGGTGGATTCAAGACCATCGCCGGAGGACACAAGCTCAGACACAAAGGACGCCAGCGCAACCGGGCCTGGTTCCTCATCGGCGGCGCCGCCTACAACCTCGTGCGCATGGCTCGCCTCGACGCGGACGCTGCCTGAAACAGCGCCCAGCGCCAGACCGCGCAGCCACAGCCGAGGTCAATGCCATCCGTGACGAGGACGGCCGCAAGCTGGTCGTCCTCGACATCGTCACGGCCAACCAGGACGACCGCCCGGTCCTCACCGGCAAGGCCGCCGCCCGCCTCGACGACTGACGGCACTGATCCCGCCGGGACGGCGTCTGATGCGCATGCGGGAGACCGTGTGCAGGGCGGTGCCCCGCGGTGCCACGGGCTGGATGTGCTACATTGTAGAACATGGCTGAGGTCGGCATCCGCGAGCTGAAGCAGAACGCGTCGGCGGTCGTGGCGCGGGCCGAAGCCGGCGAGGAGATCACCGTCACGAACCGTGGCCGGCCCGTGGCGAAGCTGGTGCCGCACATTCATCAACCGCGCCGGTCTCGTCTTGAAGAATTGATCGCCCGAGGGGATGCGACTCCCGCAACGCGAGACATCACCGATCTTCCCCCTCCGCTTCCAGCACTGCCGGGGCGCAGCCTGTCCGAAGTGCTGCTGGAGATGCGCGAAGAGGAGCGGTACTGAGAGTTCCGCAGGTCAGTCATGCACTATCTCGACAGCTCAGCGCTGGTCAAGCTGATCGTGGAAGAGCCGGAGTCGTCTGCGCTAGACGCTTGGCTCAAGCTGGAGCACGTGCGGGCCGTCTCGTCGGATTTGGCGAGGACGGAGACCATTCGGGCTGTCCGCCGCCGTCGGCCGGCATTGATGGTGGAGGCTCGATCACGGCTCAGCTCGGTTGCTTGGTTCCGCATCACCAAGGACATCGCCGAGCGGGCGGCCTTGCTCGATCCTCCCGAACTCCGCAGCCTGGACGCGATCCACCTCGCCACTGCGCTCGACCTTGCCGGTGACCTCGACGGGCTCGCCACCTACGACGAGCGGCTGGCCAGCGCTGCGAGCGAGTACGGAATCCCCACGCTTGCGCCGCGATAGCTGATGCTTGGGCGGCGACCCGATAGTCGGTCGAGTCCGTTCCTCGGTGAATGTGAGGCCAGAGCACCTCAGCGTCTCAGGCTCACTCCAGCGACGAATCGCGCTGGTGCGTCGCTCTGCTGTGAACATCATTCCTGCCTTGGCGCTAGCGGGCCGCGCCGGCGTGGCCGTCACGCCCCTCACGCTCCTCGGACCGTGACACAGAAACTTCACCGAGTGGGCAAAGCAGCAGGCGTGCTGGAATCGCGTTGAGAGGTTGCGAGTGGACTGGCCCCGGAGTCTCGAACCGGATCTGCTGACTGGCGAAGAGGTCGCGTCGAGCAAACGAGCCGCGGCGAAGGATCAACGAGAACTGAACGGAATCGAGGCTCAGACTGCCACAGCCGAAGCGGGAGCTGAGTTCTGGAAGGCACTCAAGCAGTGGAGAACCGATGGGTGCATGACCGTCGTGAGCGCAGAACTCGGGACCTGGGGGTCCCGGGGCGGCCGGTCGCGTCGGTGTGGAACCGGCGGCGCATGGCATGCGAGAGCTGCGGTCGGCGGGACTGAACACGTCTGAACCGTGCCAAGACGCAGCGCTCAGGGATGAATCCCAAGGACCCGACCGAGTCCCAACGAACCAGCAAGCCGCAACCTGTCGCCGCTCAGCCACCCGACTCGAACGCTGCCTGACCTCCGAGGCCCGCCATCTTCCATGAACGAGGCCGCAGGAATCTGACGGGACCGGGCCCAGCAGGCATCGAAGCCTTGGGTGCGGGTCCTGTTGACGGCCAGTGACGAGATCGCTCGCGTCGCCGTGGTCTACGACCGCGACGGATCGCTCAGTCGCTGCTTCGAGGTCGAAGTCATGCACAACGACCTCGGACGCGGCGACGGGCTCGACCTGATCACAGACATGAGCTCCGACCTAGTGCCGTGTCAAGCAACCTTCGCTGTGGCGGGGATCGCTGGAGGGCCTGCTCGCAGGCGAAGCGACGGGGCCAGCAACCGCGCAAACGTTTGCTGACACGGTACTAGGACTCAGCATCGAAGCCTGAAGTGCAGTCCGGATGCATCCTGCAATCCCGTGACGACGGACGCTGCCGCTTCATGTGGTGAGTCGCCCCGCGTCTGATGCCCAGCAGGCGTTGCCGACGAGACCGTGGAGGCCTTCAGGGGCCGCCGCCTCGATCACATCGAGTTCCCCTTCGTCTGTCTCGACGCCGCGTATCTCAAAGTGCGCAACAGCGTCGGCCAGCCGACCTCGACGGCGACGGTCGTCGGCGCCATCCTCGCCGACCTCCACGACGAACGGCAGGCCACCGACCGGCGCTACCTCTCAGAAGACTCCATGAGCCAACTCCACCGCCAACCCGCTACCGCCACACCAGCCGAAATCGAACCGGCAGCCAACACCGAGGCACAACCCCAAAACCCACCACTCCGCAGGACATAGCCCGTGAGTGGGTCGAGCCGGCATGCTCCTTGACAATCGAATCCATGCCTAGTTCGCCCTGATCATAAGGGGTATGCCCCACCTACGTGGGGGTGAGTCCGCTTCGTCCGAGTCGTTTCTTTGCCGCATGGCATTCCATACGGCAAACTCAGGAGTGAATATCACCTGAGATTGCCGTATCTCCTCTATTGCGGCAATCTCATTATCCAAACGAGCAGGGACACGAGTCATGGGCAGAGCTGAGCGGCGCTATTGGGACAGCCGGACCAACACGTCACGAGCAGCGCGCACCGGCGATCCCGAGGGTTCGCAGTTCGACGCATTCGTGCCGCATCCGATTCTCGGCTGGGAACCGACACTTGACGCTCGCGCCTGGGAACGCGTGTCGAACGCCTCCGATAGCTGCCGCGACCTCAACGAGGAACGCGGCTCTGGTGAATTGCCTGCGGAATGGCTGCTCGAACGCGCCGAGAGCATCGCTTCGAGCACCATTGAGGAAATCCGGCCCTCGGCTCGTCGAGTGGCTCGAGCCGAGGCCCAATTGAAGCTCTTCGGCGAGAGGCCGCCCGACACTGAGATGCAGGCGCTGCGCAATATCGGAGTCACTCAGCACGCATCCGGGCTCGCGCGGTCAGGTGCCGAGCTGACCGTCGAGTCGCTGTGCGCGATGCACGCAACCCTCATGGGAGACGACCCCATCGCCGGTCAACTGCGGGACCGGCAGAACTGGGTCGGAGGGGGCGCTCTCGGGAGTCCGCTCACAGCGCGCCATGTCGGACCTCCAGCGCAGCTCGTTCCGGGGCTGCTCGACGATCTCGTCGCGTATGTCAACGCCGTCGACGGACCCCCGCTGGTGCGAGCGGCCGTCGCCCATGTCCAGTTCGAGACGATCCATCCGTTCCCGGACGGAAACGGCCGCACTGGCCGAGCCCTCATGCAGTTCATGCTCATGCGTGAATGCCTGATCCGGCGAGGAACACTGCCGGTGAGTTCGGCATTGATGCTCGAGAAGCCCCGCTACTTCGACGCGCTGGACGAGTTCCGTGTGATCGGCCCGGCCCATGACGATGCCCGATCCCGCTCCACCCAGCCATGGATCGAGATGCTCGCTGAGGCGACATCTCATGCCTGTGTGCTGCACAGACGATTGAATGCACACGTCGAAGCGCTGCGACAGCGATGGGCAGCGCGTGCTGCGGACAATCGGATTCGCCCGTCTAGTTCGGCTTTCAAGCTTCTCGCTCTCTTGCCTGCTCATCCAATCGTCACCGCCGGCAGCGCCAAGGAACTGCTCAGCACGAACGAACGAACCGCGCGTCACGCCGTCGCTCGGCTCGCGGAGGCCGGGATACTCGTACAGCGCAGCGCTGGTAAGCGCAACCGAGTCTTCGAGTGCAGCGACATGATGGATGCGTTCACGGAATCAGCGCGTGAGCAGCCCGCCGCCAACCTCTCACTGTTCACGTCGTCCGACGCCCCGGGACCGTCGCTACCGGCGGGAGCAGCCTCCGCAGATCGCTCAGGCGCAGTCACTTGCGGCGCAATCACCCGCCGAGGCAACAAGTGCCGTCATCCACGCCCGCGCCCTGGAGGGAGATGCCCTGCCGGGCATCTCGTGCGCTGAGGCATCCCGGACTCGGCTACCGTGGCTCTCAGTTGCGCAGCTTGCGTGAATCGACACGGCGTCGCCCGTAACTGGCGATGGCAACCAACAAGCTGATCAAGAACGCCATTGAGGCCCCCGGAGGAATCCGGGGACCTCAGGCTTTGCCAGTCCGATTGCTGGGGCTGCCCCCTCTTGGGGAGCGATCCGGGACTCTGCAGAGGCGCCCGTAACACCGACTCCGTCGGCGAGCCGCTCATCGCCAGTCGGCTGCGATCGCATGGCGAACCGTCCGTGCGCGGCGGCAGGAAGTCGAGAGCGAAGTGGCTGCGCCGGCGACGCCGAACCGCCGTGCATCTTGGCGCTGTGCCCCGCCGAGCGCCGTTGCACCCGTCGAGCGCCTGAGTCAGTTGTTGAGGATCGTCTCGCGAATCGGCTTCACTCGCCCTTCGATCCAGAGCTTGACCTCGATCCTGTCGGGTCGCATCGTGTGGTTGCCCGGGTTGAATCTCGGCTGAACGTCGAGGAAGACGTCCTTCTTGTTGGCCCAAGCAGGATCTACCCACCTGATGATGAAGCCATTGAATTCCTGATTCGATCGCGACGATTGAGGGAAGAGATTGAACGGGGAGCCTTCGCCTTCCTCGGTCTCCGGCCCGGCGGAGCGGTCATCGGCAGCCTCCTGCACCCAGACCGCCAACCCTGACCGATGCTGCTCAAAAAAACTCAGAACCTGTCTCGCGAAAGCTGTGCTCGCCCTTCGCCCTGCCGGTGCTGGGCAGCCCTTGGCGCGGCGAGCGCTGTGCTCGTCCTTGGCGCGTCCGGGCTGCGTCAGCCCTTCGCCCGACCCGCAAAACCGAACAGCTTGCCGGCGACCTTGCGGATCTGGATTTCCTCTGAGCCTTCGGTGATCCGGTAGCGGCGGTGGTGCCGGTAGATGTGCTCGAAGGGCATGTGACGGCCGTAGCCGTTGCCGCCGCAGCTCTGCATGGCCCGATCCGCGGCATCGCAGCAGAACCGGTTGCCGCGGTAGTTGCACATCGCCACCTTGTCGGTGATCTCCATGTGGTCGACGCCCTCGTCCATTTCCCAGGCGGTCTTCCAGATGAGCGCCCGGATCATCTCGGCCTCGGTGTAGAGCTCGGCCAGCGGGAACTGGATGGCCTGGTTCTGCGCCAGCGGCTTGCCGAACGTGGTGCGGTTGCTCACATAGTTCACAGCCACGTCGATGCAATGCAGGCCCGCGCCCACCGACGACGCCGCCTGGCGGATCCGGTTCTCGTGCACGAAGAGCTGCGCTGTCTGCAGGCCGCGGCCCTCGGTGCCCAAGATGTCGTCGTTGCTCACCCGCACGTCGGTCAGCCGGACATGGGCGTGGTCGGTGGGCATGTTGAAGGTCCACATGAACTTCTCGACTGCAAAGCCGGGTGTGTCCACCGGGACGATGAAGCAGGTGATGCCGTGGCCCTCGCCGGGGTTCCCTGAGGTGCGGGCGAAGATGTAGTCGTGGGTGGCGTGGTGGAGGCCGGTGTTCCAGTACTTCTCGCCGTTGATGACCCACTCGTCGCCGTCGCGCACCGCCGTGGTCTCCATCCAGGTGGCGTCCGAGCCGTGCAATGGCTCGGTCAGGCCGAACCCGATGCGGGCCTGGCCTTCCAGCATCCTGGGGATCCAGTACTCCTGCTGGGCGTCTGAGCCGTAGCGCTCCATCATCAGCACGGTCGGGAAGTTGCCGATGATCGAGTTCTCGTTCTGCAGGTCGTTGTGCAGACCGAGGCCCCGGCGAGCGAGGTGCTCCCGGATGATCGCCATTCCCAAGTTCGTGCCGTCGCTGCCGCCGAAGCGCTCCGGCAGGTGCCAGCGCAGGAACCCCGCCTTGTCGGCCTCTTTGCGCATCCGCACCAGCAGCGCTTCCCACTCCGCGTTGGGCAGGCCGTCGCGCTCCCAGTCGGTGCGCGAGTCCTCCCGGCGGTGGTCGAAGAAGCGGATGTTGTCGTCCTCGTTCTCGATCGGCTTGATGACGTCGTCGATGAACGTGTCCAAGTCGTCGAGCAACTGCGCGATGTCGGCGGGAATGGTGAAGTCCATGCGCGGCAAGCTACCGGGCCGCCTGTGACCCCGCCGGGCCGCGAGGATCGCTGTGCGAGGATGAGGCGGAGGAGGTCCAGATGAGCAAGGCGTTCGACATGATCATGCAGGGTCTTGACGATGCACGGCGCTTCATCGACGGTGAGCGCGAGGGATTTGTCGCGCATGAAGTGGCAGTCGCCGAGCCGGATGAGCATGGCGACGAAGATGCGGAGTCGAGGCGATGACGACGGTCGAGACGATGTCGGTGCTGGTGTGGTCTGACTATCTGTGACCGTGGTGCCACTTGGCCCGAGCCCGGGCAGTTCGCCTGGCTGAGCGTCACGACTTGGACATCACCTGGCTGGCGTACGAGATCCATCCCGAGGTGCCGCTCGATGGCATCGAGGTGCGCATGAGCTTCGAGCGGATCGCCGCGTTGGCTGAAGCTGAAGGAATCACGTTCGTGGTGCCGAAACGGCTGCGCAACAGCGCCAAGGCGCATCAGGCTGCGCTGGCGGTCGAGCACGCGGACCCCGATGCCGCTGAGCGCTACCACGACCGGCTCTATGGGGCCTACTGGGAATCCGAGTTCGACGTCAGCGATCCCGATGTGCTCGTCGGCTTGGCGTCGGATGTGGCCATCGACCCCGATGTTCTGCGGCGGGTGGTCGCCAAGGACGAGCTGATGCCGGCATTGCGGGCGTCGATGGCACGGGCGAACGAGTGGGGGATCAGCGCAACGCCGAGCTGGCTGTTCGACGGCCGGCTCGTCATCCCGGGAGCGCAGGACGACGACTTCATGGCAGACGTCATCACCCGGCTGCGCGAGCGCCCCACACCGCCGCCGAGCTAGGGACGACTCAAGGCTCTTGGTGCCCAGCGAGGCTGTAGCCGGGGCGGCAGCCGATCAGCCGCCGGCCTCGTGCGGCACGACGGGCAGTCCGTGCTCGATCCAGCCTTCGATGCCCCCGTTCAGATCGGTCGCCCGTGCGAATCCCAGCCGCTGCAGCTGGGCTGCGGCGAAGCTGGAGCTGTAACCCTGGTTGCAGAGGACGACGAGATGGTCATCGAGATCTGCAGCAGTTCCCTCCGAGGCGCCCGAGTCGGGGTCGAGGCGCCATTCGAGCACCAGCTGCCCGATGTGCTCGGAGCCCTCGATGACGCCGGTTCGCTCTCGGTCATCTCGCGGCCGGATGTCGATGACCCGCAGCCGCGGAGCTTCATCCAATACCTCAGCGCTCATCAGCTCTGCCAGCTCGGCGGGGCCGACCCGCTCCAGTCCCGCGCGCGCCTCTTCCAGCAGCTGGTGCACCGTCGTGCGCCGAGATTCAGACACTGCTCCATGCTCCCCAAGCCGCGATGCGCGCGATCCTAAGAGAGGCTGAGCCGGTAGGCGAAGCCGGGACTCGGCCGTGCCTCTGGAGCGCCGGTCTGCAGCCGATGTCCTGCCGCCGGCGGTCAGGCTGGATTGTCGATGAACTCAACCCAGTTTCCGTCGGGATCCTCGACCATGCCGACCACCACTCCGGGCCGTGCTTCGAGCCGCCGCCAGATGATCTTGGCCCCGGCGTCCTCGCAGGCGGTCATGACCTCTTCGAAGTTGCCGACGTTGAACGTGAAGTAGCGCAGTCCGGTGGCACCGGTAATGCCGCCCCCCGCCCCGGCAGGCACGTCAGTGACGGGCACCACCAGCTTCAGCAGGCTCTTGTCAGCCCACAGCCGGTGCATCTGAGCAATGCCGACTTGCTCCATGTTCAGCGTTTGCTCGAACTCCAGCCCGAGCACGTCCCGGTAGAACGCGAGCATCTCGTCGCCGTTGGTGGTGACGATGCCCAGGTCGAAGCCTTCCTTGGTGGGTTGCAGTGCCACGCTGTCTCGCTTTCGATGTCAAGCAGTTCAACGGTGAGCGTAGGGCAGGTCCTGTCGGGTCAGCCGTTGGCGACGGCGAGGAACCCTGGCGCGAAGCCGATGTCGATGGTCCGCTCCACCACCAGCGTGTCGCCGACCGCAACCTCGATCACCTGGTTGCTGGCCGGTTCGGTGACAAAGACGCGTCCGCCGGTCACTGCGAGCTGCCGGAACGGCTCGTCGGGGTCGCCCTCGGCGAAGGGAGAGATGACCTGGAGGGAGGCTGCAACCAAGCCGTCCTCGGGATCGACAAGGTGGAGGAATCCGTCCTGCGTCAGCACGAGCACATCGCCGTCGTCGCTGAACGTCACCCCCAGCGTGGCAATGCTCCGTTCGAGGTCGAATGACCGGATCGAATCGTTGCCCGGATCGGCGACCACGAGGTGCCGGGCACCGTGCGGCGCTGCAAGCAGGCCTTGCTCGGAGGCTGCCAGGATCCAGGCCCGCGCCGGGCCGAACCCGTAGGGGTCCTCGTCGTCGATCTGCGGGTAGCTGAGATACGTGCCGGACCAGCTCCCGTCGTCATGGGTGACGACAGCGATGCCGTCGATGCAGGCTGCAGCGACGCTGTGGGCGACGGAGGCCTCACCGTGAGCGAGCGGGCAGTCGAACTGCGCTTGGACCACGCCGTCGGCGTCGCTGATGCCGACGACGTTGAGAAGGATCTCCATGTCCTCGGTGGGCACGGTGACGAAATATGCGCCGTGCGTGGGTACTGCGAAGCCGTGGTGGGGCGCGCTGGTCGGCACCTCAGCGGTCACCGACACCTGCCCGTCGACGAGCATCTCCTCAGTGACCACCAGTGCGTTGCCGGTGCCGTCGAAGTGGAAGGCGTTGAGGCCGTCGTGGCTCATGAGGTGCGTGGGCATCGGGCCGTCGACTCGGCCCAGCATCTTCGGGGTCGACATGTAGTGGTCGAAGTGATCACCGTGGAGCACGGACCAGACGCCGGTGTCGACGACGGCCACCCCGTCGTCGTGACCCACCAGCACGAAGCGTCCCGACTCGGTCATCGCTGAGGACAGTGCTGCCGGGGCGTCGAGTTCAATGGAGACCGTTGAACCATCGGTGAGGTCGATCAGGTCGAGCACTGGCTGATCGTGTGCGGCCACCACCAGCAACTGCCGTGCCTGGTCCAGCCTGACGACGTCCGCATCCGCCTCGTCGTGGTCGTGGTCGTCGGCGGCAGCGGCGGTGGAGGTCGTCTCGGCAACGGTTGCCGGGGTCTGCTCGCTCGACTCCGCTTCGGAGGAACTGCCTGTGCAGCCCACCAGCGCGAAGAGCGTCAATGACGAGAGCGCAACGAAGACGGAGCGCCCCAGCGATTTCCTTGAAATGTGTTGCATTCGCCGGACGCCATCAGGATTAGGAACGATTCCTAATTTGGTCCGATGAATGGCGATACCGCTAGTCGTTGCTGGCGCCGAGGCCAGCCCGGGCGTCCGTCTGGATGCCCTAAGGCGGGATGGGGTAGCGCAAGCCGTTGAGCAGGCTGGCCACATGGGCGCGCGCGGAACAGGTTAGGAGTGCGTCGGCAGGATGCATCTGAAGCTATGTTTCCATATATCTCATATGGTTACATAGTTTTCACATAACTTAGGATAGATTATGTTGTCGGTAGCGTGGCTGCCGTGGACAACATGTGGACCGTGGAAGTGTTCGAGGCAGAAGACGGCTCGATCCCGTTCGAGCGGTTCGCCAGATCCTTGTCCGATTTCAAGTTCGCAGCACTCGACATGGCGATCAAGCATGTTCTCGCGGACCGTGGTCTTGACCTCGCCGGCACGCATTGGCCCAGGCCCGCCGGCACGGGACTTCACGAGTTCCGTGTCCGACACGATGCGGGTGATATCGCCCGGATGTTCGACCTCGCGCCCGGTCTTGCGGGCACCAAGGGGGAAGAGGTGCTCCTGCGCGTGTTCGTGCATTTCTACGGCGAGAAGATCATCCTGTTACTGGGTGGCTTCGACAAAAGCAGGGACGCAAAGCGCCAGCGACGCGAAATCGACGCGGCGAAGTCTCTGCTGCTGCAGTTCAAGCAGCAGAGACTTCGTACCAAGCGTCGTCGTTGACAGGATATGGTTAATTTCCTATATTCTCGGTGAAGAGGAGTTCCTCGATGTCTCGTGCATACGACCATGCAGTCGCACCTCGCCGAGCACAACTCGGTTCGGAGGCTGTCGAGCAAGGCGAAGTCCTCGCTGAGGCATACAAGATCGCGGTTCAGGTCATGGACTTGCGCGGGAAGCATGGCCTCACCCAAGCTCAGCTCGCTCAGCGCTGTGGCATGAGCCAAGCAGACATCAGCCGGATCGAGCGTGGCTCGACCAGCCCGACGACGCGCACCCTGCAGCGAATCGCCGACGCCCTCGACGCCGAAGTTCATCTCGTCGTCCGCTCATCGTCCTGAAGCGCTCGGGCATCGACGACCCAAGGCGACCTCAGCCGTAGGCGATCAGTCGTAGCTGGCGCCGAGGCCGGCCCGGGCGTCGGTCTGGATGCCATAGGGCGGGATGGGGTAGCGCAGACCGTTGCGTGACAGCGCTTCCATGCCTTCGACTGCTACTACCAGATCCTCGGGCGTGAGGGCGATCAGCAGCTCGTCTTCCATCACGCCGCCGTAGCGCCGCTCGGCGAAGCAGGGGATCGACACGCTCGGCTCGCCGGTGCGCAGCGCCCGGCCCCATGAGTCCGCGCACGCAGATTCGCCCACGCAGCCCCATTCCATCTTCTTGTAGCCGCGCCACTGCAGGCCGTTGATCAGGATGATCATCTGCGCGGGCGTCGCATAGATCAGGCACACGTCGGGCGGGTTGAGGCGCTTGGCCCCGAGCGGCGAGACGACCATGGCCTCGTAGGTGCCGTAGTCCACGAATTCCATGGCGTGCTGATGCGCCGAAGCGTCTTCCAGAGTCTCGAACCACACCCCGGCCATGCGGTCGCCCGAGAGCCACTTGTCGTCCTGGGGATGCAATCCGATCACGGCACCGCACTGGGCGCCGACGAGGTCGTCCATCGTGACGCCGACCGTCCAGTTCAGCCGGCACGCCATTCCCACGATCTGATCGGTGGTGTGGATGTCCTTCGGGCGCCGCACGCGCGGGACGGCCTCCATGTCCTCTCTGGTCTCGAAGAGCTTCATGCCGATCGGTGTCGTCCGGATCCGCAGCACGGCCTGCAGGCGGCCCAGCAACTCGTCCCAGTCGATCGATGCCGTGCGCACATGCGCTGCGGTCTCGGTGGCTGCGTCGGCGGTGTCGGTCTGCGTCACGGCTGTCCCCTCGTCCGCGGCCGCCGTGCGTCTGCGAGCAGTCGACTGGGCAGCGGTCGTCTTCGAACGGTCACGTTAGTTCGGCGACCGCTAGCGTGAGCCGCCGAGCAAGCGCAGATCGTGCGATGGGAGACGGGCAATGGCTGAAGGTCTGAGAGTGGAGCGGGACGGACGGGTCGGGCTGGTGATCATGGACCGACCTCCGCACAACTTCCTGAGCTTCCGCCAGGTGCATGACATCGCCGATGCGCTGGTGGAGCTGGAGGATGACATGAGCATCGGCTGCGCTGTCCTGGCTGCCGAAGGCCGCTCGTTCTGCGCCGGGGCCGACTTGGGCGGCGAGGGCGTCGGCGGCGGGGCCGACGAGAAGGTCGGCGGCGGCGCCACGCTGCAGCTCTACCAGGGCTCGGGGCGGCTGTTCGATGTCACCCTGCCGATCGTCGGCGCGATCCACGGACCGGCCATCGGCGGCGGCTTGGGTCTGGCGATGGTGCCTGACATCCGCATCACCTGTCCCGAGGCCCGCTTCTGCGCCAACTTTGCGTCGTTGGGCATTCACCAAGGCTTCGGCATGAGCGTGACCATGCCGGCGTTGTTGGGACCCGAGCGTGCCGCGAAGGTGCTGCTGGGCGCTAAGCGCTACAAGGGCGACGAGGCCGTCGAGCTAGGCCTCGCGGACGAGTGCGTGCCCGTGAATCAGGTGCGCGACTGTGCACTGGAGGTCGCCCGCGAGATCGCGGCGAACGCCCCGCTGGCGGTGCGTGCCATCAAGGCCACGCTGCGGCTGGGTCTCGGCGACAAGGTGCGCGACATCACCCAGCGCGAGGCGGCTGAGCAACTGCGGCTGTCAGGCACCGAGGACGCCCGCGAGGGGATGAAGGCCGTGTCGGAGCGTCGCCCGGGCAACTTCGTCGGCCGGTAGGCAGAGCTTGAAGCCCCTCGGGCATCGCGACGGCTAGAGCGGAAGCGTCGCGAGGCGTTCGAGCGTGCGCAGGTCGTGGACTTCGAGGCGGGATTCGCGTGACCCGTCGAATCCCCAACCCTTCGTGCCGAGGGTCCACAGATCGTCGCCGATGACGATGCTGCGCACGATGGTGTTCTGCTCGTAGTCGGGCCAGCAGACGTACGCGGATTCGCCGGCTCGCAGCAGGCCGAGATGCTCGACCTCAGACGCCAAGTAGGAGTCGTCCCAGCAGGAGAAACCGGTCATGCCTGACTCGCCCTGTTCGCAGGCGATTGCCCGGCCGTCGCCCTCGGTGACGATGTGCTCCGTCTCGGTTGAGAACTCGTCGCGGTCGGCTGTCGGCAGGTCTTCGGGCGTGATAATGCGGCAATCGGTCGTGCCGGGTTCGGCGTCTTCGTCCGCATGGGTGATGCGTCCCGCCTCAAGGATGGACCCGCCGCTCACCTGCAACACGACCGCGCCGGACCAGTCCGGCCAGACCGTCACGGGCACCACCGCGAGACGCTCGGGCGCCCACCACAGGAACGCCCGATGGTCCCAGCCCACGTCGTTCCAGCCGTCGGGCGCGGACCACACCGCGATCTCGAGCGGCGCGGCAAGGTCGCTGACGTCGAACAGCGACACCTTGGAACCGGTGATCCGGCCGTCGAGGTCTGCGTCGGCGCCGACGCCGAGCACTAGGCCGTCCCCGATGGGGTGGAGGTAGCTGGAGAATCCCGGGATCTTCAGCTCGCCGATCACCTCGGGATCGGCCGGATCGGACAGGTCTACGGTGTAGAAGGGATCGATCTGGCGGAACGTCACCACGTAGCCGATGTCGCCGACGAAGCGCACCGACTGCACCTGCTCGCCCCGTCCGATGTCGCCGACGCTGCCGACCTCGACGAGTCGGTCGCCGTCCTGTCGCAGCACCCGCACGAATGACTCCGAGTCGGTGCTCCAACGATCGCCCTCAGTGGTCACGACCCGCAGGTGACCGTCGTGCTCAGACAGCGAGAACTGGTTGTGGATCACCCCCGGCAACTCGCCGGACGCCTCGTAGACCGCGTTCGGCCCCGAAGCGATATCGAAGCGGTGGATGCTGGTGCTCCGCTCCTGCCAAGCCCGCTCCCAGGCCTGCTCGTCGTCGAACTCGGAGGAGTCCAGCCAGCGCGTGGTGGACACATACAGCGACTCCACCGATGCGTACACCGTGTCGCCGGGAGCTACCACCGCCGTCGAGGCCGAGGGATCGAACGCGCCGTCGATGGGCACGCTCATCACCGTGGTGACACCGAAGCCTGAGAAGACCGACGGCGCATGCACCTTGGCGCACTCCGTCAGCAGCAGCCCGTCCGCGGCGTCGCGGTTGCCCGCTGCGAAGTGCGGGAGCCAGTCGTCGAGCGTGGAGTTCAGGATCGCTGTGCGGTTCGCGTTCTCGGCGGTCTGCTCGCCGGCTTCGCTCTGCGGGTACACGAACGGAAAGTTGTTGTGGGGATCATGGCGCATGATGACGCGGGCCACGCCGTCGACACTGCGGGCGCTGAGGTAGCTGCCTTGGACGCGCAGCGTGTCAATGATCTCGGGCTGTCCGCCGCTCAGGTCGACGCGCTGAAGGATCGACTCGGCGCCGCCGCTGTGTTCGCTGTGCGTCTGCACGACGACGAGCAGGCTGTCGCCGTGCAGGAACAGCTCGGGCGACCATCCGGCGGCGATGTCCGCCGTACCGAGGACTTGGCGCGTCGCCACGTCGGCCACTACGAGCCGGCCCGATGACAGCGTGATGACCCGGCGTCCGTCGGTCTTGACGATGTCTGCCTCGTCGACGCCTTGCTCCTGCACATTGGTGCCGGAGAAGTCGACGCCCTCGACGGGCGCAGGCTGGACGACGCCCTCGGAGGCAGCAGTGCTCTCGACTGCCGCCATCTCCTCGTCGGCCATGTCGTCGGTCGCCGCTTCGAGGCCAATCCACCCGTCGCCTCCGAATCCCCACGGTCCGACACGGACCGCGTGCTCCTGGCGCAGGTGGTCGAGCAGTGCGTCGCAGTCGTCGAAGCGGACAAGGTTCGCCGTAAGCGTGACATCGTCCCTGTCCAGTTCGAGGTGCGGCTGATCGCCGCTGCCGGTGCATGCAGCGGCGACGAGTGCTGAGCACACGGTCGTCATCAGTCCCCTTCGCAGATGTCTCATGTGTGCTGTCCCCTCGTGAGCCGGCCTGTGTCGCTGGAGCGAACCGCAGACCCGTTTGAGTGATGAGACGGACGACGATGCCGCGTGGTTCCTTGCAATTCGGTGACAGGTGATGAAGAGCCTCTTTGTTGACGCCGGTTGCCGCCTGATGAGCTGAATGTAGGGCATGCCGTCCGCCTGGGAGTCGGTGCGCTAGTACAGGGGTCATGATTCGCATGCGAGTCGCGATCACGGGCGTCCGGGGGCTGATCGGCGGAGCGCTCGCCACCAGCTTGCGTGCCGATGGCCACGAGGTCGTCGGCATCTCCCGTCGTCGCGAACCCGTTGGTGCGCTAGGCGCGGACGACGAGACGGCCGAGCGGGCGGTCGCTTGGGACGTGGCCGCCGGCAAGATTGACGCTTCCGCGCTCGAAGGACTCGATGCCATCGTCCATCTGGCGGGCGAGAGCATCGGGGGACGGTGGACTGCCACTCGCAAGGCTGCGATCATGTCGAGCCGCGTCGATTCCACCCGGCTGCTCGCGGGGGCGATTCGCGAGCTCGATGCAAAGCCTTCAGTGTTCGTCTGCGGCTCGGCGGTCGGCTTCTACGGCAACCGCGGCGAGGATGAGCTGACCGAGCGGTCGCTGCCTGGCGACGGCTTCTTGGCCGATGTGTGCATGCGGTGGGAGCGCGCCGCGGTGCCGATCCCCGATGCCGGGGTGAGGCTTGTGCGCATTCGCACCGGTCTCGTCGTGGGTCCGGGAGCCGAGGCCATCAGCCGGATGGCGAAGATCACACGACTCGGCGCCGGCGGCCCGCTGGGGGGTGGCCGGCAGTGGTGGAGTTGGATCAGCCTGGACGACGAGGTGCGGGCCATCCGCCATCTCATCGACAGCGATGCGAACGGGGCGTTCAACCTGACGTCCCCCAACCCCGTCCGCCAGCGCGACTTCCAGCAGGCGCTGAGCGCAGCATTGAGACGCCCGTCGTTCATGCCGGCGCCGAAGCTCGCTCTGCGGGCTGCGCTGGGCGAGATGGGTCAGGGGCTGCTGCTGGACTCGACCCGGGTGCTGCCCGATGCGCTCAGCGAGGACGGGTTCGAGTTCTCCCATCCGCAGCTCGCTGACGCTCTGGCTGACGCTGTCTAGCTCTGTCTAGCTGCGACGTTCGGCACGCTGCGTCCTAGCGTTGCCGCCATGAGTCACAGCAGTGATCGGGGCGGCGAGGCCGTCGACGCGCTGGGGGCGACCGTCCGACGGGATCGGTGGGGCATCGCCCATGCCGAGGCGCCCTCGGCAGCGGCGGCGTTCGCGGCCCAGGGCTGGGTGGCGGCCGACGACCGGATCTGGCAGATGGAGTGGGATCGTCGGCGGGCGCTGGGGCGCTGGGCAGAAATTGTCGGCATGGCCGGGGCGCGTGAGGACGCCTTCCTCCGCCGGCTGGGGCTTGTCGGCATCGCGCAGGCTGACTACGCCGCGTTGCAGCCCGGTACGCAGGCGATGTGCGAGGCCTACACGCAGGGCGTGAACCGCTGGCTCGCCGACTTCGGGGGCGCGCTGCCCGCCGAGTTCGACCATCACCCGGCGCCGCCCGAGCCGTGGGAGCCGTGGCACTGCGTCGCGGTGTACAAGCTGCGGCACATCTTCATGGGCACGCTCACCCGCAAGCTGTGGCGCGGTCGCATCATGGCCCAGGCGGGGGCCGAGGCGGTCAGGGCCACGGTGGGCGATGTCGAGGCTGATGCGGCGATCGTGCCCGGCGACGGGCAGCATCGAGACGTGCCCGGGGTGGGGTCGCGGCCCGATCTCTTGGCGGATGCGGCGAGTGTGCTCGACGCCAGAGCGGCCGACATGGCGGCATTGGCGGCGGCGATGGACTCCGACGGCGCGTCTAACTCGTGGGCGCTCAGCGGTGACCGCACTGCCAGCGGCAAGCCCCTGCTGGCCGGCGACCCGCACCGGGGCATCGAGTTCCCGAACGTGTACCACCAGTGCCACCTGATCTGCGACGAGTTCGATGCGATCGGCATGGGCTTCCCGGGCGTGCCCGGCTTCCCGCACTTCGGCCACAACGCCGAGGTGGCCTGGGGCATCACCCATGGCATGTGCGACGACACCGATGTGTTCGTCGAGCGCTTCGACGGGAGCGATGGCTCGTGGCGTTTGGCTGACGGCACGGCTGTTGACTGGCGCGCCGAGACGCTGGAGATCCGTGGCGAGGGCACGGTCGAGGTGCTCTGCGGCTCGACGCCCAGGGGCCCGGTGGTGCTCGGCGACCCTGCCGACGGCGTCGCGCTCTCGATGCAGTGGACCGCCATGTTCGGCGCGGACACGACACTGGATGCCCTGTGGCCGATGCTGGTGGCTGCTTCGGCTGCCGATCTGGTCGAGGCCGTGCGGCCGTGGGTGCTGCCGGTCAACAACCTGCTGGCGGCTGACCGGACGGGGGCGATCACGTTCAAGATCCGGGGGCGCGTCGTCGAGCGCTCGACGGCCAGCCGCTGGACCCCGGTGCCAGGAACGGGGGAGTTCGCTTGGGACGGCCTCGAGCCGGTGCCTTTCGAGGACCTGCCGGAGTGGACCGATCCCGAGCGTGGCTTTCTGGTGACGGCCAACAACCGCACGGCTGACGGCGGCCCTTTCATCTCGCTGGACTTTGCCGGCCCGAGCCGTCACGACCGCATCTGCGAGCTGCTGGCGCCGATGTCGGGAGCGACGGTGGACGAGATGGCACGGGTCCATGCCGATGTGACCTCGCTGGTGGCCCCCAAGGTGCTCGGCCTGATCATCGAGCACGCGGTGGAGTGCGGGCACGAGATGTCGCATGGGCTGCTCGACCTGCTGGCCGAGTGGGATCAGCGCATGGCAGCTGATTCGCCGGCGGCGGCGATCTATGCCGTCATCAAGCGCCGGCTCATCGAGGCAATTGCAGAGCGGCTCGGCATTGCCGGCGCCGAGCTGGGTGCTGCGGGATGGCCGCCCGCTGCTGAGGCGAGCCGCATGGCGGCGGGTGCGGCGACACGCATGCTGTGCGAGCGGAATCTCGACGTGGTGCCCGGGCTGGACAACCGGATCGGCTTGCGCATGGCGATCAGCGCGTGCGTGGACGAGACCGCGGCCGAGCTGTCGCAGCGGCTCGGCGATGACCCGGCCAAATGGACTTGGGGCCGGGTGCATCGCATGGCGTCACCTCACCCGCTGGCCTCGGCGCTTTCCGCGGCGCGGGATCTGCATCCGCCGGCCGACGGCTGCGCGGGCGACGGTGACACGGTGCGCCAAGGGGGGACTGCGCCCGAGACCGGCGAGCGGGCCATTCACGGCTCGGTTGCCCGGTACGCCTTCGATCTCGGTGACTGGGATCGTTCTGGCTGGGTTGTGCCGCACGGCGTTTCGGGGGTGCGCGGCAGCGGCCACGATCTCGACCAGCGGCAAGCCTGGCTGGACTGCGAGCTGGTCCCGATGGCCTACAGCACTGACGCCGTGGCCTCGGTCACGACACATGTGCACGAGATCTGATCCGGCGACGCAGCACGACCTCTGATCCGCACTATCGGCAGGTCAGCGTGACCGCAGCCGCATCCGCCATACCGTTTGTCCAGCGGCACGAGCTGTCGCCCGAGACGGCTGCCTATCGGGTCCGGCGCGAGCCATCAGTGCCGATCACGATGCCCGATCCTGCCGACCCTCGCCTGTCGCTGCTGCGCCGACCTCGGCGGGCTGCCTGCGGTGCTCGTGCAAGCAGGGCCGATGAGCCGCTCGCGTCTCAGGTGGTGTCTGAGACTTGTGCTGCACGACTTCGGCCTGGTGTGGGAAGAGACGCCGGCCGCGGAACGCATCGACCTTGTCCGACGCGAACCCGACCACATGGTTGCAGTGTCGTCATCGTGCACGCCGCACGAATGCCCGCCAGAAATCGATATTCCGCCGGCAGCGACGGCGACGAAGCGACCGGGCGGCGCTTCCGTCTGTCCGTGCTGGTTGTTGCCCCAGCAGGTGACGGTGCCACCGCTGCGAATTGCGCATGTGTGCGTCGCTCCTGCTGACACTGCTCTGAAGCTGCCGGAGGGAGCGTCAGCCTGTCCGCGATTGCTGCGGCCCCAGCAGACCACGCCGACGTTGCTGCGAATCCAGCACGAGTGCCAGAGGCCCGCGGAGACTTGGTTCAGTGACTGCGAAGCAGCGCCCATATCGCCGATGTCACCCGTCAGCGGGAGCGGTGCCGCTGGCGCCAAGCGGTCAGAAGTCAGCGGCGGAGATCATCGTGCGCGCCGACTTGCCAGTGCTGATGAGCGACTCGGCAGCGCTCGGCGGGCTTGCCGAGATCTGCGGCGTCGGGCCGATTCCGCCCAGCACCGTTGAGCGGCTCGCCTGCAACTCCGACGTGTGGCTGGAGATCTTCGGCGACCAGCTCACCCCTTTGTATGAGACCGTCGTCAGCCGGGCGCCCACCACAGCGCAGCGACGCGCCCTCATTGCGCGTGATGGCGCATGCATTGGCTGTGGGGCACCTCCGGGTAACTGCGAGGCGCATCACATCAATCCCGGTGGCATGTCGCGGCAAGACACGTCTCGACAACCTTGTACTGGTGTGTTGGCTGTGTCACGACCGCATCCACGACCACAACTGGCAGGTGGTCATTCGTGAGGGCCGCTACCGGCTCATCCCCCCTGATCCGGCACGTCGTCCGAATCCGGCACCGTCACGCAAGCCCAAGTGCCGTGCGCCTCAACAATCACAGCTCGCTGCGCCAATGGAGATGCTGTTTGGGGAGGCCTCTTGAGAACCGCCGCCCACGATGACTCAGCGGCCACTGCTGTCGGAATCCTTGAGAGAGCCGCTGCCCGCGACGGGGCCGAATCAGACGCAGCCCGCCGCCTAACCAACGGCAGCCTGCCACCTGAGCTCCGCGGCTAGTGACAGGTCGCTTGAGCTGGTGAGGGGGCAGTCCGTGACGGGGCAAAGAACGCCTCGAGAACTAGAAGATCGGCTGACCGCTTGTCCCGGGAGAGTGAGTGGCTATTGCGGGTGTTTCAGCCAAGTAGGTGGGTTGTGACTGCCGCCACGACTGCCGCGGGCTGCTCGTAGGGGAGCATGTGGCCGGCGCCCTCGACGAGTTCGACAGAGGCGTCGGGCAGCGCCGCCTGCCACGCGTCGGCGTAGACGGGCGGGATCAGGCGGTCCTGGCGGCCCCACACCAGCAGCGTCGGTACCGTTACCCGGTAGGCCCGCTCGGAGAAGCGCCGGTTGGGGATCGGGAACAGGATCTTGCCGGCCATGCCCTGCTGGCGGGCACGGGCCACCATGAACTGGGTCAGCGTGGCGTTGTCGGAGAAGTCCGCGCCGCCGGTCAGCACTTCCTCGCCGACGTTCGGATCGGCGAAGAGGACTTCGGCGAGCTCGTAGGGCAGCATCGCGAAGATGTCGGAAATCGGATGATCGCCCAGCCACATCCCCGCGGGGCACAGCAGGGCCATCCGCCCGACCGACTGGGGCCCCAGCGCCGCCATCTCCGCCGCGATCATGCCGCCCATCGAGTGGCCCATCAGGTGCAGTCCGCCGGCCGTTGGGCCTGTGCCTGAACCAGAGAGCAGGTCCATCTCGGTGGCCACGTCCCAGCCGTGCAATGCGAAGTCCTGCATATCTGAGAGGCGGTCCTCGTCGCCGTGCTCGCTCCAAGCGGGCCACACCGGCGCCACCGCTCGCAGTCCGGCCGCGGCCAAGCCGTCGAGCACCGGCTCGCCCGGCAGCCAGCCGCCGGCACCGTGCAGTGCCAGCACGGTCGCTGTGCCGCCCGAGCCAGCGGCGCCCGCAGGTTCGTAGACGCGCACCGGCGCCGTGACGCCACGCCGGGTCGTGATGATGACCTCTTCGAAAGCCGTCGCGGGGGCAGTGTCGGTAGCACTCATGCCGTGAGTCCTGTGTGTGTCGTGGGGCTGTCGGGTGCGTTGGCTGTGGTGGACGTGATGTGCGCCGGGGCCGCGGCGCCTGTCGTGCTTGTGGGGCTCATGCCGTGGGTCCTGTGTGCGTGTTGGTGCGCTGGGGTGCGTGGGCTGTGCTGACCATGACCTGCACCGGGGCTGCGGCGGCTGTTGATTCAGGCGGATTCATGCCGGGGGCCCGGGCCTCAGGGCGCCTCGGGGTAGCGGCGGGCGTCGGCCATCGTGTCCTCCGGGCGCACGCGCTCGTCCATGGGCTTGCACCACCAGTCGGGGGCGTCGGCGAACTCGTCGCCCCAGATGCCGCGCAGCCCAGGCATCACCTTCTCTGCGAAGAGCTGGCTGGAGTAGCGGGTCTTCCAGTCGGGCATGTTGCCCATGTGCAGCAGGCAGAACACCGTGCCGACGCGCAGCCGCTTGATCATGTCCTCCATGCGCTCGCGCACCGTGTCCGGTGAACCCGCGATCACGTAGCCCCCCTCGACCAGGTCCTTCCAGGTCAATCGCTTGAACAGCGCCTGATTCTCCTTGCGGAACTGGTCCAGCTTGCCCGCCTGGATGGTCTTGACCGTCCGGTAGCCGGGCGGATCCGCGAAGCCCGGGAAGACGTGCAGGCAGCGGTTGAAGAAGTACAGCATGTGCTCGCTGTACAGCTCCTCCGCCTCGGCATCGGTGGCCGCCGTGCAGATGATCTGCGCGAACCCGGCGCGGCCCGGCGAGAGGCTCTTGTCCAGTTCGCTCACCCGGCTCCAGTACCCGTCCATCAGCGTCTGGCCGGCCAGATAGCCGTTGAAGCTCAGGTACGAGTAGTTGTAGTCGTTCTCGAGGCAGAAGTCCCAAGTCTCGATCGAGCCGCCGCCAGGGATGTAGACCGGCGGGTGCGGCTGCTGGATCGGCTTGGGCCAGCAGTTGACGTAGCGCAGCTGGGTGTACTTGCCGTCGAAGGCGAACACGTCGGGATTGGTCCACGCCTCCATGATCAGGTCGTGGGCCTCGTAGTACTTCTCGCGGGTCAGCGCGGGGATCTGGCCGTAGGTGAAGTTGGTGTCCATCGGGGTGCCCACCGGGAACCCCGCAACCAGCCGGCCGCCGCTGAGGCAGTCGAGCATGGCGAACTCCTCAGCCACCCGGTGCGGCGGGTTGTACAGCGCGATCGAGTTGCCGATCACGCAGATCGCCGCCTGTGAGGTCCGCCGGGCCAGGCCTGCCGCGATGATGTTGGGGCTCGGCATGATGCCGTAGGCGTTCTGGTGATGCTCGTTGACGCCGATGCCGTCGAACCCCAGTTCGTCGGCGAACTCGAGCTGGTCCATGTACTCGTGGTACACGCCGTTGGCGCGTTCGGGATCGAACAGCGAGCCGTCGATGTCCACCCAGACCGACCGGTGCTCGGTCTTGAAGTCGTCGGGCAGGTCCGGCCAAGGCATCAGGTTGAACCAGCAGAACTTGACGGTCATGCGGGGCTCCTTCGGGGGTCGAATTCAGGCGGGGCAGTTTCAGGCGGGGCAGTTTCAGGCAGGGCAGTTTCAGTCGAGCAATCGTCTCGGCTGCTTGCGGGTGACGCGGACCGGCAGGTGGGTGTAGCCGTGGATGAACGATGAGAGCGAGCGCTGGGGCTCGGCTTGGATTTCGATGCGCTCGAAGCGCGGCAGGATCTCCTCCCACAGGACCCGCAATTGCAGCTCGGCCAGCCGGCTGCCCAAGCAGTAGTGAAAGCCGTAGCCGAACGAGAGGTGACGGTCGGCGTTGTGACGCTCGATGTCGAGATCGTCGGCGTCCTCGCCGAAGATCTCCTCGTCGCGGTTGGCCGATATGTACCACATCAGCACTTGCTCGTCCTTGCGGATCTGGCGACCGCCGATCTCGCAGTCGGCGGTGGCGGTGCGCCGCATGTAGGCCAGCGGCGTCTGCCAGCGGATGATCTCCGGCACGAAGGTGGCGATGAGCTCGGGATTCGCGTTGAGCTTGTCGTACTGATCGGGGTACTTGTTGAGCGCGTACACGCTGCCCGACATCGTGTTGCGTGTCGTGTCGTTGCCGCCCACGATCAGCAGGATCAGGTTGCCGAGGTGGGCCGCGGCCCCCATGTGGCTGGTGGCCTCGCCGTGGACCAGCATCGAGATCATGTCGTTGCCGGGATTCGCCCGCCGCTCTTCCCACAGCCGCTCGAAGTACGGCAGGCAGTCGGAGAACTCCTCGCGCCGCTGGGCGCTGGTCTCGACGATGCCGTCGGGACTGGGGATGGTGGTGACCAGGTCGGACCAGCGGGTGAGCTTGCTGCGGTCTTCCAGCGGGAAGTCGAACAGGGTTGCCAGCATCAGCGTGGTCAGCTCGACCGACACCGTGTCGACCCAGTCGAACGTCTCGCCCTCTGGCAGGGAGTCGAGCACCCTCGTCGCGCGTTCGCGGATGAGCGACTCGAGGTTGCGCAGGTTGGTCGGGGCCATCATCGGCTGGACGGTGCGGCGCTGGCGCCGGTGCTCGGGCGCGTCCATGGTGATGAACGAATCCAGCGGCGTCGTGGGAGGCATGTCGGTGTCTGCGGGCGGCCCGATGGTGATGCCGTGCGCTGAGCAGAACGTCTTGTCGTCGCTCTCCACCCCTCGGACATCGGCCCACTTCGTCACCGACCAGTAGCGCCCCGCCGATCCCAACTCGTTGAGGTGGACCGGATCTTCCCGTCGCAGGCGTGCGAAGTAGTCGTGCCAGCGGTCCTCCCGGAACAGGTGAGGGTTCAACGGGTTGATCTCATCGATGGACAGATCGGCGGCTGGCGGGAAGCCTGCGCCGAAGTGCGCTTGCTCCCGATCGGGACTCACCACGGTGCCGGCCCGCCATTCCTCCCGTTCGGCCTCAGTTGCGATTGCCATGTAGGTCACCCGCCAAACGAGGACTCGGCTGTGTCGAGCCGCGGGGCATCGACGCCTAGCTTGCCAACTCTAGGGGCAGCGCGGGTAGGTGAGCCTTCCGTTGCCGCACCCGTTGCCTCCCGCTCTAGTTCCCAAACTCGATTTGGTACGGGCTTCTCGGGCCGCTCGGGCCGCGGCTTCGCCTGCCGGCTCAGCCTCTCAGGGCGAAGACTCGCGGGGCAGGCCGAGCACTCGCTCGCCGATGATGTTGCGCTGGATCTCGCTGGTGCCTCCGGCGATGCGCGATCCCGGCGCGTACAGAAACCTCTCCGTCGCGCCCGAGTCGAGCATGGCCTCGGCGCCACGCAGGCCTGCAGACACGCCAGCCTCGTCGTAGCGCAGCTCGCTGCCTGCAAGCTTGGACACGGGCGCCATGCGCGGATCGGCCCCGTGCAGCTCCATGAGCGCCGCCAAGGCGCTGCCCCGGGCGAGCAGGTCGGCGAGCGACTGCCGACCCAGCGGTCCTGCATCTCCCGCCACGTCGATCATCTGCGCGAGCCGCCTTCTCAGGCTGATCACCCCGGCCGCACCCGAGCCGCCGCGCTCGTCCTCCAGCACCGCCATCGCCACGCCCCAGCCCCCGCCTCGCTCGCCCAGCAGCGCATCGCCCCCCATGGCGACATCGTCGAAGAACACCTCGCAGAATTCGCTGGCGCCGGTCATCTGGCGGATGGGACGGACCTCGACGCCGGGCAGCTTCATGTCGAGCAGGAAGAAGCTGATGCCGCGGTGCTTCGGCGCGTCGGGCTCGGTGCGGGCCATCAAGATGCCGTATTCCGCGAACTGCGCGTTGGAGGACCAGACCTTCTGACCGTTCAGCACGAACCCGCCGCCGTCGGGCACTGCTGCAGAGGTGAGCCCGCCGAGATCCGAGCCGTTCCCGGGTTCGCTGAAGAGCTGGCACCAGAGCATCTCGCCGGTGAGGGTGGGACGCAGGAACTGTTCCCGCTGAGCATCGGTACCCGAGCGCATGATCGCCTCGCCGGCGAGGATCACGCCCTGCATGTTCAAGTACGGCGCCACGCTGGCGCGCTCGCATTCCTCCATCCAGACCACGGTGTGGTCCCGGCTCAAGCCCTGACCGCCGTGGGCGATCGGCCAGTGCAGTCCGGCCCATCCCTCGTCGTAGCAGTAGCGCTGCCAGACCCGGGCCTGATCGTGCAGGTCCGGGGCCAGGATCGCACCGTACGCGGGGCAGGCTACGCCGTCTGCGACCGCGTCCGCTAGGAATTCTGCGGTGCGGCACCTGAACGCTGCCAAGCCCGAGGCATCGAGTCCGGGTATGGCGGCTGCTGGAACTGTCGCGGCGTCCATCACCGTCACGGTAGCCGTGGCCGTGCACGCTGAGTCCGGCTGCCGCGCCCACCGCGCTGCAACTGGGCGCAGCCGTAACATCGCCTTCATGGGTGATCTTGACCACACTGACCCGGCGCTGACCAGCGAGACCATCGATCTGCTCCAGCAGTTGATCCGCAACGCCTGCGTCAACGACGGCACCGTCGAATCGGGCGAGGAGGTCCGCAACAGCGACCTGCTGGAGACATTCCTGGAAGGCGCCGGCGTCGATGTCGAGAGCTTCGAGTCTGAGCCGGGTCGCCGTTCGCTCGTGGCGCGTATATCCGGCACCGATCCGTCAGCGCCGAAGCTGTGCCTGATGGGCCACACCGACGTGGTGCCGGTCAACCCAGACGGTTGGAGCCGGGACCCCTTCGGCGGCGAGTTGGTGGACGGCGAAGTGTGGGGACGCGGTGCGGTCGACATGCTCAACCTCACGTCGTCCATGGCCGTGGCATTCCGCCACGTCGCCCGCAGCGGCTACCGGCCCAAAGGCGACGTCATCTATTTCGGCGTCGCCGACGAGGAGGCCGGCGGTGCCTACGGCGCGAAGTGGATGGCGGAGCACCATTGGGACGCCATCGAGTGCGACTACGTGCTGACCGAATTCGGCGGAATGCCCAATCACACGCCCCAGGGCACCAAGATCACGCTGGCGGCGGGGGAGAAGGGCATCGGCTGGCGGCGTCTGGTCGTGCGAGGCACGCCCGGTCATGGCTCGATGCCGTTCGGCACCGACAACGCGCTCATCAAGGCGGCAGAAATCGTGCGGCGCATTGCCGACTACCGCCCCGCACCGCAGCTCACCGAGCTGTGGCAGCACCACGTCTCGACGCTGCGGGTCAACGACGAGACCCGCGAAGCACTGCTCGACCCGGCCCGCGTCTGGGACGCTGTTGCCGGCATCGAGTCGCCGGGCCTCGCACGACACCTGCACGCATGCAGCCACACCACCTTCAGCCCCAACGTCGTGGGCGGCGGCAACAAGACCAACATCATCCCCGACAAAGTCGAGATCGAGATCGACATCCGCACCGCACCCGGCGACCCCGTCGAGGTCGACGAGCACCTGCGGGCAGCGCTCGGCGAACTGTTCGACGAGGTGGAGATCGAGCACCTCCACGACGATCCAGCCAGCTTCTCGCCGACCAACACGCCGATGTGGCAGCTGCTCAGCGAACTCGTCGCCAAGGCGCATCCGGGCGCACCGGTGATCCCGCAGCTGATCGTGGGCGCGACCGACGCCCGGTTCTTCCGCCTCAAGGGGGCAGTGGCCTACGGCGCGGGCCTGTTCAGCAATCGGATCGACTCCAACGACTTCATGCTGCGCTTTCACGGCAACGACGAGCGCGTCGACACCGACTCGCTCGCGCTCACGACGCAGCTGTGGGTCGACGTGATCCGCAGTCTCGGCGACGCTGTGAACAGCTAGCGCACGAGACGCGGCTCCGGCGAGTGCCCGCTTGTCGGGGATCGCGCTTGCGAATGCGATGCTTCAGCCTGTGCATGCCATCCGTGGCTCGATGTGCGGAACGCGTCCGGCTCGCAGCGAGATCACCGAGCCGTCCTCATCGACTTCCCACACGACGCGCTTGTCGATGTCGGGGGCGTCCACCGGCACGTACTGGATCGCCGAGAGCCCGGGGCCGTCTTCGATGCGGTCGCCGAAGGCTTCGACGATCTCGCTGCGGGTGGAGCCGATGCCGTAGCCCGAAACGGTGGTGATCGGCCCGGCTTCGATGTCGACCCTGACGATTTCGGCATCGACGGCTAAGAATCGGACGCCTTCGGGGCCGTTCTGGACCGTGTAGTAGCGGCACGCATCGCTGCCCCCCGGCACGGCGATCAGCAGTGCGCCGACAGCAGTTCGGGCGTCGTCGAGCGAGTGGCCGATCTGCACCGGTCCCAAGCCGGCTGTCGAGAGCTTCGACTCGACCGTCACGTCGGGAACTGCGGCCTCGTCCGATGCCGCTTCGTCATCGGCGGCTGCCGTTGTGGGCGGGGTGGTGGCTACGGCGGGCACATCGGCCTCCGCGTCGGTCATGGCCCCGTCTGCTGCGACGGTGACTGTCGTTGCATCCGTGTCATCGTTGCTGAGCAGACCGCAAGCGCTGACCAGCAGTGCCGTGGCGGTCGCCGCCGCAATGACACGCCAAGGTGCGGCGGTGCCTCCGATACGGGAGTCCAGTTGGTGCACCACAATCGCCCTTCCTGTCACAGTCCGCTGGAGTCGGCATCCACTCGAGAGTGGCATCCACCTGAGAGTACTGAAGCTGGTGCAGGGTCGAGGAGACAACTGCGGGCTGCCTCGCTGCAGGCGTAAGCTCGGCGACCGCGAGAGTGGACGAGCAGGGGAGCGCGCGATGTCGCACGACACGGTCATCCGAGGAGGTCTGGTGGTCGACGGCACCGGCGGGAACGCCCGGGTTGCCGACGTCGCCATCGACGGCGAGCGGATCACGGCGGTCGGCGAGGTCGACGCGCCAGGACGCTCAGAGATCGATGCCGCCGGCAAGATCGTCACGCCCGGCTTCGTGGACATTCACACCCATCTCGACGCCCAGCTCGCCTGGGACCCCATCGGTTCGAGTTCGTGCTGGCACGGCATCACCTCGGTGGTGATGGGCAACTGCGGTGTCACGTTCGCCCCGGTGAAGACCGACGACATTGAGTACATCGCCGAGGTCATGGAGTCGGTGGAGGACATTCCGAAGCAGTCGATCATGGCCGGGCTGCCGTGGGACTGGCGCACCTACGGCGGGTACTTGGACTTCCTCGACGGCATGCCCAAGGGCATCAACGTCGGAGGCATGGTCGGCCATGTCGCGGTGCGCTGGCACACGATGGGTCCCGACAGCCTCGAAGAGCGGCCCGCGTCCGCGTCGCAGGTCGCCGCGATGTGCGAGCTGGTGGACGAAGCCATGTCCTCAGGCGCGCTGGGGTTCTCCACATCTCGCACGCTGCTGCACCGCACACCCGACGGCCGCCCCATCCCCGGCACGTTTGCCGACGACGACGAGCTGTACGCCTTCGGCGACGTCCTGGGCCGCCATGGCAGGGGCGTGTTCGAGTCGGCACCTCGTTTCGAGGCTGCCGGCCCTGACTTCGCCGGCGGACGCCACGAGATCGAAGTGCTGGGCGAGATCACCCGGCGCAGCGGACAACCGTGCACGTTCGGCCTCGTGTACTCCGCCCGCAAGCCCGAGATGAGCGACCTGGTGCTCGGCTATGTCAGCGAGCAGAACGCTGCGGGAGCCAACCTGCGGCCCCAGACCACCTGCCGTGCGATCGGCGTCGTCCTGGGCATCCAGCACCGCACGCCGTGGGACCGCGCCGGGGAGACCTGGCGGTCGCTGCGTGCCATGAGCGTGGCCGAGCGTCTCGATGCCATTCGTGACCCCGCGACTCGGGCTCAGATGGTGGCCGAGGCCAACTCGTCGGACAGGAACTCGACCGGCATGGCGAACTCCCTCGTCGACCTGAGCCGGCTGTACCTGCTCGACGCCGTCAACCCGAACTACCGGATCGGGCCCGACGACACGCTCGAGGCGCAGGCTGCGGCTGCGGGAGTGACCCCGGTGGAGCTGTTCCTGGATGCCACCGATCGCTCGGACGGCACCGTGATGCTGAGCCTGCCCGTGCTGAACCAGGATTTCGACGCGATCGAGCGGCTGCTCAGCCACGACTCGATCGTGATGGGCCTCGCCGACGCCGGCGCCCACGTCGGGCAGATCATGGACTCCAGCCAGCCCACGTTCTTCCTGTCCCACTGGGTGCGCGACAACGGGTTCTTTTCATTGCCCGAAGGCATCCGCCGGATCACGTCGGACACGGCAGACCTGTTCGGCCTGACCGACCGCGGGCGGCTCGAATCGGGTCGCTACGCGGACATCAACATCATCGATCTCGAGCGCTTGTCGCTGTCGGGACCCGAGTACGTCTACGACTTCCCGGCTGGCGCCGGCCGCTACATCCAGCGGGGTGCCGGCTACGACGCCACGCTCGTGAACGGGCAGGTCTTCATGCGCGACGGCGAGCACACCGGAGCGCTCGCCGGCCGCACGCTGCGCTCGACTGACTAGTGGTGTGTCGCGGTTTTCTTGCGGGCAGGTCGCGGCCCGCTGACCTGCGGAAACAGGCTTCGGCAGGCCCTGCGCAAATTGCCGACGCACCACTAGCCCTGATTGTTCACGGGAATTGAGGTGATCGCTTTTTCTGTGTGCTGGGTGCTGGTTTTGGCGATGTGAAGTGGCGGCTTCGTCGGGTGGTTCGTGTTCCCAGATGCGTACAGGGGTCCAGCCGGCGGTCTCGAGGCGGGCGTCGGTGTCTGCGTCGCGGGCGCGGTTGCGGGCGATCTTGGTCTCCCAGTACTCGGCGTTGCGGCGGGGCTTCGTTCCGTGTTCGGGGCAGCCGTGCCAGAAGCAGCCGTCCACGAAGATTGCTACCCGCAGGCGGGGGAACACCAAGTCGGCTTCGCGGCGCACCTCAGGCAGCGGACGTCGGTGCACGAAGTAGCGCAGACCGCGCCGGTGCAGCGCTGAGCGGATGAGCCTTTCCGGTCCCGTGTCGCGGGACCGCTGCTTGGACATGCGTTCCGACGCTGGTCCGGGCAGCGCTTTCGGCTCCACCTGGTCGGTTCTACCAGCCGGAGGCGGGACGCTGGAAGTGCGCGGGCCGAAATGACAGCAAGACCAACAGGGCGGGCCGAGCGTGCTGTGTTGCAGTCCTGCTCATACGCTGCCGAGCGACTACAGCGCAGGAGTCCTGGAATAGACCGGAAACTTGGACATGACTCGATCTCGACTCCGCAGGTCATGGCGCCGCTGGGTGCCGACGGCAGCAGCGTTGGCAGCGGCCGTCTTTGTAGCGGCGGCATGCACCGGGGGCGACGCGGACGACGGCACTGATGACGGTTTCGACGGCACCGTCCGCATCGGCGTGGCCGTGAGCGAGACCGGCCGGTTCGCCGCCGAAGGCAAGGCTGTGCGTCAGGGCTACGACACTTGGCTTCGCTGGGTGAACGAGGAGCAGGGCGGGATCCGCGTCGGCGACGACCTATATCGGGCTGAGATCATCTATCGCGACGACGAGTCCGATCCCGACCGGATCGGCGCCCTCATCGAGCTGCTCATCGACGAGGACGAGGTCGACTTCCTTCTCGGCCCGTATTCCAGCACGCTGACCGGCCCGGCCAGCGTTGCCGCTGAGGCCCGCGGCGTGATCATGGTCGAAGGCAATGGCGCATCTGACAGCCTCTTTGAGCGCGGCTATCGCAATCTCTTCTACGTCGGCGTGGTCGCCTCGGACTACACACGATCGAGCATCGAGCTGCTCGCCGAGCGCGGTGCGCGCACCGCAGTCGTGGCCCACGAGGACACGCCGTTCGCCACCTCGGTCGCGCAGGGGGCGCAACGCCACCTTGAGGCCAACAGCGTCGAGGTGCTGGCGATGGAGCGCTACCCGGTCGGCGTCGACAACGTCGACGACCTCATGACCGAGTTCGCGGCACTCGAGCCGGACATCTTCGTGGGTGGCGGCCACTACGACGACGCCGTGCTGTTCCTGCGGTCTGCACAAGAGCAGGACTTCGGTCCCGACGCCATGCTCATCACGGTCGGCCCGGCCAACCCGCAGCTGATTTCCGACCTCGGCAGTGGCGCCGACGGCGCGCTCGGACCCACCGCGTGGGAGTCCGTGATGGCCTACGAAGGCCCAAGTCTCGGCACGGCGAGTGCGTACGCCGACACCTACGAGAGCCTGTGGGGTGAGTCGCCCATCTACCAAGCAGCCGGGTCAACCGCCGCTGCGCTCGCCCTGCACCTCGCCATCGAGGCCGCCGCCAGCCTCGACGCCGATGCTGTGGGTGATGCACTGCGCAATCTGGACATCGACACGTTCTACGGCCCGATCCGTTTCGACGAGCGCGGCGTCAACGTGGCCAAGCCGATGGGCACCGTCCAAGTGCAAGACGGCCGCATCGTGGTAGTTGCACCCGCGGCTGCCGCCGAGCGAGCGCTTGTGTACCCGGCGCGCTAGCGGCCCATCGTGAAGAACTCGTCGTTGGGCCGCATCGACGTCAGGTGGGCCATCCGGTTCGACAGGGCGAACAGGCCGGTGATGGCGCCGATGTCCCAGATGTCGTCGTCGCTGAACCCATGAGCCCGCAGCTCGTCGTGGTCGCAGGCTGAGGCCGACCAGGGCTCGCGGCACATCTTCAGGGCGAAATCGATCATGGCACGTTGCCGGTCGGTGAGATCGGCCTTCGTCGGGTCCACGGCCAGTTGGTCTGCCAGCAGCGGATCCTTGGCCCGGATGCGCAGGATCGCCCCGTGCGCCACCACGCAGTAGAGGCAGTTGTTGGCCCCGCTGGTGGCCACCACGACCATCTCCCGCTCGGCCTTCGTCAGTCCGCTCTCGCCCTCCATCAGCGCGTCGTGGTACGCCATGAACGCTCTCATCTCGTCGGGCCGGTGCGCCAGTGCGAGGAACACGTTGGGCACGAAGCCGGTCTTGGACTGGATGAGCTCGATCCGCTCGCGCAGGTCCTCGGGCATGTCCGCGATGTCGGGCACAGGGAAGGTCGAAATGGCTGGCTCGGTCATGCCCGCAGCCTAGGGACCTGCCCCGGGAGCATTCCGCCCAGTCGCCGTCGTCGGTACCCTCTGTCTCAGGTCGTCAGGTACTCCGACAGGCGCTCAACGAGGACATAAGGTCGCGTATATATCTGCTTGGCAGCGTATATCCTGCCGAGCGTGGGAAAGCATCTGATTGATCTTGACGAGGATGCCCTGTCGGCAGCCCGGGCCGAGCTCGGCACGGACACCATCAAGGCCACGGTGAATTCGGCACTGCAGGTCGCATGCTCCGCTCGGCGCGAGCGGGTCGCCGCTGCACTCGACGCTCTGGCGGACTTCGAGTTCGAGGACCGCGGGCGCGCGTGGCGCTGACGCACCTCTTCGACACCAGTGTGCTCACGAGGCTGTCCCACGGTGCTGTTCGCGTCGCGGCCGAGCATCTCGTCGCGGCGGGGCGGGCAGCACGCATCGGCATCAGCGACCTCGAGATCGGCTTTTCGGCCCGTAATGTCGACGAATGGGACGACTTGGCGAGCGGTGTCGGCGAATTGCAGCTGATCGAGACATCGGCCGAACATGTGCGTCGTGCACGTCAGACGCAGCGACTCCTTGCAGAGCGCGGGCTACGGGGACGACCGATCCCTGATTTGCTGATCGCGGCAGCCGCCGAAGTCTCCCAGCTCACTGTGCTGCACTATGACAGCGACTTCGAACTCATTGCCACGGTGACCGGCCAGCGATGCGAATGGGTCGTTCCAAGAGGATCCATCGACTGAGCCCGAGGCCCCGGCACGTGAACAGCGCACCCGCTATCGAACGTCGAGGCGAACGATTGTGGCCAGTGCTGCTGGATGCGACACACGAGAGCGCCGGCATCGACCTCGCTGCGGTGCGCCGTTACCGGCAGGACCGCGTGCGCGCCGAGATGGCTGCCAGGGGCATTCTCTGCCACACTTGACATGATTCGCTTTGGGGCGGTCAGAAACTCCGGTCGCCGGAGTCCTGGCCCAGCAGCACCCTGCCGGCAGTGTCCATCTGGTAACCCCCCACCATGAAATGGCCCGCGACGGCACGCACGTCGTTCAGCAGCGCACCGAGCGGCGATGACGTGAAGTTGGCGGTGCTGCCGGCCGCATCAGCCAGCGTCTCGACCGCGGCAATGCAGTTCTGGACACTCCACGAACAGGCCAAGCGGGCGCGGGCGTGCTGGGCGGGGGTGATCTCGCCGTGCGTTGCTGCGGCGTGCCAGATCTCGTCGAGCTGGTCGGCAACGTAGGAGCGGCCTGCGCCGGCGAGCGCAGTGGCACGGGCAATTGCTGCGTGAGCATCGGGCCGACCAGCCAGTTCAGCGCGAGCGAACAGCGGGGTCTTGGCGTTGGCGAGGGCCGTGAACTCGTCGATGGCCCGGTCGGCGATGCCCGAGGCCACCCCGGTCTTGGGGAACGGGAACCGCAGCGTCGAGGGCAAGCGGTAGAAGGGGTGCTCGTTGGGTCTGGGCAGCGAGTAGCTCTCTGCCACGCCGGCCCGCCCGCTGGGGACGAAGCAGTCGGTCAGCACCACGTCGTGGCTGCCGGTGCCGCGCAGCCCCAGCGTGTGCCAGGTGTCTTCGATGAGCGAAGGATCGGCGGGCACCAGCACATGGCAGACGTCTTTGGGTTGGCTGCCGTCGACGACGTTTGCCACGACCCACCAGTCGGCCACGGAGCACCCGCTCACGAAGGTCCAGCGACCGTTGACGATCCAGCCGCCGTCTGTCGCGCGTGCGATACCGCGAGGCACGCCTGAACCGGCGATGACGGCCTGCGGATGGGAGGCATAGAACGCAGCGACCGTCGCCGGTTCAAGATGAGCCGCGAAGATCTCGGCTTCCTCGTTGCAGGTCATGGCAACCCACCCGGTCGAGGGGTGCTCGTAGGTGATCTTGCGAGAGAACTCGATGAACTCGGCGGGGTGACGGCCGAGCCCGCCCAGCTCCGCCGGAACGATCAGCTTCATGAGGCCGTGGCGTCCGAGGTCGGAGAAGATCTCCCGATCGGGATTGCGTTCGGCGTCGCAGCGCTCCCCGCAGACGCGCACCCGCGCCAGCATCTCGTCGCTCAGCTCGCTTGGCGGGCGAGACCGCGGCGATGCGTGGCTGCGGGCCATCTGGGCAAGCTAACTGCCCTTCCACCATGGTCGCCTGCGTATCGTCATACCGGCTCGACACAGCACCCCGGCCTGAGTTCACGGACGCCCCATGAAGTCACCCCACACCACGCACCCCTCGGCGGCAACTCCGCTTGCGGGCATGACTGTGCTCGATCTGACTGATCACCGGGGCGAGTTCGGTCCCTGGATGCTGGCCGAGCTGGGCGCCGACGTGATCAAGATCGAGCCGCCCGGCGGCACTGCAGCCCGTTCGGCGCTGCCACTGCGCTCGCGGCAGGGTCCCGCAGGCGACCTGCGCAGCTGGCAGTTCTGCGCCTACAACTCCAACAAGCGCTCTGTCGTCTTGGATCTGGACGACCCGGACGACCGGGGGGTGTTCGAGCGGCTGGCCAGGCTGGCCGACTTCATCTACGAATCCGGCGTGCCGGGATCCCTGGCCTCAGCCGGGTTCTCCCACGATGATCTGGCAGGGCTGAACGAGCGGATCATTCATGTGCAGGTCACGCCGTTCGGCCTCGACGGTCCCCGAAGCGCTGATCCGGCATCGGAGCTTTCGCTGGCGGCATTGGGCGGGTCCGCGAACATGCAGGGCATCTACGAGCGCGCGCCGGTGAAGGTCTCGGTCGCGCAGGCATGGCGCCACGCGGGCGCCGAGGCCGCTGCTGCGGGTCTGATGGCCCACGCCCGCATGCGCGCCAGCGGGTCGGCACAGCATGTCGGCGTGTCGGCTCAAGCGGCGATGACGTGGACGCTGCTCAATGCGATGGAGACCCACGCGATCTGCGGGAGGGACTTCAAGCGCTCGGGGACGGTTGCTCAGCTCGCCGTACCTCTCCAGATGCGTTATCGCACTCGGGACGGGTGGGCAATCGCCGCAGCTCGCGGCGTGGCAACCGGTCGGCTGCTCGAGTGGTACATCGAGGAAGGTCTGGCCGACGAGAGCTGGCGTGCCGAGGAGTGGGACACCTACGACCTGCGAGCCGCGGCCGGCGAACCGGTCAGCCGTACCTTCGACGAGCTCTACCAGGCGATGCTCGGGCTATGCGCGCGGAACACGAACGCCGAGCTCTTGCAGCGCTCGATGGTGCTGAAGGAGACGATTGCGCCAGTCCACACGGTGGCCGATCTGGCGGATCTCGAGCACTTGCAGGTGCGCGATTTCTGGCTAACGGCGAATGCCGGAAACGACGCGGTCGTCGAGCTTCCCGGCGGCCCCGCGACCATCGACGGCGTGCGCATCGGCGCGCAACGGCAGCCGCCTCGCCTCAATGAGCACGCTGCTGAGATCACGGCGCAACTCGGGAAGGTCACCGCCGACCCCGAGCCCCCAATCCAGCCATTGGCGTGGAGCGTGGGCACCGCCGATCTGCCCTTCGCCGGGCTGCGGGTAGCGGACTTCAGCTGGATCGGCGTGGGACCCATCACCGCAAAGGCTCTCGCCGATCACGGCGCGACGGTGGTGCGGATCGAGTCGAGTTCGCGCCTTGACGGGCTGCGTGCGAACCCGCCGTTCAAGGACGATGTCACCGATGTGGACATGGCCCACTTCTTCGGCGCCTTCAACACGTCCAAGCTCAGCATGGACATCGACCTCAAGAACCCTGCCGGTGCCGAGATCGCCCGCCGGATGATCGCCTGGGCCGACGTGGTGGTGGAGTCGTGGACGCCGGGAACGTTCGCCCGCAACATCGCCGACGACGAACTGATCGCCGAGCTGAACCCGCAGGCGATCGTGGTGCACACGTCGCTGTTGGCCAGCGGCGGCCCGCTGTCGGCATTGGGCGGGTTCGGTTACCACGCGGCAGCCATCGCCGGCTTCTACCCGATCGTGGGCTGGCCCGACCTGCCGCCCGATGGCCCCTACCTGGCCTATACAGACACCATCTCGCCGCGCATCATCACCGCCACGTTGCTCGCGGCGCTGGACCGTCGGCGCCGGACCGGCGAGGGCTGTGTCATCGAAGCCGCGCAGCTCGAGTGCGGTTTGCAGTTTCTCGCTCCCGAATTGGCCGACTACGGCGAGAGCGGCGCCGTCGCCACCCGTATGGGCAACCGTGACGTCGAGATGGCCCCGCAGGGTGTCTACCCCTGCGCGGGAGAGGACCGATGGTGTGCGATCACCGTCGCTGACGACACGCAGTGGAAGACGTTCGTGGAATTCATGGGCACCCCGTCGTGGTCCCAAGCACCTGAGCTGTCGACGTCACATGGGCGCCTCGCAGCACACGATGCCCTCGACGAGCAAATCGCCGAATGGACGGCAGATCAGGACGCTGCGACGCTGGAGCGGCAACTGCTCGATGCCGGGATCGCCGCAGGCATGGTGCAGCGCAGCAGCGACCTGCTGGCAGATCCGCAGTACGCGCGCCGCGGCTTCCACCGTTGGCTGGAGCACCCCCGCATGGGCACCGTGCCCTATTCGGGCCACCAATACCAGATCGCCGGTTACGACCATGGACCGAGGTTTGCAGCGCCGATGCTCGGACAGCACACGTACGACGTTCTGCGCTCCGAGCTCGGATTCACCGACGAGCAGATTGCTGACGCCGCTGCCGCGGGCGCATTGGGCTGAAGGCTCGCCGCTCAGCCTCCGCCTGCTTCTTCTGAGCCCAGATTCACCGGTGTGATGCACGTGGGTGGTGCGGTGTGTCCACCGGAAAGGCTTCTGAGCCTTCGCGTTTTCGTGGGGTGGGGCTGCTGGGCGCGGCGGCGCACGCCGTCGATGGCCGAGTTGGCGAGCTTGACGGCGTGGAACGAGTCGGCGACCTGGTCGCTTGGGGGAGCGCTTCGCCGGCGATCTTGCGATACGGCCCCGACAGGCCCCGTGACCGCCCAGCGGATGCGTTTTTGCCGCCTTGCAGGGCGTGCGCCCAGCCAGCGTCCGGCGCCGCAGGCGCTGCGGCCTGGGACCATGTCTGCCAGCCTGCCCCGCCGGGCGTCCATCAGGGCGGCGCCCCAGTGCTGTTCGCGGTAGCGGCTCCGGCGGAGCATCAGGTCGCAGCGGGGGAACGCCGGCTTCGCTGTTGAGACCCTGTGCCGGGCGCGTTGCCTGGCGCCCGACGCGGCGCTCGCACTGCGCGCGGATGCGGGGTTCTTGTCCTGGGACCCGATCGACAAGCTCACCGTCGCAGCCACCCTCGCCCGACGTCTGCTCAACATTCCCGGCCGGCTCGACTGCCGCAGCGGGCGGCCCGCCCTGCGGCTCCCTGCCACATGGCCCTGGGCCGACACATTCACCACAGCACTGCGACGCATCCGCAACCTGCCTCAGCGCTGCTGAGACCGTCCCCAGCGTCACGCCGTGCCGCGCGGCACCACTAGGAAACTGCTGAGCAATTGCCGAAATCGCCGATTCACGGACACAAAGCCGCAGGTCAGAGCGTTGCAGACTTGCCCGGATCCGAATAAATCAAGCAGTCTCCTAGGCGCAGCACACAAACCAAACCCCGCACCGACGCCGACTTCCTACGCCGCCACCCCCCCCAGCCCGAACAAAGCCGCCCAGCCAACGATCACAACACCAAGAACCCATCCAACCCGCCAACACCCCGCCCCACGGGTGAATCCGGGCTTAGGACTCGAGCCAGCAGGCACTAACACGACAGCTGTTCGCCTCGAACTCTGCTCCGGTTACCGACCGGCTCTCGCCTATCCGCGCGGGTCCTTAGTCTGACGCCGTGAGTACTGCGCAACCAGTGCCGCTGTCGGTGCTGGATCTGGCAACCGTTTCTGAGGGGGGCACCAGCGCGCAAGCGCTGGCAGAGACCACCGCGTTGGCTCAGGCTGCGGACCGCCTAGGGTACGAGCGCTTCTGGGTGGCCGAGCATCACAACATCGACACCGTGGCGAGTACGTCGCCGGCAGTGCTGATCGCCCACCTCGCCGCCCACACCGAACGGATCAAGCTGGGTTCGGGCGGGGTGATGCTGCCCAATCACAGCCCGGCCGTGATCGCCGAACAGTTCGCGATGCTCGAAGCGCTGCACCCGGGACGCATCGACCTCGGCGTGGGACGAGCGCCGGGCAGTGACCCCGGTACCGCTGCAGCGGTGCGCAGCAAGCTCAGTAGTGCTGCGGCTGTCCGCGGTCCTGCTGAAGACGGCTCAGTGCCAGACCCTTGGCAGGTCGACGACTTCCCGAGCCACCTGCTGGATCTCATGGCCTACCTCGGCGATGTGCGCATGACCGACAGGCCGCTGATGGACTTCCGGGCGACGCCGCAGGCCACCTCGATGCCGCCCGTGCTGCTGCTGGGATCCAGCGGCTACTCGGCCCAGCTCGCTGGCTATCTCGGCCTGCCGTTCGCCTTCGCTCACCATTTCGATGGCCCCGGAGTGCTGGGGGCCCTGGATCTCTACCGCGAGAGGTTCCAGCCGTCGGCGGTGCTTGACGAGTCCTACGTGATGGTGAGCGCGGGTCTGGTCACTGCCGCTGACGGTGAGACGGCCGAGTATCACGCTGCGCCGTCGCTGCTGCGACGCTGGGGTATCCGAACGGGCCGTTTCTGGCCGCTGCTGCACCCCGATGAGGCAATGGTCCATCCCGAGTGGCAGCGCGCGGCGACGATGCCGACCAACGCCATCGTGGGCGATTCCGACGAGGCAGTTGCAGGTCTCGAGGCGCTGGCTGCCGCCACGGGTGCCGACGAGCTGATGGTGCACACCTCCACCTTCGGCCTGCCAGAACGCATCGAGAGCCTCGAACTGCTCGCGGATGCCTGGAGTCGCCGGCCCTCTCCCAGCGCGGAGACTGACGCGGCAGCCGCCCCGGTATGCGCCCCATGACGGCTTCAAGCAATGCCGCGGCGGCCGCAGCGCGCACCACGGCGATGGGGACACACTTCGGGTCGTTCCTCTTGGACTCTGCCGAAGGCGAGGTGCTGGACGTCCGCCGACACCCCGCTGACCCCGAGCAGTCGCATCTCGGAGAATCGCTGCGCCACTTCGCCGAGAACCGGGTCATGCGTCCAGCGGTGCGGCTGCACAGCCAGTATGACCACGCAGCGCCCAGCCAGGCCACCAAGGTGGCGGGCCGCGAGCCGGTCCGCATGCATCCCGACACTGCGGCCGCACGGGGCATCTCCGACGGCGATGTGGTGCGGCTGTCCAACGACCGGGGCGCCTGCTTGGCCGGCGCAGTGCTGGACGATGCCGTGATGTCAGCGGCGGTGCAGATCTCCACGGGTGCCTGGTACGACCCCGCGCCCGACGGCACCTGCCGAGGCGGCAACCTGAACACGCTGACTGCAGATATCGGCACTTCCCGGCTGGCCCCGGGACCCTCGGCGTACACCTGTGCGGTCGAAGTCGAACGCTTCGAGGGAGAACCGCCGTCGGTCGAGTCCTATCGCCCGCCGGAGATCATCCCGTTCAGAACTTGAGGCCGACAGCCGCACACAGGAACTTCATGAGCGGGCAGGATTCGGTGCACCAGGCGGCGATCACCGAAGGGAACTCCGGCTTGAGCGCGATGTCGTGGTCGAAGTCGTGTACGGCGATGAAGCTCTTGCGCTTGAGGTCCTCGATCATCGGATGGTCGATGGACCAGTCTCGTGGGGCACGCTTCAGCCGCTCGCCTTCCATCCGCCAGCCACCGGATTGACAGGTATCCCGAGCCGCGATCCAGACGTCGGGGTTCTCGTCGATGGCGACGCGGTACGCCGCCAGCGCATCCCGATCAGGCATCCAGCTGCCGGCGCCGAAGAAGCATCTCTCGGTGTCCAAGTGCACGTAGTAGCCAGGGGCGTGGACATCGCTGCCCCGCACATGCCGGAATTGAATGCCCACGTTCGTCTTGTACGGGGTCTTGTCGGACGAGAATCGCGTGTCGCGAAAGACGCGCATCAGCGAACCGCCCACTTTGGAATCACGGGCAGTCATGTGAGGGGAAATCTCCTCAAGCAGCGGCCGCACCGCCCGGATGAGGTCGAAAGCCGGCTCGCGCACCTCCTCCTCGTAGCGCTCGCGGTTCTCGTTGAACCACTCCTTGTTGTTATTGGCTTCAAGTCCTTCGAGAAACTCGTACAGCTCCGGCCCGAAGATCCCCCCGTCGTCACTCATCGCTGCCTCGTGATCTTTGCGTCAGTCAGCGATATGCGACTTCAGCCAGTCGATGTCAGTGCGCATTGCGGCGGAGTCGGACTTGAGGTCGGACACATCGTGGCTCAAGGTGTCGAGTTTGCTGTCGATGCGGCTGGCCCACCAGATGAAGACCGTCACCATTGGGCCTGAGATGGCCGTGGCCAACGCAGCCAGGACGCCCAGCTCGGCGACGCTCACGGCTGCTCCAGAGGAGAGCGCACTCGAGCTGCCGTCATGATCGCAGCGTAATGGATCGGGTCTCGGTCCACGAAGGCATTTTCTGCTGGGCTCGGCACATCATCGGGTCGCGGGAGGCGACGTACGCTGAAATCATGAGCGATGACCTGTCCGTCGGCACATCAGCGACGGCAGCCGAGTGGCTGGCGGGATTCGAGGCTGTCATCGGTGCAGCGGCTCCGGGACCGAAAGTGACTGAGGCGCTGCTCAACCTCGCCGGCGTGGCAGCGCACGACTCCGAGCGAATTGCTGCGCCGATTGCCTGCTGGATGGCCGGCGTCGCCGGGGTGGACCCTGCTGAGGCCTTGGAGCGCGCACGGCAATACGTCCAGGACCGAGCGGGCTGAACTGCGTTGAGGGCAGGCCGCTCTCGTTGTGTTCGATGCCCGGCGTAGGCTGCGGGCGATGAGCGATCACCAGTTCGGGTTCCGGACGCGCGCCCTTCACGCGGGCGGCCGGCCCGACCCCACGACGGGGGCTCGTGCTGTTCCCGTCTACCAGTCCACGAGCTTCGTTTTCGAGGACGCAGGGGACGCTGCCGACCTCTTCGCTCTGCAGAAGTACGGAACCATCTACACCCGCATTTCCAATCCCACCGTCAATGCCTTCGAGGAACGGGCGGCGAGCCTGGAAGGCGCCATCGGGGCAGTAGCAGCGGCTTCGGGCATGGCAGCGGAATTCCTCACCGCAGCAGCGCTGTGCGAGGCCGGCGACAACCTGGTCACCTCGTCTGCGCTGTACGGCGGCACCCACACCATGTTCGACGTGACCCTCGGCCGGTTCGGCATCGAAGCCCGCTTCGTCGACGGCGACAGCGTCGATGCCTACGCCGCCGCCATCGATGACCGCACCAAGTTCTGCTACACCGAGATCGTCGGCAATCCGTCAGGCGCCATTCCTGACTTGGCCGGGATTGCCGAGGTGGCACACGCTCACGGCCTCCCGCTGGTCGTCGATTCGACGTTCGCGACGCCGTACCTGTGCCGGCCCATTGAGCACGGCGCCGACATCGTGATTCACTCGGCGACGAAGTTCATCGGGGGTCACGGCAATTCGATCGGCGGGATCGTGAGCGAGTCCGGCCGCTTCGACTGGGGCAGCGGACGCTTCCCGAGCATGACCGAACCGGTAGCCAGCTACAACGACCTGCGGTTCTGGGAGAACTTCGGCGAGTACGCCTTCTGCACCAAGCTGCGCGTCGAGCAGCTGCGAGACATCGGCGCTGCCATGTCGCCGCTGAACGCCTTCCTGCTGCTGCAGGGCCTCGAGACGCTGCCCCAGCGCATGGACGAGCACGTCGCCAACGCCCAGGCCGTCGCCGAGCACCTCGAGACCCATCCGGCGGTGAGCTGGATCAGCTACGCGGGCTTGGAATCCTCGCCCTACCGGGATCTTGCACGCACCTACATGCCCCAGGGACCCGGCGCGATCTTCACGTTCGGCGTGAAAGGCGGCCGCCAAGCCGGTGCAGACTTCATCGAGGCCCTGCAGATGATCAGCCACTTGGCGAACGTGGGCGACGCACGCACGCTGATCATCCATCCGGCCTCCACCACACACCAGCAGCTCTCAGATGAGGCACTGGCTGCCGGCGGGGTGAGCGCCGACATGATCCGGCTGTCGGTCGGCCTCGAAGACCTCGGCGACATCGTCTGGGACCTGGACCAAGCCCTCGCGAAGGCGGTGCCAGCATGACCGTCGTCCACGAGCCGGTCGACGGCTGGACCGAGCCGAGCGCGGCCGATCGGCTGGCGCTCATCCAGCGCACCAACACGGTGGCGATGGTGGGGGTCTCGGCCAGCCCGGCTCGCCCGTCGAACTTCGTAGCGACTTACCTCCTCAGCTCCAGCACTGACTTCGACGTGTACTTCGTCAACCCGGCTGCAGACGAGATCTTGGGCAAGCCGTGTTACGCCAGTTTGACGGATCTGCCGATCGTGCCCGACCTCGTCGATGTGTTCCGCCGGCCAGCAGACCTGCCCTGTGTCGCCGAAGAGGCTGTGTCCATTGGCGCCAAGGCGTTCTGGGTGCAGCTCGGCCTGTGGAGTTCTGAGGCAGCCAAGCTCGCCGACGATGCCGGCCTCGACGTGGTGATGGATCGGTGCCTCAAGATCGAGCACGCACGCTTTCATGGCGGCTTGCATCTCGCCGGCTTCGATACCGGCGTCGTGGACTCGCGCCGCGCGCCGCGCGGTCACTAGCCGCAAGGAGGATTGCATTCCGGTGCTGATGCGAGCTTTCGAGCGGAGGACCGTCCGGCGGCGGTGGCGAAGCGGCCTCGTCCGGCTCGCTGCCGGCGTTTTGGCAGCCTCGCTGCTGCTGGCTGGCTGTGCTCCCGGCGGCACTGGCGAACCGGACGGGACTGGCGAACCGGCAACGGCCCCGAGCGATGCTGCGGGGACCGAGACGGACGAATCGCTGCCGGTCCCACCGACGGATGCCACAGGTCCCGCCGATGACGAATCGGCTGACGCCGCCAGCGTTGCCGCCATGACGGACGCCGAGCCGGCCGAGCTGACGTACGAGGGGAACGTTGCGGCGCCGGAATTCCCCGCCGGATACGACTGGTTCAACGTCAGCCGGCCGCTGTCGATGAGCGGAGACCTGCGCGGCAAGATCGTCCTCCTCGACTTCTGGACCCAAGGCTGCATCAACTGCATCCACATCATTCCCGACCTCCACCGGCTGGAAGCCGAGTATCCCGACGAGGTCGTCGTGATCGCGGTGCACTGGGCGAAGTTCCCCAGCGAGCGCGAGTCCGAAGCAGTGAGGGAGGCCTCCATCCGGTACGGGCGGCAGCATCCCATCGTCAACGATGATCAGGAGTTGCTGCGCGCCGAGTACGGCGTGAACGCGTGGCCGACCGTGGCCGTGGTGGATCCGACCGGCAAGGTGGTGGGCACGATTGCCGGCGAGGGCGTGTACGAGCGCCTGGAGCCGGTCATCGAGCTCATGGCCGCCGAGTATGGACAGAACGGGCTCATCGACCCCACGCCGCTCGGCGAGTTGCTCGAGATCGCGCCGGCGCTGCCCACCGTGCTCAGCTTCCCGGGAAAGGTGCTCGCCGACGAGGCGGGCGGGCGGCTGTTCATCGCGGACACCGGTCGCCATCGCGTGCTTGTCGCGACGCTCGCGGGTGAGCTCATCGATGTGATCGGCGCAGGCAGTGAGGGGCGCGCCGACGGCGATTTCGGCGAAGCCACATTCCGGCGCCCCCAGGGCATGGCCTTGTCGCCGGACGGCACCACGCTCTACATCGCCGACCGCGAGAACCACTTGATCCGCGCAGCCAGCCTCGACTCCCGTGCAGTCACCACTGTCGCGGGCACCGGAGAGCCTGTCACGGTGTTCCGTCCCGGCCCCGCTGCGCAGACACCTATCGCATCGCCGTGGGATCTGCACCTCGAGGGTGATGTGCTGTACATCGCCGGCGCGGGACGGCACCAGATCTGGCTGATGAACCTGACCAGCGGCGCCATCGACTACTTCGCCGGCACCGGCGCCGAAGGGCTCGACGACGGCAACCGCCTCGAAGCCACGCTGTCGCAGCCGTCAGGCTTCGCCGCCGCCGATGGCGTGCTCTACTTCACCGACCCCGAGGCAAGTGCCGTGCGGCAGGTCTCGCTCGGCCCCGACGGCCAGCTGTCCACACTCGTCGGGCTGCACCTGTTTGTCTGGGGCGACGAGCTGGGGAGCTTCGACGACACGCTGCTGCAGCACGCCATCGGCATCGAACATGTCGGCAGGGGAGACGGCCGCGGCGTGCTGTACATCGCAGACACCTATAACCACAAGATCAAGGTGCTCGACCTTGACACGATGACCTCGTCGCTCGTGGCCGGCGACGGCATCGCCGGGCTTCGCAACGGCTCTGGTGCCGATGCGCGACTGGCTGAGCCCAGCGGGCTGAGCGCCACATCCGACACCCTGTACGTGGCTGACACGAACAACCACCGCATCCGGATGCTCGACTTGGCGACGGGCGAACTGTCCACGCTGGTGCTGTCGAATCTGGAGATCGCCACGGTGACGATGGCCGGGGTGATCGAAGACGACGTCGTGCTCCTGCCCCAGCGAGTTGCTCCCGGACCGGTCGCGATCGTGCTCGATCTGCGGGTGCCCGAGGGCTACAAGTTCAACTCCGATGGCCTGTTCGAGTTTGAATGGTCTGCTGAGGGTGACGTGCTGCGCCCGGAGGGATCGGCCCGCTACGAGGCCCGTGGTCCCGAGTTGCCGTACCTGCTGGCCGGAACCGTCAGTGCAGACAGCGCAGGCGGTGGCACGGCAGTGCTGACCGCGACAGCGGTGGTGTTCTACTGCCCGGCCGTGGACGAGACGTTCTGCCTGATCCGGGACGTGAACTTCACCGCGCCGATCGAGGTGGACTCCGCCGGTGGAAGGAGCATCTATCTGCACCACCAACTGCTGTCTGCTGAGGAACTGGACAGACGCCTGGCACCAGGGTGAGGACGATCTGCGCCGATGCGCAGCGTCGGTCGCCCGCTCCCCGATGGCGGCTTGAGCAGAAGAGCGCAGCACGGCTGCTGATCGGTGCGCTTGTACTGGTGGCTGCCGGTCCTCTGGTGCTGCTGCCGCCTGCGGCAGCGCAGTCCACTGGCGAGGGCGATGCCCCGCCACTGGTCACAGTAGCCCCCGAGCCGACGAACACCGGTTCCGACGGGGCGCCTGCCCCACCCCGGATAGCGGTAGTGCTCAGCGGCCCGGGGGGCGTGGGCTACTGGGCGATCGGCGTCGATGGCTCAATCGAACCGATCGGCACCACCATCCTGCCGATCATCGGCGAGCCTCCTGAAATCCACTCCGACGTCACCGGAGCACGGCTGGGCGCACCGGGGGCTCTCGGTGTGTGGCTGCTGCTGGCCGACGGCTCGGAGGTGCCGGTGGGCGATCCGGGCCCGACGGTGCTGACCGGCGAAGAGCGTCCGGTCGGCTGGCTGTCGGGTGTCGCCGTCCGGCAATTGCTCTCGGGCGCTTGGCGGACTGATGTGGACCGCTGGTGCACCTCTGAACTGTCGCTGGAGGTGCGGATCGGGCAGACGATCATGACGGCGCTGGGCGAGCGCTCGCTGGGATTTGCGGTGGAGGAAGCGCGCGACCGCCGCATCGGCGGGATCCTGCTTGTGGGTCCGGTAACCGAGCATGTGTGGCGCCGTATCGCTGAGCTGCAGGACTTCGCCGGTCGTATCCCGCTGATCTTCGCCGTGGACGAGGAGGGCGGGCGCGTGCAGCGGCTCGCTGGGCTCATCGGACGGCTGCCGACGGCGGCCTCCCAGACACAGAGATCACCGGCTGAGATCGTCGAGCAGGCAGCCGACCATGCCCGCAAGATGGTCGAGCTCGGCTTTACGATGAACTTCGCCCCGGTGGTCGACGTCGGGGCCGGAGAGGGAATCGGCGACCGCGCGTTCGGCGATGATCCCGACGTCGTGACCGACTACGGCATCGCGACGGTGGAGGGCCTCAGCGCCGGGGGGGTGATGCCGGTGGTGAAGCACTTCCCTGGGCACGGCGGGGCCAGCGCCGACACCCACGAAGAACTCGCTTCTACCGCGCCCTTGGCGCAGATGCGCACACGGGACCTGATCCCGTTCGCGGCGGTCGTGGGGAGCACCGATGCAGCAGTGATGGTCGGGCATCTCAATGTTCCCGGATTGACCGGCGGCTTGCCGGCTTCGCTCTCGCCTGCGGCCATCGGCGGCCTGCTGCGAGACGAGTTGGGTCACAGCGGTCTGGTGGTGACCGACTCGCTGGTGATGGGTGCTATACGGAGCCGCTGGTCGGTGAGGGAGGCAACGCTCTTGGCCGTCGCCGCCGGCGCCGATCTGGCGCTTGTCGGCGATCTCGCCAGCGCTGCTGCTGCCTTCGCCGAGATCGAGGCCGCGGTCTCCGAGAACCGTCTCAGCCTCGAACGCCTCGACGACGCGGCAACCAACGTGTTCCGCGCCAAAGACGTCTACGCGTGCACCCTGGTAGGCCGGGACGGCCTCGGTCGCACAGTGCTGTACGACCCGACGCTCGTCGGCCGTTAGGCCGAGCAATGAGCACGGGGGCGCTAGGGCAGCGTCACCGTCACCTCAGGCTCAGGTGGCGGGGGACCGGTCTCGAAGTTCCGGACCACTTGGCTCCACGTGAGCTGCCATTCCTTCCAGTTGGCGCCGACATACGCCGGATCGGGCCGGTAGGGGATCACCGTCACACCGAATTCACGCCACTCGGGCGTGCTCAAGATGTCGCTGCGCGCCGGCCTCGACCCGAAGCGATCACCTATGCCGAACTGGAAGAGCGGCTCGCCCATGAAGTCGATCAAGCGCCCGCCAAGCGACTCGTTCGGGGCGCCGGCCACGACACCTGCATAGAACCCGATGCGCACGCAATCGTCGGTCACGACGGCAATGTCCAGCACCTCGGGCAGGCCCGGCTGGTAGGTGGCATACACCGACGGCAATCCGGTGGTACCCCACGTCATCGGCAGGCGGCCGCGGAGATCCGGCAGGGTGACAGGATCAGGGTCATCCTGGCTGATGGGCCGCTCCGGCGGGGGCTCGCCGCCGGCGAAGCGTTCGAAGGTCGAAATCTCCCAGCTCGGTGCCAGCTCGATGCCCCACCGCAGCATCTGGTCCAAGACCTGAGGCCACGGCGTCACCTCGTCGCTGTCGCGCTCGGGATGCAGACGCTCCAGTGCCACCATCAGGTACACGCCCATGCGGCTCGTCGCCGCATCTGGAATCACCGCAGTGCCGGCGTGTGCCGGGTCGTAGAGAGCATCGAGGCCTCGCGGCACAGGCGGTGGCAGCACATCGACATCAGGCAGCTCATCGATGGGGCGATCGGGAACGACATAGAACGACGGCAGGTAGTTCAGGCAAGCGTCGATGTAGCTGACTGGTGTCAGCTCGTGGCCTTCGGCCGTGAGGCCTTCGATCAGCGGTCCAGGCGACAAAGGGACGTACGGCTGTGTCAGCCCGCTGTCGACGACGAACTGCAGATCCAGCGTGTCGATGCCCACCACGACATCGGCCACCGGATGGACGCGGCTGCGCTCCAGCAACTCGATCACATCGGAGGGGGTGTCCTCACGGAAGATCACGACTTCGATGCCGGTGGATTCGGTGAAGGACTCGAGCGCGTCGGCGGGCAGGTGAAAGTCGCGATGGGTGATCACGCGCACGGCGGCAGAGCCCTGACCCGTGTCGGCACATGCAGCAGTGAACATCGCGCCTGCGCACGCCAGCACTGCGAGACAGAGTGCGACCCGTCCAGCGTGTGAGCCTGTGGTCCGGCTTCTACGGAATCGGCTTGCCATGTGCCTGCAGTGCCAGCACAGTGCCTGATGCAACGTGCACCAGTGCCAGGCGCCCGATGAACTCGTTGCTCAGTCCGAGGGTCGCTGTACTTTGCAGCGGCATTGCCCCCGTCAGGTCCCATCGCAATCCAGTGGTGTGCAGGCGGGCCGTGCCGCCCACGGCGAGCAGCGTCAGCAGGTTGCCGTCATCGGCGGTCAGTTCCATGGACATGGCGGCGGTGGCCGAGCGCACCACGCTCTGGCCGAGGTGGGCAACCAGCGGCAGCGCTGCATAGCACGGACGCGCCAGCAAGGTCACCGACGTCAGCAGATGGTCGAGGCGCCCTCCACCACCGCTCGCGAGGGCGATCTGATCAGGATCGAGGCCCCAAGCGAAGCCCAACGCGAGATCCAGATCGCTGTGCGCCTTGTTCGGAGGGTGGCGCCGGACCACTAGGTCGGGCCATTCGCCGCGGGTCCGGGCCAGCATCCCGGCGTCGACCGAGTCGAAATCTCCCACGACCACATGCGGCCGCAGGCCCAATCGCAATGTGTGAGCCAGACCCCGGTCGACAGCGATCACACACGACGGCTCGCCCGGCGGGAGCCGACGAGGGACATGTGGTCCTCCGTCGATGATCCAGACACAGCGAGCATCGAGGTGCGCCACCTCCCGCAGCCACTCGGCTGATACAGCGCCCGCCATGCCACCAGTGTGATGCGCCGAGACGCAGTTGTGGCGCGATGGGCTTGCGACGCCGCTGCTGGGGCAGCTTCAGCCCGGTACCTTGCAGTTCAACGTGGATGCCATCCGTCGTTTCGCTCGGCTGCCTCTGCTCGCCGTGATGATCGCGGTCTGTGCAGCACTCGTGACGCTCGGCGCCCGCGCCTCGGCACCCCATGTCGCCCGCACGCTCGACGCCGTCGAACGCGACCGTGATCGCATCACGATCGATCTGCGTCCCGGGGCGCAGCGCACGCAGGTATTCGACTCGGCAGGCAATCCGATCGGCATTCTGGTCAACGACGTTGATCGAGAGATCATCACCCTCGACCAGGTGCCTGCTGACGTGCTCGCCACGATCGTGGCTGTCGAGGACGCCAAGTTCTGGCTGCACAACGGCGTCGACTTGCGAGCAACCGCCCGGGCCCTGGTCTCAGGCGTGTCCGCCGGCGGCATCACGTCCGGCGGCTCGACGATCACCCAGCAGATCGTAAAGCTGCGTGTGGTGGGCGACGAACGGAGCTTCAACCGCAAGATCCGCGAAGCGGTCATCGCTGCGCGACTGGAGGAGGAATTCTCCAAGGAGGAGATCTTGGAATTCTATGTCAACGAGATGTATCTCGGCAACGGGGCCTACGGCCTGCAGGCTGGGGCGGAGACCTACTTCGGCAAGGACGTCTCCGCGCTCGATGTCGGCGATGCGGCATTCCTGGCCAGCCTCATCCGCAGTCCAGGGCTCTTCGACGGCTTCGACCAGAACATCGCGACGATGACGCGGCGTCGCAGCCAATCGCTCCAGCAGGCAGTCGATGCCGGGATCATCACCGCGACACAGCAGGCTGCCTTCGAGCGCCGGTCGTTGCCGGCCCGCAACCTGTCACCGCGGCGCACCGACATGACGCTGCGCCGCGACTACTTCTTGGTCGAGGTGCGCAAGGCGCTGCTGGCAAACCCCGCCTTGGGTGACACCTATCAGGCCCGCTTCAGCCAAGTCTTCGGTGGGGGACTGCGCGTGTGGACAACGCTGCGTCCCGACCTGCAGTCGGCCATGCGTGCCGCGGTCTCCGAGGTTCTGCCTGAGGGCACCGGCGAGTTCGAGGTGTCCATCGCCAGCGTCGACCCCACCACAGGAGCTGTGCTTGCCTTCATCGGCGGTCCGGCGTTCAGCGACTCCGAGTTCAATCTGGCCACCCAAGGCCTCCGCCAGCCGGGTTCCTCGTACAAGACCTATGTCTTGGCTGCCGCGATCGAACAGGCCGACTTCTACCCGTTCGACACGATCAGCGGGCAGGGACCCTGCGTCTTCCCCAACCCCCCACTCGCGGACTACGAGGTCTCGAATTTCGCGAACAGCCCCGGGCGCCTGGCCACCTTGGAGGATCAGGCAACCGCCAGTTCCAACTGCGCATTCGTCCGGCTGGGCTTGGCCATCGGACTCGATGAGGTCGTCGAGATGGCGAACCGTCTCATCGGCCGATCAGGCGACGACGGCTTCCTGCCCTATCCATCCATCTCGTTGGGCGCCCAAGAGGTCACGCCGCTCGAGCAAGCGGTGGGATACGGCACGTTCGCCAACGGCGGCATCCGGATGGAGCCGTTCTACGTCACCCGAATCGAGAACAACTTCGGGGAAGTGATCTATGAGCACGTGCCGCATGGCCGCAGGGTGGTGTCGGATTCGACGGCGGACTGGGTGACCGCAGTGCTCGAAGCAAATGTGGAATCAGGGACGGGAACGCGCTCACAGCTCACAAGCGGCCAGGTCTCGGCTGGCAAGACCGGCACCACGCAGGCGTTCCATGACGCGTGGTTCGTGGGATTCACGCCTCATATGTCGACAGCCGTATGGATGGGCCATCCCGACGAGCAGGTTCCGATGGGAGAGATCCAGGGACGGCGGGCGACGGGGGGCTGGATCCCGGCTCGTGTCTGGTCTGCCTACATGGGCGAGGCGCTGGATGCCACGCCACTGCTGGAATTCGATCCGGCACCGCCCCCGCCCCGGGCCAGCCAGTACCTGTTCGTCGCCGGCGACACCTGCACCGTCGCCGTCTCGGTGTTGCCGTCGGAGCCTCCGCTCGAATTCGACCTGCCCTGCAGCATGGTCCGCCCGACGGCCGGCAACGAATTCGAACCGTTGCCCGATGCGTTGTGCAGGGTTGCGGTTCCCGCTGCGGATGGCGAGACGCGATTCGAGTGGATTCGCTGCACCCAGATCGCCGCCGAGCTCGCAGCGAGCGCGGCGGAGTCGCTCGGTGATACGCATGGCGCCCCCGCTCCTGAGAGCCTCACATCGGGCAGCTCCGAACAGTCCGAACAGGGGGAGGGGGCCTCTAGCGTGGACGCGACCGAAGACGACCAAGCCTGAACCCAAGCTTGTTGCCTCCATCACCACAAAGCGATGACATCAGACGCTTTCGAGCCAGCACATCCAACAAGCCGCCTAGGGACGCTTGCGCTGCTGCAAGATCTCGACGTGCGGCTCCAGCAGATCGATCATCGAGTTGCCCACTTGGGAGACCGCGAGGCCCGCGCTGGCATCGACACCCAGCTGACTGCATGGGGATCGGCGATGCGAGCACTCGAGGGTCGCATCGCCGATCTCGAGCGACAGCAGCGCAGGCACGAGGACGAGGTCGCTCGCATTGAGTCCAAGCGAGCGCAGAACACCGAGCGCCTGTACGAGAGCCACCTCACCTCGCCGAGAGAAGCCGAAGCGCTCACCGCCGAAGCTGATGCGCTCGGGCGGCGTCAGATAGAGATCGAGGATCGGATCCTCGATCTGATGGAACAGCTCGAGCCTCTCAACAGCGAGCGTGATGCCTTGGCTGCTCGACAGTCGGAGGCCACCTCACGCAGGCAGGATCTCGACGCTGCAATTGCCATTGCAGAGCGCGAAGCCGAGACCGAGCGCAATGGAGTGCTCGTCGAACGAGAAGCTCTGGTTGCATCGGCAGACCCGGAGCTGATCTCGGTGTACGAGCAGCGGCGAGCCGTTGCGCGTGGCGAGCCGGTTGTGGGACGGCTGATCGGGACCACCTGCAGTGCATGCCACCTTGAGGTCCCCTCGGTGGATCACGAGCGCATCGCTCATCTCGAACCGGACAAGTTGGCCGAGTGTCCTCACTGCGGCGCTTTGCTGGTTCGCTGAGTCCTCCGGTTCAGCGCTGCGGGCGAGTCATCTGATGCTGTTGTGGTTCGTGGCGACGTCGCTGCTGGCGATGCGGTGGTCGTTCGGCGACCCCGCCATCGATCATCGCATCATCGTCGCCGGCGCTTTGCTGCCCGATGTGCTGTACACGGCAAGCGGTGGGGCGCCTGTCACGCACTCGTTGATGCTGCCGGCAGCCGGCCTCGTCGCGGTGATGCTGGTCACCATGGGACGCAGGCGGGCACGACGCCGCTGGCTGGCACTGCCGATCGGGGTGTTCTGGCATCAGCTCTTCGACGGTGCGTGGCTGCAGTCCGACCTGTTCTGGTGGCCCGTGGGCGGTGTGAGCATCGCCACGACGCTGCCGCTCGCGTCTCGACCGGTATGGCTGAATGTCGCGATGGAGTCGGCAGGCATTGCCGGCTGCTGGTGGGTGTGGCGTTCCGCCGGATTCGCACAGGACCCTGCGCGCAGGGCAGACTTCTGGCGTGCCGGGCGCTTGCGCTACCCGGCCGGATCTCAGCAGCGCCGAGACGGGGGAACCTGACCATGATGCTCGTGCGCCACGGGCGCCCATGCTGATGCTCGTGCGCCACGGGCGCCCATGCTGATGCTCGTGCGCCACGGGCGCACGAGTGCCAACGCGGCCGGGTTGCTGCAGGGCCGCGCCGACAATGAGCTGGATGCGGTCGGCATGGAGCAGGCGGAGCAGATCGCTGCCGCGCTGAGCTTGCCTGATGACCGGCCGGATCGCATCCTCTGCTCGCCGCTGCTGCGAGCGCGCCAGACGGCCGAGGCCACTGCGAAGCTGCTCGGCTTGGAGATCTCCGTCGATGCACGCTGGTCGGAGCTGGACTACGGCGAGTGGGACGGCATACCGGTCTCAGAGATTCGCACCGAGCGGTGGCAGCGCTGGCGGGCCGACCCTGGGTTCGCCCCGCCGGGAGGCGAATCGCTCGCCGAGCTCAATGAGCGGGTCGCAGCGGCATGCGACGAGCTGGCTGCGGAGGCTGCTGAGGGGAGGGTCGCCGTCTTCACGCATGTCTCCCCGATCAAGTCGGCGGTGAAATGGACGCTGGGCACTCCCAATGAGATTTCGTGGCATCTGCATGTGTCGCAGGCCCAGATCACCAGGATCGGATTCAGGGGACACCAGCAGCGACTGGTGTCCTACAACGACACAGCGCACTTGAGCGACAGAGGCTGACCGCGATTCGTCATGTGCGCTGGCCGGTCGCCCAGCGAGACGGCCGATGGTGCGGTGAGTCGGCCTGTAGGCGGGATTCTGTCCGTCGGCTGGTGCCGTCGGGGTGGCCATCCATCTGAGCGGCCTACCCGGGATCATCAGACGGGCCGCCCGACCCCTGCTTGGCCTTGCTCCGGGAGGGGTTTGCCGATCCGCCGGAGTCGCCCCCGGCGATGGTGCGCTCTTACCGCACCGTTTCACCCTTGCCTGTGACCGGGTGGTGCCCGGTCCATCGGCGGTCTGTTCTCTGTTGCACTTTCCGTCGCCTCGCGGCGCCTGGTTGCAAGCCAGCTCCCTGCCCTGTGGAGTCCCGACCTTCCTCGGACTGCGCATTGACCGCCGGCTCGCACGCTGCGGTCCGACGAAGCAGCTCAGTCCGCGGCCACCCGGCCGACTCACCGCAATCCTGAAGGCTACTTCGGTGGCTCGCCACTCAAGTCAGCGATTTCCTCGGTGTCGCGGTCGCTCCGGATCGAGGAGCGACCGCCGACGATGGCGCGCCATGGTCCCGAGCACACCCCCCAACGATGCCAGCGAGGCAGACAGCAGCATCACAAGGGGAATCCCGAGCGCCCCGACAGCCTCGCCGGGGCCGAAGCGGCGGATTGTCTGCACCACCACGGCAAGGATTATCACTGGGCCGGAGGTCAGGATCGCCGTGAGGAGATGGTTCTCGCTCGCTCGGAAGGCGGCGACCGCGCCCCCGGCGATCAAGCCGCCGAACAGCAATCCGTTCACGGCATAGGCAGCCGGGGTCTGCTCAGCAACCAGGCTGCCTCCCCCGACACCCACGACCAGCGCGGTGCCGGTGGACATGATCGCTCCGGGCACGACGGCCCGTCGCTCCGCGGTTCGGCCGAAGACTCCCAACAGACTGCGCATCGATGTCCTCACTGCCCGGCGGCGAAGGATCGGCAATGCAGGGACCCAGAGGTGCCTGCGTGTGCGCAAACAGTCTGCGCCGGCGGGACATCGGTCACTACATGGAACAATCGGTGGCTACTGAACGCTCAATAAGGCCTTGACAAGCGGCATCCGATCGGCAAGATTGCGCGTGGGATGAGCACTGTCACAGCAACGGCACGCGTCAGTCCGGCGACCGAGGGCCGGCGGTCTGCGCCCTCGGTACCAGTTCGAGTCGTGGCCTCCGACCAGGACAGCCTCGTCGTCGACATGCTCGAATGGCAGCGCCACGCTGCCTGTCGAGGCCTCGAAGCGGAGATCTTCTATCCCTCCGAGGATGACGAGACGGCGTTTGAGGCGAAGGCGGTCTGTGCGGCGTGTGCGGTCTCAGGCGAATGCTTGGAGTACGCGATCGCTGTTCGGGAGAAGGATGGCGTCTGGGGCGGGCAGACGGCCGTCGAGCGTGTACGCATCGTTCGCCGCCGCCGCCGCGCCGCAGCGCGCGCCCGCAACGCCCAGGCCGCAGCCGCATCCAGTTGACTGCAGAGCCGACAAGACCGCCCGAGGTGCCTAGCTAGCCTCCGGTGCGTGAATACAGCCGCTGCCAACAGTGACGCCGACGCGCCTTCTCTGACGCACTACGGAGGCTGGAAGGCCGTGCTGACCGACTTGATCAACGGGATCGACCTGAGTCCTGAGGTTGCCCGGGCGGCATTGAGGAGCGTCCTGAGCTCCGGCGCGACCGACGCCCAACTCGCCGGCTTCATCATTGCTCTCGGCATGAAGGGGGGGTCGGTTCTCGAGCTCACCGGCCTCGTCGACGCGATGCTCGACAACGCTGTACCGCTCGCGGCGCCCCCCGGGGCCATTGACATCGTGGGCAGCGGTGGTGCTCCCGTACGCCAACAGCATGCGCTCAGCGTGTCGACCATGGCCTCGTTCGTAGCTGCTGGCGCAGGCGCGGTGATCTGCAAGCACGGCTCCGTGGCGGCCACGTCGTCGTCCGGTTCATTCGACACGCTCACTGCGCTCGGCCTCGCGACCGAGCTGGGTGGGCCTGAAGTTGAGCGCTGCATCGCCGAGATCGGGCTTGGCTTCGCGTTCGCCAAGCTGTTCCATCCGGCTATGCGCTTCGCCGCACCGGTGCGCAGCGAATTGGGCGTTCCTACTACGTTCAACTTCTTGGGTCCGCTCTCGAATCCCGGTCGCGTGAAGCGCCAATTGCTCGGCGTGAGCGATCCGGTGATGGCGCCGCGGGTAGCAGGCGTGCTGGCCGCGCGTGGATCTGAACGTTCCTTGGTCGTCCACGGTGCAGACCGGCTGGATGAGATCACCTTGACCGATCTCACCCGCATCTACGACGTCCGTGACAGCGAGATCGTCGACGAGTACCAATTCGATCCCGCGTCGATCGGCTTGGAGCGAGTCAACCGTGCGGCTCTGTTCGGCGGCACCCCACAGCAGAATGCCGACATTCTCCGGGCGATCCTGTCAGGGTCCGAGATCGGCCCTCGAGCGGACATCGTGTGTCTGAACGCCGGCGCCGGGCTGGTCGTGGCGGGCCTCGCAGCGGACTTCGCCGAGGGGTTCGAGATGGCCCGAGAGGCGGTGGCCGACGGGCGCGCCGCCGCCAAGCTCAAGGCGGCAATCGCCCTCACGAACGATCTGGCCGCAGGCGTCGGCTGACATGGTCGTCGGCCTGTCCCTGCCGTTCGGCGTCGGGGACATCATCCGGCTGACAGGCACCAACGACGAACGTCGAGACTCGCTGGTGGGCATGACGGGCACCGTCGTCGGGGTGCGGCCGGGGGATCGCCGCGTCATGGCGATCGTCTCCTTCGACCAGGCACCGGTCTCCACAGTCTTGGTCTACGGCGTCGACGAAGCCGAGGTCGTCGAGCGTTACCGGCACGGCGTGAGCTGAATCCGGTCTCTCAGCCGGCGCTGTGCTTTGTGCCCGGTCTCTCAGCCGGCGCTGTGCTTTGTGCCCGGTCTCTCAGCCGGCGCAAGAACCCTCGACGGCGTTCGCTCTCGTGGGCGGGAATCTCGAGGGCAGCCAAGGCTGCGGCGAGGTCGGCACCGCCGGCGAAGCGGTCGTCGGGTGCTTTTGCCATCGCCGTCAGGATGATCTCCGACAGCTCGGGCGACACCCCCCGCTCAGCCGGATCCGGCGGCGGAAAGCGGACATGAGCATGCAGGAGATCGTTCCGCTCGCCATAGAACGGGGCCGAGCCAACCGTCAGGACATACAGCGTCGAACCGAGGCCGTAGATGTCGGTGCGGGCGTCGACAGGATTCGCCAAGGCCTGCTCGGGAGAGAGGTACATCGGCGAGCCGTACACCCGACCCGGCGGCGAGGGCGGGCCGTCAAGGTCATGTGCGAGGCCGAAGTCGAACAGCACTGCCCGATCGCCGCCTTCGGGTTGGGGGTCGAGCATGATGTTCGACGGCTTGACATCGCGATGGACGATCCGGCGTTCGTGGACATGGTCGAGCGCAGCGCAGATCTGCTGGATCGCGGCGATGCCTTCTGCCAGCGACGGCGGGTGGCGGCTGGCGCATCTGTCCGCCAAAGTCTCGCCCTCGACAATCTCCATCTCGATGTAGTGCGCTCCGCCGATCACCCCAGCACCGTGCACTGCGAGAACATTGGGATGATCCAGGCGGGCCATGAGTTCGTATTCCTGCTCGAAGAGCGACCGGACCTCCGCGCGAGCCTCGGCGAAGGGTGTCAGCACCTTGAGGCCGACCTCGTCGCCTCTCAGCGTCGTCGCCCGGTAGCAGTGCGCCACCGTGCCACGACCCAGCACCCCGGTGATTTTGTACGGGCCGTATTGACGGCCAACCCAGACGTCAGTTTGGTCTTCGTACATCGCACCGGCCGCGGCTTGTCGCCAATTCCAGCATAAGACGACCCGCCCGAACGGGGCCGCGTCCCGTCCTCAGTGTCTCTGGGGCGGCCGCGGCACACTGATCCCGTGACTGAGCGGGCTGAATCGACGCTGCTGGGCAAGATCCGGCAGGCTGCCGCAGATGCCGGTCTCGATGCAGTGGGCGTGACCGATGTGGCGCCATTTCTCGCTGAGCGGCGCGCCATCATCGAGCGCAAAACCGCCGGGCTGCACGCCGGGATGTGGTTCACCTACGGGCGACCCGAGCGCTCGACCACACCGGCATCGATCTTGGCTGGGGCGCGCAGCATCGTGGTGTGCGCACGCGTCTACCGTCCGCCCGAGGAGGACGCCCCCGACGTCAGTGGGATCCGCCGGGCCAACAGCGCTGCTGTTGCGGCCTACGTCGCGACCGATGCCTACGGGGAGCTGCGCGACGGGCTCGAGAGGATCAGCGAGATCCTGCGCCACGACGGCCACGATGCTCAGATCGTCTGCGACGACAACCGCCTCACCGATCGGGCGGCGGCGGCCCGTGCCGGACTCGGCTGGCTGGGCCGCAACACGATGCTGCTGTCGCGCGAGCTGGGCTCGTGGACCGTTCTGGGCTCGGTGGTGACGACAGCGGGGCTCCCCGTCGCAGCAGAAGCCCAACCCGACGGTTGCGGCCCGTGCCGTCGCTGCCAGACAGCCTGTCCCACCGGCGCCTTGGACGAGGCGGGAGTGCTCGATGCACGCCGGTGCCTGGCGTGGCTCGTCCAGGCGCCCGGCGCATTTCCGCCCGAACACCGAGACGCGTTGGGCCATCGGATCTACGGCTGTGATGACTGCCAGGTTGTCTGCCCCTACAACGACCCGATCAGCGGACTGTCCCACGACCGACGGACTCGTTCGCAGCGTCAACCAGTCCAAGTCGGAGCGGGCCGCGATGCGCGCCGCGGCTCGATCGACGTCGTCGCTTTGCTGGGAATGACCGACGACGACCTCATGGGAACGTTCGGGCACTGGTACATCCCCCGACGCAGGCCTGAGTACCTGCGTCGCAACGCGCTGATCGTTCTCGGCAATGTCGGCGACCCCACCGATCCGGATGTCGAGGAGGTCGTTCGCGAGGCGCTCGCCTCGCCCTCGGCCGTGGTTGCCAGCCACGCAGTGTGGGCGGCCCGCCGTCTCGGCCGGGACGATCTGGTCGAAGGCGCAAAGGCAGTTGGCTTCTTGACGCACGACTCGGACGGCATGGTCGCCGCCGAGCTTGCCCGTTCGACCGGACCCAGGATCAGCAGCGGCTGATGCGACCGCATCTGCTGGTCACAAATGACTTCCCGCCCAAGATCGGCGGGATCCAGAACTACCTGTGGGACCTGTGGCGGCGGCTGCCCACCGAAGGCGTCACGGTGCTGACCACGCCCTACCGGGGCGCGGCGACGTTCGATGCTGCCGCGCCGATGCGCATCGTGCGAACCCGCGACCCTGTCCTGTTGCCCCATCGTGGCCTCGCACGGCAGATCCGGTCGCTGGCAAACGAGATGGGCGCTGAATTGGTCCTGCTCGACCCTGCGCTGCCGCTCGGGGTCCTCGGCCCTCGATTGGGTCTGAGCTATGGCGTCGTGCTGCACGGCGCCGAGGTCGCGATCCCCGCGCGTCTGCCCGGGTTCACTGCACTGATGGCCCGCGTCCTGCGGTCCGCTTCGCTGATCATCTCTGCCGGCGGATACGCCGCAGCAGAAGCCCGGCGCTGTGCGGGCGCAGCGCTGCCGATCGTCGAGGTGCCGCCCGGTGTCGACACAGAGCGGTTTGTCCCGCGAGACTCCGACGAGCGACGCTCGATTCGAGCCCGCTACGGATTAGATGACGGACCGCTTGTGGTGAGCCTGAGCAGGCTGGTGCCGCGCAAGGGTGTCGATACGGTCATCAGCGCCGTCTCGACACTGGCCGCCGGCCATCGGGGGCTTGCGCTCGCCGTCGCAGGCGCAGGTCGGGATCGGGCGCGACTTGAGCGCCTAGCACGGGACAACGCGGCGACGATTCGCTTCCTAGGCCGCGTGAGCGCGTCCGAGCTGCCCGAGGTCATGGCCATGGGCGACGTCTTCGCTGCACCCTGCCGCAGCCGCTGGACCGGACTCGAGCAAGAGGGCTTCGGCATCGTGTTCGCCGAAGCGGCGGCGTGCGGCATCGCAGCCGTCGCAGGACGTTCGGGCGGGAGTCACGAGGCCGTCTGGCATGGCCACACGGGCCTTGTCGTCGACCGGCCGGACGAGACGGTCGAGGTCGCCGATGCGATATCGCAATTGCTGTCAGATCCAGCTCGACGAGCAGAGATGGGCAGTGCCGCGCGTGCCGCAGCAACCGAGCACTTTGCTTACGACATCGGGGCGCGGCGCCTTGTCGCAGCCCTGTCCTGACCGCTCCCGCTGCCAAGAGGCTGAGCCGGCAGGCGAAGCCGTGGCCCGGGCGGCCGTGAGCGCATATCGATTCGAGATTGAGAACAAGAGCGGGACACAGCAGGTGCGACAACAGAAAGGTTGCCAGCCTGCGCGGCTCTCCAGCCTTTTGCTGCGCTGTTTGCAATGCGTTGGACGACTGTCGACGAATCGATGCACAAATTGCAGCCGTTCGAGGGCCGTGTCCTGAGACAATGGTGTGACCACGACAGCGAACCGGGAACGTCGCCATGATCGACGAGATGACAATGACTACAGTCGTGACGGCGTCGCCTGATGACTGTTACGCGCTGATCGCAGACATCGAGCGCTACCCCGAATGGGCCACCGACATCTCGTCCGTCTCGGTCGTCGAGCGCGATCTCGACGGTCGTGTCGAGCAAGCCGCGTTCCGCGTCGAAGCACTCGGGCGCACTGCCAGCTACACGCTTGCGTACGACCACGGCGGAGCACCTCACCGACTGAGGTGGAAGCTCGTCGACGGCGATGTCGTCAAACAGCTCGACGGTCGCTACGAGTTCAACCTGACGGCCGAGCCCGGACGCACGGAAGTGCTGTACCAGCTCGCCTTGGAACTCGCCGTTCCGCTGCCGGGATTCGTCAAGCGCCGGGCGGAGCGGCGGATCGCCCACACCGCGCTCGCTGACTTCGCGGCTCGGCTCGAGACCGGCCCCTTGGGCTAGGGCGACCTCGGAGTTCCCCTCGGCCATGGAGTTCCGCCGCATCGAGGGCTTGCCGCCCTACGTCTTCACGATCATCGACACGCTCAAGATCGAGCGTCGGCGAGCTGGTGCCGACGTGATCGACTTGGGCTTCGGCAATCCTGATCTGCCTTCGCCCGAGCGCGCTGTCAAGAAGCTGGCAGAAGCGGCGCTCAACGTACGAAACCATCGCTACTCGGCCAGCCGCGGCATTCCCAAGCTGCGTGAATCGGCCGCTGACCTGTATCGGCGCCAGTGGGGGGTCGAGCTCGACCCCGATACCGAGGTCATCAACACGATCGGTGCGAAGGAGGGCTTCTCGCATCTCATGTGGACGCTGCTGGGTCCGGGCGACGCCTGCCTCGTGCCGGCGCCCTCGTACCCGATTCACCTCTTCGGGCCGCTGTTTACGGGGGCCAGCGTGCGGGAGGTGCCGCTCGATGTCGGCGAGACGTTCTTCGAGCGGCTGGTGGAGAGATTCGAGTACTCGTGGCCCCGGCCGCGGGTGATCGTGCTGTCGTTCCCGCACAATCCCACCACGGCATGCGTCGACGGGGAGTTCATGCAACGGATCGTGGACTTCGCCCGCGAGCGGGAGGTGCTGCTCGTTCACGACTTTGCATACGCCGATCTGGGATTCGACGGTTACGAGCCGCCCTCGATTCTGCAGGCCGACGGTGCCAAGGAAGTCGCGGTCGAGTTCTACAGCCTCACCAAGTCGTACTCGATGGCGGGGTGGCGGGTGGCCTTCTGCATGGGCAACGCCGAGGTGATCGCAGCGCTCGCCAAGCTCAAGAGCTATCTCGACTACGGCACGTTCCAGCCGATCCAGATCGCAGCCACGGTGGTCATGAACGAAAACCGCGACTTCCCCTCCGAGGTTCGCGAGACCTATCGCAACCGCAGGGATGCGCTGGTGCGCGGACTCGGGCGCATCGGCTGGGACCTCGCACCGCCGAAGGGGACGATGTTCGCTTGGGCGAGGATCCCCGAACCGTACCGGCACTTGGGTTCGGTCGAGTTCTGCAAGTTGCTGGTGAACGAGGCAAACGTGGCCCTGTCGCCTGGTGTCGGCTTCGGACCGGGGGGAGAGGGCCACGTGCGGTTCGCGCTGGTCGAGAACGAGCACCGCATCCGCCAGGCAGTCACGCAGATGCGCACTGTGCTCGACGCGCTGGCGCCGCCGGGCTGACACCGGCTTGGGTGGGATCCTTCCCGCCTCGGGCGCATCAGGCCACGGGCCGATGCAGGATCCGTTCGAGCGCTGCACGCCATCTCCCGTGAAGCCCGTCGGCGTCGGCGCGCCCCGGGCCGGGTTCGAAGCGCCGGTCCAGCCGCCACAGCGATGCTGCCTCGGCGGGGGAGGACCAGACCCCCTCCGCCAGTCCCGCCAGCATCGCCGCGCCCAGGGCGGTGGTCTCGGTCACCACTGGTCGGCTCACGGCGGTGCCGAGCTGGTCGGCCACGATGGCGCACAGCAGGTCGTTCGTGGCTGCGCCGCCGTCGATGCGCAGCTCGGCGATGTCGCGGCCGGCACCGGCGGTCATTGCCTCGATGACGTCACGGGTCTGCAACGCCATCGACTCGATCGTCGCACGCGCAATGTGCGCCGGTTGCGTCGCAAAGGTCAGGCCCATGATCGCCCCCCGTGCGTCGGGATCCCACCAGGGGCTGCCCAGTCCTGCGAACCCCGGCACCACGATCACCCCGCCGCTGTCCGCTGCGCTGCGAGCGAGCGCCTCGACTGCCATGGGATCAGCGGCGCCATCCAGAATGCCGGTCAACCACCCCACGGCCGCACCCGTGGCGAAAATCGAGCCTTCGAGCGCATAGACCGGGCCGTCGCCGAGATCCCAGGCCACTGTCGTGAGCAGTCCCTCGATCGGGGAGGGACAAGTGTCGCCGACGTTCATCAGCACGAACGAGCCGGTTCCGTAGGTGTTCTTTGCCATCCCGACCTCGTGGCAGCCCTGGCCGAACAGCGCCGCCTGCTGGTCGCCGGCGACACCGCTCACTGCGACGCCCGGCCCTAGTGCAGTCGTATCCGCAGTGAGGCAGAAACGCCCGGCAGAGGGGCGCACCTCGGCCAGGGCCGAGACCGGCACCGACAGCAGATCGCACATCGGCGCAGACCATTCGCCTGTGTTGAGGTCATACAGCAGCGTGCGCGAGGCATTCGTGGCGTCTGTGGTGAATGCGGCGCCGCCGCTCAGCTTCCACATCAGCCAGCTGTCGACGGTGCCCAAGGCCAGGTCAGCGTTCGCGGACACCCCTCCGTCTCGCAGCAGCCACTCGGCCTTGGTGCCGCTGAAGTAGGGGCTGAGCACCAGTCCCGTCAGGTGGCGCACTTCGGCGAGGCACCCCGCGGACTCCAGATCGGCGCAGCGGGATGCCGTGCGGACGTCCTGCCAGACCAAGGCCCGCGCGAGCGGCTCAGAGGTTCGGCGATCCCAAGCCACGATGGTCTCGCGCTGGTTGGTGATGCCGATGGCCGCCACCGTCGGCATCCGGCCGTCGCCGAGCGCCCGCAGACTGGCACAGAGCTCGTTCAGCGTGGCGACCGTGACCTCCCAGATCTCGTGCGGATCGTGCTCGACCAAGCCCGGTCCCGGGTAGTACTGCGGGAGCGATCGGTAGGCGTAGGCCACCTCGGCACCGGCTTCATTCACTGCCATCGAGCGCACACCGGTTGTTCCGGCGTCGATTGCCACGACAAGTGCCACTGTGCTCCCTCCTCCATGGATTCCGCTCATGATGACATCATCCCAGGACGCATCGAAGTAGGGTCACCGAATGTGAGGATTCTCGTGGTGGGGGCTGGCGAGGTCGGGAGCTATATCGCCGAACGCCTCAGCCGTGAGGGAAACGACGTCATCGTCGTCGATCAGCACTCTGGCAGGCTCGCTGCTCTTGCCTCCGAAGTCGACTTGCTGACGGTGCATGGCAGCGGCACCAACCCTCGCGTGCTCGATGAGGCCGGACTCGGCCGGGCGGAAGTGGTGGTAGCGGTCACCGACTCCGACGAGGTGAACCTGTTGGCGTGCATGCAGGCCCGCCAGAGCGGTGTACCCGCCACGGTGGCCCGCCTGCAGGACAGCGATCTGCGAGGTGCGCCGGGTCGCAACCTGCGCAACGCGATCGGCGTCGATCTGGTGCTCGATCCCGACGAGCAGACCGCTGACTCCATCATGGATCTGCTCGTATATCACGGCGCGTCGGACATCAACGAACTCGCCAATGGCGAGGTGCTTGTGGTCGGTGCCCGCCTCGCCCATGACGCGCCGCTGGTCGGCATGACCATGGCTGAGGTCGGCGCCTACTACGAGCCCGAGTGGGACTTCATCTTCGGCGCGTTGTCGCGTGACGGGGAGACTACCGTGATGCGGCGCGAGACAACGCTGCTGCCGAACGATCTGCTGCGAGTGGTCTGCCGACGACAGGGGCGGCGCGAACTCATGGAGATCATGGGCCTTCACCGATCGGACTTGCGCCGTGTGATGATCCTGGGCGGGGGCCGAACTGCCGACTTGCTGGCCGGTCGCCTGCTGGAGCGTCACATCGAGGTCGTCATCATCGAACTGGCCCACGAACGCTGCCTCGAGCTGAGCGATCTCCACGCTGGCGCACTGGTGCTGCACGGTGACATCACCGACATCGACATCCTGGCCCGTGAGGACATCGGCAGCTTCGATGCCGTCGTCGCTGTCACGGGCGAGGACGACGCCAACGTCTTGGCCTGCCTGTACGCCAAATCCGCAGGCGCCACTGAGGCCATCGCTGTCGTGCACCGCCTGTCATTGCTTCCGTTGCTGGAGCAGGTTGGCATTGACGCAGCCCTGTCGCCCCGTACCGCCAGCGCCAATATGGTCCTGCGAATGGTTCGGGGCGATGTCACGGCCGTCGCGACCTTCCTCGAAGGCGATGTCGAGGTACAGGAAATTGAAGTGGGTTCGGGTTCTCGCGCCGACGGCTCGCTGGTGCGGGATCTCCACCTGCCCGGTCAGATGCTGCTCGCCGCGATCGTGCGGGACGGCAAGGCCCGTATAGCCCGGGGCCGGAGCGAGCTGAGGGCGCGGGACCATGTGGTCGCCTTTGTGACGCCTGACTGCGTGGACGAGGTCAAGCAGGCTTTTCGGTGACACCCCGTCCGGCTCGCCGGGCTTCCGGGCGCAAACGGCTTCGCCGACTGGTTGTGCGGGTGGTGCGAGCCGTCGACGGTGCGCTGCATGCGTGGGCATGCGGGCCGTACGAATCCACCTTGGCGGTGACCGCGCTGGTGGTGCTGGCTGCTGCCTCACCAGTGTTTGCGGCGTGCGCACTCTTCGACTGGCTGGCAGGGGGGCGTGTCGCGGCGAGCGGTGAGTCCGGTGCTGACGCCGTCCCGCTGCTGGTCGCAGGTACCGCCATCGCGCTGCTCGCCTTGGGGTTGCTGCGATTTTGCCGGTGTGAACGACGCATCACTGAGCGTCAGACGCTGACGGCGCTCGTGCTGGGAGCGCTTGCGGCGGTAGCTGCCGTAGCGATCGCCCACCTCGCGACCGGCACGGTGGAACCGGCAGCGCTGGCGACGGCGTTCGCCGAAGCTGCGGCGACGATAACCGGTACCAACAGCACGGCAATCCCGGAAGCCATTGCCGGAGACGGGAAGCTGGACCTCGGCGGAGGGATGCTGGCCCTGAGGGCCGTCGGGCAATGGCTGGGCGGCGCCGCGTTCATCGTCGTCCTCGTGCGAGTGCTGCCGCATCTCGGTGTCGGCGGGCTGGATGCTGACGGGGGAGTGGCGACCCGCTCGGCTCGCAGGCTGGCAGCGCGCAGCGCCGGCACGATGGGTCGGCTGCTGCTGCTCTATGGGGCGCTCACCGTGCTGGTGGCGGTCGGCTACGCGCTGGCAGGCATGCCGGTGCTGCAGAGCGGGCTGCATGCGCTCACCACGGCCTCGACCGGAGGGTTCTCCAGTTACGCAGACTCGCTGCGCCATTTCGACTCGGCTGCCGTCGAATGGGTGGCGATCTTCGGCATGGCGGCCGGCGGCGTGAGCCTGCCGCTCATGTTCCTGGCGATCCGGCGCCGCGACCCGGCCCGTTTCATCCGGAGCTACGAGTTCCGGCTGTACGTCACGCTGATCGTGCTCTCCACTGTGGCAGTGGCGCTGTGGACGAGCGGAGACTTCGGCTCCGAGCATGTCCGAAAGTCGCTCTTCGCCGTGGTCTCGGTGATCTCGACGACAGGCTTCGAAGCGACACCGTTCGTCGCATTCTCGACTGGCAGTCAGGCGTTGCTGATGGTGCTCATGCTGGTGGGCGGCATGAGCGCGTCGGTGGCCGGCGGTTTCAAGGTGGTACGCCTGCTGACGCTGGTTTCCTACATCGGGCGCGAGCTTCGCCGTGCTGTCCATCCCACGCTGGCTGAGCGCCTGCACATCGGACGCTCCACGATCACTGAGACGACAATGAGCCGCATCGTGGGAGAACTGCTGCTGGCTGCGCTGCTGGTGATTCCGGCTGCCATTGTGCTGGGTGCCAGCGGGCTCGGCGTCGTCGAAGCACTGACGTATGTCGTGTCGGCACTGTCGAACGTCGGGCCGGCGATGTCGCATGCCGAATTCGCGATGGACGCCGTCGGTTCGATCGGTCACTTGGCTGCCGTCGATGCACTGGGGCGCGTGACGGCAGGGTTGCTCATGCTGGTGGGCCGCATGTCCGTCACTGCGGCGGCGGTGGCACTGAGCGTCGTCGTCTATCCCATCACGAGCGCTGTGCGACATGGACATTGGCGACGGCGCCGACACCCGGGAGCAGCCGTGCGATGAGTGGGCCACTCTGGCTGCTCGGACGCCGCATCGAATCCACTTCGGTGCACATCAGCGGGGCCGCGTTGGTGTTCGTCGCCATCGGCATGGTGATTTCGGCGGGCGTCGCACTTGTCGACGGGGGCGGCGGGGCGATGGCACTGGTGATCTCCGCAGCAATCACCGCCAGCGTCGGCGGGGCCATGACGGGCAGCGCATCGGCAACCGACCGGGCTGATCCCTCGGCGGCGTTCGCTTCGGTGGCGTGGACATGGCTGGCGGTCTCAGCGGCAGGCGCTCTGCCGTTCTTGTTCAGCGGCGTGATCCCGTGGCATGAGGCCGACAACGCGCTCTTCGAGTCGATCTCCGGATTCACCTGCACAGGTGCGACGATCCTGATCGACATCGACGGTGTTGCCCACGGAATCCTCTTCTTCCGCAGCATGACCCAGTGGTTCGGCGGCATGGGTCTGATCGTGCTGGCTGTGGGGGTGCTTCCCGCGCTGAAGATCGGCGGCTTGGAACTCATTGCCAATGAGGCGCCGGGTCCCACGGCCGACCGCTTCACGCCTCGCATCGCCGCCACTGCTCGGCGTCTGTGGATGCTCTATGGCGGCCTGACCGTCGCAGTCTCCCTGGCGCTGATGATTGCAGGGATGAGCCTCTTCGACGCGGTAGCGCATGCCTTCACCACGGTGGCCACCGGCGGCTTCTCGACGTACTCGGCATCGATCGCCGCATTCGACTCGACAGCGGTCGAGATCGTGGTGATCGTCGGCATGATCACGTGCGGCGCAAGTTTCTCCATCCACTGGCATGTGATCACGCGCACCAGGTCGCAGCGGCGGAGCTACTCGGAGTTGCGCTGGTACCTGGGCCTCATCATCGGTGCCGCAATTGCCTTGCTGATGCTCAACTCGGGAAGGCTCAGCTTCGGCGCCAACGTGCGAGAGGCGGCGTTCTACGCAGCGTCGCTGGGGTCCAGTACCGGCTACGGACTTACCGACTACACCCACTCGCAGTTCTGGACCCCTTCCGCGCAGCTGGTGCTGCTGGGGCTGTTCGTAGTCGGCGGCATGACCGGCTCGACCGCCGGCGGTATCAAGGTGCTGCGTTTGCAGATCGTGGCCCGATATGCGTTCCGCGAAGTGATCCGCGCCCGCCACCGCAGGGCGGTGCTGCCGATGCGCCTCGGGGACACCACAGTGCCGGAGGACATTGCGGCACGGGCGCTGGGCTTTGTGCTGCTGTACTTGGGCCTTGCCCTGGCGGGCGGCGTGCTGATGACCGCCTTGGGCAACGATCTCGAGACGGGCTTCTCCGGCGCAGTCTCGGCCATCGGCACCATCGGTCCGGCGCTGGGCGAGGCCGGGCCGACCTCATCGGCGCTGGCGTTCGAGCGCGGGTCGCGGCCGGTGATGATGGTGCTCATGCTGTTCGGCCGCCTCGAGGTGTTTCCCACGATGCTGATGTTCATGGCGGCACTGCGCGCGGGCACCCGTTCGCGCTTCGCCCGGACCTCGGCCCAGCGCGGACCGCGCCGGCTGACACGCCTGCCGATGGGTGCGACGCGCTCGTCAGGTTGAGCTGATCGAGCGCAGCGGGGTGAGCGGCATCAGCTCGCTGAAGTCCTCGACGCGCAGCGCTCGCGGCAACTGACCCGGCTGGACCTGCGCGATCGTTCCCGCGCCGTCGGGCAGTGACTGCGCGGCGCCGTCAAGGAAGAACAGCACGCCCTGTGTGTCCCTTGCCAACGCCGATGCGGTCAGCACCAGTTGTGCCACCGCCCGGACGCGCTGGGCGCCCTCCACCTCGAAGAAGACCTCGTTGAGGTGGACCGACACCACGTTGTTGCGCGACAGCTGGACGTCCACGACTTCAGTACCCGCAGGAATGGCGGACTCGAGGCCGTTCTCCGCCTCCGTAGGCGTGGGTCCGGCGAGCAGCTCGTTGAGCGGTGCATCCAGGAACACCGGGGCAGCCAGCCGCCGCTGCAGCTCCACGAGCAGGCCGTCTCGCAGGAAGTACACGGCATGCAGGGAGGTGCCGGGGCTGGGGACCTCCGTGCCCGCCGCCGGGGGGACCTCGGGTTCAGGGAACACCCCGGACGGTACCTCGACCTCCCTGGGAGCATCGTCGGCGGGCAACCCGCAGCTCGCCAAGGCCATGGTGCCCGCCACGAGTCCGCCCAGACACCGCAACCACCGGTGGCGGATCACCGGTGCCCCGCAATCGGCAGTTCCACCACAAAGCGCGCTCCGCGCTGACCGTCGCCGCGCGACTCCACGTGCACGGTGCCGCCGTGGCGCCGAGTGTGCTCGTACACGAGCGCGAGGCCCAGGCCGGCGCCGGTTCCCGCCCCTCGCTTGCGTGCCGCAGCCCCACGGGTGAAGCGCTCGAACACCAAGTCCCGCTCGGAGGGGGCGACGCCCGGACCGTTGTCCTCCACGGCGACCTGCACGAAGTAGCCGGGACGGGAGATCTCCACTCGGGTGGCGCCGCCGCCGTGCTTGTCGGCATTGCGCAACAGGTTGTCGAACACCTGCGCAAGGCCCCGCTTGTCGCCGATGACCACCGCATCGGTGGCTGCGGGACTGATCTCGAGATCCACCTCCTCGCCGAGCGCTCGCACCCGGAACTGCACCAACTCGGTGACGTTGACGAGTCCTCGTTCGAAGACCGATCCGTCTGCGTCGGGTCGCGAGATCTCGAGCAGATCCTGCACAAGCTGCTGGAACCTGCCGACTTCTGAGGCCAGCAGGTCCAGCGCGGTGGCGCCCTGAGCGGACAGCTCGTCTCGGTGGCTGTTCAGGTAGTCGATCGAGCTCCGCAGGGTCTGCAGCGGGGAGCGCAACTCGTGGCTGACATCGGACGCGAAACGGGCGTCGCGGGCAATCCGGCGCTCCATGGCGTCAGCCATGTCGTTGAACGATTCCACGATGACGGCGAGATCGGGGTCGTCGCTGCGCTCGACACGAGTGTCGAACCGGCCGTGGGCGATCGAATTGGCGGCATCGGAGACCGTTGCCAGCGGGCGCAGCAGTCGCCCGCCGGCCCAGGCGCCGATAGCAACGCCGATCAGGACGACCAGTGCTGCGCCGACACCCAGGATCAGGCGCAGGTTCGCCAGCGTTGCCTCGATCTCAGAGAGGGGGACGACTTCGAAGTACAAGGTCTCGCTGAGCTGGGACACTGCTGCGGGGCGCAGCCGCAGGCCGAGAGCGAGCTGGGGGACGCCGTCCAGCCGGTAGCGCATTGCGTGTGCTTGGTCGGATCGCTCGACAGCAGCCACCAGCTCGTCGGGCAGGTCGCTGGGCACGAGCGACGGAGACCTCCAGACATCCGGTCCGGTTCGCACGATGGAGCGGCTGCCGCTGAGACTCGGCAGCGACTCGAGCAGCACCGCGAAGTCGGGGCTCTCGGCGCGCAGTGAGCCCTGCACCTGTGTTGCGTTGGCGAAGAACTGGGCTTCCGAGGAATCCTGCCTCGAGCCCAGCATCGAGCCACGGGAGAGGCTGTACGTCAGCACGACGAGCAGGAATGCCGCCAAGCACGCCCCGAGCGTGAAGGCACCCACGACTCGGGCGCGTAGCGGCAGCCGTCGCAGGGGCCGGGGCCAGCGAAACCTCATGATTCCACCCTGCGCGCGGCTGCCGCCATTGGACTCGGCAGCCGTCGCAGGGGCCGGGGCCAGCGAAACCTCATGATTCCACCCTGCGCGCGGCTGCCGCCATTGGACTCGGCAGCCGTCGCAGGGGCCGGGGCCAGCGAAACCTCATGATTCCACCCTGCGCGCGGCTGCCGCCATTGGACTCGGCAGCCGTCGCAGGGGCCGGGGCCAGCGAAACCTCATGGCTGCTGCCGCGGCCGCCGCAGCGTCACTTCAGGCTCGCAGTTTGTAGCCCATGCCGCGTGCCGTCGCCACGTAGCGCGGGTTGGCAGGATCGTCTTCGATCTTGAGACGCAGCCGGCGCACGTGCACGTCGACGAGACGGCCATCGCCGAAATAGTCGTAGCCCCAGACCCGTTCGAGCAATTGCTCGCGGCTCATCACCTTGCCGGGATTGTCGGACAGTTCGCACAGCAGGCGGAACTCGGTCTTGGTGAGGTGCAGCTCGCCGCCGTTCTTGCGGACGACGCCTTCGTCGGGATAGATCTCGAGGTCGCCGACAGAGCGTGGCAGCTCGCTGTCGTCCACGGCCCGGCTCCGCCGCAGCAGTGCCCTGATCCGCGCCGAGAGCTCCTTGGGAGCAAAGGGCTTGGTCAGATAGTCATCCGCACCTGCTTCGAGTCCTGCGACCACGTCGTGCGTGTCGTCCCGGGCAGTGATCATGATGATCGGCACATGGCTGATCCGTCGGATCTCCCGGCACAGCTCGAAGCCGTCGAGCCCAGGCAGCATGATGTCCACCAGCACCACATCGGTGCTGTCGGGGGTGAAGCGCTCCAGTGCTTCCTCGCAGGACTCGGCCTCGCTGACTCTCCACCCTTCGTCTTCGAGTGCCAGTCGCAGCGCTGTGCGAATCCGCTCGTCGTCTTCGACTGCGAGAACGTTGGTGGTCACTGCTGCGCTGCCTTGTCGTCAATCGGCGGGTTCGCCGGGGGGCGCCGGAGAGGCCAGCGACGTCGGCGGTGTGTCACCGAAGCCTGGTCTGCCCACTCGCTCATCGAACGCAGAACGAGCGCAGCGACGGCGGCCACGCCGACGGCAGCGGCCAGCGCACCGATTGCTGCACCCGCAAGCGACGGTCCGACACAGCCCCTGCTGCACTCGAAGGCGCTGATTGCATAACCCACCAAGCCGCCGCACACTGCGGAGACCACAATTGCGGCGAACGCGACGATCCGTGCAAACACCGAGGGCAGCGCCGTCGGCGCCGCAGTGAGCACTGCGTCATATACCCCCGTCGGCGTGCTCGACGTGCCGAATCGATCACGCCGCTTGCCATCACCTCGTCCGCTCACGTGCGCCATGGTAGGACCAGCCGGCCTGCCGCCCGTCATACCCAGCTCGCAGGGGGCCGTCGAGATCTCCATGGCAGACTGCCAAGGTGTCCCAACAGTTGCACCGATGGGCAGTCGCGGGCGGCATTCTGCGGCGTGAGAGCGCAGTGCTCATGGTCAACAATCTGCGCCGCAACGGCACCACGGATTGGAGCACACCCGGGGGAGTCGTGGATCCGGGCGAGACCGTCCTGGGGGCGCTCACGCGTGAAGTCGCCGAAGAGACCGGTCTGCACGTCTCGTCATGGACCGGTCCGCTCTACACCGTCGAAGCCGACGGCAGTGACGGACCGGGCTGGTTCCTGCGGGTCGAAGTTCACGAGGCTGAGGCGTGGACAGGCGAACTGGATGTCGACGATCCGGACGGCATCGTGTTCGACGCCCGATGGGTTCCCAATGGCGAGCTGAAGGACCTGCTCGACGGCCAGTACGCTTGGATGGCCGAGCCTCTGCTGACCTACCTGCGGGGCGATGCCGGTCGTGGCCATGTGTTCCGCTACACGGTGACGGGCGACCATCGCACCGGCCTGGTGGTGACGCCCGCGGTGCCCTGAAGACCTGTGGCCGGCGATCAGCGCGCCCAATTCGCCGGTGCGGACGCCGACGAGCTGCCGATTCTGCACGTCGACATGGATGCCTTCTATGTCGAAGTCGAGCGCAAACGGGACCCTTCCCTGGTCGGTCGGCCGGTGATCGTGGGCGGGTCAGGGCGTCGCGGCGTCGTGGCGTCTGCCAGCTATGAGGCACGAGCGGCGGGTGTGCATGCTGCAATGCCGACCGCCCGGGCTCGCCGGCTGTGCCCATCGGCAGTCGTGGTCACCTCGGACTTCTCCGGTTACGCAGAAGCCTCTGGGGCCATCGCCGAGGTGTTCGAGTCGGTCACGCCGCTCGTCGAGCCGATCGCGCTCGACGAGGCTTTCTTGGATGTCTCGGGCGCTCACCGCCTGTTCGGCACGTCACCGCAGATCGCGTGGCGCCTGCGCGGCGCCGTGCGCCAGGCCACCGGTCTGGACTGCTCCGTCGGCGCCGCGTCGAACAAGACCCTGGCCAAGCTCGCGTCGGTCGCCGCGAAGCCGATCGTGGGGTCCTCGGGACCTCAACCGGGACTGGGCGTTCGGGTGGTGGAGCTCGCGGAGCAACTCGACTTCCTCTGGGCTCACCGCGTGGAGGCCCTGTGGGGCGTGGGTCCGGTCACGCTCGAGCGGCTCAACGGCATCGGTGTCCTCACCGTCGGAGACTTGGCTGCGGTGCCTCTCGAGCGACTCGTCGCTGCCGTGGGCACTGCGCATGGCTCCCATCTCGCCTTGCTGGCCCAAGGCATTGACGATCGTCCGGTGCGCCCCGGCGGCATCCCCCGTTCGGTCAGTCATGAGGAGACCTTCGAAACCGATCTTCGGGATCCCGATCGCATACGGGGAGAGACCGTGCGCCTCGCCGATGCAGTCGCCTCGCGTCTGCGGGCGAACGGTCTGGCGGGACGGACCGTCACGGTCAAGGTCAAGTATCCGGACTTCTCACTGCGGACGCGAGCGCGCACACTCGCCGAACCGGTTCAGACACCCCGGATGCTGGTCCAGGCGGCGCATGCGCTGGTCGCCAAACTCGACCTCAGCCTCGGAGTTCGGCTGCTGGGCGTCGCCGTGTCGAACATATGCGAGACATCGGCATCGGAGGCAGGGGGCGGGGCGGGAGTTGCCGGAACTGCGGCGACAGAGCCGGAGGGCCAGATCCAGCTTGCTTTGGAGATCGGGATGCCGCCCGTCCCAGAGTCCGGTGCTGCCGCAGATGCCGGGCCCGGGCCGACCGGCGATGCCGAGTTGGATCGCAGGCTGGCCGATGCACTCGACGTCATACGCGGCCGTTTCGGTCGTGCAATCATCAGTCATGGCGCAGCAGGACTGCGTGACGGGGCGCCGGGCGAGCGTCGCTGGGGACGTTGAGAGACCAACCTGAACAGTTCTGGTAAGGCTGGGCCGCAATTTGCACGCAAGGGTGCGTGGAAGTGGTGCCGGGCGCAGTCCTACACTGGCAGCAACATCAGCAATCCAGCATGTGGAGTCCCTGCGTGCCGCTCTCGGAAGACGAACAACGCATCCTGCTCGAGATCGAGAAGGACTTCTACGACAACGATCCCGAATTCGCGCGGGAGGTGTCGGAGACCACCCTGACTCGACACGCTCTGCGCAATATCCGGTGGGCGGTGCTGGGCGGCGTGCTGGGCTTGATCGGCATCGGCCTCGGTCTGCAGGTGCACTTTGCGTTGTCGTTTGCCGCTTTCCTGATCGTCTTTGCAAGCGCTGTCGTAATCGAGCGGAACGTCCGCAAGATGGGCAGGCTGGGTCTCGAAAAGGTCTCGGATTCGATCGCGAAGCGCACCCGGCCGCGCAACGCGGACACGTTCGGTGATCGTATGCGACGCCGCTTTCGCAACGACCCGAGCTAGCACTCTCGCGAGCAGTTCTGAGCGGAGCTGACAGAGCGGGCGATCACTGGTGCCGTACCAGCAAGCCGTTGCGATTCTCGCGATCCCTGCGCCGCGACCGAGGTCCGGCGACGAGCGCCGTCGGTCGGCAAGCGGTGCTGATCCGGTCCCACCGGCTGCGTGCTGCCCGAATGCGGGTCTCCAGATGCTGAGCGTTCAAGCGCGCCCCCACCACCGTCTGGGGCGAGGGCGGATCTGCGCCGTAGCTGGCCTCTTGGGCAGCAACGGCAAGCGTCTGCATCTCGCCTGTTTCGATACGCAGCCGGCGGCGAACTCGGTCGGCGAACTCGACGTGCGTCTCGGTGGGACGACGGTCGATGCCGAGGTCGAACAGTGTCTCAGCCACATCGTCCCAAGCTGCGGTGACCGCGGCACGCGCATCGCGATGTGCGCGGCGATGATGCAGCGCCCGCCGGATCCGCACTGCTGACGGAATCGCGATGAGCCACAGCACACCAACTGCGAGGACCGCGTAGAAGGGCACGACGAGCCACTCCGACCAGCCCCCCGTGTCCTGACTGGCTCCTTCGACGCCGAGGATGTCCACGAAGCCTTCGAGATCGTCCGAGATCCCTTCCAGATCTTCGATCCCCAGTTGACCGATGAATCCGGAACCGGCCTCGTCCGTTGCATCCGGGTCGCCTGGCACGACTTGCTGCGGCGGCACCCCCGTGTAGATGGCAGCACCGGGGGCGCCGCGCCCCGGCGTCGGCTCGAAATACACCCAGCGACCGCCGATCCACACCTCCGGCCATGCGTGGTAGTGGGAACCCGTGACGACATAGGCACCATCGACCAGTTCGCCGGGCGTGAAACCGACGGCCACCCGGGAGGGCAATCCGATGGCGCGGGCCATCGTGGCGTAGGTCCCGGCGAACTGCTCGCAATAGCCACGACGGTCTTCGAAGAGGAATTGTTCCATGCGGTCGGTGTCGTGACCGCTCGGAACTCGCAGCGAGTAGGCGAAGTTCTCGAGAAAGAAGTTCTGCAGCACCAGCGCTTTGGCGTAGGGGCCGGACGCGTCGGCAGTGATGTCGGCGGCGAGGTCGGCAACTCGAGGGTTGAATCCGTCGGGCAAAGGCAGGTACTTTGCTGCGACTTCGGGCGGCACGTCGCCGTCGGCGGCCACTAGGCCAGCGAGCGAGGGAATGTCGGTTGCCGAGCGCACGGTGTAGGCGAATCCGGGTTCGAGCTCGGTGGTGTGGGTCGTGACGAGCGTGCCGGTCTCTGCGTCATAGAGCGCATCGGGGCCGTCGTAGGCAACGGGTTCGAATGCGGCGGGCAGCCAGATGCTGTCGAGCGCGCCGATGGTGAATTCCTGGGTGAACATGTCCCCGCTGACCGGCCCGTCGAGCACCTGAGCCGTGTTGGAATAGAGCTGCTCAGAACCCCAGAACTCGCCGTCGAACCGGCTCAGCCCGGACACCCGCCAGTACGCGGGCACATCAGCTTCCACTCGGAACAATTCGGCGCCTGAGGTGCTCACCAAGCGGCCATGCGCATTGACGAGCGGGCTGATTGTCACGCGCGACGCCGGAGCTGTGCCGTCGAGGTCTTTCCACGACACGATCGCCGGGGCGTCGCTGCCGGGCAGCAGCGGGACGAGCAACGCTGCGACGACGGCTGCAACGGCACCGAATCTGAGGGCGGTGCGCATGGGCACGGTCGAGCGTCGGCGTTCCGATGCCCCGAGCGGCACGCGGTCCGTCGTGTGGTGGATGCCATGCGCTGCAACGAAGACGACGGCGCACAGCACCATGGCGGCGGCGCTGCGGATGCGCCAGTCGTCTGTGCCGAGGGCGCCGACGAAGGCGAGCATGCCGAAACTGGGAACCAGCGCTTCGGAGGTGAGCCGCGCCCGCAGCGCGACAGCATCCGCACAGAACGCCGCCAGCCAGACGACGGCGCCACCGACCAGCAGGAACCCTGCGGCGGCCGGTGTCGGCGCCTCCACGATGCCGAATGCGCTCCATGCCGCTTCGATGTCGGCTGCCGCCTGCCGCAGGGTCTCCGCACTCGGAAGCAGTCGCAGCCACAGCGTGTCGGAGTACAGCGCCAAGCCTTGGACGATGACAAGCACCACCGTCGACACTGTCATTGCCAGCGCGAACGGCCAGCGCTGCCGCCTGGTCATCGCAGCAGTGGCGTGGCCGCCGACGGCCGCGATGAGCCACAGCGGCGCGTAGTCCCAGGAGTCGAACAGCCGACGCGCCGCCAGCACCGACACCAGCGTCAGCGCCCACAGCGAGATCTCCACCTGCCACAGGGTTCGTCGTGTCATGTCGGCATCGTCTCTGCCTGCGCGGCGGCCCAGCATGCCTCGAGATCGGCCGAGCTCGTGATATCGACCCAGCGCCTTCCGCCTGTTGGGAGCCTGGCGTCGGGCGCACGGACGCGGATGACGGTCAGGGCGGAACTGCGGGAGGTGGCCGCAGCGATCGACTCGGCGTCCCGTGTCGCTTCGAGGGAGGCGCCGCCGAGCACCACGACGAGGGCCCCGGTGGACGCAGAAGTGGCCGCGGCCAGCGTCCCTCGCAGCGTGCCCGTTCCTGAAGTGGAGACCTCCGCCAAGTGGTCGAACATCTGCGCCAAGCCTTCACCCGAGGTCACAAACCCGGTGTCGGCCCCGGCCACGGTGAGCAGCCGCAGGGGATCGTGGCGTGATGCACAGGCCAGCACCACGCTGGCAGCAGCGGACACTGCGAGTTCGAATCGCTCGGGGTCCAGGGTTGCGCTGCGCGTGTCGAGCAGCACCGTGACCCGGCTGCGCCGGGGAACCTCGTCCTCACGCACCATTGGCCGTCCCAGCCGCGCTGTGGACGGCCAATGAACCCGGCGGACGTCATCGCCGGCTGTGTAGTCGCGCAGTGCGTAGAAATCCTCGCCGATGCGTTGAAGGGTGTGCACATCGGCGGCCACGCCGAGGGGCTCGGGTCCTCGAGCCAGACGCGGCGGCACCAACGTCTGCGTGGCCGGGTACACCACCAGTGTTGTCTGGGGTCCTGTGCCGATCGACAGCTGGGCCAGCCCCAGCGGGTCTACGACGGCGATGTCAGCCGGCCCGATCTCGAGGCGCCCGCGGCGTTCGGTCGGCAGCAGGTACGTCGCCTGGACTCGCTCGGCCGCCAGCAGCGGCCCGACGCGCAAGCGGGCGCCGAGTGTTCCTGTCACCGGGTCGCTCAACAGCAGCACTGGCGCTGGGCCTCCGAGATTGGTGACGGTCAGTGCGACCCGGGCGGCTCCGCCCGCATGAACGCGCGCGGGCTGGGTGGACCGCTGGATTCGCAGACGGACCCGGCGGGTCCGGGTCCAGACGACGGCGGTGCCGATCAGCACCAGCCCGGCAACCGCCAGCACGATGAACTCGCTGATGCCGAAGAAGCGTCCGGCGCCGGCAGCGATGGCCGAGCCAATGCCGACGATCCAGCCCTGCCTCGTCAGCATGCGAGCCGAGCGTTCATGGCAGCGGGCTCAGCCGGCGCTGGTCGGAACGGTGACAGCCTCGAACACTTCACGCAGTGCAGATTGAGGTGTCAGGCCTCGGAGCTGCGCGTCGGGACTCAACCGGATGCGGTGACCGAGCACCGGTTCAGCCACAGCCTTCACGTCATCAGGCACGACGTAGTTCCTGCCGGCGGCGAGCGCGCGGGCTTGTGCCACCCGCTGAAGATCCAAGGTGGCGCGCGGGCTGATGCCGAGGGTGATGGTGCCACGCCGCCTGGATGCTTCGGCCACCGCCACGATGTACCGACGCAGGACCGGGGCGACGTGAACCTCGGTGACGGTGCGGGTCATGGCCTTGACTTCGTCGGCAGTCGCGACGGGTCCGACGTTGATCTCGGTGGTGCCGTCATGCAGGTCGAGGACCTCGACAGCGGAATCGGCGTTCGGGTAACCGATGCCGATGCGCATCAGGAAGCGATCGAGCTGCGATTCGGGCAGCGGGTAGGTGCCCTCGTGCTCGATCGGATTCTGGGTGGCGATCACCATGAACGGCTGGCTGAGGGGGCGGGTGGTGCGGTCGGTGGTGACCTGCCGTTCTTGCATTGCCTCCAGCAGGGCTGCTTGTGTCTTGGGCGACGCTCTGTTGATCTCGTCGACGAGCACGATGTTCGAGAACAGGGCGCCGGGCCGGAACTCGAAGACGCGCTCACGCTCGTCCCAGACGTTCACGCCAATCACGTCAGAAGGCAGCACATCCGGCGTGAACTGGATGCGGCCGAAAGGCACGTCAACCGAAGCCGCCAGCGACTTCGCGAGGCTCGTCTTGCCGACTCCGGGAACGTCTTCGATCAGCAGGTGCCCGTCGCAGAGCAGGCACAGCAGCGCCAGCCCGATCGCGTCGGGCTTGCCCCGGATGACGCGTTCCACGTTGTCCGTGATTTGCTCGAACATCTGCCGGAAAGTCTCGGCGGCGGCCTGCACTTGTTGCGGCGTGTGGTTGCGCATTGCATTCAACTCTCGTGGTTCCGGCGGATCTGAGGCTACTCATAGGTCTCGCGAGAGTCGCCGCCGCAGACGGCGGGCTCCAGAGGCTGAGCCTCGGGTCCGAGCGGCCCGTGAGCCCGTATCAAAGATGCGGAGTGGGCCCGATCGGCTGCACCGACGACGGCGAGGCCCAAGTCGCCGAAACGACGCTCACCAGCGCACGGCGGCCCAACCGCAAACCGGCGCGCACGGTGCGGCTGGTGGTGCGCCGCGCACGCCTGGTCGGCCCCCAAGCCGACCTGTTCCCCAACTGGCGTCACATCGAGATGGCCCGCTCCTCGTCCAAGATGCACGCCGCCGCGAAGCATCTGGGCGGGGAGGAAGCGACGCGACGCCTGCGCGCACTGCTTGAGCGTCAGCACCCCTCCGGCCGGCTGGAAATCCCCTGCACCTCCGAACTGTTCACCGGTCAACGCTGAGCTCGTCGGCTTCTCGTTCATTGGCGAGCTTGCGTTCCTCGACGGACGCGGTCAGCTTGGCGACGCACGCATCGAGTCGGCGGTCGTCGTCGAGTAGCGTCGTCGGCGCCGTGGAGTACGGATCGCCAAGGCTTGATCCGATCTGGATCGACCTCGTCGACGCATCGACCGTGATCATGGCCACCGGCCGCACGTCGTTGAAGACCCAGAACATCCTGCGCGGCCCTCGAGTCGCCATCTCGATCGTGGATATGGACAATCCGTACGAGGAAGCTCAGCTCCGAGGCGTCTGCGAGGTCCAGCCCGACCTGGACAGGCGGATGGCGGACGGAGACATGCCCGATGAGGAATGGGTGTTGATCGCTGACCTGCGAGATCAGATCGTCATCGAAGGCTTCATCTGAGCCGCCCACAGCCGCTGCCTCATGCGCCGTTCGCCGAACCCCTCACAAACCCCGAGCAAGCCAAGCTGACAGCCCGAGGACCCGCGGTGTGCTGCTGTGGACCGTGGGTTCAGCCTCAGGCTGCCTCGATGGCAGCGAGATGCGCGGAGTCGTTGAATCGCCGGACCTGCCACAGGCGCCTGCCCTCAACAGCAAGCAGCTCCAATTCTGTGATGGACGTCACTGTCGTGACGACGCCAACACCGCGATGGCTGGGCGGGATGCCGAACGCCATGGCCATCGCGGCAGAGACCGTGCCGCCGTGGCATCCCACGAAGACGGTCTTGCCCGTGTGGCTGGCAGCGATGTCGTTGAGTGCCTGTGCAACTCGATGGCGGAAACCGGCGCGGCTCTCGCCGCCCTCCACCACAGGCGTGTACGGCTGGTCCATCGGCTGGACGAATCCGAAGCGCTCGCGCGCTGTCTCCCACGTCATGCCATCGGCGGGTCCGAGGCGCATCTCCTCGAGGTCGTCGTGGAGATGAACGTCAAGGTTCCCCTGCTCGGGGCCGCTCCCCAGTGCCGACAGGACGATGTCGGTGGTCTCGCGGGCGCGGGGCAGCGGCGACGAGCAGACGACATGCACCTCGGGTTCACAGCCCGAAGCGAATCTGTCGCGCAGTGCTGCGGCCTGAGCACGACCCCGGTCGGTGAGGCCCCGGCATCCCTGGGGTCCGCCGACGATTCCCTCGGCCATCGCAACGGATTCGCCATGCCGGATGATCAGCAGGCGCGAGAGGAGTTGCCCGTCAGCCATATCGCCTGCATCGCCTGCTGCCGACATCCACACCGCAAGACTCTACGAACGCGTGGCGCCTGCCGGTCGGTGCAGCGCTGGCGGCGCCGGTCGGAGCGGTGCCGGCGGGATCGGCCGGTCAGCGACCGCGCAGACCGCCGCGAGCTTCAGCGACGTCGGGTCGAACACTGGCACTGCACCGCTTCGTGCCTCCCTGGCAACGCAGAGCCCGGGAATCTCTTCGGCCGCTGCGACGGCAGCGGCCACCGCATCAACGAGACGCTCCGCTCCGCGCGAGAACACGAGTGCTTGGACGCCGTCGTGAGCCGCGGCGGCCGGATGGGAGTAGCCGGCGCATTCGAGCCGCTCGACCGTCGTCGCCACGGTCAAGTCGGCGCCGTCGGCAAACAAACAGAATTCATGCGTGGTCATCACAGGCGCTTCACCTCTTACTGCATCGCTGGATGCCGGAGGCCTTGGTCGCATGCCCAAGCCTCCGACGGGTCTGCGGCACTCTAGTAGTGGTTGCTCGCTTGCTGTCAAGAGCTTTATTCTCAATCTATTTTCATAGTTCCTATGTAATTTAGGGTCATGCCTAGCGATCAGGCCCAGTGCCGCTGCAAGCCTGAGAATGCCCCAGCCGGCATACCGTCGTCTGCGGAATGACCCGGCGTGCCGAGCCGACGCATCCGGCCGGAGCCTGCGCCGTAACCTGCGGCCCGATGACATGCGACAGGGGCATGTGAGCGCCGACAGCAAGCAAGACAGGGGCAAGCGATGGGATCGATCACCTCAGACATCGAGCCAACCGTCGATCCAACGGAGGTGGGCTTCGATGCCGACCGGCTCGGACGCATCGCCGCCCATCTGGATTGTTATGTCGACGACGGGCGCCTGCCGGGTATGTCGGTTCTGGTGAGCAGGGACGGCCGGGTCGCCTACACGCACCGCTACGGCGAGCGGGATTGCGAGCGATCGCTGCCAGTCACCTCCGACACGATCTACCGCATTTACTCGATGACCAAGCCCATCGTGTCGATCGCTGCGATGCAGCTGTACGAGCAGGGCTGTTTCCAGTTGAAGGACCCCGTCTCGCGTTGGATTCCGGAATTCGCGAATGCACGCGTCTTCGCCGGCGGCAACGTGATGCAGTATCAGACCCGAGAGCCGGCCAGCGAAGTCACCGTCCACAGCCTGCTGACGCACATGTCGGGCCTGACGTACGACTTTCACTTCGCCAATGAGGTCGACGCGCTGTACCGAGCCAACGGCTTCAACTGGGGTGCACCCGGCAACCTCGAAGAGACCTGCGAGGCGCTGGCGTCGCTGCCGCTGCTGTTTGATCCGGGCACCGAATGGAACTACAGCTACTCCACCGACATGCTGGGCCGGGTCGTCGAACTCGTCTCGGGCCAGCCGCTCGACGACTACCTCGCCGAGCATGTGACTGGGCCGCTGGGCATGGTCGACACTGGCTTTGAAGTCCCCGAAGCCGATGTCGAGCGCTTCGCGGCCAACTACACGACGGCAGCAGCCGCGGCGCGCAGCTTTGTCGGCAGCACCGGTGCAGTACCGCCCCCGTACCGACCCGACGATCCGGCCTTGCAACGGACGCTGATGGACGACCCGCGCTTGTCCGCGTACCTGAGTCCGCCCAGGATCCTTTCCGGTGGCGGCGGGCTGGTGTCGACGATGGGGGACTACCACCGATTCACCCAGATGCTGCGCAACGGCGGCGAACTGGACGGCGCTCGCGTCATTGGCCGACGCACTCTGGAGTTCATGGTCAGCAATCACCTGCCGGGCGGGTGCGATCTGACTGAGTGTGGCCGGGCCCTGTTCTCAGAAGCGGCCTTCGACGGCGTGGGCTTCGGCCTCGGCTTCTCGGTCGTGCTCGATCCCGCGACGACGAAGGTCGTCTCCAGCAAGGGCGAGTTCGCGTGGGGCGGCGCTGCGTCGACGGCGTTCTGGGTGGATCCGGTCGAGGACATCACGGTGGTGTTCCTCACCCAGTTGCTCCCTTCGAGCACACATCCCATCCGCCCGGAGCTGAAGGCGCTCGTGTACCAGGCACTCGTGTAGAAGGCTGAGCCGGTAGGCGAAGCCGTGGTCCGAGCGGCCCGTGAGTCCGTATTGAATCGAAATTGGGCACAAGAGCGGGAAGCAACATGTGCGACAGCGGGAAGGCTCACCCGCCCGCGCAGCTCCTCGTGAGCGTGGCGTCTCGCGGTCAGCCGTGCGCCCGGTGTCGCCGGCGCTGATTGACTGCGCCCATGTCAGACTTCGACTTGGTCATCGTCGGTACCGGCTCGGCCAATTCCATCCCTGGCGCCGAATTCGACGACTGGTCGATCGCGATCGTCGAACGGGGCGTCTTCGGCGGCACCTGCCTGAACGTGGGGTGCATCCCCTCCAAGATGTTCGTGTACGCGGCCGATGTGGCTGACACCATCGCAACGGCAGCCGGCTACGGCATCTCGGCGAGCTTCGAGGATGCCGACTGGCCCGCCATTCGGGACCGCGTGTTCGGGCGGATCGATCCGATTGCCGACGGCGGTCGTGGCTATCGGATTGGCACCGAGTGTCCCAACATCGCCGTGTTCGAAGGCGACGCGCGCTTTGTGAGCGACCGGCGTCTGGCCGTGCGCATGCATGACGGGTCCACCGAGTCGGTGTCGGGCCGTCACATCGTGCTCGGCACCGGTGCCCGGCCCTACATCCCGCCCTATCGGGGCCTCGGAACCGTGCCATTCCACACGTCCGACACCGTGATGCGGCTCGATGCCCTGCCGGCGTCGATGATCGTGCTCGGCGGAGGCTACATCGCGTGCGAACTGGGATACGTGTTCTCGGCTCTCGGCACCGAGGTCACCGTCGTCAACCGCGGCGAGCGCCTGCTGCGTGCCGAGGACGTCGATGTCTCGGCGGCATTCACTGCCGCGGCGCAGCGTCACTTCGACTTGCGACTGGGCGCGACGGTGACCAGCGTGCGCGGCGGTGCCGCGACCGCTGCGGGGACGTGTGGCGATTTCGCATATGCCGCCGACGGCTCGCCGAGTGCCCGCGGCAACACCTACACCGTCGAATTCAGCCGCGACGGCCGCGCCGAGTCGGCTCGGGCTGATGTGCTGCTGGTAGCCACCGGACGAGTGCCCAATGGCGACCAGCTTGCGCTCGATCTAGGGGGGGTGGAGGACCGGGACGGCCGCGTGCTGACCGACGAGTTCTTTCGCACCTCCGCACCGGGCGTGTGGGCCTTCGGCGACCTGTCCAGCGAGATCCAGCTCAAGCACCTCGCGAACGCTCAGGTGCGAGCACTGAGGCACAACTTGCTGGTGGCCGAGGATCAGGCGGCTGGGCCGATGCGCAGCGTGGACGAACGGCTGGTGCCTCATGCGGTGTTCTCGCACCCGCAAGTCGCGTCAGTGGGCCTCACCGAGCGGGATGCCCGCGCAGCTGGTCTGCCCATCTCAGTGGCGAACAAGCCGTTCGGACATACCGCCTACGGCTGGGCGATGGAGGACAGCACCAGCTTCGCCAAGCTGATAGCGCACGCAGAGACCCGCGAGCTGCTCGGCGCCCACATCATCGGCCCGCAGGCCTCCACTCTGATCCAGCAGCTGATCCAAGGCATGTCGTTCGGCCAGACCGTCGACCAGATGGCCCACGAGCAGTTCTATATCCACCCGGCGCTGACTGAAGTAGTTGAGAACGCCCTGCTGGAGCTGTAGCTCAGCCAGTTCGGCCGCGTTCGGCCTGGCGCGCTCAGCTTGCCGCAATCAGTCGATGCGGCGGGCGTGCGGGATCAAGTTGATCTCCCAGATCACCTCTTCGAGTCGATCCTCGGCCGAGACTGCCTCGTAGCGGCACGGCCGCTCATGCGTGACCGTCGGCGGCGCCGACGTGAGGATCGTCGACGGCCGGGGGTGGCAGAACTGCACCACGCTGAGACGGCTGTCGTGTTGGTCGGGGTCGGCCTTGACGCGATGCCAGCCGGCACCGATCAGGCCATTGGTGACGTGCTCCAGCATGATCCCCGAGTTGACGATGACGTGGTCGTCGGGCGGCGCAGCATCTGTCCATTCGCCGTCAATACGGACTTGCAGGCCGCGGTCGGTGGCTCGGGGCAGGGCCGTGATGAGGTTGATGTCGGCGTGCTCGTCTGCCCAGACGTGGCCCTCGCTGCCACCGCCGGGGGCGCGTGACATCGGCGGGTAGTGAATAGCTCGGGACAGGTGCGTGCCATAGGTAGTCATCCTGTCGAAGTAGGTCTCGTGGGCGCCGATGCCCTCGGCGATCACTCGCAGGAAGCGCCGTTGCAGCTCGACGAGCCGCCGGTGGAACTCGGTGAGGATGTCGCCGGCGTCGTCGATGTCGGCGTCGGGGAAGATCGACGGCCGGTACCACCGGCCGTACTTGGTCGTGAGCGGGTGACCGGCAGGAGGCTGATCGCTCCAGTTGAACATCTCTTTCCAGTCAGGCAGGTCGGAGATGGCGGCGGTTTCGGTGAGCGGGCCGGTGTAGCCACGCGCGCCGAACGACTCCGCATCGACGTAGCGCATCTTGGCGTCGGGCTCGAGCGAAAAAAAACTGCCCAGCACCTCGTAGGCGTCGTCAAGCAGTCCGCCCGAGAGATCATGCGCGGTGTACACGAAGCCGGTCCGCAGGCTGGCCATGACTCCGTCGGTGACGGCCCTGCGCTGTGCCGCCGAACCCTGCTCGAAGGCCAGCAGGTCCACATCGAGGATCTCGTCGATCTCGTCCATTGCCCTTCCTGGCACGCCGTCAGTTCAGCCGTCTCACGCGTCATGTGGCAAGCGCTGAGGATAGGTGAGCGCGCCTAAGACTTGCCCGCAGTTCCAGTGTTTTGCTTCGGTGTCACTATGTGCAGGTATGTGGACACCGCACTAGCCCTGCGCGTCGTGTACTGCGCCAGCCAGCGGCGCGGTGCCCTGGTCGCTCGCCGCGAGCCGGTCCGGCACGCGGCCGCCGCGAACCGCAGGCTTCTGCAACAGTACAGTATGTTTCGATAATTTTCAATAAATCACTTTGTTAGTGACGCTCTGCGGGTTACGGTGACCTGCTAGCTTCGAAGACGTGGGGAGCGTAAGCGCTATGGACATCGTGCAGCTCGTCGCACTGGCAGTCGGCATTTTGGGGCTGGTCTGGCACCAGCAGCGCATCGTCGAGCGGCTCCGCGTCGAATTGCGCGGCGAGATCGCCCAAGTGCGCGGCGAGATCGCCCAAGTGCGCAGTGAATTCCGCACCGAGATCGCAGAGTTGCGCACTGAGATCGCAGAGTTGCGCACCGAGGTCGCGGCCAACGGGCAGCGGCTCGCCCGCATCGAGGGCTATTTCGGCATCGGCATGTCCCCAGAAGCCGCTGCTGCCGCCGCCGGCGCTCGCACCCACGCCGCCGCCTCTGGCACCGCCGGCTGAGCCCTGCCGCGGAGACTCCCGGCGTCGGGATTGGCGAATTAATGCTCACAGGTGTGCACCATGATGCTATGTTGATTGCATACGTACGACGGTGACATTGGAAGACGATGTGGCCGCCGCAGTCGAAGGCCTGTGCAGCGCTGCTGTCATCGGCGTCAGCGCTGCTGTCAACCGGCTCGTGCGCAACGGTCTCGTCCGGCCGGCACCGCCGAAGCCCTATGTGCACCAGAGTTACGCCATGGGTCTCAAGGCCGACGTCACCAATATCGGCGAGGTGCTCGGTTGGCTCGACGAGGCGGAGGCCGACGAGCTTGGCGCCGGCGACGACTTCAGAGCCGAGGTGCCTTTTCAGCGCCGCGAGATCACCGCAGTGGGCCCGAAGCGTGTGCTCCGACATGGCCCGAGCGACTCCGAGCCAACCGAGGCAGTCACCTATTGCTTGTCCCGGTTGCACGAGGCTCCCTTTCTGCCACGGGGCCGCCATCCGGTCCCGGGGAAAGTGGGTCATAGCAGCCCGACGCGGCTGAGTGCTGCGCGGCCCAGACGTGGCTTCAAGTGCGCCCGCTGCTCGGCGTGTCGTGTTGGGACATCCAGGCTTCGCAGCGGGCCGGGTCGGTCCAGGCGCCGGTCTCTGCGTCGAAGCGAGCCGCCTCTGGCGCCATCAGTGCGGGATCGGTGGTGCGCGCCTGGGTGCTCGACACAGTGCCGACCCAATCCGGCAGGTCGAGCACTAGATCGGCGGGGCAGTCGTGCGGCGGGCGGGCCGCGATGGCCACGGTCGGCAGTGCTGCGACGGATGCGTCCCGGCGTGCCGGATCGTTGCCGTAGAAGACAGGGTCGTGGATCTGCTGCCACTTGTCGGCACCCATGACGATGACGTCGAAGCCGGCAGCGATCTCCGACAGCAGCTGCGCGTCGGTGACGCTGATCTCGAGCCAGTCGAGGCGTGCAGCGACGCTTTCGAGGACAGTGATCCGGTCCGCAAGGCGTGGCAGCTGCACGTCTTCCTTGGCGAGCGCCACCCGGCTCACCGACCACACGAGCACATCGAGGTGATGCTGAACCACCACGGCTTCGCTGATGGCAAGATGGGCAACAGTGGGCGGGTTGAACGAGCCGGGAAACACGCCCCGGCGCGCTGTGCCGTCGGTCGAAGGCGACGGTGCTGCGGCAGCGGTCGGTGTCTCTGCGGAACCGCCGGTCGTCCCCCCTGAAGCGACCACGGCGAATCTCAGGCGGTGCCGCCGCCGGTGCCAGAGCCGGTGTCTGCGGCCACGGCACCGGTCATCGCGATGGTGCCGCTGCTGCCGACGACCAGTTCGCCGATCACTGCAGCGTCATGGCCGCTGTCACGCAGCTCTCGCACAGCGCCGTTGGCACGACCGGGATCGCAGCTGAACAGCAGGCCTCCCGAGGTCTGCGGATCTGCGAGCACGGTGCGTGTCAGATCGCCGCCGCCGTCGAGGCGCTCGGCCAGGTGGTCGAGGTTGCGCCTGGTGCCGCCGGGCACATAGCCGCCGGTCGCGAGACGGACGACGTCAGGCAGCGTCGGCACGGCGCCGGCGTCCACCACGGCGCTCACGTCGCTGGCCGCAGCGAGTTCTGCGAGGTGACCCAGCAGCCCGAAGCCGGTGACGTCGGTGGCCGCCGTCGCTGCTGCCTTGATGGCCACAGCGGCGGCGGTGTTGTTGAGCCTGCACATCTCGGCCACGGCGGCCTCGTAGGTGCCCCACAGCGTGCCGCTCCAGGCGACCGCTTCGGGATCGGAGTGCTTCAGCGCAGTCGCCAGCAGTCCGGTGCCCAGCGGCTTGGTGAGCACCAGTGCCTGTCCTGTCTGACCGCCCGCGTTGGTGAGCAGGCCTGTGCCGTCGGCGGCCGGCCTGCTGGTGCCGGTCACCGACATCCCGTAGAGGGGCTCGGGCCCGTCGATCGTGTGGCCGCCGGCCACCACCCAACCGCCATCGGCGGCAGCATCGGCACCGCCGGCGAGCACCTCGCCCAGCAGGTCGAGCGGCAGCACGTCGCGGGGCCACGCTGCCAGGTTGAGGGCGAACAGCGGGCTGGCACCCATCGCGTAGATGTCGCTGGCCGCGTTGGCCGCCGCGATGCGCCCCCACGTGCGGGCATCGTCCACGATCGGCGCGAAGAAGTCAGCCGACGACACGAGCAGAGCGCCGTCGTCGAGCCGCCACACAGCGGCGTCGTCGCTGGTGTCAGTGCCGACCAGCAGATCGGGATGCGACGGCGGGGTCAGATGGCGCAAGACCTGCGCCAGCTCGGATGGCCCGAGCTTGCACGCTCAGCCCGCACCGTGGCTGTACTGACTCAGCCGGAACGCCGGGCTGTTTGCTGTGCTGTCGGACGGCACAGCGGCAACGGTACCGAGATCGTCCGCGATGGCGGGTGTTGCTGCTGCCCTGAGCGCCGGGGTCTAGTGCCGTGTCAAGCAACCTTCGCTGTGGCGGGGATCGCTGGAGGGCCTGCTCGCAGGCGAAGCGACGGCGCCAGCAACCGCGCAAACGTTTGCTGACGCGGCACTAGCCGTAGTTGCGCACGGCGTCGACGATGAGATCGAGCGCGGCGGCGGCATCGATGCTGTAGGCGACGTCGCAGTTGCGCACGGCCTCAGTGCCCGGTCGCTCGTCCACCACCGTCATGCCGCGTGTCAGATCGCCATCGGCCTCCACGTCGACATGCCGTGCGCCGAAGGAGAACAGTTCGGGCCGGCTGACCGCCAGCACGGCGCAGGGATCGTGCATCGGCGCAGCCTCCAGCCCTGCTCGCTCCTGGTAGCTGGCCAAGTAGAAATCGAACAGGCCTGCCATGAAGGTCGGCACCGTGCCGCCGTCTGCGCGCAACGCGGCGATGACCTCGGGACCGACGCAGAGCTGGTGGGTCAGGTTGAGGCCGGCCATGCGCAGCACCCGCGTACCGCTGCGGAACACGATCAGCGCGGCATGCGGGTCGGCCCAGATGTTGAATTCGGCCGTGGGCGTGACGTTGCCGGGCCCCACCGCACCGCCCATGAGCGAGATGCCCGCAATCCGCCCGACGATGTCGGGTGCCTGGCGGATGGCGAGCGCGATATTCGTGAGCGGTCCGACCGGCACGAGCCACACGTCGTCGTGCGTCCTGACCGTGGAGATGATGCAGCCCACTGCGTCGGCGCTTGTGGCCTCCAGATACACCTGCGGTCGCGGCGGCCCATCCAACCCGGTCGCCCCGTGGGCACGCGGAGCATGCGCCGCAGGCACCAGCAACGGGCGGTCGGCGCCCGAATGCACCGGAATGTCGAGCCCGGCGAGTTCGCACATGAGCAGGGCGTTCGCCGTGGTCAGATGCAGCGGCGCGTTCCCCGACACGGTGGTGATGGCCAGCACGTCGCACTCGCGAGCCGCCAGCAGGATCGCCATCGCATCGTCATGACCCGGATCGCAGTCGAGGATGATCTTGGTGTTCACAGCTTGGTGATGCTGGGCGCCGGCGCGTCGGTTTCGCCCCAGTAGTGGGGCAGGCGCAGGTAGCCGAAGCGCTGCAGCCCGACGGCCGGCGGCAGCCCCTGGATCTCCTTGATCCGCTGGATGGAGCGGATGTGCGAAGCCATCTCGTAGAACAGCATCCAGACAGCGCACTCGAGCGTGTTGACGATCATGCGCTCGTCATCGGGGTCGTGCCAGGCTCCGCGGGGCAGCACAGTGATGGCGTCGTCCCAGAAGTGCGTGCTGTGGCGTGACTCGACCATCTCGCGGCACGTCTCGACCGGGTGAGACGCCACCACGTATCGCATCCAGCTCAGGCCGAGATCGAGCTTGTCGAGCAGATCCGGCACCTCCCAGAACAGCTCGGGATCGAGGCGCAGCCCGTGCTTGTTGTTGCGCCCCTGGTGATGCTCGGACCACACGATGGGCTCGGGGATGCTGCCGTCGGGCCACAGCAGGGTCCCGCAGCGACGCTTCGAGAAGATCAGCGACACCCAGGCGATGTGGCTGATCTGCCGGCGTGTCGACCACCACATCAGCTCCCGGTCGGGAGATTGGTCGTCGAGGTCGAGCTGGGAATCGGTGAGACCCTCGATCTCGGCGCGCAGCCACGTGTCGATATGGGAGAAGTACGGCATCGTGCCGGCCGCAGCACCGTCTGGCATCTCCAGCACTGAGGGGTCGACTCGCGCCATGTGTGAAAGCTAGCGATCTGTCCGCTCTCGGTCCGAGCTTCTTGAGCAGACGAATTCTGTGAAACCGGGTCTAGCCGCTTTGGGGATCGGGGGTTTCGAAGGCGCGGGGATCGGGACAGGCGCACATGAGGTTGCGGTCGCCGTAAGCACCGTCGATGCGGCTGACCGGCGGCCAGTACTTGTCCGCGACCAGCGTCGCCGCGTCGGTGCCGGCCGGGTAGACCGCCTCGGCGCGCGAGTAGGGGTGATTCCATTCGCCGGTGAGCACATCGACCGCCGTGTGCGGTGCGTTCGCGAGCGGGTTGTCGTCGGCTGGCCACTCGCCCGAGGCGACCTTGTCGATCTCGGCTCTGATGGTCGCCATCGCGTCGCAGAACCGGTCGATCTCCACAAGCGACTCGCTCTCGGTCGGCTCGATCATCAGGGTCCCGGCGACCGGGAACGACATGGTCGGTGCGTGGAACCCGAAGTCGATGAGCCGCTTGGCCACGTCGTCCACGCTGGCCCACTCCGAGAACGGTCGCAGGTCCACGATGCACTCGTGCGCGACGAGGCCGTAGCGGCCCTGGTACAGGATTTCGAAGTGCTCGCCGAGCCGGGAGGCCAGGTAGTTGGCCGACAGGATCGCCGTCTGGGTGGCCTGGGTGAGCCCCTCGACACCCATCATCGCGATGTACATCCACGGGATCGGCAGGATGCCCGCAGAGCCCCAGGGTGCCGACGAGATGGCGCCCGGGCCGGTGTCGGGGCCGGCGGTCGGCGCCAGCGGGTGGTTGGGCAGGTACTTGGCGAGGTGCAGCCGGCACGCCACCGGCCCGATGCCCGGCCCGCCCCCGCCATGGGGGATGCAGAACGTCTTGTGCAGGTTGAGGTGGCTGACGTCGGCGCCGAAGGTGCCCGGTGCGGCCAGGCCCACGAGGGCGTTGAGGTTGGCGCCGTCTACGTACACCTGCCCGCCCGCCTCGTGCACCTTCAGGCAGACCTGCCGGATGCCGTCTTCATACACACCGTGCGTGGAGGGATAGGTGGCCATGAACGCGGCCAACCGGTCGCCGTGGGTGGCGATCTTGGCGTCGAGATCGTCGAGGTCCACATCGCCGTCGTCGGTGCAGCCCACCACCACCACCGACATGCCGGCCATCACGGCGGACGCCGCATTCGTGCCGTGCGCAGACGAGGGGATGAGGCACACCGTGCGGTGGGTGTCGCCGCGTTCGTCGTGGTAGCCGCGGATGGCGAGCAGCCCGGCCAGCTCGCCCTGGGAGCCGGCGTTGGGCTGCAGCGACACGGCGTCGTAGCCGGTGACCGCTGCCAGCCATCGCTCGAGGTCGGCGATGATCTGGCGGTAACCCTCCCACTGGTCGGGCGGCGCGAAGGGGTGGATGTCGGCGAACTGCGGCCACGTGACCGGCGTCATCTCTGCGGCGGCGTTGAGCTTCATGGTGCAGCTGCCGAGCGGGATCATCGACCGGTCCAAGGCAACGTCGAACGAGGCGAGGCGGCGCAGGTAGCGCATCATCTCGGTCTCCGTGCGGTACGCACCGAAGGTGGGATGCGTCAGGTACTCGCTGGTGCGCCGCAGCTCCTCGGCGATTCCCGACGGTGCCGAGTCGGCCAGCTCCGCCACGGTGCCGACATCGGTACCGCTGCCCTCACCCAACGCGCCGAACGCATCCAGGATGTGAGCCACGGTTGCTTCGTCGCAGGTCTCGTCCAGCGAGACGCTCACCGTGTCGGCATCGACGCGGCGCAGGCTGAATCCCGCTGCGAGCGCAGCGTCCAGCACGAGGTCGGCGGCGCCGGGGACCTCCACCGTCAACGTGTCGAAGAAGGTGTCGTTGCGCACCGACAACCGGCCTGACGCGCCGCCCAGGGCGCTGCGCGGCGTACCGCCCGATCCGATGGACTGCAGGCCGGCAGCGAGCGCTGCGGTCAGGCGCTGCACCCGTCCGGCAATCTCGGCCAAGCCTTCGGGGCCGTGCCAGACCGCGTACATCGAGGCCATGACCGCGAGCAGCACCTGCGCGGTGCAGATGTTGCTGGTGGCCTTCTCCCGCCGTATGTGCTGCTCGCGGGTCTGCAGCGCCAGCCGGTACGCGGGTCTGCCGGCCGCGTCGACCGAGACGCCCACGAGCCGGCCGGGCATCGAGCGCCGGTGCTTCTCGCTGGTGGCCAGAAACGCCGCATGCGGGCCGCCGAAGCCCAGCGGCACGCCGAACCGCTGCGAGCTGCCGACCACGATGTCGGCGCCCTGCTCACCGGGCGGCCGCAGGACACAGCAGGCCAGGAGGTCGGCAGTGACGGCTGCGATCGCGCCGGTGCTGTGCAGAGCTTCGATCACCGGCTGAAGGTCGCGGACGGCGCCACTGCTGCCGGGATACGCCAGCAGCGCCCCATACACCTCCGTCGGCTGCAGTTCGGTGCCGGGATCGCCGACGACGATGTCAATGCCGAGCGGTCTGGCGCGTGTGACGACCACGTCGATGACCTGGGGGTGGCAGTCGGCATCGACGAAGAAGCGGTCGGGGCCGCTGCGTGTGATGCGGCGGGCCATGGCCATCGCCTCGGCTGCTGCCGTGCCCTCGCACAGCAGCGACGAGTTAGCGATCTCCATGCCTACGAGGTCGCACACCATTGTCTGGTAGTTGAGCAATGCCTCCAGGCGACCTTGGGAGATCTCCGGTTGGTAGGGGGTGTACGCGGTGTACCACGACGGGTTCTCGAGGACGCTGCGACGGATGACTGCCGGGGTGAGCGTGCCGTAGTAGCCGAGCCCGATCAGCGAATGCACCGGTGTGTTGGCGTTCGCCAGCCAGCGCATCGCAGCGGTGGCTTCCGTCTCGGTCAAGGGACGGTCGATGCCGTCGAGCACGATCGGCTCGTCGATGCGGATCTCGGCAGGAACCGCTGTGTCGACGAGATCGGCGAGCGAGCTGAACCCGAGTCGCTTGAGCATGGCAGTGACATCGTCGGGCCGCAGGCCGATGTGACGCGACGCGAATTCGCCGCCTGCGTTCGTGCCTACATGGGGCTCGCTCATGGGTAACGCCTCTTCTGAATCACGACTTCTGATCACTCGCCTCGATCACAGCTGTCCATCACGTCGGCCGCCAGTAGCGGTGCTCGGTGAATGGCAGCGGGGCGATCCGGCACGGCTCGGGCCCCTTGCGGCCTTCGGCGAACATCTCGGTGCCGTCGGCCGAGTGCTCTGTTGCCACATAGGCCATGGCGACGGGCGCATCGACAGTCGGCCCGAAGCCGCCGCTCGTCACCATGCCGATCTGGTTGCCGCTGGCATCTGCCAGCACTGCGCCGTCGCGTATGGGTCGGCGTCCTTCGGCGGAGACGCCCACTCGCTGTCGCGGTGCGCTCCTGGTCAGCTGCGCCGTGATGACGTCTGCACCGGGGAAGCCGCCCTCGGCGCGCCGGCGTTTGGGTATCGACCAGCCGAGACCCGCCTCGGCAGGTGTGGTCGTCTCGGTGAGTTCGTGGCCGACCAGGGGAAGGCCTGCTTCGAGACGCAGAGTGTCGCGAGCACCGAGCCCCGCAGGAGCGACTTCGGCGGAGCCCAGCAGCAACTGCGCGACGTGTGACGCCTCGCTCGAAGGCATGGCGATTTCGAATCCATCCTCGCCCGTGTAGCCGCAGCGTGAGACTTCGCAGTCGACGCCGTCGATGGACAGCGTCGCCGTCGACATGAACGCCAAGTCCGCGGCTGCAGGCACCCAACGGGCGAGAACCGGCGCGGCCGCGGGGCCTTGCAGGGCCAGCAGCGCCACGTCCGTCCGCACCCTGATGCGCACGCTCCCGTCGTCGCTGCCTCCGTTGACGCCACGCAGCATGTCCAGATCGGCGCCGGTGCGCACGGCGTTGATCACGATGCGCAGGTGGCTTCCGAGATTGGACACGATGAGATCGTCGAGCACTCCACCCGCGGCTGTCGTGAACAGCGTGTAGCGCATTCGCCCAGGTGCCAGGCTGACGATCGAGCCTGGTGCGCACTGTTCCAGCCAGGTCGCGACATCGCCAAGCTCGCCGGTGCCGGCGGGGTGCAGTTCGACGATGCCCATGTGGCTCACGTCGAACAGGCCGGCGGCAGTCCTCGTCGAGCGGTGCTCTGCCACGGTGCCGTCGCCGTAGCGCATCGGCAGTGCGTGACCGCCGAAGTTGACCATCCGGCCGCCGAGTTCAGTGTGCAGATCGAACAGCGGGGTGCGAAGACCGCCGGTGTCTGGGTCAATCATCGACTCAGGGATTTCTGCCGGTGCGTCTCAGTCGGCCAGCAGTGCGGCGATGCGATCCTTCGGACGTCCGACGATGGCTCGATTGCCGCGTACGACGACAGGGCGCTGCATGAGCGCCTTGCGCTGGCTCAGCAGGTCCACCACGGCTCCGGCATTGCCGACATAGTCGTCAGGGTTCAGGTTCAGCTTCTTGAACTGCGAGTCCTTGCGCACGAGGTCTTCGACGGGGTCCTCGAGTATCGACACCAAGTGCTCGAGCGTCTCGCGGTCGGGCGGTGTCTTCATGTACAGGACGACATCGGCCTCCACTCCAGCTTCCTCGGCGACCGCCAAGGCATTCCGGGAGGAGTTTCAGTGGGGGTTGTGATAGATCGTCACTTCTGCCATGAGGCCGAAGCTACCTGCGCAAGCGGACCAATAATGGACATGTGGGCATGAACGTCACGGCAGCAATCGTCGTGGCAGCAATCGTCACGGCAATAGGGCCGAGAGCGGCCTCTCCGTGCTCAGCGGGGTGGTCGAGGCGTCGGCGGCTTCGACTTCTTCGCGTGTGACGCCCAGCATGAACAGGATCGCGTCCAGATACGGGACGTTCACGGTGGCGTCTGCCGACTCGGCCACGATCGGCTTGGCGTTGAAGGCGATGCCGAGCCCGGCCGCCGTCAGCATGGGGAGGTCGTTGGCGCCGTCGCCCACTGCCACGATCTGCTCCAGCGGCACGCCTTCGATGTAGGCGAGCTGCCGCAGCAGCCGGGCCTTGGCTTCGGCGTCGATCACGTCACCGACCACTTCGCCGGTCAGCCTGCCGTCGCGGATCTCGAGCTCGTTGGCGTATGCGTGGTCGAACTTGAACCGCTTCGCCAGGTGATCGGTGAAGTGCGTGAAGCCGCCGGAGATGATGGCGACCTTGTAGCCCAGTCGTTTCAACGTGCGGGCGAACGTGCGGGCGCCGCGGGTCAGATTCATATGGACGATCGCAGAGTCGATGATCTCGGTCGGCTGGCCGGCCAGCAGCCGCACCCGCTTGCGCAGGGCCGTCTCGAAGTCGATCTCGCCGGCCATCGCGGCCGCGGTGAGCTCGGCTGAGCGCGCCTCGTGCCCTGCTTCCGCGGCCAGCAGGTCGATCACCTCGTTGCGAATGAGCGTCGAATCGACATCCATCACGATCATGCGCGTCGAGCGCCGCGACAGGCCGTGCGGCTGAACGGCGATGTCGATGCGCCGATCCGCAGCGACTTGGATCAGGTCGGTGCGGAGATTGTCGCTCCGCGCACCCTCGACCAGGAACTCGTAGCTCCACACCGGGAAGCGGGAGAGCCGGTGGATGCGATCGATGTTCCCGCCGCTGGTGGCGATGGCACCGGTCACGACCGACAGGTCCGCAGGGCTGAGCTCGGGAGCGAGGGCAGTGACCACGAGGCGTTCCGCATGGCGGGTCGGCGTGGCGTCGACGACCTCGAAGTTCATTTCCAAACCTCGCTCGTAGCCGAACAGCAGTACCTCCTTGACGAGGTCTCGGCCTGCGGGAACCGTGATGGCGAGGCCGAGGGTGAGCTGCTGACGCACCACGACCTGCTCCATGTCCTGAACCTCGGCGCCAGCACCCGAGAGCAGGCTGAGCAGATTCGTGGTGATGCCCGGGCCGTCGGGACCGGTCACCCGGATGAGAATCGTGTCCCTCGGCGCTGCCTGGTCGTCCGGGTTCATTGGTTTGAGCAGGCTACTTCGCCCTCGAATCGGGCCAAGATCGTGCCGTGAATGCCCGTCATGAGCGCAGAACATGGACTATTGCGGTGGTGCGGGCGGAAACTCAGGTACGGGCGTTCAGGTGAAGCGAACAGGCGGCCGGGGCGTAGGCTGAACACATGCCGAGCTACCGATCTGTCACCTCCACAGCGGGCCGAAATCAGGCCGGGGCTCGAGCATTGTGGCGAGCCACCGGCATGACCGACGAGGACTTCGGCAAGCCGATCATCGCCATCTCCAACTCGTTCACGCAGTTCGTGCCCGGTCACGTCCACTTGAAGGATCTCGGCCAACTGGTCGCCCGCGAGATCGAGGCTGCCGGGGGCGTGGCGAAGGAGTTCAACACCATCGCCGTCGACGACGGCATTGCCATGGGCCACGACGGGATGCTCTACAGCCTGCCGTCGCGAGATCTCATCGCTGACGCCGTCGAGTACATGGTGAATGCGCACTGCGCCGACGCGTTGGTGTGCATCTCGAACTGCGACAAGATCACTCCGGGGATGCTCAACGCCGCCATGCGGCTGAACGTCCCCACGGTGTTCGTCTCGGGCGGCCCGATGGAGGCCGGCAAGACCAAGCTGGCGACGCAGAAGGTGGACCTCATCAACGTGATGGTGGTGGCCGCCGACGACTCGGTCAGCGACGAGGACGTGGCCGAGATGGAGCGATCGGGCTGCCCGACATGCGGCTCGTGCTCGGGCATGTTCACTGCCAACTCCATGAACTGCCTCACCGAGGCGCTCGGCTTGTCGCTGCCCGGCAACGGGACCGTGGTGGCGACCCACTCAGACCGTCGTGAGCTGTTCCTCGAGGCAGGGCGCCTCGTGGTGGACCTGTGCCGCCGCTACTACCAGGAGGACGACGAATCGGTGCTGCCCCGGTCGATCGGCAGCTTCGAGGCGTTCGAGAACGCGATGACGCTCGACATCGCGATGGGCGGGTCCACCAACACGATCCTGCACCTGCTGGCCGCTGCCCAGGAAGCGGAGCTCGACTTCACGATGGCCGACATCGACCGGCTGTCTCGCAAGGTGCCCAACATCTGCAAGGTGGCGCCGGCATCAGAGTTCTTCCATGTCGAGGACGTGCACCGCGCCGGCGGCGTTATGGGGATCATGGCCGAGCTGAACCGGGCTGGGCTCATCGCCAACCAGGTGCCGACGGTGCACTCGCCGACCATGTTCGAGGCCATTTCCCGATGGGATGTGGCGACGAACGACGACGCGTCGCTGGCCGAGTTCTTCCAGGCGGGTCCGGCGGGCATACCGACGCAGGTGGCGTTCAGCCAGTCCGAGCGCTACCGCACGCTGGATATCGACCGCGAGCGCGGCTGTATCCGATCGGTCGATTGCGCGTACTCCGCCGACGGCGGGCTGGCCATCCTGTACGGCAACCTCGCGCCCGACGGCTGTGTGGTGAAGACTGCCGGGGTGGATGAATCCATCTGGGTGTTCTCCGGCCCGGCGCACGTGGTCGAGAGCCAGGACGAAGCGGTCGAGCACATTCTCGGCGATCAGGTGGTTGCCGGCGATGTCGTGGTGGTGCGCTATGAGGGTCCCAAGGGCGGCCCGGGCATGCAGGAGATGCTGTACCCCACCTCGTACCTGAAGTCGAAGGGTCTCGGCAAAGCGTGTGCGCTGGTCACCGACGGCCGCTTCTCGGGCGGCACCTCGGGACTGTCGATCGGCCACGTCTCGCCGGAAGCTGCGTCGGGCGGACTCATCGGACTGGTCCGCAATGGGGACATCATCGAGATCGACATCCCGAACCGCACGATCAACCTGGCCGTCGACGATGCCGAGCTGGAAAGGCGCCGTGCCGCTCAGGACGCCGCGGGCTGGCAGCCGGTCGAGCCCCGGCCACGCCAGGTCAGCACAGCGCTGCGCGCCTATGCCGCCATGGCGACCAGCGCCGACCGGGGCGCGGTCCGCGATCTCTCGCTGCTTGGCTGAGCGCGCTTGGCGGCGCACCCCTGACTCGAATCGGCGCAGCGCCGTAATCTCGCGCCGGTGATCGCCGTCGAGACAGCCGAGCATTCTGCAGTCCACTTGGACTCAGCGCGCGGCTGGGTGACGGCCTGCGGCGCCGCGATCGTCGTGATGGCCGGCTTCGGCAGCATTTACAGCTTCACGGCCTTCGCCAACGACATGGCGGAGGAGTTCGACACCGGACTCGGGCCGATCTCGATCGTGTTCGGCATCACGGTGTTCCTGTACTTCGGCAGCGCCCTGCTGTCGGGCCGGCTCTATGACCGTTTCGGCATCGTGCCGTTGCTGATCGTCGGGGGCGCGCTGTTCGTCGGCGGGCTGGTGGCGACCTCGCAGGTGACGGTGCTGTGGCACGGGTACGTCCTGTACGGCGTCGGGCTCGGATTCGGCGGCGGGCTGTTCAATGCACCGTTGTTCGCCTTGACGGCCACATGGTTCGACAAGCATCGGGCCATGGCCCAAGGCCTGGTGGCGACCGGTTCGGGCCTCGGGACGATGATCTATGTCCCGTTCGCCCAGCGGCTCCTCGCCGAATACGGCTGGCGTGTCGGCATGCGCTGGCTGGCCGTGATTGCCACAGCGATTCTCGTCTTCGGGCTGCTGGTCATTCGCCAGCCGCCGCGGACCCATGTCGGCAGCCCCCGCCGTCACCTGTCGCTGGTGGTGAGGACCGCAACGTTCTGGCAGATGGGAACCTCCGGCGTCTTGTTCACGATCGCCGTGATCGGCACCATCGGGCTCATCATCCCGTTCTCCATCGACGACGGGGTGGCAGAGCTGGCGGCGGGATGGCTGGTGTTCGTCGTCGGCCTGTCGAGCATCGTGGGCCGGCTTGCGCTGACGAGCCTGGCGCGGCCGCTGGGGTCGATCCGCTTGCTGAAGATCGCCTTCGGCGGACTGCCGGTGGCTTACACCATCTGGTTCATCACCACGCGGGTCGACGCGCTCGGCACCAAGTACGGGCTGCTGGTGGTGTTCGCCGCCGTGCTCGGCGTCTCCTACGGCGGATTCGTGGCACTGCTGGGCGACGTCACCGCCTACCTGTTCGGTTTGGCGAACATCGGTGCGGTCGTCGGCATCTTCTTCTTCTTTTCCGGTACGGGCGCATTGATCGGCCCGCCATTGCTGGGCTTCACTCACGACGCGGCCGGCGGCGCCGGCGTGCCCATATTGATGGTGGGGGTGATCTCCCTCGCTGGCGTCCTGGTGCTCTTGCCGATGACCCGGCATCCACTTGCACTGGCGACCTACATCGGGCCCGGCGGGCAGCCGTCGGCTGCATCAGCCCCGCCACCGAGAGCGATGGTGCCGTCGCCGCAGCCGGCTGCGATCCCCACAGCGGGGTCGCCGACAGACGGTCTCGCGGCCGCCATGGCACGGCCTCTCACGGCTGCCCTGCGGAGCGCTCCTCCCGATGTGTTCTGGCCGATCCCCAGCGACGGCGTGCCGGACCGGAACGGCGCGGCAGCACCGGTCACTGTCTCGGACGTGGCTCGCAGCAACTGAGCAGGATCGCTGGTTCACTTGCAGGGTGCGAGGCCGGCAGCTCAACCACCGGGGAGAGATCAAGCGTGGGTGACCAACCGCTGAATCCGCAACCCACCGACGAGATGCTTCGGGCACCGGTGGAGGTGCTTGGCGGAACCGTGCAGGAGGGGTGGATCGACTACAACGGCCACCTCAACGCCGGCTACTACCTCGTCGCATTCGACGATGCCATCTCGCCGTGGATGGACTTCATCGGTCTGGGCACCGCGCACCGGGAGGTTCACGACATCACCACGTTCTCTGCGGAGAACCACATCACCTACCTGCGGGAGATCGGGCCGGAGGAGCCCTATGTGATCTCGGTTCAGCTGCTGGGCTTCGACCGCAAACGAGTGCATGCATTCCAGGTGATGACCCAGACCGACGACGATTACCTCGTCGCCACCTGCGAAGTCATGTCGCTGCACATCGACGGGCCGGCCAGGCGCGTAAGGACGATGGACGACGAGCCCTACCGGCGGCTGGGAGAGGTCTGGGAAGCGCATCAGCATCTTGCTTTGCCGCCCCAAGTCGGCCATGTGATCAACATCCGGCCATCCGTGGAGGCCCGGCTGCACCCAGATCTCCGCTGAGACTCGGGCGCGGTCGCTCTCGTCACTGGTTCCCCTGAGCGAGGGTTCACGGGCTTCGCGTGCTCGTCCCGTGCTGCGGTCGCCCCGGTCAGGGTCGCGGTGCCGTGACTAGGTTGCAGCCATGAAGATCTTCGGCGTGGTCAATGCATCTCCGGACTCGAAGGCTGATTTCTCTGTCGTCGAGAGCTACGCCGAGGCTGTCGCGCGAGGAACCGAACTGCTGGCGGAGGGTGCCGATCATTTCGACCTCGGCGGCGAAGGATCCACGCCGGGCAGCGACGAGGTGAGCGCAGACGACGAGTGGCAGCGTGTCGAAGGACCGCTGCGCGGACTCCTGTCGCTGGGCGCTGACGTAGCGATTGACACCCGCAAGCCCGACGTAGCCCACCGAGCCCTCGCCGCCGGTGCCACAATGCTCAATGCCGGGGATGCCCTCCAGTCGCCGGAAATGGTGGAGCTTGCGGCCCGCAGCGGTGTGCCGGTGGTGCTGCCGTTCATGCTGGGACTGGATTTCCGCAGCGTCTGCGATGTGAGAGGCGATCCCGTCATGGTGATGATCGAGTGGTTCGCTTCGCGCATCGAGCGGCTGCGCCAAGCAGGTGTCACCCAGCGACTGCTCCTCGACTGCGGCGTCGGCTTCAGCCCCCACGACATGGAGTGGCCGCAGCGGGCGGCCTACCAGCGGGCCATCTACAGCGGCCTCGGCGAGCTGCGCCGCTTCGACCTCCCGCTCTATGTGCCGGTGCCATGGCTGCAGACGCACGACCGCCTCGAGATGCTCGACTTGGCCCTCTCGCAGAAGCCCGACTACGTCCGAGCCCACCGCCCCGCCCAAGTCCGCGACCACTACGCCGCCCTCACCGCAGCCTCCTAGCGGTTCGTCGCTGAAATGGCTGGGGCTGAAGCAAGCCCATTCTTGCAGGTCAGCGAGATGCATGATGCCCGGAAGACAACTGCGACACACCACTAGGCCGCGTCTCGTCCCGGTGAATCCGGAACAGCACTTGGACTGAGCGGACTGAGCCAAGCCGGCGAGCGGCGCTGCTCGCAGCTTCAGCAGCGCCCCGTCTGGCAAGCCATCCGCAGCTGCGGTGCGCGAACGCGATCCTCAAGAGGGCTTCGGCTTTCTTCGCGTAAAGGACTCGACCGCCCACAGCGGTGATGGTCGAGTCCGTCGGTCGCCGACCGTGACGAGTTGGTGTCGAGTCGATCTGAGTGGTTCTGCCGATCGTGTTGAGCGCGTACCGCGCCGCCCTCGGCATCGCTGTGCACCCGCGCGACCGTGGAATCGACGTCAATGGCGATCCGGTCCGCCACAGGCGCGGCGCCAGCATCCCACGCGCGGCCCAACGCCAGTTCCCCGACGCGGTCCAGCTGGCGCACATGGCCCCACGTGAAGGACCGCAAGAACGTCCCCAAAGTCGGCGGCGCCGCCGGCGCGAACCCAACCACCGCCCCCGCCCAGCCGGCCCGCCAGAGTGCCCGCCAACAGCAGACCCGTGTCGCCCACCACAGTGCCCTCGTCGAACACTGCCTCGATCCGGTCCAGACCCCTAACTACGCTGCTCACACAAAATGCCTCCCGTCATGGCATCACGCCCGATAATCCTCAACGGCAAAACGCCAACTCAGGAAGCCTTTCCGGTGGACACGCCGCACCACCCACCCACATCACACCAGTGAATCCGGGCTGAGAGCGAAACTCAGCCGCAGCGCCCGGTGCGGGGTGCCCGATTGGGGGCTGCGGCTGCGAGAATGGGCGCCGTGAGCGGGACCGCTGCCAGCACTGCTGCCGAGTTCGAGGAGGCGCCCGCTCGGACCTTTCGGTTTGCGATTCTGATCTCGGCGGTGCGCTGCACGCTGACCTATGTGATCCTGCCTTTCGTGGCACCTCTCGTCGGGTTGGCGGCGGGGGTCGGACCTGCGGTGGGCATCCCGATCGCCGTGGTTGCGCTGTGGGCCAACGTGGCCAGCATCAGGCGGCATTGGCACGCAGGTCACCGGTGGAGGTGGCCGATCAGCCTGCTGAACGCCGGGATCATCGTCCTGCTGGTCATACTCCTTGTTCTCGACGTGAACCAGCTGCTCTGACCGGCCGCTGATCTGGGGCTCAGGGTCGTCGATGCGCATCCTCATCACCGGGGCTGCGGGGATGCTCGGCAGGAAGCTGACGCAGCGCCTGGTCGGGTCGGGGTCTTTGCGAGCACGCCCCATCGAGCGGATCGATCTGGTCGACATCGTCGAGGCGCCGACCGGCTCGGCCCTCTGCACCGCACGCATCGCGGACATCTGCCAGCCCGGCGTCGCCGCAGATCTGCTGCAGCCGATGCCAGAGGTGATCTTCCACCTGGCAGGCGTGGTGTCCGGCGAGGCAGAGACCGACTTCGACAAGGGAATGGCCGTCAACGTCGACGGCACCCGGGCGCTCTTCGATGCAATTCGTTGCGTCGAGGGTGTTCCGCGTGTCGTCTTCACCTCGTCGATTGCGGTCTTCGGTGCCCCGTTCGGTGATCCGATTCCCGACGACTTCCACCTGACGCCCCTCACGTCCTACGGGACACAGAAGCTGGTCGCCGAAGCGCTGCTCGCCGACTACAGCCGCCGCGGATTCCTCGACGGCATCGGCATACGGCTTCCCACGATCAGCGTTCGGCCCGGTTCGCCGAATGCCGCTGCTTCAGGATTCTTCAGCGGCATCATCCGCGAACCGCTGGCAGGGCTGCCCGCCGAGCTCCCCGTTTCGAGGGAGGTGCGCCACAGCCACGCCAGCCCGCGGACGGCAATCGAGTACATGATCCATGCGTCCGAGCTGGACAGTGCCGCTGTGGGACCTCGTCGGAACATCACCATGCCCGGGGCGTCGGTGACGGTCGGCGAGCAGATCGAGGCGCTCGTTCGTGTCGCCGGTCCCGCAACGGCTGCGTTGATCGTCGAGTCCCCGGATCCTGCGATCGCGCAGATCGTCGCGGGTTGGCCCGAGCGGTTCGACACCCAGCGGGCCCTGGAGTTGGGTTTCGTTCCTGACGAGAGCTACGACGACATCATCCGCGCCTACCTCGAAGACGACTTCGCCACCGGCTGAATCCCGGCGAACGAAGGCAGGAACACAGGCCCTGAGCGGTCCGTGAGCGGATCGCTTCAGAATCGGGAACAAGAGCGGGCAGAGCAGTGTCACCGCGCGGGGTCGCGTGTTTGGCACACTGGCTGGACATGCGGATACTTCATCCGGCCGCCCGCCCCGCAACAGTGCTGCGGCGGACCGGGTCATGTCGCTGAACACGATGCGCATCCTCTTCGCCGACAAGATCGATGCCGGCCGTCTGGGCTGGCTCGAGGCCGCAGGTCACGAGTGCATCGTCAAGCCCGAACTGCACGCTGACGATCTGGCTGATCACATCGCGGGCATCGAGGTGCTGGTGGTGCGCAGCACCGAGGTGAAGCGCGGGGTCTTCAAGGCCGCCGACGAGCTCGCCATGGTGCTGCGCGCCGGGGCCGGCACCGACACGATCGATTGCGACGGCGCCGCCAAGTTCGGCATCTACGTGTGCAACGTGCCGGGGCGCAATGCTGTGGCGGTGGCCGAACTGACGATGGGGCTGCTGCTGGCGATCGACCGCCAGATCGTGGATGCGTCCGCTGACCTTCGCTCGGGCCGGTGGGACAAGTCCCGCTACATGGGCGCCTCGGGCCTCAAGGGCTGCCGCATGGCCATCGTGGGCATGGGCGCGATCGGCATCGAGGTGGCCGAACGAGCAGCGGCGTTCGGCATCGAGGTGGCGGCGCTGTACCGGGACGACCGATCAGCGGGCCTGCTGGCCGACATGAAGCGGCTCGACATCGAGATCGCGCCCGACTGGGACGCCCTGCTGGCCGACACCGACATCGTGTCGCTGCACCTGCCGGCCACGCCCGAGACCTGCGGGTTCGTCGACGCCGAGTTCTTGGCGAAAATGCCCGACAGAGCGATCCTGCTCAACACCTCACGTGGCGAGATCGTGGACGAGGAAGCGCTGCTGCGGGCACTTGACGAGCGGGGCATGCGCGCCGGGCTGGACGTCTTCTGCCAGGAGCCGTCCGGCGCGGACGCAGACTGGAGCTCGCCGCTGGCTTCTCACCCCAGTGTGACCGGCACCCATCACATCGGCGCCTCCACGCTCCAGGCGTCTGAGGCCATCGCCGACGGGGTCACCGAAGTGCTCGAAGCGTTCGCCGCCGGCGAGGTGCTCAACTGCGTGAACAGGGCTGAGCGGCCGTTGGGACGCAGCACCATCGTCGTGCGGCATCGGGATCAGGTGGGCGTGCTGGCGGGCATCCTGATGGCGCTGCGGGCCAGCGGCATCAACGTGCTGCAGATGCGCAACGAGATCCTGGCCGGACCCAAGCACCACGCGGCAGTCGCCACCATCGGGGTGTCACGCCGACCGTCGCGCAAGGTGCTCGACGAGCTCAACAACATGGAAGCAGTTCACGGCCTCCGCCTGATCAACCCCTGCTGAGCGGCTCGACGTCGACGACCATCGAGTCGCTCGCCTGCGAGCCCTCGCCGTCTACCGTCAACTCGATCGAGAATCCGGTATGGCCAGTCAGAAATGACTGGAGCAGGGAACCCGGCGATTGCTGCTCACCTCGGGCATCGTGCTGGGCCAATTCGGGGTGCGAAATGCCGGGACGCTGTTCGGCTTCGTGTTCATGTCCCACCAAGTCGGGGCGTTCCTGGGCTCCTGGGGCGCTGGCGCGGTCCGGGAACTGACCGGCGCCTACGACCTCTGGTGGTGGCTGGCGGCCGCACTGGGCGTCATGGCGGCCGCGATTCACTTCAGCATCTCCGATAGGCCTGCGCCCGCCAGGCCGGCCTCGCCAACTGTCAGCGGTCAGGCGCCGAGGACGCCGTAACTGCCGTCGACGGCCGAGCGGTGGAGGTGCGCTAGCGGCGTTTACCCAAGGCAGCGTCGCGCCAAGCGACCGTGTCGGCAATGGAGTTGAAGGTGAACACATGCAGACCGGCGATGTCGAGCCGGTCGGCGTGCGGCGCCAGCCGGTCCACCAAAGTGCTCGGGTCGTACCCGCCGGGTCGAAGCATGCGAGCCACAGCTCCGGTGTTCTTGCGCAGGTACCGCAGCGAGGCGCCGATGCCCAAGCGGGTGCCGATGCGCAGCAGCCGTGCCGGATCGACCGCACCTGGAATGCCCAGGTGCACGGGCAAGGTGAACCCGCTGTCGCGCTCGGCCGAGAGCCACTCGGTGATCGAGCGGGGGTGGAAGCACATCTGCGTCGCAGCGTGACCTGCGATGCCGGCTTCGGCCAGAAGGGCCTGCTTGGCATGCAGCGCGTCGTGCAGGACGGCGTCGCTGATGAGCGCGTGGCCCTCGGGATAGGAGGTGACGCCGATGTGGGTGAGCGAGTGCTCGATGCCGGCCAGCGCCTCCAGCAACTGCACGGCGCTGTCAAAGGGACCCAAGGGACTGGTGACATCGCCGCCCACCAGGAAGATCTCATTGAGGTCGAGCGCGGCGATCCGGCCCAGCAGCTCGGAAAGGTGGTCGCGGCTGCGAACCATGCGTGCCGCGACATGGGGGACCGGCCGGTGCCCGAGCGCGCGCAGCTCGGCCGTCAGGTCCAGCGTGTCCTCCAGCGTCTTGGAGGCCGACGCCGTCACCGACACCGGTGAGTCGGGGGGCAGGCGCGGGAGCTGGTCGGCAAGATTGCGCAGCGGGATCAGCTCCCACTGGGCGTTGGTCAGCAGGCGGCGACGTGCGTCAGCGTCGCTCTGCGAGAGCGGTCGGGCACGCCGCGGCGACAGCCGGGGGCTGCACGCTCGCCATGTGCTCAAGAAGCTCGGCGAGCGATCTGAGGTGAAGAATGCGAACAACAACAGCTCCGTTCAGCTCAGGCCGACGATCTCGCCGTCGGCATCGAGGTCGATATGGCGCGCGGCAGGGTCGCGGCCCAGCCCCGGCATGGTTCGCATGTCGCCGCAGATCGGGTACACGAACCCGGCGCCCACCGACGCGCGCACTTCACGCACTGGCAGCGTCCAGCCGGTCGGAGCACCCTTGAGCGACGCATCAGACGAGATGGACAAGTGCGTCTTGGCGATGCACACCGGCAGGTTGCCGAACCCGTTGCGCTCGTAGCCGTCGATCTCGCGGTTGGCACGGGCGGTGTAGCTCACGTCCTCCGCGCCGTACACCTTGGTGGCGACCGCATGGATCTTGTCGCGCAGCGGGACGTCGTCGGGATACAGGACGGCGAAGTCGGTCGGCTCTTCGGCGGCTTCGGCCACCGCCTCGGCCAGTTCGGCCGCTCCGGCACCGCCGTCGGCGAAGTGCGTGCAGCGGGCCGACAGCGCGCCGTACTCCGACGCGATCTCGGCGATCGCCGCCAGGTCCTCCTCGTTGTCGCCCGGGAAGGTGTTGATGGCCACCACCGGCGACACACCGTGCATGCGGACGTTGGAGAGCTGCTTGCGCAGGTTGTCGCCGCCGGCATGCACCTCGTCGGGATTGGCCTCGAGCAGCGCCGGGGGCAGCGGCCGCCCGGCCACGATCCGGTGCTTGCCCGAATGCGCCTTCAGACCCCGCACCGTCGCCACGATCACCGCGGCATCAGGTGACACCCCCGAATACCGGCACTTGATGTTGAAGAAGCGCTCAGCACCCATGTCGGCGCCGAACCCGGCTTCGGTCAGCAGGAAATCAGACGTCCCGATGCCGATGCGGTCCGCCACGATCGAGGAGTTCCCGGTGGCGATGTTGCCGAAAGGACCCGTGTGCACCAGCGCCGGCGAGCCTTCCAGCGTCTGCATCAGGTTGGGCTTGATGGCTTCGCGCAGCAGCACGGCCATCGAGCCGGCAGCGCCGATGTCCTCTGCGGTCACCGGGTCGCCCGAGCGCGTGTAGCCGAGCACGATGCGCCCCAGCCGGGTCCGCAGATCCGACATCGAGGTGCACAGCGCCAGCGTCGCCATGACCTCCGACGCCGCAGTGATGTCGAAGCCGGACTCGCGGGGGATGCCGTCGAGGCGCCCGCCGAGGCCGATGGTGATGTTTCGCAGTGCCCGGTCATTGACGTCCAGCACTCGCCTCCAGGTGATGTTGTGGATGTCGAGGCCGGCCTCGTTGCCGTGGTACAGGTGCGCGTCCAGCATCGCGGCACACAGGTTGTGGGCGGCGGTCACCGCATGCATGTCGCCGGTGAGATGCAGGTTGAACAGATCCATCGGTACGACTTGGCTGTAGCCGCCGCCGGCGGCGCCGCCCTTGATGCCGAACGTGGGACCCATCGACGGCTGCCGGATGGCGATCGTGGCGGTGCGGCCGATGTGCGCAAATGCCTGGCCCAGCCCGACCGTCGTGGTGGTCTTTCCCTCGCCCAGCGGGGTCGGGGTGATGGCAGTCACCACGACATAGCGCCCGCGCGGCCGGTCCGCCATGGCCTCGGCTGCCTCGAGCTGCACCTTCGCTACGCCGACGCCGTACATCTCCAGGTATTCCCGCGGGATGCCCGCTTCGTCTGCGATCTCGGTCAGCAGCCGGATCTGTGCGGCCGAAGCAATCTCCAGATCGCTCGGTATCGCTCCTGTCGTCGTCATGTCGTTCACCCTCCCCGGTGAGAGTCCCACATGTTGGTAGCCGATTGGCGGGCTGTTCGGCTACTGTTCCCCTAGATGCTGTTCCACAGAGTGGAACTGTTCCATCATACAGAACAGCAGCGAAGCAGTTCAGCACAGCTGCGAACCGGCAACAGCGGGGGATGAGAGGTATGAGCGACTTTCCGGCGCGGGCAGGCTGTGTCGTCATCGGTGCTGGGATCGTGGGCAACTGCCTGGTCGGTCATCTCAGCGATTTGGGATGGACCGACATCGTCCTGCTGGACAAAGGGCCGCTGCCGAACCCCGGCGGCTCCACCGGTCATGCTTCCAACTTCATCTTCCCGGTCGATCACTCGAAGGAAATCGTCGACCTGACCGTCGACAGCCAACGCCAGTACTCCGAACTGGGCCTGCAGAACACCTGCGGCGGCATCGAGGTCGCCCGCTCGGCCGAGCGCCTCGAGGAGTTCCGCCGCCGCATGACCTCGGCGACCTGCTGGGGCATCGAGTCCCGGCTGCTCAGCGTCGACGAGGTCATCGAGATGGTCCCCTTCATCGACCCCGATGTCATCCTGGGCGGCTTCTACACGCCGAGCGTGTCGGCGGTGGACTCGCTCGAGACCGGCACGCAGATGCGCCGGCGGGCAACCGAGGCCGGTCACCTGCAGACGTTCGCCAAAACCGAGGTCCTCGACATCGAGACCGTTCCGGGACCCAACCGTCCCCGCATCAGCGCGGTGGTGACCGACCGGGGCCGCATCGAGTGCGACACGGTGGCCATCGCCTGCGGGGTGTGGAGTCCGAAGCTGGCCCAGATGGCCGGTGCAACGATCCCGCTGACCCCCGCCGTGCACCAGATGGTCGACGTGGGGCCGTTCGACGTGCTCGTCGAGACCAACCAGGAGCTGGCCTACCCGATCGTGCGGGACATGGACACGTTCTGCTACGAGCGCCAGTCGGCGGGCTCGATGGAGGTGGGCAGCTACGCACACCGGCCGATCCTGCACCGTGTCGAGGACATCCCCTCCAACGAGGCAGCGGCGCTCAGCCCCACCGAGATGCCCTTCACGCCCGACGACTTCGATGAACAGCTCGAGCAAGCCATCGAGCTGATGGAGTTTCTGGGCGACGGTGAGATCAAGTACGCCATCAACGGCCTGCTGTCGCTGACCCCCGACGCCTCGCCGGTGCTCGGCCCCACTCCCGAGGTCGAGAACCTGTGGTCGGTCGCTGCGGTGTGGGTGAAGGAAGGCCCCGGCGTCGGGCGGCTGCTGGCCGAATGGATGACCTACGGCTACCCCCGCATGACCGACCCGCACGGCTCGGATGTCACCCGCTTCTACCCCCAGGACCGCAACGTCATCCACATCGAGACACGGGCCGACGAGCACTTCAACAAGACGTACGGCATCGTGCATCCCCGCGAGCAGTGGGCCACACGCCGCAACCTCACCTGCGGGCCCGCCAAGGCCCGCACCGATGATCTCGGCGCCTTCTACTTCGAGGCCGGCGGCTGGGAGCGGCCGCACTGGTACGAGTCGAATGCCGACCTCGTCGAGCACTACGGCATCGCCGACCGCACACATGAGTGGGATGCTCGCTGGTGGAGCCCGATCACCGACGCCGAGCACCTGCACCTGCGGGAGCACTGCGGGCTGGTCGACATCTCGCCCTTCCAGGTGTTCGAGGTGTCGGGTCCCGGCGTGGTGCCCTACATCGAGAGGATGGTGGTCAACAAGTGCGATCTGCCGGTCGGGCGCTCGATCTACACCCCGGTGCTGACGGCGGACGGCGGCTTCCGCTCGGATCTCACGATCGTGCGGCTGGCCGAGGACCGGTTCCGCATCGCCACCGGCGCATTCGACGGCGGCCGCGACGAGTACTGGTTCCGTCACAACCTGCCGCCCGAGGGCGTGCATTTCGAGAACCGCACCGAGGCCCTGGCCACCTACGGCGTGTGGGGCCCCGACTCGATCGAGCCGCTGCAGACCCTGACCGAGACCGACCTGTCCCAAGAGGCCTTCAGTTACGGCCAGGCACGCAACGTGCTGCTGTCGGGGATCCCGACGCAGATGTTCCGCATCTCCTATGTGGGCGATGCCGGCTTCGAGATCTACTGCCCGACCAGCGCGGGGCTGGCCTTGTGGGACGCCATCACGAAGGCCGGACGCGACTTCAGCCTGCGCCCCGTCGGGGCGGGGGTGTACGGCACCACCGGGCGGCTGGAGAAGGGCTACCGGCTCATGGGCGCCGAGCTCGAGAGCGACTACAACCCGGTCGAGGCGGGCCTGGCCCGGCCGCGCGTCAAGGCCGCCGACTTCATCGGCAAGGAGGCCTACCTAGCTGCCCGCGAGGCGCCGCCGGCCGCCCAGCTCTCGATGCTGCGCTTCGACAGCCTGCGCTGCGCCGAGGGCTACGACCGCTTCCCGATGGGGGCCGGCAACGAACCGGTGCTGACCACAGCGGGGGAGCGGATCACCGATTCACATGGCCGCGTGAGCCGTGTCACGACGGCGGGCAACGCCCCGTCGCTCGACGCCTACCTGGCGATGGCCTACCTGCCGCCCGAGCTGGCCGCCGCCGGCACCGAGCTGGCCGTGATGTACCAGAACGAGCTGTACCCAGTCACCGTGGCGGCGACGGGAGCGAACTTGGCGCTGTTCGATCCCGACGACAGCCGCATGAAGGCCTGAGCGGCGGGGAGACGCAGGATGCGCATCCTGATCTGCGTGAAGCGGGTCCCCGCGGTGGGGTCGCGCATCAACGTGACCGCCGACGAGCAGCAGGTCGACACTGCGCACCTGGGCTTCACCACCAGCCCGCATGAAGAATGCGCGGTCGAGGAAGCCGCTCAGATCGTCGAACGGCTCGACGGCGACGACCACGCCGTGGTGGTGCTCACGCTCGGCCCCGAGGAATCCACCGAGCAGCTGCGCTACGCAGCCAGCGTGGGCGGCACGGAGCTGGCGCTGGTGGTCGCGCCCGGCAGCCTGGACTGGGACCCTCAGCGCACCGCGGTGGCGATCACTGACGCCGTGCGCGAGCTCGAAGCAGCCGGCGGGGAGTTCGACCTGATCCTGTTCGGCAACGAGTCCGCCGACGGCGGGAACTTCCAAGTCGGCATCCGGGTGGCGTACGCGCTCGGCCGCCCGATCGTGAACGGCATCAAGGGCATCGACGTCACCACCTCCGGCATCGTGGCCCGCCGCGAGACCGACGCCGGCTACGAGGTGTACGAGCTGGAGACACCCTGCGCCCTCGGCGTCAAGGAGGGCATCAACCTGCCCCGCTACCCGACGATGAAGGGACGGCTGGCCTCACGCAAAGCCCAGATCGCCGAGCTGGACTGTGCCGAAGGTGCTGCGGCCGGCGGTCAGGCCAGGGTGAGGCTGCACCGGCCCCCCGAGCGTGCGAGCACCACGGTCATGCTCGGCGACAGCGCCGCTGCGGCACCGGCCGTGGTGGATCTGCTCGATGAGCTGGGGGTGCTGTGAGCGCCGTCGCCGTCCTCATCGACCACGACCGGGGCCTGCCGTCGGGCGGCGCGCTCGAGGCGCTCACCGCCGCCCGGGCGCTGGCCGCCGACCTGGGCGCCAGCCTCGAGGCCGTAGTGCTCGGTGACGGCCGCCTGTTCGAAACCCACGGCGACGATCTGCGGGCCGCGTGCGCCGCCCACGGCGCCGCTGCTGTGCACTGCGGGCGCCACCCGCTTCTGGCCGACTACGGGCCGGACGCGTGGGGCGCAGCGCTCGCTCACTTCGTCGGAGCTGCGGCACCCGCTGCCGTGGTGGCGGCCGGCACCGACCGGGGTGCCGAGGCGATGGCTCAGCTCGCCGCCCGCACCGACCTGCCGCTCGTGGCGAATTGCGTAAGCGTGTCTGTGGCGACGGTGCCATGGGAGATCACCCGCATCCAGTGGGGCGGCTCACTGCTCGAAGACGTGACCCTCACCTCGGCCTTGCCGCTGCTGACCATCGCCCAGCACTCCGTCGAAGCCGAGCCGGTCGACGGCGGCGCAGCAGACATCCAGGTCGCCGTTTTCGAGCCCGACCTAGGAGCGGAGGCCCAGCGCACTCTGGTGCGCGACCGGGTCACCCTCACCGAGGGCATCACGCTGTCCACCTCGCCGGTGGTGGTGTCGGGCGGCCGGGGCGTGGGCTCCGCCGAGGGCTTCGCACCGCTCGAAGAGCTGGCAGAACTGCTCGGCGGCCGGGTCGGCTGCTCCCGGGCAGTCACCAACAACGGCTGGCGCAGCCACGCCGACCAGGTCGGCCAGACCGGCACCCGCATCGCACCGGAGATCTACATCGCATGCGGCATCTCCGGCGCCATCCAGCACTGGGTGGGCGCCATGGGCTCGAAGAACATCTTGGCGATCAACATCGACCCCGAGGCGAACATGGTCACCAAGGCCGGATACGCCGTCATCGCCGACCTGCACAAGGTGGTGCCCGCCATCTCCGACGAGATCCGTCGCCGCCGGGATCGCCAGCCCGCCTAGGAGGCTGGTCGGAAATGGGGATCTTGCCACACAGCAAGTCCCTGACCTGCGGGTTTGCATCTGACAAACGCCGAGACAGCGGCCTTCCGACCAGCCTCCTAGCCCCGGCAGCGCATCCTTCCGTACCGCCACCTTGGCCCGCGAAGTCCCAGCCGAACGTGTCAACCTCACCGCCCAGCGCCGCGACGCCCACCAAGCGCCCCGCGACCTCGTGTGCGAAGGCGCCGCCGCCTACAGCGAGCCTCGCCCCGGGGCCCCACACGTCCGCAAAACCCCAAACACAGCACCCGACCCGCCGACGCCCCAAGCCAGACTGCCGCTCATCACTATGACCGCGGCGGCGACGTCCGCTCGTCGCCGTTGTTTCCCCAGCAATCGACGGTGCCGTCGGTGCGCAGCCCGCACGAATGCAAGCTGCCGGCGGTCACGGACGTGAACCGGCCCGTCGGCCGCGATATCAGCACGGCCTCGACGGTCAGTTCGGCGCCGTCGTCGCCGTCGTCTCCCCAGCATGCGATGGTGCCGTCGGTGCGCAGCCCGCACGAATGCACGTCGCCGGCGGTGACGGACGTGAACCGGCCCCCCGGCGGCGACGCCTTCCCGGCGGCGTCGTCTCCCCAGCATTCGACGGTGCCGTCGGTGCGCAGTCCGCACGAATGCTTGCCGCCGGCGGTGACGGACGTGAACCGGCCCCCCGGCGGCGACGACTGCCCGCGGTCGTCCCATCCCCAGCATTCGGCAGTGCCGTCGGTGCGCAGCCCGCACGAATGCACGCGGCCGGCGGTGACGGACGTGAACCGGCCCCCCGGCGGCGACGACTGCCCGAAGATGTCGTTTCCCCAGCATTCGGCGGTGCCGTCGGTGCGCAGTCCGCACGAATGCTTGCCGCCGGCGGTGACGGACGTGAAGCGGCCTCCCGGCGGCGACGACTGCCCGCGGTCGTCGTTTCCCCAGCATGCGATGGTGCCGTCGGTGCGCAGCCCGCACGAATGCTCGCCGCCGGCGGTGACGGACGTGAAGCGGCCTCCCGGCGGCGACGACTGCCCGCGGTCGTCGTTTCCCCAGCATGCGATGGTGCCGTCGGTGCGCAGCCCGCACGAATGCTCGCGGCCGGCTGACAGCAACGTGAGCTTTAAGGTGGGACCCCTCGTGAACCGGCCTCCCGGCGGCGACGACTGCCCGTATTCATCCCATCCCCAGCATTCGGCGGTGCCGTCGGTGCGCAGCCCGCACGAGTGGACATAGCCAGTTGACAGGGACGTGAAGCGGCCCTCCGGCGGCCACGACTGCCCGAAGTTGTCGAGTCCCCAGCATTCGGCGGTGCCGTCGGTGCGCAGCCCGCACGAGTGGAAGTTGCCAGTTGACAGGGACGTGAAGCGGCCTCCCGGCGGTGACGCTTGTCCGTTTTCGTCGTGTCCCCAGCATGCGATGGTGCCGTCGGTGCGCAGCCCGCACGAGTGGAAGTTGCCAGCTGACAGGGACGTGAAGCGGCCTCCCGGCGGTGACGCTTGTCCGTTTTCGTCGTGTCCCCAGCATGCGATGGTGCCGTCGGTGCGCAGCCCGCACGAGTGGAAGTTGCCGGCTGACAGGGACGTGAAGCGGCCTCCCGGCGGTGACGCTTGTCCGTTTTCGTCGTGTCCCCAGCATGCGATGGTGCCGTCGGTGCGCAGCCCGCACGAATGGAGGTAGCCGGCGGTGACGGACGTGAAGCGGCCCTCCGGCGGCGACGCTGCCCCGAAGCCGTCGAGTCCCCAGCATTCGGCGGTGCTGTCGGTGCGCAGCCCGCACGAATGGAGGTAGCCGGCTGACAGGGACGTGAAGCGGCCTCCCGGCGGTGACGCTTGTCCGTTTTCGTCGTGTCCCCAGCATGCGATGGTGCTGTCGGTGCGCAGCCCGCACGAGAAGAAGTTGCCGGCTGACAAGGACGTGAACGATGCGGAGGCTGGAGCGGCCGTGTCGGCGTCGTCGGTCTGCTCGGCGGCGGTGCTGATGCCTGCTGTGGTGTTGTCGGCGGCGCGTCGGCCGACGAGCTGGGCGGTGTGCCAGCGGGAGGCACCGCCGAGACGGGTCATGTCGCGGCCGGCGAGCTTGGCCGCGGGCACCGCAGCGGGTCCGCCGACCACGTATCCGCCGGCTGTGGCGGCGGCGAGCCGGACCCGCTGGCTGGGCGGCATGCGGCTGCTGCGGGGGCCGGCGAGCACGACGCAGTCGGTGCCGAGGACTCCGGCAAGGGTGACAGCGCTGTAGATGTCCGACTGAGCGGTGGCATCGGAGCCGACCACGATGGGGATCTCCCCGGCGCAGCTTGACGCAATCCACGGCTCCGCGCCGACGAGATACACGCCGGGCTGATGCACGTCGGACGGTGCTGAGAGCGTCGTGTCGGGCACGCTCGGAGCAGCCGGGGGGCGCCTTTCGGCGAGCGCACGGGCCTGGCTGCCGACGAGCTGGGCGGTGTGCCAGCGGGAGGCACCGCCGAGACGGGTCATGTCGCGGCCGGCGAGCTTGGCCGCGGGCACCGCAGCGGGTCCGCCGACCACGTATCCGCCGGCTGTGGCGGCGGCGAGCCGGACCCGCTGGCTGGGCGGCATGCGGCTGCTGCGGGGGCCGGCGAGCACGACGCAGTCGGTGCCGAGGACTCCGGCAAGGGTGACAGCGCTGTAGATGTCCGACTGAGCGGTGGCATCGGAGCCGACCACGATGGGGATCTCCCCGGCGCAGCTTGACGCAATCCACGGCTCCGCGCCGACGAGATACACACTCGTCGGTTGCGCCGCCGCAGCCGGCGGTAACAATGTCGAACCCGCCACCACAGCAGCGGACATCACAGCGGCCAGCAGAACTCGCCGTCTCGGCATCGCACGCGCCTCCCAAAGAACATTGGAAACGCTAGTGCGGTGTCCACATGCCTGTGCATGGTGACACCGAAGCAAAACACTGGAACTGCGGGCAAATCTTAGGTTCGCAAGCGCGCGAACGTTTGTGGACATCGCGCTAGCTGCCTGCGCGTTGCGAGCCGCTGTCGGGGAATGAGTGCCGGGGCCTTCCCGCTATCGCGGCGCCTCGTCGGTGGCGGGGCACGGCCTCACGGGTTTGCCTCAGTCCCGTTCGGAGGTTCCGCAAGGACCGTGCTGATGCAGCCGCGCACTTGCTCGTCAGCAGAGGCCGTCAGATTTCTGTGCGATCGGCAGCGGGGCGCGGCCGGCTAGGTGGTCCGTGAGATTCGACGCTGCGTCGATCAGCAGCAGGCCGATGTCATGGGTGCGATTGGGGTCGGGGAACCTGTACGCCGGACCGTGCACATGCAGTGCCGCAACCACCGCGCCCTCGGGGTTCAGCACCGGGGCGGCCACTGAGTTGATGCCGATGGCGAACTCCTCGTACACCCAGACGTAGCCGGCGCTGTGCACCTGGGCCAGCCGGGTCCGCAGCGCCTCAGGGTCGATCATGCTGCTCGCGGTGGTGGCTTCAAGTCCTGCGGCCAGGTAGTCCTCGAGGTCATCGGGGCTGAGGCTTGCCAGATACACCAGTCCTGACGGCACCAAGTGCATCGGGCAGTACTCGCCGATCCACGAGCGCACCTGCACTTCGGACTCCGGCTCGACCTGGTCGAGGTAGTAGACGGTGCGGTCGGCGCGCACGCTGACACCGGCGGTCTCGCCGACATGGCTGACCAGGCTGTGCAGGTGGGGGCGGGCAGCGGCCAGCAGGCTGCGATCGTCGCCGGCAGCTCCGATGATGTCGATGAGCCCTTGCCCGATGCGATACTCGCCGCCGGCGTCATCTTGAGCGACAGCCCCGACGGCTTCGAGCGAAGTCAACAGGCGGGCCACCGTGCTCTTCGGCAGCCCGACGTGGTCCGCGACATCAGTGACACCTTGCGGACCCACGGCGAGAGCACGCAGAACGGCGAACGCGCGCGAGATCGACTGCACCAACTCTACGGTAGCTCCCAAGCGGTGCAGACCTGTCAGCTGCCCTCAGTCTTGTGCCGTATTGTGGAACTGTTCTGCTGTACGGAACGCTGCCATGCTCATACGGTGCACGCGAAGTGCAGTCGATGCAGTCAAGGTGAAACAGCTCTTATCACATTAAAAGACATTAAAAGGACCTGTGGCACATGGAATTCGAAGTCACAGGACTCACGTAACCGGGAGGGGCGATGCCGCGGGGAACCAGTGCTCAAAGAGGCACAGCCCGACGAAACAGTGCACGACCGGGGGAGCGCCACGCACCGCTCGCGCGACTCGACACACCTCTCGTGCGAGACGGCGGTGTCCTGCGCCCGGCGAGCTGGGATGATGCGCTGGAAGTTGCCGCGTCGGGGCTGCGAGCGGCGACCCAGCAGCACGGCGCCGGCGGCGTCGGCATGTTCTCGTGCTCGAAGAGCACGAACGAGATGAACTACGCAGCCCAGAAGTTCATGCGGACGGTGCTGAAGTCCAACAACATCGACTCCTGCAACCGCACCTGACACGCTCCGTCGGTCGTCGGTCTGGCGACAGTGTTCGGTCTCGGAGGCGGAACGTGCTCCTACCAGGAGATCACCGAGACCGACGTGATCCTGCTGTGGGGGTCGAACGCACGCGAGGCGCATCCCATCTTCTTCCATCATGTGCTGCGCGGTCTGAACCGCGGGGCCGTGATGTACGCCGTGGATCCGCGGAGAACCTCATCAGCCGAGTTCGCCGACGTCTGGCTGGGGCTTGATGTCGGCACCGACATCGCTCTGGCGAACACGGTGGGACGCGAGATCATCGCGCAAGGCCTCCACGACCAGTCCTTCATCGAGCGAGCCACCACCGGTTTCGACGACTACGCGGCCTCGGTCGAGCCGTTCACGCTGGATGAGGGCGCCCGGCTGACGGGCGTGCCCGCCGAGGCGATCGCAGAGATGGCCCACGCCTACGCCACCGCTCCCACGGCGCAGATCCTGTGGACGCTGGGCATCACCGAGCACCACACCGCCGTCGAGAACGTGCTGTCGCTGTGCAACCTGGCGCTGCTTACCGGCCATGTCGGGCGCCGAGGCTCGGGCTTGGTGCCCCTGCGAGGCCAGAACAACGTGCAAGGCGGCGGCGACATGGGCGCGCTGCCCGATCGCCTGCCGGGATTTCAGTCGCTGGCTGATCCCGAGGCGCGGACCAGGTTCGAGCGGGTCTGGGACTGCGAGCTGAACCCGGTGCCCGGCAAGCACCTCACCGCAATGTTCGAGGCCATGGAGGAGGGCGAGCTGCGTGCGCTGTACGTCATCGGCGAGAATCCAGCCGACTCCGAGGCGAATGTGGCCCATGCCCGCAAGCTGCTCGAAGGGCTGGACCTGCTCGTCGTGCAGGACATCTCGCTGACCCATACGGCCCGCATGGCCGACGTGGTGCTGCCCGCAGCCGCAGGCTGGTCGTCCAGCGAGGGAACGGTGACATCGTCGGAGCGGCGCGTCCAGCGCGTGCGGGCTGCGGTGCCGCCGCAGGGCGACGCGCGCGACGACGTCCGCATCATCGGCGACCTGGCTCGGCACATGGGTGCGCCGTGGTCCACGGTGACGGCGCACGAGCTGTGGGACGAGCTGCGGACGCTGTCGCCCCTGCACGGAGGCATGAGCTGGGATCGACTCGAGGCGAGCGGTGGTCTGCAGTGGCCCTGCCCCCACGACGACCATCCGGGCACTGAGTTCCTGCACTCGTGGCTGTGGGCGGACGACCTCGACGGTCACGCGCCTGCGCCGTTCTCGGTGAACGTCCACCGCCCGCCGGCGGAGGCGCTGAGCGAGCAGTTCCCCCTGCGTCTCACCACGGGAAGGGTCCTCGACTCGTACAACACCGGGGCGCAGTCGGCCGGCTATTCCTCGCCCATCCGCAGCGGTGACGCGATCGAGGTGAGCCCTGCCGACGCTGCGGACCTCGGCATTGCCGACGGCGACGCTGTGCGGGTGAGCTCGCCCCGCGGCTCGGTGAACATGGAGGCAAGCGTCACCGACCGTCTGCCGGCGGGCTTGGTGTTCGCCACCTTCCACTTTCCGGACTTGGTCGACGTCAACCTGCTCACCAACGACGTCTGGGACAAACGCAGCGGAACGGCCGAATTCAAAGCTGCGGCAGTGCGCATCGACCCCCTGAGATCGAGTCCAACGCGATCAGGCCCAGCAAGGTCGGACTCGACGATCGCGGCCGGTGGGGCTGGTGGCTGACCTTCACTTCTCCGATGCCGCTGCGACCGCATCGGAGCGACGGGCGGTGATGGCAGCGCTCAGCGTCAACGACGCCGGCCCCGGTGCTGTCGTCGTCGACCACCCCCGCGTCGTGCGGGGCGGGACACGTCGCCGCAAGCAGATGCGGCACCTGTTGCTGCCGGCCCTGCACGCCCTCCAGCGGGAGGCGGGCTGGATCTCCCCAGGCGGTCTGAACTTCATCGGGCGAACCTTGGGTGTGCCGCCCGCCGAGGCCTACGGCGTGGCCACGTTCTACGAGATGTTCAGCACCGAGGCGCCGGCGCACAAGCTCAGCGTGCGCCATGTGTGCATCGACCCGATCTGCGCCCTCGCCGGCGCGTCTCGCCTCGCGTCCAATCTCCGCTCCCAAGGCCATGCGGTGCATGAGGGGCCATGCCTGGGCCAATGCGAGCGGGCCCCGGCAGTGTTCATCCAGGGTCGGCGAGAACCCGACCGGGTCCCCGATGACGAGGGCGGACCCGATTCGCTGCTGATGAGCGTCACCGCTGACGTGCCCGAGGCGCCCAGCCTGCTGCGCCACATGATCGAAACCACAGCCGGAGCGGCCGAGGCTGTCTCGATGGAGGCATACCGTGCCCGGGGCGGTGGATCGGCGCTGGCGGCCGTACTGGCGCTCGGAAGCGACGAGGTCATCTCGCAGATCAGCAGCTCGGGGCTGTCAGGCCGGGGCGGCGCGGCATTCCCCACGGGGATCAAGTGGCGGGCGGTCGCCGATGGTGACGGACCCAAGCACGTCGTCGCCAACATCGACGAGTCCGAGCCGGGCACCTTCAAGGACCGGTTGCTGTGCGAGCGGGACCCGCTCGCGATCATCGAGTCGATCACGGTGGCCGGCCTCGTGGTGGGCGCGTCCAAGGGCTGGATCTACATCCGTGGCGAGTACCCGCTGGCCACCCAGCGGCTGCGCCACGCCATCGCGCTCGCCCGCGCCGAGGACTGGCTGGGCGGCGACGCGGCGGGTTCGGGTCAGCCGTTCGACATCGAGCTGCGCCGGGGCGCAGGTGCCTATATCTGCGGCGAGGAGACCGCTCTGTTCAACTCCCTCGAGGGTTTCCGAGGGGAGCCGCGCAACAAGCCGCCGTTCCCCACGACGCACGGGCTCTTCGGCCGTCCCACGGTGGTCAACAACCCCGAGACCCTGCTCAATGTGAACGAGATCCTGCGGATCGGTCCCGACGCGTACCGCAGCGTCGGCACCGAGGCCTCGCCGGGCACCAAGCTCTTCTGCCTGTCGGGCCATGTGGGGCGGCCAGGGCTGTACGAGGCACCGTTCGGTATCCCGCTGGGGGAACTGCTGTCGATGGCAGGTGGCGTCCAGGGCGAATTGCAGGCGGTGCTGCTGGGCGGGGCGGCGGGCAGTTTCGTCGGGCCCGACTCGCTTAACCTGCCGCTGTCGCTGGAGGACACGCGCAACGCGGGCACCACGCTCGGCTCGGGTCCGGTGATGGTCTTCAACGACTCGGCCGACATGGCCTTGGTGATCGAACGCCTGGCCAAGTTCTTCCGCGACGAGTCCTGCGGCCAATGCGTGCCGTGCCGGGTCGGCACTGTCCGCCAGCATGAGATCGTCACGCAGATCCGCCGAGTGGGCGCGCCGGCCGACGTCCAGCGGCACCTGCTCGACGACATCGCCATCGCCATGGGCGACGCGTCCATCTGCGGACTCGGACATACTGCGGCATCGGCAGTGCTGTCGGGAATGCGGTTGGGCTTGCTGGAGGCTGAGCCGCAAGGCGAAGCCGTGGCCCGAGCGGCCCATGAGCCCGTATTGATTCGAAACAGGGAACAAGAGCGGGAAGCAATGCCTTCGGCACACAAGGACGAGAATGCGTCGAGTGCTCCTGCAGAGGCTGGAGAGTCATGACTTCCGGCAATGGCAGTGTCCCCCCAGAGACGACGACGCAGGTCACCCTGAGCATCGACGGGCGCGAGGTGACTGTGGCACATGGCCAGACGATCCTGGCTGCCTGCACCGCCGCCGGTGTCGACACTCCGACCATCTGCTGGGCGCCCAACCTGACACCGGTGAACGTGTGCCGCGTCTGCGTGGTGGAGATGGAGGGTTCTCGCACGCTCGTGCCCGCTTGCTCACGGCCCGCGGAGGACGGCATGCAGATCAGCACGGACTCCGAGCGGGTACGCCACAGCCGGCGCATGGTGCTGGAGTTCTTGGGATCGGCCAACGACCTGTCTCAAGCCACCGAGATCGCAGAGTGGTCCGAGCACTACGGCGCCGACGCTGGGCGCTATGTCTCGGCTTTGAACGAAGCTGGAGAAGCTGGGACCGGCACGGAGATCGATGCTGAGTTCGATACTGGGGCCGCGGTCGAACTCTCCCGGGTAGACGATCCTGTGCGGATCCAGGACGACCTCTATATCCGCGCGTACGATCGCTGCGTACTGTGCTACAAGTGCGTCGAAGCGTGCGGCGACGACGCCCAGCACACTTTTGCCATTGCGGTGGCAGGGCGGGGCTTCGATGCGCGTATCCGCACTGAGTACGACGTCGAGCTCCCGGAGAGTGCCTGTGTCTATTGCGGCAATTGCGTCGCCGTGTGTCCGACTGGTGCCTTGCAGTTCCGCACCGAGTTCGATCTGCGGGCAGTGGGCGAGTGGCGACCAGATGACCAGACTGTCACCCGCACCGTGTGCTCGTACTGCGGCGTCGGCTGCAACCTCGAACTCCATACCCAGGACGATCAGATCGTGAAGGTCACTTCGCCGGCGGATCACTCGGTGACCAGCGGTCACCTGTGCATCAAGGGCCGGTTCGGCTGGCAGTACGTGCACGCACCGGCCTACGAGCCTGTGGTTGCTGACACGTCCACCCCAGAAGGCCCTGCTCCTGACAGCACAGGGTCCTAGACGCCGGTGTCGGCGGACGAGCCGGCCCCGGCCGCCGGAGGCGGCGCATCGGGCACAGCCGCCGGAGGCGGCGCATCAGGCACGGCCGCCGGAGGCGGCGCATCAGGCACGGCCGCCGGAGGCGGCGCATCAGGCACAGCGCGCATATCTCGTCGCAACCGCGCGCTCAGGCGCGCCCGAGAGATGGCTGCCGAACGTATGCCGCGCACCTCGCGAGCCAAGGCTCCCGAACCGGTGGTCGGCGGACCGGCGCTCGCCTCGACGGCAGCCCGCAGCACGGCGCTGTTTGTCGGCATCGCGCTGCTGATGGCCGGCAATGGCCTGCAGAACACGCTGCTCGGCGTCCGGGCTGAATCAGAGGGTTTCGGATCCACTGTCGCGGGTCTCGTGATGGCGATGAACTTCGTGGGATTCCTCGTGGGCGCTGCCGTCGCGCCGCACTTTCTGCGCCAAGTCGGCCATGTTCGGGTCTTCGCCGCCTTGGCATCAGCGGGCAGCAGTGTCGTGCTGGTGCAGGCGGTGTTCGTCAGTCCGGTGGTCTGGGGTGTCGGACGCTTCGCGTGGGGGATCTGCTTCGCCGCCTTGATCGTGGTTGCAGAGACCTGGCTGAACGAGTTGGCGACCAACGAGAACCGGGGTCGGATGCTGGCCCGCTACATGGTCATCACCATGGGGGCCATCGCAACCGGCCAGCTGCTGGTGGCCACCGCCGACACTGACGGCTTCGCCCTGTTCGCCGTAGTGTCGGTGATGGTCTCCTTGGCACTGGTGCCCATGTCGCTGTCGGCATCCGCCAGCCCTCCGGTGGTGGCTCCCGAGCGCGTCGGGCTGCGAACGCTGATGCAGACGGCGCCGACCGGTGTGGTCGTGGCATTCCTGGTCGGGGCTGCGCTGGGATCCATCTCGGCGATCGGCCCGGTCTACGCGGCATCGCGAGGGCTGGCCCCGATCCAGGTGGCGCTCTTTGTGGCAGCGCCCATGGTCGGCAGCCTCTTCGGTCAGATCCCGCTGGGGCGCCTGTCTGATCGTGTGCCGCGACGCATCGTCATCGTGGCAGCGGCATTGATCGCCGGCAGTGCCTGCGTCGTCATGATGCTGCTCGACGAGGCGACGCTGGTCGGCGTCGCTGTGATGGCCATCATGGGGGCATTCGCCTACCCGATCTACTCCATGGCGGTGGCACAGGCGAACGACTGGCTGCGGGACTCCCAGCGAGCCGGGGCCAGTGCGGTGATGGTGCGCATGAACGGCGTCGGTGCCACCGTGGGTCCGATCTGCGCGGCGATCGGCATGTCGGTGACCCTCAATGCGTTCTACGTCGTCATGGCAACAGCGCATGTGTCCATAGCGGTGTTCGTTGCCGGCCGCATGCTGCTGGTCGCCGGTCCGACCGTGGAGCAGCAGGGGACGTTCCTGCCGATTCCCGCCCGAGCCTCAGCAGCAGTGGCGACATTGCTGCGACGGCGCCGATAGGACGGCGGCGAGCGGAGCATGGGAGCGCTGTTCGGCCTGCTCACCTCGGTGAGCATCGGCACCAGCGACCTGTTCGGTCGCCGGGTAGTGACTCGCTGCCATGTGCTGTCCGCGATGATCGTGTTCCAGGGTGCAGCGGCTCTCGTCTCACTTGCAGTCCTGCTGTTCATTCCGGGCTCGTTCGCCGGCGACGACTTCGGGCGAGGCCTGGCGTCGGGGCTGGGGCTCGGAGCAGGCTTGGCGCTCTACTACACGTCGCTCGACCGGGCCGGTTCGGCCATCGCCGCACCGATCGTGGCGACGCTGTCAGCGGTCATCCCGTTCGCGTACACCGCCCTGCGGGGTCATGAACCGCCGCTCATCGGCATCATCGGGGCCGCCGTGGCCTTCGGCGGGCTGGGCTTGGTGACGGCTGGCGGAACCCGCGGCGCCCACATCGCAGCGGGGACCGTCTGGGCAACGTTGTCGGGCCTGGGCTACGGCGTAGGTCTCAGCGTCCTGGTGGACCTGTCCGAGAGCTCGGGCGCCTGGCCGGGATTCGGCCAGCGGCTGACGTCGGTGGCGCTCATGGCCGTCGTGGTCGCGATCCGGGGTCTCCCTGCGCTGCCCCCACCCGAGGTGATGGGTTTCGCGCTGCTGACCGGTGTCGCCAGTGCCGGAGCCACTATCTTCTACATCATCGGCATCTGGTTCGACCCGCCCGCCACCGTGGTGGGCGCGTCGATGTTCCCGGTGATGAGCGTCATCGTCGGCAGGCTTGCCTACCAGGACTCGCTCAACGCACGCCAAGGAGCAGGAATTGTCGCTGCCGTGGCCGGCGTCACTGCCGTCGTCTCCACCTGACCCGCAGGCTGTGACGATACGAACGAGAAAGCGCGAGATGAAATCGCAGACGCGCTCAGATCAACGTACGACGCGACCTCGGATGTATCCCGCTGTCCTCTTGCACGAAGGATTACGTTGCAAGTGCGGTCGGTCGAGCAGGCCGACGCCCGGTGCGGACGACCACCGCAGTACCGATCCTGCGTTGGGAAGGAATCCCGTGATTGAGTTCGGTCAGCATCTCGACTGGGTCGTGTACGGGGACAACGCAGATGTCTTGCCGAAGCTGCCCGATGCCTCCTTCCCGCTCATATACATCGATCCGCCATTCAACAGTGGTCGAGAACAGCGAAGGACCTCCATCACGGTGATTCGCGACACAGCCGGCGATCGAACTGGTTTTGGAGGACACCGCTACTCGTCGGTGAGCGACAGCACTACAGCGTTCGACGAGTCCGTCCTGGGCAATTGGCATGCGTGCAATCTGCCCAAAGGCCAGCTGGCCGAAAAGAAGAATTGCCACAGGACCTACCGCGGTGTGTATATGGAGGTGGAGTCGTTCACAGGCAACGATGGTTTGATGGTTTGTACGTCACCACCGCGCACAATGCGGCACATGTCGACACCGATGGTGGGGTGCAACCGATGGGCATGGGCGGCCGCGGTTGCCGGTGGGGAGCGGCGGGCGCCCGCTTTGACTGCTGGTTCTTCGACACCGACAACTCTGAGGGCTTCACCGGCAGCGACCCCGCCGCAGTCGATATCACGGGCACGGCTGCGCGGAGCCCGTTGGCCGCTCCGTTCATGTCCTTTGCAGAGGGCGGGTACCGGTACGCGGTGTTCCCGGAATCGTTCACGGGCGGGGACATCACGCGGGTCAGGAAGCTGCCGGTCGGGAACGACGAGACGGACAGCGCCGTAGTCAAGACGACGAAGCGAGTTCGGACAGCGCCCTATGCAGAGTCGTGGCTTCGGGACCCCACAGATGGCGCTGCGGACGACAGTGTGCTGCAGGTGCTGATCTGCTCTGAGGATGCAACCAATGAGCATCAGGACTGCTCGTGGGCGGCCTCGAATCACAGCGCGTTCCGTACAGCGATGCGTGCGAGGTACCCGTGAGCGCGAGGGCGCGCCGATGCGCTGCGGCGGCGGTGGTGCTGGCTGCGGCATGTTCGGGACAGGCCAGCGTCCCGGGCCATAGCTCTGGGGCGGTGCCGGTCCCCGCGCGGCCCGTTGCGCCGACGATACCCGGGAGCATCGATATGCCGACGTCGGCCCAGGTGCCCGATGACGCTCGGGCCATGCCCGAGACGAGTGTTTCTGAGGGCGCGGAGGAGAGTCCTCGGTCGGCTGTGTCCACGAGCACGTGGGTGGTCTTCGAGGAGACGGAACCCGAGCCGCCGCGCTGGCCGATCCTGGACCGGGTGCGGGTCCCGCAATCCGATACCGACACCAAAGGCGCAGGGTTCTGGTTCGATCCACCGTCGAGCGCGAGGCTTGAAGCAGAGGGGATCACGATTGACGATTGGTTCGCGCACCATTACGTCACCGATTACGTCACCGACTTGTGCGAGGCCGGTTTCGAGCAGGAGGACACGTTCGCCGACGATGCCGATCCCGTGGACGGGCGGCTGTCAGCTCTCATCGACGTGGCCGAATGCCCCGATCGAGCCAGCGTGGCCGAGCCCGTGAGCTGCGTGCTGATCAGATCCGACGGTACCCGCGAGCCATGCCCGGAGCCCGACCAGCCGGTCTTGGAGGGTGAGGGGCGGTGGATGGTCGACGACGAGTGCGCAGCAGGCGTGCACGGCACCACGCACAGCACACGTCAGCAGGCGTGGCAGGCCGCGGCGCGCGACCGTGCCCTGCGAACCCTGCCATACGGGGCGCGGCCGCTGGGATTGTGGCCCGAGGCGGGTGGGCCGCTGGGCTGTGGGGGCATCAAGTACGCGGACCCTTCGTCGCCTATCGACGAAGTGCGGATACTGCCCGAGACGGTCGCCGTCACCGACGGAACTTTGCGGGGCTTGGTTCGCAACTGGTCTCGAACGCTATGGGCATGGGAGGTCCAGGTGCACGCCGACGGGCGGACTGCCTGGTGGCCGTTGACCATCCAGCCCGGTGAGACCGCTCCCTTCGAGATGCCCGACTGGCACGGGCCCGCCGACCCTGCCCACATAGCGTTTGCCGTCACAGCTGTCTTGTCCGACGACGCCGACCTATCGCGGGGCTTCGAATTCTACTCCGGGGTGTCGCCATACCTGTGCCCCGGGGATCGTGTGATTGACCAAGGGGGACTTGCCCACCCCAGTGTCGGCGTGGAGTTGCTCCCCCAGGTGCTCGACGATTTCCCGCCCGAGGTCCTCAATGAGAAGTGCCTGCGAGTCTTGGACTCGAAAGGCGCGATACGCCATCGGTCGTTATCCAGCAGCGCCGATCTCGGTCCCGTGCCGTCACATCCCAGTATGCATGGCCGCCTCGCACCCGGGCTCATCACGGACCTGCGCGCGTATCTCGCTCGTCTCGACGACTCGGGGCGCGTCACAGAGTTGCTCCGATTGACACCGTTCAACTCCGAAGGCTATGTAGTGGACCTCAACGACAACGTGGTTCGTGGCGAAGACGGCGCGGAGCTATGGGTCTCAGAGTCGGTCACACGCGAATATCCGCCCCTCAACGGCGGAGCCGGCAGCATCAGACTGCTCTTTGAGGATCCATCTCCAGACGACTTGGTGATCTGGATCGGCGGCGCTCACCATGCGGTCGACGGAGGAAGTTGATCCAGCTTCCGGAATCGGCGGCGACACCACTGCCGCAGTGTCCGACGAGTTCACCGTGATTCCCGCGGGTGCTGTGTGCACCGCAGTGCCCGCGGACGCCACGGTCACCCCGGCGACCGGCGCTACGCGCACGGTGGGTGTGGAGGTGGACGCCGACGCGTCGGTGACGGTCACGGTCAGGTGCGCCAACGGCGTCGAGTCCGATGCGGCGGCGGCGACGTTCGCTGCGGGTGAGGGCTGCAGCAGCGCTTTGGGGGTGCTGGGTGGGGAGCAGGCGCAGCCGGTGGCGGGCACCATCAGCGCCGACGCAGACTGCGTTTCGACGCGGCGCCGTCACCCCCACAGCATCGGCAACCGCACCTATTGTGCGCGCTGGCACACCTTCGCGCTCGACTCGCCGGGATGGGTGACGATCACGCTGGAATCGGCCGCCACCAACAGCCGCCACCTGGACCCGTTCGTGATCCTGCTCAGCGGCGGCGCCGGTGACGGCACCGGCACCCACATCGACCACAACGACGACCACCGCTCGGGTTATGACACCCACCGTTGGAACAGCCGCCTGGTGGAGGTGTTCCTCCAGCGAGGCAGCTACACCATCGAGGCCACCACGTACGGCCAGCGCCGCACCGGCGACTACACCCTCACCGTCGACGCCGCCCGACCGGGTTGGCCGCCTCATATGACGCAACCGTGGGCCGCGAACTGCGAATCGAGTTCAACCTCGGCGAGTTCCATGCCGCCGCCACCGCATCGCACAGCGACCTCGAAGTCAGCGCCGAAAGCTCGGGCACCAGCGGCACGCTGCTGCTCAGACCGTCGAGTACCCGGACCGCGACAGCCCCCTCGATGAGGTGAGCGTGCTCGACGGCACCGTCAGCGCCTCCGGCGGCGTGCTGCGGGGGCCCTGGTGCGAAACTGGTCCAGAACCCTGTGGGCCTACGGCGTGAGCGTCGAGGCGGACGGCCGGGAGTTCCGGTGGCCGCTGTCGATCCAGCCCGGCGAGGCCGCCCCGTTCGAGATCTACGGTTGGGAAGGCACCGCCGATTCGTTGCTGGCCGACATCTCCGTAACAGCAGAGATGTCCAACGACGCCGACCTCTCCCGCGCGTGGTGGATGCTGCCGTACCCCCAAGTCATAGAGCCCGGCGTCTGGCGCCATTCGCCCGGCCGGCTCCCTACGCCGCCTCAGGAGGTACTCGACGAGCTGCTGGCGAGTGCCGAGCGGCTGGTGTCCGCTGGAGCCCACTACAGCCTCTCCTCCGATCTTCCCGATTCGCATCCGAGCCTGCACGGCGAGCTCGACGAGAGCATCGAGTTCGATCTGGCCGTGTATGTGGCGTACCTCGGCGACGACGGCTCCGTGACCGACCTGATCGCGCCCACTGCATATGACAGAGGGGACTGGCTGCTGCCTCCCCCGGACGGGGTGCTGCCCCCCGGGGCGGAGTACTCGGTCGATTCCTACGGCGAGCGCGACGGCCGAGTCCACTACCCGCCGTTCGTGGTGCGGCGGTTCCCGGTCCCAGAATTGGGTGTGCGGGAGGTAAGCGTGCTGTTCGACGGCACTTCGGGCGCGCGATGGGTGATGTGGATCGGCGCGAACCACAGCACATCTGCGTCGAGAGAGCAGTCGCCGTGACGTCGAACTGTCAGACGCGGCGTGCAACGGTGCGCCCGGTGCTGGTGGTGGCGGCATTCGCACTCGGGTTGGCCGCAACAGGATGCTCCCGCAGCGAGGTCCCTGCTGTCGGGCACCCGGCAGCGACGACCGAGACCGCGGTGACCGAGCCGACCGCCGCTGTGAGCGTCGACGGCGTAGGCGATGCGGTGACTGGGGGCGGCCAAGCGCCTGCGTCCGTGCCGCTGCGGCCCGGGAAGGGAGTCGAGGTCACCGCCGGCATGCAGTCCGAAGGCTGGTCGCGCTTTCGCGCCGAGGTGTACAGGCAGCTTCTGAGCGAGCTGGGCTATGAGGTCTCGGTCCCGTGGGAGGCGGGCCCGAACGTGGCCTACTTGTGGATGGCCGCTGGCGATCTGGACTACTGGACAGACGGGCTGCTCCCGTCCCATGAGGCGTGGCTCGACGGCGACAGTTTCGACGGATCGCGGGTAGGAGACCATGTATCGGTGGTGGGCCAGCAGATGTCACTGGGGAATGTGCTGGGTTGGCTGATCTCCAAGACCTTCGCCGACGAGCACGGCGTGTTCACTATGGACGAGCTGAATCGCGATCCCGCAGCGCTGGCCGCGTTCGACGCTGCCGATGCCGTGCCCGGCAACGGCAGAGCCGACGTGTTCTCGCTGGGAGGCATCAGCGACATCTCCGAGTCGCAGGCAGCCTTCTCGGGCTGGGACAACATCACGTTTGTCAAGATCGGTGAGGAGGAAATGATCGAACGCGCCGCGAGCGCGGTGAACGCAGGCGCACCCTTTGTCATGTTCGTGGGAACCCCCGCGGCCGTGGGCGAGACCCGCACCCTGTCGACTTCGACACGGGTAGTCGTGTGGGAACCCCCGCGGCCGTGGGCGCGACCCTGGAGCCGGGAGTCAACGTGTACTGGCTGGGCGTCGAAGAGTTTCTGGATGACTCGAACCCGCTGGGGTATCCCGAAGGAGATCTGTTCTCCGAGCTGACCCGCGGACGCGACGGCACCGGCGGCTACGCGCCGATCAGCGCCAAGGAGTGCCCCGCGGCGGCGTCCAGTCCCGACGGGCTGTGCCCACTCGGTTGGGTCGCCAATGACATAGCAGTCGCGGTCCGTAACGACTTCCTGACTGCAAATCCCGCAGCTGCCGCACTGCTCGAAAATGTCACGCTTCCCCAGGCAGAGGCCTCAACAGTGCTCGCACGACAGGCCGACGGCAGCGATCCAGCTGATCTCGCAGCCGAGTGGATCGCTGCCAATCGGGTTCTCGTCGATGAGTGGCTGCATGCGGCCCGCGAAGCGGCATCCAGGAAGTAGGCGATGCCGGTCGTGGCGGCCTGCGACGGCGCCGCGATCGTGCCCTGCTGCTGATGGCACCACGCCGGTGCCGAACTGCGTCCCCGACACCGCAGACGCAGAACAAGAAGAGCCTTCGCGAAAACGTGGGATGGGGGCTGCCGGAACTGGTGGGCCGAGCACCGACGTCACATCGAGTCGACCGTTCTGGCGAACTCGTCAGACGATGGCGTCGGGTTCTTCGGCCTTGCGGCGGGCGATGCAGTCGCGCAGCTCGGCATCGACGGCGTCGTCGATCGGCGGCGGCTCGTAGTCGGCCAGCATCTGCTTCATCAGCCGGTTGGCCCGCTGCGCGGCGTCCAGCGATCCCTCGTCGGCCCATTGCTCGAAGCTGTTGTTGTCCGCGATCGAGGACTGGTAGAAGGCCGTCTCGAAGTTCGCCAAGGTGTGCGGGTGGCCCAAGAAGTGGTCGCCGTGGGGGTTCGTCGTGAACGCCTCCACCGCTTGGCCGTTGTCGGACAGGTCGACGCCCCGGGCGTACACCCCCATCATGCCGAGCTGGTCAGCGTCCATCAGCAGCTTCTCGTAGCTCAGCGTCAGCCCGCCTTCGAGCCAGCCGGCGGCGTGCAGCACGAAGTTGACGCCCGCGGCCATGGTGGGCAGCAGCGTCGAGGCCGACTCGTAGGCCGCCTGCGCATCGGGTGTTTTGGACGACGTGAACTGGCCGCCTGAGCGGAACGGCACGCCGACCCGCCGAGCCAGCTCGGACATCACGTAGATCGCCAAGCCTGCCTCGGGTGTGCCGAAGGTAGGCGCGCCGGTGGCCATCGACATCGACGACGCGAACGTGCCGAAGATCACCGGCGCACCGGGCCGCACGAGCTGGCAGAACGCCATGCCCGACAGCGCCTCGGCCAGCGCTTGGGCCGCCAGCGCCGCCACGGTGACCGGCGACATCGCCCCGGCCAGGATGAACGGCGAGATCACGCACGCCTGGTTGTGCTGCGCGTACACGTCAGCGGCGCCCAGCATGGTGGCGTCCCAGCGCAACGGGGACGATGCGTTGATGAGACTGGTCAGCACCGTGCGGTCGCCGAGGTCGCCGCCGAAGGCGATCCGGCACAGCTCCACCGAGTCGGCGGCCCGCTTGGCGGCGGTCACCGAGCCCATCAGCGGCTTGTCGCTGTAGCGCAGGTGTGCGTACACCATGTCGAGGTGCCGCTTGTTGACCGGCACATCGGTCGGCTCGCACACGGTGCCGCCGCTGTGATGCAGGTGGGGGAGCATCCAGGTCAGCTTGACGACCCGCTCGAAGTCCTCGAGGGTGGCATACCGGCGCCCCTCGTCGAGATCAGTGACGAAGGGCGAGCCGTAGTTGGGAGCGAACACCGTGGAGTCGCCGCCGATCGGCACCGAGCGTGCCGGGTTGCGGGCGTGCTGGGTGTAGATCGCCGGGGCATTGGCCTGGACGATTTCGCGGCACATGCCGCGAGGGAATCGCACCTTCTCGCCGTCCACGTCGGCGCCGGCGTCGCGCCACAGCTCGAGGGCGCGGGGGAAGTCCTGGAAGGCGACACCCACCTCGGACAGGATCGTCTCGGCGTTGGACTCGATCTGGGCGAGGCCCTCTTCGTCGAGCACGTTCACGGGGGGCAGCGTCCGTTGCACATGGGTGCTGAACGCCACATCGGCCGTCGCTCGCTGGGCCTGGCGGGCCGCCCGGCCACCGCCTCGCCGTCGTCGCTCGCTCATGGTTCCTCGCTCATCTGGGGGATCGCCGCCGCCTGCTGCGTTGATCTCGGCGTGCAGTTGTATCGGCTGTGGGTGCGGGGAGACTCACCACGGTCTCGAGCTGCGGGCTGGGCGCGGTGGCGTGGGGGAGTGCCATGGCGGCCACGAAGAACTCCTGGAATCGGGGCTCGGTGGCGGTCTCGATCTTTTCGATGCCGCGCACGACCCGTTCCATCTCGGCCCGCTGGGTGCCTGAGAGCAGCGCCTGCACCGCGCCGGTGCCGGCTGCGTTGCCGATCGAGCGCACCCGGTCGGGATCGCAGTCGCCGATGAGTCCGAGCACTATGGCTCGCACCGGGTCGATGTGCGCTCCGAACGCGCCGGCGAGCTGCACCTGCGAGACGGCGTCGACGCCGGCGTGCTCGCACAGCAGGTCGATGCCGGCGCGCAGCGCCGCCTTGGCGAGCTGGATCGCCCGGACGTCGTTCTGCGTGACCGTGATCGTCGGACCCTCGCTGCCGGGCGGAGGCTGGTAGAGCACGTAGGACGAGGTGCGGCCGTCCTCCACGATGCGGGAGGCCTGCTCATCCGCGGAACCGCGCGGGCGGATGCCCGCTCCCGTTGTCGCATCCATTGCTTCCCGCTCTTGTTCGCTGCGCTCACGGGCCGCTCGGGCCACGGCTTCGCTTGGCGGCTCAGCCTCTGCGGGGGGCGGCCCGGCGATGACCCCATCGGCCGACAGCACTCCTGCGAGGTACATCTCGGCGACGGCCTCGATGATGCCCGAGCCGCAGATGCCGGTGACCCCGGCTGCGGCACTGCGGGCGCCTGCTGCTACACCCTGCTCGACTGCTTCGGCAAAGCCGGGCTCGTCTGACCACATCTCGCAGCCGATGACCTGCACGCGCGGCGTCCACGTCAGCGGATCGATGCGGACCCGCTCGATCGCGCCGGGCGTCGCCCGCTGGCCGCAGCTGATCTGCGCTCCTTCGAAGGCGGGTCCGGTCGGGCTGGACGCTGCCCACAACCCTTCGCTGTTGCCCAAGACGATTTCCGCGTTGGTGCCGACATCGACGAGCAGTGTGATCGCGTCAGCCCGAGACAGCCCGCCCGCCAGCACCGCTGCTGCAGTGTCGGCCCCGACATGACCGGCGATGGCCGGTGCGACGTAGACCCTCCCAGCCGGGCATGGCAGGTCCAGATCGTTGCCGGCCAGTTCGACTGCAGCGTCAGTGGCCAGCGTGAACGGCGCCTGACCGAGGGGAGTCGGGTCGATCCCCAGGGCGATGTGCATCATGATCGGGTTGCCGACCAGGACGACCTCGAGCACGGTCGAGGGGTTCTCGCCCGCATCGGCGCACAGTTCGGTGACCAGCGCCGCCAGCGCTTCACGCACCAACGCCGTCAGCTCGGCCGCCCCGCCGGGGTTCATCATCACGTAGGAGACCCGGCTCATCAGGTCCTCGCCGAGGCGGATCTGGGGGTTCATCCGGCCCGCCGAGGCCAGCACGTCGCCGCTGTGCAGGTCCAGCAGGTGCCCGGCGATGGTGGTGGAGCCGATGTCGATTGCGACGCCCAGGCCGACGGTGACCACGCCAGGCCACACTGCAGCCACCATGCCGCTGCGATCTGACCGATCCTCACCGCTCCAGCGGACGGCGATCGTGACCAGCCGGTTGCCGTCGTCGTCGGCCGCAGCGGCGTCGACCGCCCGATGCAGCCCTGCCAGCGCTTGGGGCAGCACGCCGTCGGCACGCAGATCCCATTCGTCGGCGACGCAGTCGATGATCACCTGGGCCAGTCCGCGCCGCTCGTCGAGCGTCGCCGGCGGCACGCTGACGGCGTGCAGCGTGGACAGCGGGTCCAGCGCCAGCTCGCCCACGTCCACCGCCTTGCGCACCACCGGGCTGTGCAGCTGGCTGCCGGGAGGCACGTCCACCACGACATCGGCGCAGATGCGGGCCTGGCAGCCCAGCCGCGATCCCGCATCCAGCGGGCGCCGGCCCCGGTAGGCGGCCTCGGTCGCTCCCACCCCGCTCAACGCATCAGCGCCGACCGTGATCGCCCATTTCGGGAACGAGCCCACCGAGGGAACCACCTGGCAGCGGCCGCAGATGCCGCGCCCGCCGCACACGCTGTCGAGGTCCACGCCGAGCTGGCGGGCCGCGTCAAGCGCTGTGGTGCCCTCGCTCATCGTGCCGGTGCGGCCCGACGGCGTGAAGACGACGCGCAGCTCAGGCGCCTCGACGGGCGGCAGCGTGCCTGGCGGCATGGCGAGACCGCCTAGCCGACGCGAGCGCGACGGCCGCCCCGCCGGCGCGGTCGCTCGCCCGATCCGGCGCCGGCTGTGACGCCTGCCGCCGCCACACCCGCCGGGGCGCCACGGTTGCGATGCTCGGAGATCCACGCTGCGCAGTTCTCGTCGTTGCCTGCCAGCACGTCGCCGGCCATGACAGCGGTCTTCACCTCGGCGTGGAGGGGATTCATGATGGCCGAGGTCAGCCCGGACCCGATCGCCATCGAGAGGAACGTGCCGGTGATCGCGTTGCGATTCGGCAATCCGAAGCTGACGTTGGAGGCGCCGCAGGTGGTGTTCACACCCAGTTCGTCTCTCAGGCGCCGCACGAGCTGGAACACCTGTCGACCCGCGGTCGACATGGCCCCGATCGGCATCACCAGCGGGTCCACCACGACGTCGTGGGGGGGTATGCCGTAGTCGGCTGCAGCGCTCACGATGCGGCGGGCCACGTCGAAGCGCACATCGGGGTCTTCGCTGATGCCGGTCTCGTCGTTGGAGATCGCCACCACGGCCGCCCCGGCGCGCGCCACCAGCGGCAGGATGCGCTCCATCACCTCGGGCTCGCCGGTGACCGAGTTGATGAGCGGCTTGCCGACATAGGCGTCCACGCCGGCTTCGAGCGCCTCGATCACCGAGGAATCGATGCTGAGCGGCACATCGGTGACCGACTGGACCAGCTTGACGGCTGCAGCCAGCAGCGCCGGTTCGTCAGCCAGCGGCACTCCGGCGTTCACGTCGAGCATGTGGGCGCCGGCGGCGACTTGGGCGAGGGCGTCGGCCTCGACACGGCTGAAGTCGCCCGAACGCATTTCCTCGGCGAGCATCTTGCGTCCGGTGGGGTTGATGCGTTCGCCGATCATCACGAAGGGGCGGTCGAAGCCGATCACCACCTCGCGTGTGGCTGAGCTGATGACGGTGTCGGTCACGCGGGCACCTGGTCTTGCCTCAGGCGCCGGGGCGCCGCAATCTCGGTGAGCGCCGTCTCGAGTTCGCCGTAGCCGGTCTCGACGATCTCCAATGGCAGCCCGAGCCGTTCGGCGCCGGCACGCGCGCACGCCTCGACGCGGGCCCTCTCGTCGCCGTCGGGGGTCTGGGTCAACAGCACCACCCGCTCGTAGTTGCCGAAGTACATCTCGGCCAGCTCGGGATGGTCCGCGATGCCGAGACCCTTCCACACCAGCAGCTCGAAATGCCGGGCGAGATAGTCGGTGAGGTAGAACGTCGCCGGCTCGGCCTCGGACATCTCCGCGAAGCGGGACGCCGTGGCGAAGAACTCGTAGCAGTGGGCACCGGGCACGCGGGTGATCTCGGGGCCGTCGCCCTCGGCGGCCCGCGCATTGAACTCGGTGCAGAGATCGTCGAGCGCCCCGGCGCTGCCGCAGTCGGCGTAGCCGAGCAGGATGCGCCGGTAGCTGCGCCCCTCGGCCTGCTTGCGCCCGATCCGCTCGCGCACCGCTCCGGCGATGAGCGACGGCCGGTTGTGCAGCTTGGCGGGCAGGCATTCGACATCGACATGGTCGAGCTCGTGGGTGCCCACGACGGCCTGCAGCTCGTTGATGAGCGCGCCGCAGGCCAGCACCAGCATCCGCTCGGGCGCGGTCGGCGAGGCGGTCGTGCTCATGCTGCCGCGCGCCGTGCCCGGATGAGATCGGTAGCGGTCTCGGCGGCCACCGCGGCGTCGCGGCAGTAGGCGTCGGCGCCGACGGCCTCGCCGAACTCCTGGTTCAGCGGGGCGCCGCCCACGATCACGAGGTAGTCGTCGCGCAGGCCCTGCTCGATGAGCGTGTCGATGACGACCTTCATGTACGGCATGGTGGTGGTCAGCAGCGCCGACATGCCCAAGATGTCGGGCCGGTGCGCGTCGAGCGCTTCGAGGAACTCGTCCACGTCGGTGTTGATGCCCAGGTCCACGACTTCGAAGCCGGCGCCTTCCAGCATCATCCCGACCAAGTTCTTGCCGATGTCGTGGATGTCGCCTTTGACGGTGCCGATGACGATCTTGCCGATGGACTCGACGCCGGTCTCGGCCAGCAGCGGCCGCAGCACCTCCATGCCGGCCTTCATCGCATTGGCGGCAAGCAGCACCTCGGGCACGAACAGGATCCCGTCGCGGAAGTCGATGCCGACGATGCGCATCGCCTCCACCAGCGCCTCGTTGAGGACTTTGTCAGCCCCCCAGCCGCGCCCCAGCAGCAGCTCGGTGCCTTCCACGATCTCGGGACCCAGCCCGTCATAGAGGTCGTCATGCATCTGGGCGACCAGATCGTTGTCGTCGAGCGCAGAGAGGTCGATTTCTTCATCGACATCGTCGGTATCGACGGCTGCTGCGTCGGCCATGCTCTGCCCCCCTCGTCATTGTCATGACGTGTGCCGGGCACTCCGTCCCGGCGTTTGTCGCAGTCCCGCCCTCGGAGTCCTGCAGCACCGAGGCCCCACCTACCGCTGTTCTATCATGCTGTTCCGCATGGTGGAACTGTGCCGCAGAACGGTACAGCAGCAGGGTATCACGAAGGTCGGTCACAAGACGACATGCAACCCGCCGCAAGGGGTCAGCGACTTGATGGCTGCGTGGAATGCCCAACCTTCTCGCTGCCGCTTCACTTGCTTCCTTCTTTTGTGCCCAGTCTCGATTCAATTCGGACTCACGGGCCGCTCGGGCCACGGCTTCGCTTCTTGGACCCAGAAAGACAGCACCAGACGAGTCCGTCGAGTCGGCTCAGCGGCGTTGTGCTGCTATCTGAGCGGCGACCTCGGCGGCGGCTGCGTCGAGGGCCAGCAGGGCGGTCTCGCCGGTGGCACGCTCGGTCAGCTCCACGTTGCCCTCCGCCAGGCTGCGAGCCCCGACCGTGACCCGGAACGGGATGCCCACCAGCTCGGTGTCTGCCAGTTTAACCCCGGGCCGCAGTGCGCGGTCATCGAGGATGCACTCGACACCTCGCTCGGACAGCACCCGATACAGCGTCTCACCGGCGCTGGACTGTGTCTCGTCGCCAGGGTCCAGAACGGCCACCACGACGTCGAACGGCGCCACCCCGACGGGCCAGCAGAGTCCCTTGTCGTCGTGGTGGGTCTCGGCCACTGCCGCCATCGCACGGCCGATGCCGATGCCGTAGCTGCCCATGATCGGGGTGCGGGCCTTGCCGCCGGCGTCCAGCACCGACACGCCCATCGCCTCGGAGTACCTGCGGCCGAGCTTGAAGATGTGGCCCGCCTCGATGCAGCTCACGATCTCGAGCGGCACGCCGCACTCGATGCAGGACTCGCCGGCAGCCACCTCACGCAGGTCCATCCACTGCGGATCACCGATGTCACGCTCGACATCCACGCCGCGCAAGTGCCAGTCGTCCTCGTTGGCACCCGTTGTCATGGCGCGCCGCCCGCGCAGCGCCTCGTCGGCGAAGATCGGCAGGTCGCTCACGCCGACGGCGCCGAGACTGCCGGGGTTGGCGCCGAGATGCGCCATGGTCTCGGTGGCGGTCGCCGGCCGGATCTCGGCAGCGCCGCTGCCGTCGGCCAGCTTCTGGAGGTTGAGTTGGTGGTCGCCCCGCAGGATCGCCAGCGAGAGCTGCCCGTCGAGCACCATCACCATCGTCTTGATCTGGCGGTCCGCAGGCGCCCCGTCGTCGAAGTCGGCCAGCCCGTCGATCGTTCGCACTCCCGGCGTCGGGAATCTCTCGGGCTCCTCCAGCGACGGGGGATCGTCCACCGGGGGCACCGACGCTCGGGCACGCTCCACGTTCGCCCGGTACCCGCAGGCGTTGCAGCGGGCCACCTCGTCCTCGCCGACCGGCGAGGTCACCATGAACTCGACGCTGGCATCGCCGCCCATTGCCCCCGACGAGGCCTGCACTGCTATCACGTCGAGATCCAGGCGCTCGAAGATCCGCAGGTACGCCTCGTGGTGGGCGTCGAACGCCGCATCCAGACCGGTCTCGTCGATGTCGAAGCTGTAGGAGTCCTTCATCATGAACTCGCGCACGCGCAGCAGACCGCTGCGCGGGCGCGGTTCGTCGCGGAACTTGGTCTGGATCTGGTACCAGATCTGCGGCAGATCCCGGTACGAGTTCATCTCCGCAGCCAGCGCTGCGAACACCTCCTCATGGGTCATGCCCAGCACGACGTCGGCGTCGTTGCGGTCCCGCAGGCGGAACATCTCGGCGCCCACAAGGTCGTAGCGGCCGCTGCGGCGCCACAGATCAGCCGGATGCATCGCGGGCAGCAGGAACTCCTGGGAGCCGATGGCGTTCATCTCGGCACGCACGATGTCGGCCACTTTTCTGTGCACCCGCAGACCCAGCGGCAGCAGGCTGTAGTGGCCCGAGTGCAGCTGCCGGATGAACCCGGCCCGCACCAGCAGCCGATGGCTGGCGGCCTCCGCCTCAGCGGGCGCCTCGCGCAGCGTCGGGATGAACGAATCGGACCATCGCACCCGACAGAGGCTACGAGAACGGGCTGCCGGCTTCGCCGCAATCTGCACTCAGCCCCGCAGACGTTGCGAATCGGGGCGGTTGCGGTACCCTCAACGTCCGTAGCCGGAGGCCGCACATCGGTCGTGCAGTCCCGGCTCGCCCCGAAGCCCTACGAAGCGGGCCTCGAACCGGCAGCGGCAATTCTGCCCGCAGCGGGTCCTGTGTCTCAGATTCGGATTGAGCGCATTGTGCAGTCCGGACGGGCGATGCAGTACACCTGCTGGTGCCTGCCAATGACCCAATGAGCGACGAAGACTCACGGACACGGGTTCCCCCCAATGGCGCACCAGCGCCTTCTGTGGCCGCGCCCCGGCACAGCCGCGCCTCGAACGGCGATCTGGCCGTGGCAGAGCGTGCACAGCCCGGCAATGGGGCGGCCGTCTCGGCCCTCGCCACCAAGAACTGGGACCAGATCGCTCGCCTCGTGTGGGTCGAAGCCCATGGCACCGCGGGCCTCATGGACGTCGCGACGCTCGAGACCGACCCGCAGCGCTGGGAACGGGTGCTGCTGGACCTGCTGGAGGAGACCGAGACCTCGCTGTCGTCGGTGCGTCGGCTGCCCCGGCCGATCCGCCGCCAAGTGGTGCGCGATTTCGAAGCCGACTTCAAGGATCTGGCCGCTGCCTACGAGCGCCTGACCGGACTCGACGCCAGCTTGTCGCCCGACGACACCGATGCCCCTGGCGCCGGCGTCGACGGCGAGGATGCCGCTGAAGGTCCGCCGCCCGAGCCGTCGGCGTTGCAGCTTTCGTGGCAGCCGGGCCGCATTGTGGCGTGGGCAGCAGGAGCGGGCACCGAGCCCGAACCCACCGAGCGGGTCATGGACCGCCTCGTCGCGACCGGTGCGCCCGACAGCGTGTGGCGACCGAACCCGAACGTCAAGCTGCCCGTCGGCGGCACTGCCGAAGCCCTCGTGGCCGACATCGACGATGTGCTGGGCTGGCTGGTCGGTCTCGATGGGACCCTCGCCACCCCCAACTCGGCCGTTGCTGCTGACACCGACCCGCCCAGCACCGCAGCTCCCGCCAATGCTCTTGGCAACGGACTCGACGAATCGCTCCACGGCAACGAGCAGTTCGACTTGGCTTCGGGCGGGTCGGACGACCGGCTGGTCGGCGCCAGCGCGCTGTGGCTGAGAACCGCGGCTCGCACCGCTGTCGAGATGGTGGCCGACGGGCGCGCGGTGCCGCGCCTGCACCGGGCCCGCAAGCGCCGCAACCGCAAGCGTCCCGACACCGCCGAATTCTCGGTCCAGTGGCAGCCGGCGTCGATGCCCGCAGAGCGGCTGGCCTCGCTGATCGAGAGCCTGCCCGGCGCGGTCACCGCCCCAGAGCCGAAGGCCGAACCCCGCACGGTGACCCAGTCGGCGCTGGTCGGGATGGTCGACGCGATCATGACCAGCGCTGCGAAGCGCCTCGACGTGCCGGCTGCGTCGCCCGAGCCGCGCAGCAGAGCGGAGATGGCAGAAGCGTTCTTGGCCTACTTGGACGGCACCCGCTTCACCGGATCCGCCACGCACGGATCGGATCTCGCCCGGCGCGTCGATCTGTGGTCGCGTCCTGTCACCACCGCTGCCAACCAGTCGCTGGTGGTGCGGCTCGACGAGCCCGACGACGCGGGAGCGTGGCATCTCGAAGTGCTGGCGCTGAGCCCCGAGGGCGTGACCGAGCCGGTCGAGGTGGCGATGGTGAGCGGGGTCAGCTCGCATCGCACCGAAGTGCGCGATCAGCTCACCCGCTTGGAGCGGCTGCTGCCGGTGCTGATGCGCCCGGGCGGCAAGCGGCGCGGCGAGGTCATCCTCAGCCAGGACGAGGCGTGGGAGCTGATGTCGGTCACCGGCCCCGCCTTGGCGTCGGCAGGCTTCGGGGTGGAAGTGCCGCAGCTCTCACGTGACCGTCCAGCGCCGTCGCTGCGGCTGACCGCCACCGAGGAGGGCGACAGCGCGCTGGGCGCCCAGCAGCTCACTGCCGTGAGCTGGACCGCTGTCTTCGGCGACGTCGAGCTCACGGCCGACGAGATTCACGACCTGGCCTCCCAGGCCCGCCCGCTGGTGCGCGACCGCGGCAAATGGATCGCGCTGGACCACGCCGATCTTGCCGAGGCAGCAGCAGCCCTCGCCGACCGCGCCGATGTCACCGCGCTCACGGGCTCGCAGATGCTGCGCCAGGTGCTGGGGCTCGAGGGTCCGACAGTCCGCGGCGGCGTCACGATCTCGGGCAGCGGCTGGGCGGCGGACCTGCTGCGAGCTGCAGGCGAGATTCCCTCTGCGCCGCCGCGCCAGCCCGACGGCTTCGTCGGCGAGCTGCGCACCTACCAGGCCGAGGCAGTGGCGTGGCTGGAGTTCCTGGACGGGGCCGGGCTGGGCGGATGCCTGGCACTGGACATGGGCCTCGGCAAGACGCCCACGGTCTTGGCTCGCGTCGCAGCCGACCGGCGCGACAACCCGGCGCTGATCATCGCGCCGCCTGCCGTCGTCGGGAACTGGGCAGCCGAGTCGGCTCGCTTCACACCCGGCGTGCGAGCCATCGTCCATCACGGCCCGTCCCGGCGTGATCCCGACGAGTTGATGAGCGCACTGCGCGACACAACCCAGCTAATCGACATGGTGATCACCACCTACGGCACAGCCGTGCGCGACATCGACGCGCTGGAAGAGATCACTTGGGACCGCATCGTCACCGACGAGGCCCAGGTCATCAAGAACCACACGAGCGAGACGGCGAAGCAGCTCAGGCGCCTGACCGCCCGCAGCCGGCTGGCGCTCACAGGCACACCGATCGAGAACGGCTTGGGCGACCTCTGGGCGATCATGGATTTCTGCAACCCGGAGCTGGTCGGCGCGCGATCACCGTTCATTGCCCAGCTCCAGCGGCCCGGCGATGCGCGCGGCGCAGCCGAATCGGCCCTGCACGCACTCAATGGGGTACTCGTGTTCCGGCGCACCAAAGCCGAGCCCCTGATCGCTGCCGAGCTGCCTGATCGCATCGACGAGATGGCGCACTGTGTCATGACATCCGAGCAGATCGGCCTGTACCAGGCAGTACTGGACCAGTTGGTCGCCGATACGGCCGAGAGCGAGCAGACGAGGGAGCGACGCAAGGGCGCAGTGCTGGCCGCGATCACCGCGCTCAAGCAGATCTGCAACCATCCGCTCAACTACCGGCCCGACGACCCCGATGTCCGCATCGAGGGGCGCAGCGGCAAGCTGGACCGCCTCAACCAAATCCTCGAGGCGGTGTTCGCAGCGGGGGAGCGGGCATTGATCTTCACCCACTTCGCCACCTGGGGCGAGCGACTGGCCGGGTACCTCTCAGAGCAGACCGGCAAGCAGATCGACTGCTACCACGGCGGGCTGGGGCGCTCTGCCCGCGACCGCATGGTGCAGCGCTTCCAGACTGAGGAGGGTCCTGGAGCCATGGTGCTGTCACTCAAGGCAGGCGGCACCGGCTTGAACCTGACCGCTGCCAGCCATGTCGTGCTGTACGACCGCTGGTGGAACCCCGCCGTCGAGGATCAGGCCCGCGACCGGGCGTGGCGCATCGGCCAGACTCGCACCGTCATCTGCCACCGTCTGGTGTGCCCGGGCACCGTCGACGAGCGCGTGGAGGAGGTGGTCGCCGGCAAGCGTCAGATCGCCGACATGGTGTTGCCCAAGTCGAGTTCCATCGGCGATCTCGACGCCGAGCAACTGCGCCATGCGCTGGGTATCACTCCCGATGCGCTGCTGGCCGACGACTTCGACGGGCCGGACGCCGACAGCATCGAAGCTGGCGAACTAATGGCTGTCGGCGTCGCTCCCGCAGGTGGGTCATGAGCTCCCGCAGGCACCGCAAGGCATCCCGCACTCGCCGTCTGGGCGGTGCCGCAGCACAGCAACGACAGGCCGCTGAGGCCAGCGCCAAGTTCTGGCATGGCAGCACCTCCGCTCCCGTCGCGGGCGAGAACGCAGTGCGCCCAGCAGATGCCGATGTGGACAGGCCATCAGCCGGTGCCGTCATGACATCAGAAGGCACCGAGCAGCTTGGTGAGATCTCACGCATCTCGGTGACGCCCGACCCGACCTCGACCGTGCGCTCGCTTGGCAAGCCGCCCCTCGTCGGGCGTGAGATGGCCGCAGAGCGCTACTTCGAAGCCGTGTACCAACGGGCCGTAGCGCTGGCCGCCGCGCTGGCCGCCGCCGGTGACCTGCTCGACGACTCCGACGGGACGCTCACCTCGTCCTGAGCTGCGTCGGGCAGTCATGTGCCCGCTCGGAAGCCAGCCGAGTTCAGCCCGCCGCCTGGGCCTCGAAGCCGACTTCCTTGCCGCGGTTGATGCTCACCCAGTCGCGTGCCTCGAGGTAAGGGCGGAACGTCTCGAAGATCTTCTTCTCGTCCCGCGGCATGTGCTGGATCTCGTACAAGTGTGGGAACTCCAGCCAGCCCAGCACCAGGTCCCACATGCGCAGCGCTGCGTCGCCAGCGGGGGGATCGAGCAGCACCGGTCCGAAGATGGCGGTGTCGCCGAAGTACAGCGTGGGCACTCCGAAGCCGCCCGAGTCGATCACCCGCTGATGCTCGGCCTTGATCTCGTCGTGCGTGCTCTGGTCTTCGATGGAGAGATCGACGATCGCAGGATCGGCACCGATCTCTTCCAGCAGGTGCCGGGCTACGTCGGGGGTGTGAGGCCGGTTTCCGTCCACGTGCAGGGCTTTGCCCGAGGCGGCGTACCACTGATCGAGCAGGTCCATCGACTCGCGCCGCAGGACCGCCCCGATGCGCATCATCGACCAGCCGTAGCTCCAGTCGCGCTCCCAGGGATGCTTGCGGCCCTCACGCAGGTTCACCTCTTCGAGGCTGAAGAACTTCCAGTTCACGGTCAGCCCGAGTTGGTCTCGCACGTCCCGCATCCAGATGGAGGTCTGATAGGCCCACGGGCACATCACGTCGAAGTGGAAGTCGACTTCGGTGGGGCCGTCGTAGGTGTCAGGGGTGATGGTCATGAGTGCTCCGTTCAGCCGTGCCGTGTCCGATGGGCCGCTCAGCCGTGCCGTGTCCGATGGGCCGCTCAGCCGTGCCGTGTCCGATGGGCCGCTCAGCCGTGCCGTGTCCGATGGGCCGCTCAGCCGTGCCGTGTCCGATGGGCCGCTCAGCCGTGCCGTGTCCGATGGGCCGCTCAGCCGTGCCGTGTCCGATGGGCCGCTCAGCCGTGCCGTGTCCGATGGGCCGCTCAGCCGTGCCGTGTCCGATGGGCCGCTCAGCCGTGCCGTGTCCGATGGGCCGCTCAGCCGCGGCCATGGCGCAGCAGGCGACCGGGGGTGGTGCCGGTGCACTCGCCGGAGGTGAACGTGACCTCGCCGTTGACGATGATCTGGTCGTAGCCCTTGGCCCGCTGGACACGGCGCCACTCGCCGCCGGGCAGGTCGAACTCGACGTTGCCGATCCAAGGCGGATCGATCTCGAGCTCCTCCATGTCGTACACGACAACGTCGGCAGCTGCACCCTCTCGCAAGGTGCCGCGGTCCTTGAAGCCTGCCGCATGCGCCGCCAGCGCCGAGAGCCGGTAGTGCGCTTCCTCCAGCGTCACCACGCCCTCGTCGCGCACCAGCCACGTCAGGAAATCGGTGGTGTAGGAGCCGCCGCTGAAGAACTTCGTGTGGGCGCCGCCGTCGGACACGCCGGGGATCGCATATGGCGACTGCATCATCTCGCCCATGAACTCGGCGTTGGAGCCCTTGTCGGGACCCAGGAACTCGACGTTCAGGTCGCCTTGCAGGGACAGGTCCAGCATCACCTCGATCGGGTGCTTGTCCTGCTCCTCGGCCAGGTCTCCCACCGAGCGGCCGACGAATTCCTGCATGTCAGCCTGACGGTTGACACCCTGGATGATCAGGCCCTTGGGGTTGCCGCCCACACCTGCCTGGATCACCTGCAGCCGGCGGTCGGCCTCGGAGGCCTCATCCACGAGCGCCTTGCGCAGCTCCGGATCGGACATCTTGGTGATCTTCTCCTCCTTGGTGCCCGTGGTGACCGCACGCCAGGCGGGGGAGGCGTCGTAGAGGTTCCAGTGCTCGAGCGTGAAGGCGAAGCCGGCGCGGCCGGTGCCGCACTGCGCGTAGATCGGCAGGTCCTGACCCCAGCACTTATCGATCCAGCGCAGCGGCCGGCGGTGCACCTCAGGGTCCTTGCGGGCCGGCGCCACCACGTTGTGCAGCACCGGCCGCCGAGCCGTGGCGGCGAGCACTTCGAGGAACTTGATGTCGGCGCGGATGTCGCCGGTGCCCTGGGTGATCTGGATGAAGCCCTCGTCCCGCTCGGCCAGCACGCGCGCCAAGTTGAGGATGTCCTCATCGCTCATGATGTCGGTGACCATGGGGGAGCCGTCGTAGTCGGCTTGCACGCTGTCGGGCCCCAGACGCTGGATCGAGAAGCCGCACAGCCCCGCATCCATGCCCTCACCCAGCAGGCGAGCCATCTCTTTGCGCTCGTTCTCGCTGGCCGGCTCGCCGGCTTTGGCCTTCTCCAGACCCATGACGTAGGTCATCAGCGACGCCGTCGGCATGTACTGGATGACGTTGACCCCCTTGGGAGCACGGTCCAGCGAGTCAAGATACTCCGGGATGGTCTCCCAGTCCCAGTCCATGCCCAGCCGCATCGACTCATAGGGGATGGCCTCTGTGCGGGTCATCGTGAGCATGGAGCGGTCGCGGAATTCGGGCTTGACCGGGGCGAAGCCGAAGCCGCAATTTCCGAGGACTACCGAGGTCACACCGTGGTAGCCCGAGATGGTGCACCACGGATCCCAGCGGATCTGGGCGTCGTAGTGGGTGTGCAGGTCGACGAAGCCGGGCGCCACGATCTTGCCAGTGGCGTCGATCTCCCGTTTGGCCGTGCCCTGCGGACGGCCGCCGAGCTGCGCGACCTTGCCGTCACGGATCCAGACGTCGCCGTTGTATCGGGGCACTCGTGTCCCGTCGACGATCGTCCCGCCCTTGATGTGAATGTCGAACTCAGCGCTCATCGCATGCCCCCAGTGTGCTCGCTTCGATCGGATTGAGCCCGCAGATCGCCGCCTCGCGGCGCTCCGGCATCGAACCTTCACGCTACCCAACCGCTCCGCGGGCTGCCGGGAGGCTGCCGCCTCGAACACAGCGGGCTGCCGAGAGGCTGCCGCCTCGAACACAGCGGGCTGCCGGAATGTCCCGCGCCCTGAGCCTGCCGGCCAAGATGCTTCAACTTGACATAATGTCTATTATCGGCGTTTTGATCCAGTTCGGCGATCTCAGACGCAGAACCGCTCACCACGGGCGCCTCAGATGTCGAGGGCTTGGCCGTAGGACTGGCTGTGCTTGACGATGAACCTGCGGCGAGGCTCCACCTCTGAGCCCATCATCACCTTGAAAGCCTCTGCCGCACGGGACTGCTCAGCTCGTGCCTCGCCCAAGCCGATCCTGCGCAGCACACGGGTGTCCGGGCTGAGGGTGGTCTCGAAGAGCTCGTCGTCGTCCATCTCACCGAGACCCTTGAACCTGGTGAGCCGGTAGCGGCGTCCGGCTGCGTCGAGCTCGGCCACGAGTGCCTCGCGCTCGGCATCTGAATAGACGAATCGTTTGTCGGCACCGATGGTGAACGCGTGCGTCGGCGGCTGGGCTGCATACACCCGACCGGCCTCCAGCAAGGGTCGCATGTAGTGATACATGAGTGTCAGCACCAAGCAGCGAATGTGGCTGCCGTCCACGTCGGCGTCGGCCAGCAGCACCACGCGCTCGTAGCGGCACGAATCCGCGTCGAAATCGGTGCCCGAGCCCGCTCCCAATGCCGTGAACAGGGCGGTTGCCTCGGCATTGTCGAGCACGGCGCGCAGCGTCCCCTTGCCGGCGTTCACCACCTTGCCTCGCAGCGGCAGCACCGCCTGCCAAGCGCTGTCGCGTGCCCGCTTGGCGGGACCGGCTGCGGAGTCGCCCTCCACGATCAGCAGCTCGCCCTCGGGATGCAGCCTGCAGTCGGCGAGCTTCGCCGGCATGCCGCTCGAGCCGAGCGCTGCGGCCTTGCGCCGCTGGTCGAGTGCCCGCCGCGACTCCACCCGGTTCACCACGGCGTCGGCAAACTTGTCGATCAGCGCCCGCACGTGGACCTTGCGTGAATTCGCAGCGCTGCCGTCGAACCACGCTCGCAGGCCCTCGCGCACGACGTTGGCCACGATCCGCTGCACCTGTGGGGTGCCCAGCTCCCGCTTGGTCTGGCCCCGGAACTGCGGCTCGGCGAACGTTGCCCGCACCACCGCCACGAGACCCTCCTGGGCATCCTCCCGCTGCGCCCGGGCGTCGTCCTTGAGCCGTCGCAGCTTGCGAGGATCGGCCTCAGTGAGCGCTGTGTTCACCGCCGTGGTGAGCGCTCGCTCGAATCCGGCGATGTGCGTGCCGCCTTCGGGGGTCGGAATGGTGTTCACGAACCCGACGATGCGGGCGTCGTAGGCACGGGTCCAGCGCAGCGCGACCTCCACGTCGCACTGGCGCTCGACGTCGGTGAGCTTGCCGTCCACCGGCACTCGTTCGGTGAACGACTCAGAGCCGGTCAGCCGGATCAGCCCGGTCACCGCCTCGTCGTTGCCCGACAGCACCTCGACGTAGTCGCCCAAACCGCCGCTGGAGACGATCTCCTCGACCACCGCAGGTTCCCGGCGGCGGTCGGCGATGCTGATCTTGACCTTGGGAACCAGGAAGCAGACCTGGGTGATGCGCTCGCGCACCTCCTCGAAGTCGACAGTGGCAGCGGGGTCGAAAATGCCAGTGTCCGGCCAGAACCGCACACGTGTCCCGGTGCGGCCCGACGACACCCGCCCGACCAGCTTGAGCTTGTGGCTCTCACGGAAGCGGCCGGCGCTGTCGGTGTGGCCGGCTTTCTGATGCTTGAATTCGAGGCGGTGCGTGGCACCCTTGCGATGCACGTCGACTTCCATCCGGCCCGAGAGCGCGTTCACCACCGAGGCGCCCACGCCGTGCAGTCCCCCCGAGGCACCGTACGCCCCGTTGCCGAACTTGCCGCCGGCGTGCAGCTCGGTGAACACCACTTCGACGGCGGTGATGTCGTCGTGCTTGATGTCGATCGGGATGCCGCGGCCCCGGTCGGCCACCTCGTAGGAGCCGTCGCCATGCAGCGTGATCTCGATCAGCTTGCCGTGCCCGGCTGCGGCCTCGTCGACTGCGTTGTCGATGATCTCCCACAGCAGATGCGTCAAGCCGCCCGAGCCGGTGCCCCCGATGTACATGCCGGGCCGCTTGCGCACCGCTTCGAGGCCTTCGAGCACCTCGATGGAGCTCGCGTCGTAGGCGCCTGTGCCGGGTGCTCCAACGGGCGGCGGGTCGGCCGCGCTCTGTTCAGGATCGGCGCCGTCTGCCATCTTGAGCGTCCGTCCCCTCGGGGCCCTGCGGGTGGTCGATGATGTCGATGGTGCCATCAGAACCGGTACTCCCCCAGCGCGAGGATGCGCTGGGCCGTCCGCTTGGCTGGCCCATTGCGCCGGGTCGGCGAGATGTCGGGTCGTTGCGGCACCGGATCGGGAGAGCCGGCGTCGTCGTGCGGGGCCACGACCGCCGCAAGCTGGCGGTTGAGGCCCACCCACCCGTAGACGATCTGCGTCTCGAAGCCGGCCAGCTTCACCGTCGGCGAGCCTGCGGTTCCCCGTCCCCGTGATGGCACGTCCGAGATCTCGGTGGCCTTCGTGGCGCCCTCGTCGGTGACCAGCACCACCAGAGCCCCGTACGACACTGCCGCGGCCGCCAGCACCGCCGCACCGGGCCGCAGCTTGATGCCGGTGACACCGGCTGCGCCGGGACCCCGCACGGTGAGCGCATCCGCCCCGAATCGCAGCGCATGCCCTGTCGTCGAGACGAGCGCGATCTCCGAGCCGTCGGGAGCATCGAAAGCGGCGACGACCCGGTCGCCGTCGCCCAGCGAGATCACGGTGTTGCCGCTGCGCACCGAGGCCAGCGACCCGGCATCGAGGCGCTTCGCGACGCCGGAGCGCGTCACCAGCGCGATCGGAGCGCCGGCGTGGCCGAACAGTGCAACCGGCTGCTCGCCGCGCGCCAGCGAGAACATCTCCCGCACCGGTGCACCCCGGCTTCCCCGCAGCATCTCGGGAATCGAGCGCACCTCTGTGCGCAGAACCCTGCCCCGATCGGTCACCAAGTGCACCACGTCGAAGTCCGAGGCCGTCGCGGTGGCCACCAGCACGTCGTGGCGGCCCGGCTTGGCACTCAGCGGATCCTCGGCATGGCGACGGCCCAGCAAGCCCGACGTGGACAGCGTCACGAGGCTGGTGCGCTCGTCCCCGGAGATATCACGCTCGAGGCCGAGGGTCCCGTCTGCTCCCCCCTCCCCCATCGCAGCCGCGGGGGTCACGATGTCGTCGCGGTGGCTGATCTCGGTGCGGCGCGGCACTGCGAACTGCTCAACCATCTCGTCCAGTTCGCGCTCGACGATTGTCCGCCGCCGTGCGTCGGACGCCAGGATCTTGCGGTAGCCCTCGATGGCCGCCCGCACTTCGCCCAGCTCGTCGCGCAGGCGCTGCGTCTCGAGCGCCGTGAGCCGCCGCAGCTGCATGTCCAGGATGTGATTGGCTTGGATCTCGCTGAGATCCAGCCGCTCCATCAGCTCGGCTCGTGCGGCCGCGACGTCGACCGCGCCCCGGATGATCGCAATGACCAGGTCGATGTTGTCGAGCGCGATCAGCAGGCCCGCCAAGATGTGCTCCCGCTCGGCAGCGCGGTCCAGCCGGTACTGCGTCCGCCGAGTGATGACCTCGAGGCGGTGCGCGATGTAGTGCTCGCACATCTCCAGCAGGCCGAGCTGGCGAGGCACCCCGTCCACCAGTGCGACGTTGTTGATGCCGAAGGTGTCCTCCAGCGGGGTCAGGCTCCACAGCTCCGAGAGCACCGCGTGCGCATTGACGCCCGGCTTGCCTTCGATCACCAGCCGCAGGCCGTGCGTCCGGTCCGACAGGTCGTTCACCGCCGCCACGCCCTCGAGGCGTCCATTCGACGCCAACTCGCGGACCTTGGCCTGCACCCGCTCGGGCCCCACCATGTAGGGCAACTCGGTCACGACGATCCCGTCACGACGGGCGGTCAGCGGCTCGATGTGGGCTTTCGCCCTGACGCGAATCGTTCCGCGGCCTGTCTCGTACGCCTCTGCCAAGGAGTCGTCGACGACCACGATCCCGCCGCCCGGGAAGTCCGGCCCCCTCACCAGGCTCATCAGTTCGGCCGTCGTGGGCTTGGGACGCCGCTGGCGCAATACCAGCTTCAGCGCAGCACAGATCTCGGCCAGATTGTGCGGGGCCATGTTGGTGGCCATCCCCACCGCAATGCCGCTGGCGCCATTGATCAGCAGGTTCGGCAGCAGGGCCGGCAGGCATTCGGGCTCAAAGCGCTCGCCGTCGAAGTTGGGCACCAAGTCGACAGTGCTCTCGTCGATGCCGGTCACCATCGTCATCGCGGCAGGGCTCAGCCGCGCCTCGGTGTAGCGGTACGCCGCCGGCGGATCGTCAAGGCTGCCGAAGTTGCCCTTGGGCTCGACCAGCGGCACCGACATGGCGAAGTCCTGCCCCATGCGGACCATCGCCTCGTAGATTGCTCCATCGCCGTGGGGGTGGTACTTGCCCATCACCTCCCCCACCACGCCGGCGGACTTGCGAAACGGCGTGCCCGGCCGCAAGCCCAAGTCGTCCATCACGTAGAGAATCCGCCGCTGCACCGGCTTGAGACCGTCGCGGACGTCGGGGATCGCCCGTGCCGTCGTCACCGACAGCGCGTACGGCATGAAGGAATCTCGCATCTCGTCGGCGACGTCGATCTCGTGGATCTCGCGTGCGATCGTCGTCGGTGCGGTCGGTCCGGCCATCGTCGAGGACCCTTTCAAGGACTGGGGGTATTGCAGAGCAGGAACGGGTGTGCGCGCTCCAGCGGCGCTGAGCTGCCCGTCTTGTCACAAGGCATCCCGGCGGCTTCTCTCGAGGGTACGACGCCGGCCATCTCGCTCAAGGGAATTCTTGGCTGACCGATGGACCGAGTGCTCACGGGTGCTTCGGCGCACATCTCCACGGTGCGGTCAAAGCCAGAGCACCCCACTAGCCTGCCGCGAGTGTTGGTGAAGGCCCTGTGAGCCGTCGCCTCGAAGTCGAGTTGACCAGCCGGCGTGACGACGGCTCGTGGACATGGCGCGCGGCGGGAGCAAAGCAGCCGAAGGGTGTGCTCGACGGTGACCTGCTTCCGCCTGATGCGGGCGAAGGCGATGTTCTGCGAGTCGACGCGGACTTCGAGGTCGACGGCATCTTCGTCACCCAAGTACTGCCTCCGAAGGCTCGCAGCGGCAAGCCTCCCGCCGAGCGCATCGAGATGATCGGCCCGCTGGACCGGGCCGCGAACCCGATCACGACCCGCGTTGCAGGTCGCGGCGGACGCAAACGCGGCGGTGACCTAGCCAAGCGACGGCCGAACGAACGAGGCGAGCGTGTCCGTCGCCGCAAGCGCGACGATGAAACCCACAACAACGATGCGGGGCCTGAGCCGGGTCGTGAAGGCTCGAAGCAGCGTCAGGCGCGAGCCCGAGAGCGCGGTCGAGGCAGCGTCCAGCGCCCCGACGGCGGTGCCGGGCAGCCCAAATCAGACCGCGCAACGAGGCAGAAGGCTCCCGCGCCCGAGCAGCCTTCGCGTCCCAAGGCCCGCAAGCTCCGGCCGGGTCGCACGCACCGCGACGCGCTGATCGCCTCGCTGCCCGCCGAGCAGCAGGTGGTAGCTGAGCAGGTCGCCCGCGGGGGACTTGCGGCCGTGAGAGCCGAGATCGAGGCCCAGAATCGCAAGGCATCCGAGGAGGGCGCCCCCGAAGTCCCCGCAGAGGGCTTGCTTGCCCTCGCCGAATCGCTGGTGAGACCGATGCAGATCGCGGAATGGCGGGACCGTGCCGATGCCGCAATTGCGGGAATCGAGCGAGTCGACTTGCGCGACCTGCGCTCGGTGCTGGTGGCCGCCGAGGACTTCGCCCGTGATTCCGAGGCCCGGGAGCTGGCGTCCCGGATCCGGGAGAGGCTGAACGAACGCGTCGAGCGAAGCCAGCAGGAATGGCACGACGAGCTGCGCGTCACGCTGGCCGAGGGGCGTGTCGTGCGTGCACTGCGCCTCAGCTCGCGTCCGCCCAAGGCCGGGGCGCCGTTGCCTCCCGAGATCGCCCAGGAGCTCACGTCGCAGGCCAGTGCAGCGCTCGGCACCGGCGCCTCGCAGCACCGGATCGCGGTGGTGCTCGAGGCGGTGGCCTTCTCACCGGTCCGTCCCTACGTCGTGTTGCCGGCTATCCCGGCCGAGCCGGTTTCCGAGCTGCTCGAAGTGGCTCGAAAAGTCGCCACTCGCCTGCCTGAGGTGGCCGCTGCGCTCGGAATCGACCCCGCCGAGGAGAGTCAGAGCAGCCGATCACGCCGCGGGCGCCGACCCAAGGTCGACCAGACCGACCCGGCGGGGCACGAAGATCCGGTGGGGCAGTCTGAGGCGGCTGAGGCTGACGACGGAAGCGCGCTGCCCGCGGGGTTGGATCTCGCCGATGGTCACCGCTGACAAGATCATGTCTGCAGAGCGAATCCCTTGGACCCATTCGACGACCGATGGATGCGGACGCGTCCGGCGCAGCTCGGAAACGATGTTGGTGTCCAGCAGGTACACGGGTGTCAGCCGAGGTCCGGTGGGTGTCGGCGTTGGTAGTCGCGCCGAGGCGGCGTCAGATTGTCGGTGCGGGCATGGGGTGCCAGCAGCCAGTCCTTGAGGTCCGGGCGAGCGCTGCGCTGCAGTCGTTCCCATTCCTCGATCGGCACCAGCACAGCTGTCGGCACGCCGCGCAGCGTCACCGTCTGGGGTCCGTCGCTCAGGCTGCGCTGGAGAAACTCGCTGAAACGAGACTTCGCCTCCTGCACCTGCCAAGTACCCGTCATGACGTCCTCTCCGCCCGCATTGTTGAGTATCAGACTAGTCTGTTGAGTATCAGACTAGTCTGCTGACTAGATAGATACACGCCCTGAGCGCCGGTCGGAGGTGTCCAGGGATTTGCCTGAGCCTCTTCGCCATAGCAGCGTGAGGTTTATCTGATCAGTTTCAGCACTTTCCAATTATTTCTGAATATCGAGAACAATCAGGCCAGAGCAAACGTGTCACCCGAAGCCGGTGGCCTAGAGGTACGGCCTCCGCGCGGAATGACCCGTGCGGCTCGGGCCACGGTGGACACTTGGGGGGTGCGGCGGTGAGACACTCAAGCATCGGCGTTGTCTGAGCGAGAGCGAGGTGACGATGACAGAGCGACTCCCGCCTGTCGATCCTGCACAGCCTGCTCCGCGACTTCTGATTCGACTGATCCGCCTTCGCTATCGCAGTCCATCCGAGAATCGAACCCGCAAGTGAGGTGTCATGCCTGCCATCCAGCCAACTGCCGATCAGTTCCGTGCCTTCCGCGATGACCCCTACGACGGTCCTATCGCGCAGGTCAACCTGCTGAAGTTCCGGGTTAGGGTCGCCTACGGTCCCGATGAGTCCGAACACACCAATGACGAGCCCGGCGGCGGCGCCGCCTACCAGCGCCGCGTCGGTGCCTTCCGGGTCGCAGCGGCCGAAGTCGGCGGAACCTGCCTGCTCTACGGACACCGCGCGCGCTGCTTCATCGGGCAGGGTGACTGGGACGCAGTGCTGATCATGCACTTCCCCAACCGGGCCGCGTCCATCGCGACCCTCAACCACGCCGACTACGCCGAGATGCACCGCCACCGCGACGCCGGCCTGCTCTGCCAGGACCTGCTGACCGCGCGTCCCGCCGTAGCCAATCTCTGAGGCGATCGCCTGGCTTACCCGCAGGCGAGCCATTACGACCGACTAGCAGGATGCTGAAATATGCAGGTCTGGCCGGAAGCACAAGCCCCTGACCTGCGGGTTTTCAACTGGACACCGCCCGAAAATCGACTTTTTCAGCGTCCTGCTAGAGGCCGAGCAGGTCGGCGATGAGTTCTCGAATCTGCTGAAGAGCGACGGGTCCGACGTTCGTGCCAGTCGGCTCGACGATGCGGTCGACGCTGATGGTGGTCGGCAGATGCGCTTGAGCGACGCCGAAGCCGTTCACCTCGACCTCGCTCAGCCAGCCGCGCTGCGCCGTCGTGCACGGCACGACCACGATGGCGTGCTGCCGGAACTCGAGCACGTCATCGGAGGTGATGACAATCGCGGGACGAACGAATCCGGGCTCTCCCCGTGCCGGGGTCCCGAAGTCGAATCGGAGGACATCACCCGCTCGCATCAGCGACGTCGCTTGCCGACGCATTGATCACCGCCGTATCGGCGGCATCTGGCGCGACGCTGGCGAGCTGTGCCCCCAAGATGCGTCGCCGCTCCCGCCGGATCAGCTTCTCGATCTGCGCGTCGAGCGTGTGCCCGTCACGGTCAGCGAGCTGCCGCAGAGCATCCCGAGTCCGGATCGAGACTTTGATGGTAGTCGTCTCAGGCATACCTAGAAGTATACCGAATAGCTCACCAGGTATCGGGCTCAGTGGCGATGTCGACCACGCGTGTGCGTGCGCTCATCGGGGGCATGTGACGAACCCCGAACTCGGTCCAGTGACTCATGGGCCTCATCCTTCCACCGTTCGATCTGCGCAGTCCCCGCCGGCCATTGAGCTGGGACAATGAATGAAACTGCATAATCTGACTGTGGCAACCGAACGAGTCACCGTCTCTCTTGGAGCTGGGCTGGCTGAGGCCGTACGCGCCGCGGCACAGGCTGACGCCCAAAGCGTGTCTGCGTGACTTGCCGACGCCGTACGTCGCCGACTCGCGAGTCGGGGGCTCTGCGACGTAGTGTCCGCATGGGAGGCCGAGCACGGCTCGTTCTCTGACGGCGAACTCGCGGCAGCTCATAGACGTCTTGGCGGGCCGCAGAAGTTTCCATTGGCAAGGTAGCTACTAGTAGCTACCTTGTGGACATGAAGTCGGTAGGAATCAAAGTGCTGAACAGCCGGCTGAGCGAGTACGTCCGGCTCGCGGCGTCGGGCGAGACGATCCTGGTGACAGACCGGGACCGGGTAGTGGCTGAGCTAGGCCCGATCAGGGAATCTCGCAGCCCGATTCTCGCCGATGCGTACCTCGCGGATGCCGTGAGAAACGGCGTGCTGACTCTGCCGGTGCTCAGCGGCTCCGAACCGCCGCCGATCCCGAAGCCGGTTGCGCCCCTGGAACAGCTTCTTTCCGAACTCGACGAGGACCGACGCGACCGGTGATCTACGTCCACACCTCGGTGGCGCTCGCACATCTCCTCGCCGAAGACCGTCAGCCGCCAGAGGAGATCTGGCAGGAAACCCTCGTCTCCAGCAGGTTGCTGGAGTACGAACTCTGGACGCCCCTGCACCGGCGTGGTCTGGCTGCATCCCATGGCGATGCGACCCGTTCTGTCATCGGCAGGATCGCCATGCTCGAACTGGCCCCCGCAGTTCTCGGGCGCGCGTTAGAACCCTTCCCCGGTCCGAACCATGTGCGCACACCCGACGCCCTGCACCTTGCATCGTGTGCCTACCTGGTCGGTCTGGGACAGCCGGTGACGCTCGCCAGCTACGACAGGCGGCTCGCTGGCGTGGCTGAGGCGATGGAGATTCCTCTGTTCGATCTGACAGGCTGATGAACCGGGGCGAGATGCACCTGAGCGCCTTCATCCAGGCGTCCCCGAATCATCAGATCAAGGGGATGTGGAAGCACCCCGTCGACGAGACGTCGTGGGGATACCGGACCCTGAGCTGGTGGCAGGACCTCGTGCGCACCCTCGAGCGGGGCTGCTTCGACGGGATCTTCTTCGCCGACGTACTGGGCACCTACGACGTGTACGGGGCGAGCCGCGAGGCTGCGCTGCGTGGCGCGGTCCAGATTCCCGGCATCGACCCCACCCTGCTGATCCCGGCACTGGCGGCGTGCACCGAGCACCTCGGCTTCGCGGTGACCTTCTCGACCAGCCACCACGCCCCCTACCACACGGCCCGGCTGTTCTCGACCCTCGACCACCTCACCGCAGGCCGAGTCGGCTGGAACATCGTGACCTCGTACCTGTCCGATGCCGAACGTCAAGGCCTCGGCAAGATCCTGGCTCACGACGCCCGCTACGACCGGGCCGACGAGTACGTCGATGTCTGCGTGAAGCTGTGGGAGCAGAGCTGGGACGAGGGCGCCATCGTGCTCGATGCCGAAGCCGACACGTTCACCGATCCGGCCAAGGTGCACGAGATCAACCACTCCGGCGACTGGTTCACGGTCGAAGGCCCCCACATGGTCGAGCCTTCACCGCAGCGCACGCCGGTGCTGTACCAGGCGGGAAACTCGGCCCGCGGCGTCGAGTTCGCCGCCAACACCGGCGAGGTCGTCTTCATGTCGGTGCCCGGCAACGAGCGGGGTGCCGCCGTGGTGGCATCGCTGCGTGAGCGCGCCGCAGCGGCCGGGCGCGATCCCTCCCAGATCAAGGCCCTGCAAGTGGCACGGGTGGTGGTGGCCGAGACCGATGCCGAAGCCCGGGCAATACGCGACGAGTGGTCACGGCTGTTCTCCGTCGACGGCTACCTCGCGCTCTACGGCGGCTGGACGGGCATCGACGTGGGCGGCCACCCGCCAGACACGCCGATCGACGACATCGAGGCGAATGCGATCCGGACCCAGGTGGAGCGCTGGAAGCTGGAAGATCCCGAGAGGACTTGGACCGTCGGCGATGTCGCCCGGCGGCTGTCCGATACCGCCGGAGGGCTGGGCTTCGTGGGTTCGCCGACCACGGTCGCTGATCAGTTGGATGCCTTCATGGAGACCACCGGTGTCGACGGGTTCAACGTGACGACGGCTCCCGTGCCGTGGGGATTCGCCCAAGTGGTCGACTGGCTGGTGCCCGAGCTCCAACGGCGCGGCCGGTTCCGCACCAGCTATGAAGGCACGACGTTCCGGGAGAATTTCTTCGGCACCGGCCAGCGCCACCTGCACCCCACCTACCCCCGCCCCCGCTGACCTGGGGCGACACCAAAGCCGACCAGCCATCCATGAAACGACTCGAGGTCAGCCCATGACGCCTGCCGCCGACCTGCCGGCCGACTCAGCCCGGGTCCGGGCTCTCGTTGTCGAAGCCGTCACCCAATCGGCCGAACTGATGGCCGCCCCATCGGTAGCCGAGCAATGGGACCGGCCCTCGGCCCTCGAGGGCATGACGGTCGGAGCCCTCTCCGCCCACCTCGTACGCGCCGCCGGGGCGACCATCGCCTACCTCGACCGCACGCCGCCCGACCGGCGCCCCGACGGCGATCTGCTCACCGCGGTCACCTACTTTCACGCCGCTGTCGACTCCCCTGTCCACGAACAGATCAAGGACGTTTCCGCCACCGAATCAGCCATCGGCCACGAAGCCACCGTGCACAAATGCCGCCAACTGGCTGCCGACCTCGAAACACGCCTGGCCGATGAACCCGCCGACCGCCTCGTCGCCGCGCTGGGGGGCCGCCTCCTCACCCTCGACGACTTCTGCCGCACCCGGCTGATCGAGGTGCTCCTGCATCTCGACGACCTCGCCGTCAGCACCGGCCAGGCCCGCCCGGCCACCGACCCAGAGGGCGCCGCCATCATCATCGACATCTGCATCGACATCGCCCGCGACCGCAAAGGCGACTGGGGCGTCCTCTACGCCCTGACCCGGGCAGAACGCTCAGTCGACACCGCGGTCTTTCCCGTCTTCTGAAGCCCGTAGATCCCCATCTGCTCATCGACAAACCGGTCTGCTGCGTCGTCACCTCCGGGCGGGTGCACGACCGCCGCGGCGACGAGGTGCGGGACTTGGAGGTGTCGGGCCGGCCGGTGACGCTGGTGTGGGAGCGGCGGCGCATGGTGTGCGGGCCGTGCGGGCGGCGCTTTGCTGAGACCCGTCCGGCGTTCGAGGGCCGCGTCACGGCTCGTCTGGCGCGGCGTCTGGTCCAAGACGCCCGCCAGATGACGGTGAACACTGCTGCGAAGCGTCATGGGCTGAGCTGGGAGCTGGTCAACGCGCTGGTGGTCGCCTATGCGGGCCTGGTCGGCTCGCGTCGCCGCCGCCGGCGCTGCGGGGGTGCTGCTGGTGGAGGGGACCTCGATCCGCAAGCGGCACCGGTATGTGACGGTGCTGGTGAACGGCGACACCGGGGAGGTGCCCGCGATGGTGCCCCACCGCAGCGAGGCGGCCCTCAGCGGCTTCCTGGCTGCTCAGGGGCACCGCTGGCGCCGCGGCGTCAAGGTCGTCGTCTCGGACGGGTCCAAGTCCTATGCGGCGGCGATCGCCAAGCGGCTCGGCCACGCCCGCCATGTGCTGGACCGGTTCCACGTGATCGGCTGGTTCGCAGCCGGGCTGACCGCGGTGCCACGCGACGCGCAGCGCCGCCCCGAAGGGGCCAAGCCAGCGTTCGACCCCGAGGTGTTCCGGGCACGGTTCGTGCTCATGAAACGCCCCGACACCCTCGGCGCAGACGAACGCTCCCGGCTCGACGCGCTCTTCGAGACCCACCCGAGGCTCAAAGCAGCCTGAGACGCGCTCGGCGAGCTGCACGGCCTCTATCTCGCCAAGGACCGCAAAGGCGCCCTCGAAGCGCTCGACCGGCTCGCCGACATCTACCGCACCGGCGACATACCCGAGTTCAGCGACGTCGTCGACACCTTCCTCGCCTGGCATCCCCAGATCCTCGACTGGCACCAAACCGGCCAGCCCAGCAACAGCCGCATCGAAGGCACCAACAACCCCCACCCGAGTCCTACGCCGCAAAGCCCACGGCTTCACCAACCACACGAACCTCGAAGCCCGCGGAACACTCATAGCCCGAACCCGCCGAACCCAGCAGCCCCCATCCCAACAAAAGACGAAGGCTCACCTTTTCACCAGGGAGGGTCCCTTCTCGGGCGAGGGAGAGGACGGTCTTCGTGCTGACGCGAAGCAGGCGTGCCGCCTCGTCGGCCGTCAGTACTTCCGCATCTTCCCGCATCTTCCCGTAACTCCCTAAGCAGTACAGGTTCCGAACCTACTCGGGCGGTGTGACAACTCGGAGGGGGTAGTCGAGGCTGGCTGCGACGATGCCCTGATCGGCCGGGCGAGCGGCATCCAGTTCGCTGATTTCGATCGCGAGGCCCACGCCCTTCACGACGCCACGCTGTCCGCCATCGCCGAACTCGAATCCACTGCCAGGGTCACCGTGGTGCGCCCCGCCCCGTCTACTCCCGGGTCGGGAACGTAGCCGACCTACGGCCACCGGGAGATTGGCCTTCAATGTCGGCCTCGAACGCACCTAGAGTTCTCGACATGGACGTGTTGCGCCCGCCTCAGGCTGTCGAGGTTGAAGTGCAGCAGCCGTTCAAGCTGTGGATCAGATTTGATGATGGCGTCAGCGGCATCGTGGACCTCGCCCAGTGGTCAACCCGAGAGGTCTTCACGGCTTGGTCGGACCTGGCCTTCTTCAAGACTGCCCATGTGCGGCCGTACGGCGCGATTGCCTGGGGCAAGGACGATGCGCTCGAACTGGACTCCACGGCCATGTACTTGGACCTCACGGGCAAGAGCTTCGAAGATCTGCACCCAAAGCCGTGGCCCGCGCTGGCCAACTGAGATCAATCCATTCCCGTCAGAGGCTGATAGACCCGGCCTGACATGGGTGCGATGGCCAAGTTTGTGTTGATGGCGCAGCCTGGGGCGCCGGCGATCCCGCCCCGCGAGGTGCTGGAGCGGTGGGCGGCCGAACTCCGGGCCGAGTTCGAGGGACTCGAGGTCGTCATCGCCGCGACCGATGAGGAGATTCTCGAACAGCTCAGTGACGCCGACGCGGCGTATGGCGTGCTGCCGGCGGGTTGGCACGCACCGAGGCTGCGCTGGCTGCAGGCCCCGATGGCCAATCCCCCGCTCGGCTACTTCACGCCCGATCTGGCCGCTCACGCGGTTGTCGTCACCAACATGCGCGGCGTCTACAACGACCACATCGCCACCCACGTGATGGCGTTCCTGCTCGCCTTCACACGTGGGTTGCCGCACTACGCACACGACCAGCGCAACCGGGAGTACCGGGGCGGGCTTGCCCGGGTCCTGCACCTCGCAGATTCGACCGTGCTGTTCATCGGCGCCGGTGGTGTCGCCCACCAGGCCGCTCGCTACCTGCAGCCGTGGGGGCCGAGAGTCGTGGCCGTCGACGCCCGCCCTGAGACCACCGCCGGCGGCGCCATCGATGCCGTGTTCGGTGCGGACGAGCTCGAGGCTCAGCTGCCGCTGGCCGACGTGGTCGTGATGACCGTTCCCCACACTGCCGAGTCCGAGGGAATGCTGGGCCGGGCGCAGTTCGCGCTGATGAAGCCCACGGCAGTGTTCATCAACATCGGGCGCGGCATGACCGTCGTGCTGAACGACCTCGTCGACGCGCTCGAAGCCGGCGAGCTGGCGGGCGCCGGTCTCGACGTCTTCGACCGGGAGCCGCTGCCGCCTGACCACCGGGTCTGGACGCTGCCCAACGTGCTCATCACGCCGCACGTGGCGATGGTCGGTCCCGACATCGACCAGCGACGCTTCGAACTCATCGCCGGCAACTGCCGTCGCCTGCTCGCCGGCGAACCACTCCAGTACGTCGTCGCCGACAAGATCCTCGGCTTCTGACCCGGAGCGCCGAGGCTCGCTTCAGGAGCGCAGAAGTCGACGGGCGGCTTCAACGACCACGGCGACCGCCTGTTCTTCGGTGGCGGCGATGCGGGCCTCGTCGACGACGGCCTCAGATTCAGTGCGCTGAGCGATCACCCCGGCGACACAGCCGGCCCGCCAGCCGTTGGCCGCGCACATGGTGAACAGGGTGGCCGACTCCATTTCGTAGTTGAGCACCCCGATGCGGCGCCACTCGGCCAGGCTGCCCCGCAGCCACGGCACGACGTCGCCGGCCACCGTGTCGTAGCGCTCCTGGCCGGGATAGAAGGTGTCGCACGACGCCGTGATGCCGACTTGATGGGGGGCGGCGAGGGCGACCGCAGCGTCCACCAGCGCCCGGGTGCAGTCGAACGAGGAGGCGGCCGGGTATTCCAGCGGGGCGAAATGCCGGCTCGCACCGTCGAGGCGCACCGCCGCCTGGGTGATGACCAGGTGACCGATCAGCAGACCCGGCTGGATCGACCCGGTGGTGCCAACCCGCAGGAACGTCCGCACGCCGAGCTGGGCCAGTTCCTCCACAGCAACCGACGTCGACGGCCCCCCGACGCCGGTCGAGCACACCACCACCGGCGTGCCGTCGATTGACGCCCGATAGGTCGTGAACTCCCGATTCGAGGCCAGATGGGCCGGCTCGGCCATCGTCTCGGCGATCCGCGCCACCCGGGCCGGATCCCCCGGCACGATCGCCAGCGTGGCCCCGCCCAGATCGGCGGCACTCACGCCGAGATGCATCACGCTCCCATCGCTCATCACCCGACCCTATTTCTCGGCCGCACGCGACACCGCCGTCGCCGTGCCGGCAACCGATCCACGCCGACACGACTCGCTGCTGGCGATCTCTGCAGTTAGTCGACTGCGACTGGGCGGACGGCTGATGCCGGCCGGAACGCTTCGATATGTTCGGTATTGGTCGAGATGTAGGGTCCGCCGATGAGGTCGATGCAGTACGGGACTGCGGCGAACACCGCGTCGAGGCACTCTGCGATTGCCTTGGACTGACCTGGCAGGTTGATCACCAGGGCGCCGTCGCAGATGCCGGCAGTCTGACGCGACAGGATCGCAGTCGGCACTGCCTTCAGCGATGCGGTGCGCATCGCTTCCCCGAAGCCGTGCAACATCTTGGAGCAGGCTGCCTCGGTGGCCTCGGGGGTGACGTCGCGTAGTGCCGGGCCCGTGCCGCCAGTGGTGAGGATGAGACAGCACCCTGCTGCGGCCATCTCCTGGATCGCCTGGGCCACCTGGTCCTGCTCGTCGGGAACGAGCGCAGCCTGCGCAGACCATTCCGAGGCCAGCACCCGCTCGAGATAGGCACGAATCGCCGGTCCTCCCCGGTCTTCGTAGTCGCCGCGACTGGCCCTGTCCGAAACCGTCACGATGCCGATCAGCGCGTGCGTCGAGAGGTTCTGCGTTCCATCGGAGGTGCTGGTCACGCCGAAACGGTACCGCTCGATTGGGAATGAGTGCTATTCCCAATAGTCGGCCGAACAAAGGGCGAGACCGTTTCAGAATGAGATAGGAATGAGACTCATTCCTGTTATATTGCCGCCGTGCTGCTTGTGGAAGCCGGCGAACGTACCCAGGCGCCGTCCCGCGCCGCATGGGACCCGAGTCGCCGCCACACCCTGATCGGCCTCGCGCTGATAACGGTCGTCTCGGTGGTCATCGCCATCGGGCTCGGTCCGGTCGGTGTGGCACCCACGACCGTCCTGCGGATCATCGCCCACCACACGCTCGGCCTGCTCGATGCAGAGAGCTGGGCGAGAACTGACGACGCGATCATCTGGGAAGTGCGCCTGCCCCGAGTGCTGCTCGGCGCGATCGTGGGTTCGACGCTCGGGGTCGTGGGCGTGGCGCTCCAGGCCCTGGTCCGCAATCCGCTCGCAGAGCCGTACATCCTCGGCGTGAGCTCGGGGGCATCCACTGGTGCCGCCGCGGCGATCCTGTTCGGTGTCGGCGCCTGGCTGGGCACTCAATCGGTGTCGCTGATGGCTTTCTTCGGCGCTCTCGGCGCACTTGCGCTCGTTTTGGCGCTCGCCCGCTCCAGAGGGCAAATCACCCCGTCACGGATGCTCGTGGCCGGAGTCGCCGTCAGCTACCTGCTGAGCGCCATGACCAGCCTGATGATCCTCTTCGCCGAGAGTGCCGAAGGTGCTCGGGCAGTGATGTTCTGGCTGCTCGGGTCGCTGGCGAATGCCGACTGGTCGACGCTGCCCATCGGCTACCTCGGCATGGGCACCGGCACGGTCCTGGTGTTCTGGTGGCGCCGGCGACTCGATCTGCTGGCACTCGGTGACGAGACGGCGATGGCGAGCGGGGTCGACCCTGGGCGCACTCGGCTGCTGCTTGTGGTCGTGGTCGCGCTGTGCGTCGGTTTCGCCGTGTCGCTGTCGGGCGGCATCGGCTTCGTCGGCCTCGCAGCACCGCATATCGCGCGGCGGATCATCGGCCCGATCCACCGCCACCTGATCCCCGCATCCGCGGCGCTCGGTGCCCTCATGCTCGTCTGGGCCGACGTTGTTGCTCGCCTGGCGTTGCAGCCCCGCGAGCTGCCCATCGGCGTGGTCACCGGCGTGCTCGGCGCGCCGGTGCTCGTCGCGCTCGTCCGCAAGCTCAATCACAACAACTGAGCGCAACCGTGCCCGCCAGAAAGGGAATTTCATGAACACGAACCTGTCGGCATTCAGGCTTCGAACGGTCGCATTGGTGCTCGTCGTTGCCCTTGTGGCCTCAGCGTGTGGAGGAGGCGATGACTCCCCCACCGCAGCCGCCCAAGGCGACAGCTTCCCGCTGACGTTCACCAACTGCGACAGGGAGTTCACCCTCGACGCCGCGCCCGAGCGGGTGATGTTGATGGAGGCCGCCGCGCCGTCGCTGCTGTTCGCCGCAGGTGCCATGGACCGAGTGATCGCCCGCATCGAGGACTTCCCCGAGGAGTACTACACCGCCGAGGAGCTGAACATCCTCGAAGCCATCCCAGCCTTGGTGGCCGAGGCCACTTCGACCGGCGGGGTCGAGATTTCGGTCGAGGAGATCATTGCTCACGACCCCGACATCGTCATCGGTTACGACACCGCCACGCTCACCCACGACACGCTGGGCGATGTCGGCATCCAGCTCTATGTGATGCCTCCGTTCTGTGACAATCCGCCGCTTCCATCGTTCGAAAGCATCCTGGACGAGGTCCGCCTGTACGGGCAGCTCTTCGGCACGACCGAGGTGGCCGACGCGAACGCCGCCGCGTTGGAGGCTGCGGTGGCCGCGGCGGCAGATGCGCCGGTCGCCGAAGGGAAGACCGCTGCCGCGCTCTATGTCACTTCCGACGGCAGCGCCATCTACGCCTACTCCTCGCTCGGCATGGTCCACCCGCTGATGGAGGCCCTGGGAATGACCAATGTCTTCGCCGAGCTGAGCGAGCGAGTGCCCGAGGTCTCGATCGAAGAGGTCATCGGTCGCGACCCGGAGATCTTGATCCTGCTCTATGACGACTTCGGGCTCACTCCCGACGAGATCAGCGAGCTCGTCACCGAGCTGCGGGGCGCCAGCAGCATCACCGCTGTGGCGGACGGTGCGGTCTACCCGCTGCTGTTCAACTGGGCCGAACCCCCGACGCCGCTCGTGGTCGAGGGCCTGTCAGTGCTCAGCGACCAGATCACCGAGTGACGACTCCATGATTGCGGCCACCGGCATCGACCTGCGTCTCGGCGCGAACGATGTCCTGTCCGGGGCGCAGCTCAGTACGCGTCCCGGACAGGTGGTCGGCCTCATCGGGCCCAACGGCAGCGGCAAGTCATCGTTGCTGCGGTGCCTGTACGGGATGCTCCGCCCACACCGAGGCGCCATTCTCATCGACGACAAGGCGATCGAGTCGCTGCCGCAACGCGCAGTCGCACGCGCCATCGCAGTGGTGACCCAAGACGCCGCTGCCGACGGCGTCGACATCACGGTCGGCGAATTCGTGCTGCTCGGCCGCCACGTTCATCGCGGCGACCATCAGGGCTTCACCGACGACGATCGCAAAATCGCTCTCGAAGGACTGGAGCTGGTGGACATGTCGGGCTTCGCCGAGCGAAAGCTCCACGAGCTGTCCGGCGGGGAGCGCCAGCGGGTGATGATCGCCCGGTGCATCGCGCAGCAGAGCCCGGTGATCCTGCTCGACGAACCCACCAACCATCTCGATGTCCGCTACCAGCACGAGGTGCTCACGCTGGTACGGCAGCTCCAGAACGACACCATCGTGGTGCTCCACGACCTCAACCTCGCCAGCCGCTACTGCGATCACCTCGCCCTCCTCGATCACGGCAGGGTCGTGCATCAGGGCCGTCCCGAGGATGTCCTGCGAAGCGAGGTGCTCGAACCCGTCTACGGCATCGAGGTGCGACAACTTGCCGACGGACAGCACCCCTACCTCGCGTTCGGCCCGCATGCTGTGATCGGCAGCAAGCGATGAACCAGGCGTCATGCACTCTCGCGTCGGACTTCAGCGCGCGGGTGCTCGTCTGTCGCGGCTGCTGCTGTGGTTCCGAGCGGAAGCACCCCGCTATCGACCACGACGAGCAGATCGTCGAGTTTGCGGCTGTGGCGCGCACTCGTGTCGTGGACTGCGTCGACGAGTGCGCTCACTCCAACGTCGTCATCGTCCGCTCGGGCCACGGAACATCGGTGTGGCTCGGTGGCATCAACAGCCCTGCGATCACCACTGTCCTGTGCGAGTGGCTCGCCGCCGGCGCCCCACAGCCGGCGCCTCCGGTTCTTCAGTCGAAGATCTTCAGTCGCCGATCAGAGGCACTTGGGGCAGGTGCCGAACACGTCGAGTCGGTGGGTGCTCGGTTGGAACCCGCTGGTGCCCAACGCCTCGTCGAGTGAGGTCTCGAGGCTGCGTTCGTCGGCGGCAGGCATGAAGAAGTCGTCAACCATGCCGCACACGGTGCAGATCGTGTGGTGATGATGGCCGATGATGTCCTCGGAGAACTCGTAGCGGGTTGGGTCGTCGATGCCGACAACCCGCCGAACGACGCCCACGCTCTCGAGGTCGGCCATATTGCGGTAGAGCGAGCTCTGGGTGAGACGAGGTCGGAGCTCGAGCATCTCGGGGATGGTCGCTGGTCGAGCGGCACGAACAAGGAGTTCCACCAGCTCTCGCCGGCCCTTGGTGTAGAGCTGTCCCGCTTCGTTCAGGCGGGCCGACACCAATTCGTGGGTCTCGGCGAGTCGCTCGCCCATCAGCGCATCCTACAGAGGACGCCTGCACCCAAAATGGAAGGCGCGAAGCCGCCTCTAGGCAGCCACTCGAGTAACGAATCCCGTGATCTCGTCGATTATCTCGTCTCGATTGGTCTCGTTCACCAGTTCGTGGCGGGCGCCTTCGTAGAGGCGGATGGTCTTGTCGTCGCTGGGCATTGACTGCACTGCCTCAAGCGATGTGCGGTAGTCGACGAAGGGATCATCGGTGCCGTGGCAGAACAGCACTGGCATCGTGAGCAGATCGACGTTGGCGCTGAAGAGGTCCAACGCCACCATCTCAGCTTCGAGCAGGGGCCGCTTGTAGCGCCCCCGATAAATCAACGGATCGGTGGAATAGGCCTCGACCGTCGCTTCGTCGCGGGACATTCCCGAGAAATCGGTCGTGGCCGGCGGCAGTTCCGGCTGCGCCAAGGCCTCCCGGGCCCAGTTCCAGTCGCCGATGACCGCGCCGAGCAGGACGATGCCAGCCACGTCGCCGGGATTCTCCTGGGCGAACCGTGACGTGAGCAGTCCGCCCATCGAGTGTCCGATCATGACGACCGGCAGCCCCGGGTGCTCGGCCAGGGCGATGTCGACGAGCGTCCGCAGGTCGTCGACCACGTGCTCGAAGTCGGTGATGAGCGCCCGCTCGCCGTCGCTGTGACCGTGCCCCATGTGATCGGGGCCGTAGATCACCGCGCCGTCGGCCATCAGCCGCTCGGCGAGGTGGCCGTACCGAGCCGCGTACTCGGCGTATCCGTGCACGACGACCACGACACAGCGAGGCGGGCCGTCGGGAGCCCATCGCTCGTAATGAATCGACCCCTCTGACCCAGCGAACATCGGCACGGGTGCGGTTCTAGCACTCCCGGGCAGCGGCGCCACTCTTGGTCAGTCACGTAGGAACAGTTCTCATTTCGGCTAATGTCCCCTACCGGCCTCCGTAGCACGGCACGAGCTGGTCAGCGTAAGTGAGGCCGAATCTCCCGCCACGAACGGGCACCAGCCGGCGTGGACCTAGCAACAGAGGAGAACCCGAAGAGATGAACGCCTTCACGCTTGAACCGATGCCGACAACTACCGTCGGCGAGGGCAGCGTCGCCGAGATCGCCCAGCACGTGCGGGCCCACGGCAGCCGTGCTTTCGTCGTGAGCGACCCGGGCGTTCGCGCCGCAGGTGTCCTCAACTCCGTCATCGACGCGCTCACGAAAGACGGGCTCGAGTGGACGGCCTTCGACGACGTCGACCCGAATCCGACAGACATCAATGTCGCCGCAGGGGTGGAATCACTGCGAGGGTTCGGCGCCGAGGGCACGGTGATGGTGCTCGTCGGCGGTGGGTCCGTGATGGATTGCGGCAAGTACATCGCCATGGCTGCGCCGTCAGGCATCGATGACTCGTCGCTTGCCTTCTCACCCGAACTCGACGACGCCGACCGGATCGACTTCGCCACCTTGGCGCCCCCGGCGCGGGCCAGCGCACCCTGCGTTCCCACCATCGCCGTGCCCACCACCTCTGGCACGGCATCTGAAACCAATGGCGGCGGCTTGATCACCCGAAACGAGGACCATCGCAAGCTGACGTTCAGCCACCCGGACGTTCGACCACGCGCTGTCGTGCTCGATCCGATCCTGACCGTCGGGCTCCCGCCGGCTGCCACTGCGGTGTGCGGCATGGATGTTCTGACCCACGCCATCGAGGCGTACACCTCTACCGCCGCAAACCCGTACGCCGATGGTCTCGCGCTGCACGCCATCCGGCTCACCGGGAGGTGGCTCCCCCAAGCTGTCGCCGACGGCAGCGACATCGAGGCCCGGGCGTCGATGCAGATCGCTTCGCATCTTGCGGGCCGTGCTTTCTCGTCCGGCCCGCTGCTGGGACTCGTCCACGCAACCGGTCACCCCGTCTCGGGCACGTTCGGAGCGGCGCACGGACAGACGCTCGCCACCATGCTCCCGCACGTCATGCAGTTCAACATTGAGGCCGTGGCTGACCGATACGCCGAGGTCGGCGCAGCGCTTGGTGCAGTTCGCGACCCGCTGGCCGCCATCGAAGCGGTCAAAACGCTGTCGGCAACCGTCGGAACCGATCGTCGCCTGAGCGACCTCGGCGCCACATCCAACGACATCGACGCACTCACCACCGATGCGTTGCGCGATCTCATCATCTTGAACACACCGCGTTACCCGAGCCGGGAAGAAGTCCATGCGCTGTACGAACTGGCGCTGTAGATGAGTCGGCACCGCTCTTCCGAATCTGGGGGCATAGATAACCTCGCCGCATAGGTTCATCGAACGAGCACCACAGGAGCACGCTGCGCCATGCCACTGACCCAGTACCGGATTGATCGCGAAGGCGCCGACCGTCTCCTCTTCCTCATGCACGGCTATACCGCCGAGCAGCACCACCTCGCGTCGTATGTGCCGTTGGTGGACCCAGACGAGCGCTTCACAGCGATCGCACCGCGCGGCCCGATCGACATGCCCGACGGCGACGGCGCGGGCTGGTGGTCCATCGACCTTGAGACCTTCGAAATGGATCTCTCACAGTTCATGCCGTCATTGGAGATGATCGAGTCATTGATCGCCGAGGAGGCCGACAAGGCAGGCGTTCCACTCGAGCGGTGCATCGTGGGCGGATTCAGCCAAGGCGGCTACCTGTCGCTGGCGCTCGTTGGGAGGCCTGGTGCGCCCCGCTACGCCGGCGTGTGGGCCATTTGCTGCGGGCTTCCGAGCGCACCAGGACTCGACCTCGACTTGTCGGGCGGTGACGGCCGGCCTGCACTGTTCCAGTGGGGCACCCGCGACATCTTCATCGGCCAGGAGCAGCCCAAAGAGGTGATCGCGGCCCTTGGCGACGGCGGGTGGAATCTGCGCCACCACGCCTACGACATGGCCCACAGCCAGACCATCGAAATGATGATCGACGCCCGCGAGTGGCTCGCCGGCGTCCTCTGACCCGTTGTTCAGACTGCGAGCTTGACGAGGCCGCCGTCGGCCCGTCCGACCAGGAGGCTGTCCTCGCTGACCCAGCGGAGTCGGCTGGTGGCTGCGCCGGACTCGAGTGCAGTCACCGGCGACAGGTCCTCGCCGGCACGAGTCGGGGCAGCCCACACGATGGTGCGGCCCTCTCCTCCGCCGGTGGCGACGGACTTGCCCGATGGATCCCAAGCAAGATCCTCAATGTGGTTCTCGTGACCGGAAGCAGATGCCGGCACCGTGCCGGCGGGTCCTTTTCCGCCGAAGTCCCAGACGGTGATCTCGCCGAGGCACGCGACCGCGAGCCACCGGCTGTCGTGACGGAACCCGAGTCGCTCGATCTTGGACGGATAGCCAGACATCGCGAGGTCGTTGCCGCTCCAGAGCTTCCACAGATGCACGGTCGCGTCTTGCGCGCCGGCGCAGGCCCACGCTCCGTCGGGAGACATTGCCAGCGACAGCAGCGACCCTTTCCAGTCGAAACGACGTCGGCGGCCCGCCCGTTTTCCGATGACGTCGTGCCAGCCAATGCCGCCGTATGCGGTTGCACCGACGCGGGTGCCGTCGGCTGACCAGGCCACTGCCGTCACCGTCGAGGGTTGATCGTCGAAGTCGTGGAGAATCGTGCCGTCTTGGTCGGTGATCACAAGGTGCCGTCCGGCGCCGATCGCAAACACGGGTGCGGTCGGCGACCATGCCAGTGCTGTCACCCAGGCTGACGCGGCAACCACGCCCTGAGCAGCTCCCGCGGCGTCGTAGATCCGCACACATCCGTCTTGTCCCCCGACCGCGACACGGCTGCTGTCGGCCGACCAGGCGGCGCTCAGCACTCCCATCTCATGCCGGCAGAGCGCTGTGGCCGAACCGTCGTCAGTGTCGATCAGGGCAGCCTCTCCACCCAGCGATCCGACCACCGCGAGGCCACAATCCCGCGAGACCTCGAGCACCGCCACGTAGTCGTCGACATCCACCCGCCACTGTGCGATGGGTGTTGTGCCCGTGTCGGTCATACCAGGCAAGACCTGAAGCTGGCCTCCAGTGACGCCCGGTCGAGGTTGCGCCCGATGAACACGAGACGGTTGCGTCGTTGCTCGCCGTCGCTCCACGTGCCTTGGGCCCGACCGTCGAGCAGCATGTGGACGCCCTGGAACACATACCGCTCATCCCAGCCGGCGATCGACAGGATCCCCTTCGAGCGGAAGATGTCAGTGCCCTTGGTGCGCAAGAGCTCGCCCAGCCACTCATTCAGCCGATCGATATCGAGGTCGCCTTCGGCTTCGATCCCCACCGATGTCACGCTGAGGTCGTGCTGATGCTCGGCTTCAGGGTCAAGGAACTCGGGGTCATCGGCCAGCACGCGCTCAAGCGAGAACGCGCCGACCTCGAGGATGGCATCAAGGTCGACCTTTCCGTACTGGGTCCGGATAATCGGCGGCAGTGGGTTGATCTGCCGGATCCGGGTTTCCACATCGTCCAACTCGTTGTTGTCGGCGAGATCGATTTTGTTGAGCACGACCCGATCGGCGAATGCCAGCTGCTCGACAGCCTCGTTCTCGACCCCTTCGGGCTTCTCTTCGTCCAGATGCGGAACCAGATGCTTCGCGTCGACCACCGTGACGATGGCATCGAGCCGCAACTGAGCTGACATCTCATCGTCGACGAAGAACGTCTGGGCCACTGGTGCAGGGTCAGCCAGCCCTGTCGTCTCGATGAGGATCTGGTCGAACCGGTCCTTGCGCCGCATCAGATTGCCGAGAATGCGGATCAGATCGCCTCGAACGGTGCAGCAGATGCAGCCGTTGTTCATCTCGAAAATCTCTTCTTCGGCATCGAGGACGATGGCGTCGTCGATGCCGACCTCGCCGAACTCGTTCTCGATCACCGCAATTCGCTTGCCGTGCTGCTCGGTGAGGATGTGGTTCAACAACGTTGTCTTGCCCGCACCGAGAAAGCCCGTCAGCACCGTCACAGGAACTCGCTCATCAACCATGCCGGAAATAGTAATGAGTCCCATTCCCATGTGCACCGTTGCGCCGGCTGGCGCCGCATCGTCGCCTTGGTCGCACTCGAGCTGGCTGCCGAGTACCAGGCTGCCGGAGCTGCCACACTTTCGACTGACCCGCGACGACGAGGCCGGACGACGGGAGTTCTGATGGCGGAATTGGACATTGCTGACTGCATCAACGAGCTGTGCCCCTGGCCGGGTGATCCGGTTGCTGCCGACTCGCTGACCACCTACAACGGCCATGTTGTCGGGTTCTGCAACCCGGGCTGCCGCGACAAGTTCGACGCCGCAGTCGAGAGATTCAACGAACTTCTCACGTCTCAGTAGCCCTCGATGTGGCGTCGGGGGATGGTGGCGTTGATGGTGTCGACGGCATCGATGACCTCGTGGGCCACCCAGACGCGAGATCGGCCGGCACGGTGTTCGCTCAGCCGCAGGATGCCAGCGTCCGCGAGCTGGTGCAGGATCTGTGAGGCGCGGCCCGGTGTCAGCTTGTAGGCAGTTTGGACTTCGCCAGCGGTGATGGCAGGCGTTCCGAGCAGACCGTCGAGAATCTGCGAGACAGCGGATCCCTGACGGGTGCGGACGCGCTGGCGATGCTCAAAGGCGATTCCGGCGATGCGGTCTACGAGGCGGATGGCAGCGTGTGCACCGTCATTGACCGCGGAGGCAAACACGGTGATCCAGTCGTCGAGGTCACCCCGGCGGTATGCGGTGAGGCCGCCGACGTAGCCGTTCGGGTTATGCAGAAGTCCGTGCGCGACGGGCACCGGCGTTGTCGCCGTCGCAGATCCGGAGTCGAGCAGTCGGTGGATCAGCAGCCGTCCGATGCGGCCGTTGCCATCGACGTAGGGATGGATCGTCTCGAACTGTGCGTGCGCGATCGCGGCGTGCACGATCGGGTGCACATCGCGTCGGGCGGCGAAGCGCACCAAGTCGTCCATCAGCTCGGGAACCTGGTCCCACGGCGGGCCTTCGAAGTCGGCGCTCCGGCGGTTCTGGCCGATCCACACCGCACAGTCCCGCCATGCACCGAGGTGGCGCCGTTCCATCTCGGGATCCGCTGCGAGCAAGCTGCGATGGCGACGGTGGAACCAGTCCTCAGTCAGATCCTCGCTGCCACGCTGAGTGTTCAGCGCAACGGCGACGTTTGCCGCGACCAGCTCGGTTGCGATCGGGTAGCGGCGCCGATCGGGATCGTTGTCGCCGAGATCGGCGAGCGCGACCGCCAGCGCTTCGCTGGAGGTCGTGATGTGCTCGATCTGCGAGGAAGCGACCGCGTCGGCCCGGATGAGCACAGCACTGAGGTGGCCGAGCACACCGGTTGTCTCGGCGGCGCGTTCGCGCAGATCGCTGATCGAACGCGCCGCTTCAGCCAGGGCCTCGCCTGTGGCCGGCTGAAGAGCGGGAATCGCGAGCGTCACGATCTGCGGAGGCACCGTCTGTGCGACCGTGATGGTGCGCGGGCTCTCGTCATCCCACGACCGCCACAATTCGTTCTCCACCGTTGCGCTGTGCAACTGGGCAGCGGGCCATCGGGACACTGGCTGCCTCCTTACCTCAAGACCGATGCTGTTAACGTGAGGTTAACACCAATTATCTAAATCTAAAGTGCAAGAGTTTAGGTTCGTCAAGCGATGGAAACCCAGGTCGCTTCGGGCCGGCATCGACCGGGTGTGCGAAGCTCCGGTGAGCTAGAGGCCCAAGGAGCAGCTCCATGTCACTCGGCATCCCGACGTGTTCGGCCGACGACGACCCCGACGCCATGTACGCCAAGCTCGACGCCGCCGGCTGCCTGGTCGTCCATGACGTTGCGAGCTCTGAGCAGGTAGCCGCCGTCCGGGCTGAGCTGGTCGACCACATGGCCAGCGCCAGGGTGGCCGACGACAAGCCGACCTCGTTCTACCCCGGCCTCACCCGCCGGGTGGTGGCGCTCATATACCGCTCGGCGGCACCCTTCACGGCGCCGGCGCCAACGCCACGCCTGAGGACTGGCGCTACGGGATCATCCTCACCTACAACCTCGGCTGGCTTCGCCAGGAAGAGAACCAGCACGTGTCGATCCCCCTCGCCGACGTGCTCGCACTGCCGGACGCCATGCGCAGCCGCCTCGGCTTCGACATGGACTACGAGAACTCCCTCGGCTTCTACGACCGTTCCGTCCTCGCGCCCCGCCCCGCCGAGGTGAGCGCATGATTCACGGGTTCGGAACCGGACAATCAACCACAGGGAGGTTGCCATGCCCCGGAAGCGACTCGCAATCGACGAAGCGACCCGCTCGAAGGACCTCGCCGGCACGACGTACATCGTCACCGGTGCCAACTCCGGAGTGGGCCTCGAGACCACCCGCCAGCTGGTGACCCAGGGTGCTCATGTGGTCATGGCCTGCCGGCGGGTCGAGGCCGGCGCGGAGGCGTCTCGGAGCTTCAGCGGCCTCGCCGGAACGCATGAGGTCATGCGGCTCGACCTCGCCGACCTCCATTCGGTTCGCGAGTTTGAGGCTGCATTCACCGCCGAGCACGATCGACTTGACGGGTTCGTGTGCAATGCCGGCATGGTGAACATGCGCCGTGACCTGGAACGAACGACGGACGGATTCGAGTCGACCATCGCAGTGAGCTATTTCGGTCACTTCCTGCTGACCGAACTCCTCCTCGACACACTCAAGGCGACCGCCCCCTCACGCATGGCGATCCTGTCATCGGTAGTGCACGCGGGAAGCCCCAAGAACCGGCCGCAACTGGTACTCGACGACCTCAACTACGAGCGGCGCGACTTCAGCGGCATGCGCGCGTACTGCGAGGCAAAAGTGGCGACGGTGCTCTACGCCGCGGAGCTCGCCCAGCGGCTGGAGAGCACGGACGTCTCGACCTTCTCTGTCCACCCCGGATGGGCCCGATCGAACTTCGGATCGGGCGGTCCCCTGCCGATGCGTATCGCAATGGCGATCATGCGACCGCTCAGCCGGCTTGTGTCCGACAGCAATACCGAGTCGGCCCAGACGACGCTCCACTGTCTGTTGTCCGACGATGCGCCCCGGCATTCCGGCGCCTACTTCAGCCAGAGCAGTGTTCTCTACCGCGACAAGGAGTGCCGGGCCGGCGGCTGGCCCATGGAGACGCCGAACCCGAACGCCAAGAACATGGACACGGCGAGGCAGCTCGTCGCGTTGAGTTACGACCTCGTCGGGCTGGACAATCCCTCGTCGGCCAATAGAGGCGATCAGGTCAGCGAGTAGCGGATCGGCAGGCTCTTGTGACCGCCGACGAAGGTGGTCTTCATCGTCGCAGGGTCTCCGGCCAGCTCGACCGTGGCGAGTCGAGGAATCACGTGGGCGAACAGGTTGCGCAGCTCAAGCCGAGCGAGCTGCGCGCCCAGGCAGAAATGGACGCCGTAACCGAATGAGATCTGGCGAGCGGCATTGTCGCGCTCGATGTCGAAGCGCAAAGGATCGTCGAAGACCTTCGGGTCGAGGTTCGCCGCTTTGTACGACAGATACACCCACTCCCCCTCGGCGATCTCCTGCCCGAGGATCTCCGTGTCGGCCTGCGCGGTGCGCATGAAGTGACGCACCGGTGCGGTCCAGCGGAGCATCTCCTCGACTGCGTTGACCATCAGTTCATCAGGAGCCGACTGCAGCTTTGCGAGTTGGTCTGGGTGCTCGATCAGTGCCTGCATGCCGCCGGCCATGGCGCTGGAGGTGGTGTCGTGTCCGGCGGTCGCTGCAATGATGTACAGGCCGTTCGTCTCGAGTTCGGGAAGTGTTTGGCCGTCGATCTCGCCGTTGGCGATGGCGCTTGCCAGATCGTCGGTGCTCTCAGCCCGCCGGGACGCAGTGAGCTGCGAGAAATACGCGTTGAAGTCGCCGATGACCTGTGCCTGCACCTCGGGACTGACCTCGCCGCGCTGGAGGTCGGGATCCTCCTGACCGAAGAGCTGTTGCGTCAGCATCAGCATCCTCGGGTAATCCGATTCGGGCAGTCCCAGGATCGCGAGGATGACCTCGAGCGGGTACGGCAGCGCGACCTCCACCGCGAAGTCAATCTCCCCTCCTGCGGACTCGAGCTTGGCGATGGCCTTCGCGCTGAGCTCATCGAGACGCGTCTCGAGCCGGCCCACCGTCCGGGGCTTGAACCAGTCGGCGATCACCGTGCGGTACTTGCCGTGGTCGGGCGCATCCATGTGGATCAGCGACTTGATCACCGCCTGCCGGCCCTCGATCTGCGCGTTCGTCGCCAGCACAGGCTCAGGGCCATTCGTGAACAGGCCGGGATCGCGCTCCACCTCCAGGACTGCAGCGTGATCGATCACCGCCCAGAACGGTCGGAACCCCTCGCGCTCGATGCGATGAATCCCGCCTTCGGCATGAAGCGCAAGGGCCGTCCGGTTCCAATCGTCGAGATCACCCCAGCGGTGGTTGTCGCTGAAAATGTCGTTCGGTGCCGGGGGGCCGGCTCTCTTCTTCACCAATCGCTCCTCCGGTCCACCGCCGTGCGTCCCGATGCCCGATCAGGGGACCATCACGTTGCGTAGCTTGTCATGTGACAGGCGAGAGAAGGGTGTTGGGAATGGTGACGTACGCGGACGGGCCGACGACCAGTGTGGAGGCCCACATCAATGCCCCGCCGTCGGTGGTGTGGCCCCTGTTGTGCGATATCAACGCGCCCGCTGAGTTCTCCGGGGAGTTCCAGGGCGCCGACTGGCTCGACGACGGCCCGGCCCTCGGGGCGAGGTTCCGGGGCCGGAACGAGCACAAGGCTGTCGGCGAGTGGCGATCGACCTGCACCGTCACGGCGATGGACCACGAGCGCTCGTTCGAGTGGACGGTCGGTGATGTCGACTACCGGGCCGCTCGCTGGCGCTTCGACCTCGAGCCCGACGGCGAGGGAAGCATGCTGAGGTTCACCGCCGAGATCGGGCCGGCGCCGTCAGGACTCAGCCCGGCCATCGAGCGCATGCCCGACCGCGAGGAGGACATCGTCGCCAAGCGCATGGGCGAGCACAACGCCAACATGCGTCGCACCGTCGAGGGCTGCAAGCAGCTCGCCGAAGCCCGCCAGGCGCGCACCTCGTGACCGATCTCCACGTCGGTGTCCTCCCGGCCGGCCTGGATGCCCCGGGCTTCGACTACATCCGCCGCGCTGAGCAGCTCGGCGTCGACTCAGTGTGGATGCCCGAGGCGTGGATGTACGACGCGCTGACCCCGCTCGGCTATCTCGCCGCGATCACGAGCCGAGTCCGGCTCGTCACCGGGGTCGTCCAGCTCGGCGCCCGCTCCCCGGCAATGCTGGCGATGTCCGCCCTCGCGCTGGCGAAGATGTCAGAAGGTCGCTTCGTGCTCGGACTGGGCACCAGCGGACCTCAGGTCATGGAGGGCTGGCACGGTGTTCGCTTCGACCGGCCCGTTATCCGCACCAGCGAGACCATCGACATCATCCACAAGGTCTGCTCGGGCGACCGGCTCACCTATGAGGGCAAGGTGTACGAGCTTCCGCTGCCTGACAGTCAGGGCCGGTCCCTCCGCTCGCCGGTGGCCGGCTCATCCATCCCGATCTACATCGCGTCTATGGGGCCGGCCAACCTGCGGCTCACGGGCGCCAAGTCCGACGGCTGGATCGGCACCGCGTTCCTGCCCGAGTCGGCCAGCGTGTTCACTGACCACATTCGTGAAGGCGCCGAGTCGACGGGGCGGTCCCTCGACGACATCGAGCTGACGGTTGCGGTGACCCTCGACTTCTCCGACGACCCCGAGGCGGCGGGCCGGCGCCATGCCGACGGCTACGCATTCACCATCGGCGCCATGGGGTCGTCATCAACGAACTTCTACAACCAGGCGTTCATCCGCCAAGGCTTCGGCGACGCGGTCGAGGAGGTGCAACGGCTCTGGCAGTCAGGTGAGCGGGAAGCGGCGGCCGCCGCAGTGCCCATCGAGATCGGGCTCCGCACGAACCTGCTGGGCGGCGATGCCGAGATCAGCGAGCGGCTCCGTGCCTACCGCGCCACAGGGATACGGACCCTTCGGGTGCGGGTCGACACCGACGACCCGACCGCCCGGCTGGACTCGCTCGCACGACTGATGGACCTAGTACGGGCCGTCAATCAGGAATGAAGCACCGATGACGACCCCACTGCTGTACCCGGGTCAGGTAGCCGCGGATCACCCCGACCGTGTCGCAGTGGCCATGGGCGCTAGCGGCGAGAGCATCACCTTCGCCGACCTCGACGCCTTCGCCAGTCGGCTGTCCCGGCTGTTGCGCGCGATCGGGCTCGAGCGCGGCGACCACATCGCGCTCTGCGTCGAGAATCGTCTCGAGTTCCTGCCGATCATCTGGGGCTGCCACTACGCCGGGCTCTGCTACACGCCCATCAGCAGGCGTGAGGCGGCGGAGATGCTGTGCTCCGCAGGCACGACGAGTACTGGCCCCAGCCGGGCTGAGCCCATTCGAATCAATCAGGACCTGCCACTATGCCCACTTCCCTCAGAATCGAAGCATCGCTCTACCCCGGCAACAGTGCCGGCACCGACTTCATCGCGCAGCAGGCCACCAAGCTCGAGGCGCTCGGCTTCGACCGCGCCTTCACCGCCGAGACAAGCCGCGATCCCTTCTTCCCCCGACGGCCGCATCGCCCATCCGTTCTGCACCGAGCAGTACCTCAAGGACGTCATCGTTCCCCGCATCCAGCCCGCTTTAGCGGCCCGCGGCAGGAGCCTCGACGACTTCGAGAGGACCGACGGCCACGTGAGCGGGAAGTTCGTGGAATCGGGATGGACGTAGCTCGGCGAGATCGCGTTGACCCGAACGTCGGGAGCGAGGCCGCGAGCCAGCTCGCATCTACGACGCCATCTACCGCTCGAGCTTCTACCACGGCCGCAGAGGGCTGCTCATCAATGCCCTGTCGGCTGTCGACATCGCCCTCTATGACCTCGCCGGGACCTCGCCGGCAAGCAGCTCGGCAAGCCGGTCTGGCAACTGCTGGGAGGTGCCCGCCAGCAGGGTGCGCGCCCGTACGTGACCCTGTACCCGGGCGACACCAAGGGCGAGCCGACCGGGGTGATCCTCGACAAGATGGAGGGGATCGTCGACCTCGCCCGGCAGTCGGGCTTCACCGCCATGAAGCTGCCCTTCGTCGGGCTCACCGAACTGCCCGACCACCAGGTGGTCGATCTGGTGGGCCAGCTCCGGGCGATGATCGGCGACGACGTCGTGCTGGGCGCCGATCCCGGGTATCGCTGGACCCACTGGCAGGAAGCACTGTGGGTGCTGAACCGGCTCGATGATCACCGGGTGTACTTCGCCGAGGTGCCGCTGCACCACGACGACATGGAGGGGTACCGCCAGCTCGCGGCCCGCGGCCCGCTGCTCATCGGCGCGGGCGAGTTCTCGACCGGCCGCTGGGAGGCCAAGGAATGGCTCGACCATGCCAAGGTGCCGTTGCTGCACTGCGGCATCAGCCGGGCCGGCGGTTTCACCGAGATCGTCCGCATCTCGGAGATGTGCGAACTCGCCGAGGCCCTGCTCATGCCCCATAGCTACGCCACAGCCATCTCCGACTATGGATCTGGTCAATCAGTTCCGGACTCGGCCCTGACCGAGGCCGGCCTCACGGCCCGTGGCTAGTGGACGCGGACGGTGAACTCGAGCCCTCCGGCGAAGGGCAGGGTCATCGTGCGGAGCTTGTTGGCGGGGTCGTTGAGGAACTCGAAGTAGGGCTGGTAGCCCTCGGCGGACGAGATGGTGTTGTCGGTGACGACGACCGCGCCGGGGCGCAGCGCCGGCGCGACCAGTTCGAGCGCGTCGAGAGCGACATGCCAGATGTCGACGAGGAGGAAATCGACCGGTCCCCCGCAGTCGACCAGCGTCTCGCGCAGATCGCCTTCCCGCAGCTCGATCCAGCTCGCCAGATCTGCTTCTTCGAAGTTGGCCCGTGCGACGGCGGCTTTGTCAGGCTCGTATTCGGTTGCGATGACCACGCCGTCGTCATGACCGTTGTCCCGCACCGCAGCAGCCAAGTACAGCGTGGACACCCCGTGGGACGTCCCGGCCTCGACGACACGGCGAGCACCCAGAGCACAGCAGATCTGGTAGCAGAACGTGGCCTTGTCGCGGTCGAGCGCAACAAGCTTGTCGGCGAGGTACCGGCGCATGTCGTCGTCGAAGCCGCGCTGGGTTCGGTCCCTACCGCTCTTTCGCCGCATCTCGGCGAAGAATGCCGAGGTCTCGGTGGCTTGCGCGTCGCTCTCGGCGTGCAGCCGATCTAGCAATTCCTCAAGCACAGGATCGTGCAGGGATGACGTCATGCGGTTCCTCCTTCGGGCGTCAGCAGGCTAAGTCGATCGTTCATTCAGCTGGCTGTCGAAGCAGACGCCTGGGTTCCGCACGATCGCCACCGGCCACAGACCCGCCGCGACACTGCCAGCTGTATGCCTGAGATTTGCTCGCGGGGCGCCTCCGCTGTTCGCGCGGGTCAGAGGACCAGCGCACAGAGCAACGAAACCCGCGGCACTGCCAGTACATGGGCCGAGTTCAGGCGTGATGCGGGTGACCGCGATGATGGTGTTGTCAATCAAGCCGGCGAACTGGACGGTGCCCATCAGCTTGGCGACAGCCGTCCCAGCGGCACTCCCCGCTCCGGCGGCAATGCGAAGCCGGGACTCAGATCGTCTGAAACGAACAGGCCACGATGCACATGCCGCCAGAGCATGATCGACATGGTGCTGCCGTGCCCGAAGAACCAACGCTGTCGGTTGTCGCCGCACCCGTTGAGCACATGATCGCCTTGGAAGGCTCGTTCGGCATGGCCGACGGCCAGCACTGTCAGCCCCGAGATGGCATTGGCAGATCTGAACTCACAGAGCGACAACACACAGAGCGACAATAGTGGTACTTTAGACTCTATAGTAGAAAGGTTTAGCCAGACATGAAGTCACAATTGCATTCCTCCCGGCACGGCACTCGAAAGAGCAGACGCAAGCCGTTGCTGATCATCGCTGCCGTCATCGCTGCTGGAGCTGCTGTGGTCGCCTCGCCGATGGCCTTGGCCGCATCCTCCTGTCACCGCAGCCTCAGCTTCAGCCACACTGCGGTGGGCCTGTCCGAAGGATCGACCGACAGCATCAGGTACACCCACAACTGGTGCAGCGGCGACCCGGCGTTTACCGATTGGGTCATGGACATCTCGGACACCACGGCCGTCACGATCGCCGTCAAAGAGGGCGACACCAAGGGTGGCACCCACATCACCATCGGGTCGATCGGCATCGAGGCCCTCGCCGACGATGACTTCGACGACGAGTCCGTGACCGTCACCTTCTATGAGACCTCCGCCGACTACGCCGCTTCCGTGCTGGGCCGCACGGTCGCCTCGAAGTCGTTCACCGTGGACGTGCGCGATCCCCGGGACACGGACGGGGACACCCCGAGCTGAACAGCCTCCTCGACCGCCACCGCCCACCCACGTCAGGCGAGCAGCCCTCGTGAACCATTCAGGATGCACAGGCGCATCGCGCTGTGGGAAAAATCGCAGGGGCAGCGTGCACTGCGGTAGCTACTGTGTCCTTCATGGAGCAGATCAACGTTTCACAGTTGCAGCACAACTGCAAAGAGCTGCTCCAGCGGGCCAACGCCGGTGAGTCGTTCGAGGTCACTCGGCATGGCGAGCCTCTCGCGTTGCTCGGACCGTTGCCCAAGGAAGACGACCCGTTGGAGCGTCTCATTGCGCGTGGAGTCGTCACCGGCGGAGGGCGGGGCTTGGCCGCAGCACTAGAGGAAGAGGCGCCATTGCCCCCTGCTCCCCCGGGAACACAGACTGGGAGCGAACGGCTCGCGGAGCTACGTCGAGATGAGCGGTGAAATCTGGATTCTTGACGCATCTGCTTTCGTCAAGCTCGTCAGGCCAGAAACTGAGTCCGTGGCACTGCGCCAGTGGCTCACGCATCGTCCCTTGGCGTCAAGCGCCCTGCTGCGCACCGAGGCACGACGGGCGTTTGCCCACGATGACGAAGCAACGCGACGCCGTTGCGAATGATTCCTCACTGAAACGCACTTCGTCCACTTGACTGCAGCGGTGCTGGATGCTGCGGGTCGAATGCCCGGCCGCCATCTGCGTTCCCTGGACGCGATCTACGTCGCCTGCGCCCTCGAGCTAGGAGGGTGGTCGGAAAAGGGGATCTTGCCGACACAGCAAGTCCCTGACCTGCGGGTTTGCATCTGACAAACGCCGAAATAGCGGCTTTCCGACTGTGTTGCGTCTGATTTTGCGCGACGGGTTCTGAGTTTTTTCGAGCAGCGTCGGTCAGGGTTGGCGGTCTCAGCGCAGGAGGCTGCCGATGACCGCTCCGCCGGGCCGGAGACCGAGGAAGATGCTCACAGCGGAGCAGAAGTACGACTTGTGGGTGCGGATGCTGACTGGGCAGATCACCCAGGCCGAGGCGGCGGCGGAGGCCGGCGTGGATCGGTCGGTGGTGTCTCGTTTGCGTGCGGTGGCACGCGACGGGGCGATCGCTGCGTTGGGGGCGTCGAAGCCTGGGCGGCCACGCCGGACGCGGGCCGAGGCGTCCGAGGCGGCGGCGTTGCGGGCGGAGGTGGAGCGGCTGGGCCGCACTGTTGTGGAGCAGGCCGTGGAGCTGGCGGTGCTGCGGGGAAAAACGGGCTGGGGATGAGCGGCCCTGTTCCCGCCCGCGTCGATGGGGCCGCCAAGGAGTGCTTGCTGGGGCTGATCGACGACGCCACCGCAGCGGGATGGACCCACGGCCGGGTGTGCGCGGTGCTGGGCATCGATCGGCGCCGGGCGTGGCGCTGGTCCCGGCGCCGCGACGCGGGGCGGCTCGATGACGCCCGCCCCGGGGGCCGTGCGGTCCATGGGCTGCTGGGGTGGGAACGCGACGAGATCGTGAAGCTGTTCGACGAATGGGGCGACGTCGACCGGTCCCATCGCAAGCTCGCCCACCGGGGCTCCTGTCTGGGCCGGGTGTGGGTGTCGCCGTCCAGCGTGGACCGCGTTCTCGCAGGTCACGGCCTCGCCCTGGCAGGCGTGCCGCGCCCCAAGCGGACGGCTCGCTCGCCGTGGCCCGGCTGGTGCGAGTGGCGCCCCAACCAGCTGTGGTGCTGGGACGGCACCCAGTTCCCCCGATGCCGGCCCGCCAAGCACGCCTACGCGATCGTTGATGTCGTGTCCCGCAAGTGGATCGCCGCCCACCTCACCGGCACCCCGGACTCGGTCGCCGCTCGAGTGCTGTCCGCCGAAGCGCTCCAAGCCGAGGGGCTGCTCACCGACGAGATCGCGGCCCGCTTGGCCGATCCCGACGCCGAGCCGCCTCAGCACGACGACATCCCGCTGCTGCTGGCGCTGTCGGACAACGGCCCCGAGATGCGCGCCGGCGACACCGCCCGCTTCATGGCCGCCTGCTCGATCGCCCAGCACTTCGGCCGCCCATCCACGCCCACCGACCAAGCCTGGATCGAGTCACTCTTCGGGCACCTCAAAGACGAGCACCCCCACCTCGACACGCTGGACCGTCCCGCCGATCTCGCCCGGGAGCCCGAACGCGTCCGGACCCACTACAACGAGAACCGGCTGCACGAAGGCATCGGACACGTCACCCCCCAAGACGAGCACCAAGGCCGAGGAGAACAGATCCGCCGAGCCCGCCGAGACGGCCTCCGACAAGCCGACGCCCAACGCCGCCACGCCCGCCGAAACCGCCCACTGCCATGACCAACCCAACACCACCGCCAGCACGCCGACGCTGCTTGAAAAACCCGGCAATCTGTCGCGAAAAGTCAGACGCAACACACATTCACCGGTGGGGTTGGGTGATGTCGGGTTGGGCGGGTTGTCGGTGGGGCGGTCTGTTGGTGTGGCGGGTTCGTGGGATCGGATGCGTGGGTGGTCGGCGGCGGCTGGGGGGGGGTGTTGTGTGCGGCGTCTTGGTGGGGTGGTGCGCGGCGCTGCGTGATGCTGGGGTTTGCTCAGCAGCGCTGGGGCAGGTTGCGGGTGTGTTGCAGTGCTGTGGTGAACGTGTCGGCCCGGGGCCATTGTGCGGGGAGCCGCAGGGTGGGTCGGCTGCTGCGGTTGACGAGCCGGCCGGGCACGGTGAGCAGGCGGCGTGCGGTGGTGGCTGCGACGGTGAGCTTTCGGGGGTCGTGAACTTGGCCGATGCGTGCTGTCCAGCGTGCGATGTTGTGGGCCAGAGCGGCGCAGGCGAGCCAGGCGGCGTTGGCGGTGAAGCTGGCTGAGGGGCTGTGGGCGAGGCCGCCGGCTTTGAGGTCCCCGGCGGCGAGCTCGACGCGTGCGTGGGATCGGTAGGCGGCGTCGGCGGCTTTGGTGTCGAGCGTCTCGGCGTCGGTGTCGGACGTGTGGTGGCGCCAGTGGGGGAACAGGTCGGCTTGGGGGCCGACCAGGCGGGTGCGGCGCACCACGAGCCGCGCCGTGTGGGCCGGCTTGTCTTTGGGGCGGCGCGCGCTGGTCAGCTCGGTCTCTGCGACTTGGGCCTCGCCGTCGTCGGTGTAGCCGGTCGGGGTCCAGTCCCGGTCGTCGATTGCGGCGATGACCCGGTCGATCTTGGGGTTGGAGGCGACAGCGATCAGGAACCTGGTGTCGTGTGCTTTGAGCTTGTCGATCAGGTCCCAGCTGAAGAAACCCGCATCCGCGCGCAGCGCGAGACCGGCGCCGGGAGCGAGGCGGCGCGCCCGGTTCACGGTCTCGGCGACAAAGCGGACGTGGCCCCGCTGGGAGGAGCCCCTGCGCATCCGGGCATGCACGATCTCGCCGGTGTCGTCACGGGACGCGACCAAAGGGTGACAGCCCAGCCGCCCGCTGTGCCCATACGCAGCGCCGCCCTTGGCGCCGCTGTGAACCTCAGCCATCGTGGAGCCGACGCCGACCGTGATCCGATCCGCCCCAGGCGCAGCCCCAGCTTCCCGCGCTCGGCCCAGCGCCGGTTCCCGGGCGCGGCCCAACCGGCGAACATGACCCCATGCGAAGGACCGCAAGAACGTCCCCAAAGCGGACGGCGCCGCCACCGCGAACCCAAGCACCGAACCCGTCGAAGCGGTCCGCAGCCGGTCCGCGTCCGAGATGAACGACCCGCCAACCAGCATCGAGAACACCGCCGTGAGCACCTTCGCGCCCGACCCGCGGCCCGCCTGCGGCGGGACCACCGTGTCATCGATCAAGCCCCCCAGACCCAGCCGACCCACCAAAGAGCCCACCAGCAGCAGGCCCGCGTCAGCCACCAAAATGCCCTCGTCGAACACCGCCTCGATCCGGTCCAGACCCCCAGATACGCTGCTCACAGAAAGCGCCTCCCGACACGACATCACGCCGAACAACCGTCAAAGACAAAACGCCACCTCAAGAGACCCTTCCAGCGGACGCACACCCACCCTCACACCAACCCCACCGGTGAATCTGGGTTAGGAGACTGCTGAGCAATTGCCGAAATCGCTGATTCACGGACACAAAGCCGCAGGTCAGAGCATTGCAGACTTGCCCGGATCCGAATAAATCAGCAGTCTCCTAGTGGTGTGTCGCAGTTTTCTTCCGGGCATCATGCAACTCGCTGACCTGTAAGAATGGGCTTGCTTCAGCCCCAGCCATTTCAGCGACGCACCACTAGGTGACGACTTGGCTGGGCTCGTCAGCTACGACGTCCGCCAGCTCGCCGCAGCCGTGGACCTCGGCATCGCCACTGCCTCCCCCGGAGTGTCATCAACCAGCTGACACTCTCGTCGTCGCCTCAACATGGCCGGCGAGAGCGCTGATCTGAGCGTCGATATCGCTAGGGCTGCCGGACAGATCGATGGCGACAGCGTGGAGTTTCGTTCCCGCGTGCCGAACCGTGACCGTCGACTTGGCAAGAATCGCGCCTGAACCATCATGGTTAGGGGCTTCGTCTGCCGCGCTGCCGATTCGCGCTAGGCCAGCAACGTCGCCGGACTCACCGGTCTCATCGCGATCGACATCGGCGCAGTAGATGAGGGTGCCTTCGCTCAGCTTGAGCGCTGTGGTGTAGGCCAGCAATTGGTAGTAGTCGCCGTGTCGTGCGAGAGGTCCAGCGCCCGTCATGCTCGTATCGGCTTCTGCGAGCTTGTACTTGAGGTCGGCGACACCGACGGTTTCGCCGCGGTGACCGAACGTGAGGTCCGGCTTGATCTGGACTTGGCGCTCGTCGTCGAGATAGAGCCGTGTCTGAGGTCGCACATCCAACCGCCCGCGCAGCGCTCGCTGGAGCCGGGCCGTCACGAAGTCCTCGAAGAGCTGGTTCATGTCCAGCATGAACGCCGACGCAGCGGTGTCGCCGTGCTGGTCCTGCAGGGTGCAGTTGGCCAGTATCAGCCGGGCAAGACGGAGTGCCGGCCGGTAGTGCTCGTTCAGCCGGCTGTACTGGATGCGATCAAGACTGTCCAGCGCCATCGTCACGGTGGGTTCGGCCACACCATCGAGCGCGCCGAGCAGCCGCCGAAGCCGCCGTCGGTCGTCGTGAGGCACGTCGGGCACACGCAGCGCCAGTCGAACTGCGGCAGTCAGGCAGCGGTTCTCGTCGACATCTGCGGTGAAGTCGTCCCACGAGCACGCCATCGGCACCAGCACCCCGCCCCGACGGAACTGCCGCGCGAAGTCGATACGACCTCGCAATGCGAGCAGGTCGTCCCCTTCGTGCCGGTAGTGATGGAAGAGCCCCCGCGCGAGTGTGGTTTCCGCCGTGCGTGCGAAGAATGACACCAGCGCCGGCAACAGCTCGTCGTTGGTTGCGTAGTCGATGGCCTCGGCCCGCCACGCCTCCGACGGCAGCCCCACTTCCAGCAGGAAGAACAGGTTCTCGGGCTTGATCTTCGGCCGCACGATGATGCGCAGGTCGTCCAGCGTGAACCCTCCGACCCACTGCCGAGTCGACACCTTCCACCAGCCGCTCTCTCGATCCGTTGCCACCGACACCCACGACGTCTCCCCAAGACGGCGAGCCGTGTCGTCGTCGAGTTGTATGCGCTCGGTGCTCCACTCCTGAAGCACAATTCGTCTGCCCTGGCCCGCGTCACGACCCATCTTGGGGGCGTCCGGCCTCACCGCAGCATCGACGAATGTCATCTAGTCGTCGCCGTAGCTCTCGGCGCCTTCATCACCGGCAGTCTCGGGTTCATCGTCATCGACGGGCTCGTCCGGCGTTCGCGTCTCCGGACCCGACGCAGTCGCTCCGGGCCCGTGACGCTTCCAAACCTCGCGGAACCGGTAACTCTCGATGACCTCCTGGCGACCGAAGAACTGGTCCTCGATCAGCGGCTCGATGTTGTATTCCCAGATGCGCCGCAGGCCGTCCTTGTTCAGGTCGCTCTTCATGAAGTGGCTCGGCCCGATGAGCATGTGGTCACCCCCGAGATCGCCGCGGAGTCGCGCGTTGACGCCATCGAGCAAGTCAGCGATCCACGTCTGCCCCTGCTCGTTCTGTTCGCACCAGCGCCGCAGCAATCCCGCCGTCGGCTCACGATCGGGGAAGAACGGCACGAAGTGAAACCGCCGCCGCATCGCCGCGTCGATCAGCGCAATCGATCGGTCAGCCGTGTTCATCGTGCCGATGAACCACAGGTTGGAGGGCAGCGTGAAGCCTTCGACTGGTCGATACTGCGTCTGAATCCACTCGTCGCGATACTCCAGCAAGTAGAGCAATTCGCCCAATACGCGAGGCAAGTTCGCCCGGTTGATCTCGTCGATCACCATGACATGCCGCTGATCCGGATTGGCTTCGGCGAGTTCTGCCAGCTTCACCAATGGTCCCGGCGTCAGCCGATACGTCATGTTCTCGTCATCGTCGACAGACGGCCGAAATCCCTCGAAGAAGTCCTCATACGAGTATGCCGGATGGAATTGCACCAGCGAATAGGGCCCGTCGTCCGCGTGTTCCTCGTCGTTTTGGATGCCTGTCAGCGCCCACGCCAAGCGACGGGCGAAGTATGTCTTGCCGGTCCCCGGTGGCCCATACAGGACCACCTGCCTTTTGTCCTTCAACAGCTGCACTACGTCGTTGACGAATCCCACCCCGCACAGCAGATCCTCCGCGGCGGCCGCCAAGGCAGCCGCGAGACGTTCGGGGTCGTCGTCGTGTCGCTCCGCCAACCAATACAAGAACCGGGCAATCCCCCACGCGTCGATAGAGTGCGCACTGTCTGGGAAGTACGGCCCGAGAACGTCGACCAGGAAATCGTTGGCCGTGACGACCAAAGCTCCGCTCTGCGGGTACGACTCGGGCTCGTCGAGGAGCGTGGTCGCGGTGATGGCCTGCTCCTCGTCGAGAAGGCCAAGACGTACCAGCAACTCGATCATCTCAAGCTTTCCGGGCCACGATGACTTCGCTGCCGCCGGACTCTGTCGCAGAATGAAGTTGGGAATGAATCGCTGCGGCTGCGACAAAGCCAACAGCCGCGTCGCGACGAGTTCGCCGAGTCCTGAGATGCCAGTAACGCAAGCATCGAACCGCGATGCCAAGTCGCCGTCGCCGTAACCGAGGTCGTGGATCAGCGAGCGGATCGATTCCCACTCAGTGGGTGAGCAGTCGTTGACCGCCCGATGCAATCCCGGCACCTGTCCAGAACCGCCGTAGTCATAGCGCGTTCTGTTCCACACACGCTTGACCTGCTCGCGGTCCGCATAAGGCAGCAGATTCAGAGTTGACAGGATGTTTGCGAAACCGATGCGCGCCGCCTTGTGTTCAAGATCATCGTCCGTGGGGTAGCCGTTGTCGTGGAACTGCTGAACCAGTTCCTCAAGGGTTGGCGAATCCAGACCGCTCTCGCGACACCATGTGCACCAAGCTTGAACCTGCCTGCGTATATTATCTCGTTGCGGCTGAGATTCTTTCGTGCCCCAGACGTCGAACGCCTCGGCAATCGCTCCGGAATCCCACGACGCCGGACTGCGCCCAGTGGAACACGCATACCGGATCCACTTCGACACCTTCCCGTGTCGATTCTTGATGGTGCGGGGTTTCCGCCCCTGATCCTGCAGATAGCTCAGGTACTCCTCAAGCCGCGCCATCCACATGGCGGTTTCGTCGCGTCCTGCGGACTCAGCGGCAGAAGCTCGGCGGTGAACGACCTGATCGCCCGACAGCCAGCGACACCAATTTTCGAGGTCCTTCGTATAGGCGTAGCGCGAGGAATCCGCCAAGTCTCGCTGCCGGTCGAGCAACTCGCCGACGAGGTCGTCATCTAGCTCCGCAGGACTGTGCCCCCGTTGCAGTGCGAACTCGATCCAGCGGCGCGCGATGCTGCTGCGCTGGCCGTACGTCGACTCCCCAACGCCCCGCTCGTCCCGCAGGTAGCTCACATACTCGTCGAGACGCTGCGCCCAGTACCGATGGTCGTCCATGGCGGCGAAGCTGCTACGGAGGTGCGACACGGCGCTCTGCCCAATACTGCTGTTCGTCCATGGGGGCGAGACTACTGCGGGGGAGCGACACGGCAGCCGGCCCGCGCAGTCTGTGGAATCGGTCTGGCCCGGCTCGCCGAGGTTGTCTTGCTCAGGCGCTCGCTGATGCTCGGCGTTGACCCCAGAGGGCGGCGATGGGGACGGCTTCGATGTCACGATCGATCCAGCGACGGTGGCGGCCCGTGTGCAAGATCACGCCGCCGGCGAACTGGTCGGGTGGCAGGCTGTCTCGCAGCCAGATGAGATGCCGGGCGTCCTTGGCCGACGGCGCGCTGGCGGATTTGATCTCGAATGCGGCCACACGGAACCCGAACTCGGCGATGACATCGATCTCGTGCTCTCCTCGCTGGCTGCGAAGGTGGTGCAGGTGTACCGGCACCTTCGCCGACTCTGCCTCGGCGCGCAATTGAGCGGCCACGTAGGTGTCGAACAGGCGGCCTCGTGCATCGGGGTCTCGGCGCGCAGCATCGAAATCGATCTGCGCGAGCCATGCACCCACGCCGGAATCGCAGACATACCGCTTGGGCGTCGACGTCAGCCTCCGCAGACGATTGGACCGCCACGCAGGCACATCCACGACCAACCGCTGGGCGTCGAGAATGTCGTGATACCCCAACGCTGTCTTGCGGTCGAGGTCGGCAGCCTCGATGAGGGCGCTGTCAGGGACAACCCCGGCAGTATGCAGTGCGTACGACTGCAGGTAGCGGCGAAAGCGGATTGGGCTGCGTGGCCGTCCCCGTCCTGCGGAGAACTCCTCAAGATCATGTGTCGTGGTGACGTCGACGAAGCTGCGCATCCAGCGTTCGCGCTGCTGGTCGTCGGCCGCTCTCAGCGCACCCGGAAATCCGCCCGACAGCGCAAGCCTCAGATAGCCCAGCACATCCGGCGGATCGGCCGGCACCTCGAACCGGTCGGGTGAGTCCCAGCGGTCGAACAGCGACGGCTGGCTCGCGTCACCGAACAGTTCGCGGCCGGTGAGCGGCCACATCCGAATATCCAGGAAGCGGCCCGTGCCAGGCCATGCGCCGGCGATGAGATCGTTGCGCGCCGAGCCGGTGACGATATAGCGGCCGGGGCGCTGGTCCGCGTCGACGGCACGCTTGACCGCGCCGAGAACTTCGGGTGTGTGCTGCCATTCGTCGAGCAAGAGCGGGAACGGGCCTACCGTGATCGCTGCGTCAGGGTCGTCACGGACGATGCTCGCATCTTCGGGCCGATCCAGACGCAGCGCGGCTTCGGCGTGCTTGGCTGCGGTGGTTGTCTTGCCCACCGCTCTCGGCCCGGTGATCATCACCGCCGGCCATGACACGAGATCGGCCGCAAGCGTCCGATCCGCCATGCGTGCGATATAGCCATCTCGGGCCGAAACGATGCCTGCCGCCTCGTTCATACTGCAGATCGTAGCTTATTTATCCCTAAGTTTATAGGGGTATTAGTCCCTGTTTGTGTAGGTGCATTTCTCCCTAGGAACGCTGCCATTCAGCGCGGTCCTAGCTCGTTGTCGGCCGTGACCGGCGAACTCGAAGACCTGTGAAGACCACTGCGCTGGCATCTGCTTGTCGTTGGGAGCGGCGGACGCGCTGCAGGGGTGCAAGGCGGCGTCGTAGGGTGACGCGCATGTGGATTCGCCTTCGTCAGATTGCTGTTACCACCGCCGACCTGGCCCAGACCTCGGCGGACATCCAGAGCGTCCTCGGCGTCGAGCCGTGCTTCACCGATCCAGGTGTCGGCATCTTCGGCCTCAAGAACGTGCTCTGGCCGATTGGTACCCAATTCCTCGAGTGCGTCACGCCGATTCAAGACGACACTGCCGCAGGCCGGTATCAGCATCGGCGCGGCGGTGACACCGGCTACATGGTCATCACCCAGGTCAGCGACGTTGCTGCACGCCGCGCCCATGTCGACGAGCTGGGCATCCGGATCGCATTCGAGATGAACTTCCCCGAAGAGGGCCACGTCGGCATGCAGTTGCACCCGGCCGACACCGGCGGCGCATTCTTCGAGATGGACCAGATGACCGGACCAACCGGCGACGAGGTCGGGGGCTCGTGGACGCCAGCAGGCTCCAACTGGGAGCCGTACGTCTGCACCGACAGGGTGAGCAGCATCGCCGCGGCCGAGTTGCAGAGCCCCGATCCCCAGCGGCTGGCCGAGCGCTGGAGCCAGATCGCGCAGATCGACCTGGGCACCGACAGCGACGGCCACCCCACGATCCAGATCGACAACGCCATGCTGCGCTTCGTGCCTGAGGCCGACGGGCGCGGCGAGGGCCTAGGCGGCATCGACGTCACGACCGTGGATCGTGACGGGGTGCTGGCAGCGGCTCGCACACGGGACTGCTACGTGAACGACAGCCAGGTGGCGCTGGCCGGCCTGCGGGTCAACCTCGTCGACGCCAGCTGAGCCGACCTCGCCAACTCCAGCTGAGCCAAGCCCGCCGACGCTGGGCTACGCGTCAATCTCGTCGACGCCGGCTGACCCCGCCTCGCCGGCACCAGTCGGCCTACCATCGACATCCGCCGCAGGTCGCCGCTCTGCCTCAAGCGGGAGGGCGCGACCACACAGGGAGGTTCTTGCCGATGAGCGAGATCGTTGACCAATTCAAGCGCTCCGTCGCGCTCTTCGATTCGGTGGTGGCCAGCGTGCCCCACGACGCCTGGGGCAACGACACCCCGTGCGCCGACTGGAACGCAACCGAACTGCTGCGCCACCAGTGCGGCGTACTCGATGCGCTCGCCGGCATCGCCCGCACCGGCGAGGTGAGCATGCCCCAAATGGCCGACGACGCCGGCGATCCGGCGGCCCAGTGGCAAGCCACCCGCGACGGCGTGCTCGACGCAATAGACGGGGCCGACCTGTCCGCCGAAGACAAGTACTGGTTCGGGCCGATGAGCTTCGAGAACTTCGTTGGCATGGTGCAGTGGGATCCGCTGACCCATGCATGGGACCTGGCCCAGTCCACCGGCAACCCCATCGACCTGCCTGACGACCTGTGCGAGGCCACTCTCGCACGGGTGCAAGCACTGGGCGACATTCCCCGGAAGTGGCGATTGATCACCGACGCGGTCGATGTGCCCGACGATGCCCCGATGTCGCACCGCTACCTCGGCTACGTCGGGCGCCAGCCGTGAACGCCGCCGCTGAGAGCGAGACCGGCCAGGCGGACTCCGGCAGCGAGCGCCCCGAACCGCAGCGCTGGCAGATCGGCGACGTCACCATCACGTCTGTCTCGGAAACCGCTACGCCCACATCGCCACGGTTCCTCTACGACGCCCTCAGCAAGGGCGGGGTGCTGGCCCGCGCAGAGGCCGCGCCTTGGCTGCGCCCGCATTTCGTCAGTGATGACGGCTACCTGCTGCAGCGCATCCACACCTGCGTGATCTCCGCCGGAGAGCACCGCATCGCGGTGGACACCTGCGTCGGCAACGACAAGGAACGCACCAATCCGCTCTGGCATCGCCAGCAGGGACCATTCCTTGACGACATGACCGCGGCAGGCTTCCCGCCCGAGGCCATTACCCATGTAGTGTGCACCCACCTGCACGTGGACCATGTGGGCTGGAACACCTGCCTGAGCGCCGACGGCGAATGGGTGCCCACATTCCCCAACGCGGAGTACCTGTTCTGCGCTCCCGAATACGACTACTGGGCCAACCATGAGGACCTTTTCGGCGATGCGGTGTTCGAAGACTCCGTTGCGCCCATCGCCGCCGCGGACCGCGCCAACATGGTCGAGGCAGTCGACAGCATCAGCTCGGAAGTCTCCTTCCAGTCGACGCCGGGCCACACGCCGGGCCATCTGTCCGTCGTGATCCAGGACGGCGGCAAGCGGGCCATCATCACCGGCGACATGGCGCACACCCCGATGCAGCTCGCCGACCCCGATCTCAGCTCGATGTTCGACACCGACCCCGACAAGGCCCGCGCCACCCGTCACGAGGCCTTCGGCGACTGGGCCGACGGCGAGACCCTCGTGATCGGCACCCACTTCGGAGGGCCCACCGCGGGCATCATGGTGCCCCACCAAGGCGCCTACCGCCTCGACTGCGACTGACTTTCCGGCCGATCCCGGCTGCCGCGACAGCAGATCCAGGAGCCGGGGCGAACGCAGAGGCCGCGAAGGCCGCTTCGCTAGCAGCCTCGCCAGAGCAGCACTCATGGCCGCTGCGCCAGACCGCTCCAGAGCAGCGCTAATGGCCGCCGCGCAGCAGCTTCGCGACCCCTGACGCCATCCGCTCCCGACGCCCTGTTCGCATCTCCCGATGGTCGGCCATGCCGAGCAGGGCGCGGCCGGCGCGCACACCCAGCCAGCGCAGCGGCTCGGGTTCCCAACGTCGAGCTCTGACGCCCGCCCACGGCAGGCTCGTGCGCTCGGTTGCGCGCTCGCAGACCAGATCGGCCATCGTCCGGCCCGCCAGGTTAGACGCTGCGACCCCCTCCCCCACGTAGCCGCCCAGCACGCCCTCGCCTGTCCGTGGGTCGAAGCGGACGCCGGGCAACCAGTTGCGCGGGATGCCGAGCACCCCTCCCCAGCGGTGCGTGATGCGGGCGTCGGCGACTTGAGGGAGCATGTCGGCGAGCACCCGCCAGATCCGTCGATGCATCCCCAAGTGCACCTCGGCGGACGGGGCGATGCGCGATCCGAAGCTGTACGGCACGCCGGTTGCACCGAACGCGATCCTGTTGTCGACAGTGCGCTGCCCGTAGGTGACCATCCGCCGGTCGTCGGCAAAGCTCGGCCGGTTGACCAAACCGATGTCGTCGAACATCTCGGGAGCCAGCGGCTCGGTGGCGATCATGCGCGAGTAGACCGGCAGGATGTCTCGCCGCAACCCGCGCAGATCCCTGGTGTAGGCCTCGGTGGCCCGCACGATGACGGGGGCCCGCACCTCAGCGCCGGCTGCGCCGGTCACCTGCACTGCCCCGCCCTCGATGGCGACGGCCCTCGTCTGCTCGTAGATCTCCGCCCCCGCCGCCTCCACAGCGCAGGCCAGCCCGGTCACAAGCTTGGCTGGATCCACCACGGCGGACGGTCCGAGCAGCAGCCCGCTGCGTACCTCGGTGGCGTTGAGCTGCTTCTTGGCCTCGTCCGCGTCGAGCATGCGCAGCTCGTCTTCGGTCAGCCCGATCTGGCGGGCTTCGGCAATCTCGGCAGCCTGCCGTTCGGCCTGGGGCGCGGTGCGCGCCACCCGGATCGTGCCGCCCTTGGCATAGTCGCAGTCGATCCCCTCGGCGTGGGTGACGCGCCCGATCTCATCCACTGCGTCGAAGACGGCGCGCACCAAGCGAAGCGATTCCGTCGGACTGGCGCGCCGCGCATAGTCCTCGAACGAACCCGCCAGCTCCCCCACTGCCCAGCCCCCGTTGCGCCCAGACGCTCCGAAGCCGCAGTAGTGGCGCTCCAGCACGGCGACCCGCAGCGACGGCTCGAGCTGGCGCAGGTAGTACGCAGTCCACAGGCCGCTGAAGCCGCCACCCACGATGGCGACGTCGACGTCGAGATCACCCTCGACAGCGGGCCGCGGAGCAACGGGCGGCTCCAGGCGGTCGATCCACAGCGGCACCGTCGATGCCGTCTCCAGCGACCAGGGATCCCCCTCGAGTGCGCCAGCCATATCACGGAAACTATCGCTGCGATCAGTCGCCCCGGTGCGGAAGTAAGGTCTCAGCCGGCGGCTGAGTGCAGCAGACGCCGCGGGGGTGCTGCGATGCGTGAGATCGAAGCCATCTCGGTCGGCGAGCGTTCGGGACTTCGCTACGCCAAGATCCTCCCCGAGTGGGCCTCCGAGCTCGAAGCCCTCGAACTGGCATCCCACCCCACTGCCGACCGCGCCGATCTCTATGACGCCCAAGGCTTCACCCAGCTGGCGCACGACTTCTCTGAAGGCTGTTTCGCCGGATTCGACGGCGACGATCTGGTAGCGATGGGGGTCGGCATCCGCTGCGATTTCGACATGGCGAACCCGATTCACACGATCGCCGACCTCGTCCCTGAAGACCACAGCGGCAGCGGGCACGTACCGGACGGCCGCTGGTATTACGGCACCAGCATTGCCACCCGGCTCTCCCACCGTCGCCGGGGCATCGGCGCTGAGCTCTACGTGCTGCGCAAGCAGGTGTGTCTCGACCTCGGGCTGGACGGGATCGTGGCGGGCGGTGTCATTCCGGGCTACGCCGATCACAAGGCCGACATGACCGCGGATGAGTACATCGCCGAGGTGCGAGAAGGCCGGTTGTACGACCGGACGCTGAGCTTCCAGATCGAGAACGGCTTCGAGGCAGTGTGCGGACTGCCGAACTACATCGCCGATCCGGCGACCGACAGCTGGGCGGCCCTGATCGTGTGGCGCAACCCCAAGCTGCGCGGCCCTGCTGAGGATGGCATGTGAGCGACAGCGCCGAACCCGCGGCGAGCGGAGGCGGCTTGATCGCCGGCTCTGACGCTGAGATGCTCGGCGATCAGGCATTCCGCTCAGACGACCTGCACGGCCGCAAGCCCGAGATGACCTACGGCGGTGCGCTGTCGTTCCTGCGGCGCCGCTACGCCCGCTACATCGCCGATGCCGACATCGTCGTGTCGGGCATCCCGTTCGACATGGCGACGTCGAACCGGCCCGGCGCACGCCTCGGTCCCCGCGCCATCCGGGCGGCGTCGACAGGCCTCGCCGAGCTCGACGCCTACCCCTTCGGCTTCGACCCGTTCGCCTACCTCGCCGTGGTCGACTACGGCGACTGCTTCATCGACTACGGCCATCCCACCGAGGCTGTCGAGCGAATCGAAGCCCACTGCGCCGAGATCCTCGCCCACGATGCCCAGATGGTGACCTTCGGCGGCGACCACTTCGTCACCTACCCGATCCTGCGTGCTCACGCGGCCAAGCACGGCCCGCTGGCGCTCATCCACTTCGACGCACACCCCGACACCTGGCCCGACGACGAGGGTCGCCTGGACCACGGCTCGATGTTCCTGCGAGCGCTGCAGGAGGGGATTATCGACCCGTCAGCGTCGGTCCAGATCGGCATCCGCACCCACAACGACGACGACTACGGATTCACGGTGCTGGGCGCGCCATGGGTGCACCGCAACGGGCCCGCGGCAGTGCTCGAGGTCGTGCGCGAACAGGTCGCGGACCGGCGGGCGTACGTGACCTTCGACATCGACTGCCTCGACCCTGCCTTCGCACCCGGCACGGGCACCCCGGTGGCAGGCGGGCTGACCACGGCACAAGCGCTGGAGATCGTGCGCGGCCTTGCGCCCTTCGACATCGTCGGCATGGACGTGGTGGAGGTCGCCCCGGCGTACGACGTCTCGGAGATCACGGCGTTGGCGGCCGCCACCCTCGCCCACGACTTCATCTGCACGCAGGCGGTGCGCGCTGGCGCGCCGGCCAGCCCGCTCGGGCTCACATGAACGGCGACGGCACAGTGACCGGACCGGCAGCCGAACGTGAAGACGACGAGGCGCACGGGCCGGCCGCTGAGGGTCGCTCCGGCGTGCCCGCAGTTGAGATGCACGGCATCTCCAAACGCTTCGGCGATGTGGTCGCCGTCGACGAGATCGACTTGGAGATCGGCGACGGCGAGTTCTTCGCCCTGCTGGGGCCATCAGGCTGCGGCAAGACCACGACGCTGCGCATGATCGCGGGCCTGGACATCCCGAGCGAGGGACGGCTGGCGATCTTCGGCGAGGAAGTCGCCTCGTGGCCGCCTGACCGCCGACCGGTCAACACCGTCTTCCAGGCCTATGCGCTGTTCCCCCACATGACGGTCGCCCAGAACATCGCCTTCGGCCTGCAGATGCGCGGCATCCGGGGCGCTGAGGCCGACCGGCAGGTTGCCGAGGCGACAGCGCTGGTGCGCCTGGGAGGCATGGAGCAGCGCAGGCCCTCGCAGCTCTCGGGCGGTCAGCAGCAGCGTGTCGCTCTGGCCCGTGCTCTCGTGAACCACCCCAAGGTGCTGCTGCTGGATGAGCCGCTGGGTGCGCTCGACCTGAAGCTGCGCCAGGAGATGCAGACCGAGCTCAAGGTGCTCCAGCGTGAGGTCGGCATCACGTTCATCTTCGTGACCCACGACCAGGAGGAAGCCCTGGCGATGAGCGACCGGGTGGGCGTCATGTCCGAAGGACGCCTCCTGCAGGTCGGGACACCGACGCAGGTGTACGAGCATCCTGCCAATCGTTTCGTGGCCGACTTCATCGGGCGGACGAACCTGCTCGAAGGCGTCGTGGAGAGCAGCACGGCGCTGCGCCTGCATACCGGTGCGGTCGTCGGGGCCGCAACCGATCTGGCCGCGGGGACCCCGGCAGCTCTCAGCGTGCGACCCGAACAGGTGCGGCTGTTTCGCCGCGGCGAGGCGCCTGGGGGTGCGCCCTGTCTCGACGGCGTCATCACTGACGCCACGTATCTGGGGCACGCCTTCGTGTACACGGTCGCGATCGGCCCCGCCGCTGGTGCCAGCGAGACGGGCGCCGGCGAACGAGCGGCCACCATTACGGCACGTTCCGAAACTGGCTCAGCAGCGCTCGCCGCCGGTGAACCTGTCTCGGTCATCTGGTCGCCTGAGGCGACGTCGGTGGTCGCGGACTGATGCCATCGCTGCGTCGCGCCAAGCCTGCAGCGGCGCAGTCGACGGATGCCGCGCCCGATGCGCCAGCGTTGTTGACCCCTGCAGAAGTGAGCGCACAGCGCAAGGCCCGACGCACCGGCACGCTCATCGCCACGCCCGGTGCGCTGTACCTGCTCATCTTCTTCATGGTCCCCCTCGGCCTCATCACCGTGTACTCGTTCGCGACCCGCACGTCCACGGGCCGCACCTCCCTCAGCGGGTGGAACCTCGACTCCTATGAGCGCATCGCCGACGACGTCATCCTGGGCATCATCGCCCGCTCGGCCTGGCTGGCGTTCCTCACCATGGTGCTGTGCCTCGTCGTGGCGTATCCGTTCGCCTACTACTTGGCCACACGTCCGCCCCGCTTGCGAGCCCGGCTGCTCGTGCTCGTGATGATCCCGTTCTGGACCAACGGGCTCGTGCGGATCTTCGCCATCCGCTTCCTGCTCGGCTCGGGCGGTCCGGCGTCCGCGCTCAGCGAGGCCATGGGCTTCGGCACCTTCCGCATCCTGTTCACCCCCACCGCTGTGGTGCTGGGCATGGTGTACGGCTTTCTGACCTTCATGGTGCTGCCGTTGTACGTCGCGCTCGAGCGCATGGACTGGCGCCTGGTGGAGGCCGCCCGTGACCTGTACGCCAGCGGGGCGAAGGCGTTCTGGAAGGTCACGGTGCCGCTCACCCGCTCGGGAATCGTGGCGGGCTGCGTGCTGGTGTTCGTGCCCAGCTTCGGCTCCTACGTGGTGCCGGAGATCCTGGGCGGGGCCAAGACGCTGCTGATCGGCTCGTACGTGGCGCGCCAATTCCAGGCGGCGCGCAACTGGCCGCTGGGTGCCGCACTCAGCGTGCTGGTGATCGTGGCAATGCTCGTCGCAGTGGCCATCAACCAGCGCAACTCGGTGAATGCTGAGCGCAACCGGGCCAACGTGCCATGAACGGCAGGGCGCCATGAGCGATCTCGGCACAGCTGGCACCAAGCGCTCGGCCCGGCGCCTGCTGAAGGCGAACGCCTGGTTCGTGTTCGCGTTCCTGTACGTGCCGATCATCGTCCTGGTGATCTTCTCGTTCAACGACTCCGAGCGGGTCAACGTCTGGCAAGGCCTGTCGCCACGCTGGTATGCCGAAGCACTCGGCAACACGCAGATCGTCAGCGCGCTGCGCGTCTCGCTCATCGTCGCGATCAGCTCGACGATCGTCTCGACCGTGCTCGGCACCGCGGTGGCGCTCGCGCTCGACCGCTATCGCTTCAAGGGTCGGCGGGCGCTGGACGGCACGGTGTACCTGCCCATCGTGATTCCCGACATAACGATGGCAGTGATGCTGCTGGTGTTCTTCGCCGAGGCCTTCAAGCTGATCGACACGTTCGGGCCGCGGTTCACACTGGGTGTCACGACGGTCGCCCTCAGCCACATCGCGTTCAACATCTCGTTCGTCGCCGTGGTGGTACGCGCCCGGCTCGATCAATTCGACCGCACCCTCGAAGAAGCGGCGCGTGATCTGTACGCCACGCCATGGCGTACGTTCAGGAGGGTGACGCTGCCGCTGATCGCGCCGGGGATCGCCGCGGGCGCCCTGCTGGCGCTGACGCTGTCGCTGGACGACGTCGTGATCTCGGCCTTCACGGCGGGACCTGGGGCCACGACCCTGCCGGTGTACGTGTTCAGCTCCATTCGCCAAGGGGTGACCCCAGAGCTGAACGCCATCTCCACGCTGATGCTGGCCGCATCGATCACGCTGGTCGTGGCCTCGCTGGCCCTGCAACGTCCCCGGACCAGCGCGCCATGAGGAAGCCCATCGACAGCAACAGCACTCGCTCACCGCTAATGACACAGGGGCGTTCCACCGGAGCGTCCACAAGGGAGGAAACATGACCGGCACATCGAATACGAGGCGGCGGCTGCGACGAAGTCGTTGGCTGGCGCTGCTCGTCGCCACGGCACTCTTCGCAGCTGCCTGCGGCGGCGGGGACGACGACGCAGATGCCGATGATGCTGCGACCGCCGCCGCGACCACGGCAGCCGATGACGCGACTGCTGATGCCTCGGCGGCAGCCGAAGACGAGGGATGCGGGCCGGGCGAGACCGACGGCGACCTGGCGTTCTACAACTGGGCCGACTACATGGATGAAGAACTGTTGGCGGCCTTCGAAGAAGAGACCGGCATCAGCGTCGACTACTCGGTGTATGAGTCCAACGAGCAGATGCTCACCCAAGTGGAATCAGGCGCAGCCATCTACGACCTGGTGGTGCCGTCGGACTACATGGTGGCGCTGATGATCTCCGAGGATCTCCTGCGTCCGCTCGACTACGACGCACTGCCCAACTTCGCCAACATCGACGACGCGTGGGACAACCCGCCGTTCGATCCTGAGCACCGCTTCCATGTTGCATACCAGTGGGGCACCACCGGCATCGGCATGACCTACGACGCGCTCGACGCGATCGGCGGCGAGTCCTCTTGGGCGGTCATCTTCGATGCCGACACAGCAGCGCAGGTGCCCGGCGGCATCTCGATGCTGGACGACGCCCCCGAGGCGGTGTCAGCGGCGCTCAAGTACCTCGGCTACAGCATCACCGAGACCATCGAGTCGGGCAACGAGGAAGCCATCCGCGAAGCCGGTGCCCTGCTCAAGGCCACGAATGACCGGTTGCTGAAGTACGACTCGGTGACCTACGGCGACGACCTCGTCAACGGCGAGGTGGACGTGGCCCACGGCTGGAGCGGCGGCTTCGCGCAGGCGTTCTTCGAGACCGACGCGTATGAGACGCACGTGTACACGATCCCCGTCGAGGGCGGCGTCCGCTGGGTGGACACCATGGCCATCCCGCACAACGCCGACAACGTGTGCTCGGCCCACGCCATGATCAACTTCCTGCTCGACGCCGAGAATGGCGCGGCGCTCACCAACTACACGTACTACGGCAGCCCGAATGAGGCCGCGACGCCGTACATCCTCGACGAGATCCTGGAGGACCCGGGCATCTACCCGCCGCCGGACGTGTACGCGCGGCTGGAGCTGATCCCCCAGATGGGCGACCTGGGCCTGATCGTGCAGGACATGCTGACCGAGGCCAAGAGCTGACCGATCAGCGCCACGCTGGCTGAGCTCGGGGCAGCGCAAGAGTGAGCCGGCAGTGTGCCGGGCTGGGCTTCGGCCCGGCCCGGCCCTGTCGCGCGCAGCCTTAGTTGCGGGGCACCTCGATCCAGGGCATGTCCTTGTCGATCCGGGGCTCGCCTGGGAGACCCAAGACTTGCTCGCCGAGGATGTTGCGCATGATCTCCGACGTGCCGCCTTCGATGGAGTTGGCGCGCACACGCAGGAACCCGTGCTGGACAGCGCCGTCGGAGCCGTCCACCGACAGGTCGCCGGGACGGCGGAACGTGTAGTCGTAGCCGACGAGCCCGTCGGCGCCCATCATGTCGACCGCGCAGGTCATCATCGCCTGGTTCAGCTCGGCGAATGCCAGCTTGGCGATGGACATTTCGGGCCCGGGGTTGCCCATGCGCCGGTTTGCGCCGGCGCGCATATTCGTCAACCGCAGCACCTCGGCGCGTGTCCACAGGTGAGTCAGGCGATCTCGAGTGACGTCGTCGCGGTCGGCCTCGGCGCGTTGTTCCCAGAGCTTCACCAGCACCGAGATCGGCCCAGAGCCACGCTTGGGCGGACCGGCGCCGCCGGCGCCGATGGCATTGCGCTCGTTCATCAGCGTGGTGAGCGACACCCGCCAACCGTCACCGACGTCGCCGATGCGGTGCGCGTCGGGAACGCGCGCATCGGTCATGTAGACCTCGTTGAACTCGGCTTCGCCGGTGATCTGGCGCAGCGGGCGCACCTCCACGCCCGGCGCCTTCATGTCGAGTGCGAAATAGGTGAGCCCCCGGTGCTTGGGCACCTCGGGATTCGTGCGAGTCACCAGCATCCCGTAATCGCCGAGGTGAGCCAGCGTGTTCCATACCTTCTGACCGTTCACGATCCACTCGTCGCCGTCGGCCACTGCCCGAGTCGCGAGTCCGGCGAAATCGCTGCCGGCTCCCGGTTCGCTGAAGAGCTGACACCAGAGCTCCTCGCCGGTGAACATCGGACGCAGGAACCGCTGCTTGACCTCTTCGCTGCCGTGTGTGTGGATGGTCGGCCCGGCCAGGTGCATGAAGAACGTCACCGGCTTGATGGGCCGGGCGCCTGCCGCCCGCAGCCGCTCTTCGACCCGGCGCTGCAGCTTGGGGCTCACTCCCAGACCGCCATGACCCTCGTCGAAGTGCACCCACGCCAAGCCGGCGTCGAACTGGGCGCCACGAAACTCCGCGTAGCTCAGCTGCTTGGGGTCGTGTGCGGCCAGTAACCCGTCAATGGCCGCATCGACGTGCGCCGCACCGGGTTCGACTGCGGCAGGAGCTTCAAGCGTGTCGGTCATAGCGCCAGTCTGCCAGCAGTGCACCGGTGCCGGCGCGGCGTTGGGTCAGTACCGGTCTGCGGAGAATGACGGGTCGGTCTTCGCGAGAAACGCTGCTGCCCCGTCAGCCATGTTGCGCGGAATCAACACGGCCTGGTGGCCCATTTCGACATCGAGCTGATCTGACAGGTCACGCTGCATCGCCCCGTCTATGGAGGCTCGGATGCGGTTCATGGCCGCCGGCGAGCTGCGCCGCAGCACATCGACCACCTGCGCAACAGCCGAGTCCAGCTCATCATCGTCGACGGTTTTCCACACGAGGCCCCAGTCGGCGGCCTGATCGGCGTTCACTCGCTCGCCGAGCAGCGACATGCCCAGCGCCCGGGCGCGACCGACGCGCATCGGCAGCTGCCACGTGGTGCCCAGGTCGGGCACGATGCCAAGCCGCGGACCGAACGTTGCCACGAAGAAGGCCGAACGGGCGGCGATTGCGACATCGCAGGACAGTGCCAAGCCGATGCCGCCGCCAGCGGCGACGCCGTTGATGCGCGCAACGGTCGGCACCGGGCACTCGGCAACAGCGCGGATCGCCGGATGGAACGCGTTGTCCATCGAGTCGGTTGTGGCTTCCCCGGCTGCGTCAGCATCGAAAGCCTCGGCGTCGCCGGCGGCCGCATTCCGTAGGTCAGCCCCCGAGCAGAAGCCGCGGCCTGCGCCGGTCAGGATGACTGCACGCACGCCGTCGTCGGCCGCCACCATGCCGAAGGCCTCGGTGATGTCATTCATGAACTCGTCGTTCATCGAGTTGAGCGTTTCTGGACGATTCAGCGTGACGGTTGCCACGTCGCCCGCAGCATCCCGCTCCACGCTGTAGCTGACCGTGCCGTTGGATGGCTGCGCAATCGTGCCCATGTCGATTCCCCTCGCGGATTCGCACCACAGTGACGACGGGTGCATGCGGAGCGTAGAACGCCCCGCTATGCGGGTGCAGAGCTGCGATTCGTGTCGCCGGAGAGCGACGGGCTACTTGTAGCGGTAGGTGATGCGCCCGCGGCTGAGGTCGTAGGCCGAGACTTCCACCTGCACCCGGTCGCCAGGAAGGATCCGGATGTGGTGCTTGCGCATCTTGCCGCTCAGGTGCCCGAGCACCTCGTGACCGTTGTCGAGCTCGATGCGGAAGTGTCCGCCCTTGAGCGCTTCGACGGTCTTTCCTTCGAGCAAGATGGCGTCGTCTTTGACTTTCGGCACGTGGATTCCCCGGTCGGCGGGCAAGGATGGGAGTCCACCTCAGTGGAGTCCACAAGGCAGTCAATAGTAGCCGAATTGCCATCGAACCGTCAGCGGGACACTCGTCCGCGGCTGTCGGTGGGTGGTTCAAGCGGGTTCAGTGGCGCTTCACGCCGCCGTACTTCATGCGGGTGTCGGACATGGAGGCGAGCCGCACCTCGTCGTTGTTGATGCCCGCTGCCACGAGTTCGCCCATGAACAGCGTGTGAGTGCCGAGGTTCACGCTGTGACGAACCTCGCAGTCCATCCAAGCAGCCGAGTAGACAAATACCGGCGCTCCGGTGGCTGCCTCGTACACCGACCAGCCGTTGAGGGTTCCAGCGCCCTCGCCGCCGGCAGCGGCTTCGTAGGCCGCTGGCTTGGAGAACTTCACGAACGGCCGGGTGTTCTCGGCATCCCACAGGTTCACGGTGAACGAGCCCCCGTCGGTGATGAGTCGGTGGGTGACGGCGGTGTTCTCGACACCGATGCCGATGATGACCGGCTCCATCGAGAGCTGCGTGATCCAGCTGGTCGTCATGGCGTTGCGCTCGTCGCCCGCTCTCGACCCCACCAGCGCAAGCGCATTGGGGATCTTCCACGTCACCCGGTTCACCAACTCGTCAGACAGGGTCGTCTCGCTCATGGCTGCACCCTACGCACCGGCGCACGGCGGCAGCCGTGTTCTCCGGGATCACGACGCGGTCGCTGCGAGGACCGCTGATGCTCAGGCGAGTTGCAGTGGACCCGGGTCGTTCGTGCCGGAACTGCCCTCCAAGCGAGCCACCCGCTCGCGAACCAAAGCGACTTCCTCGGCCACCCGGTCGATGCGGTCCGACTGGTGGTCTATGCGATCCGACTGGTGGTCTATGCGATCCGACTGGTGATCGATACGCCCGCCGAGGTGAAAAACGATGCCAAAGGCGCCACCGATCATGCCCGCGAGGAGGGTCGCCGCCGCAACGAGCACTGTCCATGCCTCAACGACAATCTGTGTCCCTGCCGCGTCGCCACCGACCATGAACTCACTCTAGAACGCACGCGGCGCTCCATCGCACTGCATTTTCGGTCGCGCATTGGAGTAGTTTGCGCACCACGCAGCAGGCATGGGGTGAGCGGCATGGCATATGACCTGAAGATCACGGGCGGGACGATCATCGACGGCACGGTAACGCCCCGCTACGTCGGCGATGTGGGCATCTCCGACGGCGAGGTAGTGGCGCTCGGCAATGCGCCGGCCGATGCCGACCAGACCATCGACGCCACCGGCCGCATCGTGTGCCCCGGCTTCGTGGACATCCACACCCACTACGACGCCCAGATCATGTGGGACCGGCTGGTGAGCTGCTCGCCCTGGCACGGTGTCACCACCATCGTGATGGGCAACTGCGGCTTCTCGGTAGCACCCACCCGGCCCGAGCATCGTGACCTGATCATGCGCACGCTCGAGAACGTCGAGGGCATGAGCGTCGACGCGCTGCGGGCCGGCCTCGGCGACTGGGGGTTCGAGACGTTCCCGCAGTACCTCGATGCGCTCGAATCGAACGGCGCTGCGGTCAACATGGCGGCGCTCATCGGCCATACCGCAGCGCGCATGTACGTCATGGGCGAAGAGGCCACCGAGCGGGAAGGAACCCCCGATGAGATCGCCGCTCAGCGCGCCCTGGTGGCAGAGGCGCTGCGAGCCGGCGCGCTCGGGTTCGCCACCTCCAAGGCGGCAACCCATGTGGGCTACGAGGGGCGACCGGTGCCGAGCCGTGCAGCGACCACCGACGAGATCATCGAGATCGCCCAGGCGCTGGGCGATGCCGGCGGCGTGATGCAGGCCACCGTCGGGCGGGGCCTCAGCCACGACGAGTTCGCACGCATCGCCGAGACCACCGGTGCGCACGTGAGCTGGACCGCGTTGCTGGGTTCGGCCCGCGGCCCGGGCAGCCACCGCGCCGAGCTGGAGCGGGCCCGGGAGATCGCCGACCGGGGCCTGCCGGTGTTCCCCCAAGTAGCGGTGCAGCCCATCCAGTTCGAGATGAGCTGGAAGGCGCCGTTCATCTACGAGGCACTGCGCTGCTTCACACCGGTGTCCCAGAGCGACCTCGAAGGCCGCAAGCGGTACTACGCCGACCCGGACTGGCGTGCTGAGTTCAAGGAGAAGGCTGGCACTGGCGGCAAGATCGGCGACCGCTGGGCACGCACCGAAGTCAGCTGGCTGCCCATCCGGCCAGAACTCGAAGGCCGCAACGTCCAGGAACTGGCCGACGCGGCCGGCCAGGACCCGGTGGACTGGGTGCTCGACGTGGCGCTCGAGGCCGATCTCGACATGCGCATCGTCCAGGACGTGGTCAACCACGACCCCGACGACATCGACGAGCTGCTGCACGACCCGACGACGGTGATCGGGCTGTCCGATGCGGGAGCGCACGCCAGCCAGCTCTGCGACGCCAAGTACTCGACGGAGTTCCTGCAGACCTTCGTGCGCAGTCGGCAGAGCTTCGATCTCGAGACGGCCATCCACATGCTCACCCAGCGGCCCGCCGAAGTGTTCGGCATCGCCGATCGGGGAACGCTGGCCGAAGGCAAGCCGGCCGACGTCTTGGTGTTCGACGCCGACGAGATCGGCCATCTCGGCAAGCGCCGGGTGTACGACCTTCCCGCCGGGGCCGACCGGCTGATCTCCGATGCGAAGGGCATCGATGCGGTCGTCGTGAACGGCACGGTCATCCGCCGCGACGGCGCCGATGCGGTCGATCCGCACGGCCCGCTGCCCGGCAAGCTGCTGCGCAACGGCAAGGGCTGATCACGGCACACCGGCCAAGCGCAACACCACGGCTCGCACGACACGGTGGGGCGAGCGCGGCCGCGCGTCCCGAACCCGACTCACCGGCAAGCGTCGGACGCGCCGATACCCATGGCAGGCTTGCACCCGTGATCGACCTGCGCTCCGACACCGTTTCCCGCCCGACGCCCGGCATGCGATCGGCCATGGCTGCAGCCGAAGTCGGCGATGACGTCTGGGGCGACGATCCCACGGTCAACGAGCTGGAGCGCTACACCGCCGAACTGCTCGGCAAGGCCGCGGCGCTGTATGTGCCCAGCGGCACCCAGTCGAATCTGTGCGGGCTGCTGGCGCACTGCGAACGGGGCGACGAGTACATCGTGGGCCACCACGCCCACACCTACATGTACGAAGGCGGCGGCGCGGCAGTACTGGGCAGCATCCAGCCCCAGCCGGTGCCCACCGATGAGACGGGAATGCTGAATCTCGAGGCCGCTGAGGAGGCAATAAAGCCCGACAACAGCCACTTCGCCCGCACCAAGCTGCTGTGCCTCGAGAACACCATCGACGGCAAGGTGCTGACGACCGACCAACATCAGGCCGCGCGCGACTTCGCCGATCGTCACGGTCTCGGACTGCACCTCGACGGCGCCCGGCTGTGGAACGCTGCGGTATCGCTGGGCCTGTCCCCCGCCGAGGTCGCCGCGCCGTTCGACACCGTTTCGGTGTGCCTGTCCAAGGGCCTCGGCGCCCCGGTGGGCTCGGTGCTGTGCGGTTCCGCTGAGCTGGTCTCGGCGGCTCGGCGCTGGCGCAAGGTGCTGGGCGGCGGCATGCGACAGGCAGGCATCATCGCCGCCGGCGGTCTGTATGCCCTGCAGCACCACATCGACCGGCTCGCCGACGATCATGCCAACGCGCAGCGGCTCGCAGCGGGCCTCGATGCCATCGAGGGCGTCACCGTCACGGAATGCAACACGAACATGGTGTTCTCGCGGCTCGACCGGGACGACCCGACACTCAGCAAGCGCGTCGAGGCACGAGGGGTACGGGCTGACTGGCGCTTCGCCCGCTCCTACCAAGAAAGATCCGATCGTGAGTCCGCCTCTGGTCACGGTGGGCCGGGTCATGGCCGCTTCGGACGCTCCCGCATGGTGCTGCATCTCGATGTCACCGAAGCCGATGTCGACACGGCCATCGAAGCCATCGCCGCCGAACTGGCGGCCTAACTCCGGTCCTCATGGCGTGGACGATTGCTACGATGCACTGTCAGAGGGCGGGGACCGTCGCCAGAGCGGACGATTTTGGCATTTCGACGGCCCCGCCCCTGTGCTGAACGTAGCCATGCACTCGGGTGCGACGCCATTAAATTTCGGTGTCTGTCGACGTAAACCAAAAAGGCCTCGCAACGAGCTGGGGCCGTTATTGGGGCCGTTGTTGGGGCCGTCGTTACTGTCACGCATTGGGCGAGCCTCTCCGAGTGCGAGCTACAACAAGCCTGCTCTGACCCCACTCGGTTGAGGCTGGCCTCATTGCCGAGTGTATGCACCGGTCGGGCATCACTCGGCTCGCAATGTCAGTCGGCGATGAGCTCCCGGTCGGCAATTCGGGGTTCGCAGACGTAGTCGTCGAGGTCGGCTTCTTTGGTCATGTCGAAGTAGTCGGCGTTGCGCCACGGCGAGTTGACGACGATGCGGCCCGCCTCATTGCGGTAGTAGCTGGTCATGCCGGGGTGGGTCCACACCATGTGCTCGTGCGCCTCGTCCACCCGGCCCCGGTAGGCGCCGTGCACATCCCGGCGCACCTCGACCGAGCCGAGGCCTTCGGCGCACATCTTGGCGATCATGTCCATCACGTAGCGCACCTGCATCTCCACCACGAAGATCAGGCTGCCGCCGTGGCCGGGCTGCAGGTTGGGCCCGTACAGCGTGAAGAAGTTGGGGAAGTCCGGGGTGACCGTGCCCAAGTAGGCGCTGGCGTCGTCATCGCCCCATGACTCGCGCAAGCTGCGGCCCGAGCGACCAGTCGCCTCATAGGTGGTGATGAATCGCAGCATGTCGAAGCCGGTGGCCAGCACCAGCACGTCGGCCTCCCGCTCGGTGCCGCTCGCAGTGCGAACCGTCTGGCCGGAGATTTCAGCGATCGGGTTGTCGACCAGCTCCACTTCGGGGTTGCGCTGCATCCGGTACCAGCCTTTGTCCATCATCCACGTCGGGCCGGCCGGTGGCCGTCTGCACACCGTACTCAGACGCACCTGCGCCGGTCGATGCCCGCCGTGAGCTGATCTGGCGGCGTCAGGCCTGCAGAGTCAGTTCGCCGCGCAGATGATGCAGCAGCTCACCGTGCCCCACGGCGGCCATCCACAGCTCCGAAACGAGCCGGGGTCCCTTGCTCGAGCCGATTCCCACGATGCTCAGCTCCCGCCGCACCGAGGTGACTTCCTTGGCGGTGGGAGTCAGGGCCACATGTTCGCTCGCCAACTCGATCGCCAAGCCGTCAGCGGTAGTGCGCACCGTCCCGAGGCAGATCTCAGTGACTCCTGACGGCTGCGCCAGCGAGAGCTCGATCTGGCCGTCTCCCACCGCCCGCAGGTAGCCGGCCTCCGAGTGCAGCGGCTCGCCGGTGACGGCATTGCGCGTGCGCTGGATCATCGACACGAACGGCTTGCCCACGTGGCCGAACGTCAGCTCCTCGGTGTAGGAGAAGTCGTCGATGGTCGGGTACTGGCCCGTGCCCCCGCCCTGCCAGGTTCCCAGCAGCGGGGCGAGGGGCACACAGTGCGGGTGCAGCTCAGCCATTCCCGCAAGCTAGTAGGGCGAGCTCAGCGACCAAGCCTGAGCGCAGCCTCTAGGGTCTGCTGCCATGAGCACAGCCCTAGAGGTCGGATTCGGTGTCAACGAAACGCACCAGGTCACCGACGAGATGTCCCCGCCGCACCTGCCGAACAAGGTGCTGTCGACCCCCGACATGGTCAGACTCATCGAGGGCACCTGCCTGTTCAGCGTCCAACCGCACCTCGAAGAGAACCAGACGACCGTGGGCATCCACATCTGCGTCAGCCACGAGGCCGCTGTTGCTTCAGGCGAGGATGTGGTGGTGGCGGGCGAGATCAGCGAGATCGACCGCCGTCGCCTGGTCTTCGACATCAAGGTCACCCACGGCGACACCCTGATCTCCCAAGGCACCCACCAGCGGTTCATCGTCGGCGGCTAGCCGCCGAGCATCAGACTCGTCGGCGGGTAAGAGCTGGGGTGATTAGCCCTGCCGCTCCCGCATCTGCTGGACGAATCGGATGATGCGCATAGTGTCGAGCGCGGTGAAGCGCCCGATGGGTCCTGTCGAGTAGCACGCTTGGGCGACCTTGCCGCCCGGGGACAGGATGAACCCAGTGGCATGCAGGATGCCGCGCGCCTCCTCCGTGAATGCCCCGGTGAGCGACGACACCTCTGCCATGTCGGCGCTGTGCAGCATCTTCACCGTGCGCAGCTGCAAACCGTCTGACAGGCGCTGCGTGGTCTCCTTGTCGTCCACCGAGAGCGCCACCACGCCGGCGCCGAGCGTCTTGAGCAGCGAGCCGGCGCCGTCGAAGTCAACCAACTGTTGACGGCAGTACGGTCACCAGTGGCCCCGATACACCAGCACCACGCCCCAGCCGGCGCCGAAGACATCGGGGATCGTGACCTGCTCATCGTCGAGATCGCTCAGGGTGAGCTCGGGGAACAGGCCTCCGCTGTCGAGCTTCATCGGTTGCCACGCCTTTCTGCCGCTGCCGCCGGACACTACCGCCGAATGCCCCGCCGAGTCCCTCCGCTGCACACCGCTGAAGGCAATACTGGCAGTCGGCGCATGCATGAGTGAGAAGGGGCGCAGATCATGATCGACTGGCTCGGCATCGACCATCTGTTCAAGCTGACTGCCGGCGAGGCGGTGCTGGGGTTCGCGACGCCGCTGTTCGTCTGCGCCTTTGTCTTCGTGGCACACATGATCCTGCCTGCCCGGCGCGTGACGGGCTACGCCACCAACCGCGAGACCGGCGAGCCCCGGAGCTACCGGCTCAACGGCATCGCTGTGTTCGTGCTGGCGCACATCATCTGGGCGTTCGAGCTTTTCGGGCTGCCGCGGGAGTGGTTCTACGAGTCGACCATGTACGCAATCGCCGGCGGCGTGATCATCGCCGCCATCGCGACGGCCTTCGTGGTGTTCACCCAGCCCCCCGGCGAGCACAAGAACCCGCTCAAGGCGTTCTATCTCGGCCGTGCGCAGGAGCTGCAGTTCTTCAACAACCGCTTCGACCTCAAGATGTACTTCTACATCGTCGGCGGCACGATGCTGTCGCTCAACGCGTGGTCGGGCCTTGCGTGGCACGTCGACTTCGTCGACGACGTCAATCCCGGCCTGATCCTCTACGTCGCCATCAACTCCTTCTACGTCTTCGACTATTTCGTGTGGGAACGGGTGCAGCTCTACACCTACGACCTCATCCACGAGAACGTCGGGTTCAAGCTCGTCTGGGGCGGGCCGTTCGTGTGGGGCTGGATGTTCGTGCTGCCGCTGTGGGGCTTGGCGAAGCATCCCGATCCAGGCTGGGAAGGCGGACCGATGTACTTCTGGCTGATCGGCAGCGCAGCGCTGTTCGTGGCGGGCTGGGTGATCTCACGTGGCTCCAACCTGCAGAAGTACACGTTCAAGCGCTGGCCCGATCGCCCCTTCCTCGGTATCAAGCCGGAGATCATCGTGGCAGGCGACCGCAAGATCCTATGCAGCGGCTTCTGGGGGAAGGCGAGGCACTTCGGCTACTTCGGCGAAGCCCTGTACGGGCTGTCCAACGCGTTGGCGTTCGGGCACTTCACCAACCTGTGGGCTTGGAGCTACCTCATCCTCATTGTGACCTTCTTCGTTCCCCGCCAGTTCGAGGACGACAGAGCCTGCGCCCGCAAGTACGGCGCAGAGAAATGGGCCGAGTACCAGGCCCGGGTTCCGTACCGGATCGTTCCCGGCATCTTCTAGCGGCCGCCGGCTGCGCCGGTACCGGAAAGGAGGCCACCGATGTTCGAACGGCTCGACATCGGGCACTTGGTCGAGCTGACAGCAGGCGAGGCAGTGCTGGGATTCCTCACGCCGCTGTTCGTGATGGCTGCCTTCGCTGTACTGCAGTTGATCCTGCCCGGCCGGCGCGTGCCCGGCTACGTCATCGACGCAACGACTGGCGAGCCCCGCAGCTACCGCCTCAACGGTCTGCTGGTATTCGGGGTGGCCCAGGTGCTGTGGTGGTTCGAGCTCACCGGCATGCCGCGGGACTGGTTCTACCGCTCCTCGCTGTACGCAGTGGCCGGCGGAACGGTGCTGGCCGTCATCATGACCGCCGTCGCGGTGTTCAGTCAGCCCCCCGGCGAGGTCAAGAGCCGCTTTTTGGCGTGGTGGTTCGGCCGCTCTCCCGAGATGCAGTTCTTCGGCGGCCGCCTCGACCTCAAGATGTACTTCTACGTGGTCGGCGGGACCATGCTGTCGCTGAACGCGTGGTCCGGCGCGGTCTGGCACTACGAGAACCCCGACATCAACGACCTCAACCCGGGCGTCTTTGCGTTCGCCGCGTTCGTCACGTTCTACGTCTTTGACTACTACGTGTTCGAGCGAACGCAGCTCTACACCTACGACATCATCCACGAGCGCCTCGGCTTCAAGATGTTCTGGGGCGGGATGATCGTCTTCGGCTGGGTGTTCATCATCCCGATGTGGGGCTTGGCGGCTCATCCTGATCCGGGGCACGCGGGAGCCTGGCGCTATCTCTGGCTGGTAGGGGCACCTGCGCTGTACGCCGCCGGATGGGCCATCACCCGTGGTGCCAGCCTGCAGAAATACATGTTCAAACGTTGGCCCGAGCGCAGGTTCCTCGGGATGTTCACTCCGCAGGTCATCGAAGCCGGCGAGCGAAAGATCCTCTGCAGCGGCTTCTGGGGCGTCGCCCGACACTTCAACTACATGGGCGAATGGTGCTTCGGCCTTGCCATCGCGCTGGTCTGGGGCCATTTCGGCAACCTGTGGGCTTGGATCTACTTCGTCTACGTCATCTCGCTGTTTCTCTACCGCCAGATGGACGATGACCGGCACTGCGCGCAGAAGTACGGCCCTGCCAAGTGGGCCGAGTACCGGGAGCGCGTCCCCTGCCGGATCATTCCCGGCATCTACTGAGCGAACCCGCTGGGTCGGGGGGTGAAGGAGTTGCTGTCCAGAGAGGTCAGACTGGTGCTTCGGGTCCTCGCGACAGCAAGTCAGTGGGCGGCTTGGCGGTGCCCCTATTGGTGCGGTCCTTGCACGGTGATCTCCAGCCGGGTGGAGAGGTTGCTGCCGTCGTCTGTGCAGATGGCGTCTTGTGCGTTGCAGTCGGTGGTGGCCGGCAGGATGATGGTGACCGTCGCGTCGCTGTGGGGGCGGACGCTTATTCTCCAGTGGGTGTTGTTGGGCGCGTTGTCGCGTTTGGCTCTGGTGACCTCGCCGCCTGTCACGGTGAGGGCGTGGTCGCGCAGGGTCTTGTAGCTGAAGCCGTCGTGGGGGGCGTCGCTGAAGGTCAGTGAGAAGGTGAGGACGCTTCGGCCGTCGTGGGACTCCGGGACGTCGCCGGCTGTGGCGGTCAGCGGCGGCCGGTCGACCGTCTGCTTGTGGTTGGCGCCGGGACCGCCGCGGGGCGCGACGGGCGCAGCGGCGATCACTGCGTGGCTGGTGAGCGACTCGTCGTTGCCGGCGTCGTCGGTGAAGGAGACCGTGACCTTGAGGGCCTTGCCCTCGTCGGCGGCGGTCACGAGGTAGGTGGGGCCTGTGGCGCCGTCGATGTCGTCGTCGGCCTGCGTCGCCAGGTCGTGGCGGATCCACTGGTAGGCGAACGCGGCGTTCTGAAGGCCGTTTTCGTCGGAGATGCCGGTGGTGGTGGCGGTGAGCGTCTCGCCGGGCAGCGCCGTGCCGGTGATGGCGGGGGCGCCCGTGGCTGCGCTGTTGGGCTCGGCGGCGGTCTGGGGGGCGGTGTTCTGGGCCTGGAGCGCGACCCACACAGTCGCATCGACTGGCCAGCCCGTGATCGAGTTCCAGTCCTCTGCCTGCCACACGATGCGGTCGCTGGTCGTGTCAGATCCGCGGGGCGCGATGCGGTCAGCGACCGCGAACTCGCGGCCGTTGAGGACGAACGTGCGGTCAAGCAGCGGCGTGATGTCTTGTTGCTGGTTGAACTCGATCACCACGTCATGGGATCCGTAGGAGACCATGTGCCAGACACCCTCGAGCTCGAAGGTCGCGCCGCCCGCCTCGAAGTCCTTGTCGGCGATCGAGCCGTAGCAGAGGTCGCCGTCGTAGTGGTCCTCGATGTCTGCGGTGTCGGCGCGCGTCTGCCAGCACCAGTCGACGCGCCAGCCGCGCTCGCGCTCGCGGTGGCGGACGACCCACTGGCCGACGCTCAAGCTGGTCTTCCAGTCGACTTCGGCGTCGGCGGGCTCCGCCGCGGTCGCGGCCGGAGCATCCAGTTCGGTCAGTTCCAGGCTCATCCAGATCAGGTCGCCGTCGTCGGGTGTCCACTCGCCGAAGCTGCGGTGCGTGGGCGAGCAGCGGCGAAGCTGCGTGTACTGCCGGCTGAAACTGAAGCCCGACTGGTCAGCGACGCTGGCGACGTCGGCGCGGTCGTTGGCCGCGGAGCGCATGCCGAGCGCGTCGTGGGCGTGCACGACCAGCAGGTAGCCGGTGTCGGGCTCGAGCCGCATCGGCTCATCAGCCACAAAGCGGTTGCCGCCCGCAGCGCGCAGCGGCCACTGCCGCCACAACTCGGGCTCACCGGCGTCGTTGGCCGGATAGACGTCGACCCTGCGCATCGAGCCCGGCAGACCCCCAGCGAGCGTCTCCACCTCCACACCCACGATCCGGTAGCCCTGCGCATGCGAACCAGTACGGAAACCCTCGGCCCAAGCCGACCGCGCCACGTCGTCCTCAACGACGACCACATACTCATCGTGTTCCATGAACATAGAGTTCTGAAAGACCTCAGCGAATTCAGACGAGGTAGTCCGGAGTCTTGGCGTGAGCCTGACCTGTCGCGTGCCCGGGCTCGAACAGGGCGGACGAACCGTTTGCAGCGTGAAGCTGCGGATGTCGTTGGTGCAGAACGTGGTCCGTCCCGTGGTGGCGGCGGAGTGGTCCACAACCACACCGTCCTCGTCGCTCACCTCGAAATCCAAGAAGAACGGAAACGGGACGTCGCACGTGAAAGGACGTGCGACATAGGCGGTGCGGGCGAACTCGGGCGCGAACCGGATTGTCTGCCCGGCGGCCACGGTGCGCGTCTGCGGGCCCATGTTGATCGTCATGTCGTCGTCGTCCAGAATCCGGACCTGCACTACGAAGCGTCCCGCGGGACATGAAGGAAGCGTGGCCCGATCATCCAGTCCATTGATAAAGAGCTGCGCCTGGAACAACTCCGGATTCTCCAAGGTGCCGTCCTGTGTCGTGTCGACTGAGACGGTCCCAAACTCCCCTCCGGCCGCGAACGACACAGCCACAGTTCCGTCCGTCACCGTGAAATCGCGACGGCTCGCGGTTCCGGTGACGGTCAGGAGCAGTATCGACTCCGGGTATGCAGGCGGAGGAGTGCGCCTGATCTGCAGATCGACCGTGTCGCCTTCGTCGACGTCAATGAAATCCTGATCGCAGGGCTGCGTGAAACTGTAACTGTACTGGTCGTCGTCGAAGAGCACGAAGCGCTTCGAGTTCCCTATAGCAAGCAAGCGACCCGGCTGGCCGGGGAGGGCAAAGTTGTGCTCGGCGGGCACCGACAGCTCGACGTCGACGTAGCTGTCGCGCTCCGCGGTCGCGTTGTTGATCGTGGGGATGGTCAGGGTGAAGGTGCGGGCGTCTCGGTGGATGAACCCCTCGTGGGTGGTGACGTGCTCCTCGGCCACCCGGTCCGCTGTGTAGTTGGAGACCGTGTGGGTGACCGTCAGCCGGAAGCGCCAGGGCGCCTCCGGCTCGCCCTGGCAAGAGTCGACGCCATGGTGGTCCGACCGTACCGATACCGTGATGTCGTCGCCCTCCTCCACCCTCGGCTGGCTGTCGTGCCCAACGATCGACAGAAACACAGCATTAGTGGTATTTACGTGCGAACTCCCTATATGGCAGGTGAAGCCGGTCTCGTTGGCGTTGACTCTGGTGCGCAGGCCGAACATGAGCAGCGTCGCGCTCTGCTCATAGTCGTCGCTCTCCGACGCGCGCCGGCTGCTGTGCGCGGTGATACCCCAGACCAGAGCACCAGCCTGTTCCTCCGCCGGCAATCCCTCAATCGCGCCAGCCGCTCTGCTAAAGAAGCTGCTGCTGGTCGTGCCGGCGACCGGGATCAGGCTGTCGGCGGCGATGCCCTCGTTGACCACGATCCAGTAGCGGGTCTGCTGTGCGAGCTGCGCCTGGTCCGGGTCGGTGAAGACGTTGATGCTGTTGGGCGCCAGCGGGTCGGGGTTGGTCAACACGACCAGCACGTCGCCGGGGGCGCCGTCGTCGTCGGCGCGGACCGTGACCGAGATCTCGCCGTCGGTGAAGTCGCCCAGCCGCAGCCGCACCCCGGCGAGGCTGAAGCCCCCGGGGTTGATGCTGGTCGTGAACTGCTGGGCCACGTAGCCGGTGGTGTACTCGCTGACGGCCTCGTCGATGTTGTGCAGCGAGTCCTCGACGTTCGCCGCGACGATCGGGTTCACCTTGTGGCCGGGGAAGTCCACCGCCGCGTGGGCCAGGTCCGCGTCAGCCGAATCGTCCGCCGCCTTGATGGTCCCGCCGTTGAGGGTGAGGCTGTCGGCTACCAGCGCGATGCCGTCGCCGTCGCGGTCCTCCGCCACCACCGTGTAGCCGAACAGCAGCCGAACAGTCCCAGACCCCTCGATATAGTCCGCGGCGCGCTCGGTGCCCCCGATGTCCAGCGTGACCTGCGGCGTGCCGGTGACAACCACCGCCTCGCTGAAGGTGACCCCCACCGTGATCACCTCCGTCGTCGCGTACGAGTCGTCTATCCCCGGGTCAGACGTGACCGCCGTGGCCGAAACCGTTGGGGGGGGGGGGGGGGGTCGGCGCTGACGGGTGCCGCCAGCACCGCCATCAGCAGCACCAGCAGCGTCAGGAGTGTCTTCGTACGCGGAACCGTCACTCCCGTCACCCCCCGGCACTCCTGTCACCCTGCTGAGCTCGGCGCATCAGCGTCTCCAGTACGGTCGCGCTCTGCCTCGCAGTCGTCACCTGTGCAGAGTGCGCAGGCGAAGATCCCCTCCCAGAATCTCCCATCGACCATGTCCCCGAAGCCGAGCCATCACTGTATTCACTTTATTGCACCATGCCCGCCGTCGACAGCCCCGCATCCAACGGCGACCACAGCGCTGCTGACTCCATCAACCACCATCGGTGGGCGCTGCAGGACTCGAACCTGCGACCCCCTCCTTGTAAGGGAGGTGCTCTCGCCAGCTGAGCTAAGCGCCCCGCGCGCCGCACCGTGTCGGCGGGTTCCGCAGGCTACCGGCGACCCCGACGTCCGAAGCCGTCGAGCAGGCCCGCAAGCTGAGCGGTGCCGGCAGCCATGGGGCCACGACGCCCGCTGTGCTCAAGATGGAAGAGCTCTCTGCCGTCTGCTTCGCCGGTCCATGCGCCTGCTTCGGCGCAGATCAGGATGCCCGCGGCGTAGTCCCAGACGCCGTGATTGGAGTTGAGATCGAGGTACGCATCGAGCCTTCCGCAAGCGACAGCACACAGATCAAGTGCGGCGGAACCCAGCACCCGCACCTGCCACACCGGGAGATCAGCGCCGGAGCGACCCGAGACGCCGATGACCGCCCGCTCGCCGCTCGTGCGTCCACTGGGACTGATCGGCTGGCCGTTGCAGTGCGCGCCATCGCCGACGGTCGCCGTGAACTCCTCCCCCGACACCAAGTGGCGCACGAGTCCAGCCCGTGGTGTCACACCACCGGCCTCAGCTCCCACGTTGAGGGCATTGCCACGCGCTTCGCTGCTGTCCACGAGGCACAGGCTGATGCTGTAGTGCGGAATGCGCCGGGAAGCGTTAGTGGAACCGTCGACGGGGTCCACGATGACGACCTCGCTGCCAGTGCCATTCCGCAAGCCGGATTCCTCGCTCAGCACGCCGACGCCTGCCGCGTCGAGCACCTCGAGCGCCGCAGCGTCGGCCACCTGATCGAGCGCGTATTGATCTGGACGGTCACCGCCGACGTGCCAGCGATCGAACCCTGCAAGTGCTGTCTGCACCGCGTCGGCCGCGCATCGCAGCAGGTCCAGCCAGCTGTCGCCTGCACCGGTCATGGCTCGCCCGCACGCGAGCCGGCATCCGTCGTGACCTCGCGAGACCAAGTCCGGGCAACCGCAGCACGGGGCGACATCGCGCGCAGGGTAGCGATCTGGCCGCAGCACCCAGATCGGCGCGCATGATTCCATAATTCACGGTGACTGCGACCCGCCGGGCTATAGCCTCAGCGCATCGTTTCGTCCCTGCGCAGGGAGCGTCCTGATGGCAGCGATCGACATCGCCGGCTACGTGACAAGCCTGAAGGACCATGCGCATGCGCATGGGTTTCACATTCACGACGAGCGGCAGTTCATCGAGACCTACAGTCTGCGCCAGACTTGGGAAGTCGACCTGCACCCGGCAGAGGCCTGCGGGGGGCCGCTCGACCTGCATCTCACGCTCGAGGTCGACCCGCGAACGATGCTGTCCTTCGAGGATGTGCTGTGGGCGACACCGGAGGACGATCTCCCCCCCGACGAGTTCTGGCTGCCGCTGCACTTCACTTGGGCTCTGCCGCCGCTCGACCACGGTCCCGACATGCTGGTCTTGGCAACCGACCTCGCAGGGCTGGGCGGCACGGCCCTGCCGGTCGAGGTATCCGCCATCGACTCGCTGACCTCGGTGACCGATCCGGCCAAGCGGACGCTGATGATCGTGGCCCGCAGGGAGATGTCGCTCCAAGCGCTGTTGCGCGGCGAGGACAACATGTGCGAGTCCTTCGACCTGTGCACCAAGATCTGCGACTACCTGCTGCACCACGCCCAAGACTGGTACGAGGAGGCGCCGTCCTGAGCGCTTCTGGCCCTCAGTCGACGCGGATGACGACGCCGGCCTCGCTCACGCGACCCGATGCGATGTTGCGCTCGAGCGCCTCGGCGGCCTCGGCGGTGCCCACCGGGTAGAAGCAGCGATAGGTGTGGGCGCGCTCGTCGCCGTCAGGCTCGGCGTCGTTGCCCTCGCCGTCCCGACTTGTTCGAGGTCTCGACGGCCTCGGCACCTCGATGAGCGCCGGCTCTTCTGCGAAGCACAGGTCTTGCGCGTACTTGCAGCGGGCGGCGAACTTGCAGCCCGGATCGAGGCTGGTCATGGTCGGCGGCTGGCCGCCGATGATCTCGAGGCGGGCATGGCTGTCGTCGGTGACTTTGGGGATCGATCGGAACAGCGCCTCGGTGTAGGGCATCTTCATGTCCCGAAAGAGCGTCTTGGTGGCAGCGTGCTCCACGATGCGGCCTGCGTACATCACGATGATCTCGTCGGTACGGCCTGCCACGATCCCCAAGTCGTGGGTGATGAGCACAAGCGACATGCCCCGCTCAGCCCGCTGGGTCTCGAGCAGGTCAAGGATCTGGGCCTGGACCGTGACGTCCAACGCAGTCGTGGGTTCGTCGGCGATCAGCAAGCGGGGGCTGCACGCAAGCGCGATGGCGATCACGATGCGCTGGCGCATCCCGCCCGACAGCTGGTGGGGGTACTCGTCGATGCGCCGGTGCGGCTCGGATATGCCCACCTCTTCGAGCAAGTCCAGCGTTGCGCTGCGTGCGGCTCGCGCCGAGAGATCCCGATGCACACGCAGGCCCTCCCCCACCTGCTTGCCGATCTTCATGACCGGGTTCAGCGAACCGAGCGGGTCCTGGAAGACCATCGAGAGCTGCGGCCCCCACATCTCGAGCAGCTCCCGGCGACTCAGCGACATCATGTCGATCCCGTCGAAGAGGACAGTTCCCGTCGAGGTCACCCGAGATTTGGGCAGCAGCCGCATGATCGAACGGGACATCACCGACTTGCCCGAACCGGACTCTCCCACCACGCCCAGCCGGGTACCCCTTCGCAGGGACCAATCGACCCCGTCCACTGCAGCCAGCGGACCCGCCGGTGTGTGAAATGTGGTCCGCAGGTCGCCGACTTCGAGCAGCGGCAGCCCTTCGGCATCCGCTTTGGCCGAGAGCGGTGTCGGCGCCTCCGTCACGGCTGCCTCTGCCCTGCGGCGGCCACCGCTGCTCCAACCCCATCGCGCTCGGACGCTGATTCGCCCACAAGCGGGAAGTGGCACGCAACGAATCGGCCTGAAACGATCTCTCGCATTTCTGGCTCTTCGGCGGCGCAGCGCTCCGCTGCGTGCGGACAGCGCGTGCGGAAGCGACAGCCCGACGGTGGGTCCATCGGCGACGGCAGCTCACCGCCGATGCGCTCTGCGCTCAGTTCTGCGTCCGGGTCAGGGTGCGGGATCGCTGCCAGCAGCAGATCGGTGTACGGGTGCGCCGGCTGGGCAAACATGGCATCGGGTTCGCTGACCTCGCACAGCTTCCCCAGATACATCACTGCTACCCGGTCGCTCACGTTCTTGACCACGGCAAGGTCATGAGCGATGAACACCAACGTCAGACCCATCAGGTTCTTGAGGTCTTCGAGCAGGTTGAGGATCTGCGCCTGCACCGAGACATCCAGCGAAGACACCGGCTCATCGCAGATGATCACCTGGGGCACGCTGACAAGTGCCCGCGCGATCGAGAGTCGCTGTGCCTGGCCGCCCGAGAACTCCCACGGGCGTCGGTCCAAGGCATCGTCGGGATTGATGCCGACGTAGCCGAGCACCTCCCGCACACGCGGCTCGGCCCGTCTGCGCTCGGCTTCCCGATTCGCCCGGTAGCGCCGCAGCACCCAGCGCAAGAGCAAGGCATCTACCACGACCGAGGCGACCAGCACGATGAGCTTCGCGCCGTCGTCGAGTCCTGCGACGTAGAACACCTGCAGCACCAGCATGGCGCTGAGCGTCGTCGCGACGCCGCTGGCACCGGCCCGTTCGGGCTTCAGCATCGATGCGATCAGCCACACGGCAAGCACGGCGGTGAGCAGGCTGAGTCCGCCCGAGTTGAGCCATTGCGCCCATCCCCCGAAACTCGACCATGTGCGCCTCGTCAGGAACGCGCTGGCGCCGGTGGTGACGACCGCGCCCGCGAGCCCGACCGCGCTGGAGACCTCGCCGAACTGGCGTGACATCAAGCCGAAGGGCAGCATGACTGCGAGCAGCACCCAGATCAGGCCCAGCAACAGAGCAACGGCGCCGACCAGCACCAGCAGTGCAAGCGTCGGGAAGCCGATGACCGCGGCAGGCACTTGCGTCCACTCCAGCCACGATTCGAGCGCGCGCCGCTCGACGGCCTCGGAGACGATCCACAGCACGAATGCGACTGAGGCCAACAGGCCTACGATGCGCAACGGTGCCGCTGCACGCTGCAAGAGACCTTGCAGCAGCATGCCGATGCGTTCCTGCCACACCGCCATGGCCGTCCGCCGCGACAGGTTCTCGAGTTCGATGAAGAGCGGCTCGGCGATGATGTCTCGTACCCGTCGGCGAGGATTCAGCGACGAGATCGGATCCTGATAGATCATCTGCAGCCGCGGACGCACCTCGCGCATGGTGTCATCGTCGAGTTCGGTGAGCTCCCTGCCGCCGAGCTGCACCGTGCCCGATGTCGGCTTTGGCAACTGCAGGATCGCCCGCCCCGTGGTGCTCTTGCCGCAGCCCGATTCGCCGACCAGCCCGAGCGTCTCGCCCTCGATCAAGTCGAGGGACACGCCCGATACCGCGTACACCGTGCGCCCGCCGGCAGCGGGGAACTCAACCACCAAGTCGCGCGCGCTCAGCAGCGCTTCGGGGCGAAGGTGGGCGTCGCCGCTTCCCGCCATCAGAAAAATGTCCTCACAGTGGGGTCATCACAACCCTGCCCGCATAGCACCGTCATCACAGGACCGACTCCCGCGGTTCGAAATACTGCTGCAGCTTGTCGCCCACGAAGTTGAGCGCCAGCACGGTGACCAGCATCGTCAGCGCCGGCATGAGGCTGATGTGCGCCGCGACATCGAGGTTCGTGCGGCCCTTGCTGATCATGTCGCCCCATGTCGGCGTGGGCGGTGGCACGCTGAGGCCCAGAAACGCCACCGAGCCCTCCACGACGATCAGCCCGGCCATGATGATCAGCGAGTAGCTGACCAGAGCGGGGGCCACGTTCGGCAGAACTTCACGGAACAGGATTCGGCCGTCGCGGGCTCCCAACGTCTTGGCCGCCAGCACGAAGTCCTGCCCGGCCCACGTCAAGGTCGCGGCGCGCACCACCCGAGCGATGGGCGCGATCGACAGCAGCACGAACGTGAACACAAGAATGAAAATGCGCCGTCGCGCCTCGGAGTCCAGGAACAGCACCAACGCCAAGAACAGAATCAGCGGCGGGATCACCAAGGTTGCATTCAGCGAGGAAGTCAGCCAGCGGTCCGCTCGCCCGCCGTAGTAGCCCGACACCATGCCGATGAGCCCGCCGATCACCAACGCGAGCGCAGTGCCGACGGTCGAGATCACCAAGCTGACCTGGGCGCCGTAGATCACGCGGCTGAAGACGTCGCGGCCCACACCGTCGTTGCCGAACCAGTGCGTCACGCTCGGCCCCTGCTTCGAAGTGCCTGCGAACGTCTCCGTGGGGTCCTTGATCGGCAGGATGTCGGCGAACACCGCAGCCAGGGCGAGCACGGCGAGGTACACCACCGCCAGCCAGAAGAAGAAGCCCAAACGCCTACGCACCAGTACCGACCTCCCGGCCGCGCAATCTCGGGTCCAGTGCCAAGTACAGGAAGTCGGACATCGTGAGGACGATGATGTACAGCGTCGAGATCACCAGCACTCCCCCTTGCACGGCAATGAAATCACGTTGGCTGACTCCTTGGAAGATGTACGAGCCGAGCCCGGGCAGCGTGAAGATCACTTCGATGATGAGTGCGCCGCCGACCAGCAGGCCGATCGTGAGACCCACGACGGTCAGCAAGGTGAAACTCGACGGCCGCAGCGCGTGCCGCCACAAGATGCGCCTCGTCGGCAGCCCTTTGCTGCGAGCCAAGTCGATGAACGGCAGCCGCAGCGTCGCGATCATGTCGGCGCGCAACAGGCGCATGAACACTGCGGCCTGGCCCATGGCCAATGCCAGCGATGGCAGCAGCATGTGCTTGAAGTGCAGCCACACGTCCGCGCCCAGCGGGACGTAGCGCGCAGCAGGCAGTGCGCGGAAGCCGACCTCGTTGCCCGCCACGCTGAGTCCCCCGATCGCGAGGAACAGCACGAGCAGCACGGCGAGTACGTAGCTCGGCGTGGCGAGGAATCCCAGCATCACGTTGTTGATGGATCGGTCGGTCTTGGTCCCCTGCCGGTAACCGGCCCAAACGCCTAGGGGCAGCGCTACGGCCAGCGAGATGACCACCGAGTACCCCATGAGCTGCAATGTCGGCGTGATGGCGTTGGAAATGCCGTCCGCTACCAACTCGCGGCGCTGCACCGAATTGCCCAGATCCCCCTGCACGACGCCGCCCAGCCAATTGCCGTAACGGTTGAAGAACGGCTCGTCGAGGCCGAGCTCGGTGCGCACGATCGCGATCTGGTCAGCCGTCGCCGCAGGACCCAGGATGTTGATGGCTGGATCGCCGGGCAGGCTGGCCATCAGCGCGAACACCACGAACGACACCCCGACCAGCACGGGGACCACGCTGACGATACGCCGCAACGCGTAGCGGCCGTCAGCGATACCGGCCCCGATGGCGCCGATGGCGATCATCACCGCGAACGTCCAGCTGAACGGCGGCCGCCAGACCCATGCCCACACGATCGTTGCCAGCAGGGCAACCGCAATGATCCGCCCGAGTTGGTCACGGAGGTACTGCTTCACCGGACGCTGCTCATTGCCCTGCCAAGCCTGGCTCAGCCATGGCAATCCCCATCAGTGCACCAGATCTGAGCGACATGGTGTGCGCCCGCATTCACCCCGAACGAACCCGCATCATTGCCCGGAATGGACAGGTCGGTGATGTTCTGCACCCGCTGGTTGGCGACGATGCCCCACAGGGTCCAATACGTCCACAGGTTCCAGACATTGCGGCCGAACGCTCGGTTGACGTCCTCAGCCGCCTTCTGACGCGCAACCGGATCCGGATTGTGACGGATGACGTCGTATGCCGCGTCTATCGCGGGATCCTGGAATCGCCCGATGTTGGCGGCCAACTCGGGCACAGCGGGATTGATTGGCTGCGCTGTCGACGAGTTCCACCACAGCCACTGCTCGATCGGGTCGACGCCGCCGTGGGCACGCAAGGCCATCATCTCGTAGAGCCCGGCGAGAGCGAGTCCGAAGTACTGGCCCTGCTCGATCGGCTGGATCGTCACCGAAATCTCGTCGCCGAAGGCGTGCTGCCACATCGACACGATCAGTTCGTTCGACTCCACGTTGAACGGATCGCCGGTGGAGTTGAAGCCGAACGTCACCGGATTCTGACCGCTCTCGGCCTTGCATTCGGCGAAGGAGACAAGGGCCGCGTCAAGATCAAACTCCGGATAGCCCGAATCCTCCAAGTAACCCATGCTGCCCGGCGGGAACGGTCCATTCGCCGCCCGGACAAGCCCCTTATGCCGTTCCCTGACGAAGCGCTCGCCGTCGAACGCTTGTGCCAAGGCCCTGCGACAGCTCAGGTGCACCAGAGGGTTGGCCGCGTTGAACCCCAGCGGATCCATGGCAACCGGCTCGTCGAGTCCGCGCTGCGCTGCGAGCACCGGGTTCGTCCCCGCGGCCACGTTCATGATCGCGAAATTGGTCTCGCCAAAACTGTTGGCCTGCAACGTGACGTAGTCGTCGTCGCTTTCGTACTTGAAGATCTCGTCGGCATTGGATGTGTGGATGATGTGGAAATCGCCTGCCTTCAGCCCGCTTGATCGGCCTTGAATGTCTTGGGATACCACGAACTCGATCTCGTCGAGATAGGGCAAGTTTTCGCCGGTGATGCCATTGGATCCTCGCCAGTAGTCCGGGTTGCGCTCGGCGATGAAGCTGTTGCCATTGCCCGGTGTGTACTCCACAAACCTGAATGCGCCCAATCCAACCGGCGCAGCCGGATCACCGGTGGCGCTGGCCAAGCCTGCGGACCGTTCCTCAGCCGACAGGGGCGAGAACGGAGAGGCGTACAGCGGGTTGTTCGGCAGCGTCTCGAGCCACGCCGGAGAGAACATGAAGCCGCAGCCTGCCTCACGCGACGCAGGACCCGGTCCCGTCGCGAACGGGACGGACGTCTCGTAGTGGACGTACTGGCCCTCGCCCCAGACATCGTCGATGCCGACATAGCCCGGCCCGGTCTGCTGGCTGTAGCGGCACAGGTTGATGTTGTAAGCGACGGCCTCGCCCGTCAGCGGTGTTCCGTCATGGAACCGGATGCCGTCGCGGATCCGCAACGTCCACCGCGAGAAGTCGTCGTTGGGGGTTTCCGACTCCACGAGGTACGGCACGATGTCGCCGTTCGCGTCGGTGACGTACAGCGACTCAGTGACCGCACGCATGATCATGCGGCAGCTGATCGCGCACAGTGCCGCGTGGGGCGCGAACGGGTTGGCGGTGTCCGCTTCGATGCCGTACACCAATCGGCCGCCGTGAACGGGGCCGCTGACGACTTCGCGGATGTCGTCGCCCGTGGCCTGGCCGGCCTCGCGAGCTTCGACGGCTTCTGCCCGGTTCCCCTCCAGTGCGGTCGCAGCGTCATCGGCGGCGTCAGACTGGGTGTCCGAGCGGTCGCTGTCACAGCCCGCGCAGGCGACGGCTGTCAGCGCGAAGGCTGTCGCTGCTGCAAGCGAACACGCTCGCGCCAATTGCCGTCTCCCGCTTCGTGCTGCCGGACGCTCAGCCTTGGCAGTTCCCGTCGGTGCACCAGATCTGTGCGAGGTGGTGCTTGCCCGAGATCACCGGGAAGGTGCCCTCGTCGTTGCCGGGGATGGGCAGGTCGGTGAGGTTCTGCACCCGTGGCTGTGCGATGATGCCCCACAGGGTCCAGTACGTCCACAGGTTCCAGACGTTCTCAGCGAATGCCCGGTTGATGGCTTCGGCCGCCTTCCGCCGTGCCTCAGGGTCGGGATTGTGCCGGATGTCGTTCAGTGCATCGGAGATCGCAGGGTCCAGGAAACGCCCGAAATTCAGGGCCAACTCGGGCACGGACGGATCGACCGGATTCGCGGTGAACGGGCTCCACCAGTACCACTGCTCGGACGGGTCCACGCCGCCGTGATTGCGCCAGCCCTGCATCTGGAACACGCCGACCAGTGCCAGGTTGATGTACTGGCCCTGCTCGATCGGCTGGATCGACACATCCAGCTCGCTGCCGAACGCATCAGCCCACATGGACGCGATGAGTTCGTTGGACTCCACGTTGAACACGTCGTTGGTGGTGTTGAACGAGAACGCGACCGGGACTTGGCCGTGGTCAGCCTTGCACTGCTCGAACTCTGCCCGCGCGGCATCGACGTCGTAGGTCGGGTAGCCCGTGTCCTCGAGGTAGCCGATGCTGCCGGGCGGGAACGGACCGTTGGCGACCTGCACCAAGCCCTTATGGCGCTCTGTGGCGAAACGCTCGCCGTCGAACGCATGAGCCAGCGCCTTGCGGCAGCTCAGATGCAACAGTGGGTTGCCGCCGTTGATCCCTGTCGGATCCATCGGGATCGGCTCTTCGGCACCGAGCACTGCTTGGAGCCACGGGTTCACGCCGGCAGCGACATTGATGAGGTTGTAGCTGGTCTCGCCGAAGTCGTTGGCCTGCAGCAGCACGAAGTCGCTGTCGCCTTCATACTTGGAGATCTCGTCGGCGTTGGCCGTGTGGATGATGTCGAACTGGCCGCCCTTCAGGCCATTCGAGCGGCCCTGGATGTCCACGGCTACCACGAATTCGATCTCGTCCAAGTACGGCAGATTCTCGCCCGTGATGCCGTTGGGGCCACGCCAGTAATCCGGGTTGCGCTCGGCGACAAAGCTGTTGCCGTTGCCCGGCGTGTAGCTCACGAACTTGAACGCACCAAGCCCAACCGGTTCCGAGGGATCTCCGGTGGCGTTCGCAAGCGCCGCCTCGCGCTGCTCCTGCGTGAGCGGCGACGCCGGCGACGTGTACAGCGGGTTGTTCGGCAGCGTCGCCATCCATGCTTGGCTGAACATCTGCCCGCACACCTCGGCACGGCCTGCCGGGCCGATGCCCGCAGCCAGCGGCTGACCGGGGCTGGCCGTGATCGTGACGGTCTGGCCCTCGCCGACGACGCTGTCGACGCCCAAGAACGCCGGACCCGTCAACGGGCTCAAGCGGCACAGGTTGAGGTTGTAAGCCACGGCTTCGCCGTTGAGCGGCGTGCCGTCGTGGAAGGCGATGCCGTCGCGGATCGTGAGCGTCCACTCCATGTAGTCGTCGCTGTGCTCCTCCGACTCCACCAAGTAGGGCACGATCTCGCCGTGGCTGTCAGTGATGTACAGCGAGTCGGTGATGGCCCGGAAGATCATCCTGCAGCTGATCGCGCACGATGTCGCGTAGTGCACGAAGGGATTGGCAGAGTCGGCCTCGATGCCGTACACGAGCCTGCCGCCATGGACCGGGCCGGTCTCGGTCTCGCGGACGTCCTCGCCGGTGGCCTCGCCCGCATCTCGGGCTTCGACGACCTCGTCTTCCTCTCCGGTCAGTGTGGTCGTGGGCGCATCTTCGGTCGTTTCCTGCGTGGTGTCCGGCTCCTGCGCGGCGTCGTCGCCGGTATCGCCACCGTCACCTCCGCCGCCGCACGCGACCGCTACCAAGGCGAAAGCGGCGATGACCACGCCGAGCCTGATGCCGAGCAAACGCCGCGACCTGTGTCGGCGGCACCCGCTGGTGAGTTGGTCGGCATGACGCCGCGTTAGTCCGATGCGCATCGTGGGTACTCCTCCTGCACAGCGCCGTCGCGGCGCCGTACGCGCAAACTACTAGGCCGTGAGCGGGTCGTTGACCTGCACCTCACTTGGCTGCTCTGGGCCGATACCGTGCAGCCGGGCCGGTAGCTCAGTGGTCAGAGCAGGCGACTCATAATCGCTGGGTCGTGGGTTCGATCCCCACCCGGCCCACGTGCCGTCGGTCGCAATCCCATACCGACCCGCAGCCTCAATATCGACGCCGGAGATGTTGGTCGGAGGCGATGCCGGCGGAGATCGGCATGTCCGCCTCTTGGATTCACACTGCCACGAGGGCAAGAGACGCGGCGGTTGATTTCCGGCTTTTCGGCTCGGCCGGCTCTTGATGGGCCGGTATGGTTGCCCCGCACGTTCGGGCACATCGCTGCCCGATCGGTCCGGGGTAGCTCAGTTGGCAGAGCAGCGGACTGTTAATCCGTTTGTCGTGGGTTCGAGCCCCACCCCCGGAGCCCGCCTGACCAGCCGGCCAAACCGGGGCGCGTCCATTGGCGACCTAACGGTGGGTCGTTTCGCCGTCTGGCTCGAAGACGAGTTCAGGTACCACGACCTCCCATTGGTCGCACTTCATTTCCTGCTTGTACTGGGCGTCGGAGTGCTCACTGCTCCATGTTGCGATCGCCGAGACCTTGGCCTCGACGCAACGCATGTCGCTCGGCGCTTCGAACCAACGCGACAGCATCCCCACTTGCACGCCGTTGCCGTCGCGCAGCTCCCACTTGCCTTGATGTTCCCGGGCCTGCAGAGGATCGCCTGGGGACAGCGCACCGATGCTGTGATGCACTCCATCGTCGGGAGGCATCCGACCAGCGAAGCTGAGATAGACGTCCTTCAGCGTCAGGCTCCGGTATCGGCGAGCAAGTTCGGAAGTTGGCGGCGGCAGTGCGACCGGAGAGCGCCAGAGCACCGAAGGCTTGCCGTCAAGTTCGTCGTGAAACCCACGCTCGTCGTGCATGCGGCATAGCGTCAGCGTTTGCTTGGCGCGCGTCATGGCCACGTAGTACAAGCGTCGCGACGCGTCGACATCTTCATCGGGATTGCGTCGACTCCATCCCCCGTCGAGCACGACCACATGGTCGAACTCCAGCCCTTTCGCGCGGTGCGCCGTCAGCAGTAGCACCCCTCGCTGACGGCGCCGAGTGTCCCGGCACCACTCTGCCAGCCACTCGATGAACGAGACCGCCAGCACCTCGCCACCGCCAGTCTCGATCTCGTGCTCGATGATTGCCTCTGTCAATAGGTCGACCCACGGGCCGCGTCGTTGGTCGGTGATCCACTTGCGAAGGTCGTCGGTTCCCAACAGGCCTCGGTGCAGCCGAGCATCGCGGACCAGAGCTTGGGTCTCGCGTAGATGCCACAAGCTCAGATCGCCTTCGTTGGCAAGCTGCACCGGGATGCCGACCTGCTCGCAGATGCTCCGGACAGGTTGGAGGTGACTCCACTCGCGGGCGATCACAGCGCAGCGTGCCCAGTCCCAATTCGGTGCTAGGCCTGCGAGGCGTCTCAACTCAACCATCGCAGCCTGTGCCTGAGCGACCGAATCCCCGCTCGGGTGCAGTACCTGGACCCTGCCGTTCGCCACTGGGTCGAGCGATTGCCACTCTCCGCCGGCTGGCTCACCGCGGCGTGCCCGGTTGACGCGGATCGCGCGGCCAGTCTTCATCCGCGACTTCGCCGACGCGATGACTGCGTTGGCGGCACCAATGACGTGGCCGCTCGAGCGGTAGTTCTCGATCAAGTACTCCGGCCTGGTGTCATAGTCCTGCTGGAATCGCCGAATGAACTCCGGCGAAGTTCCATTGAACGAGTAGATGTTCTGGTCATCGTCGCCCACCGCGAACAGCGTCAGCCGACTGTCCTCGTCAGTCGCGGTTCGCCCTGCGAGCGCGGAGATCAGCCTGTACGCGTGGTTGCCGATGTCCTGGTATTCGTCAACGAGTATCCATCGGAAACCAGCCAGCAGGCGCGTCCTAGATTCCTCGGCCTCCTCAGCTTCTCCGGGTGTGATTTCGCCTCCTTCCAGCAACGCAATGGCCTTCGCCATGATTTCGTCGAGCTTCTCGGAGAACTTGCTGTCGCTGGCCCGGGTCGCGGTACCGGAGAAGCTGGCACCGACCAGCCGCATGGCGAGTGCATGGCATGTAAGCACCGTCACGCCATTTGCGTCGTCGCCGATCAACTCGTTCAGGCGACGGCGGATGTCCGCAGCGGCGTGCCGGTTGTACGCAAGGGCCAGAATTCCTCGTGGGTTCTGCCGACGCGCTCGAATGAGATACGCGATGCGATGAACGAGCACTCGCGTCTTACCTGAACCCGGTCCCGCGAGGACAAGCACATTCGTCGTCTCGCGATTGTCCGCCACGATCGCTCGCTGTGCGCTCGACAGGTCCCCGACGATCGCCTTCCACGACTGCGCGGTGGTCGGGCGATCGATCTCACCGCGACGCTGAGGCAGCCAGCGGCGCACGAATTCGTCCTCGCCGAGTTCGAAATAGTCGAGTGCCAAGCGCAGCGCGTCGGCGACCTTGGTGAGGCCTTGCTCAGCGAATTCGGCCATCACATGGATCTGCCGCACCGTTCGGCCATAGTGCTCACCGAGTTCCTGGAAATCGGTTTGCCTGAATCCTCGTGATTCTCGTTCGAGCGAAATGGTCATCGCGGGCCGAAACACCGTGAGGCCTCGATTCAGCCGGACGACCTCCTGCTCGTGGAGCCACATCAGCGCACGCTCCATGAGCCTGCGGGCGGCATCCTTGGTGTCAGCCCGCAGCGCCGGATCGGCCTCGATTGCGTCGTCTACCGCCTTCTGCAACTCGCCGAGCGTCGTCGAGACCAGCAGATCATTGCCGCGGCTGCCCGACTTCAGCTTCGTCAGCAGATGCTCCAGCAGGACATCTGCCGCTCTGCGGCGGCGTTCGGCGATGCCGGCAAGGGACGACCACTCGCGCCTCAGCGTCACCAGCACGCCCTCGGCCGCATGCTTGCGCACAGAAACGCTGCCTCGGCCTCCACTGTCGCCGCGCCCGTCCTGAGCCATGCCTTCCAGCGCGCGAGCGATGTGCTCCGGTCGCGTATCGGCGAATCCCTCATCGTGAAGCTGTTGAGCTGTCACGCGCAAATTCAACGGCGCCGATTCACCAGCCGTCAGGTCGGGAGCCGACACCTGCATGAGGCCGATCAGGGTCTCCTCCATACCTGCGGCATCAATGAGGCGGTTACGGGACGGACGGCGCACCCCGAAATGCACGAACGCCGTCACGACGGTGTCGTTAGTAGCGAGACCACAGCGTTCGAGGTCTCCCAAGGCAGCCCGCAGCTTGTCCGAACTAAGTCCGGCGACTCCCATCAATTGGTCTGTCGATATTCCGTCGTCAGGGTCCGCATCGATCAATGCCTTCACGATTGCCAGCAGCGCTAGCCGTTGACCCTCGTGGAGGTCGTCAGCGCTTTCGAGCCGTGTTCGAGCCTCTTCAACTGTGCCGATTCGCAACGACGATGGAAACACGCTCACCCGGTTCTCTTCGCGGGTCAGCAACTCCGCTTCTTCAAGCCACGCCACGGCTGTGCGGACCCGCGTGTCGTCTGTGGCCGAATCACGGGCGAAATCGTCCGCCTCATCTTCACTGAGAATCTCGCCCGACGTGGCCACCACCTCGCCGGTACGCCCGCTTCGGCGGTCAAGGGCGCGCAGCGAGCGCAGCACTCCGTGAATCTCGCGCCGCGTGAGCCGCGACCTGGCCGATAGCCCGAACTGGCGCTCTACGTCATCTTCGGTGTAGAGCAGCACGCAGTGCGCTTGCTGCTGGTCGCGGCCGGCTCGGCCGGCTTCCTGCAGGTAGTTCTCCAGCGATGAAGGGATATCGGCGTGGATGACCAGTCGCACGTCAGGCTTGTCGATACCCATCCCGAACGCATTGGTCGCAGCGATGACTCGAAGCTCGCCGTCGATGAACCGCTGCTGGATGGCCTTCTTTTCTTCAGGCTGCAAACCTGCGTGAAAGCGATCAGCATCGATACCTTGCGCCTGAAGGAATTCGGCGATATCGCCGGTGCGCCTGCGGGTCGCGCAGTACACGATCGCTCCGCCGGATGCTTGGTCCGGGAGATTGTGCTCCAACGCCGTCTTGACGTCGTGGAGCTTCATCGCAGCAGTCGTCGGCAACACCTCGAACTTCAAGTTCGTCCTGCGGCTGCCACCGTCGAAGGTTCGCATGTCGACGCCCAATTGCTCCCGGAAGTACTCGCAGATCTCCGCCTTTACCTCCGGCTTGGCCGTAGCGGTGAGGCACAGCACCGGCGGCACTCGCTCACCTTCGGACCTCTCGCGGATGAAACGACCTACATACCGGTAGTCGGGACGAAAGTCGTGCCCCCACTTCGACAGGCAATGAGCTTCATCGAGCACCCAAGCGCCGATCTCGCGTTGCGCCAAGGCGCTGCGCACCGATGGGTTACGCAGCTGCTCGGGGGAGATCAGCACGATCGCCGCGTCCCCCAGTCGTACCTTGTCGAGGGCTTCGGCGCGCTCGGGCAGCGACAACAAACCGTTGACGGTGACACACGAGGTAACGCCCTGGCGTTCAAGACCGGCCACTTGATCGGCCATGAGCGCTACAAGCGGCGAAATCACCACCGTCACAGAACCCGTCTTGTCATAGCGGGACAGCGCAGGCAGCTGGTAGCACAGCGACTTGCCGGTACCCGTCGGCAAGATTGCCAGCGCATCGTGTCCCGCCATTGCCGCCTCGACGATCACCTGCTGCAGCGGCTCGTCGGACTCGGGGTCGGCCGGCTCGGATCGGAACGAATCGAAGCCGAACCACCGCTTGAGTTCTCGCTCGGAGTCATGGCGAACGCGACACCAGGCGCAGCGCTTATCGCGGCAGGCGTCATCTCGCAGACTCCTCACCAGATGGGCAGCGCCCGGGAACTGGTGGCGCACCCAAGGCGGCATCACCGACTTCCCTCCCGACACCGAGATCCACGCCATTGCGAATGCCAGCGCCCAGCCGTGCTCTGAAGCATCCGCGATCGCCCGTCGAAGCTGCGATTCGCAGGCGTGATCGCCAAGACATCTGCCGATTGCCTCGCGCGCTCGGCTGGCGTCGGGCTTTGGAGCGCCCCTCAATGCCTCGAAGCACAGATCGAAACCCGCTGATGGGAGGTTTCTGGTGGTCAGCCAGTGCCAGGCCGTAAGCCATTCCGGTGGTGCCTCGCGCAACACCTCGCGCTGGTCGGTGAACAACTGCATCGCCAACCGAGCGTCGAGGTACGGATCGTTGCGCTCGCTGCGCGTCAACGGGGCGTCCTTGTAGTGCTTGACGAGGCGGTGATACGGATGACGCGGGAATGCCAGCGGATTGAGCCACAGCGTGTCCACGACCGGCAGCCGCAGCAGCCGCAGTTCGGCGTTCACGGATTGCAGGATCGGCAGATCGAACTTGATCAGGTTATGGCCGAGAACAAACTCTGCGCCTTCAGCCAACTTGTCCAGCATGACGAGCGCTTCGCTTGCTGACTTCGCCGATCTGGTCCAGACTGCTCTGTCGCCTTCATAGCCGATGACGCACTCGCTGGGCTGATCGGCGGATCGGCGCCTCTTGGCCCACACAACGCTGCGGTCCGTGTCTGCCGCAACCCCTGCAATGGCGTAGATGCGATTGTCCCTGCGAGAGACCTCAAGATCCAACGCCAAACAGCGCGACAGTTCTTCACAGGCAGTGGTCACAGCCCGAACATCATTCCCGATGGCACAGGCACGCGGCTGCAACGAGCGCAAGATTCTGGATCAGTCGAGTCAATCGGCAGGTGCAGCGGCCGGAACCATTGCGGGTGCAAGTCCAGACGGAACCGAGTCCTGTGGCCAACTCCGACATCCGCGGACTTCCAAGTCGGCACGGAGCTCACGAGGCCGGCAACTCCTCGCTAGGGCCAGTTGTCGCCGTCGCAAACTCCCCTTGAATCCACTTTGCGACGACCGGCGCTGCACCAGCTTGCTGCCGGGGGTCGCGCAATTCGATATCTCGCTCGCGGAGCCAGCGAAGCCATCCGCGGCGGTGGTGGTACCGCTCAGCATCGGAGGCCGCAGATGCGAGGACTGCAAAGGGAACATCGGTGCCGTCGCCGATCCGGCGGATCGTGTCAGCAACGTAGTGTCGCAGTTCGTCCGCCACCCGTCTCAGTGCGTCGGACGATGACAACTTCTTCCCACCTGCTGCTGCTGCCTCAATCAGAGCCCGCACGCTGTCATCCGATTCATCAGGCAATGGGAGTGCACTGTCGGCAGCCACCGGAGCATTGGACATCACACCACCCTCGTCGTGAACCTGTTGGGCGACGATGCGCGAGAACGCCTCTCTCGCGATGTCGCTGAAGAACAACTCTGGGCTAATCAGGGACACTGCATCGCCTTCAGGTGCCATTGCGGCTTCCAGCAGTAGCCGCTCACGCATTGCCCTGTGCCGGTTCGACTGATCGATTTGCACTTGCACACGACGCGCGAGCGATGGTGCCTCTACTTCGGCGCTGGGTTGATGCGCAGGTTCCCATTCCGTGTTGTAGTCCGCCTCGAAGTAGTCATCACCGGGATCGGGTGGCGGCGGAGGCTCGACATGCCTGGGCCGCTCGGATGCTGGACGGTCGGCCAATCGCACCCGGGCCTCCGCGACACGTCGACGCAGATCCTCGACGGCCATTGGTATGCGGCGCGCGATGGGCTCGAGATCAGTCTCACCAAGTACATCGTCCGGATAGACGGCCAGCACTTCAGCCGCCTCATCTGCTGCCCGGTCGCGCCCGCCGGGGCTGTCGAGTTCGGCCCGCTGCAGGATTCGCTCGGCGCGAAACGCGTGCAGTGGTTGGGCTTCTTCGAGCGCTCGGCGCAGCGCAGGCGGGTTCGATTCGGCGAGGTCACCCGGGTCGGAACCCGCAGGAAATGCGGCCACAAAGACGTCGAGTCCGTATTCGCGTTCCCATTGATGCACCCGTTCGGTGGCGGTCTGTCCCGCTGCATCGGCATCGAAGGCCAGCACGATGCGCTTCGCCGATCTCGACAGCAGCTCAGCGTGCTGCTGGGTCAGCGCCGTGCCGCAGGTAGCAACTGCTTCGGCGATCCCGGCTAGGTCACAGCCAATGACGTCGGTATATCCCTCGCACACCACAACCCGGTCCGCTTTGCGCGCAGGCTGCTTCGCGAGGTGCAAGCCATACAGCACCTTGCTCTTGTCGTATACAACAGTGCCCGCAGTGTTCTTGTACTTCGGGCCGGTCGGGGTCGACTCGTCGGGCCGGGGCAGCAGGCGGCCGGCAAAGCTCACAACTCGCCCACTCGCATCGCAGATCGGAAACATGATCCGATCGCGGAAAAAGTCCGATGCGCTGGAAACATCGCGATCGGTGGCGTCGTCGCCTGCGGACTCGTCATCGGACCCGCCTTCGGGCTCGTCACCTGATGTATTGCCAAGTTCATCGCTGACGGCGGTGCCACCGATCGCGCCAGCTTCTGAGCCGGGGCGTCCCGTTCCCCGCCGCGGTCCCGCTCGTGCCCGGCCCGCTTCGGCGTAGGCCAGTCCCGCCGCGGCCACTTGTTCGGGCGGCACGCCGAGATGTCGACACAGCTCATCCCACCGTGGCGGCGCGTACCCCAACCGCCACTTCACGACGGTGTCACGGTCGTAGCCACGCCGACGCAGGTAGGCGCGTGCCGGACCCGCATCGGAGCCGTTCATCAGGCGCTCGTGGTAGAAGCGAGCGGCCTTCTCGAGCAGGTCGATCAGCTCCTTGCGTCGTTGATTCGCGCGTTGCGCGCCGGGGTCGTCGTAGGTCAGCGTGATGTTTGCCGCAGCGGCTAGCTGCTCGACAGCTTCATTGAAGCCCAGGTGCTCGGTTTCTCGAAGGAACGTAAACGCGTCGCCGGATGCCTCGCAGCCGAAGCAGTGGTAGAAGCCCTTCGCCGGATCGACGCTGAACGATGGCGTCTTCTCGGTGTGGAACGGGCACAGCCCGACGTGGCGGCTGCCGACTCGCTTGAGGCTCACCCTGCGGCCGATGAGCGCGACGAGATCGGTGGCCTCGCGGACGCGCTGTACATCAGAATCTCGGATGCTCATCTGCCGAAGACGCTAGTAACTGACTGCGACACCGCCCGTTGCACGGATCAGCTGGGCGCCGATCTCTTCGAAGGAGAACTCGCCGGGGCCTTACTTGGTCACGCCGACGGAGTACGCGGATTCTCGGTCTTCGTAAACGCCCACCACGTCGCCGTCGTGCAAGAGTGCGATCTTGCCGGGATGTTCGGCCTCCATCCGCTCGCGGTGAATGCGTCGACAGGCACGGTGGTTTGACAAAGCTTGAGGAGGCACGGGCAACTCCAGCGCAGGCACCTGCCGACATGCTCACCTTGGCACAACCATCGGTCTCGAGCACGACAATTTTCCGACAGCGCTCGTGTTGCATCGGGCGCACACGGCGCCTCGACCGGGCTGGCTGTCTAGCCGGACGCCGCGAGCAGGGCCTGGGCTGCGGCGAGGCGGGCGACGGGCACCCGGTAGGGCGAGCACGACACGTAGTGCAATCCTGTGTGCACGGCGAAGGCGATGCTGGCGGGGTCGCCGCCGTGCTCGCCGCACATGCCGGCGCGCAAGTTCGGGTTGGCGGCACGGCCGCGCCCCAAGGCCCCGCTCATCATCTCGCCGACCCCGTCGGGGTCGAGCGAGGCGAACGGGTCGGCCTCCAGCAGGCCGTCGGAGACGTAGGGGACGATGACGCGTGTCGCTGTGTCGTCCCGGCTGAATCCGAAGACCATCTGGGTGAGATCGTTGGTGCCGAAGCTGATGAACTCCACGTCGGGAGCGAACTGGCCCGCAATCATGCAGGCTCGCGGCGTCTCGATCATGGTCCCGATCGGAGGCGCAGAACCAGATTGAGTGCCTGCCCAAGCTGAACGAATGGCGCTCACTGACGCCGTGAGCTCACGGGCAGTCGACACGAGCGGCACCATGATCTCGACATCGGGATCGCCTCCAGCAGACCGGCGGTCGCGGACAGCTCCGGCTATCGCTCGTACCTGCGCTGCATAGAGCTCAGGCCGCAGCAGACCCAATCGCACGCCGCGCACCCCGAGCATCGGGTTGTGCTCGTGCCATTCGGCGGCTTCGCCGGGATCAGCTCCCGCCAAGAATTCGTGCATCGGCGCGTCGAGCAGCCGGATCGTCACCCCCAGACCGTCCATGGCTTCGAGCATCTCGCTGAAGTCGTTCCGCTGCGCTGATTCCAAGTCGTCAAGATGCTCGTCGTGCCCTTTCAAGATGACGTGCTGGACGATCCCGAGCCGGTCGGGATCGAGGAACATGTGCTCGGTGCGGCACAGTCCGATGCCTCGCGCCCCCAACGAACGGGCCGTTGCGGCATCGGCGGCAGAGTCGGCGTTGGCCAGCACGGCGAACCGGTCCCCCACAACGAGATCTGCCCAGCCCAGCACCTCGGCGATCTCCGCCGGCAGCACCGGCAGCGTCGGCCCCGCACCCGCACCCGGCGCTGCTGCTCCTCCCGGCGCTGCATCTGGCCCGGCGGCCGAGACCTCCCGGCTTCCCAGCGTCACCTCGCCGGTCGAACCGTCGATCGAGATCGGAGTGCCGTTTGCTATGCGGTGCTCACCGACGGCGAAACTCTCAGCGCCCACCTTGATCTCCCGGGCGTCGCACACCGCAGGGATCCCCCAGCCACGGGCCACCACCGCGGCATGGCTCGCCATCCCGCCCCGAGCCGTCAGGATTCCCGCCGACAGACCCATCGCCGCCACGTCGGCGGGGGTTGTCTCTGTGGCGACGAGGATCACCGTGTTGCCCGCCGATGCGAGATCCAGCGCAGCTTGCGAGCCGACCGCAACCACCCCGGAGGCTGCGCCCGGCGAGGCCGCCAATCCGGTGGTCAGCACCACCCCCGCATCGCCGGCGAATGTCGGATGCAAAGCCGCTGTCAGTTCGTCGAAGCTGAGTTCAGCCACGACCCGCTGCTGGCGAACGCTCAGTCTGTGCCCAGAGTTCGCCATCGCCATCCCCCGCAAGCTCGCGCTCTTCCGGCCCCTCGCCGCTAGAGATCCAGACGGCTGCGCAGATGCTCCACCAACGAGGCGATCGGCACCCGGTCCTGGGCCATCGTGTCGCGGTCGCGCACGGTGACACACCGGTCATCGATGGACTCGAAGTCGACCGTCACACATAACGGCGTCCCGATCTCGTCCTGGCGGCGGTAGCGCCGGCCGATGGCCTGAGTCTCGTCGTACTCGCACATCCAGTGCGGCTGGCACAGCGCCAGCACCTCGGCTGCCAGCGAGGTGAGCGGCGCCTTGCGTGAGAGCGGCAGCACCGCCACCTTGTACGGCGCCAGCCGCGGGTGCAGGCCCAGCACCGTCCGGGCTTCGTCGTTGACGGTCTCGGTGCGGTACGCAGCGAGCAGGAATGCCATGAGCGCGCGTGTCGCGCCGGCCGCCGGCTCGATGACATGCGGGACGTAGCGCTCGCCGCTGGCCTGGTCGAAGCACTCCAGCTTCTGGCCGGAATGGGCGGCGTGCTGACGCAGGTCGTAATCGCCGCGGTTGGCGATGCCCTCGAGTTCGCCCCAGCCCCAAGGGAACAGGAACTCGACATCGCTGGTGCCGCTGGAGTAGTGGCTGAGCTCGTCGGCGTCATGGGCCCGCAGGCGCAACTGCTCTGGGGGTATACCCAAGTACGAGTACCACTCGAGCCGCTCGGCCAGCCAGTACTCGTACCACTGCTGGGCCTCTTGGGGCGGCACGAAGAACTCCAGCTCCATCTGCTCGAACTCGCGCGTGCGGAACACGAAGTTGCCGGGCGTGATCTCGTTGCGGAATGACTTGCCGACCTGGGCAATGCCGAACGGCGGCCGCTTGCGGCTGGTCTCGAGGATGTTCTTGAAGTTGAGGAACATGCCCTGAGCCGTCTCGGGCCGCAGGTACACCTCGGTGCCTGCACCCTCCACAGGACCTGCGTGAGTACGGAACATGAGGTTGAAGGCGCGGGCCTCGGTGAAGGTGCCGCGCCGGCCGCAGTCGGGGCACACGTCGGGATCGTCGAGCTGGTCTTCGCGGTGGCGGGTCTTGCACTCGGTGCAGTCCACCAGCGGATCAGTGAAGTTCTTGAGGTGGCCAGAAGCCTCCCAAATCTGGGGCGGCCCCAAGATGGAAGCGTCGAGACCCACCACGTCGCTGCGCAACTGGACCACGGAACGCCACCACGCGTCCTTCACGTTGCGCAGGAGCTGGACACCGATCGGGCCGTAGTCATAGGCACTGCGGAACCCTCCGTAGATCTCGGCGGAGCCGAACACGATGCCGCGGCGCTTGCAGAGATTGACGATCTTGTCGAACAGCGCGGGATCAGCGGCCGGCTCGTGCAAGTCGGCGCCAGCGGTCGTGGTCACGGGAGGCAAGGGTACTGACGGTCGCCTAGGAGGGTGGTCGGAAATGGGGATCTTGCCGACACAGCAAGTTCCTGACCTGCGGGTTTGCATCTGACAAACGCCGAAATAGCGGCTTTCCGACCAGCCTCCTAGAGCACCGGAGCGAATTTCGCCGAATGGGAGCCTCACCCGGTGCGCACCGCTCATTAGGCTCACTGCCGTGAGGCTGCGCGACACGACAGTGGTCTTCCTGTGCGCATTCCTCGGCTTGATAGTGCTGCTCATGCCGTTGCCGGTCTTCGACGGACCCTATGAGGATCTTCGTGAGGGCGAGGTCGACTGGACCTGTTCGATGCCGCTCCTGAGCCTCGCACCGCCTGTCGTAGAGCTCGCAGAGGTGCGAGAGGCAGTAGCCGATGCCTACACGACGGCCCGCAACACCGGGCAGCGCTACGTCCCGCCCCCCAGCCCGCATCCGCTGTGCGGCGGCTTGGCTCGCACGCAGGTGACGCTGGCGCTGCTGGCGTTCGCCGGCGCCTTCTGGCGGGGTCGGCGGTGGTGGCGCTCCACGTCAGATGTACGGGCAGAGAAGCGCTTCAAGCGGCTGCACGAGAGCGTCGAGAATCCCCAAGGCCGCAGCCGTATCCTCGGCTAGTGCCACTGATGCCAACTGATGCCAACTGCTGCCAACAAGCGAGGTCATGATGAGAACCGGATCCACTCACCGACGCCTTAGCTGGATCGGACTCATGGGTGCCATCGCCGCATGTGTGCTGGTGGCCGGAACGGCGCTCACCGCCTGCTCGCCGACTGACGAGGCCGGCGATACAGGCGACGACGATGCCCGCAGCGCCACGGAGAGCACCATCGAGGCCAGCGACGAGAGCGAGGTCGAAACCGACAGCGATGCCGCCGGTGAGACCGACGTCGAGACAAAACCCGACGATTCAGCCGAGACGCCGACCGAACCGTCAGAAGCCACTGCGGGCAATGCCGAGGCCTTGGCTGCTGCGGTGACCATCGCCCGCCATGCCAACGCCTTGGTGCCGACTGCGACCCACAGAGACATGACCTCGGAGGACCTCGCTGCTGAAGAGGCCGCTTCGGCCAGTCTCGACGAGACCCTCAGCGGAGCACAAGCTGCGCTCACCGCGGCGGTCGGCGACCGGGCCGGCCGCATCACGACGCTCGTCGACCGGATGGTCGGCAACGCCAAGCGAATAGGGCAGGGACGGCCAGAGCTGCTGAACGCGATCACCGAATCGGCCACCAATATCCGACGGCTCGGCGTCGCAAGCACGGCCAGATTGTTCCCCGCTGCCATCAGCGCCGTGGACGACCAGTTCTTCGACTTGGCAACGGCGCTCGGCAGCAATGCCCCGCCCAGCGACGAGGATCTTCTCCGATACCGGCTCACGGCAGATCTAGCGGCCGACCTCGGGTTCGGCCACACACTGCTGACAGTCGTCAGCCAGCTGACCAACCCGGTCTATGTCGCGCGCAGCCAGGAAGCCTTTGACTCAGCTGCAGAGCGCATCAGAAGGAGCGTCGACTATCTCGCCGCACACGGGAGCGCCGATCTGGCACCCGAGCTCATTCCGCTCGCGAGGCAGCAGCTCGCCGCGGGGACCGGGCAGAACAACCTCTTCGACCTCTTGAGGCTTCGACTGGAACTCGTCGTCGCTGAAAGCGATTTGATCGAGGAAAACGCAGTGCTTCTTGACCAGCTGCTGTTCGAGGTCGAGGCCTTGACGGCGGACATTCAAGGCATGCCGGCGCCTGCCCCGCCGATGGCAGAGGCTTCGAGTCCGGCAGAACCCGGCATCACTGACGATGCGATCCTCTTCGGGCAGTCAGCCGCGTTCAGCGGCCCGTCTCAAGCGTTGGGCGACGGCATGCGCTTGGGAATCGAGGCTGCGTTCCATGAGGCCAACCAAGACGGAGGGGTCCACGGTCGCCGACTCGAACTGATGACGCTCAACGACGCCTACGAAGCCGATTTCGCGTTCGCCAATACGCTGCGGCTGATCGAAGACGAACAGGTCTTCGCCTTGATCGGCGCTGTCGGCACACCGACCTCTCGGGCAGCGTCGCCGATCGCCCACGCTGCGGGAGTGCCGTTCATCGCCCCGTTCACCGGTGCCGAACTGCTGCGCGACCCCGAGTTGACCAACGTGCTCAACTTGCGTTCGTCGTACCTTCAGGAGACCGAAGAGATGGTGAAGCGTCTCACCGAGGACTTGGATGCCACCCGAGTCGCAGTGCTGTACCAGAACGACTCCTACGGCGTCAACGGACTGGAAGGCGTGCGACAGGCGCTTGAACGCCGGGGCTTGGCACCAGTCGCTTCGTGGTACTACCGGAGAAACACCACCGCGGTGAAGTCCGCGGTGATCAGCATCGCCGCCGCAGATCCTGAAGCGGTCATCATCATCGGCGCCTACGCGCCCGCAGCAGAGGCCGTCCGGCTGCTGCGCAACCAGATCGACCCGATCTTCATGGCCGTGTCGTTCGTGGGCAGCAACGCCTTGGCTGCTGAGCTCGGCGATGCCGGTACCGGATTCTATGTGACTCAAGTGGTGAATCTGCCAGACGACACGACGGTTCCGGTCGTGGCAAGCTACGCGGCTGCACTCCGAGACTTCGACCCGAATGCGGAGCCCGGCTTCGTGTCGCTGGAGGGCTACCTTGCGGGCCGCTTGGCCATCGAGGGCCTGAAAGCTTGCGGGCCTGACCTCAGCAGGGAGTGCTTCCTCGATGCCGTGTACGGCTCTGGGACCATCGATATCGACGGTCTCGAGTTGACATTCGCACCGGGCGACAATCAGGGCTCCGACAATGTGTTCCTGACCGTGATCGGTGAGGACGGGTCATACCGGCAGGTGGACAGGCTGGAGAGGACTCCCTGACAGCGGGCGGATTCAGCCCGGCAGGCCAGCACTTCGCGGCGCTGGCCTGCGGCTTAGGACCCGCGCGGGCAGGCGAGAGCCGGTCGGTAATCAGAGCAGAGTTCGAAGCGAGTAGCTGTCGCATTAGTGCCTGCTGGCCCGAGTCCTTAGCCCAGCAGGTCAGCGCTTCGGAGCCGCCTGTCGATGTGGTACTCCCACATGCGCGTGACGACCGCTGCGGCCTCATGCGTGTCTGCTGACAGAGGCGCTTCGAGGACGGCATTCACCTGCCCCGCCATGATCGAGCGCAACAGCTCGAGCGCGCCGGGCGACAGCGGGCGGCCTCGCCGGTGGGTCTCGCAGGTGACGCCTCCCTGAGCCGGGTCGAACGCGGCGGCGCCGCCGTCATCGCAGCCGGCGCCCACAACGCACTCATCGAGCATCGGAGCAGTTCCCTCGTGGGCCAGCAGGCGCAGCAGGAACGCCGGCAGCAGCATCTCGGCGCTGCCACGATCCAGGCGGCCCAGTGCACCCACCAGCATCTGGTATGGCATCGGATCTTCACCACGATCGTGAACTATCTGATCGACTGCCTCGGCCAGCGACATGGCGGTGCCCACGCGGTCGAGATCTTCGCGGAGGCTCCCCCAACGGTCCAGCGTCACCGCGCCGGTGACGATGTCGAGTTCTCCGCGTCCCCGGTACATCTGCAGGTCGACGTGGCGGAGCAGCTCGACGTGGCCCGCCAGCCGGCTGCGGGTTCGCCGAGCGCCCTTCGCTACGGCCCGAACCTTGCCGTGCCCCGACGTGATGATCGTGACAATCCGGTCAGCCTCGCCGAGCTTGATGGTGCGGAGCACGACTCCTCGGTCCCGGTATTGCATCTGGGGGCACACCCCTCGTCGTTGCGCATCCGGTGCCGCCCCGAGACAGCCCCGACGTCATGGCTACCCGGCGTCAGCCGTTCAGACCTCCGAATCGGCGATCGCGAGCTTGGAACTCGCAGATGGCGTCGAACAGGTCGTCCCGCCGGAAATCCGGCCAGAGTGTGTCGGTGAAGACCAGTTCGCTGTAGGCCATCTGCCACAGCAGGAAGTTCGACACGCGGAACTCGCCCGAGGTGCGGATCAAGAGGTCCACATCGGGCATCTCGGCGTCGTAGAGGTGCTTCGCCAGGGCCGCTTCGTCCACCTCTTCTGCAGCCACGCCTGAACGCATCAGAGCGGCCGCGGCGTCGGCGATCTCGGCGCGCCCGCCGTAGTTGAACGCCACCGTGAAGGTCAGTCCGGTGTTTGCAGCGGTGAGTTCGACAGCTTCGTCGATCCGTGTCCGCACGCGTCTGGGGATGCGCGCGTCGGGACGCCCGGCAAATCGGATCCGCACGTTGCGCTCGTGCAACTCATGGCTGCGCCGCACGAGCAGCGACTCATTGAAGCCCATGAGAAAACGCACCTCGGCCGGCGGACGCCGCCAATTCTCGGTGCTGAAGGCATAGACCGTGAGCCACTGCAGGCCGATGTCCGCCGCTCCTTCCACGGTGTCGATCAAGGCCTCCTCGCCGGCAGTGTGGCCCTCGGTCCGCGGCAGGCCGCGCGCCTGCGCCCAGCGTCCGTTGCCGTCCATCACACAGGCCACGTGAGTCGGCAGACACGTCGGATCGATGCCCGCACCTTGCTTCACACTGCGCAGGGTAGAACCCTCGTCGCCGAGTACCGATACGCCCTGCATGACAGCCGTGCCGTACACGTACCGTTACGGGCCGCAGCGAGCCAAGCCTGCAGCAAACCGACGTGAGGGTCGATGACCGACGAGCCTTGGGACATTGCCCCGGCGCCTAGTGCATCGAGGACTGCGGAGCACGATGTCGCCGCTGCACTCGACGAGTCAATCGCAGCGCTCGGCCACGACGGCGAGCACCGGCCGGGACAGACCGAGATGGCCGCTGCCGTCGCTGAGGCGATCAGCGGTGGCACCACCTTGCTGTGCCAGGCGGGAACCGGCGTGGGCAAGTCGCTGGGGTACCTGGTTCCAGCGGCGCTCGCCGCCGCCGGCGGCCAACGAGTGGTCATCGCCACCGCCACGCTGGCGCTGCAGGACCAACTGGTCACCAAGGACCTGCCGCTGGTCGCGACGGGCCTGGCGCAGCGGCTGGGTCGCCCGATTCGGTGGGAACTGCTCAAAGGACGCAACAATTACCTCTGCCGCCACCGTTGGGAGGCCCATTCCCAGCAGCAGATGGACTTCGGCGGGGCCAGGCTGTCTGCCGCGGACCTGGACCAGCAGCGGCAGTTCGCCGAGATCGACCGCTGGGTCCGCACGACCCGCACCGGAGACCGGGCCGAGCTGGCAGTCGCACCCGAGGGTCGCGTGTGGTCCTCAGTGTCGGTGACCAGCACCGAGTGCGTCGGCGCCGAACGCTGCCCGCAGGGTCATCGCTGCTTCGCCGAGGACGCCCGGGCGCGGGCGTCACGAGCCGGCATCGTGGTGACCAACCAGCACCTGTACTTCATCGACCTCTTCGGCGACGGGTTCCTGTTCGGCCCGCACGACGCGGTCGTGTTCGACGAAGCGCACCAGATCGAGGCCGTGGTCACCCAGGTGGCCGGCCTGGAGATCGCCCCGGCGGGCTTCGTGCGGCTCGCTGCCGAAGCACGCAACGCCGGTGCGGGCGGGGCAGCCGCAGATGCTGTCGCTGATGTGGCGACACGACTGTCAGCCGAGCTCGATCCGTTGCGCGACACCCGCCTGGGAGCGATCACCGGCGATCTGGCCAGCCTGCTCGAGGCGGCGGACAGCAGGGTTGAGCAGTTGGCTGCAGAGCTGCGATCTGAGCAGCCGGACAGCGGCGGGGACGCCGACCTAGAGCGCCTTCGGGTCGGACGGCTGGCCGCCGAATCGCTGACTGCGCTGCGCATGGCGGCATCTCCGCCGGCAGACACCGCCATCCTGGTCGAAGCCAGCGGAAGGCTGCGCCTCGCGCCGCTCGGTGTCGGCGATCTGCTGGCGAGCCGGCTCTGGGGACGTCAGGCGTCGATCCTCACCAGCGCGACGCTCGGACCGCACTTCGTCAGCCGGCTCGGCGTGCCCAGCGCCGATCACGCCTATCTGTCAGTGGAGAGCCCCTTCGACTACCAGTCGAACGCGCTGCTGTACTGCGCTCGTCACCTGCCTGCGCCCAACCGGCAGGAACACCGCGCCGAGGCCGTCGCGGAACTGGCAGGACTCATCGAGGCTGTGGGCGGGCGCACGCTGGCGCTGTTCACGAGCTGGCGGGCCCTGAACGAGACAGCCGATGCCTTGGAGGAAACGCTCGACGGCATCGGGGTGCTGCGCCAGGGCGGCGACCGATCCAGCACTGCCCTGCTGGAAGCACTGGGCACCGAGGCTGCGACCGTCGTGTGCGCCACGATGAGCTTCTGGCAGGGAGTGGACATTGCCGGGCCGGCCCTGTCGCTGCTGGCCATCGATCGTCTCCCCTTCGCCCGCCCCAACGAGCCGCTGGCAGCGGCCCGGCGGGAGCTGGCCGGCGACGACGCGTTCAGGACGGTGGACGTTCCCAACGCCGCCGACCTGCTGGCCCAAGGCGTCGGCCGGCTCATCCGCACAACCACCGACCGGGGCGTCGTGGCGGTGCTGGACTCCCGTCTCGCAACCGCCGGCTACCGCGCACGGCTGCTCGAGAGCCTGCCCCCCATGCGCCGCACGGTCTCGCGGGCCGAGGCGACCTCGTTTCTGAACGCCATCCGCGACCGCCACACCGCCTGAATCAGCAAGAGGCTGAACCCGCTCGGACAGCGCCGTCACCCCTCCGGGTTGACGGGAGCGTCCGGAGCGAGCATGCGCGCCACTGCATCGGGTGTGCGCTGCCAGTCGGGCTCGACACGCACACGCAGCTCGAGGTACACGCCGTCGAGGCCGAGTTCGCGCCGCGCCGCCGTGCCGATTTCGCGCAGCATGACGCCTCCCCGCCCGATCACGATGCCCTTCTGGGAATCACGCTCCACGGCGATATCGCACCTGATGCGGCGAGGTTCCCACTCCGTGACCCGCACGGCGATGCTGTAGGGAAGCTCGTCGCCCAATCGCGCCAGCAACTGCTCGCGCACGGCCTCGGAAATGCGCCACGCGTCAGGAAGGTCGGTGACTCTCTTCGGTCCGAAGTAGGCCGGTCCCTCCTCCAAACCCTCCACGAAGTGCGCCAGCAGCACATCGGTGCCTTCGCCCGTCCGTCCCGACACCGGGAAGTACGCCCCGGCGTCGAACTCCGCTGCGGCTGCCAGCTGCGCAGCGATCTGGGCTCTTGATGCGCAGTCGCACTTGGTGACGGCGACGACGGTGTCGGCGGCGGGCGGCAATGACTTCCAGATCAGCCGATCGCCGCGGCCCAGCGGTGCCGTCGCGTCGAGGACCATGCAGATCACGTCGGGCGGTTCCAGATCGGCGACAGCCGTGCGGGCTGTCTCGTTCAATTGCTCGCCCAATGGCGTGACCGGCTTGCCGATGCCGGGAGTGTCCACAAACACGATCTGGGCGTCAGCCATGTGCCGCACGCCCATGACCCGCAGGCGCGTGGTCTGGGGCTTGTCTGACGTGATGCTGACCTTGGTGCCCACGAGGCAGTTCAGCAGCGTGGACTTGCCTGCATTCGGTCGGCCGACCAAGGTCACGAAGCCAGAGCGCATCGCGAACCGCTGGCTAGCCGGCGCCCCGCCGGGCCCCGACCAGATTGATGCGCCTGCCCTCGACCTCAAGAGCGGACAAGCACCAGCCGTCGAGCTCAACGGTCTCGCCAGGCTCGGGCACATGTCCGGCGCGGTCCAGCACCAGGCCGCCGACCGTGTCCCAGTCGCCCTCGGGCAGGCGCAACTCCAGCACCTCGGCGAGCCGGGACGCGGGCAGCCGACCTGAGAACCTGAACGCTCCGTCGCCGACCTCCTGGACAAGGGCCTCGTCGACGTCGTACTCGTCGGCGATCTCGCCCACCAGTTCCTCGATGATGTCCTCCAGCGTGACGAGCCCTGCCACGCCGCCGTACTCGTCGACGGCGATCGCCAGGTGGGACTTGGACTCCTGCATCTCGCGCATCAGATCGCCGACCCGCTTGGTCTCCGGGACGAAGTTGGCAGGGCGCAGCACGTACGCGCAGGTCGCTGCGCCGTCTTGGGGCTGGGCTATGTCGTCGGGCTGCGCGAACCCGGGCTGCGCTGAGCCGACAGCGTCGGCACCGTGCAGATGAGCTGCGATCAAGTCCTTCGCGAGCACGATGCCTCGCAGGTCGTCCACGCTGTCGCCGATCACAGGCAGCCTCGTGAAGCCGGAGTCGATGATCGTCTCGAGAGCGTCGGCAACGCTGTCGTTCAAGCTCGCAGTGACCATGTCCGGTCTCGGCACCATCACCGCACGCACGATGGTGTCGCCCAACTCCATGATCTGGCCGATCAGCACGGCCTCGTCGTCACGTATCAGGTCGGCCTGAGCTGCGGCCGACGCCAGCGCGACTAGCTCGTCCTCAGTGATCTCACCGCTGTCGCTCTCAGTCGCTGCAGGACCGAACGCCCGCGCGGGTGCGGTCAACAGGCGAGCCAGCCACACAAGCGGCGCAGCGCGGCTCAACACCCGTGCCACGGGCGCAAGCACCCGCGCCATCCGATCGTTCGCCTCGACTCCCCAGCGGCGAGGCAGCGCTTCTGTCACCACGACGAGTGCCACTGTGGTGACAGCCATAGCGGCGATGATTCCTGCCGCACCGGTACGACTCGCGGCGATCCACGTGATCCCGCCCACCAGCGTGGCTTGGGCCACCACGCGCAACAGCGACACCGGACCCAGAACGACTTCGCGGTCCTCGACCAGCTCTTCGAGCGACGTTCGCTCCTGCGTGTTCGCATGCCCGTTGTCGCGTTCGCCGTTGTGGCGCTCACCGGTCCCGTTCGCCTCGTCCAAGCCCGAAGCGCGTGCCCGTCCCAAACGCACGAACGTGGCTTCGACCAAACGCAGGAACATGGCGGCTGCCAGCAGGACGGCGGCCCCCACGGCGCCGAGCACCCAGTTCACGAACTCCCCCACAGAGTCCGCAAGTGCTCGGTCTCGCGGGCGTGCATTACCGCTGCATCGGTCGGGTCCGCGTGGTCCATGCCGAGCAGATGCAGCACGCCGTGCACGACGAGCAGATCGATTTCCGCGGCAACGCTGCCGTCGTGACCCTCCCGTGAACCCTTGCCCGCTGCAGCGTTGGAAGCGGCGACCGCCGGGCACACGACCACGTCGCCGACCAGGACGTCATCTGTCGGAGCCCTCGTCGCCGACGTGCCATCCGCCAAGTCGATCGGGAACGCGAGCACATCGGTAGACCCAGGTCGACCCATGTGGATCTGGTGCAGGCGCGCCATCTCGTCGGGATCGACGAAGGTGACAGCAGTCTCCGAAGGATGCGGCACTCCCTCGGCTTCGAGCACCCGCTGCACCAAGGCGCGGTAGCGCTGAGCGTCGAGCCGCACATCGTCCTGGCGATCGGCGATCAGCACGACGCTGCCGCCGTGAGTGCCCCCGCAGGCACCGGCCGACAACTGCCGGCCGACATCGGTGCGGCGCAGCCCAGTTCGCTCAGTCGCTGCCGCTGCGTTTCGCGTCACGTCGGTCATAGGCCGCCACGATGTCGCCGACAATGCGATGCCGCGTGATGTCTCGCCGGCCGAGGCGCGCAAAAGCGAGTCCGGGTATGCCGTCCAACGCCTGCTCGACATCGAGCAGGCCGCTCTTGCCGCCGGGAACGTCGATCTGCGTGCGGTCCCCCGTCACCACCACCTTGGAGCCGAAGCCGATGCGCGTCAGGAACATCTTCATCTGCTCCGGCGTGGTGTTCTGGGCCTCGTCCAGGATGATGAAGCTGTCATTCAGCGTGCGGCCCCGCATGAACGCCAGCGGCGCCACGTCGATCGTCTTGCGCTCGAGCAGCTTCGCCGCGGTCTCCACATCCAGCATGTCGTAGAGGGAGTCGTACAGCGGCGCCAAGTACGGGTCGATCTTCGCCATCAAGTCGCCCGGCAGGAAGCCGAGCCGCTCGCCCGCCTCCACCGCGGGCCGTGTCAGCACGATCCGCCGCACCGCCTTGGACATCAGGGCATCGACGGCCAGTGCCACGGCCAGCCAGGTCTTGCCAGTCCCGGCGGGTCCCACGGCAAAGGTCACGATGCTCGACCTGATCATCTCGACGTAGCGCTTCTGCCCGGCGCTCTTGGCACGCACGACCCTGCCGTTGGGAGCGCGCACGATCGGCGCGGAGAGCACATCGCTCGGGCTCTCGTCCGCCTCGACCATGTCGATGACACGGTCCAGCACCTCGGGCTCGATGCGCTGGCCGGCCTCCAGAACGTGGACAATCTCCTCGAAGACCTGCCCGACCATTGCTGCGCTGGGACCCGCGACGGTGATCTCATTGCCGCGCACATGGATGTCGGCATCTGCGAAGTGACCCGCCACAAGCCGCAGGTGCTCGTCGCGCTGGCCCAGCACCCCGACCATGAGGTGGTTGCCCGGAACGTTTATCCGAACCTGTGTGTCGGTCACGGGACTCCGGCGCAGTAGACGGGCGGAACAGCGCCCATGAATTCAATGGCGCTCAGACGGCAATCGGGTCTGCCGACGGCTGGTGCGGTCACGATGAACTCAAGGCTAGTCGCGTCCTGCGATCGGCCACTGCCCATATTTTCGCTTCATGCACTGAGGAGCCGCGTGGGCAGCGAGTCCCTCTGCTGTCCGCGCCCTCTGTTTCCCGCTCCAGTCCCAATCCCGGTTCAGCATGGACTCACGGACCGCTCGGGCCTGGGCCTCAGCCTCTGAGGCCGGCGTAGATCTCCTTGCAGGCGGGGCACACCGGGAAGCGCTCGCCGTCCCGGATGGGCACCCATTTCTTGCCGCACAGCGCCACCACCGCTTCGCCGCTGACGGCCGAGCGGGTCAGCGCCGTCTTGTCGACATAGTGGGAGAACCGGTCGTGATCGCCGTCGGTCTGGCGGATGTCGGGCCGCTCGATGACATCGGGAGCGCTCGGTGCGTTGCTGACGACAGTCAATGAGGCCATTTCGCTGCTTCCTGGCTGGGCTTGCCGACTGTGACGGCGATGATCGGCTCAGGCCGGCATCGAGGGGACGGCAGCAACGGTAGGGCAGTAGCGTGCCCGATCGCACCGCACACCGCAGCCGCGTCGGCAGCGCATGCGTGCATCGAAGGGCAGCCGACTACCAGCATGGCAATCACGACCTTTCAGCCGCCGACAACGGCATTGGCAGCAGTACCGCATCGGACTGCGCGGGTGCCTGCAAACCGTACGTAAATCCATGACCACGCAGACACCGACCGCTCGGCTGGACTCGGCTGCCGGATGGGTCGTCGCGCTCTCGGCAGCGCTCGCGACCCTCGCATCCTTCGGCGTCGCCTACAGCTTCGGCGCCTTCTTCTCTGCGATCAGCTCCGAGTTCGGAATCGGCGCGAGCCAGACCTCGCTGTTCTTCTCGTTGACCACATTCGCCTATTTCACGCTGGGCATCGTCACCGGTCGAATCGCCGACCGTCTCGGACCCCGACCTGTGCTCCTTGCTGGCGCCGCGGCCATGTTCGTCGGCTTATGGCTGACATCGCTGGTCGACAACATCTGGCTTGCCTACGCGACCTATGGCATGGGCGTGGGAATCGGTGTCGCCTGTTCATACGTGCCAATGGTTGCTGTCGTCGGGGGCTGGTTCGAGCGGCGACGAGTCGCTGCGATGGGCGTCGCTGTCGCGGGCATCGGTGTCGGCACGCTCGTTGGTTCTCCCGCAGCAGAAGCGTTGATCAGCGCGTATGGATGGCGGTCGAGCTACCGGATACTCGCGATTGTCTCGGTAGCGATCATGCTGCTCGCTGCGGTCGGGGCACGCCGCCCGCCGGGACACGTCGATGCCGGCGAACTGCCCTCGCTGCAGAGCTTGCTGCACGGCCGACTGGCCGTTTTCGTGTTCATCTACTTGTCAATGCTGCTGCTCAGCGCGAGCCTGTTCATCCCGTTCGTCTACCTGCCTGACTACGTGAGCGGCATCGGCAGGACCGGGGGTGCACTGCTGGTCGGAATCATCGGCGGCGCCTCGATCGTGGGCCGGCTCGGCTTGGGTGCCCTCGGGACGTTCGTGCCGCTCATGCGCCTGTACCAGCTGTCGTTCCTCACCATGGCGCTGAGCTACCTCCTCTGGCTCGGCGCCGAGTTGAGCCCGTGGCTGCTGCTGGCATTCGCCATCGTCATGGGATTCAGCTACGGGGGCTTCATTGCCTTGTCGCCTGCAGTGGCGGCAACCCTGTTCGGGCCACTCGGTCTCGGTGGGGTGCTCGGCGCCCTCTACACCGCTGCGGGTTTCGGAGCGATGATCGGACCGCCGATTCTGGGCGTTCTGGTCGACACCGGCGGGTACAACATCACCCTCATCGTCGCAATGCTCATCGGCATCGGCGCGGTCCCTCTGCTCGTCGTTGCTGAACGAACGGCGTCCGCACGAACGATGCCCGCTACGTCACTCGAGGCCCCGCCCAGTCCCGTTCGAGCCGGCGACCCGCGGGGCCAAGCGAGGGACAGCTCGCAGACGCGCCCAGAAGCACCGTCGGAACCGCCCGTGCCCGCATCTCACAGCAGCGAGGCAACCACCGCTGGCGTAGGACCCAGCAAGCCTGTAACGATGCAGTCCTTCCGGACCGCGGGGACCCAGGCGACGCTCGGACCCGCTGCAATCGACTCCGTGCTGCTGCTGTCGTTCGGCGGACCCGAGGGGCCTGACGATGTCATGCCGTTCCTGCAGAACGTCACTCGAGGACGCAAGGTGCCAGCCGAGCGGCTTGCCCAGGTCTCCCAGCAGTACCTGCGGCACGGCGGCGTGAGTCCCATCAACGAGCAGAACCGCCAGCTCCTCTCAGCCTTGTCGGCCGAGCTCACCAACCGGGGCAACGGGCTTGCCTGCTACTGGGGGAACCGCAACTGGCGCCCCTACCTGGCCGACACGGTCCGCCAGATGGTCGCCGAAGGCATGCGGAATGCCGCTGTGGTCGTGACCTCAGCATTCAGCTCGTACTCGGGATGCCGCCAGTACCACGAGGACCTCGCCAAGGCTGCCGCCAGTGTGAGCGGAGCGCCGCAGTTCACCCGTGTGCGGGTGTACGGCAACCACCCAGGATTCGTGGGGGCCGCGGCCGAGCGTGTCCGTGAGGCCCTCGACGGCGCCCGCCTTCGGGGCGATGTGCACACCCTGTTCACCGCGCACAGCCTGCCGCGCGCAATGGCGGCAGCCTGCGACTACGAGGCCCAATTGAACGACGCCGCCGAGATGGTCGCTTCCGACGCCGGTCTGTCGGGCGGCATCGAAGTGGTGTACCAGTCCCGCAGCGGTCCCCCCCATGTGCCCTGGCTGGAGCCGGACGTCAACGACCGTCTTGTCCAGCTCGCCGGCCAAAGGTGCCGGACCGTCCTTGTCGTACCGCTCGGATTCGTGTCTGATCACATGGAGGTGCTGGTAGACCTCGATACCCGCGCACGTGCGACCGCTGCACGGGCGGGCATCACGATGGTGCGAGCTCGCACGGTCGGTACGCATCCGCTGTTCGTCGAGGCACTCGTCGACCTCGTCGAGGAAACTGCGGGGCTGTGCAACGATCGGCCGGTTGTCGGTCGCCTCGGACCGCATCCCGACGATTGTGCGAACGACTGCTGCCCTGCGCGCTAGTCCCGCGCTAGTCAGGTGCCAACAGCTTCCGGTTGATGTAGGAGACTGCCGATTTGTTCGGATCCGGGCAAGCCCGCAGCGCTCTGACCTGCGGCTTTGTATCCGAGAATCAGCGATCTCGGCAATTGCTCAGCAGTCTCCTAGCCGCAGCCGCTCGTCGCACCGCAGAAACGGCAAGCGAAACAAGAGCCGGCGCGCACCATCTTGTCGCCGCACGTCATGCACAGCGGCGCATCGCGGTACCCGGCGGGCTCAACCGGTGCCGACGGCGGGTCGGGCGTCGGCTCGGCGCCGATGGCGGTCTCGACCGAAGCGCTCTCGAGGCCCGGCAGGGGCGGGTCGATCCGTTCGTCCACGCTGAGCACACCCAACTCGCTGCGCTCGTCGAGTGACAGGTACTCGAGCGCGAGCCGGCGAAAGATGTAGTCGACAATGCTGGTGGCGATCCGCAGCTCTGGATCGTCAGTGAGTCCCGCCGGCTCGAACCGCATGTTGGTGAACGCTTCGACATAGGAGCGCAGCGGCACCCCGTACTGCAGGCCATGGCTCACCGAGATGGCGAAGGCATCCATGATCCCCGCCAGCGTCGAACCCTGCTTCGCTACGACTAAGAAAATTTCGCCTGGTCGGCCGTTGTCGTACTCGCCGACCGTCATGAAGCCATGGCAATCGGTCACCCGGAACGAGAACGTCCGCGATCGTCGACTGCGCGGCAAGCGGTTGCGCTGAGGAGGCGGCTTGCCCAGCAGCGCAGCAGTGGCGGACGCGGCAGCGTCGGCGGCTGACGATGCCGGGCCGACCGACAGCGGTTGGGACACCTTGCAGTTGTCACGGTAGATCGCCACGGCCTTGAGGCCGAGCCTCCAGGACTGCATGAACAGCGCTTCGATGTCGGCGACTGTTGCGGATTCCGGGAGATTCACGGTCTTCGAGATCGCACCCGACACGAAGGGCTGGCACGCCGCCATCATCGAGACGTGGCCCTGCGGGGAGATCGCGTCGTCACCGATAGAGCAGGCAAAGACGGCGCGGTGAAGCTCGGCCAAATGCGGTGCCTCCAAAATGCGGCCGGTCTCGAGGATGTGCGCTTCGATGTCGGCGATTTCTCCCAAGGAATAGCCCAGCCTCCCGAGCGCGACCGGCACCGTCGAGTTGACAATATGCAGATCGCCGCCGCCGACGAGCTTCTTGTGCTTCACCAGGCCTAGGTCGGGCTCGATCCCCGTGGTGTCGCAGTCCATCATGAATGAGATCGTTCCGGTAGGTGCGATGACGGTGGCCTGAGAGTTGCGGACGCCGTGTGCCTGGCAACCAGCGACAGCGTGATCCCAGCGCCCGGCCGCCGCTGATCGCAATTCGTCTGTCAGGACTGCACAGCCTTCCGCCGCCGAGACGTCTCCGAGTTCACCCGGTTCGCTTGCACCGCTCTCGATGTCGTCGAGCGCGTTGCGATGCCGAACGAGAACACCAGTCATCGCATCGGCGTTGGGTGCGAAACCGTCGAACGGACCGAGCCGCTCGGCCAGATCGGCGGAGGTGGCGTACGCCTCGCCGCAGATGAGCGCAGTGAGAGATGCAGCGAGTGCCCTCGCCGACGGAGAGTCGTAGGGTACGCCGACTGCCATCAGCAGTGCGCCCAAGTTCGTGAAACCCAAGCCGATCTGGCGGAAGCGACGAGAAGTCTCGCCGATGAGCTCGGTCGGGTAATCCGCATGGCTCACCAACACGTCTTGGGCGATGAACGTGATGCGAGCCGCTTGACGCAAGCCGTCGACGTCGAAGTCGCGAAGAGCGACGTCGTCTGCTGCTTCCCGCTCTTGCTCCCCATTCCCATTGGATACGGGCACGCAAGCCGCTCGGACCCGGGACTCGGCCTCTAGGAACGGCAGCAGGTTGACGCTGGCGAGGTTGCACGCCGAATTGTCGAGATGGACGTACTCGCTGCAGGGATTGCTGGCGCTGATCGGACCGTGAGCCGGAGAGGTGTGCCAGTTGTTGATCGTCGTCGAGTACTGCACGCCGGGATCGGCGCACTCCCACGCCGCCTGGGCAACTTGGTGCAGCAGATCCCTCGCCCCGACGGTCGAGATCGCCTCGCCGCTGGTCCGCGCTCGCAGCTCCCACACCGCGTCGGCTTCCACTGCTGCCATGAACTCATCGGGCAGGCGCACGGAATTGTTGGCGTTCTGGTATTGGAGCGAGAACGAATCGGCGCCGTCGAGTTCCATATCGAAGCCCGCTGCCGCCAGTGCGCGTGCCTTGCGCTCTTCGCGCGCCTTGCACCACACGAACGCCTCGATGTCTGGGTGGTCAGCGTCGAGCAGCACCATCTTTGCGGCGCGCCGGGTCTTGCCGCCGCTGCGAATCGTGCCGGCCGATGCGTCGGCGCCTCGCATGAAGCTGACCGGTCCGCTCGCTGTGCCGCCGCCCGACAGCGGCTCGGACGACGCCCGCAGCGTCGAGAGGTTGACACCAGCGCCAGAGCCACCTTTGAAGATGCGCCCCTCGGTGACATACCACTCCAAGATGGATTCCATCTCGTCGTCGACTGCCAGGATGAAGCACGCCGAGGCCTGTTGCGGCACGCCTTTCACGCCGATGTTGAACCAGACCGGGCTGTTGAAGGCGACCCGCTGATGCAGCAGCAGCCATGACAGTTCGGCCTCGAAGACCGTCGCTTCCTCAGATGAGGAGAAATAGCCGTCGTCAGTTGCCCAGCGGGTGATCGTGCCAGCGACGCGGTCGATGACCTGGCGCAGCGACTGCTCGCGTTCGGGTGTGCCGAGGGTGCCGCGAAAGTACTTCTGCGCCACGATGTTGACCGCAGTGGGACTCCAGTCGGCCGGGAACTCGACGTCGAGCTGGGAGAACGCCACCGTGCCGTCGGATGCCCTGGTGATCGATGCGTTGTGACGCTCCCACTGCACGGTTTCGTAGGGATGGACCCCGGCAGTGGTGAAGTGCCGACGCAGCCGCAGCGGCGCGCCCGAGGGTCGGCGACCGGACTCTGATCCCGCCGCCCGCAGTGCCTCGGTCATCGCCATGAACCCGCGATCCTATTGCTTCAGCCCTGTGAAACAGAAGCAAGCAGCGGCAAGTCTTTCATGGGGATAATCCTGTGCACAACTGCCCATTGCTGTGGACAAATCCCATCGCTGTGGACAAGCAGGGTTTCTTCCTGAGTTTGTCGTGAGGAGTACGGTGGCAGACTCTTCGCATGCGCCGGCTGTTCCCCTCGCCGACGAGGCCAGTGGACCCCCGACAGGCCGCCAGCGGGTCACGGTCGCCACAGCCCGGCAGGCCTTGGGTGCTGCTCAACATGGTGGCGAGCATCGACGGGGCCGCGACTGTCGAGGGAGTGTCCGCAGATCTCTCAGGCAACGCCGACAGAGCCATGTTCGCAGCTCTGCGCGCCCAAGCCGACGTCATCCTCGTCGGGGCCGGCACAGCGAATGCCGAGCGATACGGACGAGCGCGGCAGCCGGGTGCCCGCATCGCCGTGGTGAGCGGGTCGCTGAGCGTCGATCCGGATCTGCCACTGTTCGCGACTCCCGCGGCGCCGCTGCCGGTGATCGTGACCACCAGCGGCGCCGACGCCGCGAACGCGGCGCGATTCGACGGCCGCGCCGAATTGCTGCGCTCCGGCGAAGTACGCGTGGACCTCGCGGCAGCGCTGGAAGAGCTGAGCGCATGCGGCGCCCGCGTCGTGCTGTGCGAGGGCGGCCCCACGCTGAACGCCGGTTTGCTGGCTGCCGACCTGATCGATGAGATCAACCTCACACACGCTCCGCTGGCCGTTGGCACCGCAGCGTCGCGCATTGCCGCGAGTCCGCTGGCCGGAGCGGTGCCGACATCTCCGCTCGAGTTCGAGCTGGAGCACGTCATCACGCACGACAACGTGCTGTTCGTGCGATGGCTCCGCAGACGTTGTGGAGACTGTCGTCGAGATTCGCGTTGAGACCATCGTCGAGGCTGCCGTCGAGATTGCTTCGAGACCATCGTTGAGATCTCGAACATATGCTCGCAATTCGGAACGATTGTTGTTATGATCGTGCTCGGAACAACAGCTCCAAACACTATGCCGCTCTAGCCTGCGGAGTCTCAGGAGAATCACGATGAGAGATGCCAGTCCTGCCGACGAGCGAGTCGCGCATCTGAGCGAACGCCAGCGCAGAATGCTCGCGTTCATCGACGAGACGCAGCGCGAACGCGGCTATCCCCCGTCAGTGCGAGAAATCGGCGAGGAGCTCGACCTCAAGTCGCCTGCGACCGTGCACCGGCACCTGCGCACGCTGGAAGCCGAAGGCTGGGTCAGGCGCGATCCGTCCCGTCCGAGAGCCCTCATCGTGAACTTCGACTGGCAGACAGGTGTGAAAGGAGAACGGCGGCCCGCTCGGCATGTGCCCCTCATCGGCGATGTTGCTGCGGGAACCGACGTGTTGGCCCAGCAAAACGTGGAAGAACTCCTTCCTCTGCCCGCGGATTTCACCGGCAGCGGCGAGCTGTTCATGTTGCGAGTCCGGGGCGATTCGATGATCGATGCAGGCATCTGGGACCGTGACTACGTCGTCGCGCGGCACCAGTCGCACGCTGAGGACGGTGACATTGTCGTTGCGGGGATCTACGGCGAGGAAGGCACGGTCAAGCGGTATCAGCTCTCCGGCGACGACGTGGTACTCGAGCCGGCCAATCCCGACCATCGCCCGATCGTCTGCTCTTCCGACGAGGTCACCATCTACGGCAAGGTCGTGACAGTGATCCGCCGCATCTAGCAGAGGGCTGAAAAAGTCGGTTTTCGGGCAGTTGCCGAGTGCAAATCCGCAGGTCAGGGATTTGCACCCTTGGCCACGCCCGCATATTTCAGCATCCTGCTAGCGGCGGTGCCAAGCGGTGCCGTCCGGACTGTCGGACACGACGATGCCGGCGGAGGCAAGCTCGTCGCGGATGCGATCAGAGGTTGCGAAGTCCCGGGCGGCGCGTGCCGCTGCCCGTTCCTCGAGGAGCGCTTCCACTTCGTCGTCTGTCATCCCGTCGGCCGGCACGGCGCCGTCGGCCTCGTGGCCCACCGTGACACCGAGGACTGCGAGCAGGTGCAGCGCCGTGCTCGCGTCACGCGCTGCTCCCCCCCCACCGGCGTCAAGCGCGGCGTTCGCACGACGCACCAAGCGGAAGATCACGTCGAGCGCGGTCGGTGTGGAGAAGTCGTCATCCATCGCAGCGGCGAATGCGCTGACGGCCTCGACATCCAGACCAGCGCCAGTCCGAGCTTCGATGTCAGGCCGCCGTACCGACGCCTGCGCGTCGGGTGAAATACCCGATGCGACGGCGCGGCGAGCGAAGGCATCGAGCCGTCCGACAGCACTGCGGGCTGCTTCGAGCGCCTCAGGACCCATCTCCATTGCCCTGCGGTAGTGGGTCTGCAGCACCAGCAAGCGCACAGCGCGGGCGCCGGCCGCGTCGATCGCATCGGCGAGCTGCGTGTAGTTGCCCAGCGACTTGGCCATCTTCTCGCTGCCGACGTTCACCATGGCACTGTGCACCCAGTAGCGGGCGAACGATTCGCCTGCAGCTGTCACTTGCGCCCATTCGTTCTGGTGATGCGGGAAGACCAGGTCGTCTCCCCCGCCGTGGATGTCAAAGCCGGGGCCGAGCGCGCTGAGCGACATAGCGACGCACTCGGTGTGCCAGCCGGGCCGTCCCTGCACCCAAGGGGTATCCCAGCGGGGCTCGCCCGGCTGCGCTGCCTTCCACAGTGCGAAGTCGAGCGGCGAGCGCTTGTCGGGGTCGACATCGATGCGCGCGCCAGCATCGGCATTGAGCTGATCGAGCGTGCGGCCGGCGAGCTGCCCATATCCAGGGGCCGAGTCGACCGCGAAGTACACGCCCTTGCCTGCCACTTCGTAGGCAGATCCCATCGACAGCAGTTCGGAGATCACGTCGATCATCTGGGAGATGAAATGCGTGGCATGGGGACGCGAATGTGGCCGCAGCACGCCGAGCCGATCCATCTGGGCGTCGTAGGCAGCCGTGAACTCGGCTGCTACCTCGGCCTCGGTGCGGCCCTCACGCAGGGCGCGCTCCACGATCCTGTCGTCGATGTCGGTGACGTTGGACGCCACCGTCACCTCGAATCCGTCCCACTCGAGGTACCGCCGGATGACGTCGTAGGTCAGCGCAGTGCGGCCATGACCCAGGTGCGGCACGTCGTACACCGTCGGACCGCACACGTACACCGAGACTTCGCCCGGCGTCCGCGGGACGAATGCGGTCTTGCGCCGCGTCATCGTGTCGAAGATCTGCACCGTGCCGAATGTCCCGATCGCGCGCAAGGGTACCGATGGCCCACGCGACGGTGCCGCAGGTTTTTCTGGGATCTCCCCGGAACGGCTACGTCGCCTCGAGTTCGCTCAGCAAGCTCGAGACGCCCCAGACCGACAGGTTGTGAACCGCATGCAGGACGAGGCCAGCCCACCATCCGTATCGCACACGGGCGATCGTGAACATGAGGCCCAGCCACAGCTGCGGGCTGACGACGAGCGGCACCACGGCCACCGCCGCAACCGACCAGTTCACGTCGTAATTGCTCAGGTGCACCAAGCCGAAGGCGGCGATCGCGCTCCAGATCGGCCAGCGCGGGTGCGTCTCCCACCAGCCTGCGGCGACATCACGCCACTGGCGCCTCGCCGGCGCTGCGTCGTCCTCACGGCCTCCGCCTCCCACACTGACGATCAGCGACTGAATCCACAGAACTCCGGGCACAACGAGCACGGCGCCGAACAGGACAGCGACGAACAGCACCGCTTCGAGGCCGAGCGCGAAGTCGAGAAAGCCGACTGTGCTAACTGCCTCGTCAGCTTCCGGGAGTGAGCCGAGATAGGGACCTACCAAGAAGCTGAACAGCCCGACCGCGCCGACCGCTGCGAGCATTCCGATGCGCAACTTCCCAGCAAGCGGGAGTCGGAACAGGAACTCCTCGAGCAGCGGCGCGAGCAGCGCCACCAGGATGAACTGCTCGATCACGGGCAATTCGAGCAGATCGTCCGCCAGCGTGTTCTCGAATCCCACGCGTCCTGCCGCGAGCGAGACCGCCAACAGGGCGATCGAACCCCCGAGGCCGATGGCGAAGAGCGCCGCGAACCCGGCTGGCCAGAGTCCCCGAGCGCCCGAACGGCACCAGTCGGGTCGCAATCCGAAGCGCGGATTTATCGTGCTCCACACGCCCGCCGGCGCATCGGCGCCAGCGGGCGGAATTTCGGGGGCGTTCAATCGTCGTCGTTCGCTTCGGGATCCTCGTCACCTTCGTCGAGGTCGGACAGCCGCGCCTCGGGATAGAGGTGCTCAAGGCTTCCCGGTTCAACCCTGCACTGCTCGATGAAGTCGTCGACATCGGACAGCCGCAGCCGGATCACGCGCCCGAACCGGTAGGCGGGCACATCGCCGTGGTCGATGAAGCGGTACAGCGTCCGCGTGGTGATGCCCATGCGATCCGCCGCCTTCCGCGTCGACAGCCAAACGATCTCGCCATAGGCGACCTGGCTCGTTCCGCCGCTGTCGTCGGGATCTTTCGGCTCGTCGGGCATGATCGCTCCTCGCGGTCCCTCGGCCATCAACATGGCAGAAAATCTGCCGACCTCTTGGTCCAAACGCTAGTGGGCGCGCATCGCGGTAGAGCGCATTTCGACATGGATCATTGCTACTGCGCGCTATATCGCCATATCTATACGACATATTGGTGGAATTTTAGCCATTTTCATTTAATTTCTTGTCTTTCCAAGCCGAAGTGGCTATGTTCGCGATGTGTCTCGCGAATCGATGCCACCCCCCGGTCACCGGGCCGGGATGCCTGCGACCGAACTGCGCTGCAGCGTCGGCGCGACGCAAAAAACTGTCCAGACGCGAGTTGTCGTCGGAGGCGCTCTGTGCGGCGTCGCAGCGCTCGGCTTGTGGTGGGCGTTCGAGCAGTCAGCGGCCGAGCCGGAGACGCACTACGCGATAGCGCGGACGCTGCTTGTGCCCGGCGTGATCGTCGAAGCTGCCGACATCGCTCTCGTGCCGATCCGGCTGCCGGCCGAAGTCGCCGCCACGGTTTTCGATCGCCATGACGCGGTCGTCGGCACTCTCGTCGCGAGCCACGTGCACCCTGGTGAGTTGCTGGCACACAGCGATGTCACCTCGCCCGGCGATGCCCAAGGCATCCAAGCGGGCTACGCCGTCGCCGTTGAACTGGACCGTCCGCGAGCGCTCAACGGCTTGGTCGGACCGGGCGATCGAGTGGATGTGGTGGCCACCGGGCACACCGAGGCATCGGGCGCAACGGTCGTCGCCCGCGATGCCGGCGTGCTTGACGTCGACGATCGTTCAGAGGAACGGCATCCGGCGGCCACTGTCACCGTGACGCTGCAGGTGCCCGATCTTGCCGTGGCGACGGCGTTGGCGGCAGCAGCGGATGCGGATGCCATCACGCTGATCCGGACTTGGGGCCTCCCGTGATCGGGACGGTGATCGTGACATGAAAGATCGTGACATGACGGACCTTGACGCGCTTGCCGCAATCGAGCGCTCGGTGATGGAACGGGCTCACGACGCCGGAGTGGACCCCCGTGCACCGGGCGCGGACGCGGCCATCACTGCTCTCGCCCATGACGAGGCCCGGAGGTGGAATCTCGACTTCAAGCGCGGGGTACGCAGCCGAGCCGTGACCGACGTCGAGAGCATCGCTGACCGGGTGCGGCGCGACCTGCTGGGGTACGGGCCGCTTGAAGCGCTGCTCGCCGACACAGACGTGTGGGAAATAATGGTCAATACTCCACAGGAGATCTTCGTCAAGCGCCACCGCGGCCCCTCCGGACGTCACCACGAGGTCTTCCACGACGGCGAGCATGTCCGGCGCACGCTGACGAGGATCATCGACGACGCAACCACATCGCACCGCAAGCTGGATCCCACCGAGGGACTGCAGGACGCGCAGCTCGACGACGGGGCCAGGCTCCATATCGTTCATCCCGACATCGGCCGCGGCGGCAACCTGATCTTCAATATCCGCAAGTTCACCGGGATCCCGTTCTCGAGCCTGAGCGACTTGGCGGCCAACGGCACGGTGACCGGCGAGATTGCTGAGTTCCTGCGTGCTGCGGTGCGCGCCCGGCTCTCGATCCTGATCGCGGGGGCGCCCGGCAGCGGCAAGACCACGCTGCTGGGATGCTGCGCTGCTGAGCTCGATCCGCATCTCCGCGTCGTCACCGCCGAGGAGGTGTTCGAACTCGACATACCGCTGCCGAATGTCGCTGCTATGCAAACCCGGCCGGCCCAAGCCGAGCGCTCACCGGTCGACCTGAGGCGTCTCGTCACCGGCTTCCTCCGCATGGCGCCCGATGTGGCCATCGTGGGCGAGGTCCGCGACCGCGAGGCAGTGCCGCTGCTGCTGACACTCTCCAGCGGCGTGACGGGATACGCCACCATCCACGCGGGATCGGCGCGTCAAGCACTCGGCAGGCTCAGGCTCATGTGCCAGCTCGCTCCAGAAGTACGAGAGATGCCGGTGGCAGCGATCACCCAGCTCGTTGCCGAATCGATCGACGTGGTGGTGCACTTGCAGCGAGGCCCCGAAGGCGTGCACGTCACCGAGATCGCGGCAGTAGAGGATCCCGCAGGCGGCGACGGGGCAGCCACGTTCGAGACGACGCTGCTGTACGCCAGCCGACGGCCTAACGACATGGCCACTCGCACCGGGGGCATGCCACGGCGTCGTGCAGCACAGCTCGAGACCGCCGGCTTCGCATGGACAGGCGCCGCGCAGGAGAGCCTTGCCACAGCAGGGAATGTGCCGTGATCGGGGGTGCCCTTGCGGTCTGTGGCGCGTTGGGCGTGTGGCTGCTCGTGACAGCCCATGCCGATATGTCACTGGTGCCGCGTCGATGGTCGAGCGCTCTGGGCGCATCGCCCACTGCGTCGCCGCGGCGATTGCTGCTGGGAACTCTCAGCGCCGTCGCCGCAGCGCTGGCTGGGTGGACAGCAGCTTGGATGCTGTTCGGGGGATTCATCGCGCCGGCGCTGATCGCCGCCTGCAGCGCTGTCATGCCGGGGCGCTCGACAGCGGCTCGCCGCCGGTGGCGCACCGCGCAATCCCGGCAAGCATGGCCGGGACTGCTCGCAGAAATCCGTATCGGTGTGGCACATCGGAATCAGTCCATTCCGGCTGCGCTGTTCGCTGCGGGCACCGGGGCACCGGCGGACATGCGCCACGCATTCGAGGAAGCCGCACGGGCGTGGGTCCTGAGCACCGACTTCGAGTCATCGCTGCGTCTATTGAAGACATCATTGGCCGACCCGACCACCGATGCGATCTGCGAGACGCTGCTGGCTGCTCACCAGATCGGCGGCGTACGACTCGAGACTCGCCTGCGCGGGCTGGCCGAGGCTGCACACGCTGAAGCCGCAGCCCGCTCTGATGCCCGCGCGAAGCAGGCCGGCGCCCGCTTTGCACGCGGCTTCGTCGCGCTGGTGCCGGGGTTCATGGCGATGATCGGCCTGAGCATCGGGCGCGGCCGAGAGGCCTACCAGGCACCCGACGGCCAGTGGCTCGTGGCGTTCAGCGTGCTGGCCGTGATCGGCTGCTGGTTGTGGGCAGGGCGGATCATGGCAATCCCGCAACGCAAGCGAGTATTCCTGCTGTGACTCGACTGAGGGTGGTCGCCGGGCGAGTCGCCGCCCAGTTCGACGCCGACGCCGAACTCGCCGCCCGGCTGTCGGGTGCCGGTCGAGCGCAGTCGCCGTCGAGCTTTCGCTCCCGGCAGTTCATCTGCGCCGTCGGCGCGCTCGCAGCCTGCGCGACGTTGCTCAGCCTCGCAGGGGCACGTCCGATGCTCGCTCTGGGCGGGGCGCTGGCGACGGCCAGCGCATCGTTCGCCATATTCGAACACCGTTTGAGCGCTCAGGTGACCTTGCGGCGAGCACACCTCACCGAGGAACTGCCGATCGTCGCCGAGCACATCGGCATGCTGCTTGCGAGCGGCATGTCGCTGACCGGGGCGCTGCGAGCGGCAGCGCAACGTGGCGAGGGAATCTGCACTGCGGGACTCGAGCGGGTCACTTCCCGGGTGTCGGGAGGCATCTCGGTCGAGGTGGCGCTGGCCGAATGGGCCGATGCCGCCGGCTCGGCAGAGGTCCGCAGATTCGTCGGCGTGCTCACCTTGCACTCTGACGCAACGGACATCGCCACGCTGGTGTCTGACGAAGCCCGCTCCGCCCGCATGGAGGCTCACCGTCGCCTCATCGAGCGCATCGAGCGCCGCAACGAGCAGGTGTGGATTCCTGTCACGGTCGCAGCACTGGTCCCGGGTGCCGTCCTGCTGGCGATCCCGTTCAGCGACGCACTGCGCGGCTATGCGGCACTGTGACAGTTGCCGCGCCATGCGCAACCCGACCAAGCACATCACTGACTTTCACCGAAAGGACACATCATGGACATGACGACACTGACGGCACTGGCGACGTTGGCAGATCTCGGCGAATCGGCGCTTGCGATGGCAGATGCCTCTGGATTCGCCGCGCTCAGCGCAGCATTCGCAGGCAGCGGCCTCTGGACCCCGGAGGGCCGCAGCACGCTGGCCTTGCTGAGGTGCAGCCGTCCTTGGCTCAGACGCCGTCAACCCCGACGCTGTCTGCTTGAACGCGATCAGCCCAGACGCGATCAGCCCAGACGCGATCAACGCGGCGAAGGGGTGATCTCGGCCGCCATCGCCGTGCTGATCATCGCCTCGCTGGGCGCCCTCATGTGGGTCGGCTTCAAGGCGCTGTGGGAGAACGCGGAAGAAACGACCAATTCCGAGATCTCCAAGATCGGCAAGTGACCACTCGCCGGGCAGCGCGACACCGCGATGAGGACGGTGTCGGACTCGTTGCGTTGCCGTGGGGCGTGCTGGCGTTCGGGGCGTTCCTGATGCTCTCCGTCCAAGTCGCTGTGCACCTGTTCAGCACCTCGATCGTCACAGCGACGGGCCACGAAGCGACGCGGCGGGCTGCGCTCGGCGGCGGCAGTCCCGAAGCCATCGCAGAGGCAGAGCAGTGGCTCCGGTCGCGGTTCGGGTCGTCGATGGAAGTCGAGTCGGTCCGGTGGATCACGACCGCGGACGTCGTCGCGTTGGAGATCACAGCAAGGCCCCCGAACCTGCTCCCCGGCGCAGCGGCACTCTCGGGGCTGGGAAGCATCGAGCGCAGATTCGAGATGCGGCGCGAGCTTGCCCGCTTCGATGCGGGCGGATAACGGGCCGAGGCACGCACGGTGTTCGACCAACGGGACGAAGCCGGCCTGGTAGGCGCTGAAGTGTTGCCGTTCGTGGTGCTCGTATTCGTCGTCGGGACGCTGATGTTCGCTCAAGCCTGGACGGCACTCGACGCCAAGCTGGCCGTCATCGCCGGTGCCGGCGAGGCCGCCAGAGCATTCGTCGAGCATCCTGGCGGGAGAGCTTCGGATGCCACCGGTTCTGCTGTCACGGCGGGCACCGCGGCGATCTCCGGCTACCGCATCGACGGCACTGGAGCCATCGCTCCGGTCGGCATGCCCCGGCTGGCTCGTTGCGAGCGGGTGACATTTGAGGCGAGCCAGGAAGTCCCCCAGCTGGCGCTGGCGCGATCACGCCGGTCCTCGATGATCATCCGTGCCCGCGCCAGCGAGATCGTCGACCCGTTCCGGCATGGGCTCGGTGGGCGGGCGCCCTGCCAGATGCCGTCCTGAACAGCGCCCTGTCATGGGACAGTACGAGAGCTCAACATCACGGGGACGCGAGTGCGAACGGGGCACGGCCCTGCTGCTGGTGCCGGTCGGCGTGCTGATCGTGGCGTTGCTGGCAAGCATCACCGTCGACAGCGCTGCTGTCTTCGTTGCGCAGCGCGAGGCCGCCTCCGCGGCTTCGTCGCTTGCGAACGATCTGCTCACTCTCGCCATAGACGAGGCTGCCCTGCGCCGCCACGGCGTCTATCGCTTGGATCCTTCCCGCCTGCGGCACCTGCTCGGTTGGGCCCAGCGCACCGCATCCGACCGCCTGTCGTCCGTATTCGAGCCAGGTTCGATCTCGGTGGCCGTCTCGGCGTCAGGTCCTGCGGCTGTGCGTGTCTCGGTGTCTGGCTCGGCACGACGGATCATCGGCCTGATCGGAGATGTCAGCGGTGCGAGGACTAGACGCATCGAGGCTCAAGCGGCCGGACATGTACGCCTCTCCGGCTGATCTCACGAGCCGACCGTGCAGCCATCAAAGAATTCGTTTGAATAGTTTCTATGATTTTTTATAGTTTTTCAATATGCTCAGAAGTCCGACAGTCCGCGACGACGGAACCGGCAGCGCTGTCTTGGTCAAGCATGCGACGGGTGCCGAGTGTTCCCGATTGCGCCACGAGGCTGATCTGCTCAACACCATTCGCGACGAAGGTGTGGTCACCCCGGTCGGGTTCGACGAGTCCGCTGACCGCTGCGAACTCCGGCTGCAATATCTTGAAGCAGCGACGCTCATCGAGCACCCGCCGCTCGGATTCACCGATGTGCTCGATGTCCTCATTGCCTTGGGGAACACTGTCGCCGATCTCCACCAGCGAGGCATCCGTCACGGCGCGCTCAGCCGCGATCATGTCCTGCTCGCACGGCCCCTGCGCCCCGTGCTCTGCGGCTTCGGCGACGCCACGGGGCCGGCAGACCCACAGAAGCATCCTCCGGAAGCCGATCTTGGCGGTATCGCCGCAATCGCCGAGGCCGAGCTCACGCGCACGGATCGCGCCGTCGCAAGCGCCGCGGAGCGCCGAGGCTGCGGCGACGCTCTGAGCGCGACCCGAGATCTGGCTGCTGCTGCAGCCGAGGCACCGCATGACAGTGCCGCGTTGCAGACCTGGATCTCCCGCTTGGGAGCGATCCGTCACCCAGCGAACCCGGCCCCATTCGACGTCGGGGTCCGCGGTCATCATCTGACACCCGAGCGGGAACCGTCGAGGCGGGATCTTCGTCGGATGGCCACCCCGGCTGCGGCGATCGCGCTCGTCATCGTCGTCATCGCCAGTTGGCGAGTGCTCTCCGGCGGCGAACCAGCCACCCAGACGGCGAGCTCTCTCCGTCCGGCGAATGTGCCGATCGGGTCCAGCACCTCGACCGTTGCAGCCGAGTTCGGCACGCTGGACCCGGACGGCACAGGGCTGATCGAACCCGACGCCGACAGCACCTCGCGAGCGTCACCGCCGACCACACTGAGCACCGACGACTCCACCGGCAGCCGTGTGACACTGCTCTATGGCACTGCCCGACCCGAGTGCTCCGAAGCGGGCACGCCCCAGAGCGCTGACGGCGAGGCCGCCGACATCGACTGCGCAGAGCCGTCGTCAGCCGCAGTTCCCGATCACGGACCCGACGCGGACCTGTTGACACTGCCAAGCGGACAATGGGCGCTCATGGACGGGGATGACCTGCCGCGCCTGAGCTGCGATGTCGTGGTGCTGCACTATGGCGACTTGAGCATCGAGTCCGGCCAGCCCGCAGCTGCGGCGCCGCAAGGCGATGCCTCAGAGTGACTTTGCGGTCAGAGATGCAGTCGAATGGCGACCTCATTGGCCAGAAGCCGACCTCGCGTGTTCAACCGGAGACGGCCGTCACCGGCGGGCATCACCAGATCTGCCACTTCGTCAGGCACCGCTCCGGCGGGAACGCCTGTCGAGGTGCGCAGCGCAAGCTGCAGTGCCTCCAGCCGACGTTCGTCGGGGCCAAGCGATTCGCTTCCCGCCTCGACCGACGCTCCCGACCTGATTGCCGCGATGAAGCGCTCCGGAGTGCGCACGCTCCAGAACCGGCGGCCGTCGCGATGGCTGTGCGCAGCACAGCCGATGCCTGCGTAGGCACCCTGATGCCAATACAGCAAGTTGTGACGGCATCGCGCGCCGGGCCGAGCCCAGTTGGAGATCTCGTACATCTCGAATCCGGCCCGCTCCAGCGTCCTGTCGATGATCATGTACTTGTCGGCCATGTCGTCATCGTCGGGATGGCGGGACGGGTTGTCCCCCAATGGCGTGCCCGGCTCAGGCGTCAGCCCGTACACGCTCAGGTGATCCGGTTCGAGCGCAATGGCAGCAGCCAGCGTGCGCTCGCAGTCGGCTGCCGACTCGGCAGGCGAGCCGAAGATGAGATCGAGGCTGAGCAGGCCGATGCCCGCACTGCGGACTGCATCGACCGACGCAGTGACCATGGATGGATCGTGCTGGCGACCCAGCGCAGCCAGCACATGAGGCGCCATCGACTGCACCCCGAGGCTGATGCGGTTCACGCCCATGTCGCGGTAGGCCCGCATCCCCGCAGAGGTGACCAGATCCGGATTGCACTCAACTGTCATCTCGGCACCCGAGGCCAGCGGCAGCTCAGCGGCCACGGCGGCGACCATCGAAGGCGCAACCAGATTGGGCGTGCCACCGCCGAAGAACACCGACGTCACCGGCGGCATGCCGGCGGCCAATGCTCGTGCCTGGTCCCTGCAGCACGCCATGTAGTCGGCCATCAGATGGCTGCGGTCAGTCCAGGTCGCAAACGCGCAGTAGTCGCAGCGATGGGTGCAGAACGGAACGTGGACGTAGACGCCGAAGCCCTCGTCGGCCGTCTGATCAGCCGCTCGGGGTGCGGGGCCAGCGCGCATCGCCGGTTTCGCCATCAGAGCACCGCATCAGGCGGAAAATGCCCCGGCGGTTCTGTTGCTGCCGCCTCGTTGCATGCGTGCGATCCGTCGAGGGCCGACTCCGAGCGTTCGGGAGGAAGGAGCTCTGCAGGTGGGACGCCGTAGATCTCGGCCAGCCGCAGCAGGCGGTGCACCCCGACCCCACGCGCGCCTCGCTCGTATGCCCCGAGCACTGAAATGCGAAACTCGCCGCCCGAGACTGCCTCCACATCGCCCAGCGTCATTCGACGGCGCTTGCGCACCGTTCGCAGGCGCGCCCCCACCAGCGCATCGACGCGCCGACGGTCGTGGATCATCTCAGCCCCGGGTCCAAGCGGCCCATGAGCCAGCACCCATGGGAGATCGGGAACAAGAGCAGGAAGCAACGGGCGCAGCACGGAGAAAGTGCACCTACGAGCGTCCCCTTGCGCTGCGGCGCTTGCGACGCTTGGGAGCGCGTAGCTCACCGTCGCCTTGATGCACGTTGGCCGAAGACTCGTCAGAGTCACGGCCAGGGTCTGGCCCGCCCTCCACAGGCTCGCCGCGCTCGGCCGCCACTTCTCGCAACTTCGCCGCCTCGGCTCTCGAGAGCTTCTTGGGGATGTCCACCCGCACGACGACATGCAGGTCGCCCCGGCCTCGGCCATTCGAGCGCGGCACCCCCAGCCCACCCAGACGGATCGTGTCGCTGGGCTGCGTGCCGGCCGCCACGCGGAGCTCGGTGGGTCCATCCAGCGTCTCGAAGGTCACGGTCGTGCCGAGCGCCGCCTGCAGCATCGTGACCGGCAGTTCCGCCACCAGGCTGTCGCCCTGGCGCACGAACATCTCGGATTCCTCCACGCGCAGGTGCACATAAAGATCGCCCGGAGACCCGCCTCGGGGTCCCACCGAGCCGCGGCCGCTCAGTCGAAGCGTGGCCCCCCCCTCGACTCCAGGCGGCACCCGAACAACCAGCGAGACCTGCTCAACCCGGCGTCCTTCGCCGCTGCATGATCTGCACGGATCGGCGACCTCCTCTCCGATCCCACGGCATCGCAGGCAGGGCGCCGTGGTCACCATCTGTCCGAGGAAGCTCTGGCGCACCTGACGCACCTGCCCCACGCCCTCGCATGCCCTGCAGACGGTCGGCTCAGTGCCCGGCGCGGCACCCGAGCCGTCGCAGTCGTCGCATCTCACCATGGCCCGCACGTCGATGGAGCGATCTGTCCCGAAGACGGCTTCGGCGAAGTCCAAGCCGACGACCGTCTCATGGTCGTCGCCGCGAGGCGGACCGGCCGGTCGGCGGGTACGGGAACTGCGGAACGGATTGCCGCCGAAGAACGACTCGAAGATGTCGCTCAGGTCGAAGTCGAAGGCGGGTCCGCCCATGCCGCCGCGCAGACCCTCATGGCCGAAGCGGTCATAGCGAGCGCGTGCTTCAGGATCAGAGAGCACGGCGTATGCCTTGCTGATCTCCTTGAAGCGAGCCTCGGCCCCATCGTCACCCGGATTCGCATCGGGATGGCTCGCGCGCGCCTTGCGACGGTACGCACGCTTGAGCTCGTCCTCGCTGGCATCGCGGCTGACACCGAGCAGTTCGTAGTAGTCGGCAGGCATCCGGCGTGAACTCAGTCCTCGGCGGAACGCGCCGCGCTCGCCGCCGCAGGGGCTCCGTCGCCGTCACCGAGCGATGCCGACAGCCTCCGGCTCACCGTGTGCACTGCGGCGAGCGCCTTCGGATAGTCCATGCGAGTCGGACCCAGCAGGCTCACACTGCCGACGGTCTCGCCGTCGACCTCGTAGGGTGCGACCACCACCGAGCACTCCGCGAGGGGTTGCATGCCGGTCTCCGACCCGATCGCCACGCTGAGTCCCCGATCTACCAAGCTGCGCAGCAGTGTCACCACCATGAGCTGCTCCTCCAGCACTGACAGCACCGATCGCAGCGACGACACGGCCTCGAATTGCCCAGTGATCTTTGCGGTGCCTCCCACGTACAGATCACCGGTCGCGGGTTCGTCGGCAGCGAGCGCCGACAGCGCAGCATCCACCAAGGCATCGGTTGCCGCGTCACCGGTAGCGCGGACGTCCAGCCGTCGAGACCTTGCCCGACCGGTGAGCGCCTCATGGAGGACCGCAGAAGCTGCTCCAGTCGCTGGTCCTTGGGCTGCCGCCACCATCTCGGGGCTGCTGTACACGTCTACATAGGTGCGCTCGACAGCACCCGACGACATCACCAACACGACCAGCAGGCGCCCGCCGCCGAGGTCGACGAGTTGCGCGGAGCGGATCGTGTCCCGGTCGTGGCTGTGGGCCACGACCATCGCCGCATACTCGGTCAAGTCTGACAGCAGCCGGCTGGTGTCGGACAGCAATTCGGAGATCTGCCCCTGCGCATGCGCGAAGAACGCACGCACCTGCTGGACCTCGGCGCTGTCCAGCGAACCCGGACCGAGGCCATCCACGAAGCAGCGGTAGCCCGCTTCGGTGGGAACGCGCCCGGCACTGGTGTGCGGCTGCGCCAAGTAGCCGTCGGCTTCGAGCGCGGCAAGATCGTTGCGCACCGTTGCGGGCGACACGTCGAGACGGGTCATCTCGAGCACGGCGGCCGAGCCGACCGGCTGTGCGCTCTCGATGAAGCTCTCCACGACCGCTCGCAGCACCGTGGCTCTGCGCTCGTCCATCACTCCTCCGCAGCGGGGCCGCATGCCTGTCACCGTGCGGGTGACGGCGACACGCCAGCATGGCGATACGGCGATGCTACCGACACCCTTTCGGGCCAGCTTCGAGCCGCGTATTCGCGCTGTGCTTCCCGCTCTGGTTCCCAGTCCCGATTCGATACGGGCTCACGGACCGCTGGGGCCTGCAGCTCCGCAGCTCAATTGTCGAGACGAAGCGCTGACACGAAGGCTTCGTTGGGGACTTCGACGCGCCCGATGGCCTTCATGCGCTTCTTGCCCTCTTTCTGTCGCTCAAGCAGCTTCCGCTTGCGAGTGATGTCGCCGCCGTAGCACTTCGAGAGCACATCCTTGCGCTTTGCCTTGACGGTCTCGCGGGCGATGATCCTGCCCCCGATGGCTGCCTGGATCGGCACGTCGAAGAGCTGGCGCGGGATGAGTTCGGCCAGCTTCGCGGTGATGGCCTTGCCGTAGGGGTACGCCCCGTCACGGTGGCAGATGGCCGAGAAGGCATCCACCGGTTCGCCGTTGAGCAGGATGTCGACCCGGACCAGGCGCTCCGCCCTGTAGCCCGCGTGGTCGTAGTCCAAGCTGGCGTATCCTTGGGTACGGCTCTTGAGGTGGTCGAAGAAGTCGGTCACGACCTCAGCCAGCGGCAGCTCGTAACGCAGCTCGATGCGTTCGGGCGAGAGATAGTCCATCTGCGACATCGACCCCCGCCGCGACTGGCACAGATCCATGACTGCTCCGGTGTACGCGCTCGGCGTCAGGATCGACACGTTCAGCATGGGTTCGGCGATCTCGTCGACCTGGCCTGCCGGCGGCAGGTCCGAGGGATTGTCGACTTCGAGGTCTTCGCCTTCTCTGGTCCGCACCCGGTACGCCACCGAGGGCGCAGTGGCAATGAGCGACAGGTCGAACTCGCGTTCGAGCCGTTCCCGGACGATCTCCATGTGCAGCAAGCCCAAGAAGCCGCAGCGGAACCCGAACCCCAGCGCGCTGGAAGTCTCGGGTTCGAAGGTGACCGACGCGTCGTTGAGCCGGAGTTTTGCCAAGGCATCTCTCAGTTCGGGGTACTCGTCGCCCTCGACGGGATACAGACCGCAGAAGACCATCGGCTTCGGGTCGTCGTAGCCCTCGAGCGGCACCTCCGCCGGGGCCGCGGCGGAGGTCACGGTCTCGCCGGACCGAGCCTCGGCCACGTCCTTGATACCGGCAATGAGATAGCCGACCTCGCCGGGACCCAGCTCGTCGGTCGGCGTCACCGCAGGGACTCGCACCCCCACCTCCTCGGCGAGGTGCACCCCGCCGGCGTGCATGAAGCGCAGTCGATCGCCGGTGCGCAGCCGGCCGTTCACCACCCGTACCGAGGAGATCACACCCCGGTACTGGTCGAAGTGGGAATCGAAGATCAGCGCCTGCAGCGGGCTGTCGGGGTCGCCGCTCGGCGGGGGGACGCGTTCGACGATGGCGTCAAGCAGCGACGGGACGCCCTCGCCGGTCTTGGCCGAGATCGCCAGCACTTCGCCGGCGTCGATGCCGAGCACGCGCTCGATCTCCGACGCATACAGATCGGGGTCGGCGGCGGGCAGGTCGATCTTGTTGAGCACCGGCACGATGGCGAGGTCAGCCTCGAGGGCGAGGTAGCAGTTGGCCAGCGTCTGTGCCTCGATGCCCTGCGCGGCGTCGACGAGCAGCACCACGCCCTCGCACGCGGCCAGCGAACGGCTCACCTCGTACCCGAAGTCGACGTGGCCGGGGGTGTCGATGAGATGCAGCGTGTGGCCTCGCCACTCAACCCGCACGTTCTGCGCCTTGATGGTGATGCCGCGTTCGCGTTCGAGGTCCATCGAGTCGAGGTACTGGGCGCGCATCGAGCGCTCCTCCACCGCGCCGGTCAGCTCCAGGATCCGATCCGACAGCGTGGATTTCCCGTGATCGATGTGAGCGATGATCGAAAAATTCCGGATAGAAGCGGTGCTGTCCGTCATCGCAGACCGCACGGTACCCTGCGGGGCCGGTTCAGCGGCAGTCCGCCGCCCCGCAGCGGGCATCACCCAGCCAGATCCACTCGCAGAAGGAATCGCCTTCGTGGCCAACATCAAGAGCCAGATCAAGCGCAATCGCCAGAACGAGGCACGCCGCATGCGCAATCGCGCTGTGCGCTCTGAGCTGCGGACCCGCGAGAAGGCGGTGGTCAGTGCGGCCGCCGCCGGCGAGTCCACCGACGAGATGCTGCGTCTGGCTCAGAAGCGTCTCGACAAGGCGGCCGCCAAGGGCGTCATCCACCGCAACGAGGCAGGGCGACGCAAGTCCCGGCTGGCCACCCGCGCTGCCCGTGGCAACTCGTCCTAGCCGGCCCGAGCGCCGAAGCTCAAGCTCGTCTTAGCGGGCACTGGCGGCAAGTCGGGCGCAGAGAATCTCGGTGATGCAGCGGGGGTCGAGTCCTGACCGTCCGCGAAGATCCACATCGGCCGCTGCCGTCAGCTCGACGGCACGCGCAATGCCATCGCTCCCCCGCCGACGGCAGGCATTGAGTGCTTTGCTGGCAGGGAAGGTGGAACCGCGCAGTCCGAGGACCTCCGCCGCTTCTTTCGCGCTCGCAGCGACGGCGCCGTCAAGACGAGCCATGCGGGTGATGTGGTTGGTCACCGACGCGGTGACCGCCAGCGGGTGCCGGCCGGCGCCCCACATGCGCTGCAAAGCGGCAAGCGCTGCTGTGACGTCGCCCCGGTCAATGGCGTCGGTCAGCTCCCAGGGCGGCACATCGCCCTCAGCGCCCAAGTAGGGCAGCACGTCGCCGGGTCCGAGGCGCATGCCGGCCCCATAAACCGCCCCGAGCGTCTCGAGGATCGAGCCCAAGCGGCTGAGATCAGAGCCGAGGTGTTCTGCGATTGCCGCGCTGGCGCGGGCGTCCAGGGAGACCGACGATTCGGCGATCCGTTCTTCGATCCACGTCCTGCGGTGACGTGCCCCCCCGGGCACGTCACTCGAGACCCGCTGGCCTCCGGCGGCCTCGGCTGCAGTCGACAGCTGGCGCGGCAGGCGACCGGCATCCCATTCCAAGACGAGGTCCGTTGTCGGGCACGGATCGTCGAGCCACGCGATGAGGTGGGCCAGTTCGGACGCTCCGAAGCGGCTCAACCCCCGGGCGACGACCACTCGATGCGTGGCCAGCATGGGCGGAGTGGATGCGGCGATGACGAGGTCTTCGATCGTGTACTCGTCGCCAGAGAATTCGTGGAGCACTTCGGCCCGGTCGGCGTCTCCCACCCCTTCGTCGACTGCGGCTCGCACGGCTTCGGCGGTGAGGATCTCGTCGGTTCCGCTGACGAGTCTCACGGTTCCGCCTGCCACTCCTCGGACGCTACTGCGGGTGTTGCGGGTGTTGCCTCAAGGCGTTCTGCAGAGGCGGCGACCCGCAGTCCGCCGACGGTGACAGTGCTGCGCACCGGGGTGTACGGCACCGACCCGCCGAGACCTTCCGGAGCGAGCACGCGGCCGATCTCGTGCCGCGCCGCCAAGGCCCGCACCGCCTCGCGGCCGGCCCGGCTGGCCGAGCGGGCCACCAGCACGTCGATGCCGTCGATGCCGGCCGTAGCGAGTCGGTCGAGCGCTCGTGAGGCATCGGGCCGATCCACGACGACGACGGTGGGGTGAATGCGGTGCACGGTCAGGTGCGCGCCCGACGGCGGCGGCGTTCGATGCGAGTCCGCCACGACCCATACCCCGACGGCGAACGCTGCGATCACCAAGCCTCTCACGGCTGTCCCGTGGCGGCGCGCCGACAGTCCCGCGGCGATGCATGCACCGGCCACCAGCCCGATGCCGCCGATTTCGGCCAGTTCGATGTTGGGCCAGCCAAGATCTGCTCCCCAGCGGGCCACCGAAGCGACCCAGCCCAATAGCAACCGCGTCGGCAAGTGCAAGACCGCTGCTACGGCATCGCCCGCGAGTCCGCCGGCCAAGCCCGCGACAAGGCCCCAGACCATGGCCGGCCCCGCTATCGGGCCGGCCCCGACGTTGGCAGGAATGCTGGCCAGCGGCAGTGATCCGAAGACCGCTAGCTGGACTGGCAGGACACCGGCTTGGGCGACGAGCGTCGCTGCGAGGGCCAGACGGAGCCATGGCGGACCCCACAGCAGCCCGGCGACGCGGCCGGCCCAGAACACGATGGCGGCCGTGGCGGCAACCGAGAGCTGGAATCCCACCGAGCGCACGAGCAACGGATCGATCAGCAGCAGCACGATGACGGCAGTCGCCAGCAGGCGAGGAGCCGAGGCCCTTCTGCCGATCGCGTGCGCGCCGACCGCCAAGGTCGCCAGCACGCAGGCCCGCAGCACCGATGGCTCGCCGCGAGTCAGCACCGCGAATTGCGCGAGCAGCAGCCCGACTGCGCCGAGCCGCAGCAGCGGTCGAAGCCGGACCAGCAGCGGCGCGAACAGCAGCAGCACGAACGCCACGTTCGAACCCGACACCGCGAGCAGGTGGGTCAGCGAGGTGGCCCGGAAGTCGTGCACCACCTCGGGCAGCTGCCCGCGGTCGTCGCCATAGACGAATCCTGCGAGAAGCGCAGCGTCCCGCTGCGAGAGCGAAGCACCCGATTCGGAGACAAGGCCTCGAACTCGATTGGCGAACCGGAACGGCACAGCGCCGCCGTCGATGCGGTGCGCTGCGGTGATCTGCGCGCTTCCTGCGACATGGCGCGACCACATGAAGTCACGGTCGCGGTCTTCCGCTGGTTCTGTGCTCGCGCTGAGGTGCCAACGCTCCCCCATGGCGGCGTCTTCGGCTGCCCAGGCCGGCGGACCTCGGGTCCTGCCCTCCCACCGGAACCGCTCCCCGTTGATCTCTGCGCTGAACGGCACCACCAGCGCGCCGGCCCGCCACTCCGGGTCTGCAGTGAGGATGGCCTCACCGTCGAGAGTCCCGCCGCTGGCAGCCTCCAGCGCCGCGATCTGCACACCCATCGATGCTGCGCCCAATATCAGCAGGCCAGCAGGAATGAGCACCCGTGCTCTGGTGGAGATGCCGACCGCCGCGGCTGCGGCGCCCCACCGCCACGACACTTGCGGCGCCCAGAGCGCGCCGATCGCCGTGCTGATGGCCGCTGCGACGATCCAACGATCCGATACTGCGCTCAGCCACCTGAACGGCCTAGGTGCCGCCAGCGCCGCCTTGACGGGTTCAGACCTTCGCATGCGGTCTGAGCTGCGAGAGCTTGGCCGGCCCGATCCCGGGTACCTCTTCAAGCTCGTCCAACGACCCGAACGGCCCGTGCTCTGTCCGGTGGGCAATGATCGCTGCCGCCAGAGACGGGCCGATGCCCGGCAGCGTCTGCATCTGTGCTGCTGTGGCTGCGTTCACGTCGAGAGGCCCCGCGACAGCCGCGCCGGGCGACTCGCTGCCAATCGCCGGCTGCTCGCCTACGAGCGGCACGTAGATCTGCTGACCGTCACGCAGCCGCTCGGCCAGATTGACCGCAGCGGTGTCGGCATCGAGGGCGGGACCTCCTGCCGCGTCGACGAGATCGCCGACCCGGAAGCCGGCCGGAACCTCATACAGGCCGGGTCGCACGACAGCGCCGGCAAGATGCACTCGCAGCATCGCGGGCTGAGTCGTCGCCACCCCAAGCGGCGCACCGTCTGCTGCCGCCGGCAGGTCGATCGGCTCGGGCGCGCCGTGCCGGACACCCGCCAGAAACCCCACGCCCACGACGGCGACGAGGGTGCCGGCCCCCACCAGCAATGGCACCGCGCCGACCCGACGGGCAAATCCCGCCAACTCTGCCAAGACGGCACGCCAGTCAGTGGAGCGCCCGTCTGTTGAGAAGCCGTCATCTGAGGGTCTTGGACCCGGTGCCCGCATTCAAGCGAACTTAGTGACTGACTTTGGCAATCTTTGATGTAATTTTCACCGTTTTCAATCTGAACATCGCTGTGATGCAGAGCACTAGGCAGACTGCCGCCCAACCGCCGAAGAGCCAGCGGGGCCCGAGGTAGCCATACAACGGCGGCCCGCCGAATGCAGCGCCGGCGGCCACCGTCAGGCCGACGGCTTCCAGCACGCCGGTCCCCATCGCCGCCTGCTCGGCACCGGTGGCCTCGAGCACGAGCACCTGGGCGCCCATCTCGCCGTATGACTCCGTGACCGCCTCGGCCAAACCGACCAAGATGAAGGTCCACAGCCCGCCGATCCAGCCGTAGAACAGCACCGCAGGCACGAACAGTGCCAGCGCGGGCACGGCGACGCGACCCCCGCCGAGCCGCTCAGCCAGAGCACCGGTGTACGGCGGCAGCGCCATGAGCGGGATCCCGATGATGAGCAGCCCGACGGCCAGCTCGTTCGAGGACAGCCCGATGTCGGTGAGGTAGCGGTCGACGGTCGCGTCGAAGATGCCGATCAGGCCGAACACCCCAACGTGCACGCAAATGGCCGCCTGCACCCGGGGGCGGCGGAGCAGGCTCGCCAGGTGCGAGTAGTCCACCGCTGCTACGGCAATCGGCGACTTCGAGATCAGCACTGCTGCGATCGGTCCGAGCAGTGCCATCAGGGTGCCGGTGAACAGGAACGGGGCTTCGAACGAGACGCCGCTGAGCGCCGCCCCGATGGCAGGACCGCTGATGAATCCTGCGACCGCGCACGACAGCAGGCCGCCCACCTTGGCACCGCTGCCGCTGATGTCGCGGCCGATCAGCGCTTTGCGAGCCACCAGACCGAACAGTCCGAAGGCGAGGCCTGCCAAAGCCCGACTCAACACCAGCGACCAAGTCGCCTCCGCGAACACAAAGCCGTAAGCCCCCAGCACTGCTGCGGTGACCGAGACCCACGCCACGAGGCGGTGACGGCCGCGGTCGACCAGCGGCGAGAGCAGCAGTTGGGCCGCAAGGCCGGCGACGAAACCGGCAGATGCGACAAGCCCCAGCTCCCAGAACCCGAGGCCGTAACGATCTTGCAGGTCCGCTAGGTAGGCGAAGATGACGCCCATCGATGCCGTGACGAGGAACTGTGTCGTGTAGATCGCCACGTACAGCACCGGCGAAGCGTAGGAGCGTCACGGCGCTGCCGCGGCCATGATGGAGCGCGGCGGGTGTTTCAGAAGAGAGGGAACGACTGTGGGTGCTGCTGTGTCCGATGCCGGCGGTCCGGTTGCCGGCATTGATGCCGCGCCGGTCACCGCGTGGCTGGCCGAGCGTGTCGAGCTCAGCTCGCCGTTGTCGTTCGAGCTGATCACCGGCGGCCACTCGAACTTGACGTACCGGGTCATCGATGCTGAAGGACGTCGGTGGGTGCTGCGCCGTCCGCCGCTTGCCCACCTGCTGGCCAGCGCGCACGACATGGTCCGCGAGCACCGCATTCTGGCGGCACTGGAGCCCACGCCGGTCCCGACCCCGCCGGTGGTGGGCCTCTGCACGGATGCAGACGTCAACGGCGCCGATTTCTATGTCACCGAGTTCGTGGACGGCACGGTGCTGCGGTCGGTGGCCGATGCCGAGCTGCTGACGCCCGAGGCCCGCGGTGTGCTGAGCCGCCAACTGGTCGAAGTGCAGGCCGCCATCCACAGCACCGACCTCGAGGCCGCTGGCCTCGACACCCTCGGCCGCCCGAACGACTACGCCGCCCGACAGATACATGTGTGGCGCCGCCAATTCAACGCGATGACCTCGCGGGACCTGCCGATCATCGAGCGGGTCCACGACGAGCTCGTGGCATCCATCCCGCCTCAGACCGAAGCCACGCTGGTGCACGGCGATTACCGCTTGGACAACTGCCTGTCGGGGACCAATGGCGAACTGGCTGCGGTGCTGGACTGGGAGATCTCCACGCTCGGCGACCCGCTGGCCGACTTCGGGTTCTCGCTGGGCTACTGGGTGGAGCCTGGCGACGGCTTCAGCCCTCTCGGCCACGACGCCACCTTGGCCGAGGGCTTCTGGACCCGGGAGGAACTCGTGAACGCCTACGGGGAGCTGACCGGCCGCGATGTCAGCGCGATGGGTTGGTTCTTCGCATTCGCGGACTGGCGCTTGGCGTGCATTCTCGAAGGGGTACATGCCCGCTACGTGGGCGGTGCCATTCCCGAGATCCCCCCGGAGGTGCACGAGTTCCCTGCCGGCGTCGTGGCGCTTGCGGCACGGGCCGAGGCGACGCTGACCGACCTATGACGTGACGATGATGCGACAGAGCGCTGCCGCCGCAGCGTTCCCCGAACACCGCAGCCGCTGACCACTATCGTGCCCGCCATGAAAGTAGACGGCGGTCTCGGAGTCAGCAGCGGATTCGACAACCTCATGGAGTCGAGTCGAGAACAGGAAGAGTTGGGCTACGACGGCCTGTGGGTGCCGGAGACGAGCCACGACCCGTTCACCATGCTCCCGCTGGTCGCGCACGCGACCGAGTCGGTGGATCTGGGCACGAATATCGTCGTGGGCTTTGCCCGCAATCCGATGTCGCTGGCGTACAGCTCCAACGACATCCAGACGCTGTCGGAGGGGCGGTTCGTCTTGGGCCTCGGCAGCCAGATCCGTCCGCACATCACCCGGCGGTTCTCGATGGAGTGGTCGAAGCCGGCCGCGCGCATGCGTGAGATGATCATGGCGATCAAGGCCATCTGGGACTGCTGGAACAACGGCGAGAAGCTGAACTTCCGCGGCGACTTCTACCAGCACACGCTGATGACGCCGTTCTTCGACCCTGGGCCGAACCCCTACGGGCCGCCGCGCTTGGCGCTGGCCGGTGTGGGGCCGCTGATGACCGAGGTGGCGGGCGAGACCTGCGATGTGTTCCTGTGCCACGGCTTCACGACCGAGAAGTACCTGCGCGAGGAGACGATTCCTGCGCTCGAGCGAGGTGCTGCCCGGGCCGGCCGCTCGATGGATGAGATCACCATCTCTGGGCCATCGTTCATCGTCACCGGCAACACCGAAGAGGACATGGAAAAGGCCCGCCAGGCCACCAAGCAGCAGGTGGCGTTCTACGGCTCCACGCCGGCGTACCGGCCCGTGCTGGACTGCCATGGCTGGGGCGAAATGCAGACCGAGCTGAACGCCATGTCCAAGGAAGGCCGCTGGGTGGAGATGGCCCGCTTGGTCGACGATGACATCCTCGATGCGTTCGCCGTCGTCGCCGAGCCCGAGGGCGTAGCCGCTGAGTTGAAGCGCCGCTTCGACGATGTCGTGGACCGCATCAGCTTCTACGTTCCCTACAAGGGCGACCGCCAGCGCTGGCAGACGATCTTCAACGACCTGAAAAGCTAGCGCCAGCTAGCTCAACGCGTCGTCGAAGCATCAGGCACAGCGACGACCTGAAAAGCTAGCGCCAGCCGGCTCGAACCAGCTCAGCGAACGAACGGGTTTCTCGTCACGAGCTGGGGAAACATCGCGAAGTCACGATCGCTGGTGAGCAATACGTCGACTCCGTTGGCGAGGCAGATCGCAGCGATCCTGGCGTCGTGGACCTTGGAGCCGAGAAGGCCCGGACGGTTGACGACCTGCGACAGCGTGTCCATGAAGCCGGCCGACTCGCCGATCTGCCTGCATGACGGCGACGCCACCCACGCTTCGAGCTGCCGCCACGCCTGCTGCATCGTGCTCGCAGTGTCGCCCCAGGCGCGTCGATTCGTCGCCACTCCGAGGAATTCGTAGCAGCAGGGCCATGGGATGGCCCATGGCTCGGAACCCTCCGAGAGCTCGTTCATGAGGTCGAACGCGACTTGATTCTGCGGCATCTCGTAACGCTGGGCATACACAAGGATGTTCGTGTCGAGGGCGATCATTACGAACCGGGCCATTCACGCTGGCTCATCTCGAGCATCTCGGCGAACGTGTACTTCTCGAAGGGATTGGGGCCGTCCGGGTCGCCCACTCGCAGGTCCGGAAGCTTGTAGCCGGCCGGCGGGGGTTTCTCCAACACCAGACGCAGGCCTTCCTCGATGACAGCTCGCAGCGTCTGGCCGGTTTCCTTGGCGTGTCGCTTGGCGCGTTTCAGCAGCTCGTCGTGCACGTCAACCGTGGTCTTCACCTCACCCAGAGTACCCATACCCATGAATATGGGAGATATGGGGCTGGCGAGTCAAGCTGTTTTCGGCGGCCGCCGAACGCCGGCGCCATCCGACGAAGCAAGCGTCGATCAGGCGTCCGGCGAGCCGAGCGGGGCGCAGTCCGAGCTGCAGTTGGGGTTGGCGGCCGGGGTGGCCGGTGTTGCGGGCCGGTGCAGGACGCCCGACGTCGGCCGCAGCTCCAGCTCGAGACCGTCGGCGCCGTCGACGGTGCGGGCCTCAGCGTCCACGATCATCGAGTAGCCACCCGGCTCGAATGGAGGCCACAGCAGCGAGATCGTCGGCCGCTGCGCCACATTCGCCGCCGCCGAACGGCTGGCACCGCACCGCAGCATGTCCCCGTCGAGCCGTATGTCCAAGTGGGCGATGTGTGGCGTGGCGTCGTCGCGCACCGTCAGCACGTACGCCGCAGTGCCGAATTGCTCCATCTGCTTGCCGATATCGGCCGGCTCCACCCCGATGCTCATGGACCCGACGTTACGCCCGCAATGGCGCCGATGCGCGCCCGGTCACCTCTCGAATCGAGGGTGCGCGCTGGTATCATCGTGAGGCTTCGGGGCTATAGCTCAGTTGGTAGAGCGCTTCCATGGCATGGAAGAGGTCAGGGGTTCAATTCCCCTTAGCTCCACAAGATCGAGATTCCGAGGGTCCGTGACTTGGAGGTCTCGGGCCGGCTGACGGTGATGGTGTGGGATCGGCGGCGGATGGTGTGCGACGGGTGCAGGCGGCGGCCCTCAGCGGCTTTCTGGCTGCTCAGGGCCACAAGTGGCGCAAAGGCGTCAAGGTCGTCGTCTCCGAGGGCTCCAAGTCCTGCGCAGCGGCGGTCGCCAAGCGGCTCGGCCACGCCCGCCGCGTGCCGGGGCCGCTTCCATGTGATCAGATGGTTCGCGGCCGGCCTCACCGCGGTGCGCCGCGACGCGCAGCGCCGCCCGCAGGACTCAAAGCCCGCGTTCGACCCCGCAGTGTTCCGGGCCAGATTCCTGCTCATGCGCAGACCCGACACCCTCGACCGCACAGAACGCGAACGCCTCGACGCCCTCTTCGAGACCCACCCCCGGCTCAAAGCAGCCTGGGACGCGCTCGGCGAGCTGCACCAGCTCTATCTCGCGCGGGACCCCAAAGGCGCCCTCGAAGCCCTCGACCGGTTCGCCGACATCCACAGCACCGGCCAGACACCCGAGCTCAGCAGCACCGTTGACACCTTCCTCGCATGGCACCACCAGATCCTCGACTGGCACCACACCAGGCGGCCCAGCAACGGCCGCACCGAAGGCACCAACAACCTCCACCCGAGTCCTGCGACGCAAAGCCCACGGCTTCACCAACCACGCCAACTTCGAAGCCCGCGGCATCCTCGTCACCTAACCTGACCCCACCAGGCCCAGCAGCCCCATCCCACAAAAACGCGAAGGCTCGGAGTACGACCATCAACCGAACAAGGGAGAAGAAGCCGTCTCGTCGGACGCGTCCGATCGGGCGAAAGCTCGGCCGCGATAGCCAGAACAGCCCCGATCGGCCGAAGTCTGCATCATGAATCAATTCATAGCCACATAGCTATCTTCTGGCTATGATTTCATACATATCCCCCGCAACGATTCCGATCGCGTTTACACACGCCCAGGCCCGTGACCTCGGGGTCTCGAACCGCGACCTCGCAAGGCTGACCGCCCAAGGCGACTTGGAACGAATTGCACGGGGCATCTACGCCCGCGCCGGACACGGTGCCGACCCAGATCTTCTCGAGCTGGCTCTGCGCAGCCCTCACACCACCCTCTGCCTCACAACCGCCCTCGCTCACCACGACCTCACCGACGAGATCCCCCAGACAATCGACGCCGCCTTGCCGCGTCACCACTGGCAGCCGAAGACACGGGCTCCCGTGACCTGGCATCGGTTCGACCGCGACACCTTCGACATCGGACGCGACGATCTTCACATTGCCGACGCGATCACCATTGCCATCTACAGCCCGGCGCGCTCGGTCATCGACACCTACCGCCTCCGTCATCGACTCGGCATCGACCTCGCACACACAGCCCTACGCCGCTGGCTCAACCAACGCGGCAACCATCCCTCCGAGCTCCTGGAACTAGCCAGACCGTTCCCGCACGCCATGCCAGCACTTCGCGCCGCAATCGAAACCCTTCAATGAGCCCCCGACCGAGCCGGGACACAACCGCGGCGCCGCCTATCTCGACCTCCAAGCCGCCGCCAGCGCCACAGGCCGACCAGTCGACGAACTCTTCCAGCTCTACGCGCTCGAAGGCTTCCTGCGCCGCCTCGTCGAAACCGACCACGCCGCAACGTTCGTCCTCAAAGGAGGTGTCCTGCTCGCCGCCTACACCGACAGACGACCAACCCGCGACATCGACCTAGCCGGAACCGACGTCGACGGCGACCTCACCGCCATCGCAAGCATCGTCGCGGACATCGTGACCGCGAATCTCGATGACGGCCTCGACCAGCTGGCCATCGCCAAGGTGGAGGAGATCCGCGACGACGCGTCCTATCCAGGAATCCGCGCAACAGTCACCGGACAGCTCGCCCGGGCGAAGCTCCGCTTCCACGTCGACATCAACATCGGTGACCCGCTCTGGCCCGAACCAGACCTCGTCGAGCTACCTCAACTCCTCCACGCCGAGCCAATCCCTGTCCGCGCCTACTCCGCCGAGCTGATCCTGGCTGAGAAGATCGTCACCGCGATCCAACGCGGGACAGCATCAACGCGCTGGCGTGACTTCGTCGACATCGCCGCACTCGCCAAGACCCAGCTCGACATGACCCACCTCAGCGCAGCCCTACGGATGGTCGCAGACCATCGACAAGTGAGCATCCGCCCGCTGTCCAACGTCCTCGACGGCTACGCCGACCTCGCACAAAGCAGATGGTCGGCCTGGCGCAATCGCCAAGCCCTCCACACCACCCCAGAGCAATTCGCTGACCTCCTGGACCAAGTCATCACCTTCGCCGATCCACTCCTGCAGCCCCGCACCGACTAACGGTCGCCGGGACAGGGCGACACCGCCATCAGCAACCGACGCCGGCCGGCGCGTCCACGGCCGCGGGTCGCCCAAGGCCAAGCGCTCAAAGCGCCGCCGACGCGGTTGCACCTATCTGCATGTCGCGGCGGACGACCACAGCCGGGTCGCCTGTGTGGAGGCCCACGACAACGAACGCGCTGTCACCGCGGCTGCGTTCTGGCCCAACGCGCGGGACTGGTTCAAGAAGTTGAACGTCGGCATCGACGCCGTCATGACCGACAACGGCAAGAACTTCACGTCGGCGAAGCTCGCCGAGGCGCTCGCCGAGAACCGCGCCAAGCATCGGCTCACTCGCCCCTACCGGCCACAGACCAACGGCAAGGTCGAGCGGTTCAACCGCACCCTCGCCGAGGAGTTCCTCTACAGCTACAAGTCCCGCTCAGAACCCGACCGCCGACGCCTCCAAGCCTGGGTGCACGCCTGCAATCTCCACCGGCACCACACCGCCATCGCAGGCACACCCGCCAGTCGCGTCGACAACCTCTGTGGGCATTACATGCGTGTCATGGTTCGGGGTGTGGCAGCGCCGGCGGGGATGACTCAGCTAGAGGCCCGAGCGCTCAAGGATGTGCACGCCGCAGCTCGAGCCGAGGCCGATGACATGCGCCAGCCCGACTTTGGCGTCGGGGACTTGGCGATCGCCGGCCTCACTGCGGACGTGAGTCGCTACTTCAAAAAGGTTCGCGACGCCGGTCGCGCCGATCGGGTGCCCTTTCGACAGCAGACCTCCGGAGACGTTGACGGGGATCTCGCCGTCGCGCCACGGTCCGCCTCGGTCGATCCATTCGCCGGCGCCGCCGGGCTCGCACAGCCGCAGGTTGTCGTAGTGCCGCAGCTCAGCGGTGGCGAAACAGTCGTGCAGCTCTACGAGATCGAGGTCGGCCGGATCGACGCCAGACGCCTCGTAGGCCGCATCGGCGGCGTTGCGGGTGAGCGTGTTGACATCAGGCTGCACCTGGCAGCCCTCAGTCCAAGGATCTGACGTCAGCACCGAGGCCGAGACCTTCACGGCCCGCCGCTGCTGCTCGCGCGGCAGGGTCTTCAGCTTCTCGTCCGAGACCAGCACCACTGCCGCCGAACCGTCGCCAGTGGGGCAGCACATCAGCAGCGTGTTCGGGTACGCAATCACCTCGGAATTCATGACCTCGTCGAGGGTGAATGCCTTGCGGTACTGCGCCAGCGGATTCAGCGTGGAGTGCTCGTGGTTCTTCTGCGCAACCTTGGCGAACTGCTCGAAGCCGACGCTGTCGTTCTCGTAGGCATATTCCATGCCTGCCTGTGCAAACACACCCGGCATCATGTTGGTGCCCAAGCGCCCTTCGACGCTCACCACCGAGCCGAAGCGACCCTTGCGTTCGAACACGTTCTTATCGGAGCGGGCTGCCCGGTCGGCACCGAGCATGCCCATCTTGCCCATCTGCTCGACTCCCACAGCGAGCCCCATCTGTGACTCGCCGGCCTTGATCGACATCATCACCGTGCGGACTGCGGTGGCACCGGTGGCGCACGCGTTGGCAACGTTGTAGACGGGAATGCCAGTCTGGCCGAGCTGCTTCTGCAGGCGCTGGCCGACACCGCCATTGGCTTCGTACAGGCACCCTGCCGCCAGGATGTCCATCTCGGCCATCGTCACGCCGCCGTCATCGAGTGCGCCCAGCGACGCTTCTGCGGCCAGATCGATGAGGTCCTTGTCGGCGTAGCGACCGAAGGGGGTCATTGATGTGCCGAGAATCCAAACGGGATCTTCGTTGCTCATGGGTGCTCTCTTTCGGTGCTGCTGGGTTCTTGATGACGGTCGACGGTCAGGTCAGGTGCTGTGAAGGATGCGAATGATGCCCACTCACGCTGCGGCGGGCTTGTAGCCGAAAGCGACAGCCTCGACCCCATCGTCGTCTGTCGCTGTCACATAGGTGGCGAGGCGGACACGCATCCCCAAGGTCACGTTGTCAGGATTGGGCTCGACATTGATGATGTTGCTCTTGACACGCCCGCCGCCGTCGAGGTCGACAACAGCAGATGCATACGGTGCCGGCACTCCCTTGGCTGCACGGTGCACGATGGTGAATGACCGCACTGCGCCTGTGTTGGACAGCCGTGACACCGTGAACTCCCGCGCCCCGCATGCAGCGCAGGCATTGCGCCGGTCGAAGTAGCTGGCACCGCAGGCATCGCAGACGTTGGCAACCAAGTGGGGATCGTCCCCAAGCTTCAGGTACTCAACCATGGAAATCTGCTTCGGTCCCACCTGATCTGGCCCGTTCTCTTCTGGCACAGCCTGCTCCCCCACGGCGGACATCCTCCCGGGTCAGGTTCGGTACGGGGCACTCCGGAGGAGGCGATCGCCCAGCAGCAACTTACCAGTGGCTCAGCGGGAACCGCCGCTTGGGACGGCCTGCGCTCAGCGGCCTAGCCATCGCCCCCAGTGCACCAACGGTCGGTTTGACGCCGCCGAAGTCTCCAGCCCATCGCCGACGGCCATGTCGCGAAGCAGCGGGCGGCGGGGACGGTCACGGCTCGCGGCGGGCTTGTCGGCTGCCTCAGCGTCGTGATCGGGCCAGCCCACAGCGACGACCCCGATGGGTTCGTGAGACGGCGGGACTCCGAGCGTTGCGGCCACAGCGGGAGCGTGGGCGAACATGCCGAAGAACAGGACGCCGAGGCCCTCGTCGATGGCGGCGTACTGCAGCGCCAGCGCCGCGAAGGACGCATCCACGGTCCAGTACGGCGTGGACCAGGCATCTGTGCCGGAACCCAGTCCGGAGCCTTCCTTGTCCGGTTCCGCGTAGCGCTCGACATATGCCTGAGGATCCGCCCAGATGGTGACGAGGACCGGACAGGCCAGCAGCGAAGTCCAGCGAAAGCTGGTCCGGCGGTCAGCGGGCAATGCGATGTCCCAGTAGCGATCCGTGTCATCGGACCCACACAGCACCACGAAGTCGAAACCCTGCGAGTTGCCAGCGGACGGAACTCGGCGGGCCGTGCCGAGAATGCGCTCCAGCACCGCGTCATCGACAGGATCGCCCAAGAAATGCCGGGTCATCCGTCTCTGGCGGGCGAGATTGCCGAAAGCCCCTGTCACAGAGATGCATCCACCGATTGGGACGCAGGCCCGGTGCGAGCCTCAACGTGCTGCGGGACCTACAGCAGCTTGGCGAGGTCTTCCCGACTGGCCCAGCCGAACGCAATCATCGCATCGCCGTTGTCCACTTCGTACCCGGCAAACAGGGCGCTGAGCTCCGAGGAGGTCTTCTCGGGCCGTGCAGCGGTGTGATTCAGCACGAACGAGGGTCCCCCGTCGCCGTACACCTTGAACTCCCGCGCCTTGTACTCGCCCTGCACGTCGAATCGCTTCGCTAGCCGACGGCCCCAAGCACGATCCTCCCCGTTGGGCTCATACCCAGGCCGCGGCACCACGCGGTCCAGCGGCTTGAACGCCACGAACGCAGCAGCGTCAGCCATCTGGCAGGCCACCAGCACATCCTCATCCGGGAACGCCAGCACCGCTCGGCGGAGCTGATCGTTCACCATGGCCCGCAAAGCGCTGTCACGACGCGCCGACCGGCGTGTCGCACCTGCACCCATCAGCACGGTCGGGTCGCCGCCGACGCGCTCAAGTGTGCAGAACCCGTATGCGGCCAGCTTGGCCCCATCGCGTACGTGTGTGATCAGCACCCAGGCGTCACGTTGCTTCGAGAGATGCCCGACATCGAAGTGCACCTTCTCGCCGGTGACCAACTCGGCCATCTCGGAGATCTCGGCGTCGCTCAGTGTCGTGCAGTCCTTGGTTTCAACCTCGAGGGCCATGTGATCTTCGCTTTCTGCAGTGCTAGCTGGCCGATCCCCCGACGGCTCGGCCAAGCAGTTCGGTCAGTGCTCCTTCGATGCGCTCTCACGCCCGGGGTAACGACAACATCCGACATGCGGCGTCCCGCCATCGGTCGGGTCGTGCTCTGCTCACAGATAGACCCCGCTTCGATCCTGCGCCCGCGACGGAGTTGGCTGCACACCAGCTTCGAGGACATTGCCCCGCATGCTGCGCAGCTGCCGCTCTGCCATCATCTGTTGCGCCGACACAGCCGCCTGGATGCCGTGGAACAGCCCTTCGAGCCATCCCACGAGCTGGGCCTGAGCTATCCGCAGCTCGGGACCCGAGGGGATGTCCTCGTCGAAGGAGAACGCCAGCCGGTTCAGCTCCTCCGCAAGCGGCTCGGACACTGCCGTCGCCAGCTCCTCGACCGACTGGTGGTACACGTCACGCATCCGGTCACGTCCTGCCTCGTCGAGCTCGGCATGGCGAACTTCTTCGAGCAGCTTGCGGACCATCCCGCCGATGCGCATCAGCTTCGCCGGTTCCGGCACGAACGGCTCGCCGTCGATGCCGTCTTCCGCGTGAGGTCCGCCATCCAGCAACTCACCCTGTTCTGGCTGTTGGGTTGGATCGCTGACCATCATCTCAAGGCTATCCGGCAGAAGCACCGTCCCGTTCGGCGAGGACCCTGAAGCCCCCGAACTCGGGACGCACAGCGGGCTACAGCACAAGGAAAGGCACCAGCATCTCCTCTGCTGTGAGTCCCCCATGCCGACCGATCAGCGGGTGGCGCGGCACATCCTCGTCAGGCATCGTGAACGCCTGCAACGCCCGAGGCACCAACACCACATCGCCCAGGCGGCCCCGAGCAGGCTCAGTGACGTGGCGACCCAGCCATCGCTCCTCCAGCACTCGAGAGAGCGGAGCGATCTCTGCAGCCGATTGGTAGCGCTCGCAGGCATCCAGCAGGTCAGCGGCGGCGCCAAGACGTGCATGCAGCCACAGCATCCGGGCCTCGCCCGACCAGCCGCTGGTGAGCGCCACGATGTCGGGATCAACGATGATCGGCGGATCGAGCACTTCTACGACACCGTGGTCGGCAGTCACGACAAGCGGCACGCCGCGGGGCAGCACGTCACGCAGGGCACACGAGAGCTGCTCCACCTCGGCCAGCACAGATCGATACTCGGCGCCGATGCCGAATGCGTGGGCGATCTTGTCGAGGTTGTCGTAGTAGGCGAGGACAAGCGGATAGCGCTTCCCAACGGCGTCACGCACCGATTCGACGAGACCGTTGGCATCGCTCCACCCCCAGATCGCTCCGCCTCGCAGGTGCGCAGCGGTGAAGCCGCTGTGGCGGAACTCCGCACGCGTCACCACCGCAGCCGGTCGGCCGCAGAAGGGCATGACGGGCTGCATCTCGGCTGCGGGCACCGCGACCCGTGCGTCCTGGCCACCCGCTCGCCAGCGCAACGTGTTCAGCAGTCCCATCTCGGTCGGCACGCGGTAGCCAACCAATCCGTGTTCTCCGGGCGTCGCCCCGGTCGTGAGCGATGTCAGCGCAGTCGCGGTCGTGCTTGGCGCGACCGTGGTAACCGGTGCGCTGGCATCGCTGGCCGCAGCCAGCGTCGGAGCAAGCGTGCGATGGCGCCGCAGCTGATGCCAGCCGAGCCCGTCGACGACGAACAGGACCACTGTCGGTGCATTCGCTACGGCATCATCGATCAGTTCTGAGGGTACGCCGACGAGGATTCCTGGCATCACTTCAGTAAGACATCGTCCGCCGTAGCTGGGCAGCGTGTGCTCCAACGCGAGCGGTTCGCCCTTCATGGGGCGGACCCTACGGGCAATGAGCGGGGCGGGGCTACGCTGCCAGCGTGGCAGTCTCGACGCGGGGAGACTATGCAAGCCGTGCGCTGCTGTCCTTGGTGCTCAACGACAACGGCAGGCCGACATCAGTACGCGACATAGCGGAGCGCACGGGCCTGCCTCAGCCGTACTTGGAGCAGATCCTGCTGGCACTCAAGGGCGCGGGACTAGTGCGGTCCAAGCGGGGCGTCGGAGGCGGCTACGTCATGGCACGAGATCCCGCTGAGATCACCATCGGGATGATCGTCCGGGCGGTGGACGGGCCCATCGCGCTCGGCGATTTCGGCCAGCCGCACCAGGACGGGGCCTGCGACCACGAGGGACAATGCGTCCTGCTGGCGATTTGGGACTCGGTAGGTCGCCGGATGCGCACCGAACTCGACTCCTACAGCCTTGCGGCTGTTGCCGAAGTGGCTCGCGGACGAGCGCCTTGGCCCGGGATGCCAACCGAACCGCCCTCTGCAGAGTGAGCCAGAGTCAGCCCCCGGACCCGAGAGGTCCGCTAACGGAGCGGGCTGGCGCGGGAAGCGCAGGGCGAGGCCATGGCCGAGCCGACCCGTGCGCGAAGCGAACAAGAACGGCGAGCTCAGGACTCAGAAGAGGGCGCGAATCGCCTGCTGGTCGGAACCGAATCCGCGCAGGGCCTCGGCGAAATCGCTCGGGATCGGTGCTTCGAAGATCATCTCGCTGCCGTCCGATGGATGTCGGAACCTCAGTTCGTACGCGTGCAGGAGCGGTCGTCCGATGCTGAACGGGTCCGCGACGCCGTAGGTGAGGTCCCCGAGCAACGGCAGGCTGATGCTGGCGAGGTGTACCCGGATCTGGTGGGTCCGTCCGGTCTCCAGCCAGCAGCGCAGCAGCGACGCGTCGATGGGATGGGCAAACGTCTCGATGACGCGATAGTGGGTCCGCGCTGGCCGGCCGTCGGCGCGGATGGCCATCATCGTTCGGTTGCCTGGGTCGCGTCCGATCGGCGCATCGACCGTGCCGGTCGGTGACGGTGCAACGCCACGGGTGAGGGCCGCATAGACCCGGCGAACAAGACGCTCCGAGAGCTGGCTCACGAGACTTTCGTAAGCCAAGGTGCTGCGGGCGCATACGAGGACGCCGCTCGTTCCTCGGTCGAGCCGGTGCACGATGCCGGGCCTGTCGGGTTCACCGACATGAGCCATCTCGGGATACTGCGCCCCGAGTGCATCCGCCAGCGTGCCCTGCCGATGACCCGACCCTCGATGGGTCACGACACCAGACGGCTTGTTCACCACCACGACGTCGCGATCGGCGTGCAGGACGTCGAACGAGACCTCCTCAGGCGTCAGACGCACTGGCCCTTCGACCCTATGGATTCCGACGAGCTCGATCAAGGCGCCCGGATGCAGACGCTGTGAGCCGTTGCGAACCGGTTCGCCGTCGACCATCACACTCCCGTGTGACACCATGCGGGCAGTTGCGGACCGGGGCTTCCCCGTCAACAGCGACAGCGCCCGGTCGAGCCGTTCACCGCCGAGAGACTCCGGGATATCGAAGCGCGAGTTCTTGAAAGGACAGGGCGGCTCGATCACTCAGACGTCCCCCGCGCGATGGAATCCCCTCGCCGCTCGCTCAGGAACAGGTGCACAAGCACGATGATGAGCCCGACCGTGATGGAAGCATCGGCGACATTGAATATCGGCCACCACTGCAGGTCGATGAAGTCCACGACGGCACCCCGTCCCCAGCCTGCGCCGCGAAAGATCCGGTCCGCGAGGTTGCCGAGCGCGCCGCCGATGATTCCCCCGAGACCGAACGCACCCCATGTGCCCCCGAGCCGCCGCCGCCACGACCACAGGACGCCCACGATCACGATGACTGCCAGCGCCAGCACAGGACCCAAGCCTCGGCCCGCCGAGAACGCGATCCCCGTGTTGTGCACGAGCCGCAGTCTCAGCGTCCACACCAATTCGATGACCCGATCATCGAGGGCTGCGACAGCCCAAGCTTTCGTGGCTTGATCTGCTGCAAGAACCGTCACGCAGACAGCGGCGATCCAGCGGTCGCGCGTCAAGCGCTCCCGTGCTCCAGCAGACTGCTCAGCACTCAACCATGAACAAGCTAGGGGCGGCGCCATACCGGTCCGCTGCTCTTCACCTCCACTCGCATGGACGCATGCGGGATGGCTTCAAGGCGTTCCTTCGGGATGGGCTTGCCCGAGACGACGCAGACTCCGTACGTGCCATTGTCGATTCTGGCGAGCGCAGCATCGATCTCGGCGATCTCCTCACGCTCCCGCGCTGAGATCTGCAATGCCCGATCCCGTTCGACGGCGATGGAGTCTCCCTCTCCGGATTCCTCGTCGAACTGCACATCGCCTGTTTCACGCTCGCTGACGAGTTGCTCGGCCTCGGCCTCATAACGCTCAGCATGCTCGGTGTAGCGCCGACGCTCGGCGAGCAGTGCCTGTCGCTGCTTCTCGAGAAATGCCTCGCCGAAGCGCGATTTGGCGGCTCGCTTGCGAGGTGCGGCCTTCTTCGCCGGGGCCTTGCGGGCTGTGCCCGATTTCTTGGCGCTAGCGCCGGACTTCTTTGCGCCGGTTTTGCGCGATGTGGCCTTCTTCGCAGCCGCTTTGGGTGCGGAAGCCTTCTTTGCTGTTGCCATCGCACCTCTCCCGACTCAGCCCCCGGTTCAGCGAAGCTGTATTTTACGTCTCCGCTTTCTGATGATGCGGGGATGACCGGTCGGCAGAGTAGCTGCCCGTCGATGCCTGATGCAGCAAAGAAGCCTGTGTCGAGGGGTACCCTCACCGGTTCGCAGGCCGACCCCGACCGCCGGGGTGACATGAGCGGAGCCTGCAGGAGGAGCGGGTGATGGGAGAGGCGAGCAACAGCGTCTACCCGCGCGTCCAGGCACAGGCGGACTTCCCCCGGATCGAGGAGCAGGTCCTGGCGCGCTGGCACGACGAAAACACCTTCGAGGCTTCAGTCGCAGGCAGATCTGCTGATGACGAGTTCGTCTTCTACGACGGTCCGCCGTTCGCCAATGGCCTGCCGCACCACGGCCATCTGCTGACCGGGTATGTGAAGGATGTCGTCCCCCGGTACCAGACGATGCGAGGCCACCGGGTCAACCGGCGCTTCGGCTGGGATTGTCACGGACTGCCTGCCGAGATGGAGACAGAGCGAGAGCTCGGCGTCAGCGGGCGGGCGGCGATTACCGAGTACGGCATCGAGCACTTCAACACTGCGTGCCGCGACGCAGTGATGCGATACACCGCCGAATGGCGCGAGACGGTGACCCGCCAGGCCCGTTGGGTGGACTTCGACAACGACTACAAGACGATGGACTTGCCCTACATGGAATCGGTCATGTGGGCGTTCAAGCAGCTCTGGGACCAAGGTCTCGTCTATCAGGCGTTCAGGGTCATGCCGTACTCTTGGGGTGCCGAGACTCCCCTGTCGAACTTCGAGATCCGGCTCGACGACGCGACGAGACCCCGCCAAGACCCGGCCATCACGGTCTGGTTCGAGCTGGACGACGCCGATGACGGGCTTGGGCCATTGCGGCTGCTGGCCTGGACGACGACGCCGTGGACACTGCCCTCCAACCTGGCGGTTGCCGTCGGAGACGACATCACTTATGCAATCGTCGCGTCAGCAGCCCATGAAGGCACACGCTTCGTCCTCGCAGCCGACTGCCTCGATCAGTATGCGTCCGATCTCGAGCCGTTCACCGTTGTGGGATCCATCAGCGGAGGTGAACTCGCCGGCCGTCATTACTCGCCGATGTTCGACTTCTTCGGCCACCGCACTGAGGCATTCAAGGTTCTCTCGGGCGACTTCGTGGGCACCTCCGAAGGCACCGGCATCGTGCACCTGGCACCCGGCTTCGGCGAGGACGACCAGATCATCTGCGAAGCCAACGGCATCGAGATCGGCGACGCCGTCCCGGTCGACGACCGTGGCTGCTTCACCGAGCCGGTGACGCCGTGGGCGGGGCTGAACGTGTTCGACGCAAACCAGCAGATCATCGCTGACCTGAAGGGCCGCGATCGAGTTCTGCGCCACGACAGCTACGAGCACAACTACCCGCACTGCTGGCGGACGGACACGCCGATCATCTACAAGGCCATCAGCTCGTGGTACGTCAAGGTCACCGCCATCACCGATCGTCTGCTGGAGACGAACCGGCAGATCAACTGGGTGCCCAGCCATGTGCGAGAGGGCCGCTTCGGTCAGTGGCTCGCAGGTGCCCGGGACTGGTCCATCAGCCGCAACCGGTTCTGGGGCTCCCCCATCCCGATCTGGATGAGCGATGATCCGGCGCACCCGCGCGTCGACGTCTATGGGAGCCTCGACGAGCTCGAAGCCGATTTCGGCGTACGGCCGGACGATCTGCATCGGCCGTTCATCGACGAGCTGACGCGCCCCAACCCCGACGACCCGACTGGCTGCTCGACGATGCGACGGGTTCCTGAGGTGCTCGACTGCTGGTTCGAGTCGGGTTCCATGCCGTTTGCGCAGGTGCATTACCCCTTCGAGAACAAGGACTGGTTCGACAAGAACTTCCCGGCCGACTTCATCGTCGAGTACATCAATCAGACCCGAGGCTGGTTCTATACGTTGCATGTCCTGGCAGGAGCGCTGTTCTCTCAGCCGGCTTTCGAGAACGTGATCTGCCACGGCGTCCTGCTGGCCGCGGACGGCAGCAAGCTCTCCAAGCGATTGCGCAACTACACCGAGCCGACCGACATCTTCGCCCATCAAGGGTCCGATGCCCTGCGTTGGTACATGATGGCGAACAACATCGTGCGCGGCAGAAACTTGCGCATCTCCGATGCCGGGATCGACGAAGTAGCCAGGCAGATCCTGATCCCCATCTGGAACGCCTATTCGTTCTTCACGCTGTACGCCAACGTGGACGGCTACCGGGCTCGGTTCCGCACGGATTCGGGCGATGTGCTCGATCGCTACCTGCTGGCCAAGACACGGGCGACGCTGGAGTCGGTCACTACGAGCTTCGACGAGTACGACCTCCCCGGTGCAGCCGCTGAACTCCACACGTTCATCGATGCGCTCAACAACTGGTACATCCGCCGCAGCCGGACTCGTTTTTGGGGCGAGTTCACCCGCATGCTGTCCGCAGCAGGCCAGACCACGGGCGATCCTGACGCCTTCGACACGCTGTACACGGTGCTGAGGATCTTCGCGGCCATGTCAGCCCCGCTGCTGCCGATGATCACCGAGGAGATCTACGGAGGACTCACCGGCGGCGACAGTGTGCACTTGAGTGACTGGCCTGACCCCGAGCTGCTTCCGTCTGACCCTGAGCTTGTTGAACGGATGGATGCGATTCGCGCGGCAGCCTCCGCGGCGCTGCGCATGCGTGAGGACGCCGGGCTGCGCGTGCGGCTGCCGTTGCGCAGCGCGACCGTGGCCGGTGCAGGCGCCGAGCTGCTCGAGCCCTTCGCGTTGATTCTGGCTGATGAGATCAACGTTCGCGAGGTAGTCCTCCGCGATGAGCTTGACAACCTCGCAACCCATGTGCTGCGACTGGACGGCTCGGTATTGGGTCCTCGACTGGGTTCGGCGGCCCAAGAAGTGTTCGCCGCCGCCCGAAAGGATGACTGGCACATCGCCCCGGATGGCAGCGTCAGCGTGGTCGGCCACCAACTACGCGACGACGAGTATCACTTGACCCTCCAACCTGCAGATCCCGCTACCACCTCGGTGCTCGACGCTCAACAGCTCGTGGTGGTGCTCGACACCACGGTCACGCCGGAGTTGGAGGCTGAAGGCGCAGCGCGGGATCTGATCCGCCGCATCCAGCAGACCCGCAAAGAGCACGGTCTCCAAGTCTCCGATCGCATCAGTCTGGCGATCCGCTGGAGTCCACCGAATCTGGACGCGATCCGCCGACATGAGGTACTGATGGAGGCTGCCGTGCTAGCCCGGCGGATCAAGTGGCTGCCTGGCTCCGAAGAACCTGAGATTGAGCTTGGCCGCACTGTCGAGGATGCCGACGAGGATACCGATTCCTCGGCCGTGACCCTCTCAGCAGTCAAGGACTCCTTGTAGTCAAGGGCGCCTTGCGGATCAGCGCGTCCAAGAAGGGATCGTCCAGCTCCTCCTGCGTGAGCGGAGGTCCGTCGGGAACGGTCTGATCGGCTTCGTCATCAGACTTGTCGGCAGAAGACTTGTCGGCGTCGATGCTGCTGTCGTGCTCACCGCTGGCTTCGCGAATGGAGTCGTAGGCGACGTTGCTGCGACCCTCCGAGCTTGCAGTCAAGGGCGCAACGATGGCGGGCATGGTCGCAGGCTCTGGAGCCGAACGCACCGACTCGGTGGCAGACTCGGTTTCAGGCAACGCTTCGGGCAATTCGTCCTCGTCGGTCTCCGCGGCGTCCATCGGTTCGGGCACCTCGATGACAGCTACGTCATAGCCTGCATCGGCCAGTGTCCGGGAGATCTCGGCGGTGACGAGATGCGAGAGCGCTTCGGTGAGATCGTCAGTTGCCAGCTTGAACGCTTCATCGAGAGCTTGGCTGCCGGTCGCCTGCAACGCCGCTATCGCCTCGACGACCTGCGCAATGGTCTCAGGCGAGAGCTGGACTTCGACAGGCTGGCCGGGGCCGGGAGCGCCTGCCTCCACGCTGGTCATCCGGGAGTCGATCTCCGCGACGCGTGCTGCGAGAGCTGCGATCTGATCTCCGAGGCGCTCGAGCAGCCCAACGCCCTCCGGAGCGGTTCCATCATCAGCCGGACTCGCCACACCGCAAAGTGTACCAGCCCAAACGTTGATCGGCCGGAAAGCGTCCTACCGTCCGCAGCCCAGCAGGAAACCCGCGACCAGCACTTGCAGTGCGATGATCAGCACGATCGGTGAGAGGTCCAGCGCGACCCGGCCCATCTGTACTGCAGGCAGGGCCCGCCGCAGCGGCCCCATCACCGGCTCGGTGATTCGCACCAGCCATGTCCTCACGACCGTCACCGGGCTGTCGGGCGCCAGCGGGATCCAGCTGAACAGCACGCGAGCGAAAATCGCGAAGGTGTAGATCGACGTGAGCATGCACAACAGGCTTCTCATTCCTCACCTCAACAGCAGGCACCGCGGCGCTCGGGAGACAAGCGCCTCTGTACTTGGCACCTTCAGTACCCGGCACCTTGGGAAGGCATCGCCTCATGCCCGCTGCCGCTGACGACGACGTTGGCAGGCACCAGCATGTACACGGCATTGGCGACCTTGCGCATCTCGCCGTCACGGGCGTAACACAGCCCGCTGGCGAAATCCAGCAGCCGTCGGGCTGTGTCCCGGTCGAGGCCCTGCAGGTTCAGGATGATCGGCTGGTCGCGCTTGAAGCGATCCCCGATCTGCTGTGCGTCGTCGAACATCCGGGGCATAAGCACGAATGGCTGCGCCGTCGCGACACTACGGACCGCCGCCGAAGACGCTTGAGCTGTCGCGGGCTGCGTCGCCACCGTGGCCGGGCGCTCGACCACCGTGACACCGCTCTGTCCAGCCGGGTCACTATGGGAATCGGTCACCGGGAGCTCGCCTGGCATGGCGCGCTCAGTTGCCGGGGCGTAGCTGTCATCGGGGCCGAGGCCCAGATAACTCATCGCTTGTTTCATGAACGACGCCATAGGAGTCCTCTGGGGGGAAACTCTCGATTGCCAAGAGTACCGACACGCAAAGATACGTTCAGTCACCCCCCGATGCGGTGATCCGGGCCGGGCGCTCGCCGAACAGGGCAGCTCCGATGCGCACCACCGTCGATCCGGCGCGTACGGCTTGCTCGAGATCCGCGCTCATCCCGATGCAGCGATGCTCGAGATCGTGGCGGTCGGCGAAGCGGCTCACTTCGGTGAAGGCTGCCTCGATGTCCGCCGGCGAGCCCTGCGGGCCGATCGCCATGCAGCCCCGCACATCGAGTCCCGCGTCCCTCGCTTGGGTGACCAAGGACGGAGCGTTGTCCAGGCCGCAGCCGCCTTGGGTCGATGCCCCGCTCAGATCGAGCTGCACGAAGACCTCCGCGCCCGGGCGATGCCTTGAGATCTCGTTCACGAGTCGTGCACGGTCCACGCTCTGCCAGAGGTCGACGAGGCCCGCAAGCTGCCGGACCTTGTTCGATTGCAGGCGACCGATGAAATGGACTTCGAGCCGGTCCTGCACTTCTGGATTCAGCTGGTCCCACTTGGCGCGCAGTTCTTGGGCGTAGCTCTCCCCGATCATCATCATGCCCGCCGACGCGGCAGCTTCCAGCGCGGATGCGTCGAAGCCCTTGGTCACGGCCACGATGCCGATGCGCGACGGGTCGCCGCCGGCGTCGGCGATCCGCTGACGAACCCGTTCCGCCCTCCGAGCGACATCATCCGGATCAATCACCGGTCTCGCCTGGGGCTGCGTCACCGTCGAGGCAGACAAGCAGTGCGGTGCGACCCCGCTCTGCCCTGGTGCGGTGCGAGAAGTAGCGAGTGTCCGAAGCTGTGCATCGTCCCAATTCGGTGTCGACCACGGCATTGCCGCGGCGGAGGGCCAGCCGCACTCCCTCAGCAAGGTCGAGCGAGGGCGTGTCCCATGCCGTTGCGCCGGCGACACTCGAACCCAGAGTGGTCACCGCTTGGGCCAGGTCTGCTGCTTCGAACTCATAGTGCGCCGAACAGATGTGGGGACCGACGACGGCCCGGATATGGCCGAATCCGTGGCCCGCCAGCTCCGTCAGAACAGCTTCGACGACACCGGCGAGCAGGCCTCGCCATCCCGCGTGAGCTGCTGCCACGGCACCGCGCCCGCTTGCGTCGTGCCCGTACAGCGCCACCGGCACGCAATCGGCGGTGCGGACAGCCAGCATGGCCCCTGGGGTCGTCGTCCACGCAGCATCAGCGCAAGCACCCAGATGATCTCCAGGCTGATCGACCCTCAGCACATGACAGCCGTGCACTTGCCTCAGCACGGTCGTCATGGCGCCTGAGGACCCGTCAGTGGGCGCGCAGTCGCCGTCGGTGCGCTCGGAGATGCTGATTCGCACCATGTGGCTCCCGGCACGGCGATGCAGCGTCAACATGAGGGCCGTGCCGGCCGCGGCGTCACCGCAGGAAGCTGGGAACGTCGAACGATTCGTCGTCGCCGTCAAGATCGCCGAACGGGTCGGCAAGATCGTCACCGTCGTCCGAACCGGCAAAATCGCCGAGCGCTGCGCCGCCCGATGACCGCGGTGCCGTGTACCGATCGAACCCGGCGGCGATGACCGTGACACGGATCTCCTCGCCCTGTGAGTCGTCGATCACCGTGCCGAAGATGATGTTGGCCTCGGCATGCGCGACTTCTCGGATCACCTCGGCTGCTTCATTGACTTCGAAAAGTCCCAGTTCCGGGCCGGCCGCGATGTTCAGCAGAATGCCGCGCGCACCGTCGATGGACTCTTCGAGCAGGGAGGAAGACACGGCCTGCCGGGCCGCGTTCTTCGAGCGGTTCTCGCCGTGTGCGCGCCCGATGCCCATCAGCGCGGTGCCTGCGTTGGACATGATCGCCTTCACGTCGGCGAAGTCGGTGTTGATGAGCCCCGGAGTCGTGATGAGTCCTGAGATGCCCGAGACGCCCTCGCGCAGCACGTCGTCGGCCATCCGGAACGCGTCGATGATCGACGTGTGCTCGCTCGCCACCGTCAGCAGCCGATCGTTGGGGATGACAATGAGCGTGTCGACTCGCTCCTTCAGCCGCTCGATTCCCTGCTCGGCCTGGATTTGGCGCCGCTTGCCCTCGAAGGCGAACGGGCGAGTGACCACGCCGATGGTGAGCGCACCGACTTCCTTGGAGATCTCGGCGACGACGGGCGCACCGCCGGTTCCCGTGCCGCCGCCCTCACCGGCGGTGATGAACACCATGTCGGCGCCCTGCAAAGACTCAGCGATCTCGTCGCGGTGTTCCTCGGCCGCCCTGGTGCCGACCTCGGGGTCGCTTCCGGCGCCGAGTCCGCGGGTCAGTTGGCGACCGATGTCCAGCTTGACGTCGGCGTCGCTCAGCAGCAGTGCCTGTGCGTCGGTGTTGACGGCGATGAACTCGACGCCGCCGAGTCCGACATCGATCATGCGGTTGACGGCGTTGGAGCCGCCGCCCCCGACGCCTACCACCTTGATGATTGCCACGTAGTTCTGTGGTGAGGCCACGGGGCTCCTCGCGTTCTTCGGCTGGCCGCGTCCGTCAGCGGCGCCACGGCCAGCGCCTCCTAGGGAAAATAGCGCATTGCACGACAGTACCGATGCCTCTTCGAGTGAGCAAGCCCAGACCCACGAATTCACGAATTGATGAGGATCATCGAGTCGGCGCGCGAACGACGGGGAGATGCGCAACGGACACATCGAGAAATGCCCCGGGGGGCGTCAAGCCGGGGATCACCGCCGCAATCGCCGCCGTCTTTGCTCCGATCGCCGAGTCATCACCGAGAGTCGCTTCGAACACGGCACCATCCGACTGCCGTCGCACGCGTGCACCCACATCACCTCGCCCGTCGCGCCACAAGGCGGCAACCACAAAGCCGAGCTGTCCGTCCGCAGTGTCGAGCACTTCCAACAGCGCGTCGGCGTCTGGGGCCAGATAGTCGCCAACGGCAGGCGCCGCGGCTATTCCGGACAGGCGCGGCAGTGCCGGCGGCGTTGCCAGCACGGTGGTGAGCACGCGTCCCTCGCGGTCTACTAGCACCCAGCTCTCAGGCGCAGTGAGCGCTAGCGCGACGGGGGCGCGCTCGACGATGTCGACTTCCACGGCTCCGCCCCAGAGGCGGCGGACCTGGGCGCTGTGGACCCACGGCAGTTCGCCGAGGGCATCCCGAGCGCCGCCGACATCCAGCGTCCCCATGAAATCGCCGAGTTTGATGCCCGCGGCCTGGATGGCTTCGTCGTAACTCACGCGATGCAGGCCGCGGAAGTCGATGCGATCCACGTCGAACGCCCCGGCTGAGACAGAGATCACGCTGCTCAGCAGCAGGACCGCCGCAGCGACAGTCAAGATCGCCCACCGGTTGGCACGGTTCTTTGGCTGCGTCGGCGTGTCGACTGGCTTTGGCGACACGACTCAAGCGAGGCTGGGCGAGTCCCCGAAGCCCACCATGCGAACTTCGGGTTGCAGCGTGACGCCGTGCTTCTCGGCAACGCGACGACGGATCTCGACCATCAACGCGACGACATCGGCCGCAGTGCCGCCCGGATCGGACACGATAAAGTTGGCATGCACCCGAGAGATCTCGGCGGTACCGATGCGCAAGCCCCGGAGTCCTGCTTGATCGATTCGTGCGCCCGCGGAGTCCGAGGGCGGGTTCATGAACACAGAGCCGGAGTTCTGCCCTCCCGGCTGGTGCTCGCGGCGCCAGCGGACGATGTCGGCTATCCGGCCCATTGCGGCGTCGGGCGGCGTGCGATGCCCCTGCAGCCGGGCGCGCAGCACGACATCGCTGTCGCCCAAGCCGCTGCGGCGGTAGCCCAGCGCCAAGTCTTCAGCCTGACAGCAGACGACCAGTGGCGGCGTGTCCTGACTGTCAAGGTCGGCAATGTCAGCGTCGATCAGGCACGACGCGAGATCGCTGCCGTGTCCCCCCGCATTCATGCGTACTGCCCCGCCCACCGAACCCGGCACGCCGACAGCCCATTCCAGCCCGCCGATGCCGACACTCGCACACCGGCGTGCCAGCACTGGCAGCACTACGGCAGCACCAGCTGTGACAGTCGTCTCGGCGTGGTCAATCTCTATCCCGCTGTACGCCTCCCCCAAGAACAGCGCGATGCCTTCGAATCCGCGGTCCGCAACGAGCACGTTCGACCCGCGTCCGAACACGATGATCTCCAGCCCAGAGGCTTCGCTCGCCTCACGCGCGCACTGCAGGTCGGCAGCGCTGCTGATCTCGAATGCCACCGCAGCAGGACCGCCCACTCGGGACGTCGTCAGGGCACCGAGCGGCGCATCGCTCCGTGCTCGAGGTCCCAGCACGGCGGCTGCCGTCGAGACGGCATCAGGATCCGACCACCGATCAGGACACATGCAGGAGTTCGTCCGCCAGCGTCGTGAGGTCGCCCGCTCCCAGCGTCAGGCAGACATCGCCTGGTCGCAAGTTGCAGCGCAAGTACGACCGCAGTTCGGCCCGTCCCGGCAGGTAGGCCACCGGGGCATAGGGATGCGCATCGAGCACAGCCCCGAGCACGAGTTCCGTGGACACACCCGGGCATGGCATCTCGTCGGCCGGGTAAATGTCGGTCAGAACGAGCTGATCGGCGCCGGCAAATGCGTCCTCGAAGTCCTGCCACAGCGATGCGACGCGCGAGTAGCGATGAGGCTGGAAGACCACCACAATGCGACGCCATCCCCCGCTTCGGGCTGCGGAGATCGCGGCCTCTACCTCGGTCGGCAAGTGGGCATAGTCGTCGACGAACGAGATGCCGTCACGCTCGCCGCGACGCTCGAATCTGCGGGCAACACCAGCGAAGCGTCCCAGCGCCTCGATCATCGGAGAGGCCGCGGCGCCCAGCTCCAGTGCTGCCGCCAGCGCACCTGCGGCGTTCGTCACGTTGTGCATGCCCGGCAGCGGCATCTCGCACCTGCCGATCAAGGTGCCGCGGTGGATCAGATCGAATCCTGCGCCAGAGCGTCCCGTGCGCGGTTGCACGATGCGGTAGTCGGCCTGCGGCGAGATGCCATAGGTGATGCAGTCGCCGACGCGTGAGGCCAGAGCTGCCGCCTCGTGATCATCGGCACACAGCATGCGGAACCCGTCTGCACCTGCACAGAACCGGACGAACGCGTCGACGAGGGCATTGAAGCTGCCGTAGTGCCCGAGATGGTCGGGCTCCACGTTGGTGACGAGCACTGCGTCGGCCCCGAGCTCGAGAAAGGTCCCGTCGGACTCGTCGGCTTCGACGACGAACCACTCCCCCGCTGTGTCCCAGACGGCTCCCGACCCGATCTCGTTCAGCTCGCCGCCGACCAAGAATGAGGGATGCCCTCCGGCAGCGACCAAGCACAGGGACAGCATGGACGAGGTCGTCGTCTTGCCGTGGGTGCCGCCGACTGCCAGCGTCCGCTTGCGCTGACAGATCCGGCTGAGCAGTTCGGCGCGGCTCAGCACCGGGATCCCGCGGCTGCGCGCGGCGACCAGTTCGGCGTTGCCCACAGGCACCGCACTGGAATGCGCCACGAGGTCAACGTCGCCCAAGTTGGCAGGATCGTGGCCGATCGCCACACGCGCTCCTTGAGCCGCAAGCCGGGTCATTCCCGGCCCCGGTCTCAGGTCGCTGCCGCTCAGCGCGTGACCCATCTCTGCCAGCACCAAGCCGATGGCATTCATGCCCGATCCGCCGGCGCCGACGAGGTGAATCCGGCGGGGCTCGCTCAGGTTGATCGCCGAGCCAGTCATGAGGCGCCCTCGATGGACAGCGAGACCGTGTCGGGGACGGCGGTGCTGTGCTGGATGACAAGACGCGCAACCCGCTGGGCGGCGTCAGCGCGGCCGAAGGTCAAGCCCTCGGGGACAGGTCCTCCGATTCGGTCCACCGGTCCGGACATCGCTTTGATCTCGTAGAGCAGCCTGGCTGCGTCAAAATCGGCATCGGACACCATGCGTGCCTGGCCTGTGGAGACCAGCACCTCGGCATTGCGCCGCTGGTGATCATGAGTGGCGATCGGCAATGGCACCAGCACCGCCGAGGTTCCCAACACCGACAGCTCCGCCACAGTGGAGGCGCCTGCGCGGCAGACCACCAGGTCGGCCGCTGCCAAGGCCATTGGCAGGTGCTCGTCGAACGGGACTGCGCGGTACCAGTCGCGCACGGCTGCACCGTCATCCCGGGGAGCAGGTTCTGGCGGGCGGTCCTCCCAATCCCGGCGGCCGACTACGTGGTAGACGAATACGCCATCTCGGTCCCGCAGTGATGGCAGTGCCGACCACACGGCGGTATTGATGCGCCGCGAGCCCAGCGAACCTCCGAAGACAGCTATGCACGTTGCATCAGTCGGCCAGCCGAGACGTTCGCGGGCGTCGCCGGCATCGTGCGCTGCTTGGGCGACCTCTGACCGAACGGGATTGCCGGTCACCACCTCGCGGTGCAAGCCGGTGCCTCCCACGGGCACCGCAGCGGCTCGCGCAAAGCGCCCAAGCAGACGGTTGGCGGCCGAGGCAACGGCGTTCTGCTCGGCGATGACCAGCGGCACTCGCCAGATCACCGCTCCGAGCGTGGCGGGAAATGCGGCGTAGCCGCCGAGCGACAGCACCGCGGCGGGACGTCGCTTGCGCACGAGCGCGATTCCTCGCAGCGTCGCCCATGCCAGGCCCACGGCCGCCACTGCATTGGTCAGATTGACCCGTCTCGCCGTGAGGCCGCGTCCGCCCAGCACGGTCAGACCGAATCCCGCCGCAGGCACGAGCTGGGCGTCCATGCCCCGCTTGCTGCCGACGAAGTGGATTTCCTCAGCCGGCCAGCCGCCGTCGGTGAGCGCATCTGCCACAGCCAAGCCCGGAATGAGATGTCCAGCAGTTCCCCCGCCGGCAATGAGAACGCTCGGGGCTCGGGAGGCTCTGGCACGTACTGCCACGACTCAGCCGGACTGCCGTGTCACGTTCAGGAGCAGCCCAGCAGCAGCGGACGTCACCACGAGCGACGATCCGCCGAAGGACAGGAACGGCAGGGGCACACCGGTCACCGGCAGCAATCCAACCACACCGCCGACGTTGATCAGCGTCTGCAGCACAAACCAGATGGCAATTCCTGCTGCGAGCAACGAGCCGAACAAATCCGGCGCCTTCTGAGAGGTCCGGAAGCCACCGATGCCCACGACGCCGAGCAGTGCCAGGAGTCCCAGCGCTCCGAAGAGGCCCATCTCCTCCCCGACGATCACGAAGATGAAGTCGGTTTCGGCATTCGGCACCCATCCCCACTTGGCCTGACCGGCGCCCAGTCCGGTACCGCGCACCCCGCCTTGTGCCAAGCCGACCAAGCTCTGGAATGTCTGGTAGCCGCTGTCCGCACGCTCCGCGATCGGATCCAGGAATCCGATCAAGCGTTCACGCCGGTAGGGAGCGGCGAACGCCAGCAACGGAGCGGCAACGCCCACCATCAGCACGATCTTGACGAGATCGCGTCCCGGCAAGCCAGCGGCGAAGAGCATCCCCGCCCCGATGCCGACGAGGAGCAGCGTGGTTCCGAGGTCGGGCTGCAACAGCACGAGCGAGCTGATGACGGTCAGCATCAGCATCGTGGGACGCAGAATGCGGTCCGACCGATGGATCTGCTCTTTGCGAGAGTCCAGGAAAGCGGCCAGCGCCACGATCAGGGCGAGCTTGGCGATCTCTGAGGGCTGCACGCTGAACTGCCCGAGTTCGAGCCAGCGGCGTGCCCCGCCGGAACGAGTGCCGATGGCCAGCACGACCACCAGCAGCAAGACGCTGGCTGCAGCCAACGGCAGTGCGAAGCGCCGCCAATGGCGGTAATCAATGCCCACGGCGACCAGGAACGCTGCGCCTGCGACCGAGGCTGACAACAAGTGACGCCTGAAGTATTGCGAGGGTCGATCCGGCGATTCCACCCCCACCGCCGACGTGGCAGACAGAACCAGCACGACGCCGAGGATCAGCAGCAGCACGACCGCTGACATCAGCGCCGCGTAGCGGACAGAAGGCCCCGTCGGGGGGCGCTGAAGACTCCGCGGGCTCACTGCTGTCCCTCCCGCTGAGCCAGTTCGTCGTGACGAACCCGCAGTTCGGTCACGGACGCGATGAAATGCTGTCCCCGGTCGCGATAGCTCGAGTACCAGTCGAACGAGGCGCAACCTGGCGACAGCACCACGTCGCCGGCGGGCAGCGCCATGCGGTAGGCGAGCTCGACGGCCTCGGGCATCGAGTCTGCCCGTCGCATCTCCGGATGGTGCGGGCGCAGCCGGCCGAAGCTCCCGATGACGGCGTCGGCGGACTCCCCGATCGCGACGACCCCCCGCACATGCGCCGCTGCCTCTGCAAGATCGCTCAAGTCAAGTCCCTTGTTGCGCCCGCCTGCAATGAGGATCGCATCGGAGAACCCGGTGAGCGCGGCAACCGTCGCATGTGGCGCCGTGGCCTTGCTGTCGTCATAGAAGCTCACGCCGCCCACCCGGCCGGCGAAAGCCAACCGGTGGGCCAGCCCGGCGAAGGACCTCAGCCCGGCCACCACGGCGTCAGCGGACGCTCCCATCTCGAGAGCGGCTGCCGTCGCCGCTGCGGCATTGGACAGGTCATGAGGGCGCTTGCGCGGCAACGCGGCCACATCCACCAGCGGACTGCCGAACGCCATCAGCATGCCGGCCTCGAAGCGGACATCGGCGGGTGCGCCGAGCGCGTCGGCGGCGGCAAAGGTCACGTTGCGCGCTTCGATGCCTGCGGTCCGCGGTCCGATGCCCGGATCGCCGTAGGGCGCCACTGCGACGTCACCGGGACCCTGATGCGCCCAGATACGCGCTTTGCAGGCTGCGTAGTCGCCGAAATCCGGATGCCAGTCCAAATGGTCGGGCGCCAGATTGAGCCACACCGCCACCGCGGGAGCAAACAGTCGAGTTCGGCAGAGCCGGAACGATGATGCTTCGACGACGAACGTGTCTACGTCCTCCGATATGGCGTCTACCAGCGCGACATCGGTATTGCCGGCAGCAGCGGCGCTGATGCCGCTGCGGTTCAGCATGCGTTCGATCAGCGTGGTGACCGTGGTCTTGCCGTTCGTGCCGGTGACTGCTGCAACCGGGCGACCATCCCATTGGGCCGCAAGGTCGAGTTCGCTGACCACAGGCGTGCTGCTTGCGTCAGCGAGCCGGTAGCACGGGTGGCGGGGCGGCACCCCAGGCGCTGGGGCCACGGCAGCAGCCCGAATCACCAGCGAGCTGAGCAACCCGACCTCGGTGGAGTCGTGCACCTCGGTCAGAGTCAAGCCAGCCATCTCCGCCGCGCGGGTCGCCCGGTCCGGGCGGTCGTCGGCGACGATGACCTCGTGGCCATGAGCAGCGAGCGCTCTTGCGACAGCGCAGCCGGTGACGCCCATGCCGACTACCAGCACCGGTCCGTCCTCGGGACCGACGACGCTCCGCAGCGGACGATCCGCGAAGCGCAGAGCACTGACGCTCATGGCGAGTCCTCTGGCAGCCGGAAACGGCGGTGCAGCGCCGAAAACCGCGAGCGCGCGCCGGTCGTCGAAGTCACAGCGAGTCCGCCGGGAGTTCGACCAGGTTGAGGCTCAGAAAATCGGCGTAGTACAAGCCGAGAGCGAACGCGACAAGCAAGCTGTTCACCACCCAGAGCCGGATGAGCACGGTGGTCTCCGGCCAGCCTCCGAGCTCGAGATGATGGTGCATGGGAGCCATCCGGAACAGGCGATGGCCGAAGAACCGAAACGAGCCGACCTGGATGATGACCGAGGCCGTCTCGATGACGTAGAGACCGCCGATGATCGGCAGCAGCAAGTCGACATGCAACAGCATCGCGAGACCCGCCATAGCAGTGCCGATCGCCAGCGAACCTGTGTCGCCCATGAAGATCCGAGCCGGGGGAGCGTTCCACCACAGGAAGCCCGCGCAGGCACCCGCCATGGCAGCCGCCACGATGGCGAGGTCGAGCGGGTGCTTGACGCCGTAGGAGACCGGATGCCTGAAGGCCCAGTAGCCGATGACCACGAATGCCGCGAACGCAACGGCAGCGGCGCCGGCGGCCAATCCGTCGAGGCCGTCGGTGAGGTTGACGGCGTTGGAGGCGCCCAGCACGATCACTGCCGCCCAGAGGATCCAGACGCCGGTCGGCAGGCGCAGCGCATTGCCGTCCAATCGAGTGAACCCCACGGCCGTGTCCAGGCCGACCCACCACACCGAGGCGATCGCGAACCCGCTGCCGACACCGATCAGCCCGATCAGCTTGGCCCGCTTGTTGAGGCCCAGATTGCGCTCCCGGCTGACCTTGATCCAGTCATCGGTCAGACCGACGAGTCCGGCGGCGCACACCGCTGCGAGCAGCACGATGCCCGATCGGGTGATCACGGTCTCGGCGCGCAGATGACTCACCACATAGCCCACGACCGCCGCCGCGACGACGGCGACTCCGCCCATGGTCGGCGTGCCAGCTTTGGTGATGTGCCCACGGGGCCCGTCCACGCGGATCGGCTGACCGACGCCGCGAGCCTGCAGCCAAGGCACGAGATAGCGCGTGCCGACGAGCGAAACGAGCATCGCCGAGCTCGCCGCGATCAGCAGAGCGATCATCGCTGCGAACTCCTGCGCCGCCGCAGGTGTTCTGCGGCCACTTCAGCATCGTCGAAAGGGAGTGATCGATCGCCGATCAGCTGAGCCTTCTCATGGCCCTTGCCGGCGATCACCACCACATCACCTGCATCGGCGTTCTGTATCGCGACCGAGATGGCACTGGCTCGATCGAGTTCGATATGCAGTCGGCCGTCACCCGGCCGACGGCTCTCGGCGCCCGCGGCGATCGCCTCGGCGATCTGGGAGGGCTCTTCGCTTCGCGGATTGTCCGAGGTCAGCACCATCACATCTGCGTGGAGATCAGCGGACGCACCCATCGGAGCGCGTTTCGACGCGTCGCGATCCCCGCCTGCCCCGAAGACTGTCCAGAGCCGACCGTTGGACTCTCCGAGTTCCCGGGCACTGCCGAGCGCTGCGCCGAGGGCGTCAGGCTTGTGGGCAAAGTCGATCAGCACGCAGATATCGTCATCCGGCCCGCTGACCGGCCACAACCGACCGGGGATCGGGACTATCGCCGAGATCGCTGGCGCCACCGCATCGTCGTCCAGACCGACAGCGCTTGCCGCCGCAGCCGCAGCCGCGACGTTTGCCACGTTGAAGCGGCCCAACAGCCCGCAGTGAACCGGCCTTCCGCGCCACACGCCGCGGAGGCCGCGCTCGCTCACAGCGACATCCGTTATGTCGGAAGGCTGCCATTCGGCCACTGAGCCGGTTGTGCCGGTGGCAAGTCCGGCCAGTGTGCGACCCCACGGATCGGCCACGTTGATCACTGCTGTGTCCGTCCGCCCGTCAAAAAGCCGCGCCTTGGCAGCGAAGTAGTCCTCCATCGAGCCGTGATAATCGAGATGCTCATGCGAGAGGTTGGTGAAAACGCTTGCGCTGAACCGGGCGCCATCGACCCGCCCGAGTTCCAGTGCGTGGGATGAGACCTCCACGATCACCATGTCGGCGCCGTCGTTCGCAGCGCCGTGGATGCGCCGGTACAGCACCGGCGCTTCAGGTGTCGTGTGCGAGCCGTCCAGCGTGCCGACCACCTCGCAGGTCACGCCGCATGACGATGCAATTGCCCCGATGGCATGGGACACGGTGGTTTTTCCGGCGGTTCCGGTCACGCCGACCAGAGTGCAGCGACGCCACGGATAGTTCCAGACCGCGGCTGAGGCTGGGCCCATGGCCTCGCGCACGCAGGGCACCACGATCTGGGGCACTTCGAGTTCAAGGTCGCGTTCGACCAGCACAGCAGTCGCACCAGCGGCGACCGCCTCATCCGCATAGTGATGGCCGTCGTCGTGCTGACCGACCACGCAGCAGAACAGCGCTCCGGTTTCGACGAGCCTGCTGTCGTGACTGATCCCGCGCACGACCGCGGCATCGCCGGAAGCGGCCAGGACACGACCGCCGATCTCCGCTGCCAGGCGCCTGACGGTCATCGGCGTCGGGGACGACGGCGGACTCATGCCTCGTCCTCAGGCATCGGGCGCGACCTGCAGCATTCGCAAGGCGTACTCGGCGATCTCGGCGAACACCGGCGCCGCCACGATGCCGGCCCGGTACTCGTCTGGCTCGTCGAGGACGACCACGACCGTGAGCTCGGGTCGGCCGACCGGCAGGAAACCGGCGAACGAGCTCACATAGTCCCCCTCGCTGTATCCCCCGTCCGGACTGGGTTTCTGGGCGGTGCCTGTCTTGCCGGCAACGTGATAGCCCCGGATTGCTGCCCGCTTGCCCGTTCCGTCGCGGACGACGGCAGCCAACATCTCAGCCATGTGTGCGGCTGTCTGCGGCGACAGCACCCTGCGAGCAGGAGCGGGTTCGACAGGTCGCAGCGCACCGCGGCTGCCGACGCTGCCCAGCACCAGCCGCGGCGTCACGTAGATCCCGTCGTTGGCGATCGTGTTGTAGGCAGCGGCGAGCTGAATCGCCGTCACTGCCATGCCTTGACCGAAGGCAATCGTGGCCAAGTCGGTGCCCTGCCAGACGTTTGCCGGCCGCAGGATCCCGCGGCTCTCGCCTGGCAGCGCCGGCGAGTCCTCATCGCCGGTGAGCGAGCCGAAGCCGAATGAGCGCAGCGACTGCTGCAAGGCTGTCTCGCCGATTCGTTCAGCGATCTGGATCGTCCCGATGTTCGAAGAATGGACGAGTATCTCTGTCGTCGTCATCTCGCGGTCGACTTGCGAGTAGGGCTCAATGAATCTCTTGTCCGCAAATGCGTACTCGGTCGGCGTGGAGTACCTGTCGTCGGGAGATGTCAAGCCCGCTTCGAGCGCCGTGGCGATCGTGAAGCTCTTGGCCACGGAGCCGGGCTCGAAGGCATCGGTGTAGGCAGGATTGTAGGCCACCGGCCGGATCTCACCGCTGTCGGCGTCCCGGCGGACCGCCGCAAGGGCCAGCACGTCGCCGGTTTCCACTGCCAGGACGACCGCCATGCCGCTGCGGGCGCCCGTCGACGCAACCGCATCAGTGAGCGAGCGCTCGGCGACCCATTGCACCTGGGTGTGCAGAGTCAGCACGACGTCTGCGCCGTGGTAGACCGGCTCGAAGAACTCGACACCGTTCGGCAACGGCATCCCGCTCTGCGCGATGCGTGCGACCTCGCGGCCGTCAGTTCCGTCCAGCATGTCGGCGAATTGCTTCTCTGCGCCGCCAAGGGGGTTCTGATCGATGTCGACGGCGCCCAGCAGGCCTCGGGCGAAGTCGTCGCCGTTCGGTCGCAGCCGTGAGAACTCGCCGCGCACGTTGATCCCCGGGAGCTGCAGTTCCTGCACGGCCGCGCCTTCGGCGGGACTCACTTGGCGCGCCACATAGACGAAGTGCCGATCGCTCCCCAAGCGCTCGGCAATCGTGTCCACATCAATGTCCAGCACCGTTGCCAAGACGCTCGCCGTCTCGTGCGGCCGGCGGACTGACCGGGGATCGGCCCAGATCGTGGGCAGGCTGTCCGAGACCGCGAGCAGGTTGAGATTGCGGTCGAGGATCGCGCCTCGTACCGAGGGGATCTGCCATTGTGCCGTGCCTTGGCGCGCGCCGAGATCGGCATAGGTGTCACGATCCAGCCATTGCACCTGGGCCAGCCGCCCCGCCAGCACAGCGAGGGCGACGACAGTCGCGACAATCAGCAGCAGCGCCCGGCGCTGCGGTCGACCCGGGCGGACATTGCGGCGCCGAGGCTCGGGCGGCGTTCGCTGCGGCACTCGCTCATGCGACGGTGCTCGATGCGGGCCGTCGGGGTCGGCAGATGGGGCGATCGACGGGTGCCAGCGAGGGGCGTCGGGTGCATCGGAGAGCGCGTGCGTCCAGACTCGTGCACGCGCCTCTCGAGTACCCAGCCCGGGCGGGGCGCCCATCGATGGGTGCCATGAACCCGGCTCGGGACGGGAATCGGTCCGATCAAGAACGTCGGTCATGCGCTGTGGACGCATCGGTCAGTAGCGTCTTGATCGAGAGCCAGTTCCCCCCGTCGTGCGCGATCTCCTCCGATATATCGACCGCGGCAATATGGCGAGGCTCGATGCGCACATCGATGGGATCCGACGCGTTGACCAGCCCGAGCGCTCCGACGCCCATCAGCTCGATCTTGGCCGGGCCGTGGAGCGTTTGCATCTCGTAGCGCAGATCCAGCAAGCGCTCTCGCTCGACTGCGATCTCCGACTCCAGTTCGGACAGCCTGTACTGGCCAGCAGCCAGCCACGAGTGAAACAGCGCGAGGCCGGCGAGCACTGCAATGACGGCGGCCACCCCGAGAGTCGTGATGCCCACCAGTCGCAACCCCACGGCGCGGCGCGCCGGAACCCGCACCAGCGCTGCCGACGCGTGTGCGGCGCCGAGGTGAGCAGTGACGGCGACCATCGGATGCTGCGGTCTTCCGGATGGGGCGCGGGATCAGCGACCGGCTCGCGTGAGCCGCTCGGCAGCACGCATCAAGGCACTGGCGGATCGCGGATTCCGTTCGACTTCCGCAGCGCTGGGGCGGGTGACCTTGCGACGCAGCAACCGGACCGCCGGAGCGGCTCCGCAGATGCACGGCAACGTCGACGGGCACTCGCACACGCCGTCGGCTGATTGGTGCATGATGACTTTCACGATGCTGTCTTCTCCTGAGTGATAGGTGAGCGTTGCTATGCGGCCGCCTGGAAGGAGGCACCCGAGCGCAGCTCGTATGGCGGGTTCGATGAGGTTGAGTTCGTCGTTGACTTCGATGCGGATCGCTGCGAACGTGCGCATTGCGGGATGGCGTCGGCCGCGCCGGGCTGCTGCCGGCACCGCCGCTCGGACGGTGTCGGCCAGCTGGTGCGTTGTGCGCAGCGGGCGTGCTTCTGCGATTGCCGAGGCGATCCGGTCGGCGAAGCGCTCTTGGGCGTTCCGTCTCAGGAGCTCGCCCAGCCGTTCCGGCTCGTAGGTGTTCACGACCGTGGCGGCGTCGAGCGGCGCGCGCTGGTCCATGCGCATGTCGAGCGGCCCGTCATGGCGGTGGGAAAATCCTCGTTCGGCCGAGTCCAGTTGATGGCTGCTGACGCCGAAGTCGAACAACACGCCGACGGGCGGGCCAGCATCGCACGCAGCCACCAGCTCGCCGAGGCGGTCGAAGCGCCCGCAGCAGTAGACAACACGGTTGCCGAAAGGTGCAAGACGCTCCCGGGCGGCGGCGATGGCGTCGGGGTCACGATCGATGCCGAGCAGTGTCCGGCCCGGATGCTGGTCCAGAAGTGCTTCGGCGTGACCGCCTCCTCCCAGCGTCGCGTCCACCACCAGTCCGCTGCCGACGGGAGCGAACACTTCGGCGATCTCGGACACCATGACGGGGGCGTGAAACGACCTGGTGGCCGCTGCGGCGCTCACGAGATCTCCGACGCTGCAGCGTGGTCGGCTTGCGAGCTGACGGTGCTGCCGCTCTCGGGCGCAGCAAGGAGGGATTCGCCCTGCGCATTCATGTCCTGCCAGCGCCCGGAATCCCAGATCTCGACTTCGTCGATCGCTCCGATCACCACACAGTCCCGCTGAAGCCCTGCAAAGCGGCGCAGTTCCTCGGGGATCGCGATGCGCCCCTGCTTGTCCGGCAGGACCCGCGCCGCTCCCGCACCGAACGAGCGCTTGGCGGCACGCCCCGGCGGCCCGCCGGATGCCGAACGCTCGGACATCTGCGTCGCGATCTCGTCGAATCGATCTGGCGTCATGAGCGCCAGGCAGCCCTCGCTCTGCTTGATGAGGTAGCCGGATGGCTCGAAGGCACTCCGGAACCCGGCAGGGAGCACGATGCGGCCCTTGGCATCGAGCGCATGCTCATGCTGGCCGACGAACAGACTCTCCACCGCAGTTGCCTCCGCAGCGTTGACAGTTGGAACAATCGAATGGCTCGTGGGCAACTGCCCCTTTCCGAACCACTTCACACCACTTTATGGGCTAATCACCCACCATGTCCACCCCGATGTGCCTGGCGCGCCCTAGGAGGCTGGTCGGAAAGCCGCTGTTTCGGCGTTTGTCAGATGCAAACCCGCAGGTCAGGGACTTGCTGTGTCGGCAAGATCCCCTTTTCCGACCACCCTCCTAGGAGACTGCTGATTTATTCGGATCCGGGCAAGTCTGCAATGCTCTGACCTGCGGCTTTGTGTCCGTGAATCGGCGATTTCGGCGATTGCTCAGCAGTCTCCTAGGGACAGTCGCTGGGGGATGTCGGCACCCTTGCTCTGGAGCGCTGCGCCAGCTGGACCCGTCAGCTGTCAGGAGCGGTGATGAACTCCGCGGCCAGCTCGACGAGATCAGACGATCTCAGTCCGGTGCACATCTCGCCCCAGCCGACAGCGCTGTCCCAGACCTGCCTCGCGGTCTGATCGTCCAGCAGTGACAACAGCGGTCCCAAGGTAAACCGCTCGTACCACAGGCACTGGAACCGACTGCCTTCGCGCGTGCGGCGCTGAGAGATCCCGACGAGCTTGCGGCTTCCGACGAAGACTTCGCCCGGGCCGCGTGACGCGAAGCACACCATGCCATCACTGGGACCTGTGTCGTAAGGACCGTCGAAGATGCTCGCCGCCACCCCGAGGGATGCAAACGCGGCAGCCAGTCGTCGGCCGAGCCAACCGAAAGCCTCACTGATATCTGTGCGCCACAGCGGATCGCCGGCCGGGACGAAGACGTCGATCCAAGTGCACGCCTGAGGATCCAGCCACACCGCTCCCCCGCCGCTGCGCCGCCGCACCACGTCGAAGGAACCGCGCGGGTAGCTGAGACTCCCCGTTGCCAAACGCGTTGTTCCCCGCTCTTGTCCGCTTCGCTCACGGGCCGCTCGGACCCGGGACTCAGCCTCTGGGCGCTCACCTCCGAAGGGGTCGGGGCTGGTGGAACCGAGGATCACAGCGGATGCTGTCGGCCGAAGCCACGAGATCCGCCGACGGCCGTCATGCGGCATCAGGCGGCCATGCAGCAGCCCTGCCGTGCCCCGCCATTGCTCGCGCACCCACAGCGCCACCCGTCCACGATGGCAGACCGGACCTGTTCGTGGTCAACAGCGGCGTCAGATCGGCGCTGTGCTCAGACGAGCTGGGGACGCAGCCGAGGCAAGTAGTCCGTCCACTCCATGGGCGAGTCGGGGCGCATGGCGGCGACAATCGCCAACGGCTCGGGGGCGTACGGCGTGCGCCGCAGCCGGTAGCGGCCTTCCGACAGCAGCGAGTCGCCCTTGCCGACGTTGCAGGTCTGGCAACAGGCGACCACGTTCTCCCAAGTGTGCTCGCCGCCGCGGCTGCGGGGGTGTACGTGGTCGATGCATTCCGCTTGGTTCCCGCAGTACTGGCAACGATGGGCATCGCGCACGAAGACAGCTCGCCGGTGCAGCGGCGCCCGCCGCCTGTACGGCGCCCGGGCGTGATAGGTCAGTCGGACCACTGAGGGGGCTGACATCGACATTCTGGACGAGCGGATGGCGCCAAGGCGGGTGTGCACGACATCGGCCTTGCCGGCCAGCACCAGCAGCAGCGCACGCCGAACCGTGGTGATCGACAGCGGTTGGCAGGTGACGTTGAGCACCAAGGTCCGCTCGGACAGCACCGAATGCGCGCGAGTCGCCGTGCCGTCGTCGTTCCCACGGTGCCCGTTGGGCGTCAGGCACCCATTGACCGGTTCGACGTCCGGGCGAGGCGCGTAGGCGATCGCGCCACGGGCAGTCATTCCGCCCTCACGTCAGGGCCATGCCCGGCCAGCGTCGACACCACTCCAGCCATTGGATCAGATCGTCGGACTCCGTTGGCGAGCTGCCGTCGTCACCCACAGCGGTCACCTGCCGGAATCGCAGATAGTCACGGGGGGGCACCGGAAGGAACGGCGACCTCAGCCACCATCGTCTCGGCACCAGGCGCCTCGCGGCCCCTATTGCCGCTGGCCACAAGCAAGGTTGCGCCGCAACGGCGCACAGCGAACGGCCCAAAGCGGTGATCCGCAATGCAGGGCGTCGGCGAGCACGGCGCATCGAGCCACTCTAAGAGGCCGCGCGGATAGGCGGCCGTCCACGGGTCGTCTGGTTCGCCGGTGTATTGGTCGGGTTGTCCTGAACTTGACGACCGTGGAGGCCGGTTTCATCATGCGCGCTTTGAGCAAGGTGGTGGTGGATGTCATCTGGGCTGCGGTCGAGCCGCGGTTGGCTCGTCCCCGGTCGCATCCGCTGGGCTGTCACCGGCCTCGGATATCGGATCGGCTGTGCCTGCGGGGGATCATCATCAGGCTGGTGACGGGCTGCTCGTGGGAGTCCGTTGAGCACCTGTTGGACGGCGAGGTGTCTGACACGACGCTGCGGTCGCGCCGCGACGAATGGGTCGCCGCCGGGGTGTTCGATCACATCGCGGCCGAGGCGATCGCCGCGTGGGACCGCATCATGGGCCTGCGGCTCGCCGATCTGTGCGTCGACGGCTCGGTCCACAAGGCCCCTTGCGGCGGGGCGGGGACTGGCAAAAGCCCTGTTGACAGGCGGAAACTGGGCTGGAAGTGGTCGCTGGCGACCGACGCGGCGGGCACCCCGGTCGCGTGGGCCGCCGACGGCGCGAACCGCAACGACATCATGCTGTTCGAGCCCACCCTCGCCGAGATCGAACGCCGAGGCCTGCACCACGACATCGAAACCGTCCATCTCGACCGCGGCTACATCGGCGCCCGCGTCGACCGGGCCGTCCACAAAGCAGGCATCGCCGACATCGAGCGGCCCGCCAAGCGGCCCCCCACAACCACAGACCCCAAACCGGCCGCCGCCCCCATGGGGCTGCGCTGGACAGTGGAGCGCACCAACTCCTGGCTGTCCAACTACGGGCAGCTACGACGCAACACCGACCGCAAACCCCAGCACCGCCTCGCCCAACTCGCCCTCGCCATAACGCTCATCATCGTCATCAAACTCATCGACCACCGCAACCGCTGGCAGCCCACCGAACCACCTATCCGCTGACGCTCTAAGCCCAGAGTGGGCGGTCGCCGGGGAGTGTGGGCCGACCGGCCGATCCTGCTCGCCGTGTCCGACAACGGCCCCGCAATGACCAGCCGCGACACACGCGTCCGGATGGCGATGGCGGCCATCGCTCAGCACTGCGGCCGCCCATCCACCCCCACCGACCAAGCCTGGACAGAGAGCTTCTTCGGCCACATCAACCACGAACGGCCCCACCTGCTCGACATCGCCGACCCCGACCTGCCCGAAACCGAGCCGGCCCGCGTCGGCACCGACTACAACGCAATCACACAATCAGACAGCACCAAGGGATCGGCTACGTCACCCCCGACGACGAACACCACCACCGAGGAGAAACGATCCGCGAGGCTCGCCGGCAAGGCCTCCAACAAGCCCGAACACGACGGCTCGAACACAACCGCCGCAACGCCAACAAACCCGAGAAGACAACACGTGTGTTGTGTCTGGTTTCGCGCGACAGGTTCTGAGTTTTTTCAAGCAGCATCGGAGTGCCACCGCGCCCTTCGCGATGTTTAGGGCTGCGTTGCCTTCCACCCCGTAGAGAGGGTTCGCCTCTTGAAGTGACGCGAACGCCACACCGCGCGAGCTGAATTCGTACATGGCCGACAGCGGATGGTCGTAGAACTCGCAAACCGTCAGCATGAAGTGCAGCAGGATCATGACTGCCGGCTCGAACTCAGGGTCGGCTAGCTGTGCGATCAACGCGATGTCGTCATCGGAAAGGCCCAACGAACGAGAAGCGTCACCGAACAGCTCCGCCGCCAAAGCGGCCCGCGCCCCCGGATCAGACCAGTTGATCTGCGGCTTGGCCGCCCTGTCGTAATCGCCGCGCGACAGCGAACCCGCCGCCTCGCCCGCCGCGGCGGCGTCGAGCGCCCCCAGCACCCCGACGCAGCGGCGGACCTGGGAACGGATCAAAGTCACGGTGTCCTGGGTCAGCACGCAATCCTCGATGCCCGTGGAGTCCACCGTGCGGCGATGCCCGATCACCCCCGCACGCTTCGCCGCGATCTTGACCCGGTCCCCCCCAAAAGCTCTCCATCCCCGCGCGCACCAGCCGCGCCCGGAACTCCGCCAGCACCGCATGGGGGATCCCCCGGATGCTCCAAAGACAGCCCCAACGCCGCCTTCTACGACATGTCGAACCGCGAACGCCGCTCAGCCTCGCGGTCCCACACCCCATAGAACAACTGACACAACAGCAACGACGCCACCACCGACGGCGGATGCGACGGCCGTCCGCGCCCCGACACATACAAAGCACCAAAATCGGCGTCACGGAACAACTCGCCACGAGCCTGCCCCAACGCCGCCAAAAACCCCTCCGAATCCAGCAGATCCCCGACCATCACCCCGACACCGAAAAACGAACCCTGACCGTCAACCGAACCGCGCACCCCCGCATTGTCCCGCGCGCCCACCCCCCACACGCGGAAACCCACCGACTTTCCGACCACCCTCCTAGGAGGCTGGCCGGAAAGCCGCTATTTCGGCGTTTGTCAGATGCAAACCCGCAGGTCAGGGGCTTGTGCTTCCAGCCAGACCTGCATATTTCAGCATCCTGCTAGAGGCGGCGAGACCGCTCAGGCGAAGGCGGCTGCGGCGATCTCGGCGACTTGGCCTGGCTGATCGAAGTCGGCTTGGTGGCCTGCGTCGTCCAGCAGGTGCGTTCCGACCACATTCGGCAGTGCATCGGCCCAGCGGCCCAAGTACGACGCCGGGATGATCCGGTCCTTGGCGCCGTGCACCAGCGTCACCGGATTGGTCACCCGGTGCAGCCGGTCCGCCAGTCCCCATTCGGGCAGCGGCCAGATCAACTGTGCCGCAGCGGTGCGGGTGAGGTACCGGTGCACGCCGTGCTCTACCACCATGTCGGCAGGCAGATCGGCCGGGTCGTCGAAGAACGCCGTCGACGCCGCAGTGTCCTCGGTCAGCATGGCTCGCTGCACGCTCAACGTCGTGCCGAACGGGTCCGCCACAGGATCGTCGTCGTCCCACAGGCCGAACGGCGAGATGAGCATCATCGAACCGAATGCCTCGGGTCGTACCGCCGCCAGTTCCAGCGCCAGCATCGCCCCCACGCTGGATGCCACCAGAGGGGCACCCACCAACCCAGCCAGATCGACGATCTCGCTCGCGGCCACCACCCAATCATGCAGATTGCGCAGCCCCTCAGGCTCGCTCGAACCGGTGAAACCAGGAAGGCTCGGCGCGACGACCCGGTAGCCGGCGACCGCCAAGCTCTCCAGCACAGCGTGCGCACCCGGGTTGCCGAGCATGCCGTGCAAGTACCCCACTGTGGGGCCGTCGCCCAGCTCGACGAGGCCGATGTGGCCGGCCCGGTACGGCAGCGTGTCCGGGGCGAAGCGACCGGCCAGCGGCGCGCCGGCGGCGGCTGAGCCAGCACTCACTGGACCCTGCTCCCCACCGGCGCCAGCTGCTGGTCGCCCTTGGGCCACCAGCGGTCCTCGTACTCGTCCTCGAAGAGACCGGCAACCTCGGGCATCACTTGGGTGGCGTACATCTCGGTGTTCATCTTCACCAGCTCGGGGTCCATGTTGCCGAAGTGGCTGAAGACCATCAGGTGCCCGACGTTCATGGTGGTGGCCAGCTCGTGCACTTGCTCGGTGACCTGGGTGGGATTGCCCAGGATGATGTAGCCCTTCTCGACCATCGCCTCGAATGTCAGCTTCTTGGAGCCATAGGAGGGCTTCGCAGACCCGGCCTTGGCGGCGTCGGCTGCGCTGGCCTCACGTCTGGCGGTGGCCTCGCGGGCGACTCGCTCCACCATGCCCTCCACCCCGGCTCGCACCGTGTTGGGCGTCTTGTAGCCGGGCGGATCGGCGTAGCCGGCGTACACGTGCAGGCAGGTGTTGAAGAAGTACTCGGCCGGCTCGCGGTACAGGTCCCAGGCCTCGGCCTCGGTGTCGGCCACCGCAATGAACTGGGCGAAGCCGCCCTGGAACGGGTTGGTCTGCTTGCCGAGCTCCTGGACCTTCTTCCAGAAGCCCTGCATGGTCCGCAGCCCCGCCTTGTAGCCGAAGTAGCTCAGGTAGCAGTACACGAGGTCTTCGGCGGCACACCAGTCCCAGGTGTCCACCGAGCCGCCGCCGGGAATCCAGATCGGCGGGTGGGGCTGCTGCACCGGCCGGGGCCACACGTTGACGTAGCGCAGCTTGCTGTAGTTGCCGTTGAAGCTGAAGACCTCGTCGGTGGTCCATGCCTGCCGGATGAGATCCACGCCCTCGTGGTAACGCTCGCGCAGCGTGGCCGGGTTCTGGCCGTACGCGTAGATGGTGTCCATCGGCGAGCCCACCGGGAAGCCGGCGATCATCCGCCCGCCGGTGATGCCGTCCAGCATCGCGATCTCCTCAGCCACCCGCAGCGGCGGGTTGTACAGCGCCACCGAGTCGCCCAGTACCACGATGTTGGTGTCGGGGCAGTTGCGCGACAGGGCGGCCGCGATGATGTTGGGGCTGGGCATCAGCCCGTAGCCGTTGGAGTGATGCTCGTTGATGCCCACTGCGTCGAACCCGCATGTGGCCGCGAACTCGAGCTGGTCGAGGTACGTGTTGTAGGTCTGGTGGCCGACCGTGGGGTCGTACAGCTTGGGGTCGATGTCCACCCAGACCGAGCGGTGCTGCTCGGGAAAATCCGGCGGGAGCTCCGGGTACGGCATCAAATGGAAGAAGATCGACTTCACGATGTGCTCCTCGGCAGGCTGAGCGGTCATGCGCTCGCCCAGCGTTCGTGCGCGAACGCGGCGGGCAGAAAAAATCTACTCTGCGTTCGACTCCGCAACCGATGAGCCTGCATGCAACCGCACTGCGCCGGGCCAGGTCGTTGCCGACACAGCGTCGGATACTGCCGTTGATTACTCGCGTTCGAAGCCGCTGCCGGTCTCGAAGCCGAGCGTGTTGGAGTTCTCGGTGACGATGCGCACCACATGGCTTGGTGTGCCCTCAGGGATCCGAGCGTCGATGTCCAATGTCACCCGAACTTCGGCACCCTCAAGGGCGACCAAGTGGGCGACGATCTCTTCGGCGACTTGGCCCGCTGTGAGACCAACCCGCTCGGGGTCGAGTTGCACCGTGCCGTGGTAACGACGACTCGTTGCCGACCTAGGATCGACCGCTCCGTCGCGGATCGACGCAGAATCCCCATCGAGTCCACCATGCCCTGCTAGGAGTCCGCTGAGCAATCGGCTTGTCGGGGCGGCTGAGTTGTCGGAGGAGTGATCCCGGGCGGGTTCGGTGGTGTGGTGGGCGGGGTTCGGGTCTGGTGGCGGGTCTGGTGGTGGCCCAGTGGGTGCTGTTGTGGTGGAGTCCGAGGCTGGCGAGGCGTTGGAGGTTCACTGCTGCTGCGCGCAGCCGCAGCCAGTGCCGGTTCTTGGCGGCGCCGATGTAGGGGCATCTTCGGGCTCGGCGGGTGAGCCAGGCGATGCTGCGCTCGGCCATGGGACGGTGGGTGCGGTAGTCGCGTTCGAACTGGGGGGTGCGGGCTTGTGCCCGTGCGGCGGCGAGCAGCCCGTGGTGGGGGTTGATGCTGACGCGGCGTCCGCTGTTGGCGGTGGTGCAGCGCGTCCGCTGCGGGCATCGGCGGCAGTGCCGCCCGAAGGTTGCTGTGCCGGCGGCGCTGATCGTGACGGTGATGCCCTCGGGGCAGGTGACGGTGCCGGAGAACTGCCCGCTGTCGGGGTCGCAGTCGTAGTCGATGTCGAAGTCGTCGATGCCGTAGCCGCCTTCGACGGCGACCCGCAGCGGCGGGGGCTTGATCACCGCTTCCATCTGGCGTCCGGCGAGGTCGGCTCGCAGAGCCCCGGTGCCATAGGCGCTGTCGGCGAGCACCACGGTGCCCGCCGGCTCGCCGTCGAGCAGTCCCATCGCTGCGTCGGCGTCGCCCGTGTCGCCGGGGGACAGATCGGCGGCGGTGATCAGGCCCGTGTCGGGCTCGGCTGCGATGTGGGCCTTGAAGCCGTCCCGGTAGCTGTGAGCGGTCTTGTGGGTGTGCCGCGACTCGGGATCGACCACGCTGATCACCCGCCCCTTCGCGGTCCGCCGGGCGATCCGCCACCGCCCCGGCTCCCCGTCGACGGGCTCGGTGTCCTGGCCCGCGACCAGCCCCAACAGCCCCACCGCGTCCGCCTGGGCATCGTCCAATTCGAGGCCCCCCGCTGCGCCGATCAGATCCAACGCGTCATCTGTCAGCTCGCTGACCAGCCGCTCGATGTCCGCAGGGTCCGCCCAGTCCACCACCGGCCCCGCCGGGTCCAGATTGCGTTCGCGCACCGGAACCTCGCCCAACTCGCCCACCAGCCGCCGCACCCGCCGAATCTGGACCGCCAGCATCGTGACGGTGCCCTGACGGGCGACCGCGTCGTCGAGCACCGTGGAATCCAGCACACGCCGCTCACGCCCCGCGACCGCGCCCGACGCTGCGATCAGCCCCCGCACCGCCTCGAAGATCCGATCCGGACGCCCGCCGGCCCGCAGCCTGTTCCGCCACAACGTCAGCACCGTGTGATGGAACGCCTCATCAGTGAGCGCCAGCCCCGCCGCAGCCTTCCACCCCACATCAGTCTGCAACCGCGCGCACGCCGCCCGATCCGACAGGCCCTCCAACGCCTGCAGCACCATCACCGCGGCCACCACCTCCCCCGGGCGCCGACGGGCGACCACGCCCACTCGCGAACAGATCCTCGAACAACCCGTCAGCAAACAACCGACAACGATGCTCCGCCAACAACGCACACACCGACCCCCGCGCCAACAGATGCCCGCACACCACCGCCGCGTCCAACAACACCCGATCCCGACCCGCTGACCCCTGCACCCCACCAGTGTCCCACGCGCCACCCACCCCCCACGCGGAAATCACCGCCAACAAATCAGCAGTCTCCTAGGAGGCTGGTCGGAAAGCCGCTGTTTCGGCGTTTGTCAGATGCAAACCCGCAGGTCAGGGACTTGCTGTGTCGGCAAGATCCCCTTTTCCGACCAGCCTCCTAGGCAGGGGCCGTAGTCGTCGAGCAATCCCAGCAGCCGGCCGCCGGGGCTCGTTGCCCGCTCGTCGTCCGCGGCGATGCGAGCGAAGGCCTCAGCGCCTCCGAGTTGGTATGCAAGCTCGCCCCACAGTGTGCGTACGACAGTGCCGTCGGGCTTGGTCTGCGGATTTCCGGGTGAGAGCTTGTGGCCGACGAGCACAACCCGCTTTGCGTCGGGGAGAACGTCCACCTCTGCATCGTTGAGCAACTCACCGATGCCGGCCAACGCAGGCGCCGGCGACCCCCCGAACAAGTGATACATGGCCAGCATCGAGTGCGTCTTGCCACCGCCGAAGTTGGTCTGCAACTGCACGACAGGGTCCCCAGCACTGCCGCTGAGGCGGCTGATCGCCCCACTGAGCAGCTGTTTCAGGCTCGCGGTCAGGTAAGTACGCCGGAAGAACTCCACCGGATCGCGGTACTCGTCGCTGCCTTTGCCTTGGTGCACCTGCCACAGGTCGCCGCAAATTCGGCTTGCTGAAACCGGCCCGTGCTCACATCCGGATGCGGTGTGACGACCTCGCGCCATGGCCGGATCGCTTCGGCAGCGACCGAGAAGACGATCGATGCAGCAGCCCGACGCTGGGAGCTTCGGCGCTGCTCGTCAAAACGGAGTCGCAACAGGTCGTTCTTCAGCTTCTCCAGCGCCTCTGCCTCATCAGCACTGCCTACCGCTGTGAGCAGTCGCTGTGCCGAGTCGAGCGCCCGATACGTGTCGTCGCCAGAGAAGCGGTTCTGCTTTGTCTCATGCGCCCAGCGATTGCGGACGTCCCGCAGTTCGCTGACCAGCGTCCGCTCAGATTGGCCCAGCGTCTTGCGGAAGATGTCATGCCAAGAGTCCCACATGATCCGCAAGAGGCTGGCGATGTCGACGTCGTCGAGCGGCCGCTTGGGATCGGTGATGCGCCGGTTCAGTGCCTGCTCAAGCATGAGCGGGGTGCGGCTGCGATGGTGATTGATGTACTCCCGCGCAACGAAAGGCAACAGCCCTCGATGCAGTGCCTTCAGAGCCAGGTCAACCCGGTCGTGATTCGTCACCGCCATCGCTTACCGCCACTCACGACGCCTTCGCTTCGTCGTCGCCAAACAGTCGCTGAAGCCATTCGACGAACGCCTGGCAAAGCGGTGCGTCTATATCGAGATCACCTGCCTCAATAGCTCGGTCTAACGGCCGCGGACGTTGCCGCACAGCAAGCCAGGCGTGCACGTGAGCCCGAAGAGCCTTGCTCCTTTTGAACTTTCGTTCTCCCGAAGGGATTCCCCGGATGTAATCTTTCGCACGAGGCCAAAGAGGATCACTCTGAGGAACCAATCGCGCAATAAAGTCCTCAAGCTCACCGTTGGCATGATTGTCGGGCATCAGCCAAACTCCGACTCTCGGGAGAAAGCTCGTCCGGTCAATAATCGTTCCCATTGAGTCCGGGACTCCAGGAGCTACGACACCCGACCGTTGTAGTTCAGTCATTAACTGCTGCCAACGCGCCTTGAGATTGCTATTCCCATCCGCAACCAGTCCGAGCGTCTCCCTGCCTGAAGAACTGAGTAGCTGGCGAATCATCTTCAGAAGTTCATCGATGCCGCCTGCGTCATAGATGGCAAACTCCGGTACATCCGAAGCCACTCGACGGATGCCGTGGACCACCTGCAGATCGTCGAGACCTTCGACAACAAGAAGCCGAGGATGTTCAAGTGCGTTAACGCGCGTGGCATACAAGTCAAACTCGTCAGCCATCTACTCAACGCACTTCGATCCGATGGCGGGCTACGACCTCTAGATCTTCCTCAGTGTATTCGACTACTCGATGTCGATCGTCGTGTTGCTCCATCCGGTGCAATATGCCTTCAGAATCGTTATCTTCGATCGCAGCCGTAGCGAAGTAGCGTACGCAGTCCCAACTGTGCGTCGTCGCAAACACCTGCACGCCATAGTCACGCGCCAACCCGAAAACCATCCTCCAGTAGTCTTGCAGAACTCCATGGTGAATGCCGTTCTCGACCTCGTCAACCAACAGAATGCCGCCACGACTCACACACATACCCGCCGCTGCTTGGAAGAATCGCAGAACACCATCGCCGAGGCTTCGCAACGGGACGCGGCCGTTTGCGCCGCGGTGCGATGCAAACAAGCGTCGGCGCGAGCGCGTTGATTGATGTGGCGAGTACGCGAAACCCTCGATCGCAGCGATACCGTCAATCGCAGCACCGAATGGAATACCGAGGACCCTCACGACGAGATCCGCGGCAGGTTCAAGTGCAATTGCGTCCCACATCGCTGTGGATTGATCGTCTTCTACAACATCAGGGCCTACGCGCACACTCCGTAGCGGCTCCGCCTCACTACGGCCACCATTTGCTGACCGATGCCTCATTCGATATGGGAGTCCAACATTCGGCACATGCTCTTCATCGATCCATATTGATGCTGGATCGACGGGCCAAATCTCAGCGAAGGTCCCGAACTTAACACCCATATACGGGATATGCTGGAAGTCTTCGGGTACATCGATCTTGCTCGCGGAGGGCAGGAATCCGGGCATATTCGCGATCAGCTCAAGCCGTAGATCCTTCGTGGCGTTGTCGGGTCCAATGTCGATCTGCGAGCCAAAGTCAGGCTGCCTGCCGTAGAATATCGACCGCCAGGCGGGACGCATCTCATTTTCACCACCACGCACACCCCGTCCTTGCCGATCGTCCGGCACGCCGTATAACTCGCTGCGGCGGTAGAGGATCTCCTCGAGAATCTGCTGCCGGCCTCGTGAAGCAAGCACTTCAACCGCGTCAAGCACCGTTGATTTGCCTGTGCTGTTCTTGCCAACAAGCAGCGTCACCCTGCCAAGGCGAGGGATGTCGAGTTCGTTGATACCGAAGAATCCACGAATGCGCAGACTGGGCACGAGAAGGTGATCTTGGCCGGAGTTGACGTCACCAGTAGGCGCGTCCGTACTGCTTGGATCGACTCCAGACCCGTCTGGGTCGTATTGCACTGCGCTCATGACTCATGCACCTGGTTCAAAGGATAGGACAGGCAGCGCTTCAACCCTGATGACCAGAGGGGTCCTGCCTCGTCGGTACCGCTGCAATCCGAGTGGCGGGTCAGGCAGGCGATTAGGCACCTGCTTGCCCGCCATGCGAGTTGGCTGCCGTTCCAAGCTCGCGTCCTCAGCAGGGAGAGGACGTTCTACATGCTGGTCAGGCGGAGTCATCGGCCTCAGCAATCTCGAACATCTCGCTCTGCGCCGTTGCGACCGCTGGGTCTGCTGGGCGAGGCGAGTGATCTCTGGCCATGACTGAACGAGACCGTTGTACATACGGGCATCGGCTGCACGTCCGTGGCGTTCGCTTACGAGGTAGAGCCGATACGCAACGTCTCGGGCAGTTTCGGCTTCCGCGCCGAGCCGAGAGGCCAATGCAGCCGCCGCTGGCTCACCGCCAGTCTCAAGCGCCCGTATGAGATGCTGCGCAGTCTCCCAGACAATGCGGCGTGGATCGGTTGCGGGATCCCACTCTCTAGGCAACTCGGTTGGTCGCAGCAGACGGGCCCGGCCGCGGCTCGAAATCACCGCGCCGGATGCCACCAAGCCGTCGACACTCGTGTTCTTGGCCTTGGAAAGCTGCTCGGCCAAGCCAAAGTCGGCTTCGTCGTAGCCGTACTGCTCGAACCAGGTGACCGCCCAGCGAGTGTCAGCATCGAAGTCACCCTCCTGCTCCGCAAGCACCTCGTCGAGCGTTGCGTTGATGAGCGCCAATGCCTCGAGCATGGTCATTGTCGAGCCGTCGGCATTCAGCACCTCCCGGTAGCGCGAGAAAACTGCCATCGCCGGGCCGATTGAAGCCTGTGCCAAATCGACGGGCGCGATGTTCGCCTGCTGCAGCTCAGCTACTGCAGCTGGGAACTCCGTTCGCAGCGCTGTTTGGAGCTCCCGCCGCGTCGCCGTCGAGGCATCGGCGGGCCACGGCCTACACACGAGCACGATCGAGGTTGCGAGCGCATTGGTGCCCCTACCAACCATGCGATTGCCGAGTTCGGTTCTGATTGGCCATGTACCAGTGACACAGAAGCCAGCGCGCATGACCGCGTCCAAAAAAGTTTCCCAGCCCGTGCTCGCAGTAGCTCCGCCTTCTTTGGCTTCGGATTGTTTGAAGGCGTAGTAGATGGTGACGGGAAACGCGGGGTGTGTCTCATTACATAAGCGGTTCATTACTTGGGTCATACCAGTTAGGAAAAACGCCTCTGCCATTGCGCTGCTCTCGTGGCGGTGCGGGGTCGCCACAAGTTCTTCTGACTTAGGAACGGTCAGGGTTGCGAACAACTCGGGCAGCACCGAACGCAGCGCACGACGCAGCCACACATAAAAGTAGTCTGACAGGTCCGCGTAACCTATATTGTCGTAGTAGGGTGGATCCGTGGACAAAACAGGTGTGTCGTCAATGCATCTCTCGAATGCACTATGTAGTTGTGCAGTTCCCTTGGCGCCAACAGGGGCCATTTCGACTGCCTTGGCGATCCAACTCACGTTATTGCTGATGTTGCCGCTCGAATAGGAGAGCGGGTTGCCTTCTGCGTAGTCCCAAACCATCGGTATAGCTTGGCGACTGAATGTATTGCGCAGGCCCTCCATCTTGACACTGTGGTCCCAAGAACAAATCGCTGATCCGCGATCCGCCAAGCGACTCAGCGCGCATGAGAGATAGATACTGATGGCGTCAGCATAAGCGACCGCGCCAGAGCCACCTACTTGCAACGATACGCCATTATCGGTCAAGTCAGCGGTGACGGCATCCTTCCGCACTTCTTCACGGGCCTCGTCTATCAGGTCGGAGAATGTCGTCAATGCCACCAGTTGTCTGTCCGTGAACAAATCGCTCCAGGACCCATACCATATTGCTGGACGCGAAAACCGAGTGCCTTCTCGGGAAGCCGGGTGGATGGCGGATCAGCAGGTACGGCGGACTCGCTGATCGTCTGCTGTGCCGCAGTCGGTGAGAGATACACCCGGCTTCGATCTCCCTCGGCAACGATTGCCATGAGTCGCGCCCCCATACGGGCCGCTCGAGCTTCGCTTCGCAGGTATTCGAAGCTCATCGGCGTACCCGATACGAGGCAGTCGAAACTGCTACGGCTCCCCCCGGTCTTAGTGCCATTCTTCGCCGACTTTGGAGGTACGCCCACCTTGACCTCGAAGCGGTAATCGCCGTTCTCGATGATGGGTTCGATGTAGGCCTCTTGCCTTTCTTCTTCGACAGCACGAAAGTTGACGCGAGCGGTACCTCGACATTGGTGAAGGCGAGGTTAGGGCTTGGCACCGTTCGCGCCCACAGCCAGGCAATGATGGTGAGTTCGCGCCCCACATAGGACTCCAGGTCAGGGCGCTCGGCGGCCATCTCGGCCGTCACGGCCACCTTGGGATACAGGTGCCCAATGCGCCCTTCGACCTCCTCGCGCATCCGCTCGCCGTAGTAGCGGATGTCGTCAGCAAGACCCTGTGCGCCGATCCATGTCTCATCCGTGAGCCGAATATCTCCGCGAGACACGGGATTCACCGGCGGCAAGCCTGCGAACTTCGCCGGAATCTCGATCATCGCCTTGTTGATCAGCACCGCCACAGGGTTCAAATCGGACGCATGCGCCTCCAGTCCTAGTGGTGCGTCGCTGAAATGGCTGGGGCTGAAGCAAGCCCATTCTTGCAGGTCAGCAAGCTGCATGATGCCCTGAGGAAAACTGCGACACACCACTAGGCGCTGCGCTTCGAGCGGCAGCGAACCGCCCCCAGCGAATGGATCACAGAACGGGGGCAGCCGATGGCGATCGAACAGTTCGTCGGCTTGTGGATGACCAGCATTGGCTGCACAGGTTCGTCGCCACGATGCCCACATCTCCGCCCGGGCGCGTTCGAGCACGTCGGCATTGGTGGTGTTCTTCCACTGGACGAGGTCTTTGATGATCCCGAACAGGCGCTTGCGCTCCCGCTCGACGGCGGCCGGCGTCGGGAACAAATCCGGGTGTGCCGAGGGATCGTCCACCATCTGAGCGAAGATCACTGCTCTGGCCGCGGCCAGCGGCCGCCGCGCCCACCATAGGTGCAGTGTGCTGGGGTGCCCGTGACGGATCGATTTCTCCTTCGCCGACGCCTCGTTGATGGCGTCAAGTGGCAGCGCTACTTCGATCAGCTTCTTCGGTGCCACCACTGCGGCGTCTGAGGCGCTGGAGTCAGGCTCGGCCATCATGAAGGAGGCCCGGCACGAGCCAGGAGCCGGTCGAAGTGGTAGTTCACACTGGTTACCCCAAAGTCGGGTTCGCGGTTGAAGGGCCGACGCAGATAGTGGATCCGTTCGTTGTCATCGGGCATGAACTCAACCATCGCCAAGATGTAGCTCTCGGGCTGGTTCAACGAATGCAGAATCTCGTTCTTGGTAACCGTGATCGTCGCTGCGCCAGAGACTCGTCCCTTCACTTCGATGAATCGCAGCTTGCCCGTGGCGGGGTCGCGGCTCTCAATGTCGTAGCCCAGCCGCTCAAACTCGCGGTCGGTTGGCTCGAACCCCAACTGGCGCTCGGCAGCCATGACCGCTTCTCGTGCTCGTGCGGCTGCGGCCTGGCGATCGGCAAGAACCGCCGTATGGTCCTCAGGTGTCGGAGCCTCCCCGTTAGACGCCGAGCCCGTCGCCGCCGCGAGTAGTCCTGCGGGAGCCACGAGCAATCCGCCAAGCACAACCGGCGGACGCGGCCGAATCTGCAACTGCTGGTCGAGTTCGGACAGCCGACCGCGCAGACGCCCATGCAGGTCATCGGCTTGCCGCCGTGCCTCCTGCTCGTTCAAGCGGGCGTTCTGCTTGCCAGCTCGTGCCTGCTCAGCGAAGCGCTCCGCTCGGTGATCCTGATGGTTGATTTCCTTGGTCAACCGATCCTTCACAGCCGCTCTGGTCTTCTCAATCAGCTCAGTACGCCGAGCGCGCACGTCGTCGAGATGGGCAGGAACTGCCTCTGCGACCACATAGTCGCTCACTTGGTCTTCCAACTCGCCCGAGATCCAAGCGCATTCAGATCGCTCCAGTAGCACGACTGGCGTGGGCTCACCTTCGCGCAGCGGCCGGTAGTCGAGGTACGGGGCGTGTTGGGCCAACCGCAACTGCCCGGCAGCGTTCATCTCGACGTACAGCATTCGCTTGGAGATTGTTCGGCGCCCCCCGGACGGTGCCGACGTGGCGTCGCCGATCTCATGTTCGGCGTAGAAGAGCACCCGCGGTTGCGTGCCCGCATCACTGTCGTCAACCAGCACCGTGCCTCTACGGAGCAGGTCGCGATCCCGCTCCACGGTGAGATCGAGCACGGCGTTTACCAGAGAGTGCCCAGGGCACAGAAAATCGGCGAGTGGCTCATCACGCAGCGTCACGAATTCCTTCTCGAACGTGGCTCGCTCGTATCGGCTCACCACAGGCCGACCGTCTCCAGAGCGCATCGTTCGAGCATGGTCTCTCACGGCCACTGGAACATGAGTGATCTCGATGCGGCGCGATTCGTGCTCCCGCGATCGCCCACCGAGCTTGGTGAATGCTTCGGCGAAACATGACTCGATGTAGTGAGGCTGTAGCCGGCGGGCCTGGGCGCGTTCCATGTCCTCGCGTACTGCAGCAACACGACTGGTGTCCATCACCTCGGTGACGAGTGCGCTGCCTTCCATCAGCGCCGTCAGCTTCGGCTGATCAACCGCGTCACTGATGACGCGATCCAAACTGGCCCGTACCTCGGATTCGTCGCCGTAGCGCACAGCCTCAATCAGCAGTTCGCGCAGCGCACGGCCGTCGAATTCAAGCCTTCCCAGTACGTCGAATACTTGGCCGCCGAGCGCCTTGCGTGCGCTCTCCAGCTTGTCGAGCAGTGTGCGGTACACGTCGCCTTCGCGGGTGCCGTCGGCCACGAGATTCCACAGATGGCAGACCTCAGACTGCCCGATGCGATGGATGCGGCCGAAGCGCTGCTCCAGCCGATTTGGATTCCACGGCAGGTCGTAGTTCACCATCAGGTGTGCCCGCTGCAGATTGATGCCTTCACTCGCGGCGTCAGAGGCCAGCAGCACTTGGACCTTGGGATGCCACAAGAATCGCTCCTGAACCCGCTGCCGTTCGCGACGGCTCAGACCACCATGAATCACGGTGACCACCTGGCGGCCGATCATCTCCGCTATCTCTTCGGGCTTCGCCCCCGCATCGGTGAGCGCCTCAATACGAGCACGCTCAGCCAACGGCAACCTCCCTGCCACAATGGACACCTCCACTGATGGTTGTGGCTTCGACAACCCGGTCATCATGACCGGACCGTCGCAACCACCGGTGGAGTTCGCCGGTCTTCAAGTCTGGCCACGGCCGATGAGAGTAGGCCGCCGACCGGTCGCGTGACGGCTCCGGCGGCGCTCAGCCCAAGTCGCGGCCCACGATCGAGACGTCGTCGGGGTTGAAGAAGCCCGGGATCGTCCAGCCGTCGAGGTCGTACTCGGCCATGCACTGCTCGGCAAAGCCTTCGAGCATCTGGGTCATCGAGCCCATGCCGGGGACCTCGAAGTCGGCGACGTCCAAGTTCTCGTAGCGGATCTGCTCGTCGTTGCCGGCGTAGTTGCGCTCATACAGCTCGTGACGGCCGCCGAACTCGCTGCCCATGGCATCCCACAGCAGCTTCATGATCTTCATGCGTTCCAATGCGGGGATGCCGTTCGATCCCCGCACGTACCGCTCGAGGTAGGGCCGGATCTCGTCAGACTTGAAGTCCTTGGCATTCGAGTTGACGTAGATCAGCCCGGAGCCGACCACCGATTCCACGATGTCCTTGATGCGGGGATAGAGGACCGGCGTGAAGGTGCGGTAGGCCATGCCGTACAGCAGCGACGGCTGCACAGCTCCGTTCTCCCACGGGTCGGGGCTCTTGGCCATGGCGTCGCTCAGGCCCCACATCAGGTTGCGGATGGCGATCACCTCACCGAGCTTGGCCTGCACGCCCCGGAATTGACGGGTGCCGGTAGCCCGCAGCGCCTTTGACAGCAAACCGGCGATGAAGTCCAGCTTCACGCACAGGCGGGCGAGCCCGTGGAAGGTGAAGCGAGGGATGAATCCGGATGCGGGGAAGAAGTTGTTGGCGTTCTCGACATCGCCATAGAGGAACACGTTCTCCCACGGGATCAGCACCTCGTCGAACACCAGGATCGAGTCGTTCTCGTCCAGCCGGCTCGACAGCGGGTAGTCGAAGACGCTGCCGGTGGCTGCGGCCTGCAGTTCGTAGGAGTTGCGGCAGATGAGCTTGACTCCCGGCGAGTCCATCGGCGTCGTGCACACGATGGCGTAGGCCGGATCCTGCAGCGGCACCGGGCCGAAGTGAGCGATGAAGTTGTAGTGGGTCAGCGCCGAGCCGGTTGCCACGACCTTCGCACCCGACAGGATCAAGCCGTTGTCGGTCTCGCGCTCCACGTGCATGCACACGTCGGAGATCTGGTCAGCCCCCAGATGACGGTCGACCGGTGGGTGCACGATGGCGTGGTTCCAGTACGACACCTCTTCCTGGCTGCGGCGATACCAGTACACGGCGTTGTCGTGATAGTCGCCGTAGAACTCAGGGAAGGCGCCCAGCGTGCCCAGGAACGAGGCCTTGTAGTCGGGGCTGCGGCCCATCCACCCGTAAGTCAGGCGCTGCCAGCCGGCAATGGCGTCACGGGCGCCGACGAGATCGTCGGCACTGTGAGGCACGCGGAAGAACTTGTGGGTCTTGCCGCCCGAGCCGGTATCGGTGTCGCACATCAGCACGTCCTGCTGGGCGGGATCGTGCAGGGCGTCGTACAGCCGAGCGATGGATCGCACGCTGTTGCGGAACGCGGGATGCGTGGTGACATCACGCACCTTCTCCCCCTGGAAGTACACCGTGCGCCCGTCTCGCAGGCTCTCGACGTACTCGTCGCCGGTCATCGGCGACCAAGTCTCAGCGGACTCGCTCATTTCGACTCCTCTCTGTGGTGTGCCCGTCTGTGGTGTGCCCGCAATGCGGCCCCGACACTAACGCAGGCAGAAACGGAATGAGCACGCTCAGAGTTTCGCTCCGGCGACGCGAACTCAGGGAATGAGCAGGACCTTGCCGGTCGTCGCGCGACCCTGCAGGGCCTCATGGGCGGAGCGTGCGTCGGCCAACGGGAAGCGGTCGCCGATGCGCACATCGAGGCGGCCGTCAGCGATCCAGCCGAACAAGTCGTCGGCCCGACCTTCGAGCTCAGCGCGGGTTGCGGTGTGGTCACCGAGCGTCGGCCGGGTGAGAAACAGCGACCCGCCAGTGGACAGCCGCAGGGGTGGCATCGGCGGCACCGGCCCTGAGGCGTTGCCGAACGTGACCATCATCCCCCGCGGCCGCAGCACCTCGAGGCCCCGCTCGAAGGTGTCGGCGCCTACGCCGTCGTAGATCACGTCCAGCGGTCGGGCGCCGGCAATCCGCTCGGCGGCGTCGCCGAAGTCCTCTTCCCGGTAGTTGATGACGTGGTCAGCGCCAGCCCTGGCTGCCAACTCGGCCTTGTCGGCGGTGCCGACCGTCGTGAACACCTCCGCGCCGCGCATCTTGGCCATCTGGATGAGCAGCAAACCCACGCCGCCGGCGCCTGCGTGGATGAGGCAGCGATGGCCCGGCTCGAGCGGGAACGTCGAGCAGGCCAGGAAGTGGGCGGTCATGCCTTGGAGCATCGTGGCGGCACCCAACTCGGTGCTGGCCCCTTCGGGCAGCACAATCGCTACGCGGGCGGGGACCTGGGCCTTCTCCGCGTACGTGCCGGGGTGCCCGGTCCACGCCACCTTGTCGCCGACGGCGAACCCCCCGACGCCATCACCGACCTCGGCGACAGTGCCAGCACCTTCCACCCCCGAGATGAACGGCAGCGGCATCGGGTACAAGCCGCTGCGGTGGTAGGTGTCGATGTAGTTGACGCCCACGGCCTCGATGCTGACCACAAGCGAGCCGGCCTCGGCGACCGGGTCATCAACTTCGGTCCACACGAGCGCCTCGGGGCCGCCCGGTTCGGTCACTTGGATGGCGTGCATGGCATTCCCCTCTGGGCGCGCCGCGAAGAGACGATCACGGCAGCCCGGCCAAAGACAAGAAAGACAAGGCAGTCTGGTTGATGCAGGTCAGGCTGACGACACCAGTCGAACTCAATTCCTGTCGAAGTTGGTCTCGTAATCGGTGGTGTCGACCAGCAGATCCTCTTCGGGCAGGACGTTGGCGTAGTTGAGCGCGCCGTTGATGTCGTGATCCCACACCTCGGCCGGCAGCTCGTAGAGCACTTCTACGCCGTAACCGTTGGGGTCGTTGATGTACACGCTGTGGGTCATGCCGTGGTCGACCCGCAGGTTCATCTTGACGCCGTTGTCCTTGAGGAACTGCACCTGCTCCAGCCAGGACTCGCGGTCGGGGTAGGTGATGGCTATGTGGTTCACCGCACAGGCGCCTGAGAACATGTCCCACTGCTCTGGCGGTTCGGGCAGTTGGGGCATCTCCACCAAGGCGACGTCGTGGTGGTTCACGTCGTCAATGATGCCGCTGTAGAACTGCATCTTGTAGGGGGGAACGTCGTACCGCTCCGAATCCAGAGCGCCGACCTGCTTGAAGCCCAGCAGGTCACTCCAGAAGTGATGCGATTCTTCCATGTTGCGGACGTTGAGCACGAGGTGGTTGACGCCCCTCGGCACCACCGGAGTCGTGCGCTTCGCAATGGTGTCGGCCATGAGCTACCCCGTGAATTCCGTTGAAGAGCGTGACAACCAGCGCTTGGCCACGATTGCCCGACCTGATGCGAAGCATAGCCACGATTCCCGATGCCGCGAAAATTCTGACTGTGCTCAGAGAACAGCGTCGGTCCGCTCAGAGTGCTTCGATCAGGAGCTTGACATCGGCGGCCATCTGGGTGTGGACGGTGCAGTCGCAGGTGGAACCGGCGGTGCCCCGCGAGCCGGAGCGTAGCCTCGGCGCCATTGCCGATTCGAAGCCGGAGATCGCCATGGCTGACGACACCGATACCGCTGCGGGACGCTCGCTCACGCTGAGCGGAGCCCGCAAGGCACTCGACACCGCGCTGGCAAAAGCCGAAGACATGGGCTTGCGCTTCTGCATCGCCGTGACCGACACCTCTGGCGAGCCGGTCGCCACCGCTCGCATGGACGGCGCGCCGCGGCTGTCGGCAGGCATAGCGCTCAACAAAGCCTTCACGGTGGCTGGCTTCGGCGGCATGCCCAGCGGCAACTGGTGGGACCTCATCAAGGACGATCCGTCGCTGGTGCATGGCATCACCCATACGCCACGGCTGATCGTGTTCGGCGGTGGTGTACCGATCGTCGTCGGCGGTGAACTGGTGGGCGCTATCGGCGTGTCGGGCGGTTCTGCGCAGGAGGACACCGAAGTGGCCCAAGCCGGCGCGGATGCCGTCACCGGTTAGCTGGAGTCCCTGAATCTGCCCGGTCGTCCCGGGACTCCCAGAGTTGCGTCGTCGGGTCAGCTCTGGCGGTTCACCAGCCACTCCTCGAACTCGGGGCGACGGTTCTTGGCGATCGGGAACGCGCCGATCGTGCTCTCCCCCGCGGCGACCCGCTCGATCGCCCATTCCTCTTCGATTTCTTGGGCGTAGGAGTCGTTGGCCACTTCCTCGGCCAGAAGCGCCGGGACCACGACCGCGCCCTCGCCGTCGCCCACGATGATGTCCCCCGGAAAGACCGTCACACCTGCACACGCAATCGGCACTTGGTGGTCGAGCGGCGTGTGCAGCCGTCCGAGGGTCGCGGCATGCGATGACTGGTGGTACACAGGCAGTCCGACATCGGCCACCGCGGGCGTGTCGCGCAAAGCGCCGTCGGTGACGAAGCCTGACGCGCCGAGGTGCTTGATGCGCATCGTGAAGATGTCGCCGATCGTGCCGGCATGCGGTTCACCGCGGGCTTCCACGATCAGCACCTCTTCGGGTTCGATCGACTCGACAGCGCGGCGCTGCGCGTTCTGGCCTTCCAAGCGGCGCTCGAAGTCCTCCCGCTTGGGCACGAACCGCAGCGTGTGCGCGTAGCCGAGCATCCGCTGTCCCTCGTTCAGTGGCCGCAAGCCGTTGAGGAAGCTGTTCTGCATGCCTCGACGCTGCATCTGACCGGCCAGCGTGGCGGTGGACACCGCGTTGAACTTCATTCGCATGTCGTCGGTAAACTCGGTCGGGCGGTGTTCGGCGTCGGCCATGGGATCCCCCTGTTCTGCACGGTCGTTCTGCACGGTCCGGCTGATTCTGATTGACGCGAGCACATGCTGTGCCTGCCGCAATGTAATCAGCACTCGGCTCAGGCACCGTCTGAGACGGCAAGGCACCTGCCAGCGCTGAGTTCAGCCCGATGGACGCTCCCCATCGACCGAATCACTGCCTTCGGCTCGCTTGCTGCAAGACTGAGCCGATGGCTGCCGAGGAATCCGGCAAGACGGAATCAAGGCGACAAGGCCGCAGCGTCGGCTGTCCGTGGAGCCGGAAGGAAGCTTTGCGGCACCGACAAAGACCGACGACCCCATCGAGCTGTCCAGCCGGCTGATCGACACGGGCGTGGCCGACGAGCGCATCGTGCGGGTCGACAACGCACTGAGCGAGATCGACGACAACGTGGCGGTGATCGAGGCGTTCAGCAACATGGTCGCGTTCGGCACCGACGACGGCCTGGTGTGCTTCGACGCCAGCGGACCGCTCAACGGCACGGCGGTGGTGGAATCGCTGCGGCGCTGGTCCAGCGATCGCATCAACACGCTGCTGTACACCCACGGTCACATCGACCATGTGGGCGGCAGCGGGGCACTGGCTGCAGATGCGGCTGAACGCAGCCAGCCGGCGCCGCTGGTGGTGAGCCACGACAACGTGATCCCGCGCTTCGAGCGCTACAACGCCACCAACGGCTACAACCTCATCATCAACCGTCGGCAGTTCGGCGGCTTGCCGCCGAACCATTCAGCACGGAGGGCTTCACTGCGCCATCGTGGCGTCGGCATCACCGGTCCCCGGCCCAACTTCCTGCCGACGGACGCGCTCTGGCCGACGCGCACCTACAGCTCGAACGATTCGCTGTCGGTGGGCGGACTCGATTTCGAGCTGCATCACGACAAGGGCGAGACCGACGATCACACGTGGGCGTGGGTGCCCTCGCACCGGGCGATCTGCCCCGGCGACCTGGTCGTGTGGGTGTTCCCCAACGCCGGGAACCCCCAGAAGGTGCAGCGCTATCCGCTCGAATGGGCGCGGGCGCTGCGCCGCATGGATGCGTTGGAGCCCGAGCTGCTCGTTCCGGCGCACGGCCCGCCGGTGCGGGGCCGTGAGCGGATCGCCACGGTGCTGCTGACACTGGCCGAATCACTGGAGACCCTCGTCAGCCAGACGCTCGACCTGATGAACGAGGGCGCGTCGCTCGACGAGATCCTCCAGAGCGTGTCGCTGCCGGCCGAGTGGCTGGAGCGCCCGTGGATGCGGCCCGTGTACGACGAGCCGGAGTTCGTGATTCGCAACATCTGGCGGCTGTACGGGGGATGGTGGGATCTCGACCCGGCATACCTCAAGCCCTCTCCCAAGGCTGAGTTGGCCAGCGAACTCGTGCGGATGGGCGGTGGCGCTGAGGAGTTTGCGCAGCGGGCGCAGGGACTGGCGGAGGCCGGCGACCTCCAGTTGGCGTGTCACCTGATCGAGCTCGCTGTGGCTGCCGATCCGACATCAGCAAGCTTGCACGGCGTGCGCGCCGAGATCTACGAAGCCCGGCGGGCGGCCGAGCAGTCGCTGATGTCGATCGGCATCTTCAGCGCCGCAGCCGCCGAGTCGCGCGACATCGCCTCCGAGAGCGATGACGGCGAGATTCCGACGCGTGGCATTTCCGAGCCCTGCTGATCCCCATTTGTACGGGGTTTGTCAAGATCCACCGAAAACAGTTTCAAGACTTCCGGACGACTGCCTACGGTTCGCGGCGCGTGACCCGTTTCCGCCAGCGCTCTCGTCGGATTGAGCGCACTTGCGCCATGGAAAGGCGTAACCCCGGCCGTTTGCCGAAGCAGTGACGGTTCCAGGGTCTTCGATGGAAATTCGAAGGCCAAGAAGGACAGTGTCAAACATCAACTTCCGAGAGATCGCCGACCGTCCTTGAGCGACGGGCGCCGGAGCGACGGGCGCACAACAGGTTCGCGGCGGCGCTGAGGCATAGTCTCCGGGTATCGGCTCGGCTTGCCCGCGGCCGCGATTTGCAGGCTGGAACGGCGGGGCTGGAGCACGCACATGGCCGATAGCGGACCGAGCACGGCGCCGGGAGCGCCGTACGGGGGGCGCGGCGCACCCGCGGCGTCCGAGCGCGCACTCGGTGTACCCGCCGCAGCCGTGGCGATGGTGGGCTGGGCTGCCTCGGGCGTGATCGCCAAGGGCATCTCCGAACTCGGGCCGCTGGCCGTTGTGTTCTGGCGGATGTGGCTCTACACCGGGCTCGTCGCGCTGTTCCTGTGGGCCAACCGCACCCCGCTGCGGCTGTCGTCGATCAAGGTCTCGTTCTGGGGCGGGTTCTCGCTGGCGTTCGACATCATGCTGTTCTTCGTCGCACTGCGGATGACCACGGTCGCCAACGCCACGGTGGTGGCGTCCCTGCAGCCGCTGCTGATGCTCTTCCTGGCGCCGCGCATCTTCGGTGAGCAGCCGGGTCGGCGCCACTGGGGTCTGGCTCTGGTTGCCATCGGCGGCATCGCCATCGTCGTGCTCGGTTCCACAGGCATCCCCGAGTGGAGCATGCTCGGCGACCTGCTGGCGTTCGGCGCGCTGTTCGCCTGGACCGGCTACTTCGTATTCTCGAAGCTCAGCACCCAGAAGATCGCCGCAGCCCAGTACACGGCCGGCAGTGCGCTGGTGTGCTCTCTGGTGGCGACACCGTTCGCTCTCGCGTCGGGGCAGGTGTTCGATTGGCCGTCAGCTGGCGCGTGGCTGTGGCTGGGCATCATGGCCGTCGGGCCTGGGGTCGCGAGTCACATGCTGATGAACTGGTCGCTGATGCGAATTCCCTCGTGGCTGGGCTCGGTGATGACGCTGGCGATTCCCGTCACCAGCACGCTGATGGCCTGGGCCTTCCTGGGCGATCAGGTGTCGCTATGGCAATTCGTCGGGATGACGGTGGTGATGTTCGCCCTGGCTGCAGTCGTGTTCGAACAATCCCGCACCAAGCTGACCTAGCAGGATGCTGAAATATGCAGGTCTGGCCGGAGCACAAGCCCCTGACCTGCGGGTTTGCAACTGGACACCGCCCGAAAATCGACTTTTTCAGCATCCTGCTAGAGGCTGGTCGGAAAGCCGCTATTTCGGCGTTTGTCAGATGCAAACCCGCAGGTCAGGGACTTGCTGTGTCGGCAAGATCCCCTTTTCCGACCACCCTCCTAGAGGCTGGGCCAGTAGGCGAAGCCGAGGCCCGAGCGGCTCGTGAGCCCGAATCCGATGGGAATTGGGAACAAGAGCGGGAAACAACTGGTGCGGCAACGAAGGGGTTCGCCTACCCGCCCGGCTCCTTGGACAGTCACGTCCGCGAACTCGTTCAGTTCGCGGCGTGGACCGGCGGACGGCGCTGGGACCAGGGTGCCGCCTGTTCCATCTGAGCGGCGACACGCAGCAGCACGTCCTCGCGGCCTGACGCCGCCACGAGCTGGACGCCGATGGGCAGTCCCTCGGGCGACATCCCCTCGGGCGTGCCGAGCGGCACCGAGATGGCAGGCTGGCCGCTGACGTTGAACTGCGGCAGGTAGGGGGTCACCTTGGCCAAGCGTCGCACCAGCGTGCGCTCGTCGCCCTCGACCAAGTAGCCGACCGGCGGCGGCACCACGCCCAGTGTGGGGGTCAGCAGCAGGTCGAAGCCGTCGCCGGTGCCGGGCTGGGGGTTCCACCACTGCACGAGGCGGCGGGTGAAGAGATGCAAGCGCTCCCGGCTCGCCAGGATGTCAGCCCCGCTGATCTTCGTGCCGCGCTGGTAGTTGATCCACGCGACCGGCTCCATGTCGTCTTCGCCCCACGGGCGTCCCAGCACGCTCTCGTAGGAGCGCATCGTCGCCGTGGCGCTGGCGCGCATGATGCGGACGTAGTCGTACATGTAGTCGTTGGTCGCCATGGCTTCGGGCAATGCCGGCTCGACCCGGTGGCCGAGGCCGTCGAGCACGCCGGCAGCGGCTTCGGCGGCTTGGGTGCAGAACGGATCGGTGTCCTCGAACGGGATCGTGGAGCTGACGCCGATGCGCAGTTGCCCGGGATCCTGGCCGACCTCGGCGACGTAGCCATCGGCCGGCGCCGGGTGTGCGGGCACGTAGGGATCGCCCGGCTCGGGACCGGCCAGCACGTCGAGCGCCAGCGCGGCGTCGCGCACGGTCAAGGCAACGGCGCCATCGGTAGTGCCGCCACCCCAGCCCTCGCCGGCCGGGGCGCTCGAGATCCGGCCGCGCGACGGCTTGAGCCCCACGAGCCCGTTGGCGCTGGCGGGTATGCGGATGGAGCCGCCGCCATCGCTGGCGTGCGCGATCGGCACGATGCCCGCAGCCACCGCGGCCGCTGCGCCGCCGCTGGAGCCAAGCACCGTGTGGTCGGTGTGCCAAGGATTACGGGTAGGGCCATACAGCATCGTCTCGGCTGCGGCAGGGCACTGCCCGCCGCCGAGCTCGGGGCTGTGCGAATGGCCGATGCTGATCGCACCGGCCTGAGCCCACCGGCGGGCCACCGCCCCGGTCTCGGTGCATCGGTGGTCAAGCTCGGCCAATCGGCGATTGCCCTGGTAGGCGGGCTCGCCCTCCACTGGGCAGAACAGATCCTTCAGCGCGATCGGCACCCCGGCCAGCAGCCCGTCCCGATAGCCGCTGCCGACCTGTTCGGCGGCCTGCCTCCGGGCGGAGCCGAACGTGTCGACGACGATGGCGTTGATCGTCAGATTCACCTGCTCGCAGCGGGCGATGGCCTCCTCGACTGCCGTAGCGGCGTCGGTCTCCCCAGCCTGCACACGTGCTGCCAGCGCCGTTGCATCGTTCATCTTCGCTCCTGTCGCCGTGGGATCACTGCTTGCTGCGCCAGCCCGCAGCCCCGCCGTCAACGGCGAAGTCTCGCGCACGGAGTGTCTAGCCAGCCGGGTCGAAGATCTCCACCTCGCAGTCGATGCCTGACGCGCGGGCAAGGCGTCCATCGCCAGTCAGCAGCGTCGCGCCGGTGTACTCCGCCAGCGCCACATAGGAAGCGTCGTAGGCGGTGAGATTGTGGCGGAGTTCCCAGCATCGCTCGAGCAGGACCTTGTGGTCGATGCGCATGATCCTCAGGTCAGCGAGGTTGCGAAGGCCGCGCTGTGCCTCCGCAACGGAGATGTCTCCCCGCCGGTTCATGGACCGCAATGCGTGAGCAACCTCGATGTCGATGAGATGGGGGGCGAGCGCCTGCTCGTTCATGATTCGACGGACCGCGACGGGACCCTCGTCGTCGGCGCCGGCCAGCGCCGAGACGACAACACTGGCATCGACAACGATCACTCTGCGTCGCGGTGGGCACGGATGACCTCGACGATGGTGTCGATGCCCAGTCCCGTATCGCCATACATCAACGCCTCGGCGCGCTTGCGTGCAAGCAATTCCTCCATGCTCGTCAATTCAGCCTCTCGGCAGACGGCTTCAAGCATGTACTGCTGCAACGACTGGCCCGAATCAGCCGCGCGACGCTGAAGCTTCTCATGAACCTCGTCGGGCACATTTCGGACTTGAATTGTCGCCATGAGGCCACCCTAGCGCTGAACTAGCGCTAGCAGCGCTGTCTTGGCGCTGCAACCAAGTTGTGCACCTGTGCAAACTTGCGCAGATCAGCAATCAGCCCGTGTGATCACAGCCCGTTCGGGCGATGCTCAGCGGCCCTGCCAGTTGGGCTGGCGCTTCTCGGCGAAGGCTCGGGGGCCTTCTTTGACATCCTCGCTGGCCATCAGGCGAGCCATGGCCGGGCAGGGGTGATCGAAGGCCTCGCCCAGCGGCGAACGCGTGTCTGCCAGCGCTGCGGCTCTGGACGCACTACACAAGGGGCGCACGTGTGCTGCCGCGGCTCTGCGGGTAGGGGCAGCGTCAGCAGCGAGGAGGCAGCGATGTTCGAAGACCACGTCTCGATCGACACCGGTGAGGGCGAGATGAGCACCTTCGTGGTGCACCCCGAGCCCAGCGAGCGGCGACCGGGGCCGTTCCCGACGGTGCTGTTCCTGATGGATGCACCCGGCAAGCGCGAAGAGTTGCACGACATGGCCCGGCGCATCGCCACTGTCGGCTACTACGTGCTGCTGCCGAACCTGTACTACCGGGACATTCCGGGCTTCATCGTGCAGCGTGACGACCCAGCTAGCCGCAAGTTCATGTTCGAGCTGATGACCAACCTGTCCAACGCAATGGTGTCCCGGGATGCCGCTGCGCTGCTGCGCTACGCCGACGCCGACCCGGCTGCCAGCACCGAGCGGGTCGGCACCACCGGCTACTGCATGACCGGCCCGATGGCGATCTGGCTGGCCGCCGACTATCCCGACCAGATCACGGCCGCTGCGTCGATCCACGGTGTGCGACTGGCGGTCGACGCCGCCGATTCACCGCACCTGCGGGCACCCGACATCCGCGGCGAAGTACTGGTGATGTCCGCCGAGCACGACGACTACGTCGACCGGACGCACTACGACCGCCTGTGCAAGACGTTCGTCGACGCCGGCACCGATGCGCAGACCTACTGGGTGGACGGCACTCATCACGGCTTCGTGTTCCCCCAGCGGGAGGTGTACGACAAGCCCGCCGCTGAGCGCCACTGGGAGCTGCTGCTGGACATGTTTGCGCGCCAGCTGCACTGAGCCTGAGCCGACAGGTGAAGCCGTGGCCCGGGCGGCCCGCGAGCCCGTATCGAATCGAAACAGGGAGCTAGAGCGGGAAGCATTGAGCGGGCAGGCGCCGTGGCACGGTGCCACACTGTCGCCCCATGGAAACATGTGAACTTGTTCAGAAAGTGTGCCCGCCCATCGCGACGGTGGGCTCGATGTTCTACTTCGACCCCGCAACGCTGGCCCGCGGCAAGGAGGCAGGCCTCGACGGCTTCCGCCTCTACATGCTGGGCCGCGGCGGCGTGCTCGGCGATGTCGAGGCAGCAGTGGTGCACAGCGCGTTCGGCTACTTCAACCCCGATCTTGTCACCAAGATCTGGAATTCGGCCAAGGAGACCATGGCGCCACGCGACGGGGGCCGGCTCTACATGGAATGCGCGGGGGCCTATGGCTCCGCCAAATTGGCCGGCATCGAAGGGCTGGAAGCGTTCAACGCCGCAGCGGACAAGGTGATCGACGCTGGGATGGTCGATCCGTCCGCCCAAGCACTGTTCGCGGCGATCGCGTCCGAGCCTCGCAGTGACGAAGCCGCTGCGCGGGCATACCAGAACGTGGCCGTGCTGCGGGAGCTGCGCGGGAGCCTGCACCTCGTGGCCATCGTGGCCTCGGGTCTGAGCACCGAGATGGCTCACCGTGTGCGCCGCCCCGACGACGTCGAGATGTTCGGCTGGACCAACGACGCCGAAGTCACCGACGAGCATCGGGCGAAGTGGGAAGCCGCCGAGGCCCTCACCGACGATCTCGTCACGCCGATCTACGGCGTGCTTGATGACGCTGAGGCGCAAGCGCTGGCCGACGGCGTCGCGGCCATCGAAGCCGCCCTCAGCGGCTAGGGCTGCGGGGTGACGCTGTCGCTGAGCGTCGACGAGGCGCTCGCCACCACGCGGGCTGTCAGGCGCCGGCTCGACTTCGACCGGCCGGTAGACGCGGTGCTGCTGCAGGAATGCCTGGAGCTTGCGCTGCAAGCGCCCACCGGATCACTGCGCCAGGACTGGCATTTCGTGGTGTCGACGGACCGAGAGCAGTGCCAGGCCGTCGGGAGGATCTACCAGGAGATCTGGCTGGGCCGCATCGACGACAACTGCCTGGCCAAGGCCGCAGCAGCCGAGACCGACCCGACGGCCCGAGCCGACTGGCTGCGGATGATGGACTCGGCCCGCTACCTGGCCGAGAACTTCCCCCGCACTCCGGCGATCTTCGTGCCATGCATCGAAGGCCGGCTCGACGGCGCGCCCGCGGGCCTGCAGGCGCTGCGCTGGGGCTCGGTCATCCAGGCGGCATGGAGTTTCTGCCTCGCCGCTCGCAACCGGGGCCTCGGCACCTGCTGGACCACCGTGCACCTAGCCCGTGAGCAGGAAGTCGCCGAGATTCTGGGCATCCCCTCCGACGAGGTGCAACAGGTGGCGCTGCTGCCCGTCGCGCACACCATCGGCACCGATTTCAAACCCGGCCGCCGCAAGCCCTTCGACGACTTCGTCCACATGAACGGCTGGTAGCTGCCGGTCAGTCGAAGACGAGGATCGATCGGCCGGCGATCCGTCCGTTCTCGAGGTCGTCGACCGCTTGGCCGATGTCGTCGATCGCGTACTGCTGCGTCACCAGCGCGTCGAGGTCAAGGTCGCCGTCGGCATGCCACTGCAGGAAGCGGGGGAAATCGACCGCCGGTTCACAGCTGCCGCCCAGGCTGGAGATGAACGCCCGCTCGCCGATGAACAGGTGCAGTGTGTCGAGTTCGAGGCTGCGCTGGGGTACGCCGACGAGTACCGCTGTTCCGCCGCGGCTCTGGCCGAACTCGCCTGAGCGCGTGGCCTGGTGGATCTGCTCCATCGTGCTCTGGTGCCCGATGCAGTCGAAGGCGAAGTCCACGCCGCGCAGCGGCTGACGCAGGATGTCGAAGCGCTGCTCGTCGGTGGTGAGCGCCCGGATCGCTTCGACGGGATCGCAATCGGAGGCGTTGACGCCATGGGTGGCCCCGAAGCGCTTCGCGAACGCCAGCTTCTCCTCAGCGAGGTCCACGGCGATGATCGGATCGGCGCCGACCAACCTCGCCGCCGCCACCGCGGCCAGTCCGACGCCTCCCACGCCGAAGACGGCCACGCTGTCCGCGGCCTTCACACCTGCGGTGTGGAGCACAGCGCCGGCGCCGGTGATGACCGCACAGCCGATGATGCAGGTGGCCTCCACGTCGATGCCTTCGGGCACCTTCACCACGAACATCTCATCCGCGATGGTGTGAGTGGCCCAGGTGAACACGTTGATGGAGGTCGCTGTGCGGCCGTCGCCCAATTCGAGCCGCAGCGGCCCGCCCCGGCGGCGTGCGCTGGCCTGGTCCTTGGGCACCCACGTGACCATCACGGTGTCGCCCGGTGCCAGACCGGTCACATCGGGACCTACCGCGACAACCTCGCCGGTGGACTCGTGGCCCAACACCTGCGGCGCCGCCCGCGGATTGTGGATGGCGTGGAGCTGGCTGTGACAGATGCCCGACGCGTACTGCTTCACCACCACCTCGTGCCCGCTCGGTTCGGGCAGCGCCACATCCAGCACTTCGGGCCCGGCACCGGCCTCCTGCGGGATGACAACAACTCTGGCGTCAACGGGCATCGCAGTCCCCTTCCTTGCGCTGCCCCGCTGTCTAGCGGACACCGGCGGGCGTCTTGGCCCGGAGGCCGTCTTCAGGACTGGCGGACCCGCCGGGCCAGGGTCAGGGCATAGTCGCCCTCGGCGTCGGTCCACATCCGCTGCACCACAAGCCCCGCGGCGCCGAGTTCTGCACGCACGCGCTCGGGACGGAACTTGGCGCTGATCTCGGTGCGCATCCGTTCGCCAGCCGCGAAATCGACAGTCATCTCCAAGGCTGGGATGTGCACGGTCTGGGTCCGCAGAGAGCGCAGGCGCATCTCGATCCAATCGTTGCCAGCGTCGAATACCGCCTCATGGGCGAAGGCGTCGAGGTCGAAGTCCGCGCCGAGCTTGCGGTTGAGCACCGACAGCACGTTGAGGTTGAACCGGGCCGTGACGCCGGCGGCGTCGTCATAGGCGGCCACCAGGCGGCCGGCATCTTTGACGAGATCGGTGCCCAGCAAGAACGTGTCACCCGTTTGCATCGCACCGGCGACGGCATCGAGGAACGCCGGCCGACGCGCCGGTGAGAAGTTGCCGACGGTGCCGCCAAGCAGCATCACCATCGCAGGCGCACGGGGCAGCGCGCCGGGCGGGGCGTCGGCGTCGTCGAGCGGCAGATGCCCGAGGTGGTGCTCGAAATCGCCGACGACACCATGCACTGCCAGACCGGGGTATGCCGCGGCCACCTCCCTCGCAGCCGCGCGCAGCGTGGCCGCGCTGTTGTCGAACGGCACGTACCGGCGCAGCTGACCGGCGGCCGCGAATGCATCGAGCAGGATGCGGGTTTTGGTCGAGGTTCCCGATCCCAGCTCGGCGATGCAGTCAGCTTCCGAGGCGGCTGCGATGGCATCCGCTTCCCGTTCGAGTATCTCCCGCTCACGTCGAGTCGGGTAGTACTCGTCGAGATGGGTGATCTGATCGAACAGCTCGCTGCCGAGGTCGTCGTAGAACCACTTCGGCGGCAGCTCTTTGGGCGTCGACGAGAGGCCCACGGAGACGTCGGCGCGCAGTTCCCGATCTGACCAGCCGGCGTCGAGCCAGTTGTCGACCGCGGGATCGACAGCGACCTGAACCGCCTCGTCGGAGAGCGTCATCGCGCGTCCGCGGCCAAGCGCAGGCCGGAGAAATGCCAGCGCGTGTGGGGGTGAAAGAAATTGCGATACGTGGACCGGATGTGGCCCTCAGGCGTGGCACAGCAGCCGCCCCGCAGCACCATCTGGTTGACCATGAACTTGCCGTTGTACTCGCCCACCGCACCGGGCGCCACGCGAAAGCCCGGGTACGGGCTGTAGGGGCTGGACGTCCATTCCCACACGTCGCCGTACATCTGCTGCAGCGGCACAGAGGCTCCAACGCCTGCATCGGGCGCAGTCGGAGCCGGGGCGGGGTGCAGGCCGGCACCGCGACCGATGTTGCCAACCATGGGCAGGCCAGCCGCGGCGTGCTCCCACTCGAATTCCGTCGGGAGCCGAGCGCCCGCCCAGCGAGCAAACGCCTCGGCCTCGTAGTAGGACAGGTGGCACACGGGATCGCCCGGCGCCACGTCCTTGAGGCCTTCCAGGGTGAACACCTGCCAGCCGTGCGCGGCGAGGTGCCAGTACGCGGGCGCATCCCAACCGTGGGCCATGCGCTGGCCCCAGCCATCGGACAACCACAGCGTCGGGGTGTCGTAGCCGCCATCGGCCATGAACTCCAACCACTGGGCGCAGGTCACCGGGCGGTCGGCGAGACGGAACGGAGCCGTCAGCATCTGATGGCGAGGCCCCTCGTTGTCGAAGGCGAAGCTGCGGCCGTCATGGCCGACGGTGATCTCGCCGCCGTCGAAGCCGACCCAGCGAACGTCACTCGCGCAGCTCGACCCGGTGCCGGCCGTCGGCGCGCTGCATGGCGACCGGTACGCCGGCCACAGCGCCGGGTTGCACGACAGCACGTGCTTGATGTCCATGAGGATCAGCTCTTGATGCTGCTGCTCGTGGTGCAGGCCCAGCGACACCAGGTCTGCGACCTCGGGGGCGACGGCTCCGCACATCAGTCGCTCCATCGCTGCGTCGACGTGACGGCGGTACGCCGTGACCTCGGCACACGACGGACGCGACAGGTATCCACGCTCTGGCCGCGGGTGTCGCTTCCCGATGGTCTCGTAGTACGAGTTGAACAGGAATCCGAAGGCAGGATCGTGCTCGATGTAGCCGGCGAGATGCGGCTTGCACAAGAACGTCTCGAAGAACCAGGTGACGTGAGCGCGGTGCCATTTGGTGGGGCTGACATCGGGCATCGTCTGGATGCACTGGTCTTCATCGCTGAGCGGTGCGGTAAGCGCATCAGTGTGCGCCCGGACCGAGCGGTAGCTCCCGAGCAAGCCTGGCGAGGTGTTGCTGGTCATACAAGTGGCCATAGGGCCTGCGGCAGGGTAATCCGACTTTATGAATCCAGTGCAAGCTGAACATGGACGAGCGCTCATGCTTTTGGCGATCGCGGGCCGGAATTCGCATGGACTCGAGGCTGCTTGCGCGCTCAATCGACGCGAACCGGGTGCTCTGCGGTAAACACGCGGAGCGGAATATGCGTGCCATGGCTGCCGCGATCCGCTCGCGGTCGTGTGCGCCTGCACACAGCAGGGGTGCGAACAGGGAGACTGCATCGATGGGCCTGAAGAAGCTGCTGATTGCCAACCGTGGCGAGATTGCCGTGCGGGTGGCGCGGGCAGCGAGCGAGCTCGGCATCGGCACCGTCGCGATCGCAGGTGACGATGACACCGCCTCGCTGCACACTCGCGTCGCCGACGAATCGGTCACGCTGGAGGGGCGCGGCGTGGCCGCCTACCTCGATGTCGACGGTGTGGTCGACGCGGCCGTGTCGGCCGGTTGCGATGCGATCCATCCTGGCTACGGGTTCCTCGCGGAGAACCCCGCCTTGGCGCTTGCCTGCAAGGCCGTCGGCATCGTTTTCGTCGGACCGACTGCGCTGCAGCTCGAGCTCTTCGGCGACAAGCTGGCTGCGCGGGCGCTCGCCCAGCAGCACGACGTTCCGCTGCTTCCTGCCACCTCCGAGCCAACCTCGGCTGAGGCAGCGCAGGCCTTCTTCGCCGAGCACGGGCCGATCATGATCAAGGCGCTCGCCGGCGGCGGCGGGCGCGGCATGCGTGCCGTCCGCTCAGCCGGCGAGCTCGAGGCTGCCTACGAGCGCTGTGCCAGCGAGGCCGCGGCGGCCTTCGGGAACGGGGATCTCTACGTCGAGCAGCTCATCGAGCGTGCCCGCCACATCGAGGTGCAGATCATCGGTGACGGCGAGGCAGTCGCCCACCTCGGCGAACGGGAATGCACGCTGCAGCGCCAGAACCAGAAGATCGTCGAGATCGCGCCGTCGCCCACACTGCGGCCCGAGGCCCGCGAAGCCGTGTGCGGCGCAGCGGTGGAGATGGCGAGGGCAGTGAGATACCGCAGCTTGGGCACATGGGAGTTCCTCATCGACGCCGACGACCCCGACGCCATTGCGTTCTGCGAGGTGAACGCTCGCATCCAAGTCGAGCACACGGTCACTGAAGAAGTCACCGGTGTCGATCTCGTTGCCGCGCAGCTGCGGATCGCCGGCGACGCCCGTCTCGCCGACGTGGGATTGGCGCAACGGGATGTGCCGGCGCCGCGCGGCTATGCCATCCAGTGCCGGATCAACACCGAGTCCATGCAGCCCGACGGCACCGCCCGTCCCAGTGGAGGCGTGCTCAGCGCCTTCGAGCCGCCCACCGGTCCGGGCATCCGCACCGACACCTACGGGTACGTGGGCTACGGCACCAATCCCAGCTTCGATTCGCTGCTCGCCAAGGTGATCGCCTGCAGCCTCAGCCCCGACTACGCCGACGCGGTGCGCCGGGCACGCCGGGCATTGGGCGAATTCCGCATCGACGGCGTCGCCACCAACCTGGAGTTCCAAGCGGCGCTGCTCGACCGGCCCGAGGTGATCGCCAACGACCTCACCACCAGCTTCCTGACCGAGCACGCAGATGAGCTGTGCACAGCCGCTACCTCTGCCGCGACGCTGTGGGCGCCGACGCAGCCGCCGACGCAAACCGGCGCAGCGGGAAGAGCCGGTGCCGTCGTCGGCGGCGATCCGCTGGCGGTGCTTCGACACGGCGACATCGACGATGCTCCGGCTGACCGGGCCGCCTCCGACGCCGTGCGGGCACAGGCCATGTCTGCCGGCACGGCTTCGTTGCACAGCGCGCCGGCAGGCGCGTGGCAGCGCAGTGTGCCCGTGGCGACCGTGGCCGGTCCTGACGGCAGCATTGCCGTGGCAGCACCGCTGCAGGGAACCATCGTCTCGCTCGCCGTGTCCGACGGCGATCCCGTCGCCGAGGGCCAACAGGTCGCCGTGATGGAGGCCATGAAGATGGAGCACGTGGTGACCTCGACGGTCACCGGCATCGTGCGCATGCTCGGCGTGTCACCCGGCGACACGGTGTACGAGGGGCATTCGCTGCTGTTCGTCGAGGAAGCAGAGGTGGACGTCGAGCTTGTCGAAGCAACGGCAGCCGTCGATCTCGACTGCATCCGGCCCGATCTGGCCGAAGTGTTCGAGCGCCGCGGCTTCGGCCTCGACGAGAACAGGCCCGAGGCAGTGGCCAAGCGTCACGGTCGCGGGCATCGCACCGCACGGGAGAACCTGACCGACTTGGTCGATGCGGGCACGTTCGTGGAGTACAGCCCGCTGATGGTGGCCGCACAGCGGCGCCGGCGCTCGATGGATGACCTGATCGCCAACACCCAGGGCGACGGCATGGTGGCAGGCGTGGCCAGCGTCAACGGTGAACTCTTCGGCCCCGAGCGCTCCATGGCCATGGTGATGTCCTACGACTACATGGTGCTTGCGGGCACTCAGGGCGGGAACAACCACCGCAAGAAGGACCGCATGTTCGAGATCGCCGAGCACAACCGCCTGCCGGTGGTGCTGCTGGCCGAGGGCGGCGGCGGACGGCCCGGCGATACCGACGGCATCGGCGGCTCGGGCCTGGACTGCTGGGCGTTCACCTTCTTCGCGCAGCTCAGCGGCCTGGTGCCGCTGGTGGGTGTCACCAATGGGCGCTGCTTCGCGGGCAACGCCGTGCTGCTGGGCTGCTGCGACGTGATCATCGCGACCGAAGGCTCGAACATCGGTGTCGGCGGCCCGGCCATGATCGAAGGCGGCGGTCTGGGCGTGTTCCGCCCCGAGGAAGTCGGCCCGGTGGATGTGCAGTGGCCCAATGGCGTCATCGACGTCCTCGTGGCCGATGAGGCTGAGGCGATCGTGGCTGCCAAGCAGTACCTGTCGTACTTCCAGGGCGACGTCGACGAGTGGGAATGCCACGACCAGCGGGAACTGCGCCACCTGATACCCGAGAACCGCCTGCGGGCCTACGACGTGCGCGAGATCATCGACAAGCTCTGCGACGTCGGCTCGGTGATGGAGCTTCGCCGGGGCTGGGGACCGGGCTGCGTGACGGCGCTGGCACGCATCGAGGGCAGCCCGATCGGCGTGGTGGCCAACAACAACCACCACCTCGGCGGCGCCGTCGACGCCGACGCCGGCGACAAAGCCGCCCGTTTCATCCAACTCTGCGATGCGCATGACATCCCGCTGCTGTTCCTGTGTGATACGCCCGGGATCATGGTGGGCCCCCAGGCCGAGTACGAGGCCACGGTTCGTCATGCCGCTCGCATGTTCGTGACGGCGGCCAACGTGACGGTGCCGTTCATGACCATCGTGCTGCGCAAGGGCTACGGGCTGGGCGCGCAGGCCATGGCCGGCGGCAGCTTCAAAGCGCCGACCTTCACCGTGTCCTGGCCCACCGGCGAGTTCGGCGGCATGGGCCTCGAAGGCTTCGTCAAGCTGGGCTACCGGCGCGAGCTCGAGGCCATCGAAGATCCCGAAGAGCGCATAGCGGAATACGAGAAGCGGGTGGCCCGCCTGTACGAGCAGGGCAAGGCTGTGAACACGGCGACGTTCTTCGAGATCGACGACGTGATCGACCCCGCAGAGAGCCGCGATTGGGTCCGCATGGCGCTGCTCGCAGCACCCAAGCCGCCCCCACGCACCGGCAAGAAGCGCCCCATGGTCGACACCTGGTAGCGCACCCGCCAATCCCATCTTGGCGCACTCTCTGAGGTCCGAATCATGGAACACCGCGACAGCCGAGTCGTCGCGCCGGAGTCGAAGCTCACCGCCATCGTCACCGACGACGACGTCCGGCACCTGCGCTGGCCGGCAGAGCGCCTCGGCGGCAATCTGCTTGACACCGCCTGAACGCGCGAACCGAACCCATGACAGCGTCCGCTGCCCCGGCACAAGCGGGGTTGGCCAAGTGTGTTGGCCTGGGCGGGCCAGCCCACACAGTGATGTGCGGGCTTGTGCAGGTCAGCACGCGCAGTAGTGTGGTGCCGGATCGAGTGCGGGCGTGATCCCGCTGCGTGCTGCGCAACCAGGAGGCTGGCATCAGATGAGCGTTGCTGGTTCCCCGCTGAGCGTCTCGTCGGGCTCGGGGCCGCGACGCGGTCGTCCGGTTCGGGGGGGGGGGGGGGGGTAGCCCCCGTGAGGCCCCGCCGGCGAGGGGTTGCTCTGTTAGCGGCGGCGGTCGTGGTGGTCTTGGGGGCGTCGGGGTTGTTCGCGGGGCCGTCGCATGCTCAGGGGTCCACGGCGGTCACGACTGAGCCGTCGGATGCTGCGGGCGATTTTCCCGGGTCGTATCTGAACGGCGCGTCCACCGCGGGGGTGGTGCGGCCGGGCACCACCAGCAGCGGCCATCTCACCGAGGATCTCGACACCGGCCACGGCACCACCGGCGACTACTGGCGACTGGAGCTGCCCGGAGGGCGCAGCTACCGGCTGCAGCTCACCATCCCCGGCGGTTCTCTGTCTGCGGGCCGTGGCGGGCGGCTGGGGTACGGGTTCGAGCACACCGACGGCACGATCTCCCATTACGGCGACGGCGACGACTTCAGAGACGACGGTCTGGCGTACATCCACGTCAGCGGAGGCTCGCGGCGCTATTTCGCGAAGGTGTCCGCCAGCGACCTGCGCAACGGCGACGAGTCGCGGGTCTACAACGGCCCCTACGAGCTGGACCTGACCGACATCACCGGTACCGAGCTGATGGTCGAGAACACCTACACCGACGACGACAACGACACCGACACCTCCGAGACCATCACCAAGAGCGAGCGTCTCAAACGGCGGAGCGGCTCAACGGTTGTCGGTCGTCGGTTCTCGACGACGATCCAGACCGGCTCTCACACGCATGGGTACGTCATCGACCGCTTCCGCGTCCTCGCGCTGGGGAACGGCAAACCTCTTGGTGGTGGGCCTTTCGCCGCGCTGTACGAAGGCACGGTCGACCCGGACTTCAGATCCGCCGACGACACGCCGCTGTGCACCACGGACCTCCTGGACAGCTTCGGGGGCACGGGGGGGTGGTTCACACCAAACAAGGTCTACGGGGTCACGATGCTGGCCACCGACTGTGCCGATGTCGCCCTCGACGCCTCCTCCGCCTACACGCTGATATTCCACACAAGTTTTGAGGACCCTTTTCATTTTCTCTCACTGACCGACGGCGACAGCGAGTACGACTACGACTCGGGCTGGTCCATCGGCAACGCAGCACGCGTCCAAACAAGCCGAATCTGGAGTGACGTCAGCGGCTCGGCTGTGCCCCGATTCAAGATCTACGCCAGAGAGCTGCCCGCCGGCGGCCTGTAGAGAGCGCCCACGAACACCCCAAAGTCACGAGTCCGCACTTCTCGTCGGAACTTTGGGCACGGACGCCGCACCATCGCACTCGGCAAGATTGCGCCGGAAGTCGTTTCTAGGCTTCGACGTCGTGCGGCACCGTCCCGATCGGCTGTTCCTGCTGATGGGAGGCGTGCAGGGACTGGCATTCGCATGGGGCCTGCCGGCCATGGTCTGGTGGGTGGTCGATCTGCGGCTGTCACCGTTCCGGCTCGCCGCACTGGGCACCGCCCTGGTGCTGACGATTCTCGTGACCGAGACGCCGACCGGCGTGGTCGCCGACCTCTACAGCCGCAAGTACTCCGTGGTCGCGGCCTACGCCGTCATGGGCACAGCGATGGCGTTGGGCCCGGTCACAGAGATGTTCGGAGCTCTCGTCATCTGGCAAGTGCTGTGGGGTATCGGCTGGACGCTGCAGAGCGGCGCTGCCACGGCGTGGATGACCGACGAGCTCGCCCACCACGCGTCGCATTCACATCGCAGTGCAGCGCTGATGCTCGTCGAATCCCCGACTTCAGGCGAAGACACCGAAGATGAAGACAGCGACATCGCCCGCACCGATCACAACCGCCAAGTGGACGGGCTCATCGTGCGCCATGCCATCTTCCGGTCCGTGGGTGTCATGGTCGGTCTTGTGGCCGCGACCGTAACGGGCGCTTGGTCGGTGCGGGGATCGATGGCCGCGATGGGGATGCTTGCGATCGCCGCAGCCGGTTACTTGGCCGTCACGATGCCCGAAGCCGGGTTCGAGTCGCCCCGACGGCGGGCCGGCGGCGCACCCAGGCCGGCGCGCACCGGTGCCTGGAACGACGCGATCACACTCTGGAAGCGCGGCGCGTGGCTGGTGCGCCGGGACCCGTCACTGCTTGCGGTGACCCTGTCGGCTGCCATCGCTGCGGGTGCTTGGGAAGCGAACGACCGACTCTCTGCCCTGCGTCTGTTCGATCTCGGTCTCATCGATCTCAGCAGCCGGGAGGCAGTCCTGTTCTTCGGCGCAGCCTGGTTCGTGATGTCGGCGCTGGCGATCCCGATGATGACGTGGCTTCGCCGGCGCCTCGAACGATCAGACGCAGACGAGCAAAGCGGTCAACGGGATGCGTGCCTGCTGGCGCGATTCCTGACGATCGCCGCTGTGGGCGCACTGGCACTTGCGCTCAGCCCGTGGTTCGCGATCGCTCTCGCCGGCTGGGCGGTCCTCGATGTCGCCGGGGAGACTGCCTATTCCTTGACCGAGGCGATGGCAAACCGGCATGCGGAGCCTGCCGTGAGAGCCACCGTGGTCTCGTTCGTCGGCCAGTCCCAAGCCGTCGGGGAGGTGGCGATCGGCCTCGGTCTGGGCGTTGTGGCGCAGCTCGTGTCGCTGCCGGTCGCGCTGGCCGCAGCGGGCGTGTTTTTTGCTGTCTCAGCGGCGCCCGTCGTGCTCGTAGCCCGCCGGAGTGGCTGAGCGAACCGCCCTCGGGTGCCGGCGAATGCCGCTGGCGTCGGACTCAGAGGCTGAGCCGGCAGGCGAAGCCGTGGCCCGAGCGGCCCGTGAGCGCAGCGAACAAGACCGGTCAACAACAGATGCGACCACGGAAACGCCAAGCCGACTGCGTGGCTCCTCAGGCCGGCTCGCTCAGCCGTCCGCCATCTCGGCCATGGCAGCCTCCGAGCGGCGTGCCATCTCTTCGGCATCAACGTCTTCGATGTGGGTCGCTAGGTTCCAGCGATGACCCCACGGATCCTCGATCATGCCTGAGCGGTCGCCGTAGAACTGGTCCACAATCGGCCGCACCTCAGTGGCGCCCGCCGCGAGCGCAGCAGCAAATGTGGCGTCGACGTCCTCCATGTACAGGTTCAGCTGCATGGGCGAGCCGCCGTAGTGCTTGGGCGAGTGGAACTCCATCTCGGGGAATTCGTCGGCAACCATGATGAGCGAACCGCCCAATGCCAGCTCGGAGTGGCCGATCTTGCCGCCCATGTCGATGCGCATTCGCTCGGTGAACCCGAGAATCTCCGTGTAGAACGCGATGGCGTCTGCGGCGCCGTCGATGCTCATCGCCACCGAGATGCGCGGGTAGTCGTCGGGAATGGGCTTCACCATGTTCTGCTGCTCCAGTAGATCAAGGGTGGGTAGTTCGTGCGAATGCTACTGAGCCGTGAGCACTGCGACGGCTGCCGAGGTGGCCGATTCGGCACGAGCCACAAGTCCCGCTTCGTCGGCGCTGGCGATGGGGTGCTCGATAACGGTGAACGGGTGGTCCGGCACGCCCTGCACGCGGGCCATCAGCTCGGCAGCGCTCACAAACGCACTGGTCATCACGCTGACCGCGGGCACGCCGACCCGTTCGGCGGCGACAGCGTCGTGCAGACTGCACGACGAGCAGCTGCCTCAGTCGCCCACACCGGCCAGCACCGCGTCCCAGCCCATCGCCTCGGCCAGCAGCTCGTGCTGCGCGGGCGCGCTGTAGTTGGGCTTGGTCCGGCGGATCACCTTGGCCACACCGTGACGGTCGCGCAGGAGCCGTTCCATATGGTCGAAGAACGGCCGGGTGTTCTCCTTGCCGTTCGAGATGATCCCGATGGTGGCGCCTTCCAGCGTCGAGAGCCGGGCCGGTGCTGCGAACCCTTCCGGCTCCTGTTCGTGGGTGGGGTTCAGCAGTTCCACGCGGTCCTCCTCGTGGTCTTCCGTGCGCCGTCTCGCCCCAGCCAACGCCCGGATGAGCTGCATGGCTGCGTGGCTGCATGCTGCATGGCTGCATGCTGCCACGAGCCGACGTGCAACGCACTCAACGGCGCTCTGAGTTCGGGCTGCTGGCGTCGACGCGTCCGAATCCCGCCGCCAGGAACTCGAGGACATCAACGGCGGGATCGGCAGATTCCACGATTCTGCTGTAGGGCAGCGACGCACCGCCGAATGCCGCATCGTTCCAGTAGGGATCACTGCGATCCACGTCACCCCACGGTCCCACGTAGACGTAGGGGTGGGGATGGGCGGCATCGCCGGGCGACAGGCCGTAGGTGGCTCGAGTGCCGACGTCGGCGTCGCCGATCGCTGTCGCTATGTCGAAGTGGCCGGGCCACAGCTGGATCTCGTCCGCGTCGTCGGCACCGGACACAACACACAATTGCGCCAAGACGTCGGATCCCAACCGGTACCACGCCGAGAGGTGGGCGCCCATCTCGGGACTGACGCGCAGCCAACGGTCGGGATCGCCCAATTCGGGACTGTCGTGCTCACGCGCCTCCGTACCCAGTGAGACACCCACGAATCTCGCGGCTGCATTCAGCGTCGTGATGGGCATGGCACGCACCACGCCGCCCTCGTCGGCGAACATCTCGTCACCTCCGATCCATACGCGGCATTCCATCTCACCGGCACGGCCCATCGAGACATCGAACAGCGGCGTGCCGAATCCCTGCGGCAGGCTCCGCAAGCCGAAGCGGCCCGTCGCCACCCGCCGCGCCTCACCCACTACTGCGTAGGCGAGTCGGTGGTAGTCCTCGACCGATGCGAGGTAGTCGTCTGGCAGATCTGGCAGCAAGCCTGAGTGCGTAGTCGCCGACCGGTGCCGACTGCGGATTTCGTCCATGCTCGGAGTCTGGCGCGACCGGCGACCCGAGCGGTCGCGCGGACTGACTGATCTCGCAATCCACGATTGCCGCGGCAGCGGCGCGGCTACGGCTGCCAAGCCGGTGCCGAATACATCGTGCCGCTCGAGCCGATGAGACGCCGCTTGCCGCTGCCGTCGGGACGAGCGGCGATCAGGATGCCGCCGCTGGCAAAGGCGATCCACTCGCCATCGGGTGACCAGGCAGGGTCGGCGCCGAAAGTGAGAGACGTTTGATTGCTGCCGTCTGCGGCCATGACCTCCACCGTCCTGAACCACAGGAGCCGTTCGATGTAGGCGATGTGCGAGCCGTCCGGAGACCACACCGGCTCGAGGCTGTGCGCACCGCCGGAGGTCAACGCGGTGATGCCGGTGCCGTCAGCGCTCATCCGGTAGATCTCGACGTCACCGACGGTTGCGATTGCGGTATAGGCAATCTGGGTGCCGTCCGGGGACACCGCGGGTTGTTGATCAGGCCAGTCGTTGTCGGTGAGCTGCTCGTACTCGGTTCCGTCGGCGTTGATGACGGCGATCTCGCTGTCCCCGTCATCGGTGACATAGTAGATACGGGTGCCGTCCGGCGACCACACCGGACTCTCGTCATCACGGCCATTATCAGTAAGCTGAACCACACCAGACCCATCAGCACTCATAACCCCGATCTCAGCGTCACCGTCATCGAACACGAACGCAATGCGCTCACCGTCCGGCGACCACACCGGACTCTCGTCATCACGGCCATTATCAGTAAGCTGAACCACACCAGACCCATCAGCACTCATAACCCCGATCTCAGCGTCACCGTCATCGAACACGAACGCAATGCGCTCACCGTCCGGCGACCACACCGGACTCTCGTCATCACGGCCATTATCAGTAAGCTGAACCACACCAGACCCATCAGCACTCATAACCCCGATCTCAGCGTCAATCGGCTTGCTGTTGAAAGCAATCGTGGTGCTGTCGGGCGACCAAGCGAAATCGCCGACCCGGTCTCTGCTGCGCAGAAGCACCGAGCCGTCGTCGCCGTCGTCGTGCTCATTGTCGGTGAGCTGGCGGGAGTCTGTGCCGTCGGCGTTCATGACAACGATCTCGTAGCTGCCATCCTCGGTTGAGGTCAAATAGGCGATCTTGCTGCCGTCAGGCGACCAGGTCGGGCGCGAGTCTGGTCGCTGGTTTGTGGTGAGCCGTGTCGGATCCGAACCGTCGGCATTCATCACATACACCTCGTACTGAGTTCCCACAGCCCGCAGGAAGGCGATCTTGGCGCCGTCGGGTGACCAGGCAGGCTCCTTGCCGCTGCCGAGATTCGTCGCGGCACCGCCGTCGACCGGTGCCACGTAGATCTGGAATCTGTTGACGAACGCCGCCTTGGTGCTGTCCGGCGACCACACGGCGTCGCTGTCGTTGGTGGCGTTCCTGGAGAGCTCTACATGGTTGGTGCCGTCTGCGTTCATCACGAACACATCCGAGTCAGTCCCGTTGCTCGCCACGTACATGATCTTGCTGCCATCGGGCGACCACTGCGGCTCTCGTGCGTGGAAGCTGGTGAGCGCCGCAGCGTCTGTTCCGTCGGACCGAACTGAGTAGAGATACGGATCCCAGCCGTCGGCGCTGTCGTACAGCAGCTTCGTGCCGTCGGGCGACCACGCCGGATTGCGGTCGGTGCGGCTGCCGTCGGTGAGGTTGCGGGCACCGGTGCCGTCCGCGGCGGCTGCCAAGATGGCAACGCCGCCGTCGACGGCCACCGAATAGGCGATTTCCGCGCCGTCTGGCGACCAGTTTGGTGCTCCCGTGTCATTGTCGTGAGCGGTGAGCTGCCGCGGATTGCCGCCGTCAGCGTCGATCAAGAAGATGTTGGCCGGACCGCCGTGCACGACAAACGCAATGCGTCCATCGCCGTCGATGCCGTTCCCCGCGCCGCTGTCATCATCACCGCCAATGCCGCCGCTTCCCCGGCTGTCGGGTCGTTCACCGCCGCTGTCGTCGGCACCGCCACCACCACCGCCACCGCTGCTCGCAATAGGACCGGCACCGCCGTCGGCACCAGATCCTCCGCCGCTGGAACCTGCGCCCCCGTCACCGCCCCCGGTGCCGTTCCCGCCACCGAGACCGCCACCGCAACGAGCGACTACAGATCCAGGCCTTCCGTCGGGCACAGATGACAGGGCTGATTCGGCGACCGAGGCAGTCACCGCTGCGGTGCCGCCGAACACGTGAATACTCGCAGCGGGATAGCACTGCAACCGCTGCACAGCAGCGTCGACCAGGCTGTCTGACTGAGTCAGCAGCAGCGGTGCGCACAACTCCGCCAAAAAAGGTGCCGCGCTGAGCGAATCGAACGGGACATGTCCCGTCGCCAGCCCCACGGCGCCGCGTGGCGTGCAGGTGCCCCGGTTGCGGTGTCCGTGAGTGCGGTCCAGCAGCCTCGCCGCGATCTGTGCAGTCTCGTAGCGCGTAGCGCCTGCGAGCCTCGTGACTTCGACACCCAACGATTCGATGTCGCGCTCGGCCTCTTTGCCGATAGCAACTGCACCGCCCATGAGCACGACATGGTCCACCGATCGAGCGGCGTCCGCGAGAAAGACACGGGTCGGCGCCGCCAGTTCTTCCTGCGATGTCAGCAGAATCGGATGACGGCCAATCGCCGCAAGCGGCCCGGCCGCGAGGCCGTCGGCAAATGCCTCCCCGCTCGCCACGATCGCTGTCCGACCAAGGCCCGGCAGGCGCCCCGGCCTGCCGAGTTCGGCTGCCACAACGGCGGCTGTTGAGTACTGATCGTCTCCGCCGAGCCGTTCGGCGGGAATGCCCGTATCGCTCAGTGACTTCAGCACCGCATCTGGCACCGAGTTCGCATCCCCTACGGCCACCGCCTTGGGGATGTCCACGCTGCTCAGCCACGTCAGCGCCGATTCGCTGAATCCCTCCGGATGCACAAGCAGCACAGGAGCATCCAAGGACGCTGCCAACGGTGCAGCTACGACAGCGTCGTGCCATGACGTGCCTGCAGCAAGAACGACCGCACCGATCTGACCGCTGCGTTCAGCGATGAATTGCTGTGCGACGATCAGCGAGGTCTCGTATCGGTCGATGCCGCCATGTCGGCTCAGGTCTCCTGTTGATGCTGCTGCTGGCAGCGCTCCTGAGATCACGACGCCGACTGCGAACACCCACGCCGCGGCCACTCGGCGGACCGACTGACGACGACAAGCACGCTTGCGCGATGAGCATTCGGGCCGCGCATTGGCGGCGCTCCTCGTTACTTTGAACCCGGCGTGGCGTCGTCTCCCGGCATCTGGCGATTCTGTCATGGCCAGATTCTGTCATGGCCAATAGTGAGCCCGTATCGCAGCAATGGCCACCGACTCGCTCAGGGAAGCTGCAGGAGGGCGACGCGGCACCGGGCGTCTCACCCTCAGAAGCGATGTTCTTCTACTTGATCTCGCAATCCACGCAGGCTCCGACGGCCACGGTGGCGGCGCGGCTGCGGGTGCCGAGCCAGGGCGGGATGACCGCTGCGAATCCGCCTGCTGGACCGCCCGCGGCGACGATCAGAAGATCCTCCGGCGATTCGAGCGCTGGATAGGTGCGCTCGGCCCGGTTCTTCACGACCGCTCCCTTGCCAACGGCGTCCCAATCTCCCCGGCGCACCGTGGCCCGCTCATACACGCGCGCGGAGATGTCGTCTTTTGACCAGCCAGCGGCATCGAAGTGGTTCCTCAGTTGAGGCGGGAGCACCACCGCGTAGTTGCCCGGCCAGATGGAATAGTTGAGCTGGTTGGCGCGTATCTCCGCGGCGAGGGTCTCGCACAGTTCGGCGGGGTCGGTGGTCCACTCGTTCATGACCTGCCGGGGCGCCATCGAGGCCACCGCTGTCACCGACGACACATGGCCCCGCTCGGCGGGTGCTGTGCCGAGCCGTTGGTCGCCGAGCGAGAGCCACCCGGTGGCCTCCTCGTCCTCGGCGATGCAGTAGCCGAGCTTGCCGGGATGTCCCAGCGTCGAGCGATCGATGCCCCCGGGCTTGATGTCGAGCACGTTGGCGAGCACCAGTCGCACCGCCCGGCTGATCACTGCCCGTGAGCGGTCGGCGCCGCCGAGTGCGCTGAAGGTGGCATCCATTGCCAGCTCGCGCCGGATGGGTCCGTTCACGATGAGCAGCACCGCGCAGCCGCCCGTGGAGGCCGTCGGCCCGTGCAGGCCGAACTCGGGCTGCAGCAAGGCCGTGAGCGCAGTCACCACGACCGGGAAATGGGGCGGCAGGCAGCCCGCCATCACAGCGTTGACGGCTGCCTTCTCGGCGGTGATGGCACGGGCCCGCACCGGCTCGATGCCGATGAGATGATCGGGCGCCAGCATCGCCCAGTCCAAGCAGGCGGCCACGGCGTCGTCGGTCGGCGGCACCACCGGCAGCCCGTCGGTCCAGCCGCGTGAGTGAAACGCTTCCTGCGCTTCGAAGAGGTCCTCGACAGCAACACGGCCCGATGCAAGCTTCATGGGCAAGACCCTACGGCGGGTCAGGTACGGCTTTGCCGAAGAGCGAAACGCCTAGCTGCGCTCCAACCAGCCCGACAGGACGCCACGCGAGTCATCGGACGCCGGACCCACAGCATTGGCCAGCACCCTCGACGACAGCCGCTCGAACGGCAGCGACTGCAGCCACACCCAGCCGCTGCCCGACACCGTGGCCAAGAACAGGCCTTCACCGCCGAAGAACATCGACTTGAGGTTTCCCGCACGCTCGATCGAGTACTGCAGCGACGGCTGCATCGCGACCAGGCAGCCAGTGTCGAGCCGCACCGTCTGGTTGTTGAGCTGAATGGCCCTGATCGATCCTCCCGCATGGAGGAAGGCCATGCCGTCGCCCGACAGGCGCTGGAGCACGAAACCCTCCCCGCCGAAGAGTCCGGTGCCGATGCCCCGCTGGAAGGCGATGTCGATCTTGGTCCCCAGGGCGGCGCACAGGAAAGCGTCGCGCTGGGCGATGATCTCGCCGCCCATCTTGGCCAAGTCCACCGGGATGATCTTGCCGGGGTAGGCCGCCGCGAACGCCGCCTTGACCTTGCCATGCGCGCCGGTATTGGTGAAGTGGGTGATGAACAGGCCTTCACCGGTGATCGCACGCTTGCCGGCCGACTTCAGCTTGCCCCACAGGCCCGCATCGGGATCGGAGCCGTCTCCCATCTTGGATTCGAACGTGACGCCGTCCTCGAGGTACATCATCGTGCCGGCCTCGCCGATGACAGTCTCACCGGGGTCGAGCTCGACCTCAACGAATTGCAGATCGTCACCGAAGACCTCGTAGTCGACTTCGTGGCTTTGCATGGAGGGGACTCCCAGATATGAGCCGCGGCCGAGCGCGCGCGGCACCTGCGGCCCACCGTACCCGTCGGTTTGATGCAGTTCGGGACACGCCGGACGACTCCGTTCGGGCTATTCGCTCTTCTGCTGTGCCGAGGAGACCGGACGCCCGTCTCAGGCAGCAGCAGTCGCCAAGCGGTCGCCGCCGACGGGCAGCGTCGTCAGGTCGATGTCGTACAGCTCGGCGGAGTTGTTGCAGAGAATGTCGCGTTGCTGCTGCGGCGTGAGATGTGCCGAGTGCTCGTCGAGCAGCTCCTGGCTCCACGGCCACGTGCTGTCCGAATGCGGGAAGTCGTTCGCCCACAGCAGTCGCCGGTGGTTGACGTCGTTGACCATCTTGAACGCCACCCAGTCGTCCTGGAACGTGGTGTAGATGTGCTCGCGGAAGTACTCGCTCGGCAGCTTGGACAATTCCTGGCTCGGCGGCAGCCAGTACCGGTGGCGCTTGTAGGCGTGATCCATCCGGTACATGTAGTGCGGCACCCAGCCCGCATCGGCCTCCACGCACACAACCTTCAGATCCGGGTTGCGCTCGAAGACACCGCCGAACACGAGCGTGCCCATGATGTCCTGGTTGGCCCGGATGATGGTCATGAAGGCATTGGCCTTGGGTCCGCGCGACCTGCCCTGACCTCGGCTGGTGAGGATGTGCCATGACAGCGGCAGCTTCAAGCCGACCGCTGCTTGCCAGAAGGGATCCCAGCGGGGATCGTCGAAGTCGAACTCGGTGTGCGGGTTGCCCGACATCATCACGCCCCGCATGCCCGCCTCGGCCATGGCCTCGATGTCGTCGATGGCCTCTTCCACGGAGCGCAGCGCCGTCTGGCCCACGGCCAAGAGCCGGTCGGTGTCCACCGAGCAGTACTCGGTGATCCACCGGTTGTAGGCGTCCATCGCCGCTTTCTGGTAATCGGCGTCGGGGTGATTGCACAGCACCATCCCCACCGACGGGTAGATCACCTCTGCGGACACACCGTCACGGTCCTGGTCAGCGGTGCGAGTCGTCGAGTCGTAGCTGCTGCGCGGCAGATCCTCGTATGCCGCGCTGCGCTTCAACTCTTCGGGCTTCTGGCCGGCGGCGGCGATGAGCCCCATGTCGATGGTGCGCTTCATGCCGTCGATCACATAGACGTCGCCGCGCTCTTCGGTCCACTCCACCCGCGGTGCGACATCGCGCCACTTCGGGTCGATGTAGTCGACGTAGGTGTTGCGTGCCTCTGCGATATGCGAGTCGGCCGAGATGATCGGATAGTCGACGTCCACGTTTCCCTCCAAGTCGATCCCCACAGGCGAGCGTACTGTCCCGACCCGAAGCACTGCCGAGCCGAGACCGGCGCTGCAACATCAGCCTTGGGCGCGAAGATCGGTCGAGACATCCGCCATTGGCCTTGAGCGGGCGAGATGGCCGCAAGGTACTTAGCCCAGATCCATCGGTTTGGTTGGGCTGGTGGGGTTTGCGTCCACCAGAAAGGCCTGCTGGGGTGGCATTTTGCCGGTTGTGAGATCGCGGCGTGATGCCATGACGGGAGGCGCTTTCTGTGAGCGATGATACGCGGTTGTTGGACCGGGTCGTGGCAGTGTTCGACGTGGGCTCTTTGGTGGGGGACGCGGGTCTGCTGGCGGTGGGCACGCTGGCGGGCCGGTTGGGCTTGGAGGGCTTGATCGACGAGACTGTGCGCCCGCCTGCGGCGGGCCGCGGGTCGGGAGCGAAGGTGCTCACGGCGGTGTGCTCGATGCTGGTGGGGGGCTCGTTCTTCTCGGACGCGGACAGGCTGCGGGCCGGCTCGGCGGGGTCGGTGGTTGGGTTCGCGCCGGTGGCGCCGTCCACGTTGGGGACGTTCTTGCGGTCCTTCACGTGGGGTCATGTGCGTCAGCTGGACCGCGTCCAGGAGCTGGCTTTGGGCCGCGCGTGGGCTGCTGGGGCCGCCCCGGCGGCGGAACGGGTCACGGTCGATGTCGATTCCACGGTCGCGGTGGTGCACAGCGACGCGAAGGGCGGCGCCGCGTACGGGCACGGTGGGCGGCTGGGATATCACCCGCTGGTGGCTTCACGCGACGACACCGGCGAGATCGTGCACTCCCGGATGCGCAAGGGCTCCTCCCAGCGGGGCCATGTCCGCTTCTTCGCCGAGACCGTCAACCGGGTGCGCCGTCTCGCCCCGGACGCGGAGCTGACGGTTCGCGCGGACGCGGGGTTCTTGTCGTGGGGCCTGGTCGACAAGCTCGACGCGCTCGACGCCAGGTTCGTGATCGCTGTCGCCTCCAACCCCGCCGTCGGCAGGGCCGTCGCGGCCGTCGACGATGCGGACTGGACCCCGATCGGCTACACCGACGACGGCGAGGCCCAAGTCGCCGAAACGACGCTCACCAGCGCACGGCGGCCCAACCGCAAGCCCGAGCGCACGGTGCGGCTGGTGGTGCGCCGCACCCGCCTGGTCGGCGACCAGGCCGACCTGTTCCCCAACTGGCGCCACCACACATTCGTCACCGACATCAGCGAAGCCGAACTCGACACCAAAGCAGCCGACGCCGCCTGCCGATCCCACGCACGCGTCGAGCTCGCCACCGCCGACCTCAAAGCCGGCGGCCTCGCCCACAGCCCCTCAGCCAGCTTCACCGCCAACGCCGCCTGGCTCGCCTGCGCCGCCTTGGCCTACAACATCGCACGCTGGACAGCACGCATCGGCCAAGTCCACGACCCCCGAAAGCTCACCGTTGGGGCCACCATCGCACGCCGCTTGCTCACCATGCCCGGCCGGCTCGTCAACCGCAGCGGCCGACCCACCCTGCGGCTCCCGGCCCGATGGCCCTGGGCCGACACGTTCACCACAGCACTGCGACACATCCGCAACCTGCCCCAGCGCTGCTGAACAAACCCCAGCGCCACGCCGCGCCGCGCAGCACACCCCCCCGGGCGCAGCACACAAACCACCCCCCAAGCCGCCGCCGACCACCCACGCGTCCGCCCAGCCCTCACCCCGCCCCCACGACAAACCGCGCCACCGACCGATCCACGCCGGCCTCCGCCGCCGCCTCGGCCTGGGTGATCTGCCCAGTCAGCATCCGCACCCACAAGTCGTACTTCTGCTCTGCTGTGAGCATCTTCCTCGGTCTCCGGCCCGGCGGAGCGGTCATCGGCAGCCTCCTGCGCTGAGACCGCCAACCCTGACCGATGCTGCTCGAAAAAACTCAGAACCTGTCGCGCGAAATCAGACGCAACACACCGGATTCGTTCGAGCTCTCGGGCGAGGCCGGCGGGGTCGGCGATGGTGTCCAGGTGGGGTGCTCGTCTTTGACGTGTGCGAACAGGGACTCGATCCAGGCTTGGCCGGTGGGCGTGGAGGGCCTCCCGAAGTGCTGGGCGGTCGAGCAGGCGGCCACGAAGCGGGCTGTGTCGCCGGCGCGCATCTCGGGGCCGTTGTCCGACAGTGCCAGCAGCAGCGGGATGTCGTCTTGGTGGGGCGGCTCGGCGTCGGGATCGGCGAGGCGGGCGGCGGTCTCGCCGCTGAGCAGCCCTTCGCCGTCGAGCGCCCGAGCGAACAGCACCCGGGCGGCGACCGAGTCCGGGGTCGAGGTGAGGCGGGTTGCGATCCATTTGCGGGACACGACGCCGACGACGGCGTACGCGTGTTTCGCTGCCTGGCATCGGGGGAACTGGGTGCCGTCCCAGCACCACAGCTGGTTGGGGCGCCACTCGCACCAGTCGGGCCACGGCGTCTTCGGGGCACGCTTGGCGCGCGGCACGCCGGCCAGGGCGAGGCCGTGGCCTGCGAGAACGCGGTCCGCGCTGGACGGCGACACCCACACGCGGCCCAGATAGGAGCCCCGGTGGGCGAGCTTGCGATGGGACCGGTCGATGTCGCCCCATTCGTCGAACAGGTTCACGGTCTCGTCGCGTTCCCACCCCAGCAGCCCATGGATCGGCCGCCCTCCGGGGCGGGCGTCGTCGAGCGTTCCCGCGGCTCGACGCCGATGCCAGCGCCACGCCCGGCGCCGCTCCAAACCGAGCACCGCGCACACGCGGCCGTGGGTCCATCCCGCTGCGGTGGCGTCGTCGATCAGCCCCAGCAAGCACTCCTTGGCGGCCCCATCGACGCGGGCGGGGACAGGGCCGCTCATCCCCAGCCCGTTTCTCCCCGCAGCACCGCCAGCTCCACAGCCTGCTCGACCACGGTGCGGCCCAGCCGCTCCGCCTCGACGCGAAGAGCTGCCGCCTCCGACGCCTCAGCTCGGGTCTGACGAGGACGCCCAAGCCTCGACGCCCCCAACGCGGCGATCGCGCCGTCGCGTGCCACCGCACGCAAACGAGCGACAACCGACCGGTCCACGCCCGCCTCCGCGACTGCCTCCGCCTGGGTGATCTGCCCGGCGAGCATCCTCACCCACAAGTCGTACTTCTGCTCTGCTGTGAGCACCTTCTTCAGTCTCCGGCCCGGCAGGGCGGTCATCGACAGCCCCCTGCGCCCAGACCGCCAACCCTGACCGATACTGCTTGAAAAAACTCAAAATCTGTCGCGCGAAATCAGACGCAACACACTGGGGCATGCTGCGGATGTGTCGCAGTGCGGTGGTGAATGTGTCGGCCCGGGAGTTGCAGGGTGGGCCGTCCGCTGCGGCGGTCGAGCCTGCCCGCGATGCTGGGCAGGCGCCGGGCGAGGGTGGCCCCAACGGTGGGCTTGTGGGGTTCGTGGAGCCTTCCGATGCGCGCTGCCCAGCGTGCGATGTTGTGCGCCAGGGCGGCGAAGGCGAGCCGGGCGGCGTTGGCCGCGAACCGTCCTGAGGGGCTGTGGGCGAGGCCGCCGGCTTTGATGTCGCGGATGGCTTGCTCGACGCGGGCGTGAGCGCGGCAGGCGGTGTCGGCTGCTTTGGTGTCGAGCCCGTCGGCGTCGATGTCGGTGGCCACGGCGTGGTGGCGCCAGTTCGGCCACAGCTCGGCTTGGCCGCCTGCGAGGCGGGTGCGGCGCATCACGAGGCGCACCGTGGCTTGGGCTTGCCCGCGGCGCGTCGGCCGCTGGTGAGAGTGGCCTCGGCGACCTGGGCTTCGCCGTCGTCTGTGCAGCCGATCGGTGTCCCAGTCGTGGGCGCCGATGGCGGCGACAGCCGCTGTGACGCTGGGGTTGGGGGCGACAGCGACCACGAACCTGGTGTCGTGCGCTTCGAGCTTGTCGATCAGGTCCCACGACAAGAACCCCGCGTCGGCGCGCAGCATCAGCGCCGCGTCGGGCGCCAGGCGGCGCACCCGGCACAGGGTCCCCGCGGCGAAGCCGACGTTTCCGCGCTGCGAGGAGCCCTTGCGCATCGGGGAGTGCACGATCTCGCCGGTGTCGTCGCGGACCGCGATCAGCGGGTGGTAGCCCAGCCGCTCGCCGTGGCCGTACGCGGCGCCGTGCTTCGCGTCGCTGTGCACCACCGCGAGCGTGGAGTCGACATCGACCGTGACCGCCTTCGCCGCCGGGGCCGCGCCCGCCGCCCACGCACGGCCCAACACCAGCTCCCCGACGCGGTCCAGCCGGCGCGCACGACCCCACGCGAACGACCGGGCGAAGGTCCCCAGCGTGGACGGCGCCACCGGCGCGAACCCCACCACCGCCCCAGCCGAGTCCGCCCGCAGCCTGTCCGCGTCAGAAAAGAACGACCCGCCCACCAGCATCGAGCACACCGCCGTGAGCACCTTCGCGCCCGACCCGCGCCCAGCCCCCGGCGGGCGCACCGCCTCGCCGACCAGACCCTCCAAGCCCAGCCGGCCCACCAGCGTGCCCGCCAGCACCAGCCCCGCGTCGCCGACCACAGACCCGTCGTCGAACACTGCCTCGATCCGGTCCAAACCCCCAACTACAGTGCTCACAGAAAGCGCCTCCCGTCATGACATCACGCCGAACATCCACAAACGGCAAAACGCCACCTCAGGAGGCCTTTCTGGTGGACGCGCCGCACCACCCACCCACATCACACCGGTGAATCCGGGCTCAGTCCCGCGCCGCATCCGGTCACAGGTCCAGAGCGCTGCGCAGCGTCTCGTCGACTGTCGCGAGCGCCAGCACATCAAAACGACCAATCCGACGGATGAGACGCTCAGTCGAGACCGCTCGCACCTGCTCAATCTGAAACGCCGTTTCGGCCGACAACCCGTTGGTTCTGTCAGGCAGGCAGACCACATGCAGGGGGATCCCCCGAATGGTGGAGGTTCCCGGGACGACAATGACCATCCTCAGATTCGGATGATGCAGCCGGTCTTCGGACACGACCACAGCCGGGCGCACGAGCGCCTGTTCGGGATCACGCGGCTCGGCACCGAAATCGACGTGCCAGATGTCGCCCCGATTCAGCCGTTGCTCAACCGCCATCAAGGCCGTCCGCAACTGCGGCGTCGAGAGAGCAGCTCTCGGACTGATAGGAAGCCGCCTGTTCGGACGTGAGATCGTCGAGCGCGTGTCGCACCGATGCCCACCACTCGTCGCGGCTGAGCCGATGCACGGCTTCTGTCACGACCTGCAGCATCGATGTGCTGCGCTGCTCCGCGAGGCGCGCGATCTCGTCCCGCAACTCAGTGGGTACACGCAGCGTGGTCGTCTGGGTTAGCGCCATGTCTGTAGCGTACGGCAGCTACAAAGAAGGCAGCACGTCAGGCTCCCAACGGGGCTGTGTGGGCAGCGCCGGCGCTGAGGTCGATCAGTAGATCTTGGAGTCGGCGCCGCTGGCCGCATCGGCGACACCGGACTCACGCGCGGTGCGCAGGTCGCGGGCCATGCCGCGGCCGAGCGCCATGGCGTCGCCGGCGACGGTCTGCATGCGGTAGCCCTTGCCGCGGCGGTCGGCCGACAGCGCCGCCGTCGAGTGGATGCCGGCCACCACGCCGTGGGCAGCGCAGCGCTCGGCGATGTGGCACAGCGCCGCCTTGTAGTCGGCATTGTCGTCGGTGTAGGCCGGTCCGTAGCCGTAGCTGATGGACAGATCGGCAGGCCCGACGTAGATCGCGTCAACGCCCTCGATCGCCAAGATGTCGTCGAGCGCCTCCACTGCCTGGCGTGTCTCGATCATCGGAATGCAAGCGGTGGCGTCGTTCGCCACTCCGAAGTAGTCCTCCCCCGCCGCAGCGCGTGGCGCCACCATGATCGGCCCGAAGCTGCGAGCGCCCAGCGGCGGGTACTTGCACGCGGCCACCGCGGCCTGCGCCTCAGCGACAGAGTTCACCATCGGGATGATGACGCCTCGCGCCCCGGCGTCCAGCACCCGGCCGATGATGCCCGGCTCGTTCCACGGCACCCGCACGATGGGCGTGCCGCCGCCCATCTCGATCGCCTGGATCATCGTCACGGCAACCTGGTAGTCGGCCACGCCGTGCTGCATGTCCACGCAGACGTAGTCGAAGCCGGCTCTCCCGCCGATCTCGGCCGAGTGGCTCGAAGCCATCGACAGCCACGTGCCCAGCGTCTCTCCCCCGGCGGACCAGGTGTCCATCATCGTGTTCGGCATCGGTGTGCTCTCCAGTCTCGTGTCAGTGCACCAGCACAGACTCAGCTGCCGGGCGCGAGGCCTGAGCCTCGAAATCGGTCACCCGCTCTCGGCTCAGGTCTCGAAGATGTCGCGCAGGAGCGCATTCTCCTGCGTCTCGACCAGCGGCGCGATCTCCCTCACGAACTCCAGCCACTCGGGATCCTCGAAGAGCGCCTTGCGCTTGGCGGCCCGCTCCTCGAGCGTGTCGTAGCGCCACATGTGGATGATCTCGTTGATGCCGCCGAACTCGGTGGTGTAGTAACCCACGGGCTCGCCGAGGTACTTGCGCTGCGCCTCGTAGCCCTTCTCGAAGTACACCTTGACCCAGTGCTCGGGTGCACCCACCTTCAGGCGGTAGCGCCGCATCTCCACAAAGCTCATGGCTGTCTCCTTCGACGTGTCGAGCCGAGCCGCGATCTCGCTCGACCAGATCGCGCAGCCGCACCGTAGCGCGCCGTGTCCTCGCATCTCTCGTCCGAGACTGCTTCCGATGTTCTATTCAACGTTGCGGCCTCAAGCTGTATAGCCAACTGCGTTATCTCGCGCAGTTTGACAACACGACAAAAACACGCACACAAACAAACATTGAGCCACAACGTTTAATAGCAGCTATCGTAGAGCGGGTTGCGACAACCCGCATAGTGCCAGTGCAGAAGCACGCTGCACGGATCACAGCCGAGACAGGCAGGAGCAACGACGCATGGCTGCAACACGACTCCGCACCCCGACTGGTGAGTACGTCATCACCACGGTTGCGGGTGAAGAAGTGCGCGCATTTGTACCCGCACCACTGCCGCCGGATCCACCGCTCAGCATGGATGGGCCGCTGGTCACCGCACTTGACGAGGCAAGCCGAGCCCTCGGCCGATTCGATGGCGCAGTTCGCTATCTCCCCAACAAGGGTCTGCTCATCTACTCGTACGTGCGCAAGGAGGCTGTGCTGTCATCTCAGATCGAAGGGACACAGTCATCGCTGTCCGATCTCATGCGTCACGAACTCGATGCGTCACCGGGTGTGCCGCTCGACGATGTGACGGAAGTCTCAACCTACGTCGCTGCGCTCGAGCACGCCGTCGCAGAAATGACGAACCCATCGGGGTTGCCGCTCTGCAATCGCCTGTTGCGGCGGGCTCACGGGATTCTGCTGTCTTCTGGACGCGGTGCGGACAAGCATCCCGGAGAATTCCGATCGACGCAGAACTGGATTGGCGGTTCCCGCCCAGGAAATGCGGCGTTTGTGCCGCCTCCTGCGCAAGAGGCTCATCAGGCGATCTCTGACTTGGAGAAGTTCCTGCATGCCGATGACAGGTTTCCTCCGCTGATGCATGCAGGGCTCGCACACGTGCAGTTCGAGACCATCCACCCCTTCCTCGACGGCAACGGCCGAATCGGCCGCATGCTCATCATGCTCTTGTTGCTGGATCGTGATGTGTTGTCGACGCAAGCCTTCTATCCGAGCTTGTACCTCAAGCAGAACCGATCGGACTACTACGACTTACTGAACCGTGTGCGGCTGTACGGAGACTGGAACGAGTGGCTGTTGTTCTTCCTCGAAGGCATCCGGTCAACTGCTGACGCCGCGCTCAGCACGACGCAACGTCTCGAAGAGATGGCGGCCCACGACCGGAAGGTGATCAGTGACCGCACTGGCCGAGCGGCAGGCTCGGCGCTGCGGGTACACGAATCGCTCATGCAACGGCCAGTTCTCAACGTTGAAACGAGCGCCAAGTTCAGCGGCCTCTCCTGGCCTGCTGTCAATAATGCGTTGACGCGTCTCTGCGAACTAGGTATCGCCTCCGAAGCCACGGGTCAGCGTCGCAATCGCGTGTTTGCATACACGGGGTACTTGCACGTGCTGGAAGAGGGAACCGAACCTCTCTAGTGCCGTTGAACGACTGCGCTAGCCACGCTTGGTGTTGCCGGGCTCAGCCCCGGAGGTCGCGGACTCGCTGCGCCTTGCCTTCCGAGCGCGGGATTCCTTCGGGCTCGACGGTGCGGACGTCGACCGCGATGCCGATGCGCTGGCGCACCGTGCCGGCGAAGTCCGCGGCGATCGCCTCGTGTTCGCCGGCATCGGGCTTGGGCTCGAGCACCGCAGTGATGCCCTCCATCCGGCCTTGAGAATGCACTTCGAGCAAGAAATGCCCGGTCAGCCGCGGCTCCGCTGACACCAGTTCCTCGAACTGGCTCGGGAACACGTTGACGCCACGGATGATGAGCATGTCGTCGCTGCGTGCCGCGACCCGTCCCATGCGACGCATCGAACGAGCCGTGCCGGGCTGCAGCGAGCAGATGTCGCGGGTGCGGTACCGGATCACCGGCATGGCCACCTTGGTCAGCGAGGTGAACACCAGCTCGCCCGTCTCGCCTTCGGGCAGCACCTCGCCCGAGTCAGGGTCGATGATCTCGGGATAGAAGTGGTCCTCCCAGATGGTCGGCCCGTCCTTGGTCTCCACGCACTCGTTGGCGACACCCCCACCGATCACCTCCGAGAGGCCGTAGATGTCGACGGCGTCGATGCCGAAGGCGTCCTCGAGCTCGGCCCGCATCGCCTCCGACCACGGTTCCGCGCCGAATATCCCTACCCGCAGCGACGTCGACGCCGGGTCGATGCCCTGGTTGCGGAACTCGTCGGCCACGACCAGCGCGTACGACGGCGTGGCGCACAGCACGTCGGCGTCGAAGTCCACCAGCAGCTGCACCTGCCGGGCCGTCTGGCCGACCGAAGCCGGCACCACGGTGCAGCCGTACTGCTCGGCCCCGTAATGCGCCCCCAGCCCGCCGGTGAACAGCCCGTAGCCGTAGGAGACGTGGACCACATCGCCCGGTCGCACACCCGCTGCCATCAGCGAGCGCCCGAACACGTGCGCCCACATGTCCAGGTCGAACTGTGTGTAGCCGACCACCGTCGGCTTTCCCGTGGTGCCCGAGGACGCATGCACCCGCAGCACCTGCTCTCGCGGCACGGCGAACATGCCGAACGGGTAGTTCTCGCGCAGCTCGGTCTTGGAGGTGAACGGGAAGCGCGCCAAGTCCTCCAGACGCTGCAAGTCCGACGGGTGCACGCCCGCGCCGTCGAACAGTTGCCGGTAGGCAGGCACATGCGCGTACGCATGGGCCAAGCTCCACTTCAAGCGCTCGAGCTGGAGCGCTCGTATCTCCGAGATGGGCGCGTTCTCGATCGGATGCAGGCCCCGCCTCGCACCGGCGTGTGACTCGACCATGTGAAGGTTCCTTCCGCGCTCAGATGATGCAAGGGCAGTCGGCTTTCTAGTGTTGCAGTCGATGCGCCCCCCTTTCCGAGACGCCGGCCGCCCCAGAGAGCCCGAGGCCTGATGACCGATTTCCGCTTCACGATCCTGGTGGTGCCCTACATGCGCCGCCGCGGTGAGCAGATCGGCCTCGCCGGGTCGATGCCTGAACGGTGGCAGATCCTCATGGATCAGATCCGAACCCAGATGCAGTTCGCCGAGTCGGTCGGCTACGACGGCTTCGCCATGACCGAGCAGCACATGCAGGTGGAGGGCATCGAGACCACCACCAACCCGCTGTTCTGGGACTACTTCGTGGCCCAGCACACCGAGCGGATGCGGGTGGGCCAGCTCGGCATGAACCTCACCGCGGTGAACCCGATCCAGCTCGCCGAGAACATCGCCATGCTCGACCACTTCACCGGCGGGCGCACCTTCGTGGGCTTCACTCGCGGCAACACGCCCCGCTGGACCGGCACGTTCGGCCAGCACCTCGGCATCACCTCCACCGAGTCCGACAAGTCGGAGGCCGACCAGCGAAGCCGCCGGGCCCTGTATGAGAACTGGCACCTGGTGAAGTCGCTGTGGACCCAGGACAAGGTGTCGATCCAGGGCGAGTTCTGGCAGGCCCCGCCCGAGATGGAGTGGCACTTCCCGCCCACCGATGATTTCGACCCGAACGCCGTCGACGGGGACAAGACGCTGCGGGAAATCGGCATCGTGCCCCGGCCGCTCCAACAGCCTCACCCGCCGGTCTACGCGCCGTTCAGCTACAGCATGGAGACCTCGAAGTTCTGGGCACGCGAGGGCGGCAAGATGGTCAGCTTTGTGGCCCCCGACCGGCAGAGCTTCATCGGTACGGCGCTGGGCATCTACCTCGAAGAAGCCCACAATTCGGGGCGTGACACCACAGCGGCCGATGCGCTGGCGATCGGCGGCCACCTCACGATGGGCCGCACGCCGGCCGAAGCCGCGGACCTCTACGCCGGGTTCGAGGAGCTGTTCAACTGGGCGTACAACGCGCCGCCCTATGTGGTGCCGATGGGGCGCGTGTGGCGAGGCAGCCGGGAGGAAGAGCTCGACCACGTCGCCTCCTTGCACGAAGAACTCGGCGTCACCGAGTTCTTCTTGTGGCATCACGTCGGCTACTTCGAGCAAGACCAAGAGCTGGCAATGCTCAACGAGTTCGCCGAAGGCGTGATCGCCCCCCTGCGCGCCGGCGCCTGAGAACGTCGTGCAAGCAGTGACGAACGCAACCAGCAGCGACCGGCCGACCGGCGTCGCCGCGCTGGATGCCCGCCCCCGAGCCGTCGCCGTGGCGATGGCGTTCAAGGCGGCGCTGGCGCTGTGCTTCGTGGTGGCGATCGCCGTGCCCCTCGACCACCTCGAAGGCAAAGGCATGGCGTTCCGGTTCCCGCTGTTCATGCTGTCGGCGGTGGTGGTGCCGCTGGCGTGGTTCTGGCGTGGACGGATCCGGCCGTACCCGGCCATTGCCGACGTGCTCATCGTCGCCCCGTTCCTCATCGACACGCTCGGCAACTTGGCGTACGTCTACGACACCTTCGATGCCACCGACGATGTGCTGCACACGCTCAACTGGATCCTGCTCGTCGGGGCGTTCCATGCCTGGCGCTACCGGCGCGGCGGCGCTGCCAACCGCCTGTCCCGCGGCGATGCGTGGTTGCTCGGCGCCGGACTCGGCGCTCTCGCCATCGTCGGCTGGGAGGCGGCCGAGTGGATCGTGGCCGAGACCGGCGCGGGCGGCGGCCTCGACCTCACCTACGACGACACGGTCGCCGACCTCGTGCTGTCCACCGGCGGCGGCATGATCGGCTCCGCTCTCGCCGTCACCCTCTTCCCCCACCGCCCCCGCTAGTCGGACGGATCGGCCCGCCGCGCCAACTCGGCAGCGCTAGCAGGCTGCTGAAAAAGTCGATTTTCGGGCAGCGTCCAGTTGCAAACCAGCAGGTCAAGGACTTGCGCTCCCGGCCGAACCTGCATATTTCAGCATCCTGCTAGAGCGAGCGGAGGCGTTCGATTGCCTCGTCGAGGACGGCATCCTGCTTGCAGAAGGCGAACCGCACCAGGTGGCGGCCCTCGTCGACGTTGTCGTACATGACCACGCTCGGTACGGCGGCCACGCCGATTCGCTCGGGCAGGTTCCAGCAGAATTCGATGCCGTCGTCGTGGCCGATCGAGCGGATGTCGGTCGTGATGAAGTACGTCCCAGCAGGCTCGAAGACCTCCAGCCCACCCGAGCGCAGCCCCGCGCTCAGCCGGTCGCGCTTGGCCCGCAAGTCGTCGGCCTGGCCCTTGAAGTAATCGTCGCCGAGGTCCAGCCCCGCAGCAATCCCATGTTGAAACGGCCCGCCGCTGACGTAGGTCAGCCACTGCTTGGCTGTCCGCACGGCGGTCACCAACTCGGGGCGTGCGCACACCCAGCCGATCTTCCAGCCGGTGACCGCGAACGTCTTGCCGCCGCTCGAGATCGTGACCGTGCGGTCGGCCATGCCCCCCAGGGACGCGATCGGGATGTGCTCGCCGTCGAAGGTCAGATGCTCGTACACCTCGTCGGTGACCACGATGAGATCCCGCTCGATCGCCACCGCAGCGATGGCCTCGAGCTCGGCCCGGCTGAACACCTTGCCGGTCGGATTGTGCGGGCTGTTGAGCACCAGCAGCCGCGTGCGGGGCGTCACCGCGGCCGCCAGCTCGTCGGGATCGAAGCCATAGTCGGGCGGTCGCAGCGTGACCACCTTGCGCACCGCACCCGCCATCGAGATGACGGCGCCGTACAGGTCGTACCAGGGCTCGAACGTCACGACCTCGTCGCCCACCTCGCAGAGCGCCAGGAAGCTGGCGGCGAGTGCCTCGCTGGCGCCGGCCGTGATCAGCACCTCGCTGTCGGGGTCGAACTCCAAGCCCCAGAAACGCGACTGGTGCCGAGCGACGGCGTGACGCAGTCCCGGAATGCCGATGCCCGGCGGGTACTGGTTTGCCGTGCCGCTGCGGATCGCCGCCACCGCCGCCTCGAGCACCTCAGTCGGACCGTCCGTGTCGGGAAAGCCCTGGCCCAGATTGATGGCACCGGTACGAACCGCCAATGCCGACATCTCCGCAAAGATCGTCGACTGGTAGCCCTGCAGGCGAGAGTTCAAGAACGGCAGCCGTGCCACGCTGCGGAGGCTAGGCGGCTGCCGCGGTTACTGATACGAGACGAACAGCGGTGACGGCGTGAGAGCCAGCACCTGGGGGGCGGTGGCGGTGGGACTGTCCTCGTCATAGAAGTTCTTCCAGCCCCAGTAGTAGCGATCGGCGTCGGGCAGCCCCAGCAGCGCATCCCAGGTGGTGTACTTCGTGTTGAGCGGACCCTGCCCGTCCATGTGGATCATCACCGCCAGCTCGGGGGGCGTCTCGATCAGCTCCCGGTTGGTGATCATCGAAAAGCGGAATTGGTGCAGCAGCAACAGCTTCTGCGGCAAGGCCTCACTACGGACGAGATCGGCCAGCCACGCCGAGACCTGGTTGATCTCGGCAGCATCCACCGTTCCGATCTGCCTCAGGTGCACTTGGCCGGGCTTCAATCGCCATTCGGGATCGAGAGCCAGCCCGACATGGGGCAGTCGCAGGAACTCCTCGTACTGCTTGGCCTGGGTGAGGAAATCCGTCCGGCCCGATTGCAGGTCGAGCACGACGTACATGTCGTTGGCAGCGGCGGTTTCGATCCACGGCCTGATCACATCGTGCGCAGTCTCATTGGAATAGTCGCCGTCGCGACCAGCTTGAGCTGACGCCACGGTGGCGATGATCTCGAAGGCAAGCACCACCTCCCGCCCGTCAGCGTCGTAGCCCTCGGCGATGGTCCGCAGGCGCTCCACGCCGTCGTCTGGGTTCTGCTCGCCGAGCACGCCGAGCTGCGATGTCGTCGGATGGCCGTAGAGGGCCACTATCCGGCGCGAGCCGTCAGGTCCGAAGACGAGCAGGCCGCCGCCGGGCAACTCATCGCCCCGGCGGATGACCTCGAGTTGCCACTCAGCATCAGGCCCGAGGTCTGTGTGAATCTCCACGTGCACCGCGTCGCGGAGCACCTGGCGCTCTGGGGCGGCCAAGGCTCGCAGGTCGCCGGTCACCGCGACCGCCGTTGCGCCGATCTGGCTGCCGACGGCCCCGATCACAGCGGCCTGCGAGGCGTCGCCCACGACCAGCACGCGCTCGTGCGGCACATCGGCGACCGGCAGCGCCGCCTCAGGATCGACGGGCACCTGCTCGACGGCATAGCCGGCGAGCCGGAGCTCGAGGATCTGCTCGCTGAAGCCCGCCGCGATGATCCGCTCAGGAGCGAGACGCCGTATCTCGTCCATCGCATCAGCCGCAGACCACGACTCGATGAGCAGCATCGGTCCGCGGATCCCGTGCGCAGTGAGCGTGAGCGCCGTCGCTGGATCCCTAGCGAACCCCAGGCCGACCTCGTCGGCACATTCGTACAGGGCACGCGAGATCTCGATGCTGAGGGGCACAGCGGCGGTGTCGAAGTCGAGCTCGGCCGGCGCGGCACGGGGCGAGCAGTCCCGCGGGGCCGCGGAGGTCTCGGGCGGACTGGTCGCATGAGGCGCCGGTGCGGAAGCTGTCGCAACGGCTGCAACCGTGTCGGCGGCGCTGGGGACCGTCGCGACCGGGGTGGCCGGCTCTTGCGTCTCTCGTGTCGGGAAGCCGTTCGGAGAGCACGCGACCGCGAGGAGCATCACGCTGGCAGCCGCCGCCAGCACACCGGCCCCGAATGGCTGAGCGACGCGCCGCCGGACCGGTGAGGGAGTCGCCACGTCCGAAGAAACTATTGAGCGGGACGGCAATACTGGCGGCATGCCGACACCGGAACTGAACCCCCACGTCCCTGCCCGCTATGACACTGCCGGGTTGGACCTGGCGTCGGTGGACGGCGTGCTGTCCACCACCCGCTCGGTGCGGCTGCGGCTGGACCTCGAGCGAGAGGTGCCCCACGACCTGGTGCTCGACTGCATCGACGTGGCCGAGCAGGCGCCTGGCGGCGGCAACCAGGCCAGCCGGCGCTGGCTCGTGATACGAGACCCAGCGCAACGCCAGGCTCTCGGAGAGATGTACCACTCCATCGTGGGCAGCTTCATGCAGCAGGGACGTGATGCCACTGCGGGCACCGGGCACCCGATGGAGCAGGTGATGAAGTCGGCGCACCACCTCGCCGAACATCTCGGCGAGGTGCCCGTGATCGTCATTCCCTGCGTGTGGGGCGTCCACGACAACAGCGGCAAACCGGGCCTGTTCGACTCGGTGCTGCAATCGTCGTGGAGCTTCTGCCTCGCGGCGCGTGCCCGGGGCCTCGCCACGGCGTGGACTACGGCGATTCTCAGCAAGGAAGACGAGCTGCGCGAGGTGCTCGGCATACCTGAAGGAGTAACGCCGGTTGCGCTGCTGCCGCTCGCGTGGTCGAAGGGCACCGAGTTCGGTTCCGTTCCGCGCCGGCGCGCCAACGAGATTGCGTATGTCGACAGCTGGGGTCGCACTTGGGAGGCGCGTGGCGAAGAATCGGCCGCCCGCACTCTGGGCGAGGGCGCCGGCGCCACGGTGGAGATCGACATCGACAGCCCCGCAGCACGGGTTTGGGAGGTCGTCAGCGACATCAACGCCGGTGCCGACTTCTCCGAGGAGTTCGTGCGGGCCGAGTGGGCGCCCGGCTACGACGGTCCGGCCCTCGGCGCCAAGTTCATCGGTCACAACCAGCACCCCGCCATCGGCGAGTGGAACATCGATCTGACCGTCACCGAGTACGAGTCGAACGTGCTCTTCGGCTGGGCGACCGGCGAGACCGAGGAGGTTGCCGGCGCCCGCTGGCGTTACGAGATCGACGTTCTCCACGGCCAGCGCTGCCGCCTGCGCCACACCGTGCGCATCGGTCCGGGACCTTCCGGACTCACCATGGCCATCGAGGCGATGCCTGACAAGGAGCCTCGCATCCTTTCCCGCCGTCAAGACGAGCACCTCGCCAACATGACGCGCTGCATCGAGGGCATCAAGGCGCTCGCCGAGGGCAGCGCTTGAGCCCAGCCTCAACGGTCGGTCGATGGGCGCCGAGCCCGACCGGCTATCTGCACCTGGGAAACCTCCGTACGGCGCTGCTGGCGTGGCTGTTCGCCCGCTCGGCTGGCGGGCGCTTCCTGTGGCGGTTCGAGGACCTCGACGGCGCCGTGCGCCCGCAGTTCTACGACTCGCAGCTGCGCGACGTGGCGGCGCTGGGGATCGACTGGGACGGCGAGCCGGTGCGCCAGAGCGATCGGCTGGACCTGTACCGCGACGCCATCGCAGACCTGCGCCGAAGAGGGCTCACCTACGAGTGCTTCTGCACCCGGCGCGAGATCGCGGAGGCGGCCGCGGCGCCGCACGGGCCCTCGCCCGAGGGTGCCTACCCGGGCACGTGCCGGCGATTGGGGCGCGCCGAGTTGGAACAGCGCAGGTCCCAGGGACGGCCCCCGGCGCTGCGGCTTCGAGTCGAGATGCCGGACACGCAGCACCTCGAGCTGACGGTTGTCGACCGCCAGCTCGGTCCGTTTGCCGGCATCGTCGACGACTTCGTGATCCAGCGCGGCGACGGCACGCCGGCCTACAACCTCGCGGTCGTCGTGGATGACGCTTCCCAGGGTGTCACCGAAGTCGTCCGGGGCGACGACTTGCTGCCGTCCACGCCACGCCAGGTCCACCTCGCACACCTGCTGGGCCTCGAACCGCCCGCATATGCCCACGTGCCGCTAGTGCTGGGCCCCGGACGGCAGCGGCTCGCCAAACGGGATGGCGCCGTGACATTGCCGGACCGTCTGGCACTCGGCGAGACGTCCGTTGACGTGCTCAACCTGCTGCTGTCGAGCCTGGGACTAGCGCTCGTGGCGGACGCCGGCGATCTGCGCCACATCGCGCAGCAGTTCGACCCGGCATCCCTGCCCCGACAGCCATGGGTGCACAAGCCATGAATCCCTGCAGGTGACGCAGCCGTCCGGGAGTCGAGCAGGACTTCGGAAGCTCTACTCCATCACGCGCAGCTGTCCCGGAATGAACATCTTCTTCAGCTTGCGCCCGGGGAACACCGGCGCCAACGCGATCGCGGCCAATGCCAGGACGAACGACACCGCCATCTCCCACCAGCGCACGGACACGATCATGCCCACATCGGGGATGGCCGTCGGCATCAGGAACAGCGCCATCCACAGCAATAGGGCGTAACCGAACAGACCACCGAGCACGACTGCAATCACGCCCAGCAGCAAACCCTCCACCGAGAGATTCGCGATCACCCGCTGCACGGGGATGCCGTAAGCGAACATCGTGGCGTGGTCCCGGGACCGTTCGTCCACGTTGATGTTGGCAGTGTTGAACGCAATCAGCATGACCAACAAGATGACGAATATCCGCGTGATGAAGAACACGCCCTCGGACTGCTTCAGCGAATCCTCCAAGGACTGGAAGGTCTCACCCAAGCCCTGTACCAAGGACACGCCGCTGCCGCTGCCGAACAGCGACCGCTTCACGTCGTTGAGGCTGCTGCCGTCAGCCGGCACACCGGTCACAATGTTGGCGAGACCGCCGAAGCCCCACGTCGAGGTCTGCGAGAGATCCATGTAGGCGTTGAGCCGCAGCGGATGCGGATGGATTGCATCGACCGGCAGTATGCGAGTGCTGTGGGTGAACGCTCCGTCGACGACCGCTGGATGCGTCACGACGACGTCGTCGCCGATTCCCACGCCGAGGTCGCGGGCGGCCTTGTCGGCGAGCACGATGCCAGGCGCCCCCCGAGACAGCGAGCCCTGCGTCGCGGTCGGCGTCCACACGGCGCTGCCAAAGTCGACAAAGCGGACTGCGAGATCGAGCTGGACAGCCTCGTCGACGCTTCCATCCGGCTCGGCAGAGATGACATTGGCCCCCAGCACCATGGCCGCCTCGCCCGATTGCACCGTCGGATTGGCGAGCACATCTTGGACCTGCGGTGAGTTCACCGGGTAGAGGGAGTCCAACTGTACGGTGAAGCGGTCGGGCTCGCCGCCGAGCAGTTCTTCGTTGCCGTCGTCGAGAGTGGTCGTGAACGTGCTGCCCAGCCCCAACATGCTGAACATAATCGCCAAGCTCATGGTGAAGGTCAGCAGCGTCAGGAACGTCCGGCGGGGCGCCCTCATCAGGTTCCGGAACGGCATCCGCTCAAGGCTGCGGCCGGGCAAGGGAATACGGCTGATGATGGGTCCCAGGCTCCCGCCCCGGGATGCCAGATGACTCGAGCGGATCGCGTCGACCGGCTTCACCCGCACGGCGCGCAGGACAGGCCAGAGTACGGCAAGCATCGGTACTGCGAAACCGATCGCCATGGCCCGCGCGTAGATCGCGCCCTGGAACGGCTGCTCGAAGATCGGCAGCCGTACGATCCCCTGCACGACACCTACCGTTTGAATCGAAATCGCGTAGCCGACCACGACGCCCAGGATCATGCCGATGAACCCGATCTGCAGGCCGATCAGCAGCGGCCGGATGACGATCGACCAAGGACGCTCCCCGATCGCCATGGCATTGCCGATCTCGCGCCGTTGCGCTTGGACCATACGCGCGGAGAAGTTCAGCGCTGCGAACGCAGCTCCCGCAAACAACAAGAGTGAGAAGGCGTTGTAGATGCCGTCGTCGATTTCCGGCATGCCAGTCAAGCCGATATAGGACGGCGTCTCGTCGCGAGTGAGGACATCGAGCAGCACGCCGTCCTGCGTCGCTGCGGCTTCGATGAGCTGTGCGGTCACTGCCCCAGCGTCAGCACCGGGCGCCAGCGTCATGACGAGGTCGTTGACAGCGCCGGAGCGGCCAGAGATGTCCTGCGCGGCAGCCAGTGGGGCAAAGAGCACGGCAAGGTTGGACTTGCCGAGCGATCCGTTCCCCTCGACGATGAGGAAGTACTCAGGCGACACGGCAGAACCGATGTAGTCGACGTGGGCATCTCCACCGACGGTCAACGTGCCGCTCGTCGGCAGATCCCAAAAGCGGGCGAAGTTTCCTTCGATCAATACCTGCGGTTTCGACATCCCCGAACCCGGTAGTTGACTGCCATCAATCAGGTACACGTCGTTGACGACCGACCCACTGCCGGATAGCTCCATGCCCACGATGCGTCCGTGCACCAGCAGTTCGTCGCCATCGACGACGGTCTCGACCTGGGTGTCGAACAGAAGTCGTTCGCTGTAGCGGTCGATGCCGTCGATCTGGCTGGCGATGCGGGCGAGCGTGCCCTCCGGTACCGGGTCGCTCTCGCTGACCGTGGCCCGCAGGTCGTACATGGCAGTGGCCTCAAGGCTCTTGTCAATGGAAATGAGCCGCCATTGCGTCACGCTTGAGAGTCCTGCGAATAGCCCGATGCCGATCGCGAGCGTGAAGCCGATAGCGACGATCTGGATCCAGCGTCGACGCGCGTCTCGCAGCGACCACCGCAGCCGGAGGAGCTTCATGGCAGGGCCTACCAGCGCAGCTCGGACAGCGGGGTCTTGCCGCCCTCTGGCGGTCCATCACTGATGATCTCCCCGCTGCTCATCTCGACGACACGGTCAGCCATCCGGGAGATCTCGCGGTTGTGCGTCACCACCAGCACTGCCCGGTCCTGGTTCGCCTGCTCGGCGAGCAATTCGAGAATCTGGGCGCCGGTCTTGAAGTCCAGCTCGCCCGTGGGCTCGTCCGCGAGCAGCACCGGGTTGCCGGTGGCCAGTGCTCGAGCGATCGCCACCCGCTGCTGCTCGCCGCCCGAGAGCTCGTGGGGGAAGTGCCCGAGGCGGTGGCCGAGACCGACCGACGCAAGGATGTCGGCGGGGTCGGCCGATCCGCTCTTGCCGGAGACATCCATGCCGAACTCGACGTTCTCGGTTGCGGTCAGGCCGGGGAAGAGGTTGAAGCTCTGAAAGATGAAGCTGACCGTCTCGCGCCGCAGCGCAAAGAGCTCGCTGCGGCTAGCTGTGGTGAGGTCGCGTCCCCCGACGACCACCTTGCCGGATGACGGCACGTCGAGGGCACCGATGATGTTGAGCGTCGTGGTCTTGCCGCTGCCAGATGCACCGAGGACGACCACGAACTCGCCGGTATCGACGTGCAGGTCGATGCCGGCCAGCGCCGTCACCAGCACAGGACCGACTTCATAGTGCTTGGTGACGCCTTCGAGATCGATCACGGCTCAGAACCCCTCATGCACTCAGGAAGACCGACTGCGCTGACCTTACGCGCAACTCTAGGCTTCCTACGCGCATTCGCCGCCGTCAGCATCTCGGCCAGCATCTGAATGGCTGCATAGCTCTCCTCGTCGGTGTCGACGCCCACGTCGGATCTGGCCCGTCCTGCGCGAGCGCACGTCCACGCCGCCCACGTCCTCGAACGAGATGACCTCGCCGGTGGCGATCCCGAACACCTTCGATGAGGTCACCGCGAGACACGAGCCGCGCACCGTCATCACGTAGTCGCTGAGAGCCGACAGGAACGACGAGCCGCCGAACGACTGCCCGCAGATCATCGCGGGGTACGCCATCGACATCGGCCAGGTAGGCCTCTGCGACTTCGGCGAATCGCCAGCTTATGAGTGGCTGGCTGCGGACGTCTTCGCGAACGCCAAGCGGCGCGGGTGGATCCCGAACTGCCCGCCCGACGGCGGCCTCCAAGGTCCCGTGCCTGAACCCTGGGAGTTCACCTATGTCGGGCTGGAAGCGATCCCGTGCTTCCAGCAGCCCCGCCGTCGACGACCACCTCTGCGGCACCTGAGGGCGGCACGACCGCCCACCGAGAACTGCGCCGAGCACCACAGACAGAACTGGATTCGATGCGCGGGTAGCGTCTTGCGGATGGCTTCCACAGCGACCGGGCGGCGCGAGATCGATCCGGATCTTCTGAAGAAATTCGCCTTCAGCGTCTGGACGTACAAGAAGGGCGAGATGGTGTCCGCGATGCTGCACATCGGCGACCAGCTCGGCCTGTTCGCAGCACTGTCGGAGACGCAGCCCGCCACGAGCCACGATGTCGCGCTGGCAACTGGTCTCGATGAGCGGCTGGTGCGGGAGTGGCTGTACGGCGTGGCGGCGGCCCGGCTCGTCGATCACGACGACGGTGCGTTCTCGATGTCGCCTGAGGCCGAGGCGCTCCTCGTCGATGAGGAGGGTTCCCTCCATTTCGCCATGGGCGCATTCCGCGGCGGTCTCGGCGACGACGTCCTGGATCTGATCCTCGAATCGTTCCGCACGGGCATCGGCATGACCTACGAGCAGCAAGGTCAACGGGCGGCTGCCGGGTTGGCCCGCACCACCGGGCCCTTCAGCCGGCAGAACCTCACCTCGGTGATCCTGGGGGGCCTCGACGGCGTCGCGGCCAAGCTCGAACGCGGCGCCAAGGTGCTCGATGTGGGCTGTGGCGCGGGAGTCTCGGCATGCCTGATCGCCGAGAAGTGGCCTCGCTCGGAGGTGGTGGGCTTCGATCCCTCTGGGATCGCCATCGCACAAGCCGAAGAGCGCGCCAAAGATGCGGGGCTGGAGAACGCAGCCTTCATCGAAGCCGGCGCCGCCGATGTGCCCGCCACGGGCGACTTCGACTTGGCGCTCACCTTCGACTGCCTCCACGACATGCCACGGCCGGACACCGCGCTGGAGGCCATCCGGGCATCGCTGGATCCCGACGGCACGCTGCTCATCAAGGACATCCGCTCGAAGGGCGACTTCGACCAGGACCAGCGCAACCCGATGCTGGCCATGTTCTACGGGTTCTCGATCACGAGCTGCCTGCAGTCGGCGCTCAGCGAACCCGGCGGCATGGGACTCGGCACCCTCGGCCTCTATCCGGACAAAGTCCGGGAGATGACCGCCGCCGCAGGATTCACCCGATTCACGCAGCACGACTTCGCCGACGCCGCGAACCTCTACTACGAAGTCCGTCCCTGACCTCGCAGGCCACGCGCCTGGCGGCGAGAGCCGTGAACCGTCACCAGCGCTGTGAGAATCTCGGTCTCGAGGTACTGGCGGCAGCTGACCTCATGCGAGCCGTGCCGCAAGAGACTGCAGCCGAGATTGCCCGCCGCGTCGGCATGCGCCCGTCCCACGCTCGCTGTCCCACTGACATCTTGAGCCTTCGGTTGAGCCTTCGGGTTTTGTGGGATGGGGCTGCTGGATTCGGCGTCAACGGACATGCGTGTTCCGACGCAGGCCGCCTGGCGACGACGGTGCCGACAGCTCAGTCGGCGGCGGTGGCGTCGGCGATGAGGAACATCATCGAGGCTTCGCAGGCCACCTGACCGTCCACGCTGGCTGTTCCTGATGCGCGGCCGGCTCGGTCCGACAGGCGATCTATCGTGGCATCCAAGCGCAGCGTGTCGCCCGGGGCGACTTGGCGACGGAAGCGGGCTTTGTCGATGCCGCCGAACAGCGCCAGCTTGCCGTCCAGCGATGACGCCGCCGCCGCGGCAAGCCCCGCCGTCTGTGCGAGTGACTCAACCATGAGAACACCCGGCAGTGTCGGCAGGCCCGGGAAGTGACCCACGAAGAACTCTTCATCGCCAGCCAAGTACCACAGCGCGACGCAGCGCTCGCCGGGCTGAAGCTCGACAATCTCGTCGACCAGCAGGAACGGCGCCCGGTGCGGCAGCAGCTCATCGGGTCGCGGGAAGCCTGGCTCACTCGCTGGGTCACTCACCGGGACGAAGCTACCGCTCCCGCGCTTGGAGGGCTGCGCCCGCCATGAACGAACTGTGCGGTGGCGGATGACGGCCAGCGCCACGCCTACTCGGTGCCGAAAGTGCTGCGCTGGTAGGCCACCACGGCCGCGATCTCGGCGTCAGCGAGGATCCCGCCGAACGGGGGCATCGAGCCTCGACCGGCCCACACCACCGACAGGTGGTTGCGGACGCTCAGGCGTTCGTCGACACCGCCGAGTGCTGCGCCGACACCGCCGCTGCCATCGCTGCCGTGGCATACCGAGCAGCTGTCGTCGAAGACTTCGCTTCCGAGCGCCACATCGGCACGCTCGAACGCCAGCTCGAGGCGCTCCAAATCGGCCTCTGTCGCATCGCTCGTGCCGCAAGCCGCAAGACCCGCGATCACCGCGAGAGCCAGCGCCCACATCAGGACGAGCGGCCGAGCCCGAGCACCGCCGGATGCAGCATGGCCGCTCGCGGATGCCGACACCGCAGACCAGCCGAGCCTCATGCCGCCTCGGACAAGCCCGCTACGACAGATCATCGGGTCTCCCGGGGCGTGCCGACGCCCGTGTAAAGGCTCGGCGGCTCGTTCCAGCGGCGGGACATCCAGTCCGCATCGCGGTAGTGGGCGTGGAAGTGGTCGGGGATCTGGCGCATTGCTTGGTCCACGATTCCACCACCGGGTCCGAAGCGTTCCTCGCCGGCCTCCGTCAGGCGCGCCAGCATGGCCTCCAGCTCGGCAGCGGGCGGCTCGGTTCGGTGCTGCTTCCAGACCACCATCGGGGTTGCGCACACCTCGCAGTCGGCCACCCAGCACAGTTCGTCCTCGAAGTACCAGTGCGTGAAACGGGCGGCCTCGCACAGCTCGCAGTTCTCGTCGATCGCCGGGGGATCCGTTGCTGTCGGCATGGCAGGTTCCGGATTGGCACGACTCACCGTCTCACCGCGATCGCTACCCGCGATCGAGTGCTGCCCGGTAGGTCGCCACCAGTTCGCCGACGGCTGCGGGCCCGTCGGACATCAACGTGCGAACGACGGCGGAGCCGATGACCGCCCCGTCGGACACCTGGCAGGCCTCCACGGCCTGAGCCGGCGAGCCGATGCCGACGCCGGTGAGAACCGGCCGATCAGTGACGGCCTGGCACCGCGAAGCGATCTCGGTCGCCGTGCTGGCGAGTGCTGCCCGCTCGCCGGTGACGCCGAGCAAGCCGACCGCGTACACAAATCCACGCGACGCCTCGCACAGCGCTGCAAGCCGGTGATCGGGCGTCGTGGGCGCCGCCAGCAGGACCGCCTCGATGCCGATCTCAGCGGAATCAGTGAGCCACGGTCCTGCCTCGACATAGGGAAGGTCAGGAAGAATCGCCCCCGACACCCCCGCTTCGACGAGCGCAGAAGCGAATCGCTCGTGGCCCTGGTGGTGACAGAGGTTGTAATAGGTCATCACTGCGTGGGGAATGCCGGTGTCGAGCGCACGCACCTCTTCCAGCACCGAAGCCGGAGTCGCGCCCTGGGCCAGTGCAGCGGTCGACGCCTGCTGGATGACCGGCCCGTCGATCACCGGGTCCGAGAACGGGATGCCGATCTCGATGGCATCGGCGCCAGCCGCAGCGGCTGCCTCCACGGCGCGTTGCCAACCCTCGTAGCCGCCCGTGACATAGGGGATGAGCAGCTTGGCGCCAGCCTGACGCCGATCTCGCAAGCGCGTTTCGAGCGCACCGAACCGTTCAGCCTGCACAGACCCGGATACATCGGTCACGAGTCTGACCTCACTCGCTCAAACCGCCCATGCCGAGCACATCCATCATCTGGTCGACGTCCTTGTCACCTCGCCCCGAGAGGTTCATCAGCACGGTCTGGCCTGCGATGCTGGGCGATTCCCGCACGATCCACGCCAAAGCGTGCGCGCATTCCAGCGCCGGGATGATGCCCTCGGCGCGGCTCATGAGCGTGAACGCCTCGACCACCTCGTCATCGGTCACGCTCGGGTACTCGGCACGGCCGATCGCCGCCAAGTAAGCGTGCTCGGGTCCGACACCTGGGTAGTCCAGCCCCGCCGAGATCGACTCGGCTTCGAGCACTTGGCCCACTTCATCCTGCATGAGATAGCTCGTCATGCCATGCACCACGCCGGGCACACCGCGACCCACCGCGGCACCGCCGGCGGGCTCGACGCCCACGAGCCGGGCGTCGCCGTCGGCGAAGCCCGAGAAGATCCCTGCGGCGTTGCTCCCCCCGCCGACGCAGGCGACCACGACGTCGGGGTCGCCGCCGATCAGGTCCTTGCACTGCGCCGCTGCCTCGTCGCCGAGAATGTGATGGAACGTACGAACCATCCACGGATACGGATGGGGACCCATCACCGAGCCGAGGCAGTAGTGCGTGTGCTCGACGGTGGCCACCCAGTCGCGCAACGCCTCATTGACCGCGTCCTTGAGCGTGCGACTGCCGGACTGCACCGACTCCACCTCGGACCCCAGCAGCCTCATGCGGAACACGTTGAGGGCCTGACGATCCACATCGACGGCGCCCATGTAGACTTTGCACTCCATCCCCAGCAGGGCCGCCGCCGTCGCAGTCGCGACGCCGTGCTGACCGGCGCCCGTCTCGGCGACAAGCCGCGTCTTGCCCATTCGCTGGGCGAGCAAGGCTTGACCGATCACGTTGTTGATCTTGTGCGACCCGGTGTGATTGAGGTCCTCGCGCTTGACCAGCAGGCGAACGCCGAGTCGGCTGGACAGGTTGCGGCACTCGGTCAGCGGCGACGGGCGTCCCCCGTAGTCGCGCAGCGTGGTCTCGAACTCGGCGACGAAGTCAGGGTCGGCCCATGCGTCGCGGAAGGCTGCTTCGAGCTCTTCGCAAGCCGCGACCAGCGTCTCGGGAACAAATTGGCCGCCGAAGTCGCCGAAACGGCCATCAGTCGTAGGCTCGCCCATGACTGACCTCATACGCGTCGTGGAATCGCCTCGTGCTGTTCCCATGTGATCTATGCCCATGTGATCTCTCGCTCAGTCGTCGCGCCAGTCGTACGGTGCATCCGCATCAGGCAGCTCGGTCTCATCGGTCGCGGCGATCAGCGCACCTGCCTCCTTGGCCACCGTGACGAACTCGCGGATCGCGAGCACGTCTTTGCGACCCGGCTCGGACTCGACGCCTGAGGCCACGTCGACCCCCCACGGGCGCACGATCTCGATGGCCTGCTTGACGTTTGACGGGCGCAAGCCCCCGGCGAGCAGCAGCCTGATGCCACGATGGCCGCCTTCGAGCTGCCGCCAGTCGAAAACGCTGCCGCTGCCAGGCTCGGGACCGTCGAGCATGAGCACCGAGGCGCCATAGTCGCGCACCCGCTCCACATTGGGATCGCCCGCCACGAACGCCTTGATGAGTCCCGGCACTCGCTCGGCAACCCAGCGACTGTCGGCCGCAGTCTCGTTGCCATGCAGCTGGGCCAGTCGCAACCCGGCACCATCCATCACCTGGACGACCCGCTCAGGCAGCTCGTTGCGAAACACGCCGACGGTGGTGATTCCCCCCGGCAACCGGCGGACGATGTCGCGTGCCAGCCGTGGCGGGATCTGCCGTGGCGAACCCGGCACGAAGTTGAAGCCCACGGCGTCAGCGCCCATCCCCACGGCGACGAGCGCGTCTTCCTCGTTGGTGACGCCACAGATCTTTATGAACATGTCACTTCTTTACGAGCATGTCACTGTCGGCATGTCAGCCGACCCCTCGCCGTGACGGGCTCTCGGTCATCGAGCACGAGGTCGCTGCGCCGGAGTCAGAAATCGAGGCCCTTGGCCACGGCTGGGTCCAAGAAAATGAGCTCGGGGCGGGCCTCCATGAATTCACGCGTTGCCCTTCCGAAAACCTTCATCTGCTCGGAGCCGCCATGGGCCTCGAGCGCGGCCTGGTCGCTGTACAGCTCGTAGAACCACACTGCGTCGGGGTCGTTCTGGTCCTTGTGGGCGGCGTACACCTCGGTGCCCGGCTCGCCGGCGACATTGCTCATGCCGATGTCGGCGATCACCGCGAGCAGCTCATCGCGCATGCCTTCTTTAGCGGTCAGCTTGGCCAAGAGTGCCGTCTTTGCCATGTCCCTGCTCCCTGCGATCCGTTCGACTCGGAAACGGCTTGCGAGCGTACCTGTAGCAAACCCTGCGACGACTCAGAGGCTGAGCACCGGGCCTGAGCGGCCCGCGAGCGAAGCGAGCTGAAGCAAAAACACAGGAGAAGCCGTGGCCCGAGCAGCCCGTGAGTCCGCATTCAACTCGAAACTCGATTCGAACCGGGAACTAGGAGACTGCTGAGCAATTGCCGAAATCGCCGATTCACGGACACAAAGCCGCAGGTCAGAGCGTTGCAGACTTGCCCGGATCCGAATAAATCAGCAGTTTCCTAGGGCGGGAAACAGAAGGTGATGCAATGACGCTGTCTTCAATCCGCGCATTCTCTCAGAACAGATCGGCAAGAACGACTGACTGGCCGCCGTCAAGGCTCACCTCGCCCGCGGCGTCGCGTCGCACCGACGCGAATCCGACGACAGCACCGGCCAGCGACGCGGCGCTCAGCACGGTGCCGATGCCGGCGCCATCGGCACCCCGCAACTCCTCGCCGGCCGCGATGTCGCCTGCGGCCCGGAAGCGGCGAATACCGCGGCGCCCCCCTGCGCGCGAATCGATCCGCTCAACTAGCTCTTGACCGCGGTAGCAGCCCTTGGTGAACGACGCGGCCTGCTCGACGAGACCAGTCTCGTTCGGAATGTCGCCGGGCTGGATTTCCGTACCCATGGCCGGCAGGCCATAGGCCATGCGCAGCGCCTCAAACTCGCAGGCAGAGACATGCTCGGCACCTTGGCCAAAGCTGCTGACAGTGCTGGCAGAGCACGCCAACAGGTCGTGACCGCCAGCGAGGGGCCAGTGCGTGGGGCGACCCACGTGTTCGGGCGCATCGGCAGGGCCGGTCGCTACCGCAGAGACAGTCGGCTCTGGATCCGATGTCGGGCCTCGCACAGCGTGCATCGTCCACTGCTGCAGCGAGAACTCTGCCTTGGTTCGCAGCTTGAATCGCTCCAACGCAGCGGTCATGGCGGCACCGAACCCCGCATCCGTATCGGCCACGAACGTGTCGGAGCCGACACGGCTGATCACGAAGAACGCCTCGACGCGCCCCCGCGGCTCCAGCAGGAACGACAGCGTGCTGTCGCCGATCTCCATCGACATGACGTCGGCGGAGATCTGGCCGTGGAGATAGGTGGCGGCTTCAGGTCCGCATACGACGAGCACATCGCGCGGAACTGCTGCAACAACTAACCGATCGAGCGAGGGCTGAACGTTCATCCACCCCTCCAACCCGGCACCAGCCGATCCACCACGTTGCGAATGAGCGCCAGCCCGACGCCGTCGTCGAGCGACATGATCGACTCGGGATGGAACTGAACTGCCGCGACGGGCAGTTCGCGGTGCTCGACGGCCATCACGATGTCGTCATCGAGACTGACGGCGGTGACCTCCAACTCGTCGGGCACCTCGGAGCGGCGGGCGAACAGCGAGTGGTAGCGACCAGCGCGAAACTCCTTCGACAGCCCGTCGAGCAGCTGCCCGCCGACGATGCGGATAGCCGACGGCTTGCCGTGCATCGGCGTGGCAAGCTGGTCCAGTTCGCCGCCGAAATACTCCACGATGCCCTGCAGCCCCAGGCACACCCCGAAGAGCGGCAGCCCGGCATCGAGCGTGGCGCGCACCACCGGGCCGATGCCGAAGTCGTCAGGCCGTCCCGGACCCGGCGACAGCACTACGAGATCGAAGTCGTCCGCATTGACCTCGTCGGCGGGGAACCCGGCCCGACGGGTCACCACGGTGGCACCGGTCTGGCGCAAGTAGTTCGCCAGCGTGTGCACAAACGAGTCCAAGTGATCAACGAGCAGCACTCGCCGCTCGCTGGGCAACGCTGCCATGGCCCTCGTCGATGGCGCCGAGCGCGGCCGGCGGATCGCATCGAGAAATGCCGACGCTTTGAGCTCGGTCTCGGATTCCTCTTCTTCCGGCTTGGAGTCCCACAGCAGGGTTGCGCCGACTCGCACCTCTGCATGCCCGTCGGCGACGCGGATCGTGCGCAGCGTGAGCCCCGTGTTCAGGCTGCCGTCGAAGCCCACCTTGCCGACAGCGCCCCCGTACCACGCCCGGGCGGTCCGCTCGTGCTGCTCGAGGAACATCATCGCCGCCGTCTTGGGCGCACCGGTCACGGTCACCGCCCAGGTGTGCGACAGGAATGCATCCAACGCATCGAACCCATCCCGAAGGCGTCCTTCGACGTGGTCGACGGTGTGGATGAGCCGCGAGTACATCTCGATCTGGCGGCGCCCGATCACCTTGACGGACCCGGGAACGCAGATGCGGCTCTTGTCATTGCGGTCGACGTCAGTGCACATCGTCAACTCGGACTCGTCCTTGGCCGAGTTGAGCAGCGCCAGGATCTGCGAGGCATCGTCGATGGGGTCCTGGCCGCGTGCGATGGTCCCTGAGATCGGGCAGGTCTCGACCCGATCGCCCTCGACTCGCACGTACATCTCGGGCGAGGCGCCGATCAGCCACTCCCCGCTGGCGTCCTGCCCGACACTGCTGTGCCTGCCGCGCCCGACTGACGCCGAACTGTGCCCGCCGCGCCCGACTGACGCCGAACTGTGCCCGCCGCGCCCGACTGACGCCGGGCCGAGGTTGATCAAGAACCCGTACGGCGCCGGGTTCTGTTCCTTGAGCCGGCGGAACAGCTCTGCAGGAGGCTCAATGCAGGGCTCGGAGAACATCTGGCTGGTGACTACCTCGAAGAGGTCGCCCCGGGCGAAGTACTCGCGAGCGGCTCGCACACCGGCCGCATACCCGCCGGACTCGTGATCGCAGCACGCTTCGAGATCGAAGTTCGGCTCGTACGGGACACGCTGGCCGCCGCCCGTCAGCCCAGCAGTGCTGCGGCCGTCGACGGCGAAGTCGTACCGGAAGCGCTGCGCGATGCCGCCCTCGTGGTCCACGATCAGCAGGTCGTCAGGCAGGTAGAGCACCAGATCCCGCTGGTGTGGCGGGCGCGGCAGCGTCAGGGTGATGGGTTCGAACTGGAACGCGAGGTCGTAACCGAACGCCCCGTACAAGCCCAAGTGCGGATCGTCACACGAGAACAGGTTCACCAAGGCACGCACCACCGTGAACGTGGAGGGCTGGCGGCTGCGCTCCTCCTCGGGGAAACGCCGCTCGGCCCGTTCCACGCGGCAGGCCACCGTGCCGAATCCGTCACCGGACTCATGGCGCAGGTCCGCAATGCCGGCAGCGGTGCCGAGCGCCGCCAGCGCCTCGCGCACCGGCTCAAGCAGCACCGTGCCCCGCTCGTTCAGGGCGTCCACCCAGATGTCCTGCGCCCGGCTGGTGATGGCCAGTGGCGGGTCGGCGAACCCCATGTCCCAGCGGGTGTAGCGGCCGGGATACTCGTAGCTCGACGACAGCAGCACGCCGCGGGCCTCGTCCAACCGGTCGACGAGCTCTTCGATCTCAGCGTTGCCATCCACCATGGACGCTGCCGGCGAGACGGTGATCCCACCGCCGGTGCGGAACTGCGTCCCGGCTGTGGTCGTCGATTCAGGGCTCATGGGGTGGCTCATGAGTACAGAGTCACGGCTCAGGCTCAGAGCCGCACGATCACAGGTACAGCCCGGTGCTGCCCGGCTCGATTCGGGGCGCAGCGATGGCGTGAACGTCCCGCTCGCGCAGGATCAGGAAGTCGTCGCCGTGCACCTCCACCTCGTGGCGATCCTCGGGGCTGAACAGCACACGATCGCCCTCTTGGGCGGTGCGGACGTTCGGTCCGGCGCCGACGACCTCGCCCCACACGAGGCGCTTGTTCTGCTGGGCCGTCGCGGGGATGAGGATGCCACCGCTGGTGCGCCGTTCGGATCCGTCGTTGGGAAGTCGCACGAGCAGGCGGTCATGCAGCATCTTGATCGGCCGGCGCTCATCGTCGCCGTGGTTGGCCCCCGCGGATGCTGGAGCCTTGCGCACGCCCTTCCTGGCGTCTTTCGCCGAACGAGTCGGCTTCGTGGCCGAACCGGTCCCCTGCTCGTTGTCTGACTCAGGAGCGCTCACTGCCTGCACGGTACCGTTCGCCACGATGAATCCGACCCCGAATATGGCCGCTGCGCCCCAGCCGGCAGCAGTGGTGGCCTCCGACGGCGTCCAGCTCGAGGCTGAGGTGAGCTGGCCCGCTGAAGCCGCCGCTGTCGCGGTGCTGTCCCATCCGCACCCGCTGTACGGCGGCGACATGTGGAACCCGCTCATCGATCACCTCTTCCGGACGCTGCCTGCGGCGGGCATCGCAGCGCTGCGATACAACTTCCGGGGCACCGGCAGCTCCGGGGGCAGTCACGACCACGGCAAGGCGGAACAGCTCGATGCCGCTGCGGCCTTCGATGCGGCAGTACGGCTCGCTGCTGGACAGTCCGGCGACGTCGGGTCGCCGGCAGTGGTCTCGGCAGGCTGGTCGTTCGGCGGGGACGTGTCGCTCGCGGCGGATCACGACGGCATGTCTGCGTGGATCGGCATCGCAGCGCCGTTGCGGATCGTGGATCCCGCTGACATGGCAGCGCCTGCCGACCCACGGCCCAAGCTGCTGCTGGTTCCCCAGCACGACCAGTTCCGCTCCCCCACCGAAGCCTCGGCGATCGCTTCGGGCTGGACGCACACCCGACTCGAGGTGATCGCCGGCGGGGATCACTTTCTGATGGGCCACGCTCGCGCCGTCGCCGAACACATACTGGCCTTCGCGCACGGACTGTAGAAGCTGCACAAGCCAGCCAGATCACCGACCCGAACGGCCTGCGGGCACCTCACTCAAGTGCGCCAAATCATCGGCTGCAGCAGCAGGACAGGTTGCTTCGCCAGCACGGGTGCGGAGATTCCTCGGCTTCCTTGCTGCTGTCCCTGCCCGTGGTGCCTCGCCGGAGTCGAGCCCCGGCTGTGCGGTGACAGCTTGTACCGAAGACGCCTGCCGGCGCACCCCGCGCTTTCGCGCTCAGCAAGGTGTGGTCAGCTTCACGTCTCACCGGCTGCCGCTGCACGCTGCTGCGCGCCGCTGTTCGTCGCTCAGCACAGCATCGGCTGGTGGTGAGCGACGCCGGTCAGCATTGCGGCCTGCGCCACCTGTGGGTCGGCGGCAGAGTCCGGCCCGGCAGGCCGCCTCGCGAATGTGCTCGAGGCCGCTGGCTCGTCGGAGCAGCCGAAGTTGGGCGGGCGCAGCCGGTAGCGGTCTCCGCGGCGGATGACCTTCCAGTCGTGGTCGTGGATGAGGTCATGGCAGTGCCAGCACACCAGCACGAGGTTGTCGAGACGGGTCTTGCCCCGGCAGGCCCAAGGGATGATGTGATGCGCTTCGCATTGGTGGGGCGCAGCGCCGCAGCCGATGCATGCCCCGTCGCGAGCGATGAGCGCATGTCGCTGCGCGGCAGTGAGTGTTCGGCTCGGGGTTGTCTCGTAGAGGGGTGTGAGCTTGTCGGCGAACAGCACCACAGAGAGGTCGGCGTTGCAGCACAGACGCTGCAAGGCGCTCGGCGAGATGGGTCCGCTGCCCAAGATTTCGGCGATGCCCGCCCGGCTGCCGATTCGCGGTCGGGGCGGCTTCTGAGCGGTCCCCGGCGGGCCGGGTGCGCGTCGGGTGCGGACTGTGCCAGCGCTGGTGCTGGCCGCGTCGCTGCTGGCCGTCACCCCTGGTGCTGCGGGTGCGCAGCAATCAGGCGCTGTGCTTCCGCCGCAGGCCACTGCCGACTGCACCGGCGACGAGCCGATCCTGGTCGCCTCCGACGCACCTGCACAGTCGACCTCTACAGCGCCGCCACCCGGCGTCATCGGCAGCGACTGCATCGTCCTCGCAGGCGCCCGCAACGAACCCATCGACCCAGCCCAGGCCGAACGGCTCGGCGACGCCGAAGACGGCGGATACATCATCGGCGGCACCACCGCCGTGCCCCAAAGCAAACTCGCCGGGCGCACCATGGAACGCATCGGCGGCGCCAACCCTTGGCAGACCGCCCATCATGTCGGCCAACGAGTCCTCGACATCGCCAAAGACGACAGCGACGACGCGAAACCCGCCGCGACCACCACCGGCTACACCGCCATCACCGCAGGCCACAGCCACACCTGCACACTGAACACCGACGAACACCGACGGCCAAGCCCAATGCTGGGGCAGTCAGGCCCGCTGACGCGAGCGTCTGACAGGACGACGCTTGGAAGCCTGCCTGAGCACAGCGACGGGCCTACACGATGCTTGAGCTGCGTTCGCTCCAGTACTCGTCTCGCAGGACGCGCTTGTAGAGCTTGCCGGTGGGAAGGCGGGGCAACTCGTCCCGGAAGTCGATGGAACGGGGCATCTTGTAGTTGGCCAGATGCTCCCGGGCGTACGCCAGCAACTCGGTCGCCAAGGCGTCGTCTGCCTCGATGCCGGCCACCGTCTCGACCACCGCCTTCACTTCCTCGCCGAAGTCTTCGTTGGGCACGCCGAACACGGCGACATCGCCCACCTTGGGATGCATCACGAGACGGTCTTCGATCTCCTGGGGGTAGATGTTGACGCCGCCCGAGATGATCATGAACGCCTTGCGGTCGGTCAGGAACAGGTAACCGTCTTCGTCGACACGGCCCACATCGCCCAGCGTCGACCACAGCTCGTGCCGGTCGTGGCGAGACTCGGCAGTCTTGGCCGGGTCGTTGTGGTACTCGAATGCCGGGACATCACGCTCGAAGTAGATGGTGCCCGACTCGCCGGTCGGCAGCTCGTTGCCCTCGTCGTCGCAGATGTGGATGATCCCGATGAGCGGCTTGCCGACGGTGCCCGGGCGCTCGAGCCATTCATCTGAGCTCACGTAGCAGAAGCCGTTCAGCTCCGTGCCCGCGTAGTACTCGTGCAGGATCGGCCCCCACCAGTCGATCATCTGCTGCTTCACCTCGACCGGGCAAGGTGCCGCTGCGTGCACGGCGACCTGGTGGGTGGACAGGTCGTGCGCCGCCCGGACCTCGTCGGGCAGCTTCAGCATGCGGCTGAACATGGTGGGCACCCACTGGCTGTGAGTGATGCCGTACTGCTCGATGTACCCCAAAGACTCCGCCGCATCGAACCGGTCCATCACCACCGCAGTGCCGCCCATCGACTGGGTGCCGGTGTTGAACGCCAGCGGCGCCGAGTGGTACAGCGGCGCGGGCGACAGGTACATGCTGCCCTCGCCGATGCCGAAGATTCCCGCGATCATCCCGACGCCGGCGAGGTCGGGATCAGTGATCGATGTGCCGTCGAGCGGCCGCATGATGCCCTTCGGGCGTCCGGTCGTGCCCGAACTGTAGAGCATGGGCGCTCCCTTGGGCTGTTCGTCGAGCGGTTCTGCGGGATAGGCCGCTATCGCATCGTCGAAGGAGTCGAACCCGACAACATCATGCCGGGCGGTGGCCTCGCCCAGCATGAGCCGCACATCGCAGTCGTCGATGAGCGGCAGCATCTCCGTCGCCGCTTCGACGACAGCCGGCGAGGCAACCAGCACCCGTGCGCCGCAGTCGTCGACGATGTAGGCGGCTTCCTCTGCGGTCAGGTACCGGTTGACCGTCGTGAAGTACATGCCGCTGCGCATCGCCGCCCAGTACGCATCGAAGTAGCCGATGTTGTTGTCGGCGAAGATCGCCACGTGGTCACCGCGGCGCAAGCCGGCGGCCCACATGAGCTGGGCGAACTGGCAGCTGCGCGCTTCGAGCTCGCCGAAGGTCCGGGTCTGGCCGTCGCGGGCCATGATCACTGCTGGACGGTCGGGGTCGGTGGCAGCGTGCGTACCCGGATAACTCATGGCCGCAGAAGCTAGCGGGCGCTTCTTCGCGCACAGAACAAAATGCTGCACGAAATCTGTGCAAAATAGCCGTTGAGGTCAGCATTTCTGCGCACAGAACGAATCCCTTCTCAAATCTGCGCAAGGATGCCGCCAGAAAATGGGCAGTCGCGCTCACGGAACGCCGCCTGTCGGCAGCGCTGCAGGCCTAATCCGGCTGAGCAGGATGCTGAAAGAGTCGATTTTCGGGCGGTGTCCAGTTGCAAACCCGCAGATCAGGGGCTTGCGCTTCCGGCCAGACCTGCATGTTTCAGCAGCCGGTTAGTGGCCTGGCGGGCGAACCGCGACGCCCGCATCTGCCAGCGCCCGCTTGGCATCAGCGATGGTGTGCTCGCCGAAGTGGAAGATCGATGCCGCCAGCACCGCATCGGCGCCGGCAATGACCGCGCCGTCCACCAAGTGCTGCAGCGTGCCCGCTCCCCCGCTGGCGACGACCGGAATGGACACCGCGTCGACGACCGCCTTGGTGAGCTCGAGATCGAAGCCGGCCTTCGTGCCGTCAGCATCCATCGAGTTCAGCAGGATCTCGCCGGCGCCGAGGTCGGCCGCCCACCGCACCCACGCCAGCGCATCGAGCCCGGTGTCCTCACGCCCGCCCCTGACATAGACGTTCCACATGGTGTTCCCGTCGGCACCGGCGTCGTTCGATTTCACGTCGACCGAGACCACGACGCACTGGCTGCCGAACTCGTCAGCGATCTCGCGCACCAGCTCGGGGCGTGCCACTGCGGCGGAACCCACCGAGACCTTGTCGGCCCCGGCGCGCAGCAGGGCGCGGGCGTCGTCGACCGTGCGGATGCCACCGCCGATCGTGAAGGGGATGAAGACCTCTTCGGCGGTGTGGCGGGCCAGCTCGATGATCGTGTCGCGGCCGTGCGCAGATGCGGTGATGTCCAAGAACACCACCTCGTCGGCGCCTTGACGGTCATAGGCAGCCGCCAGCTCCACGGGGTCGCCCGCGTCGCGCAGCCCGACGAAGTTGACCCCCTTGACGACTCGGCCGTCATCGACGTCCAGACAGGGGATCACACGCACCGTCTTCATGATGCGGCATTCATGGAGCAGGCTGCCATTCGATGGCCCCGGTCACGGCTGCGCTCCGCTGTCCGGCTCGTCATGAATTGCGCTGCCGCGTGCAACGACCACGGCAGCTACCGGCGAGATGGCGCCGTCGTGGAGCGCTTTGCCGACGATCGCGCCGACCAGCGTGTGACCGTGCGCCGAACGCAGGTCGCGCAGGTCCGCGATATCGGCGAGGCAGCCGACGCCGCCGCTGGCGATGACCGACATGGCCGGCGGCCGCTGCGGTGCGTCCAGCACTTCCCGCAGGCCCGCCAAGTCGCTCCCGCCCCCCATGCCGTCATGCGCGATCTGGGTCACGACGACGGCTTCCGCTCCGCTGCCGGCCAGCCGGGTGAGGGCCTTGGACAGGCTCACACCGCTGCGGTGCTTCCAGCCGCGTGTAGCCACTTCGATACCGCGCACGTCCAGGCCGACGGCAACGCGATGGTCCGCAGCGACCAACTCGGCCACGAAGTCCGGATTCTCGATCGCAGCAGTGCCCACGACACAGCGAGTGACGCCTGCGTCATACAGCGCTTTGGCGCTGTCACGGCTGCGGACGCCGCCGCCGACCTGGACGGCGACGCCGGCTTCTCCTACGGCGGTTACGACCGACCGGATCACGGCTTGGTTCTGCGGTTGCGCTTCGCCCGAGCGGGCGGCATCCAAGTCGACCATGTGAATCCACCGGGTCCCCGCCTCAGCGAAGGCGTATGCCGCGTCGACGGGGCTGGCGTCATAGCGCACCTCGCGGTCGTAGTCGCCCTGTACCAGCCGTACGCAGCGGCCACCTAGGAGGTCGATGGCCGGATACAGGTCGAAACTCATCGGTCGCACCGGTCTGCGGTCACGACGGCCAGGAAGTTCTGCGCCAGTCGCTTGCCGGCATCGCCGGATTTCTCAGGGTGGAACTGCGTAGCCCACAATCGGCCTCGTTCGGTGACTGCGGTGAGCGGGGTCGGGTAGTCGCAGGTCGCGACTACGAAGTCGGGGTCAGTCTCGGGTGCATAGCTGTGGACGAAGTACATCCACGCTCCTTCGGTGAGGCCCGCCAGCAGCGGGCAGTCCGGGCGCCGCACATCGAGGCGGTTCCACTGCATCTGGGGCCGCACGATGCCGTCGGGCAGCAGTCTCACCGTGCCCGGCATGACACCCATGCCTGCGACGCCGGGAGCTTCCTCGGATGCCTCGAACAGCATCTGCATGCCGACGCAGATGCCCAAGAACGGGCGGCCGCTCTCGACGGCTTCCAGCGCAGGCTGTTCGAGACCTGTCGCGCGCATCTGCCGCATGCACGTACCGAAGTGGCCGACGCCGGGCAGCACCACGCCTTCAGCGTCGCCGATGAGCCCGGCATCCGCGGTCAGTCGGGCGTCGGCGCCTACCCGTTCGAGCGCCTTCTGGGCCGAGCGCAAGTTGCCGATGCCATAGTCGAGCACGGCCACCAGCGGACGCTCAGTCATTCGTGCAACCGACTTCAGGCCATGCTCGCGCTGCACCGCAGTCGAGCACGGCGACGAGAGGACGGTCGCCGTTCATCTGATGTCCTTCACAGGACGCCCTTGGTGGACGGGAGCACATCGTCGGCGACCCGGATGGCGTCGTAGAACGACCGTGCAGCCCCCTTGAAGCTGGCCTCGATGATGTGGTGCGTGTTGCGGCCTCGCAGCATCACCAAGTGCAGCGTGATGCCTGCCGACATCACCAGACCTCGCCAGAACTCCTCGCAGAGCTGGGGGTCGAAGGGCGGGTCGCCCAGGATCTTCTCGCCAGGCGGCTCGATGTCGTAGTGCAGGTACGGTCGGCCCGACAGGTCCAGCACAACCTCCACCGCCGCCTCGTCGAGCGGCACGACATAGGAGGCAAAGCGGCGCACACCGGCCTTGTCGCCCCAGGCCTGCTTGAGGGCTTCGCCGAGCGCGATGCCGGTGTCCTCCACGGTGTGATGAGCGTCGATCTCGAGATCGCCGACCGTGCGCAGCAGCAGATCGAAGCGCGCGTGCTTGGCCAGCTGGGCGAGCATGTGATCGAAGAACGGCAGCCCGGTGGAGACATCGTTCTGCCCGCTGCCGTCGAGGTTCAGCGTCAGGTCGATCTGGGTCTCTTTGGTGTTGCGCTGCACAGTGCTGACGCGTTGGAGTGCTGGCCGAGCAGTCATGGCGAACTCCCTGTGTCATTCAGATTCGAGTAGTTCAGACTCGGGTGATGCAGATCCGTTCGCATCAGCCTGCGGCCCCGGCGGCGATTTCGCACCCTCGCCGTCGCCAATTCACGAGATGATCGCAGACAGGGCTTCGAGAAAGCGATCATTCTCGGCCGGAGTTCCCACCGTCACACGGAGGCAGTCGGCCAGCCGTGGCCAGCTCGAGCAGTTCCGTACCAGCACCGATCGGTCCACGAGTGCCTGCCAGACTTCGTTGCCGCCGTGCCCACTGGCCGTCGTGCGGAACAGGATGAAGTTGGACTGCGACGGCCAGACTTCGAGGCCCATTTCGGTCAGCGCGGCTTCAATTCGCTCCCGCCCGGTGACGATCGCTGCAACCCGCTGTTCCATGTCGTCGGTGAACCGCAGCGCCACCCGTCCGGCGATCTGCTTGAACGTGTCGACGTGGTACGGCAGCACCACCTTCTCGAACTCTGCGGCCATGCCGGCGGGAACGACCGCATAGCCCAGACGCGCCCCCGCCATCGCCCACGTCTTCGAGTACGTGCGCGTAACGACGAGGTTGTCGGGTCCGCCCGCGTTGTCGCACAGGTCGATCGCGCTCCAGTCGGCAAACTGCCCGTAGGCCTCGTCGACCACCACCAGACCAGGTGCAATCTCGAGCGCCCGTTGGAGCACCTCGATGCGCTCGGGCGTTCCGGTGGGGTTGTTGGGCGAGCACAGGAACACGATCGACGGCTGGTGCCGCTCGACGACTCGCTCCAGCTCGTACACGCTGACGCTGCCGTCGGCATGGCGCTCGCCCTCGACGACGGCGCATTGGGTGCCGCGTGCAATCTGGCCGTACATCGCATAGGTGGACTCGAAGGTGGCGACGCTGCGGCCTGCTCCCCCGTAGGTCAGACAGAGCGTCTGCAGCACCTCGTTGGAGCCGTTGGCCACGAAGATCCGCTCAGGATCGGTGCCGTGCAGCTCTGCCAAGTCGGCCCGCAGCTTGGCGGCCGTGCGGTCGGGGTAACGGTGCCATTCGACGATGCTCAGTTCGGCGGCGAGCGCTTCGGCAAACTCCGGCGGAGGCCCCACCGGCGCCTCATTGGTGTTGAGCCGCACGTCCACCTCGATCTGAGGCGAGTGGTAGCCGTCGAGCAAGCGCAGGTCCTCCCGCGCCGCTGGAGTGCGCCGGTTGCTCAACCCTCTCGCTGCGGTACCCGTTGTTTCCCGCTCTTGATCGCTTCGCTCACGAGCCGCTCGGGTCCGTGGCTCAGCCTCCGGGGGCTTCATGGCTGCACCCCCGAGGCGACCCATTCCTTGCGGCGCGACACCGAGGCAGCGTGCGCCCAGAGTCCTTCGGCCTCGGCCAGTTCGGCGACTGCGGGCGCCAGTCGATCGAAGCCGGCCTCGGTGACGTCGACGACATGCATCCGCTTGGTGAAGTCGTCAGTGGTCAGTGCCCCTGCGAAGCGGGCGGTGCCGGCAGTGGGCAGCACATGCGACGGGCCGGCCACGTAGTCGCCGAGTGACGCCGGTGTCCACCGACCGACAAAGACGGCGCCGGCGTGGCGGATGCTGCCCACGAGCTCGTCGGCGTCCTTGCACATCAGCTGGAGATGCTCGGGCGCGACGAAGTTGGCGACCGCGGCAGCCTGCGCAGGTCCGTCCACGAGACAGGCGAACCCGTCGGCATCCAGCGTGGCCAGCGTCTCTTCGCGGCGGGGCGAGAGCTCGACGATCTTGCTGATTGCGTCGCAGACGGCATCGGCGCAGCCGGGATCCCAAGTGACCAGCCAGGCGCGCCCGCCGGGGCCGTGCTCGGCTTGCAGCACCACGTCAGTGGCGGCCGCTGCCGGCGGGCAACTCTCGTCAGCGATCACCACGATCTCCGACGGCCCGGCGAACGCAGCAGCGATGCCCACGTCACCGGCGACAAGCTGCTTGGCGGTGGCGACCCAGGCATTGCCTGGCCCAGCCACCACGTCGGCAGGCCGGATCGTCTCGGTCCCGTAGGCGAGCGCCGCAACGGCTTGCACGCCGCCGATCCGGTGTACCTCGGCGACATCGCACAGGCACGCCGCTGCGAGCACGGTCACAGGCAGGCTGCCGTCGGGTCCGGGCGGCGAGCACAGCACGATGTCGTCCACGCCCGCAGCACGGGCCACCAGCGCCGTCATGAGCACCGTGGAGGGATATGCGGCCAAGCCGCCGGGCACATAGACGCCTGCCCGGTCAACTGGCTGGTTGAGCGAACGAACCGTCACCCCGTCGCTCTCATAGGTATGCCCAACGGCGGCCTCGGCTCGGTGGAAGTCCAAGACCCGTCGGTGGGCGGTCTCCATTGCAGAGCGCAAGCCGGTCGGCAGGCCCTCCCATGCTGCAGCGAGTTCTTCCGGCGGGACCAAGGACGAGGCCAACTCGACGCCGTCGAAGCGAGCCGTGAGCTCCCGGACAGCAGCGTCGCCGCCGTCGCGAACCTGGGCGATCAGCTCGCGAACCGCCTCAGCCGGCACCGAGTCGCCCGCCTGCGGGCGCGGCAGCAGGTCGGCCAGTTCGTCACCCGGATCGTTGCCGTGACCCCTCAGGTCCAGCCGTTTGAGCATCGCGCCGAGGGTACCTGCGACCCTGGGGGCCACTGCTGTGAATTCCGACTGAGGGCAGCGTGGCTAGCGTGCCGCGTGTGATCAGTGCTGCGGAACTGTCGTCGATCGAGACCGCTGTCGGCGAACTGGGCAACCGCGTCGCACAGGCTGCCGATGAGCTGATCGGCACACCGCACGAGGATGTCGGCGTCGAGCTGTACGAGGTGGAGCGCTCGCTGCGCATGGCCCGCCGCCGCCTCGCCCAAGCCACCGACACGCTGCGCTGACGACGCGGACAGCAATCCTCGCTGGCGGGCACGTTGCCCCGGTGCGGGCACTCATCAGTTGGGCCATCTCTCATCAGTTGGGCCACCCCTGCTGCGCTGTTCACCTTCGGCGACAAGCAGGCGTCGGGCGGCGTCAGCCAGCAAACGCGCTCGGGCAGAAATCGTTGAGGACACAGTCGTCGCAGGCCGGCTTGCGAGACGAGCACACCCTCCGGCCGTGCAGGATCAATCGCAGGCTGAAATCGCCCCGTTCGTACTGCGGGATCATCGGATTGAGCGCCAACTCCACCTTGACAGGATCTTCCTCGTCGGTGATGCCGAGACGCCGCACCAAGCGACCGACATGGGTGTCGACCGGCAGACCGGGCAGGTCGAACGCCACCGAACGGATCACATTCGCTGTCTTGCGGCCAACGCCTGGCAGCTTGACCAAGTCCTTCAAGCGAGTCGGCACCTCACCCCCGAAATCGGACAGCAGCAAGCGAGCCATGCCCTGCAGGTTGCGGGCCTTGCTGCGGAAGAAACCGGTCGGATGCACCAGCTCTTCCAGCTCGGCCAGATCCGCCGAAGCCATCGCCTCGGCGTCGGGACAGCGCGCGAACAGGGCCGGTACGGTCGCGTTGACCCGCGCATCGGTGCATTGCGCCGACAGGATGGTGGCCACCAACAGCTCGAACGGGTTGCGATGCTCGAGCTCGCAGACGGCTTCGTACTCGCCCTTGAGGCGTTCGTGAGTCCGCTGCGCCCGGCCCTTGGGCGATCGTGGCTTCGCCATGGTCCTCCCCTATCGCTCGATCCGGGTGCGTTCGTCGCGCCGGGCGGGTCGACTGCGGCGCTGGATCGAGACCTGCTTGTCCGCACGCAGCTGCCCGCAGGCTGCGTCGATCGACGTGCCCCGATTGGCACGCACGGTGGCATTGACGCCGTGCGAGGCCAACCGGTCCGCGAAGTGCTCGATGCGCTCGGCGGTCGACGGCGTGTGGCCGTAGCCGGGAGTCGGGTTCAAAGGGATGAGATTCACATGGGCCGCCAGCGGTCGTGCGTACGCGGCCAGCTCCGCAGCGTCGCTGTCGCGGTCATTGACACCGGAGATCATGGCCCATTCGAAGCTGATGCGCCTCCGTTTCGCACGCCGGTAGTCGGCCAGCACGCGGGCGAGGTCACGCAGCGGGTAGGTGCGATTGATCGGGGCGATGCGATTGCGCAGCCGATCGTTCGCAGCGTGCAGCGAGACTGCCAGGTTGACCGGCAGGGGGGCTGCGGCGAGCCGCACGATGCCGGGGATCACGCCGACCGTCGAGATGGTGATGTGCCGCGCACCGACGCCCATGTCGCCGTGGAAGCGTTCGACAGCGGCCCACACGGCGTCGTAGTTGGCGAGCGGCTCGCCCATGCCCATGAACACGATGTTGATGGCTCGGCCGGAGGCGGCCCCGCTGTTGATGGCCTGGTCCGCTGAGTCTGAGTGCTGCAGTGTTCCCAGCACTTGGGAGACCATCTCGCCAACGGTCAAGTTGCGATCGAAGCCCACTTGGCCGGTCGCGCAGAAGCTGCATGCCATGGCGCAGCCGGCTTGGCTGCTGATGCACAGCGTGGTCCGGTTGCGATAGCGCATCAGCACCGACTCGACTAGGTGCCCATCGCGCAGCGACCAGAGATGCTTGGTGGTGGACCCGCGGTCGGCCGACTGGGAGCGCACCAAGGTGAGCGCGTCGGGCAGCAGATCGCCGATGGCGTGACGCAGCGCCTTGGGAACATTGCTGAGCTCAGCCAGCGGGCGACGCTGTCGATACAAGCCGTCCCACACCTGACCCAGCCGGTAAGCGGGCTCGCCGTCGAGCAGCTCTGCGAACTCAGTCCGGCTGAGATCTTCCAAGGATGGGTCTGCTGCCGTCATGTCCGCGCATTGCCGACGCCGGTGAACAGCCGCCGCACCAAGGCGACCTCGAGGCCAAGGCCGAGATACAGCGTGACCGCCGGGGTGTTGTCGGCGTCGACATACAACGTGGCCCGCTTCAGGCCGGCAGCAGCGAGATGCTCGTAGCCGGCCAGCGTAAGCGCGCGCCCCAATCCCCGGCCGTGGTACTGGGGATCGACCGCGATGACGTAGACCTCGCCGACCGGCGGGTTCTCGTCGTCGTGAATCTTGGTCCAGCAGTACGCGGCGATGTCGCCGTCAATGTCGTACACCCGGAAGCCGTCGGGGTCGAACCACGGCTCGGCCTGACGCTCGGCCACCTGTTCCAACGTCCATCCCCCCTGCTCGCGGTGCCACGAGAACGCCCGGTTGTTGACCTCCACCCAGGCGGCCTCGTCCTGGCCCACCACGAACGACCGCGTCTCGATGCCGCTGAGTTGATCCATCGGCAGCGAACGCTCCATGCGGTAGAGGTCGCGTTCGAACGTCAGCCCGAGGCGTGTCATCTCGTGCCCCAGCGCAGTCTCGGCGGGTGCCGCGTCACTCTCGGGTGCGTTCCCATGGTCGGGATGGTCGATCCAGACCGACACCGGACCGGCAATGTCGTCGAGCTGGTGTCGCAGTGCAGCAGCCAGCGCCCCTAGCGGCCACTGTGAGGCATCGGTCCCCACGACGGCGCCATGCTGATCGGCGCCGATCAAGATGACGGGATCGGCACTCGCTGGAACACCCGCTGCCGCACTCACTGGGGCGAGGCTAACGCTGAGCAGGCGTGCTGACAGGGTGACGTACGGGGCTGCCAGCACGAGCCGCAGCGCAACAGCACGACTGGCAGCCGACGACCGGCGGCGGGTGCCACACTTGCGCGGTGAACCAGATCAAGTGGCTCAATCGCAGCCAGCCGCAGCCGCTCTACAGCGCTGTGCTGCTGAGCTACTTCTCTGCGGCATTCCTGCTGTTCGAATCGCGCGTCGAGCGGCAGATAGTGCTGGACGTCTTCAAGGCAATCGTGTCTCTGGTCGTAAGCGAGCGCACCACCCAGAACCTGACAGATGCGATCGTGCCGGCTGTCGTGACGCTGCTGCTAGGCGGCGCATTCGTGGCGGGTGGCCTCGGCACCGCCAGCGAGCGCCGGTGGGGCCACTGGCTGTGCTCGTCGGCGGCGGTGTACTCGACGATCGCAACGCTGTGGTGGGGCATGCGCACCAACTTCGCACTGGGTGTGTTCATGCGGATGATGTTCGATGCGTTGCTGCTGGTGCTGCTGTTTCACCCGATCAGTCGCGGCTATCGACGCGTCTGGTTCACATGAGATCTCGCCGACGACCCTCCTCCGAACTGCCGCAGCCGCAGGACAAAGCCGCTGCCGTCGAGCAGATGTTCGACGAGATCGCGCCGCGCTATGACCTGCTGAACCGGTTGCTGACATTCCGCTTTGACACCCGCTGGCGGCGACGTGCCGTGGCTGCGCTGGGATTGGCGCCGGGTGAGACCGTGATCGACGTGGCTTGCGGCACTGGTGACCTGTGCAACGAGCTCGAAGCGGCTGGCCTGCGGGCCATCGGCGTCGATTTCTCCGCCGGCATGCTCGCCGAGGCAACTACTCACGCCCCGCTCCTGCGCTCCGATGCACTGGACCTCGGCATTCGTGGCGACTCGCTCGACGGCGCCACCTGTGGCTTTGCGCTGAGGAACTTCGCCGAGTTGTGGTCCTTCTTCGCTGAGCTGGCGCGGGTACTGCGACCAGGCGCCCGTGTCGCGATGCTGGAGGTCGCCGAGCCCCCGAACCCGCTCCTGCGGGTGGGTCACCGGCTCTACTTCGGCAAGGTGGTGCCGACCGTGGGGAGCCTGCTCTCGAGCCGGTCGGCGTACCGCTACCTGCCTGAGTCAGTGGCGTACCTGCCGCCGACGCCGGAACTGGCACGCCAGATCGCCGACGCCGGTTTCGGGGACATCAAGCACGAAACTCTGAGCGGCGGCATCGCCCAGCTCATTACTGCAACGCGCGTTTCCTGACGAGCCGCTCGGGTAGCCGAACCTTCCCGTTGTCGCACCTGCTGTTTCCCGCTCTTGTTCCCAATCTCGATTGGGCATGGACCGACGGGCCGCTCGGGCCACGGCTTCTCCTACCGGCTCAGCCTCTAGGACAACGTCTTGGCCAGATCGGCGACAACCTCTGCAGAGGCGATCTGAGTGAGCCCCTCAGGCGGGCAGAGGATCTTGCAGTCCCGTGAGCCTCCGCCCAGGATGACCGCGTCGCAGTCCATCACCCGGCTGTCGATCCAGACCTCGATGTCGTCGGGCAGCCCGAACGGCGTCACGCCGCCGATCATCATGCCGGTGCGCGCCACGGTCTCTTCGGCGCCCGCGAACGACGCCTTGCGCGTCCCCAGCCGGCGCCGCACAACTCCGTTCACGTCCAGCCGCGTCGATGCCAGCACCACGCAGCAGGCGATCGGCCGCTCGGCCGACTTGCCCACCACGCAGATGGCATTGGCTGACGCATCCATCGAGTAGCCGTACCGCTCGCAGAACTGAGCAGTGTCCGCAAAGTCGGGATCGCACTCGACGAGCTCGTAGGCCACGCCAAGCGCAGCGAGATGATCCAGGACCGCAGCAGAACCCGAGGGCGTGGCCATCGCGACATCATGGCTGATCGCAGCCCGAACGCCACGTCGGTCCGCCGCCGACGTTCGTCTCATGGCCCCAGTGCCAAGCCGATGGTCAGCAGAGCACCCACAACGATCTGCAAGCGTCCAGTGGCCGCCAGCACCGTGACCAGCGCTGGACCGGTGGCGCCCTTGAGCACCGTCCGCATGGGCGCGACAGCAAACGCGAACGCGGCCAGACCCAGCATCGTCCAAGGCCGCAGCAGCGACAGGTACATCGGCGAGAACACCATCCCGATCACGATCACGACGTACATCACCCGGGTCGGCGGGTCCCCCATGCGCACTGCCAGCGTCCGCTTGCCGACTTGAGAGTCGGTGGGCAGGTCACGCAGGTTGTTCGAGATGAGCAGCGCCACCGAACCCAGCCCCACCGGCACTGACGCTGCGATGCCCAGCAGGGTCAGCCGGGCGTCCTGCACGAACGCCGACCCAGCCGTCGCCACGAGCCCGAAGAAGACGAACACGAACAGTTCGCCGAGTCCCCGGTAGCCGTAGGGACGCCGCCCGCCGGTGTAGTACCAGGCGGCCAGGATCGATGCCGCTCCCGCAACGACGAGCCACCACGACACTGCGGCTGCCACGATGACGCCGACAATGACGGCCACGCCGAACGCCGCGAATGCCGCATTGCGCACCGTGGCGGGCGAGGCTGCACCCGAGGCCACCAGGCGCTGCGGCCCGACGCGAGCGACATCGGCACCGCGCACCCCGTCGCTGTAGTCGTTGGCGTAGTTGACCGCAATCTGGATGCACAGCGACACGACGAGGGCGCACGCGGCCCGCCACCACACGACCGCACCGTCCGCCGCAGCGTCTGAGGCCGCTGTGCCGACGAAGGGCGGCACCAGCGATGCCGGCCAAGTAGGGGGCCGGGCCCCTGCCAGCCATTCGCGAGTGTTGGTCATCGGGTGGCGGCCATCGGGAATTCCATGACGGTCTCGTCGGCGGCCACGAAGCCGAAAGCTAACCGGCTCTACAGCCGGAAGGCCTCTTGAGGGCCGCCACCCGAGCTACGGCAAAGGACTGGCTGCCGGTGGCCAGCAGCACGCCGTCGGGCGAGAAGATCCGCACGGACCCCTGGCCGACGGCGTTGTGGAAGCCGCCCGTTTCCATTTCGAGCAGCACCCATTCGCTCTCGGCATCGCCTGCAATACGCACGTTGTTGTCGAGGCTGGCGCCGCGCCACCGCAGACCGAGGCTCAAGTGCATCCCTGTGGCGAGCGTGTCGGCCAGCGCTATCAGACCCTGGCGAGTGGATGCCAGTGTGCCTGCGAGCCGTGCCCAGCAGAGAATCCGTCGATCACCCGCGCGGTACGGCCCGAATCGAATGTCGGCATCTGTGCTGAATGACGTGACGGCGTCGGCGGGCACCGAACGTCGCTGCCACTCGTCGGGTTCGGGAACATCTGGCGGTTGGCCCCAGTCCTGATCGATGCCGATCTGGCGACCGCCTGATGCCAACAGCACTCGCATCAGCAGGCGGCCATCCGCCGCGTCGGTGATCCGGGCGTGTGCCTGGGTCATCCGCTTGCCTGCTGAGCCGACGTCGAAGGTGATCTCTGCCTGGCCGCCCAGCGGGACACGGGACACATGCGATGCATTGCGCTGATGCCGACACCAGCGGTCGCCCGCTCCAAGACTCCGCTGCCGCAACGACCGACGCAAGCGCGCAGCCGCCGTGCATGAATCCGAGATAGCTGGAAACGTTTGATGTGATGGAACGTTTGATGTGATGGGTAGAAGCCAGCGCAGATCGTCGTCGGTGGCCTGCACTCCGAAGAACTCGACGACATCCGCGAGCCGGCTGCCCGGCGACAGGGACCCCGTGTCCGACGGCTGCTCGCTCATCGGATCGAAGCTAGGCGCGCGGCAGCGCGCTCATTCCCACAGCGCGCGGCAGCGCGCTCATTCCCACAGCGCGCGTGCTCAACCTGCCGCGGCAGCCCAAGGAGCGTCCTGATCGGGCCGGTAGTGATCGGGCCGGATGCCGAACGCCTCGATCATCCGGTGCCACCCGCTGGCGGAAGCAAGGAGCGCGCCGAGCCGCAGGATCTGCTGGGGGTTGAAGTGATCACTCAGCCGCTCGTACAGCTCAGGCGGGATCATCCCACGGTGCTCGAACCCCGAGAACCGGTCACACAGCGCGAGCGCGGCCTTCCACGACTCGGGCAAGTCCGATGCCTCGTAGTCGCTGAGCTGGGCGATGACCTCATCGGTCAGTCCGGTGCGCACCAACGATGCGCTCTTCACAAGGCTTCAGTGGAAGCACTCGTTGCGGTTGGCCATCCGGATGCGGCACAGCTCGATCATGTGCCGGTCGAGCGCACCGGCATCCTCGGAAGGATGGCCGCCGTAGGTGGCGCCGACCCAGTCGAGGAACAGGTCGATCGTGGTCTCGTCCGCCGCCAGCGTCCGGAACAGGTTGTCGTCGGTGTAAGCCTTCGCGTACCAGGTGTCCAGCCGGCGCTGCTGCTTGTCGTTCAGTTCGGTCACCTTCGGCAAGTAGCCGTGCTCGTTCGCCATGACTCCCCCTCGGCGGCCGGGCTCACACCCAGCGACGCTACCGCTTCGCCCTTTCCGGCTGCGAGTGCGCAGGGTCATCTGCCGGACGTTCGCCACGAAGTTCGCGTCGCCGGCTCGGACAGTTCACAGGCGAGGGTCGACCGGTTCGCTCTCGAGCGCGAGCACACCGAACACGCACTCATGAATGCGCGAGATGTGCTCATTGGCGACGAAACGTTCGAGCGCCTCGATGCCGAGCGCGAACTCCCGCCGGGCGAGCGAGGACTTGCGGCTCAGCGAGCGCTTGCGAAGTCGCTCCAGATGGGCAGGTTCGAGATACTCCGGTCCGTAGATGATCCGCAGGTACTCGCGGCCGCGGCACTTCACTCCCGGCAGAACCAGGCCCCTGCCAGAACGGGAGATGGTCTGCGCTGGCTTCACCACCATGCCTTCGCCGTCCCGATCGGTCATCGTCCGCCACCAGCCGGTTGCCTCAGCCACCGACTCGGCGTCGTCCAACTGCACGAATCGTCGGTCGGTGCGACGCAGCACGCCGCCGCCCGCTGTCACCAGCGCGTCGATCTGTTCGAGATGCCAGCGGTGCGGTCGGCGCGCCAGCACTTCGCCCTGCGCAGCGAGAATCTGGAACGGAGCGATCTCGATGCCGTCGGCGCCGTCGGTGTCCCAGCAGTACTGCCGGTAAGCGCGGACGAACGACGCCAGATGGCCGGCACGGCCGGCAGTCCGGGATGCGAGCGCCTCTACGTCCACACCGCGACCCGTCGCCTCCGCCAGCAGACGCTGGGCGGCATCGAACACGACGGTGCCAGCCGCTCCCGTCGCTGCATATTGGCGCCTCAGCAACTCGGCCGACTTGGCCGTCCACGGCAGCATCTCCGTGTCCACGACGAGCCAGTCGGTGCCAAGTTGGTCCCACAGGCCAGCAGCATCAGCGGCTGTTCGCAGCCTGCCGAGCAATGTGCCGGCTACGCCGGGCGTCGAGAAGAACGGGCGACCTGTGCGGGTCACGATCACGCCTGCGTCGTCGTTGGAGATGCCGAAGCGTTCGGCCGCCGTCTCGGCGTCACGGGCCATCACGAGCACCGCTCGCGATCCCATGTGCTTCTCTTGGCACACCACCTCGCCTACGCCGGCCTTGCGAAAGTACGTGAAGGCCTCATCGGGGTGCTCGAGGCAGTCGGGGCGCTGACTGGTGGCGACGGGCGCCATCGTCGGCGGCAGGTACACCAGCCAGCGCGGATCGACGGCGAAGCGGCTCATCACTTCGAGCGCGGCGCTCGAGCGGTCAGCCTCGACGGTGATGCGTCCTTCCAACTCGGTCTCCACCGAACGCTTGCCTGCGACGTCGCCGATGTCGACGAGCGGTGTTCCTGAACGGTGCTGTGCGTCGAGCCGGCCGCCGGTCGAATCGGGCGGTCTCTCCGGCTCGTAGTGCTCGTGCACGGCCGGAACCGAGACCACGTCCTTCTCGGGCCAGCGCAGCGCGGTGAGTTCGCCGCCGAAGACCGCACCGGTGTCCACACACATGGTGTTGTTCACCCATCGGGGCGTCACCACCGGGGTGTGGCCGTACACGACTGCAGCGTCGCCGCGGTAGTCCTCTGCCCACGGATAGCGCACCGGCAGGCCGTACGCGTCGGACTCGCCGTCGGTGTCTCCGTAGAGCGCAAGCGAGCGAACTCGGCCCGATGTTCGCCCGTGATAGCGCTCGGGCAGGCCGGCGTGCGCGACGACCAAGGCGCCGCCGTCGAGCACGTAGTGGCTGATGAGACCATCGAGGAAGTCAGCCACCCGAGCGCTGAAAGAAGACCCGCGAGCTTCAAGCTGGGACAGCGACTCGGCGAGTCCGTGCGTTACCTGCACATTGCGCCCTGCCAAGGCCCGGCGCAGCTTGTTCTCGTGATTGCCCTGAACGCACAGCGCGTTGCCCGCCTCCACCATCGGCATCACGATGTCAAGAACATCAGCCACGCCAGGTCCGCGGTCGACCAGGTCACCCACAAAGACTGCTCGCCGCCCATCGGGATGCACGACGGGCGACACGCCGGTGTCGTAACCGAGCCGGTCGAGCAGCGCCAGCAGCTCGGCGTGGCAGCCGTGGACATCGCCGATGATGTCGAATGGGCCGCAGTCGTGGCGACGATCGCACCACAGCCTGCTGCGAGTGACCCCCACCGCATCGAGTTCGGCCGCAGTGCCGAGCGTGTATACCTTGCCGAAGCGCTCCTTGCGCAGCCGCTTGGCCGTGCGGCGCAGTGTCTGATGCTGACGCTTGACGGCGTGCTCGGGCGGAATGCGGCCCTCACGCTGACGACTGCGCTCGACGCACAGATTCAGCGGCAGATCGAACACGACTGCTGTGGCCAGAACGTCCCACTTGCGGGCGAGCTCGATCAGCGGCGCACGGTCGGCAGGCTTGGTGTTGGTGGCGTCGACCACGGTGAGGCGGCCGATCTCCAGCCGCCGGTCGACGATGGTGTGCACCAGATCGAAGGCCGCCACGGTGACCGACTGGTCTGACTCGTCGTCGCCGACAAGCGCACGGCATCGGTCGCTGGACACGATCTCGGTGTCTGCGAAGTGCCGCGCGGCGAAAGCGGACTTGCCTGAACCCGACGCTCCGCAGAGCACGACGAGGCCGAGTTCGGGAAGGTCGATCGTGGTGAGCTGCTGTCTCATTCGAATCCGCTCATTGCCGGAACACGGCCATCTGCGTAGGCGGGCCGTGGTCAGGGTCGTGCGGGCCGATGGCACTGATCTCGCTGCTGTAGCCGAACTGATCCGAAATGGCGCCGACCCACGCAGCGAACTCCGTGCGGGTCCACTCGAAACGGTGGTCGCGGTGACGCATGCCTCCGACATGCACATGCTCGTAGTTCACGTTGTGCTCACGGTTCGGTGTGGTCAACACCACCGCAGCGGGGGCAGCGTGGCCGAACACAGCTGCAGCGAGCGCGTCGAGCCGGTCGGGGTCGATGTGCTCGACCACTTCGACCAGCAGGGCAATGTCAAACCCTCGCAAGCGGTCGTCGGCGTAGGTGAGCGCTCCTTGTCGCAGCGAGATCTGCTCGCGGCGTCGCTCGGACAGCTCATCGAGCCGCAACCGCCGCTCAGCGCGCTCCAGCGCAGCGACCGACGCATCGATGCCGAGTACCGCGTTGACGGTCGGCTCATCGATCAATCGCGCCAGCAGTCGCCCCTCACCGCAGCCGAGGTCTGCCACACGCCCACCGCCGAGGCCGCGAACGGTCTCGAGGACTGCCTGCTGGCGCTGTTCGCTCAACCCGAGCGGGCGAGCGGCGTCTCGCTCGAAAGCATCGGTCTGCCCGGCAGAATCGATGTCCCCGACGAGATCGGCGTCGTCCGGAGCGTCGTCGGCGAGCCGCTCCAGCGCTTCGTCCGCGAAGCTGCCGAAGCGCAGGTAGCGCCTTGAGATCATCGCCGTCTCGGGGTGCGAACCGAGCCAGTCCCCGCCTCGCCGCAGCAGCTTGTCGACCTCGTCGTCCCCGATCCAGTAGTGCTTGCGGTCGTCAAGCACCGGCAGCATCACAAACAGGTGCTCCAGCACGGCTCGCACCGTGTGCTGCCCACTCAGGCGAACTGAGTAGCAGCGGCTGTCGCCCCATGACGGAAACCGGGAGTCCAGCGGGATGGCCGCGGATTCCACCTGGTACCCCAATGGCTCGAAGAGTCTGCGTACGATCTGCTCGCCGCCCCGCACAGGCAGTACCGGCAAGCCGACTTCCATGTCCAGCGGCTGGGTGACGAGGTGCGGGCGCGCATCGCACGTCCCGCTCAGCGCTGTCCCGAATAGTCGTCCGAGGGCCACCGAGAGCATGGACGAGGCTACGTACGGCCGGTCGTTCACGTAGTGCTCCAGGTTGACCGCCGGGCGTCCCTTGGCACCCCGGGCGAGGGCAATCGGGTCTACCTCGACGAACAGTGTCGCCGTGCATCGCTCCTGGCTGGCTTCAGGATAGAAGACATGCGCGCTGCCGAATCCGACGTCCACGGTGCGGACACGATCCGGATGCTTGTGCAACAGGTAGCCCAAGTCAGTGGCGTCTGGCGTCGTCGAGGTGAGCGAGAGCAGCATGCACCAGCCATTCGACCACATTGCACCGCGCAAAGCACCATCGTTTTCTGTTCACGCGACGCCGGCTCGCGTAGTCTCAGATCGAACTGGCGCCCACGGGCGCCTTGGCTCGCCCGCCAAGAGGAGAAGGGGACCGCTATGAAGGCAGCAGTGCTCTGCGAACAGCCGGGGGACTTGGAGATCGAGGATCTGCGCATCGATGCGCCCGGACCCAACGAGGTGCTCATCCAGACGAAGGGCGCAGGCCTGTGCCACAGCGATCTTCATTTCATGGAGGGGCTGTTCCGGACGCCGCTTCCCATGGTGATGGGCCACGAGTCAGCCGGAGTGGTCGAAGCGGTCGGATCCGACGTCAGCTACGTGGCGCCCGGCGACCACGTCGTGGCGTGCCTGTCGATCTTCTGCGGCCAATGCCATCGCTGCCTGTCGGGCAACCCGCACCGCTGCACGAACATCCGCGCCACGTCTCGGGCGAGAGATGCCGCGGCCCGTCTGACCCGTGGCGACAGCACGTCGGTCGACCAGATGGCGCGGCTCGGCGGCTTCGCCGAGCAGATGCTGGTGCATCAGAACGCCGTGGTGAAGGTGCGCCCCGACATGCCGCTCGACCGGGCCTGCCTGATCGGCTGCGGCGTCACCACGGGCTTCGGTGCAGCAGTGAACACCGCCGGTGTCGGCGTGGGCAGCGTGGTCTGCGTCATCGGCTGCGGCGGCATCGGGCTGTCCGCCGTGCAGGGCGCCCGGGTTGCCGGCGCCGGGCGCATCATCGCCGTGGACATGACCGAGGCGAAGCTCGAGACCGCTCGTCAGATGGGTGCCACCGACACCGTCAACGCCGCGGAGGCGGAAGACGTGGTTGCCGCAGTGAAAGACATGACCGGCGGCGGCGTGGAGTACAGCTTCGAGGCCATCGGCTTGGCCACCACGGTGCAGCAGGCGTTCAACATGCTCGACATCGGCGGCACCGCCACCGTGATCGGCATGGTGCCGTCCAAGACCAAGGTGGAGCTGCGGGGCATCGACTTCCTGTCGGAGAAGAAACTGCAGGGCTCGATGATGGGCTCCAACCAGTTCCGCAGCGACATCCCGATGATGATCGACCTGTATCTCGACGGGCGCTTGATGCTCGACGAGATGATCTCGGCACGCATCGACCTCGACCGGATCAACGAGGGCTACGGCTGGATGAAAGCCGGCGAGGCCACCCGAACCGTCATCACGTTCGACTGAGCTAACGACAGTCCTGCGAAGCCCGCAGGGTCCACGGTCCCGGGGCCGAGATGCGGTCAGGCAGTTCGGCAACGCCGAGGGGCGAGCGCAACTCCGCCTTGGACGCAGTGCGCGGCGTGGCCGTGCTCGGCATCCTGATCATGAACGCCGTGGCGTTCGGCCTGCCCGCAGCGGCGTACACCAACCTCGACGCCGGCGGATCAAGCACGCTCGCCGACTGGATCATCGGCGGAGCGGGCGAGATCTTCGCCGACCAGAAGTTCATGGGCCTGTTCTCGATGCTGTTCGGCGCGGGCATCGTGCTGTTCGCCGAGCGGGCCGCAGCCAAGGGCCGGCGCAGCGTGCTGCTGAGCCTGTGGCGCAACGGGTTGTTGCTGGTCATCGGCCTCGTGCACCTGTCGTTCTGGGATGGCGACGTGCTGTTCGTCTATGCCCTGTGCGCGCCGGTCGTGCTGGCACTGCGACACCTGCCGACCAAGGTGCTCTTGTGGCTGGGCGGCACATGCTACGCCGCTGTCGCCGTCATCTCCTGGGGAGTGCAGTCATCGCTGCGCAGCTTCTCCAGCGTGCTCATCGACTTCTGGCACTACGGCGAGTACTACGACATCATCGAGACTTGGTTCCTGGCCGACTACTTCGGACGGGCAGTGGGCGCCATGGTCATCGGCGCGGCGCTCTACCGGACCGGCATCATCGCCGGCCACCGGCCGGCTGCCTTCTACCGCCGCCTCGCGGTGTGGGGCCTCGGCATCGGGCTGCCGCTGTCGAGTGCCGGATTGGCCCTCATGGCGGCAACCGACTTCGACATCGACTGGGCCGTCTCAGGCACCATTCCCAACACCATCGCCACCATGCCGATCTGCTTGGGCTACCTGAGTCTGATCATCCTGTGGAACTCAGCAGGAGACTCGCCCTTGCGGCGCAGAGTCCGTGCGCTCGGCCGGATGGCGCTTACCAACTACCTCAGCCAGACAGCCCTGGGCCTGATCGTGCTCAGCGCACTGCTGGACGACGTCGAGTTGAGTCGCACTCGGATCGCTGTGTTCGTGGTGGCCGTGTGGACGGTGCAGTTGTGGTGGTCGAAGGCCTGGCTGGAACGTTTCGGCTTCGGCCCGGTCGAGTGGCTGTGGCGCTGCGCCACCTATCGCCGCCGACAACCGCTGCGTGCTCGGTAGCCAGCACTTCCAGCAGAGAGGGCGGCTGCGCCGTGTCCTAAAGATGTCCCGTGTCGAGTTTGTCGCTCCGTGATCGGCTGACTTGGTTGGGATGCCCAGGCCAACCGCCTGCGGCCCTCGTATGCGTCCAGACGCCCAGTAACGTCGGCAACGAACTAGGCCGACCAGTCACGGCAGGCAAACATGGGGACGCGATGCCGAGGCACCTGACCGACGCCCAGATCGACCACTACCGCGACCGGGGCTATATCTCGCCATCTCGCCGCTCGATCTTCTGACCGCGGGCGAGGCGGCTGAGGCGCGGGCGAAGCTCGAGGCCTACGAGGCCTGTGGATCGCACTCTCACCCGCTTCCGAGGCAGCCGGTGCGATGTCGGTGCTCCCCGGAAGCCACCGAGAACTCCTCGCCCACGACGAGACTTACCACGCGGACAACATGCTGACGCGGGGCCAGGAGCTCAAGATCGACGTCTCCGAGCGAGAGGTCGCGTCGATGGCACTCGAGCCCGGCCAGATGTCCATGCACAACGTGCGGCTCGCGCACGGATCGGGGCCGAACACGACCGACGACCGTCGCATCGGCATCTCGCTGCAGTACATGCCGACGCGGACCAAGCAGCTCCTCGTCGACTGTGACTTTGCCACCCTCGTCCGTGGGACTGACGACTACGGGAACTTCGAGCTGACCCCGCGACCACGAACAGACTTCGATCCGGTCGCCGTCGAGTTCCACCAGCGAGCCGCCGTGGCACTCCGCGAACTCCTCTGCCAGGGCCCGAGCCTCCGGCCGAACGAGCCCCGACGCTGTAGCCGAGCGTTGATGATGGGTGTCGGCGGGGGACTGCAACCCTTGACCCACGCCACCGGGTGAGGAGCTGCCAGACGGCCACGGCCAAACCGATCGACACGATCCAGCTGGCGACGGTGACGAGACGTTCGCGCATGGCTACGACCCCAGCCCTGATCGCCAGCCGCTCAGCAATATAGTCCTCGCGCGCGTTCTGGGAGGCTGAGTCAATGCGAGCACAGCCTCGACTCCGCCTCTTGGCCGCTGCGCTCGTGGCAGCGTCGCTGATCGCGACCGGTTGCACTGGCGTGGCCGACGACGGCGCACCCCCGGCCACGACGCTCGCCCTCGCCACCACCGCTCCCCCCGCAGCACCCGATGACGGCTCCGAGACCGATCCCCGCAGCGCCTACTTCGCCCTCGACCGCGTGCTTGACATCAGCATCGAGATCGACGTTGAGGACTGGGACGTCCTGCGCCACCAGACCCGCACGCTCGCTGACGTGTTCGCGGAGATCGAGGAGTACGGCCTCTCTCGGCCGTTCGCCAGCATCTACACTTGGTTCAGTGCCACAGTGACCGTCGACGGCGAGACGCACGCCGAGGTGGGCGTGCGCAAGAAGGGCTTCGTCGGTTCCCAGAGTTCCACCAAGCCGTCGCTCAAGCTGCGCTTCGACAAGTACATCGACGGCCAAGCGCTTGCCGGTGGCATGAACCGGATGACGCTGAACAACAGCGTCCAGGACCCGTCGATGCTCAACACCTGCCTGTCGTACCGGGTGTTCGCAGCGGCCGGCAATCCCGCGCCGCACTGCAATTTCGCCGCCGTGTCGCTGAACGGCACCGACCTCGGGCTGTACGTGCACGTAGAGGAGTTCAAGGCGCCGTTCCTGTCACACCACTTCGGCAGCGCCGAGGGCAACCTGTACGAAGGCACGGTCAGCGACTTCACGCCGGACTTCCGAGGCACGTTCGAGAAGAAGACCAACGAGGACACCGACGACTGGTCCGACATCGACGCTGTCGTCGCTGCCTTGGACGATTCTTCCGACGCCGGTTTGAAGGCACTGGCCGAGATCGTGGACCTCGACCGGTTCCTGTCGTTCTGGGCGACAGAAGTGCTCGTCGGTCATTGGGACGGCTACGCCGGCGACCGGAACAACTACTGGTTCTACCGGGTGCCCGACGGTCGATTCGTGTTCCTGCCGTGGGGCACCGACGGCACGTTCCACCTCTCCGACGACCCCAATCCTTTCGACAACATCTCCGACCCGTCGCCGTCGGTGCTGGCGCTCACCGCCATTCCCAACCGCCTGTACAACCACCCCGACTGGCGGGCCAAGTACGTCTCACGGCTGAAGCAGATCCTGGACGACGTCTGGCACGAGACCGAGCTGCTCGCCGCGGTGGACAAGATGGCTGCCATCGTGCAGCAGCACGCCCTTCCGGAAGCAGCCAGGGCAGCCGAGCGCGACACCGAGCGATTGCGGACCTTCATCGCGAAACGCAAGGCCGAGATCCTCGCGGCCCTGACCCCTACGCCACCGGAGTGGCCCGAGCCCGAAGCAACCGCGCCACCCACTGCCGGGTCGGGGACTCTCGAGGTCGCCTTCGAAACAACCTGGGGAAGCAACCTGAGTCCCAACCCGCTCGCGCAGGGAACGGTCCACAGCCTGCTACTGAACGGTGCCCCTGAACCAGTCGGAGGCACTGGCGTGTTTGCAGGCAAAGCGAGCCCGGAAGAGAGAATCCTGCTTCCGGGCGTCGACAACCCAGCGTCAATCGTGATCGTGAAGCTCGAAGGCGACGACTCCGTTGCCGGTGTGTCCTTGGTGGTGGATCCCGAGCAGTTGGTAGCAGGCGCCACATTGGTCATCGGCGAAAGTTCCCTGGCAGGGGGCGTCTGGTCGATCCCGCCGGGAGCGTCGACGCCCGACAGCTTCTCGCCCTTCACCGAAGGAGTGCTCGAACTGTCGAGCGGCGACACAGCGCCCGGCGCAGCCATCGCAGGCGCCTTTGCCGGCACGTTCGGGTGGGCCCTTTCACCGTCAGAGGTCGACGGCGGGGATGTTCAGGGCGGCGACCCCTCGGATGAGCCGCTCGATGTCGGTTTGATCATCAATGAGGTGGCTGCCAAGGGCGATCCGCTCGACTGGTTCGAGCTGTACAACGCATCGCGCGTCCCCATAGCACTCGACGGCTTCGAGATGGCCGACGATCTCATGGATATCGGAAAGCGAGTGCCTTTCCCGGCGGGCACGGTCATCGGGCCGGGCGAGTACCTGCAAATCAGTTTGGACAAAGAAGGCTGGCCCGGCTTCGCGCTCGGGAGCGACGAGGAACTGGGCGTCTGGCTGCTGGACGGCACGCTGGTCGCCAGCGTCGACTGGAACGAGGGCCAGTCCGGTGCGGACCAGAGCTACGCACGGGTGCCCGATGTCACCGGCCGATTCGAGACGGTCGACACCCCCACTCCAGGCGCCCCCTCCGCCGGACCTCCGCCGGTTGGCTCACCGTAAGCGGCCGGACAAGTCACTGCCACGATGCAGCCGGCCACCCAACGGCGCCGGCGGCGCGTCGTCTCCGCCTCGCCGAGCTGATGCATGGCGGCGTGCATCTTGGACGAGGAACGGGCCGGTTCGATGAACTGCTCATGGGTCAGCGGCCGGGTCCAGTTCGTAGTGCTTCTCGACACATCCTTGAAGCCGGTCTCGGACATCTCGCTGACGAGGTCGAAGCTGCGGTAGTCGCGGGCGCAGCCCGGGCTGTGCTCTTCGAGGAACGACTCGTAGTCCTCGAAGAGAGAGATGGTCCAACGCACGGTCGGTCTGGATGATCCCGATCAATCCGCCGGCGGACACCGCTGGCCGGCGGGGAGCACGAAGTCCGCTGGCGAGTCGCAGCCGAGGATGGACACATCGTCGAAGGCGCATTCAGATTCACCGTCGATGCTCCGCATGCCAGATCATCGGAGGAGCCGTCCTCCGATTCGGCCACAACGCCAACAGCGGAATCCACTGATCAGACTGCCGCATCGGCCGACGTCGATCGGGAACCGCCGGACGCGAGAAGTACGACGGACACCGCCCCGACGGGACCGATGGCGCCTACGACCGCGCTGCACGCCGACCGCGAGGCATCACACATGAGCATGATGGCGCCATGAGCATGATGGCGCCCTCGGGATCGGAGACCTCGGACGCCACAACGTCCACGGCATCCGCCACTGCTTCTGACAGCAGACCGCTGCAACGCATCTCAGGAGGCACAGGTGCCGAGCTGCTCGCCGAGGCTGCTCGAATCCTGGGTCTGCTGGCGACATTGGTCATCGTCGGCGGGCTCGCGTTCATGTCATCCGTCGTGCGAGACGAACCATCAGATACATCGACGGCGTGAAGATCACCAGGCTCTTCGGACCGTGGTATCACTTGGGTCAGCTCGAACCCGGAGCGCGCGAGATCCGCGTGGAGCTCTCGGCGAACGACCACTCGGCCATGACCCACGAGGGCGACATCATCGACGACACTGTCACCGTCACTGTGCCCGCCTCCTGATCCGACACACCACTGGAGCATCGATGCCCGTACAGAGCCGACTCACGTACATCCAGCACATGGTTTTGATGATGGTGATCGCCGTCGTCGGCTGGGCCGTGTTCCTGGGGCTGTTCCTGCTGATCTTCACCGACAGCTACGAGCCGTCGGTGTCCCGCACGGTGTGGTGGGCCTGGCTGATCGTCGGCACGATCATCACGTTGATCACGATGTTCGTGTGCTTCCGGGTGCTGCAGACGCCACGGCAATGGCGAAGCTCAGCCGCTATCGCCCTGTTCGCACCGGCGATGTGCTTGGACGCGCTCGCCACCACCTACTTCAACGACTGGTTCGATCAAGGGTCCGACCACGATGCCGCCTACGGCGCGCTCATACTCGGCGCCGCTGGCATCTGCCTGCTGGTCGCCATGGTCGTCAACAAGCCCACCGCCGACAAGACGTAGCTCGCTGCGCGGGAGCGCGACTGCTCAGCACACCGATCGGCTGGGTTGACGGCGCCAGCCGGCTTGCCGTGTCCGCGCGGGTCAGGCGGGAATGAAGTCGACGCGAAGTCGGGCCGCGTCTGCCAGCGCCGCAAGGTCGTGATAGGAGATCCCCCCAGAGCGATAGTCGATCGGTATCCACCACGACGTACTCGACGTGGTCGAACAGGTCCTGCCACGCGTAACAGATTGCGTGCATCTGACCGTCTGCCGGGTCGAACTTGGGATGCGCGGTGAAGCCGTTCGACAGCGTCCCGGAGAAGTCGTTGCGGCACACGGTCGCGAACTCGTAGTCGAGCTCGGTCTGCAGCATCGTCGTGCTCGAGCATGGTCTCTGACCAGGACTCGTCATGGCCGATACTGCAATAGGGGCGTCGGACTAGCGGCCGAGGGCGACGGTCTCGATGTTGAGCTGACCTGCGAGGCCTGCGCTGCGGTGAACTGCGAGCGCCTGCCACTCTTCCGACGACGACATAGCCACAAGGGCACCGCGGTTCGGGTACTGCGCTATGGCGATCTCGTCCCAGAGTTCTTCCACCTGCCCGAGCATCAGGAACGTCACGTCGCCGGCGAACACGAGCTTGCCGCTATAGGTCGGCAGAAGCTGGCTCACGCCGCGCCCGTAGATCTCGTACGCCTGCCTGCCGGTGAGATCGGTTTCGCGCCCGTCCTCGTGGGCGGCGCGCTCTGTGAACTTGAGCAGGTTGACCATGAAGATCGGCCCGTCGGGACCGGGCTCGAGCATCTCGTTGATGCGCTCGGCGCTGGTCGGCATGACTTCGTTCGTGACTTCCATGTGGGACTCCCTCGATTCGTTGGTTGCTGGACCGCTCTGCCGTCAGCTCTCGTTCATGAAGTCGATCAGCACTTGGGCCAATTCGGGGCCCTTGTCTTCCTGCAGGAAGTGAGCTGCGCCCTCGATGGTGACATGCGCCTGGCCCTGTGCACCGGGCACCAGGTTCCGGAACGGCTTGTCGGCGCCGGCAGTCACCGGATCCTGGTCGCTGAAACAGCACAGGAAGGGCTTGTCGAACTGCTGCAGCACTCCCCATGCCTCCCTGTTCGGCTGGGCCTCGGGATCGTCCGGTGAGGTGCAGACATGTGACGGCCAGGCGCGTGCGCCTGCCTTGTAGGAATCGTCCGGGAACGGCGCGTCATACGCGGCCGCCACCTCAGGGTCGAGATCGGTGAGGCAGCCGCCGTTCACGATGTCGCCGATCGGGAACACCGGCGATTCCCGAGCAAACGTCTGCCAGTTCATGAAGGCCTCGCTGGGTCGGCGATCCCCGGTGGGCAGGCCCGTATTGGCGACCGCTGCCCGGGCGAACCGGTCGGGTTGCGCCGTGACGAGCCTCAAGCCGATCAGCCCGCCCCAGTCCTGGCCGAAGAAGGTGATGTTGCGCAGGTCGAGCGCGTCGAAGACCAGGCTGGACATCCACGTCACGTGGCGGGCGTAGCTGTAGTCGGTCTGCTCTGCGGGCTTGTCGCTGCGCCCGAAGCCGACCTGGTCCGGCACGACCACCCGGTGCCCGGCGTCGGCCAGCGGTCGGATCATGTGCCGGTACAGGTAGGCCCATGACGGCTCGCCGTGCAGCAGCAGCACCGGACCGGCATCGGGCGGTCCTTCGTCGATGTAGTGGACGCGCAGCGAACCGCCCTCGCCGTCGGGAATGTCGGTGTAGTGGGGCTCGAAGTCGTACCCCGGAAGATCGGCGAAGCGCTCGTCGGGCGTTCGAAGGGTCTTCATGGCGGTTGCTCCTCTTGGTCGAGTCGAGACTGGTCGAGTTCAGTGAGAACGGCGGCCGGGTCGGCATCGGCTGGCGCAAGCCGGCGCAGTCGCGCGGTGAATCCCAGGTAGTCCCACATGAGGTGCACGCCGTCGCGCCAGCGGCGTACCTCGATCGGCCCCGAGGGTCCCTCCAGACCGTGAGGGCGCAGCACGTGCACGCCGCTCTCGTAGGCAGCGACAACGTGGATCCCGGTCGACTTGTCGAACTCCGCCACGTCGTGAACGCCGTTGCGCAGCGTGCCGTCGCAGCGCATGTCGTGGATGATGCCGGCGCCGGTCACCACCACCCGGTCGGCGGCCTGCTCGATGCGCTGCACATGCCCGATGGCGGGATGGCCGGGCTGCGCAGCGCCGTCCACGTACACCTCGACGGTCTGCCAGAAGCCCCGCATGTCGGGCGCCCCGTCACACAGGGGCTGGGTGCAGCCCGCCAGGATCGGCGGCGGCCACTGCGTCCAGCCCCCCGCCGGGGTGTACGCGACGGGAATCGAGTCGGCAGTCGACGTCATCGCCGTGTCTCCTACTGGCGGGCCATCTCGGCGCGGGCCGCGGTGTCGGCTTCGGCCCGCGACGCGCCGCTGCGGTCGATGTCGACGGCATGCAGGGCGCCGCTGAACGCGAAGGGCGCCACGTAGCGCGGCGACACTGCCTGCCCGTGGTCGAGGCCGACGCTGGAGCCGATCGAGGAGATCATGCGCATCATGCAGGGCAGCTCCGCGCTCCCGCAGGGCTCGCCGTCGATCGCCAGCTCGATGACGCCCTCGGTGCGGCTCGTGCGCTGCAGCCGCGCCGTCAGGGCGCAGTCGCCTGCGGGCACCTCCAACTCGGACTCGACGACCGTGTGCTCGCCGAACGAGTTGTAGTCCACCACCAGGCGGCCGTTCTGCACGAACACCGACATGCCCGAGTTGGCATTGCCCGTGGCCCACAGCACGCCGGCGTCGTCGGCGCCGCGGCTCACCTGCGCGGTGAGCTCCCACGACCGGCCCGACGGCGACGCCGAGGCTGCCGAGGGAATCGGCGACATCGGCGGGCGGTAGCGGTAGCGCCTGCTCGTCGGATGGGGCGAGTGATCGTCGCGCCGGGCGACGAACAGCTCGATCATGCGGTCGTCCAGCGGCAGCACGCCGTGGCGCTCGGCTTCGGCCCACCACAGGCCGATCAGCTCGTCCAGCTTGCCGGGCTGGGTTTCGGCGAGGTCGTTGCACTCGGACCGGTCCGCTGACAATTCGTACAGCTCCCAGCGGTCGTCGTCGAAGGACTCCCCCTTGATATGCCGAGTCACCGCCTTCCAGGTAACGCCGTCCCGCTCGACCACGAGAGCGCGCGAGCCGGACTGCTCGAAGTACTGAAGCGTGTTCGCGGCCGGGGCCGCTGCGTCGGCGAGCACAGGGGCGAACGAGCTCCCGGTGACCGGCAGCTGCGCGCAGCCACGGAAGACGTCGGGCGGCGTGATGCCCAGGAGTTCGTACACCGTCGGCGCCACGTCGGACACGTTCACGAACTGGTCGCGGCGGGTGCCCTGCTGGTCGGCGGCGATGCCGTCTGGCCAGTGCATCACCAGTGGCACGTGCACCCCGCCCTCGTGGGTGTTCTGCTTGTACCACTTGAAGGGGCTGTTGCCGCACTGGGCCCATCCCCACGGGTAGTTGGTATGCGAGTTGGGTCCGCCGATGTCGTCGAGACGGTCCATCACGTCGTCGGGGTCGTCGACGATGCCGTTGAAGTACTTCATCTCGTGCATGACCCCGAACGGTCCGCCCTCCTGGGAGGCGCCGTTGTCGGCCAGCACGATCAGGACCGTGTTGTCGAGCTGGCCCATCCGGCGCAGCCCGTCGACGAGACGGCCGATCTGGTCGTCGGTGTGGTCCAAGAAGGCAGCGAAAGCCTCCTGCAGGCGGCAGGCGAAGCGGCGATGACTGTCGGGCAGCTCCGCCCACGGCTCCACGCCCGGGTTGCGGGGCGCGAGCAGGGTGCCTTCCGGTATGACGCCCTGCGCGAGCTGACGCTCGTACCAACGCTGGCGCATCACGTCCCAGCCCTCGTCGAAACGTCCCCGGTACTTGTCGAGGTACGCCTGCGGAGCCTGATGCGGTGCGTGGGTCGCGCCGAAGGGCAGGTAGGCGAAAAACGGCCGGTCGGGGCGCACGCCCTTGCTGTCGTTGATCATGCGCAACAGCTGATCCACCAAGTCTTCGCTCAGGTGGTAGCCGCCATCGGGCCCGCCGGGCGGGTCGACGTGGTGGTTGTCGACAACCAGCTCGGGGTGGAACTGGTCGGTCTCACCTTCGAGGAAGCCGTAGAAGCGGTCGAAGCCGCGGCCCAGCGGCCACTGATCGAACGGCCCGGCGGCGGAGATGTCCTCGGTCGGCGCCAGATGCCACTTCCCGCAGCAGAACGTGGCGTAACCCTGCGAGCCGAGCACCTCGGCCACGGTCGCCGCGTGATTGGTGATGTGGCCGAGCTGATGCGGGAAGCCGGTCCGGTGATTCGACACCGAGCGCATGCCGACCGCGTGCTGGGACCGTCCCGTCAGCAGCGACGCCCGGGTCGGCGAGCACAGCGGGGTGACATGAAAGTTCGTGAACTGCAGACCGCCTGCGGCCAGCGCGTCGACGTGGGGCGTGTCGATGTCAGAGCCGAAGCAGCCGAACTGGGCAAAACCGGTGTCGTCGAGCAACACGATCACGACATTCGGCGCATCGGGGCCCGGGTGCGGCGACGAGGCGAAGTGCGGCTCGGACTCGGCCAGCGTGCGGCCGATGCGGCCTTCGAACGGGGCGGGCTGGACCGGATGTGTCATCAAGGCTCCGGTATTCGTCGTGCCGCCCATTTGTTTCCCGCTCTTGTTCCCAGTTTCGATTCAATACGGGCTCACGGGCCGCTCAGGCCACGGCTTCGCCTGGCGGCTCAGCCTCTTGCAGCGTGACCGTCGTGAGGTCGTCGCCGATGATCACTTCGCCGTTGAAGTGGGCTGCGGCCAGCTCAATCCACTCCGGATACTGCTCGGGCGTGGGCGCCGGCACCATGTGGGTCAGCACGAGCCGTTTGGCGCCGGCACGAGCCGCCGTCTGGGCTGCCTGCTCAACGTCGGAGTGGTAGTCGAGGATGTCCTGGAACATCTCGTTGGGGGTCAGCTTGACGAGATCGCTCCGGATGACCGTCTGGACGTAGGCATCGGCGCCTGCGGCCAACCGGTCCACGCCGACGCACGGGACCGTGTCCCCCACAATGGCGGCCACCGCACCGTCGTGCTCGAGGCGGTACCCCAGCGTCGGTCGCACCGGCGCGTGATCGGTCGCCGCCGTGCTGACGTGAACGTCATTGATGTCGAACGCATCGCCCGCTTCCAGCTCGGCCACCGCGACCTGCGGCTCGTTGACCAGCACGTCGTGGTGCGAGATCCGGTAGCCGATGTCCGCCTCCAGCGCACCGAGCTGCCGCTCGACGAACCGCGCCGTGCCCGGCGGGCCGTAGACCTGCAGCGTCGCATTGCCCTGGCACATCACCCAATGCGTCGTGATCACATCATTGAGCGCACACACGTGATCGCTGTGCAGGTGCGTGATCAGCACAGCGCTCAAGAAAACCGGCAGCGAACCGCCGCCGGCCATACGCATCACAGTGCCGCGGCCGGCGTCGACGAGGATGTGGGCGTCGCCCGCCTTGACCAGCGTGGAAGGCCCCGCACGGTTCGCATCAGGCAACGGCGATCCCGTCCCGATCAGCACGATGTCCATGACGTCCCCCCGGCTGCCAAGCAATCTCGGCCGAGCCTCGACGAACCCGACAGGCACCCTAGCATTCTTATGCCAGTATCACTGCCAAAACCTTGCGAGCATCCCCGATGCAGGGGCGTCTTCGGACTCGGCGGACGAGCCAGGCGATGCTGCGCTCAGCGAGGGGCCGATGCTGGGAATAGTCGTGGGCGAATTCGGTGGTGCGGGCTTGTGCCCGGGCGGAGGCGAGCAGGCCCATCGCCCCATCAGCGTCGCCCGTGTCGCCTGGGGTGAGGTTCGCGGCGGTGATCACACCCGTGTGCGGCGCAGTCGCGATGTGCGCTTTGCAGCCGTCGCGGCAGCTGTGAGCGGTCTTGTGGGCATGCCGAGACTCGGGATCGAACACGCTGAGCACCCGGTGCTTCGCGGTGCCCCGCCTGATCCGCCACCGGCCCGGCTCGTCCCCGACGGGCTCGGTGTCCTGGCCCGCGACCAGCCCCAACAGCCCCACAGCGTCCGCCTGAGCGTCGTCCAGTTCGAGGCTCCCGGCCGCTCGCACGCAGCTTGTCGCGCCACAGCGTCAGCACCGCGGGATGGAACGCCTCCTCACCCAACGCCAGCACCGCCGTGGCCATATACCTACGACGGACTCTTCCCCGATGACCCACTCAGGACCGACTACGCCCGGGATGAACTCGAGCACCTACTACTGGACGAGATGTCCGATGTCATCGAATGGTGGACCGAGGAGTTGGGGGGTGGACGGGCCCACGGAGCACGACTCACATCTATGTCGGCCTGTGATCTATGATGCCTGCCGAAGCCGGGAGATTCAAGTGGGGCTTGAAGACGCACTCCGTAGAGCGCGAGAAACGCTTGCCTCCGGTGCGCTCACCAACGAGGCGCAAGTGCGCTCGGCTGTAATCGCTCCGCTGCTGAACGCTCTGGATTGGGACCCCGCGGATCCAAGCCAGTGGCTGGCCGAACACGCAGTGGGGACGGGAAGTGTCGATGATGCGCTTTTTGGACCGAATGGCTCCGCTCTCGTATTCGTCGAGGCCAAGAGACAAGGCAATCTCAGCGTCAAGGCTGAAGACCAGCTCTTCGGCTACGCGAACAACAAAGGAGTTCCCCTGCTGGTGTTGACCGACGGCAACGTATGGGACCTGTACCTGAGCATGGCAGCAGGTGAACCGACCGAGCGTCGTTTCTGTCACCACGAGATCAAGGAGAGCCGTGATCTCGCAGCGATGGCGGCCGACATGGAGCGTTACCTGTCTCGCGAGGAAGTTGTCAGAGGCAAAGCGAAGTCCAATGCCGAGAAGCGCCTTGCAGACATCCTCAATCGTGAACAAGGCCGAAAGGCGCTCCCAGCGGCTTGGAATGCGTTGCTGTCCGAACCGGATGAACTGCTGCGGGACCTGCTCATTGAGAGCGCTGAACAGGCGACCGGGTCAAGGCCTTGGCGCGAAGATGCCGAGACGTTCCTGCGGCAGTCTTCTGCGGTACCCGGCGCATCAAACGAGCACGGTGATGTTTTTGCTTGGCTGCGTGCCGCACCGGCAGATCTGACCTCGGGAATGAAGGCCGCGGTGACGAGATGGCTCAAGCAGCTCGGCGACCCTGTAACCAACAAGCCATCTTCAGAGGGACCGACTCCCAAGCCGGCAACTGGGTCAGGCGCCCTGCGCGGCATTCGGATTCAGGGCAAGGAGCACGAAGCGACCGTGTACAAACGTATATATCTGCTGCTTGCTTCAGAACTGCAGAACGGGAATGGCGGCTTGCTCGGTGAGCTGGCTGCGTTGGTCAAGCCGGGAATGAAGAGTCCGCGAGCGGTCAGGGAGTCTGCTCCTATCTTGCGAAGCAAGCGCGCCCAGTACTACCGGCAAGTTCCGGGACACCCCGAGTGGTTCCTGTACGTCTCGCGATCAGCGAGAAACCATCAAAGGCTCATGCGCGAAATGACGGAGTTAGCAGGGCTTGAGTGGGGCAGCGATGTCGCCTTGCTCTTCGCCGGCGATACGACCTAGTGGTGTGTCGCTGAAATGGCTGGGGCTGAAGCAAGCCCATTCTTGCAGGTCAGCGAGCTGCATGATGCCCGGAGGAAAACTGCGACACACCACTAGGAGGGTGGTCGGTTATTGGGGTTTGTGGTTGGTGTTGTGGGCTGGCGGGTGCGGGTGTGTGGCTGGTGGTGTGACGGGGTCGGGGGTGTGTGTCAGGCGATGATGCCGAGGCGGCCGGCGAGGTCCAGGTTGAGCGCTGCGACGCGCAGGTCGAGCCAGGCGTTGGTTTTGTCGAGGCCGCGCCAGGGCAGTTTGGCGGTGCGGGCTTTGATGTGGGCGATCTTGGGGCTGCGTTCATTCGTGGCCAGCGGATGCACGCTGCTTGCCGAGCGCTGCTCTCGTCCGGCCAACCGTTGGTCATCTCACCACTCGTCCTAGGTGAACGGCTCATGTGCCAGTTTCACCCCGCGGTGACACAGGCGGTGCGGATATGGGATGGGAATTCCGGGACGAGTTCGCCGGAGCCTCGCTCGGGGTCAGTCGCTGGAGCGGAGCACGCCTCGCTCGGCCAGATCGGCTATCTCGGGGAGCCTTCGCGTTTTTGCGGGATGGGGCTGCTGGACTCGGTGGTGTCAGGTTAGGTGGTGAGGATGCCGCGGCACTGGCCGACGGCGCGTGCTAGGACAAGATCCCGGCGGCGGGATCCGCCTGCCGCCAGGCCAAACCGGAAGGTTGCCCCGACATGACTGATTCGACTGCTTCCGCTGACACCCCCACCGAGGTCGTCGGCAAGTTCATCGCCTGCATCGAGGCGAAGGACCTCGACGGCGCTGCTGCCCATGTGTCCGCCGATGTCTATTACGACAATGTGCCGGTCGGCGACATGACTGGCCCGGATGCCATGAAGGAGTTCCTCAGCGGCCTGACAAAGGGCGACGGACCCGTGGAGTTCGAGGTCCTGCGACAGACGGCCACCGGCAACACGGTCATGAACGAGCGCGTCGACCGTTTCCACACCGGCTCAGGCCGCCTCATCGAGCTGCCGGTAATGGGCATCTTCGAGGTCAACGACGGGCTGATCACCTTCTGGCGGGACTACTTCGACAACGGCATGTTCATGCGCCAGATCAAGGGCTGAACCCGCTGTGGCGTACCAGTACGAAGGCTTCGACCTCACTGGCAAAGTCGCAGTCATCACCGGGGGCAACGGCGGCATCGGGCTTGGCTATGCCCGCGGCGTCGCCGCTGCCGGCGCCGACGTCAGCATCTGGGGCACCAGTCCGGAAAAGAACGCTGCGGCCGAGGCCGAGCTGCAAGAGATCAACCCGTCCGCGAGCGCGCTGCGCTGCGACGTCTCCGACCAGGAACAGGTCGAGGAGTCCATGGCAGCGGTCGTGGAGCGCTACGGGCGCATCGACGCCTGCTTTCCCAATGCCGGCATCGGCACCCAGAACCAGCAGGGTTTCCACGAGCACTCCGATGAGGACTGGTTCAGCGTCATCGACGTGAACCTGCACGGCGTGTTCTTTACGCTGCGCGCCGCCACCCGGCAGATGATTGCCCAAGGCGAGGGCGGCGCCTTGGTGCTCACCTCGAGTGGCACAGCAATCCAGGGCGCTGCCCGCGGGCAGGCGTATGCAGCTACCAAAGGAGCCATGCTGGCGATGATGATGGGCCTGTCGGTCGAGATGGCCCGCTACAAGATCACTGCGAACGCCATCATCCCCGGCTGGATCGATACGGCGATGACCGAGCGCCTCTTCAACTGGGACAAGTTCGTCGCCAACGTGATGCCGCGCATCCCGATGCGCCGCTGGGGCGTGCCTGACGACTTCGGCCCGATCGCGGTGTATCTGATGAGCGACGCCTCTCGCTGGCACACCGGCGACGTCATCAAGATCGACGGCGGTTTCAGCATTTTCTGACACCCTCAGCCTCCCGGCAGAGCTGCCGATTTACGAAGCTGCGTTAGGTTTTTGTGCTGCACGCTGAGCCAAGGGGGAACATCGTGGAGGAATACGACATCCACATCAAGAACGGCACGATCGTGGACGGGACACGCGTGCCGAGCTTCCGGGGAGACCTGTGGATCTCCGACGGACGGATAGCCCAGATCGGCGGACGACCCGACAAGCCGTCCAAAGAAGTCATCGATGCGGGCGGCTGCATCGCTCGCAGCGCACGCAGCCGGATTCAAGGATCGCGGTATGCTGAAAGAAGGCGCACCGGCCGATGTGCTCGTCTATGACATGGACGAACTGGCCATCGATCCCGAGTGGATCGGCGAGGCGGTCTACGACCTGCCAGGCGGCGAATGGCGCCGGGTGCAGCGTGCGCACAGGTACCGGCACATCCTGGTGAACGGCGTCGAGACGTTCCGTGACGGCGAGCGCGCGGGTGCAACCCCCGGCAAGCTCCTGCGTCACGGCCGCGGTTAGCGGCCGGTCAGGCACGTCGCGGCTAGCGGCTGCTAGTGCCGCATCAGGCAACCTTCGCCGTGACGGTGATTGCTGGAAGGCTTGAAATCAAGCGGATGGGCGGCGTCGGCCACCGCGCAAACGTTTGCTGACGCGGCTGCTAGTTCGCAGCGATCACCTCGGCGAGGGCGGCGACGCCGTCGCGGATGTCGTCATCGGACAGGCTGCCGAAGCACAGCCGCATCCGGCACGCACCCCACGCCGGGTCGACCGACCACGCCGCTCCCTCGTTGAACTGGATGCCCCGCTCCGCCGCGGGCGCCAAGTAGCGCGCCGTGTCGGTGCCGGGCGGGAACGTCAGCCACACGAAGATGCCGCCCTTGGGGTCGGTCACCTGCACCGGCCCGCCGAGCTTGATCGCCACACGCGACAAGGCACCGAGGTGCGTGTTCACTGCGCGACGGATCACTCGGCACTTCGCCTGCAAGGTGTCCCGCAGCTGGCTCACATGGTCGTCGAAGTGGGCGCTCGCATATTCGGCCAGCACGAGCTGCTCCAGTGCGCCGGTACCGGCATCGTCCTTCAGGGCAGCGAACTGCCGGATGATCGGCACGTCGGCCACCAAGTAGCCGACCCGAAGCGCAGGGGCAATCGACTTCGAGAACGAGCCGCAGTAGACGACGGCGCTCTGCCCCTCCGACTCGGCGCAGTCCAGCGCCCGCAGTGTTGGCGGACGCTCGCCGGTCCACTGCAGGTCGGTGTAACACTCGTCCTCGAAGATCGGCACCCCGAACCGGTGGGCGATTGCCAGGATCTGCCGCCGGCGCTCGACGGGCATGACCGAACCGGTGGGGTTCTGCACGGTCGGGATGGTGTAGACGAACCGCGGCGGCGTGCCGGCTGCAGCCAGCTCGTCGAGCAGCGATTCGAGGCGCTCGGGGATGATCCCGTCGTCGTCGAGCTCGGCTCCGACGCAGCTCGCGCCGCGGCGCTTCACCTTCGAGATCATCCCCCCGTATGTCGCCTCTTCGGCAACCACGACGTCGCCTGGACGCAGGAACGCTGCATTGACCAGGTCGAGGGCCTGCAGTGAGCCGGACACCACCAGCACCTGATCGGGATCGGTGGTCATGTGGGCGTTCGCAGCGAGCGATTCGGCGACGAAGCTCCGCAATCCCTCGAACCCTTGCGGGTTGCCGCCGAGGTTGTAGGTGGCCAGGTTCGATCCGTGCTTGGCCAGCACCGCCATAGCGGCTTCGGTCAGTCCGCCGACCGGCACACTGGGCGAATCGTTGTTGCCGCCCACGAAGCTGTACTTCGGGATCGGTGACCACACACCCGCGGGTGCGGGCAGCCCCTCGGCCATCTTGGGGGCCATGTCGAACGCCGGCATGGGTCTCAAGCGTCCGAGACCACGATCCGCTGCTCGAACAGCCAGCCGCCATCGGCCCTGCGGACGATGTCGTCGTAGTGGCCGACCAGCAGGATCCGTCCGCCGTCAGCCAGGGGCTTCACCATCTGCAGGTGACTGAGCACGGTGGCCCGTTCGTTGTCGCCCTTCACCGGATCGACGACGACGTTGGTCACCCAGTGCTGTGCGGAAACGAACTCGGCGTACTGCTCCTCGGTGGCAGAGGCGGCGGCGAACGCACACAGCTCGTCGCGGCCGGTGAAGGTGCCGACGATCCCGATGAACCGCCCATCCAGCGTGAAGGTGTTGGCGTAGCCGTCGGCGTCGCCGGTGTCGATCGCCTTGTTGCAGCGAGAGATCAGATCCCTGATCTCCACCCGGTCATCGTTCGTCACGGTCACGGCATTCCCCAAGGTTCACGCTGTATTTCGATGTGAACCTACTTCGGCGTCGAACAGCCGGCAGCGGAGCTCAGTGTCATTAGCTATGCCTACCAACTGGTAGCAGGCATCGTCATCACCTGGCATTCACCCTTCTGGATATCTTCGAACGCGGTTGCATATACTTCTGTCGGTGCGCATGGTCCGGGCATTTCGGTCACAGCGACGCAGGCGAGGTACGGCTCCCGCTGAGTCGGACGCACGGCTCGGCAACAGCCATGATCGCCACTGGCCCGGGGCTCGATCCATTGTCCTCGACAACGTCACGCACTCCTACGGACCCCTGCAAGCCGTTCAGACATCTGCCGACGTCGACGCCCCGGCCGGGCCAGCGGCGAGCGAGTACTCGGTGCGCGAACTGTCGCTGCGGGTCGAGCCCGGCGAGTCAGTTGCCCTGCTCGGCCCGAGCGGGTGCGGCAAGACAACGCTGCTTCGCCTGATTGCGGGGCTGGAACGCCCCCTCGCAGGCACTATTCAGCTCGGCGACCGGTTCGTGGCAGGCCCGCCAGGCCGCGGTGGCACTTGGGTGGCGCCGGAGTCGCGCCGGGTGGGGATGGTGTTCCAGGACTGGGCACTCTTCGGGCACCTCACCGTTGGCCGCAACGTCGGCTATGGGCTCGAACGCGCCAAGCGAACACCCCGCCGTATCGGCGAAGCACTTGATCTCGTGGGCTTGGCCGGGTTCGAGGACCGCCTGCCGTCGACCCTGTCAGGAGGGCAGCAGCAGCGAGTGGCCCTGGCTCGGGCATTGGCCCCGCACCCAGGGGTGTTGCTGCTCGACGAACCGTTCTCAAATCTCGACGCCTCATTGCGGGAAGAGGTCCGCAGCGAGGTCCGGCGATTGCTGATCGAGCTGGGCATCACGGCAGTGTTCGTCACCCACGACCAAGACGAGGCCTTCGTGGTGGGCGACAGAGTCGGCGTGCTGCGCGACGGCCGCCTCATGCAAGTCGACACGCCTGACGAGATGTATCGCCAGCCGGTTGACCCGTTCGTAGCCGACTTCGTGGGCACCGCATCGTGGCTCCGCTGCGAGGCCGCCGGCGGCGTCGCGCACACAGCGCTCGGCCGCCTCCCCGTGGGCGGCACGGCATCAAACAGTGACAACGGTGCGTGGGAAGCAACTGCCCCGTCCGGCATCGTGGATGTGATGCTCCGCCCCGAGCAGCTTCGGCTGGGTGCGGGAACCGGCGCAGAGGTCGAGCTGGTGGAGTTCTACGGCCACGACTCGATGGTGGTGGCAAACCTTGACGGCACGCGACTGCGCGTGCGCTGCGGTCCCGATCCCGCCGTACGCCGCGGCGACCCGGTCGCCGTCGAGTTCATCGGCACCGAAGTCATGGCATTCGAATCAGCCGGTCGATCTGCCCACAGCGTCTACACCGAGACCCTGGAACGGGCAGAAATGCGCTCGCCCAGAGCCAGCGAAGGGTCGGCGACACCTGCCGAGCTGGAGCTGTTCGCTGACTGATCGCTACGCTCTCGGGCGCGCAGGGCAATAGGCGAATGAACCGAGTCAGGCCGCTTGGACCCGCAGGGGCGCGATGACCTGTTCGGCGAACCGGTGGGCCGGCTCGGCGCTGTCGGGGTTGCCGAAGTCCAGCACGAAGTGGCGGATGCCCACTTCGGCCAGCGAGGCCAGGAACTCGACGTACTCCGCTGATTCGCTGTCGGTCGTCGGCAGCGCCCGCTCGACGGTGGTCGACATCTCGACGTGTGCGGGGTCACGGCCCAGCCGGTCGAGCTCGTCCGCCACGATGCCGCACTTGCGCTTCAGCGATTCGAGATCGCGCCGCCACGGCGTGTTCCAGATGTCGGCATGACGGGCAGCGACCTTCAGGCCGATCTGCTCGCCTGAGGCCCCGATGCAGATGGGCGGAGGCACCTCGGGCAGGGGCGGCGCTGCTGCGCCCTCGATGCGGAAGTGCTCGCCCTCGAAGCTGGGGTCGTCCTGCGTCCACATCAGGCGGCAGATCGTGACCACCTCTTCGAGTTGGGCGAATCGCACCTTGGGCGGCGGGAACTCGTAGCCGTATGCCTCGTATTCGTCGCCCCGCCAACCGGCCCCGATGCCGAGGATGAACCGGTTGCCCGACAGGTACTGCAGCGTGGCCGCCATCTTCGCGGTGAGTGCCGGCGGCCGGTAGCCGTGTCCGAGCACGTGGTGGCACAGCTGCACGCCGGGCAGGCGGGCCGCGCACCAGGTGATGGCGGTCCAGGCTTCGAGGAACGGATCTGTCTTGGCGTCGAACCCGTAGAAGTGATCGGCGATCCACAGTGAGTCGAAGTGCCCGATCACCTCGGGCAGCAGCCATTCCACCTGGTCGGCCACGATCGGGCGGTGGTCGCTCCATCGGTTGCCGATGCACGGCGACAGCCACCCGAACCTGAGCGCGTTCTCAGTAGAGATCGCGTGGGCAGAAGAGCCTTCTCGTTGTGGCACCGATTGTCTCCCGCTCTTGTTCGCTCCGCTCACGGGCCGCTCGGGCCACGGCTGCGCCTACCGGCTCAGCCTCTGAGTCACGGCGTCACGCTAATCGGGCGCGTGCCGGGCGCTCAGGGACGTGCGGCGTTCAGGAGCGCACGGCGTGCTTGTTGGGTCGCCGGGCAGCTCTTCGAGCACCGGCTGGGCCAGCTCCACGAACGTGCACGCCAGCCTGCGGGTCTCGCGGGGATCGATGAGGTCGACGACGTCGCCATGCATGGCTGCCTTGAACGGCGAGCACAGGCGCAGCAGCCGCTCCTCGATCATCTCTCGGTGCGCTTCGGGATCGGGCGCTGCGTCGATTTCGCGCCGGTACGCCGCGGCCACCCCGCCCTCGATGGGAATGCCGCCCCACTCCCCCGCGGGCCAGCCGAACCGCAGGTTGAGATTGTGCGGCAGGCCGATGCTTTTGGGTGCGTCGGCCGCTACGCCGTAGGACTTGCGCACGTTGAACTCCACCTTCGGAACGCTGGCCTCGGCCGATGCGATCAGCGCTCGCACGCCGCGGCGCATGGTGGCCTTGCGCCCGGCGGCTGAGCCCAGCATGAACCCGGGCATGTCCAGGAAGATCGCCATGGGCAGGTTGAACGCATCACACAGGTCGACGAAGTGGGTGTACTTGTCGGCGCCGTCGCCGTCCATGGCGCCCGCCAGCCGCATCGGGTCGCTGCCGACCACGCCCACGCTGTAGCCGTCGAGCCGGGCGAAACCGGTGATGATCGCCCCGGCGTAGTGCTGGCGCATCTCGAAGAACTCTCCGTTGTCGACGACGTGGCGGATGAGCGCCCGTGCGTCGTAGCCGGCTCGCCGGTTCGTGGGAATGATGTTGAGCAGCTCATCGGGACGCCGGTCGAGCGGGTCGCCGGTGTCGACCCGGGGTGCCACCTGCGCCGTGGTGTTGGGCAGGTACGAGATGATGTTGCCATCGTCGTCGTATTCCGGACCGCCCATGAGACCGCCCATCTTGACGAACGAGCCAGGATCGGCCATCTTGGCGATGCGCTCGCGCACCGTGTAGCGCCCGCCCTGGTGCTGGCGGTCGATGCGCTCGGGCCCGCCCATCTCGGCGGCCAGCTCCTTGAGATACGCGATCTCTGCGACCGCGTTCTCCCAGGACATTCCCGGCTTCCACGTCTCCCGATCCGGGTCAACAGGCATCCGTTCGCTCCGATCACACCGCTAGGAGACTGCTGAGCAATTGCCGAAATCGCCGATTCACGGACACAAAGCCGCAGGTCAGAGCGTTGCAGACTTGCCCGGATCCGAATAAATCAGCAGTCTCCTAGGAGGCTGGTCGGAAAAGGGGATCTTGCCGACACAGCAAGTCCCTGACCTGCGGGTTTGCATCTGACAAACGCCGAAATAGCGGCTTTCCGACCAGCCTCCTAGGGCTGTGCACGCGGCTGCGGCAACCGCAGTGCGTGCGCTATCAGGTGCCCCTACGAATGTATGAGGCACCGACTGCCCATGCGTCGGGATCAATCGTGTACCAGCCAGCCGGTACAGCCTGCCGTCACATCGGAAGGGTGCCCTCGGCCGACCGCAACGCCCTCTTTCGCTCGGCAACATCGGGGAGGATCGCCTCGACGAGTGCCCAGAACGCCGGTCCATGGTTGCGTTCGGTGAGGTGCGCCAGCTCGTGGACCACTACGTAGTCCAACAGTCGTGGGGCAAGCATCACGAGCCGCCAGTTGAACCTGAGCCGGCCATCCGCAGCGCAGCTCCCCCATCGCTTGCGCTGGTCCCCGATGTGGATCTCCGGCATGCAGTCACGTCCGAGATCGGGCCACCAGCGGTCGACGCTCGTCGTGACATGCTCGCAGGCACGCAGCCAGTACCACTCGGCGAGCGCACTGCGAGCCCGCCCGGCGGCATTCGCTTCATCGGTTTCCAGGGGAAGGAACACCTGCAGTTCCCAGGGCCGAAAGCGAACGTCGACCTCGGCGAGGCACCCGTTGTTGACGACCACGTTCACTTGCCGGCCGAGATAGGGAACCGAGCTCGGAATCTCACACGGCGCCGGTGATGCGCGCGGTGCCGCAGTGTGCGCGAGTATCCAATGCGCCTTGTTGCGGACGAAGGCCGCCACCTCCTCAGAAGGCGTGATTGCAGGCACCGCGACGCGGACGCCGCTGGGTCCAGCAGAGATCTCCATCGTCTTGTGCCGCCGCGTGCTGCGCTTGATCTCGTAGTCGATCACGGCATCGCCGAATCGAATCCAGTCATGTTCGGTGAATTCCATCCCACGATCCTGACCGCTGGGTGTCACATCACCCGGTTCATTTCCCGATGGCACTACCGCCCGCAGCAGCAGGCCGATGAGCCGATGGCTGTGTGGGCGTATTCGTGATGCTCCTATGGTTCGTCAAGCGGCGGTTTGTTGGTTGTTGAGCCGGTTGCGGTAGGCGTTGATGAGGTGGTGGTGGGGTGCGTGTCCGCGTTCGATGGCGCTGATGGTGGCTGGTCAGGTGTTGAGCTGGGCGGCGGCGGTGGCGAGGCTGTGTCCGGTGGTGTGTCGTTGGGCTCGGAGGTCCTCGGTGTTGGGGGCGGGTTGGGGTTTGGTGAGCAGGTTGAAGACTTCGCGGGCGATGTAGCGCTTGAGGCAGCGGATGGTCTCGCGGCGGGTCTTGCCGTGTGCTTGGCGGCGGGCGGCGTATGCGCGGGTGCGTTCGCGGGTGGCGAGGCGGACCATGGCGATGCGCCACAGGGCGTGGTTGGCTTGGCGGTCCCCGCCTTGGTTGAGGCGGTGCCGTGCTGTCTTGCCTGATGAGGCTTCGACGGGGCTGGCGCCGCATAGCGCCGCGAAGGAGGCTTCGCTGCGGAGACGGTCGGGGTTGTCGCCGGCTGCGATGAGCAGGATCGACGCGACGTCGGGTCCGATGCCCTTGGCGGCTCGCAGCTGGGGGGCCGCGGCGGCGGTGAGCTTGTCGAGGTGTTCTCGCATCTCGGCGAGATCGCCGTCGAGGGCCTGGTGCTGACGGGCCAGGGCGCGCAATGCCAGCTTGGCGGCCTGGGCGGGATCGGCCGTGTCGCCGGGCCGGAACCGGGCGCAGCGCGCTACCCGCTGGGTTGTGGTGAGCGGCTCGAGCTCGCAGCGCAGCGGATCAGCAGCAGTCACGATGAGGTCCCGGATCTGGTTCGAGACCCGGGTGAGATGAGCACGCGTCGAACGCGACGCGACCCGGATCTGGCGGATCGACTCCACGATCCCGTCGCCGCCCTTGGGCGCAGCCACTGCCTCGGGGCCCAAAGCGGCCCGAGCACCAGACCGACAGATCACGATCAAGGCACAACGGCCCGTCACACCCCGAGTCAGACCCAAGCCCGAACTGCCGACCCAAATGGACCCTTCGATGTCACACCCCCCATCTAGGTTGAACGCATGTTCTCACACGTGCAGCAGGCGCTCGATTGCCTCACCGCAGCGCTCGACGGCGTTGAAGCGGCACCGACCGGCGAGCTTCGCCGCACGCTTGGGCTGGCGAAGTCGCTGCGCTCACGTGTCGAGCTGCTCGAGACCAGGGCTGCTTCGGCCGTCGCACGGCGGGAGTGCCACGGCGACGGCGGCGCAGGGTTGCTGAATCAGGTCGGCGGGCGGTCTCGCGCCGATGCTGCCCGCAACGCGCGCACCGAGGCCGAGCTGGCTGAGCTGCCGGTGGCCCGTTCAGGCCTCGCTGAAGGAGAGATCAGCTTCGCGAACGCCGCCAAGCTCGCTCAGACGGTGCGCAAGACCAGCCCCGACGCCGTGCAGGCAGATGCCGATCTTGTGCAGATGGCCAAGACACTCCCCCCAGACGAGTTCGCCCAGGCCGCGCAGCGCTGGGCCATCCAGCACCAAAGCGCCGAGGATCTCGCCGCGCAGCACCGCCGCAACCGGCGCAATCGCCACCTGCGGTTCTGGAACGGCGAAGACGGCTCAGTGCAGATGCGCGGTTCGTTCGATGCCGAGATGGGCGCCCGCATCCAGGAGCGCCTTCGCCGTCAGGCTGAATTGCTTCGCCAAGCAGACCGCCGCCGCCAGACCCACTCGCAGCCCCCGGGGACAAGCCTGTGACGGTGGCGACAGCGACGCTGGCTCCGTGCCTGAAGCGGCCGTGCGCACCCGCGACCAGCGCATGGCCGACGCCCTCGACACACTCCTCGTCACCAGCGCTGAGTCAGATGGCGATGCCGAGCCTGCATCACGAGCCAGGTCGATTCCTCCGGCTAGCACCAAACCAGCAGAGATCATCGTGCGATCCGACTTTGCCGCATTCGTCGGCACGCCCGTCGGCATCGCCGAGATCTGCGGTGTCGGCCCGATCCCGCCCAGCACCTTGGGGCGGCTGGCCTGCAACTCCGATGTCTCGGTCGAGATCTTCGGCGACAACCTCACACCGCTCTATGAAACTGTCGCCAGCCGAGCACCCACCGCAGCACAACGTCGCGCGCTGATCGCCCGCGACGGGGCGTGCATCGGCTGCGGTGAACCGCCGGGCGAATGCGAAGCCCACCACATCGTCCCCTGCCAACGCGGCGGCAAGACCCGCCTCGACAACCTCGTGCTGGTGTGCTGGCACTGCCACGACCTCATCCACGACCACAACTGGCAAGTGACCATCCGAGACGGCCGCTGCCGGCTGGCACCCCCCGACCCAGCCAAACCCGCCGAACCGGCCCCCCAACGCAAACCCAACCGCCGAGCACCCCAGCCCGCGGCCGAACACGGTGCGCCGCAACTCACAGCCAAACGCGGCTCGCCGCAATCCAAAGCCGAGCGCCCTTCAGCGCAACCCAATGCCGAACACCGTTCGACACAGCCCGCGGCCAAGCGCAGTTCACCGAAGCAGGCACCGACCACAACGAGACCTCCGCCACCCACAGCCGGCGTCACACCGCTATGGGACGACCCCGCATCCTGAATGCGCCCGATGAATGCGCGTCTTCGCCGCGTTGTCGGCTGTAGCACCGGCGAGGAGCACAACCCCCACCACAACGGATCCGATCCGACGACTCGGACCGGCCGGCCAGTCGGCGGCGGTCATCCTGAGCGGAGCAACGCGCGCTTCAACAGACCCGACCCGACGACTGAATGGTCTGTCAAATGAATGGTCTGTCAAACCGAGGCGCGGAGCGAAGCCACGATGATGCCTGTGAGCGTGACCATGGTGCCCAAGAGCCGCGTGAGCTGATGCTTGGATTCCCAGCGGACGGCTCCGTGAGGTCGACGATCTCGGTGACCGCCTACTCCTCCGGACCGTCTTCGGGACCGATGTGCTCAAGGAAGCACTCGGCCCTGGCAGTCGATGAGATGGGGCCCGAGTTGCCGACACCGACCGTGGCGTAGCCGACCACGACGTCGCCTGCGCGGAGCTGAACTGGCTCGATCGCATTCCGGCGCGACCAGAACAGGTCGCCGTCTTCATCGGGGCCTTCGACGGGCAGCACCGCAACGTAGGTGCAGTCGGGTGCCGAGAACTCGTGCCATTGCCACCATCCCGCCAGAATCCCGTCGCCCACCACACACGACACCGCGGGATGTGGCTGGTCATAATCGGTTTGCCAATCCAGGAGATCCGCCGGTTCCGGCCCCGCATGCGCCCTGCAGCCGGGTTCCGCATCGACGTGGTGGCCGGCGTCGGTGGCACACGACCCGATGACCGCCATCGCCACAACGGCACCAATCGCTGCGAGCAACAGGCGTCGGACCGGCACCAGTTCACCAGCCATCGACGAGACCCTAACTGCGGGCTGCAGACGCGCATCGGCGTTCGCAGTAGGTTTCGGCGGCGAGGCGCATGACTTCGCAGCGCCGCTGAGCCTGACAGGGGATCACGATGGAATTGGGACTGTTCACCATGCCGAGCCACCCGCCCGAGCGCGACCTGCGCGAAGGCTGGGAGTGGGACCTGCAGGTCATCGAATGGGCTGATGAGTACGGATTCGCCGAGGCGTGGATCGGTGAGCACCATGCCGCTAAGTGGGAGCCTCATCCTGCGCCTGACCTGCTGACGCTGGAGGCGCTGCGGCGCACGGAGAACATCCGCATCGGCCCCGGCGGTTTCCTGATGCCTTACTACCATCCTGCTGAGCTGGCCAACCGCATCTCGCTTCTGGACCACATCTCAGAGGGCCGGCTGAACTTCGGGGTTGCTGCCAGCGGTCTGCCCAGCGACTGGGAGATGTTCGGCGTGGACGGCATGGCCGGCGAGAACCGAGAGATGACCCAGGAGTCGGTCGAGTTCATCCTGAACCTCTGGACCCAAGAGCCCGGCTGGACCCACGAGGGCAAGCACTGGAAGGGCTCGGTGCCCCACGGCATGCCCGATCTGGACCTCGTGCAGCATCTCAAGCCGTTGCAGCAGCCGCACCCGCCGATTGCCGTGGCCGGGCTGAACTCGCCGTCCCCGACGCTGGAGATGGCGGGCGAGAAGGGCTGGATCCCGCTCAGCCTGAACCTCAACCCGCAATATGTGAGCGGACACTGGGATTCCTACGAAGCCGGCGCACGGCGCGCCGGGCGGGAGATCAGCCGCAGCGACTGGCGCATGGTGCGCGAAGTCTTCGTGGCGCCCACCGACGAGGAGGCTTGGGAGCACTCCTACGGCGGGATGATGGGCCGGATGATGACCGAGTACTTCATTCCGCTGCTCGGCGCGTTCGATTTCCACCAGTTCCTCATCGACGAGCGCAACCCGCCCGCCGACGGCGTAGTCACCGTCGACTACTGCGCCCGCAACAACTGGCTCGTGGGCTCACCCGAGACCGTGGCAGCGTCAATCGAGAAGATCCACGCGGATGTCGGCGGCTTCGGTCACCTGCTGCTGTTCTGCTTCGACTACTCCGAGACGCCCGAAAGCGCCGAATCATGGCGACGCTCGATGGAGCTGCTCGCCCACGACGTCATGCCGCGCGTGGCGCACCTCACCGGGGACTGAACCCGCGCGAACCCTGAGTCCAGCCTCGGCCCGCCGAGTCCGGCGACTGGGGCGAATACAGTTGCGCGCCATGGTGTCGGCACCGCGAGCAGCAACCTCACCGGCACTTCGGACCGTGCGAGCTCAGGCCGAAGTGCTGGTCGAACTCGCCCGACACCGCATCTCCCAGTACTCCGGTATCGGCGCGCGACGCGCAGCGCGACGGCCGCCGATCTGGCCTCCGGCCCCCGAACTTCCCAAGGGCGACCCCCGTCTCGGACTGCGGGACCGCTGGTACCTGCTGGGCGTGGCCGACCTCGTGGGCGCCCAGCCAGTGCCCACACGCCTCCTCGGCGAGGACTTGGTGGCGTGGCGCGATGGCGACGGCGCAGTGCGATTGATGGCAGATCTGTGTCCGCACCGGGGCGCAAGGCTGTCAGTCGGCGATGTCGTGGGCGGACAGTTGCAGTGCGCGTACCACCACTGGCGATTCGACGGCGAGGGCCAGTGCACATCGGTGCCGTCCCAAGGCGGCGCCTGCTCGCTGGCCGAGCGCACCCGCATCAGCGTGAGCTATCCCGTCAGCGAGCAAGCCGGCTATCTCTGGGCGTGGATCGGCGAGAGCCTGCCTGAGCCGCTCAAGCTTCCGGCTGAGTTCACTGGCGAGCAGTACTCGACCTTCCCCGAGACCGTGGAATGGGGCGCCAACTGGATGCTCGGGCTGGAAAACCTCGTGGACCTGATGCATGCGCCGTTTCTGCACGCGCGCTCGATCACGCTGAACGAGGGCGTCACGCACGACCGGGTCGTCGTCGACGATCACGACGACGGGTTCGAGGTACGCCGCCGCGACCAAGCCGGCACCAACTTCGACTGGATCGACGTCCACACCGGGGCGCTGAGCTACGTGCGTTTGGACATCCCGCTGCCGCCCAGTGCCGGGCCGGGTCCGCCGCTGCGGATCCTGGGATTCCTGACACCGCGTGACAATGCCGCCACGCTGGTGCACTTCCCCCGTTTCCGTGCGGTGTCCGGCCGCGAGCGCCGAATCTGGCGGACGCTCTACCGGCTGCGCCTGCGCGGCACGCACCTGCACGTCCTGAATCAAGACAAGGAGATGCTCGAAGGCCTGCGCACCGTCGAGGAAGCCCGCCGCGACGAGCATCTGGCGCAGGCCGATCGCCCTGTGGTGCACTTGCGTCGCGCGCTCGAAGGCGACTTCGAGGCGCAGCGGCAGCGTTTCGGACTGGCAGCCCAGCCCGAGCCGGTGCAGCTGCTCGCCGCTGACTGATTGCCCTGCGACCCGTCGAACAGCCCAACCGCCGCTCCGCCTCTTCACTCTCCGCCGTACTCGACCACAGGACGACACCGATGAGCCAGACCGCCGCCCCATCCGAGACACCCAGCGCAGCACCAGCAGCCGACCTCGAGGAACGCATCGACTCGATGTGCGCCACAGCAGACAGCCGGCGTGAGGATTGGGACACGCTGGCGTTCCAGACCAAGGCCGGTCCGCAGTATCGCCGCGCCCAGATCCGCTACATCGGCTCGGGCGGCACCGGCAATCACGAGGGTGACGAGCGGGCGCTGGCCGCCGAGCACTTCACGTTCTCGAACATGCTGCTGCCGCCCGGTGCCGAGGGCCCCGAGCACACCCACCACGACGTCGAGGAGGCGTTCTTCGTGCTCGAGGGCGAACTCGAGGTCACCATCCACGACGGCGACGAAGCGGCCAGCCGGCTGCTCGGCTACCGCGACCTCATCAAGGTGCCCGCCGGCACCGCCCGCTCGATCCGAAATGTCGGCGACACTGACGCCCTGTTCGTGGTGATGCTGGGCGCATCGAAGCCCCAGCTCCCCACCTATCCCCCACACTCCCCCATGGCGAGGATCACGCGGGACTGAGCCGGCCGCACGACCGGCCCGAAGTCAAACGGCACAGACATGAGCCTGCACGATCGCCGCGTCGTGGTCACCGGCGCCGGGCGCGGGCTCGGAGAGGCCATGGCGCATGCGATCGCCGCGGGCGGGGGCCACGTCGTGATCGCCGAGCTCCGGCCCGAGCGGGCCGATCGCGTCGTCAATGAGATTCGTGCGGCAGGCGGTTCGGCGGAGTCGCACACGGTCGACGTGAGCGACCACGCCTCGGTGAACGAGTTCGCCGATCGTCTCGACGGCGGCGGACCCATCTGGGGTCTCGTCAACAACGCCGGCCTCGCCGACGCCGTGGGCGGCAAGGCGTTCTGGGAGATCACGCCCGACGAGTGGGACCGCGTCCAGGCCACCAACGCCCGCGGTCCGTGGCTGGTGAGCCGGGAGCTCGTCGCGCAAATGATGGCCGTCGGCGAAGGCCGGATCGTCAATATCGCCTCGGATGCGGCGCTGTATGGCTCCCCCCGGCTCGCTCACTACATCGCCTCGAAGGGTGCATTGATTGCCCTGACCCGGGCGATGGCGCGCGAACTGGGTGATCACGGCATCACCGTCAACGCAGTGGCGCCCGGGCTCACCGAGGGACCCTCTGCGGAACAGATCCCTTCGGAGCGCCATGAGCTCTATGCCGCCAATCGGGCCATCAGCCGACCGCAGCAGCCAGCCGACATCACGGGTGCCGTCACGTTCCTGCTGTCGGACGAGGCTGGCTACATCACCGGGCAGACCATCGTGGTGGACGGCGGCTTCGTGATGCCATGACGGTTCTGAAATGACGACCTTGCCATGACCGTGCTGCCATGATCGGGCTGCCATGACGGCGAACGGCCCTTCCAGTCAGGGCCGAAACGGCGGCGACCTGCTGGTGGAGGTGCTGTCGGACTTGGGGACAGACGCTGCCTTCGGCGTCGTCAGCGTTCACAATCTGCCGCTGGTCGATGCCCTCGCGCACCGGCTGCGCTGGGTGCCGACCCGCAGCGAGGCCGCGGCGGTCAACGCCGCCGACGGCTATGCGCGGGTTCGCCGCACCCCCGGCTGTGCAGTGACCTCCACAGGCACTGGCGCCGCCAACGCGGCCGGCGCGCTGGTGGAAGCTCTGACCGCCGGTTCGCCGGTGCTGCATGTGACCAGCCAGATCCCCAGCGAGTACCTCGGCAAGGGTCGGGGAGTCATCCACGAAACCCGCGACCAGCTTGCGCTGCTCACCTCGTGTTCGGTCTGGGCAACAACAGTGGGTGCTGACCCGGCCGCCGATTTTGCCGATGCCAAGTGGCGTCTTGGCCAGCACCCGCGCGGCCCGGTCAGCCTCGAATGGCCCATCGACCTGCAGTACCAAGAGCCGGCCCCGTTCGCGTCCGGCGATGGCGGCGCTGCGCCACGCGCCACTGGTTCACTCAGAGTGGACGAACCCAAGGTCACAGCGCCTGAGCCGGCTGCCGCCGGCAGCTTGGGTGACACCGCCGATGGTGTGCCCGAACCCGACGATGACGTATTGGACCGGGCTGCCATGCTCATCGCATCTGCGCAGCGGCCGCTGGTGTGGGCAGGCGGCGGGGCCGTCGGCGCTGGCAGGCAGATCGATGATCTCTTGCGCTCAACGGGTGCGGGCATGTTCACCTCCAACGCCGGGCGTGGCGTAGTGCCTGAATCCGACGACCGGGTCATCGGCAACTTCGCCGCTTCGCCTGCCGGCGCCGAGCTGCTGTCGCAGGCCGATCTGCTGATTTCGATCGGCACGCACTTCCGATCCAACGAGACCCACAGCTACCGGCTGGCGATGCCGCAAAGACACATCCAGATCGACGTGGACCCGGCAGCCATCGGCCGGGTCTATCCGGCCGAGATCGGGATCGTGGGCGATGCCGCGGCCGTCTTGGACGCCCTGGTCGATCAGCTCAGCGGAAGAGACGGCGAACGACACCGCACGCGACACGGAGACAGTGCATCAGGCGGCGATCCCGATTGGAGCGAAGCCGTCGCCGCTGCACGCGAGCAATGTCGTGCTCAGTCGCGCCGCGACATCGGTCCTTATGCGTCCATCTGCGACATCATGGCGAACGTGCTCGGTCCACATGCGCCCCGTGTGCGCGACATCACCATTCCGAACAGCTCTTGGGGTAACCGGCTGCTGCCTGTGACGGACCCGACCACCAACGTTGTCCCCCGAGGCGGCGGCATCGGACAGGCTGTCGGCATGGCAATTGGGGCTGCCGTGGCCAGACCGGTCGAGCCCACGATGGTGATGGTCGGCGACGGCGGCATCGCTCCCCAGCTCGGCGAACTGGCCACGCTGGCACAGGAAGAGCTGCCGGTCACACTGGTTGTCTTCGACGACGGCGGCTACGGGGTGCTTCGCAACACGCAGGATCGCCATGTGGGCCGCCGCTCAGGTGTCAACCTGTACACGCCGGACTTCGCTGCGACGGCGGCGGCGTTCGACATCGGCTACCGCGATGTGTCGACAACTGACGAATTCGCCGCAGCGTTCGAGGCTGCGACGGCCAGCGGGAACCCACAGATGATCCGGGTGGACTGCGACAAACTCGGCCCCATGCCGGTGCCGTTCATCCCGCCCGTCGAAGTGCCCCAGGCGGACCGATGACGACTCCCCCAGCCAGCTCCCACGTCCAGCCGACCGCGAGGCGCCCGAACCGCACGCCCACGGCACCGCGGACGGCCTCAGCTTCGAGACCGCTGCGATGAGCGCTGGGCCAGAACCCGCACCGGCTCGACTGGCGAGCGGGCTGATTTCGCGCAGCCACCTCGGCATCGAGCCGTTCGAGATGCGCCGGCCGGACTCGCTGGCAGATGCCGCCGCCGCGGTTGCGGACGGCTCGTGGGCGCACGCCGGCGGTATCGACGTCGCCCAGCGCCTGCGGGCCGGGCAAGCCGCCGACGAACTCGTGCCGCTGTGCCGCCCACCGACATCCGCCGGGACCGGGCTTGAGATGCTGGGAGAGATCTCGCTCGGCGACGGGTGCTTGTTCATCGGCGCAGCCGTCACCCATGCCCGCATCGAGTCGGACCCGCTGGTGCAGGCGCATCGACCCGACGTGGCAGCCACGTGGCGGACGATCGGCAACGTCAGGATCCGAGCTGCCGGCACGCTCGGCGGCAACCTGGCGGCGTTCCATCCCGGCTACGACGCCGCACCGATCCTGGCGGCTGCCGAGGCGACAGTCGTCGTCGCCGAACCCGACGGCACGCTGGATCGCTGCAGCGTTGCCGACCTGCCGCAGCACCGGCTGATCGTCGGCTGCGAGGTGCCGCTGTCGGGACAGGTCGTCTTTGACCGTTCGCTGAAGCCCGTCGTCTCGGTGGCCGTCGGGGATCAGGCTGTCGCCATCGGCTGCGCCTACGCGTACACCGTGGTGATTCCGCACGGCGCTACCAGGACTGAAGACGTCGCCGCCGCGCTCGCCGCGCTGGCCGACCCTATCAACGACGCATTCGCCACTGCGGCTTACCGGCGCCGGATGATCGGCGTGCTCGTGGATCGGTGCCTGCGAGCACACGCTGAGCCACCTGTGCTTGCACGAGATGACCGCATGGGCGTGCCTGCGACCCGGCCTGCGTCGACGCAAGAAGTCGCGCCGCCAGACGCCCGCTCACTGGAGGCAGCACCGCCCGCACGCTCGCAAGACGTCCAGTCGCCGGATGACGTCTCGCGAGACGGCGCCGGAAGCACGACCCATGTCGAGATGCACCTGAACGGCGAGCCATTTGCCGTCGCGGCGCCGCCCTCGGAGATGCTGGTGGACACCATCCGCACTCGGGCCGGACTCGACGGCACCCGTGTTGGCTGTGACCAAGCCGTCTGCGGCACCTGCACGGTGCTGGTCGACGACATGCCGGCCGCATCGTGCTCCACATTCACTTGGCAAGCCGACGACACCGAGGTGCTCACGATCGAATCCGCCAGCGACCCCGACAGCGCCAACGCGCGGGGCGACGTGGCATCGATCCTGCCCGCGGTGCAGGGCGCCTTCGCCAAGAGCAGCGCATTCCAGTGCGGCTACTGCACACCCGGGCTGATCTTGGTGGCCGCTGCCCTGCTCGCCCGTCATCGCGATCCCGACCGGGCCACCATCTGCGATTGGCTGGACTCGAACGTCTGCCGCTGCACCGGCTACCTGATGGTGATCGAAGCGGTCGAGGCCGCCGCGGCGGCACTGGCAGGGCACGCTTCTGCGGACAGCTCCTCAGGAAGCGCGGCATGACCCGCTCTGATGCTGCCCTGAAGGTCTCCGGTACAGCGCCCTATGCGGTCGATGTCTCGCTCGGCGGGATGCTGCACGCCAAGGTGCTGCACTCGCCGCATGCCCATGCACTGGTCACGAGGATCGACACCACCGACGCAGAAGCAGCCCCCGGCGTGCGAGCCGTGCTCACCCGTCGCGACCTGCTGGACGCAGATGCGTGCGAGCGCTGGGCCAGCCAGGACACCCGCTTGCACATGCCCCAGCGGCCCCTGGTGGCCTCGCACAGCTACGGCTACTTCATCAAGGATCAGCCGATTTTGGCCCTGGACCGGGTGCGCTGCATCGGCGATCCGGTGGCGGCCATCGCGGCTGTCACCGAGCTGGATGCGGCCCGGGCGCTGTCGCTGGTGAAAGTCGACTACGAGCAGCTGCCCGCCGTGACCGACTTCGACGAAGCATTGGCCCCCGGCGCACCCGAGCTCTTCGGTGACGCACCGCTCGCCATGACGCCGAAGTACGGCCAGGGCGCGAGCGGCGGCGCCCGGCCGCGGCCGAACGTCTGCTACCGCTTCGGCTACGAGACCGGCGACCCTGCCGAGTTCGACCGCTGCGATCACGTCTTCACCGATGTGTTCAATTTCGACGGCCGCCAGCAGCACCTGCACTTGGAGCCGTTCGTGGCGGTAGCCCGCTGGACCAGCGCTCCATGGTCGGGTGGCGCAGCACCGCAGCACCTCGACAGCAGCGGCCGGCTGGAGCTCTGGTCGAGCTGCCAAAACCCGTTCCCCGTGCGCAAGGAGATGGCCCGCCTGCTGGGCATCGGCGAGCAGCGGGTGCGCATGCACGTCGGCTACCTCGGCGGCGGCTTCGGCGCCAAGAACGGCTGCAAGACCGAGCCCATAGCCGCGCTGCTGGCGCTGAAGGCCGGGGCACCGGTGCGTTACTGCCTCACCATGGATGAGGGCTTCTGGACGATGCGTCAGCACAACGCCCGGCTCACGCTGCGCACCGGCGTCATGGCCGACGGCACGCTCGTGGCCCGCGACGCTGAAGTGCTGCTCGACGGGGGCGCCTACGCGGACGCCAGCCCGCTCGTGGCGGAGAAGGCCGGCTACCGGGTGGCAGGCCCGTACCGCTGGCGGCACATCCGGTCGGTCACCGACGCCGTGCTCACCAACACCACGCCGGCCGGTCCGTTCCGGGGCTTCGGCGGCACGCAGGCCAACTTCGCGTGCGAGAGCCAGATCGACATGATCGCTGACCGGCTCGGCCTCGACCCCGTCGAGCTGCGGCGCCGCAACCTGATCGGGCTGGGCGAGCCCTACGTGCCGGGCGAGTCGGCCATGGACTCGGACCTGGTCGAGGGTCTGGACCTGGTGGCCGACCGCATCGGCATGAACGAACAGCGCCCACCGGGGAGGGGGCGTGGCGTGGCAGTGGGATTCAAGGACTCCGGAGGCGTGAACAAGCCTGCGCAGGCCCGCGTGAAGGTGGCCACCTCGGGCGATGCCTGGGTGCAGTGCGGCACTGTCGAGATGGGCCAGGGCGCCCAGACCGCCCTGCGAGAGGTTGCAGCGCGGGTGCTCGGCGTGAGCCGCGAGCGAGTCCACTGGTCTGACATCGACACCGACCACACGCCCTTCGACCAGGGCACGAACGCATCGTCAGCCATTTCGGTCATGGGCCAGGCAGTGCAGAAGGCCGCCGAAGCGGCCCGGCTGCGCGTCCTGCTGTTCGCCGCAACGGCACTGGGCATTCCGCTCGAGCGCGTCGAGTTCCAGGACGGACTCGTCATCGCGGCTTCCCCGGACGGCTCGGGCGAGCCCGAACGCGTCCCGCTGGCACCGCTGGTGATGGGCTTCTACGGCGGCACCGGCTACGAGTTCACCGGCGAGGGGTTCTTCAAGGCACCCGGCGAGAGCCGTGCGCCGCTGGAATCCCCGTGTGTGTCATGGGAGTACGGCTGGGGAGCTGCGGAGGTGTCGGTGGACGCCGAGACCGGCGTGGTGACCGTTCACCGGTTGGTGGTGTCGGGCGATGCGGGCACGGTGCTGCACCCCGGTGCCTGCCGTGGCCAGGACGAGGGTGCCGCGATCATGGGCCTCGGCGGCGCGCTGTTCGAGACCATGCGCTTCGACGGCGCTGTGCTCGCCAATGGCAGCCTGGTGGACTACCGGGTGCCGCGGGCCAGCGACCTGCCGGCAGAGTTCGTGTCGATCACCCAACAGCAGGGGCACGGACCGGGTCCGTTCGGCTCCAAGGGCCTCGGCGAGGGGGCGATGCTGCCCGTCGCTTCGGCCATTGCGAACGCCATCGCCGATGCCACCGGGGTGAGGGTTACCTCGATGCCGTTGACCGGCGAGACCGTGCTGACTGCGCTCGACGCTGCCCGGGAGCAAGCATGAGTGCGGCCTCCGGCGATCGTTGGACCATCACCCATGTGCGCCATCTCGCGCTCAGCTGCAGCGCATTCGATGAGTGCCTCGACTACTACGCCGGGCCGTGGGGGCTGGAGCGGCTCGGCGACTCGGATGAACAACAGGCGGTGTTGCGAGCCACCGGTCCGGAACACCATGTGCTGGAGCTGCATCGTTCGGATCGCAACAGCATCGACCACCTGAGCCTCGGACTCGCCGATGACCGAGCCGTCGACGCTGCCGCTGCCGAACTCGGAAGCGCCGGTGTCACGCTGCTGAGCGAGCCGGCCGAGGTGGACAGGCCCGGCAGCGGCTACGGCTTCCGCATTGCCGACCCAGAGGGGCGCATCGTGGAGCTGTCGGCGTGCACCGAAGCCGTGCCAGCGGGCCCCGCCGAGCTCACGCCCGTCAAGATCGCCCATGTGGTACTGAACACTGCCGACATCGAGTCGCTGTGTGCGTGGTGGTGCAACGTGCTGGGCTTCCGGGTGAGCGACTGGAGCGAACGGCAGATGGTGTTCCTGCGCTGCAACAGCGATCACCATTCGATTGCGTTCAACCGGGCTGAGTGGGCATCGCTGAACCATGTCGCCTACGAGGTTCCCTCGCTGGATGCGTTCATGTCGTCGATCGGCCGCCTGAAGCGTGCGGGTCACGATGTCGGCTGGGGCCCCGGCCGGCACGGGCCGGGCAACAACGCGTTCGGCTACTTCATGGACCCCGCAGGCACCGTGCCCGAGGTCACCGCCGAGGTGCAACAGATCGACGAGGCCACCTGGGTGCCGCGCACCTGGCCGCGTACGCCCGAGCTGTCAGACCGCTGGGGCACCGCCGGACCCCCGTCCGCAGAGATGCGGCAGTTCATGGCGGGGACCCCTGACGCCTGACTGTCTCAGCGTGAATGCAGCGCCGGCTCACGTTCGACTCGCTGGTGAGACGCGCCCGGGTCAGTCGAGCTCGCGGAGCGAGGCCGCTGCCCGATCCACGGCCGACTGATCGCGGCCGATCAGCACCACAGCGGCCTGAACGCTGGCGTCATCGGGCGGACTCACCGGTTCGATGCTCCAGCGCCGGCCGACGACCTGCAGCTCGTGCCAGCAGCCGTCGGGACTGGCGAACCAGCCCTTGGCCCTCAGCAAGGGCTCGGGCTGATGTTCGAACCGACGTCCGACCGCGGCGGGTTCCCATGGCCCGACTCCCCGCACCGTGGCCGTCGCTGTCTCGATCGGGTGGCCGGGGGAAGCGGGGTCGAATGCCGCACCCCGGATCGCTGCGCTCACCAGCACTCTCGGATCGATGCGCCCATGAACCGACGGCACGACCATGCGGCCGGGCGCGATCTCGCCGATCCGAGCCGTCAGCGCTTCCGTATGGGTGTCAGCGACGAGGTCGACCTTCGACAGCAGCACCAGGTGCGCCACGTCGATCTGGCGACGCACCGCGACCCCAATCTGGGCATCTTCGAGCTGGGCGGCCAGCAGCTGCGCATCCGCCACGGCAACCACGCCGTCGAGCCGGCAACCAGATGCAGCCTCGACGGCCGCCGCCATCGTTGCCGGATCGGACACGCCGCTGGCCTCGACCACGATCGCGTCGAAGACGCCCGTGGAGGCAAGGGCTTCGAGCGATTCGGCCAGATCGTCCACCAGTGCGCAGCAGGCACAGCCGTTGGTGAGCTCGATCCGCTCGCCGGACCTCGATGCCAGTGCCGGCGCTGCCGCACCCTGATCATCCACTGCGTCGGCCTTCAGCGAGACGGCGTCGATGTTGATCGCACCGATGTCGTTCACCACGGCAGCTATGCGCAGACCGGCAGGATCGGACAGCAACCGTCGCAGCACCGTCGTCTTGCCGCTGCCCAGGAAGCCAGTGAGCACCGTGACCCCAACGCCCCCCGCTTGGGGCTCTCCTGCGTCGCGCCGGGCAGCTGCGATCGAGCCCAACACGGCCTGCCATTCGGCGTCGATCTGTTCTGGATGAGTCTGCGACACTGGTCCCGATCCAGGTGCGCCCGGGGTGTCCATGGAGGTTCCTGTAGCCCCGCTCAGTAGATGCGCGGCACGATCCGCCAGCGCACTTCGGCCCGGTACTGGTCCCACAGCGGGCCGTACTTGGCGGCACAGCGGCGGTCGTCGGCGCGTTCACGCGGCACCAGCAGCGCCACGTAGTACAGCGGATACAGCCACGGGGCCAGCATGGACGGCCGGCCCAGCGCGAGGGCCAAGCCCACGCCCATGGCGATCTCGCCCAGGTAGTTGACGTGGCGTGACACGCCCCAGAAGCCGCTGACCAGCATGTGGCGCTCGCCGTCGGACAGCGCTTTGGGGGCGATGCCCAAGAACGCCCGATCGGGCTCGCGCTTGAAGCGGTGTTTCTGCAGGTTCGCACCCCGCGCCAGCACCCAGCCCCCGAGGAACACCGCCGCCGCAATGACCAGCAGCCACGCCGGCGCATCGGGATTGGCGAGATCGGCGACGGCCCACAGGCCGACCGCGTAGAAGTACGGGTACCAGAACAGGCACCCCCAGATGAGCTTGAACCCCACCCGCTCGGCGAACAGGTCGTAGGTGTAGAGGTGGACTCGCTCGAAGACGAGATAGTCGACGACGAACCAGCTCATCAGCACGACATACAGGGCGACGCCAGGAGAGGCATCGCCGCCGAAGACGTCCCAGTGGTGCGCTGCGAATGAGAGCACGTTCAGCTCGAGCAGCACGGCGCCAGCCAGGTAGAGGTACATCTTGGCGTCGGCCCGGCCGCCGAACGGCTGCGGGTTTTCGCGACGCCCCAGGTACAGCTCGGCGAGCAAGCCCCGCCCGCTCGTCGGCGCGCCCAGCACCGTGGCGGCACTCGCCCCGAGGCCCAGCACCAGCGCGCCGAGCGCGCTCGGCCAGCGCTGCTGCCACAGCCAGTCCCAGGGCATCAGGCCCGTCATGCACAGCGCGCACCACACCGCCAGCGTGATCACGAACACCAGCAGCCCGTTGACCCGGTACTGGAGCACCTCGCCGGTGCGCTCGTGGCGCGCATAGCCCGCCATGCGCCGCGCCGGCAGCACCAGGTGCAGCACGCCGACCGCGGCGAACACCGCCCAGGGTGCGAAGAACCCGGCCACCGCGTCGCTCATGTCAGGTGCTTCGTATCGCGGGCGATGAAGCGGATGGCCGCCTTGCGCGGCACCGCCCGTCCCATGAGCTGGGCAGCCAAGCGGTTCACCCGTCCGGGCACCACCCGCGGGCCGCGGTCCAAGCGGTCCAGCGTCTGGCGTGCCGCTTCTTCGGGGGCCAGCATGCCGGGCACGTCACGGCCGAACGTCCTGGCATACCCCGGCGTGGGCATGGCCCCGGCACAGCACGCCACCACGTCGATGCCGAACGGCCGGAGCTCGTACCAGAGGCTCTCGGCGAGATGGGTGTTGAACGCCTTGGTTGCTGCGTACACGGCGACGTGCGGGGTTCCCTGCAAGCCGGAAAGCGACGACACCAGCACCACGGCGCCGCGGCCCCGTTCGCACATGGCCGGCGCCAGCGTCTGCACGGCGCGCAGCGGGCCGCGCACGTTCACGTCCACCGCATGCTGGACTGCCTCGTCGGTGTTGCTGAGAAACGGGCCGATCGGCACAGATGCGGCGTTGTACACCACGATGCCGATGTCCAGGCCGGCAGCCGCATCGGCGAGAGCGGTCGCGATCGCGTCGTCGGCCAGGTCCAGCTCGACGCAGCGCACCTCGACCGGGTGTGTGCTCTGCAGCCGGGCGCGTACTTCGGCCAGCACGTCCCCCCGGCGGGCCAGCAGCACCGAGTTCATGCCGCGAGCCGCGAGTTCGGCGGCGAACGCAGCACCGAACCCCTCTGAGGCGCCGGCCACGACGGCCCACTCCCCGTAGCTGTCGGGGAACGAGCGGCGCCGGCGTCTCACGAGGTGGGTTCGCCGCCCAGCACCGTGCCGGCGATGCCGATATCGCGCAACGCCATCGGATCGACCTCGTAGGGGTCGTCGTCCAGCACGGTGAAGTCGGCCAGCTTGCCGGCCTCGATCGAGCCCAGCCGGTCGTCGCGGGCCAGCACGTGCGCTGCGTCGATGGTGATAGCACGCAGTGCCCGGTCCACCGAGATGCGCTCCCCCGGCGCCATCACCGTCTCGCCGTCGGCACCCACCCGGTTGACGGCACACCACACCGCCAGCAGCGGCTGCAGCGGCGTGACCACCAGGTTGAAATCGCTGTGCAGGGCGAACGTGACCCCAGCCCGCTCCAGCGAGCCCAGACGGGCGGTGGCCTCGCTGCGGTCGGGCCCGAAGCCGTGATCGGCATGCAGCTGCGCCCGGAAGTGCACGAAGTAGCAGTTGACGCTGGCCAGCCCGCCCAGCGCGGCGAGGCGCTTGGCCTGAGCGGGCGTCGAGATGCAGTAGTGCTCGATGGTGAAGCGGTGGTCGAAGCGCGGGTGCTCAGCCTGCAGGGCGGCCAGCGTGTCCAGCGTCATGTCCACCGTGCGGTCGCCGTTCGCGTGGGAGTGGATCTGCACACCCGACTGCCAGAAGGGCCGCATCCGCTCCACCATGTCGTCCCAGGGCACCTCGCCGGTGTGGGCAGTGTCCTCGTCGAGATAGCCGGGCGAGTTCATCACCAGCGTCATTGACGGGTACGAGCCGTCGTTCACGTACTTCACGCCGTGGGTGTTGAGCCGGTCGTCGCCCTCGGCCCGTTTCGACGCCAGGAAGTCGAGCATGTCGTCGCCGTAGCTGCGGCGCAGCTTCGGCTCGAAGGGGATCATGAAGATGCGCAGCGGGAAGGTGCCCTCGGCGATCGCGGCCGCGTGGTCGGTCCATTCGGGCTCGAAGCCGTCGGCCATGCCCCATACCAAGTCGGCGGTGGTGGTCACGCCGGCGGCGCGGGCGACCGCTCCCATGCGGTCAATAGCGGCCCGGCCGGTGCCCGGCCCGAAGATCGAGGCCGCGACGGGCCGGTTGGCCCGCGCCGTCGCCTCGGTCTCCACGAACCAGCCGTTCAGCCGACCGTCGGGGTAGCGGCCCAAGCCGTGCCCGACCGAGTCGTTGTCGACGCCGATCAGGCCGAGCATCGGCGTGTTGGCGTACACGATGTGCGGTGCGTAGGCGCACACCCACAGCGGCACGGTGTCGCTGATGGCGTCGAGCATGTCCCGGTCGAGGTGCCCGGCTTGGCTGGCCGGGTCGTAGCCCCACGCTGTCAGCGGCTCGCGCGGGTCGCCGTGCTCGGCAACCAGGGCGCGCAACTGGTGCACCACGGCGTCACGGCTGGGCAGGCCCTTGCGCAGCCCGGTAGGCGACGCCGAGTCGATCGGGCCGACGTAGTGCAGCCCCATGTAGGTGCCGCTGAGCCGCAGGTGGGTATGCGGGTCGATGAACCCGGGCATGATCACCTTGGCGGCGTAGCGGTCGTCGATCTCGTAGGGGTTGCGTCGCAGCCATGGCTGCATCGACTGGATTGATCCCACCGACACGATGCGGCCGTCGGCCACCGCCACGGCCTCGGCGTGCGGCCTGCCTGGGTCCATGGTGTGGATCCGGGCCACCGGGTACACCGTGATCTGTTCCATGCGCCACCCCCGCTGGTGCCGTGGGCTTCCCGCACGGTTCTAGCTCAGCGCACCGAGGTGATGAAGCTCTCCAGCGCGGCGATGTGCTCGGCGGTGTTGCCCAGGTTGGCAGCGGGGTTGCCGCCCCACTCGCAGGTCGTGCTCTGGCAGTTGATCGAGAAATGGCTGAAGCCCGCGTCCCGGGCGCCGAGGACATGGTCGTACGTGACGATGTGGGCATAACCGAGCGACTCAGCCGCTTGGGCCCAATCGCGCAGCGCGATCGGGTCGGTGCCGGTCTCGCACGTCGGCAGGACCGCGCCGAACTTCATGAGCCCGTCGCCGCCGGCTCAGCTCAGGATGCGCAGCGGCACGCTGCGCGGTCCCCGGATCGGGCCCACCGACCACTGGACCTCGGAGGGGTCTACGGCCAGCTCGAAACGCGGGTAGCGCTCCAGCCAGGCGGTCAGGCCTACCCGCAGCTCCATGCGCGCCAAGTTCGAGCCCAAGCAGCGATGCACGCCCACCCCGAATGCCATGTGGCGGTTGTTCTCGCGATCCAAGATCAGCTCGTCGGGGTTCTCGAAGTAGTCGGGGTCGCGATTCGCCGACGGGTACGCCAGCAGCACCCGCTCGCCCTTCGAGACGGGGCAGCCGGCGATCTCGGCATCGTCGGTGATGTAGCGGGCGATGGTGACCGGGCTGTAGTAGCGCAGGAACTCCTCGATGGCGGTGGGCATCAGCTCGGGCTCGGCGACCAGTCGCTTGAGGTCGTCAGGGTGCGAGCCGAGGTGGAACAGCATCGAGCCCAGCGTCGACCAGGTCGTGTCGATGCCGCCCAGCATCAGCACGAACAACGCACCGATGCGTTCCTTGCGGGTGAACGGCCGTGTGCCGCCGTCGGGCAACTCGGCCTCGGCCCGCAGCACCGTGCTCACCAGATCGTCGGGTGCGTCGTCACCCAGATCCTCGCGCTCGTCGAGTTGGTTGGCGAAGAACTCTTGGACCTCGCGGGCTGCCCGCCGTGCGATGGCCAGGTCAATCTGCCCTTCCTTGAGCATCCCGTCCACCCAGCGCCGGAATGTCGGGCCCATCCCGGCAGAGACGCCGAACAGATGACCCATGACCTCCACCGGCAACAGCTGCGCGTAGTCGAGGGCGCCGTCGGCGAGCTCGGCGTCGCCGATGTCGTCGAGCAGCCGTTCGGCCATGGCGACGACGGCCGGCTCCAGCTCATCGGTGGCCTTCGGGCTGAACGACGGCAGCAACGGTCGGCGGACCGGGCCGTGCTCGGGAGGATCGAGCGTGATCGGCGACAGGTCGAGCTTGATCTTGTCGGGATGGTTCGTGTTGACCGCAGTGACGCGATTCGAGAAGGTCTCGGTGTTCCGGGCGGTGGTGACGATGTCGTCGTGCCGGGTGACCAAGTACGCGCCGTAGAACCGCTCGGTGGAGGCGACCGGGCAGCGCTCGCGCAGGTCGGCCATGATCTCGGGCCCGTCGGCGGCCCACTCCTCGCTGAGATGGTCGAAGTCGGTTGCCCAGTCGGTGACCGGCGGTCGTTCTGGCATGTCGGTAAACGCTCCACTCTTGGCAATCGCCGCGGCATCGTGGCGGCAGGCACAGACGCTGCCAGCGATCCGCACGGACACCGATGGTATTGCGCCGGTGGTTTGCTCCGCCGGAGTTCCTGGGCGACCGGCCCGGCGGGCAGTGCCGGCGTGCGTTCGGCGCGTCGCACAGCCACTGCGTCGGTACGGCACCGCGCGACCGCGGCGCCGGTCGCCAGGATGCGCGGCCGCTGCGTCGGCCCGGCACTGCGCGTACCGTGGTGGCGTGCCGCTCGACGTCATCGGGATGATCGGCGTGTCGCCGCCCAAGGACGACTCGACCGTGCACGTCATCGAGGGCGGGCTGTCCCGCCAGTTCCTCGAGGACTTCAGCCGTGCTCACGACGAGGCCGGCTTCGACCTGGTGCTGGTGGGCTACACGTCGACCTCGGCCGACGGCTGGGCGGTGGCGACCCACGCCGCTTCGGTCACCAAGCGGCTCGGCTACCTCGTCGCGCACCGGCCCGGCTTCGTGGCGCCCACGCTGGCCGCCCGCAAGGCAGCCACCTTCGATCAGCTCAGCGGCGGCCGCTTCGCGCTGCACATCATCGCCGGGGCCAGCGACAAGGACAATCAGCGCGACGGCGACTACCTGCCGAAGGTCGACCGCTATGCCCGTGCGGGCGAGTACATCGACGTGATGCGCCGGACGTGGACGTCACCGGAGCCGTTCGACCACGAAGGGCCGTACTACCGATTCAGCAACGTACGCGCCGACGTGCAACCGCTTCAACAGCCGTCGCCCCCGATCTTCTTCGGAGGCTCCAGCGAAGAGGCATTGGAGATGGGCGCTCAACGGTGCGACGTGTATGCCATTTACGCAGAGCCCCGGGCGGCCGTTGCCGAGCGCTTCGCTGACTTCCGCCACCGGGCCGCCGCATACGGACGCACGCCTCGGTTCTCGATCAGCGTGCGCCCGATCCTGGGCGACACCGAGGGCGAGGCGTGGGATCGAGCTGAACGCATTCTGGGCGGCATCGAGGCTGCGGGAACCGACAAGCTGACGGTGGCGGGCAGTCACCGGGGCAAGCCGTACGACCATGGCGGCGACCGGATGCTGTCCTATGCCGCCGCGAGCGATGTCCACGATGAGCGGCTGTGGCTCAAGATCGCCGAGGCCACCGGTGCTCCCGGCAATACGTCTTGTTTGGTGGGCACCGCCGAGCAGGTGGCCGACTCCATCCTGCGCTATTACGAACTGGGCCTGCCCCCCGGCGGTGGCCCTTCCGACATCGGCTACGTGCTGATCCGGGGATTCGACCCGTTCAACGACGCCGTGGACTTCGGCCGCGAGCTGATCCCCCGCATCAAGGCAGGCGCTGCCGAGCTCGATGCGCACAATGCTCCGACCAACTCCGACTCGGCAATGGCCAGCAAAGTTACCGCTGCCGCCGACTGAGCCTCCGCAGAGCCACGGCTAGCCTCCCGTGACATGAGTCGAGTAGCTCGCTCGAGTCGCGGAGCAGCCCAGTGAACTCCCAGGCTGCGGTAACCCCAGAGTTCCGTTTCCGTAATCTCGGGCCGATTGCCGAAGGCACCATTCAGTTGCGCCCGCTGACGATCCTGATCGGCAAGAACAACACCGGCAAGACGTACACGGCTCAGGCGATCTACGCCGCTCACAAGGCGCTCGAACGCGCGAACGGACCTGCAACGCCACCGCTCACACGCGACGAGTCGTTCGACGTCATCAGCCTGATCAACCACGCGGCTACGGCTGGCGCCGAGCCGGCATCGTCGTTTGTCGGCAAGTTCCAAACATGGATCAGCTCAAGGCTCGAACGTGCGGGCCACAACCTCGCAGACCGCCTCGCCGTCTATTTCGACGTCGAGAAACTCAGCGAACTGAAGCGGTGGAGGACTGGCGGCGAACTTGATATCGCCGTGCATCGTCGACGCACCGAGACTGACTCGACCGTTCTCTTCTCGCTCTCCGGCGAACACGAAGGTTCTCCGCTGGACTCCATCGACCTCAGCGGCCTGCGCGAGACGCCTGTCGTAGAACTGCTTGACGACTTCCTCGCCGGTTCATCGGGCGCAGGGGCTGCGTCTCGCAGCGAGCTGCTACAGCGCAGGACGGCGTCAATGCTCGCCGACTACCTGTGGTACCGCCACCTTGTCCCCACATCCGGCCTCGGAGGCCAGGCGCACTATCTGCCCGCAGGACGATCGGGTTTGCTGGAGGCCTGGACCGATGTCGTGCGGATTCGGTTGGAACAGGACCGCGAGGGTCTTGCGCTCACGGGTCGGGAACCCGCCGCTCTTGGGGGCATCGCGCTCGATTTCCTCATCGAGCTCCAGCAGTTGACGAGTCCTCGCCCTCAGCGACGGGCGTGGCAGAAGCCTTTGAGACGCTCAGTACGAGTCGCTCCTGATATCCCCACGGCAGCGTCGCATCTTGAGCGCCTCATCGGTGGGAGCGTCGTGGTTGCCAGAGGCCGCGAGCAGGTGCCGTCGTTGAGCTATCAGCATGGCAAAGAGGTCATTCCGGTTCAGCGTGCCTCCTCCATGGTCGCCGAGCTCGCGCCGCTCATCAGATGGATCAGCGACGTGCTCGGCCCCAGAGACCTCTTGCTGATCGACGAGCCGGAAGCACACATGCATCCCGAGGCGGTGCTCGCAGTCGCGCAGACACTCGTGGCGCTCTCGCAAGCGGGTGTACGAGTGCTGTGCACAACCCACAGCACCGATTTCCTCCACCAAGTCTCGAACTGCATGCTTCGGGCGGCTCAGACACCGTCGCCGGATTCCGCGGACGCTCCATCGATCAGCGTCGACGACCTTGCTGTCTACCGATTCGAGCGCGGAGACCCCGAGCAAGGTTCGACTGTTACACCTGTCGAGGTCGATCCGGCCTGGGGCATTCCCGAAGACGAGTACGTAGCCGTGGCAGAACGCTTGGCCGACGAGACCGCACGGCTTCTCGGCGAAGCGCGGTGAGCTTCGACGCCGACCAACTGCTTTCTCAACACTCGGCCTGCGAGTGCAGGCTGGACCGATCGCCGCATTCGAATCGCATTGGTCCAGAGGAAACCAGCCCTGACGAGGCAATCCCGAACCACATCAGTAAGGACAACTGCACCCTCACGATCGAGGGGTTGATTGCTGCGTTTGATTGCGACGAGTGCGCCGCATTCGAGCCCGACGAACTCCGCCCTGACGCGATCGCACTTCGGGAATGCGACGGCAGCAATCAGTGGATCGTCTCCGAAATGAAGCTCACAATGCGCGAACGTGCCGGTCGGCAAGCCGCCGCAGGCTTGGCCAAACTCGGCAACCATCCGCTCTATGCCGCCCAACTTGACTCAGCCGAGGTCGTCTTCGTAGTCAAGAGACGCCGCAAGAGTGACCGCACCATCATGCGGGCCATCGGGACCATCCGTGAAGGCCATTGGGTCGTCAATCCACTGCTGCTCGATTCTGGCAGTACTCATACCTGTCCAACGGCCGGATTGTTGGAGTAAGTCTTCGCCCCGGGGTCGGCGGCATTGGGTTGGGCCAATACGCGAGCGGCCGCCTCGTCGGCAAGACTGGATGAGGCAGCTGTGTACAGCGCGGCCGGGTTCCCGCCTCGCAGATGCGATGGACACCGGATCGGTCACGTCGGCGCAGCAATTCCGAACGTTGACTGCAGAAGGCAAGGACCATGCTCGATTTGGACCTGACCGGACGGACGGCGCTGGTGACCGGCGCTTCCAAGGGCATCGGCGAGGCCTCGGTGCGGCTGTTCGCTGATCATGGTGCCGCCGTGGCGTTCTGCGCCCGCGGCGCCGAAGCGGTGAACGCGCTGGCTGCGTACGTGCCGCCGTCGGGATCGGGCTCGGTCCGCGGCTACACGGCGGACATGTCCGATGCCGACGCCACACAGGCATTCCTCGAGACAGCCACGGCCGATGTCGGGCCCGCCGACATCTTGGTCAACAACGTGGGCGCCTCCCCGTCGCGGAACTTCCTGTACATGTCCGACGACGACTGGACCGATCTGCACCAGCTCAACTTGATGTCGGCGGTGCGCTGCACCCGGTTCTGCCTGCCGCACATGCGCAAGCAGAAGTGGGGCCGGGTGATCATGATCGCCACCGGCGCTGCCTTCTCCCCTAACGCCGCGCTCATCGACTACGCCGCGACCAAGGCGGCCATGGTGGCCACCGCCAAGGCGCTGGCGGGCAAGTACGGCGCCGACAACGTGCTCACCAACACCGTCATCCCCGGGCTCATCCGCACCGACATGTGGGAACGAGCGGCAGCCGAGATCGCTGAGGCCAACAACACCGACGCCGAGGCGATCTTCGCCCGCAATTCCACCGGAGTCCCCCAGGGCCGTTATGGCACTGCCGACGAGGTCGCCTCCGGCGTGGTTTTCCTGGCAAGCAACGCAGCGAACTACGTCAACGGCACCTGCCTCACCATCGACGGCGGCGTCGGCACCCACGTCTGACCTGAACACCTGTCTGCGTTGCTCTGAAACTGATCTGAGCCGCGGGCTAGCTTTCGGGGCGCACAGGCGCTGTACGGATCGGCGCCGACCTTGCCTACCTCACAGACCAAACAGGAGCACCGACATGGCGCACGCATACACCGACAAGGGCCTCGAGATGCAGGAGGCCGTGAAGTCGTTCATGGACGACCACATCTACCCCAACGAGGAGGAGTACAACGAGCAGTACGAAGAGCTCGTAGCCGCCGGGCAAGTGCACGCCACCCCGACAATCATGGAGAAGCTCAAGGCGGCGGCGCGCGAACGCGGCTTGTGGAACCTGTTCATCCCCCACCTCGACCCGCAGGCGCCGGGCACGAAGCTGTCCAACCTGGACTACTCGCCGATCTCCGAAGAGCTCGGCAAGGTGTCGTTCAGCTCCGAGGCGCTGAACTGCGCGGCGCCTGACACCGGCAACATGGAGATTCTGAACCTGTACGGCTCCGAGCGGGTCAAGCAGCAGTACCTGGCACCGCTGCTGGAGGGGGAGTTCCGCTCGACCTTCTCGATGACCGAGCCTGAGGTGGCCAGCTCTGATGCCTCCAACATCCGCCTGCGGATCGACAAGGACGGCGATGAGTACGTGCTGAACGGTCGCAAGTGGTTCTCCTCGAACGCGCTGCGGCCCGAGTGCAAGGTGCTCATTGTGATGGGCAAGAACGACCCGGACGGGCCGCGCCATCGCCAGCAGTCGATGATCGTGGTGCCTCGCGACGCCGAGGGCATCACGGTGGAACGCGACCCGCTGGTGTTCGGCTACCACCACCGGGGCGGTCACCCCGAGTTGGTGTACGAGAACGTGAGGGTGCCCGAGGACCACATCCTGGGAGGCGAGGGCGAGGGCTTCGCCATCAGCCAGGCCCGGCTGGGCCCCGGACGCATCCACCACTGCATGCGTTCGATCGGCGTGGCCGAACGGGCGCTGGAGTACATGTGCAAGCGGGCGCTCGAACGCCACACCTTCGGCAAGTCGGTTGCCCAGCAAGGCCTCATCCAGGACTGGATCGCCGAAGCACGTATCGAGATCGACCAGGCCCGTGAGTACGTGCTGCATGTCGCACATCTGATGGACACCATCGGCAACAAGGCCGCCGCGCAGGAGATCTCCGGCATCAAGGTGGTGGTGCCCAACATGGCGCTGAAGATCATCGATCGGGCCATCCAGGTGCACGGCGCCAGCGGTGTCACCCAGTTCTTCCCGCTGGCCGAGATGTACGCCCAGATGCGGACGCTGCGGATCGCTGACGGCCCCGACGAGGTTCACAAGATGACCATCGCCCGCCGCGAGCTCCGCCGCCACGACCCCGACTTCCGTATGGGCTAGGTACTGCCGCGGCGACAACTGACGATCGCCGGGCACACGGCGATCATCACTCGGCTGGCGTTTCGCAGTACGGCAATCCGTAGCGGGTCAGCCACAGTTGCTCAAGATCTGCTCTGACCATCTCGCCGCCTGCCCACCCGTCAGGGGCCTCCTCGGTGAGTGCTGCGATGAGTCGGCAGCGGACATCGTTCGCGCCCCGACCGTCCGCTGGCAGCACGGCGCTCGCGGCGACCATGCTCGTCAGTGCGTCGGCGTCGTTGCGGCGCCGAATCTCGGCTTGCTGCCAGTTCGCAAGCAGCGTCGCTGCCATCGCGAGTGCGAGTGCGATAGCGACTGTGCTCCTCAGCACGCGTTGGGCCGTCCAATTGAATGCGGCCCTGTGCAGCACGACCAAGCACGACGCGGCCACGAACGACCACCCGACCTGCGTGAGCAGCGTCTCGCGCCAAGAGACACCGATGGCGGGCTGGCGATTCTGCGTCCATTCCGAGAGACCGGCGACAAGCGCCGAACCCACCGCTGTCGAGGTGCCGAGCAGCACCAGCGCCGCTGCGAGCCTGCCCTGTCTCTGATTCGCCCGCCGTGCATCAAACGGCGCTTTCGCAGTTCGCGCGAGAGCAGCAGTCACGAGGGCGACCGCGAATACGACGATCACGATGTATGAGTTGTCGCACAGATCGACGAATCCGAGATCGACACCAGCACGCTGCGAACGCTCCGACGCCTCTGCCCAGCCAAATAGGGGGAACCCGCTCCACAACCGTCCCAGCGTCGCGCCTGCCGCGGTGGACGACAGGCTGAGTGCCGAGCCGTCATAGCAGCCGCCGGAAGCACAGATGACGGCGATCACCGCTCGCGTTGGTACGAACACGACAGCGAACGCCACGGTGTGAATAAGCCATCGACGGGCTGCTGCGGTCCCCAGCAGGGCGCGAAACGGCATGGCCGCGGCAACAGCTCGACTCACTACGAACACCGCGGCGAGCACCGGGGTGAGATACATCAGGTCATAGAACGCCGCCGCTACTACGCCGCCTAGAGCCATCAAGAAGCGCTCGTGACCCCGTAGCGCCCGTCGTTCAAGGTCGCGGTCGCGGCAGATCATCAGCGCTATGACAAGCATGAGCGCTACCGAGCCTGCGAACATATGCGGGAACGCCCCCAAGGCGCCACCGCCACGGTTCGTGATCAGGACCGCAGCCAGGGCCAGCGGGTACAACGACACAAGCGACCCTGCCTGCACGTCAGCGGATCGCATCAATGCCCTGACGATCGCAGCAGCCGATAGCGCCACACACGCAGCCATGAGCAGCCGGATCCCGCCCAAGACCACGTGTGGAGGCAACGCAGTCGCTTCGCTCGCGTCATAGGCGAATGCGATGACCAGCCACTCCCACAAGCGTCCGATCGGGCGGAAATTGCCGTGGTCGAAGAGATACGGCTCGATTCCTCGGATGACCTGACGCGCTGCTGCCACCGGGTTCGCCCCGCCGTGCAGCGGACGCGTGAACACCATGCGCCGTTCATCCCAATACAGGGCGAGCCCCGCCAACGGCAGCACCACCAGCACGCTCGGCAGGCACGAAAGGACCGCGGAGTCGGGTCGCAGACGGAATCGCTTAGCCCAGATCCATCGGTTTGGTTGGGCTGGTGGGGTTTGCGTCCACCAGAAAGGCCTGCTGGGGTGGCATTTTGCCGGTTGTGAGATCGCGGCGTGATGCCATGACGGGAGGCGCTTTCTGTGAGCGATGATACGCGGTTGTTGGACCGGGTCGTGGCAGTGTTCGACGTGGGCTCTTTGGTGGGGGACGCGGGTCTGCTGGCGGTGGGCACGCTGGCGGGCCGGTTGGGCTTGGAGGGCTTGATCGACGAGACTGTGCGCCCGCCTGCGGCGGGCCGCGGGTCGGGAGCGAAGGTGCTCACGGCGGTGTGCTCGATGCTGGTGGGGGGCTCTTTCTTTTCGGACGCGGACAGGCTGCGGGCCGGCTCGGCGGGGTCGGTGGTTGGGTTCGCGCCGGTGGCGCCGTCCACGTTGGGGACGTTCTTGCGGTCCTTCACGTGGGGTCATGTGCGTCAGCTGGACCGCGTCCAGGAGCTGGCTTTGGGCCGCGCGTGGGACGCAGGCGCCGCCCCGGCGGCGGAACGGGTCACGGTCGATGTCGATTCCACGGTCGCGGTGGTGCACAGCGACGCGAAGGGCGGCGCTGCATACGGGCACGGTGGGCGGCTGGGATATCACCCGCTGGTGGCTTCACGCGACGACACCGGCGAGATCGTGCACTCCCGGATGCGCAAGGGCTCCTCCCAGCGGGGCCATGTCCGCTTCTTCGCCGAGACCGTCAACCGGGTGCGCCGTCTCGCCCCGGACGCGGAGCTGACGGTGCGCGCGGACGCGGGGTTCTTGTCGTGGGGCCTGGTCGACAAGCTCGACGCGCTCGACGCCAGGTTCGTGATCGCTGTCGCCTCGAACCCCGCCGTCGGCAGGGCCGTCGCGGCCGTCGACGATGCGGACTGGACCCCGATCGGCTACACCGACGACGGCGAGGCCCAAGTCGCCGAAACGACGCTCACCAGCGCACGGCGGCCCAACCGCAAGCCCGAGCGCACGGTGCGGCTGGTGGTGCGCCGCACCCGCCTGGTCGGCGACCAGGCCGACCTGTTCCCCAACTGGCGCCACCACACATTCGTCACCGACATCAGCGAAGCCGAACTCGACACCAAAGCAGCCGACGCCGCCTGCCGATCCCACGCACGCGTCGAGCTCGCCACCGCCGACCTCAAAGCCGGCGGCCTCGCCCACAGCCCCTCAGCCAGCTTCACCGCCAACGCCGCCTGGCTCGCCTGCGCCGCCTTGGCCCACAACATCGCACGCTGGACAGCACGCATCGGCCAAGTCCACGACCCCCGAAAGCTCACCGTTGGGGCCACCATCGCACGCCGCTTGCTCACCATGCCCGGCCGGCTCGTCAACCGCAGCGGCCGACCCACCCTGCGGCTCCCGGCCCGACGGCCCTGGGCCGACACGTTCACCACAGCACTGCGACACATCCGCAACCTGCCCCAGCGCTGCTGAACAAACCCCAGCGCCACGCCACGCCGCGCAGCACACCCCCCGGGCGCAGCACACAAACCACCCCCCAAGCCGCCGCCGACCACCCACGCGTCCGCCCAGCCCTCACCCCGCCCCGACCCCAAACCGCACCACCGACATCCCACCCAACCCCACACCGCACACCCCACCGGTGGATCCGGGCTTAGGGGTGCTCGCCTGGGTCCCGCCCACCAGCGGCCGCCTTTCGGCGCAAGGCGTGCCGCCCATAGGTGGGTCCCTCCGGTAGTGGGTCGATGTCTGTCACCAACGCCGACACAGCCGATCCGAAGGGACCTCTGAGGGACCCACTGCTTCTCGGCTATGCCATTCCCGGTTTGGGAGACGGCGTTGGTGACAGGCTGAATGGTAGCCACCGACTGTCTCGATTTGGCTTGCATTCGGAAGAAACGATGGAGTTGACGAAACCTGCACAATTTCCTGCGGCAGACGGAGGGTCCGCTGTAGGCATGCGCCGGGGTCGGTTTCTTGGCCGATGGCCGGATTGAACTGCGGTTACCCCAAGCGGGGTTAAAGCTCCGCGTGCGTCAGGCGCGCTCCGTCAAGCCTTCTCCGAACTCGATTCGGACAACGGACACGCCTGCTACCGATTCGACATCTCGCAAGGCTGAGCACAGCGCTTGATCCCGTGACACTGCCGACCGTGTGAACTCCAGCGTGTCGTGCCCGATGGTCGCGTCGCCGCAACCAGCCTCGTACAGGGCGTCAAGCGTGGACCAGTTGAGGAGGTCGGCACCGGCAGTCACCAGCACGAAGCGGAACGTCTCGCCCGGCTCGTCCATCTGAACGTCGCTCGCGCTCATGTCACCCCCGATCCGTTTGCGGTGCGCTGATTGCACTTGACGACCCTGGCCGCGAGGGTAGCCGCATGGTTTGCGGGGACAGCCGGCGTGCCCCAGATAGAAACCGAACACTCCCGGTGACCGAACGGACAGTGCGCCCGACCCCATGCGTGGCTGCTGCGCCCTCTCGACAGCACCACGGTCCATCCGGCCGCCTCGAGCAGCTTGATCGCTTGACGAATCTCCTTCTTGGGATGAACGCCTGATGCCACCCGAGGCACCTTATCTGTGCCCCGTAATTATTTTTCAGTATTTTTCATTGAGTTTGACAGCAACGGCGTCGAGCGTTCGTCGCACTTCGGCCAGCACCTTCGATGGGTCGCTGTCAATATCAACCGGGGCGTGAAGACGCAGTCGGCTTCCCCCGGGTACCTGCTCGAGGTCGAAGCGCCAGGTGTCCGCAGGCATGTCGAGCGATTCGATGGCGGCCCGAACCGCATCGGGCTTGGCCTTGAGATCGATCTCGTCGACGACACCCGGCCCGTTCTGCGTCTTGGTGCGACCGTAGCGATCGAAGTAGGCGATGTCGGGAGCCGCGTAGCGCCGTGACGTCGGCGTGAAGTCGGTGCCGATCGTGTAGGCCACCGGGAAGAGGCAGATCTGGGTCACGTGATCCGGCAGCTCCAGCAGCTCGGCGACCGCCGGTGCCTCGTTGAGGTACATCGTGGTCCACACCGTTCCCAGGCCTCGACTCCGCAGGGCGACCATGAAGCTCCAAGCCGACTGGATCACCGAATCGAACAGTCCCGGCCGGCCGCTGCCGTCGTGGCGTCCGAGAATCGTGGGGATGACGAGCGCCGGCGTCCTGGCGATGTTCTCGCCCAGATGGCGGGCGCCAGCCATCAGCCGTTCGTTCTGGTGGCCGCTGCCTTCCAGCCGTTTGGCCGTCTCGATCACCCAATCGACTCCCGCCGACAGGTAGAGCTCGGCCATCCGGTCCTTGGTCTGCTGATCCCTGATGATCATCCACCGGCGGCTGCCGTTGTTGCCTCCGGTGGGTGCCTGCTCGGCCACCTCGATGCAGTCGAGGATGATCCGGTCATCGACCTCCCGATCGAAGTCGAGGCGTTGGCGTACGCCCCGAGTCGAACGCCACAATTCGAGCACTCGCCGTGGCGGTCCCTTGCCAATGGCTGCCGATATGAGCACGTTCGCATCAACCACCGCCCTCATGTCGAAGGGGTCGGCTCAGCGTGCTGAGTGCAGGCGCCGAACGGCTTTGGCCTCGGCGACTGCGAGGTCCATCAGATCGTCGCCTTCGGGCTCAGCTGACGACCGGGGCGACGAATCTGGGAGCGAGGGAACGGACTGCACGAAGAGGCTACGAGCCTGTGTGGCCGGGACGTCAAGAGCGGCGCCAATCTGATCCCAGGACGCGCCTGCCATGCGAGCGGATCGAATCAGTTCCCGGCACGAAGCCGGCAGAGTTGCGTCGCACGGTCCGACGTCTCCGAGCGCGTCAAGCGCAGCCTGGGGCACTCGAGCCTCAGCAATCTCGCTCACACCATCCAGCGTAGGAGCGATTGCCGTTGAGAGTCCACCGGTTTTCTCCCGAACACTGTTGGTCCCTTCCGACTCTCGCGAGGTCGCAGGCTGCAGATGCAGCCGCACAGCATCAGTGTGGACGACACGCCGCGTCGAGCGCGCCTTTGAGGCAGCCGACAACACCGGACGTTCTACCGGATGATTGGTTCCAAGGGGTTAGTGGTCGTGGGCGATGAGTGAGCGTGCGGGGCCGGGTCGGTGGGTGGTCTGGTTGTGCCAGATGGCGGTGGTGAAGGCGAGGATTCTGGACAGCATGCGTGCGGCGACGCCGGGTTGGGTTCGGCCGCGGTGGTGTTCAAGGCTGAGGTGATTCATTCCCGGTTTGGGAGACGGCGTGGGTGACGGGCTGAATGGCAGCCACCGGCGGTCTCGATTTGGGTTTGCATTTGGAAGAAACGATGGATTCGGTGAAACGCGCAGTGTTCCCTGCCGCACATGCCAGAACCGACATCGCGAGTCACTGGAGGCAGTATCTGGGCCGATGAGCCGGAATGGCCTCCGGCCACCTCAGGCGGGATTGGAACTGTGCGCGCGCCAGGCTCGCTCTGCCCAGCCTTCGCCCAACTCGATTCGCACTACGGGCACGCCTGCCACCGATTCGACGTCTCGCAGGGCTGAGCACAGGGCTTGGTCTCGTGAAGCCGCCGACCGCGTGAACTCCAGCGTGTCGTGCCCGATGGTCGCGTCGCCGCGACCGGCCTCGGAGAGGGCGTCAAGGATGGACCAGTCAAGGAGATCGGCCCCCGCAGTCACCAGCACGAAACAGAATGTCTCGCCTGCCCCGTCCAACTGAACGTCGCTTGCGCTCAGGTCACCCCGATCCGTCTGTGGTTGTTGGCGTTTGATAATAATAGTATTATCAAACGTGTCACAGTGGTCGGTCGAGTTTCATCCTGCCTGCCGGCAGTGGGCGGAGGGACTCGAACAGGCCGACGCTGAGGCCTTGCTCGCTGCCATCCGCGTGCTGCGAGACCAGGGACCGACGCTGGGCCGTCCGCTGGTCGACACGCTCAAGAGCAGCCGACACAACAACATGAAGGAACTCCGCCCAGGCTCAACCGGACGAACTGAAATCCGAGTCTTGTTCGCCTTCGACCTCGAACGCAGGGCCATCCTGCTGGTCGGCGGCGACAAGGGCGACGATTGGGACCGTTGGTATGAATCGAACATCCCGATCGCCGATGATCGATTCGACGAACATCAAGCCAAGCTCGCCGAGAGGCGGCAGACGACACCACGCAGGACGGCACCGAGAAAGCAGACCGGCAGGAGGAAGCGACGATGAGTCTTGAACAATGGGAGCAGAAGGTCCTTCAAGCGCCAGGCGCCGACCAGCGCGTCAGCGAGATCGAGGACGAACTGCGATTGGCTGCTGGGTTGACCGCTCTGCGTGAGAGCGCCGGCTTGTCCCAGCGCGACCTCGCTGAGCGGATCGGCGTATCGCAACCCCGCATCGCCGCCATCGAGTGCTCGGACAACGTCACGATCAGCGTCCTCCAGCGCTACGCCCGCGGAGTAGATGGCCGCCTCGAAGTGTCCGTAGTGCAAGATCAACGACGGACTCCTCTGCTCTGACACCTATAGGCCACGCGGATTGGTCGCTGCGGGAACTAAGCCAGATCAACATCGGCACCTCACGTAGCCGGGCGAACTCCGACCCCGGGATGAGACCGCATCGGATACGCGTCCCCAATACGATCTGGCGAAGAGGGCTCGACCCGGTGGCCCGGGTCAAGCCACTTCTTGCCGTCCAAGGCCATCATGAGCGACAGAGTTGCCCACCTACAGATCATCCAGGGCGTCATCAATCGTCTGAGCCAGAACTCATTCCTGCTCAAAGGCTGGGCCGTCGTCTTGGTGTCAGGTCTGTTCGCCTTGGCGGCGGGCAATTCCGAGATCCTGTTCGTCTATCTGGCCTACCTTCCTGCGATCGCCTTCTGGTGTCTCGATGCCTACTTCCTCCGGCAAGAACGTCTGTATCGCGCGCTGTACGACGAGATGCGCGAAGTCGATGAAGCCGACGTTGATTTCTCGATGGACACGCGATCCGTTGCAGACAAGGTTGCGCCCTGGTACAGGGTTGCAGTCTCACCGACGATCATCGCCTTTCACCTGACGCTGATAGGCGCTGTCGCTCTGGTCATGGCGATTATTCTCGGCCGGCAGTGAGCAGACCGTTGCGGGCCGCGATGAAGCCGCCCGCGCCGACGGTCGTCTTCGACAGCTATTGGACGTTCGCGACGCGCAGACAGGAGATCTTCCACCAGAGAGTGGAGGGTGCTCCGCCTCCGTGGACAGACGACCCTGTTCTGTCGGAGTTTCGGTTCACCAATGCGTACCGTGCAGCCGACCGGGTGAGCCAGTACCTGATCCGACACGTGGCGTACCAAGGAGATCAATCGGCCGAGGAGGTCGTGTTCCGGGTGCTGCTGTTCAAGCTGTTCAACCGAATCTCGACCTGGGAACTTCTCGAGTCCGAGATCGGGGAGATCACCGCTGCCGAGTTCGACGTCGAACGATACGACTCGGTCATGACGAGAGCCATCGGGACAGGACAGCGCCTCTACTCCGCGGCGTACATCATGCCGCCCGCCTCCCGAGGTGGCGGCCGGAAACACTCGAGCCACCTACAGCTGATCAAGGGCATGCTTGACGCCAAGCTGCCCGATCAACTCGTCGGTTCCGGCTCGATGGCCGAGGCCTTCGGGCTGCTCCGCGGGCTTCGGGGGGTTGGCACATTCCTGGCGTACCAGCTCGTCACCGACCTCAACTACACCTCTGCGCTGGACTACTCAGAGATGGAGTTCGTGATGGCAGGCCCAGGGGCGCGGAGCGGGATCGAGAAATGCTTCTCGGACCTCGGTGACTATTCCGTCGAGGACGTCATTCGTTGGACGGCCGACCGCCAGCTAGACGAGATGCGAGAGCGCGAGTTGGATTTCATAGACCTCTGGGGTCGGCCGCTCCAACTCATCGACTGTCAGAACCTGTTCTGCGAGGTGGACAAGTACGCAAGGGTCATGCACCCCGAGGTTGCGAGCCGGGCCGGTCGCACAAGAATCAAACAGCGGTTTCAGGCCGACCCTTCGCCTCTCGAGGTGTGGTTCCCGCCGAAGTGGGGGCTCAATGAGCATCTACCGGACGCGCCCTGCAGCCCCGCGACGGCAGCGTCAGGCCGATCCGATCATGACGGCCCCAGCATTGCCCACGCATCATGCGGGCAAGCGGAGCTGTTCTGCTCCGAGCCCGACGTCTCAGCACTTTCCTAACTCGACTCGGATCGACGGCCCAGTGGCGGCCCTAGCCGCAACGCACCCCGTCGGACCATACCGAACGACCAGCGAACACAGACCTGTCACACCCCCTCGCTAGCGTCGGAACCATCCGATCTAGCTCCAGGAGGCGGGCCGTGTCTGACGAACGCCATATCTTCATCAGCCACATCCACGAAGACGACGAGCACGTCCAAAAGCTCAAAAACCTGCTCGCCACGAAGGGCATGGACGTCAAGAACGGATCCATCACGGAGGACAAATTCAACGACGCTCAGAACGAGCAGTACATCAAGAACGAGATCCTCAAGCCCCGCATCGACTGGGCGAGTTGTCTGGTGGTCCTTGTCTCAGAAGACACCAAGGACAGCGACTGGGTCAACTGGGAGATCGAGTACGCCCAAGAAACAGACACACGGATCGTCGCTGTCTACGAACACAGTGAGGCCGGAGCCGAACTGCCCGAGGCAGCAAAGGACTACGCCGACGCAGTGGTCGGGTGGACAGGAGACCGGATCGTCGATGCGATCAACGGCGAGGACTGCTGGCAGGAGCCCGGTGGCCAGCCAAGGCCCCAGCAGCCTCTCAAGCGAATCCCGAAGTGCTGATTCTTGACTCGGCTGTTCTCGTACGTCGTCACTAGGGACTACGGCTTTGCGCCGAACCCCTTCGGTGGTTTCTGCACCGTTGCCTGCTGCAAACCAATCGTGAGAAGCGTCGCGCAGGTCGGCGACTACATCGTCGGCACGGCAACAACCGCCAAGTTCCCACCTGGCCAGGTCGTCTATGTGATGAGGGTCAGCGAGGTACTCAGCTTCGACCAGTTCTGGAACGATCCTCGCTTCGAGCCGAAGCGCCCGATCCTGAACGCAACAAGGAAGCGCCAGTACGGCGACAACATCTACTGCACCAACTCGCAAGGGGAGTTTGTCCAGATGGACTCTCACCACAGCCTTGCCGGTGGTGCAACCAACACCTTCAATCTCAACAAAGACACCGGCGTCGACCGAGTGCTCGTCTCTGACCGCTATACGTACTGGGGTGGCTCAGGACCCGACTTGCCCGCAGAACTCCACTACACCCTCGCCAGACGCGGACACCGCTCAAAGTTCACGGACGACCAAGTCGCGGCGTTCGTCAGCTGGGCGGAGCCGCTCCTCGGACAAGGCTTCTGCGGGCGGCCATTCAGCTGGGCCTAGCTCGGCCGCGTCAACAAACCCCTAGGCCGACCTAATCCGTCGGAGCTGCGAGTTCCTGCGCGACCGGCGTCACCGAGTCTGGCGCTATCGAACCCGACTGCTCGGTGGGAGCCGGCACATCGCCATCGCTGTCACCACCATTCGAAAGGGCGGAGTTCACAGCGAAACCAATCAGAGCTGCGATGACGGCGGCCGCGATCGTGCCTACGACCCAAGCCGAGGTTCGAGCAATGCGTTCGAGGCTCTCGACCCGGGTTGCCAGCGCTTGCGGCGACGCAACATCGCCCTGAAGATTCTCGACGTCCGCGCTCGTGATCGAGGTTCGGCCCGGCTTGTCGTAGACGTCCCCAGTCGCGGCGTCCAAGGAGCTCAGCCAAAGCAGGAACAAGCGATCGCCCCGTGCCACGACCACTGGCGTCGGCCCCGCATTGAAGACGGAGAACAGAATCCGGCCGTGGTACCCCGGGTCCACATGGAAGCCCGAGACGTTCACCAGCCCTCGCTGCTTCCACTTGAACCTGGCCGAGATGAGACCAAGCGCATCGGCCGGGATCCGTACCGTTTCCTCGGTCAGCAGGTTCGCGAAATGGCCCGGCGGGATCCGCACCTGTTCGCCTTCAGCCAGCGTCCGTTTCGTCTTCGACTCGCTGTCGGTCACGTACACCTCGTGACCCAAGCGGAGTTCGTATGCACAGTTGACGACTAGCTCTGGCTTATAGGGCTCGACGATCTGCTCGTCAGGGAGCCGGGCGCGCAGCGTTTCGGTCCTCCAGAAGCCGCTCAAGCTCTTGCCTCGGGGCTCCCCGAGGCACTCGCGCCCTCCGATTGGGCACTGGCCTCGAGTGCGGTCGGCGGGAGCCTCTCGTTGCAGACCGTCGCGAGCTTCACGCCGAACACCGCAACGTCCGCCAATCGCTCGGGACAGAAGTCTTCCCACGTACCCGCATCGATCGCATCGACTAGCAGGCCCGCCAACTTCGTGACATGGAAGGTGTAGTGGCGCAGTTGCTCAACTTTGGGGAGCCCGAAGACGTCTGGATGAAACTGTCGGTCATGTGCGAGCTGCCCGACTTGGAAATCGGCCCAAGTGCACGCGGCATCGAGGGCGTCTGCCCCCGCAAGCTCGGAAGTGCCGGACGCCGAGCCGTGCTGAAGCAGGCTGGCCGACTCCACGTCTCGAATCCGTGTTGCATATGCATCGCTGAGCGAGACGCCTGCGGCGGCAGCGAGCTGCGCCGCCGTTTCTCGGAGCTGCTCCGCGGCATGGACAACCTGCTGAGTTGTCGCCGGCTCGTTGTGCTCAACGTGCTCGCAATATGAGGCGCACGCGGCCGCTGATCGAACGACCGCACGGACAGCGCGCTCAAGCACATCGGGTGTGAGCCCTTCCCGGGCGCTCGTCTCCGTGCCGTCCATCGTCATCTCCGTGCATTCAAACTACAGGCTTGTGACCCGTGAGCCAAGGGGCCGCCGACAGGCCAACACCGTCGACTGGCACCTCGCCCATACTGACGCTCGAGTGAGCTGAGCATCACGCTGCACCGCTCGCTTCAAGGAGTCCACTCGGGCATCGGTGCCCGCCGTACCAGCCGGTTCCCGCGTCCACTCGTGCCAGCAGCAGCACGAGCCAGCAAAGCCCAAGTGGCGCACGCCGCGCCGTCCCCACAACCGCAGGCCACTCGGCGATTCTCCACGGGTTGTGTTCGCCGTTCCGCTGTGACAGACGCCCCAGCAATTGACCTCGACGACGGCTGAGCCTGCGCATAGACCAAAGCGAATGATCTACGCCCACATGCGGACGCTGCGCATCGCGGACGGCCCCGACGAGGTCCACAAGATGACCATCGCCCGCCGCGAACTCCGCCGCCACGACCCCGACTTTCGGATGAGCTAGCTCATCCGAAACATCAGACACTGCGGATGGCGTAAGCCATCCGGAACATCAGACACAGCCGTATGGGCTAGCTCTTGAGCCGCCGTGCCAGCGTGTCCAGCGTGCGCCGCACTTCGGCTAGCGCCGTCGATGGATCGTCGCCGGGATCGACCGGGGCGTGGAGACGCAGCCGGCTGCCCCCGGGGACCTGCTCGAGGTCGAATCGCCAGCGGTCGGAGGGCACGTCGAGCGATTCGATGACGGGCCCGACCGCGTCGGGCCTGGCCTTCAGATCGATCTCATCGACGACGCCCGGCCCGCCGCGCGTCTTGGTGCGGCCGTAGCGATCGAAGTAGGCGATATCGGCGGCCGGGTAGCGCCGTGACGTCGGCGTGAAGTCGGTGCCGATCGTGTAGGCCACCGGGAAGAGGCAGACCTGGGTCACATGGCCCGGCAGTTCCAGCAGTTCGGCGACGGCCGGCGCCTCGTTCAGAAACATCGTGGTCCAGACGGTTCCCAGGCCTCGGCTTCGGAGCGCGACCATGAAGCTCCACGCCGATTGGATCACCGAATCGAACAGACCCGGCCGTCCGCTGCCGTCGTGGCGCCCGAGAATCGTGGGAATAACCAGCGCCGGAGTCCTCGCGATGTTCTCGCCGAGATGGCGGGCGCCTGCCATCAACCGTTCGTTCTGGTGGCCGCTGCCCTCCAGCCGCTTCGCCGTCTCGATGACCCAGTCGACTCCGGCCGACAGGTACAGCTCGGCCATCCGGTCCTTGGTCTGCTGATCCCTGATGATCATCCAGCGACGGCTGCCGTTGTTGCCTCCGGTGGGCGCCTGCTCGGCCACATCGATGCAGTCGAGAATGATTTGGTCATCGACCTCCCGGTCGAAGTCGAGGCGCTGGCGCACGCCGCGGGTCGTCATCAGCGCGTGATCGACGACCGCCTGATAGTCGGGCGTGCCCGGTGCGAACGCCGACTCAGCCATCAGCAGCGAGGGTAACCGCGCGGCTCTCTGGCCCTGAAGGCGATGTCGCAGTTCTCGTTGCAAACCGACATTGCGAAGTGTTGTCAATCGACATCGCAACATGTTGCAAACCGACATCTAGCAGGCTGCTTGAAATATGCAGGTCTGGCTGGAAGCGCAAGCCCCTGACCTGCGGGTTTGCAACTGGACACCGCCTGAGAATCGATTTTTTCAGCATCCTGCTAGACCTTGGCAACTACGCTTGAAAATGGGGACGGCTACTTGGAACGCCTCGCTGACCCGCTGATAGCGGAACTGCTCGCTGCGTTGCCGGCGGTCTCGCTGGTCGGCCCGCGAGCAGCCGGCAAGACAACCACCGCCGCCCGGCACGCCAGCAGCATCATTCACTTGGACCGTCCCGCCGAGGCTGACGTGGTTGCTGCCGATCCCGATGCATCGCTCGACGGGCTCGCAGAGCCGATCCTGCTGGACGAATGGCAGAAGGTGCCCGAGGGCTCGGCGCCGTAAAGCGCGCATGCGACCGTGATCGCCGGCCGGGACGCTTCATCCTGACCGGATCGGTGCGAGCTGAGACCGAGCACCGGACATGGCCGGGCACCGGCAGAGTCACCCGCGTGGAGATGTTCCCCTTGACCGTCGGCGAACTGTCGGGTTCGACAGCCCCGACGCTGGTGGACCGCATCGCCGAGGGCGATCCCGCCCTGACAGGGGGGACCCGCTGGGCTGGCGACGATGCCAGCGGCCCCGCGGGTGCGGGCGCCGCCGAGAATCTCCGGGACTATGTGCGACTGGCTCTGCAGGGAGGGTTCCCGCAAGCGGCGCTCGGCATGCCCAAGCGCGCTCGGCGACGGTGGCTCGACACCTACGCCGCGGAAGTCGTCGGCCGCGACGCAGTTCTCGCGGGCAACGCTGTCGACCGGAGCCGGCTGAGGCGCTACTTCGCTGCCTACGCCCATCAGTGCGCTCGAATCACCGATGACACCCTTCTCTACACCGCTGCGGGCGTCGACCGCCGCAGCGCACATGCATATCTGGATCTGCTCAAACGCATCTACGTGGTCAGCGAACTGCCCGCGTGGTCGTCGAACCGCACGAAGCGGCTCGTCAAGCGACCGAAGCGATTCCTCGTGGATTCCTCGCTGTTTGCCACGGCTACCGGTATCACCGAAGCGGAGGTGATGCGCGATGCCGACCTGTTGGGCCGTCTCGTCGAGACGCTCGTCGTGGCGCAGCTTTGAGCACAGGCCACCGTCAGCGAGCGCCGCTACGCGCTGCATCACTTGCGTCAGCACAACGGTCGGCACGAAGTCGATGTCGTCATCGAACTCGACTCCGGGCACATCATCGGCATCGAAGTCAAGGCTGCGGCGGCGGTTTCCCGCGATGACGCCCGGCACCTCGCGTGGCTGCGAGACGAGGAAGGCGATCGGTTCCTCGCAGGCGTCGTGCTGCACTCCGGCACGGGCATCGTGTCGCTCGCGGACCGCCTGTGGGCGGCGCTCATCGGCAGCCTGTGGCCTAGATGCTCGCCGCTCGTTATCCCAACCCCGCAGCGGATTGGAGTTGGGCCGGGAAGCAGCGTTGACGAGCAGCAGGGAGTGTTGTCACCGGTCATTGCGTGGAGTTGCCTCGCAGGCTCCCCGACATGGCCACTGGGGGGCTGCCGAACGACGGCTACCGCACACCCGGCATCTAGCAGCCACCCGAGGCCGGCACCCATTTCCTGCTCAGCGATGCGTCTCAGCCAAGCGCTGGTGCGGGGCTCTCCTCGCGGACACCGGTCATCAACAAGCCGACGCGGTCCGTGGTGGCCTCAGATCGGGGCAGATTGCACATGGCACGCCCTTCGAACAGCACCACGACCCGATCCGACATCTGCAGTGCTTCGTCGAGATCCTCGGTGATGAGCAGGATTGCCGCTCCCGCTGCACGCTTGGAAAGCAGCCGCTCATGCACATACTCGGCCGCCCCGATGTCGATGCCGCGCGTGGGCTGTGCCACGATCAGCACCTCGGCAGCGGCCGAGAATTCCCGCGCGATCACCACCTTCTGGATGTTGCCGCCCGAGAGGTGCGAAGTCTGCGTGGTGATCGAGGGCGTCTTCACGGTGAAGCGCCGTACGAGCTCCTGGCAGCGCTCGGCGATGACACCGAATTGCAGGAGTCCCGCCCGCACATAGGGACGGTGCTCGTACTCGACGAGCATGAGGTTTTCTGAGACATTCAGCTCGCCCACCGCGCCGTGGCGCATGCGCTCTTCGGGCACGAAGGCCACGCCGCGCCGACGCACCGACTTTGGCGTCGGCGTCGCGATGGGCTGACCGGCGACCTCCACCCTGCCGGCTTCTATGGGCCGCAGTCCAAAGATCGCCTCGGCCAATTCCCGCTGCCCGTTGCCCGACACGCCGGCGATGCCGACGATCTCGCCGCCGGTGACCCGCACCGAGAAGTCGTCGAGGGCGATGTTGCCCCGATCGCCGCGCACGCTCAGCCCGTCGACGACCAAGCGATCCTCGCCGGTGTCCTGGTCGGGCACGTCACGCACCAGTCGCACCTCGCGTCCCACCATCATCGACGCCAAGCCTTCCCGTGAGGTCTCTGCCGGCGTTGTTCGACCGACGACTCGACCGTCGCGCAGCACCGTGATCTGGTCCGAGATGTCCATGACCTCGGCCAGCTTGTGCGAGATGAAGATGAGTCCGCGTCCCTCGTCGGTCAACGAGCGCAGGGTCGCGAACAGATCCTCGACCTCGGGCGGCGTGAGCACCGCGGTCGGCTCGTCCAGCACCAGCAGCAGTGCCTCTCGGTAGAGCGCCTTGAGGATCTCCGCCCGTTGACGCTCCCCCACAGCCAGCTGCCAGATATAGGCGTCGGGATCGATGACGAGGCCATGGCGCTCGGAGACCTCCATGAGCCGTTCGCGTACCGGTGCCATGTCGGCCAGCCCACGCCTGCCGTGCAGGCCCAACGCGACGTTCTCGGCCACGGTCAGCGTCGGGACCAGCATGAAATGCTGGTGGATCATGCCGATCCCATGGCTGATCGCCTCGGCCGGCGAGCCGATCTCCACCTGGGAGCCGTTGATCTTGACCTCGCCCTCGTCCGGCCGGTAGAGGCCGTAGAGGATCTTCACCAGCGTGCTCTTGCCGGCGCCGTTCTCGCCCAGCAGCGTATGGACCTGTCCCCCCAGCACGGTGAGGTCGACGTCCTCATTGGCGATCACACCGGGGAAGCGCTTGGTGATGCCGGTCATCTCCAGCATCGGCGACGCCGGGGCGCGGCCCTGCAGCGCATCCGCAGATGCACCCAGCGCCGCGGCTCCGGCTGCCGTGATGTCTGTTGGTTCGGCCATACGCGGAGTGCAGCCGATCAGGCCGGCGGGGTCCGCTCGGCTGGTGCGGCTTGTCCGTGCTGGCCGTTCAACGTGATCTTGCCTACTGGCCGGTCGAGATCGAGCCGTCCGCGATGCCCGCGATGGTTGCCTCCGCAGCCTCTTGGATCGCTGGATCAAGGCCGTAGCCGTCGTTGAACTCGATCACGATGCCGCCATTGGCAAGTGTGGCAGTCATCACCTCGCCGCCGAGCGTGCCTGCTTCGATCTTGTCGATCATCTCGTTGAGCAGCACTTCCCAGTGGTACACCTGCGAAGCCACCACGATGCTCTCGCCGAGGGCGGTCTGATTGGCCTGGGTGCCGAACCACGCCACGCCGTGCTCGTTGGCGACTCCGGTGGCACCGACGACCATCTGCGCCGAGCCGGTCAGCACGTCGGCGTCGTTGGAAATGTGAGCCTCAGCAGCTTCAGCCGCCAGCGCCACGTCGCTGAACGAATCCGTGTACACGATGTTGGTCGTTACCGAGGAATCAGTCGCCGCCACCCCGGCTGCGAATCCGTCGACGTAGAGCTTCGCGTCGCCGACCTCGACCGGGCCGATAACGCCGACCACACCGGTCTGGCTGATCTGCGCTGCCACGGTGCCTGACACGTACCCGCCCTCGTCGGAGCGCACCGTGTAGGCGAACACGTTGTCCAAGCCCTTGTAGTCCGCAGCGGTGCCCCAGGCGAATGACGTGTCCGGGAAGTCCGGTGCGATCTCCTCGAGCGGGCCGCCGTACTGGCTGCCGTGGGCGATGACCAAGTCGAAGCCGTCCTCTGCATATCCGCGGATCGCGGCAGCGGCTTCCTCGACGATGAACGTGCCGTCGGTCACCGCGACTTCGATCTCGCGCGTCGCGCCGACCACATTCACCGCGTCGTCCATGCTCTGCGTGAAGGCCAAGTCGTTGCTGGCACTCGGCGCGACGATGGCGATCCTGAGCGGACCTGCCTCTTCCTCATCGTCACCGGTGCAGCCAGCGGCGAGCAGTAGTACAACTGCCGCCACTGCTACGAATCTCGTCGCAAGCGATCTCCGTGTGCTGTCTCTGAACATGTGACCCTCCCGGATCGGCCCAGCCATGGGTTCTCGCTGCAGGTGCGCACTGAGAAGCGGCGCGGCAGATCGGAGCCACGGGCCTGCAGGCGATGCTAGGTCACGCCCACGGCTCGGTGTGCCCTGCTGCGTCAGTTGTCCCGGTCGAAGGGCACCGTCAGCGCAGACGGAGCCCCGATACGGCGGCTGACGAGCACGAGCACCACGATGGTCAGGATCGCCGGCGCCATTGCAGCAATGGTCGAGTTGGCGCCGACGATGATGCCGAGGGTCTTGAGCTGCAGCACGGTGGATGACACGACGCCGAACAGCAACGCGCCCGCCATTACCCCGCTCGAGCGCCACGCGCCGAAGTACACGAGCGCAACGGCGATGAAGCCTTGCCCTGAGGTGAGGTTCTGCTGGAAGATGCCGACATCGAGGGCCAGCGTGCCGCCCGCAAGGCCAGCCATCATGTTGCCGATGATGATCGCCTGCGTCCGCACCACGTTGACTCTCACACCGAGTGTGTCAGCTGCTTCGGGCGTCTCGCCCACGGCTCGCACGTTGAGACCGAAGGTGGTGCGGTTCATGGCGAACCACACCACCGGCACCAATGCGAATGCGACGTAGGTGAGCACGCTGTGCTGGAAGAACAGTTCTCCCACCACGGGCAGATCCGAGAGGCCGCCCAGGTCGAGACCGCGAAGGCCGTCGATCGGCACCGGCGTGCCGACCTGGTGACGGAAAAGCAGGTCGGTGAAGCCCAGGCCGAACAGGAAGATCCCGATGCCGCTGATGCCTTGGGTGGCATGCATCACGACGGTGATGAAGGCGTACACGACGCCCATGAGCGCACCTGCGCCGATGGCTGCCAACACACCGGCGAAGACGCTGCCCGTCCGCAGTGCCGTGATGTACGCCGCGTACGCACCGATCAGCATGACGCCCTCGACGCCTAGGTTCAGCACGCCGGCTCGCTGACCGATCGTCTCGCCCAAGGCAGACAGCAGGAACGGTGTGGCCAGCCGGATGCCGGACGCCAGTGTGGCAACCAGCACGCTCACGGTGAAGAAATCGCTCACGCCCGGCCCCCGTAGCTCGAGATGCCGCCTGCCCAGGTTCTGAGCCGGTCTCGCAAGCGCAGGCTCCCAACCACGAACACCACGACGACGCCGTTCAGCGCCACCACCAGTGCCGCAGGCACCTGTGTAGCTCGCTGCATGTCGCTGCCGCCGGTGAGCATGCCGCCGAACAGGAACGACGCCGGCACCGTGAAGATCGGGTGCAGTGCGCCGAACAGCGCTGCCACGATGCCGTTGAAGCCGGCGTTCTGGGTGAACGCCGCGGCACCGCCCTCGCCGATGAGACGGTGCGACTCGCTGCCGAACACCAGGACCGCCCCGGCGATGCCGCAACAGGCGCCGCTGAATGCGAGTGCCTGGGTGATGCTCTTGCGCACGGCCATGCCGGCGTACTGGGACGCGTCAGGGTTGTGCCCCACCGATCGCAGCCGCATGCCGAGTGCGCTGCGGAACAGCAGCAGGTAGCCCAGCACCGCCACCAGAATTGCGATGAGCACGCCGATGTGCAGCCGGGTCCCGCCAGGCAGCAGCGGCAAGTCGGCGTTCTCGCTGAGGCGACGTGTCTGCTGGATCTTGATGTCGCCCGGCTCGATCAGCAGATCCTGCAGCAGGAAGCTGAGAAAGTGAAACGCAACGAGGTTCATCATGATGGTGGACAGGATCTCGTTGACGCCCGCGTAGGCCTTGAGCGCTCCGGGAATCGCACCCCAGAAGCCGCCGCCGATCGCCCCTGCGATGACGACCATGGGCACCAGCAGGACCCGGGGCATGTCGTCGAATGCCATCGAGGTGACCGTCGCCGCGATGGCGCCCAGAATGATCTGACCCTCACCGCCGATGTTGATCACGTCAGTGCGGAAGGCGATGCAGATGCCCACACCGACGAGGGCGAGCGGCATGGCCCGCACAGCGGTGTCAGCGAGATTGTCCGCACTGCCGAAGGCACCGGTAAGGAGCTCCCGGTACGCCACGAGCGGGTTGGCACCGAAGGCGAGAAGCATGGCCGCGCCGACGAGGAGCGCCGCAAGGGCGGCCGTCGCCGGCACGGCAATGCCGACGAACGGGCGCAGCAGCCGCGCGAGCCTGCTGGCCGTCAGATCCGGCGCGGCATCGTCGGGGTCCGCCGACAGCTGTCCGAGTGCCATGCCCCCTCCCCCGTGTCCGACTGCACGTGAGCGTTCAAAATACTGCGGTCAGGCTGTGCCCGATGGTCCTCGCTGAGCCTTGCAGGCCTCATCAGGCAGCGGTGAGGACTCGGCCCACTTCGGTATGGGGCCGGCCGACGATGCGCTCGTAGTTGGGCGGGTCGGTCGCTCCCTCGGTGACCATGATGAGCACGGTCGCGCTCGCGGGGTCCGCCAGCGCTCCGCGGCCGTGCTCATCGGCGAGCAGCGCTCGCACCCCGGCCAGCGAAGCGCTGCCGGTCTCGCCCGCGACAACCTGAGCATCGGCCAGGTCGGCCATCGCCCGGCCTGCCGCGTCGCTGTCCACCGACACGCACCACTCCACGCCGCTGGCCATCATCGGCCACGCCAGCGGCGAGGGCACGCCGCAGTTGAGCCCCACCATGATCGAGCGATGCGGTCCCGGCGTCTCGGTGATCTCCCCGTTCAGGGTGGAGAGCTGCACGCAGTTGGCGTCGTCGGGCTCTACCGATACCAGCACCGGGCGGTGATTGCCGCTGCGGAAATGTGTGACCGCCGCGGCCATGAACGCCCCGACGCCGACGGGCGCCGCCACGAGATCGGGCGGGGCGATGCCGTTGGCCGCCAGCGCATCGTCAACCTCGGCGAAGATGGTCGTGTAGCCCTCGGCGACATTGGCGGGGATGGTCTCGTAACCGGGCCACGAGGTGTCCGACACCACCAGGCAACGATCGCTTGCCATCTCGGCGCTCTGTTCGATCGCATCGTCATAGGTGCCGTCCACCACCGTCACCGTTGCACTCTCGCCTTCGATGGCTGAGATACGGGACTCCGACGTGCCGTCGGGCACGAGGATGTGCGCGTCGAATCCCAGCAGGCGTGCCATGAAGGCAACAGCCCGGCCGTGATTGCCGTCGGTAGCGGCGGCCAAGGTCATGGGCCGCAGACGGGCCAGGCTGGCAGCCAACTCGTTGATGTTCGCCCACGGTGCCGGCTCACCGCCGATGTGCTCGCAGACTGCCCGGTAGGACGCCCAGGAGGCGCCGAGGATCTTGAACGACGGCAGCCCCATGCGCTGGGTCTCGGCCTTCACCAGCACTCGACCCACGCCCAGACTGTCTGCCAATTGCGGCGCGTCGATGACCAGGGTCGGCGCATACGCCGGCAGACGCCGGTGAAATGCGAGCACCTCGGGCGGTGCAGCAGGCCAGTCACGCCCGTCGAACAGCGGATTGCGAGTCACCAGTGCCGTCATGACCGCCTGCTCCTCTCGCGTTCTCGGCGGGGATCGCTGTGGCAGCCCCGCCATCCCGGCTCCTGCGTCGACGCCGTCACGTTCGAACGGCTCAATCGAGCGTCTCCAAGGCTGCGAAGAGCCGCTGGGCCTGTTCGGCCGCCTTGGCACGCACTTCGTCGGGGTCGACGCGGGTGGCGATGCCGTTCGACAGCACCACCTCACCGTCGATCGTGATGTCGAGCGGGTGCACGCCGGGCGTGTAGGCGAGATGCCACGGGTCGGCGCGGGGATACGACCAGCGCACCGCGTCGTCGCGGGCTTCGGGCATCAGCTCCAACCCGGTCGCGAGCCATGCCCACGGCCCCTCAGGCGTGGCAGTCACGTCGTGCTCGCGCAGCCGGGCATAGGCCACCCGGAACTCGTCGAGCATGTCGGCGCCGATGCCGTCGGTGCCGAGCGCGATCGGATTCGCGCCGGCCAAGCGGTTCGGGTCGGCATAGCCGACCGCGTTGTTCATGTTGGACCGCGGGTTGTGCACGATCGTGCCTTCGAGCCCGTGGTCGTCCTGCAAGTGCACGGCGTGGATGAGCAGCCAACGCTCGTCGGTCAGGCCGGCCAGCCGATCGGCGGCGCCGGCGTCAGGCGGGCCTTCGGCCACGTGAATGTGTACGCCCACGTCGTGGCGGCAGGCGAGATCGGCGGCCTCAGCCAACGTGTCGTCAGAGCAGGTGAAGGCCGCATGAACCCCGATGTACCCGCGGCCGCCCGCAGCGAGATAGCGGTCGTTCTCCGCCAGTCCCCGCCTGGCCCCATCGGCGCCGTGACGGTCGGTGACGCCGTAACAGCAGCTGATCCGCACGCCGACCTCGGCGCAGGCCCCGGCGATCACATCCAGCGAGCCCTCGATGGCGTTCGGCGACTCGTGATGATCCACAATGGCAGTGCAGCCCGCCTCCAGCGCTTCGAGTGCACCCAGCTTCGCCGACCACTCCAGCATCTCGAGGTCAAGCGCCCGGTCGAGCCGCCACCACACCAACTCGAGAATCTCAGCGAAGCCGCCAGGCGTGCGCGGCGGGGCCGGCATGCCCCTCGCCAGCGCCGAATAGAGGTGGTGATGCGAGCACACCAGTCCCGGCGTCACCGCACCCCCCTCGCTCACGGCTGCGAGCGTAACCCTCGTACTGCAACCTGCTGAGCCGCGCTCGTCGGCAGCGCCGACCGGCACGGGGTCTGTCGAAATTCCTGAATATCCGGCGGCACGAAGGAATCCACCTCGAGGTAGCAGCCGTCCGCTAGCTCTGACAGCGTGCAGCGCGGGCCCGATTCAGGGACGCCCACGGTCGGAAGTTCAGTGCAGACCGAGCAGAACCAAACTACGACCCGGCAGCCCTGCCGGAACTGCGCGCCGAGGCTCGGAGCACGCGTTCCCATCAGCGTTCGCGATCCGCTGCTACGGCGCGCCATTCCGATCCGACGTCTCGATCTCCTCGAACGGGACCCATGCGGAGAACTTGAGCAAGCGCGGTGGAGAACCTGCATCGCCATTCTCCACGCACACAGGACCCGTTGTGTTCCAGCAGACGACAAGGCTGTCAATGGGAACCAACGTATAGGCCGCATGTGCTGGCGAAGGCAGCACGAGCGTCAGTGCGGCGATAGACGCGGCGAAGATCCCCGCGGCCGTTCGCACGACCCGTCGAGTGCATCGTTGCAGCGACTCATGCGCCCACAGAATGGGCAACGCCGACAGCACCATGATGTTGACGTGCCATCGGCGTACCGTCGGCACGGCCGTCGAGCCGCTGGGAGCGGCAATGTACGGCTGGGTGATGCCGTGGGATAGAGCCAAGTCCCAGAACAGCAGTGCGAAGATGACCATGAACGTGATGCGCGCCGGGCGCTGGTACTCGCCGACGACCTCAAGAAATCGGGTAGCTGAACGTTTCGGCTCGTCGGCATCTTCCTTGGGCAGGTCGCGAAAGACGGCCGTTTCGTCGAAGCCGATCATCGGGCGCTGCCGGCGCAAACGCCACAGCCTCAGTACCACCAGCACCGCGACGAGAGCCGACATTGCCCACATCACTGCTTCCCACAGGAAGAACATGGCTTTGGACTCCGCAAGCAGCGCTCCCGCCGCGAGCGGAAATGCCGCCGCGCCCGCCAGCAGCAATGCCCCCAAGTGCTGGGAGAGCCGCCGCATCTTGACGACACAGTGCCGCCGGGCCATCCATGCCAGCAGCACCATCGGGACAAACAATCCCAGGCTCACCACGAGCGACGCTGATGCGATCAACGTGCCCCCCGTGGTCATTCCCGTATGCACATACCCCTCGCAACCCCATCCGGACATACCGCACGGGCCGTACCCGGGCTGTATCAGCGCAGCTTCCTCACGGCTCAATTCATGCTTGTCAAGCCAGCGGCGGAACTGGGGGTCCATCGGGGAAGGCAACTCCTCGATCCGCGCAAACCGGTCATGGCGGTCGAACTCGCTTGCCAAGTGTCCTGCACCGGTGCGCGACATCAGGTGCCCGACAGCGCAATGAACACCCGAATCGTCAATGAACACCGGACGCCGGCCGCGAGTCGCGCAGTTTCGCGGGAACTCCCCAGCCTGCCAGTACTCGTGCAGATGGTCGAGCAATGCCAAGCGGGCCGACTGGTCCGGCCGCGTCGCGAGCCTCAGGCGGAACTCGTAATGGGCCAAGTGGGCCTGAATGCTGACACGCTCCCGGAGCAGTCCTACGGCACCGGACACTGGGCGAGCAGTATCACTGCACTTTCTGCGAATCCAGCTCATTGCGCCAGTCGCTCCAGACTTCACGGGCCTGCGGGGACCCCGATGGCAGACCCCGAGTGTCCGCGCACCTGCGAATCCACATTGCCACAGGTACGTCTCGTGGCGTTCCGTCGTGCGTCGGCTGCGCTGCCGGCATCCACTTCGTGGCCCGCATCAGATGGTTGTGTCGACTTCGGCCCCAGCCTCAGGCGGCACCGTCGGTACCGATACAGCGTCCGTTCCAGTTGCTGGCGGATGACGTGACGGCATGTCAATCCGGGGTCGTCTGGGCGCTGGGTCGCAGGTCAGCCAGCAGTTCGGTGACGCGGTCGAGCTGGGCGTCGACGTCCGGGGATGCGAGCCGGATGCAGATGTGCTCGCAGCCTGCGTCGATGTAGCTCTGCAGCCAGGCCGCGATGTCGTCGGCTGTGCCGGACTTGGTTCCCATGATGCGGCGCAGCACTTCGATCTCGACGCCGTAGTACAGCATGGCGTGCTCGGCCACTTCGGCTGCCGCGGTCTCGGGTTCGTCGATGTTGACGGTCAGGTAGGCCGCAGCCGTGATTGACGCCGGATCGCGGCCTGCCTCGGTCGCATGGCTGCGCACGGTCGCAAGCTGGTCGGCGAACGCGTCCACTGCCGGGGCGGTGGGGAACCAGCCGTCGAAGTGCTGACCGGCACGTTCGAGCCCGCGTGGCCCCGAGCCGCCCAGCCACAGGCGCGGCCCGCCCTCGCTGACGCACACCGGCTGCAGCCGCTGCTGGGCAAGTGTGCCTTCGGCTCGCCAGAGCTCGCGGGCTCGGTGGACGATCTCCATCATCCGGGCACCCCGACGGCCGTAATCGGCCCCGACAAGATCGAAGTCGGCGTTGACCTCTGCTCCGGGCGGTCCTGCCCCCACGCCCAGGATGAGACGGCCGCCGGACAGCGCGTCCACCGTGGCGGCCTGCTGCGCAAGCTGCTCGGCACTGCGCATCGAGGCCAGCAGCACCGCCGTGCCGAGATCGATGCGTTCGGTGGCAGCCGCAATGGCCGCCAGAACCGACAGCGGCTCGGCCCTCGGCTTGGCCAGCAGCGAGTCGCCGATCCACGCGGCGTCGAAGCCGAGGTCTTCGGCTCGCACCGCCCAGGCGACAAGCCGCCGGGGGTCGCCGTCATGGGGCGGGTACATCGCCATCTCACGCGAGGGCAGCAGCAGGCCGAAGGTGACGGTTCCGGGTGAGGTCATAGCGTGAACTGTGCCAGTTTGCGACCCGGCGCCGCGGATCCTTTGGGGCTGATGTTGCCGACAGGCCGGCAGTAACATCGACGCACAGGCGGGAACTGCCAGATTGCAGTGGGCTGAGCGAAGGACTGGTCGCGTGCTGGAACGACGACGGGAGGATCTCTGGCGCCAACTGCAGGGCAAGAAGCGCCAGATGCCGAACTTCCTGACGGCCATCGAACTCGACGGACTGCGGGGGCTTGACGACCTGCGAGTAACGTTCGACTACCCAGTCAGCGTCGTCGCCGGCGGCAATGCAACCGGCAAGACCACCGTCTTGTTTGCTGCGGCGTGCGCATATGACGTTCCTGGCGCGCCGAGCCGGTACTTCGTGCCGTCGGCGCTGTTTCCCAGCTACAGCCCTCAGGTCGGCGACAGATCGGACGACCTCGGCAACATCTCTCTCGCATTCAGTTACGTCACGTCTGACGGCGACTACCGGATGCAGTGGCGAAAGCTCAAGAGCTGGAGCCGCAGCTACTTCGGCAGAAAGGCAGCGTCGCAGCCGAGCAGGCGTGTCTATCTGCGAACGCTGAGCAACCTGAGCAACCCATCAGAGGTGCGCGGCGTGCTGAGCATGTCGCGTGCCGCGTCCGTACCCGAGGAGGCCCCGCTCACGGCCTCAGCGATACGTTTTTCCCATCAGGTTCTGCCATTCAGGTACGACGAGGTCGTCGACTTGTCGAGCGGCAAGAAGCACCTGCTGTTCGCATCACAACGAGGCGGACCGAGCTATTCCGAGCTGCAGATGGCCTCAGGAGAGCGCGCCGTCGTACGGCTGGCCCAGCAGATAGCGACGCTCGACGATGCCTTGGTGCTGATCGACGAAGTGGAGGCTGGCATGCACCCTTGGGTGCAGCAAGTGTTGATGCTGGAGCTGCAGCAGCTCGCGCTACGCAACAACCTTCAGGTCATCGTGACGTCGCACAGCCCCGTGGTGCTGGAATCGGTCCCCGACAACGGCAGGATCTTCTTGCAGCGGCGTGACGACGGTCGCGTCGAGGTACTGCCCGCGTACCGGGACATCATCCAGGACTCGCTCTACGGGAGATCGCAGGACTCGCTCAATGTGCTCTGCGAGGACGATGTGGCCGAAGGAATCCTGCTCGGTGTCATCGACTACCTCGTCCCGGAGCTTGGGCTGAGCCATCAGGCGATTCGCATCGGACGCGACACCGGCGCATCCCAGTTTCCCGAACACGCACGAGCCCTCCGGAAGTTCGGCCAGTTGGCAAATCTGATGTTTGTTCTCGACGGGGACGTGCGAGACACTGACGAAGAACGCAAGCTCCGCGATGCGGCAGTCGGGGCTGCGGGCATCTGCTTTCTGCCAAGCGACGGCGCCCCCGAAGCGTGGATCTGGCAGCAGCTTCGGCACGGACCACTCGACGAGGGTGAACTCGGCATCAGCATGGACAGCTTGCAGGCACTGATGGCGCAGTTCGACTCGCTGTACGACAACGCCTCCGACAGCGAGTCCAACATCGCGAAGTCAAAACTGAGCGGCCTCGCAGAGTCGCTGCAACGCAGTGCAGCGGAGGTTGGCAGGATCATTGCCCGCCAGCAGGCACCGGAGCCGTCCTCGCCGATTCGACCGCTCGTCGAAGAACTCACCGACGTGATCACCCGCTGGAGAGGTGCGCAGTAACCCGAGCGAGACTGTGCCTAGACCCAGGCGTCGGCTCGCTCGCGGTTGGAGGGATTGCGCATCGGCAGCTCGTTGTGCCAGACGCCCTCGTGCTCGCGCAGCGCAGCCGCCACCGCACCGGCGGTGGGCACCAGCCCGATCTCGCCGACGCCCTTGATGCCGTAAGGGGCGCCCGGCTGCGGCGACTCCACCAGGATCACGTCGACGTCGGGCATGTCCTTGGGCCGGATGATTGCGAGGCTGCGCAGCGTGGAGTTGAGCGGGCGCCCGTCGGCGTCGGCGGGGAAGCCCTCGCTGAGCGCGTAGCCCAGACCCATGTGCACGCTGCCCTCGATCTGGCCTTCACACAAGATCGGATTCACGGCCCGGCCCACATCGTGAGCGGCGATGACCCGCTCCACATCGCCAGTGTCGGAGTCGAGGATCACCACTTGGGCGGCGTAGCCGAACGTGGAGTGGATGACCGGGTGCTCGAGGCCTTCTGAGAGCGAGTTCGTCCAGTCCACCCGGTACTCGCCCTCGTAGTCCACCTCCGGCTGGCAGCCGTCGGCGAGCGCGGCGCGGCAGGCGTCTGCCACCGCGCCTGCGCCCATGAGCGTGCCCCGGCTGCCGGTGGTCTGGCCGGCACCGAGTTCGCGGGTGGAGTCCACGACCACCCGCACGGCCTCGGGATCCACGCCCAGTTCCTCCACGGCCACTTGCAGCGCCACCGTGTGCACCCCCTGGCCCATCTCGGTCCAGCAGTGGCGGACCTCCACCGTGCCGTCAGAGCAGAAGCGCACGATCGCCTTGGCGATCTCCTTGAAGCCGTTGCCGAGGCCCGAGTTCTTCAGCCCGAGCCCGATGCCGACGGGCTTGCCGGCAGCGCGGGCAGCCTCGTAGGGCTCGCGCACAGCATCGAGGCAGGCCTGGGCGCCGAGGCAGCCGTCATCCATGATCTGGCCCGGTCCCCACACTCCCCCGGGCACCACCACGTTGCGCCGGCGCATCTCGAAGCCGCTGATGCCCACCGCTTCGGCCAGCCGGTCCATCACGCCTTCCATGGCGAACTGGGCCTGATTGGCGCCGAAGCCTCGGAATGCGCCGCAGACCGGGTTGTTGGTGCGCACCGCCACCGACTCGACATCTACCGCCGGCACCAAGTACGGGCCGGTGGCGTGACCTGCGGACCGTTCCAGCACTTTCATGCCCACCGAGGCGTACGGACCCGAGTCGCCGAACATGCTCGCCCGCACGGCGGTGAGCTTGCCGTCGGCGTCACAGCCGACCTCGTAGGTCATGCGGATCGGGTGCCGCTTCGGGTGCATGAGCAGCGATTCCTCACGCGACAGCGTGATCCGCACCGGGCGACCGGTCAGCCATGCCGCAAGCGCCGCGTGGGCCTGGTTGGACATGTCCTCCTTGCCGCCGAATGCACCGCCGTTGGACACCAGCTCGGTGGTGATCACCGACGGGTCCAGTGCCAGCACCGCTGCAATGTCGTTGCGGTCGTCCCAGATGCCCTGCCCGCCGGTGTAGACGTGCAGCCCGGCCGGAAGCCCGTTGGCAGCCAATTCTCCGGCAATACGGGGCACGGCCAGGGTCGACTCGGGTTCGAGGTAGGCGTGCTCGATGCGCTGCGTCTGGAAGGTCTCGGTGACCACATGTGCAGAGCCGGCCAGCGCAGCGTCCACATCGCCGCGGGAGTAAGTGGAGCGGGACAGGATGTTGCCGTCGAGCTCCCACACAGCGTCGATGTCGCTGTCCTTCACCCGCACCGGGTCGGTCATGGGCGCAAGGACGTCGTAGGACACCTCGATCAGCTCGGCGGCCCGCCTCGCAGCGGGCCGGTTGTCGGCCACGACGATCGCCAGCACGTCGCCGAGGTACGACGTGCGCCCGCCGACCGGGATCATGACCGGCCAATCCTTGTGAATGAGCCCCACTCGCAGGACGCCGGGGATGTCGGCGGCAGTGAACACCGCCTGCACGCCGGGCACTGCCTCGGCTGCGCTCACTTCGATTGCCAGCACGTCGGCACGGGCGTGATCGGCGAAGCGCAGGGCGCCGTGCAGCATGCCGTACGGGGCTGTCACACCGCTGATCGACGAGTCGATCACGATGTCGTCGATGTAAGGGCGGCTGCCCAGCGTGAGCTCGCGGGCCTCGTAGCGCACACCCGAACTGCCCACGCCCTTCGGGGGGAGCGCCACGGGCACCTCGCCCGCCGCCAGCGATTCGACCGCATCGAGGATCTTGGTGTAGCCGGTGCAGCGACACAGGTGACCGCCCAGATGCCGGCTGGCTTCCTCCCGGGTGAGCGCCGAACCCTTGCGGTCAAGCAGTGCTTTCAGGCGTACCACGATGCCCGGAGTGCAGAACCCGCACTGCAAGGCGCCGAACGCCGCGAACGTGTTCGCCATGGCGTCGACCTCGGCCTCGTCGAAGCCCTCGACGGTGGTGATCTCGGTACCCGCCGAGCGCTCCAGGCTGGTCTGGCAGGCCACCCGGGCCTTGCCGTCTACGAGCACCGTGCAGCAGCCGCATTGGCCCGACGGGGCGCACCCGTCCTTGGGCGAGATGATCCCCAGCTCGTCTCGCAGCGCCGCCAGCAGGTGCTCGTGGTCGCTGGCGACGGTGACCGGCGAGCCGTTCAGCACGAACTCGGTCACCGAATTCGAAGCAGTCATTGGATACCTCGTCTCCGGGACCCGAGCATTCTCGTGGTCCCCTCCCCGCAGGCCATTGTCGCACCACCGCGAGGCCATTCACACCACTGCGAGTTGTCGACGCCACTGAGATGCGGCTGGCTCGAGCTGAACGTCATCTAGCCTGTATTTTGAAAATAGTACTTTGAGATAACGGGGCAACGCTACGCTGAGGCCGTGATCGAGCGTGAGGTAACGCCACTCCTGCTGCGACTGTTCAAGCAGTATCCGGTTGTCACCGTCACCGGCCCACGCCAATCCGGCAAGACGACGCTGTGCCGCGGCGTCTTCGCAGACTTGGCCTACGCGAATCTTGAGGACCCCGATGCCCGTGAGTTCGCCGAGACCGACCCACGGCGATTCTTGGCACAGTTCCCCAACGGCGCTGTGCTCGATGAGATTCAGCGCGTGCCGAAGCTGCTGTCCTATCTCCAAGTCATCGTCGACGACGACCGCCGCAACGGGTTGTTCGTGCTCACCGGCAGCGAGCAGTTCGGCCTGACATCGACGATCAGCCAATCACTGGCCGGACGCACGGCGCTGCTGCGTCTGCTGCCGTTCACGCTCGCCGAGCGCCGTCTCGCCGGGGCCTCTGGGTCAGTCGACGACATCTTGTACTCGGGGGGCTATCCCCGGATTCATGACCAAGGACTCGACCCCACTCAAGCGCTTGCCGACTATCTGGTGACCTATGTCGAACGCGACGCTCAGCGGATCGGCGGGATTCGCGACCTCGCCGCCTTTCGCCGGTTCGTGCGGTTGTGCGCGGGCCGTGTCGGCCAGCAGCTGAACTTGTCCAACCTCGGTGCCGATGCCGGAGTGTCGCAGCCCACAGCACGCCAGTGGCTAGGGGTTCTCGAGGCGAGCGACATCGTGTTCCGCCTGCCGCCGTACCACGCCAACATTCGCAAACGGCTGGTGAAGGCGCCGAAGCTCTACTTCGTGGACGTCGGCCTGGCCAGCTACCTGGTCGGCATCCGCGACAGCGAGCAGCTTGCTGCCCATCCGCTGCGCGGCCCGCTGTTCGAGAACGCCGCGATTGCCGAGGCGCTCAAGCACTCGCACAACCACACCCGCTACGCCGAGCTGTCGTTCTTCCGCACCGCTGACGGTCTCGAGTGCGACCTGCTCTATCCGACGCCCGCTGGTCTCGTCGCTGTCGAAGTCAAGTCGGGCGCCACGCTCGCGGGGGCTTGGTTCGCGGGACTGCGCCGCATCCAGCGCAGCATCCCCGGCGTCTCCTCGGCAGCCATCGTCTACGGCGGCGACCAGTCCCAAGAGCGCAGCGACGCCACGGCAACACCCCTCGCCGAGTTCGCCTCGCTCCTCCGCGATCTCGATGTCATGTAGAGCGACGGGACCGCGCAGACGGCTGACGCGCGCTGCGGCCCGGAGCGGCAGGCCGGCGCATCTGGGATCGAGCGCCAGAATTCGGAGGGTCGCTCTGGCCGAAGCGGTTCCACCCCCAGCACTCCACTTCACCGTCATCGCACAGAGCGCAGGTGTGGAACAGCCCCACTGAGACCTCGGCAAACTTGCCGGAAGGGACATTCGCAGCCGCTGGATCCCGCGCGTCTCCCCTACAACGAATCTCCCCCGTTGCCAGGACGCCACAGGCGTAGTTCCCACTCAACGAAACCTGATTGAACCGCTCTGCCGGCGGTGTCGGAACCTGCTCGCCCACGCACAGCAAGGTGCTGTCTTCGGTGAATGCGCACGCGTTGGCCGTGGAACTGACCATAACGCCGAGATAGCGGCCGTCGGGAAACTCCACAGAAGACGATGCTGTGTTTCGGCACGCAATCGACTGGTCGGGGTTGAGGCCGCACAGAGTGGCGCCGGCCATCGAGAAGCTCTGCGCGGTGCCGAAGTCGCGCATCGTCGGCCATTCCCAGCAACGGACCGAGTGGTCGGCCTCCAATCCGCAGATCTGGTGGCTCTTTGCCGCGATGGCGGCCAACTTGATGTCTTCAGGCCCGACCCCAGCTTCGTAACCAGGGCCCCCAGCACTCGGCGATTCCGTCGAGCCTGATCCCGCACACGTACGGCAAGTCCGCCCGGCACCGGCTGTCGTTCACCCGTGCAACGTCTATCTGGACGAACTCAGCATCCTCCCTGTTCAGCACGGCAGCTCCGTTGGTGCCCCATCCCGGCATTGCTTCGCGGCGCAGCTCGAGCCCCCACCTCGTCGTGCCGCTGGAAGTCTGAACGAAATCGCCCTGCTGGGACCACTCGTCATCTGCATCCCAGCATTCGGCGTCTCCCTCGCTGTTGATCCAGCACCCGCCCTCGCGGCCCAAGGACACCCTTTCGGGCCCGAGCTCGACTGTCGTCTGGACGACTGGCGTGCTGTTCTCGTCCCTCTCTTCGCCGGCGCCGCTGTCGGTACCTGCGACGTGATCATCGTTCGAGTCAGGCGCAGAACCATCACGCAACTGTTCGTCACCGGCGGGACTGCATGCGCCCAGCAGTGCGCAGCCCATCAGCACGGCGATGAATGCGTTCTTCTTCGGTCCCGACCGCCTGAACCGCACGCCGCGCCGATTGCGATCATCTGGCAAGTGTCGTATATGCCGACCGGGGCTACAGCGGTGGGATGACGCCCTTCTGCTGGCCGATCAACTGGTAGGTCTCAGGCCGGCGATAGCGGTCGAAGTTGAACAGGGTGTTCTTGTAGTGCGAGCACCAGTCGAGGTCGCATTGGGCCGTGATGAGCTCGTCTCCGTCGGTGACTGCTTGGGCCACAATTTGGCCGGACGGGGCTATCACCGCCGAGTGAGCGAGCGACTCCACGCCCTCTTCGGTGCCGCCCTTCGCGACACCGACCACCCAGGTGCCGTTCTGGTAGGCACCTGCCTGCATCACGAGGTGATTGTGAAACGCCTGCAGCGGATCCTGGGTCGGGTCGGGCGCATAGAACAGCGGCGTGTTGTAGCCGATGAAGATCATCTCGACGCCTTGGAGGCCCATCACCCGGTAGGTCTCGGGCCAGCGACGGTCGTTGCAGAGCGCGATGCCCATGACGCCGCCGAATGCCCGCCACACGCTGAAGCCTTCGGAGGACTCCTCGAAGTAGCGGCGCTCGAGGTGCTGGAAGGGACGCTGGGGTTCGTGCTCTTCGTGCCCGGGGATGTGCACCTTGCGGTACTTGGCAACGAGAGTGCCGTCGCGCTCAACGAGGATCGCTGTGTTGAAACGATGACCGTCCGGCGTGAGCTCGGCATATCCCAGGTGGAAGCCGATGCCGAGCCGCTTGGCCTCGTCGAACAGGGGCTGGGTCTCCGCCGAGGGCATCTCGGTCTCGAAGTACGCGAGCAGCTCGGGCGAGTCGTCGGGGAAGTACCAGCGAGGGAAGAACGTGGTCAGTGCGAGCTCGGGAAACACCACGAGATCGCAGCCCCGATCCGATGCCTGGTGGAGCAGAGAGATCAGCCGCTCGACGACTTTGTCGCGGGTCTCGTAGCGGGCGATGGGCCCGAGCTGCGCGGCCCCCACCGTGATCAGTCTCACGGTGTCGCCCCGTTGGAGGCGAGCTCGCCGTCGATCTCACCGTTGGCGAGACGCCAGACGACGTCGGCGAGCAGGTTCGCCCCCGCCTCGATGTCTTCGGGCGACGTGTACTCGGCCGGGTTGTGGCTGACGCCGTCGAAGCTGGGTACGAAGATCATCGCCGTCGGGCAGACCCTGGCCAGCATCTGCGCGTCGTGGCCCGCGCCTGACGGCATCCGGCGATGGGTCAGGCCCGCTTCCGCGGCGCAGCGCTCGACCAGATCGATGACTGCTGGATGGAACTCGACCGGCTCGAAGCGGGCGGTGCGCCGCATGGCGGCGTCGAGGTGCTCGCCCCCGGCGATGCGGCTGACGATCTCGTCGAGGCGAGCCTCGGCGTGCTGCAGCATCGGTTCGGAGGTGTTGCGAAGGTCCACCGTCATCACCGCCGAGCCGGCAATGACATTGACCAGATTGGGCACCAGCGAGATGGAGCCGACCGTGCCGACCTGCGAATCGCCGATGTTGTGCGCCAGCTCCCGCACCTCGCCGGCGATGCGGCAGGCGGCGAGCCCCGCGTCGCGGCGCAGCGGCATCGGCGTCGTGCCGGCATGGTTGGACTGGCCGCTCAGCGTGACCTCGGTCCACGAGATGCCCTGGACGCCTTCCACCACGCCGATCTGCGTCTCGTGGAACTCCAGCACCGGTCCCTGCTCGATGTGCAGCTCCATGTAGGCGTAGGGCACGGTTCCGGGCACCGGAGCGGGGCCGCGATAGCCGATGCGGTCCAGCTCGTCGCCCACGGCGATGCCGTCGCGGTCGGTGATCTCCAACGCTTCCTCAAGCGCCATGCCGCCCACGTAGGCCAAGCTGCCCAGCATGTCGGGAGCGAACCGGCTGCCTTCCTCGTCGGTGAAGTAGGCCACCGACAGGGGCCGAGCGGGTGTCTGGCCGCTCGCCAGCACCGACTCGATGACCTCCAAGCCGGCGAGCACGCCGAGGTTGCCGTCGTAGCGACCTCCCGTGGCGACCGTGTCGATGTGGCTGCCCATCATCACCGAGTCGGCGACCCGTCCGGGCTCTGTGCAGGCCACCACGTTCCCGAGCCCGTCGACGGTGATCTCCAGCCCGAGATCGGCCATCCACGTGCCGACCAAGTCACGGCCGGCGCGGTCCTCGTCGGTGAGCGCGAGGCGGCAGTTGCCGTGGGTTCCCTCGATGGCACCGATCTGCGCCAGCTCGTCGAGGCGCCCCATCAAGCGCTCACCGTCGATGCGCGGCGCCTCCCCTGCAGATCCGCTCATCGCCCCATTCTCTCATCGCCAGTCGCAGTGAGCGGCATTTGCCGGCGGGGAGAAGCGCCGGGGCGTCGGGGTTCGGATCGGGTGGCGGGCCGCAGCAGCGTGATCCCGGCGGTGTTGAGGCGCTGCTCGAACGCTGCGGAGCGGTAGCCCTTGTCGGCGATGAGGGTCTGGCCCGGGCGGGCGATCCCGGCTCGGTCGATCATCTCGGCGCAGACTTCGCGTTCGTCGGCTTTGGCGTCGGTGAGCGCGAACGCTACGGGCAGCCCTGAGGGCGTGGCGACCAGGTGCAGACGCAGTCCCCAAAAGAACCGCGAATGCGACGCGCACCAGCCGTATTGGGCCCATCCTGCGAGGTCCGAGCGCCGCTGGGTGTCCCGGGAGCGGCCGCACTCCACCGGCGTGGAGTCGGCCAGCCAGACGTCGTCGTGCCAGTCGGGGCACTCGCGGGCCAAGCACTCGATCACGCGGGCGATCATGTCGCCGCTGCGCCGCAGCCGCTTGTTGAAGCCGTCGCGGTTCGGCAGATACGGGAACCACGGTCCCAGATGCGCTTTCGCGTAACGAACGAACTGCGACTCGTTGTCGAACCCCAACAGCGCCGAGATCACCGCCAGGGTCACCAACTCCGCGTCTGACAGCTTCGGGGCGATGCCCACCGCCGGCCGCCGCGGCGCCCACCCAGGGTTCGCCGCCAACAGATGGCAAGCTCTATCGGTGGTTGCGAGTGAGTTGAGTGTAGATGTCGGCGGCTGATGTCCAGTTGTGGAGTCGGCGGGGCATCGTGTTGAGGTTGTCCTCGATGAGCGCCAGCCGCAGTGGGTTCAGGTCGAGCGGTGTGCCTCCGTTCGCAGTCCGGGATCACAACAGACCCCACACTGCCACGGAGGCTCAACCCATCACGGGAACCGAACTGTCAACAAGGTCCGTGGACATTACAGCTAACGACCGCTTGGCGGCTGACAAATCAACGTGACTTTAGGTACGTTCCCGTTGCCGTTCCCTACCAAACAATCCATTGCGGATCTTTTGTTGAGTGCATCTTTCCTGGGTCGTACATCGCTTCCTCGGTTGCTAGCTATCCTGGCGTGCGGGACTTCCAGAATCCACCAACGATTCAGCCCGTACACTTTGCCGAATCGACATTCCGCGCGCGCGGACTCACGTTCATGAACTCGCCCATGAAATCACTCTTAACCATCATGGCTTGCCGCAGCGCCGCACGATTACGATCGGTGGGCTCTATTTCTCGTTGTTGTATGCAACATTGGAACTCCCTGCACATAGTCATTGCACACCTACGGAGTTCTATGCTCAAGCAGCCGAAGGTACAGTATTCGACAAGCTGACGCTCTTCTGGGGCTGCTCCATATCCCAACTGAACTCGAGGTACAGGCAGACGGTCGAGGTAAGGGTCCGCCGCGTCTTAAGTCGCGTGATCCGCTCACGCATTTCCGCAGGTCAGAGACCTGCGCATGGGGGAAAATCACGCGACTTGACTGATGGCGGACCCTAAGGCAGCCGCTTTGAACGGAGACATGCCACAGTGGTTCGTTCAACACTACGAAACAGCCGACGGCTACGTCGATTACGCCCGGCTCTGGCAATCAGTGATCGATGTAAGCGACACTCCGATATTCTCACGTTTGCTACGCGACCTGGAGCACGTATTTGGCGGTTACTGCTTCGGTAAGACGGCCGTTTACGCGGCGGCCAATGGCAGCGCCGACTTGCCGCAGGGAGCGCAACAGCCGTGGGTAGAGGGCGGGTGCCTGTAAGTGCTCCGGGCACTCGGGCCAGTGAATGGGCAACTGTAATCATGGCTTCTTCAACCACTGCGGCCGAATTGCCGAGCGGTGTCGACCACCCGGCATGGTCGGCCGCCATGCCGTCGTCGAGCTGCACTTCGAGACTGATGACAGTCGCATTGCAGACATCCAGTTTCCTCAGGTCTAGTCCGAGGATGTCTAGGATGTCTGCATGGCGGTCGACGTTGCGCCTCTCGCTGCTGCAAGCCGGGAACTCAGTGCTGCCGACTTCGCCCAGGACTCCCATGCGTCCAAGTATCGGGACGAGTTCGCCCGACACCCGGAGGCTTTGTTGAGGCTGCTGTCGATACTCAACGACCCCGAGAATGAACGTCGGCTCGCCGACGCCGAAATGCACGGGCTGCCTGCGCTGTGCGGGGTGACGCGCTTCATCGAAGCGGACCCGGTCATCGAGCGCGTGCTCGCCGACAACGAAGCCTCCTTGCGACTGCGCCAGACCATCGGCGTGGCTGTCAAGCTCAAGATGGCCAAGCTCGGATGGCACCCCGCCGGCAAGAAGGGCGCCGTCAAGGGCTCACGGCACTTCACGAGGGCAGAGCACTACGCCGTTGACAACGCCACGCGAGTCGACCCATCGTCTCGCGCGCTCGCAGCACTCGACGCCGTCGGTGCCATCGGCAGCGGCGAGGAGCGCGAAGAGACATCTCGACAACTGATGGAAGCGCTCGCGGCCAGCCGGCAGGTCGAGGGGCGGCCTTTCTGAGATGATCATCGTGCTCGACAGCGGTCCGTTGGGGCAGCTCAGCAATCCGGGCAGGCGAGGCCCCAGCAAAGAGGCATGGGAATGGGCGCGCTCACACGCAGCGCGGGGCAATCAGCTCGTCGTTCCCGAGATTGCGGACTATGAGGTACGGCGCGAACTGATCCGCTCTGGTCGAACGACGGCCATCGAGCGTCTCGACGAACTCTGTGCCGGACTGAGCTATGCGCGATTGTCCACCGCGATCATGCACGACGCCGCCTCACTCTGGGCCGAAGCGCGCAACCGGGGGTTCCCCACTGCGCACGATGCAGCACTCGACGGCGATGTCCTGCTCGCGGCTCAGGCACGCCGTCTCGCGGCGGCTGCTCCTGCCGAGTCGGTCATCGTCGCCACCACCAACGTCGCCCACCTTGAACGTTTCGTTGAGGCACAGCGCTGGGCCGAGATCTAGAACGCTGCAATCGACGGACCTCAGGCGAGCACGCGAGCCCGCAATTCGCTCCTGCCTACACGAAGGTGGCGGCCACCTCGTCGTTGAGCTCGTTGATCATCTCGTCCCACAACCGGGGCAGGCCTCTGAGCGAGTCCCAGAAGGCCTGGTCGCGGCGCGCCTCGAAGTCATCCAGCGGGACCCCCTGCTGCTCGACCCAGGTGTAGTAGCCGAGGTTGAAGATCCGGTCCCGGCCCCGATCCGACAGCACCTCAGTATGAGGCGCATCGGCACTGCGGCCATCGGGAGCGAGATGGGCTTCGATGATGCCCCTGGCGGTGCCGGCATCGAAGCTGTCCGAATAGCGCTCCGCAAGGTGCCGCTCCCGCTCCGAGTAGTACATCTCGAACCCGTCGGTGGCGACGGTCATCACCACGTCGTCAGCGCCGAGGCCCAGTTCGTTGGCGGCCCGGGCGGCCGCCAACGTGTTGCAGATCGACGAGTAGCCGAAATGCCCGAGTTCGTCGAGCACCCACGATGCCGCGCCCAAGTGCTCGCGCAAGGCATCCCGTCCCGCTTCGGTGTTGAACACCAGCCCGAGTCCGTCGGTTGCCCGGTCGCTGACGCCGACGATCACATCGGTATTCATGACGTTGTGGATGAGCGGGATGTGCTTGTCGCCGATGCCCTGAATGTTGTGCTCGCCGTAGCCGTTGTAGAGCATGGTCGGGCACTCGAGCGCCTCAACCGCCACGATCTGGGAGCCATGGACGTCCTTGAGCCGGTCGCCGGCACCGAGCGTGCCCGCGGAGCCGCTGGCGGCCACAAACGCGGCCAAGTTCAGCTCGGAACCTGAGGGCGCGCCTCGGCACAAGTGCTCGAATACCTCCAGGAGCGCCGCGCCGGTGACCTCGTAGTGCCCGACGTGGTTCGAGAGCTCGCTGAACTGGTTCAGGATGAAGTTCTCCGGATCCTGGGACAGCTCGGCGCAGGCGTCGTAGATCTCCTTGACATTGCTCTCCGAGCCGGGAGTGCGGATGACGTCGGCGGGGTCGGCCACCCAGCGGGCCAGCCATTCGAATCGCTCGCGGCTCATGTTCTCGGGCAGCACGGCCACGCCGCGGCACGCCATGATGCGGCTGATGGCCACGCCGCCGCGGGCGTAGTTGCCGGTGGACGGCCACACGGCCCGGTGCCGGGTCGGGTCGAATTGCCCGGAGACCACCCGGGGCGCGAGGCAGGAGTACGCGGCGAGCACCTTGTGCGCGCCGATCATCGGGAAGCGGTTGCCGAACAGCACCACCACCTGTGCGTCGGTGCCGGTCAGCTCGCTCGGCAGCACGACATGCTCGGGAACCTCGGTCCGACCTCCGGCGCGGTCGTTGAACCAATGCACCCGGAACAGGTTCAGGGGATCGGCGAAGTCAGGGTCGACGTCGGCGAGGGCGCTGTCGATGTCGGGATCGATCAGCGAGGGGTCGGCCAGCTCGGCGAAGGTCGGCAGCCGGATGCCCTGCTCCCGGAACCGCTCGACAACGTGAGCGCGCCCATCAGAGTCGGTGACGTCGGTGGCGAGCTGGGCCGCGTAGCTGGCGGGAAACGCAACTGCGGCCCCATTCGACCCAGTTGACTCAGGTGACACAGTGTGGTCGGCCATACCCAGCCGAGGCTATGTTCCGCGAAGGGCTCCGGATGCCCGCGGCACGGGTATCCGGGACAGATGGGAGGCCTGCAATCCATGGCGGCAGATCGATGACATCGACACGGAATGCGCTCTACCTGCAGGATGCCCACACCATCACCGAGGCGGTGGGCTTCACGCAGTACGCCGAGGAACACGGTTTCGAGGCCGTCTGGCAAGCCGATTCACGGCTGGTGCGCGAGGCCAGCGTGCCCATGGCCGCCTTCGCGGCCACGACGTCTCGCATCAAGGTGGGTGCCGGCGTCATCGACATCTGGTCGCGCAACGCGGCCCGTTTGGCGTCGATGTTCTCGACGCTTGACGATCTCGCTCCGGGCCGCATCATCTGCGGCCTGGGGGCGTGGTGGGATCCGCTGGCGGCGAAGGTCGGCATCAGCCGCGCCCGGCCGCTCGGAGCGATGCGCGAGGTCACCGCCGTCGTGCGGGCGTTGCTCGCCAACGAGAACGTCACGTTCCACGGTGAGCATGTGCACCTCGACGATGTCGAGCTGGACTACGTGTACCAGGAGCGACGGCCGAAGGACGTGCCGATCTACATCGGCGCCACCGGCATGAAGATGATGGAGCTGACCGGCGAGATCGCCGACGGCGTCGTGCTGAACTACCTCGTGTCGCCCGACTACAACAGCCGTGCCATGGAGGCGCTGGAGCGGGGGGCTGCGAAGGCAGGACGCAGCGTGGACGACCTGGACCGGCCCCAGCTCGTGGTGTGCTCGGTGCACGAGGACCGTGCGACGGCGCTGGACATGGCCCGCAACATGGTCACCCAGTACTTGGGCCAGCAGCCGCACATCATGAAGGCCTCCGGCGTGCCTGACTCGCTGCTCGAAGACGTGGGCAATGTTCTGACGTGGCCGGCGACGGCTGAGCAGGTCGAGGCCGCGTCACGGCTGGTGCCCGACGACATCGTGCAGATGCTCACCGCATCGGGCACGCCCGCGGAGGCCCGCGAGGCGGTCGACGGCTATCTGGCCAACGGCGCCACCTGCCCGATCCTGTACCCGCTGGGCGATGTGCACGCCATGATCGACGCCTTCGCCGTCTGAACCCGCGACGGCTGAGGGCCTAGTAGCCCAATTCGGTGGCGGCGCGTTCGAGTGCCACCGTGACCGACCAGTGCGTGCGAGCCAGTCGCAGGTCGCTGTTCGAACCGTCGGCGTACAGCCCCGCGGCACTCATCCAGAACGCCGCCGAGCGCATGGCATAGAGCAGCTGGTAGTACGCGCAGCGTAGGCCCGTGGGTATCGCCGATACTGATGCTGTGCCCGCTGTACAGGGACTCGACCACATCGTGCTCAACGTGGCCGACGCCGAACGGTCGCTGGCGTGGTACCGGGACCGGCTGGGCCTGACGCCGGTCCGCTACACCGAGTGGAAGTCGGGCGAGGCACCGTTCGTCTCGGCGCGCATCGATGACGGCACGATCATCGACTTGGTGGAAACAGAACGTAGCGGCGAAAATCTCGGGCACTTCGCCCTGTGGGTCACCGGAGACGTCGAACAGATCGCCTCGCATCCCGACGTTCCGGTCGTCCGGCGCTCGCCACGGGTGCACGGCGCACGAGGCTGGGGTTCGGCTGTCTACGTCCGCGACCCGGACGGCAACGAGGTCGAGCTGCGTTCGTATGGTTCCGCCTGACCCTTAATGGTGACTAAACATATATTTCAGTAAATTCAGTTGATCTCATCGAAACAATCTGTTGATGTGGTGGCATGAGATCAAGCAGACACAAACCTCTCGTCGGGCACACGGCCGGAGCTGCGGGATGACCGCGGACCTGGCGTCCCTGCTGGCAGCAGGCATTCCAAGGCCGCTGTTCTACGCGTGGTCGGCATTGGCCATAGCGATCAGCGTCGTGGGCCATCTCCGAATCCAACGGCGCTACCGCCGGTTTGTGAGGAAGACCAAGGCCGAGCTCCGGCGCCTCGAACAGCGCGCTGACGAATATGAGAAGAGAGTCGAAGCCGAGGTGGCCCAGATGCGCGCCGAACTCGATGCCTACGGTGTGTGGAGCGAGGCGAACGACCGCTTTTTCCACCACGGTCTGGTGGCTGTCTCCCACCTGCTCGGGGCGAGGGCATTGCCCGCCCGCCGTGCCTGCATCGGCGAACGGCGCAGCACGCACGGGCGGCGCGCAGCCCCAAGGGCGTGGCGGCCCAAACCGACCCGCCCTGCGAACCCCGCTTCGAGTACTGGTTCGGCTGTGCGGATTCACCGCCGCAGCGGTACATGAGACTGTTGTCTGCCCAGCGCTCTCGGAAACGGCAGGAACTCCCGGCGACGCATACTGTTGGGGGCATGGCTGAACTCGCGCGTTTCACCTTGGACACCCCGGATGAAGAGATCGTCGAGGTCGTGCGGATCGACGGCGGCGCCATCATCGATGACGCCATCGATGTGGACCTGCTGACACGGCTCGAGGACGAGCTGCGACCCTGGATCGACCGCACGCCGGGCGGCCTCGACAACTTCAGCGGTCAGAACACGACACGCACCGGAGCGCTCGTGGCGCGTTCGGCGGCATGCCGGGAGCTGGTGATGCACCCCAAGGTCATCGACATGGCCAACCGGTTTCTCAGTCCCTACACCAACAAGATCCAGTTGCACCTGACGCAGGTCATCAACATCAAGCCGGGCCAGGGAACCCAACCGCTGCACCGCGACCGCTTGGCATGGGGCGGCTACATCCCCGACGAGATCGATCCGCAGTTCAACACGATGTGGGCCATGACCGACTTCACGCCCGAGAACGGCGGAACGCGGATCGTTCCGGGCAGCCCCACCTGGGACGAAGACCGCCGGGCCACTGACGATGAGAAGACCCAAGCCGCCATGGGCGCCGGCTCGGTGCTGCTGTACTCGGGGTCGGTGATCCACGGAGGCGGCGAGAACTGCACCGACGCCGACCGCACCGGCATCAACATCACCTACACGCTGGGCTGGCTGCGCACCGAGGAGAACCAGTTCCTGTCGTGCCCGCCCGAGGTCGCCAAGGACCTCGATCCCGAGCTGGCGAACCTCATGGGGTACTCGATGGGCAACTACGCCTTGGGCTACTACTCGGACCCCCACGACATGCCGGGTCCGGTGGACCTGCTCACGCCTGAGATGGTGCTCGGACGCAAGCCCAGTTCGAAGCACTCCAACTCGGGGCTCCTGCTCCCAGCCGAGTGAACCAGACGCTTCAGCAACGGCGCGATCAGGCGCTGGGCGCCGGCGCGCAGCTCTTCTACGCCGAGCCGCTGCACCTCGTGCGGGGCGATGGCGTGGAGCTGTTCGACGCGGACGGCCGCCGCTACCTCGACATGTACAACAACGTGCCCTGCGTGGGTCATGGCAACGCCCGCGTGGCCGAGGCCATGGCCGCCCAGCAGGCCACTCTGAACGTGCACAGCCGCTACCTCGACGAAGGCATCGTCAGCTTCGCCGAGCGCCTCGTGGCCTTGCACCATGACGGCATCGAGAGCGCCGTCATCAGCTGCACCGGCACCGAAGCCGTAGAAGTCGCGATGAACATGGCTCGCATTGCGACAGGCCGCCGCGGCGTCATCGCCACGAACGCCACCTACCACGGCAACAGCCAGGCGGTGATCGCGCTGCGCCATGCCGCGACCCGACCCGACGACTACCCCGATGTGGCCACGTTCCCGTTTCCGCAACGGTTCCGTCCGATCCGGGCAGGGCTGGATGATCAAGCGCTGGCGGACGCCTATCTGGACGAGCTTGCGGCAGCGGTCCAGCGCTTGGAGTCGTCGGGTGCTGGTGTGGCTGCGCTCATCGTCTGCTCGATCCAAGCCAACGAGGGGCTGCCGGACATTCCCGGCAGTTTCATGGCGCAGGCAGCAGAATTCGTGCGCAATGCCGGAGGTCTGGTGATCGCCGACGAGGTGCAGGCCGGCTATTGCCGGACCGGTCGCTGGTGGGGCTACGAGGTCACCGGCTTCGAGCCCGACATCGCCGTGATGGGCAAGCCGATGGGCAACGGTCTGCCGTTGGCGGCCACGGTCGCCAGCCGGGACCTGGTGGGACGCTTCCGTGGCGCAACCCGGTACTTCAATACCTACGCGGCGAGCCCGCTGCAGGCTGCCGTGGGTCACGCTGTCATCGACGAGATCGAAGGGCGAGGGCTGGCCGCCAGCGTCTCTGAGCTCGGGCACGGCTTGAAGGCGGCGCTGGTCGAGCGGGCCGAGCACTGCCCGTGGATGGCCGATGTGCGGGGCCACGGTCTCTTTCTCGGCATCGAGATGGTGGACCCCGGCAGCGAGATGGCCCCCGATCAGCCAAGAGCTGCCGAGTTCACCGAACGGTTGAAGGGCCGGGGCATTCTGGCTGCGAACGCCGGGGCGTACGCCAACGTGCTGAAGGTTCGGCCCCCGCTGGTGCTGCAGCAGTCCCACGCCGAGGAATTCCTCTCCGCATTCGACGCGGTGCTCGCCGACATCGATGGATAAGCGTTGGCTGAGCGCGGCGCACCAAGCACTCGATGCCTTCGGCGTGGAAACGTCACACCTTGAACTGGTCGGGGTGAGCGAGAACATCACATTCCGAGCTGTCGAATCCGGTTCCCGGCAGGCCTACGTGCTACGGCTGCATCGGCCCGGCTATCACACCGCGGAGGAGCTCGACTCCGAACGCGTCTGGCTGGCAGCGCTACGCGATTACGGAATCGCTGTGCCGACGCCGGTCAGTACCCCAGACGGCCGCCACTTTGTGCCCGTGGAGATCGGCTTCAGCGAGATCCGCCAGGCCGGCCTCAACCTGTGGGCTGAAGGCGAGATTGTGGGCGAACTGCTGACACAGCCCGGCGGCACTCAGAACCCGTTTCCACACGTCGCCGATCAGTTCGGGGCGTTCGGTGCGCTGATGGCAGCAATGCACAATCAGGCAACGTCATGGACTCCACCGCAGTCGTTCTGTCGGCACCGCTTCGATCTGGAGGGCTTGCTCGGAGAGACGCCGTTCTGGGGTCGCTTCTGGGAACATCCCAAGCTGACTGCCAACGAGCGCAGCCTGCTGCTGCAAACCCGAGACGCCTGCCGGGCGAAGCTGGCCCAATACGGCGAGCCGGAGCGCACGTTCAGCATGATCCATGCCGACCTGCACCTGGCGAATCTTCTGGTTTCGGACGGGCAGCTCGCCGTCATCGATTTCGACGACGCCGGGTTCGGCTGGCACCAGTACGACATCGCGGTGGCCATGTACCACTCACGAGCGGCGCCTGACTTCGACGAGGCCGCAACCGCTTTCCTGCGCGGCTATCGATCCGTGTGCCCCATCAGCGATGACGACCTCGGCTTGGTACCGATGTTCGAGCTGATCCGCGGCATGGCGCTCATCGGCTGGAAGGCACAGCGGCCCGAAGTGGAATGGCCTGACGGCCAGTTCGAGCTGTTGCTGAGCGGTGTGCTCGGTGGCTGCCGACGCTTCCTTGAGGGCGCGCTCGACATCTGACCAGACAACCCGTCGGGCAGCTCCGTCAACCGCACTCCGAGCCGGGTGGCCGGGGTAGCGTCGGCGGTTGCCGTGCTGTGGCTGCTGGAGGGGTGCCGTGTGGGAGATCACTGAGCCTGATCTGGCGCCGATCGCTCTGGGAGCGGCAGTGCTGGGAACGGGCGGCGGCGGCAATCCCTACCTCGGTCGGCTGCGGATGTTGCAGGTGATGCGGTCTGGCGGCCGGGAGCAGGTGATCGAACCCGATGAGATCGCCGACGACGACCTGCTGGTGGCTGAAGGCTGCGCCGCGCATCGAGTTGGCGGGCCCCGAGGCGAATGTGGCCACCGGGTAGCGGCGGGCGAAGTCGGCGCTCATGAGCGTGCCGTCGTTCTGGCTGACGTGCAGCGGGCAGTCCAAGCCCAGTTGCACGAGGGCCTCGACAAGTCCGGCACGTCAGCAGCAGTCACCACCTCCAGCACCCCGTCGATTCTGAGAGCGGGAACCGGGTCGATCGCTCGGATCTGGCCTGCGGCTTCCGGCGAGCGGGCAAGCGCCGCCCACAGCATTCCGGTCCGGGACAGATCGGCCCTCCGTCCACCAGCACGGTGCAGGCGCCGCACTCGCCTTCGCCGCATGCCTCCTTGGTGCCCGTGAGTCCCAACCGGTCCCGCAGCGCTCCCAGCAGCGTCTCAGCGGCATGCACGTCGATCTGGCGTGCTCGATCATTCGCGACAAGCCGGATCGATAGCTTCTGCTCTGGAGATGGTGCAGGCATCAGGTGTCCGCCCCGGAGATCTCCGCACTGCACCGCCGCCTGCCTGCTAGCAGCTCAGCGCGTAGGAAACGGTTCGACAGACAGCGTTCATCGTCCCTGGGTCCAACTCGCCGACGCATCCATCGAGCGTCGAGCGTCGCAGGGTGTGGAGGCCGTCGCAATTGACCGCCGACTCGCGCGGCAAACCGACTTCGGAATTGTCGATCAGAACCTCAGAGTGCAACCCGCGAAACGCGGTAGTGACCTCAGCAACCGTCACCAGTTCGCGGACATCAATGACTTCGGGTCGAGTCAGGACCAGCACTGGACGTCGCTTGCCGCCCGCCTGAGCCCACCAAATCTCGCCGCGATTCACTCGTTACCCCAGGCTTCCGCATCGTCCCAGAAGTCGTCGGGTGTCTCAGGGACTCGCAAGTACGCAGCCCGGTCAGCTTCGCCCATCGCGCGCCGCACAGCCTCGGCCACGCCTTCTCGCGCCGCAGCGGAGATGTTCACGCTCAACCGGTGCGCCTGCGCCGCCAGTTCTCTGTCCAGCGTGAACGTCGTCCTCGTCGTTGCCATCACTCTGTTCTATCACTATTTGCTAGCACCATCATGCAGCAATCGACGCTCTCCATCATGCTGGCGTCGCTCACGGTTCGCGATCCATTGCCGGCCTCCCTATTGTCCGATGCGCTCGCGGGATGTTGTAGGGACACGTCTTCATGCACCCGTCCGGCAGGCCGAAAAGACGTCGACGATGTCGCCGAAGGTGTGCGAGACGCTCCACGCCCCCGGTGCCGGGCGCGGCTCTGGCCGCTGCGGCAGCGCCGCTGCTCTGTCGACGCTCCCGGGCACACGCCGCGGCAGCAGTTCGGTTGGCAGCGGTCCAGCAGCGGCCGGTCGATTGCGGTGCGAGAACAGTCGCATCTGAATCGCCGGCTCTCTCGTCAGGCCGATGCGAGGCCGACAGCGAATGCGCTCTGAGGCTGCCGTTCAACGTTCGGCACAGCCCCTCAGTCGGCCGCCACTGGGGGCGTGGTCTCGCTCATGCGATCCCACACGACCTGGTCGGGAAGGCTCATGACCATGTCGTAGTGGTCTTCGGGCATCAGCCGCGGCATGCCGGTGTCCCCCGACGGCTGCGCTACCGGCTCGGCTGGACGGTCGTACGTCGCCGGGTACTTCAGCCGCTCCAGGTCGGCCTCAGAGATCCCGCACAGTTCTTGAACTTCAGGATCAACCCACTGCTCCACGGGAATGGCCGAGCCGCACGCCACCTCGAGCGCCAGACCCTCGGGTCCTGCGAAGTAGATCGACTGGATGAAGCCGTGATCGATCGGGCCGAACACCTGCACACCGCGGTCACGGATGCGATCCCGCAGCGCCATCAGGTCCTCGAAGGTGTCCACATTGAAGGCGACATGCTGCATCGTGCCCGCGGTCACCGGCTCCCCCGGGCCGCCTGCGTGGGTGACGCCGAGCTCAATGTCCTTGGCGTTGTCGGGATGCTGCACGAACGCCACGTAGCTGTCGGGCGCCAGCTCCACGAAGCCGTGGTAGGTGCCGTCCACGCCGTGCATCCAATACAGGGCCTTCAGCGGCAGCCCCAGCACATCGCACCAGAACTCCAATTGGCCCTTCATGTCCCGGGTGGAAAGAGCGAGGTGATTCACGCCGTTGGGATGCAAAGCAGTCATTCGAGCCGCCCCCCTGCTGCAGTTCTGTTGTGACTATATGCCTCGGAGATTCTGGGCAGCTGACCCGAGTGCGCTCAGGAAGTTTCGGCTGCGAGCGCCGCCTTGCGTTCCTCGTATGCCTCCACCATCTCGATGAAACGGTTCGGGTTGTAGATGTCTTCCTCGTAGCTCCACAGGCCATCGCCCGCGTACTTGAGGAGCGAGAAGTTGTACTCCCGATTCGTCGAGCCGTCGCCGAGATCGGCCATGCGATTCCAGATCTGGCACACGACCCAGCCGCGTTCTTCGTCGATGATGTACCACTCGATCGGGAACTCGATCATCTCGGATCCCGGCCACTCGCTCATCTGGGACTGGATCCACTCGTAGATGGCCTCGCGTCCGACCATCGTGCCGAAGAAGTGCTCGACGTAGGTGGCGTCGGGAGTGAAGCGGTCGGCCCAGTCACGCCAATCACCTGTCTCCCCCGCCTTGCGGCTCGCCGCCTGATAGGTGGCAAGCGCCTCTTCGATCTCGTCACGGCTCCACTGGCCCATGGTCCGACATCCTCAGCTGTGGGGGTACTGAGGCCGCAGAGTAGGCGCAGCGATGCTCAGGATGAGGCCAACGGGGCCATCACGTGTTCGGCGAAGAGGTCAAATGACCGGTCCACTTCATAGGTGGACAGGTCACCCCAAGCGAAGACCCCCACGAAATAATCGGTTCCGGCCTCTTCGGCGAACTGTTGGCAGTGTTCACGAACTGTTTGCGGCGAACCGACGACCACTGCTTGGAAGTGCTTGGCCTTGTCGTAGTCGCCGCCGAGCGTCGGGTCGTTGGGCGGCGTCATCTCATAACGGCGGAACAGCCGTGTCAGGTGCTCGGTGAATGCGGCCCAGGTGCGACGCCCGATCTCGTCGGCCTCACTGTCGGTGGGTGCCACGACCAGTCGTCGCAGCCCGCCGATCATCGGCTCGTGATGGCGGCCGATACCGTCCGCGCCGAGGAGTTCGCTGTAGCGAGCGGTGCTCGCAGCCACGGCGGCAAGCGGTCCCGCTGCCATCGTGCGCACGCCCATCCCGGCGGCAGTGTCCAGCTGGCCAGGACGCCACAGCGGCGGGTAGGGCTTCTGGTAAGGCTCGAATTCGATCGGCACGTCGGTGAAGCTGAAGAACTGCCCGTCAAAGCTGAAATTTCCGCTGGTCTGCATGGCGGCCAGGATCAACTCGAGTGACTCTTCGGTCTTCGCGATGGCGTCGTCGGGGTCGAGGCCCCAGAGCAGGTGCTCGGGCACGCTGATGCCCTTGCCGAACCCGAATTCCAAGCGGCCCTCGGACAGCTGATCCAGCATGCACAGCTCTTCGGCCAGCCGGATCGGATGGTAAAAGGGCAGCAAGTGCACGAGCGAGCAGATGCGGATGCGGCTGGTGCGCTCGACGGCCGCCGCCAAGAAGACGTTGATGCTGGGCGCAGCATCGAGCGGGATCAGGTGGTGCTCGGACTTGTGCCAGCCCCACACGCCGGCCTGCTCGGCCCGTTCCAGCAGGTCCAGACGGTGGCGGTAGAGCTCATGCCACGGCACATCTCCCGGCTGTTCGAGCTGGTCGAAGATGCCGAAACGCATGAGCGGCGAGCGTAGTGGTGGGCTGGGGCGCGCCACCGGGGCACCGGGCGCGCCGGCTCGGTCGGTGCCTCAGATGATGGCGCTCTCGACGAACGGCTCGCCCTCGACGATGCGGCGGTAGCCCAGCGGCGTCAGATCCAGCGTGCGGCACGGCGACCGAATGCTGAGGCTTTCACCGGGTTCGCGCAGTCATCAGTCCCTCGCGGGCCGCGGCGTCGGTGAGCTGCCGATCGCCGCTCACCTTGCCGTGGTCGGTGACCACGATCTCCTGGCCTGCCCGCGCCGCAACCAAGTACTTGCTGAGATGGTTGCGCAGTTCGCGTATTCCCGCTTCCATGGTCCAATTGTAGCGCTATTGAGATAGCAATTATCGCCAGATATGGCTCGCCGGCGGCTGCGTCGAACCCGAATTGGCCCACTTTGCCCTGCCAGTGGAGCGACCACGCTAAACCCACTGGGTACCGTAGGACGATGGCTGCCGACGACGCCGACTCCGGGAAGTATCCCGGTGCGCGCTGGTGGAAGTTCGACTTTCACGCCCACACACCTGCGTCGTCGGACTACCGCACCCCCGAGTCGATGGCTCGTCGGCCGTCGATGTCCGCTGAGGCGTGGCTGCTCGCTCACATGAAGGCCGAGATCGACTGCGTAGCGGTCACCGACCTGCACTCGGGTGACTGGATTGACGAGTTGCAGTCCACGCTCGCCGAGATGGAGTGTCGGGAGCCCGCCGGAATGCGGCCTCTGTGCCTCTTTCCGGGCGTGGAGATCGTCGCCAGCGGGGGAACGCACATTCTCGCCATCTTTGATCCTGGCACCGGCAAGGGCACTATCGACGGCGTTCTCGCGGCCGTCCGGTATCGGGGCCTCCCCGGGGAAGTCAGCGAGGCGGCCCAGGCCTCCGTGATGGATGTCGCGGCTTCCATCGCCGAGCTTGACGGCATCGCGATTCCAGCGCGCGTGGACTCGAATCGCGGAGTGTGGGAGCAGCCGGGAAACACCCTCGAGCCGCTGCTGGACTGTGGCCACGTGTTTGCCATCGAGACCGTGGGCACCGAAGCGCCACGCCGGCACAGCTACGAGCAGCGTCACCTGGCTTGGCCGAGCGTCCTCGGCTCGGAGACCAGCCGTCTCACTCGGACTCATGCACCCGACCCGCTCGGCCGCCACTTCACATGGGTGAAGATGGAACAGCCTTCAATTGACGGGCTGCGTTTGGCCCTGCTCGACGGCGACTACTACTCGATCCAGCGCAGCGATGTCACCGCATCGCCGAAGCCCCCTGCCTTGCCACGCGAGCGCATCCTGGGCATCCGCATATCAGAGGCCAAGTTCATGGGACGCGGCAGTAGCGCCGATCTGCGCTTCAGCCCGTGGTTCAACGTCATCATCGGCGGGCGCGGATCGGGCAAGTCGACGGTGCTGCACTGCATGCGCCTCGCAGCCCAGCGCGAGGCCGAACTGAAGCGCTTGAGCGAGCACAGCAGCACCCGCCTGACGTTCGAGCATTTCAATCGCATCCCAGATGCGCGGTCGGGCGAAGGCGGCCTCACCGCCGACGCTCGCATCGAGTGGGAGGTACTGCGTGAGGCAACACCCCATCGCGTCCACCGGCGCCTGAATTCAGGCGACGATGAACCGGTGGTCGAACAGCGCGTTGGCGGAGCTTGGACTCGGTCCGTGGCGCAGCATGTCACCAGCGAGCGGTTTCCGCTGCGGTTGTTCAGCCAAGGACAGATCTCTGAACTCGCCGGCGAGAACCAGAACTCGTTGTTCGACCTGATCGATGAAGGCGCCCAGGCAGCGGCCGTGCAGCAGAGTTTCGAGGAAGCCTGCAGGCGCTACTGGCGAACCTGCGAGCGCGTGAGGGAACTCGATCAGCGGCTCGTGCGCAGCGATGACGTCGAGGTCCGTATCGAGGACATCGAGAGGAAGGTCCAGACGCTTGCGCAGTCCGGTCATGCCGAAGCTGTACAGGCACTGCGGCATCAAGAGCGAGCGCAGCGTGAGCTAGATCGCCAATTCTCGCTCGCTGACGAGTTCCACAAACGACTCCTGGCAGCCGCTGAGCAGTTCGCGCCCGAGGATGTCCCTGAGGGAGCACTCGACAGCACGACCGTCGAAGGCCAAGAAGCCCTGGCGGTCATTGACAGACTGCACGACGCAGAACGCGGCGCCGCAGACCGTCTCAAGCAAGCAGCGAACGACCTGCGCCAAGCCATCGAGCAGCAGCGAGCGACCCTTCGTGAGGGTGCATGGCAGCGCCAAGCTGAGCAGATCCGCAGCGATTACGCCGCTGCGGTAGACGCGCTCGGCGCCTCGGAGGCGGGCGACCCGGGCCAGCATGCTCGGTGGTTGCAAGAACGCCAAGGACTTCTGGCCGAGCGCGAGCGCCTTGTCGCCGAGCGAGCCGAGCGCGACGAACTCGCTGCCCAGGCCGAACAGCAGCTCGGCGAGGTCACGATCGCACGGCGCGAGCTGAGCGCTGCCCGTTCGGCATTCCTCGAGCACACGCTCGCCGAGAACAAGTTCGTCCGGATTCGGCTTGTCCCCTACGGCGACGCCCTGGCAAATGCAGAGCGCTCGTTTCGAGAGATCATCGACGTCCCGGACCAGAGATTCGCCCAGGACATCGGCGGCGATGCGGACTCCCCCGACGCGATCATCAACGGACTGCTGAGCGAGCTGCCAGACGATGTCGAAGTGCGTCGTGACGCGGTGGAGGGACGCCTCGAAGCGCTGCGCCGCCGGATACGGGATGCATGCACGGGCAGCGGATCATTTCACGGCCACTTCAACAACTACTTCAGCGCCAGGTTCAGCCAAGAGCCTGGATTCCTGGACCGGATACTCACCTGGTTCCCGCCCGACAGTCTCCACGTCGAATACAGCCGCAGCAGCGACGGCGACGATTTCGTGCCCATCAAGCACGGTTCAGCAGGCCAACGCGCTGCTGCGATGCTGGCCTTCCTGCTTGCGTACGGCGATGAGCCGCTAGTGCTCGATCAGCCCGAAGACGACTTGGACAACCAGCTCATCTACGGCCTCGTCGTGCAGCAGATCCGTGACAACAAGATGCGGCGACAGATCATCGCCGTCACGCACAATCCCAACATCGTGGTCAACGGCGATGCCGAGATGGTCCACGTGCTCGACTTCGTCGACGGCCAGTGCCGCGTCGTTCAGGCCGGCTCGCTGCAACGCACCGAGGTTCGAGATGAGGTGTGCAAGGTCATGGAAGGCGGTCGGGAGGCGCTCGAGCGTCGTTACCGCCGACTCGAGATCAGGCCGTCGAATGTTTGACAGCAGGCATGAGCTGAGCGAGGCCATCCGACTCGGAGAGACGAGCCTTCTCGAACTCAAGGAGGTGCGCTTCACTGGTGACCGGATCGCTGGACCGTCTCGCGATGATCTTGCAGATGAGATCACGGCATTCGCGAACAGCCGCGGCGGCGTGGTGGTGCTCGGTGTCGAGGACAAGTCGCGAGACATCGTCGGCATTCCTGCAGACCGTCTCGATGCCGTCGTCAACTTCGTGAAGGAGATCTGCCACGACTCGATCTCCCCTCCCGTCGAGCAATTCGTGCTGGACCGACTCTCGCTGCCGTCGAGCAGCGGACACATGGCTGACATCGTGAAGCTGGAGGTGCCGCCGAGCCTCTTTGTGCACCGAGGCCCAGGGGGCTATTGGCACCGGGCCGGTGACTCGAAGCGGGTCATGTCGCCTGAGTTCCTCGCGCGCCTCTTTCAACAACGCAGCCAGACTCGCCTGATTCGATTTGACGAACAGATCGTGGCCAACGCGCGCCTCGCCGATCTCTCTGAGAGTCTCTGCGCGAGGTTCCGCACCACGCGCTCGGACCCCCAAGACGGAACATTCCTGACCAAGCTCGGCATGGCCGCAGTGAGTGCGGACGGCTCAGTTGTGCCGACGGTTGCCGGCGTGCTGCTGGGTAGTGAGGCACCAGAGCAGTGGCTCCCGAATGCGTTCGTGCAGGCAGTTGCGTACCGCGGCAACATCGTCACTTCGGATGCGACAACGACGTACCAGCAGGACGCAGCCGACATCACCGGACCCTTGGATCGGCAGATCATCGAAGCCACCCGCTTCGTGCTCAGAAACATGCGGCACCCGGCGTTCAAGTCCGTCGGCCGCGTCGACCGTCCGCAATTCGACATAGCAGCCGTCTTCGAAGCGTTGGTCAACGCTGTCGCTCACCGGGACTACGCGATTTATGGTGCCAAGATCCGGCTGCGTCTCTTCGAGGATCGGCTGGATCTGCTCTCGCCGGGCGCACTCGTCAACTCGTTGACGGTGGACTCGCTTCGGTACCGCCAAACAGCACGCAATGAAACGATCTGCAGCCTGCTCACCAGGTGCCCCGCACCCGACGAACCGTGGCTCACCGAGGGCCGTGCGCACTTCATGGAAAAACGCGGCGAAGGCGTGCCCATCATCCTCGACAACAGCACGGCACTGTCAGGGCGCGAACCTGAGTACCGCGAAATCGATGATGCCGAACTGATGCTGACCATCTTCGCCGCGCATCCGGAAGGTAACCACAGATCGATGCACTGACGCTGCTGGTCAACACGCTCTGAAATGCAGGAGGCGACTCCGTCAGGATGTGGACGCCGGAGAACGCTCGACGCCCGGCTCAGATGATGGCGCTCTCGGGGAAGGGCCGATTCTCCACTACGCGCTGGTATCCCAGCGGCGTGAGATCCAGCGTGCGGTACTCGCCGTAGGCGATCCATTCCGACACACCCCGGCCGATGGCCGGTGACTGCTGCATGCCGTGCCCCGAGAAGCCGTTGGCAAAGATGAAGTTGACGACTTCGTGGTGCGGTCCCACGACCACGTTGTGATCGAGCGTGTTGTAGGCGTAATGGCCGGCCCACTGGCTCGTGACCTTGAGGCGTTCGAAGGCCGGGACACGGTGCACCAGCACCGGCCACACCTTGTTCTCGAAGATGTCGTGGTCCATCGCGAAGTCGTCGTAGTCGACAGTGGGATCGATGTCGGGAGTGCAGCCGCACATGTAGGCGTCGCCGTCGCTGCGCATGTGGACGCCGGTGGGATCGATGGTGAGCGGCAGGGCTCGATCAAGCGGGTTTGCCGCTTCGAAGACGAACGTGTACCGCTTGCGTGGTTCGACCGGCAGGTCTGCGCCGACCATGCGGGCCACTTCGACCGCACGGGGCCCTGCGGCATTCACCAGCGTTCCGCACCGGACGGTCTCGCCGGAGCTCAGCACGACGGCTTCGACCCGACCCGACCCGACGACCAAGTCGATGGCCTCGGAGGTCAGGTACTCGACGCCGTTGCGGCGGGCTTTGCGCCGCCACCAGTCGAACATCGTGCCCGAGTCGAAGTAGCCCTCGTCGACGAGGTTGTGGCTGCCGCACACGATGTCGTCGACGTTGTAGAAGGGGTACGCGGCCTTGATCTCGGCCGGGCTCATGATGCGGGTGCCGGCCCCGAGTTCGGCTTGGATGGCCTGGTTGCGCCGCAATGTGGCAGCGAAGTCGTCGTCGCCGGCGAGGTACATGTAGCCGAAGTGGTGGACGAACAGATCCGGCACTTCGGGGTCGCCGCCGAGATACTCACGGAAATTGCGCACGAAATCGGCGCCGAACCGGGAAATCTCGACGTTGAGCGGGTTGGAGAACTGCTGGCGCATGCAGCTGTTGGTGAGCGACGTCGACGCCTGGGAGTAGCTCGGGTCTCGTTCGACTACCAGGACGCTGCCGTCGAAGCCGTCGTTCGCCGACAGCGCCCAGGCAATGGACGAGCCGATGACCGCGCCGCCCACAATCACAACGTCGTACGTGTCTCGCACAGACCGTCTCTCTGACTGCAACCCTGGCCGGCGCATCCTGTCGCTGGTAGGCGCCGTCTCACGCCCAAGATGTTGGCAGCCCCGACCGCCGCCGTCACCACGGCGTCGTTGCCGCCTCAGTCTCGCACCGCCCTCACGTCCAGTGTATTGGGGTGTGTCGAGGTCATCACGGCTTGTCGTGGGAGACCGTCACGCAGGCAGCCGCCAGAGACTGTCGCCAAGGAAAGTCACCTGAGAGAGCCATCAGAATGAGCCTTTGCGGACAATGTGGCAATGTCAGATGACACCAGGAGCGCCGGATCGGGAGAGCAGACATGAGACTGCAGGGCAAGGTGGCGCTGATCACCGGAGCCGGCGGGGGCATCGGCCGGGCCACGGCGCTGCGTTTCGCAGCCGAGGGCGCCCGCATCGTCGCTGTCGACGTTGCCCCTTCCAACGACGGCACCGTGGCCGATGTGCGGGCTGCGGGCGGCGAGGCTATTGCCGTTCGGGCCGATGTCACGGTCGAATCCGAAGTGGCCGCCGCGTTCCGTCAAGCCGAAGAGGAATTCGGCGGACTCGACATCGCCTTCAACAACGCCGGGATCATGCTCGACGACGACACCGACGCCGTCAAGACCGGCGAGGAGACGATCGACCGCACCTTCGGCGTCAACATCAAGGGTGTGCTGTACGGCTGCAAGCACGCCGTGGAAGCGATGCGCCGGCGCGGCGGCGGTTCGATCATCAACACAGCGTCTTTCGTGGCCTCTGTCGGGGCCGCCACGCCCCAGATCGCGTACACGGCCTCCAAGGGCGCTGTGCTGTCGCTGACCCGGGAGTTGGCGGTGGTGCACGCCCGGGAGAACATCCGCGTCAATGCACTCTCACCGGGGCCGCTGCGCACCGAGATGCTGATGTCTTTCCTCGATACCCCCGAGAAGAAGCAGCGACGGCTGGTGCATGTGCCGATGGGCAGGTTCGGCGAAGCCGACGAGATGGCCTCCACAGCACTGTTCCTGGCATCAGACGACTCGTCCTACATGACGGGCGCGAATCTGCAGGTCGACGGCGGCCTCACCGCCGCCTACGTGACGCCCGAGTAGCGCCTCGCTTGTCGGGTCCACAAGGGTCCGGCCCGGTTTGGTTCGGAGCTCCAGTCTGCGGAAGTCGACTTGCTGCGCCGGGACTCCGTCCGTCAGAGAATCACCGATGCGGTCACTCGTCGCAGAACGACCATGACTGAACCCGTCGGGGACATTCCGTCAGCTGCGGGCTTGATCCCCGAAGAGGCCTGCGAACTGCGTCGAGAGCAAGATGCACGGCTTCGAGGATTGCAGGCGTTGTCGCGAAGCATGCTCGCCGGTTTCCTCTCGGCGGGACTCATTGCGTTCGCATTTCGGCCTCCCGACGCCGAGATCAGCCGTGGTTTCAGCTTCGCAGTCATCAACACCGCGTCCCCGCTTGTCATCGTCGCAATTCTCGTCGAATTCTCAGCCACTGGCTGGAAGGAGGACCCAGACATCAAGGCGCTGATCAACCGGCCTCGCGAGGCATCCACGGCAGTGCGACTCGATTGGCCCAACTGCTCAAATGAGATTCGCCCATGACCAAGACTGGCGACTCGCATACCGACAGTGAGAACTCGGACGTGCCTCAGCCGCCAGAATTTCCGAGCGTCATCGTGAATCGCGGGCTGCTCGGCATTCCCGACGTGTTGGCCTTCTGGCGCCGTAAGAAGTCAACTTCGTCATAGAGGCCAATCATCGAGGCCTGCGGCCGGCATTTCCGCGATGGAACCCGAGCGCCCCGTTCGGTCGGCAGAGTCGCCAGCTGCAACCCTGCGGCAATTGAGTTTCGCTTCGAGGTTGGCCGGCCACACTGCATGCGGAGTGCATCGCCAATCAGCGTCCTGCAGCATCTGTGCTTGGCCTTGCAGCTGATCGGTCAGGCTGCGGTTGCTGGTTTGTCTTGCGGGGTGCTGACCGGTCCGGGTGATCGGGTTGGATCTCGGCCAGGCCGTTGAGGGCTGGGTTCGGCGGGCGGTGCCAGCCGGGTCCGGTCGTCGGGGGGTGCTCGGCGGGGTCGGCCGTCGGGTGGGGTCTCGATGGACCAGTGGCGTTGGTGGTGGTCGATGTGGCAGGGCTCGCACAGGCTGGCGAGGTTCACGATGTCGCTGAGGCCGCCGTCTTCGTAGTAGTCGATGTGGTGGGCGTGACAGTGCTCGCTGTGGGTGGCACATGCGATGCAGCCGCCGTCGCGGATGGCCAAGATGATGCGCTGGGCTTCCGAAGCGCTGCGCACCCGCCCCAGGGCGAGCTGGCTCCAGTCGCCGTTGAAGATGGCGGGCAGGATCTTGGCATCGGCTGCCAGTTCGGCGAGCTGAGCCGCGGAGATGGGGGTGCCGTCGTCGAGACGGGGGTTGGCGAGCCGTCCGGAGGCGATGTCGTAGTCGGCCGCGATGACCAGGTTGGCTTGGGGCCGCTGACGTCCCAGCATCAGGTCGCACAGCGCATCCGCGTTGCGCTGGGGGAAGCTGTCCTCAGCGGATGCGTCGCGTCGGCGCACGGCGCGCTCGGCTGCGGCGAGCAGCGTGTTGATCTGGCGGCCCGCAATGAAGTCCAGATCGGCGGCCAGGTGCCACATGCCGTCGTCGCCGAGCCGCATCGAGCAGCGCCGCTTGTGCCGCTGCAACGCCAGCTCCGCGTCAGCAGGCTCTACCGCACCCCCCGGTGCCGCAGAGGCGGCCTCCGCAGCGAGATCGGCATACACCTGCTGGCTCTCATACGCGAGAGTGTGACGGGCGACCACATCGGAGGGATACGCCCCGCACAGCCCCAAGAAACTCTCCTCGCTGCGACGATGAACCTTGGGCGCCTCACGAGCAATCACCCTCGCATGAGAAAGCTGGATCTGCCCCTCGGCCAGCGCGTCGAGCGTGCCGCCAAGGGAATGCTCGCCGAGCGCCTCAGCGAGACGGGCCTCGCTGCGAGCCTGCGCAGAGTTCATACGCGTGTACTCGCGCAGCTGCCACGCAGCCGACTGCGCACCATCGCGGGACACCAGCTCGCCCACCGCCGCCAGAAACCGAGCCTCCGCACAAGAACGCTCGGCCGCCAACTCGACGACACGATCCACCAGATCGCCGTCGGTCAGCGACTCCAGCCCCATCTCAGCCACACAACGTGCATCGACGAACGGGCCCCGCTGCGCACCCCGAGCCCTGGCTGCTTCACGGTTGAGCTCTCTCCAGTGCTCCGCCTCGTCTCGGGACGGCTCAGCATGCTCGCAATCGTTGATCGAACCCGTCTGAGAGACTGACAGACACGCAGAATCGCAAGCCGTGTTCGTATCAATAAACGAGGCGTCATCGCCGGAGGTATGTTCGATGCCCTGTTCGTTGAACACAACAGAAGCATACACACGTATGCTCACAAATACAACTACCTGTCTGCACCAATTTCGGACTATTCCAGTGCCGTCGATATGCATGATCGAAGTGTTTTCGAACGGCAAAACCGAGAATCACACCTAGGCGGTTAAGCCATCCGTATCCTCGCGCCTTCGCATCGCATTACGGAAATCAAAGAACACGTCGTCGCCCAACCGGCGCTCTGCTGCACACCACGCGCTGGCACGGCTCCTGTGATAACACCAGCCGCCAGCACCCGGAACAACCCCACCCAGCGGGCACGGCCACCGTCCGGGAAGAACCGCCCTCCAAGCTCTGCCTTTGAACTCTGCTCTCGAACGACCCCGAGCGTTATGCCAGCACTCGCCGGCGCAGCAATTCCAGCACAACCATGGAGCGATCCGGCATGTATCAAAGAACAGGAGCGTCTGCCGACCTGTCGTACGCCTCACACTCGCTGCGAGCAACACCGAGAATGCCGCGAAGCATTCTTCAGGTCTCAAGACAAAAAGGGGGTGCCATCCCGCTCTTCCTCAAGTTTCAGCGGAGAGCGCGAAAGGTCTGAGCGCGACAAAGTCAGTGATGGAACCCAACCGTAACCGAACAAAGGAACGACAGGAACGTGAGCGACGCCACCTCAAGAGGAAATACAGCGACACCTACATCCGAGTTAGCTTGGGGTCTTCGCTGGCAACGCGAGGCTCGACAGGGCATCCAGATTCGCTCAGTGGGACATCTGCTCCCAGTGATTGCTGCGTACTCCGCGCGGATCGGCTTCGCTGGGATCGTGATAGGCGTAATCCCTGCTATAGTTGAGGTGAGTGGGGTGAAAACACAACTCATCGCTGTCGATAGACCACCCCTTGGGGCAGGCTCTAGAAACTACTAGGGCATTTACTTCGGATCGCGTCATCCCTCTGCAGTCCCAGCCGCCGCCCAGATAAGCATCGCACCCACCACCTACGAAGTCACTGTACATCTGCTCCAGAGTTTGCGTATCCTCGGGATCATCGCACTCTGCGTATCCGGTGTAGTATCCGCAGTCTACGGCGAACCTTTGCACTTCAGCTAATTCAGCCGCCCAATCCGGGTTGACGTTGATTTCCAACACCCATTCGGTTGAGTCCTCCTCGCTTTCGGTCACGGTCTCCTCTTCGGGATCGGTTTCCTCGGGTTCGGAAGCCTTGCCGGATGGTTCAGTCGTTGTGCTGGTGCCGGCGGTGGTGTCGCCGCTGGCGCGTCGGCCGACTAGTTGCGCTGTCTCCCACCGGGTCGCGCCGCCTAAGAGGCCGCGCGGATAGGCGGCCGTCCACGGGTCGTCTGGTTCGCCGGTGTATTGGTCGGGTTGTCCTGAACTTGACGACCGTGGAGGCCGGTTTCATCATGCGCGCTTTGAGCAAGGTGGTGGTGGATGTCATCTGGGCTGCGGTCGAGCCGCGGTTGGCTCGTCCCCGGTCGCATCCGCTGGGCTGTCACCGGCCTCGGATATCGGATCGGCTGTGCCTGCGGGGGATCATCATCAGGCTGGTGACGGGCTGCTCGTGGGAGTCCGTTGAGCACCTGTTGGACGGCGAGGTGTCTGACACGACGCTGCGGTCGCGCCGCGACGAATGGGTCGCCGCCGGGGTGTTCGATCACATCGCGGCCGAGGCGATCGCCGCGTGGGACCGCATCATGGGCCTGCGGCTCGCCGATCTGTGCGTCGACGGCTCGGTCCACAAGGCCCCTTGCGGCGGGGCGGGGACTGGCAAAAGCCCTGTTGACAGGCGGAAACTGGGCTGGAAGTGGTCGCTGGCGACCGACGCGGCGGGCACCCCGGTCGCGTGGGCCGCCGACGGCGCGAACCGCAACGACATCATGCTGTTCGAGCCCACCCTCGCCGAGATCGAACGCCGAGGCCTGCACCACGACATCGAAACCGTCCATCTCGACCGCGGCTACATCGGCGCCCGCGTCGACCGGGCCGTCCACAAAGCAGGCATCGCCGACATCGAGCGGCCCGCCAAGCGGCCCCCCACAACCACAGACCCCAAACCGGCCGCCGCCCCCATGGGGCTGCGCTGGACAGTGGAGCGCACCAACTCCTGGCTGTCCAACTACGGGCAGCTACGACGCAACACCGACCGCAAACCCCAGCACCGCCTCGCCCAACTCGCCCTCGCCATAACGCTCATCATCGTCATCAAACTCATCGACCACCGCAACCGCTGGCAGCCCACCGAACCACCTATCCGCTGACGCTCTAAGCCCCGATCCACCGGTTCGGTTGGGCTGGTGGGGGTTTGCGTCCACCAGAAAGGCCTCCTGACGTGGCATTTTGCCGGTTGTGAGAACGCGGCGTGATGCCATGACGGGAGGCACTTTCTGTGAGCGATGATACGCGGTTGTTGGACCGGGTCGAGGCAGTGTTCGACGAGGGCTCTTTGGTGGGGGACGCGGGTCTGCTGGCGGTGGGCACCTTGGCGGGCCGGCTGGGCTTGGAGGGCTTGATCGACGAGACTGTGCGTCCGCCGGCGGCGGGCCGCGGGTCGGGAGCGAAGGTGCTCACGGCGGTGTGCTCGATGCTGGTGGGCGGGTCGTTCTTCTCTGACGCGGATCGGCTGCGGGCCGGCTCGGCTGGGTCGGTGCTGGGGTTCGCGCCGGTGGCGCCGTCCACGCTGGGGACGTTCGCGAGGTCGTTCTCGTGGGGTCATGTGCGCCAGCTCGACCGCGCCCAGGAGCTCGCGTTGGGCCGTGCGTGGGCTGCTGGGGCCGCCCCGGCCGCGGAAGCGATCACGGTCGACATCGACTCCACGCTGTGCGAGGTGCACAGCGACGCGAAGCACGGCGCCGCGTACGGCCACGGCGGGCGGCTCGGCTATCACCCGCTGGTGGCGGCCCGCGACGACACCGGTGAGATCGTGCACTCCCGGATGCGCAAGGGCTCCTCGCAGCGGGGACACGTCGATTTCGCCGCGGAGACCTTGGCGCGGGTGCGCCGCCTGGCGCCGGGCGCGGCGCTCACGCTTCGAGCTGACGCGGGGTTCTTCTCGTGGGACCTGATCGACAAGCTCGACGCGCACGGCACGAGGTTCCTGATCGCGATCGCCCGCAACCCTGCTGTCGACAAGGCGATCGCCGCCATCGGCGACGACGACTGGACACCGATCGGCTACACCGACGACGGCGAAGCCCAGGTCGCCCAGGCCACGCTGACCAGCGGCCGACGCGCTGCGGGCAAGCCCAAGCGCACGGTCCGCCTCGTGGTGCGCCGCACCCGCCTCGTCGGCGACCAAGCCGAGCTGTGGCCGAACTGGCGCCACCACGCGTTCGTCACCGACATCGACGACGACGAGCTCGACACCAAAGCAGCCGACACCGCCTACCGCGCCCACGCCCGCGTCGAACAAGCAATCAAGGACCTCAAAGCCGGCGGCCTCGCCCACAGCCCCTCAGGACGGTTCGCGGCCAACGCCGCCTGGCTCGCCTTCGCCGTCCTCGCCCACAACATCGCACGCTGGACCGCGCGCATCGGCCGGGTCCACGAACCCCGCAAGCTCACCGTCGCAGCCACCATCGCCCGACGCCTGCTCAACATCCCCGCCCGGCTCGTCAACCGCAGCGGCCGACCCACCCTGCGGCTGCCCGCCAAATGGCCCTGGGCAGCCCAGTTCACCGCCGCGCTGCGACACATCCGCAACCTGCCCCAGCGCTGCTGAGCAAACCCCAGCGCCACGCAGCGCCGCGCAGCACACCCCAGGCGCAGCACACAAACCAACCCCCGAGCCGACGCCGACCAACCACGCGTCCGCCCAGCCCTCACCCCGCCCCCACGACAAACCGCGCCACCGACATCCCGCCCAACCCGACACCGCACACCCCACCGGTGGATCTGGGCTAAGCGGGTCATGTCACGGCCGGCGATCTTTACTGTGGGCACCGCGGCGATACCGCCGAGAACGAACTCTCCTGCCGCGGCATTGTCGAGTCGAGCTTTCTGACTGGCAGGCATTGCGCCATCACGCGGCCCGGCGAGGACCACACAGTCCGTTCCGAGCACCCCGGCGAGCGTGACCGCGCTGTAGATGTCCGACTGCGCCGCCGCATCAGAACCGACCACGACGGGCACATCGCCAGAACAGTCCGACTCAGTCCACGGCTGCACCGTCGAGATACGCACCCCCGCTCTGCGCACCCGCCGCAGCGGGCAGCACCAACGGGCCCACCAGCGCCGCGGCCAACAGCACCGCCAACCATCGTCGCCCACGCACAACCACTGGCACGCTCCCCCAACTGACAGTCCCAGAACAGTACGCAGCGAAACTGCACGCAGCCACACATGCCCGCGCAGTCAGGCCGCGCGACCAGCCGAGCGACGGCGAGCGCCGCCATCTGAGCGCCCAACAAGCAGAACTAGTGTCCGGCGCAGGAGCGGCGGCAGCGCGCTGCCGCCGCATCGATGTCTGGGGGCGGGATGCTGGGTCCGTATCGGGTGCTGGATCTGACCGATGAGCGGTGCTGGTTCGCCGGCAATCTGCTCGCTCAGCTCGGCGCCGATGTGGTGCTGGTGGAGCCCCCAGACGGCTGGCCGCGGGGCTACGCACATACCGCGTACAACCGTGGCAAGCGCTCGGTGGTCGCGACCGGCTTGGACGACGTGGCGGACCTGGCGGCCGCCGCCGACATCGTGCTGCACAACGACGGCACGCCCTTCGACGTCGATCTCAGAGCGCTGCGGGAAGCGAACGACCGGCTCATCACCGTGCACATCACCCCGTGGGGCGAGAGCGGGCCGAAGGCGGGCTGGCGCGCGACCGATCTGACACTGTTTGCTTCAAGCGGTCAGCTTGCGGTCACCGGGGACAGTGACCGCCCTCCGGTGCGCATCAGCATTCCGCAGGCATGGCTGCACGGCAGCGCGCAGGCGGCTGTAGCCGCGACGGTCGCCCTGGAGCATCGAGCCCGCACCGGCCGCGGCCAGCACGTCGACTTGTCCACGCAGCAGGCCGTCTGCGAAACGGCCCTGTCGGCAATCCTCTACGCGCCCGCCGGGCTGGAAGAGGTGCAACGCGAAGCGGGCGGAGTGCGCTTCGGCGCGTTGATGCTGCGCACGATCTATCGCTGCAAGGACGGCTTCGTCATCGTCACCATCGCATTCGGCCCGATGATCGGCCCGATGGTGCGGCGCTTCCTGTCGTGGATGCATGAGGAGGGTTTCTGCGACGACGAGACCTTGAACAAGGACTGGGTCAACTTCGCGTTGCAGCTTCAATCCGGCGAGGAGAGCATCGACGTCATCGAAGGGGTGATGGACGACATCGCCCGCTTCTGCGGGACCAAGACCAAGGCCGAGATGATCGAGCGAGGACTGCGTGACTCGCTGCTCATCTGCCCCGTCAACACCTTGCAGGACGTGCTCGACAGCCCCCAGCTCGCCGCGCGCAGCTTCTGGGACGATGTCGATGGCACCCAGATGCCGGGGCGCTTCGTGCTGGCACAGGGAAGTCCGCTCGCGCCCTTGGGCTCGGCGCCGGAAATTGGCGAACACACCTCCGAAGTGACGAGCGCGCTGTCAGCGAGGCCCCCTGCGCTGCCGCCCTCCGAACCGCTGCCCGAGGGCGCCCCAGCCGACCGACCGCTGGCAGGGTTGAAAGTCGCGGACCTGGCGTGGGTCGCGGCCGCTCCGCTGGCAACGAAAATCTTGGCGCACTGGGGGGCCACGGTCGTGCGCGTCGAGACGCAGAACCGGCCGTGCCTGCTGAGGGGCGCGTTGGGACATCGCGATGACGTTGCTGATCAGGAGAACGCCATCGCATGGCATTCCACGAATGCGAACAAGAAGACGATCTGCCTCGACCTCTCCAAGCCCGAAGCTCGCGACGTCGTGCGCGATCTGACCGCTTGGGCGGACGTCATGGTCGAGTCGTTTACGCCGGGCACCATGGCCGGGTGGGGCCTGGGCTACGACGATCTCCAGGAAATCAATCCTGATCTGGTGATGGTGTCAAGCTGCGTGATGGGTCAGACCGGACCGTTCCGGGACTTTGCCGGCTTCGGCAACATGGCTGCATCGGTCGCCGGCTTCTTCGACATCACCGGGTGGGCCGACCGGGGCCCTGCCGGCCCGTATCTCGCCTACACCGACTACTGCTCGCCGAGATTCACCGTATGCGCGCTGCTCGCCGCGCTCGACCACCGACGGCGCACCGGCGAGGGCCAGCATCTGGACTTCTCGCAGATGGAGGCCGCGGTGCACCTGCTGGCGCCGGCGATCGCCGAACTCCAAGAAACCGGCACCATGCGAACTCGCCGGGGCAACGAGGACGACGTCATGATCCCCCACGGTGTGTACCCCGCGGCAGGACAGGACGAGTGGATCGCCATCTCGGTGGAGGATGACGACCAGTGGCATTCGCTCGCGATCGAGATGCGACGGGAGGATCTTGCCGATCTCGACACGGTCGGCCGCAGGGAGCGACACGCCGAACTGGATGAGATCGTCACCCAATTCACCTCGCGCCAGAACGGCCCCGGGCTCATGCATCGTCTGCAAGCTCACGGCATCTCCGCCCACCATGTGCAGAACTCCGGCGCTTGCCTCAACGATCCGCAGCTCGCGCATCGCGGCCACTTCCAATGGGCGCCTCATTCCTACGCACGTCAGACCGTGGTCGACGGGATCCCGTACACGCTGTCGGGCGCCCACAACGGATTCAGCTGGGCCGGCCCGACCTACGGCGAGCATGCGATGGAGATCCTGAGCGACGTTCTGGGCTACGACGCCGATCGCATCGCCGAGTTGGCCATCACCGAGGCGCTCGAGTGAGCGGCGGGCGTTCCGAACCTCGGCTGGAGCTGGCAGTCGGCGACATCACCGCCGAAGCGGTCGATGCGATCGTGAACGCCGCCAACGAGACGCTGCTGGGAGGAGGCGGTGTGGACGGGGCCATCCACCGGGCAGCAGGCCCCGAATTGCTGGAGCACTGCCGCACCCTCGGCGGATGCCCGACCGGCCAGGCCAAGATCACACCTGCATTCCGGTTGACGGCTCGCTGGGTCATCCACACGGTCGGGCCGATCTGGCACGGCGGCGAGCACGGTGAAGCCGAGCTACTGGCTTCGTGCTACCGCGAATCCCTGGCCCGGGCCGACGAGGTCGGTGCCCGCTCGGTCGTTTTCCCGGCGATCTCCACTGGCGTCTACGGCTACCCGATGGCATCGGCCACACAGATAGCCGTCGACGCAGTCCGCGCCGCGCCTACGCAAGTCACATTGGTCCGCTTCGTCTGCTTCAACCAGGAAGCTCTCGACGCGTACCGGAACATCCTCGGCACCGAGTGATGACGGGCCGGCTGTTAGCTGCGGTTTGCACGCTGGCAGCCTCCTTGCTCGCCGTGTCCTGCGGTGCCGACTCCAGTGACGCAATCGATTCGCCGACCTCGGCGCCAGTGCTCGCGCCTGTGACCAGCACTGCTGCACTGCCTCCGACGGGCACAGCCGCTGCGCCGGCAGTTGCCGACGGCGCGGCGGTGTACCAGCAGTACTGCGCCGAGTGCCACGGAGTCGACCTGCGCGGCACCGACAAGGGTCCGTCGCAGCTTTCCATCATCTACGAGCCCAACCACCACGGCGACTACGCATACCGAGTGGCGATACGGGAAGGCACTCGAGAGCACCACTGGTGGTTCGGCGACATGCCGCCGGTCGAAGGCATCACCGATCTCGAGATCGAGAAGGTGATCAGCTTCATCAGGGCTGAGCAGCAGCGCCTCGGCTTCGAGCGATGAACCGCCGTCACATGTGCTGAGGCGAACCCGACGATCTAATCTCCCTCCGCTGAGCGAGCTAGGAGTGCTTACTGTTCGCATCGATCGCAGGAGGGATCATCGTGACCAAGCGAATTCTGCTCACTGGAGCGTCGACGGGAATCGGGAATGCAACCTTGCAGCGACTCGTCGCTGATGGGCACGAGGTCGTGAACCTCGACGTCAAGGACGCTCCTGAGGGTGCCGCCGAGCACCATCACTGCGACCTGTCCGATCCCGCCTCCATCGACAAGGTCGCTGCCGGACTTGACGGCTCGTTCGACGGGCTCGGCAACATCGCCGGTGTGGCCGGCAGCATGGGTGCCGAGCTGGTGCTGCGGGTCAACGTGTACGGGCTGCGCCACATCACTGAGACGCTGCTGGCGGCCGGCATGCTCAACGACGGGGCCTCCATTGTGAACATCGCGTCGCTGGCGGGGATGGTGTGGAACCGCCACCTCGACCGTATCGCCGAGCTCGACGCCGCAGAGGACTTCGCTGCGGGCATCGAGGTCGCCCAGTCCTACGAGCGAAGCGGCCCGGCTGCATACACCCTGTCGAAGGAGTGGGTGGTGTCGTACACCAAGCACCTCGCCGGACGCCTAGTGGGTCGAGGCATCCGCGTGAACTCAGTCAGTCCGGGACCGGTTGATACCCCTCTGTTTCCTTTCTTCGAGCAGGACACCGGCGCCGAGCAGATGGCGTGGCTGAACGAACAGGTCGGCAGGGTCGCCACGCCAGACGATCAGGCACAGGTGGTCGCCTGGCTGCTCGCCGGCGAGAGCGGTTGGGTGAACGGCATCGATCTGCCGGTGGACAACGGCCTGTCTGCCGGCATGACAGTCGGCTGGGCCAATCCCAAGGACTCGCCCGCATCACGCTCGCGCCGCAGCTGAACCGCGGTCTTCAAGCCATCGCCCGGAGGGTTGCCGCTGTTGGGCTAGGACGTCGCTTCACCGATCTGGTCCCGCGTCAACTCGATGCCGAAGCCAGGCGCGCCGCTGGGCACCAGCCAACCGTCGTCAGGCAAGGACATGCCGGGAGTAGACCGCCACGCGTTCATCAGCGATTCGCCGGGCGGGCAGCCCACATACATCTCCGCCCAGCGGTTCTGCGGCAGCGCGTGGCTGAGGTGCTGGCCGTAGCTGTCATTGCACCCTGCGTGCAGGGCCAGCTCGATTCCTGACGCCGCTGCGATCGCTGCGATCCGCAGCGCAGCGGTGGCGCCGCCCACCCATTGGATATCGGGCTGCAGCACATCGACCAAGCGATGCTGTGCTGCGTAGGCGAACGCCCGGTCTGAGAGCCAGCGCTCACCCGCTGCCAGCATCTGCGTCGGCAACCTGCGGCGCACGTCGGCGAACCCCGGCCAGTCATCGGGTGGGGCGTAATCCTCGATCCACGTCAGCCGGTACGACGCCAGTGCCTCGCCGAGTCGCACCGTGTACGACGCGTCCAGCGTTGACCAGCAGTCGAGCATGAGATCTGCATCGGCGCCGAGCTCTGCGCGTGCGTTCGCCACGAGGCGCTCGGTCTCGGTGATACCCGCCGTGGTTGAGCCAGGCCCGACCGAGCCGGCCAGCTTGAACGCGTCGAAACCCCGACGGCGCGCATCGTCGAGGTCGTTGCCGGTGGCGTAGCAGCGGGTGCGTTCGCGGGCAGGCCCGCCCACGAGCTCGTACACGGGTCGGTCGAGGATCTTGCCCTTGAGATCCCACAGTGCCAGGTCGACAGCGCTGAGCGCGTAGGCCGCGAGCCCCGCTGCTCCGAATGCGCTGTTGGCGCTGCGGCTCATCATGTTCCACAGCCGTTCGGTGGCCAGTGTGCTCTCGCCCACGATCATCGGCCCGAAGAAGTCGTTGACGATCGGGACCACAGGCCCGGCGTGACACGTCATGCCCACACCGAAGCTGCCGTCGGAAGCAGCCACAACGCACAGCACCTCGTCCCACGATGGTTCAAACCGGCTGGCCTGACCGGCGAACGCGCTGTCAGAGGACAGCGGGTGCATCATCCCGGTCAAGTCCCACGACACGGTGGCGGGAGCAGTGCGCCCGAGCACCTCCGGCCGCCGCAGCCGAGCAGCAGTCACCTCGGTGATGGTCGGCGTCATTGCCGCAGCGTACGGCTGACCACTGGACCGGTGAAGCAATAGCGTGATGACGGCTTCGCGTTCGGCAGCGCAGCCGACTCATGGTGGCGCATGCATGACCTCTGCAACCGGGCTGGTGCTCACCGAGCCGCGATCGTTTGAACAGCACAGCTTCGAGCTGCCCGATGTCGGCGCTGACGACGGACTGCTGCAAGTTGAAGCCTGCGGCCTGTGCGGCACCGACCACGAGCAATACACGGGCCACATCACCAATCGGCACGCATTCATTCCCGGGCACGAGGTGATCGGCGTTGTCGAGGAGTTGGGCGATGCCGCCGCTGAGCGATGGGGTGTGAGCGCCGGGCAGCGGGTGGCCGTCGAGGTGTTCCTGTCGTGCCGCAACTGCGACCAGTGCCGAGCCGGGCTCTACCGGCGATGCGAGCGGAACGGCCTGGCGACCATGGTCGGCTTCACCGACGCCGACTCGCCTCCGGGATTGGGCGGTGGCTACGCCTCGCACCTGTACCTGCGGCCCGACTCGATGCTGATGGCGGTGCCCGACGAGCTCGACCCGGTCACAGCGACACTGTTCAACCCGCTCGGGGCGGGAATCCGCTGGGCGGTCGAGATCCCCGATACCCAGCCCGGCGATGTCGTGGTGATTCTGGGTCCGGGTGTGCGCGGGCTCTGCGCTGCGGCCGCGGTGAAGGAGGCCGGTGCCGGCTTTGTGATGGTCACCGGCCTCGGCGAGCGAGATGCCGAGCGCTTGGCTCTTGCCTCGGCCTTCGGCGCCGATCTGGCGGTGGATGTGGCGGTTGACGATCCCAACCGGGCGCTGCGTGACGCCGCCGGGGCCAAGGCCGCCGTGGTCGTGGACGTCACCGCGAAGGCACCGGCGGCGTTGGCACAGGCGGTCCAGCTCGCCCGCCCGGGCGGCACGATCGTGCTGGCCGGCACACGCGGCTCACCCGAGACGCCAGGTTTCGACCCCGACCACATCGTCTACAAGGAACTGCGCATCTTCGGAGCGCTCGGCGTGGACGTGACCGCCTACCGCAAAGCGCTCGACCTGCTGGTGTCGGTCTGCACCGCACTGCCCACGAACTGACCGAGACGCCAGATAGACATTCGGCCGAGCCTGCTTCCTGACGGCTGTGGAGGCATCTTGGCGATGCGCTGGCGAAGACTCCTTGTTCCGGCCATGGCAACGGCGGCTCTCGTATCCGCCTGCGGTGGCAGCGAGCCCGACTTGACGGCGGCGACGATCCCCACCGACGCGCCTGCTACGTCGGTCCACATTCACGACGACGGTGAGATCCACATTCACGACGAGGAATCGAGCGGAGGATCGCTCGACGATCCCGACGCCGGCCACGACCACAGCACGACCCGAGAGGTCGCCGCCGACGGCCCGGCGCCGATGGTGGCCCTGGAGGTCACGGCAGATCCCAGCAGCGGATGGAACGTACAGATCAGCCTGGAGAATTTCCGACTCGCCCCCGAGCGGGCCTCCACTGAGCACATCGAGGGCGAAGGCCACCTGCACCTCTATGTCGACGGGGTGAAGATCAACCGTCTGTACGGGCTCTGGTACCACCTGTCCGGTCTCGAACCGGGTGAACGCGAAGTCCGCGTCGAACTGTCAGCCAACGATCACGCCACACTGACCCACAACGGAGCGCCGATCGACAACACTGTCACCGTCACCGTTCCTGCCTCCTGACCCAATTCGCCACGGGAGCATCGATGCCCGTACAGAGCCGACTCACCTACATCCAGCACATGGTCCTGATGATGGTGATCGCCGTCGTCGGCTGGGCCGTGTTCCTAGGGCTGTTCCTGCTGATCTTCACCGACAGCTACGAGCCGTCGGTGTCCCGCACGGTGTGGTGGGCCTGGCTGATCGTCGGCACGATCATCACGTTGATCACGATGTTCGTGTGCTTCCGGGTGCTGCAGACACCTCGGCAATGGCGCAGCTCAGCCGCGATCGCCCTGCTCGCGCCGGCGATGTGCCTGGACGCGCTCGCCACCACCTACTTCAACGACTGGTTCGACCAAGGCATCCACGACGACACCGCCTACTCGGCGCTCATACTCGGCGCCGCTGGCATCTGCCTGCTGGTCGCCATGATCGTCAACAAGCCCACCGCCGACAAGTCCTAGCCCGCTGCAACAGATGAGCGTGCATCGCAGGGTTCCTCTCGACCACAATTGCCGGGTCAACAGGAGGCATCGATGAGCGAGACATCCCCACCTCAGGTCACCGCAGACGCCGACGAGATCACGCTCACGCCGTCCGCGACCCGCGGAATGCGTCGTGAGGACATCGACCTTGCCTCGTTGAGCCTCCCCTTCGTAGGTACCCCCCCCCCCCCCCCCCTTCGGATACTGAATCCGAGCCGCCGGTCGAGGCGCTTGTCACGGTCGGCGAGGTCATCGATCGCATTCGCACCACCAGCCGTGACGAGTCCGAGAAGGGGCGCTGGTTTGAAGAACTCGTCAAGATCGTTTTCCTCGAGAGCCCTGAATACGAGATCGATGAGATTGAGCACTGGGGACGGTGGCGCGAACGCCAACGGCTGACTGGCCTCAGCGGCAAAGACACGGGCATCGATCTTGTCGCCCGTCACCGCGACGGCAGCCACATCGCCATCCAATGCAAGTGCTACGCACCCAAGCGACGGGTCGCCAAGGCTGACATCGACTCGTTCCTGAGCCAGTCGCAGGCGATCGACGCCGCCGATCTGCCCGTATTCGCGATGCGTTGGATCGTCACGACATCGCCTTGGACTGACAACGCGATTGCACAGGTCGACAGCCTGGGATCGTCGGTCCGCAGGATCGACTTCCTGCAGCACGAGTTCGAGAAGATCAGCGAAAAGCTGCAGGAACGGCCAGTACGTGCGCCTTGGCCACGCCAACGCGAGGCAATCGACAAGGTCGTCGAAGGCTTGTCGCACCACGACCGTGGCCGCATGATCATGGCCTGCGGTACCGGCAAGACATTCACATCGCTGCGCATCGCGGAGAGCGTGGTCCCTGACGGCGGGCGCATCGCATTCGTGGCACCGAGCATCGCACTGGTGGCACAGGCGCGCCGAGAATGGCTGCTGCACACCACGCGACCCCTTGAGTGCGTCGTCGTCTGCTCCGACGAATCCGCCGGTGGTCGCTCGGAGAGCGCAACCGAGATGCGGGTTTCTGAGCTGGAATGCCCGGTGACGACGTCGCCGCAGCAGCTCGGGGAGTTGCTGGATCCTGCCCGCGACACCGATGTGACTCGTGTCGTGTTCTGCACGTACCAGTCACTGCACCGCCTCTGCGATGCCCAAGAACAGCACGCAGCCGGCGCATTCGATCTCGTTCTCTGCGACGAGGCGCACCGCACAACCGGGGCCATTTCCGACGGAGCAGGAAGCCTGCGGGACAGCGGCTTCCAGTCGGTCCACGACGATGGCCGCCTGCGAGCCCGCAAGCGGCTCTACATGACGGCTACTCCGCGGATCTACACAGCCACGTCCAAGGCATCGCTTGCTGGACGTGGAATCGAGACCGTCGACATGAACGACCTGCACGTCTATGGCCCCGAGCTGGAGCGCCTGTCGTTCAAAGAGGCAGTCGAAACCAACATGCTGGCCGACTACCGGGTGATCGTCTTGGGCGTTCACGACAGCGCTGTTCCGGCAGGCATGCGGCAGCGGCTCATCGATCTGGGCGACGCGTCAGCCGAGTCGCAGACACAGAACGGTGCCCAAAAGCCGCTGGTGGTCAGCATCGAAGACCTGCAGCGGCTGCTCGGGACGTCGCTCGCCATCAACGGCATGGCCGAGGGAAGCGACCTGGAGGTGCCCGAACGGCTTGATCGCACTATCGCCTTCGCGAATTCCATCGCCAGATCAAAGTTCTATGCGATGGGCCTTGCTGACTCGCAGCTACGAGCCCTCATCACCCGGCGCCGGCGCGCTGGCGGGGAAGCGGAAGGGGCCACCAAGGTCGAAGCGACTCACCTTGACGGAACTGCGCCGGCCTTCGAGCGCAGTGAGGAACTGCGCAAGCTCGAACGAACTCGTACCGACCAGTGCGCTCGCGTGATCTGCAATGCGAAGCTGCTGACCGAAGGCGTGGACGTGCCCTCGCTGGATGCCGTGGTGTTCATGGAGCCTCGCGACAGCCAAGTTGACATCGTGCAAGCTGTCGGCCGAGTCATGCGTCGCGCCGAAGGCAAGAAACTCGGCTACATCGTGATTCCGGTCCCGGTGCCACCGGGTGAAGACCTGGCCACAGCACTTGAAGCGGGGGGCCGCGGCTACGAATCAGTCGGCCAGGTCTTGAGGGCGCTGCAGGCCCACGACACTCGCCTCGCCGAAACTCCAGCCCGCTTCGTCAAGGTAGGTGAGATCACTCGCCCGCCGCCGGAGGGAGTCGCAGGCGATTCGAACGATGGCGCTGAGAGCGCCGAAGAGCCCCGACAGCTCAAGTTCGACCTGCACAAGGCGGGTGCTGCCATCTACGCGCATGTCGTTGCCGCGTCGGGCCTGGGGTCGGCAGGCAAACTCGTGGCGGACGATCTGGGGCTTGCCGTGACGTTCGCTGGTGCTCGCTTCAGTGAAGGCGACCTCGCGGGGCCTCTGGCGGGTGCACTCGGCAGTCTCACTGTTGACGACGCCAACAAGACCGACATCTGCAAAGTCGCTGCGCTCGTGCTGGTCAATGCCTGCCTGCTGCACCGTCGTTTGCGCGAGGTGCCCCGGTTTAGCGATATCGCCGACTTGGCCCGCGTGACTGGGGCGTCGGACCCGGCGGCGATACTGGCAGACGGGTGGGAGCGGATTCTCGAACACGATTACGAGCCGGTGTTCGGATCAGCGCTTGCTGTGCTCAAGCAACTGCCGCCGCGGCCGTTCGCAGTCGAGGCGTTGCGAGGATTGGCCGAGTGCGCGAACCGCACTGCCGACTCTCTCAGCGAGATGGGCTATGACCACGCTGGCCCGCTGTACCACCGCATCCTGCCCAACGCAGCGGCGTACGGCGCCTTCTACACCAAGAACTTGTCAGCTCTCATGCTGGCGCGTCTGGCTATCGACGAGGAATTCGTCGACTGGTCCGATTCCGAACAGATCGCCCGGCTGCGGATCATGGACCCTGCCTGCGGCACCGGCACGCTCCTCATGGCGGCGCTGCGGGTGCTCAAACAGCGGGTCCGGGAGTCTGACCAACACCCCAGCGGCGACGAGACTGACTCCAGCGAAACCGAACTGCACAAAGCGGTCGTCGAGAACGTGCTCCACGGGCTCGACATCAACTTGCCGGCAATCCAGTTCGCTGCATCGAACTTCACCTTGGGTGCTCCAACAGTCGACTACCGCAAGATGAACTTGTTCACGCTCAGGCACGGCCCGCAATCCGATGGGTCGATGATGGCGGGAACACTGGAGGTGCTCGGCTTCGCCGATTCCCAGGCGTCGCTGCGAAACCTCGTGCAACACGGCGACGCCCGAAGCGTGGGCGCACAGCTCACTGACTCCGGGGCCGAATTCCCCATCCGGGACATCGACTTGGTGATCATGAATCCGCCGTTCACCAACAACGTGAAGAAGAACTCGCAGTTCTCGCCGGCTCAGAAGCAAGCCATGCAGCGGCACGAACTCGGGCTGCGCGATGTGCTGCTGCAGTTCGACCCGGAAGCCGGCGCGACCATCGATGCCAACAGCATCCGCACCTATTTCACGCCGATCGTGGAGCGAATGTCGGCATCTCGCAATGCAACCGTTGCATCAGTGGTGCCCACGACTGCATGCACCGCCTCGTCAGGGCAGAACGAACGCCGCTTCCTCGCAGACCGGCTGCGCATCGAGACAGTCATCACCTCGCACGATCCGAAGAACATCAACTTCTCCGAGAACACCGGCATTCACGAGTGCTTGCTCGTCGCCCGGCGTCGAGATGAGCAGTCGAATTCGCCCGCAAGCGATCCGCCGACCCGGTTCGTATCACTTCGCAAGATGCCGTCGACGCCCGCCGAGGCCCTCGCTGCGGCCGATGCAATCGCAGGCGGCAATCCCGGTGAGTGGGGCAACCTCACACTGTGGCCATCCGAGCGCGTCCGCGCTGGCGATTGGTCGCCCGTGCAGTGGTACGACGGAAGCCTCGCCGACATTGCTCTGTCGCTGGAGACCGGGGCATTCAACATGTCCGGCTTGGCCGATGCTCCTAAGGGGGGGGGGGGGGGGGTACGGCCCCTCAGGCCAGGCGATCAGAGGCGCCTTCTACCCCTCAAACCCGGACACAGGCTCGGGCCCGATGGTCGGGCAATCCGCGGAGCGTTTCGAACAATGAACTCGAACCCGCCATCACGCGCCACGATGTCGGTCCCGGAGGACAGCGGATTCAAGATGCCTTCCGGAAGCGAGATCGACCATGAGTGAGCGTCTGCGCTTGAATCAACATCGGCTTGAGTGCGTCCATCAGAAACGCTACGTCGGCCCGGATGGCCGACGCATTCAGGATGCCTTCAGGCCGACGGATCAGCTGTGAGCTACGAAGCCTTCTGGTCGATCTCGTCAAGGGTACGCACGACGATGCGCGGCGCACCGGAGCAGGTCATAGAACCGCGCCCCGGCAAGGAACATCTGGCCGAGCGCTATTGGGCGCAGCGGAGCAGACTGCTGGTCGCCAACAAGCACGACACAGTCTCAGGAAGGCTCGTGGCGGTGTACAGCGACACGCCTTCTGTCGGCTCGGGATGGGTCCCTGTCGGCGTCGAAGAAGATATCGAGGCGAAGTCGCTCTGTGCCTGGTGGAACAGCACACCCGTTCGCCTGATGCTCCTGAATCGCCGAAGCAAGAAGCTCACCTATCCGTCATGGTCGCTCGACCAACTGCGGAGCATCCCTGTGCCGTCGCCTGCGAATCCCGGATGGGAGGGCTTGCTGGCGGCATACGAACAGGCCTGCGATATCGAGCTGCTACCGCTGAGAGATGGAGAGAAATGCGAGGGCAGGCGCATCATTGACCGTGCAGCGGCGCATGTCCTCGGTGTGCCGGAGAGCACGATCGCCGACTGGCGCCGCCGGCTCGCCCGCGAGCCGACGATCTCCAATCGTCCAGCAGAGGCGTCAGCCGAGCAGTCGAGCTGACAGCACCCGGGGATCGACCGCGTCCACAACTGTCACCCAGGGACGTCAGGCGGATATGAAATCCACGCGAAGTCGGGCCGCATCTGCGAGCGCCGCGAGGTCGTGACGATCAGAAGTCACGATCTGGTCGCCGGGTCGGCACAAGGCGACCAGCGCAGCGTCGATGGCGTCGCCCAGTCCGGCCCGTGCCAGCAAGACGCCGGCTCGGCGGCCGAGGCCGTTGTCGAGCGGTACGACAATGGTGCCGAGCAGGGCCTTTGCCAATCGGGATTGGCGTCCTGAGCCTCCCCGCCACACCTGCGCCACAATGCCGCCATGGGTCAGGGGCGGGCTGCCGTCGAGGTGTGCATCGTCAACCCTTCGCCACAGCGCCCGATCATTGCGCTCCAGGGCGATGAACGCGCCCGCGTCAAGCACCAAGCTCACGCTCGGCTCTCCGCTGTTGCCACTCGATACGAAACCGCTCTGCCTCTTCGCGATCGAGGCGGCGCTGTTCTTCGCGCTCTTCGGGGGTGATCTTGCCGAATTCGGCCTCGTAGTCGGCGATTGCCTCGCCGAGCGCCTTGAGGCGTTGCCGGTGCTCGCTCTTGTCTGCCATCGCCTGATTCACCCAGGCACTCACCGACGAAGCGTCACCGTCGCTCACCGCAGAACGGGCTTCTTCAAGGAGATCTGCATCGATCGTCAAGGTAATCCGACGCTTCGTCATACCTTTATCGTATTGCGATAGCGCCGCAGAGAACCACAGCCAGCGACGAAATCCCGAGGTCGCGGGCGCCGGCGGTGGCGATTAGCGGCTGAGCAGGCTCTTGACCCGGCGGACGGCTGGCGTCCAGAACCACTCGGGCTCGGTGAAGCGGCGGTAGTCCTCGCCAGGCAGCTCCATCGGGTCGTAGTAGCTCTTGTCGGTGTGCTTGCGGAGGTTGTTCGACTTCTTCAGCACTTGCAGGTAGGCGTAGACGGTCCCCTTGTGGGTCCATCCCTGCCGGTGGTAGTTCCAGTTGTCGGGGGCCAGCTCCTGTGCATCAGCGAAGTGCTTCAGCGCCCGCTCGCTGTCGCCGACCGCCTCGAAGTAGAGCGCCAGCTTGAACGTGGCTTCGGCCAGCAACGAGTCATCATCGATGGGCTTGAGCCGGGAAGCGAGGTCCACGCTCGACCAGACATGCTCGCTGTCAGCTCCCCGCTCGATCCAGTCGCGGGTGGCCTGAGCGAATGCATTGTCGCCCAGCCGAACCTTGCCGAGGCCGAACTTGATGGTCGTCTCGGCGGGGTAGACGCCCTCGTTGCTGCGAACGATGTGGCCCTCCTCGTCGATCCAGGCCGCCGAGGGCACATTCACCCAGCCGAACAGTGAGCTGATCCGGTGCGTCGGATCGACGACACAGCGATATGTGGGCGAAGCCCGGTCGAACCACTTTGCCACGGCCTCCTCGCCACCCGAGTCCTGCGCCACGCTGATCAGCTCAAACTTGTCCGCGCCGATCGATTCGTACAGTTCCTGCCACACGGGCAGGCTGACGCGGCAGCCTCACCAGGACGACCAGGTGAACAGCACCACCTTGCGGCCGCGCAGGTCGGACAGCCGCAGGGTGTTGCCGTTGCGCTCGACCATCTCGAAATCGGGGGCGATCCCGGACTCCAGCCCGACGCGCCGCACCTCGGGCACAGATCCCACACTCCACACGTCGCCGTCGCGCACGTACCGCTGGCCGATCATGTCGGCGAAGGCCGAGTAGTGAAGCCACACCCAGTCGTCGGCGTCTGCGATCCACGCCTCCCGCTTCGTTTCGGGCAGCGGCACGCAGAGCTCGCCGAGGCACGCCCCTTCGGGCTTCAGCTGCCAGCCCGTGGCCCTCTGCAACTCGTCAAGCCGCACCCACAGCCCGCTCGGCCCGTCAGTGCGCTGCGCGACGGTCGTCGTCTGATCGTTGGCGAGGATGATCACGTTTGCACCACGAAAGATCAGGCTCTGGGCCTCAAAGGAGCGCTCCGCCTTCGGTCATGCCGAGCAGTATCTGACCGTACTGCCCATAGACGACCGCAGACACCATCAAATGCGCCTGAACAGTGCAGATGTCGCGCAGGATGCGCTGCATCTCAGCCTGAACAGCCTCGAGGATCGCAGCGCCTCCACCGAGATCGACGACAAGCTTCGCTGCACTTCGGACTCGTCCCGTCCGGCCGCCAATGCGTCGGCGACCGAGCGGCCCGCACCCATGGGCATGTGATCGCTCGCATCAGAGGCTGATGCCACCGGGCCCAACAGCCCAAATCCCACCAAGACGCGAAAGCTCAACCAGTCGACAAGCCCACGACAGCCGACCCGGTCGGACCGCCGACGTCTCACTCGGGGCCTTGCGTCGACTGCTTCTGGCGGGCAGGCAGCATCCACAGCGGTGATGACCATCTAGCTTTGCCGCGACGGTGTTGTCGGACACCGGACCCGTGTGCGCGCCAGGAGGACCAGATGCTGGTTGAGCGAATCGAGGCGAAGTGGATCGACGCATTCGCGTCGGTCTTCGAGATGTGCGACGTCGAGGGATCCCAGACCGCCGCCATCCTCTCGGAGAGCCAGAGCCGGGCCGTCAACGTGAACCTGGCGGAGCTGGCACTGGATCGCCTGGGCACACCGCCGATCCATGTCATTGTGCCCACGCCGCGCCAGTCCGCACCCGTGCCGGTGCGCTCCACCGGCGCATCCGATGCGATCGCCGGCTCGACGGCGGTGATGGCAGCCCTGGGCGCGGTGGACTTCGTCGTCGACTGCACCGTGGAGGGGCTGCTGCACGCGCCCGAGCTCGGTTCGATCCTGGGCGAGGGCACGCGGATCCTCATGGTCTCCAACGAGCACCCTGAGGCGCTGGAGCGGCTGCTTCCCCAGCCCGACCTCGAGCCGAAGGTCAAGATCGGCATCCGCAAGCTGATCGGGGCATCGGAGATGAAGGTCACCTCGGCGGCCGGCACCGATCTCACCGTCGACGTCAGCGGGGCGCCGTGCGGTGGCGGCTGGGGCTACACGTCACGACCGGGAACCATCAGCCACTGGCCCGGCGGGCTGTGCCTCGCCTTCCCGAAGGCCGGGACGGTCAACGGCACCATCGTGATGGACCGCGGCGACATGAACCTCACCTTCAAGCGTTACATCGAGTCGCCGGTCACGCTGCACATCGACGACGACTACGTCGTCGACGTCGAGGGTGCCGGCACCGACGCCGCACTGTTTCGCAGCTACACCGATGCCTGGGGCGACCGCGAGGCGTACGCCACCAGCCACGTGGGATGGGGCATGAACCCCGGCGCTCGCTGGGACACCCTGTCGATGTACGACCGCAGCCAGACCAACGGCACCGAGCAGCGGGCCTTCGCAGGGAACTTCCTGTACTCCACCGGGGCGAATGAGCACGCCGGCCGCCACACGCTGGGCCATTTCGACCTGCCGATGCGCAATCACAGCGTGTTCCTCGACGGCGAGGCGGTCGTGACCGACGGCCGGCTGCAAGGCGAGCTGGCCTGAGAGGCTGGGCCGACGGCTGCCTGACCGCAGATCGTCATTCTGTGGGATGCCGACACGCATCGTGAGCGACACGGCACCGCTGTCGGACAGCGGCGCCCTCGCGGCGCGCATCGAGCGATGGGCCGACCATCGCCCGGACGCTGTTGCCGTGTCGTTCGAGGGGGCCGAGCACAGCTACCGCGCCTTCGCCGACCAGATCGCTGCGACTGCAGGCTGGCTGGCACACGCCGGCATCGGCGAAGGCGACCGGGTGGCGTGGCTCGGCCCGAACCGGCCTGCCGCGCTGCGGCTGATGCTCGGATGCTCGTGGCTGGGCGCCATATACCTGCCGCTGAACTCGCGCCTCGCCCCGCCCGAGCACCGCTGGATCCTCGACCACGCCGGGCCTGCCCTGTTGGCAGTGGATTCGGCCTTTGCCGAGCACGCCGCCTCGGTCGGCACGCACTGCGATCTTCACGTCGTGCCCGACGAGCCCGATTGCTTCAGTGCACCGGGTGCAGCCCCGCCGCGCCGGGGCACGCCGGCTCACCCCGTGCTGCTCGCCTACACGTCGGGCACCACCGGTCATCCCAAGGGCGCGCTGCTGGATCAGGCGGCAATGTCGGCCAACGCCGTCAACTCGACCCACGCCCACAGCCTCACCAGCCAGGATCGAGTGCTCACGACCATCCCGCTGTTCCATGTGGGCGGGCTCAACATCCAGACCCTCCCTGCTCTGCTGGGCGGTGCGGCGGTGCGGCTGCAGCGCGCCTTCGATGCGGGGCTGTTCTTGGACGATGTCGAGGAATGGCAGCCCACGTGGACCGTGCTGGTCCCGGCCGCGCTCGCCGCCGTGTCGGGCCATCCGCGATTCCCCACGGCAGATCTCAGCTCGCTGCGCGGGATCATGACGGGCTCGTCGCCGGTGCCCGCAGCAGTCACCCGGCCGTACTTCGATCGCGGGCTGCCGGTCGGGCAGATCTACGGCTCCACCGAGACCGCTCCGATTGCGGTGCATCTGCGCTGCGACGAGGCGGCCGACCATCAGGGTTCGTGCGGCAAGCCATCGACCATGTGCGAGGTGCGGATTGTCGGCGACGCTGGGAGAGATGCCGCTGCAGGCGAGCATGGCGAACTGTGGGTACGCGGGCCGAGCGTGCTGCGGGAGTACTGGAACGACCAGCAGGCCACCGCCGAGGCCATCACCGACGGCTGGTTCCACACGGGAGACATCGGGCACGCCGATGCCGACGGCTGGATCTTCATCGACGACCGGCGCACGGACTTGATCATCTCCGGGGGCGAGAACATCTATCCCGCCGAACTCGAGGAAGTGCTCTCCGGTACCGATCTCATCGCAGAATCGACCGTTGTGGGCGTGCCCCACGAGCGTTGGGGGGCAGTACCCGTGATCGTGGCAGTGCGTGCGCCCTCTGGCGCAGGTGAACCCGATCCTGAAGCCGACGACGAGACCGCTGCCGAACTGCTCCGCCTGTTCGACGGACGGCTCGCACGCTTCAAGCACCCCACGGCCGTCATCTGGCTGGACGAACTGCCGCGCACCGCCTTGGGGAAAGTGCGCAAGCACGAGGTGAAGGCGCTGCTCGCGGCACGCCGCTCGACACACGACGACGGGAGAGCTTCCCATGAGCGATGACCCGATCAGCCATCAATCCGGCGGCAGCCGCGCGGAGCCGAGACCGGAACCGGCCGATGTCGCTTTCATCGGGCTCGGCGTGATGGGCTACCCGATGGCCGGTCACCTCGCCGCGGCCGATCATCGGGTCACTGTCTTCAACCGAACCGCGAGCGTCGCGCAGCGGTGGTCTGCCGAGTATCCGGGTCGCATCGCCGCGACGCCTGCGGATGCGGCTCGGGCCGCCGAGTTCGTGTTGATGTGCGTCGGCGCCGACGACGATGTGCGAGCAGTCGTCTACGGCGATGACGGAGCACTTGGCGCCATGAACGACGGCACTGTGCTGGTAGATCACACCACCGCTTCGGCTGACCTCGCGCGGGAGCTGTCCGCGGCGTGCGGCGAGCGCGGCGTGGGCTTCGTGGATGCACCGGTGTCCGGCGGCGAGGCCGGCGCGCAGGGCGGGGTGCTGACCGTCATGTGCGGCGGCGCCGACGAGCACTTCGAGCGAGCCCGGCCGGTCATGGATGCCTACGCACGGGCCGCCACGCTCATCGGCGGAGCGGGAGCGGGACAGCTCACCAAGATGGTGAACCAGATCTGCATCGCCGGGCTGGTGCAGGCGCTTTCGGAAGGCCTCGAATTCGGCCGCCGCGCCGATCTCGACCTCGACGCTGTGCTCGCCACTATCTCCCAGGGTGCCGCCGGTTCGTGGCAGATGTCCAACCGCGGCACGACCATGACCGCCGGCGAGTTCGACTTCGGCTTCGCTGTCGACTGGATGCGCAAGGATCTCGGCATCGTGCTGACCGAGGCCGAGCGCAACGGCGCTCGGTTGCCGGTCACTGCCCTCGTCGACCAGTTCTACAAGCGTATCCAAGAGCTCGGCGGCGGCCGCTGGGACACCTCGAGCCTGATCACGCTGCTGCGTCCGCCCCAACGTCGAGCCTGATCAGCTCTCACCGGTCCGCCCCAGCCAGACACGCCGGATCCGCTCACGATGCGCACCATCTGAGCAGGTGAGCTTCATCGCAGTCTCCTCGGATTGCCGCTGAGACGTCGAATAGCTTCTCTTGCTCTGATTGTTCCCGTACTCTGATTGTTCTCGGCTGGCGATGGCGTGGTCGGGATCTCGGCCACGCGACTGGTGGGAGCTGCCATGAACACTTCGGTGCAGCGTGACGCGCCCGCGCCCTGCCGACCGCGCTCGGGACTCATCGTCGCCGTGGTCATGCTGGCTCTCACAGGGGTGACAGCGCCGATTCAGCATGCCCCGGCGCCCGCGCAGTCAGTGACGTGCAGCAGCGGCGCCGCCGTGGGCAACCCGTCCGACAGCACCAGCCTCGTCGCCGATTGCGAGACACTGCTCGGCCTCAAGTCCACGCTGGCCGGCAGTGGGCGACTCAACTGGTCAGCGTCACGGGCAATGACCGAGTGGGACGGGATCACGATCTCCGGCGGACGCGTCACCGAGATCCAGCTCAGCGGCAGGGGACTCACGGGCAGCATTCCCGCCGGGATCGGCGACTTGAGCGGTCTGGTGGCGGTCTACATGGCAGCGAACGAGCTCCGCGGTTCCATCCCGTCGTCCATCGGCAACCTCTCCCGTCTCCGGCACCTGGATCTCAGTCTCAACGAACTGCGTCGGCCCCTGCCGTCCCGGATGCGCAATCTCTCCAATCTCGAGACCCTCGATCTCGCCAACAATTTCTTCCTGCAAGCCCTCCCCTCTTGGATCGGGAACCTCACGAGCTTGCGCAAGCTCGGCATGTCCGGCACCGGGCTGCTCGGCCACATCCCCTCCCAGCTCGGCAACCTCTCCCATCTCGAAGAACTTCGCCTCACCGGGAACAGGCACTTCGGCTTCATCCCGTCTCAGCTCGGCAGCCTCTCCCATCTCAGGGTGCTGTACCTCAGCAGCAACAACCTGTATGGCGCCATCCCTTCAGCACTCGGAAACCTGCCCAAGCTCACCGGGCTGGGGCTCAGCAACAACCGCTTGAGCGGCGATGTCCCCATCGGGCTCGAAGAACTGAGAGATCTGGAAGAACTCAAGCTCGCCGACAACGACGGATTGACCGGCTGCGTGCCGGGCTCGCTGTCGTACGTCAGACGCCACGACCTCGACAGGCTCAACCTGCCGTACTGCCGCGCCATTCCGATCTTCCGCACCACCGAGTCCGGCGAGCGCAGCGTGCGAGAGAACTCTGCGGTGAGCACCGCTGTGGGCGCACCGTTCGTCGCTGTCGATCGCGACGGCGACCGGCTTACGTACTCACTCGGGGGCGCCGACGCAGCCAATTTCTTGCTTGACGCATCGACGGGCCAGCTGCGAACCGCGACGACACTGGACCACGAATCACAGGAATCCCATTCCGTCACAGTGTCAGTGCACGACGGCACCGACCGCGACGAGAACGCCGACACCTCCATCGACACGACGATCGAGGTGACGGTGACGATCACCGACGCCGACGAGGCGCCCACCGTCAGCGGCCCGGAATCCGCATTCTCCCCGGAGACTGCCGACATCGTCTTGGGGCACTATTCTGCCGCGGATCCTGAAGACGCCCAGATCGCCTGGGCCGTCGGCGGCACGGACAGGCAGGCCTTCCGCATCGACCGCCAAGGTGCGCTCCGGTTCGTGATCCCGCCCGACTACGAGTCGCCGTCCGACAGCGGCAGGGACAACACCTATGACCTCACCGTGCAGGCATCGGACGACGCCAACACGGTCTCGCTGCCGGTCACGGTGACGGTGACAGCGGTAGAGGAAGCTCCGGTGCTGCTGGGACCCCGTGCCGCCAGCCTGGACGAGAACCGTTCAGGAGAGATCGGTCGATACCGGGCGACGGATCCCGAGGGCCTCGAGGTGAGCCTGACGCTCGGGGGTCCCGACTCCGATTCGCTGACGCTGAGCGACGAGGGCGTCCTGAGCCTGGACACAGCACCCGACTACGAGCAGCACGACGATGCCAACCAGGACGGCGTGTACGAAGTCACCGTCGATGCCTCCGACGGCACGCTGCGGAAGTCGCGGCAGGTGCGCATCGCCGTGCGCGATGTGAACGAAGCACTGATCGTCACCGGCGCCACTGAAATCGAACGAGAGGAGACGCATACCGACACGTACTCGGTCATCGGCTACTACCGCGCCGACGACCCCGAGTCGTCCGATGTCGAGTGGTCGGTCGCCGGCACCGACAGCCGCTGCTTCACCATCGACGGCGCCGGTTACCTGCGGTTCGCCGAGACACCCGACTTCGAGTATGCACAGGACTCGAATCGCGACAACACCTACATGCTGTCGGTACAGGCCTTCGACGGCGACAACAAGGCATCACTCGACGTCTCCGTCAGGATCACCAATGTCGATGAGCAGCCAGAGCTGCGGCCCTCGGGCCTGTATCCGCAGGTCGGCACGTCGCTGTACATCAAAGTTGCCGACCCCGACGGTCGGTTGACCGATGCCGTGTGGACTTGGGAGCGGTCCCCGAATCGCAGCACATGGTCGCCGATCAGTTCCGCGACGTCAGGCTCATACTCCCCCACGACGGTCGACACAGGCCGATACCTGCGTGCATCGGTGAGCTACACCGACCCCGAAGGAGACAGCAAGTCCGCGCAGTACACTTGGAGCAGTCCAGCACGGGCGCAGCCGTCCGGCAACGTTGCCCCCTACTTCGCAGATGTCGCCGAGGCACAGCGTTCGGTGCCGGCAAACGCAACAGCCGGGACGGCAGTCGGGTTCCCGATCACCGCCGAAGACGATGACGGCGATCCGCTCACCTACTCACTGAGTGGCATATCTCACGACACCTTCAGAATCGATGCCGCAAGCGGCCAGATCCGCACCAGCGGCCCGCTGGACCACACAACCAGCTACAGGTTCCGCCTGACTGTCTCGGCGACTGACCCTTCTGGACAGCGGGTCCAGCGGCCGGTGACGGTCTCGGTCAGCAACGAAGCCGATGCGCCCGCCATCGTCGGTCCCCGTGTGGTGCACGTCGACGAGGGCAGCAGTCACACTGCGTACTACCGGGCCAGCGACCCGGATCTCGGCAGCCAGCACAGCTGGGACGTCAGCGGAACGGACGCTGACGACTTCCGGATCTCCGCTCACGGCCGGCTTCTCTTCCGGGCATGGCCGAACGCCAACTCACCGGCGGATGCGAATCTCGACAACATCTACCAAGTCGATGTCGAGGTGTCCGACGGCACCTTCACCGTCACTCGAGGGGTCCGGATCATCGTCGCCGACTTGGACGAAGCCGGCATCGTAACGCTGTCGCAGACCCAGCCGCAGCCCGGCACGGTGCTCCGGGCGACTCTCAGCGATCCCGACGGCAGCGTCTCGAACCTGCGCTGGGAATGGCAGCGGAGGAGATCCGGTGACGCATGGACCCCGATTGCCGACACGTCATCTCATTTCTATACCGTCAGCCGTGCCGATTCGGGCTACGCGCTGCGAGCCGAAGTCGTGTACGACGATGCCCAAGGCCCGGTCAAGTCAGCGGCCAGCGACGCTGGTGCGGCCGCGCCGCCGATCCAACGCAGGACGGTGATCACGCCCCAGCAAAGCGCTGCGCTCGACCCGACCGGCGTCACGGACACCGGCGACGGCGGGAGCGGCGTGGGCGGCGGCAACGGGAACGGCATCGACGGCGTGGGCGGCGGCAACGGGAACGGCATCGACGGCGTGGGCGGCGGCAACGGGAACGGCATCGACGGCGTGGGCGGAACCACGCTCTTCATCGCGAACGGATGGAACCCGCCTGACATCGGAGTCGCTGCGACGCTCGCGGCCCGCACTGCGGGCGCCGCTGTGGCGTACACCGAGGGGGACAACCTCCCGCCAGCAGTGCAGGGACTGTTGGACATTCGCACCGTCCATCTCATCGGGATCGTCGGGGGTGAGGCCGCGGTTTCAGATGCCGTGCGCGACTCGCTCGCCGCGTCCGAGCCGTTTGCAGACATCAAGCGATTCGGCGGCGCGACGCGCATCGAGACTTCGATCCACGCTGCGCGATTGTCCCTCGACGGCGTGCGCCCTGGCAGCCCCGTGCTCATCGTGGCGAACGGCTGGAGCCTTCCCGACATCGGTGTCGCTGCGACGCTCGCGGCCCGAATGCCCCGTTCGGCTGTCGTCTTCACGTCGACCGACGAACTCTCTGCGGGCATGCGCAGGCTCATCGCCCAAGCGTCGCCTGGCCGCATCTTCGTCATCGGAGGCACGGCGGCAATCGGCGAAACCGTCGAGGGCCAGTTGAGCGCAGCCGCGCCTGACGCTGCCATCGAGCGCGTCAGCGGTGCCACACGAGTTCACACTGCACTGCTGGCCGCTCAGCATCCGGAGCAGCACTCCGCACCGATGCCCTCGAGTGAACGCGTCGTCATCGTGGCGAATGGCTGGAATCCCCACGACATCGGCATCGCCGCAGTGCTCTCAGCACACACACCGGGCTCAGTGGTCATGTACACGGCACCGGACAGCCTGCCGCCCGAGACTGCCGATCTGATCGAAGCGATGGAACCTGGGCTGGTCCGGGTCATCGGCGGGACCCACGCAGTCCCCGATGCGGTAGTGAGCGAGATCGCTGCCCTCTTGCCCGCGGGCACCACAGTACGGCGGAGCGGCGGAGCGGACCGAATCCGCATCTCTGTCAGCGTTGCTCGCAGCATCCTGCCCCGTGACTGAGTCCCGATTCCAGCCAACGCCAGTATCTGCGTATCTGCGTATCTGCTCAGCAGGACTGCCCGCCGATGAGTTCGAGGCTGGCTACGGGGCCGGGCACAGCGGCAGCAGATCGTGACCCAACGCTGCCCGGTAGGTGTTGTGGAAGTGGTGCAGCGCCGGCTCGTTGCGCCCGAACACCACATAGCTGAGCGCCCCGCTGCTGGCTGAACGCTGCTGGCTGGCGCTCATCACGTAATCCTCGTCACGGATGACATTGCCGAAAGCCCGCGACGCTTCAGCCAGGAAATCGAACTCGGCGTCATCGCGAGCAATGCCTGGCCGCAGGTAGAAGGAGATCTGGCTGGTGTGACGGCCTGGCTCAGTCGGATGGGGATATGCCCGCACCAAGAACAGCACCTCACGGGACGGGATCAGCTGCACGTTCGGGAACAGCCAGTACACCGGCAGTCCGTACCGGGTGATATCCCACTCCGACGGCGGCCGCTCACGTGCGTCCTCGATGGCACGGCGGCACAGGATCAGCCGATGATGGCGCCCGAATTCGTCGTAGCACTGCACGTTGCCGTAGAAGTCGTTCGACAGCGTGTCCGAGTGCAGCACCGGGAAGTGGTACGTCTCTCCGAACGTGTCCATGGCGAGCTTCCAGTTGCAATCCACCTCATAGGCATCACAGCCCAGCCATTGCAGTTCGCCGAAATCCCACCCGGCGAAATCGGCTGCGAGCTCGTCGCCGAGCAGCGCATCGGGATCCAGCGCGCCGTCGGGCTGCGGATGCACCCACAACAAGCCGTAGCGCTCGACAGCCGGCAACTCCACCAGCCCCAGATCATCCCGGTCGAGCTCGCCGAAGTGATCCGACTTCGGCAGGCCGACCAGCGCGCCGTCGGCGTCGTAGGTCCAGTTGTGAAACGGGCAGGCGAATCGGCGCTTGCGTCCCCGCGGCTCGGTCTCGATGACGACGCCGCGGTGACGGCAGGCATTCACGAACGCCCGAAACCGGCCGCTGGGCGAGCGCACCAGCAGCAGCGGCGTGCCCAGATCGTCCTGGGTCATGAACGAGCCTGTATCGGGCAGGTCGCCTGACAGCCCGACCATCTGGGGGTGGGTGTCGAAGAACTCCCGCCGCTCGACGACTGCGAGTTCGCGATCGGTGTAGGCGGACGTGGCGTTGTACCGCACGCCGCCGGCATCCACATTGACACCTGAGTCGAGCCGCGCCAGCAGCGTCTTGATGTGGCTGACCTGTTCAGCGTGCTCCACAGCAGAAGTATGGCATCGTTGGCCGAGTCCTGCCCCGTGACATGTGGAATCCCGGCAGTTCAGTACGCTGCTCGCTGTGACAGATCGCCCCGGCGGCACGCCGTTCGCTCCGTTCGACGGCGTGCTGATGCTGCGGCTCGATACCGAGACGCCGGTGGGTGAGCAGACCTGCTACGTGACACCGTTCGTGACCGACGGCAGGCGGCTCTTCGTTTTCGACGAACCGGGCGACCGCAGCGACGCTCTGGAGGAAATGCTCGTCGGCAACCGCACAGCGATCAGCTCGACCGCAACGGGGGCACTGCGGGTCGGCGCCATCGGCGACCTGCCCACTCCAGCGGAGCAGGCATGGGCCCGCGATGCATGCTCGGCACGGTTCTCCTGCGACCAGGCGCTGCAGGATCTCGCCCAGCTCGGCGGCCTCGTCACCTTGCGACCAGCGTGAGGTCAGCCTTGTCACTACCGTGATGCCTATGACTGGGCAATCTGCGACTGGACGCGCTGTCACGTTCACCGAATCCGAGCTGCGCGAGCGGCTCACGCCGATGCAATTCCACGTCACCCAGGAAGCGGGCACCGAGCGCCCCTTCTCGGGCGATACATGGGACAACCACGACGACGGTGCGTACCACTGCGTCGTATGCGACGTCGCGCTGTTCAGCTCAGAGACGAAGTTCGAGAGCGGCTCGGGCTGGCCGAGCTTCTGGAAGCCGGTCTCTGACGATGCGGTGGACACTGAGGTCGACCGCACCTACGGCATGGTCCGCACCGAGGTGATGTGCATGGCCTGCGGTGCCCACCTAGGACACGTGTTTCCCGACGGCCCCCGGCCCACCGGCGATCGCTTCTGCATGAACTCCGCATCGCTGCAGTTCGTGCCGACTGACGACGAGCCGAGCTGAGGACACAGCGGCGTCGACGCGCGAGGCGACCTTGTCGAGGCCCGGTTCTTCGACGCCTTATTCGAGATCGAGGCTGACGAGATCGAGGCTGAGCTGGGTGGAGATGGGCTCGTCGGGGAACAGCCTCACCACGTCCGCGTAGAGTTCGCGGCGCACGCCTGCAACGGGCAGCACGGTGAGCATGGCCGCCTGACCTTGGCGCAGCAGGCTCAGCACTTGGTCTTCGTCCACCAGCAGCACATCGTCGCCGCTGATGACGATGTTGGCCGAGGAGACGTCTCCGCCGAGTTGGTCGCGCAGGTAGTCGAAAGCCTTGGCGATGGACTTCAGGTCGATGCCTTGGTCGCGCATCTTCTTCGCTATCTTCAGCTCGACGAGATCGCTGTAGGAGTAGCGTCGCCGCGATCCGCTGCCCGCCGCGTCGGCCAGCGACGACCGGATCAGGCCCTTGGTCGTCCAGTGGTCGAGCTGGCGGTACGAGATGCCGACAAGCTTTGCCGTGTGAGGCCCGGAGAAACCGTCAGTGGGCGAGCTGTTGCCGCCAGAGGTCGGCGTGCTGGAGCCGATCGGGGCGGGCGGAGTGCGAGCAGGCGCCGACTCCGCTGCCGATTCGCGCTCGCGGGTCTCGAGAACTTGGGCTGGAGATGAGAAGACAGGCTGTTCGTTCGCCATCGGGTGCTCCTTGTGGCCGCGAATCTCACACGGTGGACTACCGGCTTGTGATCTGTCGTTCACAAGAGCGTACGGGTCGGCGTCACCGAAGCGCAAGGGGCCACATCAAGGGTGTGTCGGGCGCATCGGAAGAGGCGTCGGCGTGAGCTGGGTCACCCTTGATCAGCAGATCGACAACGTCGGCACGGAGCACGCCGACAGTACGGTGCCATGATCGCTCCAGTGCGCCGCGCCGGTTCGGGTCCAGGCCGCCGACGAGGCTCGCCCCCGCAGCCAGGAGAAAGGCACCGAGATCAGGCCACGCCGACGACCGGGGCGTACGTGCCGCAACCGGTCTGCCCCGGCGGGCCGGTCGTCGGGTTTCACTCCGGATCGCTGGCCTCCGTCGCCGGCCCAAAGTCATCGGGTCGCACGTCGTCGAGGAATTGCTTGAACTCGTCGAGGAGCTCGTCCGGATCGACCTCGGCGGGCGCCTCCGGCGGCAGCTCGATGATCTGCCCCGCCTCGTCGAGCACGGTCTCGCTGGCGAAGATCGGGGTGTCAGTTCGCACGGCCAGTGCAACGGCATCGCTCGGGCGGGCGGAGATGGTGTGCGTGGTCGTGCCGATGGACACTTCCATTTCTGCAAAAAACGTCCGGTCACGCAGGTCGGTGACCGTGACCTTGACGAGCGTGGCACCGAGGACGTCCAGAATGGCAGTCATGAGATCGTGCGTCAGCGGTCTCGGCACCCGGATCTGCTCGATGCCGCGGTAGATGGCCTGCGCCTCAGGCGTGTCGATCACGACCGGCAGCACCCTCCCAGAACCGCTGGTCTCCCGCAACAGCAGCAGCGGACTCTGCGAAGGCATCTCCACCTGCACGCCAAGAAGTTCCATCTCGACCATGGAATGCACACTACTTCGGCCCTCGCGAGCCGTGAGCCGACCGCAGTGATGCCCTCAGGCCCAGTAGCGACGCAGCGTCTCGCCCATCACTTGGGCACGCAAGCGCTCGCACAACGCCACCAATCGGCCCAAGGAGCGCCGAGCGTCGTCGCTGGCCGTCGCTCCGCCGGCGTGGAGGACCGGCTGAATGCCCTGCTCGAACATGGCGGCATCGCGCGCCGCAGCATTGCGGATGACGCGCAAGTGGCGTGCCTCCAAGCCATACGTCGAGAACTCGCGCGCTATGCGTGCGATGAGCAACGTATCGCTGCCATAGCGGGGTTCAGGTGACTCGGGAGCGAGCGAGGCCTGGCCGGTGATGCCGGGCGGAGACATCTCGTCCTCCTCGCGGACGAGTAGCGCCAGCAACCCGAAATCAGTCAGCTCGGCCACCTCGGCAAGGCTCAGCCCACTCTCCGCGCTCAGCTCGGCTGCGCTGTAGGTCCGAGCGTCACCCGGCGTGCCCCATCGAAGCTGCTCTCTCAGGGCAGCCTCCGCCGCAAACGCGGCTGGGGGTCCGATCACCGCATCAGCGACGGGTCCATCGTCGGCAGCCGCCGGATCCTCGGGGCGGCTCGCGGCGCCTGCCGGCACGGCGATTTCCGTGCCGTCTGCTGATGCGCCTGAGGCGCCGCGCCGACGAGCAGGCCCTCCCGTGGCCGTGCCTGTTGTTTCCTGCTCTTGTTCCCGGTTTCGATTCGATACGGGCTCACGGGCCGCACGGGCCACGTCTTCGCCTGCTGACTCAGCCTCGCTGCCGGTCACACCGATGCCCCAGAGGTCAGCCAGGTGCTCGCCACGGTCGATGCGCTCGCCGATGATGCTGAGCGGCAGGTACTGATCGCGCTGGCGGGTGAGAATCCAGCGCAGCACCTCGATGTCGTGCGGCCCGAAGCTGCGGTATCCCCCGGGCGTGCGAGCCGGCGAGATGAGCTTTCGATCCTCGAGAAAGCGAATCTTGGAATCGGTCAGGTCGCTGAATTCCGGTCGCAGCAGGATCACGACCTCCCCGATCGACAGCCGTCCGGTGCCGACACGCGAAGGTGACGGCAGGGTCGGCCCAGCCTCGTCATCCGCACTCACAGCCCGACCGAGGACACCAGGTACAGCAGCTTGAACTTGCCGACCTGCAGTTCGTCGCCGCCCCGGAGCGAGATCTCGCCGTCGGTGCGAATCCCGTTGACATAGGTGCCGTTCAGCGAGCCGACATCGCGCAGGGTGTGCCCAGCTGGGCCGAACTCGAGCACCACATGGCGGCGCGAGACGGTGATGTCGTCGAGGAACACATCGCTGTCGGGGTGGCGACCGACCGTGACTCGATCGCCGCCCAGCTCGAAGCGTGTCCCGGATCGGTGCCCAGACGTCACCACCAGTTCGGCAACCCCGCTGTAGAGCGGAGCTTCGGTCGCGCCGACCGGCGAGAGCACCTCCGTCGGCGTGTCGGCAGACGGGTCCAAGCGCGTCCCGCAGCCAGAACAGAAGCGCGCATCGTCGGCGTTCGAATACCCGCACCTTCCGCAGGCGATGGCCACGGCGATCAGACGTCCTCGGTGGTCAGCGCCGCATAACCGTCGGCATCGAGAAGCGCAGCCATCTCAGCGTCGGCCCGCGCGGCGTCGTCAGTCGGCGCGATGACGCACATCCACCCGTCGCCATAGGGCGACTCATTGACGAGTTGCGGTTCGTCCTCCAGCGCGACGTTTGCCTCGATGACCTCACCAGAAATCGGCGCGTAGAGATCTTGGACGGTCTTGGTGGACTCAATCTCGCCCATCGGATCCGTTGCGGTCAACTGGGCGCCGATCTCCGGCAGGTCTACGTACACGACATCGCCCAGCGCATCCTGCGCAAAATCCGTGATGCCCACCTGCACCCCGCCGTCGCCAAGGCGCACCCATTCGTGATCGCTCGAATAGCGCAGCTCAGCAGGAATCTCCATTCCCGCGAAGCTAGCGGATAGGTGTCACACAGCCCGGGCGGCGCGTCCCTCGCGAACCGCTAGCAACGCCTGCGGCACGTAGCCGCACGCTGACCAGTAATGGATCGGCAATCCCGCGGCCACGAATACCCACGCGAGCACCCCGAACACGTCGGCAGCGGCGATATCGCTGGCGCCCGCGAGAAAGCTGGGCACGGCAAACATCATCAGGAACGTCCCAGTCTTGCCCCACCACGTCACGTCGATCTTGCGGGCCCCCGCCGCTGCCAGCACCAGTGCAGCGACCGCCACGCCGCCTTCTCGTACCAGGGCCAGCACGGCAATCCAAAGCGGCAGCGATCCGTCGACGATCATCACCACGAGCGCTACCAGCAGCAGCAGTCGATCGGCAGTGGGGTCCAGGATCTTGCCGAGTTCGGAGACTTGGTTGAATCGACGCGCCACCCAGCCGTCGACCCAGTCGGTGGCGCCGAGAGCACCGAGCAGCAACGCCGCTGCCCAGCGGTCCTCGGCGCCGAACACCAACCAGACGAACCACGGCAGGCAGCACAGCCGCCCGAAGCTGATCAGATTCGGCACGGTGAACGGCCGCCACCCCGGATCGGGCGTCGATGCCGCATCGGGACCGCCGTTCATCCGGCTCACAGTACCGACGCAAGCTCAGGCTCTTGGGATTCGCCCGTGCTCATCGCGCAGCTCCTCAAGGCATGCAGCAATAGGCAAGCCATTTCGTTGCCGCGCCTGTTGCTCTCCGCTCTAGTTCCCGATTCTCATGCGATTGGGTTCACGGCCGCTCGGGCCACGGCTTCGCCTGCCGGCTCAGCCTCATAGGCTGCGCGTGATGAGCACAGTGTTCACCAGGATCATCGAGGGCGAGCTGGGAGGCACATTCTTGTGGCAGGACGAGGAGTGCGTGGCGTTCCTGTCCATCAACCCGCTTGCACCGGGTCACACGCTCGTCGTCCCGATCACAGAGATCGACCACTGGCTGGACGTGCCCGCTGACCTTCAGGCGCACCTGTTCGATGTCGCCCGCCGCATCGGCGAGGCACAGATGCGGGCCCTGCGACCCGAGCGCATCGGCTTGGTGGTCGCCGGCTTCGAAGTCCCCCACTGCCACATTCACGTGTGCCCAGTGAACTCCATGGCCGACATGAACTTCGCTCGACCCCTCCCGATGGCCTCCACCGAGGAACTCGCCGGGCCCGCCGAAGCCATCCGCGCACAGCTCGGCGATTAGCCGCTGGGGCGCGCCAGTCCGAGCACACCGATCCGGCCGTCGGACTGCATTCGATCTGATGCACAACCTCAGACAGAGATGTGTGCAGTGAATACAATGCACACCAGTGCTAACTGCGGTGTGCATTATTGCTAATTCATCATGTTCACCCCGCTCACCGAGTCAGAAGTGGCGCAGCGCTTGACGGCGGTGCGGCAGCTCACGCACACCGCAGGTGCTGAGTCGGCCGCTCTGGGCTGAGCCGAGCCGCGCTCGACACGTTCGGTTGGAGTGCGCTGACTGCGCTCAGCAGAACCGAGCTGAGTGGGCCGCGCTCGGCTGAGCCGACGAATCCGGGCTAGAAGAGCTGCTCTGCGGGGGCTGGTTCGATGAGGCTGGCGTCGCGGTTGCGGGCATTGCCGACGGCACGGCCCACTCGGTGCGAGCGCAGGATCCCGTCCGCAGCGGGCAGGCACATGGCGGCGAGCTCCTCGATGTCCCCATTGGACGGATCGAGCCAGGCATCCCACGCCGAGCGCTCCAGCAGCACCGGCATGCGGTTGTGAATCGGCGCCATGAACTCGTTGGCCGAGGTGGTCAGCACCGTGGCCGAGTGCAGCACATTCTTCTGAGTGCCCCCAGCCGCGTCATCGGCCGCGCCGTCAGGCGGCGGCGACCAGCGCTCCCACAGGCCCGCCAAAGCGAGCATGCCACCGTCGGCTCGGGTGATGCAGTGCGGGAGCGGGCGCTCGCCGCGGGGTGTGCCCTTCGGGGCCTTGGGCCACTCGTAGAACCCGTCGGCAGGAACGATGCAGCGGCGCCGCTTGAACGCGCCACGGAACGAGTTCTTCGTTGCCGCCGTCTCGGACCGCGCATTGAACAGCGGCGGACCCTTCGTGGGATCGGCTGACCAGGCCGGTACCAGGCCCCACCGAAACGTCTCGATCCGACGGGCATCGTCGTTTCCCACAACAGCCACGATGTCGGTCGTGGGTGCCACGTTGTAGCTGCGAGGTGCATCGAAACCCGGCAGCGGGGCGTCGAAGTGCGCCGCAATCTGCTCGAGACTGGCTGCAGAGACAAACCTCCCGCACATGGGTCGAGCGTAGAACCGCTCAACGACCTGCCTCAGACGCGATCCAACAACGCACCAGAGCCTGGACCACGCAGCAGAGTGAAAATAATTTGAATTACATGTGACTACTCAAGATAATCCTGCAGTGTGGGTTTCATGGAGGATCTTTGGACAGCGATGCTCTCCGACGAGCACACCGAACTTGCCGAAGCGCTCGACTGTCTCGCCACCGACGAGGTCGCTTCGGGGATTGCCGCAGCCGAACTCGGACTGAGCCAGCAGTGCTTGAACAACGAGCCGGAAACGACTATGGACGCCGATGCTGAGTGAACCGCCCCGCGACGCAGTGGCGGCCGATGGCTCACCGAACCGGCCGCGGCATCCCGGGGTCGTCCGGCGACGTTGGTCCGGCAAGGCGCAGCATCGGTACTGTTCTGTGAATGCGCGCCATACCCCAGCCGTCCGTGAATTATCGATGAGCGCATCGGAATCCGCAGAGGACGGCGGGGTCGATCTTGTCGCGATGCTGGCGGAGCGGTACGAGTCACCGCAGGCCCGCGGTGCTGCGTTCGAACGGCTGATGCAGCGAGCGTTGCAGTGCCACCCCGATGTGTACGGGCCGCAGCGTTTCGCGCGGGTGTGGCGGTGGGCTGAGTGGCCCGAACGCGAAGCCCTTGGATACGGCGCTGATATCGGCATCGATCTCGTCGCCGAGCAGGCAGACGACGCCGGCGGAGGCTTGTGCGCGATCCAGACCAAGGCATACGCCACCGGCCGTGTCGACAAGGGCGCGGTGGATTCGTTCATCTCGGCTTCGGCCACAGACGACTTCACGGCGCGGCTGCTGGTACTGACCGCTCCTCCGACGGCGCAGGCCCGCTTGATGATCGAGAAGGCGTCGCCACGCTGTGAGGTGCTGCACCGCAGCGACTTGGAGTCATGGCCGGTCAATTGGGCCGAGTGTCTCGACGATCCGTTACGCCTGCGCTTCGCCGCAGAAGATCGCCATACGCCCAAGCCGTTCCAAGCTGACGCTGTGGCGAGGGTGGTCGCAGGATTCGCGGAGAACGACCGGGGCCGGCTCGTGCTGCCCTGCGGAACGGGAAAGTCGGTGGTGTCGCTGTGGGTTGCCGAGCAAATGGCCGGTATCGGCGGCCGTGTGCTGTATCTGGTGCCGTCGATCGCCTTGATGAACCAGACCATGCGCGAATGGGCAAGCCAGCGTGACCCCAGTGTCCCGCATCGTTACATCGGCGTCTGCTCGGACACCCGCGCCGGCCACACGTCAGAGGACGCGCCGCTGGTGGAGTTGGCGATGCCGGTCACGACAGATCCCGACCGCATCACAGCGCAACTGACGGCGACAGACACCAGCGCGATGACCGTGGTGTTCTGCACCTACCAGTCGCTGAGCCTCATTGCCGATGCCCAGTCAAGTGCGAGCCTGCTCGGCCCCGCGCCGGCATTCGACTTGGCGATCTGCGATGAAGCGCATCGCACCACGGGCATCGAGGAAACCGCCGCCCGCAAACCGGCCTCGGGCTCCCAGCGCACCGTCACGCCGTACTCGCTGATTCACGATCCCAGCCGGGTCCGCGTCGCCAAGCGGCTCTACATGACTGCGACCCCTCGGGTGTATACCGAATCGGCTCGCAGCCGGGTGCAGAAGGCCGCGGGCAGCTTCGACGTGTACTCGATGGACGACCCGGCGGTGTACGGCCCGGAGATGTACCGCATGTCGTTCGGCGACGCAGTGGAGGGCGGGCATCTCACCGATTACAAGGTGCTGGTCATCGCCGTGGCCGAAAACCCAGTGCTCGACGCCTACGACAACATCGCCATTGACGAAGAGCACCAGTTCAAGATTCACGACGCTGTGCGTTTCGCCGGATGCTGGGACGGCTTGGCCGATCCGACCACCACAACACCCGAGGACCGTGTCACCGGTGCCGTCAACCATGACTACGCGGCCCAGCGGGTGATCGCTTTCACCAACCGCATCCGCAATTCCCAACTCGTCGAGCGCTATTGGAACCCGGTCATCGAAGCGGTTGCTGGCGCCGTCCACGGTCGTCCCTCAAGTGAAGGCAACGGTGCCGCAGCCGAGTTGCTGGCCTGCGACATCCGCCATGTCGACGGCAACAAGAACGCGCTCGAACGCGCCGACACCATCGCATGGCTGCGAGCCGGCGACCCTGAAGGCGCCTGCCGGATCGTGACCAATGCCCGCTGCCTGAGCGAGGGCATCGACGTCCCCGCGCTGGACGCTGTGATCTTCCTCGAGCCGAAGCAATCGCAAGTGGACGTGATCCAAGCCGTCGGGCGGGTGATGCGCCGTGCCCCTCACAAGGACGTCGGCTACGTGATCCTCCCGGTGGTGGTGCCGTCGGGCACCAGCCTGCTGGACGACGCGGTGCTGAACGGCTCCGACTTCAAGGCCGTGTGGAAGGTGCTCAAGGCGTTGCGCTCTCACGATGAGCGGCTCGACGTGCTCATCAACACCGCCGATCTGACCGGCAAGCCGCCCATCACAGTGCTGCCAAGCGGGCTCTGCGGCACCTGCGGCAAAGCGGACAGCGACTGCGAGTGCGACCAGACCCGGCTCGACGACGCTGCGAGTGTGCGCGCGGGCCAGCAGCGACTGCCGTTCGAGCACGCCATCGCCTCGCAACTGGTGAAAGCCTGCGGCGACCGGCAGTACTGGGATCGCTGGGGCCGCGAGGTGGCGCGCATCACCGGCACCATCACCAGCCACATCCGGACGGCGGTCGGCGCCGACGCCGATCTGGCCGCCACCTTCGATCGGTTCGCCGAACAGATGCAGGCCACGGTGGGCGGCTCCGTGGCAGCCGGCGACCTCGCCGCCCTGGTCGCCCAGCATGTGGTGACGATGCCAGTGTTCGAGGCGCTGTTCGCCGGCAGCGGCTTCGCCGACCGCAACCCCGTCTCGAAAGCGCTCAATGAGCTGCTCGACGAATTCAAGGCCGCCGATGTCCGGCTGCGCGACGAAACCGCGGACTTGGATCGCTTCTACGACAGCGTCCGCAACCGTCTCTCCGGCGCAGCCGACTCGGATGCCCGGCTGAAGATCATGCTGGAGGTGTACGAGTCGTTCTTCAAGGAGGCCATGCCCGCGGAGATCACCCGCTTGGGGATCGTCTACACGCCCGTCGAGCTCGTGGACTTCAATCACCCCGTGTTTTGTAGAGACTCGGGTTGTTGTGTCACGGCGAGATCGAGCAGCCGCGCGTCGCGAACTTGGCGGTCGGCTTCCTCAACTTCGTCGACGACCGCATCGCGGGCTTCCGAGCAGTGTCGTTCGATCATGTCATCAGCGGTGACAGGATGTTCTGCGCCTGCCATCGCGAAGCACACGAAGCGATGCTCGCGGCGGTCACAGCCGAGGCGCCTTCCTTCGTTGCGGACTCCTGGCCTCATCGAGTGCTCACGCTGCTCAGGAACGCCGACTATGCCAGCGGCCTTTGCCACTTCTGCGTCGGCGAGCAGCACGGCGAGGACGCGATCGGGGACTGGTACGGGCCGCAGATCACACAGCACTACGGCCCCTACGTCGACCTGCTCGTGCGAAGAGACGGCATGGATGCGCGAACCGCCAGAGCCGAGGCGAAACGCCGGCTGTCGATCAGCCGATGGACCCGCGAGGACGAGCTGTACCGACTCGTCCAGCGGCTCTTCCCTGCGCGCACGATCCGCCGAGAAGCCTCACCACCATGGCTCGGCCGACAGCGCCTCGACATCTACCTGCCCGAACTCAACTTGGCCATCGAGCACCAAGGCGAACAGCACTACCGGCCCGTCGAAGCATTCGGCGGAACCGAAGCGTTCGCCAGCACCCAAGAACGCGACGAACGAAAACGCGCCCTGTGCGAACAAAATGGCGTCACCGTCGTCGACGTCCGATACGACGCACCCCTGACGCTCCCGAGCCTGCGAACCCGACTGCGACGCTGGCTCGACTGAGCGGCTGATCAAGCAGCGTGTACCGCAGAATCGCCGCTGCGGGTACACCAGCCAGCGGGGCGACCCGCGGTCGAGGGCCGTACGAATCGCGCGCGACTCCGGCCATGCTAGGCATGACCTTGCCTTCTGGCGAGTACGCGCTATACTGGAAGCCATAAACCACCCGGCCCTATAAGGGCCGGGTTTTCTTTGTCTGCGAGCCCAAGCCGTGCGGCTTCAGCGAGGATGTGTGTCGCAGCGGGTGCATCAGCCAGCGGGCTGGCTCGCGGTCAAGCGGCGAACGACTCTCGTGCTACTCCAAAGGCGCCCAGTATGGCCCTGCGTTGCTTCAGGTGAGCGCTATACTGCGAGTCACAAACCACCCGGCCCTATAAGGGCCGGGTTTTCTTTGTCTACCAGCTAGGCGGCTTCGCGTATCGGCCGACGGGATCAGGCAGCTGGCAGTTCGTGAAGTCTGTGGCCTGCAGCTGGGTCCACCAGTGGTTTCCGACTCCGTCGGTGGGACTACCCCTGAGATCACCAGCGAGCGCACGGCTGCTCGGGTTGACGGTTCCCACAGGAACACGCTGTCGGCACTCCCGAATCGGGAACCGCAGGTCGCTGTCGTTCGAGATCACTATCGCTGCATCGACACGTTGGCTCAGAACATCAAGCAGCAGCTGAGAGGCAAGGTTGACATCGGACCTCTTCTCCTCGCTGCGCAAATGCGACACCATGAAGACCGCATCGGGCACGTAGTCATCGGCGGCGTCCTTCACCTTGACCGGCCACTGAGATGTCACGAGCGTCGGCTTCTTGGACTTCGGATGCTCAAGCGCAAGCGGCGAACGCACGACTCGCGTCACGAACCTGCCCTTCATGATCTGATCCAATGACTGGTGGCTTCGCAACGCTGCGACATAGCGAACTTGGTGTTGTCTCCCATTGGAATTGGGGCGCCGAGCGATGAAAGCTGTGCAGTAGACGACTCGGTCCAGGACTGCGCCAAGTGCGGTCCATGACGGTTGACCGGAGATCATGTCCTCACAGAGCTTGCGCACATCTAGCCATCGCCAACCGGGCTGGCTAGGTCCGCAGATGGACCCGCCGCCATAGAACAAGTTCAGTCCATCGATGTAGGCGCCGACCCGCATTGGTCACCTCCGGTCTTGTTGTGCGTGGCACTTCATAGCGCAGCACATGCGTCGCGCGTGCAAGATGAGAGAGAACAAGTTCCGCTCAGCAAGCCGCACGGTGGTCTGCCGCACCACACAACATCACGCCGGCCATCCAGCGGTGGATGATTGCCGACACCATCGGCGCAATACGGCGGGTATGTGTATGAGCGTCAGCCGTAGGGTGGCTGCTTGCAGTCGGCTGGTGTTGTGTGACGTGGAGGAACGGCATGGCGAACCGCTTTGAGCCCGACGAGTGGCGGCAGATCAACGAGACGCTGAGCGGCGATCCGGCGCGTTACGGCTTCCCGCAGCGGACTGACGGTTCGGTGCTGGTCGGCTCGTTCAACATCCGCAAGCTCGGCGATCCTGAGAACCGCACTGACGGCGACTGGGAGTTCTTGGCTCGGGTGTGCGCGCAGTTCGATCTGCTTGCCATCCAGGAGGTCATGTCGGACCTCGGCGGGCTGCGGCGGCTGCGTGAGGGCATCGCCGCATGCGTCGACAGCAGCAGCGAGGGCTTCGCCGCGGTCGTGTCCGACGAGACCGGAGCATTCGCGGGCGAGCGCGGACTGCGGGAGCGTCTCGGGTTCATTTACCGCTGGCCCGCTGTGGAGCGCATGGAGATCGCCAGCGACCTCACCTACGACAGGTCCAAGACCATCGCGACCTTGGTCGACAACAGCGACGACATGATCGAGGCCCTCAGAGACGCCGGCGGCGACGCGGGCGAGTTCCATCCGCCGTTCTTCGTGACGTTCGCCCGCCAGCCCCACGCGGTCGCGTTCCGCATCCACACCGAGATGGCCCAAGGACCGTACGAGATCATGGCCGTCAACGCCCATCTCATCTGGCCCTTCGCGTTTTTGTGGGTTGAGGGTGGGTTGAGGGTCCTTGGGTAGGGGTCGAGGCCTTGCTGGGATCGGTGTTTGGAGACGCCGATCCCTGGAGGGCCTCGATGAATCGTGATGTTATGTCGGTGCGGCTGTGGCTGCCGCAGATTGTGGTGCTGGGGGTCGTCGCTGACGCGCCTGAGCGGCTGGTGGTGGGCGTGGCGTCGTCGGTGTCGCGTCCGCGTTGTCCGGGTTGCGGGGCGCGGTGCGGGCGGGTCCATGACCGGCGGGCCAAGCGGGTTCGGGACTTGGAGGTGTCGGGCCGGCCGGTGACGCTGGTGTGGGATCGGCGCAGGCTGGCTTGTGATGGGTGCGGGCGGCGGTTCTTGGAGGACCGTCGGGCGTTCGAGGGCCGCGTCGCGGCGCGTCTGGCGCGTCGGCTGGTGGCCGATGCCCGCGAGATGACCGTCAACGCTGTGGCGCGCCGTCATGGTGTGGGCTGACCGCGGTGATGGCGCTGGTGATCGCCTATGCGGGCCTGGTCGGCGAGCATCGCCGCCGTCGGCGGTGCCGGGTGCTGTTGGTGGACGAGACCTCGATCCGCGAACGGCATCGCTATGTGACGGTGCTGGTCAACGGCGACACCGGCGAGACCCTCGCGATGGTGCCTCACCGCAGCGAAGCAGCCCTGTCGGGCTTTCTGGCTGCTCAGGGGCATCGATGGCAAAAGGGCGTCAAGGTCGTCGTCTCGGACGGCTCGGCGGCCTATGCCGCAGCGATCGCCAAGCGGCTCGGCCACGCCCGCCACGTGCTGGACCGGTTCCACGTGATCCGATGGTTCGCGGCAGGGCTGACAGCGGTGCGGCGCGACGTCCAGCGCCGCCCGGAGGGCTCAAAGCCCGCGTTCGACCCCGCAGTGTTCCGAGCCAGGTTCCTGCTCATGAAACGGCCCGACACCCTCGACAACGCCGAGCGGGCACGCCTCGAGGGTCTGTTCGAGACCCACCCGAGGCTCAAGGCAGCCTGGGACGCGCTCGGCGAGCTGCACGGCCTCTATCTCGCCAAGGACCGCAAAGGCGCCCTCGAAGCCCTCGACCGGTCCGCCGACATCTACGACACCGGCCAGATCCCCGAGTTCAGCAGTGTCGTTGACACCTTCCTCGCATGGCATGAGCAAATCCTCGACTGGCACCAAGCCGGCCAGCCCAGCAACGGACGCATCGAAGGCACCAACAACCTGCTCCAAGTCCTACGACGCCAAGCCCACGGCTTCACCAACCACGCCAACTTCGAAGCCCGCGGCATACTCATAGCCTGAACCCGCCGATCCCAGCAGCCCCATCCCACGTTTTCGCGAAGGCTCAGATCTTCGGAAGATGGAGGCTGGCACCATTACCTGGTTTCGCGATGGCCTCGTACACAAGCTGAGGGGCGTTCGAGGGCGCTACGAGATGCGGTGGGCTGAGAACGGCCGAGCCATCTTCTCCTTCGGGAGCGCACAGCAACCCGGCCTCGTGCACATTCACTGGCACCGCTGCGGCACCCACGACATCCTGCCGTGACCGCTTCCGCCGAGATCAGCATCCCCGCCGCACGAAGGCGCGAACGCTCAGGAGGGAATCACCGACAGCGAGCCGCCAGATCAGCCGTCGTCTTCGAATTCCGACCGGGGCACACCTGACTGACGGATTATCGACAGCAGCGTCCCGGTGCGCAACTCCTTGTGCATCGGCACGGGGACCGTCACTGATCCGTCGGCGCCGAGCTTCTGCACAGAATACGTCCGCAAGCAACCATCGGCGGCGACGAATTTCGATTGCTGACGTACCCGCTGTTCCGACAGGTTGCAACAGCGGTCCGCGTGCGGGACTCAGACGTAGGTGGAGCCCTTCATGGCGCCACGATCCTGGCGGATCTCGACGTTCACCAATGCAGGCAGGCCCGAATCGAAGGCTCGCTGAAGCGCAGGTGCAATCTGGTCGGGCTCGGTCACATGCTCGCCGTGGCCGCCCATGGCCTCGACCACCTTGTCGTAGCGGGTGTAGTTGAGCTCGGTGGCCACCACCCTCTCTTGGCCGTAGAGGCTTGCCTGGGGACGCAGCATCTGACCCCACGCTGCGTCGTTGCCCACGACTCCCACGATGGGCAGCCCGAAGCGCACCGCGGTGTCGTATTCGAAGCCGTTCAGCCCGAACGAGCCGTCGCCGTAGACAATCAGCACCCGCTTCGACGGGTGCGCCTTCTGCGCCGCGAGGGCGAACGGCATTCCCACGCCGAGGGTTCCGAGCGGTCCCGGATCCATCCAGGTGCCGCGCCTGGGCACCCGGATCACCTTGGACGCCTGCGCCACGATGTCGCCGCCGTCGCCGATCACGATCATGTCGTCGGTGACGACATCGGCGATCTCGCGGCACAGCCGCAGTGGATCGATCGGCACCTCGTCGCTGTTGAGCTCGGCACCGCGTGCCTCATCCAGCTCGGCCTCATGCGCCGCGAGCGCGGCGAGATGCGCCGATGCGTCCACCGTGATACCGGTCGACTTGAACATCTCCAGCAGCGCTTCGAAGTTGGCGCCCAGATTGCCGACCAGTCCCACCTCGGCGGCGCGGTTCTGGCCGATGAGCGTCTCGTCCAAGTCGAGCTGCACGATGCAGGCGCCGGCTGGGATGGCACGGCCGAACTTCATGCGAAAGTCGAGGGGCGTGCCGGCCAGGATGACCACGTCAGCGGCAGCGAGCGCCTCAGCCCGTGTCAACGACAGGAACGAGGGGTGGTCCCAGTTGATCTCCCCACGCGCCATGCCGTTCACGTAACACGGGATGGCCGTGGCATCCAGGAATGCCGCCAGTGCGCCGCCGCCCTCGCTCCATTTCAGCGACGTGCCGGCCATCACCACAGGTGTGCGCGCACCGGCAATGATCTCTGCCGCCTGGGCGAGCGCATCGGGAGATGCAGCTGAGGCGACCCGGTAGTCGCGGAACTGAGGCATCTGGGTGGCGTCGAGGTCCACCTTGCCGTGCAGCACGTCCATCGGAATCTCCAGGAAGGACGGTCCGGGCACACCGCTGAGTGCCGTGCGCACGGCCAGCTCGATGTACTCGGCAATACGACGGGTTTCCCCGCACGCGCCCGACCACTTCGTCACCGGCCGCATGAGCGACACATGATCCATCTCCTGCAGCGAGCCACGACCGGCGTGCTTGAAGGGGCCCTGACCGCCGAACACCAAGATCGGCGAGTTGGCCCGCCAGGCATTCGCGACTCCGGTTACGCCGTCAGTCACTCCCGGACCCGCGGTGAGGATGGCCACGCCCACCTTGCCCGGATGCAGCCGGGCCCACGCATCGGCGGCATGGGTGGCCGCCTGCTCATGGCGGACATCGACAACCTCGATGCCCTCGTCAAGACAACCGTCATAGATGCCCATGACGTGCCCGCCCGACAGCGTGAACACGCACTCCACCCCGGCCGCCTTGAGTGCCTTCGCGGCCAGCTTGCCGCCGTGGGTCTCGGTGGCCGTCACGCCCAGCGAGCGCCGTTCCTTGTCGCTCATGCCATTCTTCCCCTCATGCGAGCACGATGTTCACCAGCTTGCCCGGTACGGTCACGACGCGCCGGATGTCGGAACCGGCGGTGAGCTGGGCGATGCGGTCATCGGCCTTCGCAGCGGCCTCGAGATCGTCCGGCGAGATGCCGGCGTCCACCGTGATCCGGCTGCGGACCTTGCCGTTCACCTGCACGGGCACTTCAATGACCTCGGCGACCAGCATGGCGGGATCCGCCTGCGGGAACGGCGCATAGACAACGGTGGTGTCATTGCCGAGCTTGGACCACAGCTCCTCGGCCACATGCGGCACCAGCGGCGACAGCAGGCGGACCAGCACATCAGCCACCCAACGGGGAGTCAGATCGCCCCGGCGGGTCAGCTCGTTGTTCAGTTCGGTGATGCGTGCGATCGCCGAGTTGAATCGCAGGTCCGACATGGCGTCGGTGACCGACGCGATGGTCCGGTGCACCCATCGCTGCAGATCGATGTCGGGCTCCGCATCGGCGACTGTCAGCTCGCCGGTCTGCTCGTCGACCAGGTTTCGCCACACGCGCTGCAGCAGCCGGTGCGAGCCGATCACCGAATGGGTCTCCCAGGGCCGACCCTGGTCCAGCGGGCCCATGAACATCTCGTAGGTCCGCAGCGTGTCAGCCCCATACGCGCTGTAGATGTCGTCTGGCGTCACCGCGTTGCGCAGCGACTTGCCCATCTTGCCGAAGTGCCGGGTGACCTCGACATCACCCCAGAAGAACTCCCCGTCCCGCTCGGCGACCTCGGACGCCTCGACGTAGACGCCACGGCTGTCCTGGTACGCAGCCGCCTGGATATAGCCCTGGTTGTACAGCCGGCCGAACGGCTCGGGACCCGACACATGGCCCAAGTCGAAGAGCACCTTGTGCCAGAAACGGGAGTACAGCAGGTGCAGCACGGCGTGCTCGACGCCGCCCACATACAGGTCGACGCCCCCGACCCCGCCGTCGGGGTCCGCCATCCAGTACCGCTCCACCTCGGGGTCCACCAAGACCTCGTCGTTGGTCGGATCGAGGTAGCGCAGGTAGTACCAGCACGAACCGGCCCACTGCGGCATCGTGCTCAGCTCGCGGCGGTAGGTGCGCTCGCCGTCGCCCAAGTCGTAGGCGGCGGTGACCCACTCGGTGGCACGCCCAAGCGGCGGCTCGGGTTCGGACGACTCGTCGAGCGCCCGGGGCGCCCAGTCGATGAGCTCGGGGAGCTCCACCGGCAGATCGCTCTCGGGCACCGCCAACGCCAAGCCGGTCTCGTCGAACACGATCGGGAACGGCTCGCCCCAGTAGCGCTGCCGGCTGAACAGCCAATCCCGCAGCTTGTAGGTGACCGTGCGGCGGCCGCAGCCATGGGATTCCAGCCAGTCGCAGATCGTCTCCTTGGCTTCGGCCATCCCCAAGCCGTTGAGAAAGCCGCTGTTGACGGCCAGACCCTCGCCGTCGTACGCCTCACCGTCGAAATCCGGCGGCGGCTGGACAGTACGCATGATCGGCAGCCCGAACTTCACCGAGAAGTCCCAGTCGCGCTGGTCCTCGCCCGGCACCGACATGACCGCACCGGTTCCGTAGTCGATCAGCACGTAGTCGGCGACGAACACCGGCACTGCGTCACCGGTGGTAGGCACCATGCAGTTCACGCCCAGCCACACGCCCGTCTTGTCGCGCTCTGTCTGGCGCTGCAAGTCGGTCATCGAGGCCGCCTGGGCCCGGTAGGCGTCGAGGGCCTCGCGAGGCGTGGCCGCACCGCCGGTCCAGCGTGGATCGGTCCCCGGTGGCCACTCATCGGCGACGAGGCTGTCCACGAGGGGATGCTCAGGCGCCAGCAGCATGGCCGTGGTGCCGCAGATCGTGTCGGGGCGGGTGGTGAAGACCTCGATGACTGGGTCTGATTCAACTGGGTCTGATTCCGCCGGATCCGGTCTGCTCGGGCCTGCGTTGCCGACGTCGACCGCAAAGCTGATGAATGCTCCCTCGCTGCGGCCGATCCAGTTGCGCTGCATGATCTTGACGCTCTCGGGCCAGTTCACCCGGTCGAGGTCGGCGAGCAGCCGGTCGGCGTACGCCGTGATGCGCATCATCCACTGCTTCATCGGGCGGCGGAAGACGGGATGATTGCCGCGGTCGGACCTGCCCTCGTTGGTGACTTCTTCGTTGGCCAGCACCGTGCCCAAGGCGGGGCACCAGTTGACCGGTGCTTCTCCCAAGTAGGCGAGGCGATGCCTGTCCAATTCCAAGCGTCGTTCGACGTCGCTCATCTCGGCCCACACGGCACCGCTGGCGGTGGCCTTGCGCCCAGTCTCGAACTGCTCGATCAGCTCGCTGATGGGCCGCGCCCGGTCGGATTCAGTGTCGTACCAGGAGTTGAAGATCTGCAGGAAGATCCACTGTGTCCAGCGGTAGTACTCGACGTCGGTCGTGGCCAACGACCGCTGGTCGTCATGCCCGAGTCCCAGCCGAGCCAGCTGGCGCGACATGTTGGCGATGTTCTGCTCGGTGTTGACACGGGGATGCTCACCGGTCTGGCGAGCATGCTCCTCGGCAGGCAGGCCGAACGCGTCGTAGCCCATGGGATGCAGCACCGCCCAGCCGCACATGCGCTTGAACCGTGCGTATACATCGGTGCCGATGTAGCCCAGCGGGTGCCCGACATGCAGCCCCGTACCCGACGGGTACGGGAACATGTCCATGATGAAGAGCTTCGGCCCTCGTGGGGTCGAAGCCATCGGACTCAGGTACTGACCAGCGGGGGAATCCGCCGGCGATCCACTCGGATTGGGTGTGCGATACGTCCCGTCCGCTCGCCAGCGCTCCTGCCAGCGCAGCTCGATCTCGTTCGCCATCTCGGCGTTGTAGCGGTACGGCGGCAGCTCGCTCGCCGCATCTGACTGCGCGTCAGCGCCATCGGCCGATGCGGGGGCAGACATGGGGGAAAGGATGCCACGGACGCCCCGAAATCACTTCGGTCCAGCCACATTCCCGTCCAGAAGGCGACCACTACCCTGCGGGACGTGGCAGAGACCCCTCTACCGCAGCCCAGCTCTGCACTCCGTGATCCCGGCTTCGCCGACGTCACGGAGAGCGACTGGGAGGCTGCCGCCGAGGGAGCGCTGCGCGGACAGCCGCTGTCGTCGCTGGTCACGACGCTGCTCGATGGTATCGAGACCTCCCCGCTGTACACCGCGCAGCGACACGGCACCGAGGCCGACCCTGCCGAGTTGCCCGGCGATGCGCCGTTCACCCGCGGCGCCACCGCCGCGAGCGGCGCACAGGGCTGGGAAGTGCGCCAGATCCACGACGTTCGCTTGGCAGGCACGCCGGACGCCGTCGCCGTGGACACGACATCGGGCGTGGATGCCGTCACCGTCGCCCGAGGCTGGAGCGCTGACGGCGACGCAGCGCTGCTCAACGCCGCCGTCGGCGATGCCGCCGCGGCAGGAGTGACGATCCACCTCCAAGCCGGCACCTCGCCGGCGCACACCGAGGCCCTGCTGGAGGTCTTCGGCCGTCGTGGCGTCGAGCACGGGCGCGTTCGATCGTGGCTGGGCATCGATCCGGTCACGGCGACCGCCGCCGGGGATCAGTTCACCGAGTCCAGCGACCTCACGGGCGCGCTTGAGCGGGCGGCGCGCAGCGCCGTCGAGATCGCTGCGAGGTGGCCCCATGCATTGCCGCTCGAGGTCGACGGCTCGGCGTTCGCGGACGCAGGCTCGACCGACACGACCGAGCTGGCAGGGATGCTGGCGTCGGGGGTGGCCTGGCTGCGCACGCTCTGTGATTCGGACAGCGGCCCCCGGCTGCCGGTCGCGACCGCCGCACGGCTGTTGGGATTCACGCTCTCGGCAGGACCCGATCCCTTTGTGGTCACCGCCAAGTGCCGGGCGATGCGCACCTGCTGGACTCGTGTGCTGGGCGCATGCGGAACCGACATGGAAGGCCTGCCGATGCACGCGGTCACCTCGACGGCGATGCTTGCCGGCCCCGACCCGTGGGTGAACATGCTGCGCGCCACCACGGCATGCTTCGGCGCTGCGAACGGAGGCGTCGACGCGATCACCGTCCGCCCCTACGACACGGTCAGCGCCGGCCCGGCGTCCAGTGCGCTCGGATGGCGTGTGGCCGCCAACACCCAGTTGATCCTGCGCCACGAGAGCCGCATCGGGTCAGTCATCGACCCCGTCGGCGGAAGCTGGTATCTCGAGAACCTGACCCGGTCGATGGCACAAGAGGCGTGGGACCGCTTTCGCCGGATCGAAGCCGCCGGGGGCATCTGCTCGGTTCTCGCAAACGGACAGCTCGAGGCTCGGATCTCCCAAGAGCGGACACAGCGGCAAGAACAGATTGCTGCGGGCGACCGGGTGATCGTTGGGGTGACGCAGTTCGCGGATTCGCCGGACCCCCGAGGCGCCCCTGCACTGCCAGACGACCCCGACGCTGCGTCCGCTCACCGCGGCGAGGCGCACGGCGGTCTGGGCACGCACCGCTGGGCGGCGCCCTTCGAGGCTGAGGCGGCTGGCGAAGCCGTGGCTGGAGCGGCAGGGTCATGAGCGTCATCGGGGACTTCTCCAACGTCGAGCTTGATGACGGTGGGCCGGCCCACGGGGGCCGGAACGGCGCGAACGGCCCGGCACCATCGACGCTGCCGGAGTCGTCGGCAAGAGCAGAGTGGGCGCAGCGGTTCGCTTCCGAAACCGGTCGCGCCCCCACTCCCAGCACCACGCCCGAAGGCATCGACATCGCGCCGCTGTATGTCGCTGATGACGTCGCCGATCTGTACCGCAGCGGACCCGACTCCAGCGGGGACGGCAACCGAGTGCGCACGTACCTCGACGGCTACCCGGGCTTCGTCCCGTACCTGCGGGGTCCGTACCCGACCATGTACACCAACCAGCCGTGGACGATCCGCCAGTACGCCGGATTCTCCACCGCTGAGGACTCCAACGCCTTCTACCGGCGCAATCTGGCCGCCGGCCAGCGCGGCCTGTCAGTGGCATTCGACCTCGCTACCCATCGCGGCTACGACTCCGACCACTCCAGAGTCGGCTCCGATGTGGGCATGGCGGGCGTGGCCATCGACTCGATCCTCGACATGCGTACGCTGTTCGACGGCATCCCGCTCGATGCCATGAGCGTGTCGATGACCATGAACGGTGCTGTGCTGCCGGTGCTGGCGCTCTATGTGGTGGCCGCAGAGGAGCAAGGCGTCACCGCGGCCCAGCTGACCGGGACCATCCAGAACGACATCCTCAAGGAGTTCATGGTCCGCAACACCTACATCTACCCGCCCCAGCCCTCCATGCGGATCATCAGCGACATCTTCGAGTTCACCTCCGCCGAGATGCCTCGCTTCAACTCGATCTCGATCTCGGGCTATCACATGCAGGAAGCCGGAGCGACCGCCGATCTCGAACTCGGCTACACGCTTGCGGACGGACTCGAGTACCTGCGCTGCGGCATCGGCGCCGGGATGGGCATCGACGATTTCGCCCCTCGCCTGAGCTTCTTCTGGGGCATCGGGATGGACTTCTTCATGGAGGTGGCCAAGCTGCGGGCCGCCCGGCTGCTGTGGGCCAAGCTCGTCGCGGGCTTCGAGCCGCAGAACCCGCGCTCGCTGTCGCTGCGGACGCACTGCCAGACCTCCGGCTGGTCGCTGACCGCCCAAGACCCGTACAACAACGTCGTGCGCACGTGCATCGAGGCGATGGCCGCCGTCGACGGCCACACCCAGAGCCTCCACACGAATGCGTTCGACGAAGCGCTGGCCCTGCCGAGCGACTTCAGCGCCCGCATTGCGCGCAACACGCAGCTATTCCTGCAGCACGAAGCCGGTGCGACCCGGGTGATCGATCCGTGGGGCGGGAGCTACTACGTCGAGCGCCTCACCGCCGAACTGGCCAGGCGCGCCGCTGCCCACATCACCGAGATCGAGCAGCTCGGCGGCATGGCCCGGGCGATCGAGGCCGGCATTCCCAAGATGCGCATCGAGGAGGCCGCCGCTCGCACGCAGGCTCGTATCGAGGCCGGCCATCGCACGGTCGTCGGGGTGAACCGATTCCCGTCAGACCTCGACGCGGAGGTCGACATCCTGCGGGTCGACAACGCCGAAGTGCGCGCCGCACAGCTCGCGAAGCTCCAACGCCTGCGGGGCGACCGCGATGCCGACGCAGTGCGCCGCTCGCTGGACGCGTTGCGTGAGGTGGCACGCACAGGGGAGGGCAACCTGCTGGCCGCATCCATCGCTGCAGCACGCTGCCATGCCACCGTGGGAGAGATCAGCTCCGCGATGGAGGACGTGTTCGGGCGGCACACTGCTCAGATCCGCACGATCAGCGGCGTGTACGGGGGCGAGATGGCAAGCAGCGACGCCGACGCCGACGGCAGTCTCAACCCCGCTGCTGCCGCCGTCGACGCTGTCCGTGCCCGGATTTCGGCCTTCGGGGACCAGACCGGGCGCAGGCCGCGCATTCTCATCGCGAAGATGGGCCAGGACGGCCACGACCGGGGCCAGAAGGTCGTCGCCACTGCGTACGCGGACCTAGGCTTCGACGTCGACATCGGTCCGCTGTTCAGCACTCCGGCCGAGACAGCGCGCCAAGCCGTCGAGAACGACGTCCACATCGTCGGAGCGTCGTCGCTGGCCGCAGGACATCTCACGCTGGTGCCGGAACTGCGAGACGCCTTGGCCGAACTCGGGCGGCCTGACATCCTGATCGTCGTCGGGGGCGTCATCCCGCCGCAGGACTTCGACGTGCTGCGCTCAGCAGGCGCCGCCGCCATCTACCCGCCCGGCACCGTCATCGCCGAAGCCGCAGCCGAAATGCTGAACCTGCTCGAATCAGCCAGGGCGCGCACCTCGTCGCGGCGGTCGGCGTAGGGGCCGATGCCCAGCCACCCGCCGAGGTGATCGAGCACGACGGGTGTGTCGGGCACAGCGTGCACGAGTCCAACAAGCTCAGCGACCTGCGGGTGGAACATCCAGCCGTCGAAGCTGAAGCCTGTCCGGCCCAGCGTTGCGAAGCCCGCCCGGAAACTCGGGTCCGCGAGCAGTTCGGGCGAAGGCTTGGTGCGGCTCTCGCGGATCTGGTCGCTGACGTCCCAAGCGCTGGCGTGACAGATCCCGCGGAACAGCCCCTCGCCGGTTTCGAGTGGTGTGTTGGCGTGGTGGAGTTGTCGCGAGGTTGTTTTGGCCTGTGTGGGTGGGTGTGCTGGGGTGTGTTTGTTGTCGGCTGGTGGTGGTGTCAGTTCTGTTGGCGGAGGATGCTGCGGGCGGCTTGGGCGGCGGTGTGGGTGCGGGTTGTGCCGGTGATGCGGCGGATGTCGGTGTCGGCGGGTGCGGTGTCGGCGATGGCGGTGCGCACGGTGTCGGCGACGGCTGCTCGGCCGCCGATGATGACGACGCGGGCGGGCCGGTAGTCGCGTATGAGCTCGGCGGTCGCTTCGGGCAGCGAGCCTGAGGCGGTGTACGCGACAGCGGCGTTGTCGGTGGCTGCTGCGTACGCCGCGGCGACGCCGACGTCGGGCGGGGACCAGCCGTTGGCGATCACCAAGGTGACGGCTCCTGACGCGGCGGCGGGGTCTGCGAGCACTCGACGCGCCGCGGCTGCGGCGGTCCCGACGCGGTCCGCGCCGGTGAGCCGGTCGATGTCGGCGTCGGCTGCGGCTGCGGCGATGCGGTCTTCGACGGCGCTGCTGATCGCGGCGGCGCCGCCGATGAGGACCACCCGTGCTGTGTCGTAGTCGCGCAGCACCGCGGCCGACGCCTCAGGCAGAGCGTCCTGCTGGACGTACAGCACCGCGGAGCGGCGGGTGCGCGCTGCCAGCGCGGCCGCCGCGCCGATGTCAGGCGACGACCAGCCGTTCGCGACCACCACCGTCACCCGCCCAGCCGTGGAAGGCTCCCCCAGCACGCGCCGCGCCGCGGCCGCCGCGGTGTCCGCGCGGCCCGCGCCGGTCACGCGCTCGGTGCCCGAGCCCGGCGACGCCGACCGGATCTCGGTGCGCACGTCACGCGACACCGCCGCGGCGCCGCCCACGATGATCACCTCAGCAGGCAGCGCATCGCGCAGCAGCACCGCTGTCTCCGCCGACAGCGCGTCCCCTTCGGTATAGGTCACCACAGCGCCGTCGGTGCGCGCCGCCAGCACCGACGCCACGCCCACATCAGCCGGCGACCAGCCGTTCGCCACCACGAACACCGCCACGCCCACATCGACATCGCCGCCCCCGCCGCCGCCGCCGCTGCTGCCGCCGCCGCTGCTGCCGCCGCCGCCGGTGCTGCTGCCGCCGCCGGTGGCGGGTGGGGGTGGGGGTGTCGTGGCGGCGGGCTGGTCGTCGTCGCGGATGGTGCCGGTCGCGGTGCCCGCGGACAGGCTGACCCGCGCGCCGACGGGATCCGACAAGGTGACCGCGAACGTCTCTGCGCTCTCGGGGTCGGCGTCGTCGGCGAGCGCCACGGTGACGGTCGCTCGGGTCTGCCCGGCGGGAATCGTGACGGTGCCCGACCCGGCGGCGTAGTCGCCGGGCGACACAGCGGTGCGGTCCTCGGTCTGCCAGCTCACTGTCACCGGCGAGCCCGACATGGGAGCGAGGGTGACAGTGAAGGCCATCTCGGCGGCGGACTCTGCCGCGGAGGCATCCGCGATGGTGATCAGCGGCAGGTCGTCGTCGTCGTCGATCGTCACCGTCGACGACACCGAGCTGCCGAGGTCGGCGTTTCGGGGACCGGCCAGTGTCACGGTGAACGTCTCGTCGGCTTCGAGCGTCTCGTCGTCGATGATGCCCACCGGGAACACAACGCTGGTCACCCCCGGCGGGATGCTCACCGTGGCTGTCACGGCCTCGTAGTCGGCGCCCGCCACAGCAGTCCCGTCCGCCGTCCGCAGCCGCACCGACACGTCACGCCCGCTGGGCACAGACAGCGACACCGTCAGCGTCGCCGATCCCGACGACTCGCCGCGCGTCAGCGACACCGGCGACAGCGACACCTCCGGCAGCGCGCTGGTGTCGGTGATCGTCACGATCCCCGACGCCGACTGAGCGGTGGCGAGACCAGTCGTGGTGCACGACACCACGAACGTCTCGTCGGCCTCAGACGCCGCATCATCAGCAACCGCAACAGTCACCGTCGCGCTGCGCGACGCCGCCACAGCAGGATCGAAGCTGACCGCCTGCGCCGACACCGCCGTGTAATCGCCCGGCGCGACCGCGGTCTGATCAGCGGTCGAGCACTCCGCCGTGAACGCCGGCCGCGTCGACTCCACCGACGCCGGCAGCGACACCGTCACCGTCACGCTCGCCGCGTCCTCGCGCACCGTCACATCGGCGACCTCCATGAGCCGGTCCCGGTCGTCGTCGCGCACCTCGAGCACCACCTGCAGCGTGCCCTCAGCAGTCGAGCCCGGCTTCTGGCCGTCCGCGCCGGGCCCCGCGGGATCGCCGTCATAACCGGCCAGCACCGCATGCTCAGCGCCGTGCAACTCCACCACGAACAACTCCTCGAACAGGCTCTCCGCCTGCGTGTCATCGACCAGCGCCAGCTCGAACCGGCCATCGGTCAGACCCGGCCCGATCACCCACACCCCATCGTTGCCCACCCCCGGAACCACCTCGAAATCGGCGCCGGGCGTCGCCCGGAACACACCCAGCGTGCCGTCAGGCAGCCCCTTGGGCCTCACGCGCGCCGCCAAAGTACGCACCCCCAACGACGCCGAACGCCCCGACACCTCCGACAGCTGCCCCCGCACAAACAACGACCCCTCCGACTCCACACCCACACCCGACAGCTGCAGCCCCGCCTGGCCCAACTCATACGCAGTCGCCCGCTCAGCAAGGTCGCCACGATCGCTCGGCAGAATCGACCACCACGGCGCGTCGTCGTCGTCGACGATCCGCACCACCGGCACAGCCGCCGGGGCAGTCGCATTAGTCGGGTCGACACCGATCCCGAACGCCTCGTCCCACTCGTCAAGCACGTCGGCGAGCACCGCCACCGTCACCGACTGCGCCGCCACCACCGACGCCGGATCATCGACAGCCGCAAACGACAACGACCCCGACCCCGGGGTGTAGTCCGCATCAGGCGTCGCGGCGTGCTCGCGGATCCGAATGCAGCCCAACGGCAGCGGCGACGCCCCGAAATCCGCGCACGTCAGCCCCGCCGCCAGAGCGGCCAAGATGTCGTCGGCCAGATCCTGGGTCTCCCAGCCCACCGTCACCGGCCGCCCCGACGGCGCCGACAGACCGATCCCCGCCACGACCTCCGCCACGCTCTCAGCGACCCCGCCGGCCATCGTGACCCCATCGCTCAAGGCCGCCTCCGGCACGCCCACCACCACAACAGGCGGATCATCGTCATCAGCAATCGTGACCGTCGCCGGAACATCCGACACGCGCGCATTCGCGTTCGCCGGCGCCGTCAGCGACACCTCGAACACCTCATCCCACTCGAACATCTCATCGGGCGCCACCGTCACATCGAACTCCGCCAAACGCACCATGCCCGCGGCCACCGACCCCGGATTCGGGACCGGCGCAATCGTCAACATGCCCGACCCCTGATAGTCATGCCCCAGCGACGCCGCATGCAAAGGCGACTCCAGCCCCGCAAGCACCGCACCCGTGGGATCAGCGGCCGCATACCCCACCGTGATCGGCTTCTCCGACGCCAACGAATCCGCCGGATCCTCCTCCAGCGTCACGATTCCCACCGACACCGTCCCGACGCTCTCGTCCACCGTCGAAGACACCAGCCCCAACCGCAGCAACGGATCATCATCCACAATCGTGCCCACCGCCGTGCTCGCCGACGACTGCGTCGCCACTTGACCCTGCGAAGGAGCGACATTGTCAAACCCGCCGGTCATCGTCACCGTGAAGGTCTGGTCGAACTCGTCGACGCGGTCCTCGACCGACGCGATCGACAGCGTCGCCTCGGTCTCGCCCGGAGCGATCAACGTCTCCGGGCACGACGCCACGAAATCGTCCGCCTGCGCCGGATGCGAACCAGAAGCGTCCAGACCGGTCCGGCACTGCACCGCCACCCAACGCCCCGAGACCGCGCTCAGCGTCATCACGAACTCCACCGCCTCGCCCTCAGCGCCCGACCCCGCCGCGATCGAGACCCCCGGAGTGGGGTCGTCATCGGCGATGCGAACAGTCTGCGCAGGGGTCGCGCCAAGCCGGGCCACCTCGATCCCGTCGGCGTCGACCGCGCCCGTCAGCGACACGGCGAACTCCTCATTCCACTCGTCGAGCGCGTCATCGATCGGGCTGACTTCGACAGACACCGAGAGCTGGCCCGCAAGGATCGTCACCTCGCCGTCGCTCACCTCGGTGAAGTCCTCGCCGGCGCTCGCATACGGATCCGCGTCGAGCGCCGGCTCGACGAATCCCGGGCTCTGCCCGATTCGGTACTGCACCACCACATCACGGCCCGAACGCCTGGACAGGCTGATGCCATGGCTCTGAGGGCCGCCCTCTTCGTCAATGAAGACGATGCCCGCGGAGAAAGAGACCGCCGGCAGGGGGTCGTCGTCTGCGATGGCGCCGGTCGCTGTGCCCGCTGTGGGGCTGACGGTGCCGGTGTCGGCGTTGTGGGCGGTGTCGCGGGCGCCGTCGAGGACCACGGCGAAGGTCTCGTCGTACTCGTCGAGCGCGTCCTGGAGCGACGAGACCGTCAGCGTCACGCTGGTCGATCCTTCCGGCACGGTGACGCTGGCAGCATCAGCAGGCAGAACCGCGGCGGCGACCGGGGTGTAATCGACGTCCACAGTGGCCTGGCGCGCCCCGGCGGCGGTGTCGGCCTCGGTGTGGTACTGCACCACCACGTCGCGTCCTGAGACCGCGCTGAGGGTCACCTCGAAGCTGATCGGGCCGCCTTCTGTGCCGGTGCCCGCCGCGACCGACACCACCGGCGGGTCGTCGTCGTCGACGACGGTCACCTCGGCCCTGATCGTCGTGCTGACGTTGCCCATATCGTCGGCCAGCGCCGCGGTCCCCGTCGGGTTCGACAGCACCACCTCGAACGCCTCGTCGTGCTCGTCGAGCGAGTCGTCGGTGATCGCCACCGACAGCGTGTTCGACATCTGGCCCGCGGCGATCTGCACCGTTCCCGCGGACACCCCGGTGAAGTCGGTGCCCGACACCGCCCGCCCGGTCGCGTCGGTCCTCCACTGCACCGACACGTCCTCATACCAGGTGCGCTCCAGCGTCACCGTCACCACCGCGTCGCCGCCGGGAGCGTCCTCGTCGACGGTCGCATCGCCGACCGTCACCTGCACGCGGTCGTCGTTGAGAATCGTGCCCGTCGCACCCGACAGGCCCACGCTCAGCGTGGTGCTGTCGCTTCGGGCGAGCTGGGTGGGGGTCAGCGCGAAGCGCTCGTGGAACTCGGCATCGGAGTCCTCTGTGGTGTTCACCGTCACGAACCCCGCGGTGCTGCCTGGTTGGATCGTCAATATGCCGTCGCTGACCGCGGTGAAGTCGTCGGCGGCGGCGCGTGTGGCCGCGTCGCCGTCGCTGACCAGCCCTGTGCTCCACCGAATCAGCAGGGCCACCTGCGACTCGCGGCTCAGCGTGATCTCGAAGCTCACCGCGTCGCCCTCCTCGGCCTCGCTGTCGGCCACCGACACGTCGGGCGGGTCGTCGTCGCTCTGGATCGTCACCGTCACCGAGTCGTGATCGTCCCTCGGCGAGCCCCCGAACAGCGCATTCGCCGACAGGTTCCTCAGCCGCACCACGAAACCCTCGTCGAACGGCTCGTACACGTCGTCGTCGAGGATCGCCACAGTGAACGATTTCGTCTGCTCGCCCGCAGCGAACGTCAGCGTGCCCGAATCCGACGTGAAGTCCGTGCCCGCTGAGGCCTGCCTGCCGCCGTCGGAACGAGCAGCGGTCGTCCACCCCACCGACACCTGCGACGTCGCCGCCTGCGACAACGACACAGTCAAGGTCACCGTGCCGGCGTCCTCGCTCACCGAGCGCAGCCCATCCGACGAAGACGCCTCGATCGCTATCCGCGGCTCGTTGTCGGTGATCAGGCCCAGCACCGGGTCGGGCAGCATCGGCGTCTCACCGGCCGCGTAGGCCGCCCCCCGCAGGTCGTCCACCCTGAACTCGAAATACTCGTCGGGCTCGCCCACGTTGTCATCAGTCGTCGCGACCGACACATTCACCGACGTCTGCCCCGCAGCCAGCGTCGCCTCGCCGCTGGTCACCACCGCCACGTCGCCGCTCGAAGCCACCGCCGTCACGGGCGCATAGATCCCGCTGCCGCCGATCCGGCTCGCACTGATCAGCGCGGCGTCGTAGACCACCGTGCGTTCGTGGTCCGCAGCACGGTCGACCGACACCGTGAACACAGCATCAGAGCCCTCATCAACGGTCACGTCCCCCGCCAGGCTGACCTGCGCAGCCGGCTCGTCATCCACGATCCACACCGTCACCTCGCCCATCGACGAGCGTCCCGGCGACTGAGCAGCGGGCACGTCGGCCAGCAGCGCATTCGACGACAGATCGCTCAGCCTCACCACGAAACCCTGCCGCAATGCCTCCTTGAGGACGTCATCGGTGATCGTCACCGTGATCGTCGCCTCCGTACTGCCCGCAGCGATGGTCACGTCATCGCCCGAGCCGGCAACGAAATCGTCGCCTGAGGTCGCAGGCGAGCCCTGCGTCGATGCCGCAGTCGTCCAGTCGAAGGTCACATCGGCGCCCGCAGCACCGTCCAGCACCACCGACAGGCTCACCGTGCCGCCCGAGACGTCCTCGTCGACGTCCACCGAAGCACTGGTCGGGCTGATCGAAATGCGCCGCTCGTCGTCGTCGAGGATCGTCACCGCACGCGTCAACGGCTCCCCCGTGGCGTAGTCCGCCTCCGACACCACCACGTTGAAGCGCTCGTCGCTCTCCGCAACACTGTCCTCCACCGTGGCCACCGACAACGACGCGCTGAGCATGCCCGCGGGAATCGTCGCCGTCGCGTCCGTCACCGCAGTGAAGTCCGTCTGCGCCGCACGCGTCTGCGCCGTGCCGTCCGTCGCCAGCGCCGTACCCCACGTCACCGTCACATCCCTGCCCGACACAGCGCCCAACTGCGCCGTCAACTCCGCCGAATCGCCCTCAGAGACCTCCGCATCAGCAGGCGACAGCGACAGCGTCGGCTCCGCATCGTTATCGGTGATCGTCACCAGCGTCGACGACGCCGAGGTATCCAGCGTGGCGCCGCCGGTGACGTTCGAGATCTCCACCACGAACACCTCATCGTGCTCGTCGAGCGCATCATTGTTGAGAGATACTTCAACAAAGGCTTCTGTTGCTGATGCTTCTATGGTTATCGTGCTGCCGGCATTGGAGACGTAGTCGCGGCCCGCGTCACTTGAGTTGCCGCCTGTCGCGTCGTGGGTGTCTGCATCACTGTCCGACCTCGTGGCCCAAGTGACAGTCACCGGCGATGACGACGCCGGGGTGACCAATATCGGAATGCGGGCCGAAATGGCCGACTCTGACACCGTCAGGGTCTCCGGCACCGACACGACCGACATCGATTGCGCGCCGGCTTCGTCGTCAGCGATCAACAGGGGCACCAGCGCCAGCAGCGCTGCGGCCAAGGGCACCAACCCCCAAAGGGCAATACATTGCTTCCGTCGTTTCACCTGACACTCCCAGCAGAATGCTGATTTATAAGAGACTGCCTTTACTCGGATCCGGGCAGGCCTGCAACGCTCTGACCTGCGGCTTTGTGCCCGTGAATCCGTGGTTCCTGCAATTGCTCAACAGTATCCTAGATTCAAGCCCTGTGACAGTTTCGCGAACCAAGACCAGCTTCGTCAACCAGAATCCGCCCCATTCGGCTGAGTCCATCAAGAGAACATCGAGGAGTCTGCCATGAACTCGCCGGCCAACGGATCGCCCGCCCCCAGCAGTTGGGCCGAAGCGCGCGGGGCGCCACCGCCCAACGTGCTGTTCATCATCACCGACCAGCAGCGCGCCGATCACAACGGTTTCTCCGGGAACGGCGTGATCCGGACGCCGCACCTCGATGCGCTGGCTGCACGCGGCACGGTGTTCGACAATGCTTGGGTGGCGAATCCGGTGTGCATGCCGAACCGCTCCACGATCATGACCGGACGCATGCCCAGTTCGCATGGCGTGGTGTTCAACGACCGGTCGCTGGAACCCGGCGCCAACACCCATGTGCGCCAGTTCCGGGCGGCGGGCTACCGCACCGCGCTGATCGGCAAGTCGCACCTGCAGCACGGCATGTCTCGCAACGCCGTGAACCCGTCCGATCTCGCCGGGGGCCCTGTGGACGAGTATTGGCCCAAGGGCTGGGACTCGCACGAAGATGCCGAGCGCTATCTCGACGGCGCGCCGGAGTTTCCCGACAGCTTCTACGGCTTCGGCCATGTCGAACTGGCGATCGACCACGGAGCGCGGGCCAGCGGCCATCACCTGCTGTGGGCACTCGACCGCGGGGGCCGCATGGAGGACCTCTACGTCCCGCTCACCGCCGAGTCCCCGGCACGGCGCCGGTCCGACATCTGGTGGCAGGTCTACGAGCCGCCGTACGATCCCGAGCTGCACTCCAGCTCGTTCGTGGCAGATCGCACGATTGCGTTCATCGAGGCTGCCGTCGGCGCCGGTGACCCGTGGCTGGCATGGGCATCGTTCCCCGATCCGCATCACCCCATGACCCCGCCGGGCGAGTGGTTCGAGCGTCACCGACCCAGCGACATGTTGCTGCCGATGTCAGTCGACGATCCGCTCGAGGGCGCCCCTGAGTACCTGCAGGCCATCAGCCGCATCCATCCCCGCGATCAGCGTCACTGGGTGACTCCATGCGGCGTCGCAGGCGACCACGACCTAGTACGAGAGGCGATCGCCGCCACCTACGGCATGATCGAGCTGATCGACGACCGGATCGGCCGGATCTTCGCTGCGCTCGACCGGCTGGACCAGACCGGCAACACGATCATCGTGTTCACGAGCGACCACGGCGACATGATGGGCGACCACGGTCTGATGCTGAAGGGCTACATGCACTACCGCGGCACGCTCGCGGTGCCGATGGTGATCGCTGACCCGCGGCGCGAGCCGGGTCGCACCGATTCGCTGGCGGGCAGCATCGACTTGGGTCCCACGCTGCTCGACCTGGCCGGCGTGAAGCCGTTCGAAGGCATGACCGGCCGCAGCCTCGCACCCGTCCTCGACGACCCCTCAGCATCGGTCCGCGACGACGTGCTCATCGAGGACGACTTTCCGGGAGCACTGGTGAGCCGGGTTCGGCTGCCCGCCAGGACGCGCACGCTCGTCACCGCCGGAATGCGCCTCACGCGTCACAGCACTGGCGAGGAGCAGATCTTCGACACCGACGCCGACCCCCACGAAACGTCGCCGCTCGGCGGCAGCGACCCGGCCCGCCGCGCGGAGATGTACGAGCGCCTCGCCGCCGCGATGATGGAGGCCGACGACCTTGCCCGCGGCATGCCGATGACCGTCGACGGCGCCACCCGCGCTCGGGCGCGGGCCGATTCCGGCGCACTGTCGTGGTAAGCACGGCCCCGGACGACGGCAAGTCTGCTGCCGCCCACCCGCCACGGACGGCATCGACGTCGTAGGCGTAGTCTTTGTTCTTGGGCAGCAGGAACACCGTCTCATGAGCCTTGGTCGGACGGTCTCGGACAGATTCTGGGTGGGCGTTGGGTTTGTGCCAGATGACTTCAGAGCGCAGCCACCACCCAGCATCCTGAAGCGCGAACGCCAAGACCGGACTGTCCGCCGACGGCGGGAACACGCCGCAGTCGATGGTGAACGATGCCTGCAAGCGCATCGCAGCGGGCGAGGCCGACGTGGTGCTGATCGCCGGCGCAGAGGGCATCTGGCGCCGGCGCCGAGCCCATGCTCATGGAGGCGATGGCCGAGACCGAGCACATCGGCACTGAGGTGGTCGTCAACGAGACCGAGCACATCGGCACTGAGGTGGTCGTCAACGAGACCGAGCACATCGGCACTGAGGTGGTCGTCAACGAGGACTTCGAGTTCGCACCTGCCTGACCGCCGCGAACCGGCTGGCCCGATGACGCGACATCCATGAGCGGTGATCTCGCCCAGGAAGGCCGCGTCAGCTCGACGGTCGGCGCCGCAGGATGCTCAGCGCTTCCAGAGCCGTGCCAAAGCGGACTCTGAGGTCTATGAGGCGAGCAGGGTCCACCGTTCGGGCAGCCGCGTCGTACCACGGCAGTGCCAGGTACCACGAGCGGTTCATCTCGATCTGCACCCAGGGCACCGAGCGCCCTGGCTTGCCGCTGCGCCCGTGCCATCGCGTGATGTGGCCGCCGGAGAACGGTTCGTTGACCCCGATGCCGGCGCGGTCGCATTCGAACGCCTCTGCCAGCGCCCCCGCGAACTCCTCCAGCAGTTCAGTCGGCGCCGTGGCGCCGTGGCCGTTCGAGAGGCAGAACAGCGGGCGGGCCTCCCCCGCCCTCGGCGAGATGGCTGGTGCGAACTGCGCCATCGAGTGACAGTCGAACGCCACCAGCACGTCGGTTCGCTCGCACAGCGCCGCCAGATCGTCGTGGTACGGCTGCCAGCAGCGCTCGATGAGCAGGCGGGAGAGGCCGTCATCCGGCGCTCCCCCGCCCCGCCACACGCTCACGCAGTCGGCCGTCATCGACTTCACGACGCCGTCGGGATTGGACGGCGGCAGATCGTCGGGTGCCCGATTCAGGTCCACGATCGCTCGGGCAACATCGGTGGTGCGCACCGCTGCCACCGCATCGCCGAGGTCGTAGATCTCGCGTGTGCACGCATCGCCGTCGCTCCAGATGTCTGCCGGGCTGAGAGCACATTCCTCCGCGGCTTCAGGCGGGATCCGGTCTCCCCCGTGCGGGATCGACAGCAGCACCGGAAGCGTCACAGCGCCGTCGCAGCAATGTCCGGCCCGCCAGCGGTGCCGTCACGCCTGGGATCGGCAGCGCCCTGAAAGCCCGGGCCTGACTGGCGTCGCAGCACCGCCTGCACGCAGCCCAAGTAGAACGCGTAGGGATCGAGCTCGTCGACCTGGTAGCCCGACGAGGCGAGATGGTCGACGATCTCGCGGTCGAATCGCGCTGCCTCGATGCTGACCCGCCCGCCGACCGTACAGTGCAGCCGGGGCGCGTCGATCGCCCGGTCCAGGCTCGCGGAGCCGTCCACGATCCGGCAGAGCACCTGCGCGAGCGACGAGAAGATCCGCTCGCTGCCGGGACTGCCGAGCGCAAGCCACGGCTGGCCCTCCCGGAACACGATGGTCGGCGCCGCAGTCGACCACGGAGCTGCGCCTGGCCGCAGGTAGTACGGGTGTGACGGCTCCTCGGTCTCGAGCGCGGACAGGTAGTTGTTGTAGAGGAATCCGAGCCCGTCCGCAGCCGCCTTGGAGCCGAACACGAGCTCGATCGACTGGGTCACCGCCAAGGCGTTCCCTTCGGCGTCCATGACCGAGAAGTGGGTGGTCTCGCCGATCTCGTCGGTGACGGGATCGACGGTCGGCAAGTCCGGATCGACCGTGTCGACGATCGTGTCCGCCAGCGCGTGGGCGTAGCGGCGGCTGAGCATCGTCTTGTTGCGAATCTGGGCGTAGGTGTTGGCGTCGAACGGCCGGTCGATGCGCCGCAAGAAGGCCTTGCGCAGCGACTCGGTGAAGAAGTGGACGTTCGCCGTGCTGATCTGGCGCAGGGCCGACGAGTGCAGCCGGTTGAGCATCATCATCACGAGCAGCAGCACCCGGCCGGCGCCCGGCGGCGGCATGGTGGCCAGCGTGACCGATCGGTACCGCCGGCGCAGTGCCTGCCGCACGACCGGCCACGGGATCAGTGCCAGATCGTCGGCTCGCAGGAATCCGTCATGCACACGCATGTCGGCGTCGATCTGGTCGGCGACTTCGCCCTGGTAGAAGGCTTCGATCTCGTTGCGCGCCAGATGCTCGAACAGATCGGCCAGCTCGGGCTGGCGGAACAGGTCGCCCGGCTCAAAGGGCTCAGCGCCGTCCTTGAGGAAGTAGCGAGCACCTGTCTGACCGTCCACCTTGGCGAAACGCGGCAGCTCGCGCACCTGCAGACGATGCTGCAGCGGCGTGATGGCGTAACCGCAGCGGGCGATCTCGATCGATGGCGCCAGCACCTCGGCCCAGGGCAGCCGGCCGTAGCGGCGATGCAGCCACCCGAGCGTCGCGGGCGTCGAGGGCACTGTCGTGGCCCGGTGGCCCAAGCGCAATTCCCGGCGGCGCTCCAGCCGCTCGATGTGCGCCAGCGAGGGCACGCGGCTCGAACCGTCAAGCGCAAACGTCTGGCCGTCAATGTGTGCGAGAACGACCGTCTGGCCTCCGAGGCCGCTGGCCTGCGGTTCGCACACGCCGAGCGCGAAGCCGACAGCCACTGCCGCATCTGCGGCGTTGCCGCCTTCGGCCAGCATCCGCACCCCGGCATCGGTGGCGCCGCCGAACGCGCTCGCGACCATGCCGCCCATGCTGATGCTGCTGCGCTTGAGGGGTGCTGAGGGGGGGCTCGGCACGAACCCGCCCTCAACCCGCCGCAGTCGCACTGGCGGCCCTCCGGCGCTTCGGCTGGGTGCGCAGCTGGAGCATCGTCACCGCGAGCAGCATCGCGCGCTCCACCAGCGAGTGGCGCAGGATGTACTCGTCATCGGTACGTGCTGCGCCGCCGATCGGGCCCATGCCGTCGATCCGCGCCGTGTTCTCTCCTACGAAGCTCAGGTCCGCGGCCGCCCATCGCTCGCCGCCCTCAATCGGTCTGCTGAGGTCTTGTGCCGCCTGCTGGACGGTCTCGAGCAGCGAGCGATCCAGATCAGTCGGACGCAGCGCAGGCCGTCCCGGACGGGCGGACACGGTCATGCGCACGCCCGGCACCGTTCGTGCGTCCGCGATGCGCTGCACGCGTTCGTCGAGTTCCGGCCCGATTTCTGGGTCGCTGTAGCGCAGCGTGAGCATCAGCTCGGCACGAGACGGCAGCCGGCCCCCGCCGGCTTCGAGATGCAGGTTCGTGATGTGCGCTCGCACCCCGCGTACTGACTCGCCGTTTTCAGCGTCTTCTTCGGATCCGGCGTTCTCTGAGGCCTCGCGCCCGATGTCCTGCAGCGCGATCACCCGATTCGCGAAGTGCCGCACGACCTGATCGGCGGACACCGCGCGGCGGCTGCGCCGGTAGGCGGACTCCAACAGGTAGCGGTGCTCGCCTGCGCGTGCGGTGATCACGCTGCCATCCGGTTCGCCGGGCTTGAGGCCGATGACGTTGCGGGCCCTGGCGCCGGCCTCCGCGATGATCTGCCGCCCGCCTGCGCCGCTCTGCGCGCCATCGGAGGTCAGCAGTACCGCTGCACGTACTTGGCCCAGCCGGCGGATGTAGCGCAGCCCTCGCAGCGCAGCCAGAGCGACCGCGATGCCGCCCTTGGACTCGGCTGCGCCCGTGCCGTAGATGCGTCGCTCGTCGGCGCGGAACGGCGTCCACTCCTGAAGCGGTGCGCCGGTGTCGAGATGGCCCAGCAGCAGCACGTCGTCGACGTCGTGGATGTGGTTGCGAGCCAGCAGGATGTCGCCCAGAGCCACCTGGGGGCGGCGTTCCACCCGGAACCCCAGCGTCTCGAGTTGCCGCTCGACCCAGTCGCCGAGCTGGTTGACGCGCTCGGGCGCTTCCGTCGGAGTGCGCGCCTCGACCATGCGCCGCACGTTGTCCTCGATCGTGGCGGCGCTGCTGCGGATATAGGTGCGCAGCCGGGCACGGGGCCGCTCGACATCGTCCCGCCGTGGAGCAGCCGGGACGGACTCGACCTGGGATACGAGCCGTTCGGCGCCGAAGTAGCGGACCGCTGCCACGTCCAGCATCCGGTTCACCATCGACTCGTAGGTGTACCCCGCCGCTTGCGCCGCATGTACGTACGTGCCGGTCAGTCCCAGCGACGCCATCGAGTTGATCTCGAGGATGTACGGGTTGCCTTCAGCATCGAGCCTCAGATCGACACGGGCGAAGTCGAACAGGTCGAGGCTGCGGAACGCCCGCCGCGCCAGCTGCTGCAGCTCGGACGTCTCGTCGGCGCTGAGCGGCGCGGGGCACAGCTTCTCGCGGGGCTGGCGCAGCTTGTCCGAGTCGGTCTGGATCGCATTGGGGTCGCCTTCGAGGTCGATCTCGACGATCGGCAGCACTTCGGGATCGCCGTTGCCCAGCAATCCAATGGCCAGTTCACGGCCGGCGATGAACTCCTCCACCAGCACGTGCTGGCCGAACTCCTCGATGATCATCGACACCGCCTCACGCAGGTCCCCCTCGTTGTCGACGATGCGAATGCCATAGGAGACCGCTTCCATCTTCGGCTTGACGATCAGGCGATGTCCCGGCGAGCACTTCAGGTCGTCGAAGCTGTCATCGGACGAGGCAAAATTCCAGAACTTGGCGGTCGGCAGCCCGGCGGACTGGAACATGATCTTTGCGATCACCTTGTCGAGCGCCATCCCGTGCGCTTGCGGCCCCGAGCCCACATAGGGCACGCCGAGCATCTCCAGGAGCGCAGGCAGGTGCGTGTAGCGGGACACGCCCTGGATGCCGTAGGCCATGTTGAACACCATCCCGGGACGCTCACCGGCGATGACACGCGGCATGAAGTCACCCAAGCGCTCGACGACATGCATGTCCCCGTCGATGACGCGGACCGTGTGGCCGCCCGCTTCCAGCGCCCGTGCGACCCGCTCGACCGTGCGGGGGTTGTAGCGCTCGCGGTTCTGCGGCCCGAACACGTTGATGACGCCGCTCGGATCCCGGTTATGGACGACGGCTACCCGCATCGGCGACACCCCGCGTTCAATATCCCGCCACAAAATCTACGACCACATGCAGACTCAGTGGTCAGCTGAGCGGTTCGAGTGCGAGCGCGAGTCCGTCACGGGTTCGTTGTTGCCAGTCGGGATTGATGCGTCGGACGGTGTTGGTGCAGATGCGGAAGATGCAGACGGCCTCTCGCAGCTCCAGTCGGTGCGGGTCCCAGCCGAAGCGTTCGGTAGCGGCGTGCTTGGTCTGGCCGCAGAAGTCGGCTCGGGTGCCGGCTGGGTCGTGCCCGGTGCTTCGACAACGCTGTGGGACGCACGATGCGGGCATAGAAGCTGAACTTGCCGGCCTGGTGGCACAGCACCACTCGGTTGGCGGGCCGGCAGCGGACGGTCTCGACTGACATCAGCCGGCGTCAGCAACCGGAACAGGCCCTCTGGTTGGGCGGGTGTCTCAGGCATCTAACGTACCCGCATGGCAGCAATAGATCACCTCGTCGTAGCCGCACCCGACCTCGACGCCGCCACAGCCGCCGTCGCAGAACTCGTCGGGGTGCAACCAGCGCCCGGAGGCCCTCATCCGGGCCTCGGCACCCGCAACACGCTCCTGTCGCTGGGCGACGAGGTGTACCTCGAGGTCATCGCCCCCGACACCGAGCAGCCAGAGCCGGAGAATCCGCGGCCGTTCGGCGTCGACGGCCTCGACGGGCCGCGGTTCGTGACCTTCGCCGTTCACGTGTCGGAAGGCGAGACCATCGAAGACGTCGTCGCATCGATGCGTGCGAGCGGCGAGGACCCGGGCGAGATCATGTCCATGAGTCGCGTCAAGCCCGACGGCGAGGAGATCCACTGGTCGCTCACCTACTCGCCCGGAGGGCTCCCCGACGGCGCCAGCGCGGTCCCGTTCGTCATCGAATGGGGCGAGACCACCCATCCCGCCGAGGTCACGCCCACCGGCTGCACACTGGTATCGGTCTCAGGCACCCACCCCGACCCCGACCACCTCCGGGTCCTCTACAGCGCGATCGGCATCGACGTGTCGGTCGAAGCCGGCAGCACGGTCAGCCTCGAAGCAGAACTCGACACACCCAACGGGCGAGTCACTCTGCGCTGAGGCGTCCAGCAGACCGGCCAAGCAGAGTTCGATGGGGCTGTAGGGCACCGAGGAGTCCGCGTGTCCCCAAGATCGGGAACGAGCCAGCCGAGTACAGCCCGCTCGCTAAGTTCACCAGCGCATCGAGGTCGAGTCCTGCGCTCACCAGGCTCGCCACACATGACGGCATCGGTGCGGCGGTGCCTTGGGTCCCGCCGACCTGACCCTGAGCAAGGCGCACCGATGCCAAGCGGTGGGTCTGCTCAGAAGTGGGACACTTTGATCAGCAATGCCTCGTCGGGTTGGCCTTCGGCGGTTGCGGCCCAGCCGACGAGATCGGGGCGAGCTCCGAACAGAGCTATTACCTGTCCGTCCTGCTCGGGACCGGGCCTCATGCCTTCTTCGGTTCGCCAGCCGTTGGCTTGGCCGGGCCGCAATGCCGCCGAGGGAGCGATGAGGCCATCAGCATCCTGCCGATGCGTCCGAGCGAATTGCCTGCACTCCTGCCATGTCACGGGGCCGCCGGTGATCGTCTCCAACAGCAGGTCGGGCTGAAGCCGGGGCGGCTCGCCGATCTCGACGGCCCAGAGCGCACGTCGAATCGTGGCGACATCGACAGGGTCGGTGATCTCTTCGTGTCGCAGGAACTCTGCCCACGCTCCATCCGGTGTGTCGCAGAAATAGTGCGTCAGGTCGCCTTCGTCATTCCAGCGGCCTGCAGGCTGCGACGCACCCTCCCACAGGAACGGAAAGCGTGGATCGGCATGACGGAAGGCGATCATGTTGCCGGCGACGACATGATCGAACTGGCCAGATCGCGAACGCTGCGCGCGGCAGGATCTTCCGGAAACCACTCCTCGCCAAGCGCCTCCGCTGGAGTGGCGCCGCCCAGCCGTGCCCGCGGTCGGTCGAACCAGCGCCGAATTCCGATGTCGTTGTATGCGCCGGCCAAGTCGCCCACAACGAGCGCCAGGAAATGCAACCGGACTGCCACCTCGTCAGGCGTTGTTCGGTCGCCACAGAGATACCGACGTGCGCTCGACGGGGAGATCCCCAACAATCGCACCAGCAGGTCGATTCCGAGCACCCGAACCACGGCCGGCCACTCATGGCCCGGTGCGGGCGACTGCTCCAAAGCCTCCGCGATGCGGGCCATCAGCGTCGACAGACGGTCTGGCTCGCACGCATGCGGCTGCGCCAACTCCGCAAGAAAGCCTTGACCGATGCCGGCCTCGGCCAGACCCGACCTCAGTTGCTCCAGCGCGGAATAGTCAAGGCAGGTCACCTGTCCGCGAAGCAGCCCCATTGACTCAGCACGGCTCAACGCCGCGACCGCAGGAGATGCCAAGCCCAGCTTGTCGAATGGACTGCGGACGGATGCCATACGGAGATTTCGCATGGTCCGAATAGTATCCGATGGCCCGAGAGGATCGTCTGCATCGCCTGGCACGGTGACGCCCACCTTGGCGGCAGCACTCCGTGGATAGGGTCCTGACTCCTTGGATGGGGTTCTGACGGTGAAGTTCGCTTGCATTTCTGGCGCCGCACCATCTGCCGGGCGAGAGTCCTGCGCTGCAGCTCCTGCCGTGCCAGCACGACGATCACAAACGAGAATCGACAAGGCGTGAACTTGACGAGAACCCGCTGGACAGCGACGCTTCTCGGCTGCTCAGCGGGGCAGCGCGGCGACGAACAGCGCCAGCGCGGCGACTCCGACCGCGTTCAGCACCAGTAGGAGTGCCTGCGGGCGCAGTCGTGCGTGCTGACGCATCAGCGAGTCCAGCAGCCGATCGGTGCGAGGCTCGGTACGCGCAGATCTCAGCCCGAACGCGACGCCCGCAACGATGCCGACGCCGTAGAACAGCCCGTGCAGCGGACCGCCATGTCCCGTCAGCGCCAAGATGACGCCGAGCATCGGAAGCGGCGTCGCGCGGACCGTCAAGACAGGTGTGCCGGTGTCGAGTCCCCATGCGAACACTCCCTGCCGGCCGCGGGCACGCCAGCGGTACGGGGTCTGACGACTCAAGCCGAACGATGACGTGCGACCGCTCCACACACGCATGCCGTCGGCCGCCGCCAGTCCACTCGCCCCGATCAGCGCAGCCGTCAACGCGCCGCGGTCGCCGGCGTGTTCCCGCATGCGGCCGCCGACGGCGTCGGCGACGAGCATGAACACAGACGAAGACGCCAACACTCCAGCAAAGTACGTACCGCTGTCGGCGAATCGCCGCAGACCGCGACCTGCGGCGACGCTCGGGCCGAACTGGCCCACGAAGGCAAGCCCTCAAGGGCTGTAGCGCTGCAGCATCCCGCCCGCAAGCAATGCACCGGCCGTGACCGCCTCCGCGAGCACCGATCACTCCTCGCCGCTCGGCGGTGCGACGTCGATGTCGAGCCGCTGGCTCACCAGCGCATCGAGTGCGCCACGACCAGACACATTGACCCCAAAGGCTGCGCGGCCCCGCACGAACCCAACCGCTGCGGGACTCGAAGTGACGCCCAAGCTGTTCACCACAGCCATGTCGTCGTCAAAGACGATCTCATCATGCGGCAGGCCCGCCGCAGCCGACCACTGGCGCAGCCGTGCAGGATTCGCCGCAGACACCAGCACCAGCACATGTTCGGGAACGACACCCTCGAAGGAAGCGACGAGCCGGTGACAGGCGGCACACATGGGTGAGACCACCAGCACCAAGCGCGACGGCAGGTCGTCGAGCGCTCGGGGAAGACCAAGACTGCTCGCGAGAGCCCCCTCAGCACCCGAGGCCAAGTCGAACTCCTCGATGGCATCGGGGGGTTCCTGATCCCCGGCGGGCCGCTGGACAAGAAGCTCCAAGATGGCCAGCGCGACCAGCACGACGAGCAGCAGAGCAACGGCGGACAGGATCAGGGCGGCTAGCGCCATGCGGAAACCTCCGTACCTCCTGCCCGCCGGGCCGTCGTCATGACGCTGCGGCGACGGTGCCTTGCCAGCGGGTAGGCCTTTACCCATACTCGCCCGACCAGCACCGCGGCGGCGGCGGCGGCGCTGATTCCCAGCAGCACCACCGAGTACCCGGCCCGGTGCGTGGTGTCGACCAGCGTCGGCTGGCGTGCGACGCACCACGCTGCCCCCAGCCACAGCGGCCACTGCGCGACATGAGGCCATCCGAGCGTCCGATCGGAGCGCCCGAAACAGGCACAGGGAATGCCGCCGCCGCGCCGCACGCCCACAACGCCAGCCATCGCCATCAGGCAGGCGGCCAAGACAAGTACCGCAGCCGCTGCCCAGGAGCGCCCGAGCACGATTGCCGCTGCCAGGCCAATCTCGACGGCGCCGACCAGACGGCCGAGCACTCGCAGCGATTCCGGGCGCAGCGACGGCCCGGCGCCTCCCCACAACTGCGACAGGGTGGATGCGATCGGTACCGGCGAAACGATCTTGGCCGCACCCGCGACGCACAGCACCGACGAAGCGGCAACCACCGCCAGTTCCGGCCCCACGTCGGTCAGCACGGCGCAGCGAACCTAGGAACTCCGTTGCAGGCTGTCGTGTTCACAAGCGGCTTCGGCTGCAGCAGCCCGTCTCATACGAGCACATCCAAGGCCCATTCCAGCATGTCTCGCCCGCGGTGCATTCGCAGCACTTGCACAGGCCCGATGTGCCGCCCGCGTAGCCTCTGCATGTCCAGCACCGCAGGTGAAGGGATGCCTCGGCGCAGTACACGGGGCACCACTGCGACGACTCGTATATCAAGCTGCAGCAAGTGCTGGAGGATGCGGCAGCCGGTGATGCTCCGTGCAGCAGGTGCGCGCCGGCGGTCAGCAGTGAGAGCGACCCGGCGGTGACCGAGCGCAAGAACCAGCGCCGGGTTCCCGCTGCGTGCTCTCCCGCAGACACCGACGGCGTCACGCCGGTGGGCGGATCGTGCTCACATCGAGCGCTCATCTAGCCGAGATCCCTGCGCAACAGCAGCTTGAACAGGCCTGTGTGCCTGTTCGTGGTCCACCACTCGAGTCGGCTCGGGCGCCGTTGATGGTGGGTGACAGCCGGCAGGGTGTGCCATTGCCCATCAATGTGTTCCACAGCCGTCTCATCGCCCGGCTCGGGCACGAAATCCTCAGGGAAGCCGGAGTACACGGCCTCCACTGCTTCGCCGCTGCCGTCGAGCCGCACGCGTGCCCGTCCGCTCTCGACCGTGGAACTGAAGACGCCGAACTCGAGTCCCGCGACAGTCGGCTCTGGCGATGCGACGCGTCGGCGGCTGCCCTTGTCCTGAACGCTGCGCGTTGGCGCGTCATCCCCGCCGACCCACGCAGAGTCATCCGAGTAGTAGCTCACAGCCTCAGCTCCGCCGGCAGCCCGAAGCCGCTGTCGCTGATCGGGATGAGCCGGACATGCCAGCCCAGATCCACGCATTCACCCTGACTGTTGACTCTTGCATGAGCAATCTTCCGCCATGTCCATCTGGTTCGGTTGGCATCGAACTCCTCGTCCCAATGCTCGGAGAACTCGTCTTGCGGTTCGATCCTTCTGCGCAGGAGGTAGCCGGTGAGGGCAGAATCTCCGGTTTCGCTCGGCGGTTCCCATGCGAAGGTCACGCGGCACCTGTTGCCGACATCTCGCGAGGGGGTCCCTGTGAACGATGCGGGAGCACCCGGCGCATCACTGGGTGACACTGTCCGCTCGTTCCAGCGGCCGAGGCCCAAGGCGCTCACGGCCACGACACGAACGTCGTAGTCGACGCCGTTGTCAAGTCCGGTGATCGTGTACCGGTTGGAATCGGCCTCGTTCAGCGTCGCTTGCCGTTCAGCGGTATCCCAGCTCTGTCCAGGCCCCTTCCACTGCACCCGATATTCGGTGACCGGCGAACCTCCTGCGAACGCCGACCGCCACATGACCGTCAGGCCTCCGTCGATGCTGAAGACGCCCAGTGCGGTGGCCCGGCCCGGTTTCGCCACCGGCGTGCCAGTGACGTCCGCCGGCTCACCCGCCCTGCCTTCGTTCACAGCGACAACGCGAACTGTGTACATGGTGCCGTTGGCGAGCTCGGTGACGGCAGCTCGCAGTTCCCCGCCGGGTGACACTCTTCTGAGGCGATCCGAGCAGGGCGAATCGTTGAATGTTCCGTCGCGGGTCCACAACACCCTGTACTCGGTGACTGGCCACTCTGCGGCATTCAGCGGCGGCTCCCAAGTGACCACGAGTGTGCCGTTGTAGGCCTGCGCGGCCACGGATTGGACCATGCCCGGTCTCGAAAGGATGGTCTCAGAGACCTCCACCACCGGTCCCGCACCTGCGCTGTTGAGAGCTGCGATCCCGACTGTGTAGGCGACGTCTTCGCTCAGGCCGGTGATCTCGTGGTGCCTGTCCGTCACATCGGCGGAGCGGTCTGCGGCGCTGTAACTCTCGCCGGGACCCTTCCACTGGACGCGATATCCCGTCACCGCAGCACCTCCGTCATCGGAAGGCGCATCCCACACGGCCAGCAGGGAGTTGTTGCCGGGCGTGAGCACAGCATTGCGCGGAGGTGTGGGCACGGTTGCAGGCACAGCGGAGGCGGCGGCAGCCGGCGATGTGCCGGCGGGATTGACGGCGCGCACCTCCAGCCAGTAGTTCGTGCCGTTCACGAGTTCGTCGATCGTGTGGGTCGTGCCGAGGACCTCCATGATGCGGTCTGTGGCGCTGAACACCTCGTTGTCGCTGCGCCACTGCAGCAGATACTTGGTGACAGCAACGCCGCCATTGGACTCAGGCGGCTGCCAAGTGACCGTCAGCGATCGGTTGCCGGAATCGACAGTCAGCCCGAGCGGCGCGCTGGGCAACCCTGCAGGGACAGCCGGCGCCTCCGCGCTCCACGGTCCGTCGCCGACAGCGTTGCGGGCCCTGACCCGAACCCAGTATTCGGTGCCGTTGCTGAGGCCGGTCAGCAGATGCGACGTTGCGGTGACCGTCGCCTGTCGGTCGACGGCGTCATAGCTGTCGCCCGAGGCCCGCCACTGGACTTGGTACGAGCTGATTGCCGCGCCGCCGTCGTCGGGTGCTTCCCACGAGATGCGCAGCGATTGAGCGCTGACCTCAAAGGACAGGCTTGCGGTCGCCCCAGGCGCGCCGGCTGGGATGCCTCTGGTGATGGACGCAGTCCGGTCGGCGCCGTTGACGGCGAACACTCTGACGAAGTACTCGGTGCCGTTGGCCAAGTTGCCGATCTCGTGGCTCAGATCGGTCAGGTCGGTCACGGTCGCCTGCCGATTCGCTGGGTCGAAGTCCTCGTCGCCGGCTCGCCACTGAACCACATACTCGACGACCGCGAGACCGCCGTCGTGAGTCGGCGCCTGCCAGGAGACCTCGAGCGATCCGTCCCCGCGTTCGGCAACCAGTTGGCGTGGCCGACCCGGGGCTGTCGCAGCGATCGCTGACGCCGGCGCCGACCATGGCGAGCTGCCTACGGTGTTCTCGGATGCCACTTGAGCGAAGTACTCGGTTCCGTTCGTGAGGTTGGTGATGGTGTGCGATGTGCCGACAACCGTCACCGTGGCATCGGAGTCGGTGAACTGATCGTCGCCTGCCCGCCACCGCACGGTGTAGCTGGTGATCGGCGTTCCCCCGGTGCCGTTGGGTGTCCATGCCAGTGTCACTGACCGGTCGCGTCCCTCGGCGGTGGGTCGGCTGGGCGCATCGGGCACTGTCGCGGGAGTGGCGGAGAGTTCGCGCGAGACGGTGCCGTCGCCGACGCTGTTCACCGCGATGACGCGGACGTAGTACTGCTTGCCGTTGTCGAGTCCGCTGACGACCTCGGAGTCCTCGCCGGGACCGGTGACGAGTTGACGGGTTGCGGGCTGGTACGGCTCGGTCTCCGCACGCCACTGCACCTTGTAGCCGGTGATCGGACTCCCGCCGTCCGAGGAGGGCTGGCTCCAGCGGACGGTGATCAGCTCGTTGCCGCGCTGCACAGTGGCTGCCTGCGGCGCGCTTGCGACCGTGAGCGGCACTGCGAAATCCGCCATCGCGTACGGACCAGTGCCGATGTCGTTGACCGCACGCACCCGCACGAAGTACGGCGTACCGTTGACCAGAGAGCTGATCTGCCTGCTGAGCGTGCCGCCGCTCACCGTGACCGTGGGATCGGCGCTGGTGAACTGGTCGTCCGCAGCGCGGTATTGCACCTCATATCGCAGCACCGGCGACCCGCCGTCGTCAGGCACAGTCCAGAACGCGGTGATGGAGCGATTGCCGCGCTCCACGCTCAGATCGGGCGGGCTGGAGGGAAGCGTTGCCGGTGTGCGGGTCACCGGCCGGGACCACGGCCCGCTTCCCGCCGAGTTGTAGGCGCGGATGCTCACCGAGTACGGGGTTCCGTTGACCAGCGAGCCGATGGTGTGCTCTGTGTCGCTCGCAGCGAGCAACCGCTCTCTCGCATCGGCGTCGGATTCTCCGTCGATCCATTGAACCACAAAGCCCTCGATCGGCGAGCCGCCGGTTTCAGGCGGCTGCCAACTCAGCGCGAGCGACTGGTCGCCCCGCTCGACTGTCGGGCGGCGGGGACGACCTGGGACGGCCGCCGGCGTCACCTCCACTGCCTGAGACGGTTCGCCATCGCCAATACGGTTGACCGCGATCACCCGGACCGAGTACGGCACACCGTTCGTCAGACCGGTGATCTCCTGTTGCCGCACCTGCTCGACGACAGTGCGCTGACGGCCGGCGCTCCACCGCTGGGGTCCGGTGCGCCACTGCACCTTGTAACCGGTGATCTCAGTGCCGCCGCTGTCCGAAGGCGCTGCCCAGCGCACCGTCGCGGTCTGGTCCCCTCGCTGCGCGTTCACCTGCAGCGGCGCATCCGCTGTGCCCACCGGCACGCCGTCCGAAAACTGCGCCCACTCGCCGACACCGGCCGCATTGACCGCAGCGACGCGCACCCTGTACGTCGTTCCGTTGACAAGTCCCTCGATCCGATGGCTCAGCCCGGTGGCGTCGTCGGTGCCGAGCAGCGACCCGCCCGACCACCGCTCCACCGAGTAACCCTCCACGGGTGCACCGCCGGTATCGGTCGGCGTCCGCCACGAGATCTCGAGACTCTCGTCGGCCTCACCGATACGCACCGCGCCGGGCGCACCCGGCACCGTACGCGGCGTCCCTGACACCTTCGCCCAGGCGCTGAATCCGAAGTTTGCGATGAGCGCTTGGACCTCAACTCCATAGGTATCGCCGTTCACCAGGCCAGTGAGCTCGTAGCCCAGTTGTCCGGACAGGATCCATCGCTCGGTGTCGGAGTACTGCTGGCGCGGTCCCTTCCACCGGACGCGGTAGGCGACTGCCTCGAATCCCAGAACCACCGGGGCAGTCCAACTCAGCGTCAGTTTCGAGTCTCCCGGAATCGCCTCCAAGTCTCCAGGAGGATCCGCCAGCGCCGCATCAGTTCTCGACACGGTCGTCGTGGGACCCGGCCGGGCGACGCCGCCGCCGCCACCGCCGCCGACGCCGCTTGCGGCAAACTCGGACTCGGACTCGGACTCGGACTCGGACTCGGACGGGCACACGGGAAGATGCGCGGCCGCCGCTGCCTCGCTCATGGCCCGCCTCAGGTCGGTCTCGGGCAGCACAGCCTGCACCTGCTCGGCCAATTCGGCGGCAGCCTGAGAGCTGCCCACCACCCAAGTTCGCTCCGGCATGTGCTCGGCCAGCAGCGCCGTGGTGGCATCGTCGAGCAGTCCGCCCCGTGCGTACAGGATTGCGGCATTGCCCTCGGCAGCGGCTACAGCGGCGGCCACGCCGACGTGATCGTACGCCCAGCCGTCGACGACTACCGCCACCGACGCGCCTGCACGGAAAGCCTGCCCAGCCGTCAAGGCCGCTGTCTCGACCCGTGTCGCACCCGCGTGACGCAGCGGCACAGCTTCTGACCCCGCAGCGAGCGCCGCTTGACGGGCGATGTCGTCGCTGAGCGCAGCAGTGCCGCCGAGAATCAGAATGCGGCCCGGGCGGTACTCGGCGAGCACCCGGGCGGCGGCCGTCCCGAGCTCGTCCCGGTCCGCATACAGGACCGCGTCCGCTTGGCCCTGTGCTACCGCAGCGGCAGCCGCCGCGGCATCGGACAGCGACCAGCCGTTGGCGATCGCTACCGACCCCTCCCCCGACCGGGTACTGCTGGCTCGCCCCAACACCAGTTCGGCGGCCAGCGCAGCGGTATGCATCCGATCGTCCCCGGCGAGCCGAACGACATCTGCATCCGCTGAGAGATGGGAGATCTCGCTCTCCACCTTCGAATCCAGCACCGCCGTGCCGCCCACGAGGATCATCCGGTTGGGCTGCAGATCGGCCACGATGCCCGCCGCGCTGTCTCCCAGAGCGGCCTCGGACTCAGCGAACAGGACCGCGTCGCCGACGCCGCCTGCGACCAGCGACGACGCCGTGCCCACATCGGACAGCGACATGCGGTTCGCTGCCACCAAGACGATGCCGTCCTCGCTGCTTGCGCCCGCGGCCCGCGCAGCGGAGATGTCGCACAAGGAGACAGCGAGGACAGCCACAGCGAATAGCCGGAGGTCATGGCGCCACCCCACAGATCATGCACATGCCGGTGCGCATGGCAAAGCAGTCGATGCGGCGCGAGTCATGTCGGATGCGACAATAGCCGTCCTTGACGGCACAAGAGGGTCACATTCGACGCCGGCACGCGTGCTCACCGGCTGTTCTGCACGATGACGGTGTCTGTGGTGGAGCCAAGCTAAGGTGGAGCCATGCCTCTGACTCTCGACTTCACGGGAATGACCGAAGAGGAAATCGACAGCCGCTGCGAAGCGCACGCCGACGAGAGCTGAGTGCACACGCATTCGCTGGACCCTGACCACACGACGTCGATGACCGCAGCGAAGCAAAGGCTCTGGCGCTGCGCCCTGCCCATTGCGAACGACTGCCAGCATGTGTGCGACCTTGTGGCGGATGCACGTCGCGCCGGCACCTCGTCGGAGCGCATCGCCCGGTTGCTCGGGCGCCCCATCGATGAAGTTCAGGCTCTTGCTCGCAGCACGAGCTGATGAGACGGTTCGAGAGCCGCATCGACGTCGGCAGCAGCGAATTCTCCAAGAACACGCATGTCTACACCGACCTGCTCGTCGCCCTGCGTGAGCGGCAGCAGTTCGCCATCTCAGGCGGGGACGGCCGGGAGCGCTCCATCGAGCGGCACCACAGCCGGGGCAAGATCCTGCCGCGCGACCGCATCGACTTGGTGTGCGACACGGGCACGCCGTTCGTGGAGCTCTCCGCGCTCGCCGGCTGGGAGATGCACGACAACAGCGCTCCCGGCGCTGGCATCGTCACCGGCATCGGCGTGGTCTGCGGCGCGCCTTGGATGTTCATCGCCAACGACGCCACCGTGAAAGGCGGCTCGCTGCTGCCGGTCAGCATCAAGAAGCACGTACGCGCTCAGGACATCGCCGCCGAGAACGGCCTCGGCGTGATCTACTTGGTGGACTCCGGTGGCGCGTTCCTGCCGCTGCAGGACGACATCTTCCCCGACAAGGACCACTTCGGCGGCAGCTTCTACCGCCAGGCCCGGCTCTCCGCGATGGGCCTTCCGCAGATCTCAGTGGTGCTGGGCGGCTGCACTGCGGGCGGCGCGTACGTTCCGGCCCTGAGCGACGAAGTGATCATGGTGTCGGGCATCGGCCGCATCTACCTCGGCGGCCCGCCCATCGTGAAGGCCGCGCTCGGGGAGATCATCGAACCCGACGACCTCGGCGGCGCCGCGCTGCACACCCGCATCTCGGGTGTGTCCGATTACATGACGCCCGACGAGCGGTCCGCCTACGGCAAGCTGCGCGAACTCTGCGCTGCGTCGAACCAGCGTCCGGTGAATCACCGGGCGGGCTGGCTGTCGTGGACCGAGTCCGAGCCGCCTCACTACGACCCAGCCGAGATCTACGGCGTGATCTCCGCGGATGACCGCATCGGCTTTGATGCTCGCGAGGTCATCGCACGACTCATTGACGGCTCCCGCTACTCGGAGTTCAAGCCCGAATGGGGCGAGCACATCACTTGCGGGTTCGCCCGCATCTGGGGACACCTCGTCGGCATCATCGCCAACAACGGGATCATCTTCTCCGCCGATGCCCTCAAAGCCACCCACTTCATCGAGCTGTGCGAGCAGCGCCGGGTGCCGCTGCTGTTCCTGCAGAACACCACCGGCTACATGGTGGGCAGCGATTCGGAGGCCGCAGGCATCGCCAAGCACGGGGCGAAGATGGTGTCTGCGGTGGCCAATGCCACAGTGCCTCGCTACACGGTGCTGATCGGTGGCTCCTACGGCGCCGGGAACTACGGCATGTGCGGGCGGGGCTTCAACCCCCGTTTCCTGTTCGCGTGGCCCAACAGCCGCATCGCCACCATGTCGGCCGAGACGGCGCAGACCGTGCTGGTGGACATCCGGCTCGCCGGCATGCGGGGCACCACTACGACCGCTGAGGAAATCGCCGCCATGCGAGCCGAGGTGGCTGCCCAGTACGAGCAGCAGAGCGACCCGTACTACGCCACCGCTCGTCTGTGGGATGACGGACTCATCGACCCTGCCGATACACGCGACACGCTCGGGCTGTGCTTGGCGCTGGCAGGCCGCCAGGATGCCCCTGCGGCGGGCCCCGGCATCGTGTACCGGATGTAACGTGCGGCTGTACATGGCCCAGAGGGCACCCCTGCGCGCTGCGCTGTCGCCGCACCGTCGCAGCGGCACTCCTCAGCAGCCTCGATCTGCGCCGACCGCACGGCACCGGCTCGTGAGGTAATGCCGTCGTGAAACTGCTGGTCGCGAACCGAGGCGAGATCGCAAGCCGGGTGTTCGCGACGGCGCAACGGCTGGGCTGGCGGACCGTCGCCGTGTATGCAGCACCCGACCGGGATGCCCCGTTCGTGCGCGCGGCCCACGAGTCGGCGTGCATCGGCCCGGCCGCCTTGGATCGTTCGTACTTGGACATCGACGCGATTGTCGAGGCGGGGTGTGACACCGGTGCCGAGGCGGTTCACCCTGGGTACGGCTTCCTGTCCGAGAACGCGGCATTTGCCCGCGCAGTCATCGATGCCGGCTTGATCTGGGTGGGGCCGCATCCCGAGGCCATTGCCCAGATGGGCTCGAAGATCGAAGCGCGGGCCATTGCCGAAGCTGCCGGGGTACCGACGATCCCCGGGTACAGCGACACCGAGTTCGATGGCGCCCGCGATCAGATGAGCTTCCCAGTGCTGGTCAAGGCGTCCGCTGGCGGAGGCGGCAAAGGCATCCGCATCGTTCGCTCCGCGGAGGATTTCGAGGGAGCGTTGGCCGAGGCTCGCACCGAGGCGCTGCGCTCGTTCGGTGATGACCGGGTGCTGGTGGAGCGCTGCATTGAACGGCCCCGTCACGTCGAAGTCCAGGTCGTCGGAGACCAGCACGGCACGGTCATCCATCTGGGCACCCGCGATTGCTCCTCGCAGCGCCGCTACCAGAAGCTGCTGGAGGAGGCGCCGGCGCCCAACCTGGATCCCGCCACCCGAGACGGGTTGAGGGACGCGGCAGTGGCGCTCGCGCGCCACATCGGCTACGACAACGCCGGCACCGTGGAATTCATCGTCGACGCCGGTACCGGCGAGTTCTTCTTCCTCGAGATGAACACCCGGCTGCAAGTGGAGCATCCCGTCACCGAGGCAATCACCGGATTTGACTTGGTGGAATTGCAGCTGCGTGTCGCCAGCGGCGACCCGTTGGGCTTGGCCCAATCAGACATCACGTTCAGCGGACACAGCGTCGAAGTCCGCATCAATGCCGAGGACCCCGCCGACGGCTTCACACCCCGTGCGGGTCCAGTGGGCCACGTACGCGTGCCCGAAGGAGTTCGCTGGGACACGTCGGTGGAAGCAGGCAGCGAGGTCTCCCCGTTCTACGACCCGCTCATCGCCAAGCTCATCGTCACCCGCCCAGGTCGCGACGAGGCTCTCGATGCGCTGCGTGGCGCGCTCGACGGGCTCGTGGTGGGGCCGGTGCCCACCAATGCCGGATTCCTGCGCTGGCTCACGGACTCGCCCCGACTACGCGAAGGCGAGATGACAACGAACATGATCGATGCGCTCAGCGGCACCGAGATGCCCGCGCCGCCGCCGGCCACCGATGCGGCTGCGGCTGCGGCAGCTGCCTGGCTGGAACACCTGCTGGGCGAACGTGCCGCTGCGGCCAGCGGGCCATGGGCGGTGCTGAGCGACTTCCGGCTGACCCCGCACTCCTCCGAGGCCGTTGTGGTGCTGCGGGATGCGGCCGGCGAGCTCCATGAGGTGTCCGCCGAGGCGATGGCCTCCGACGGCGCAGCGAGCGCGAGCAGCGTTGAATCGGCGGGGGTCGCGGTCAATCTCCGCGGCCACACGGTTGCCTTCGAGGTACCCGACCGGTCGGACGCTTGGGCACCCACAGCAACCGACGACACCGGCAACGTCGACGCAGTCGCCGCGCCATTCCCCGCCGTCGTGGTCGAGGTGCCGGTGACCGTCGGCGATGTCGTAGCCGCCGGCGATGTCATCGTGGTGGTGGAAGCCATGAAGATGCTCCACTCGCTTGCCGCTCATGGAGCGGGCACCGTCGCAGAGGTCCGCTGCGCGCCGGGCGACGCCGTCGAGGCCAGCCAAGTGCTCGTCAGCTTCGAACAGTACTAGGAGGCTGGTCGGAAAAGGGGATCTTGCCGACACAGCAAGTCCCTGACCTGCGGGTTTGCATCTGACAAACGCCGAAATAGCGGCTTTCCGACCAGTCTCCTAGGAGACTGCTGAGCAATCGCCGAAATCGCCGATTCACGGCACGGCGAGGTGCGGATATTGCCGGGGTCGATGTCGGTCAAGCCGCTGACATGGCGCACTGACGGGCGGATCCGGTACATCCATGTACGCATCGCGTCGGCCCGGGCCACGGTGAAGGCGCTGCCGATCAGCCGCTCGGTGTACAGGTCGCACGCGACCCACTGCGGGCTGTTCTTGCCTGCCGGCAGCGCACCCGTCTCGGCCTCGGTGGCGTGCTCGTTGCCGAACCCACTCTTGATGCTCGACCCCAAAGTCATCCCCCATGGGTGCCAGCCTAGATCCGGTCTGCGGGGCGAGCTCTTGCGGAGGCTGCCGGCGCCGTCACAGAGCGATGGGTCGCCGCCGCATGGTCAGCGCCAGCACGGTCGCACCAGCCGCACAGACGGCGAAGCTCACCCAGATCACGCTGAAGCTGCCTGTCTGCTCGTAGACATATCCAGCGACGAGGCCCCCGATGCTGAGCCCGGACATGAAGCCGAGCATCACGATGCCCGAAGCCCGGCCCGCCAGCGCCACCGGAACGCCAGTAATGACAGCCAGCATCGCCACGGCATTCCACGACATCATCGTGAAGCCGGCCAGCAGCGACATCACCCACATCAGCGAGTCATGGACTGTCGTTGCAGCAAGCAGGAGCACCATCGCAAACACGGTGAACACCGACTGGACGGCGAGTGCGCTCGCCGGCTGGACCCGTCGCTCGGTGAGGCGTGCCCACCAGATGCGCGATGCCGCCGCGATGATGCCCGCGAGAGCGCTGGCCATGCCTGCCCAGAAGTTGGTCCACCCGAGCGATTCCTCGGCGAAGAGCACTTGGAACCGCCCGACGCCTCCCACCACGCTGCCCATCAGCAACGAGAACCAAGTGATCTTGGCGATGAATACGCGCGCGGACTCCTTCAACTGCGTTGCCGGACGATGTGCAGGCGCTCGGGAGAACACGGCACCGGGTAATGCGCCATAGCCGGCTTCTCCGTCCTCCACCGTAGGGGCATCCGGCTCCAGCCACAGCTGGATGCCCACTGCGGCCACGAGCGCCGCGACGCCGTACAGGCCGATGGCGGTCCGCCAGTCGAACCAGACGGCCAGTGTCGGCAGCGTGAAGCCCGACAGGAACGTGCCGAACATGACCCCCGACTGCTTCAGTCCCGTGATGGTGCCGCGACGCCCATCGGGAACCCGCTCGGCGATCAGCTTGTTGGTGGCCGGATTGCACCAGCCCTGGCCGAGTCCAGCAAACGCTGCCGATGCCATGAGGACCCACACGTCGGTGGCAAAGGCCATGCCGAACATGCCCACACCAGCGGTGCCGATGGTCAGCACCACCGAACGCTTCGGGCCGATGCTGTCGGTGATGCGGCCCGACAGCGGTGCGAACAGCGCAGCGACAATTGTGTTGGCCGTCAAGGCCAAGCTGAACGGCCCTGTCGTGATGCCCAAGTCGGCGATGAGATCCACTGCGAGCACAGCCGGCAGCATCATGGGGATCGGGCCGAGCACCATCGTGGACACGAGCACGAAGTTGAGGCCCAAGCGCTGCATGAGCCCATCGGCGGTGCCCGCGGGTGCGGCATTCCTGGCCGCGGCATCAGGTCCCGGACCAGGGACTCCAACCGTTCGCATCGCAGCGCACCCTATGACTGCCGCCCAGCTGTTGCGTCTCCGAGTGTGCAACTGGTGGAGAGCATCTCTCGGAGATCCTCTCCGAGATAGGCGAGGCCGAGCGCCCTGAGCTTCAGCACTTCAGAATACGAATAGTCCGTGGTCTAGGGTCTCGCCGTCGGCTCCGCCGCAAAGAGCGGACGCGACAGCACCAGACGCACAGCAGCAGGGAGGTGACCCGATGGGTGTACTGGACGGACGAGTTGCCATCATCACCGGCGGTGCACGGGGCCAAGGCGCCGTGGAGGGTCGGCTCTTCGCAGACGAGGGTGCGACCGTGGTGCTGACCGACGTGCTCGACGAAGAGGGCGAGCGAACCGCCGGCGAGGTCGGCTGTGAATACCTGCACCACGATGTGGCCCAGGAAGACGGCTGGGATGCGGTGGTGGCCGATGTCATGGGTCGCCATGGGCAGATCGACGTCCTCGTGAACAACGCGGGCATCTTCCAAGGCGCCGGCCTCATGAACACCTCGGTCGCTGACTACGACCGCATGCTGGCCGTCAACGCCCGCGGCGTGTTCCTGGGAATGCAGAAGGTCGGTGCGGTGATGGCCGAGACCGAGACGGGCTCGATCATCAACATCAGTTCGGTGGCGGGACTCATGGGCGCCTTGGGATCATTCGCCTACAGCGCCAGCAAGTGGGCGGTGCGCGGCATGACCAAGTCGGCTGCGAAGGAACTCGGTCGCCGTGGCGTGCGGGTCAATTCGGTGCACCCGGGCTACATCGACACCGAGATGCTGGCGCAGACCAGCGTGTTCAACGAGGACGAAGACCGCACGCGCCGAGTCCTGCGACAGGTGCCGCTGCGCCGCATCGCCGAGCCGGCCGAAGTCGGCAGGGTCGTGCTGTTCTTGGCCTCCGATGCCAGCAGCTACTGCACCGGCCAGGAATTCACGGTTGATGGGGGCATGTTCGGTTGAGCTTGCTCAACCGAACCATCGGACACAGCGGGTTGAGCTTGCTCAACCGAACCATCGGACACAGCGGGTTGAGCTTGCTCAACCGAACCATCGGACACAGCGGGTTGAGCTTGCTCAACCGAACCATCGGACTTCACAGGTTGCCGCCAAGACGTGAACTACTGTGATCCGCAGGCGAACTCAGCCCGCGGAGGTCTGAAATGAGCTACGACACCCAGCGACTTCGTGCCGATCTGGGAGCCGGCGTCGTCTCCGCGATCGTCGTGCTTCCGCTGGCACTGGCGTTCGGGGTGATGTCCGGACTCGGTCCCATCGCCGGACTGTGGGGCGCGGTCGCCGTCGGGTTCATCGCTGCGGTGCTCGGCGGCACCCGGGTGCAGATCTCTGCGGCAACGGCGCCGATGGCCATCGCCGTTTCGTTCGTGCTGGTGCGATACGCCGACACCCCGGGCGAAGCCCTCGCCGTCATCTTCATCGCCGGGGTCATCCAGATGCTGATCGGACTGCTGCGGCTCGGCGACCTCGTGCAGTTCACACCGCATTCGGTCACCTCGGGCTTCATCAGCGGCATCGGCGTCATGGTGGTGATGCTGCAAGTGCTGCCGTTCTTCGGCGCCGATCCGATCGGGGGCAATCCCATTGATTCGATCCGCCACTGGGACGACGCCGCCAACGACATGGACTTCCACGCGTTCGGCTTGGCAGTCACGACATTCATCATCTGCGCCGGCTGGCCCAAGCGGCTGCGGAGATACGTACCGCGTGTGCCGGGCGCTCTCGTCATCGGCGTCATCGTGGGCGCGATCTTCTTCGACGGGGCACCGCGCATCGCCGAGGTCATCGGAGCGCCCTCGTTCTGGGCCATGGAAATGCCCGCCGGCGGCTTCTGGGGCGCTGTGGGCGCCGCCTTCGCCGTCGCCCTCATCGGTGCGCTGAGCAGCCTGACGAACGCAACCGAGACCGACTCCATGACGGGTCAGCAGCACGATCCCAATCGAGAGCTGATGGGCGTGGGACTCGGCAATGCCGTCGCCGCGATGTTCGGCGGCCTGCCCGGCGCCGGATCTCCCAGTGCCACCCAAGCCAACATCCGAGCGGGGGCTCAGACCCGGATTGCGGGCGCCGTCTCGGCGGTGCTGGCACTGGTCCTGATCATCGTGCTCAGCGTCAGCGGTCTCATCGACACCGTCCCCTACGCAGTGCTTGCAGGGATCCTGCTGTGGATAGGTCTCGGCCTCATCGACTGGCGGCTGATCACGCACCTGTACCGGGTGCAGCGCGAGCACATGCTGGTGATGCTGCTCACGCTCGGCCTCACCGTGTTCGTCGACCTGCTGGTGGCCATCGCCGCCGGCGTGGTTGCCGCGGCGCTCGCTTCAAGCCGTCGATTCGAGCGCCTCGAGCTCGACAGCGTGCTGTCGGTGCCCATGCTCGACGCGGTGTTCTTCGCCGACAGCGATCGGGTCGATGTCAGCCAGTTCGACGCATTCTCGGCGCGGGTCGGCATGGTCAAGATGCGCGGCAGCTTCACCGCTGCCTCGTCGAACCGGCTGCGCTTCGCCATCGGCAAAGACATCGTTGAGCACGAGGTCGTGATCTTGGACTTCACCGAGACGAGCTACGTCGACGACAGCGCTGCCCTGGTGGTGGAACAGCTCATCGATGCTGCGATGGAGCACGACACCGAGTGCATCGTGATCGGGCTGGAGAGCCTGCCCAGTGGCAGCCTGCAGTCGCTGGATGTGCTGCACCGGGTGCCCGGCGACCACTTCGTGGGGAGCTTCGACGAGGCCCGGGGCATTGCCGCCCGGCTGCTCGAGATCAACCTCGAGATCAGCAAGGCGTCCCGGACCGAGGCCTGAGCCAATCAACTCCCGATTGGTCGCGACGGCGGCTCAGTACAGCTCGGGCACGAAGGCCTGGTCGGTGATCGGCGGGCGCACGTAGCCGCCGGCTGCGCCCCGCTCAGGCAGATCGACATGCTCCCAAGGCACCGCCTCATAGGGAATCTGCGACAAGAGGTGGGCGATGCAGTTGAGATGCGCGGCGCGCTTGTCGTCGGCTTCGACGACCCACCAGGGCGCCTGCTTGATGTCGGTGTGTGCGAACAGCGTGTCCTTGGCGCGCGAGAAGTCCACCCAGCGGGTGCGTGCTTCCAGATCCATGGGGGACAGCTTCCAGCGGCGAGCCGGATCGGCGATGCGTCGCTGGAAGCGGCGCTCCTGTTCCTCGTCGCTGATCGAGAACCAGTACTTGATCAGGATGATGCCTGAGCGCACCAGCATCCGCTCGAACTCTGGGCACGAACGAAGGAACTCCTCGTACTCGTCGTCTGTGCAGAAGCCCATCACCGGCTCGACGAGGCCGCGGTTGTACCAACTGCGATCGAAGATCACCATCTCGCCCGCCGTCGGCAGCTCTTCGACGTAGCGCTGGAACCACCACTGGGTTTTCTCGCGGTCGCTGGGTGTGCCCAGTGCCACGACACGCACTATGCGGGGGTTCAGGCGCCGGATGATGCGCTTGATCGTGCTGCCCTTGCCGGCGGCGTCGCGGCCTTCGAAGATGACGACGACTTTGAGCCCCCGGTGCTGGATCCAGCGCTGGAGATTGGCCAACTCCTGTTGCAGCATCTCAAGCTCACGCTCGTACTTCTGGCGAGGCACGCGGCTCTTGCGTTTCGGGGGCCAGGAAGGTGCTTCGTCGGAGGGCTCAGCAGCGGGCTTCGCACCCGGCTTCGATGCGGACGTCGAGGCGACATCCGCATCCGACTCGAATGCTGGCGCGGCGACCCCATCTGCAGCCTTGGACCCCATGGGTCCGGACAGTATCCGAGCGGCCCGGCTGCAGAGGACTCGTACGCTCAAGAAGAACTCGGTCCGCTCAGCCTCCTAGTCGCCGCCGAACGCCATTGCGCCCCGGCGGTCCAGCACCGTGGCATGCAGCATGCCGAAGATCACCACCACGGCACCTGCGAGGGTGACCAGCGCCGGATACTCACCCAAGAACAGCGCGGCCCACACGATGCCGGCCACAGTTTCCACCGGAGCGAACAGGGCTACCTCGCCGGCGGGCGCGTACTTCGGCGCATTGCTGTAGGACAGGCGGCCCAGCGGGTTGCAGACCAGGCCCATGGCCAAGATGGCTGCCCATGCTGTGGCGTCAGGCGCTCCCAGATCGACCACGAACGCCGTGGGAATCACCACCAGCAACGCAGCGAGGGCGAGACCCACGACACGGCTCATGTCCCGATGTCGGCGCCAGATGACGGTGCTGAAGGCGAAGCAGACCACGGCGATGAGAGCCAAGAAATCGCCGAAGAGATTGGACGAACCGATCGATGTCGACACCACCATGCCGATGCCCACCACCGTGAGGGCGATGCCCGCGGCCACCCGTGGCGATGTGCGCTCACGCAAGGCCACCCACGCGAACGCCGCGGCCAGCACCGGCGCGGAGGCCACGATTGCCACCACGTTGGGCACTTCGGTGCGGTTGATCGCCGAGATGAACGTGATCTGGCTGAACGCACCGAGCACCCCGATTGCCAGCAGCGGCCAGATGTCAGCTCGCAGCGACATCCACGAGGCCGACGCTTGGCGCAAGGCCATGGCGCCGTAGAGCACCATCGACAGCACTCCGACGATGAAGGCGATGTCCAGCGCGTCGGCGCCCGAGACGCGAACCCACAGCGAGTCAGTGGACACCAGCAGCATGCCCAGCGCCGCTAGGCCCCAGCCGAAGCGTCGGCTGTCGCTTCGGGCAGTCACGAGATGCAGCGATGGATCGCACGAACTGGGGCCAAGTCGCCCGCCAGCATCACCCTGTGCCCGCGCCCGAGCCGCTCCAGGCAACACGCGGAAGCTGCTTCTCTTTGTCCACGAACGGCAGGGTGTCTACGGTGGCTTCGTGCCGTGTGCCCTCGTAGTCGTGCAGGTGAACGGTCTTGGCCTCCCAGCCGTCGCCGGTCAGCGGCCGATCGAAGCGCACGTAGCCGACGCCGACATCGAGCGTGGGCGACCATGTGCCGATCGTCACATGACCTACGTGCTGGTCGGCGTAGCTGACGCCCATCTGCGGCTCGGGCATGGCCGTGGGGCATATCAGACCGAACAGCAGTTGGCTGCGGCCGACCGCCTCCAGTGCCGCCTTGCCGATGAAGTCGTCCTTGTCGTGTCGGACGAATTGGCCGAGACCGGCGCTGTAGGGGGTCAGGCCCGGTTCGATGTCGGTGCCGTTGTCCAGGATTCCCGACTCGATGCGCCGGATTCCCATGGACGACGCAGTGCTGAACTCCATGTCGAACGGCTCACCGCACTCGAGCAAGCCATCCCACAGAGCGTCATGGTCGGTCGGCTCGGGTCCGCTGTTGCAGTAGATCTCGATGCCCACCTCGCCGGTCCATCCGGTCCGTGACACCCACAGCGTCTGACCGCAGACCTCGAAGAATCCGGCACGGAAGTACTTGAAGTCGGCCGGCAGGCCTCCGCCGATGGCCGCGTCCAGCACGCCGAGCGACTTGGGACCTTGGATCTGCAGCACCCGTGAATGGGGATCGTTGACGTCGACATCGAACCCGATGGCATGCGCTCGCAGCCAGCTCAGGAACTCGCCGTTCGCAATGACGTACCAGAAGCGGTCCGGGGCGAGTCGCATCACCACGCCGTCCATCAGGATCGTGCCGTCGTCGTTGCACGCCAGGCCATAGCGGCAGCGTCCAATGCCGAGATTGTCCACCCGGCAGACCAGCACCCGCTCCAGCAGGCGCACCGCATCGGGGCCGGTGATCTCCAGCGGCTTCTCGGGTACGTCGTACAGCATGACGCCCTGGCGCAGCTTCCAGTAATGCGGAATGGGGTCCTCGTCTGGTGACGATTTCACCGGGTACAGCCGGTTGCAGTACACCGCGTGAATGGTCTCATCGGTGGTGTAGCGGTGGGCGAAGGGCGACCGGCTGATGCGGTAGGGCGCCACCGAGACCGAGTCGTACGACTCAAGGTAGTAGTGCCGGCTCGTCCTCACGTCAGCTCCTCCAACGAGGCGCCGAAGGTGCGCGGCGCACGGTAGATGCCATGGCTGACGGCACCGTCCGTCACGTGGAGTTCCCAGATGGACGCCTTCTTGCAGCGTGCCGGGTTGACTTCGATGCCGCAGTGACCAAGTCGCCAGAGCACTTCGGGAATGACGTCGCCGTGGCTGCACAGCACACTGTCGCCCGCTTCGCCGCACAGGCGTTCCACCAAGGCCTCGGCCCGCCAGCCGTCGGCGCCCTCGGCGAGCTCGGCGACCCGCTCGATGTCGAGCCTCAGCTTGACGGCCAGCGGCTCGACCGTCTGGGTGCAGCGGACGCTGGGACTCGACAGGATGCGCCGCACCGGTGCGGCGGCGAGCGTCGCCGCGATGGCCTCGGCTTGGGCGTGACCCATCGAGTCGAGCGGCCGGGCGCCGTCGTCGGCCCGCCAGGCATGCCGATCGCCGGCGGATGCGTGTCGCACGAGATACAGCACCCGCAGAACGCTAGAGCCGCGCGGGAGTGTCTGGCACCGGTTCGCAACGACGAAACCTCGAGCGCCCGTGTGCGACGATGAACGCGAGGCAAACAGGGGTGAGCGGTGAGCGATACGTCACAGCATCCGGGGGCCGGCGGGGCTGTCTCGGACACAGCGCCGCCGGATACGCCAAAGTCCAATGCGCCAACGCCCAATGCGCCAACGCCCAGCCCTGCAGTGCCTGCCTTGCCGAGTGGCGAATTCGCCTGGCACCGGCTCATGGGGACTGACGATCTGGACATGGGGCGCGTCACCACGGTGACGGTCGGACACGAGAGCCTGTGCGTCACCCGAACCGACGCAGGGTTCGGCTGCCTGGCGAACGCATGCCCGCACCAGGGCGGCCCCCTGGGCGAGGGCAGCATCGAGCGCGGCTGGCTGCGCTGCCCGTGGCACGGCTATGACTACTCGCCGCTCGACGGCACCCCGCCGCCCCCGTTTGATGACGCGCCGGACGCGTACCGCACCGAGACCCGGCCCGACGGCGTGTACGTGGCGTTGCCGGTGACAGCAGGCCGCACCCGCACGGTGTCCGACCAACTCGTCGAGACCATGTGCGCGTGGGGTGTGTCGTGGGTCTTCGGCATGGTGGGCCATTCGAACTTGGGGTTTGCCGACGCACTGCGCGCAGCCGAGGCTCGCGGCGATCTGCAGTTCATCGGGATACGCCACGAGGGCGCCGCTGCATTCGCTGCAACTGCCTACGGCAAGCTCACCGGCGGATTGGCAGCCTGTTTCGCCATTGCCGGACCGGGCAGCACCAACCTGCTGACGGGGTTGTACGACGCCAAGATGGACCGGGCGCCGGTGCTGGCACTGTCCGGCCAGGTGCCATCGGCTGTGCGTGGCCGGGGTGCCTTCCAGGACACCGATCTGTCGGCGGCTTTCGCCGATGTGTCGCGTTACTCGGCCACGGTGCAGGCCGGCTCCAACGCAGCCGAGCTGATGAATCTCGCCTGCAAGACCGCCCTCACCGAACGGGACGTGGCGCACCTGGTGCTGCCCGACGAAGTGCAGGCGCTGCCTGCTGCGACCGATGCGTCGCCTGCCGGGTCGCCGGAGGGTCGTACGGGATCTCGACGGACCGCTCCCCCCGCGGATGTGCTGAAGGGGGCGGTCGAGCTGCTGGCCGGAGCGTCCCGGCCGATGATCATCGTGGGCCACGGTGCCCGCAACGGCATCGACGACATCGTGGCGCTGGCGGAGGCGCTGGATGCACCGGTGGCGACTACCTTCAAGGGCAAGGGCCTCGTCGCCGACCAGCACCCGCTGGCCTGCGGAGTGCTGGGACGCTCGGGCACACCCATCGCCAGCTGGTTCATGAATGAGGCCGACGCGCTGGTGACCTTCGGGGTGTCGTTCGCCAACCACACCGGCATCGCGTCCTACAAGCCAATCGTGCAGGTCGACTTCGAGCCGATGGCCCTGGGACGCTTCCACGCCGTGACAGCGCCGCTGCTGGCCGACGTGGGCACCGGGGCGCGGGCGCTGACCGATGCGCTGGCAGGCCGGGCGGCGCCGGGAGGAGCTGCTGCGGAGGTGGCGGAACGCTGGGCCATCTGGCGGGTCGAGAAGCATCGACGCCGCGCCGATGATCGGGGCAGCGGCCTCAACTCGGCAGTCGTGTTCGAGGCGTTGAGCCGTCTGGTGCCTGCGGACGCCATCATGCCGGTGGACGTCGGCAATCACGCCTACTCCTTCGGTCGCTATTTCGAGTCCTGCGGGCAGACCGTGCTGATGTCGGGCTACTTGGGATCGATCGGGTTTGCCTTCCCTGCGGCCATGGGCTGCTGGGCCGCGACCCGGCGTGCGCCGGATGCCGACGGGGGCCGGTGGGCGGGCCGCAAGGTGGTCTCGGTCTCCGGCGACGGCGGCTTCGGCCAGTACGCCATGGAGCTCACGACCGCCGTCAAGTACCGGATGGACATCGCCCATGTGCTGCTCAACAACGGCGAGCTGGGCAAGATCTCCAAGGAACAGCGGGCGGCCGAACTCGACGTGTGGCAGACCTCCCTGCACAATCCGAGCTTCGCCGAGTTCGCCGAGCTCTGCGGGGCGATGGGTCGCCAGGTGAGGGTGGCGAGCGAACTGGACTCTGCGCTCGGCAACGCCTTGGCGCACCCGGGTCCTGCGCTCGTGGAGGTACTCACCGACCCGCTGCTGGTCTGAGCAGGCGGCTCACTTTCTCTGTGCAATCGTGCCGTCCGAGCAGCATTGCTGCGCAAGTTTCGATGCAAGCTCGAAACTTGCGCACTATCGCCGCCCCACACAGCAAGCCTGCGCGCAGAAACAAACAGCCGCGAAATCTGCGCAGAATCGCCGCCGAACACGGCACCCGTTGTCCACAAATCGAGGCTGCCGGACAAATCAAGCCCGGACGGCAGCGCTAGCGTCGCGGCGGCATGACCGAAACGACAGCCGACGACTCAACGGCCGCAGGCCTGGGCCTCAAAGAGGCCTATTCGGTAGACGGACCCGAGGCCACCCGCGAGCTCTATGCCTCGTGGGCCGACACTTACGAGACGATCTTCCTCGCCGAGCACGGCTACGAGTACCACCTGTACGTGGCGGCGGCATTCTGCGACAGCTCGGGTGAACTCGAGAAGCTCGACGGACCCGTGCTCGACGTGGGCTGTGGCACGGGGGTCGTGGGCGAGGAGTTGGCACGGCTGGGCGTTCCGGTGATCGACGGCATCGACATCTCGCCCGAGATGCTGGCGAAGGCCAACGCCAAGACCCACGAGGGCCAGCCGACGTACCGGCGGCTCTTCGAAGCCGACTTGACCGGCCCGATTGACCTGCCTGACGATGCCTATGCCGGCGTCGTGAGCGCTGGCGCATTCACCCACGGTCATCTTGGCCCCGCGTCCATCACCGAGTTGCTGCGGGTGGCGCGACCCGGCGCCCGTTGCAGCCTGGGCATCAACTCGGCGCACTTCGACGAGTTCGGGTTCGGCGACTGGCTGGCGCAACGCGAAGCGGAAGGGCAGATCAGCGGCTTGGACTTCGAATTGCGTCCCATCTACGGCGGCGCCGATCCCGACGACCCTGACCGCTGGACACGCATCGCCGTCTTCACCGTGGCCTGAGCCGGGCCTCCCACACCGGCCGCCCGGGACCCGCTGGCAGCTACTGGCGATAGGCGAACGTCTCGTCGAATCGAGACTGCAGGCAGGCGCCCGAGGTCGTCGCGGGATACTTCGGCTGCTCGCCTTCACCCAGACAGCTCGACAGGCACTCCACCACCGTGTCGTAGGACGGGTTGACGAAGGTGGGCACTGAATACCGATCTGCCGTGCGTGGCGACTGCACCCGGTGAACGGTGGCGCGGTACCGGTCGTTGGACCAGCGAGCCAGCATGTCGCCCAGGTTCACGATGAAACTGCCCGGCGGCGCAACGACGTCGTGCCAGCTGCCCCCGACGTCGGCCAGCTGCATGCCCTGCGCCCCATCGGTGTGCAGCAGCGTGACGCAGCCGTAGTCGCTGTGCGCGCCGCAGCCCAGCTGGTCTGGCAGTGGTTCGGCGACGGCTGGGTAGCGGATGAGCCGGGTACCGACGAGAGGACGTTCGAAGCGCTGGTCGAAGAATGACATCTCCTGACCGAGCGCCTGTGCGATCAGGCACATCAGCCGCTTCGCCGTTTTGAGCACTGCAGCTTGGTACCCCTCCACAGCATCACGAAAACCTGCGATGTCCGGCCATTGATTCGGGACCTCAAGCGGCGAGCGGAGCAGGTCGTCGGCCGGCACCTCAGGGCCGAAGTCCATGGTCTCCTTGCAGTCCGCCCGCAGGCCCGGCTCCAGCAGTTCGCCCTCGATGCCCGCATAGCCACGGTGATGGTCAGAAAGCTCAATCGCCAGCGAGTTCTTGTAAGCGAGTGGCTGAGCGAAGAACTCTCTGGCCATCCCAAGCACGCTCTCGAGCAGTTCGCCGTGAACACCATGGCCGGTGATGGCGAAGAAGCCGATGTCACGGCACGCCGCGTCGATCTGCGCGCTTGCGTCGTCCAGAGGCGCGTTCGGGGAGATGTTGATCACCGGGATCGATGCGCTGCACCCGCCGGCCATGGCTGCAACGTACCGGTGCCTGAGCGCGCCGAAGCGGGCCGGTGGGGAGGGATCCGGCCCGCTTCGTGATTCCGCGGTGCCTAGCACTGAGTGGTGCTAGGTCGATGTTGACGACGCGTCGGAATCGCTCCCATGGCCGTGGCTGCCGAAGCCCTTGCCGCCGAAGCGCTTCCCTCCATGGCGGCGGCCTTCGCGAGACTGACTCTCGGGCCGCTCAGGCGTCTCGCCGTTGACCCGTGCGGTGATCCGCTCGGTCACCGCATCGACATCGATCTCGCGGTCGTGCTCGGCTGCCCGTTCGGTGACCGCTGTCACGAGCGCGTCCACGACATCGGCAACCTCGACGCCTTGCTCGGCGGCGATGTCGGCCAGCGTTGAACCTTCCTTCAGCTTGGTGCGCAGCGCTTCCGCATCGATGCCGAGCAGCTCGGTGAGCGTGTCGCTCATGGCGAACCGCTCAAGCCTGCTCCCGCTGTGACTGCCGTCACGATCGCATGTGCCGTCGGAGTCGTCCGAGTCGTCGCTGCCTTCAGGGGTGGTGTCGCCAGCTTGCTGCTGGTTGGAATCACCGTTGTCGTTCTGGGTCTGCGCTATCGCGCTGCCTGCACTGAACGCCACTACCGCAGTCGCCATGAGGAGCGCAGCGGCCAGCAGCGCCAGCAGTCGACTGCGCCCGGGCGTGTGCCTCAATGTCTCGGAGGGTTCGTTGATCTCGCCGAAGTCGGTCATGTCGCAAGTCCTTTCGCCAGGGAGTTGTGCAACGACCCCGAGGTTGGCAGGCGAACCTGAGAGGATCCTGAGATCCAGCTGAAGGTGATGTGAGAATCCGCAGCCGCCACCGCTAGATCGAGGAATTACGGCTCTTCGCGTTTTGGCGTGGGGTGAGGTTGTCGAGCAGGGTCCAGTCGGGTTTGCCGGCGTAGAGCAGGACGCGTGTGCGGTAGTGGTCGAGGTTGGCGGTTCCGAGCGACACTCGTTTGATGAGCTTGGCGAGGTTGATGGCTGCCTCGGTCGGGCCGTTGGTGATTTGGCAGAGATGCCAGTTCGTGATCTGGGTGCGCCAGGCGCGCAGGGTGCGGCCGAGCTTGTTCAGCTCAGCGCTGAACGTCTCGTCGCGCAGGTCGCGTGAGAGCTCGTCGAGGGCTTCGAGCGCGAGGTCGTGGTCGCCGATGCGGTAGATGCCGCGCAGGGTCTCCTTGGCATGCCAGGCATCGCGCACCTCGCCGCGCGGGTCGCCGGCTGCGAGCAGGCCGCGCAGCTTGGTGCGGCCTCGCTCGCTGATGCGCTCGGCGGCTCGCAGCAGCAGTCGTCTTGTGCGGTAGAGGTGGTCGCCTTTGGTGCCCCGCCCGCCGGTGGTGTGGTTGTGGACGCGTCGTCGCACGTCGTCGACGGCCGAGTTGGCGAGCTTGACGACGTGGAACGGGTCCGCGATCTGGGTGGCGTGCGGCACCGTGTCGCCGAACGCCTTGCGATAAGGGCCCGACAGGCCCCGTGACCGCCCAGCGGATGCGTTTTCGCCACAGCGGCGTGCGCCCGCCGATCCAGCCCTTGGCGCCGGCGGCGCTGCGACCGGCGACGATGTCCAGCAGGACGCCTCTGCGCCCGCCGACGATGGTGGCGCCCCAGTGCTTTCGGCGGTACGGGCCGCGGCGGAACATCAGGATCTCGTCGAGGCCCAGCGCTCTCACGCCGTCGGCGCGGCCCGCATCGGCGCCAAGCAGCGCCCGGCCCCACCGGTGCACTGCTGAGGTGGCCGTGTGCCAGCCCGTGCCCAGCTCGGCTGCGATCTCGGTGATCGCCCGACCCAGGCCCGCCCGGCGTGTCGCCCACCGCGCCGCACGGGATGCCATGCGCGCCCTGGGCAGCGCAACAGCAGGGTCCTGGTCGGTGAACGCGCGCACCGCACACGACCCGCCCGGGGCACAGCCAGCGGCGCTTCGCCCACACCAGCCGCACCGGGCGCCCGAACGCCGGCAGATCCGCCAGCCCCACCTTGCCGGCGCCGTGACGACGCACCGGCCCGCCGCAGCCCCCACAGCACGGACGAGCCGACAGCTCGACCCCCACCGTCAACGGCCCGCCTCGGCGGCCACGCACCCCGGTCACGGCCACATCCGGCCCCAGACCAACGATCAACAGCAGAGCACGCGTAAGGTCAACAGCCACAGGGATCCTCCCGAATCGGGGCAACAACGCGCCTCCGACTCTGGGGGATCCCTCCCTACACAGCCCGCGCCCTCAACCAGTCATCCCACGCGCAAACGCGAAGCGCCGCGTATGTCTTGCCCGTGTTGTTGCGCCCCACAAGCACCGTCAGGGGCTTGAGCGCAATGTGCGCGTGTTCGATCTGGCCAAGGTGGTCCACTACGAGGCTCAGGCCGCTGCCGTTCATCAGTGTTCTCCAAGCACCGGTACACGATCACAGGCGTACGGGCGCCTAGGAGACTGCTGAGCAATTGCCGAAATCGCCGATTCACGGACACAAAGCCGCAGTCAGAGCGTTGCAGACTTGCCCGGATCCGAATAAATCAGCAGTTTCCTAGTCGCGCGATGGCCGGACGCTCGCCTTCCTGTGGCCGACGCTACCTCAGCCACTGCGAACTGCACGCTGATTTCCTAGCGGTTGAACAGGACAGCGCCGGATCAGACGATCTGGGGATCGTAGGGCTCACGACATTCAGCCGGCTTCGGAGTGGGTGACGGACTCCTCGCCCATCCACTCCCGCAGCGTGTTCTTCAGCTTCGTCTGCTGGATGAACAGGTCGTGCTCGGGACCCGCCGGATCGGCCGACTGGGGCGCCTTCAGGTAGAACGACAGCCACTCTTGGGGGCCGCCCTGGCCGGCCCGCTGGGCGAGGTCCAAGAACAGCGCCAGATCCAGCACGATGGGCGCCGCCAGGATCGAGTCGCGGCACAGGAAGTCGATCTTGATCTGCATCGGGTAGCCGAGCCAGCCGAAGATATCGATGTTGTCCCAGCCCTCTTTGTTGTCGCCGCGGGGCGGGTAGTAGTTGATTCGCACCACGTGGTCGATCTCGCTGTAGAGCTCGGGGTAGGTCTCGGGCTGCAGGATCGTGCCGAGCACGCCGAGCTTCGACGTCTCCTTGGTCTTGAAGTTCTCAGGATCGTCGAGCACTTCGCCGTCACGGTTGCCCAGGATGTTGGTGGAGTACCAGCCGCGCAGACCCAGCATCCGGGCCTTCAGTCCAGGCGCCACCAGCGTCTTCATCAGCGTCTGGCCCGTCTTGAAGTCCTTGCCGGCGATCGGCACACCGCGGCGCTGCGCCAGCTCGGTCATGGCCGGGACGTCGACGGTCAGGTTCGGCGCGCCGTTGGCGAACGGCACATCGCTCATCAACGCTGCGTAGGCGTAGATCTGGCTGGGCGAGATGTTGTCGTCATCGGCTGCCAACCCGGCTTCGAACGCCTCCACGCTGGCGTGCACCTCGGACGGCTCCTGGTACGCCTCCGTCGAGCCGCACCACACCATCACGAGCCGCTCGCAGTCATTCTCGGCCCGGAACCGCTCGATGTCTTCCATCAGCGCCTGGGCTGCCTCGAGCTTGCCCATCGGGGGCTTGGTGCGGGTGCCTTCCAGCCGGCTCACCCAGCGCGTGTCGAACACTGCGTCCATCGCCACGATGCCTTCCAGCTCGCGCGAGATCACGCCGAGGTCGCGGTCTTCCAGAACCCCGGCAGTGCGGGCGCCCTCGAGGGCGTTCGGGGTGATGGGATCCCAGCCGCCGAACACCAGGTCGTCGAGCGACGCCAGGGGCACGAACTCACGAATGAGCGGGTTGCGGCCCTCGGCCCGGCCCCCGAGGCGGATGTGAGCCATCTGGCTGACCGAACCGATCGGCTCCGCCAGCCCGGCACGAGCCGCGAGCACCCCGGCAATGAACGTGGTGGCCACCGCTCCCATGCCGGGCGTGAGCACGCCGAGCTTGCCGGTCGCGGGCGCGATCTGCGGTTGATTCATGGCAAGAACGCTACGGGCAGCCGAAGCGGACGGGCTCAGGCAGCCACCGGAGCAGTTGGCGTGAACTCTGCGTCGAGGCGTTTGACCCCGTGAATGAACGAAGCCTGCAGCAGGTCCGGTTCGCCCACAGCGACGATGTCGGGCAGCCGGGTGAACAGCTCCCGGTACATCGTGGTGATCTGGCGCCTTGCCAGGTGCGCGCCGAGGCAGAAGTGCGGTCCCGGGCCGCCGAATCCGTACTGCGGGTTGGGGTCGCGCCGCACGTCGAACTTGAAGGGATCATCGAACACGGCGGGATCGCGATTGGCAGCGATGTAAAACATCGCCACCTTGTCGCCTTCGAGCATCTGGCGCCCGCCACATTCGATGTCGCGCATCACCGAGCGACGCATGTAGCCCACTGGACTCGCAACGCGGACGATCTCCTCGACGGCAGTCGGCGCAACGCCCTCGAAGTCGTCCATCCAGATAGCGCGCTGGTCAGGGTTGTCGGTCAGGAACTTGAGCCCCCAAGCAGTCGAATTGCGGGTGGTCTCGTTGCCGGCCACCACCAGCAGCACGAAGAAGCTGGCGAGGTCGGACTCGCTGAGACGGTCGTCTTCGAGCTCGGCGTTCACGATCATGCTGGTCAGGTCGGTGCCGTCGCCGCCTTGCTTGGCTGCGGCGACCTCCTTCATAAGTTCGGCCAAGTCGGCACCGGCCTGCAGCAGTGCGGTCGCGAGGTCGCCGTCGGGCGGCTGGAAGTCGGGATCGGAGATTCCCAAGATGATGTTGGTGCGATCGAAGACGAACTTGTACTCAGAACCGGGTATGCCCATGAGGTCGCACACGATGCGCAGCGGCAGTGCAGCGGCTACGTCCCACACGAACTCGCAGGTGCCCTGCTCGCAGATTGAGTTCACGATCTCCCGTGCACCTTCGCGGATGCCGCCGTCGAGCAGCTCGAGCATCTTGGGCGTGAAGCCCTTGGCCACGATGCGCCGCAGACGGGCGTGGCGAGGGTCATCCATGGCGATCATGGAGCTGAAGAATTCGGTGAACTCCGGCGGGTTGTCGCCCAGCGTGATGCCTCTCGCAGAGCTGAAGACCTCGGTGTTGCGTGAGATGGTGGCAATGTCCTCGTGGCGGGTGACGCACCAGTAGCCGGGACTCGGTGCCACCCATTCGGAGAAGTACGGCTCCTCGAACCAGTCCAGCGGCGCCTCGGCGTGGTAGCGGGCGATCACCGTGTCGATCTCGTCTGCAGGCTGCGTCCAGAACCGCGGTTCCATCAAGTTCGGCAGGTCAGTGTTCCACTCGCGCATGGCTGCACGGTAGCGCCGCGCCAGGATCGCTCGATACGGCCCAGGCGCCGTGGGGCGGCGACGCGGGCCGTACATGAGGCCATCTGGCACGACGCGCCGCCGTGGCTGCGGACCCATCTCTCGTGACTGGCATCGAGTCCCCGAACGACGGACTGAACTAGGAGGGTGGTCGGAAAAGGGGATCTTGCCGACACAGCAAGTCCCTGACCTGCGGGTTTGCATCTGACAAACGCCGAAATAGCGGCTTTCCGACCACCCTCCTAGGGAGCGCAGGCGTTCCGCGCTAGGAAGCGATGCGGAGCGACGCCGCGACGGCGACCGTCTGCTCACTCATCAGGTCCGTGTGCCAGCGCTCCTGACGCCGGGGCGGTCGAGGCTCGCGACAGCAGATCGGCCTCGAACACGTAGTGATCGCGGTACAGGGTCGAACCCGTTAGCTCGGCTTGCACGGCGGCGGCGGCGAGATCGGCCATGTCTTCAATCGGCTGGCGGAGCGTCGTCAGCGGCGGGTCGGTGAACGCTGAGAAGTCGGTACCGTCGTAACCCACGACCGAGAGCAGGTCGGGTGTGCCCCGGCCTCGCGATCTGCCAGCCTCGATTGCCCCCAGTGCCATCAGGTCGTTCGCGGCGAAGATCGCAGTGATGTCGCGCTCGATGAGACGCAGCGCTGCAGCTCGTGCGCCCTCGAAGGTGAACGACGTCTCTGCGATGGCGTCGGGGTCGACCGGCACCCCGACGTCGGCGCACGCACGGCGGTGGCCGGCGATGATGCGCTGGGTCGGCACGTAGGCGCTCGAACCGACGATGCAGCCGACGACATGGTGCCCGAGGCCGAGCAGGTGGGCGGTGGCGCGGTGCGCAGCGGCCTCCTCGTCGCAGCGCACATGCGGCACTGCCAGTTCGGTGGCCGCACCGTTGACCAGCACGATCGGCACGCCAGCCTCCGTCAGCTCGTGGTAGCGCTCGTAGGAGCCGTCGACCTGAGCATGGCGGCCACCGACGAAGACCACGGCGTCGACGCCGGTGCGGCGGAATTCGTCGATGCACCGCTCCTCGGGGTTGAGCTCGGCGTCGGCGACAGCCACCGTGACCAGCTTTCCGTGACGTCCGAAGGCTGCCGACACCGCCGACAGCAGCGCGGGAAAAATCGGGTTCTCGAAGTTGCCGCAGACCACCCCGACCACGCCCGGGCGAGTTCGTGCCGGGGTGGGCACATCAGTGAAGCCCAAGTCCTCGAGTGCGGCGACGACCTGATCCCGGGTTCGGTCCGACACTCCCAATCGGCCGTTGAGCACACGACTGACGGTCGGTTCGCTCACACGCGCTCGCAGTGCAACCTCACGGAGGGGGGGGCGGTTCATAACAGCCTCATTACATCACTCCAGCGGCCGCGCGGCAATGCTTTCATGCAAGCAACTTGACATTTCCTGCAAAATAGCGGAGACTTCCCGCAACCTCGCGCCGAGCGAGTGCCGGCTGAATCGAAGTCGGTTCCCAATGAGGAGGAAATCCATGCGTAAACGCTCCGGGATCTGGTTTGCAGCGCTGCTCGTGTTCGCGCTCTTCGCCGCTTCGTGCGGTGACGACGCCGACACCACCGATGCGGCCGGCAGCGCGACCGAAGCAACCACCACTGCCGCACCGGACACCGCGGCCGGCGAGGACGACGCCCCGGCTCCCCAGGACGAAGCCCTGGCTGAAGACGAGCCGCCAGCCGACGAAGAGGATGCGCCGGCGGAGGAAGAGGAGCCTCCAGCCGACGAAGAGGAACCCCCAGCCGACGAAGGACCAATCGCGACGATCACCATCTGGGCCGACGACCGCAGGGTCAGCCCGCTTGAGGCCATCGCCCCGTCCTTCACCGAAGCCACCGGTGTCGAGGTGATCGTCGAACTCGTCGAGTTCGGCGCCATCCGCGATCAGGTCTCCCAAGCCGCTCCTGCGGGGGAGGGCCCCGACATCTTCGTCGGCGCCCACGACTGGACCGGCGAGCTCGCCGCCAATGGCGTTGTCGTCCCTGTCTCGCTCGGCGACAAGGAAGGCCAGTTCGTACAAGTGGCCTTGAACGGCTTCAACTTCGCCGGCGAGGTCTTCGCCGTGCCGTACGTCACCGAGGCCATCGCCATGTATCGCAACACGGACCTGGTGCCGGACGCTCCCGCGACCTGGGACGATCTTCGTGCCGCCTGCGATGCCGCCGCGGTCGCCAACTGCGTTGCGGTCCCCGGCGGCGAGGACGCCACCGACGCCTATCACAACTACCCGTTCGTCTCCGCTCACGGCGGCGGCATCTTCGCCTTCGACACCTCCACCGGCTTCGACGCCAGCCAGGTCGTGCTCGACAGTGCCGAGACCGTTGCCGGCATCGAATTCCTCGAGATGCAGGTTGCCGACGGATACGTCGCCTCCACCAACTACGACAACGCCAAGAACCTCTTCCTCACTGGTCAGGCAGCGTTCCTCATCACCGGGCCGTGGGAACTCGGCACGATGCGCGGTCAGAGCGATATCAGCTGGGGACTCTCGCTCATCCCGCAGATGGGTGCCGCTCCGACGCAGCCGTTCGTGGGTGCGCAGGGCTTCTTCCTGAACGCGTTCTCGGAGAACTCCCTGATCGCCCAGTCGTTCCTGCTGGACTTCATCGCTACCGACGAGACCATGCAGGCGCTCTACGCCGAGGACCCGCGCGGCACCGCATGGCTGGCCGTTCAGGCGACCTTGAGCTCAGATCCTGATGTCCAGGTGTTCGACGCGTCTGCCGCCAACGGCATCCCGATGCCGAACATCCCCCAGATGGGCGCCGTCTGGGGTCCGCTCGGTGACAACCTGCTGCTCGTGCGCAACGGCGAGATCGTCGCTGCAGATGCGATGACCGCTGCAGCCGAGGCCGTGCGAGCTGCCGTCGGGGGCTAACACCATCGACTCAGTCCAGCCGCTCACCGGGGCCCGGCTCGTGGATTCTGCTCGCAACGCTCGACGTTTCCGTCAGCGATTGCGGCGAGGCACGGGCCGGGCCTTCGTCGTGCGCACGATCGCGGTCGCGCTGTTCGACGCCTTGGGCATCTACGCCCTCGTCAGTTTCGTGGCGAACGGGACGTGGTCAGTGGCTGCGCTCATGGCGTTCGCCCTTGTGTTGGTGAACTGGGCGTACCTGAACCCGCGTACCCAAGGCGCGCGCTGGCTCACCCCGGGCCTCGTCCTGATGGCGTTCTTCGTCGTCTACCCCGTGCTGTACACGTCGTACGTCTCGCTCACCAACTGGCAAACCGGCAACATCCTCAGCAAGGACCAGGCGATCTCCCAGCTCGAACAACGCCGGGTGCGCACGGGGGACGGCGGCGAGCAGGGCGATCTGTTCGTCTACCGGAATCAAGCCGGCGAGTTGGCGCTGCTGGTCGCCGGCGAGACCGTCGACGCGTTCGCCGGTGTCCCCCGACCGGCCGACGCCGAGCCGGGCGTGGCCATCACAGCGTTCGGCATCCCACCCGATTTCGACCCCGAGGCGCCCCCCGAGGCGATCGAGGGATACGAAATGCTCAGCGGGCTGGCCGTCACCGCAGTGGCAGGCCGGCTGCAAGAACTCGAGCTCGACCTCCCCGACGGGCGGTCAGCCGTCACCGAGACGCTGACGTCGTTCCGGGTCACGACCGGCGGCAAGCGGTTCGTCTACGACCCCGAGACCGACACCGTCTTCGACGCCCAAGAGGGCCGGACCTGCGTCGCCGGCACGGGGACCTTCTACTGCGACGGGGTGCCGGAGCCCCAAGTCGCGCGCATCGCGATCATCGCGGACGACTCTGCGATCCGCTGCAGCGGCGGGTCATGCGACGGGGTGCCGCTGTTCGCGCTGGACCCGAGCCTGACCGGCTGGCGTGATCTCGTCGGTTTCGACAATTACATCGACCTCGCGCAAGAGCAGCGGATCCGGTCGCCGTTCGTGCGCGTCCTCGTCTGGAACGTCGTTTTCGCGCTCGGGTCGGTGCTGCTCACGTTCGCCGTGGGCCTCGGGCTCGCGATGCTGATGCAGCGAGAGGAGATGCGCTTTCGCAACCTCTACCGCTCGATCTTCATCATCCCCTACGCCGTCCCCGGCTTCTTGTCGATTCTCGTGTGGCGAGGCCTGCTCAGCACCGAGTTCGGCAAGGTCAACGGGCTCCTCAACACCTTCGGCCTGCCCGACGTGGCCTGGCTGAGCGGAAACGTCCAAGCGATGGCGGCAGTCCTGCTCGTCAACACTTGGCTGGGCTTCCCGTACATGTTCCTGATCTCCTCAGGGGCGCTCACGTCCATCCCCGCGGAGCTGATCGAAGCGGCCCGGGTGGACGGCGCCGGACCGATCAGGACCTTCCGGATGGTCGTGCTGCCGCTCCTGCTGGTGTCCACGGCGCCGCTGCTGATCGGTGCGTTCGCCTTCAACTTCAACAACTTCCTGCTGATCTTCCTGCTGACCGGGGGCGGGCCGCCGCTGGCCGGCTACGACGTCCCGGTCGGGGCGACAGATCTGCTGATCTCGTTCACCTTCGGGCTCGCGCAGTCCTCGGGCCGCGGGCAGCAGTTCGGCTTGGCGTCAGCGATCATCGTCGTCATCTTCCTGGTCCTGGCCACGACGTCGGCGCTGAGCTTCCGGCTCACGAAGAAGCTCGAGGAGATCTATGACCGATGAGCTTCCGCCCGCACCGCAGGCGCCGTCCGCAGCCGAGACCCGGCCCGTGAACGAGAGGGCGCCCGCTGCCCGTGGCATTCGGAGACGCCGGCGCGTGGCCCTGTGGCTGCGCCGCAGCGCTTGGCGCCACGCCGTCGCCTGGGCGGCATGCTTCTTCGCCCTGTTCCCGATCGTGTGGATCGTGTCGGCGGCGTTCAACAGCGTAGACAACCTCGCCGCATCGAAGCTGATCCCCAGTGATGTCACGTTCGGCAACTTCGTCGAAGCGTTCACCGACGACGTCAGCCCAGTCGCTCGCTGGATGTGGAACAGCTTCTACATCTCAGTGACAGCGGCAGCGTTCAACGTCTTGGTCGCCGCCTGGGGGGCCTATGCATTCAGCCGCATCAAGTTCCGGGGCAGGCGCACGCTGCTCACGTCGTTGCTGGTTATGCAGATCTTCCCACAGTTCCTCGGCTTCGTCGCCTTCTTCGTGCTCGCTCAGGAATTCGGCGACGTGTGGGCGCCGATCGGGCTCAACACCCACCTGTTCCTCATCGTCGTCTACCTTGGCGGCGCTGCAGGGTTCAACGCGTTCCTGCTGAAGGGCTTCTTGGACTCGATCCCGACCTCGCTCGACGAAGCCGCGGTAATCGACGGCGCATCGTCGTGGATCATCTTCAGCCGCATCATCATGCCCCTCGCCCGGCCGATGCTGGCGGTGATCTTCATGATCAGCTTCGTGGCGATCTTCGGGGAGTTCATTCTCGCCAGCTTCCTGCTCAAGGGCGAGGATCAGCTCACGCTGCCAGTCGGCCTGCAGGTGTTCCTCGCCGAGGGCTACAACGCCAAGTGGGGCGTCCTGGCGGCCACGGCGCTGGTGGGTGCTGCGCCCGTCGTCGGCGTCTTCCTCGCTGCACAGAAGCACATCATCGCCGGTCTCACCGGCGGTGCCGTCAAGGGCTGATGGGCAGCCGGCAGAGGCGGCACCGTGCCGCAGCAGCGGTGCTCGTGGCGCTCGCGACAGCATGCTCCTCGATGCCACCGGCGGATCCGGACAGCCAGGCGTCCCCGGCGGTGAGCGCCCCGCCTCAGACCGCGACGACCTCCCCGCAAGCGACGGCCGCCGACCCTGCGGAGGCGACCATCGCTCCCACCACGACCTTGGCTGCGGGGCACGGGCCGGTGGCGGCTCCCGCTCGTCACCCGTACCTGGACCGCTCGATCTACTTCGTCATGGTCGATCGCTTCTCCAACGGCGACCCCGGCAACGACACAGCAGGCATTGACGGCGGCCCGCTCGACCACGGCTTCCTGCCGACCAATCGCGGCTACCACCACGGCGGCGACCTGCGCGGCCTCATCGACCGTCTGCCGTACATCGCCGGACTCGGGCTGAATGCGCTGTGGATCACCCCGCCGTTCACCAACCGCTATGTCCAGGGCAGCGGCACGATCGCGGCCAGCTCATCGTCGTATCACGGCTACTGGCAGATCGACTTCGACACCATCGACCCACATCTCGGCACCGAAGCCGACATGATCGAGCTCGTCGATGCCGCACACGGCCTTGGCATGGCTGTGTTCTTCGATGCGGTGCTGAACCACACCGGCGACGTCATCGTCTTCGAGGAGGACTCCAACGCCTACCGCTCCACGAGCGCCTACCCCTACCTCGATGCCGACGGGAACCCCTTCGATCCTGCCGAGGTCGCCGGTTCCGCCGACTTCCCCGCGCTCGACCCGGTCACATCGTTCCCCTACACACCGACATTCGCCGACCCGGCCGACGCCACGGTCAAGTCGCCTGACTGGCTCAACGATGTGACGCTGTACCACAACCGGGGCAACACCACCTTCCACGGAGAGAGCAACCTCTACGGCGATTTTTTCGGACTCGACGACCTGTTCACCGAGCACCCCGCGGTCGTCGAGGGACTGATCGAGCTGTGGGCGGGCATCATCGAGCGCTACGGCATCGACGGAATGCGCGTCGACACCATGAAGCACGTCGGCATCGAATTCTGGGACGCGTTCTCGTCCGAGGTGCTCGAGCGGGCTGCCGTCGCCGGGAAACAGGATTTCTTCTTCTTCGGCGAGGTCAGCGGCACAGACCCGATCCTGGCGTCGAGCTACACCAACCGGGGCGTGCCCAGCGTGCTCGACTTCGTTGTCGACGCAGCGCTGGCCCACTACGTCGCCGGCGGCAACAGCGGGGTAGTGGTGCAGGCCTTCGACCGAGACGACTGGTACACCGACGCCGACACCAACGCCTCCATGCTGGTGACGTTCTTCGGGAACCACGACGAGGGCCGGATGGGCTATCTCATCTCGCGGGACAACCGGTCCGCATCCGGTGACGTGCTGCTCGCGCGCATGAAGCTCGGCTTCGACCTGCTGTTCGCGATGCGGGGGATCCCGACCGTCTACTACGGGGACGAGCAGGGCTTCACCGGCACAGGCGGCGACAAGCTCGCCCGCCAGTCGATGTTCCCCTCGGTGACGCCGGAGTACATCGACGACGACAACATCGGATCCGACGTCACACCGGCGGCCGACAATTTCGACCCCGATCACCCGCTGTACCGGCATGTCGCGGCGCTCACCGCCCTGCGCGGCCGCCACACCGCCCTGCAGCGCGGCGCACAGATCACCCACGACGTCGGCGGTCCGATCCTGGCGTTCTCGCGGCTGGACCGCGACGAACGGGTCGAGTATGTGGTCGTCGCGAACTCGAATCAGTCGCTGGGGGTGCCAGCCCGCTTCGGCGTGCTGAGCGCCGACACGGCCTTCCACTCGGTGGGCATCAACGAGGGGCCACCGGTGCGGACCGACCGCAGCGGCGAGTTCTTCGTCGAGGTGCCGCCGCTGACGGCGTACCTGTACCGGGCCGACGACGTACTGCCCTCCCCCGCCGAGACGCCTGAGATCCGGTTTCTGCGCCCTGACGACGGCGGCACCATTCCCTCGTACCGCTACCGCATCGAGGTCGACGTGGACACCGACACCTATGCAGAAGTCACGTTCTCGGCCCGGCTCGACAGCAGCGATCCCATCCTGCTGGGCGTCGACGACACGGCACCGTACCGCATCTACTGGGACACCAGCCAGATTGCGGACAGCACCGAGGTCACCTTCACCGCGACGGTCGTGACAGGGCCGACTGCACCCCGGTCAGCGACCACGACCGCCACCGTCGGGATACGCCCATGACCACTGCCCTGGAGCGCGGCACGCCCACGAACAGCGCCGAGCGCCCGTGGTGGCGTGACTGCGTCACGTACCAGATCTACCTCCGCTCGTTCGCCGACGGGGACGGCGACGGCATCGGCGACATCGGGGGCATCCGCTCCAGGCTCGGGTACCTGGCCGACCTCGGAGTGGACGCCGTGTGGATCACGCCGTGGTACCGGTCGCCGATGCTCGACGGCGGCTATGACGTGGCGGACTACCGGGACATCGACCCGCGCTTCGGGACGCTGGACGAGGCGGTGCAACTCTTCACCGAGGCGCATCGCCATGGCATCCGGGTGCTGATCGACATCGTGCCGAACCACACTTCGTGGGAGCACCCTTGGTTCCGCGAGGCATTAGCCGGCGGTCCGGGCAGTGCAGCCCGCGAGCGCTACATCTTCCGGCCGGGCCGCGGTCCGGGTGGCGCCGAACCCCCGTCGGACTGGCAGGCGGTGTTCGGCGGACCTGCATGGGAGCGCACCGACGACGGCGAGTGGTACCTGCACCTCTTCGACCCCAGCCAGCCCGATCTCAACTGGGAGCACCCCGAAGTGCGGGCTGAGTTCGATTCCATCCTGCGCTTCTGGCTTGATCTCGGCGCCGACGGCGTGCGCGTCGATGTCGCCCACGGCATGGTCAAGGACTTCTCGTTCGGGGACTTCGCCGGCCGCCCGCAGCGGTTCGACAGCGGGGCGTCACGGGTGGGGCATCCGTTCTGGGATCGTGACGGCGTCCACGAGATCACCCGCGAGTTCCGCAGGGTCATCGACGCCTACGACGACCGGATGATGGTCGCGGAGGCGCGTGTCCCCCCGGACCGCCTCCCGCTCTACCTGCGACCCGACGAGTACCACCAGGCGTTCAACTTCGATCTCCTCGACGCGCCGTGGTCCGCTCATCGCTTTGCGGAGATCATCGAGCAGTCGTGCCGCTCCTCCGCCGCTGCGGTGGGAGCGCTGCCGACCTGGGTGCTCTCGAACCACGACGTCATGCGCCACGCCACCCGCTACAGCCTGCCCTATGGCACCGACTGGCGGACGTGGCCGGCGGTCGGCCCATACGACCTCCTCGACGCTGCGCTCGGCGCCCGACGGGCCCGTGCCGCCGCGCTGGTCACGCTGTCGCTGCCCGGCAGCGTGTACATCTATCAAGGCGACGAGCTCGGGCTCCCCGAGTACTGGGATCTCCCCCCCGAGTGCATCGACGACCCGACCTGGACCCGGTCAGGGCACACTGAGCGCGGTCGGGACGGGTGCCGCATCCCGATGCCCTGGAGCGGGATCGGCCCGTCGCTCGGGTTCAGTCCCGGCGATGCCGTGCCGTGGCTGCCGCAGCCCGCGAGCTATGCCGAGCTTGCCGCCGACCGCCAGGCCGGCGATCCCGATTCGATGCTGGAGCTGTACCGCACCGCGATCGCCGTGCGCCGCGAACTGCTTGCCGGCTGCGACGAGATCGAGATGCTCAGTGCCCCTCCCGAGGTGATGGCCTACGGGCGCGGCACCGGGTTCGCCTGTGTCGTCAACATGGGCACCGACGCCGCGCCGATGCCCGAGGGGGAACTCCTGCTGTCCTCCGGACCGGTCGACGGACGCCTGCCGGGCGACACTGCCGTGTGGCTCCGTCGAGACTGACCCCGATGGCCGATTTGCTCACTGGGGCGCATCACGACCCGTCCGAGCGCTACGTCTCCAATCCGCACCCGTCGCCGGGCGAGACCGTCGAGGTGAGCGTCGAGCTCCCCGCCGGGGCGCGCATCGCCGAGATCGGGCTCCGTTCGGTGCGCGACGGCGAGGGCACTTTCATTGAAGGCCGTTCAGAGGTGATCGGATCCCGCCGCCGGTGGCACTTCGAACTGCCGTGCGAGAACGAGATCGTGCCGTACCGCTTCCGCTGCGTCGGCAACAGCGGCCCGCAGTGGCTGACCGGCATCGGGATGGTCGGCCACGACCCCCAGGACCAGTTCGACTTCCGCCTGATGACCACCGGCGGGCCGCCGTCGTGGGTCCCCGAGACCGTGTGGTACCAGATCTTCCCGGATCGCTTCGCATCCTCAGGCGCCGCCGGCGACCTGCCGGGTTGGGCTTGGTCGTGCGACTGGGACACGCCGGTCGCCGTCGGACCTCGCGCCATGACCCAGATCTACGGCGGTGACCTCGTCGGCATCGCCGCAAAGCTCGACCATCTCGTCGAGCTCGGCGTGGGCGGCATCTATCTCACGCCGATCTTCCCGGCGCGGTCCAGTCACCGCTACGACGCGACCACATTCGATCGCGTCGATCCGCTCTTGGGCGGCGACGAGGCGCTCATCGGTCTGCGGCGTGCCTGCGACGACAAGGGTCTGCGGCTCATCGCCGACATCACCTTGAACCACACCGGTGACGGGCACGAGTGGTTCCGTGCTGCGCGCGCCGATGCCGACGCCGTCGAGGCCGGCTTCTACTGCTTCGCCGATCATCCCGACAGCTACGCCTGCTGGTTCGGCGTCGCTTCGCTGCCGAAGCTCGACCACCGCTCGAACGAACTGCAGTACCGGCTGTACCGCGGGCCGAAGTCGGTGGCGGGCCGCTTCCTGGCACCCCCGTTCTCGCTCGACGGCTGGCGCGTGGACGCAGCGAACATGACCGGCCGCGACGGCGCCGTCGATCTCAACCGGGAGGTCCGGCGGGCCGTACGCGCGACCTCCGACGCGATCTCGCCGGAGCGGTGGCTCGTCGCCGAACACGTCCATGACATCAGCCGCGATGCGGACGGGCCGGGTTGGCACGGCTGGATGAACTACTCCGGAGTCTCACGCCCGATCGCGAGCTGGCTCGGCGACCCGGCGCTGCTGCAGACACTGACGGCGGGACCGGGCCAGGATCCGCGAGGCGGCGAAGCGGTGGCGCGCGCCATCGACGAGGTGCGTGCGAGCATTCCTTGGGCGTTCGGGCTGGGCTCGATGGCGCTGCTCGGCTCCCACGACACTCCCCGCTGGCGCACCCTCGCGGCGTCCGGAGAACTCGCCGATGTCGGCTTCGGTCTGCTGATGTCGCTGCCCGGCTCGCCGTGCCTGCTCTACGGCGACGAGATCGGCCTGCTGGGCGAGAACAACGAGCAGACCCGCACGCCGATGCCTTGGGATCGGACAAGATGGGATCACGATCTGCTCGCCCGCCGTCGTGCGCTCATCAGGCTGCGCAGCTCGTCGCCCGCGCTCGCCCGGGGCGGCTTTCGCTGGGCGGAACGAAGCGCTGACGCACTCGCTTTCATCCGGGCAAGCCGTACCGAGCGACTCCTCGTGCGCGCCACCCGCGACGCCGCCCCGCCGCTGCGATGTCCCGTCTCGGTCATGGGCGACGACGCCGAACTGCTCTTCGGCGGGGAAACGGCGACCTCGACTCGGCGCGTCGATCTGCTCGAATTCGGCGCGAGCGGCCCCTCATTCGCCATCTGGCGACTGCAGCCCGACATCTGGCGACTGCAGCCCGACCTCTGAGCGACGCCGTCAAGCGGCGCGGCGCTCAGCGAGCGGCAGAGCGGCGGTCAGTTGCCGGTGAAGTCCGGCGCGCGCCGCTCCACGAATGCGGCGATGCCTTCGCGGCCGTCGTGAGTAGCCATGGCGTCGGTGATCGTCTTGCCTTCGAACTCGCCAGCCTGCTCGAGCGGTGCGTCGATGCCTGCGTAGATCACCCGCTTGGCGTGGCCCAGCGCCCACGCCGGACCGTCGGCCAGCGCCTGGGCCAGTTCGGCGGTGGCCGAGTCGACCTCGTCGTCGGGCACCACCCGGTTGACCAGGCCCCACTGCTCTGCCTCCTGCGCTGACAGCACGCGGTTGGTGAGCGTCAAATCGAGCATCCGGCGCAGCCCGATGTGGCGTGCCAAGAAGTACGACGACGTGCCGTCGGGAGTCACGCCAGCCCGTGTGTAGGCCATGGTGAACTTCGCGGACTCGCCGGCGATCACCAGGTCGAACGACGCAGCCAAGGACAGGCCGGCCCCGCCGGCGCTGCCGCCCACACCTGCCACGAACGGCTTCGGGGTGCGATTCATCTTGTTGACGGCAGCGTGCAAGTCGATGACCATGCCCGAGGCGAGCTGCGGCAGCCCGTCGCCCGCAGCGTGGAATTCCTTCAGATCGCCACCGCCGCAGAACACCCGTCCTTCCGCGGTGACCGACGCAGCCTTGACCGCATCATCGAACTCGATCTCCAGCATCACCGCTCGCAGCTCGCGCGAGAACAGCGGGTTCACCGCATTGGCGCCCTCGGGGCGGTTGAACCGCACGTGCGCCACGCCGTCGCGCACTTCGTAGATGATCGTCTCCAAGTCCATGGCTGCTCCAGTTCTGCCCCTGCTGGCCGATCCACGGGAGGTTACGCGCCCCGCCTGCGGGTCGTTCCAGCCGGCTAGTCGCGAGCCGCCGGTGAAAGATCGCGGGCCGCCTGGACGGGGTCGATGCCGCCGAAGGGCATGATCGAGATCGCGGACACGTCGACGCCGTTGGCGTGATAGCGGTCGATGTGCTCCCTGCAGGCATCCGGCGGGCCATGCACCAACAGCTCATCGACCAGATCGTCGTCAATGACCTCAAGAGCGCCTCGGCGGTCGCCGTCGGACCAGCGCTCCCACATGGCTGCGAGCAGTTCACCGCGTCCGAGCCACCGATGGAACTCGGCGTACACCGGCACGTTGAGATAGGCAGCGATCGCACGCTTGAAGCCCGCTCGGACCGTGTCGGCGTCGGGATTGGGGCACACGAAGATGCGGGCCACCACTTCCTTTCCCTCGCCGCCCTCGTCGACGTAGGGCCGGACCGTGGCCACGTCGTCAGCCGAGAGCCAGTTGATGACGGCGCCGTCGCCCTCGCTGCCCGCCAGCCGCAGCATGCCCGGGCGCAAAGCGGCCAGCAGGATCGGCGGCTGGATCTCCGGAGGCCTGCCGAGGCGGAAGCCCTGCACATCGAACGTGTCGTAGGTCTCGCTGATCCGCTCGCCGGTGAGGGCCTCGCGCAGGAACCGGACGGTGTCGCGTGTGCGCTTGAACGGCTCGTCGAACGGAATGCCGTTCCAGCGTTCGACGATGACGTTGGAGGACGCGCCGATGCCCATGGCGAAGCGGCCCGGCGCTGCCTCGCAGATGGCCGCGGTCTGCTGGGCCAGCAATGCGGGGCCGCGGGTGAATGCCGGGACGATGGCGATGCCGAGGCGCACGTCGGGCACCCATTGGCTGGCCAGCACCAGCGGGGTGAAGCCGTCGGTGCCATCCGCCTCGGAACTCCAGAACTCGGTGTAGCCGAGGTCGGCGAACTCCCGGCAGAGATCGGCTTGGGCATGCAGCGGATCGCCGAACGGGACAGTGATCCCGTAGCGCCAGTCATTTCGATTGTCGGTCACGGCGCGCAGACTAGTGAGGCGCGACGGGGCCGAACCGCTCGACAGCACACGGAACGGCCAGCACGACGGAAACTGTTGTGCCGGGCGGGCGAAGCATCAAGCTCCCGAGTCCTTGGCTTTCCGGCCTGATCGCGGCCGAACAACGCCGCTGCCATGCCCGCGATGAGCGGCCCGATGCTCATGACCAGTGTTCCGCCGACAACCCGAGAGGCACAGGCAATTGCCAGACAGATCAGCGAATTGCGCACCCAGATCAAGTGTGGGCGAACTCCACTGGTAGTTGCGACTGATCGGTCATGACGACCGGTTGTCTGCCGAAACGACCGCCAATAGAGCTTGCCGAGCTTGTCGCTCTTCAGCACGGTCCCGTGCATCCGGTACCAGTTCTCAGTCTCTCGTTGCCATGCAATGCCGAGAGCCTCAATAATCCGAGCCTCGAGGACGGCGTCTCAGCGAGGGCCGGTCGCCTTGCTGCTGCCGTACAGTTCGATTGCCGCCATGTCGGCGACGAGTTCGCGGTAGGTGCTGAGGCGCTCAGCGGGGAGTCTGCCGGCCTCAGCGGCGGCGACCACGGCGCAGTCCGGCTCGATCGTGTGTGCGCAGTCGGCGAAGCGGCAGCGTCGAGCGAATTCTGCGATGTCGCTGAAGGTCAGGGCCACGCCGTCGTGGGTGCCGACGGAGTGCCGAAGCCCCAGACTGCCTCCCCAGGGAATCAGGTCCTGCAGGCCCGGCGTGTCCACCAGCGTGCCCCCGGCGGCGTCTCCGACCGCGACGAGCTGACGCCGCACAGTGGTGTGCCGGCCGCGGCCGTCAGGGCTGAGCGGCGCCACCGGCACCATGTCGGCACCGGCGAGGCGGTTCGCGAGCGACGACTTGCCGACTCCTGACGGTCCGCTCAGCGCCACGGTCGCGCCGTCGGCGGTCAAGGCACCCAGCTCGTCAAGGCCGCGGCCGTCGACAGCGCTTGTCGCCAGGATCGGCACATCGGCCGCTGCTGCGCCGAGGCGGCGCCGGAGCGCACTGACGATCGCTTCGCGCTTCGCGTTCGACACGGTGTCGGTCTTGTTCACGACGATCACCGGTCGGACACCGCCGCTGAACGCGGCCGTGAGGTACCACTCGATGCGGCGGCCGATGCTGGCTGCGTCGTTCGTCCCGATACTGGCTCGCTCGTCGGGTGTCGTGACGATTGCCAACACGTCGGCGTTGGCGGCTACGAGCTGCGGCTGTACCCGCGGGCCGACCGCGCGGCGGCACAGCAGCGAGGTCCGCTCGAGCACCTCGGTGATGACGACGCGCTGGTTGTGGCGGGGCTCACGGGAGCGAACGACCCAGTCGCCGACGGTCGGGTAGTCCAGCGGCGACCGAGCTGCGTCGCGCACTGCGGCGTCCAGCGCAGCGCGCATGCCGCCCCGCTCGTCGGCCAGTTCATAGGCGCCGCGGTGGGTGACCGCGATCCGACTGATGACGTGACCAGACGGAGTGCGAGGATCCCGACCGGAGCGGCGAAGCCAGCCGAGTTGGCCGAGATCTGCTGCGGGCGGCAGCGGGGCCTCGGTGGCGTCACTCATGCCGCAGCCATGCCTCGTCGTAGCGGCCTACGCCGAGCCGGTGGCCTTCGACCACGTCGCCGTCGGGCAGCGTCGTGCGGCCCAGATCTCCCACAACCGAGGAGGCTGCGAGGACGCTCGAGGCGTAGCCCAAGTACACCCAAGGGGCCTCGTTGTTGAGCTCGGCGGAGAACTGCGCCACCGCTTGGCCCCGCTGCGGAGGGTCGTTCGCGGACTTGATCAGGCTCGCCAGCGCGGCGAGGTGCTCACCGGTGAAGTTCGACGCGTTCAGCGGAGTGGTTCTCACCGGCCCGACCGCCGCCGAGGCCAGCACCGCCGGATCCGACTCGCCCCCGACGCGCCAGCACGCAGCAGCGAAATCGCCGGCGAACGAGGGACTCTGGACCACCGAACCCGTAACACGGCTGATGAGGCCCGTGCGGGCGAGAGTCTCGACCTCGACGGCGACCAGACCGGTGAGCTCCCACTGATGCTCGAGCGTCGCCGTCATCCGCGACAGCGCAACATCGTCGGTGCACAGCACCCGGACCAGCACCGCATCACCGGGATCGCGGCCGTCAGAGCGTTCTGGGTCCTCTATGTACTCGTGCAGCAGCGACCGGGCCCGTTCGAGGTCATGTCCCGGCCAAGCCCGCGCCACGTCCGCTGCGTGCCAGATGCTGCCAGGCGCCCACCACTGCGTTGCGGCCAGCCAGTCCACATCGGGCCCGAGTGATCGGATGAGCTCGTCCTGGTCTGCTGATGCGACGAGCGCCCGCCGCACCCGGATGTCGTCGAGCGGGGCACGAAGCAGGTTGAACAGAACGACGCCAGCATTGTCGTCGAAGCTGCGGATCACGCTGAGCGGTTGACCCGCTCCATCGGACGTGCCGACGACGGCGGTGGCGAGTTCCGCCGATCGTGACATGAGGATGTCCCCCCGGCCTTCGACAAGCGCTGCGAGGCGATCTCGCTCGTCGTCGATCACCGTGAACCTGATCTCGTCCGCCCACGGCAGCTTCGAGCCGTCCGCAGCAGTTCGCCAGTAACCCCGATTGGCCTCAAGGACAGCCGGCTCGCCCGGCGACCAGCGACGGAACACGAACGGCCCGGTGCCCACCGGCGCCCTCGCGAAGATGTCGGGTTCTGCCGCTGCCGTCTTCACAGAGAAGACACGTCCCACAGGACCGGCCAACGCAGCCGGCAGCCCCGCATTGGGCTCGCCGAGCTCGATCACCAGCGTGAGACTGTCCAGCACGATGACCGAGGTGATCCGGGCGTCACGCAGATGGCCGCCGCTGGCGCGACCCGAGCGCAGCCAGTCATCGATGCCGGTCTTGACGGTCGCCGCGTCCAGCGGCTCGCCGTCGGTGAAGAAGATGCCCTCTCGCAGGCGAACGGTCCAGCGCTGGAGCGAGGCGTCGGCCGACACCGACTCCGCCAGCCAAGGAGCGACCGAGCCATCGGGAAGCACCACGGTGAGCGTCTCGAGCACATGGTCCATGACGCTGCGGCACGACCACGCGCACACATGATCCCACGGAGTCCAGCCTGCAATGGGTGTGGGATCGGCTGCCAGCAGCACCTGGAGCGTGCCGCCCCGGCGCGGCTCGCCGCCGACAGCCAGATCGCCTGACATGGCCTCGCGCGGCGGCTGGACGGCGGCCGCGGGCAGTTCCTCCGGCACTTCGACGACATCGCCAGCCAATAGGGGCGCGTCCGTGGAATCGGTCGATTCAAGAGCGACGGAACTGCACGCACCCGCCAACAGCAGCACCGCCGCAGGGGCCATCGCACGAGCACGCCAAGGTCTCAGCAGCCGCGGACGTCGCTGCTCGTGAACCATTCGAACCCGTGGACAGCCGCAATCCGCACCGACGCCGACGCTAGACGGTTGGCCCTGTCGCTCTAGCAGGCTGCTGGAACACTGCTGCCTGACGGCGATCTTGAGCGTCGGGTTTGGGTGGCCAAGTGACTTGGCGGGATGTTGGCCAGTTTGGTTTCCGCAGGTCAGACGCCGCTGCGCGGCGCCCAGCGGGCGGGTTCATGACCGGCGGGTGAAGAGGGTCCGGGACTTGGAGGTCTCGGGCCGCCGGTATGTCACCGGCACCCTTACCTGCCCACTCCACGCGCAAACGCGAAAAGCCCGCCATCAAGGCACCCACCGAGATCAGCCGCAACCAGATCGCTGAGGCCGTCTGCTGGGCGCGAGACGAAGGCACTTCGCGGGAACGGATCGGCGAGATGCTCGGAGTCTCTGCCCCCGACGCCCAAGAGCGCTACGGCACCCAGAACGTGCAATCGGGCGCGCAGCCCGCAGTTCAGCAGTCGGCGAGCGCAGCGAGCGCGTCGCAGAGTTCGATGCGCCGCCACCCGATGGCGCCGATTCGCTCGGTGAGGAACGAACGCCGGATCGGCTGGAGATTGTCGAACGACGCTGCGCATTCGAAAGCCAGCCCCTCCTCAGGCCCGAGCCTCAGCTCAGTCGGAATCGAACGCACTGTGCGTGTGACCGGGGCGACCACGATCCACTCCAGCACCGGCACGGCATCGCTGCGGGTGACCACCAAGACCGGGCGGCGCTTGTCGTCGGCCTCGGCCCACCACACGTCGCCTTGCGCGGGCCTCACCACGGCTCTTCAGCGATCATCGCCGTTGTGGCTGCGTCTGCCCACCCCACTTCCTGCTCGGTCTGAGGCTGTCGCCGGTAACCCTTCACGATGGCATCGCCAATGCGCCTGCGCCGGTGCTCATCGATGAGCGCAGTGAGGCCGCGCCTTACCGCGTCGGAGCGCGACTCGACGGCTCCTGCGGCCACGAGGTCGTCGATCTGACCTGCCACAGCATCGTCGATACGAGTCACGAACTGCGCCATGCGGTCAGCATAGCAATATGCATTGCGCGACCGGACGGCAGCGTCGCCGTCTACCTCGAATCGGGCTCGGCCATGCTGAGCGGGGTGGCGCTCCATCGCAGAACGTGCCGCCACCGCTGCCGCGGTCACCTGCATGCGCGCCGGCGCCGACCCACCCTTCGCCGAGGAGGTCGATACTGCTTCTGCCCGTTGAGCGCAGCACGGCGCTGCCCTCGCTGCTCGGTGCTGACGACCGTCGGCAGCAGGCGCGAGAGAGTTCCCTGATCGGCGGCGCCACCGGGCGGCAACAGATCAAACGACCTGCGCCAGCGCCTGACCGTGCACGTAGTGGAAGTAGGCGTCGGGGTTGTCTGCCCAGGCGCGCCAGCCCGCCGCGATCCACTCCAGCTCGTCTCGCGTCGCGCAGCCGTACTCGACCGCTTGGCGGGCGAACGCCGTGTGCAGGCAGCGCTCAGCCCATGAGCAGCCCCAATTCTGGCGAGTCTCGTCCGTCCAGAACTGCTGCACGACGCCTGACATCTGCACCTGCGGCAAGCCCGCTTCCCGGAACCAGGCGTACAGGTGCCGGCCCGCGTCGGGTTCAGCGCCGTTGTGGCGGCACACCGTGCGGTACACCTCCCGCCAGCGGGTGATCTGCTCGCTGGAGGGGTAGGACTGCATCGTGGAGTAGTCCGAGTCGCGCACCGCCACCCAGCCCCCGGGGCGCACCACTCGTGCCATCTCCCGGATCGCCGTCACGGGGTCGGACAGGTGCTGGCAGACCTGGTGGGCGTAGGCCACGTCGAAGGCGTTGTCGCCGTACGGCAGCTCGTACACGGAAGCTTCGGCGATCGTGACATTGGCGACACTGGCGCCGGCAACCGTGTCAGCGGCTGCGGCGAGGATGTCGCCGCCTGGCTCGATGCCCGTCACGTGACCGTCACTGGCCCAGCGGGCCAAACCCACCGTGATGGAAGCCGGACCGCAGCCCACGTCGAGGATCTGCGACTCCGGGCGGATCACATCGCGTGCGAACGCCGCGCAGTCCTCCGCAGTCCGGCGGGCGTGCTGGGCCACCGCTGCGGGCTGATGGCCGTGCGTGTACACGTCCACAGTCCGCACCGGCGACGAAGGCGACACGTCACCGCCCGCTGGTTCACCGAGGGCATCAGCCTGCCCTCCGCTGGCTGCGCCGCTGCCGGTCGCGTCGATGGTCGATGCTGGCGATGGCTCGCTGGGGTGATGCATCGGCGGCAGCGTAGTGACACCGCGCGGCGAGCCGCTGCGCAGATCCTCGAGGCCATGAACTACCGAGTCATCGGCCCCGACGAAGTCCGCGACCAGCTCGAACTGAAGCAGCATTGACCTCCAGCCGACCGGCGGGGCGCCGAGCAAAGCACATGCAGGACCCAAAGACAGCGACCAACCCGAGGTGAGGTTCCGGTCACGGTGATGCCAACAGGGCGCCCTCTCGCAAGCGAGACCGAACCCGCCGACCGCAATCTGCCAGCCCGCGTGTGCGTGGTCGGAGCCGGAGTCATCGGCTCAGCGTGTCCTCGATGATGACCGCGTACTCGGGACAGTTCGCAGCAGCGAGGCGGGCCTTGTCTTCCAAGCCGGCAGGAACCTCGCCGTCGCCGGCCGCGGTCGCGTAGCCGTAGTCGTCCACGTCGAAGAGCTCCGGCGCCAGCGAGTAGCAGCGGTTGTGTCCCTAGCACTTGTCGGCGTCAACGCTGATCCGCACGAGCAATCCCTCCTGCCGGCCATCAAGGCCGGCGCTCACCGAGACCGGGCACAGCACCCCGGCCGGCCCGAAGCTAGCGCAGCAATATGCCATAGCCTTGCCCCTGTCCGCTCCCGCACCCGCCAAGCAGAATGCCGAAACATGCGGGCGTGGCCAGAGGTACAAGCCCCTGACCTGCGGATTTGTAGTCGACGACCGTCCGAAAATCGGCTTTTTCAGCATCCTGCTAGGAGATCTCATGTCCGATGCCAGTGCCCGCCTCGCCGCCTTGCGTGCCAAGCACGACGGCGTCCAGACCACTCCAGTCGAGTCAAACGGCGCCCCCGAGGAGGATCCCACCAAGGTCTGGCACAAGACCGCCTGCGTGCTGTGCTCAAACAACTGCGGCATCGAGGTGAGGCTCGACGGCCGCAAGATCACGCGAGTGCGCGGTGACAAAGCGCATCCGGCCTCGAAGGGCTACACGTGTGAGAAGGCACTGCGGATCGACTACTACCAGAACGGCCGGGACCGCCTCACCACCCCGCTGCGGCGCAGGGACGACGGCACGTTCGAAGAAGTGTCGTGGGAGGTCGCGATCGCCGAGGTCGCCGAGCGTCTGGGGGACATCCGTGACTCGGTCGGCGGCGACAAGATTCTGTATTACGGCGGCGGCGGGCAGGGGAACCACTTCCCGGGCGCCTACGCGCGTAGCGTGTTGCAGACCCTCGGTGTGAAGTACCGCTCGAATGCGCTCGCTCAGGAGAAGACCGGCATGTTCTGGGCGCAGGGCAAGATGTTCGGTCGCCAGAACCTCGGGGCGGTGGGCGACTTCGAGCACACCGACTGCGCCGTGTTCATCGGCAAGAACCCGTGGCAGAGCCACGGCTTTCCCGAGACTCGCAACGAGCTGAACAAGATCCGCAACGACGACGAGCGCAAGCTCGTCGTGATGGACCCGCGGGTGTCCGAGACCGCCGCCATGGCCGACCATCACCTGCGGGTGCGGCCGGGCACCGACGCCTGGGCACTGGCGGCGCTGCTGGCGATCATGGTCTCCGAAGGGCTCACCGACGAGCGGTTCCTGGCCGAGCACTGCACGGGCTGGGACGAACTGCGTGAGCTGCTCGCGAGTACCGACATCGCCGACTGCGCCCGCAAGTGCGGCATCGAAGAGAGCGATCTGCGAGCCGCGGCACGCACGATGGGCAACGCCCGCTCGATGTCGACAGAGGAGGACCTCGGCGTCGAGATGGCGCCGCACTCCACGCTGAATTCGTGGCTGCAGCGGCTGCTGTACTTGGTGACCGGCAACTTCGCCAAGGCCGGCGGGATGAACCTGCCACTGCGGCTCGCCCCGATGTGCGGCCATTCGGGCGAGGGCGAGGTCGATCCCGTCACCGGCAACGCCATGCTGTCGGGACTGGTGGCCTGTGCCGCGATTCCCGACTGCATCGACACTGACCACCCCAACCGCTTCCGGGCAATGATCGTGGAGTCGGCCAACCCGCTGCACACCCTGCCGGACTCGAAGCGTTTCCGTGAGGCCTTCGCCAAGCTGGAGTGCCTGGTGGTGATCGATGTCGCCATGACCGAGACCGCTCGTGCAGCCGACTACGTGCTGCCGGCATGCTCGCAGTACGAGAAGCCCGAGGCCACGTTCTTCGCCGGCGAGATGCCGGCCAACTACTTCCAAGTGCGTCACCCGATTCTGGATCCGCTGGGCGACTCGCTGCCCGAGGCCGAGATCCACAGCCGGCTCGTGGCAGCCATGGGCGGGAGTGCCGCGTCCACCCCGGCGCTGGCTGATGCGGCGCAGCAGAGCCGGCAGTCGTTCATCGAAGCGCTCGGCGAGGCGTCGGCCGCCGATCCCGATGTCGGCGCGAAGCTGCCGGTGGTGCTCTACGACACGCTCGGGCCGACGCTGGGCGATATGGCCCCGGCTGCGGTGATGTTCGGTTCGGCGATGCAGGCCTCGATACGCTACCCCGACGAGGTGCGTGCTGCGGGCATCGAGGGCGACGGCGTCGAACTGGCCAGCAACCTGTTCGACAGGCTGGTGAATTCACCGTCGGGGATGATCTACAGCGTCAGCGAGTACGAACAGACTTGGGACCGCATTGCGCACCCCGATGGGAAGATTCACCTGCTCATCGAGGAGCTGGTCGACGAGTTCGAGTCGCTGCACGACGAGGAGCCTGCGGTGGGTCACAACCGCTTCCCGTTCGTGCTCTCGGCGGGAGAGCGGCGTTCATCCACCGCCAACGACGTCATCCGTGACCCGGAGTGGCGCAAGAAGGACAAGTCCGGCTCGCTGCGGATCAATCCGGACGACGCCACCGCGCTCGGCGTGGTGGACGGTGATCGCATCCGCATCACCTCCAAGCGAGGCGAGGCCGAGGCGCCAGCAGAAGTCACCGACACGGTCATGGCAGGCCATGTCACGCTCCCCCACGGCTTCGGCACCGAGTATCCCGACGAGGCCGGCGAGCACAAGATCCACGGCGTGGCCGTCAACGAGCTCACCGCCATCGAGGACCGCGACCCGCTGTCGCTCACCCCGCACCACAAGCACGTCCGCGTCGCCCTCGAACCCGCCGCCCGCTGACCTGGTGCCGAACGCCGTCTGCCTGCGAGGAATGCTCTGACCTGCGGCTTTGTGTCCGCGGATCGGCGATTTCGGCAATTGCTCAGCAGTCTCCTAGTGGTGCGTCGGCAATTTGCGCAGGGCCTGCCGAAGCCTGTTTCCGCAGGTCAGCGGGCCGCGACCTGCCCGCAAGAAAACCGCGACACACCACTAGCCTCTCGCCGAGCGCAATCGAAGTAACTGCCAGTGCAATGAGAGGAGACAGCACATGATCCCTAGGGACAGCAGAACGTCGGGGGCGGGACGAGTGCCGTTGGCGCTCGCAGCGCTTCTCGTGGGCCTTGCAACGCTGGCGCCGTCCGTCGGCGCCACGTCGGGCGAGGATTCGGGAAGCGATGCGACGCCAGCGCTCACGACGGTCGTCACGACCAGCCAGAGCGAAGACGGCAGCAGCCGGACCATGACGGTTGCAGTCGAAGTCGGCAGCAATCCGGGCAGCACGTCCACTCAAGGCGCCGAAGGCACTGAACGGGTTCCTGACACACAGGTCATCCCTCACTCACAGATCCCGCAAGCAAGAGCGAGATGGGGTTCTGCCAGTCCCAGCGAAGTGCAGCTCTCTTGGAAGTCCCCGCGGCGCAGGCCCAGCGCATATCAAGTGAACTGGAAGAGGCAGGGCGAGGAGTACCGGAGCGACATCGAGCTTGACGGATCTGAGCCTCTTCCTTATTGGGACAGGGCCACGGGCAATGTCGTGACAGGTGATGCCTCCATCACCTTGGACCGGCTCGCACCGGGCGGGACGTACAACATTCGAATTCGTGCGCTCTTCGCTCACCCTGCCGGCGACGTCTACGGGCTGTCCGGCGACTGGCTGGAGTTCCACCCGATCCGCTTGTACGGCGACCCCAACGCCATTGCGTGGGTCGACTCGTCGGTCGAAGAGCTCAGGACGGTCGATCTCGAATGGGGACCGCCGGCCAATGCGCCGACGCACTACTACATCAGGTGGAAGAAGGCTGCCGCGGATTGGCCGCTGATGACCAACTTCGTCTGGAGCGACGGACTGTGGAGATGGATTACGAACAACTTCGACCTGACTGGGTCTCAAGACTTCTTGCTCGTTGATGCCACGATGCTGTCGGCCGCGATAACCGGGCTGGATCACGATACGGATTACAACCTGCGCATCATGGCGCTCTACCGGGACCGCAGTTCACGATCTGTTGTGCAGGGACCTTGGCATCATGTCGACTTCACGACGCTGCCTAATCCCTACGAGGAATGGGTTCGAGAGCTCGACCCCCGCTGCGGCGAGACCGAGTCGGCCCAGCAGTACCGCTGTGGCGTGAGAAAAATCATCTACTACTGGGGCTACCCGCGACCAGATGGCCAGCCGCTCGGCGTCGACCTCGGCTGGCGTGAGGCAAGCAGTTCCAGCAGGCCGCCTCTCGACTCGTACACCGTGTCGAGACGGACCCGCAGCCTCCTGCGCGAGGAGTGGAGCGATTGGAAAGAGCTTGAGACCGTGGACATCGGCGACAGCCTCCTTTACAGACACCAGATCACCCCGGTGGCCTGCGGCTATTCGGAGTATCAGATCCGGCCCAACTACACGAACTACGAGATACCGGGCTATAGAGGCGAAGAGATACCGACACGGGGCCTTCTGTCGACGGTCGCGTACCCCTATCAGGGACCCTGCCGGGGCAGCTGAGGCCGACGCCTTTCCGAGCGTCGGACGGCCGGCGGGATCCCGGGATGCGCATGCGCCCGGCCCGGGTTCCCGCCGGCCCTCGGGCGTGGTCGGGGTGCAGCATGGCGAGCGTGGGACGCGTTGCGGTTCGGACGGCGCTGGCAGTGACAGTGGCGATCTTGGTGGGGGTGCCGTCGGATTCGTCTGCGCAGGTCGCCGCAGCTCTGGCGATTGACCGCATCGCCCCCGGCGACCAGGCATTGACTGTTGCGTGGTCCGCGCCGTCGGGCGTGTCCGGCATCACGGCATACGACTTGCGCCGCATTGCGAGCAGCGCGACTGCCGAGGAGAAGAGCGATCCGGGCAATTGGACCACGATCGATGACGCGTGGACCGGCGGGCGTCTCGTCGCGATCGTCGCGGGGCTGGAGAACGGCGTCTCCTACGATGTCCAGGTGCGTGCCGTGGCTTCGTCGGACGGCGCTTGGTCGGCCACGTCGGCGGGCGTTCCTGCGGACCCGGGCGGGACGCTGTCGGGTGCGGCGGCGGCTGCCGTTGGGCTGCCGGTTCAAGGTGTCATCGAGTCCGCCGACGACGTCGACTATTACCGGCTCAGCCTGAGTGCCGAGCGCGAGTTCGCGGCGTGGAGCTCGGGCGACACAGACACGTCCGCCGGCTTGTACAACTGGCGGGGCGACCTGCTGCTCTCCAATGACGACGCGTACCCGGGCTCGGGAGACGGCAACTTTCGGCTCCATGACGTGCTCGCCGCCGGCACCTACTACCTTGGCGTGTCGGGCGGCGCCGCCGCGACCGGAAGCTACACGCTGCATGTCGACGCGTCACCGGACTCGACCGGGTTTGCGGACGCCAGAAGCATTTTTCTCGGCGACACTCTCGGGGGCATGCTTCAGCCGGGAAGCGTCCCATCCGATAAGTATGACTATTTCAGGCTTGAGCTGACCCGCGCCAGCTGGGTGTTCATGCATGTCTCGGGAACAGACTCGGGCCCGACGATCTCCCTGCACGAAGTCAACTACAGAGAAAAGCTCACATGGGTCCGCTACGACTTCGCACAGCCCGGGCCCGGAGGGGCGATCAACGTTTTTCTCCCAGCCCACACCTACTACATCCGTGTGAGCTCCGGTGCCGGCTATTTGCTGCATCTGGCTGTTCCTGCGGCCGGGAGCGATACTGCCGCGTCGGCCGCTCCGCTGAGAGTGGGGGGGGAGGTGACCGGCGGAGTCGTCAATTCGGCCGACGACGCGGACTATTTCAAGCTCAGTCTGCCCGAGACGCAGCGGCTCCTCATCGAGGCCCGCAGCACCAGCGCAGCGGTGTCGTTGCAGTTGAGGGACTCGAACGATGTCGCGATGAGCACCACGAATCGTCCGTATGCCGACAGCACCGATTCGGAGGACAGGGAGTACAGCGACGTCATCGCCGCGGAGCTGCAGGCCGGGGTGTATTACGTCCGGGTCACAGCCGGCGACCCGACGAGGTGGGACGGGGGGTATGTGCTGCTCGCGGGGGTCAACCCGTTCGACTTGCGCGACTCGCTGGGCTGCGCTGACCCGCCCGACGGCATCGAGGACAGCTACTACGGCTGCCAGTGGCATCTCGAGAACAGCGGGCAGTACGGCGGCACCGTCGGCGAGGACATCAATGTCAGAGAGGCATGGACGACGACGATGGGCGCAGGAGTCAGCGTCGCGGTGGTGGATGACGGCCTCGACCATCGTCACGAAGACCTGCGCCGGAATGTCGTCGTGGCCCGGAATCACAGCTACCGCGGCGGCGGGGACGTTCACTCGGCGAGCCGCCGCAACTTGCCGAGCACCTACCACAGCCACGGCACCCAGGTCGCCGGCCTCATCGCAGCCGACGACAACGCGATAGGAGTGCGAGGCGTCGCGCCGGACGCGAGCCTCCACGGCTACGACCTGCTGTGGGCATTCACGACAGCCAACACAGCCGACGCGGCTGCCCGCAACCGTGCGGTGACCGACGTGTCGAACAACAGCTGGGGATTCAATCGCAGTGGCGGAAAAAGCAGTTACAGCAGGGCCTCTGCCTTGTGGGTGCTCGCGGTCGAGTCCGGCCTGCGCGAGGGCAGCGGCGGCAACGGAACGCTGTACGTCTTCGCGTCGGGAAACGATGGGGCCACCAGCCTCACGTCGCTGCGCGAGCATCTGAACTTCTACGGCGTGACCGCCGTCTGTGCCGTCGGCGCGAACGGGAGGCCCCTCAGCCTGTCGGAGCAGGGCCCGAACTTGTGGGTATGCGCGCCCATCGGGAGCACGTCGCAGAGGCTGGTGACGACTGATTCCTACGACGCCTACAGCACTTTCGGCGGGACGAGCGCGGCCGCTGCGATCGTCTCCGGGGTCGCGGCGCTGGTGCGATCCGTCGATGCGACCCTGTCGTGGCGTGACGTCAAGCTGATCCTGGCGAATTCGGCACGGAAGAACGATGCCTCGAACCTGGGCTGGAGCGTCGGCGCCGTGAAGCACGGCTCGGACACCGACAGGTACAGCTACCACGACCAGTACGGGTTCGGGGTCGTGGACGCTGCTGCTGCTGTGCAGCTCGCAGGGAGCTGGCCCAAGCTGCCGGGCTTGCGCACCGCGGCGGGGTCCTACGGCGTCCCGCGCGCCGTCGCGGGGACCGGCGGGAACGTGAGCGCCTCGGTGACGCTGGAAGGCGACCTCGACTTCGCCGAGTTCGTCGAAGTGACTGCGGACTTCGACGCCCCAGACTTCCGCGACCTGAGAATCGAGCTGGTGTCCCCGTCCGGCACGAAGTCGACGCTGTCGACGCCCGTGCAATACCGCTGCCCTTGCCCGATGACCGGAGCGTTCAGATTCGGGTCGGCCAAGCATCTCGGGGAGGACCCGCGCGGCGCATGGACTCTGGTCGTCTCCGATCAACTGTCCGGCGGGCCTCCCAACGTCGTCCGCTCATGGGATCTCAAGGTCTACGGGCATCGCTCCAAGCCCGGCGCGGTGTCGCTGAGCTATGTGCAGCCCGCCTCCCAGGCGCTCGTCGTCGCTTGGGACGAGCCTGCCGACTCGGAAAGCGGGAGCGTCGCCGGCTACGAGATCCGCCACATACGGGCCGACGCGGCGGACAGAGCCGACGCTCAGTGGACGACGCAGGACGTCGACTGCTCTGCCGGCAGCTGCACCGCGACCATCGCGTTCGGCGTCGGCGACGTGCACGCCCGGGACGTGCAAGTGCGGGCAGTCGCCGGGCGGCCCGGCAACTGGTCGGCTGCCGCGAGGGGCACGCCGGGCGCGAGCAACAGCAAGCCGTTCTTCCCCGACGGCGAGCGGACGAGCCGCGCGGTCGACGAGAACGCCGGCGTCGGCGCGGCCGTCGGGCCGCCGGTCGCAGCGAGGGACTACGAAAGCCGAGTCCTCGGACATGCGCTCGCCTACTCCCTCGCAGGGTCTCACGAAGACCTCTTCGACATCGACGCGGACGGCCAGATCACGACCAGGTTCGACCCGGACTTCGAAGACGGCGCCCAGATGCAGTCCTATGCCGTCACGGTGTCGGTCAGCGACGGCAGGGACGACGACGACGAGCCGGACTCGCCCGCGCCGGTCGTCGACGACACCGTCGTCGTGAGCGTCGAGATCAACGACGTCGACGAGCCGGCAGCAATTCTCGGCCCCGAGGCCGTCGAGCATCCTGAGAACTCGGCTGCGGACGTGGCGTCGTACGAGGTAGACGACCCCGAAGGCGAGACAGCGGCTCTGATGCTGGGCGGAATTGACGCCCACCGGTTTCGCCTTGTGGACGGCGCGCTGAAGTTCGAGGACGCTCCTGACCACGAGTCGCCGGGGGACGCCGACGGTGACAACGTCTACGACGTCGAGCTGTCCGCGGTCTTGGGCGGGGAGACGCTGCGGCTGCCGGTGCAAGTGACCGTCACCGACCGCAACGAAGCGCCGCGGATCACCAACGCGCCTGCCGGAGTTCTGAGAGCCGACGAGAACTCCCGCAGCACTGCGAGCCTGCATGCGCTGAACGCGGCGGACCCTGAGCAGCAAGCCGTCTCCTGGGCGCTGGCGGGCGTCGACCGTCTCGACTTCACGATCGCCGGAGGCGTCCTGCGTTTCGCGGCGCCGACGGACTTCGAGATGCCGGCCGACCACGACCGCGACAACATCTACGAGGTGGACGTGCTCGCGAGCGACACGGAGGGCCTCGGGGATGTCGTCTCACTGCGCGTGCAGGTGCAGGACGTCAACGAGCGAGCCGAGATCTCCGGCAACGCGTCGGTGAACTACCCGGAGAACGCAACGAACGCGGTCGGCACATACGAGGCCAACGACCCCGAGGACAGCGAAGACATGACCTGGTCGCTGTCGGGGCCGGACGCGGATTCCTTCACCATCGGCCGGACCGCCGTAGGCGGCGTGCTGAGGTTCAGGAGTCCTCCGGACCATGAGTCACAAGACGCGTACTCGGTCACGCTGCACGTGTCGGACCGCACGGACACAGCCGGCGAAGCAGTCGATGACGCCGTTCCCGACATCGACGATGCCTTCCCGGTAACGGTCAACGTCACCGACGTGAACGAGGCGCCGCTGATCACCGGAGCACCGGCGAGCGGATCTGTCAGCGTCGCTGAGGGGCACACCGGCGAAGTCGCCCGGTTCGAGGCAGCCGATCCCGAGATGGACCGCATCACCTGGACGCTGGCCGGCGCAGACCGAGCAGACATGACGATCGGGCAGGCCACCGGCGCAGTTGCGTTCACGCGGACGCCGGATTTCGAGAAGCCGGAGAACGCACGCGCCGACAACTCCTACGCCGTGACGGTGAGGGCGAGCGACGGCGTCCACACCGCGACCCGACGGCTGACGGTCATGGTGACCAACGTGGCCGAGACCGGGTCGGTGTCGTTCTCGTCGCCGCAGCCGCAGGATGCCACCCCGTTCACCGCGACCTTGACGGACCCTGACGGCGGAGTGACGGATACGGCATGGTCCTGGGAACGCTCACAGAACCGGTCAGCCTGGTCGGCCGTCACCGGTGCGACCGGGTCGTCGTACACGCCGAGCGGCGGCGACATCGGCTACTGGCTGCGGGCGACCGTCTCCTACCGTGACAACGAGAGCGGCGTTGCCCGCAGGTCAGCCCGGGCGGTCTCGGCGAATGCAGTGCGGCTGAACGACCGAGTCAACCATGCTCCGGAGTTCCCGAACTCGGGAACCGTCCCGCGATCTGTCGAGGAGAACTCCCCGGCAGGGACCGAGATCACCGGAACGGTCACCGCGACAGATCTCGACGACAGTGACATCCTGACGTACTCGCTGGACACGGCCTCCGCTGCACGGTTCGCGATCGACGCCTCAGGGCAACTGACGACCACAGCAGTGCTGGATCACGAGACCTCGCCGTCATACACCGTCACGGTGACAGCACGCGATCCCTCGGGCGCAACCGGCACGCAGCGAGTCGCCGTCGCTGTCACCGATGTGGACGAGGCACCCGAGATATCCGGCCCGACGTCGCCGAGCTACGCGGAGGGCCGCACCGACCGTGTCGCACGCTACACCGCAGCAGATCCCGAAGGGGAGAGCGTGACCTGGGATGTGTCCGGTCCCGATGCGAGCCGGTTCGAGATCGGCGAGACCACCGGCGAACTCCGGTTCTCGAGCCAGCCGGACTACGACGCTGCGAGCAGCAACGACTATGAGATCACGGTGCAGGCATCTGACGGCAGCCTCACCGGAGAGCTCGAAGTGACAGTGCGAGTCACTGACGTGAACGAAGCGCCGGTGGTGAGCGGCGCGACGAACATCGACTGGAACGAGAATCGCCTAGGCACCGTGAGCTTCTACTCGGCGCTCGACCCCGAAGACAATGTGACCCCGACTTGGTCCGTCGGCGGACCCGACGCCCGCCATTTCCGAATCGACGCGGCAGGCCGCCTGTCGTTCGCGACGCTCCCGGACTTCGAAGGCCGGGCCGACGCGAACCGTGACAACCGATACGACGTCACGGTGCGAGCCTTCGACGGCACCAGCCACGGAACGCTTGCAGCGACAGTGACGCTCATCAACGTCGACGAAGACGGAGTCCTCGAACTGTCCTCAGTGAACCCGGCAGTCGGCCGGACCCTGCATGCACGGCTGACCGACCCGGACGGGGCTGTACGAGACCAGGCTTGGAAATGGGAACGATCCGCAGCGTTCGACAATCCGGCATCGTGGGTCGAGATCATGAACGCTGCCGATGCGAGCTATCGGCCCCGCAGCGACGACGTGGGGCACTGGCTGCGGGCAACGGTCAGCTACCGCGACCTGCACGACGATCCTCTTGACCCGCCGAAGTCGCTGAAGGCCGTCTCGGCCAACGGTGTTGTGCTCGCCGCGCTGGCTGAACCGGCCCCGACGCTCCTCAGCAGCAGCGGCGGCAGCAGCGGCGGCAGCAGCGGCGGCAGCAGCGGCGGCGGCAGCGGCGGCAGCGGCGACTTTGACGTGGGGGTCGTCACGTTCGTCGTGGCCAACGGCTGGAGCCCCGCAGACGTCGGCGTCGCCTCGGTGATGGCTGCACGCACCAGCAGCGCCGTCATGACGTACACCGCCGACAACGGCCTCCCTTCGGAGACATCGGCCCTGTTGCGGGAGGCGCTTCCCGCCGAGGTGATCATCGTCGGAGGCCTGTCCGCTGTGAACCATGACGTACGCACGCAGATCCGGCTCGCATCGGCCGATTCCGGCATCACGCGAGTCAGCGGCGCGGACCGCTCCGAGACCGCAGCGGGTGTCGCGAGGAGGATCCTGGGCAGCCCTGCCGACGCCGGCCGGGTCACGGCGATCATCGCAAATGGCTGGAGTCCGCCGGACATCGGCGCCGCAGCCGCCTTGGCGGCACGCATCAGCCGGTCCGCGGTGCTGTACGTTCAGCGGGACCGACTGCCTGAGCCGTCCGCGTCGGTGCTGCGCGACTACCAAGTGACCCGTGCGATCATCGTCGGCGGTGCCGCAGCGGTCAGCGACGAAGTGCGGCGCGCCGTCCTGGGCACGGCAGGCGCCGCCACAAGCGTGTCGCGGCTGACGGGCGCCGACCGCGTCGATACCTCCGCCCAGTCAGCACGGCGCGTGCTGGGCGACCCCGATGCGGCGACCCGCGACATCACCCTGATCATCGCGAACGGCTGGTCCCCTCCCGATGTCGGAGTTGCCGCATCGCTGGCCGCCGCCACCGACAACGCAGCCGTGGCCTACACCGAGCGTGACACGCTGCCAAAGGCCGCATCGGCTCTTGTCGCCGACTACCGGCCCGCCGAGATCATCATCGTCGGCGGCCGCGCAGCAGTCGGCGACGACGTGCGAGACGCGCTCACAGACGCCGCGCCCGCTGGTGCCGACATCCGGCGAATCACCGGCCAGACCCGGGCAGACACCGCCGCGAAGGCGGCCCGCCGCATTCTGGCGGAATCCCGATGAACGCTCCCGCCCGGCGTTCAGCAGGCTGATCGGCCACCTCCACCGGTGACCTGCGTGCCAATGCCGCCTGATGCTGGCCACGTTGGCCCACAGCGCAACCGCAGCCCCCAATCGGGCACCCCGCACCGGGCGCTGCGGCTGAGTTTCGCTCTATGGGCATGCAAACGCAGGGGTGAGAGATTCGACGACCGCTCACTACGATCTTTCCGCACCACAGCCGACCCAAGCGCAGTTCTTCGGCGCGACAAAGGAGCAGCCATGCCCGGTGCACTTGACGGAGTACGAGTCCTCGACCTTTCGACCTTGGTGCAGGGTCCGCAGGCCGGCGCGATGTTGCACGGCCTCGGCGCCGAGGTCACCAAGATCGAGCTGCCGCAGATCGGAGATGTCGGGCGTCACGTCGACATGCTCGAGGACTTCGGGCACACCTCGGTGTTCATCGCATGCAACCGGGGCAAGCGCTCAGTGACGCTGGACCTGCGCACCGATGCAGGGCGCGAGGCGTTCTTGAAGCTCGTGGAGACCGCCGACGTGGTGCTGTCGAACTTCAAGCCGGGGACACTTGATGAGTGGGGCCTCGGCTATGACGACTTGGCAGCGGTGAATCCCCGCATCATCTGGGCCGCTGGCAGCTTTATGGGACCCTACGGACCTGACGCTGACCGGGAAGGCGCCGACATCGCCGGGCAGGCGGCCGGCGGAGTCGTCGCCTCGAGCGGCTTCGACGGCGGCCCGCTGTCGACCTACGGCGCACTCGTCGCCGACCACTGCGGGGCGCAGAACCTCCAAACCGGCATCCTGGCGGCGCTGTACGCACGGGAGCGCACCGGCCGGGGCCAGCGAGTCGACGTGAGCCTGCTCGGCGGGCAGATCTGGCTGCAGGCGACGGAGTACACGCACCTGCTGCTGACCGGGGAGGAGGCCGGCCGTTCCAACGGCGGTCATCCGCTGGTGCATGCGCTGTACGGCGTATTCCCGACCTCAGACGGCGCGCTCGCCATGGCCGGCTGCCCCGAGCACCTGTGGCCAAGCATGTGCGAAGCAATCGAACGCACTGACCTTGTCGACCATCCGACCTGGAACGCCTACTTCGTGCCGAAGGAGGTGGCACTGGAGATGCGGGCATTCTTCACCGAGGTGTTCCAGACCCGCAGCACCGAGGAATGGTCCAAGCGACTCGAAGCAGCCGAACAGCGCTTCTGTCCCGTTCGGTCGCACTCGGAGGTCGTCGCCAGCGATCAGCCCTACGCCAACAACTATCTCGTCAAAGCTGACCACGACGAGTGGGGCCCCCAGACCTGGGTGGGCTGCCCGATCACAATGTCGGACACGCCGACCCGGGCGGGAACCTGGGTGGCCGAGTTGGGCCAGCACACCGAGGAAGTGCTGCTGGAAGCCGGCGCCGAATGGGAAGAGCTCGAAGCTTGGCGCGAGGCCGGCGCCTGGTAACTGTGCTGCCGAGGCCTCCGGGCGCGTCCCGCAGCTGGTGCGCCTGGGGTTCTTCGCTCATGAGCACAAGTTGCTGTTGACCACGACCGGGCTTCCGGTCAGCACTGTGTGACGCACACGGCCGGTCAGCGTGCGTCCGACCCAAGGCGAGTTGAGGCTGCGCGATTGCAGGTCAGCGGCGCGAACCGTCCACGCCTCGGCCGGGTCGAACACCGTGACGTTGGCAGGGCTGCCGGGACGGATCGGCTTGCCGTGGTCAGTGATACCAGCGATACGAGCGGGTGCCGTCGAGACGACCTCAACGAAACGAGCCGGCGACATCCCGCCGGAGGCAACGAGCTCAGACCACACCACCGACGCCATCGTCTCCACCCCGATCATGCCCGGTGCCGCATCCGTGAGAGAGCAGTCCTTGAGAGAGGGATGGTGCGGAGCGTGGTCGGTCGCAACGGCGTCCAGCGCACCATCGACGATTCCCCTCCGCAGCGCCGCTACGTCACTGGCCGAGCGCAGCGGGGGGTTCATCTTGCCGGTCGTGCCGAGTTGTTCGACGTCGTTCTCGGTGAGCACGAGGTGCTGGGGGGTGACTTCGGCGGTCACCCGAACGCCGTCCTGTCTGGCCTGCGCCACGAGTTCCATCGCGCTCGCAGTCGACAGGTGCAGCACATGGTGGCGACCGCCGGTGCGCCGTGCAAGCTCGATGTCCCGATGCACTACCGAGATTTCGGCTTCGGCTGGTCTGCCACGCACGCCGAGTCGCTCCGCGACCGGCCCCTCGTTGATCACGCCGCCCGAGACCATTGCGGGATCCTCGGCGTGCTGGCTGATGACTGCGCCGCGCAGTTTGACGGTGGCCGCAAGCGCCGCTCCCATGAGCGCATCGTCGGCGACGCAGTCGCCATCGTCAGTGAAGACCCGCACTCCTGCGGCATACAGCGCACCTAGGTCGGCAAGGCGCTCCCCTGCGCGATCCGCAGTGACACAGGCGGACGTACGGACATCGCACGGCGCGCCAGCGGCCATGCCCAAGACCTCCCGGACCATGGCAGGCGAATCAATCGCCGGAATCGTGTTCGGCATCATCACGCAGGCCGTCACTCCACCCATGGCTGCTCCCGCAGCGCCTGAGGCGATGTCTTCGCTCTCGGTGCCTCCTGGAGTCCGGAAGTGCACCTGGATGTCGACGAAACCGGGCATCACCCAGGCATCCGATGCGTCCAGGCGCCGACGGGCCGCCGGGGCCTCTCCTGCCGGCACCACCGCAGCGATGTGCCCCCCGTCGATGACGACATCAACCGGGTCAACAGCCTCGGTCGGAACCGCTAATCGACCCCCGGAGATCACCAGCTCCGCAGTCATCGTCTCACGCTACTTCGCTGCCGCGCTCATCGCCGAGATCACGGCACTGCTGGTGGCCGACTTCACGGTCGGCCTGAGCACGCAGGTATCGCAGAGCAGTGCCCGGTACGGTTTCGGTCATGACACTCGCCGACGTTGCCCCGCCTGCCAACGATCTCATCACGGACCGCCGGCGTGCCGACTACGAGGCGAACGGTTACCTGTGCCTGCCGGGATTCGTCGATTCTGACTGGCTCGGCGAGCTGCGCTCGGTGACCGCCGAGTTCGCCGAGGCCAGCCGTGCCGAGACCGCCTCCGGCAAGGTCTTCGACACCGACGGCTGATCTGCGGATTCGCACCGGATTCGAATTCCGTCCGGGGAGCGCACGGTGACGGGCGAGCATCAGCATCGGCTGCCGGACTTCTTCGATGCGCTCGATGCAGTCGTGCGCCGTGAGATACCCGATTGCGCCCGCTTGGAGGACGCTGAACGGCTGAGCGGCGGCGCCAGCATGGAGACCTACCGGCTGCGCGGCCGCCGTGAGTCGGATGCCGACGCAACCTTCGACATCTGCCTGCGCCGGGGGCCCGACGGCGAGGATCGAGAGGGCGACAACGTCACCGGCGTGGAAGCCGAGGCGATGTGCATGAGCACGGCACGCTCAGCAGGCGTACCTGAGCCCGAGGTGCTGTACGTGCTGGCGTCCGGCGACGGCATCGGTGCCGGATTCCTCATGGAATGGCTGGACGGCGAGACGTTGGGCGCCCGCATCGCCCGAGCGCCCGAGCTGGCCGGTGCGCGCTCGCGGCTGGCGTACCAGTGCGGGCAGGAGATGGCGCGCATCCACAGCATCGATCTGGACGCAACGGGCCTGGCAGGCGTGCTCCGACAGGTCGATCCGGCCGAGTATCTCGCCGAGTCGTGGGACCGCTACAAGGAGATGCCCACTCCCCAGCCGATGATCGACTACGCGGGCCGGTGGCTGACCACCCAACTGGAAGGCCGCGGATCGTTCCAGGCGACGCTGGTGCACAACGACTTCCGCAACGGCAACGTCATGGTGGATCCTGACGAGGGTCTCGTTGCGGTGCTCGACTGGGAGACCGCGCATATCGGCGACCCGATGCGCGACCTGGGCTGGATGTGCACCAATTCGTGGCGTTTCGGGCAGCGGCATCTGCCCGTCGGCGGCTTCGGAGAGTACGAGGATCTGTTCGCCGGCTACGAAGACGTCGCCGGCACGCCGGTGGACCGGGGCCGGGTGCAGTACTGGGAGGTGTTCGGCTCGTTCTGGTGGGCGGTGGGCTGCCTCGGCATGGCGGATCGCTACCGGATGGGCTCCGATGCCACCGTGGAACGGCCCGGCATCGGCCGGCGCAGCTCCGAGTGCCAGCTCGACTGCGTGAACCTCATCATTCCCGGGCCGGTGGAGTTCCTGCCCGCGGTGACCGAGCTGGGCCTGCTCGAAGCCGACTTCGGCCGTCGCCCGAGCGGCCCGTCAGCGCTCGGCGGCAGCCACACCAGCGCAGAGGCGCATGCCGCGGCGGGCGACATGCCCCGAGTGGACGAGCTGCTCGAGAGCGTGCGCGACTTCCTCCATGGTGAGGTCCGCCAGGCCACCGAGGGGCGCACGAACTTCTTGGCTCTCGTGGCGGGCAATTCGATTGACATCGCGCTGCGGGAACGCCTGATCGGCCCGCAGCTCCATCGCTACGAGCTGGAGCGGCTCGCCACGCTGGTCGGCGACGCGACGTTGCCGGCGAACTCAGGCGCTGCGTCGGATGCTGATTCTGACGCTGCGGTCGCCGAGCAGGTCACCGCAGGACGTTGGGAGCTCGTCCGTTGCCTGCGGGACGGCTCGATGCCGCTGGACGAGCCGGGACTGGCGGACTATCTGCGCACCTCTGTCGCACACCGAGTGGCCATCGATCAGCCTAAGTACTCAGCCTTCCGCCACATCGCCGGCCACTGAGGGCGCCGACCATGCGACGGCGGCAGGTGGCTATTGCCACAGCGCGAGCAGTACGCCGATGACGCTGTAGGAGACCAGCGGATAGCCGGCGTTGATCGCGAGCAGCTTGAGGCTGCGGCCCTCGAAGGCGTAGTTGATGCCGTTGGAGGTGACGACGAAGCCCACTGCGGCCAGCACGCCGAGCCCGAGACCTTCGCCGAATGAGTCGACATCGAGGCCTTGGCCCAGCAGTGCCAGCGCCAGCGTGAAGACGAATGCGAGCACGATCGCCAGCACGTAGGGGTACCACTGGCGCGGGGTGCCCTTCATCGCCTCCATGTCCTCGTCGGTCAGCCCGACTTCGGCCATCCACGGCTTCGCGAGGGTGCTGTACCACGCCGCCCCGAGCACCTGGTTGAACAAGATCGCCACGATGATCGCCCACCAGTTCAGACTTCCGAGATCCATTGCGTCCATGCGACTGCCCTCCCCAGCGATTCCTTGCAGCTGATGCCCGGAGCGTAGGGCTGCACTCAGGTCGAACGAGCCATCCCGCCAACCCTCCGTCTTGGGACCTAAGTTGCGCGCTCGTGAGCTGGTGCTGGGCCATCGAGAGACGTCGCAGCGCTGCGAGGCGGAAGCTCGGTCGCCTGCTGGTGGGCGCCGTACTGGTGCTCGCGGCGTGCGGCACCGGAACCGGCGGCGCGGCGGATACCGAGGCGAACCAACCTGATGCGTCAGTCTCGGACTCTCGCCCCGCTTCGACGGAGTCACTTCCCGACACCGCCGAGACTCGGCCACAGCCAGCCGAGTCAGATGCCGCCCGCTCCACAGCAGGAACTTCTGCGGATCAACCATCTCCGCAGGCGGCTCCGACAACCGCGGCGGCTCAGGCCCCGATGCCAGCAGCGACTACATCCCCAGCAGCTTCGGTCGACGACGTCTCCCGCGAGCGCGACGGAGATCCCTCGGGTGAAGAGCGTGCCATCGACGACGTCCAGTCGGGTGAGGCCGACGAGGCCCATGGAACCGCCGCCGACGTGGAGGAATCAGAGGCATTTCCCCAAGTCACATTCCCTGAAGCCACGGTTCGCGACCCCGAGGCAGAGGCAGCCGACCGGCAACGGCGCCAGAGCGTGATCGGCCTGTTCGAACGGCTGCGCGTCGAAACTGAGCATCGAACCGGATACGACCGGGAGGCGGTCTTCGACGGCTGGCTCTACAGCGGCGGCCAGTCGACGCGAGATCGAGTGCTGGCCGCTGAACGGCTCCCGGACGGAACGTGGTTCTCTGCCTACGACTCGGTGGTCGTGCTGACGGCATCAGATCTTGACATCGACCACGTCGTGCCGCTCGCCGAAGCCTGGGAATCGGGCGGCTACGCATGGTCAGCCGGCACCTGGACACGCTTCGGGAACGACCTGGAAGATCCGCGCTTGCTCATCGCTGTCAGTGCGTCGACCAATCGCAGCAAGGGAGCGAAGGATCCGCAGGACTGGTGGCCGCCGCACGCCGGCTACCGGTGCCAGTACGCAGCCGATTGGGTTGCGATCAAGGCGCGCTGGAACTTGGCGATGGACGCCGCCGAGCAGCGATCGCTTGACGCTCAGCTCGAGTCCTGTTCTGGTGCCGAATTTGTCTTCAACGCCCCGTCATCGGCGACCGTGACGCTCGCTGAGACCTCAACGGAACCCCAGAACGAATCCACCGCCGCACCTGAGCCAGACTCGGCCCAGGAGGCCCCCGACGAACCCGCCGACGACTGCCACCCGGCCTACGAGCCGTGCCTGCCGAACCTGCCGGGAGACGCGCTCAACTGCGGCGATCTGACCAGGGAGCAGAAGCCGGTCCGTGTCAAGGAGATCGGCGTGGATCCCTACCGGCTAGATCGCGATCGGAACGACCTCGGCTGCACGTCCTAGCCCGCAGCGGGGCGGCCGCCGGCGGGGCTATGACTCGGCGGCGGCTTTGATGGCTTCGAGAGTTGTCGCCATTCCGGCGCGCACGACATCAGCACGTGCTGCCAGCTGCTCGGCGCTGAGGGGCTGCAGCGTGGGGGGCAGCGCGAGCACGTCCCAAATCTCGGTCAGCGTGGTGCCGCCCTGGTCATTTGCGGCCATGCGATAGGTCCAGCGCACATAGGGGCCCTCGGGGTCATCGGACCGCGTCTCCCACTCGAAGCACTCGCCGACCCGGGCCTGGCTGACCGTGCAGGGCACGCTCCATTCCCGGTCGCCGATCCGGTTATGGCCCTCGAATGTTGCGCCCTGCGTGCCCGGATCGCCGCTCGTCCAGTCCGCCCCGATGTTCTCGGGACTCCACTGCCCCATTCGGGGGACATCCGATACCAAGTCGTAGACAGCTTGCGGGCTCGCAGCGATTTCCACGCTTGCCTCGTGCTGCATTCCGTGAACGGTCATGGGCCGAACCGTAGTGCCGTCCTGCCGGAGCGGTCCGGGCTGCCGTCCGGGGATCAGCATCGCCTCCCGGGTCCAAGCGCCATACCATGGCGCCCACTTCGGGCGGGTCGCCATGCCACCCGCCGGTGCCGATACCCGAACGCCACCCCGACCAGGAGCACCTATGGGCGAGATCCCCCGCACCGAGGACCGTCGCAGCCCGATCCGCCGGCTGGGCCGGTTCGTGGAGCCCATCCACACGGTCGCCTACTACTCACCCGAGATCTACGGCTTCAACGACGACGGTTTCAAGGGCTGGTGGCACGCGTACTTCGCCTACCGGTCCGCCCCGATGGGTGCGGTGAGCGCGCCCACCGTGACCTCTGTGTTCTACAACTTCGCCCCTCGCATGGTCTCCCGGGCAGTGCCCGGATGCTGGGACATCATGGCGCCCGATGCGGTGCTCGCCCGTTACCGCGAGATCACCACTGCGTCGATGAGCCGCACACTGGCCGAGCACCCCGAGCCGGCCGACATCGATGGCGCCGCGGCAGCGCTGCGCAGCTTCACCGCCGATCTGCCTGCCGGGGCGCGGCCCCTGTACGGCGCCTGGGCGCAGCAGCCGTGGCCCAGCGACGACGGTGGCGACGCCACCATGGATCTCTGGCATGGCTGCACCCTGCTGCGGGAATTCCGTTTCGATGCGCACAACATCGCGCTGGCCGCCGCAGACCTGGACCCTGTCGAGTGTCACGCCATGATGACCAGCGGCGGACACGGCAACGGCGCCACGATCCAGAAGATCCGCGGCTGGACGCTCGACGAGTGGGACGCCGCCTGTGCCCGGCTCGTCGAACGCGGCCTGATCACCGACGAGGGAACCCAGACGCCCGACGGCAACGCCGTGCGGCGCGAGGTGGAGGCAGAAACCGATCGTCTCTCGCTGGCAGCGGCCGAGGCACTCGACGCCGACGACCTGGAGACGCTGCTGGGACAGCTGGAGCGGGTGATGGACTACTTGGTCGCGACCGGTGCCGTCTCGGGGACGTGGCCGCCTCCGCACGTCACGGTCTCCGCCTGAACACCTGTGCCTGATCGAACAGGGCCCGCCCGCTCCGCGAACTCCGATGCTGAGCCAGACGAGCGCAGCGGGCGTGACTTCATCCGCGACCTCGTCACGGCGGACCACGCTTCGAACCGGTTCGGGGGCCGTGTCCAGACACGCTTCCCGCCGGAGCCGAACGGTTTCCTCCACATCGGTCATGCGAAGGCGATCTGCCTCGACTTCAGCGTTGCGGCGGAATTCGAGGGCCGGTGCTTTCTGCGATTCGACGACACGAATCCCGCCACCGAGAGTCCCGAATACGTCGACGCCATCATCGACGATGTGCGTTGGCTGGGCTTCGAGCCCGACGAGATCCGCTTCGCCTCCGACTGCTTCGACCAGTTCTATGAGTGGGCGGAGCTGCTGATCAGCCGGGGGCTCGCGTACGTCGACGATCAGGATGCCGACGCCATCTCTGCTGGGCGAGGCGGTTTCGGCCGGCCGGGGACCGACAGCCCCCACCGGGACCGTCCGCCCTCGGAGAATCTTCGCCTGTTCCGCGAGATGGCAGCCGGCCAGCATCCGGAAGGCAGCCGGGTGCTGCGAGCCCGCATCGACATGCAGCACGAGAACATGCAGATGCGAGACCCGGTGATGTACCGCATCCGCCATCAGCACCACTACCGCCAAGGCGACCGGTGGTGCATCTACCCGACCTACGACTGGGCTCACGGGCAGGGCGACGCCGTCGAGGGCGTGACACATTCGCTGTGCACGCTGGAATTCCGTGACAACCGGGCGCTCTACGACTGGTACTTGGAGCACCTGCCCGTCGACGAGCTGGACCACAGCGGCGATCGGCCCTACCAGACCGAGTTCGCCCGGCTGGAGCTGACCCATACGGTGACCTCCAAGCGCGTGCTGCGCCGGCTAGTCGAGGACGGCCACGTCGACGGCTGGGACGATCCCCGATTGCCCACGCTCAGAGCGCTGCGCAGACGTGGCTACCCGCCGTCTGCGATCCGCGAGTTCTGCGCATTCATCGGAGTCGCACGCACCAACAGCCGCCACGCCCCGGAGCTGCTCGAGTCGTTCGTGCGCACCGAGCTGAACGCCAGCGCGCTCCGGCGGATGGCCGTGCTGCGTCCGCTGAGGCTGGTGATCACCAACTGGCCCACCGACGACGGGGGCAACCCCGTCACCGAGCACCGGGAGGCAATCAACAATCCTGAGGATCCCGATGCCGGCACCCGGCAGGTGCCGTTCAGCGGCACGCTGTGGATCGACGAGGACGACTTCCGTCTGGAAGCCCCGCCGAAATTCTTCCGGCTGTCACCAGGACGGGAAGTGAGGCTGCGCGCCGGCTACTTCGTTCGCTGCACCGATGCCGTGACCGACGAGGACGGCAAGGTCATCGAGGTGCGCTGCACCTACGACCCGCAGACCTCAGGCGGCCAGGCGCCTGACGGCCGCAGGGTGAAGGCCACAATCGGATGGGTGAGCGACCAGCACGCCGTGCCGATCACTGCTGCTCTGTATGAGCGGCTCTTCGATGCTGAGCTGCCCGGCGAGCGCACCGGCGATCCGCTCGACGACCTGCACCCGGACTCGCGTGAGGTCCTCGAAGGCGTGGCCGAACCGGCGATCGCTGACATCGGCCCCGGCGACGTCGTGCAGTTCGAGCGGATCGGCTACTTCTGTGCCGACAGCCCTGCTCCTGGCAGTTCTGTGTCTGACAGCACGGGGCCAGCGCTGTTCCACCGCACGGTCGGGCTGCGCGATGAATGGGCAAACATCCAGAAGCGCCAGCAACAACAAGAGGCACGACAATGAGCCAAGGTGTGGCAATCATTACCGGCGGCGGCAGCGGCATCGGCAGGGCGAGCGCGCTGGAGCTCTCTGCGGCCGGCTGGCGGGTGGTGGTGTGCGGGCGACGTGGTGACCTGCTGGACGAAGCAGTCGCTGCGTGCGAGGCCGAAGCGCTCGCCGTCACGGCCGATGTGGCGTCGCCGGCCGATGTAGAGACACTCTTCGCAGCCGCAGTCGATCGGTTCGGCCGGGTCGACCTGCTCTTCAACAACGCAGGCCGAGGCACCCGGCCGGTCCCAGTGGAAGATCTGCCAGTCGACGACTGGCTCAACACGGTTGCTGTGAACCTCACCGGATCGTGGCTGTGCGCCCGTGCGGCTTTCGCCCAGATGAAGCGCCAGGAACCCTCAGGAGGGCGGATCATCAACAACGGCTCGGTGTCGGCACAGACGCCACGGCTGAATTCGTCGCCGTACACCGCCACCAAGCACGCCATCACCGGGCTGACCAAAGCGCTTTCGCTCGAAGGCCGCGATCACGGCATCACCGTCGGCCAGATCGATGTCGGCAACGCCGAATCGCCGCTGACGGCGGCCATGGCAACGGGTGTGCCCCAAGCCGACGGGACCATGCGAACCGAACCCGTGATGGATGTGGCCAACGTCGCGAAGGCAGTTCGGTACATGGCCGAACTGCCGCCCGACACGAACGTGCTCACGATGACTGTGATGGCGAACGGGATGCCGCTGGTCGGCCGGGGGTAACCGCTGCCTTGACTGAGCGTTCAAGAACTGAGCCTCGTTTCCGCATCCATTGCCCGCCTCCACGGCCGTGACTCCCACCAGCGCACCGACGATCGGCGCCCGCGCCCCGCTGGGGGAGGTGAGCCGCAGCCGCAGCTCGCTGTCGAACCCGCCGCGGCCGATGCGGGTGCTGCGGCCCGGGACGATCTCGACTGCGAAATCAGCGGGCAGCCCGTAGTCGGCGAGCGTCGCGCCCCCCACCGAACGCGCAACGAAATCAGCCGCCACGTACTGGTAGGGCTCGCCGGGGTCGTGGACGCGGTCGCGGTCCGCGTCAATCCATACCAGCAGCTGATGCATCTGCCCGATGCCGGCGTCGGGGACGGCAACGATGCGCGTCGAACGTCCCGCCGTGTCCCCGCTGATCGACCGCGTCACCGCGTATGTGACACAGCCCCGGCCTGCACCGGTCGAGCCGGTGACCGCCTGAGTGCCGACACGGGTGACGCAATGACTGCTCGCCCCCAGACTCGACACGGGGCCCGACACGACCCCCACGCCGACCGGCAGCCCCACCGCATCGCTGCGCGTGCCGCAGGTCACATCCACATCGACGAACACATGAGAATCGCCCCCATAGCCCGACTGGGCGATATCGAACACCCCAGCCACCCGACCACTCAGCACAATCCCGTCGCACGGCGCGACCGAAGGCAGACCCGGCACGTTCCCGTCGTCGTCGCTGATGGCGGCGACCGCGGTCGTGTCCGCTGCGGCGGTGCCGGTGAGGTACGCGATCTCCACGGTGAACGACTCGATCGTCTCCACAGCGCTGTCGTCGACGATCGGCACGCTGATCGTGGCCCGGCTGCGGTCGGCGGGTATCACCACGATTCCCGACGCGGCGGTGTAGTCGGCACCAGCCGCGTCGCTGCCCGCCACGGTGCTCCACCGCGCCCAGATCGGCGCTGCGGGGGCGGTCGTGCTGCGCGGCGGCAACGCCGACAGAGTGAACACAGCGGCGCCGCCGCCCTCACGCACCGACGCCGCGGTGACAGTCACGCCGCGCTGCTGCAATCCGTCGGGGGCGGCCACTGCGGGCCGGTCCGCCCACGCCGACCACACACCGTCATGGGTGGAACTGCGGGCGCGCACCCGCACCTCATACGCGCGGCCCGGCGCGAGCCCTTGGACGGAATAGCCGCCAGCAAGCGGCGACGCGGTCCGCTCGACGCCGCCCTCGAGCCAGCGCCACTGCCGTCGTAGCCGACGATGCTCGAACCAACACGGGCGAGCTGCTCCGCGGTGAAAGGCTGCCAGGACACCAGCCGCTGGCGGCGCGTGCCGTCCACGGTCGCGCTGACCCCGGCCGGGGCGGGCGGCGAGCTGCCCCCGCTGCGGCGGAACGCGACCTCGCCCACCAGCCGGCCCGGCGGGTCCTGCGCAGCAGACGGCAGCGCGGCGCCCTGCGGGCTGCACCGCAACTGCAGACGGCGGCCCTCCGAGCTCGACAGAGCAGCCCGATAGGACCCGAGCGATGTCGTGTCGATCCCCAGCTCGGGCGCGGTCAGAGTGTGCCCGCCGTCGCCGCTGCTCGTGTAGGCCAGACCGCTCAGCCGCCGCCACTCGCCGCCGCCCGAGTACCGATCCCACAGCACGAAATCGCCGTCGCAGTCGCCCTGCCACCACACGCTGTAACGGATCACCCGATGCCGCCTGAAGAACACGCCCAGATAACTCGACGTCCGCATGCTCGCGCCGACATAGGTGCCCGGCACAGCGAAGCTCGTCACCGGATCGCTCATCGCCTGCTGCCCGCCCGCGGTGCGCACCGACCGCACCGCCACCCCATATGCGGTGCTTTCGGCCAGCCCAGTGATGTCCGCACGCCACCGGTCCCCGTCACGCACCGCCACAACGACCGCGCGGACCGACGGCTCGTCCTCGGGCCAGTACTCCACCACATAGCGACTCGCCACCGGGACGTCATCCCAGCTCACCACCAGCGTCCGATCCCCCGACGCAACCCTCACATTCGCCGGCGTCCACGCACCCGCGATCCCCGAACCGGGCGCCGACCAGCCGGTCACATACAGCACAACAGCCGTCTCCCCGCCCGTCCACACCGCACGGGCCTGCACCTCATAGAGCGCGCCGCGCACCAAAGAGCGCACCGCGAACGACAGCCCCGCACCCGCATCCGCAGACGACCACTCCCGCTCCCCGACCCGACGCCACCGCAGCTCATAGCCAGAAGCGCCCACCGAAGGCACCGACCCCGAATCCAGCACCACGTCATACACCAACTCCACCGACGCCGAACCCGCCAGCACCACCGCCAACGGCTCATACGCAGGCGCCCAAGAAGCCCACACCGAATAGGTGCCCACCGCCCCCGAGTACCGGGTCGTGGCCTCGATCGTGTACGTGCCCGCCGCGAGCACCAGATGCGACCCGCCCGACCGGCCGACCACCGTCCCGGACCCATCAGAGCTGGACCCCTCGATCAACAGCGCGTGAGTGTCCACATGCCGGCTCGACGTGGAACGGCCCCACGACACCGACGACTCCTCAGCCAGCGTGAACGTGTGACGCCGCGCGAAATACGTGCTCGTCTCGTCGTCAGGGTCACGCTGAGACGACACACAATTCTTCAGACTGAGCAGACGACGCCGTTGGCAGCAGCACCACAGCGAGTATCGCTGCCGACACTGCCGGCCACAACGCTCGCCGCGCCAACGTGCCTGAAGACGAACCGCAAGCACTGAGCAAACCCACGAAGCGGCAGAGTAGTTGAGCCTTCGCGTTCTTGTGGGATTGGGGCTGCTGGGCTCGGTGGGGTCAGGTTAGGTGGTGAGGATGCCGCGGGTTTCGAAGTTGGCGTGGTTGGTGGAGCCGTGGGCTTGGCGTCGCAGGACTTGGAGCAGGTTGTTGGTGTCTTCGATGCGGCCGTTGCTGGGCCGTCCGGTGTGGTGCCAGTCGAGGATCTGGGGGTGCCACGCCAAGAAGGTGTCAACGGTGCTGCTGAAAGGTTTCGGAGCGCGATTTGCAGATACTTGATCTAGCGCTCTGGCATAGGTGTCGATTCCGCTCGCTCATCACCCGTCCGGCGCGGCGTGACGGGTCCGGTCGTCGGGGGGATGAAGAGTACGCGCTCATTCGTCGAGGCGGGCGGTGGCCTTGCCGGTGAGGACCGGGCGGTCGTCCTGGTTGGTCGTGACGATGTCGAGGTCGACCAGCTTGCGGCCGTCCTCGTCACGGACGGCAGTGACCTCGGCTGCAGCAGTGAGCGTGTCGCCCGGCCACACCTGGCTGGTGAACCGCACGCCGTAATAGGTGAGCCGGCCGTCGCCGACGTAGTTGGTGACCATCCGCCCGGTCATGCCCATCGTGAGCATCCCGTGGGCGAACACCGTCGGGTAGCCGGCCACCTCGGTGACGAACTTCTCGTCGGTGTGGACCGGGTTGTAGTCGCCCGACGCCCCGGCGTACTGGACGATCTGGGTGCGGGTGAGGTCGTCGACGATCAGCTCGGAGTAGCTGTCGCCGACGTTGAGCTGCGATGCGCTGAGTGCCATGTCTGCGTGCCTTTCTGAATGCTGGGTGCTGCGTTCGTGGAACTGGCGAACCACTAGCCCTCGATCCGCATTTGATGGGGCATCTCCGGCCTAGCCATCGATGACCTTCTCGGTGACGACGCCGACCCCCTTGGCCGTGATGACCAGCTCGTCGTCCTCGTCGCGATACTCGGTGACGGACTCGGAAAACTTGAGAATGCCCGCCCGCTTGGACTGCTTCTCCCACCGCTCGCCGTCGTAGGTGACCGTGTGCAGCACGTCGCCGGGCCTCAGATGCCGGTGGTAGGTGAAGTGCTGCTCAGCGTGCAGGCCTCCAGCGGCGGCGCCGGACTGCTTGTCGCCCTCGCGTTCGTCTTTGACGTCGTCGCCATCAGACTCAGCGAGGTCGCGCACCAGCGTTCCCGACGCCGTGCGACCGCTGCCGAACCACTTCTTGTCGGGCTTGGGACGCAGGAAGTAGTCGGGATCGAATTGCGCGCTGGATTGTGCGAACGTCGGCGGCGCGATGATCGAGCCGACCTCGGTGCCGGCCGCGTACTCGGGATCGCTGTAGATCGGGTTCGTGTCACCGATGGCTCTCGCGAACATCAAGATGTGCGAGGCCTCCACGGGGAATCGCTCGACTGCCATGTCCGGCTCCTCTCACGGCAAGCTGGGCCTGGCTGCCGTCGGCCCATGATGCCATCCGCTCACGCCTGGCGCATCCCCACGCCGCCCGCAGCGCTGTGCTGCCGCCGAACGCCCACAGGCTCCGGCGGAACTGTCCGTCGCCAGGCATGTGCTCGCTGAATGCACGCAGCGCGCGCATCAGCCAGTAGTCATGCACGACCTGCCCGGACATCAGACCGGTATCTGCCGCCACTGCGGATACGGCAGCCGCGAGGGCTTTCCTGTCGGCTGCGAAGCCGTGCGTCGCGTTTTTCGCGTTTTGTGGGATAGCGGTGGGCGGCGACACGATGCAGGTGATCGCAGTCATCGCTGCAACGATGGCGGCGATCTTGGGGATGCTGTGGGGCGTCATGATGCTGGTCGCCAAGACCGTCATCCAGCAGGTTGGCTCAGGCGCCGTCGGACACCCATAGCGATGCCTCGAGACGACGCAACTCATGCAGACGCAGCTCAGTCCTTAGCTGCCCGCCAGCGCGTCGGCCTGTCCGAAACGGTTGTCGCCCCAGCAGTCAATGGAGCCATCGGTCGAGACAGCACACGAATGCTCCCAGCCGGCTGCGATTGCGGTGTAAACACCGTCGGGCGCGTCAGCCTGCCCGAACTCGTTGTCGCCCCAGCAGTCAATGGAGCCATCGGTCGAGACAGCACACGAATGCCACCAGCCGACTGCGATTGCGGTGTAAACACCGTCGGGCGCGTCAGCCTGCCCGAACTCGTTGTCGCCCCAGCAGTCAATGGAGCCATCGGTCGAGACAGCACACGAATGCCACCAGCCGACTGCGATTGCGGTGTAAACACCGTCGGGCGCGTCAGCCTGCCCGAACTCGTTGTCGCCCCAGCAGTCAATGGAGCCATCGGTCGAGACAGCACACGAATGCTCCCAGCCGACTGCGATTGCGGTGTAAACACCGTCGGGCGCGTCAGCCTGCCCGAAGTCGTTGCGGCCCCAGCAGTCAATGGAGCCATCGGTCGAGACAGCACACGAATGCCAGCGGACTGCGATTGCGGTGTAAACACCGTCGGGCGCGTCAGCCTGCCCGAAGTCGTTGCGGCCCCAGCAGTCAATGGAGCCATCGGTCGAGACAACACACGAATGCCCCCCACCGGCTGCGATTGCGGTGTAAACACCGTCGGGCGCGTCAGCCTGCCCGAACTCGTTGTCGCCCCAGCAGTCAATAGAGCCATCGGTCGAGACAGCACACGAATGCCCCCTGCCGGCTGCGATTGCGGTGTAAACACCGTCGGACACGGAGTTGACCTCCGAACCCTCAGAACCACCCACCTCCGAACCCTCAGAACCACCCACCTCCGAACCCTCAGAACCACCCACCTCCGAACCCTCAGAACCACCCACCTCCGAACCCTCAGAACCACCCACCTCCGAACCCTCAGAACCACCCACCTCCGAACCCTCAGAACCACCCACCTCCGAACCCTCAGAACCACCCACCTCCGAACCCTCAGAACCACCCACCTCCGAACCCTCAGAACCACCCACCTCCGAACCCTCAGAACCACCCACCTCCGAACCCTCAGAACCACCCACCTCCGAACCCTCAGAACCACCCACCTCCGAACCCTCAGAACCACCCACCTCCGAACCCTCAGAACCACCCACCTCCGAACCCTCAGAACCACCCACCTCCGAACCCTCAGAACCACCCACCTCCGAACCCTCAGAACCACCCTGAGACGGCGGGTCGTCGGGCCGACCGTCGGCGACGGATGTGCCTTGGATCTTGGCGGTGACGGTGGTTTGTCCCAGATAGGAACCGATCGCGTCGGCGCTGATGGCGGCGTTGCCGCCGAACACCGTGAGTGTTGCACTGTCGCCGCCAGCGCGGATGCTGTCGAGGAACGCCGCGGTGGACGCGGGGACGGCGTCCCGCCCGCTGAGCACCAGCGGCGCGCAGCGCTCAGAGAGCAACGGCGCAGCGCTGAACGCATCAAACGGCACATCAGCGCGTGCGAGGCCGATCATTGCGCTGTCAAAGCAGCCCCCGACGTGCTCAGCGGCGTACTCGCCCAACTCGATGGCTGTCTCGAACCGAGTAGCCCCGGCCATTCGGTCCACTGTGATGCCCAAACTCTCGATGCCGGCCTGCACCGCAGTGCTCAACGCCGCTGCACCGCCCATCAAGATGACATGATCGATGCCCGCATCTGTCAGATAGCTCGCCGCAGCAGCATGAAGCTCGCCACGCGGGGTGAGCACAATCGGCAGCCCACGCCGGGCAGCGAGCGGCCCCGCGACCAGCGCGTCGGCAAACACCTCGCCCGACGCGACGATGGCAGTAGCGCCGAACCCGCCGAACTCGCCCGGGGCGCCGAGCCGGCGGGCGACCTCGACACTGGTCGCATACTGATCGCCGCCGCCGACCCGGGTCACCCCCACACCAGCAGCACGAATCGCCTCATCCACGGCGCGGCCGACACCGTGACCGCGTCCCGGCGAATCCGCGCTGATGATGATCGCGTCGGTCACTCCAGCGCCGGCGATGAACCCAGCAAGATCATCACGCAAGCCGCCAGCAGGCACCAAGAGGACCGGGGCACTGACCACACCAGCCAACGGAGCGGCCACAACAGCATCGGTCCACTGCGTGCCCGACACCACAACAACCTCCTCAACCGCGCCGCCGCTCAACGCAGCGAACGCCTCCGCGACCAGCAGCGACGTGGCATAGCGGTCAGCACCACCGAAGCGCTCGACACGCACCGCAGCAAGAGCGCCACCATCATCAGCAGCGCTGCGGTGCCCCCCATCGGATTGCGCAGCCGACACCGACGGCAACAACAACATCCCCGCGCCCACCACGAACGCAACAGCAGAAACCGAAAGACGACGGCATTGCGAAATGACAGAGGCGAACACCGCCACAGTATGGCCCGCACCACTGACTCAACCGCCGACTCAACCGCACCACTGACTCGACCATCGACTCAGCAGTTTCGGGCACGAGCCAGGGCCTTCGCCAACGCACCCCGCACTGCCGCGGGATCCTCGCTCATCATCATGTGACCGGTGTCGGCGAGGTGCACGACATCGCAGTCGGCGAAGTCGGCAATCAAAGAGACGACCGCCTGAGGCGGGGTCATCTTGTCCTCGCTGCCGACGATGACGGTCACCGGACACCGAACCCGGACAGCGGCCCTGCCGGCTTCGTAGGCCGCGCAAGCAGACAGGTCAGCGTGGATCACGCCGTCATCGGCCCGTTCCAGCAAGGCCACGCTGCCTCCGAGCATCCAGAGTCCCGGCGTGGGATTGGCGGCGACATGCGCGCGGCTGCCGTGCCCCCAGGCAGTCATGAGCTCGGGTGCCAGCAACTCGTTCTGCTCGGCGGCACCCATCAGCGCCGGATGCACCGGCATCCCGGCGGCAGTGCCCAGCAGGACCAGCCGGGCGATGCGATCAGGGTCGGCTGCGGCCGCCTCAATGCAGACCAGCGATCCCATCGAATGGCCCACGAGGCAGACCTCGTCGCAGCCAAGCAGCCCACACACGGCCGCGATGGCATCGGCAAGCCAGGCTGCCATCTCGGCGATCGAGCCCAGGGGCTCGCCTTTGCTGTTGCCGTGACCAGGCAGGTCGACCGCCAGCGGGGTGTAGCCGTGGTGCACCAGCCAGCGTGTCTGCAGCTGCCACACGGTGCGGTTCATGCCCGCGCCGTGCACGAGCAGCACCACGGGCTGATCGGCCGCCGCTGCGGCATCCGGAACCACTCCCCCGGTGGCCACACCGACGGTTTGGCCGCGAACGTCGAGTGAGAACACTTCGGTAGCTGCCATCGGCTCAGCCCTTCTGCGAGGCGCGCAGGGCGCGGGAGAGATCGCTGATGATGTCGCCCGGATGCTCGAGGCCCACCGACAGACGCACCAAGTCCTCGCCCACGCCTGCGGCGGCAAGGTCATCGGCGCTCATCTGCTGGTGGGTGGTGCTCGCCGGATGGATGACGAGCGTCTTCGCGTCGCCCACGTTGGCAAGGTGCGACGCCAGCCGGACGGCCTCGATGAACCGTCGTCCGGCCTCGCGCCCACCCTCGACGCCGAAACTCAGGATTGCGCCAGCTCCTTTGGGCAGCAGCCGTTTGGCGAGTTCGTGGTCGGGGTGCGTCGGCACCGACGGGTGGCTCACCCAGCTGACCGCGTCGTGGGACAGCAGGAACTCGATCACGGCTTCGGTGTTGGCGACGTGGCGGTCCATGCGCAGCGGCAGCGTCTCGACGCCCTGCAGCAGGTGGAACGCCACCGACGGGCTCATGGCTGCGCCGAAGTCCCGCAGGCCCTCGGCGCGGGCCCGCATCGAGAGCGCCTGGGGGCCGTACTCGTCGCTGAAGGTGATGCCGTGGTAACCCGCATACGGCTCGGTGAGCGTCGGGAACCTGCCCGATGCGGCCCAGTCGAAACGGCCGCCGTCCACCAGCACTCCCCCGATCGCGACGCCATGGCCGCCGAGGAACTTCGTGGCGCTGTGCATGACGATGTCGGCGCCCATCGAGATGGGCTGCATCAGGTGCGGCGTGGTGAAGGTGGCGTCCAGCATGAGCGGCAGGCCGGCCTCGTGGGCGACGCCGGCCACGGCTGACACGTCGAGCACCTCGATATTCGGATTGCCGAGCGTCTCGGCGAACAGCACCTTGGTGTTGGGCTGGATGGCCGCTCGCCAGGCGTCGAGGTCACGGGGATCCACGAACGTCGTGGTGATGCCGAACCGGGGCAGCGTGAGGCTCAGGATGTTGTGGGTGCCGCCGTAGATGTTGCGGCTGGCCACGATGTGGTCGCCGGCTGATGCGATGGTGGCGCAGGCCAGGTGGAACGCCGCCATGCCGCTGGCCGTGCACACGGCCCCGACGCCGCCCTCGAGCGCCGCGATGCGTTCTTCCAGCACTGCCACGGTGGGGTTGGAGATGCGGCTGTAGATGTGGCCGGGGATCTCGAGGTTGAACAGGCTCGCGGCCTGTTCGGTGTCGGTGAAGCTGAACGAGGTGGTCTGGTAGATCGGCACGGCCCGAGCCCCGGTGGTGGGATCGGGCTGCTGGCCGGCGTGCAGTGCCAGCGTGTCGAAGTGCAGGAAGTCCGGTTCGACCATGGGTTCCTCCGCCGCGGTGTGAGAGAACTCAAGTATTCAGCACGCGGGCACCCATGCCACCCGGTCGGCTCCGCAGGGCCGCCGCGGCTCAGCCGCTGGCGGCCTCGGCGGCGCTGACGGCCTCCCACACCCGCTGGGGCGTGAGGGGGATGTCGATGTGGGCGACGCCGAGGTGGGCGAGCGCATCGATGACGGCGTTCTGCACGGCGGGAGGGGCGGCAATGGCGCCGTTCTCGCCGATGCCGCGGGCGCCCAGGGCGTTGCGGTCGGTGGGGATGCCGAGCCTGGCGGTCAGGATCGGGGGCACGTCCGCTGCGGCGGGAATGAGGTAGTCGACGAGCGTGGTGGTGCGGGGCGTGCCGTCGGGGTCCCATCGGGCGGCTTCCATCAGCGCCTGGGAGATGCCCGCAACCGCTCCCCCGTGCTGCTGGCCTTCCACCGATGCCTCGTGCAGCATCCGTCCGCAGTCGTCGACCGCTGCGAACGCCAGCAGGGCGACACGACCGGTGTCAGCATCGACTTCGGCGACCGCGGCGTGGGTGCCGTAGGGATGGGTGGGTCCGCTGCGCCGTTCGAGGACCGTCGCCGAGATGCCTTCGGGTGCGGCTGCGGCGATGTCGGTCCAGCTCGTCACGCGCGACGGCACGCCGGCGACGTGAGCGCCGTCCGGCGTGACCTCGACATCGTCGGGGCTGGCTTCGAGCAGCTCGCCCGCCACCTCGCAGATGCGCGCCCGCAGCTCGGTTGCCGCCTCGGCGATCTGGCTGCCCAGCACGAACGATGTGCGCGAGCCGCCCGTGACCCCGGCGGAACTGGCAGTGACCGAGTCGGCGTCATTCACCCGGACTGAGCCTTCGGCGATCCCGACCCGGGCGCTCGTGATCTGGGTCCACAGGCTGTGGTGGCCCTGGCCGTGGCCGTGGCTGCCGCAGGTCACCAGCACGCTGCCGTCTGCGCCCAGCTCCAGCGAGGCGTAGTCGGGATCGTCGCCGCTGCCGGCGGACTGGCTGTAGCAGCCGTAGCCGACCCCGATCAGGGCTGAGCGGTTGCCGGCTGCCCGGCGCTCGGCGGCCAGCGACTGCCAGTGCTCGACGTCGACGAGCTCTCGGGCAGTGTCGAACGCACGATGCGGGTCGCCGCTGTCGAGCGTGATGCCGGTGCCCGTGTCGAACGGCAGCTCGTCGGCACGCAGCAGGTTGCGGCGGCGCACCTCGGCGGGGTCGAGGCCGAGCTGCCGGGCGCCGGCGTCGATGGCGCGCTCCAGGGCCGCGTTCACCTCCGGCTGCCCGGCGCCGCGGTACGCCCCGGTCGGGGGCGCGTTCGTGACGGCCGAGCCGATGCGGTAGCGCAGCCGCGGCACCCGGTACAGCCCGGTGCTCTGGCGGTAGCTGGCGGCGGTCAGCATCGGCGCCATGTGCGGGTAGGCCCCGGCGTCGCACCACATGACCACGTCGATGCCGGTGATTCGGCCGCCGGGATCGAAGCCCATCCGGATACGGTGACGCTGACCTCGCCCATAGGGCATCGAGATGAACTGCTCTTGGCGGCTTTCCACCCAGCGCACCGGAAGGCCGAGCATCTGAGCGGCCCGTGCGACCACGAAGAACTCAGGCATCGGGTCGCCCCGACCGCCGAAGCCGCCGCCGACGTAGGGCTCGCGGACCCGCACCGCGGTGACGGGCACCCCCAGCAGCCGCCGGTACAGGTAGGGAGAGCTGTGCACGCCCTGGCCCGTGCTCCAGATGTCGAGCTCGCAATCGGGCGATGCGCCGGCCGCCGGCGGCGTGCCGCGGATCAGCTCGAACGGTGTCGCCACGATGGCGCACGGCTCGATCGGCAGCGAGGTGATCCGATCGTTCTCGCAGGTGAGCTCGACGACGCAATGGGCGCCGGCACAGGGATCGTCACCCGGCTGGGCCGGCGGTGCGGCGGGGTCCGCCGGCGTGGTGGGCTGCGACAGGAAGCCGCCGCCGTCGGGACCCTCCAGCGGCCGCACCACGTTGGTGCCCGCGCCGGGGTAGAGCAGGATCTCATCAGCGGCGGCCTGCTCGGCGTCGATGACAGCGGGCAGCTCGTCGATGTCGACGGTCACGAGTTCGGCCGCGTCGAGCGCCTCGGCAGGTGAATCAGCCAGCACCACGGCGATGGGCTCGCCGACAAAGCGGACCCGCCCGCTCGCCAGCAGCGGTCGGGCCATCTGGCCGTCGAGGGTGGTGGCCCGGTAGTACTCCAGCGGTGCCAGATCAGCCAGCTCCGCATCGAGCACCGCAGCTACTCCGGGTGCTCGCTCGGCCTCGCTGAGATCGACGTTGCCCAGCTCGCCGTGAGCCACCGTCGAGCGCACGAATGCGGCGTGCAGGCAGCCGTCGGGCAGCGGCAGGTCGGCGGTGAAGGCCGCCTCGCCGCGCAGCATCGGCAGATCCTCAGAGGCAAGTCTCGCGGTCGTCATGGCGTCACCGTAGTGACGTTGTTTCGCACCTTCTAGCCGGACCAGCGAACCTCAGTCGGCGGCCGCAGGCCGCGCGTCGGCTCCTGTGAGCGCAGCGAGCTCTGCGGTGATCTCCGCACGATGCTCGTCGAGGAAGGGGGCGCGGCGCATCGTCACGTCGATGCCGCCGACGAGCGTGCCCACCTGGGTCATGGGCCCCCATTCGGTCTCGGGCAGATCGGCGACATGGCTGTTCTCGATTGCGACCGCTGCGCCCACGAAGCCGCGCCGCTCGACCGGCAGCTCGCTGGCGCCCTCCGGCGTGGTCTCGTGCCAGATCCAGTCGGGTGCGTCGGAATCGGGCACTTCGAGGTAGGAGCGGTCCCCTGCGGGGCCGCGGTAGTCGAGACCGCCCAGCTCGGGTTCGGGTCGCCCGTGGTACTGCACGAACTCGGCGGCCTGTGCTGCGGTGACGGTCTGGGTCAGCGAGGTGCGGACCGTTCTGCCTTGCCCATCGGACAGGCGCCGGTACAGCGAGCACAGCACGCCAAACGCCGCGATCATCGGCGTGGCAGCGTCGTGCACTGGCACCGTGAGGAAGACCGGCTCGCTGTCGCCGCCCTGCGCAGCCATGATCCCGCCGAGGGCTTGCAGCAGCGGGTCGAAGGCCGGCACGTCCGCCATGGATTCGTCGCGGCCATAACCGGGACTCTTGACGAGCACCGCGTCGGGCCGGATGCGGCGCAGGTCCTCATCGGCGACGCCGAGGCGTGCCGCGACGCCGGGTCGGAAGTTCTCCACGACCACGTCGGCGTCGGCGACGAGCCTGGCCATGACCTCGTGGTCGGCGTCTTGTTTGAGGTTGAGGCAAATCGAGCGCTTGGACTGGTTCCAGCCGTTGAAGTACGGCCCGAGCACGCGGAACGGGTCGCCGCCGGGCTGCTCGATCTTGGTGACCTCCGCACCGAGCATGGCCAGGTGGCGGGTGATCACCGGCCCGGCAATGAAGGAACTCAGATCGACCGCCTTCACACCACGCAGCGGCGCCGTGGTGTCGTCGGCGGATGCGGGAACGGGCTGGGCAGGCCACTCCCCTGCCTCGAGCTCAGCCTGAACCTCTCCGGTGTGCTCGCCCAGCCGGGGAGCCGGCTGGAGTTCGACGGCGGGGCATCCGTCGATCCACATGGGCTGGGGAGGGGTGCGCACGGTGCCGAGATCGGGATGGGACACCGTCGTGTCGAGCCCATTGACTGCCGCCAGCGGCGACGCCATGAACTCCTCACGGGTCTGGGTCGGCTGGCAGGGCACGTCGTGTGCGGCGAAGATCTTCAGCCACTCGTCGAGCGCGCGCTGCGCGAACGCCTCTTCCAGGATCGGGGTGATCTCTGCCAGCGGTTCGAGGTCCAGCAGTCCCCACGGTGGATCTTCGAAGCGCTCGTCGCCCAGCAGGTCCTCGCGGCCGATGGCTCGCAGCATCGCGACGTAGAAGGGCAGCGTGCCGCAGGCCACGAACATCCAACGGTCATCGGCGGCCCGGAACAGCCGGTAGACGGGCAGCCGGCCGGCCGAGCCGAGCGGGCACGAGCCGTCGCGGTCGAGGCCGGCCATCTCGGGCACCTCGAAATCGCCGATCTGCATGGCGCCCGAGCCGGAGACCTCAGAGACGGTGTAGGTGGGTGCAGCGCCGTGGGCTCGCCGTGCGTACAGACCCGCCGCGGCTGCCATCGCGGCGAGCATTCCCGCCCCGTACGAGGCCAGCGGCACCACCAGCTCGACGGGACCCTCGGAATAGCTGATCTGGTTCCAGCCGATGCCGGTGACCGCGGCGATCTGCGACGGCGTGCCGGCGCGCGTCGCGTACGGCCCTCGGTCGCCCCACGTCGGGCACGAGACGATCACCGCACCCGGTGCAACCTGCCGCACAGCCTGCGCAGTCGGGCCGTCGGGCACAAAGACGAGATCTGCGCCGCCCAGCAGACCGGCGAGCGCCGGCGTCGCGACCGACTCAGCGGTCGGCCGCAGGATGCCCCCCAGCCGCGCCGGTGCTCCGGCGGCATCGCCAGGCATCGGTGCCCGTTCCCAGGAGACGTCGTCGAGCACCACCGAGCGCTTGTTGCGGCTCACCGCCTGAAAGCCCGGATCGGTTCGGTACGGATCTCCCCCGGGAGGTTCCGCCTTCACGACATCCGCGCCCTGATCTGCCAGAAAGCGCGCTGCGTACGGTCCCGCGATGCCGGCCGTCAATTCCACGACCCGGATCCCGTCAAGGCACGCCACGTCCGTTTGCCTAGCAGCTAGTCGCCGTCGGAGTCTGATTCTGGTCGCTCAGTGTGCAGCACCGCGTGGGTGACGGCTTCGGTTGCCGGCTCTCCCAGCTCGAAATGACCGAGCGCATGGGCGATGAGCGCATCGTGGGCGGCCTGCCGCTCGGCGACGACGTGATCGACCAAACCCTCGCGCTCGAGATCGGCAGCGTCGGCCGGATCTGCCGCCCAGGCCAGCACGACCACCTCGGGGTTGTGTTCGCGGGCAATCCGGGCGAACTGCTCCACAGCCGAAGGGGGGCTGTCCACCGACAGCACGATGCGTGCGTCGCGCAGGCCCGCCCGGTCCGCGATCAGGTGCCGCGAGACATCGCCGATGAGCACCCTTCTGCCCGTCGAGGCCGCCCAGCGCTGGGCTTCGGGGTCGAGCGACACGATCGTGTACGGAATGTGCGCCAGCTCGAGGGCGCTGACGATGCGGCGCGCCCGGGGGCCGAATCCGTTCACGACGGCGTGGTCCACCAGCGGTTCGTGCTCGGCGGGATCGGGGAGGTCGTCGACGCCGACCGGCGCGCGCCGAGCTCCCCGGTCGTCAGCAACGGCCTCGAGCCGAGCAGCGAGACCGTCGCCCCAGCGCACACCGAACGGGCTGAGCGCCATCAACAGGACCGTGACGGCAATGAACGCATCGGTGCCATTGGCGAGGCCTGCCGGAACCAACCCGACTTCCTCGCCGGCTCGTTCGAGAACGAACGAGAACTCGCCAACCTGCGCCAGCACGATCGCGCTGGAAGCAACGACCGCCCGAGGCTGGCGCAGCAACAGCGTGGCCGATGCGGTCGTGACCAGCTTGATGATGACGACGCTGATGGCGAGACCGACCACCAGCGGCAGGTTGCGGCCGAGATAGCCGACGTCGAGCAGCATGCCGATCGACACGAAGAACGTGGCCGAGAACAGGATCTGCAGCGGCATCACCTCACCGAGCGCCCGTGCGGCGACGCGGCTCTCGCTCACCATCAGCCCGGCGAGGAACGCGCCGAGCGAGATCGACACGTCGAGCAGGCTCGTCAGGTACGCCGTGCCGAAACAGATCGCCAGGATGGCCAGCAGGAACACCTCCGCGGACTGGAAGCGCGAGAGGTTCCGCAGGAACGCGGGCACCAGCGTCCGGGCCACGACCACGACCGCTACGACGATGCCCGCCGCCTTGCCGAGTGCGAGCAGGATGTCGACCGCGCCGGTCGTCTCTCCGCCCAGAAACGGCACCGCCAGCACCATGGCGACGATCGCCAGGTCCTGGAAGATGAGCAGCGCGATCGAGACGTTGCCGATCGGCGATGTCGTCGCCCGCCGGCCGGCGAGCACCTTCAGCACGATGGCGGTGCTGCTGAGGGACACCAGCAGACCGGTGAAGGTCGCCGTTTGCCAGTCGACCCCGAAGGCCATGACGATCGCCGTGACGATGCCCGTGGTGAGCGCCACCTGGCTGGCGCCCCCGATCACCACCAGCGACGCCAACTGGCGCACCCGCTCGAGGCTGAACTCGATGCCGAGCGTGAACAGCAGCAGCATCACGCCGATGTCGGCTGACTGGTTGACCAGGTCGATGTCGCTGATGAGGCCGACGCCGCTGGGGCCGATGACGGCACCGGCCAGGAGGAACCCGACGATCGGCACCACCCCGAAACGCGACGACACAAAGGCGATCAGTGTCCCCGCAACCAGCAGGATCGCCAGTTCGCTCAACAGCGGCGGTGCCGACGCAGCTAACAGCACTTGCCGCCAAGACTATGGGCGCTGGTAGCCCCTGGGGCCGAGAGGTTCTGCAGCGTCCGACAGTGCGCCCTGATTCAGGCCAAGCGCGTGGCTCTCGGCCAGTGCGGACCGGCAACGGGGTCGGGGTTCGCCTTGGCCCAGGTATCGAGGCGCAGGGCCAGAGCAGGTGCGAGCGCTGCCGAGCCTCGCGGAAGATGTCGCTTGAGGACGCATGCCACCGCGATCGCTGGCTGCCCGGCCTGCAGGCGCTCGGCCTGAAGGCCAATGAAGTCCCGCACGTTCTCGGTCACGACTATCCGCCCTTGCGCCACGGCCGTCTCGTAGAGGAATTCATCACTTGCGCCAGCCAGTTCGGCACCAGCCACGGCGACTGCATCGTGACCCAGCCGTCGAAGCTCGCCCGCCGCCGCTGGCGGGAACATCTCGTCGATGATGAATCTCACAGGGACATGCCGCTGCGCGGCGATGTCCCCCGATCACCTGCACGAGACTCGACATCTGCTCCGGCCCGCCGCTCCGTCTCGTTTGCCTCAAGGAGCTGCTCTACGAATTCGTAGTGCCGTTCGATGCGATCGTCGATCTCCGCCGGATAGCTCTCGTAGTACTGCTCAGCGAGCGAGATGGCGCTGCCCGCCAGCGCTGCTTCATCTCGAACTTGAGACACACGGGCAGCGTGATCACCTGTCGCCGACTGCAGGTCTCGGATGATCTCCCAAACATCGGGTCCGTTCACAAGACCGGCTCGGCGACCAGTGGGACCGTCACGGAACACGATGCCACTGAAGCGCCTCATCCTGAGGCCCTCGTCCAATAGCGCCGCAGCCAACGACTCGACGGGGGAATCGATCCGTTGGCTCTCCGCTTCCAGGCGCGAGCGCAGCTCGTCGGCCAGCTGCAGCGATGTCGCGCTACTCACTGAGCCGTCTCGCTCGTCCAGGCTCCCAGAACATGGGTCTCACGCTAGTGCGGCACTGCGGCGACACCGCTATGGATTTGTTGCTCAGGGATCATGCGCGAACTCGTCGGCCAAGGTCCACACCTACATCGCGACGGCAGCCGGCACCGCCTGGAGAGTGCGGGGCTACTGCCCACGGCGCTAGCTCCTCGCAGGTCAAGCCCGCATCGGGAAAGCACCGCGCGGACTACTGGGCGAAAGAACAGGATCACCGACACACGATGGAGCGACATCGCCTCGAACTTGACGAAACTCGGGTCCACGCAGACATCAACAATGAACGCCGGGATCAGGTCGCGACATACGTCATCGTCATCTTGTGCATCGCTGCGGCCGTATGGCTCGCGGTGACCGACTCGCGTGCAACTGAGGGAGCGATCGTTCTGACCGGGATCGTCGCGTGCCTGCTCGTCCGGCGACGATGCGGAGCGGACACTCAACGTGGCATCGAGCGTGGTCCGTGAACGGGCGAACGCACAGCGCGCTCGCGGCTACCACTCTGCCGCGATGTACTGGGTCTCGCAGAACTCGTAGATGCCCTCGCTGGCGCCCTCGCGGCCGAGCCCTGACTGCTTCATGCCGCCGAACGGCGCTGCGGGGTCTGACACGGCGCCCCGGTTGAGGCCGATCATGCCGGCCTCGATGCGCTCGCTGACCGCCAGCCCCCTCGCGAGGTCGCCGGTGTAGACGTAGCCGATGAGGCCCATCTCGGTGTCATTTGCCGCAGCCACCATCGAGTCAGCGTCGGTGAAGCTGGAGACGGGCGCGACGGGACCGAAGATCTCCTCACGGGTGATGGGCGCGCCTGGCTCGACGCCGCCGAGAACGGTCGGCTCATAGAAGAAGCCCGGACCGTCGATGGCGTTGCCGCCGGTGACCGCCGTCGCTCCCCCGTCGACCGCCGAGCGCACCAGGCGGTCGATGTTGTCCACCGAGGCGGCATTGATCATCGGGCCGCAGGTGACGGCGGGGTCGCTGCCGTTGCCGACCTTCATGGCACCCATGGCTGCCGCGAGGCGTTCGACGAACTCGTCGTGCACCGGTGCCTCCACGAAGAAGCGGTTGGCGGCTGTGCAGGTCTCGGCCGAGTGGCGCATCTTGGCGACCATGGCGCCGGCGGTGGCGGCCTCAAGATCGGCGTCGGCGAACACGATGAACGGGGCATTGCCGCCGAGCTCCATCACCACCTTGAGCACCCGGTCGGCGCAGCGCTTCAGCAGGACCCGGCCGACTTCGGTGGAGCCGGTGAACGACAGCATGCGCACTGCGGGGTGGTCGACGACGGCGTCGAGCCACGCGCCCGAGCTTGCGGTAGGCACCAGGTTGACGACGCCGGGCGGAACACCCGCTTCGCCCAGCAGCTCTGCCACCCGCAGGGAGGTGAGCGGCGCTTCGCGTGGCGGCTTGATGACCACCGCGTTGCCCGCGGCGAGGGCCGGGGCGAGCTTGCGGGTGATCATGGCCGCCGGGAAGTTCCACGGCGTGATCATCGCCACGACACCGACGGGAGGGTGGCGGGTGATGATGCGGTTGGCACCCGACGGAGCGACGCTGATCGAGCCGTGAATGCGCACCGCTTCCTCGGCGTTCCAGCGGAAGAACTCCGCGGCGTAGGCGACCTCGCCGATGGCGTCGGCGCGGGGCTTGCCGTTCTCCAGCGTGATGAGGTCGGCCAGCTCGTCGGTGTGGGAGATGAGGATGCGGTGGGCATCTCGCAGCACCTCGGAGCGGACTCTCGGCGCTGTTGCGGCCCAGCCGGGCTGTGCTGCGGCAGCCGCGTCGCACGCGGCCACGGCGTCGGCGGGCGTGCCCGCGGCGACACCAGCCGCGACGTCACCAGTCGCCGGGTCGATGACGTCGATCAGCTCGCCGCCAGCGGCGCCCCGCCAATCGCCTCCAATGAGCATCTGTGTCTGCATCACGCCAGCATCGCAAATCGGCGGCTCATTGCGCGCCGCAGAGCGTGGCGTGACGAGGCCGATCTGGCGTTGAAGCCGCTCGGTCAGTCGCCGTAGTGCAGCAGGCCCTTCTCGCCAGCACGCATCTCGTCGATGGCACGCTGAGCGTCGCCGATGGCGTCTTCGAGCTGGGCGATGACTGTGTCGCGCTCCGGGGTGAACTCCAGCTCGTCGATGAGATGGGCGAGGCGATCCTTGCTGCGCCAGGCCGCGAACTTGGCCCACTCGGTCCACAGTGTCTCGTGGTCGTCAACGCCGACGAGGTTCTTGGTGCGGCTCTGCTCGTCGGCGGCGGTGTCCATGGACACGTAGCCGTTGACCATCGAGATGCGTTCGCACATCGCGTCGAGCGGGCCGGCACGGTGCACCACCATGTCGCCGTGCAGCGCGACGGCGTAGCCGGGTCCACCGAATTCGGGAGCCACCGTGCGCTCGGCAGGCACCGGCTCTCCGGCGTCGGCCAGCGCGGCGGCTTCGTGCTTGGTTCCCTCGAACCACTCGAACCGTCCGCCGGCAACCTCGGCCGGATCGGTCACCGCCAGCACGTAGTCGAGGGGCAGCGTGTCGTGATGCCACTTGTCGATGCCGACATCGATCTGGGACGGCTCGTAGTTGAGGTGGCCGAGATGCACCGGCATCGGGTGCGGGGCGATCTCGATGCCGTAGATCGCCTCGAGATGCGCCGTGACCTCGGGACTCAGGCACAGGTCCCGCAGCCAGCGCGAGCGGTAGCAGCCGCCACGCACGGTTCGCTCGATCCGCTCCCCCGCCGGGCGGGTGAAGCAGCGCAGGCGACGTGCCGTCTCCAGCATGACCGCCGCGCCCTCGTCGCTGAGCACCCGGAACGGCGACGACAGCGCCACCGGCGTGGCCTTCGTGGCGATCTCGGCAGCGTCGTAGCCCAGATCGGCCAGCATCAGCACCTCGACGGGCTCCTCCAGTTGCAGGTGCCGCTCGGGATCGAACGCCGGCTCGCCGTCCAGCCATGCATATCCCCGCGGCTGGCTCTGCGGAAACGGAACTGCCTCACCCATTGGCTACGACTCTAGAAGCGGGCTATCTCGCCCCGCGCTTCCCGGAGATGCCCGGATTCGGACGCATCGGCTCAGGCACCGATGACGACGCGTCAGCAGGAATCGTGATGCGCTCGTCGTCGAACACGGCGACCATTTCGAGTCGTCCGCCCATCGCTTCGACCGCCGCTCGCCATGTCGAGAGCAGGTTGTCCTGCGAAGTCTCCATGGCCGAAATCGACGCCTGTGCACGCTCGAGACGCTGTGCGAGTTCGACCTGGGTCAGCTGCCGGTGCTTGCGGAGCTGCGCGAGATTGAATGCAACGGCCTCCGCTTGAGCCACGTGCTTGATCGCGTCGATGCGCGCACGTCGCTCCGGGCCGATCTCGCCAACGATCTGACTGAACTTCTTGTGTCCCATGTCGTGGCCTCCCATTCTCGTCTTCAGCCGATATCCGAAGCACCAGCGCCGTCGAGCTCCGCGAGATAGCGCTCGTAGAGCCGTTCGGCTTCGGGCACGGCACTCGTGTACCAGCGATCCCACTGCCCCCTCTTGTCGCCACCGAGCAGCAGGATCGCCTCACGCCGCGGATCGAACATGTAGAGAACCCTGAGGTGCTTGGCCTCGCTGCGAGGTCTGAGCTCCTTCATGTTGTGAAACTTGGAGCTCGCTATGCGATCGGCATGAGGCCGACCCAGCGTGGGTCCATCACGCGCTAGCAGCTCCACCACAGCGATCACCTCGTCCTGCTCGGGCTCATCGAGCCGGCCGAACCACTCGGCGAACTCGTCGGTGCCGTTGATCTCCCAAGCCACGGAGAGAACATAGAACTTAGTCTATATAGAACCAAGTGAATATTCGGCGCGTGGATCTCGTCTGTCAATCAGTCGCAGCACCATTGATCTTGGCGGCGACGGCGGCCAAGCGTTGGTCATCTGCCCGGCTGGCTGCGATCTCGGTGGTCACGTAGCCGGGGTATGCCTCAAAGTACTGCTGGCTGCGGGCCGTGGTTTCCGGCTGGGGACTGGGCTGCACGCCGGCGGTGCGGTGCAACGGGATGACCTTGGCGTGCAGGTGGTCGATCATCATCCCCTCGAACACAATCGCGCAGCGGTCAACATCGTCGTAGGCGTCCGCGATCTTGGCGGCGACATGGCGGGCTGCCTCGAACAGTCCCGCGGCCACCTGGCTGTCGGCGCTTGCAATATCGCTGGCGAGGTGCTGCTTGGTGATCACCACGCTGAACGCTTCAGTGTTGGGGAAGATGTCCAAGAATCCAAGATGGCACTCGTCCTCGTAGACGAGATGGCACGGCTCAGCACCAGCCACGATCCGGCAGAACACGCACTCGTCCACGAGCGGCATTCTGCCCGCCGCGATCTCGTCAATTCGCATCTGCGGCTGCGAAGACCGGCGGACTCTGGCTCAGCTCGAGGTCGGCGTCACGCTGGGTGACGATGCGCCCGCCGACGCGACGACAGGCGAATTCTGATTCCCGGCTGCATGCCAGGGACGCTCTCAGCCGTCAAGCGTCACGCCGGACCGATGGCCGGTGGCACGATCGCCATGTGCAATGCATCGACTCGGTTCACGAGTGCCCGGAAATCGACACGCAGTTCGTCGATGCGGCGGTCCACAGCGTCGACGCGCTTGTCGACTGCGTCAATCTTGGTGTCGACGGTATCGAACCGCGCGTCCACTGCATCAAACCGGGCACCAAAACGCTCACCCAACGAATCGAACCGGGCACCCACGGCAACAAACCGCGCATCCACTGCATCGAAGCGGGCATCAAAACGCTCATCCACTGAGTCGAACCGGGCGCCCACGGCAACAAACCTGACATCCACTGCATCGAAGCGGGCATCCATGCGGTCGTTCTGGTCCTCGAAGCGGATGTTGACAAGATCGACGACGCCGTCGATGCGCTCAGTGACGCCTCCAAAGCCCCACTTGATGAGCGCCCACACACCGCCTGCGAAAGCGATTGCGATGGTGACGAACACCGAAAGCCATGGAAGGACGCTCGACCAGTCCATGCCCGGACCCTACGCCCCGCCGGGCGCGCTGCCAAGCCACTTTCTGCTCAGCTTGCGCGGGGCAGCCACAGGTCGGGCACGCCGACGCGTTCCCCTCGGTGCTCGCTGGCGGCTGCTCGCCAGTACCCGAACGACTCGGCAGCCGTATACAGGTTCTCTTCGAGAAGTGCCTTGCTCGACTCGGAATGCTCGGCGGCGAACCGCAGCCAGCGCCCGAATGCCGACTCGACGGTCGACACGAAGTCCGCGTCGAATGTGTCGGGATGCGCTTCACCGCACTCGAGGCACTCGGGTCCGTCGGTGGGGCTGCGACCGGGGATGAAGTCGTCCACGAACGTGTCGACCCGGCATGGCGTCCAGTGCAAGATGTCTCCGTCACGGCACAGCAGCCCGAACAAGCTCAACCCGGCCATCATGTTCGAGAACTCGGCGTCGCCTTCGCTCGACGGGCGGGGAGCTTGGGTGAACTCGTCCAGCAAAGCACTGCGGTCGGGCGGCGCCGAGACAAACAGCGCACCGTCGCTGCCGCCCTCGGGCAGCAGGCCGAGTCGCTGCTCGGTCAGGAAACCCAGTTCAAAGCCTTCGAAGCCAAGCACATCTTGAAGTTCGGCAGCCTCGGCGTCGTCAATCGTGCGGGACGCCAGAACGGTCAGGACATCGAGCGAGCGCATGCACAGGGCGCGGGCATCGGCCAAGCTCACCGGTTCGACTCCGGTTCTGCCGGTTCCGGTCGAGGCCAAGCCGTGGCGCTCGGACACCAGATGCAGACCGCGTGCGGCGCCGCCCATGAACCAGCCGATCTCGACGGCCAGCCCGTGGCGGCTGCCGTCCGGGCGCTCGTAGTGGATCGTGACCTCGCACTCCTCGCCCCACTCGTCCCGCCGCAGGAACGCCTCAACCGGGGCTGCGCTGCCCACGGCTGTCGCCCACGGCGGCGCGTCGCCTGCCGCAGCCATCTGCTCAAGCTGCCAGCGAGCGGTGGCTCTGTGCCGGCTCGGGCCGTAGGCGGCGAGCGCAGCCGTCATGGCCGCACCGGCTGCTCCGCCGAGCTCACGTGCGTGGTCGAGCACATGCGTCGGCTGGGCGCCGACGGGCGTCTTGGGGAACGCCACGAAATCCTGCACGCCCGAAGCCCACCTGTCGGCTTCGTCGGCGTCGGGACCGCTGGCGACGAACTCGGCGGCGCTCGCCTCCATCAGCTCGAGGCAGTAGCGGGCCTCCGGGCTGAGTCGGGGCTTGCCGCCGCGCTTGTCGGGGCGAGTGCCTTTGGGTGTCACCCGCCCACCGTGACGGGACTTGGGTCGTGTCATCGGGCGAGCGTAAGCCCGCCACTGGAACCCATCGCGGATGCCTCCGGGAGGACTGTGGCGTGCAAATGCGCGCCATCGAGCCGTTTGAGGGGCTCATTCGAATTCGGCGGCTCGCGCGTTGAGGCTTTGGGCGTTCTCGCTGACGGTGCGGCGGGTGCCGTCGTCGTAGCCGTCGGCGCTGCTGGCGCGTAACTCGAGCTCAAGTTGGACCTCTGGTCCGAGGTGGGCCGTGATGTGCTCGAGGATGTCACCGAGCTGCTGTGCGCCTCGGACTCTGTCGAGCTGGAACTGGGCGTAGAACTGGGTGGGATCAGGATGATCGTCGACGCCTGGGTCCGGACCCGGTTGGCCGCCCGGCTCCGCCCGGCGGCCGGGAGGTTCTCCTCCCTCGGGCCCGGTCGGCTCGTCTGCGCCAGAACCGTCTGACGTTGACGGTGCTGGTACATAGTCGGGGTGGAGCAGTAGACCGCTCGCCGTCGGAGTGACGTGCTGCGCGGTGTGGACGCCAACCCAGCTGTCACCGTCATGCGCCTCGGCGTAGGCGAAGGTCTCCTGCTGCCAGTTGAGCTTTGACGCGCCATCGCTGACGGCATGGTCGAGCACGTCACGGGACGTCAGGCGTGGCATGTACGGGTAGCGGGCGTACGCCTCCCACAGGTCCCCGACGGAGACATCGCCTCGCTCGGTCCACAAGTTGTGTCTGTCGAGGTCCATGCGGACCCGCACACCGGCGTAGCGGCCGATCAGCTTCTCCTCGGTGCCCAGCTTGCGGCTGATGCGCTCGCCGATGTCGCCGGCCGTCGAAGCTCTGGTCGACTGCCAGTCGATATCCGCAGTACCGGGGATCCGTGATGGCACGAGCACCTGGGTGAAGGTCTCCGCAATCAAGCTGTCGACCTGCTTGGACGCATCTGCCAGCTTGCTGTCAGCCTGCTGCTTCTGCTGGTGGGTGAGATCCAACGCCACGTGATCCGCGACGATCGAACGCCATGCGAGGAAAGACCTCGCCGCACCCCGCAGTTCTGCCAGTCGGTTCGCCGCCGCGGCTACGAAGACGAGCAGGTTTTGATTCAGCCTGGGGCCTGCATCACGCTGAGTCACGATGCGCTCGGCCAGCTTGATGGCGGGCGAATTCTGGTCCCCGGTCGAGTGGGTGGCGGCGGGTTCGAGCACAACCAAGTGAGTGCCGTCGTCATTGTCGGGCACGTCACCCGGCCCGGCGGCGAACGGATGCACCGCTACGAAGTTGCCCCGGTCTCGTTGGGCGGCGATGCGGTCGCGGACCTCGTCATCAGCGTGTCGATCGTCGAAGTTGGATGCAGCCCTGTCTGCAGCGATCCGGGTGACGTTCGGGATCAGCGAGTACCAGTACTGCGATCCGTCGAGGTAGAGGTGCGTGGCCTGATCCGAAAGGCGACGCAGTGCGTCGGCGAACTGGCCCGTGGGCTCGCCCGGCTGAACGCAGCCGAGCACCACCGACTTCACGTCGACACCGCGCTTGCCGTCAGGCCGTGGCGCCGAGCCCATGTACACGGTGCGGGCCGCTCGCCTGGTTGCCGACAGTCGACCAAAATGCGAGAACGCCGTGTCGATGCGCAGCGGCAGCGCATTGGGCCCATCGACGTCGGACTTGATGACCGGGTCCCAGCCTTCCTCCAGGTACTTCTTCAGTTCGCTCGCAACCCCGGCAGAATCCATGGGCAGGTTGCCCGGCATGATCAGCAACGACTGGTCGCCCCGCTGCCACAGCTGCGAGATGGCGATCGCCATCAGCCGCAGCACCCCGCGGGTGCGCTGGAACTTGTCGAGTGCCGACCAGTCCTCGAAGAGGCGGTCGAAGAGCTCAGGGTGGATCGGGTACGAGAGCTCCATGCGCCGCCGGTAGTCCGCCTCGCCCTTGCCCAGCGGGAATTCGCCGGCGGCATCGTGGTACATCTCGCTGAAGGCTCGGATCACGCCGTCTCGCACCCGCGCGTGGGTCGGCGAGATGGGGTCGAACAGCCGTCGTCGCACGATCTCGAATGACTCATCCGGCGTGGCCGGCTGCCACGGCGTCGCTGTGCGGTCGACAACGTTCTTCAGCCGCTCCATTGCTGTGTGGCCACGCGGCCCGCCGGTCTCGATGTCCGATGCAGGGATCGTCACCAGCACCACGACGTTGTCTGACGCTGCTGCGGCCTCGGTAAGCGCCTGGGCGAAGGTGAACTGGGTGTCGAAGTCGCCCGCGGCTACGCGCCGCCCCTCGGCACCCGCGTCAGGCAACTGACGGGCATACGCCACCCACTCGTCGATCAACACAACGGCGGGGCCATAGCGCCGGAACAGCTCGCGCAGCTTCTCGCCCGGATTGGTCCCGGCCTCGTCGTCGGTGCGGACGAACTCGTAGCCCTCCTGGCCGCCGAGCTGGTAGGCGAGATTGCCCCACATCGTGTGTAGTGCCGTGTCGGCGCTCACCCGCTTGGGGTCGGCGACCGACATGACCTGCCCCACGAGCACCGCCCGGTTGATCTCCGGCGGCAGCTCGACCTCGGCTTCGGCGAGCATCTCCGAGACACCCGACAGCCTGGCCGCCGGCACCCCCGATGCCAGGTGGTGCAGAGCGATCATGCTGTGGGTCTTGCCGCCGCCGAAGTTGGTCTGCAGCTCGATGACCGGCGTGCCGCCGTTGCCGGACAGACGCTGCGCCGCCCCGACCAGTAACTCGCGCAACCCGACCGTCAGGTAGGTGCGGGCGAAGAAGTCCTCAGGGTCCTGGTACTCATGATCGGCAGTGCCCTGGGACACCTCGTACAGGTCCGCGGCGAATTCAGCTTGGTCGAACCGCCCTGTCTGCACGTCGCTGTGAGGGGTGATGACCTCCCGCCACGGCGTCAGTCCCGCTTGCGGTTGACCCTCGGTGGGCTTGGCGGCAGTGCGGCGCCGTTCAGAGCGGGCTTCCTCGTCGAACATCTGCCGCATGAGGTCACGGCGTGAGTTGCGAATCTGCTGGCGCTGCTCGGTGTCGCCGAACGCCTCGAGCAGACGCTCCATCGAATCGAGCGCTCGGGCGGTGTCGTCGGTGGAGAACTGCTGCTTGTGCGCCCAGTTGTTGCGGGTGTCGGCCACCTCGAACACGAGAGACCGGATCGACGGCGAGAAGCCATGCCCGAAGATCCCGTTCCATGTGGCCTTCATGCCGCTCAGCACGAAGGCGATGTCCGACGTGGTGCCGCTGTCGCGAGCGCTGCCGTGCATCTGCTGGCGCAGCTGGTCAAGCCAATTGTCACCGTAGAAGCCCTGCCATGTCTGCTCGCACTTGGGCCGCAGCCCGTCAGCCAGCAGGTCAAGCGCCTTCGAGACCCGCTCAGCGTTCGCCATCACCATGGAATGAGCACCTCTCGAAGACCGGCAGCACAGGCAGCCGCCACATCATTCCACTGGGGTGAGACGCAATGCACCCTTTGGCACAAGTTGCCGGCTCTTCGACTGCCCTCGACGGCGAGAACTGGCGTCGGCGGACGGCGGGCGATCCCGCGTGCTTCGGCAACGCGGCCCACCAGCCGACGAAAAGCTTGGTGGAGTCCAGACGGCACCGTGCTAGTTGTTGCTGGATGGCACGAATTGGTCTGCCCCGCTTGTGACGTCGGCATCGAATTCGCGGATGCTCTTTCTGGATGACTCGGGTCACCCGGCGCCAAATGACACCTCTGGTGCTGTCGTCATCGGTGGCCTGTCGGTGTCGTCCGACGCCGTACCGGTCCTGAGCCGACGAATAACGGGTGCCAAAGGCCGGCTCTTTCCAAGTCGTGGCCATCCCGCCAGTTGGGAGATCGATGCGATTAGTAGGCCCAGCCGAACGCAATCGTGTGCCCCAGGCTTCAGGACCCCGGACCTCACGGGGTCCTTTTTCTGTGCCCCAAGACTTCGCTGCCAATTGCTGGCGATGGAGATGTCCGTCCCAGCCGGTCAGAACATCTGGCCTCCGGTAGGCGCAGTCGCGCAGCGAGGACGCAGAGAGTCAGGCTGGGCCGATTGCCCCATGCAAGACCTCGGCCCTGCATGCCCGCTGGATCAGCGTCACGCCCACTGGATCCGCGGTGCGGCGAGCGGGATCGGCGAACCCGTGATCTTGACGCGCAGCCTGCGCAGCGAGGCTTTGGCGGCGGCCAGATTCTGTTCGAGCGTTTCGGGGCCATCGCCGCGGCGTTCGGCGACGTACCGCAGCCATCGCGGGAACGCAGAGTCGATCGTCGCGAGACGCTCGCCGCTGAACTCGAACCCATCCCCGGGCTCGCCGAACTCGGCGAACGGGTCATAACCGCTCAGATCGTCATCTGCATCCCACAACGGCAGAAATCGCTCGATGAAGGTCTCGATCCTCGGCGGCGTCCAGCGAAGCACATCAGGGTCACGGCAGGCCTGCGAGAACATCGTTGCCGCCACAACCAGTCCGGCCAAGTCCTCTTTGTGCTCGCCGAGCGGGAAAGGCAGGTCAACGAACCCCCCGACGACATCGGCGAGGCGCTCAGCGACATCCTCGTCGTCGATGGCATCACCTTCGCAGGTGCGTTCGGCGCTCGGCAGTGCCTCGACCCGCTGGCCCACGAGCATGCGCAGATCGATGTCCGCATCCAGATCGAGGTCGTTGTCCCACCAGTCTGCGATTGCCTCATCCAGATGCTCAAGACCTCTCGCCAGCAGTTCTTGGGCCGCGTCCAAGGCGATAGTTTCGGCTACGAGTCCCGCCTCTTGTAGTCGCGGTGCCGACTGCCCCGCTGGAGTGACTGCCAGATCGTGTGCAATGCCCCAGCCGAACGGATGCAAGCTGGCGCAAACCTCGTGAACGGACCCATCCGGTCGGGCGAAGTCGACGACGACTGCTGCGTACTCGTCCCACTCGTCACAGAGCTTGACGGCCCCGACCGCCTCGGCAGCGCCGAGCGATGTCGCCCATGGAGGCACTGAAGCGCCGTCTGCCCCGAGGCGGTCCAGCACCTGCTGGGCGCGTTGGCGGCTCGCGGAAGGGCCGTAGACGCTCATGCCCGCGGCAATCACCCCGCCGGCCGCAGATCCGATGGTCTCGGCATGCGCCAGCACCGCCGGGGCTCGAACACCGAAGGGGTTCCAGTCCGAGGTGAGATGCATGCCGATGGTGCACGACACTGCCGTCTCTGTTGCGATCAGATCATCGTCGTCGTGCGTGTCGATGCAGTGCTCGATGTCGGCGACCAGCATGGCGAGCTCTCGCGTGGTTCTGTCATCGGGGACCGGTCGATGACGCCCGGTTACAGCGCGTTGGCTCGTGCGGCCTCGGGTGCCCTTGGGCGTCACACGGCCGCCACGTCGTGACTTCGGTCTGGCCATCGGCGAAGCGTAGGCCCGCCACCTCCGCAGCCCGCGGACACCTAGCAGGCGTACCGCTGGCGGGGTGCGCTGCACCACGCTGACGCCGTCGATCGGTGCGCCGAGACCGCCTCCTATCTCGGGTCTCTCACAGTCGGCAGGTGGGGGCCGATGTAGCCGATGTGAATCTTGCCGGTCTTGCCCCGAGTGTCGTCGAGAAAGTACAGGCGAGGCGCGGTCTCACCTTGATCGAGCTTGACGTGCGCTGCCATCTCACGGCGCCCAGAGACATCGAGCGCTGGGTCGACCTGAAAGCGCCTCGCATGGGTCATCCGCTCGCTGCGCTGAACTCCGACGGATTCGCTCATGGCGACGCGGTTGGCGCTGTAGCAGACACCACCGCTTCCGCCTCGCTCACACCAGTGCTTGAAGTCGCCGTCGCGCGTGCCGTCAAGAGCGTAGGCATGCAGAGCCCGCAGCGCCTCCATGACTGCATGTCCCCGCCCTTGACGTCGGCCGGACTTGTCGAGCCTGGCGACCGCGGCCTCAACGACGGAATCGGGGATGCTCAGCGCTACAAGGTGTGTCTTCGCAAACTCCAGCGCCTGCTTGACGCTGCGAACCCTTCCCGGTTCTCGCTCACCCTGCACCCGCGACAGCGCCTCGACCGTCTGGCGCTCAGCGTCGGCGATGCGCTCGGCATGGCCGGACAGTGCGCCGATGATCCGGTGCTGCTCGCGCCATCCGCCCCGCAGCCGCCGGATGCGGTTCTGCAGATGCGCCACCCGCTCTCGTGCCGCGCCAAGCTCCGCCGTTGCAGAGTCGAGCTGCTCCCGACAGTCAGTCAACAGATCACGGGTCTCGAGGAGGGTCGCCCAGTTCATCTGGGCCTCCTCCTCCTTCTCGGCGAGACGTGCTCGGAGGCACCCCCGTGTATCCGAGCGGTCGCCTACATCGGGCTTGGTGGAGACGATGGACGGCACCACCCTGAAACAGGTCGGGGAGGCGTGTCTACGAGGTGCCCGTTGCTGGCTCATGATTGCTCCTGGTTCTCTTGGGATATCTCCCGGTTGCCGACCTCTCGCGGAATCGCCAGATGTCAAGCATCAAACGCTGCTCGCCAATGCGCGGCTCTTCCGCCCATGAGATCCCAGCAGGGGGGTGTGACACCTACCGGATCGTGCCCCGCCCGGTGTCCGGTGACGATGTGCATTACCGCTGCCGTCGGGCGTGACGACTGCCCACTCCGGCGGGTTCACGCGGGCGCTGCGACGCATCGTCCAAGCTCACCGTGGCGCAGGAGACCATCAACCGGCCGGGAGCTCATAGACGAATGTTTTCGCAGGTCAGCGGGCTGAGCACGGCCCAAATCGAGTCCGCGACGCAGCACTAGGATCGCCACGTGCCTTCGCTGGCGGCGCTTCTGGACTTGACCGACGAGGAAGCACGCGGGCAGTGGGGGCGCATCTTGCAGCGCGTCCACAGGCCGAGGCAGGAGCCGTACAACTCAGTTGAGGTCGTCCTGTGCTGCGCGCTCTTCCGCGCCGTCGATCCCCATCGCTTCGGCGGACGCAACATTCACTTGATTCCAGAGGAAGTCGCGCTCCTCGCGGACCTGTTCATGCGATCGACGCGATCGATCAACATCAAGATGCTGAATCTCGACGGGTCACGTCCGAATGGCGCCGCGAGCGACGTGCCGTTCTATGACGCGATGGCTGCGGACCATCGCCACTTCACCGCTCTCTACGAATGCGTAGTGCGTGCAGCCCGGCAGATGGGCATCGGCCCGAGTCGCCTGCCTGATTTCGTCGAGCGCGACACGGCGGGCTATGCCGTCATGCTCGGCCAGGACCGCTTGCCTCAAGGCCCCTTGGCGGAAGCCGTGGAAGTCGCGGCGGCCCAGCTGAGGGCGAGACAGTTGGCGGCCGACGACGCCCAGACCTTCCGTGTTGCCGAGCAGAAGATCCGGCTCGGACAGCATCGGTTCGCCAGAAACGTGCTTGAGAACTACGGACATCAGTGCGCGTTCTGCGAGTTTGCTCCACGCTCGTTGCCGCGCCAAAAGCTCCTGATTGCCTCGCACATCAAGCCGTGGAGAGATTCGAACGACGTTGAACGGCTGGACGCAGCGAACGGAATCGCCTCCTGTCCGATGCACGACGCTGCGTTCGATGTCGGACTAATCACGGTCAACGGCGGCCTGCGGGTGCATCGAGCAGGATCCTTGCAGCACAGCTTGACCGCCGACGTTGGCGTCAAGCACAACTTCGGTAGCACGCTGCGGTCAACACTGCGACTGCCTCGCCGTGCCGCGCCCGACCGCACGTACCTCGCTTGGCACCACGAGCACATCTACGTCGACGCGATTTGACTGGCGTTCCGCTACCGGCCCAGCGCCTTCCTCAAGTCACCGCGATGAAGACGCTTCACAGAAGGCCGCTGCATTCTTCTCAACTCGCCGCGAGTCGCTCGAACCGAATCCGATCTATTTCGGAGCGCCTCGCCTGAGCCACTCTGACTGGTCAGTCCCGATGCGCGTGGCGGCCGAGCCGAGGGTTTGAGCCACCCGAGCCGCCAAGTTCGGACGCAAGCGCGCCATGACGTCGTAGCGAACGTCGTCCACGTCTGTGAAGTACCAGTTAGGCGCACTACCTCGAGCTACAACCGCGCCAGCGTCATTCGGCGAGAATCGGACTTGCTTCAGCTGATGCAACTGCGTGACGAACGAGAGGCCGGTGGGCACGCCATCAGAGGGACTGACCATCGCATCAGGTGACTCGTGACCCAACTGCACCGGAATGAGGGGGAAGTCACGAGATGTCGTCAGTCGGACGCTGTCGCATGGAGGTTGAACGCACAACCACAGTCCGTGTGGTGAGTCATCGCCCGACGTGAGCGGTTCCTGTGTCTCGGCCGCCCGTCTCAGAACGACGCCAAGCTCGAGCTGCGGCGGTGTGTCGCCGAGACCGACCGAGTCCATCATGGCGGCGATTTTCCGATTCGAGTCGTCCGCATCGACAAGTGCGCCCGTTAACTCAGGGATTGCCTGCCGTATCGCCCGGTCGTTCATACCGAGCTTGCAGAGCCCCTGAGAAACGGCCTCCCGGGCGAGTTCCTCGTTGCTCAATTGCCCTAGTTCCCCCAACGCGTTTTGCACCGAGCCGGAACTTCGCAGCCGTTGAGCAAATGGCTCCAGGTTTCCCGTGGCCGTCGATTGTGCCAAAGCCCTTGAGGAAGAGTCGATGTGCCACAGGTCGCCAACGCGCCCGTCATGCAGCACCCGCTCGAAGTCGCTCGCAAGGAGGCGCACGAACTGAGTTGCCGCATCGGATGGTTCCGGAAGTAGCGCCCGGTGAATCAAAGCCCCGGCGTCCAGTTCTGCGTTGAAGGTGGCCAGAATCCGCGGTGCCGACTCGCGCAGGGCGTTGATGCCACTGAAGGCGAACTCGGGCATCAAACCCTTGAACACCAACTCGAGGTCGGCGCAGATCATTCCCGGCAGGTCGCCGTAACCAGGCGGTTGACGTCGATCCTCGCCATCGGTCAGCCGCACTCCCGGCTTGCCGAACACGAGCACGACCGTGTTGCCGCGTCGGAGTGAGTACTCATCGACGGTCTCGAATTGGGCGCCGTCGACGAGACGCTGTGCAACATCTCCGAGTCCAGTCATGCCGGTGAATACCACGATGACATTGAGCCGTTCGGTGCGCTCCGAGGCGATCGCTTTGATCATCTCGAGAGTCGTGGCGTCGCTGCCGCACAGCAACCAGTCAAGTATCAACAGGTCTGCAATCTCGGCCCCCCGTAGTGCCTGCCGCACAATGTCCGACGCGCCCTCGGCCGGTTCAAGGACGCTGCACACCACCCCCGCCGCGAGGAACGCACGGACAAGCTCGGCTGGATGCACTGGGGTCTCGTCTTGCGCTGGGGGTTCGATGAGACCCTCTGTCGGCTCCTGCTCGCCACCCTCCGCCCACTCATCGTCGAGCACCTCGAGCGGCCCATAGTCTGGAGCTACGCGATCGTCGATCAGCAGCGCCGTGCGGAAGTAGTCACTGATGGCGCTCATTGCGAAGCTTGCTGCGGCCGAATCAGGAACTCGGCGCCGTCGCGGCTATCGCCGAGCACGATTGACCAGCCCGCCCGCTCAAGCACTTGGCTGGCGATTGCGAGGCCGAGGCCGCTGCCACCAGGGCGCGTGGTGAAGCCGAAGTCAAAAACGCGATCCGCTATGTCGTCAGCAATGCCTGGGCCGCTGTCTCGGTAGGTGATGGTTTGACCTCGGCAACCGAGCTCGATCGCCCTGGCCTCGCCAGTCCCAGTTTGGCCGATCCAATACAGGCTGTTGTCGACAAGGTTGACGAAGACCGGGTAATACGTCGACGCGTACCCTTCGATCTTCAGGGCCTGGAACTCGGGGCTCGGATCGAGCGTGACGTTCACGGTACGCATTCGCTCGTAGAAGAGTTCGCCGAGGAACCGCGAGATGTCGCTGCCCTTGATGGTGGTCTTGGCACGTCGAATTCGCCGTTGCATTGGCGTCAGCAGCGTCAAGTAGCTGTCAAGGTGGTCGAAGTCTCGCCGAAGAGCCTCGTATACCGGGACAAGTTGCGGGTTCTTCTTCGCCCACGAGTGGACTTTCCGCACATCGCTGCGGATGCTCGACACTGTCTGACTGAACTCGTGATCCACAACGGCCAGCGCCATTCCCAACTGAACGAATTCGAGCTGAGCATCTGCTTGTTCCCGAAGCTCCACGATCTCCGCGTCGGCTGCAGCCGCAAGCTCGGTAGGCGTTGGCGCGCCCACATCGAACACCGCTGCGCTCGAGCGGACGAGATTCGCAACCCGCATGAACGCCCGGCGCGAATCTGCCGTCAGCAAGTCGAGCGCCTGCTCGAACTCGGCCTGCTCTTCGATCCACCCTCGGCCACCTGGCGCGCTCGGCTGAACGACTGCTCCCAATCGCTGCTCAAAATCGCTTCGCAGCCCGTCGAGGATGGACCTCACGCTCTCGCTCATGGTGCTCAGTGCGCGGGACGCCTGAGTCTCGGCGGCACGTACTCGGTCTCGCACCGAGCCGACCCGCTGTTCGATGAACTCCTTGCGTTCGCGCTCATCCGACTCCTGTGCGACGAGGCGCTCTTCGATCGCCGCCGCCAGTTCGTCGACCGCTTCTAGGGCCGGCCGAATGTGCGACTGCTCAGCATCTGAGGCCATGCGCTCGACCTGAGCCATGGCGCGACGCATCGACGCTGTTGGCGCGAACCCCTCGGGTTCGTCGTACGCCAGCGGTTCGACGAGCCACTGGATCGCCCGTTTGGCATCGCCTACTCGTCTCGTCGCTGGTTGCAGGCGATCCGCCTCAGCGAGTTCTGCACGCAGTTCGCTCACGATGCGGGAAGCCTCTTGCCCTATGTCTGTGGAATCGAGGTGCCGCTGGGCCGCAACGAGCTGGCCTTGGAGCGTCCTCCGTCCTGCAGCAGCCTGCTTGTCGCGTTGCTTGCGAAGTTCATCCTCCCTGACGAGGCGTGCCCGGCCCTGTTCATATGCATGCACGTCGGCCCCGTCCGAGCGGTAGTAGCGAGCAGCCAATTCCAGCAGCAGATTCATGAGCAGCTTGCGAAAGTCCGAGTAGGCGCGGCCCCGGGTGAATCCCTCTCTGCCTGCCTTCTCCTGCAGCCCAGGATTCTGATCGCTGGAGAGCCGGATAGCGCCGAACATCCGTCGATAGGAGAAGTAGTAGTAGGCAGCCCCGAGAGATCGCCGCTCCTCAATCTCGAGGTAGTCCACGTCCGGCCTGCCGTAGGGTTGCACCCGGATGCCGTCCTTATACACATAAAGACCGCCTAGCCTTCTCAGCTTGGTGAACATGACCCGAAAAGCCTCCGGGTCGAGCATCGACTCGCTCGGCAAGCCCTGCACGACGCCGACTTCGAACGTGAACGGCCCACAACGCGGCGGCGACGAGTCTGGGCAAGGGATCTCGAAGTCTGAGACGTCTTCGGCAAAGATCCTGATGGTTCCCGCAAAGTTGCCGTTTTCGTCGAACTGGCCCCGAATGTGGTGATCGGCGTTGTCGAAATCATCCGTACCGAAAAACTCGTTGGGATCGAGCCGGCTCTCGCTGTCGCCCCCGCCTCGGTGATCCATGAAGTCAACGGAGAACTCGGGCGTTGTCGGTTCGCGGAGCCACACATCGGTGAACCCGTGCAGGGTCTGATCGAACAGAGACGCCTCGCTAGAGCTTTGGGGCTCGAGGTCGGCAGGGAGATCGCCCGATGCCGGCGAGACGACGAAGGTTGTGCCACTCGAGCCAAGCGCTCCCAAATCGGGCACGTCCCAACTGGGATCGTCAGGCAGCGCGTCGATCGTTGCTCGTATTTCGTCGAGCCGCCTTTGCCACGACTGCGAACTGTCCTTGCTCCTGAAGCTCTCCACTGCCTCACACAGCGGGGTCTTGAGACGGCGAACATCAGCCTCGGTGAGCTCGTCCGCGTGCAGCTCGATCAGGCCCACGGGCACCTCGTCGAGGTCGACGCCCGGCAACTCAAACATCTGCCAGTTGACGAGAGCGGCAATCGTCGGACTGCCGGCGTGCTTCGACATCGCCAGGACCTGACTGCCGAGCGCTCCGATGGCAAAACGACCGATGCCCTTCTCGCCGAGCTGCACTCTCAGCTGCATGCCGGGCGGGCGTTCCACAGGTGAGCGTTCCAGCTTGGACTCCGTGGCAATGGTGAGCCATGACCCCTGAAACGCGTCAAGGTTCATGCCCACGCCGTCATCCCTCACGACGAGCATGTTGAGCTTGCGGTAGTAGTCAGCGATGGCATAGGTGGCATATGCATCGTGAGCGTTCTTGAAGAGTTCGCTCAGCGCTGTCGGCAGGTTGGCGATCTGCTGTCTCCCAAGCATGTCGACCGCTCGGGCCCTGGCTCGGAACCCGGTCACGCTGCGTTCCTCATCTCGATCGTGCCGCCAGCGGTCTGACCCGCCTGTTGGCACGACTCTGCGCTACTGCCTCGATCGCGAGCCTTTGCCACATGCTCTATGAAGTGCTGTCCGAACTGCCGTGCCAGCAGGACCGGTACCGCGTTTCCAATCTGGCGAGCCTGTGAAGTCAGGCCTCCGGCGAACTCGAAGAAATCCGGGAATGTCTGCAAGCGTGCCGCCTCCCGTGCGGTGATTGCACGCTGCTCAGTCGGGTGGCCGAATCTCCCATTGCTGTAGCTGATGCACTTCGTTGTGAGCGTTGGCGCGGGCTTGTCCCAGCTCAGCCGGCCGTAGACGTCGGTGTGGCCGCCAAAGCCTCCGCTGTGGCAGTCGGGCCACAGGCGCTTCGGCCAGTTCCGCCGGTCGCCTCCCTCGGGCGTGGCCTTGATGCGTTCGCGATTCAGCGGCGTGAGGTGCATCGCCCTGTGGCTGCTGATCGCGGCTGCTTCTGGCCCATCGACATTGTGCGGCAGCGAATGTAGGGCATCGCGGACGGTGACGTGCGGCTGATCGGTCAGAGGGCCATGGGTCGGCGTCGGAAGGTCGATCTCGCTAAGGCTGCTGGCGATGAGGACGAGCCGACGACGAGTCTGCGGCACGCCGTAGTCCGCGCAGGAGATCGTGTCGAATGCGACGTCATGCGTCTTCTCCAGCACTTCGACGAATTCCATGAAGGGACCGTCCGACTTGGATGCGCGCCTCATTCCCGGCACGTTCTCCACAAAGACCAACTGCGGACACAGCGCCTCGACAAAGTGAAGAAGCTCAAGCACCAGTTCGGACCGCTCGTCCTCCCCAGTCGCTGCATTGCGATGGCCAGCGAAGGGCTGGCACGGCGCGCACCCAGCCAGCAGGCGGATGGCCTCATCCGCAGGCGGCATGACGGACACGACCTCTTCGGTCGCAAGCTCTCGGATGTCACGCTGGACAGCCTTCACGTCGGGAAAGTTCAGCTTGAACGTCTGGACGGCTTCCTCATCCCAGTCGGTGGCAAAGACTGGTCGCACCCCGGCATCGGCGAAGCCTCGCGCAGTCCCGCCGCAGCCCGAGAAGAAGTCCGCAAGCACAATCTCGCGAGTCATGCAGCCAACACCTCCTCAATCAGCGTTGCCACGACGCGCACCCTGCAGAGCACGTTTTCATGAGTGCAGTCAACCAAGGAGGTGTGACAACGGGAGTCTGGGCCGAGCTCTGGAAAAGAGGACGCGATTTGCTCATTGCGTAAACATCTGACCCTCGACAGGCGCCGCGGCTCGGGCGGCGGCTGCGAGGGCGCCTTCGCGCAGGCTGGGCCAAGCGGTGATGAGGCTGTTGTAGGCGTTGGCCTCGGCGGCCCAACCATTGTCGTTGGCCTTCTGGTACAGCAGGTAGGCAAGCTGACGGGCCCGGTCGCCGTTGCCGCCGAGCGTGTGCAGCAGGTCGGCAGCCTCGCTCTCGGAGCGCTCGAGAGCGGCTACGAGGTACTGCAGCGCCTCCCAGATTGTGAACCGGTCGTCTTCAGCGGGAGACCAAGGCTGCTTGAGTTCATCGCGCTTGTACAGCCGGAACTTGCCGCTATGGGCCTCGCCGATGCCCGACTCGTCTAGCCCTTCGAGGGAAGTGTTCTTGGCCTTGGCCACGCTCTCCGCATCGCCAGAGGATCCCGACCCGTACTGGTGCTCGGCGAACCAAGTCAACGCGAACCGCGTGTCGCGGTCCAGTTCGGCTTCTTCACCATCCAGCACTTCGCCCAGCACATCGTTGATGATCGACAACGCCGCCGACACACGCATCGCTGTCCCATCGGCCTCAACAACCTTGGCATAGCGCGAGAACACCTTGATCCCCGGTCCGATCGTGGACTGGGCCATGTCAACCGGTGCGATGTTGCCTGATTGCAGGAGGCGGACCGCTTCCGGTAGTTCGCTGCGAAGCGCAGCGATGAACTCGCCCCGGGTGGCCATGATCGCTTTGGGGGTCCGGGGCCTGCACGCAAGGACGATAGAAGAGGCAAGGGCGTTCGAGCGATTGGCACGAAGTCGGCCTGGTTTCTCTGTGCGTATCGGCCAAGTGGAACTGATCTGTAAGCCAGCATCGAGAATGGCCTGGAGAAACGTGTCCCAACCTGTAGACCGAAGTTCGCCGTCGTTGGTTTCCGTTGCCTTGTAAGCATAGTAGATCGTCGCCGGCACATCCAAAGTCGAAGCAGCGCCGAGATCTCTCATGCACTCGGCCATCCCGCTTTCGAAGAATTCTTCGGCTTCCTCGTTGGATCCCGTCCGAACATTATCGGCGACCAATTCTTGCGCCTTAGGAGTCGTCAGGGTGGACGTCTCATCCGGCCAAATGCCTGCGAGATTCATTCGCATCCAAACATAGAAGTAGTCTGAAATATCTGCATAAGGAACATTGTCGTAGTAGGGAGGATCAGTGGAGATCGCAACGCCTGAACTCTGCCGCAGTAGAGCACGAGCATCTCTTTGAGATGCTCGGCCCTCTTGTGAACTTGCCGGGGTTCGATCAATCGCACGCGCGACCCAATTGACCATGGACTTCCAACTTCCGGTAGATCCCGAGAATGGATTACACTCCGCATAATCCCAGGTCATCGGAATGGCTTGACGGCCAAAGGTGTGTGCCACAAAGCCTTGCGGAGCCCATATCGCGATCGTCGACCAATAGTCGACGCACTTATCTATGACGAACGCTAAGTATGTGACGACCGCTTCGGCATATGCGGTTGCCCCACGGCCACCACTACGCAGGGACCTACGATCGTCTGCGATGCCCACAGCCTCCGCGTCAGCTCGCGCACCAACCGCTACCTCACTCAGCAGGTCCGAGAATGTCGTCAACGCCACCAGCTGCCTAGACCTAAAGAGCTTCCACCATTCGTCCATTCCGTACGGTGGCGGCAGCATGTACCGAGAGTTTTCTGTGATGTAACCCCGGGGAACGTTCATTGGCGGTGGACAATCCGCTGCCAGTCGATCCTCCTCTGTCGCATCACAGAACATGCGGCCGGCAACGCCTTCGGCGACAACCGCCATCATCTGGGCATCCATCCGGCCGTCCGTGCCCTCGGACTTGACATATCCAGCCGGAATCGCGGCACCTGTAGCGATGCAAACCCCATTCCCGCGGCTGACTGTGCGGCCGTGCGTGGGCTCACCTCCCTCGCGTAGTTGGTAGCTAATGCTCTGGGACGTGTGGTCTAGTTGCGGTTCGATCCAGACTTTCGGCTTGCCCTTCTGGTTGGAGAGCGTCCATGACGCCACCAGCGGCACGTGGCCCGACCAGCTCGGATCGGGTGACTCCACCGTTCGCGCCCAAATCCAGGCGATGGGTGTGAGTTTCTCGCCGTCCGGCCCGGTGGCATCTGGATAGAGGTGGCCGATGCGTCGCTCGGCCTCGTCACGCATCCACCGGCCGTAGGCCTCAACATCCGCCGCCAGCCCTTGCGCCCGCTCCCAGGTGGTCAGGGTCTTGTCGATGTCGGGGTGCACCGGCGGCAGGCCGGCAAACCGAGGCGGTATCTCGATCATCGCCTTGTTGATCAGCACCGCAACAGGGTTCAGATCCCCCGCCAGTGCCGTCAACCCAAGCCGTTGGGCCTCCAGCGGGATCGCCCCACCGCCAGCGAACGGATCCAGGATCGGCGGCGGTCCTCCCGGGAAAGCCCGATCGATCTCCGCCCGAGCATCCGCCAACACCTCAGCGTCGTTGGAGTTCTCCCACTTGACCAGCCGCTCCAAGATCCGAAACAGCCGCTGCCGCTCCGTCTCCTGCGCCTCTGCGGCGGGCAGCAGATTGCCGTCGGGGTCGCGATATCCCTCAGCTGACGGATCGTCCACCAGTGACGCCCAGATCACCGCCCGGGCTGCCGCCAACGGCCGTCGCGCCCACCACAGGTGCAACGTCGACGGGTGCCCGTGCCGGATCGACTTCTCCCGCGCCGCCTCTGCATTGATCGCCGCCAGCGGCAGCGCCACCTCAATCAGCTTCGGCCTGTACGCCCCCGCCGTCACGACGCCTCACGGTAGCCAACAGCGCCGACCAGCCACGGGTCGCAGTAGCAACCGCGATCTGACATCCATTTGCGGCGCGGCCGGGTCCGGTTCGTCGGCGGGGGGGCCACGGGTCGCAGTAGCAACCGCAATCTGATATCCATAGCAGAGTATATATTTTCATTATATTTCATTATCCCTAGAGTGGGGTCGAATCGAGTAGCCGTGAAGGCAGATGCGACGCCTTGTCACCCCCGTACCGCAACCGATACCCGCAGCTGCTGGAGCAAGAGCTCGAAGCGGCGCGCCGGGCCGGCGTTGTCCCGGTCGAGGTCCCCAGCTCTGCCTTCACGGCATTGGCAACGACAGGAGTCCGCATGATCTTCGTCGTCTTGAACAATGGCAAGCTCGTCGCGGCTCCCCGAGAACGGGGTGCCGCGCACACATCCCACGCCGTGCTCGCCAATGGGGGTCCTGTGCTTGCCGCTGGCGAGTTCACCGTGGAGTTTCGTGGATCGGAGATCATGGTCTCGGCACTCAACGACATGAGCGGCCACTACCAGCCAGGAGCGGACGGCCTCGCAGTAGCTCAGGACGCGTTTGAGGCAGCTGGAATCAGCGTTCGCCCCGAGGCCACGACCTCCTACGATTGGAGATCATCATGAGCGTCATCGATTCCGTCGTCGACACCTCAGGTGAGACGGCACTCCCAAGGCTTGAGGCTGCGCTCGCGGGCATTGCCCAAACGACGGGCTTCTACGACTTCGAGAACGCTTGGATCACAGGACTGCGAATGGTCTCGGGTTCGGACGGCGACGATGCTCGCAACCGTGTCCTGGTGGCTGCCGGTGAGCGGCTGTGTGTGCTCGGAGAACTGCAGGACGACGTCGCGCGGCGAGGCTGGCTGCGCCACATAGCCGAGGCGGTAAGGCTTCGCGGCGACGGCTGGATCAGCGGCGATCTGGAGCGGGTGGCCGCAACTGAAGCGCGAGAGGCCTTTGCTCGCATCGTTGGCGACCTGACCGAGCTACGGGAATCGGTCGTACCGGACGAGAACCTCAACGAGTTTGCGGCGCGGCGACCGCGTCCGGCAGACCGAATACGTGATCTGGGGCGAATCGCAGAAGCGCTCCGTTGCAGCGGACTGCTGGCGCTCTGCCCTGCTGAGGACTGCGGGCTTGCCCGGGATCTGGCGCGAGCCATGAATGCGCCTGTTCATCTGGTGCCGACGGTGCCGGAACCGCTGCAAGTGAGCCGGGATGACCTGATCGGCTGGGCGAAATCTGGCCGCGGCGACAAAGAGTTCCCGAGATTGGTGCGCAGCCTGATCGCCGAGACAGAGCCGACAGCAGGGCCGATCGATATGCCAGCGGGCACGGGGACGGCCTCCCCTAGTTGGGACGGAGTTGTGCAGTGCGCCCGCGGCAACCGCTTCGTGCCCGTCGGCAAATCCGCGTGGGAACTCACGACACAGCAGGACGGCGTGAAGAAGAAGGCCGGCTGCGACTACGCGAAGCGGCTCGAGACGTCAACTGCCGAGGAACGTGCCGAGTTTGCGTACGTGGCAGCGGCGTGTGCTCCGTGGACCAAGAGACGGACTTTCGAGTCCGAACGTACGGGCAAGGATGACTTCGACCGAGTGGTGGCCTTGAATGCCGACAACTTGGAAGATTGGCTCTCGTGCGCCATCGCCACGACCGTCTGGATGCGCGATCAGCTTGGCAAGCCGACCGAGGGCATCAGCCTGCTGGCCAAGTGGTGGGAGAACTGGCTGGCGGCGACGACCAAGCTCTTGGATGAAGGCCTTGTGCTCGCAGGACGCGAGAAGGCAGCCACCGACCTGCGCGAGCACTGCAGCCGAGGCCGGGGCATCGTGACTGTTGGTGGCCAAGTCCACCGCGACGAAATCGTCGCCTTCATCGCCGCAGCGCTCAACGGCAGTGATGCCGGACAGACCAACGCCGAACATGTGCTCTACGTCAACAGTCACTCCACAGCCGAGCGGCTGTTCGCGCAGGAAGCGATGTCGATTCCGCCAGGTCAGCCCAGTGTCGGTCTCGTGCTGACGATGGTGGTGCCATCGCCGGAGTTTGCGAAGCATCTGCCCGCCGGAAGCCCGCATCGAATGATCGTGCCGGTGCCCGGCGGTACCCAAACGGCCATCACGCTGGACGCGGTCGACTCGGAGGTGGTGGCGAAACGGCTCGAAGCGGCCGAGTTCGAGATGCACCAGGCCCACGAGCTGGGAAGCGTCGCTCGCACCAGCTTGATCGCACTTCAACGTCGTTTGGCAGTAGATCCCGCATTGCACACCCCGGAGTGGGCGATAGGGCATATCGACGCGCCGCTGCGAGCGTGCTTGCTGCTCGGCGGCTGGGATGAGACGCGCGAAGGCGACCGCGATGTCGTAGCTCAGCTCACAGGCATCGCCTACGACGAGGCCACTGAGATGCTGCGCAAGCTCGACACGGCTGGTGCGCCGCTGGTCGCTCTTGGTGAACAGTGGTACAGCGTCTCCCCCGCTGACACGTGGGTGCTGCTGCGCGATCAACTCACCCCGGACGACATCAAGAAGTTCGCTGAGACGGCGCTCGCAGTGCTGACCGATGCCGACCCGCTCAGGGAGCTGATCGGCGAGGAACTTCTCCGTGCTCGCATTGACGGGGTGAAGGCCAGATGCTCGCTGCGGTTGAAGCGAGGGATGGCAACCACGCTCGCCCTCGCGGGCAGCCTGCCTCCCGATTCTCTTGCGGGCGCATTGCAAACGTCGGAACTAGCCAGCAGGGTCACGTCGCAATTGCTCCGTGCCGCCACGGACGACCCGACACACCGAACGTGGTTGGCACTCGTTGACATCTTGCCCTTGCTTGGTGAGGCAGTTCCCGGTGTCGTTCTGCAGGCGCTACGCAGCTGCCTTGCCGATCAACATGCCTTCACCCAGTCGATGTTCGCCGACAGCGGCTCAAGCCTGATCGACTTCGGACCGACGTCGCCGCATCTCCGAGTTCTGAACGCGTTGGAGGTCATGGCGTGGTCGCCTGAGCATCTCTCGGCGGTTGCTGACGTACTCGCCCGGCTTGACAAGCTCAGCGCCGGCAGGCGAGACGCGACGCTGATAGGCGGCCGAGACCTCAACCGTCCGCTGGAGAGCCTTGCGTCAGTTATGTGCTCGTGGATGCCGCACACATCCGCCGATGCTGAGGCCCGCTTAGCGACAGTTCAGATGCTTCGACGCATCCATGGCGGCGTTGCTTGGAAGCTGATGCTGTCAATGATGCCGAGCGGCCACGAACTCCAGACCCCTGCAGCACTGCCGCAGTTTCGCGACTGGAGGCCAGCGCAGCCGGTCGTAATGCGGACCGAACTCGCCAACATGACCACCTCCGTCGCGAAGATGCTCATCGAAGATGCCGGCAGCAACCCTGAGCGCTGGGTTCAGTTCACTGAGCACCTGGCTGATCTGCCGCATGATCTGTTCTCCAGAGCGATTTCGACGCTGGAGCAACTTGCGGCGTCCGGTCCCGATGAGAGCTTCAAGTCCAGAGTGTGGCCTGCACTCCAGGAACTCATCGAGAGCCACCGCCAGTTTCGCGATGCCCAGTGGGCGCTTCCCGAGGAGCGCGTGGAAGCACTGGAACAGGTACGGGACAGGTTGAAGCCGGCTGGACCGGCCGTCGTCTTCGGCCATCTGTTCTCGTCGGGCATGCTGTACATCGACGGCGTGAGTGCGGCGGACGGATACGAGGAGTATCAGGCAGCGCTGTGGCCGAAGCAGACAGAGGCCGTCGAGGCGATCCTGTCCGATGGCAGCTTGGACGCGGTGCTCGAATTCGCAGCATTGGTTGAACAGCCCCGTCGCGTTGGAGTGGCTCTGGGGAAATGTGACCCAACTCTCGACGTGATAGTGCTCGGCGTCATGGAGGCGGCGACCGACCCAGTCACAGAAGTTGCGCTGGGGTACTTCGATCATCGATTTGCGTCATTGGGGTGGAATGGCGTCAAGGAGTTTCTCGCTACGCAGAGTCCATCGGCCCAGGTCGTGGCCGATGTGCTGCGCTCGCCGCCACCAATCGAGAAGCCGTGGTCGCAGGCGGACGCCTTCGGCGACGAGGTGGCCAACGAGTATTGGAGCCGGGTGAGGTACTACGACCTCGGTCTCCCAGATGAGCTAAGCCAGTTGCTTGAGGTTTGCCGCAACCTGCACGACGCAGGGCGTACTGGACTCGCCCTTGAACTTCTTGCCCTCAGCTCTAGCGCTCACTCGTCTCAACCCGAGTTTGCCGAAGCCGCCGCTGCCTACCTTGAGCAGTGGGTTGAGCACATCGGCCGAGATGCCGGGCATACACAGAGGATTCAATACAGGGTCACCACGCTGTTCGAGGCACTCGACGAGCACCGTGATCACCTCGGCGCCGGCCGAGTCGCCGTGCTGGAGTGGCAGTATCACTCGTTCTTGCACCGCGGTGCGCGGCTCAACTCGCCCAATCTGTTTCGAGAAATGGAACGCAATCCCGATCTCTTTGTTCAGCTCGTCGAAATGGCCTTCAAGCCTGCGAGCGTTTCGCGAGACGAGCAGCCTCCGTCAAGCGAGTCCCGGCGTCAGATGGCGCTCAACGCCTACCAAGTCTTAAGCGGCTGGCCCAAGTCACGATTCGCGCCAAGCCTCGATGAGGTGAGAGAGCTGGGCGTAGACCCGCTGGACGCTTGGATTGATCTCACCCGCGACAAGCTGGCCGCGATCGACAGGGCCGATATCGGCGACCAGATGATCGGAACCGCTCTGGCGTCATCCCCGGCGGATGCAGATGGCGATTGGCCCAGTGAGGCCGTTCGAAACCTTCTTGATCGTCTGGACAGCGATGACGTCGATCAAGGCCTGCTTGTCGCCGTTCGCAACCAGCGCGGTGTTACTTCGCGCAGCATGACTGACGGGGGCGAGCAAGAGCGCGAACTCGCTGAACGCTACAGAGCAGACAGCCGACGCTTCCGACACTGGCCTCGCACCGCCGCAATCTTCACCAGCTTGGCGCAGAGCTACGAGCACGAAGCCGGCGTACACGACCGCGACGCCGAAGCCTGGCACCGAGGACTGTGAATGCGCATCGGCACGAATGACCTCAGTTGCCTGGTGCGAGTGATGCGACGACTCACGAGGAGACAGGCCACCCAAGCACAGACGATGCAGCGACGCATTCGTGTCGAGCGCCGCGGCGGTTATGCGCCGAAGGGTTCGGTCGATGTGTCGAAGCTTCCCAAGGGCCCAGCGCCTGGCGGAGAATTATCGTCGCAGGGTGGCAGTAGCGATGGGAAGTCGTCGCCGAATTCGTGAGTCTCGTCGCGGGAGCGGAGGGCTGCGAGCACCCTGAGCATCAGCTGCGAGCGGCCGTCACCGAATCCGACTCGGGCGATGTGGTGCGTCCGCCAGCCGAGAGAAGCTCGAGAGAGCCTTCCCTCTCGGAGTTGGTCGACGCGGCGAAGGCCAGCGGTGACTGGGATCCGGTCTGCGGCCACATCCACAATCTCGAATGGCCCGTGCGAGATGGCTTCACAGCAGCGGAGGAGCAGCTCGATCTTGCAGTTCGCTGCGAAGCCAGCATCGAGGCACCGACGCCGATCAGCCGCTTGATTTCAAGCCTTCCAGCAATCACCGTCACAGCGAAGGTTGCTTGACACGGCACTAGCCCTGATTATTCATGAGTGTGGGGGCTGGGTTTGTTCGGGTCCGCGGAAGAACCCCTCTGGCCTGCGACGATGCGTGTCTTGGTTGAACGTATCGGCGGGTTCAGGGGGGCATCTCCGAGGTGGAACTTAGCAGTGTTGCGAATGCGTGTGTGGCGGGCGGCGGGGAGCGGGTGGTGTGGGGCGCGGGCCTGTTCGTGTTGGGCGGTTTCGCGGACGGTGTGGGGCTGACCGCGGAGCTGTCGGCTGTGGTGCCCCCGGCGGGTGAGCGCGCCCTGGTGCTGGTTCGTGCGTTGTTGACGGCGGCTGGGGGCGGTGAGGCGTGCAGCGATGTCGAGCATCTGCGAGCGCAGCGGGAGCTGTCCCAACAGCACCCAGGCGCCAAAGCGCTGCTCGCCATCGCCCACCCCCGCTGACACCGCGCCCCCCACCCGAACCGGCGCCCACCCGCCACCGGCGAGCCAGCCACAACACGCCCCCACAACCCCACCCGCCACCGCCGGGCGCCCCCAGCACGCCCCAACAGCCCCACCCGCACCGGGCCCGCCATCGCACACCGCCAAAACCGGCACCCATCACACCCACAAAGCAATCAGAGCAATTCTCATGAATAATCAGGGCTGGTCAGTACTGGGCTGCTGAGTCACGCGGTTGGTTGAACGGATGCGGGAGGGCGCCTTGTGGGCTGTCCGGGTTAGGCTCCCCGATTCGCCACGATGGCGAACGCCCCAAGCTGCAGCGTTGCCCGTTTCGCCGCCTGGGCGGCCGGGTCCGAAAATCCGCAATCAAGGCCAAGACCCTGCGCGGTAGGGTGGTCACATGGAGTCCGGGGAGGCCAGCAACGATCTGCCGCAGGCGGAACCGATACCAACTCTGGAGCTTCACTTCGACCGGCGCAATCCGCGGTTGTCGATGGAGATCAACCTCGACGAAGTCGATCTCGTCGAACTTCTCTGGAAGGAATTCGCCGTAGACGAAGTGGCGTTGTCGATCGCAAGCAATGGATATTTCTCACATGAACCTCTATTTGCCGCGGTCGAAGGCGGATCTCACGTCGTAGTTGAAGGAAATCGACGGCTTGCGGCCGTCCGTCTCCTTTTGAACGACGGCCTGCGGCGACAAGTAGGCGCGACTGACTTACCCTGGATATCTGACGAGAGGCGCGCAGAATTACAGACTCTCCCAGTCGTCATCGCTGATCGCGAGCGAATCTGGCAGTACATCGGATTCAAACATGTCAACGGTTCTCAACCTTGGCAGTCGTTTGCCAAAGCCAGGTACGTTGCTTGGGTGCACAATGAGCTTGGAGAGCCACTAGATGAAATTGCACGTCGCATCGGCGACCGCCATTGGACAGTAAGGCGCCTCTATCGAGGCCTAATGGTTCTTCAGCAGGCCGAAGAAACTGGACGATTCAATTTGGACGATCGCTGGAAGCGGCACTTCTCATTCTCTCATCTCTATACAGGGCTAGACTATCAGAATATCCAGGACCTTTTGGGTATCGACAACGAAGATAGTTTCGGACCAAATCCCATTTCACCTGATCGTCTTGAAGCATTAGCAGATCTGTGCCTCTGGCTGTATGGTCAAAAGTCTACAAATACTCGACCGCTGGTTCAGAGTCAGAACCCAGACCTGCGTCGTCTGGACTCCGCAATCAGCACTGAGGCAGGCCTCGTCGCGCTGAGGCGTGGTCTGCCATTAGATCTCGCAGTTGACATTAGCGTCGGCGATGAGGAACTTTTTAAGGGCCATCTCATTGAAGCTCGTCAGCGGCTTCAAGACGCTCGCGGCAAGCAGCTGACTGGCGATCCGGGAGATGCTAGTACAATCCGCCTCGCGCGAGAAGTACTTGAGCTCTCAGAACACCTTGTTGACGATATGGATGCGTCACGCAGAAAGAGGCGCACAGGTCGCCATAGCCAACACTCAACAGCGTGAATCTGTACCTTGACGGCGTAGTCGCCTCTAGTGACGCAATCGAGAGCGCAGATTGGCTGGAATTGATGGCTCTTTCCGCTCCAGACGGAACAGCGAGTCTTCAGGATCTGATCTCACAGCTTCGCCGCGATGGCTCAACCGACGCGGTCTTTGAGAGCCAAGAGGCTCTCGTCGATGCTCACGGTGAAATCACCGAGCAGATCGCAGAATCCGTATTCTACGAGATTCAAGATCGCGCAAATGCAGCGGGCCCGGGTTATCCGTTCATTGTCACAGAACAGTCAATTCGACACCAACAGCCAACAGAAGACTGTGTGTGGACTTATGAGTTCCTGTTGCTACTAAGCGTATTTGGCGTCGATGCGGGCAAGTCCAGCCGCACTAGGCCTGAGCGAGACTTCGAGGACATTAGTATCGCTGCAACTGAGCAGTTCTTTGGATGCAACCAGCATGATGGCAGCTATCTATTCGCGTTCCCGCGGCGAACAGGGCCCAGAGGTTTTACTGCAGCGGTAGATGCCTTATGTCGGACCATCGGCGAGGGAGGCGGCGCCAGCGGGCTACCCGTGGCGAGGGATCAAAAGGACGGCAGGTTGGACGTCGTCGTGTGGCACGGATTTCCTGATGACAAACCGGGTCGAATGATTGCCTTTGGCCAATGCGCTGCTGGCAAAGACTGGAAATCCAAGGTCGGTGACCTACCCGATACTGGGAAATGGTGTCAAGTTTGGATGACAAGTCCGCCTGCTGAAGACCCTGTGAGAATGCTATTTGTGCCACATAGGCTGAATCGCGGCGAGTGGACAACACAAGCGATCTTCGCGGGCATAGTGTTCGAGAGGTGCCGTATATCCTACTTTGCGCCCTGTGTACCTTCCGCCGTTGCGACACGTGTCAAGAGGTGGATGACGAAGGTAAGGGCACATTTTATGCGATCTCGTTGGTGACTGTGCGCAATCGATTTCATTCCCTCTGTCCGTATTTCGCAATGTTTCCAGAAACATTCGCGGAAGAATGGATCGCCAAGCTTATGAATCCTGGCGATACTGTGTTTGATCCATTCTGCGGCCGCGGCACGGTACCATTTCAAGCGTTACTGATGGATAGGGATGCTGTCGCTTGTGACATCAATCCGGTAGCCTATTGCCTAAGTGCCGCAAAGTCTGCTGCGCCGAAGCTGCCCACTCTGCTTGCTAGACTGCGTCAGCTCGAGCGGGATTATTCGCCATCCTCCGTGGCGAATGAGAGAGCGCTATTGCCCGAGTTTTTTTCAGTCGCATATGCTCAAGAAAGGGTCCGCCGCGTCTTAAGTCGCGTGATCCGCTCACGCATTTCCGCAGGTCAGAGACCTGCGCATGGGGGAAAATCACGCGACTTGACTGATGGCGGACCCAAACTCTAGCCCTGCAGCGATATCGAGCATCTGCGAGCGCAGCGGGAGCTGTCCCAACAGCACCCAGGCGCCAAAGCGCTGCTCGCCATCGCCCACCCCCGCTGACACCGCGCCCCCCACCCGAACCGGCGCCCACCCGCCACCGGCGAGCCAGCCACAACACGCCCCCACAACCCCACCCGCCACCGCCGGGCGCCCCCAGCACGCCCCAACAGCCCCACCCGCACCGGGCCCGCCATCGCACACCGCCAAAACCGGCACCCATCACACCCACAAAGCAATCAGAGCAATTCTCATGAATAATCAGGGCTAGCTGGGTGGGCCGGCGTCGGCGAGGAGCTTGTTGACGTTCAGCGGGACGTTGGTCTGGGCTGCGTGCATCGTCATGCCAACGAATGGTTCGACCAAGTAGCGGACCTGGGGCTTGGCGTTCGGCTCGTCGGGCACTGAGACCACTGCGAGGCGCCACCGCTCAGGGTCGTTCTGGGCTTGGCGTACCTGCCGAGCGCTGACATGGATCTCTTCCGTTCGGGGCAGGTGGCCCTTCACCTCGATGAAGCAGTGGTCGCCGGTTTCCGGGTCGACCGACATGATGTCGAAGCCCGGGTTCGCATGCTCTTGCTCGGTCGGACGACGGCCCAATGCCCGCTCTGCAGCCATGACCGCTGCCACTGCGCGCCGGTCGGTCTCCGCCTTGTCGGCTGCAGCGGTCGGATCCGGTGGCGCTCCTGCCAACTGGTCCAGCAGACCCTGCGGCACAACCACCGCGGCAGCGACGACTGTGGGCGGGCTGCTGTGCAGGTCGGCTTCTGATTCGAGTTCAGCACGTCGGCGCAGCAGCCGCGCGGCCAATTCGTCTGCTCGCGCACGCGCCCGCCCTGAATTCAGTCTCGGCTTGCCGCCCGCAATCTCCTGGGCCTTGATCTCGTTGGTACGTCGATCCCAGTAGCGGATCTCGGACTCCAGCCGGACCCGTACCGCTTCGCTCACCCGGTCGACACGATTCTGAACCACAGCCGCTACCGACTCGAAATGCGGTCCGGCCAAATGCTCGATGGCCCAATCGCGCGCCACCAATTCAGCCGTCTGGCCAGCCCAAGCCGCATCCAAATGACCGGAAAGCTGTGATTCCTGCTCGGCAGTTGGCGACTCGTAGCCCAGATAGGGCTCCGCGCCGGGATCACTGGCCGTGCCACACCGGTCGACCTCGACGTATTGGAATCTGCGCGACACCACTTGGCGGGCGCCGTTCACCAGCCGGCCGTCGGTTACCACATGGTCCAAGTACACGAGCAGGCGCGGCTCAGTCGAAGGGTCGCCGGCATCCACGAGGACGGTGCCGGGTGCAATGCGTCGCCGTGGTCATCGAGCACCTTGGACGCCACAGCCGACAACAGCGCGCTCCCTGGTGAGATCAGCTCGGCGCGGTCTCCAGCGCCACCCGGCTTGCGTGCGGACTCGGCGTCGGGTGCCATGAAGTCCTTGTCGAAGGTCACCCGGGCATAGCGGTCATGGACGGGCCCGAGAGCCAGATCGGCATTCGCCCTGACCGAGGCGGGCACTCGCGTGATCTCGTAACGGCCACGTTCACGGCCCGAGATTCGCCCGCCGTAGTGCTGCAGCGCCTGGGTGAAGAAGTCGTGCACGAACCACGGCTGCAGCTTGCGAGCACGGGCCTCTTCCATGCGCCGGCGCACCTCGTCGTTCGCTCCGGCATCGGCTATGCCTGCGACGAGCGCTCGCTCCTCGAGCACCTCGCTGAGCTGCTTGCCGATCTCCCCGTCAATGATGGTGTCCATCCACTCTGCGTGGGCTGGATCGCTGTCGGCCTGGATGGCCTTCATCAGCAAGTCGCGGAGCGACACGTTGATCTGTGCATCGCCCAGTACGTCGTACACCTGGTCGCCGTACACCTCGCGCTGCTGCTCGATCTTGGCGAAGAGCCGCTCGAAGACCTGCCCCTCACGTGTCTCGTGCGCCACCAGGTTCCACAGGTGGCACGGCCTGCGCTGGCCGATCCGGTGGATGCGCCCGAATCGCTGCTCGATACGGTTCGGGTTCCACGGCAGGTCGTAGTTGACCATGAGGTTGGCGACCTGCAAGTTGACGCCCTCGCCGGCGGCATCGGTAGCAACGAGCACCGACACCGTCGGGTCGGCTCGGAAGCGGTCTTGGGTGTTTCGGCGGTCTTGGCGCTTCATGCCGCCGTGGATGGTGACCACGGCCTCAGGTCTGCCGAGCTCGGCGGCGATGCGGCCGGAGACGTAGTCGAGTGTGTCTCGATGTTCGGAGAAGACGATCAGCTTGCGGGCGTCGACGTCGACGTCGTCTGACGTGCTGGATGGTCCGGCGCCGAACTGCTCGGCACGCAGCAGATCCCGCAGGCGGGTCCACTTCGCGTCGACACCGCTGTTGCGAACACCGTCGGCCAGGTTCACCAGCCGGTCCAGAGTGCGCACTTCGGCTTCTAGCTCATCAGCGGTAGCTGCTGCTGTCGCGGCGTCGACGGTCAAGTCCTCCAACTCGGCAAGCTCGGCCTCGTCGAAGTCATCAAAGTCGAAGTCCTCCAGATCGGCGATGCGAACGCCCTTCGGGAGCTCGGGAACGGGGATTGGTGCCCCGGTTGCCGCCAGCTGACGGAGTTCGGACGCCTGGTTGGCGAGCCGGTCGCGCCGACGGCGCAACGAGTGGTAGATGGCCGCAGGCGAGGACGCGAGCCGGCGCTGCAAGCCAGCGAGTGCGAACCCGACGATCACGCCGCGCTGCGCATCGCCTTCTGCCGCCATGCGAGCGGCACGGTTCATCTCCTCGCGCACGTAGGACGTGACCGCCTCGTACAGCTCAGCCTCGGGCTCGGAAAGCTCGAAGTGCAGGCTCTTCGCATATCGCTTCGGGAAGAGCGGTTTGCCCTCGAAGGTCCGCAAGTTCTCCTTCACTAAGCGACGCATCACGTCGCTGACATCCGGTACTTTGTCCGCACCCTCGCTGCCATTCGTTGCCCGCAAGCGACCCTCGAACCGCTCGGGATCGATCAGCGTCATGAACGCGAGGAAGTCCTCGTTCTTGCCGTTGTGGGGCGTGGCTGTCAGCAGCAGGAAGTGGCGTGTGCATTCGCGGAGCACCTCACCTACTTCGAAGCGTTTGGTGCGGCGCAGCTCGTCGCCGTAGCGGTGCGCGGACATCTTGTGGGCCTCATCGACAATCACGAGATCCCATTCGGACGCCTTCAGGCGGTCTTTCAGCTCATCGGATCGAGCCACTTGGTCGACACGGGCAATGAGCAGATTGCGCTCGACGAATGGGTTGCCGGTGCGGGACGCTTCGACGCTCTCGCGTGACATCAGGTCGAAGCTCAAGCCGAACTTGTCCCACAACTCGTCCTGCCACTGCTCTACCAAGCTGCCCGGCGCCACGATGAGACAACGGGTCACGTCGCCCCGCAGCATCAGCTCACGGATGAGCAGCCCCGACATGATCGTCTTGCCGGCGCCGGGGTCATCGGCCAGCAGGAATCGCAGCGGCTTGAGGTCGAGCAGGCGGTTGTAGACAGCATCGATCTGGTGCGGGTATGGGTCGATGTTCGACGTGTCCACCGCTGCAAACGGGTCAGCGAGATGGGCCATCTGCATGCGGCGTGCTTCCGAGGCCAGCTTGAACATGGCCCCATCGGCATCGAAGGACCAGTGGCTCTCGGCAGCTTCGCTGATATCGGCCAGATCGGCCACGGTGATCAGCCGCTCCCCGAGCACGCCGTCCGCAGTGCGGTAGGTCAGCGTCGCGGACGCCTGGCCGTGCAGAGCAGCCGCAACCACCGTGACGTCGCTGCCCGCAACAACGCCCGACAACCTCATCCCGGCACTCAAGTCACTGAGTTCCATCTTCATCGCGTTGCCAAACTGCCGTCTCGCCTACAGCGCCCTGCGGAGCACGAGCCACCGGGCACTGTCGCAGGGTATTGCGTCCGTCTCAGCCGCTGAATCGATCGCTGCGCAGCTATGCGGACAGGGCTGCGAGGAGTTCGTCGGAACGGTCAGTGGTCACGGACAGCTTGCGGGGTGTGCCGTTTCGGTGGAATTCGACTGTGACTGCAGTGGTGCCGCCGACCGAATAGAGGACATCTCGCCGTCGGGTCCTGACGCCCCAGCCCCCGTACTGCCTCAGCGGTCGCACCTCCCGCACGTAGGCCTGCGTGATCGCCTCCCGCGGAACCTTCGACTTGAACGGCAAGGGCCACAGTTGAAGCTTGAACAGATGGCCATCGACCCGGATGCGCACCCGCATCGCGAGCCACAGCGCCAGCGAAGCCATGACCGCCAGCGCTGCGGGCACGATGCCGACAATCCCCGTCTCGATCGAACCCGACTCCGTGAGCGACACCACAGCGACAATCACCGTGACCTCAATCGCTGCAAGCAAGACGATGCCCGGCATCAGGAAGCGACGCGTCCGCTCCGACAGTCTCTGATCGTGTTCGAAGGTAGCGTGCGCCTCCATGGCGAGCAGTCTGGGCGACAACCGGGGAACATTGGCGGTCACGGGCGACCCGGCAGCCGATCAACTGGTGCTCGACGACCCGTTCTCGCTGCTGCTGGCCATGATGCTCGACCAGCAGATCCCCATGGAATGGGCGTTCAAGGGCCCCGCCAGGCTGGCCGAACGGCTGGGAGACCGGTACTCGGCGGCCTCCATCGCCGAGATGGATCCCGACGAGCTGGAGGCGGCCTTCAAGGCCAAGCCGGCGCTGCACCGCTTCCCCGGGTCGATGGCGAAGCGCTGCGGCGAGCTGGCCCGCTACATCGTCGAGCGCTACGACGGCGACGCCGGCGCCATCTGGGCCGACGTGCGCAGCGGCAAAGCGCTGTATGACCGGCTGCGGGCCCTGCCCGGCTACGGCGACGAGAAGGCGATGATCTTCGTCGCCATCCTGGCGAAGCGCTTCGGAGTCGCGCCGCGGGGCTGGAAGGCGGCTGCGGGACCGTTCGCCGACCGCCACCCGCGTTCGGTGGCCGACATCGACGGCCCCGATGCCCTCGCCGAAGTCCGCATCTGGAAGAAGAACCAGAAGGCCGCCGGCAAGACGAAACAGGATTGAGAAACAGCACTGAGCCTCCGGCCGGCTCCGGCAGTCTTCGACACGATCGGAGCCGCTCTAACGGCTTGGGCTCGCCTCCGCAACGGTTGCGCTCTGTTGTGCATATGTGTCAGCTGCCTGTCGCAATCTGCGCCTCTGTGACAAGGCTGTTGCTCCTCTGACATAGGAGGTCAAATCCGTGATCGTGTGCTGCGGTGAAGCGCTGGTCGACGTGCTCGACGGCGATGAGCGCCGATCAGTGCCCGGCGGCGGACCGATGAATGCCGCCATCGCGGCCGCTCGGTTGGATGCGCCCAGCGCGTTCGTGGGCCGGGTGTCGACCGATGCCGGCGGAGAGCTCATCTGGGGGCACCTGCAGCGCGACGGGGTCGATCTGCGAGCGTGCGAACGAGGTCCCGAACCCACGGCGCGAGCCATGGTCAGCTTCACGCCGAGCCCGTCGTTCCGTTTCGAAGGCGATGACACTGCCGACACCGCACTCGAGTCGGCGGAGCTGTCTGCGCTCGGACCCGGCCCGCACATCGTCCACGGCGGCACGCTCGGGATGTTCCGGGGACGCACCGCCGACGTGCTGGCCCAGCTCACGGAGCGTCACGACGGCATCGTGTCGCTGGATCCGAACGTCCGCCCAGCAGTCATAGAGGATCGGCGACGCTGGGACCATTTCCATCAGCGGTGGCTGAGCGTGACGGATCTGTACCGGGCCTCCGACGAGGATCTCGACTGGATCTGGCCCGGACGCCCCGACGCCAACTGCGCGACAGAACTGCTCGATGGTCGGGCCGCGGCGGTGATCGTCACCCGCGGCTCCGAGGGCGCGACGGTGTACACGGGCGCTGGCACCATTGACGTGGCAGCGCCAGCCGTCGAGGTCGTCGACACGGTCGGCGCAGGCGACGCCTTCGTCGGCTCGGTACTGACGTCCGTGTGGGATCTGCTGGGCGCTGACCGGGCCGCGCTCGCTTCGATCAGTCTCGCCGAGTGGCGTTCCATCGCCGAACTCGCGGCAACTGCCGCAGCGATCACCTGCACGCGCGTCGGCGCCGACTCGCCATCCGCCCGCGAGCTGGCAGCGTTCCTCGAATAATTGCCATCTCGTAACGAGCGGCAGCAGCGCAAGCCGCTGAGACTTGAAATATCATCGTCGAGTAGTCCGAATCGCGCACTGCCACCCGGCCGTCAGGCCGGACCGCACGGGCCATCTCCGAGATCGCCGCCACCGGGTCGGACAGGTGCTGGCAGACCTGGTGCGCGTACACCACGTCGAACGAGCCGTCGTCATAGGGCAGCTCGTACACCGACTCGTTGGCCAGCGTCACATTTGCGGCACCGGCTTCGGCAACCGTGGCCGCGGCAGTCGCCAAGATCTCGTCGGTCACTTCGATGCCGGTGACGTGGCCGCTGTGTGCCCATCGGGCCAGGCCGACGGCGATCGAGGCCGGACCGCAGCCGACATCGAGGATCCGGGAGTCGGACTCGATCACTGACGCGCGAACGCTGCGCAGTCCTCAGCGGTACGCCTCGCATGCTGGGCCACCACAACGGGCTGATGGCCGTGGGTGTACACGTCGCCGCCGGTCACGGCGGCAGCGGACGGCACAGCGCCGCAGGTCACGGCGGCAGCGCAGCGGCCACACCCGTCCGGACCGGTGTGACGGCCCGTAGACGGTCTCGCTGCGGCCGAAGGGATCTGATCGCACGCACGACGCTTCCATACAGGTCTGCATGTTCATCGTTCGGTGGACCGTTCCTCGCGCGCGTTGTGAGACAATTTGACGAGTGAACGAGCGGGGCCATGCCCATCTGCCCACCCCGGATTACTATTCCTATCCGTGGGCGGCGCTGGAGAGGGTTCGTGTCACTGCGCGCGGGACCGCTGAACTCGTGTGGCCTGACGGGGTCACGCTGGAGTGTCACCCGATGTGGCTGCGTGAGAACGCGCCGGGTCCCGGCGGCATCGATCCGGTCACTCGTGAGTGCGAGCTGGATCCGGCTCATCTGAGTCCGGATCTGTTCATCAGCCGGGCGGAGGTGGTCGGCGGTGCGCTCGAGGTGACCTTCGAGCCCGAGCAGCGGGAGGCCGCTATTCACCCCGGGTGGCTGCGCCACGTGGCCGACGAGTTGCATCGGCCGTTCGCGGTCATTCCCGATCCGGTGCCGTGGACGGCCGCTGAGTACGACGAGCCGGTCACCCATGGCGGCCTCGCTGTGCTGGGAGACGATCGTGCCTTGGGGGACGCACTCTGCGATCTCGCCCGGTATGGCCTCGTGCGTCTGGCTGGCTGCGGGACCGATCCCGACACGGTGGCGCGGGCGGCCGGTCGCATCGGCGCCATACGGGACTCCAACTTCGGGCAGACCTGGCACGTGGACGTCGACATCACGCCCACCTCGCTGGCCAACACCGGCCAGCGACTGGCCCCACACACCGATCTGCCGACCCGCGAGGTGCCGCCCGGACTGCAGCTGCTGCACTGCGTGGAGAACTCCGTGGACGGCGGCTGGTCGACCATGGCAGACGGTCTGGCCATTGCCGACCATCTGCGGGCGCACGAGCCGGACGCATTCGAGGCACTCACCACGCTGGAGTGGGTGTTCTTCAACCGATCGCCCGACGATGATCATCGCTGGCAGGGTCCGATCATCGACGCCGGCGATGGCCGGATTCCGTTCACGTATCGGGCGTTCCACCCGGTGAGGGCGTTCCCTGCGATGGCGCTGGGGGATCTGGACCGGGCCTATGCGGCGATGCGCGCGCTCAGCTTGACGGCCGGCTCGGACCGGTTCCAGATGCGCTACCCGTTCCGGCCCGGCGACATCGTCGTGTTCGACAATCGTCGCGTGCTGCACGGGCGGGACGCCTTCGAGCCGCAAGCCGGGACGCGTCGGCGGCTGATCGGCGGCTACATCGACGCCGACGAGTTCTACTCACGGCTGCGCGTGCTGCTGCGCCGCAGCGAGAGAAAGGCAGCTGCTCATGCCTGACGTCTTCATCACCTGTGCGATCACCGGGGCCGGCGCCACCGTCGACAAGTCCGACAAGGTGCCCTACACCCCCGCCGACATTGCCCAGAACGTCATCGATGCCGCCGAGGCGGGCGCCGCGATCTGCCACATTCATGTGCGCGACCCGATCACCGGCGACGCGGGGCGCGACGTCGACTGCTACCGCGAGGTGGTCGAGCGGGTGCGGGCGTCAAGCACCGACGTGGTGCTGAACCTCACTGCCGGCATGGGCGGCGACTTCGTGATCGGCTCCGTGGAGCAACCGCTGCCGCCCGATCCGATGCGCTCCGACATGGCAGGCGCCACCGAGCGGCTCGCTCACGTGCGTGAGCTCCGGCCGGAAATCTGCACGCTGGACTGCGGCACGATGAACTTCGGCGAGGGCAACTACGTCGCCACCAACACCCACGACACGCTCATGGAGATGGCCCGCCAGATCCAGGCGCTGGGCGTGCGGCCCGAGATCGAGGCGTTCGACACGGGCCAGCTCTGGGAGGCCAAGTCGCTGGTGGATGTCGGCGTCATCGAGGCCCCGGTCATGGTGCAACTGTGCATGGGCATCCGCTGGGGCGCTCCGCCGGACCTGAACACGTTCATGGCGATGGTCAACAACGTGCCCGACGACTGGACATTCTCGGCGTTCGCCCTGGGACGCGACCAACTGCCCTATGTGGCGCTCGCGGCGGTGGCCGGCGGCAACGCACGGGTGGGCCTCGAGGACAACCTCTATCTCGAACGCGGACGCCTGGCCACCAATGCCGACCTGACGGCACGTGCCAAGCAGATCCTCGAGGCCATGAACTACCGAGTCATCGGCCCCGACGAAGTCCGCGACCGGCTCGAACTGAAGCAGCATTGACCTCCAGCCGACCGGCGGGGCGCCGAGCAAAGCACATGCAGGACCCAAAGACAGCGACCAACCCGAGGTGAGGTTCCGGTCACGGTGATGCCAACAGGGCGCCCTCTCGCAAGCGAGACCGAACCCGCCGACCGCAATCTGCCAGCCCGCGTGTGCGTGGTCGGAGCCGGAGTCATCGGCTCAGCGTGGGCGGCGCGCTGGGCACTGTGCGGTGCCGATGTCACTGTTGCCGACCCGTCTCCCAGCGCTCTTCGCAGCGTCGAGCAGACGCTCGAGGCTGCCAGCGTTGCGTGGCGACAGCTGGGACTGCTCGGCAGGGGGCAACCCTCGCTGCGCAGCGACGACAGCATGAGCGATGGCGACGCGGGCACATCCGATGGCGAACGGTCTGCGACTTCCCGCACCGACGGAACCGAAAGCGAGACCGGCGGCTCGCTCGGCACCGTGACGCTGGCACACCCCGCCAAGGGATGCTCGGCCGCCGCGGTTGGCGCGGAACTGATCCACGAGTGCGTGCCCGAACGGCTGGCGACGAAGCAGGCCGTCTACGCAGAGATCGAGGCCGCCGCCTCAGCCGAGGCAGTCATCGCCTCGTCCACGTCGGGGATCCGCCCCAGCGATCTGCAAGAAGGCATGGAGCACCCAGGACGGCTCATCGTCGGACACCCCTTCAACCCGGTCTACCTGCTGCCGCTCGTAGAGGTCGTCGGCGGAACGCAGACCTCCGAGCACGCCATCGACCAAGCGACGGCATGGTTCGCCGCAGCCGGCATGTCGCCGCTGCGCATCCGCACTGAGATCGACGGCTTCGTCGCCGACCGGCTGCTCGAAGCGCTGTGGCGTGAGGCGCTGTGGCTGGTCCACGACGGCGTGGCCACGGTGTCCGAGATCGACGACGCGATGCGGCTGGGCTTCGGCCTGCGCTGGGCACAAATGGGCGTGTTCCAGACCTACGCCACCGCCGGCGGCGAAGGCGGATTCCGACACTTCATCGAGCACTTCACCCCAACACTGGACTTGCCGTGGACCAAGCTCACCGACGTTCCGAAGATGACACCAGAGTTCATCGCCACACTCGTCGCCCAGTCCGACCAGCAGTCAGCCGGCCAAACGGCCGCAGAACTCTGCGCAGCCCGCGACCGCAACCTGGCCGACATGCTGCTGACACTCGAGGCCAACGACTGGGGCGCCGGCCACAGCCTCGCCGCCCTGCGCCGACGACTCGGCTCAGCGCAGCAGCAAAAACGCTCCTGAATCCATTGCGCGCTGCCCCGCACCGACATCTCAGCCGACCACGCCGAGCGTGACACCCCGACGCCCAGCGGTCGCCCGCGGGGCTATTCCTCGATGATGACCGCGTACTCGGGACAGTTCGCAGCAGCGAGGCGGGCCTTGTCTTCCAAGCCGGCAGGAACCTCGCCGTCGCCGGCCGCGGTCGCGTAGCCGTAGTCGTCCACGTCGAAGAGCTCCGGCGCCAGCGAGTAGCAGCGGTTGTGTCCCTGGCACTTGTCGGCGTCAACGCTGATCCGCACGAGCAATCCCTCCTGCCGGCCATCAAGGCCGGCGCTCACCGAGACCGGGCACAGCACCCCGGCCGGCCCGAAGCTAGCGCAGCAATATGCCATAGCCTTGCCCCTGTCCGCTCCCGCACCCGAGATGGCACCGCACTCCACGCTGAATTCGTGGCTGCAGCGGCTCGTCTCGCTCGTGAAGAATCCGATGACCGAGCTGAGGCGAGGCTTTTAACCGCAGAGCAGCGCGGCGTGACCGTCACCGCGGCGTCGGTGCGCGAGGGCGACGGCGCCGCTGTGTTCACCCTGTCGGCGTCGCCGCCGCGCAGCACGACCGCGGCCGCCGCCATCAGCGACGACGACGGGAACGTGCCGGGTCTGCCGCCGATAGCGCCGTGCGACGGTGTTGTGCTGAGAAGTTCTGCGGCGGACGTGTTCGACATCGCCCAGCCGGGCCATGAGGGCGATTCTCATGCGTTCGTCCTCGTAGACGACGTGGCACGGCTCAGCACCAGCCACGATCCGGCAGAACACGCACTCATCCACGATCGGCATTCTGCCCGTCTCGATATCCGAGGCCTCGATATCCGAGACAGAGTGGCGGTGTGACGCCGAAGGGGTCACGGCCGATCACTTGCAACCACCAGTGGAGTTCGCGCAGACTCGTCGCTCACGCGCTTGACTCGTATAAACGAGCATTACGAGCGAGACAGAAGGGCCGAGCCGATGACCGGATCCGACTACACCTGCTTCGACGTCGAGGTGGCTGCCCAGGTCGCACACCTCGTCATGAAGCGTCCTGAGAAGGCCAACTCGATGATCGCCGAGTTCTGGACCGAGCTGCCGAGCATCGTCGACGACGTCTCCGCCGGCACCGATGCACGTGTCGTGGTGCTGTCAGCAGTCGGTCGCCACTTCTGCTCAGGCATGGACTTGTCGGTGTTCGGCAGCTACGACGCATCCGGCGGCGCAGCCAGCGCCGACAGATCCGCGGACCGGGCACACGGCAGCCGGCGACGGGCCCAGTTCCGCACCGGCGTGCTGCGCGCACAGACCACCATGAACGCGCTGGAGAACAGTCGGCTGCCGGTCATCGCCGCCATCCAGGGCGCATGCGTCGGCGGCGGCGTCGACATGGTCTCGGCCTGCGACCTGCGCTACGCCACCAGCGATGCGTTCTTCAGCATCCAAGAGATCAACATCGGCATGACCGCGGATGTCGGAACGCTGCAGCGCATGCCCAAGCTGGTGCCCGAGGGTGTCGTGCGGGAGCTGGCCTTTACGGGTCGTCGCATGGGGGCAGAAGAGGCGCTCGACCGGGGCTTCGTCAACGCCGTCTACGACGATCACGACTCGATGATGGAGGCCGTGGCCGAGGTGGCTGCGCAGATCGCATCCAAGAGTCCGATGGCGATCTGGGGCACCAAGCAGACCATGAACTACAGCCGCGATCACTCGGTCGCCGACGGGCTCGAGTACATCGCAGTGTGGAACGCGGCCATGTTCGACACCGACGACATGGGCGAGGCCTTCCGAGCACAGATGGACCGTCGCGATCCCGACTATCCCAGCCACAGCTCCCTGCACCACGGGCTCGGCGCCTGACGGGGCGCGCAGGAAACACAGCGCCTGACGCAACTCTCATTGGTGCCGCTCGAATGCGGCTGGCTGTCCACGGCGACCTCGTCGGTGATTGCCGATGCTCCCGGCAATGTTCGGCTGCCGATCCCGAGCTGGCTGGTGCGTCACCCCAGCGGCCAGACGCTGGTGTTCGACACCGGCAGGCACCCTAGGTGCAAGAAGGCGTGGGCGCCCGCTACCTGCTGCTCGCAGAGTCCTTCGAGGCGGACTACTCACCGGACGACGAGGTGTCGGAACGGCTGCGCAGCGTCGACGTCGACCCGGCCGAGCTGACGTTTGCCATCTTCAGCCACCTGCATTTCGACCACTGCGGCGCCGCCGAGCTGCTGCCCAACGCTCGGCTGATCTGCCGGCGGGCCGAGTGGGAGTCCGGCCATCACCCCAAGCTGATCGAGCACGAGGTGTACAAGCCCGAGGATTTCGACTTGGTGTGAGCGCTCGCCGGTAGTCGCGTTCTGCGCTCACTGAAATTCGCGGTGGTGTCGGGGTCTTCTGGATTGGTCGAACTAGGCGGGGAGTCGCTGCAAGCGAATTCCGTTGTCTCGGACGTGGCAGAAGAACGGCCCCGGCCACTGGCACGCCGCCGTGATCGCATCTAGGTGGCGAGCCAACAATCTGCCATCGCTTGAACGTTCAGGCCGTCGGACGGGTGCAGGCAGAAGCACCGAACGCCGTGGAGCTTGACAGCCCAACCCTCCCGCGTGCGAACCCGCCTGTCCTTCATGAACGCGATCCAGTTGCGTTGCGCTACGAGTTCGAGCCAAGTCTCGTCGGCCACGTCCTCGTCGGCGGGCAGGCCGTAGTGCTCAGACAGCGTGACCACGCGCAATCCAGCAGAGCGAAGCCGATCCGGGACTCCTTTGCGCCCGAGGCTCCGGTCCAAGAAGATGTCAGGCAGCCCAGCTGGATGTGGCACGCAGGAAGTCCCAGAGATGCTCCTCCGGCATCCCGTATTCTTCACTCACCGTTCGCGCCGATTCGCCCGCGTCGAGCAGACTCTTGGCATCTGCGACGCGAGCGCCGCCACGGGCGAAGATCGGCGCACCGGCTGCCCGCTTCGGGTCGGCAACGATCACGCCGCCTTCGAACGGCGGAACGCAGATCCGCTCGGCAAACCCATCAGTCGCGTAGTCGATGCGCTCGAGATAGTCGGAGATGACCTCCGCAAAGACGCCTTGGCCATTCCTGACGACCACGAGCTCCATGGCAGCATGACCCACCTCGGTGTCGCAGAATCGATCGCCGTAGTCGAAGAGAATCTCAGCGCCGTCGGTGAACAGCCTCCGCGACGCCAGGGCGTATTCGACCCCCAACTCTTGGATGAGTATCTCCAATGCCGGTCGCACTCGTTGCAGTAGCACTCCACGGCGGCGAACAGCGGCAACGACGAGGGCCTCCGCGGTCCCGATGAACGGGATCGAGGGCATTCCGCGCGAACTCGCCTTCAACGACGTGATGATGGGTTCACCGATGACCGGACGACCGTCGCGAGGTTGGCGGCGATAGCCCTTCACCCAAGTACCCATTGTGGAGGCGGGGACATGGACGACCTGGGCCGCTTCAGCGACTGTGTACAGAGGCCGCTGGGTCCGCAGCTGCCACGACGACACTTCCGACATCAGGATGCGCCTTACCGTGAGTCCCTCAAGTTCCGAGATTAGGGTCCGCCATCAGTCAAGTCGCGTGATTTTCCCCCATGCGCAGGTCTCTGACCTGCGGAAATGCGTGAGCGGATCACGCGACTTAAGACGCGGCGGACCCTTAGCGGCGATTAGCGGCACGGTGATTGAGAGCCCGGCTCATCGGTCAGCAGTCGCCGGCGGGTCGATGTGGTAGAAGCGGCGGGCAGTGCCGGCGAACAGGTCGGCGCGCTCGGAGGGCGTGTAGCCGGCTTGGTCACAGATGCGCTGGAAGGCGTTGAACAGCACGGTGTACGAGCAGCCCTGCTTGTCGACCGGGAAGTTGCTCTCGAACATGGCTCGGTCGGGGCCGAACGTCTCGATGGCGTGGCGGATGTCGTCGCTCCACGTTGCCGCCACGTGCTCCGACGAGGGTGCCTGGGGCAGCCGCGTGAAGCCGACGCCGTAGATGCTCATGCCGATGCCGCCCACCTTGATCGTGACCTGCGTGTGGCGGGCGAGCGCCTCGAGCGCCGGTCGCACAACAGAGCGCACCTCATCACGGCGGTCGGCATAGGGGCCGATGCCCAGCGGCCCGCCGAGGTGATCGAGCACGACGGGCGTGTCGGGCGCATCTTGAACCAGCCCAGCAAGCTCAGCGACCTGCGGGTGGAACATCCAGCCGTCGAAGCTGAAGCCCATCCGGCCCAGCGTTGCGAAGCCCGCCCGGAAGTCCGGGTCCGCGAGCAGTTCGGGCGGAGGCTTGGTGTGGCTCTCGCGGATCTGGTCGCTGGCGTCCCAGGCGCTGGCGTGACGGATCCCGCGGAACAGTCCCTCGCCGGCCTCGTCGTGTGCGGCCAATACCTCTTCGACAGCGCGGCCCAGCGTCAGGTCGGCGAAGCTGACGATGCCCGCGATGGTGGCGCCATCGGTCTCGGCAGAGATCGCAGCCTGCTCCCTGACAAACGCTGTCTCACCGACGGGTTTCACATGCTCGGGTCCGCTGGTGTAGTAGCCGGCAGCGCACTCCACGAAGACCGTCTGGGTGACGTTGTGGCCTGAACCGGTGTCAGCGTGAAGCTCCGGCACGAGGTACGTGCCGGCGGGGAAGTCCCACAGGTGGTGATGCGGATCGACGATCTCCTCGTCTGGATCGATCGGCTGCTCGATCGTTGCCGCCAGCCAGGCGTCCTTGTCGCTCGCTGTTCCGTCGGCCATAGCCGCTCCCCCTTGCCCGGGCTCGCCGCAGACTAGACGTAGTCCCAGGACTCGGTGGGTTGGAGGCCGTCGGGGGTGAGCTGCCACAACGACGGGGTGGCGACGCCGTCGGTGATGTCGAGATAGCCGACCGTGCCGAGCTGAGCGCTGAGATTGCGGGGGAACGTCGGGGATCCCGGATTCACGCACAGCACGCCCGAGAGCATGTCGATGCGGTGCACGTGGGTGTCGCCGTAGACGCAGACGTCGAGCTGCTCATCGGTGCCGAAGTGCCGCTCGATGGCATCAGCAACTGTGTAGAACGACAGCTCAGGCACTGGCAGGTGGTGTGTGAGGCCGACCCGCACGCCGTCGAATGTGTGGGTCCAGGCGGTCGCAAGCAATGGATGATCGGGCTGGACGTCCCGGCCCGAGGATCCGTCGTCGCCGTTGCCGCGAGCCGCCCAAGTGGGCGCCAGCTCGTTGAGCTGATCGATGACAGCGATGTCGTAGATGTCGCCGGCATGCAGGATGGCGTCGCACCCGTCCATCGCTGCGTACGCCTCAGGCCATAGCTCGGGCGCCGCTTCGGGGATGTGCGTGTCTGAGATCAGCCCGATGCGCATCCGGCCACGCTAGGAGACCGGCCGGCAACGCGACGGAGCAAACGTGCGGCGAACCGGACCTTGTGCTCAGCCGAAACGGGCACCGTCCGGCAGGCGGGCACCGCGCAGCCATGCCTGCGCGTCGATTGCGCCTCGGCCGGCCGGCTGCACGATCTCCAGGTGGATGAGCCCATCGGGGGTCACGACAACGGCGTCACCGGCGAGCGTGCCGGGCGGGAAATCGCGCGCCGCAGCCGAGCGGAGCGCGGCATCATGCGCTACGGCGACGCGGGACGCGGCATGGCCGTCGCCCTTCTTGTTGTTGCATGTTTGGAGCGCGGCATCATGCGCTACGGCGACGCGGGACGCGGCATCGTGGACAGCAGCGCTCTCGGGCGGGGTGTCGTGGGCTGCGTCTGGCGGCGAGTCGGCCGGTCTGGCAGCGCGGATGATGAAACGCTGTCCCTTCAGCGTGGTCCACGCTCCTCCGACCCGGATCTGCCGGTCGATGAAGGCCGCCGGCTGGGACCAGTCGATCCGCCGGTCCTCGGGCGTGAGCTTGCGGGCGTAGGTCGGCGTCCCCTCCTGGGGCTGCGGTGCGGGCAGCCCCTCTGCCAGCGACGCCGCCAGACAGGTTGCACCCTCGCTGGCGAGACGCTCGCGCAATCCCGCCGCGGTGTCGGCGGGGCCGATGGTCACCTCGTGCTGCCAGTAGACGGGTCCCGTGTCGAGCGTGGGTTCGAGCGCCATGAGCGACACGCCCGTACGGCTGTCGCCCGCCAGCAGCGCCCGCTCGACGGGGGCGGCGCCGCGCCAGCGCGGCAGCAGCGAGAAGTGCAGGTTGAGCATCGGCGTCACCGCGAGCATCTCGGCGGCGATGAGCTGGCCGAAGGCGACGACCACGGCACAGTCGGCGCCGCACCCGGCGAGGTCGGCCGGGTCGTGGCTGACCTTCAAGCCCAAGTCGGCGGCGGCGGCGCCCACCGGGCTGGGCGTCTCGCTGCCGCGGCGGCTGCGGCGACGCGGGGTGCCGGTCACCACGACCGGGATTTCGAATTCGGCCCCGGCGAGCGCACGCAATGCGGGCACGGAGTCATCGGGGGTGCCCGCGAACGCCACTCGACTCGGCCGGCTCGGCGACAGCGGATGTGTCATGGGTCACTCCCGCCGCTGCGGCGACGCCAGCTCATCGCAAACCTGCGCAGAAACACCGCCCCTGGCAGCAATACGGCGCAGAAATATCCGCCCAACGCAAACCTGCGCAGAAACGCCGCCCCTGGCAGCACGGCGCAGAGCAGCGACCGGTCGACCGCTTGGCGCACCGTCAGAGTCCGGGAAACGTCAGGCGTCCGCGCTGTTGCGGCCCACCAGCGGAACAGGGCCGGAGGAGGATGAGGCGGCCGGTGCGCCGGGCTGCAATTCGCTGAGCTGGGTGCGCCACTGTCGCAGCGCCGATTTGCGTTCGGCCTTTTTGAGGTGGTCGATGAGCAAGACGCCGTCGAGGTGATCAAGCTCGTGCTGGAACAGGCGCGCCAGTAACTCGTCCGCCTCGATGCTGACCTCGCTGCCGTCGAGGTCACGCCCGACGATGTGCACCTCTTTGGGGCGGATGATCTCGAAGGTCAGCCCAGGCACCGACAGGCATCCCTCGGTGTAGGCCCACTCGCCGTCGGTCTCGACGATCTCGGGATTGATCAGCGTCCGTGGACCGTCGCCGTCATAGAGGTCGAACACGAACAGCCGCCGCTGGATGCCCACCTGCGGGGCGGCAAGTCCGATGCCCTCGGCGTCGTACATGGCAGGCAGCATGTCGTCCACCATGCGTGCGACACGGCCGTCGATCTCGGTGATCTCAGCGGCGCGCTGACGCAGCACCGGATCGCCCATCAGCCGGATCTCGAAGGCGCCTCCCATGGATTTCGCAGGCTACTGCTGTGCTCACTCGCCGCTTGTGCACTTGACCTAGGCTCAGTCGCCGTTGGTCGCTGTTGTGATGTCCGTGCGAGTCAGCGCGGAGGGCCGGTGGCGGAGATCCTGAAAGAGGCAGCATCCAAGGGCGCACACTGGACGGACCCGGTGCTGGCTGAGTGCGTCAGCGCCCTGATCGACGCCGTAGCCGAGCACAGGAGCAGGCGGCGCGCGAGATGTCGGAGAAATTCGACGGTTGGTCTCCCGAGGAGTTCCGCCTGAGTCCTGAGCAGGCCGACGAGATCATCAGTCGACGAGATCATCAATGGTGTCGATTCCGGCACTCTTGACGACATCCGCTTTGCCCAGACCCAGATCCGCAACTTCGCTGCGGCCATTGCTCGGAACGCACTGAGCATCGCTGGAACGTGACCCGCCCGCTCAAGCCCGCATCGGATCCACCGCCACCCGCAGCCGCCCGCTGGGGCGCTCAGTGCCGGCCAAGGCGTCCAGCAGCTGTGCGTGCTCGTCGCTGCGAATACGCCAAGTGCCGTCGGCCGGTCCGGCGATATCGAGTGCTCCCGCGTGCGAGCCGGCCGACAGGCGTTCGATGTATGCAGGCGCTGCTGCACCGGACACGAGCGCCCACGCTGCGGCCGGGGGCTGGCGCATCTGGGTCCTGCGCTCGTACTCGTCCCGGAGCCAGCCGCTCGGATCGGCCGCAGACGCGGCGACAAGCACCGGGTGGGCGGGCAGACGGGTCTGCACGAGGATGCGTCCGCCGACTGAGCGCGGCCCCACCAGCCGCGCTGCGCGGATCAGCAGCGCGAATGCCTCCTCGGCAGCGCGGTAGCGGGGCGCCATGAGTTCTTGGTCGAAGTCCACGAAGGCCACGGCGTCGGCCGAGCGCACCCGGTGCAGCACTGCTTCGGTGCCGATGCACAACGCTGGCTCGGCGCCGGCCGGCAGACCCGTTCGGGGTCCGTCGTCATCGGTGTCCGTTTCGCGTCGAGCGTTCTCGCCGGTCACCTGGACAACGGGACGCTGCGTGAGGCGCTCCATCTCGGAGGCCACGCCCTTGACGCCGAGACGGGCGCGCCGGAATCTTGTGGCACCGCAGGACTCGCACACCGCCGGTCGGATCTCGCCCGTGTCGGGATCGGTGAACTGCTGCTTGTCCAGCCGCAACGCACGTCCCGTAGTGCGTGAGCGCGCCAACTCGCCGCAGGAGTTGCAGTAGGCCAAGCGCGCACGTCCCGTGCGGTTGAGCACGCAGGCCACGACGGCCTCGCTTCGCAGCAGTCCGGCGAGGGCTTCACCGCACCACTCCCCAGTTGCTGGGTCATCTTGCCGACGGTCGGCGATCAGCAGCCGTGGCCAAGCGTCATGCTGAGTCGAACGGGGTGGGGCGATGACCGTCGCAGGCGCAGGACCGGCTGTCGTCGGCGTCTCCGCTTGTGTCGTCGGCAGCAGTGCCGGCAGATCCGCTGAGGTCGAATCCGCAGGCACCAGTCCGCACAGCGCAAGGGTGTCGGGAGAGGGCATTGGACCGACCAACACACAGCGGGCTCCGTCGCGGCGGGCACGCTCGACCGCCACATCACGGGCGTTCCAAGTAGGCGTTGCCTTCTCTTGGTAGGCCTCGTTGTGCTCGTCGAGCACTACGACTGCTTCCAATCGTCCGCATGGGGCCCATGCCCCAGCGCGGGTCCCGACGACTGCGTGCGCGGAGACTGCCTCTGCCCAATCGCGTGGGACCAACGCGCTCGACGTGCCCGCCTGTCGCAGGCGGCCCGCCAGCCCGGCCGCCCACGCAACATTCGGCACGAGCACAAGCGAGCGACCATGCCGCAGTGCCTCCGCAATCAGCGGCCACTCGTCGGCGCATGGACCCAGCCTGACCACGGCGGGTGCGTGCCGATCATCCGAATATGCCGCCCGCACCCAGCCAGGGATGCCGACGCTTCCGGAGGAGTCTGACAGCATGGCCGCACCGGCGGCTGCCGGCTCCCGGACGTCCGCGGGCCTGCGAGACGGTCTCGGCTGCGGGATGCCCGGCCGTCGAGCAGGCTCGCTCGGCGCTCCGGCCACGGCACGATCAGCGCTGGCCGTGCGCAGAAAATGAACCTGGGTACCTGCCCAGCGCCACGCAGCCCACTTCGCCAGTTCCACCACATGCTGTGGCGGTCCGATGCTCAGCACCCGATTCACGGGCTGCAGGTGCACACCGTCTGGCAGGGCCGGATCGAGCTCGGTCACCCAGCCTCGGATCAGGCGCCCCGCAGGACGAGTCCGAACCGGCGCCTTGACATCGAACAGAGTCGGCTGCTGCGGCTGAGACGTCGAACCGCCGCGCAAAGGGACCTCTACAACTGTGCCGACGGTGACCGGCACCCGGCCGGCGGCCAGTTCGGGCGGCAACAGGTACGTGAATTCACGGTCGATGGCCGGCTCGTCGACCAGCACCTGCACCGCTTGCTGCATCGCAGCAGTCTGCCCCACCCCGATCCGGCCCGGAGTGCCGCCTTGGCAACCCTGCAGCCGGCGCGGGAACTTGTCGCGAGGTTGTTTTGGCCTGTGTGGGTGGGTGTGCTGGGGTGTGTTTGTTGTCGGCTGGTGGTGGTGTCAGTTCTGTTGGCGGAGGATGCTGCGGGCGGCTTGGGCGGCGGTGTGGGTGCGGGTTGTGCCGGTGATGCGGCGGATGTCGGTGTCGGCGGGTGCGGTGTCGGCGATGGCGGTGCGCACGGTGTCGGCGACGGCTGCTCGGCCGCCGATGATGACGACGCGGGCGGGCCGGTAGTCGCGTATGAGCTCGGCGGTCGCTTCGGGCAGCGAGCCTGAGGCGGTGTACGCGACAGCGGCGTTGTCGGTGGCTGCTGCGTACGCCGCGGCGACGCCGACGTCGGGCGGGGACCAGCCGTTGGCGATCACCAAGGTGACGGCTCCTGACGCGGCGGCGGGGTCTGCGAGCACTCGACGCGCCGCGGCTGCGGCGGTCCCGACGCGGTCCGCGCCGGTGAGCCGGTCGATGTCGGCGTCGGCTGCGGCTGCGGCGATGCGGTCTTCGACGGCGCTGCTGATCGCGGCGGCGCCGCCGATGAGGACCACCCGTGCTGTGTCGTAGTCGCGCAGCACCGCGGCCGACGCCTCAGGCAGAGCGTCCTGCTGGACGTACAGCACCGCGGAGCGGCGGGTGCGCGCTGCCAGCGCGGCCGCCGCGCCGATGTCAGGCGACGACCAGCCGTTCGCGACCACCACCGTCACCCGCCCAGCCGTGGAAGGCTCCCCCAGCACGCGCCGCGCCGCGGCCGCCGCGGTGTCCGCGCGGCCCGCGCCGGTCACGCGCTCGGTGCCCGAGCCCGGCGACGCCGACCGGATCTCGGTGCGCACGTCACGCGACACCGCCGCGGCGCCGCCCACGATGATCACCTCAGCAGGCAGCGCATCGCGCAGCAGCACCGCTGTCTCCGCCGACAGCGCGTCCCCTTCGGTATAGGTCACCACAGCGCCGTCGGTGCGCGCCGCCAGCACCGACGCCACGCCCACATCAGCCGGCGACCAGCCGTTCGCCACCACGAACACCGCCACGCCCACATCGACATCGCCGCCCCCGCCGCCGCCGCCGCCGCTGCTGCCGCCGCCGCTGCCGCCGCCGCCGGTGCTGCTGCCGCCGCCGGTGGCGGGTGGGGGTGGGGGTGTCGTGGCGGCGGGCTGGTCGTCGTCGCGGATGGTGCCGGTCGCGGTGCCCGCGGACAGGCTGACCCGCGCGCCGACGGGATCCGACAAGGTGACCGCGAACGTCTCTGCGCTCTCGGGGTCGGCGTCGTCGGCGAGCGCCACGGTGACGGTCGCTCGGGTCTGCCCGGCGGGAATCGTGACGGTGCCCGACCCGGCGGCGTAGTCGCCGGGCGACACAGCGGTGCGGTCCTCGGTCTGCCAGCTCACTGTCACCGGCGAGCCCGACATGGGAGCGAGGGTGACAGTGAAGGCCATCTCGGCGGCGGACTCTGCCGCGGAGGCATCCGCGATGGTGATCAGCGGCAGGTCGTCGTCGTCGTCGATCGTCACCGTCGACGACACCGAGCTGCCGAGGTCGGCGTTTCGGGGACCGGCCAGTGTCACGGTGAACGTCTCGTCGGCTTCGAGCGTCTCGTCGTCGATGATGCCCACCGGGAACACAACGCTGGTCACCCCCGGCGGGATGCTCACCGTGGCTGTCACGGCCTCGTAGTCGGCGCCCGCCACAGCAGTCCCGTCCGCCGTCCGCAGCCGCACCGACACGTCACGCCCGCTGGGCACAGACAGCGACACCGTCAGCGTCGCCGATCCCGACGACTCGCCGCGCGTCAGCGACACCGGCGACAGCGACACCTCCGGCAGCGCGCTGGTGTCGGTGATCGTCACGATCCCCGACGCCGACTGAGCGGTGGCGAGACCAGTCGTGGTGCACGACACCACGAACGTCTCGTCGGCCTCAGACGCCGCATCATCAGCAACCGCAACAGTCACCGTCGCGCTGCGCGACGCCGCCACAGCAGGATCGAAGCTGACCGCCTGCGCCGACACCGCCGTGTAATCGCCCGGCGCGACCGCGGTCTGATCAGCGGTCGAGCACTCCGCCGTGAACGCCGGCCGCGTCGACTCCACCGACGCCGGCAGCGACACCGTCACCGTCACGCTCGCCGCGTCCTCGCGCACCGTCACATCGGCGACCTCCATGAGCCGGTCCCGGTCGTCGTCGCGCACCTCGAGCACCACCTGCAGCGTGCCCTCAGCAGTCGAGCCCGGCTTCTGGCCGTCCGCGCCGGGCCCCGCGGGATCGCCGTCATAACCGGCCAGCACCGCATGCTCAGCGCCGTGCAACTCCACCACGAACAACTCCTCGAACAGGCTCTCCGCCTGCGTGTCATCGACCAGCGCCAGCTCGAACCGGCCATCGGTCAGACCCGGCCCGATCACCCACACCCCATCGTTGCCCACCCCCGGAACCACCTCGAAATCGGCGCCGGGCGTCGCCCGGAACACACCCAGCGTGCCGTCAGGCAGCCCCTTGGGCCTCACGCGCGCCGCCAAAGTACGCACCCCCAACGACGCCGAACGCCCCGACACCTCCGACAGCTGCCCCCGCACAAACAACGACCCCTCCGACTCCACACCCACACCCGACAGCTGCAGCCCCGCCTGGCCCAACTCATACGCAGTCGCCCGCTCAGCAAGGTCGCCACGATCGCTCGGCAGAATCGACCACCACGGCGCGTCGTCGTCGTCGACGATCCGCACCACCGGCACAGCCGCCGGGGCAGTCGCATTAGTCGGGTCGACACCGATCCCGAACGCCTCGTCCCACTCGTCAAGCACGTCGGCGAGCACCGCCACCGTCACCGACTGCGCCGCCACCGCCGACGCCGGATCATCGACAGCCGCAAACGACAACGACCCCGACCCCGGGGTGTAGTCCGCATCAGGCGTCGCGGCGTGCTCGCGGATCCGAATGCAGCCCAACGGCAGCGGCGACGCCCCGAAATCCGCGCACGTCAGCCCCGCCGCCAGAGCGGCCAAGATGTCGTCGGCCAGATCCTGGGTCTCCCAGCCCACCGTCACCGGCCGCCCCGACGGCGCCGACAGACCGATCCCCGCCACGACCTCCGCCACGCTCTCAGCGACCCCGCCGGCCATCGTGACCCCGTCGCTCAGGGTCACATCGGGCACGCTTACCTCCACCGTGGGCGGGTCGTCGTCGTCGGTGATCGTGACCGTCGCCGGAACATCCGACACGCGCGCGTTCGTCGCCGTCAACAGCGCCAGCTCGATCACCTCGTCCCATTCGTACAGCGAGTCAGGTTCCACGGTCACGTCGAAGCCCGCCAGGCGCATCATGTCCGCGGTCACCGACTCCGGGCTTGGGACCGGCGCAATCGTCAATGTGCCCGACGCCGCCTGATAGTCGTGCACCTGCGTCGCAGCGTGCTGCGGCGACTCCAGCGACGTGAGCACCGCACCGCGAGGGTCGGCGGTCTCATAGCCCACCGTGATCGGCTTCTCCGACGCCAGCGAGTCCTCCGCGTCCTCCTCCAGCGTCACGATTTCCACCGACACCGTGCCGACGCTCTCGTCCACCGTCGAAGACACCAGCCCCAGCCGCAGCAACGGATCATCATCCACAATCGTGCCCACCGCAGAACCCGCCGACGGCGACACCGCGGCTGTGTCGCCTGTCTGGGCTCCGTAGTTGTCTTCGGTACCCGTCAGCGTCACCGTGAAGGTCTGGTCGAACTCGTCGATACGGTCCGCGACCGACCCGATCGACAGCGTCGCCTCGGTCTCGCCCGGAGCGATCAACGTCTCCGGGCACGACGAGACGAAATCGGCCGCCTGCGCCGGATGCGAACCGGTCGCGTCCAGACCCGTCCGGCACTGCACCGCCACCCAACGCCCCGAAGCCTCGCTCAGCGTCATCACGAAGTTCACCGCGTCGCCCTCGGCACCTGACCCCGCCGCAATCGAGACCAACGGCCGAGGGTCGTCGTCGGTGACAACGATCACGTTCACAGGTTCGCTAGGAATCTGGGCTACCGCGACCCCGTCGGCGTCGAGTGCGCTCGTGATGTACAGACCGAACGTCTCGGCCCATTCGTCGAGGCTGTCACCGATGATACTGAACACGGCACTGGCATTCGTATCGCCAGCAGGAATTGTCACCGACCGTTCTTCGGCGACGAAATCCTCGCCAGCGCGTGCAAAAGGAGGCACTGTCGAATCGATTGTCGGCTCGACCGCCGTTGGCAGCTCGCCGGTGCGGTACTGAATGACCACATCGCGACCCGACACCGCGGACAGGCGAAAGGCCGCTCGCTCAAATGGGTTGACCTGACTCTCAAAAATTGCGGCGCTCAGGGACCCCGCGTTAAACTTGACGGTCGGCAGGGGGTCGTCGTCGGTGATGGCGCCGGTCGCTGTGCCCGCTGTGGGGCTGACGGTGCCGGTGTCGGCGTTGTGGGCGGTGTCGTGGGCGCCGTCGAGGACCACGGTGAAGGTCTCGTCGTACTCGTCGAGCGCGTCCTGGAGCGACGCGACGGTCAGCGTCACGCTGGTCGATCCTTCCGGCACGGTGACGCTGGCAGCATCAGCAGGCAGAACCGCGGCGGCGACCGGGGTGTAATCGACGTCCACAGTGGCCTGGCGCGCCCCGGCGGCGGTGTCGGCCTCGGTGTGGTACTGCACCACCACGTCGCGTCCTGAGACCGCGCTGAGGGTCACCTCGAAGCTGATCGGGCCGCCTTCTGTGCCGGTGCCCGCCGCGACCGACACCACCGGCGGGTCGTCGTCGTCGACGACGGTCACCTCGGCCCTGATCGTCGTGCTGACGTTGCCCATATCGTCGGCCAGCGCCGCGGTCCCCGTCGGGTTCGACAGCACCACCTCGAACGCCTCGTCGTGCTCGTCGAGCGAGTCGTCGGTGATCGCCACCGACAGCGTGCTCGACATCTGGCCCGCGGCGATCTGCACCGTTCCCGCGGACACCCCGGTGAAGTCGGTGCCCGACACCGCCCGCCCGGTCGCGTCGGTCCTCCACTGCACCGACACGTCCTCATACCAGGTGCGCTCCAGCGTCACCGTCACCACCGCGTCGCCGCCGGGAGCGTCCTCGTCGACGGTCGCATCGCCGACCGTCACTTGCACGCGGTCGTCGTTGAGAATCGTGCCCGTCGCACCCGACAGGCCCACGCTCAGCGTGGTGCTGTCGCTTCGGGCGAGCTGGGTGGGGGTCATCGCGAAGCGCTCGTGGAACTCGGCATCGGAGTCCTCTGTGGTGTTCACCGTCACGAACCCCGCGGTGCTGCCTGGTTGGATCGTCAATGTGCCGAGGCTGACCGCGGTGAAGTCGGCGGCGGCGGCGCGTGTGGCCGCGTCGCCGTCGCTGACCAGCCCTGTGCTCCACCGAATCAGCAGGGCCACCTGCGACTCACGGCTCAGCGTGACCTCGAAGATCATCCTGTCGCCCTCCTCGGCCTCGCTGTCGGCCACCGACACATCGGGCGGGTCGTCGTCGCTCTGGATCGCCACCGTCACCGAGTCGTGGTCGTCCCTCGGCGAGCCCCCGAAGTACGCGTTCGCCGACAGGTTCCTCAGCCGCACCACGAAACCCTCGTCGAACGGCTCGTACACGTCGTCGTCGAGGATCGCCACAGTGAACGACTTCGTCTGCTCGCCCGCAGCGAACGTCAGCGTGCCCGAACCCGACGTGAAGTCCGTGCCCGCTGAGGCCTGCCTGCCGCCGTCGGAACGAGCAGCCGTCGTCCACCCCACCGACACCTGCGACGTCGCCGCCTGCGACAACGACACAGTCAAGGTCACCGTGCCGGCGTCCTCGCTCACCGAGCGCAGCCCATCCGACGAAGACGCCTCGATCGCTATCCGCGGCTCGTTGTCGGTGATCAGGCCCAGCACCGGGTCGGGCAGCATCGGCGTCTCACCGGCCGCGTAGGCCGCCCCCCGCAGGTCGTCCACCCTGAACTCGAAATACTCGTCGGGCTCGCCCACATCGTCATCAGTCGTCGCGACCGACACATTCACCGACGTCTGCCCCGCAGCCAGCGTCGCCTCGCCGCTGGTCACTACCGCCACGTCGCCGCTCGAAGCCACCGCCGTCACGGGCGCATAGATCCCGCTGCCGCCGATCCGGCTCGAACTGATCAGCGCGGCGTCGTAGACCACCGTGCGTTCGTGGTCCGCAGCACGGTCGACCGACACCGTGAACACAGCAGCAGAGCCCTCTTCGACGGTCACGTTCCCCGTCAGGCTGACCTGCGCAGCCGGCTCGTCATCGACGATCCACACCGTCACCTCGCCCATCGACGAGCGTCCGGGCGACTGAGCAGCGGGCACGTCGGCCAGCAGCGCATTCGACGACAGATCGCTCAGCCTCACCACGAAACTCTGGCGCGATGCCTCCTTGAGGTTGTCATTGACGATCGGCACCATGATCGTCGCCTGCGTCTGCCCGGCGGCGATGGTGACGTCATTGCCCGAGCTGGTGGTGTAGTCGTCGCCCACCGTCGCAGGCGAGCCCTGCGTCGATGCCGCAGTCGTCCAGTCGAAGGTCACATCGGCGTCCGCGGCACGCTCCAGCACCACCGACAGGCTCAGCGTCCCGCCGGAGACGTCCTCGTTGACGTCCGCCGCAGCGGCGTCCGGGTTGATCGCGAGGCGCGGCTCGTCGTCGAGGATCGTCACCGTACGCGTCAACGGCTCCCCCGTGGCGTAGTCCGCCTCCGACACCACCACGGCGAAGCGCTCATCGCTCTCGGCAACACTGTCCTCCACGGTGCTCACCGACAACGACGCGCTGAGCATGCCCGCGGGGATCGTCGCCGTCGCGTCCGTCACCGCAGTGAAGTCCGTCTGCGCTGCACGCGTCTGCGCCGTGCCGTCCGTCGCCAGCGCCGTGCCCCACGTCACCGTCACGTCCCTGCCCGACACAGCGCCCAACTGCGCCGTCAACGCCGCCGAATCGCCCTCGGAGACCTCCGCATCAGCAGGCGACAGCGACAGCGACGGCTCCGCATCGTCGTCGGTGATCGTCACCACCGTCGACGACGCCGAAGTGTCCAGCGTGACGGAGTCCTCCCCAGTCGCTATTACTGAGTCCAACTCCACGTAGAACACCTCGTCGTGCTCGTCGAGCGCATCATCGACGATCTCTATCGAAATGGTTCCCATCGTGCTTCCTGCCGGAATGACTAAATCTCCATCCTCGTGTTGGGTGAAGTCGCGGTCCTCGTCGACTTCCTGTCCCTCCGTCGCGTCGTGGGCGTCCGCATCGCCGGTTGGCCCCTCGCTGAAGAACACAGCCACCGTCCCCTCTACTGACGAGCTCAGCGTCACCACAATGTCGACTGTGCCGGCGCTCTCTGACACCGACAACGACTCCGGCACCGACACGACCGACATCGACTGCGCGCCGGCCTCGTCGTCAGCGATCAACAGCGGCACCAGCGCCAGCAGCGCTGCGGCCAAGGGCACCAACCCCCAAAGGGCAATACATTGCTTCCGTCGTTTCACCTGACACTCCCAGCAGAATGCCAAAATATGTGAGTGTGGTCAGAGGTGCAAGCCCTGACCTGCGGATTCGCACTCGGCAACTGCCCGAAAATCGGCTTTTTCAGCAGCCTGCTAAATGAGCGGTTCCCAGGGGTGGGGTCCACCGCTGGTGGGGTGAGGGTGTCCAAGCTCGGGGTGTGTATTCGCGTTTCGATCTTGGAGGTTCTCAGCATGGGCCCAGACTCGGGTCATCCTCGCGACTGCACTGCATGTGAGGATCGACGACTTGTTGGCAGAGCATCCCGGTTGGGCGCCCCAGCGGCCCCGGGTGGGGTTCGCGCCGAGGCTGTCCGACGCGGAGCTGGTCACTATGGCAGAGAGGCTGTGCTTGGCGCGGAGCTGGCTCACATGGTCGTCGAAGCGGACGGCCGAGTATTCGGCCAGCACGAGCTGTTCCAGAGCGCCGGTGCCTGCGTCGAATGCGCGGCTGCGCAATGGTCGCGAACGGCATTGGACTAGTGCTCGATCCATACGAGCTGTACCGGCGGCCTGTTGACCCGTTCGTCGCCGGCTTCGTGGGCACCGCGTCCTGGCTGTGCTGCGAAGCCCTCGGGCGGCGTCGCAAACACGGTCCTCGGCCGCCTCCCCTTGGGCGACACGGCGTCAATCGGCGGCTTCGGTCACCTGCTGCTGTTCTGCTTCGACTACTCCGAGACGCCCGAAAGCGCCGAAGCATGGCGACGCTCGATGGAGCTGCTCGCCCACGACGTCATGCCGCGCGTGGCGCACCTCACCGGGGACTGAGGCAGGCGCCGAGACCGCCGTGCCACCCGGACTGCAACGCTCTGAGTCTGGCGGCGGCTCGGTTTGTCGGTCGCTGGCCTCTGCGGGGGTGGTTTGCCGGGCAGCGTCGGCACCGACGGACCCGAGCAATTAGCCTGTTTCCGATGGTCCGAACGCAGCGTCAGGGCGCGACAGCCAGGACGCTCTCATGCGTCCTGCGTGCAGTCGCTGCGGCCTTGCTGCTCGGGGTGCTGGCGGCACAGCCCTCGAGCGCGCAGCCGTTCGTCGGGAGCACGCCGCAAACGGTGCTGGCGTTGGCCTCAGCCGGTTCCTTGGCTGATGTGGGCGTGGCTGGGGGCCTCGTAGCGTCGGGCGGTGCGGACGCAGTGGTGCTGACGGAGCCCGACGGGACACTGAGCGCTGCGGCAGAGAGCATGATTCGCGAGGTCTCGCCGGAGCGCATGGTCATCGTGGGCGGCACCGCAGTGGTGCCCGATGCGACGCAGGCCCGTCTGCGCGCACTCGCCCCAAGGGCAACCGTGTCGCGTCGTCGGGGCACTGATCGTTCCGCGACTGCTGCCGTGGTTGCGGCTGCCGCCTTGGCGGGGCGCCCGAACGCAACGGTGGTGATGGCGAACGGCTGGTCGCTGGCTGATGTGGGAGTCGCCGCTTCCTTCGTCGCAGCAGGCGGCGGGCACGCGGTGCTGTACTTCGGCGCCGACGGGCTCAGCAACGCCACAGCGGCAGTGCTGCGCACCTCATCGGTGGCTGAGCTCGTCGGGATCGGCGGCACTGCGGCCCTGCCGGAGGAGCACCTGCGAGCAGCCCAGCGGGCGGCGGGTCTCACCGCTTCGCGGCGACTGTCGGGCGCGGATCGCTTCCGCACCGCGACACGCGCGGCGCGTGATGCTGCGGGGAGCTGTCTGGAAGCCGCTGTGATCGCGGACGGCTGGTCCGACACCGATGTCGGAGTGGCTGCGGCACTGGCTGCGGCGTTGGGCAACAGCGCGGTGCTGTACACCGACGGCGACGACAGCGCGCCCACCACGACAGTGGCTGCCTTGCGATACCTGAAGCCGAATCGGGTACTCGCAGTAGGCACCACATCCAGCATCAGCGCCACGCTGTTCGAGTCGTTCGATGCCTACAGCGACACAACTGCACGGATGACCGACGCGGTGGCGGCGGCACGCACAGCAATCAGGGGGCCTACCAGCGACTGCCAGACAACCAGCGCCGACAGCTACATCCCGCCGTTCATCGGCTCACCCAACACCACAACACCACCCAACACCACAACACCACCCAACACCACAACACCACCCGACACCACAACATCACCCACGCAGAACCAGCCACGCGTACAGCCTCTCGCCGTGCCCCAGCTCGACGGGACAACCTTCGAGACAGCCGCTCTTGTCGGCAGCGATGTGTTGCTGTGGTTCTGGGCGCCGTGGTGACCGACCTGCCGCCGAGAGGCGCCTGCGGTCGCAGCGTTGAAGACACAGCACGGGAGCAACCTGGTGCTCATCGGCATACCCGGACGCGCCGACATCTCTGACATGAGGTCATTCGTCAGCACTCATGGACTCGGCCACATGCCGCATCTCCCCGACGAGGACGGCGAACTGTGGCGGACGTATGGCGTCTCCTACCAGCCCCGCTGGTTGCTGATCCGCTCAGATGGCACTGAGGAATCAGGAGGCGGAGCAATTCCCGCCTCAGTCGTGACCGACGCCCTCACCCCGGGCTGACAAGGTCGTCTTTCTGCTCGGTGTGTCCCACGGTGCGTGGCCATTCACGGCCTCCGGCACGCTTCGGGGAGACGAACGCGCCGACGCGGAGGCACTGGCAGCCACGAAGCTCTTCGTAGCGATGACTCGCGCCCGGGATGCGCTCTATGTCGTGTGCAGTGAGAAGCCTCATTCGCTCATCGATACGGGGCGAGAGCACTTCGAGACCATCCGCTACCCGACTGCGTGAGGCCCTGCAGCCACCCGCGTCGACCCTCAGGGACGCCACCGCGGCTATGCAGCTAGTGTCCTGAGTGGCTAGTTGATCGCGTTTTGGTGTCGGTTGCGCCATCATGATTCCTTCGCCGATGACCGGAGGCTGTGATGGGTGTTCGACGGCAACGGCCGACTGTGCCGGTGGTGCTGAGCGACGGCGAGCGCGAGACGCTGGAGCCGTTATGTGCACCGAATTCCCCACTCAGGACACTAGACGGTCAGGGCCGACAGGGGCAGGACGGCGACACCGTCGGGACGGCCATAGCCATAGCCGCTGGCAGTTATCACCACTTTGCGCGCCGGGGGGCCGGTGAGCGCGCTGTCCACCTTGCCGCACACCCGGTTCAGCGTCCCAGCGGCTTCGTCGACGGCATTCATCGAGCCGAGCTTGACCTCGACGGCCATCCATCGGCCGTCTCCCCAGTCCACGATGGCGTCGATCTCATCGCCGTGGGAATCCCGGTAGTGCCAGACCGAGGCTTCATGAGCCTGCGCATACACCCGCAGGTCGCGGACAACCAGCGACTCGAACAAGAAACCGAACGTCTTGAGGTCAGAGAGCAGACGATTCGGACCGGCGCGCAGGGCAGCGGCGGCAAGCGACGGATCCACGAGGTGTCTCTTGGGCGATTTCTGCAGCCGAGCCCGAGACCGGAGGCTCGCTGACCACGACGGGACGTCCTCGGTCACGAACAGCGCTGTGAGCGCATCCAGATAGGCGGCAGTCGTGCGCTGATCCTGGGCCTGGACTCCCTCAGCGACTCCCCCGGTGTCGGATGCCAGCTTGGCGATGGATGCCGTCGTCGACGTGTTCCGAGCAATCGACGCGAGCAGGCGGCCCACCTTCTGCGGGTCCCGCCGCCTGCCGCCCTCGCTCCCGAACTGGGAAACGTCAACACGTGCTATCTCGTTCAGATACGAACGCAGACGCCGCTGAGCCGGCACGACGGCGAGCCCCAGGTGCTCCGGCCAGCCGCCGCGGCACAGTGCTTCGGCAATGTCGGGAACCCCGAGGTCCGGGCGACCCGCAACGCATGGCGCTCCATTGACCAGATCGCCGAGCGAGACCTCCCGAGTCGAGGCCCCCGATTCGGACAGCGACATCGGGCGCAGGCGAATCCGCATGATCCGTCCTGCCCCGGAGTGGCGGATGCCGTCGTCGGCCAAGCGGGCCGTGCCGGTGAGAATGAAGCGTCCGTGGCGGCGCTCCTCGTCCGACAGGTGACGGATGCTGTTCCAGATCTCAGGGACGATCTGCCACTCGTCGATCAGCCGCGGCTCGCGTCCGTCCAAGAACTGCCGTGGCAGCAGCCGGGCCTGCTCGCGCGCCTGCTCGTCCTGCTCGAACGACGCCTCGCTGCGGGCATGGCGCCGAGCGGTCCAGGTCTTCCCGCAGGCCTTGGCGCCTTCGACGACGACCACCGGCGTGCTCGCCAGCGCTTCGGAAATCTCGCCGTCGACAACCCGTTCGACGTAGCCGACCGGCGTGAGCGTGGCGTCCACGACCCGCAGCGTAACATTTCTAGCTGGTTCAATGTCATAATTTATTTTTTCTAAATGTCACAGTTTCTATTCGCATCGCCTTGGCGAGGCCGTTGCCGGACGGCCTCGAAGAAGCTCTGAGGCCGTTGCGGGCCAACACGCTCCGGCCCAGCCGCGAGGACTACGACGATGTCACGAGTTGGCGGATCGGCGGGACCTACCCCATCGGCCCTGCCTCAAGCGTCACCGGAGCGGACAGAACAGCTCGCTCGACATCTGACCCGCGCTGCCGTGAGAATCGCCGAGATCACCATGGAGCACCTGCTGGGAGCAGGCGCGGACCTTGGCGACGAAGACCTGCGCGCCTGCCAGAACCGCCTGCTGGCAGCACAAGCGGTCTTGGCCTCCGGCGATGTGGTGACCGGTGCCGATCCGAGTGTCACCACCGCCGCTCGACGCAGTTGAGGGCAGACCGGGATCCACCGCACGGTGCGCTCACGCGCATGGCCGCCGAAGTGGCGGCGCGCGAAGCCGCCCGAGGCAACGCTGCAAGCCCTGATTTTTCGCGAGAATTGCTCTACACGCATCGTCGCAGGCCAGAGGGGCCTTTCCGCGAACCCCAACAAACCCAGTCCCACACTCGCAAAAAATCAGGGCTAGAGGAAAATCAGGGCTAGAGGAATGGTGCGACGGTCTGGGAGGAATCGCTAGCACGGCACGTCAGCGGTGCCACGGAGATTCAACAGCGGCCAATCGGCGCCAAGAGCGAATCAGTTGCCCTCAGCCATGGGCGCTACGACGAACGTGTCGAGTTGACTTCGCTCGTCGGCGACGTAACGCCTGAGTCCACTTTCGTGACGCTCGACGGGGCAACGCTTGAGAGCCTGTCCACCATGACATCACCTCGAGTGCCCGAATCCGGAGAGCCGCTCATCACCTATAACCACAGGCATCCGTTCTGCCAGCGCAACGCAGAATGGCCGGCCTTCAGACCCGACATGGCGACAGCGCTCAATTGGCGACCCGACGGCACTCAGCCCGGCACATGGCTCACTCGGGATGGGATCCCTGCCGTCGAGACTGTCCTGGTGGGCCGACGGCCTTACGAACATCCATCACTCGTAGGCCCCGTTACGGCTCATCTGACCGCCACACGCGGCAGTTACGACGATATCGAGGAAGCCGCACGCGAAAGTGCGCACCGAGCCATACACCTCTGAAGCTGATCACAGAGATTCCTGACTTGGGGTCCGCCATCAGTCAAGTCGCGTGATTCTCCCCCATGCGCAGGTCTCTGACCTGCGGAAATGCGTGAGCGGATCACGCGACTTAAGACGCGGCGGACCCCTTGGGTCCCACTTGGCGTGGATCTCCGCTGTTGGGCTCAGGCCGGGGCGGCGGGCGGCGGGCGGCGGCTTGGCGCTGGCCCGCTGGGGGCTGCGTAGTCGGGCAGCATCTCTGCCACAACGTCTGTCAATGCTGTGCGTGGCGCTGTCGGCCGTTGCTCGGCCTCTCGGGCGGCGACCACGATTCGAGCGTGGAGCGCGGAGTCCGGATCGAAGGCCGGCACCGGGACGTGTTTCAAGGGGTTGGTGTCGAAATGAAGTTTCGAGGTCTTTGATTCTCGCCAAGCGTCTTGCAGGCACTCGGCGTTGAGCACTCCCGTGAGATACAACGCTTCTTCGGGCGAGGCGGCGACGTACCAGTAGCACTTGTCGTCAGCGACGAGATCGGCCGGTCCTCGGCAGGCCCGCAGCGAGTCGCCGGACTTGTTGTAGAACACCTTGCACTTGTGCTCGGATGATTCCGCTGCAAGCTGGTTTGTGAGTGTGCGCTGGAAGTCGACGTTGTCCGACAGTGTCGCGCCGGCTGTCTTGGCCCGATCGCGCGCATAGCGGGCTTCGGCAATGGTCCAGTAACCGTGGGCGCGCGGCAATGACGTCCGGAACTCGGGGTCGTTCAGTGCCATGACCGCTCGGCGACCCTCGGCGAGCGGCGCGATGAGCCAGGCATCGGGTGAGCACACGAACGGCTCGAGTGTCTGCGCGCGCAGCGTTCTCACCAGCGCTGCGGTCTCGACGACAGCTTCGTAGCTCACGCCTTTCCATGGTGGCTTCGTGGACGCTTTCGTCTGCACCGTGGCGGTGTCGTTGTCGCCGGCCTGTATTGGGTCGAGTGCTAGGCACAGTCCCAGCGGCGAGGCCACTGCACCGCGGCGGAATCGGCGTGAGTACGGCGACGGCTTGCTCTCGCGGCGCACGATCTCGGTCACTGTCGGGGCTTCGGGGTCGCCTGAGTACTGCAGCAGCATCGCGTCGTGCCAATCGGGGGCGCCTTCGCCAAGCCGTCTGCCGACGACGACGCAGGTGCCGTTGGGTGCATGCCGAAACGGCGGCGGCTCCACGTCGTCGAGACTCGCGACGTAGTCGAAGCCGACCTTCGTGCCGCCCCAGCTTCCCGAGCGCCACGATTCCCATGTTTGGTTGATGAGCGCGCTGCCGGGCAGCACGAGGCCGAAGGCTCCGTTGTCTCCTAGGTACAGATCGGCCGCGCGCGCCGAGAACACCGACGCCAAGTCGCCTTTCGCCGACCACCTCGCCTTCGGCCGCAACCCATAGCGTTCGCTGAGCGTCGCCAATTGATCCTTGCGTGTTCCCGCCGGCGTGTCATTGGCGACCAGCCACGGCGGGTTGGCGACGATGGCCATCACCTTGTTGCGCGCCAGCGCGGACGGCGCGACCTGGTTGCCGATGTGCCAGCGCCAGACATGATCGCCCTCGTCGGCCACAGCATCCGACAGCTGAGCCACCGCCTCGCTGAGCAAGGCCTGCGTCTCGGCATCTTCCGCATCGAGGCTGCGCTCGCCCACCGCAACATCGACCAGCGTGCGTACCAGCACCTCAGCACGCGGCGACTCGATGACCTCAGCCGGGATGTCGATGCGCTGACCTTGCGCCGACGTCAGCCCGAGCGTGCCCTGCATGTTCTGCTGTGCCTGCTCTGAGTGCAGCAGCGCGTCGGCGAGATAGACACGCAGCGGCACCATTCCGCCGGGCGGCAACGCCGTGGCCAGCGTCGCCGTGGCCATCTCGACGGCGACGGGATGCACATCGAGCCCGGTCACCATCGCGGCCACGATCTCCCTGGTCCGTCCCGCAAGCAGCGGGTGCGCTGAACGGATGCGCTTGGCAACTGCTCTGGCCGACCAGAACAGAAACGTGCCAGAACCGCACGCCGGGTCCAAGACCGAGAACGCACCCTGTTCTGCTGCTTCGGAAGCCGGCTCGGCTTCTAGCGTCCGCGCTGCAGCTTCAATAGCGGCGTCCAAGCGGGCGGGGTCCCTCACGAGCACCTGATCCACGACATCAGCCGCCAGCCAGTCCGGCGTGTAGTACTCGCCGAATTCCTTGCGGTCGTCACGGTCGATCAGATCGTGATACAGCTCCTTCAGCAAATCCCGATCTGCCGCACGCCAGTCATACTGAGACACGCTGCTGGCCAAGCGCTCCAAGAGATCGACGCCCCCATCGAAATCGCCGAGCCACGCGCAGAACCCATCGGCGACAGCCTCGGGCAGCTCATCGACGAGCGACCCGTCCTGCGCCGCAAGCACGATCATCCGGGCCGCGACGACGAGCATCGTGTGCTCAGCGAAGTTGTGCGCCTGACCGATCGCGCCCGGCCCGACCAAGCCAGACCCCTGAAGCGTGCGCCGCCACAAACCGAACTTCGTCTCATAGAACGGCTCGGTCTCCACTGTCGGCAACAGCACCCGCAGCTCAGCCAGAAACGGGTCGAACAGCGTCCGCAACGGCGAAGGAGGCGCTGGCGCTCCGCGACGCTCCGGAGGCGCCAGATGCTCAACGACGAACTGGCCGAAAGCGCCTGCATCGTCCGCAAAGACCACCCCCTGAACGTGCGGCAACGTCACCAAGCTGCCCGCACCAGACGACCCGCCAGGCGCCGCTTGCCACTCCCAGCCCCACCACACACGGCCGTCGGTCAAGAATCCCCGCCAAGGCCGCTGGCTGCCGAGATCCAAATGACGATCCGCGAACGCCTCGACATAGCGGGCGACCTGACCGAATTGCGTCTCGCCCGCTCCGCTCCTGAGCCGCTCCGGGCCTGCCTCGCCACGTGCCTTCGTCTCGATGACTACTTGATACTCGTGACACACCAGATCCGCCGCACCAGTGCCCGCCCGCGCCTCCAACGCATAATCGCCAGCACCGAGCTCGGCCAACAGATTCGCCAGCCTGCGACGAATGTCCTGCTCGCCTACGGCACCCAACAGCTCCGCCAACTGCTTCCCGGCACGCTCATCGCTCGACATGGCATCCCCCCCGAAAATGCGGCTGGCCCTCAGTCGAGCATCACTCTCGCGCCACGGTGTCACACCCAAGAGTGCACCGTACCGGAGCACAACCACCCAGACGAGGACGATGCGGGGCGAGATAGGCGACTGTGCGGTTTCGGGGACCGCGGGGCGTGCCATACACCAGTGCGAGGCGCTGAACACTCGGCACACAGTGATCCGCATCGTTTCGGGGACCGCGGGGCGTGTCAAACACCAATGCGAGTCCCGCCAGCGCGGCTTGTCGCAAGTCCGCCTCTCCGGCGGCTTGCCGCGGCGGAAGAAAGCTGAGACCGCGTCTCGTCTTCCGTCACCGAGACCTGCGCCTACTGCGTGAGGATCAGGCTCGGGTCCAGGCTTCAGCTTCAGCCGGCTCAACGCTCGCGACGAACGCCCTTGAATGAACCGCTGGTCTTCTTGGTTGCCACGGATAGGCCGGTGGAGGCATCCCGCCCGACCCACTTGCCGATCCTGGGATTCTGCACTCGAACTCGACCGCTCAGCAGGCCGGTTCGGCCGTTGCCATGTGCGCCGTTCCTTGCCACAGAAATCTGGTCGCGGCCTGAGCTCAGAGGCCGACGCGGATGTGCAGGCTGCGGGGGCCGCGTACCTGCGCGCCGCCCCACTCGATGCCGCCGCGGCCGATCTCGGTGGCCAGTTCGAAGCGGGGGAAGCGGGCGAGCCATTCTTCAATGGCGACCTTCAGTTCCATGCGGGCCAGGTTCGAGCCGAGGCAGCGGTGGATGCCCAGACCGAACGCGAAGTGGCGGTTCTCTGCCCGGTCGATGATGACCTCGTCTGGTCGGTCGAACTTGGCCGGGTCGCGGTTGCCGGCGCCGAAGGGCAGCAGCACCTTGTCGCCTTTGGCGACAGGGCAGCCGCCGACCTCCGCTTCGTCGGTCGCTGCGATACGTGCCATGGTGACCGGGGCGAACGCTCGCAGGAACTCCTCGATCGCTGTCGGGAGCAGTTCGGGTTCTGCCAGCAGCCGCTCACGGTCGGTCTTGTTGGCGGCCAAGTGGTACAGGCCGGCCGATATGGAGCTCCACGTGGTGTCGATGCCCGCAAGCAGCAACAGGAAGCAGGCGCCGGTGATGTGATGGTTGGCGAGCGGGTCGCCGTTGGGCAGCGTCATGTCCAGCAGCTTCGAGGGCAGGTCGTCGGCCCGCTCCTGACGCCGCAGATCGGTCAGATCGCCGAAGTAGTGGAGCACCTCGCGCGTCGCGTTGGTGCGGCGCTCGACTTCGTCGCCGCGGGATTGCAGGACGTCCACTGCCCAGCGGGTGAAGTCCGGCTCATCCGACTCGGGCAGGCCCAGGATCCGGGCGATGACCCGAACCGGGATGTGCTTGGAGTACATGTCGGCCGCATCGGCGACGCCGGAACACCCGTCGTCGGCGCCGGTCTCGGCGGCGACGACGTCGAGCCGCTCGCGGGCGATGCTGCGGGTGACCTCCACGAGCTCTTCGACCGGCTTGGGCGAGAAGAACGGCAGCAGCAGCCGGCGGGCGTCGGTGTGGAACGGCGGATCGGAGGTGATCGGCGGGGCGACCAGCAGGCCGACCCCCTCAGGGACCGGGGCTACGCCGATGTCGCGTGAACTGAAGTTCTCCGGGTCGTAGGCCACCGCTGCGATGTCGTCCCAGGCGGTGGGCAGCCAGTGCCCGCCGTTGCGGCTGCTGTGCGCCACCGGGCACTTGGCGCGCATCTCCTTCCACACCTCCGCGGCGCCTTGGACGTACTCGTCGCCGTAGACGTCGAAGTCGCGCTCAACCGATGCGCTGTCGTGCTCTGCGGTCGTGCTCATGGCGGCTCCCTTGTGTCGGCACGGGCGTCGTCTGGGGCGGTGCCCAGCGTAGGCGACGGGTTCTGCGCTGCGCCGCAGCAGGGCCGCAATGGGACCAGCCGCAAGGGCGGGGTTCGTCGGGTTTGGGGGGCACATGTCGGGACATGCAGCACACGCGGGACACGCGTCGGTCGAGGGCGGCGACCAACGGCTACGAATTCCCGGGCGTCCCCCAAGCGATCATGGACATGGTTGTGCTCAACGGCGGCGCGTTGCCGCGCTGTCTGGCCTAGTAGGGGAGCTTCAGGCCGGGGCGGGGCCACTCGCCGACGGCAAGGCGGCCGGTGCCCGACAGGGTGACATAGGCGGGTGGGCGCCATCCTCGGCATCGTGCTGAGTGCGGCGGGTGTGCTCGCCGTCAGCGTGGTGATCGGCGCATTGGGATCAGTACTTCAGTACTTCAAGACAGCGCTCTACGAGTACGCCGCCGACGGTGTGGCGCACGGCGGCTACGACGTGAATCAGATGCGCGCGTCGTTCCGCAGGAAGTAGTCGGACTGAGTAGTCGGACTGATCAGACCGAACGGTCTGGCGGCTCAACCGCCGACGCCGTGCTCAGCGGCGAAGGCAGCGAGTCCGTCGCCGATCACGTCGACGTCGCCGGTGTTCCACGAGATCACCAGCTCGTCGACCCCGGCGGCCGCGTACTCGGCGACCAGCCCCGGCGTGAGCGAGTCGGCGCCAAGTCGAATCGAGACCTCGGCGGGAATGCCCGGCCGGCCCGCGGCCTCGGCGGCTTCGCGGATGACCGACAGGCGCTTCGTCACGCTCTGCGGGGTCAGCATCATCGCATGCCAGCCGTCGCCCAGCCGGCCCACCCGGCGCAGCGCAGGCGGCCGGTTGCCGCCGATGAGGATGGGCGGACGTGGCTGCTGCATCGGCTTCGGCGAGCTGACTGCGCCTTCGAACGAATAGTGCTCGCCTGCGAAGTCGGCGCTGGGCTGCGTCCACAACAGGTTCAGCACCTCGATGAACTCGTTGCTGAGTGCACCCCGGTTGTCGTAGTCCACGCCCAGCATCTCGTTCTCCTCGGGCAGGCTGCCCACCCCCAGCCCGACCACCAGGCGGCCGCCGCTCAGCCGGTCCAGCGTCGCCAGTTCCTTGGCCAGCACCATCGGGTGCAAGTACGGCATCACCAGCACGCTGGTGCCCAGCCGCACCCGGGAGGTGTGGGCGGCCATCCAAGTCAGGGTCACCAGCGCATCGTGGTAGGGACGCTCGCCGAGGCGGTCCCACACGTAGCCGACATTGAGGACGTGATGATTGACCCACACCGAGTCGAAACCGAGCTCCTCGGCCCGGACCGCCAGGCCGACGACGTCAGCGGGGTCGGCGACACCGAAGTTGTTGGGCACGGTGAAGCCGAACTTCATGGGCGGAGCCTCCTCGGGTCTTGGGGCGTAAGCATTGCAGGGGGAGACGCCGGGCGTGAGCCTCAGGCGAGCGCGGTGAAGGCGGCGTCAGCGATGTCGCAGGTGCGCTTGATGTCGTCGTCGGTGTGGGCTGCGCAGACGAAGTTGTTGTGGTAGCTGAGCAGGTAGGCACCCCGGCGGATGCACTCGGCCACCCAGCGGGCGTGAGACTTTGAGCCTCCGGAGCCGACGATCCGCAGGTACGGCATGGCGGGCACACCGCTCACACGCAGCTCGTGCCCATGGGCCGCCGCCACATCGGTCAACGCCGCTCCCAGGCGAACGCCGATCTCGGTTGCGGCGTTGGCGGCATCAACCGCACGCAGCTCCCGCAGCGTGGCGAGTCCAGCCGCCATGGCGACTGCGTTGAAGAACTGCGTTCCGGTGAAAAACGTCTCGCCGGCGGCCTCTTTGAGGACGTCACTGCCGGTCAGCGCTGCGAGGGGATGCCCGTTGCCGATCGCCTTTCCGAAGCACATCAGGTCGGGGGTGAATCCGTACGCGACATGCGCGCCAGCTAGGTCGATCCGGAACCCGCTGCGCACTTCGTCGACGACCACGACGATGCCTGCCGCCCGGCACGCTGTTTCGACCGCAGACCAGTAGCCCTCCGCCGGCAGCTCGTTGTCGCCGAACACCGGGTGGTGGTATGGCGAGGAGATGAAGCAGGCGATGTCGCCCGGGTGGGCATCGATGGCGGCCTGCACCGCCTCGACGTCGTTCCACGGCACTTCGATGACGAACGCCTGATCTTCGGCGATCGTGCCCTTGTTGCCCGTGGCCTGCATCCACGGCGCCGAGCCGTGGTACCCGCCCTGGATCTTCAGGATGTAGCGGCGTCCCGTTGCCGCGCGGGCAACCATCACCGCCAACCCGGTCGCGTCTGCCCCGTTCTTGCCGAACAGCGCCCAGTCGGCGCCCTCGACGAGATCCACGAGCTCCTCGGCCAGTTCCACCATCACCGGCGCTGCCAGGCTCACCGTGCTGCCGTCGGCGGCCTGCTTTTCGGCCGCCTCCTCCACCGCCGGGTGGTTGTAACCCAGGATGTTCGGCCCGTAGGCACAGATCCAGTCGATGTAGGAGTTGCCGTCCACATCGGTGAAGCGAGCGCCCTCCGCCGATGAGAAGAAGACCGGACCGTCTTCGATGACGGCAGGGCCGTAGTGGCCGTAGACACCCTTGGGAACCACGGCCTTCGACCGCTCGTACAGCTCCTGGGACTTCTTGGTTGGCATCGGCTCGCTCATGGCTGCACCTTCCGGCGAGAAGTTCTCGACAGGCTGCATCCTGACACACCGCAGGGCTGCCGCCCCCGGGTGGGGGCTACCATCGGGCGATGGGAGCGCTTGACAACTACACCGTTCTGGACCTGGCCGTCCTGGTGCAGGGACCGCAGGCTGCAGCGACCCTGCACGACATGGGAGCGTCGGTCATCAAGATCGAGCTGCCGGGCATGGGAGACTTGGGGCGGGTCATCCCCAATTCGCCTGGCGATCTGAGAAGCCCGTACCCCGCACTACGAGGCGTGCAATCGAGGGAAGCGGTCGGTCGCCTTGGACCTCCGCACGCCTGGCGGGAAGAGCACGCTCGAACGGCTGGTGGAGAGCGCCGAGCGGGTCCCGACCAGGTGGTGGCCGCCTGGGTGGCCGCTGTGCAGGCCCTCTGCCCCATCGCCTGAATGCACGCGGCGATATCTGCTTCGGCGATCTCGGTGGCGAGCTTCTTGGCGTGCGCCGCGGGGACGAGCACTTCCCAGGCATCGAGTTGGGACACGGACGCGTCATCTGGGGCATGACCCTGCGGATGCTGCAGGACCTGTTCGCCCGCGCAGGCCAACCGCTGCCCATCCAGTTCAGCCCATCAAGCTGAGCAGCGCTGGCCGCCGACAATCGGTGCTGTGCGCCAGAAGGCGCGCCGGATGGTCAGCCAGCCGACCCGACAGAAGCGTCGAGCCGCATCGCTTCAAACGCAGCCCAGGGGACCGGCCGGGGCAGCGGTTCGCCAGTGGCGTGCAGGTCGGTCGCGATGACGTCCACCAGGGCGCGGATGCCGCGAAGGCACTCTGCCTGGGTGGGTGCAATGTGGCTGACGAGCAGAAATCCGTTGCACACGCCGATCCAGGCGCCGTCCTCGTCGGACCACGACACTCGGTATTGGTACCGAGGATCATTCATTGCCGGTCTCCATCAGATCGATGGCCGGTCAGTGTGGCGGTTGGGAGCACCGGCCGAAACTGGTCAAGGCAAAATCGCTTGCGCCAACTGCGTCGCTGCATAGTATGGATCTATGGACTGGGCGAGTGTGCCGCCGCTGCTGACAGTCGTCCTCACGGTCGCCATAGCGTTCGCTGGCGGCGTGTGGGCGGTGATCAAGTGGGGATTCGGAGGCGTCAATGCTCGCATCGATGACATAGTTCCTCTTGTCAACGCCCGCTTCGATGATCAGAACCGTCAGATCGACGCCCGCTTCGAGGCCCAGAACCGTCAGATCGACGCCCGCTTCGAGGCAATCGACTCACGCTTCGAGGCAATCGACGCCCGCTTCGAGGCCCAGAACCGTCAGATCGACGCCCGCTTCGAGGCAGTCGACTCACGCTTCGATGGGCTGAACTCCCGGTTTGATGCCGTTGATTCCCGCTTCGACACCGTTGACATCAAGATCGACGCGGTAGACAAGCGCGTTGACGCTGTGGACCGTCGTATCGACGAACTGCGTGTCGACCTGCGGGCGATCGTGACTCGGGTCGACGCGCTGCAGGCAGCCGTTGTGCCCGCGGCAATGGGTCCAGCGTGACGCTCAACGGCTGACACTGCGGGCCATCGGGCCGGGGTAGGTGGCCAATGGCCGAGTGTCGGGACTCGGCGCAGAGACGAGGTCGGAACAGGAGAGATGTCGATGAGCGCTGACTTCGAGCTGGAGTTGCTGAGTTCGGGCTGGGGCCTCATCGAGGGTCCCCGGGTCGATGAGCACGACAACTTCTATTTCTCCGACGTGCCGAATGGCGGCGTGTGCCGGCGGACGCCCGATGGCGAGATCGAAGTCGTGGTGCCAAAGCGGCGAGGCGTGGGCGGGATGGTGCTGCACGCCGATGGCGGCGTGGTGGTGAGCGGGCGCAACATCCAGCACGTCACCGCCGAGGGCTCCACCGTGCTGTTCGCGCCCGAGGTGGCCGGATTCAACGACATGCACACTGACTTGTTGGGGCGGGTCTACGTTGGCTCGCTGCGGCGTGACCCCTTCGACGAATCGTCTCCCGATGAAGCCGGCGAGCTGTACCGCATCAACCTCGACGGCTCAACCGACGAGGTGTACGACGATGTGCAGCTCACGAACGGCATCGGATTCTCGCCCGACGGCACCCGGCTGTACCACTCCGACAGCATTCCGGGGCGGGTGTGGGTGTCCGATGTGGACGGCGATGTTGTGTCGAACCGTCGTGAGTTCGTGAGGGAACGCAAGGTGCCCGACGGTCTCGCCGTGGACGTCGAGGGCGGCGTCTGGGTGGCGCTGGCCGAGGGCGGCCGGGTGCAGCGCTACACACCCGACGGTGAGTCGGACCTCGCCGTGCCGGTTCCGGACCGCTTCGTCACCAGCGTCTGTTTCGGCGGTGCCGACATGCGCGATCTGTACATCGTGACGGGCGGCGGCACGTCCGACGGCGGATGCATCTTCCGCACCCGTGCACCGGTCGCCGGTGTGCCGACGCCTCTGGCCCGGGTGCGCCCGAGCAGGTGACGGATTGTCGCAGGGTGCCTGCGGCGCTGGAACTGCCGCTGGACCGATTGATCTGCGAGAGCGAGCGGGCCCTCCGTGCCTTGGTGCCCACCGAGGCAGCGCGTCGAGCGGCGAGACTGCGGGCATGAGCAACGTCTTTCACTGGTCCTATGGCCGTCATGACGCGCCCGTGCTGCTGTGCCTGCACGGCATCGGCTCATGCGCCGACGCGTTCGAGCCGCAGCGACCGCTGGCCGAGCGGCTGGATATGCGGGTGGTGGCCTGGGATGCTCCCGGCTACCGATATTCGGCCGATCCCGATACGGCGCCAGGCATCGACGGCTGGGCTGACGCTGCGGCTGCGCTCATCGAGGCAGTCTCGGGCGGTCCTGCTGTGGTGCTGGGCGTTTCGTGGGGAGGGGTGACCGCAACCCGGCTGGTCCTGCGCCGCCCCGACTTGGTGTCGGCGCTCACCCTGGCCGACTCCAGCGCCGGCGCAGGTACCAAGCCCGAACAGGCGGCGGCGATGCGAGCCCGGGCTGCCGACTTCGTCGACCTGGGACCCGAGGGCTTCGCCGCCGCACGTGCGCAACGGCTCGTCAGCCCAGAGGCCAGCGATGAGATGCGTGCCCAGGTGGCCGAGATGATGGTGCCGTCCATTCGCATGCCCTGCTACCAGTGGGCCTGCGACTCCATGGCCGAGTCGAACCACTACCCGAAGCTCGAGCGCATCACGGCACCGACGCTTGTCGTGGTGGGGGAGCACGACGAGGTCACCCCGCCTCGCTCCTCGCAGCGTTTGGCCGAGGGAATAGCGGGAGCTTGCTACGCGGAGATTCCCGGCGCCGGCCACCTGGCCAACCAAGAGCGGCCCGAGGCCTTCAACGACGTGGTCGCTGATTTCGTGGAGTCGCTGGCGGGTTGAGCCGCTGATCGTCGGCCGTTCAGGCGTGGATCAGCGAGGCGGCATGCGGATGCCGCCGTCGACCCGGATGACCTCGCCGTTCATGTACGGGTTGGTGATGCATTCCATCACCATGAAGGCCAGCTCCTCGCCAGAGCCGAGCCGCTTGGGGAACAGCACGCTCTGGCCCAGATACGCCTTGAACTGATCGGATTGCTCGCCCTCGCCGTAGATCGGCGTGTCGATGAGGCCCGGTGCGATCGTGTTGACGCGGATGCCGACGGCGGACAGGTCCCGGGCGATCGGCAGGGTCATGCCCACGACGCCGCCCTTGGAGGCCGAGTACGCCGCTTGGCCGATCTGGCCGTCGAACGCCGCAACCGACGCCATGTTGACCACCGCCCCGCGGGAGCCGTCGGCGTCGACGGGCTCGGTCCTGGCCATCGCGGACGCGGCCTGGGCCAGCATGTTGAACGAGCCGATCAGGTTCACGTTGATGACGAAGCGGAACTGCTCGAGGTCCATCGGAACGTTGTTGCGGTCGATGGTGCGACCGGCACGGCCGAGTCCGGCGGAGTTGACCAGCGCCCGCAGCGGCCCCATCTCAGAAGCAGCGTCCACCGCATCTCGGGCGTCGTCGATGTCGGTGACGTCACAGCGCACGAACAGACCGCCGACCGCCGACGCCGTCTCGTTGCCGAGTTCTTCGAGCAGGTCGGCGATGACGATGTGGGCGCCGGTGTCGGCGAGTTGGCGGGCGCTAGGGTGCCGGCGTTCCGGCTGCTGTGGCTCAGCGGCGTGTTCTCGTTCATGAGCATCCAGATGCAGTTCCTGCTGCGCTCGCTGCTTGCTTGGGATCTCACCGAGAGCGAGGGGGCCCTCGGCATCGTCATGTTCTCCTTCGGCGCGGCCTTGGGCATCTCGACGCTGTTCGGCGGCGTGGCGGCTGATCGACTGTCGAAGCGGCGGCTGATGCTGTTCGGGCAGATGGTGCTGCTTCGGCTTCAGCTACGTCGCCTTTCAGCCTGTGCTTGTCGAGGGCGTCTTCGGCCTCGGCGACCGGCAGGTCGGCTTCATCGCCGGAGCTTCCTCCATCGGCGCCGTCGTCGCGTCCATCGTGCTCGCCTCGCGTGCCGACTCGCCGAGCGCCGACTCGATCATGACCGGCCTGGGCTTCGCCTTCGGCGTCTCGGTCATGGCCCTCGCCTGGACCCCGAACTATGAGATCGCGCTGGTGGTCACCGCGGTCATCGGCACCGCGTCGATCGGGTTCATCTCGCTCACCCAAGCGACCGTCATGCGCGCTGACCACAGACTTGCATGGCCATCCGACTTGCTGAGCGTTTCCGCAGGTCAACGCCTATTGGCGCATCCTCTAAGCCAAGTTGTCCACGAAGCCTTCGAGCTGGCGCAGGTTGCGGCACTCGAATACGCCGTCGGTGTAGGTCGAATACTCGGTGATCACCGAGTCGCCCGTGTCCCAGTACGAGCGAGGTTCAGGGTTCAGCCAGAACACTGATCGGGCTCGCTTCTGGCACTCCTTGAGCACCCACGCATTCGTCGAGTGGTAGTTGTTCCGGGCGTCGCCGAGGAACATCATCGTCGATTTGGCGTTGACGTCCTTGCCGAAGTTCTCCCAAAAGACGCCGAAGGCATGGCCGTAGTCGGAATGGCCGTCGACCCAGACAACGTCAGCCTCGGTGTTCACTCGATGGACCGCGTTGGTGATGTCCTCCTCGTTCTGAAACATGTGGGTGACTTCGTCGATGCCGTCGATGAAGACGAACGAGCGCACCTTGGAGAACTGGTTCTGCAGCGCGTAGACGAGATGCAGGGTGAACCGGGCAAACGCGGCGACCGAGCCTGAGATGTCCGCCACCACGATCAGCTCGGGCTTGTTCGGGCGCGGATGGCGGAACCGGGGTTCAGCAGGCACACCACCGTAGGAGAGAGAGCGACGCACGGTGGCCCGGAAATCCAGCGGACCGCGGCGCTTGTGCTTGCGTTTGCGGGCCAGTCTGGCTGCCAGCTTGCGCGTGAGGGGCTGGATGGCCTTGCGGATATTTGCCATCTCCTCACGGCTGGCATGCATGAAGTCGACATCTTCAGGCAGAGGCTTGCGCAGGGTCTTTGCCATCGCCTCGACGCCGCGGTCGGCCACCAGGCGGCGGCGGATCTCGGCTTCGATCTCCCGCTTGAGCTGCTCGATTCGGTTCTCGAATTCCTCTCGCTCGAGCCGCTCGGCCAGCGGGGTCAGCTCGCCCTCGTACCGCTGGGCGGACTCCTCGACGAGGCGTTCGAGCATGCCGTCGAGGTCGAGATTGCGCAACGTCCGGTACAGGTAGTAGGTGCCGCCGACCGGCCGGCCAGGCTCCATGCCGGCGAACTGTGTGACGGCGGCCCGGGCCATTGCCGCCATCATCGCCTCGTCGGCATTCAGCAGGGCCCGGAAGAGCATCTCGGCGATCTCTTCGGGGGACATGTCCTGCCCTCCCCCGCGGCCTCCCATGCCCTGCATCTGCTGGGACATCCACTCTTCGAGGCTGTCGGGATCGAATTCGCCGTTGCCGTCCTCATCGCCGACGTTGTACTCGGGACCGCGCAGCGAGAAATACACCTCGAAGACTGTCTCGAACGCCCGCCAGTGCTGCTCGTTCTTCACGAGCGTTGCGGCGAGCGCGTACTTGAACGCGTCGCGGTCCTCGATGGGAATGTGCTTGACGGCCTCCATCGCGTCGAGGTTCTCCGTCAACGAGACCGGCAGCCCCGCGTTGCGCAGCTCGCCCACGAAGCCGCTGAGCAGGTCCAGCATGGTCGACTCCCGTCGGTGCGTCAGCCCGGCCCGAATTGCCTTGGCGCAGCCTAGGCCTCGACCGTCAATTCCTTGGCGGCCTTCTCGATGTCGGACTGGTACTTGAGCAGGATGTGAAGCGTCTGCTTGGCCTGTTCGACGTCAATGTTCTCGATGCCGAGCAGCACCAGCGTTCTGGCCCAGTCCAGCGTCTCGGAGACCGATGGCGCCTTCTTGAGCTCCAGCTGGCGGACCGAGCGCACGACCCGTGCGATCTGTTCTGCCAGATTCTCGCCGATGCCGGACACCTTGGTCAGCACGATCTGCTTCTCACGCTCGAGATCGGGATAGTCGATGTGCAGGAAGAGGCACCGGCGCTTGAGCGCCTCAGACAGCTCACGGGTGTTGTTCGAAGTCAGGAACACCAGCGGGATCTGGCTGGCCGTGATGGTCCCGAGTTCGGGAATCGAGACCTGGTACTCGGACAGGATCTCGAGCAGCAGCGCCTCGGTCTCGATCTCGACCCGGTCCACCTCGTCGATCAGCAGCACTACCTTGTCTTCGGCACTGATCGCTTCAAGCAACGGTCGGGTGAGCAGAAACTCGTCCTGGAAGATGTCGTCCTGCAGCTCCACCCAGTCCTCGTGCTCGGCGTCGACGCCCCGGTCGGCCTGGATGCGCAGGAGCTGCTTCTTGTAGTTCCACTCGTAGAGCGCTTTGGCCTCGTCGAGTCCCTCGTAGCACTGCAGCCGGATCAGGCGAGCACCGCTCATCGCCGCCACCGACTTGGCCAACTCGGTCTTGCCGGTGCCTGCGGGTCCTTCGATGAGCACCGGCTTGCCGAGGCGCTCCGCCAAGTAGACCACGCTGGCGATGCCGTCATCGGCGAGGTACTCGACCTCCGCCAAGCCTTCGCGGACACCCGAGAGGTCTCCGAACATTGTCTCGCTCATGATGGGGATCTCCGGGGCAGGTGGTGAAATGACGCAGTCAGACAGTGTGGCAGCCGCGGCAGGTCCTCGGCACGATCACCCGCGCGTGTGGCCCTGACCGGTCACCACGAACTTCGTCGTCGTGAGCTGGGTGAGGCCCATCGGGCCGCGGGCATGGAGCTTCTGGGTGCTGATGCCGATCTCCGCGCCGAAGCCGAACTCTTCGCCGTCGACAAAGCGGGTCGAGGCATTTACCAACACGGCGGCCGCATCGACCCGACGAGTGAACTCCTGCGCTGCAGCGAGGTTGCCGGTCACGATGGCCTCGCTGTGCCCGGTTCCGTGCCGGTTGATGTGGGAAACTGCCTCATCGAGACCGGCGACGACCGCAACGCTCATCTTCAGCGCCAAGAACTCCGTCGAGAAGTCGTCATCGCTGGCAGGGCCGATCTGGGGTGAGATGGCTCGGGACGCCGCGTCGCCGACCAGTTCCACATCACCGAGACATCCGACGATGCGCGGCAGGAAGGTCTCAGCCACTGCTCGGTGAACCAGAAGGGATTCCGCGGCGTTGCATACCGACGGCCGGCTCAGCTTGGCGTTGGCGACGATGTCTGCAGCCATGTCGAGGTCGGCTGCTGCGTCGACATACACATGGCAGTTGCCGTCGCCGTCGATGACGTAGGGCACCGTGGCATTGGCCAGCACCGATGAGATGAGCGCAGGGCCGCCTCGCGGGATCAGGCAGTCGATGCAGGAGCGGAGACGCATGAACTCCGTGGCGGCGCTGTGACGGATGTCGGTGACCAGCAGCAGCGCATCTGCCGGCAATCCGGCTTTGACCACGCCTTCGCGCAGCGCCTCGGCAATGGCGATGTTGGACTGGAGCGCCGCAGATGAGCCCCGCAGGAATGCCGCGTTGGCGGACTTCAGGCACAGCCCGAACGCATCCGAAGTGACGTTCGGCCGGCTCTCGTAGATGATGGCGACGACGCCGAGCGGCACCCTGACTCGTTCGACCACCAGCCCGTTGGGCCGCACCCAGCCGTCGACGCGTTGCCCGACCGGATCGGCGAGGGCCGCCACGTTGCGGATCCCAGCAGCCATGGCGCCGATGCGGCCGTGATCGAGCCGCAGCCTGTCGACGAGCGTGGCCGATGTGCCCGCCGCTTCGGCGTTGGCGACGTCGTCCCGATTGGCGGCCAGAACGCTGTCGGTTGCCTCTTCCAGCAGATCCGCGGCCGACAGCAGAGCCTCGTCCCGCACAGCGCCCGGAGCTTGCGCCAGGACTGTTGCGGCGGCTTTGGCGCGCTCGCCGAGCGCGAGCACCTCCGCGGATACAGCGCTGCCGGTCGACTCCGGTGCGGTCCCGGAAACCACGTCAGGCACCCGAGCAGACTAGTGGCATCGCCCTCAATCACCCCAGAATGACGAGGTCATCGCGGTGCACCACCAAGGGATGCATGCCTTCGGGCAGTTGATCGCTGCGCAGGCCGGCAGTGACGCGCAGTCCCTCCGCATCGATGGCTGCGAGTCCCTTGGCGAAGATCGCGTCATCCGAATCGACGATGTCGACGGCCTCGCCCGCACTGAAAGACCCCTCAGAGCCGACGACGCCGGCCGCGAGCAACGATTTTCCGCCCTCAGTCACCGCTCGGCGAGCGCCGTCGTCAACGGTCACGGATCCTCGGGCAGCCACCGCGAACCCGATCCAGAGCTTGCGGGCGGAGACGCGGGCGTCGCGCGCCGGCACCGTGGTGCCGACGCTTGGCAGGTCTGCAGCAGCCTCAGCAATCACATCGGGTCGGCGGGCTGCAGCGATCACCGTGCGCACGCCGCTCCATGAGGCCATCCGCGCCGCTGCGAGCTTCGAGGCCATGCCGCCGCTGCCGACCGCGTTCGCGGCGCCTGCGGCAGCCTGCAGCGACGGACTCACCTCCAGGATCTCCGAGATGAGCGAGGCATCGGGATCGATATTGGGGTCCGCTGTGAGAACGCCGGGCATGTCGGTCAGCAGGATCAGCGCATCGGCGCGCACCAAGTTCGCAACAAGCGCAGCGATCCGATCGTTGTCGCCGTAGCGGATGGCGTCGTCCGCGATCGCGTCATTCTCGTTGACAACCGGCACGACACCGAGGTCGAGCAGGTGGTGGAACGTTGCTCGGGCGTGGAGATACTGGTCGCGGTCACGGAAGTCGTGCGGGGCGATCAGGACTTGGCCCACGACCATGCCGTGCTCCGCGAACAGCTCCCGGTAGGATGCCATGAGGTCGATCTGACCGACGGCCGACAGCGCCTGCAGCCGTTCCGGCTCAGTGGGACGCTCGACGTTCAGGCGCTGCACGCCCGCGGTGATCGCACCGGAGGTGACCACGATCACCTCGTGGCCACCAGCGCGCACGTCCGCGACATCGGATGCCAGCTTCGCGACGGCGTCAAGGTCGACCTGCCCGCCCGATGTGGTGATGGACGATGTCCCGATCTTGGCGATCAGCCGTTGTGAGGCAGGCATCGACATCAATCCTGCCGTCTCGCCGTTCTGATGACAGCGACCGGGGTCATGTGCCCAGTCTCATACGTCAGCTTCGTAAGTGAACTCGAAGTCGCCGATGCGAACGAGATCACCCGACTGGGCGCCGTTGCGGGCCAGCGCACGCGACACGCCGAGCTTCTCCAGCCGCCGCTGTGCCCACGCCAGCGCGGCCGGATCGGTCAGGTCCGACAGCGCCACCGCTCGACGCGCTTGGCGTCCCTCGATCTCGAAGATCCCATCCGCAAGACGCAGCACGGCAATGCCGCCCGACGACGGTCGGTGCACCACGTACTGAGCGGGTGCATCATCGGTCTCGCGGGCCTCAGAAACCAGGTTTCGGAGGTTTCCGAGTACCGAATTCACACCCTCACCGGTCACCGCGCTGACGCGAGGCCCATCCCAGTCGAGGTGTGCCACATCGGACTTGGCGCCCACGACCAGCCTGCGTCGGGTCGCGAGCTCGGGGTTGTAGCGCACGAGCTCACTCAACAGCACCTCGACCTGTTCATGGGGGTCACGACCGGTGAGCTCAGCCAGATCCGCCATGATCAGCAGCACGCGGGCTCGCTCGACGTGCCGGAGGAACTGGTGCCCGAGTCCTTTGCCCTCGGCTGCGCCTTCGATCAGTCCCGGCACGTCCGCGAGGACCATCTCGAAACTGCCCTGCGGACTCACTCGATCACGACGGGCGCCATCGTCAAGCCGGACAACCCCCAGGCTCGGCGTGAGCGTCGTGAATGGGTACGAGGCAACCTTCGGCCTCGCAGCGGACACAGCGCTGATGAAGGTGCTCTTGCCGGCATTCGGGAAACCGACGAGTGCCACGTCGGCCATCAGCTTCAGCTCCAAGCCGAACCAGTGCTCCTCGCCGGGTTCTGCCTGCTCCGCGAACTGAGGAGCCCGCAGCCGATTCGATGCAAAGCGGACATTGCCACGCCCGCCTCGTCCGCCTCGGGCGGCCTGCCAGCGGTCGCCTTCGTTCACCAGGTCGGCGATCGCCACGCCATCCCGATCGCGCACGGTGGTGCCCTCGGGCACCCTGACGAGCTCGTCGTCGCCGTTGCGGCCGTGCCGCTTGCGCCCTTGGCCATGGGTTCCGTCGGCGGCCCGCCGGAACGGGAAGTCCCGGAACGCCAGCAGCGACGCCACGTTGCGGTCGGCCACCAGCCACACGTCTCCGCCGTGCCCGCCGTCTCCCCCGTCGGGGCCGCCACGAGGCACATGCGCCTCACGGCGGAACGACACGCAGCCGGCACCGCCGTTGCCTCCCTTGGCGTGCAGCTGGCATTCGTCGACAAACTCGCTCATCAGCGTTCGGCTGTGACCTTCGACGCCCGCTCGGACGTCACGATGTCGGAGCTAGGACGTGATGACGTCGACCAGCCGGCGTCCGCGGCGGTAGCCGAAACGCACAACCCCCGGTGCGGTCGCGAACAGGGTGTCGTCCTTGCCGCGGCCCACGTTGCGGCCCGGATGGAACTTAGTGCCCCGCTGGCGCACGATGATGCCGCCCGCATCGATCGCCTGGCCCGAGTACACCTTCACCCCGAGACGCTTTGCGACCGAATCGCGCCCGTTGCGGGTAGAGCCTCCGCCCTTGGTCTTCGACATCGTGCTGTCCTTTGGTGTCCAGTCGCGCGTGCCTGCGGGAATGCCGCTAGGCGATGGCGATCTGGGTGATCTCGACGGTGCTGTAGCGCTGCCGGTGGCCCCACCTGCGCCGGTTGGTGGTGGCGTTCTTGTACGTGAATCCGTCGATCTTGGGACCCTTGGCCTCGCCGACGACCCGTCCCCGAACCAGAGCGCCGTCGAGCTCGTCGGGAGTCGCGAGCACCGTCCCGTCGTCGACGACGAGGACCGGCGTGAAGGCGACCTCCTCGCCGACCGGCACTGCAAGCAGTTCAACGTCAAGCCGCTGGCCGGCCTCGATGCGGCGCTGCTTGCCGCCGGTGGCGATGACTGCATACATCACTCCGGAAGGATACCGATGACCACCCGGCTTCAGCGCGCTCGTTTTCGCATGCGGCCTCTGTTTTCCCGCTCGTGTTCGCGCGTTGAGCACGACGAGCTCATCAGCCGCTCGGGTCCAGGACTCAGCCGCTAAGCAAAAAGCGACTCGCGGAGCTGGATGCCCCGGCCCTCGCAGACGTCGCAGGGATCGGACATCGATTCCAGCAGTCCCTCTCCGGTGCGCATCCGGGTCATCTGCACAATGCCCATGTCCGAGATCGGCTCAGTCGCAGTTCTGGTCTTGTCGCGTGCCAATGCCTCGTTCAGCGTCGACATGAGCTTCTCGCGCTGTCGCTTGTCGTCCATGTCGACGAAATCCACGACGATGATGCCGCCGATGTCGCGCAGACGGAGCTGTTTGGCGATCTCGGTCGCTGCCTCGAGGTTGTTCTGGAACAGGGTCTCGTTGAGGCTGGATCTGCCTACGTTGCGCCCGGTGTTGACATCGATCACGGTGAGGGCCTCGGTGTGCTCGATGATGAGCGAGCCGCCCGAGGGAAGCCAGACCTTGCGGTCGGTGGCCTTGCGCACCTGTTCGGCAACGTGGACGCGCTCGAAGAGGGGAAGACGCTCGGCGACGGGGTCGTAGCAGCGGATGCGATCGACGAGCGGTGCGGCAACCGCCTCCATGTATCCCTTGACCTGTTCGAACAGCGACGGATCGTCGATCACCACCTCACGAAAGTCCGCGGTGAACTGCTCTCTGATGATGCGAACTGCCAGCTCGGGTTCGCGGAACAGCAGCGCCGGGGCACCAGAACGCTCGGCAAGCTCGGAGATCTGGGTCCATTGACGGGTGAGCCGTTCGATGTCCCGGCGGATTTCCGCGGGTGTGACGCTCTCGGCCGCCGTCCGCAGGATCACGCCGAAGCCCTCGGGAATCTCCTTGTCCAACAAGCTGCGCAGCCTCCGTCGCTCGCGGCTCGGCAGACGGCGGGAGATGCCTGTGACATTGCTGTTCGGAATGAGCACCACGAATCTGCCTGGGAGCGATACCTCTGTCGTCAAGCGCGCTCCTTTGTGGCCGATCGGATTCTTGATGACCTGGCACATGATCGTCTGGCCGTTGCGGATCAGCTCGCCGATTGCCGGTCCCTCGACAACGCGGCCCCGACGCCCGCCGGTCCGCTTGCGCTCGGGGCTGGAGTCATCGTCGCTGTCGTCGGTGTTGACGGTCAGATCGCCCCGGTAGAGCACTGCCTGCTTGGGCGTGCCGATGTCGACGAACGCAGCCTCCATGCCCGGAAGCACACGCCGCACCCGACCTAGGTAGAGGTTGCCGTAGATCTCGGATGCGTCATCGGATGGGCGGCTGACGTAGTACTCGATGAGGGATCGGCCCTCGAGCACGGCAATGTGCGTGGCGCCTTCCGCGACGTGAACGCACATGCGGTGGCGGCCGATCGGCTTGCCATTGCGGTACTTCCCGCGGCGTTCGGAGAGCTGCTCGTCGTCAAGTTCTACCGGCTGCTGATCGGCCAGAATCGCCTCGACTGGAGCGCGGGAACCATTGCGCCCCTCGTTCGCGGGCGTCGGGGCTTCACTGGACCGGCTGCGCCCGCCGCGTCCCCTGCCGCCTCGACGGCGGCGGCGACGTCCGGTGGCGCCTTCGCCCTCGGCAGGCTGTGAGGTCGGTGCCGGTCGGCTGTCGCCGATTTGCGGCTTGGGCTTGCGTGCCGGCGGCGGCACCGGAGGAGGAGGCTTCGCCGACGCGGTCCCGGCTTCGGCTGCATCTGTTCTCGTCTTGCCCTTGGGTTCAGCCTTCTCCTTGGCCCTAGGACTTGCCTGGGATCCAGCCCTTTGCTTCGGCCCTGTCTTCCGCGGTGACCCCGCCGCTTGCCTGGGTGCAGGCTCGGTCGTGGGCGCTACAAGCCGACGCTTGCGAACCGCGGGCGCCGCTTCCGCTGGTTGATTCTCGGCCGAGCTGTTGCCCGGTGAGTTGTTCTGTGCTGATTTGTTCCTGTTCCGGTCTGCTGTGTTGTTTTTTGTCTCGTTCAGTGTTGATTCATCCACTGAAGGTTTCCTTCTGTCTCTGGGCGCATCCAGAAGGCCCGGCCGGTTCGGCTCGTCCTTCGGCGCCACACGTCCATTGATGTGTTCTTCGGGCTATGCCCATGTCATGCGTCGGAGCGAGCGCCGGCACCAGTTCGCTGGGGCGCACCACGCGAGGCGTGGCCGACAACTCCGTGCTCAGCAAGGCCCCCCGATCCGGGCACTCGACCACCTGCAGCCACTTGACGCTGGGGCGGACATCTGAACTCACGGTCTTGCCTTTGTGCACCCGTTCTGTCACGACGGTACCGGCAGCAAGGAACTCCGCAACCGCTTTCGTCGCCGACGTCGCCCCCAGACCCACGATCTCGAATTGCCAACCGCACGAGCGAATCGCGGCCTGCAGCGACGGCCCGCTGCCGTCGGTGAGCACAGCCGCCGTCACCTCCATGCCGACGGGCAGGGCCTCGGAGAGCGCTTCGGCAACGGTGCAGTAACTCGGGCCGGCCGAGATCGGCTCGTGCGGGCAAGGAGCGTGAGATCCGCCGCGGCAGACGATCACCGGCCCCGCAGCTGTGCCCTCAGCGCCTGCGCCGCTCCCGCTGCTGCTGGGAAGCAGCGCTTCGGCAACCAGCGGCAGTTCGACGTACTCACCCTCGGATTCGTACCCCGTCGGCAGCGCCAAGCCGAAGCTCATCCGCATCCGAGGCGAGAAGCCCTCGCTGTAGGCCACGGGCAGTCCCACTTTGCGCACGGCACGCTCGGTCACCCGGGCCACATCCCGATGACCGATGAACCGGATCTTGCCGGCCTTGGAGAAGCGGACGCGCAGCCTCAACACCGTCTCCCACCCACGAGGGTGGGAGCGGCACTGCGGCTCAGCACCGGCGCATCGAGGCAGCGCATCATGCGCCGCCTCCAACCGATGCTCCTGCGCCCGCCAGCTGGCGGGGACGCAGCTCGACCGGCACCAGATGGCCGGTCGCGAGATCCTGTCCCGTCCCCTGACTGCCGCCGTTGGGGGCGACGGGGGACGCGACCATGTGCTCGATCCCATATTCAGTACAGGCCCCGCAGTCGTAGCACGGGGTCCATCGGCAGTCAGGCAGGCCGTACCCAGCCAAGGCGTCCTGCCAGTCCTGCCAGAGAAAATCGCGGTGCAGCCCGGCACCGATGTGATCCCACGGCTGCACCTCGTGTTCGCCTCGATGGCGGTACACGTACCAATCCATGTCGAGGCCGCACGCTGCCATCGCTTCTTCCCACAGCGCGAGGTCGAAGCGTTCGCTCCACTCCTGGAACGTGCCGCCCTTGCGCCAGACATACTCGATGGCTGCTCCCACGCGCCGGTCTCCGCGACTGGCGATGCCCTCAGCAGCAGAAGCGGCCGGATCGTGCCACTTGAGCTGGACGCGACGGTTTCGGCCCAGCGCGGAGCGAACCAACCGCACCTTGCGGGCCAACTCGTCGGGCGGGTTCTGCCCGAACCACTGGAACGGCGTGTGCGGCTTGGGCACGAAGCCCCCCAGCGACACCGTCACCGACGCCCGCTTCGTGTACTCCTGCCCGATGCGAGCGCACGTGTCGGCCAAGTGTGCAATGGCCTCGGTGTCGGGGTCCATCTCCGAAGGCAGACCCGTCAGGAAGTACAGCTTCATGCGATGCCAGCCTTGGCTGTAGGCCGAACGCACTGCGCCGTACAGGTCTTCTTCGGTGATGAGCTTGTTGATGATCTGGCGCAGGCGCCACGATCCCGCCTCCGGGGCAAACGTCAGCCCCGTACGGCGCGCGCGCGACACCTGGGCCGCCACGTCGACGGTGAACGCATCGACACGCAAGCTCGGCAGCGAAACGCTGATACGGCCGACATCCGACTCGCCGCCGGCTGTGCCCGAGAAACCGGCGCCGCCAAGCGAGACCGTGTCGCGGACCAACTCGGCGATGCCGCTGTAGTCCGCCGTGGACAGCGACATCAGGCTGACTTCGTCGTACCCGCTGTGCTCGAGGCCGACCGACACCATCTCTCGCACCTGTGCAGCAGGGCGCTCCCGCACCGGTCGGGTGATCATGCCCGCTTGGCAGAAGCGGCACCCCCGAGTGCAGCCCCGGAACACCTCGACGGACAGTCGATCGTGCACCACCTCGGTGACCGGCACGAGCTGCCGACGGGGGTACGGCCAGTCGGCGAGATCCGCGACCATCCGCTTGGCGACCAGCGGCGGCACGTCCGAATGCTTGGGGGTCACCTCGACGAGCGTCGCCCCGTCGTAGGAAACCACGTACATCGACGGCACATAGACGCCCTCGATGCCGGCAAGCTCACGCAGGAGACCCTCACGAGTGCCGGCCCGCTTGCCGGAGTGCTTCCAGGCGCCCACGACGTCAGTGATCTCGCCGACAACTTCCTCGCCGTCGCCGATCACGAAGAAATCCACGAAATCGGCCAGCGGCTCAGGGTTGAACGCACAATGACCGCCGGCTCCGATCAGCGGGTCAGCGTCGCGGCGCTGCGCCGAGCGCACCGCCACACCGGCCAAGTCGATGCAGTTGAGCACGTTGGTGTAGACGAGCTCAGCCGAGACGTTGAATGCGATGATGTCGAATTCACCCGCAGCCCGATGGGTGTCCACCGAGAACAGCGGCAGCCCATGAGCGCGCATCTCGGCCTCGAGGTCGATCCACGGGGCGTACGCCCGCTCGGCGCTCGCGTCGGGTCGCTCGTTCAGCAGCTCGTAGAGGATCTGCAGTCCCTGGTTCGGCAGGCCGATCTCGTACGTGTCGGGATAGGCCAAGAGCCACGAAGTGATGTGAGAACCAGCACGTGGTTGCTGCATCCCGTCCTCGCAGCCGATGTATCGAGCCGGCTTGGAGACGCGTGGCAGCAGGGACTCGAGCCGTGGCCACAGTGTCGTCATTGCGCGGTCAACGCTACCGGCACCTGTGGATAAAGAGGCCTGGACCCAAGCGGCCCGTGAGTCCGCATCCAATCAGAATCGGTAACAGGAGCGGGAGACAACAGGTTCCCCTCGAACGGGTTTGTGCTCGTGGCTGAACGTGTCACACGGCGTAACGACGGGCGCCGACGCTGATGACGATGCCGACGGCGGCGAATGCAGTCACCGTCCCCGAGCCCCCGTGGCTCATGAGCGGCAGCGGGATACCGGTGATCGGCATGATGCCGACGGTCATGCCGATGTTCTGGAACACCTGGAACAGCAGCATAGAGAGCACGCCGACGGCGAGCAGTCGTCCGAAGGGGTCGCTCGCGCTGCGGGCTGTCTGCCAGATGCGCACCGACATGAACGCATAGAGAGCCAGCAGGATCGAGCCGCCGACCAAGCCGAACTCCTCCCCCAGTGCCGTGAAGATGAAGTCGTTGTGCTGCTCGGGCACCAAGTCCAGATTCGTCTGGGTGCCCTGCTTCCAGCCGTGGCCCCAGATGCCGCCGGCACCGATCGCGATCTGGCTCTGGCGCAAGTTGTACGAGGCTTCGAGAGGCTCAAAATCCTGGTCCAGAAACGCCGTCAAGCGATTCCGCTGCGTCTCGTTCAGCAGGCGCGGCCCTTGCAGCGCATCAATGCTGAAGACCAGCACCAGCGCCAGGATGCCGGCCAGCGTGATGACGACGATGTGGCGGAGCTGGGCGCCGGCGACCAGCAGCATGCCCATCGCCACAGCCACGAAGACCAGCATCGTGCCGAGGTCGGGCTGCAGGTAGATCAGGCTCATCGGCACCAACAGCAGCAATCCTGCGTTGAACAGCGTGTCGAAGCGCAGGTAGCCCTCGTGGTTGGCGACGAACGCGGCCAGCGACACGATCACGATGAGCTTGGCGAATTCCGAAGGCTGCACCTGGAACCCGAAGAACGGCAGCTCGAACCAGGAGCGGGTGTTGCGAATCTCGGGACCCCAGCGCAACAGCGCCCCGAGGGCAACGAGCACGATCAGGTACGCGGTCGTTGCGTAGAAGCGCAGCACCCGGTAGTCGACGACCGCCGCAACGATCATGACCAGAATGCCGACGCCGACGAAAATGGCCTGTCGGCGAGCCACCGTCCAAGGGTCATCGCCATCAAACGTCAGGCTGCGCCAAGTGGAGGCGTAGTTCATGGCGATGCCCACACAGGCAACGGCTATTGCCGCCAGTCCGAGCGAGTAGTCGGCGAACCATGCCGGTGACCGCAGCTCGCGCCGTGTGTGCGTGCGATTCAGCAGCCGGGCGATCATGGCAGTGCCGCCCCGCGACGGGTCTCACGGCGCCGCAGTGCCGCCCCGCGGCGCGGCATATCGCTCTGCGGCGCGCCGGTGATCTCGTCTACATCGGGGATGCCGTCACCGTCTGCGTCCGCAGGCGTGTTGGCGCGCGGCAGCTGGATTCCCCAAGGGCAGCCCTCGGGCACATAGCCGAGGAACGCTGGATCGCCGCGCAACGCCTCAGGCACTTCGGGACACTCCGGCTGCGGCGGCACGAACGCAATCTGCGGTTCCGGCCAACGCTGCTCGTAGGCACGCACCGCCTCCATGATGCGTCGTGCCACGGGCGCAGCCGCTTCACCGCCGTACCCGGCCTCCTCCATGACCACGGCCACCACATACCGAGGGTCGTGTGTCGGCGCCCACGCGACGAACACCGCCGTGTCCTCCTTCTTGCGCCGCAGCACAGCGTTGAGGCCCTGCGCCTGGGCCGTGCCGGTCTTGCCGGATACCCGGTAGCCCTCGTGGTCGTATCCCTCGAACGCCTTGGCCGCAGTGCCCCTGAGCCTGGAATTGGTGACATTGCCCAAGCCCTCGCGCACCACCGCGCTCCCGTCGGGGAAGTCTGCGACACCAAGAACTCTCGGCTCGAACTCCAGCACCGCCTCGCCGAACGTCTCGGATTGACGCGAGACGACCGCCTCGACGACGTTGGGCGAGAACAAGGTGCCGCCGTTGGCGATCGTGGCGTAGGCGTTTGCCAGCTGAATCGGCGTCGCTGCGACGAAACCCTGCCCTATGCCCGTGTTGATGTTGTCGCCGGGAAACCAGCGGCTTGGCTCGTTGTAGGGGTTGTAGGCCTCCGGGCTGATGTCGAACAGCGTCTTCTTGACATCGGCGTCCGGAATCCGGCCGGATTTCTCGAACGGAAGCTGCACGCCAGTCGGCGAACCGAGTCCAAGCGAGCGCGCCATGTCCTGGATGGCCCACTGCTCGGGGCCGTCGACCCAGTAGAGGTCATCGGCCACCTTGTAGAAGTAGGCATCGCTCGAACGCGTCAGCGCCCCGGAGAGATCCAAGGTTCCGAGCGCAGCACGATCTGCATTGAAGAACGTGCATCGGCCGGTGCATCCCCGCGCTTCAGGAATCCGGTAGTACCCGACATCGTGGAACGCAGCGCGGGGCGAGATCAGCCCGGCCTCGAGTCCGGCCAGCGCGGTCACGGGCTTGAACACCGATCCCGGCGAATAGATGCCCTGCACCGCCAGATTGTTCAGCGCTCCGGGCGCGTAGGGATTCTCGAACACCGATCGGTACTCGGCCAGGCTCAGACCCTCCACCATCCAGTTCGGGTCGTACGTCGGATGCGACACCATCGCCAGCACATCGCCGTTGCGGGCGTCCATCACGACGGCAGCACCGGTGAGCGCCGGGTAGAAGAACCCGGAGTCCTCGCTCACGTTCTTGCGCGCTGCGATCAGGCCTTGCCGCAAGTACGACTCGGCTGCCGCCTGCAGTTCGACGTCAATGGAGAGCACGATGTCATGGCCGGGCTGAGGCGGGACGTCAGCCAAGATGCGCTGTACCCGGTCGAGCCGGTCCACCTCGAGCTTGGTGCGACCGGGCTCGCCGTGAAGCTCTGCCTCGAAGAGACCCTCGATGCCTGCCCGACCGACTCGCTCGTAGGGAAGGTAGCCGTCGTCGATCAGCTCACGATGCTGGCGCTCCGACATCGCCCCCACGTACCCGACGATGTGCGCGCCGACCTCATTCTGCGGGTAGGTCCGCACCCAATCCCATTTGGCCTCGACGCCGGGGATCGACCGCTCGGCCACCCGCAGCAAGCCGTCCTCGTCCAGGCCGGTCGCGACGACCTTCGGGGCAAGCGGGTGCGTTTGCAGGTCGTCGAGGCCTTGACTGAGCCGGGCCACCGGAATGTCAAGCAGGTCAGCCAGCGCGACGAGCACTGACTCTGCTTGATCGTCGGTGTAGCTGGACTGGTCGATCGTCACAACACCGGTGCGCTTGTTGTCCGCAAGCACGACTCCGTGACGGTCGAGGATGCGGCCACGCGTCGGCGGCGTGATGATGATGCGAACCTGGTTGGACTCCGCAGCCACCGTGAACTGCTCGGTTTCGAGCACTTGCAGGTACCACAGGCGTGTGAACAGCGCTCCGAACAGTCCCACGATCACGATGCCCAGAAAGGCCATCCGGCGACGGACCGTCTCATCCACTGCGGGACCTCGGGACTCGTGTCGCCGACACTCGCGGACGAATGGCCAGCGCCCATCGAACTGCGCGCTCAAGCAGCGGATTCGCCAGCAGGGCAGCGATTGCGGTGACGATCGCTATGCGCACGATCGGCGCATCGGTCACGTATTCGAGGTCCATCAGCCAGCCTGCGCATGCGAACAGCCCGATGCCGCCGGCCGCAAGCACCGACGCCAAGGCGGCACGAGCCAGCCCGCGCGCCGACCCGGTCTGCTCAGCGACGATGCCCGACAAGTAGCCAACGAGCGTCAGCACCAGCAGCGACATGCCGAAGGGCGTGTGCAGGATGAGATCGGTCGCCAAACCGCAGCCGGCGCCGAATGACACACCGGTTCCCCGGCCCCCCACTACCCCGCCAACGACGGCCAGCAGAACGAGCGGGTCGACAATGACCCCTGCGGGCGTCATGTGAACCAGCAGACCGACATGCATCACGACGGTACCCACCAACAGCACCACCGATCGGGCCAGCGGACCCGCGCTCGCCATCACCGCAGATCTCCGTTCACGACGCATCGCTCCCCGGATCAGGTTCCCGGTCGACGATCACCGGCTCGGGGACATCTGTCTCATACAGCAGCACCTGCACCCAGCGAAGCCGCGTCAGGTCCGCTGCCGGGTGAACCGTGACCCGCTGCGCCCCCCGTACCGCATCGGGCTCGACATCGGTGACCGTGCCCACGAGCAAGCCTGCGGGAAACGTGCTCCCCTCGAATCCGCTAGTCACCACGGTCTCCCCCGGGATGACCACGGTCTCCAGTTCGATATAGCTCACCTCCAAGTCGCGGTCCGGCCCCCGTCCCGATATGAGGCCGGCGTCTCCGGAACGCACGATGCGAACGCCGGCATCGAAGTTGGGATCGGTCAGCAGCTCGACTCGCGACCGGTTCGTGTGGGCCTCCACCACCCGGCCGACCAAACCGTGGCCGCTCTCCACGGGCATCCCCTCTCGGATGCCGTCGCGACGGCCCACCTCCAAGACGATCGTTCGCTCGAAATTCGACACCGGTGCATCGATGACCCGCGCGGTGACCCGGGGGATGGCCCGTGCCGTGTCGCGGGCGCCAAGCAGCGCCAGCAACTCCTGACGATCCCGCTCCAACTCTCCGACCCGCAGAACGGATGCCTCCGCCTCAGCCAGTTCGCTGCGCATCAGCGCATTCTCTGCCTCCAGGTCGTCGTAGCTGACGACGCCGCGCCAAGCGTTCCGAATCGGCCCGGTCACCCAGTCTCCAAAGGACCGCACCGGACCCAACACGTCCAGCACCGCTCCGCGCGCCGCGCCGAGAACACCTGCGGACCCGCGGGCATCAAGCGTCAGCAGTGCTATGGCCGTTACGACGAGCAGGGCCAAGCGGAGCCAAGTGCGCCGCCGGAGTCCGGCGCGGCGGGCCACGGCCGGGGGCGTCAGCGCCCCTCGGTGGACGAATACAGCACACCGTGCAGCACGTCGAATTCCTCGAGCGTCTGTCCAGAGCCGCGTACCACGGCGAACAGCGGATCTTCCGCGATGTGGACTGCGACGCCCGTCTCAGAACGCAGCCGTTCGATTATTCCTCGGAGCATGGCACCGCCTCCGGCGAGGGTGATGCCGTAGTCCATGACATCGGCGGCGAGTTCTGGCGCAGTGTCGTCCAGTGTTGCCTTGACCGAGTCGACAATGGCGGCAACTGGGGCCGCAATCGCTTCACGAATCTCCATGCTGTTGACGCTCACTGATTCGGGAAGCCCGCTCACCATGTCGCGACCGCGAACCTCTGCATAGATCTCCTCCTGCAGCGGCCACGCCGATCCGAGTGCCAGCTTGATCTCCTCCGCAGTGCGCTCGCCCACGATGAGACCATGCTCCTTCTTGACGTGGGCGACGATCGACGCGTCGATCATGTTGCCGCCGACACGGGCAGAACGCGCCGTGACAATCCCGCCGAGCGAGATCACAGCTACCTCGGTCGTGCCGCCCCCGATATCGACGATCATGCTGCCCTGCGCCGACTGAACCGGCAAGCCCGAGCCGATCGCTGCTGCCATCGGCTCCTCGATGATGTATGCTTGGCGGGCACCCGCGTACTCGGCAGCTTCCTGCACGGCGCGCTGTTCGACGCCAGTAATCCCCGAGGGCACGCAGATCACCATGCGCGGTTTGGGCCATCGCACTTGGGAGACTTGGTTGATGAAGTGCCGGAGCATCTTCTCGCAGATGTCGAAGTCTGCGATCACGCCGTCCTTGAGCGGGCTGATCGCTGTGATGTTGCCGGGCGTCCGGCCGATCATTCGCTTGGCCTCGTGGCCCACGGCCAGCGAGTTGCCAGTCATGGAATCGACGGCGACGACAGACGGCTCGTTGAGCACGATGCCCCGGCCGCGCACGAACACGATGGTGTTCGCAGTGCCGAGGTCCACGGCGATGTCCCGGCCGCCGAGAACGCTTCCGCGCTTGCGAGGCCGGCCCGGCGCATTCATGACGATCAGCGCTCAGCCTTGCTGTTGGCTGAGACGAGGGTGCCAAAGAACAGGGCGATTTCCCGCTCGGCAGAGGCTTGACTGTCCGATCCGTGCACCAAGTTCTCGGTCGGAGAGATCCCGTAGTCACCCCTGATGGTGCCGGGCGCTGCCTTCGCCGGATTGGTGGCCCCCACCAGGGCGCGGACGACGGCGAAGATGTCATCGCCGGCATCGTCGGGCCCATCCAGCACCATCACGACCGACGGCGACCGAGTGATGAACTCGAGCAACGGCTCGTAGAACGGCTTGCCAGCATGCTCGGCGTAGTGCCGCTCGGCTGTCTCACGGTCGATGCATCGGTGCTCCAAAGCAGCGATGGTGAGACCTTTCCGCTCGAATCTGGCCATGATCTCTCCGACAAGGCCCCGCTCGACCGCGTCGGGCTTGCAGATCACCAACGTGTGGCCCATCGCGGTCTCCTTCGGTCTGTCGCCGTGCGCCGACGCGTCGCGCCAGCGGCTGCACGACCGAGGCTAATGCGGGTCGCCCCCCAGAAGTCGCCGGGCCTCGGCGGCAACGTACAACGAGCCACTCACCACGACAGTGCCATCCGCGCCGGCCCGATCGGCGGCCCACCGCACAGCGTCGTCGACGCTTGCGATGGGGACGATCTCGGGCGGCCGGTCACATCCAATTGCCGCCCGCCCCACTGCATCGACGACATCGCTCGGCGGCGTCGCACGCGGCCAGGACGCGGCCGTTGCCACCACGGCATCGAAGACGCCGAGATCAAGGGCCTCGCAGAATGCAGCAGGATCATGCGGCCTGTTTGCTCCGATGACGAGCACACGCGCCGATCCCCGACTTGTCGGAGCGGACTCGTCAAAGCCGGCCGTGGCGTCGGCGCAGATCGACAACGTCTCGGCCAGCGTGTCTCGCAAGGACACAGCACCAGCAGGGTTGTGCGCCCCGTCAATGACCACCGTCGGCTGTCCCGCAACAATCTCAAAACGGGCCGGCAACGTGACGTCTTCGAGCGCTGCCGCGACGACATCGTCATCGAGCCTCCGGCCGAAGAACGCTTCGACCGAGCAGATGGCGGTTGCGACATTGACCGCTTGGTGTGCGCCATGCAGCGGCACGAAGTGGTCGCTGCGCTCCCCGAACGGTGTGAACACGGTGACGAGCTGCCCGCCGATCGCCGGTCGGCGGGCAGTCACATCCCAGTCGACGCCGCGGCGCCAAAGCTCCGAACGGGTCTCGGCCGCAACACCCGCCACGATCTCGACCAGATCGGGAGAGGTCTCGCCGCAGACGACAGTCGCTCCAGGCGAAATGATCCCCGCCTTCTCCGAAGCCACGTCTGCCAGCGTCGGCCCGATGATCTCGAGGTGGTCCGCGCTGATATTGGTGATCACCGCCACAGCCGCATCCACAACGTTCGTCGCGTCCCAGCGCCCGCCCATGCCGACCTCGATCACATTCACGTGCGCCGTCGAGGCGAACCAGTTGTACGCGGCGGCCGCCATCACCTCGAAATAGTTCGGCCGTTCCCCGCAGCGGTCGATCGCCATCGGCTCGAAGACCGCTATCTCGCTGACGGCCAGCGCGAACGACTCGTCGTCGAGCGGCTCATTCGCCACCGAGATCCTGTCGTTGACACGTTCGATGTGCGGTGAGGTGTAGCTGCCCGCAGCCAGACCGCAGGCACCGAGCAGCGCTGCCGCAAGCCGGGCTGTGCTGCCTTTGCCGTTCGTTCCGGTGATGTGGATGGCCGGGACGCTGTCCTGCGGATCGCCCAGGATTCCCATGAGCGTCCACATGCGATCGAGCGTCGGCGCGGTCGCCTCGGGACTGCCCAGCAGGCGCTCAAGATCGATGTGGGAATCGAGCCAGTCGAGCGCAGCCTCGTAGTCGCGCAACGGACCCGACGCCGAGCTGTTCGGTCCTGCGTCTGGCGCCCCAGTCTCTCGCGGCCGACGGCTCAAGATGCGCGGCTCAGGAGGCCCGACGCGTCACCGTCGAGCGGGGCACCAGCGTGGGATTCACTTTGTCCAGCACCACGCTGCGGTCCACGATGCACCGTGCCACGTCGTCGCGGCTCGGCAGGTCGTACATCAGTCCCAGCAGGACCTCTTCAAGGATGGCCCGCAGCCCTCGAGCACCCGTGTTGCGGAGCATCGCCTGATCCACGATCGCCTCGAGTGCGTCGTCGGTGAACTCGAGCTCGACGTCATCGAGTTCGAACATCTTGCAGTACTGGCGAACGAGCGCGTTCTTCGGCTCGGTGAGAATCCGGCGCAACGCGTCGGGACCCAAGGGATCGACGACTCCGACCACCGGCAACCGGCCGATGAACTCAGGGATCAAGCCGAAGTGGCGCAGATCCTCCGGCAGCACATCAGGCAAGATGTCGAGCGCCGAGCCGTCGGTTGCGTGGCGAAGCCGCGCACCGAAGCCGACTCCCCGCTCCCCGACACGGTCGGCAATGAGACGCTCGAGGCCGTCGAAGGCGCCTCCGCAGATGAACAGCACATTGCTGGTATCGATCTGCAGGAACTCCTGGTGAGGGTGCTTCCGGCCGCCTTGCGGGGGTACTGATGCAACCGTGCCCTCGAGGATCTTCAGCAGCGCCTGCTGGACGCCTTCCCCGGACACATCGCGGGTGATCGAGGCGTTCTCGGCTTTTCGAGCGATCTTGTCGATCTCGTCGATGTAGACGATGCCGGTCTCGGCACGCTTCACATCGAAGTCCGCCGCCTGCAGCAGTTTGAGCAGGATGTTCTCGACGTCCTCGCCCACATAGCCCGCTTCGGTCAGCGCCGTGGCATCTGCTATGGCGAACGGCACGTTGAGCAGGCGAGCAAGGGTCTGCGCCATCATCGTCTTTCCGCAGCCCGTCGGGCCGATCAGCAGGATGTTGGACTTCGCTATCTCGACGTCGTCAGAGGCGCCGGGGCCTGAGGGTTCGAGGCGCATCCGCTTGTAGTGGTTGTAGACGGCCACTGACAGGATCGTCTTCGTCCGGTCCTGGTCGATGATGTAGTCGTCGAGGAAGGCGAAGATCTCGCGCGGTTTGGGCACCGACTCGAATGGCGTCTGCGGCGCCGCCTCGACCTCGTCGTCGATGATCTCGTTGCACAGGTCGATGCACTCGTCGCAGATGTAGACGCCGGGGCCTGCGATGAGCTTTCGCACCTGCTTCTGGGACTTGCCGCAGAACGAGCACTTCAGCAGCTCGCCTCCCTCGCCGAACCTCGCCACGTTGCACCTCCCTTCCGCTGAGCGTCCGCAGTCGACGGCCCCACAAGGCTCGCACACGGCGGACCTAGGCACGGACCAGCGCCGGTCGATTCAGACTGACCGCCAAGGATGGCACATCGGGGACCGCGCGGCGCGATCCGGTTCGTCTGCCGCTGCGTGAACGCCGCGTCAGCGCACGGGGAGCGGTCGGGGCGCACCGGTAGGCTCCACGCTTCGTGAAGACGACGCTGACGACGCTGGATCCAGCGGATTTCATCGGGCCCGCGCCGGTTTCCGAACCCGACTCCCCGCCTGCCGACGAATCGCCGGTCGCCGCGGACGCAGACGATTCGGGCACCGACGAGGCTGCTCCGGGCCAATTCATCGGCCCGCGCGTGAAGCTGACCGTCGAAGTCGATGCGGAGACATTCGACGCTGATGTCGACGCTGCTTTCCGCAAGCTCGCTCGTGAGGTGCACATTCCGGGATTCCGTCCAGGGCGGGCGCCGCGCCGGGTGCTGGAATCGCACTTCGGCCCGGAGATCGGGCGCGCTCAGGCGCTCGAGGAAGCTGTGCCGCGGTACTACGCCGAAGCCGTGCGTGACAACCAGGTCGACGTGGTCAGCCAACCCGAACTGGAATTGACGCTCGACGGGAGCGAGGGACCCGTGGCGTTCGAGGCGACCGTCGAGATCCGACCGGTGGTGGCGATCTCGGGCTACCGGGACATGCAGGTGGAGATACCGAGTCCCGAGCCGTCCGACGAACAGGTCGACGCTCGCATCGACGAGACGAGGCGCCAATTCGCCGACATCGCCGAGGTGGACCGTCCGGCCGTCGACGGCGACCGCGTCACGATCGACATCGAAGGATCCGTCGAGGGCAAGCCGCTCCCCGGACTCTCTGCTCAGGACTACCTCTACGAGGTGGGCAGCGGCGGCATCGTACCCGAGGTCGACGGGCAATTGGTCGGCTGCGAGGCCGGCGACGAGCTGTCGTTCAGCGCAACCCATCCGGTGCAGACCGACATGGAGATCGACTTCGAGATCACGGTCAACGCCGTGTCGGAGTTGGTGCTGCCCGATCTGACCGACGACTGGGTGGACGAGAACACCGAGCACGACGATATTGCGGAACTCCGCGATGCGACTGCCCGGCAACTCAGCTTCGGGCTCATCATGCAGGCCAACATGGTGCTCCGCGAGGAAGTGCAGAGGCAGCTTGCGAGCCTCGTGGAGGGTCCGGTTCCCGACGCCATGGTGAGCGGGGCGATTGCAGACCGCATGAACGAGCTGGGCAGCGGACTGCAGCAGCGGAACATGACGATCGAGAGTTGGCTCGAGGCGACGGGCCAGGAACCGGCCTCATTCATTGGCGAACTGCGCGATGACGCTGAGCGAGGGGTGCGCTTGGATCTCGCATTGCGTGCCTTGGCCGCCGCCGAGGAACTGCAGGCCGAGGAGGCCGACGTCGAGGACGAGCTGGAGCGCCTGGCATCCACCGACGGCCGCAGCGCCGAGCAGCTGCGCGAGGTCATGTCGGACAACGATGGGCTGGCACACCTCACGGCGGCGATCTGCAAGAGCAAGGCGCTGCAATGGGCCGTCAAAGCCGCCACACTCGTTGGACCGGACGGCGACGCGATCGATCGATCGGCGCTCGAGCTTCCGTCGCCCGACGGCGCTGGCAGCATCGACGGCAAGAACACTGATTCCGACGAAACTGAGGCAACACCGTGACGACCGAGTTCTCCCCAAGGGCGGATCCATCCGGCCAGAGCGCTGAGCGGCACAACGCTCACAACTATCTCGTGCCCACGGTCGTGGAGCAGACCAACCGGGGCGAGCGTGCATACGACCTGTATTCGCGGCTGCTGAAGGAGAACATCATCTTCCTGGGCACGCCAATCGACGATGTCGTCGCCAATCTGGTGTGCGCGCAGTTGATTCACCTCGAGTCGGAGAACCCCGACAAGGACATCAACATCTACATCAACTCCCCCGGCGGGGACATCAGCTCGCTGTTCGCCATCTACGACACGAGTCAGTACATCCGCAACGACATCACGACAATCTGCTTGGGCCAGGCAGCGTCTGCTGCAGCGGTGCTGCTGGCCGCAGGCACGCCGGGCAAGCGCATGGCGCTGCCGAATGCGCGGGTGCTGCTGCACCAGCCGTACGGCCAGGCGATAGGCCAGGCCACCGACATCGAACTGGCCGCACGCGAGATTGACCGAATGCGCGAGCGGCTCGAGCGGATCATCGCGCACCACACGGGCCAAGACCTCGAGCGGATCCACGCCGACACTGACCGCGACTTCATCATGGACGCTGAGGCGGCCAAGGAGTACGGGATCATCGACGAGGTGATCGCGAACCGCCAAGTACTGGAGGACGGCCCGATTCGCGCTGCCTAGGGCGAGCGGACGACGGGAATCACTGCGCCCCCCGCAGCACACCATGCGCCGCCGGCATCATCAGCTTGAACGGCACAGGTCCGAGCGAGCGGACGACAGGAATCACTGCGCCCCCCGCAGCACACCATGCGCCGCCGGCATCATCAGCTTGAACGGCACAGGTCCGAGCGAGCGGACGACAGGAATCACTGCGCCCCCCGCAGCACACCATGCGCCGCCGGCATCATCAGCTTGAACGGCACAGGTCCGAGCGAGCGGACGACGGGAATCGAACCCGCATCATCAGCTTGGAAGGCTGAGGTTCTGGCCATTGAACTACGTCCGCAGCGAGCGCCGAGGGTAGCGGCCTGCGGCGGTGGCCTCTGGTGCGGTGTTGGGGACCGGAATGGGTGAGGCCGGCTAGCGAGGGGGGAAGGCCCCCAAATGACCTTCCTCGAGGAGTGCGTCGAAGAACTCTGGCGTGTAGGCCGACTCCGGATCGGCTCGCACCCGCTCGTCGATGCGGTAGGCGTCGTCTCCGACGAGGATGCGCCACCGGCCTGCCAGCACGTCCGACAGGATGATCTCGGCGGCCTGCGCTGCCGAGGTGGGCGCGTCGTCGCGGAATCGGGTGTTGCGGTCGGTGACGAGCGCTTCGACTTCCTCGTCGCTGAACGCATCGAGGTCGATTCCGCGAGCTGCCATGTTCTTGCGAATCAGGGGTATGTCGACGCCGTGGACCGAGAAGCTGTTCAGCGCAATCGAGGTGCCGATGTGCCCGGGCATCACAACGTGAGCGCTGACGTGCGGAGCGTGCATGATCAGGTCCTGCATGAGGGCCTCGGTGAAGCCCTTCACCGCGAATTTCGCAGCGCAGTACGACGTGTGCGGGGCGCCGGGGCCAATCGTTGCCCAGAAGCCGTTGATGCTGCTGGTGTTGACCATTGCGCCCGCATCTGAGCGCACCAGCATGTCCATGAACGCCCGCGCGCAGTTGAGCACGCCGCTCCAGCACACCGCGAAGGTCTTGTCCCAAGCGTCGCGCTGATCGTCGATCACGAAACTGCCGCCGCCGCCGACACCGGCGTTGTTGAACAGCAGGTTGATGTGGTCGGTGTCGTGCGACGCTGCCATTTCGGCGGCGAATGCCACGACCGCATCTGCGTCGGTCACATCGCAGTCGTGCATGGTGATGCGCACACCGCTTGAGCCGCCAGTCGCCAGCTCTGCTGTTCGTGCCAGTTCCTCCGCGTTCAGGTCGCACGCAGCCACATGACACCCGGCAGCGGCGAGCTGGCGCACCAGCTCGCGCCCCATGCCAGTCCCGCCGCCGGTCACTACGGCGATGCGTCCCGCAAGATCAATAACGGCCATTGCTCAACCCCCTGATTGTTCTTGGTCTGGTCCCTCGGCGAACATCGCCGCTGCCGCTGCTTCCATCTCTTCGGGAGTGACGTCACGCACATGGGTCGCGATCGACCACTTGTGCCCGAACGGGTCGCGAATGCTGCCGAAGCGGTCGCCCCAGAACATGTCCGCCGGTGGCATCAGGACTTCGGCGCCCAGGGCCACCGCCTTCTCAATGGTCGCGTCGCAGTCGGCCACGTATCGGTGCATTGTGACCGTCGAGCCAGCCAGCGCAGCCGGCGCAGAGGCTTCGCCTCCCCATTCCGGGAAATCGTCGGCGAGGAAGATCAATCCGTCGCCGAGCACCAGTTCGGCGTGCATCAGCTTGTCGCTGCCCGGTGCCATCTGACGGTTGGTCTCCTGGGCGCCGAAGGCAGCCGTGTACCACTCGATGGCATCGGCCGCCCCGCCGGGAGAGCCGTCGATGCGGGCGCCGATCGTCATGTAGGGCACGACGAATGGCCGGTCTGGGGGAATCGGATTGACGTCACTCATAGGCGCGGACTCTAGCCACACCTTGCGAGCCGCAACGCGGTCGCCCGAGCGTTCCCGTTCACTCCGCAGGGCTGCGAGAATCAAGGCCTGCACAAGACAGAGGTTCGGCGCGGTCGCTCCCCGTTGAGCGCTGCCGGCGGGGAGGACTCCCATGAGGCAAGTCGACCACTGGATCGGCGGTCAGCGAACGCAGGGCTCGCCGAAGACGATGTTCGAGGTGACCGACCCGGTCGCCGGCAGCGTGATCGCCCAGGTGCCGATGGCCTCCGGGAGCGATGTGGACGCTGCCGTGAGTGCTGCTCGCTCGGCCTGGGACGGCTGGCGGGAGGCCTCCATCTCGTCCCGGGCGGCGGTGATGTTCGCATTCCGCGAACTGCTCACCGAGCACCGCCTGGAGCTGGCCGAGATGGTCTCGGCCGAGCACGGCAAGGTGCGGGAGGACGCGCTGGGCGAGATGCGGCGAGGCATCGAAGTGGTGGAGTTCGCCTGCGGTGTCGGCCAGCTGCTCAAGGGCGAGCGCACCGACGACATCAGCACCTCCCACGACGCCTACACAGTGCGGCAGCCGGTCGGGGTGGTCGCCGGCATCACCCCGTTCAACTTCCCCGCGATGGTGCCGATGTGGATGTACCCGGTGGCCATCGCGTGCGGCAACTGCTTCGTGCTGAAGCCGTCCGAGAAGGACCCGTCGGTGGCGGTGCGCATCGGCGAATTGTTTGCTGAGGCCGGGCTGCCCGACGGTGTGTTCAACGTGCTCCACGGCGACGCCGACGCCGTCAATGGCTTGTGCGAGCACCCGGGGATTGACGCGGTGAGCTTCGTGGGCTCGACGCCGATCGCCCGTCACGTGCACCGCACGGCGTCGATGGCCGGCAAGCGGGTGCAGGCGCTCGGCGGGGCCAAGAACCACATGATCGTGCTGCCCGATGCCGACATCGGCCAGGCTGCGGACGCCGCAGTGTCGGCCGGGTACGGCTCGGCCGGCGAGCGCTGCATGGCGATCTCGGTGGTGGTGGCGGTGGGCGCCATTGCCGACGACTTGTCGAATGCGATCTGCGAACGGATCGATGCGCTGCGTATCGGTCCGGGCCTCGGCGCGGAGCCGGTGGACATGGGTCCGCTGGTGACCGCTGAGCACCGTGACCGGGTGCTGAGCTACATCGACCTGGGCGAATCCGAGGGCGCCGTGTTGCAGCGTGACGGCCGTGAGCTGGTGGTGGACGGCCATCCGGACGGCTACTGGGTTGGCCCGACGCTGCTCGACGAGGTCACCACCGAGATGAAGGTGTACGAGGACGAGATCTTCGGCCCCGTGCTGTGCCTGGTGCGAGTGGAATCGTTCGAAGAGGCGATGGAGCTCATCGAGAACAACCAGTTCGGCAACGGCGTGGCGCTGTTCACCCGCGACGGCGGTGCGGCACGACGGTTCCGGCGCGAGGCTCCGGTGGGCATGGTGGGCGTGAACGTGGCCATCCCGGTGCCGATGGCGTACCACTCATTCGGCGGCTGGAAGGACTCGCTGTTCGGCGACCACCACATGCACGGCCCCGAAGGCATCCGCTTCTACACACGTCTCAAGGCAGTCACCGAGCACTGGCCCGACCCCGCCGACCGCGGCGTCGACCTCGGCTTCCCCACCGCCCGCTGAACACTCCAACGTCGCTGCAAGGCCGGTTGCCCAGGCCAGAGACACCATCTGCAGCGTGACGAGGCGCGTCAATGGCGCATCCCGCGGTTACAGAATGCGACGTCCGGCATATGTCTGCCGTCCAGAGTCCGCGCAGGGCGAGTGGGTGAGACACTGAGGTCAGGAAAGACGAATCCAGGAGGCACGACGAACGCGTGCGCCATCTTCGTTCCGCTCTCGCAGGGCTTGGCGACGTGCAAGCGAGCGTGCGCGCGTCGTTCGATTTTGACAACCTCACAGTCGAATGAGTGGACCGAGCAATCGACCGCTTCGACTACAAGAGCGATCTTGGTGGTTACCAGATCAGCTTCACCGTGATGCACGACACACTGTCGCCGGAGGTGCGAAGGGCCCTTCACCAACTAGGGCAGCCCGAGACCTGAGCGCGATTACCTTCGACGGTCGAGCACTGCATTGCATTGACCAACATGCCCGCCGACTCGCGCGCAGCGTCTCCTAGTGGTGTGTCGCAGTTTTCTTCCGGGCATCATGCAACTCGCTGACCTGTAAGAATGGGCTTGCTTCAGCCCCAGCCATTTCAGCGACGCACCACTAGATGCGGCCTAATCGCTTAACAGGATACTGAAAAAGTCGATTTTCGGGCGGTGTCCAGTTGCAAACCCGCAGGTCAGGGGCTTGCGTTTCCGGCCAGACCTGCATATTTCAGCAGCCTGTTAAGGGTCTTGGCGTAGGTCTTCACGAAGTCGTCAGGCAGAGCTTTCGCTTCGTAGAAGGCGGCTGAGTCGACATCGTGAGCTTCGTCAAGTTCGAGTTCGCGTCGGATATCGCTGATCGTGTTCCGTGCGGCCTCTTGCCCATCTCCGGAGTAGTGCACCTGAATGTGCAGGGTGCGCTTCTGCTGCTGTCGCCGTCGCCGTCGGGGCACCTCGACCGTTCGCGTGATATTGAGCCGGTTGCCGCGGCTAGGCGTGCGTCGGCAATTGGCTCTTCGTCTTTTGTTGGGATGGGGTCGGGTTGAGGGTCCTCGGGTAGGGGTCGAGGCTCTGCTGGGATCGGTGTGTCTGACGCCGATCCCTGGGGGGCCTCGATGAGGCGTGGTGTTGTGTCGGTGCGGCTGTGGCTGTCGCTGACTGAGGTGGTGGAGGTGATCGTCGGCGCGCCCGAGGTGCTGGTGGTGCGGGTGTGCTCGACGGTGCGCCGCCCGTGCTGTGCGGATTGCGGGACGCCGAGCGGGCGGGTGCACGACCGCCGCGGCGACGAGGTGCGGGACTTGGAGGTGTCGGGCCGGCCGGTGACGCTGGTGTGGGAGCGGCGGCGCATGGTGTGCGGGCCGTGCGGGCGGCGCTTTGCTGAGACCCGTCCGGCGTTCGAGGGCCGCGTCACGGCTCGTCTGGCGCGGCGTCTGGTCCAAGACGCCCGCCAGATGACGGTGAACACTGCTGCGAAGCGTCATGGGCTGAGCTGGGAGCTGGTCAACGCGCTGGTGGTCGCCTATGCGGGCCTGGTCGGCTCGCGTCGCCGCCGCCGGCGCTGCGGGGGTGCTGCTGGTGGAGGGGACCTCGATCCGCAAGCGGCACCGGTATGTGACGGTGCTGGTGAACGGCGACACCGGGGAGGTGCCCGCGGATGGTGCCCCACCGCAGCGAGGCGGCCCTCAGCGGCTTCCTGGCTGCTCAGGGGCACCGCTGGCGCCGCGGCGTCAAGGTCGTCGTCTCGGACGGGTCCAAGTCCTATGCGGCGGCGATCGCCGAGCGGCTCGGCCACGCCCGCCATGTGCTGGACCGGTTCCACGTGATCGGCTGGTTCGCAGCCGGGCTGACCGCGGTGCGACGCGACGTGCAGCGCCGCCCCGAAGGGGCCAAGCCGGCGTTCGACCCCGAGGTGTTCCGGGCACGGTTCGTGCTCATGAAACGCCCCGACACCCTCGGCGCAGACGAACGCTCCCGGCTCGACGCGCTCTTCGAGACCCACCCGAGGCTCAAAGCAGCCTGAGACGCGCTCGGCGAGCTGCACGGCCTCTATCTCGCCAAGGACCGCAAAGGCGCCCTCGAAGCGCTCGACCGGCTCGCCGACATCTACCGCACCGGCGACATACCCGAGTTCAGCGACGTCGTCGACACCTTCCTCGCCTGGCATCCCCAGATCCTCGACTGGCACCAAACCGGCCAGCCCAGCAACAGCCGCATCGAAGGCACCAACAACCCCCACCCGAGTCCTACGCCGCAAAGCCCACGGCTTCACCAACCACACGAACCTCGAAGCCCGCGGAACACTCATAGCCCGAACCCGCCGAACCCAGCAGTCCCCATCCCAACAAAAGACGAAGGCTCAACAACACAGGCACAACGAACGCGTAGTAGAGCGGTGGCAGCTCAGCCCAACGCTCCGCCGGACGGACTACATCGCTCGTCGAAAGATCGATCTGGCGCGAGACCTCCGGATCGAAGTTGCGGCGATCAAATGTGATCTCGACACCTGGCTTCACGTTCCAAGCATGTGCGGGCTCGCTGAGCTCGAGGCTGGGCCCCACGGCTCCCCGTTCTTGCGGCAACATCGTCAGGTCAGCGCGCAACTCGTACTCGCCGTCGTCAAGTTCACGAACTCGGGCCCTGTTGAAGTATCCCAGCGTTGGCAGAAAACCGAGATGCTCACTGATGAATGGGACGCCTCGCGCGTTTATCTGCGCCGCCATGCCCTCCAACGCACCCCGCGTCACGCGCGTGGAGTGTTGGTCTCCCGCCAACTGCACAAGATGGGTCGTAGCGAGGACAGCCTCATAGTCCTCATCATTGGCCCCCGGCCATCACTTGCGGTTCGCTTGGGTCCCTTCGCGTTCAATGTGTCTCCCAATTGTCAATGGCGATCGCATGCCAGGTCAGCGTGAGACGGACGCCGGCTGGGCACAGGACCAAGCGCACAAGCTCGAATTGTTGCCCCGCCGCCTAGCCCTTCAGGGCCTTCTCGGCGTGCGACGCGTCAGCTGACGTCCCCGAGTCGTTTGCGTGCAAGGTACTCGAGCCGCTGTGCTTGGACCCAGAGCGTCCGGCGAATCCCCGTTTGAACTTTCCGTTCGCTTATGACACGCGCCAAATCGGCGATCGTTCGAGCTCGACGCGCTATTCGAATGTCGGGGTGCTCGCGCTTGGTGCGGGAAGCGTCGGACAGGATTTCTCCTCGAACCGAAGTTGGCAGCTCTATCAGTTCGGCCTCTGGAATGTCGCCTTCATTGAGCACGGCGTTGAAGAGAGAGTCTGCGAGCGCCTGCTGGTACACGGTGAACTCCGCTCGGTCGAGAGTGTCCTTGATGACTTCGTCAGTCTTTTCGTGCAGATCCCAGAATGGCCACATTTCGATCGCCGCGACTTCAAACGGATCAAGGACTCTCATCGCAACGGCATCGGTCCGCTGATTCGTGAGGTGTCGCCTGATCCTTGTTCGCAGCTGTTCTCTCGTCTGACCGACGTAGATCGGTTCTCCGTCGTAGTCGCTGAACAGGTATACGCCGAATTTGCAGTCACCAGCGGCTCGCCCGTCCGTTCCGAGCAAACCGAGGACACGGTCGACGCCGTCGTAGAGCTCCGTGACGTCAAGTGGCTCGTCTGGCATCAGGCCAACACCCTTGCGAGCCAATGATGGCCAAGCCATTCGACGACCGGTACGCAAACAGCATCGCCCAAGGCAAACATCGCCTGTCGCTCTGTGACGGCTCCGTAGTCCAAGTCGCCCGCACCCTGAAGCCTGGCGTACTCGCCTGGACTCATCCATCGCACATCCGCAGCGCCTTGTCCCGCCCGGACGATGGCCTGCCGGGACGAGCCACCGCGAGTCGTTCTGAGCGCGCCTGCGATCTCGTCTCCACGGATCTCCCATACTGCGCGACCGCCGCGAGTACGCCGGTAGGCGCCTCGCCAGCTCACCGTTGCTGATTCCCGATAGCAGCGAAGCCGGGCCTGCTGGAGGTCGGAAAGCGAGTCGAAGAATGCATCGCGTTTCTCGCCGCTCCACCACTCGCCATCGTCGTCCGCGACATCGGCAAGACGAGTGTCGCTGCGCCGTGGCGGCGGCTCGACCGCGATGGCCGGGGTGCCCTTCGCCGCGAGAAGGAATACCCGCGGCCGGCTCTGCGGCAGGAATGCAGCGGCGTCCACAGTCGCGTCACTCACCTGATACTCAAGATCACCAAGAAGCTCTACGACCGTCCTGAAGTCCTCGCCGCCATTGGCCGTGAGAAAACCCGGGACGTTCTCCACGAGCACAGCACGCGGAGCCCGGTCACCCATCTCAGCGAGGATCCGGACGAAATGGTGGATCAATCCGGAGTGCTCGCCTGCGAGACCAGCACGGGCACCCGCAAGCGAGAGGTCTACGCACGGAAACGAGGCCGTAGCCACTTCGATATCGGGAATCTGCTCACCGCAAATGTCGCGAATGTCCCCAACCACGAGAGATTCGTCGCCCCAATTCGCCCGATAGAGCGCTGCCTTGGTCTCGTCGATGTCGTTCGCAAAGACTGTTCGGACGCCGCAGCGTTCCAGACCGGCGCGCACCAACCCCATGCCAGCGAAGAACTCGGCTGCCCGTGGTCCCATCTCTTGCACAGCGGTCGGGAACAGCCTCATCTGGCGGGAATCGCAGCCGGGGCTCGAGCCGCGCCGCGCCATGGGCGAGTCGACATTTTGGAGCAGGGTCATGCGCGGCGAGGAGCGGTCGAGATCATGCGAACGACAGTAGGCGTCGGGTGTCACACGCTGGGCGATATGTGTGCGACCTGACACGAGGCATCGCACTACCCGCCGGAGCACTTGGGGGTCACACAGTCGCGCAACCGATCGAGTGGCCATGCCTGATTCCAGCTCAGTACGTGGGGCACATCCGCAAGTGCCCCACCCCACAAGGCCGGCGCGCACACGAGCAGGCCATTCGCAAGCGTTCTAGATGAGCTCCTATGTCAAGGCGTGGGTGTTGAGGTGTGTCCAGATTCGGTCTGAGATGCGTCGCTTGAGGGCCCGGATGGCTTCTCGTTTGGTCTTGCCGCGGTCCAAGCAGTGAATCACCCCGTGTTTTGTAGAGACTCGGGTTGTTGTGTCACGGCCGGGGTGGCTGTGCTGTGTTGACGGTAGTAGGTGGTCTCGTGTTCGGCGGGGGTGGTGTAGTTGCCGCGGCCGGCGATCAGGGCGCTGTGGCTGCGTCGGTGGTTGTACCAGTCGACCCATTCGAGGGTGGCGAACTCGACGTCGGACAGTCCTTGCCAGGGTCCGCGTGGGTAGATGAGCTCCCATTTGTAGAGCCCGTTGAGGCTCTCGATCATGGAGTTGTCGTAGCTGTCGCCTTTGGAGCCGACCGAGGCGACGATGTCGTTGTCGGCGAGCCGCTGGCTGTAGCGGATCGACAGGTACTGCGATCCCATGTCGCTGTGATGGGTGACCCCCTCGATGCAGCGCCCGTCGCGGCGGCGAGCGGAGATGGCCATCTCCAGGGCGTCGAGGGCCAGGTCGGCGCGCATCGACCGCGACGCCTGCCAGCCGATCACGCGGCGGCTGTAGGCGTCGATCACGAACGACACGTACACGAAGCCGCTTGCGGTGCGCACATAGGTGAGGTCCGCCAGCCACAGCCGGTCCGGGGCCGGCACCGCGAAGTCCCGCTTGACGAGGTCGTCGGGGCGTTCGGCGTCGGGACCGCCGACGGTGGTGCGCACCTTTGCGCCCCGCCGCACGCCCCGCAGGCCCAGCTCGCCCATGAGGCGCTCCACAGTGCAGCGCGCCACCCGCACGCCCTCGACGCGGTTGAGGTGGTCCCACACCTTCGCCGCCCCATAAGCGTCGTAGTTCGCCTTGTGCACCCTGGCGGTCTCGACGCGCAGCCACGCGTCCCGCAGCGCCCGAGCCGACGGCGGCCTGGCCTTGGCGGCGTAATAGGTGGACGGGGCGATCCCGACACCGTGCTCGGCGAGCACAGCGCAGATCGGCTCGACCCCGAACCGGTCCCGGTGAACGTCCACGAACGCCACTATCTCTGAGACTGGCGGTCGAGCTCCGCCCCGAAGAAAGCCGACGCCGCCTTCAAGATCCCGTTCGCCCGGCGCAACTCACGGTTCTCGCGCTCGAGCTCGGTGATCCGAGCACGATCCGCCGAGCTCACCCCCGGGCGGACGCCGCCGTCGATCTCAGCACGACGCACCCACTTGCGCACCGTCTCCGCCGTCGGACCCAGCTTGCCGGCGACCGAGCAGATCGCCTCCCACTGAGACCCATACAGACGCTGGTTCTCCAGCACCATCCTCACCGCGCGCTCACGCAGCTCGACTGGATATCTCCCATTTCCTGGCATCGCTCCATCCTCTCAAGGAACAGAGCCTCCACCAAAACCGGGGTGATTCAGGTTTGCAGATGCTCCAGATGAAGTTCGCCAGCTCACTGTGCGTCTGAGCGTTCACGCAGTCCCCCTTCGTGCCTGCTGATGGCTTGGCCGACGTTGCCACAGGCAGCGGCCCCGCCGAACGCTACGCCGGCAGCACATCGGGGTCCTCTCTGCGGCCGACCTCATCGCCCACGAAGCGCATCGGCTAACCCGGCACGCAGCCCGGGAGACGCCAAGTATGCGTCGTCGACAGTCGCCCTTCATGAGACGCGTAGAGGTGAGATATCCTTCTTTCTGCACCTATTCTCTAGTTCTCGCAGGTTTATGACGAGGAAAGCAAGGTGGCTGTGCAATGTCTGCAATGCTGTTGAGATTTGAGGTCTCCAACCATCGATCCATCAGCAAGCCGGTGGAACTCTCGATGATCGCAGTCGACAAGGACCGAGACGCCGCGCGGCCTCTCGGCTGGACCGACGAGAAGGCGCTGACAGTCGCAGGTGTGTACGGCGCCAATGGTTCTGGCAAGACGAACCTGCTGGATGGCATCGCGTGGCTTCAACAAGCGGTGCAGGCGTCGCTTATGCGTTGGAAGCGGAAGATACCCCGCGACCCGTTTGCCTTCGGAGACCTAGGGCAGCAGGACTCGGGCTTCAACGTCGACATGGTGGTTGGCGGGGTGCACCATCGCTATGAGCTAGAGGTTGACGACGACGCCGTGCAGTTCGAAGCGCTGTACAGCTACCCGCAGCGACGTCGCCGCACGCTCTTCGAGCGCGACGGCGACGAACTTGAGTTCCGGCGGGGGACGCGGCTGAGCGGCGGAGGACGCGAGCTGATCACGCCAACAACGCTGGTGCTGTCCGTCGCCGATCGCCTGACGCCCGAGATCAATGCCGTCGCCACCGCGCTGAGCGACATCAACTTTGTCGGCGTGTGGCCGCACTCGTTCGTGCCAACAGAGTTTCGGTTGCACCGTTACAGCATGGGTTGGGGGCGGCACGACTGGCCGGAGTTTCTTCTTGATGTCTTCGACGACGATCGTCGGAGGCACCAGGCGGCAGGCGACGAGACGACTCCTCCAGACCGTCATGCCGATCGTGTCATGGCGTTGGCAATGTTGCGATTCGCCGATCTCGGGGTGCGCGATGTGGAGGTTGCAGTCGCATCGGAAGACAACGGGTACGGCGGACGGCGCCTGCGACTGCTGCATGACGTCGCCGGCACACCGATGCCGCTGGAACTCGGCGAAGAGTCAGGAGGAACACTCACCTGGCTTGGGTTGATGCCAGACCTCCTCGCGGTCCTCCGGAACGGCGGCATTCTCGTCGTGGACGAATTGGACTCGAGCCTTCACCCTGCGATCTCCGGCAAGCTCGTCGAGATGTTTCAGGACCCCGAAACCAATCAGCATGACGCGCAGCTCATCTTCACCACCCACGACACGACATTGCTTGGGCACCTCAACCGCGACGAGGTTTGGCTCACCGACAAGCAAGTCGACGGCAGCACCGCGCTGACGCCGCTGTCCGATTTTCGGGGCGATCGCGTCCGCCGATCCACCAACCTCGAACGGGGATACCTCCAAGGCAGGTTCGGCGGCGTGCCGGTTGTTGATCAGTTTGTCGTCCGCGAGGCCCTCGGCCTCAGCGCCTGAGCGAGCGTCCTGGTGTCTCGTCGCCGCAGCACAAGACCCTTGCGCCGACGTCGGCCTCAAACGGACGAGCGCAAGCGGTTCGTCGTCTACTGCGAGGGCGAAGTGACCGAACCGATGTACTTCAATGCGCTTGCCGCGCTGCCCGAGACTCGACGAACAGCGGCGCTGGACATCCGCGGTCTGGGCTACGGCCCCCGCCGACTGGTGACCGAAGCCCAAAACGCACAACGCCAGGACGCCGAAGCCAAATCTCGGCAGGTCGAGTACTGGTGCGTCTTCGACGTGGAGGCTCCTGAGCCGCACCACGGACTCAACGACGCGATTCAGATGGCCCGTGACAATGGCATCCACATAGCGGTCTCGAACCCATGCTTTGAGCTGTGGCTCATCCTCCACTATGCCGAACACTCACGTTGGCTCGACACATCAGAGGCCCGAAGCAAGCGCCGACGACTCGACGGCTCGGAGGGCCAAGGCCTCGATACACGCGAGTACATGCAACGCCGCGACACGGCCTCTCGCAGAGCGCTGCGACTTGCGGAAATGCATGAGCGGGACGGAACCGGATTCCCCGACGGCAACCCCTCATCGAGTGTCCACCGCATCGTCCAAGCAATCGAATCGCCAGACCATGAGACCACGGATGCCAATCCGGCGCAGTGACTGAGCATTGGCCCGGCCCCGCCGACCGCGGCGTCGGCCTCGGCTTCCCCACCGCCCGCCGACGCACCGCGAGGACGCCACGCACCCAGCACCCTTTGCGGAAATTTCCGCAAACTTTCCGCATTGCCTGACATAACAGCGTTACTTGTGCACAAAATTTCTGCAATGTGCGCATTTTCGCTAAAGTGGGTGCTGTGAATACTGGAACTGATGGGCACACTGCCGCATCCGCAGAGCTGCAAGCGGAAGTGGACACCGTCGTGCCGCAGCTTCGGGCGGCCGCAACCGATCTCGAATCGGTGGAAGTCAAGTCTGCGGCGGGAGGCTTTCCCGACAGCGTGTTGAAATCCATCTCGGCGTTCTCGAATGGCCGAGGGGGACTGCTCATCTTCGGACTGAGCGACGCCGATTTCCTGCCGACGCCTATTGACATTGCCAAGCTCGCTGCGGATTTGGCTTCGGCCTGCTCGGACGACCTTGAGCCCAAGGTGCGGCCGACCGTCGGCATCTGCCATGTCGACGGCAACCCAGTGGTTGCAGCCCGTGTCCCGCCGCTGGGGCACCAACACCGGCCCTGCTATGTCCGGGTCGAGGGCATGAACCAGGGTTCCTACGTCCGGGTTCATGACGGCAACCGGCGCCTGACGGACTACGAGATACATGTGATGGTGTCGGGCCGCGGTCAGCCGACCGACGACGCGAAGCCAGTCGACGGCGCCCGCCTGGAGCATCTGGACGATGCGCTCGTGAGCGACCTGCTGAGACGGCTTCGCTAGCGGCGCGGCGAGATCTTCACCCATCTCGCTGATCACGACGTGCTGCACATGCTCGGCGTGCTGACCGATCAGCAGCCCGACTCATCGGTCACGCTCGCAGGCTTGCTCGCACTCGGCCGCTACCCGCAACAGTTCGTGCCCCAACTGGCCGCCTCATTCATCGTGCTGCCGACGATGGACGGGTCTGCCCTAGCGGACGGAACGCGCTTCATCGACAACCAGCCGCTCGACGGGCCAATACCTGCGATCGTGGCGCAGGCAGTGTCGGCGATGCAGCGCAACATGCGCCGGCGGTCAGTCGTGGAAGGCGCCGGTCGCCAGGACATCTGGGACTACCCGACGGAGGCCATCCGCGAGATTGTCGCCAATGCACTGATGCACCGCGACTACCACCCCGCCACACAGGGCACCCAGGTGCGCATCTCTCTTTATCCCGATCGATTCGAGGTCGCCAGCCCCGGCGGCTTGCACGGCATCCACGCAGGACGCACCGATGTCGCGCAGCTCATCGACTCGAGCATCAACAGCACCCGCAATGCGCTGCTTGCACGACTGCTCGAAGATGTGGTCATCCCGGGCACCGGCAGGCCTGTGTGCGAAAACCGGGGTTCGGGACTGCGTGCGGCGGTGCAGGCTCTCGACCGGGTGGGGACAGGACGGCCTGAACTGGACGACCGAGTACGAGAGCTGGTCGTCACCGTTCGTGACCAGTGCTTCCGCCCCGGCGTCTCGGCGCTCGGCGATGGCGATCGGCTCGCTGGCAGGTTCGATCACGATCCATGGGCACCACCGCCGAAGCCGGATGCCCGGCAGCAGGCTCAATTGCAGCCGCTGTATGAGGGCACCCCGGCCGAGGTCATCCAGCTGCTTCAGGCTGGCCCACTCAGCAGCGTCGACCTCGCAGCAGCGCTCGGCACCTCGAAACAGACGGTGCTGAACTGGCTCCGCCGCCTCAGGGACGACGAGATCGTGGCACCCACCCGCGCCGACCCGCGCACTCGCGGCAACAAGTGGATGCTCGTCTCGCGGTTCCACCCGCATGTGCCCGACCAGTCTGCACAGATATGACCGAAACTGACGAGCTGCGATGGGAGCCGTATCCCCTACGAGAGCTCCGGCGCGATAACGTCATCTTCTTGTCCTCAAGCAGCATGTGGCGCATCCCCGCGAGGCCTGCGCCGACAAAGGCGAGGGGCCGCTGCTCGCGCTTGGTGATGTGCTGCACATCAGATGACAGACGCCGGAGTTCTTCGAGGTTGCCGCTGTGCAACTCGTCGATCGTCAACAGGACCGCCGAGCCATTCGCCGCGGCATGTTCCGCCAGAGTCGTCAACTGCCGGCGAATGCCCCACTTCGGCTCAATGGCTCGCACCACCTGTCGCTGCCACTCAGCGCCCAGAACACGCACCCCTTTCGTCGTCGCCTCGGTTCCGCCCCGTGGCGCCGAGGCCAAAGACTCGTCTTCGTCGCGGACCCACTCGATGCGTTCCTCGAGCCGTTCCGTGATGTTGGGAGTGCTCGCATCCAAGGGCAGGACCAGCCACCCAGCGTTGCAGGCAACGTCCTCGATCATGTTGAGCGTCACCGCGGAGTCACATGCCGATTCACATGATGTGAGCTTCACAGGAATCCGAAGCGACGACCATGTCCAGGAACATGCGGTGGATGCGGTCGTCAGCAGTCAGTTCGGGATGGAAACTCGAAACCAGGATCGGGCCGGACCGACACAGCACCGGCATGTCGCCTCGATGCTGTTCGTGCCGTTCGCTGCCCGAAGCCCCGTGCGAGGCCGAACCCGTGCTCATCGTCGCGAGCACTTCGACGCCAGTGCCGGTTCGCTCCACCCACGGGGCCCGAATGAACACTGCGTGAAACGGCGCGTCGAGTCCTTCGGCGTCGAGAACGGCCTCGAAGCTGGCGGCTTGGCGGCCGAAGGCATTGCGCCGAACTGAGATGTCAATGGCGCTGAAGCACCGCTGGTCCTCCCGTCCGTCCAGCACTTCAGCAGCGAGCAGGATCATGCCGGCGCACGTGCCGAACGCGGGCAGGCCGTCCGCCAGACGCTCCGCCAGCGGATCGAACAGCCCGCTTGTGCCGAGCAGGTGCGACATCGTGGTCGATTCGCCGCCGGGGATCACGACAGCGCCGACACCATCGAGATCAGACGGCACGCGCACCTCCACCGCCCGCGCCCCGAGACGCCGGAATGCGCCGAGGTGCTCAGCGGCGGCACCCTGCAGCGCCACGACGCCGACCAGCGGCAGCCCGTCGATGACGGTCACCACATCGCTATTCGGCGGCGCGCCGCCATTGCAGCCCGCTCTTGCCCCCATAGCTCATGCGATTGGGCTCACAGGCCGTTCGGGCCACGGCTTCACCATCCGGCTCAGCCTCTTACCAGCCGCGTTCGGCGAGCTTGGTCTCGAGGCTCTCCATCTCGAGACCCGGCATTGCACTGCCGAGACCTTGGCTGACCTTGGCCACCACCGACGGATCCCGGTAGTGCGTCGTGGCCTCGACGATCGCCGCGGCCCTCGGCGCCGGGTCCTCGCTCTTGAAGATGCCCGACCCGACGAACACCGCCTCGGCGCCCAACTGCATCACGAGCGACGCATCGGCCGGTGTGGCGATGCCGCCGGCGCAGAACAACGGCACCGGCAGGCGGCCCGTCTCGGCGATCTCCTGCACCAGCCCGAGGGGCGACTGCAGCTGCTTCGCCCAGTCGAACAGCTCGGCGGAGTCGGCCTGGGTGATCTTGCGGATGTCGCCGGTGATGGCCCGCAGGTGCCGCACCGCCTCGATGATGTTGCCGGTGCCGGCTTCGCCCTTGGAGCGGATCATGCAGGCGCCCTCGGAGATGCGCCGCAGCGCTTCGCCCAGGTTGGTGGCCCCGCACACGAACGGCACGGTGAACGCCCACTTGTCGATGTGATGGGCTTCGTCGGCGGGAGTGAGCACCTCGGATTCGTCGATGTAGTCGACGTCGAGCGACTCGAGGATCTGCGCCTCCGCGAAATGGCCAATGCGGGCCTTGGCCATCACCGGGATGGTCACCGCAGCCTGGATGCCCTCGATCATCGCAGGATCGCTCATGCGTGCCACACCGCCGTCGCGCCGGATGTCTGCCGGCACACGCTCGAGCGCCATGACGGCGACAGCGCCGGCGTCCTCGGCGATCTTGGCGTGCTCACCGGTGACGACGTCCATGATGACGCCGCCGCGGAGCATGTCGGCGAGTCCGCGCTTGACCAGAACGGTTCCGACCAGTTGGGTCTCTGCTGGCTGCGAATCGGAAGCTGTCGAGGCGCCAGATTGGTCCGTCGGTGTGGAGCCTGAAGTCATGGACCCAGAATTCATGAACCCAGTGTAGGGAGCGGCCCTCGCGCTGTCCTCAGAATTCCCGCAGAACGGCGACCCGTGTCTCGAGATCGGCCCGGTAGTCGGGCAGCTCGTCGGGCTGCCGGGCGTCGGCGGCCCGCGGGTCGGCCAGCCACAGCGGCCATGTCGCCTTCGGGGTGGACATGCTCACCCCAACACCCGACATCGTCTCGAGCGCATCGGCGAGGCCCGGCGGGTAGCGGGTGAGCTTCACGGCCTCCGCATCGTCATCGAAGTCGCTGCCGGTACTGGCCTCTCGTTCGAGCCGAACCTGCACCAACGGCCACAGCGATCGCCACAGCAGCGCCGGCAATCCCACCGTGGTCACCGCAGTGGTCAGGTACGCGATGCGGCCGTCGCGCACTTGGGTCAGCAGCCGCGCGATCACGGCCTCGAACTCGATGCGACCCAGCTCGTCCAGCAGCCCCTGGGTGACGACGACCGTCGTGCGGTCCGGCCGACGGCCGAATGCCGACGCATTTGCAACCGCCGCCGGGTGGATGACGAGCGTCGGGCGCTCCACACCGACGAGCAGGCAGATGCCGTCGACGATGTTCGCCAGCCGGGGCTCGTCAGCGGGACCGCACTGAGTCGAGCCGGCGGGAACCATCACCGACCGCAGACGGCGCTCACCGACACCCAGCCAGAACATGGCCAGCCCGCATGCGGCGACCAGCGCAATCGGCATCGCCCACCAACCCAGCGACGTGAACAGGGCGCAGAGCAGGCCAGCGATCGCTCCGGCTATGAGATGGACCGCCCAGAGCTCGACGAGCAGCTTGTCGGCTCGACTGCGGTAGATGGCGAACAGCGGATCCACCGCTGCATTCAACCGCCCGCGCTCGCCGGCAACACCTCCCTCTCTGCAGAAAAGGATTTCGCTGACGATCACGCGCTGCAGTACCGTGTTGTCGTGCCAGATGACGAAGCACCCGATTCCCTGCCGTCGGCCGGCGAAGCACTCGATGCAGCGTTCGAGGTCCAGAGGGCAGCACTGCAACGGGTCGAGGCATCACAGAGCGGTCTTGAGGCATCGCAGCGCGGTCTTGAGGCATCGCAGCGCGAAGTTGCCGAGACGCTGACCGGCCATACCGAGCTGCTGGTGGGAATAGCCGAGAAGCTGGACGAGCTCAGCGCATGACGAAGGCGCGCTCGTACATGTCGCCGTAGATCTCGGCCGTAGACATCTGCTCGGCACGCTGGTGTCCGGCGCTTTTAGCACTGCCTGGTCGCCGGTGCGAACCACGTTGCGGAACCGGGCAGGTCAGTGGGACGACCAGCGCTGGTTGCCACCCCTTCCAGCAACACCACTCATCATGCGCTCCGTGCCCGCTCGCTCTTGCATGTCGTGGGCACTGCCACGGCGTCAACGCAGGCAGCGACACCGATTTCGTCTCAGTCATGACGCGACAGCCCGGTGCCGACCGCCCCAGCGAACACCTCAGAGGTCATTCGCTTTGTCGAGGACCTGCCGTCAGCGCCTTCGTCGCCGCCGCGCCTGACGATTGCCTGCGGCCGGTGCAAACTCGCCGGATTGTGCCGGCTCAGAAGGCACTGGATCGGGGGTACGAGTCAGCGTGGCCCAGTCCATGAGTTCCAGGTGCGACCTCAGGCACCGTTGGGCTATGGCCTGTAGGTGCTCGTCGCGCACGCCTCTGTTACTGGACTCGGCTATGGCGCAGACGGCCGCCAGTGCGCGCGGAGCAAGCAAGGCGCTGTAGGTGCCTTGTGAACGCTCCATAAAGCGGTCCCAAGAGCTGCGGTGGAGTGTCCGGTGACAATCCTCAGCGGTCAGATTGGCACCGGCTGGGGCATTTGCGACCGCGTCTGCAGCGAGGCGGTACCTCCAATAGGCACGTGAGATCGGCGGGTCGATTGCAACGCGGTAGAGGCGACGAATATGCGGTAGGCCGCCCAGCCGACGTAGCAGATTTCTCGTGGCCCTATCGAGCGTTTCTGACGCGGAATTGGGCATCGAGGCGGGGTCGGTCGACAGCACCTTGGGGTTGACTCGTGCGTTGAACGCGACGTCAGGCGGGTTCGGGAATGTGTCCGCCCTCAGCCAAGCGATGTGACATATGTACCACCAAGGACTCGATAGGGCTTGTTGCGGTGTAACGGCCTCAAGCTGCAGTCCGACGTGGCGCTCCCACTCGAAGTTGCTGGTCAGCATCTCGTCGGCCGTAACCCCCTGCAGTGGCGGCACCTCCTCCAGGAGCTCAGGCGCAGCACCAAGCTTCTGTCGCAGGAGAGTGGCCAGTCGATCTGACGATGTAGCCGCTGCGACAAGCTCCTGCTGACGTTGGATGAGCGTTGGCGCAGGGTTCTTGGACCTCTTCTGCTCTACGAGTGACTGCTGCCATTCGCTGAAGCTGCGCTCCACGTGTCCGGGAACGATGTAGCCGTTCGCGTTCACGCCGCGTCGCCTTCGGTGTCGAACTTGATCAAGTCCTCGCCGAGCAGCACCGTGGCGGCCCTCAAAGGGTCGTAATCTTCATCACCTGGTGCTGGACACTCTGGGTCTAGAGCCTTGATCTTGGCCTCCAGCTGATAGCCGATCTGCTCTTTCTGCTCACTGCTGACATCGTCCTCCCCGTCGCCGCTGCCAGCGAACGCGCTTCGTTGCTTCGCATCAGCCAGAGCCGACGCCCACGCAGCGAGCATGACGGTCTTGGCCGCAGGCTGACCTTCGTTTTGCTGACACTCGGCCAGGTCATCAGGGTGCATGACGATCTCATAGATGGGATGGGCGTATCGGCATCGCATTTCAAATCTGCGCAGGGCTCTGTCCGGGACGAACCGGAGCAGACTCATTTGCGGCGATGTCAGTTCTGCATGCTGGCCTCGAGCGAGCCATTGACCGGCTTGCACCTCGACGATGTCCCCGAGCCCTTGCCAAGCTGGGCTGAGGTGAGCTACCGGCAGCGTGCAGTCGCGGACGGCGATGAGGCCCGGGCGAGCCTGGGCACCATCCTTGGCGAATGTCGCGGCGTCGAGATCAAGAGTGTGAGTCCGGGTGCCTTCAGGTGCTCGCTCCAAGCTGCTCCTGAACGTGGCTGAGGAAACGATCTCAACAGCAAAGCGCGCGGCGCCACTGGCGACCAACGCGTCCAGCCCATCCGCTCCCTCAAGGACGTGATGCGCGGTGATGGCCTGCCCATTGCGCACCGTCGTCATGTTGCAGCGATATCTGGCCTCGGGCCAGTCGCGCGACAGGGCATCGACACGGTCATCGAGCACTGGAACGATGCTCATGCGCGCCTGCTCACTATCGCCGTCACAGCTTCCCAGCCCGGTGGAACATCTCGCACCTCAACACGGATGGTGCCTTGACCCGCGGCTACCTTCAGTTCCTCAGCCCATTCGTCATCATCGCCACCTTCGGGCCGAATCAGCAGTGCCCGGTCGGGGGCCGGCCTGCGGTCCGACGGTTGTGAACCGGATCCCACGACAACCGACACACCGACGTTAGATGGCCGACGACTCTCGCCCGTGAAATCCCATTCCACGACCGCGTCCGTGCCGTTCACCGGAACTAGCGATCGCCGTACTCCTTCGACACTGCCGGGTCGCCACGACTGTGGCCTTACTGGACGGGGGCCCGGACCAGGACCGGGACCGGGACCAGGACCAGGACCGGGACCTGGTGGTGCCGGCCCAGGTTCCGGCTCCGGCTGGGGCAGCGGCGGCTGCGGTGATGCGGGCTGAGGCGGACGCCGCCGCGGCGGTGCCGGTTCGATCTTGCTCGGCATGTCTTCGGCATCGAAGATGCGCAGCACGTCGGGTACCCATTCGTCGGTTTCTAGCTCGCCCACGGCCTCTTTGAGAGCGTCCTGCACTGCCTGTAAGCCCTGCTGGGTCAACGCGCCATAGTTTCCCGGCGCTTGCGAGACTTTGATCTCAAGGTGCGAATCGGTCTCGCACTCCTTGATGGCGGCAGCTAGCCCTGATTATTCACGTGTCTGGTGTTCGGGGCTGTTGGGGTCCGCGGAAAAGCCCCTCTGACCTGCGACGATGCATGTCCGCAAAGAACGCATCAGCGGGTTCAGGGGGGCATCTCCGAGGTGAAGTCTATCAGTGTCACAAACGCGCGTCTGGCAGGTGGCGGAGACCGGGTCGTGTGGGGCGCGGGACTGTTCGCTTTGGGCGGCTTCGCGGACCGTGTCGGGCTGACCGGCGCGCTGTCGGCGGCGGTGCCAAGAGGGGGGAAGCGCGCCCCGGTCCATGACCGGGGCGCGGTGCTGGTTCACGCGTTGTTGATGCAGGCTGCTGGCGGGGAGGCGTGCAGCGACATCGAGTGTCTGCGCGCCCAGCCGGAGATGTTCGGGGACGTGGCGTCGGATTCGACGCTGTGGCGCACCTTGGTCGGGCTGAACGCGCAGGGCGCGGCGGCGCTGCTGGGGGCACCGGCGCCGGTGCGAACGACATCGCCGATCATCTCGAAGTGCTCGACGCAGCCGTGGGGGTGCTGCCCCCGTCGACGCGGCAGGCCACCGCGACGGCGACGACGGCAGCCTCGCGGAACGCCCCGCTGGTGGTGCGCATCGACGCCGCTGGGTGCTCGCCCGAGCTGGCCAAGAGCCTGAGGAACCGCAACATCGGCTATGTCGTCAACATCGGCTATGTCGTCTCGGCGCGCAAGACGCCGGGCGTTGAACTCGACGGGGCTGGGCATCGGGCCTCGCTGATCATTGCAGCGCTGCAGAGCGCGCATCTGGTTCTGGGCCGGTCGCCGCACAAGCCGGGCAACGAGGCTGAAGTCACCATAGCCGTCCGCCCCGCGGCACACGAACCGGTTCGCACGCGACGGCGGAGACGAGAGGCGCCCCGGGGCGCCGTCGTCGTCGGTCTCTGGCCGGTCAGGCGGGCAGGGCGCCCGAACGATTCAGGTCAACGGCGCAGCTCAGAAGCCGCGCGCGTGGGTCATGCCGCCCACGGACAGCTCGTCCCGCTGCCTGCCCCGCTCAGAAGCCGCGCGCGTGGGTCATGCCGGGGCCGGCGGCTGCATCGAAGGCACCGAGGGAGGCGGCGGTCCTGAGGGGATCGCAGGGGCAGACGGATCGTGCGCGAGATACCGGACCAGTCCGACGGTCGCGACGGTCAGCAGCGCCAGCATCACGCACACACCCGCAACAGTTCTCGCCAAGTACAGCCGCCCCCGAACCAGCGAGATCCGCTGCAGCCGCGCGTGCCTGTGGCGAAAACCGCTCCATGCACTAAATGTGACACGGACGCGCTGTCCTTCTTGGATGGCATGGAATCGTTCCATTTCCGGCATTATCACCAGATAAACCAACCCAAGCATCACCGGAAGAGCATATCCGTAATACACCCATTCGCTCATGTCGCTCGCTCGTGCGGTGAGTCGAGCTAGCAATATCGCAAAAGAGATTGAAGCGATGATCACAGCTATAACCCTGAGTTGCAAGAGAGCTGCCACGGGAGGCTCAAGTAGCGCTGCCAGCTTTGCTAACCGTGTATCGTCCGAATATGGCGTGTCAACCACCGACCCATCGTGGTCTTCCACGTCGGCGGTGGACTCATCGGGGCCTGCCATGCCGCCGGTGTCAGTCATTCTCCGTAGACCTGAATAGTCAAAGAACCGTCCGGGATGAACACGCGCTTGCTGGGTGAGCCAGTCTCTATGATCCAGTGATCTTTGCCGTGATCATAGAGAACCGATGACGGGGCGGCATCAAAGAAGTCATTGATCGCGTCCACGAGACAAACACTTCCTGCAAGAATCGCGACAGTCGGAACATATGGTGCGGTAGTTCCAAGGCTAGGAACCGTACTCCCAATTGTTACTACAATAGCTGCGGCGCTGAGAATGACACAGCCCACCTCAAAGAGCCTGTCGTGCAAATGCCTGTGCAATTCGAGATATCGCCCGCAGCGGCGTCGTTCGGCAAGTTCGTACTCGACGGGCCGCGTGGTGAAGCGGTCGGAGGAGGTGTACGTCGAGTGCCAGATCCATCCGGTCAGGATCTCGCCGTCCTTGGTGTCCAAGGAATCCTCCAGATACCTCCAGCTCCCCGTCCAACTCCGAGTGGACTCCACCCACTCCCAATCGTAGATCCAGTGGGCATTGAAGAATCTCAGCGCCGGATCCGTCTCTGAATAGTAGCGGTTGCCTCCGGCGTAGCTCCGATTCCCGAGACCCACCCTGGTCCGGCTGACGACATATCTTTCCTTGTAGCAGGTGCTGATGCGAGGCTCAGATCCAATGTGCTTGGCGGCCCTGTCGGACGGATCCGCTGATTGCCCAGAATCGGGAACGCTGCCGCTGCGAGTCGACGCATCGTAGGCACCCGCCGCGCCCGCGGCGGAAGCGACCAAGACGAACGCCGCGGCAACCACCGGCATGCAGAAGCCTGCAGCCCTCCTGCCGACGGCATGGCCGCCGATGTTGTAGAGATGCCGATGTTGTAGAGATATTGTCTTCATCGTTCACTGCAGCCCTCCTGCCGACAGCATGGCCCCGGCCATGCTGGTCCCCTTGCGGCCAAGCCGTGTGCATCGTAGCGTAGCCGAACTGGCTGGGCACCACGACCGAGAACCTCGTGGCGCCGCCCGCGATGGACGCGAACTCGCGGAAGTCAGGCATGCTGCTGCGCCTGGAGACCACCTCGGCGTCGGCGGTGTCGAACAGCGACACCTGCGTGCCGAGCGTCCGGCTCTCATCGGCTGCTTCTTGGCCGGCACCGTCACGAAGCTCTCGGATTCGGGACCGCTCTCTGTGCGCCACGGTTGCCACGCCGGAGCGGTGGTGGTCGCAATTCTCAGGTGACCCTCGTGCTCGGACATCGCGTACTGGTTGAGCACGGTGCCGGTCACCGACGCGGATCCAACATAGGTGTTCGCCGCCCCCCTGTGATGCCGAACTTGCGGTGCTGCCAGAAGAATCACTGAGCGATGAGCGCGGCAGCCAGTCATCGGACGGTCGTGCCAGCCATGAGATCCCGGTTCGCTCCCGTCGCTCGTTCAATGACATCCCGCCCCCGACAGCGTGGGGTCTAGCAGGCTGCTGAAATATGCAGGTCTGGCCGGAAACGCAAGCCCCTGACCTGCGGGTTTGCAACTGGACACCGCCTGAAAATCGACTTTTTCAGCATCCTGCTAGATGGTTAGTTCCAAGGGGTTAGCCCTGATTATTCACGAGTCTGGTGTTCGGGGCTGTTGGGGTCCGCGGAAAAGCCCCTCTGACCTGTGACGATGCATGTCTGCAAGGAACGCATCGGCGGGTTCAGGGGGGCATCTCCGAGGTGAAGTCTATCAGTGTCACGAACGCGCGTCTGGCAGGCGGCGGGGACCGGGTCGTGTGGGGCGCGGGACTGTTCGCTTTGGGCGGCTTCGCGGACGGTGTCGGGCTGACCGGCGCGCTGTCGGCGGCGGTGCCATGGTGGGGGGAGCGCGCTCCGGTCCATGACCGGGGCGCGGTGCTGGTGCACGCGTTGTTGACGGTGGCTGCTGGCGGGGAGGCGTGCAGCGACATCGAGCATCTGCGCGCCCAGCGGGAGCTGTTCGGCGGTGTGGCGTCGGACTCGACGCTGTACCGCACGATCACCGGGCTGGGCGCAAACGGCCCCGAGGCGTTGCTGGGCGCCGCAGCGCAGGTGCGCGAATCGGTGTGGGCCGGCCGTGACCGCAGCGGCCCGTTGGTGGCCGGCATCGACTCCACGCTGGCGGGTGGTCCACTCGGAGAACAAAGCCGGCGCGGCGCCGCATTACAAGCGCGGCTACGGGTTTCATCCGATGATCTGCTCCACCGCGGACGGGGAGCCGTTGTGGGTCAAGCTGCGGGCGGGCAACGCCGCCGCGAACAGCATCGCCGATCGTCTCGAAGTGCTCGACGCGGCCGTGGGGACGCTGCCCGAGCGCGACGCGGCAGGCCACCGCGAAGGCGACGACAAAGAGCTCGCAGAGCGCCCGCTGGTGGTGCGCATCGACGCCGGCGGCTGCTCAGCGACGCTCGCGGCGGGACTCGCGAAGCGCAACGTCGGGTTCGCGGTCTCAGCGCGTTCCGCGCCGGCGATCGCCGCAGCGATCGGCCGCTGCGTGGGCGAGCCGGGCCGCTGGCACAACAGCCCCGAACGGTCCAAGCAGCGCAAACGCAGCCGCGCTCAGGTCGCGGACCTCACCGACCTCGCCGACCTGTCGGGGTGGCCTGAGGGGACACGGCTGGTGGTGCGCCGCGAGCCGCGGCACCCCGGCGCGCAGCGAAGCCTGTTCGAAAGCGACAACTTCCGCTGCTGGGGGTTCTACAGCGACCAGCAAGGCGACACCGCGCAGCTCGACCGCCTGATGCGCTCGCACGCCGACGCCGTGCGCCGCCTCAAGGACAGCGGCCTGTCGCGCATGGCGTTCACCGCGTGGAACGCGAACAGCGCATGGGCCGCCATGCGCATGACCAGCCTCGCGCTCGTGGGATGGTTCCAGAACGCCTGCCTCCAAGGCGCCCTCGCCAAAGCTGCGCCCAAACGGCTCCGCCGGCAGATGTGGCACCTGCCAGCGCTCGTGTGCACCAGCGCACGGCGCACCCTGCTGCGCCTGCCCGAACAGCACCCCGGCACCCGAGCGCTGCTCGCCATCGCACACCCCCGCTGACCCCCTCCGCGCACCCAGCCAGCACAGCTCCCCGCCCAGCGGGGCAGCCCCGCCGCGCCCGAACACACACCCGGCCCGCCCCAACGCCCCAACCGCAGCCATCAACGCACCCACGACGCACCCACCAGCACCCCAAAACGCCCAGACCGCAAAAGCGAGCAAAGAACACGCCCAAAAGAGGCTCAACAGAACTCTCGTGAACAATCAGGGCTAGCTACCTAGTCCGTACACGAGCACGGCACGCGGAGATCGATGCCGTCCGAAGTACAACCGTTCGTGTTCAAGAGGTCGCTGCTCGCCGCGCGACGCATGATGCTCTCGTAGTCGGTGTCATGAAACATGCCGATGCGGCCATCTTGATTCGTCGACGGTCGACCGTACGCTTCCTCGAGGCGCGACCACCAACGAATGTCCACCGGCGTGCCCTCGACTTCGTCGTCTCGGCCGTTCATCTGGGCGGCAAGGCGCGCGAGCGCTGCGGGCCCCTTCAGGAAGCAATAGACGCAGTTACCAGCTCCGTCGGGAATGCCTAGGTCATAGGGTCGGCTCGACCAGAAGTGTCGTACGTGTTCCTCGGTGACGCCGGCGTCGCTCAACGGGCCATACACCAGCTCCCCCAGCGGGTTGAATGCGGTCGCGGCAATGCGTGCCAGCAGCGCCCTCAGCCATGAGTGACCGCCACATCGCAGTCCGTACTCGTTCAGCCTCGTCCGCTCGCAAGCCAAGCACCGATACGAATCGCTGTGCATTTCCGAAGCGGCCCCAAATGTCAGCCCAGCCCCGGGGACCGCCTACCGGACGCTTCAAGTCCACCGAAGTGAAGTCCTGCCAATCCTGCTGTGGACGCGCCCACGGTTCAGCACATGCCGCCCGAAGGCGCGATTCGCGCTCCTTGCGATCCAGCAGTCCCCTGTAGCGATCTGCCACAACGGCAGCGGTGGCCAAGGAGGTATCCCGATGATGCCCCTGTCTCGCCGGCCCGGGCCCGCCGTACAGCCATTCAGCGACAAGATCGTGTCCGGGTCGAACCTTCAATTCTGTCGTGCACATGCGCCGCCACCTCGACGGCAAACGAGTCCACGACACCATTTCTTCGAATGCTTCCCCCCGGGAACGGTAACCGGGCCAGCGTGGATCATCTCGATCGTCGGCTGGATCCCGACGAACCAACCTGAAGGTCCGCGAACGGGTGTAGCCGGATCGTGTCGCTACCTCGACCGCGCACCCTTCGTACCACAGGCACGGTACGCCGAAGCGAGTCTCGATCTCCTCGCACACACTTCGAGCGAACTCATAGGTACCTGGATGCTCAGCCGTCGTGTTTGCAAACAGCACCACATCACCGCGGTCGTGCTGGAGGACTCCGTCCTTCGCGAGCTGCAACACCAACATCGCTGAGCTGCGACCGCCTGAGAAGCGCACAACGTGAGGAAGTTGCTCATGACCGGCTTCCCGGTATGGCAGATGCGACGGGTCGAGTGCAGCAGTCACCGTTCGGACACGCAGTACTCAGGCATGCGAATGCTGAGCGTACCTACCCACCGCCAGCCCTACCCGCCCAGCGCAACTGGCCCATCCTCGCGCGGCAACACACGGCGACCACAACCAGTTGCCGCTCACTCCGATGCGGGAAGCGTCCTATTGGACGAGCGGCGTTACTTGGCGGTGCGTCGTGCGATCGCGCGCTCGTACATGTCGAGGTAGATCTCGGCCAACCGGGCCATGGAGAACTGCTCGGCACGCTGACGTCCGGCGGCGACGAGATCGGCTGCGTGATCGGGGCGCTGCAGCACGCGCAGCAATGCGTCGGCCAGCGCGGCCGCATCGCCCGGCGGCACCAGGTCCGCCTCGTCCCCGATGCGGGCCACGTTGCGGTAGCCGGGCAGGTCGCTGGCGACCACCGGCGTCCAGGCCGCCATCGCTTCCAGCAGCACCACACCGAAGCTCTCGCCGTGCAATGACGGGACGCAGACCGCATCGGCGCCCTTGATGCGCGCCAGCTTCTCGGCTTCGCTGACCCTGCCCAGCCACTCGATGCGGGTGTCGCGCTGGTAGCGGCGCTGCAACTCCTCGGTCTGGGGACCGCGCGACATGACCCACAGCCGGATTCCCTCGGGCAGCCGCGCCATGGCGTCCAGCAGCACGGTGAGGCCCTTGCGGGGCTCATGACGTCCGATGTAGGCGATAGTCGGCGCCGCGCTGAGCACCGGTTCCACGCTGTCGAAGTGATCCAGCTCGACGCCGTTGAAGACCAGCTCGTACTCGCCGCCCAGACCGTCGCGGGCCATCTTGGCGGCGTCTGCGGACACTGCCGCCCGCACGTCGACTCGCGATGCCAGCCACTGGGTTCCCGGCACCAGGTAGGCGAGGCTGCCCCCCGCTGCATGCCAAGTGCCGACGATGGGCGCCGAATTCAGGAACAGCGCCGTCTGCGTCGGCCCTGGGCACAGGGGCTCATGGAGATGCAGGACGTCGAATTCCTCGTCCCGCAATGCCCGGACCGTGCGCAGTGTGCAGGCGAAGTCGGGTGCGATCGGAGCAGTCGATCCGTTCGCGAACGTGGGAATACTGGCGCCTAGGGGCGTGACCCCGGTCTGCGGGGGGGCGCCGTCGCACGGGGCCAGCACCCGCGTCTCGTGGCCATGGCCAGCCAGCGCGCGGGCAAGACCCAGCACCTGTACCTGCACGCCGCCCGGACTGGTCAGGCTGTACGGCGAGATGATCCCGATTCTCACGGACCGTGCCTCATGGGCCGAACCTCACAGACGATCCACGCAGGGATTTCCTCTGCTGACGCGACGCTAGGCGCGCCGATGCGTCGGAGGAAAGGGCAATCAGTCTGACGGCCAATTCGGGCCGAACAGATGCCACTGGTGCGGCTCTTCGGCGATGAGGGCAGCCAGCTCGTCGGCGAGTTGCTGCGTCACGCTTGCGATGTCTTCTCTCAGACGGCTGTGCCGGGTGACATCGAGCGGCGGGCGCACCGTGCCGAGGTGCCGGCCGCCGGGCCTGAAGTACACCGCCGTGGGCAGCAGGGCTGCACCGGAGCGCAGTGCCAGCATCGCAGGGCCGGCCGGCAGCGTCGTGCGCTCATCCCCGAAGGTGACCTCGACGCCGTCCCCGCTCAGGTCACGGTCGCACAGGAGGCAGACGATCTCGTTTCGTCGCAGCGCCCCGAGCACTTCGCGGCCCGCGTCGGGACCCAACGGCACCACCCGCATGCCCAGCCGCTCGCGGAACCGGACGAACCACTCAAAGAGTTCCGGCGGATCGAGGGGTTCCACCACGACCGTGATCGGCAGCCGGTTGACCGTCGCCATCCAGAATCCAGCCCACTCCCAGCCGCCTAGGTGCGGCAGCGCCAAGATGACGCCGTTGCCCCGCTCGAGCGCCTCTTCCACATGGAAATACGCCGGTACGTCGATGCCGCGATCCAACGTCACCGATTCCAGCGCCGGAAGCCGGAACGACTCGATCCAGTAGCGGGCGTAGGAGCTGAACGCACACACCGTCGCTCGCTGGATGGCTTGCTCGTCGAACGGCTGAGACGCAGGGTCGCCTGTCCGGCTCGCCTTCCAGCGCAGCGCTCTCGCCTGGTGCCGCCGGACCATCGCCGCCTTCGTCGGCATCAGCCGGGCCAGCGCCGGTCCCGCCAGCGTGGCCACACGCTCGCCCAGCCGCAGCGGCACCAGCCGGGCCGCAGCCGAGCCCAGTTGGTAGCCTAGGACTATTGCTTTGTCCCGCCCTCGCGGGCGACGAGCCCTGTCCCGCCATGCAAAGCGGCGTGGCGCGGTGCTCACTTCGATGTGTCGGCGCTGGCCTGCCGCCACACCTTCACGAAGCGGGTCACCGCGGTCACGGTCGAGAGCGCCAGCAAGACCCACAGCAGTGGGATGAGCAGCACCTCGAACGCCACGGCCACCGCCAGCACCACTGTGCGCTCAGCCCGCTCCATCAGCCCGCCCTTGGCCAAGAAACCCAGCAGCTCGGCCTTGGCTCGCTCGTAGGAGATCACGGCGCTTACGCCCAGCACGGCCATCGGCAGCACTGCCCACTGCGCGCCGTGCTCGGAGGCCAAGTACCAGGCGATGCCGCCGAGCAGCAGCCCGTCGGTGACTCGATCGGCCGTCGAGTCGAAGAAGGCGCCACGGCTCGACGAGGTCCCCCGGGCGACGGCCACCGGCCCGTCGAGAAGATCGGACAGCGCAGTGAGCACCAGCAGCACGGTGCCCCAGACGAGGCGACCCGCGCCGATGGCGACGGCACTTGCAGCAGCCATCACCAACCCGAACCCGGTGAGCACGTCCGCGCTCAGTCCGATCGCGGCAAGGCTGCGCCCGATCGGCGCCGTGACGCTGTCGACGCCTTTGCGGAACATGCCGTCGAACATCGTCAGCCCCCGTCGGGGGTGGTGGCGTCAGAACCCGGCTGTCCCTCGGCGGCGGCATAATCGGCATCGGTCTCAGCACCGGCATCGGCAACGGGTCCCGACGCTGTGGAGATCCAAGTCTCGGGATTGTCCTCCACCCAGTGCTCGAGCACCGAGCCGTTCAGTGCGTCCACCAGCACGAGACCTCGCTGTGCCGGCGGATCCTCGGCCGAGTACACGAGCACCCGCCATGTGGGGCGGCTCAGCCAGCCCCGCCAGCCGAGCTGGGCGCTGGCGTGGCCCACCGCGAAGCCCACATCGGCCGTCGCCGCCACGAGCGCCTCGTTCTCGTTGACGGCGAATCGGCGACCGGCGGCGTACTGGTAGAGGCCGAAGAGCGCGAGCAGCACACCGCCGGCGGTGACACCACTGTTGAGGAGCACAGCACCGGAATCAGCAGCCAGCGCCGCCGTGGCGGCCCAGACGCCCGCAGCGAAACACAGCGCGCCGGTGATGCGCCTGCGGGAATTGTCGGGGAACTTGTAGGCGCCGACGAAGCCCCGGTCGAGATCTGCGGGCAGCTCGTCGCGCACCTCACCGAGTTCTTCGGGCTCGGTCATCGGGGCCAACGCTACCGGCGCCCTCACGTCGGCCCTGCTGCCCTATAGCCAGCGAGACAACATCGACCGGGGCCGACTGCAGCACGGCGCTAGGGTGCGTCGCGGGTTTCGTTGCACAATGCGCTGGTCCTCTGAACTGCGCGAACAACGGGTGGTGCCCCGCGAGCAAGCCTCAGACATGCCACCAGGGTGCCGAAGGGACTGGCCCGCTGGCTCTGCCAAGCGACACAGCGAACCCGCCCTCTCCTGAATGACGAGACACGAATGGGCACTTCGTTCTGTGCAGAAGCCTACAAAGCGACGCCCAGCAGCGCCGCTGCGTCGCTGACCGGCTCGCCGGCATCTGCGGCAGCGTCGATCTCAGCCAGTGCACCCGGCGCGTCCAGATCGTCGTCGAGTCGTGCTCGCACACGTGACAGAGCGCCGTCGCCGCGGCCCGCGGTTCGCCAGCGCTCCAGCCGGTGAGCCGCTTCGGCAACCCGGCTCTCGGTCCAGTCCCAGTCGGAGCGGTAGTGCGCGCCCAGCAGCGCCAGCCGCACCGCCATGGACTCCCATCGCTCTCGCAGGTCGGCAACGAAGACGAGGTTCCCGGCCGACTTGGACATCTTGGCCCCGTCGTGGCGCACCATCGATGTGTGCATCCAGTGGCGCACGAACTGGTGGCCTGTCGCGGCTTCGGACTGTGCCCGGGAGCATTCGTGATGGGGGAACACCAAGTCGCTGCCGCCGCCGTGCACATCGATCGTCTCGCCGAGATGCGTCAGCGCCAGCGCCGAGCACTCGACATGCCAGCCGGGCCGGCCCGGGCCCCACAGCGACGACCATTGCGGTTCGTCCCGCTCAGCCGGCTGCCACAGCACGAAGTCCAGCGGGTGGCGCTTGTGGGGGTCGTCGGGCCGGCCGCCGCGGCGACGGGCCGTGCGGATCATCTCGTCACGGCTCAGCCGGCACAGGCTGCCGAAGGACGGCGCCGTGGAGATGTCGAAGTACACGCCGTCCCCGCTGCGGTAGGCGTGGCCGCTTTCGAGCAGCCGGCCGATCAGCCGGCGGATGTCCGGGATGGCAGAGGTGGCCCGGGGCTCGCTGTCGGCCGGCAGCAGGCCGAGCGCGTCCATGTCCGCATCGAAGGCGGCCAGCGATCCCGCGGCCAAGTCCAGGTAGTGCACGCCGCCCGCACGAGCCCGCGCCAGCAGATCGTCGTCGACGTCGGTGATGTTGCGCACGCAGCGTGTGCGCGCCCCCTGGTCTCGCAGCCGCCGCTGCAGCACGTCGTAGGCCAGGAAGGTCGCGGCGTGGCCGACATGGGTGGCGTCGTAGGGGGTGATGCCGCAGACGTACATCCGAACGGTCTCGCCGGGAACTGCACGAAGCGGCACGACAGCCCCCTGCTGAGTGTCGTACAGATCCATCGCTCTGAGCCCAACCAGAGCCCGAGCCGCCGGGTTCAGTCCCCGACGGTCTCGGCGGCGGCCGGAGCCGCCTCGGCGCTGCTGGGACCGCCGCCCAGCACGCTGATCGGCACATGGTCGAGGCCGACCAGACGGAGCGCCACCCGGGTCCGGTAGCGGGTGTTGAGCTGCATCAGCACCGCGGTGAATGCCTCGATGGCCGTGGCGTTGGACAGGTTCCCGCAGTCGAGCGCGCGAGCGCCGGGCATGCGGTCGACGATCTCGGCGATGTGCCAGGTGGCCTCGCGGTGATCGCTGCAGATGAGGATGTCGCCGTGCACGGGCTCGTCGAGGTTGCCCAACTCGGTCGCCGGCACATGCTGCAACGCGGCGGCGACCCGCGAATCGGGCAGGGTGGCCTGCACCGAGGCGGCCACCGAGCCACGGGGCGGGATGAGCGGCACGAACTCGTCATCCACCCTGGCCAACGCATTGGACATCGTCGCCACGACTTTGCCCCGCAGGTGCTCGGCCACGCCGCGCGCCGTGATGGCAGCGGCGTCCCACGGGGTCGCGATCACCACCGTGGGCTCGGTGGCGGCGAGGCTGTTGGCGCCGGGGTGAATGCGGAGATCCCGATCGGGCCAGCGGTCGATGATGTTGTCGACCACCTCCATCGACCGGTACTTCGAGCGCGAGCCCAAGGTCACCTCGCAGCCGATGTCGGCCAGCCGGGCCGCCAGCGCTGCGCCGGCCGGGCCGGTGCCGCCGATGATGCCGAGACGGGTCGGCTCGCCGACAGTGCCCGAGGCCGCTGCGGCAATCCCGCCTGCAGTTCCGTTGCCTGTCGCATCCGCCGGCACGTCCGTCACGCTACTGGCGTGCTCTTGGGTTACGGGAGCGATTGCCGCCGGGCGCTGCAGCAGTAGCGTCCCCCGGAGGAATGCACGTCAGGAACAGCACGTCAGGCTGCTGAGCCGTGAACGGGAGCGGAGGCACGCCGATGGCCGGAGACGGAATCGTGGCAGGCAAGAAGTTCCTCATCACCGGCGTGCTGACCGACGCCTCGCTGGCGTTCAACGTGGCCCGCCTCGCCCAGGAACAGGGCGCCGAGGTGGTGCTCACGGGCGCCGGCCGGGGCTTGCGGCTGACTGAGCGCACCGCTCGCAAGCTCCCCGAGCCCTGCGATGTGCTGGCCTGCGACGTCACCGTCCCCGACGAGATCGAAGCTGTGCGCGCCGATCTCGAGCAGCGCTGGGGCAGCCTGGATGGCCTGCTGCATGCCATCGGTTTCGCTCCCGAGAGCTGCCTCGGCGGCAGCTTTCTCGATGCCCCTTGGGACGATGTGGCTACCGCGGTGCACATCTCCGCATACAGCCTGGCCGGGCTGAGCGCGCCGATGGCACCGCTGCTGGCCGCAGCAAAGGGATCAGTGGTGGGCCTTACCTTCGATGCCAGCGTCGCGTGGCCCGTCTATGACTGGATGGGCGTGGCCAAGGCCGCCCTCGAGTCGACTGCCCGTTATCTGGCCAAGTCGCTGGGTCCCCAAGGCATTCGTGTGAACTTGGTCTCGGCCGGGCCGATCCGAACGATGGCTGCCAAGTCGATCCCCGGATTCGCCGAATTCGAAGACGCCTGGGTCAAGCGTGCACCGCTGGGGTGGGACATCAACGACAGCGAGGCGGTGGCCCGCAGCACGCTGGTGCTGATGTCGGACTGGTTCGGCGGCACCACCGGCGAGATCGTGCACGTGGACGGCGGCTACCACGCCATCGGCGCCTAGCAGGATGCTGAAATATGCGGGTGCGGGTGCGGGTGATCACCGGTCTGGGAGCGGGCGGCCCGGCGACGCAGCGCAGGCTGTCGAACCGCAGCATCGAGAGCTGGGCGGCGAGCAGCGCCTCGCGGGCTGCAATCCCGCCGCACGCCACATCGACCTCGACGCCGACGGCGAGATCGTCGGCATGAGCTGAACGGAGCAGCCGTTGCACGCATTCCTCACCTCGGACCGTTCGCCGAGCTTCCTGAACACACTGCTTGTGGGACCCGCTCGTCAAGGCAGCCTCTCTTCGACGCCGTCATCAGGCTCGCCGATCAGGCGGCGCAGCAGATCATCCAGCGCGAACACTCCCAGCGTTCGACCCGCTGCGTCGGCCACCACGGCCAGATGGATACGCCTGCGCTGCATGACTCGCAGCGCCTCATCGAGCGTTGCGTCGGGACTGAAGCGAAGCATCCGGCGGACCAAGCCTCGTCCAGGTTGACGGTCGGCAGCGACGATTTGGTCAGCCTCCGCGAGATCGCGGGCGTCGCGCACGGCTGACGTCGCCAAGTCATTGCTGTGCAACATTCCTCGCACATCGTCGGGTCCGTCGCCGAGCACAACCAGCCGCGACCGGCCGGTGCGGGCGAACTGCTGCTCGACCTCGGTGACCGGATCAGCCAGGCGCACGGCGGCGACTGCGCCCGCCGGGGCCATGATCTCGCTCACCTTCGCTGCCTCGAACCGCATGGCTCGCTCCAGCAGTGCCACGTCTGTCGGTGCGATATGGCCCTCGGCCAGCGAATCACGTGCCATGAGCGTCAGCTCGGCGGGTGTCGCCACATCGGCCAGCTCCGTCGTCGGCTCGACGCGCAGCATCCGGGTCAAGCCGTTCGCCACCCACTGCAGCGCCCGAGCGATCGGACGGAAGACGGCGAGATACGCGGCCATGGGGCGGGCCAGCACGAGCAGCGTGCGCTCAGGTCCGATGAGCGCCAGGTTCTTGGGCACCATCTCGCCGAACACCATGTGCAGCACCGTCACGATGCCCAGCCCGACGCCGAAGCCGATGGCGTGCAGAACGGCATCGGGGATCTCGACGATCCCGTGCACTGCCCGCTCGATGAGGCCGGCGATGGCCGGCTCTGTGAGGCGCCCGACGGCGAGCGAGCACAGCGTGATGCCAAGCTGCGCTCCCCCGAGGGTGGTCAGCACGTCGGACTGCATGCGCTGCGCCGCCAGCGCCGAGCGCTTGCCGGTCGCCGCTTGGCTGTCCACGGCGGCGCGCTTCGCGCCGATGAGGCCGAACTCGATCGCGACGAATGCGCCGTTGAACACAATGAGCACGAGGCCCACGGCGATGGCCAGCGTGGTCACGACGCGTCGCCCGCCCCGGCTGCGCTGTCGCCGGCGGCCTCAGGCGGTGGGCTGACGCGCACCTCGGCCACCCGAAGCCCGTCGGTTCGGGTGACGTCGAGGCGCCAGCCGTTCCAGATGGCGACTGCCCCCGCCGAGGGGATCTCGCCCAAGCGCTCCAGCACGAAGCCCGCCAGCGTCTCATACGGACCCGGCGGGGCCACCAGACCAGCGGCCTCCTCGAGTTCGTCAAGGGTGGCGGTGCCCGTGAGCGTCACCGGCTGGCCCGGTCGCCGGGAGGTGAGCGCAGCGGGCTCGTCGAACTCGTCGGCGATGTCGCCCACGAGCTCCTCGGCGATGTCCTCCCGGGTGAGCACCCCTGCGGTGCCGCCGTGCTCGTCCACCACCACGCACAGCCGGCAGTCGGACCCAGCCATGTCGGCCAGGACGCCGTCGAGCTTGCGGCTCTCGGCCACGGCCACCACGGGGCGCATGATGAACTCCACCGATGTCTGTGCTCGCTCGCCGGCATCGACGCGGAAGATGTCGCGCACCTCGGCAACGCCCAGCACGTCGTCGGAGCTCGTGCCGAGGACCGGGAATCGAGAGTGGCCGCTGGTGCGCGCCAGCTCCGCCAGTTCCGCCAAGGACGCTGCGGCGCCGATGGCCGACATCGCCGTGCGCGGCGTCAGCGCGTCGGCTGCGTCCTTGCGACCGAGGCGCAGGGTTCGCACCAGCAGGTCGGCCTGGCTGTCGCTGAGCGTCCGCTCACGCGACGAGCGCACCACGTACTCCAGCTCGTCGCGGGTGCGCACGATGCGCAGTTCCTCGGTGGGTTCGAGACCGAGGCCTCGCACTGTGGCGTTGGCGATGCCGTTGAACAGCAGCGTGATCGGCGCGGCGATCGTCCCGTAAAGGCGCAGGATCGGCGCCAACGCCAGGCTGGTCCCCAGCGGGCGCGACACAGCGAGGTTCTTCGGGAGCAGCTCGCCGAAGACCATCTGGATGGCGGCAGCCAGCGCGATGGCCACGACGGCGACCGCTCCGGCCGATGCCAACGTCTCGCCCCAGCCGCCCAGCGACCATTCGATCAGGCCGCCGATGGTGTCCTCCGCGATGATGCCGAGCACCAGCGAGGTGAGCGTGATGCCGAGCTGGGCGCCGGCCAGATGAAAGTTGAGCCGTCGCAGCAGCGCACGCACCCCGCGCGCCCGCCGCTGCCCTTGGCCTGCCAGAACGTCGACCTGGGAGGTGTCGACGGCGAGCAGGCAGAATTCGCCTGCCACGTACACGCCGTTCAAGACAATGAGCGCGACGACGATTCCGAGTCCTGCGATGAGTCCCAGCGTCATGCCGGTGCCGTGCACCCCCGAGCGCCCCAGTGGCTGTGTGTACGGTACCGGTTCGCCCCGGCTCGGCCCTTGGCAGGTGCGCTGATCGACGGAGGTTCCCGTTGCGCCACCCTTGTCTCACGCTCTTGCTCCCGATCCCGATCCCGATCCGATATGGGTTCACGGGCCGCTCGGGCCACGGCTTCGCCTCGGCTCAGCCTCTGGGGGCGGCGGTAGCCTCGCCGGGATGCGGGTAGGCCCACCGACTGCGCCCGCGGAGTCCGCTGCGCAGCCCGATCCCGACACAGCGCATGATGCCGAGTGGATCAGAGCCGACTCATCGCTGAGCTGGATCCGGCGGCTCGGGCCGCTGCTGCGACGTCAACGGGCGCGCATCGTCGTCGCGGTGATCGCGGCCATCTTGGCGACCGGCGCTGGGGCCGTTGCGCCGAGAGTGGCCGGCTACGCCGTGGACGCGGCAGTGCCCGGTCCCGACGGCACCCGCTCGGGCTCGCTGTGGGCGTTCGTCATCGTCCTGGTGGGGCTCGGACTCGCCCGCGGCATCTTCACCTACCTCTACCGCAACGGGCTCTTCTCGATGGGCCACCGGGTGGAGTTCCAGCTGCGCACGCTGCTCTTCGCTCACCTCAGCCGGCTGTCGTTCGCGTTCTACGACCGGGTGCAGACCGGCGAGATCATCTCCCGCTCCAACTCCGACATCCGCTCCGTGCAGATGTATCTGGCCTTCGCACCGATCGTGTCGATCCAGCTGCTGAGCTTCGTGGTGGCGATCTCGGTCATGGCGTGGATCAGCCTGCCGCTCACCGCCATCACGATGCTGATCATGCCCGCCGTCTATGTGCTGGGCCAGCGGCTGCGCCACATCATGTTCCCGCTGTCGTGGATCATCCAGTCGCGCAACGCCGAGGTCGCCACCGTGACCCACGAGAGCGTGAACGGTGTGCGTGTCGTGAAGGCCTTCGCCGCGGAAGGCCGGCAGGTATCCGAGATGGCTCTGGCAGCTCAACGGCTGCGCTGGGCCAACATGCTGCAGCACAACACGAGGGCGCACTACACGCCGATCATCGAGAATCTCCCGCGTCTGGCGATGGCGATGGTGCTGCTGGCCGGCGGGCACCTGATCATCGGCGACTCGCTCTCTGTCGGCGATCTGGCCACCTTCTACCTGTACATCCTGCTCCTGCAGGCGCCGTTCCGCTTCATCGGGATGCTGTTCATCTTCGGCCAGCGGGCCAAGGCTTCTGCGGAACGCGTCTTCCAAGTGCTTGATGAGCCGGTGCTGGTCGCGGACCGCCCAAGCGCTGTCGATCTGCCTCTGCGACGGGAAACAGGGCCTGGCGGGCCTGCGGGCATGGAGGTGCGATTCGACAATGTGCGGTTCGCCTACGGCACCGAGACGGTCGGCGGCGTAGCGGGAACTGCTAGCGCCGAACGCGACGCGCCGCTGGTCTTCGACGGGCTGGACCTGCGCATCGGCGGCGGCGAGCGGGTTGCGATCGTCGGGCGGACCGGCTGCGGCAAGTCGACACTCGCCCGGCTGCTGATGCGCTTCTACAGCCTCGGCGGCGGCGCGATCTCCGTCGACGGTCACGACGTGAACGACCTCACCGGCGACAGCCTGCGCCGGGCCGTCGGCCTCGTGCCCGACGAGCCGTTCCTGTTCTCGGCCAGCATTCACGACAACATCGCCTACGCACGACCCGATGCCGCTCGGTCCGAGGTGGTTGCCGCCGCCACCGCAGCGCAGGCCCACGGGTTCATCAGCGAGCTCGACGAGGGCTACGACACGGTGGTCGGCGAGCGCGGGTACGACCTCTCGGGCGGCCAGCGCCAGCGCATCGCCATTGCACGAGCGATCCTCGCCGATCCCGCCGTGCTGATCCTCGATGACGCCACGAGCTCCATCGATGTGGCGCACGAGGCAAGGATCCACGACGCCCTCACCGGGCTGCTCGCCGACCGTACGACCATCGTCATCGCCCACCGGCTGTCCACGATCAGCTTGGCGGACCGGGTGATCTTGCTCGACGGCGGGCGGGCGGCGGCCGAAGGCACCCACGCAGAGCTGCTGGCCACCGAACCCCGCTACGCCGAGGTGCTGGCTGCAGCAGGCGACACGGCTGTCAACACAAATGGGCTCGCCCCACTCACCTCCGCCGACGACGGCACGCTCGGGAGCGGCAGATCATGGTGATGGTCGGCGGCCCGGGCCACATGGGGCCGACCGCGACGCAGGCAAGCGCGGCGGCCGGATTGCCGTTCGCCGGTGTACCGACCGAGATGCAGCAAGGCGCCAACCGACTGCTCGAACTCGAACCTGAACACCTCGAGCCGGACATCGAGTTCGACCATGTGGCTGAGCGCGCCGATCCCCGGCGGGAGCGCCCGTTCGGCCTTCGGCACCTGCTGGTGCCGCACAGCTGGGGCGTCTCGGGAGCGCTGCTGCTGCTCTGCGCGGAGACCGCGGCAATGCAGGCGGTGCCAGTGCTCTTCCAGCAGGGCATCGATCGCGGCATCCGCGCCGACGACCGCTTCGCGCTCAACATGATCGTGCTGATCTTTGTGGGCGTCGTCGCGGTGAGCATCGTGCTCAGCCGGCTGCGTCAACGCCTGAACGGGCGCATTGCCGAACAGGTCATGTTCGACCTGCGGCTGCGCCTGTTCAGCCACTACCAGCGGCTCTCGCTGGACTGGTACACGACGTCCAAGTCCGGGGTGCTGCTCAGCCGCATGACCTCAGACATGGAGTACGTGGCACTGCTCATCAACGAGGGCTTCGTGAACCTGCTGATCCAGGTGCTCACGGTAGGCGTCGTCACGGTGGTGCTGTTCACCTACAACCCGCTCTTGGCAGTGATCCTGCTCGGGGGGGTCATCCCGCCGCTGGTGGCGCTGACGTTGTGGTTCCGGGCGCGCAGCGAGGCGGGCTACGCCGAGATCCGCGACCGCATCGCCGACGTGCTGGCCGACCTGTCCGAGAACTTGGCGGGGATCCGGGTGATCGCGGCAACAGGGCGGCGCTTGGAGAACGCCATGCGGCACCGCAAGGTGACCGCCCGTTTCCGCGACGCCAACCTGTCCATGTCCAGGGTGCAGGCGATCTACGGGCCCAGCACCGAGGCGATCGGCATTGCCGCACAGGGACTGGTGCTGGCGATCGGCGGGGCGATGGTGCTGGACGGCAGCCTCACCGTCGGGGAGCTGGGCGCGTTCGTGCTGTATGTCACGACGTTCTTCGCCCCGATCCAGCAGCTCGCGCAGCTCTACAGCACCTACCAGCAGGGCCAGTCCGGTCTCCGCAAGATCAGCCAGGTCCTGGCGACACAGCCGACCCTGCGACAGCGTCCCGGCGCGGCCGAGCTGCCACCCATCAGCGGTCACATCCGGCTCGAGAACGTGTCGTTCGCCTACGACGACGATGCTGCGACAGCTGAGGAGAACGGCGACGAGACGGGTGGGAGCGGCGGTACTGGCGGGAACGGCGGGACCCGTGCCGTTGGCGCTGCAAGGATGCCTGCGGGTGCCGTGGGAGCAGCGTTCGATCCGGTGGCGATGCCTTCTATGAGCAACGGTTCTGGGGCAGGTCACGGCGTCGGTGGGGCTGGTGGCAGAGCCGATGACGGCGGCACGGGAGCTGCTCACAGCGTCGATGGCGGTGCGGCTGGGGAGGGAGGTGAGCTGGCGGACGACGACCCTCCGGAGGTGTTGAGCGAGGTCGACCTGGAGATCCGCCCGGGCGAGACGTTCGCGCTGGTCGGGCCGACGGGCGCCGGCAAGAGCACGATCGCGAAGCTGATCATCCGCTTCTACGACCCGACCGACGGGCGCATCACCATCGACGGCTGGGACTTGCGCGAGGTGACGCTGTCGTCGCTGCGCAACCAGCTGGGGGTAGTTCCGCAGGAGCCGTTCCTGTTCCACGGCACCATCCGCGACAACGTGGCGTTCGGCATGCGCGACCGTGCCGGGCGTGCGGGGCGCGACAGTGACACGCAACTCGACGCCGACATCGATGCGGCGCTCGACCTGGTCGGTCTGCGCCGCTTGATTGACAGCCTGCCCGAGGGTGCAGACACTCAGGTGCACGAGCGGGGCGTGTCGCTGTCAGCCGGCGAGCGGCAGCTGCTGGCGCTGGCCCGGGCGTTTGTGGCACGGCCCCGGGTGATCGTGCTCGACGAGGCCACCTCCAGCGTGGACCTCAGCACCGAGGCCGAGATCGAGGGCGCGCTGGACCTGTTGCTCGAGGGCCGCACGGCCGTGCTGATCGCGCACCGGCTGGCGACGGCGATGCGTGCTGACCGGATCGCGGTCATCGACGAGGGCGGCGTGTTGGAGTTGGGTGCCCACGACGAACTGGTCGCGCTCGGCGGTCGCTATGCCGAGATGTACGCCACCTGGGTGTCTCACACCGGCGAGGGCGGGCGAGGTCGCCCGTGAGCGAGCGCTCGACCGTTTCGCTGCGCAACGTGTCGGTCGTGTATGACGGCACCACCGTGCTGGGTCCGCTCGACTGGGACATCGCACCACATGAGCGGTGGATCGTGCTCGGACCCAACGGGTCAGGCAAGACCAGCTTGATCAAGGTCCTGTCGCTGTACCGCTTTCCCACCACCGGTACCGTGGAGGTGCTCGGTGAGCGGTGGGGTGCGGTGGATGTGCGCGAGCACCGTCGGCGCATCGGACTCGCGAGCTCGTCGCTGCGAGACCAGTTCCGGCCCGACATCAGCGCCCTCGACATCGTGGTGACAGCGCGTTTCGCTGCGCTGGAGATCTGGTGGCACAGCTATTCCGATGCTGACCGGTCGAACGCTCGGGCATGCCTCGAGCGGGTGGGGGCTGGTCGGCTGGCTGATCGAGCGTTCGCCACCCTGTCGTCGGGCGAGCAGCAGCGGGTGCAGTTGGCCCGCACGCTGATGGGCCATCCCGAACTGCTGCTGCTGGACGAGCCGACGGCCGGTCTGGATTTGGCCGGCCGCGAGCAGCTCGTGGCCAGTCTCGAATCGCTGGCCGCGGACCCCGACACGCCGGCGACTGTGCTGGTCACCCACCACACCGACGAGATTCCGCCGTCGTTCACTCACTGCCTGCTGCTGCGCGACGGCGTGCCGCTGACATGTGGAGCGCTGGACGAGGTGCTGACGGCGGAGTCGCTGTCGGAGTGCTTCTCGCACAAGCTCCGGCTCGAGCAACGCGACGGACGCTGGCTCTCCTGGGCCGTCAGCTAGCAGGATGCTGAAAAAGTCGGTTTTCGGGCGGTGCCCAGTTGCAAACCCGCAGGTCAGGGGCTTGCAACGCCGATCCGTACCCCATCGCCGCACAGCTGCGCGAGGACCACCCCGTTTTCTATGCCGCCGAGATGGGCCACGTCGTGGTGACGCGGATGGCCGACATCGAGGCGGTGTTCCTGGATCCCGACACGTATGCCTCGTCCAACGTGCAGGACCCGATCTTCCCCTTGGCGCCCGAAGCGGCAGACGTGCTGGCGGCGGCCGACTACGACCCCCAGGCCGTCATGTCCAACCGGGCGGAGCCAGATCACGGGCGCATCCGGGTCCACACCCGGGCCGGTTTCTCGGTGCGACGCCTGCGGAACGGCAAGGCGGCGTGACATGAGGCTTGCGACAGGGGTCGGCTACTGGGCGGCTGGTCCGCCGCCGGATGCGTTGGAGACGCTGCTGCTCGCCGAGCAGCTCGGCTTTCATTCGTTCTGGACGGCGGAGGCGTACGGCTCGGACGCGCTGACGCCGTTGGCGTGGTGGGGCAGTCACACCGAGCGCATCGGCCTGGGCACCGGGATCATCCAGATCTCCGCGCGCACGCCTGCCCGACGAGATCTCCGAAGGCGCCCGGCGGGGAGCGCTGCTCGGCTAGGTAGGCAGCCCGATCGACATCGCCAACGCCACCGTGATGCTGTGCCAAGCCGAATCCATCACCGGCCAGACCGTGGTGGTCGACGGCGGCAACCCCGCCGCCATGAACTTCGGCTGAGCCGCCCGCACGCTGTGAGCTAGATGGTTGGTTCCAAGGGGTGTGGTCCGCCGCGCCTTAAGCCTTGACAGGCAGCGCGGATTGATCGGTGCGGGTGGGTTGGCCGTCCACGGATCGCCTGGTTTCCCGGTGTATTTGTCGGGTTGTCATGTGCCCGGCACCTCATGTGCCCGGCACCTCATCAGTCGTCGGCTGCGGGGGGCACGGTGACGGTGACCGTATAGGTGCGCACATCGGCGTTGTCGGTGTCCGCGTCGCCGTCGGCGTCATAGGACGACGTGACCGTGATCGTGTTGTCGCCTGCGCTGAGTGTCGCCGAGGCACCCGTGCCGGTCGTGCCGTCGGCTGCCTCCCACGCGACCGTCACCGTCGCGTCGTCCGCGAACGCCGCCGTCGCGGTCACCGTCGCCGAGGTCGTGCCCGCCGCTGCGGTGCCCTCATAGGAGAAGATGCCGGTCTGGAACACTCCGAGCTCCACCCCTGACACCGACAGCGACTTCAACGCCGCCGAGGTCGGCATGTTGTGCGCGAAGATCCGGTGGACGCCCGGATCGGAGACCCACATCGTGGTGCCATCCGACCAGATCCCGCGCGGATCGCTGATGCCTGCATCTGCCAAGGTGTCGAAGTCCAGATCAGCCTGACGGGCGCCGGTGTCGAGGTCGTAGGCGTAGATCTTGACGTCCTCGTCGTCGACCGCCCAGATGGTGTAACCGTCGGACCACAGACCACTCGGGTGCCAGTTGCCCGCTTCCAGCATCGTCTCCATGCGGATGTCCTTGTCGGCGTCGCGGGCGCCGGTGTCGAGGTTGTATGCGTAGATCCAGGCGATGACCCTGTCGGCGACCCACATGGTCGACCCGTCCGACCACAGGCCCGACGGACCCACGTTGAGTTCTCGGCACTGTCCTGATGGCCGACAGTCGCGCGAGGTGACGATGTCCTTGTCGGCGTCGCGGGCACCGCTGTCGAGGCTGTAGGCGTAGATCTTGGGTTGGCCCCCCACAACGGAAGCATCCTCGCTCAACCCGTCGTCCCACGCTCTGCAAGCGGTCCCGCCAAAGAACGGATCGCACTCGGCGGAAAGGTGGTCGGAGACCCACATGGTCGACCCATCCGACCACAGCCCCCGAGAATTCGCATTGCCTGCTGCGTCGAGCATGGAGATGTCCTTGTCGGCGTCGCGGGCACCGCTGTCGAGGCTGTAGGCGATGACCTCGTCGTCGATCGCGTCGGCGACCCACATGGTGGTGCCGTCGGACCACAGGCCGAACGTCGGTGGGTGATTGGATATCCGCCGCCGAGAGACATCAATACGGACATCACTCGGCGGATCCCAGCCGAAAGTCGCGGTGGAGGCCCGGTTCACCGTGACCGTGTAGGTCTCTTGGCTGTTGCTGTCGGCGGACTCGACGGTGACGACGATCGTGTTGGCGCCCTCAGCAAGGTCCACATCGTGGGCATCGGCCGTGTCAGTGTCGGCGTCAGCGGGGGTGATGGTCACCGAGTCGCCCGTGTTTGTGGGCGTGGCGGTGACGACCGTGGAGACGACGTCGTTGGCGACATCGGCGGAGTAACTGCCGATCTGGCTGTCGAACGTGCCGAAGTCGATGCCGCTGAGCGAGAGCGAGTCCAACAGGGACTCGGCGGTCACCGTGCCGGGGTCGAATCGGGTGCTGACGTATTGGTAGAAGAGGACGGTGTAGACCGTGGAGCTGGAGCCGTTGATGACCGTGATGGTGATGGTGTTGTAGCCGGGGTTCAGGGCGACCTGGTGCTCGTCGGTGTCGGGGTCGGCGTCGGGAGGCGAGATCGTGACCGTGGCGTTCAGGCTTTCCGTCCTCGTACGCACGGTGGTGACATAGCTCTCATTGGTGGCCGATGCGGAGAACTCACGCGGACCTTTCTGGTAGACGTATGCGCCGCTCAGTGACACGTCCCGCAGCCGCGAACTTTGCGAAAGGCTCAACATGTGGTAGGCGAACACCTTGCCGGCCCTGTTGTCGACGACGTACATGGTGGTCTGGTCGGACCAGATGCCCTTGGGACTCACATTGCCGTGGCTTCGCAGGTCTTCGAAGAACCGATTGTACGAGACGTCGCCCGTGGCGAGATCGTACGCGAAGATCGTGGCGGCCACGTCGTCAACGACCCACATAGTGGTGCCGTCGGACCACAGCGCCGCGGCCCGGTCGTTGGCGGCCCCATACAGCCTGCTGATGTCCTTGTCGGCATCGCGGGCGCCGCTGTCGAGACTGTAGGCGTAGATCTTGTTGTCCCAGTGGTCGGAGACCCACATCGTCGTTCCGTCCGACCACAGGCCCTTCGCGTTGTGGTTTCCTGCATCGTCCAGCGTGTCGATGTCCTTGTCGGCATCGCGGGCGCCGCTGTCGAGACTGTAGGCGTAGATCTTGTGGTCTTGATCGTCAGAGACCCAGATGGTGGTGCCGTCCGACCACAGGCCGTTGGCGTTGCGGTTCTCCGCATCTCGCAACGTGCCGATGTCCTTGTCGGCGTCCCGATTCCCGCTGGCGAGCTCGTACGCGAACAGGCGACCGCTGAGATCGGACACCCACGCGGTCGTGCCGTCGGACCAGATAGCACGCGGCATGGCGTTGGCCGAGTCGAGATCGAACGACTTCGGCGCATCGAGGACGGTGGCCGCCGCAGGCTGGCTGTGCACGACCGGCACCAGACCGCCCAGTACAGCAGCGACGCTGCAAACGGCCAGAATGCGCCGGGCAGTGCTGCATCCGCGTCCTCGCACTCGCCGAACACGCTGACAATCAGGGGAGTCAGGGAAGTGAGTCAAGCGCCGCTTCCTTCGTGAGATAGTTGGCTGAGACAGACCTGATCGCTGACCGACAGACCTGATCGCTGACCGGGCGACCGCAGACACGCAGCGGCCGCCCGCAACTCCAAGTGCTGCATCAATCAGGCGACGGCGATTGTAGCCAGACTGCATCAGGCAGGTGATGACTGCCACGCGCACTCCACGATTGTCAGCCATCGGCGGTGACGATCCGTGTCGCCTGTCGCACCGCCGGCATCCGAGCGAAGGCAACATTCTGGCAATTTTCAGTCAATCGAACTGCATCGCAGCAGCGAAGCGCTCCTCCTGCGAGACGGCCAGCGCCTCGACCAGGCCCCACCCGAGGAAAAACTGACGAGCCTGCGGACATATCGCGGACCTGTCATGGCAGAACCTGTCATGGCAGAATGGGATAGTGAGAAACCGCTTGCCGCCCGCGAGAGCGGCCACGCTGGCCGCCGTGTCGCTGTCGCTCGTCGTGAGCGGCCTCCTGTACTGGAGCCTTCAGGCTTCACGGCACTCTGGCATCGACGACGGCGCAGTCGTTCTTGCCGTCGCTCCGCAAGCGGCGGGCACAGCTCAGAGGGTTGCTGCCGACACCGCACCGGGTCCGGCATCGGCGTACTCCGCCGAATTCCCTCTGGTCGAGCCGCGTGTCCCGCGGAGCGGAGCACTCGGCGGCGCGACGGCGCCGAAGCCTCGGCGGCTCACAGAGGAGCCGGACTCGGACGAGGTGCCGCCGACCGCTGGCGAGACGAACGACGAGGAAGCCGAGCCTGTTCAGCCGTCGCCGGGCCCTCTGTACACTTGGCATGACGGTGACCGGGTCTTGCAGGTCAGGCTCGACCCGAACCTGACCGTCCAGTCCGACGGTGACGGGATCACCCGAGACGACATCGTCACACGCTCCGACCGCACCGCGGCGCATGGCCGATCCGCAGTGCGCAGCGACGGGACCGAACAGCGGTCGACCGAGTCCGAACCTGTGTTCTGGTCCGAGAGCGGCCAGATGATGGCCTTGCCGGGCGGAATCGTGCTGGTGTTGGACGCCGACTGGGATCAAGCGGCCGTCGATGAGTTCCTGCGCCGCAACGGTATCGCTTCCAGCCTCGTGACCGAATTGGACTTTGTCGCCAATGGCTTCTTCATCGAGACCGACCCGGGCTTCCCATCGCTGAATCTGGCAAACTCGCTGGCCTCCCAAGACGGCGTCGAGCTCTCCAGCCCCAACTGGTGGTTTGAGCGAACCGCCAGCTGAGTGAGGGTTCGGCCGACCGAGTGAGGACCAGGCTGATTGCCCCGGCTGCGGCCATGCAGGCGCCGCTGAGACGGCCGATTCTCGTGCTGTGCCTGCTGGCCGGAGCGCTCGTCTGGCCGGTGCTGGAGAGTCACGAGGCTCAGGCGCAGTCGCTTACTGCGCCGACGATCAGCGCCGTGGCGTCGGGCGACGAGTCGCTGACGGTTTCATGGACCCGTCCCGCCGGGGTCGCAGTCGCCGACATCACGGCGTACGACCTGCGCTACATCGACACGAGCGCCAGCGACACCGACAAAGCCGATCCCGCCAAGTGGACCGAAATCGACAATGCCTGGACGGAGGGTCGCCTGCGTGTGATCGTGAGCCCGCTCGCCAATGGCACAACCTACGACGTGCAAGTCCGGGCGGTGACCAGCACCGACGGCGGGTGGTCGCCCACATCGACCGGGACGCCACGCGAGCCGGGCCCGACTCGGGCCACGGCGACGGCCATCGTCGGAGAGCTGCCCGTCCGGGGCAGAATCGCCTCCGCCGACGATGTGGACTACTACCAGTTCTCGTTCAGCGGCACGCGCGAGTTCTTCGTCTTGACGACCGGCAGCACCGACACGGTCGGCAGGCTGTACCGCAGCGACGGCCGCCTCGTGCGTCTCAACGACGACGGGTACCTGCTGCCCGATCTGCACAACTTCCAGCTCGACGGCGAACTGCCCGGCGGCACCTACTACATCAGGGTCAGCAGCTCCGGCGCCAGCACGGGGCCGTACACGCTGCACCTCGGAACGGCTGCCGACACCACGAGCATCCACAGCGCCGCCGGGACAGAGCTGGGCAGCGTGACGCGGGCCGTGTTTCGCGACACAGGGGCTTCGAGTACCGGCGACATCGACTACTTCAAGCTTGTACTGACAGCCGAGACCACCGTCACCGCTCGGGTGTCGGGTTTCGTTCCCGATACGCGCTGCGCCATCCTGAATGCCGGCGGCTCTCCCATCGCCCAGAATGACGACGGATACTTGGAACCGGCCAAGCATCAGTGCGCCGTGCGGGAGACACTGCCGACAGGCACGTACTACATCCGGGTGCAGCCACGCGACGCTGACGAGCACGGCATGTATTTCCTGTACGTCTACGAGTCGCCCGAACCCGGCAACTCACGCTCTGCTGCGGCAGGCATCGACTTCAGCCGCACCGCGGGCGGCGAGATAAGCGCTGCCGGCGAGACCGACTACTTCAGCTTCACGCTCGCTGAGGAAGCCCGCGTGGCGCTGGCCGGTTCCAGCCGGGATTTCGAGATCCAGGCCGAACTGCAGGACTCGGGCGGCTCGCCCGTCGACGTCAACAGCTACCACGTCACCTTCTACTCTGATGCGGCGTCGAACACGCTCGGGGTGCCCCCGCCGTCCGCATTCACGTTCGCGGTCTTCGACACATTGGCGCCCGGCGCCTACTACCTGAAGGTCGAGGCCTCGCAAGCGACAGGCACTGGCGACTACTTGGTGCTGTTGCGGCCTGACGGCATCCACGACTACTTGCAGGACGAGTGCCCATCACCGCCGCCCGGCATCGACGACACCTTCTACGGATGCCAATGGCACTTCGACAACACGGGACAGTTCGGCGGCACCGCAGGCGAGGACATCAACTTGGGAAGCGTCTGGAGCACCACGATGGGCGCCGGCGTGAACGTGGCGGTCGTCGACTCCGGCTTGGATTACCTCCACGAGGACCTCAAGGACAACGTGGACACAGCCAAGAACCACAGCTACCTCGACGCCGGTGATGTCTTCGATCGAGATGATGGCCACGGCACCAAGGTCGCAGGGCTGATAGCGGCTCGCGACAACAGCATCGGCATGCGCGGTGTCGCGCCCCGGGCGACGATCTACGCCTACAACTTCCTTGCTCGCGCAACCATCCTCACTGAAGCCAACGCCATGGCCCGGAACCGCGAGACGACATCGGTGTCCAACAACAGCTGGGGCGCTCTGGACGGACCCGGGGCGGAAAGAGCGAGCACACTGTGGGAATCGGCGATCGACGCGGGGCTGCAGGAAGGGGACGGTGGCAACGGCGTGGTCTACGTCTTCGCTGCAGGCAACGCCGACAATGACGGACGCTGGGGCAACCTCGTGGAGCACAAGAGCTACTACGGAGTCACAACAGTGTGCGGGGTCGACGACGACGGCGAGCGCTCCTACTACTCCGAGCAGGGACCGCATCTGTGGCTGTGCGCCCCTGCAGGCGGCGTTCTCCCGAGTATCGCAACCACGCGTCCCTACAGCCGTTACACCAAGTTCTTCGACGGCACGAGTGCTGCTGCGCCCCTGGTGTCGGGCGTCGTGGCACTCATGCGCGCCGTGAACGGCAGGCTGACGTGGCGCGACGTCAAGCTGGTCCTCGCGGCGTCGGCCAGGCAGAACGACGCTTCTGACAGCGGCTGGGTGCAGGGTGCGTCGAAGTACGGCGCTGCGGGGAGCTACAGCTACAACCACCAGTACGGCTTCGGCATGGTGGATGCATCTGCAGCGGTGGCGCTCGCGCAGGACTGGGACAACCTGCCCGAATTCCTGACTTCGACGGCGTCGTTCGACACGTCGCGCACGGTCGCCGCGACCGGCGGAAGCGTGACGAGCACGGTCGAGCTCGGCGGAAGCGTGAGCTTCGTGGAATTCGTCGAGGTCGAAGTGGACTTCACTGCGCCCCGCCTGCGCGACCTCAGGATGGAGCTGGAGTCTCCTGCAGGCGCAGTCTCGGTGCTGACAGTTCCGAACGACACCGACTGCACAGGCACCCAGTGTCAGCTGACCGGCACGTTCAGGTTCGGCTCGGCCCGCCATCTCGGCGAAGACCCCCGAGGCACGTGGACGCTGCGAGCCAACGACGAAGTCGCCGGCGGCGCCTCCAACACGATCCGATCGTGGGCACTGAAGGTCTACGGGCATCAGCGTCCCTTCGACGGCCCCGAGCTGAGCTACGTGCGGCCCGGTTCGGGCTCGCTGACGGTGGCGTGGAAGAAGCCCGGACTCACAGGCTCGACGACGGTCTCCGGCTACGAGATCCGGCACATCGCCAGCGCCGCCGCCGACAAGTCCGATGCCAACTGGCAGACGACCACCAGCAATTGCACCTCCTCGGCATGCACCGGCACGATTACGACGGGATTGACCAACGGCACCCGCTACGACGTGCAGGTGCGTGCGGTCGCCGGCGCATCGGCCGCGCCGAGCGACTGGTCGGTCACGGGACACGGCACGCCGGGCACATCGGCCACATTGAACAGCGAGCCGTTCTTCGCCGATGGCGAGCGTTCGACGCGTGAGGTTGTGGAGAACTCCGGGTCCGGCGCAGCCGTGGGCGATCCGATCGAGGCGAGGGACTACGAGAGCGAGACGTCGACGGAGACCTTCACGTACAGCCTGAGCGGCGCCGATGCCGCCTCTTTCGAGATCGACGACTCGACCGGCCAGCTCACCACGAAGTTCGACCCCGACTACGAGGCGAGCGACCAGAAGCACTCCTACTCGGTCACGGTCACCGTCACCGACAGCAAGGACAACGAGGACAACGCCGACACCGTCATCGACGACACCATCGCCGTGGCGATCGAGGTCCTCGATATCGACGATCCCCCAGCGATCCTTGCCTGCTCGGCCCTGCCGAACGACTGCGCTTTCATCACCGGCCCGCACGAGCTGACCCTCAGCGAGGGCGCCGACGACCCGGTCGCCGCCTACCGCTACTATGACCAAGACTCGACCTACGTGATCGCCGGACTCGACGGTACCGATGCCGATGACTTCGAGTTCGATGCTGACTCGCAGCTTCGCTTCGTCGAGATACCAGACTTCGAAGCACCTACGGACAGCGATGGAAACAACGTCTACGACATGACGCTCAGGGTCTTCGACGGAACGTCGGCGACATCGCTGGAGATCGAAGTAAGCGTCGAGAACGTCGACGAGAGGCCGACCCTGACCGGCGGGGACAAATTCGAGACGCGCGAGAACGCGGGTACGTACGTAGCCAGTTTTGTTGCGTCCGATCCTGAGGGAGCGGCGATCACCTGGACGCTCTCAGGCGAGGACTCAGCCGCCTTCGAGATCTCGGGAGGGCTGCTTCACTTCGCATCCGCACCTGACTTCGAGTCGCCCGCCGACCGAGACCGCGACAATCACTACCAGGTGAACGTGGAGGCCTCCGACGGCCAAGGCGTCAGCGTCATCTCGGTAGAAGTCGAGGTCAGGGATCTCAACGAGCCTGCGGAGATCACCGGCAGTTCCGCCGTCAACTTCCCGGAGAACGCCACGCGCATCGTCGCTGACTTCAGCGCCAACGACCCCGAGGAGCGTGAGAGCGTGACGTGGTCGCTTGCCGGCGCTGACGCCGACTTCTTCGAGATCGGCACCGACGGAGCGCTGCGCTTTGCGGCGCCGCCGGATCATGAGGCGATTCGAGGGAATGCGTACGGGGTTGCCATTCAGGCATCGGACCGCAAGGACGCAGACGGCGTTGCAGTGCTCGCCGCTGACCCCGACATCGATGACATATTCGACGTCACGGTCACGGTCACCGACGAGAACGAGCATCCGGTCATCACCTCGGGTCCTGCTGCTGAGAGCGTCACCGAAGGGCACACCGGCGTTGTGGCCGCTTTTGCTGCCACCGATCCCGAGGGCGACGACATCATCTGGACACTGTCTGGCACAGACTCGGCAGGCCTGAGGATCGGCGACGACAGCGGCGTGGTGGAATTCGTGAGCGTCCCAGACTTCGAGAGTCCGGTCGACTCGGGTCGCAACAATTCCTACACCGTCGCGGTGGAGGCGTCCGACGGCCCGAACACAGCGACACGGACGCTGACCGTGACAGTCTCGAACGCCGCCGAAGCCGGCTCGGTGCAATTCTCGTCGAGACAGCCGCAAAGCAATGCTCAGCTGACGGCGACGCTGAGCGACCCCGACGGAGGCATCACCGGGACGGCGTGGACCTGGGAACGCTCGCAGACCCCGCTGGTGCCGGCTTCGTGGTCTGCCGTCTCCGGCGCCGCGTCTGGCACCACGACCTCGTCGTATACGCCGTCAGCCGGCGACATAGGCCACTTCCTGCGGGCGACAGTGTCCTACCGGGACCGTGAGAGCGGCACGCAGCAGCGATCGGCAGCGCAGGTGTCGGACAACACGGTGCGACTCCAAGAAGGGATCAACCACGCGCCCGCGTTCCCGGCGGACGAAACGGGCGAGCGCAGCATCGCAGAGAATTCACCAGAAGGATCCCTCGTCGGCGATCCGGTGGAGGCCGAAGATGTCGATGCCGCCGATCAAGGCAGCTTGGTCTACTCGCTGGGCGGCGCCGACAGATCGTCCTTCGACATCAACGCCGCAACCGGCCAGCTGAGCACCAAATCTGCGCTCGATCACGAGCGCAAGTCGCGTTATCTCGTCTCGGTGACCGTGCGCGATCCCGCGGGCCTGACCGCGACGCGGAGCGTGACCATCACGATCGACGACGTCGACGAGCCTCCGGTCGTGTCGGGGCCCTCAACGCCCGCCTATGCGGAGAGCCGGACCGATGCGGTAGCGCGATACACCGCTGCCGATCCTGAGCGAGAGACCATCGAGTGGTCCCTGCGCGGACCCAGCAGCAGCGAATTCGACATCGACGCTGCCTCGGGGACTCTGAGATTCGTCAGCCGGCCCGACTTCGACACCGCATCCGGCAACGGCTACGAGATCACGGTCCGAGCCTGTGACGGCGACACCATCGGCACAACACTGTGCGGCGAACTCGATGTCGTCGTGAGGGTGACCGACGTGAACGAGCCCTCGGTGGTGAACGGCGCTGACGACATCTCGTGGCAGGAGAACCGTGAGGGCGTGCTCGAGCGTTACTCGGCGGCCGATCCGGAGGGTGTGGCCGTCACCTGGTCGCTGGCTGGGGCCGACCGGGATGACTTCGAGATCGACGAGCACTCCGGCGATCTCGCGTTCGTTGTGCCGCCCGACTACGAAGCGCCCGCCGACGCGAACCGTCGCAACGACTACCGGATCACCATTCGTGCCTTCGACGGAGCGAACCACGGCACGCTGGACGTCACGGTCACGGTCACCGACATCGACGAGCTCGGCACCTTGGAGTTCTCGAACATCTCGCCCGGCGTGGGCTCGACGCTCGTGGCGGTCCTGCGCGAGCCCGATGTCCCCGTCACCGACGCGCAATGGACCTGGTGGCGTTCCGATGACCGCGCAAACGCATCCAGCTGGACCGTGATCGACGGTGTGACCGGTCCCAGCTATCGGCCCGTCACCGCTGATCTGGGCTACTGGCTGCGAGTGCGGGCCAAGTACAAGGACGCCCACAGTCCACAGGACCCGAATGTGCCGGGCGACAAGACCTTGGAGGCCACATCGGTCAACGCCGTGCAGGAGAAGGCAGGTCCCGCATCGCTGGTGACAATCACTGGTTCGGATAATCTCTTTGTGCCCAGCGGCGGTGGTGGCGGCGGTGGCGGCGGTGGCGGTGGTTCTGGTGGCGGCGGTGGTGGTGGTTCTGGTGGTGGTGGTGGTTTGGATGTGGGTGTTGGGGTGTTTGTGTTGGCGAATGGGTGGTCGTCGGCTGATGTGGGTGTGGCGTCGGTGTTGGCGGCTCGGCTTGATGGCGGGGTGGTGGCTTATACGGCGGGTGATGTGCTGTCGGCTGGGACGGCGGTGTTGTTGGGTGATGTGTTGCCGGCTGAGGTGTTGATTGTGGGGGGCACGGCGGCGGTGTCGCGTGATGTGCGTTCTGGGGTTCGTGGGGTGTCGCCGGGTTCGGGTGTGGAGCGTGTGATGGGGGCGGGCCGCGCGGAGACGGCGGCGGCTGCGGCGCGGCGTGTGCTGGGGGATGCGTCGGGTGTGGGGGGGGTGACGGTGGTGTTGGCGAATGGGTGGTCGTCGTCTGATGTGGGTGTGGCGGCGGCGTTGGCGGCGCGCACGCCGCGTTCGGCGGTGCTGTACACGCAGCGGGGTTGGCTGCCTGAGGCGTCGGCTGGTGTGCTGCGCGGTTATGGCGTGTCGCGGGTGGTTGTGGTCGGCGGGTCGGCGGCGGTCGGCGTTGTCGTGGAGGGGCAGGTCGCGGCGGCTGCGGGCGGAGCGCTGGTGTCGCGTTTGACGGGGGCGGATCGTGTGGAGACGGCGGCGGCTGCGGCGCGGCGTGTGCTGGGCGATCCTGGTGCGGCGGGGGGGGTGACGGTGGTGGTGGCGAATGGGTGGTCGCCGCCTGATGTGGGTGTGGCGGCGGCGTTCGCGGCTGCGACGGGCGGTGCTGCGGTCGCGTACACGTCGCCGGGTTCGCTGCCTGAGGCGACGGCGGCGCTGATTCGCGATTATCGGCCTGCTCGGGTGGTGGTGGTCGGCGGTCGCGCGGCGGTGGCTGATGCTGTGCGCGCCGAGATCGCGGGTCTTGTGCCTGCCGGGGCTGAGGTGCGCCGCGTCACTGGCAGCACTCGTATCGACACCGCCGCGCGGGCGGCCCGCACTGTCCTGCGCGAGCGCGGCTGACGCCGCGGCGGCCGGCGGTGTCCTGAGCCGGGGCCTGCTGTTGGGGCGGGGGGCTGCTGGTCTGCTCGGTTCCGGGCTTGTCTGCGATGCTCCGGCCTGCGGCTTTGTGTCTGTGGGTCGGCTGTTTCGGCAGTCGCTCAGCCGACTCCGATCCCTCTTCCCTCGGATGGGTCCTGTGCAGGCCTCGGATGGGTCCTGTGCAGGCTTTCCTGTTCGGCTGGGCGCTGCGGTGTAGCGTTCCCGGGAGAGTCGGGCGGTCTTCCCGAGAGGAGTCGGACATGGCGGGTCGGACATGACGGGGCGGGCGGCTGGCGGCATCGGGGCGGCGGTTCGGGGGCGCGGCGGTTCGGGGCCGGGCGTGTGTGTGCGCGTGTTGGCGGCTGTGGTGTGCGCGGCTGCGGTGTTGGCGGTCGTGCCGGCGGCGCCGAGCGGGGCGGTGACCGATGCGAACAATCTCGATTTCGAGCTCGCGGCGCGGAACGCGACTCCGTCGGGCATCTGGTCCGACGGGGCGACGATGTATGTCGCGGATGTGTACACGCCGCGGGTCTTCGCGTACTCGATGGACACCAAGGCGAGGGACGTGTCCAAGGAGTTCGCTTTGGGCTCTGATTTCACGGCGAACGGCCTGTGGTCCGACGGGACGACGATGTACGTCACGAACCACACCGATGAGAGGGTCGAGGCGTACGGTCTGGACGGGACGCGGAACACTGCCGGCGATTTCGGCGTGGACTCGTCGTTCCCGTGGGGAATGTGGTCCGACGGCACGACTGCCTGGGTGGCCGATCAGTCGTCCGGGTCGTCGACGTGGCTGCGCTCGTACGATCTCGCGACGGGCGCGGCCGGTTCGGTCACCTATGGGAGGGGCGATTTCGGCTTCGGCGACGGGGGCAGCACCACTTGGGTCTATGACCTCTGGGGCGACACGGCTTCGCGGACGCTGTGGGTGCTGGCATGGCGTGAGGCCATCAGTTCTTGGGGCATCTGGGCTTATGACCTGTCGACGCTGGGCTCGTCCGCTTTGGAGCGGAAGGAGCTCTTGGACGTCGGCGTGCTGCCGCAGACCGTATGGGACGCGGATTACGATGTCTGGGGTTCCTTGCGGGGCATCTGGTCTGACGGCGCCACGATGTGGGTGGCCGCGGGTTCGAGGCTCGAGGCCTATGTGCTGCCTCGTGCTCCCGCCGTCCCGGCGAACCTCGCGGCCGCCGAGAGCGACGGTCGCCTCGATGTGAGCTGGGATGCGGTGCCGGCCGCGGATGTCGGCTCCAGCGCGGTGACGGCTTATGAGATGCGCTATCGCAGGGACGGGTCGGTGGAGTGGACTGATGTCCGTCGTGCCAGCCGCCTGTCCACGAGCCAGACGCTGCGCCTGGCGAACGACATCTCGCACCAGGTGCAGGTGCGCGCGGTCAACCGGGAGACGACCAGCGGTTGGGCGGAGGTGACGGGCACGCCCGCGGACGACATCGCCGACGGCGCGCCGGGCCCGCCGAGGAATCTGGCGGTGACGCGGACCGGCAGCGGCGCCGTGCTGGCTTGGGATGCGCCCGACGCGGTGGTCGGGGCGGACGCGCCGACGGGCTATGCGGTGCGCTACCGCGATTCTCAGCTGGCCGGGTCGGAGTGGGCCGAGAGCATGGTGTCTGGCACGTCGGCGACGCTGGAGGGCTTGCTGCGGCTGGCGCCGTACGACTTCGCGGTCCGCGCTGTCAACGCCGCCGGCGCGGGCAGGTCGGCTGTGGCGAGCACGGGCGCTGTGGACCTGTCGGGTCTGGGCATCGGCGAGGTGGGCGGGATGTGGGCCGACACGTCGGCTTCGACGCTGTGGGTCGCTCCGAAGGGACGCCCTCATGTCGGCGTCAGGTGGGTGTACGCGTTCGACTCGACCACCGGCGCGCGCAAGGAGAGCGCCGATCTCGACCTCGGGACCATCGGCACGGGGGTGATACCGGGGAGCATTCACCTCACTCATGTCCCCAGGCACGGCGTCGGGGGGCTGTGGTCTGATGGGACCGATCTGTGGGTGGTCGTCGAGAACAGGGCGACTCCTTTCAGCCTGTCCGCCCGCAGCGGTGACCGCAACAGGGCCTTCAGCGTGGGGGACGGCGACTCGGTGCTGCGCGGCGCGTGGTCCGACGGGGAGACGTTCTGGGTCTACGACGACGCCAGCCGCAGGATTCGGGCGTATCGCATGTCGAACGGCACCCGCCGCAGCGACAGGGACATCGGCGTCGTCGATGTCGACTCGGCGGGCGTCTGGTCCGACGGCACCACGATGTGGGTGTACGAGATCGCTTCGGGCAGGCTGGCGGCGTACGACCTCGAGTCCGGCGAGCGCGTCAGCGCGCTGGATGCAGAGGTCCCGGCGAACGCGCGCGGCAATGCCGAGGCGTTCGCGGTGCGCAGCGCGCTGTGGTCCGACGGGGAGACCGCTGTGGTGGTCGACGGCGGCACGCTGCTCTCGCAGCGGCTCGCGCGGCGCCCCGCGCGGCCCGGCGACCCGGCGGTGACCGCGGGCGACGCCGAGCTGGAAGTGGCTTGGGCCGCTCCCGCGTCCGGTTTCGCGGGCCGGTACGAGCTGGAGTACCGCGACAACTCTGCTGCGGCGGCTGAGTGGACCGCGGTGACCCGCTCTGACGGCGCGCTGCTGAGCGAGACCGTCACCGGGCTGGACAACGGCGGCAACTACGAGGTTCGGGTGAGGGCTGTCGACGGCGACGGGCTGGCGGGCCCGTGGTCGCCTGTTCCGGGGCTGGTGCCGGTCGAGGGCTCGCCCGCGGCGCCGGGCTCGCCCGCGGCGCCGGCGAACATCTCAGCGGCGGGCGATGCTGAGCTGTTCGAGGAGGACCCGGACGAGGATCCCGCGGATCCGGTCCTGGAGGACCGCGCCATCAGCGTGGAATGGGACGCGGTTGCGGGGGCGGTGTCCTATGAGCTGCGCTACAGGACCCGCGACGGCGACCGCCGCGGTGCGTGGGCCGCCCAGACGGTGGCCGACGGCGCGACGTCGGCGCGTCTGACGCGGCTCGAGGCGGGCCGGCTCTATGACGTGCATGTGAGAGCCGTCGATTCCAGCGCCCGCCAGGGCAGGTGGGCTGTCACGGCGAGCTATGCGGGGGACGGCTTCTACAACTTGGCTGCTGAGGACCTCGGGGCGGCGCAGACGTCGCCGCAGGGCATCTGGAGCGACGGCGCCACGATGTGGGTTCTCGACGTCGAGTTCCCGCTTGTCATCAGGGCTTTCGACATGGCGACCAAGCTGCGCGACCCGGACAAGGACATCGGCGACACCGGCACGTGGGCGCCGAGCAGCGGCCTGTGGGGCGACGAGGACAACCTGTACGTGGCGGAGCCGGCCACCTGGTACTTCGGCGAGTCGGGGATCGGCATCCGGGTGATCGACCGCGAGACCCACGCGCTGGTGAAGCACGTGCTGTCGCCGCGCTGGGTCAGGTCGGCGGATCTGACCGAGCCCGGCGCGCACCTCGCGCTTCCCGGCTCGCCGCTGAGGGTCAGTGTCAACCATCAGCCGTGGGGCGTGTGGGGCGACGGGACCGACATCTACGTCAACGACACGGACTTCAGGGAGATCTTCGCCTACCGCCTGGCGGAGGGAACCGGGACCGACGTCGGGACGAACGTGCTTCCCGGGCTGATCAGCGAGGCCGCGGATCCGGATCCTCGGGAGTTCTTCTGGCTTCGGGATCCCGAGGCGCGGCTCGACCCGCTGCGCAGCGTGCAGCAGCCGCGGGGGATGTGGTCCGACGGCGCCACGATGTGGGTGGCCGGCGCGTCGGCGGACCGCGTGTACGCGTTCAACCTCGCCACCCGGCAGCGCGACGTGCTGCGCGACGTGCTGCTGCCTGAGGTGGGCATGGATATCAGGGGACTGTGGGGCGACACGGCTTCACGTCTGCTGTACATGCTCGACGCGGGTGTTGCTGGGCCGCGGATCGTGACTTCGGTCCTGTCTGAGCCTCCTGATGAGGTCACGAACGCTGATGCTGAGCCGGGCGACACGACGGCGACGGTGCGGTGGTCGCCCCCAAGTGACGTCGGCAGCAGCGACGTGCGTTTGTACGAGATGACGATCTCAGAGTCCGAGAGCGAGGAGAGCGACTCCGAGAACACGTTGGTGCAGAGGAGTCGCACCGAGACGCTGACAGTGCTGCCGGACAACGGCAACCCAGATGACGCACACCGCAGGCGCATCGTGCCTCGCAACGATCCCGGGACGGTGGACCGCGAGGACCCGGATTCCACGTCTGAGGTGCTGACGGGCCTGGTGAACGGGCAGGAGTACACGGTCACGATCCGTCCTCGCAACGAGCAGACGTTCGGCGAGCCGACGACGGTGACGGTGACGCCATTGGGTCCTGCGTCCGCGCCGCTGTCGCTGGCTGCTGCTGCGGGGGCGTCGGGCGAGCTGAAGCTGGCGTGGCGCGAGCCGGCCGACGACGGAGGCTCGCCCATCACCGGCTACGAGGTCGAGCACCGCGCCGCAGCCGCGCCGCCGGGGCCTTGGATCCCCGTGTCGCGCACGGACCCTGCTGCGCTGGAGGAGACCATCTCGGGGCTGCCGAACGGCGTGTCCCATGAGGTGCGGGTGCGCGCGGTGAACGGCTCGGGCGAGGACGGCGCGTGGGCGTCGGGCGCCGCGACGCCGCTGGACCGGCCGTCGGCGCCGAGGTCGGTGGCCGCGGCGCGCGGCGCCGGCGGGGAGCTGAGCGTGAGCTGGCAGCCGCCGTCTCATGAGGGCGCCGGCGGGGTGCTGGACTACGACGTGCGCTACCGGGCGGCCGACGACGAGGACGCTGCGTGGGCGTCGGGCGGCGAGGGCGCCGCGTCGCCGCACACTGTGGGCGGGCTGGTGAACGGCAGGTCCTATGAGGTGTCGGTGTCGGCCCGCAACGCTGCGGGCGCCGGTCCGTGGTCGGCTGCGGCGCCGGGGACGCCGGCCACGGTGCCGGGGCGGCCCAGCGGCCTGGAGGTGAGCTCTGGCGAGGCCCTGCTGGCGGTGCAGTGGAGCGCGCCCGCGGCGGACGGGGGCAGCGCGGTGCTGGGCTATGAGGTGAGCTGGCGCACCAGCAGCCCTCAGGGGTCGTGGCGCAGGCACAGCCGCGGCCCGGCCGCGGCGGGCGGCCAGGCGACGGTCCGGTCGCTGACCAACGGCACCGGCTACGACGTGTGCGTGCGGGCGTACAACGCGGTCGGCGACGGCGACTGCGCCGTGGGCAGCGGCACTCCCGCCTCGGCGCCCGACGCCCCGCTCGTGTCGTCGGTGACTCACGGCGACCGGACGCTGGCGCTGGCGTGGGCCGAGCCCGCCGACAACGGCGCCGCGATCGAGGGCTACCGGGTCCGCTATCGGGTCGCGCGGCCGGTCGGCGGCTGGGTCGACGGCGGCGCCGCGGCGGCCGACACGTTCGCGTGGACGATCGACGGGCTGGCCAACGGGACCGCTTATGACGTGCAGGTGCAGGCCCGCAACGCGAACGGCCACGGCCCGCCCGGCCAAGACGTCGGCACCCCGTCGACTGTGCCGTCGCCGCCGAGGCTGGCCGACGTCGTCGGCGGCGACGGGAGCATCGAGGTGTCGTGGCAGCCGAGTCCCAGCGACGGCGGCGCCCCGATCACCGAGTACCGGGTCGCGTACCGCACCGCAGCGGCGCTGAACTGGACCGACCTGCCGCCGGTGGACGCGGCTGATCCGCTGCGCGTCGAGATCACCGGCGCCGACAACGGCGTCGACTATGTGGTGTGCGTCGCCGCGTCCAATATGAACGGCGGCAGCGAATGCGCGAACGCAAATGCCACCCCTGCGACGACACCCGGAGCGGTGGAGGAGCTCGCGGCCAGCCCAGGCAGCGCACGAGCGGCTGTCGCGTGGGATCCGCCGGGCGCCGACGGCGGCGCTGCGGTCACCGGCTATGACATCAGATACAGCTTCGGCAGCTCGAGCGCGGTACGCACCACCACGGTGAGCGCCCCCCCCGGCGGCGGCCGCGTCCAGACCGTCTTGAGCGGGCTGACCAACGAGGCGCGGTACAGCGTCGAGGTGCGCGCGGTGAACCGCGTCGGCGGCGGTCCGTGGAGCGTCGTGAGCGTCACCCCGCTCGCCCCGCCGGGCCGTGTGGGAGAACTCCAGATTGTTGCCACAGTGGCTGAGCTGGAGGTGCGGTGGCAGCCGCCAGCGGGCAACAGCGCACAGCAGGCCTCGAGCTACGAGATCGAGTTCGCCTTGGCGCAGCCCGGCGCGCCGTGGCAGCAGGCGACCGGCCTCGACCCGCAGCCGCGAGCCGACGGCGGGTTCGCTGTCACCGTCGACGAGCTGCTCGGCGGGACCGAGTACCGCGTGCGGGTGCGCGCGGTCAACGCCGCTGCGGCCCCCGGGCCGTGGGCGCACGCCGACGCGACCACGGCGCCGCTCGAAGGCGTCTCGATAGCGCGTTCCTCAGCACGCGAGGACGCCGGCGAGATCGTGTTCACCGTGTCGCTGTCGCGCCGCGCCCGCTCGGACGTCACCGTCGACTACGCGACCGCCGACGGCACCGCCACCGCGGGCAGCGACTACGCGTCGGCCTCAGGGCAGGTCTCCATCGACGCGGGAGACACCACCGCGGACATCCGCGTCGAGATCACCGACGACCAGACACAAGAACCAGCAGAGGACTTCACGATCGAGCTCGCGAACCCCGACAACGCAGTGCTCAGCGAAGCCGCCAGCGCCACCGGCACCATCATCGACAACGACGCCCCCCCCCGCCTCGTGCTGACACCCCACACCGCAGACACCACCACCACCACCACCGGCGGCACCACCGGCAGCACCGGCGGCGGCGGCGGCGGCGGGGGCGGCGATCTGGACGTGGGCGTGGCCACGTTCGTGGTCGCGAACGGCTGGAGTCCCGCCGACGTGGGCACGGCGTCGGTGCTCGCGGCGCGCACCGACAATGCCGTGGTGACCTACACCGCCGGCGACGCGCTGTCCGCCGAGACAGCCGGCCTGCTGCGCGACGCCTCCCCCGCTGAGGTGCTCATCGTGGGCGGCACCGCCGCAGTGTCCAACCTCGTGCGCACCCAGATCGGCGCAGCGTCGCCTCCGTCGGACATCGAGCGCGTCACCGGCGCCGACCGCTCCGACACCGCCGCGCGCACAGCACGCCGCGTCCTGGGCCTGCCCGCGGACGCCGGCAGAGTGACCCTGATCGTGGCCAACGGCTGGTCCCCGCCCGACATCGGCGCAGCGGCCGCGCTCGCAGCGAGCACCCCCCGCTCCGCGGTGCTGTACACCCAGCACGACTCGCTGCCCCAGCCCACCGCGGAAGCGCTGCGCGACTACGACGTGTCCCGCGTGATCCTCATCGGAGGCACTGCCGCTGTCAGCGGCAGCGCCGAGGACGAGATCAAAGCAGCAGCGAGCGACCCCGACATGACACGACTGACCGGCGCCGGCCGCGCCGAGACCGCCGCCGGCGCCGCGCGCCAAGTGCTCGGCAGCGCCGCCGACGCACCTGAAAACCTCACACTGGTGATCGCGAACGGCTGGTCCCCGCCCGACGTGGGCGTAGCAGCAGCACTGGCAGCAGCCACCGACAAAGCCGCAGTCGCGTACACCGCCCCGGGTTCGCTGCCCGAGACGACCGCAGCGCTCATACGCGACTACCAGCCCGCCCAAGTGATCATCATCGGCGGCAGAACAGCCGTCGCCGACGCGGTGCGCGCCGAGATCGCCGACCACGTGCCCGCCGACGCCGAAACACGCCGCATCACCGGCACCACCCGCACCCACACCGCCGCACAAGCCGCCCGCAGCATCCTCCGCCAACGCAACTGACACCACAACAGCCGACAAGAACGCCCAACCCCAAAACCCCGGGCACAACGCGCCCGACAAGCCCCACGCAGACAACCCCACAGCTTCCCGACAAGCCCCGCCCGCACCGCCCTGACCCCGACAACCGCAAACGGACCCCCGACGCGCTGTTGGAGCAGGTGTGTGCGGCACTGTGCCGCACACAGGACAGGTGAGCGTTGCAAGCCGGGGGTAGCATGCTGAAGTGATGCGTTTGAGGCGTTCGGTTTCGGCGGCAGGATGCGTTGCGTGCGTGGTGGTGTTGGCGGTGGGTGCGGTGCCGTCGGCGGGTGCGCAGTCTGGCGCGCAGTCGGAGGGTTCTGGTGGTGTGGTGTTGGTGGTGGTGAATGGTTCGTCGTTGGCTGATGTGGGTGTGGCGGCTGGGTTGGTGGGTGGCGGTGTGGGTGATGTGGTGGTGGCGGCGGAGTCGGCTGGGGGTCTGGGCGAGGCGGCTGGGGGTGTGGTTCGGGCTGCGGGTGTGGTGTCGGGTGTGGTGCTGGTGGGCGGCGAGGCTGCGTTGGGCGGTGCTGTGGCTGCGGAGTTGGAGTCGTTGGCGCCCGGTGTTGTGGTGGAGCGTGTGAGCGGCGCGGATCGGGTGGCGACGGCGGCTGCTGCGGCGCGTCGGGTGCTGGCGGGCCGTTCGGGCGGGGCCGCTGCGGGGGTGGTGTTGGCGGATGGGTGGTCGTTGGCTGATGTGGGTGTGGCGGCTGCGGTGGCGGCTGCGGGCGGCGCGGATGTGGTGCTGTATTCGGGTTCGGGTTCGTTGCCGGACCAGACGCGGCAGGTGCTCGCTGGTGAGGCGGTCGGCGGGATCGTGGTGGTGGGCGGCGCGGCGGCGGTGCCTGACTCGGTTGTCGCTGCGGCGGCCGGGGCGGCCGGCGGCGTCGGGACAGAGCGTGTGGGCGGCAAGGACCGGGTGACGACAGCCGCGCTGGCGGCCCGCCGGTGGGCGCCCGGCTGCGCGGAGGCCGCGGTGATCGCGAACGGCTGGTCGCAGGCCGACGTCGGCACGGCAGCGGCGCTGGCGGCGGCGCTGGGCGACAGCGTGGTGCTCTACACGGCGAGCGCGGACGGGCTGGGCAGCGACACGCGCTCCGCGCTGGGACGCGTCCGCCCGCAGCTCGCGGTCGTGGTCGGCGACACCGACACGATCAGCGACGACATCTCCGGCGAGCTCGCCGAGCTCGGCTACCCCGCCGCACGCGTCACCGACGCTGCTGCTGCTGCCCGCTACGCACTCGACAACGACCTCCGCAACTGCCGCACCACCACCACCGCACCCCGCAGCCCCACCGGCACAGAAACCCCCAACGACAACAACACACCAGACAACACCAACCCGGACACCGACAACACCGACAGCAGCACTCCACCAGACACCGACAACACCGACAGCAGCACTCCACCGGACACCGACAACACCAACCCACCGGACAGCAGCGGCACCGGGGACACTGCTTCTCTTCATGAGGTGTGCTCGAGGCTGTTTGCCTGGCTCAGCCCGAACCAGGCCCGCGTCACCCGAGTCCGCGTCACCGAGGGAGGCCCGGCGGCGACAATCACGGCGACCCTGTCCGAGGCACTCCAGACGCCGGTCACACTCCGGCTGAGCGCGACCCACGGCGACGGCGTGAGCGACGACGACTACACGCTGGCGCCCTCGACGCTCACATTCGCGGCAGGCCAGACCCAGGCGTCGTTCACCGTGGCCGCGAACGACGACAGCCGATTCGAGCACGACGAGACGCTCACCCTCAGCCTCCTCGGCCCGTCGATCCCGTCGTGCTCCCGGCTGTCGTGGTCGGCGACGGCGTTGGTGACGCTGGTGGACACCGACGCTCCCGACGTGGCTGCCAGCTTCGCCGAAGGGAGGTACCGGGTCACCGAGGGCGGCGCGCCGGTGACGATCACCGTGGAGCTGTACGAGTTGCCCCAGCGGCAGGTGTCGGTGCCGCTGAGGATCGCTTTGAGCGGCGAGGGCCGCCAGTACTCGCTGTCGCGCACGACGTTGGTGTTCGCTGCGGACCAGACCAGCGCGACGTTCACCGTGACCGTTCCCGACGACAGCCTCAACAACGACGGCCACCGGCTGACCCTGAGCTTCGGCGATCTGCCGCCGGGGTTCCGTGCGGCAGTCCAGACCACCGCGACGGTGGAGATCGTCGACGACGACATTGAAGTGAGACTGGAAAGGGCGCGCCGGTACGCGGACGAGTGCTTTGCGCAGAGTTATCAGGCGCAGTGCCGGGCGAGGGTGCTCGCGAACGACTACGCGTACGAGGGCGGCGACGCTGTGCAGGTCCGTGTCCGCCTCGACAGCCCGCCCACAGCGCCGGTCACGATTCCGCTGACATCCGAACTGCGGGGCGGCGCCGTCGCCGACGACGTCAGCTACTCCGTCGAGGACCTCAGCTTCAGCTTCGGCGTGGGCGAGACCGCCAAGACCTTCACGGTGACCGCCGTCGACGACACCGAGCACAACGACGGCGAGCATGTGGTCTTCGGCTTGGGAGACCTGCCCGACGGCTTCGTCAGCACCACCGCCACGTCGGTCACGATCCACCTCATCAACGATGACGGAGCGTTCTCGCGCCAGGCCGGCAAGGACGTCTCTCCGGTGCTTCCGCGAGACCAGGGCGGCGTGACCGATCTGTGGTCCGATGGGACCACGGTCTGGGTGCAGGTGAACTCCCATTGGGTCTACGAGCTCGACTTGGACACCGGCGCCTGCCTCAACGTCGATTCAGACTCCGGCGCCTGCCTCAGCACATTCGCTTATCAAGAATTGCTGGATCGAAATGTGAACATCAAGGGGTTCTGGTCTGACGGTGAGACCATGTGGCTGGCCGACGACCTCGGCCCCGACTGGAACGTCGTCGCTGTCGACGTCGACACCGGCAACACGGTGCCCGACAGGAACTTCGCCCTCGTCCGGTCTGTGGCGGAATACCCGCCCGATCCCGAGTCGGTGTGGTCTGACGGCGACCTCATGTGGGTGCTCGACCAAGCATTCCGGCGCGTGCATGCCTACGACTTCGACAGCGGCGACCACATGAGCTCCCGCACCATCAATCTCGAATCAGAGTTCTCGCGCAACTTTGACGCTCAGGGCATCTGGTCCGACGGGATCACCATGTGGGTCTCGCACGTCGTCCACGAGAAGCTCTACGCGTACGACCTCGCCACCGGTGTCCGCCGCAGTCATCTGGACTTCGTCAATCTCGGGGCAGACTTCGTCAATCTCGGGGCAACGGGCAACGCCTGGCCGGCGGGCATCTGGTCCGACGGGCGCACCATGTGGGTGGCCGACACCGTCTCCGGCAAGTTCTATGCCTACAACATGCCGGTCTCGGCGGCGCTGAAATCGCTGTCGATCTCCGACGTGGAGTTCGGGGTGTTCCAGACGGGCATCTTCTCCTATGAGGGCACCGCAGCGGCGGGCACGACGTCTGTGACGGTGACTGCTGCGGCGGCGTTCGCGGACGACGCGACGGTCACGATCGCGTGGGAGGCCGCCGACGGCACGACCGGCACGGGCGCCTCGGCGACGCTCAGCGCGGGCGACAACACGATCACGGTGTCGTCGTCGTATGACGCCGACGGCGACGCGGACACCGACAACGCGGATGTGCGCGTCTACACGGTGACGGTCACCGTGCCCCCAGCAGCCGACGACTAACGGCTGAGCCGAGTCTCGGCGCTGTCTGTCAGGCCGTTGTTCTTTGGCTGGGTGGGCCGGCTTGTCGGGCCAATCCGGACGCGGTACAGCGGGGTTGTAGGGTCGCGGGTTGTGCGGGTTCGTTTGTTGTCTCTGTCTCGTTCCTGTGTTGGCGGCGGGAGCGTTGGGGTTGGTTCGGTGCTGGGGTTGGTTCGGGGTCTTGCGGGTGGGGTGAGGTGTCGGCGCGGCGTTTCGCCGGGCCGCGGCAGGGGTCTGTGGGGTGTGCTTGTCGCGGTGGTGGTGTTGGCGGTGGGTGCGGTGCCGTCGGCGGGCGCACAGTCGGGGTCGGGTGGTGTGGTGTTGGTGGTGGTGAATGGTTCGTCGTTGGCTGATGTGGGTGTGGCGGCTGGGCTGGTGGGTGGCGGTGTGGGTGATGTGGTGGTGGCGGCGGAGTCGGCTGGGGGTCTGGGCGAGGCGGCTGGGGGTGTGGTTCGGGATGCGGGTGTGGTGTCGGGTGTGGTGCTGGTGGGCGGTGAGGCTGCGTTGGGCGGTGCTGTGGCTGCGGAGTTGGAGTCGTTGGCGCCCGGTGTTGTGGTGGAGCGTGTGAGCGGCGCGGATCGGGTGGCGACGGCGGCTGCTGCGGCGCGTCGGGTGCTGGCGGGCCGTTCGGGCGGGGCCGCTGCGGGGGTGGTGTTGGCGGATGGGTGGTCGTTGGCTGATGTGGGTGTGGCGGCTGCGGTGGCGGCTGCGGGCGGCGCGGATGTGGTGCTGTATTCGGGTTCGGGTTCGCTGCCGGACCAGACGCGGCAGGTGCTCGCTGGTGAGGCGGTCGGCGGGATCGTGGTGGTGGGCGGCGCGGCGGCGGTGCCTGACTCGGTTGTCGCTGCGGCGGCCGGGGCGGCCGGCGGCGTCGGGACAGAGCGTGTGGGCGGCAAGGACCGGGTGACGACAGCCGCGCTGGCGGCCCGCCGGTGGGCGTCCGGCTGCGCGGAGGCCGCTGTGATCGCGAACGGCTGGTCGCAGGCCGACGTCGGCACGGCAGCGGCGCTGGCGGCGGCGCTGGGCGACAGCGTGGTGCTCTACACGGCGAGCGCGGACGGGCTGGGCAGCGACACGCGCTCGGCGCTGGGACGCGTCCGCCCGCAGCTCGCGGTCGTGGTCGGCGACACCGACACGATCAGCGACGACATCTCCGACGAGCTCGCCGAGCTCGGCTACCCCGCCGCACGCGTCACCGACGCTGCTGCTGCTGCCCGCTACGCACTCGACAACGACCTCCGCAACTGCCGCACCACCACCACCGCACCCCGCAGCCCCACCGGCACAGAAACCCCCAACGACAACAACACACCAGACAACACCACCCCGGACACCGACAACACCGACAGCAGCACTCCACCAGACAGCACCCCACCGGACAGCAGCGGCAACAGCACCCCACAAGACAACACCAACCCAGACAAAACCAACACCGGGGGCGTTGCTTCTGTGTTGCGTCTGACTTCTGGTGATGAGGTGTGTTCGAGGCTGTCCGCCTCGTTCAGTCCGGGCCAAGTCTGGGTCACTGAGGGCGGTGCGGCGGAGACGGTCATCGTGACCTTGTCGGAGGCGCCGACGGTGCCGGTCACGTTCCAGCTGAGCGTGACCCACGGCGGCGACGTGAGCGACGACGACTACACGCTGACGCCCTCGACGCTCGTGTTCGCGGCCGATCAGACCCAGGCGTCGTTCACTATTGCCGCGGACGACGACAGCCGATTCGAGTACAACGAGACGCTCATGGTCCGCCTCGCCAGCCCGTCGAGTTCGTGTGTCCGGCTGTCCGGGACAGAGAGATCCCAAGCGGTGCTGGTCGACACCGATTCTGCGAATGGGGTGTGCTCGGCGCCGGCTGTTTCGCTCAGCCCGAGTCCGGTCAGCGTCACTGAGGGCGGCGCGGCGGGGACGATCACGGTGACCCTGTCCGAGGCGCCTCAAGCGCGGGTGACGTTGCGGCTGACCGCGACCCATCTCTACGGAGCGAGCGACGACGACTATGAGTTGTCGCACTCGACGCTTGTGTTCGCGGCCGATCAGACCCAGGCGTCGTTCACTATTGCCGCGAGTGACGACAGCCGATTCGAGCGCGATGAGGTGGTCCGCCTCGGACTCGACGTTGTCAGCACATCGAAGCCGTGCGTCCGGGTGTGGGATGTGTGGAGGACAGCGTGGGTGACGCTGGTCGACACCGACGCCCCCGACGTGGTCGTCGGCTTCAGCAAAGAGTCCTACCGGGTCGAGGAGGGCGGCGCGCCGGTGACGGTCACCGCGGAGCTGTCCGAGGCGCCTCAGCGGCAGGTGTCGGTGCCGCTGACGTTTGCGTTGCGTGGCACCGACAGAGCGGACCGCTACTCCGTGTCGCGCACGGAGCTGACGTTCGCGGCGGACCAGACCAGCGCGTCGCTCACCGTGAGCGTCGCGGACGACAGCATCAACAATGACGGCCACCGGCTGTCCTTGGGTTTCGGAACGGGGTTCGCCCTGCCGGCGGGGTTCACCGCGGCAGGTCGGACCCACGTGACGGTCGACATCGTCGACGACGAGGTCGGGGTGCGGCTGGAGACGGTGAGCGCGTACGCGCTGGAGGGCGGCGACGCCGCGCAGGTCCGCGTCCGGCTCGACAGCCCGCCCGAAGAGGCGATCACGATTCCGCTGACAGCGGAACTGCGGGGCGGCGCCGTCGCCGACGATGTCAGCTACTCCGTCGAGGACCTCAGCTTCGACTTCGGCGTCGGAGAAACCGCGAAGACCTTCACCGTGACCGCTGTCGACGACTCAGACGACGACGACGGCGAAGACCTGGTCTTCGCCTTGGGAGACCTGCCCGACAGCGTCCTCAGCACCACCGCAACATCAGCCACGATCCACCTCATCGACGATGACGGAGCGTTCTCACGCCAGACCGACAAGGACTTCGATCGGTTGATTCCCGGGGAGACCCTGGACGATCTGTGGTCCGACGGGACGACTCTGTGGGTGCTGGGAACCGATCGCGGGATCTACGCGCTTGACATGGACGCTCTCACCAGGCGGCAAGGCGACGACATCACCACGCTCCAGTTTGGGAATCAATCGCCTCCGACCTCCAAAGTCAGCGGGCTGTGGTCTGACGGAGAGACCATGTGGCTGGCGGACGACAGCTCCCCCAACTGGAGCGTCGTCGCTGTCGACGTCGATACCGGCGACAGGCTGCCCGACAGGGACTTCGCCCTCTTCCGGGCTATTGAGGCATACCCGCCCGATCCCGAATCGGTGTGGTCTGACGGCGAGCTCATGTGGGTGCTCGACCAACTGACGGAGCGGGTGCACGCCTACGACTTCGGCAGCGGCGAGCGCGTGAGTTCCCGCACCATCAATCTCTACCCGCAGTTTTCGCAGAATAGGGACGCCAGGGGCATCTGGTCCGACGGTGTCACCATGTGGGTGTCGAACACCTTCCAAGCAAAGCTCTACGCGTACGACCTCGCCACCGGTGTCCGCCGCAGTCATCTGGACTTCGTCAATCTCGGGGCAACGGGCAACGCCTGGCCGGCGGGCATCTGGTCCGACGGGCGCACCATGTGGGTGGCCAACTATTCCGAGAAGATCTATGCCTACAACATGCCGGTCTCGGCGGCGCTGAAATCGCTGTCGATCTCCGACGTGGAGTTCGGGGTGTTCCAGACGGGCATCTTCTCCTATGAGGGCACCGCAGCGGCGGGCACGACGTCTGTGACGGTGACTGCTGCGGCGGCGTTCGCGGACGACGCGACGGTCACGATCGCGTGGGAGGCCGCCGACGGCACGACCGGCACGGGCGCCTCGGCGACGCTCAGCGCGGGCGACAACACGATCACGGTGTCGTCGTCGTATGACGCCGACGGCGACGCGGACACCGACAACGCGGATGTGCGCGTCTACACGGTGACGGTCACCGTGCCCCCAGCAGCCGACGACTAACGGCTGAGCCGAGTCTCGGCGCTGTCTGTCAGGCCGTTGTTCTTTGGCTGGGTGGGCCGGCTTGTCGGGCCAATCCGGACGCGGTACGGCGGGGTTGTAGGGTCGCGGGTTGTGCGGGTTCGTTTGTTGTCTCTGTCTCGTTCCTGTGTTGGCGGCGGGAGCGTTGGGGTTGGTTCGGTGCTGGGGTTGGTTCGGGGTCTTGCGGGTGGGGTGAGGTGTCGGCGCGGCGTTTCGCCGGGCCGCGGCAGGGGTCTGTGGGGTGTGCTTGTCGCGGTGGTGGTGTTGGCGGTGGGTGCGGTGCCGTCGGTGGGCGCGCAGTCTGGCGGGGAGTCTGGGTCGGGTGGTGTGGTGTTGGTGGTGGTGAATGGTTCGTCGTTGGCTGATGTGGGTGTGGCGGCTGGGCTGGTGGGTGGCGGTGTGGGTGATGTGGTGGTGGCGGCGGAGTCGGCTGGGGGTCTGGGCGAGGCGGCTGGGGGTGTGGTTCGGGATGCGGGTGTGGTGTCGGGTGTGGTGCTGGTGGGCGGTGAGGCTGCGTTGGGCGGTGGTGTGGCTGCGGAGTTGGAGTCGTTGGCGCCCGGTGTTGTGGTGGAGCGTGTGAGCGGCGCGGATCGGGTGGCGACGGCGGCTGCTGCGGCGCGTCGGGTGCTGGCGGGCCGTTCGGGCGGGGCCGCTGCGGGGGTGGTGTTGGCGGATGGGTGGTCGTTGGCTGATGTGGGTGTGGCGGCTGCGGTGGCGGCTGCGGGCGGCGCGGATGTGGTGCTGTATTCGGGTTCGGGTTCGCTGCCGGACCAGACGCGGCAGGTGCTCGCTGGTGAGGCGGTCGGCGGGATCGTGGTGGTGGGCGGCGCGGCGGCGGTGCCTGACTCGGTTGTCGCTGCGGCGGCCGAGGCGGCCGGCGGCGTCGGGACAGAGCGTGTGGGCGGCAAGGACCGGGTGACGACAGCCGCGCTGGCGGCCCGCCGGTGGGCGTCCGGCTGCGCGGAGGCCGCGGTGATCGCGAACGGCTGGTCGCAGGCCGACGTCGGCACGGCAGCGGCGCTGGCGGCGGCGCTGGGCGACAGCGTGGTGCTCTACACGGCGAGCGCGGACGGGCTGGGCAGCGACACGCGCTCGGCGCTGGGACGCGTCCGCCCGCAGCTCGCGGTCGTGGTCGGCGACACCGACACGATCAGCGACGACATCTCCGACGAGCTCGCCGAGCTCGGCTACCCCGCCGCACGCGTCACCGACGCTGCTGCTGCTGCCCGCTACGCACTCGACAACGACCTCCGCAACTGCCGCACCACCACCACCGCACCCCGCAGCCCCACCGGCACAGAAACCCCCAACGACAACAACACACCAGACAACACCACCCCGGACACCGACAACACCGACAGCAGCACTCCACCAGACACCGACAACACCGACAGCAGCACTCCACCGGACACCGACAACACCAACCCACCGGACAGCAGCGGCACCGGGGACACTGCTTCTCTTCATGAGGTGTGCTCGAGGCTGTTTGCCTGGCTCAGCCCGAACCAGGCCCGCGTCACCCGAGTCCGCGTCACCGAGGGAGGCCCGGCGGCGACAATCACGGCGACCCTGTCCGAGGCACTCCAGACGCCGGTCACACTCCGGCTGCGCGCGACCCACGGCAACGGCGTGAGCGACGACGACTACACGCTGGCGCCCTCGACGCTCACATTCGCGGCAGGCCAGACCCAGGCGACGTTCACCGTGGCCGCGAACGACGACAGCCGATTCGAGCACGACGAGACGCTCACCCTCAGCCTCCTCGGCCCGTCGATCCCGTCGTGCTCCCGGCTGACGTGGTCGGGGTCGGCGGGAGTGACGCTGGTCGACACCGACGCCCCCGACGTGGCTGCCAGCTTCGCCGAAGGGAGGTACCGGGTCACCGAGGGCGGCGCGCCGGTGACGATCACCGTGGAGCTGTACGAGTTGCCCCAGCGGCAGGTGTCGGTGCCGCTGAGGATCGCTTTGAGCGGCGAGGGCCGCCAGTACTCGCTGTCGCGCACGACGTTGGTGTTCGCTGCGGACCAGACCAGCGCGACGTTCACCGTGACCGTTCCCGACGACAGCCTCAACAACGACGGCCACCGGCTGACCCTGAGCTTCGGCGATCTGCCGCCGGGGTTCCGTGCGGCAGTCCAGACCACCGCGCTTGTAGAAATCGTCGACGACGACATCGGAGTGAGGCTGGAGAGGGCGCGCCCGTACGCGGACGAGTGCTTTGGGCAGAGTGACCAAGCGTTGTGCCAGGCGAGAGTGCTCGCGAACGACTACGCATACGAGGGCGGCGACGCTGTGCAGGTCCGGTTGCGCCTCGACAGCCCGCCCGAAGAAGCGGTCACGGTTCCGCTGACTGCGGCGCTGCGGGGCGACGCTGCCTCTGAGGACTTCAGCTACTCAACCGATGACCTCAGCTTCGACTTCGGCGTGGGCGAGACGGTCAAGGCCTTCACGGTGACCGCCCTCGACGACACCGACCACGACGACGGCGAACACGTGGTCTTCGCCTTGGGAGACCTGCCCCCCAGCTTCGTCAGCACCACCGCCACGTCGGTCACGATCCACCTCATCGACGACGACGGACCGTTCTCGCGCCGGCCCGACAAGGACTTCGAGTCGCTGATTCCCGGAGTGATCCCGGACGATCTGTGGTCCGACGGGACGACGTTGTGGGTGCTGGGAACCGATCACGGCATCTATGCGCTTGACTTGGACACCCTGACAAGGCGGCCCGACGACGACATCACCGCTCCCAGGACGAACCAGATCAGCGGGCTGTGGTCTGACGGCGAGACCATGTGGCTGGCGAACGACCGCGGCCGCGACTGGAACGTCGTCGCTGTCGACGTCGACACCGGCAACAGGGTGCCCGACAGGGACTTCGCCCTCGCCTGGAACCAGGGGCGCTTCCCGCCCGATCCCGAATCGGTGTGGTCTGACGGCGAACTCATGTGGGTGCTCGACCAAGCGTTCCGTGTCGTACGTGCCTACGACTTCGACAGCGGCGACCACATGAGCTCGCGCAGCATCAGTCTCAAGCCGAAGTTCTCGCACACCGTTGACGCCCAAGGCATCTGGTCGGACGGGATCACCATGTGGGTCTCGCACATCGTCGACAAGAAGCTCTACGCGTACGACCTCGCCACCGGCGTCCGCCGCAGTCATCTGGACTTCGACAATCTCGGGAGAACGGGCAACGCCTGGCCGGCGGACATCTGGTCCGACGGGCGCACCATGTGGGTGACCAACTATCGCACCAACTATTCCGAGAAGATCTACGCCTACAACATGCCGACTTCGGCGGCGTTGAGGTCGCTGTCGGTGTCGGGTGCGGAGTTCGGGGTGTTCCAGACGGGCATCTTCTCCTATGAGGGCACCGCAGCGGCGGGCACGACGGCGGCGACGGTGACCGCGGCGGCGGCGTTCGCGGACGACGCGACGGTGACGGTCGCGTGGGAGGCAGCCGACGGCACGACCGGCACGGGGACCACGGCGACGCTCAGCGCTGGCGACAACACGATCACGGTGACGTCGTCCTATGACGCCGACGGCGACTCCGACACCGACAACGCGGATGTGCGCGTCTACACCGTGACGGTCACCGTGCCCCCAGCAGCCGACAACAGCTGAGCCGAATCTCGGCGCCGTCTGGGCAACCAAAGCCGCCGTCTGTCGGCAAGGGTTCGCCACCATTCAAGTCAGCAGATTTCGGCAACTGCCGGCGAGCCTCCTAACCTGCGGCGTCATGGACTCGACGATGATGGACCTGCCGCTCACCCTTGATCCGCTGTTCGAGCGCGCCGAGACGCTCTTCGCGGACAAGGAGATCGTCACCGCCACTGCGACGGGCATCGAGCGCACGAACTACGGGCGCTGGGCCGAACGAACCCGTCGGCTAGGGGGCGCACTCGACGACCTCGGAATCTCCGCCGACGGGCGAGTCGCCACCTTCGCGTGGAACACCGACCGCCACCTCGAGCTGTACTTCGCTGCGCCGTGCTCGGGCCGGGTGCTGCACACGCTGAACATCCGGCTGTTCGCCGAGCAGGTCACCTACATCGCGAACCACGCCGAAGACGAGGTGGTCTTCGTCGACCGTTCCCTGCTGCCGCTGCTGTGGCCGCTGGTCGACACCATGTCAACCGTCCGCCATGTCGTCGTCATGGACGACTCGGGCGGCGGCGACGACGCTCCCGAGATTCCCGACGACTCCCGCATCGTCGACTACGAGGACCTGATCTCGACGGCGTCGCCGTCGGGCTTTCGTGTCGCCGGCGAGACCCAAGCGGCGTCGATGTGCTACACGAGCGGCACCACCGGCGAGCCGAAAGGCGTCGTTTACAGCCACCGCTCCACCTACCTCCACACGCTGGCCGCGATGCTGGTCGACTCGGCGGGAGTCTGCGAGAGCGATGTGATCCTGCCGGTCGTGCCGATGTTCCACGCGAACGCCTGGGGCCTCGCCCATGCCGCCGTCGCAGCGGGCGCGAAGCTGGTCAATCCCGGCCCGAACCTGGCCCCCAAGGCGCTGGCCGAGCTCATCGAGACCGAGCGGGTGACGGTCGCCGCTGGGGTTCCCACGATCTGGATGGGCGTGCTCGGCGAACTGGAGGGGCGTGACACCTCCAGCCTGCGCGCCATCCCATGCGGCGGATCGGCAGTGCCCAAGGCATTGTCGGAGGGCTACCGGGAAGCGGTCGGGCTGCCGATCCTGCAGGCTTGGGGCATGACCGAGACCAGTCCGCTGTGCTCGATCGCCCACATCCGCTCCGGCCAGCAAGACCTCGACGATGAGGCCAAGGCCGACCTGCGCACCACGGTCGGCACGATCCTGCCGACCGTCGAGTTCCGCATCTGCGAGCCCGACACCGCCGATGAACTGCCGCGCGACGGCGAGTCGTCCGGCGAACTGCACGTGCGCGGCCCGTATGTGACCGGCTCGTACTACAAGCGCCCCGACGCCTCCGACTCATTCACCGCCGACGGCTGGCTGCGGACCGGCGACGTGGCCACCTGTGACCCCAACGGGTACATCCGCCTCGTGGACCGCACGAAGGATCTCATCAAGTCCGGCGGCGAGTGGATCAGCTCTGCCGAAGTCGAGAACGAGATCATGAGCCACCCCAAGGTGGCCGAGGCAGCCGTCGTGGCAGTGGCATCGGAACGCTGGATGGAACGGCCGATGGCATGCGTGGTGCCCGTCGAGGGCGAGACCGTCACACACGACGAGCTCATCGAGTACCTGACGCCACGAATGGCTAGGTGGTGGCTGCCGAGCGCAACCCAGATCATCGAAGAGGTGCCCAAGACCTCGACGGGCAAGTTCTCCAAGAAGACGCTGCGGGACCGCTTTGCGGATCTCGTCGTGGAGTGAGGCGAGGATGAGCGACACCGCACACCGCTCCGAACCCGATGCGAGCGGCTCACACCGCTCCGAACCCGATGCGAGCGGCTCACACCGCTCCGAACCCGATGCGAGCGGCTCACACCGCTCCGAACCCGATGCGAGCGGCTCACACCGCTCCGAACCCGATGCGAGCGGCTCACACCGCTCCGAACCCGATGCGAGCGGCTCACACCGCTCCGAACCGCGCCTGTTGGTCTGGCTCGCCCTTCGCCTGAAGGGGCTCGGCGAGGTCGACGATGTGGCCGCTGTCCACGGGCTCGATCCCGACGAGACCGAGTGGCTGCTCGCCGAACTGGACGCAGCCGGCCACTGCATGTTCCGCGAAGTCGGCGGCGTGCCGAAGTTCATCCTGACGCCAACTGGTCGCGACGACGGCGAAGCCGCCCTGGCGGCCGAGCTGGATGCCGCAGGCACCCGCGAAACCGTCACCGCGGCATACCGGGATTTCTGGACGCTGAACCCCAAGATGCTGCTGTTGTGCACCGACTGGCAGGTGCTGTCAGAAGATCATCCCGCTGCCGACACCGACGGACCGGGAGACGGCGGACGGCTCAACGACCACAGCGACCCTGACTATGACGCAGCCATCATCAACCGGCTGGAGTCGCTGCACGGCGAACTCAGCGGGGTGCTCGACCAGCTCTGCAGCGTGATGGCTCGCTACGACAACTACGCGCCCAGATTTGCTGAGGCGCTCACCAGATTGCAGGCCGGCGAGCTGGACTACCTCACCAAGCCGATGATGCCCAGCTATCACACGGTGTGGTTCGAGCTGCACGAGGATCTGCTGGCCACGCTCGGCATCAACCGGGCCGACGAAGGCAGCGTCTGAGTCCGGCGGAGATGCGACATTCCGACAAAGCGAAACCACATTGAAGCTCGCTTCGCCCTGGTGCTAGTGCCGTGTCAAGCAACCTTCGCTGTGGCGGGGATCGCTGGAGGGCCTGCTCGCAGGCGAAGCGACGGCGCCAGCAACCGCGCAAACGTTTGCTGACGCGGCACTAGGAGGCCAGAAGTTGCTGCGGCGACTCCGAGTGGCGGATCGCTATCAGTTGCAGGCGGTCGCGGGCACCGCAGTAGTCTCCAACCCATGAGCGCGCGATTCGGACGAGTGGTTCCGGCGATGATCACGCCCTTTGCGGCGGACGGTTCGCTGGATGTCGACGCAGGGGTGACGCTGGCCCGCTGGCTCGTAGGCGAAGGCGCCGAAGGCCTGGTCATCACCGGCACGACCGGTGAGGCCCCCACCATCACCGACAAAGAAGACTGGGATCTCTGGCGCGCGGTCGCAGAAGCCGTCACAGTCCCAGTCGTGGCGGGCACCACCACCAACGACACAGCGCATTCGGTGAGCCAGACCCGCAAGGCAGCCGAACTCGGCGTGGACGGCATCCTGGCCGTCACGCCGTACTACAACCGCCCCTCGCAAGTCGGCATCAAGGCCCACTTCAGCGCAGTCGCCGAGTGCACCGACCTGCCGGTCATCATGTACGACATCCCGATCCGCACGGGGCGCAAGATCAACACGCCCACGCTGCTGGAGCTGGCGCAGGTCCCCAACATCGTGGGGGTGAAGGACGCTGCGGGCAACCCCGGCGAGACCGCGAGGGTCATCGCCGAGGCACCTGAGGGGTTCGAGGTGTACAGCGGTGACGACAGCTTCACGCTGCCACTGCTGGCCGTCGGCGCGGTGGGCGTGATCAGCGTCGCTGCGCACTGGGCCATTTCCGAGCACATCGCCATGTTCGACGCTTGGGAAGCGGGCGACACCACCAAGGCCCGGGAGATCAACGCCACCCTGCTCGAGAGCTTCGACTTCGAAACCGGCGACGCAGCACCCAACCCGGTGCCGACCAAGGCGATGCTGCGCACGCTCGGCCTGCCGGTCGGCGAGCCGCGACTGCCGATGGGCCCGACGCCTGAGGGTCTCGAAGACCGCGCTCGTGAGGTCTACGCCCGGCTGAAGCAGACTTGAGCGCGCCCAGACCCACAACGGGCCGCAAGCGGAGCAATAGCCGGAGCGGGCAGCGGGGCGGCACGACCTCGTCGCCGGTCACCGTCACCTTCCTCGGCGGGCTAGGCGATGTCGGGCGCAACTGCACCGTCGTCTCCCAGGACGGCAAGCTGCTCGTCATCGACTTCGGGGTGATGTTCCCCGATCCGGCCGTGATACCCGGCGTGCGCCAGATTCTGCCCGACATGGAGTGGCTGAAATCGAGAGCCGACGACGTCGTCGGCCTCGTCCTCACCCACGGCCACGAGGATCACCTCGGCGGGGTGCCGCATTTCCTGCGCAGCATCGCCACGCCGCTGTATGGCTCGGCGCTGACGATGGCGCTCGCCGAGCACAAGGTGACCGAAGCCCAGCTGAGCCACCGCACGAGCTACCACTTGCTCCACGACGGCCAGCGACGCCGGATCGGCCCGTTCGACGTCGAGGTGCTGCCGATCACCCACTCGGTGCCCCAGAGCCTGTGCGTCGTGCTGCACACGCCCGCCGGCGCGCTCGTGCACACGGGCGACTTCAAGATCGACCCCTCGCCGGTGGACGGTCGGCTGACCGACTTGGGACGCCTGCGAGCACTGGGCGACGAGGGCATCGCCCTGCTGATGGCCGATTCCACCAATGCTGACCGCCCGGGCCGCAGTGCGTCGGAGACCGAGATCGGCGCCACGCTCCGCCGGCTGTTCAGCGAGCGCCCAGATCGGCGTCTGATCGTGAGCTGCTTCGCCAGTCACCTGCACCGGATCCAGCAGGTCTGCGACGCCGCAGCCGACGAAGGCCGCGTCGTGGTCCCTGTGGGTCGCTCAATGGTGAACAACTTCCGCATCGCACGCCAACTGGGTGTTCTGGACCTTCCGGAGCATGCGCTGTACGGCGTCGAGCAGCTCGAACGCTTCGCGCCTTCCGAGCTCTGCATCGTCTGTACCGGCAGCCAGGGCGAACCTGGCGCAGCACTCTCGCAGATCGCCAGCGGAGCGCACTCCGACGTGACGCCCCGAGACGGCGACACGGTCATCCTGTCGAGTCATCCGATCCCGGGCAACGAGCGAGCCGTGTTCCGCATGGTGTCCCGTCTGGCCCGCCAAGGTGCTGAGGTGATTCACGACGGCCACGAGATGGTGCACACCTCAGGCCACGCACAGCGTGACGAACTGCGTGACCTGCACGAAGCGTGCCGACCGCGCTGGTTCGTGCCGATCGAGGGCGAGTTCCACATGCTGGCTCGTCACGCGCAGCTCGCCCGCGAACTCGGCATGAAAGCCAAGCGGGTGCTGACGCTGACCGATGGAGCACAGATCACGCTCAAAGGCAACGAGCTCCAAGTGCGCGCCGGCGTCCCGGCGCCGTATCACTACGTGGACGGGACCCTCGACGACCCCGATGCTGAGGTCATCGGCGAACGACTTGCCCTCACGTCAGGTTTCGTGCACGTGACCGTCGTGCTTGACACCCAAGGCCGCCTGGCAGCGGCACCCGATGTCGCTTCGCGCGGCTGGCTCGACACGACGAAGCACGCCGACGTGGTCGAAGCCCTAGCCGACGAGGTCGCCGAGTCCGTCGAGCGGACTGTCAACGCATCACGGGCCAGCCCTGACGCGGAAGAGATCGAGCGGGCGATCCGCCGCGCTGCGGGCCGCTTCGTCGGCACCCGCACCCAGCGCCGTCCCGCCATCTCCGCTGCCGTCATCTCCCTCATGTGAGCTTCGACCGATCAGTTCGGGAAGCTTCGACCGACCATTTCCGGAGACTCGAACCCGTGGGAGAAGGCCTCTGCATCGGTGTCGAGAATGCCGGCGGCCAGACCGCAGACCGACTTCGGCCGGAAGCTGAACCCTGGACCGATCCAGCGCACCCCGAAGCCAATTCGGAACCGGTGGCACGGTCCGGCCATGACGGCTGTCACGCTCGACATCGAGCCGCTCGATGCCACGTTCGGAGCGTGGGGGCACGACATCGAGCTGCGCTCCATCGACGACGCCACCTTTGCCGCACTGCACGAAACCTGGCTGGAGTACGCGCTGCTGATCTTCTCGGGCCTGTTCCTGACCAGCGACGAGCAGGACGCATTTGCACGGCGTTTCGGCAATCTGGAATTCAATGCGGCGCCGATCTCCAATGTCGGCAAGGACGGCGAAGTCCACCACGAGTCCGGCGACGACTTGGTCAAGTCGCTGAAGGGCAACTGGGGCTGGCACCACGACAGCACCTACATGCCCCCGCAGGCCAAGGGCGCAGTGTTCACCGCCGAGTTGGTGCCCCGCGACGGCGCGGACACCGGCTGGGCCGACATGCGAGCGGCATACGAGGCGCTTTCAGAAGAAGACCGCGATCTGGTGCACACGCTCGAAGCGCACCATTCGCTCTACTACAGCCAGGGTCGGGCGGGGCTGCTGCCGAAGCAGAAGGACGACGGCAGCTACGGCATGTACGGCTGCCACGACATGGACGTCTCAGTCCGGCCGCTGGTGAAGGTCCATCCCGATACCGGGCGCCCGAACCTGCTCATCGGCCGCCATGCGCACGACATCATCGGCATGGATCCCGACGAGTCGGTGGCGCTGTTGGACCGACTGAACCGGGAGGCCTGCCAGCCGCCGCGCATCTACCAGCACGCCTGGACCGCGGGCGAGGCGGTGATCTGGGACAACCGCCGTCTGATGCATCAGGGCGTGCCGTTCGACATGTCCCAGCCTCGCAAGATGCGGCACACCTGTATTGCGGGCGATCTGGCTGCCGAGCTGGCACTGAACCACACGGCAGAGTCCGCTGGGTTCAAGCACGATCGCGAGCACTTGCTCAACTCGGGCTAGCGGCGGCGCTTGTTTCCGGGACTGCCAGCATCCATCCGGCTGTGAGAGGAGCCATGTGACTGCTTACGTCATCACGCGGGTCGACGTGACCGACCCCGACCAGTACGAGAAATACAAGGCGCTGTCGCCGGCCGCTGTTGCCGAGAGCGGTGGCAGGTTCATCGTGCGAGGCGGCGAATCGGTGACCCTCGAGGGCCCCGAGGAGACCCGACGCCTCGTCGTGCTGGAGTTCCCCGACGTGGACTCGGCGAAGGGGTTCTACGACTCCGAGAAATACCGCCACGCCCGCGATGTCAGGGCTGGTGCAGCCGAATTCCAGATGGTGGTCGTCGAGGGCGTCTAGGAAACTGCTGATTTATTCGGATCCGGGCAAGTCTGCAACGCTCTGACCTGCGGCTTTGTGTCCGTGAATCGGCGATTTCGGCAATTGCTCAGCAGTCTCCTAGCCCGACCCGCGTCTACGGTTGCGTTCCGGCACTACCCAACCAGGAGCGAGCACTATGGCGCGCACGTCGATTGAGATCGAGAGCTTCCAGCACGCGAATCCGATTCCCGCCGCGACGCGGATCGGGCCGTTCATCACCAGCAGCATCACACCGCCGACCAATCCCGGGGGCCGCGACATCCCGGACTCCCTGGAGGAGCAGATCGAGAACCTGTTCACCCACGTCGGCCAGATGCTCGAAGGGGCCGGCGCCACCTGGGACGACATGGCCAAGATGACGTTCTACGTCACCGACCCGGCGGCATCACGACCGGCGCTGAACGGGCCGTGGCTGGAGCGCTTCCCCGACCCCGAGTCGCGGCCCGCTCGCCACAACATGAAGGTGGAAGGCGGCGGCCCGGTGCAGATCTCCTGCACCTTCGAGGCCTACGTCGAAGACTGAGCCGCCCTGTCGGTGTGTATATGCACCTGTGTGCATATGCACCAGTGCCGAGATCTCAGTCCTCGGGCAAGCCGACGCCGAAGCTGATCTGGCCCAGGGGGCCGAAGTCGGCGACGATGGCGTCGCCGTGCCGGATGGTGCGCGCACGGATGAACGAGCCGGACAGGATCGAGTGGCCGGCGGACATGGTGACGCCGAATTCGTGGAGCTTTCTGGCGAGCCACGCCACTGAGTTGATGGGGTTGCCCATCACGGCGGCGGCCGTGCCGGATTCCTCGAGGTCGCCGTTGATGTACAGCGCACCGCCGAGGTGCCGGATGTCCACGTCGTCGAGGCGCTGGGGGCGGCCGCCGACGATGATGAAGCCGCACGAGGCGGCGTCGGCGATGCTGTCGACCACGCCGGCCTGGGTGCTGCGGCGGTTGTAGCGCCGGTCCACCACTTCGACGGCGGGAACGATGAAGTCGGTGGCCCGCATCACGTCCACGGCATTCGTGCCGGGGCCGCCGAGGTCGGACTTCAGCACGAACACGAACTCGATCTCGACGAGCGGCACGTTCAGGATCGAGGCCGGCACGATCGAACCCTCGTCGAGGAACCAGTTGTCGAACAGCGTGCCGTAGTCGGGCTCGGTGGCGCCCGTGGTCGAGCGCATGGCCTTGGAGGTCAGCCCGACCTTGTGACCTTTGACGATCCGGCCGGCCGCCACCTTGGCCTCGGTGACGTACTGGCCGATGGCATAGGCGTCGGAGATTTCGGCGCCTGGGTAGGTGTCGGTGATCGGGTCGATCCACTCGCGGGTGTTCTCGGCGTGCAGCAGCGCCGCGGCCGCTTCCCGCCGCTGCTCGTCGGTCATCGCCATGTCGTGCTCCCCGTCGCCGGCGCTCCAGCGCGCCTCATCGCCAACCAGCCGAGAACGCTAGAGCTTCCGCCACACTGCTCACCCGCCAAGGTGAGTCACGCGAAGCCGAAGATCGGCGGGAAGGCCACGACGACGATGCCAGCCCATGCCGCGTAGATCACGAAGTGGGCCGTCTGCCAGCGAACGAGATCGTCGAATGGACGTTGGCGACGCCATAACGCCATGCAGAGCCAAACACTCCCGGCCAGGTTCACCAAGAAGATGGCATTGATGCCCGCAATTGCCGCTCGGTTCGGACTCCAACCGAAGTCCGCGATGCGCCCGATCACGGCCGCAAACGTCAAAACGCCGGTGAGCAGCCCTGCAGCGGCGAGCACCGTCGCAGCTCCATCGAAGAATCCCGGCCGATCGCTCGGGCGTCGAGCGGCGCCATAGAACAGCAGAAGGCCGACGACGAAGCCAAGCATCACGTTGAACAGGATGAGCGCCTCCCGTTCGCCCTCGATGCTGCGACCCGTCGCCGGTACAGCGACGAGGAACACCACCAGCATCGCGGCGAACAGCGGCGTGAAGATGTACGCCAGCATCGAAGCGAACTTCGAGACAGCGCCGGCCCAGAACTCGACAAGCCAGGCGGTGACGACCACTGCGCCTGCCGCCCCGGCCACCATCACCCACTCGGTCATCCACCTCGTGTCGACGTCGAGGGCAACGAAGGCGCCGACGGTGAGTGCGCTGAACACGGCGCCCGCCAGTGCGATCAGCACGTAGTAGACGCTCATTTCGCCGGTGAAGCGCACATAGTCCATGCGCTGGTCTGACAGCCGCCAGCACGCTCCGGTCCGAGCGAGGCCGAGGACCAGCCACAACAGCACGGGCAGGTGGAGCGCCGCCAACACGAAAGTCGAACCGTCATCATCGAACGGATAGGCGTTGATGACGGCTGCGGAAGCTGCGAAGACGGCGACGATCACGGCCGTTGCCCAATGCGGCGGCCTCTTCAGCCAGACGAACCAGCCGCCCAGCGGAGCCAAGACAAGCAAGCTGACGTTGCGCGCATAGAAGCCGGCGTCGTCGGAGTCGACCAAGCCGAATCCGAACGCCTCGGGCAGGCGCACAGCCACAGCCGCCGCGACGGCGAACGCCGCCAGGGCCCGGCCGCGTCGCTCAGAACCCCGCTCGTCGGCCTCTGTCGGCGCCGGCTCGGGTTCGTCCCACAGCCCGGCGAAGCGCTCTCGTGCCAGTTGCCGCACGACCGGATCACTCAGCGACCGTCGCTTGGCAGCAATCAGATCAGCTTCGTCGGCGGCAAGTCCCGCCGCCCGCAACATCTCGCTTTCGGGGGCCAGCAGGCCACCCAACCGATCCGAGACGAATGCGGCCGGGTCGTCGTCATCAGGCATTCAGAACGAGCACCCGCGACTCATTGTCTGCCAGCGAAGCCATGGCACTGTCGAAGGTCGCGACGCAGCCGCCGTGACGTTCGGCCAAGGCGATGAGGTGTGCGACATCAGAAAGAGGCGTCACCAACCCGCGCTCGCTGCGCGAACCATCTCCGGCGTTATCGGGCCGCTGTCAAGGTCGGCCTCGAACCCAGGCACTCCCCCAGAATCAGCCGGCGGGCGTTGCCGGCATCCGCGACGAGCCAGTTCCGACATGGCTGCCCCAATCGAAACGCCTCGCTTCCGTGCCAGCGAGCGCGCTACGGCAAGCACATCGTCGTCTAGGTCGAGTGTCGTTCGCATCTCTTCACTATGACACCGCAACGTCACAACTCGATGGCATGCACCCGTCGAGTGGTTCTGTTGTTGTACGGACTAGTAGGTCGGGTTGCCCCAGGTCTCGTCGAAGACGATCTCCGACAGCGGCAGGCGGTCCAGCTTGCGCGGGAACGGCGTGGACCGGTAGCCGACGGCAATGTGGGCCGCCGTGGCCACGCCCTCGGGAACGTCCAGCATCTCGGCGACCTGCGGCTCGTACATGCACAGCAGCGTCGTGAGCGCCGTGCCCAGGCCGGCCTCACGGCAGCCGAGCAGGAAGTTCTGCACGGCCGGGTAGATCGAGCCGCCGCCCACGACGCTGAGCCGTCCCAGCTCGGTGTCGGTGGGATGCACGCCGTCGAGGTAGCCGCAGGCCACCACGATCACCGGCACCTCGGCGAAGTGCTCCGCGAAGTGGTCAGCGCTGTCAAGCAGGCGGTTGGCCCTCTCGCCGACGATCTCGATGTCGCCCGACCGGGCCATGCCCAGGTAGGCCTTCCACGGCTCCAGGTACCACTCCTGCAGCTGCCGCTTCTTCGCCTCGTCGCGCACCACGATGAACCGCACCGGCTGGCGGTTGCCGCCCTGGGGCGCATGCCGCGCATAGTCGAACGCCCGCTCCAGCGTCTCGTCCGACACCGGATCGGTTGTGAAGTACCTCGTCGTCATCGACGTCAGTGCTGCCTCGCCAAGTTCCATGGCTTCCTCGTTTCCTTGGATTGCGCCGTTGCCGGCCCGACGCCGACCCCCGCCGACGGCGGCGCCACAGTACCCACCGAGCGCGTCCCTGGCCGCCCGCGTCCGCGCCGAGTAACGAGGAGGTCTCGCTGCGATCGACAGGGAAGCGCAACGCGACAGCAGCGCACACGGGCGACGTCGCCAGTAACGACGGGATGCACGGCACTCGATAGTCGCTTGGTCTTGTGGCTGAAATATATCTAGATTAACTGGCAATTGACGAACCTTGGTCATGGTCGGCATTTGGAGGCTGCATGACTACCATCGCAACCATGACGACAGAAGGTGACTCCGACACCGAGTCGCCATCGACGGCACCTGTGCCCGCAATCAGGCAGCCGTCCGAGCAGACGAGCGGCCTCGACGCCGCGAATCGCCGGTTGCTCGTCCCCGTGCTGACAACCGTCCTCGGTGCGCTCATCGCCGGCGTCTTCCTGCTCGCTGTCGCCGGCTTCAACACGCTGCGTAGCGACATCCAATCGCTGCGCGATGACATGAAGACCGAGATAGGCACCCTGCGCAGCGACATGAAGACCGAGATAGGCACCCTGCGCAGCGACATGAACAACGAGATAGGCACCCTGCGCAGCGACATGAACAACGAGATAGGCACCCTGCGCAGCGACATGAACAACGAAGCAGGCACCCTGCGCAGCGACATGAACAACGAAGCAGGCACCCTGCGCAGCGAGATGGCCGGCTTCCGCGAAGACACCGACGCACGTTTCGAAGCGGTCAACACACGGCTCGATGCCATCAACGCGGTGCTGCTAGATCACACCGACCGGTTGGCCCGCATCGAGACCCACCTCGACATTCGCCCAGCCAGCTAGCGCAACCGCGAGGCCCCGGTCGTCATCACCGCGGTGCCTCAGAGGCGAGGCCGCTTGGTGCGTCTGATCTCTTGGCTGACCGGATCCACCTCGAATCGCGTCGGCTCAAGCGCCAGCACACCGAGCAGCGGCTCGCAGCCCGGCGGACCGTACACCACCCGCACGAAGGCATCCGAGTCCATGAACTCGAGCCGGGCACCGGTGAACTCGGCGGTCTGGCTGCTGCCGTCGGCCAACTCGTAGGAATCGCTGCCGTAGGGCTGACAGGGGTCCCGGGTTTGGGTCCATGAGTTGTGGGTCTGATTCCCGGTGGATGGGAGGATGACCACGATGAGGAGAAGGCGTCATACGCCCGGGCAGGCGGTTCGCAAGCTGCGCGAGGGCGAGAAGCGTCTGAACGGCGGCGAGGAGCTGGACTCGGTGCTGCGAGCGTTGGAGATCACCGAGTCCGCTTGGAGTCGGTGGCGCAGCGCCTATGGCGGGATGAGGGTCGCTGATGTGAAGCGCCTCAAGGAGCTTGAGTCCGAGAACGCCCGGCTGGAGAAGCTGCTCGCTGAGGCCGAGCTGGACAAGGCGATGCTCAAGGACCTCACCGAGGGAAAATGGTGACCCCGGACCGCCGTCGGGCCGCTGCAGTGCGGCTCCAGGACCGGTTCGGGGTGTCGCAGCGCCGGGCGTGCGCGGTGGCGGGTCAGCATCGCTCGGCCCAGCGGCGTCCTCCAGCAGTTCGGGCGGACGCGGACGTCGCCTATGGGGAGTGGCTGTGCCGCTTCGCGCGGTCCCATCCTCGCTGGGGATGGCGCAAAGCCCACGACATCGCCGCCAGAGAGGGCTTGGCCGTCAACCCCCAGCGCACCCTGCGGCTGTGGCGCGCCCACCGACTGCAGCGTCCTGGCCCCCAGCGGCGCAAGCGGCAGCGGCTCGGCGACGGTGCCGCGGCGAAGCCGCGCGCCGAGCATCCCAACCATGTATGGGCGCTGGACTTCCAGTTCGACGAGACCGCCGCCCGGCGCCGCCTCAAGCTGCTCAACGTCATCGACGAGTTCACCCGCGAGGCCCTGGCCATCTGGGTCGATCACAGCATCGACGCCGACAGGGTCGTCGGAGTCGTCGACCAGATCGCCGCCACACGGGGAGCGCCCAAGCGGCTGCGCATGGACAACGGCCCCGAGCTCACCGCCGACGCACTACGCGACTGGTGTCGAGCCTCCCGCACCCACACCGCCTACATCGAGTCCGGAGCTCCATGGGAGAACGGCTGGATCGAGTCCTTACCCGGCCGGCTCCGCGACGAATGCCTCAACATCGAGGACTTCGCCAATCTCCTCGAAGCCCGAGTCGTCATCGAGGACCGACGACACGACTACAACCACTACCGGCCCCACCGATCACTCCGCGGACTCACACCCGCCGGCGTCGAGTCGATGCCGACCACCAGAGCGCTGCTGCGGTCCCCGCCCGCCCACACCCGCTCGCGCACCCGCCCAGCCGCGCCCAGCAGCACCGCCGGACCGCCCGCGCCCAGCCCGGCGATCACCCGCCACAGCGTCGAGTCCGACGCCGCGCCGCCGAACAGCTCCCGCTGCGCTCTCAGCCCTTCGATATCGCTGCACGCCTCACCGCCCCCTGCCGCCGTCAACAACGCACGAACCAGCACCACGCCGCGGTCACGGACCGGGGCGCGCTCACCCGTCGGGAGCACCGCCGCCGACAGCGCCACAGCAGCCACCAGCAGTCGTCCAAGCGTGGGACGGAGTTGCCAGACTCGCACCCCACGGCGGCAGCGAGAGGAGCGATGCGTGCGGGAGATCTTCGATTTGGACACCCGGCGCGGCCGTCGGGTCAACGTGTTCATCAGTGTCGTCATCGTGCTCTCGATGGCCACCCTGGTGGCCGACACGCACTACACCGCAGCTGACGGTGGCCTGCCGGGATGGCTGTGGACACTGGAACTCGTCATCTGGGTGCTGTTCGCCGTCGAGTACGTGTTGCGCATCGCCCTCGCACCGTCTGCGTGGCGTTACGTCTTCTCCTTCTACGGCATCGTGGACTTGCTAGCGGTGCTCGGCGGCTTCGCGAACGTCCCGGCCGGCACCTCTCTGCGCTTGCTGCGACTGCTGCGAGTGTTCCGCGTCGTGAAGCTGGTGCGAGGCAGCGCCGCACTCGACCGCTTTCGTGCAGCCTTCCGGGACATCGCCGACGAGCTGCTGGTGTATGTGTCGGCCTCGGGGATTCTGATGTTCATCGCATCGGTGGGCATCTACGAGCTCGAGCACGATCAGCCCGACACGCTGTACGTCAGCATCTTCGACAGCTTCTACTGGGCAGTGCTGTCGCTGACCGCCGGCGCCGAGGGCTATCAGCCGCTCAGCTTCGGCGGCAAGCTGCTCAGCATCTTCATCGTGCTGATCGGCCTCGGCGTGGTCGCCGTGCCATCAGGTCTGCTGGCCTCAGCGCTGTACAAGCACGACTCGCAGGAAGCATCACAGCCGGGACTCTCCGAGTCGGTGGGCAACGCCTGAGCCCCTAAATCGGCAGCCACCCTTCGCCAGCCGCGGCAGCCACCGGCTTTGCTGGCGCACGGCGGCAATGTCAGACTCAGCCAGCCAACACAATCAACTTTGCTCAATCAGCGTTGAAGCAGGCGAGGTCAGCCATGTCACTTCAGCAACGGATCGTCGCCATCGACTGTGAGACAACCGGCTTCGGCAGACACGACCGAATCGTTGAGTTCGCAGCTGTCGAAGTCGACATCGACACCGGGCAGGTGGTGGACGAGATCGACACCCTCGTCAATCCTGAACGTGATGTGGGCCCGGTCAATGTGCACGGCGTCACCGCATCGATGGTCTCCGCGGCCCCGACCTTCGAGGAAGTGGCAGGAGCGCTCGGCCGGCGTCTGCAGGGGACCGTTCTGGCGGCGCACAATCTGGCGTTCGACGCCCGGTTGCTTGGTCAAGAGTTCCAGCGCCTCGGAACCGCATTTGATCCCGGAGCGGGATATTGCACCTTGCGCGCCACGTCGCAGAAGCTCGGACTGGCTTGCGAGAGCTTCGGCATTGCCCATGCCGACCAGCATCGTGCGCTCTCGGACGCGCGAGCTACTGCACAGCTCGCGTCGCTGCTGCTCGACGATGATGCGCTGCCGAGCAACAGTGCCGAGGCATGCCGCATCGGCTACATCGAACAAGGCTCTCGACCGAGAACGCTCCGACGCCCGAGCGGCGCCGCAAGCACCAACGACATGGTTCGGACCGTGTCGCGTGCCCACTACCCCTTCTCCGACGAGGCGCTCTTGAGCTATCTCGACCTGCTCGACTGGGTACTCGACGACCACATCGTCACCGACACCGAACGACGCGAACTGCTGGAGACAGCGCAAGATCTCGGCATCAACCAGCGGCAAATCGACCAAGCGCATCGTGCCTACTTCGACTCCATCGTTGCCGCGGCACAACGCGACCACATCATCACCCGTGAAGAGCATGAACTCATGGAGCGCATCGCGCTAGCGCTCGACATCACCGATGCGACGATCCCAGAGGTGACCGAGACTCAGCCTTCCGTCGCCTTGGCGGAAGGCACCCGCGTCTGCTTCACCGGCACAGCGACCATCGGGGGCGAAGCCGTCGGACGAGACGTGCTGGAGCGCTTGGCAGCGCTGGCCGGACTTGTCCCAGTCAGCTCGGTCACCAAGAAGAACTGCGACCTGCTGGTTGCAGCCGACGCATCAAGCAGCTCAGGCAAGGCTCGCAAGGCCCGCGACTACGGCATCCCAGTGCTGTCCGTCGCAGAATTCGTCGAACAACTCGGGTGAACAGCGGGCTGAGTCGGCAGTCGAGTTCGGACGCCCGACAGTGCAGCGCTGCCTTAGATGGATCTGGTTCTGACGAGGCGAATCGAGTCTTGCTTCGTCTCAAAATGATCGGCCATGAAGTGGTTGAACCAGCGACGAAGCACCTCTAGGACTTCGGCGGGGGCCTCGCTCGCGTAGGCAGATCCCAAGGTCTCTAATGTCGCACCGACCTCGGACTCGTCAATTGCACCGTTCTCGTCGATGAGGCGCAAGACCTCGGCCACGAGAGGGTTTTGGCCGATTGCTGCGCGCACCCACGAGTTGAAGTGCGGTTCCGGCAATGCGGGGGGCAAGCCCATGTGCAGCAATTCTGCTTCCATGCCCGGCAAACCCGCACGACCAACCGCATCAGGCTCCCCCCGATACACGGCGTACAAATCCTCAGGGTTCTTTGAGCGCGGAATCCAGTTTCCCGACATCAACCCCGCGGCGAGATCCTCCGTCGCGACCTCCGCGTCTGGCAGCGGTTGCACGACATCGGCCAGATCGGCGACGAGGCGCTTCATGGCGTCTCGGTGTTCCGGGGTTGCTCGGATTGCCAGCCGAAACAGTTCCTCCTCGAAGGCCGCTATCTCGAAATCATCGCGGCTGGCCACAGTTAGGAGCTCAAGATTTGCAGGATCACGCCACCCGAGGGCAGTTTCAGTGACATTCGCCGAGCCAACGAGGCAATTGCGATCTGCCGCAAAAACCTTGGCGTGTAGGTCGTAACGCAGATAGAGCGCAATATTGCGCGCGGCGGCGACGTCAAACACGTCGAGATCGCTCGCGCCGGCAAGGAGGTCGAGGGGTCGCCATCGCGTAACGATGGAGACCTCGACGTCCTCGGGAATAGCTTCGAGCACGGCCTGCAACGCACTAGACCGGATGAAGGGCGCGACGATCAAGCATGTCTCCTCGGCCGATCCCAAAAGGGCGGTAACTGCCTCGCCGGGTCGCGTCATTCGATCGTTCGAAGGAAGTCCCGCGCTTCTCGACCCCAGTCCATACGCAGATCCTCGAGTGTCATTTTCAGATCGGGTGGCGTCTTGTCCTCGTAGCGGGCCCAAGCAATCATGATCATGCGCAGCGTGAAGCTGGCCTTCTCGAGGCGGTCGACAAGTTCTTGAAGGGACTGGCCGCTGGTCTCATCGTCAAGCACCTCGATGAGATGTGCGTACACGGGGTGTTTGTCGTTGACCCAGACCTCAATCACGTCGTTGACGGATTCAACATCGAAGAATGCGTGATCGTGACCAAGCGTTGCACCCTTCATGAGGATGCGCCGGCCACTGTGGACCGTCTCTTCGGCCCATTGCTTGGCGATCTGAGGATCCACGCGGACCTGCTGTGCCGATTCCGCTATGTCGGCGATCTTTTCCTCGTCGCTCGTCTTCGGCGCGACGTCAGTCGAGCCCTTCACACCCTGCTCGCTCTGATCCTTGATGACGTTGGTCGCGATGTCTTCGACGGATTCGCCGGTTGTCGGGTGTCGGGACCCACCGCTTGGACCCGTGCCCTTCATGATCGCCTTGCGTTCTTTGCGCATTTGGCTGATCTGATCGTCGATCCAATCCCAGATCTCAAGCAGATGACCGCGCGGATCTGATGTCTCGATCAGGCGCTCCCGAAACATGGAAAGCGTCTCGCCAGGGTCGGCGACTTCCTCCCACTCGAAACCCGCGCCGGACACGAAGGCGTGAGCATGTTGCTTGTTGTTGACTACGCCGAAAATGTCGTCGAGAAGTGGATCGAACTCGACCTCAACACTCCACCACCGTTCCTCGGGCTCATAGCTGTTCACCCATGACTGGCTGAGCTCAAGTTCACGTCCAGCCCGGACGATCGACACACCCTTGTTGCGGTCAGCGTGCTTGCCCCACGGCGCGTCGCCAGCCTTGGGGTATGACTTCGGCCAGGCAACGTCAGATTTCTTCTCGTTGATCGCATCGGGCCTTGCCAAGGCACATCGCACCTGCACTTCGCCTCCAACGAGTTCGCCGTCGGAGTCGCGCACCTCGATAGTCCAGTTGCGTTCATTGAATAGCTGGAACATCGGCCTGTCGGAAAACGGTGGAGGCGTTGATGATCCGGCCATCAAGTACAGCGGGTCGTTCGGCGGGCACAGACGTGGCTCCCCAACGAGTTCAAGTTCGTCGCTTTTCTCTCGCGCAAGCTTCAGTGAGATCTCGATCGACCGCATCGATCCGCTCAAGAACTTCCGGTACACGCGACCGCAGAGTTCGGCGGTGCGCTCGAGGGTCTTTTCGCCGCCTCTCCATCGGACCCGGTCAAGTTGTGACCACACGACCAAAGTGCCCGACGTACCCGACGTCGCCTCCGATACCGCCCGCCAGCGATCAGGTACCGGGGCCGGAACCGGTTCGGGGATGTCTCCTTGGCCGGCTCGCACAGCGTCAAGGTCGAGGTGGCACCGCATTGCATTGTCAGGACCATTCCTCCATGTCCAAATGTCAACGCGCCGACATTGTGAGATCGAGGCATTTGGAAGCCCTACGCCAAATCGTCCGATTCCTCTGGTGCGGCGGTCGAGCCGTGTCCCGTCACCGAACCGAAGGGCGCGACGCAGTGTCACCGGGTCCATCCCGTCGCCGTCATCGACGACCGCTATCTCGTTGACGCGAGCCCGCGAGTACGGCTGGTCGGGATCTGGTGGCACCTCGCAGGCGATCAGCTCGACGAGCGCCGCATTGGCCTCAATTGAGTTGTCGATCAATTCCGCTAGCGCATGATCGGTGTCCTTGTAACCCGAGTCCCGCAGCGCTTCGATGGTCAGTGCTGGTGAGACCACCGAGAAGTCGAGCTGCTCCGCTACACCGTCCATATGTCCTCCCAATTCATGAACGCCTGGGCTACATCACCGAAGCCGGGCATCGTTGTGTCGACGACTGTGACGACCTCACATGTCTCCGTTCCGCCCGCTTTGGGACCACGAATCACTCGTCCTACCATCTGGCTGTAGAGCACGAGCGACCTGGTGGGCCGAGCAATGAGGGCGGCGCTGGCCGAGGGAGCGTCGAAACCAGTGGTCAGCACGCCGTAGTTGACGAGGACTCGCTTCCCTCCAGCCCGCTTGAATTTGCTGATCGCACGGGCGCGCTGTCCTGCTTCGGTCGTACCAGTGATCGCGTCTGCGTCGATTCCGAGCGCTCGTAGAACGCTGGCCAAAAGCGACGCGTTGCGGACCGAAGCTGCGAACACCAATACTCGATCGTGTCTTTCGACCATCTCCAGCAGGCGTTGAACGATCCGAAGATTGCGCTGCTCGTCATCGCCGAGTGATTCGCTGACTTCGTCAGAGATGTCGAGCGTGGCTTGCAGGATGCGCAGATCCTCCGCAGCCAAGGCCAACCCTGGCTCGACATTCAGCAGGTCAAAGCTGACTTGCGCCAAGTAGCCGTCCGCGGTCAGTTTCTCGATCGGATTCGCCCCACCAAACTCCAGCGTGACCTTGTTTCGGTCGAACAGTTCAGCCACAACAAGGTCAGCATCAATGTCGGCCCACGTTCGCCCCGGCGTGGCGCTGAGGCCCAGCAGGCCTGTTTTGGGATTACGGGTGACCAGTGTCTGAACGAGATCGATGTATGTCGCCGCTACGGCCTGATGGGCCTCGTCGAACACAACAAGCGACGTGCGATCCCCAAGGTTCCAGATTCTCTCGCGTTCGCGCCCATAGAAGTGAAGTCTTGCTAAGCCTGCAATGACAATGCCGTCGGTGATGTCCTCGATGTTGGGGCTGTGGTCGGCCCAGAATCGGAGGCAAGGAGCGGGCCTGTCCCCGACAGCCGTCCACGTTTCCTGAAACTCTTCGGCCGCTTGCTCGAGCAGTTCACGGCCGGCGGCCAGCCAGACAACTAGCCCGTCCGACCGCTGGCGTAGGTGTGTTGCGACGATGCTCATCGCCGTCCGGGTCTTCCCGACGCCCGTCGGGAGATGCAGCATCACTCGGCCCGACTCCCTATAGAGGAACTGCTCGACCCGCGATGCAACTCGCTTCTGATGGGGAAACAGGCTCCGACGTGACTCGACGACGTCTGGTGGCGAAGCACCGACCACTGCCGTCTCGGGAGTTGTGGCGATCCCCAAGAATCCGAGAATTGCCCGGCGCTGGGCGGCACTGAGGGGATCGCCCAGTTCGTCTACCCCACATCCGAGGCGTTCAGCAAGTTCCGCCTTCTTGGCTGCGGGCAGAAGACCTAGAACGTCGCCACGCCGTATGGGGTCGTCAATTGCCGTCTCGGCGGAGAAGAGCCTCGCCAACGTTCGAGGTCTATCCGGCCCCTCAAGCAGACTTGGCTGCAACGTACGCATCAATCGGTACGCACCCGGCGGCAACAGACGACTCGCGAGGCGATCGTCCACGCTGCTGAGAAGCTCCTCAGGGCGTACGCCCGGTTCGAAATGCATGTCTACAGGGCACAAACCGTGCAGGCACCTGCGTCGTCATCTTCGTCGAGAGCACCAGCGAGCACCTGAATGAGCGGAAGGTTGCGCCGGGCAGACTTGGCCCGGGCGAGCGCATCTTGGTGCTTGGCAAGTATGTCGTCTCGTCGGTCCCGTAACTGCACGAGGGTTTCGCCGCCGCTCCACGTGTACTGGCGACCTGACATCGCACGTTCGCTGAAATCAGCGTCCCCGTCGGCACCGGCGTCGAGAAGCACCTTCTGCTCGATAGCGATGGCGCGCTCGTATAGCTCCGGGTGGCGCTCAGCGAGGCCGACCCACTCGGCCTTGCGTTGGTAGAAGCAGAAGTAGCAACCCGAGCGCGTTCGCCACTCGTAGTAGTCGGGCAAACCGATTCCGGCGTCGTCGAGGATCTTCATGACTCCGTCGTGGTCTACGCCGTCCTCGACGAACGGGAAGCGGCTCTCGATGTTCGGCTTCGTCGAGATGTAGCCCTTGCGGTTGGCTTCGTCGGCACGGATGGCCACATACGAGATTGCAGGCTCGTCGCCGATCCACGCCTCGATGGGCTTGATCTTCATCACCTTCGTGCACCAACGCATCTGAGGCGACGGCAGAGCGCCACGGAAGACTTCGAACCAGTGGTCGAACCCTCGCTCAGAGTTGAGGCGGGCGATCGGCTTGCCCAAGATGACCTCGAGCCGGGTGAGGAACTCGTACGTCTCAGGCAGTTCTGCACCGGTGTCACAGAAGAAGTACTCCATCTCGGGCACGCGATCCCTCAGGTACAGCGCCAGCGCGCTCGAGTCCTTGCCACCTGAGATGCCACAGATGTGACGTGTCTGATCAGCCATGACCGGCCGCCTCCCATGGCATCGAGTCCTGAGACGGGCCGATGTCGATTGCGTCGCCCTGTTCGAGGAGCCGCTTGCCAAGATCGGCAAGTACAACATGGAGAGCCCGCTGGGGGGAACCGATTTTCCCGGTCAGGTCCCCGAGCATTCGCGAGACAGCGTCTCTCACGAGCGTGTCTTCGTCTTGAGCCACGTCGACGAGTCGCACAGCCTCGCTACCAGATTGATGCGTAACGGCTATTCGCAGGGCGTTGAATGGCGTTCCTCCAACGGCTCGGTGCTCGGCGTGCAGTGCTCTGAGGCGGTTGAACGCCGCCAGCCGGCGCGGGAGCTCTGACCGCACGCTCGCCAGGTCGTCATCGCTCCACTCCGTTGGTGCCTTCTTGGCGACCACCGTCACGACGGATGCCATCCAGTCGTAATCGTCGTCGTACACCTCGTTTGACAACGTCAAGATGAACGCGCGCATCTCGCGATCGAGTACTTCATCGACGAGACCTGCGGCCGGGCCGCTAACCGCGAGCCGCGTGCGTTCACCTGCGGAAGCGAGCAATTCGTCGCGAAGCTCGCCGATCATCACACGACAGCGAGAAGTGAGTTCGTCGATGCATCGGGCAAGCCTGTCGGCAAAAGCGTCAAATTCGCCCTTCCGTGATACCTGTCGCGTCTTTGCGCCCTTGCGACCCGGTGCGATGGGCGCATAACCGAGAGCGACGGGCAAGAGCTCAAAGAGCAAGACATCGGGCTCCGTTGCCTCGTTCAGGGCGTCTCGGACTGCGAGCGCATGGGCCGACAGATGCGACGTTCGGCGCGTCCACTGCTCAAGGCCGCGCATCCGTCCGGCTAGGTAGAGAGTTACGGCGAGCACGTTGCCAACCCGGCGACCACCGAGTCCCGCGTCGATGCCGAACCGATCCGCAAGCACGTCGAGCGCATCGCGGCGGCGGCCCGAGATGTTCGCGAAGTGCTTGATCTCGAAGTGCTCAGGGTTGCGAACCATGCGCTCGGACAGCTCCGGAGAGAGGCCGAGCTGGAAGGTGCCGTGTTCGTAGATCGCGATTCGGTCAGCTCGCGCCAACAGAGCTGCCGTGACGATGACGGGGATGACGCCGGCCTTGACGCCGTACGGCGGCAGAGCCAGCGTGAGGTACAGGTCCCGGACATTGAGTCGCGCCTTCTTCGCAGACTCAAACGCGCCCTCGATCGCCCCCCAGACCGGTGCGAAGCGAATCTGCTCAATCTGCTTGAGGCCCTCAGTGACCTTGCTGTTGCTGCGGATTCGCGGCTTGCCGAACGCCAGATCGCCGCCAACCCTTTGGGGGCGATGCAATCCTGCGTGCTTCAACGCAGCCTCGTACATCGCAACTTCGGGCCCGTAACCCTTGAGACCGAGCCGGTACTCGACGCCGTGCTCGATCATGGCTGTCAACAGGATTTTCCGAGCCTTTGCGCCTTGTGAGGTCAGATCAGAGCGATTCAGCATCTCGTTTGGCACGCGTGGTGCATACGGGTAGGCGAGGTCTGCCGCTTCCGAGAGCGGCGCGCTCCCCCGGCCTGGCCTCAGGGGCACGCCTACTCCGCTGTCGAGCAGCTTCCAGCGGCAGGCGTTAGTGCTGAATGCCTGTGAGACGGCCGCGTCCAACTGCGATCTTGCCGAGGCCAGTCGCTCTCCGACTTCGCGGCGAGCCACCCAATCGGCCTCGACTTGCGGCGCCGTAAGCACATCGCTCAGAGCCGCTACCTCACGCGCAGCGCGATCAAGCTCGCCGACATCGTCGGGCAGAGCGACGACAACGGGCTTGGAACGCAGATTCCATTCCTGACGCGATGCGTTTCTGGCAGCAGCAAACGAACCCAGCACCGTGTCCGACAACGTCGGAATCTCGCCTTCGGCGTTGGTGACGAGCAAGAGGTCACCGTCGACACTGTCGAGTGCAGCGGGTGGCTCAACCGTCTCATCACCATTAGCGAAGCGGCGCCTGAACAACCGAACGGTGTCGTTCTGAGCGCTGTGACGAGCAGCAACCATGGGCTCAAGCGCGTGGGCAGTCTCCAGTACTCGGTGCAATGGCTGGTCGGCGATCCGGTCATGCGCCGCTGCCGTCAGCTCAACGACGTTGACATCAGTGCCTTGCCAGATTCGATACTCGTCAGCAAAGGCCCGGTATGTCACTAGGCCTCGCTGCTCGAGGCCGGAAAGCACCGCGCTCGATTCAGGATCGACGAGCTGAAGCACGGATGCGCTGGCCCTGACTGCGCCGGATGCAGACACCAAATTCAGCAACGCGACCGACTTGGCGAGACGCTGCTCAGCGTCAGTAAGGCCATTGGCATCACGCAGCCGGCTCGCGATTTCCATCCATCGACTTGAGCGACCGGTGACACTCACACCGGCACCATCGGTGCCCATGAAGTAGTCGTACACAGCCTCAGGGCCGATCGACGGGAGCTCACCTGCAGCGTCCATGTCGATGCCAGAAGCAAGCGTTGCGACCGTGCCGGACTCATTGCCAGCCAGGAATGAGAACAGCGTCCGCTCATGCTGGCCGAACCGATTGCACAGCTCGGGCAACACCAATGTCGAGACTGGATGCAGCGGCCAACATGAAGCGATCGCAGCGGGATCGCTGAGATCGGCGATACCCGCGGACGCAAGTGCCTGCGCATGCGACTCGGCCCAATCGTCGATTCGCAGACGGATTTCTTCACCCACATCAAACGCTTGAGCGATCAACGCACGCGTCTGAGCTGCCGACTCGGTGAATGCGATGTCCACGAATCGACCTTGCACTTTGGCCCAGTCGCGGCGTCGACGGTCATCGACATCCGCGAGGTACTCCTCGAACGACAGGTGCTGGAGCGTGACGACAAAGATCGGCAAGCCAAAGCCCTGGCCAGCTTCGGCCAGTCGCTGCAGGAGGTAGGTGTCGCTTGACTCGTTGTCGCGGGCTGCCTCGAGGTTCTTCCCGAATTCGTCGATGACGATGAGCAGCGGCGCCCGCGAGGCCATACAGCTTGCGATGTCCACCAGTTCGCTGACTGATGGATCGACCGGGTCCTCCTTCCGGCCTGCGCGTCGCTGAGCAAGCTTGAGCACCGAAGAAGCCGGGAATTCGGCAGAACCGGGAATCGTGCCGTGGCGACGCACCACGGCACGATGCAGCCCGCGCAATACGGTGCGCGCCACCGGTTCACGATCTGCGGTGACCAGCGCCCGATAGAAGCCGTGCGAACGGGCTTGGTGATTCGACAGTGCCTCAAGTACCGCCTCCTTGGCGGCCGACGAGGCTTCGGAGATCTTGTCGAGCGCGCGTTCACGCGCGATACCCGGCGACCCGAAGGCCGCGTCGAGCAGGAGACCCAGCGACGACTTGCCTGAGCCGTACGGACCGGTGACGGACCAGGCGCCTCCGGCCGGCCCTGCGGCCGTGTCGGCGACACGACCTACTACGTCGAGCGCTCGCGCTGTGACGACATATCCGTCGAGGGATTCAGCGCTCTCAGCGTCGCGTTCGAAGTTTGCCGACCGGGCGAACTGGCTTCGCACAGTCAGGACGTCGGCCAAGGTCGTCACCGTCGTCTCCCCGGGTTGCGCTTCTGCTGCAGAGCGTCAAGACGGGTCAATGTGTCTTCCGGCTCGTCGCTGTCGGCTGAGTCGCTTGTGTAGTCCACCGGCTTATCGCCCCTCAGCCCCGCGACTGGAACTGCAGGGGTGGCGGCAAAGTGCTCGGACAGCAGATCGGCAGCAACCGCCGCCGCATCTCCTTCCCACGACAGCTGGGGTACCCCGGTGGGCGTCGCTAGGTCGAGTGAGTTCGAGGCTTCAACTGCGGGAGTCAATGCGACAAGCAGGTCGGCGGCACTCAGCTTGAAGACACTCGCCGCCGAGCCTCGTTCTGCCGCAATTCGTTCGAGCGTGATCGTCTGACCTGTCAATCCGATGCGTGCGATCCAGTCGAGCACGGCGTGCGTCGCGACCGCTGAGGCCAGAGTCGGCTTCGGACCCAGCTTGTAGCGATGGGCTCCCGTTGCCTCGGAGCGGCCGACCAGGCGCAGTTCCCGCAGTGGGCAGTCGGCAGCATCGTCGAGCGTTTCCCTGCCGACACGCGCGGTCGGTGCGTAGGTGCGCATGAATGCGCTGAGGTCTTTCTGGACTGCGGACTCGCTCGGCTCCTTCCAGTCCGGCACGGCGCGCAGCTGTGTCATGACGGTCCTGTTGAGGTCCTCCAGCTCGAACTCAACCGCATTGAAGTCGCAGAGCGCCAGCCACCAGACAGGCAACCTGCACGGCTGAGCCAGCATCCGCCAGTGCAGCAGCCACAGCGTGCCTGGGTCTTCCATCCACGGGTCCCAGCCGCCATCGCCGAACAGCGCCTCTCCGAACCGGGTCGGCACGACGATGTTCGGCTTGCGATTCGATGCCGCTTCGGGATCAGGCGTTTCCGTGACGACCTTCGCGGCCAGTCCCCAGAAGCGAATCGACCGGACCATGTTCTTGCCGACACCCAGTCGCACCGGAGCGTCTTCGCTCGCAAACACGTAAGGGTCGCGTGACGCCGCGACGTAGGCCTTCCTGAACCAGCCGTAGCGAGGGTGGAAGGTCTCGTGGCGTGCGAACACCGGCTGTGCTGCTTCGCTCAACTGCATGTCATGCCACCTCGGAGGTCATGAGGCGAACGTAACGAACGGCTGTGACAACCTCTCGGGCGGCGACTTCGATTTCGGCAGCAGTCGTGAAGCGGCCAAGGCTGAACCGGACCGACTCAAAGGCCGCATCCCGCGAGAGCCCCATCGCCGTCAGCACGGGCGAGGGCTCGATGGCGCCCGTGCTGCAGGCGCTCCCCGCCGACGCTGCGACGGGATCCATGTTCACTAGCACAGCGTCAGCGTCTGCTCCGCTGAATCGCAGGTTCGCGGTGTTGGGCAGGCGTCGCTCGACATCGCCGTTCTGCACGACGTCTGCCAGCTCGCCTTCCAGCGCGGCCACGAACCGGTCACGCAACGCGCCCAGTCGCTCGGCCTCGGTCGGCTGCTCATCGCCAGCGATCTCGGCTGCGACTCCCAATCCGACGATTCCCGCCACGTTCAGTGAGCCCGAGCGAAGGCCGCGTTCATGGCCGCCGCCCCACACTGCCGGACGCAAGGTCGCGAGCGCCTCCCGGGTTCCCACCAGCGCTCCCACGCCCGTCGGACCGCAGACCTTGTGGCCGCTGAGCGAAACGAGATCGCACCCCAGCGCCGTCATATCGAACGGCAGGCGACCCACCATCTGCGTCGCGTCACAGTGGAAGAGCCCACCGGCTTCGTGAACCAGGTTGGCAATCTCGGCGATCGGATTCAGGACGCCCGTTTCGCTGTTGGCGGCCATGACCGACACCAGCAGCCCGCCCTCGGTCGCCTGCACCATGCTTACCAGCGCCTCCAAGTCGACGAAGCCGCCCGGCGTCACGGGCGCGATCTGCAGATGGCAGCGGCCGGCTGCGGCGAGCGCCTCGGCCGTCCGACCCACGGATGCGTGCTCGACCGCCGAGGTCACGAGTGTCGATTGGGCGCGACTCAGGGTCTCAGAATCAGCGGCAGCAAATCCGCCGAGCGCCAGATTGTTGGCTTCTGTCGCGCCCGCAGTGAAGATCACCCCACTGGGTGACCCACCCACAAGCTCGGCCACTTGTTCGCGAGCGTCGCTGACAGCAGCATCCTGCCGCCGGCCGAACCGATGAGCCGACGATGCGTTACCGAACCCGTCGGTCATGGCCTTCGCCACCGCTTCGGTCACCCGCGGATCGCAGGGTGCGGACGCGTTGTAGTCGAGATAGATCTCGTTCACTCAAGACCCCGGACCGGTAGCGGCATCAGCCTTGCGGCGAGCGTAGCTCAAGCACCTCCGCAACCCATGGACCCCATGAATTTCGCATTGCCCATGCCGAACAGCCAGTTTCCAAACTCGAGAGTGTGACGAACCTCAACGACGGAGCGGGAAACCTGTTCGGAAATGACGCGACGCAGCGACACCCCTCAGAGTGCGATTGCCTCGGCGTCCACTGCCTCGCGCTCCTCGTCGGTCATGCCGCCATCAGTGGCAGCGTGCACAGGTGCGTTGAGCAATTGCTCCAGTTCCATCTACAAGTCAGCGACTATCGAAGAGGCTCGCCCCGGGAACTGCGGTGATCAGAACGTCGATGTCACTGTCGTTGCGCGCTTCCCCACGAGCGACTGATCCGACAACGCGCACGTTGCTGGCGCCCTTGGCGTGCGCGATCTCAACGACCCGGCGGCGGCTACGCAGCACTCGGTTCAGCAGGTCCGCGCTCTCGGCGCTTGCGCATGGCTCCAGGAAGTGCTTCAAGCTGGGCTGCAGCACAGCGGTAATCGACGGCGCGACGGGCTGCGCTTCGATGAATCTGTCCAAAGCAGGGCAAGCTCTATCGGTGGGCGAACTCCATTGGTGGTTGCGAGTGATCGGTCATGATGGCCGGTCTTGGAGTACTGCAACCTTCGTGCGAGTGACGGCACATGCACCGACGGAATCGACAGTCCGCCGAGCACGACGGCGCGCGAGGGATGGCTCGCATCAGGCTTACCTGAGTGATCGAGGAAGAGAAGACGCGTGCTCACCGTACTTGTCGTGGTGCATCCCGAGGTCGGCTGGCGAAGTCAGGACGCTAGTTCCTGCGTTGCGGATCCGAGCCGGAATTTCGGCGCAAGAAAGCACCCCAGCAGGCAGCTGAAGAATGCGCCAAATCGCGGAATCGCCAAGGCAGAACCGCAGGTCAGAGAGTTGCAGGCACGCTCGAAACTGCCTTCTTCTTCAGCAGCCTGCCAGCGGGTGTTCCTTGATGTGCGCGACGAATGGCTCCGGCGCGTCGGAGTCCCAGCTCGTCTGATCAATCACGACGGGGTTGATATCAACTCGAAGGTCCTGCTCCACCTTGCGGCAAGCCTGGCGGATCGTCCGCAGCGACGCCGTGCCGATCACTGCAACGTCGACGTCATTTGGGAACGGACCCGGTTCACCTTCGAGTCGCGCAGCCCACGAACCGAATACGAACGCCTCGTGGACTCCGTCGATCCCCCGAAGCGCATCGCCGAGGCGTCCCACCACGCCGACGGTTTGCATGAGGATGGAGCGCAGTTCGGGCGCCCACGGGAGGCTCCAGTTGGGGCTGACCAGCCTGTTGCGGCCCAGTAGGCGAGTCACCACGAGACCGTGCTGCTCCAAGCGTGCTACTTCTCGACTTGCGGTTGCCTGCGCGACGCTTGCGCGTTCCGCGAGTTCCCCGATGGAGACCTCTGCACCAGTGCCCGCAAACAGAACGCCGAGGAGACGAAACTGCTGGTCGGACCTGAAGAGCGGAGCCAGAGCCGGCGCTGATTCACTCATACAATCGATTATATCATCGAGAATGTGAGATGATAATCCCTGCTAATTGAACGGATGTAGAACGGGAATAGAACCAGCAGCGATAGTCCATAGCGCGAAACCGCAGGTCAGGACGCTGTTGCGAACACTTGTAGGTACCCCGAATAGAACCGGAATAGAACGGGGTAAGCGAGAACGCAGGATCGCGGACTCGTCGGCGGGGATCATCCGCGGATGACTGTGCAACCGACATGAGCGGGTGCAGCCGTCGCCCGCGCGACCTGGTGCCGCGGACCGATCAGCGCTGCGGCGATACTGGCAGGCGATGACGCCCGAGGAGATTGAGCGCCTCGCTCAGCGAGGCGAGTCCGAGACCGTCGAGTTCAAGGCGACCACGGGCCAGCGGCACGAGGCAGTCAAGACGCTCTCGGCGATGCTCAACGGCCGGGGCGGCCAGGTGATCTTCGGGGTCAACCCGAAGGGCAACGTCACTGGCCAGCAGGTAGGCGAAGACACCCTCACTGACATCACCAACGCATGCCAGGAGATTCACCCGCGGTATCCCCCGTCGATTGATCGAGTCCCTCTCCCCGACTGTGCCGGCCGCGAGGTCATCGTGGCAGGGGTTCCGTCCGGCACGCGCAAGCCATACGCCTATCGCGGTCGTCACTATGTGCGCGCTGGGGCTGCGACCCTCGACATGCCCGAGGAGACCCAGTTGTCGCTGGTGCTGGAACGGGTTCACGGCACGGCGCGGTGGGAACTCGAGACATCGGGACTCGGCTTCGAAGCAGTCGACGAACGCGAAGTGCAGCAGTTTCGAGACGACGCCATAGCAGCGGGGCGTGCTGCTTTCGATGCAGATGCCTCGGTGCCTGACGTGCTGCTGGCGCTCGGCCTCTTGGATGGCGAAGGCTTGCCGAACCGTGGTGCCATCGCGCTCTTCGGACGTGTCGGGGAGTTAGGCGGTCGCTACCCGACACTCGGCTGCCGGCTCGTGGTCGTGGACGGCACAGAGCTTGCAGACGAGCTCCGCGACGATGTGCTCGTGAACGACAACGTGTACGCCTCACTGCGCAAGGCAATGGCGTTCTGCGACCGGCACTTGAGTTGGCGTACACAGATCGGCAGCGGCCTGCAGTCCGAGACCGACTCGGAGATCCCGCGGGCCGTCGTGCGTGAGGCACTGGCCAACGCCTTCGGCCATCGCGACTACGCAGTTGCCGGACTGGTGCAAGTACGGCTGTATGCCGACCGCCTCGAGGTGTCGTCGCCCGGTCAGCTGCATTTTGGCCTCACCCCCGCTGACCTGTACGTGCCGCACAGTTCGCACCCGTGGAATCCGGTGATGCTCGGCTGCCTGTACCGGCGAGGCATCGTCGAGCAGCTGGGCTCGGGAACGTTGCGCATGATCCGAAGGTGCGCCGAGGAAGGCCTCGGCCGCCCGGTCTTTGTGGCCGGCGCTGCGTCGGTCGCCTGCAGCGTGCCGCGCTGGGGACACTGGCTGAGGCCGGACGGGACGAGCGTGGAGGTCTCCAAGCTCGAAGCGGCGGTGCTGTCGGCGCTGATCGTCGGCCCTGCTTCGCGGGGCGAGCTTGCCGATGCGCTCATGGCCGATGCAGCCGACGTGCGCGAAGCGCTCGTCGAACTGCGAGAAATGGGCCTCGTTCGGGTCGAGGGTCACGGCCGAGGTTCGTTCTGGCTGCTCGACACTCCCTGAATGGAACCCGAGCACCCTGCCCATGACGCGATGCTCCGGGCCAGAGGCGTATTGCGAACATTTGTAGGTACCCCCGAATAGAACCGGAATAGAACGAGCAACCGCGCCCCAAAGAGCGAAACCGCAGGTCAGAACGCTGCAACGAACACTTGTAGGTACCCCCGAATAGAACCGGAATAGAAACGAAGCGGCGGAATCGCACGGGAACAGGCGGCGCGCGCCTAGGTTCGGGGCAGTACGGAGCGGGACGGCCTGGGAGGGCGGGTGAGCGAGGCAACTGACGCTGAAGAACGCGAGGTGATGGGGGCCGGTGGCGGGGTTGGGCGGTCGGGGTTTGGGTGTGGGGGCGCGACGGGGCCGGCCGCGGGGTGGGTGGTGCGTTGGGGGGTAGGGGGTGTGGGGTGTTCGGTTGGGGTGCTGGGCTGTTGAGGTGTTTCTGACTTTTCGCGACAGATTGCCGGGTTTTTCAAGCAGCGTCGGCGTGCTGGCGGTGGTGTTGGGTTGGTCATGGCAGTGGTCGGTTTCGGCGGGCGTGGCGGCGTTGGGCGTCGGCTTGTCGGAGGCCGTCTCGGCGGGCTCGGCGGATCTGTTCTCCTCGGCCTTGGTGCTCGTCTTGGGGGGTGACGTATCCGATGCCTTCGTGCAGCCGGTTCTCGTTGTAGTGGGTCCGGACGCGTTCGGGCTCCCGGGCGAGATCGGCGGGACGGTCCAGCGTGTCGAGGTAGGGGTGCTCGTCTTTGAGGTGCCCGAAGAGTGACTCGATCCAGGCTTGGTCGGTGGGCGTGGATGGGCGGCCGAAGTGCTGGGCGATCGAGCAGGCGGCCATGAAGCGGGCGGTGTCGCCGGCGCGCATCTCGGGGCCGTTGTCCGACAGCGCCAGCAGCAGCGGGATGTCGTCGTGCTGAGGCGGCTCGGCGTCGGGATCGGCCAAGCGGGCCGCGATCTCGTCGGTGAGCAGCCCCTCGGCTTGGAGCGCTTCGGCGGACAGCACTCGAGCGGCGACCGAGTCCGGGGTGCCGGTGAGGTGGGCGGCGATCCACTTGCGGGACACGACATCAACGATCGCGTAGGCGTGCTTGGCGGGCCGGCATCGGGGGAACTGGGTGCCGTCCCAGCACCACAGCTGGTTGGGGCGCCACTCGCACCAGCCGGGCCACGGCGAGCGAGCCGTCCGCTTGGGGCGCGGCACGCCTGCCAGGGCGAGGCCGTGGCCTGCGAGAACGCGGTCCACGCTGGACGGCGACACCCACACCCGGCCCAGACAGGAGCCCCGGTGGGCGAGCTTGCGATGGGACCGGTCGACGTCGCCCCATTCGTCGAACAGCTTCACGATCTCGTCGCGTTCCCACCCCAGCAGCCCATGGACCGCACGGCCCCCGGGGCGGGCGTCATCGAGCTGCCCCGCGTCGCGGCGCCGGGACCAGCGCCACGCCCGGCGCCGATCGATGCCCAGCACCGCGCACACCCGGCCGTGGGTCCATCCCGCTGCGGTGGCGTCGTCGATCAGCCCCAGCAAGCACTCCTTGGCGGCCCCATCGACGCGGGCGGGAACAGGGCCGCTCATCCCCAGCCCGTTTTTCCCCGCAGCACCGCCAGCTCCACGGCCTGCTCCACAACAGTGCGGCCCAGCCGCTCCACCTCCGCCCGCAACGCCGCCGCCTCGGACGCCTCGGCCCGCGTCCGGCGTGGCCGCCCAGGCTTCGACGCCCCCAACGCAGCGATCGCCCCGTCGCGTGCCACCGCACGCAAACGAGACACCACCGACCGATCCACGCCGGCCTCCGCCGCCGCCTCGGCCTGGGTGATCTGCCCAGTCAGCATCCGCACCCACAAGTCGTACTTCTGCTCCGCTGTGAGCATCTTCCTCGGTCTCCGGCCCGGCGGAGCGGTCATCGGCAGCCTCCTGCGCTGAGACCGCCAACCCTGACCGACGCTGCTCGAAAAAACTCAGAACCCGTCGCGCGAAATCAGACGCAACACAAGACCATGTCGACGATGGCGAACACGCAGCGCCGGGCGCGCCCGAAGTGGGTGACGTCCCAGATCCAGACCCGGTTCGGCGCCCAGACCAGCCAGTGCGGCCACGGCGTCTTTGGCTGTTTCGGTACCGGGGGCCGCTGAGCCGGCACAAGGCCGTGAGCAGCCAGAACGCGCCGGAACGTCGAGGGCGCCACCCATACCCGGCCCTCGTAGGAGCCTCGGTGGGCGAGCTTGCGGTGGGACCGGTCGGTCGGCCCCCATTCCTCGGCGACCGCGAGGATCTCCTCGATCTCCCACCCCAGCAGCCCATGGACCGCAGCGCCGCCCGGGGCAAGGTCGCTGAGAGTGCCCAGCTCGCGGCGGCGGGCCCGCCAGCGATGCACCCGGTCGTCGGAGACCTGCCACACCCCAGCAGCCCACCTGTGCGACAAACCGGCGGCGACAGCGTCGTCGACAGTCTTGAGGACCAGTTCTTTCACCTCGGCGGGGACTCTCGCCGGGACCGGCCCGCTCAGTCCCAGCCGGATTCTCCCCGCACGATCGCCAACTCGATCGCTTGGGCCTTGACCGCCTCGGTGAGCCGGCCGATCTCCGCCTGGGCCTCTTCGAGCTCCCAGTACCGCTCCCCCCCAGGCCGCCCCGGCTTGCGGGACAACGCAGCCAAAGCAGCGTCTTTGACCGTGCGCCGGATCGTGATCACCGTCGACACGTCCACCCCCCACTTGCGGGCGGCATCGGCCTGAGTGATCGCCCCGCTCGTGACCTGCAGATAAATCTCCCACTTCGTCTCCGCGGACAGCTTCTTGGGCCGTCGCCGACCCTCGCTGATCGTCATCTGATGCTCCTTCGCTCCTCAGCGAGAACACAACCAGACTTGAACCATTTCCTGCCCCACACTCCGCGGCGAAGTCAGACGCAACACACGCCTTCGCAATCTCCACATTATTTCTTGCGAATCTCCACATTGGCTCTAGGACCCGTGGCGGCCTTCTCGGAGCTTCGAGCATGGGAGTTGCCCCGGGAATGTAGTGCGGCCCGAGCGCCCGGAGTCCGCCGGGAATTCGGCGAGGGGGGTGTCGACACTGCGTCAGTGAGCCGCGGCGGCATTGGCTGCTCTAAGCCCTGATCCACCGGTGGGGTGGGTGGTGTCGGGTTGGGCGGGATGTCGGTGGCGCGGTTTGTCGTGGGGGCGGGGTGAGGGCTGGGCGGACGCGTGGTTGGTCGGCGTCGGCTCGGGGGTTGGTTTGTGTGCTGCGCCTGGGGTGTGCTGCGCGGCGCTGCGTGGCGCTGGGGTTTGCTCAGCAGCGCTGGGGCAGGTTGCGGATGTGTCGCAGCGCGGCGGTGAACTGGGCTGCCCAGGGCCATTTGGCGGGCAGCCGCAGGGTGGGTCGGCCGCTGCGGTTGACGAGCCGGGCGGGGATGTTGAGCAGGCGTCGGGCGATGGTGGCCCCAACGGTGAGCTTGCGGGGTTCGTGGACCCGGCCGATGCGCGCGGTCCAGCGTGCGATGTTGTGGGCGAGGACGGCGAAGGCGAGCCAGGCGGCGTTGGCCGCGAACCGTCCTGAGGGGCTGTGGGCGAGGCCGCCGGCTTTGAGGTCCTTGATTGCTTGTTCGACGCGGGCGTGGGCGCGGTAGGCGGTGTCGGCTGCTTTGGTGTCGAGCTCGTCGTCGTCGATGTCGGTGACGAACGCGTGGTGGCGCCAGTTCGGCCACAGCTCGGCTTGGTCGCCGACGAGGCGGGTGCGGCGCACCACGAGGCGGACCGTGCGCTTGGGCTTGCCCGCAGCGCGTCGGCCGCTGGTCAGCGTGGCCTCGGCGACTTGGGCTTCGCCGTGGTCGGTGTAGTCGATGGGCTCCCACTCGTGCTCGCCGATGGCCGCGACGGCCGCTGTGACGCTGGGGTTGGGGGCGACAGCGACCGCGAACCTGGTGTCGTGCGCTTCGAGCTTGTCGATCAGATCCCAGGAGAAGAACCCCGCGTCCGCGCGCAGCGTCAGCGCCGCGTCGGGCGCCAGGCGACGCACCCGGCACAGGGTCTCAACAGCGAAGCCGGCGTTCCCGCGCTGGGAGGAGCCCTTGCGCATCGGGGAGTGCACGATCTCGCCGGTGTCGTCGCGGACCGCGACCAGCGGGTGATACCCCAGCCGCCCGCCGTGACCGTACGCGGCGCCGTGCTTCGCGTCGCTGTGCACCTCGCACAGCGTGGAGTCGACATCGACCGTGACCGCCTTCGCCGCCGGGGCCGCCCCGGCAGTCCATGCGCGGCCCAAAGCCAGCTCCCCGACGCGGTCGAGCCGGCGCACATGACCCCACGCGAACGACCGGGCGAAGGTCCCCAGCGTGGACGGCGCCACCGGCGCGAACCCCAGCACCGCCCCAGCCGAGCCCGCCCGCAGCCGGTCCGCGTCAGCGAAGAACGACCCGCCCACCAGCATCGAGCACACCGCCGTGAGCGCCTTCGCGCCCGACCCGCGCCCAGCCCCCGGCGGGCGCACCGCCTCGTCGATCAACTCCTCCAAGCCCAGCCGACCCACCAGCGTGCCCGCCAGCACCAGCCCCGCGTCGCCGACCACAGACCCGTCGTCGAACACAGCCTCGATCCGGTCCAACCCCCCAACTACAGTGCTCACAGAAAGCGCCTCCCGTCATGGCATCACGCCGCGATCTCACAAACGGCAAAATGCCACCTCAGGAGGCCTTTCTGGTGGACGCGCCACACCACCCACCCACATCACACCGGTGGATCAGGGCTTAGCCCGGATCCACCGGTGGGGTGGGTGGTGTGGTGTTGGGCGGGTTGTGGGTGGGTTGGTTTGTGGCTGGGGCGGGTTTGGTGGGTTCGGACGCGTTGAATCACCCCGTGTTTTGTAGAGACTCGGGTTGTTGTGTCACGGCCGGGGTGGCTGTGCTGTGTTGACGGTAGTAGGTGGTCTCGTGTTCGGCGGGGGTGGTGTAGTTGCCGCGGCCGGCGATCAGGGCGCTGTGGCTGCGTCGGTGGTTGTACCAGTCGACCCGTTCGAGGGTGGCGAACTCGACGTCGGACAGTCCTTGCCAGGGTCCGCGTGGGTAGATGAGCTCCCATTTGTAGAGCCCGTTGAGGCTCTCGATCATGGAGTTGTCGTAGCTGTCGCCTTTGGAGCCGACCGAGGCGACGATGTCGTTGTCGGCGAGCCGCTGGCTGTAGCGGATCGACAGGTACTGCGATCCCATGTCGCTGTGATGGGTGACCCCCTCGATGCAGCGCCCGTCGCGGCGGCGAGCGGAGATGGCCATCTCCAGGGCGTCGAGGGCCAGGTCGGCGCGCATCGACCGCGACGCCTGCCAGCCGATCACGCGGCGGCTGTAGGCGTCGATCACGAACGACACGTACACGAAGCCGCTTGCGGTGCGCACATAGGTGAGGTCCGCCAGCCACAGCCGGTCCGGGGCCGGCACCGCGAAGTCCCGCTTGACGAGGTCGTCGGGGCGTTCGGCGTCGGGACCGCCGACGGTGGTGCGCACCTTTGCGCCCCGCCGCACGCCCCGCAGGCCCAGCTCGCCCATGAGGCGCTCCACAGTGCAGCGCGCCACCCGCACGCCCTCGACGCGGTTGAGGTGGTCCCACACCTTCGCCGCCCCATAAGCGTCGTAGTTCGCCTTGTGCACCCTGGCGGTCTCGACGCGCAGCCACGCGTCCCGCAGCGCCCGAGCCGACGGCGGCCTGGCCTTGGCGGCGTAATAGGTGGACGGGGCGATCCCGACACCGTGCTCGGCGAGCACAGCGCAGATCGGCTCGACCCCGAACCGGTCCCGGTGAACGTCCACGAACGCCACTATCTCTGAGACTGGCGGTCGAGCTCCGCCCCGAAGAAAGCCGACGCCGCCTTCAAGATCCCGTTCGCCCGGCGCAACTCACGGTTCTCGCGCTCGAGCTCGGTGATCCGAGCACGATCCGCCGAGCTCACCCCCGGGCGGACGCCGCCGTCGATCTCAGCACGACGCACCCACTTGCGCACCGTCTCCGCCGTCGGACCCAGCTTGCCGGCGACCGAGCAGATCGCCTCCCACTGAGACCCATACAGACGCTGGTTCTCCAGCACCATCCTCACCGCGCGCTCACGCAGCTCGACTGGATATCTCCCATTTCCTGGCATCGCTCCATCCTCTCAAGGAACAGAGCCTCCACCAAAACCGGGGTGATTCACTCGACGTTGCTGGGCTGTCTGTACAAGGCCCACGACGACAGTTCGTCGACTCGAATCCGAGCACTCCGACACTCTTCACCCGGGGTCACCCAAGCGTTGCCCTTGGCCAACCATCCCACGCTCCAGTCCTCGCGCCCTTCCGACACCGACACGTTCGCGAGACGCCACTGCGTATGCGACCTGATGTTGTCGAAGAGGCTGTAGCAGGTCGCATCGCGATCAGTGCCCCAGATGTCAGGACGCGGCCCGACCGGTTCGCCTTCCGGGCCGCCGGCGATGGCCGGCCGGTCTCCGAGGTACCCGATGGTCTCCAGGACGAACTCACCAGAGGCAACCTCCCGCAGCGCACCGGGAACGCGCTGTGCCGGATCAGGAGCTTCGTAGTGCCCAGTGCCGTCGGTCGGGTTGGCGACCCACCATTCGCCAAGCAACATCTCCACTTCTCTCACCCCCGAGCACGACGAACGGCTGAGGCTAGAGCGACGAGCCGGGGACGAAGCGTGCGGGCAGGTAGTCGATTCCTGCCTCGGAGCACCGACACTTGCTTTCGAGGCCGGGAACTCCCGAAGGTCGTAGATCGGGTTCCGGCGCGCTTGGCCATCGCAGCGCGGCCCGCTACTCCGCTTCCCATCCTCGCCAGAACCGGTGCCAGCCGTCGCGGTCCAATCGGCAGATGAGACCCAAGTATCCGGGATCTCTAGGACGCCGGGTCGCGTAGCAGTCTCGGTGTTGCATGACGACCGATCGGCAAGGCAGTGGCTTGCCTCGGAGCCGTGCCTACCCTCCGAGGATGCGCCTCTTGCGCAAGCACCACAAGGCGAGCGCGTTCGATTCATGAGCGACCACCACGATCCGGGCATCTCCCTGATGTCGGATGCTGCGGCCGAAGCCCGCCGACATGTGTGGGACCGAGTCGATCCGGATGCGTGCGAGTCCTGTCGCGATGCACCCGAGCGCTTCCTGTCTCATGTGTACGAACTGACTGAACAAATGCTCAGCTCATCCACAGACGCCTGGGGTTCCTGGGGCAACCCTGAGGACGGGTATCCGCTCTTTGAGGCGATTCATGCAGCGGTGCGCGTGATGCACCAGTTGCCGAGACCGCTGTACGACGCGCCGGGCAATACAGGACCGCAGAACACGCCTCTCGGCGGCGCCGCTGTAGATCACCTGTTCACGCTCATGAGCCAACGGGCCTCGGAGGAAGGATTCCCAGATAGCTGGGACTGGTGGATCAGTGAGCAACGCACCGCCGACGAGTCGCGAGAATGGCTGGTCGCCGGATACGAGTCTGTGCCGCCTTCGCCGTGCCGCCAGCGCAGCGGCGAGGTCTTCCTGCTGGGTGCGGGTTTTTCTCGCGCGCTGAGTGACGCGATGCCCACGATGCCTGCTCTGCTCTCCGCGTTGCGCTTCACAGCCAATGATGAGGACTGGCCGCTGGCGCGGCGTTTCGGCCTGGCGGAAGCAGTCGACTTCGAATCATGGCTCGATTCGCTGGCGTCTCCGCAGCCGTACCGGAGCGATGCCGAGAACACCGAAGCGGCCGCCATGTTCCAGCGCGTCGCCGATTGGGTGGGGCGCTACATCGCCGAAGTCGAGCGCGAATCGTTCCAGGTCGGGCTTCCGGCACTGGTCTTCGACCTGCTCAAGCTCTGGCAGTCGAACTTGGCCACGGTAATCACGCTGAACTACGACACGATCATCGAACGATGCGTCGAGGCCCGTCCTGACCACATCGGCCTAGGTGGAGCCGGAGTCCTTGTCGCGAACGCGATTCGAGCAGCGCCTCTGACGCCGACAAGTGAGTACAGCGGCACCATGCGCATAGGCGACGGCACCCTCCCGGCGGCATTCCGCCTTGCGAAGCTGCACGGATCAATCGACTGGCAATTCCCTGGCGAAAGCGGGCGAGGTCAGCCGATCTACGCCATCGACACCGACCACGATGACGAGACCAAAGGACGCATAGCGCACCTCGTTCCCTACATCATCCCGCCCTGCTTCGCGAAGGTCCCCCTGTTCGATCACGAGATCATCCGCGAGAACTGGCACGTCGCCCGCCGCGGACTCGAACGTGCCGACAAACTCGTCGTCATGGGGTACTCGCTGCCGCCCGCGGACACCGCGGTCGTGCAGATGCTCAGAACATACGCACCCAAGGACATCACACTGCTGGACATCAACCGCGACCTCAAGAAGCACTACGAGAACACCCTCGGAGCGAGCGTGACGATGCCCGAATCCGAGACCCCGATCTGGGACTGGACAACCACCGCCACCGCGGGGCCGTAGCGAAGCACCCCTTGCTTCACTGCGTAGCAGCGGCCTCGTTGGGTAGATCAGCCGACAAGGGGGATTCACGACGGGCGGCGATGTCGATGTCCCGGCGAGAAGTGCGAGACGACGCGCTCGACGAAACCGGGTCTAGACGACGGTCACGCCCGCTCTCCCAGCATGCCTTCCTGCTCCGCCCGGTCTGACCGCCACGGCACACCGTCGATCCACACGAGGCCGAGGTCTGCACGAACGTCGAGGCTTCGCCCGGTCCAGTCTGTGAGCGATTCGAACCACACATTGGGCGTCTTGCTCTGCCAATGGCACCAGCCGCACACCAGGCATGTCCATCCCCAGGCGTAACGTCCGCGTCCCGCGGGCTGGCGCCGCAACACCATCGGCACAACTGGGTCCCGTCGATCCGGCATGCCGAGCCGCCCAAGCACTCACCGGCCGCCAATGCCCCGATGCCGTGCTGCACGTCCCAGTTCGGCCAGCCTGCCTTGTTGACCTTGACCAGCACCACACGGGCGAACCCTCCCGCACGGCGCTCAGGACACTCGTGGCCGCTGCTGTAGCCCGCGTCGGCCAGCACCGGCAGCGTCTCTGCGGTTTCCCGCACGCTCACGTTCATCCCGTGTCGGCCCAGCCGAACTCGTGGCTGCGGGCATCCCAGACCAGGTCCCGATCAGTTCGCTGGACCTGCCAGAGGAACTGCTTCTCGTCAGGGCCGGCTGATTCTTGTGACAGTTCTTCGATGGCGCGGTCGGCCATGAGTGCGAGTTCAGGGCGCAGACGCTCCGGTGCCCGCACTTGATCCACGGCGCCGCGATTCGCTTTGACCAGCACATCCAACCACGCGCCGAGCGCACCGTTGTCATCGCTCGCCCGCCACCGAAGCAAATCGTCGCTGAAGTTCACATACGGACTTACTTCCGGGATCAGATCGTCAAGCCGGGCAATGAGCCTCTGGCTCAGCGCCAAGCAGGTCCCGCCGCGCTTGGACAGTCTGGCTCGAATGCGACAACACACTGCTTCCCAGATCTCCCACATTGTCCACAGGTCCGTCGCAGGGATCTGTACCGACGGGTCGACCAGCGTGTACCTCCACGAGATGTAGCCGTGCCCATTGCCGCTGCCGTTGACGTGGGAGATGAACCCCTCGGCAGTGTCGAACGTGAGATCGAGCTGCTCGAACTCGAACAGGCCCCAGTGCTCCCCGAAATGCAGCTCGATGTGCTCTTTGTCCGCCGGTGACAGATCGGCATGCAGTCGCTGCAGGTTGTGCGCGTATGGCGACGCCTTCAACGTTTGGAGAGTGAAGTTCGAATCCGTCAACTGCAGCAGCATCTTCAGCGCTTGCTCGATGCCGCTGTACAGCGCAGTAACGAACGGCCACGCCCGAGCGGCCATGAATCCGTCCCAGCCGTCGCGCTGTATCGGGTTATCGGAGATGAGCTTGCGAGTGGCCTTGCAGGCCTCGTCCATCTTGAGAAACGAGTCGCCGCCGACAGTCACGGCGTGCACCGTATCCCGCAGTCCCGCGAGTCAAGCCGGTGCGTTCGAAACGGCTCAGCCCGCCCGCTCAAGCCGTCCCACCCCGCCGCGCCCGCCATGCCGCACCGGCCGATCGCCGCCGTCGCCCTAGCCCCTCGGGTGCGAACGAGCCTGAGGTTGTGGGCAACAGCGGCCGCGAGCGCGCCCCTTCAGGCGAGATCACCTGGCATCGGGAGGCTGCGTCGAAGCATGAACATGCAGGTCAGAGGAGATGCTGCAGACCAGACCGTGACGAGGCCGGCACCACAAGCGCCGCAATTTGTCACTGCCTGTGAATATCCTGTAGGTCATCGACTCACGCGGAGTCGCATCGGGTAGCGCGAAACTCGTCGCTACCCCCCGAACACAGGAACCCTGCAATGACTGCCCTTATGGTCGCTGGCCGCACCTTGGATGAGCTGCCTTCCTACGCAGCGGACCCCGAAGAGATCGAGGTCATTCATCTCACCGACGAGGATGTGAGCGAATTCGTGAGCGATGCTCTCGCTGCTGCTGGCTGCACGCGGGAGGAACTTGAGCAGCAAGCCGAGTCGGGCGACTTCACGAGCGAACTCGCCCGACGCATGTGGTTCCTCGTTTCGTCCTTTGACCAGCCGGCGCGGTGACCTAGAGCAGGAAGCCCGTCGTTTCGCTGCGGAAATCACGGGCCTGCTGAACAATACGGTCACCAACGGAATCCATCTCAGTGCCAGGATCGACGAAAGAGGACGCGCACTCGTCCGCTACGAAAGACCGCTCTCGGACGACGCTTCGGATGGCGTCAAGCGGAGCAGCGGCGATCTCATCCCGCTGACGATCTCGAAAAAGCCGGAATGCTTCGGACTGCGCGTGTACCACACCTTGACGTTCGACGAGGAGTGCAAGTACCTGCGCAACACTCAGAGTTCCTTCGTGCTCGCCACCGCCGATGGAGAAGCAGTCTTCACCTACGACTATGTGCGGCCGGCCCCCAACGCGTACCCGGAGGCCCACCTGCACATCGACGGCAAGTCGGAGTCCCTTCAACGCCTGCTCGACCTGTCGGGCCAGAAGAAGCGCAACTCGCGGCGACTCCACCTTCCAGTCGGGGGACGACGCTTTCGGCCGTGCCTTGAGGACATCATCGAGTTCTGCGTGACGGAACGCCTCGTCGATTCGCACCCGGGATGGAAGGGAGTGCTCGATGAGGCCCGAGGGCGCTTCTACCTACGCCAACTGAAGGCAGCAGTGCGACGCAGTCCTGAAGCAGCGATCGCAACACTCCAAGACGAGGGTTACATCTAGAGGCACTTCGTCCTCCGACTCCTGGGTTCACACAGCGACTTCCCGGCTAAGCGAACTGGCTCGGATCGCGCCATCGACGCCACAATGCCCACGGTGTGAGCATGAGGTCCGGTCCGGCCGCACGACTCACGGCTCTGCGGCCGGCCCGGACTCGACGCGCGGCAGGCGATGTCGCCGTTGGGTCGGTCACCACAGAGACCCGCTAGCGGGCGTTCGTCGGCGGACGCTGCGGCCGTGTCGGGCGTCGACAGCGACACGGTCCGAACCCCGGCGCTGCGCAGGGAGAACGAAGAGTGGTGGATGCGGCGCTAACGCCGCAATCGGCTAGGGGATCGCCGCATCTGCGTCCGCACGTGTTTACTGCTCGTGTGAATTCTGCGGAGGCGCTCGCCAGCATGCCGTTCGTATTCCGGACGTGTGAGTTCTGCGCGCGTGCGGGCATCGAGCCGTCGTCTGCGTCGCGTGCGCTGCGGGCCGCAGTCGCCCAAGGCGCTGTCTCAAGAATCGGGCGGGGTCTGTGGCAGCGCCGCGACATCGAAGGGCCTGCCGTCGAATGCCATGCGCCTCATCCGTTCCCGCCTGCGTGGATGAACGCCAACGAATGCCTCCTCGATGCAGTCTTCGGTGCTGTGCCGCGCCGGATCTCGCACATGATGGCGCTCGAAGCAGCGGGCGTGCCGTTGGTCATCGGGCCGCAACTGTCGTTCCCGCGTGAATCCGCCAGGACAGCGATGCCGCTGGGCATCACGGTGTTCCGCGAACCCAGCGAGCGGGTGCCGCTGTTCGCAACGAGGCTGACCGAGCGCACATGGATGTCGTCTCCCGCGCGCGCTGCAATCGAGACCGCCCAGCACGACATGACTGCGCCTCGATGGGATGAACGCATCGCCTGGGTGTTCGCAGAGGACGGTGGCTCCCTGCTCGACCCCGAGGAAGCCGTCGAGATCAGCGACGCGTTGCAGATGCGGGCAGGACTGCGCCGCCTGTCGTCCATCGCGGACGCGCTGCGCCGCCTCGCCGCCAGCGACCCCAGCGACGCCTTGAGCCGTGTCCCTGACCAGTGGACGGACATCGTGCGCGCCAGACGAGGCGATGCGTGGATTCGGCTGCGCCGGTCCGGGCGAAGACCCCTCGAACCTTCCGACGCCGCTTGGGTGGACAGCGAACGCAAAGTGCTGTGGGGTCAGCACCCCGAAGCGCTCGCGGCATCCCTCATGACGTAAGGGGGCATCCGGCTCGTTCGAGCCGCACGGCATCTGGCCCCCGCGAGAAGAACTCAAGGTCGTCTAGGCGCCGATCAGAATGATGCTCGCCGAGCACGGCGCTGTCGCTCTAGTCGGCGATACAGCCAGCCGAATGCGCGCAAGACAGGCTCGATTCCACATCCTCGCCCGATCACATGGCCCTTCTCAGGGCCGTCCGACCGTGTTCTGGCCCCGAAATGCCCCTCCGAGGGCGCAAATCGGCCCCGCGAAGCGCCATTTCGGCAATCTGAGCATCCGCCAGCACGCATGGCCCGTGTTGGCGACCGCCGTTTGATTTCCCTGCACAGCCAGTGCTCACCACACTCCCCCGGCAATCGGCACCGGAGGGTGATTGCGATGACGATGACGGACGACCGGATCGACACAGAGACCGCGCAGGACGCGGCCGACACGCCAGCGCGGCCGGGGACCCTGCGCCGTGTGCTCGCCAAGCGGCGCAGCGACCGCCGCGGCGCGCTCGGGTCGACCGAGATGGTGCAGTTGATCGGCGTGATCCTGCTGATCGCGCTGTTGGCGGGCGGCACGTTCGTGTACCTGCGGTTCATCCGCGGGTCCTCGGAGAACTCGGTGGTGCAGAGGAACATCGACGAGGTCGCGAAGCTGGCCGACAGCTACTGGCAGAACTACGCGGCAGATGTGGACGGCCGTCGGAAAATCTCGCTCGCGGGCTTCTGTCAGTTCGCCAACAGCCAAGTGGCGGCAGAAGATCTCAACCTGCGGACGCTGCAACTGGTCTCTGCGGCAGCCGCGCCTGCGATCGCGGCCCCGTCGGACACATTTGACATGGCCGACAGCGTGATCACACGAACAATCTCGACACCGCGTTCGACGGCGAACTGCCCGAACTTGAACGGACTGAACGGCACCGATGCCAACGTCTCCAGTTTGGATGAGTACTACCACGACATCCTGGCCCGCGACGGTGACGGCACGGCTTCCACCTCTGTGGGTGCAGGTCAGCTTGCTTCGACCGGCTCGGCCAACGAAGCCGCGACAGTGTTCGACTACACCGGGTCAACGGGAACTCAGAGCGCAGACGATCACAACAACGCCTTGGAGGCAGCGGGCCTGCTGTCGACCAAGACGGTCTGGATGGCCCAGTACGGCAGCGGCTCAGCGATCAGCGGTTTCGTGCCGGCAGGGACCGACACGACCTTCGACCCAGATGGTGCGAGGGACTTCGGCACCGAGTTCCTGGTGTTCGGCGGCATGTCCCCCAGCGGCGACAGCTTCTGCCTCATCAAGGTGTTCGACGCTTCGAACAACGACCAGATCGGGGAATACCGGCTGTCACGTCTGGCCACGGACGATTTCCAGTTCACGACCTGCGGCGCCGGCGCCGACGGCACCGGGGTCAACCTGCCCCGCCGCGGAGGCAAATGGCCAGAGCCTCAGTGATCTGACAGGTACTGAGGGCGTCTGGTCATAGCGCCCTCTCGGACCCGCTGGCACCCTGCGGTTTTGCGTCTGCAGCGTCAGCGAGCACAGGCCCCCGGACAGGCTTCACACCCCGTCCGGGGGCTTGTGCGCGTCTGCGGTTTGGTGGGCCGTCGCGTCGGCCGCGCGGCCGGTCAGTTCGTCCAGATGTTGACGAGTTCGGTGGCGGCGTACCAGTTGCGGTTGCGCCCGGTGCCGGGCGTTTGTGCTTGGATCGGTTCGAGGATGCCGTGGTCGGCGAGGGATTGCAGGGCGTTGGCTGCTGCTGTGTTGCTGACGCCCAGCAGATCGCTTGCGTCGGGTGCGCTGAGGACCGGGTGGGCGATCAGCATCGGCAGCAGGGCACGGGCGGCGCTGTCGGAACGCAATCGCCTCAGCGTGTCGTTCCACGAGTCGACGATCTGGCGTGTGCGGTCGGCGAGCCGGTCGGTCACCTCTGCGCCTCGTTTGGCGACCTCGGCGAACCATCTGACCCAGGGGCCGACTGCGCCGCGCTCGAAGTCGTAAAGCCCCGAGAGGTAGCCGCCGGTGTCGCGTGCGATGGCGACGCTGATGGGGACGGTCGAGTGACGCGTCAGGTGCGCCCGCCGCAGGCTCCTGCTGACGAGGATGCGCCCGAGCCGCCCGTTGCCGTCGCCGAATGGGTGGATGGCCTCGAATTGCGCATGCAGGATCGCCGCGTGAGAGATCGGGTCCAGGTCTCCCGGCTCGTTCGCGAAGGCGATGAAGTCGTCCATCAGTTCGCCGATCTCGCCCGGCGGCGGCGGGACATAGGCCGCATCGAGGGGCGAGCTTCCGCCGACCCAGCCGACCCGGGGGCGGAACACGCCGATCAGGTCGGGGTCAAGGTCACTGTTGCGCATCAGACGTGCATGCCAGGTGTGCAGCGTTTCGACGCTCAGCGGCAGATGGGCAGCATCGTGCGCTGCGTCGATCACGGCGAGATTGTCCGCGACCCATCCTGCGGCGCCTCCGGCGCCGGTCCGCTCGGCGATCAGCACCGACACCAGCGGCTCGCGGAGGCCCTCGATGCCCGACGAGGCGACGCCCTCGTGGCGCAGCAGCAGCCGTGCCAGCGCCTCCCATGTGTTCGGCACCTGCTGGTCGGCGGCCCGCACGGCCGCCGCTGCCTGCTCGGTGGCGCGGACGGCTGATGCATCGAGGCTGAAGTCGCGTTCTGCGAGCTTCGCTGGTTTCCACGCGCGGACCTCGGTGCCGTTCCAGTCGCCGAGAACGACCATGCCGGCGCCGCCGTCATCGAGCAAGCTCATTTTTCAACTATAGAGCGACAACCCTGTAAAACATTGCTGGTTTTCCAAGGATCATAATTCATCCTTGGAAAACTGTGCTCGTTTGCCAAGGATCGAGCCGCGCGACTTGGCCGACTTCCTGCAGCACTCCCGCGCGGACCGTCTGACGACGCAGGCAGATCTGGCGCTCTGACGGGATCAGAGCGATACCCGCTGGCTGTGTCAGGTCGGCCTCGTCGCCTTGCCGCCGTGGACGCTCGGCTCGCTGCACCACTGCAGCCGAACCGTGCTGAGTGGGTCGAGGATTGACTCGGGGAGTTGAAGCGCGTCGCAGAGAACTTCCTGATCCAAGGCGTCGCGTACGTCGTCTGCGAATGCTTCGTTGGCCGGGCGCATTGGTTGGTCCTCAAAGACGTCGAAGACGGCTGCCAGTCGGCCGAGCGCATCGTCGGGCAGCCGGCTGAGGTCGATGACTGGAATCGACCCGAGCGCGGCGACGCCGAGATTGACGCGTCCGCCTTGCTGGCGGCTCGACACCCACCACCGGCCGATGAGTCCGACCGTGGAGTTGAGCCACGCGCACATCGCTTTCTCGTGAGCGAGCGATGCCAGCGCGACCGACGGCCATGCACGGCCGCCGATGCACGCGACAGGCGTCATGCAGGCGGCGATGGACCCCGAGTTCAGCCGCGCGTCTCGGCTGATGTGCAGCCTTGTGGCACCGCAGATCCCGGGCATCCCGTCCCACAGCGCCCGGGCCAAGGCCTTAGGCCGTGCCCCTGGTCGGATCGTGCCGTACGAACACGGCAAGACCCGCATCGTGCTCTCGAAACGGTGATCGTGGGACCACAGAATGGGCCAGCTCGCGCTCGCACAGCGACGCCTGTCGGGCAGGAAGTCAATGTCGAATGGTCCTCGTAGGGAGCCGTCTGACCTGATGCCGTCGATGTCGGAGTGGTAGGGGCCTAGTTGGCCGAGCGAGTCCAGCCGCGTGATCGGGACAGGCAGTTCTGTGTGCCGCGGCAGTACGAGCCTGCCTTGCGTCAGTCCCGCCGCGGTCGCCGCGACACCCGGCTCTGACACCCCGCCCGGCTGACCCGACACACCAGGTCCGAAGGGCGCAGCGAGCGCCCAGCCGACCCGCGACTCCCCGATCCTGAGCACCGTCGGGCAGGTCGACGCGGCTGTCTCTGTGACGCACCGAGCGATCGCCACGGCTTCGGTGACCGAAGCGGGCGCTCTGTCCAGCATCACGTAGGTCGCGACTGACTCCGCGATGTGCTCGCGAAACTGCTTTTCGAGCTTGGTGGCCACGACGATCGCCTCTGCGATCCGGGTGTCCGCGGAGAAGGCTCGCCCGCTTGATCCCTCGGCCCCGCGCTCTGCAATCATGACGATCGTGACGTTCTGATAGTGGCCGGCGAGCAATTCCCGAGTCCGACGCCATGCGCGGCCCGACGCCACGGCAGCAGGCAGAACAAGCGCGAGCGTCCCGCCCTCACTCAGCTTCGCGTGAGCGAGGTCCACGAAGGCAGTGCCGAGTCCAGCGTTGCCGTTCCAGGCGACTGGCACAGCCGACAGATCGGCGTCGCGGGCCTCGCGTCGAGCCGCGGCCTTGAGCAGCTCTACCTGCTGATCCAAGGCCCGCCCCATGGCCCGCTGGGATTCCCTGTCCTGCCCGAGCGCGGCGAACGCCGGATTGGCGGTGCCTCGCCTAGCCCCCTCATGGCCGGTGGGGCGGGCGTAAGGCGGATTCATGATCGCTGCGTCCAGCGATCCATGCGGCACCGATGCCGTCAGCGTCGCCACGTCGTCCCGCGGGCTGATGCCGACGTCGCACCGCTGGGCGCTCACGCAGTCGGTGTTCAGGAGATCGAGCGCGCCGATGCGCGCAGTGTCGCTGCCAGGCGACAGACCGTACGGCATCAGCCACGCCTTGGTCCTGCGGCATCCGCCCTCGGGGCGTTCGCCCGCCAGTCGCGTCGCCGTCTGCTGCACCGCCGACGCCACGACGTCGCAGCCGATCAACGCGTGGGAGACCAGCGCACTGTGCGCAGCGCCGTCTGCGCCTCCTCTCGCCCGATGGCGCTCCGCTATGCGCCGGTACGCGGCAACCAGAAGCGCTCCTGTGCCGCACGCCAGGTCGGCGATCCGCAGCTTGGCGAGCTTGTCGGCGTCGCCCCAATCGGTGTCCACTCGGGCGACAGCCAACTCGGCCAGCAGGGCCGCCGAAGATGGCTCGGTGTAGAAGGCCGACAGGAGCTTGCGGTCCCCAGCCGACGTTTCGGAATCCCCCGTGACGGCCGGCTCGTGCTGCATGGCTTGGCCATCTTGACAGGCAGGGCGGGGAGGGCACAGGCTGTTGGCTCTTGGCGGGGTGGGCGACACCTGTCCGCCGCGGATCGAACGAGGTAGCACCACCTGCGCGGACGGTCTGATTCGCCGAACCGCTGGCGGCCGTCAGCCTGCCTCGTGGGGCAACTGATGCGACTGCTGTTTCGCTGTGCCAGCCTGACGCGTCCAGAACTTGAGCACCGAGCAACAACACCGAGACCACCAAGACCGCATGAGCGAAGCCATGGATCATCAAGCGGCGCGAATCGTCGTGAGCTACCTCAATGCGAGCGGCCAAGGAGCTGCAGCGCTGGACATCGAGTCCTATCTCGGTCTCGCGGACTGCTGGAACGGCCCGGTGCCCAAGCCGGGACCAACGGCGTCGAGCAATGAAGACGACGTGCCCGACAGCATCATCTGGAGCTGCGCGCTGCTCGACCTCATCCGGAGCCTGCCGCCGGTGTAGGCCGCATTCATCGGCGTCGTCGCAGTGTCCCCGCCTTGGTGGGCAGACGAAGAAGAATCCATGCCGCTCGGCAAGATCGCCAACATGCTCGAAATCGCCGAGGCGGGCATGCTCGACCGCGACGAGCAGCACGACTGGGGATGGTTCCGGCCGACACGTTGCGCCGGGACGCCTGCCTCCGACGCCGAGCAGGCCCGAGGCACAGCCACTGTGCCTGACGACTGAGGGAGTCCGTCGTGACCGGCAAGCCATCGTTCACAGCGTCGAGCCGCGGACATTCGCTGTCGCAGCCGATAGCGACGGGCCTGTTCGCTTTCGAAGGCAACTGGGAAGCTGACCTCAGCGACAAGGCGAGCATCGCGGCGCTGCTGCAGACGCTGCATGAGTGGATCAGCATCGACTTCATCCGTCGCGACATCGGCACCGAAGAAGAGCTGCGGCACTACATCGACCGGTGGCTCGACGACTACGACGACTACCAAGTCGGGTATTTCGGCTTCCACGGCACTGCGGGCAACCTGTGGCTCGACGACGAACGCCGGGTCCGCTTGGGCGACCTCGAAGAGATGATCGACGGACGCGCCCGCGGCCGTGTGATCCACTTCAGTTCGTGCTCTGTAATGCGAGCCGGACCGGACCGAATCGAGGAGTTCCGCAAGCACACCGGGGCACGCGCCGTGACTGGCTACCGCAAAGACGTCGACAACATCGAGGCCTTCGCCTTCGAACTGCTGCTGCAGGCGTTCAGCACCTATCGGCAGATCAGCGGACCCGACAACTATCTGTGGGAGAACGCGACCGGCCTGTAGGAACGCCTTGGCTTCGAGTATCGGCGTTGAGGGCACGACCTGTGCGAATCACCGGCCCTCCGACGGCCCTCAGCTTGGTTCGTCGGGATGGAAGTAGGAGTCGTTCATCTCTGGGTCCGGACGAAGCAGCGGCCCCCTCGCTGCGATGCCGCCGGCATCGAGCCGTCGCTGCTGCTCCTGTTCGTCAGCCTGGTTGACGCGCTCGCACTGATCAGCGTCGAGATAGAAGGCAAAGTCCCTGACGAGGTGATGCGCTTCGGCGTAGTCCTCCCCGTCAGGTTCGTCCTGTGCGCAGATGTCGCAGAAGCGGTCGACGGCCGCTGCGACCTCGGCACGCGACACACGGGGCCGCAGTGCGGGCAGCAGGTTGACGTTGCCGTCTACCGACACGACGACGATGAACGACGTGTCGGGGTGGGCGCGCTGGTAGCGGACCGCGGAGTTGTAGCGCGATCCTCGCGCAGGGTCGCCTTGGCCTGAGGCCTCTCCGTCGAGGATGATCCCGAATGCGTGGCAGCGTCCCTCGGGGTCGATGAGGACAGCACCGTCCACCGCGCCCAGCCGCTGCACGTCGGCGTCATCCAGATCGCAAGGTTCCAGGACGAAAGCCGCGGAACCCAGCCGCTGTGCTTCGCTCGCTGCATCGGATGACACGACGAGCGTCATGCCGTGATCGCTGTCTCGGGCGGCCTCGACAAAGTGCCAGATGCGGTCCATGTCGCACTGGCCGATCGTGCGCGCAGCGACGTCGGCCAAGTCCACCCGCTCCAACGGCCGCCGGGGAAAGGAGACCTCACCGGCGTAGCTGCGCAGGAGCGTCGTGCCCTCCACAGACAGACTCCAGTCCAGCTTCCCCCGCACCTCGATGTCCAGCGACAGCGTCTGCAGGCTGACGCCTCCCAGCCCCAACACGCAGCCCTCGTCGGCGATGACGGCCAAATCCGAGTCGCTTGCCTCCAGCAGTTTCCGAAGCGCTCTGGAGTATCCCAACGAGATAGGCGTCTCCAGCGGCACCCGAAGCTCATATCCGCCATCGCGCGAGTTCACGATGTGCAGAGGCGCTGAGGCCTCGGTCCGCTCGTAGGCGTGCGCGGTGCTGTTGTTCATGATGCTCAGCAGGTCGTTCGGCATCCCCGCGACCGAGAGCACGAGATGCCCAGTGAAGGCCTCTGCTGCGCTGGCGACAATTTCCTGCGGGCCGCCCAGAGCATCGCTGAGCCGGGAGCCTGCATCGGGCTGGTGCAACTCCGCGTCGGCCCGAGCCAGACACTCGGCGACGATTGCGTGCTGCAGCGAGGGCGGACTCTTGAATCGCTCATCTGTGTGCTCGAAGACCGGCAGCGCCTCGAACCTGGCCGACTCGATCCCCAAGCAGGTGTGCACGTAATGCCCGCCGATCGGCGCTCCGCTGCTCGCGAAGAACGAGAAACGTGCGAGATTGTCGTTGGCATTGAGGACTTCCGCTATCGCCGATGCCATGGCGCGACGCCTCAGACCGGCGTGAATTCGCTCATGATGCCAAGGGTGTCCGTAGATCGATTCCGAACGCGGATCAGCCCGACACAGCTCATCCGCGCGAGCACCCACACCGTCAAGCTCGCTCAGCCGGACCGGCTCGCCTCTGCACTCGAAGCTGACGCTCCGGCCGTTCGCGTCATTGTCGGGGAACCCGACGATGACAACCGCCGTGTTGACCTTCAGGCCGGCTCGATCGAAGGCATGCTGCGCCGCCCTCTCGACGCTGAACCGGAAGTGCCTCTGGAACGGTCAGATCACCGAAGCACTCGACGTGAATTCATGATGAGGCGACTCGACCTACTGCCCACGCACGATCCCTGCCTTGTGCCCATCGGACATCGTGCGCTCCGCCATTCCGTGAGTCTGGCATTCGCATCTGTTCAGGCCGCTCTGTTGACCTGCCGACCGCGCCGGAGCCGAAAGCTCCGGCGACCGGGCTGGTGCGTTGAGAGCCGAGTTGTCATGGTCGCGATCTTGGGCCGTTGCCGTCGCACATGTCAGCCTGCCTTTGCCAGTCCGTGTCCGATGAGCGCTGTGCGGAGGCGCCGGTATTCGGGCGTCGCAGCGAGGCCCGGTCCGACGCCGAGGAGTGCCTCTGAGTTGTCGGCGATGATCCGACGGACCCAGTCGCTGGGTGTGTGGCGCACGAGCAAATCGAGGATAGCGAGCTTGTCCGCGGTCAGCGGCTCGGCCATTGCCCGCTTGGCGACTTGTTCGTCCCAGCCGTACTGGCCCTTGGCCGCTTCGACGGTCTTTCTCGTGAGCTTGGTCCAGCGTGCGTCTTCGAGGGCGTCGACGATGGACATCCAGCCGAATGCGGCGAGAGACGATGCGGCAGTGGAATCGAGAAGCGTTTCCCACAGTTCGACGCCGACGGCGAGTTGGCCTTGGTCGACTTCCTCGTGACCGAGAAGTCCCGCGATCTGCCGGGCGGCTTCGGGGATCAGTTCGGTGTTCCGCTGCAGGAACTGTGCGACGGCTTCGATGCTGTAGGCGTCCCAGCCGTACAGCATCGCCACCAGGACGTGTCTCAGCGCTGATTCGCGCTGCCGTCTCGCTGCGTCGCGGATTCTGTCGGGGTAGGTCTCGCAGAGCCATCGGCTGGGTGCGTTGAGCCGCAGCACCGATTCGAAGGTGGCCTCGCCGAGGCCGCCGGGCGCGTCGCTGCCGATGATGCGTGCCATCGCGGCGTCTGTCCATTCGGGCAGCCAGTAGCGCAGCCAGCGGATGTGCGATGCGATCACGTTGCGGTGTTCGAGGCCGAGTTCGCCGCTCAGCCTGAGGCTGTGGTCCAGGAGCGGCTCAAGCTCGGGGCGCAGCGGCCTCGATGCCCGAAGCTCGGCGTCTGCGAATCGCACCGCCAGTTCCAGCGCGCGGGCGCTGGCTTGGGCGTCTGCCTGTGCCGACTGCTGGTCGTCTCTGCGCTCATCGCCGGACGACGTTCGGCGTCTCGCGGCGTCCTCGATCAGCTTCCATGCGTCGTCGGCTCGGCCACCAAATCGTGCTCCGGCTGCTGCGATCTTGCCGATCAGCTCGATGGCCGCTCGCCGTGTCTCTCTCCAGTCCGGCTCATAGTGATGCCCGCTGCGGCCCAGGCGCACGACCTCCCATGGTTCGGATGCCGCTAGTCCGGCTGCGTCAACAAGACGCGCTGCGACCGTCGCGGTGAAGTCCGTGGGCGTCTCAGCGGCCCTGAGATAGGCGCTGATGTAGGTGGGATGATGCAGCGCCCTGACAATGCCGACGGGGTCGGCGAGCCAATCCGCAGGGTTCTCGGCGACCAGCTTCTGCAGGACTCTGCCGAGGCCCCTGGCGCTGACATAGAAGTCGGCGGCGGCGAAACGCCACTGCGCGATAGCCGCGGCCGCATCCATCGGCGACATGTCGGCAAAATGCGGCTCGGCCACCGGGCTGCCAACTTGGCGCATTCGAGGCAGGTCACGCGTCAGCAGCTCCTCGCGGCTGACCTCCCCGAACTCGTCGCTGAGAACCTGACACGGGCCAGCCCACGCCCCGGCGAGCTTCTCCGGCAGGATCGGAACCCACGACGAGACCCGCCACGTATGTCGAGGCAGCGGCTCTCTGTCGTCGAGAGCGCGCCCCACCTCGGCGGCATCGGGGGCGTCGCCCATGGCGTCGAGCCAACTCGCTCTGAGCACGTCGCTGTCGCCGAGGGCCAATGCCCGCTCAACGAGCGCTACGTCGTCGCCGGTCGCTTCCCTCGTGGCAATCGCCGCGGCCACTTCTGCGGCGAGCGCGTCAGCGTCGACATCGGGAGCGTTGCCGAAGACCCATGCCCGCAACCGGGCGCGGGCCGGCTCGGGCACATCGTCGATGCACGCCAGCAGCGCCGAGGCCGGATGCCACTCCCAAGCTGCCCGGAGCATGCGCGTGAGACTTTCCAGCACCGCCGAAGCCCGCTCGCGCGGGAAGACCGTGTGCGCGTCGTCCATCGTTCCCGATGGAGTCGACCGAAGATCCCTGATCGCTATGTCGTCCTCGACCTGGCGCAGCTTGAGGCCGATTCGCCTGACCCGATCGAGCGCGTTGTCCTCGTCGACGCCGCTCGCGGCATGAGCCGCCAGGTCGTCAGCGGTATGGAGCAGATCCCAACTGGACATGTTGAGCAGTGCATCGGCGAACTCGATGACCATCGGATGCGCTGCCTCCAGACCGAGTGCGGCGTCGAGGCCCTCCAGCGCGATTCGCTCATCGGTCGGGTGCCTTTGCACAATCCGCAACAGCAGATCCAGCGCATCTGCGCCGATCCGGCGAGCCGCGTATGCGAAGCACCGGACGTGGGCTGGCTTGGCTGCATGCCGGGGGTGCATCTCCTCAAGCCACCGCACGACCTCGTCTCGGTGAGCATCGCTGACTCGGATCGCTGCGGTGCACGCAGCCCACCACAGGCTGCTGTCCGGCATCTCCAACGCGCCGGACTGCGCCAGCTTCCACAGCCAACCCGGCGCCTCCACTCGGCGGAGAAACGCCTGCAACTCGACCGGAGTGGTCAGGCGCCGCCGCAGATCGTCCAGGTCGTCGTCGCTCGGGGACTCGACGCCAGCGAGTTGCCGCAGCGGCTCCGGGTCGCGATCGTGCGCGAGAAAGAAGCGTTGCAGCAACTCTAGGGATGCGGACGACAGCCTCCGGGCCTCGTCCAGCGAGCAACCGTTATGCCCCGCGCTACTGCATGCGTCAAGCAAGCGCTGATACTCCCGCAGCGGAGCCGTACCCGACGACAGCGGCTCGGTGCCGGTCCGCTGCCTGAACAACGCCTTCAAGCGCTCCTGATTAACACTTCCCGGCTCGTCCAAGAACGCCCCCAGATCGTCGATACGCGAGAACAACTCCTGCCGGGCGATCCGGACCGTCTCCTCGTCAGAGGACTCCAACGCCCTCTCGTACTGAGCCTTCGCCTCGACGACCGCCCCCGACAGCGCATTCCGTCTGTTCTCGACGCTGATTTCGGACGTCTTCGCGATCTCGACGAGCACATCGCGAAGGCAGTACGCCACCAATGCACCATGCTGCGGAAGCGAATCCGGTTCGAGCCGCAGCAGCGCGTGCGCCGCCCTCAACGACTCGATAGCACGCCGCCCGCGCGCAGGGAACTCCTCTGTCAACTGGTCCGAGAGCGCAGCGTCAAGCTCAGGCAAATCCATCTGCCGATGATCTCACGAAGTCTGTGAATATCCAGTGGGGTTTTCTTGGCTTGGCGTCGTCCTCGAAACTCTCGCAATTGGCTCATGACTCAAGGCGCCAACCAAGACGCTCGTGCACCGGCTTCGATGTCGGCGGAGCACGCAATTGCCGCCTGATTCGTTGTTTGTGCCGCGTTCGGGCCGCGGCAGGAGCACCCGGCGGCTACCGTTGCGCTCGCCTTGAACGCAACGTCCTCTCGTGGGCGGAGCAACACAACTGACAAGCAGCGGGTCCCCCACCGGGGGTCCCTTCGGGTTCAGTTGTGTTTGCGTTCAAGGCGATCGTTGACCTGCTACCGGAGGGACCCACCCGTGAGCGAGACCCTTGACACTGAGACCCTCGACCGGCTTCGGGCCGCTCGTCGGGAATACGGCGAGCTAAGTCCGGCTGCGGCTCGACTGCGAGAACTGCTGCCGCCAAACAACCGCGAGGTGCGTCGGTCCCTTGCCCGCCTCGCAGACGAGCAAGGCCTCGCTGCAGCTCGCACGGGTCGTTCTGCGGCCGCCCCCACCGAGTTCAACGTCAGCGAGGAAGAGCTGACCCCGACTCAGCGTGCTGAGCTTGCGCACGCCCGCAGCCGAGCGACAACGTCGATGGTGCTGGGCATCATCGGCATCGTTCTCTTCGGGATCTTGGCGCTGTTCGCGGTGCCCATCGGGCACAAGTCCCGGAGGACCCTGAGCCGCTACCCGCTGCTGCGGGCGCGGTACGGCTGGACACGGGCCACGGCTGGGGTGGTGCTGGGCTGGATCGTGATCGGCGCCTGGGCGGTGATGTGGATCGTGTCGATCTGGCTGCGATGGGCAATCTGGCAGCTCTTCTCCTGACTCGAACCGTCAACGCAGCACTGCACGCCGCACCCCGACGCGGCGCCCGAGCCTGCTGAACCGAACCGCTAGCCAAAGGAGCCAACCGTGGAAGGCCTCATCGTTCTCATCGTCCTGGTCGGAATCCCGCTCTATTTCCTGCCGAGCATCATCGCCTTCAAGCGCGCACACCGGCAGCGAGTCGCGATCCTCACGCTGAACATCCTGCTCGGCTGGACGTTCTTGGGGTGGGTCGGGTCGCTGGTGTGGTCGCTCGCGCAGGACCGCTGATTCACGAGTGCCGTCCGAGGCCCACGTGGCTTCGCGGCGTATCCGGTCAGGCCGTTCCCGGCCAAGCAGGCAAGGACCGCTGCATCAGGGCCGCATTGCGCGCAGGAGCACCGCTCTGGCGTGTGGGCATGTCGGCGGGATGTGGCATCGGCCCCCCGAGGGCGCTCAGTGAATGGCCTGCTCACGCGCAGAAAATCACCGCTTGGCGCTGCGTCTGGCTGTCCCGGAGTTCCCGGAAACCCCACGACGCCTATTTCGGAGCTGCAGTACCGTCGATCGTCGAATCTGCGGGCACACGCGGCCGTTCATCAATCCCCTGATCAGCCCCCATTTGAGGGCAGATCAATCAAAAATACGGCCACTCTGACCGCGGGTTCATTGAGCCAATCACCTGCCGGGTGATTGTCCGAACCACAGGGGAATCACCTATGACTAATCGACCGCACAGACTCATTGCATCACTCGTCTCGGCTGCGACACTGATTGCCGCTTGCAGCAGCACTGATCCGGAGCCGCAGCCGGCGGCGCCAACGGTCGCGCCGGCCACATCGGCGCCGGAGACCACCGCAGCGCCTGCGACAACGACGACGGTGATGAGTGATTCCGGGTCGCCGACGACAACAATGACGACGGTCAGTGATACCGAGCCGCCGGTCACCGAACTCGCGACCGAGCGCTGGTCTGCCGCCTATGCGGACATCACGGCCGCCGGCGACGGGGTCCATGTGGGCCATGTCGGCATCGCGCGGCATTTCGACGGCGGTGATACCGATGTGTTTCCGGTCTCGGTGCGGGTCACGCTTCTGGGAGCGTGGGCGTCGTGTGTGATCGATCCCGCCTCGTGGCAAGGCGAAGTCTCTCCTTCTGAGCATCCCTATTTCGATGCACGCGAATGGAGTCTCCAGCTTGAGTCGGCAGAGATCACCCCCGATCCCGACGGCGACGCAGCGAGCGTGGCCATCGTCCACACGGTGGTATCCGGCGACGACACAGCAGCGCTGACGCTCACCGCTCAGACTGAGCCCGGCTGCGGGACAGCCGACGAAGCCGCACAGACCGGCGGCGAACAGGCGGCCGAGCAGTCAGCCGCGGCCGGTGACGATCAAGCGAAGGCCGGTGACGACATCGAAGGCAAGACCGGCGAACAGGGCGAGCAGGAGCCGATTACAACCGAGCCGGAGCCAGAGGAAGAGATCGGCTTGAAGGTCGTGGACGTGCAACTGCGTCGATGGAATCATCAGGCGCTGATCGACCTGCCGTTGTGGAGCCATTGTCCGCCCGAACAGTGGACATCGACACTGATCGCCCGTCTCGACCGCTATCTGGGAGTCTGGGACGGCTGGGACAGCGAAGTCGTGGAGCTAGAGGGCTACCACATTGCATCGGGATGGTGGACCGACGAGCAGTTGGACATGTGGCTGCCCGGTGCAGGCGTGACCGCGCAGATGGCGCGCGAGCACGCCAACTACCACCCGATCATGGACACCGTGGGGCTGTGGCCCGACACGATGGCACCGACCTCGATGAACGTCGAGGCGCCTGAGCATCTGCCGACGCTGAAAGCAGCGATGGAACACCGCGGCCATGACCCGCATGCCCCGCTGTCGGTGCTGCTGCGCGCAACCCGGGACGGCATCGCCGGCTCAGGCGCGTGGCCCGATGACGTTCATGTCGGTTTGCTGCTGACTGACTGGATGAGGTGGCGGTCCAGCCGGCCGCCGACGATCCACGAACCGGTGGCGTGGCCGCTGCGGTCGCTGTTCCAAGCTCGCGAATCCACGTGCGTGGGCGAGGCATTGATCGAGATGTGCGCGTCAGACGATACGCCCTCGCCGGTGCTCGCTTCGGACCATCCGATCGGGCGGGTGCTGCGCTCGCTCGCGTGCGGGGAGTAACGGAACGGAGAAGTTGATGAATGGAATCAGACCACCGACAGAAGGGAACACGACCGGATAGAACGAGCTGCATGCGTCGCTGGATCGCGAGCGCAACCGGAGCGGTTTGCCTGACGACGCTGCTGTGGGCGCAAGCCGCCACAGCCGCCACCAACCACGACGGAGACGGTGGAACCCAGATCGAGAACGTCGAGCAGGACTCTGACGGCAATGTTCAGGTGGAGACAAACATCGAGCATTCGGGCGAGCCGTACGAGGCCGAGGAGATCGCCGACCAGATCATCGAGAGCGACCACACACCGGGCTGCACCGACCCGAACGGATGCCGGGTGCAGGTGTTCAATGAGCAGGGCGAGATCATTCACTCGCAGCATGTGATGTGCCAGTACAACTGCAACTCCGGAGGGGGCGGCTACACGCCGCAGCAGACGCCCACCACCCCGCCACCGATCCCGTCTGCGCCGACCTTGGCGACGCCGTCTGTGGCTCTGTCATGCACGCAGTCGGGGTGGCAGGCCGAGTGGAACGAGTGGGCATCGACGTCGACCGTGGAGTACGACGCGGAGTGGGAGGCGCAGTGGCGGGCCGGCTCGGACCCCGCGGGCCTGTGGCGGCCCGAGACCCCGACCATCTCGGGCACAGCCGCCGTTGTCTCGGGCGGCCCCGAGCCGGGCGAGACGATCGAGGTGCAGGTGCGCGGCCGAGCGCAGCGCCGCCACGGCAACGCGATCGGCTGGTCGGGATGGTCGCCTCCGAGCGCATGGACCTCGTGGCGCACTGTCACCGACACGTGCCCGACTCGGCCGTTCCCCACTCCGACGGTGAGCGCGTGCCGCTCGGCCGGCGGCGTCGAGGTCACCTGGACGGTGCCGCCGGGCTTGTCGTGGCGTGTCGGCACCGGCTGGGTCCTGTGGACGGACGAGGTCAACGCGGTGGGCAACCTGATCGGCAACATGTCGAGCCTTCGCGTTTTTGTGGGATTCGGGTTGCTGGGTTCGGTTTGAGCAGGTTAGGTGACGAGGATGCCGCGGGCTTCGAAGTTGGCGTGGTTGGTGAGGCCGTGGGCTTGGCGTCGTAGGGCCTGGAGCAGGTTGTTGGTGCCTTCGATGCGGCCGTTGCTGGGCCGCCCGGCTTGGTGCCAGCCGAGGATCTGGTCATGCCAGGCGAGGAAGGTGTCAACGACACTGCTGAACTCGGGTATCTGGCCGGCGCCGTAGATGTCGGCGAACCGGTCGAGGGCTTCGAGGGCGCCTTTGCGGTCCTTCGCGAGATAGAGGCCGTGCAGCTCGCTGAGCGCGTCCCATGCTGCTTTGAGCCGAGGGTGGGCGGCGAACAGGTCCTCGAGCCGTTTGCGCTCGGCGCCGTCGAGGGTGTCGGGGCGTCTCATGAGCAGGAACCGTGCCCGGAACGCTGCGGGATCGAAGGCGGGCTTTGGGCCCTCGGGGCGGCGCTGGACGTCGCGGCGCACTGCGGTGAGCCCGGCTGCGAACCAGCGGATCACGTGGAACCGGTCCAGCACGTGGCGGGCGTGGCCGAGCCGCTTGGCGATCGCTGCGGCATAGGCCGCCGACCCGTCGGACACGACGATCTTGACGGCCTTGCACCAGCGGTGCCCCTGGGCGGCCAAGAACCCCGACAGGGCGGCTTCGCTGCGATGAGGCACCATGGCGAGCACCTTGCCGGTGTCGCCGTTCACGAGCACCGTGACGTAGCGGTGCCGTTTGCGGATCGAGGTCTCGTCGACCAAAAGCACCCGGCACCGCTGCCGGCGGCGATGCTCGCCCGCCAGGCCCGCACACGCGATCACCAGGCCCATCACGACATGCCAGCCCACCCGATGCCGACGCGCCGCCGCACGCACGGACATGTCACCGGCGTCGGCGACGACCCGGCGCGCCAGACGGGCCGTGAAGCGGCCCTCGAACGCCCGATGGTCCTCCAAGAACCGCCGGCCGCAGCCGTCGCATGCCATTCTGCGCCGGTCCCACACCAGCGTGGTCGGCCGGCCCGAGACCTCCAGGTCACGGACCCTCTTGGCTCGCCGGTCATGAACACGCCCGCTCTTCGCCCCGCAATGCGGGCACACCGGACGCGTCACCGTCGAGCGCACCCCCACCACCAGCTCCCCGGGCTCGTCGACGAGCACCCCGCTCACCTTGGTCTGCGACAGCCACAGCCGCACCGACATAACATCACTCGCCATCGAGGCCCCCTGAGGCTCGGCGTTGTCACGAACACCGATCCCAGCAGGGCCTCGACCCCTACAAACGGACCCTCAACCCACCCTCATCCCACGAAATCGCGAAGGGCCTGTTTGTGGTCTGGGTTTGTGAGAGTGGCGGCATGATCAGAGGGGGACGTGGGCGTGTTCGGCGCGCACGGGATTCCCTCGCCCGGTCTGAGCGATGTGGGGCCGAGCCCGCCCTGAGTCAATGTGACTGTTCGACCGTCGCCGTTTCCGGATCCGAAACTGCCTGACGGCGCATCCGCCTGCCCCAAGCGGTTGTCGCCCCAGCAGGTCGCGGTGCCGTCAGTGCGCAACCCGCACGAATGGCCCCACCCGGCGGACACGGCGCTGATAATGCCAAGGGTGTCGGCAAGTCCATTCTGGGACTCCGGGCCGTCGGATTGATCGTCGGAGGCGGGCGTGCCGTGGATCTTGGCGGTGGCGGTGGCTTGGCTAGTGAGGGTTTCGTAGCCTGCGTTGAGGTAGCCCCATAGTTCGGTGATGCTGCCGACCAGGAATGTGACGGGGCTGAGCAGCGTCTTGATGACCTTCGACGAGGTCGATTTGTGGATGACCGGCTGCAGGCATGCGAAGGTCTCGACGAAGGAGCGCCAGTGTTCGGCTTCGGTGCTTGGCGTGGTGCGTTCGTGCTCGAAGCAGTCTTCGACTTCATTGGTCAGGCTTTGCCATTGCGAGATGTCATCGGAGCCGATAGGAACACCGTAGATATCGGCGAGCAGGTCGACGCTCATGACGACCGTGTTGAGGTTCGCGGCGTAGCTGTCCAAGCTGGCTTCCAGTGTCAGCGAGGGGGTCAGCGAGCGCTGATCGGGGTATGCGAATCCAGTGGGTCGCGCTCGCGGGCAGCAATGGCGTGCCAACGTCGGGCAGGCCCGGCGTGTCGGAGTCATATGAGGCGTAGTGCCAAGCGGCTATCACTTCGCCGAGCCTCGGGCCGCCTTCGGTTTTCTCGATGCGGACGCGTCCAGGGTCGTCGCCGGTCGAGATGTTGATCTTCTTGTGGGTCGCCGGGTCGATTGCTGTGAACAGCATCGGATATAGGCGCTGCGCCGCCACCTTCAGCCTCAGGTCTTGGCTGCTGTCGGCGCTCACTGCCTCAGCGCACGCGGCCACCGGCGCGCCCCGCTCGGGCAGCTCAACGCCTGCCACCCAAGCGGGCTGCGTGTCGTCGCAGCTTGCATGGCCCGGAGCGAGCCGTTCGAACCATGCCGCCACGGTCTCGTTCAGAGCTTCCCAGCTCATCGCAACGGCCAGCTTCGTCGCCTCCCAGGCGGCCCGTGCTGCCACGAGCGCGGCTTCGCGCGTGACCGCGTAGGTGTTCACCACGAACGTGCGACCCTTCTCGACCACGTATATGACACCTGCACTGGTCCTGTCCCAGACGTACTTGGTAGCCGTCCTGATGCCCTCGATGCCCATGTCGACCGTGTTCACGATCGGTTCGACGATGACCTCACCGGCGGTGTCAACCGTGTCGAGAAAACCGCGGCCGACCTCGCGAATTCCCGAAACGGCCGCCGAGGCACCCCCGCGAATTCCTGACCCGATCGACCGAACTTTCTTTGTGAACCAATCCGACAGGTGGTGCACCTCAGCGGTGACGACCCCCCGTTCGGCATCGAACACGGCTCCGGGTTCAGGCAGCCAAACCCCGAGTTCCTCGTTGAACGACATCAGGAAGATGAAGTCGTCGTCTTGGACCTCGGCCATGTCGACAGGCAGCTCGATGGTGGCTGGCCACACAGGCTCCCCGGTCATCTCGAAACTCACCGCGCCATCGAAGGCTGACACGTTGCTGGCCTCGTCGACTCCAGCAGGCGAGGCAACAAGCGCCGCCGTGGGGCCGGTGCCCTGGGCTGAGACGATCGAGGCTCCCGCGAACTCGGCCCGCTCCACGACGGCGCGCCGAACACGCACCTCGTGGACATCCCCGCCCAGGCCCCCCACCTCGTAGGACAGCCTGGTCACCACTGCGCGCTGTTATAGACCCCACACCCCGCCGAGAGGCCTCCACTGGACCTCATAACCGGCTACCGGCGATCCCTCCAGCGCCTCGGTGGACGGCCACGACACCGACACCTGCCCGAGGTGCGGTGTCAGGGTCGCTTCGCCGGGCACGGCTGACAACTCGGCGCGAGACGCCGGTTCCAGATAGGACTCGATTGCGCCAGCGGTGATGGCGGCGTTGCCGCCGAAGACCGTGAACGTTGCAATGTCCCCGCCAGCGCGGATGTTGTCGAGGAACGCGGCGGTGGACCCGGGGACAGCTTCCCGTTCGCTGAGCACCAGCGGCGCGCAACGCTCGGAGAGCAACGGCGCAGCACTAAACCCAGATCCACCGGTGGGGTGGGGTGATTCACTCCCGACGCGGTCCAGTCGGCGCACACGACCCCACGCGAACGACCGGGCGAAGGTCCCCAGCGTGGACGGCGCCACCGGCGCGAACCCCACCACCGCCCCAGCCGAGCCCGCCCGCAGCCTGTCCGCGTCAGAAAAGAACGACCCGCCCACCAGCATCGAGCACACCGCCGCGAGCACCTTCGCGCCCGACCCGCGCCCAGCCCCCGGCGGGCGCACCGCCTCGCCGACCAGACCCTCCAAGCCCAGCCGGCCCACCAGCGTGCCCGCCAGCACCAGCCCCCCGTCGCCGACCACAGACCCGTCGTCGAACACAGCCCCGATCCGGTCCAAACCCCCAACTACAGTGCTCACAGAAAGCGCCTCCCGTCATGACATCACGCCGAACATCCACAAACGGCAAAACGCCACCTCAGGAGGCCTTTCTCGTGGACGCGCCACACCACCCACCCACATCACACCGGTGGATCAGGGCTAAGGCAGGCTGGCTCAGCCCTCTTCGAGCGGCAGCTCTCCGGAGATCTTCACGCATTCGCCGCCGTCAATGTCCATGACGTGACCGGTCATCCACGAGCCGGCAGCAGAGAGGAACAGCGCAGCCTCACCGATGTCGGACGGCTCGCCGAGCCGCCCGAGCGGCAGCTGGTCGGCGATCATCTGGCCGCGGGGTCCATCCCAGAGAACACGAGCGAAATCAGTGCGGATCAGTCCCGGCGCGATGCAGTTCACCCGCACCTTGGGCCCCATCTCCGCTGCGAGCTGGCGGGTCATGTGCATGAGCGCATCTTTGAACATGCAGTAGACGCCCAGCGCCTCGGACGTGTGATGCCCGCCCACTGAGGCGATGTTGATGACAGAGCCGCCGTGGGTGCCCATCCACTTGTCCCATGCGACCTGCGACCACTGCAGCGGTGCGCGCAGGTTCACCTCGTAGGTCTTGTCGAGCCGCGGGATGTCGCAATCCATCATCGGGCCTGCCCACGGGTTCGTCGCCGCGTTGTTGACCAGGATGTCCAGCGATCCGAAGCGCTCGATGGTCTCGCCCATCACCTGCTCGGCCTGATCGAGGTGGCCGATGTGCGCGGCGACGTAGCTCACCTCGCCGCTGGCGGTCTCGGCCAGGTCGGCCACTGCCGCCTCGCACTTGTCGGCCTTGCGGCTCGTGATCATCACGTTCGCGCCCGCATCGGCGAACGACTTCGCGATGCCCTTGCCGATGCCGGCCGAACCGCCGGTCACCAACGCGGTCTTGCCGTCCAGTCGCAGTTCCACGGTCAGTCTCCTTCAGTCGTGGGCGAGCGCGCGTGCGCGCGTGATACGTGCAGTTCGAGTGCTGCCTAGGTCAGTTCTTGCCGATCTGGTTCCACGGGCCGCCGTCGGCGCGCGGCTCACGCGGCAGCCCGAGCACCCGGTCGCCGATGATGTTGCGCTGGATCTCCGACGTGCCCGCGTAGATCGTGCCCGGCCGGGCGCCCATGAAGGTCTGCACCCACGCCAGCGACGAGAACTCGACACCGACCGCGTCAGTGTTGATGCCGTGCGCTGCGGGATGCCCGCTCGGCGCGGTCGCCTCCATGCCCAGCAGTTCCATCGACAGCTCGGTCACCCACTGGTGGTACTCGCTCCACAGCAGCTTGTGCAGCGACGACTCGGGCCCGGGTGCGTTGCCCGCCAGCACATTGGTGACGTTGCGCTGGCCCATCCACCGCATGATCTCCACCTTGGTGTGGGCCCGGGCGAGATCCTGGCGCGTGAGCGGATCGTCGGCGGCGCCCCGCTCCACGGCCTCAGCGGTGATCCGGTCGAGCTCGTCACGGAAGCGCAGCGCATCGGTGGTGGCACCGTGGCCGCGCTCGAATCCGAGCAGCACGTTGGCCACCCGCCAGCCGTCGTTCACGTCGCCGACCACGTTCTCCTTGGCTGTCTTGGCGTCGGTGAAGAACACCTCGTTGAAGTCGTGCCGGTTGTTGATGTTGATGATCGGGCGCATCTCGACGCCGGGCTGGTCCACCGGCACCAGCAGGAACGAGATGCCCCGGTGCTTCGCCTCGGTGGGGTTGGTGCGGCACAGCACGAAGATCCAGTTGGCGGTATGGCCGCTGGACGTCCAGATCTTCTGCCCGTTGATCACCCACTCGTCGCCGTCCAGCACCGCTCGGGTGCCCAGGTTGGCGAGGTCCGAGCCGCTGTCGGGCTCGCTGTAGCCCTGGCACCAGCGGTGCTCGCCCGAGATGATCCGGGGCAGGAAGTGGCGCTTCTGCTCTTCGGTGCCGCACTCGATGATGGCGTTGCCGACCATCGTGATGCTGAAGCCATCGTTGTTGCCGCCCGTGGGCACGCCGGCTTTGGCGAATTCCTCGGCCAGCACGATCCGCTCGACCTCGCTGAGCCCAGCGCCGCCGTACTCAACCGGCCAGGACACCGCGAGGAGCTGGTTCTCCGCCAACAGCGCACGCCACTCCTCAACGAAGGTCTCGCTGGCCTCGTCCGAGAGCCGGCCCATGCCGCCCCAGTTCTCCGGGAGGTGCTCGGCCAGGAATGCCTGGATCTTCTCCCGGTAGTCCTCGGCCTCGTCGGTATAGGTGGGATCCATGGTTGCGCTCCCCTGTTATCCGCCGCTGAGTCTGCCACGCGACCGGTTGCGCTGGCTCAGGGCCCATGACACTGTGCTGGTCGCTTCGGCACCGGCCTACGGCCGGTAGCCGAAGGAACTCGGCCCGGGCCGCAGGGTGCGACGGGCGAGGTCAACCCATTCGCACTGCACCGGACGGGTGTCACGGGGGTCGATGATCTCCTCGATCTCGAAGAACTCGGCGGAGCGGTGCGGCGATCGGACGCTGTTGAGCCGCTCCCGGATCTCCGTCAGCAGCTCGTCGGGGGTGTCGCTGTCCGAACCCAGAGCCAACAACACCGACGGCGCTACCGAGAGAGATGGTTGACCACGGTGTCCCAGCCGCGGATCTCTGGAATGTACGTGCGGCCGGCCATCTCGATCGACTTGACCGAGCCGCCGGCGGTCTTGCCGATCTCGTGAAACGAGCCCTTGTCCGCCATGGCGTCGATGCGCTCGCGCACGGTCATCTTGCCGAAGAAGTGCTGGCGGCATCCGCTCTGGCATCGATCAGCGCAGAGGACTCCTCCGCAGTCTGACCTCGGGTCCTCGCCGGAGCGTCGCTGCCGCACTGGGCGCTCGGAACATCGCCGTCGGTGCCGAGCCATATGGTGCGCGCATGGAATTGAGACTTGACGGTCGCACGGCGCTGATCACCGGAGGCAGCCGCGGCCTCGGCCGGGCGATGGCTGAGACGTTCGCTGCTGCCGGTGCCTCCGTGGCAGTGGTGGCACGCGATCAGGCCGTGCTCGACGAGACGCTCGCGGCGCTCGATGCGGCGAACCCAAATGTCGCTCACGCAGCGATCTCGGCCGATGTCCGCGTGGCCGACGAGATCAGCCGAGCTCACGCCGACGCAGTGGCGACCTGCGGGGCGATCGACATTCTCGTCAACAACTGCGGGACGTCCAACGCGCAGCCGTTCCTGGACATCACCGACGAGAGCTGGCAGGACGACTTCGACCTGAAGCTGTTCTCGGCGATACGCCTCTGCCGACTCTGCCTCCCCCACATGCGCAGCCAAGGCTGGGGTCGCATCCTCAACTCGCTGAACACTGAGGCCAAGTCCCCGAGAGCGCGGACGTGCCCGACCTCGGCGACCCGTGCCGCCGGCATGGCGATGACCAAGGCGCTCGCATCGGAGTTCGCCGCGGACGGCGTGCTGGTGAATGCACTCAGCACGGGCTTGCTGGTGACCCATCAGTGGCAGGCCCGCTGGGAGCGCACCGTGGCCGACCAGTCGTTCGAGGAGTACACCGCCGCGGTCGGGGAGCGCATTCCCCTCGGCCGCATGGGCGACGCCCAGGAATTCGCCAACCTCGCCCTGTTCCTCGCCAGCGACGCAGCCAGCTACATCACCGGCACCGCCATCAATGTCGATGGGGGATATTCCCCCGTCGTCTGAAGCTCTAGCCGGGGGCGAGTGCGTCGAACCGGTTCATCAGGCCGGGCGGCGGCCGACGGGGCTTGCCGCTGTTGTCGCAGATGGCTGCGGTCAATTGACCCTCCACCAGCACAATGTCGTCAGATTCGCGGATGATCCGCTGCTGCCACCGTGTGCTCGCGCGACGGCGCTCGACCAGCTCGGTCTCGACACGCAGCGTGTCTCGAGCGGTCGCGGGAACCCGGAAACGCACCTCCAAGTTCGTCACCACAATCTGGACGTCCTGATCCGACAAGTCCGGCAACGCGAGATCGGCGGATTCCAGCGCCAGGCAGCGGGCGGCCTCGAAGTACGACACATACACCGCGTGGTTGACGTGGTTGTACGGATCCAGCTCGCCGAATCGGGGCACGACTTGGGTCGCGTGCGTCGCCATCGGCGGAACGCTAGTGGGGCATCATGGCGGGCCGGCTGAGCCCATCTGCTGAGCCGACATCATTTGGGCCGCTCAGTGCTCCCTCTAGCGTTGCGGTGCGTGAGCGTCATCGCAGCGATCGACGTGGGCACGAATTCGTTCCATCTCGTGGTCGCCGACGTCGACGACGAGGGCCATTTCGAGGTATTGACACGAGAACGCGAGCCGGTGCGGCTCGGCTCAGGCGGCGAGGACATGAAGGTGCTCGCACCCGAAGCCATCGAGCGTGGCATCTCGGCGCTCGGCCGGATGCAGCGAATCGCCGTCCACGCAGGTGCGCAGAGCATCACCGCGGTCGCCACAAGCGCGGTACGCGAGGCCGCCAATCGCGACGAACTCACCGAGCGGGCCCGCGTCCGAGCCGGTGTGGACATCGAGGTGGTGTCCGGTGTCGAGGAGGCCCGGCTCATCCACCTCGGCGTTCTGGCAGCGGTGCCGCTGCTGGACAAGCGCCACCTGCTCGTCGACATCGGCGGCGGCTCCACCGAGTTCGTCATCGCTGACGGGTCCGAGCCGCTGCTGCTGCGCAGCCTCAAGCTGGGCTCGATCCGGCTGACCGATCGCTTCTTCCCCGAGGGCCGCACGCGCAAGCGCTCGGTGCGCGAGTGCCGCAACCACATCAGATCGTTCCTCGGGCATCTGCCTGCCGAGATCACAGCGCTCGGCTTCGAGACCGCAGTCGGCTCGTCGGGAACCATCACCGCGCTGGCACGCATGTGCGCCATCCGGCGCGGCGACCGCGACAGCCGTACCGGCAGGCTGTCGTTCACAGCGAAGGAACTCCGCAAGCTCACTGAGGACTTGTGGGCTGCCAAGACGCCCGAGGATCGGCTTGCCGTCGAAGGACTGGATGTACGCAGGGCCGACATCATCGTGGGCGGCGCGCTCCTGCTGGAGGAGACCTTCGATCTGCTGGGCATCAACCGCATGGAGGTGTCCGACTACGCATTGCGCGAGGGCATCTTGTTCGAGCAACTGCGCCGGGCCACAGCACCGGGAGGCGATCCGTTCCACCGCCTCGAGGACCTGCGGCGCTCAGGCGTGATGTACGTGGCCAACAGCTTCCACGAGGACCTGCGTCACGCAGAGCACATCACCGATCTGGCGCTCGAACTGTTCGACGGCCTGTGCCCGCTGCACGGCTTCGGCGACGAGGACCGGGAACTGTTCGAGGCGGCCTCATTGCTGCACAACGTGGGCATCTTCATCTCCCACAGCGCCCACCACCGCCACAGCTACTACATCATTCGCAACAGCGAGCACCTCACCGGCTTCACCGAGCGAGAGATCGAGATCATCGCCCAAGTCGCCCGCTACCACCGAAAAAGCGCCCCCAAGTCCAAGCACGCCGAGTTTGCGTCGCTGGATTCGGCCGACCAGAACAGGGTGCGGTGGATGGCGGCCATGCTGCGGGTCGCCATCGGCCTGGACCGCTCGAATCGTCAGGTGGTGACCCGCGTGCGGGTGGCAGACGACGAGTCGCCGCCAAGGCAGAACGGCGAACTCCGCCTGATGGCGCGCGTCTCACCCGGCGCCGACACCTCAGTGGAGTTGTTCACCGCCCAGAACCGCAGCGACCTGCTCGAGGCGATCAGCGGGCGAAGCGTGGTGCTCGAACCTGAAGTCGGCGTGACCGGCAGGCCGATTCACCCCACCAACGGGATGCGCAGCACCCAGCCGACCAAGATCAAGTCCGGGTTGGCAAGCGCTCCGCCGTAGGCCTGCGCGCGGCCCTTGCTGGCCTCGAAGATCTCCGGCCAGCGGCGGCTGCTCCCGAGATGCGCCGCAGCGATCTTCTTGAGCGTGTCACCAGGGCGCACGGTGTAGGGCAGGAAATCGCTCCCGGCAGCATCGCCGCTGTCGGGCATCTCGTCGTCGGCCCCGTCTTCTGGGCCGTCTTGGGCCGGCAGTGCCAAGACCCGGCTGCCGCCGTCGACCGGATACTGCTCGGCCGTGATCGCGCCGCCGAGATCCTCGGCGATGTAGTCCGCGAGGGCCTGCTGGTACGTCGCGCCGAGACGGGTGAAGGCGAGATCTCTCAGCGGATAGCAGTCTCCCCCGCCTGCGAGGAAGTCGACCGTCGCCAACGCCAACGGATCGCCCTCCACAACCTCGCCGTCGCGGACGATCTCGGTGCCGTCATCCAGGGTGACGCTGCGCAGCCGCGTGCCGACGGGATCGATCAGCCCGCAGTCGCCGTCGCGATCGATTCCCTGGCCCACGCCGTCCGGGTCGTAGGCCACCGTCATGCCCGAGACGTGCGGGAACTGGCCCGACGCGCCCGGCAGCGCACTCAGCGCCCGTTCGAGCAGCTCCGCCAGCGTGGCACGAGACACCGAGCCGGTCACCAGCACGTTGTTGAACGGTGCGATGTCCCAGGTGGCGCCCACGGTCACCGTGCCCGCAGCGATGACTGAGTCGTTGCGCAGCCCGCCGCCGTTCGTGACGGCGACCTGCGGCGCAGGCACGCCGAAGCCCGGGGCGAGGTGCCGGCCTCGCACCCGCAGCGCGTCCGCCATCAGGCTGCCGACGTTGGTCGACTGAGTGCGCAAGACCGGCTTGCGGCCTTCGAGGCCGACGTCGCTCGTGCCGATCTGGGTGGCCCCGATCAGCTCCACCTCGGCCGTCAGCGGTTCCACTGCCGTCGTCTGCACCGTCGCATCGGGATCGCGGTCGAGCGCGACGCCGATCGAGGCACCCGCCGCAGCGGTGACGTTCCCGTCGGCGTCGAAGGTCACCTCCAGCTTGCCGATGCAGCGGTAGCCGCCCGGTGCGGTGACCACCGGCACCCGGCTGCCGGCCGCGTCATCGACCCACATCGGATACGGCGAGACCGGCGCTTCGCCCGCTTGGCAGGTGTCGCCCGGGTTCGCCAGCAGGTCGTCGCCGCCGCCTGCGATCACGACATCCACGCCGGTGAGCTCGGCAACGAGCGCCACCTCTTCGTCCACGGCCTGCAGGTGGCTGACGAGGATGATCTTGTCGACGCCGTCCGCCCCGAGCCGGTCGGCCTCGCCCTGCACGGCCTCGAGCACGGCGCTCACCATCACGTTGCGCGGACTCGAGATGTTGGCCAGCCGTGGGGTGACCGCACCGATGACGCCGATGCGCTCACCGCCGGTCTCGATCACCGTCGACGGCGCCACCAGTCCACGCTCGGCCAGCGCAGCCAAGGCAGGCTCGGCCGAGACGCCGATGTTCGCGCTCAGGAACGGGATCGACGGATCGAACCCCTCGATGAATCGAGCCGTCACATCGGGACCGAAGTCGAAGTCGTGGTTGCCCAGCGCCATCGCGTCGTAGACACCGCTCAGCGCGATCGAGTCGTACATGGGACCCTCACGGCCGAGCGACACGCTCAACACCAGCGAGGCGAGGAAGTTGTCGCCAGAGGTCAGCGTCACCACGGGTCCGGCGTCGGCGGCCGCTGCCTGCAGCTCACGCATCGCTGCGACGAACCTCGCGACACCCGGGAATCCCGACTCGACATCCGCGAGCAGCTTCGATTCCCCGTCGTTGTTGTGCAGGATCGTCACCGTGACCGAATCCGCTGAGATGAGCGTCGGCTGAGCACCCTCTTCATCGGCCTGGGCACCCGACGGCACCGCTGCCAGCGGGATCGCCAGCAGCACGGCGAGGGCCGCCGATGCCCATCGGCCAAGACCGACTCGGCGCCGACGCCTTCCTGCGTTGTTCGACTCGCTCACAGCCACCTGCTGCCTCCTCGGCTCACCCGTCGCAATATGTCGCGCCGCACAGTGTCGCGGCACGGTGTGACAGAGTATTCACGGGCAGGAAACGTATAGGGGGAACGCTGATGGCGCGCTCCGTTCGTCGTCGCCTGGACCGCCCGGCGCACTCGAGCGCACAGCATCCGGGCGTGCGCCGCGCAACCCGATGCGACGGTAGCGTGCCCGGCTGATCCTCTCCGAGCGCTCTGTGCCGGGAACCAGATACCACGCTGGGCCGCGGCGACGCTCGCCGGCACGAAAGGATGCCGCCGATGTACACCGCACTCGGCAAGTGGTGCTTCCGGAACCCATGGCGCGTCTTCGCTGGGTGGCTGGCACTCGCCGTCGCTGCCGCGCTGCTCGCGGGACTCGTAGGACCGTCGTTCGGTGCGGCGCTGAGCACTCCCGATTCCGAGAGCGACCGCGCCGGCGATGTGCTGCACGCACACTTCGGCGACATTGGCGCCAACATCGGCGGCTCGATTGTGGTCAAGTCCAGCTCTGGTGTGGACAATCCCGCCGTGCGATCGACACTCACCGAGTTGTTCGCCACCGTCGACGCCATCGACGAAGTGACGGTCAACTCGCCGTACGACCCCGGTGGCCGCCAATTCGTCGCGCAGCAAGGTCCGTATGCGGGTCAGATCGCCGTCGCCGAGGTCCAGATCAGCCGCTCGTTCAATGTCGACGAAGCGGGCAGTCTCGGCGAGCACATCAGCGAGCTCATCGACCGCAGCGGCGTGCGCGAGATACCCGGCGTCCAGGTGGAGGTCGGCGGTGCATGGCTCTCGGGCCAGGAGCCTCCCGAGACCGAGGCCATTGGGCTCGCCTTTGCCGTGTTCGTGCTGATAGCGGCCGTCGGATCGGTCGTCGCCATGGGCGTGACCGTCGGCACGGCGCTCATCGGCGTCGGCATCGGCGCGCTCACCATCACGATCCTCAGCAACGTGGCAACCGTGCCCGACGTCGCCCCGACGCTCGGGGTCATGATCGGTCTCGGGGTGGGCATCGACTACGCACTGATCATCCTCAACCGCTACCGAGAGTGGGTTCGGAGCGGATTCGGACCGCTCGACGCTGTGGGTGCGGCGCTGGATTCTGCGGGCCGTTCGGTGGTCTTCGCCGGTGCGACCGTGGTGGTGTCGCTGCTGGGTCTGCTGCTCATGGGGTTGCCCTTCGTCGCCGGAATGGGGCTCTCTGCGGCAATCACCGTCGCCATCGTGATGGCGGGGTCGATGACCCTGCTGCCGGCCGTGCTGGGAGTGATGAGAAACCGGATGACGACCACCAGGGTCCGCGGCATGCTCGCCGCGGCGCTGGTGGCGGTGGCGCTGCTGGGCTTCGGCATCGGCATCGGTCCGCTGCTGGCCGGGCTGCCCGCAGCCGCTGCAGTGCTCTTGGCGGGGGCCTTCGGCGGGCCGCGCAACCCACTGAGGCGAATCCTGCACCACCGCCAGCCCAAGCCATTGCGCGCCACCGCTTGGTACCGGCTCAGCCGGGTCGTACAGCGCCGAGCCTGGCTGTTCGCGCTCGGCGGCACCGTCGTGCTGGTCCTGATGGCCGCCCCCGTCTTCGCGTTGCGCCTCGGGTTCTCCGACGAGGGCAACTTCCCGCCCGACAGCACAACCCGCAAGGCCTACGACCTCATCGCCGACGGCTTCGGCCCGGGAGCGAACGGGCCGCTCTTGATCGTCGCCGAGACGTCAGGCAACCAGGACCTCCTCGCGCTCTTGGAGCTGACCGAGACGCTGAACCGGACCGATGGCGTCGTGGCGGCCTCTCCCCCGTTCCCGAGTCCCGATGGCCAGGCGGCGATGATCCGGGTGCTGCCCGCAACCGGTCCCCAGGACGCCGAAACCGAGACACTCGTCCACACGCTGCGCAGCCAGGTCATCCCGACTGCGCTGGACGGCACCGGCGTCGATGCGCTGGTGGGCGGCACCGTGGCATTCCAGATCGACTTCAGCGACTACCTCGCCGGACGCATGCAGATTTTCTTCGGAGCGGTCCTCGGGGCCTCATTCCTGCTGCTGATGGCCGTGTTCCGCTCGCTGGTGGTTCCGCTCAAGGCTGTCGTCATGAACATGCTGTCCATCGGCGCGTCCTACGGCGTGCTCGTGGCTGTCTTCCAGTGGGGCTGGTTCGGCAGCCTGCTCGGCATCCAGCCGGCGCCGATCGAGCCGTTCATCCCGATGATGCTGTTCGCGGTGCTGTTCGGGCTGTCGATGGACTACGAAGTCTTCCTGCTGTCACGCATGAAGGAGGAGTACGAGCGCACCGGCGACCCGGTCAACTCCGTCGCCGACGGGCTGGCTGCGACCGCCAGGGTCATCACCGCGGCCGCGGCGATCATGATCGTCGTCTTCGGCAGCTTCGTCTTGGAGGAGGAACGGGTCGTCAAGCTGTTCGGCCTGGGCCTCGCCACGGCAATCGCCATCGACGCCACCCTCGTGCGGATGCTGATCGTGCCGTCCACGATGGAGTTGCTCGGCGTCCGCAACTGGTGGCTGCCGGCTTGGCTCGACCGCATCATCCCCAACCTGCGCGTCGAAGGCGAATTGCCTGATGCCGCGGCAAGCCGGTCTCCCGACGACGCCTGAAGCGTCCGGACAGCGGGCGGTGAGCTGCCGTTGGATGATGTCGTGAAGAGTCGCCTCAGCATCGCCGACCACAGGCATGAGCATCCGGCGAGGCGAAGGTGCCGCCGACAGAGCTTCCACGCGAGTCCGCAGCCTCCGTCAGCATCGGACGAGCATGCCGCCCCGAGCCGCCGGCCAGCCGGTCCCGCTCGTGAGCCGGCTGCACGTCGCTCGGCGCCGGCTCTGAGGAGTCATGAGGAGTCATCCGAGTGGCCGGCCAAAGGGCAGCTCGTCCTGCCATGTCCGCAGGAAGGCCTCGGCCCGGTAGCAGGCAGCCATGAATGGGCCGTCGTCATGGCCGAGGGTCTCGGACATGACAGCGTTCACGGCGTCCGCAGTGGCCGAACGCAGGCCGCTGTGCGTGAGCGCCGCGTCGGCCCACCAGCCCAACGCCGGCCCCGCCGCAACAACGAAGTCAGCAACGACTGGCACGCCCGCCGCCCGCAGCACGGCCAGCGCCTTGGAAGACACAGCCGCTGCTGAGAACGCGACGACGGGCGTGGCACCCGCCATCGACGCGCCCTCGCCGGACATAGCGCCGGGCTTCGAGCCGCAGAACAGCACGTCGACGTCGTCCTTCCAGACCGTCCACGGCTTGGCGGGCTCGCCGTTGGGCGACAGCGACGCCACGCACCTCTCGCCGTCCGCCAGCCAGGCCTCCGCGAGCGCCGTCGGGTCGAGCCGGTCGCCATCAGTCTGAGTGCCAGCGCAGCCCTGCGCGGTGGCGATCCGGACGATCTTGGCCCCGGCCGCCGCAGCTTCGCGAGCTATGCCCACACCGGCCGGCCCGAATCCCTCGATGGCGACGCGCTTGCCGTCGAGGCCGCCGAGCAGGCTGGCCGCCGCCGCCGCCGCGCCGACGCCGATGAGCTCGTCGTTGAGCGAGATGCCGTCGCGGTCGTCGTTGCCGATCAGATTGCGCTGGTCGTGAGCCAGCACCGGTGCAAGCAACTCGGTGTTCAGCCGCAAGCCCGGACTGGTGGAGAGCCGACCGGATCTGAAGTCGTCAGCGAGCTCGCCTGCCAGAGCATCGACCGCTGCGGCGGCCTCGGACGGGTCAGATTTCAGGCCGACGCCGGCACCGCTGCGCCGCTGTTCGAGCATGGCGAACACATAGGTGACATGTCGGACCAGCATCGTCGCATTGCCAGGAATGAGCCTGCTGCCGAGGCGGGTCTCCCCGACGTAGTGCTGGGCGTCGGGCAGGTCATAGATCACGAAGCCGGGTGTCGATTCGAGCTGGCGGGTCTCCACAGGCCAAGTCTGCCAGCCGCGCTCGCCGGTGTGTCTAGCCTTGTGGCTCGTGCGACGAGCAGTAATCGGGGCAATCCTCCTGTGTTCCGCGGGGTTCCCTGCGGCCTGCGGCGGCGATGAGACGACGGCGGCCACCAGCGCACCCGACAGCGCGGTTGTGACTGCCGCCGACCCAGCAGCCACCACAGCAGCCGAGTCGGCGACCACTGCCTCCTCCACCGTCGCAGCACCGCGCCCAACCGAAGTGATCGGCGCTGCGCTGCCCCGCTTCGAGCAACCGGAGGGCGACCCGGCCGTCGGCCGGACACCTCCGGTGGTTGTGGGCGCTGATCTGCTCACGGGCGACGTGGTGCAGATCACCCCCCGAGGACGTCCGGTGGTCGTTGCGTTCTATGCCCACTGGTGCCCGCATTGCCAAGCCGAGGTGGCCGAGCTCACGGGCTGGATGGAATCCAACGAGCTGCCCGCCGGCGTGGATTTCTATGCTGTGTCGGTCCTCGAGGACGCCACGCGGGGCAATCATCCCCCGGAGAAATGGTTGCGTGAGGAAGGCTGGCAGCATCCCGTAGTTGCCGACACCCCGGCGCGTTCCGTCGTCGATGCCTTCGGCTTGCAGTCCGTGCCCTATCTCGTGGCGATCGACGCGAACAACGCAGTCGTCCTGCGGTACGCCGGCAACCTCGGCCCCGACCGGCTCGCGGATTTCTTCGCCGAACTGCTCGAGTCCGCCACCTGACCCAGCACCGCGGATCCCGGCGAGCCGGTGCCTCAGTTCGCACTTGTCGAGACCGGATCTCGCGACCGTGACGATGAGGATGCCACCCTCTTGCTCATGGCCGAGGGCGATGCTGCGCCGCGCCGCTCCCTCAAGCGTGTGAAGAATCGGACGGCTCGCGGTGACGCGAGTCCGCCACGCCGCGGCGCTGCATGTCACAGCCCGGAGCGGCGGCGCGGCGATCGCGCGATCCGCTCCCCGCAAGCCGCGCGGAACCGGCGGGTGCGGGGCAAGGCCGCCCACATCGGCCGTGAGGGCGCCCGGCTGGGTCGCGAGAGCGCACGGCTCGTCGGGCGGGCCAGCGCATTCGGGCGGGCCCGAGTGCTGCGCCCAGTGGGCCGTCTGCATCCGCTGGGCTTCTTGCGCGGCCTGCTCGGCCCCGACGTCACCGGTGCCCGCCAGAGTCTCACAGCGCTGGCAGTCAGCAGCCTGACTGCCACTGCGGCAGGCGTCCTGCTCGCAGCGGTCACCGGCACGCTGGAGCGGTTGCCGGGCCTGCTCGTGCTCGTCCCCGCCGCGATCGGCATGCGCGGCGACATCTTCGGCGCACTGGGCAGCCGCCTCGCCACCACGATTCACGCGGGGACCTTCAGGGCCACGGCTCGCAGCGACACGATCGTGGGCCAGAACATCATCGCTGCGGCCGTGCTGACACTGGTGACCGCCGTGGGGCTCGGCGTCATGGCCAAGGTGATGGCACCGGTGTTCGGCCTGTCGGACATCATCGGCATCACCGACCTCATCGTGGTGTCGGTCGTCGGCGCCCAACTGGCCTCGATTGTGGTGCTGGTCGTCACGCTCGGTCTCGCTGCCAGTTGCACGCGCCGGGGCTGGGACCTCGACAATGTCAGCGCGCCGCTCATCTCTGCGGTCGGCGATGTGGTCACGCTGCCGGCGCTCTTCCTGGCCACCTATCTGGTCGGCATCACCGCCCTCACACCGATCATTGCAGCCGCCAGTGTCGTGGGAGCTGCCGCTGCCATGTTCTGGGCGTGGCGCTCTGGACTCCAACAGCTCTGGCAGATCCTGCGCGAATCGATACCGGTGCTGGGCGCCGGCGGTCTCGTGCTCATCGTGGCCGGCGTGGTGATCGAGCACCGTCTCGAGGACCTTGCCGACAAGCGTGCCGTGCTCATCTTGGTGCCCGCATGTCTCGCCGCAGCGGGTGCCATCGGCGGAATCCTGTCGAGCCGGCTGTCGACCAAGCTGCATCTGGGCGTCATCGAGCCACGGGCGCTGCCTCAACGAGGCGCGCGTCTCGACATCCTGTTCGCTTTCACCCTGACGGTGCCCGTATTCGTGCTCAACGGCATGCTCGCGAGCGCCTTCGGCACCTTGTTCTCGCTGTCCACGCCCGGGATGCTGCGCCTAGTGGCCATCTCGCTCATCGGCGGCATGATCGCGACGGCGCTGGCGGGAGTCATCGCCTACTACGGCACGGTGGTGGCGACCCGCATCGGCGTCGACCCCGACACCTACGGCATCCCGCTGGTGAACAGCACGGTCGACCTTGCGGGCGCAGCGGCGCTCGTGCTCGCCGTCGGCTGGATCGGCCTGTCGTGACAGACGCGATGCCGCAGCTTGTCGTGAGACAGGCCAATCGCGCCGACTGTCGTGAATTCCTTCCTCACCCCATGTCTGCAGTGCCTACGCTTGGCACAGCGACCTGTCCGCCCCGGGTGAGAGCGTGTCCCCGACTTGAACGGAGTTCGTCGCGTCGCTTGCTGACGATCTGAAATGCGATCAGACCACGAAGACAGACCCCGAAACCTGAAGTCCATGCTCTCGGAAGCGAAGGACGCCTCCGAGCTCATGGTCGACTTGGCCTACGCCGCGCTCTACTTCGACGACGAAGGCATGGCCGATGCCGTGCTGGGACTCGAAGAGGACATGTCCGCGCTGGTGCACGAGATGCGTTCCCTAGCGATGCTGGCAGTACGCCATCCGCGCGAGGTCGACGGCATGAGCTCGGTGCTGCAAGTAGTGTCGTCCATCGAGCAGATCGCCAATGCCGCGGTGGATATCGCCAAGATCGTGCTGCACCATCTGGGCATCCCCCGCGCCCTCATCGTGGACTTGGCGCAGGCGGCCGAAGTGTCGCATCGGCTGGTAGTGGCCCCCGGCAGTCACTTGGCGAACCGGCCGCTGCGCGACATGGAGCTGCCGGTGGCCGTCGGAATGCGAGTGGTGGCGATCCAGCGCGGCCGCCGCTGGATCACTGACGTCGGCGGCGACAGCATCGTCGAGCCGGGCGACGTGCTGTTCATGCGCGGTGATCCCGCGGGCATCGTGCGCCTGCGGGAGCTGGCTGCCATGGAGCGCTGGAATTCCCCCAAGGCCGACGATGCGCACGCGCTCAGCGATCTCGACCGGGCCGTGGACACGCTCGTCGACATGAAGAACCTGTCGGAGGCCGCGATCGGGCTGGCCTATTCGGCTCTGGTGTTGGCTGATCTCTCGCTGGCACGCGAGGTCCGCTCGATGCAGGAACGGCTCGACGGCATGAAGGTCTCGATGCAGACATGGGTGCTGCGTGCGGCTGCGGACATGGCCGACATGCCAGACGCCGACCCAGCGGGGTTGCGCGGGTTGCTGCATGTCGCCGAGGCGGCTGAGGACATCGGCGATCAGGCTCGCAACATCACCTCGCTCGTGCTGGAGGACGAGGACATCCACCCGGTGCTTGCGCTCGCACTCGGCGACACCGACGACGTCGTCGTGCAGGTGCCGGTCGCGCCGGGATCAGAAGCGGACGACTCGACGCTGGGATCGCTGGGCCTGGCGGTTGATCCCGGCTATCACGTGCTGGCCATCCGCCGGTCTGCCAGCTACATCTACAACCCGCCGCGCACGGTGCGCCTGTGGGTCGGCGACGAGTTGCTGGCGTCGGGACCTGAGGAAGGGCGCGACCGGCTGGCCGCCGTCTGCGGGTACGCCATGGACGTCGACGACGAGACTGGAGTGGTCGAGCTGACGCCGATGTGAGTTCCGCTGAGATCTTGGCAGACAGCGCGGGGCGGACGGCCAGCACAGCGGCGACGCCGATAGGTTGACCGCCGATGTCGCTGGACACCGGACTGTCGATCCTTGCGGTGCATGCGCACCCCGACGATGAAGCGTCGAAGGGGGCAGGCACCATTCGACGCTATGCCGATGAAGGCATCCGCACGACGCTGGTGTGCTGCACCGGCGGCGAGGAGGGCGACATCCTGAACCCAGCCATGGACCGGCCCGAGGTCACTGCGAATCTGGCCGAGGTCCGCCGTGCCGAGCTCGACGCCTCTGCGGTCGAAATCGGCTACGACGAGGTCGTCATGCTCGGCTACCGCGACTCGGGCATGCCCGACACCGAGTCCAACGCCCGCCCTGACGCCTTTGCGAACGCCGATCTCGACGAGGCGGTCGCCAAGCTGGTCACAGTGATCCGCCGGGTGCGCCCGCAGGTCATCCTGACGTACCCGCTGGTGCAGTCCCGCTATCCCCATCCCGATCACCTGCAGGTCACGGCCATCTGCATTCCCGCCTTCGCCCATGCCGGCGAGTCGGCGTGGCGTCCCGAGTGCGGCCCACCCTTCACGCCGATGAAGATGTATGCGCCGGTGTGGTCCCACAAGCGCATGAAGCTCATCCACCAGGCCTTCCTGGACCTCAGCCTCCCCTCGCCGTTCGACGAGAAGTGGCTGGGGCGTCCCAGCCGGGACGATCGCATAACGGCCGTCATCGAGGTCGACAACGCGGTGCGGCGCAAGGCGCTGCTGGCTCACGCCACCCAGGTCGACCCCGGCTCGCCGTTCTGGTTCGGCCTGCCCGACGACGTTGCCGATGCCATTCATCCCCGCGAGGAGTACATGCTCCTCGAGTCGCGCATCCCCACGGAGCCGATGGAATACGACCTCTTCGCCGGGCTGCGTCCGTGAGCTTCCTGGACGACGAGTTCCTGTCGGCGTGGGCAGACGCCGGCCATGAGCCGTTGGGCGGCGTCTCGGGCACCGTGGTGATGAAAACCAGCGGCGGTCCCGAGGGCAAAGTCGCCGTCAGCCTGATCTTCGAGTCCGGCGTCCTGCGGTCTGCGTCTGCTGGTGCCACCAGGGGCGCTGATCTGACCCTGGAGGCGCCGTGGCAGCTCGCAGCCGATGTGGTGCGCGGCGATGCCGACCCCGCCCAGCACTACATGGCAGGCGATCTCAAGGCGTCCGGCGACATGGCGCTGTGGCTGGAGCTGCTTCCGGCCTGGCGGGCCGCCGGTGCGCTCGGAGCGCCGGCTTGATCCGGCGCTCCCTCGGAGTCGGGCAGACGCAACGGCGCTTGGCTCAGCGACGGTCCGTCTCGGCCCGCTGCAGCCGCCGCAGCCCCCGGTAGCCGATCAGCTTGATGCCGCTGCGCTCGAGGAAGGTGCGCAGTTCAGCGTTGTCACGCAGGTGCAGCAGGTCCTCGACACGGGACCCCCACTCGGCGGTCAGCGACCGCAGTTCCGGCAGGTCTGCTGCGGGCTGCAACTGCAGCTCGGTCACGCCCGGCCCGAGCGAGTCGAGCAGCGCCTCGATGCGGCGGTAGCGGCCCATCGCGCCCGGCGCGATGCGCATCACCCGGTCCGGTGTCACCACCCCTGCTGCCGCAACAAGGTCTTCGAGGGGGAAGCCCAACTGCCTCCGGGCGCCGGTCTCGATCAGCCGTGCCGGCAGGCCGAACTCGACCGCCAGCTCCAAGTACACATCGAAGAACTCGGGCCGCACGCTCAGCACATCGAGGTGGCTGTCGAGATGGGTGACGTCGAATCCCCACAGGATCGCCCGCTCGATCTGTGCCCGGCATTCCCGGCGGACCTCGTCAAGGTCGGCGTGATCCCAGACGTCGGACACCGTGGCAGGCATCCCACCGTTGCCGTCCAGCAATGACGGGGCCTGGGTGATCGGCCCCCACCGGTACAGCTCGAACTCTGCGTTCAGGGTGAGCGCGACGCCGACATCCTCGCCGCGGAACCGGGCGGCCGCCTCGCGTGACCACGGGCATGGCACGAGCAGTGTCCCCGTGGTCGCCAAGCCGTCGCGCAGTGCGGCATAGACGCCCTCGTTCATGGCATGACAGCCGCCGAGCCCGGCGACGCTGATGATCAGCAGCCTGTCTTGAGGGCCGTAACCGAGCCGCTCGGCAAGCGGTGCCACGCCGACAAGCTAACCCGCGCTCGCAAGCGGCTGATCCGGCCCGCCGCAGTCCGACCAGATGCCCCGATCAGCAGCCCGGGCATCCGCTTGGGCCGCGTCGAGCACGGCCCGGTGATGGGTGTTGGGCTCGAAGTGCATGGTGGCGGCGTAGCCGTCGAGCACGAGATAACGGTTCACGAACAACCCGTCGTCGGCCCGGTACACGTAGGCCAGCAGCCGGTCGTAGCGGTCATAGGGCTCGTCGTCGCGCTGGAGGAATACCTCAGTGCCGGGCGGCAGCAGTTCGGACGTTCGCCGGGTGGCGGCATCGCCCCCGCACTCGGCCGGCAGGTAGCCGCCGGTCTTCTCGGGCGTGTCGATGCCGAGGAATCTCACGGTGGCTCGACGCCCGTCCAGATCGACGTCCATCGTGTCGCCGTCGATCACCGCCAGCACGACGGCATTCGGCGGCAGCGCTCCGCTGGGAGCAGCGACATCCGATCTGCTCGCCGTCTCGGACAGCACCGAGAGAACGGTCCGGGCAGCCGGTGCGGACTCGTCGTCATTGAGGTGCTGCCAACCGGCCAACCCACCTGCGCACGCTGCCACGACCGCCGCGACTTGGATCGCTCTGCGTCCGCCCTTGGAGCGACTGGTGCTCGGGCAGCGGCCGACGCCGCCGAATTCGGCGCCAGCCGGGCCGGACCCCGAGAATGCCTTGCCGTCGCTCAGAGCCGCTCGATGATGGTGCCGGTGCCGAGCCCGCCGCCGCAGCACATCGTCACCAGCGCAGTGCTCTTGTCGGCGCGGTGCAGTTCGTGCACTGCCTTGGTCAGCAGAATTGCTCCGGTGCCGCCGAGCGGGTGGCCCAAAGCGATCGCACCGCCGTTGGGGTTGACGGTGTCCATGTCGGGGTTGATCTCGCGCTCCCAGGCCAACACCACCGACGCGAACGCCTCGTTGATCTCGACAAGGTCGATGTCGGACATCGCCATGCCGTTGCGATCGAGCAAGTAGTTGGTGGCTTCGATCGGCCCGGTCAGCATCAGCACGGGATCGCTGCCGACCAAGCAGGTGTCGACGATGCGGGCGAGCGAGCGCAGCCCCAGTTCGGCGGCACGACCAGCTCGCATCAGCAGCACCGCTCCCGAGCCGTCGCTGATCTGCGACGAGCTGCCGGCGGTGTGCACGCCGCCGTCCATCACGGGCTTGAGCCCGGCAAGCCCCTCCGCCGTAGTGGGCCTGATGCCGCCGTCGCGCACCACATGGCGGATCTCGTCGGTGGGCTTGCCGTCGTCATCGAGCACCGGAGCATCGATCTCGACGATCTGGGTGCCGAAGCGGTCTTCTTCCCACGCCCGGGCGGCGTTGTTCTGGCTGCGCAGGCCGTAGGCATCGCACTCCTCGCGGCTGATGCCCCATTTCTTGGCCATCATCTCCGCGCCTTGGAACTGCGTCGTGTACTCGTAGTGCTCCTTGTAGCGGGATGTCGCTGTGCGCTGACCCTTCTTGTAGCTGGAGCCCATCGGGTTTCGCGTCATCGACTCGACGCCGCATCCAATAGCGGAATCGGCCACGCCGCTGCGCACGAGACCGTACGCCAAGGTTGTGGCCTGCTGACTTGACCCGCACTGCGCGTCGACCGTGGTGGCAGCTACCGAGAGCGGGAAACCGGCGCCCAGCCACGCTGTGCGCGCGATGTTGGCCGTCTGCTCGCCGGCTTGGCTGACGCAGCCGCCCACGAGTTGACCGATGCCGGCTGGGTCGGCCTGGGTTCGCTCCATCAGCGACGTGAGCACGTCGCTGAGCAGGTCGGAGGGATGAATGCCGCTCAGATCGCCTCCGCGGCGGCCGACGGGGGAACGGACGGCGTCGACGATGACGATGTCGCCGTCGTGGATCTGGGAGGTGGAAGCGCTGCTCATGGCCGGAACTGTACCTGCGCGCCTGCACACCCCGCCCGAGGGTTTGCTGTCGTGGAGTTCCCAGCGGTGCTCAAGCGGCGTCGAGGTCGATATCCGGCGGGCGTGCCGTCGAAGCCAGCACCTCGCGCGCCCGTGCCACACCAGCCAAGCCGACCTGGCGGGTGGCCCGGCTCAGCCGGTGCGGCGTCCGGCCAGTCGACACCAACCGGAGCTGGGGTCCGAGTTCAAGCTGTTCTGCCATGCGTCCAGTACATCGAGGGGGTGTGACAGCCAGGATGTTTGGGTCGGCGGTTGGATGAATCACCCTAGGTTCGATGGGGTCCGATGGGTCCGGCTCGGCTGCTGAGCTGCAGGCAGGCCACCGACCGCGACAACCGGTTCCGCTTGGAACCGCCCAGTGCCTGCGACCGTCCGAATCCCGCGCCATCACGCAAGCCGAGACGCGCCAAGCCCAAACGACGACATGCGCCGGACCGAAGACCAGAAAACCAGAACAGTCAACAACAATCATCCAGCACGCATATCGAAGTAGGCCATCTCGACGGGGAATGCGTGCTGTGATGCCGCCGCAATGGCCCGCAGCCTTGCATCCGGCTGGTGACAGCTGAAACTCTTCGCTTCGGGTTCGAGCAATCGACAAGCCGAGTACGTTGCTCAGCGTGAACGGGATCTCGAACCAGGACGTCGCGACTGCCACATCTCCGAGTGCTCTTGGGGAAGACCTGCCTGACGGCGTGGCTACCCACGAGCTGTTCGCCTCGGGCGCGGCCTCGGCAGTCGAGCTGCTCGACGAGGCCATCGCCCGGGCAGACCGGTGGAACCACCAGATCAACGCCATCATCGGGCGCCTCGACGACAGCGGGCGTCAAGCAGCTGAACGACTCGACGACACGCGCAGCGCAGGAGATTGGAGCGGCTCGCTGGCAGGCGTTCCCTTCCTGACCAAGGATCTGACCTGCACAACGGAGGGTCAGCCCTACCACGCAGGCAACGCAGCGCTCAAGGAGGCAGGGCACGTCGCGTCGAGCACGTCGCACCTCGCCACGATGTTTGCCGAGTTGGGACTCGTGAACTTCGGGCGAACGAACACGCCCGAATTCGGTCTGACCATCACGACCGAGCCGCTGGCCTACGGGGCGACGGCCAACCCTTGGGACACCGGCTATTCGACCGGCGGTTCCAGCGGAGGCTCGGCAGCAGCGGTGGCGACCGGCATCGTGCCCATCGCCCATGCCAACGACGGGGGCGGCTCGATCCGCGTTCCCGCAGCGAACTGCGGACTGTTCGGGCTCAAGCCGAACCGGGGCCGCGTGTCGCTGGGACCCGAGGGGGGCGACGGCTGGGCCGGGTTCAGCGTCGACGGCGTGGTGAGCCGCAGCGTCCGCGACAGCGCCCGGGTACTCGACGGCATCAGCCGACCGTGGCCGGGCGATCCGTACTGGGCGCCACCCCCGGCAGGCACGTTCGAGGCTGCAGCGGGGCGCGAACCGCAGCCGCTGCGCGTCGGTCTGTGCCCGCACTCCGGGTGGGGCCCGACTGATCCCGAGTGCGCCGGGGCAGTCGAAGACGCCGGACGACTGCTGGAGAGCCTCGGTCACCAGGTGGAGTATTCGAAGCCCGATGAGTTGTTCGATGACGACTTCTTCGAGCACTTCCGCACCGTCGTGGCGGTGTGCAATGTGGTGGCTCTGGCTGGCTACGAGGCGGCGCTGGGCCGAGCGATGAACCGGGAAGACACCGAAGGCGACACTTGGGCGCTGATGCAGATCGGCCGCGACATCAGCGGAACCCAGTACCTCTCAGCCGTCGAGTGGTGCCACGCGTGGACCAGAGCGGTGGCCGCATGGTGGAGCGACCATGACGTGCTGATCTCGCCGATCATGGCCGAGCCGCCGCCCCGGCTCGGCGAATTGCGCAGTCCTGAGACCGGCCGCGATCGGCTCACGGACCTGCTGCAGTTCACGCCGCAGTTCAACGTGACCGGCCAGCCGGCAATGTCAGTGCCCCTGCATTGGACCGCTGCCGGCCTGCCCGTCGGCGTGCAGTTCGTCGGTGCCCACGCCAGCGAGGAACTGTTGCTGTCGCTGGCGGGCCAACTCGAGCAGGCTGCGCCGTGGGCCGACCGCACACCCCCCGTGTGGGCCGGAAGCGGCTGAGGCCCGCTTGCTGAGGCTGGAGCATCGGAGAACGGCGACATGCCCGCCGACAGAGACTCCCTTGGCATACGGCCGGACGAACGACGCTCCCTCGACGTACATTCCGCCGATCTGCGTTCCTCCGACGCGACAGCGCTGGCGCAAGCGTTCGCATCCGGTGAAACGAATCCAGGCGAGGCGATGCATGCCGCTCTCGAACGAATGGAGAGTCTGAATCCAGCACTGAACGCGATCATCCATCCCCGGCCCGAGTGTGCACTGGCCGAAGCGGACGAGGCCATGTCGCGCTGGCAAGCACGCCAGGCGGGACAGCATGAAGCACCGAGCTCACAGGCGTCGCGATCACAGAATGTCCCGTTCGACGGTGTTCCGATGGCGGTCAAGGACCTCGGCTGCGAGCAAGCCGGCGAGTACCACCATGCCGGCGCCCGATTCCTGGTCGATCTGGGCTGGCGCGGCACCGTCGACAGCCATCTGTACCGGCAGCTCCGCAGCGCCGGGCTGATCTCGGTGGGGCGCACGAACACGCCTGAGTTCGGCACCACCATCACCACCGAGCCTGCTTCCTACGGCCCCACGGCAAACCCGTGGGCGCTCGACCGCTCGCCGGGCGGTTCCAGCGGCGGTTCCGCGGCGGCGGTGGCCTCGGGCATCGTGCCGATCGCGCACGGCAACGACGGGGGCGGGTCGATCCGCATTCCTGCTGCCGCCTGCGGCCTGGTGGGCCTCAAGCCGACCCGGGGCCGAGTTTCGACTGCGCCCCGACTGGGCGAGCACCGCGGCGGCTTCGCGGTGGACGGGATGCTCACGCGGACCGTGCGCGACGCTGCGCGGTGCCTCGACATCATCAGCCGCCCCGCGCTAGGCGATCCCTATGTCGCTCCCCCGCTGGGCAGCGGAGAGACGTTCTCTGGCGCGCTGATTGCGCCTGTGCCGCCGCTGCGCATTGCAGTGTCAGCGGGACCGCGGGGCCGCGCCGGCGAGCCGGTCCGGCACGCCCTCACCCAGGCAGCGGCGCTGCTGGATGCGCTGGGCCATCACGTCGAGCCCGACACCGCTCCCGACGGCTGGCACACCCCGGAACTCGCCGACCACACCATCGTCGTTCGCACCGTCGCCATGGCCACCGAGTTGGCAGGATGGACCGAGCGGCTGGGCCGCCCGATGACCGCCGACGACATCGAGCCGGCCAACTGGTGGTCCGCAGAATTGGGCAATTCGCTGCCGGCGGCCGCCTATGTCGGCGCACTCGAAGAACTTGCCCGCTGGCGCCGACGGGTCATGGCGTTCTGGCAGCCCGGCGGCTTTGACCTGCTGGTGACACCGGTGCTCGCCGACGTCACACCGGCACTCGGCTATCTGGCCGACCCGACCGACGGCGCGCGTCGGGTCGCTGAGCTGGCTGCGTTCGTGAACCAGGCCAACGTCAGCGGGCAACCGGTCATCTCGCTGCCGACAGCCTTCGACCCGGCCGGTGGGCCGCTGGGAATCCAGCTGCACGCCGGGCACGGGAATGAGCAACTCCTGCTGGCCGTGTCCCAGCAGATTGCCGATGCCGGTGGGCTGATCCCGCTCCGCGACCTGCCCGACTCGGAGTCATGACGCCCTCGGACCGTGCCCTCGCACGGGCGGTCGAACTGCTCGGCGCCCTCGGCGTGACCGTGCGCCATGCAGTGGCGGTGACCGATGCCGCTACGGTCCGTGCACACCGGCAGGTCATGATCGTCAGGGTCGGGGCATTCGCACTCGGCACTGCACTGACCGTAGCGTGGGGCATCGGCTGGCTGGGAATCGTGGCGGCGGCCGTCGCCCACCAACTCCTGTTCAACATCCACCGGCTCCTCGCTGCCACCGACAGCGGGCTCGTGCTCGCCGACATCAGATTCCGGAGAGCGGCCATCGTGGACCGCTGGGACCTCGGCGCCGATGCAGACCTAGTGCTGCGCACCAACAGCCCGCGGGTGGAGGTTTCCATCAAGCCGACCTTGGACGGCAGCGGTGTCTCGCACGTCTGGACGGGGTACGTCAACGGCACCGACCTCGCCGGCTTCGAAGCCACCATCCGCGCAGCGGGCGGCGAGCCGCTGCGCCGCACCGCAGCGGACTGAGTCCCTGCCGGCGCGAGGGCCATGACCGATCCCGCAGCGCTTGCCGGTGCATCCGCACTGACGGGTCGGTGCACAACTGGCAGCACCACAGCGTTGCCGCCTGAGGGCTGCCTGAACGCAGGCTGAGAATCCGGCGGGCGACACCCGCAGACGATCCGCGATCGGTACCTTGGGCCGAAGGTTCCGGCCGTCGCCCGCGACAGCCACAGCTTGACGACGGAGCCGGTCCCGAGCCGGCTCCAGCGAGGACGCGCCCGGTGCGAGGTTCAGCGCCACAGTCACGGCCCCCGGCGGCACGCCGTGGGCTTGCACGCCGCTGGGTCGCAGCGCTCGCGTTTGCCTTGTTCGTCAGCGGCGTGCCCATCGCGGGCACCGGTGCGCAGTCCCAGCCGTCCGACGCGGAGCTGCGAGAGCGCCAGGAGCTGCTCGAACAGCAACAAGAGCAGCTGGAGGCCCAGCTTGCAGAGGAACGGCGAATTCGCGATGAGGCGCAGGCTCAGCTGCTCGCGAAGGTCTTGGAAGTCGACTTGGCGCAGGCCGATGTCAACGAGGTGCTCGAGGCCTTCGACCAACTCAAGCTGCTGGTGAACGACCAGCGCGCTGACCTTGAGCAGGCCGAGCTGGCGTTGGCTGCTGCGGAGGCGTCAGTGGAGGCTGCGCTCCATCGACAACTGTCGCTTGACGCCCTGCACGAAGAGCTGGGGCTGCGGGTCATCGATCTCATCGTGCAGACCTATATCGGCCACGACGCCTTGGTGGAGGGCTCCTATGGCCTGGTGCGCACCGGCGACATCTACGACGCCGCTCGTATCCGGGTGCTCATCGGCGCGGCACTCGGCGATCTGAATGTGACCGCTGACCAGCTGAGAGCCCTCACCATCGATGCCGAGCTGGCGCTGCGCGAGTTCCAGCGGGCCGAGGAACTGCGAGATGTTCGTCGCATCGAATCCGAGCGGGCGCTGGAGGATTTGCTCGACGCCGTCGAGCAGGAAGCCATCATTCTCACCGAGCTCGAGTACGTGCTTGACGCATTGCTCTACGAACAGGCAGCGATGCAGGAATGGAATGCCGAAGCCGCTGCCGATGCCGCCGAGACTGCCGACTTGGTCGCCAACGCCATCAGAGAGCAGAAGCAGATCGAGGCGGAGCTCAAGCGACGCAAGGAAGAGGAGGAACGGCGCCGACGCGAAGCCGAAGAGCGGGCCCGCCGGCTGCGTGAAGGCACCGCCGGACAGCCCACCGACAACAACATCGACCCCAGCGAGCTCACTTGGGTGGGCGGCATTCGAGTGCACGAGTCGATCGCCAACCAGGTTCAAGACCTGCTCGTGCATGCTGCCCGCGACGGACTCAGGCTGACTGGTTGGGGCTATCGCACGGCCGCCTCGCAGATCGCTCTCCGGCGAGCCCACTGCGGCACGAGTGAATGGGCGGTCTGGCAGAAGCCGGCCTACCAGTGCCGACCGCCCACGGCCCGGCCCGGGCGTTCCATGCACGAGCGCGGTCTCGCGATCGACTTCATCTACAACGGTCGCTCGATCTCCACCCGCAACAACGCAGGATTCCGCTGGCTGGCCGCCAACGCGGCTGCCTACGGCTTGCACAACCTGCCCAGCGAGCCGTGGCACTGGTCCACGAACGGCAGATGACGGGCCGAGCCGAGGAGAGACGCCGGGTCGATACAGGAGCAAGACCGAGCAAGACCGAGACAGGCTGATGTCGGCATCGATGGCGTCCGGACCGACGTAGTTCTAGCTGAACAGTCGTTGCAGCAGATAGCGGGCTGTTGCCATTGTCCAGCCGTGCTTGTCGCTACCGGTAGTGGGCGAACAGCTCTTCGATGACTTCGGTGATGCCTTCGGAGGTGTGGCCCCGGGAGATGTCGATCGTGGCCACATTGCCGTACACGTGGATGTGGTCGACGCCTCCCCGCTGGAACAGGCGCCACGCCAGCAGGTCGGCCGGATCCTCGGCACTGGCGGCGTCTCCAGCGCTGTTGTAGTAGCGGTGGCCCGTTCCCGTCAGCGGTCGGTTGGTCTCGAACTGCACCGTGCCCACACGGACCGACGACGGTCGTTCTGCTACTCGAACGGGCTGACCCATGGCCGATGAGCGTAGCGAGATATGTCGCTAGCTTGGGGCTGCTCGCATTCCGGAATTGCCACTGCTTGCACGAAACAGGAGCCCGACATGGCCGCTGCCGACACCGCTGAGATCACCGAGGAGCAGTTTGCTGCTGAGGCGCTGGATTTCTTGGAGGCCAACGCCAAGCGCAAGGCCGAGCGGCGAGGGTTCGTCTGGGGCGAGGGGCCCGACAACGCGGCACTCTTCGAGGAGATCGACCGCGAGCGCGAGCGCGCCGAGCTGGAGGCGTCGAAGGAGTGGCGTGCCGCCAAGTACGACGCCGGCTTCGGCTGGATCAGCGGGCCGGCCGAGCTGGGCGGCGGCGGCATGCCCCGCAAGTTCGAGCGCGTCTGGGGCCAGCTCGAGAGCCAGTTCGACACACCCGACGGCGGCTTCTTCGGCATCGGCCTGGGCATGGTGGCGCCGACGATCCTGGCCCACGCCGAGCCTGAGGTGTCCGCCGAGGTGCTGCCCCAGATGTACCGGGCCGACATCGTGGGCTGCCAGCTGTTCTCCGAGCCAGGCGCTGGGTCAGACTTGGCCAGCCTGCAGATGCGGGCCGAACGCGACGGCGAGGAGTGGATCCTCAACGGCCAGAAGGTGTGGACGTCGGGCGCGCACTATTCCGATATCGGCGAGGTGATCGCCCGGTCCGACTTCGACCTGCCCAAGCACCAAGGCCTGACTGGGTTCCTCGTGGACATGAAGGCTCCTGGGGTGGAGGTGCGGCCATTGCGGCAGATGACCGGCGGGGCCAACTTCAACGAGGTGTACTTCACCGACGTGCGCGTGCCCGACTCGCACCGCCTCGGCGAGGTGAACCAGGGCTGGGGCGTGGCGTTGACCACGCTGATGAACGAGCGGGCGGCCATCGGCGGCGGCTCGGGCGGCGGCACTGGTGGGGGCAGCTTCACCAAGCTGTCGGCCATGGCCGCCCACTACGGGATGGCCGACGACGCCCTGGCCCGCCAGAAGCTCGCTGAGATCTACACCCACGGCAAGGTGCTGGGCTGGTCGAACCAGCGCACGATGGATGCACTGCGCGCCGGCAAGACGCCAGGTCCCGAGATGTCGCTGTCGAAGATGGGACTTATCCGCCAGATGAACGCCACCTGCGAGTTCGTGGCCGACACCATCGGCCCGAAGCTGGTGGTCGACTCGGGCGAGTGGGGCACGTTCTCGTGGGCCGGCTACGTGCTGGGCTTCCCGGCGATGCGCATCGCCGGCGGCTCAGACGAGGTGATGCGCAACATCGTCGGCGAGCGTGTGCTGGGGCTGCCCAAGGAGCCCGGCATCGACACCACCAGCCCGTTCCGGGAGCTGAAGGTCGGCACCCAGCGCTCCGAGTGATTCGGCACTCATGAAGATCGGGCTGGCACCCACGAACAGCGACTACGGCCCGCCGACGGCCGAGATGGCGGTTGAGGCGGAGCAGCGGGGCTATGACTCGCTGTGGGTGGGCGAGCACAGCCACATTCCCGCCAGCCGGGAGACGGTTCACCCCGACGGGGGCGATCTGCCGCAGCTCTACTGGCACATGCGCGACCCGTTCGTCTCGCTGGCGACAGCCGCCGCGGCAACGTCGAAGATCAAGCTGGCGATGGGCGTGTGTCTGGTGCTCGAGCACGAGATCTTGGACTTGGCCAAGAGCGTCGCGACGCTGGACGAGGTGTCCGACGGCCGGCTGCTGTTCGGTGTGGGCGTGGGCTGGAACCGGGAGGAATTGGCCAACGTGTCGAACGTGCCGTGGTCGCAGCGCTACAACGCCATGCGGGAGACGGTTGAAGCACTGCGGCTGCTGTGGACCGAGCACGAAGCCTCCTACTCAGGCGAGTTCGTGAACTTCGCGCCTTCGTGGGTGTACCCGAAGCCGGCGCAGCAGCCCGGTCCGCCGGTGCTGGTGGGCTGCCGAGGGCGGATCGGGATGCGTCACGTCGCCGAGTATGCGGATGGCTGGTGCCCGCTCGATGTGGGCTTCAGGGACATCAGGGTCGGCATGGAGCGATTCCGGACCGCTGCAGAGGCAGCGGGCCGTGATCCCGACGGCATCCCGATCTCCATGTACTGCTACGCGAGCCCCGACGCCGAGAAGCTGGAGCTGTATCGCGAACTCGGCGTCGAGCGGATCGTCCTTGCCGCCCCCGACGGCGCGGAGCGCTTGGCGCGCTACGTCGACCGAAACCAGGACCTCGTCGACGCCTTCTCCGACTGATCTCGCAGTCGGCCGGGCCGGCTAGAGCCGGCCGCGCAGATCGGCGAGGGGCACGAGCTCGGCTTGGGGGGTCTCGATGTCGCCTTCAGGCAGCATGAAGCGCCAGAAGGCGATGCCGAATGGGCGACCCTCGGTGTCGAGCCAGTTGGGAACGCCCGGGTCAATGTGGGAGATCACGGCAGTGAAACGTCCGTCGGCGTCGGCGACCATCTGGGCGCGGTTGAGCGAGATGGAGCGGTTCGCGTAGTCGAGCGATTGCAGGTGGCGGTTCCACAGGCTGATGTTGGCGTAGCGGCAGCGAGGCCAGCGGCCGCGGATCACCAAAGCCTCGTCGGGTCCGACCACGAACGGCGCCAGGGCGTAGGCGGCGTCGGTGGCGGCCAGGCCGAGGTCGCCTGGAAGGCCGGGCGGCGGGAACTCGTTGGGCACGAGCGACACCCAGGATCGGGGCTCGCCCTGGGCCATCGGCACGCGGTCGGTGGTGAGCTCGCGAATAAACGCAGCGACTCGCCGGATGCCTGCGCTCACGGCGGAGTCGGACGGCCGCGGCGGTGGCGTGCCGTCGATGACTTCGATCTGCATCGCCGGCCACCGGTCCGGGTCTGTGCCTGCGTGCGTGGTGTCCTCGAAGTAGTGGCGGCTGATGATCTGCCCTTCCTCGGGCGGTGGCGCCAGCCAATTCCCCTGCTGGGGTTCGCCGCCGATGACGATCTCGAACCTGCCGTCGGCATCGACGTCCAGCGTCGTGTCGTTGAGCACGCCGAGCACCTGGTTGTCCATCGACCCCCAGCCGGCGCTCAACTCGACGGTGATCGACAGGTAGTCGGCGTCCTTGGTCTCCCCCCGCACCCGGTAGGCGTACTCGGCCGAGACCGGCGCCTCGAAGTACACCGTGTCGGGGTTGTCGCCGAGCAGCTTGCGGTTCGGCGTCACCAAGCGTTCGAAGCGGGGGGCGGACGGGTCGCGCTCGAACAGCCCCACCAGGCCCCACTGCAGGTAGTGCATGAGGGCACGGTGCGCCTCGACGGCGTCGTCGGCCGTGTACAGGTTCCACTCGGGCGACACCCAGCGTTCATCGGCGTCGCGCAGCACCTCACCCAGCTCGGCGAGGGCCCGGCGGGATTCGGTCTCGGGAAGCGGGTCCATGATCGTGGCCGGCTCAGCCCTCTGGGGGCAGGTCGAAACGCTCGATGTACTGGGCCGTGGCGTCGCGTATGCCCTCGGCGGTGAAGCCCCAGTCCTCGGGCTGGTAGCGATGCACGCCGTACTTGCCCTTGGGTTTGTGGTCCAGGTAGTCCCGTACAGCGGCGGCGTAGGCATCGGTCATCGACAGACCCATCTGCTCGAGCGCCACACCCAGCGTGGCCACCGGGTCAGTCACGAGCTGCACGTAGTTGACGTCCACGAATTGCTCGTCCGGCACCACGCCGGTTGCCCGCAGATTCACCGAGTCGTTGAGGGCGAACGCGAAGGCATCGTGCACGAAGTGCGCATTCCCGACGGCGTCGACGTCGCTGAAGCGCATCCAGTGGACCATGGCCGCGATATTGGCAGTGGAGGCCATCGTGCGGGCCGGATCGCGGTGGGTCTGGATCACCCAGGCGTCGCCGAAGGCTGCGAACAGCTGCGGCAGCACGAACAGGTGGCCGGGCGTCTTGAGCACCCATTGCGTGGGACCCCCGCCGTGCTGGAGCACCTGGAGGATCTGCCGCTCGTAGCTGTAGTTCACGTCCAGGTCGGGAATCCACTGCGTCAGCGGGGCGATCATGCTCCAGTGGAACCCGGCGAAGCTGCCGGTGGTGAGGGTGATGCACTCGACGGGCAGATCGGCCCGGAATTCGTGCATGGCCAGGAACTCGGGCTGGATGTCGGCCCAGAATTCCTGCTCGCACTGTCCCATCTCCAGCCGATCTGCGAGGCCCCCCTCGGGCAGCGGCACCGGGTGCAGCGCCTCGGCGCCGAGCGGGGCTCGCAGGTCGGGATGCAACCCCAGCAGCTCGAACAGGATCGAGGTGCCCGAGCGGGCCGGGCCGGCGATCATCACCGGCGAAGCCACGGGCTCAGCGGTGATCTGCGGCGTCGCGTCGATGGCTGCGGTGAGCAGCAGCCGGGTGCGCAGCGAGCGCAGCAGCTCCTGCTTGGTCATCAGCCGGCCCAGCAGGTGCATCGGCGAGGCGTCCAGCTCGGCAGACAGGGCCCCGAAACGCCTCTGCCAGCCCGGATCGCCCAGATCGCCGGCGGGCATGCCGCCGACAGAAGCTGTGGCCAGCTTCAGCAGTTCACCGGTGTCGATGGGCACCAGATCCTGGGGTCGCCCCCCGATCGAGTCGCCCATGAGGTTGATGCGCCGCACCCAGTCAGGCCGGGTGTAGCGCTCCCCCATGGACGGAAGTGCATTGCTTTCATGAGACATACGGGCGGCAAGGTATCAGCACGCCGCGGCCACGAACGGCCGAACCCGTGCCGCCAATTCGTGTGCACGGTGGAAGACTGTCCTTGTGAATCTGGACGCGGCGGCGCTGATCGAGCGGCTGACAGCGCAAGGCGTGATCTCTGCTCCGGTGAGCAGCGATCGGCCCCGAGCAACCGGCCAGCGGCTTCCGCGACCTCATTCGCCCCTGTCCGAGTTATTGAGCGGCCAACGGCGCTGAAGGCTGATCGTCGCCTACTTCGAGGCGGCTCCTGACACGGGCAATACAACAATCTCAAGATCAGTGATGCCTTCGAAGTCCGCAGGATTCGCTGTGTACAGCGGCAGTCCATTCGAGATTGCTGTGGCAGCTATAAGCGCGTCGTAGGCCCGTGCTGCACGCTTGCGTCCGGAAGCCCGCAGGTCTGAGGCGACCTGACCGAAGACCCTGGCAGCAGCATCGTCGAACGGAAGTGGATCGAAGTCGGCCTCCGCCTGCTGCAGATGAGCTTGGAGCCCCGCGCGCTCGGCCGCGTCTGGAGCCACCAGCGGCCCGACGGACAGCTCAGCAAGCGTGATGGCAGTGATGGTCGGTTCGGCGGGCAGCATCCCGGCGTCGGCCATCCGCGGCAAGCCGATGACCGCATTGGTGTCCAGCACGCCACGGTCGTGCTGGTGCTCGACACTCACAGTGAGGGGTCCATCAGGTCATCGATTTCGGACCGGAGTCGGACGGGGTCGACATCGGGAAGCCGACGCCAGCGTTCGAGCAGTGTCGAGGCATCGAGCGCCCGGTGAGGCAGGGGACGCAGCTCCGCTACCGGCCGGCCAGACCGCGTGACGGTGAGCCGCTCACCCGCCTGCACACGATCGACGACATCGCCTCCATGATTGCGGAGCTGCCGGATGGTTACCTCGTCCATGACAGCAATGTATCACCCGTGATACAGCTTTCGGAGACCTACCCAGGTTCTGGCCATATGCCATACCGTATGGAAATGGCTCGACGAGAGGTGCGTGTCCAACTCGATAACGAACTCATCGAGCGTCTCGCGGAGATCGCAGACGCCGAAGGGACCAGCACGTCGGAGCTGCTGCGCAGGGGCGCACGAGCGGTGATCGAGGCTGCCGACGTCATGGCTGCCGATACTGAACTCATAGCTGCGTATCGGCGAGAGCCGCAAGATGAGGCGTTCGTCGAAGCTGCGACGCAACTCGCGGTCCGAACCGCGATCTCGTGGTAGAGCGCAACGAGATCGACTTGTGAGGCTCAGCGACGACGCGCTCGCGACGTTGGCCCTCGTTAGTCGGCTGTCCGTTGGCGACGTACGGCCGTTGAAGGCATCGGAGTACTGGAAACTGACTGCGATCCTCGAAGCTGGTCCTAGTGGCGTGTCACAGTTTTCTTCCGGGCATCATGCAACTCGCTGACCTGTAAGAATGGGCTTGCTTCAGCCCCAGCCATTTCAGCGACGCACCACTAGCAGCTTGCTGGGAATGAGCGCCGCTGATCTGGCGGTTGACTCTGGAATCTCAAACTCGCTTGCGGATCGCGTGGCTGCTCTGGTGGATCGGGCGACGGCTCTCGCCTTCGAGCTCGAACGACTGGAACACTCCGGTGTGCAGACGCTCACTCCGTTCGATGAGCACTATCCGAAGAGCTGGATGCAACGACTCGGGCCCAAGGCCCCTCCCCTGCTGTACGCAGCAGGGCCGGTAGAGCTGTTCGATGTCCCAGGACTCGGGGTCGTGGGCAGCCGAGACGTGAGCCCGTCTGGAGCTGAGGTCGCGGTCGAAGCGGCCAAGTGCGCTTCTCGACACGGCATTCCATTGGTGTCAGGCGGAGCCAGGGGCGTAGATCAGCTCGCCATGAATTCGGCGTTCGACTCGGGGGGCACCGTCGTCGGGCTGCTGGCGGACTCTCTGTCTCGCAAGCTCGCCAAGAGCGATGTCAGAGCAGCGATCCACAGTGGACTAGTGGTGTGTCGCGGTTTTGTTGAGGGCGGTTCGTGCTCGTTTGACTTTTGCGATGATGTGTTCGGCGGTCTTTGAATCACCCCGGTTTTGGTGGAGGCTCTGTTCCTTGAGAGGATGGAGCGATGCCAGGAAATGGGAGATATCCAGTCGAGCTGCGTGAGCGCGCGGTGAGGATGGTGCTGGAGAACCAGCGTCTGTATGGGTCTCAGTGGGAGGCGATCTGCTCGGTCGCCGGCAAGCTGGGCCCGACGGCGGAGACGGTGCGCAAGTGGGTGCGTCGTGCTGAGATCGACGGCGGAGACGGTGCGCAAGTGGGTGCGTCGTGCTGAGATCGACGGCGGCGTCCGCCCGGGGGTGAGCTCGGCGGATCGTGCTCGGATCACCGAGCTCGAGCGCGAGAACCGTGAGTTGCGCCGGGCGAACGGGATCTTGAAGGCGGCGTCGGCTTTCTTCGGGGCGGAGCTCGACCGCCAGTCTCAGAGATAGTGGCGTTCGTGGACGTTCACCGGGACCGGTTCGGGGTCGAGCCGATCTGCGCTGTGCTCGCCGAGCACGGTGTCGGGATCGCCCCGTCCACCTATTACGCCGCCAAGGCCAGGCCGCCGTCGGCTCGGGCGCTGCGGGACGCGTGGCTGCGCGTCGAGACCGCCAGGGTGCACAAGGCGAACTACGACGCTTATGGGGCGGCGAAGGTGTGGGACCACCTCAACCGCGTCGAGGGCGTGCGGGTGGCGCGCTGCACTGTGGAGCGCCTCATGGGCGAGCTGGGCCTGCGGGGCGTGCGGCGGGGCGCAAAGGTGCGCACCACCGTCGGCGGTCCCGACGCCGAACGCCCCGACGACCTCGTCAAGCGGGACTTCGCGGTGCCGGCCCCGGACCGGCTGTGGCTGGCGGACCTCACCTATGTGCGCACCGCAAGCGGCTTCGTGTACGTGTCGTTCGTGATCGACGCCTACAGCCGCCGCGTGATCGGCTGGCAGGCGTCGCGGCCGATGCGCGCCGACCTGGCCCTCGACGCCCTGGAGATGGCCATCTCCGCTCGCCGCCGCGACGGGCGCTGCATCGAGGGGGTCACCCATCACAGCGACATGGGATCGCAGTACCTGTCGATCCGCTACAGCCAGCGGCTCGCCGACAACGACATCGTCGCCTCGGTCGGCTCCAAAGGCGACAGCTACGACAACTCCATGATCGAGAGCCCCAACGGGCTCTACAAATGGGAGCTCATCTACCCACGCGGACCCTGGCAAGGACTGTCCGACGTCGAGTTCGCCACCCTCGAACGGGTCGACTGGTACAACCACCGACGCAGCCACAGCGCCCTGATCGCCGGCCGCGGCAACTACACCACCCCCGCCGAACACGAGACCACCTACCACCGTCAACACAGCACAGCCACCCCGGCCGTGACACAACAACCCGAGTCTCTACAAAACACGGGGTGATTCAGTCCGAGACCGACGCGTCGGGCACAGCCTCGACGGGTTGGGAAACCATGCTCGAAGGGCTGCTGGAGAGCGGAGCCATGATCGTGCGGACGTGGCCGATCCGGACTGAGCAGCCAGGCGGCCTGCGCGAGGTGGGCCGGGCCGCTCTCGCATCGTCGATCATCTTGGTCTGCCGTCGCCGTCCCGCCGACGCGCCGGTGGTGAGCCGCCGCGACTTCCTGATGGCATTGCGCCAAGAGCTTCCCGAGGCGCTGCGCGGATTGCAGTCGGAGAACATCGCACCCGTCGATCTGGAGCAGTCATCCATCGGACCCGGCATGGCGGTGTTCTCCCGTTATAGCCGAGTGATTGAACCCGACGGCAGTTCGATGACCGTGCGCGACGCTCTGGCCGAGATCAATCGGGCACTCGATGCCGTGCTCGAAGAGCACGAGGGCGACCTCGATGTGGACACTCGCTGGGCGCTCGCTTGGTACGCGCAGTACGGCCATGGTGTCGGCCCCGCGGGCGAAGCCGACACGCTCTGCAAAGCCAAGAACACCTCCATCGGCGGGCTCACCGAGGCAGGCATCTTGTGGCAGCAGGGCAACGAGTGCCGGCTGCTGGAAGCCGACGAGCTCGACGAGCAGTGGCACCCGACAACCGACAAACGCCGGACCGTGTGGGAGACAACGCTGCATCTTCGGCGGGCGCTGATGAGTGACGGAGAGCAGGTGGCTGCTGCGCTGCTGCAAGCCGCCGGTTCCAGCGATGATGCGCCCCGCGACCTCGCCTACCGCCTGTTCCACATCTGCGAGCGCACTGGCAGCCAGTCTGAAGCCCTTGCCTACAACGCCTTGGTCACCGCTTGGCCTGAACTCGCCCGCCAAGCCCAGTCCTCCGACCTCACCCTCGCCCTCCAGTAGTCCGGCCGCCTCTGCCGATACTCCGGCGAAGCCGTCCCGCGCCCGGCGGGTCGCTGCTGGGTGTCAAACAGCGCAACGGCGACCGCCAACCATCGGCCCACAATCGACGATCTGACCCGAATTTGAGGACTGTCAGGGACGTCGGTAGTCGATGTTGTCTCGGCAGGCGTCGTACGTCGCCTGGGTGATGGGCACCCAGATAGTGCCGGGGACGCCTCTCGGCGCCTTTGGCCCGGGCGGCCTGGGAAAGGCGCATTCGAAGCGGAGCGTGCGCCCTTGGGCTTGGGCAATCTGCTTGCACAACCGCACTGCTGGGCCGAAGTCCGTGTCTTGGCTGACGATGATGGCTACATCGAAGCGCTGTTGGTAGGTGGCTTGAACGAGATCGACAGCGAGCGCCACGTCGACGCCTTTCTCCTGGCGTCCGACGCTGATCCGTCCGGCGAAGGTGTAGATGCCTTGGTTCTTGGCGTGGCGCAGCTTGCGGGACCAGAAGTGGTGCCAATGCGCGCTCGCCTTGGCCGTCGGGACTCCGGTATAGAAACGGGTCTCGACTAGGTGACGGTCGGGGTGGGCTGCGGTGACTGCTTGCGCGATCTTCAAGATGTCGAAGCTCGGCCAACTGTAGGGAGACGCCGGGTCCGGTGGATCGGGTGCCCATGCGCTGCGTGCGAGATGGAACAGGTTCTGCCCGTCAATGAGAACAAGGGTGCGCATAATAGAAACACCCGCCCGGGGGCCGTCCCATGTGGTCGGCCCAGCGGGCGGGGATCAGATGGACACACATTAGCAGTGACGGCGGAGACCCACTATGGCGGAGATGAGCAATCGGGCGCGGGTGGGGGAGGCGTTCGAGATTCTGGCGCGGTGCCTCGGGCCGTTCGTCGAGCGGCACATGTCGCAGTCTCAGGGAGGCGGCGCGGACTGGGCGGCCCGGTTCGCCTCCACTGCGCGACCACCAATTTCGGAATTCTCGACAGAGGACCCGGCGTTTCTGCTGCGCGTCATCGCTGACTGCTGGCGCGGAACGTTCGAGCGGCAACTGCCTCGGAGCGCGCGCAACATCGTCTTCGCTCTTCGGGACAAGCGGAACGACTGGGCGCACAACAAGCGATTTCGCCTGAACGACACGCAGTACACGCTCAGCGCCATCGTCTCCCTCATTGAAGCCGTGGCCCCGCAGGACGCGCCCGAAGTCGAGCAGCTGCAGCACGATCTCAATCGGATCGAGTACGAGCGTGCCCAAGATGCCGAACCGAGCGACAAGCCGGGTGCCGTATTCAACGTTCTCGACGCAGCTCCGAGGGGCCTGACGCCGTGGCGCGAGGTCATCCACCCGCACGACGACATCCATTCCGGGCAATTCACCGTCGCCGAGTTCGCTGCCGACCTCGAGATGGTCCGCCAAGGCCTCGGCAGCGATGAGTACTCCGACGCTCGCCGCTTCTTCGAACGCACGTACCTGACCGTCGGACTGCGCGACCTGCTGACATTGGCGATCAAGCGCGTCACGGGCCGAGGCGGGCAGCCGGTCATCAGCTGCCAGACCAACTTCGGTGGCGGCAAGACACACAGCCTCATCGCGTTGTACCACCTGATGTCAGGCATCGACCCTGCTGAGCTGTCGCCCGAGCTTGCCGAACTCGTCCGTGACGCAGGCGTCGAGGACATACCCGAAGTGAACCGTGCCGTCGTCGTGGGCAACCAGTTCGGCGCCGGTGAGGTGCACACGAAGCCGGACGGCACCGAGGTCAACACGATCTGGGGCGAGATCGCTTGGCAGCTCGGCGGTCGGGCTGCCTACGACCTGCTTGCCGACAGCGACCGCAATCGGGTCAACCCGGGCGACGCCATTCGCGACGTGCTCACGGTGTGCTCTCCCTGCTTGGTCTTGATCGACGAGTGGGTCGCGTATGCGCGCGAACTCTACGAGCGCACAGACCTGCCCGGTGGCAGCTTCGACTCGCAGTTCAGCTTCGCTCAGACGCTCTCCGAGGCGGCGAAGGCGACCGACGGGGTGCTCGTCGTGGTATCCATTCCGGCCTCCGAGGAAGCGGACGCCGACGACGAGAACTTCGGCGTGTCGAGCCTGGAGATCGGCGGCACTGCCGGTCGGGAAGCCCTGCGACGGCTGACGAACGTGACGAACCGGCTCGCGGAGACATGGCAGCCGGCGAGCGGAGACGAGAGCTACGAGATCGTGCGGCGTCGGCTCTTCGAACCGCTCAGCGACGAAGCCCGTGAACATCGCGACGCAACCGCGGAAGCCTTCGGGCAGCTGTACCGGTCGCGTCGCAGCGACTTTCCCTCGGAGTGCTCCGAGATTGCTTATGTCGAGCGGATCAAGGCGGCCTATCCGATTCATCCGGAAGTGTTCGACCGTCTGTATCAGGACTGGTCGGCAATCGACCGCTTCCAGCGGACCCGCGGTGTGCTGCGGCTGATGGCCGCGACCATCGATTCCCTCTGGGCCAGTGACGACAAGTCGCCTCTGATTCTCCCTTGCTCCATCCCGCTCGGCGACGACCGTGTGGTTAACGAGTTGGCGGGCCGGCTGACCGACTACTGGCATCCGGTCATCTCGTCGGACGTCGATGGGCATGACTCGCATGCCACACAGATCGACCGCAGCACCCCTCACCTCGGGGCGTTGCATGCCACCCGTCGGGTCGCCCGAACCATCTTCGTCGGAGCGACGCCCCGGGTGGGCAGCGCCAATCAAGGGCTCGACGTGCGGCGCGTGCGCTTGGGCTCCACCTTCGCCGGCGATCCGTCTGGTCCCTTCTCGGACGCGCTGAGCCGCATCGCCGCCGAGGCGCCGTACCTCTACGTGGACCGCGATCGGTACTGGTTCGACCGGCAGCAGAACGTCACGCGCACGGCACAAGACGAGATTCAGAACCTGCTTGATGGCGAGCGGCACGAGATTCAGGCTGAGATCATCCGCCGGCTGCGCGACGGTGCGGGACGCGGTTCGCGCAGCAGTCCATTCGCCGGGTTGCACATCGCACCTGCGGGTCCCGCCGACGTGGTCGACGAACCGCGTGTGCGGCTGGTGGTCTTGGAGCCGGGCGCTCCGTTGACGGTGAACTCGGAGGACTCTCCGGCGCTGGCAACTGCCCGCGAGATTCTCGAACAGCGGGGGGCAGGTCCTCGCCAGTACCGCAACATGCTCGTGTTCGCCGCGGCGGAACACCGGGCAGTCGAAGGGCTGGAACAGGCGGCGGCCGAGTACTTGGCGTGGGACGGTATCTGCGGCAGACACGAGGATCTGAACCTCGACGCTCAGCAAAAGAAGCTGGCAGAGACGCTGCGTGAGCGGGCCAATCAGGCGGCGGGCCTGCGCGTAGTCGAGGCGTACCGATATCTCTTGGTGCCGCAGCAACGCGACCCACGAGGTGCCGTCGAGCTCGAGGCGGTGAGGATCGACGCCGACCGTGCGGAACGCGGGTCCGGCAGCGGTTCGGTGCGAGCCGGCGATTATGGCGGCCAGCCGGCGCCGGCAGTGGGCATTGCCGAGAGCGCGGGCCGGCGACTGCTGAATGACGGCACGCTGGCTGCCCAGTTCCCTGCGGTGATCCTGCGGCAGCAACTCGACGGCGTACTGGCGTCGCGCTGGGCCGACGGGCACGTTCCGGTGTCGGTGCTGTGGGAGGACATGGCGCGCTACGTCTACTTGCCCCGTCTGCGTGACCAAGACGTGCTGTTGGCCACGGTCGCAACCGGACCCGGAGGCATCATGTGGCGCACCGAGGGCTTCGGCGTTGCCGTTTCCTACGACGAGGCCTCCGACCGCTACGTAGGACTGAGCACTCCGGGCGAGCCCGCAGCGGCCATTTCGCCTTCAACGCTCGTCGTGCGAGCAGACATTCTCGAAGCGCAATACGAGCGCGATCTGGGGCAGGCAGAGGCTGACGCCGAGAGCGATTCCGACGCTGCTGATGCCGGACCAATCGGATCGCTCACCGATGACGACACTGACGACGCTCGTTCCGATGCGTCACGAGATGATGGTGATGCCGCTCAGCGCGGACTTCGGGTATTCCGGGGTTCAGTCAAGCTGGACGCCTCGCGACCGACGCAGGCATTCACGAGACTGAGCGACGGAGTGCTGACGCGTGTGCTCGGTCATCCAGACGCGGTGGTTGACATTCGGGTCGAGATCGAGGTCCACAACCCGGCCGGTTTCGACAGCGACGTGATTCGCAACGTCAATGAGAACACGCGAGAGCTCGACTTCGAAGAAGGCACCGGCTTCACCCCCGATTGACCCGATGGATGCCGCTGGTGGGGCAGATGAACGGCGGTGCGCTGCCCACGCGAGTCCCCGTCCTTTGGCACAGCGCGAACCCGACTTTTGGTCGGTTCGGGGGTCGATTTTGGCCGGTTCAAGGGCGCGCATTTGGTACATCGGCGGCTGGTGACGGGATGCCGAGGCGGGTGAGCATCGCTAGGCGCGCCTGGTCGCCGATGGCCAGCAAGAACGCATCCAACGGAAACGTACCGAGGCCTGAGATCTCGCGGCTGGCAGGGACTACATCGGCACCTGGTGCAACGAGGTAGCTGTGGCCGTGAAAGCGCGGGTGGCGTTCGACGAGTGCGGCAAGCCCTCGACGGTGGTGGTCGGGCGACGACGCGATCTCGATTGCAAGCGGCTGCCGGGGGTCGTCGTAGATCAAGTCCACTTCGCTGTTGCCCTCGCGCCAGTAATGCAGGCGAATGCCTGCATGGACCGCGAGCGACTTGACCGATGCGGTCACCAGATTCTCGAGCAACGTGCCCCGCTCGACAGGATCGGTGAGGGGAGCGAGTCCGCGTTGCAGCGCAGCGTTGCGAACAGCGCTGTCCCAGAAGTAGAGCTTGCGACCGCGCCGCTGAATTGCAGGCTCCGAACCCGAGTAGTTCGTCAGCGTGAACACCAGATAGGCCTGCTCGAGGTGCGTCAGGTAGCGGTCGAGCGTCGGCTGCGAGATCCCGAGGTCCTGACTGAGGTTCTTCGGTGACATGATCCCGGTGATCGCTGCGGCGAGCATGTACAGCAGACGCTCGAGAGTCGCAGGGCTGTCGATGCCGGTTGCTTGGGGTATGTCCTTGTAGACCGCTCGTTCGACGGCATCGCTGCGAAGGACACGCTGAGACTCGAGCACCCAATTCTCGATATCGGGCAGCGATGCGGCGCTGCCGCCTGGGCCGCGGTGCATCAAGAGCTGCGGATAGCCACCGACCATGATCAGAATCTCACGCAGCTCAGCCGCCCGGTTCCCGAGGGAGGGTGCGGTCGGCCAGGAAGCGAGCGTGCCGGCGAGGGCTCTGTCGGTCGGTGCTTGCGACAGGCTGGCTGACTCGACGCCCGACAGCAGCAGGTGGGCTTCGTCAAGGAGGCAGGGCATCAGGTGGTGTTCTTCCCACCGGCCGATGCCGCTCTCGTGCCGTTGTTTTCTCAGTGCAGCGCTGCTGCTCGATGTGGCGGCGACCCGCACCGGCCAATGATCGTCATGGAACGTCTTGAGCCACAGATCCCAATTCTCGGCGTACACGATCTCGTCGAGCATGAGAAAGAGCGGATCAGCCGCCGTTGCTTGAGAACCCTCGACAATGGCACGCACCAAGTCACCGAGAGTGGACTTCAGAAGCAGCGGGTGGTCCATTCGGAGCCACCAGATATTCCCCGGGGCGACTCCGCTGTCGAGGAGGCGCCGAACTGTCTGGTACAGCACCGTGGTCTTGCCCACGCGGCGAGGCCCCAGCACGATCTGGTGCTGTGTCGGTGTATCGCTGACCAGCTTCCGCCACAGCACTGTCGCCAGCGTTCGTTCCGTCCCCGGGGCAAGGGCAGCCGGCAGACCGCTGGCGGAGTGCCACGGGTTCTGTTCGCGGTAGATCCTGCGGTAGTCCTCGTTGGTGGGTGACCAAATAGCCATGATGCGTCCGTCGCTATATCTGCTATCTGGCAAACAGCATACACAAAGTGTTGCTTATGTACCTAACAACAAACACAAGGCCCGAAACAGGTTGCTTCGTGGCCATTGCGGCTGAGCCGGCAGTTAGCCGCTCACGTGGGCCTGTGCGGGCGGCAGGTCAGCCGATGGCACCGGCTACGGCGAGCTCGACGATGCGGTCGTCGTCGTAGCCGAGAACCTCTCGCAAAACGTCGTCGTTGTGCTCGCCCAGGCTGGGGCCTGAACGGGAGATGGCATGGGGCGTCGCGCTGAGCTGCAGGCGGGGCGCCTCCACCACCATGCGCTCGTACAGAGGGTGTTCGACCTCCAGCCAATGGCCCCGGTGGTTCAGTTGCGGGTCGGCGAAGCAGCCCACGCTGTTCTGGTTTGCGTGCGACGGGATGCCGGCCGCTTGCAGAGCGGCTTCGGCCTCGGCGGGGGTGCGCTGCGCCGCCCAGCCTCCGACGACGGCGTCGATCTCATCGACACGCCCAAGTCGCCCCGTCGCGTCCAGGCCGGCCAGCTCGGCAGGCATTGCATGGCCGCCCGCGTCGAGCACGTCGCACAGCGACTCCCAGTGACCCTCGGTCTCGCAGACGATCGCGACCCAGGGGTCCGGCGGTTCGAGCGGGTTGTCGGGCTCGGCGCCGCCTGCGTCGCACGGGTACATGGCGTGGGGACACATGAAGGCGTCCGCGTTGCCCATCCGTGTCGCCTCGTCGCCGTTCACGGTCTTCGCGAGCACCTCGGTCGCCAGGAAGTGAATGGCGGCCTCGGCCTGCGCGAAGTCCAGATGCTGGCCGCGGCCATCGGGGTCGGCATCGCGGGCATCGAGTGCCGCCATGAGCAGCGGCACCATGAACTGCGGCGTGACGTAGTCGGTGTAGGCCAGAAACGGCCCCGCCGGAGGTCGGTCCGGCCAGCCGGTCATCTCGTAGTAACCGGTAATGGCGCCAGCCAGGTTGCCGAACCCGGCAAACGTGGACAGCGGACCGCTCTGGCCCATCAGACTCGTGCTGAGCAGGATCAACTCCGGGTTCCGTTCGGCCAGCACGTCGTAGCCGATTCCCCACGCCTCGAGTGTTCCCGGCGTATAGGACTCGACGAAGACGTCGGCCCACTCGACCAGGTCGCAGAGCACCTCTCTGCCGGCCTCGGTGTTGAGATCCAGGGTCACGCCCCGCTTGCCGGCGTTCAGGGTGCCGAACTGGATGGAGGCATCAGGCCCCATGTCTCCCCGCAGGCCGCCGCCGGCACCTCGGGCGGCGTCGAAGCGAGCCGGCCCTTCCACCTTGATGACCGTGGCGCCGAAGTCAGCGAGCAGCCGCGTTGTGAACGGTCCGGCGTACACCCATGTGGTGTCGAGCACCTTGAGGCCTTCGAGCGGTCGTGGCGACGCCGGGTCGCTGCCGGCGTCCCGCAACGCCTCGGCGGACTCCAGCAGCGCCGAGCGCGGCGCAGCCTTCACTGCCTCGGTGTCGGCGCCGAGTGCGGGCGGCCCGCCGAGCGCACGCAGGGGCGTGCGGCTGGGCTGGCACCAGCGCCCGGGCGTGGTGACACTGCCCCATGCGGCGTCGTCCACCACGTCCCAGTAGCCCCGCTGCGAGAAGTGGTCGACATGCACCAGCTCGGCCGGGGCGTAGACGGGTGCCAGCAGCACCTCCCGGCGCTGGGCCTCGGAGAACAAGTCAGCCCGGGTCATCGACGATGTCATGGCAGCGATGGCGGCTTTCGCTGCCTCCATCTGTGCGGGCGCTACTTCGGGATCAGTGAACAGGCGCATGCCGAATTCGACCCAGTCGAGCCCGGCCAGTTCGTCGTCGCAGAAGCCCAGTTCATGAACCCACTCCATCAGGCGGGCGGTGAAGCGGCCGATGGTGTCGCCGAACAGCAGCGTGATGGAGACGAAGCCGTCCGCAGCGGCATACACGAACTGCAGATGGAAGTTCAGCAGCAGGATCCCACCGGACGTCCTGCGCGCCGACGGGTACGCATTCGCACTGTGCACGATGCCGGGAAAGGCGGTCTGCATCATCGCCTGCTGGGCGGAGATGTCGACGTGCTGGCCCCAGCCGCTGCGGTCGCGCTGGCGTAGCGCGAGCGCAGTGCCGACCGCTCCATGTGAACCGGCGTGCAGCCAGCTCTGCGGCGCGGTGATGCGCAGCGGCGCCCGGTCGGTGTCGCCGGTGATAGCGGCGCTGCATGCGGACGCTGCGATGGTGAGGTCTGTCGCCGCCCAGTCGGCCTTCGGGCCAGTGCTGCCGAAGGCGGTGATCGTGGTGTGCACGAGTCCCGGGTTGATCGAGCGCAGTTCGTCGTGGTCGAGACCCAGGCCGGGATCGGGTGTTTCGATCACCGCATCGGCGCCGGCGACGAGCTCAAGCAGCTCGTTGCGGTCGGTGATGACGCAGCTCTGCGCACCCCGGCGCTGCGCCCACCATTGGAGCGACGTGCCGTCAGGGCCTTGGCTGCGGTAGTTGCGGCCCCGGCCGTCGGGTCCCTCGATGAGGACAACCTCGGCGCCGAGCGAGCCCAAGATGGCGGAGCACATCGCGCCCCGGTGGTCGGTGAGATCGAGTATCCGGTACGGCTTCAGCATCGCCGCGACGCTAACGCTCGGCGGCAGGACGGGTTGGCGTTCGAGGCGCCCGGCCGGCCGGGCCCGTTCCGGCACCGTCTTCGACCCTGCGACTAGCAGGATGCTGAAAAAGTCGGTTTTCGGGCGGTGTCCAGTTGCAAACCCGCAGGTCAGGGGCTTGCGCTTCCGGCCGGACCTGCATATTTCAGCAGCCTGCTAGTGCCGCGTCAGCAAACGTTTGCGCGGTTGCTGGCGCCGTCGCTTCGCCTGCGAGCAGGCCCTCCAGCGATCCCCGCCACAGCGAAGGTTGCTTGACACGGCACTAGGTTGCCGCCGGTGAGCATTCTCCGACGGGCCTTGATCGCCGGTGTGTACGAGCATCCGGGACGCGAACTGCCCGATCGCACGCTGCCGCAGATCCACGCCGAGGTTGCCGCGGGCGCGCTCGCCGACGCCGGCCTGTCACTCGGCGATGTGGACGCCTACTACTCCGCCGGCGACGCCCCCGGCTTTGGCGCATTGTCGATGGCGGAGTATCTCGGCCTCGACCTCACCTACATCGATGACACCGAGACCGGCGGTTCGGCATACCTCGTGCACGTCCAGCACGCTGCCGCCGCCATTGCCGCCGGTCAGGTGAATATGGCGCTCATCACGTTGGCGGGCAAGCCCCGAACCGGCGGTGCCGGGCCGGGAGGCAGCGCACGCTTCAGCTCCGCCCCGGAGGCCTCGTTCGAGAACCAGTTCGGCATGTCGGTACCCGGCGGGTACGCGCTCGCAGCGGCGCGGCACATGCACGAGTTCGGCACCACCTCCGAGCAGCTTGCCGAGGTCAAGGTGGCGGCATCGACTCACGCACAGCACAACCCGCACGCCTTCCTGCGGGAGGTGGTGACCATTGACGAGGTGGTGTCGTCGCCGATGATCTCCGATCCGCTGCACCGGCTCGACTGCTGCGTCATCACCGACGGTGGCGGCGCTCTCGTGCTGGTCAGCGAGGCCGTGGCAGCAGCCCTCGATCGGCGTCGAGCATGCCGATGTCGGTGATGAACGTCCGCACCCGTACGACGTCGGTCATCCGGGCTCCGGCTTCCGCCAGCGCTCGCTCGATGCTGGACAGCCTGTACAAGTTCGTCCTGCCCGCGGTGGCGGGTCCCGCCCGTCTCGTGCCGCTGGAAGCGCTGGCTTCGAGCGAGATCAGCGATGTAGCGCTGCGCGGCGCAGCGAATCGCGGACGGCTCCAGGCGACGCGCGGCAGCGATGGCCGCTGGAGGAGCAGTCGTAGATGGGTCGATGAATACCTCGCATCGCGCTATCGACGCACACCGCGCTAGGTGTAATACCCACAGAGGTTGTCGACGCGGCTGGCGGGTGTGCCTGCGATGGCGGTGTGGTGCCGGTGGAGATTGCAGGCGTGCACCCAGTTCTGGAGGCGTCGGCGGTCGGGTTCTGAGCGGGACTTGTAGCTGTAGAGGAACTCCTCGGCGAGGGTGCGGTTGAACCGCTCGACCTTGCCGTTCGTCTGTGGCCGGTAGAGGCGAGTGAGCCGATGCTTGGCGCGGTTCTCGGCGAGCGCCTCGGAGACTGCTGAGCAATTGCCGAAATCGCCGATTCATGGGCGCAAAGCCGCAGGTCAGAGCGTTGCAGACTTGCCCGAATCCGAATAAATCAGCGGTCTCCTCGGCGAACTTCGCTGAGGTGAAGTTCTTGCCGTTGTCGGTCATGACCGCGTCGATGCCGACGTTGAGCCGATTGAACCAGTCCCGAGCGTTGCGCCAGAACGCTGCGGCCGTCACGGCTTTCTCGTTGTCGTGGGCCTCGACGCAGGCGATCCGGGACCACAACAGACCCCACACTGCCACGGAGGCTCAACCCATCACAGGAACCGAACCGTCGACAACCTCTGTGGGCATTACATGCGTGTCATGGTTCGGGGTGTGGCAGCGCCGGCGGGGATGACTCAGCTAGCTTCCGCGCCGTGCGCGCTTCATTTCGACAGCAGCAATCGACCGGAACCCGGTGAGCGCGCCAATTTCGTCCAAGAGGGCACGACGGCTGCTCCGCAAGCTGACGGGCGATTCGGAGGCTGGGTTTCGAGATGACCAACTTGAGGTCATCCAGCAGTTGGTTGACGACCTGGGCCGCGTACTGCTCGTGCAGCGGACTGGCTGGGGCAAGAGCGCGGTCTACTTCATCGCGACCAAGATGCTGCGAGAGGCAGGGTTCGGTCCGACGTTGCTCGTCTCACCGTTGCTCGCGCTCATGCGGAATCAGATCGACGCGGCAGCGAAGATGGGCGTCCACGCGGTCACCATCAACAGCTCGAATCAGGCCGAGTGGGACGAGGTGATCCGGCAGATCGAGGATGACGAAGCTGACATCGTCTTGATTTCGCCGGAGCGACTGGCGAATCAGGACTTTCGTAGCGATGTGCTGCCGGTCATCGGAAACCGCTGCGGCCTGCTGGTCATCGACGAAGCCCACTGCATCTCCGATTGGGGCCATGACTTTCGACCCGACTACCGCCGCCTGGTCCGGGTGCTGGACTTGCTGCCGACCGGGGTTCCTGTGCTGTGCTGCACAGCGACGGCCAACGACCGAGTCGTCGCCGATGTAACGGCCCAGCTTGGATCGGAGTTCGAGGCTGTACGTGGTCCGCTCGGTCGCGAAGGGCTCCGTTTGCACGCGCTCACTATTCTCTCGCCGCCAGAACGACTGACTTGGCTCGCAGCCACGTTGAAAGAGCTGCCGGGCACTGGGATCGTCTATTGCTCCACGGTGCGCGACACCGAGCGAGTCGCGAGCTGGCTCGTTTCGCAGGGAATCGACGCAGTCGCCTACAGCGGTGCGACCGATGCTCAGACTCGACCAGGAATTGAGCAATCGCTGCTGAGCAATTCCGTGAAGGCGGTTGTGGCAACATCCGCGCTCGGCATGGGATTCGACAAGCCTGACCTGTCGTTTGTCATCCATTACCAGTCGACCGGTTCTGCGATCGCCTACTACCAGCAGGTCGGTCGTGCGGGACGGGGGTTGAGCGAGTCGTGGGGCATCCTGCTGCGCGGCAGCGAGGATGCCAACATTCAGGACTACTTCATCACCTCGGCGTTTCCCGATCCGTCACAGGCTCAGCACGTAGTCGCTCTCCTAGAAAGCGATCACGAGTTGATGACAACAGACCAGCTGCTCCAGGAGACCAACGTGAGGCCCGAACGGCTCGAGAACCTCCTGAAGAACCTGGAGGTGGACGGCGTCATAGAGCGCATTGGAAGGGAATGGCGGCGAACCCTGCAGACATGGACCTTCGACCATGACCGCATCGATGCTGTGACGTCACTGCGGCGCTCGGAACTCAGACAACTCTACGAGTACATCGACACCGACCAATGCCGTATGCGGTTCCTCAGGCGTTGTCTCGACGATCCAGTCAGCGAGTCTTGCGGCATGTGCGACAACTGCACCGGAGTCGCGCTTGACAAAGCCTTCGAGCCCGCGCAGGTCCAAGAAGCCGTCGAGTTCATGCGCAGCGCAAGCATGGTCATTGAACCGCGCAAGCAGTGGCCCGACCGCAAGTCGATTCCGGTGGCGGCCCGTCTGGAGCAGGGAAGGGTGCTGTCCAGATGGGGCGACGGCGGCTGGGGCAGCATGGTGCGCAGGGGCAAGCAGTCAGACGGGAGATTCCGGAATCGCCTGGTGAAGGCCTCTGTCGCCCTCATTCGGGAGCGGTGGCGGCCTGATCCCGAGCCGAAATGGGTGACGTTCGTGCCGTCTCGCCGCCATCGGCAGTTGGTCGCGGACTTCGCCAGGCGCTTCGCCGAGGCAATGGAGTTGCCGTGTCAGGATGTTGTACGCCAGATCCGCGACTCGCGGCCGCAAAAATCGATGCAGAACAGTCACCAGCAGTACCGCAACGTTGCAGGAGCCTTCAGCGTCGATGGCCCCGTGCCCGCCGGACCTGTGCTCCTCGTCGACGACATCGTCGACTCACGCTGGACGCTGACGGCCATCGGTCACCTACTGCGAGAAGCTGGATCGGGCCGCGTCATCCCATTCGCGCTTGCCGACGCTTCAGAGAGGTCGATCTCGTGAGGCGCAGTGACGACGCGCTCGCGACACTGGCTCTCGTTAGTCGGTTGTCTGTTGGCGAGGTGCGGCCGTTGAAGGCATCGGAGTATTGGGAACTGACTGCGATCCTCGAAGCTGGTCCTAGCGGCTTGCTGGGAAGGAGCGCCGCTGATCTGGCGATCGACTCTGGAATCTCAAACTCGCTTGCAGATCGCGTGGCTGCTCTGGTGGACCGGGCGACGGCTCTCGCCTTCGAGCTCGAACGACTGGAACACTCCGGTGTGCAGACGCTCACTCCGTTCGATGAGCATTATCCGAAGAGCTGGACGGAACGACTCGGACCCAAGGCCCCTCCCCTGCTGTACGCAGCAGGGCCGGCCGAGCTACTGGACACCGCAGGGCTCGGAGTCGTGGGCAGCCGAGACGTGAGCCCGTCTGGAGCTGAGGTCGCAGCTGAGGCGGCCAAGTGCGCTTCTCGGCACAGCATTCCATTGGTGTCAGGCGGAGCCAGGGGCGTAGATCAGCTCGCCATGAATTCGGCGTTCAACTTGGGGGGCACTGTCGTCGGACTGCTGGCGGACTCTCTGTCTCGCAAGCTCGCCAAGAGCGATGTCAGAGCAGCGATCCACAGTGGACTAGCGCTCATGTGCACGCCCTACAACCCTGACGCTGGCTTCAGTGCCGGCAACGCCATGGGTCGCAACAAGCTCATTTACGCACTATCAACGCTCACGCTCGTGGTCGCGAGTGACGAGGGCAAGGGCGGCACCTGGACCGGCGCCACCGAGGCACTCGACCACAAGTTCGGCCGGGTCGCCGTCTGGCGAGGATCGGGCGAGGGGCCAGGCAACGAAGCGCTGGAACGGCGCGGCGCGCTGCCCATCTCGGACCTCGACGACCTAGAGCGTCTCCTTGATGACGGCGATGCCGATACGACCCCCAACACGTCTCCGCTCACTTCCGAAACTGAACAGGGAGTCCTGTTCAGTATCGCTACCGCAGACTGAGTCATCCACATCAGCTAGCACCTAGCCCTGATTCGCCAACTGGCGAGGTCGCCACCCCCAACGCCAGCGCTGTCGCCGAACGCCTTGCCGTCGTGCCTGCCGCGCTGCCGGTCTCCAGAGAAACCTGAGGGCCAAGTCCACGGGCGGGGATAGCTTCACGCCATGAGCCAATCGGAACTGCCGCGCGCTATCGACTTCATATTTCCTACCCTCGAAGCGCTAAAGGAACTCGGGGGCTCGGCGCGACGAGGTGAAGTGATATCTGCTGTGGCAGAACGCGAAGGTCTCACGGATGAGCAACTCGAGGCTCGCTACGAAGCCAGTGGCGACCTGATTGCGGATGATCGGATCAGTTGGGCTCTGAGTGATCTCAAGAAGATGGGTGCTGTCGACAATTCCAGGCGCGGAGTCTGGGCAATCACAGAGGCTGGCCAGAGAATCGAGAGCCAATCCGAGATTGACACACAGCTGCGGGCCGTTCGAGCCGGGCTCGCGGCCCGCACAGCACCGCGACGGCACAACGAGCACGCTGACGCCGACGACAATCATGAACTGGACCTCGCCGAGGCCTCCGATCTGGACACCGGATGGCAAGCGACCCTGCTGCAGCGGCTGCTGGACATGTCGCCTGCTGGGTTCGAGCGCCTGATCCAGCGGCTGCTGCGTGAGGCCGGGTTTCGAGAAGTCGAAGTACTCGGACGAAGCGGCGACGGAGGCCTTGACGGGGTCGGCGTCTACCGGCTGTCCCTGGTGTCGTTCCCGATCTACTTCCAGTGCAAGCGCTACAGCGGCTCCGTCCCACCAAGTGCCGTCCGAGACTTCCGTGGAGCCATGGCCGGCCGCGGCGAGAAGGGTCTCCTTGTGACCACAGGCACCTTCACCCGAAGCGCTCGCGACGAAGCGAGCAGGGACGGCGCCTCGCCAGTCCAGCTCATTAACGGCGAGGATCTCTGCGATCTTCTCAAGGAACACGAACTTGGCGTCGTGACCCGCATCCGTCAGATCGAGGATGTCACAGTGGATGCCGAGTGGTTTGCCCGATTTGAGTCGGTCTAACTCTCGGACCCGCGAGTGAGCCAGCCACGCAGCCTCCCTTGGTTCTCGATCTAGACCAGCGACGGCTCGCCGCTCAGTCTCTCTCGATGCGATGCAAGAGCCAGTCCGGCAGCTCAGCCGAGCCACTCAATTCAGTCGTCTCCATGTAGACGGGTGCGGCCTCTTCCGCCAGTTCATCTGCACCGAACAGCGACTGCAATCCCGCTCGCTCGTCCCTCTCTCGTTGCCGCCGCTCTCGCAGTTCTGCTCGATACTCCGCAGATTGCTCGCGAGCCTGCCGAAACACGGATGACATGATCCTGTCCCCTGCTGGATGGTCGGTCGCGAACACGAGCACATACACAGGAATGCCCTGTTCATTGCCCATCTCGATGGTCAGGGTCTTCCGGTATCCAAGTTCGCGCTCCAGCTTGAAGCGGAAGAGCGACAAGTAGAGATGTCTCGCCTCAGATGCAGTCAGGTCGTTGCTCTGGCGTCGGTCGTCGATCGCTCGCCAAGAATCTGCGCCAAAGAGCGACGTGATCTTCGCCGAGAGCCTGTCATCGACTCCCATTGCGTTGTCCCAACCCGCCAGTCGCGGGATAGACGTGTGAGGCAGCAGGATCAGCATCTCGGCCTTGGTACGCGCACTTGAGTTCTTGAACTGGGCCAGCGCTCGCAGAGTGGGCCAGTCCACATCGAGACCGTCGGGGTCGACGAAGCAGAAAGTAGGAGCCCAGTCGAGACCATCGTCACTGAGCCCCGACAGACAACCCGCAATCTCCTTGTTGCAGTCACCGTTGATGACATCGAATCGGTCGTCGTCGGGATACCGGTCGCGGAGCTGCTGCCTCAGACGATCGGCGTTGGGGCCCAATTCAAAGAAGCGCAAGCGAGTAAATCCCGGTTCTGTGTCCAGCGCGCGGACTGTTGAGCCAAAGAACTGACGGCCTTCGTCGTCTCGCCTGACGTTGTCCACGCTGCCGGCGAAGAGGTCCAGGTAGAGCGTCGCCTGCGCCCTGCGAGAGGCCCTCGTGAATTGTGGTAGGTAGCGCCCCAAGGCGTCCAGCTTGACTTCGGTCCAGAAGCCCCAACTTCGGGGGCGCTCGCCGTTCTGCAAGGGTCTACGCAATCCGCAGCTCTACGGCAGCCTCGCGCGACGGTCCAGGATCTTGCGAACCGATCGACCTCAGCGTGGAGTGGGCCGCTATCGGCATCGCGTCATGGAACTGCCCTTGAAGTTCGCGGCCGCGGGCCTTGGGGGTGCGACCGCCCCACTGCTTGAAGAAGAACTCGACATCTGCAGCAGCACACTGGTCCCTGAGATCCAGGACCCACTCCTCTTCGATGCGACGGGCACGCGGTCCGCTCTCGCCCCCAGCGATGAGCCAGTGAATCCCAGTTAGGTCGAGGTTTGGCAACCCCTTCAACAACGGTTCAGCGCTGATGAAGCGAACCGCGGCATCGACTGAGCGCAAATGTTCGATCCGAAAGGCGTAGCGCGGTGTCTCGACTGTGACACCCATCCACACGTTCGGAGGCCAGTCGAGATCGTCAGCCACCGACGCAAGCCGCTTCGAGCGCTTGGTGAGCACCTGATACGTGTGCTGCGGGGTGTCGGCCATCACGGCGAAAACCTTCTGAATGAAGTCCAGCGGCACCTCCGGATGGAAGAGATCGCTCATCGAGTTCACGAAGATCAAGCGGGGCCGGCGCCAGCGCCGGGGCCGATCGAGCAGGTCGTCGTGCAGGGTGAGGCCGAATCCCGGGCCGCTCAGCTTGGGATCGCCGTCGCGCTCGTACCGCGGATTGCCCATCGCCTTGAGACGTTTCGCGAGCGTCAGCGCGTAACAGTTATCGCAGCCGACCGATGTCCGGTCACAGCCCGTGGTGGGATTCCATGTCGCCTCGGTCCACTCGATTCCGGTGCGGTCGCTCACGATCCCCTCCCTTCGGCAGATGGACGGTCGGACAAGTCGTCGACCTGTGCGTCGCCCAGAACAGCGACTCGTCGGCAAGTGCACGAGCTACAGAGTGCACAAGGTGTGTGACAAGAATCCCTGACGAGAGTACGCGGGTTCCGCTGTCGGCGACAGAGCGACCTCCGGCCGATCGCTGGCACGCGACTTGCTCGCCGCGGCAACTCACTCGGATTCGGCCGTGCTTGCCAGGCTCTCGGCGAGGGCTTGGATCTCAGCGAGGGCGGCTTCGAGGTCTTCTGCGATCTCGGCCGCCAGCACATCTGGGGGAGGCAGATTGTCGGCGTCGGTGAGGCTTTCGTCGCGGAGCCAGAACAGGTCCAGGCTGACTTTGTCACGGGCGATCAGCTCGTCGTAGGCGTAGCGCTTGAACCGTTCGGACTCGGTGCGCTTGTGGCGGGCGTCGGCCCGGTAGCAGGCGACGAAGTCGTCGAGGTCGGCTCTTGTGAGCGGGTTCTGCTTGAGGGTGAAGTGTTTGTTGGTACGCAGGTCGTACACCCACAGCTCGCGGGTCCACGGTATTTCGGCGCCCTCGCGGCGGCGGAAGAACAGCACGTTGGCCTTCACGCCCTGGGCGTAGAAGATCCCCGTCGGCAGCCGCAGCAAGGTGTGGACCTCGCAGTCGTGCAGCAGCCGGCGGCGGATCGTCTCGCCGGCACCGGCCTCGAAGAGCACGTTGTCGGGTACCACCACTGCCGCGTCCCCGCCGATCTTCAGCAGGCTCACGACATGCTGGACGAAGTTGAGCTGCTTGTTGCGGGTCGTCGCCCAGAAGTCCTCCCGCTCGTAGCTGTCCGATGACGACCGGCCGAACGGCGGATTGGTCAGCACCATGTCGAAGGGCCTGCCGGGAGAGTCCCGCAGGGCGTCGTCCACGACGATCGGCGAGTCGGACTCGGGGCTCTCGATGCCGTGCAGCAGCATGTTCATGGCGCACAGACGGGCAGGCAGATCGGCGATCTCCCAGCCGGTGAACGCACCCGAGCGCAGATGTTCAACCTGGTCGGGTTCCAAGTGAGGGAACCGCTCGACGATCGACCGGTACGCGCCCAGGAAGAACCCGCCGGTGCCGCAGGCGGGATCGCAGATACGGTGGGAGGGTTCGGGCGCCATCACGTCGACGATGGCATTGATGAGCGCCCGGGGCGTGAAGTACTGGCCCGCTCCCCTGGCGCCCTCTTGGGCGGTCTTCTCGATCAGGCCCTCGTACGCATCGCCTTTGAGATCGGCGTCGTAGCTCATCCACTCGTGCTGGTCGATGAACTCCTTGATGAGCTGCTCCAGCTTGGCCGGTGTCTGGATGCGGTTGCGGGCCTTACCGAAGACCACGCCGAGCATGTCCTCGCTGCTGCCCAGCGCCGACAGGCACTCGCTGTAGTGGGCTTCGAGCTCAGCACCCGAACGGCTCAACAACGACTGCCAGTCGTGCTCGACAGGAACGATGCACTCGCCGCCCAGCATCACGTACTGCTCATCAGCCATCTTCAGAAACAGCAAGTACGTGAGCTGCTCCAGGTAATCGCCGTAGGACAAGCCGTCATCGCGCAGCACATCGCAGAAGTCCCACAACTTCTGCACCATCGCCTTCGGGTCCTGCGCAGGCACCGGCTCACGCTACGCCACTCGCCGCGCAGTGCCGTGGTGCTTGCAGACCTGGACATGGGCTAGAACACCGCCATGGCCGCAGCTGCGCTCGAGGACAAGTACCAGTTCAGAACCGAATGGTCCGAAGAGGATCAGGAATGGGTCGGTTTGTGCGGTGCCTTCCCGCTGTTGAGCTGGCTGGAACCCGACCGCGAAGCCGCCGAGACGGGCATCAGGTCAGTCGTCGCGGAAGCGATCGAGATCCTGAAGGCCGAAGGCCAGCCGCTGCCACCACCATCCTGACCGACAAAGGACCAGCCATCGAGGTTTGGGACGTGGGGTGCTAAGGGTCCGCCGCGTCTTAAGTCGCGTGATCCGCTCACGCATTTCCGCAGGTCAGAGACCTGCGCATGGGGGAAAATCACGTGACTTGACTGATGGCGGACCCTAATCCCTGCGGCGCACGCAGTCCCCGATGCAACAATGCGCCGAGTCACATCGAGGCGAGCGAGCGAATTCGAGGAGAGCCGTGACCCAGGCATCACGAATCGAGCCAGTGGAACCAAATGGTCCGTTCTATGACCAAGTCGTGGCACTCGGCGACGCCAACAGCGCAACGCTTGGGCACCTGCCCTACGCGGTGTTCGAGGAAGCGGCCGCGTCGGGCCGTCTCCTAGCCGCGGCGAGGGGCGGTGAAGTCGTCGGCTATGCGTTGTTCGCGTTGCGATCCCGGCGTCACGAGGTGTCGCTCACGCACCTCTGCGTCCGAGACAGCGAGCGAAGCAAGGGCACAGCGCGCAGCCTCGTCAACGAGATCGTCCGAAGGCACGAAGCTCGCCGCGGTATTCGGCTGAAATGCAGGGTTGACTACCCCGCGCACCACATGTGGCCCCGGCTCGGATTCGAACAATGGAGCCGACGTCCGGGACGCAGTCACGCCGGGCACGAACTTGCTACATGGTGGCGTCCAATCGCCGACTTGTCGCTGTTCGACTCGGTCGTGCAACTCCCCGAAGCGGAGACGGTCGACGACCGCTTGGTGGCGGCACTCGACACCAACATCGTTCTCGACTTGCGGGAGGGCCGAGACCGGGATGCCTCGCTCGGATTGCTGGCCGATTGGATGCTCGACCACGCCCGGCTCGTTGTCACTGCACAAGCGAGCAGTGAGCTTCGTTCAGACAAGGGCAATGCCGCGATAGCACCGCCCAGCATGGGACATCCCGAGTTCAGCGAGCTTCGGGCGAGCGAGGATGCCGTGGAGGAGTCGTTTGCGAAGCTGCGCGCCGACGACGAATTGTCAGCAAACCGTGACGGTGATCTGCGGATTGTCGCCGAATCCGCGGCGGGCGGGGCCACGCATCTGATCACTCGGGACGAAGCCCTGCTGAGATCAACGGAAGCTATTCAACACCTCTGCGGGATAGCAGTGCTGCGACCAGCGGATTTTCTTCTGGCGATTCAAGCCGATTCCTCTGCTGCCTTCGAACCGCAGTTCATCAAGACGTCAGAGTTCGCCGTGCAGCGGTCCACCAGCGTGCCAACCGGCGACGTACTCGCTCGGTTCGCCAACCAGACGCAGAGCGAGCGCTCATGGGGTCTGCGCGAACAGCTCGCTGGGACCATCAGCCATCCCGAAGGCCGAATCGAGGAAGTCACAGCCGCTGGCACTCCGTGGGTGCTCGCTGCCCACTATCCCACCGAGGATTCGCTGCGCGTCAGAGCACTGCGCTCGCTCGGGGACCGGAGGGCCTACAGCTTGCTGCGTCAGCTCATTCATTCACTGCGACAACGCGCCGTTACTGCCGGGCTAACACGCGTCGAGGTCACCGACGATGTCACCCGAGGCGTCAGCCGGGCGCTGCTCGACGAGGGCTTCGTCGCCAGCGATGGATGCTGGAAAGCTGATGTCTCGCTACAGGTGATCGGGTGCGATGACCCACTCCCAACCGAATTCGGCTCGAAGAATGCATCGGGGAGCTCGTTACCGGTAGCGCTGATCAGCCGAGTCGAGCTGGAGCGCTGGCCATTCAAGCTCTTCACCGGCGCGGTGCCCTGTCATATCGTGCCCATTCAGCCCAGCTACGCCGAAACGCTGCTCGGGTATCAGGACGCACAGTTGCGGCTCATCGAAACAGCCCCAGAAGCCGCGACAGCTAGGGAGAACGCGTACTACATGGCGCGGCGGCCGGGACTCCAGGCAGCTGCGCGTATCATCTGGTTGGTGACCGGGGGCGGGCCGAGCGCCGGGGTGCGGGCGATGTCATGGCTCGACGAGACTGATACCGGCGCCCCAGAGCGCCTGCACCGAAAGCACGCCCGCCGCGGCGTGTTCGACCGCGAGCAAGTGCGCGAGCGCGCCATCCCCGGCCCCGACGGCTCGCCTGCCGCCACTGTGCTGCTATTCAGCCGCACAGATGTCTTCAGCGAGACCGTCACAGCCGAGCGCGCCCGAGAACTGTGCCCCGACGAGATTTGGGAACAGGGCTTCCCCGTGACAGCGAGAACCGTGAGCGAACGCGCCGCCGAAGCGCTGTACCGCGAAGGCATGGGCCTGCCGCAGCCGGCGAACAATGGCTGAAGCCGGCCTCGACGCGACCCGAGCACTGGTGCTCTCGCTGAAGCCGAGATTCGCCGAAGCCATCCTCACCGGCGACAAGACCGTTGAGCTGCGCCGGATCATGCCGCGCATCACCATTCCCACACTCGCCCTGCTCTACGCAACAGGCCCCGAGTGCTCACTGGTCGGCACATGCGTCGTGCACAGCGTCGCACGGCTCCCCACCCACGAACTCTGGCGGTGCCACGGAACCAAGACAGCACTCACCAAGCCCGAGTTCGATGCCTACCTCGCTGGCCGCGACAATGGCGTCGCCCTTTTTCTGGAGCAACCCGACAGGCTGCCCGCACCCGTCCCGTTGCACGCACTCCGCCGGGCCGAAAACTTCCGTCCGCCGCAGAGCCTCGCCTACGTCCGTCACGACCAACGTGAGCGCCTCGTCGCAGCCTTGCGGTAGTTGCCACCGGCACCCTCACCGGCCTTATCCACGCGCAAACGCGAAGAGCCGATAATCGGATGAGGGTCGAGAACGTGCAGCGCTAGCTTGACGCGATGCCAGACGAAGCGTCTCGGCCGCGGATGCGGCGCGCATGGTCCAGCGGTCGAGCGTGCGGCCGATGAGTGCAGAGGAAGACGACGAGGGCTACAAGCTCAACATCTCCCGACTGACGATCGACAAGCTCGGCGTCAGGCTTTACGACCGAGCGTCGGCAGTCGTCGCTGAACTGATCGCCAACAGCTACGACGCAGATGCGACTCAGGTGACCGTGAGCCTGCCCATGGGCACTCAACTCGACATCTCAGACGGAGACGGTCAGCCGTGGGACATCGTGGTCGAAGACAACGGCCACGGAATGGACCCCACTGAAGCGCAACTCCTGTTCCTCGATGTCGGCAGCGACCGCCGGACGCGTTCGGCTAACGGACCGAAGTCGCCGCGGTTCAAGAGGCCGGTGATGGGCCGCAAGGGAATCGGCAAGCTCGCACCATTCGGAATCTGCCGCCAGATCGAGATCCTCTCGGCGGGCGGGGAACCCGTCGACGGCAAGTACCAAGTGAGCCACTTCGTCATGGACTATGGCGAGATCATCAAGGACGAGCCCGGTGCCGCCCCGCTGACCTCCGGCGAACACGACCGCACATGGCGAGAAGCGAGCGGCACCACAGTGACGCTGCGGCAGTTCCTCCCGAAGCGGGTCCCCCCGGCAGACGTGTTCCTCCGCCAGCTTGCGCGCGTATTCCGGGGCACGACCGACTTTGCGATCTCAGTCCTGAACCTCAGGGAGCCGCTCTTCGGAGCGCGACCCTTGCCGCCATTCGAGATCGAGGTTGACGAGCAGACCCGAATCCGCCTGGAAGACCGCCCGGTGCCTTGCGGAGACAGGGAGTTGCCGGTGACCGGTTGGGTGGCGAAAGCCAAGAGTGCCTACAAGAACGACGAAGACGCCGGCGTCCGCATCTACGCGAGGAACAAGATCGTCGCCACGACTCGGGACTTCGAACAGGGTTCCGGTTACAGCGGCGAATTCGTGGTCCGTTCGTACCTCGTCGGTGAGGTGGTGGCCGAATGGCTCGATGTCGACGGCCACGACGATCTCATCAGGACGGACCGGCAAGACATCCTCTGGAATTCTGAAGAGGGCGAAGCACTCAAGCTGTACGGCCAGCAGTTGGTGAAGGAAGTCGCCAAGTCGGCCATTCCCGTGCACGAGCAGTCGATGGCGACGCGCGTCGTCGAGAGGTCACGAGTCGAGTCGAGAGCGCGAAGCACCTTCAACGACGACGAGCTCGTCGAATCAGCCGTCGAACTCACCACGATGCTCGGCAGGTCTGTCTCCGAGGAGAAGCTCAACGATTCGGATTACCTCGAGCGTCTCGTCCAATTCGTGCTGTCAGTCGCTCCGCATCACCTGCTCGTCGAGAGTTTCGCCGACCTCGCGCAGCTGGCGAGCGGCAATTCTGACGCACTGGATCGCCTCGTAGCGCTGTTCCGACGCACGGAGGTCGCTGCGCTCGCCTCGTACGCGCAGGTAGCGAGAGGTCGGATCGAAGCCATCTCAAGTCTCGAAGCGGCCCTTGAGCGAGATAGCTCAGAGCCAGTTGACGAGTCGAGGCTGCAGGCGATACTGCGCAGCGCGCCATGGCTGATCAATCCGGAGTGGGAAATCATTTCCGAGAATCAGACGCTGCGAACCTTCGCCGACCGTTACGCAGCGCTAATTCAAGAGCGCTGGCCGAGCGCATTGGAGCTGCCTGCGGAGGACTTCCGTCGACGCCCCGACTTCATCATGATGGAGACCTCGGGCCAGCTCCACTGCATCGAGATCAAGCGCCCTCATGCAGGGCTCAAGAAGGAGGACTTCACCCGCTTCTACCACTACATCACGGTCTTCGCCTCCATGCAGGAGCAGGAGCAGGCGCTGACCGGCCACTGGGTCCGCGGCTGCGTGTTTCACATGATCGTCGACCGGATTGACCTTGCCGACAACATGCAGGCCGACTTGCTCCGTCGCTATATCGACGAAGGCACTGTGGTTCACTCGACGTGGAACGACCTGTTGGCGAAGACGAGACGGTCCAATGCCGACTTTCTGGCAGCGCGTGAAGCGTCGCTACAAGCCGCCAGCGAGCCTGGGCCACCGGACAGTGAAGGCGCATGAGATGAGGTTCGAGACGCTGAGCGCAGTGAGCCTCTTCTCCAACTGCGGTGCCGGAGATGTCGGCTACGCGAAGGCCGGCTTCTCCTTCAAGGTCATGGCAGAGATCGAGCAACGCCGCCTCACGGTGGCGCTGGCCAACCACGCGGACGCAAGCGGGGTGCCGGGCGATCTTCGATTCACCTGGCGCGAGGCGGTGGCATCATTCCGAAGCGACGCAGGGGCAGAGCCGCCCGCGCTGCTCTCGGCGTGCCCACCGTGCCAAGGGATGAGCACGGCGCGAGGAGGCCGAGGACGTGAAGAAGATGCCGCTGCTGGCAGTCGTGACGGCCGCAACTTGCTGGTCGAGGTGATCGCTCAGGTGGCCAACGGACTTCGACCACGACTCATCGTGGTGGAGAATGTCGCCGCCTTTTTCTCGCGCTTGGTGCTCGATCCTCGAAACGACAAGCCGGTCTCGGCTGCCGTGCTGCTGCAGGATCTACTCGACTTGCACTACGAGTGCTACCCGTTCTTGACCGACTTGGCCGACTACGGCGTCCCGCAACGCCGAGTGCGGGCGTTCATGACGTTCATCCGGCGTGATGAGGCGGCAGTTGAAGCACTGGCGCTGGCCGCGTGTGTCCCCTACCCGATGCCGACAGCCTCTGCTGAGGACGGCAACTGGACATCGCTCAAGGAGGCCCTAGAGCAACTCGACGCAGCAGAACTCGATGCAGCCAGTGCCGAGACCGCGCATGATTCGTCGACCCCGATGCACTCAGTGCCGATCTGGGGTTTGGACCACCGATACCGCATGGTGGCAGCAATCCCGCCTAACTCCGGTGGGCGCGCCTGGGACACCGCGCACTGCGAGGCCAAGTGCGACGTCCAGGTGGATGCCGACGACGCCGTGTGCCCGGCTTGCAATGAACCCCTCCTGCGACCCGTGGTGCAGGAAGCTGACGGCAGCTACCGGTTGGTGCGTGGCTTTCGGCGATCGAGCTATTCCCGCATGCGGCCCGAGGCGCCGGCGCCGACCATCACAACGGCGAGCGGACATGTCGGCTCGGACAACACCATCCATCCATTCGAAAACCGACTTCTGAGCCCCTTGGAATGTGCTCATCTCCAGACGATTCCCGATGACTTCGAATGGGGAACTTCTTTGGACGATTGGGGCCCAACGGCAGTGCGGGCGATGATCGGCGAAGCTGTACCGCCCCGCTTCACTGAGATGCACGGACGCGTCCTCGCGGAGCTATTGGACGGCCGCACCGAAGGGCTCGCATCCGCGGACGATCGCCGTCTGACGAAGGCCCTCGAGCGAATGCAACGCGGTCTGCCAACTCAACGTCTGGCTACTCAGGGTCAGCTTCGGCAGTAGTTACGAATCGTTCAAGTCTGTCCGGCTTCCCGGTCGAGTAGCTCCAGGAGTAGCTTGTCGGCTGCCTGGGGATCGATATCCCACTCTTGGGCAAGAGAACGGGCGACATGCAAAGCCTGTAACTCCTGAGAAGTGTCCCCGGTGGCTAGCCCGTCCGTGAGTCTCTCAGCAAGACTCTGGCCGGACCCTGTGTCACCTTGCTCGGCTTCTACCTGGTGGGCTAAGTCGTCTAGCACCTCAAGTAACGCGTCACGTACTGGACCCGGGGCGCATTCATCAATTTCGCTTCTGGCTGAATCGAAGCGATCAGCAGCCGCATCGGAGGTAGCACTGACCAATTCGTGGCCTCGCTGTTCATCCGGAAGATGCTGAACACCGGAGACGGTTTGGAGAGCTAGGTGTGCTGACGTAAACGCATCGAGGAGGTGAGTCGAATGTGACTCGCCCAATTCTGCTGCCCATGGTTCGACATCCGGTGATGGCCAGCATTCTGTGATCATCTGCATGGCGAACTCTGGAACCGCCCGACGAAGCCGCGTCGGCACCAACAGATAGGTCTCGTCGAAAGGCCTGTCGGCGTCCAACACTTGCGCGAGCGTTGCCATCGCTTCAGACCACTCCAGCAGCGAGGCCAGCTCAACGGTGATCGCGAATTTGCGCAGGGGACCATCCTCATGCCAGCTCTCAAGGACGGTCACGTCGAGCCCAGTGGCTTGGCATGCAGTCTGGATCTCGGATCGACGCCGCTTGCCTTCCTTCGTGTGTTGTCGACGACACCATTCGGCGGCCCGTCGAAGTGTTTCGTCCTGGTTACCCGCCAGCGCGGAACCACGTATCGCTGCCGGTTCTGATTCGCTGCGTTCAAGTACCTCAAGGACTGCTGCGATGTCCAGCAGGGTTTCGCGCATCTGGTCAAGGCAGCCGGGGTAACTGCCCACACCAACGAAGGGCCATGGTTCCTCCTTGCAGCCCTCAAGATGCGTCGCAACGACCGATTCACGGATGTAGACGACGAGGCGGCGGTACTGATCCGGCTGTGTTAGCCGCGGAACGATGTTTCGCGTTAGATCGGTGATCAGCGCTACGGCATCGTCGTTCTCAAGTGGGTTCGGACGATCGAGAATTCCTGGCTCCTCGAGTCCGGCTCTGCGCATTGGCGGCTTGATATGCGTGGCCGCTGAGTGCAGCGCTTCCACACTGGGACGAAGGTCCGACAAGTTTGGCGTATCTGGTAAGTCCTTGACGAGTTGGCTACCGATCTGGTGCGCGAGTCGGGTTGCCTCCCCAAGCAACGGAAGAAGCTCCTGAAGGCGCTTGGAGTCGTTGACGCCAAGCAACGTCCGGATCACTTGAACACGCGTCCGGTTCCAAGCCGTTGCGTGTTCACTTAGCCCAGATCCACCGGTGGGGTGTGCGGTGTGGGGTTGGGTGGGATGTCGGTGGTGCGGTTTGGGGTCGGGGCGGGGTGAGGGCTGGGCGGACGCGTGGGTGGTCGGCGGCGGCTTGGGGGGTGGTTTGTGTGCTGCGCCCGGGGGGTGTGCTGCGCGGCGCGGCGTGGCGCTGGGGTTTGTTCAGCAGCGCTGGGGCAGGTTGCGGATGTGTCGCAGTGCTGTGGTGAACGTGTCGGCCCAGGGCCGTCGGGCCGGGAGCCGCAGGGTGGGTCGGCCGCTGCGGTTGACGAGCCGGCCGGGCATGGTGAGCAGGCGGCGTGCGATGGTGGCCCCAACGGTGAGCTTTCGGGGGTCGTGGACTTGGCCGATGCGTGCTGTCCAGCGTGCGATGTTGTGGGCCAAGGCGGCGCAGGCGAGCCAGGCGGCGTTGGCGGTGAAGCTGGCTGAGGGGCTGTGGGCGAGGCCGCCGGCTTTGAGGTCGGCGGTGGCGAGCTCGACGCGTGCGTGGGATCGGCAGGCGGCGTCGGCTGCTTTGGTGTCGAGTTCGGCTTCGCTGATGTCGGTGACGAATGTGTGGTGGCGCCAGTTGGGGAACAGGTCGGCCTGGTCGCCGACCAGGCGGGTGCGGCGCACCACCAGCCGCACCGTGCGCTCGGGCTTGCGGTTGGGCCGCCGTGCGCTGGTGAGCGTCGTTTCGGCGACTTGGGCCTCGCCGTCGTCGGTGTAGCCGATCGGGGTCCAGTCCGCATCGTCGACGGCCGCGACGGCCCTGCCGACGGCGGGGTTGGAGGCGACAGCGATCACGAACCTGGCGTCGAGCGCGTCGAGCTTGTCGACCAGGCCCCACGACAAGAACCCCGCGTCCGCGCGAACCGTCAGCTCCGCGTCCGGGGCGAGACGGCGCACCCGGTTGACGGTCTCGGCGAAGAAGCGGACATGGCCCCGCTGGGAGGAGCCCTTGCGCATCCGGGAGTGCACGATCTCGCCGGTGTCGTCGCGTGAAGCCACCAGCGGGTGATATCCCAGCCGCCCACCGTGCCCGTACGCGGCGCCGCCCTTCGCGTCGCTGTGCACCACCGCGACCGTGGAATCGACATCGACCGTGACCCGTTCCGCCGCCGGGGCGGCGCCTGCGTCCCACGCGCGGCCCAAAGCCAGCTCCTGGACGCGGTCCAGCTGACGCACATGACCCCACGTGAAGGACCGCAAGAACGTCCCCAACGTGGACGGCGCCACCGGCGCGAACCCAACCACCGACCCCGCCGAGCCGGCCCGCAGCCTGTCCGCGTCCGAGAAGAACGAGCCCCCCACCAGCATCGAGCACACCGCCGTGAGCACCTTCGCTCCCGACCCGCGGCCCGCCGCAGGCGGGCGCACCGTCTCGTCGATCAAGCCCTCCAAGCCCAACCGGCCCGCCAGCGTGCCCACCGCCAGCAGACCAGCGTCCCCCACCAACGAGCCCTCGTCGAACACTGCCACGACCCGGTCCAACAACCGCGTATCATCGCTCACAGAAAGCGCCTCCCGTCATGGCATCACGCCGCGATCTCACAACCGGCAAAATGCCACCTCAGGAGGCCTTTCTGGTGGACGCAAACCCCACCAGCCCAACCAAACCGATGGATCTGGGCTAAGAGCGTCAGCGGATAGGTGGTTCGGTGGGCTGCCAGCGGTTGCGGTGGTCGATGAGTTTGATGACGATGATGAGCGTTATGGCGAGGGCGAGTTGGGCGAGGCGGTGCTGGGGTTTGCGGTCGGTGTTGCGTCGTAGCTGCCCGTAGTTGGACAGCCAGGAGTTGGTGCGCTCCACTGTCCAGCGCAGCCCCATGGGGGCGGCGGCCGGTTTGGGGTCTGTGGTTGTGGGGGGCCGCTTGGCGGGCCGCTCGATGTCGGCGATGCCTGCTTTGTGGACGGCCCGGTCGACGCGGGCGCCGATGTAGCCGCGGTCGAGATGGACGGTTTCGATGTCGTGGTGCAGGCCTCGGCGTTCGATCTCGGCGAGGGTGGGCTCGAACAGCATGATGTCGTTGCGGTTCGCGCCGTCGGCGGCCCACGCGACCGGGGTGCCCGCCGCGTCGGTCGCCAGCGACCACTTCCAGCCCAGTTTCCGCCTGTCAACAGGGCTTTTGCCAGTCCCCGCCCCGCCGCAAGGGGCCTTGTGGACCGAGCCGTCGACGCACAGATCGGCGAGCCGCAGGCCCATGATGCGGTCCCACGCGGCGATCGCCTCGGCCGCGATGTGATCGAACACCCCGGCGGCGACCCATTCGTCGCGGCGCGACCGCAGCGTCGTGTCAGACACCTCGCCGTCCAACAGGTGCTCAACGGACTCCCACGAGCAGCCCGTCACCAGCCTGATGATGATCCCCCGCAGGCACAGCCGATCCGATATCCGAGGCCGGTGACAGCCCAGCGGATGCGACCGGGGACGAGCCAACCGCGGCTCGACCGCAGCCCAGATGACATCCACCACCACCTTGCTCAAAGCGCGCATGATGAAACCGGCCTCCACGGTCGTCAAGTTCAGGACAACCCGACCAATACACCGGCGAACCAGACGACCCGTGGACGGCCGCCTATCCGCGCGGCCTCTAAGCCCAGATCCACCGGTGTGATGTGGGTGGGTGGTGTGGCGCGTCCACCAGAAAGGCCTCCTGAGGTGGCATTTTGCCGTTGTTGAGAAACGGGCGTGATGTCATGACGGGAGGCGCTTTCTGTGAGCACTGTAGTTGGGGGTTTGGACCGGATCGAGGCTGTGTTCGACGACGGGTCTGTGGTCGGCGACGGGGGGCTGGTGCTGGTGGGCACGCTGGTGGGCCGGCTGGGCTTGGAGGGTCTGGTCGGCGAGGCGGTGCGCCCGCCGGGGGCTGGGCGCGGGTCGGGCGCGAAGGTGCTCGCGGCGGTGTGCTCGATGCTGGTGGGCGGGTCGTTCTTTTCTGACGCGGACAGGCTGCGGGCGGGCTCGGCTGGGGCGGTGGTTGGGTTCGCGGTGGTGGGGTTCGCGCCGGTGGCGCCGTCCACGCTGGGGACCTTCGCCCGGTCGTTCGCGTGGGGTCGTGTGCGCCGGCTGGACCGCGTCGGGGAGCTGGTGTTGGGCCGTGCGTGGGCGGCGGGCGCGGCCCCGGCGGCGAAGGCGGTCACGGTCGATGTCGACTCCACGCTCGCGGTGGTGCGCAGCGACGCGAAGCACGGCGCCGCGTACGGCCACGGCGAGCGGCTGGGCTACCACCCGCTGATCGCGGCCCGCGACGACACCGGCGAGATCGTGCACTCCCCGATGCGCAAGAGCTCCTCACAGCGCGGAAACGTCGGCTTCGCCGCGGAGACCCTGCGCCGGGTGCGCCGCCTGGCGCCCGACGCGGCGCTGATGCTGCGCGCCGACACGGGGTTCTTGTCGTGGGACCTGATCGACAAGCTCGAAGCGCACGACACCAGGTTCGCGGTCGCTGTCGCCCCCAACCCCAGCGTCACAGCGGCTGTCGCCGCCATCGGCGCCCACGACTGGGACACCGATCGGCTGCACAGACGACGGCGAAGCCCAAGTCGCCGAGGCCACTCTCACCAGCGGCCGACGCGCCGCGGGCAAGCCCAAGCCACGGTGCGCCTCGTGATGCGCCGCACCCGCCTCGCAGGCGGCCAAGCCGAGCTGTGGCCGAACTGGCGCCACCACGCCGTGGCCACCGACATCGACGCCGACGGGCTCGACACCAAAGCAGCCGACACCGCCTGCCGCGCTCACGCCCGCGTCGAGCAAGCCATCCGCGACATCAAAGCCGGCGGCCTCGCCCACAGCCCCTCAGGACGGTTCGCGGCCAACGCCTCCCGGCTCGCCTTCGCCGCCCTGGCGCACAACATCGCACGCTGGGCAGCGCGCATCGAAAAGGTCCACGAACCCCACAAGCCCACCGTTGGGGCCACCCTCGCCCGGCGCCTGCCCAACATCGCGGGCAGGCTCGACCGCCGCAGCGGACGGCCCACCCTGCGACTCCCGGCCCGATGACCCCGGGCCGACACATTCACCACCGCACTGCGACACATCCGCAGCATCCCCCAGCACCGCTGAGCCGCCGCCCGCGCCACACCGAGCCGCGCAGCACCACCAAGCCCAGCACACAAACCAACCCACACACCCACACCGACCACCCACGCCACCACCACCGCCGAACCCAGCAGCCCCCATCCCAACAAAAGACGAAGGCTCCAAAAACCGCCCCGCCAACAACCACAACCCACACAACCCGCCAACACCCCACCCCACCAGTGAATCAGGGCTAAGACCCCGGGGGAAGCCAAATGCGCAGAAAATCGGACAGTCCCGCAGTCAGGGTCGGCGGTAGTCAAGCAGTGACGAGCGTCCTTCGACGGCGGTCACGGTGACCAGCAGGACCTGTCCGTTGGAGTCTTCGAGTCGGAGTTGTTCGGTGCCGGGGGCGAAGTGCACCGGCTGCTGCTGGCCGTCGTTGATGGCGATGTTGTCCGCGTACAGGTAGGTACGGTCGTGCGTATCGCGGATGGGGTTCAGCCGGCCCGCTAGGCCCGGCAAGTATCCGGTGGATTCAGCGAACACTGCCGAACCGCCAGCCGGTGCTGCTGCCAAATCCACTGCCAGTGCACGCTCCGCGGGCACCCAGCCCTGCTCGACATGGGCGGCGCAGCCTTCGCTCGCAGCGAACACAGTCATGGGTAGCTCAGCGGAATGAAGCTCAAGTTGCGCTTCGCCCTGGGAATCGGTCACAGAGCGCTTCCATGTCTTGTTCGGGAATAGCGCCAGCACCGTCGCTCCCTCTAGCGGCTTCCCCGCGCTCCGCACCGTGACGATGGGGGTCGCGGGCTCCGCCGGGGGTGGAGCCGCGGGGATCGTCAGGCACAGCTCGTCGCCGTCCAGCAGCCGCCAGGTCGGCAGCTTGCCGGTGAGCGCCTGGGTCTCGCGCCGGATGATGGCCACGCCATCGCCTCGGCGCTCCATGAAATAGCTCCGGCCCGCGGCATCGATGCCGCTTGCGTCCAAGCGCCCGAAGACCGACGTAAGCAGTTCGTTGCGGGTGGCCTGCCGCTCGCCCATGCTGTCGATGCTCAAGCTGTTCGGCAGCGACCCGGGCGAGCACAGCTCAAGACGGTCCGAGAACATCGAAAGGCGGATCCTGCTGACGTGCAGCGCATAGTCGCGGTGCACGACGGCATTCACGACCGCCTCGAAGACGGCCGCGAGGCTGTACTCGGGCAAGTCCTCTCTCGCCGGAGTCTTGTGGGCGCTGATCCGCATGTTCCGTTGAACGAACAGCAGCGCATCGCGGACCTGTCGGTCGAGCGGACCGTCGATATTCTGCGCGTCAAGCTGGCCAGACGCCCGATCGGCACCGCGATAGCGCACTGCCGAGATCATTGCGGACGGTAACCACTCCGCTGGCCGACGCGTGCACATCAAAGCCCCTGCCACCGATACCCGCTCCTCGCCCGACTCGTCCTGAATCAACAAGCCCAGTTTCGCGAGGCCCACCCGTGGATCTGCCAAGCCATCATCGCTAAGCAGCGGACGCCACAGATCCTCGTCGAGAGTAGAGAAGCCGGTTCCGCGCACCGGCTGGTGATCGAACCCAACAAACCGCCCTTGTCCGCGTCGCTGTGCAAGCCGCAAACGCTCATCGGGCGACATCAGCATCGTTTCAGCGCCGACGCGCTGAAACGCCCCACCAGGGCCATCGTGCTGAGCGTCGCCCCGAGGAACCGCCACCAGCAGGAACGCCCTACCTCGCAGCTCCCTACGGTGGATCTGCACTCTCACGGGCGGCTTCACGGCGTCGGAGCAGACTTCACGAACCGCTCGCTCAACCTCATCCATTTGCTCTCGCGACATTCCTGAAATGACACCCGCGTCCGTAACGCCCAGCAAGAGCACGCCCCCGTCGGCATTCGCGAACGCCACAATTGATCTGGCCCAAGAATCGCGCTGGTGGGAGGCGAACTTGTTGCCGCGGAAGGCGACCTCTTTGAACTCCCAGCCGCTGTCTTCACCTAGCCGGATATGAAGCTCGACCAGATCGTCGGGAAACGGCCGGCCGGTCACGTCACGTTCCGAGGTCGATTCGTCGCTCATCATGCACCTGCCCCGACGCGCCCCAGCATGGCCGACGACGACTCGTCACCGAGACCCTGGGGAGTTAGCTGGCCCGAGAAGGCCTGCGACAAGATTGAGCGCCGAAGGGCGGACGAAGTCGCTTGGCATCGATTCAACGAGGCAGCAATTGATCTAACGGCCAGCCTCGCCTCCTCAACAACTTGCACAAGTTGACGCTGGACATCAAGCGCCGGGACCGGAAACTCGACCGCGCCGATCATCGATTGGTTGACCTTGTATATACCGGCCGTCGTCCGAGCCTGCGTTTCAAGTTGACGCCGCACCTGGCGACTATGCCAAACCAAGCTCAGGTATCGCGGGCTTAGTCGAGACTTGTCTACGCGCGCTCGAATCATCGTGTCCGGAAATGCCACGGCGGGCGCAGCCTTAAGCACGAGGCCTCCGCGTCCAACGAGCTGCAGCGATCCGTTGCCTCGTGAGATCAGGAAATCGTCGGGGGCGATTGCGAAACGGCGGGGATCTGTGTCTCCGAAGTCACCTTGCTTCGTCTCGGACGGGTCGATGAATCCGTCCTTGAGCGCAGTCAGCCGCAGCACCGGATCTCCGCTGCTGGCTGCAGTCGGAACTGAGCGACCGTTCGCCAATCGCTCCGTCAAGAATCCGCTCAACGGCTGACTTCGGACATCCGCAAGTCGAAGTTGGTCATCGACGACATGCTGTTGCAGCTGAGTTGTTCGGAGGATCGCCGCAGCCAGCCCAGAATCGGTTGCGTCGAGGCGGGAGAAGTGTTCTTCGATGGCGGCGACGATTCGACGTTGCTCCCGGATCGGTGCTAGTACGAACGGAACGTTCGCCATGCGTTTCTTCGACATCTCCTTGAACGTCGTTCCGCTCCCCATCTCACGGATTAGCGGCGTTGCGTGTCGCAAGTACCAGTAGGCCCACCGCGAGTCGACGCCCTCGGGCGGTATCAGGCTCTTGAAGCCTTGGTTGGTGCAGAGGGGTTGGGCCGCGATCGCGGTATAGCCGATTGGCGCCCGTGATGAGAACAGCACTGCCCCCATTGGCAAGAGATGGGTGGAGGTCGAGTCGTATCCCTCTGCCGTGATGGATCGACGGCCTCCTGCAACTTCGACGCCATCGTGACTCGCAAGGTCATCCGGCGTCAGCCACGGGATGTCGCCTCCCCAGTAACTCGGCTCCTTGGTGCTTGGCGTCGCACCACCAACAATCTCGAAGACCTGACCCAGCGTGGTCAATGTCCAGCCGGGGGGCAGGTCTGTTGTCATGCGGCGAGTGCGGCGGTGAGTTCGTCGAGCAAGGCGTCAAGCTCGTCGCCAAAGAGCTGTTTGGCTTTGCCGAGGCCGCCTTCGGTGCTGAAAGGAGGCGCCATCAGTTCGGCGGGCGCGATGCCGAGATTGGTGGCGATGTGGCGCTTGATCAATTCCAAGTACGCCGCCTGCTCTTGGGAGAACGAGCGGCCGGCGTTGGACTGCTGCAGCAGCCACGCTTCGAAGCGCTCGCTGACGAGGTCGGGGTATGACACCAATATGTCGGCTTCGCCGAGCGTGTAGCGGACGAGGCTCACCAAGTCGGTGCTGACTCGGTGACCCGAGCCGCGCACCCTGGACTTGTCGAGCGTCTCGTATGCCTGCCACAGCGCGTCCGGGGTCCAGCGATGCGGCGGTCGCTTGATCGCGTTCGCCAGTTCCTTGACATCGTCGTAGCTGAGTCCCCCGCTGTACGGCTGGCTGTACAGCACCTGCAGCGCGGTGATCTCGTCCTTGTTGTCATCGATGAACTGCCGCCACGACTCGACCTGGGCACGGGCGCGGTCGGCCGCGTCCTTCGAGAACTCGTTGATGATCAGTTGATCCTTCGAGGCTTCGTCGATCGCCTGCTCATAGCTCCGTCTGACGTCGATCAGCTTCTCCCGCAGAGCGGAGTTGCCTGCCAGCGGCTGCAGGGCCTCGCGAATCATCGCCGTAGCGGCGGCCTTGACCTGATCGGGTGTGGGATCACCGCCGGCGTGGGCTGCAGCAGCCTCGTACTGACGGTCGACATCCAGCGCGTTCACCATGCCGCGCACCAAGTCCGTCAGCGCGACTCCTGCCACGTTCTCCACCTCGGTCCGGTCCGCTGCGGTCATCCGCCGGTCCAGCCGGGTGAGTCGCGACGCCACTGACGACACCACGTCGGGATCGGTCGAACCCATACCGACATCGGTCAGCAGCTTGTCGAAGCTCTTCGTTCGCTGGCGTTCCATCGGAACCGTGTCGTGCAGATCGGCTTCGGTCACACCGACGGCGTCCACGATCACGAAGCGATCCTTGGCGGCAGCGTCCGGGGTGACCGCGCGCAACTGGTCGCTGTCGATCACCCGCACGCCTCGCCCCTTCATCTGCTCGAAGAAGTTGCGGCTGCGCACCATGCGCATGAACACCACGCACTCGATCGGCTTCACATCGGTGCCGGTCGCAATCATGTCCACCGTCACGGCGATGCGGGTCTCGTAGCTGGTGCGGAACTGGGCCAATAGATCCTCGGGTTTGTTGCCGGCGTCTCCTGAGCGGTAGGTGATCTTCACTACGCCCTCGTTGCCCAGGTTGAACTCCTGGCGGACGGCCTGCACGATGTCGTCGGCGTGGCTGTCGTCCTTGGCGAAGATCAGCGTCTTGGGGATGTGCCGCAGCGATCCGTCTTCCCGGCGCTCGCGGTCGGGGAACATCTCGGGAAGCGAACCGCGCAGTGCACGCACGACGGTGCGAATCTGATCGGGTGCCACCACGCTTCTGTCGAGCTGGTTGGCGTCGTAGGTGATGTCCTCGTCGATCTTCTCCAACCGGTGCTCGCGGGTGTCACGGTCGCGGAACTTGGTGACGAACTCCGCGGGGACCGTGCTTCCCGACTCGGTGATCTCCGTGCGGATGCGGAACACGTCGAAGTCCACGTTCACCCGGTCGGCCACTGCCTGGGCGTGCCCGTACTCCATCACCAGGTTCTGGTCAAAGAACCCGAACGTCTGCTTGCCGGGAGTGGCCGTCAGACCGACGAGGAAGGCATCGAAGTACTCGAGCACTTGCCGCCACACGCCGTAGATGGAGCGGTGGCACTCGTCGATGATGATCAGGTCGTAAGACTCGATCGGTACCAGCGGGTTGTAGGACACCTCGATCGGCTCAGCCGGAGCGATCTCGAAACCGCTCTTCTCGTCCAGAGCCTCGTCGAGCTCATCGTCGCCCCGCAGGATCGAATGCAGCCTCTGGATCGTGCAGATATGGACCTTGGTCGCTGCCTCGTTGGCCATGTCGAGCCGTGACGACGTGAGATGACGAACGTTGTAGAGCTCGGTGAACTTGCGACCGTCGTCGGGCGTGGCGAACCCTTGAAACTCCCGAAGTGCTTGACGACCGAGATTGGCTCGGTCGACGAGGAAGAGAATCCGCTCGGCACCCGCGTGTCGCAGCAGGCGATAGCAGACGTTGGCAGCCGTGAACGTCTTGCCCGAGCCGGTAGCCATCTGCACCAAAGCCCGAGGACGGTTGCCCTTGAACGACTGCTCAAGATTGCGGACGGCCTCTTCCTGAGCAGGCCACAGATGCCCAGCATCAGCCTCAAGGCCCGGCAGATGCATCACGCCAGCACGCACACCGAGCCCGGAGTCCTTCCCATCGGCATGGTTCGCCAGCCAACGCGCCAACGTGTCGGGGCGGTGGAAGGTGAACACTCGACGACTCGCCGGCACGGGGTCCAGCCCGCTGGTGAACCGGGTCTCGGTGCCGGTCGATTCGTAGCCGAACGGCAATGCCCCGTTGATCTCGACGGCAGGCCAAGCCTCCGGGTATGCGGCCTGATACTTGCGAGTCTGTGGCTCAACACCGGTGAGCGTCATGCCAGCCTTCTTGGCCTCGATGACACCGATCGCCTGACGGTCCACGTACAGCACATAGTCAGCAGGGCCAGCTGTGGTAGGCACCTCACGAACGGCGACACCTTGAGCCGCAGCCACTGCCACTGACTTGAAATCCTGCAGCACCCAGCCGCACGCCGTCAGCTGCTCGTCGATGTCCCGACGGGCTAGCTGCTCGGGCGACATGTACTCGCTCACATCGTCCCCAAACTCAAGACCGCCACCCCGCACACCAGCGGTCATCGTACGGCTCTCGGTGAGTCCGTGAGCGACGAGCTGGCGAGCGATACATACCGAAACGACGCACCGAGACTGCATAGTTTGGTATCCGCAGAAGCTCTGAACGCGCAGCGGCCCGGAGTATGCTTGCGAACTGGTCTGTTCACCTATAGGGTGAAAGTGTGAACACATGCGGATTGACTTCGAAGACGACGATCTTCGGCGCCTGTACGAGGAACATGACCTCGTGCTGCCGCGGATCGGGCCGGAAGTCACGAAGGCTTATCGCAAGACCGTGGGGTTCCTGGTTGCAGCACCGACTCGGGCAGACCTTCGGGAGTACCGGGCCCTGCGACTCAAGAAGCTGCAGGGAGACCGGCAGGGACAGCATTCCGTTCGACTCAATCGGCAATGGAGACTCATCATCCGGTTCGAGACCGACACGGACGGCCAGCTCCTGATCGTGATCGAAGTAGTCGACTACCACTGAGAAAGGAGGACCCAGAGTCGTGGCTAGCAACTACACACCAGCCGAGGCATTTGCGCCAGGCGAATACCTCCGCGACGAACTCGAAGAGCGGGAATGGACCGTGACCGAGTTCGCCGAGATAATTGGACGCCCGATCCAGGCGGTGTCCGAGATTCTCAATGCAAAGAAGGACATCACTCCGGAGACCGCAGTCTCCTTCTCGGAGGCACTCGGCACCACGGCCGAACTGTGGCTCAATCTGCAGACGGCGTACAAGCTGCACCTGCAGCGGGTCGCGGCAACCTCACAGGACATGACGCCGGTTGCCCGGCGTGCTCGCCTTCGCGGTCGTCTTCCGTTGGCAGAGGTGCGATCCCGCGGATGGATCCCCGACTCGACCGATCTCGACGCTACGGAGGCTGCCGTCTGCGAGTTGCTCGAGATTCCGTCACTTGACGACGACTGCCAGTTCCTGATCGCCGCTCGTCGGTCCAACCCCGATGAGCCAGTCAGCGACAAGCAAAGTGCGTGGCTTGGACATGTTCGACAGATGGCTCAGAGGCAAGTCGTTGGCGAGTACAGCCGCAGTGCCTTGGAGTCACTGGCGGCCGAGCTACCTCACATCGCACAGGATGGCCCAGATGTGTTGCCCGATCTGCCCGGTCTTCTTGGGGATTGCGGCGTGTGTCTCGTCTTCGCTGAAGGACTCCGCGGTGGGAAGCTCGACGGCGCTGTAACGGTGCTGCGCGATGAGCGGCCAGTCATTGGGCTCACAACCCGCGGCAACCGCTTCGACTCCGTTCTCTACACGTTGCTGCACGAGTGCGCGCACTTGACGCTCCGCCACGTCGGACCGGGGTCGGACACTCCCGCGGCGATCTACGACGACGATCTCTTCGAGCACTCCGAGGACTCTCGTGAGCGAGAAGCAAATCAGCAGGTGTCGGATTGGCTGTTCCCCGATGGCTTCAAGTGCTCATCGATGACTGTGCCGTCGATCACTGAAGCTGCGATGCGCTATGAGGTCCATCCCAGCGTCGTCATCGGTCGAATCCACTTCGAAACGAAGAAGTACCACCTTCATCGAAGCCACATCCCTAAGGCGAAGCCGCCTCTCCAAGACGCAGGACTGCTGTCATGACCGGCTTCTTCGAATGGGATATCGAGGATTCCCGACCGACCTTTTCCTTCTACCTGACCTCGCACAAGTGCAAGAGGCATCCAGCAACCGCGCTCCGAGCAGCTCGCCTCGCCGGCTCGCTCACCGTGTCGGGTCCCGACGGTCCGACAGTCGTCCGTCAGCTACGTGCCGAGGGTCTCGACGTTCCGGTTCGCTTCGACGGTGTCGGATACAACGGCAAGAACCGTCTTGACCCATTGGAATGGGTAGAGGCGCAGCGCGAGGCCGACGCCGCAGAGCTCTTCCTGCCGGGAGTGCTCATTCTGTGGGACGGAGGCAACGACGAACTCCTGATGGACACTGTCAGGGAGCAGACTCGCATTGCCAATGAGCTCGGCGTAAGCTTGGCCCTAGTGGTGCGTCGCTGAAATGGCTGGGGCTGAAGCAAGCCCATTCTTACAGGTCAGCGAGTTGCATGATGCCCGGAAGAAAACTGCGACGCACCACTAGTTGACACGCATGTAATGCCCACAGAGGTTGTCGACGCGGCTGGCGGGTGTGCCTGCGATGGCGTCAGATCCGGTCGACGCTTGAGGACGGATGCGACCATCTCGTCGAGAATGTCCTCGCTCCAGCTTGCGCGGAACAGCCCGGTCCCGGCCAGTCGTACAAGGAGATCACGAAGTGCAGCTCAGGTCCGTGTTCGCAATGAGCGAAGGCTCCAAATCTTAGGTTCGCAAGCGCGCGAACGTTTGTGGACATCGCACTAGGAGGCTGCTGAGCAATTGCCGAAATCGCCGATTCATGGGCACAAAGCCGCAGGTCAGAGCGTTGCAGACTTGCCCGAATCCGAATAAATCAGCAGTCTCCTAGCGGAAGTTGGGCGCGACGTTGTTGATGAACAGATCCATGGAGTGCTTCTTGGCCTCCATGGGGCCGAACGTGAAGTCGGGGATGATCAGCTCATCCACGCCGGCCTGGCGGTACTGCTCGACGACCTCGCTCACCTCGTCGGGTGTGCCGACGATGGTGGCGCGGCCGAGATCCATCTCGCGGAATCGATCCAGCTTGGCAGAGTCCTCGTTGATGAACAGCAGCGCGCACGCCGAGCGGCTGATCTCGGCGGGATCACGACCGATCGCCTCGCAGTGACCGTCCAGCACGCCGCACAGCTCGGCGATGTCGTCAGGCGTGCCCCAGTAGTTCCACTCGCTCGCCCAGCGGGCGGTCGTGCGCAGCGTGCGGCGCCGCCCGCCCCCGCCGATGAGCAGCGGCACCGGCGATTGCACCGGCTTGGGATCGAGCGGTGCCTCGGCCACGGTGTAGTGCTCTCCGGCCACGTTGGTGCGGTGGTTGCCCAGCAGCGAGCTGATGATCTCCACGGCTTCGTCGAAGCGGTCCATGCGGCTGCGCAGCGTGCCGAAATCGAATCCGTACGCCTCGTGCTCGTTCTCCTGCCAGCCGGCGCCGATGCCCAGCACCAACCGTCCGCCGGAGATGTGATCGATGGTTGTGGCGATCTTGGCCGTCAGTGCCGGGTTGCGATAGGTGTTGCCCGCCACGAGCGGACCCAAGCGCACTCGAGGCACGGCCACCGCCAACGCTGCGAGGACCGACCAGGCCTCGTGGACGGGCTGGTCCACGTTCTCCTCGTTGGGCATGAAGTGGTCGGCGAACCACAGGCCGTCCCAGCCGGTCCACTCAGCGTGCTGGCAGCACTCGATGATCGCTGAGATCTCTTGGTCGTTCTTCGTCCAGAATCCGAAACGCATCGAGACAGCCTGCCACCCGGCTGCGCGGCCGCGCACGATTGGTCGGCAGATCAGTGTCTGAGGCGGAATCTGAGGCTGCGAAGCGGCTAGCGGCGGTCTTGGAGGATCAGGCGCAGCAGGTTGAGCGCGGAGATCGCGCTGTAGTCGGCCAAGCGCTCGCGGTCGCCGGGCAAGCGGATCTCGTCGGCTTGATCCCGGTGCGCGACCGCCCCCAGATCGCCGCGGGCAGGCTGCGCCGAAATCGACACAGCCAGAAACGCAGTGCCGAAGGGATGCTCTGGTGTGGCCGCCGCGCGATCCTCGATTGCGGTGACCGCGAGGCCGACGCTGGCGCCAGTGCGCAAGCGGGCAGCACGGGCCAGCGCTTCCGCACCTGCGGCCGACGCGACCGGCGGAACGAGATCGTCGCCCAGCGGGGACACCTCCGATGAGCCGGCACGCAGGAGGTAGTCAATCAGATGTTCCGACCGCGCCACGATGCCACCTGCGAACGTCCGAGGATCGCCGACGTCGGACGCTGTGTCGTCGGAACCGGACGCAAGCCCGGGATCGCCCAGCCTGGCCCCACCTGGCGCAGTGCCTGATCGCATCGCGGCCTCCGCGGAGGACAGCCGATTGGCCATCCGGCCGCCGGTGATGGTCTCCGCGACGCCCAAGGTCAAGCCGAGCTGGCCCAGTTCGGCCAGCACCGCCGTTTCCATGTTGTCGTCGTCGTAAGCGAACACCAAGTCGCCAAGCAGCGCTTCGAGCTTGTCCTGCTCGGCGTCGATGAGCGACCAGGCTTCAGCCGAATCAGCGCCTTTCGCGGTGATCCGCACCTTGATGCCCTCGATGCCGCTCGCCAGAAAAGCCAGCGTGGGGTTGCCGACCTCATCCAGCTCCTCAATGCGTCCGGCCAGCATCTCGGCGAGTCCCGATTCGCTCTGTCCCCAGGTGCGCAGCACGCGGCTCTCGATCGTGGCCGTCAGCCCGGCACGCCGCTGCAGATCGCCCAGCACCGTGCCGTTGAGCATCTCCCGCATCTCATAGGGCACGCCCGGCACCACGTACACCACCCGGTCGAGCACCTCGGCGCCCTCAGGGGCCGCCGCCCCCTCGCCGATGGCCCCGACGCCCCGAACCCAGCGAATCGGCGCCACGAGACCGGGTGCGGTGCCCGGCTGCTGCGGGATCGGCGTCGCGCCGACCGGCACCATCGCCTGGCGCAGATTGTTCTCGGGCATCGAACGGTGGCGGTTGGCGAACATCGACCGGATCCGCTCGGCGATCCGCTCATCGAGCACCAGATCGACCTCCATCACCGACGCCAGCACTTCGCGGGTGATGTCGTCCTGTGTGGGCCCCAGCCCGCCGCACACGATCACCGCGTCGCTGCGGTCGAGCGCCAGCCGGAACGCGTCCTCGATGCGATCGGGGTTGTCGCCCACCTTCGTCTGGTAGTGGCTGTCGATGCCGGCCAGCGCGAGTTGCTCGCCCATCCACGAGGAGTTGGTGTCGACGATCTGGCCCAGCAGCAGCTCGGTTCCCACGGCGACGATCTCGGTCTTCACAGCGGTTGACCCTAGTGGTTCGTCGTTGAGATGGCTGAGGCTGAAGCAAGTCATTCTTGCAGGTCAGCGAGCTGCATGATGCCCGGAAGAAAACTGCGACACACCACTAGGCGGGAGGCAGGGCGCACGCTGCGGCTGGCGGCCTCAGCCGGTTCCATCACCGCCGATCTGCTCCGCGGCGACGCTGCGAGCCGAGCGCAGGTAGGACCAGCCGGTCCACACCGTGAGCGCAACAGCGAGCCACAGGGTGAGCGTGGCAATCCAGTGCGCGTGCGTGGCCAGCGGCGGCATCACCGCAAACCCGATGGCCCACAGCTGGGTGAAGGTCTTCCACTTGGCCAGCGTGGTCGCAGGCACCGAGATCCCCCGGCGGCCGGCACGCGAGCGGTATGCGCTGATCAGCAGCTCGCGCACGGCGATGATGACGATCGGCGCCACGTGGAATTGGCCGTTCCACGACAATGCCGCGAACCCGCCGAGCACCAGCACCTTGTCCGCCAGCGGATCCAGGAAGGCGCCGGCCCGTGTCTCTCCGTGCCGGCGGGCCAGCAAGCCGTCGAAATAGTCGGTCATGGCGATGGCGAACCCGGTCCAGAACGTGACCCAGCGGGGTCCCCACACCGCAATCATCACGATGAACACCGGAGACGCAGCGATGCGGGCGACCGTCAGCAGATTCGCCGGCGTGGCGAGCGCCGTCGGCCCGAACGTCGGAGGCGTGTTCTGCTCGTCCGCCCCCCCCATCGCCGCGCGAGGCTACGCCAGCCGCGCCGAAACACAGCAGAAGCCGGTCGTTACGCTGCCCACAGAGGCTGAGCTGACAGGCGAAGCCGCGGCCCGAGCGGCCCGAGAGTCCGTATTGAATCGAGTCCGTATTGAATCGGAATTGGGAACAAGAGCGGAGACCAACAGGTGCGACAGCGGAACGATTCACCGATGCGCGTCGCCTTCGGGAGCAGCGCGGCGGCAGCCGGTGAGCGCACCGGCGGAACGTCTCGCATCGAACTGGAGCTGCCCATCGGGGGCATGACCTGCACGAACTGCGCACATCGCATCGCCCAAGAGCTGGCTTCCCAGACAGAGGTGACCGACGCTTCGGTGAGCTTCGCGACCCGCCGAGCGCGAGTCGTGGGCTACGAGGACGTGCCGGGAGGACTCGCAGGCCGAGCCGCCGCCGTCGTGAGTTCGCTGGGATATTCGGTGCCGCTGCAAGCCCTGTCGCCAGCGGCGCCCGGTGCGACGTCCGGCGCAGTGCAGAGCAAGAATGAGGCGGGGCCGGCGCCGGCCGATGCCGGTTCCAGCACCGGCGGCGGCTTCGGGCCGGCGTGGCACGACTGGCCGCTCACTGCAGTGCTCGCGGCAGGCTGCTGGCTGGTCTCAATGGTGGACACGCTGCAATTTGCGGGCTGGCGGCTCGCCATCGGCGCTGCCGCCACCGTGGCGCTGGGCTGGGGCGGTCGCCGGGTGCTGGCCAACGCCTGGGGTGCTGCCCGCCACCGCAGCACCACCATGGACACACTCATCTCGCTGGGTGCGATCACCGCATGGGCATGGTCGGCGGCCCAACTCGCGTCAGGCAACAGCGCTCACCTGTACTTTGACGCGGCAGCGGTGATCGTCGCGTTCGTGACGCTGGGCCGCTGGCTAGAGGACCGGGCGATGGCGCGCACTGGCGACGCCGTACAGGCGCTGGCCGAGTTGGCTGTTCCCACTGTCCGGCTCGCCGACGGAACCGAGATCGACGCTGCGGACCTCGATGTCGGGATGCAGTTCGCGGTTCGGCCCGGCGAGCGCTTCGCGGCCGACGGCGTCGTGACCGAGGGCAACTCGACGGTGGACGTCTCGATGATGACCGGAGAACCCGTTCCCGTCGACGTGGCACCGGGCCACGAGGTTGCCGGCGGCACGCTGAACTGCAACGGCGCGTTGGTGGTGCGAGCGACGGCCGTCGGCGCCGATACCGCTCTGACGCGCATCACCGAGCTGACCCGCAGAGCCCAGGACTCGCGTGCCGATGTCGGGCGGCTGGCGGACAGGGTGTCCGCCGTCTTCGTCCCACTGGCGGTGAGCGTTGGGTTGGTGACCTTCGTGGCCTGGTTGGTGATCGGCGGCTTGTGGGGCGATGACGGGGCGACGCTGGCGGCGTTCGGCGATGCGATCACGGCCGCTGTGGCGGTGCTGGTCATCTCGTGCCCGTGCGCGCTGGGCCTGGCGACGCCGGTGGCACTCGCCGTCGGCGTCGGGCGCGCTGCGCAGCTCGGCGTGCTGGTTCGGGGCGCGCAGGTCTTCGAGGACAGCCGCCACGTCGACGCCGTCGTCTTCGACAAGACCGGGACGGTGACCCGCGGGGCTATGTCGGTCACCGATGTAGTCGCCCCGGCTTGGCCCCGGGACGCTGCCTCAGGCGCCACCGAGCTCCTGACGCTGGGCGCGTGCGCGGAGTCGGCATCGGAACACCCGATCGGGCGGGCCATCGCGGCCGCCGCGCTGCCGCAGGCGCCCGAGAGCACACCCGAACTGCTGGAAGCACACGCAGTGCCAGGTGTCGGGCTGACCGCTTCGGTCCGTCTGCCAGCCGGCGCATCGAAGGGTGGTGACCCCGACGCCGGCAACGGAGATCGGGGACCCGTCGTCAAGGTTCGGGTCGGCAAGCATGCGCTGTTCGAGACGGTTCCTGCCTCCGTGAGCGACGCCGTCGCCAAGGCAGAGGCCAGCGGTGCAACAGCGGTGCTGGCCGGCCGGGGTCCGGTCGCCGAGGGCGTCATCGTGCTGACCGACGAAATCGAGCCGTCAGCCCGAGCCGCCGTGGCGGCATTGCAGGACGGCGGCGTCGCCGCGCACCTGCTGACGGGCGACAACGAACGCACCGCCCGGGCGGTCGCTTCCAGCGTCGGCATCACCGAGGTCGCCGCCGGCGTGCTGCCCCAGGACAAGGTGGCAGCGATCGAGCGCCTCCAAGCCGGCGGCGCCCGCGTCGCCATGGTGGGCGACGGGATCAACGACGCCGCTGCGCTGGCCGCTGCTGACATCGGCATCGCTGCGGCATCGGGCGCCGATATCGCCCGTTCCGCTGCCGACATCACGCTGCTGAACCGTGACCTGCGACTGGTTCCCGCCACGTTGGCGCTCTCTCGCCGTGTCCTGGGCACCATCCGGGGCAATCTCTTCTGGGCCTTCGCCTACAACATGGCGGCGATCCCACTGGCCGCCTTCGGAGTGCTGGATCCGCTGGTCGCGGCCGGGGCGATGGCAGCCTCGTCGCTGTTCGTGGTCGGCAACTCGTTGCGCTTGCGCCGTTTCGACACCGGCTTCCGGCAAGCCCCCGATTCCTGAGTCCGCCGCCGCAGCCCGCGTAACATCGACGACGTGGCGCTGCGAACGGTCCCAGTCTCCAACGAGACAATCTCATACGAGAACATGGACGGCAGTGCCGACCCATCGGGCGAGCCCCCCGAAGGCCTGCGCCCTGCCCAGCGGGTGCTGAGCGCCGCTGAAGCCGTCGAGCGCATGAGTGCGAGGCGCCATGGCAAGCGCGGCTGCTACGCCATGTTCAGTTCGTACCTCGGCGGTGTCGTCACCGATCCGGCGGTCATGACGGTGCCGCTCGACGATCACATGGTGCACCGGGGCCACGGCGTCTTCGACACCTGCTCGCTGGTGAACGGACGCCTCTACCGGCTCGGCATCCACATCGACCGCCTGCTCGCCAGCGCCGAAGGCGCCCGACTGGCGGTCCCGTGGACACATGACGAGCTCATTCAGATGGTGGCCGACACGGCAGCCGCATCGGGTGCCCGCGACGGCATCGTCCGGTACTGGCTCACGGCCGGCCCGGGCGGGTTCTCGTTCATGCCCGCCGAGTGCGAGGAGTCCTGCTTCTACTGCGTCGTGCTCGACCCCATGAGCTTCGGCTCGGGCGGTTTCGACCCGATGGTGGACGGCTTCCGCGAGTCCACCGTGCGCAACACGCCGATGAAGCCCCCGCTGCTAGCGCAGATCAAGTCGAACAACTACCTGCTGAACGTCCTGACCCACCTCGAGGCGACCGACGACGGCGGCACCTTCGGCATCATCGTGAACGACGACGGCTGCATCGCCGAGGCCTGCGTGCTGAACGTATGCAGCATCAGCACCGACGGCGTTTTCGTCACTCCCCCATTCGAGGGAATCCTGCACGGCACCACCATGCGTCGCCTGCTGGATCTGGCCCGCGGTCCCCTCTGTGACGAGGGCCTGCTGCGTGAGGTGCAGCAGCGGCCGCTGCGGGCCGACGAGGCCCGCGTCGGCACGGAGCTCATCATGTCCGGCGGCGACACCCACGTCTTCCCCGTGGTGGAATGGGACGGCGTCCCGATCGGCGACGGAACGGTAGGCCCCGTCGCCAAGCGGCTGCACGAACTCATCACCTCCGAGACCGAAGCCGGGGACGGCTCCCCCGACGACTTCATCGAAGTCCAGTACCGCAACTGAGCGAACTCACGCTCTTCACTGGCTGCGGTACGAACGTGAGTCGCCGTGCCGCTGAGCGGCAATCTGTCAGTCACTGTCGGCAGTTCGCGCGTCGCGTCCGATGCTCACCAAGTTGAAGGCCAGACAGTTTCGATCGCACGACAACGTCGAGTTGCCGCTGAACAGGTTCTCGGTGCTCGTCGGCCCGAGCCCGGTGTGCATGCAGGTGATGTCCGGGCACCACGCCCGGTCCGGGGCGCCCTGGGGCGAACTGTCGGCGCAGCAGGTCCGGCGGCTTGGCCTCGCTGCGTGCGGGCGTGGTGGTGCGCTTGGGCTGCCGAGGTCTGACCCCGCAGACCCGGTGGGCTCTCATCAGCCGAACGGAATGGTCAAACCCTCGTTCCGAGAGCGCTATTCCGCCGGCGGTCGAGAATTGGCGCAGGCAAACCCAGCTATAGGACCGTTGTATTTCGAGATCGTGGTGCAGCACCGCCGAGCGTTGACCGAGACGGGCAACCTCTATGCGCACACCGTCGTCGGGAGTGTCGACCGACGGTCACTGCTTGTGTTCGACATTGATGTGAGCGGGCTGCGTCGCCGACCCCGATTCTCGGGCAGGTGCTCGACTTCGGAGCCGGCGCGTCAGACCGCCAGCGGTGGGAGGCGGTCGATGTGGCGGGTGGCTGTCTCCCAGGCGTGGGCCAGCTCCAGCACCGAACGATCGGCTCGGTGGCGGCCGACCAGCTGCAGGCCCACCGGCAGACCGCCGCCGGTGAAGCCGGCAGGCACCGAGATGGCGGGATGGGTGGTGACGGTGATGTCGCTGCACGAGCGCATCCAGTCGATGTAGGTCTCGAACTGGATGCCCTCGATCTCGGTCGGATACTCGACCTCGACGTCGAACGGCGGCACTTGAGTCGCGGGACATGCCAGGAATTCGAAGCCTCCGGCGGCGGGCGACATGAACTCGTCCATTCGGGCGAAGAGCTGGGTGTGGCGGCGGCAAGCCTCAGCGTAGTCGGAGATCGACATCTCGAGGCCCTTGCGGATGTTCCACACCACGGTGTCCTTCAGCTCGTCGGGGTGCGCTTCGAGCAGCTGACCGAAGCCGACGGCGAACAGCCACGCACGACGGGCCTGGAAGACCTGCGGGGCATCGGACAGATCGGGCCACGCCTCGACGACGTCGCAGCCGAGATCGGACAGCACACCGGGAACATTCGCTGTTGCGGCCCGCACCGCGGGATCGACCGGCAGCCCTCCCGCGTCTGGAGACCACGCCACGCGCACCCCGCGCAGGTCGCGCTCCAGCGAACCGGCGAACACCTCGGGCGACTCCTGGATGGAGACCGGCGAGCGATCGTCGGGACCTGCCAGCGCCCCGAGGAAGAAAGCCACATCGGCCACGATCCGGCCCATCGGACCTTCGACCGCCAGGGGGAACCAAGCGTCCATGGCGGTCGCACTCGGCACACGCCCCGGCGAAGGTCGGAAACCCACGATGTTGCAGAACGCGGCGGGGTTGCGCAGCGAGCCGCCCAGATCCGACCCGTCGCACAGCGGCAGCATCCGGGCTGCCAGTGCGACGGCTGCTCCCCCGCTGGAACCACCGCAGGTCTTGGTCACGTCGTACGGGTTGCGGGTGAAGCCGAACACCGGGTTGAAGGTGTGCGATCCGGCGCCGAACTCCGGTGTGTTGGTCTTGCCGACCATGACCGCTCCGGCCTCACGTTGGCGTTCCACGACGATTGCGTCGATGTCGGGCACGAACTCGGCGAACAGCGGCGAGCCCATGGTCGTCCTCACCCCGGCCGTCAATGCCAGGTCCTTGTGCGCCACTGGCAGTCCATGCAGCAGTCCGAGCGACTCGCCGCGCGCATGCGCCTCGTCGGCCGCGGCGGCGCGTACCGCTGCCAGCTCAGGCGTGAACGTCACGATCGCGTTCAGGGCAGGGTTGACCTCTTCGATGCGTGCGAGATGGGCCGCGAGCAGCTCGCGAGCAGAGATCTCGCCCGCCGCCAGCATGGTCGCCATCTGCGTCGCCGCGAGCCCGCAGACGCCCAGATCGCCCGTTGAGCCTGTGTCCATCAGGCAATTCGACCACAGTTCATCCCCACGCCGCGTGTACTCCAGCCGAAACATGCGCAGCAATGCTGACAATGGCGGCAATATTGCGCAGGAAAGGATTAGTGGGAGTTATCGGTCCTTCGCCTTTTTGTGGGATGAGGGGCGGTTGAGGGTCCGCTTGTAGGGGTCGAGGCCCTGCTGGGATCGGTGTTTGAGAGACGCCGAACCCCAGGGGGCCTCGATGAAGCGTGATGTTATGTCGGTGCGGCTGTGGCTGCCGCGTATTGAGGTGCTGGAGGTCGCGGTCGACGCGCCTTTGGAGCTGGTGGTGCGGGTGCGCTCGGCGGTGCGTCGCCCCGAGTGCCCGGGTTGTGGGACGCCGAGCGGGAGGGTCCATGACCGCCGGGACCGCGAGATCCGCGACTTGGAGGTGTCGGGCCGGCCGACCACGTTGGTGTGGGATCGGCGGCGGATGGTGTGCGAGCCGTGCGGGCGGCGGTTCATGGAGGACCATCCGGCGTTCGAGGGCAGCGTCACGGCGCGTCTGGCGCGGCGGGTGGTCCAGGACGCACGCGCGATGACGGTCAACGCGGCAGCCAAGCGCCATCAGGTGGGCTGGAAGCTGGTCAATGCTTTGGTGGTCGCCTATGCGGGGCTGGTCGCCGGTCATCGACGCCGCCGACGGTGCCGTGTTCTGTTGGTGGACGAGACCTCGATCCGCAAGCGGCACCGCTATGTGACGGTGCTCGTGAACGGCGACACCGGCGAGGTGCTCGCCATGGTGCCGCATCGCAACAGCCAAGCCCTGTCGGGGTTTCTGGCTGCTCAGGGCCACAAATGGTGCAAAGGCGTCAAAGTCGTGGTGTCCGACGGTTCCAAGGCATACAAGGCCGCCATCGAGGCGCGGCTCGGCCACGCCCGCCACGTGCTGGACCGGTTCCATGTGATCCGATGGTTCGCCGCCGGGCTGACCGCGGTGCGCCGAGACGTGCAGCGCCGCCCCGAAGGCTCCAAGCCTGTGTTCGACCGCGACGTGTTCCGGGCCAGGTTCTTGCTCATGAGACGGCCCGACAAGCTCGACGCCGCCGAACGCCAACGGCTCGAGGAGCTGTTCGCCGCCCACCCGCGGCTCAAAGCCGCGTGGGACGCGCTCGGCGAGCTGCACGGCCTCTATCTCGCCAAGGACCGAAAGGGCGCCCTCGAAGCGCTCGACCGGTTCGCGGACATCTACGGCACCGGGCTGATCCCCGAGTTCAGCGACACAGTCGACACCTTCTTGGCGTGGCACCCCCAGATCCTCGACTGGCACCAAGCCGGCCGGCCCAGCAACGGACCCATCGAAGGAACCAACAACCTGCTGCAGATCCTGCGCCGCAAAGCCCACGGCTTCACCAACTACACGAACTTCGAAGCCCGCGGCCTGCTACTAACCTGACCCCGCCGAACCCAGCAGCCCGAATCCCACAAAAGGACGAAGGCTCGAGTTATCTGTGCAGGAGTGCCGCCCTTGGCAGCAATGCTGCGCTGGAAATGATGTAGCGCGCGTTATCTGCGCAGAAATGCCGGTCCGACGAGCGCCTCTGCTCAGACTTGGATCACCGGAAAGCCATACGGGACTCTGCTCGCCGTTCGACCTAGCTTGCAGGACATGAGCCAGTCATTCGCCACCGGATCCAGTGACGAGGATCGCCGGACCGGCCAGACCGTCGAGCTGCTGCAGACGCTGATCCGCAACGAGTGCGTCAACTACGGAACGGCGGAATCGGGCGGCGAGATCCGGAACTCCGACACGATCCAGGCGTATCTGGAGGGAGCAGGCCTGGACCTCGGAGTGTTCGACGCAGCGCCCGGCCGCCGTTCGCTGGTGACCCGCATCGAGGGCAGCGACCAAAACGCGCCCAGCCTGTGCCTGATGGGCCATACCGACGTGGTGCCGGTGAACCGGGACGGTTGGAGCCGCGACCCGTTCGGCGGCGAACTGATCGACGGCGAGGTCTGGGGCCGCGGGGCGGTGGACATGCTGAACCTGACGTCGTCGATGGCGGTCGCGATGCGCCACCTGGCCCTGACGGGCTACCGGCCCAAGGGGGATCTCATCTACTTCGCCTGTGCCGACGAGGAGGCCGGCTCGGCCTACGGCGCCCGCTGGATGGCCGAGAACCACTGGGACGCCATCGGCGCCGACTACGTGCTGACCGAGAACGGCGGGCTGCACTCGGGCTCGCCCGATGCGCCGTTCATCGGCATGAACGTCGGCGAGAAGGGCGTGGCCTGGCGCCGGCTGCGCGTGCGTGGCGTACCAGGGCACGGCTCACGGCCGTTCCGCCAGGACAACGCCTTGGTGAAGGCCGCGGCGGTGGTGCACCGCATCTCGCAGTACCGGCCGCCACCGAAGTTCCACGAGCTGTGGCGCGAGCAGGTCGACACGCTCGGAGTCGACGACGAGACCAAGGCCATCATGCTGGACGAGTCACTCATCGAGGACTGGCTGGACGCACATCCCAGCGCGTCGGTGGCGGCGCACCTGTACTCGTGCACGCACACGTCGTTCTCGCCGAATGTGATCGGCGCGCCGACGTCGATGAAGACCAACGTCATCCCCGACCATGTCGACATCGAGGTCGACGTGCGGACGCTGCCGGGTGAGGGCGCCGCCGAAGTCCAGGCGCATCTGGACGAGGCGCTCGGCGACCTGGCCGACGAGGTCGAACTCGAGATCATCATGAACGACCCGGCATCGGTCAGCCGTGTCGAGACGCCGCTGTGGGATGCCCTCGAGGTGGCGGTGGGGCGCCGGTTCCCGACCGCCCGGCTCACGCCGCAGATCATCATCGGGTTCACCGATTCCCGCGTGTACCGAGACATGGGCGCTATTGCGTATGGCGCCGGTCTGTTCAGCCCCGAGTTGGACGCCGGCGACTACGGCGCTCGCTTCCATGGCAACGACGAGCGCATAGATGTCGAATCGCTCGCGCTGACTACCCAGCTCTGGCTCGACGTGGTCGACAACCTCTGGCGCTGAGGCCGCGCCCAGGCCCGAGCGGCCCGTGAACCCAATCACGTGAGAATCGGGAACAAGAGCGGGAAGCACAGGGCGAGATCGGCCCTGTTGAGGCATTTGGGGGCAGCCATACACTGCGCTTGATGGCGGCAGACGACACAGCGCCGCAAGGCGCGGCAAACAGCACAGCGCAGGGCGCTCCCCTCTTCGAGATCGACGGCTTGGGCGTTCGAGCCGTCGACGGCCCGCTGATCCTCGACGGCCTGGATCTGGTCGTCAACGCTGGCGAGTGCCACGCCATCATGGGTCCCAACGGCTCGGGCAAGTCGACGCTCGCCGCCACCATCCTGGGATCGCCCGAATACGAGGTGACCAGCGGCGAGATCCGCTTCCGCGGCGACGACATCGCCGAGTGGGAGCCCGACGCACGCTCGAAGGCGGGGCTGTTCCTGGCGTTCCAATACCCGCAGCACATTGCGGGCGTATCGGTGCGCAACTTCCTGCGACAGGCAGTCTCAGCCCGCCGAGGCGAGGACGTGTCCGCCATCGAGATCTACGTCGCCATGGGCGAGTGGATGTCCCGGCTGGGCATGGACGAATCCTTCATGGACCGCTACCTCAACGAGGGGTTCAGCGGCGGCGAGCGCAAGCGCAACGAGATCCTGCAGCTGGCGCTGCTCGAGCCTGACGTGGCCGTGCTGGACGAGACTGACTCGGGCCTCGACATCGACGCGCTGCGGGTCGTGGCCACCGGCCTGCAGCAGGTGCGTGCCGAGCGGCCGCACATGGGCGTGGTGCTCATCACCCACTACGAGCGCCTGCTGGGAGAGATCGAGCCCGACTACGTGCACGTTCTGGTCGACGGCCGCATCGTGGCCTCAGGCGGGCCTGAGCTGGCGGCGGAGCTGGAACGCGACGGCTACGAGCCGTTCGAGCAGAAGGCCGCAGCGTGAGCACCGAGGTCGACGGCATGGCCGGCTCGTCCATCGACAGGGCCACCAAGGAGCAGTTCCCGCTGCTGCAGCGCACGGTGCACGGCCGCCCGATCGTCTACCTGGACTCGGCGGCGTCTTCGCAGAAGCCCGCAGTCGTGCTCGACGCGATGGACGACTACTACCAGACCATCAACGCCAACGTGCACCGGGGCGCGTACGAGATCGCCGCGGCTGCCACGGAGGAGATGGAACGCGCCCGCGCTGACGTGGCCCGCTTCATCGGCGCCCCGAGCGCGGACGAGATCGTCTTCACCAAGAACGCCACCGAGGCCATGAACCTGGTGGCCCGGTCGTGGGGCGGCTCGGGGCTCGGGCCGGCTGATTCGATTGTGCTGTCAGAGATGGAGCACCACGCCAACATCGTGCCGTGGCACATCCTGGCTGCCGAGCGGGGATTCGAGATTCGCTGGATACCGATCACCTCCGACGGCCACTTGGACCTGACGCGCCTCGACCGGCTGCTCGACGGGGCGAAGCTGCTGTCGATCACGGCCATGAGCAACGTGCTCGGCACGCTCAACCCGATCGAGCGCCTTGCCCATGCGGCCCATGACGCCGGGGCGTTGATCAGCGTGGACGCCAGCCAGTACGTGCCGCACCTGCCCACCGACGTGAACGCCATGGGAGTCGACTTCATGGTGTTCACCGGTCACAAGATGTGCGGCCCCACCGGTGTCGGGGTGCTGTGGGCCCGCTCCGAGCTGCTCGAGGCCATGCCGCCGTTCCTCGGCGGGGGCGAGATGATCCTCGACGTAACCAAGGAGGGCTTCCTCCCCAACGTGGTGCCCCACAAGTTCGAGGCCGGCACCCCGCCCATCGCCGAGATCGTGGGCCTCGGGGCCGCCGTGCGGTTTCTGGAAGGGCTCGGCATGGACGCGGTGCGCGCCCACGAGGTCAGCCTCACCGGCTACGCGCTGCGCACACTGTCTGAGCGTCACGGCGACGACCTCACGCTGCACGGGCCGTCAGAGCCGGCCCAGCGGGGCGGTGTGCTCTCGTTCTTGTTCCGCGATGTGCACCCCCACGACATCTCTCAAGTGCTGGACCAGAGCGGCGTGTGCGTACGGGCCGGGCACCACTGCGCGAAGCCCCTGATGGCATGCCTCGGCGTGGGGGCCACGACGCGGGCCTCGCTGTATGTGTACAACGACACTTCGGACATAGATTCGCTGGCAGATGCGCTCGACGAGGTCGGCGCGCTGTTCGGCCGCTGAGAGCGACAGGACGAGGGCAGGACCGGGGCAGAACGGAACCTGATGGCTGGACTCGAAGACCTGTACCGAGAGATCATCCTCGATCACTACCGGAACCCTCGCAACCGGGGCGAGCTGGAGTGCCCGCCTGCGCATCGCAGCGAGGGCTTCAATCCCCTCTGCGGTGACGAGGTGGTGCTGACGTTCGAGATGGACGGAGGAGTCGTGACCGACCTGCGGGTCGGCGGATACGGCTGCTCGATCAGCCAGGCGTCGGCCTCGATGATGTCTGCTGCGGTGATCGGCAAGTCGGTGGGCGAGATCCGCGACCTGACGCGGGCTTTCAAGGCCATGATGTCGATCCACGAGGAGTCGATCGGCGGCGACGGCAGCAAGTCCCTCGGGGGCGAGCCATCAGATGCAGAAGCGCTCGACGGCGCATCCGACGCTGTCGGCGCCAATGACGGCGCGACGCTGCGGCTCGGCGATCTGGAGGCGCTGCGCGGCGTCGTGAAGTTCCCGGTGCGCATCAAGTGCGCGACGCTGGGCTGGAATGCGCTCGCAAGCGGTCTCGACGAGACTGCCGACGCAAGCTGAGTTCTCCGATTCCCCGGTTCACCGCTGCGCGCAGCCGCTAGGTCTGCACCGTGTCAGCGGGGCCTGCTTCTATAGGAACCATGTCTGCCGCTGCCGATCGCCGAGCCGAACTCGTCGAGCGGGCGCGGCAGCTTGCGCCGAAGCTGGCCGCTCAGGCTGCGGCGGACCTGTGGGCGAGGCGGGTCGCACCAGATGTCATCGCTGAGCTCCGCTCGGCCGAGCTGATGACGATCGGCCAGCCGAGCGCCAACGGCGGCCAGGAGCTCGACTGGATCACCTATCTCGAGGTCAACGCAGCACTGGCCGAGGGCTGTCCCTCGACGACGTGGCATTCGTGCGTCGGCAATGCGCACGCCTGGCTGGTGGGTCACTGGCCCGACGCCGCGCAACAGGACATCTACGGCAGCGGTCCCGATCAGTACGTGGCGGGGGTGCTGGTGGACCGGGGAGATGCGACCCCCGTCGACGGCGGCTGGACACTCAGCGGCTTCTGGCCGTTCGGCTCGGGCATCGACCACGCCGGCTGGGTGATCTTGGGGGCACTACCCGGCCCCAGATGGCACCGGGCCGATCTCGGGCATGTTCGTGCTGCCGGCCAGCGATCTCACGGCACTCGACGACTGGCATGCCAACGGGCTGCGGGCCACCGGCAGCAGCAGCATCGTGGCCGACGAGGTGTTCGTGCTTTCCCACAGGTTCATTTCCGGCGAAGTGCTGGCATCAGGCCGGACGCCGGGGATGGAGCGCAATGTCGGCTGGATCCAGCGCAGCCCGCTGATGCCGACCCTCGCCTACGCGCTGGTGCCGCCGGCCCTCGGGGCCGCGCGGGCGTCTTTGGCCGCGTTCGCCGTGGAAGTCGACGGCAAGGTGATCAGCCACGTCGATGTGCTGCAGACCGACTGACCGCTGACGCACCGCCAGTTCGCCGAAGCCCATGCGCTCGTCGACCAGGGCGAGCTGCTGATGCGACGCACGGCCGATCTGCTCATCGAGACGGCACGCAACGGCGAATCGCTCGAGCTTTCACTGCGGGCACGGGTGCGCTTGGACTGCGCGTACGCCGTCCGGCGCTGCCTCGAGGCGACCCAGAGCATCTACCTGGCAACCGGTGGCCGGGGCGTGCGCGACTCCAACCGGATCGGCCGCCTGCAGGCCGATCTGCAGGCCATCAACATGCACGCCATCACAGCCCTCGACCCAGCCCTCGAGGCCTACGGACGCATCCTCATGGGCCGCCCGCCCCGCACCCCCCGCCTCTAGCAGGGTGCTGAAAAAGTCGATTTTCGGGCGGTGCCCGGTTGCAAACCCGCAGGTCAGGGGCTTGCGCTTCCGGCCAGACCTGCATATTTCAGCTGCCTGCTAGACAGCCCGCTGCGGCCCGCGAGTGCAAGCAGTGGCGCTACTGCAACTCCGTCCGTGTCGTGGTCAAAGGTGGCGACAGCTCAGCTTGCGCCAAACGCTCCAATTCAATGCCCCACTCTGCCAGCGCAGCGAACAGATCGAACGCTGTGTCGGCTCCGACGTTCACACCCGTTGGTCGCTTCGCGCCGCCTGCCGCTCTGAGGCCCCGCCGAGACGCGGGCGCTCAAGTCTGCATGAGACACTGGCGGCGTGGCCGACGACGATTTCTTGGAGGTCCATGTGGACGAAACCGGCGACCGCGGCTTCGGGCCGAGAGCGTCGCCGGTCTTCTGCCTGGCAGCATGTGTGTTCAGACGCTCCAAAGTCCATAACGCGCTCGCGCCAGCAGTGTGGGGCAAGCGCGATCTCGAGTCGTACGCAGTTAAGTCGATGGTCGAGGGATGGCACCAGAGCCAAACGTGGTGGCCGGCGTTCACCGCCCGAGTGCCTGTGCAGTAACGCAAAACGAGGAACCGGGCCGACTCAATGGCATTTGCCAAGTGACACGGTTGCCCGCGCCGTCGGTTGATCCCGCGTTCCTCGCTGCCAAGAGCCTACACACAATTGCGAACTATCGCGCGGCCCGACTTACTCAACCACGCCACGTAGCCCGCCAGAGTCCCGCTCTCGCCCGACGCAAGCATCAAGCCGGCACTGCTTCGGCACTCCGCTAGCCGCGGGCGCAATCGGCCGATCCAGGCACTGGTCGGCTTGGACTATCCGCGTTCAGGCACCTGCTTGTCGAGCAGCCGGCACTCCGCGCCGATGCCGGCCATTGCTGCCCGGATTCGTGGTCCGTCGTCGCCTGACCACACGCTCACGAACGCCTCCACCTGCAGCGACCTTGAGCACTACAAGTCCTCAGATCGAAACACTGCAGATCCTCATGCTCGAACACTACGAATCCGCAGTCGGCGCACTCTCCGAGATTCAGAATTCCTGCGAATCCTCTGGCCGTGGCGGCTAGGAGTCTGCTGATTTATTCGCCGTGATTTCCGCGTCCGGTGGTGCGCTGCGCGGGACACTGTCGGTATGCAGGGAGCGGCTGGGTCGGATCGGGTTCTGTTGAACGCGTCTGCGGTGTGCGGGCATCTGTTGGCGGCGGGGTCGGTGCATTTGCTGTTGGCTGGGCACCGCAGCCGTTTGTTTCCCGACGAGATGTTCGAGGACTTGTTCCCCTCAGGTCGGGGGCGTCCGTCGGTGCCGGGCGAGACGGTGGCCGCGGTGATGGTGCTCCAGGCGCTCGAGGGTCTGTCGGACCGGGAGGCGTGCCGGCGTTTGCAGACCGACGTGGCGTGGAAGGCCGCGGCGGGGCTGGCGCTGACCGACGGGGCGTTCCACCCGACGGTGCTGACCTTGTGGCGCAACAAGCTGCGGGCCAGCGGCCGCCCGGATCGTGTCTTCGACGCGGTGCGCGAGCTGGTCGACCTCACGGGCGCGGTGGCGGGCCGGTCCCGGCGGGTGCTGGACTCGACGGTGCTCGACGACGCTGTGGCCCGTCAGGACACGGTGACGATGCCCCCAACGGGTCCGCTGCACCACCGCCAAGAACGGGCGCACCATCAAGATCAACCCCCGCCACGGCCTGCTCAAAGCAGCCCGAGCCCAAGCCCGCACACCCGAGTTCCAGCACGACTACCGCACGCATCGGCCCATGGCCGAAAGAACCATCGCCTGGACCGTCCGCCGAGCACGAAGATGCCCCTACCGAGGGACCGCCAACAACCGGCACTGGCTGCGGCTGCGCGCAGCAGCCGTCAACCTCCAACGCCTCACCAGCCTCGGACTGCACCACAACGGCACCCACTGGGCCATCGCCTGACCCAGCCCCAAACCCCCGACACACGAACCCGCCCCCGCACCACCGACCCGGCCCCGCACCACGCCAACACCGCCGGCCCAGCAAACCACTTGCTCAGCACCCTCCTAGGAGGGTGGTCGGAAAAGGGGATCTTGCCGACACAGCAAGTCCCTGACCTGCGGGTTTGCATCTGACAAACGCCGAAATAGCGGCTTTCCGACCAGCCTCCTAGAGCAGGAGATGCCGCGGGCGCGGCGAAGGGCAGCGAACTCCAAGGGCGAGGGCGCTACTGCGCTTGGCGCAGGTCGCGCCAGCGCCAGGAGGCGTCGGGCGCGAGCAGCTCAGGATCGCCAGTCCACAACTCGGCATCGTGCGCGATGGCTGTGGCCGCAGCAAAAGCGTCGGCGTAGGACATCCGGTACTCCGACTTGAGCTTCGCCGCTTCGACGACCCGTAGGGCACTCGGCATCTCGGCATCGACGTTCGCCAGGAGACGGGGCAACAGCTCGTCAGCGAGTGGCGAGCCCCAGCGGCGACGAATCGAGTAGTACACCTCCCCGACGTTGATCCACGACATAACAGCCTCGCCATCCTCGAGCAACTCGGTCATCTGACGTCCAAGCGATTCCCGGCCCTGCATGAACTGCATGACCGGCCAGGCGTCCAGCACGACCGTCATCAGCCGGGCCGTCCGGGACTCTCATCGTCGGACAGCGATGCCTCGTACCGTGCATATCGGGCTTCCTCCAGCTCACGATCGAATCGCCGTTCTGCCATCAAGTCATCGATCAGGCTGGGCTCGCCTGGCAAGCAACCGAACAAGGCGCGGACGTCATCGCTGCGCCGGACGCTCACCGAATCGCCGTCGCACCAGAAGCTCACACGGTCGCCCGGCCGGATGCCCAGTTCGTCGCGCATTTCCTTCGGGATCACTACCTGCCCCTTCGGCCCCACCTTGTGAGTCATACCAATGAGTATAACCGAGGTACCGCTGGGTACCGGCGGCCCCTACCTCTTGATGGGGACCCCTTGTTTGATCAGATGACCCCTTGTTTGATCAGATACAGAGACAGCTTCCAGCTGCTGTTCGAGATCGCTGCACGGCGGGTCTTGCCCGTAGCGTCGATGTATGTGGGCTTGGTTGGATCGCTCTCTCGACTGACGGTGAGATAGCACTTCCACTGCCGCGTCCAGCCAAAGCCGGTCTTGGAGGTGATGGCACGCACTCGGAACATGCCCACGGAAGTCTGCAGAAGCCACGTCTCGCGTGCAGTTCGACCCCAAGCCAGCCAGAACGAACCGAAGCGCTGCTGTCCATCAGGACGTACGAACGCCACCGACATCAACAGAACTCCGAGTCAAGTGTAGATATCCATATGCTGACGCCACGTATGAAGTCGGTATGGCCAGTCGCTGATGTTGCATTGGATCCGAGACGATGCCTCGCTGCGTGACGTGTACATCACCGATGGTCAAGCAGGTCGCGGCTGCAGGCCCCTACGAGGGTCAACGCATCTGGGTCTGTAATTCTTGCTCACCGGAACGCTCTGTCCATCGTTCTGAGGGCACGGTGCCACGTCGCACCTCGGCTCGCCATGCCGCTGCTGCAAGTGGCTCGAACGCGACCGATCCTGATATGCCCGAGGCCGAGAAAGCAGAGGCGCCAGCGGTCCAAGCCCAGTTCGTCCCCAAGCGTCGAGTGCCGTGGAGCGACAGCGCGGTCGCCCACCGGGCCAAGAACGGCTGGCGTTCCTACTACGCATCCGCCGGCGCATCGCTGAGGTCCGTTCCTGACAAGCGATGGGTTTCGCTCGCAAACTGCTGGGTAGCGAGGCCAGCACAGGAGGGCGTTGCGCGGGCGGCTGTTGGCCGCCCGCGGGTGGCCGCGACCATCCGCAAGCTGCTGGCCCGTGGCGGTGCGCCCCCGCTGCATCCAGATGCCGAACGTGCCCTGCTTCAACATCACGGCCTCGAGAGCCGAATCGTCGCCACGGGCGTCCATGACGACACAGCACCGAGACTTGATCCGCCGCTGGCCCTAGTGCCAAGTGCGTTCTCGGTCCCGGAGACCCCCGAACGTCCGCCAGCAGCCTTTGAGGATGGCCTGACCGACGACAACTCACCGTCTGAGGCGGAATTCGTCGGCGTGGTGCAGGAACGTGTGCCTCATGCCGTGCGGTGGTTGACGCCCCAAGCACCGCTGGACAGACTGTTGGCCGCAGGTGGCGACGATGGTGGTCCCCCAAGATGGCTCGGCGACCTGCATGAGAGTCAGCGCCGCGTCGACTTCCTGTGCTCAGCGCCCGGCGCCGCGCCATTCGTCATCGAAATCGACGGTCAGCAACACTGCGATGAACAGGCGACCGACGATCTGCGAGACAATGCACTCGTCGCCATCGGCATCGAGACGTTCCGTGTCCCCAATCGCGAACTGCGTGCCGAGTCACAACAGCACGAGCATCTCGATCAGGCCCTCGATGAGCTGCGTCAGCTGCCGGTGCCGCCCGCAGAAACCGACGGCCTGGTCTGGGGAGCCGTGCAGGCACACCGCTTGGTGCTGGGACTGTGCGAAGCGATGGACGCAGGCTGGCTTGATGGTGATTCGTGGCACATCGATGTACGCGACCCCACCTCTACGGCCGCCGAGACTATGGCCCCGCACCTTGAACTGTTCGATGCGCTCGACATCATGTGGAACCGCGGAGCGTCTGCACCACGCAGAGTCGTGTTCACCTGCGATGACCAGACCCACCTGTTCGTGCGTATCTCCCCTGGAAAGTTCGAGAAACGCCCGCTCCATGGACCACCCCTCGACGCAGCGGACGTGCAGATTCGGCTCGAGTGCGACCTCACACCGTCACAGCCATTGCCCGGTGACGCACCCGAGCGGACAGTCATCGTGCGCTCGTGTGGTGTACCTGTCCTGCTTGCCGACGAGTTCCACAGCACGCATGAGCGCATCACAGCCTTCGAAGCGTGCGATTCCATCGACGGCCGGCGAACTGCCGTCGAGACGGTGCTGCGAGCGGTGTTTGCCAAGAAGACGCTGCGCGAAGGTCAGCTGGAGGCCATCACTGAGATCCTCGAAGGTCATGACTGCGCGGTACTGCTGCCCACGGGCGGCGGCAAGAGCATGATCTACCAGCTCGCTGGATTGTGCATGCCCGGCGTCACCCTCGTGGTGGACCCGATCAACGCCCTGATCGACGATCAGATCGAGGGATTGTCGGGGCACGGCGTCGACCGCGGTATTGGCATCACGTCCGGCACCAAGCATCTGCAACAGGCCCTTGGCGATGCGTATTTCGCCTTCGTGTCGCCCGAGCGTCTCCAGCGTCAGGACTTTCGCAACAAGCTTGCCGAGTACTCCAAGAATTCGCCCGTGAACGTCGCAGTCATCGACGAAGCCCACTGCGTCTCCGAATGGGGTCACGATTTCCGAACCGCATACCTCAATTTCGGCGAGACACTGCGGACCACGTGCCGAGGCGAGCCCGGTCCACCCCCGCTGCTGGCGCTCACCGGGACGGCATCGCGACCCGTGCTAAAGGACGTCCTGCATCAACTCGGGATCTCGCAGGCGCGGGAGAACTCGATCATCCGGCCAGCCACGTTCAACCGACCCGAGCTGAAGTACCGGGTCGTGCGCACGCGACCGGAACTCCGGGAAGCGGAACTCAGCGGCGAGCTGCGTGCACTACCGAGCAGGTTTCTCGACGCGACCAGCGCCACGTTCTTCTCGCCAGAGATCGGCCACTCGGGCATCGTCTTCGTTCGCACCGTGACGGGTTCCAAGGGGGTGACGCCCACATGGGAGCTGGTCAGGAATCAGGACCCCTCAGCGACCAGATACTCGGGGAGGGCACCAAGGGGCGTGAACCCGTCTCAGTTTGACGAGCTGAAGAAGGTTTGGGCCGCGGATTTCAAGCAGAACCGCGCTACCACCATGGTGGCGACGAATGCCTTCGGCATGGGGATCGACAAGCCGGACATCCGGTGGGTGATCCACTTCGGGCTGCCGAGCTCGATCGAAGCCTTCTACCAAGAGGTGGGACGGGCGGGCCGCGATGGTGCACCCGCTTGGTGTGTGTGGATCCTCACTGACGACAATCGCGAACTCAACGAGAACTTGTTGCACAACGGGGGCGGGGACGGCAGGCTCGACGATGTCGGCACGGCGCTGTTTTTCCACAGGCAGTCATTTCCTCAGCGCGATAGGGAACACCAGGCGCTCCTGACCATCTACGGGGATCTCTCGGCAGGCAGGCACCAGGTCCGCTTGGCCCTCGAGGGGGATGACCGGAAGAAGGACAGCACCATCGGCAAGCGGGCGCTGCACCGATTGGCCGTCTTGTCGTGCGTGACGGACTACACCGTCCAAGGATTCGGCAAACGCGAAGTTGCCAACGTCCGAATGCGGCAGTGCTCTCCCGGCGACATCGTCGATGGCTTGCTGGGCTTCGTCGAACGGAGTGCTCCCGGCCGGCTCGAGAGTGTCCGATCGGAAGCAGAACGGCTATACCCAAACGTGGAAGCCGCCGTCGAGAGGTGCAGCAAGCTCCTCATCGATGTCATCTACGACACAGTCGTGCAGGCACGGCTGCGCAGCCTCCGAGAGATGTGGCTCGTCGCCGATGAGGCTGAGTCCGACGGCGAAGTCCTTCGGGACCGCGTGCTCGCGTTTCTCAATGAAGGCGACATTGCGCGGCGAATGGAGGAGTTGGCCGAACAGACGACGTTCGCCTTCGACGATTGGCTGGAGAACTGGGTTTCTCACGGCGGTGAGCCAGCGGCACGCGCACCCGCTGATGAGGCGTCCGACGAAGTGGCGGGCATCTTCGTCTCCGAGAGCGATACGCAAGAGTGGCGCTCGGCAGCCGCTCGGCTTCTGGGCTCATATCCGGAACATCCTGGGCTTCTTGCAAGCCGTGGCTTGGCCGAGGCGATGCTGCGCAATGGCGATCTACGCCAGTTCGAGCAGAACATGTCGGACGCACTCACCTCAGCCCTCGGCGTCTACGGCACCGACCGCCGCGAACTCCAACGCCCGCTCGCGGCGATCGTCGGGGCGCTCACCGATCGAGATGACGGCAACGGCCAAGCCGCGATGGTGCGCTCGGCTCTGGAGCGCACTGGGCGCGACCCTGGCCATCTCGTAGCCGGCCTGCTCGGCGCTGCGGAAAGCGCTGAGGCCCTTGGCGACGATCTCACGGTCTGGCTTGACGAGCACTGGCATCAACACGATCAGCTTGCTGTGCTCAAGCTGGCCCAGTCAGTCGAATTCGCCAACGACATCGCGGGCGCCGCATTGATCCACTTTGGGGGAAGAGATGACTGAGACCGAGATCACCTTCGACGCGGTGCGTCAGCGCTGGAGTGAATCCGCCGACGCCCTCGAGACTCTGCACGGACACCTCGCCGAGCTGAGCGATGCCAGGGAACGCCAAAATTCGGCCGCCGACGCTCTTGACTCCGCAGCAGTGGCGATGAACAAGTCAGCGGCCAGCATCGATGGCGTTGCAGAGGCGACCAATAGCGCTCTGACCCAACTGCAGGCAGCCGTGGAAGCAGCGCGCAAGCTGCTCGAGGGTGAACTGATACGAGATCTCCGACAGACCGTGATTGAACAGCGGTCGGCAATCGGAGAAGATGTCAACGGCCTCCGCGAGCTGCTCTCATCCAAACTGGAAGCAGTGGAAAACGAACGAGAGGAAGCTCGTACGCAGCGTGACGCGCTCAGACAGCGAGTCGACGCACTCGAATCTGCCATCTCTCGAATACCTGAGAAGCAACGCCAGAAGCTCAGTCAGAAATTCGGTTTGTCCTGAGGGCGCGGTTGGGCCGCTCCTCTTCGCTGCAAGCAGTTAGCGCCCGGACTCGATTACTGCTAGAGCTAGGGTCCGCCGCGTCTTAAGTCGCGTGATCCGCTCACGCATTTCCGCAGGTCAGAGACCTGCGTATGGGGGAAAATCACGCGACTTGACTGATGGCGGACCCTTACCAGCGGTGGCCGGGGGGGACGCCGGTCATCCATTCGGAGATGCGGCGTGACGTGCCCGGTGTAGTGCCCGGCGGCAGTTCGCCCGGGGGAAAGAACGCCACTTCGGCGATCTCGGGGGAGGCTGATTCCTCGACGCGCCAGTCGGTGACCACGAACACCACGATGTGGTCGCTGCGGTTGCCGTGACGTGATGAGTAGACGCCGAGCACGTTCTGGGGCGTCTCGGCGACGACAACGCCGGTCTCCTCGCGCAGTTCCCTCGCCACCGCGTCCACGAGCGCCTCGCGGGTCTTGACGCCACCGCCGGGCAGGAACCAGCCGTCCCGGTAGGTGTGCCGCACCAGGCAGACACGGCCCTTGTGATCCACCACCAGCCCGCGCACGCCGAGCGTGACCCGCGCAGGCCGCAACCGCACCCAGAACTCGAAGAGCTGATGCATCAGCCGGCGCACGCCCGGCCTCGACTCGACCGTTCCCTCGACGACCGGCACGGGCGCGGGCCGTTCGGTCTGGTCGGGCTGTGCGCGCCGTCGCAGGCGTGGCAGTCGCATCGAGCGGCGATCAGCCTGCGGCGCCTGCTAGGCCGTCCATCGCGCGCGCCAACTCGGCGTCCATCTCGGTCACGCCGCCGCGGTCATGGGTGTTCAGCGCCACCTCGACCGTGCTGTAGACGTTCGACCAGTTGGGATGGTGGTTCATCTTCTCGGCCACGAGCGCTGCAGACGCCATGAAGCCGAATGCCTCGACGAAACTCCCGAAGCGAAACGTGCGCCGCAGTTCGCTGCCCGAGACATTCCAGTTCCCGAGCTCAGCAGCCAGCGCTCCCAGTTCGTTATCACTCAACAGCTCACGTGCCATCGGATCACCCTCCCGTTGGTTCCCTTGGCCCAGTCAACACCAACTCCCAGCCACATCGAAGGCGCGCAGCGCGGCCCGCGTCAAGAAGGTTTCAGCGGCGCTCAGCCCAGCTCGTCGAGCTGGTCGGCCCACGGATCGGCGAACGGATCATCGGCGGCTGACGAGCCCGCTCCTGCGCCCAAGGCGCTGCCGAGACCGCCGATCGACACCGCGACCCCCGGCTCGGGTTCGTCGGGCAGATATGGGGCGTAGCCGTCGGCCTCGAGTGCCTCGGCCAGCTCGGGACCGCCGGAGCCGACGATGCGGCCGTCCACGATCACGTGGACCTCATCGGGCCGCAGGTATTCCAAGACCCGGGTGAAGTGCGTAATGGCCAGCACGCCCAGTCCGATCTCGGTGAGCGCCTCGATGCGGTTGGCACAGGCTCGCAGGGCGTCGATGTCAAGGCCGCTGTCGATCTCGTCCAAGATGGCGATGCGTGGTTGCAGCACGGCGAGCTGCACCGTCTCGTTGCGCTTCTTCTCGCCGCCCGACATGTCCACATTGAGCGGGCGCTCCACCAGCTCCGTCTTCAACCCGATCGCGCCGGCTTCGGCCTCGAGCATCCGGCGTATCTGCTCGAGATGGTCTGCCCCGGATCCGTTGGCGCCATCCCGCAATGCGAGGGCTTCCGCCAAGGCCTGCGCGGCTGAGACCCCCGGCACCTCCGTCGGATGCTGCATAGCGAGGAACAACCCGGCTTGCGCCCGCTCCCAAGGCGCCAAGCCCAGCACGTCGGCGCCGTCGAGGGTCACCGAGCCGGCGGTGACCTCATAGCCGGGTCGCCCCATGACGACATGTGCGAGCGTGCTCTTGCCCGAGCCATTGGGTCCCATGACCGCATGCACACGGCCCGAGGAGACCTCCAGATCGACGCCACGCAGGATCTCGGTGTTGCCCGCGGTTGCGTGCAGTCCCTCGATGCGCAGCGTGTGGGTCGTCGGGTCGCTCATGGCAGCACCACGGAGACATCGTCGCCGCTGACGCGGATCTCATAGACCGGCACGGGCTGGGTGGCGGGGAAGCAGTTCGGCTTGCCGGTCCGCAGGTCGAAGGACGAGGAGTGCTGCGGGCACTCGAGGGCGCACTCATCGGGCCAGACCCATCCGTCCGCCAGCGAGTAGTTCTGGTGGCTGCACCGGTCGCCGATGGCGTAGTAGTCGTCGCCGATGCGCGCGAGCGCGATGCGGTGCCCTTCGACGTCGAAGCGCTGTGCCTCGCCGTCGGGCACGTCGCCACGCTGGCACAGCACGGCGGTACGGGCCTCCTCCGTGGTGCTCATTGCACCGCCTCCATGCCGCCGGGTTCGCTCACGCCGCCGTCCCCGTACCGACCAATTCATCGATTCGGCCGCGCACCGAGGCCGCGATAGGCGCCGAGGGAAGCACATCGAGGACTTCGTCGAAGAACCCGCGCACCACCAGTGCCTCGGCCACATCGGTCGGCACCCCCCGGCTCTCGAGATAGAAGCGCTGATCGGCGTCCACGGGACCGATCGAGGACGCGTGACTGCATTTCACATCGTTGTTCTCGATCTCGAGGTTCGGCACCGACTCGGCCCAAGCGTTCGGCGAGAGCTTCAGGTTCCGGTTGGTCTGGTCTGCGACGACATGCGATGCGTCGGCTTCGATGCGGATCAGCCCGCTGTACACCGCCCTGGCGTGATCGTCGACTGCTCCCTTGAACAGCAGGTCAGAGGTGGTGTACGGCGCCACATGGGTCTGGAAGGTGCGGAAGTCGAGCGTGGAGGCGTCCCGGCCGAGATACACCGCGTCGATCTCGCTGTGCCCGCCGCGCCCGGTCATGTCGGTGCCGATGCGAGCACGGGCGTAGGCACCGCCCATGGCGACGTGGCCGATCCGCAGATTGGCGTCACGGCCCACGTCGGAGCAGTGATTGGCGATCTGCCACGCCTCGGATCCGAGTTCCTGCACCGTGAGGTGCCCCAGGTGGGCGCCATCGCCGACGCTCAACTCGGTGAGCGGGCAGATGAGCGCCGGCGCGTCGCCGCCGGTGTGATGCTCGATGACAGTGGCCCGGCTCATACGCCCGGCCGCCACCACCAGCCGGGGAAACCAGGCAAGTCCCTCGATGTCGGTGTGGACATGCACGACCACCGGGGCGCGCACCACCGCCTTCGCCTCGATGCTGACAGCCACGGGGGCAGAGGCGAGGGCCAGATTCCAGTCGCCGAAGACATCGGGTCCCTCCGGCGCAACGATCCCGACCAGGTCATCGGCGCCGTCGTCGAGCGTCGTCACGCTGATGCCGTCTGACCGCACGTCCACGTCGGTGACAGCGCCGTTCGTGATGCGGATGACCGCCGCTGCGTTGTCGTCGACGCCGGCTGCCAGACCCGCTGGACCCGGCCCTCCCCCTGGGGCGCCGATCGAGTACTGAGCGGTGTCGAGATCGTCGATCGGGGTGTAGCGCCAGACCTCTTCGGTGAACGACGGCTGGCCAGCGGCGACCGCTCTTTCTGCGGCCGCGCGGCGCCGCTTGGCCAACGCGTCGGAGCCGCCGAGTGCGTCGGCGAGTTCGGGGGAGAACACGTCGCGGAGGCTACCGGCGCGTCCGCGAGGCACTAGCGGGCGGAAACGGCACGGATTCAGCCGGGATCAGACTTCGCCGTCCTTGCGGTCGTCGCGGTCGCGGCGGCGCTGAGCACGCCTGGCCTTCTTGGAAGCCTTGCGGTTGCGCGCCTTCGCCCGAAGGCCCTTGGGTCGGGAACGCTCGGCCGCAACCTCCTCGAGGATGCGGGGTCCTGCAGCATTCACGATGTCCTCCGCGGCATCGAGCAACGCGCCGATGGAGTCGTCCTCGCCGATGCTCGCGGGTTCCTTCGCGAAGTTCTGCACACCTAGCGATCCGTGCTGCCAACCAGCGTCGAGACGGCGTGGGGAGTAGGACGGGCAGTCCTCGGGACAGCGCCACGGCGCCTCAGGCGCCAAGTCGAGATTGCACTTGCGCACGGTGTCGCCGTTCGGGTATGTCCGGCTCTCGTAGTGGCGGCAATTCGTCCGCATCGGCATGGCAGCTCGCTCCTTAAGGCATGCGCCGATCTAGAGGTCTTTCCATTGCGGCACTCGTAGTTTCTCGCTCTTGTCCGCTGCGCTCACGCGCCGCTCGGGCCACGGCTTCGCCATTCGGCTCAGCCTCTTGGCGCTGCGCAATCGCGTCGGCGAGCGCAATGGCTCGCCGGGCCTCGTCGACGTGAAGATTCTCGACCATTCTGCCGTCCACGGTCACCACGCCACGGCCATCCGCCAGCGCCGTATCGAACGCCTCGATGACCCTGCGGTGGAAGTCCAACTCGTCGAGGCTCGGCGAGAATGCCGCATTGGCGGACTCGACCTGGCTGGGGTGGATGAGCGTCTTGCCGTCGAAGCCGAGCTCCGCGCCCTGCCGACACACCGCCGCGAACCCGTCGGCGTCGCTGATGTCGTTGTACACGCCGTCGAGTGCAGTGACACACGCCTCACGGGCCGCCACCAGGCAGGTCGCCAGGTGCGGCACCAACGCGGCCCGGTCGGGCGTGATCGTGGCGCGCAGCTCCTTGGCCATGTCGTTGGTGCCCATCACCAGTGCATCAACGCGCTCGAAGTCCGCTATCGCACGGGACTTGGCGATGCCCCCCGGGGTCTCGATCATCGCCCAGATGCGGGTGGAGTCAGGGGCGCCCGCAGCCTCCAGCAGCGCCGACACCGCGGCCAATTCCACTGCGTTGTCCACCTTGGGAATGACAACCGCCGAGGGTGCCGCTGCGCCCGCGGCTGCGATGTCGTCGCGCCCCCACGGCGTGTCCAGACCGTTGCAGCGGATCGTCAATTCGCGGTGCCCGTAGGCGCCTGAGGCCACTGCAGCGCACGCGCCCTCACGGGCAGCTTCCTTGGCATCGGGCGCCACGGCATCTTCGAGATCGAAGATGAGCGCGTCCGCGGCGATGGTCTTGGCCTTCTCCAGCGCTCGGGCATTCGCCGCCGGCATGTAGAGCACCGATCGGCGCGGGCGTGGGAGGGCGGCAGCGCTCATTGGGCGTCCTTGCGTTCTCAGGTTGCTCCGAGTCCGTAGGCGGCAGCCAAGTCGGGATCGGCCGCCGCCAAGTCTCGGGCCAGAGCCAGCACCACCCGGCACTGCTTGACGGTCGCGTCGTCCTGCATCTTGCCGTCGATCATGACTGCGCCGGTGCCGTCGCCCATCTCGGTCACCACACGCTGCGCCCAGGCCACCTCGGCGGGCGCAGGGCTGAACACCCGCTTGGCGATGGCGATCTGGCTGGGATGCAGGCTCCACGCCCCCACACAGCCCAGCAGGTAGGCGTTGCGGAACTGGTCCTCGCAGCCGACGGGGTCGGCAATGTCGCCGAACGGCCCGTAATAGGGCAGGATCCCGGCGGTGCCGCAGGCATCCACCATGCGAGCCAGCGTGTAGTGCCACAGGTCCTGCTGGAACGACGTCCGTGCATCGTCGTCGCCGTCGGGCACCGGGTCGGTGCGCACCAAGTAGCCGGGATGCCCGCCGCCGACGCGGGTGGTCTTCATGCGGCGGTCAGCGGCCAGATCGGCGGGCCCGAGCGACAGCCCCTGCATGCGAGGGCTGGCCAGGCAGATCGATTCGACGTTGGCCACGCCCCGCGCGGTCTCGAGGATCGCGTGCACCAGCAGCGGACGTTCGAGCCCGATACGCGCCTCGAGCTGGGCCAGCAGCCGGTCCACGTAACCGATGTCCTCGGGACCCTCCACCTTGGGCACCATGATCACGTCGAGCTTGTCGCCGATCTCGTGGCACAGCGCCCAGACGTCGTCGAGGAACCACGGCGAGTCCAAGCTGTTGACGCGGGTCCACAACTGGGTGCGGCCCGGCTCCCAGGCCTTGCCGACCTCGATCAGGCCCACCCGGGCGGCGTCCTTGCTGTCGGCGGACACGGCGTCTTCGAGATTGCCCAGCAGCACGTCGACCGTGGGGGCGATATCGGGCACCTTTGCCCGCATCCGCTCGTTGGACGGATCGAAGAAGTGGATCAGGCGTGATGCCCTGTTGGGCACCTCGCGCAGCGGTTCAGGCGCCCCGAGCGCGAGCGGGACGAAGAAGTCTCTTGGGCTGCGCATCAGCCGATCGATCCCTCCATCTGAAGCTCGATCAGCCGGCTCCATTCGACGGCGTACTCCATCGGCAGCGTGCGGGTCACGGGCTCGATGAAGCCGTTCACCACCATGCCCATGGCCTGCTCTGCGGACAGGCCGCGGCTCATGAGATAGAAGAGCTGCTCGTCGGCCACCTTCGACACGGTGGCCTCGTGGCCGATCTCGGCGTCGCGAGAGCCGATCTCCTGGTACGGGTAGGTGTCCGAGCGGCTGTCGGAGTCGAGCAGCAGCGCATCGCACTGCACATGGCTGCGGCAGTCGCTCATGCCCTCTTCCACCCGCACGAGACCGCGGTAGGTGGTGCGGCCGCCGTCCTTCGAGATCGACTTCGAGACGATCTTGGAGGTGGTCTCGGGGGCGGCGTGGACCATTTTGGCGCCGGCGTCCTGGTGCTGGCCGTTGCCGGCATAGGCAACCGACAGCACCTCGCCTGAGGCCTTGGGCCCCATCAGGTACACCGCCGGGTACTTCATGGTGAGGCGACTGCCGATGTTCCCGTCGATCCATTCCACATGGGCCTCGTCGTAGGCGGCGGCCCGCTTGGTGACCAGGTTGAACACGTTGTTCGACCAGTTCTGGATGGTGGTGTAGGTGATGCGCCCGCCGGGCAGCGCCACCAGCTCGACCACGGCCGAGTGCAGCGAGTCGGTGCTGTACACGGGTGCCGAGCAGCCCTCGATGTAGTGCACCGTGGCGCCCTCGTCGGCGATGATCAGCGTCCGCTCGAACTGGCCCATGTTCTCCGCGTTGATGCGGAAGTAGGCCTGCAGCGGCATCTCCACCTCGACGCCGGGCGGCACGTAGATGAACGATCCGCCCGACCACACCGCCGAGTTCAGCGCCGAGAACTTGTTGTCACCCGGGGGAATGATGGTGCCGAAGTAGCGCTGCACGATCTCGGGGTACTCCTTGACGGCGGAGTCCATGTCGCTGAACAGCACGCCCTGGGCTTCGAGGTCTTCCCGGTTGCGGTGGTACACCACTTCGGACTCGTACTGGGCGGTGACCCCGGCGAGGTACTTGCGCTCGGCCTCGGGGATGCCCAGCTTCTCGTAGGTGTCCTTGACCGAGTCGGGCAGCTCTTCCCAGGCGTCGACCTGGCCCTCGGTGGGCTTGATGTAGTAGTAGATGTCGTCGAAGTAGATCTCCGACATGTCGCCGCCCCAGTTGGGCATGGGCTTGCGCTGGAAGATCTTGTAGGCGCGCAGGCGGAAGTCGAGCATCCACTGCGGCTCGTTCTTGAGCGCCGACATCTCGCGGATGATCTCTTCGTCCAAGCCCTTGCGCGGCTTGAAGACGTAATCTTCCTCGTCGCTCCACCCCAGCTTGTACTTGCCGAGGTCAATGCCAACGGCGGCTTCAGCGGTGTCGGTCATGAACTCAGCCTAACGCCGCCGCCCAGTCTGTCGATAGGCATCGCAGAGCGGTCCCTCAGCGTGCCCGACTTGGACGGGGTGATTCAATCAGGGCTAAGTCTCGGCTCAGAGGTGAGTGTTGCCTTTGAACCTATGTCGACCAGTGACCGAGTTGCAAAGCGCAGATCAACTCAGCAGGACGGGGGCGAGGCGGCGCCAGCCGTCGAATGCTGAGGGGGGGTCGTCTGCGAGGACCTGCACGCAGACGTGGTCGGCGCCGGCGTCGAAGTGGGCGTCGACACGGGCCTTGACGTCTTCTTCGGTGCCCCAGACGACGATGGCGTCGACCAGCTTGTCGGACGGGCCACCGTCGGGACCGCCGTCGATGTCGGCCTCGGTGAAGCCCAGCCGCAGCAGATTGTTGGCGTAGTTCGGCAGGCCCAAGTAGATGGCCATGTTCTTGCGTGCCAGCGCTCGGGCCGACTCCGCGTCGGTGTCCAGGATCGCCATCTGCTCGGGATACAGCGCCGCGTCGGGACCCATGGTCTCGCGGGCCACCGCAGTGTGCTCGGGCGGCACGAAGTAGGGGTGGGCGCCGGCGGTCGCCGTTGCCGACAGCTCCAGCATCTTGGGACCTAGCGCTGCGAGCACGATCTCACCCAGCTCCTGGGAGCCGTGGGCCATGAAGCGAGACTTGCCCATGCGCTCGAGGTACTCGCGCATGTAGCTGAGCGGGCGGGAGTAGTCGTGCTTGCGGACGTATTCCACGAGGTGGTGGTGGCTGACGCCGAGACCCAGCAGGAACCTGCCGGGGAACGCTTCGTCGATGGTGCGCAGTGTGTTGGCCATGGTCATGGGGTCGCGGGCGTAGATATTGGCGATGCCGGTGGCGATCTTGATGGTGCCGGTGCCCTCCAGCAGCCGGGCGGCCGCCACGAACGGATCGCGCCCGACAGCCTCGGGGATCCAGAACGCCCCGTATCCCAGCTCCTCGGCTTCGGCGACGAACTCGACGCCCTGCGCAGACGGCAGCGCGTCGAGCACCCCCGTCCAGATGCCGATGCGTCCCAAGTCGATGCTTCCCATGCTCATGGGCCGTGACGCTACCGCCGTCGGATTGGCGTCGCGAGGTCAGTCGCGACGCGCTAGCGCAGGAAACCATAATATGAAGGATTTCAGTATATTTTGCTAATTTTCGTGTATCACACCCTCGAGCCGAGTATGGTGCCGTGGTAGCGTTCGACACATGGGGAGCATCAGTGCGATGGACATCGTGCAACTCGTCACATTGGTGGCTGGCATCTTGGGGATCGTCTGGTACCTGCAGCGATCCATCTCCGGCTTGCGAGTCGAGATCAAGCAGGACATCGCTGCGTTGCGAGCCGAGTTCAAGGCCGACATCGCCGCCACCAACGAACGAATCGACCGCCTCCGCACCGAACTCAAGGCCGACATCGCCGCCACCAACGAACGAATCGACCGCTTGCAGTCCGCTGTCAACGACAACGGCCAGCGTCTCGCCCGCATCGAGGGCTATCTGGGTATCGGGATGCCCGCCGAGACAGCCGCCCGTGCAGCTGGTGCTGGACTCGCAACAGCCGGCTGACCCAGAGCGCAGTCGAAGACTGGCCCGATTGAACCAGTCAGTCGAGGCGGCGGAGTTCCTTGAGGTAGCGGACGCGGCGGTCCAGGTAGTTCTGCACGCCCGGCATGATCAACGGAGCGGTGTCGACGCCCTCGCGGACTTTCGCCGGCGTGCCGACGGCGATCGTGCCCGGTGGCACCTTCATGCCTCCTGGCACCAGGGCGCCGGCGGCCACCAGCGCCCGCTCACCGATCTCGGCGTCGGGCAGCACGATGGAACCGGTGCCGATCAGCGCCTCGTCGTGCACCACGCCGCCCTCGATGTGGGCCAAGTGGCCGACGGTGCAACGCTCCCCCACCGTGGTGGACTGCTCGGGCGTGACGTGCAGCACGGCATTGTCCTGGATGGACGTGCCGCCTCCGACGAAGATGTCGTTGTCGTCGCCGCGCAGCACCGCCCCCGACCAGATGGATGCCTCTGCGCCGATCGTCACCCGCCCGATGATGATCGCCTCGGGCATCACGAAGGCATCAGGGTGGATGGCGGGCTCGTAGTCGCCAAGCGCGTAGATGGGCACGCCGCCACGCTACGCGGTCGCCGCCAGCCGCCACACATGGCCCGGCGAGACTCGGCCGGTACGGTGCGCAGTCCATGACGCAGCCTCCCGTGGCACCGCAGCGGATCTATGTCCGGCGCATTCACAGCACCGAGACCGCCGACCCTTGGCACTGGCTGCGTGACCGGGACGACCCTGCCGTCCGGGACTATCTGGATGCCGAGAATGCCTACACCGAGGCCGCCACGGCACACCTGTCCGAGCTGCGCGAGCAGATCTTCGGTGAGATCAAGTCGCGCACGAAGGAGACCCACCAGTCGCTGCCCACGCCCAAGGACGACTGGGAGTACCGGGCTCGCACGGTGGAAGGCCTCCAGTACGTCATCCATGTGCGGCGTCCCCGGGGCGGCACCGACAATGACGAGGTCGTGCTGCTGGACGAGAACGAGCTGGCCGAAGGCCACGAGTACTTCGCCGTCGGCGACTTGGCGGTCAGCGCCGACCATCGCCTGCTCGCCTACACCACCGACACCGACGGCGACGAGAAGTACGCGCTCACGGTTTTCGACATCGCAAGCGGCGAGGTGCTCGACGGCCCCGACGTTCCGGGCCCCGGTTGCGGGCTGACCGAGCTGAGCTACGGACTGGTGTGGGCAAACGACAACAGGACGCTGTTTGCCGTGCGCACTGACTCCGCCCAGCGACCCGACCGGGTGATCCGCCACGTCGTCGGCAGCGACCCGGCCCGCAATATGGTCGTATATCGGGAGGACGACGAGCGTTTCTGGGTGGGCGTCGGGGCCACTCGCAGCGAGCAGTTCATCGTGATCGGCTCGCAGTCCAAGACCACTTCCGAACACCGACTCCTTGATGCCAGCCGGCCCGAATCGGAGCCGCTGCTCGTTCGGGAGCGCACCGAGGGCATCGAGTACGGCGTCGACCACCAGGACGACCGGCTGCTGATCGTCACCAACGACGGCGCGCGGGACTTCCGGCTGGTCGAGGCGCCGGTGCCGAGCGCGGGCGACGCTGCGGTAGGTGGCGATGACGCGAGCGAAGGAGGCACTGCCGCTGCCGCCGACCCTCCGGCCGCTGGTGATGCCCTCGACAACGGCAGCATGTGGCGCGAGCTGATCGGCGCACGACCCGGCATCCGGCTCGAAGACGTGGACTGCTTCGGCGACTTCGTGGTCGTTCACGACCGGCAGGACGGGCTGACCTCGATGCGGGTTCACGACACGCGCAGCGCCGCCGGGGGCGAACTTGGCCCGTCGTTCACGATCGAGATGCCCGAGCCGGTGTACGAGGCCGGAGGCGGGGCGAACGCCGAGTTCGACACCCGGCGCTACCGCTTCGGCTACACGTCGATGGTGACGCCGCCGTCGATCTTCGAGCTGGATCTCGACAGCGACGAGCGCGAACTGCTCGACCAGCTGCCGGTGCTCGGCGACGTCGATCTCGGCGCCTACCGGACCGAGCGCATCAGCGCCACCGCACCGGACGGCACGGCGGTGCCCATCAGCCTGGTGTGGAAGCCGAGCGCGGTGAGCTGGCCGGCGCCGTGCCTGCTGTACGGCTACGGCGCATACGAGATCCCGATGCCGGCGACGTTCTCGACCGTGCGGCTGTCGCTGCTGGACCGGGGCGTGCTGTTCGCCATCGCTCACGTTCGCGGCGGCGGCGAGCTGGGACGAGCCTGGTACGAAGAAGGCAAGCTCGCTGCCAAGCACAACACGTTCGACGACTTCGCTGCGTGCGCCCGTCACCTCGCCTCTGAAGGCTGGACGGACACGGGCCGGATCTGCGCTCGGGGCGGCAGCGCCGGCGGCCTGCTGATGGGCGTGATGGTGAGCCGTCACCCGGAGCTGTTCTGCGGGGTCGTCGCGGAAGTCCCCTTTGTGGACGTGCTGAACACGATGCTGGACCCGGAGATTCCGCTGACGGTCACCGAGTACGACGAGTGGGGCGACCCGGCTGAACGTGATGCCTTCGAGACGATCCGCTCCTACGCGCCGTACGAGAACGTCGAGCCGTGTGACCATCCGGCGCTGCTGGTGACGGCCGGTCTGGCGGATCCCCGGGTGCAGTACTGGGAACCCGCCAAATGGGTGGCCAAGCTGCGGGCAACGACGACATCGACCAAGCCGATCCTGCTGCGCACCGAGATGGGTGCCGGCCACGGCGGCCCCTCCGGCCGTTACGACGCCTGGCGCGACGAAGCCTTCATCCTGGCGTTTATCTGCGACGTGCTCGGCGTGGCCGAGACGAGCTAGGAGGCTGGCCGGTCTCTTGCCGAAGACGTCCTGATCGCGTGGAGCGCAGGCAGCGCGAACCGGGTCCGTGACAGCGGCTGCAGGTCAGCACATGAGTGTCGTACGGGCGTATTGGCCTTGACGGGCCTGCCCGCACAATGACGTGTCGGCTTGTGCGAGCCGGCACACGCGGTAGTGTGGTGCCGGATCGAGTACGGCGTTGGCCTCGTTGCGATGCGGCGGCGGTGCTGTGCGTGCAGGAGGCTGGTCCGAGATGAAGGTTGCTGATTCTCCGCTGAGCGTCTCGTCGGGCTTGGGGCCGCGTCGCGGTCGTCCGGTTCCCGGGGGGGGGGGGGGTAGCCCCCGTGAGGCCCCGCCAGCGCGCCGCGGTGCTGGCGGCGGTCGTTGTGGCATCGGGCGCGTCGGGGTTGTTCGCGGGGCCGTCGCATGCTCAGGGGTCCACGGCGGTCACGACTGAGCCGTCGGATGCTGCGGGCGATTTTCCCGGGTCGTATCTGAACGGCGCGTCCACCGCGGGGGTGGTGCGGCCGGGCACCACCAGCAGCGGCCATCTCACCGAGGATCTCGACACCGGCCACGGCACCACCGGCGACTACTGGCGACTGGAGCTGCCCGGAGGGCGCAGCTACCGGCTGCAGCTCACCATCCCCGGCGGTTCTCTGTCTGCGGGCCGTGGCGGGCGGCTGGGGTACGGGTTCGAGCACACCGACGGCACGATCTCCCATTACGGCGACGGCGACGACTTCAGAGACGACGGTCTGGCCTATGTCCATGTCAGCGGAGGCTCGCGGCGCTATTTCGCGAAGGTGTCCGCCCGCGACCTGCTCAACGGCGACGAGTCGCGGGTCTACAACGGCCCCTACGAGCTGGACCTGACCGACATCACCGGCACCGAGCTGATGGTCGAGAACACCTACACCGACGACGACGACGACACCGACACCTCCGAGACCATCACCACCAGCGACAACGTCAAAGAACGAACCTCGACCACGAGTGTGGGTCGCCGGTTCTCCACGACGATCACGACCGGCAGCCACACCCACGGGTACGTCATCGACCGCTTCCGCGTCCTGCTCGAAGCAGACAGTCATAGATCCAAACGGCCGTTCGTAGCGCTGTACGCAAGCGCCGACCCCCCAAACGTCCGTTCCTCGGGCCTGCCGCTGTGCCGGACAGACCGCATATTCAACTTCAGGAGAGAGGCTCACTTCGAGGCGGACACGGTCTACGGGGTCACGATGCCGGCCACCGACTGCGCCGACAACGCCTTCGCCGCCTCCACCACCTACACCGTGGTCTTCCACACAGACGCCGCCCTTGCTGAACACCAGCTGTCGCTGACCGACGGCGACGGCCAGTACGACTACGGCTCGGGCTGGACCATCGGCGACTCAGCACGCGTCCAAGCAACCACTGGCAGCTGGGGCGACGTCAGCGACTCGCGCGTGCCCCGCTTCAAGATCTACGCCAGAGAACTGCCCGCCGGCGGCCTGTAGGAAGAACTCCCTGCCGGGTCCTCGCCGATCGCAGGGCATCGAAGCCCGAGTGCACGAAATTGGCGGACTCTCGCGACCACAAGCCGCTCGGACAGGCGACCGTTCACCACATGTCGTGATGCGGCCCGCCGCGATGAGCAAGTCGCGCGGGTGGCGTCGGCACGCGCAGCAGGCACAGGCGGCCTAGAGCACAGCCAGCACAGCCAGCGCTGTCAGCACGGCGTTGCGCACGAGCGAGCCGGCGCCGACCGGCTTGGCAGACCAGCGGCCGAAGCAGGCACAGGCGGGCCGCTCAGCGATCGGCCGGCGCAGCGCTGCCAGCAAGGCGATGCTGAACGCCGCCAGCAGCCCCAGCGCCAGCCACGCCGGCCACGGCCGGACCGCCCCAGCCGCCAGGCTCGCCCCGAGCACGATCTCGACCGGGGCGACGAGCGGCACCGACCACCTCGGCGTACCCATCGCCAGCGCAGCACCCGGCCAGGACGAGTCGCGCAGTTTGAGTGCGCCTGACGCCAGGAACAGCACGCCCAACACAATGCGGGCGACAGTGCCGATCACCCGATCACCCTGCACAACGCACAGCGGGCAACGGCGTCGATCGCCGTTCCCCGTCCGTCAGCCGGCCATCACGCAAAGGTGCCGTAGCCGCCCTTCCAGAACAGCAGGGGATCCTTGGCATCGAGGATCTCCAGATCCACCACCCGGCCGACCACGATGTCATGGTCTCCCCCGTCGTAGACGGCTTCGATCGTGCAGTCGATGTAGGCGATCGAGCCTTCGATGATGGGAGCGCCAGTCCCCGAAGGGCGCCAGCTCACATCTGCGAACTTGTCCTCGGCCCGGCTGGCCATCACGCCGCAGGTGGCCATCTGGTCCTGCGCCATGATGTTCACGCAGAAGCAGCCCGCAGCACGGATGTCGCCCCACGACGACGAGTCCTTGGTGGGCAGGAATGCCACCAGCGGCGGATCCAGCGACACCGACGTGAACGAGCCGATGGCCATGCCGACCGGCCGGCCCTCGTTCACTGCGGTGACAGCGGTGACACCCGTCGGGAAATGTCCCAGAACGTCCCGGAAGAGCCTGCTGTCGATGGAAGGCTGGTCGCTCGGGTCAGTCACGGCGCCAACCCTAGACACGCCGTCAGGTCCGGAGCATCGGCGTTGTGCTGCTCTACGGGGAACCGGAATGTCAGCCCGTGTCGGCTGGCCGGACCGGACAGGCCCGGTCGGGCTGCAACGGCCGTATGTAGCCTCCCGCCATGGCTACGAGCGCTGACCAGAACACCGACGACGACGCAGCGGCGAGCGTGCCGCCCAACGGCTTGGTGGCCGTGGTGAAGCGGGATTGCCCGACCTGCGAGCTGATCGCTCCGGTGCTGGCAGACATCGAGGCACGGGGCTCGCTGACCGTATTCACCCAAGACGATCCGGCCTTTCCCGAATCGGTTGCCGCCAAGGTGCACGACGCCGCCCTGGCGTTCTCATGGCACCGCGACATCGAGACGGTGCCGACGCTGATGCGATTCGCTGACGGCGAGGAGGCCGACCGCATCGTGGGCTGGTCCCGGCCCGAGTGGGAGTCGTTCACCGGGCTCAGCGAGCTCGGCGACGATCTGCCCCCACACCGGCCAGGGTGCGGATCGCTGTCCGTCGATCCATCCATGGTCGACGTGCTGGCCGCCCGATTCGGCAGCGACGGCCTGACCGCTCGGAGGGTCGAGTTCGGCTCGCTGGAGGACCCCCAGGAGGCCATGCACGACCGGGGCTGGTCCGATGGCCTGCCGCTCGTGGCACCGACCGCGGAGCGGGTCTCGGCGATGCTGGCAGGAACGTCACGCGCCCCCGACGAGGTGGTCGCCAACGTCGCGCCGGATCTGGCTGACTGCACCGTGGAGAAGGCCGCCGTCAACGCCGTGATGGCCGGTTGCCGGCCCGAGTACTTCCCGGTGGTGCTCGCGGCACTGAGCGCCGTCTGCAACGACACGTTCAACATGCACGGGATGCTGGCCACGACGATGCCGGTCGGGCCTGTCTTCATCGTGAACGGCCCGATCGCCCGCGAAGTCGGGATGAACAGCGGCATCAACGTGTTCGGCCAAGGCAATCGGGCCAACAGCACGATCGGCAGGGCCGTGCAGCTCATCGTGCGCAACATCGGCGGCGGGCGGCCCGGCGAGGTGGACCGGGCCACGATGGGCCAGCCCGGCAAGGTGGGCTTCTGCTTCGCCGAGATCGAAGACGCTGCCGGTGACGGCGATGACGGCGCCGGCGGCGACTGGGGCCCGCTGTGCACCGACTTCGGTTTCGAACCCGGCACCAATACGGTCACGGCATTCCCCGGCGAGGCACCCCGCTCGGTCGTGGACCAACTCTCTCGCGATCCCGAGTCGCTGGCTCGCACGATGGCAGCCGCGTTGAATGCGATCCATCACCCCAAGCTGGTGCTGGGTTTCGATGCGATCCTGGCGGTGGCCCCCGATCACTCCCGCGTGTTCATCGACAGCGGTTGGACGCGCGAGCGCACGACTGAGCGCATCAACGAGCTGACCACTCGCCCTGGCGCCGAGCTGGTGCGCGGCGCCGGCGGCATCGCCGAAGGCGTGCCGGACTTCCTGGCCGAGGCGGATCTGCCCAAGTTCCGCGACGGCGGGCTGCACCTGATGCACTGCGGCGGCGGTGCCGGGCTGTTCTCGGCAGTCATCGGCGGCTGGGTGAATGGCGACATCGGCGCTCAGCCGGTCTGCGTCGAGATCGATCCTTGGCGCTAGCGCAGTGTCCACATGCCTACGCATGGTGACACCGAAGCAAAACACTGGAACTGCGGGCAAATCTGAAGCTCGCAAGCGCGCGAACGTTTGTGGACACCGCACTAGATGGTTGTTTCCAAGGGGTCAGCGTAAACATCTATAGTGAAAGATACTGAAATATACGCAAAAAGATATTGAGCGCTCAGGAACACGGGCGCGAGCAGCGGATGTCCGAGCCAGAGCTGAGCCGGAGCGCAAGGTCGGCAACGGACTCAGGAGCCGAGCAACCCGCGATACGGAAATCATCGATGTCTCTCGATTCTTCTTGGTCTATTGCACACTCAAGTTTCCAGCGCCAGCCTTGGAACTAGTCATCTAGCGCAGGCGACAGTCTCCAGACGGCCATCTCCGGACTGTCGGCCCGAGGTGCGGCTACAGTCGGGCGGTACGTGCCCACCGGATCCAGTCCGCCGGAATCCGATACAAAGGAGCCCACATGAGCACTGTCGTCTTGGACCCAACGAACGAAGCGGCGCCAGCACATCGTGAACGGGTGGCCCGGCCGGAGTCGCTGGACGGCCTCACCGTAGGACTGCTGGACATCAGCAAGCCCCGCGGCGACCGCTTCCTGAACCGCTTGGAGGAACGGCTGATCGAGCGCGGCCTGCGCGTCGAGCGTTACTCCAAGCCCACGTTCACCAAGCCGGCGCCGGTCGACCTGCGCCACGAGATCGCCACCAAGTGCGACATGGTGATCGAAGCGCTAGCCGATTGAGGCAGTTGCACGTCGTGCAGTGTGCACGACATCGCTGATCTGGAACGCCGCGGCATCCCGTCCGTCTTCGTGGCCACCGTCCAGTTCGTCGACGGCGCCGAGGTACAGGGCAAGGCGCTGGGCTTCGACCCCGCTGCTGTGTGGGTGGAGCACCCCATCCAGGACCGCACCGACGACGAGATGGTCGCCATCGCCGACAAGGCCTTCGACGAGCTGATCGAACAGCTCGTGGCTGCTTGAGCCACGAGCCCGACAAGCGACAAGCGACAAGCGACAAGCACAGCGTGGCTGCTTGAGCTAGCCCAAACGGAGCCGGTCACCGGTTCCGGTGATCAGGCCCTCAGCGATCAACTCGGCGACGAGCCGTCGGGCGCGTGCTTCTTCGTGCCCGAGTCCCATCACTGCAGCAGCCCGTTCCGTCGGCAGCGAGTCCCCGGACAGCGCTGCCAACAAGCGACCCCGAGCCTGCCGGTCGCTGCCTTCGAACGGCGCCTGCCGGCTGCTGACCCCGGCACTGCGCTCAGCCGGATCTGGCTGGCCTGAAGGCTCCGAGCCCAAGACCTCGCCCGCCCACGCGCACCACGGCTGTGCAGGGCACTGGCCGCAGCTCGGATCTCGCTTGCTGCAGACCTGCGCACCGAGGTCCATCATCGCCTGGTTCCAAGCCCAGCTCTCCCCAGCAGGCACCAGATCATCGGCGATGCGCTGCGCCTCCGCCCGAGCCAGCCGGCGACCCGTCCAGCGGGCCAGGATGCGACCCACGTTGGTATCGAGCACAGCGGTGTCGATGCCGAACGCGAACACCTGCACTGCCCGAGCGGTGTAGTGGCCGACGCCCGGCAAGGCGAGCAGGTCATTCAAGTCCGCAGGCACCCTGCCGCCGTGGCGCTCGGTGATGATCGCCGCCGACCGCCACAGGTTGCGAGCTCGGCGGGGATAGCCCAAGCCCTGCCAAGCGGCGAGAACTCTTGACAGCTCGGCTTGCGCAAAATGCTCCGGCGTGGGCCAACGCTCTGCGAAGGCAGCGAAGTACGGCAGCACCCGGTCCACTTGGGTCTGCTGGAGCATGATCTCCGAGACCAGCACGAGCCACGGGTCGCGGGTGCGCCGCCACGGCAGATCCCGCCGCTCGGACGCCCACCAGTCCAAGAGTGCGCGTTGGCGCACCGGCTCAGCCTTCGCCGACGGCCGCCTCATCGCTGTAGGGGAAGCGTCGCTCGGGTGCGGCGTCTCGCTTCCAGATCATCACCTTGCGGCGGAAGTAGCAGACCTCTTCGGAGCGCTGGTTGAACGCCCGCGTCTCCACGGTCACCACGCCCCGGTCGGGCCGCGAGCCGGACTCACGCTTGTCGAGCACCTTGGTGACCGCATAGATGGTGTCGCCGTGGAAGGTCGGGCGCGAATGCGTCAGCGTCTCCACCTCGAGGTTGGCAATGGCGGCACCGCTGACGTCGGGCACGCTCATGCCCAGCACCAGCGAGTACACGAGGTTGCCCACCACCACGTTGCGGCCATGCACGGTCTCGTGCTGGGCGAACCACTCGTTGGTGTGCAGCGGGTGGTGGTTCATCGTGATCATGCAGAACAGGTGGTCATCGGCCTCAGTGATCGTCTTGCCCGGCCAGTGCCGGTACACGTCGCCGATCTCGAAATCCTCGAAGCAGCGCCCGAACGGGCGGTCATGGACGGTCACTTGGGCCTCCGTGCGGTGGTCAACAGCAGTGGTGCTGGTGCGCGGACCGAGTCATCGTACGATGCATGGCCCTCTCCGACTGGCCCGTCTCGAACCTGCACAGATTTACAGCGTTTGCACATCCTTGGCGCCACTTAGAGGCCGCGCGGATAGGCGGCCGTCCACGGGTCGTCTGGTTCGCCGGTGTATTGGTCGGGTTGTCCTGAACTTGACGACCGTGGAGGCCGGTTTCATCATGCGCGCTTTGAGCAAGGTGGTGGTGGATGTCATCTGGGCTGCGGTCGAGCCGCGGTTGGCTCGTCCCCGGTCGCATCCGCTGGGCTGTCACCGGCCTCGGATATCGGATCGGCTGTGCCTGCGGGGGATCATCATCAGGCTGGTGACGGGCTGCTCGTGGGAGTCCGTTGAGCACCTGTTGGACGGCGAGGTGTCTGACACGACGCTGCGGTCGCGCCGCGACGAATGGGTCGCCGCCGGGGTGTTCGATCACATCGCGGCCGAGGCGATCGCCGCGTGGGACCGCATCATGGGCCTGCGGCTCGCCGATCTGTGCGTCGACGGCTCGGTCCACAAGGCCCCTTGCGGCGGGGCGGGGACTGGCAAAAGCCCTGTTGACAGGCGGAAACTGGGCTGGAAGTGGTCGCTGGCGACCGACGCGGCGGGCACCCCGGTCGCGTGGGCCGCCGACGGCGCGAACCGCAACGACATCATGCTGTTCGAGCCCACCCTCGCCGAGATCGAACGCCGAGGCCTGCACCACGACATCGAAACCGTCCATCTCGACCGCGGCTACATCGGCGCCCGCGTCGACCGGGCCGTCCACAAAGCAGGCATCGCCGACATCGAGCGGCCCGCCAAGCGGCCCCCCACAACCACAGACCCCAAACCGGCCGCCGCCCCCATGGGGCTGCGCTGGACAGTGGAGCGCACCAACTCCTGGCTGTCCAACTACGGGCAGCTACGACGCAACACCGACCGCAAACCCCAGCACCGCCTCGCCCAACTCGCCCTCGCCATAACGCTCATCATCGTCATCAAACTCATCGACCACCGCAACCGCTGGCAGCCCACCGAACCACCTATCCGCTGACGCTCTTAGCCTGTGCGGCTGTGAAGACGACGGGGATGACATGACGGCGGACGCAAAGGCAACGGTGACCGAACCGGACATGTCCGCCGCGGCCGACGCGCTGGCCGTGGGCAACGCAGCGTTGAGCCGTGCGTGCAGCCATGCGGTCGGCATGGGCGACGACCACCAGTGCTTCCTCTACGACCTGGCACACACGGCCTCCGCGATGCGCATCTGCGATTCGCTGCTCGGATGGGGCGCTCTGGGCGGCGCGGAGGCTCGGCTTGCCTGCGGGTTCATCGCCGACGTGCTCGGTGAGTTTCACTCGCGGCTGTTCGCCCGCGAGGCCCAGTGGGGCCTCGAGCCCGGCGCCCTCGACGCCGCCCGGGACTTCGTGGCCGCCTACCGCGACCCGGCCTACCTCGCCACCCTGGCCGGCCTCGATGCTCCCAGCCACCTCGACGAGGACTTCGAGCTCGTGGCAGAGACCTTCCGCCGCTTCGGCGAGGACAAGATCGCTCCGGCAGCCGAGCACATCCACCGCGGCGACACCGACATCCCCGAAGACATCATCGGCGGGCTGGCCGAGCTGGGCTGCTTCGGCTTGTCGGTGCCCGAGGAATACGGCGGATTCGCCTCGGGCTCCGAGAGCGACTACCTGGGGATGGTCATCGCGACCGAGGAGCTGTCGCGTGCCTCGCTGGGCGCTGGTGGCTCGCTGATCACCCGGCCGGAGATCCTCACCCGGGCGCTGGAGCGCGGCGGCACAGAAGAGCAGAAGAAGCACTGGTTCCCCCGCATCGCCACCGGCGAGGTCATGGTTGCGGTCGCCGTCACCGAGCCCGACTACGGCAGCGACGTGGCCAACTTGGTCGTGTCGGCGAGCCCCACCGAGGGCGGCTGGTTGATCTCAGGCACCAAGACGTGGTGCACGTTCGCAGGCCGGGCCGACGTGCTGATGCTGCTGGCCCGCACCGACCCCGACCGTCGCAAGGCGCACCGGGGCCTCAGCCTGTTCATCGTCGCAAAGCCCCAGGCAGCGGGCCATTCGTTCCAGTTCACCGGCGAACGGGGCGGCACCATCGAGGGTCAGGCCATCGCCACGCTCGGCTACCGGGGCATGCACAGCTTCGAGATCGCCTTCGACGACTGGTTCGTGCCGGCGGCAAACCTCATCGGCGGCGACGACGGCATCGGTCAGGGCTTCTACCTGCAGATGGCCGGGTTCGAGAATGGGCGGCTGCAGACCGCCGCCCGCGCCGTGGGCGTGATGCAGGCGGCGTACGACGAGGCGCGCTCCTACGCGGAGGAGCGCAAGGTGTTCGGCCATCCGATCGCCGCGTATCAGCTCACGCAGGCGAAGCTGGGCCGCATGGCGGCGATCATCGCGGCCGCTCGCCAGTACAGCTACGAGGTGGCGCGCATGATGGCGCGGGGCGAAGGCGCGCTCAAGGCCTCCATGATCAAGGCGTATGTCTGCAAGGCCGCCGAGTGGGTGACCCGCGAGGCCCAGCAGATCCACGGCGGCTTCGGATTCGCCGAGGAGTACACGGTCAGCCGGCTGTTCGTGGACGCCCGGGTGCTGTCGATCTTCGAGGGCGCCGACGAGACGCTCTGCCTGAAGGTGATCGCGCGCCGGCTCCAGACCCAGAAGGCCTGACCCCGTCCTCTGCACAAAGCACTTCCGACCACGGCACTTCTGCACAGAATTGCTCCGCAATCGGTTCCCTGTGCAGAAATGCCGCCATCAACAGCATTTCTGCACGGAATTTGCGCGCCTTCGATTCCGTGCGCAGGAATGCCGTCGGCAGCAGTACTTCTGCACAAAAAATGATGCTGCGACCACAACTCTGGGCAAACAAGGCTTGAGCAACACGGGATAGCTTCGGCGGATGCACCCGATCGAGCACTTGCGCTACGTCGCTCGCGCCGGCGACCTGTCCCAGGACGTGTTGGTGCGCGAAACCGCCTCGGCGCTGGGTGCTCTGGCGTCGGATCCGCTCGAGCTGGTCACGGTGTGCCGGCGCATCCTCGACCGCTATCCGGTTGCCGGTGCACTGAGGTCGATGGCCGCTCGTGTGTGCGCCTCTGCGCAGCCGTACCGGGCAGCACAGGAGTTCGCATCGGAGATGCGCGCCGACGCCACCGCCGATCATGCCGCCGACGCGCTGCCCGCGGGCGCAAGGGTGTGCCTGCTGGGCTGGCCCGACATAGCGGCCGACGGCCTCGGACGGCGCGCCGACATCGCCGTACGCGTCATCGACGCCTACGGCGAGGGAGCGGGCCTGGCTCGCCGGCTCGCAGGCAACGGCTGCAAGGTGACCGACGTCCCGCTCGCCGGCCTGGCGGCAGCATGCACGAGCGCCGACGTGATCCTGGTGGAGGCCGCGGCTGCCGGTCCCGAAGCCGTGATCGCAGCGGGCGGCTCGCATGCCGCCGCTGCTGTCGGCTACGTGTCCGGCATCGAGGTCTGGTGCGTCGTCGGATGGGGACGCGCGCTGCCCCAGCAGTTCTTCGAGGCCGCAGCCGCTGCGGTTGACGACGAGCCATGGGAGTGCGATGAGGAAGTCGTCCCGATCGGACTGTTCAGCCACATCGTCGGGCCGGGCGGCATCGAGCCGGCGACTGGCTGGCAGCGTGCCGACTGCCCACTCGCCGCCGAGTTGCTGCGCCCCCCGATCTGAACCACGAGGTTCGGCACATCAGGGTCCGCAAGACGCCGCTCGACAGGTCAGCGGTCCCGTTGTCGCACCGGTTGTTTCAAGCTTTCGTCCGCTTCGCTCACTGGCTGCTCGGACCACGGTGTGGCCCTGTGCTTCCCGCGCTGGCTCGCTTCGCTCGCGGGCCAAGGCTCAGCCGCTAAGCCGTGGTCACGCCCGCGCGGAGCGCTAGTTTGCCTGCCGTGCTTGCTGTGCCAGCCACCGACATCAAGCTCGAAACCATCACCGGCCGCGGCCACACGCTGGCCGAATGGCTCGTTGTCTTCAACCTTCTCGTCGCGGTCATCGACCCGTACACACGCCAGAGCGGCTGGATCCTGCCTACGGCGTCGCGTGTGCTGTTCCACTACGAGGAAGCCGACATCCGCTGTGCGTTCGTGGTGTGCAGCGATGCCGAGGGCGCCCGCAGCTTTCTCGGACCGTTCGCTGACAAGCACCTCGTGCTGCTGGACCCCGACCGGGAGTTCGTCCATGCGCTGGACCTGGAACGGCTGCCCGCCCTCTTGCATCTCGCTCAGGATGCGAGCGTGCTCGGCTCAGCGCAAGGCTGGAATGCGGGCGAGTGGTACGACGTGATCACCGGCGTGGAAGAGGCCATGGACTGGCGGGCGCGCCCAGTTCTGCCGACAGCCGACGACCCAGGCAACTTCGAAGGCACTCCCGCCCTCGGCTGACGCAGACTCTCGTCGCGCGCTCAGTCGTCGGCGTCGTCGGCGTTCATGCCACGATCTCGCCTACAGGCTCGTCCTCAAGGAACCGTCTGTTTTTCAGGCGCAGGGGCGAAGGCGGGCCGTGGTCCGTCGGCATCTCCTGTCGAATCCTCTTGCCGTAGTACATCGCCCGGTCGGCGCGCTCAATCAGTTCTGCCGAGCCGGTCGTGGCGCCGTCCGAGGCGGCAGTCCCGATGCTGATGCTGGCGTAGACCGCCACGAGGCCGTGCTGGTCGGCGCCGACAAGTGCGTTGTCAATCAGGATCGCCGGTGACATGGCCTCGCGCAGCCTGAGAGCGATCCGGTCCATGTCTGAGCGCGCGCGCACGCCATCACAGATCACGAGGAATTCATCGCCGCCGAGGCGAGCGACGACGTCCGATGGTCGCAACGCATGGCGCAATCGTTCTGCGACATGCTTCAGTACGTCGTCGCCGACAGCGTGGCCGTGGGTGTCGTTGACGTCCTTGAGTCCGTCGACGTCACAGAACGCGACGCCTACCACGTAGTCGCCCTGACGGGGCCGACGCAGCAGTGCGTCGAGATGCCGCAAGGCGTCCTTGCGTCCCGTGGCACCGGTAAGCGAGTCGATCTTGCCGGTACGCCCGCTCTTGGCGCCCCAGCCCGCACCGAGTGCGAAGCACACGATTCCGGCGACTGCTATGGCCACGACGATCACGGTCATCGTCTTTCTCCTGGGTTCATCTGCGCCCGCTCATGGGGCGGCTGGTGGAACAGAACCCAGACCGTTGTACCGCGGCGATCAGCGTGCTGTAAAGCCCCGATTCGCGAGCCGCACACCGGCATTGCGGCCGGCACAGGCGAAACCCTGCTCAGGCTCAGCGTGCTGTCCAGCCCCCGTCCACCATCAGTGAGCTGCCTGTCACGTAACTGCTGGCATCGCTGGCCAGGAACAGCAGCGCACCGTCCAGCTCGTGCTCGCCGCCCGGTCGGCGCATCGGAGCGTTCCTGCTGATCCACGCCATCGAGCGGTCGTCTTCGAACATCGGCGCCGTCAGCTCGGTCTCAAAGTAGCCCGGACACAGCGCGTTGACCCGCACGCCCTTGGTGGCCCACTGCACGGCCAGATCGCGGGTGAGGTTCACCAAGCCGGCCTTTGACGCTGCATAGGCAGGCTGCAGGTTCGGAGCGGATGCCACATGGCCGTGCACCGATGCCACATTGATGATGCTGCCACGCGCATCACGGTCGATGATGTCAGCGGCCACGAGTCCTGCCAGCAGGAAGCACGCGTTCAGGTTGATGTCGACGACATGGCGGAAGCTGTCCACGTCGGCCTGCTCGGCTGGGTTGATCGCATCGCTGACACCGGCGTTGTTGACCAGCACGTCGACCTGCCCGTAGTGGTCCGCCACGCGGGCAATCAGATCGCGGCAGGCGGCGTCGTCGCCCACGTCGCACGGCACGGCCAGCGCTTCGGGCAGTTCGCCGGCCAATGCCTCCAGCCGTTCGGCCCGCCTGGCAGCGACTGCCACTTTCGCGCCGGCTGCCGCGAACACGCGGGCAAATCTCACGCCGAACCCGCTGGATGCACCGGTGATGAGGCAGACCTGGCCGTCCAGCCTGAACGGCGACGCCCAGTCGATCTGGGCGTTCGATCCTGTCTGGTTCATCGAGATCCCCCAGAAGCGCTGTGACGGTTGCCCGGTGCCCGAGGGTACGGCGCACGGCGACGCCATTCATGCAGAGGTTCCAGCGGCTCAGCAATGCCTGCCCGTCAGCGGCGCCCAGCATGCAGACCGTCGTCGGGAGCGCTACCCGGGTCGAGCTGGCCGCGGTGTCCTAGCGTGGACGCCATGAAGATCCGGATCGGCTTCGGGCTGGGCACGCGCAGCTTCACCAACGACCATGCCACGTTTGACCCGTTCGTGGACGCGCTGGAGGAGGGAGGCTTCGACTCGCTGTGGTTGAGCGAACGGCTCGGCGGCGAATGCCCCGACCCGATCGTGGGCCTCGCATATGCAGCAGGCCGCACCGAGCGCATGAAGTTCGGCATGTCGGTGCTGGTGCTGCCCGGCCGCAACCTGACCGTGCTAGCCAAGGAGCTGGCCAGCCTCGACCGCCTGTCAGACGGCCGGCTGCTGCCCGCGTTCGGGCTGGGAGTCGCCGATGTGCACGAGCAAGCAGCGTTCGGCGTCGAGCGCCGCCAGCGGGCCAAGATGTTCAACGAGGCCCTGCCGCTGCTCAAGCGCTTCTGGGAGGACGAGCCAGTCACCCACCACGGCGATTGGTACCACTACGACGAGGTGTCGCTGCTGCCGAAGCCGGCACAGAAGCCCATGGACATCTGGCTCGGCGGTGCCGCCGAAGTCGAACTGCGCCGCTGCGGACGCTTCGGCGACGGGTGGCTGCCGTCGTTCTGCACACCCGACATCGCCGCGGCCGGCTGGAAGATCGTGAACGAAGCCGCCGACGAGCACGAACGCTGGATCGACCCCGAGCACTTCGGCGTGCTCATCCCCTACACGCACGGCGAGATCAGCCCCGGCTACAAGGCCATCCTCGAACGGCGGGCGCCCGATGCCGACCCGGGCGACATCATCCCGACCGGTTGGGACGGCCTGCGCGACCAGATCCAGCGCTTCATCGAGGTGGGCGCATCGAAGTTCGTGCCCGTGCTGGTGGGTGACCCCGACGATTGGTTCGCGGAACTCGAAGGCGTCGCCGACGCCGTCCTGCCGCTGCAGAACTAGACCGGCTCAGCGCCCAACAGCGCCTCGAGCAGCCCCTCGACCGAAGCGCTGCGAACGTTCTTGAACTCTTCAAGACGCGCGTACACCTCGCTCGCGGCACGGTGGAACCCATCCGGCAGTCCGACCGCCGCGAACGTGTCGGCGATCTCGTCCATCTCGCCCACCCAGCGCCAAGCTTTGGGTGCCGATTGGATCGCGGTGTACGTCAATCGTTGCGACAGGCCCGGCTGGGACATCGCCCACTCGGCGGTCAGATCATCAGAAACGCCTTCGGCCGCGGCCAGCGCCGCGACCGAGATCAGCAAGGCGCTGGTGCCCTTGGACCACGCGGCGTAGGCCATCTTCAGCGCCGAGGCAGCCCCTATGGCACCGTCGGGCAGCACACGGGCCTCCAGCAGTGATCCGGCGAATCGGGTTGCGACGCGGCCCGCATCGGGTCCTGCCAAGTACAGCCGGGTCGTGCCCGGCTCTCTTGCCGGGGGGCCGATCAGGCTGCCGTCGACGAAGTTCTCGAAGCGGGTCGCAATACGCCGGGAGGCTGCGGGCGAGATCGCGTTGGCGTCCACGTAACAGCCATCAAAGCCGGTGTCGGCCACCGCGCTCGCGAGTGCCTCTGCCCCGTGGGGCGGGCAGACAGAGATCACGAAGTCCGCCGCGTCGACCAGCTCAGCCAAGCTGCCGACATCAGTGAGACCAGCATCCGACGCCCGCTCGGCGGTCTCTGCTGAGCGGTCCTCACTGGCCCACAGCACGATGCCCGAGCACGCTGCCGCCACGGTCACGCCCATGGCACCTGGATGCAGCACTCCGGTCACAGATCGTGCTGGCGAGTCAATCATCGGCCCAGAATGCGCAGCCCGAGCGCCAGCAGAAGGGCGAGAGGCGTCAATCACCCCACCCTCGCATGAGTGACGGCTGCCGAGGACAGCATTTCTGCACAAGATTCGGCCACCAGAGCAAACCTACGCAGGAATACCGCCAAACACGGCATTTCTGCACACAGACCAATCCTCGCCGCATATCTGCGCAAGAATGCCGCCGCGGAGAACGATCCGGCGCAACACTTGCAATCAGCGTCACGCATGCGAGGAGTTGTCGGCGGGCACGCTCCCGAATGAGTCGCCGTCGTCCTTGCCGCCGCCTAGGAGACTGCTGATTTATTCGGATCCGGGCAAGTCTGCAACGCTCTGACCTGCGGCTTTGTGTCCGTGAATCGGCGATTTCGGCAATTGCTCAGCAGTCTCCTAGGTAGGAGGCGCGCAGGGCCGGATTGGCCAGCAAGGCCTCGGCGGTGTCGTCGAGCACGACACGACCTGTCTGCAGCACCCAGCCCCGGTCGGCGATGCCGAGCGCCATGCTGGCATTCTGCTCGACCATGAACACCGTCATGCCGGCCTCGTGAATCTGGCTGATCAGCTCGAAGTTCTGCTGCACGAGGGCGGGCGCCAGCCCCATCGACGGCTCGTCCATCAGCAGTACCCGCGGCTGCGACATGAGAGCCCGCCCGATGGCCACCATCTGCTGCTCGCCGCCCGAGAGCGTGCCCGCCTTCTGACCGAGCCGCTCCTTGACACGAGGAAACAGCTCGTAGACACGCTCCATGTCGGCTGCGATCGCTTCGCTGTCCTTGCGGAGATAGGCGCCGAGTTGCAGATTCTCCCGTACGGTCAGCCGCTTGAACAGGCGCCGGTTCTCGGGGACCATCGTGACGCCCTTGGCCACCCGGTAGCTGGTCGGCCGTTCGTTGACGACCTCGCCGTCGAGCACCACCTCCCCCGAAGTGGGCTTCAGCATGCCGAGCAGCGTCTTCAGCGTGGTCGACTTGCCGCTGGCGTTGCCGCCAAGCAGGCACACCAGTTCTCCTTCGCGGATCGACAGGTCGACGTCGCGCAGTGCATGCACGGCGCCGTAGTGCACGTTGACCTTGCACATCTCCAGTAGCAGTGTGCGCTCACTGGGACTTGCGTCGAGGTTGGGGCCGAAGCCTGCACCTGGCTCGGCTTCTTTGCTCAGCAGCTCGCTCATGCCGCGGCCCCGTGGCCCAAGTACGCCTCGATCACCTGTGGGTCCGCCGAGACATCGGCGTAGTCGCCCTCTGCGATCTTCACACCATGGTCGAGCACCACCACCCGGTCCGAGACCTCGCGGACCACTTCCATGTCGTGCTCGATGACCACGATGGCAAAGCCCCACTCGTCGCGCAGCCGTCCGATCAGCCCGGTCAGCTCTGCCGACTCGGTGGGGTTCATGCCCGCCACCGGCTCGTCGAGCAGGATCAGCTTGGGCTGGGTCGCCATGGCCCGCGCGATCTCCAGGCGGCGCCGGTTGGCGTACGACAAGGTGAACGCGGGCTGGTCGAAGCGGTAGCCCGTCAGCCGGCTGCCGAAGAACGACAGCACCTGCTTGCCGCGCTCGCGAATCTCCTCCTCTTCGCGGCGAAAGGCCTTCGTCCACAGCAGCGCCCCCACGACGCTCTGGCGAGTCCGGCAGTGCTGAGAGACCATCACGTTCTCCAGCACGGTCATGTTGGCGAATAGCCGGACGTTTTGGAAGGTACGGGCGATGCCGCGTGCGGTCACAAGGTTGGGATCGAGGCCGACGAGCGATTCGCCCTCGAACAGGATCTCGCCCTCGCTGGCTGCAACGGTGGCCGTGATCGCATTGAACAGGGTGGTCTTGCCGGCGCCGTTCGGCCCGATCACCGAGACGATCTCGCCCGGGTAGACCGCCAGGTCCAATCCGTCAAGCGCATGCAGTCCGCCGAAGTCCACGCTGAGGCCGCGGGTCTCAAGGATCGCCCGCTGCGCCGATTCGGTCGTGGCATGCAGAGGAGCGTCGGACGGTGTCATGACGACTCGCCCGAAGGCTGGCGAGCACTCTCGCCGCCGTTGTCATCGTGCTCATCCTGCGTCTCGCCCCGCAGCCAGGCGTCCTGGGCCAGCTCTTGTTGGTGCAGCTCACGGGTACGGCGCACGCTCGGGATGAGTCCCTCGGGCCGCGCGAGCATCATCCACACCAGCAGGGCTCCGTAGATGAGCAGCTTGAACTCGGAGAATTCGGCCAGCAGGCCTGGCTGCTTGGGTCCGCCCAGCACGCCGATCAGCACTGCCGAGCCGGCGATGACGCCGACGATGTTGCCCATCCCGCCGAAGATGACCACCACCAAGATGACGATCGACACCAAGATCAAGAAGCTCGAGGGGAACACCGAACCCACCTTCGCCGCGAAGATCGCCCCGCTGAATGACCCCAGCACCGCGCCCACGACGAACGCCAGCAGCTTGACATTGACCGTGTTGATGCCCATGGCTTCGGCCACCGTCTCGTCCTCGCGCACCGCCATCCAGGCACGCCCGATGCGCGAGCGCTCGAGCCGCCATGACACATAGATCGCGATCGCGCAGAAGGCGAGCACCAGATAGAAGACGCTGCGCGGGTCGGTGCCGGCCACGGTAGCCAAGCCGAAGATCTCCGCCCCCGGGATGTTGGTGATGCCCTGAGAGCCGCCGAACCATCCCGACAGCCAATCCGACAGGAACAGCAGTCGGATGATCTCGCCGAAGCCGAGCGTGACGATCGCCAGGTAGTCGCCGCGCATGCGGATGACAGGGGCGCCGATGAAGAGCCCGACCAGCCCGGTCAGGACCACCACACCGATGAGAGCCACGAACCACGGCAGCTCCGGGTTGATCCGCGGCGAGGTGGCAGCGGTGAGCACTGCTGCGCTGTAGCTGCCGACGGCGAAGAACGCCACGTAGCCCAAGTCGAGGATGCCGGCGAGCCCGACCACCACGTTGAGGCCAAGTGCCAGCAGCACGAACAGCCCGACGTTGGCCAGCAACTCGTTGGTCAGCTTGCCGACGAACATCGGCAGGACCACCAGCACCGCGCCGGTCACCAGGATGAACCCGAGGTGCATCCGGTTGCGGGCAGGACCTTCCAGCGCGTCGATGCGGACCCGGGCACGCCGAACGCGGCCTCGACCGAGCGCAGCCAGCACAGCCGAACTCAGCGCCAGCACGATCGCGCCGCTGACCCTCAGGCCGCCCCGGGGAGCGTAGAACCAGTCCACCAGTCCCTCGACCCTCATGCCCTCGGCGAGGTCGGTGGTCAGCGATTCCAGAATGGCAGCACCGAACAACGTGAGCACCACGGTCCACACGACCCGCTGGGCAAGCGACGACACCATGCGCAGCAGCCCGCCGAGCGCTCCAATCGCTGCGCCCAAGGCGAGCCAGATTCCCACTGCGAACGCCGTGCCGCGGTTGAAGGCCAGCAGGTCCGCCAGAATCGGGCTCCAGTTGACCAACGGCTCGCGCAAGTCGAAATTGGCGATAAGGACCGCAAGCAGCGACAGTCCGCCGCCGACGATCCCTCCGCAGGCGGCGCCGCCGACCACTTCATGCGCGCCGGGGCGGTGATACGGCACGCCCTCGCGCCGTACTTGGCGCCCCACCCGGCTGCCCACTGCAAACGGCAGCACAGCCAGCGACAGGTACCCCAAGCTGAGAGCGCCCTCGATGATCGGCCGTCCATCGAGCTTGACCGGCATGTTGGACAGCGAAATGAATATCTGACCGACCGCGCCCACCGCCCCCATGCGTGCGATGCGGCGCCAGTCCTGAGCGAACGGCGGACGCGGCGGTGCGTCGGCAGCCTCGCCCCCCGGCTCTGCCATCTCGGCGGGCTGCGGCCCAGCTTCGGATGGCACAGCCAGGCTCATGTGCGGTCTTCCGCGGGCAGGCGCTCGCCGAACAGGCCGGAAGGCTTCATGAGCAGCACGATGATGAGCATCGAGAACGCCACGGCGTCGCGCAGTTGGCTGGGTCCGCTCACCCCCAGCGGCTCCAGGATCAGCAACGGTCCGACCGATTCGGCCACACCGATCGACAGACCGCCCGCCATCGCACCGCCCAAGTGGCCGATGCCGCCGACCACCGCAGCGCTGAACGCCTTGATGCCCGGCAGGAAGCCGGTGGTGTGGACGACGCTGCGGAACAGAATCCCCCACAGGATCCCGGCCATGCCCGCCATCGCACCGCCCACTGCGAACACCTTCACGATGGTGCGGTTCACGTCGATGCCCATGAGCGCCGCTGTCTCGGCGTCCTCGGCCACGGCGCGCATCGCCTTGCCGGTCTTGGTGCGGTCGACGTAGTACCACAGAGCCGCCATCGACAGCGCCGCGACGACGATCACCAAGATCCTGGCACCCTCGATCTGCAGGAAGGTGTGCTTGGCCTTCACCCAGTCCGGCACGTCGGGGTAAGACTTGCTGGCGGGACCCAGCAGCACCACCGACGCATTCTGCAGGAAGAACGACACGCCGATCGAGGTGATGAGCGGAATCAGCCGGGGCGCTCCGCGCAGCGGGCGGTATGCGACCCGCTCCATGACCACCGCCGTCAACGACGACACGATGATCGACACGACCACGATGAACACCAGCGAGCCGACGAAGTTCGACTCCCACAGGCCGGTGTCGGCCAGCTTGTTGGAGGTGATCATGCCGGTCATAGCGCCCACCATGAACACCTCGCCGTGGGCGAAGTTGATGAATCCGAGCACGCCGTAGACCATCGAGTAGCCCAGCGCGATCAGCCCGTACATCGAGCCCTGGGCGATGCCCGACACGACGAGTCCCCGGAACTGCGCGCCGGTCAGGCCGGTGGCATCGGGGTTCGCCCAGCGCGCGAATGGGTTGTCAGGATTGATCTCCTGAGCAATGAACGCCGCAAAGCCGACCGTCAGGACGATGAGCACCGCGACCCGTATGGCGGTGAGAAACCAGTCGATGCCGGTCCTAGACCTTCGACGCCAGCGATGCCTCGGGTCTATTGCGGCACGGTTCACCTGGTCGCGCTCCCGCGGCTAGCGGGGGCACACTATGTGCACAATGTGCACATGAGTCGGGCTGAGGATCTCAGCGGGCATACGCGTAGACCACATTCTGCATGCTCGCTTCGGCGTTCTCCTCGCCGCCGAGGTTCTCAACAACGGTGATCCGAGATGCGCCGCAGTCACCGAATTCATCGCAGTTGATCGTGCCGATCAGGCCGCTGTAATTCTCGACGCTATTGAGATAATCGCGAATGCCTTGGCGGTCGACGTTGAGATTTCCATCGGCGTCCACGTAGGACGCAGCTGCGATCGCGTCCAGCAGCAACGTCGTAGCGTCGTAGGCATGTGCCCAGAATGGTGCCGCAGGCACCTCGCCATACATCTGTTCATACGCCGTCAAGAACTCATCCGCAGTCCTTCCGGTGCTCTGATTCACATTCTCGCCGAAGCGCGTATCGGGACCCGACAGATACATGCCTGCAGTCTGCGGCAATGCGAGATAGTCGAGATTGAGGAGGCCGTCAGCACCCATCAGGACGGTGCTCTCCAAACCCGGAACACCCGGGGCTTGATCCGCCACAAAATCGCCCGCTGGTTGGAAGATCGGGAAGAACAACAACTCGGGCGCACTCGCCGCGATTTCGGTCAGCACTGGCACCATGTCGGTGTCTTCCTTGTTCAAGGCTGACGCAACGGTCACGGTGCCACCGTCACGCTCGAAGAAGTCCTGGAACGCCTGTGCCAGTCCCTGCGTGTAAGGGTCGCCATCGTGGATGGTTGCCGCCTTGGTGAGTTCGAGTTCTTCGAGAACGAAAGTGGAAACCGCCTCTCCTTGGGCTCGGTCGTTGTGGGCGGTGCGGTAGTAGCCGATGTTGTGGTTCTCGCCGACATTGCCGTTGAGATCGGAGGTGAGCGCAGGCGAAGTGTTGCTGGCTGAAATCATCACGATGCCAGCGCCGGTGATAAGTGGGGCCGCAGCTACGGCTGCGCCCGAGCAAGAGGTGCCGACCACGCCGAGCACGTCTTCGTCGGCAACGATGCTCTGGGCTGCGGCCTGTCCACCGTCGCTCGAGCACAGGTCGTCCAGCCCCACGCCGACCTCCACCTCGAAACCGTGAATCGGACCGAAGTCCTCAACAGCGAGCATGGTGGCGCGCTGATTGGGCAAGCCCAGAAAGGCCACATCGCCGGTGATCGCTTCAAGCGATCGAATCTGGACCGCCTCACCCGGCCCCACTTGGACTGCACCGAGCGAGCCATCACCGAGATGATCCGTCATCATCTCGTCTTCGGACTCTTCCATCGCCTCATCAGGAGCTTCGGTGACCGCTGGCGCGGCCGTCGTGTCTGTCACGGTCGCATCGCCGTCATCACCGCACGCCGCTGCCACCAGCGAGAGCGCGAACAGCGCCACCGAGAGCTTCAGTAGTTTTTGTTTGATGTGCATGTCCCTCTCCATTGAGCTTGTCCGACGAATCTGCGCAATCGGCCTCATGCAGTTGCCGCTCGCGGCCTCAGCCTCCTGCGTCATGCATGTGCGCCGACATGGTTCGCCAAGCTGAGTGTGCCTGCCTCAGACCCTAGATGACGCCTGTGCTTCCCGTTGACCTCCCGAACGGCGAATTCTCGTCGACTCTGCGTGCGCGTCCCGTCTCTTCTCACGGAGAACAGACCTCGTTGCCAGCAGCTGCAGCAAATCGGATGCAACGTCGGAGCGCACACCTGCTAGTCAATGCAAGATGCTGGAAGTCGCAACGCGTGACCCGAACTGAGGGACCGTTCGGCTGAGCGCCGGAGTCCCGGATCGGGCGTGGGCGAGCCGCATCTCGCCCGAGGCGCTGTTCGCTGTCGGTGCCGTGTCGCAGTATCTGGGCGCTGCCACGGCGTTCGAGTTGTTCGACGAGATGGGGCCGGGCACCGTCGCTCTGCTGAGGGTCGCGGGCGCCGGCGCCGTGCTGATCCTGTTGAGGCGCTCGTGGCGGCGGCACTGGTCACGTATCGAACTGGCGTGGACGGCAGCGTTCGGCATCGCACTCGCGGCGATGAACTTGTTCTTCTACCTCGCCATCGAGCGCTTGCCGCTCGGCAACTCGGTCGCCATCGAGTTCATCGGACCCATCGCGGTGGCGGCCTTCGGCACCCGCACCGTGAGATCGAGCTGGGCGCTGGCGCTCGCCGTCGCAGGGGTCGTGGCCCTGGCCGGGTTCGCTCCGCCGGAGGCACAGATCGGTGCGCTGTTCTCATTGATCGCAGGGACGCTGTGGGCGGGCTACATCATCCTGGGGCACCGGGTGGCCCGCTCCCCGATGGCGGTGGACGGACTCGGCGTCGGCATGCTCATCGGCGCTGTCGTCATCAGCCCCGCGGGCATCAGCGGTCTCGATGCCGGTGCCGCAGCACCGCTGCTGCTCGCAGGCGGCGTCGCGGCGGGGGTGCTGTCGAATGTCATCCCCTACGGCATCGACCAGCTCGTGATGCAGCGACTGGCACGGGCACGCTTCGCCCTGCTGCAGGCGCTGCTTCCGGTCACGGCGACGCTGACCGGGCTGGTGTGGCTGTCCCAGGTGCCGGAGGGGCGTGAGGTGGCGGGCATCGCGTTGGTCATCGCTGCCATCGTCATCAATAGGGAGTCGGATCCGACGCCGGGTGACGTCGTTCCCTGACCGGTGCTGACGCTCTCTACAAGAGCGGATCGCGCCAAGTGGACGCTGCCGCCAGCGCTCCTGCGAACGACGCTGCGCTGATCACTGCCAACAGGCTCCACACCACGAAAGGCGACCGCCGCACCCGGGAGTCGACGGGCTCGTTCGACAGCCGCTCGGCCAGTGTCGGCGGGTGTCGCCGCCGGCTCGTGTCGCCGATCGCGAAGCCGGCGAGCACGCCAGCCACGAGTCCGCCGATGTGGCCGCCGATGGAGATCCCCGGAACGAGAAACGAGATGATGACATTGATGATGATCAGGCTTCCCAAGCCGTCCCGCCAAGGGTTGCCGCCGCGCAGGTATTCCACGACGTAGGCCGCACCCATCAGTCCGTAGACCGCTCCTGATGCCCCGACAACCGCAACCTCCGGACGGTGCAGCAGCGCACCTGCCGAACCGCCCAGCAGGGAAACGACATAGGTGCCCGTCAGCACGGCCGGTCCGACCGTCTGCTCCAGCCGGCGCCCAAGCAGGTACAGGACCAGCATGTTGAACAGCAAGTGACGCAGATCGGCATGCAAGAACGTGCCGGTCACGATGCGCCACCAATCGGTCTGCACGAATGCACCCGTGAGGAGTCGTCGCGCCTCGTAGAACTCGGCGATGAAGGGTCCGAAGGTGGCGTAGTCCTGAAAGGCAGAATCGCGCAGCGACCACCCTGCGAACCGCAAGATCCGCGCGAGCTCGTGCGTCCCGAAGAACACCACCACCGAGACCCCGCCCAGCACGAGCGTCGCAATCGGTTGGCCGCCGCGTCGGAGTCCGAGACTGCGCACGAGTCTGAACCCTAGGATCTGGCGCCATGTCGACGCTGCAGGATGTGATGGCGCAGCTGGAGCTCGCCGGCACAGCGCAGAACCGCAAGGTGTACGCCCGCCATGGCGCGGCTGTGCCCATGTTCGGCGTCAGCTACAAGGATCTCGGTCGCATCGCCAAGCCGCTGAAGACCGATCACTCGCTCGCGGCGGAGCTGTGGGACAGCGGCAACCACGACGCACGCGTGCTGGCGCTGCGCCTCGCCGATGCTTCGGCCGTGTCCAAGACGCGAGCCCGCCGCTGGCTGCGCGACGTCGACAACTACATCCTGGCCGAGGGGCTGGGCGGGCTGCTGGCGCAGTCGCCGAAGGCTCGGGAGCTCAGCGACGAGTGGCGTGATTCGCCTTCGGAGTGGCCGGCGTCGGTGGGATGGTTCATCGTGGCCTGCACCGCCGAGCAGGCCGACCTCTGGTCCACCGGCGATCTGCGTGCCCTGGTGACTGAGATCGAAGCTGAGATCGGCGAACGGCCCAACCGGGTTCGTCACGAGATGAACGGCGCGCTCATCGCAATCGGTCTGCGCGACGAGGGTGTGCGCCGGATGGTGCTCGAAACTGCCGGTCGGCTCGGCCCGACCCAAGTCGACCATGGGGAGACCGGCTGCAAGACGCCGGACATCGCTCCCTACATCGACCGCACGCTCGCGCACCGGGCCAAGGTGGCGGCCCGTCGAGCTGCCAAGGCGGACGCGAAGAAGAAAGCCGGCGCCTAAGCCTCGTCAGGGTCGCCGTCGAGCAGGCGGCGGGCCACGACACGGGCGCCGTCGAGATCTGCGACGAAGTGGTCTTCGGGGACGCTGCGCAGCACGTTCAGCTCCTTGATGCCCACTGCCTGAGACTCTTCGAGTCCCATCACGATGCACTTCGCTCCCGAGTCCAAGGCCACATCGACCAGTTGACCGACCATGAAAGCGGCGCTGTCGTCCATATGGCGGGTGTCGGTGAAGTCGAAGATCACCACCTCGTGCTCCTCCACATCGTGGTTGATGGTGTTGAACAGCTTGATCGACGATGCGGCGGTGTAGGTGCCTCGCAATGACAGCAGGCCGGTGCGGGCAGCGAACGGATCGGGGCCGTCGAGGTCGAAGCTGGGCGGGCCGTCATCGCCGTCGCCGGACTCGGGGACGTTCAAGAACGTCATGTCGAGCAAGGGTGTGGACACCACATTGTCCAGCTCGAGCCGCTCGAATTGCCGGGCGCCCGTCATTGCTGCAGCAATCAGGCCAGCGCCGACGGCGATGACCAGATCCGACACGATCGACAGGGTCAGGGTGAGTGCCATCACGCCGTACTGATCGAGCTGAGTCCGGCGCACTCGAGTGATGTACTGCCAATCGACGATGTCGAACCCGATCTTGATGAGGATGCCGGCGAGCACCGCATGAGGGATGACTTCGGCAAAGCGCCCCAAGCCGAGGACCAGCGCACCGAGCACCAGCGCGCAGAGCACGCCTGAGACCTGCGTGCGGCCGCCCGCCTTGACGTTGGCGACGGTTGCCGACGTCGCCCCCGCACCGGGCACAGCACCGATGAACGCAGCGAAGACGTTGGCGGCCCCTACCCCGATCAGTTCGCGGTTGGGGCGATGCTGATCGCGTGTCATCGAATCGGCGACCATGGCGGTCAGCAGGCTGTTGACCGAGCCGAGCAGCGCGAGCGTGACGGCGGGCGCCAAGGCCCCGCCGACATCCCCCCAGCCGAACGAGGGCAGCTGCGGTTTGGGCAGTCCCGAGGGCACATCGCCGACGTCGCCGACGACCGCGACATTGCTGATCCACAGCACGCTGACCAACGTGCCCACTCCCAGCGCTGCAACCGACGACGGCAATGCCCGGCGCAGGCTCCGTGGCCAGAACAGACACACGCCGATGGTGAGAACGCCGAGCGCCAGGGCGTCGAGCCCGACATCCCCGATGGCATCGGGCAGCGCTCGAATGGAGGCTGACACCCCGCCGAGTGCGACCTCGTGCCCGAGCAACGGGATCAGCTGGACCACGATGATGATCAACCCGACGGCGGAAGTGAATCCTGACACCACCGGATACGGCGTATAGGCCACGAAGCTGCCGAGACGCAGCAGGCCCAGCAGAACTTGCACCAGCCCCGCGAGCACCACAATCGCCAAGGCCTTGGAGGTGTCACCGCCGGCGTAGTCGATCACGATCACCGACATCGCCACCGACAACGGTGCCGTCGGCCCTGAGATCTGCGTCCTCGTACCGCCGAACATTGCGGCGATCAAACCGACCGCCACGGCACCATAGAGACCGGCGATCGCGCCGAGGCCTGAAGCCACGCCGAATGCCAGTGAGAGCGGCAGCATGACCACCGCCGCCGTCAGCCCGCCGAAGATGTCGCCGCGCAGCTGCTCCCCGCTGTAGTCCAACGTCGGCGAGCGGCGCCCCGGCATCTCAGTTCCGAGTCAGGACAATCGACCGGCCATCGGATCCGGCTACTGTCCGAGGAAGGTGTTCAGCGCCTCCAGCACGATGGCCTTGTCAGGATCCACGAAGACATGGGTCGCGCCCGAGCTGTACATCGAGTCGCCGACGCGTACGAGAACGCCATAGCGGTTGACGGGCAACCCTTGGAAGGTGGCCGTGTAGTCAGTGCCGAACGACTCGTCGCCGAGACCGGGATTCTCGCCGTAACTGAACGAACCGATCGCACCGGTCGATGGCTCGGGGAACTCACCGCAGGCGACCACCTCGGTGCGGTAGCTGTTGAAGGCCTCCGAAGCCGCTTCGGCCGATTCGAACCGGGTGATGGAGACATCGAGGAAGGGTCCCGTCAGCGGATCTCTGGCCCACACAGATTCGGAATATGCCACCGGGCCGATACCGCCGTAGGCCGGTGTCCCGGGACAGGTCTCGGACCGCGGGATGTTCGAGACGGTCTGCAGCGTGTCGAAGCCTTCGGGTGTCTGGCCCTCCAGCAAGGCGCCCTCCACGGCGCCGGGCAGCGCGGCACTCGCAGGCGCCTCGGTCGTGATGGGCGGCGGCGCCGTCGTGGTGGGCGGCGCCTCGGTCGTGGTGAGCGGCATGGCTGCGGTGGAGCGCGGCGGCGCATCAGTGGTCGCTGGCGGCGACGCCGTCGTAGGCGGCGGGGCATCTGTTGTGGCAACGGCGGTAGGCACAGCCGCTTCGGTCGCAGGAGGCGGATCATCTTCAGCGCCGCCGCACGCGGTCCCACAGAGCACGATTGCGAGCGACAGAACCCGGATCTTTCGCATTCCCGCAGCGTAGGCCGTCAAGCTCGCTCAGCAGTGCTGAACAGGAGCTGCCTCATCGACTTCCGAGAGATTTCTGCATCCCCGAACTAGGGTCGTGCCGACGCCGGTGGCGAGCGGTGCGCCTCGACATCGCGACGCGTCGGCGAGAGATCGACAGGAGGGCGCTGTGAAGTTCGGCATGACACTGGCGAATACTGGACCGCAGGTGGACGGTGCGACTGCCGTTGCGTATGCACAAGAAGCCGAGGCAGCAGGCTTCGAGTCGCTGTGGACTGTCGAGCATGTGGTGGTGCCGGAGGGATACCAGACGCCCTATCCGTATGCCGAAGACGGCAAGATGCCTGGCAAGCGGGATGACATCGACATTCCCGACCCGCTGATGTGGATGGCATTCGTGGCATCGGTGACCTCCGAGATCAAGCTGGGCACCGGCATCCTGATCGTCCCCCAGCGCAACTTCGCCGTCACAGCGAAGGCCGTGGCCACGCTCGACCGCCTCGCGGGCGGTCGAGTGCTGCTGGGCATCGGCGCCGGATGGATGGAAGAGGAGTTCGACGCGCTGGGCGTGTCGTTCGCCGATCGCGGCGACATCACCGATGAGCACCTCGAGGCCTACCAGTCGCTGTGGCGCGACGACGTCTGCACCTACAAGGGCAAGCACGTCGCCTTCGACCGGGTCTATTGCCGGCCGCAGCCTGTCGGCCCGGTGCCGATCATCGTGGGCGGCGACAGCAAGCGCGCCGCTCGGCGTGCGGGCGAGCACGGCGACGGCTTCTTTCCCGTATCGGGCGATCTCGAAGAGATGTCGATGCTCTACCAGCACGCCAAGCGTTGTGCCGAGGCCGCCGGCCGGGATCCCGAGAACATCGAGTTCACCACCATGGGGCCGGCGACGCACGAGTGGATCGAGCAGGTCGCCGCCATCGGCGTCAGCCGGCTGGTGGTGTACCCGATGGCCCGTTCCAAGTTCGATGACTTCAGCCGGGACGTGATCACGGCCTACGCCGACGCCTGAGACTCGTGCTCGGGGCACTGTTCAACTACATCGCCGCATCGCTACATCGCCGCATCGCTACATCGCCGCATCGCCGTCGCCGTTGCCGTTCCATGCGGCTGCGGCTGCGGTCGGGGCGGCTTCGGGCGGCGGGCTTCGTCGAAACGGGGCGCAGCGAGAGGTGGGGCGAGCTTGACGCCTCCAGCGGATTCGTGGTCTGTGACGGCAGGACGGTCGTTGCCGTGGAACATCAGGGCGGAGCGAAGACCAGCCCACTCACCTCGACCGGGTCGCCCCCGACACCAGTCGAGAGATACGTGATGCGCCATCCGTCCAGATCGCCGGCGTCGACCGGTCCGTCCGAGACCAAGTCGCCTGCGGCCGGTTCGGCCCGAGGCGCCTCGGTCATTGTCGATGCCGGCGCATGCGTGGTGGCCGGCGCCTTGATGGCGGCAACGGCAGATGCTGTCGTGGCAGGTGCGGCCGCCTGCGCAGTCGTCGTGGTGACGGCATCGGCGACGGTGGTGACCGGGGCGAATCCGATTCGGTGTCGCTGCAGGCAGCGGCAACGAACGCGAGCGCCGCAATCGGCACGAAGAGGCGGTTCATCTTCGAACCCCATGGCTTCTGCTGGCAACCCCGGACGCGCAGGGATCCGGTGAATCTGGCGGTTTCGGGACAGTTGGTCGATTCTCAGGCGTGATGCAGGTGGTCGTCGAGGTGCGAGCAGTCGTTGAACCGGCGCAGCACCCAGTCGCCGTCGCAGCGCACCACCTGGGTCACCGAGCAGTTGTCCGAGCCTCCGAACGAGAAGGGCGTCGATCCGGTGATGTGTGCCAGCACTGCGCCGATCACCCCCCCATGCACGCATGCCGCCACGATCTGGTCGGGATGGGCGTCGGCGATGCGGTCCAGCGCGCCCATGCAGCGCCCGACGAGCTGCTCGTTCGACTCGGCGCCAGGAATGACGTCCCAGCGTCGCTCGGTGTGCAGCCGCTCATAGAGCGGGTGGTTGTCTGCGGCGTGCTGGCGGATGAGGCCGCCATCCCATTCGCCCAAGGCGACTTCGCGCAGGTCCGGCTCAACGGTGGGGGTCATGCCCAATCGCTCGGCCAGCGGCGCAAACGTCTGCTGGGTCCGCTGCAGCGACGACACGAACAGCGCGTCGATCGGCTCGTGGGCCAACCGGTGAGCCATGGCCGCAGCCTGAGCATGGCCCTTGGGGGCCAGCGCAGGGTCGCCCTGGCCGTCCAGCATCGGAAACGGCGCGCCCGGAATGAACGCCTGGGAGGCGCCATGGCGTACCAGCAGCACCTCGGTGGCACCAGGCGGGCGCATCCAGCGCTGCTGCTCGAACTGGCGTACCTCGGTGTCGGAGGCCACCACAGCTGTCGCATCAGGAATTGGGTCGTCGCAGTTCTCTTCGCCGGACGCCGATGCTTCTGCTGCAGTCACGGCGGCAAGCTAACGCCTGGGCCGCCGGGTCGGGCAGCAGCCCGCACGCGCTCGCAATACGACGATTGCGCTTTCCAAGACTGATCTCTCACTGATTCGTCCTGGGTTTGCGCAAGCTCGGGAGGTTGTGGAGCCTTCGCAAGGGAATCCGGGCAACGGGCACTCGTCGGACAGGATTGTCATCTCTCCGCGCTTCGATCATCTGCCCGCTTCGTGCCTACGTTGTATGTCACTGTGAGCAGGCTGGCGTGAAATCCCCGATGAAGCAGTTGCCGACATGGCTCATGGCGTTGCTCCTGCTCGGCTGCACTGGGACAGAGTCGCCCGACTTGTCCGAACCGCCCGACGCGCCCGATGCGCCCGACAAGGTCGCCTACATCGTCGTCCCCCATCCCGACGACGAAATCCAAGCTTGGTCGCTCATCGAGAACACGCCCGACGCATACAAAGTGTTCATCGTGCTGACCAGAGGCGAGCAGACCGCCTTCTGCGGCTCGCCGGGCTACGACGCCGGAACGGGCGAAGCGCCGCCCACACCCGAGCCGGCTGGCCGCTGGACGCCGTCGTGCGAGCAAGCCCGCCAGCGTGCCTTCTTCGACTTCATGACAGACATGGCCACCGTCGACAGCGGCCTGCCTGCCGCCTACGCCAACGCCGACACGCAAGGCCCTTTCGAAGCGCACGGGCACACGATCTGCCGCCACGACGCCACAGGCACATCCGACGCAGCCGACTGCATCGAGGACCGCACGGCCCAAGTCTGGACAGCCCCCACCGGCGCGGTGGTCTGGTTCAATCTCGGCGACGGCGACCTCACCATCGAAGAAGTCGAGTGGGCCATCACGACGGTGCGCGACAACCGGGCCGCTCTCGGCATCGACGCATCGCTGCCGAACCACCATCTGATCGGCGCCAGCTACTGGAATCTCAGCCATCCGGATTGCTTCATCTACGAGCACGGCGACCACCAGGCTGTGTACGAAGCCCTGTGGATCACCGGCTTCGGCATGGGTCGCCAATCGGCCGCGACCTGCGCCTCCGACCCCGACGCATCGCCGGTCGCCCGGGTGTCCCCGCACCAGTTCGACCATGCCTTCGCCACCTTGGGTGACACCCGCGTCGGCGCGCACGTCGTCCACTACGGCTGGCTGTGGAGCGACGATCCCGGCTACTGGCCGGGCGATTACGACGGCCAGGGCGAGCTGTTCCACCGCCGCCAGACCTTCCGGGTCCGATTCGGCCGGCCATGAGCCCAGTCACGAGCAAGGAGCCGGGTCTCACCCCATCCGGCCCGGCCGGCCATGACCAAAAGGCCGGGTCCCATCTCCTCTGATCCGGCCAGAAGTAGCGTCGCACCGGTGAGCAGCATCGACGCGGCCCGTCACACCCGCTTTGCGTCGGTAGACACCTTTCGGGGCGCGGTTCTGGCGCTCATGCTGTTCACGCCGGCCACGAGCGCCGCTGGCTACGCTTGGCTACGCCACGCCGAATGGGACGGCCTGACCGCCTCGGATTGGCTGTTTCCCACGTTTCTGGTCACCAGCGGACTCAGCCTGTCGTTCCTGCTGCGCCCACGGACTGCCGAGTCAGGACGTCCCGCCAGCACCACCTATGTCCGGCTCATCCGCCGCCTCGTGCTCCTGATCGTTGCCGGACTCGTCTACAACGCCTACGGCGACAGCTGGTTCGACCTGGGTGAGCTCCGCTTCACCGGCGTCCTGCAGATGATCGGCATCGCCGGAGCGGTCGCCGCGGCGGCCGCGCTCGCAGGCAGGGCACTGGGCGGCGGTCAGAAGACCTGGTGGATCGTGGCGCTGGCCACCGCCATCACACTGCTGTACGGCGTGGGCCTCGACGTCGCCTCCTGTGACCCGGCCGGGCGCTGCAGCCCCTACCTCGGCATCGACACTGCCCTGCTGGGGGACAGCCATGTCTACCGCGCAGGGCAAGCCGGCTGGGATCCCGAAGGCATCGTGACCTCGATCGCCTCGTCGGCGCTCGTTCTGTACGGGTTCGCAGCCGGCGTCCTGCTGCAGCGTCACGGCCGGGCGAGCCACACCCAGACCGTCGCCCGCGTCGCCGCCCTCGCGGCACTGTGCTTCGCCGGCGGACTCGTCGCCGCCCAGTGGCTGCCCGCCAACAAGCGCCTGCTGACCCCGGCGTTCGTCCTGCTCGCTGCCGGCACGGCACTGGCGGTCTTCTGCATCGTCTACCTGCTGGTCGATGCCACGCAGCGCGCGAGCAGCAACAGCGGCCCGCCGCGCGCAGCCTGGCCGTTCATCGCCCTCGGCCGCAATGCCCTCATCGTGTTCCTGGCAGAGCGCTTCCTGCTGCAGACCGCACGCCGCGTCCGCCTCGGCGACCGCTCCATCCAGGAACGCCTGCTCCAAGACGTCCTGCCGTTCGGCGAACCCGCTGTGCACCTCGCGTACACCGCTGTGCTGCTGGTCATCGTGACGCTGATCGTCGGCGTCCTCCACCGTCGCCGTCTGTACCTCGCCCTCTAGGCCAGCGCGGCCGCTTCGAGCCAGCTACTCGCCGCGCCTCGCGAGCCCAGTGAAGAAGCGGACGGATGTCGCATCGTCGACCAAGGCACAAAGCACATCACCGATCCGGCCGAGGCAGCCAAGTCGTCGGTCCGGGTCATGCGGCTACTCGATCTGGTACGCCGCCTCGCCGTGGTCGCTGACGTCGATGCCGGCCATCTCGACTTCGGCCGAGACACGGATGCCCATGGTCCACTTGATGGCCATGGCGATGATCCACGTGGCCGCGAACGAGTAGGCGGTGACCACGGCAATCGACAGGATCTGATTCCACAGCAGCACTCCGCCGCCGAAGAACACGCCGTCGATGAAGTCGCCGCCCGGGACCGCCGAGGCATCGGCGAAGAATCCGAGCAGGACGCCGCCGACGGCACCGCCGACCCAGTGGATGCCGACGACGTCGAGGCTGTCGTCGAAACCGACCCGGAACTTGGCTTCGATGGCGAAGAAGCAGACCACCCCGGCGATCGCTCCAAAGGCCAGCGAGTGCATCGAACCCACGTATCCCGCCGCCGGCGTGATGGCCACCAGCGCCGCCACGATGCCCGAAGCAATCCCGATCGTGGACACCCGCTGGTGCCGTGCGTACTCGACGAACCCCCAGCCCACCATGCCCGCAGCAGCAGCAATGAACGTGTTGACAAAGGCCTGCGCCGCGGCGCCGTCGGCAGCGAGAGCCGAGCCTGCGTTGAAGCCGAACCAGCCGAACCACAGGATGCCCGCACCCAGCATGACGAACGGAACGTTGTGGGGAACCGGCCGGTTGTCGGGCCAGCCGGAGCGTCGGCCGACGACGACCGCCAAGGCCATGGCAGCCGCGCCCGCATTCACGTGGATCGCAGTGCCGCCGGCGAAGTCGAGCGCTGGCAGGCCTTCGATCCAGCCATCGGCGCCGTACACCCAGTACACGACCGGCGCGTACACCAACAGCGACCACACCGGCACGAACACCATCCAGGCCGAGAACTTCATGCGGTCCGCAACGGCGCCCGAGATGAGCGCAGGGGTGATGGCAGCGAACGTCATCAGGAACGCGAACGTCGCCAGCGTCTCGGCGTCGTGAATGCCGGCCATGCCCATCAGCGAGAAGTCGCCGATGATCGGCAGGCCGCTCTCGCCCGCCGCGAGGCTGTAGCCGACGAGCACCCAGATCACCGGCACGATGCCGAGGCACCACATGTTCATGTTGAGCATGTTCAGCGCGTTCTTGGCCCGCACCATGCCGCCGTAGAACAGCGCCAAGCCCGGCACCATGAACAGCACAAGCGCTGCCGCCGTCAAAATCCAGGCGATATTGCCTGCTGCGTCGCCTTCCATCACTTCCCTCCCTGACCCCGTAGGGCATCGTCATGGGCGCTTGACGGGCTGACCTGCACATCATTGCATGTCGCAGGTCGGCCCGACTCGCATCGGCCTCTTCGGGGTCCCGATCGGCAAGCCGCCAGCCCCAGACCGCGGCACCGCTGCACACACATCGCAGCCAACGGCAATCCTGCACAGGCTTGCCCGACTCCGCGCATCTTCGCCGGCACGGCGCTGGCCCGCCAAAAACTACGCGGCGTCGAGCGCAGCGCCGAGGTCGTCCAGCAGGTCGTCGACAGTCTCCAGCCCGACGGACAGGCGCACGAGGTCGTCGGGGACTTCCAGCGCTGAACCGGCGGCCGATGCATGGGTCATGGCCCCGGGATGCTCGATCAGCGATTCGACCGCCCCCAGCGACTCGGCCAAGGTGAACACCTCCGTGGATTCGACCACGCGTTCGGCGGCAGCACGCCCGCCATGGAGGCGGAACGACACCATGCCGCCGAAGCCGCTCATCTGGCGGCAGGCGATGTCGTGCCCGAGGTGATCGGGCAGTCCCGGGTACAGCACCGAGCGCACCGCAGGGTGTGCGTCGAGGAACTCGACGACAGCCTGCGCGCTCGCGCCGTGACGATCCATGCGCACACCGAGGGTCTTGACTCCCCGCAGCGTCAGGTAGCAGTCGAACGGGCTGGGCACGGCACCGACGGCGTTCTGCGTGAACACCAGGTGCGCCGCCAGCTCGTCGTCGTCGGTTGCCACGAAGCCGCCGACCACATCACTGTGACCGCCCAGGTACTTGGTGGCCGAGTGCACCACGGCATCCGCACCGAGGGCGATCGGCTGCTGCAGATACGGCGTGGCGAACGTGTTGTCGACCACCACGATGCCGCCCAGATCGTGGGTGATGGCACAGATGGCCTCAATGTCGAACACGGTCAGCAGCGGGTTGGTGGGCGTCTCCAGCCACACCATGGCAGTGCTGGGCGTCCACGCGTCGCGGATCTTGTCCGGGGAGGTGAGATCGACTGCGCTCATCGCCACGCCCGAGTTGCCGAACACCTTGTCGATGAGCCGGAACGTGCCGCCGTAGGCATCGTCGCCGAGGAGCAGGCTGTCGCCAGGGCGCAGCACCCGCAGCAGCGCATCGGATGCCGCCAAGCCGCTCGCGAAGGCAAACCCGTGGCGGGCGCCCTCCAGCGACGCCACACAGACTTGGTAGGCGTGACGTGTGGGATTGCCGGTGCGGCCGTACTCGTAGCCGTGGCGAGGCTGGCCGACCGCTTCCTGGGCAAAGGTGGTGGCCAGCGAGATCGGCGTGACCACCGCACCCGTGTAGGGATCGTGCGGCTGGCCTGCCCGGATAGCGCGAGTCTCGAAGCCGTACTCGTCGGGATCCTCGAAGCCCGAGACCTGCGGGTCGCCGCCCAGCATCAGCCGGTCCTCCCAGCGTCGGGCGGGCTGAGATCCACGTCGTCGTCCGTGGGCAGGCCACGCGAATCCAGCCAGTCATCGTCGAAGACGCGGCTGAGGTAGAGGCGGCCCGAGTCGGGGATCAGCGTGACCACGAGTGACTCGCCTGCCCGACCCGCTGCATCGAGCTCGGCCGCGATGCGGAACGCGCCGGTCACGGCCGTCCCGCCCGATCCGCCGGTCAGCAGGCCCTCTCGCCGCGTCACCCGGCGGGCCATCGCGAACGAGTCGGCATCGGTCACCGGGATGACCCGATCGACAAACTTGGCGTGGTATGTGGTCGGCCAGAAGTCCTCGCCGATGCCCTCCACGAGATACGGGCTGCCGTCGCCGCCCCCGTAGACCGATTCGGGCGGATCGGCCACGATGACCTCGATGGCCGGGTTCTGCTCCTTCAGAAACCTCCCGACACCGCTGACTGTCCCGCCGGTGCCGGCGCCGGCCACGAAGTGCGTCACCTTTCCGCCGGTCTGCGTCCAGATCTCGGGTCCCGTGGTCTCGTAGTGCGCCCGCGGGTTTTTCTGGTTCGAGTACTGATCAGGCGAGAAGGCCCGGGGTGTCTCAGTCTTGAGGCGCGCTGCGGTGGAGTAGTACGAGCGCGAGTCGTCGGGAGCGACCTTGGCAGGGCACACGACCACTTCGGCGCCGTAGGCCCGCAGGAGCGCCACCTTCTCGGGGGCGACCTTGTCGGTGCAGACGAAGATGCAGCGGTACCCCCGCTGGGCTGCGACGACCGCCAAGCCGACGCCGGTGTTGCCCGAGGTGGGCTCGACGATGACATCACCGGGCTGCAGCAATCCGTCGGCTTCGGCGGCGTCGATCATGGCGATCGCGGCTCGATCCTTCACCGAGCCTCCAGGGTTGGCGGTCTCGAGCTTCGCCACCACTGGGGTCTTGATATGCGGTGCCACCCGGCCGAGTCGCACCAACGGTGTGCCGCCGACGAGTTCCAGCACCGAGGACGCGATGTCAAGGCCCGCCAAGGGCTTCGACATCGGACCGCCATCACTCACGGCGTCACAGCCTAGGAAGGCCGAGCAGGCCCCACCTCCGGACCCCCGCGGCTCCCGCCAGAACGGAACAGGGCGTGAGGGGCCCGGTCCTTGCCGTGTCAGGTGAGCAAGTCGGCCAGCGGAGACAGCTCCGAGCGCACCAACTCCACGCCGCCTTCGGGCAGCACCGAGACCTCATGCCACAGCCGCAGCTTGGGCGGGCGCCCCAGCAGGTGCACGGTGGAGAGGAACGAGTGGAAGATGGCCAGGTGCGTGGAGTGCGACTTGGACCACGCTTCCAGCGATGCCAGGTCGTCGAACCAGCCCACGAAAGGGCGAGGCTCAGGCGCCGAGTTCGGCGGCGCGGACCCGGAATCGCTCGACGTTGGCTTCCTTGATGTCCTCGTAGCCGCGGATGATGTCGGGAAGCTGGGCAATTTCGACCGCCCGGGCGTACGCCGTTTCGTCGCCGCCGCTGAGCGTGTCGAGCGCCCGTTCGATCATCCCGCGGTACTCGTCGATCAGCTCACGCTCCATCTTCCGATGGGCGGTGCGGCCGAACAGGTCGAGCGCACCGCCCCGCAGGCCCTTCATGCGGGCCAGCAGCGCGAACGCCGCGTCGCCGGAGCGTCCCAGGCCGATCTTGCGGTCGACACCCATGCGGCGCATGAACGGTGGATGCAGCTTGTAGGTGACTTCGGTCTTGTCGCCGAACTGCTCGCGCACGGCCTCCTTGAAAGCCTTGTTGCGATGCAGGCGAGCCACCTCGTACTCGTCCTTGTACGCCATCAGCTTGTAGAGGTAGCGAGCCACGGCCTCGCTGAGCGCCGTTTCGGCGCTGGCCCCGGCCTCGACCTCGCGCACCTTGGCCACGAACTCGGCATACGCCTTGGCGTAGGCGTGGTTCTGGTAGCCGACCAAGTCGGGCACCCGGACACGCAGCAGCCGTGCCAACTCCTCGGACTTCTCCGGCACCGTGTCGATGAGGTCCTGCTCACGGCCGGACGGTCCGGTCTCACGCTTGACCTTGCCGACCCGCTCGATATTGAGCCCCGAGATGAAGTCGGGATCGAGCACCAGCTTGCGGCCCACACGGAACGCTTGGGTGTTCATCTCGACCGCAACGCCGTTCAGCTCGATGGCCCGCTCGATGGCGGCGGCGCTGATCGGGACGACGCCGGCCTGGTACGCCGCGCCCACCACCAGCACGTTGGCCGGCATGTGCGAGCGGAACAGGCTGTCCGACAGCGTGCCCGCGTCGAAGTAGACGTTGCGCTCAGGCGTGGTCGCCTCGTCGAGCACCCGCTGGAAGGCCGTCCACTCGGGGAACTCGGCCCCGGTGTCGCGCACCATGGCGGTGGTTGGCACCTTCGACGACGACACGACCGCCACCGAGCGGCCCGCCAGCGCCTTGTCGAGGTTCATCGGGTTGGTACCGGTGAGCAGGTCGAACACGATGTAGGCATCGGCCTCGCCGACGCCGACCTTGTTCGCCTCATCGCCCAAGTCTGCGCTGCCGTTGCTCTCGGCGTCGAAGCGCCGGACCTTGAGGTTCGACAGCACCGGACCGCCCTTCTGAGCGAGACCGGTCTGGTCGAGGCCGTTCGCCACCTTGCCATCGAGCAGCGCTGCTGTGGCCAGCATCTGGTTGACGGTCACCACGCCGGTGCCGCCGATGCCCATCATCAGGATGTTGCCCTCGTCGATCCGGTCGGGCTCGGGCAGGTCATCGCCGATGTGCTCGACGGCCACGGTGGCCTTGGTGGGCACCTTGCCGGCGGGCACGACTTCGATGAACGCCGGGCAATCGCCGTCGAGGCAGGTGAAATCCTTGTTGCACGAGGACTGATGGATCTGGGTCTTGCGACCGAACTCGGTCTCGATGGGCTGGACGCTCAAGCAGCTCGACTTCTCGCCGCAGTCGCCGCAGCCTTCGCAGACCGCTTCGTTGATGAAGACCCGCATCGTGGGCTCGGCCACCTTGCCGCGCTTGCGGTCGCGGCGAAGCTCGGCGGCGCACGCTTGGTCGTAGATCAGCACGGTGCAGCCCCCGATGTCCCGCAGCAGCCGCTGTGCCTCATCCATGCGGTCGCGATGCCAGACCTCGGTGTCGGGAGCGAACTCTGCGTCGGCGGGATACTTCTTCGGGTCGTCGGTGACCACCATCACCTTGGCAACGCCCTCGGCGTGCACCGAGCGGGTCAGCTCCGGCACGGCCATGCCGCCGTCCACATCCTGACCGCCGGTCATGGCAACCGCGCCGTTGTAGAGGATCTTGTATGTGACGTTGGTGCCAGCAGCCACTGCCTGGCGCAGGGCCAGCGAGCCCGAGTGGTGATACGTGCCGTCGCCGATGTTCTGAAAGCGATGCTCCATGGTGACGAACGGCGCAGCCCCCACCCACTGGCAGCCCTCGCCGCCCATCTGAGTAGTGCCGCGGACGTTGCGGGTGGGCGTCATGGCGGCCATGCCGTGACAACCGATGCCCCCGCCCGCCTCGGAGCCCTCCGGCACCCAGGTGGAGCGATTGTGCGGGCAGCCCGAGCAGAAGCCGGGGGTACGGCCTGAGGCCTTCGCTCCCTTGGACGTCGTGACGGCGAGCGGGATCGTGACCCGCTCGGGAACCGCCGGGCCGATGCCCTCGGGACCGAGCCGGTCGACGAGGAACGGCCGGATCTTGCGAGCGATGAGATCGGCGTCCATCTCGCCGTGGCCGGGGAACCAGAAGCCGCCCTGCGCGTCGCGCTTGCCGAGCACGACCGGCGTGTTGGACAGGCCGTAGAGGTTCTCCTTGATGAGCGCCTCGATGATCGAGCGCTTTTCCTCGACGGCCACGATGGTGTCGAGGCCGTCTGCAAACTCGCGCAGGCTGGTGGGTTCGAGCGGCCACACCACGGCGGGCTTCCAGATGCGCACGCCGCGCCGCTCGAGCTCGATGTCGTCGAGACCCATCCGGTCGAGTGCTTCGCGCAGGTCGTAGTAAGTCTTGCCAGCTGCGACAAGTCCGATCCGTGCGTCGCGGGTGGGGAGGGTCTGGACGTTGAGCTTGTTGGCGGCCACGAATCTGTCGGTGGCCACGAGCCGACCCTCGTGGATCTCCAGCTCCATGCGGACCGCGTTCGGGCCGAACAGGGCGTCCTGCTGGGTGTGTGCCCACGGCTTGCCTTCCCACTCGAACGCAGGCCGGGTGGCCGAGACCCGGCCTGGGCCCACCTGGGTAGTGGCGTAGCCGTCGGCCACGTTCGTGACGATCTTCAGCGCTGCCCAGAAACCGCTGTAACGGGAGAGCTCGTAGCCCCAGCGGCCGTAGTCGATGACTTCCTGCACCGAGCCTGGGTACAGGATCGGCGTCTGGTAGTGGATCAGCACCGGCTCGGACTCCGAGGCCAGTGTGGAGGATTTCGAGGCGGGATCATCGCCGGCGACCAGCAGCACGCCGCCCTTGGGGTCGACACCGCAGACATTCGCGTGCTTGATGGCATCGCCGGACCGGTCGACCCCGGGGGCCTTGCCGTACCACATGCCCAGCACGCCGTCGTAGCGACCTTGGAAGTTCCGGTTCGAAAGCTGGCTGCCCCACACGATGGTGGCGCCGAGGTCCTCGTTGAGGCCGGGCTCGAAGACGATGTTGTTCGCCTTGAGCTCTTCGGCGTTGCCGAGCATGAGCGAGTCGATGCCACCCAATGGTGAGCCGCGGTAACCGGAGACCATGGCGGCGTTGTTGAGGCCATCGCGGCGATCGGCGCGGAGTTGGTCGAGCAGCACGCGCAGCAGCGCCTGCACGCCCGACATGGCGACATCGCCCTCGACCCGGTCGAAACGATCTTCGAGCTTGAAGTCTGCCAGTGCCATGGAGTCCCCCTCGGCGGCGATGCGGCCCGCACGGGAGGCTACCCGTCAGCCCCGCGGGCCGCCGGTGAGACGAGCGTGCTCAGAATTGGGGTGTTCCCGGCTCAGCCCGCTTGCCGCGCCGTCGTGCGCTCGGCCAGCAAGCCCGGTCTTGGCAGCGTGAACGCCAGTCCCAGGGCGCAGGCATTGGCGACCGCGGCAAACGAGAACGTCCAGCCGTAGCCGCCCGTGGCGTCCAGCAGCAGCTGGGCGGCATAGGGGCCGACGGCGGCGAACGATCCCGCCGTGGCGAAGAAGCGTCCCACGATGGCCCCGGCGTGGGTGCGTCCGAAGTAGTCGGCCACGAGCGCCGGAAAGACAGCCACGCTCCCGCCGTAGGACAGCCCGAACGCAACAGCCGAGGCGTACAGCAACGGCAGCCCGTCCGCGCTCGCGATGCCGGCAAACGAGAGTGTCTCGACTGCCAGCGCCAGCATCACTGCCCGGCGGCGGTCGATGCGGTCCGACAGCGGACCGGTCACGATCCTTCCGACAAGCCCGCCGACGCCGATCGAGCTGATCACTCCGGCCGACCAGCCCAGCGAGAACCCGAGGCTGCGTGCGTATTGGACGCCGTGCGCGAACGGCACGAACACCACCACGAAGGTCAGGGCGAACATCCCGAAGATGAGCCAGAACACCGGCGTGCGCCACGCCTGAGCGGCAGTCCACGCGCTAGCCGGATCTTCGGTGTCGATAGGACTGCCGGGCCAATCGGGAGCCGGGTCGTCTGGGCGCCCGTCGGGCCGCTGACCGACCGATTCGGGATCGCGCACGAACAGCAGCGCGGTTGCGGCCATGAACACGCCGCCCACCACCGCCATGACGGCGACCGCTGTGCGCCAGCCGAACTGCGAGACGAGCCACGCAGCAATGGGCGGCGCGACGATGCCGCCGGCGCTGCCGCCGGCGCCGACGATGCCGGTCGCCAGGCCTCGTCGCTGGGTGAACCAGCGCACCACGGTGGCGTTTGCCGGCACCCACGACGACGACATCCCCAGCGGTGCGATCACCGCCAAGCCGATGAACACCACGGCCAGATGGGGAGCCGCCGACAGCACGAGATAGCCCGCGGCCAGCAGCACTGCTCCGGTGGCGATGACCCGGCGGGGTCCCACGCGATCAGTGAGCTGCCCGCTCCAGACGCTCACTGCGCTGTACGCCAGGATGTACAGGGCGTAGGCGAGCTGCAACCATGTCGGGGACCAGCCCGTATCGGCGCTGATCGCACCCTCGAAAGTGCCGTAGCTGAACTGCAGGCCGTAGACGATGAACAGCACCCCGAACCCGGCCCACGCCACGCGCCAGCCGTGGAACGGCTGCGCTACGGCAATGCTCCAGCCGCGAGCCGGCTGGGCGAGCAGCGGATTCACAGGCCGGGTTCTCTCGAGGATCGGATGCCGCAGCGACGGGCTGCTGAGGCGTCACTACATGTCGCCGGGCGCGATGTAGAACCAGATGGGCTGCTTCTCGCCGGCGTCTGCCATGGCCTTGCGCGCCGCCATGATGGTGCGTCCAGCCTCGGTGGAGGTGAAGAACCAGCGAGCGCCCGCCCACGCAGCAGGAGCGTGCTCGGCGAGCGCGAGTGCCGCCGTCTCGTAGTAGCCGCGGATGTCCTGAGCAACCCGTGCCGGGATGCCCGGGATACCGGCTTCCTTCCACGGCGTGCCCTCCGCGACGTTGACGAACGACTGCACCGCGGCGCCGATGTCCTCGGGGGCCACGACGCGCCCGGCGCCAGTGCGGTTGCCCAGCTTGGCCACAGCGCGGTCATAGGCCTGCCGCAGACCGTTCGCCTCGTCCACCGCCGGATGCAGGCTGGGATCGTGGCGCGGCGGCAACTCGCACGACATTGCAGCGCCGTCATCGTCGATCGTCTCCGCGAATTTCTCCACCACCGGACGGTCGCTGTCGAGCAGGCCGAAGGCGTGCGCCAGCACCCGATGCTGGAAATCTGCGTCGTTGGGCTTGCCCAGCGGCCGTCCCAGCGGGAACTCGCACCACAGCCCTCGCGGCGGGGCGGTGCCTTGGATGTGGGCGCCGATGGAACCCAGCGCAACGGTCGCGATTCCCTCGGCCTCGAAGACGTGGGCGAGCGTACTCACGGTACGCGTGCACAGCGGTCAGACGGGTGTGAACAGCACCACGTCCACCTCGCGGGCACGCAGGAACTGCGCACCCGCCGGCCCGGAGTCCATGCGCACCGCAGACAGGTCGAACTGGTTGCCGGCGTAGGACAGGTGGATGTCGGAGACCTGCCCGATGGTGCCGTCAGCGGCCAGCTCGTCCAGCCGGTCGATCGGGAACACCGTGTTGAGGTCGAGTGCGATCCCGGTGGCATCGAAGTTGGGGCTCCAGTGACCGCACAGGTAGTCGCGCCGGCTGCCGTCGAGCACCCGGTAGCCGGTGTCCATCGGCGCGAAGTCGTCCTGGTCTGGGTGGTGCAGCGACGCCGAGGTGACTATCGCGACCTTGGCCTCAGCCAGCGGCGGCGGCGCCGTGAACGCGGTGGTCTCGAAGTCGGGCAGGTCCATCCCGCCCGTCAGAGCCTTGACATCAGAATCAGCCATGGCGGCAAAGCTACGGCTTGGCGCATCGCGCCGCTTGGGATCCCGTCGGGTCAGGCGCCTTCCTCGAGGTCGAGGGAGCGCTGACGCAGCCGGCGCATGCCACGCAACCAGCGGTCGGGATCCGACGCTTTGCGCTCGACGTAGGTTTGCGCTTCTGGGTGCGACAGGATCAGAAAGCGCTCTTCGGCCATCGCCTCGGTGATGACCTGTGCCACGAACTCGGGCTCGACGATGCCGTCGGTGCCGCCGTCGGCCAGCCGCTGCGGCGCCATGGCCGTGTTGACGCCTTGGGGGCACAGCACCGACACCCGGATGCCGTCGTCGCCGTGCAAAATCGACTCCATCTCGGCCAGCTTGATGCAGGCGGCCTTGGTGACCGAGTAGGGCGCTGAGCCCATGGCCGCCAGCAATCCGGCGGCGCTGGCGGTATGCACCAAGTAGCCCTCGCCGCGAGCGAGCATCGAGGGCAGCACCGCCCGGGCCGCGTACACATGGCTCATCACGTGCAGCTCCCACTGGGATTGCCATGCGTCGTTCGAAGCATCCACGCCGCCTTCGGCGCCGGCGCCGGCGTTGGAGAAGAACACATCGATGGGGCCATGCGCCTCCAGCGTGCGTTCGACAAGGTCAGTGACGGCCGCCTCGTCAGTGACGTCGAGACCCACGCCTTCGCAGCCCAGATCGTCCGCAACCGCTTGGGCAGTCTCGGCGTTGTAGTCAGCCACGACGATGTGGCGAGCGCCCTCCGCCATCCAGTGTCGTGCTGTTGCGGAGCCAATGCCCCCGCCCCCGCCCGTGATGATCGCTACCCGGTCGCGTAGCTCCATGTCGCTGTTCCCTCCCGCTGCGGTGACCTGCACCGCTGCCCGGTGCCACAGCACCCGCAGCTACGGCATATTTGCGCAGATTTGCCTCTCGGCGCGTCACTTGCGCAGAAATGCCGGACACATCGGCATGATTGCGCAGATTTGCGTTAGGCAGCCGGATCGGCAGCGCCGATGCCGCCGACTTGTCCGCCCTCGTCGTCGATGGCCTTGAGCCGGGCCGCACACGCGGTCTCGGCCAAGCCCTCGGCGCCGATGAACCGGCCAGGGGCGGGGCCGTCGATGTGGCCCATGATCTCCCGGTACAGGCTGAACCCGCACAGTGCGGCCAGCTCTTCGGGCATGTCGCGGACATCTTCGGAGGACAGGCTGCAGTACTGGTTCTGCTGCTGACGCATCCAGCCTCGGCAGTACTGCACGCTGATACCCAGCCGTACAAGCAGTGCAGTACAGGAAGTGCCGCCTCAGGCCGCTTCGACGCCCGCGAAGCGCAGGTCGCAGCCGTCGCGCACCTCGCTGGCCCGGCCCAAGAAGTGGCTGTCCTCCACATTCCAGGTGTGCTCGTCGCCGTGACGCACCCGCAGGTAGCCGGCGCCGTGGGTCCAGTAGATGCGCCCGCCGGCCAGCGTGACGTCGTGGGCCAAGGCGATGTCGACCCGCCTCGGCACACGGCGCCAGCCTCCGGCGGCCTCGAGGTCGTGCCGGGAGATCATCAGCACGCCGCCCGAGACGCCCACGAACGGGATGTAGCTCTCAGAGAACTTCTGGCGGTTCTGGTCGCGCACGGTCTTGTCGAGACGCTCCAAGTACACGTACTCAGCTGACTTCCCGACGAGTTCCGCCCGTGAGTACTCATGGGCCAGCACCAGATCCTGCACGTGGGCGGCGCCGTAGTAGTCGTCGTCGTCCATCTTGGTGATGAGCTGGCCTCCGGCCACATCGGCCGCTGCTCGCAGGACGCCTCCGAGGTTCTGTGTGCCGTCGACCCGCACAACTTGGGCGGGTCCCGGCAAAGCTGCCAGCAACGACCCGATTTCCGCATCGTCGCCGAAGCCGCCCCCGTGCAGTGCCAGCACCAGTTCGATGCGCGGATATGTCTGCGCAGCGACGATGCTCACCACATCGGAAAGGCGATCAGGGCGGCGAGTGGGGGCCAGGATCGAGACTTCAGGCATCGGCGCGACGAGATCGGCGGCCCGCAGCACCTGACGGGCGCGGCTCCTCAACGAGTGGTCGCGCAGAGCGCAGCGCCGCATCTCGATGCTGAGCTGCTCACGGCGATGCGGATCGGCCTCGGTCACCTCAGCCGAGCTCATCAACCCAACGAGCTCCGAACCCAGGCATGCCGCCAACTCAGCATCGGGTTCGTCGATGTGCACCAGCACGCCTGCTGCTGCGAGGGCGGCGAGAACTCCGGCCCGCTCGGCAGCGAGCCGGTGGTCGGCGGCGCGGTCCACCAAGTGGTGGTGGGAGCGAAGACCGGCCAGCAGCTCGCCTCCGATCTGCAGGCTGAACACCGAGCCTCGTCCGAGCGACAGGATCGAGCGAAGGCTTGTGCTGCCGAGTTCGCACGCAGCCGACCAGCCGATCGGATTGACAGCTTCAGGGTTGAACGCCTGAACGCCGAGCTGCGGCGGCAGTTTGTCGAGCACCGCGACCACCGGGGGGCGTTCCAGAGTGCTCTTGCACAGCGCCGCCTCAGCCACACGATCCGAATCAGCCAGCAACACGTCGACGTGATGGTCGCCGCCGTCGCCGATGTGAGGTGCCACACGGGTCGACGCAGCAAGCACCGACGAAGAAGTACGGCCGGCCGCAGCGAAGCTGGCACCGAGCGGGTAGCGGGCCAGGCGCTGTACGTAGCGCTGGCTGCGAGCCTGCAACCCGAGCCAGATCCTGATCGCCTTGCGTGCACGCCGGGGCCACTGCCTGCGGATGCGGCGCAGGGCGAATCGGAGGCGGCGAACCCGCCAGCGGATGCCGCGTGCGAGCCAGCGGAGATTCCGCATCCGCCAGCCGACAGCACGGGCCACGGTCGCGACGAAGGAGGCAAAATCCTTCGGGTGACGGATGCGGCGAAACCCGGCTCCGAGCGTTCCCAAGTGTCGGCGCATCCGGGCCCACAACCGCAAGAGCCATTTCGCCGGGCTGTGCAGCTTGCCGGCGAGCCAACCCTGCGGCTTGGCCTCCTGGGTAACCAGCAAGCTGTCGACGTCCAGCTCGATCACACTGCCGAATTCGGCCACCGGCCGGCTTGACCGACGGGCTCGGTGAGCGACCCAGTTGCGGGTGATCTGCACTCGATGGCCTGACGCAAGATCCGACTCGCCAGATGCCGCGGCGCCGAGCTGGTTCTGCAAGCGGTCAACCATCCTTGGGCGGACCTGGGCACCTGCGGGTACCCGCACGACAAACGCGGCTGCTGGATGCGCGAGGGCTGCACCGCCCGCGACTCCCATGCTGACTCGCGGGTCGGGGTCGAGCAGGCGGCGCAGCCGTTCAAAGTCCTCGCCGGGTCGCTCGTCCACCCACACGACAAGGTCATGGTTGTCGCTGGCCAGCACCTGCTCGACGGTGTCGAGTACTTCGGGTTCGTCGGCATGCCCGGGCTCCACGGTGACCACGAATTGCGGGACCGTGTACGAGCGGCCGGGTAGAGAGGTGCGCAACCGCCGGTCGGGGATCAGGTGCGAGAGCTTGTCGCGCTGCTGGGCGAGGCTGATCGTCTCGTCCTCGCTCAGCACTGCGCCTTCGCCCTGGTGCCAGCACAGCGCCGAACGCTCGGGCACCAGCACAGCCCCCAGCGCGTAGGCACGCCAACCGAACTCCACATCCTCTGAGCCCCACTGCGTGAACGATTCGTCAAAGCAGCCGGCCGTCTCGAAGAAGTCCTTCGAGACGGCGAAGTTGCCGCCGGTCACCGCCCGGAAGACGTCGTCGGCGTCGGAGGCCAGATCGTCGGTCGCTTCCATCCGACGCTCGATCCACTCCGGGCGCTGGACCCCGCACCCGGCGAAGAGGGCTGCGAGCGAGTCGGGGCGGTCGCGCACGTCGGCAGGGCTGACGCCGGCCATGTCGACATGGTTGCGGAATCCCAGTGTCAGCAGGTCGCTGGCAGCGTGGTGCCAGCGGGCATGGGCGGCCAGCCAGCCGGCTTCAGGCACCATGTCGCAGTCCAAGAAGACCAGCACATCGCCTTGAGCGGCACGCGCGCCATTGTTGCGCGCCCGGGCCAAGCCGAAGCCGCGGTCTTCCTGATGGACGACCCTCAGGCTCAGCGGGCTCGTCGCGGCCAGATCGAGCGCGGCCAGATCGAGGGGCGGATCAGAGCCGTCGTCCACCACGATGACTTCGAAGAGGTCCAAGGGGTACGTCTGACGCTCGAGCCCCGCCAGCGTCAGCGTCAGCGCCTGCGGCGCCTCGTAGTAGGGCACCACGACCGTCACCGGCAACAACGGCTCGAACACATCCAGCGGCACCACTCCCAGCGAGCGCCAGTCATTGCCCCGCACGTCGGCGGGCGGCGGCGTGGGACGGTGTGGCGGCAGTGTGAACACAGGCGGTCCGTTGCGGTCAGACATCCGGCACCGGACATCTCTCGGCCGCGTGAGTATGCCCCCGTCGACTGCCCCTGCCCCGCACCGTCGCCCCAGAACGGCCTTCGTAGGATGACCCGCATGGCCGACGAAGACGGCACGACGAGCACAGCCGACGAAGACGGCACGACGAGCACAGCCGACGAAGACGGCACGACGAGCACAGCCGACGAAGACGGCACGGCACCGGCACGGCCGCTCATCGATCTGACGTCCCGGCCGTCGACGCTTGCGTACTTGCGGGAAGCCTGGCGGCGACGAGAGTTCGCCGTTGTGGTGCCAGCCCAGGACCTGCGGGCCCAGAACATGGACACCACGCTGGGCCAGCTCTGGCACTTGGTGAATCCGACCCTTCTCGTTGGTGTCTACTTCTTGGTGTTCGGCGTCATCATCGACACCCGGCGCGGCGTCGGGAACTTCCTGGGCTTCCTCATCGTCGGCGTCGTGCTGTTCCATCTCACCCAGCGGGTCACGCTGGAAGCGTCCGGCTCGATCACCCAGAACCTGGGCCTCATTAGATCAATCCAGTTCCCACGCATCCTGCTGCCCGCAGCGTCCGTGAACGGACAGACCGCCGCGTTCGTGCCCGCGTTGGTGCTGGCGTTGCTGGCGGTGCTGGCCACCGGCGAGCTGCCGACGCTGCGCTGGCTGGTGCTGCCGGCCGTGCTGGTGGCGCAGTTCGCCTTTAACTTCGGCGTCGCGCTGCTGGTGGCCCGCATCGGCACGACGATGCGCGACCTGCGCCAGATCCTGCCGCACCTGTTCCGGCTGCTGTTCTACGGCTCGGGCGTGATCTTCAGCGTCGATGCGTTCGTGCAGAGCACGGCATGGCGGCGGGCCTTCGCCCTCAACCCGATCTACGACGTGATCACCTGCGCCCGCTGGTGCCTGCTGGGCGAGCCAGTGGATTTGTGGGTGGTGGCGGGCCTCGTGGCGTGGTGCATCGTGATGCCAGCGCTCGGCTTCTTCGTGTTCCACCGGTCCGAGCAGAGGCTCGGCGCATGAGCGACCACACCGTCACTGTCGAGGTGCGGGACGCCCACGTCAGCTACCGGGTGTTCGAGGAGCCAGCGATGGGCCTCAAGCAGGGCTTTGCCCGGGGCCGGATGCGCCGTCAGTACCGCATGATTCCCGCAGTCCAAGGCGTGACGCTCGATCTGCATGAGCACGAGACGCTCGGGCTGATCGGGCCGAATGGCGCGGGCAAGTCGACACTGCTCGCAGCGATGACCGGCCTGCTGCCGCTGCGTTCGGGCAGCATCCGGGGCCGGTCGCGGCCGTCGCTGCTGGGGGTGTCGTCGGTGCTGCGGCCAGCGCTGTCGGGGCGGCGCAACATTCTGATCGGCGGATTGGCGCTGGGATTCACCCGTGCCGAAGTCGAGCGCCGGATGGACGAGATCATCGACTTCGCCGGTCTGCGGGCCGACATCGACCGGCCCATGCGGACGTATTCCTCGGGAATGCGCGCCCGGCTGCGCTTTGCCATCGCCACCGCGCGCATTCCCGAGATCCTGCTGATCGACGAGGCACTGACAGTGGGCGACGAGGAGTTCCGGCGACTCGCCGCTGAGCGCATCGACGACGTGCGCTCAGCGTCTGGGTCGGTGGTGCTGGTCACCCACAACATGAACGAGATCCGGCGCTTCTGCGACCGGGTGGTCTGGCTGGGCGAAGGCCGCATCCGGGCCGCCGGCGATCCCGCCGAGATCGTCGCCGACTACCTCACGGCCCCGAGTTCCAATGCTCGCTGAGCAGTCGGTCGGCGCGCAGCCGCCAGTGCGAGACTGACCCTGCGGCGGCGGACGCGGGTGCAGACGGGCCGGACGGGCGGCGCATCATCCTGAACGCGTTCTCCATGAACTGTGTCAGCCACATCCAGCAGGGACTGAGGGTGCGCGACGACACCCGCCAGCGGGAGTACACCTCGCTGGACCCGTGGCTGGAGCTGGCCCGCATCTGCGAGACGGGCTGCTTCGACGCCGTCTTCCTGGCCGACGTGATCGGGCTGTACGACACCTACCGGGGCAGTGCCGACACCTCGCTGCGCGAGGGCATGCAAGTGCCCGTCAACGATCCGATGCTGCTGATCCCCGCCATGGCGACGGTCACTGAGCACCTCGGGTTCGCCTTCACCAGCAACGTGCTGCAAGCGCACCCGTTCACGTTCTCCCGCCAGATCACCACGCTCGATCACCTCACCGGCGGGCGAGTGGCGTGGAGTGTCGTCACGTCGTACCTGCAGAACGGCGCGCGGAGCCTCGGCTACGAGGCGCTGCCGAAGCACGACACTCGCTACGAGCGGGCCGAGGACTACTTGGACGTCTGCTACAAGCTCTGGGAGGGCAGCTGGTCTGACGGCGCGGTGCCGGCCGACACCGAGCGCGGTGTCTATGCCGATCCGGCCGGCGTTCGGCCGATCGACCACGACGGCCCGTACTACTCGGTTGCGGGACCGCACCTGGCCGAGCCGTCGCCGCAGTGCACGCCGGTGATCTATCAGGCCGGCTCGTCGGATCGAGGGCGGGACTTCGCCGCCAAGCATGCCGAGTGCGTCTTCGTGGTGGCGGCCTCGCGGGGTCTCGAACGCATCGCTGAAGACATCAAGCGCAGGGTCGTCGCGGCCGGCCGCCAACCAGACGACGTGAAGATCATCGCCGGCCTGTCCACCATCGTGGGCGGTACCGAAGCTGAGGCGAAAGCCAAGCACGCCGACTGCCTCGAGACGCTCTCGCTCGAGGCAGATCTCGCGCACCTCAGCGGCAACCTGAATGTGGACCTCAGCCACATCGACCCCGACCAGCAGCTCGAGACGCTGCGCACCGAAGGCGTTCGGGGACCGGTGAAGTCGTTGCTGGACTCGGCCCGGCCGGGCACGTCGAGTGTAGATGTCGGCGGCTGATGCCCGGTTGTGGAGTTTTCGGGGCATCGTGTTGAGGCTGTCCTCGATGGCTGACAGCCGCAGTGGGCTGAGATCGAGGGGGGTGCCTTTGGGCAGCCAGCGTCGCAGCAGCCCGTTGGTGTGCTCGTTGGTCGGGCGCTGCCAAGGGCTGTGGGGTTCGCAGAAGCAGACCTCGATGCCCAGTGCTGCTTCGATGTCGGCCCAGCGGGCCATTTCGCGGCCTTGGTCCCAGGTGAGGGTGCGGACGAGGTGCTGGGGCCGGCGGGCGAGCGCTGCGGTGACTGCTTCGGCGACTTGGGGGGCGGTGCAGCCATCGGGCAGCGCTACGACCAGGGCGTGGCGGCTGGCGCGCTCCACCAGGGCCGCTGCGGCGCTCTTGTTCGCAGCCCCGACGATCAGGTCGCCCTCCCAGCGGCCTGCCTCGCTGCGGTCCCCGGCGGCGGCCGGTCGTTCGCTGATCGGCCGGTAATCGCCCAGCGGGCTGGCCTTGTCGCCGCGGCGGCAGCGCCGCTGCCGGGGAAGGCTCCTCCACGCATCGGCGCCCAAACAGCAGCCGCCATAGGCAGCCCGGTAGATGGTCTCCGCGCACACCCGCCGACCCGTGTGGGCCAGATCGGCGCTGATCGCGTGCGGCGACCAGCACAAGGCCAGCCTGGCAGCCACCTCGCCGGCCAGCGCGGGGTCCGCTTCGAGCCTGGCGGCGCGGGGCCGCAGGGCACGCCGACGGACTGCTCGGTGCGCCGGCTCGGCCCGGCACACCCCATCACGCCCACGACCGCGGTCCAGCTCCCGGTACACCGTTGACCGGTCACGGCCGATCAGCTCCGCGATCTCATCAACTCTCGTTCCCGCACCGGCGAACCCCTCAATACGAGCACGCTCAGCCAACGACAGCCTCTCTGCCATACTGGCAACTCCACTGGCGGTTGCTTCAGTTGACAACCGGCCATCATGACCGAACACTCGCAACCACCAGTGGAGTTCGCCCTCCAAGAACCGCCGCCCGCACCCGTCGCACACCATCCGCCGCCGATCCCACACCATCACCGTCAGCCGGCCCGAGACCTCCAAGTCACGGACCCTCTTGGCTCGCCGGTCATGGACACGCCCGCTCTTGGAGCCCCAATGCGAGCACACCAGACGCATCACCGTCGAGCGCACCCCCACCACCAGCTCCCTGCCGGCGTACGCGTCGTAGCTGGAGGCCAGTCCGGTGACCGTCACGGTCGCGGCCCCGGGCTGGGGGGTGCGGGCGGTGTCGGCGAGGCCGCAGACGGCGACCGTCGCCGCGGCGGTCGTGAACTCGACGGTGAGGGTGAAGGCGCCGGTGGCGCGTGCTGCGCCGGTGGTGACCTCGATCGTGCAGCGGCCCGTCCGCAGGGTCAGGCCTCGGATGCGGCTGTCGCGGCCGTCGGGGCCTGAGTCGTCGTCTGAGCCGACCACAGCGCCGCGCGCCGCCGACCGCCCTCACGCAGCTCCCCCCACGCCCCGCCCGCAGGCCTAATGCACCGCCGACCCAACCCACCAAAAACTCGCGCCGCGCCCACCGCGCGACAACACGACAGCCCCTCCCCCAACAGACGCACACGCAGCATCGGCACACCACAAGCCGGCAAGCCAACCCCCCGACACAGCACCGTCAACGACCCACAACGCCAACCCGCACCACAACAGCGACAGACGAGCAGGAAACACGCCATCACGAACAGGCGAAACAGCGCCGCACGCCGACAACGACGACACCCCGACGGCTGCAACAACCCCCGTGACCCGCGGACACCGTGAGCGCCGCCCCAGCGCGGCGGCACAGTGACGCAACACCGGCAAGACTGAGCACCGACCGCTCGGCGAGCGGCGAGCACTGCGGGAGGAGCGCCTGATGTCCGTCGCCCCAAGTCAATCGAGCACCGATCAGCCGACCACAGGGGGGCAAGCACGGTCACCGGGCATCAGCTACCAGCAGCTGCTCGACGCCGACACGCACGAGGTGCCCGAGGTGTTGCGGCTCGACCACCCGCGCTATCTGGGCAGCGAGGACGTCGCCGCCAGCCGCTACACCAGCCGTGCGTGGCACGAGGCCGAAGTCGAGCACATCTGGCAGAAGGTCTGGCAGTACGCCTGCCGCACCGACGAGATTCCCGAGGTGGGCGACTACTGCATCTACGAGATCGTCCGTGACTCCTACATCGTCATGCGCACCGAAGACGGCATCAAGGCCTACGTCAACGCCTGCCTGCACCGGGGCCGGCGGCTCAAGGACTACAACGGCCGCTGCAGCGAGATCAGGTGCGCCTTCCACGGCTTCGCCTGGACCTTGGGCGGCGAACTGCAAGACATTCCCGGAGACTGGGACTTCCCCCACGTGGACCGCGAGAACTTCACGCTGCCCGAGGCTCAGGTCGGCGAGTGGGCCGGGTTCGTGTTCATCAACCCCGATCCCGACAACAGCGAGTCACTCGAAGACTTCCTGGGCGAGATCGTGGACCAGTTCGAGGTGTGGGACCTCGAGCGGCGCTACAAGCAGGCGCACGTGGCGAAGGTGATCGGGGCGAACTGGAAGATCGCCCAAGAGGCGTTCTGCGAGGCGTACCACGTGAACGCCACGCACCCCCAGATCATGCCGTACCTCGGCGACACCAACTCCCAGGTGGACATCTGGGAGAACTTCGCCCGGGTGATCACGCCAGGCGGCACACCCAGCCCACTGCTGGACTGGGAGCCCACCGCTACCGAGATGATGCGGGCGATGCTCGACGTGCGCCACGATCAAGAGCTGCCGATGCAGCTCGACGACCAGGCCAACATGCGTGCGATCGCCGCAGAGGCCAGCCGCAAGCGGTGGCGAACGGTGGCCGGCGACGAGTGGGTCGACGCCATGTCCGACGCGGAGATGATGGACAGCATCGACTACACGGTCTTTCCCAACTTCCACCCGTGGGGCGCCTTCAACCGCATCGTGTACCGCTTCAGGCCGAACGGCGACGATCACCGCTCCGCGATCATGGAGTGCATCTTCTTGGCGCCCTACCAGGGCGAGAAGCCGCCGCCGTGCGAGATTCACTGGCTGGAAGAGTTCGAGACCTTCACCGACGCTGCGGAGCTGGGCATGCTGGGCAAGGTGTTCAACCAGGACCTCTTCAATATGGCCAAGCTGCAGATCGGACTCGAGACCACCCGCAAGCCAGGCATCACCCTGGGCAACTACCAAGAGAGCAAGGTCCGCTGGCTGCACCACAAGCTGAGCGAATGGGTGGAGCGAGGCCGCGAGCAGGCAGTCGCGATCTCGGCGAGCGGTGCTGAGGCGGCCGCCACGGCTGCAGGAGGCTGCTGACATGCCGAGCGGCCTGCATCACCCGTTCAGCGGTGCGCTGTACGAGCGCCAGCACGACGACGAGATCGGCGACATCGTGGTGACCGACGGCGACCGCCAGGGGGTGTTCACCAGCGAAGGCGAGTGGATCAGCGGCGAGCTGCGCGAGTGCGACCCGCAGATGTGCAACTGGATCGCCGGCCCGCAGGTCGCCAACCACCGGGTGGCCGAGGCCGCCCGCGAGGGGCAAGAGGCTGAGCCCGCAGGGCGAAGCCGTGGCCCGAGCGGCCCGTGAGCGAAGCGAACAAGAGCGAGGAGAAAACCGTGCGGCAACCAGAAACCTCACCGGCCGACGCATGCGCTTGGATGTTCAGATGAGCCACGAGACATTGGTCGAGCTCACCCGCAGGACCCTCAAGCACGCTCGCGCGGGCACCGTGCCGCTGGCGGGCGAGATCGGGCGGGTCCCGGCCACGAACTACTACGACCCGGATCGCTGGCAACTGGAGATGGAGCGTGTCTTCAAGCGCACTCCCCTGGTGCTGGGCTTCACGTGCGAGCTGGGAGAGCCCCGCAGCTACAAGGCGCTGGAGGTGGCAGGCGTGCCCATCTTGCTGTCACGCGGCGCTGACGGCCAGATGCGCTCGTTCGTGAACATGTGCAGCCACCGCGGCTCGATCGTCGTGCGGGAAGGAACCGGCTCGGCCCGCAGGTTCACCTGCCCCTACCACGCCTGGAGCTACGACAACGAGGGTCGGCTGGTCGGCATCCTCGACCGCGACGAATTCGGCGATCTCGACCCCGACTGCAACGGCCTCACACCGCTTCCCGTGGCGGAGCGGGCCGGCATCATCTTCGGCGCCCTCACGCCGGGGATGCCCTTCGACATCGACGCCTACCTCTGCGGCTACGGCGAGATGCTGGAGCATCATGACTTCGCGAACTGTGCCTACGTGGGCAGCCAGAGCGTCGACGGCCCCAACTGGAAGGTGGCCTACGACGGCTATCTCGACTTCTACCACCTGCCGATCCTGCATCGGGAGACGTTCGGACCCGACTACTCCAACAAGGCCATCTACGACGCGTGGGGGCCTCACCAGCGGGTGACCTCGCCCGACCACCGGATCCTGGTGCTCGACGAACTCGAAGAAGACGACTGGCCCAGCGATGTGCTGACCGCAGGCGTATGGACGATCTTCCCGCACACCTCGGTCGCGGGCTTCAAGGTGAGCGCCGACGGCGTTCCCGGCGGCGGCCGCATGTACATGATCTCGACGCTGTTCCCCGGCGACAATCCCGACACATCCCGCACCATCCAGCACTTCTTGGCCGCATTCGAGCCCAACGAGCAGCTCGACGAGCTGATCGAGGCCCAGCAGGCGTTCCTGCTGCACGTCGTGCGCGACGAGGACTACTACACCGGCAACCGGATCCAGCGGGCCGTCAAGACCGGTGCCAAGACGGAATTCCTGTTCGGCCGCAACGAGGCCGGCGGCCAGCGTTTTCACGGCTGGGTGGATCGCCTCGTGGCCGCAGAGACCGACGACGACTTCGCCGACCTCTTCGCCGGTGCCGAGGTGGCGTTCCAGCGGTAGCTGGAACCATCAAACACAGCCAGCGGTAGCTGGAAGCGTCAAGCACAGTCAGCGCTAGCTGGAACCATCAAGCACAGTCAGCGGTAGCTGGAAGCATCAAACACAGTCAGCGCTAGCGGCTCAGAGCTCTCGCAGTACCGCCATGAGCTGAGGGAACTCCATGGCCCTCGCCATGATCTCGTCCATCCCGCCGACGACGCCGGTGAGGTTCGCGAGCACGGCGTACTCCAGCCCGTTGCGCGCGAAGCCTTCGAGCTGCGAACCGATCTCCTGCGCGTTGCCCACGAACAGCACCTGCTGCACCATCTCGAAGGGGATCGTGGGCGCCAGATCGCGCAGGTCGTCGGCGTCGAGGTCGTGGATGATGACATCGATGAACCCTTGGGAGTCGTTGCCGAGCGGGTGAGACATCCCGTTCGCCTCCCAGATGGAACCCATGGCGAACAGGCCGAACAGCTTGCCGAGCGGCTCGGCGTCGAACATCTCCGCAGCCCGTTCGGCGCTCTCCGCGAACAGGCAGAACGGCAGCATGCCGGCGGTGGGTGCGGGCCTGCCTGCCGCTGCGGCGTGCTCGCAGATGGTCTGGTACTTCTGCCCGTACTCCTCGGCCGACATCCACCACGCCGGAATCCAGCCATCGCCGTACTGGCCGGTGAGCCGCAGCATCCGGGGGCCGTGGCCGGCAACCCACACGGGCGGGCTGCCCTTGCCCGGCATCTCCAGCGGCAGGCCCATTCGACCAGGCCCGTTGGGCATCGACCCGGTGTCGAGCAGGCTTCGCAGTTCGATCAGGCATTCCTCGAGCGCAGCCACGGGGCGATCGAACGGGTAGCCGAACGGTGTGAGGCTCTCCGCCTCTCCCGAGCCGATGCCCAGGATGAAGCCACCCGGAATCAGATCGTGCAGGGTCAATGCGGTGCGGGCCAGGTCGGCTGCTCGCCGGCGGGTCGAATCGGTGACCGAGATGCCGTACGGCTTGTCGGTCATGGTGCCCACCTTCACCCCGTAGGCGAAGGGGTCGTAGAACGCATCGGGGTCGGCGCCGAGCGCCGACAGCGGGATGTCGGCCCACAGCTCGGGGTGGAAGACGCCCAAGATGTGGTCGGGCGCCCAGTAGCTGTCCGCACCCATCTGCTCATAGAGGGGGAGCATCTGCGTCGTTCCCTCCATCGGGTAGAGCGTCGGGAGCGTGATGCCGACCTTCATGGCGTGCCTTTCGTTCCTCAGCGGGAGGCCCGCGCTGCCATCCACTCGGCAGTGGCCTTCGACATCTTGGCGCCGTCGTAGCCGATCCGCTGGGTCGGGGAGACCTCGAGGATGACGCGGCGGGGCGAGTCCAGGAACTCGACGAAAGCGGCCTGGGCTGCTTCGCTGTCGGGCCTCAGCGCCGCGGCCAGCGCCGGGTAGTACCAGTCCTTGGTCTCGCGATCGTCGTGAACCGTGCAGGTGCCCTTCCACGTGATCGCCTTGTTGCGCGGCATCGGCGAGCCGGTGCTGGTGACGACGATGCACACCCGCGGATCTCGCCGCACGGCGCTGATGCGAGCCCGCTGGCTCGAAGCCGTCAGCCAGAACTTTCCGTCGCTCCAGACGTACGACATGATCACGCCGACCGGCCAGCCCTCCTTGTTGGCCCAGATGAATGTGCACTCGTTGTGTGCGAGCAGCAGCTGCTCCTCGGTGTCGGCGTCGAGGTCGTACATCGTGACGTCCTCGTAGTTCTCCTCGGGGTGGGCCTCCGATGATTGCCTCGATGATGGCTCTGGCATGGCGCGACTCCGTTCGGCAGCGGCGTCAAGCTACACCGCCGCCGGACTGGCAGTCTCACGCAGCCCGCCTGACCGCGTGACACCCGGCTACGTTGCCCGGATGGACGTCTACGAAGCCATCTACACGACTCGGGCGATGCGCCGGCTGTCATCGGAGCCGCTCGACCCTGCGCTGCTGCCCAAGCTGTTCGACGCAGCAGTGCGCGGCCCCAGTGGCGGGAACGAGCAGCGCTTCCGATTCATGACGGTCGCCGAGCCTGCCACCAAGGCGGAGATTCAGCGCATCTACCGCGAGTGCCTCGACGAGCTGAACTCGACGCGTTACGCACACGTCCAGCAGCAGGTGGCCTCAGGCGACCGGGACGATCCGGCCGTGCAGGCGGCGGTCCGCATTGACAGCTCTGCCCAGTGGTTCGCCGACAATTTGCACCAAGCGCCAGTCCTGGTGTTCGTGTTCGGCAAGCCCGGCGGGGAGACCACGACGTTTCCGTGCCTGTGGAACCTCTGCCTGGCGGCGCGCGCCGAAGGCCTGGGCACGGCCATCACGACGTTGCTCAAGCTGCAGCAGGAGCGGGTGGAGCGCCTGCTGGGCGTGCCCGATGACGGCGTCTGGCAGATGCACGGCATGGTCCCGCTGGGCACACCGCTCGGCAAGTGGGCCGTGGCCCAGCGCAAGCCGGCGCATCTGTCGGTGTTCAGCGAGCAATGGGGCGAGCCCGTCTCCTGGACGGCCGACGAGCCAATGTGGCCGCCCCATTTCGCCTAATGTGCCTTCACAAATTCCGGGAGGGGATCACGTGAGAACTTCAAGACTCGCAAGGCTGCTTGCGCTGTTGTTCGCGTTCACGCTCGTTGCTGCGGCGTGCGGCAGCGACGATGGAGAGGCCGAGGAGGTCGCTACGACCGAGGCGGCTGCGGACGACAGCGCCGACATGGCCGATGACGACATGGCCGACGACAGCGCTGACATGGCTGACGACGACATGGCCGACGACAGCGCTGACATGGCTGACGACGACATGGCCGACGACGACATGTCGGGCATGCTCGCCGACAACTCCGTCTTCGGCAACGGCGCCGAGGAATGGGAGCAGGCGGTCCACCTGGGCGAGGCCAACCCGCTAGCAGCCGAGGGCGATCCGATCACCCTGTTCCTGGTGAACTTGGAGGGGTCGCCCGGCGGCTCGTTCCCCGAGATTCGCGAGGGCCTCGAGATCGGCATCAACTTCATCAACACCTCGCTCGGCGGCGTCGGCGCCGATCTCGCCAACGGCGTGCCAGGCAGGCCGCTGACGCTCGAGTCATGTCCTCACACGCTCGACCCGGCTGAGGCGCAAGCCTGCGCCGCAGAGTCGGTCGCTGCCAATCCGGACATCATCGTGAAGGGCATCGACTTCTTCAGCCCGATTTTCTGGCCCGTGTGGGGCGGCCAGTTCCCCGTCATCGACACGCTGCCGATCTTCGTCGCTGACTTCGTCGCGGACGGATCGCTCGCCATGGGCGGCGCATGCGTCTCGGCGTTCCCGGGCGGGGCGCAAGCCATGGTCGAAGCGGGCCACGACCGCATCGCGATCATCTACTCCGACAATGCACCGGGCCAAGAATGCTGGGCTGACACGCAGGAGCGCTTCTACAAGTACTTCGAGCAGACGGCGGGCATCGAATACCGCGGCTTCCCCGAGGCGCCGGGCGATCCTTCGGACAACGACGCCAACGTGCAGGAGGTGCTGAACTTCCTCGAGGGCAGCAACGGTGCCGTGCACTTCGGCATCCAGGCGTCCGACTGCGCCGAGTACAACGATGCGCTCGACGCTGCCGGCAACACCCACCAGGTGTGGCCGTCGGGCTCATGCGTGGACGACGCCGTCACCAGCGCAGCCTCCGCCACCGGCAAGCATTTCGGCTTCGACGGTCCGCCGTCGCCGGACAATGCATCGCTGCTGGCGCAGTTCCACCCGTTCTGGCAGTGGGAAGTGAATCAGCGCGAAGCGGTCCTGATGGCAGGCGATCCTGAGTCGCCGCTGTCGACCTTCATGCGGCTCGGCTTCAACACCGCGGTGATGGCGTACCAGGTCGTCGGCGACTTCGTCGCCGCCGGCGGCGACCCGAGCGATCATCAGGCGCTGAAGGACTTCATGGGCTCGCTCGACAATCAGCACCGCGTGGCGGGCACGCCGCTCGACTGCGCCAACAAGGTGTCCGACTGGGGCGCGATCTGCGCCTTCCACTTCACGAGCTTCACCTGGGATGGCGAGGAGTTCGTGGCCAACGAGTTCCTGGGCCACGACCCGGCCGACCCGAGCACGTGGATCAACGTCCGTGACCTGCTGTCTGCGGTTGCCTCCGAGGTGCCGCGCGGCTAGCAGCGCCGCAGCACGCCGGGCAGAGCCCGCCCTGCGCCGCCCGTGGCGACGGGCAGGCTCTGCCCGCGTGCAACCCAAGGGGTGCGAGTGGACAGGGGGCGACTCACATGAGTGATGCGTCATGAGCGATCTGCTGGTTGCCATCGTCATCGGCATCGGCGCGGGCGGCCTCTACGCCATGCTCGGCTCGGGGATCGTGGCTGCCTTCAAGGGCTCGGGCGTCATCAACTTCGCGCACGGCGCGGTCGCGATGTACGCCGCCTACACTTGGTCGGAGCTCCGCCAGACCGGCGACGTCTACCTGCCGTGGTTTGACCCGCTGCCCACGCACTGGCTGAACCTGCCGGTGCGCATCAACATCCGCGACACCGGGTTCTCCGAGGCCGGCTTCTTCTGGGATCAGGCCGTGCCGATCTTCTTCGGCATGGCGATGGCCCTGCTGCTCGGCGTGATGCTGCACTACCTCGTGTTCCGGCCGCTGCGCAATTCGCCGGCGCTGGCGAAGGTCATCGGGTCGGTCGGAGCGATGCTGTGGTTCCAGTCCATCGCGCAGATCCACTTCGGCAGCACGCTGCGCACCCAGCAGGGATTCCTGCCCACCGGCTCGCTCGACAATTTTCTCGGCTTGGGCGCCAGCATCGGCGTCGATCGGGTCTGGGTGCTCGTGGCGGCGCTGATCATGGGCGGCGGCGTGGCGCTGATCTACCGCTGCACGCATTTCGGTCTCGCGACCAGAGCCGCTGACGAGAACGAGAAGGGCGCCACGCTGCTGGGCTACTCGCCCCAGCGGCTGGCGCTGCTGAACTGGCTGCTGGCCTCGCTCATGGCTGGTGCGGCGGGGCTGCTGTTCGTGGGCATCGCGACGCTCACCCCGTCCAACTACTCGCTGTTCGTCATCCCGGCGCTGGTGGCGGCGCTGCTCGGCAACCTGAAATCGGTCTGGCTGGCCACGCTGGGCGGCATCGGTCTGGGGATGGTCCAGTCCGGGTTTGTGAACATCGCCAATCGGGACTGGTGGCCGGAGCTGCTGCGCGCCGAGGCCGTGCGGCAGATCATCCCGCTCGCCGTCGTGGTGCTGTTCCTGTTCCTGCGAGGCGACAAGCTGCCCGAGCGCGGCACCGTCGGCGTCAAGGGCCAGCCGCGGGCACCTAAGACGCGCAACCCGCTCGTGACCGCCGGACTCCCGCTGCTGCTGGCCCTGGGAGGCGTCTGGCTGTTCAGCGGGCCGTGGGAAGTGGCCTTCACCGCCTCGCTGGTGGCGATACCGGTGATGCTGTCGCTGGTGGTGCTGACCGGCTACCTCGGCCAGATCAGCTTGGCTCAGACGGCGCTGGGCGGCGTTGCCGCCTACATGATGGTGCGGCTCGTCTCGGACGGCACCAAAGAGACCGAGTTCCAATTCGTGACCGTCGACGGGCCGGGGCTGCCGCACGAGATCGGCATGGTCTTGGGCGTGCTCATCGCGGTCGCTGCGGGGCTGCTCATCGCGCTGCCGGCGTTGCGCATCCGCGGCGTGCAGCTCGCGGTGGTCACCATCACCGCCGTCGTCGCGATCAGGGAATTCGTGCTGAAGAACGAATTCCTGTCCGGCGAGGGTGCGAAGTCGAACAATCCGGTGCCCCGGCCGAGCGTCTTCGGCGCAGATGTCGGCGTTCAAGACCCCGAGACGTTCAATCCCGACCGCTGGCAGTTCGCGGTGTTCGCCATCATCCTCATCGTGCTCTGCGCGGTGGCGGTGACGAACCTGCGCCGGGGCGGCACCGGCAGGCGTTTCCTCGCCATCCGCTCGAACGAGCGCGCCGCTGCAGCAGCCGGCATCGACGTGGCTCGCAACAAGCTGCTGGGCTTCGGCATCGCTGCCGGGCTGGCCGGCGTCGGCGGCGTGCTGACGGCCTACAAGCTGTCGTCGATCTCGTTCGAGAACTACAACGTCTTCGTCGGCATCGCCGTGCTGGCCTTCGCCTACCTAGGCGGCATCTCGATGGCGTCAGGCTCGGTGTACGGCTCGCTGATCTCGGCCGGCGGCATCCTCGCCTACTTCATCAGCCACCATTTCCCCGATGTCACCAAGGACTACATCACCGCCGTCGGCGCCCTCGGGCTGATCCTGAACGCGATCATCACCAACGGCGAGGGCATCGCGATGCTGAACCTGCAGGCGATGGCTGTCGTGCGCAACTTCATTCGCTACGCCCGCTGGCGCCACTGGCAGCGCCTGTTGGTCCGGCTCGCACCCACCATCGCCATCAGCCTGGTGCTGGGATGGCTGGTCTGGACCCGCCAAGCGCACTTCAACGGCTGGATGCTGGTGCTGGCGGTGTGGATCGGGCTGAATGTGCGGGCGCTCATCCAGACCATCATCAGGTACGCCACCGGCACCGGCGGGCTGTTCTACGTGCCGCCGCCCGACTCGCCCGCGTGGGGCCCCGTCACTACCGAGCAGACGGCCCCGGCAGAACCCGCGCATGCCGCTGGCGCCGGCGTGTCAGGTGACGCAGGAGGCAACGCCTCGTGAGCCTGCTCGAGACCTGCGACCTGACCGTCACCTTCGGCGGCCTGCATGCCAACGATGCAGTCAGCATCAGCATCGAGCCCGGCAGCTTCGTCGGCCTCATCGGGCCGAACGGCGCCGGCAAAACGACGTTCATCGACGCGATCACGGGCTTCGTCCCGACCTCCGCGGGCACCGCAACGCTCGACGGAGCGGACCTGCTGGCCATGAAGCCGCACGAGCGAGCCCAAGCGGGGCTGTCCCGCACATTCCAGTCCTTGGAGCTGTTCGACGATCTGAGCGTCGAGGACAACCTGCTCGTTGCGGGCGAGCGGCCCCGCTGGCACAGCTTCCTCGGCGATCTCGTCAAGCCCTCGCGCAAGACCGGGGTGGAGCCGCAGGTGGACTGGGCGCTGGAGGTGCTCGGGCTCACCGAGCATCGCGCCGCGAACCCCGGCGACCTGTCGCACGGGCAGCGGAAGCTCGTCGGGGTGGCCAGGGCACTGACATCGCAGCCCAAACTGGTGCTGCTCGACGAGCCGGCAGCCGGACTCGACACATCAGAGAGCCAGCTGCTGGGCAGCCAATTGCGCTCATTCCTGACCCACGGCATCACGGTCTTCCTGATCGACCACGACATGGGCCTAGTGCTGAACGTCTGCGACTACATCTACGTGCTCGACTTCGGCAAGATCATCGCCGCCGGCACACCCGACGAGATCAGAGTCCATCCTGAAGTGGTGCGGGCGTACCTCGGCGAGTCGGCCACCGACCTGCAAGAGGCGGGCGCCAAGGACGCGAGGGAGGCGCAGTGAGGCGCCGGCTGTTGCGCGGCAGCGCCGGTGCGCCAGGCGATGACAGCGGTGCTGGCGCGGAGACTGACGGCATCACCATCGCGGGGCTGCATACGGGGTACAGCGGCATCGCCGTCGTTCGCGATCTCGACATGTCGGTGCGGCCAGGCGAGGTTGTCGCGCTGCTGGGGCCCAACGGCGCCGGCAAGACCACCACGCTGCTGACGATCTCGGGGCTGATCAAGCCGATTGCCGGCCACGTCTGGATCGACGGCATCGCCGTCGACACCAAGTACCCGCATCGCAACGCCCGGCTCGGCCTTGCGCATGTCGCAGAGGATCGCTCGCTCTTCTTCGATCTCACCACCGAGGAGAACCTGCAGCTGGGCCTGCGCACCTCCGACAACGAAACCGAAGATCTCGAGCACGCGCTGGAACTGCTGCCGGCGCTGCGAGACCTGCTCGACCGCAGAGCCGGGCTGCTGTCGGGCGGTGAGCAGCAGATGCTGGCCATGGCGCGGGCGCTTGCGGGGCGCCCCCGGCTGCTGCTGGTGGACGAGATGAGCCTGGGCCTCGCACCGGTGATCGTCGAGCGCCTGCTGCCGATCGTCCGTGACGTCGCCGAGTCCACCGGCGCCGGCGTGCTGATCGTGGAACAGCACATTCACATGGCCCTCGAAGTCGTCGACCGGGCCTACGTCATGAACCGCGGCCGCATCGTGATGGAAGGCACGGCCGCCGAGCTGAAACAGCACCAGGAACTGCTGCTGGCGAGCTATCTGGGCGGCGACGAGCTCGATGAGTGAGCCTCGACCTCGCCGCAACCCCTGAGGGCAGACGCAGATGGATAGCGCGCTGATCGACCGCATCCGCTCGGACATGTCGTATGAGTTCGATCGCACCGGCCCTCCGGAAGGCTTTCCCGCGTTCCACGACATACCTGTCGAGCGGCACATCACCGACGACTTCGCGGCGCTCGAGAACGAGCACATGTGGCCGCGCACGTGGGTGATCGCCGGGCGTGCGGAAGATGTCGCAGCGCCGGGCGACTACTTCGTGTTCAAGGACCTCGGTGTGCCGCTGCTGATCGTGCGCGGCACCGACGGCCAGATCCGCTGCTTCTACAACACGTGTCAGCACCGGGGTGCACCGGTGGTACGCGATGACCGCGGCAGCTCACGCAGGCTGCGCTGCCAGTACCACTCATGGACCTACGAGATCGACGGCGGCACGCTGGTCTCGCTGCCCGACGAGCGCGACTTCGTCGACCTGGACTGGTCGGCTCGATGCCTGCCGCAGGCGAGCTGCGAGGTCTTCGGCGGCTTCATCTTCGTGAACCGCGACCTCAGCGCACCGCCGCTGGCGGACTGGATCGGGCCGATCGCAGAGATCTTCGAGCCGTTCGACTGCGAGCTGCTGCGCGAGGTGTACCGCAAGAGCGTGATCGTCCCCTGCAACTGGAAGGTCACCGCCGAGGCGTTCTTGGAGGTGTACCACTTCCGACACATCCACTCCCGCAACGGCGTGTCTGTGCTCGACAACCGCGGTGCTGCGATGGGCCTGTACCCGAACGGCCACAGCCGCATGATCACCCCCTACTCGAAGCAGAACTGCGAGCGGATGGGGATGGAGGCGTGGGACGACTGGAAGTTTCTGGACCAGGGCCCGTTCGCCACGGCCGAGCGCGTCCCTGCCATGGTCGACTGCACCAGCACGGCCCTCAGCCTGTTCCCGAACATCATCATCCCGTTCGGGCGCATCGGATTCCCCCTGCTGCTGTTCTGGCCGATGGACAAGCGGACCACCCGGCTCGACTGGATCTACTACGCGCCCACGGTCGACGGCACTCACGCCTGGGGCGAGGGCGAACTGCCGCCGCACTGGCAGGAACGCCGCACGGGCTTCGACCAGATCATGGACGAGGACATGATGAACATGGCCCCGATGCAGGAGTCGATGGAGTCACCGGCCTTGGGGGGCATTCCCATCAACTACCAAGAACGCCGCATCTGGCACCTGCACGAGCAGCTCGATCGGGTCATCGGCGCCGAGCGCATCCCCGAGCACCTGCGCATGCAGCCCCTGCTGGGCGATTACATCGAGGGATGAGCGGCTACATCGAGGGATGAGCGGCGCGGGCGAGCCTCGCTCTACCGCCCCGCGGTCACGGTGCGAGCAGCATCGCGGCCGGCGATGAAGCCCGTGGTGATGGCAGGGCCGAGGGTCCCCCCGGCGCCGCCGTACAGCATCCCGGTCGGTGCGGCCATGGCGTTGCCCGCGGCATACAGCCCGCCGATCACCCCGCCGGCATTGGCCAGCACCCGGCACCGCGTGTCGGTCTTGGGGCCGCCATTGGTGCCCAGCGTGCCCAGCTCGATCTCGGTGGCGTAGTAGGGGGCGGTCTCCAGCGGCCCGAGCGTCGCGCCGACACCTGCGATGCGCTGATCGCCGTTGAACGTGTCATAGGCGCTGTCGCCGCGACCGAACTCGGTGTCGCGCCCCTGTGCTGCGTCGGCGTTGAAGCGGGCCACGGTCGCCCCCAACGCCGGCGCCGGAACCCCGATCGCCGCGGCGAGCTCGTCGAGGGTCTCAGCACGGTTCATCCAGTCCGGTGCGTCCGGCCCCGGCGGCGCGCCGGCGACGTCATAGCTCAGCTTGTGACGGTGATCGAACACGAGCCAGCAGGGCAGATTCGGGTAGGTGAAGCCGGACGGATCGAACGTGTGGAACGCCCCGCCCATGGCGTTGTAGTTGCCGGCCTCGTTGGTGAACCTGGTGCCGGCGGAGTTCACCATGATCGATCCCGGTCGGGTTCGCTCCAGCAAGATCAGCCGCACCCGTGGATGCCCGAAGCTCTCTTCGCCGGGAACCCGCACGACCGGCACCCACCACGCGCTCGACATGTTGCCGAGGCGGGCGCCGGCCTCCATTGCCATCGTGAGCCCGTCGCCCGTGTTGGTCGGAGCACCGGCGGGCGCCGTCATGGGACCTCGCAGGAAGGCCGCGGTGAGCTCGGGATTCCATTCGAAACCGCCGGTCGCGATGATCACCGCGCCGGCACTGATCATGCGCCCATCGGCCAGCTCCACGCCGCGGACACTCACCTTGGCGTCACCGTCGCCTGCCCCGTGCTCGCCCGGCGCCGCGGCGGCACCGTCGGCGCGGCGCCCGGTCGGATCGCCGGCCGGATCCACAGTGATCAGCCGTGCGGCCGGTGCTCCCAGCATCGGCTCGACACCTCGGTCGAGGAGGCCTCGCAACAGCGCACCGGTGAGTGCGAGCCCCATGCCGAACTCGCTGCGCTTCGCTCGCGCGACGAGCACATCAGTCGGCGGCATCTGCGAAGCCCCGCCCAACGGCGTCTCGGTGAGCATGATCGGGTGAGCGCCTCGGTCGTTGCGGACACGCGCTGCCCAGTCTCCGAGCTCGTTGTAACTGAACAGCCCGTTGTCGAGCGAGCGACCGCCGCCGGGCAGCCCGCCGGGATGCTCAGGGTGGTAGTCGGGGTAGCCCCGAATCAGGTGGAAGCTGCACGGCGTCCGCTCGGCCAGATAGCGCAGTGCCTCCGGCCCGGTGTCGACGAGTGTCGCCGCCATGTCGGAGTCGATCTTCCCCAGCGACAGCGCTTCGAGGTAGGCCAGTGCCTGCTCCCGGCTGTCCTCAATGCCGGCGGGGGCCTGCAGGTGGTTCACCGGCATCCAGATGATGCCGCCGCTCATCGCGGTGGTGCCGCCGATGAGATCCGACTTCTCGACCAGCGCGACCGATGCACCGCTGTCAGCAGCAGCGATGGCCGCCACCAGCCCCGCTGCCCCGCTGCCCAGCACCACGACATCGACACCCTGGGTGACGGTGCCGGGCTGACCCTCAATTTCGATGTGATCTGACATCGCCTCGTACCCCTCTTGCCGCCCGCAGGTCATGGCTGTTCGGTGCCTTGCCAAGGCTCGCGTACCGCGTCGCTCGGTGCAGCCGCGTGCGTGGCGATGCTGTCAGGTGAGCATCGACCTCCGTGGCATCGGTGACATCGGCACATCTAGATTCATGCCGTGAACGAGAACGGCTTGGGCGCCCGGCCCCTTGAAGCACTGATCGATCTGAGCGGCCAGCAGGCGCTCGTCACCGGCGGGGGAAAGGGAATCGGACAGGCTGTCGCTGCGCGATTCGTCGAAGCCGGTGCCACCGTGACCATCGCCGACCTCGATCCCGATGCCGCCTCCACCGCTGCGGAGCTTGGTGCAGCATTCGCACACTGCGACATCACCGACCCCGATGACGTCTCCGCCGCATTGGACGTGGCGGGAGCGGCTGGCGGCGGGCCCGACGGCACTATCGACATCCTGGTGAACAACGCCGGCATCTACCCCACGACGGGCTCGATGCTCGAAGCGACCGACGAGTTCGTCGCCCGGATGCTCGACGTCAACGTCCGGGCTCAGTTCAGCACCGCCAGGGAGGCCGCCAAGCGAATGCCCGACGGCGGTTGCATCATCAACATGGCCTCCATTGCGGCGATCGGCGGCGGTGCGAAGATTTCTGCCTACAGCGCCTCCAAGGCAGCCGTCGTCGCACTGACACGGGCATTCGCGAACGAACTCGGTCCCCGGGGCATCCGGGTGAACGCGATCGCGCCAGGTGTCATCGACACACCGGGCGTTCGAGCTGAGACCGCCGAACTGCTCGCCAGCGGACTCGACATCGACGCGGTGATCGCCGCAAATCCGCTGCGGACCGCCGGAGATCCGGATCACATCGCCCGCGCCGCGCTCTTTCTCGCGAGCGAGCTGGCCTGCTTCGTGAACGGGCACCTGCTCGTCGTGGACGGGGGTTCACGGGCATGACGCCCACGACCGATGCCGGCAGCCCAGAGGCTGCGGCGCGGCGGCAGATCCACGATGCGCTGCTGTCGTACTGCCGCGGCATCGACCGGCTGCGGCCGGAAATCATCTCCGCCGCGTTCCATCCGGGCGCGATGCTGCACGACTACGGCGCCGAGCCCATGAGCATCGAGCAGTTCGCTGAGCACGCTCCTGGCACGCTCAAGCGGAAATTCGCCGCGACCCAGCACCGGATCGCCAACACGACCATCGAACTCGACAGCTCAGACTCCGATGAGGAACGCGGCGCCACCGTCGAGAGCTACGTGCTCGCCTACCACTGGGAAGCAACCGCAGACGTCGGCCGTCTGCACACCTTCAACGGTCGCTACATCGACCGCTTCGCCGAACGCGACGGGCGCTGGAAGATCGTTCAGCGTCATCTGCGGGTCGACTGGAGCAAGGTGGAGTCGGTCGAGGCCACGATGGGCGACCGCTGGGTGCCGAGCGGGCGGGGCAACGATCCAGACCCGCTGTGGGGCTGAGCGACGATCACACCGCCGCCCCACCGGCGACCATCACACCGCCGCCCCACCGGCGACCATCGCACCGCCGCCCTGCCGACGACCGTCACACCGCCGCCCCACCGGCGACCATCGCACCGCCGCCCTGCCGACGACCGTCACACCGCCGCCCCACCGGCGGCGATGCACTCGCGCACTCGGCGTTGCAGGTGGCGCACACGTGACTCCTGGTAGTTGCCGAGCGTCTGTGTGCCCCGGGCGCTCGCCTTGAAGCCCCGCGTCTGCGCAGCCATATTGGCCGTGTCCTGGTCGTACACCCGGCCGAGCCCGCCCAGACCGGCTGCCCTCGTGTAGCTGTCGGCGACATCCAGCTCGATGACCTCCGGCGGCGGCGGTGCATCGCCGTCGGCGGGGCGAGGCCGCATCATCAGCAGCTCGAAATAGCTGAAGTCGACATCGTCGGGGTCCGGCCGGAACCGGTACACCATCGGCAACGACAGGCCGGGGAAGAAGAACGCGTTGGGGAACAGGAAGTACTCGATGCTGTCCAGCGTCACCGACTGGCTCAGGGCGGAGAAGTCGTGGCCGTACCTCGCTCCTAGCTGGGACTTGGTGAGATCGGCGTAGAAGTCACGTGCCCGCTGGCCATCGGGGAGCTCCAGCGGTTCCATGCCGTGGCGGATGTTGCGCGTCAGGTGCGCCAGCATCTGCTGCTCAGTCCTGGGCACCGGCCGTTCGGGGCCGTCCATGCCGATGGTGTGAATGAAACGGGAGACGTTCGGCTCGAAGACGTCGTACTGGGTGGTCACCTCGTCGCCGGGCTGGCCGGTGGCGTGGGTTTCGCGCACGTGATAGGCCTCGATGAATGCCTCCGCGGCGGCCTTCCAGTTGCACGGCAGGCGCTTGCGCAGGTGCGTCTCGACGTAGCGGTTCTCGAGGCTCCATTCGCCGCACACCTCGGCGAAGTGCTCGGGCAGCACGCCCAAGTACTCCGACAGCGGTCCTGCGCCGCGGTCGAAGTTCACGAACACGAAGCCGCCCCACTCCCCGACCGGCATCTCCACCAGGCCGTGGCTCTGGGCATCCACATGGGGGAAGTCCCAGCTCGACGGCACTTCGGTCAGCTCGCCGTCCAGCGACCACGTCCAGCCGTGGAATGGGCACGTGATCTGCTGTGCGAACCCGCACGACCCCGCGGGCCGCAGCTGGGTGCCCCGGTGCATGCAGGAGTTGACGTAGGCCTTGATCTGGCCGCTGGGCACACGCACGACCAGCGCCGAGTAGGGCCCGACGTCGTAGACGCAATAGTCGCCCGGCTCCCGAATGTGGTCGACGTGGCACGCCCACTGCCATGTCTTGCCCCAGACGTGGCGAACTTCCTGCTCGGCGTAGGCGACACTGAGGTACGGCTCGAAGGACAGGTCCTCGTCGCCGAGAAACACCGGCGACTCCACCAGCAGCGGGTCCGGCGGCCGGATGGGATCAGCCAGTATCTGCTCCCGCAGCGTCGGGCCGGGACCGCGCGCGGTCCCCGGTGCCGCCGATGTACCGGCTTCCAACGACTCATCGCCCATGAGGGGGACAGTAGGCGGTCTGGACGCGAGACTTGAGAGGTGAACCGCAGCGCGCATGACCTCGGCCCCGACGATCTCGTCTGGGATCACTTCAGCCGCCCCCGGTTCGACGATGTCCCGGCACGGATCCGGGCCGCAGCCGAAGCCGGCTTCGCTGCGGTCGGGCTGTACCTGGGGGCTTGGGAACGACTCCGGACCGATGCGCGCGAGACAGCGCGAATCGAGCAGGCACTCGCCGAGACCGGACTGGTGATCGCCAACATCGAGGTTGTGCGGGGCTGGGCGAGCCCGGACCGCGCTAGCGAGGCATGCACGGCGCAGGAAGCGCTCGCGTATGAGATGGCGGACCGGTTCGGCTGCCGGTACCTGCAGGCCATCGGCAACTACACCGGCTCAGTCGCCCAGGCCGCAGCGGGCTTCGCCTCGTTGTGCGACCGGGCCGCCGAGCACAGCCTGCTGGTCGGCCTGGAATGGGTGCCCTCGCTCACCAACATCGAGAGCGCCGCCGTCGCCGACTCGATCGTCGGCGAGGCCGACCGGGCCAACGGCGGCTTCTGCTTCGATGCCTGGCACCTCACCCGCTCCACCAACGATCTTGACGACCTGCGCCGGCTCGACGGGACGAAGATCTTCGCGACGCAGTTCAACGACGGGACGATTTCGCCCCAGCATCCCGACTATCTCGAGGACTGCTTGACGAATCGTGTGCCGCCGGGCCGCGGGGAGTTCGCGCTGGAAGAGATGATCCGCATCCTCGACCGTCTCGGCTCGATCGCACCGATCGGCCTCGAAGTGTGCTCGCAGCAGCTGTGGGAGGGTCCCGTAGCGACAGCGGCACAACTGGCTGTAGCGGGCATGCGTTCGGTGCTGAGCCAGGCCCGTCCCCGCTGAACGGGACGCCCACGATCTGGGCCGCTAGTTTCGCTGCCTGATCGGTTTCGGCCGGCCTGTACGCAGCGCATCAGATGGTGCCCATCTGGGAGGGAATCCGTGGAACTGCCGGCAACGCCCGCTGACATCAGTGTCGAGTGGCTGAATGACGCCGTGGGAGGCGACGGCAGCGCCGTCACCGCAGGCCGAGCCGTCGTGGCGGTCGCCACCGATGACATCGGCGACGGCACCGGGATCTTCGGTGAGATCGCACGCCTGTCGCTGACGCTCGACGACGGTACCGCCACCTCGCTGGTGGTCAAGATGCCGTGCACCGAGCCGGCAAACCTCCATGTCGCCCAGATGCTGGGCATCTACGAGCGCGAGATGAACATGTTCGAACATGTGCTGGACCGCTCGCCGATGCACGCTCCGGCATGCCGGCTGGTGGCGCGCGGCGACGACGGTCACTTCGTCCTGCTGCTCGAAGACATGAGCACCGACTGGGAGGTGGGCGACCAGATCATCGGCGCCACGATCCCCCAGGCTGAGCAGGTCGTCGATGCGCTGGCCGCCTTCCATGCCCACTGGTGGGAAAGCCCCGACCTCGACGACATGACCTGGCTGCCGAAGCCGAACGCGCCGCAGTACGCCGCCGTGGTACCCGGCCTCTACCGGGCGGGGCTTGGTGGCCTGCAATCGGACTGGGCGGATCGCGTGCCGCCGCAATCGGTCGATGTGGCGTTGGCCCTCGACCCCCGCTTCGAGGAGATCCTCGAGCGCACGGCCGCCGGCCCGACGACGCTGATCCACACCGACACCCGTCTCGACAACATCTTCTTCGCGAAGGACGGCAGCGGAGAGGTGGCGTTCATCGACTTCCAGCTGGCGCTGGCCGGGCGCGGCGTCGCCGATGTCGCCTACCTCGTCGGCACCAGCGTGCCCCACGCCAGCGCTGTGGAGCATTGGGAGGCGCTGCTGCGGCGCTGGCACTCCGGGGTGGCCGAGCGCGGGGTCGTCTACGCGTTCGACGATGCGCTGCGGGCCTACCGGGAAGCGGCGCTGTACTACCTGTCAGGCGCCATGGCGCTCATCGGCACCTTCGACACCGGCAACGAGCGAGGCGCCAAGTGGGCCGAGGCGTACGCGACGCGCATTCTGAACCATGTCGTCGACATTGAGGCATCGGCGGTGCTGTAGCCGCGGCACCAGCCGCGCCCGTCAATACGGCAGCGTGCCGCCGTCTACCGGGAACATGCAGCCGGTCATGTTGCGGGCTGCGTCGGAGGCAAGATGCACCGCCACCGCCGCGACTTCGGAGACAGTGTTGAGGCGCTTGATGGCCGATTCCTGTGCGAACGCGTCCAGCAGTGCCTCGTAGCTGCCGAGGCCCATCGCCTCCGCGCTGGCCGGACCGGTGGCGCGCACGATGTCGGTCTCGATCAGCCCCGGCAGGATCGCGTTGACCGTGATGCCCAGCGTGCCCACCTCCGCCGCAGCAGCTTTCACCAGGCCGTTGACCGCGTGCTTGGTAGCGGCGTATCCCGGGATGCCGGGCTTGCCCAGCTTGCCTTCCACCGACGACGTGACGATCACGCGGCCGGACTGGCGCGGCACCATGTGCTGCAGGGCGCGGCGCATCCCCCAGAACACGTGATTCAAGTTCCAGTCGACTTCGAGGTTCCACTCCTCGTCGCTCATCTGGAACACCGGTGCGGTCTGCTGCACTCCCCCGCTGTTCAGGCAGCAGATGTCGAGTTGCCCGAATCTCTCGATCGTGAAGTCGACCAGCCCCTCGACGGTGTCCTGGAGAGCGGCATCCCCGGCGAAGAAGGCGACATCGGCCTCGGTGACGCCCAGAGCGCTGCACATCTCGTCGATGGCGCGCTGACCCTTGGCGGTGTCGCGCCCGTTGACGACCACCTGAGCACCGTTGGCCAGGAACGCCTCGGCCATGCCGCGCCCGATGCTGCGAGTGCCGCCGGTGATGCAGGCCACACGTCCCGCCAGCTTGTCTGACCCGTTGGTTGAACCGTCTGCTGCCATGGGTTAGCCCCCTAGTACGGCGCCGTGCCGCCGTCGATGGAGATCAGCGAGCCGCTGATCCCGCCCCCTGCTTCGGAGGCCAGCAGCACGCACACCTCGGCGACGTCCTCTACCTCGTTGAGCCGCTTGATCGCCGATTCCTGCGCGAACTGATCGAGCAGCTGCTCGTAGGTGAGACCCATGGCCTCAGCGGCCGGCGGCCCCTCGGCGGCCATGATGTCAGTCTCGATGGCGCCGGGGCACACAGCGTTGACGGTGATGCCGAGCGGCCCCACCTCTTGGGCGCACGACTTCACCAATCCGTTGATGGCGTGCTTCGCGGCCACGTAGATGGAGATGCCGGGCTTGCCGACCTTGCCCTCGACTGACGACATCGCGATGATGCGGCCGCTGCCCTGGGGGATCATGTGCGCCAGCGCCGCCCTCGTCGTCCAGAAGGTGTGCCAGAAGTTCCACTCGAGCGAGTCGGCCATGGCCTCGTCGGTGAGGTCCGCCACGGGGGCATGCCCGCTGGCGCCGCCCGCGTTGGCGAACAGGATGTCGATCTTGCCGAACCGTTCGACGGTGCCGTCGACGACGGCCTCGCAGTCGGCTCGCTGCTTCACATCGCCGGCGATGAAGTGGACTCGGTCGCCGGCGTCCATCGCCGAGTCCATCTCCGCCACCGCTTGCGCGCCCTTTTCCGGGCTGCGGCCGTTGACGACCACGCTCGCACCCTCGCGCACGAAGGCCTCGGCCGTTGCACGCCCGATGCCGCGCGTCCCGCCGGTCACGCATGCGACCAATCCAGTGAGTTCGCCCATCAGCCCCCGCCCGTTCGGCTCCGGGGATTGTAGGCGCCAGCCGACAGGCGAGCGCTCTCACACCAGTCCTACTCTGTGGGCGTGGACGCATCCATCGGCTCGCTGCTGAGCCTGGACAGCAGAGTCGCGCTGGTGACCGGCGGGGCGACCGGCATCGGCGAAGGCATCGCCCGCACGCTGAGCGCCGCCGGGGCGTCGGTGACCATCGGGGACATCGACGAGGCCGGCGCAGAGCGAGTCGCGTCCGAGACCGGCGGAGAAGCGGTGCGGCTCGACGTCACCGACCCTGCCCAAGCCGACGAGACGGTGCGCGCCATCGACGGGCTGGACCTGCTGGTGAACAACGCCGGCACCTATCGCGAGGCGGGCAGCATCTTGGACCAGCCCACCGAGAGCTGGCAGCGCTCGATCGATGTCAACCTCGCAGGGCTGTTTCACTGCTCCAAGCCTGCGGCCGCCTCGATGGTCGAAGGCCAGCGGCCGGGCACCATTGTCGTCATTGCGTCTGTGGACGGCCTGCTGCCGTGCCTGGGCACCGGCTACGACTCGGCGAAGGCTGCGGCGATCCAGTTCGCCCGCAGCCTCGCTGTCGACCTGGCGCCGCACGGCATCCGGGTGAACGCCGTCAGCCCAGGACACGTTCCGGTGCCGACGCTGGCCAAGATGCGCTCAGGCGAGCTGCCGCCGCTGTGGCCGCAGGACCCTTCGACCAGCGGCCTCATGGGACCGCTGATGACCCAGCGGTCGTCCAACATCCCGCTCGGACGGTCGGCCGAGGTGGCAGAGATCGCCAACGCCGTGCTCTTCCTGTCGAGCGCCGCGTCCAGCTACATCACCGGCCAGAATCTTGCAGTCGACGGAGGATGGACACTCGTATGAGCGGCACGCTGCCCCGCGCCGTACGCCCCGGCGACGGACCTGCAGTGAGCGATCCGTTCCCGCCCGCGGATCTCGGGAGCGCCGACCGGGCGGCCATCGTCCAGCTCACCGTCGACTACTGCTGGGCGCTGGACACCCGCGACTGGGAAGTGCTGCGCCGGGTCTTCACCGCCGATGCAGTGACCGACCTCGGGCTGGGCGGCCAGCACGGCGTCGACGAGATCATCGCCCGCGTCTCGGGGGCGCTCACGCCGCTCGACGACAGCCAGCATTTCGTGGGCAACCACCAGATCGTGATCGAGGGCGACACGGCAAAGGGCCGCTGCTACTTGCGGGCTCAGCACATGCGCAAGATGCCCGACGGCGGCGACGTGTTCGAGATCGGCGGCCGGTACGAGGATCGCTACATCCGCACCGCGGAGGGCTGGCGCATCTGCGAGCGCACGGTCATCCCGATGTGGCGTTCCGGCAACGTCGAGGTGGTGATGCCGCCCGGGCGGGTCTCGGGCGGCAACAGCGACGTCTGAGGCCCCGCGACGAGCCTTCTCGTTGTCGCACCGATTGTTTCCCGCTCTTGTTCGCTTCGCTCACGGGCCGCTCGAGCCACGGCTTCGCCTGCCGGCTCAGCCTCCTAGCGGCCGGCGCTGGCGTCGGCCCGGATGACGTCGGCGCCGGTGGGATCCACCAGCATCCCGTGCACCCACTGATTGTGCGCGTGACCGACGTGCTGCAGGCCGAATGCCTGCTGCAACGCCTGCGGGAAGCCCATCGCATCGACCGACTGGTTCACCGACATCTTGGCCAGCTTCAACCCCATGGAGGGCCGCGACGCAATGCGCACCGCAAGGTCGAGCGTGGCCTGCGACAGCTCGTCGCGGGGCACCACGCGGTTCACCATGCCGACCTCGCGTGCCTCCGCAGCCGACATGGACTCGCCGGTGAACAACAGCTCCTTGGCTCGGCGGGCGCCCAGTTCGAATGCATGCGCGAAGTACTCGACGCCGTTCACGCCGAACGCCACGACGGGATCGGAGAAGGTGGCGTCCTCGCTGGCCACGACGAGATCGCACGGCCACACCAGCATCAGCCCGCCGGCGATCACCTTGCCCTGCACCTGCACGATCGTGGGCTTGGGGATGTCACGCCACCGGGCGCAGAAGCCCATGTAGATCTCCTGCTCGGTCGACATCCAGCCCTCAGCCCCGGGCTTGGAGAAGCCCGCCACCGGTCCGACGGTGTCGAAGCTCTCGAACGACGACCGGTCGCGCAGGTCATGCCCGGACGAGAAGTGCTTGCCGTTCGCCCCGAGAATGATGACCTTCACGTCGTCGTCGGCAGCGGCGACGCCGAAGGCGTCGGTCAGCTCGTACAGCATCAGCTTGTCCTGCGCGTTGGCCGCCTCGGGACGGTTCAGCATGATGCGAGCCACACCGTCGGCCGGCATCTCGTAGGTGATCCGCTCGTAGCCGTTCGGTGATGGGGGGGACGCTTCGCTCATGGGTTCACGGTAGCCAGCAGCGGCAACACCCCGCACGGCCTGCTAGACCGGGCGGATGCCTGCATACCTGATTGCGAACTACGACGTTGTCGACCCGGACAAGTACAAGGAGTACCAGCGTGGAGCGGCGCCGATCATGGCGGGGGGCGGCAAGCTGCTCGTGCTCGACCCGGCCTCGGTCACCAAGGAAGGCGACGCCGGGGCGCAGACGGTCGTCATCGAGTACCCCACCATGGAGGCCGCCCGGGCGGCATACGAGTCGGATGAATACCAAGCCGTGGTGGGCATCCGGCTGGGGGCCACCGCCAACGGCCGCGCCGTGCTCGCCAACGGCATGGGCTGATCCGGCCGGCTTGTCTGACCTGTCTGCCTGACCGGGCTGCCTGACAGCATTGCCTGGAAGCATTGCCAGACAGAGCGGACCCGTTCGAACGGCTCGGACGCCACCACCGAAGCAGACCGCATGACCCAGCCCGCTGTTGAGGAGTTCACGGCGCAGGCCGCCGACTGGCTCCGCCTGCACGCCGACCCGAAGCCCGCAGCAACCGCCGCGAACGGCAACGCCGACCGGATCGCCTGGGGCGAGGGCCCCTTCAGCGTGTCGGTGTTCCACGACATGAGCCATGACGAGGAGTCCGACCTGCTCGAGCGGCTGCGCAGCTGGAACCAGCTCAAAGCCACGCAGGGCTACCACGCCGTGAGATGGCCCGTCGCCCAGGGCGGGCTCGGACTGAGCGCCGCGCACGCACGGGCGTACAGCCGACTCGAGCGTGAGTTCGAGGTGCCCGACAGCCACGAACTGTTCAGCGTGACGGTGGGGCTGATGGCGCCCACCGTGCGCGCCTTCGGGACACCCGAACAGAAGGAACGCTTCATCGGCGACCTGCTGCGGACCGATCTCTACTGCTGCCAGCTCTTCTCCGAGCCTGGCGCCGGCTCGGACCTGGCATCGCTCGGCTGCCGTGCCGTGCGCGACGGTGACGAGTGGATCGTCAACGGGCAGAAGGTGTGGAGCTCGGGCGCGCAGTTCGCCGACTTCGGGCTGCTCATCGCCAGGTCCGATCCCGACCAGCCCAAGCACAAGGGCATGACGGCGTTCATGCTGCCGTTCGACCTGGCCGGGGTGACGGTGCGCCCCATCAAGCAGATGAGCGGCGGAACGTCGTTCAACGAGGTGTTCTTCGACGACGTCCGGCTCGGCGACGAGCTGCGGATGGGCGACGAGGGCGAGGGCTGGAAGGTGGCGCTCACCACGCTCGGCTTCGAGCGCGACCACTCCGCCAGCGGGGGCAGCGGCGGCGGGCGGCGGCCGGGCGGATCATGGCGCCAGCTGCGCTCGACAGCCGAGGTCCTGGGCGTCACCGACCATCCAGTGGTACGCGACGCGATGATGCGCCTGTACCTGCACCTGCAGTCCGAAGGCCACTTGAACCGCCGAGCTGCCGACTTGGCCAGGGGCGGCACGCCCGGACCCGAAGGCTCGCTCGGCAAGCTGAAGTGGACCGAAGGGATGCGGCTCATGTCGGACGTGATCTCGCAGATCCTGGGACCTCGGCTGGTGGCCGACACGGGCGAGTGGGGCGCCTACGCCTGGGGCGAGCACGTGTTGGGAGCGCCCGGCTACCGCATCGCCGGCGGTTCCGACGAGGTGCAGCGCAACATCATCGGCGAGCGGGTGCTGGGCTTGCCCTCAGAACCACGCGTGGACCGCGGCATCCCGTGGAAGGATGTGCCTCGCTGAGCCAGAGGCTGAGCCGGCAGGCGAAGCCGTGGCCCGAGCGGCCCGTGAGCGCAGCGAACAAGAGCGGGAAGCAATAGGTTCGGCAGCGAGACGGTGCACCTATCGGCGCTTCCTTCACACAGCAAGACGATCAAGACTGTCAAGACAGCAAGGAGACAGACATGGATCTCGGGTTGAACGGCAAGAGGGCGCTGGTGACCGGCTCCACCAAGGGCATCGGCAGGGCGGTAGTGGAAACGCTGCTGGCCGAAGGCGCATCGGTCGCGATCTGCGCGCGCGATGCCGACGGTGTTGCCGCGGCGCTGGGGGAGCTCTCCTCCAGCGGGACGGTCTGCGGCAGCGCCGTCGACGCGGGAGATCTCGACAGCCTCACCGCGTGGGTGAACAGCTCTGCGGAAGAACTCGGCGGGATCGACATCTACGTGCACAACACGTCGGCCAAGCCGCAGCGCAAGCTCGAGGGCTGGATCAACAACTTCAACGTCGACCTCCAGGCGCTCGTAGGCGGCGTCGCCACAGCGCAGGAGGCCCTGGCTGACGGCGGCGGTTCGCTCATCAGCATCGGCACGACGGCGGTGGCCGAGCACTTCGCCACCGGGTCGAGCAGCTATTCCGCCTTCAAGGCAGCCGTCACCAATTGGACCTTGGGCCAGGCGCAGGTGCTCGGCGCCCAGGGCATCCGCTGCAATGTTGTGCAGCCCGGCCCGATCTTCATCGAGGGCGGCGACTGGAACATGATCAAGGACCACATGGCCGACTTCTTCACCGCCACGCAGAAGTCGCACCCGCGCGGCGAACTGGGCACGGCGCAGGATGTCGCCAACGCAGTGGTGTTCCTGGCCTCGGATGCCGCGAAGCACATCAACGGCGCGAACCTCACCGTCGACGGCGGCTTCACCAAGCGAGTCAACTATTGAACCCCGACGGCGACCAGCGTGACGGTGCGGGCAGCGATCCGCCTGCACGCGTCGACGCGCACCTCGTGGCCGGCGGCAAGTACCACGACATCGACTTTGCGCGAGGTGAGCTGCTCGGGCTGCTCGCCGAGCACCCTCACGTACGGGTTACCGTCTGGCCCGACTACGAGGCCGCGGATGCCATCTGCGAGGGTGCTTTCCTGGTCAGCTACACCTGCGATGTGCGGCCTTCGGCCAAGGCGCAAGAGACCATCACCGAGTGGGTGCGCGGCGGCGGGCGCTGGGTGGCGCTGCACGGCACGAACGCTGCGCTCGACCTCGGCAAGCCCCACGGCGTGGAATCGCCGCGGGTGTTCCCGACCTGGGCGCAGACGCTGGGCAGCCAGTTCATCGCACACCCGCCGATACAGCCTTACCCGGTCGAGATTGCCGACCCAGCGCACTGGCTGGTGGCCGACATCGAGCCCTTCGACACCGACGACGAGCTGTACCTGATGGAGTACCACGACCGCGACGCACTGCAGACGCTGCTGCAGACGCGCTGGCAGGGCAACGCACGCGGTTTCGCCGAGTCCGACTGGACCGACGGCGACGACACGCACCTCATCCAGTACGTGCGGCCGCTGGGGCAGGGCGCGGTGCTCTACAACACGCTTGGCCACTGCCGGGGACATTGGGACATGGCGCCGGTACTGGCGTACTACCCCACCATCGAGCGCTGCTCGTGGACGAAGCCCCAGTACTACGAGCTGCTGCGTCGTACCATCCGCTGGGCTCTCGGCGAATCCGGCTGAGCAGCGCTGTCCGTGCAATCCTCAGCGCAGTCGCCGACAGCCGAGCATGGTGGCCAGATCCAGAAGCTCCTTGCACCGCTGACCAGGCAACAGCGAGTGAGACTGCATGAGCGAGTGAGACTGCATGCCCCGGCGCCCGACATGCTCCAGGTACTGGATCCTCGGCTCTACAACAGCGTCGCTGCTTCCTACGCCAACGAGCACGGCCTGAATTGCACGGCCTGAATTGGTTCGTGGCCGATCACATCGGCGCCGCGGCCTTTCACAATGCTGAGCTGGTGTTCTCCAGCGAGCGTCGAGTGCCTCCGGCAATCGCAACAGGAAAGGCCGCAGACATCGTGGCCTGCCGCATTGTTGCCCGACGAGCAGCAAACGGCTCAGCGCGACAATCCATCGACGGTTCAGTCCCTTCGTATCGGGCGCTGGAGCGCTGCGGTCCGGCTTAGTCGGCGAACAGCCTGCTGAGCGGGTAGGCGAACCCCGGCAGCACGTCACCGCCGTCGAGGCTGCCGGCCTCGGTCAGCGTCTCCACGGCCTCCGCGGCGGCGCGATACACCTCCACCGTGCGGGTCCTCGGGAATACAACCCACACCAGCTGCACCCCGTAGCTGACCCACATCCGAGCCTTGGCGTCGACATCCGGACGGCGATCCGACGGTGACACCACCTCCGCCACCAGTTCAGGCACCCACTGGCCGTACTTCTCAGTGGCGCTGCCGGGCGGGCGCCGCTGGTACGACGTGAATGCAAAGTCCGGAGCACGCACCGTGTCGGGGTCGCGTTCGAGCTGGATGCCGTAGTCGGCTGCGAATGCTGTGCCAAGCCGGTGCTCTTCGACGAACTTGCCGACCTGCAGCCCGAGCCGGAAAGCGATCTTGCTGTGCGTATCTCCGGCTGGCGTCATCTCGCAGAACACACCCCTGACCAACTCGCCACGCACGCCCTGAGCGTCGAGGCGCAGCAGGTCCTCGGCGGTGAGCAACGTAGCTGAAGAGGCTTCAGTGGCAGTCTTCATTTAATTTCGACACTTTTCATTGTCATGAGCAGCGGTCCTATACTACAAATGTCGTCGTGACAGCGGCGAGATCGAGATACTGCCTCGCCATTCTCGCACCCCGGCAGGCCACACGAAGAACGGATTCTCCACGCACGGGCCGAGATGCTGCCACCGACAAGCAGTGCTGAGCTTCTGGCCGAGTAGCTCCCTCGTGGCGTACTACGCCGCCAGAACGCGCTTGCGCTGGGCGTGGCAGACGTAGGCGAAGCTCTGGGGCGGTCGACAGCCGTGAGCCTGTCGAAGCGTGTGCAGCGGTATCGGGGCGGCCAGCGGCTCGGGGCGTTCCAGCAGCAGCGCCACGCCTCGGTCTCGGCCTTCGAGATAGGCGTCGAAGTCGGGCCTCGACAGGGCAGTGTCGGCGCCGTGCAGGCGCCACAGTTCGTCGGCTGGATATCGGGCGACGCTGCGGACCACGCATGTGCCGACGAGCGCTCGCTCATGGCCCGACGCGTACAGCAGCGCCAGCGTGGGAACGGTGATCCGCGGCATGACTCGTCGCACTTCGATGACCGTCTTGGTGCCGGACAGGATCGCCTCGGCGAATCTCGGCTTCAGCGGGAGCACAAGCCCTGATGCTTCATGAGAATTGGACTGATCGCTTTTTTGAGTCTTCGCGTTTTTGTGGGGTGGGGTTGCTGGGCTTGGCGGCTCGTCCTGCGCCGCTGGAAGTCGTGCTGCTGCCCGACGATTTGGCCCGCTCAGAGCCTCACCAACTCGATTGGTGCCCATGGTGGCCATTCGGGTCGGCCGACAGGCATGCCTGCGTGGAATGTCGCGACGGACACGAACGGAGTCTCTGCGTGCGAATTGTCATAGACGCGCACGTTGTCCGCGATATTGATGGCCTCAACGACATGGCTCCACAGCCGTTGATGGCGGGAGCGCACCTTGCCCTCAGGTACGTCGTGACCGCCGAGTTCGGCGCGGACCGCAACTCGGGCAACGGCTTGATCTTCAGGAATGATGATGACGTACAGGGATACGACGTAGCCGAGATGGGAAGCCGTGCTCACGAGTTCGAGTTTCGACTCATGCGAGAACACGGTCTCGGTCACGAACGAGGTCCGCGCAGCCAGCAGCTCGTCCCGGCGTGCTGCCGCCAGAGCCGCTGCCTCATAGGCGTGCTTGGCTTCCTCTCCGGGCCATTCCCGCGCAGCGATGAGGTCCGCGTTGACGAACTCCAAGGTGGACGGTGCGAGGATGAGTTGCTGGAAGGTGCTCTTGCCAGCGCCGTTTGGGCCAGCGATGACGCGCAGCGTTGGCGTGGGCATCGCAGACTCCTCATGCCGTTGGCCTCATCGGGCCGGCCAGCGGGGGTCAGGGATCGACGCGGACGACGTTGCCTTCGTTGTCGAGGTCGATGTACGGCCGGCCTTCTGCTGCGAACACGACAGTGAGGTTGAGCGCCTGTCTGCGCTGCTCGGTGCACTCGGCCCATTCGGCGCGGACGATGGCCTGCTCGTGGCTGTTGAGGTCGTCGTAGTGTCCGTCGCAGCCAAGCACTCGGGTGATGTCACGATGAGACACATCGGCCGACATCTCGCACTCAGCGCCGATGCGGGCCCAATGGCTGATCTGTTGAGCCGTGCTGCGGCTCATCGTCGGCGCCATCGCCTCAGCTCGTGCGTGGACTCTTTCATCGACACGGACCGGGTTGCTGGTAGGCCTGGTAGGCATAGTGCGACCTCCGACAATTACTGTAGCAAATTGCAACACCTGACGTGCCAGCAGCGTCAGATTAGTGGCTCTTCGCGTTTTAGCGTGGGGTGAGGTCGTCGAGCAGGGTCCAGTCGGGTTTGGCGGCGTAGAGCAGGACTCGGGTTCTGTGGTGGTCGAGGTTGGCGGTTCCCGAGCGAGACTCGTTTGATGAGCTTGGCGGGGTTGATGCTCCTGTGTGTGTCAAGTCGGGAGTTGGGTGAGGTGTTGTTGGTATCGTTCGGCGAGGTCGCGGTCGTGTCGGTGGCCGTTTTCGAGTTCAGAGATGCGTGTGGGCCAGGTGTTGAGGGCTCGGGCTGTGGCCTTGATGGTGAGGCCGGCTCGGGTGCGCTGTTGGCGCAGATCGTGCCGGTTGGGGACGATGGGTGGGTCGGTGAGCAGCCGGTAGACCTCTCGTGCGATGTGGCGTTTGAGGCAGCGGATGGTCTCTCGTCGGGTCTTGCCCTCGGCTTGGCGCCGTTTGGCGTAGTCGATGGTGCGTTGATCGACGCGCGTTCTTGTGAACGCGATGCGCCACAGGGCGTTGTTGGCGTTGCGGTTGCCTCCGCGGTTGAGTCGGTGACGGGTCTGGGGTCCTGAGGACGCTTCGACAGGGCTCGCGCCGCACAGCGCGGCGAACGATGCCTCGCTGCGCGTCCGCTGGGGGTTGTCGCCGGCGGCGACCAGCAGCGCCGACGCGGTCTCGACGCCGACTCCCACGGCGCCGAGCAGCGCTGGGTTGGCTTGTTCGCACAGTGTGCGCAGCTCGACGTCGAGCTGCGCGATCTCGTCGGTGAGCGCCTGGTGGCGGCGCGCCAGCGCGCGCAGCGCAGTCTTGACCGACGCGGTGACGGTGTCGCAGCTGCGGTCGGGCCGCAGGCGGGAGCAGGCCTCAGCGGCGGCGGCGGCGCTGAGCGTCCCGAACCGGTCTTTGAGGTCCTCGGGTGCGGTGAGGAGGATCGCTCTGAGCTGATTCGCGGCGACGGTGCGGGCCTTGACTGCTGAACGCCGCGTCAATGACAGGACTCTGATCGCCTCGGCGCAGCCGTCGCCGGACTTGGGGAGTGCGGTGGCTTCGCCACTGAGCACGGCTCGCGCCGCGGACTCCGCGTCGACGGTGTCGGTCTTGCCTCGCCGTCGGCGTGTGTGGCGGTTCGGGCGGTTGACCTCGGCAACGTCGATGCCTTCAGCAGCGAATCGCCGAGCGAGGCCCGCTCCATAGGAGCCGGTGCCCTCGACGCCGACGCGCGTGATGCTGCCGTGCGTTCTCAGCCACCCCAGCAGATCACCGCAGCCGGCTGCGTCGGCGGCGAACGCTGCACTTCCCAACAGCGTGCCCGTAGCGTCGAGCGCGACGGCCACATGTGTGTGCTTGTGAGTGTCGACCCCGCCGAAGACCTCGGCTCGGTCCTGTGACATGATGACGATGCCTCCTTGTGGTCATCCGACAATGGGGCACCACCGGCCGCGACGGCGGACAGAACACTCACGGTGCTGGCTTCAAGGCTCCTGTCAAGCCACGTCCGCCCGACCGGTCGGTGCGCCCCCGGCCGACAAGAACGGGCCGACAGATCAACCTGAAGGCACCGAGCCAGTTGGCAGCAGGGTCAGACCCATCCCGCCGACAAGGCCCAACCATTATGAGCGCTGGCGGCCTCGGTGGAGCCGTTGGTCACGCGGGACCGATGCCAGTTGGCGATCTGGGTCCGCCATGTGCGCAGGGTGCGGCCGAGCTTGTTCAGCTCCGGGGAGTACGTTTCGCGTGAGAGCTCGTCGAGCGCTTCGAGCGCGAGTTCGCGGTCGCCGATGCGGTAGATGCCGCGCAGGGTCTCCTTGGCGTGCCATGCGTCGCGGACCTCGCCGCGGGGGTCGCCAGCGGCGAGCAGGCCGACCAGCTTGGTTTTGCCGCGCTCGGTCACGCTCGGATCCTCGCTCAAGCTTCCCTCGACGAGCAAGCGATTGCCGTAGCGAGGTGCCGGTCCGTGCGACCGTTGGCTCTGCATGCGACGTGCCGCTGCTCCGGTCGCTCTCGGCAGAACGACCAAAGATGGCTATACTTCAGACCAGAGAAGGAGCAAGGCGATGAGCGGCGTGACTTACGAGCTTATTGACGATCAGCAGCAGTGGCAGATCTTCGATGAAGCCGCTCGCCGTCTGCTGTCCATCGACGGCGAAGAGTTCGAGCGTCGATGGGAGCGCGGAGAATATCTCGACAATGATGATTCAGGGGTCATGCAAGTAGCGTTCTTGAGACCCTATGACTCATCGAACATCGACTAGAGCATTTCAAGCGTTCCGGCAGTCGGTGCAAGACTCGATAGCTTGCTTTGCCCATAGTCGCGTCACGGGCACCACACACCAGCCCGACAGGAAGGGCAGGCTCACGCTCAATAGCGACCGGCGCATGATTGAGATCGAGTGCGCGATCGGCTACCGCATCGAGAACCGAGGTACGCAAGGCGTCAATGACTGGCGCGTTGCCACTCTCGGCTACATCCATTCTGTAAGTCTCGACGGTGAGAGGGTTGCGGAGTTTCATTGGCACCCTGACGAAACTTCAAACATCTGGTATCCCCACATCCACCCGCGACTTGCGGGTTCCGGAAGAGGCCAAGGAGGAATGCACATTCCCTCCGGTCGCATCTTCGTAGAGGATGTCCTGCTATTCGCACATGAACGCGGTGCAGTACCGCTCAAGAATAACTGGAGCGAGATTGTCGACAGTGTGAGGCAGAGAATCGCGGCTGAGGCAAGTTGGGGTACTCCTGCAGCGAACTGGATGCCTCCCCCTAGTGGTGTGTCGCGGTTTTCTTGCGGGCAGGTCGCGGCCCGCTGACCTGCGGAAACAGGCTTCGGCAGGCCCTGCGCAAATTGCCGACGCACCACTAGCCCTGATTGTTCACGAGTCTGTGGGCTGAGGTTGTTCGGGTTCGCGGAGATGCCCCTCTGGCCTGCGATGATGCGTGTGTTGTACAACCGCATCAGCGAGTTCAGGGGGGCATCTGCGAGGTGAAAGCTGTCAGTGTCGCGAATGCGTGTCTGGCAGGCGGCGGGGACCGGTTGGCGTGGGGCGCGGGTTTGTTCGCTTTGGGCGGTTTCGCGGACGGTGTCGGGCTGACCGAGGCGCTGTCGGCCGTGGTGCCCCCAAAGGGTGAACGCGTCCCGGTGCATGACCGCGGCGTGGTGCTGGTCCATGGGCTGTTGATGACGGCTGGGGGCGGTGAGGCGTGCAGCGACATCGAGCATCTGAGAGCGCAGCCGGAGCTGTTCGGCGACGTGGCGTCGGACTCGACGCTGTATCGCACGCTGGTCGGGCTGGGAGCAGGCGGCGCTGCGGCGTTGCTGGACGCAGCAGCGCAGGTGCGCGAGCGGTTGTGGGCCAACGCGGATCGCAGCGGCCCGCTGGTGGTCGACATCGACTCGACGCTGGTGGAGGTCCACTCGGAGAACAAGCAAGGCGCCGCTCCCCATTACAAGGGCGGCTTCGGGTTTCATCCGATGGTGTGCTCGACCTGCGACGGGGAGCCGCTGTGGATCAAGCTGCGGTCGGGCAACGCCGCCGCCAACCACATCGAGGACCATCTCGAAGTGCTCGACGCGGCCGTGGCGACGCTGCCCAGCGCCGACGCGGCAGGCCACCGCAGAGGCGACGGCGCCGGACTCGTGGAGCGATCGCTGGTGGTGCGCATTGACGCCGCGGGCTGCTCGCCGACCCTGGCCGGCGAACTGGCCGAGCGCAACATCGGCTATGTCGTGTCGGCGCGCGCTTCGCCGGTCGTCACAGCGGCGATCCGCAGCGCACTGGGGGACCCGAGCCGGTGGCATACAGCCAACAGCGGCTCCAAGCGGCGGCACAAGCCGGTGCGCGCTCAGGTCGCGGACCTCACCGACCTCGCGGACCTCTCAGGCCGGCCGCCCCGCACGCGGCTGGTGGTGCGCCGAGAGCCGCGCCACCCCGGCGCGCAGCGCAGCCTGTTCGAAAGCGAGAACTTCCGCTACTGGGGATTCCTCACCGACCAGCCCGGCCACCCGACCCGGCTCGACCGCCTGATGCGCAAACACGCCGACGCCGAGGACGCCATCGCACGCCTCAACCACAGCGGCCTCGCGCGCATGCCCTTCACCGACTGGCACGCCAACAGCACACGGGCCGCCCTGTGCGCCCTCAGCTTGATGCTCGTGGGCTGGTTCCAGAACGCCTGCCTCACCGGGCCGCTGCGACGCGCAACACCCAAACGGCTCCGCCGGCAACTGTGGCACCTGCCCGCCGCGGTGTGCCGCAGCGCACGGCGCGTCCTGCTGCGGCTCCCCGACCAGCACCCAGGCGCCAAAGCACTGCTCGCCATCGCACACCCCCGCTGAGGCAGCCCCCCGCACCCCCAACCAGCGCCTTCCCGACCCGGCGGGCCAGCCCCCGCACGCCCCCACAGCCACACCCGCCCCGCCAACCGTCCCCACACGCACCCCAACAACCCCGACCGCACCGGCCCCGCCACCACACACCGCCAAAACCAGCACCCAACACACAGAAAAAGCGACCAACGCAATTCTCATGAATAATCAGGGCTAATGCGTGCCTGAGGCGACGGCGATCGGCTCTCAGCTCAGGGGACCACGGATCGCTGCGATGAAGAGTGCCCCGTCTCGCAGAGCATGGCTCCTCGATGCTGTTCAAGGCTGGCTGAAGCCTGCGCACACTGACGCGCCAGCGATTAGTGGCCTCGCCGTCAACGAAGTCCGCGACTTGGTGGGCGGAGTGCCGTTCGCCTCGCTCGACGGAAGGCCGGAGGGACGCAACGACCGTGATGACGCCCAACAGCAATTCGCTCACGGAAGGTGCCATTTGAACCTCAGAACCTCGTGCGCTCACCGGATGGCATCCGGTCAGAATCGTCGTCGCAGGGTGTGACACGAATACGGCACATCCCGCCCGCCACCACATGCCGAGGCGCGCCCGGCAGCGCCCGCCATCTGCGGCGCCCGGCACCGACTCGGGCCAATAGGCAAGCTGTCACTTGCCTGTTACAGTGCCCCACCAGTGGCCGACATCTACAAGGCCCTCGCGGATCGGACACGTCGAATCATCCTCGACGAGCTGGCCGAGCGCGATGGCCAGACACTGTTCGAGATCGGAGCACGGCTCGCTTCCAAGCACCAGCTGAGTTCGACCCGCCAGGCGATCTCTCAGCACCTCGGCGTCCTGGAGGACGCCAGCCTCGTCTCAACCAGACGTGAAGGCCGCTACAAGTACCACTTCTTCAACCGGACACCGCTGTCGGAGATCAACCGGCGGTGGCCAAGAAAGGACTGAACGATGAGGATCGAGCTCACCGGAGTCTTCGTTCACGACCAGGCGGAGGCCCTGGCGTTCTATACCGACGTGCTCGGCTTCCAGACGCGTCACGACATCCCGCTCGGCCAAGACCGCTGGCTGACGGTCGTCTCGCCCAACGATCCCGACGGGCCCGAACTGCTGCTCGAGCCGTCGCATCACCCGGCCGTCAAGCCCTACCGCGACGCCCTGATGGCCGACGGCATTCCGCTGGCCCAGTTCGCCGTCGACAACGTCGCAGCCGAGCACCAGCGCCTGACCGAGGCCGGCGTCGCCTTCACCGTGCCCCCGACCGATGTCGGCGAGGCCTGGATCGCCGTGTTCGACGACACCTGCGGCAACCTCGTCCAGATCATCTCCGTCAAGCCCTGAGCACAACCCCCGGCCGATGCTGGCGACGCAGGTCGGCAACACCGGCGATGCGAGCCCCGTCAACATCCATGCACAGCCGCAGCAGGGCGAAGCCGAAGTCACGGCAGAGCCGTGGCGTAACTCAGCGCACTACGATGTAGCGCAGCGCACTCGGGAACCCAGGAGGTTGCGATGAGCCGACCGACCTCGCTGCGGCTGCCAGAAGCGCTGCGGACACGCCTTGACGACGAGAGTCGGCGGATCGCGAGCGCCCCGTCGTCGCTGGCAGTCGTGCTGATCGACGAAGGGCTCAAGATGCGGCGATTTGGGGGCATCGTGTTCCGTGACGGCCCGACGGGGCGCCGCGCCGGGTTGGCCTCCGGACCCGACGTGTGGGAGATCGTGCGTGATCTCAAGCGCCACGGCGCCGGCGCCAGCGGCGACCCAGTCAGCGTCGTCGCCGAGGAAACTGGCCTTGCGCCCGAGCTGATCGGTCTCGCAGCCGACTACTACGCCACGTTCCCCGATGAGGTCAACGACCGCATAGCTGCCGACGCCAGAGCCGCCGAAGAAATGCGTGCGCTCGCGGATCGCCGAGACCGCATGCTGTCGGCGTGAGGTGGCTGCTCGACGAGATGTACCCGCCCGCGGCCGCTGCCGAACTCGGACGGCTCGGCCACGATGCCCGCAGTGTCGCCGGCTCGGCTCTGGCGGGCGCCGAGGACGAGCATCTCTATGAGCTGGCAGCCAGCGAGGGTCGCGTCCTCGTCACAGAGAACTTCGCCGACTACGCACTCCTGGTGACGCGCAGCCTGGAGCGCAGCGCTCCCCGGGGCGTCGTCGCGTTCGTCAGAAAGAGCGACCTGCCCTCGGGCACCGCCCTGGGCCCAGCCCTCGCACGCCGCCTCGACGCATGGGCCGCCGCCAACCCATCGCCCCCACCCGGCACCCACTGGCCCTGACACCAACCCGGGCACGACCCCGCGGCACTCGTGTGGCTAGTTGATCGGCTTGAGACCATCCCGCCGGGTCAGCGACCAGAGTGACGGCCCGCTTTGGGTTCCGACCTCAAGAACGATGTCGTCCCAGTGACGCTCGATGAGCGCTCCCATCTGCGACTTGTCCATGTTCTTGGTGCTTGCGAGAAACACCGCCCTGACGGCTGATCGCATCAGGTGATCACACTCGTTCTTGTCGCGGCGGATCCTCTTGTCCCGCGTGATGAAGATCAGGTCACGGCCGCTCGCGCCGAGCGCATCGAGCAGGTCAGGGTCCTTGGCGGACACTGGAATTTCGGGAATCGCAGGGTGCCCGACCCAATACACAAGGCCTGGTCGGAGGGCGTCGAGTTCGTATGCGACGCCCAGGATGTTCTCGTCAATGAAGACTCCGCTGAACGTTCCGCCTTGCGCCATCGCGTTGCACGCTCATGCAACCCGTGAGCATCGCAGGGCGTCGTCGACGACTTCGTCGCTGATGTCCCAGGTCGCCTTGATGTCGTCGCGTGTCTCGCCTGCAGCGATCGCCTCGGCAATGGCGGAGATCCGCAGTCGCCGGCCCCGAACCGTCGGCTCTCCGAAGCCGTACTCGGGGTCCAGCACGACGTTCGGAGCGCCGAACAGGCGAATGCGGCGCACCTCGTCGGTTTCCTCGTACTCGGCGTCCTGCTGGAAGCGCTGCACCTCCATCGAGAGCATGACGCCCTGGTTGGTACGCACCACGAACCGCAGCGACGGGCTCAGCACCGTCTCGTCCTGGACACGCAACACCAGATCCCGGCCGTCTTCGTTGAGGAACGGGCGAGCGGTGGCGAGCGGATAGTCGGTCTCGAATTCCCTGCGCAGCGCCATGATCGCCGGCCGCATCCGCACGACTGCGACGCCACGGCTGCGGTACTCGGCGATCAGCCGCGTCTCGACGAACTCTCCCCAAGTGACCACATCGGATCCCGTGGTCTCAGCGCGCACCAGCGGCTCGTACCGGCGACCGCGCCGCTCGTAGCCGTCGATCCACCGCCGCGCTGTGCCGGTGCCCAGGTCGAGCAGCCGGTCCACCTGGCTCATCACGTACACCTCGCGATGAAGCAAGGACGTGACCTGACCCATGAGAACCTCCGCTGCGCTTGTTCGCCTTCAGGATGCCACGAGCACCGCCCAGGCACGGGCCGAATTTCGGCCACCGATGAACAGTGCGCAGGCCGGCGCACGCCGACCGCCACCTGCCTCAGCGGTCGGCGGGGGTGTGCTCCTCGGCGTGGACGGTGTGGCGGTACGACGTGATGGTGATCCGCAGGTTGACGCAGCCCTCGAAGCGCACCCGGAACGGCTGGTTGGTGTACTTGTGGCTGAGGGCGTCGAGCACGACCATGTCGGGGTCGGGCTCGATCTCGGCCACGCCGCGCAGCTGCAGTTCCTCATAGGGGTTGTCGAAGTCGACGACCGAGATGACCACGCGAGGATCCCGGCGCAGGTTGGCCACCTTGTGCGAGCCCTCCCCGGTGGAGACGATCACCGTGGAGGCGTCGACGGGGTCGATCCATACCGGGGCGATGCTGGAGGTGCCGTCGGTGCGGATGGTGGCGAGGTGTGCGAAGTTCGGTCTGCGCAGCAGTTCCTGAGCGTCGTCGCTCATGGCCGCCGGTTCTGATGCCGTCATGGATGCTCCCGTCTCCCGCCGACCCAGCCCAGCATGCCCGCGTGGCGACCGGCGCCAGTGCCATCGCGCTAGGCACAGCAATCCTGGGCAGCGAAGGCAGAAGTAATGGGGCCTGATATGACCTCCTTCCGACATCGCGTCGAAGTCGTGCGGTCACTCGCTGGTCAGACGACAACGAGAGGGCAATCAACAGGGACGGGCGGCCAAGAGTCCCGGAACCCTCGAGGTCTGCAGCAGGCTGGCCGCATGCGCAGGTGATGTCCAACGCAAGACCCTCACCAAGTCGTCGTAGAGATCCTCGAGAGTGAAGATTCCCACGCGGCCGCCTGGGAGTCTCCGCGTCCATGGTTTGACGATGGGTTCATGGTGCGCGAGTCGATTTCGGAGGCCCAGGAGATTGATCATCGACTGCTCGAGCGTCCGCCGACGCTCTCCTGGATCGTGCCCCGGGATGTCGGTGAATGCGCTGTCGAGGGCCGTGTTCCAAAATGACTCTTCGTAGCGGCCCGAGACGATGTAACGCCAGAAGCCGAACGTGACTTCCGCGATGACCACGCCGTTGGCTGATCTGCGTGCACCGGCACGCTTGCGGGCGGTGCTGAGTGCCTCCTGGGCGTCCTTGTCCCACCAATGGCCTTGCGTTGGAATCCAAGACGAGTCCCACATCCAGTGGCGAACATGGGGAGCGACGCTGGCCGCATAGCTGCCGAGCGCTCGGTCGATGTGATTTCGGTAGACGATTTCGAGCGTTCGGAAGTCGGTGAAGAGCGCACCGGCGACAGCACCTGTCCACTCGTAGAGATCGACTGCCAGCGATCGGTCGGCGCTGGCCAGCGTCACGAAGGTCGCGAAGCGGCCCGGGGAGATCAGTTGCTCAAGGTCCGATGGTGAGACCACTCGCCGTCCTCAGCCGTCGATGCGTTGCCTTCGAGCTGTTGGTTCAAGTACTGTGGTGCCCGACAACCCCGAGGGGTCGCTTCTTGAGCGGCTTCCGGGGTTCAGTCGTTCTAGCACCGGCCCTACGGCCCGCTGAAGTGCATTTTCGGCTTGCGCTGGGTCAAGCCTGTCGAGCGCATCGGCTGAGCGATGCTCACCCGCTTCTCACATGTCTCGCGCGCGTCGGAAGGACTGAGCTGCCCTCTGTCGCGTTTCGCGTTGCCACAGCAGAGCGTGCCTTCCGTGCGCAATCGTTTGCTCGACGAAGGCCACATTCGGCTGTTCGATCAGCATCCCGCTGCCAGACTGCGGCGGTGGGCGAGGAAATCCTGAGCGGTGGGCTGGCCAACGCCGGCGCTGTGGTCCGCTCGGGCCTCCATGTGCTTCGGCCCGCCACTCCGTACACGCCGAGCATCCATCGCTTCCTGGCCTCGCTCGAACGATCCGGCTTCGAGGATGCGCCGGTCCCGGTCGGGCTCGACCCTGACGGGCGGGAACGGCTGAGCTTCATCGACGGAGACGTCGCTGTTCCGCCCTATCCCGACTGGGCACAGTCGGATTCGGTCCTCGCATCGGCCGCCGAGCTGATGAGGCGCTTCCACACGGCGGCGAGCGGCTTCGACCCGTCCCCGATGGCGTGGAACACCGAGCTTGCTGATCCGGCGGGCGGAATGGTCGTCTGCCACAACGACGTGTGCCTGGAGAATGTCGTGTTTCGAGACGGGCGGGCGGCGGCGCTGATCGACTTCGACTTCGCTGCCCCCGGCCGTCCGCTGTTCGATCTCGCCTATTTCGCCCGCATGTGCGTTCCGATCGACGATGACGTGAGCGCTTCCCGGCTCGGCTGGCACGATGCCGACCGGGGACATCGGCTGCGATTGGTCGCCGAGAGCTACGGGCTGGAGGTCGCCGAGCGCGCCGAACTGCTCGGCCTGATCGACCGGTCCATGCAGGTCGGCGGGGAGTTCGTCCGTCGCCGCGCGGAGGCCGGCGATCCCGGCTTCGTGAAGATGTGGGCAGAGATGGGCGGTCAGCAACGGTTCGATCGCCGCCGGGACTGGTGGTCCAAGCACCGCCCCCACATCGAGTCGACAGTCCTGGCGAGCTAGATGATCGCCTCGGGGCATCCTCGCGGAGGCTGGCAAGATGGTTGAACCATGAAATCTGAAGTGACCACCTTGGGACATCGCGTCGAAGTCGTGCGCTCTGGCGACTGGTGGGCGATAACGGTTCCCGCGCTCCGGGGCGTCTTCTCCCAAGCGAGGAACCTTGATGAGGTGCCGGCAGCAGCTCGCGAGGCGATCGCCTTGATGCTCGACGTCGATCCCGCTGAGGTGGGCCCGATCGACGTGAGTGTGCAACCGCAGCAGGGTGAGGCAGAGCTTCTGGCCGAGTAAGGCCGTCGCCGTCAAGTCGGTCCGTGAGCCGCCCAGCCTCTTGGAAATGACAGAGGTCCCTCACAAGGAGGGACCTCTGGTCCTGTACGACGAAGCGAACAGGGTGTTGTGCCTTGAAACTACCGCCGCACAACCACGGCGCCTACGCGCCGGACGTCCCGGGATGCATCAGCACCGCCGCAACCCCCGATGAGATGCTCGCGAACATCCGCGAGGCGCTCGCCTTCCACATCGAAGGCCTGGTCGAGGATGGCGACCCCGTACCGGTACCCACGATGTCGATCGACGACGCCATTGCGCACCACAGCGGGCCTGTTCCGGAGGACGTGCTCAGCTCCTACTCCGAGTTCGGCGTCGCCGCCGAGACCTTGTCGACCCGGTTCGAAACGGTCGAAGTCGAGATCTCAACTCCTCAAGCGACGCTCGCTGGCTGACGTCAACCCGGCTTGCGCGCCGGGTCTCAACGCGGCCGGGCTGGCGATGAGTTGGGTGTCAGCCTCAGCCGGGGAGATTGGGTGTCGACGCCGCGGTCGGGATCGCCCAGGCGGCGTAGTACCAGACCTGCACCGGCACTGAAACCGCTGCCACTACGACGACCGACCGTCGGCGAGTCAGGAGTGCCAGCCCGAGAATCGCCGCGATCGTCACGGCAATCGCTGTCCATCCCGCCACGTACCGCTGCTTGCATGGAGCATCCCAGTCGAACCCGCAGAACGCGGCCACAAGACCCCAGCCGCCGAGGTACCACGTGAGGAACAGTGATCCGAACAGCCAGCCCAACAGGCCCACTACGACCCCAGGGCGACTACCGAACAGTCCGGTGCTTGGCCGAGGCGGCGGCATGGGAAGCGGCCGGATCGCTGCGCTGGATTTGCGTGCCACTCGTCGGTCTCTCTATGTCGGCGCGCTGGGCCGATGGGCGCGTTCCCGACAAAGGTGCCACCGCTACTGGCGAGGTGTCGTGCCGGTTGTGCTGTCTATCAGTGCATGAAGTTACGGCGCGCGGCTTGCAATGCGCGGGCGAATCCAACGACTTCGTGCTTGTCGATGTTCTTGACGAGCATGCCTGACAAACCCGCGCCGAGCACTTCGATCGAGCCGAGCAACATGCCAGTCTTGTGGCTCACTTGGCTAATGGCGTCTAGCGGTATCTCGTTCTGTCGGAGGCCGTACACAAGCCCCTTATCCAGAAAGATGACGCGTCGATCGGTGCAGACCACTAACCAAGTGTTGGCGTCCATGACTCCGACGACCCCCCCTTCGATCGTCTCCTCGTCTTCGAGCACTCCGGCGAGATAGCCGATTTCCTTGCGGGCCATGGCCTTGCTGCCGACCCCTAGCGCTGTGAGACGGTCACGAATCTCGGACTCGGTCGGTGCCGTATCTCCGGCGGCTGGAGCTGGACCCGATCTGCGTGCTCGTAGCTCTTCTCGCTTGGCTTCTATGTTCGACATACGGGCGTCATACCTGGCCTTGCGCTTCGCCTCCCGTTCTTCGTACGCAGCCTTGCGCTTTTGCTTCCGGCTCATGTCGGTGTCTTCGCTCATCGTCAACCTCTTAGCAGGATTGCATTGCTTCGTTTGGCCTCATCGGCCGGCACGGGGCCAGATGCCGTGCGGTTAGTCCGATAGATTGCGCGGCCCGCTCGTGCGCAACGGAGTCCTGCGCACTAGCCCTGATTGTTCACGAGAGTTCTGTTGAGCTTCTTTTGGGCGTGTTCTTTGCTCTGTTTTTGCGGTCTGGGCGTTTTGGGGTGCTGGTGGGTGCGTCGTGGGTGCGTTGATGGCTGCGGTTGGGGGCGTTGGGGCGGGCCGGGTGTGTGTTCGGGCGCGGCGGGGCTGCCCCGCTGGGCGGGGAGCTGTGCTGGCTGGGTGCGCGGAGGGGGTCAGCGGGGGTGTGCGATGGCGAGCAGCGCTCGGGCGCCGGGGTGTTGTTCGGGCAGGCGCAGCAGGGTGCGCCGTGCGCTGGTGCACACGAGCGCTGGCAGGTGCCACAGCTGCCGGCGGAGCCGTTTGGGCGCAGCTTTGGCGAGGGCGCCTTGGAGGCAGGCGTTCTGGAACCATCCCACGAGCGCGAGGCCGGTCATGCGCACGGCGGCCCATGCGCTGTTCGCGTTCCACGCGGTGAACGCCATGCGCGACAGGCCGCTGTCCTTGAGGCGGCGCACGGCGTCGGCGACGTCGGCGTGCGAGCGCATCAGGCGGTCGAGCTGCGCGGTGTCGCCTTGCTGGTCGCTGTAGAACCCCCAGCAGCGGAAGCTGTCGCTTTCGAACAGGCTTCGCTGCGCGCCGGGGTGCCGCGGCTCGCGGCGCACCACCAGCCGTGTCCCCTCAGGCCACCCCGACAGGTCGGCGAGGTCGGTGAGGTCCGCGACCTGAGCGCGGCTGCGTTTGCGCTGCTTGGACCGTTCGGGGCTGTTGTGCCAGCGGCCCGGCTCGCCCACGACACGGCGGATCGCTGCTTCGATCGCCGGCGCGGAACGCGCTGAGACCGCGAACCCGACGTTGCGCTTCGCGAGTCCCGCCGCGAGCGTCGCTGAGCAGCCGCCGGCGTCGATGCGCACCACCAGCGGGCGCTCTGCGAGCTCTTTGTCGTCGCCTTCGCGGTGGCCTGCCGCGTCGCGCTCGGGCAGCGTCCCCACGGCCGCGTCGAGCACTTCGAGACGATCGGCGATGCTGTTCGCGGCGGCGTTGCCCGCCCGCAGCTTGACCCACAACGGCTCCCCGTCCGCGGTGGAGCAGATCATCGGATGAAACCCGTAGCCGCGCTTGCAATGCGGCGCCGCGCCGGCCTTGTTCTCCGAGTGGACCACCCGCCAGCGTGGAGTCGATGCCGACCACCAACGGGCCGCTGCGGTCACGGCCGGCCCACACCGATTCGCGCACCTGCGCTGCGGCGCCCAGCAACGCCTCGGGGCCGTTTGCGCCCAGCCCGGTGATCGTGCGGTACAGCGTCGAGTCCGACGCCACACCGCCGAACAGCTCCCGCTGGGCGCGCAGATGCTCGATGTCGCTGCACGCCTCCCCGCCAGCAGCCACCGTCAACAACGCGTGCACCAGCACCGCGCCCCGGTCATGGACCGGAGCGCGCTCCCCCCACCATGGCACCGCCGCCGACAGCGCGCCGGTCAGCCCGACACCGTCCGCGAAGCCGCCCAAAGCGAACAGTCCCGCGCCCCACACGACCCGGTCCCCGCCGCCTGCCAGACGCGCGTTCGTGACACTGATAGACTTCACCTCGGAGATGCCCCCCTGAACCCGCCGATGCGTTCCTTGCAGACATGCATCGTCACAGGTCAGAGGGGCTTTTCCGCGGACCCCAACAGCCCCGAACACCAGACTCGTGAATAATCAGGGCTAGCACGATGTCTGGCTCCGTGATGCCCCAATCGACAACCACCGGGCGAGAACGAGGAATGATGCTGACGGCATGGTTCGCCGCACTTCGGCCTTGTTGGCGGCAGCCAGGCAGGTCAGGTTGTTTGCATCACCTGAGCATCGTGCCCGTCGGAAGCACCTGATCGCATGCGCCGGGTGTTCTCGGATTCGTGCCATTCGGCTGCTTCGGAGGTGTCGGTGAATTCGGTGACGACAGCAAGTCCGTCTTCTGAGTTGAGCGCATCGTGGACTTCTTGGGGGGTCGCGTAGAAGAACTCTCGGCGCAGGTTCACGAGGTTGACGCGTTGAGCGGCGAAGCGGTCGTGCAGCCGCTTCTCCAGGTCCACGGCATCCTCAGAGAAGATCATGGCGTGGAGGTCGTATCCGAACGGGACTGACGCATCGCCGAGTTCCTTGACCCGGTCCATCGGGTCGAGCCTGCGTGTCATGCCGATCTTCACCATGCGCTCGCCGAGCGAGCCGACATTCGAGATCACATAGACGTGTCCGGCGCGGACGTTCGCGACCCGCTGCTCCACGGACTCCATGGAGACGTCCAGCTCTTCGAGCCTCTCCTTCAGCTCCGCCATCTCGGCGGCCTTGGAAGCTGAGTCGCTGTCCTGCTGCAGCTTGCGCAAGACGCCCAGGTAGTGGTTGCGCTCCTTCTCCAAGCGCTTCTTCTCGTTCTCGAGCTCCTTGCGAGCTCTTGCTTCCTCGCGCAGGCGTGCCCGTTCGGCCTTGGCTGCCTCCTTCTCCTCCTCCTTTTTCTGCAGAAAGTCCGCGACTAGCTCCAGCTCGGTCACCCGCAGAGCGTGATGGGAGCCGCTGATCGCAATCTCCATCGGCTGCACACCGAGCCGGTTGATGGCGTTGCGCGACTTCTCCAACCGCGAAACGGAAGCGTCGAGCCGGAACGGCCGCATCTTGTCCACCAGCATGTCCGCTTCATTGTTGTAGGCCCTGAGCAGCAGCTTTGAGGTGTCCTTGATCATCTTGCGGCCCTTGGCCTCCGAGTCGTTCACCCTCCACTTGCTCTGCGTGGTCGTTACCGCCCCGCCGTCTCGGGCGCTCGCTTTGATCTTGTCACGGATGGTCTTCAGCCGATCCTTGTACTCGTCAGAGTTCTCCATCGGATGCTGATAGTCGTACACGCCGACCTCTTGCAAGATCGCCGTGTCACGCATCGCGACCACTCGGTCCTTCAGCTCTCGGTGCTCCGCGGACATCTGCTGGTGCTCTGCGCACAATGCCGCATGCGATTCCTTGAGCTGCTCGTGCCTGTACAGCGCATCCTCGTAGCCCTCAGGCAGATAGCCCCGCACGGCCTCGATGAAGTCGAACACCCGATCCAGCTCGGCTCGAAGAGTGCCTATCTCGGTCTCCATCGACTTCTTGGCACCGAACCGCCCATGGCTGACGGCTTCTGGCAGCCGAAACGTCTCATCACCGAAGGAGAGGGTGCGCTGTCGTGTCATGGGGCGAGATACTGACACATCCAAGTGAACGGAATCTCAGTATTTCTCGCTGGACGTCGAAATCCGACCAGTCGCAAGGCCAGTCTCCGAGGCACCGCTGCACCAAGTCTGCAAGCGGTGTCGTCGGGTTGTTCAGATTCGCACCGCTCCGTGGGGCCGAGCACAGCTGACGCGGCCTCGATGATCATTTGATGTAGCCTGCCCCAGGCGGGCTTAGCCGGTCCTAACGAGCCAATGCGCCTACGCTTCGGCCCGTTCATGTGAGCGAATGTCATCGAAAAGGGGACCGATCGACATGGCGTCTGGTGCTGCTGGACTGTTCGACACCTCGTTCTTGAATCCGCCGGACGACGGCCGAGCGTTGTGCGAGGCGCTGATTCGAGCCGACGGGGAGGCTGAGGTCGAGGCGATTCTCAGGGACGCCGGCTATTGGGAAGACATCAACGCGTGGAGCGTGTTCGGTGCTAACCCAGCGAATGCTTCGGTGATCGGGGGGCAGCAGGAAGCACCGGAGGCTGCTCTGGTCGAGAAGATCGTGAACTCCATCGATGCTCGGCTGTTGGACGCGTGTCGACAGCGCAACCTCGATCCTCGGTCGGTAGACGGCATGCCGTCGAGCGGATTCGAGGCCGTGTCGTCGTGGTTTGACCATGGGATGAACACCAGCCAAGTGTCCCGGGCGGGAAATGTCATCGCGTGGGCCCCAGGCAAACGAGACGAGCAAGCAGATCGGATCACCGTCGCAGCAACCGGTCCCACCGACGGCTACGCCAGCATTTCGATAGCCGACGACGGAGAGGGCCAAGAGCCCGACGACTTCGCTGCGACGTTCTGCTCGCTGAACACAGGCAACAAACGGTCCATTCCGTTTGTGCAGGGCAAGCACACGATGGGCGGGACCGGTGCGCTGCGGTTCTGCGGCGCCGGACGGGTGCACGCCCACAACCTGCAGTTGATTGTCTCTCGGCGGAATCCGGCGTACGCGACTGGAGGTGACGCCACCCCGTGGGGGTTCACGGTCGTCCGGCGGTTCCCTGAACAGGACAACGAAAAGACCCCGACCTTCCGGTTCTTGGCGCCCAACGGCACCGTGCTGCGCTTCGAAGCCGACGAGCTGGCGATCTTCCCGTTGGCACCGGCAGAGCGAGGACGGGCTGAGCCGTACGCCCGGCTGGCCCGCTGGGGCACGCTCACCAAGTTGTACGAGTACATCCGCACGACCTACGTCACGCGTGCCGCCATGGAGGCAAAGTCCCGTACACAGTTAGAGCCTTCGTCCTTTTGTGGGATTCGGGCTGCTGGGTTCGGCGGGGTCAGGTTAGTAGCAGGCCGCGGGCTTCGAAGTTCGTGTAGTTGGTGAAGCCGTGGGCTTTGCGGCGCAGGATCTGCAGCAGGTTGTTGGTTCCTTCGATGGGTCCGTTGCTGGGCCGGCCGGCTTGGTGCCAGTCGAGGATCTGGGGGTGCCACGCCAAGAAGGTGTCGACTGTGTCGCTGAACTCGGGGATCAGCCCGGTGCCGTAGATGTCCGCGAACCGGTCGAGCGCTTCGAGGGCGCCCTTTCGGTCCTTGGCGAGATAGAGGCCGTGCAGCTCGCCGAGCGCGTCCCACGCGGCTTTGAGCCGCGGGTGGGCGGCGAACAGCTCCTCGAGCCGTTGGCGTTCGGCGGCGTCGAGCTTGTCGGGCCGTCTCATGAGCAAGAACCTGGCCCGGAACACGTCGCGGTCGAACACAGGCTTGGAGCCTTCGGGGCGGCGCTGCACGTCTCGGCGCACCGCGGTCAGCCCGGCGGCGAACCATCGGATCACATGGAACCGGTCCAGCACGTGGCGGGCGTGGCCGAGCCGCGCCTCGATGGCGGCCTTGTATGCCTTGGAACCGTCGGACACCACGACTTTGACGCCTTTGCACCATTTGTGGCCCTGAGCAGCCAGAAACCCCGACAGGGCTTGGCTGTTGCGATGCGGCACCATGGCGAGCACCTCGCCGGTGTCGCCGTTCACGAGCACCGTCACATAGCGGTGCCGCTTGCGGATCGAGGTCTCGTCCACCAACAGAACACGGCACCGTCGGCGGCGTCGATGACCGGCGACCAGCCCCGCATAGGCGACCACCAAAGCATTGACCAGCTTCCAGCCCACCTGATGGCGCTTGGCTGCCGCGTTGACCGTCATCGCGCGTGCGTCCTGGACCACCCGCCGCGCCAGACGCGCCGTGACGCTGCCCTCGAACGCCGGATGGTCCTCCATGAACCGCCGCCCGCACGGCTCGCACACCATCCGCCGCCGATCCCACACCAACGTGGTCGGCCGGCCCGACACCTCCAAGTCGCGGATCTCGCGGTCCCGGCGGTCATGGACCCTCCCGCTCGGCGTCCCACAACCCGGGCACTCGGGGCGACGCACCGCCGAGCGCACCCGCACCACCAGCTCCAAAGGCGCGTCGACCGCGACCTCCAGCACCTCAATACGCGGCAGCCACAGCCGCACCGACATAACATCACGCTTCATCGAGGCCCCCTGGGGTTCGGCGTCTCTCAAACACCGATCCCAGCAGGGCCTCGACCCCTACAAGCGGACCCTCAACCGCCCCTCATCCCACAAAAAGGCGAAGGACCCCCTGATTCACCCTGAAGTACGTGTGCGCTTGTGCCCGTTCGAGCATCGGTCTGATGCGTTCGTTCGGCTCGGAGTCGGCTGGGCAGCTGTCGATGAGCCGGTCCGCGGCTTCGATGAGCGCAATGGTCAGCGTGCGCAGGTCGCGTGTGGCGTCTGCTCCGATGGCCCATGTCGCTTCGAGCATCCGCTTGGAGCCTTCCTGGTACAGACCGGCCTCGGTGACGCTGAGATGCCCGTCTGCGAATATCGGATGCGCATAAAACTTGCGCTCCACTTCTTCCATTGCGGCGATGTGCTTGCCGCACGGTTCCCATGGAATGTCGGTGCCGCCCAGCATGACGGGCGACATCCAAGCGTTCACTGCCGCTTCGGACACAGCTGCGGTGCCGCCGAACACATACAGCTTCTCGGTGTGACGCAGCCAGATAGCAGTGGCCTCAGAGAGCCGATCTGTGCCGGTCAGCACCAGCGGAGCACACAGCCGAGCAAGCAGCGGAGCTGCGCTGAACGCATCAGCGGGCACACCGCCAGTGGCGAGACCGGCGACGGTGCCGTCGAAACAGCCGTCCTCGGCTGATGCGCCCTCGATGAAATCTGCGAACAGTGTCGCAGTCTCGAAACGGTCCCGCCCGCCGACACGCGAAACCGCCATGTCGGTACTCGGCTCGTTGGCTCGCTTGATGCGGGCGACAGCGCTCTCTGCTGATCCAGAGATCGCAGCGGGTCCGCCCATGATGATCACATGATCGGCATTCGCTGCGATGTAGTCCTTGACCGTTGGGTGCAGCTCGTCTGGGGTGGTGAGCAGGATCGGGATGCCCTTGTCGGCGCCGAGCGGTCCAGCGGAGAGGGCGTCGGCGAACACTTCGCCTGATGCGAGGATCACGGTCTGGCCGTAACCGGAACCAAGACGGGCAGGGGTGCCCATGGCCTCCGCGACAGCCACGGACGCCTCGTACTTGTTTGCTGCGGTGATGCGCTCGACGTCAGAGTCGATGTCGGACAGGCCGCTCAGTGCAGTAACAGGGAGAGTCTGGGTCGAGCCGACCACCACGAGACGGCTGATGCCGACGCGTTTCATGAACGCCTTGGTGTCCTCGGTGACGCCGTCGCGGGGATCAGCGAGCAGCACTGGTGCGTTTAGCGTGCCCGCGAGAGGCGCAGCGGTCACAGCATCAGTCCACGAGCGCCCAGCGACGAGCACCGCTGTGGAGAGGCTCCCGCCGGCGTGCTCAGCTACAGCTTCAGCGACCGCCAGCGAAGTCGCGTAGCGATCTTGCCCCCATAGTCGGGCAACGGCATCGGATGACTCAGGCGAATTGCTCTGTGCGGACGCGACAGCAGGCGTCAGCGCAGCCACGAGAACTGCGACGGCGACAGCGGCCAAGACTCGGGTCAGCTTTCGAGTGTTCATTCGTCCTCCCTCTTGTGGACGCTCGCGGGGCGCCCTTCGGTGATGCGGAGACAGCCCGCAGGCCGCCGTTTGTGTCACAGGTCTGCTGAGCCGACGGCGACCGACCAATGCGGCAGCTCCCGATCATCTCAGTCGCGTGGTGTGCTGCGCTTGCCGGTGAACCGCAGAGCAAGACCGATGGCGGCGACAGATGCAGTTTCCACGACACCGCCCACAGCCACCGAATCCCAACATCACCGAATCCGTGCACACCCAGCACCCTGCCCAAGTGCGCACTGTGCGGGTCAGTCGCTGACTCGCTCGATTTTGCACACATCGCCGGCTGCGGCTTGCAATGTCACGATGTCGCCTTCGATCAAGCCGAAGCGGTAGGTGTCTCGAAACGTACTGACTTCGTGGGTGTCGCCGCGGATTGTTTCGCCGTTGATCTTCACGCGGTGGCGCAACGCTCCGTGGCCCTCCTCGGCGTAGTCGACTCGGCAGTAAAAGCCCCAGTCCTGGCGGCTCGAACCGTGGGAGCTGTATTGCCACACTCCCGGCAGCAAGTCGGTGCCGACACGCAGCCGCATACGGCAAGCGCAAGGGAGTTCAGTACGCCACCTGGCGTGAAGCCGGCGTGCCGACCGATGTACTCAACAAAGCAGGGATCAGCCGGGGCCAATAGGTGCAGTCGCCGTACCCGTCTGTCGCGCTATTCGACAATGATGTTGAACGGCCATCGTCGGCCGCTGTTTGGGTGCAGCGGGACTGAGCCGATCCCCTCGCTCACAACTGACACGCTGCTGAGCGACATGCCCTCGTGCCAGTGTGGCGCTCTGTGCAAGAGGTCGGTGTACATCGTCTGAGCGTCCTCGCCGTCAACGGAGGTCAGGCAGATCGTGCATGTGACTGAGACAATCTGCCCCTCATCCACCACAAGCTTCGCCCGGTGGTGACATGAAGCACAGAAGAACTCGACCACGACAGTCTCCTGCCTGTCGTCGCCGGGATCGGAGTTGTAGCTCACCGCACAAGCTTCGCGCGGCCTCGGCACCGATAGAGGTATCCCTGCACGGCGAGGCCGGTGGTAGTCCTGTGAGGCGAGTATGAGTGACAGCACGCCAGGGGACGACTACGAGGCCATCGTGGCCGACACGCTGGCCCATTGGGGTGACGCCATCTATGACGGCATCATGGCCGAGCATGTTCTGCCGGCGGTTCGGATACATGCTCACGCATCGCTGGCCGACATCAGGGAGCCGTGGGATGTTGCGGGGTGCTTCCCGTTGATGCCCGAGGACTGGGCCTTGTCGGATCACTACGGCAATGGCGTCTTCACGAGATTGAGTGCTGCCTGCACCTCGGTCCGCAGCGCGCTCCAAGCGATCCAGGCACGCATCGACGGTCATGCCGCTGTCGCCATCGCCCGTCGCGCTCACGAGTCGCTGTGGCAGACCTTCTGGTTGTCCAATCCCGAGATCAGCGCGGATGAACGAGTGCGCCGACTCTTGGTTCTCACGGGCAGAGACATCAAGGAGGCGAAGCGCCTGTTCTCCAGCACCGTTAACACGCTGATTCAGGGCAAGTTGGCAGAACACCTGGGCAGAATCGAGAGCGTCACGCAAAGTCTTGACTACCGGACCAGGTACGGCCGAGACGAATACGAGGACTACTACGAACAGCGGGCAAACGACCCGATCAGTGCCAGTCTTCCTCCAGAGCCCGAAGACGCTGACGGACCCGCGTTCGTGTGGAGCATGATGAGCAATATGGCGCATCCGAACATGGTGATCGACTTGATCACCCAAACCCAGCCAGACTTTCAAGGCCTAATGGACCGTGTTCAAATCGACCTCGTCAGCAGCGCAGTGGGATGTGTCTGCAATCTCAGCACCACCCTGATGCAACAGGCACAGATGCCCGAGGACAAAGTCGATACGGTGAACCGCGCATTCCATCAGCCTTACTTTGCTTTGGCTCAGCTCTTGGAAATGCAGCGCGAAGAGGACTAGAGGACGGTATCCCGGCCGTCAGCGTATCGCGGATGATGGCCCACTTCCAATCGTGCCCTCGCGTCCTTGGATGGAAAGAATTGGAGCTTCAATGACGCAATGCGTGCCGGCAATTGGCATCAGTCAGCGTGCATCGTCTTCGTGGTCGAATACTGCGAGAACCGCATCGAATATTCAATAGCCTAAACCTAAATCCGGTACCGACCCCATTCGTGGCCCGCAGACCTGCAAGTATGCAATTGGGGACTAGCGCCCCAGTTGCCACGCACCCTCAGGCTGCTGACCCGCGAGATTGCGGTCGCTGCCGGCCCCTGTATCGGGCTTTCCGTCTTCGGCACTGCGCACTCACCCGGTTGCGCTCTCCTTGAGCCTCATAGCAGCGCGATGCCGCACATGCTCCACAGTATCCAGTGCGAGCATCGCAAGCTCAGCGGGGTCGTCGTGCAGCCACGCTGCGACATGACGCCAAATCGGATCAGGGTGCAGTGTGATGCTGCTGAGGCGATGAACGCATGTGATGGGCTGGCACATCCCGTCACAGACGATGTCCCACAGGTTGTCTTCCACCTGGCGGCCGAGCGGCGACCGCAAGCGCTGCAGCCACAGAATCTCACGTTCCTCGTGATTTCTGAGAAGTATCAGCGGCTCATCGATGTTGCGCCATGTGCGATCACGCTCAACAGCAACCGTCGGCACCGTCCATCCGCGAGCCGCAAGCCCTGTGTCATGAAGCCAAACGTCGACGGCGGTCGCCAAGCTCTCGTCGGGATCGAGCAGTCTGCCGTTGTGGATGCCGTGCATCTCGACCTGCGTTGTGAGCTTGTCCGTGTTGCATAGGTCATGCAGCCGTTCGGCCTCATCAGGGTCGATGATGTCAGGATCAGCAGCAGCCAACTCCTTAACGGATGACATGCACCAAGACGTTAGCGACGACCCATCCCGTCAAGACGCGGCGTGCGGTAAGTCTCGAAGCTGAGGTGCTTCCTGCATCTCCACGGCATCTCGCGCGCCAAAGCGCGTATGCGGCCGACACCGCCAATGGGCCAGCAGACTCTTAGCACACAGGAAACAGTGCTTTCGCGGCCCTCCGTCAGCCGAATCCTGGGACTATTAAGGACTGCGCCGCCACAATTGTGCGTGTTTTCCTTGCTGCCGCACGCACTTTCTCGATTCGCATACCGGTCGTGCGGCACTAGGCCGGATGCACATCATTGCTAGCAGCTGAATTGACCAAATGGCCGAAGATTCGACGGTGCAATTCCTTGCAATTCCAACATTGGGCGCCTTACTGTACTCAGCTCTCTTCCCGGCTTCTCGATAGGTCCGGACGGCGAAGGATTCCCCCGAATGTGCCGACATTTTCCCGTCGGATTGTCAATATTCCGATGCGGCGATAAATCAATTCGTTACCGTTTTCGGCACGTCTCACTATATTCCATGGTGCAACGAACAATAAAGCAACCGGCCACAGCGCCTAGATACGACTCAAAACGCTGTGACCGGCCACCAACATCATGGATAATAACGTCAATCCCCGACCAGGAAACGAATCAACCGCCGGGAAGACCATCAACCGGCAACCGACACCGAATCCTGCGCGTATTTCTGACAATCGTTCTCTCGGTATTGTGCGGATATCTAAGCCAGTCCGCGGCATCGGTTTTGTCGGAGTCCCGCTGCCGTTCGAGCCGAGCTACAGGCACCGTGCGCTGATGGCCGTCGCGCCCGACCCTGATGCTTCACTGCGGGACTGGTCGGCGGCGATCCGTGCCGACATCGAGGCGAACAGCGGCCTGTCGCCGTCGTCGGCGAAGCGTGCCGCGTCCGGTGGGTCCCCACTGTTCGCGTTCGCTGCCTTGCAGGGCGTCAGGACTTGGCGAACTGTTTCCGCTGACCTGTTGCTGGAGTGGTCCGCTGAGCCCCTCCGTGACCGCTGTGGCCGGTTCGTGCGCGAGCGCGATGCGGACGAGATCAGGGCGCAGATGTGGAAGGCGCGTCACATCGTCGCTGCCGCTGTGCGCCTCGGCGCACCTGTGCGACTGCTCGACGGCGGCTTGCGGGACTTCCTCGATCCGCCGCAGAAGCCCGAACGCGCCGATGACGATCCTGCGGAGATAGCGGACGCGGTCGCTGCGTGGCATCCTCAGCGGTGGCGTCACGGCAGCCTGCGCAATCTCGACACAGTGCTGCCCGAGGTGCGCGAGAGGGTGCTCGCCGCCGAGCCCGAGGATGTTCACGAGGCACGCAAGTGGCTGCGGGTGCTTGCCGGGTTCGCGCTGTGGGCAGTCGTAGACCGTCACAGCGACCTTGCGGCGATGCACACGCCCAACAACGTCGAGACCTGGGTGATGCGCGTCAACTCCGGCTAGGACGACGACTGGCAGAACCGTGCACGCGGAGTGCTTCGGCGGCTCGGGCCGACCGTGAACCCAGCCGCATGGCCGCGCCCCGCGAAGCCCATACCCGCACGGCGGATCGCTGCGCCCTACCAAGCCAAGGACGAGCAGGCGTTCCGGGCCGCTGCACTGCTGCCGCGACGTGACCGGCGAGCGCGCATCTGGGTCGTCATCGCCGCAGCCGGCGCCGGGCTGCACGGACCTGAAATCGCAGCCGCCGAGCCCAGCGACCTAGTCGAGCGTCTAGACGGCCGCTGGGAAATCTGTGTGCGAGGAACCAAGGCGCGCCGTGTGCCGATACGCCGCGACTACTTCCCGCTCGCAGCAGAACTCGCCTCCGCAGAAAGCGAGACGCCGTACATCGCCTCGGACAAATCGGGTGCGGTGCACCAGATCGTTCAGCGCATTCGCATCGGAGACGAGAGCCTGTCGCTGACGCGGGCGCGCAATACATTCCTCGCAGCGCACCTTCGAGCCGAGACCCCGCCCGCAGCGCTCGTGGTAATCGCTGGCGGTGTCTCCTATGCGACGCTCGACCGGCTGCTGCCCCATGTCGCAGACCGGGTCGATCCCGATGACGCCGTCGAAAGGGCGCTTGGCGCGTGAGCACGACTCCGGCTCCGTGCGGCGACAACACGCCGATCCCCCACGGGACCGAAGACCAGTCGGGGCTGCCCGCAGATCATCCCAGCCCGCACCGCCAGCGCCACCAGCCCCAAGAAGTGCAAGAAGCCCAGTACCGGGCGGTCATCGCCAGGGCGGGCGTGCTGGAACTGTTCGAGGCGCTGGTGTGCGACCACCCCGGCACACAGTCGCGGCTCAGCCTCGAAGCCGTCCATGTCGCGATGCTCGGCGCCGCAGCAAATCACAAGAGCTACAAGCGCAGCGACATCACCGCGGCCGTGCGGGACCTCACCGAGGAGTGCGCACGAGCAGTCGGCATCGCCCACCGCGAGGACAAGCCGATCAGCTACGGGACGACCGCTCGGCTGCTCGCCCGCTTCGAGGACGCCATGGAGGACCCGGTAGCGCACCCCTACTACGGCGAGCATCGATGGCTCGACGAGCACGGCATGTACGCGTTGGCCTACTGGTGGTCAGACCAGATGATCCAGGCATCGATACCCGTCAACTGGCAGGAACGCATCACCGCCATCGCGGTCGACGGCACCTGCAAGGAGCAATGGTCGGTCCCCTGCGAGTTCTCCACCAACGACCAGCTCTACCTGGAGCACGCTCAGCGGCGTGCCGACGAACTCGGGCTGGAGGAACTCGACCTCACAGACCGCGAGAACCCTTGCGGCACCAAGCCGGGCGAACTGGGTCCCGACGGCCGCCCGATCCGCAGCAAGTCCCCCTCAGCCCGATGGGGCTACCGCACCCAGACCCCCAAGGACAAACGCAAGCACTTCTTCGGCCACGACCTCATCCTGGGCGTCGCAGTGCACCACTTCCAGTACCAAGGCGACCCTGAGCACTTCCAGCCCGACCCGGACCGCTGGAAGACCGACCCCGACCGATGGCGGCCCGGAGACGACGTGCCCCAGCTCGCCACCGCCCTGCGCGTCGTGCCCGCCGGCACGGACCCCTCGCCGCCATCCGCCGCAGTCGCCAAGGCGACCAGGCGGTACATGCCGAACCTCAAAGACGTGATCGGCGACCGCATCATCACCAACAAACCCAGCTTCGTCCTCCAGATGCACGACCTCGACCTGAACGCCGTCATGGACTACACCAAGACCGAGGTCGCCAACCCCAAGCTCAAGACATTCGGCCGAAACGGCAACGCCTACTACATCCACGCCGGAGGCATCTACCCCGCCTGGGCAGGACCCTCGGTCGTCGAGCCGCCCGCGGTCCGCGGACACGAAGAACTCGACGATCCCGAGGTCAGCGACGAAGAACTCATTCAGTGGTATGTCGAGCGCGCCAAGAACTACCGGTGCACCGTCAACCAGCGGCTCCCTGACGGCGGCTTCCAGTACCGGACGCCTCTCGCGGCGGGACGCATCGGCACCGAGCACACCATGCACACCGCCAACAAAGACGCTACCGAGCACCCCGCGGACGTCGTGTACCCCGAGAAGTACTTCAACGTGGCGCCCGAGGACGCCGTCCGACTCCAAGACAGACCATGGCCAACGCCCGCATGGCAAGCCGACTACGGACGGCGCGCCATCGTCGAAACCGGCAACTCGCAACTCAAAGACGAAGCAGGATTCGCCGCAGAGAAAACCCGAATCTTCAAATTCGTGGCCGAGATCATCCACGCCACACTGATCGTCGTCATCCACAACCTCGAAGAAGTCCGCCGCTACGAACTCAAACAACAAAAGCTCCGCGGCGAAACCGCCGACAGCCGCTCGAACGGCAAGCTCAACGGCTCCGCACCCGACCCGAAGGCCGTTGCTGCAACGCCAGATGCGGAGGCAGCCGTAGCCGCCAGATCAGCCCAGCCCAACGGACAGACACCGAGAACTCTCGGCACCATCGCAGGCGAACTGGGCATCGAACTTCCAGCCCAACCCGATTCCGTCGACACCTCACCGGTCGCGACCCACATCAAGGGCCTCACGGCCGACACCAGCGAGGCCCTTCGGTCCGGCAGCACAGCAACCGGCCCGACCAACAGCAGCAACCGTCGAGGACGCAACAAGCGCCGCCGGCAGCCCCAACAACGCCGACAGACACCACCCAACGGCAGAAGCCCACCGCAGCAATAGCCGACCCCGAAACTGAGGCAGGCGGTCTAGTACCGCCTGCCTCGTCGCGCCCAAGAAGCAGTCGACGACCCCCAAGAGCACCAGATCGCGCCCTCGAAGCCACCAGATCGGCCGATCAACCCCGCGCGGCCCTGCCGGGAGCAACTCACAGCGCGCTGCGAGCTAACTCGCGAACATCAACCCACCCAACTCGCGAACAAGCCCGGGGTGGGCGATACAGGAGTCGAACCTGTGACCTCTTGCGTGTCATGCAAGCGCGCTAACCAACTGCGCCAATCGCCCGAAGGGTGATTCAAGCTAGCACGGCGCCCGAAGGGTGATTCAAGCTAGCACCCGTCTGGGATCGCCCATCCTCAAGCGAATCGCTGCGGGAACACCGATCTGGACCGGCGAGGCCGGCGAGGCGGAGACCGGATTCGAACCGGCGTACACGGCTTTGCAGGCCGCTGCCTAACCACTCGGCCACTCCGCCTAGGCCTTCGCAGGGTAGTGGCCTGCCTCCTGATTGGCGGCAGTCCGATCTTGGCGGCAACACCGACGGCATCTCTCAGGCCTCGCGGGCCCCGCTTCCGCCGTCGGGCACCGCTTCCCCCATACACTCGGCAGCCAAGGCAGTTCGCCGTGTGGCCCCACTGCCCAGCGTTGTCCCTGCTGAGAGCGCAGGCAGCGCCACCTTCTGGGCCACGACCTTCGAAGAGACCCCCGTGACGACATTCAGTGAACTAGGCGTACCCGAACCCCTCTGCGACACTCTGGCTGATCAAGGCATCACCGAGCCGTTCGCCATCCAAGAGTTGACCATCGGTGAGGCGCTCGCCGGGCGGGACGTCTGCGGCAAGGCCAAGACCGGCTCCGGCAAGACGTTGGCATTCGGCCTGCCGATGCTGGCGCTCACCCCCCGAGCCGCCGATGGGCACCCCACCACTCTGATGCTCACCCCCACCCGCGAGCTGGCGAACCAGATCGCCGCCGTGGTCGAGCCGCTGGCCAAAGCCGCCGATCTGCGATCGATCGCCACCTACGGCGGCACCAACCTCGAGCGCCAGATCGAGCTGCTGGCCGGCGGCATGGACATCGTGATCGCCACGCCCGGCCGGCTCATCGATCTCATCGACCGCGGCGCCATCAACGTGTCGGGCATCCAGCGCGTCGTGGTGGACGAGGCCGACCGCATGGCCGACATGGGCTTCCTGCCCCAAGTCGAATGGGTGCTGCGCCACATCGACGGCCAGCACCAGACGCTGCTGTTCTCCGCCACGCTCGACGGCGTCGTCGACACGCTCGTCAAGCGATACCTGCGTGACCCCGTCTTCCACGAAGTAGTCGAGCGTGAGGTGACCGTCGCCGAGATGGGCCATCTCTTCCTGTCGGTGCACAAGATGGATCGGGTGCGGGTCGCAGCGCGCATCATCGGGGCCAACGGCCGCACGCTGCTGTTCACACGCACCAAGCGAGGCGCCGACCAGCTCACCCGCGAGCTGCGAGAGGCCGGCGTGCAGGCGGGGGCCATCCACGGCGACCTGCCCCAGATCAAGCGGGAGCGCTCGCTCGCCAGCTTCGCCAAGGGCAAGCTCGCCGCCCTCGTCGCCACCGACGTCGCCGCCCGGGGCCTGCACATCGACGACGTCGACGTGGTCGTGCACTACAACGTGCCGGCCGAGCACAAGACCTACCTCCACCGCTCAGGCCGCACGGCACGAGCAGGGCGGAGCGGCACCGCGGTGACGATGTTCCTGTGGGACGAGGAGCTCGAGGTCCGCCAGCTCCAGCGCCGGCTCGGACTGCGCCTGCCCCTGCACGAGGTGTTCTCGAACGACGAACGCCTCGACGATCTCGTGGCATTCGCCGGCAGCCCAGATAACGGCAGCACAGCCAATCTCAGCACGGCCACCGTCGGCGCAGCCAACTCCAGCCGCTGAAATCCGCTTCGAGCCTGCAGGTGGCGACAGGTACCCTTGATCGTCCACAGGACGGGATTCCCCACGGTACGAAGGCGCAGTTGTGGACGGTGCGAGGCGCGCAGGCGCCCCCAGCGACGAACCGGCGGCTTGGCGGCTGCCAGCGTCGGGCGCATGGCACCCGGGTCTCGGCGCGGCCGAACGGCGCTTCTTCGAGCTGTCCCCGGACCGGCCGTTCACGCTGGAAGGCGGCGGCGTGCTGCACCAGCCGGTGCTTGCCTATGAGACTTGGGGGGCACTCGACGCCGACGCATCCAATGCGGTCCTTGTCTGCCACGCGCTGACCGGCGATGCGCACGCGCATGGCGCCGCGCACCCGCCTGCACAGCTCACCGAGGGCTGGTGGAACGACTTCATCGGCCCCGGCCGGCCGCTCGACACCAATCGCTACTTCATCGTGTGCGCCAACGTGCTCGGCGGCTGCCAAGGCAGTACCGGCCCGTCGTCGCTGAATCCGGCCACCGGCGAGCGCTACGGACCCGACTTTCCCGTCGTCACCAACCGCGACGTCGTGCGGTCGCAGTGGGCGCTCGGGAGGCACCTCGGCATCGGTCGCTGGCTCAGCGTCGTCGGCGGCTCGATGGGAGGCATGGCCGTGCTGGAGTGGGGCATCACCTACCCCCAGCGGGTCGGGTCGCTGGTCGTGATCGCGGCGTCAGCGGAGGCATCCGCGCAGCAGATTGCCTGGAGCAAGGTCGGCCGGCAGGCGATCTATGACGACCCCAACTTCAGGGGCGGTCGCTACTACGACGCAGCCGACGGGGACGGGCCGCATCGAGGTCTCGCCAATGCGCGGCGGATCGCGATGATCCACTACCGCTCCGGCGACGAGTTCGATCGACGGTTCGCCCGTCACAGCGAAGACCCGGTGCTGCCCCTGCGGCTCGAGCAGCGTTTCGATGTGGAGAGCTATCTCGACTACCAAGGTGCCAAGTTCGTGCCGCGCTTCGACGCAAACACCTACTTGGTGCTCAACAAGATGATGGATCTCCACGACGTCGGGCGGGGCCGCGGCGGCATCGACGCCGCTCTGTCCCGCATCGTCGCGCCGACCATGGTGATGAGCGTGTGCACCGACTTCCTGTACCCGCGGCCCCAGCAGCTCAGGATCGTCGAAGCGCTCCGCAGCCGGGGCACGGTGCGGGCAGAGCACGTCGACATCGACAGCGACAACGGCCATGACGGCTTCCTCACCGAGCCCGACCAGACCGGCCCGCCGATGGGCGAGTTCATCGACGACATCTACAAGAGCGCTTTGGGTCCCCCAGGAGCAGCCCGTTGAGCGGCTGGACCGCGGCAATCCTGGCCGAGGGGCATGTCAATGTTCCATCCGAAGCCGTCGGCTCGGGCTTGGGCCTGTGGTGGCTGCTGGTGGCACTGAGCGGACTGCTGACCGTGGCGTGCGGCGCGGGATTCTTCTTGTACCTGCGACGGACGGCCCCGCAACGGTGGCAAGGTGAGACAAGCCAAGCTGAGACAAGCCAAGCTGAGACAAGCCAAGCTGAGACAAGCCAAGCTGAAGCAAGCACAGCAGGAGAGGCGCCATGAGCGACACCTTCGACCCACAGGAGATGATCAATCGCTTCGCCGAGCGCGCTGAGGCCGTGAGGAAGCGGAATCTGCCGGCCGTCGGCGGCGAGGAACGGCGCCACTTCATCCGCCAGGCAGAGCTGGACTTCATGGACTTCGCCATGATCGGCGACGCCGAGACCACGCTCGTCGACGGCGTTCTGACGCTGTGCATCGACTTGCGCTCAGACGCGGAGTAGCGCTGCCTCGACGGCACCGCACAGCCGCCGAGGCTGGTTGGTTTCGCTCGTCGCTTCCGCAGGTGCTTGCTACAGTGATCCGCCCACGCGGATGTAGCTCAGTTGGTTAGAGCGCAACCTTGCCAAGGTTGAGGTCGCCGGTTCGACCCCGGTCATCCGCTCCCCCGGTCTCGACAGTGCCGAGCGACCGCTGCAGGCGTCGCACCCGACGCCCAGATGTGCCAACCTTGTGCGGTTTTCGGGTTGCGCAGCAACCCGAGGGACTTGGGGCGACCTGCGCCCCAGCGACTACCGGGAACAGGAGAACAACATGGGTGCACTCGACGGGCGTGTCGTGCTGATTACCGGCGCTGGCCGTGGCATCGGCCGTGAGCATGCGCTGCTGATGGCGTCCGAGGGGGCGAAGATCGTCGTCAACGATCTCGGCGGCGCGGCCGACGGCACGGGCGCAGATCAAGGACCCGCGCAAGAAGTGGTGTCCGAGATCGAGGCCATGGGCGGCGCGGCCATCGCCAACGGCGACAGCGTCACCGACTGGGAAGGCGCCCAGCGCATGGTGAACGACGCTGTCGAAGCCTTCGGCGACCTGCATGTGCTGGTCAACAACGCCGGGATCCTGCGCGACCGCGTCGTGGTCAACATGACCGAGCCCGAATGGGACGCCGTGGTCGAGGTTCACATGAAGGGCCACTTCTGCCCGACGCGCTGGGCGGCTGCGTACTGGCGCGAGCAGTCCAAGGCGGGCAAGGAAGTCAACGGCTCGATCATCAACACGGCATCGGGCGCCATGCTGGGCAACCTCGGCCAGTTCAACTATTCGGGCGCCAAGGCGGGCATTGCTGCGATGACGCTGGTGGCCGCCGGCGAGCTCGCCCGCTACAACGTGCGGGTCAACTGCCTGGCGCCGGTGGCACGCACCCGCCTGACGCTGCAGACGCCCGGGCTGGGCGACGTGGTGAAGGCACCCGACGACCCCGCACAGTTCGACGTGTACGACCCGGCCAATGTCAGCCCGCTGGTGGCCTACCTGTCGACGGCGGACTGCCCGTTCACGGGCGGCGTGTTCCATGTGGGCGCCAACGAGGTGGGCCTGTATCAAGGCTGGTCGCTGGCAGACGACGACATCATCGTCACCGAGGGCCGTTGGACCGTCGAGGGCTTGGCAGCGATGGCGCCGCGGCTGAACGAGGGCCGTTCGAAGCTGGCCTCGGTGGCCACCTCGATCGGCGACACCTTCATCGACTACGGCCAACGCGAACCCACGAAGTAGTCACGTCGGGCGCTCGGTCGCGCTCAGCCTCGCTCAGTCCGAGAGAGCACAGCAGCAGTTTGAACGGCGTCACCATGGGTGATGGATGTCTACGACGTCGCTCGTGACTTCGTCAGACGCTGTGAAGAAAGGGACGCGAAGGTGCTCGGCGAGCACGAGCGCCGACCACGAGTCCAAGGTGTCCGCCGCCTGAACCCCGGCGCGCGACATGGTCACAGCCACCAAGGAGCGCACAGGGAACCACTCGTCGACGACAGCCAGCGCTAAGCCGATCTCGGCTTCGGTTGCCGCGGCTCGGCCGTTGTGTCGGGCAGCGAGGAAGCGACCGACGGTTACCGAGGTCCAGTCGAGCGCCAGCACTTCGGCGTGCTCGGGTTGCTCGCCTCCGAGCAGTCCCGATACGACAAGCAAGCCGCCTGCATCGCACACCACGCTAGGCAGCATCGATGCCGCGCAGCTTGGCGCGAATGGCCTCGAAGTCCGAGCGGCTCATGGTGTGCGCCCCCGGCTCCAGCTCTGCTGGAGAAGGCCGGGACGCGATGCGCGTCAACTGATTGCGGAGGTACTGCTGCATCGACAGTCCTGCCGCAGCCGCCTGCTGCCGGAGCCGTTCGCCCACATCGTTGTCGAGATCCTTGATGTTCAGGTCCACGCACACGATTCTACCAATTCGGTAGAGAACCTCCGGTGCCAGCGCCGCCTCGGCTGAAGTGAGGACGGTGCCCCCCCGGAAGCGTGATAGCGCCATCCCGCGTCACGGCGAGCCTCCCCGCCCAACGGGCAGCGCGCTCGGCGGCTCCTGCCAACTCGCCAAGATTGTGAAACATGCATTCGCAGATTGCGAAAAACACATTGGCGACGTTGCAGAACACGCATCGGGGCGTCTGTCCCTGACGCCTCGCTGTGGGCGGGGCCTGCAATTCGCTCGTGGAATTCGGGGTCCAGATGTGACAATGGAGCAGTGGATGAACTGACGCTTGCTCGCTACGAGGCCCAGGGCAACGACTTCTTGATCGCGTTGCTGACCGAGCGCGAACTACGTGACCTTGACGCGTCGCTTGATGCCGGCGGTCTCACGCGTAGCGACGTGGCGCGAGTTGTCTGCGGTCGACATCGTGGACTCGGTTCCCAGCGGGGACATGTGCACTCGAAGGGCGCCGATGGCTTCGTTCTCGGCGTGCACAAGGCAACCGATGAGCGATGGGCGGATCGCATCCGCATGCACCTGCTCAACGCCGATGGCTCTGTCGCCGAGACCAGCGGCAACGGGCTGGCGTGCCTCGCAATGGCCTCGTTCGACGCTCGCATCATCGGCACCGGACCCTCGATCCCCTTTGACACCGACGCTGGCGAGCAGCGATGCAGTGTCCTCAACGCGGACTCTGCACGTCTGGTTGGGCCAGCTGCACCGATTCGGGCTGGCGACCTTGCTCAACGACGCTCGGTGGAGGTCGCGATGAACCCGGTCGGGCCGGGGCCCGAGATTCCCTGCCAACTGGAGGAGAGGATTCGGGGCACGTTCGGTGGCGACCTGTTTTGCCTTGGCACGGGAAGTGTCGGTAACCCGCACCTCGTGATTGCGCTCGCAAGGCCGCCGATCGGCTGCGATTGCCACGAGCTGGACGACCGGGCTGAGGAGCTTGCCGCCGCCGTTTCGAAGCTCGGCAGAATCTACGAGTCGTACTTTTCCACTGGCATCAACGTGGAGTTCGTCTGGCCCTATAGCTCCCATCCGCTGCAGCCGGAACAGGCATGGGCACTCCAAATGTCAGTGTGGGAGCGAGGGGCGGGGCTCACCGTCTCGTGCGGCAGCGGTTCGGTCGTGGCGGCGACGCTCGCCCACCGGTGGGGATTCGCACGCAGCCCGAATGACGTGCCGAACACAGCCGGCGACGGAGGCACCGAGGCACACTTGCCGAGCACCTACCGAGTCAACATGCGAACGGCGCCGTTTCCCGGCAACAGCGGCTCGGGCTTCGATTACTGGGTCTTGACCGTCCCAGAGCATCTCGAAGCGTTCAATCGACCACAGCTCATCGTCGAAGCAGAGCGGATCGAAACCGGCCTCACGATGCGGCTTGACCAGACACCGCTTCTGCTCGATGACCTCGTCGCGACGACTGAGTCGAAGCGCTGATGGGCGATCCAGCCCGCAGTGGCCATCCAGACCCAGCCGCGGACGGGTCGCATCGGGGGGCGTTTGGGGAGTTCGGGGGGGCTGAGTCGGGGCTGATCGACCGGGCGTTCCGGGAGCAGATCGTGCTGGTGGGGGTGCAACTGGCCGAGCGGACTGCTGACGAGGTGGACGCCAACCTTGACGAGCTGGAGCGATTGGTGGACACCGCGGGGGCGGATTCGGTGGAGCGGATCGTGCAGCGTCGGGATGCGCCTGACCCTGCGACGTTTGTCGGACGTGGGAAGGCGGACGAGATCCTGGATGCCTCACTGGAGCACGATGCCGACACGGTGGTGTTCGACGACGAGCTGTCGCCGGCGCAGCAGTTCAACCTGGAGAGGATCCTGAAGCGCACGGCGCTGGACCGCACGGCGGTGATCCTCGACATCTTCGCCCAGAACGCCACGACGCTCGAGGGCAAGGCCCAGGTGGAGCTGGCGCAGCTCCGCTACCGGCTCCCCCGCCTGCGGGGCCGCGGCCGGCAGCTCTCCCAGCAGGCGGGCGGCATCGGCACTCGTGGACCGGGCGAGACCAAGCTGGAGGTGGACCGCCGGCGGATACAACGGCGGCTGGCGCGACTCGAGAAGGACCTGCGCGGGCTGCGACGCACCCGGCTGAACCAGCGCAAGTCGCGTCAGCGTTCCCGCTACCACACAGTGGCGATCGTCGGCTACACGAACGCCGGCAAGTCGACCCTGCTGCGACGACTGACCGGCGCCAACGTGCTGGTGGAAGACCGGCTGTTCGCCACGCTCGACGCCACCACCCGGCGATTGCAGTTGCCCGGCGGCGAGACGGTGCTGGTCACCGACACGGTCGGGTTCATCAAGAAGCTGCCTACCTCGCTGGTCGAAGCGTTCATGTCGACGCTCGAGGAGGTGGCCGAGGCCGATCTGCTCGTGCATCTCGTGGACGCTTCAGCCGCAGAGCCGGAGATGCACATCGATGTCGTGCGTTCGGTGCTGCGCGAGATCGGCGCCGGCGAGGTCGACGAGATCATCGCCATCAACAAGTGCGATGTCGTCGACAGCGGCACGGTCGGGCGGCTGCTGGAGCGCTACGAGGGCTCCCATGCGATCTCAGCCGACAGCGGCGAAGGGCTCAACGAGCTCCTGCTCGCGGTCGGCGACCGGCTCCGGCACCTCACCGAGGTCACCGAGCTGCGCATCCCCTACAGCCGCGGCGATGCCCTGGCGGCTGTGCACCGCGAAGGCGAGGTGCTCTCGGAGACCCACCATGACGACGGGACCGTCGTACATGCGCGGCTCGACGATGTGTCACGCAATCTCTTTGCCGAGTTCGAATTCGATAGCCCCGAGGAGCGCCGCCGACCGGTCCGCTCAGGAGATGATGTTGACTGACGACGTGCCCGAGGAAGATTGCGTGGGTTCGTCACTCGACGATCTCATTGGAAGCTGGACACCCGAGGAGGCAGACGAGTTCGACGCGGCGGTCGCGGACTTCCAAGACATCGACGTCGAGCCTTGGGGACGGGGAGGCTCGAGCGGTGCGCGCTGAGATCGGGTACGTCCCGCCGCCCTATCCGTATGACCGGCTAGACGAGCTGAAGCCGTTGGCAGATCGTCACCCGGGCGGGCTGGTCGACCTGTCCATCGGCACGCCGACCGACCCGCCGACGGCGGCAGTGCTGGCGGCACTGGGCGGGTCGGATTCCGAGCGCGGCTACCCGCCCTCGATCGGCACGCCAGACCTGCGAGAGGCTGCGGCGAACTGGTGCGAGACGCGATTCGGCGTGCAGGTGGACGCCGATGCCGAAGTAGCCGCGACCATCGGCTCGAAGGAGTTCGTGGCCGGGCTGCCCCATTGGCTGCGCCTGCGCAGCCCCGAGCGCGACACCGTCCTGTACCCCGCAGTGAGCTACCCCAGCTACACCATGGGTGCCGAACTCGCCGGATGCCGAGCGGTGCCCGTGCCGGCGGACGAGCACTGGTCCATCCGCCTCGATGCCATCAGCGACGCAGATGCCGAACGCGCCCTGGTGCTGTGGGTCAACACGCCCGGCAATCCCGCCGGCGGACTCGACGACCTCGCGGCAGCCGCTCGATGGGGCCGTGAACGGGACGTGCCGGTGTTCAGCGACGAATGCTACGCAGAGTTCACCTGGGACGGCCCGCCGCGCACGATCCTGACGCCAGCCGACGCCGACACTGCAGCAGGGGCGCGGGCTGAGGCCGACGGCGTCGTCGCAGTGCACTCCCTGTCGAAGCGGTCCAATCTGGCCGGTGTGAGGGTCGGCTTCTACGCGGGCGACCCCGAACTGGTCCACTTCCTGCGAGAGGTGCGCAAGCACGCCGGGTTCATGGTGCCCGGACCAGCCCAAGCCGCGGCCGTCGCGGCCCTCTCCGATCAATCCCACGTCGCCGCGCAGCGAGACCGCTACCGGTCCCGGCTCGAACGTCTCGCACGCATCGTGGGACGCTTCGGCCCTGAACCTGCCCTGCCACGAGGCGGGTTCTATCTGTGGGCCGCGGCCCCGGACGGCGACGCGTGGGGATTCACACGCACGCTGCTGTCCGAAGCGGGGATTCTCGTCTCCCCCGGCGAGTTCTACGGCCCGTCGGCGGCGAGTCACGTGCGGGTCGCCGCAGTACTGACCAACGACGTCCTCGACATGGTCGAATCCCGGCTGGCCTAAACCTTCGACTAAAGCTTGAGACTTCGACAGGCCGATGGCTGTCAAGTCTCAAGAGCCTCAAGAGCCGCCGGCAAGGCCACCGGCCGACACGGTGTTGTCGGTGCCTGACGAGGCGCTGGGCTTGTTGATGGAACACGCTCATCTGGGATCGCTGGCGAACCAGCGAGCGCTCGCGTTGTAGACCATGTCGTGGCCTAACTGGAAGTAGACAAGCAGGGCTCTGCCCGACTGTCGGGCAAACACGGGGGCAGGATCTCCGTCCCCGAAATAGGTCTCGGTCGTGATCGAGAGATGGTCGGGAACCCTCCCCTGACCGAAGAGGCCCACCTCCTCAGCGCTCAGGCGGTCGTCGGGGTCGGCCAGTTGGTTGAATACCTCGGCGCCGACACTCGGGGGCACGTAGCGATCGCGGATGCCCTGAGCGATGAAGATCGGGACCGCATGGTCACGGGCTGACGCCAGGTAGGTCGCCGGACTACGGGTCAGACACTCCTCCTGCGCCGTGCCGGCCTTCCTCGGGTCGCCTCCGCAAGCCCGCCTGATGTCGTTGGCATAGCGCAGACCCGCCCTCCTCGCGTGTTCGTAGAAGTCTGCGAGGTCGTGCGGCGGTCCCCAGACCGAAACCGCAGTGACCTTGTCAGGATGTCTGCCGGCCAGGAGGAGCCCCATCATCCCGCCGCCGGAGTAACCGACGGCATACACCCGATCCGCGTCCACCCCTGGCTGGGCGACGGCGTAGTCGATCGCATCCACCGCGTCCCCGACCGCCAAGTCGGATCCAACCGCGTCGGCGTCGTCGTTGATGCCTCGGAATTCGGGGGCGATGACTGCCCAACCGTTCTCCTGTGCCCACATCGCGAAGGGAATCCCGGCGTGCTGGGTGTAGGAGGCGCTCCAAGAGTGCAATATCACCAGCACGGGCTGATCGCGGTCGCCATTCGGCGCCAACCAGAAGAGCGATTGTTCTGCACCGTCCGCGGACGAGACAATCCGAAGCTGTTCGATTCCTGGCACCTGCCGCTGCCACCGAGACCGTCCGTAGGCCGCGTATCTGCAGCAGTCGCGGATCGTGTTGAACCGTTCAAGCGATTCGAACGTCGGAGGATCAGGTGGCGGCAGCGTCGTCGTTGTTGTCGTTGTCGTGGTCGTTGTTGTAGTCGTTGTGGTCGTTGTGGTCGTTGTGGTCGTTGCAGTTGTGAAAGTCGGTAGGGGCTTCCCCGTCGTCGGGGGGCCGCCGCTGCAGCAGGCGCCGCCGTCCGTAGCAGAGACCATCGACACAGCAGAGACCATCGACACAGCAGGCACCATCGACACAGCAGGGACCGTCGTCGCAGCAGGCACCATCGACACAGCAGGGACCGTCGTCGCAGCAGGCACGGTGGCGATCCGAGGAACCCCGATGGTCTCCGCCGATTGCAGCGCCATGCCGGCGGCAGACGCGGACTCGACGGCATCACTGCTGGCCGACAGCAGGATCAGAGACAGGAAGAGCCCGAGTGAGACCCTGAAGCGCACCGAGCCCGCGCTTCGACGTGACTCACCCCGCAACGTGATCCTCCGAGAAGACGCCCACGTGGAGGTGATCGTGGTGAACCTCATCGGTGAAGTTGTGAGCAACTGCGTCGTCGAACAGCCACGGGCTTCCGAATTCCGTGATGTCGAGCCGCGACACCAGCCACTCCGACAGCGCATACATCGATGACGTCGTGTCGTGCGAGTCGATCACCAGCGCTGAGTTCACTTCGTGGATGTCGACCGCCCGGCCCACCGTGTGATTGCTCACCCTGTCCGTTCCGAACACGTTATGCGGGTGTCCGGTCTTCAGCACGATGACAGAATAGGGAGTTCGCTCGGCGATGTCGAGCATCACCTCGTGCAGCGCAGGATCGGTTTGCCCCGAGTAGATGTCCCAGATCGCCGTATCGGGGAGATCGATTCGGGGATCGTCCACCACCGAGGCGGCGAGCGGTGAGAGATTCGGAGGCCGAGCGACTGGCTGACCCCCGGCCGAGGCGAGCTGCTCGAACTCCCACACGCCCGAAGCGCCCCTCGCGAGGCGCACGTCCATGGTCCGGGTCTCGGCGCGCTCTGCATCGGATGTGCCCTGCTTGCCCAGCTCCTGGCGGACCACGACCATGATCGAGATCCGGTCGTCACGGTGACCGCCGAGTTGGGCGTACTCGATCGTGCCGCGTGACCACATGCCGGGGTGATGCACGGTCGCCGCTTCCCTCGCGAGCGCGTCGACGCGAGCAGGATCGGCTGTCACGAGCGCGGCCAAGTCGGTCACCGACGAGTTCCGGCCGTAGTTCGTGATCTGGTGGGCCACCGCAGCACCGAGACGCTTGGCGTCGGCCTGCACCTCATTGGGCGAAGGCTCGAACTGGTCGGGGAATGGAGGAGGCGCAACCGCGGCGATGTCGGCGCTGTCCGTCTCGCTCGGCACCGGCGGGTCGGGCACATCGGGCATGTCGACCGCCTCCGGCACAGCCGAGGCCTCCGGCGGAGCGGGCACGTCGACCGCCTCCGGCACAGCCGAGGCCTCCGGCGGAGCGGGCACGTCGACCGCCCCGTGGCCATCGCCGGAATCGGCAGGAGCATCAGCGGCTGCCTCGATTCGCCTCTCGTAGACCATCACGGCGGCGACGGTGATGGACAACGCACAGGCCAAGGCGAGCCATTGTTGGATGACGGAGGGTCTTCTCATCGCACCGGCCGCCGCGGCTACGGCGACGGGAGTACCCGATCCTGGCTCTGCCGTCCGGCCGCCCAGCGCAAGACCGGCTGTTCGAGGAGGTACCACGTGGCGGCGGTCGCCACGAGGGTGAGGACGAGGGCCAGCCAGAGGACTATCTCAGAACGGATGAAGACGTAGTGCCAGAGGTAGAGCCCGAAGGACCATTCGGCGACCCGCAGCAGGACCCGGTTCTCCAGCCATGCGGGACCCGTCAGCGCATACTGGACTGTGAGCGCGCTGAGCGCCAGGGCTGCGAAACCGCCCCAGAGAAGGGGTGAGCCCGTGTTGCCGAGTGCAGGCACCAGCATGAGCGCCAGTAGCGCCGGAACCGACCACCCGGCGAACCTCCACGAGGTTGGCCGAGCGACGGCCAGATAACAGCCCACCAGAAGCGCCGAGGCGTTGGTGTCGGTCGCGTTGTACACCCAGCCTGGCGACATGACACCGATCGCCGTTGCTCTCCAGGCCATGGCAGCCAGCGCCAGTCCGCCGACGATCCGGGCCCGATGCTCGGCTCGTACCGCGGCGATGACGAGCGGCCACAGCAAGTAGAAGTGCGCGATCACCGCGATGAACCAGGTGTGCGTCAGCCGCCCGAGGTCGAGACCTTCGACTCGCGCATAGTTGGCGTAGAAACCGAGCGCCGCAATCACGCGGGACCAGCTGGTCCCCACCGCAGCCATTGCACAACTGACGGCCACCAGGGCCGGGAGCAGCCGGAGCGCTCGTTTTCGATAGAAAGAGCCGAGGCTGATCCGGCCGGTCCGGTCCCTCTCGGTACACAGCGAGCTGGTGACTACGTAGCCCGACAAGACGAAAAACAGGATGACGCCGTAGTGCCCCGCGGGCACCACTGCACTGTCGACGTGGTAGCCGACCACCATCGCAATCGCCAGGGCACGCAATCCATCAAGCGCGGGGATGCGTCGCATCGCACCCTCCGGTGGTGCGCTCGCCGCACGGAACAGATGGCGATAGCGCATCGCCGACGTGAACCACTCTGAGGTGTGGGCAGGCCTCCGACGGGAACCTAGGACCCGACCTGTGGGGTGCCGGGCTCGCCTGGATTCGGGTCGTCACTGCTGCACGCGACGACGGCGAACACCAACGTCGCCGCCAGCAGCCCGGCGACGATTCGCTTCCTCAGAACATGCATCGGCCTCATCGTGGTTGTTGCTGAAGCACTGCTGCATGCCGTCGACGGCGAATCAGTGGTGAGGGTCGCCGTGCTCATAGGTGGTCCCTTCGGTCAGAGGGTCGATGTCTGTCTTGAACGCCGACGCAACAGCCGAGCCGAAGGGATCCTGAAGGGACCCTCTGCATTCTTCGGCTGTGTGCCCTGTCCAAGACAGCGGCGTTCAAGACGGGCGGAACATTAGCGCATGCACCGTCTGGCTGCTCAAGACGCGGGAAGCAGCGAACGAACCTGATTGTTCACGGGTCTGAGGGTCTTGGCTATTCGAGTCGGCGGCAGAGCTCCTCTGACCTGCGACGATGCGTGTCTGCGACGTTCGCGTCAGCAGGGTCAGGGGGGCATCCTCTCAGTTGCTCTACCCGGTCTGCCATCTCCGAGGTGCTCCCATGCGGAATCCAAGTGATCCGGGGATCTCGGGCAAACCAGCGCTCTTGCCGGCGGGCGAATCGCCGAGTCCGTGCGATGGCGGCTTCGAGTGCCTCGTCCAGTGAGCACTCCCCCGCCAGGTGGGCACGCAGTTCCTTGTAGCCGAGGGCTTGCGCAGCGGTGCGTGACAGCGGTGCCGCCATCAGGCTCCGGACCTCATCCAGGAAACCGTGCTCCATCTGCTGCCGGTACCTGTCGGCGATGCGTTCGTCGAGCGCGTCTCGGTTCAGTTCGATTCCCATGAGCCGGAACGGGACCTCGGGATAGGTCTGCAGCCCCGGTCCGAACGACGAGAACGGCCGGCCGGTTCCCAGGCAGACCGACAACGCCCGTACGATGCGACGCAGGTTGGTCGGCTCCATGCGCGAGGCGGCCAGGGGGTCCAGTTCAGTGAGGCGCCGGTGCAGGGCAGCCGCGCCGCCGGGTTCGGCAGACGCGCAGCCGAGCGCAGCCTGGCGAACCGCATCCGCCCCAGTCGTGCCCGCGCCGGCGGTGCGCCCATGCGGTGCTGCTGCCGCTGCGGAACTGGCGGCGGCTTCGGACTCGAGTTCGGCGGCGATGTCGGCGAACTCCGGCGGCGGCGTGAGACCGTCGATGACAGCGCGCAAGTGCAAGCCGGTACCCCCGACCAGCAAGGGAACGGCACCGCGTTCGGCGATGACGGCCATGGCCGATTCGAATGCACCGGCGTAGTCGACAACCGTGAACCGTTCCGACGGTTCGACGATGTCGATGAGATGGTGCGGCACCTCAGTCCGCTCGGCCGAGGCGGGCTTGGCAGTGCCGATGTCCATCCCCCGGTACACCTGCATCGAATCGACCGAGACCAGCTCTAGCTGCGTGCCGACAGTTGTCGTGGAGCGGGCACGACGGGCGAGTTCCATGGCGAGCTCCGACTTGCCCGACGCCGTCGGGCCGACGATGGCCAGCGGCGGATCGGCGTGCGAGCGGTTCACGACGCTCGGCTGCCGGCGCTGCCTCAGCGGGCGGCAACCGGGATGCGGGTGCGGTGCCGTGCCGGGGCGGTGACCTCGATGAGCTCGCCGCTGAGATGGAAGGTGGCAGCCCGACGTACGAGCACTCGGGCGTAGGTGCCGGTTCGCAGCGCTTGGGCCGATGCGAAGTGCACCAGGCGATTCTGACGCGTCCGGCCGGAGAGGGTGCCTGGATCTCGCTTCGAAGGTCCCTCGACCAGCACATCCTCGATGCGGCCGACGCGGGATTCGTTGCCCAGCCGCGCCGAGCGCTCGATGACGGCTCGCAGCCGCTCCATGCGCTCGGCTGCCACATCGGGGGCCACGAACCGGTCGGCCAGCTCGGCCGCCTCGGTACCTGGACGCGGGGAGAAGACGAACGTGAATGCGCTGTCGAAGCGGGCGGCCGCGGCGAGTTCGAGCGTGTCATTGAAGTCACGCTCGGACTCACCCGGAAAGCCCACGATGATGTCGGTGCTGACGGCGAGGTCATCGACGGCAGCGCGGGCGGTCTCCAGCCGCTCCAGGTAACGCTGGGCGGTGTAGCCCCGATGCATGGCGGCGAGCACTTCGTCGCTGCCGGACTGCAAGGGCAGGTGCAGGTGCTCGCACACCGCAGGCGTCTCGGCCATGGCCGAGACGACATCGGCTCGCAGGTCCTTGGGGTGCGGGCTGGTGAATCGCACCCGCTCGATGCCCTCGACAGCGCCGACTGCCCGGAGCAGATCGCCGAACAGCGGGCGGGCGGTGCGCCGCCCGTCGGCCCAGGCGTCGCCGGCGTGCCATACGGCATCGGCGGGGCCGTCCGAGCCAGGCGCACCGTTCGTGCGGCGCAACGCCAGCGTCACGTCCCGGCCGTAGCTGTTGACGTTCTGACCCAGCAGGGTCACCTCGCTGACGCCGTCGGCTGCGAGGCGGCGCACCTCGTCGACGAGCTCGCCGAAGGGGCGGGAGATCTCGCGGCCCCGCACCGAAGGCACGATGCAGAAGGCGCAGGTGTTGTCGCAGCCGATCTGGATGGTGACCCACGCAGCGTGCTGGGCGTCACGCCGTACCGGCAAAGCTGAAGGGAATTCTTCGGATTCGGCCACGATCTCGGTCACCGGACCCGAGATGCGGGCTTCGCTCAGCAGGTCGGCGGCACGAGCCACGTTGTGCGTGCCGAACACCACGTCGACGTGAGGCGCCCGCTGGCGCACGAGGTCCTGGTCCTTCTGCGCCAGGCAGCCGGCGACCGCGATCTGCACCTCGGGTCGTTCCTCCTTGAGGCGCTTGAGGTGCCCGAGCTGCCCGTAGAGCTTGTTGTCGGCGTTCTCACGGATGCAGCAGGTGTTGAGCACGATGACATCGGCATCGGCCATCGTGGGTGCCGCGACCAGGTCATCGGCTTCCAGCAGGCCGGCGATCCGCTCAGAATCGTGCTCGTTCATCTGGCACCCGTAGGTGCGCACGAAGTAGCTGCGCTGACCTTCGCCGTGCCCGAGTTCGATGCCCTCCGCCACGGCGCCAAGGCTAGGAGACTGCTGAGCAATTGCCGAAATCGCCGATTCATGGGCACAAAGCCGCAGGTCAGAGCGTTGCAGACTTGCCCGAATCCGAATAAATCAGCAGTCTCCTAGGGGTGGGTGCGCGGGCCGCTGGCGGCCTCTTGCTTCCCGCTCTTGTTCGCTGCGCTCACGGGCCGCTCGAGCCACGGCTTCGCCTGCCGGCTCAGCCTCCAAGCCTGGTGAGCGCGAAGTTCTCGGTCATGTTGTCGCGGGCGTGGGCCATGAAGCCCAGGTACTGCTTGATGCTGCCGTTGTAGTTGCCGTCTTGGCGGCGGTTCTCGGCGCCCTCGAAGTTGTAGTAGCCGGGGGTGCAATCGCGGTTGCGGGTGGTCTTGCCGCGGTTGGCGAGGGCCTGCCATCGCTCGCGCGCGCCGCCGGGCCTGCCAGCCCGGCTTGAGCTTCGCGGCCCACTCCGGATTGGTCTCCCAGTCGTCGCGGATGTCGATCGAGGACGGCGTGCGCTGGAAGACGTACAGCTCTTTGGACATCTCGCCGAGCTGCGGGATGGCCTGCACGGCCGTGGCCCCGGTGCCGATGATGCCGACCCGCTTGTCGGCGAGGTTCTCGAGGTCGGCGCCGGTGTAGTCGTAGTCCCAGCGCGACGTGTGGAACGAATGGCCACTGAAGCGCTCCATGCCCGAGATGACCGCCAGCTTCGGCTTCGACAGGGTGCCGTTCGCGCAGATGACGAACTTGGCGGTGATCTCGTCGCCCCGGTCGGTGTCGATGCGCCACACCTCGGCGTCGCTGTCCCAGATCGTGGAGGTGACGGTGGTCTGGAACATCGCCAGCTCGTAGAGGTCGTACTTGCGTGCGATCAGCCGGCAGTAGTCGAAGATCTCCTCGCCGGTCGCATAGTGACGCGACGGCACGTAGCCGGTCTCGTCGAGCAGCGGCAGGTAGTCGTAGGACACGACATCGCAAGCCACGCCCGGATACCGGTTCCAGTACCACGTGCCGCCCACGTCGGCGCCGCGCTCGATAATGCGGATGCTCTCGACACCCTTCTGCCGCAGCCGGGCCGAGGTGAGCAGCGCCGAGAACCCGCCGCCGATGAACAGCACCTCGACCTCGTCGCACACCGCTTCGCGCTCGGGGAGCTCGGCGGAGTACGGGTCTTCCTCGTAACGAGCCAGCTCGCCGACGAGATCGGAGGTGTACATCTGCGTGCCCGGCGGCCGGTGGCCCAGTCGCACGTCGCGTTCCTCGGCAAATCGTGCCTTGATGTCGTCGTAGTACGACTGCGGCGGGCGCTCGTCGACCTCGCGGGAATAGTCGAAGTTGAAGACGTTCTGCGGCTTCCCGGTCTTCTGCGCCACCCGTCACTCCCCGGTCAAGACCAATTCGTCCCGTACACCGAGACCGGATCAGGCTAGGGGTGCCCCGCGAAGCGCAGATCGGTCCGATTGCGGCCTCAGGGCCGAGTGGACGCAAAGTTCCCGGTCATGTTGGCGCGGGCGGACGCTCAGTCGACGCTGGCACCCTCGGCTCGTGCCGACTGCGCATCGTCGAGACGGTCGAGCACGTCGGCATTGTCGTCTGCCTCGCCATCGGCGCCGAGGCCCAGCGCACGCCGGATCCGGCCGTCGATCTCGACGGTGACCTCGGGATTGGCGATCAGGAACTTCTTGGCGTTCTCGCGGCCTTGGCCCAGCTGCTCGCCCTCGTAGGTGTACCAAGCGCCAGATTTCTTGACGATGCCGTGCTCGACGCCCACATCGAGCAGCGAGCCCTCACGGCTGATGCCCTGCCCGTACATGATGTCGAACTCGGCCTGGCGGAAGGGCGGCGCCACCTTGTTCTTGACGACCTTGACGCGTGTGCGACCGCCCACCACCTCGCCCTCGACCTTGATGGCCTCGATGCGGCGGATGTCGATCCGCACGGACGAGTAGAACTTCAGCGCCCGGCCGCCCGAGGTGGTCTCGGGGCTGCCGAACATCACGCCGATCTTCTCGCGCAGCTGGTTGATGAACACGCAGATCGTCTTGGTCTTGTTCAGATTGGCGGTGAGCTTGCGCAGCGCCTGGGACATGAGGCGCGCCTGCAAGCCGACATGGGTGTCGCCCATCTCGCCCTCGATCTCGGCTCGCGGCGTGAGTGCCGCCACCGAGTCGACGACCACGACATCAATGGCGCCCGAGCGGATGAGCATGTCGGTGATCTCGAGCGCCTGCTCGCCGGTGTCGGGCTGAGAGATCAGCAGCTCGTCGACATCGACGCCGATGTTCTTCGCATACACCGGATCCATCGCATGCTCGGCATCGACATACGCGCACACGCCGCCGGTGCGCTGCGCCTCGGCCACCAGATGCATGGCGAGCGTGGACTTGCCCGATGCCTCCGGGCCGTACACCTCCACCACCCGGCCGCGGGGAAAGCCTCCGATGCCGAGCGCCAAGTCGATCGCCAGGCTGCCCGAGGAGATCGCCTCGACCGCCATGTGGTGCTTCTCGCCCATCTTCATCACGGAGCCGTCGCCGAACTGGCGCCGGATCTGCGTGAGCGTCATATCCAGCGCTCGGTCCCGTTCTGTGTCCTGCTGACTCATGTCGTCCTCCTCGGACTCCCGTTCGGCCGCACCCAGTGTGCGATGCCGTCTGAAGGCACCGTAGAAGCGGGGTGTGACAACTCTCGGGTGATTTTCTGCCGGTTGGTCTCCTCGGGGCAGCGGTGTCGATCTGCACACCGCGAACCCATGCGCTCGCGATCGCTGCCCGCGCGCGTTGCACGCAGCCGCAGCAGCCATTTCGAATGACAGTAATGTAGTTCCGAACATCAGTTCGTGTCAAGGCATCTGGCTGCACGAATGCGCGCCCGACGCGCCCGACGCGCCCGACGCGCAACAGAAGCCGCGCGGGCAGACGGGCCTTCACGTCGTCGCGCGTGTTGCCTTCCGCTCTTGTTCCCAGTCTCATCTCGATACAGGCTCACGGGCCGCTCGGGCCACGGCTTCGCCCGAGAACTCAGCCTCTGGCCATGTGGCACGCTGCGCCCCATGAACTCACCATCCGACAAGACATCCGGCATGACCGACGACGACTTCGAGATGCTGCGCATCGAACGCGACGCCGGCGTCGTGTTCGCCGCCATCGACGCACCGCCGATCAACGTGATGACGCCTGCACTGTTCCGGGAGCTGGCCAAGTTCAGCGCCCACGTCGCCGGCGACGACTCGGTCCGGGTGGTAGTGCTGCGCAGCGACAACCCGGACTTCTTCATCGCGCACTTCGACGTGAGCGCGATCTTGAGTTTCCCGGCAGACGGACCGGCCGAGCGCCCGACCGAACACGTCGGGTTCCATGACATGTGCGAGCGCTACCGCACGATGCCCAAGGCCACCATCGTCGAGATCGGCGGACGTGTCGGCGGCGGCGGCAGCGAGCTGTCGATGTCGTGCGACATGCGCTTCGGCGCTCTCGGCCGCACGGTCGTCAACCAGATGGAGGTTCCCATCGGCATCCTGCCCGGCGGCACCGGCACCCAGCGCCTCCCCCGCCTCGTCGGGCGCGGCCGTGCCATGGAGATCATCCTGGGCGGCGTCGATCTCGATGCCCGCACGGCCGAGCAGTGGGGCTACCTGAACCGGGCGCTGCCCGCTGACGAGCTGCGGCCGTTCGTGACCGAGCTGGCCTGCCGCATCGCGAAGTTCCCGCCCGAGGCCGTAGCGCTGGCCAAGCAGTCCGTCAACGCAGCCGATGAGCTGCCGCTGCGCGAGGGCATGTTCGAAGAGCGGTACCTCTTCCAGCGGCTCTTGCGGACCCCGCAGGCCAAGCCCGCCATGGAGCAGTTCCTCGAACTGGGCGGGCAGACCCGCGAGGGCGAGATGCGCGTCGCCGATCTCGTGGCCGAGATACGCACCGACGGCTGAACCCGACATCGCGGCATCGCGGCATCGATGGCAGCCGTCTGACGGCAGCCGCGCCGCGACGGTGTTCGCCTTGGCGGGAACGCTGGTCATCTCGCGACTGACCCGCGACCCGGCGCCGCTCGAGCCTCCGGATGGCGCGCCGGCGCGCCGGCGCGTCGACTGCCCTCACAGCTGTCCCCTCCCACCGTCTGGATGCCGGTGCCGACGCCCAGCGGCACCCGTGCCTGAACACAGGCAACCAGCGCTGGGTGGCTCTATCGTCGCGCGCCGTGGAGCGACCGCTCGAAGACGTGCTGGTGCTGGACCTGACCCGGGCAGTGGCGGGGCCGATCACCGGGCGCCTGCTGGCAGATCTGGGTGCCCGCGTCGTCAAGATCGAGCCGCCCGACGCTGACCTGACCCGCTTCGTGGTCCCCCAGGTCGACGGGCATTCCGCGTACTTCGCGCACTTCAACGCCGGCAAGGAATGCGTCTCGCTCGACCTCGCCAATCCCGCCGGCCGCGACGTCCTGCTGGCCATGGTTCCCAAGGCCGATGTCGTCCTCGAGAACTACCGGCCCGGTGTGCTGGACAGCCTGGGCCTGGGCTACGACGTGCTGTCAGAGGTGAATCCGCGCATCGTCGTGGCATCGGTCTCTGGCTGGGGTCACGGCAACAGTCGCAGCCACCGGGGCGCCTTCGCGTCGGTCCTGCACGCCGAAGCGGGCGTGACCGAGATGGTGTCACGGCGACGTGGCGGCGAGCCCTACCGCAACGACCCGATGTCGCACGCCGACACCTACACCGGGCTGCACGCCTTGGGCGCCGTGCTCGCAGCGCTGCACATGCGCGAGCGCGCCGGACGCGGCCAAGCCGTCGAGGTGTCGATGGCCGAGAGCACGCTGATGTGCAACGACCAAGCTGCGACCGACTTGACCGGGCAGGACCCCCAGATCGGCTTCAAGTCCGGGCAGAACTGGTCGGCGATCTACCCGCTGTCGAATGGCCGGCATGTCAACGTGACGCTGGACCTGACCTCCAACTTCAGCTTCCGGGTCATGGTCGCTGCGATGGGGCGCCAGGACCTGCGAGAAGATGCGCGCTTCGCGCGCATCGAGGACCGGGTGCTGCACCGGGAGGAACTCGAGGCCGTCTTCGGCGAGTGGGTGAGCCAATTCGACAGCGCAGAGGCGGTCGAGGCCGCGATCGGCGTGAAGTCGGTGATGGCTGCTGAAGTGCGCACGGTGGGCGAGTTGGCCGAGACCGACTGGGCCTCCGAGCGGGGAGCATTCGTGGAAGCCGCCGCAGGCGAAGCGGCTGTGCCGATCACCGTGCCGCAGTCGCCGTGGCGGTTCGCCGATGCCGACGCCGGCGTCGAGCCCGGTGCCGTGGTCGGCGACCGGGGGCAGCACAATCGCGAGGTGCTGGCCGACTTGGCCGGCCTGTCCGATGCAGCCATCGACGCGCTCGAAGCAGACAGCGTGGTCTCCGCTGGCGCCCCGATCCGCCGCTCGTCCCTGCCCCAGCGCCGCTAGCAGGATGCTGAAATATGCAGGTCTGGCCGGAAGCACAAGCCCCTGACCTGCGGGTTTGCAACTGGACACCGCTCGAAAATCGACTTTTTCAGCAGCCTGCTAGCTGAGTCATCCCCGCCGGCGCTGCCACACCCCGAACCATGACACGCATGTGATGTCCATGGAGCTTGTTGACGGTTCGGCTCTGGTGATGGGTTGAGCCTCCGTGGCTGTGTGTGGTCTGTTGTGATCCCGACTGCGAGCGGAGGCTCAGCGGTCTACAGCAGTGCAGGAGCGGCTCGGCGGGGCTGTTCCGACGGCGCTGGGTTTGCGGTCTCGCCCTCCACGGACGGGACGACCAAAACCCGTGACACACCCGAACTCGCTGGAGCGAAGAGCCAGGCCGCCGACGGTGATTCGCGGTGTCACGCGAGCGGGAAGCACAGGTAGCGTCTGACACTGCCCGCAAAGCATGAGACGCGCAGACGCGGAGGCAGTGTGACTCGTACCGACATCGACCTCGACCCTCCGAGTCCTCCGAGCGCTGTCACTCCAGCGGATGCCGACGACAACGACGGCGACATTGACCCTGCGCCCGCGGCAGCCGCGGCGAAGAAGGCTCGTCGTCAGATACCGGAATCGACTCGGCGCCTGCTTTTCATCGTACTGGGCGTCGTTGTCCTGCTCGGCAGCATCGCGGGCTTTTACCTCACGTCGGCGGCGTTCGACGAGCGCGTTTCGGTGACGGTGGCGGCTCGCAGCATCGAGGCCGGCGAGACGCTCACTGCGGCTGATCTGCAACAGGCGCAAATAGTGGCAGGCGCAATTCCGTATGTGCCGTGGACGCCGGCGGCCGTTGCGAGTTTCGAGGGAAGAATCACCGCCCAGCCGATACTCAGCAACGCCCTCGTGCGTCACGACATGCTGATCGACGCTGAGACCGTCGCCAGCGACTTGGCATTCGAGATGATCATTCCCCTCGATCTGAGCTTGGTCACCGGCGAGTTGCACGAAGGCGATCCGGTGCTGCTTGCCGATCCGGGAGTCCGGCCTGCCGAGACTGATCCGGGCAGGCCGGCGAAGGTCGTGCGCGAGTTCGAGCTGACGAACTTCGAAGGCAGCCAGATGCGTCTGCTTCTGCCCCCTGAGGAATTGGTCGGATGGGAACGGCTCCTCGCCGAAGTCGGCGGCACGCTGATGGTGGTGCCCGTCGGACTGGGCGGCGACGCCGAGTCGATCGCCGAGCGCGTCGACGCATGGTGGGAAACGCAGTGGAACACGGCGAGAGCCGAATTGGCGGCAGCCATCGGCGATGCCAGGCCTGAGGCGGGACCCGGCGAACTCGAATTGGTCATCGCCCTCAACACCAGCTTGGTGCCGACGGCGATCGGGCCGAACGAATTGGTGCTGTTGATCGATCCCGGTCTCGGACCCTTGGGAAATGATCCCGGTCGAGCGCGGTCGGTCATCGGCACGCTGCAGCTCGAAGACTTCTCAAATGGCCAGATGACGGTATTCGCCCCGCCTGAGGATTGGCTGTACTGGCGGTCGCTGCCAGAACAGCTCGGCGCTGTCCCGATGATCCTGCCGATACCTGAGGGGACTGATGTGGACGACATGATTGAGCGACTCGACGCGGTGTGGCTCGACGAATGGCAGGGAACCGTCGAAGCAGCCGTGGCGGTGCAGCGATGAAGTCGCGCAGGGCGACTCGCCTCCGCGGCACGCGTCTCGGCCAGGACGGACGGATCCAGTGCTAGTGCTGCTCGCCGCACCCAACACCCGACTGGATCCAGGCTCGATTGGCTTGGCACTGGCAGGGAGGTGGGCGAAGGCGGACGATCGGGTGCTGCTGGTAGACGCTGACGCCGCCGGATCTCGGCTTGCTGACCGGCTCGGCGCCATTGTCGGCGCGGACTACTCCCCGGCCGAGCGCGGGCTGCCATCGCTGATCGTCGCCCGCCAGCACCTGACGCTGGGACTGCTTGCCGAACACTGCTATGCGCTCAGCGCATCGGCTGGATCGCTGTGGGGCCTGTTCGGACCGCGCAATCCGCACGGCGCCCGATACGCGGCAGGATGGCTGGCAGAACGCGCAGATGCTCTGATGACGATCGGTCGCACGCGCCGTGTCGTGGTCACCGGTCGGCTCGCACACGACGACTCGACGCTTGCGCCGCTGATGTCGATCGCGCCGGTGGTGACGGTGCTGTCGCCCTTGACCACGCTCGAAGAGGCCAAGGAGTTGTTGTCGCTCTGTCGCAGCACGGGCATGATGCAATTCGACCGTGCCCAACGTCTGTTGCTCATCGAAGGCGCGTGCCCGCTCGACGACGAGGAGGTTCGTCTGGAGTCTGGGTTGCGGGTCGCCGCAGAGCTGCCCGCCATTGACGACGAGCGGGTGCTCCGGATGCACAGCGGCCGCCGGGACCGTGCGTTCTCCGGAGCGATCGACAAGTGCGCTGCCCGCATCGCAGCGCTGCTGGATCTCCACAACGGCGATGCAGCATCGGACGGCGCTCTTGCCGATGCAGACGGGGATGCCGACCGAGATGTCGGTCGCGACAGCGCGCTCGATGTTGTTGCAGCAGCAGGGAACGGCATTCAGCCGAACGCGGACGGACGTGTCTCGGCCATACACGGGGGCGACTGAGTTGAGCCAAGTGCTCCTCTTCGGGATCCTGGCCGGCGCAGGGCTGAGCCTCGTCGCATACGCACCCACGCTCAGCCGGAGTCTGTCTGACCGCCGAGCCAGCGGCAAAGGGCTGCGGGGCAGATCTGCGATCCCGTCGTCCACGGTGACTCGAGCAGCACCGAGACGGCGAATCACCTCGCTCATGGGAGTCCAAGCCGCTGCTGCCTCCGGCGGCGCCGCCGTCGGATGGTTCGCGACCGGCCTGTTGGGAATGATGATGCTGCTGGGAGGCTTGGGCGCTCTCCTGCCGCCGTTCATGGCTGCGCCGGCCCGGCGTCGTCGTCAGGCCCGTGAGGCTCTGGCATGGTCGCTGTGGAGCCGTCAACTCGCCGAGCTCGCCCGAGCCGGATCGGGACTGGCGGAGTCGCTGCGGGGCAGCGTTCAGCACGCGCCGATGGAGATTGCAGCGAAGATCGAGCGGGTCGCCTCCACTGCGGAGATCAACGGACTCGAGGCCGCACTTGCCGAACTGGCACAATCAGGCACAGTGTGGGAACCTGAAGTGGCTGCAGGGCTTCGCATGGCGGCCGCTTCAGGCGGCGCGGTGGCAGACCCTCTGCTCGATCTGTGCAGCCGGATCGGCGATGTGGTCGACCTGCACCGCTCCAAGACCGAAGCTGTCGTGCAGCTGTGGACCCAGACGATCGCGCTGCTGGGTCTGGCGGGCGGCGTGGTCGCCATGATGTACCGGAACAATCCGGCCTATTTCGAACCCTATGAGCAAGGCACCGGCCAGATGGTGTTCGTGGTGATAGCAGGGCTGCTGCTGATGTCCACGGGGTTCTTGGTCTACCACTCAGTCGTCCGTGACGACAGTTCTGTGCTGGTGTCGCCGCGTCGACGCAACCGGGCCAAGGATCCGATATGAGCCCGCTCGTTCTCGTTGCGGGCTTGGCGCACTTTCTGGGAGCGCTGCTGATCACATTCGGCATCGTCGGGCCGCCGCGACGCCGCATCGCGAACCTGACGCCGGGTGAGACGCTGCGCGACCTGCTGCCGACCATCAAGGAAGGCGAAGAGCAGAATCTCCGCTTGGCGGGCATCACGCCGGAGACCTACTCGGTTCAGCGCTTCGCCGGTCTCGTGCTGGGCCTCGGCGCAGGCGCAGTGATCAGTCAGGTGATGGGCCGTGGACTCGTCGGGACCATTCTGGTGATCGCGCTCGTCACAGCAGTCGGGTGGTTCCTGCCGATGCTCGGCGTACGCGACACCGCCAAGAAGGCACGTCTGGAGATTGACCAGATCATTCGGGTATGGATTGCGCTCGTCGCCCAGCAGGTCACGGCGGGCGTCGACCCTGCAGTCGCGATGCTGACTGCCGCGCGCATGGGCGAGCGAAGCAACTGGGCGCTGCTGCATCGCTTTCTGCTCGCTGCGCAGCAATCACGGCGTCCAGCCTGGGAAGGACTGGTCGACCTCGTGGAGCGATACGGCATTCACAGCCTGTCGCCGGTCGTGTCCGCTTTGGGTCTCGCCGCGGAACGAGGCACCAAGCTGGCCGACGCTGTGCTCGTCGCCGCGGACACGCTGTGGCGTGAGTCCACCTCGCGTGAGCGCGAGAAGGCCGGCCGCCGAGCACAGATCATCGTCTTGCCGGCAACCGGCGTGGCATTGGCACTGGCAGGAATCCTCATCTACCCACCATTCACGTCGCTGACCGGCGGCGCCCTGCCGCCGACACCGTAGAGACGCACATGGGGGAAAGCTGTTCCGGGACAATCGTGACTCGTCATCGACCGACAAGATCCCGCCGCGCTGACGAACGCGGCCTCATCACTCTGGAGTGGGTGCTGATCTTCGGCGCGATCGCTGCCGTCGCTGCCGGGACATCGCTGGCCGTGCAGCGAGTCGTCGACTCGTCGACTGACGTGCCGGACGATCCGCTGGTGCGAGTAATCGACGCCGACATTGCCGCAGCGAACGTAGCGGCTGAAGCCCAAGCCGCTTTCGGCGCGAGCTATGACGACGAAGAGTTCGCAGACCGCTGCACAGCTATCGGCCAAGCCTTCAGCGACGTAGTGAATACCACAGGCTGGACAACGCCCGATGACAACGGAACCCCGAGCGACGAGAGCGACGATGTTCCGGCAAGCTGTCAGGTGGAGCCGCTGCGGAATCTGGTGAGTTCCAGCAATTGAGTCACAGCGGCACCGCAGGGACGTCGCAGAGCCATAGAGGCTGTTCGAGAGGTTGTTCGGTTAGCTGCCGCTGGTATTCGGCTGAGTTGCCGCTGACGGGCATGGCGGGGCATGGCGGGGCATGGCACCATCGGCGAGTTTGCGCGAACTCAACAGGCAGGCAACCGCGCTGGGACTGCTCGGCGCGGTTCGCCGACGACGGGCGTCGGCTGCACCAGGATCGCCGGGCCCTCCGCGACGGCGTACACTTGATCCCACCGGTTCGGCCACAGCGCGGCCAACGGCCCGAACACATCGCCGGACACGACGACACGCACCCAGCCGGTTTCGCCGACGATCGGTCGCCTTTCACCCGGCGGCAGACTGGTGTTGAGCACATCGAAGCACCAGTCGCTGTGGACTTGGGCGACGCCTGAGGTCCACCAGCGCCAGCCGCTCTCGGTGCCTGCGGAACGAGCCACAGCATCTTTGGCGGCATCGGCCATGACGTGCACCTCAGGATGCGGTGCCGGCTCCGCGTAAGAACTGTCGAATCCGCTGACGTCGGGATCATCGAGAAACGCCGATTCTGCTGCGACTCTCCATGCTGCGCGCAAGCCCTGCGATGCAGCTAGTTCCGCTTCCGCCTGAGCGTTGGTGACGATCAATGCGTGAACTAGCATGAGCAGGATGGCAGTGAGCAGCGCTGGCCACAGCACCAAGAACGCCAGCGTCTCCCCCCGGTCGCTGCGTCGAGGTGCATCCGGCTGCGTCGCCGCCGGATCGCATGACCACCAACGGGCGTAACCATGACCTGCACCGTTCTTGGCAGAAGTCACGGGCTTGCTCACAGACCCAAGTCTGCCATTGCAAAATACTGTTGAAGGAGAAGATCGTTGAACAGCATCGGAATCAGACACGCTGGCATCGGCGTGACGCGGCTGAAGACGCTCACAGCACTGCTCGCTCTGATAATGACTGCTTGGGCGTGCTCGGGAACATCCGACGACAGCACATCCACGACTGCTGCCGCACCGCAGGACGAGTCCACTCGCACCACCGAGCGGCCACCAGCATCCACGACCACGACGGCGGTGACGACGACGACGACACAAGTGCCGAGACAGCCGCCCCAGGTCGCTGAACTGCCGTGGGGCAACTTCACGCTGGCCGAGCGAATCGTCGGCAAGCTCGAACGCGGCGACGAACTGAACTTTGTCCTGTCGCTTCGGGAGTTCGACGAGCCCGGCGCCGCCAAGCCGCTGAAGCACGGCTGGTCGAGCGCCGGCGCTGAGACCGAGCGGCGGTATCAGGGCGGAATCAATGCGCGCGTCGTAGGACCTGTCGAGGCGGGCGCCGCAGACCAAGCGGCGACGATCGAGGCGCTCATCACCTCAGGAGACATCGACTGCCTCGCGGTCGACGCGGCCTCGCCGGCCGAGTTCTCGGAACTGATCGATGCAGCGGTCTCCGCGGGCATTCCCGTATTCGGAGTGAGAGGCGACACCCCGAATTCCAGACGATTCGCGCACTACGGCATCGACGCTGTGGCGGCTGGACGGGCAGCAGGCACCACGGTGGGCCAGTGGGCAGTAGACGGCGGCATCTTGGTGCGCCGCGCTGCTCTGCTGAGCTCGAACGCTGGTGATCAGCAGTCATTCGACCTGATGCGCGGCTTCGTGTCGGGGCTGGCAGAGACTCATTCCGGTGTGGAGTGGGCGAACGAGCCGACTACTGCCCTCTCACATGGCGACAATCCAAGTTCGTCGTACGGCGCGATCGACGCGTGGGTGGCCGAGAACGGAGATGTCGACATCGTGTTTCACACCGACGCCGGCCTCGAGGAGATCGCAGCGGTCATCGCAAGCCGAGTGCTGTACGGCGACATGTACGCCGTCGGCTTCCACATCAGCGAACCGGTGACCGACTTCATTCGCGAGCGCGTCATCGTGACGGCGATGACGCAAGGCTTCGCCGAACAGGCCGAACGCGCCGGTCGGGCATGCGGAGAGTTCTTGGTCGACGGTGTCTTCGAGACAGGCCGTGTCACCATCGCTCCGTCGGCGGTGACACGCGACAACGTCGATGCGCGCGACTGGGCTGCACCGGAGAACCAGTAGACAGCAGCACGATGCGATTGACCATCTGGAGACTTCTGCGACGTCGTCGCCCGCGGCTCTGCGTCAGTGTCAAAAACGCGGCTGCCCGACCGCCTCTGCGAGGATCTCCGCGCCGAGGTCGCGCCCGACCTGACGAGCGAGGCGGCGCGGTGAGCATGTGGGTACTGCTGATGGTTCCGGTATCAGCTTTTGCCGCCGTCGTCGCCATGGCCGGGCCGCAGCGGCTCGCAGCTCGCTCGGGCATGCAAGACGCGGCCGACGACCTTGCAGCGTTCACCGTCGCATGGCGAGACGGGTACCAGCGGCCCCAGGGAGGCCTGTCCGCATTCCCGACAGCAGACTGCGAGACCAGAGACGAAGGCCACCGCGAGGTTCTGAACGATCTCGAGCTTGCACTTGAACAGGCCACGCAGGACCGGGACGCACTCAATGAGAATGATCCGAATTACACAACAGATTATGCAATAGCTGAGCAATCAGTCACCGAGGCTGAGCAAGCGCTCACACAACGGACCGAAGAGATCGACTCATGGTCGCAAACCTGCACGCTGCTGTATGAGTCGCTTCTGAGCGACTTGGGCCGTCTCGGCATCGCGAGCCACTCATTGGAGGGCTTCTACTCTGACTCCCTGACGTCGGCAGCAGGGCAGACGCTCCTGCCGTGCAAGTCCTCCGAGCAGATCGAGATCCGCGACGCAGTGCATGTGGCCATAGCCGCCGACTGGCACGACGCCAGTTGGGCCGCGGCACAGGTGTGGCCTGACGGATTCCGGATAGCCACTGAGGCCGTAGCCCGCTCCGCGCACGTCAACCCAGTGGGCACGGCGAACGCCTGCCAGCCCGGGGCACTGGAGATCCTCGACACCCAGGGACAGCCGGTCTGGGCCTCCAACCCGACTGCACCAGCGCGCGGGCTGGTGCAGTCCGTGCGGCGCACTCCGCTGGGTGGCTGAATGGGCAGGTCCGTCAAGTCCGAGCCGAAGTGCTGCCCCAGCCAAGCTGACAGAAGCGCAACGCGGGGCATCGACGAACAGGGCACGGTGTCGTTGGAAGTCGCGCTGCTCGTGCCGGTCCTCATGCTGCTGACGCTGTTCGTGCTCTGGGCTGGGCGCGGCGGCAAGGTGGCCCTCGCAGCCGAACTGGCGGCCGAAGAAGCAGCCACCGCCGTCGCGCTGTGCTGCCCTGAGGACACCGAAGGGGAGCAAGGCCGCGAAGCTGTCGCCCAGGAGATGCTGACCAGTCGCCCAGGCCTCGACTACTTGTGCATCGACGGAATTCAGCCCGGCATCGAGCAATCGGGACAGTCCGCCGAGTTCGTGCGTGAGCACTGGCTGCCGTTCGAGCCCGGCTCGAACAGCGGCGGTGTCGGCATGCTGGAGGTGCGCTTCTCATGCGAGACCGACGGTGCCGTGGCACCGCTGCGAGGTCTGTTCCCGACGGTGAGCTTCGAGGGCCAAGCGGCCGAAGTCGTGACTCGCCATGCTCGCCCGCTCGGCATCGGCTTCAAGGATTCGAGAGTGTCCGTCAAGGAGGGCGTGGACTTGGTTTTTGTGGTGCAAGCCGCCGGACCGGTCGCCCAGGACATCGATGTTTCCTACGTTGTCGACACCTTGGAGACGACCGCCACCGCGGGCGCAGACTATGACGCCACGGGCCTGACGGGGACCGTGACGATCTTGGCAGGCACTAGCGAAGCGCAGATCACGGTGGAAACCGTCCCCGACGGCGCCTATGAGGGCGACGAGCTTCTGGTGCTGGACCTCACTGCGGTGAGCATCGGCAATGTCACGCTCGACCCCGACCGGGAACGCTCGACAGGCGAGATCACCGACGACACACCGCAGCCTTGGCTTGCGATCGAATGCCCCGGGCCGCAGGCGCGTGAAGGCGAGTCACTGACGTTCAAGGTACGGCTGCGCAACGCAGATGACAATGAGTCTGCCCCTGCTGCCGACGACATCTACGTGCTCGTCTCGACAGGCGGCGGCACGGCAACTGCAACCAACGACTTCGACCCCTTCACCAACCAGCAGCTTGTTTTCTCTGCCTCCGCACGCGAGGTGTCACAGAACGTGACGGTCACGACAAGGGACGATTCTGAGGCGGAGGAGACAGAGACTGTCGAGCTGGTGCTGGGCCAAGATCAGAGCAATCCGTGGCCGGGGTACTTCGGGGGCACGCTGGGGGCATCTTGCCCACGCGGGACGGCGGGCAAGATTCTCGACGACGAGGCGGTACTCAGTGTCGAAGCCGCGCAGGCAGAAGAAGGCCAGCCGCTGACGTTCAAATTGACGCTGACGGAGCGAGTCCCCGGTCATCTGCCCGAACTAGACGTCGTGGTGGACTACGAACTGCACCAGTCAAGAGACCCTTGGCCACAGGCGAACGGCGGCAATTCGTGCAGTACTGCGGACTATCTATGGGTCGAGCAGGATGGGAGTCCGGGCACATTCCTCACGACGGGCACCCTCACAATCCTGCCGGGAACGACGACAGCAGAGATCGTGGTGAGCACCTGCGAGGACGATCTCGTCGAACACGACGAGACGTTCTGGCTGCAGGTGAGCGTCTCGGACGGAGAAGCGATCGTGCCGGTCCCGCCGGACCCCGGCGGGTACGGCCCCGACGGTTACGGTGCGCACGGCACCATTCTCAACGACGACTTTGCCGTGGTGACCGTGGACAGTGCTGACGCCTCGGAAACCGATGGCGTCATGACCTTCAATGTCAGCTTGAAGGTCAATGGGTCTTCAGCGCGGATCCATCAGGACGTCACTGTCGATTTCCGAACTCTTGATGACGAGGCTCGCGGCGGGTCCGCATGCAACCCCGGAGTCGACTATGTGTCACTGCCGACGCAAACGCTGACGTTCACGCCATCGATGCTCGACGACCCCAACACGCCGGACGCGGACGAGTCTGCTCACCAGATCGAGGTGGAGATCTGCGACGATACGGACTGGGAGACCGACGAGACCTTCTGGCTCGAGTTCAGCAGCCCCAGCCCGTTCTCGGATCTGTTCGACGGCGACCCGGACACCGACGACCCGACGACGCTGCGAGCTGCGGGAACCATCACCAACGTGGACCCCCCGACGATCTCTGTCAGCGCCCCTGAAGCCGACGAAGGCACAGAGCTGGTGTTCACCGTCACCTTGAATCGGCCACGCGACAACCAGACGGTGACCGTCGACTACACCGTTGAAGACAGCGCTGCCAAAGCCACACGCGGCGACTACGCCTACGACTTCACTGAGTCGCCTCCCCCGCCCCAACCGCTCACCGGCATGCTCACGCTCAGCGACCGCTCGCCGACGGCCACCGTGAGGGTCCTGACGCTGCCCGACCGAGTACCAGAGAACCCGGAGGAGGTGCTCCTCGTCCTCAGCCTCAGACCTCCGGCCAACGCAGCTCTGGAAAGCGGCGGCATCGGCATCGGCACCATCATCGACGTCCCGCCCGGCTCGGTGCGAGTGAACAGCCCCAGAGCCACCGAAGGCGACACCATGACCTTCTCGATCTCACTGCGCCAGCTGCGAGACGATGACGGCAACGGCATCCCCAAGGAACATCCGTTTCCCATGGGAGACCTCGCCCGCGACATCCACGTGAGCTACCAGACTGAGGACAAAACCGCTCGTGGGGGACCCGCCGACGACCCGGACGCCGACTACGCCCCCGTATCGGGCACCGTCATGTTCACGCGGGGCGGCAGCAATGCACTCTCGGTCGAAGTCAAGACGCACGAAGACACGGACGGGCACGAGGGCGAGGAGAGCTTCGCGCTCAGACTTGAGATGGACGAAGACAGTCTTGTCGCAGGCCTTGCTGACCTCGAGGGCACCGGAACCATCAGCGACCGACCGCCGCCCCGCATCTGCATAGAGAATGCAGACACCGTGCGAGAGGGCGAGACCGCGGGGTTCACCGTGACTCTGCGCGACCACAACGACGGAGTCGCGCAAGGCAGCTGCAAAGGCGAGGTCACAACCTCCCACGAACCCGTCACGGTCGACTACACGACCCGAAGCCTCAGCGCAACAGCCGGGACAGACTTCGAGCCTCGTTCAGGCACCTTGGAGTTCCGCGCCGACACCGACACCACGCTCGTGATCAGCGTGCCGACACTCAGCGACCCCGACTGGGAACCTGAGGAGGAGTTCCACGTCGACCTTCACTCGCCTGTGAACGCAACCATTGACAGAGCTATCGGCAAAGGCACCATCCGCACGGACTGCATTGACGAAACCGATCCGGAGATTCCGGCGCTGGCCCTCCAAGAGCAGCAGGTCACTGAGGGCGCCTCCGCAACCATCTGGGCATCTGTGGATCGGCCCCTCTGCTTCAACTTGGAGTTGGAATGGCAGATCGTCACTAGCTCCGAGGCCACAGCCACAGACACAGAGGCTGTCCCTGCTGACTTCACCCAATACCACTACTTCTCGCCGTGGAGCGCCAGCGTGAATTCTTTCAGGAGCGCCGACGATCGGTTCCGCTTAGCGCATTTCTGGACCGAAGACGACGGTCTCGACGAGAATGACGAGGTCTTCCGAGTTCTCGTCCGCTGGGACAGCGGCATGCCTGAGCGTTTCCTCGATTCCAATCCGTGGGTCGAAGCCGAGTACACCATCATCGACAACGACTCTGAACCCAGGGTGAGCATTGCCGACGGCGCGGCCATCGCGGGCAGCGACATGAGCTTCGAATTGGAACTCAACACCGAGAGCGGCCGCGACGTCATCATCGGCTATTACACCGCGGACATCACTGCGCAGGGCAACGGCGTCGACTACACGAGCGTGCCGAACTCCCTCCCGCAGGAGGCAGTGATCAGAGCTGGAACCTCGAGCACAACCATCACGGTAGGAACCACACCCAACACGCCAGGCGAACCCGACGAGACGTTCCACATCGTGCTCGCGAGCGCGTCGAACGCCGCCATCGACGACGGTGTCGGCGTCGGGACGATTCTTGCGCAATCCGGTCCCAGCCTGCGCATCGACGACGCCTCAGCTCCAGAAGCCGAGACGATGAGGTTCGCAGTCACGCTCAGCGAAGCAGCCCCCCACACAGTGACCGTCGACTACAGGTCAGCAGAGCATGTGTCGGGGCTGTTCCCGGCCGCTCCAGCGGTCGACTATGTCACTGTCCAAGACAGCCTGACGTTCAATCCGGGCGAAACTGTGAAGTTCGTCTCGGTCGCCATTGAGCCTGACGACAGCGACGAGCCCGATGAGACGTTCATCGTCGAGCTCAGCAACCAGACCGCCGGAATATCGCTTGCGGACCGCTCCGCGATCGGCACCATCGAAGGCAATGTGGACTGCCTCAATCTCATACCTCCCAGCGCGGCGGACCTGCCTCCGATCATCGGGGAGATCTCGGGTCCATCAGTGAGCGGACATTCAGGCTCAGACATCGCCGTCAGCGAGGACGCAGGAGCGATCACGCTGACGCTGACTTTCGAAGTGCCGTTCTGTCATAGTCACCTCATCCTGATCGAAGAACTCAGAGGGACCGCGCTGCGGAACAGCGACTACGTCTTGCCGTACCACGACTACGCGGATATGACACCGCTTGATCCCGATATCGACATCGTCATACCGATAATCAACGACGAGCACACCGAAGGCGACGAATACGTCGAACTCATAGTTCGGGGCAATATTGCCGCCGGGTTCAACAAGTTTATGGAGACGTTACGCATCCGGTTCGACATCGTCGACGACGACCATACGCGTCTCGAAATTCCCACCGCCGACACCGTCCATACCTCAGAAGGCGGATACTTGAGCTTCACAGTGAGGCTCGACAAGCCGACCGCGCAACAGGTCACGTTCGACTTCGAGACCGCCGACGGAACCGCCACGCAGGACGACTATCAGACACGCAGCGGCCAAGCCACTATCCCGCCCGGTGAGCTGTCGGTCACCATTCCGGTGCGGACCTTCGATGACGGGTTCGACGAGCACGACGAAACCGTCCGACTGCTGATCAGCAACCTCCAAGGCGCTGAACCGGATCCCAGTCGTACCAGCGCAGACGGCCTCATCCTCGACGACGACGCCCCACCGACAGTGAGTGTCTTCAACGCCGAAGCCACTGAAGGCGGCGACTTGGAATTCGTCGTGAGGCTGAACACCCCCAGCGGTCGTCCGACGTGGGTCGACTTCAGCACCCGCGACGGCGTTGGCGAAACAGGCGCAACCGCTCCGGACGACTACGACTCGCGATCGGGAACCCTCGACTTCGCCGTCGGCGACACCGAGGCGACCATCGTCGTCCCGACCCACAGCGACGGCGAGGGCGACGGCGACGAACTGCTCTTTCTGGATCTGATGCGCGACGGCGACGGCGGGCTTTTGCTCGACGACCCTGTCGGGGCAGGCATCATCCACGATGTGTCAGAGCGTCTCATCAGCATCGCCGACGCATTCGTCTCCGAGGGAGGAGTGCTGGAGTTCACGGTCGGTTTCGAGGGGCCGCCCCGCAGCGAGGACATCGTCGTCGACTACCGCACCACGGCCGATACGGCGACCCCGGGCGACGACTACGACGACCTGTTCGAGACTCGCTCGGGGCAGGTGCGCATTCTGGCGGGGCTGACTTCGGCCAAGGTGCGCATCCCGACGGTGGAGGACCGCCTCGACGAGTCCGCCGAGCGGCTGCACCTGCATCTGTCCAACTCCGTCGGCGCGATGCTCGCGGGCGACAAAGCAGTCGGGTTGATCGTCGACGACGACCCCGAGCCGTCACTGAGGATCGACGATCCCGTAGCGACCGAGAGCATCGACGAGGCTGTGGGATTCACGCTGACGCTCAGCGAAGCAAGCGGACGCGACGTCGAAGTCATCCATGACAGCGTCGAAGGCACCGCCGAAGCCGACGATGACTACCGCGCCACCCAGGCAGGCGGCGAGGTCGCAACCATCCCAGCGGGTGACGTGAGCATCCGCCTGCTGGTGCCCCTCGTCGACGACAGCACCCCTGAGTCAGTCGAGGACTTCCAGATGGTGCTGCGCGATCCGGTCCATGCACGGATCGCGGACCCGATCGGCGTGGCCCGGATCTTCGACGACGACGGGGCGCCGCAACTCCTGCCCGAGAACCCTGAACCTGTGTATGAGGGCAGCGGGGCAAGCGTCGAGTTCGTGGTGAGGCTCAGCCGTGCCGCCTCGGAGGACATCACGGTGAACTATGCGACGCAGGCCGATTCTGCAACAGCCGGAGACGACTTCGTCGCCGATTCCGGCACGGTCTTCTTTGCGGCCGGCGATACGGAGCAGACCGTGTCCGTCGTCTTGGTGAACGACGACATCGGCGAGTCGGACGAGCAATTCAGACTCGTGTTCAGCTATGAAGGCACCGACGCCGTGGTCGACCCCAACGCTGACGCCGCGATTGCGACGATCCTGGATGACGACGCAGTGCCGAGAGTATCCGTCGATGACGTCGAAGCTGCCGAAGGCGCAGTGGCGAACTTCACCGTGAGTCTCGACAAGGCGTCCCCGCGAGCGACCACCGTCCGGTACGCCGCAGTCATCGACCCGACCGCATTCATCGACCCGACCACGGGCGGCGCTCCCGCAACGCCGGGACAGGACTTCACACCTGTCGACGACGTGCTGACCATCCCGGCGCTCAGCACACACGCCACCGTGAGCGTGCCGCTGTCCGACGACGCTCTCGACGAGCACGCTGAGACATTCTGGCTGCGGCTGCGCGAGCCCGAAGGGGCGCGACTCGCCGACGGCACCGGAACCGGCACGGTCATCGACGACGATCCGCTGCCGCGCGTCACGATCGCGGAAGCAGGCGGCCCTGAAGGAACAGATCTGCAGTTCGCTGTCAGCCTCGATGCCATCAGCGGCCGCACTGTCCTGGTTCCTTGGACGACAGCGCCACGCGCCCACGGCGACAGTTGGACCCGGGCCACAATCGGCGATGACTACACCGCTCAGTCGGGGACGCTGAGGTTCCCTGCGGGCATAACCACTGCACACATCACTGTCGAAACCGTCGATGATGACCGCCATGAGCGCGACGAGACGTTTTTTGTGCATCTCGGCAACCCCATCAACGCGACGGGCGCCGACAGCACCGCATTGGGCACGATCCGCGACAACGACAGCGAGCCGAGAATCCTGATCTCTGACGTCGAAGTGGTCGAGACTGACAGCCCCGCCGTGTTCATCGTCACGCTCAGCCGACCGAGCAGCCTTCCCGTCACCGTCACCTACCAGACCTCGAACGGCACAGCAACCGCGCCAGCGGACTATGCAATCTCGGCTGATGGATCTTCAGGCACGCTCTCGATTCCAGCCGGGCTCACCGTGGGCGAGATCTCGGTATTCATCGTCGATGACAACATTCCAGAACACACCGAGACCTTCGACATCACGCTCTCTGATGCCGTGAACGGCATCGTGGCAACCGACGCTGGCACTGCTACCGCATACATTCTCGACAATGAGCGAACCCGCCTCTTCATCTCAGACGCCAGCGCCTTCGAAGATGAAGGCGTCATCACCTTCGACATCTTTCTCGAAGGCGCGACCGCTCTTGACGACGTCACGGTGGACTACAGAACATTCGACGCCTCCGCGACCCAGCCCGGCGACTACATCGCCCAAGCAGGCACTGCGACCATTCCCTCGGGTTCCACCACGGCCACGATCTCCGTTGCCTTGACCGACGACGTAGTCGACGAGGGAGTCGAACGTTTCGTGCTGCGCTTGAGCAACGCGAACGGGGCCCACCTCTCCGACGACCAAGCCGAAGGTTCGATCTTCGACGAGGACACTCCGCCCCGGTACAGTTTGGCATCGCAGCCGTTCTACCGCGAAGATGCCGGTACCGTCACCATGCGGGTGGTGCTCGACCGCGCCAGCGAAGACGAGATCACTGTTGACTATGCCACTGCAGACCCAAAGCCTCTCAGCTGCGACAGGGCAATGGTGCCGACATCAGGCCGACTGATATTCGAACCTGGATCCGTCGCGGAAGAATTCGAAGTCACGTTAGTGGACGACATGACAAACTGTGTGCTGCCTCTTACAGGCTTTGCAGACGTAGGGCCGGCATTCTATCGGTCGTTCACGATCAACTTTACGGATCCCCAGAATGCAATCAGTAGCCACAAATACGGTTACCACTGGTATACAGCCGAGCCGTTCTCTTATTACCAGTACACCAGTAATATTCGTATCAGAGTGCTCGACATCAGAGTGCTGCCATGTGTCGGTCTACGGAATCTCGACGACATCGCCGAGAACGCAGGCCAAATCATCATCACTCCCACCTTGAGCTACCGGCCGGACGAAAACGTAAGAGTGCGTGTGCGGGCTGTCAGCGGCTCTGCAACGAGCGGCGAGGACTTCGACGCGCTCAACACGATCGTCACTATCCCGGCAGGACAACTGTCGACCGACGTGACCTTTGGAATCGTCGACGACAGCGAATTCGAAGGCGCCGAGACATTGCAACTCCGCGTCAGCGCAATCACAAACGCCCGGGATGATTGTGAGAGCGATTGGTGGAGCAACGAAATCGACGTCACGATCGCCGACGACGAGAGCGCGCTCGAACTCTCCGTGAAGGACATCGACATCGCGGAAGACGCCGGTACGGCAATCTTCGAGATCACACTCGATCAGGCCGCCCGCTCTGACGTCACCGTGAACTACAGCACAGACGACGGTTCAGCCACTGCTCCCAGCGACTACATATCGACAAGCGGGTCTCTGCGTATCAACGCCGGACGCAGATCGGCATTCGTCATGGTCCCGGTTGTCGACAACGCCGCGGGCAATGGAGACAAGACGTTCAAGCTGCTGCTGAGCACTCCGAACGGTGCCGTTATCGCAGATGACGAAGCCAACGCCACGATCCGCGATAACGAGAGTCAGAGTCGGACGACTCTCAGCATCGCTGACGCTGCTACTGCGGACAGCTCCACCTGCTTGAATTTCTGGTTGACGCTCAGCGAAGCCGCCACCGGAGAAGTAACAGTGCATGTGACAACTGTCGCTGTCCCGTCACTGGGGGATCGCGCGGCGATACCTATAGAACTCGAAGGGAGCTCCGGCGAGTATGTGGATAATCAAGGACAGCTGCAGAGCGGCCTAACAGGCGAGTATCTTCCCCGGCGCTCATTCCCAGTGCGGATCTTCAGGAGTTTTACAAGCCAGAACTTCTGTGTGTTCTTGGCCGCCAAGGACAGTGTGCCGGAATTCGACAAGCAGTTCAAGGTCGTCATCCATGACGTCGAGGGGGCGATTGTCAGCAAGTCATCAGCATGGGGGACGATTCTCGACACCGACAACCCGCGTGCTGTCATTGACGACGTGACCGTCGCAGAAGACGCACGCAGCGTCAACGTGACAGTACGTCTGCTCGAACCGGGCGTCCTCCCTGCATCTCTCAAGTACGTGACTGAGGTCAGAGGCTCAGTCGGCGATGAGGCGGCACGGCCCGACGAAGACTATGCACAGACCTCAGCCGAGCTGCGCATCCCAGCCGGGAATCTCTCAGCAACCATCACAGTGCTAATCCACGACGACAATCGCGACGAGGCGGACGAGTCGTTCCTGATTCAGCTCAGCGAAGGGGACGCGATCGAATTCACCGACTCGAGTGCCTTGGTCACCATCACCGACGACGACCCCGGCTGGTGGGTCAGCAATGCCACCGTAAGCGAAGGAACCTCGGTGATGGAGTTCACTGTGCAACGAGACCACACCAGCACCGCAGCGGTTGCCGTCAGATACCAAGTCTCCGGGGCGTCTGCGACCGGAGGCGATGCTGCCGACGGCTGCGCCGACGGCATCGACTTCCTGCTCCCGTCCGGCAATGTCGTCGTCCAGCCTGCGCAGACCGAGACCACCGTCAACGTGACGATCTGCGACGACACCGAAGTCGAAGCGCGAGAAACACTCCTGTTCGAACTCACCAATGTCGACGGCCGCAACCTGTCAGCGGTGGGCGCCATCATCGACAACGAGAACTGAGCATCGCTTGATGATTCGCTTGGGAACTGCCGCCGGACTGCCACTGGAAGAAAATCTTCACCCGGTTCGGCCTCACATCTGCCAGGAGTTGGTCGGGAACTCAGAAGTCACAGTCATATTTCGCGCCAAGCACGGGCTTGGTTGAACCAGCCGAGGATCGACTACGCGACGTCGGTCAAGGTTCTTGAGCAGATTGCGATCGCTAACACCGGACAGCCTCCAGTATCGCCGCGAGTCAGTCTTGGGATGAGTTCGTCCAGATTGGTGGCCCTGATGATCGCCGCTGCGTTGCGCACGTCTCGCCATTCAAAGCGCTCTGCAGGGTGCTGAAAAGTCGGTTTTCGGGCAGTTGCCGAGTGCCGAGTGCAAATCCGCAGGTCAGTGGCTTGCATCTCTGGCCACACCCGCATGTTTCAGCTCAGCATCCTGCTGGCAATGGACCAGGTACTGCTGATCGGTAGCTGTAGGTGAGGTCCATGGTGACGTCCGACGTTAGGGGGCGAAGATCCAGCTGTTCGGCTGATCAGTTGTCTCGATGTGACCGGCAGTGCGGCCGGCGAAGTGGGTGCCGATGACGAGCGGGCCGTCCGACCAGCGCGGGAACGCCTCGAGGCGGGTGGCGGTGGACGTGCCGTCAGCCGTGTAGTCGGCGCTCGAAGCCATGTCGGGGCGAGCGAACTGCAGGGGGTGGTGAATCATGTCGCCGGTGATGACTGCCCGCTCCCCCGCCGATTCGATGATGACGCTGATGTGGCCGGGGGTGTGGCCGGGCGTCGACTCGAACCACACCTCGTCGTTGATGCGATGATCGGGGTTGATGAGGTCGGCGAGGCCGGCGTCGGTGATCGGCTGCACCGAGTCTTCGAAGACCGGCCCGTACTCCTGCGGCTCGGAACGCCAGTAGTCGTACTCGGCCTGGCAGAACAGGTAGCGGGCATTGGGGAAGGTCGGCACCCAGTCGCCGTCGACAAGCCGAGTGTTCCAGCCGACGTGGTCCACGTGCAGGTGGGTGCACACCACGTAGTCGATGGTCTCGGGGGCGAATCCGGCTGCGGTGAGGTCTTCGAGGAACGGCGTGGAGAGCTGCTCGAAGGGCGGTGCTCCCGGGCGTGACTTGTCGTTGCCGACGCAGGTGTCCACGATGATCCGCAGTCCGCCGGATTCGATCACCACCGAGTGCATCGACAGCCGCATGCGGCCGTCGTCGGTGACGAAGTCGGGCCGCAGCCAGTCGTAGTCGTCGATGACCTCGTCGGCACCCGGCAGCAGGATGCTGAACGGCCAGTGCACTTCGAGCTCGGCGATGCGGGTGAGGCGGGCGTCGCCCACGATCCACGTGATCGGAGCGGGCTTGTCGACGGTCGGCATCGTCGGATCTCCTCGGCGTGCACTAGGGATTGGTCCGCTGTCGGCGTGTGCGATGAAGGGTGTCGTTGCGCAGCAGTCAGGATCCGCCACACTATTGCCGCCCCGCGTCCCCCTGCCGTGCCGAGCTATGAACGATTCTGCTGACAATCCGCCTGACCCCGGCGATCCGGTCCGCGGCGAGCGGTTCCGCGAAGCAGCCATTGCGGCCGAGCTGGAGACCGGTGAACGCGAACCGACCCGTCAGAAGGCATGGCACAGTTCGGTGGTCCGGCTTGTCCGGATGGGTCTCGGGTTCTGCGTGGTGCTGCTCGGCCTCATCATGATGCCGCTGCCTGGGCCTGGGACGCTGGTGGTGGCCGTGGGCTTGGCGATCCTGGCTCGTGATGCGGCGTGGGCCGACCGGCTGCTGGGCAAGGTGCGTGAGCGGCTGCCGTCCGACGCGAACGGCAAGCTGCCCCGCTCGGCGGTAGCAACGATGGTTCTTCTCGCGGCGGCAGGCATCGCTGCCTCGATCTGGTTCACGGTGGGCGACATCAACCCGTTCGACGTGATCCTCTTCTGGCGAAACTGAGGACGAAGCCCCTTGTCTCCGTTGTCGCGAGCGGGGCGTGCAGCCGCTGATTCTGTTGCCGCCAGCGGGGGCGAACCCCTTCGCTCGCCAAGATCAACGGATATTGACCGGCGTGGAGACCTCGCTGTAGAAGTCGTTGCCCTTGTCGTCCACCACGATGAACGCCGGGAAATCCTCCACCTCGATCTGCCAGACAGCTTCCATGCCCAGCTCGGGATACTCGAGCACCTCGACCTTGCGGATCGAGTCCTTGGCCAGCCGGGCGGCCGGGCCGCCGATCGAGCCGAGGTAGAAGCCGCCGTAGCGGGCGCACGCCTCGATGACCTGGCGGGACCGGTTGCCCTTGGCCAGCATCACTAGGCTGCCGCCGGAGGCTTGGAACTGCTCCACGTAGGAGTCCATGCGGCCGGCGGTGGTGGGCCCGAACGAGCCTGACGCGTAGCCCTCGGGCGTCTTGGCGGGCCCGGCGTAGTACACGGGACGTTCCCTCATGTAGTCAGGCAGCCCCTCGCCGGAGTCGAGGCGCTCCTTCAGCTTGGCGTGGGCGATGTCTCGGGCCACCACCAGCGTGCCGGTGAGCGACAGCCGGGTCTTGACAGGGTGCTGGGTGAGCTGGCTGCGGATCGCATCCATCGGCTGGCTCAGATCGATGGGCACCACGCCAGTGGACATCTCTCGCTCGGGGGCCTCGGGCAGGAACCGTGCCGGGTCGGTCTCGAGCTGCTCGAGGAAGACACCGTCGGCGGTGATGCGCCCGAGCGCCTGGCGGTCCGCCGAGCACGACACGGCGATGGCCACCGGACAGCTCGCGCCGTGGCGGGGCAGCCGCACCACCCGCACGTCGTGGCAGAAGTACTTGCCGCCGAACTGCGCTCCGATGCCGAACTCCCGGGTGAGCTCCAGGATGCGGCCTTCCCATTCGAGGTCACGGAAGCCGTGCCCGGCCTCTCCGCCCGATGTCGGGAGCGTGTCGAGGTACTTGGCCGACGCGTATTTGGCGACCTTCACGGCGAACTCCGCCGAGGTGCCGCCGATCACCACTGCCAGGTGGTACGGCGGGCAGGCGGAGGTGCCCAGCGTGCGCAGCTTCTCGTCGAGGAAGCGGGTGAGGTTGTCGGGAGTGAGCAGGGCCTTGGTCTCCTGGAACAGGAAGCTCTTGTTGGCCGAGCCGCCACCCTTGGTCATGAAGACCAGCTCGTACTCGTCGCCCGGCGAGGCGTAGATCTCGATCTGTGCGGGCAGGTTGTTGCCGGTGTTGCGCTCGGTGAACATGTCGAGCGGGGCCATCTGCGAATAGCGCAGGTTCGAGGTGAGAAACGTGTCTGCCACGCCCTGGGAGACGGCCGCGGCATCGTCGAAGTCGGGATCGTCCGCGGTGCCGGTGAGCACCCGTTCGCCCTTGTGCCCCCAGACGATGGCGGTGCCGGTGTCCTGGCAGCTCGGCAGCACTCCCCCGGCGGCGATGTTGGCGTTCTTGAGCAGTTCGAGGGCGACGAAACGGTCGTTGGCGGACGCTTCAGGGTCGTCCCCGATTGCGGCGAGCGCTGCCAGGTGATCGGTGCGGAACAGGTGAGAGATGTCGCGCATCGCCTCAGCGGTGAGCAGCCGCAGCGCTTCGGGCTCGACCTGCAGGAAGCGCCGGCCCGCGACGTCGAGCGTCGAGACGCCCTCGGACGTGAGATGCCGGTAGGTCACGTCTGCGGGACCCGTGGAGAGCAGCTCCACATGGGCGTAGGTGCTCATTGCCTCATGCTACGGAAACTCGCCCGCCGGCGAGCCGCAAGAGGCTGAGCGGCCGTGCGTTGTCCCAAATTGGTGCAATCGACGCCTCGCCGCGTCCACTTTCGCACCAATATGCGAAGGCGACCGTGTCTTGACCGCATGGCGGCGGCGAGAATGGGCGGGTGACAGGCGTCGAGTCGATCAACGCAATCACGCTGCGGACAGCGGTCATGGCGACGTCGGTCCGGTTCTACGAGGACTTGGGGTTCCGGCTCACCTACGGCGGTTCCGATGCGCCGTTCAGCACGCTGCGAAGCGGCGAGTGTTTCGTGAACCTGATTGCGGTCTCCAGTCCGGCTGAGGCCGAGACCGGCTGGGGCAGGGTGATCTTTCACGTGGACGACGTGGACGCGCTGTACCAGCAGGCGCTCGATGCCGGGCTGGAACCCCAGGCAGCGCCCCGCGACGCACCGTGGGGTGAGCGCATGTTTCCGATCTTCGACCCTGCAGGCCACGACCTGAGCTTCGCCACGCGGATCCGCGCCTACGAGGTGGATCACCCCGAGCTGTGACGGTCTAGTGCGATGTCCACAAACGTTCGCGCGCTCGCGCGCCTAAGATTTGCCCGCAGTTCCAGTGTTTTGCTTCGGTGTCACCATGCGCAGGTATGCGGACACCGCACTAGCAGGATGCTGAAAGAGTCGGTTTTCGGGCGGTGTCCAGTTGCAAACCCACAGGTCAGGGGCTTGTGCTTCCGGCCAGACCCGCAAATTTCAGCATCCTGCTAGACGTGAGCGAAGCACCAGCACCAAGGAGTGACCAGATGTCCAGACTGCTCTCATACGGAACTGTGACGGTCTGGACGTGAGCGAAGGGTCCAGTCGCGATTCGCACGCGGGTGATGCCGCCGCCTCATCCGGAACTGTGACGGTCTGGACGTGAGCGAAGGGCTGTTCGAGGCGGCCGGCAGCGAGCAGCTGGCCCGCCATGCCCCGCTGGCCGCACGGCTGCGACCTCGCACGCTCAACGAGATCGTCGGCCAAGACCATCAGCTCGCGCCGGGCCGACCGCTGCGTGAGCTGATCGAGGCTGATCGCTTGGCGTCGGTGATCCTGTGGGGTCCGCCGGGCACCGGCAAGACGACGCTCGCTCGGGTGGTAGCTGCATCGACTGCGAAGGAGTTCTGCGAGCTGTCGGCGGTGAGTGCCACGGTCAAGGACGTGCGCGAGGTCATTGCCGGCGCGCGGCTGCGCCTCGGCGAGCACGGTCGGGGCACGATCCTGTTCCTCGACGAGGTGCATCGCTTCAACAAGGCGCAGCAGGACGCGCTGCTGCCGGCGGTCGAGGACGGCTTGATCGTGCTGATCGGCGCCACCACCGAGAACCCGCACTTCGAGGTCAACCCGCCGCTGCTGTCACGCTCGACACTGTTCCGGCTGGTGCCGCTCGACGACGCTGCGCTGCGCACGCTGATCGATCGGGCACTCGACGCGGAGGGCGCTTCCGCCGACGCTGCGGCGATCGACCACATCGCGGCCCGCAGCGGGGGCGACGGCCGTCATGCGCTCACCAGCACCGAGGTGGCCGTGGCACTCGCTGCGCGCCGCCAAGAGGCAGAGGCGCTCGAAGCCATCAAGATCAGCAGCGCAGCCCACGCCGCCCCCGACCCTGTTGCGGCGGGCACGCACGTCACGCTGATCGACGCCGAGCACGCCGTAGACGCCAAGGCGGTTCGCTATGGCGCCGACGGCCACTACGACACAATCAGCGCGTTCATCAAGTCGCTGCGCGGCTCGGACACCGACGCCGGCCTGTACTGGCTGGCCCGGATGCTCGACGCCGGCGAGGACCCGCGGTTCATCGCCCGCCGCATGGTGATCCTGGCGTCGGAGGACATCGGCATGGCCGACAGCTCGGCGCTGCTGGTGGCCGAAGCGGCGGCACGGGCCGTCGAGTATGTCGGCCTGCCCGAAGCCGGGCTGAACCTGGCCCATGCCGTGGTGCGGCTGGCCACCGCTCCTAAGTCCAACCGGGTGACCGTGGCGCTCGGCCGGGCGAAGGCCGATGCCCGCGCCGCGGGGGCCGGCGAGGTGCCCATCCACCTGCGTGACGCCCACTACCAGGGTGCTGCCTCACTCGGTCACGGCGAGGGCTACGAGTACCCCCACGACGATCCCAGCGGCTGGGTTTCCCAGCAGTACCGGCCCGACGAGGTGGCCGGCAACGTCTACTGGGAACCGTCCGAGCACGGCCGTGAGCGCGACCTGCGCCCGGCAGCAAACCCTGACGATTCCAGCGAACGGCCAGCCGACTGACGGCAGCAGGAGCACAATGAGCGCGAACGCACCGGCGCAGGATGGCTGAGCCGGGCAAATGTGTGCGAAGCGCCGCTGCGGACGGCACTCTTGCGCATAGAACGACCGCAGCAGGAAACATGTGCAGAAATGCCGCTGCGGACGGCACTCTTGCGCATAGAACGACCGCAGCAGGAAACATGTGCAGAAATGCCGCTGGCGGCACCATTGCGCAGAAAGCGAGATTCGTCAGCGGCAACGCTCAAGCGGGATGACTGCACCGCTGCCGATAAGCACAGTCACGGCGGCTCCGACGGCGGGGCCGTAGGGCGTAATGGCGTCGAGGGTCGTGGTCACCCCGTCGGCATCGACGTCGAGGCGCGATTCGTAGCGATCGCCACGGAAGCGCCGCCGGGTTACAGAGGCTGGCAACTGCGTCGTCCCCTCAGCAGCCCCATCCGCGGAGGGTCGCTCCCCGGCTGCCGGGTTCGGGTTCACCTCGATGCGATCGGCGCGCAGCACGAAGCTGTTCTCGCGCCCGGCGGCCCTGGCCAGCGCCGGCGGCACTTCTGCCTCGAACACGTTGGTGTGGCCCAGGAACCGGGCCACTTGGGCAGTTCGAGGATCGGTCCACACCTCTTCGGGGGTGCCGATCCGCAGCAGGCGGCCTGAGGCCATCACCGCAATGCGGTCCGCCAGGGCAAACGCCTCGTGATGGTCGTGGGTGACGTGTACGGCAGTGACGCCGACCTGGTCGAGCACGGGCCGCAGCTCATTGATGAGCCGCTCTCGCAGCAGCCGGTCCAGCGAGCCGAACGGCTCGTCGAGCAACAGCACTCTCGGTTCGGGGGCGAGTGCGCGTGCCAGCGAGACCCGCTGCGCCTCGCCGCCCGACAGCGTCGCCACGTCCCGGCCCTCAAAGCCCGACAGGCCCACCAGCGCCAGCACCTCGGCAACCCGCCTTCGTCGCTCGTCGAGCGGCACCTTGGCCATGCGCAGCCCGAACGCCACGTTGCCCTCGACATCGAAGTGGGGGAACAGCACCTCGTCCTGGAACATCAGCCCGATGCCGCGCTGGTCGGGGCGCTGGCCGGTCAGGTTCTTGCCGTCGAGCTCGATACTGCCGGCGTCGAGCGGTTGCAAGCCTGCGGCTGCCCGCAGCAGCGTGGTCTTGCCGCAGCCCGACGGCCCGAGCAGCACCACCATCTCACCGTCGCCGACGGCGAGGTCCACCCCGTCCAGCGCCCGCGTGCGATCGAAGTGAACGTGAGCGCCGGTGATGCGCAAGGTGCCGCCGCCTCGCCCGTCTGCCATGTGCGAGACGCTACGCACTCGGTGCAGTCAGTCTGAACAGGTTTTCAGGCGGGGCACGCTCCGATTGGCGGCGGTGGGGGTCGCCTTGCGTTACGCCTGAGGTTTGCTCGCGGGGTGCCGCGCGACGTTCGCGCGGGTCAGAGATTCGGTGCATTGCGCAGCGTCACCCAGCGGCGTGGCACTAGATGGTTAGTTCCAAGGGGTCAGTGCAAACATCTATAGTGAAAGATACTGAAATATATGCAAAAAGATATTGAGCGCTCAGGAACACGGGCGCGAGCAGCGGATGTCCGAGCCGGAGCTGAGCTGGAGCGCAAGGTCGGCAACGGACTCAGGAGCCGAGCAACCCGCGATACGGAAGTCATCGATGTCTCTCGATTCTTCTTGGTCTGTTGCACACTCAAGTTTCCAGCGCCAACCTTGGAACTAATCATCTAGTGTCCCGAGTGGAGAATTCGTTGTGCATAACGGCTCCGGCGTCTCGCGCTCGCCGTCGCTCAGCACCACCGGCACAGTCGGCCGTTACCGTCGAACACCCACCACAGCCTCCGGTCATCGACCAAGACCCCATGATGGCGCAACCGACGCCAAAACGCGATCAACTAGTTGACACGCATGTAATGACCACAGAGGTTGTCGACGCGGTTGGCGGGTGTGGCTGCGATGGCGGTGTGGTGCCGGTGGTGATTGTAGGTGTGCACCCAGTTCTGGAGGCGTCGGCGGCGGTCGGGTTCTGAGCGGAGCTTGTAGCTGTAGAGGAACTCCTCGGCGAGGGTGCGGTTGAACCGCTCGACCTTGCCGTTCGTCTGTGGCCGGTAGGGGCGAGTGAGCCGATGCTTGGCGCGGTTCTCGGCGAGCGCCTCGGCGAGCTTCGCTGAGGTGAAGTTCTTGCCGTTGTCGGTCATGACCGCGTCGATGCCGACGTTGAGCCGGTTGAACCAGTCCCGAGCGTTGCGCCAGAACGCTGCGGCCGTCACGGCTTTCTCGTTGTCGTGGGCCTCGACGCAGGCGATCCGGGAGTGGTCGCCGACGGCGACGTGCAGGTACGTGCAGCCGCGGCGTCGGCGCTTGGCCCGGCGGGCCTTGGGCGACCCTCGGCCATGGACCCGCCACCCGCCGCCAGGGGGCACCTTGGCGACCTTCCTCACGTCGACGTGCACCAGATCGCCGGGATGAGCTTTCTCGTAGCGGCGCACCCGCTCACCGGTGGGCCGATCGACCCACGCGAGCCGGTTCAGCCCGCGGCGCACCAGCACCCGATGCACCGTCGACGCCGGCACTCCCACCCGAGCAGCCAGCCGCACCAGGCCCAGCCGCTTGGAGCGCCGCAGCCGGCAGATCTTCTTCTCGACCCGCTCAGCAGTGCGGGCAGGCGAGCGCAACGGCCGGCTCGACCGGTCCTCCAAGCCCACCGCGCCCTGCGCCTCATAGCGCTTCACCACTTGTCCACCGTCTGACGCGAGCAGCCCATCTGAGCCGCCACCGCCGTCTTGGACTGACCTGCCTGCACACGCTCGACCATCACCAGCCGCGAACGCGGCGACAACCTCGGCCGCGGCGCACCCCGCCGAGCCGCTCCTGCACTACCGTCGATCACTGAGCCTCCGCTCGCAATCCGGGACCACAACAGACCCCACACTGCCACGGAGGCTCAACCCATCACAGGAACCGAACCGTCGACAACCTCTGTGGGCATTACAACTAGTGGTGCGTCGCTGAAATGGCTGGGGCTGAAGCAAGCCCATTCTTACAGGTCAGCGAGTTGCATGATGCCCGGAAGAAAACTGCGACACACCACTAGCCCTGATTTTTCATGAGTGGGTGGGTTCGGGGTGTGCGGGTTCGCGGAAAGGCTTCTCTGACCTGCGATGATGCGTGTGTCCTCAGGCCGCATCAGCGAGTTCAGGGGGGCATCTCCGAGGTGGAACTTAGCAGTGTCACGAACGCGTGTCCGGCAGGCGGCGGCGAGCGGGTGGTGTGGGGCGCGGGGCTGTTCGCTCTGGGGGGTTTCGCGGACCGTGTCGGGTTGACCGGTGCGCTGTCTGCGGCGGTGCCCCGGCTCGGGGAGCGGGCCCCGGTTCATGACCGGGGCCGGGTGCTCACTCATGCGTTGTTGATGCTGGCGGGCGGCGGTGAGGCATGCAGCGATATCGAGCATCTGCGTGCTCAGGGGGACCTGTTCGGGGACGTGGCATCGGACTCGACCTTGTATCGCACGATCCGGGGGCTGGGCCCTGGGGGCGCCGATGCGCTGTTGGGCACCGCGGCTGCGGTGCGTGAACGGGTGTGGGATGGCCGGGATCGCAGCGGCCCGCTGGTGTTGGACATCGACTCGACGCTGCTGGAGGTCCACTCGGGGAACAAGACCGGCGCTGCGCCGCATTTCAAAGACGGTTATGGGTTCCATCCGATGATCTGCGCGACCGCTGAAGGGGGGCCGTTGTGGGTCAGGCTGCGGGCGAGCAACGCCGCGGCGAACGACATACGGATCATCTCGGGGTGCTCGACGCCGCTGTGGGAATGCTGCCCGAAACCGATGCCGCCGGGCACCGAGACGGCGACGACCCCTGTTCGGTGCAGCGCCCGATGGTGGTGCGCATCGACGCCGCGGGGTGCTCGCCGAGGCTCGCCGCACGGCTGCGGGGTCGCAACATCGGCTTTGCGGTCTCGGCGCGCTCCACGCCGGCGATCACCGCCGCCATCGGCGATGCCTTGGGCGAGCAGGGCCGCTGGCACCCGACCCAGCCCGGCCCCGACCAGCGCCCGGGCCGCCGCCGCGCCCACGTCGCCGAGTTCACCGACACGGTGGACCTGTCCGGCTGGCCCCAAGGCACCCGGCTGGTGGTGCGCCGCGAACCCTTGCACCCAGGCGCGCAGCGCAGCCTGTTTCCCAGCGACCGGTTCCGCTACTGGGGATTCCTCACCGACCAGCCCCACAGCCCTGCCCGGCTCGACCGGCTGATGCGCTCACACGCCGACCTCGAGGACACCGTGCGCCGCCTCAAAGACAGCGGCCTTGGGCGCATGCCGTTCACCGACTGGGACGCCAACAGCGCCTGGGCCGCGCTGTGCGCCATCAACCACGCGCTCGTGGACTGGTTCCAGACCGCCTGCCTCAACGGGCCGCTGCGCCGAGCAGCACCCAAACGGCTCCGCTGGCAACTCTGGCACCTTCCCGCCGTCGTGTGCCGCACCGGGCGAAGAACCCTGCTGCGCCTGCCCCAACAGCACCCCGGCACCAAAGCGCTCCTCGCCGCCGCCCACCCCCGCTGAGCAACCACGCCCCAGCCGAACCCCCCATCCCGGCTCCCGCCGGGCACATCGTCACGCCCCCACACGCACCCCCGGCCCCGAACGCACCCCGAACCCACCCCAGCGGGCGCCGACCGGACGATCCACGACCAACCCACCAAGCCAGCACCGCCCAACCGGGCGCAGAACACACCAAAAGAACACCCAACGGCATTCTCATGAACAATCAGGGCTAAGAGGCCGCGCGGATAGGCGGAACGGCGATCGGCCCATTTCGCTTGACCCACTATTGGGCTCAGCAAAGCCTCAGGTCATGGCGGTGCTGCCGCCGACGAAGACTTAAGCGTTTCCGCAGGTCAGCGCCTATCCGCAGTTAGCCTCCGGTGCCGCATGCAACTCGGGGTCGGCGCGGGGGATCGGATAGAGCGCTTCTTGCGCGCTCACTCGACCGGACGGCTCATTGTGTGCGTCGGCTCGGCAAGCGTCTCGGGCCTGGTGTGGTTGGCCGAACGTGCTCCTCAGCGGCCGGTGACATTGCTGATCGGCGATCTGCAGGACCGGAACTTCCAGCATGCGACTGACGCCGATCGCCGAGCGGCCCTGGAGTTCGTGCAGCGAAGCGATGTGGATGTGCGCAACTGGTACCGCACCGCGCGCAGCGCAGCAGGCCGCTCCGAGGCCCATCTCAAGGTGTGGGCTGCATGCGATGAGCGTGGGGGACCCGATGCATATCTCGTTGGTTCGGCCAACCTCACGACCGCCGGTTTTGCCGAGAACGTCGAGCTGATGGCCGTCGCCGACAGTTCCGAGCATGACTACTTGAACGGCGTCTTGGAAGCGCTCCTGGAGAAATCCTGGCCGGCGAAGGACCAGCTTGTGGAGCGAATAGCGGGTCCCGATGCGCAGGCAGATGCTCCGCGACCGCATCGCCGTCCAGCCCGCAGCGGTCAGCACCGCCGGCAGTCAGGCGCTCCGAAGGCCCAAACCGGCTGCGGGAAGCAGGCGGCCGTGCTTGCGGCCTGCCTGCTCGGGTGCGGGGTGGCCGTTCTGGCGCAGGCGCTGCGATTTGCTGGTATCCCTCGGCGCCCCGACTGACTCCGCAGACTGGGCACGAGATCAAGATGGCGAACACAGCGGCTACCAAGGCCCTCAATCATCTAGCTGACCCAAGCCGCGCCCCCGGGATCGGGCGTGACGGCCAGCAGGTGATGGCGCCGTCGGTGCCGACCGCGCAGGAATGCACCAAGCCAGCTGTGCCGACGGTGTACGTGTCGACGGCGATGGCGGTTTAGCAGGATGCTGAAATATTCGGGTATGGCCAGAGGTGCAAGCCCCTGACCTGTGGATTTGCACTCGGCAACTGCCCAAAAACGACTTTCTCAACACCTTGTTAGAAGCCGGTGGGCAACCTTGTTAGAAGCCGGTGGGCACGTCAGTCTGCCCGACGCTGTTTTCGCCCCAGCAGGTGATGGCGCCGTCGGCGCCGACCACGCACGAATGCACCAAGCCGGCAGCGACGGCGGTGTACGTGCCGACAGGCGCGTCAGCCCGCCCGCCGCGGTTGTTGCCCCAGCAGGTGATGGCGCCGTCGGCGCCGACCGCGCACGAATGCCTCCAGCCGGCGGCGACGGCGGTGTACGTGCCGACAGGCGCGTCAGCCTGCCCGAAGCTGTTGCTGCCCCAGCAGGTGATGGCGCCGTCGGTGCCGACCGCGCACGAATGCGTACCGCCGGCGGCGACGGCGGTGTACGTGCCGACAGGCGCGTCAAGCCGCCCGTAGCTTTCGATGCCCCGGCAGCCCCAGCAGGTGATGGCGCCGTCGGTGCCGACCGCGCACGAATGATCCAGGCCGGCGGCGACGGCGGTGTACGTGCCGACAGGCGCGTCAGCCTGCCCGACGCCGTTGTTGCCCCAGCAGGTGATGGTGCTGTCGGTGCCGACCGCGCACGAATGCGCACTGCCGGCGGCGACGGCGGTGTACGTGCCGACAGGCGCGTCAGCCTGCCCCATGTTGTCGATGCCCCAGCAGGTGATGGCGCCGTCGGTGCCGAGCGCGCACGAATGCGCACCGCCGGCGGCGACGGCGGTATACGTGCCGGCAGGCGCGTCAAGCCGCCCGCCGCGGTTCCAGCCCCAGCAGGTGATGGTGCTGTCGGTGCCGATTGCGCACGAATGCGTACCGCCGGCGGCGACGGTGTAGGCGGCTGGTGCGGGGTTGGCTGACTTGGTGGTGGGCTGGTGGGCGGCTGGTGCGGTGAGTGTTGCGATGTCGCCGTCGGGGTCGGCCGCTACCACGCCGACCAAGCGCGCGGTGTGCCAGCGGTTCTGACCCGCGAGCCGTGTCAGGCCGCGGCCCGCGATCTTGTGCTCGGGAACGGCTGCGGTGCCGCCTAGGACCCATCCGCCGCTCGCGGCCATGTCGAGTCGGGCCTGCTGGGCTGCGGCCATCGGCTCGCCGCGGGCGCCTGCCAACACGACGCAGCCGCTGCCGATCGCTCCTGCGAAGGTCACCGCCGAGTAGATGTCGGACTGCGCCGCCGGGTCGGAGGCCACCACCACAGGCACCTGCGATGCGCAATCGCCGGAGGACCCCGGCGGGGTGCGCACCCCGGGCGGTGCCGACGCGGCGGTCCCAGCCGAAGCGCGGGTGCTCAGCGTGAGTGCTGCGATGTCGCCGTCGGGGTCGGCCGCTACCACGCCGACCAAGCGCGCGGTGTGCCAGCGGTTCTGACCCGCGAGCCGTGTCAGGCCGCGGCCCGCGATCTTGTGCTCGGGAACGGCTGCGGTGCCGCCTAGGACCCATCCGCCGCTCGCGGCCATGTCGAGTCGGGCCTGCTGGGCTGCGGCCATCGGCTCGCCGCGGGCGCCTGCCAACACGACGCAGCCGCTGCCGATCGCTCCTGCGAAGGTCACCGCCGAGTAGATGTCGGACTGCGCCGCCGGGTCGGAGGCCACCACCACAGGCACCTGCGATGCGCAATCAGACTCGGTCCACGACTCCGCGCCGTCCACGAACGCGCTCTGTGGCTGAGCGCCCGCAGGCACGGCGAGCAGCCCCCCGACCAGCATCAGCGCCATCAGAGATACGGACCAGCATCGGCGCACAACAGCTCCTCACGCCCAAGACAACGGCTGTCAATTACCAGTGTCAGTTACCAGCCAACATAACCCAACACAACCGCCAACTCGTCGCTCAGGCGTGTACGGCCCAGCTTGAGGATCCTGTTCGCGCGACGCAGCTCTCGAACCTGTTGGCACAGACCCCTGTTCTCAGCTTCGAGCTCGCGCACCCACGCGCGCACCGACTCCACGCCGTAGCCGAGCTGGCGCGCCACACGCGACACCGTGCCCGCCGAAGTGCCCAGCTCCTCACGCAGCTGACGCACCAACCGGACCGCCTGATCCTTCTCCGACTCCGAACACCGACGCGTCGTCGGCTCCCCAAGCGACTTCTCTCGTGGCATCTCTCCATCCTCGGTTCCAAGGCCGAGAATCTCCAACCAACCCAGAGCGATTCAGCTCAGGGCGTGCGTGGCGAGTTGGTCAGGGGAGTGTTCTGCGAGACCATGTCTGCCGGGTCTGCCATGTCTGCCGGGTCTGCCGGGTGTGCCGGGTCTGCCGGACAGCTGCACGGGAAGCTTGCTCTGCGGCTGGGTGCACGGCTGGCCGACCATGCCGAGGCTCACGGCCTCGGCACCGTCGTCGGCACTGATTCCGGCGTCTTGGTTGAGCACGATCCCGACACGGTGCGCGAACCGGACCTCGCCCTTACCTCGACGGCGCGACTGCCACCCGGGCAAGTGTCCGACGGATATGCCGAAGTGGTGCCCGACCTCGTGGTCGAGGTGGCGTCGCCCAACGATCGCCCCGGCGAGCTCGCAGAACGTGCTGCGATGTGGCTCGGCTTCGGCGTGCGGCTGGTGTGGGTGGTGCATCCCGGCTCGAGGACGGTCCAGACACACCGCGCCGGCACCGACGCAGTGGGGACGCTGACCGAGACCAACAGCCTCGACGGCGGCTCAGGCTGCCCGGCTTCTCGCACGCGCTCGAGCGCCTGTTCGCCATGTGAAGGCAATGAAGATCATCGAGACAAAATGACAGCTGGCATTCGAGCCTCATCGACTCCGCCGCTCACCGCCGACGACCTGCTCCAGCTCGACGACGGGGTGCGCGGTGAGTTCGTTCGGGGAGTGTTCCGCGAGATGCCGAGACCGAGGTGGCGTCACGGCCAACTCGTCGCCTAACCTGACCAAGCCGAGTCCAGCAGCCCGAATCCCACAAAAGCGCGAAGGCTCAACTGTGAAGCGGGCCAATCACTCAGCACATCCATCGCGCTGACGGCCATCTGTTGTTGTGCCGCCGTCAGTGTGGGCTGCTCGTCCGACGGGGCGCTAGCCCTGATTGTTCACGAGTCTGGTGTTCGGGGCTGTTGAGGTCCGCGGAAGAGCCTCTCTGACCTGTGATGATGCATGTCTGCGTAGAACGCATCAGCGGGTTCAGGTGGGCATCTGCGAGGTGAAGCCTGTCAGTGTCACGAACGCGTGTCTGGCAGGCGGCGGAGGCCGGGTCGTGTGGGGCGCGGGACTGTTCGCTTTGGGCGGCTTCTCGGATCGTGTGGGGCTGACCGGCGCGTTGTCGGCGGCGGCGCCAAGGTGGGGGGAGCGCGCCCCGGTCCATGACCGGGGCGCGGTGCTGGCGCATGCGTGGTTGGTGCAGGCTGCTGGCGGGGAGGCGTGCAGCGACATCGAGCATCCGCGCGCGGCGGGAGCTGTTCGGCGGTGTGGGGTCGGACTCGACGCTGTACCGCACGATCACCGGGCTGGGCGCAAACGGCCCCGAGGCGTTGCTGGGCGCCGCGGCGCAGGTGCGCGAATCGGTGTGGGCCGACCGCGACCGCAGCGGCCCGCTGCATCGTCCTTCCCCACGGCATCAACGTCGGCGGCCACAACCGGGTCCCCCTGGCCGAGCTGCGCCCCAAGCTGGCGGAGGCCGGTTACGCCGATCCGGTCACGATCCTCCAGAGCAGCAACATCATCGCCACGGCCGAGACCACCGCCGACCAGCCCGACCGGTCCAAAACCGCCGCCGTGGCCGCCGCCGTCCAACAGCTGCTGGCCGATGAGTTCGATGTCCACGTGCCCTGCGTCCACATGCCCTGCGCGGCCCGCACCGCAGCCGAGATCGAAGCCATCCTCGAACGCAGTCCCCTCGGCCACATCGCCGACGACGGGTCCCGCTACTTGGTCAACTTCCTGTCGGAAGAACCGCGCCCCAACGCCGTGCGCGAACTCGTCGATGCCGACCACAGCCCCGAAGTCGTCCATGTCGAAGACACAGAGGCATACGTCTGGACACCTGAGGGCATCAAGGCCCTGCGCCTGTCGTACTCGCATCTCGAGCGGCACCTCGGCGTGACCGCCACGGCCCGCAACTGGAACACGCTCGAACGGATCGCAGCCAAGCTCTAGGAGGCTGGTCGGAAAGCCGCTATTTCGGCGTTTGTCAGATACAAACCCGCAGGTCAGGGGCTTGTGCTTCCGGCCAGCCCTGCATATTTCAGCAGCCTGCTAGACAGAACGAGCCGCTGGACATCTCGTGGCGCAGACTGAGGGAGCGCCGAGTGCGGCGCAGGGCGCGCGGCGGCGTGCGTGACGGAGGGATCGGGAAATGGCGGAGCGGCTGAGGGGGCGGACGGCATTGGTGACGGGGGCGAGCCGGGGCATCGGCGAGCACTGCGCCCGGGCCTTGGCGCGTGACGGCGCACGGGTGGCGTTGGCGGCACGTTCGACAGGCGATCTGGACCGGATCGCGGCCGAGCTGCCGCATGACCCGGTGGTGCTTGAGAGCGATCTGGGCGCGGAGGGCGCTGGCGCCGATCTGGCCGCGGCCGCAGTCGAGGCGCTCGGCGGGGTCGACATCCTGGTCAACAATGCCGGCCGGGGCGAGCTGCGCGTGCCCGGCGGCGACCAGGCTGTGCTGCAGCTCAACTACCTGGCGCCGCTGGAGACGACGCGGGCGCTGGCCCGCCAGATGGGTGAGCGGGGCCACGGCTCGGTGATCCACATGTCCTCGATCGCCGGTGCGATCGGCGTCGCCGAACTGCCCACCTATGGGGCGACGAAGGCCGCTCTCGACTCGCTGACCCGTTCGCAGGCGTCGCAGTACGGACGCTTCGGCATCCGGGTGAACGCCGTGGCGCCCGGGCTCATCATCACCGAACTGTGGCGGCCGGGCCGCGAGGTCCCCGGCCTCGCCGACGGCCTCGAACGCCACATCGCGCTCGGCCGCTGGGGCGTGCCCGAAGAGGTCGCCGACGTGGTGGCGTTCCTTGCCAGCGACGAGGCCCGCTACGTCACCGGCCAGACCATCACGGTCGACGGCGGCTTCGGTGGCGTCTCCGCCTGGGCCAACTACCCCGCCCCCACCGGTTAGGGGCCAGCGGCCGATTCACCCGAGGCCCTTCGCCCGGACAGCGCGACCCAGTCGTCGAGCCGGATGGGGTCGGCCAGATCGATGCCGTAGCGGCGATAGGCAGCGGCAACCGTGGAGGTCTGCCCGGCCGAGATGCCGCTGACCGCGAGCTGGCCGGTTGATGCGACTCGAGCAGCGATGTCGCCGGCCAACGAAACCAGCACATCGGCGGTGATGTTGGCAACGACGACATCGAAGGCGCCGAGCTCGGCGGTGCCGGCAGGGGCTGTACTGAAGCTGGCGACTCCGTCGAAGCCGTTGCGCCGAGCATTGGCCTCTGCCGCCGACACGGCAGCCGGCTCGATGTCGATGCCCACCGCCTCGGCCGCGCCCAGCAGGGCGGCCACCAGTGCCAGCACACCGCTGCCGCATCCCACATCGAGCACACGCCCGCCATCGGATATTCCCGCCACCAACCATGCGGCCAGCAGCCGAGTGGACGGGTGGGTTCCTGCGCCGAACGCCTCGCCGGGGTCGATCTCGACGACTGCCGGCGCGTCGACGCCGGCCTCGGCCCACGGAAAGCAGATGGCCAACCGCCCCCCGACCGGCACGGCACGGTTGCGGTTCATCCAGCCCACCGCGTGCGCCTCATCCGGCGACCCGAGCACCGCAGCATGACCCTCGGCGCGCAGTTGCGCAACCACAGCCCGTGCCGTCTCATCGTCCGCGACCCGAACCCGACTCACCCAGCGCCCCCGCCGGGTCACCTCGTGCGAGACAGCGAGCGCCACCGCTCCCAACAGCGGCGGCGGGCCGGGCGCCGGCAACGCCTGACCACCCAGCGGCGCCGAATCGGCGAGCACCACGCACGCCCCGCCCGCTCGCTCATCCCCCCAGACGGGCTGCCGTTGCGACTGCTCGCTCACCCCAGCATTGTGGCCATCGGGGTCTGATCCCTCTCGCAACAAACGACTTCTCGCGTTGCTGCGCACCCGGACATGCTGACGCCCATTCGATGCCTCCGTCCATTCTATGCCTCGACATAGCTGTTCCCCGTTTGGGGTACACTGCCTCACGCACAGGAGTTCACACGGTGGCCAAGACCGAAATGATCCGAGCCCGGGTCGAACCGGATCTGAAGGTGCAGGCCGAGCGCGTCCTTCGCGAACTCGGACTGTCGGCTACCGAGGCGATCACCCTGTTCTACAAGCAGGTAGTCCTGCGGCAAGGCGTCCCGTTCGACGTCAGCATCCCGAACGCGGAAACCGTCGAAGCCTTGCGCCAAGCCCGAGAACCCGACGAACTGACCCAGTACTCCAGCCTCGAGGAACTCAAAGCCACGCTGTAGCCCTCAGTGATCCTGCGGACGACGAATCGTTTCGAGAGGGATCTCAAGCGCGCCAAGCGTCGCGGCAAGCACCTCGACAAGCTCTGGGCCGTGCTGGAGGTTCTCCTGGCCGGCGGCGAACGGCACGCCCGGCATCGGACGCATCGCCTGTCGGGTCAGTGGTCGGAGTTCCGGGAATGCCACATCGAGCCAGACTGGTTGCTGATCTGGGACCTCCAAGAGGACGCCCTGGTACTCGTCCGGACAGGCACGCACAGCGACCTCTTTGGCTGATCACAGCTCATCGCTAGGGTGGTATGCCGCCGACGGGTCCCGCGCGGTACGGGTTCCGCAACCACTTTGGGGGTGATCGGTTTCGACTTTGACGGTTGAAGTGAGAGAAGCGAGCCGTGGTCTCCGGATCCACGAAAAAGAGCCGGAAACAAACACAAACGCCAACGTCGAACACGCTCAGCGTGACGATCTGGTGCTCGCAGCCTGACCTCAGGTTGTGAGTTGGCCCGACTGCCTCAGTCCTGCGGGCGTCGGTGCCGCCATCTGCAGGACTCGCCCGCCACCTGTGCCGACGGGGTAGCGGGGACGCTCACAGACGGCTACGGCGACTGGAAGGGTGTCGCTGCCCGCCATCGCCCGACAATCCCCCAGCGACTGCGCTCGGAGAAGACTCACCGAAACGTTGAAGGACGCGGGTTCGATTCCCGCCACCTCCACCCAGCGATGCCGACCACTACATGGGCGCAGATCAGGCAGTGACGCCCGACAAACGGAACTTGAGCCATCTAGAAAAGTCACAGTCTACCTAGCATTTTTCGGCTATATTTGACAGCGTGCTATACGAACGGCTGACGACGCTGCCGAGTCGCAGCTTCTTCCTGCTCGGACTGCGGGGCGTCGGCAAGAGCACCTGGGTGCGCTCAGTGCTGCCATCGGCCATGCGCTTCGACTTGCTTGACGAGGCGCTGTTCACCGACCTGCTCGCAGACCCGGCACTGTTCGGCCGGATGGTTTCGGCTGCAGGGCCGGATGACTGGGTCGTGGTCGACGAGGTGCAGCGGCTGCCGAGCCTGCTGAACGAGGTGCATCGCCAGATTGCCGACCGGGGCCTGCGGTTCGCGCTGCTGGGCTCGAGCGCTCGCAAGCTCAAATCAGCAGGCACCAACCTGCTCGCCGGCCGGGCGCTTCGCAAGGAGATGCACCCACTCACCGCCGCAGAGCTGGGCGACGACTTCGATCTCGACGACGCGCTGCGCTATGGGACCATCCCGCTGGTGTGGGACGCCCCCGACCGCGGCGAGGTGCTCGCGAGCTACGCCCAGCTCTACCTGCGCGAGGAGATCCGGGCCGAGGCAGCGGTGCGCAACCTGGCCGGCTTCGTCAGGTTCCTGCCCGTCGCGGCACTCATGCACGCCCAGTCGCTCAACAGCGCCGCCATCGCCCGTGACGCCGGTGTCGCGCGCTCCACCGTGGAGGGATACATCGAGATCCTCGAGGACACCCTCGTCGCTACCCGGCTCGGCGCGCTTGAGGCCAGGCTGCGTGTGCGCGAGCGGCGCCGCCCCAAGCTGTACTGGGCCGACCCCGGCTTGGTGCGGGCGCTCAAGCGCCAGTCCGGTCCGGTGACGGCCGAGGAGCGTGGCGCGCTGCTGGAAGGGTGGGTGCTGGGCCAGCTGCGAGCCCACAACGAGCATCAGCATCTCTACGACGAGATTGCCTACTGGGCCCCAACCGAGTCGCGCATCGAGGTCGACTTCGTCCTGCGCCGCGAGGATCAGCACACTGCCATCGAGGTGAAGGCGGCCGAACGGTACAACACGTCGTTCGTCAAAGGCCTTCGAGCCATCGCAGACCTGCCCGGGCTGACTCGGCGCATCGTCGTCTACCGAGGCCCACGCGCCTTCCGCACCGAGGACGAGGTCGACATCTGGCCGATCGACACCCTCCACCGCGCCCTCGCCGAAGACGGCATCTGGCACTGATCGCCGCTAGCTGACCTGACTGATTCATTTTCGGTCACTTAGCCCGGATCCACCGGTGGGGTGTGCGGTGTGGGGTCGGGTGGGATGTCGGTGGTGCGGTTTGGGGTCGGGGCGGGGTGAGGGCTGAGCGGACGCGTGGGTGGTCGGCGGCGGCTTGGGGGGTGGTTTGTGTGCTGCGCCCGGGGGGTGTGCTGCGCGGCGCGGCGTGGCGCTGGGGTTTGTTCAGCAGCGCTGGGGCAGGTTGCGGATGTGTCGCAGTGCTGTGGTGAACGTGTCGGCCCAGGGCCGTCGGGCCGGGAGCCGCAGGGTGGGTCGGCCGCTGCGGTTGACGAGCCGGCCGGGCATGGTGAGCAAGCGGCGTGCGATGGTGGCCCCAACGGTGAGCTTTCGGGGGTCGTGGACTTGGCCGATGCGTGCTGTCCAGCGTGCGATGTTGTGGGCCAAGGCGGCGCAGGCGAGCCAGGCGGCGTTGGCGGTGAAGCTGGCTGAGGGGCTGTGGGCGAGGCCGCCGGCTTTGAGGTCCCCGGTGGCGAGCTCGACGCGTGCGTGGGATCGGCAGGCGGCGTCGGCTGCTTTGGTGTCGAGTTCGGCTTCGCTGATGTCGGTGACGAATGTGTGGTGGCGCCAGTTGGGGAACAGGTCGGCCTGGTCGCCGACCAGGCGGGTGCGGCGCACCACCAGCCGCACCGTGCGCTCGGGCTTGCGGTTGGGCCGCCGTGCGCTGGTGAGCGTCGTTTCGGCGACTTGGGCCTCGCCGTCGTCGGTGTAGCCGATCGGGGTCCAGTCCGCATCGTCGACGGCCGCGACGGCCCTGCCGACGGCGGGGTTCGAGGCGACAGCGATCACGAACCTGGCGTCGAGCGCGTCGAGCTTGTCGACCAGGCCCCACGACAAGAACCCCGCGTCCGCGCGAACCGTCAGCTCCGCGTCCGGGGCGAGACGGCGCACCCGGTTGACGGTCTCGGCGAAGAAGCGGACATGGCCCCGCTGGGAGGAGCCCTTGCGCATCCGGCTGTGCACGATCTCGCCGGTGTCGTCGCGTGAAGCCACCAGCGGGTGATATCCCAGCCGCCCACCGTGCCCGTATGCAGCGCCGCCCTTCGCGTCGCTGTGCACCACCGCGACCGTGGAATCGACATCGACCGTGACCCGTTCCGCCGCCGGGGCGGCGCCTGCGTCCCACGCGCGGCCCAAAGCCAGCTCCTGGACGCGGTCCAGCTGACGCACATGACCCCACGTGAAGGACCGCAAGAACGTCCCCAACGTGGACGGCGCCACCGGCGCGAACCCAACCACCGACCCCGCCGAGCCGGCCCGCAGCCTGTCCGCGTCAGAAAAGAACGAGCCCCCCACCAGCATCGAGCACACCGCCGTGAGCACCTTCGCTCCCGACCCGCGGCCCGCCGCCGGCGGGCGCACCGTCTCGTCGATCAAGCCCTCCAAGCCCAACCGGCCCGCCAGCGTGCCCACCGCCAGCAGACCAGCGTCCCCCACCAACGAGCCCTCGTCGAACACTGCCACGACCCGGTCCAACAACCGCGTATCATCGCTCACAGAAAGCGCCTCCCGTCATGGCATCACGCCGCGATCTCACAACCGGCAAAATGCCACCCCAGGAGGCCTTTCTGGTGGACGCAAACCCCACCAGCCCAACCAAACCGATGGATCTGGGCTAAGTCGAACTGCATGTACTAGTTGGAGCCCTCGTACCGACCAACCGCGCGACCCGGTACGGGGCGCACAACGTGCAGTCGCACATTTGCGCAGGTCACGAGCCTGTGACGCAATTGGTTTGCATGATGCCTAGGCAGCGTGGTGAAACTTGAGCAGTGAACTCCCCCAAATCCGTCGGGCATCGAGACCGTATGCCGTCTCATCTGGCTGGCCTGCGGCGCCGCAACCGAGAAGCCGTCTCCGCGCCGAACACAGTCATAGCGGATACCGATGCGCAACAGCTAGAGGATGAGATTCGTCGCCACGAGCAGCAAGGCACGCCGTTGCCGACAGTTCCGCGAAGCGAAGTGGAAGACTGCTTTCCTGACAGACCTACCAACTAGCCGTGGAAGATGGCTGGGAGTGGACTCCTGAGTCCCTCGATCACTTTCGTCGCCTCGGGCAGCATGAGTCCGAGACGGTCAGGCACTGCGCCTGGGAGATCGTGGACCGGGTGATGCGCCATTCGCGAGGAAGCTGGCCGGGTCGAGCGGTGCCGGATGCGTCCGCAGCGGAAGGCGGGCTGCACCTGCGGGAAGAACGGCAAGGGCCGCTGACCATCAGATTCCGGATTGTGCCACGCAGCTACGCAGTGCAGTTCCGACGGGCAATCCTCGCGGGCTGAGCTACTGCAGCAACCGAAGCTGCGAGATCAGTCGCCAATCGCCGAGCTTGCCCCACTCGTAGTAGACGGTGCTCGGCCGGGTGAACGAACTGACGCCCGACGCGACCGCATCAGCATCGTGCCAGTCCTTGATGATGTCACCGCCGGGTTCCACATTCAGCAAGTGGGCCATCGCGGCCCACACACCGTCATTCACCCAGGCGTCCGAAGGCGACGGCATCATCGAGTTCGAGATCACCCTGACCAGCGCGAGCACCAGCGCCATCACCGTCGACTACGCCACCTTCGACGGCACCGCCACCCAACCCGAGGACTACACCGCCGCCTCGGGCACCGTGACCATCCCGGCGAACGCGACGCGCGCGACCATCACGATCACGCTGACCGACGACTCCTTCGGCGAACGTGACTCCTCCGGCAGCCCGGATGAGACGTTCCTCGTGCGTCTGACCGATCCGGTCGGTGCGGAGCTTGGCGTCGCAGAAGGCACCGGCGTCATCACCGACGACGACGATCTGCCGTTTGCAGTGATAGCGAGTCGAATCGACGGAGAACAGTTGGCCCTTCGCGATTTCGTGGGATGAGGGTGGGTTGAGGGTCCGTTTGTAGGGGTCGAGGCCCTGCTGGGATCGGTGTTCGTGATAACGCCGAGCCTCAGGGGGCCTCGATGGCGAGTGATGTTATGTCGGTGCGGCTGTGGCTGTCGCAGACCAAGGTGAGCGGGGTGCTCGTCGACGAGCCCGGGGAGCTGGTGGTGGGGGTGCGCTCGACGGTGACGCGTCCGGTGTGCCCGCATTGCGGGGCGAAGAGCGGGCGTGTTCATGACCGGCGAGCCAAGAGGGTCCGTGACCTGGAGGTCTCGGGCCGGCCGACCACGCTGGTGTGGGACCGGCGCAGAATGGCATGCGACGGCTGCGGCCGGCGGTTCTTGGAGGACCATCGGGCGTTCGAGGGCCGCTTCACGGCCCGTCTGGCGCGCCGGGTCGTCGCCGACGCCGGTGACATGTCCGTGCGTGCGGCGGCGCGTCGGCATCGGGTGGGCTGGCATGTCGTGATGGGCCTGGTGATCGCGTGTGCGGGCCTGGCGGGCGAGCATCGCCGCCGGCAGCGGTGCCGGGTGCTTTTGGTCGACGAGACCTCGATCCGCAAACGGCACCGCTACGTCACGGTGCTCGTGAACGGCGACACCGGCAAGGTGCTCGCCATGGTGCCTCATCGCAGCGAAGCCGCCCTGTCGGGGTTCTTGGCCGCCCAGGGGCACCGCTGGTGCAAGGCCGTCAAGATCGTCGTGTCCGACGGGTCGGCGGCCTATGCCGCAGCGATCGCCAAGCGGCTCGGCCACGCCCGCCACGTGCTGGACCGGTTCCACGTGATCCGCTGGTTCGCAGCCGGGCTCACCGCAGTGCGCCGCGACGTCCAGCGCCGCCCCGAGGGCCCAAAGCCCGCCTTCGATCCCGCAGCGTTCCGGGCACGGTTCCTGCTCATGAGACGCCCCGACACCCTCGACGGCGCCGAGCGCAAACGGCTCGAGGACCTGTTCGCCGCCCACCCTCGGCTCAAAGCAGCATGGGACGCGCTCAGCGAGCTGCACGGCCTCTATCTCGCGAAGGACCGCAAAGGCGCCCTCGAAGCCCTCGACCGGTTCGCCGACATCTACGGCGCCGGCCAGATACCCGAGTTCAGCAGTGTCGTTGACACCTTCCTCGCCTGGCATGACCAGATCCTCGGCTGGCACCAAGCCGGGCGGCCCAGCAACGGCCGCATCGAAGGCACCAACAACCTGCTCCAGGCCCTACGACGCCAAGCCCACGGCCTCACCAACCACGCCAACTTCGAAGCCCGCGGCATCCTCGTCACCTAACCTGCTCAAACCGAACCCAGCAACCCGAATCCCACAAAAACGCGAAGGCTCGACTTCTCACGGCCGTGGCGATGCATCCCAGAGCTGACGCCGACGTCTTTGCGATGCTCGTCGATCCTCCTCCTCCGTGGCCCTGCCGATCCCGGCAACGTGATCGGACTTCACTACAAGCCTGGGCGTTAGTCGCCTTGAACAAGCAGGCATCACCAAGGGCGCTTGAGACTTTGGCGCGCTGGCCGAACCGTAGGGTGCGAGCCGCCGTCGCCGCACATCCCGGTACGCGACCTGAGACGCTGGCGCGAATCGCCACGGACAACGAGGATCTGCCGCGTCTCATCGCAGCGACGAATCCACATCTTCCGGATGACGTGTGCAGGTGGCTTGTCCACTGTGGGAGCGCCGATGTCAGAGATCGTGTCCTACAGAATCCGGCGCTGCCTGCCTCGTCTGCTGCTGACGGGGGCCTGAACGATTCGCCTCCCGATTTCGGCCCCCCGATCTTGGAGATTGCGCTTGATCAACTCAAGCTCGACGCCAGGGACCGCGAGGACCGTGCCGAGCCTCTCGACGACATCGATCTCATGATCTTGCCAGCACCTATGGCGACGTCGTCGAACGAGTCCATGATTGCGTCAGACCGCATTGTCCGATTCCTTCAGGGCTGCGCTTGCGGCAATGCCCTCGAGCACAGCGACCACTGCATCGCAAGTTCGTGCCGCTTGGACAAGCAAACACTCCGCGGTCGGCGGATGTTGCTAGCCGGCACTGACCCGAGAACGGGTTCAGCGCTGGGCCGAGCCGACTGGATCGACGCGGTCGCTGCCGCCGATCTCCAATGTGTTGCCTCCGGCACAAGAGACGCGCGCTATTGGCGATTCGATCATCCCGCCCGAGTGACGCGCTACCAGCGCGACTATCCGGACGCAGCCCAGTGGCTGAAATCCCTGCTCGAAAATGCGATCACCGGCAAGAAGGTGACGCTCTCGGAATTTGCGCTCGTGCGCGCTCGATCGGTCGCCAGTGTGCTCTGCCACCCCGATCGATACGGGCGTTTGCCGTCGATCTTGCCTGCGATCGACGTTCTGCCCATCGAGGGAGGACTGGCGCTCGTGGTACCGGCGACGGTCGTGGGTGCCGATGCCTGGTCGTCCTGGTTGGCGAGCAAGGACATGCAGTTTCGCCAGTACATCAGCCGCTGGCTGCATATCCAGTGCGCCGTGGTCTCATGCGGCTTGGCTTCGGAGCGTCAGCCTTCTGAACGCCGAGCGGCGCAGGTGTTGCTCATCGCCCGAGCGGATGTCCAGGACCCACGACGTCGGCGAGCGACGCGGTTCGTTTGGCGTGATGCCGTGCCCGCTTCGACATCGGGGAGACGTGCACTCGCCTCCAAGACCCTTCAGGAATACGCAACCGGCGACGAAACTGGTGCCATGAGCTTTAGTTGGCCTGCCGAGCGAATGGTAGACGGCGACTGGCCGTCCATCTCGTGTCGAGAGTCATTTGCACAATTGGTGACGGAGACCTGACGGTCGGTCCATTGGACCGGAAGCGCCCGCCACGCTCCGCCTCACGCGAGGAGCCCTCAGCGAGACTCGCGGCCGACGGCTCACCGCTTCCGGCACCGTACTGCCGACGGCCGCAAACGATGCTGTGACACCCCCTCTCTATTGTCGGATGCGTGACCCAGCAAGCTCTGCAAACACCACACGAGGCCGACCAGCGCTCAGCGCGGCTCATCGACGCGTGTGAGCGAGCGGTCGTCCACTACGGCGGCAAGGTCATCTACGACGCTGATCTGCTGCCCACCGACGCTGACGGCCTGCTGGTACCGAAGCGATGGGGCATCCCGACGATCGTCGTCTCGGACGCGTACGACGACTTTGTCGAAGTAGCCGGCATTCTGGCGCACGAGACCGCTCACTTCTTCGACCCGACGCTGATGCGGATGGGAGACCGGTTCCGCGACGAGTGGACCATGAACCAGGGCGAGGCAGTAGCGCGCGCCGGTGCGTCGATTCTGCTCACCTACTACGGGGTTGCCGCGTTCTACGACATGGCGCAGCTCTGGGACGAAGTCGCGTACTACACACGGCGCGACAAGTACTTCACCGAGAGCCGTGCGTTCATCCGCCGAGTCGACGCAGCGGTGAGGCGTGTCCTTCCCCCCGAAGGGCAAGCGTGGCTCACGGCACATCGCAACAGGCCGGACCGCCGTCCCGAGGAGATCAGCCTGCGAGACGTCACCTCGAAGGCGGTCAAGCGCGTCGCCAACAAGTGGTTCGGCGATTTCTGACCCGAGAAGGCTCTGACGGTCAATCTTGCTCGGCGTGGTCAGTCCGCACCGCCGCCACACCCGTCAGCTCAGCGAATCGCTCCGGATCGGCGAACTCAGCCACGAGCCGGTCGATCCACGCCTGGGTGTACAGGTAGCTCTTGTAGCTGGTCAGGTACTCGGCGTAGTTGAGGTTCATGGTGCGGTCGTGCTGGCCCTTCTGCGGACGCACTCCCAAGCTCCGGCACGCCTGAGCGTGCATCGCAGTGGTGAACTTCAGGCCGGTGCGGCGACGCACCTCGCTCACGACATCGGATGGCCGGAAGCCGTGACGGGCCACCGGGCGGCTGAGCACCACGAACTGGTCGAGCGCATCGGCCAGCTCGATGGGCACCTCGCCGGGACGCACGAAGTAGGCCACCGCGTCGGGATTGTTGGCCGACGAGCGGGGCACCGGCACGAACGCCACCCGGATCATGTAGGTGGGGTCGTTCAGCACCTCGTCGGGCACCGCCTCGGCGCGGCCCAACAGGGCCTGCACGTCGAGCGGGAGCGATGCGTGGAGTTTCTTGGCGGAGGCCAGCACGCCGGGGTCGCGAAAACCCGACAGCTGCAGCGGCACCGACAGGCTGTCCGCGATGGAGTACTCGGGGCCGAACTCGCCAGCCAGGGCGTTCTCGAAGTTCAGCAGCCCGGCCTGCGCGAACGGGATCACCGTGACATCCAGCCCGGGAAGGTGTCGGTGAGCGGTGGCGTTGCGCAACTCCACCCAGCGAGCCACGTTCTCACGGGCGCCGCGGTGCTCACCGCCGCCGAATGCCCGCCCGATCAGGTCAAGCGTGTCGAGCGACTGCTCGATGCCGTCGAACAGCGTGGGCTGACCGTCGTAGTCGAGCTTGCGCCACTCGGCGCCGTCGCGCTGCAGCACCGCCAGCGACAGGCTGTTCCACGCCGTCACGAACAGCAGCGAGAACGCGCCCGTGCGGAACGAGCTGAGCGGGTCGTTCCAGACCCTCAGCGCCTCCAGGCACGAGGCTCGGGCCTGCTGCAGCTGGGCCTCCCATTCGGCGGCAGCCGTGCCGACCGGCTGCGCACCCAGCGACCGCACTTGCATCCGAAGGTCCTCGATGAGGTCGGTCTGGCGGGCGCGTCCTGTCGTCTCGATCTGCAGTGTGCGCCGCATGAAGCGGTCGAACCGGCGGCCGTGCGACGAGCCGTCATCCCAGGTGCGCCGCTCCAGCTCGCTCTTGGAGATGCCCCGCCCGTTATCCCACAGATCGAGCAGCTTGAGCGCCAGTTCGACGTCCTCGTCGCTGGGCGGCTCGGCCATGCCGCACCGTACCGTGACGCCCGCCCAGTCGAATTCCTCCTCGGTCTGCGGCTGCCGCCGGTATCCCTCCACGATGGCTTCGCCGATGCGGTGCCGACGGTGGACGTCATTGCCAATTCGCCCGCGAGCGTCTCGCTTCACTTGGGCACTAGACGCGGGCTTCGGCGGCGTAGGCCTTGTTGTAGCGCTCGCGGCAGATGTAGAACTCGTCGACGCTCTGGAACGCGTCGTGTGCGATGAGCAGGTCCAGATTGCGCCGCACCAGCCGGTCCGGGGCCACCCGGGTGGCGAGCACCTGTATCGCCCCGTAGCCGACCGGGCCGGTTCCCTCGGCGGTGTCCCGCCCGTGGGTCACGCCGAGCAGGTACTCGATCTCGTCGAGCAGCGCGTCGAAGAGGGCGTCTTCGGTGGTCTTGGGCACGAATTCGTCGGTGATCGAGCGCAGCGTCATCCACAGCCGCAGCGAGGTCTGGATCGGAGCCTCGTCAGCCCGCCTGAGCTGGGCGCAGTTGACCAGATAGGTGACCCGCCCGATCCTGTCGTCCTCCTCGGCCCGCACCGTCCCGATGATCCTGGCGAGGGGGTCGATCCGGTCGGCGGCGGCGGCGCCGAACGCGACCGCGTAGATCGCGAGCAGCGTGACGTGATGCGCCAGGTTGATGACCGTCCCGTGGCCCGAGCTGGCGTACGGGATCCGGTTGGCCAGCAGGCGAACGGCATGGGCCAACGCTTTGTCATGGTCGGCGCAGTTGGCGAAGTAGGCGCCGGTGACGAGGAGTTTGGTCAGGCCAGCGGCCGCACTCTCATAGGCCCGCAGGCACTCGTCGTATCCCTCGCAGTCAGCGTTACCGATGGCGTCGATGGTTCGCAGCGCTTCTTCGCCGAGGACATCGTGAAGCTGGATGCGAGCCGCGGGATCGGCGAGCAGGCTCTTGAGCTCGGCCACAGTGACCGTTTCGGTTTGTGACGACACGCGGCCCAGAGTACTGCGCCTCGTTTTCGAACTCGGTCACGCGCTACCGGACGTACCGTAAGTGTGGAACTGCTCATCGCCGGAGATTCCTATGTGGACGAATGATCGCACCTTCAAGGCGGCCAACTGGCTGAACCGCACAGCAATCCGCCTGAGCGGCGGACGCATCGGCTGGATCCACAAGGGAACGCCCATCATCGAGGTGACCATGACGGGTCGCCGCAGCGGCCAACCCCGCACGACGCTGCTGTCCGCGGTTGCCGAGCGAGACGGTGCCCTCGTCGTCATCGGCTCACGAGGAGGCTCCGACCATCACCCGACGTGGTTCCTGAACATGCGAGACAACCCGGACGTCACCGTTCGCAACCGCGGCGGCACGCAGCGGATGAGGGCACGACTCACCGCTGGCGATGAGCGCGCAGCGCTCTGGGGCCTCATCGCCAGCCGCGGCGATCACTACGTCGACTTCCAGCGCAAGACCGACCGCGAGTTCCCCATCGTCATGCTCGAGCCCGCTCCCAATGTCCCAGATGGCGCCCCGTAAGGAACCGCACCGTGCCCGCGCCGGTTCAGGAGTCCGCTGCGGTGTCAGCCGGGGTGTCGGCAGACGTGACGGCGAACGTCATGTTGATGTAGCGCCAGTCGTGCTCGGGCGTCGCGGCAGGCTCGGAAACAGGCTCGGCGGCCGGTTCGGACGCAGACTCAGCAGCCGGCACGGCCGGGAAGCCCGGCCGGCTGCGGCGCGGCAGGCCGAACGACGTGAACATGCCGACCACCGCCAGCGCCGCCGAGAGCAGGAACACCGGAGTGAACGAGCCCGCCGCGTCGGCGATGAATCCGCCCATCTGCGGCGAGATCATCTGGGCGATCCCGAACGAGAAGGTGACCGCAGCAAACGCCGGCCCGTAGTCATCGGTGGTGGTGTTGTTGACGACATAGACCGTCAGCACCGACGGCATGGATGCGAACAGCAGGCCCACCGCGACCGACAGCGCCAGCGTCGGCGCGAACCAGCCCGGCAGGATCAGCGTGGTGACCACGGCCCAGCCGCCGAATGAGATGGCGAGCGTCGATCGGGCTCCGATGCGCTCGGAGAGTGCGATGAACAGCGGCCCTCCGAAGATCATGGCCACGCCGACGAGCGTGAACGCCAGCGACGCTTGGGTGCTCGTCCAGCCGCTGTCGTCTTCCAGCCGGGTGGTGAGGAACGAGATGATCAGCAGGTAGAGCAGGCCGAAGACGAAGAACGCAGACACCAGCGGCGCCCATCCGGGCACACGCCGCAAGGCGCTGAACCCGCCGAGACCGGTACGTGATGCCAGGCGCTCCTGGCGGTGCCCGATGGCGAGCAGCACCACGGCGACGACGGCCGCACCGACGATGAGCTGCACGAAATAGACCGTTCGCCACGACGCATCCCCCATCGTCGAACGGACGATGCTCGACAGCTGGCCGGCGAAGACGATGCCGAGCCCCATGCCCGCGCCGAGGAACCCGACGACGAGGCCGCGCCGTTCGGGAGAGATCGCGTCGGCGGTGATGACCGGGGCAGGAATCCACGTCAAGGCACCGCCGAGCCCCTGCGCGAACAATCCGACTCCCAGCACGACCGGGCCCGGCGAGACCGTCGCGAGCGCTTGGCCGACGATCGCGACCACCATGCCGACCCGCATCACCGAGATCAGCCGGAATCGGCTGGACGCCGTGGCGACGATCAGGCTGCCCATCAGGTAGGCCGCCATGTTGACGGTCGCGAGCGAGCCCGCGACCGTGTTCGACAGGCCGAGATCGTCACGGACTGCGGGCAGCAGCACCCCGTAGGTGAACCGCCCGAACGACTGGGCGAGGGCGGCGACCAGCGCCATCAGCACCACCGCGGCGGCTCCGGTCAGCCGGCGCTGACGGGTTCGCTCTTCGCTGCCGAGGTCGGTCACAGGGGTCCATGCAACATGGAAACAGCGTCGGGCGCACGCGCATTTCGTGATCGGGGGTCGACTCAGGGTGCGACACTCTTGCGATGGCAAGCGTGCGCGACGTCTGGTGCTGCGTGCCGCTGCCGTCCAGTCCAGGCCACTGCGGCACGGGATTCCCGTGAGTCAGGAACAGTTCGCCAACCTGGTCGCCGTCGTCGCCACCGCAGTGACGTTCGTGCAGGTCGTGCCCCAGGTGGTGCGGCTGCTGCGCCTGAAGCGAACCGAGGGCGCCTCCCCTGCATGGGCGTCGATCGGCATGGTGATCAACATCGGCTGGATCGCGTACGTGATCGCCGAGGAGTTCTGGGTCACGATCCCCGCCATTCTGGCCGCGATCATCAGCTTCGGTCTCGTGCTGTTCCTGCTTTGGCGCAATGGCGCCGATGTGCGTGTCGCCGTCATCGCCGGCGTCGCCGTGGGGGTGGCATCGGTGGGCTTGCAGCTTGTGGCCGGCTGGACCGTCCTGGGCACGGTGCTCGGATTGTCGAATGGGCTGTACCTGGGACCGTCGGTGTGGGCCGCGTGGCGGTCGTACGCCCCAGTCGGCGTCGCACCGCTGACGTGGGTGCTCACCGCCGGCGAGGGCATCTTGTGGGGCTACTACGGGGTGCTGGTGGCGGCGATCCCGATCATGGTGTACGGCAGCACGGCGTTCCTGCTCGCAGCGCTCATACTCCTGCGGCTATGGATCGCCCGTCACCGCATTGCGAGCGAACTAGCACCGCCGGACCCCTCGGTCGGACCCTGACGGTGGCTGACGCGGTCGGTTTCTTGGGTCGGCAGCGGGCAAGCCACGATGCGGTTGGTGCGCGGCTTTTCAGGCGGGCAGCGGGCAGGCCACGGCTCGATAGGTGCGGAGCCGCTTGCGCAGCGTCCACACCAGCAGCGCCACGGCGGCCAGCCCCACGACGGGTTGCACCGGAGCCCACCACGACAGCGCTCCCGAGATGCCCACCAGCGCGACAACTGCCTGGTTGCACACCGGACAGCCCACGGCAAGGAACGAGACCAGCCCGCCCCACAGCGTGGTGGTGCCCTGACGCTCGACGGCGTCGTCGGCGCCTGTTTCAGCGCTCGACGGCGGCCGGATGGCGAAGATCAGCCCGATCAGTGCCGAAGTGATCACCAAGATCACCCAGTCGAGCCACCGGGCCTCGATCGGCCGGCCGAAGACGGGCGTGTCGATCAGGTCCGACGGGATGCCGATGAGCACGGCCGCTATGGCGCCGTACACCACCGCTCTCGGCCACACCGCCCGAGGCAGCTCCCGAAGATCCTTCAGCACCGCAGCGACACTACCGCGCCGCGCGTCCGGCTCAGCCGCGCCACACGCCCGGCCCGATCGCGCCACACTCGTTGACAGATCGGGCACCTCGGAGAGGACCGCCGCCATGGCTCAACACTCGTCAATGGATCCCCAGCGGACCTTCTTGCACCTCGCCCCCGGGGGCGACGCTGAGCGGCTCGATGCCACCGCACCCGGGTTCTGGCAGTCGCTCGCTGAGCACGATCTTGACGGGCGCCTCTTCGGCGTCGTCGGCATGGACCAAGACAGCCACTGGGAGATGCACCCGGGCGGCGATGAGATTCTCGTGGCCCTATCGGGATCGATCGAGATTGTCCTCGACCTCGACGACGAGACGGAGACCTTGACGCTCGAAACAGGCCAGATGTGCATCGTGCCGAGCGGCGTGTGGCACCGGCTCATCGTGAACGAACCCGGGAAACTGCTCTTTGCAACTCCCGGACCGACAACCCATCACCGAAGCCCCGCCGAGCACAGCAGACTCCGATCCCTCAGCCCCAAGATATCAGCCTGATCGACGAGGCTCAGATTCCGCGCTACTGGGCGAGACGCTCAAGCAGCTCCTGATCACGCTCGATGAGTCGCTTCGCTCGCGCGGTGAAGTCATCATCGGCGCGCACCCGTTCAATCTCGGCGCGCAACGACTCGCTGTTGAACCGATTCACGGTTGCACCTCCGACACAGGCGGCGGCCACTCATCCGACAGTGCCCTCGCTTGAAGCTCACGCAGTACCGGATCCAGTTCTGACGGTTCTCGTTCGTAGATCGCGTTCAACCGGCGGGTGATGTCATCCTGATCCGGCGTTTCCTCCCGCTTCTGCATCCGACGAACGCTAACCGGCAGCAAGCGCTAGGCGGCTCGACCGAATCGATGCACTAACGAGAGTTCAGCGCTCGAGTTCGCGGAGGGTTTCGAGGAGGGTTGCGGTGTCGCGCAGCCAGCTCACGACGCGATCGATGCAGTCTGGGCGTGTGACGTCGAGCAGCAGGGTGGCGACGGCGACCGTGTCGCCAACTTCGTCATCGGCGAGCATCGTGGTGGTGGGTCGCAGTCGAGCATTGGATGCGACCAGCACCCCGGCGGCACGGAGCTGACGGCGCTGCATCTCTCCGCCGTCATCGTTCGAGAGCTCATCTTCCACAGAAAATCAATATATTTTATGATGTTTTAAATATTCAAATGAATTTCTGCTCTCCAGATACTCAAGCGGGCTGGAGCCACCACGTCCATGAATCGCCCTCAACTGGTGGGTCGGCGAGGAAGGTCGCCAACGCGGATATGAGATTCCCTGGGTAGGCCAGTGAAGCCCGATTGAATCTGGCGGGATTCGTCAGAATGACGCCTGGGTGTGTCCCCCCTACTGCCACGCGGCGCTGCACCAACACCAAGAAGTCGCCGACGTTCTCCGTCACGAGCACCCGACCAGACTCGGTTCCGTACTGCAGCAGGCTCGCATCGCTGCGCCCTCGCATCGACGGCTCTGCTGCCACGGCCGCGACATCGTGCCCTGCAGCGACGAGTGCAGCCGCGACCGCCGGCGCGTGCATCTCGTCGAGCAGCAGCCTCACGATTCAAGCAGTGCCCGCTGGCGGGCCCAAGCGGCTTCAGCTTCCTGGGCCGCTCGCGCTCTTTGGGCGAGCTCCTCGTCGATCTCGTCGGTGAAGTCTGCGTAGTAGCCAAGAGCTGCGTCGACGGCGTCCGGGCTGATGTTCAGGAGTTGCGCTGCTCGTGCCGGTCGCTCGTCCACCGGCACATCGCCGCCGATGAGTGCCCCAATGACATCGACGATCTCTGGACCAGCCGCCAGTGCCGCTCGGCGACCTTCGGGACCATCTCGGAACATCACCGCTGGGTGGGCCTCCATGCGCAAGCCCTCGTCGATCAGACGTCCCGCGAGTGTCGAGATTCCCTGGCCGTGATGCTGCGCGTTCTGCCGGAGCCTGCCGTACAGCTCGTCATCGGAAATCCGGACCGAAACAACTGGCATGACTACAGCGTAGTCACATGTCGTTGCCGCTCCGCAATCGCAGGATCTCTGCGCCAAGCTCCAGCACGACGGCCGAAGGCAACAGCCCACACGGGGCCGATAGTTGGCCAGAGCCGTAGAGTCACTGGCCGACCCGGCCTGCAGATTTGAGCCGGGAAGTGAGATCGGTCCCATGGCTGCTGACAACGCCCACGTTGACAAGGCCGATGTTGACAGGTCCGAGCCAGGCGAGGTCCCTCTCGGCCACCGGTTCGCCGCTGCCCTTCGAGAAGCGGGACTGTCGGTCATCGCCGAGATCAAGCGCCGTTCGCCGTCGCGTGGGGCATTGCGGGCTGATGCGGACGCCGCTGACCTGGCGTCGGAATACAAGGCCGGCGGGGCCGCCTGCCTCTCGGTGCTGACCGAGCGCGAACGATTCAGCGGCTCTCCTGAGGATCTGCAGGCCGCCAAGGCCGTGACGGGTTTGCCCGTGCTGCGCAAGGACTTCCTGCGAACGCTCGATGACGTACGCGACAGCCACGAGATGGGCGCCGACGCGATGTTGGTGATCCTGGCCGACATCGACCGCTCGCAGCTGCCGCCCATGCAGGCGCTGGCGTTGTCACTCGGCGTCGACGTGCTCACCGAAGTGCGTGACGAGGCCGAGTTCGAGGCGGCAGTCGAGCTCGGCGCCTACATGATCGCCATCAACCAGCGCGACAATCCAGAGTCGACCAAGTTCACCGTGGACTACGACAAGGCCGTACGGGTCAGCCGCTGTTTCAAGGGCATCGACGACCGGATCTTGCTGGTGGCCGCGTCAGGCATCGGTGTGCCCGGCGGCACATCGATGGGAGCGATCGCCGAGGCCGGATATCACGCAGCCCTGATCGGCGAGGCGCTGGTGGTGGCCGACGATCCTCCCGAACTCCTGCGGGACTTGCTGGCCGACGCCGCCGAGCAGCGGTTCGTCTGATCAGCCCGGGGTCAGGGCGTCGGTGACGATCGAGTCGGGGATTGCGCCTCCGCCTCGTTCGTCGGTGCCGTCCGCGCGTATGAGCAGCCAGCGCGGGTGGTAGCTGACGCCGAGCGTCCGCGCAAGCTCGTTGTCCACGTCGGGCAGGTTCGTCAGGTGGCCGAGGCCGTACCTGCTCACAAAGCTCGAGATCGCCGAGGGGGTGTCGTGTCCGCCGACGCTGACGAGAGCCAAGTTGTCACCGTGTTGAGTCTTCAGCGCTGCGACCGCAGGCGCTTCCCGCTGGCAATTCGATCACCACGGTGCCCAGAACCAGACCAGCACGTCGCGGCCGGTGAGTGAGCTCACGTCGAAAGTGACGCCGTTGACCTGCGGCACGGCGAGCGCCAACACCCGGGGTCGATCCTCGGTGGGATCCGCTTCGATGACAGCCTCGTCGGAGTCGTCGACCTCTGGGTCATCCTCGACTTCCTCGATCTCTTCGATCTCCTCGACTTCTTCGATTTCGTCGATCTCCAAGGCCTCTTCGACCTCGCCGGATTCCTCGACTTCCTCGACGGCCGCAGCAGGCTCGTCACCCGCTTGGACCTCCGCTGCATCGGTCGACTCGCCGGCTTCCGGTGCGGTCCCAATCTGCGTCTCGGTCTGCTCGGTGGCATCGCCGGGCTCGCTGGTGCTGCTGTCCTCGCCCGCAGCAGTGTCGGCTGTGACCTCCTGCTCGCCGTCGTCATCCGCCTCAACTGCTGCTGCCTGCACATCGGGCTCGGGCTCGGGAACGTCGTCGGCAGCCACGGCACCGGTGGTCGGAGGGTCGGTGCTCTCGTCGGAATCCGACGCTTCGGTCGTCGACGCCGGCATCGAGGCGACTGGCGTTGCGGCGGTCGTTGCCGTCGCGTCCTGCGACGCCATCTGAGGCGTCTCATCGCTGTCGCTGCTGCAGCCGGCCACGAGACCTGCGCTCGCAACGCAGCAGACGAACAACGTCGTCGCGCGCCGTGCAAGATGGGCCACGACGGCGAGCGTAACCCGCTGCCGTGCAGCCGCAGAATCAGAGGTGCGCCGGTAGCTTCACGCCGTGCCACGCCTGTTCGTCGCCGTGTGGCCGCCCGAGTCCGTCATCGACCATCTGGCGTCTCTGCCTCGTCCGCCGGCACCGGGCGTGAGCTGGACGAAACCCGCGCGGCTGCACATCACACTGCGATTTCTGGGCGAATGCGACCTTGACGAAGCGATCGGCACCCTGCAGGCCGGGGTGTGCCACCGAGCGGGCATCACGCTCGGGCCGGAGCCCGAGCGACTCGGCCGTGGCGTGCTCATGCTGCCCGCTGCCGGCGCTGACGAACTGGCCGAGTCCGTCATCGACACCACCCGCTACATCGGCGACGCGCCCCCGGACCACCCCTTCGTGGGCCACCTGACCATCGCACGCTTCCGCAAGCGGCAGCCGTCGGTGGACTGGCCACGCCTGGGCGAGAGGTTCGAGGTCAACGAGATCAGCCTGGTCGAAGCAGCACCCTGGGGCGAGTACCTGGACGTTGCGAGCTTCCCGCTCCACTAGCGACCCAGGCCCGATCAGCGGGGCGAACTGGCCGGCCCGAATGTGAGAACCTTGCAGTGCACACCGCAGCAGGGGGAGCGATGGGACTTCACCACGTCGCATACGCAACACGGGATCTCGAGGCGACGCATCGCTTCTACGAGGACCTCATGGGGTTCCCGCTGGTCCACGCCGAGAAGGCCGAGCGGCCGCAGCCCGACGGCGGGCCGAGCGGCCACATCAAGCACGTCTTCTACGACATCGGCGACGGGGAGTGCATCGCGTTCTTCTACATCCGGAACATGGGCGAGAAGGCCGACTACAGCACCGACCTCAGTGCGACGGTGGGGCTTCCGGTGTGGGTCAACCATGTCGCGGTACGAGCGACGCCGGACAAGCAGGAAGCCGTGCGTGGTCGCATGGCGGCCGCGGACATTGAGCCGCTGATGGAAGTCGATCACGGCTGGTGCCATTCGCTCTACTTCGTCGATCCGAACGGGATCATGGTCGAACTCTGCCGGGACACCACCGGCATCGAGCCCGATCCCGCCGAGGCGCTGGAAGTGATGCGCTCCCCCATCCCGTCCGACACAACGGCCTGAACGAGGGGCCGGCCGACAGATGGGCATCACCCGCGAATTCGTCGCGCTGCCGAGTGCCGGTGCCCCTCGCTCAGGAGTCGGCGGGCATCCCTGCCAAGGCGTGTACCACCGGCCCGAAGGCCAGGCGCCTCGCACGGCACTGATCGCCACCCACTACAACATCGACTTCAGCGAGCACTACCTGGCGAGCTACATCGCTGAGCGAGGCCTCGGCTTCCTGGGCTGGAATACCCGCTTTCGGGGCGGCGAGCCGTACTTCCTGGCCGATCAGGCACTGGCCGACATCGACACCGGCGTGCGATGGCTGCGCAGCCAAGGCGTCGACTGCGTGGTGCTGATGGGCAACAGCGGGGGCGGCTCGCTCATGGCCACCTACCAGGCACAGGCCACCGCTCCGCTGCTGGTGCCCGAGTACACCCGCAGCAGCCTGAACCCCGTCATCGAGAACCTCGAGCCGGGCGACCTGTACGTGTCGATCGTGGCCCACACCGGCCGGGCCGAAGTGCTGACGAACTGGATGGACCCCTCGGTGGTCGGCGAGAACGACCCGCTCAGCGTCGACCCGGCGCTGGATCCGTTCTCGCCGGATCGCCCGCCGCCCTTCGATCCGGAGTTCGTGGCGACGTACCGGGCCGCACAGCGGGCCCGCAACGATCGGATCACCGCCTGGGTCCGCTCGGAGCTGGATCGGATGGCCGCAGCGGGTCACCGCGAGCGCCTCTTCGTCGTGCCCAGGCTGTGGGCCGACCTGCGGATGCTCGACGGCACGCTCGACCCGAGTCCGCGCCCCGTGCCCGGCTGCTACCTCGGCGACCCGCGCCGGGCCAACTACGGAATCTTCGGCGTCGGCACGGTCAGCTCGCTGCGCAGTTGGCTGTCGATGTGGAGCCTCAGCGAGTCGCAGTGCTCCACCGACCAGCTCCGCCACGTGAGGCTGCCGGCGCTGGTCATCGACGCCGACGGCGACACGGGCATCTTCTCCTCCGACACCGCCAAGATCGTCGCCGCCCTGCGCGATCGGCCCGACGGCGGCGACGTGCCCACCCACACGATCAGCGGCGACCACTACCTCACCGCGCCGGCGGGTGCCCGAGCCACCGCAGCCGACATCATCACCGACTGGGTGCGCGGCCACGCCGGCTAGAGCCGGACCGCATCAGCGACCCCACCCCCGATGCCCGACTTCCTGAACGACGAGCACGCGGCGTGGCTGGACACGGCGCAACGGCTGGCTGACGAATTGGCGGCGCTTGCAGCCGAGACGGCCGGGGCGGAGCTCGCCAGGTCGGTCCGGCAGGCGTCGGTCGCGGCGGGCATCTTCGGCATGACCCAGCCGGCATCGTTCGGCGGCACTGAGGCGTCCGCTCTGGCGCTCGCCGTCGTGCGCGACACGCTCGGCAGCCGCAACGTGAGCCACCTGCCGGGAATCTTCGGACCGTCACCGGGCGTGCTCGCCAACGTCGGCGAGCCGTTGCGCACGCAATTCCTGCTGCCCTACCTGGCCGGGGAGCTGCGCAGCGGCTTCGGCTTCACCGAGCTCACGGGCGCGCCACGCCACACCTGGGCGATGCGTGACGGCGACGAGCTGGTGGTCAATGGCGCAAAGTCGTACGTGACAGGCGGCGCGGACGCCGACTTCATCAACACGCTGGTCGAGGTCGAAGGGGTCGGCCCGGAGATGGTGCTCATCGAGACCGACCGAGCCGGCGTGACGCTGGAACAGCGCTTCGGCACCATCGACGGCAGCCACCACGCCGCGTTCGCATTCACCGATGTGCGAGTGCCGGCCACGCATGTGATCGGCGAGGCCGGACGCGGACTCGGGCGGGCGATGAGCCAGATCAGCTCGGTGCGCATGGCGATCGCAGCCGACTGCGTGGGCCAGTGCCGGTTCGCTATCGAGTGCGCCGAGCAGGCGCTGGGCCAGCGCGCGGCACGGCGCGGCGGGGCGGAAGAGCCCACACGGACGGGGACCGACGTCGAGCGGGTGGCGCTCGGCGACATGCGCATCTCCGCCTACGGCGCCCGCAGCGCCCTGTATCGCACGGCCCGGCTGATCGACGCGGGCCACAACAACGTCAACGAGGTGATGGCGGCCAAGTCCCTGGCAACCGAGACGCTCAGCCGGGTCTGCGACAGCGCTGTGCAGCTCGTCGGCGGCACCGCGCTGGTGGACGGTCATCCGTTGGCCGACATCCTGCGGCGGGTGCGGGCGCTGCGGCTCGCCGAGGGTCCCACTGAGGTGCTCGCGGCCAACGTCGCCCGGGGTCAGCTGGACCTCGGCCTCGGCCGAATCTGACTGCTCGGCCGAATCTGAGGTTGCGAAGCCGGAGCAGTCCCGAATCGGGATAGCGCCGGTCAGTCCCAGCCCAGCTCTCCCAGACGGTCGTCGTCGATGCCGAAGTGGTGGGCGATCTCGTGCACGACCGTCACCAGAACTTCCTCCACGACATCGTCGGCCGTCTCGCACATCTCCAGGATCGGCAGCCGGTAGATGACGATGCTGTCGGGCATCACCAGCCCGCCGTAGTCGTGGCGCTCGGTCAGCGGGATGCCCTCGTAGACGCCGAGCAGGTCCGGATCCTCCCCGCGGTCCTCCACGAAGATGGCGACGTTGTCCATCAGCTCCCGCAGCGCGTCCGGAATGTCTTCCAGCGCTTCCTCTACCAAGCCTGCGAACGTCGTCTCGTCGATGTCCAGCACGCTTCCATCCTGCCTTCCCGTTGCGGCCGCCCAGCACCAAGAGACTGAACCCGGAGGCCGAGCGGCCCGCGAGCGCAGCGAGCCAGTGGTGTGTCGCGGTTTTCTTGCGGGCAAGTCGCGGCCCGCTGACCTGCGGAAACAGGTTTCGGCAGGCCCTGCGCAAATGGCCGACGCACCACTAGCAGGATGCTGAAAAGTCGATTTTCGGGCGGTGTCCAGTTGCAAACCCGCAGGTCAGGGGCTTGTGCTTCCGGCCAGATCTGCATATTTCAGCGTCCTGCTAGAGCGCGAAACACAGGGCGACTCGACGAAGAGATCATCCGATACCCGCATCCTCTAACGTCGAGGCGTGCATGAACTCGTGGTTACCGGCAACGATCCATCCGCAGCGACCGAGGCAGCAGCGAGTGTCGACGGGGTGTGTTACACCGCCGATCCCGACGACCGCCACGAGCTCCCCTTCCGCACGCTGGTGCGAGCCGTGACCGACTCCCCCGATGTGCTGACCCCGGCGGCGACGGTCGGCACGTACCTGGTGTTCACACGCATCATCCGCGAGCGGCCGCTGGAGTCAGACCCCGGCACCCCCTCGCCCGGTCTGACCGCCATCTTCCCGATGGTCCACCACCCTTCCTTGACCCACGCGCAGGGCGACAGCCACTGGCGTGACACCCACGTCCCGCTGGCGCTGCGACATCACCCCGGCATGTGGGACTACACGCAGCTCAGCGTCGTCGCCACGCTCAACGGCCCGACCTACGACGGGTTCGCCCTCGTCTCGTTCGCCTCGTTCGACGACCTGCGCGAGCGCTTCTTCGGCGACGAGCACGACCGGAAGGTCATCCTGGCCGATGTGGCGAAGTTCGCCGACACCGAGCGCTCACCGCGGCGAGTCATCACAACGGAGACCATCTGCCGTCAGCGCCCCCCGCTGCCGGCAGTGAACTGGCCGCACGACTAGCCCCTTGTCTGGCGATGCCGACAGGCATGCATCCCCTCACGCACGCAGTCATTGACGCCACCAGATCAATTCTGGTGCGACAGGCAGCCTCCGGCAGCGGCGCAATTGCGCAGATTTGCCGCCAAATCCCAATTGCGCGCAAAACAGCCGCCATCAGCGGCGCAATTGCGCAGATTTTGCGTCGAAGCTACGGATCGGGCCGGGCGTGAGCGCCACGACCCACGCCGCCGGGTTCAGCAGCGCGCGCCGCATCGGCGTGCTGCTGACGCTGGCAGCGGCAGCCGCCGTGTCGCAGTCGTTCGGTCGCTTCACCTATTCGCTGCTGTTCACGGACCTGCGGGACGGATTCAGGCTGTCGAACACTGCGGCCGGTGCGCTCGGTTCGCTGAATCTGCTGATGTACCTCGTGGGCTCGCTGGCAGTCGCGCTCACGGTCGGCCGCACCGGCCTGAGCGGCGCTGTGCGCATCGGCGTGGCCGGAAACGTGGTTGGGTTGGCCCTGCTGGCATGGAGTCCGAACGTGGGCATCGCCGCCTTCGCGCTCGCGGTGACGGGCTTCTGCGCCGCCGGCGTGTGGGTGGGCACCCCCGGGCTCGCCGCCGAGCTGCTGGGACCTGAGCGGCGAGGCGCTGCGGCCGGCTGGCTGACCGGCGGCGTCGGCTGCGGCATGGTCACGGCAGCCGCCCTCGACGCGTTCCTGCCGAGCTCCGGCGGCCCAGTCTTGAGCGACACAGCCTCGAGCGAAGCAGCACTGGCCGATGCCAGCCGAAGCCACTTGCGCGACGTGTACCTGATCGAGTTCTTGCTCGGCGCAGCGGTGCTGGTTGTCCTCGCCGTCGCGGTGCGCCGCTGGGCGCGCACGCCCGGTCGCACCGGCTTCGGGGGCGCCCGGGCTGCGCTCGCCAAGGTGCCGCACGCCGGTCGGTTGGTCACCGCATACGCACTGCACGCCTTCATCGTCTCGACGGTGCTCACGTTCATCGTGGGCCACCTCGAGGGCTACGCGGACATCTTCACCGCTTGGGGCGCCGAACTGGCGTTCTTGTCCATCGGCCTCGGCTGCATCGTCGGCGGCCCGGTCTTCGGTCGCTGGGCGGACCGTTTCGGCAGGCGGCGCGCCGTCACCATCGGTTTCGGTGTGTCGCTGATCACGATCATCACGTCGACCGCGTACCCGCTGCTCGTCTTCGCCGGGCCGCTGCTTGCGTGGGTGTCGGCAATCGCGTTCGGCATGGCCTTCAGCGGCATCATCGCCTCGATTGCCGCGCGTGTCAGCGACAGCCTCGCCGGCGACGAATTCGGCGCCGCCTACGGGCTCGCCACCATCCTGTTCGGGCTCGGCCTGGCGGCAGGACCGCCGGTCGGGGGCACCTTGGCTGACTGGTTCGACAGCTTCGGTCCTGCCTTCGGACTCGCGGGCGCCGCGTGCGTCCTCAGCGTCGCGCTCATCGGCTGGGGCGACGACCCTGCCCGTCGCAGCGACGCGGAGACCTCAGCCTGAGCAGCTGTGCGGGTGGGTGCACCTTCCGTTCTCGCACCAGTTGCTTTCCGCTCTTGTTCCCAATTGCGATTGGAGTACGGGCTCACGGGCCGCTCGGGCCACGGCTTCGCACCGTGCCTTCCGCTCTGACTCGCTGCGCTCGCGGGCCGCTTGGGTCCAGGACTCAGCCTCTCAGCAGAACTCGGGCTCGTCCCACCAAGGGAAGTACTCGGGCAGGTCCTGGCTGGGCCGCAGCGAGAACTCGGGCGGACGCTTCTCGAGGAATGACGCCACCCCCTCGTGGGCGTCGGCGCCCCGCCCGAGGTGGAAGATCCCCCGGGAGTCGATCTTGTGGGCCTCCATCGGATGATCCGCGGCGAGCATGCGCCACAGCATGTGACGGATCACTGTCACCGAGACGGCTGAGGTGTTCTCCGCGATCTCGGCTGCGATCGCGCGGGCGGACGGCAGCAGCTCGTCGGGTTCGTGCAGGCTGCGGACCAAGCCGCCTTCCAGCGCCTCGCCAGCGTCGAAAACCCGACCGCTGAAGCACCACTCCAGCGCCTTCGACAACCCCACGACACGCGGCAGGAAGTAGGACGAGCAGGCCTCAGGCACCACGCCCCGGCGCGAGAACACGAATCCGATGCGGGCCTTGGTGGACGCCAGCCGGATATCCATCGGCAATGTCATCGTGACGCCGACGCCCACCGCCGGGCCATTGATGGCCGCGATCAACGGCTTGTTGCACTCGTACAGGCGCAGCGTCAGCAGGCCGCCGCCGTCACGCATCCACGCCAGATCGCCGGTGGCGCCCCGCTCAGCCGCCCGCTCGGCTTTCCGCTCGGGGGACTGGCGGTCAAGGTCGAAGGTGTCGGCACCGCCGCTCAGATCCGCGCCGGCGCAGTAGCCGCGTCCGGCACCGGTGAAGATCACGGCACGCACCTCGTCATCGGCGTCAACGAGGTCGATGGCGTCCATCACGTCACGCAGCATCTGGCCGTTGAACGCGTTCAGCCGCTCTGGCCGGTTGAGCGTGATGGTGGCGATGCGGTCGGACACCTCGTACAGAATCGTCTCGAACTCCGGCATGGAACCTCCTGGCTGGTCCTAGCGGCCGCAAGGGCACCGGCCCCGTGCGGCAGCGCCCATTATCTTCCGCTCTTGTTCCCGATGCTCATGTGATTGGGTTCACGGGCCGCTCGGGCCACGACTTCGCACTGTGCTTTCCGCCCTAGCTCGCTTCGCTCGCGAGCCGCTTGGACCCAGGACTCAGCCTCTACACGTCGAGGAAGCGGCTTGCGGCAAACGCTGAGCCCAGCATCCCGACCAGCACGCCGGCGATCACCGTCACGATCACCACGGTCGTGAACTGGCTCGACGTCACCACGAATGATCGGAAGAACGCCAGTATCTCCGAGCGCGAGAACAGCCCCTCGACATGGCCGCGCAAGGCTCCGGCCGCAATCGCACCGATGATCCCGCCGACAAGGCCGTGCAGCATGCCTTCGAGCATGAACGGGAACCGGATGAAGCTGTTGGTGGCCCCGACCAGCTTCATGACCTCGATCTCACGCCGGCGGGCGAACATCGCCACCCGGATCGAATTGAAGATCAGCATGACGCTGGCCCCCGCCAGCACGATCGACAGCAGCAGCACAATGCCCTGGAACGACGTGAACCAAGTCCGGATCGCGTCCACCTCTTCACGGCCGGTCTGGACCGACATCACGCCAGGACGCTGGCGGAACTGCGCCGCCAACGACTCGATCAGCTCGGCCTCAACCGAGCGCGGCACCACCCGGTACGACGGCGGCAGCGCCCCGGGCGACACCTGAGCCAACAGCTCGGGCTGATCGGCCATCTGCTGGGACACCAGCCCGTAGGCCTCCTCTGAACTGAAGAACTCGATGCGGTCGATTTCTGGATGCGTCTCCAACTCGAGTCCGAGCGCGTCGATCTGGCTCGGATCGATCTGCGGGTCCATGAACACCTCGAACTGGACACCGCCCTCCCAGCGGTCGAGCGCGTTGCCGCTGGCGTAACCCGCCATCAGCCCCATGCCGACCAGCATCACGCCGACCGCGACGGTCAGGATCGCGGCGAAGGTCAGCGTGAGATTGCGCCGGATGTTGGCCCAGGTCTCCCGCGCGAAGTAGCGGATGCGGCTCACGAGCCATCCCCGTGGGGGAACCCGGAGACGTCGGCATCGGTCGGCGGCGCATCACCCGTCGCCGGCTCGGCCCCATAGGCGCCGCGCTGCTCGTCGCGCACGAGCTCGCCGTGCCGCAGGGCGACCACCCGGCGCCGCATGCTGTTCACGATCGTCTGGTCGTGTGTCGCCATGACCACGGTCGTGCCGGTGCGATTGATCCGATCCAGCAGCGATGTCAGCTCGTCAGAAGTGTCCGGGTCGAGGTTCCCGGTGGGCTCGTCGGCGAGCAGGATGAGCGGCCGGTTCACGAACGCCCGCGCAACGCTCACTCGCTGCTGCTCGCCGCCGGACAGCTCATCGGGAAAGCGCCGCTGCTTGTCCTGCAGCCCGACCAATTCCAAGATGGCCGGCACCTGCGTGCGGATGACGTTGTCGGGACGACCGATCACCTCGAGCGCGAAAGCCACGTTCTCGTACACGGTCTTGCTGGGCAGCAGCTTGAAGTCTTGGAAGACCGAGCCGATGTTGCGGCGCAGGTATGGCACGCGCCAGCTGTTGAGTTTGGACAGATCCTTGCCTGCCACATGGATGCTGCCCGCGGTGGCCTTCTCCTCGCAGGTCATCAGGCGCAGCATCGTCGACTTGCCCGAACCGGACGGCCCGACCAGGAAGACGAACTCGCCCTTGGAGATGCTGAGCGACACGCCGTTGACCGCCCGCGTCTCACCTTGGTAGATCTTCGTGACGTTGTCGAAGCGAATCATGCGCGCCTTCAGGTCGTGCGGCCAGCCCGTTGCGCGCGGGTGCCGCGTACCGCCGAGTCGGTTTCCACGGTACGCCAGCGGTCCGTGGAAACCCGGTCACCCTGCGGGGCCGGCTCCCTGCTGCGAACGCTGCCAGCGCAAGTGGGCCTCCATCAGACCGTTCAGCTCGCCGTCGAGCACGGCGTCCACGTTGCCGATCTCCAGCCCCGTTCGCAGGTCCTTGACCTGTTGATAGGGGTGCAGCACATAGGAGCGGATCTGGCTGCCCCACGCCACGTCGCGTTGCTCGCCCGCCAGCGCTGCGACTTCAGCCTCGCGTTCGGACCGTTGCAGGTCAGCCAGCTTGGCCGCCAGCATCTGCATCGCACGGTCCTTGTTCTGGTGCTGGCTGCGCTCGTTCTGGCACGCCACCACGATGCCGGTGGGCAGGTGCGTGATGCGCACGGCGGAGTCGGTGACGTTCACATGCTGGCCGCCGGCACCAGACGATCGATAGGTGTCGATCCGCAGATCGCCCTCGTCGATCGGCACCTCGTCTGACACCTCGTCGAAGAACGGCACCACCTTGAGCGAGGCGAACGCCGTGTGGCGCCGGGATTGGGCGTCGAACGGCGAGATGCGCACCAAGCGGTGCACGCCCCGCTCTGCTGCGAGGAAGCCGAACGCGTGCCGCCCCCGCACGAGAAAGGTCGCGGAACTGATGCCGGCCTCTCCCCCGTCGGTGGCCTCGGTCAGCTCCACGGAGAAGTCGTTGCGCTCGGCCCAGCGCTGGTACATGCGGAGCAGCATCTCAGCCCAGTCGCATGCATCAGTGCCTCCGGCACCCGAGTTGATCTCGCACACCGCGTCGTTCTCGTCGTGCTCGCCGCTGAACAGCGCCATCAGCTCGATCTCCGCGAGGCGGTGTTCGGCAGCTTCGACGGCCTCGTCGATCTCTCCCAGCAAGTCGGCGTCGTCCTCCTCGACCGCCAGCTCCACCAGTGCGTCGGCGTCGTCCACGTCGGAGCGGGCCCGGCTCCAGCGTTCGATGTCGTCGCGGACACGCGACAGCCGGGTGGTGACTGCACGCGCCCGGTCGGGGTCGTCCCACAGCGACGGCTCGGACGCCTCGGCCTCCAGCTTGTTCGCAGTGGTCCGCGCCTCGTCGATCCTCAAGTAGTGATGCGCCTCGCTCACGCGTCGATCCAGGTCGGCCAGCGCGTCGGCGTAGTCGTTCAGGGTTCGGCTCACGGCTCAGCCTCTCAGCGACCGCAGCAGTGCTTGAACTTGCGACCTGAACCGCAATGGCAGGGATCGTTGCGTCCCAGCTTCTCCTCGGCGGACTTGACAATCGTGCCGCCCGATGCCGCAGCGATGCGACGCGACTGCGACGGACCGCTGGGGCCATGCTGCGGCGAGGCTGCAGTGCCGGCACCGTCGGCGCCATTGCCGACAGTCACCGTCGAAGGTGTGAGATCCGGTGCCGAGTACCGCACATCAGCGGTCTGCGTCCTGTTCGGAGCGGTGGCCGTCCGGGTGCCGGAGCGCGGCTCTGCAGGGCCACCGGCCGAATCGTCCGGATCTGCGTCTTCGGCAATCGGGGAGGTCGTGACCTGCACGTGCATGACGTAGGCGACGAAGTCGCGGTACACCCGCTCGAGCATCGCCCCGAACATGTCGAAGCCTTCTCGCTGCCATTCGGCGACCGGGTCCTTCTGGCCGATCCCTCGAAGGTGGATGCCCTCGCGCAGGTGGTCCATGTCGGCAAGGTGCTCGCGCCATCGCTGGTCGATGAGCCGCAGCATCACCTGCCGCTCGACCTCGCGCATCGCTTCAGGGCCGACCTCGGCCTCGCGCGCCTCGTAGTGGTGCTCGCCGTCGGCGCACACCAGCTCGACCGCGTCGTCGACGCTCCAGCCCCGCTGGCCCTCACCCGACAGCCAGCCTCCCGACAGCTCAGCGTCGGTGAGCTCGCTGGGCCAATAGGTGCGAATCGTGGCGAGCAGCGCGTCGAAGTCCCACTCGGTGATCTCGTCGGTGTCGCAGTGGTCCAGCACCGCCGCCTCGGCAGCCTCCCGCACGTATCCCAGCGACTCGGCGCGCAGGTCGTCGCCCCCGAGGATCTGCTCGCGCCGCGCATAGATCACTTTGCGCTGCTCGTTCATCACCTCGTCGTACTTGAGGACGTTCTTGCGGATTTCGGCGTTCTTCTGCTCGACCGTGTTCTGGGCACGCTCGATGGCCTTGGTGACCATCTTCGCCTCGAGCGGCACGTCGTCGGGCAGCGTGCGATCCATCACCCAGTTGACCGCGCCGGTGGCGAACAGGCGCATCAGGTCGTCCTCGAGCGACAGGTAGAACCGGCTCTCGCCCGGATCGCCCTGGCGTCCCGAGCGGCCTCGCAGCTGGTTGTCGATGCGGCGGGACTCGTGGCGCTCGGTGCCGAGCACGTACAGCCCGCCCAGCTTGCGCACCTCGTCCCCCTCGGCCCGGCATTCGGGCTCGTAGCGCTCGATGCGGCGGACCAACTCGGCGGCGTTGTCGGGATCGTCGGGGTCCAGCTTCTCCCGCAGCAGGTCGCGTCGGGCCAAGCCCTCTGGGTTGCCGCCGAGCAGGATGTCGACGCCGCGACCAGCCATGTTGGTGGCCACTGTCACCGAGCCCAGCCGTCCCGCCTGGGCGATGATCTCGGCCTCGCGCGTGTGCTCCTTGGCGTTGAGCACGCTGTGGTCGATGCCGCGGCGCTCGAGCGCGGCGGACAGCTTCTCGGAGTTCTCGACGGTGACCGTGCCGACGAGGGTCGGCTGGCCCGAGCTGATCCGCTCGGCCAGGTCATCGACGACTGCTTCGAGCTTGGCGCCCTCGGTCTTGTAGATGAGGTCGCCGTGGTCGGCCCGCACGACCGGCAGATGCGTGGGCACCGGGATGACGTCGAGCCCGTAGGTGTTGCCGAACTCGGCAGCCTCGGTGGTGGCCGTGCCGGTCATGCCGGCGAGCTTGTCGTAGAGGCGGAAGTAGTTCTGCAGCGTGATGGTGGCGAGCGTCTGGTTCTCCTCCTTGATCGCCACCCCCTCTTTGGCCTCCACCGCCTGGTGCAGACCTTCGCTCCAGCGGCGACCTTCCAGGATCCGACCGGTGAACTCGTCGACGATCTTCACCTCGCCGTGCGACACGACATAGTCCTTGTCGCGGCGGTACAGCTCCTTGGCCCGCAGCGCGGCGTTCATCTGGTGGACGAGGTTGGCTGAGACCTGGTCGTAGAGGTTGTCGATATTCAGCGCCCGCTCGACCTTGTTGATGCCCGGCTCGAGCACGGCCACGTTGCGCTTGTCTTCCTCGACCTCGTAGTCGACGTCGCGGGTCATCGACGCCGCAACGCGGGCGAACTGCTGGTAGAGCTTCGCTGCATCGGCGACCCGCCCGCTGATGATCAGCGGCGTGCGGGCCTCGTCGATGAGGATCGAGTCGACCTCGTCCACGATGCAGAAGTTGTGCCCGCGCTGGGTCTGGGAGGCCCGATTCGGCGCCATGTTGTCACGCAGGTAGTCGAAGCCGAACTCGTTGTTGGTCCCGTAGGTGACGTCGGCCGCGTACTGGCTGCGCTTGTGAACGGTGTCGTACGGCCCCGGCACCACGAGTCCCACCTCGAGGCCCAGGAAGCGGTGGATGCGGCCCATCCACTCGGCGTCGCGTGCGGCCAGATAGTCGTTCACGGTGACGACGTGGGCACCCTTGCCGCTCAGGGCGTTCAGGTACACGGGAAGCGTCGAGACGAGCGTCTTGCCCTCGCCGGTGCGCATCTCGGCGACCCAGCCGAAGTGCAGCGCCGCCCCGCCGATGATCTGCACGTCGTAGTGGCGCTGGCCGATGACTCGGCGCGCCGCCTCGCGGGTCACTGCGAAGGCGTCCACCAGGATGTCGTTCAGGTCGGCGCCGCGGTCCAGCTCGGCGCGGAAATCGCCCGTCCGGGCCCGCAGCTCGTCGTCGGCGAGCCGCTCGATGTCAGGCTCGACCGCATTGACCTCGGGGACCAGCGCCTCGAGCAAGCGCAGCTTCTTGCCCTCCCCGGCACGGAGCATGCGCTGAAACAGAGCCACCATCGCAGGCTACCGCTGGGGTTCGCGCCCGTGGCCGAGATTTCCTCCGACATCACCAAACTCGTCGCCGCTGCAAGCCCCACTCAGGAATGCCGCAACGGCGACTGCAGAGCAGCCGACGAACCTCCATCGCACACCGATGCCGGTCTTCGATGAGTGCCCTGAAGTCTCTACCGCACATGATGTGGCCTCAGTCCTTGAGATTCCCGTCGGGCACCAGCGCATCCTCAACGCGTTATCGAGTTCGGTAGCAGCACCACTTCTGCGAAGGCTGCCCAATCGGTGTCCTCTCCGCCGAACTCGGCCCCGAGATAACCGAACGAAATGCAAGGTTCGGTGTGCAGCCAGCCGCTGGGCGGCAGCTCGATGTCGTCCAGAGGCTCGTACGGTTCTGAGGTTGCCGTCATGGCAATGGGGAGCTTCGGAAGTTAGCGGGGTGTGATGGTGGCGAGTGGTGCCCGGTTGGGTTTGCCGGCGTGGAGGAGCGAGCGGATCCGGTAGCTGGCGAAGCTTCGGAAGCCGAACGCGATTCGTTTGACGCGTTTGATCAGGTTGCTGAGGGCTTCGGTGGGTCCGTTAGAGACGCGTGCGCGGTGCCAGGCGACGATGTGCTGTGTCCACCGACCGATCCACGCCGGCCTCCGCCGCCGCCTCGGCCTGGGTGATCTGCCCAGTCAGCATCCGCACCCACAAGTCGTACTTCTGCTCTGCTGTGAGCATCTTCCTCGGTCTCCGGCCCGGCAGAGCGGTCATCGGCAGCCTCCTGCGCTGAGACCGCCAACCCTGACCGGTGCTGCTCGAAAAAACTCAGAACCTGTCGCGCGAAGTCAGACGCAACACAGGAGACGAAGCGGGAGTTCTGTTTGCAGGTCGCGAGCGGGGCGGTCACCCAGGTCGATGCTGCCCGCGGGTGGGGGGTGGTCGTGTCGTCGGTGATCGCGATCCGTCGCGCGGTCAAGGGCGCTGCTTTGGCTGCTTTGTCCCCCAAGCCGGGGCGGTCTGCTGGGGAGCGGGACTGGGAGCTCGAAGAGGCCCAGGCGGAGATCGGCCGGCTCGCCGAGGCGGTCAAGGCCCAGGCGATCGGGTTGGCGGTCGTGCGGGGAGAATCCGGCTGGGACTGAGCGGGCCGGTCCCGGCGAGAGTCCCCGCCGAGGTCAAAGAACTGGTCCTCAAGACCGCCGACGACGCTGTCGCCGCGGGTTTGGCGCACTCCTGGGCTGCTGGGGTGTGGCAGGTCTCCGACGACCGGGTGCATCGCTGGCGGGCCCGCCGCCGCGAGCCGTCTTCGGCCAAGCACACGCCGACCAAGGCCTCGACGAACTGCTCACCGACGAACGCCTCGACCCCGACGACCCCGCCCTGCCCGACACCGAGCCGTCCCGCGTCCGCACCGACTACAACACAATCACACACTCAGACAGCACCAAGGGACCGGCTACGTCACCCCCGACGACGAACACCACCATCGAGAAGAAACGACCCGCGACGCCCGCCGACAAGACCTCCAACAAACCCGAACACCACGACTCGAACACAACCGCCAGAACACAAACAAACCCAAAAAGACAACATCACCTGGTTCAACTCCGAACCCATCCCCGCGGAAGACCCAGACGCACCTCACCCCGACAAGCCGATTGCTCAGCAGTCTCCTAGGAGGGTGGTCGGAAAGCCGCTATTTCGGCGTTTGCCAGATGCAAACCCGCAGGTCAGGGACTTGCTGTGTCGGCAAGATCCCCATTTCCGACCAGCCTCCTAGGGGCCGAGCGCCGTGATGGGCACGACGGCCGCGCCGTCATCGCGCTCGTAGGCATAGCCGCCGGCGGTGACGACGACGAGCTTCGCGGGATCACCGGTCTTGCCGAGATCGACCTTGTCTCGCAGGCGAAGCAGTGCTGCCGCGGCCTTGTCGGGTCCCGCGCCGCCGCCGAGCTTGATCTCCACGGCGATCCACCGTCCGTCGGATCGTTCGATGATGGCGTCGACTTCGAGGCCCGTATTGTCCCGGTAGTAGAAGATTCGGGCGTCGCTCGCATCGGCATAGATGCGCAGATCCCGCATCACCAGCGCCTCGAAAAGATTTCCGAAGCCTCGGGGGTCTGCCAGCAGCCGCGGCCGGCTCGACCGGAGCGCTGCAACGGCGAGCGATGGATCGACCAGATAGCGCTTCGGCGCGCTGACCAGGTGGGCGCGGGATCGCAGGTCCACCGGCCACGGCGTCAGGTTCTCCACGATGAAAAGCCGCTCCAGCGCGCTCAGGTACGCGGCGACTGTGCGCGGATCGGCAGGCCGGACCTGTGCCATGTCGTCGGCCAGCACCCGCAACGAAGCACTCGTGGCGATGTTGCGACTCAGCGACTCCAAGAGTCTGGCTACACCGGCCGGGTCGCGGCGCGCGGTGTCGACGTGTTCGATATCCGCACGACACAGATCATCGAGATAGTCGCGCAAGGCCGGCTGCGCCTCGGTACCGCCGAGGTGGATCAGCGCCGGCCATCCGCCGCGGCAGGCCAAGTCGAAAATGTCCGGCTCGTTCGGGGGCGCGGCGGCAGCTACTTCATCGGAGTCGAACAACGATCCGAGCGAGATCTGCGCGGTCGACTCGCCAGACTCGGCGAGGGACATGGGACGCATGCGGACCCGTCGCACCCGCCCGGCGCCCGTGTGGCGCGTCGTACTGTCGGGAGGCACGGCTGATCCGGTGAGAATGAACTGGCCTGGCTGCGCGAATTCGTCGGCCGCCCGCCGGATCGGATTCCACAGGTCCGGTGCCAAGTGATACTCATCGAGCAGCTTTGGCTTGGCCCCTTCCATGAGCAACTGTCGTGCCATGGCGCCCGTCAGCGCAGTGGCCTCTTGGGCATCGAGCAGCACTGCACTGCGCGCCGCATACCCACCTGTCCATGTCTTGCCACAGGCCCGCGGGCCTTCGATGAGCACGACGGGCGATGCTCGCAGCGCCCGTCGGAGTTGGCGGTCCGCGACCCTGGACTCGTAGCGCGAACGAATCGCTGTGAGCAGGGGATGATCGAGTTCCACTGACTCCAATGTAGCAAATTGAAGTTGTCTAATGCATGTTTTTTGAATGATATAATGACGATTCAGCAAGGGGCGTTGCATGCGGACATCCGTCACGGCAGCGTCCGGGTCAGGGTGCTGAGCCAGAAGGTGATCATGTCGTCGACGGAGAGGGAGGCGGAGTTCGGGGCTGCCGCCGATGTAGGCACCCCGGACGCCGTAGCAGGCGTTGATGGAGCAGAGGAAGCCGTCGAGATCGACCAGCGACGAGTCTGGCTCGCCGGAGGTCGGCAGGATGAAGGCGCTGTCGTCGGCGATATGGACAGTGGACGCTCCTGGGGTCACGGCGACCTCGGGAATGTGCTCCAGCGGCGTTGTGCAGCCGAAGCCGACGCAGATCCTGACCGTCTGGCTGCCATACTGGCGCGCCGCTTGGGCGCTCTCGCGGTGGACGCCGCCCTTCTGATGTCGGCGTTGGTGTTCTGGTACATCGTGATTGCCTATGCCGCGTGGTGGCTCATCGTGCTCTCACGCGGCCAGACGCCCGGCAAGCAGGTCTTGGGACTCGTCGCCGTCACGCCCGACGGGGAGCGGCTCCGCTGGGGTCAGATGTTTGTGCGCGAGATCTTCAAACTCATGACCTGGGGCTTCACGCTCGGGCTCGGCATCGTCATCGACATCACGCTGCTCGTGCTCAGCGACGAGTCCCGAACCGTCGCAGATCGAGTCCGCAACAGCACCATCGTCCATGTCTCGACGCTGCAGAGCTAGCCACGCGGGCGTAGCTTGCGGGCGTGTCGAACGTTGAGATCGCAGTCATCGGGCGGGGTCTGATCGGCAGCGCAGCCGGTCGCCATCTCGCCGAGGCGGGCCACTCGGTGGCGCTGATCGGACCGGGCGAACCGGCGGACTATGCGACGTCGGACGGTCCGTTCTCAAGTCACTACGACGAGGGTCGCATCACGCGGATGATCGATCCCGATCCTGCCTGGTCGCACCTGGCCATTCGCTCGATCGAGCGGTACGCGGACATCGAGGAACGCTCGGGCATCCCGTTTCACACCGGCGCCGGGCTCGTCTACTCGGGTGCCGATCCGCAGGCGGACCTTGCCCACGCGCTCGAACTCGACGTCGACGCACGCGAGATCACGGCGGCCGAGGTCGCGGAGCGCTTCGGGATCGACATGTCGAGTGCGGACTCGATCATCCTCGAAGCCGCTCCGGCGGGCCACATCAACCCAAGGCGGATGATCGCGGCGCAGAGCCAGCTGACCGCCGCGGCGGGCGGGACGGTGATGGACGCGCCCGTCTCGGCGCTCGCGCCAGCGCCCGACGGCGTGCGGCTGACCGTCGGGAGCGACACCCTGCTCGCCGGGGGCGTGCTGCTGTGCACGGGTGCCTGGGCGGCCGAGCTGGTCGGGGTCGACCTGCCGCTGGAGCGCAGCCTGCGCACGATCCTCATGGCCGAGCTCGATGACGGCCCGACGCTGCCGAGCCTCATCTCCCGGACCGATCCGGCCACCTACGAGGCAGATCCTCGCCACGACATCTACTGGGTGCCGCCGGTTCGATTCCCGGACGGTCGGGTCATGCTGAAGATCGGCGGCTACGACCCCGCGGCCAGCTTCGCCGACGACCTTCCCACCGTCGTCGACTGGTTCCGCGGCGGCGGCAGCCAAGCCGAAGCAGATGATCTCGAAGCACGGCTGCGGGAATTCCTGCCCGACCGCACGATCCTGTCCAAGGACATCAAGCCCTGCGTGGTCACCAACACCCCGCACGATCTCCCGTGGATCGACTGGGTCGACGATCTCGTCGCCGTCGCGGTCGGCGGCTGCGGCTCGGCAGCGAAGTCGGCCGATGAGATCGGCCGGCTGGCGGGAACGCTGTTCACCGAGGAAGGCTGGACCGACCCGGTGCTCGAGCTGGAGTCGTTCCGACCGTCGGACTCAGGCTGACCTCTTGACTCTGGCTGCAGCACAGACGCTGAACCGACCACCTCGACAAGAACGCCAGCATCACGAACGAAGCTCCATCAGCTCCAGGCGGTTGCCGAACGGATCGTCCGCGTAGACGCGGTCGTAACCCTCGAGCGGCTCGTCGTCGCGCACCGTGACGCCTGCGGCTCGCAGCAGCTCGACCAACGCAGCGAGATCGTGCACGAGCAGGGCGGGATGGGCCTTGCGGGCAGGCCGGAACGGATCCTCAACGCCAAGGTGAATCTTGACGGCGTTGGCTCCCAAAACGCTCTCGAACCAGCAGCCGCCCCGGATCTCCAAGTCCGGCGGCTTGGGCACCCGGGGCAGGCCGAGCAGACCCTCGTAGAACGCCTGCGCTTCGGCTTCGCCGCCACGCGGCATCGCCAGCTGCACGTGCTCGATGGCGACGATCCTCATCCAGCTGCGCAACTGAGCTGGCCCCACTCGGTGTGCCGTGGGCCGCAGGCGTGGCTTGGTTGGGCCATGCTGCAAGCCTGCCAAACGAAACAGCACAGAAGCGGCACATCGGTACGCCGGCGTACATGGCAGTCACCGTGAGAAGGATCTGGGAGATGGCGCGGACAGAGTGGCGGCACGTCAGCGGGTGGCTCGACGAGGTTCCGTGGGCGAATCGGAACAGCGAGCGCAGCGCGACAGCGATCGATGAGGAGGAATGACCATGAGCAGTGTGGTGGTGACGGGCGCGAGCTCGGGGATCGGCGAGGCGATCGCACGGCGGTTCGTGGCCGAGGGCTGGGATGTGCTGACCGGCAGCCGCAGCGAACCCGACGTCGAGGGCGCCGCGTGGCTGCAAACCGACGTGGCCGACCCGGGCCAAGCCAGCGCCCTGGTGGCCGCCGCCGCCGACCGATTCGGTTCGCTCGACGCCGTGGTCAACAACGCCGGCATCCAAGTCGAGAAGACCATCGCCGACACCACCGATGAGGACTTCGATCTCGTCGTCGGCGTCAACATCCGGGGCGTGTTCAACATGTGCCGCGCAGCGGTTCGCCAGATGGCCGGCCAAACCGGCGGCGGCGTCGTCATCAACATCGCCTCGATCGCCGCCACCCACGCCGACGCGGGCATGGCCGTCTACAGCGCCTCCAAGGGCGCGGTCGAAGCACTCACCCGGGCCATCGCCATCGACCACGGCCATCAGGGCATTCGCTGCGTTGCGGTCAGTCCCGGCTGGATCAACACCGCCCTCGCCGACGCCGCGTTCGAGATGCAGCCCGATCCCGAAGCCGCCCGCGTCGAAGCCCTGCGGCGGCATCCGGTCGGGCGTCTCGGCACGCCCGACGATGTCGCCGAAACCGTCGCCTGGCTGGCCTCCCCGATGGCCGGATTCGTTTCGGGCAGCGTGTTAACTGTGGACGGTGGACTCACCGCCCAGAGCCCCATCGGTTGAGCTGGCGACAGAACCAGCAGCGGTCGCGGCCGCAGCTGCCTCGGCCCAGCACGGCACGGTCGGCGACATCACCATCTTCAACCCATATCTGGGCAACCGGCTCGGCATCGACTACGGCATCGTGCGCATCGAGGGCGTGGGCGCCGACCCCGAACGCACCGAGCAGATCGCCAATCTGATCGGCCCCATCCACGAGACCACCCCCTACGGCTGCATCTATGACGTGCGGGCCGAGCCGGTGTCCAAGCTGGGCGCCAAGACGGGCATGGCTCAGAGTCCCCACATCGACGACCCCTTCTACTACTCACCGCCGGGCATCGACATCTTCCATTGCCTGGTCAGCACCGATGTCGGCGACCTGAGCACCTACGTGGATGGCTTCGCCATCGCCGAATCGCTGCGCGCCGAAGAACCCGAGGCATTCGAGGCCCTCACCGCCCTGCCGATCACCCACGTTCGGCGCCGTCCCGGCGAGATCAACATGTGCAGCCGCGGCCCGCTCATCGTGAACATGCCGAGGGAGGCCGCCACCCGATGAGCAAGCCTGCCAAGTGGTCCGACCCGACGAAGAAACTGTTCCCGCATCAGGTCGGCTTCACCGCACCGCCGATGGACTTCGACGCGGCGCCCACCGACTTCCTGCGCATGTGCCCGCCGTCGGTGGGCGTGCACGGCCGCTTGCTGCACGCCCCCGGCTACGCCCACCGGCTCAGCGACCGGGCCGGGCTGTTCCACCTGCTCGAGGAAACCGCGCACTGCCTGTCCAACAGCGGCGCCGACGTGATCGGTCAGGTCGGCACGAACTGGGTGCATGCCGCCGGCACCGACGCGTCCGACATCCGCCGGTTCACCGCGGAGATGTCCGAGAAGTACGAGACGCCGTTCCACATGGCCGGCCTGACGCTGGTGGAGGCCTGCGAGGCGCAGGGCTACGAGCGGGTCGCCCTGAACGCCGTGTACTTCTGGCCCGACTGGCGTGACGGCGTCGTGCGGTTCCTGCGCAGCGCCGGCATCGAGGTGGTGTGGGCGCAGAACTTCGTCGACCAGGGCTGGTACACCACCCAGGACGAGGTGAACGACCGCATCTGGATCTTCGAAGCCGGCCTGGCACTGCGGTCGTGCGAGTACACCGTCAACCACGCACCGGACGTGGACGCCGTCCTGGTCAACGGCATGTCCAACTACCGGGGCGACGACGGCCTGCCCCGACGATTCGTCAGCCTGGCAGCCGACATCGAAGCGCAGTTCGGGGTGCCGATCATCTCCTCGGACATCAGCCTGTACTGGCGCATCTTCCGCTCGCTCGGGGTGGCGCCGTTGGGCCCGCAGGGCTCGCTGCTGTCCTCGTTGCAGAGCAGTCCCGAGTCGAGTTCGGCACCAGACTCGTGACGCTGATCTTGCCGAACGGGAACCTCGAGCGGATTCTGTGCGTTGGAATGGGTACCGCGCGAAGGCGCTTCGCGTGAGGTGATCGTTCGCTGGGAGGTATTACATGTCCGCAGCACGACGAAAGGCAACACCCGGCGCACGAGGAGGTGTCTGGGCCGGCGCTGTCCTCGTGCTGGTTGCAAGCGCTTGCTATGCGGACAGCGACTCAACCGCCGCCACGTCGCCCGCATCGCCAGGCGCTGACGCGTCGGTGAGGGGCATGATCACCTACCGCGAGCGCATCGCGCTCTCGCCCGATGCGGTCGTGACCGTCCAGTTGCGCAACACCAGCTACGCCGACGCCGATGCCGCGCTCATCGCCGAGCAGATCATCAGCAATCCCGGCCAAGTGCCGATCGACTTCGACCTGCGCTATGTCAGCGACGAGATCGACCAGCGCAGCACCTACTCGATCTGGGCGATCATCACCGAGGGCGACGGGCGGATGGCGTTCGCCAACGACACCGCCTATGACGTGATCACCCGCGGCAACCCCCGTCGCGTCGACATGACGCTGGTGATGGTGGAACCGCCGCCCGAGCTGACACCCGAGGGCTGGAGTCCCACTGATCCCGAGCGGGTCGAGGCACCGGTGCACGTCACCGGCGCAGAAATGCTCTGGGACGACAGGACCAGCACCCACAGCAACGGTCACCTGCAAGTCATCTTCGTCACGTCCCACGAGGATGGCTGCTACCGCATCGGCAACAATGACGTCACCCGTGACGGCAACCGCTTCGACGTCACGGTGACAGCCTTCGTGCCGACGCCGCTGCCGTGGGCGCAGGACTGCTCCCAGCTCGACCTCGAACTCGACTCCATCGTCCGCCTCGGCGAGATCGCCAACGGCGAGACCATCCATGTCACAGTCAACGACGAGCACGAGTACTCATTCACCTCGCCGTAGGGTGCCAACCACCCGCGCGGGTGCTGGGGACCGCCCCGCACAAGCCCGCAGGCTGCTTCCAGAGCGCCGACCGCCTGCGCGGGTGCTGGAGCTCAGCCGCCGACCGCCGTTGCCGGCTGCTGCTGATGCGGTCGTCGCGTCGCCCGCCGCACACCGGTGTAGGTGAAGAATGCAGCCAAGATCAACGTCAGCCCGAACGCGGCGTTCGCGTAGTTGACACCGCTGTACTGGAAGATCGTGTACAGCGCGCCCGAACTCAAGCCTGCGGCCGCCCCTGAGCCGAGCATCGCGACATCGCCGACTCCCTGGACCGCCACGCGCTGGTGCAGCGGGTAGAGCGCCACCATCAGGTTCGACCCGGCGACAACCCCGAAGCACCAGCCGAGACCCACCAGGAAGTTCCCCATGAACACGCCCAGCACGCCCTCCGGCGGGGTCACCGCAGCCCACCACGCCCCCCAAGTGCAGAGTCCACCGGCGGTGCACAGCATCGGGTAGCTGCCGATTCGGTCGGTGAGATGGCCCACCACCGGCGAGAACAGGTACATGCCCAGGATGTGGAACGCCATCATGAACCCGATCACGTTCTGGGTCTGGCCGCCGGCATCCATGTGCAACGGCGTCAGCGCCATGACGCCCACCATCGTCAGCTGGCTGACCACCATCGCCAAGACGGCCAGCCGCGCCTCGGGCTTCTGCCAGATCAGCGACACCGCCTCGCGGGTCGACGGGGCCGGCGGAGCCGCTTCGGCGTCGGTGGACAGCTCGGCCGAGTAGGAGAGATCCTCGGCGACGCGCATCGGGTCGGGGCGCAGAAGCAGCTCTACGATCGCCGCAGCAACCAGGAACATCAACCCGGCGAACACGTACGAGCCGGTCTTGTCCGGCAAGCCGAGCGAGACGCCGACCTCGCCGGCGAAACCCGACACCGCCGATCCTGCCGCCGAGCCGAAGGTGGTGGCCCACACGACCATGCTGATCGTGCTGGCCCTGCGGTGCTCCGGGGCAAGGTCTGACGCTGCATAGCGAGTGGCGAGGTTCGCGGCGTTGCCCGCGCCGGCGCCGAATACTCCCAAGCACAGCAGCGGGTAGTTGAGCAGGATCGCGCCCAAGACAGCCGCAGTGGCACCGCCGGCGCCGACGAGGTAACCGAACCGCAAGCCCGACCGGCGCCCGTAGCGGTTCATGAGGCGCGACATCGGCACCGCTGCCGAAGCAGACCCGATCGACAGGCAGCTCGCAGCGACGGTGCCGAACGTCGCGCTGCCGGTGATGTCCTGCGCGAGCAGCGCGCTCACGATGTAGGTGGCGACGAGACCGAACCCGCCCGCGGCCTGGCTGGCGATGAGCACGACGATCGTGCGCTTCTGGATGCGCTCACGGGCCGATTCGGTGTAGGTCGGGGCGCGCTGCACGGAGAAGACCGCTCCGCTCACCGTGACTTCCCCCCGGGCATCGCAACAGCTTGTCGCACCAGGCGGCGCCATGCACGAATGCGCGGCTCAGCCGTCGTCGATGGAGATGCTGATCGTGCCTGACGGGTGCAGCGAGCAATAGCTGCTGAACGCCGCTGCTTCGCCGAAGGAGTGCTCGGAGCGTTCGCCCGGACCCGCTATGAACGGCCCGATGGTGTGCGTCACCGAGTCACGGTTCACGATCACCAGCATGTCGCGCAGCTTGAAGTCGAGCTCCTCGGGAATGATCTCGACGTCCTCGCCGGCCGCCAGCCGTTCGGCAGTGCCGGGCGGAATGTCGATCGTGTAGGTCATGCCCTCAGGCTGATCGACGAAGCGTGACACGACGACCGGGATCGCCGCGATGAGCAGGCCGCCGAGCAGGTACAGCAGCAGGGTTCGCTGATTCGGCCAGCCCTTGTCACGGCGGTTCGACCCGGTGGCATCGGGTGCAACACGGTCGAACCCGGTGTTGTCGGACCCTGAGTCGTCGAACCCGGCATTGCGAGCTTCAGCGTCGCCGGGCTCAGCCATCGGCACGCTCAGTCGTCGGACCAGGCACGCGCGTCGAGGTCGCCCCGGTCAAAGCATCTGTGCACCGCCGTGCGGGGGCTCGCCTTGGAGCCCAGCATCGCGTCGAGGCTGGTGCCGCGTCGCGGCTTGAGGTCGGCGCCTGAGCTGAGGCTCTTGCCCTCGCAGCGCACGATCACCACCCGCACGCTGGGGTCGGCATCGAGCGCCAAGCAGGCAGCGTGGACGTCGGCGATCATCTGGGAGTCGACGGCGTTGTGAACCTCGGGGCGGTTCAGCACCAAATGGCGTACAGGCCCGTCGCCGTCCACCCGCGCAGTCTCGAATTCCGACGACATCGATACGCCCCCAGCAGCCGACGCCCTAACGAACACAGGTGGCGGCGTCAGCCTCGGGCTGCCCCACCCCCGGCGCCGCCGCCACTGGACACAGCCGGTCCCATCATGTCGCCAAAATCGCCGAGGATCTCATCCGCGGGCGGGGCCTCAATGGTGATGTCGGCGTTGTAGTCGTAGAAGTTGATGACATTGGTGACGTCGAACAGGCTCGCAAACGCGTCGTCGAGGTCTCGCGATTCGGATTCATCGAGTTCGCCCATGAGTTCTTCGAGCCCTTCCAAGGCAGCACCCAAGTCAAGGCTCAGGCGCCTGATGAAGCCGTCACCGTCGATCCAGACATCAAAGATGAGCTCCTCGGGGCCGAAGTCTCCGCCGAATGGCATTGCGCCCCCGACGCCCCCAAACATGGCGCTCGATTCCGCCGCCAGCGCTGCGACATCGACGGTGTACCGAACCTGCGTCGCAGCCGAGCCGTCGAAGTCCCCGATGCCGACAATCTCAGCGCCGGTCAGATGCTCGATCATGAAGGTGTTGTCGTTGGGAAGCTGGCACACGCCACCGACCGGCGCCCCGCCGGGCACGGGCGAGGGGCACACGATTCCCATCTCAGCGGCCGTGTCTGCATCCAGCGTGAACCAGCCCTCGGGCATCGCAGCACCGACGAGACCCTGCATCTCTTCGGGCACCACGAACTGCACGTACTGCACGTCGTCGACGAAACGAAGCTCGATCCCGAGTCCGGGATCCTCGCCGCCCGTCATCTGGTCGAGGCTCATCACCATCGAGTAGTTGTCGCTGCCGTCGGTTTCGAACTGGATGTCCACGCTCATGAACTCGCTCATGTCCAAGCTCATGTCACCGCGCACGGACGGTCCGGCGCTGTTCTCGAACGCGGTGACCAGCAACCCCATCGCATCGGCCGGCAGCACGCTCGCGGCCGTGGTCGGCGGCGCTGCGGTGGTGGACGGCGCCGCGGTGGTCGGGGGAGCGGCTGAGATTGCCGACGCGGAGGTCGCCGGCGTGGCGACCTCTGCCCCGCCCCCGCCGCTCGTGCCACCACCGCACGCGGCGACGATCAGCACCATGGCAGCGATGGCTCCCGCGAGCCTCACCTTGCGAACTCTCATGATCATCATCTCCTCGCCGGAGTCGCGGCACCGTCTGTCGGACCCGCTGGCGCGAACCGGTCCATGGTCAGTACCGGCCCATGGTGAGTATCTCAGTTGTCCAATCTCCGTTGCCCATATCCGCGGAAGGCCGGTCGATTCGCGTTTCCGGTGACGGAATCTGGACAGCGAACAGTCAAGCTGCCAGCGGGTGGGCACCGGGGTTCATCGTACTCGGCTGGACTTCTTGGGTGCGTTCTTGGGCTCTCTACAACCCGCCGGCGGGCAGGCGTGCGACGTGCCCGCGAACGCCCCCGTCGCCCCCAAAGCCACAACGACTGCTGCCAACAAGGCGAGCCGGCGGCGCCCGGCGGGCCGTTCCTGCTCAACCACTCGTCGGCGCACAGCATCCTGAGCTCCGAGAAGATCCGCCGGCAGCTCGGCTATCGCGACAAGGTGGATCCCACCGAGGGTCCGCGGCGCACCGTGCGATGGCAGGCGGAGAACCTGCGCAGTGACGCTGGCGTGCTGGCCCGACTGCAGGACCCGTACGACTACGCAGCCGAAGATGCGTTGATTGCTGCTGCCGAACACTACGAGGACGAGGTGGGGCGCATCGAGTGGGAGCAGATGCCGGGCTGGATCTTCGGCTACCACGGACTCCGCGAGAATCCTGGGGGCCGTCGCGGCAGCTTTTGAGGCTGAACAGCGCGAGACTGCGCCGGGCCTGTTGCGGAGGGTGACGGGCGAGGCTGGCGAACTGGGGGCGGCGTGACACGGGGTCGGTCTCGTTCTCGGCGAACAGTGCCTGCCAGGGTGACGGGCGAGGCTGGCGAACTGGGGGCGGCGTGACGGCGACGATTGCTGATCTGGCGACGGGCTACCGGGACGGGTCACGGTCGCCGGTCGAGGCCACCGAGGAGTGCCTCGCGGCGATCGAGTCGTTGGACGGGCGGGTCGGCGCTTGGCAGGCGGTGTATGCCGACGAGGCCTTGGCAGCGGCGAAGGCTGCGGGGATGGCCGTGACGTCGGCACGGGACTCGGGTGCGCCGCTGGGACCGTTCTTCGGAGTGCCGTTCGCCCTGAAGGACATCGTGGAAGTCGAGGGTCGAGTGACCACGGCTGGCTCGGCCGAATGGGTTGACCGAGTGTCGCCGACCACGGCGGTGGTCGCGCAGCGGCTGCTGGATGCGGGCGGGATCCTGGTTGGCAAGACCAAGACCGTCGAGTTCGCCATGGGCGGCTGGGGCACCAACCAGCACATGGGCACGCCTAGGAACCCGTGGGATGCCGACGTGCTGCGCACCCCGGGCGGTTCGTCGTCGGGTTCGGGTGCGGCGGTGGCGTCGGGCATGACGCCATGCGCTATGGGCACCGACACGGGCGGCTCGGTGCGGCTGCCGGCTGCGCTGTGCGGGATCGTTGGACTGAAGACCACCGAGGGCTTGCTGCCGATCGATGGGATCGTGCCGCTGTCGCACACGCTGGACACGCCGGGGCCGCTGACCCGCACGGTGATGGATGCGGCGCTGATGTTCGATGCCATGCTGGGAATGCCGCCGGCCGAGGTCGAGCGTGACTGGCTGGCGGGCACCGGTCGCTGCGGGGCGTTGCGGGCGACACTCGAGGGCGGTCTGGCCGGACGGCGCATCGGGTGCCTGAGCGATGCCGAGCGCGCCGGAGTGGAGGCGCCGCAGCTGAGTGCGTACGACGCGGCGCTCGAGGTGCTGGCGGGGCTGGGGGCCGAGGTGGTGCCCTTCGACCAGCCGACCTCGTTCGAGGAGATGAAGAGCACCCGCTTCGTGATCGTGACGGCGGAGTCGTACTTCTACTACGGCGATCTCATGGAGGATCCGGCTTCGAAGGTGGATGAGCGGGTGCGGGCCAGGGTGCTGCCAGGGGCGAACATCTCGGCGAGCGACTACATCGGTGCCATGGTGCAGCGCCGCTTCGACCTTGCCGAGTTCGCAGCGGCGTTCGAGGGCTTCGACGCCATGGTGACGCCGACCACGCCAATGCTGCCGCTGCCCGTCGACGAGGCCGACGAGACCAACACGCCGGCGCTGTTCACCCGGGCGGCCAACTTCCTGGCGCTGTGCTCGACGACCGTGCCGACCGGTGTTTCGCCGGCGAGTCCGGAGGGGCCGGCGGGAGGCCTGCCGACGTCGATCCAGTTCATGTGCCGGGGCGGCGACGAGACCCTGTCGTTGGAGTTGGCAGCGGCCTACGAGGCTGCCCGCGGCCCGATGCCCACCCCTCCCCTGTGGGCCGGTGCGCCGACTGGCGGTGTGCGGTGAGCGGCCCGGTCGGCCAGCGCCAGTCAAACGACGACAGGATCAGAAGCATCCGCCCATGAAGATCACCTGGATGCGCACCGGCGCCGACGGCCAGACCACGTTCGAGGACTTGGAGGTCGCGACACGGCAAGGCGAGCGGGGAGCCGAGACCGGAGTGTTGCCGATGGCCGGGGTCATCTTCCGTGCCGAACAGCCGACCTTGGACCTGGGCTTCCACAACGCCCCGAGACGGCAGCTCGTGATCCCGCTGGATGCCGAGGTAGAGGTGGAAGCCGGAGACGGGAGCGTGCGGCGAATCGGCCCGGGCGAAGTGCTGCTCGCCGACGATCTCACCGGGCAGGGCCACAAGTCGCGCTTCAGGCCCGCGGGAGCCTCCATGCTGTTCGGCGTGCTGGCCGGCGGCGCTGACCCGCCGCTTGGCGCGCCTGAGGGGGACGGCGCTCGGGCAGACTCAACCCCGACACCACAGACCCGCGAGGAGCAACCGTCATGGGCAAGGCAACGGTGATCGGCAGCTTCAGCTGCCAGGACGGCAAAGCCGACGAGATGGAGCAAGTCCTGTCGGCGATGGTCGAGGCAGCCAGCGACGAGCCGGGCGTGGAGATCTACTCGTACCACCGGGGCGAGGGCAACACGTTCTGGTTCTTCGCCTTGATGAGCGACGCCGAGTCGATGCAGCACCACGGCCAGACACCGGCCATGCAGGAGGCGATGGCAGCCTTCGGCCCACTGATGGGTTCGCCCCCGCAGATGCAGGTGACGACGCCGGTCGCTGCCATCGGACTCGACCTCTAGCGCACTCCGGCAGCCACGATGATCGACAAGCGGGTTGCGAGCGCAGCGCAGGCCGTTGCCGAGATCGCCGACGGCGAGACCATCATGATCGGCGGTTTCGGCGAGGCCGGCAGCCCGATCGAACTCGTCCACGCGCTCATCGATCAGGGCGCTTCCGAGCTGACAGTCATCAGCAACAACGCCGGCAACGGACAGGTCGGGCTGGCGGCGCTCATCCGCTGCGGCCGGGTCGCCAAGATCGTCGGCTCGTACCCGCGCAGCTCCAACTCGACTGTCTTCGCCGACGTCTATCGAGCTGGGCGCATCGAGCTCGAGCTGGTCCCCCAAGGCACCTTTGCCGAGCGCATCAGGGCAGGCGGCGCCGGCATTCCGGCCTTCTACACCCCCACCGCGGCCGGGACCGATCTGGCCGACGGCAAGGAACAGCGAGAGTTCGGCGGCAAGCCGCACCTGCTCGAGCGCGCCCTCACTGCTGACTGGGCGCTCATCAAGGCCCAAGCAGCGGACTGGCACGGGAATCTCCGCTTCAACAAGACCGCTCGCAACTTTGGGCCGATCATGGCCATGGCTGCTTCGACCACAGTGGTGCAGGCCTCGACGGTGGATGCGCCGGGTGCGCTCGATCCCGAGACCGTCGTCACGCCCGGGATCTTCGTCAACCGTGTCGTGCACATCCCGAATCCGGCACAAGAATTCGATCTGGTCGCCCAAGGAGCGCACTACCCATGAGCACGCGGCCTCCAGATCTCCTGCAAGAACGGCTCGCACGCGAGCAGATCGCGGCGCGGGCCGCGCAGGACATCGCGGACGGGTCGTACGTGAACCTCGGCATCGGGATGCCCGAGCTGATCGCGCAGTTCGTGCCGGAGGGGCGCGAGATTGTCCTGCACACCGAGAACGGCTTGCTCGGGATGGGTCCGGCACCCGCACCGGACGCCGTCGATGTGGAATTGATCAATGCAGGGAAGAAACCGGTGACAGCGAATCCCGGTGCCTCCTACTTCCATCACGCTGACAGCTTCGCCATGGTGCGGGGAGGGCACTTGGACCTGTGTGTGCTCGGCGCCATGGAGGTCGCCGCCAACGGCGATCTCGCCAACTGGTCGACCGGGCGAGCCGACGCCATCCCCGCCGTCGGCGGTGCGATGGATCTCGTCTCGGGGGTGCGGGCCGTGCGTGTGATGACGACTCACTGCATGCGCGACGGGACACCGAAGCTGGTCGAGAAGTGCTCGTACCCGCTGACCGGGGAAGAGGTGGTGAGCCGGATCTACACCGATCTGGCCGTCGTCGATGTGACGGCGGAGGGCTTCGCGCTGATCGAGACGGCGCCCGGCGTCACGTTCGATGAGGTTGCTGCGCGCACCGCCGCACCGCTGCGCGACGCTCGCTCGGGACCCGACGTCTGAGACGCCGCGTTCGTGGCCGTCAGGTGACACGGGCCAAGAAGTCTTCCAAGTCGAAGCGGACCTTCTTGTCGAAGCCGCGCATCATCATGAGCTGGTGACCAACACCGGTGATCGTCTCGATCTCGGCGTGTGGGGTGAGTTCGCACAAGCGAACGGCGTGGTCGGGCCGGAACGAGGCGCCAAGGGCGAGTTCGCCGATGCCGGCAAGGGCGACCTGCACCCGGCCGTTCCATGCGGTGGGCCAGTGCGCCTAGCAGGGTGGTCGGAAAAAGGGGATCTTGCCGACACAGCAAGTCCCTGACCTGCGGGTTTGCATCTGACAAACGCCGAAATAGCGGCTTTCCGACCAGCCTCCTAGCAGGATGCTGAAATATGCAGGTCTGGCCGGAAGCACAAGCCCCTGACCTGCGGATTTGCAACTGGACACCGCCCGAAAATCGACTTTTCAGCGTCCTGCTAGATCGGGCGGCCTGTGAGGCCACAGAGGGCACCCATGGTGGCACCGTTGCAGTCGGTGTCACACCCCGCAGCAACAGTGTCTCCGATGGCGGTCGAAGAAGTCGTGATCGCCAGAGAGGAGGCCCTATGTGACCAGTGCCAGATTGTTCGCAGTGTGCACCGGTGACATGCTGTTGCAGGCGTCGCGAATCGGGGTCGGGCCGTCGTTCGCAGACTGGAACCAAGCTCGGGCCACGTCCGCGGTGGTGAAATCGGTTCCGCACTCTTCGATCAGCATGAGCGACAGCACCGTGCAGTTGATGTCGTCGTCGGGTACGGCGACGGCGAGGCGCTCTTTGCAGGCGTCGTCGTTGCGCTCGACAGCCGGCGGTGCCGTTGGGAGGAGCGGCATGTAGTTGCGCAACGGCAGGGCGGCGGCTTCGGCGAGGTAGCCCTGCAGTGCGGCCGGGCATTGGCGCATCGACAGCAGTTCGACGGGCTTGCCCAGCATGCAGCCGCTGATGCGGCCGATCCAAGCGTTGCGGGTCCGCTGCTGTGGGCTCGCTGCCGTCATGCCGTCAGTCCCCCGCTTCGGCAGCATCGATGCTCTTCGGCTGCGGCCGCTCCTCTGCTGCCGAGCCTCCGCTTGTGCAGCAGAGGATGGTCGTATGGTGGGCGACATGCTGGCGGTGTTGATTCTTCTGCTCGTGTCGGTGCCGCTGCTGGAACTCTATGTGATCGCGCAGGTGGCCGGCGGGCTGGGAGTCGGCCAGACGATCCTGTTACTGCTGGTCGTGTCGGTTGTGGGCGCGTGGATGGTGCGCCGCTCCGGGGTCGGTGTGCTGAACCAGATCCGCACGCGTCTCGAGAGAGGCGAGCTTCCCGGCAACGAACTGGCCGACGGGGTGCTGATCCTGCTTGCCGGTGCGCTTATGCTGACGCCGGGCTTTCTGACCGACGCCGTCGGCCTGCTATTGCTCTTCCCGCCGACCCGCATCGTCGTACGCTCCGTGCTGGTGCGTCGCTGCTCCAAGCGCATCACGGTCGTCGGCGGTTCCGGCGCGCCGGGCAGACCTGGTGGGCACCGCCGTTCGGGACCCACCCTTGACACTGACAGCTACCGAACAGACATGGACGACTGACACGGATGACTGATCCAACTGCATTCCCAGGTTCCCCAGGCGGCGGATTCCCGCCCGACAATGGTCTCGTCGCGATACGAGACCGGCTCCCGCTCGGCATCTCACTGCTGGCGCTGGCCGTAGCGATTGTTGCTCTGGTGCTGGCCGTCAACGGCGGCAATGACGACGGCACCGACGGCACCGAGGCAGAGACCGTGGCCGGGACCGTGACGGTTACAGCACCGCCGCCAACGTCGGTGACAACGTCAACGGCCCGCACCACGACCACCCTGGGCACGGTCCAGACCCTGCCCCCGACACCCACGACGACCACTGCACAGCAGATCGTGACGGCAACCACAACTCTCGAGGCCGAGATGACGGAAGATGAACCCAGCCCGCTGGTGCTGTCGGTGGTCGGCATCGGCCATGACAGCAACCTGAATCTGCGTAACGCACCCGAGGGCCAAGTGATCGGCAGGCTGGATTCTCTGGCGACTGGCCTCGTGCCCACCGGCACGACCCGTTCGCAGTCGGGCACGATCTGGCTGGAAGTGCAGGTGGAGGACGACGTCGGCTGGGTCAGCGGCGAGTACGTCGCACCGCTGGGGGCGACATTCGACGCCACATCGCAGATCGTGGCGATCCTGGGCGAGTCGCCGAGCGCAGAGACGCTGACGGAGCTCGGCCGACTCGTGGCTGGCGCTCTGGCGTCGGAGGATCCCGAACCGCGGATCAGGATTTCGGAAGCGCCCGTGGCAGGCGTGGTCTCGGGGATCACGATGGATATCGTCGGAATGCCCGACGACTCCGTGCGAGGCCTGCGGCTGCGAGTATTCGCACAGGCAAGCGAGGACGGCGACGGCTACACGCTGCGCAACGTCGAGGGCACAGTGATGTGCTTCAGCGAACGCGGCGTGAGCGCCGAAGGTCTCTGCAACTGAGTTCCGCCCCCGGGCGGTCGCCGTGCCGATGTTCGTCCCGAATCCGCTCAACCCGCGTCGCCGCCAGTCACGGGCGGCGTGTCTGCTGCTCACGGCTCGGGAATCTCGACGGTGCCGTAGCCACTGTCCACCACGCCCTCGGTGAAGAACGCCTCCCACCACAGGCCGCTGGGATCGCTGACCCACGACTTGTGCTGGAGCTGGTAGCCGCACACCAGGTCGTCCTGATCGGCGCGAGGCAGGTCTACCGAATCGATGTGGTCACGCATCGCCGCCAGCTCTTCGGGCGATTCGACCTGTATGCCGTAGTGGGCTGAGCCTGGCGGACCGTCTCCGTGGGTGTCCAGCGAGAAGTTGACCCGAGGATCGCCCAGCATCCACTTGGCGTAGTCGGAGCGCCGCAGCGTCGGAGCGCAGCCGAACAGCCGGGTGTAGAACTCGATCGAGGTGTCGAGATCATCGACCTGCAGGCCGATGTGCATGCGCCGCACGACTCGCACGATAGGGCACGACGTCGCCACCGGTTCCGCGGCAACTGTGACCCGGCATGATCCCCGCAAGCCAAGAGTGGGGTGCCGCAACTGGAGCGGCAAGCTTTCTTGAGGCGATGAGGCCGCGAGGCGGATGGGGTGGCCGATGGACGTCGGTGCGGCAGACTGCTCACTGTCGGATCCAGCTGCCCGAGCCGAGCGCTCAAATCGGAAGCTTGGATTCGCCGTCTTCCGGCAGTGAGCAGGAGACCGCAGTGCCCTATGCGCCAGTCGGCAAGTTCAAGCCTGAACAGGGCAGCCCTGCCGAGATCAGGCTCTACCACGAGACGCACAGCGACCCCACCGATCCTGCCCTGCTGTTGGTGAACGGATACTCGTCGCAGATGCTGCTGGGCGACATGGGTCACGACCTGCCCGAGCCGCTGTGGCCGATCATCATCGACGCCATCACCAGCCACACGTCGCCTGCCGCGGCGTAGAGGATGCCCGACATGAAGCTCCTGGCCTTCGCCGCATCCAACAGCAGCAAGTCGATCAACCGGCAGCTCATCGACTACGCCCTCGGATTGCTGCAGGGCGGCGAGATTGACGGCGTGGACCCCGGCGTGCTCGAGATCGAAACGCTCGACCTGAACGACTTCGAGATGCCGATCTACAGCCCCGACCGGCAAGAGGCCGGCGGCATCCCGCAACGAGCTCGCGACTTCCACAACACGATCGGCGCTGCCGATGCGCTGCTGGTCTCGTTCGCCGAGCACAACGGGTCGTACACGGTCGCATTCAAGAACGTCTTCGACTGGGCGTCACGGATCGACATGCGCGTCTACCACGACAAGCCGATCGTGATGCTGTCGACATCGCCGGGTGGCGGCGGGGGCGGATTCGTGCTGCGGGGCGCTGCGCATCTCGCTGGGTACTTCGGCAACGAGGTCTTGGCGAGCCTGCCGATCCCGAGGTTCGGCGAGAACTTCGACACCGAGGCTGGCTGCGTGTCCAACGCTGAACTTGACGTCGAGTTGCGCACTGCCCTCGCCACACTGGCCAAGGTTGCGCAGAGCTAGGTCGCCGGGGTCACTGCCTTGACCACCGTTCCCGACACGACTGCTTCAAACGCGGCTGCGGCCGATACGACGGTGCTGGTCGTGGGCGCGGGACCGGCCGGGTTGTCGATGGCGATCCTGCTGACTCGCTTCGGGTTGGAGACCATTGTCGTGGAGCGGCGCAGCGGTGTGAACCCTCATCCGCGGGCCCGGTCAATCAATGTGCGCACGGCCGAGTTGATGCGGCAGTGGGGTGTGCTGGACGAGATCGAGGCCGTGAGCCTGCCGTTGCCGTGGACCGAGCAGTTCGTGTACTGCGAGACGCTGGCAGGCACCGAGATCGGCCGGATCACGACGGGAGTGCAGCCGGTCGTGGACGGCGTCGAGCTGTCGTCGGCGCCGTGGCTGCTGACCTCGCAGGATCGGATCGAGGAGATCCTGCTCCGTCGCTTGCACAACGTGCCGGAAGTGCAGATCTGCTGGGACACCGAGCTAGCAGGCTGCTGAAATATGCAGGTCTGGCTGGAAGCGCAAGCCCCTGACCTGCGGGTTTGCAACTGGACACCGCCCGAAAATCGACTTTTTCAGCGTCCTGCTAGTGGCTGCGCAGATTTGTCGATCTAGCGTTCAACGGTTCTGTCGGGTGTGATCTCGGACCGGCGTGCACGCCTTGCGGGGTGGGGCCTGTGTGATGGTCCAGCCTTCCCCGGGCGGTGCCGGCTCGGTCGGTGGATGTAGCACCAGGTTGTACTCGTGCAGCCGGTGGTGGTGGCTGTGGCAGAGCAGCGCCAGGTTGGCAAGGCTGGTCGGCCCGTCGTCGAGCCAGTGCTGGATGTGGTGCCCGTCGCAGTGAACGGGCGCTCTGCCGCAGCCGGGCCAGACGCATCGTTGGTCGCGTGCAATCAATGCCCTGCGCAGGGCTGGCGTAATGGTGCGCTTGGCCCGCCCAACGTCGAGCACCTCGCTCGGGCCACCCATCACTGCCGGTATGACTTGTGTGTCGCAGGCGATCCGGCGCAGGTCAGCGACGCCGAGCATGGTGCCGTTCTCGGTGATCGCGGTCGCGCCGGGAACTGCCAGCAGGTCATGCGCCTGTGTCGACGCGGCGTCCGCGGACGCAGCATTTGGAGCTGCCGGACGTGGATTCGCGAGCGACAGAGATTCGTCGTCGGCGCCCGCGACCGCAGCCCGCTCGCTCGAGCCGCCACGCAGATTGTCCAGCGTGGCGAGCACGATCATCTGCGTTGGACTCGGCACGATCCAGACATCGTCTCCCCCGCGCTCGCCGGCGGCCGCTCCGGCATCCCGGGGCGTCGCCGCTTCTTCCGGCGCGCCAAGGACCGCCACGGCATCCCGGGGCACCGAGTCGGTGTGCTGGGCACCACCGGAAGCAGCCGCATTTCCTCCCGTATTGGCTGCACCATGGCCCCTGGCGGCGGTGAGCAGCCACGCGAGCGCGTCGGCGGCTCGCTGCTGCACGCTGCGCCGACTCGATTCAGGCAGCTCTTTGTCACTCCGCCAGTTCCGCTCGACAGCGCTCATCAAGAGTCGGTTGACTGCATCGCCCGTGAGCGCGTCAAACTTGGCCCGCAGGTGCCACATGCCGTTGTCGGGGTCGATCCACATCGAAGCCGACCTAGCTGCGCGCTGGCGCGCCCGCCGCTGTGCATCGCTCTCGCGTCGCCACGCTGCTTCCGCGGCACGCACGGTCTTCCGTGTCTCGTCTGCCGTCTGGTTCCGAGCCTGCTTGCACAGGTCCCTTCGCACCTCGTCGGGGACCTCCGCCGCAGCGACCAAAGCAGCTTGCTCTGCGTTGATCACGCCGTGTCCCAAAGACGCAGCCACCTGCGGCTGCGCATCCAGAATCTCTGCCTCGCGTTCAACGCGGCGCGCCAACGCGCCTCCCACCCCCGTGGCATTGACCAGCGTTTCTGCCGCCGAGGCCTCCCCGCGACGCGCATGCAGCCGGCGCCGTGTCGCCTCGCCAGCCAGCGTGCTGCGCGCCCCCTCGAGCACGTTGATGGCCCGCTGCACCGCCTGCGTGCACCACACCACATCCTCATCGTCCGCAGTCTGCGCCTGATCACTGCTGACCAGGGGACCGTCCAGCAACGACTCCACCGCAGCATCCACAGCATCACGGACACCGCCGGCGTTGCCGCGAACTTCGCCCTCACATCGCTGCGCCAGCCGCGCACGCATCTCCGCCAGGCACGCCCGGCCGACCAACGGGCGGACCGCGGACTGCGGGCCACTGCCAAGTCGATGCCTCGGGCTGGAGGTCATGAAGGCCAACGTATACGAGGGGTGCAACACGCTTAGCCTGAGCTTCAGTCATTGCCAGCCGCATGCACTACCCGAGCGGACGCGTGGCCCCGTTTCTCAATCGCGACCAAGGAGCACCTTCATGACCACCGCTCGCGGAGCCTTGGAAGTCACGATGGAGGCCGAGCCTCCATTTCTCGAGCGGGACGGGAACCAGATCACTCGCATCACCGTGCGCAAGGAATTCGCCGGCGACATGGTCGGTGCGTCTGAAGCCCAGATGGTCGCCGCCCGCACCGGCACCCCCGGCTCGGCCGGCTACGTCGCGATCGAGTACTTCACAGGCTCCGTCGCGGGGAGATCAGGTTCCTTTGTCCTTCAGCACAGCGGGATCATGTCCGAGGGCGACGCGGAACTCGCCGTGAGGATTGTTCCCGACTCCGGCACCGGCGAGCTGACAGGCATTTCGGGCACCTTGGAGATCGACAACACCGATGGGAAACACTCATACGTTCTCGACTATGAGCAGACATGACAACGCGCTGCGTGGTTCTCCCGCGGGGGATCAACGTGGGCAGGCGCAACCGGGTCCCCATGGCCGATCTGCGCCCCAAGCCGGCGGAGGCCGGCTACGCCGATCCCGTCACGATCCTGCAGAGCGGCAACATCATCGTCACTGCCGAGATCACCGCCGACCAGCCCGACCAGCCCGACCGGCCCGGCCGGCCCAGCACCGCCGCCGTGGCCGTCTCCGTCCAGCAACTGTTGGCCGACGAGTTCGACGTCCACGTGCCCTGCGCCGCCCGCGCCGCCGCCGAGATCGAAGCCATCCTCGAACGCAATCCCCTCGGCCACGTCGCCGACGACGGCTCCCGCTACCTGGTCAACTTCCTCTCCGAAGAACCGAGCCCCGACGCCGTCCGTGAGCTCGTCGACGCCGACCACAGCCCCGAGGTCGTCCACATCGAAGGCACCGAGGCATACGTCTGGGCACCCGACGGCATCAAGGCGCTGCGCCTGTCGTACTCGCATCTCGAGCGACACCTCGACGTCACCGCCACCGCCCGCAACTGGAACACCCTCGAACGCATCGCCGCCAAGCTCTAGCCGCCCAGCACTAGATGACTGCTGAGCAATCGCCGAAATCGCCGATTCATGGGCACAAAGCCGCAGGTCAGAGCGTTGCAGACTTGCCCGGATCCGAATAAATCAGCAGTCTCCTAGTGCCGCGTCAGCAAACGTTTGCGCGGTTGCTGGCGCCGTCGCTTCGCCTGCGAGCAGGCCCTCCAGCGATCCCCGCCACAGCGAAGGTTGCTTGACACGGCACTAGCCGCCCCGGCAACACATTCTCAAGCAGCGTTCGCACCCAGAAACGCCCGCAGATGTTCGGTCAAGAGCTCGGGCTGGTCGAGCGGCACCAACGTCCGGCTGTCGTCGATCCACACGAGTTGCGCTTTGTCGAAATGCTGCGCGAGACGCTCGGCATGCGCCGGGGGCATCAGCTTGTCGTTGCGTGCCCACACGACGAGCACGGATCCGCCGAATGATCGCTGCTGCTCCGCCCACTCGAGCAGCTGCGCCCTCTTCGGCACGCTGCGCAGGTACTTGTCGAGATCACGCCGCACCCGACGGTCGTGCCGTAGCGGTTCGATCCAGCTCATGAACACGTCGTCGGGGACCCGCTTCGCCGACATGCCGCCGAACGTCATCGGCAGATGCCGGACGAAGCGGGGCCGCAGAAGCTGAGCGGTCAAGAAGGTGCCACCGGGCAGCCTCGCATTGAGGGCACAGCAGCCGGCCCGGCAGCCCAGGCGGGTAGTTGTCGAACGCCTCGCAGGACACCAGCACGAGGTTCGCCACCCGATCGCTGCCGCCGGAGCAGACGACGAGCTGGGCGCCGCCCCAGTCGTTGCTGACCAGCGTGACGTCGCGCACGTCGAGCTCGGCCAGAAACGCAGCGATCATCTTGACGATCGACTCGAGGTCAAGGGCCGCATCGTCGGGCATCGGTGTGCGGTGCGCGCCGAACGGCAACTCGGGCACGATGCACCGGTAACGGTCCCGCAGCCCCTCGACCACGTCATCCCACAGGCTGCCGCTGGTCAGCACGCCGTGCAGCAGCACCACCACGGCCCCGTCGCCGCCTGTGTCGGAGTACATGAACCCTGCTGCGGCCTGCCTGTCCGGCTCCATCCGCCCACTCCCGACGCTGCGCGCCCAGCGTAGGCATGCCCCAAGACGCCCCATGCCTACCGCTGCGAAACCTCTTGTACCGGACCTCAAGGCCACCGCTACGGTCGGCAGGATGCGAGGCCGGGACGCCATCACCTACCTCATCGAGGCGAAACGCCTCGAGCAGATTGCGGTCGAAGGCCGCCAGAAGGCGGGTGACGAGGTGCTCGGTCAGGCCGAACGGCGACTCGGCACTGCGAACGCCGGGATCGATGTCGGCGACATCGCCGGCGCATTCGCCGTTGCGTACGACGCGTACCGGATGGCGGCCGAATCGCTCCTGCTGCGTCAGTCTCTGAGGCCGACGTCCGGGGAGGGCTCTCATGTCACTGTCGAAGATGCAGTCTCGGCTCAGTTCTCGGACTCCATCCCCGCATTCGCAAAGCCGACATTCGAGAGATTTCGCCGGAAACGGCACTCTGCGCAGTACTACGACGCAGACGCGCCACCCCTGACAAGCGAGGATGCGAAGTGGGCTGTTTCGCTGGCCGGAGCAGCAGTGGATGCCTCGCGCCGAATCGCCGAAACGGTTGCCTTGAAGCCGTTCAGCTCTGACCAAGGTCGATGTGCACGAGCGGCCGGCTGACGACGGTTGCGTGAAAGCTGCCGGTGCCGTCGTCGATCCAGCCGGCTGGGCGCACCGCGTCCTGGACGGGGCGGCCGAGTCGCTCCTCGGCTGCGGAGAGCGCGGCGTAGAGCCGGTCGCGGTCTGGTGAGCCCAGCACGAGAACGTCGATGTCGGCAACGGGTCGGGTGCCCCCATCCTCAGACCAGCGGGCTGCCCACGATCCGTAGACGTACGCAGCATCGATGCCGTCGACGTCCGCCAGCACCTCCGCAAGCACGTGCGGGGGGCCGAACGCCCTGACCAGCACGTCGGCAAGGCCCCGGTAGTAGGGGCTGTCGGTATTGGCTCGCACAAGGCGGACGTTGCCGATCTTGCGGCTTGTGACGATGCCGGCAGCTTGCGCCCGCTCGATTTCTCTGTGCACAGAGCTGATCGGCACCTCGAGCATCGCGGCGATGTCGGTGACGCTGGCTTCGAGTTCGGGATCGCCGAGCAGTCGAGCCAAGATCTCGCCCTGCTGACGTGACCGCAGCAGCGGCAACAATTTCGGCGTGGCTGATTTGCCCATATTTTGGAAATTATATCCCTATATACGGAATTACCAACTGCGCCCGAGTATGGCCAGGCTCAATCAGAAAACGGCGTTGGCTGACGGGGCTGGGCGGCCAGACTGTCGGCCGTGACGCTGCTGGTGGTCGAGTCGCTGACCAAGCGGTACGGCTCGATCGTCGCCGTCGACGACCTGTCGTTCTCGGTGGCGCCTGGCGAGACGGTCGGGCTGCTGGGCCCCAACGGCGCCGGCAAGACCACCACGATGGGCTGCATCGTCGGCCTGCTGCAGCCCGACGGCGGGCAGATCGCTGTCGACGGGCTGGCGCCGAACTCGCCGCCGGTCAGCGCCATGGTCGGGTACGCGGCCCAGCGGACGACGCTGTACTTGTCGCTGCGGGTGTCGGACAACCTGTCTTACCTCGGCGGCCTCTACGGCCTGCGGGGCGGCTCGCTCACCAAGGCAACTGAGAAGATCGTCGACCTCTTCGACCTCGGGCTGCTGACCGATCGCAGGGTGAAGGACCTCAGCGTGGGTCAGCAGAAGCTGGTGCACCTGGCGACCGCCGTCATCCACGAGCCCCGGCTGCTGCTGGTGGACGAGCCGACGGCCGGTCTCGACGTCTCGGCCCGCCAGCGGGTGATCGACGGCATCCGCCGGCTGGCGGCCCAGGGCACGGCGGTCATCTTCAGCACCCACTACCTCGAGGAAGCCGACGAGGCGTGCGACTCGCTGGTGATCATCGACCATGGCCGGCGGGTCGCGGCCGGACCGCTCGCCGACCTGCTCGCAGCCGTTGCCGACCCGGCCACGGTCATCACGCTCGGCAGCGGCGAGACCGTGTCGTTCGACGACCGTGACCTGCTGGCGGCGATCAATTCCGTCGACCAGGACCAGATTGCCGAAGTGATCGTCGAGCGGCCCTCAGTCCGCCGGCTGTACGAGCGTGTGATCGGCGATGGCGGGAACGATGACGAGAACCCTCCTCGTCACACGCAACGAGCTGCGCCTGCTGCGCCGCGACCCCTTCCCCCTGTTCGTCCTGATCGGCATGCCGGGCGTGCTGCTGTTCTTCGTGTCCGACGCGCTCATCGGCGGTCCGGAGCACTCGGTGCCCGCCCTGGCCTCGCTGTTCGCGCTGCTGGGAACCGGATCGATGGGGTTCTCGTTCTTCCGCGAGCACGGATGGGGCACCTGGGACCGGCTGCGCATCGCCCCGATCCGCACGATCGAGATCGTCACCGGCAAGGCCATCCCCATGCTCGCCGTGACCGCCGCCCAGCAGCTCATCCTGGTGGCGGTCGGCATCGCCACCTTCGGCGTCGAGGTGCCCGGCGGCGCAGCGCAGCTCATCATCACGGCGCTGGCCTGCGCAGCGACCTACGTCACCCTCGCCATCGCAATGACCTCGCTGTGCCGCACCATGTCGCAGCTCAACGCCGCCTCGATGCTCGGCACCATGGCCGTCGCAGGCGCTGGCGGCGCCATCGCCCAGATCACCACGCTGCCGGGCTGGGTGCAAGCCATCGCCCCCGCCAGCCCCGTGTACTGGACGATCGACGCCTACCGCAGCGTGCTCGCCGGCGAGCAGGGCTTCGGCCGTGCCATCGCGATGCTGCTCGGCTTCACGGCCCTGTTCATCGCCGTCACCCTGTGGCAGTTCCGGGCCGACAAGCCCAAAGAGAGCTGGCTCGGCGAGTAGTCGACTCCAAACGTCACGCTCCGCGCTGAGGTGAGCCTGACGAGTCGCAAGAACGCAGCTCTGCGAGCGCTCGCCACTTGGCCTCGTCGATCCGCCGGGCGCGCTCGGGATCGCGCCGCGCCTCGTCCCGCAATTCGTTGAACTTCGTCGTGCTCGGCATTGGCAGAGACCCCCTGTTTGCTGCGCTTCCCGAACTCAACCCGCGCTGACCTCGACCACAGCGCCCAGGCGTTTGAGGCCCAGACGCTAAACAGCCCCGACCGAAGTCGGGGCCGTCGGACCGGGGCTACGCGCCCCGGTGGGGTGCCCAAACGATACCGCCAACTGGTGCCGCAAGCAGCTACGGCCGCCCGAAGGCGACCGTAGGACGTGGCGTTCGGCCAGGGGCCTATGCGCCGACATTCAGAGCTCGTTGTCGAGGGATTGGCGTGCTGCATGCACGCAGTCGCGCAATCCGTCGTAGTCGTCTGTGTATTCGGCGAATTCGGCGGGCGGAATCCGGTCGAAGTACTCCAGAGCAGCCACTAGCTGCTCGGGGGCGAAGCCGGGGTCTTTCTCGCCCGCGAGCTGGCAGATCTGGTCGATGTCGAAGCGGGTCAACAAGCCTCGGAAATCGATGAAGTCCCTGGATTCGCCTCGACCCGACAGTGCGAGCACCTTGTCTGCTGCCAGTTCGGCCTCGGCCAGCATGAAGCCCGTATCGGTTGAACGGGCCGGCAACATACGGGCATCCGATGCGAGGTCGACGTAGGTCACCTCGTCGGGACTGCCGACGCGCAGCCGTGCGAACGTCGATCCTTCTGCGAGGCGTGTCACTTCGAAGCCTGCGTGCTCAAGGGCGGCCTGAGCGGCGTCAAGCAGGGCCTCGACGGACTTCGGATGCACCGTGAAGAAGTCGAGGTCGTTGGTCGGACGGTCAGCTATTCCGCTGACGATGATGGCTGCGCCACCGGCGAGAGCGAAGTCGTCACTCTCGGCAAGGTCAGCCAGGATGCGCAGAATCTGCTGCTGAAGATCGGACAGCACTGCGCAGCTAGGTCAACTGCCGGTGCTCGGCGAGCCAGGCACGCCAACGCTCCCGCACATGCGGTGCCAAGTAGATCTCGTCCCACATGTCGACGAGAGCGTCGACATCGACGAAGTACCGCACGTTGGCTTCGAGTCCCTCGGTCATGACTCTGGCGTAGGCCCGGCAGCGCTGTTGACGATCTTCCAGGTCATAGACATATGGAGGACTCCACGCGATGTGGCCCGGGAGCCTCACCGTGCCTTTTGCCTTGGGCAACGACCGATCGTCGACGTCTGCCGGGATCGCGACTGGCATCCGCCCGAGTGGACGGCGCGTCTCTTCGCACGTGTCGGTCTCAACGCGGCCAGTCATGAGTCCATTGTATTTGCGGGTCCGGATCTCACGATCTGCGACGCCCCCGCCGGCAGCTCGTCCCACACCTCGCCCTCGAGCTCCCGCCCACCGGCCTTGGGCGTCCTGCCTCCCCACAACCTCACCGCTGCGGGCACCTTGCGCAGGTGATCGATGCGGAAGGCGTACCGGCGAGTCTCCACGCTCACGCCCATCGGTAGGTTCGACGGCCAGTCGAGCTCGCCTGCGATCCGGCTCAGCCGCTGCGCTCGCTTGGTGAGCACCTGGTAGGTGTGCTGGGGCGTCTGGCGGATCACCTCGAAGACCTGCGCGATGAACTCGGGCGGCACACCGTCATGGAAGAGATCGCTCATCGAGTCCACGAACACGAGGCGGGATGCGCTCCAGCGTCGAAGCACATCGAGCGATGACCGATGCAAGGTGAGCTTGAAGCCCGGCCCGCTCGTCGCCGGGTCGCCGTCGTTCTGGTACTTGGGCGACCCCATCGCCTTGAGCCGCTTGGCCAGGGTCTGCGCATAGCAGCGGTCGCAGCCCGGCGACACCCGATCGCAGCCCGTGGTCGGGTTCCACGTCGCCTCGGTCCACTCGATCGCCGACTTGTCAGCCACGCCTCAACCGTAGGGACGGGCTGTGACAGCCAACAGCTCCGACTGTTCGACGCCGGCCCAGGAGAGACGGTGCGATACGAAGCAGTTGGAACGCCAGATTCGATAGTCGAGCCCCACCCCTACGCGCCAGCGTAGGGGTGGGGGAAGCCACAAGCCTGTGCCCAGACGCTAAACAGCCCCGGCCGAAGCCGGGGCCGTCGGACCGGGGTTGCGCACCCCGGTGGGGTGCCGTCACGATACCGCTGCCCAGCACTGTGCGAAGCCACAGCCGACACCGCGCTAGAGCCCGGCTAACGGCTCCTCAAACAAAGCACCTGAGGACTGCCTGCCGAGCTTGTCGCTGACTACCACCCCACCGCGAGTTCGGCCGCTCGCGTCCACGTACACATGCCGACGCGAACGCAGCCGTCTTGCGTAGCGCATCCGCAGCACGTCGAACTGCGGATCGTTATGGACGCCGACGGAGCGACTGGCGCAGTAGACACGTGCCGCAATCGGAAAGAGCAACGCGGATGCAACGAGATCAGCGAGCTGCAGTCCGACGTGATTCTCGCTCCTGCCGAACAACGGCGATTCGATGAGCCAAGGCAGGGCGTCCCCGCCGAACTGGTGCTTCTGCGTGAACACGGAATGAGAGACACGAACATCTTGTCGATGATCTCTGCCATCACAAATGACGAGGCCACGCATGTGCTGTGCACCTAAGTAGTGGTCGAAATGCCGAACGATGTCCTGAACGGCATACGTGTAGGTGGCATCCGGCCTCAGCGATTTCTTGGGTTCCTTGACCCAGACGCGACCGACGAGCCGGATGTCGTGTCGCTCGATAAGCCGGATCACGCCGTCAAGCACACCAAGAGCATGTGAGCGCTCCCGATGTCCTCCCTCGCGCAATGCCCTCCGCAACGCCGAACCCTTGACTTCCATGAGCATGTAGTCGAGATGCCGTGATGCCGCACCTGGGTAGAACCTTCGCTTCAGAGCAAGGAATTCAGCCGTGAGGGGCTTGATCGCCGTTAGCTCCACGATGAGTCCAGCAAACACCATGAGCGGCGTTGCCCGAGGGCCGGCGTTCGGGGCTTCGAATCCGCCGGACTCGTCGATGTAGCAGACGTACATCGCTCAGCACGCAGCTACGGCCGCCCGAAGGCGGCCGTAGGACGTGGCGTTCGGCCTGAGGCCTATGCGCCGATGTAGAAGTACACGAGCACTATACGTCACGACCTGAGCTCCAACCAAACCGCTTCAGACATTCGCTCCGCTCTGAAGCATCGCCGTCTGCCTACGGCACGTGAGCTGACGCCGCGTTCAGCGGAGCGACGGAGAGACTAGATCCAGGCTGCTCAAGAGCACGGTGAATTTAAGTAGGGACCCCAGCCGCCGCCGGCATCTCGTCCCACACCTCGCCCTCGAGCTCCCGGCCGCCGGCCTTGGGCGTCCTGCCTCCCCACTGCTTGAAGAAGAACGCCACGCCGGCCGCCGTGCACCTGTCGCGCAGCTCGGTGACCCACTCCAGCTCCATGGGCCGGGCGCCGGCACCGGACTCGCCGCCGGCAATCACCCAGTCGATGCCCGCAAGATCGAGCTCGCCGAGCGGGCCGAGCAACGGCTCGGCGCTCACGAACCTCACCGCTGCGGGCACCTTGCGCAGGTGATCGATGCGGAAGGCGTACCGGCGAGTCTCCACGCTCACGCCCATCGGTAGGTTCGACGGCCAGTCGAGCTCGCCTGCGATCCGGCTCAGCCGCTGCGCTCGCTTGGTGAGCACCTGGTAGGTGTGCTGGGGCGTCTGGCGGATCACCTCGAAGACCTGCGCGATGAACTCGGGCGGCACACCGTCATGGAAGAGATCGCTCATCGAGTCCACGAACACGAGGCGGGATGCGCTCCAGCGTCGAGGCACATCGAGCGATGACCGATGCAAGGTGAGCTTGAAGCCCGGCCCGCTCGTCGCCGGGTCGCCGTCGTTCTGGTACTTGGGCGACCCCATCGCCTTGAGCCGCTTGGCCAGGGTCTGCGCATAGCAGCGGTCGCAGCCCGGCGACACCCGATCGCAGCCCGTGGTCGGGTTCCACGTCGCCTCGGTCCACTCGATCGCCGACTTGTCAGCCACGCCCCAACCGTAGGGAGGGGCAGTAGAGCTAGCAGACAGATCAAGGAAGCCAACATGACCGACACGCCGCGACCTCGACGAGCGCTCGCGATGGGCGCGCGGGGCTCGTTGGCGCCGCTATCTCCGACCTGCGCGATGCTGTCGCGCTATGGCTTCCCAAAGTTCCCTGCTGGTTTCCGCGCGCCGCCGGGCCGATGCGATCCGAGCGTCCGGCCTCACGATCTACGACTCGGTTCTCCTGGAGAGTCCTGAACTCTTCTTTTCGGACGATGAACTCGAGGCGTTGCTCGCGAACCGGCTACTGGGACAAGAAGTCTCGGGCCCAATCCGAAGTCGGTCCAAGGTTGCTAAGCGGATCGTGGCGGAGGCACTTGGGTATGAGCCTCCGACCTCGTTCAAGAAGATCAATCCTCGCTTTCCGGGCCAGGACTTGGACGTTCATGTCCAAGTAAGCGACAACCTGCAAATCTGGAATCAGGAGGTATCACCCGAACGCAGATACGTGCTGATGCGCCCCGATGACTTGGGGATCGTCCGGGCCGTCAAGGTGGTTCGCGGCCAGCAGGTCGCTCAGTGGGACCGGACCGGGACCTTGACGTCCAAGTTTCAAGCGAAACGGACCCCCGGACGCGCGGGTTCGACGCTGGTCAGCGAGGTCGACACGATCCCGCTAACTCGGGTTCTCAGACCGGGATCTGTCTCCGCCTATGTGCTCGCCGCGCAGGGCTCTGGTGCCCGGCCAGAGCCGGGCGAGGTTCTTTCGATCGCCGAGATCTACAACCGAGCGCTCGCGCTGGCCGGCACGCGTCTTCCGACCGTCGGTGCAGAGCAGGATCGGGTCCGCGGTGAGCAGCGGCAGAAGGCTGTCACTTCGGCGTTGGGAGTCGGGCGGCATGACAACCACGGTCAATGGCCGGACCTGGTTTCTCAAGCGCTGGAGGTGAAGCTTCAAACGTCACCAACCATTGACCTGGGATTGGTCTTGCCTACGGACACGGCGCCAGCAATGGCGGTCGGCTATGACCTTCGGCACTGTGACGCGCGTTACTTGGTCGCGTATGGCGAGATCATGTCGTCAGGGGAAACCGAGATCACCGAGATCGTGGTTTCCACCGGTGCCGAGTTCTTTGACGAGTTTGTCCAGTTCGGCGGCCTCGTCACGAACTCGAAGCGACAAATCCCGCTACCTTCCGACTTGTTCGAGGCCTAGCGAGGACCAGACGAGCCCATCGAGACGATCAGCCGCGTCCTCACGGCGCAACGCACGGATCTCATCCGCGAGTCTTGGACTTGGCTTGGGGATCGGTAGACGCTCCATGTACTGCGTCATGAATCGTCGACGACCGGCGTACAGAAAGTTGCCGCAGGCCCGGTCGTAGAACCATGTGCAGAAGCTCGAGTTGCCCACAGCCGTCACGATCTCAGCCAAGTCCTCGTCCTCGATGATGACCCAATAGCAGTCGCCGTTAACAATCGCCCCGGAGCTGTCGAAGGCGAATCTGGGCTCCTCCGCGATGTCCGGGAAGACCACCTTCGGTTTGCGCCAGAGTGCCGGTCTCTGCGGCACCCAGATCTCGAACCACTTTCTTCCGGCATCGACGACGTACTTCCGGCCCGCAAGTTGGTCGCGGTGTTGGTCGAGGTAGGCCGCGGTGCGAGGGAACGAACTGAGGTCCACTGGTGTCGCGCGCGCACTGTTAGTCTGGTACGGGTACAGAATCTGCCGCTGGCCAGGTGCCGCGGACCAAGGCTCGATGTCCTGGTGAGTCAAGAGTGGACGGATCAAGGCCCGCTCCGGGCGTAGATCATCCGGAAGGCGCGACCAGTCCGAACGGATGAATACGGAGTCAGCGGTCGTCTTGATCCCAACTCGGATCTTGCCGATGGCCCCTAGCTCAATCGTCTCCGAGCGTCGGAGTACTTCGAATTGCCGCCGAGTTTCTTCATCGACGGGATTCCAAGGTCGATTCGAGCCGGCATCATGGTCCAGGAGGCCTTCACGAATGGCGAACGTCCGCCCAGAATCCTCGATGAACCCAGAGACTCGCTCTCGCAGCGCCTCCAGGACAGGTGTTGCCCGTGGTTTCGAAGCCATCAGATCTGGCTTGACCTCGTAGACAGCCCGGAAACGCGGAACCCCAGCGCGTTTCTCAGTCGGGCCCGCACGTACCCCTGAGACAATCACCGGCAGCACCGCTGCCTCGAACAGCTTCGTATCGCCGAGATCCACCAGCTCTCGTAGCACGAGCTCGTTGAGCAACAGCCGACGCATCGAGCTGCCAGCTCGATTTGTGAGGAACTTGTTCGAGCAGAGCAGCCCAATCGCGCCGCCGGGTGCCAGAGCCTGAATCATCGTCGCCGCGAACACCTGGTAGAGATCGACCCGTCCGGTGAGTCCGTAGCTCCTGCCCAACGACTGGGCGTGGTCCGAACCCAAGGTCTGTGTTCTCACGTACGGCGGGTTCGAGATCACAAGATCAAAACCGAGGGGCTGAATCTGCCGATCAGTGCCAAACAAATCCCAGTGTCGGCTGCATTCAGCCTGTTCAGCAATGAAGTCAGCAACCTGGAGTTGGACACCTCTCGTCTCAGCTAGTCGTGATGATGCGCGCTCAATGGCTTCCGGATCGATGTCATAGCCAACGACGGCTTCGACATTGACCTTGCGTCGCCCGGCCTCCGCCACCGCAGCGACGAGCAACTCACCATCGCCGCATGCCGGATCGAGGATGCTGATGGGGCCCACATCCTCGTAGGCATCGAATGCCTGCGCAGCCAAGAATCGCGCGAGAGCAGGTGGCGTGTAGACCACCCCACCGGCCTTGGCCGGGTTGGCGCGGTGACGTTCGGTGAGTGTCTGTGTGCTCATCTCGGCAGCATCGTTGACGCCTGTGACATCCATCAACGCGCCTGACGCTCAGCTGACCAGAGGAGCACTTCTGACCGCAGCCACATCTTGCACCGACCCTTTCCCAGATCGACTACCGATCGCGGCATGTCCGGGTAACGACGTTGGTACGAAGACACCGTGTTGCGCTGCGCGAGTCCTAGGAGGTCCGCAACACCGTGCGCGTCGATTAGGTCATCGGTGTCGACCCAGCGGCCCATGCGTTGGCGAGCCTACATGTGTTGACACCGCGGATCCGGGATTCGACCTGAGACGCCAACGCGTGCTACCGCTTTACCTCATGCATATGCCTGTTGGCGCGTAGCCGTTGTGGGAGACGATGGTTCTTGTCTCAGCTACTTCGCGGTCTCGCAGCACTCCACTACGCAGCACTGCGGCTCGGCCATCACGGGCGCGACCGGCTGCCAGTAGATCATCGCTAGGCCAACTGCTCCGATGAGGGCTCCAAGGACGATCCACGCAACGCCGGTGCCAAGGTGAGTGAGCCGGGCGGCGATGGTGTTCTCGCCCGTCTCCACGTTCTCGGCATAGTCGCGGGCGAGATAGCGGCGCAGGCCTGACGGCTCGCGAGTCAGTTGGGCTGTGTCCGTCCTCATGAAGGTCGATCGGGCCCCGATCAACGCACCCATGACGAGCGTGCCCCAGATGGTCATTGCAGCGCCGAGGAGCAACGCAACGCGGATGATCGTCTGCAGAGGCTGTCCTAGCGTCGCGGCATCGTCGAGCGCGGTGAGGAAGAACACCGATATGGCGAGTCCGACAGGCAGGAGGACACTGGCCCGGCGAATGATCTGTTGGAGCTGCACTATCTGCGCGTCGAGTTGCCTCTTGCCCTCCTCGATGGCCAAATGCTGGTCGTCGTCGTCCCACTCGTCGATTCCCGAGCCAATGCGGCCAGGGTGGACCTTCCTGTCTGTGTAGTAGTCGAACGCGTAGCGACTGAGCGAGGCGAGCAGGAATGCTGCGTGGTTATGGCCCTTCCGGCGCTGGCGCGGAGGCGCGTCGTCCGTGTTCTCCTCAGGTGCCGAGACTCCTCCTTCAGAACTCATAGGTCACCGCTGAGAAAGCCGACGATATGGTCGGTAATGGGCCCGGCGACGTCGTCAGGCAGGAACATCCATTGTCCCGCCGGGTTCAAGTCGATGAACACTGCCGGACCGTTCTCTGGAACGAGCCAGTCCTGGCTTGAGAAGCCGACGCCCAACGCGTCTGCGAGTCGGAGGGCTTGAGACTCGACGTCGAGCGAGTCGTGCCGGCGCCATGCGCTGTGAGCACCCTCCGCCATTCGCCAGTCGAGAGGCCAGTCGGCAGCGTCGATCGCCGCCGTGCGCACCTCGCTTCCAGCCGTGACGACGCGCAGGTGCCTCTCGGCCTCAACTCGTTCCTGCGCGACGAATGGTGCAGTGGCGAAGTCTCCCGAAGTGAGTATCTCCTCGGTCAGTTCAGCCGTGTGCACTACCTGGGGCTGCCCGCTCTCATCAACGAACGCACCAGTCGCGAGCGGTTTGAGAACTGCATCGCTGCCCAAGGACCGTCGGATCTCATCGGGGTCGTCGGATACGACCGTCTTCGGTGTCGCGATGCCGATGCTGCGTGCCATCGCGAGCTGATGGAGGCGATCCTCCGCCGCTAGCAGGGCGTCCACCCGCGTCATCCATTCGCAACCCTTGAACCGACTGAACGATGCAATGAGACTCACACGAGCCCGCAACGAGACGTCGGCGACCGAGCCGACTAGGTCTCCTGTTGTCCAGCGGCTCGGCGCTACGCGCCGCAACCAGCCGCGCGACCCGGAGGTGACCTCGGTGCCGCCGATCGTCAGCCCGTCAGAGGAGTACGAGAAGCCGACCTGGCGCAGCGAGTCCGCATCGAAGATCAGCGGCTGGACGCTGCGCGGACGAAGCTGTTCAGCGACTGCCCGAAGATGGAAGTCTGACTCGTCGCCCACTAGCAACGCGCAGCGGTGCGTCACGACAGTGGCAGCAGCCCGGCATCGTCGTACGTCTCTGGCTCCTCCCTGGTGTAGGCAGTACCGAGGTCCGCGATCGACGGCAGCAAACCATCGTCGTCGGTGGTTTCAGCAGTGACTCTCGTCACAGATGTGCTCAGATCTACGATCGACGGCAGCAGGCCATCATCGTCATAGGTTTCCGGCGGAGCGAATGTCTGCTTCGTGCCGCCGTGGGCGACTGCGCCCTCTACTGGACGACCGAGCAGCTCAAACAGGCTGGTCTTGACCACTGCACACTCCCTTCGTGACACCTCGACGCAGAATATCTGCGAGCGTCGCTACTTGGCCCACCCGCGGGAACGAACATGTGCGCCTGGGGCGGCCGCTCTCGTGCGGTAGCGGCCTGTGGCTACGTCGTACTCGACGGTAGGTTCGATTCGGCCGGAGAGGGGTCGACGTCGGTGACATCAGTTTGGGCCAGCCTGCGGGAATTCGACGGCTCACGAGCGAGAGCCTTCGAAGAGTTGTGCAGTCAGCTCGCACGTTGCGAGTCTCCCGCCAACGCTGCCTTTGTTCGCACTGGCAACCCCGACGCAGGCGTCGAGGGCTACTGCACGCTCAGCGATGACACAGAGTGGGGATGGCAGGCAAAGTTCTTCGAGACTTCGCTCACGCAAACGCAGTGGAACCAGCTTGACCGGTCGGTGAAGAAGGCACTTGGCACCCACCCCAAGCTCACTAGGTACCACGTCTGCGTTCCACGCGACCGCTCAGACGGGCGCAAGCCAAACATCAAGACCGAGATGCAGAAGTGGCATGAGCGCGCCGCGAAGTGGCAGGGCTGGGCCGCCGATCGCGGCATGGACGTCGAATATGTCTGGTGGGGCACATCGGAGCTGTGGGAACGGCTCTCGCTGCCAGAACAGGCAGGTCGGCTCGAATTCTGGTTCGGCGATCCAAAGCTGTTCGTCGAGAGCTGGTTCAGGGGTCGCCTGGACGAAGCAATCGCGTCGGCCGGTGCGCGCTATACGCCTGAGCTGCACGTGGAGTTGCCGATTGCCCAGACCCTGGAACTCTTCGGGCGGACAGGCGCCGCTGGGGAATCGGTGCAGCGACTCGCCAACGACATCCGCCGTTCGTGCACCTACGAGATCCGCCGAATCCCCACGGAGGACCCATCGAGCGGCGAGCTGTCACTCAAGTCCCTCACCGATGAGTGCGACGAGGTCATGTGCGCGCTCGCAGACTTCGATTGTCCACCGGATCAGCCTTGGCGGGTCTCCAACGTGTGCGAGGCGATCCAACGCACGCTGGACTTAGCTGAAGACCATCATCAGCCACTCACATCAGCCGAGCGCAGCTACGACGAAGCGAACCCGGTCGACGAGGACTCTTACGCCCCAAGGTCGAACCCGTTTCGCGAAGCGGGATTCGCTTTGCGACGCTTGGAAGGTCAGCTCTGGAGAACCCAGGACGAACTGCGACATCGCGAGCCGGTCGTCAACGCTGACTTGCTGATCGTCACCGGGGACGCTGGCACTGGCAAGACGCATCTGCTGTGCGATGTCGGCGCCGATCGCATCGCGCGAGGCTTGCCAACCGTCGTCCTCATGGGACAGCGATTTCTGTCCAAGGCAGACCCCTGGACGCAGGTGCTTGAACAGCTCGATCGAGTTAGCAGTTCGGCAGATGCGTTTGTCGGTGCTCTGGAGGCGGCGGCCCAAGCCGCTGCGTGCCGGGCGCTCGTCATCATCGATGGCATCAACGAAGGCGAGGGTGATGCAATCTGGCCGGCGCACCTAGCACCGTTTCTTGCTCGGCTGAGGCGCTCTCCCTGGATTGGGATTGTGCTCTCTGTGAGGACGACGTACCTGGAGCGAGTCGTCAGCCAGGAGGTCCTGCAAGACGCGCACGTGCTGGAACATCATGGGTTCGCAGACTCGACGTACGCGGCTGTGCGGCGATTCTGCGAGCACTTCGAATTGGAGTTCCCCACGACGCCGTTGTTGCGTCCCGAGTTCGACAAACCGCTCTTCCTGAAGGCGCTCTGCGAAGGCTTGCGTCGTGTCGGCCAGCGTCGTTTTCCGGTGGGCGCCGAGGGCATCACGAAGGTGTTCGACAGGTACCTGGAGGGCGTGAATGCCGAGATCGCAGATCTGCTGGACCATGACCGGTACTCGGCAACCGTCCAACGGGCTCTCGACGGTTTCGCTTCCGAGCTTGCCAGTCGTCGTGAGTACTGGCTGCCGCGAGGCGAAGCGCTCGAGCTCATCGGTGGATTCGCGCCTGCGAGTGGATTCAGACGTTCCCTCTATCGGTCACTTGTTGACAATGGCCTGCTCATCGAGGTGCCGACGGGGGGTCAGGACTCGGAGATCGCAGTCCAGTTCGGGTTCGAATGGTTCGCTGACCATCTGATTGCGCGCCACTTCGTCAACTCGCATGAGACGCCGGAGAGCCTCGCAGAAGCACTGGACATTGAGAGTTCCGACGGCATTGCCTTCGCCTTGGGCTGGCGCCCGGGTCTGCAGGACGCACTCACGGTTCTCGTGCCCGAGTGCCACGGCGTCGAACTGCTCGATGTCTACTGGGACGACGTGTATGGACCGTCGATAGTCGAAGCGTTCTTCCGCACGCTGCCGTGGCGAGATCCTGACACGATCGGTCCGAGGTGCATCGAACTTGTAGAAGCAGCATTCGAGAGCGTTGAGGATTACGAACGGCGGCAACTTCTCGACGCGCTCGTGACGTGCGCAACGATCCCCGGCCATCCGTTCGGTGCCGAGTCCCTCGACGATCGCTGGCGTCGGATCCCCATGGCAGATCGCGACGCCGACTGGTCCACTCATCTGCACTACGCCTACGGCCGAGACGGTCCCGTGGACCGGCTACTGGACTGGGCTGAGGGCCTGCACGCGTCGGATACCGCAGCCGATCCGGAGTCAGCGTGGGCGTGTGCTGTCGTCTTGGCTTGGTTCCTGGCGACCTCCAATCGATTCGTGAGGGACCGGGCCACAAAATGCCTCGTGGCCTTGCTCGACGGGAACTTTGACTTGGCTGCACAACTCGTGCATCACTTTCGCCACGTCGATGATCCCTACGTACGCGAGCGCGTGATGGCCGCTGCGTATGGAATCGCCATGCGCAGCACGGACGTTCAGGGAGTGGCGTCACTGGCAGAGACCGTCTATCGGGAGGTGTTTGCCGACGGCGAACCGCCGGCGCACTTCCTCCTGCGCGACTACGCACGCGGCGTAATCGAACGGGCGCTCTACCTCGGTGCCGAGATCGTTGTCGATCGCTCGAAGATCGAGCCGCCGTACCAGAGCGACTGGCCCCACATTCCTGACGACGTCGAACTCGAGGAACTCGACCGGGACGAGACAGACCCCTCTGAACCGATGTCCGATATGGAGCGCGTGCGAGGGCAGATTCGATTCTCGGTGATGCATTGGGACTTCGCTCGATACACCATCGGCACAAATTCCAGTACCGAGTCCAGATCGTGGCTGTCTGTGCCATTGGAGGATCCCCGTTGGCGATCATGCGATGAAGAGCTGGAGGATTTCTTGGGCTCGCTTGAAGGGGATCTCCGCGAGATATTCGAGCGGCTGATCGAGCGCAACCGCCCGCGCCCTCCGACGATCCGCTTCGCCGCTGACGACGCCTCCGGCGACCAAGGCGAGTCCGATGAGCCGGGCTTTGCATTCGCCATCCGGCGTCGGATAGTGGAGCTCGGGCTCGAACAAGTCGTCGTACAACTGCTCAACGGCGAGCAGAAGGCGCAATACGACGAACTCATGGCGCTGCGCGACCGCAGGGAGCCCCGCCTAGGTCTCGACATCATTCAGCGCTACGTGTTGTGGCGGGCATTCGACCTCGGCTGGACCGTCGAGCGGTTCGGCGACTTCGACTCGCGGGTGGCGTCCTTGACGAGACACGACACTCAGAAGCCGGAACGTATGGGCAAGAAGTACCAATGGATCGCGCTGCACGAGATCCTCGCCCATATCTCGGACAACTTCCAATACCGCGCCAGCTACAGCGATACCCGCCCATTCGCGGAATACAACGGACCGTGGCAGGGATACAGGCGCGACATCGACCCGTCGTTCATCCAACCCGCGATGCGAAACCACCGGCCAAGGAGCACTGCCTCGCGCGAATGGTGGACGAGCCTCGACGACTTCGACTGGGCCGAGGACGCCGATGCACTCGACTGGCTGGATCGCGCAGACGAGCTGCCCGATGTCCTCGGGTTGCTGCGACCAAGGAGCAACGAGGACGGCACCGCGTGGCTCCGGCTCGACGGCAGCTGGACGTGGAGGCAGCCAACCCCTCCGGGCCACGATCAGTGGGACCGTCCGCGAAGAGAAGTGTGGGTCAACCTGACCGGTTACTTGGTTGAACGAGGATCAGCCGCTGAGACTTTGGAGGCTCTCCGCACAACCAACTCTCGGGAAGAGAGGCTTCCTGAACCTGGGAACCCGTGGGTGCTCTTCTTTGGTGAAGTCGGGTGGAGTCCCGGGTTCCGCGATGTGGTGATCCTGCCCGAGACCGAAGGCCTTTTCGTTGACGAGAGTCAGCCACCGCATATCCGATCCCTTCGACCGGCTGCCATGTCCTACGTGGGAGGAGATGGGGGTTACGACTGCTCAACCTCTGAGCCAGTGTCACTGTGTCGGCCAGATTGGCGAATCGTCGAGTCGATGGGCCTGACGTGGACAGGCAAGAACGCAGACTTCAACAACGTCGCCGGCGAGCTTGTCGCATTCGACCCGGTTGGCCGCGGCAGCGACACATCGGCCCTTCTCATGCGGGAATCCGACTTCGCCCAGTTCCTCGAAGAAAACGAGACTGTTCTCATATGGTCAGTCATAGGAGAGCGAATGGCCCTACGTTCGAGTCACGGAAAGTGGGACGGCGCCCTCAAGTTTTCTGGCGTGTACGAGTACACATCTGAAGGTCCCATAGGGAACCTGAAAACTCAACTGTGGCGCCCGGGCGACGTCGTCTAGCTGTCTCCGTCTTTGGCTATTTCGCCAACGATCTGATCGCCATCGATATCGATGCCAAGCAGTTCTTCGAGGTGCCACACCAAGCGGGCCTTGGTCGTGAAGAACCTGTAGCCGAGTTCGCCGAGCTGTTCTTCCGTGTGGGCATCGGCGTCGATCAAGAACGCGACCGGCGGTGGTCGACCGGGTTGGATGCCTTGCGGCCACGCGATATCGGCCACGGCAAGAACTTCGTCCGTCGTGTCATCGCATATCTCGTAATGCGTCTCGGGCGCCGCGATCCCAAGCTCGGAAGCAAGAGCGAGGACATCCCTGATCTCTTGGTCCTCCGCCTCGTCTTCGGCGGGCTGCAGCTCGAATGCCAGCGGAGACTTCTCGGATGCGGCCGCAGCGCGGCCGCCGACCGGCTGTGCAGGGGTGCCGATTCCCTCCCGGAGTGTCCGCAGTAGCTCGTTGGCCGCATCTGCCAGCAGCGTTCGACGCGCAGCCAAGAAGTCGGGATAGCGGTCGATCTGCCAGAGCGCCTCATCCTGAGGAATCCACTGCGACGCGAGCACGCCTGGGTTGTCGGCTTCGGCCTCGGCGAGGTAGCGGGCAGGGTCGGCTGCACTGATCGACTGATTCCCCAATGCCGTCAGGAAGCAAAAGTTGGCGAGCGCGTTCACCTGCGAGCGGCTGTAGCTGGCGTCGTATAGACGCTTCTTGGGGAAGATGTGGTGTACCTGGAGCTTGCTGTGCTGGCCCAGCAGCGCATGCGACAGCTGGATGCCGCTGAACAAGTCCCTTGACGAGTTAACGCGAGTCAGGATGTACAGCAGCGGGTAGAACCGGGCCCCGATGCTGGAGCTGTCGAAGTCGTCGGGCTGGACCGTGAGGCTGCCCCGCCACTGCTCGAGTTCTCGAATGAGACTGTCGATACCGCCCGCTTCGAGCGCGTGGAGATCTCGCTGCAGCTTGGTTTCGGTGGAGGCGCTGTAACGGCCCCACATGAAGCAGTGCATGTACCAGAACAGCATCCGCTGCTGTGTCTGATGGTCGGTAACCGAACCGCCCCGCTCTGAGACCATTCGGATCAAGGCGGCGAGCGCGTACGGGCCAGCCAGCACGCGGCTGTGGTCGATGCCCAACCGGTCGCCAAACAGATTGAGGATGAATTCGATACTCTGCGCGGCCTTCTTCAACGCAGCATCGAATTCCGAGACTGAAACCTCACGCAGACTGTTGAACGACGCCTGGTTGGTGGCTACCGCGGTGGCGCAGCGCAGCAGCCATTCCTGGCGGAAAGAAAACTGAGCCCTTTCCCAGTCGCCAAGCAGACGGCGCAACTCGTTGCGCACCTGCGGCGAGTGCGCGCACAGACGAGCGAGCGCCAGATCGGCCGACGACAGCTTCGTGCCACCTGAGTTGACACGGTTGAAGATCTCTACCACCTCATCTACCGAGAGGTCGTCGCCAGCGATTTCCTCGATGTGCAAGTCGGTCTCGCGGATCTCCAACAGTCGATTTAGACGCTTGATGTAGGTGATCAACGGGAAGTTGCCTGAGCGTTGCTCGAATTGGTGGACGACCTGTTCGAACTCGGAATTGAAGAGATCCGTTACCGAGACCCAGAGCGGGTCGTCGGCCATCTTCACCGGTCCGTAGAACTCGAAAGTCTCCGTCTCGACGTTGAAGTAGAGATCGGTGAAGGCCTTTTCGTTGCCCTGGAAGAAGTCAGGCGGCCGACCATGCACGACACCGAACAGCGAAGTTGCGCGCTGCTGTCCGTCCAAGAGCAGCTTGACCGCGCCGCCGGTCTGTCCCGCATCGCCGCGGACCGTTTGGGGGTCGGGCTGGGTGGTCCAGACCAAGAACCCGCCAACCGGGTAGCGCCGGTACAGGGAGTCGAACAGGTTCCGGACGTCCTCGCGCCCCCACACGTAGCCGCGCTGGAACTCGGGCAGTGCGAACTGCTCCTGTTCGATGTTGCTCAAGATCGCCGAAATCTTCACACCGCAACCTCCCGCCAGTCAGCGCCAGAACCGTAGTGACTCGTGTCGTTCCACGGAGTAGAGCGAGCGGTGGTGAGGAGCTAACCCGGCGGCGATGGGATGACTCGGCTGCGTCCTCGGAGCATCCGTAACCTCGCCGCCGTCTCACAGGACGGGAAGCCGAGGAACACCATGGCCAAGAACGCAGGTACGACCATCACCGCAACCGGACGCGATCCCTCCACCGAACCGATCGCAACGGGCGTGTTCGCCTTCGAAGGGGACTGGGACGCTGACCTGCGTGTCCCGTGGAGCATCGAACCGATGCTCCACACCCTCCAAGTCATCGGCGAGCTCAAGTGCATCCGCCGCAACGTCGCCACTGTGCCCGAACTGCAGCACTACCTCGACAAGTGGCTCCAGAAGCGCTACGCCGGCTACCAGGTCGGCTACTTCGGCTTCCATGGCGGGCCCGGCAGCCTCTGGCTCGGCGGCAAGCGCTACGTCTCGCTCGAAGACCTCGAAGCCCTGATCGACGGCCGGGCGCAAGGCCGCATCATCCACTTCGGCTCGTGCTCGGTCATGGGAGTCGGCGAGTCACGGCTGAAGGCGTTCCAGGAGAACACCGGAGCCCGTGCCGTCATCGGCTACCGCAGAGATGTCGACAGCGACCTCAACTGGGCCGCGTTCGAGATCCTGCTGCTGGAGGCGCTGAGCCGATACCGCCAGATCGGCGTTCCTGCCCGGCACCTACGCGAGAACTACGGCTACCTCTGCGACAAGCTCGGCTTCGAGTACATCTACTGAGCCAGCAACCAACTGACTCCTAACCGACCAAAGCCGCTATGCCATCGGCTCGCGTCGCGCGAGGCCACTACGCTCACCGCGTGCTTTCAAAAAATGAAAGAACTCGAAGCCGAGGGCTCGACGATCTGATGCGCCTCAGTCAGCAGATTCAGCGGCGCACGGAAGAACGAGACTCGCTGCTTGCGCGACTCCACGCCGAAGGATGCTCCCTGCCTGAACTGGCCAGCGCAGCCGAGATCTCAGTCGGCAAGGCTCACAAACTTGCCCACTCGAAGCTCAACCGCATCGACACGATCGGCTACGAAGGCCGCAACACCGCCGAGTTCGTCGAAGCCCTTACGTCAGCAGGCGTCACATTGCTCGTAGACGTCCGCGAGAACGCGATGAGCCGCGTTCGAGGGTTTTCAAAGAGCCGGCTGCAAGAGGCGCTTGCGGAAGCTGGCATCGCCTACGAGCACATGAAGGGCCTCGGTAATCCCAAGGAGAACCGCTATGCTCTCCGTTCCGGGGATGAACGGGCGATCGCCTACTTCAACAAACGCCTCCTCAACGGGAGCGCGGATGACTTGAGACGCCTAGGGGAAGTGCTGCAGAGCGAGCACGTCGCCCTCTTGTGCTTCGAGCGCGATCACCAAACGTGCCATCGCAGCCTGATTGTGGACGCGCTCCAGGCACAAGACCGGACATTGCACGTGGTGAACCTCTAGCGCAGCGGCCACCAGCATCCGAGAATCAGGAACGACCCGGGATGCTGATGCATGTTGCCCGAGAAAAACATCGTCTCGCGCTCAGGCGCGCAGATCTGATCCAGCCACTTCGTGCGTAGGTGCTCGAGTACTTGGTCGGGCCCGTATTGGTCGCGCCAGCTGCGGTATGCCTGATGGATCTCCCAGTCGATGATCGACATGTGATGATCGACATGTGGTGCGGGGACTTGCCAGGAGCGCAGTCGGCGCAACGGAATCTGTAGCGGAAGTAGTAGGGAATCGCCTCGACGAGCGGCAAGTCAGCCTTGTGGATGTCGAAGAGCGTCGGCTGTGATGCCAGGTAACGCCGAGCTTCCTCCCGTTCGTCTGCTTCGCGTTCGTCCACCGTGAAATCGAGCACCTCGTCAGGGACCACCAGACCGAGCGAGGTTCCATCTGCCCTCTGAGCTGCCTGAAGCTCGCACATCGAGTAACGGTGCAACTGGTCGACGACCGGTCTTCGAGCTTGCCAGTTCCTTTCGGAGCCCAGATGGCCGAGTAGCTGGATGGTTGATGCATCAATCGAGTGCGACTCGGGCCTCGAGTCATTGCGCGGCCGGCGAACTCGGACCCTGATGCGGTCCCACTTCCTGAATCGCACTTCGAAGGGCAAGTCTCGAAATGGCACGGGATAGAGCCGGATGTGGCTGGCAGAACCCAGCAGACCCTCCTGGATGCCCGCAACGCACACCGTCTCGCGGTGCTTCGTCGATATCGCCGGGTACGCCTTCACCGTGACGGTCAACTCGATTTCCGACCAAGCGCCGTCGCGGACGTCCATGCACAACCCTCCAAGCGACTCGATCACCCTAAGACCCGGTGTGCGTCGAACACGCTGCCTTTTCGTGTGTCACGCTGGCTCATGGCGCGCATCACGGTCATTGCTGACGACGACTGGGGCGGCGAGCTCGGCGAGCTGTTCCCCCGGGTCGTGGACCCCACCCACCGCCGAGTCGACCACATCTTGGCCATCCACTCGCTCAACCCCCGCAGCATGGCCGCACACCAAGGCCTCTACGAATCGGCCATGGCCGGCACCGCCACGCTGCGCAAGGTCGAACGCGAGCTCATCGCCCTGGTCGTCAGCCTCACCAACGACTGCCACTACTGAGTGGTCCACCACCGGCGCGGTCTGCGCCGCCTCATCAAGAACGACGAGCTCGTCGCCGCCGTCGAGCACGACTGGACCACCGCAGGGCTGTCCGCAAAGCGCACCGCCATGCTGGCCTACGCCGTCAAGCTCACCGAGACCCCCGCCGCCACCACCGACGCCGACGTCGACGCCCTGCGCGACGCCGGCTTCAGCGACCGCGACATCCTCGACATCACCGAAGTCGTCGGCTACTACGCCTACGCCAACCGCATCGCCGACGGGCTCGGCCTCCAAACCGAAGACTGGATCCCCGACTAGCGCGCAGCGACGACCTTGGCGAGACCGAGGATGTCGGCATCGAAGTAGAAGCGAACGGTGGCAGGCTTCACGCGGCGTGCGCTGCGACACGCGACGTTTCGTAGGCGACAGCCCACCTGACATTCTCGAGCGCCAGGTCGAACTGTTCGGCCACTTCGTTTTCGGTCTCGCCTCCGTCAATATGCTCAACGATCGCCGTCGTGCTGATGCCCGCGATGGCCGGCCGGCCGAATCGCTTGTCCGGCCGGCATCGGACCGGGGATGCATCGTCAGCGTGCGGTCGCCACGCGACCGGTCGGTCGTCGTCCCATTCCACCCGCTTCACGAATGAATCAGCAGGCGGAAGAAGCAGTGGCTGGCCATCCACCACTGCGATGAGATGCAGTTCGCCGCGCAGATCGCACCGCTCCTGAAATCGGACGAGCAGTCGTCGTCCCTCGCCGACCCAAGGTGCCGCGTACGCCAGCGGATGGGCTACGCCGAGCTCATCGCGGAGGGCAGAGACAAAACTGCGAATCTCGTGAAGCCGAACTTGGAGATTGCGCCGATATTGGCGCAGGAGTCCTGCTTCTAGGAATTCCGGCCAGGTGAGACGCGTGTCACCGGTCGCTTCGACCCGAATGACTGGCTTGTAGTGGTGGCCGCTTCGCTCGCCACCCTCTAGCCACCAACCGAGCGTGCTCCGGCTGACAGCAAGGATCGCCGCAGCGTCGGTCAGCGAATAGACGGGTTGGTCCAGGTCGAATGCTTGGGATCCGTTCAGCGTCCGCTCCAGTCGCCGTAACTGTCGGACATCATGACTACCACCAGTTTGGGCTCAACTACGAGGCAATTGACACCCGCAGTTGCGACCCGGCGCCCCTTCAGCTGAACTCGACGTCCACTGGGCGCCTGGGATGCTGCCGGATCACGCTCGAACCTCTCGGCGTTCGGTGGTCGCCCTCGCTGAGGCTTAGATTGCGCGAGCCCGTGCTGCGTCCTTCGAGGCGAGTGCTGTCAGTCGCCGACTCGATACGAGGCCCACGGCTGTCGCCGGCACGAGCAGCGCGGAGCCCAGCGATCCCCACCATGACGAGACTCCGAGGTCCGGAGCGCTCAACTGCCCGAACACCCACAGTGCCAGGCACGACAACACCGAGGCGGCAAACCCGGCGAGGAAGGCGACGCCGCCGCTGGCGGCCACATAACGCCCATCAGGCCAGCGTGGCGTCTGCCACCAAGATGTCGAGCCAGCGGCGTCGAGCGACTCGTAGTGAATGGGGGCAGCAGCCCACGGCCCACGCTCAACCTCCGCACGAGCGCGAACATTCAACGCCCGAAGGGCGACGGCCGAGACCGCCATCAGCAGTACGACCACCAAACCGGCCCCGGGCACCGTTGCACTGGTCGGAATGCCCGCCAGTCCGAACAGCCACATCCCGGCTGCGGCCAGACTCCAAGCGCCGACCTTGATCCACGCAGCGATTCCGTCGTCCCGCGGACTGATCAGCCGCCCATCAGCCCAACGAGGCCGGCGCCATGAGGACGACGAGGGCTTCATCGGAGGCCCCTCAGGGGCCAGCTCGGGTTCAGCGCTGACACTCACAGACGTTCCCCTCGACCAATTCGACCGTAGCGAACAACCCACCCTCTCGATATCGCCGGGCGCTCCGCCGGTTCGCACTCAGGCTGCTACGACCAGTCGTCGCCCAGGTCGATATCGAGTGAGATGAGCTCGATCGCCCCGTCGGCGGATCGCTGACCGACGACGGTGAACGCGCGAACGAGCACCCCTGTCGAGATCAAGGCCCGGTAGTCATCCCGACCCGGAATCAGCGCCGGTAGGTCATCGAAGCCCACAGCGAATCTCTCGACGATCTCGAACAGCTCGAAGGTCTGGAAGTCGTTCGTGGATGGTTCGCCGTTGGGTCCCCGGTCACTAGGCAGCTGACGGTCGAGGTCTTGGAAGAACTCGACAGTCGCTCGGACCTCTCGGCGTCCGGCGGTCACCCTCGCTGAGGCTCGGATTCCGCGATCTTCTGCTGCACCCGCGACTTCGCTCGTTCAACGAGTTGCGGAGGCGCCTCGTCAAGGTCCGTGACGATGCTCGCTTCGAACAGAGCGTGTCGCTCGGCCGGACTGAGCTTCTCGAGCTCTGCCGCCGTCACGATGTTCTCGGCCATATGCCGATCATAGGTTCAGCCCGATCGGATCCAGCGTCTGAATTTCGTACGAGGCCGCGAGGCCGCCGGGGGGAACGGCTTGACCGTGGCGAGGCGCGGTTCCTAGCGTTCGGCGTGTTGGCGGCGGCGTTGGGTGCTGCTGCTCGAACAGGGGGAATCTGACATGGCTGACATGAAGCTGGCGTTGTACTTGCCGAACTTCCGCGACCACGTGACCGTTCAGGAGCTCGAGGATCTCACCGACCTCGCTGAGGAACTGGACTTCGACTCGATCTGGACGCTCGACCGCATCGTCGTGCCCGAAGTCTCGGACCGGGGGGAGCTGCAGTACCCGTTCGGGATGATGGAGCAGTTCCCCACGCAGCTCCCCGTCTCGGCGCGCGGCCAGTGGTTCCAGGGCTGGCCGCTCATCCCGTGGCTCGCTGCGAAGACCTCGAAGTGTCGCATCGGCATGAGCATCACCGACACGCCCTACCGCTCGCCCGGCGTGTTCGCCGCCGAGATAGCAACGGTGGACCACTTGTCGAACGGTCGCGTCAACGTCGGGGTCGGCTCGGGCTGGATGCCCGAGGAGTTCGCTGCCGCAAGCGCATCGCACCTCTTCCCGAAACGGCACAAGCACGTGCGCGAGACCATCGAGATCTGCCTGGGCATCTGGACGAACGACCTGTTCGAGTACCACGGCGAGTTCGCCGACTTCGGCCCCAGCGGGTTCGGCCACAAGCCGCTGCAGGACCCGCATCCGCCGATCTTCATGAGCGGCCTGCGCAACCCGGCCATCTCCGCCAAGCGAGTGGCCCAGTACAACCTGTCGGGCTGGATCGGCATCCAGGACACGCCCGAGGAACTGACGGAATGGCTCACCGCCTTCGGCGACGAACTCGACAAGCTCGACAGCTCGCACAGCGTCGACGACATGGAGATCTCCAGCATGTGCTGGTTCGTGATCACCGACGAGCCGACCGATCAGACCCGCAACGGCAAGCTGACGAACCTGCTGGCCGGCACCGCCGAGCAGATCACGCAGAACCTGATCGAGCTGAAGGCTGCGGGCATGACCATGCCGCTCATCTGGCCGCCCTTCGCCGACGTGCCGGTCTCCAAGACGCTGGACGACCTCCGCCAGCTCAACGACGAGATCCTCCCCCAGGTGAACGCCGCCTAGCCCCTCGGCGGCTGCGCCGCTGTCAACGTATGCGGCGAACCGCAGCAACCAGCCCGACCGCGAAGCCCACGAACTCGATGAGCGCCAGGCTCAGCGCCGTGTGGAAGAACACACCCGCACCGTCGCCGATCACGTTGGAGTGCAGGTCTGGCGTGTCCAGAACGAAGTGCAGCAGGTAGCCGAACACGAACGACGCATACATCGACGCGGCGAACAGCGCAGCGCCCAGCCGGACGCTGCGACGGAACGCCACCCACACCGCGGCCAGCGGCAAGAGCGTCACCACCACAACGATGTACGCGAGCTGGGCGCCCGGGATGGGCACATCAGCGGCCGCATGGCCATAGGTGTGCGTCAACCCGACACCGAGATGCAGCGCTGCGATCCCCGCCAGCGTGAACTGCTCAAACCTCGCGGAAGCTGCCATAGCAACTCCCATTGTCGCGGGCGGTGGCCTACCTGGCCTGGCGCCTGCGCCACTTGGCGCGTGCGAGGAACACGACCAATATCGCAAACAGCACCCCTCCGATGAGGGGAACCACCGTCCCGCCCGAGGGGCCCGTCGTCTCTGCGCGCAGCACCCTGGGAATGTCGTCAGGCTCGGTGAGATCGACGATCCAGACCAGTGTCGTTCCTTCGACCGAGTCCGCGTTGTGTCCCAACGGAACGCCAGGCAGCGTCAGCGAGAGAGTGAACGTCGGCTGCAGAACGTCGGCTGCCCGAAATGGCAGCCCTCCAGATTCCCAGTAGTCGTCGATGAAGCTCGTGTCGAAATCGAAGCCCCATCCGCCGCCGGTGATGCGTCGGAACTTGGGACCTCCGTCCTCGGCGAGTGCGTCGAACACCTTGTCGGACTCGTCCGCCGACCATGAAGTCGTTGCGACATAACTGCAGCGGCCGTCGCCGTGGCGGCTTTGGATGAGCGTTTCCACGCCTGGGATGCGGGGCTGCACCGATCCGACGCCCTCGAACCTCCTGATGAACTGCAAGCACCCTGCCCGCATTGCGGCATCGTCGCTCCCCGCATCGAGCCCGACGACATTGTCATCGAACACATAGCGCCATTCGAACGAGCCCGACCCGTCGTCGTTCGCGACGACGTTCCACGTGGCCTCGACGCAGCCGGCCGTCAGCAGCGCCATGGCGCAGAAGGTCACGGCGGTCCGGGCGATGGACCAGCGGCGGGACAGGCGTTGTCGCTGCCGGCCGCGTCAAGTCATGGCGCCACGGTAGTGAGGACCCCGCCATCGGACGGGTCCACGCCAGCCCACGCCAGTCCACGCCAGCCCACGCCAGCCCACGCCAGTCCACACCAGTCCACGAGGGTCACGGAGATCGCCAACAAGACACGACCGTGGCATCGATCCATACATGAAAGTGACATAATGTTTGGGGTTGTCGGCCCCGCGCCCTCGAGGGTTAAGTTCGGAAGCGTCGGAGCGCGGGTGGCCCATGTCGACCAAGGTCAAGATCTCCAATCTCGTCAAGATCTTCGGAGACGAGCCCGACGGCGAAGCACTGACACTGCTGCAAGCCGGCTACTCGAAAGATGTCATTCGAAAGAGCACCGGCCACGTCGTCGGCGTGAATGACGCCAACATCAACGTCTCCGAGGGCGAGATATTCGTCGTGATGGGGCTGTCAGGCTCGGGCAAATCCACATTGATCCGCTGCGTGAACCGGCTCCATGAGCCCACTGCCGGCAGCGTCTTCGTCGACAGCACCGACGTCACCGCCCTCGATCCCAAAAAGCTCCAGGCCTTTCGCCGTGACAGCACAGGCATGGTCTTCCAGCACTTCGCCCTGTTCCCACACCAGGACATCCGCTCCAACGTCGCCTTCGGGCTCAAGGTGAAGGGCATCGACGTCGACGGCCGCAACGAGGCGGCCGAGCGGGCCCTGGCCCTCGTCGGGCTCAGCGGCTACGAGTCCAGCTTTCCCCGCCAGCTCAGCGGCGGCATGCAACAGCGAGTGGGGCTGGCCCGCGCTCTGGCCACCGATCCCGACATCCTCCTCATGGACGAAGCCTTCAGCGCCCTGGACCCGCTCATCCGCCGCCAGATGCAAGACGAGCTGATGGCGATCCAGGATCAGCTCCACAAGACGATTCTGTTCATCACCCACGACCTCAACGAGGCGCTGCGCGTGGGCTCGCGGGTCTGCATCATGAAGGACGGCGCCATCCACCAGATCGGCACGCCCGAAGACATCCTCATGCGGCCCGAGACCGACTACGTGGCCGAATTCGTGCAGGACGTCGACCAGGGCCGCGTGCTGGTGGTCGACACGGTGCGCGAAGACGCCGCAGTGGTCGACGAGAACGCATCTGTCGCGGACGTGCTGCGAGTCATCAATGATCTCGGCGTCGATGCCGCACATGTGACCGACCCGAACGGTCGGCCACTCGGTGTAGTCACCCGCGAGGCTGCCGAGAAGGCCCGAGCCGGGGGCACCCGCGAACTCGGCACGCTCGTCCAGACGGTGTCGGCGGTGACCAACGACACCATCTTGGCCAAGATCTATCAGCTGTTCGGGTCGGGCCTGCCGGTGGCCGTGGTCGACGGCGACGGCCGGCTCATCGGCTGCGTGCGCCCCCTCGAAGTCCTCGCCGAGTTGGGACGGGTCGAGAACATCTCAGAAGAACTCGAAGCCGCCAAGCACCAGGGCACCCAGCCGTGAAGCCCCACACGCTTGCCACCAGCTTCTGGGACAACCGCACCCTCGATGTCTGGGAGATTCCCTTCGGTCGCTGGATCGAGGAAATCGTCTTCTGGCTGACGACCCACATCACGGGATTCCTCGACGCCGTCAAATGGCCCGTCGACAAGCTCCTCGAACTCATCATCGACAACCTGCTCCAGTCCTGGCTGCCGTGGCCGATCGTCCTGCTGCTCTTCTTCCTGCTGGGGCTCACCACACGAAATGCGCTGGTGGGGCTCGGCAGCGCGGCGGGCCTGCTGGTGTGCGGGCTGCTCGGCAACGAGTACTGGGACCTCACCATGGAAACGGTCGGGATGATCATCGTGGCGGTGATCATCTGCACGGTGATCGGCATCCCGCTGGGGATCCTGGCGGCCCGCGTCGACTCGTTCTGGGGCCGGCTGCGTCCCGTGCTCGACGGCATGCAGGTCATCCACCCCTTCGTCTACCTGCTGCCGATCATCTTCCTGTTCGGCGTCCGCCGTACGCCCGGAGTGCTGGCCACGCTGGTCTTCGCCCTACCCCCCATCGTCCGCCTCACCAACCTGGGGCTCCGGCAGGTTCCCGCCGACGTGGTCGAAGCCGCCCGCGCGTTCGGCGCCACCGAGAGCCGGGTGCTGCGCGAGGTGCAGCTTCCCCTGGCGCGGCCCGCGATCATGGCCGGACTCAACCAGACGCTGCTGCTGTCGCTGTCGATGGTGGGCATCGTGGCGATCATCGCCGGCGGCGGTCTCGGAAAGCCGATCCTCACCGCCCTCAACACGGCCGACATCCCCGTCGGCGCATCAGCCGGGGCCGGTCTGTACTTCGTGGGGGTCCTCCTCGACCGGATCTCCCAGCCCGACGACAAGGTCGACCGCCGCAGCCTCTTCGCACGGATGCGCAGCGCCTGGAGCACGCGAACCGACCCGGTGGTGCCTCCCGTGCCCGGCATGGAAGCCGACGCCGAGACGCCCCCTCCCGCCGACGAGCCGACTCGGGCACCTCTGGGTTCCGCCCGGCGCCTCGGTGCAATCGCTGCCCTCGTCGGCGGCCTCTTCTGCGCGTTCTCGGCGCTGCTGAGCTGGGGCCACGACGCCGGCCTGCTGTCGGGCTACTCCCGATTCGACGACAACGACCTCCCCGGAACCCACAGCGGGATCGACGCCACCGGGGGCTCGTGGTTCGGGATCCTGTTCGGCCTCGTCGGTCTGGGGGTCGCTTTCGGCGGCGGCGCCGCACTGTGGAATCCGAACAGCCGGGCCAAGTTCATCGCCAGCACCAAGGCGTTCTTCGCCGCCGGCCTGGTGCTGGTGTCGCTCGTCGTGGCGTATCTGAGCGTCTCTCCTCGCGGCGACAATTACAGCCACGCCACCGGTGTGTGGCTGGCGCTTGCCGGCGCGCTGGTCGTCCTGGGCGGCGGTGCTGTCGCCGCCCTGCGGGCGCAGCCTGACGGCGACGTGGCACGTGTGGGCATCAAGGAAGTGATCAGCATCGCGGTGCTGACGCTGTTCCTGGTGTTCGCGGGAGCGTCCGGATCGTGGTTGCTGGACCAACGCAGCGACGCAGCCCAGATTGCCGCCGAGATGGCCGCCGAGGCCGAGGGCGTCGACCAAGGCGGACTCGCCGCCGAGCTGCTGGCCGAAGCCCTCTCCCAGACCCGGCGTGTGACGGTCCGCGGCCTCGATGCTGCCGGGCCGCAGATCGGCTACATCGTGCTGGCGCTCACGCTGATCGGGGCCGTTGCGGCGCTCAGCCGAGTCGTGCGCCGCAGGTCAGTGCAGCAATTCGGGGGCCTGGTCATGTTCGGGCTGGGGTGCGCGATCGCTGCGGTCGGGGCTGCTTGGATCGCGACGTTCGTCCGCCTCGCGACTCCTGCGCTCTCGCCCGGGGCCAGCGCCTTCCTGACCGTCATCGGCGGCCTCATTCTTGCTGCTCGCGGCTGGCGCGCCAGCGCTGCGCCGTAGCGAGGACCGCCCTCGCTGAGGGACCACGCTCAGCGCCTGGACTCAAGGGCGCAACAACGCCGGCTGAATCCCGAGAATGTCCAAAAAATAAGAAGACATCGCTATTGCCTTAGTGACCCATCCAAACTAGACAGACATGTATGGCCCCGGCCGAGTCAGGCTTGGGGACATCAGCGGGGAGGTACACCAATGCACACCAAACGAGGCCGACTACTCATCCCCATTCTCATGGCGTTCGGCTTGTTCGCCGCCGCCTGCGGAGATGACGATTCGACGGCCGACACGGCAGCACCGACGACCGAAGCCGCGGCTCCGGCGGCGACTGAACCCGCAGCGACCGAACCAGCGGCGCTGCCCGGCGACGGCGTGACCGTCACGATGGCGAGGGGCAACTGGATCGAGACCAACTTCCAGAACTTCGTCATCCAGCAGCTGCTCGAAGAGCTCGGCTACGAAGTGACCGACCCGGAGGAAATCGCGCCGGCGACGTTCTACCCGGCTGTGGCCCAGGGCGACTACGACCTGTGGGGCTCTTCATGGCCCCTCAACCACACCCCCTTGCTCGAAGGCGAGAGCCCCGACGGCGGGACCTTCGGCGACAAGGCTCGCTACATCGGCACGATGATGGCCTCGGGTGCTCTGCAGGGCTTGCTCGTCGACATTCCCAGCGTTGAGCAGTTCGGCTTCACGACGCTCGGGGAATTGCTCGACAATCCTGATGCGGTCGCTCACTTTGACAGCGACGGCGACGGCAAGGCGGACATCAACGGCTGCGATGACGGCTGGGGCTGCCAGAAAGTCATCAACGACACGCTTGCCAAGAACGGCTGGGATGACCGCGCCGCACAGGTGTCGGCCACTCACTCGGCGCTGTTCGCGGAGTCCCAGGCGAGCTTCGCCGGGGGCGGTCCCGTGCTGCAGTACGTGTGGACGCCCACTGCCTTCGTCGGCAAGCTCGTGCCGGGCCGAGATGTCCTGTGGCTCGCCATCGAGCCCGAACAGGCCCTCGAGGGCCAAGACGGGGTCTCCGGAGTCGGCGACGCATGCACGAACGATCCCTGCTCGACCATGTTCACGCCCTCTGACATTGTGGTGACCGCCAACATCGACTTCCTGAACGACAACCCGGCGGCAGCGTCGCTGCTGGAGGACTTCGAGCTGGACCCGCTCGCGGTTGCCGTCCAGGCCGTCGCTATCGACTCGGGCGCCAACTCCGACGAGCAGATCTCCGCTGCGGCCGCTGATTGGATCGCCGCCAATCGCGACGTGATCGATCCGTGGATCGAGGCCGCGCTGGCTGCCGGGAGCTGACGACCGGCAACCTCGACTCGCGACCACCGGAACGGTCGGGCGAAGCTCCTCCCTCTTTGCCCGGCCGTCCGGTGACCATGCGTGAGAATGCTCAGGTGAGTGCTGCCGGTGTCTGAGAGGCTGAGCCGGATGGCGAAGCCGTGGCCCGAGCGGCCCGTGAGCGAAGCGATCAAGAGCGGGAAACAGAAGTTGACGCAATGGCGCGATCCTTCCACCCGCGCACTCTCTGAGGACGCACTGCAGGCTGAATTGTCTGCGCGAGGGTCCCGCCTGCGGCCCGCACGAGTGGTGATGCAGCCGGCGATGCTGGGTGCAGCTCGCCTGACTCGCTACAGCTTCAGCCGGACCATGCTGCGGCGAGCTGCACACGACGGCTGGAAGGCCCGGCGCGTGCGGTTCGACGTCGACGACCGGGGCCACGGCGAGGCGGTGTACGAGATCGACGCCGGCGGCTGCCGGCTCAGCTTCGTCGCATTCACCACCACGATCGACGAGTCCGAGCACACCGACCGGGTGATCGCCGATCGGTGGGAGGTCACCGGCGCGCTGGTCGAGGGCGCGCTGACCGACGAACTCAGTGCCATGCTCCGCCGCGAGGTCCCCCGCCAGGAGCTCGGCCGATTCGATGCCCGCGTCCTCGTGCTCACGCGTGGCAATCGCAGCGTGCGCTTCTTCGACTATCTCGTCGATGTCCTCGCTCGGGGCGAGCAGCCGGATCCCGCGCAGGTAGCCGATGCCGGCTACATCCTGCGGAGCACGGCCTTCTACGCCAACGGCAAGTACGGGATGCGCTCCTTTGAAGGATTCCCCAGCGGCCATCCGCTCAAGGTGCCCTACCGAGCGCAGTTCGTGTGCGCATGGATGTTTCGGGAGCTGGGCTACGACCTCGTCGAGCACTGCGCCCGAGCCGCAAACCCAAGCGCCGCGGTGCCGTTCGACGCCGACTGGAGCCGCTACTTCGGCCTCGGCAACGCCACCGGCCTGGGACTCGTGCCGTTCGCGTTCAAGCACCCCCGGGTGCTGCACTCGTGGGTTGCCGTGCGCGAGCTGGCACTGGCCGACGTCCGATCGCTGCAGGGCACCCCGCAGCGGCTCGCTCGCCTCGGTGAGTGGATCGAGCGGGCGTACCAGCATTTCGTCAACGGGACCGACGACGACTGCCGGCCGTTTCTCAACGCCGTCGAAGTGGCCTCAGCCGTCGAGCGGATCCGCGACGCCTTCGTGAGCTGTCGCAGCGAGCGTCTGCCGTTCGATGCCCTGTACCGCTGGGCGGAGCGCCGCGATCCCGAGACCGCCGAGCTCGTGGTGTCGCTGCTGACCGAACTGCACGAGGCCGACGACGATCTGATCGATGAACTGCTCGCCGTCGACGAGCACAGCTCACTTGACCCCGCCCTGACGGTCGGCCATCTGCGAACCCTGCTGTCGGAGCGCTTCGCGTGGCTCGACGAACTCGACCTCGACGACACATCGGCTGAGGTGTGGTGGTGGGTCATCAGCGACAACACCGAGGAGCCACGTCGCACACGCCGCGACCAGCTCGAACCCGCACACCGCGATGTGGCCATCGACGTGGCGCTGCGGCTGTGGCGACTGCGCGCCGCGCTCGACGGCTACGACGACACGACGCCGGTCCAATGCGTTCTCGACCACCATCCCGAGCACCGCCTCGCAGCCGAGCGGCTCCATCTCAGCGACCGCACCTACGGTGAGCCGCGCGACAACGCCTGCTCGTCGCGCTACCTGCCGCTGCAACTGCAGCGGTTCCAGCTCGCCGCCTACGGCATGGACAACTTCAAGCCGAAGTCGACCGACTGGCTGCGGGTCACGCTGTTCGGGGGCGCGCCGCGCCTCGGCAGCGAGGGCAAAGAGATGGACGACAACTGGGTGCTGCCAGCCCGTCCGCGCAGCGTCGACGGTCGAGGGAGGTCTGCGTGATCATCGACGGGCTCCAAATCAACCACTGGTCCCGCTCCGTCATCGACGAAGTCCGATCCGGCGGCGTGAACATCGTCCACGCCACCGTCGGGGCATGGGAGGACCTCGCCGGAGCGATGACGCGCATCGGCGATTTCCGCCACTTGTGCCGGAACAACGCCGACGCGCTCAGGGTGGTCACCAACGTCGCCGAAATGCATCAAGCCGTTGCCGACGACGTGCTCGGCGCGGTGCTCGGCTTCCAGAACAGCTCGATGCTCGGCGACGACCCCGAGATGGCGCAGATCTTCGCCGACGTCGGCGTACGTGTCGTGCAGCTCACCTACAACATTGCCAACCATCTGGGGGCCAGCTGCTGGGAGCCCAACGACGGCGGGCTCACCCGCGCCGGGCACCGCATGGTGGCCGCGCTCAACGCGGCCGGGGTGCTGATCGACCTGTCCCATGTCGGCAACCGGACAAGCCTCGATGCGGTGCACGCTTCGGCCCAGCCCGTCGCGGTCACCCACGGAAACCCGCTGTGGTTCTGCGACTCGCCCCGCAACAAGCCCGACGAGGTGCTCGAAGCGGTGGCGTCGCGGGGCGGGGTGATCGGATGCACGCTCTACCCGCTGTTCATGGGCGGTGCCGGTGTCTCGCGGCAGGAGTACTGCGACATGATCGCCCGGCTTGCCTCCCAGGTCGGCACCGAGCATGTGGCCATCGGCACCGATGCAGTGCTCGGGTGGCAGCCCGACGGACTGGGCTGGATGCGCAGCGGGCGCTGGGACCGTCCCGCAGATGCCGACGCGATTCCCGACTTTCCCGAATGGCCCGCGTGGTTCCGCGGGCCCAAGGACTTCGGATCGCTCGCCGCCGGCATCGACCAAGCCGGGTTTTCGCCCGCCGAACGCGACGCCATCCTCGGTGGCAACTGGCTTCGCCTGTTCGGAGAGCTCTTCGGATGACGGACCGCCACGAGGCCCGATGACATGAGCCCGACCGTCACCGCTGCACCACGGGAGATCCACGATCTCGCCTACCGGGCCAGCTGCGTCGCGGGATGCGAGGCCGCCATGGCGGAGCGCATCGCCCACAACGTCACCTTCGCGGAGATTCATCACGGCGGGGCCGTGCGCACATTCTGCGAAGCGCTCGAGGCCCCTGCGCTGGCGGCGTCGGAATGGGTGGCCGCGCCCGACGCGCTCGCCGCAGCCGAGCTCGCGGCGCGCAGCGACGGCGTCGCATCGGTGACCTTCGAGCCCGTGGTGCCGTTGGCCGCGATCGCCTGGAGCCTGCAGCAGAGCCTGGAGCGGGGCGTGACATCCACCGGAGCCGGCGCCGATGCCCGCGGCGACACCACAGTCAGCGCCATCGAGCTGCGCCTGATCGACGACGCCGCAGCATCGGCACGTCGCGCGCAGACAACCGACGTTCGAGACGACGCCTACCGGTACGGCGTCGCGGTCGACCAGATCTGGTTCAGCCGGCTCGAAGCGGCTGCTGCGACCTACCTGGTTGCCGAGTCCACGCTCGACGAGATCGACTTACGGCGCGGCGTCACCTGACTCGGCCTCGGCCTCCGTTGTCGCGCCGGATCGTGCCGACGACGATTGGGGGCTGCTCCACGCGTGCGCGACTGCGGCCACGATGTTCTGGTAGCCGGTGCAGCGGCACAGGTTGCCCGAGAGCAGTTCGACGATCTGGGCGGACTCCCGCCAGTCGTCGGGGTTGACGCTCTCGAGCGTCATGAGGATCCCGGCGGTGCAGAACCCGCACTGCAAGGCGTGATGGTCGTGGAACGACTGCTGCATCGGCGACAGCGAATCGGTGCCGGCGGGGGCGAGGTCTTCGACGGTGCGGATCTCGGTGCCGTCGGCTTGGGCGGCGAACATGAGACACGACCGCGCCGCCTCCCCGTCGACGGTCACGGTGCAGGCGCCGCAGTAGCCGTGCTCGCAGCCCACGTGTGTGCCGGTGAGGTTCACCACGTCGCGGATGTAGTCCGACAGCAGCAGCCGGGCCGGAACGCGGTGCCGGTACGGCCGACCGTTGACCGCCACCTCGACGTCGACCTCCGACAGCCGGTCACGCCCCGTCATCGGGACTCCGGTTGCGCGAGCACGTCCCGAGCCGCGCGCACGACCATGGCCGCCAGCACCTCGCGGCGGTAGCGGCCAGAGGCGTGGATGTCGTCCAACGCCCCAGCGGCGTCTTCGATTGCGGCATCGAACAGCCCGCCGTCGGGATGATCGGCGGCCCAACCCGAAATCGCCGCCTCAGCGGCAGCCAGTCGCTTGGGCACGCTGCCGATGCCGAAACCGACGAGGCGAGCCGATCGCACTGAGCCGGAGTCGGTGTCGAATATCGCAACCAGGCCGGCGAGGGCGAAGTCGCCGGCGCGACGGGAGATCTCGTCCACCACGGTCACCGAACCGGCCCTCGATGCCCCGAACCGCACCTCGGTGACCAGCTCGCCGTCGGCGAGCGCGGTCCAGAACGGCCCCAGGTAGAAGTCGGCTGCATCGACTCGGCGAGTCCCGTCGGGGCCTGCGATCGTGATCACGGCGTCTGTGGCGACGGCGAGGGCGGGCAGCTCCGCGGCCGGGTCGGCGTGAGCGATGCTGCCGCAGACGGTGCCCCGGTTGCGGATCGCCAAGTGCCCCACGTGGGCCAGCGCGGCCCGCAGGCCCGGTACCGCGACGGCGGCCGCATCGTCGTTGAGCACCCGGCTCTGGGTCGCGGTCGCACCCACCCGCACCCCGCTGTCGTCGGCGTCAATGGCGTCGAGGCCGGCCACGTTGCCGATGTCCACCAGCAGCGAGATGTCGGTCAGCCGAAAGTTCATGGTGGGTATCAGGCTCTGGCCGCCCGCCAGCACCCGGCTGGATTCGTCCGAGCCGAGAGCCTCGATCGCTTCAGCCACCGTGGCCGGCGCGCAGTAGTCGAACGGAGCGGGTTTCACGGGTTCACGGCCGCAGCGTCGCCGACCGCTCCGGCAGCCCGAAGCGCGTCGCGCACTCCCGACGGCGTGAGGGGGCATTCGGTGATGTCGACATTCCATTCGGACAGGGCGTCGGACACTGCGCCGGCCACCACCGCGGGCGGGCCGACGGTGCCGCCCTCGCCGCAACCCTTGACCCCCAGCGGATGGTCAGGTGCGGGCGTTTCGATGTGATCCACCGTCATGGGAGGCATTTCCGCGCTGGAAGGCACCAGGTAGTCCATGAACGACGCGAACTGGGGGTTGGCAGTCTCGGCGTCGTACTGGAATTGCTCGTACATCGCGCCGGCGATCCCCTGGGCCACCCCGCCGTGAACCTGACCTTCCACAATCGCCGGATTGATCATGGTCCCGCAGTCGTGGACCACGATGAAGTCTTCGAGATTCACTTCGCCGGTGCTGATCCGCACGCTGACAATCCCGATGTGCGTGCCATTCGACCAGCCCGCAGCCGAATTGAACCTGCCGGACTCGTCGCGTTCGTGTTCCAGGTTCGCCGGTTGGAAATGCGCCGACGTCTCCAGGCCCGGTTCCATGCCGTCGGGCAGATCCACGGTGCGAACCCACGCCGCCGTTGCGACCTCTGCCCAACTCACCGTCGGCCGGCTGCTGCCCGCCACGCCGAACGCGCCGTCGGTGACCACCAGGTCGTCGGGCGACGCCTCGAGCAGGTGAGCCGCAATCTCGCGTGCCTTGTCCATCAGCCGCTGCGACGCCATTCGCACCGACCCGGTCAGCATCATTGCGCCACGGCTGCCCCACGAGCCCAAGCCGTACGGGGTGCGCTCGGTGTCGCCCAGCACCACGGTGACGTCGTCAGGCGAGACACCCAGCGCGTCGGCCGCGAGCTGCGCTGCCGCAGTCTCGTTTCCCTGGCCGAATGCCGTGAGCCCGGCTGCGACCCGCACCGAGCCGTCTGGGTCGACCCGCACGGTCGCTCCGTCGCCGCCCGCCCAGTGGCCGGTGGTGCGGAAATAGCTCGGCGATGTCGGCTCGATGTAGTTGGCGTAGCCCACGCCGACTCGTACATCGGGGTCGTCGGCCGACTTCGACCGCGCCCGTGCCAGTGCAGGCGCAGCCAGCTCGAGGGCACGCTCGAAGCACTGCGCGTGCGAGCCGGAGTCGATGCTTCCGCCGCCGTGCATGACATAGGGCAGCTGGGAAGGGCGCAGCAGCATCCTGCGGCGAAGCTCCACCCGGTCCGACCCGGTCAGGCGCGCCACCCGGTCGATGATGCGTTCCATCACGAACGTCGATTCGGGAATGCCGTAGCCGCGGTACGCACCCGACGGGGTCTTGTTGGTCACTGCCGCGATGGTGCGCGTTGAGAAGTTGGAGAGGTCGTAGCTCCCGCTCAGACAGGTGTTGGTCACGTAGACCGGAGACACCCCGGGCATGAAAATCTCGCCCGAGCCCAGATCCAGCAGCGACGTGCAGCGCACCGCCCGGATCGTGCCGTCGTCGTCGTAGGCGACCTCCACGTCGTGACGCTGCTCACGGGCATGCACCGACGCCACGAAGTGCTCCAAGCGGTCCTCTATCCAGCGAGCCGGTCGCCCCAGCGCACGAGCGATCCACGGCACCGCCACGTCCTCGGGATAGATGTGGGTCTTGACGCCGAAGCCGCCGCCCACCGCGGGATGCAGCACGCGCACGCTTGCCTCGGCAATCCCCAGCGCCGAAGCGACCGTGGTTCGCATGATGTGAGGGCTCTGCGTCGACGACCACACGGTGAGCATTCCGTCGGACGAGTCAGCCACCACTCCCCTGGTTTCCATCGGCAAGCCCGTCTGGCGCTGGCTGATGTAGGTCTCGGCAAAGGAGTGGTCGGCTTCGGCGAACGCTGCGTCCACTGCGCGCCCGTGCGAAGTCTCGTCCACCGAGCAGTTGCCGTCCCAGTCGTCGAACAGCTTTGCCGCGCCCGGCGCGAGCGCCTGGTCGACGTTCGCCACGATCGGCAGCGGCTCGAATTCCGTTCCAGCGGCCACCAAGGCGGCGGCATCCTCGGCGATGTAGCGGTCCTCGGCGACCACCGCTGCGTACGGGGCGCCGACGTAGCGCACCTTGCCGTGCGCGAGCGGTCGCTGGGCCACGGGGCCGATGTGCTCGATGAAATCGGGAAAGGCGTTCACTCCGGCGAGGTCGTCGGCGGTGAACACCGCGACCACGCCCTCAAGGGCCAGAGCCTCTGATGTGTCGATGGCTGCAATCCGGGCGTGGGCTTCGGTGCTGCGGACGAAGGCGACCTCGGCCATGCCGGCGATCTTCAGATCCGCGACGTAGCGGCTCCGTCCGGAGAGCGGCCCGCGGTCCTCGCGCCTGGGCACCGAACGCCCGACGTAGCTCATCGGGTTCACCGCTGAGGCGCTGGGCGGGCGAAGGGACGCACGTCGAGAGCGGTTTCGAGCTGCTCGGCGAGCGACAGCAGCTCGTCGTCGCTGCCGTGCCGCCCGACGAGCTGGATGGCCGCCGGCAAGCCGTCGACGAATCCGGCGGGCAGCACCACAGCGGGATGTCCTGAGACGTTGAAGGGCACGGCGAACGGGAAGGCCCCCCACAGTTTGTCCACCCGCTCTCCGGCGATGGCCCTCGGACGGCAGCCCAGCTCGAAGGCGGTGGTGGCGGTAGCGGGCGTGGCGATCACGTCGCACGTGTCGAAGCAGCGGTCGACGCGCTCGCGGTAGTGCGCCTGCGCTGCACGGGCCGCTGCCAGAACACCCCGATCAAGCTGCTCGGCCGCCTCCAGGGACCGCCGGTGATACCAGGTCAAGATGAACGGGCTGAACGCCCGGAAACCCCCGTCGTCGCCGACGGTCCCATACGTGGGCTTGAATCCCACGAGTCCGCAGAACGAAGCCGGGATGCGGATCGAGCCTCCGCCGTCGGAACCCAGAGCCGCCGTGCAGGTGCCCGACGCCACCGAGGCCGCCGCGCCGCCGCTCGAACCGCCGGCGGTGCGGCGAGCGTCGAAGGGATTGGCGGTGTCGGGACCCAGCAGGTTGTCCGTCGTGGCCGACTGGCAGAACTCCGGCACGTTGGTCTTGCCGACGAAGACTGCTCCGGCGCGGCGCAGGCGCTTCACTGCGCCTGAGTCGTGCTCGGCCACGTCGTCGGCGTGGGCGATCGAGCCGAGCGTGGTGACGTGTCCTTCGATGTGGAAGGCATCCTTGATCGAGATCGGGACTCCGGCGAGCGGGCCGGCGCTGCCGTTGCGGTAAGCGGCCTCGGCCGCGGCGGCCTGGCTGCACGCCAGTTCTCCGGTGTCGAGGACGCAGGCGTGAAGCGTCGGGTTGACCTCGCCAATGCGTGCCTGGGCCAGCTCGCAGACCTCCACCGGTGACAGCGATCCGCTGCGGTAGGCGTCGATGAGGCGCTGCACGGGCCACCACAGGGGTCCCTCATCCACGAGCGGACACGCCTCCCGAGACGGTGAACACCTCGCCGGTCACGTAGCTCGCCTCGTCCGACGCAAGGAACGAGACCATCCCGGCTACGTCGTCGGGCTGACCGATGCGACCGAGGAATGCCTTGTCGGCCAGGTAGCTGTCGAAGAACTCCTGCGGGTAGATCCTGCGCAGGAAATCGTTGTAGATCAGGCCCGGCGCCACTGCGTTGACGCGTACGCCGTGGACTCCGTTCTCGGCGGCGGCCACCCGGGTGAGTGCGAGGACGCCGGCCTTGGCCGCTGAATAGGCGGCGCCGTGCTCGGTCGACATCTCCCAGGCCGCAATCGAGGAGATGTTGATGATCGAGCCGCCGCCTGCGGCGATCATCGCCCCGAGCGCATGGCGCATGCACACGAACGTGCCGGTCAGATCGACGTCAAGGCAGCGCTGCCACGTCTCGACCGACATCTCCGACACCGGTTCGATCTTCGACCAGCCCGCGTTGTTGACCAGCACATCGAGCCGTCCCTTGTGGGCCACCACCTCTGAGATGACGGCCTGCACCTGGTCGTGGTCGGTCACGTCGAGGCGATGCGCGCTGACCTCGCGCCCGACCTCGTCGGCCAGGACGCCGGCGAATTCTCGACAGCGGCGTTCATGGGCATCGGTGACCACGACGTCCAGCCCGTCGTGGGCGAGCCGTCTCGCCACTGCGGCTCCGATGCCGACACCGGCGGCTGCAGTCACCAGTGCGACCCGCGAGTCGTTCGCCATCAGCTTCCTCCCTCTGGCTCGACCGCACCGATCACCGTGTCGGTCAGTTGTGCGAGGCGTTGTTCGCGACCGCCCGAGAGCAGCGCGAACGTGATCCGGTCGATGTCGAGACGCCACAGCTCACGGAGCCGCTCGACGCAGGTGCCGAGGTCTCCCACCAGCGCCACCGACTTGACGAATTCGTCGGACACCGTGTGCTTGTGCTCGGCCTGCAGCGACAGGTGGTCGACGAGGCCGTACTCGCCTGCGGCACGCGCAAACTCAGGGCGGAACCTCTCCCACGCGGGCGGCATTCGCTTCCACGGATGGAATGTGGCCGCCTGAGAGGTGGCCCATGCCCGGACGTCGTCGAGGGCACCTGCCTCGTCGTCGCCGATCGACATCGTGACGAACAGGTCGACGGTCAGCTCGGAACGGTCGCGCCCGGCGGCCTCGAGCCCTTGACCGATGTAGTCGAGCTGCCACGCACAGAACTCAGGGTCCGCGGCACCCATGAGCACGGCCCCGTCACACGTCTCGCCCGCGAGCCGCAACATGGCGGGCTGCGAGACGGCGAGATAGACGGGAATCTGGCGCCGCGCAGTCGCCAGGCGAACCTGGTTGCCGTCGAGATCGCACGGTTCTCCGCTGAAGAGTCGACGGAAGTCGTCGATCCCCGAGCGCAGATCGCCCAGCCGCGACGGCGTGCCTCCGGCGCCGAGCACGGCTGACCAGCCGGCACCGAGACCGAGCAGAGCGCGTCCGGCGGAGAGCTCGTCGAGCGCGGCGGTGGCATTGGCGGTCACTGTCGGATGACGGGTCACGAGGTTGGTGACTCCGGCGCCGATGAGCACGTTCTCGGTGTTCAGCGCAGCGAGGTTCATCGCCGCGTACACGTCCTTCATGCCCAGCTGGAAGTCGATGTACCACAGCGCCTCGAAGCCCCCGTCGTCGATGGCGCGGGCCAATTCGGCAGTGCGACTCAACGGTTCGCGCGGGCTGACGCCCAGCGAGATGCCGTAACGGTGCTTCACGCAGATCCCCTCTCGGCTAGGAGCTCAGCGAGCAGCTTGCCGTAGGCGTCGGGCTGGTCGACGGAGATGAGATGGCCCGCGCCGGCGATCTCGTGGTACCGGCAGTCATCGATGCCCTCGACGATGATATCCGATGCCCTGCGCGGGCAGAAGACGTCGTCGGATGCCCCGATGACGTCGACCGGGATGTCGATCTGGCTCAACAGCGGATTCAGCGGCTCGGAGCGGATCCCGATCATCGCCCGGGCCGCATTGATGTAGCCACGGCCGTCGCCGACCGCATCGACGCGTCGCGAGGCCGCGGCGTCGATGTCGTACGAGGTCACGATCTGCTGGGCCGTGTCATCGCGCAAGCCAGCGGCGAAGCCTTCCACATCGTGAGATTCGAGCTGGGCGATGCGCCCCTCGAAGAACTCGGCGGCGGCCCCGCCCACGACCGAGGACGTGGCCGCCACGATCAGACGCTCGATCAAGCTGTGCGGGGCCGTCGCGGCCTTGAGCCCGATGGTGCCGCCCAGCGAGTATCCGACGACCGTCGCAGGGCCGGTCACGACGCGCAGGAACGCCGCCAAGTCGTCGCTCAGCTGCGACAGGGTGCCGGTGCCGTGCCCAGGCGTCGTCCGGCCATGGCCCCGAAGGTCGACCGCGTAGACGGCGAAGTCGCCGAGATGGGCCGCCACGGGGTCCCAGGAACGATGGTCTTCAGCCAGACCATGCAGCAGCACCACGGGCCGCCCCGAGCCGCTCCTCCGGTAGCTGACGACGATGTCGTTCAGCTCGACGGTGTTCATCGGACGGCATCTCGATCGCCGTATGCGCAGCCGGGGCCTGCCGCGCCAGTCGAGCCAATCGATCGGGCGGCACTGACCAATTCGTCGCGAAGCTGATGCTTGCGTATCTTGCCGGCGGCCGTTCGCGGGAACTGATCGACCTGCATCAGCCGTTCGGGCCAGTACCGCTGCGGCAGGCCCTGCTCAGCGCAGAACCCAACGACCTCGTCGAAATCGAGCGGCAGGCCGGCCTGCACGACGGCACAGATGCGCTCGCCGAGACGCTCGTCCGGCCACCCGATCACCGCCACGCCGACCACGTCGGGATGGGCGGCGATCGCGTTCTCGGTCTCGACGGGTGAGATGTTCACGGCCCCGCGGATGATCAGGTCCTTGTGTCGACCCGTGATCGACACGTAGCCGTCGGAGTCGATGCGGGCGAGGTCGCCGGTGCGGAAGAAGCCGTCATCGATGAGGTGCTCCCCATACAGCTCGGGCTGACCGTAATAGCCGTTGAACACCCCAGGGCCCCGCATGACCAGCTCGCCGTCTCCCGAAGCGTGCAGCCCCATGCCGGCGTCAAGGACCCTCAGCTCCAGCCCTGGCAAGCCGACCCCCACCGTGTTCTCGATCTGCGTCTTCGTCGAGCTGGTCACGCAGGTCGTGAGACCGCCTTCGGTCATGCCCCACAAGGGAGTGACAAACGTGTTCGGCAGCTCCGTGCCGGAGCGACGGATGAGGGCCGGCGGCACTTGGGCCCCACCGCACAGGAAGCTCCGCATCGATGCCAGCTTGGGCTCGCAGCCCCGCCACTCGGCATTGACGAGATCCAGCAGGAACGGGGTCGCGGCCGCCGTGAAATCTGCACGGTGACGGGCGACCAGATCCAGCGCCCCGCTGGCGTCCCATTCGTCTTGGAGGATGAGCGGTGCGCCCAGCAGCAGCGACAGGCGCGCACCGTGAATGGCTCCGACGCTGTGGCCGAGCGGGGACGGCATGAACACGGGGGTGGATTGGTCGAGCTCGAAACGCTCGGCGAACTGCAGGTTGAGCGCGGCCAGCGTGTCCTCGCTGTGGCTGACTGCCTTGGGGGGGCCGGTCGTGCTCGATGTGAACATCAGGTGCGCCGTGCTTTCAGGCACCTCGACACCCGGGTCTTCGGGGACCGCCGGGCCGTGAAGGGCCACCACGGCCTCGTCAGTCGCGGCGACGGCGAGCTGGGTGGAGACCCCCTCAGCGGCTCGCCGGATCGCCTCATCGGGCGACGCCCCGTTCTTGCGACCTGCACAGATGACCATGGCCGGCTGGATCAGATGGAAAATGTGGCGCAGGTGGGCCTCGGTTGTGTTGACCGGGGGGGTGGCCGGAACATGGCCGGCCCTCAGCACGGCCAAGAACATGACGACCCAAGCGGGGCAGTTGGGCAGATGGATGAGCACCACCCGTCTGCGGGCGCCGACGGCCGCACGGATCTCTTCGGCGGCCTCCCCGGCCGCACGCCACAGCTCGGACCGGGACAAGGTGGTGCCGTCGCTGACCAGCGCAAGCTCATCGGGCCCTGAGGTGACGTGCGCTTCGAATCGGTCGACGAGCCGGCGGCCGGTCCACCATCCGGCGAGCCGGTAGGGCTCCGCGGCGTCATCGACCACAGCTCTTCACCACTCCCGATTCGGCTCGCTCGCAGCAGTATTGCAGGCTGGATATCCGGCGCTTCGCGTTTGCGCGTGGAGTAGGTCGGTGAGGGTGCTGGTGGTGTAGGCAGGGATCCCCCAGAATCGGAGGTGTCAAAGCTTCCGAGTCGTGGAGGATCCCTGTGGCTGTTGACCTTACGCGTGCGTTGTTGTTGGTCGTCGGGCTGGGGCCGGGTGTCGCGGTGAGCGGTGTTGCTGAGCGGCGCGGCGCACGGATCGAGATCGGTGTGGAGCTGACCGGGCGGCCGTGCTGTGGGGGCTGCGGCGGACCGGTGTGGGCGCACGGGTCGAGCCGGGTGGATCTGGCGGACCTGCCGGCGTTCGGGCGGCCGGTGCGGCTGCGGTGGAAAAAGCGCCGCTGGCGCTGCCCCGAGGCTGGCTGTTCGGTGGGCACGTTCACCGACCGGCACGACGCGATCGCGCTGCCCAGGGCGAGGATGACGACCAGAGCCGCGAAGCACGCCACCCGCCGAGCCGGTCTGGGCCGGGCGATCGGCGAGACCGCGGCCGAGCTGGGCTGCGGCTGGCACACCGCGATGGCAGCGGCGCATCGGTGGGGCCGGGCGCTGCTCGACGCGGACCGGGGCCGTCTGGTCGGGGTGACCGCTTTGGGCCTCGATGAGATCCTGATGTTCCGCCGCGGCCCGTTCCGCGAAAAGCACTGGGGCACCACCCTGGTGGACGCCCGCCGGGGCAGGCTGCTCGACATAGTCCCAGGCCGCAGCGCCTCGGGCGCGAAACGCCGGCTGGGCGCACGCCCCCCGAGGCGGGCGAGGGCGCATCCGCTGGGCGGTCACGGGGCCTGTCGGGGCCGTATCGCAAGACCGCCCGCGAAGCGCTCCCCCAAGCGACCCAGGTCGCGGACCCGTTCCACGTCGTCAAGCTCGCCAACTCCACCATCGACGACGTGCGCCGCCGAGTCCACAACCACACCACCGGCGGGCGGGGCACCAAAGGCGACCACCTCTACCGCACAAGACGGCTGCTGCTCAAAGCCGCCGAGCGCATCACCGACCGCGGCAAGGCGAAGCTGCGCGGCCTGCTCGCAGCCGGCGACCCCCGCGGCGAGGTGCGCGACGCCTGGCACGCCAAAGAAACCCTGCGCGGCATCTACCAGATACCCGACCACCACCTCGCCGCCGATGCGCTCGACGAGCTCTCACGCGACCTGCGCGACGAAACGTTCAGCCCGGAGCTGAACAAGCTCGGCCGCACCCTGCACGCCTGGCGCACCCAGATCGCCAACCGGCACCGCTCCCGCATCACCAACGGCCCCACCGAAGCCGCCAACAACCTCGCCAAGCTCATCAAGCGAGTCTCGTTCGGGACCGCCAACCTCGACCACCACAGAACCCGAGTCCTGCTCTACGCCGCCAAACCCGACTGGACCCTGCTCGACAACCTCACCCCACGCTAAAACGCGAAGAGCCGCAAATCCACCCATGCGGCCAGCGGGCCTCGGGCCTTGTGATTCACCCAAAGGTTGAGGTCGTCCGTGAAGTCATCGTAGGGATTGATACTTGGGAGGGCTTCGTCGAGCAGAAAGTCGAGTCGCAAGCTCAGCCGAAAGCAGTCGCCAACCGCCGGGTACAAGCTCTCCTCGATGTACACGATCGAGCCGACGAAGTGCGCGGCGACCTCGTCGTCGGCCCCGGTGCGGAGAATGTCGTCCCATAGCTGCCGACACTCGCGTTCCGTCCAGCTGTAGGTGCGCTGATACACCGGTATCTCGAATTGCGGCGACCTGCCCAGGAATTCGAGGAACTTGGCTTGGGTCGCTTTCACGATTCGGTTCCTCCAGCAGTTCTCGCAAGGGATATCTCGGTCATCGCCGCAGCGTAAGGCCACCGACGTGATTCGGCCCGAGCAGCACGCAGGCCACGGCTCGCACGCTTCGAGCCCCAGTTACGGCAACGCTCAGCAGGCGAGCCTTCGGCAACAAGGACTCAACGATGACAACGGCCCAACAATGCCTTGGCGACACCCAACCGGTCATCGGGGCATCATCGCTAGACACAAGCGGGCCACCGCCCCATCACGATCAGCCACACCGACGTCAACGCCCGGCGGAAAGCAAGCTTCGATGCCCAAAACGTTGTCGACGCTTAGGTCACCGAATTCGCGCTTGACTACATGAATCGCGTGTAGTGTAATCCACGCTATGACCACATCAAGCGATGATTGTGTAATCACAGCGACGGAAGCTGCCGATGCTGCCGGCATCACCTACCGGCAGCTCGACCACTGGGCACGTCAAGGTTGGGTAACACCCTCAATCCAGCCAGGGTCAGGGCGGGGCGGCCGTCGGCGATACTCGACGACCGATGTGCTGCGACTTGCCGCGCTGTGCCATTTTGCTAAGTCTGGTTGGCAAGTCAGCGATCTGGGCGCGCGAGTCAGCGCGGTGGAGTTGGCAGACGCGGCCTGGCTCGTAGCCGGTACGGAATTGGCCGTCGAAGCTTGCATTGACGATGACCGGCTGCACGAGGCCATCACTCGCGAAGGCCGCTTCAGCGTCTGCCACCTCGAACCGCTGCGCACGCACCTTCTTGCGGTTCATTCGCCCAGCGCCTTGGCCGAGGCAGCCCTGCCTGAGGCGCAAAGGAGGACGGCATGAACGCGATTAGGCCTGTGCCGGACCGAACACATAGCGAGCTCTTCGAAGGAGACATTCCCAACCCGGCCCAAGCTGGCCAGTCTCGAGCCAAGGCGGTGAACGAAGAATTCAGGGTCCAGGCCCACCAGTGGATGCAGCAAGCTGGCGCCAGCATCGTTCGCCTCCGTCACAAGGTAGGTGCCTACGAAGTCGAAGCCGAGATCGCTGGCCCGAATGGTCGGCGGCTCTTGGTGCTAGTTCATGGCGTACCCGACGACGGCGAGCGGGCTGGTCTGCGCCGAACCGACACGATCAAGAAGGCCGCATTCGATGCAATCAAGGTTCGCCAGCGTCTGGATCAGCCGGTTCTGCTGATTACATCGCATCTGCCCGAAGGCGGTGCCGCGGCGACGATGCTCGCGGACTGTGCCGACGACTTCTTCGATGTGCTCGCCACGAAGGGCGATTTCGCAGGATTCCAGCGCTTGCAGCGCTACCTGCACGACGACCGTCCTCCGGGCCCGCTCCCTGCGCCGTGGCGGGAGGAACCGAGCCAGCAGGAACCGACTCTGTTTGACATGACGGAACAAGTGCACGAACCAGAGGTCGTCAGCCACGACTTTGACGACAGACCAGATGCAACTAGTCCGCCATGAACCGAGCGCCCGTAGCCCGTGGCGACGGTGAGGCCGGTGCCGTAGTCGCAGCAATCTGCCACACGTCGGATTCTGCCTGGCGGGCGGTGAGTGCCCTGCTGGACTACGCACGCCCGGAAACCCACGGCGAAGGCGCCGGAAACTCGGGAGCGAGCCTCCATGAACAAGCAGTGGCTGTGTCAGCGGCCCTCGAACAGCGCTTGATACCCCGAGGTGTCACGTCAAGCGCAGACACCGCCTACAGGCCTGCAGAAGTTGCCCAGGTGATCGCTGGAATCCCGGAGTCAGAGATTCTGTTGCCCGACGACGGGTTCGCCCTCGCGACGGCCACAGCGCTGGACCAGTTCTATTGGCCCAGCTTCACTCGTGACTGGCTAGCCGAGCGCGGCATGTCCTTCGAACTCAGCGCGGGGGATCTATACCCGATTGGAGAAATGCGCCTCATGGGTGCCGTCAGACATAGCGCCCTACCCCATCGGTTGGCTTTGCCCCCGGGCGAGCTCGCTCACGTGCGCCGTCGCGCCGAGGACCGCACACGGGTTCGCGTGATCGGCGAGTACGCCCCCATCATCGACCGGCTGGCGGCAGCACCACCCTTGGAAGCAGCCGTCGTGCTACCCAACGAAGCGTTGGCCGAGATCAACCTTCCGCCGAACGAGATGGGTCCTGTAGACCTTCAGACTCAACAGTCAACGATCGACCGGCTGCTGCGTGAAGCCCGTGAGCAGGGCGTTGACGTAGTCGTCCTGCCCGAGTTGAGCGTCGATGAAGACATTGTCGAATGGCTCAGCGAACAGTGGGCCAACGCAACGGATCTGCCGATTCTGTTCGCAGGCAGCGCTCACATGGTCGAGGATGGCCGGCGTGTCAATCGAACCGCAGTCCTGCTGCCGGGCGTCGGTACCGCGTGGCACCACGACAAGTTCACGGTGTTCGAAGGCCGCGACGGCGTGCGGGAACCCATCGATCCAGCCGAGCCCTGCATCACGATCGGCTGCGGCCACCTGGTACGTGTGGCCAGCTTGGTTTGCAAGGACGCACTTAGCGTTGACCACGCTGGCCTCGTCGCAGACCTAGGGGTGCATCTGCTGGCCGTGCCCGCCATGTCGAGCACGTTGGGGGAATTCAGCACTGCAGCGCATCTGCTCATCTCGCGTTCGCAAGGGGCGACTGTGGTCGCCAACAACCCCCGCATGTGGGACGGCTCTTCGGTCGGTCACGCGCTGCTGGGCCAGCCGGTACGCGAGACTGACGGCAGGTGCCTTGAACGTCAGAGCCGCGCCGCACCCGACCTCGGAATCGCTCGGCTCGGGACTGGGTGGCGCTGATGCTCAGTTTGCAGACGACATTTGCTTGACATATGCTTGACGCATGAGCGGCGCGTTGCTCGACGCGTTTCTGAGTGAGATGCGAGCGGCGCTGGAGGGCCTTGCGGCTGTTGACGATGGCTCCGCTGGTGCCAGTTTCGCCGATGCTGTTGCGCACGGCCGGGCGCTGCTTGAAGACCCGGCCGCCGAGACGCTCACCGCGGCCGCCGCAGAGTTGGCCAGTTCCGTGCGTATTCTGCAGCGTCGCGGCCTGCCCGTCGATGAACTGGCATCGCTCGGAGATGAGCTGCAGGCAGCGCTGTTGGCGACGGTCACCTCTGAGACTCGACGAGAAGCCCGCGAGTACGCACATAGCGTCGGCGAGCGCATGCTGGTTGAACTGGAACAGCAATCGGCTTCGCCCACTGAGCTGGCTGCTCGGCTCGGCGTCGACATCAGTCAGATCAGCCGAGCCGCGCGGGTGCTACGCGATGGCGGCCTGATCGAGGTCGACCAGGCGACCGGCGACCGGCGACGACGCAGCTATCGGGTGGTTCGGGGCGGATCCGCTATCCGACGCAGTTGGAGTTGGCAGATTTTCGCGGAACGGCTGCCGACGCTATGCGCCGACGATGTGTACAGCGACCTGCTTCCCGGACGGGTGGGTGACCGCCTGCCAACAGCGAGTATGACCAGAGTCTGCGCAGCATTTCGAGACGACCTCTTCTCGGGTCGCTACGTGCCGACGCCCGCACACGAAGCAGAGATTCCCAAGACGAGCGGTGGCTTTCGCCCAGCCGCGGCGCTGCGGTTTGCCGACCGATTGGTGTACGCGGCGCTCGTCGAACGCTGCCGCCCAGAGATTGAAGCGAGCTTGGTCTCCGAGCGGGAGGTTCTGTGGCCGCGCGGCCTCAGACGCGACAAGCAGTGGGTCGCGCTCGAGGGGTTTGTCAATCAGAGCGACGCGACCCATGTACTGGCAGTTGACATTCAATCCTTCTATGACTCGATTGGCCACGATGTGCTCACCGACGCGCTGGCGCGAGCAGATTGCGACGAAACGGTGGTGTCAGCGTTGGGCGAGTGGCTGGGCACGGTCATGGGCGACCGGAAGAGAGGGCTTCCGCAGGGACTCATCGCGTCCGATCCGCTGGCGACGGCCGTGCTGGCACCACTCGACGCGGCGCTGCGCTCGGCTGGGTTTCGCTTTGTGCGACACGGAGACGATCTGCGAGTGCTCGGCTCGTTCTCCGATGTCGCTGACGCAGCGCGGTTGATTCGTAAGGAACTGAGATCGCTGGAGCTAACCATCAACGACGACAAGACTCGGATGCTGCGCCACGCCACATACATGGGCCGTCGAAGCGAGGTCAGCGCCGCGGTGCGCGAGTATCTCGATGCATCAGACCACGTCGAGCGTCACTCGACAATCTTCCAGCTGCTCGATGCGCTCGGCGCCAGCGACGAACTGTCGTGGGGTTGGTATCACGAGACCCTCAGTGTCAGCGATGTCATGGAGTCAATCGGCGCCCCATGGGATCCGAGCGATACCACGGCACTGATGATTCTGTTGAAGGAAGTCGCCGCTGCAGAAGAGGCTTCTGCCCGCTTTGAACAATGGTGGAAGGGCATTCGCGCGCAGTCGAACACCGTGTTGATGCGGGCGGGAATCTCCCTGCTTTCTGTGGCGGGCGCAGCCGAAACTGCCACAGAACTCGAGGCCGCCGTCGTGGCGCGCCCGGAGTATGCCGACGCGTTGTCGACCTACATCGAGACAGCGGCACCCTCGAATCCGAGCGCCGTTGCGGGGCTCTTGCAGCGAATCGAGGAATCTGGCGTGACGTCGGGTGCTCAGTGGCTCCGCTTCTACGATGCGCTCGGCTCTGCCGGCGAGTCTGGCGAATTCGATGACCTTGCGCAGACCCATCTTCGTTCGGCGGATGGCGGTTGGATGCGACGGCTCCGAGCGGCCCGATTCATGGCACATCGCGGGAAGCTTGATGCCGACTACATCTCAGAAATCTCCACAGAGGCCCCGACGGCGCTCCGCGACGATGTCTTGGATCTGACGCGGCACGCTTCGCCCTTCTCCTTCAACGATGTCGCAAAGCACGAAGGCGCCACCACCGCCGCCCTCCTCGCCGCGACAGCCTGAAATGGCTGAGAACGTCTGACCATTCGCGAAGAATGACTCGGTCTAATCCTCGGCGAGTTGCGCGGCCACAGACTCGCTCTGCCTCGCGGACAGGCGAGCCGCCTCGCATCCGGACCGATGATTGAATCCACATCGCCGTCACACCCCATGCCGACGTCGCCATCTACAGCCCGGATGCTTGGCTGCGAAATACCAGCGGAGAATTCCAGAAGGATCGGGTTGGCACTGCGATTCGAGAAGCGGAGCTTGAGGACTGGGACGAGCAGGCAGAGGCACTTCGATGCCTCCTCAGCTGAGTCCTCGAGCAAGGGTGCCCCGCCGCCGGGGCACCACAGGATCGACAACCAGGGACAGTCATGGCCAAGAAGGCAAGCACGACCGTCGCCGCAGCCGGACGTGATCCCTCTACCGAACCGATCACAACGGCTGTGTTCGCCTTCGAAGGGGATTGGGAATCTGACCTGCGTGACCCGAGGAGCATCGAACCGATGCTCCACACCTTCCAAGCCATCGGCGAGCTCAAGTGCATCCGCCGCAACGTCGCCACCGTGCCCGAACCCGAGCACTACCTCGACAAGTGGCTCCACAAGCGCTACACCGGCTACCAAGTCGGCTACCTCGGCTTCCATGGCGAGCCCGGCAGCCTCTGACTCGGCGCCAAGCGCTACGTCTCGCTCGAAGACCTCGAAGCCCGCATCGACGGCCGGGCACAAGGCCGCATCATCGGTTTCGGCTCGTGCTCGGTCATGGGGGTCGGCGAGTCACGGCTGAGGGCGTTCCAGCAGAACACCGGGGCCCGTGCCGTCATCGGCTACCGCACCGATGTCGACAGCGACCTCAACTGGGCCGCGTTCGAGATCCTGCTGCTGGAGGCGCTGAGCCGATACCGCCAGATCGGCGTTCCTGCCCGGCACCTACGCGAGAACTACGGCTACCTCTGCGACAAGCTCGGCTTCGAGTACATCTACTGATCCGGCGGTCTCGGGCCGAGTAGGACCGCCCCCTTGAACTGGATCCGAGCCGCGACCTCGCGTACATGGTCGTCGTGTTCGTGGTCGCGACGAACCTGTGCGTCCGCTCGTTTCCTCTGCGATTCGCGGTAGGTGGCGGCGGCGGCGTTGGTCTGCTCGATCACGAACCTCAGCGTCTCTGCGTGGCAGCTCTCGACTTCGTCAATAGTCGTGCGCTCCAGGATCACGCGATCGTCCAGGACCCGGAGAATTCCGGGCCGATGCCTAGTGGTGAACCGCGGCGGCGAGTCCCAGTGCCGCACGAGCAGCTGTGCTTCGACACTGTCTGGTGTCCGGTTGAGGCCAATCGGAACGGCGTAGAGGGCTGATCCCCGAGTCCCGTCATTTCGAGGACGACCGACATCGTCTTTGAGTATCTCGGTCAACTTCAACGGTTCCATGTTCAGGATCCAATCTGCGAGTGCCGCCGCGCCGATACCGGGCCACTCGTGACTTCGGGATTCGGCTCAGTGGCGGGTGTCGCGCGGCGGGTTCGGGTCATTGCCTGGCGCGACGGCGTCGGAGTCTCGGATCCGTCCGTCGCGGCCGTGGATCCTCACTTCCCCGCCGCCGAGGTTGCCGACGATCTCCTTTGCCCGCTGCTCGGCAGCGGCCTGGGTGTCGCGATGTGCGCTCGCCCGACTGGCGCCGGGGGCCTTGACATCCCACCCGCCCTTCGGGTTGGGCACGACATGACGGTTGTTGCTGTTCGACATCTGAGTGCCCTTTCGCTTGCAGACTGTATGAAAGATACCTCGGTCTGAAAGATACCTCGGTAGCTTGATTATTTGCAACCTAGGCCCTAGAGTAACTCTCGCAACCGACCACGGGAGACCGCCATGCCCGACGCACAGAAGGCCATGACACTGAGACTGCCGTCCGAACAGGCCGACGCGCTAGAGCTCGTCGCCGACGTCGACGGCGTCAGCATGTCGGAGGCGGTGCGCGACGCGATCGAGAGTCACATCGAGAACCGCCGGGCCGACGAGGGCTTCCAGCAGCGGCTCGCCGCTTCGATGGAGCGTCACAAGCGCATCCTCGACCGGCTGGCCACCTGAGAGACCCATGAACTACCTCGGGCTCGACGACGTGTTGGCGATCGCCTCGGCGGTCCTGCGCGTCGAGCCCGAGGTGCTCATGCGCACAAGTCGCATCAACTCTGCTGACTCAGCGGTACACGCTCCCGGCGCCACCTTCGGCGGAATCGAGTTCTACCCCGGACTCCAGCGCAAGGTCGCCGTCCTGGGGTATCGGCTCGTCCGCAATCACCCGTTCCCTGACGGGAACAAGCGTGTCGCGTTTCTCGCGATGGTCGAAATGGCCGAGCGAAACGGAGCGGCCTGGCACGAACCAGCCGACGACACCGGGGGTGACGAGACGGTCGAGATGATGCTCGCCGCAGCGGCCGGCACCGTCGACGAGGACTCCTTCGCGGCATGGGTAGAGAAGCGGGTCTCGTGATGGCAAACACGCCAGGAGCCGATCAGCCTGAGCAACTCGCGTTCGAACTCGGAGATCGTCCCGACACCCATATCTACGTGGCGTCAGCGCTAACCGCTCTCGAGCCGGACGACCGATCCGAGATCTCGCGTCGTTGCGAGATCATCGACCGGACCATTGTCGAGACATCTGGGTCCTTGGGACCCGCATGGAAAGTGCATCTGCCCGTGCTCTGGTCGGCACCCAATCCGGATGACCGTCGGTCGCCGCGTGACATCTATGAACTGAACCGGGGCCATGCGCGACGCGCGTCTGGACTCGTTCTTCTTGGCGACCACGGCGGAAGCCTGGGCGCGGGACAAGAGTTTGCGTGGGCGCTCGCGCGAAGGTTGCCCGTACTAGTCATCCTTGGTCAGGACTCGACTCTGAGCCGCCAAATCGAAGGTACGCCTGCCCGGATGTGTATTCGCTATGCACCGACTGATGCTGACCTACGTCTGCCCTGATTATTCACGAGTGTGGGGGCTGGGTTTGTTGGGGTCCGCGGAAGAGTCCCTCTGGCCTGCGATGATGCGTGTGTTCAACGACCGCATCGGCGGGTTCAGGGGGGCATCTGCGAGGTGAAATCTGTCAGTGTCGCGAACGCGTGTGTGGCGGGCGGCGGGGAGCGGGTGGTGTGGGGCGCCGGGCTGTTCGCTTTGGGCGGTTTCGCGGACGGTGTGGGGCTGACCGCGGAGCTGTCGGCTGTGGTGCCCCCAGCGGGTGAGCGCGCCCCGGTGCATGACCGCGGCGTGGTGCTGGTCCATGGGCTGTTGACGGCGGCTGGGGGCGGTGAGGCGTGCAGCGATGTCGAGCATCTGAGAGCGCAGCGGGAGCTGTTCGGCGGTGTGGCGTCGGACTCGACGCTGTGGCGGGTGATCACCGGTCTGGGCGCGGGCGGCGCGGGCGGCGCTGCTGGGCGCGGCAGGGCCAGCGCGCGAGCGGTTGAGGGCCGACGCGGACCGCAGCGGCGCGCTGGCGGTCGATGTCGGCTCGACGCTGGCGGGTGGTCCACTGGGAGAACAAGGCGGGCGCGGCGGCGCATTGCAAGCGCGGCTTCGGGTTTCATCCGGTGGTGTGCTCGACATCGGACGGGGAGCCGCTGTGGGTCAAGCTGCGGGCGGGCAACGCCGCCGCGAACAGCATCGCCGATCGTCTCGAAGTGCTCGACGCTGCGGTGGCGGTGCTGCCGCTCGCCGACGCGGCCGGGCACCGCGGAGGCGACGACAGCAATCTCGCGCTGCGCCCGCTGGTGGCGCGCATCGACGCCGCGGGCGCCTCGCCGGCACTGGTCGGCGAGCTGGCCGGGCGCAACATCGGCTATGCCGTGTCGGCGCGCTCCTCGCCGGCCGTCACAGCGGCGGTCCGCTGTGCTGTGGGGGAGCCGAGCCTGTGCCACGACGTCCCCGACCGCCCAAAGCAGCGCCGCGGCCGCGCTCAGGTCGCGGACCTCGCCGACCTCGCCGATCTCTCAGGCCGGCCGCCCCGCACGCGGCTCGTGGTGCGCCGAGAGCCCCGCCACCCCGGCGCGCAGCGCAGCCTGTTCGCGAGCGAGAACTTCCGCTGCCGGGGATTCCTCGCCGACCAAGCCGGCCACCCGACCCGGCTCGGCCGCCTGATGCGCAAACACGCCGACATCGAGGACGCCATCGCACGCCTCAACCACAGCGGCCCGGCGCGCGTGCCCTTCGCCGACTGGCACGCCAACAGCACACGGGCCGCCCTGCGCGCCCTCAGCTTGATGCTCGTGGGCTGGTTCCAAAACGCCTGCCTCACCTGCCCGCTGCGACGCGCAGCGCCCAAACGGCTCCGCCGGCAACTCTGGCACCTGCCCGCTGCGGTGTGCCGCAGCGCACGACGCGTCCTTTTGCGGCTGCCCCAACAGCACCCAGGCGCCAAAGCGCTGCTCGCCATCGCCCACCCCCACTGACACAACATCCCCCCGCACCCCGAACCGGCGCCTTCCCGCCCCGGCGGGCCAGCCCCCACACGCCCCCACAGCCACACCGGCCCCGCCGGGCACCCCCAACGGCTCCAACAGCCCCACCCCTGCCGGCCCCGCCACCACACACCGCCCAAAACCGGCACCCGCCACACCCAAAAAACGATCAGAGCAATTCACGTGAATAATCAGGGCTAGATGATCCAATGATGATCTCTTCGAGCCGCTGTCCGTTCGCCTTGCCAAGCCTGGCTCGGGAGGCGGCCTCGCACGCGTGCAGCTGAGCCGCTAAGCCGGTGTCTCCACGATCAGCGGTCGCCTGCTCGACCAGCCAGTCTTGGTCGACTTCGTGGTGGGTCGGCCGATTCTCAGACAGTTCGGCCACGTACCGCCCGACCTGTCTCGGCAAGTTCAACAGCACCGCCGGACAGCCGTAGATCCTCGGCAGAGCGCCCGGGCTGCGCCGGTAGCGAAGGCTGCCCAGGCAGAACGACACGGCCTTCCAATTGGGCTGCTCCCGACTCAATTCCTCATCGAGAGCGAACACGAGGTACCCAACGTCACCAATGAACGCCGGGTAGCCCTGCAGCGCCGAAACCGTTGGGTCCTGCACGGCAGACCATGCGCTGCCGTCAGCGACCGAATGCTCCTCATACTTGTCCGAATTCGGTTCCAGGCCGAGCGAGTCGAGCGCCTGGCAGTAAGCGTCGTATGCGGACGCCGTGGAAGCACCACTACGGACGAAAATGAAGCTGTCGTCGGAGTAGCGCAGGTGGGCCAATTCGGCTTCGGCAAGTGCTCGATCTACGACGCCAAGCACGAGTCCGGCGATCACGGCTGACGCCTCGGGACCGATCGGAAGCCCTCTGGGTGCGCCGACCAGGACCAGTCCATGCAGCAGCTCCACGAGCGGGCCTATCCGTTGGGCATCGAGTCCTTGCGACACCAACGCACGTTCGACAATCTCGGCACTGATACTCGGATAGCAGCGCCGAATGTCGCACTTCACAAGCGTCGCGTACCGGCCTGAATCGATATGCGCCGAGGCAACATCCCGCAGGCACTGCCAGGCATGATTGCTGGGTTCGATCTGCTAGCCCTGATTATTCACGTGTCTGGTGTTGGGGGCTGTTGGGGTCCGCGGAAGAGCCCCTCTGGCCTGTGACGATGCATGTCTGCAAGGAACGCATCAGCGGGTTCAGGGGGGCATCTGCGAGGTGAAGTCTGTCAGTGTCACGAACGCGTGTCTGGCAGGCGGCGGAGGCCGGGTCGTGTGGGGCGCGGGACTGTTCGCTTTGGGCGGCTTCGCGGACGGTGTGGGGCTGACCGGCGCGTTGTCGGCGGCGGTGCCAAGGTGGGGGGAGCGCGTCCCGGTCCATGACCGGGGCGCGGTGCTGGCGCATGCGTTGTTGACGGTGGCTGCGGGCGGGGAGGCGTGCAGCGACATTGAGCATCTGCGCGCGCGGCGGGAGCTGTTCGGCGGTGTGGGGTCGGACTCGACGCTGTGCCGCACGGTCACCGGGTTGGGCGCAAACGGCCCCGAGGCGTTGCTGGGCGCCGCGGCGCAGGTGCGCGAATCGGTGTGGGCCGGCCGCGACCGCAGCGGCCCGCTGGTGGTCGGCATCGACTCGACGCTGGCGGGTGGTCCACTCGGGGAACAAGGCCGGCGCCGCGCCGCATTGCAAGCGCGGCTAGGGGGTTTCATCCGATGATCTGCTCCACCGCGGACGGGGAGCCGCTGTGGGTCAAGCTGCGGGCGGGCAACGCCGCCGCGAACAGCATCGCCGATCGTCTCGAAGTGCTCGACGCGGCCGTGGCGGTGCTGCCCGAGCGCGACGCGGCAGGCCACCGCGAAGGCGACGACAAAGAGCTCGCAGAGCGCCCGCTGGTGGTGAGCATCGACGCCGGCGGCTGCTCAGCGACGCTCGCGGCGGGACTCGCGAAGCGCAACATCGGGTTCGCGGTCTCAGCGCGCTCCGCGCCGGCGGTCCAAGCAGCGATCCGCCGCGTCGTGGGCGAGCCGGGCCGCTGGCACAACGCCCCCAAACGCCCCCGACAGCGCAAACGCAGCCGCGCTCAGGTCGCGGACCTCACCGACCTCGCCGACCTGTCGGGGTGGCCCGAGCGGACACGGCTGGTGGTGCGCCGCGAGCCGCGGCACCCCGGCGCGCAGCGCAGCCTGTTCGACAGCGACAGCTTCCGCTGCTGGGGGTTCCACAGCGACCAGCAAGGCGACACCGCGCAGCTCGACCGCCTGATGCGCTCACACGCCGACGTCGCCGACGCCGTGCGCCGGCTCAAGGACAGCGGCCCGGCGCGCATGGCGTTCACCGCGTGGAACGCGAACAGCGCATGGGCCGCCATGCGCATGGTCGGCCTCGCGCTCGTGGGATGGTTCCAGAACGCCTGCCTGGACGGAGCGCTGCGCCGCGCGGCGCCCAAACGGCTCCGCCGGCAGCTGTGGCGCCTGCCAGCGCTCGCGTGCACCAGCGCACGGCGCACCCTGCTGCGCCTGCCCGAACAGCACCCCGGCACCCGAGCGCTGCTCGCCATCGCGCACCCCCGCTGACCCCCTCCGCGCACCCAGCCAGCACAGCTCCCCGCCCAGCGGGGCAGCCCCGCCGCGCCCCAGCACGCACCCGAACCCCCAGCGCACCCCAAACCGGGACCATCAACAGCCCCGCGACGCCCCCAACGACACTCCCACAGCCCCAGACCGCCAAAAGAAGCGCACAACACACCCCCAAAACGCCCGACAGAACTCTCGTGAACAATCAGGGCTAGCGTGGAGTAGTTGGTGAGGGTCCGGGCCGCGTAAGGAGGGCGAAGCCGCGTAAGGAGGGCGAACTCCCGCAGCAAGGGGAACAGGTCGCGCGCCGAGGGTCGTCGGGTATGCCGTCGAGCACTGCGCCTGTGCCAGCGCCCGCCGATGGTGACCTGTCGGCTGCGCCAGAAGACCTCGCCGATGTTGTCATTTCCAGGCGGATCAGTCCCCATGTCGCCCGAAGGTCGATACATCTATGGGAATATGGTGATATGTCTTCCTTGCATCGCTCCAAACGCGCCAGTTGAAGACCACGAAGTGCCGTTTTCCAGCGATCCAGTTCGGCATAACTGCAGGTCAGGGCGTCGTCGATACCGCTGAGTCCGGGTAGGTCGAGCAGCACCCCTGCTCGATTGGTTCGCTCGAAATGACGCTTTTCCGTGCAGTGGTCACCGTACGTAGCACCGCAATGCGGCCGTCGGCATGCTTTCGCATGACCGCCCGTAGGTCGGCCTGCCAATGTGCAGCGGAGACGACGCCGTGGCTGGGAATCGCAGCATCAGGGCATCGTCTCGCCGCTGTCGGCCATGGGCAGCGTCAGTTGTCGACTCTGGTCTCTGATAACGAATCTGGCTCCCTCGATGCGAAGCATGGCGAATGGAGTGAGGACTGCGACGCCCAACTCGGCCGCGGCGTTGGGAATCTTGATCCGTGTCCGCTTGCTGCCCGGAACTTCGTGTGTCACCACGCGGTGACCACCCGCGAGCGCGTGGCCGAGCAGGAATGAGTCGGCGACGGCCGCGAACTCGGCCTTCGCACTCGCGGTGTAGTGAGCCGATTCCCTGGCCCACCGGTTGACCTCGGACACTGCTTCGATGTCGGCCTGGGTCGGCTGCGAGAACATCTGGCGGTGAGTCCTCGCCCATTGGGCGAGTTCATCGCTCTGGCCCATGAGCTCCTGGTAGACCGCCTCAACGCTGCACACGGTTCCGGCTTCGCCCATCAATTCGAGCCAGTCCCAGAATCCGGGGCAGAAGTCGAAGCCGTAGTGCAGGTTCTTCGCAGAGATGAAGACGTTGGAATCCAGCAGGTACGCCATCACAGGACTCCGAGACTGCGGCCGAGTCCTTCCAGTGTCGAGACCTTCTTCACCTCGAGCAAGCGGAATGCCTCGGTAAATGAGGTGCGCCCCTCGAATGTGCTCACGAGGAGGTCGCGTGCGAACCGCTTCCCCACCTGGATCGGCTTGGTGTTGTAGTAGTTGCCGCCGCCACCGGTGCTGCGCTCCACTCGAAGGGCTGCGATCCGGCGTCGTTCGATGTCCAGTTCGGACATGAACTCGTCCCAGTTCAGCTCGCCGGCCTCACGCACTCTGGCAAGAATCACCTGCGTCGACACGCGGAACCGCCGCGCCAGCGGCTCAAGCTGCCCTTGCAGGTTGGCCACCGGGTCAAGTGCATGCCTGAACTCGGCCATTGGCACCAGCAGCTCGGCTGCGACCGCGTTGCACCACCGCTCCTCAGCGAACTCGATGCCCGACTCAGGCTCCACATCGGACAGAGCCGATGCGCCCAACCACAGGTGCGCGAGCTCGTGGGCGAGGGTGAAGATCTGCGCAGCCCTGGCATCGGCCCCGTTGACGAACACCAGCGGGGCGTAGTCATCTGCAAGCGCGAACCCCCGGAACTCCCCCGGGTCGAGCCTGCGATGCGTGTTCGCGCCGACAACCCCGCTGATCATCACCAGCACGCCCAAGTCCTCTGCGCGCTCGCGAAGCTGGGCGAGCGCGTCCTGCCGGCTCCGCAGATCGTGGCGAACGTCGCTCGTCCACCCAAGCGCCTCGCGCATCGATGCCCCGATCCTCTCAGGCGGAGTCGAAGTCGTCGCAGAGCCGACGAAACCGACGGGCGGCTCGTTGTGTAGCAACTGATTGTCCCGGTACCACTCCTGACGAGCCTGTGCGGCGTACAGGGTGTCGAGCAAGTTCCCCGTCACCGCCGCTGACGGGCCACGGGCCTTGGGCATGCGGAAATCTGCGACGGGGAGCGACTCGACCGGCGGCTCGTCCAGCAGCAAGAAACCGACGGGCGTATAGGTCTTGGCTGCAAACTCCTGCAACTGACGCATGGTGGGTTGCTTGTCGCCGGCGACCCACTCCTCGAAGCGCGGAAAGCGCTTGGGCCAGACCTCTTCGTCGATGCCCGATCGGCGACGCGCCCACTGAAACAGCGCAGGATGGACCTCCACTCGGACGCTCACCGCCTCAGTATCGCCGCTCAGCAATCGCGCTGTGGCAATCGGCCAAGGGGCAGTCGCGCGAGGAAGTGCGGCGTCCCCCCGAACTTGGCGCTGCGCTGAGGAAGGCTCGAGAACCGCATGTCTCTCCGCTCGCGGGGCACTCAAGGCACGCGAACCCGCCGAGACGGGCTGATGTCAGCGCTGCTCGGAGTCGTCCGCGCCGTCCCGAAGCCTCACATAGCGTTCAATACTCTCTCGAGCTACTCGACGCCCGAATTCGCTCGGATCCTCGGGCCTGGTCAGCCCAGGCTGGATTCTGATCGCCCGCGACCGATCCAGTTCCCGCCAAAGATCATCTTTGGGTGCCCGTGCGATCATGCACCGTCCAGTGTGTCGGGACGACGAAGCCGGCCACCGCAGTCGAAGCATCAGCGATTCAGATTCAAGCCGTGATTGGGCAAGCCGCCAAGCGCAGGCACCCAGGAGGCCGAGACTCGGGCCGTTTCCGCTTTGCTGGCGGTGCTTTCGATCGTGCGTCCGTTCTCAAGGGCGCTCCTCGCACCGCTTGGCGCGACCCGCGAGCGTCCATCGAAGTCTACACAGAAGTCACGCATACGACGACCGACGGCCGTACCATGCGACCGGACGGCTTCGTGCGAGTCGAGTTCGGCCGCAGAAGCAAGTTCGAGGCACTCATCGAAGCCAAGACTGGCGACTCCAAACTCGACGCCGAGCAGATCAGCGCCTACGTCGACCTGGCCCGTCAGCACGGCTACGACTGCGTCATCACTATCTCAAACGAGATCGCACCATCACCCGGTGTTCACCCGACTGGCCAATTGCGACTGCGGTCCAATTCAAAGGTCAAGGTTCACCACCTCTCGTGGGCAATGATCCTCTCCGAAGCCGTGAAGGAACACGCACATCGCGGCGTCGAGGACCCCGAGCAGGCATGGATACTCCACGAACTCATTCGATACCTCGAGCACCCCAAATCAGGAGCCCTGGAATTCTCCGACATGGGTCCCAACTGGACAGCAGTGCGGGACAGTGCCCGCGAAGGAACGCTCAACCGACGAGACAACGCTGTAGTCGAAATCTGCCAACGGTGGGACCAACTGCTCAGGTTCGCAGCATGGAGCTCGGGCGCCCACGGTGGCGACCTTGGGCCAGCTGCTCGAGGACTCCCGAGCCGGGCTCGGGGAATCCCGCAATGAACCTGCCCGGTTCCGCGTGCTACGCCGTTCCGAGATGGGACAAGGCCGTCGCTCGGTTCGCAAGCCCGGTTTCATCGAGGTGATTCTTGATGCTGTAGAGACCTTCTACGGCGAAGTCCTCCAGAACCTGCGCGCTGTGATACCCGCAGCGCCGCGCCTCGAGCGTCGGACCGATGCTGAGACCGCGGGTACGGGCGCATCGGAAGAACGGTCACAGTCGCAGTAGGTCACTTCAGCCGCCTCACACTCATCAGCTAGCCGAGGGTCTCGTCGCTTCCGAACAACTGCGGCCCCCCGATTCGTTGCTCGCAGCCGTTCTGTGCCAGCCAGTCGGCAGCATCCAGCAAGATGTGAAGCTCCTCGTCGTTGATGTGCCGCACGTCACGATGCACATGGTGGCGCGCAATGCGTCTCACGGCTTCGTGCAGGGGCAGCCCCTGATAGTTGCGCTCCTGTGCCATGCGGGCGAGTCTCGCGCGCCACCGGCACTAGCCAAAGGGACCCTGCGTGGCCGCTCTGGAAGTTGAACCTCGCCGGCCGATGCGCAGGCTCCAACCCGTGGAGCATCGAACCGATGCTGCGCACCCTCCAAGCCATCGGCGAGCTCAAGTGCACCCGCCGCAACGTCGCCACCGTGCCCGAACTCGAGCACTACCTCGACAAATGGCTCCACAAGCGCTACACCGGCTACCAACTCGGCTGCTTCGGCATCCACGGCGAGCCCAACAGCCTCTGGCTCGGCGACAAGCGCCACGTCTCGCTCGAAGACCTCGAAGCCCTGATCGACGGCCGGGCGCAAGGCCGCACCATCGGTTTCGGCTCGTGCTCGGTCATGGGAGTCGGCGAGTCACCGCTGAAGGCGTTCCAGGAGAACACCGGAGCCCGTGCCGTCATCGGCTACCGCACCGATGCCGACAGCGACCTCAACTGGGCCGCGTTCGAGATCCTGCTGCTGGAGGCGCTGAGCCGATACCGCCAGATCGGCGTTCCTGCCCGGCACCTACGCGAGAACTACGGCCACCTCTGCGACAAGCTCGGCTTCGAATACGTCTACTGAACTCGAGTCCGACGCAATTCAAATTGTTCTAATATCGAACATGTGACGCCGGACACCGAAGAACTTGGGCAGCGCATCGCAGCTGCTAGGCGGGATGCCGGGCTGACACAGGCCGAGTGCGCGGCGCGTGCGGGGTTGCACCGCAGTGCCCTGGCCAAGATCGAGACCGGCGGCCGGGGAGTCGGGGCGACGGAATTGGCCAACATTGCGAATTCCCTCGGCACCCGAATTGAGTGGCTGTTCAATGAGGCGCCAGCAGCAGTAATTTCCCGTCGACGCGGCCGGGACATCGACGCTCCGAGTCCGACCATCGATCGAATGGTGGAGCGAGCAGTCCGCGAAACGGAGTTCCTGCAGCGTCTCGGTGTCGGACTTGAGATGCCGCCGTCACCCGCCCTTGACTTCCCCACAACGAACGAAGGGGCAGAGACTGCGGCGGCGACTACGCGCCGTCTGCTGGGTTACGACACCGACGAGCCGGCGAACAATCTCGCCCGTGCCGCCGAAGCGCTCGGATTGCTGACATTCTCGCTGGCGCTCGGAGATGAAGGCGCTGATGGGGCTTCGATGCTGCTCGTCGAAGGCGGCGTGGCACTGGTCAACGGCACTCTGGCAGTAGGGCGCCGCCGTCTCACGCTCGCGCACGAGATCGGTCACTACGTGTTCGCCGACGAATACTCCACTGATTGGGAGGTTGCGCAGACGCAGGCAGAGGGATTAGAGGCTCGCATCGATCAATTCGCGAGAGCGCTGCTGCTCCCTCACACCGCACTGCGCGACCGTTGGCACGGCGGCGAGGACACACGCACTGACGCCATCCTCATCGCGAGCGAGTACCGAGTCGACATGTCAACGCTCGCGCAGCGACTCGCGGAACTCGACATCGCGGCGGCTGCTGAAGTGCAGCAGGTCCGGCGCACACGCACCCGCCAGGCAGACATCGTCGATCACGGACTCATCGTTCCTGTCGAGCTTGAGCCCCCGGCGCTGCCCGACGCATACAGCAAGGCCGTGCTGCGCGCCTACCGCGCTGAGGAGATCTCAGCCGCGCGTGCCCTCGACTTGTTGTTCGACACTTGGGACGGAGAAGAACTGCCGGAGCTTCCGACGCTGCCACGCGACGCCATCTGGTCATTCGTCAGTTGACGGACCAGCCTCCGAGAACGCTCGTGTTCGACACGGGACCGCTCAGCCACTTTGCACGCGCCGGCCTCCTGGATGCCCTCCAGCTCGTCGTCGGCGAACGCCGAGCAGTCATGCCTGATGCGGTGCAGCGCGAGCTGCGAGACGGCGTACATCTTCACCCGAGCATTCAGACCGCGCTCGAAGCCGATTGGATCGAGACGCATGAACTCGAGTCGGCTCAGGAAGTCGCTGCGTTCTCAAAGTACGCCGAGCGTCTGGTGTCAGGGAGCCGAAACTTAGAGTCCGCCATCAGTCAAGTCGCGTGATTTTCCCCCATGCGCAGGTCTCTGACCTGCGGAAATGCGTGAGCGGATCACGCGACTTAAGACGCGGCGGACCCTAAGTTTCGGGGCTTATGTAGGATAGTTGCCTGCAACGGTGCGACCAGCAAGAACGTTGTTGGATGCGAAAAGCGTTTCCGCAGGTCACAGCCGTGTCGTCAACTATCGTATGTAAGCCCCAAACCGAAGACTGGATCCCTGACTAGCCCGCGGCGGTCAGCGTCGCTGAGGCTCGGATTCCGCGATCTTCTGCTGCACCCGCGACCGCGCTCGTTCAACGAGTTGCGGAGGCGCCTCGTCGAGGTCCGTGACGATGCTCGCTTCGAACAGAGCGTGTCGCTCGGCCGGACTGAGCTTCTCGAGCTCTGCCGCCGTCAGGATCTTCTCGGCCATATGCCGATCTTAGGTTCAGCCCGAGCGGATCCAGCGTCTGAATTTCGCACGAGGCCGCGAGGCCGCCGGGGGGAACGGCTTGACCTTGGTGAGGCGCGGTTCCTAGATGGTTGTTTCCAAGGGGTCAGCGTAAACATCTATAGTGAAAGATACTGAAATATATGCAAAAAGATATTGAGCGCTCAGGAACACGGGCGCGAGCAGCGGATGTCCGAGCCGGAGCTGAGCCGGAGCGCAAGGTCGGCAACGGACTCAGGAGCCGAGCAACCCGCGATACGGAAATTATCGATGTCTCTCAATTCTTCTTGGTCTATTGCACACTCAAGTTTCCAGCGCCAACCTTGGAACTAATCATCTAGCGTTCGGCGTGTCGGCGGCGGCGTTCGGTGCTGCTGCTCGAACAGGGGGAATCTGACATGGCTGACATGAAGCTGGCGTTGTACTTGCCGAACTTCCGCGACCACGTGACCGTCCAGGAGCTCGAGGATCTCACCGACCTCGCTGAGGAACTGGACTTCGACTCGATCTGGACGCTCGACCGCATCGTCGTGCCGGAGGTATCCGACCGGGGCGAGCTCGAGTACCCGTTCGGGATGATGGAGCAGTTCCCCACGCAGCTCCCCGTCTCGGCCCGCGGCCAGTGGTTCCAGGGCTGGCCGCTCATCCCCTGGCTCGCCGCGAAGACCTCGAAGTGTCGCATCGGCATGAGCATCACCGACACGCCCTACCGTTCGCCCGGCGTGTTCGCCGCCGAGATAGCAACGGTGGACCACCTGTCGAACGGTCGCGTCAACGTCGGGGTCGGCTCGGGCTGGATGCCCGAAGAGTTCGCTGCCGCAAGCGCATCGCACCTCTTCCCGAAACGGCACAAGCACGTGCGCGAGACCATCGAGATCTGCCTGGGCATCTGGACGAACGACCTGTTCGAGTACCACGGCGAGTTCGCCGACTTCGGCCCCAGCGGCTTCGGCCACAAGCCGCTGCAGGACCCGCATCCGCCGATCTTCATGAGCGGCCTGCGCAACCCGGCCATCTCCGCCAAGCGAGTGGCCCAGTACAACCTGTCGGGCTGGATCGGCATCCAGGACACGCCCGAGGAACTGACCGAGTGGCTCACCGCCTTCGGCGACGAACTCGACAAGCTCGACAGCTCGCACAGCGTCGACGACATGGAGATCTCCAGCATGTGCTGGTTCGTGATCACCGACGAGCCGACCGATCAGACCCGCAACGGCAAGCTGACGAACCTGCTGGCCGGCACCGCCGAGCAGATCACGCAGAACCTGATCGAGCTGAAGGCTGCGGGCATGACCATGCCGCTCATCTGGCCGCCCTTCGCCGACGTGCCGGTCTCCAAGACGCTGGACGACCTCCGCCAGCTCAACGACGAGATCCTCCCCCAAGTGAACGCCGCCTAGCCCCTCGGCGGCTGCGCCGCTGTCAACGTATGCGGCGAACCGCAGCAACCAGCCCGACCGCGAAGCCCACGAACTCGATGAGCGCCAGGCTCAGCGCCGTGTGGAAGAACACACCCGCACCGTCGCCGATCACGTTGGAGTGCAGGTCTGGCGTGTCCAGAACGAAGTGCAGCAGGTAGCCGAACACGAACGACGCATACACCGACGCGGCGAACAGCGCAGCGCCCAGCCGGACGCTGCGACGGAACGCCACCCACACCGCGGCCAGCGGCAAGAGCGTCACCACCACAACGATGTACGCGAGCTGGACGGCCGGGATGGGCACATCAGCGGCCGCATGGCCATAGGTGTGCGTCAACCCGACACCGAGATGCAGCGCTGCGATCCCCGCCAGCGTGAACTGCTCAAACCTCGCGGAAGCTGCCATAGCAACTCCCATTGTCGCGGGCGCCCACCGACGGATGGCCCGGAGCCAGCTATGACCTAGCGAGCGGTCGTGAATACCCTCTCGCGCAGTATGCGCGTCATGGTGATGATCAAGGCATCCGCGGCGAGCGAAGCCGGGGTGATGCCCGACACTGAGCTGCTCGAAGCGATGGGCAACTTCAACGAAGAGCTCGTCGACGCCGGCGTGATGGTGTCAGGTGAAGGCCTGCTGCCCTCGGCCAGCGGCAAGCGCATTGCGTTCGACGGCGAGCAGCGCACGGTGATCGACGGGCCGTTCGAGCACACCAGCGAGCTCGTCGCCGGCTTCTGGATCTGGGAAGTCGCCGACATGGACGAGGCCGTCGCCTGGATGCAGCGATGCCCCAGTCCGATGCCCGGTACCAGCGAAGTCGAGCTCCGTCCCATCTTCGAGATGGACGACTTCGGAGACGCCATGACCGACGAGCTCCGCGACCAGGAAACCCGCCTGCGAGACCAGCTGGCCGACGGCTGACCGCCCCGCCGGGCCGCGAGCACGAGCTATCACGCTTAGCCCGAATCACTAGCCGTACTCTGCGGGGCACGACGGCTCAGCGATCCCCCGTGGTGGTGGTGTCGATCGACGGGATGGCCCCGCGGCACATCACCCGCACCACCATGCCCGCGCTCACCACGCTCGCCCTGCAAGGCGCGTCGTGCTTCACCGCCCGCACGGTGACACCGCCGCTGACGCTGCCTGCGCACACGTCGATGCTGCGCGGCGTGGATCCTGCCGCCCACGGTGTGACCGGCAACGCCTCGGCCGCGCCGCACACCGACGCGCCCACGTTCCTCAAGGCAGCCCGCGGTGCCGGCCGTTCCACCGCGGCATGCATCAGCTGGCTGCCGCTCGACGGCGTGATCGAACGCGACGCTGCCTCCGAGCGATTCGTGATCGACGGTGGCTACGACGCCGACAATGACCGCCGAGTGGTCGACGCCGCGGTCGCGGCCATCGGCGAAGCCCGCCACGACCTGGTGTTCGCGTACCTCATCGGTCCCGACCTGGCCGGGCACGACCACGGCTGGGACAGCGTCGAATACGTGGCCGCGGTCACCCGAGCCGACACCGCCCTGGCCCAACTGCTCGACGCCGCCGGTCCTCGCGCCAGCGTGCTCGTCACCACCGATCACGACGGCCTGGGGACCGGCCACGCTGACCCGGCCGCCGAGGTGATGGAGACGTTCGTGGTGGTGCGCGCCCCCGGCCGCATCAGGCCCGCCTCCGGCTGGCCCGCAGCCTCGCTTCTCGACGTGGCCCCCACTGTCGCCGACCTGTGCGGCATCACCCCCGACCACCGCTGGGAGGGCACCTCGCTGGCGAGCCGTGAACGCCCGCTCACCGACGTCTGATGGATCTGCTGGCCGCCAGCGCGCACCACACCTACGGCGAGCGGGTGACCATGCTCGATCATGCGCTGCAGGCCGCAGCGCTCGCAGCGGCGGACGACGCCGGCGACGAGATGGTCCTGGCGTGCCTGCTTCACGACCTCGGTCACCTGCTGGCCCGCGCCGGCGAGTGGGGTCTGCCCTCCCACGCGGAGGTCGGCGCCCGGGCGCTGCAATCGCTCCTGTCCCCCGGGATCGTCGAGCCCATCCGTGCCCATGTCCGGGCCAAGCAGTACCGGGTCGCCGTCGAACCGGCCTACTGCGACGCTCTCAGCCTCGCCTCGCAGATGTCGCTCGCCGAGCAGGGGGGCCCGCTGTCGGCCGAGGCAGCCGGAGCATTCGCCGCGAGCCCGTTCGCCGCCGAGGCACTGCAACTGCGCAGCTATGACGACGCCGGCAAGGTGCACGGTCTCACCATCCCGCCCCTCGAGGCCTATCGCCACCTCATCGACGCCGCGCTCACCCCTGCCCGCCCGATTGATCCCGCCTGGGCACGCGACGCCTGCCGGTGCGCCGAATGCCGCGACCCCGGCAACGACCAGCACCTCATCGATGCCGCGGCGCTCGAAGGCTGGACCGTCGTCCGCACCGACCAGCCGCGCCCGCCCGACAACGAGCTGACCGTCACCGTTCACCACTGCTCAGGCGAGCGGCACGTCTGTCGCATCCCCACGGCCCCATGCACCGACCTGCCCATCGAGCCGTGGCCGCCCGCCTTCGCCATACAGATCCGCTCCGACAGCACGCGCTGGGCCGGCCAGCACGGTGACCACACCGAGTTCGCTCGGCAGCTCGCCCGCCGCGGCATCGCCCTGCTGCACGACTGCGGAACCACACCCGGAACGGTGCTCGACGTCGCCAACGCCATCGGTTTCGTGCGCGTAACCAGCTACGACGCTCTCTTCGATGTCATCGCCGAGCCCGACCCCGTCAACCTCGCCTTCACACCGCTGGGCCTGCCCGCCCACACTGACAACCCCTACCGGGAACCCTGCCCCACGGTGCAGCTTCTGCACTGCCTGGTCGCAGCCGCCGACGGCGGCGCCAGCCGGTTCGTGGACGGGTTCGCGGCCGCTGCCCGGCTGCGCGACGACAATCCCGCCGCCTTCGAGACGCTCGCCACCACCGAGATCAGCTTCCGCTTTCACAGCGCCGATGTCGACCTGCGAGCCCGCCGCCCCCTCATCGAACTCGACACCGAGGGAGCGGTGCGGGCCATCAGCGTCAACAACCGCTCGATGGAGCCGTTGCCGGCCGACCGCACCGGCACCGCTGCCTTCTACACCGCGTACCGCTCATTCACCCGACTCCTCGACGGAGACGACTTCGCCATCGAGATCACCCTGCGACCCGGCGAGCTGGTCGCACTTGACAACCGCCGAGTGCTGCACGGCCGCCGTGCCTTCCGCTCCAGCGAGCGCCGGCACCTGCAGGGCTGCTACATCGACATCGACGCGATCCGCTCAACCGCCCGCATCGCCGTGACGTGAGCGGGCTCCGGGGCTAGTCCAGCACCGCGAACGGGTTCGTGACCCGGACCGTGCCGTACAGCCGGCCGTGTTCGAAGTCCTCCGAGAGCAGCTCGGTGATGCCATTCACCTCGGCGCATGCCCACAGGTGCGCATCGAACCACGACATGCCGTAGGCCGCCGCACCCCGCAACGCAGTGTGCAGCACCGTTGCGTCGGGGTAGATGACCGGGAACTGCACCATCAGCTCCTCGGCTTCCCGAGCCGCTTCAGCGAAGTCGAGCAGCCGGCGCTCGGGTCCGCCTCTGGTCGTGGCGGCCACGAACTCGACAATCGACTGGTGAGCGATGAACGCGCTGCCGTCCTCGATGCCGGCTCGCATCCGCTCGGCCGCTGCCTGCTGCTTGTCCGGGAAGCGAGCATCGACCCGGTACACGAGCACGTTGGTGTCAATCAGCAAGATGACCGCCGCGCTCGTACAGGTCGTCGCGGGTCCAGCCCCGCGATCCGGCCCGTTCGAACGTCGTCGCCGCCTCCCGGTGGCGCTGCCGCTCGGTCGCAGCGTCGAACAGCGCAAGGCGCGTCACCACGTCAGCCGGCTCGGGGCGGGCAGGCGCCGAGGGGGGCACTACCCGAATCACCTCGCCCGCTTCCTCAAAGCGGATCTCGTCGCCTGGCCTGATGCCGTAGCGATCAGCCACCGCCTTGGGCACGGTCACCTGCAGCTTGCTCGTCACCTTCGCCATCTCCTTACCATAGCAAGGACAGAATCCTTACTACAGCCGAGAGGCGAAGCAAAGCGGATTCTCAGGATCACATCGTCTTGTTTTTCACGACAGGTACTTGCAAGAGAGCGCCCCAAGGATGGGCCGCACCGCACGGCCTGCGAGGCGCTCGATGACCTCTGATCGAGCCGCAGGCTCTACTGTTCGAGACCCACTGGTCGGTGAGCAGCAGGGAGGAGTCCGAGCATGGATGCCGACAACGCGCAGAGCCTTATTGCGGACTGCTGGCGCGACGAGATCATCCCCCAGCTCGAGCGCTACATAGCGATTCCCGCGCTGTCGCCGAGCTTCGACGCAGACTGGGAGACAGCAGGCCACATCGAGGCCGCGGTTCAGCAGGTAGCGGCATGGCTCAAGTCCCGGCCGATCGCCGGCGCCACAGTCGACATCCAGCGGCTGCCGGGCCGAACCCCGCTGATCGTCGTAGAGGTGGAACCCTTCGGCGCGGCCGCGGCCAACGGCGCAGACGCATCCACCGTGGTGCTCTACGGACACCTCGACAAGCAGCCCGAGATGACCGGTTGGAAAGACGGCCTCGGCCCGTGGACGCCGGTGCGAGACGGCGACCGTCTGTATGGCCGCGGCGGTGCCGATGACGGCTATGCCGCGTTCGCCAGCATGACGGCAATCGAAGCCGTGCAGGCGAGCGGCGGCAGCCACAGCCGCTGCCTGATGCTGATCGAGGCCTGCGAGGAATCCGGCAGCCCGGACCTGCTGGACCATCTTGAGGCGCTCGGTGAGCGACTCGGCAACGTGGGCCTGGTGGTGTGCCTGGACTCGGGCTGCGCCACCTATGACACGGTGTGGCTCACTACCTCGCTGCGCGGCCTGGTGGAGGCCACCCTGCGTATCGATGTCATCGCCGAGGGCTGGCACAGCGGCATGGCCAGCGGACTGGTGCCCTCCTCGTTCCGGTTGCTGCGCATCCTGCTGGATCGCATCGAGGACGCCGACTCCGGCCACGTGAAGGTTGAATCGGCCAACTCCGACATCCCGCCCCACCGGGTCGCCGAGGCGAGAGCGATGGCCGAATTCCTGGGCGGCACAGGCGAAGACTTCGGCTTGATCGGCGATCTGCAGCTCATGGAGGACGATCCGGCAGACGGCCTGCTGGCCAGAACGTGGCGCCCTGCGCTCAGCGTCGTGGGTGCCGACGGCATGCCGCCCACCGCGTCGGCCGGCAACGTGCTGCGGCCGTTCACCGCCCTCAAGCTCAGCCTGCGACTGCCGCCGACCGCTGACTCCCGAGCTGCTGCAGCCGAGCTCGCCGAGCTGCTGCGCTCGAATCCGCCGCTGCAAGCAACGGTGAGCGTCGACGATGTCGACTGTGCTGACGGCTGGGACGCCCCCGATCTGGCACCGTGGCTGGCGACTGCGCTCAACGAGAGCGCGCTGAGCCGGTTCGGGCAGCCGATGCAGCTGTTCGGAGAGGGTGGCAGTATCCCGTTCATCGCCATGCTCGGCGGCATGTTCCCCGAATCGCAATTCGTCGTGACCGGCGTGCTGGGGCCGGAGTCCAACGCTCATGGCCCGAACGAGTTCCTCCACGTTGCTTACGCGGAGAAGCTCACCGGCTGCATCGCCGACATCCTCCACGCCGGAGCGACACGCTCCGAAGTGTGAACACAGCCCTCTCAGGCGAGCAGGCGATCGGTCAGCGCGGCTATCTCCGGATCGACGTAGGCACCGTCAGCTTGGATCTGGTGGTCGTCGAGCCACACCGACGGTGCCAGCACCACGCCGTCAGAATGGGTGGGCGAACCGAGCTCGGTCGCGCCGATGCCGATCTGCACGCACCCGAAGACCCGCTCGTCCTCCAAGATCCGTCCTGTCGGCCTGGGCACCCCCGGATTGAAGCCGTAGCAGAAGTGGTCGAACATCAACGCCTCGGCGTTGCCGAATGACCGCAGCCACTGTTCGTAGAGCTCGGCCTCGGGTCCCCCGGAGAAGTGGGTGACGTACCCATCCGCCACGGTCATGACGATCGGCCGCTCGAGCAGCCCGAGGCTGTCGGGCGGCCACGCGGCACCGTCGAACACCAGCGTGCCGTTCACCGACTCCCGGAACACCATGCAGCCGGACTGGCCGCCCAGCATCTGGGGCCAGCCGCCGTCGGCGGGGGGATCCTCCCAGAAGTGATCGCCCGCCGGATCCACCGTCATGATCACGTCGCAGCCCGCTGGACTGGTCAGCCGCACCGCCTCGACGGCCTGCGACCTGCGGTACAGCAAGGTCTTGACCCGTTCGAGCAGGGCGTTGTCCACCCTGCCGATCGTGCGGATCATCATGTCCGCGTCCATGCCGGTGAGCTCCACGTAGATGCAGCCGTTGGCGATAGCAGCCTCGTACGCGTCGCTGTAGAGGTGGTAGCCGACCGAGAAGTTGATCCAGTGCTGCGCCTGGGTCGCCGCGGCGGTCACCGCCTCGGGCGCCGGCCCGACAGGAGTGCCGGCCGGGTAACTCAGCACAGTGGGAATCGCGCCGGCCGCCTGGACCGCTGCCCTCGTCGCACGGGCAACCTGCAGGTCCGCCTTGCTGTCAGCAGTGATCAGCACCCGGTCACCCGGGGCGACCGGTCGGACCTCGGTAACCAGGACACGAGCCGCCTGCTGAAGCTCCGCCGCTGCCGCGCCAGCCACTTCAGCCGCCGTTCTCCCCGTCGGCATTGCTCAGCCGGTCGATGACCCTGCGGATGTTGAGGTTCGATTCGTACTTCACGTCAGTGACGAGGTAGGAGGTCACCGACTCCACGCCGTCGATCGCCTGGACCTGGCTGTGGACCAAGTCGCTGAGGTGAGGGACGTCCCGGCAGAAGACGTCCGCGAGCACGTCGTGCCCACCGGTCAGCGTGGCGACATACCCGACTTCGTCCAGTTCGGCCAGCCTCGAGGTCACCGCTTCGAGCTTCCCCGCGCTCACCCGCAGCAACAACGTGGCGTAGATGGCCAAGCCGGAGCGGTACGGATCCAGCCAGACGTTGAGGTGGAGCACACCGGCCTCGCGCATCTGGGTGATGCGGTTTCGCACGGTCCCGACGCTGACGCCGACTTCCTTGGAGATCTCGCTGTAGCTGGCTCTGCCGTCAACGCTGAGCATTCCGACAATTTCGAGGTCTAGATCGTCCAGCTGCACGACGTTGCGCCTCCCGCGTTGATGACGTCGAGCCGAGCCTTGTCCAGCGGGACGGATCGATGCGACGGCATAACTTGCAGTTATTGCGTTTTCAGAATACAAGATTTGCATGTATCGAACACTTGTGCTAGGACTTCTGCAATCCGAGCGGGCATATGCTGAACATATGCGCGTGTGAGTCTCGCCGTGAGTAACGGCGCGGACGCTCGGAACGGGGAGGACATCGGAATGAGGATCAGGACGTATCTCTGCGTTGCCGTCGCCGCAGCCCTGCTCGCTGCAGGCTGCACCAGCGGCACGGACACCGCTGACACGGCTGACACAACGGCACCGGCGGATGAGGCGGCGACCACCGAAGCGGCGGCTGCTCCTGCTGAGGCCGCAAGCGTCGAATTCGTCTATTCGAACCCGTACGGGTTCGGCGACCTCGACCCCTCGAGTGCGTTCTCGAACGAGAACGCACTGCTGCAGAACGTGTACGAGACGCTGACGCGGCTGGCCAATCCCGACAATTCCGACGAGGTGAGCGGCGTGCTCGCCGAGTCGTGGACCTCGAACGCCGACGCCACCGAGTGGACCTTCAAGCTCCGCGAGGGCGTCACGTTCCACGACGGCTCCCCGCTGACTGCCGCAGCAGTTCGTGACTCGCTGCAGCGCACCATCGACCTGGACCTCGGAGCGGCATTCATCCTGCTGCCCGTGGAGTCGATGGAGGCTCCCGACGACCACACGCTGACGTTCACGCTCGCGTGGCCGGCGCCGATGGACTTGGTGCTGTCCTCGCAGTACTCCGTCTACATCGTGTGCCCCTCCGCCGTCGGCAACGACTCCGCCTGGTTCAACGACGGCAACGCCTGCGGCACCGGTCCGTACACGATCGACGCTCACGACCCGGCGGGCAGCACCTGGCTGGCCCGGTTCGACGACTACTGGGGCGGCTGGTCGGACGGCCAGGTCGACTCCGTCGAGATGCGGCTCATCGAAGACCCTGTGCTGGCGGAGCAGCTCGTCCGCAACGGCGATGCCCACTTCACCTACAACCTGCCGTTCGACGTCTACGACTCGCTCGAATCCGACAGCGAGATCAGCGTCCTGCGCGGTCTGTCCATGACCAACCTCTTCGGGATGCTGAACGTCCGACGGCTCTCTGCGGAGATCCGCGAAGCCCTGGTGCTGTCGTTCCCCTACGACGATGTCACCGCGGCGCTGTACGGCGGCGAGGCGGTCCGCGCACGCGGCATGGTGCCGCTGACGGTGTGGGGCTCCAGTCCGGACCTGGATATTCCCCAGACCAACCTCGACCGGGCGCGAGAGCTGATCGAAGCGGCCGGCGCCGACGGTCTCACCGTCACCTACAGCTTTGACGCCGGCACCACCGAGCAGCAGCAAATCGGCGAAGTCTGGAAGGCGAACCTTGCCACGATCGGTGTCAACCTCGAGCTGGAGCCGCTCACTTGGGATGCCCGCTGGGAGAAGGCCCAGTCAGACCCCGACACCGCGCAGGACGTGTTCACCATGTTCTGGTTCCCGAGCTACGTGACTCCATTTGACTTCCTGTTCTCGACGTTCCATTCCGAAGAGGAGCCGTTCTTCAACCTCGGCTACTACTCCAATGAGGAGTTCGACAATCTGATCAACGAGGCGGACGCGGTCAGCGGCACCGATCGGGAGGCCGCAAGCGAGCTCTTCCGCCAGGCACAGGAGATCCTGATCGCCGACCATGCGGCCGTCTTCATGCTGGACGTGCCATCGGTGGAGGTCTTGCGGGCCGAGTTCACCGGGCATGTCCCGAACCCGGCCTATGCCAACGTCGTGCGGTTCTACGATCTGCGAGCCGTCCGCTGAGCCCGCACCCAGCACGACCCCCCGACAGAACCAGGTGACGCATTCACTGGAATCCGTCGCTGACTGCGAAGACTTCATCGCCGGCTGCCTCTTCATGGGCACCGGCGGCGGCGGCGACCCTGTCGAGGGCCGCAAGGCCTTGACGGCTGCGCTCGACGATGGGCTGACCCTCAGGTGGCACGACGCGGATCGCATCGGCGACGATGTGCTCACTGCCATGGTGTACGGCATCGGGTCGATCGCCCCCCGATCCGATGGCCAGGCCGATGCCTTGGCGGCGGTGCGCCTCGATGCCGACGACGATCTCGGCGATGACACCATCTGCGAGGCCGTGCGGGAGCTGTCCGAGCACCTTGGGCAGCCGATCGGGTGCCTCGTGGCGGCCGAACTGGGCGCCAGCAACACTCCCGGTCCTGTCGTTGCGGCCGCACGCTTGGGCATACCGATCGTCGACGGCGACTATTCGGGGCGGGCGATTCCCGAGGAGATGCAGAGCACCCCGTTCGTGCACGGCATTTCGAGCGACCCGTTCGCTGCCGTGGATCGCTGGGGCAACACCGTCATTGTCAAGCAAGCGGCCAATCCGTACATGCTCGAACGGATCGCCCGCCACATCGCCATGGCGAGCTTCGACGGCGCGGCCATCGCGTCGACACCGCTGAGCGGGCGTGAGATGAAGCGCGTGCTGGTTCCGGGGACGCTGTCGCTGTGCCTGCAGATCGGGCGGGCATGCCGCGGGGCAACCGAGGCCGAGCGCGATCCCGTGGCGGCCGCACTCGAGGTGGTCGGCGGGTGGCGTCTGTTCGACGGCGTCGTCGTGGACAAGACCTGGGAGGACTCGGGCGGCTTCATGATCGGCACGCTCGAGATCGAAGGTCGGGGCACCTCGGCGGGCCGCAGCCTGCGCACGTGGTTCAAGAACGAGACCCACGTCACCTGGCTGGACGGCCAGCCTTGGGTGTGCAGCCCTGACCTGGTCACACTGGTCGATCCGGGCAGCGCCCGCGGCTACACCAACACCGACATCGAGATAGGCGACGAGGTGGTCGCTGTCGGCATGGCCGGCCTCGACGCGTTCCGGGGGCCGGACGCTCTCGTGAACGGCACCGGCCCTGCCTACTTCGGGTTCGACCTGCCCTATGTGCCCATCGAGCGGCTGATGCAGTGAGCTCGGTGTCTGAGGCACCGAGGCCCCGCACGGAACCGGCATGACCGATACTTCGGACTGGTGAGAGGCATCGGGGCCAGGTATCTGACACGCCGGGCCGCGACGAGCCTCCTCGTGATCCTGGGCGTCGTCACGATCACCTTCGTGGTGTCGCGTCTCGTTCCGTCGGACCCGGCCCAGCTCTATGCGGGCGCACGAGCCCGTCCCGAGCAGGTCGAGCAGGTTCGTCAAGACCTGAAACTCGATGCACCCGTGCTGTCGCAGTATGTGACCTACCTGGGGGACCTGGCGGAGGGCGATCTGGGCGTGTCGTTCGCGACGCGGCGACCCATCGCGCAGGATCTGCGCCGCTTTCTGCCCGCGACGCTGGAGCTGGCGCTCGCGGCGACGCTGCTGTCCATGGTCGTCGGAATCCCCGCCGGCGCGTGGGCCGCGGCTCACCGCAGCCGTCCCAGCGATACCTCCATCCGATTGTTCGCAGTGACCGGTGTGTCGATGCCCGTGTTCTGGGGTGCCCTCCTGCTGCAGCTGCTGTTCGCCTCGCGCCTCGGGTGGCTGCCGCTCTCGGGCCGGACCGATCCGTCGGTGAGCTTCAACGAGATCACGGGCTTCTTCGTCATCGACTCGTTGCTGTCAGGCAGCCTGTCGAACTTCGCGGACGTGATCAGTCACCTCGCCATGCCGGTGGCGGTGATGGCTGCGTACCCGCTCGGACTCACCATCCGGCTGATTCGCGGCTCGATGCTCGAAGTGCTGGGCAGCGACTACATCGAAGCCGCACGGGTGGCGCAGGTGCCGCGGCGTACCGTGCTCAGCCGGCTCGCGCTCAAGAACGCCGTGCTGCCGGCGCTGACCGTGCTGGGGCTGACCTTCGCCTATTCGGTGTCGAGCGCGTTCCTGGTCGAGACGGTGTTCGCTTGGCCGGGCATCGGCAAGTACCTGACTGACGCCGTCGTGCGTGTGGACTACCCGGTGATCACTGCGGCAGCACTGGCCGTCACGGTCGTGTACGTGCTGGTGAATCTCGTGCTGGATCTCATCCAGGCGCGTCTGGATCCCCGCGTGGAGCTGGGCTGATGAACGCCGATCCGCAGCCGCGTGCCCGCCGATTCGGTCTCGGCGCTGCAGGGCGGGGCCGCCGCCCGCTGGTGGCGCCGGGGGGCGCGCTGTGGCACTTCATCCGGAGCCGGCTCGGAGTTGCCGCGGCCGTCGTGGTGGTGCTGTTCGCGCTGGCGGCGCTGCTCGCTCCCTGGCTCACGCCGTACGCCGACGCAGGCCGCGGCGTGCCCGACTTGCCCATCCGGCTCCAAGAACCGAGCTGGTCGCATTGGCTGGGCACTGATGATCTGGGACGCGATGTGGCAGCCCGGATCCTGTTCGGTGCTCGCACGGCGCTGTGGGTGGCGGTCGGGGTCGTGGTGCTGTCCGTGGTCATCGGAGTGGTCGTGGGGGCGATTGCGGGGTACTTCGGGCGCTGGGTGGACGAGATCCTGATGCGCATCACTGACACGTTCCTGGCGTTTCCCCCGCTGCTGCTTGCGGTGATGGTCGCCGCCGCCCTCGGCGCGAGCTTGCGGAACACGATCATCGCCATCGCCATCTCATGGTGGCCGTGGTACGCGCGCCTGGTGCGCTCGCAGGTGCTGAGCCTGCGAGAGCGCTCCTTCGTCAAGGCAGTCAGGGCCATCGGGGTTCCCCACCGCCGCGTCATCACGCGGCACATCGTTCCCAATGCGATGGCGCCCGTCTGGGTTCAGGCAACCGCCGACCTCGGTGCGGCGGTGCTCACGGCCGCCGGGCTGAGCTTCGTGGGGCTAGGGCCACGGCCGCCCACCGCTGACTGGGGAACCATGATCGCCGAGGGCCGCCAGTACGTGCTGTCGGGTCAGTGGTGGATCGCCGGGTTCGCCGGCGCTGTCATCGTCATCGTGGCCATGGCCTTCAACCTCGCCGGCGACGTCATCCGCGACGTCACCGATCCTCGCACCAGAGGCGATCAGCAATGACGCCCCTGATCGAAGTCGACGACCTGCATGTCACCTTCAACCCGCCCACTGGGCCGGTGCGTGCGGTGCGCGGCGTGTCGCTTCATGTCGACAACGGCGAGATCCTGGGTGTGGTCGGCGAGTCAGGCTGCGGCAAGACCGTGCTGTTCCGCGCCCTGCTGGGGCTGCTGCCCAGCACTGCCGCCGTGAGGGGCGAGCTGCGGTTCCGGGGCGAGGCGACGCCCGTCGACGGCAGCCTGCAAAGCGCAGCAGCGCTCGTGTACCAGAATCCGGGCGCCGCGTTGAACCCGGTGTTCACCATCGGTCGTCAGCTGCAGATCGTCGCCAGGACTCGCGACCGTGAGGTCCTGTGCGGGCTGCTCGCTCGGGCGGGCCTCGCCGAGCCTGAACACTTGCTGGACGCCTACCCGCACGAGTTCTCGGGCGGCATGAGACAGCGGGCGGTGATCGCGCTGGCCCTGGCGCAGCGGCCGCAGCTGCTGATAGCTGACGAGCCGACCACGGCGCTCGATGTCACCACCCAGGCACAGGTACTGGACCTGATCGCAGATCTGAGCGACGTGAGCGAGCTCGGCATTGTGCTCATCAGCCATGACTTGGCCGCGATCCGGCGGGTGTGCGATCGGGTCGTCGTGCTGTATGCGGGTCGAGTGGCCGAGACGGGTTCGGTCGATCAAGTCCTGGACTCCCCGACTCACCCCTACACGCGCGCGTTGCTGGAATCGGTCCCCCGACCCGACGCGGTGGGCCGAGACCTGGCCTCCATCGCCGGCGGCGTGCCCGATGGCCGTGAGGAGATCCGCGGCTGTGCCTTCGCGCCACGCTGTCCTCACGCCGTCGAACCTTGCCGGGTCGCCCAGCCGGCGCTGCGCCGGGTTCAGGCCGGGCACCGGGCTGCGTGCGTCTTGGTGGAGGACTCCGCGTGAGCCCCCGTCTGTCGATCCAGGGCCTGCGTGTGGGCTACGCAAGCCGAACGGCGAGACGCAGGCGATCGACACTGGTGATCGACGGCCTGGACCTGAAGGTGCACGAGGGCGAGACACTCGCGGTCGTCGGGGAATCGGGGGCCGGGAAGTCCACGCTCGCCGAGGCCGTCACCGGGCTCATTCCGCGAGTCGATGGGAGCATCCGCTTCGACGGCACCGAGCTCGTCGGGTTGCGCGGACCCGAGCGACGCCGGATCCGCAGCCGGATGCAGATGGTGGCCCAGAATCCGCTGCTGGCGCTCAATCCTCGGCAGCCGGTCGGACGCCAGGTTGAGGAACCCCTGCTCGTCCACACACGGCTCAGCCGCCTGCAGCGCCGCGCCCGAGCAGACGAGACGATCGCGGCACTCGATCTGAGCCCTGCCGTGCGTGACCGGCTCCCCCATGAACTCAGCGGCGGACAGGCTCAGCGGGTGGTGCTCGCCCGGGCGCTGGTGCTCGAGCCCTCGATGATCATCTTCGACGAGCCCACCTCGTCGCTCGACGTGTCCGTGCAGGCAGGGGTGCTGAACCTGCTGCAGCAGCTCAAGGCTGACCGCCGCCTCACCTACCTGTTCATCACGCATGACCTGGGTGTCGCCCGGCACCTTGCAGATCGGATCGCTGTCATGCGCTTCGGCGAGATCTTGGAGCAGCAGCAGACCGGCGCGCTCTTTGACGAGCCTCAGCACGCCTACACACGCGGACTTCTGGCGTCGTCGCTCGCTGTGTAGCACTGGACCGCGGCGCTCCCGACGGGCTGTCGGGCGGCTACCAGGCGGTGGCTTGGGCTCGGCGGCGCTTGTAGAGGCGGTAGCGGACGGCGAGCGCCAGCACGATCGCAAAGAGTGCAATGCCGATCATCTGGGGCAGGAATCCGCCGCCGGCAGTCGCCGACTCGGCGTGGAGCACCTTGGGCACGTTCTCGAAGTCGGCCAGGTCGATGACCCAGACATGGTTCGACCCGTGAGTGGTGTCGGCGTTGCTCTCGACGAGCGTGCCGGGCAGCGTCAACGAGAGCGTGAAAGTCGGGTGCAGCTCGCCGACCGCTGCGAACAACGGCCCGCCGGCAGCCAAGTACTCGTCGACGAAACGGGTCTCGAGGTCGAAGCTCCACCCGCCGCCGGTGATGCGGCGGATCTCCGGACCGTGATTGACGGCCAGCGAACCCAGCACGTCCTCTGAATCGTCAGCCGACCACGTGATGGAGGCGACATAGCTGCACACGCCGTCGCTGTGATGCGCCTCGACACGCGTCGGGACTGCGGCGACACGTGGCCGCACCGGACCGGCGCCGTCGAACCGTCTCAGGAACTGCTCGCATGCCGCGTGCGGCGTGAGTTCGCCGCCGCCCGTGCCATCGTCCGCGTCGAACTGGACAGCGGCATCGTCGAAGGTGTAGCTCCACTCGAACGAGCCCGACCCGTCGTCGTGGACGGTGACATGCCACGCAGCCGCTCGCCAGCAGCGCCAGCGCGCCGACGACCGCAGCGGCGCGAACCCGCACGCGATCAGGTGTATTCGCCGTACTTGTCCAAGAAGCGGACTGGGCGCTTGAGCGCATCCTTGCGGAACGGATCGCCCAGCTCCATCGTGCACATAGCCTCGATGATGGTGGTGCGACCGCCGTTCATCTGGGCGTCGATGGCCCGCTCCAGCGCCGGGCCGACGTCCTCGAGCTGGTTGACCCGCACGCCTTCGGCACCCATGGCCTGGGCTGCTTCAGACCAGTTCTCGCCGCCGTCCAGCTCGCCCGCCACAAACCGGCGGCCGTAGAAGTCGACTTGGTTCTTCTTCTCCGCGCCCCACTGGCGGTTGTGGAACACCACCGCGGTGACCGGGATGTTGTGGCGCACCGCCGTCATGGTCTCCACCATGCTCATGGCCCACGCCCCGTCGCCCGCATAGGCCACCGCCGGCCGATCCGGTGCCGCCTTCTTGGCCCCGATCATCGTGGGCAGCGCGTAGCCGCAGTTGCCCCAGCTCATCGGCGCAAGGAACGATCGGGGCTCCTCGAAGCGCAGGTAGCTGTTGGCCACCGAGTTGATGTTGCCGATGTCGGTGGACACCATGACCCGCTCCGGCATCGACTTCTCGAGCTCGCGCAGCACCTGGCGGGGATGCATCCAGTTGTAGGTCTCTTCCGCCGCCTGCTTGATCATGTCGACGCTGAAGTCGTCGGTCTCGTGGATCCACTCGTCCAGCTCGGCTTCCCAGTCGGCCTTGTCGGCCGCGATCTCCGCAGCCCGCTGCGCCCGCGTGGCGTCGCAGACCAGCTCGCGGCCGGCCAGCCGCTGAGTGAGCGCAACCGCCGCCGCGCCCGCATCGCCGCAGATGCCCACGTCGATGCGCTTCACCAACCCGAGCATCGTGGCGTCGGCGTCCACCTGGATGATCTTCGCCTCGTCGGGCCAGTAGTCGAGCCCGTGCTGGGGCAGGGTGCCGAACGGGCCGAGCCGGGTGCCCAGCGCCAGCACCACGTCGGCCCGCGCGATCAGCCGCATGGCCGCCTTCGAGCCCTGGTAGCCGAGCGGTCCGCACCACTGCGGATGCGATGCCGGGAACGAGTCGTTGTGCAGGTAGCTGTTGACCACCGGGCAGCCCAGCCGCTCAGCCAGCGCAATCGTGGGGGCCATGGCGTCGCCCATCACCACGCCGCCGCCCGAGATCATCACCGGGAAGGTGGCCTGCGCCAGCAGATCGGCGGCCTCGTTCAGGGTGCGCTCGCCGCCCGGGCCCCGATCCAGAAGCTGCGGCTTCGGAATCTCCACGTCGATGTCGCCGTAGAAGCGATCGCGGGGGATGTTGAGCTGTGTCGGCCCCATCTCGGACAGGGCCCGGTCGAAGCACCGGCCGGTCAGCTCGGCCATGCGGTGCTCGTTGTTGACGTGACCCTGGTACTTGGTGAACTCCTCAAACATCGGAAGCTGGTTGGCCTCTTGGAAACCGCCCAAGCCGATGCCCATCGTGCCGGTCTCGGGGGTGACGATGACCACCGGGCTGTGCGCCCAGAACGCAGCGGCGATCGCGGTGACGCAGTTGGAGATGCCCGGCCCGTTCTGGCCGATCACCACGCCGTGGCGGCCGCTGATGCGGCTGAAGCCGTCGGCCATGTGCGCGGCGCCCTGCTCGTGCACCACCGGCACCAGCTCGATGCCGGCAGGCTCGAAGATGTCCATGGCGTCCATGAACGCGCTGCCCATGATGCCGAAGATGGTGTCGACCCCGTGGGCCGCCATCGTCTCGACGAACGCTTCGCTGGGGGTCATGCGGGTCATGTCTTCACCCTTCGTTGAACGAATTCCCGACTCGTCGACGCCCACCCCGCCGCCGTGTTAGAGCTTATAACCGATAGTGGAAGGTGTCGAACTAGCCCAATCCACAATAAGCGCCGTCACCGGTCGCTTTTCGCGGCGCCGGCCGGTGTGCGGGAGAGCCGGTGAATTCCTGCGCACAGCAACTCGACTAGGTGTTCGAACGTGTCCTCGGGGTCGTGCGGCAGGGGGTGGCCGTCGCCCGACTCGAGATGGCTGAACCCGTGGAAGGCGCTGCGCAGCGTGCGGGCGGCATGCACCCGGTCGGCGTCGCTGAGGTCGTAGCCCCGCAGGGTCTGCCCGAGCACCGCCAGCACTCGCTCCACGGCGGCCTCCAGCTCGGCGTCGCCGGCGCACGGGTAGCGGTCGGTGGCGGCGTAGATGCCCGGATGGTCTCGCACCATGGCCCGCCAGGCGTGGCCCACCGCAGCGACCGAGTCGTCGCCCGACAGGCCCACCGCGGCATCGGTCAGCCGCTGGGCGAGGATCTCGCGGCCGCGCAGGCTGAGGCTGCGGAGCAGATCGTCGTAGCCGCCGATGTGGCGGTACAGGGCCGGCTGGCGCACGCCGAGCCCGTCGGCGATCCGGGTCAGGGTCATCTTGTCGAGCCCTTGCGCGTCGGCGATCTCGGCGGCTGCCGCGACGACCTTGGCGCGGTCCAGCGGTCGTCGCCCTGTCGAGCGGTCCCCGTTCTGTCCGGCCATCCCGCCCTGCCTTCCGTCGCTGCGCCGCCGCCCAGACTGGCCGCCCAAGCGACTAACACCGAAGTTAGCAGCTATATCAAAATTGTTAGAGGTAACGGACGTTACGAGCGACGCTGAGCAGCCTGGCAGGCCGCAATCAGCGCCACCGAGACGATGTCGTCCGCGTCGCAGCCTCGCGACAGATCGTGAATCGCCCCGGCTGTCCCCTGCAGCAGCGGCCCGTACGCCCGGGCGCCGGCCAGCCGTTCGGTGATCTTGTAGGCGATGTTGCCGGCGTCGAGGTCGGGGAAGATGAACACGTTGGCCCGGCCCGCGACCTCCGAGCCGGGGGCCTTGGCGGCAGCCACTCCCCGATCCCAGGCGGCATCGAACTGCAGCTCGCCGTCGATGGCCAACGAGCCCATCCGGTCGCGCACGATCTGCGTCGCCGCACGCACCCGCTCGACCCCCGCGCCCTCGGCGCTGCCCTTGGTGGAGTACGACAGCATCGCCACCCGTGGCGTCTCGCCCGTGAGCTGGGCATGCGTGGCCGCCGTGGCCATCGCAATCGAAGCGAGCTGGTCGGCGTCGGGCTCGGGGATCACCCCGCAGTCGCCGTAGGTGACAGGCGTCCCGTCCGCCAGCACCATCAGGAAGCAGCTGCTGATGGTGTCGATGCCCGGCGCCGGCCCGATGCAGAACAGCGCCGCCCGCACCACGTCGGCAGACGGTCGGCTGGCACCGCCGACGCAGGCATCGGCCTCACCGGCCGCCACCATGAGCGCGGCGACGTGCAACGGGTCGTCGATGTCGATGCGCTCGCACCACGCCGACGCCTCGGCGTGGGCCCGCACCGCCGGCGAGCACGCACCGGCAGGATCGTCGAGCAGCACCGGCTCGGCCAGGCCCTCGGCGGCCAACGAAGCAGCCGCAGCCCGGGCGCGCTCGTCGGCGCCGTCGGCCAAGACCACTCGCATCTGCGCGGCTCGTGCCTGCCGTCGCCACGATTCCTCAACGGGTTCCCGGCCCGCGGCCGGCTCGGAAGCTGTCAACCCTTGCCCCGCCAAGGGATCAACCGCTTCTCAGCCATGCGCATGGCCACGTCCATGGTCACCCCCAGGATGCTGATGAGGATGACGGCCGAGAGCATCAGATCGAGCAGGAAGAACTGCCGGGCCTTGAAGATCGTGAAACCGAGCCCGGAACTGGCGCCGAGCAGCTCGGCGGCGACGAGCGTGCCCCAGCACACCCCGATGGCCACCCGCAGCCCCGTGAAGATCTCGGGCAGCGCGTTGGGCAGGATCACGTGCCGCAGCACCTGGGCCTTGGACGCGCCCAAGGAATAGGCGGCATGCACCTTCGTGGTGTTGACAGCGAGGACGCCGGATCTCGCGGCGATCACCATGATCCAGATCGCAGCGAACAGCAGCAGGTTGACCTTTCCCTCCTCGCCGATGCCGAACCACACGATGAACAGCGGGATCAGCGCCAAGGGCGGGATGGGTCGCAGCAGCTCCACCACCGGGTCGAAGATGCCCCGCCAACGGCTCGACAGGCCCATCGCCAGCCCGATCGGCACGCCGATGACCACGCCCCAGAACAGTCCCTTGGCCAGGCGGCTGAAGCTCAGCCACAGGTGCTGCCACAGGGTGAACCCGCTGTAGCCGTTGATGGCGAAGTCCCATGAGGCATCCCACACCTGGATCGGGCTGGGCAGCGTCGACTCGCTGAGCCACTGCGTGTACGAGCACGCCGACAGGCCCGGGAATTCCGAGGGATCGTCGGCGGCCCGGTCGCAGTCGCGCAGCAGGTCTCGCTGGCCGTAGCTCTCGTCTGCGGACAGGCCGGCCCGGACCTCCTCCGCGTGGTCGTACCACTCTTGGGGCAGCCCCCACACCGTCGTGGAGATGAACCACATCACCAGGATGACGATGAGGCTGACGACCGTCCATCTCAGCGCCCCGCCCACCTCGGCGGCATCGCCGAAGGTGACCGTCTTGCGCGTGGCCTGGCGGCGTCGGCGGAGACGTTCGATCATCAGCCGCCCTCCGCCGTGCCCATGATCTGCTCTTCCATCTCCCAGATGAGCGAGAGGATCTCTTCGCGGGCTTCGATGAACTCTGCCGAGGCCTTCAGCTCGCGGGCATCAGCGGTGAGGGCCTGCTGGGCGAACGGCAGGTCGTAGATCCGCTCGATGCGGCCCGGGCGGGGCGCCATGACGAAGAGCTGGTCGCCCAGATACAGCGCCTCTTCCACGCTGTGGGTCACCAGCACAATCGTCTTGCCCGTCTGATGCCACAGGTTGAGCACCAAGCCCTGCATCTTCTCGCGGGTCAACGCGTCGAGCGCCCCGAGCGGCTCGTCCATGAGGATGATGGTCGGGTCGTTGGCCAGGCACCGCGCCAGCGCCACCCGCTGCTGCATGCCGCCCGACAGCTCGTACACCGCCTTGTCGCCGAACTCCGAGAGACCCACGATGCGCAGCAGCTCCTGCACTGCCTCACGCGACGCCGGCCGGGACCGGCCGTTCATGCGAGCGCCGAATCCGACGTTGTCGTTCACGCTCAGCCACTCGAACAGCGCTCCCTGCTGGAACACCATGCCGCGGTCCTGGCCGGGGCCGGTGATCGGCGTGGCGCCGAGCTTGGCTTCGCCGGAGGTGGGCGCCAGGAAACCGGCGATGATGTTCAGCAGCGTGGTCTTGCCGCACCCCGACGGGCCCAGCAGCGTCAGCAGGCGGCCGGGCTCGAGTATGAACGACACATCGGAGAGCGCTTCCACGGTGCCGCCGTCGGGCAGCTCGTAGACCATCCCGAGGTTCTCCACGACAAGCGGGGTCTCGGTCCGCGACTCCTCGGTGACCTCCACCTCGGAGGGGTCGAACCGCACTTCGGGGCGGGCCAGCAGGAGCCACGCCCGAGCCAGCAGGCAGGCCGTGGCAAGCAGACCCAAGTAGGCGATCGAGGTGTCCTCCATCTGCATGAAGGCCAGCACCACGGCGACGGCGGAGCTCGCGGCCAGCGCCAGCCACAGGTAGCGGACCATCGCCGCCTGGCGGGCCTCGTCGGCTCGGCGGTAGGTGACGATCAGGGCCATCAGGGCGGCCCCGCCCACCAGCGCCACCGCCGGCTGCCACGGCGATGCCGTGTCACGGAAGATGAGCACGACGCCGCCGACGATCGCCGCACCGGCCATGAGCTGGCCGATGAAGATCATCCCGTCGGTGGGATGCGCCGCGCTGTCCGCACTGCGGAACCGGTGCGAGGGGGTGATCAGCAGGTCGACAATCATGGCCGCCACGCCGATCGCGGCAACGATCAGGAACACCACCGAGATCCAGTACGCGCCCCGCGCAATCACGTACGTGATGCCGTCGTAGATGTCCGCGAGTGCGTCGACTACTGAGTCCATCCGGTGCCCTCGAACCTGCTGGCTCTCCGCAGAAGCTCTAGCTCATCATGCCCGCTGTGTCAGATGACGCCGGTCAATTGACGCCGGCCAGATGAGGCCAGCCAGATATGGGCGGGCGCCCCGGGAGGCGCGGCACCCGCCCATCATCTGCTGGGTTACTCGACGGCTTCGAGGAAGCTTGTGTCGACGAAGCTGTCGTAGCTGGACAGCGCCGAGGCGATCTCGCCTTGGGCGACGAAGAAGTCCATCTGGTCCTTCATCACCTGCTGCACGGTGCCGCCGAGCCACGCCTGGGAGAGCTGGACGTCCTTCTCGGGGAACGAGAATGCGTCCAGCAGGGCGATCGTCGGTGCGCGCTCCATGCCCGCAGCCTCCGCAATGGTGTCGATGAACGGCGACCGGTCCCGGTTGTAGGCCCGGTTGGCGTCTTCGGTCACCTGCAGGAAGCCCGTCAGGACGTCGGGGTACGCCTCAGCGAAGTCTCCGGTGGTGGAGATGATGTCGAAGACACGGATGCCGATGGCCTCCTGCTCCGCCCCGGTCATCACCAGGTTGCCGCCATTGGCGATCATCTGGTTCACCGCTCCGCCGAACGCGCATGCCATCGCCACTTCGCCCGAGTCCAGGGCGGCTACCGCTGCGGGGCCGCCTTCGGACTGGATCAGCTCGACCGTGCCGGTGTCCACGCCGAGATGCTCGAGCATCTTCAGCAGCTTGAAGTGCGTCACGTTGCCGAGCGGCGTGTAGATGCTCTGACCCGCCAAGGACTCCGCCGCATTGTCTGCGGTGATGCCGTAGTCGGGATGGGCGACGCAGTTGTCCGCGTCGGCGTAGCTGACTGCGACGCCGATCAGCAGCAGATCAGAACCGCCCGTCACGAAGTTGGCGAACGGCGTCAGGCCTTGCGAGTAGGAGATGTCGATGTCTCCTGCCTCCATCGCCTGTGCCATGTCGCCGCCCGAAGCGAACGGGATCCAGTTGACGGTCACGCCGAGCTCGTCGTCGTAGGTCTGCTCGTGCTGGGCTACTTGGTTGGCGGTCGGCCACTCCAAGAAATAGGCGACGTTCAGCTCCTCGGGCGCGTCGTCGCCGCCGCACGCGGCAGCGGCCAGCGCGAGCACTGCGCACAATGCCAGTAGTCGTTTCATTCGGTTCCCTCCATGTTGATAATGGTCTTGGGTTGATGATGCTCTTGGTGGTGTTCTGCCTCAACTCGGGGCACGGAGCCAGCCGCCTATGCGGTCCAGCACCTTGTCGACCCGGCTCAGCAGATCGTCGATCACGGCTGTGTCGGCCACCAGCGGCGGAGCGAGCATGAGCATGGCAGCGCCTCGGGAATCGGGACGTACCAACACACGCTCCTGACGGACGAACCGGTCCAAGACACCTCCGGGCAGCAGGGATGCGAACTCGTCTTCGGTGAGCTCGGTGCCCGAAGGCCGGTCGCGCATCAGCTCCACCGCATAGAAGAAGCCTGCCCCGCGCACCTCCTTCACGCACGAATGGGCGTCCATCAGGTCTGCCAGCCCTCCTGCGAGGTGCGCTTCGTTGGCCAGCACCTCGGCGAAGACGCCTTCGTCGCGCATGGCTGTCATGTTCGCCACAGCGACCGCGGTGGCGACCGGGTGGCCGCCGAAGGTGGATCCGTGGGTGAACATCGCCAGCGGCGAGTCCCACACGCGCTCGACGAGCGAGCCCCTCGCGACGATGCCGCCCAACGGGGCGTACGCGCTGGTGACGCCCTTCGCGAACGTGATGATGTCGGGCTCGGCGCCGAAGCGTTCGCTGCCGAACCAGTAGCCGAGGCGGCCGAAGGAGTTGATCACCTCATCGGCGCACAGCACCACGCCGTAAGTGTCGCAGATGCGGCGCAGCTCAGCCCAGTAGCCCTCTGGCGGCACGAGGGCGCCGCGGCCGTTCTGGACCGGCTCGGCGATCACCATGGAGACGGTCTCGGGGCCTTCGGCCACGATGGCTTCCTCCACCTCGGTCACGCACGGCAGCTCGCTGACTGACTGGCCCGGTGCGAGCTGCCAGTGCAGCGTGTTGGCCACGTGGGCGACGGTGTCGGTGATCATCGGCAGGAACGGGTCGCGCACCCGGGGAATGCTGGTGAGCGCGAGCGCGCCGAGGGTGGTGCCGTGATACGCCATGTCGCGGGCGATCACCTTGTGGCGCTGCTCCTCGCCGTTGGCCAGGTGAAAGCAGCGGGCCAGCTTGATCGCCGACTCCACCGATTCGGAGCCGGAGTTCACGAAGAACACCCGGTCGAGGCCGTCGGGCGCGAATTCGGCGATCATCGACGCCGCCTCAATGGCGGAGGGATGGGCGAACCCCCAGTTGGAGTAGAACGCCAACTGGTCCATCTGCTTGGCGGCGGCGGCGGTGAGGTCGCTGCGGCCGTGGCCGAGATTGGTGCAGAACAGCCCGGCGAGTCCGTCGAGGTGCTCGTTGCCGTCGGAGTCGGTGAGGTAGCACCCCTCGCCGCGTTCGATCACCACGAGATCGTCGGCGTTCCACGCGCCCGCGGGCGTGAAGTGAGGTACGAGATGGCGCCGAGCCAGCTCCCGGTCGTCCCCCATGTGCTCCCCCCTGAGTTCCCTCGAGCGATGCGCGACCTAGTGGTTAGAAACTATCACGCCCGCGTTAGGCCAATTTCCACTTCGAGAACAAGTCTTCGCGCGGCGGCGGCTCGGGCAGGCGTGGCGTGGTTGACGGTTACGGTGCGGGGCATGCACGCACGACGAAGGGGGCTGCATGCACTCTGAAGAACGCGAACTGGATGCCCCGGACGGCAAGCTCGGGCTGTACATCGTCCGTCCGGACGGCGACGGCCCGTTCCCGCTGGTGATGTTCTTCCACCACGGTCCCGGGTTCGACGCCGGATCACGTGAGGCGGCCGACGCCATCGCTGATGAGGGCTTCTGCGTTGCGGTGCCCGACCGGTACTGGCGCAACGGCCCGTGGCTGACGTTCGACATCGCTGCGCTGTTTGCCGAGGGCCCGGATTCTCCTGCGATGCAGGAATTTCTCGGCCTGCTGCTCGGCACCACCGACGACTTGGTCGACGCGGACATCGAGTTGGTGCTGGCGGCCCTCGAAGACGACCCCGCAGTCGACACCGTCAACGTGGGATGCATCGGCTACTGCATCGGGGCCCGCACGGTGGTGCGGGCGCTGGTCGGCCGGGGTGACACGTTCGTCGCCGGTGTCGGGCTGCATCCCTCGTTCTGTGTCACGACCGAGCCGGACTCGCCGCACCTGGGCGTGCCGACGATCACCGGACGGCTGCACATGGGACAGGGCACGGCAGATCAGCTCGCCTCGCTGGAGCAGAACCAGCCGCTGCTCGACGCGGTGGCTGAGCTGGGCGATCGAGGCAGCGTCGATGTGATCGAGGGCGCCGACCACGGGTTCGCCGTGCCAGGCGGCCATGCGTATCACGCCGAGGGTGCCGCCCGTTCGTACGCCACGGCGCTCACGATGTTCAGCGAGCATCTCGGCAGCAGGGCCTGACGCCGGCGCCCGGCTCGCCGGGTCGCGGCTGCGGTTGACGAGAGGGGAACTGCACTCATGAGCGCTCAGCGGGTGGTCATCATCGGCGGCGGCTTCGCCGGGCTCAGCGCTGCCCGGCGACGATGAGGGACTGTTCTTCCGCGTGTACCGCTGGCCCGAGGCGCTGTGCATGGGGGTGCCGGGCATGCTTGCCGCGCTCGCGGAAGTGCCTGGCCAGCTTGCCGGCAGCATCGGCAACCTGTTCCTGGCGGGCGACTACATGGGCATCCCGTCGGTCAACGGCGCTCTGTCGAGCGGTCGCCGCGCCGCAACCGCGGTCGCTGATCTCCTGGCGTCGACCACGGGTTAGCCGACGCAGCCAGCGACGCCTTCGCCGCGGAATTCGAGTCCTGCACCATTGGTAGGGTCTTGGATAATCGCCATTACATCGGGAAGCTGACATGCGCAGGCGCGGTACTCGGACTGCTGGTCGCTGTGGCGGTCGCGGTGCGGATGGTCGCCGGCGCGGTGAACGACGGTCTGGACGACGCCGATGAGGTGGTCGTCTCGTCGCGTTCTGTCGATCTTGTCGAGGTCGAAGACGACGAGGATGACGACGACAACATCGAGGGCGCCAGTTGGCTCGCAGCGCAGCTTCGTCGGCTCGCACGAAGCGCCCGCGGCGTACGCCGCTGCGGCGGTGTCGAGGTTCCCCGACGATGCGGCGCTGCCGAGGCTGGCCCCTGCGGTGGATCCCGACTGTGCGCTGCGCCTGGTGGACCGGGCGGCTTTCCGACCGGTCTCCTAGGCGGCAGGGACGACGCGGTAGGCCTCGGCGAGGCGGCCCTCTGGCAGGCCACCGGCTTCGGCCGTACCGCTGCACCACTCGCGGACTCGATCGGCGAGACCGTCGAATTGGGCGACCTGGCTGTGGTGCTCGCGCAGCGCTGCGATCTTCTGCTCGAAGGTGTCGGTGATGTCGATATAGCGGTTCGGCTCGGCGCCGGTCAGCCAGATCTCGCTGACCTCGTGAGGCTCGTGACCCTCGTCGAGCAGATCGGGAAACGCACGCGGATTGCGGCTGTCGGGGTACACGGCGGCCAGCGCCGCTGTGGCGGTGGCCAGGTGGTCGGGATGGGAGATGTAGATGTGATCCCAGTTGGGGATCGACGTCTGGCACAGCACCACATCGGGGCGTGAGATGCGAATCACGCGTGCGATGTCGCGGCGCAAGCCCAAGTCGGCCACGACCATGCCATCGGGATGGCCCAGCCAGTGCAGTTCGGTCACGCCCACGCGCCTGGCAGCAGCCGTCTGCTCTGCCTGACGCATCTCAGCCAGCTCCGCAGACGTGTGAGTGAGATCGTCACCGCCGGCTTCGCCGCTGGTCGTCAGGCAGTACGACACATGGCACCCGGCGCCAGTGAGCGCTGCGACGGTGCCGGCCATGCCGAAGTCGATGTCGTCGGGATGCGCGACCACGATGAGCGTCCGTTGCGGCGCTTCGATCTCGCCTTGGTCCGTGAGGATCACACCCACCGGCTACTCGCCTCGTCGCCACTGATCGAGGGCGCGAAGCAACGACTCTTCGAGCCACCCGTCAAAACGGCGCTCCACTGATGCCGTGGCCTCCTTGTAGTTGAACTGGAAGAGCTCGTCACACACCGGTTCCAGCTCAATGATCTGGTGCTCAATATCGTCGCCCTTCTGCCTGCGATAGAGGCACATCGAGGCACCGACCAGACCCCTAAACTCACGATTCAAGCCGTGGAGCGAGAAGAGGATTTCCGAACGACCGCTCTCAGTCACCAGCCCGAGCCGCACCCAAGAGTGAAGCTCGCGAGCGTTGGCCCAATAGTCAAGGCTGGCATGGCGAGCAGTCTCGATGACTTGGTAGCGATGCCACGCGCGACGATCAGTGTCCTCATCGACGCCATAGTCCACAAAGACACGACGAGCTTGGTCATCGGCACCGATCGCGTCGGAAATGTCGTTTCGGAGGGTCCGGAACCTCGACCACGCCATTTGGGCGAGCGTCGTCGCAGTTTCCTTCGCCTGTTCCATGTCGACGCGCGTCTGCGCTCGTCGCTCGCGGAATTGTTCGCCGATGGCCGCTATGAGCTGGTCGGTCCGCTCTGCCGCCTGCCGGATCTGCTCGCCGATGCCGATGGCCTTGCGAAACCATGTGCGCTGGACCGATGCAAACTGCGATGCCAGCGGCAGTAGATCCCCAGCGTCGGCAGCCTTCAGGTTGTCGATGTACCTGACTCGATCTGCGCTCGCAATGACCAGCGGGAACCATCCCTCACGGATGAGCACGAGCGACGCAAGAGCCCGGGCAACGCGACCATTGCCGTCCTGGAAGGGATGAATCTGGGTGAATCGGTGATGCAGCCATGCGGCTTCGAGTTCCGCAGCGACACCCGCTTCTGTATGGTCAAGGTGCATCTCGACCAGCCGCTCCATTTCGGGGGCAACCTGTTCGGGCGGGCAGTACTCGAAGATACGACCATCGGGCTGTGTCGGATTGTTGGGGTGCAGCTTGTATTCCCCATGCGACAACGCAACCTCGACCGGTCGGCCGAACTGGTCGATTCCCGAAGCGGCGGCCTGCTTGCGAGTCATCAGGGCGTGAAGTTCCTTGATGTACGATTCTGACAGGCATCGCTGCTGCCCGACGAAGTCGAACAGGAAATCGACGGCTTGGGCTTGGTCGGCAATAATCCCCGCCACGATCTGCGGCGTCTTGTCTGTCGCGTCGTGGGGAATGAGCGAGGCATCGATGCCTTGCTCGATCAGCAGCTGAGTGATGCCCGCATCGAAGGTGTAGACACGTTCAATCAGTCCGGTTTCGATAGCCCACTCGCGCTTGAGCCGTTCGTTGAAATCGTCGACTTGATCGGTTGGCAACTCGCTCTTGACGTCATCCCACACGCCGGAGAGCGACAGCAGCTCTGCACGGTCGAGGTCATGGTCTCGCTGTTTCAGGTCGGTGATCGGCGACCAGTGACGTGCTGTCTCGGCTTCTGCCATCGCGGTCTTGTCGCGGACTAGGTGAAGTAGGGGTTCTCGCCCGAGGCGTGGTCGGTGAGGTCGACCACGCGCTCGATCTCAGGAATGAGCTCGCGCAGGGTGCGCTCGATGCCGGCGGTGACCGTCGCGTTGGCCATGCCGCAGCCTTGGCAGCCCCCGCCCAGCTTGACGATCACCGTGTCGTCTTCGACGGCGACCAACTCGGCGAAGCCGCCGTGAGCGGCGATCGAGGGATTGATGCGCTTCGTCAGCACCTCGCGCACGTTGTCCTCGACGCTGCCGTCGAGATCCAGCTGCGCGTTGGGTCCCAAGTCTGGGCGGTTGGGATTGCGCAGCACTAGGCCCGGCTGGTTGGGATTAGACGGCAGATCCAGCGAAGCGCCGTCCAGCTTGACGACGTCCCGGTCGGGAATGAGCACCGTGAGGCCACCGCCCGCCGCGAACGGCACATCAACGGGGTCAGCCTCGGACAGCAGCTCGAAGGCGAGGTCGTAGGTGTAGTCGACGCCCTGAGCGCCGGTCACTTCGATGCGCAGCGCCAACTGTTCCGCATCGACCTCGCCGGTACGCAGCTCGAGAATCTTCTCGAGGGCCGTGGGGGTAACCGTGAAGGTCTCCCGCCGGGCCTCCATCATCGCTTCGCGCACTGCGTCAGCAGGAGCCGTCGGGTCGCTCAGGGCCATGGTCGCAGCCTACTGAGGGCATCCCGCAGCGCCGTGGGCATCCTCAGCCGCTATCAACACGAGGCTAGAAGGAGCAAGCTTCCCGTTGCCGCACCCGTTGTCTCCTGCTCTGTCTCCTGCTCTGGTACCCGTTTCCTATGGGTTGCAGGCACACGGGCCGCCCGGGCCACGGCTTCGCCTGTCGGCTCTGCCTCCGCTAGAACTCCGCTAGAACACTGAGGTCAGCGCAGCAAAGCCAGTCAGAAGCATCGCCGCAACGACGAGGACCGCGGTCCACCACAATCCGGGCCGACGCTGGCGCAGCGGGCGCAGATTGCCTGCTGCGTCATAGCGGTGACGTCTCATGCGCCGGGCCTAGCCCTTCAGTGTCCATTCGATCGCGCCGTTCTCGTTCAGGACCCTCACTTCGAGGTTGCCCGTCTCACCAGTGCTCGGCGAGGTGAGCTTGCACAAGAAGGTCTGGTTGACCGAGACCACGAGATACTGGTCGTCTCCGCAGTCTGCCTGAACGTCACGGCCGATATCGGTCGCTACCTCGGCACCGAGCGCCGTCTCGGCGGCGTTCACCTGCATCACGGCTTGGCGGGGCCGGACCTCCCGGCGACCCTGCTCGTCGATGATCGTGACATGGGCCTCATAGAAGGCACCCTCGACGAGCCCGTTGCACAGGAACGTCGACCCGGGACGGATCGGCGCATTCGGAGGACAGCTGACCGCAGTGATCTCCGCTGGTGCCACGACGCTCTGGAGGTAGTCCTGGACCTCACGTTCGAGCTGCGTCTGATCAGGTTCGCCCCCGCACGCCGCCACCACGATCGCCGTCGCACCCAACGCCATCACCCACTGCACCAGCTTCTTCGGACGGCAGAAGCTCGCCGGTCGCCCCGGCACGCGGGACGTTCCCTGCGTGGTCGGTCTGGTCAATGTGGCGACCTCCGGTTGGGGCAGTCGGGACATTAGCCCTTGATCAGACGGGAAAACGCGATCTCTCGATCAGATGAACGGCCGCTCCTGGTAACGGCCGAAGACATCGGCAAGGGCGTTGGTCACCTCGCCCACAGTGGCCCGAGTGCGCACGGTGTCGATGAGGTGAGGCATGAGGTTCGCGTCGGTTTCAGCGGCCCGGCGCAACATCATGAGCGCGTCGTCGACCGCGGCCTGGTTGCGGTCGGCGCGCACCTGGCTCAGTCGCTTGATCTGTCGCTGCTCGTCGTCGTTGGTGATCTTGAGCAGATCGATCTCGTCGTCCTCGTTGTCCTCGGTGAATGCACTGGCCCCCACTACCACTCGGCGGCCCGCATTCACCTTCTTCTCGAACTCGTAGGCGGCATCCGCGATGCCCGACTGGTACCAGCCCTCGTCGATCAGCCGGAACGCCCCTTCCAGCATCGACCCGTCGCCGGCCGCTTCGATGTGGGCGAACATCTCCTCAGCCTCGGCCTCGAGCTTGTCGGTGAGCGCCTCGATGAACCAGCTGCCGCCGAGGGGATCGACGACGTTGGCGGCGCCGGTCTCGTGGGCGATGATCTGCTGAGTCCGCAAGGCGATGCGAGCAGCTTTGTCGGTCGGCAGCGCCAACGCCTCGTCCATCGAGTTGGTGTGCAGGCTCTGGGTGCCTCCCAGCACCCCGGCGAGCGCCTCGATCGCCGTGCGCGCGATGTTGATCTCAGGCTGCTGGGCCGTGAGCGAGACGCCCGCCGTCTGGGTGTGGAACCGCAGCATCGTCGAGCGCTCGCTGGCGGCGCCGTAGCGGTCGCGCATCCAGCGGGCCCAGATGCGCCGGGCCGCCCGGTACTTCGCGATCTCCTCGAAGAAGTCGATGTGAGCATTGAAGAAGAAGCTGAGCCGCGGGGCGAACTCGTCGGTGGACAGGCCCCGCTGAGCCGCAGCCTCGACGTACGCGAAACCGTTCGCCAGCGTGAAGGCCAGCTCCTGGGCGGCAGTGGAGCCCGCCTCGCGGATGTGGTAGCCGCTGATGGACACCGAGTTCCAGCGGGGCATCTCGTTGGTGGCGAACTCGATGGTGTCGGCCACGAGTCGCATCGAGGGCCGCGGCGGGTACACCCATTCCTTCTGCGCTTGGTACTCCTTGAGAATGTCGTTCTGCAGCGTGCCGCCGAGGCTGCGGCGGTCTGCGCCGTGCTCCTCGGCGTTGGCCACGAACATCGCCCAGATCGTTGCGGCGGGGGCATTGATGGTCATCGAGGTGGTGGTTGCCTCGAGGTCGATGCCGTCATACAGCGTCGCCATGTCCTCGATGGAGTCGACGGCCACGCCGCAGCGGCCGACCTCGCCGAGCGACATGACGTCGTCGGAGTCAAGGCCCATCAGCGTGGGCATGTCGAAGGCAGTGGACAGCCCGCCCCCGCCGGCCTCGAGAATCTCGTGGAATCGCCGGTTCGTGTCCTCGGGAGTGCCGAACCCAGCGAACATGCGCATCGTCCAGAGACGACCGCGGTAGCCGCTGGGGTGCACGCCCCGCGTGTACGGGAACTGTCCGGGCCAGCCGACGTCTGGATCAGGCTCGCCGTCGGTCGGGGCATAGAGCGGATCGAGCTCGATGCCGCTCATCGTGGAGAAGTCCGCGTCTCGCATCCTGGTGTCTTCGAACTCCGATTGCCAGCGTTCGCGTGTCACCAGATGTCTCCTGTCCTGCGGCACCTTGTCGGTGCTGCGCCGAACTCGGCGCCTATGTCACATTCGGCGCTCGCAGTGTAGGCAGGCACCCGGCCACGGGCCGTGGCTGCGATCTGCTCAGCCTCTTGCGCGCATCGCTAGAGGCGGAGCGGGTCCACCGGTCCCTGACCGCTGCCGAGCCGCCGAGATGCTCCCGCTGCGATGGCACGAGATGTCAGATCGTGGGCGAGGTCGATCGCCGCATCGGGGTCGGTGCCCTTGGCCAGCTCAGCGCAGATCGCCGCTGAGAAGACGTCGCCCGCACCCCGGACGTTGCGGGTGTCGACACGTGGGGCGCTCAAGAGCCGCACACCGCCGGTGCGTACCACGACGTCGGTGACGGTGGTGCCGTCAGCGGCTCGGCCGCCGGTGACGACGACGGTTTCCGGACCCGCGGCGGCGAGCTCGCGGGCCGCATCGATCCACGCTTCGGGATCAGCTCCCAAGCTCCTGCCCACGAGCAGCCCTGCCTCGAGGTGGTTCGGCGTCACGACTCGGGCGCACCCCAGCAAGCGCGTCGCAACAGCGCGCTCGGCGTCGATGCTGAGCATCGGCTCGCCCTTCCCGTTCACCAGCACCGGATCCACCACCAACTGCGGCAGGCGGCGGGCCGCGACCGATGCGACAGCCGAGATCGTCTCAGCCGAGAGCATCAGACCGGTCTTGGCCGCAGCGATGGGCATGTCGTCGAGCACCGTCTCGATCTGGGTTGCGACCAGCTCGGCGTCGACAGACTGCGCTGCCCGGAACTCAGTTGTGTTCTGCGCAGAGACCAGCGTCAGCGCGAATGAACCGTGCACCCCGCAGGCCGCGAACGCCCGCAGGTCCGCCGCGAGGCCCGCAGCGCCTGAGGAATCCGCGCCCGCGATGGTCAGCGCCGCAGTGGACCAAGCGCGCTGAGGGGGCGGGCCGCCAGTGCTGTCGTCGGATCGACCGGTCACGCCCCCAGTACAACAGTTCGGAGCCGCGAACGGACGTCAGCAAGCCCACTTGGTTAGCGTCGGCGGGCGATGGCTCCTTCGACAGCGCGCCGGACCGATTTCAGCGATGATCGGAGCATCGCCGACGGCACCGTCGGGATCATCGCGAACCCCGTCTCAGGACGTGACGTGCGACGTGTCGCAGCACGCGGAGCGGTGTCCACGACTGAGGACAAACGCAACCGCATCGCCCGGGCGGTCATCGGAGCCGTCACCGCAGGTGCGACGCGCATCGTGGCGATGGCGGAGCCCTTCGGGATCGCCACGGGCGCGGTGGCGGACCTGCGGGTCGACGCCGATATCGAGATTGTGGATGTCAGCGCGACCGTGTCGCCGGAGGACACCGTGCGGGCCGTCGAGGCCATGCGCGCCCGTGACGTGAGCGTGCTGGTGACTCTCGGCGGCGACGGGACCAACCGCACGATCGCCGGCGTTTGGCCGCACGCCACGCTCGTGCCGATGTCCACGGGCACCAACAACGTCTTTCCCAGCCTCACCGAGCCGACAGTTGCCGGTGCCGCCGCAGGGCTGATCGCCAGCGGCGTCGTGGATCCTGCGACGTGCGCACCCCGCTCGAAGATGATCCACGTCACCCTTGACGGCAGCACCGACATAGCGCTCATCGACGCCGTCACCTTGGCTGACGACTTCGTCGGCAACCGCATGCCCGCCGACGGCGACCGGATGCGCCAGGTGCTGGTGTCGCGTGCCCACCCCGCCAGCATCGGGCTCAGCTCGCTGGCGGGCCTGCTGCGACCATGCTCGTTCGACGAGGACGCCGGCGTGCGCGTGGAGTGCGGGCCAGGCGGTCGGCCGATGCGAGTCGCGCTGGCGCCCGGTCTGTACCGGACGGTCCCGGTGCTCAGCCATTGCCGCATCGGGCTGGACACACCCGTGGAGCTGGGCGGGCCGACGGTGCTGTCGTTCGACGGCGACCGGGAGCGCACCATCGGCGCCACCGAGACCGCCACGGCGGTCGTGCGGCGCGACGGGCCACGCGTGGTCGACGTGGATCGGGCACTGGAGCTGGGCGCTGCGGCCGGCGTGTTCGCGACGTCGCAGGCGCGGACCGGCAACCGAGCGCTCAATGAGGCGCACACGGTCCATTCCCACCATGCCGACGGCACGCCGATCCGGGACTGCTGCTGACCGACACGTGTCCCGGTTGGCGGACTGACGGGCACTGACCGAATTCCTGACTAATCCGGTCGGATTTGTCGCCAAAGGACGCTAGCCTCGTGCCCACGGTCCATGCCATCGCTGGCATGTCGGCTCCCGGAGGACACACATGGCACTTCGTCTCAACGACACCGCTCCTGATTTCACCGCTGACACCACCGAAGGCGAGATCAGCTTCCACGACTGGATCGGCGACGGCTGGACGTTGCTTTTCTCCCATCCGAAGGACTTCACCCCGGTCTGCACCACCGAGCTGGGTGCCGTTGCGGCATTGGCGGACGACTTCGCCGCTCGCAACTGCAAGATCATCGGCATCAGCGTGGACGGGGTGAGCGACCACGTGGCCTGGAAGGCCGACATCGCCTCTGCTACCGGCCACGAGGCCAACTACCCGCTCATCGGCGATCCCGAACTGAACGTCGTCAAGCTCTACGACATGCTTCCCGCCGGTGCGGGCGACACCTCGCAGGGCCGCACGGCGGCCGACAACGCCACGGCCCGCACGGTGTTCATCATCGGTCCCGACAAGAAGATCAAGGCGTCGCTCACCTACCCCATGACCACCGGTCGCAACTTCGCCGAGATCCTGCGCCTGCTCGACTCAGTGCAGCTCACGGCGGCCGAGCAGGTCGCCACGCCGGCCAACTGGCAGCAGGGCGAGAACGTCATCATCGTGCCGGCGGTCTCCAACGAGGCGGCCGCCGAGAAGTACCCCGACGGCTGGGAGGCTCCCCTGCCGTACCTGAGGCTGGTGCCGCAGCCGGGGAACTAGTGTCCTGAGTGGGGAATTCGGTGCACATAACGGCTCCAGCGTCTCGCGCTCGCCGTCGCTCAGCACCACCGGCACAGTCGGCCGTTGCCGTCGAACACCCATCACAGCCTCCGGTCATCGGCGAAGGAATCATGATGGCGCAACCGACACCAAAACGCGATCAACTAGCCACTCAGGACACTAGCAGGATGCTGAAATATGCGGGTGCGGCCAAAGGTGCAAGCCCCTGACCTGCGGATTCATATTCGGCAACTGCCCAAGAACCGGCTTTTTCGGCACCCTGCTGGACGAAACGACATCTCTGTGCAACTTTGCCGCCAATAGCGGTAATTCTGCACAGATTTGACGGCACGAGGATTCTCCGCGCAATCTCGCCGCCCGCAGCGGCATCCCTGCACAGAATCTGACGCTGGCGCCCAGTTCAGGCAGGCTCGGCGACAACCTCGGCGTCGAATGCGGGCGCGCCGTCCAGGCTGCGCATCTCGGGCGGCAGTTCGTCGCGGACACGCTGGTGGAACTGCCGGTCCTGGTTGAGCGAGTACGGGTACACCGCGCGCCCGTCCCGCACGAGCGGCACATGCAAGGGTCGGCTGTTGGTGGGTCCGGGGCGATCCTGTTCGACGAGCGTCTCCGAGTTGGCCGCGCCTTCGCGTACCACCCGGTAGGGCCGCACCACGCCGCCACGGGTGGCCTTGCCCTCAGATTCCTTATGCACCGGCACTACCGGCTCGAACGTGCCGGAGTGCCGTGCGATGGCCACCGCCTTGTACACCATGCCGGCTGTCGCGTGGCCTGAGCCAACCACGAGCTGGGTGCCCACGCCGTAACCGTCCACCGGCAACTCGGCCAAGTCAGCGATGCGGTACTCGTCGAGATCTCCGGACACCACAATCCGGGTCGACTCGGCGCCTGCGTCGTCCAGCCACTGCCGGACTCGGGGCACCTCGACCGTGAGGTCCCCCGAGTCGATGCGTACGGCACCGGGTACCCCACCGAGACGTTTCGCGGCTGCCAGCCCGCGTTCGAGGCCGGTGCGCAGGTCGAAGGTGTCGATGAGCAGCGTGGTCTCGAGGCCATGCGCTTGCATCTGCGCCTCGAAGGCGGCTTCCTCGTCGTGGTGCGCCAGTGTGAAGGCATGGGCCGCGGTGCCCGCGGTGGGAATGCCGTACTGGGCGCCTGCGAGCAGGTTTGACGTCGCATCAAAGCCGACGAGCCAAGCCGCGCGGGCAGCAGCAACGGCAGCCAGCTCGTGCGTGCGGCGGCCGCCCATCTCGATGAGGTGACGCCTCTGCGCTACGTCGTGCATCCGGGCGGCGGCGGAGGCCACGGCGCAGTCATGATTCAGAACCGACAGCACCAGTGTCTCCACCAGCAGCGCCGTGCCGACCGAGGCGTCGACGCGCAGCACCGGGCTGCCGGGCACATAGAAGTCGCCCTCGCGGTAGCTCCAAGCGTCGCCGTCGAACCGGAAGGTCGCGAGATATTCCAGCAGACCGTCGCTGAACCGCCCCAAGCCGGCGAGATACTCGAGATCCTCGGCCTCGAAGCGGTAGTCGGCCAAGAGCTTGGCCAGGCGACCGGGGCCAGCCACCACGCCGTAACCCCGGCCGGGCGGCAGCCGCCGAGCGAACACCTCGAAACACGAGCGGCGTGACGCGACGCCCGACTGCAAGGCCGCGTCGAGCATGGTCAGTTCGTACAGGTCGGTCATCATCGCCGTGCCCATGTGGAAAGTCTGCCCGCTCGCGCAGCTTCATGCCATCAGCCGCGCACAGCCGTTAGCAGGCTGCTGAAACATGCAGGTCTGGCCGGAAGCGCAAGCCCCTGACCTGCGGATTTGTACTCGGCAACTGCCCCAAAACCGGCTTTTCCAGCATCCTGCTAAGGGTCCGCCGCGTCTTAAGTCGCGTGATCCGCTCACGCATTTCCGCAGGTCAGAGACCTGCGCATGGGGGAAAATCACGCGACTTGACTGATGGCGGACCCTAATGCATGTTAGGTGTCGACGCATGGCAGCGCCGACGATGATGACTCATCTAACTGTCGCGTCGTCGACGGCGCCCAATTCCACTTCGACGGTCCTCTCGGGTCCTGGTGGCGACACCACTCGAAGTTCCACGCGAGTGCCCGGCAAGGTCGCAAGCACCGCGTCAGCTAGGTCTTGGGGCGCGACGATCTCGCGTGAGCCGAAGGCGACGATGATGTCGCCGCGCTGCAGGCCCGCGTCGGCTGCGCTCGAACCTGTGACGACTTCAACGATGGCGACGCCAAACTCAACGTCGGCCGGAATAGAGATTCCAGCAAATCGCTCGTCAGCGAGTGCACTGTTGCGGACTGCTTCGATAGGCACCATCGTGATGCCGAGCAGTGCCTTGCGGATGACCGTTCCTTCCAGCATCGCATTGATGACGGGCATTGTCCCGTCAGTCGAAATGGCGAACCCGATCCCCTCGACGAATCCACCAGCGATCGCCGTGTTGACTCCGATGACCTCGCCGGCGGCATTCACCAGTGGTCCGCCGGAGTTGCCTGGATTGATGGCGGCGTCGGTCTGGATGAGTCCGACAAGCCTCTTGCCGTCAACGTCAAGCGCCCGGTCAAGTCCCGACACAATTCCTCGCGTCACTGTCGGCTCGCCGACGATGCCGATGGCGTTGCCGATTGCGATCACCTCGTCCCCGACCTCGACGCCCTCAGTGGAGCCAAGACGCACTGCCGGCAGTCCTACGCGGTCGATCTTCAGCACAGCGAGATCGCGCGTCGGGTCGCCGGCGACGACCTCGGCGGGCAGAAGCTCTCCACCGAACAGCCGGACTTCCACTGTCTCGGCGTCCCGAACCACATGCTCATTGGTGACGATGTGGCCATCGGTCCCCACAACGAAGCCTGAGCCCCCGCGATACGGGTTCTCAGCGGTCGGGGTCTTCACGATGACCACGGATTCCTGGACTGCCTCAAGCACTGCCTTGATGTTGATGCCCTCGATGCGGCTGCCCAGTGGCGCCCCCGGCTCGTTCGACTCGCCGGTGAGCATCCGCGCCCAAACGTCGGCGAGGAGATCCGGGTCAAGATCTGCCGTGCTGTCCCCCGACGAGACATCCGGCTCGCCAGATGTGACGCCGCTGAACAGGTTGCTCTCGGCGAGCACCTGACTCCAGAAGTCGGCGTCCCCGGTGGATCCCTCAGGCAGCGTCACCTCGACCGGCGCGTCAGTCGCTACCACGGCTGCTTCGCGATCTTCGCCTGACGACGTCTCGGCGCCCGCATCAGCAACACTGCCGGCATCAGCAACATCGTCGCCGCCCGATCGTCCGCCGCCGTCGCCGCTGAGCACCACGAGCACGATCAGCCCGGCCACAATTGCGCCCGCGAGCGCTCCGACCGCCGCAGCCAGTCCGACCAGCAGGCAGCCCCGCCGCGGCGGGGCAGCGGCCGTTTCGAGCTGTCGCTCCGGTTCCATCGACACTGCGGGCGATTCAGGAACCGGAGCGCCTGCAACCCCGTCGACCGCCGTCGGTGCATCAGCGGCCTCGGGGGCGGGTGCCCCGGCCGGACGCGCGTGTATCGCGGAAGGTGTCCATCCGAAGCGGCCTGTCGTCCGGAGCGCGTCATCCAGCGGCACTGTGACGGACTGTTCATCGCCCGCTTGCGTCTCGCTGGATTCATCTGCTAGTCCTGCCACCTCGCACCTCAGTGAACAGCAAGCCGCTCGGCAGTGTTCGCCGACAGGAAATCGACATTCTCACGGAACTGCTCCGTGTCGGTCTCGTCCGCATCGGCCATCACGCCGCGCGGGTACCGATTCAGCACACCCTCTGAGATAGCAGCCAAGCGCCAGTACGAGAACGCGCGGAAGCAATCGACTGCCGCCAAATCCAGCATCTGGCTGCGGGTCGCGAATCCGCCCGCCTGCGTGGGCGCCGGCGTATCCGCCGACAGCTCATCGGGCGACACCCAGTTGTTCATCAGGTAGCCCACGTCAGCCATCGGGTCACCGAGCGTACAGAGTTCCCAGTCGAGCACCGCCACGACAGGCCCTCGAGACGGCAGCGGTGCCTGGGCACCGTGGTCGGCTCGAACGTCCCGGCTCGGTCCCGAGGCACCCGACGACCGACCTCGCCGATCTCGGCCCTCACCCGCTTCGGGGGCGACCCGTTCCGAGAGTTCCCCGACCCTCGGCCGTCCGCAGCATGACGCTCATAGCCCAGGTGATCGGTCATCTCGACTTCGAGGCCCGTCTGGAGCACCTGGCGCACCAGCCCGCTCAACAAGCCGTCGTCGCCGGTCAGCTCCACGCCCTCAGCGCGAGCCTGAGCGACCAGCCGCTCGGCCCACTCGGTCATCGCCGCCTCATCGACGGCCTCGCTCGCCAGCGCTGCCAGCATGCCAAGATCAGTCACAGACATGATCCTCCCCGGCCCCCGCCTGACCAAACACTTGACAAGGGAGCGTCCGACGGGGTTGGTGCGGATAGGTGAGCCTTCGCGTTTTTGTGGGATGGGGCTGCTGGGCTCGGCGGCATGAGGTTAGGTGGTGAGGATGCCGCGGGCTTCGAAGTTCGTGTAGTTGGTGAAGCCGTGGGCTTGGCGGCGCAGGACCTGCAGCAGGTTGTTGGTTCCTTCGATTCTGCCGTTGCCGGGCCGACCGGCTTGGTGCCAGTCGAGGATCTGGGGGTGCCATGCGAGGAAGGTGTCGACGACGCTGCTGAACTCGGGTATGTCGCCGGTGCCGTAGATGTCGGCGAACCGGTCGAGCGCTTCGAGAGCGCTCTTGCGGTCGGCGGCGAGATAGATCTGGCGCAGCTCGCCGAGCGCGTCCCAGGCTGCTTTGAGCCGAGGGCGGGTCTCGAAGAGTGCGTCGAGGCGTTCCCGCTCGTCTGCGTCGAGCGTGTCGGGGCGTTTGGTGAGCACGAACCGCGCCCGGAACACTGCGGGGTCGAACGCGGGCTTTGAGCCCTCCGGGCGGCGCTGGACGTCGCGGCGCACCGCGGTGAGCCCGGCGGCGAACCATCTGATGACGTGGAACCGGCCCCGGCACGCGGCGGGCGTGGCCGAGCCGTTTGGCGATGGGAGCCCACCAGGCCCGCATAGACGATCGCCAAGCCCATCACGACATGCCAGCCCACCCGACGCCGACGCGCCACAGCCGACACCGACATGTCGCCGGCATCGGCGACGACCCGCCGCGCCAGACGGGCCGTGAGGCGGCCCTCGAACGCCGGGTGATCCTCCAAGAACCGCCGCCCGCAGCCATCGCAGACCAGCCTGCGCCGGTCCCACACCAGCATCGTCGGCCGCCCCGCGACCTCCAAGTCACGGACCCGCTTGGGACGCTGGTCATGGGACCGGCCGCTCTTGGCACCGCAGTGCGGGCACGCCGGCCGCGTCACCGCCGAGCGCACCACCACCACCAGCTCCCCGGGCGCGTCGGCCAGCACCCCGGTCACCTCGACCCGCGGCAGCCACAGCCGCACCGACATAACATCACTCGCCATCGAGGCCCCCTGAGGACGGAACGGCGGACCTACCCGCGCAGCTCCTCAGCCCAGGAGCGTGCTGAGGGTGGAGGTGAGCGCGGCTTCGGTCTCGGCGGCGGACAGTTGGCGGTGGCGGCGGAGGTAGTCGATCGAGTCGAGCTGGGTCAGCGAGTCGCCGGCAGCGAGCACGGAGTCATGGTCGACGGCCGGGCGGGCTGCCAGTTCGGGGGCGAACTGCAGCTCGAACTGTTCACGCAATTCGTTGCGGGTGGCGGCCAGCTCATCGCTGACACGGGGCAGCCGGTGGGCATGGGCCAGCGTTGCCCGGTACACCGGGCCGACGGTGTCGTAGAGGCGCAGGCGCATCGCCACGAAGGCGTCGATGCGGGCGGCCAGCGGACCCTCGCCGATGGCGTGCAGGCGGGCGACGGGAGCGGCGCGTTCCCGGTTCCGCCTGATGGTGGCCTCGAGCAGCTCGCCTGGATCGGCGAAGTACCGGTAGAGCGAGCGCAACGACAGGCCCGACCGGCTCGCCGCCTGCTCCATGGAGGGGAACAGCCACTCCTCGGCGAACATCTCGAGTACGACATCGAGGACAGCGTCGATGTTCCGCTCACGCCGCGCAACCCGGCCATCGACAGGCTCCGCGTCTTCATGAGCATCGGCATCAGGCGACGGCACCATGCCAGTCGACGCCCGATCAGCCATTGTCGCCTGCGCCTGCTACCGGCCGGCGGGCCGCGGGCGGGCACCGTCGCAGCGAGCGCGCCGCCCGGGTCGTGCCTCGCTGCGCGAAGTCGCCACAGTCAGTCATGACTCAAGAGCCGCAGCATCTCGCGGGCGACCATCGGTGCCGCATTCTGGTTCTGGCCGGTCACGAGGTTGCCGTCGACCACCCAGTGGTTGGCCAATGGGTCCCAGAACCGGGTCACGCTCTCGAACAGCGCGCCGGCCTTGCGCAGCTCGCTCTCGGGATGCTGGGGCGTGGAGGTAATCCGCAACTCTCTCACCTGCTTGTCGGTCACCGCTGTCACCCGCCGGCCCATGACCAGCGGGCTGCCGTCGGCGACCTTGGCCTGCAGCAGTCCCAGCGGGCCGTGGCACACGCCGCCGATCACGCTGCCTCGCTCGTTGGCCTCGGTGATCTTGCGGCCGAGCTCCTCGGAGAACCCCAGGTCGAATGCGGCACCCCAGCCGCCCGCCAGGTAGACGATGTCATACTGAGCAACGTCGACCGCGCCGGCGGCCAGCGACTCCAGCACCTTGGCTTTCAGCACGTCATCCGCGAGGAATCGGTCGCACGCCTCGGTGCGCAGCGGGGCTCGCAGCGACTGCGGATCCACAGGGATGGCCCCGCCCTTGGGGCTGGCAATGTCGACTGACATGCCGACATCGACGAAGGCGTAGTACGGCACGGTCATCTCGCTGGCGAACACCCCGGTCGGCTTGCCGATGTCCAGCACGCCGTGATTCGTGGCGACGATCAACGCCCGCCGGCCGCTGACATCCACATCAACCGCCTCGGTGTCGTCGGGATGCATGCCGAGCCGCTGCAGCACCTTGCGAAGCGCACGAGCGGGCGGGGGAACCCACTTTGCGGTCGCGACGTTCGCCTCAGCACCACCCCCGGCAGAACGCCCGCGAAGCCGCCACGACGCTGATTGCACCCTCCCCAACGCCCGGACGGGCCGACGAGTCTCGACCGCCGGGGAGGTACTCGTCTCAGCATCACGCGACGCTGCATCCGAACCACCCGACGCAGCACCCGCAGCACCCGACGCAGCACCCGGGGTTGCCTGACTGGGGACAGAGCGCCGCATCGCGTATGGCCACGGCTGATGGCGCTCGGGCACGGCCCGGACTCGCTCGTCGGCCAAGCGTGCCTTCATCTCCGCAAACACCTCAGCGACCTCCGAGTCACGCCAGCGGTTGTGCGCCTCGATCGGGTCGGCGTCGAGGTCGTAGAGCTCCCACTGGTCGGGCAGCGGCTCGGTGCGGCACACCTCTCCGGCGGGGCCGTCGGCTGCGAGGTGCCGTACGCCCGGCTCGGTCCACGTCGCCGGATCGTCGAACGTGCGCACGATCTTCCACAGATGCCCTGCGCCTGTGGATTCGGCGCCGGCGCCGGCGCCGTCGACGTCAGCGGCAGGCCGAGCATCACCGTCGTCGCCAACACCAGCAGCAGGCCGAGCGTTGCCAATTCGGCACACGAGGCTCTCGAAGTTGGCGCCGACGTGGGCCGGCACCTGGATGCGCAGCGGCCGCGGAGTTCTTCCCATCCGCCGAGCCATCGCGCTGGCACCCGAGTCGCCCTCGGGCATGTTGTCGCGGGTCATCAGGTACACATGACGGTCCCGGTCGGGCTCAGTCACGCCGTCGACCACGTCCATGAGGTCACGCCCGGACAGCGGGTGCACCTCGGTATGGGTGCCCCGCAGCTCATCGGCCGCCGACATCGCATCGATCCGCGCCGCGCCGAGCAGCGTCGGCACCAGATCCACATGGGACGTCGGCGCATCGTCGACAACCCGGCCCTCCGTCGCCTTCGAACCGATCCGGGCGATCACGAACGGCACCCGCGTCGCCTCGTCGTACAGGTTGAACCACTTCTGATGCAGCCCGCCGTGGGCACCCAGCAGCTCGCCATGATCCGACGTGCGCACCAGCACCGCTTCGTCGGAGCCGCCCTCGGTCACCGCACGCCGCACCCGGTCGAGCGGGCCGTCCACCTCGGCATGGAGCCGGTAATACAGGCTGCGGTACTCGGCGGCCTTGTTGCGGTACACCCGATCGACCGCCGGCGCCGGCCCGTAGGTGGTCGGGTACGACGCCCGGAAGGCGATCTGCGCCGCCGGCTTGGTGGACAGATCCTCGTCGTCGGTGGGTGATGGCGGGATCGGCGGCGGGTCGGCAGCGCCGGCTGCCAGCGGATTGTCGGGTCCTAGGCGGCCGAGCCAGGCAGGAGCGAACACGATGTCATGCGGGTTGACGAAGCTGGCCACCAGCAGGAACGGCCGCAGCGCCTCGGCGTCGCCGGCCCGCCGGCGGGCGTAACGGTCCCCCAGCCAGGCGACGACCCGGTCAGCGAACAGGGGGTCGCGCACGAGCCCGCTGTCGGCCGGCCGGCCGCCGTGGGGCTCGGGACCGACCCAGCCTGAGAAACCGAACTCATCGAGCGGGTCGGCGTCGAGGTACACCTGCTCAGCAGCGGCGTCGACCACGCCCTCGTCGTCGTTGGTCGCCAGCGGCGCTCCCGCATGGATCAAGTCGGCATGACTGCAATGCCACTTGCCCTGGTAGTGCGTGTCGTAGCCGCCCGCTCGGAACCAGTGGCCCAGCGTGGGCACCTCGCCGGGCCGCAGCCAGCGCATCCGGCTGTCGTCGGCCATCTTGCCGAGGCCATTGGTTTGGGTGACGCCGTGCACGTCGGGGTACTGACCGGTGAACAGCGTGGGCCGGCTGGGCACGCAAGCGATCGACCCCGTGTAGTGGCGCCCGAACGACACGCCGTGGTCCTCGAACCAGGCAGAGCCCGTGAGACGCCGGCGCCACACCCGCACCTCGGCCGGCTCGTAGGGCGGCGCGGCACGCTCCTGGTCGGTCATCAAGATGATCACGTCAGGCCGGGCGTTCACGGCGCCGCCATTCGCAAGTGTTCGTCGAGTCCCCTCAACATCTGGTCGGACACCTTCGAGAGCTGACGGGCCAGCCCCTTCGCCACCAGCTTCTGCGGCGGGCGTGACCCCGCGTCGACAGCCGTGGTGAGCGACACCACCGTGCGGGGACCCCGCTCGTCAAGGTGCCACGTGCTCTGCAGCGACCGGACGACGGCGGGCAATCCCTCGATGTCGTAGCCGAGCCGTTCGCCGGGCACCCACTCGACCACCCGCTCCACCAACGTTCTGCGCCCGGCCTGGATGCGCCGCACCGTGCCGACGCCCTCGGGCTGGGCGCTCAGCAGGCACGAGTGATCGACGTTCGGGGCCCAGCGGACGATTTCCCCGAAGTCCGCCAGCGCATCCCACGCCTCGGCGGCGGAGACCGGGATCGCCAGCGTGGAGGTTGTCTCGGTCACACCCGCAACCCTAGCGGCGATCCCATCTATTGTCGCTGTGACTGGCAATTGTTTCACCGCCACGTCGCCGCGGCTGTCGGCTGCGCGCAGGCGCCAGTCGTCGCCCGGACGGATGCCACAGATGGATCGCAGCCAACGGGCGTCGCGGACGACGCCGCAGGCGAGCGACAAACAAGCGTCACCACCTCAACGGGCGCCCCGCACGGCCACGAGCGTGAGCCGGGGACCCACGGCGCCGGCGGACCCACTTGTGCGAACGAGGGCACGAATGCACCGTGCAGGCAGGCGAATGCCGCCAAACATGCACGGCAGAGCCGCGGGCCGTCGGCGACAGCGGCAACATGGAGTCCCAGCGAACCGGAGGACCCCATGCACGTCAGCGCGACCCTGCCCCAGCACAACCTGCAAGCCGTGCCCGACGAGGTGCAGCGGATCGAGGCCGACGGCTACGACAGCGTCGTCACCATGGAGAACCGTCACGAACCGTTCATCCCGCTGGCGATCGCGGCGGTGCACAGCAAGCGGGTCAAGCTCGCCACCAGCGTCGCCATCAGCTTCCCCCGCAGCCCGATGGTGACTGCCTCGACGGCGTGGGACCTCCAGGCGGCCTCGAACGGGCGGTTCGTGCTCGGCATCGGCAGCCAAGTCAAGGGACACAACGAGCGCCGGTTCAGCGTGCCGTGGTCGGCGCCGGCACCCCGCATGGCCGAGTACGTGCAGTCGGTCCGGGCCATCTGGAACACGTGGGCCACGGGCGAGCAGTTGAACTACGAGGGCGAGCACTACCGCTTCTCGCTGATGACGCCGAACTTCACGCCCGAATCGCTCGACGGCCCCACGCCGCCGATCATGATCGCGGCGGTCGGGCCCGCCATGCTGCGGGTGGCCGGGCAGCACTGCGACGGGGTCCGCCTGCACGGCTTCTGCACGCCCAACTACCTGCGGGAGCAAGTCATGCCAGAGCTGCAGACCGGGCTCGACCGGGCCGGGCGCAGCCGCAGCGACTTCTGGGTGACCGGCGGCGGGTTCATCTGCACGGGCCCCGACGACGAGACCGTCGACCGCATGGTCGAGTGGGTGCGCTACCGGATCGGCTTCTATGGCAGCACTCGGGCGTACTGGCCCGTGCTCGAGCAGCATGACTTGGGCGATCTTGGCGAGAAGCTGAACCACCTGTCACGCAACGACGGCTGGGGCCAGATGGCCGGCTGCGTCGACGACGACGTCGTGCAGCTATTCGCCGCCGTGGGGCGCCATGACCAGCTCGCCGATGCCATTACCGAGCATTTCGACGGGCTGGTCGACGAGGTCAATGCCTCAGTTGCCATGGACATCGGCGCCGACCTGCCGCCCGACGTGATCCAGGACATCCAGGCGATCCCCACCGACGGCGGCTGAGTCCGCAACTCATGTCACAGGCCCCTGCAAGACTGCCCTCGCAGGCCCGCAGACAGCCAAGGAAGGTGCTGCGGCAACGAAAGGAGCGCCTATGGCGGAAGCATCAGAAGCAATAGTCGAAGTCCGCGACTACACCATCGACCCGGAGTGGTTCGAGGCGTACAAGGAGTGGGCCACCGAGCATGCGGCGCCGTGGCTACGGGACAACCTCGACGTCATCGACTTCTGGGTCGATGACGGGCATGAGCCCGAGGTGGCCGGGTCCGACCCGCAGGTGTCCCCGCACGGCCAGCCGAACGTGTGCTGGATCATCCGATGGGCCAGCCGGGATGCTCGCGACGAAGGCTTCCGGGCGACGCTCGGCAGCCAGGAGTGGCAGGACGTCTGGGCCAAGCACCCCAACCCGAACGCCTACCTGCACCTCAACGTGCGCTTCATGACGGCGGCCTGAGCCGGCGGCGAACTAAGCCACGGCCGCCGGCCATGCCGACGGATGACCGCATCGCAGAGGTGGATCGTCATGCTGCATGACTGCTGCTCGATCCAGCTGACCGCAAGGCTGCAGCCTTGAGCCGCCATGGCGGGATGGCGGGATGGCGGGATGGCCTGGATGGCCTGGATGGCGGCGGTCGTCACGTCGCATGACGAGGCGGCGCGCCTCACTGCATGACGATGCTGAATCGCCACCGTGGTTGACAGCTGCGTGCTGTGCCTGATTGGGGCCGCTTGGGGCAGGCCGGGGTCAGAATTGCTGCAGCACTGACGAGCGGCTCACGGTGATCGGGCAGGTCGTGGGCGGCATGTTATCGCAATCTGACCACCAGCCGCACCTGCGCTCGGTAGTTCTGGTACATATGCCTTGGCGTCTCGTGAAACTGCCGTCGGCACATGTCGGTGTCCCGATACACGAAGACTCGCTCCCACGGCACCGTAACGTCGTCGAAGCAGATGATGGCGTCGTTTCGGCCCATGCGGTCATGGCGAGGCGCTTGGCGACCAAGTCCTCGTACGAGCGGGGCATGTGCCACGCCCGGTTGGCCCGCCGGCCGTCGCCGAGATCGAACGTCATCAGTTCAGGATTCGCAGCCTGGAAGTCGTACAGGCCGGCGATCGCCCGGCAGCTCTGCGTCCGAAAGCAGGGGGATCGGGGACGCAGGCTGGTCGGTGGGCGATGAGGGAGGGGTAGCCGGGGATCGGACTGGTCGATGGGTCGTTGGCTGCGGATCAGAGTCCTTGAAGTGGTCAGACCTGGAAGCCCCGGAGCGCGTCACGAGCGGCGGCGCGACAGGATCAGCAGGGCGCCGACCAGCACGAACACGCTGCCCGCCATGTACGGGATCGAGACGAACCCGAACTCCCACGCGTACCGCACGGTGCACGGACTCGTGATGCTGCATGTCGTGGCGCCTTCGAGATCCGGAAAGTGCTGCAGCAAGTAGTGCCACGTCGACATTGCGGCACCCGCCACGCACATCGGCAGCCCGTAGCGGTACACCGTGCGGTCCCGGAACAGCAGCCCGACAATCAGCACCAGCGCCAGCGGATACATGGCGATGCGCTGGAACCAGCACCAGCGGCACGGCTCCAGATGCGCCACCTCGGACAGGTACAGCGAGCCGACCGTGGCCACAGTCGCCAGCAGCGCAGCGACTCCCACCGCCGTCCGGGCGTTGACGACGCCGCGCCCAGATGAAGCGCGGCCCCGGCGCCGCACGGCCGCCACCACGAGACCGAGCGCTGCGACATTGCACCCGATCGCCCCAGCGGCGAACAGCCGAAGCACCTGGCTCAGCGACACAGGCGTTCAGAGTGCCAGACCACCCGCCCCACATCAACGCCGAGAACCGACGCAGAGCCAACACTCGCTCGCGCTCGGGCAGCGTCGGTCGTCAGCAGACGGCCAGGAACGTCACGCAGTCACACCAAGACCGAAGCAGGAAGGCGGCACCGGGTCTCGGCACACCTGCGGCCAGCGTCGACAGTTCAGCTGCGCGAACGATCCGGCCGGCCGATCGGTATCCACAACGACACGAACGCGATGATCGCAAACACCAAGAAGAACACCAGCCCGCGCTGGTAGTAGACGATCGAGCCGGCTTCCTCCTTCAACAAGGCGAACAGACCCGCAATGCCGATCGCGGACGCCGCGTAGCGCAATGTGTTGAAGAGTCCGCTGATTTCGCCGAAGCACGAGTCGTCGACCCAGGCCAGCGCCACGCTGTTCAGCAGCGGCACGCACATCCCCCAGCCCAAGCCGAACAACACAATCGTGGGCATCATCTCGGCGAAGTAGTCGGCCTCGGCGCCCAGCCGCACCACCTGCCACCCGATGGCAATGACCTGAATGGCCGCACCGGTGCGGCACAGGGCAATGGCGTTCCAGCGTTCCCCCAGACGGCTGAAGAACACCGTGGACGCGCCGGCGACAACGGGGCCGACGGTGACGCCGAATCCCACCTGAAGCTCCGAATACCCCCAGAAGTTGAACATGAACAGCGGTCAGATGAGCCAGATCGACTGCGACGACACGCCCACCAGGAAGTTGGCGAGCTGCGTCACCCAAACACCGCGCCCTCTCAACAGGTGCAGGTTGAGCAAAGGCTCAGGATGGCGCAGCGAATTGGCGACGAACTAGGCGAATGCACCCGCTCCCACCGCCATCACGACGAGCGTGACCGGCGACGTCCATCCCCAGACGCGCGCGCCCTGCATGATCGCGATGACCAGCGCCGCAAGCCCGATCGTTCCCGCCGCGGCACCGGTCACGTCGAGACGGTGCTTGACCTCCGGCGGCGGCAACTCGGTGAGCAGGCGCCACGCCACCACGAACATCAGCACGGCGACCGGTGCGCTCACGAAGTACAGGAATCTCCAACCGACAGTGCCCAGCAGCAGTGCAGACAGGCCCGGGGCGATGCCAGCGGCGAGCGGGCCGGCGGCGGACCACAACCCCACTGCACTGGTGCGGCGCGACTCGGGGAACAGCGGCAGAACAAGACTCAATGAGGCCGGCAGGATCGCTGCGCCGCCGATCGCCTGCAGGACGCGGGCCAGATTCAGCGTCCACACCGTGGGAGCGAACGCCGAGGCAACGGCCAATCGCAGGAATCGAATATGTATTAGGGAATCGGCAACCGACTTGCCGGCCGGCGAACGCCGCTCAGCGGCAGATCGATCAACGGCCGTGGAAGACCGGCTCTCGCTTGTCCACGAAGGCCTGCGCCGCTTCCTTGTGGTCGTCGGTCTGGCCGGTGCGGATGTGGTGCGCAGCCTCCATGTCGAGGCATTCGCCCATGTCGCCATGGACCGCGCGGTTCAGGTTCTCCTTCATGTACCGGTACGCCACGGTCGGGCCGCTGGCCAGCCGCCGAGCGATGGCGCCCACCTCGTCCATGAGGCTCTCGGCCCCGAACACCCCGTTCACCAGGCCCAGCGACAACGCCTGGTCCATGTCGACCCGATCTGACAGGAAGTACAGCTCACGGGCCTTGGCCGAGCCGATCAGCCGCGACATGAACCACGTGCCGCCGTAGTCGCCGCTGAAACCCACGCGGGCGAACGCCGTGGTCATAATGGCGTTGGGCGAGGCATACCGCAGGTCGCACGCCAGCGCCAGCGACAGACCGGCCCCCGCAGCCGCACCCGGCAGCGCCGCGATGGTCGGCTTGGGCATCTCGTAGAGCTTCCCCGACGTGTCGCGCTGATTGCGCCGCTGCAGATGCACCCTCGCGTCGTACTGCAGCGCGCTGCCGCCGCTCTCGCCGCCACGGGCTGCCATGCCCTTCACGTCGCCGCCGGCGCAGAACGCCCCGCCCGCGCCGGTGAGCACCACGCAGCCCACATCGGACGCCGACTCGGCATCGGCCAGCGAGGCCACCAGCCCGGCGAGCATCTCGTTGGACATGGCGTTGCGACGCTCGGGACGGTTCAGCGTGATCGTCATCACGTCGTCAGTCACCTCGACGCCGATGTCGTCAGTCCCGGTGTCGAAGACTCGGTCAGCCATCTGCGGCCTCCTTGATCGTGTATCGGTGCGGTCGCCTGCGCCGCTGGCGCCAGCGGAGCCGGCCCCCGAAGTATCGCGAACCGCTGTGACGCATGCCCATGACTCGGCCTGCAGACCGCCGGCTGTTGCTCGTCGTCGGTCGGAAACGAACCGAGCGTCACCTCGATGACTCGCCTGTTCCCGTCGGATCCGATCAGGGGCACCTCTATGCTCGATTCGCCGACGGCGATGGTCGAACCACTGTCGTCGCCCGCCAGCGCCGCCAACGTGATCAACCCGGCCACAATCGCGCCGGCTATCGCACCGACCAGGCCGCCAGCCCTGCCAGCAGGCAGCCCCGCCGCCGCGCTGCACCGGCGCGTTCCAGAGGGAGCTGCACGCCGGGCTGCAGCGGAGGCAGTTCGGACACTGGGCCGTCAGGCTGGCTCGACTCGGCCACCGCCGCCGGCTCGGACGGTTCGGCCGCGCCGGAATCTGTGGCTTGGTCCTCCGGCTCGACAGGGGGATGATCCGGCTCAGACATCAGCGAACGGCAAGCCGCTCGGCAGCGCTCGCCGACAGGAAATCGACATTCTCACGGAACTGTTCCGTGTCGGTCTCGTCCGCATCGGCCATCACGCCCCGCAGGTACCGGTTCAGCACACCCTCTGAGATAGCAGCCAAGCGCCAGTACGAGAACGCGCGGTAGTAATCCACCGCCGAGACATCCCGCCCCGAGGCATCCGCATACCAGTCCAGCATCTGGCTGCGGGTCGCGAACCCGCCCGCTTGCGTGGGCGCCGACCTGCCCGCCGACAGCTCATCGGGCGCCACCCAGTTGTTCATCAGATAGCCCACATCGGCCATCGGGTCGCCGAGCGTGCAGAGCTCCCAGTCGAGCACCGCCACGATGTCGCAAGGTCCATGAGATTTGGCGCCGGAGATCATGTTCCCCAGCCGGTAGTCGCCGTGAACGATGGCCGATCCGATCTGGGTGGGCTTGCGAGCCTCCAGCTCGGCAGCCACCTCGTCCATGATCGGCAGCTCACGCGTCTTGGACTGTTCCCATTGGCGTTTCCATCTACGCAGCTGCCGCCCCAGGTAATCCTCCCGACGGCCCAGGTCGCCGAGACCCACATCGTCGGGCTCGATCGCGTGCAGCTCAGCCATCACATCGGCCACCCGGCGGCTCAGCGGCACGCGCTCGTCACGAGGCACCAGCGCCGACTCGTCCGCCGAATGCAGCACCGCGCCCTCCTCGTAGCTCATGACGTAGAACGGCGCCTCGTTCACGGTCTCGTCGGTGCACAGCGCGATCGCCCGAGGCACCGGCACGCCGGTCTGTCCGACTCCCGAGATGATCTTGTGCTCGCGGGCCATGTCGTGCGCGGTGGCCAGCACATGGCCCAAGGGCGGCCGCCGCAGCACTGCCGAATCGCCGTCAGCGCACCACACCCGGTAGGTCAGGTTCGAGCGCCCGCCCGCGATCAGCTCGAAGCGCAGCGGCGGAGCGGCCTGCGGGACGTGGCGGGCGAACCAGTCGCTGACCGCCGGGGCGTCGATGCCCGCAGGAGTCATCCGTAGGTGTAGAAGCCCCGACCGGTCTTGCGACCCAGCAGACCGGCGTCGCACATGCGGCTGAGCATCGGCGGCGGCGCGTAGAGCTGCTCGCGGAACTCCTCATACAGCGACTCCGCCACCGCCATCGTGGTGTCGAGACCGATGAGGTCGCACAGAGCCAGCGGGCCCATCGGGTGGTTGCAGCCCAGCACCATGCCGGCGTCGATGTCCTCGGTCGAGGCGAAGCCCGACTCGAGCATCCGCACGGCCGACAGGATGTAGGGGATCAGCAGCGCGTTCACCACGAAACCGGCCCGGTCCTGGCTGTCCACCACCCGCTTGCCGAGCCGCTCGCCCGCGAAGCTCCGGCACTTCTCGGCTGTCGCCTCGGCGGTCAGCAACGACGAGATGACCTCCACCAGGCCCATGACCGGCACCGGGTTGAAGAAATGCATGCCGATGACCTGCGAGGGCCGGTCGGTGGCCATCGCCAGCTTCATGATGGGAATGGCCGAGGTGTTGGAGGCCATCACGGCGTCGGGATCGCCGAGCACCTTGGACAGCCGTGCGAACACGTCCAGCTTCGCCGACTCGGACTCGACGATCGCCTCGATGACGAAGTCCCGGTCGGCCAGCTCGTCGAGATCCACCCCGAACGACATCGAGCCCAGTGCGGCCTCCCGCCCGGCCTCGTCCAGCTTGTCGGCGTTGACAGCGCGGTTCAGGCTCTTCTCGATGCGGGCCATGCCCGTGGCCAGAGCATCCTCGTCCACCTCGACGATCTTGACGTCGCACCCGCTTCGAGCTGCGACTTCGGCGATGCCAGAACCCATCAGGCCGCAGCCGACCACCCCTACCCGTTCAATGGACCCATTGCTAGTCACGGGGGGCAATCTACCGGCCTGCATGCGCCAGGTCCCAGCAGGCGTGCGACTCAGACTGTCTGCCGGGAGCGCTCGATGGCGTCGCTCACCGCCGCCACCACCTCGTCGGCAGTAGCGCCCGGGGTCAGCACCGCCGCCATTCCCGCCTCGCGCATCGCCTCGAGGTCGCCGTCGGGCACGATGCCACCGAGGATCACCGGGATGCTCTCGGCGCCGGCCTCTCGCAGACGCTGGGTCACCAGCGGCATCAACGCCTCGTGCGCCCCCGACAGCATCGAGATGCCGATGGCGTCGACGTCCTCGTCCACGGCGGCCGCGACCACGCTCTCGGGCGTCTGGAACAGACCGGTGTAGATGACCTCGAATCCTGCGTCTCGCAACATCCGGGCCACGACCTTCACTCCGCGGTCGTGCCCGTCGAGACCCAGCTTCGCGATCAGCACACGGGACATTGCGGCGACCCTAGCAGGGTGCTGAAAAAGCCGGTTTTCGGGCAGTTGCCGAATATGAATCCGCAGGTCAGGGGCTTGCACCTTTGGCCACACCCGCATGTTTCAGCATCCTGCTGGATGATTGCCTACTGATCCGTGAGTCCGGGGAACGGGATCGCCTCGGGCAGCGGGCCGCTGATGACGGGAGCTGCGGCCTCCAAGCCGGCGGCGAGCCGAAATGCCGTCTCCCAGCCGCTCGGGCGCGCCCCCAACTGAGCGATCGCCACTTCTGCCTCGGAGCGCAGTGCAACGGCGTCCGATGTCTCGAATGCCTCATGACCAATAGCGCGGGCGAGGCGCACGACGGTCTGGCTGAGCCGGCTGTCGGTGGCGTCGTTCAGCACCATCACCTGCTCGAACGCCGCCTCCATCGCCGGCAGGTCCGCGTCGCGAGCGTGAGCGATGGCCCGCGCCACCAAGGCGTTGCGCACGTCCACATAGGTACCGGTGCCGCTCGCCATGGCGAAACGGGACTGCTCGAGTGCATCGACCGTGCGCCCGGCGGTGGCATAGGCGATCGCCAAGCACGAGTGCAAATAAGTGGAGGGCAGATCCGCTGTCGGCACGGCCTCGAGTGCATCGATCGAATCGTGCGCGTGGCCGAGTTGCGCCAGCGCGAGTCCCAGCGAGACGTCAAGGTCGCGCTGGCCGATCACCGCTGTCTCGCCGGGGCTGGACCCGGGCTCGTGCTGCCGGTAACCCTCGGGGTGCTCCAAGCCAACCCGTGCCAGATCTTCCTTCACCATCTCTGGATGGCCCATCTGCACCGCCGCACCGGCACGGACCGCCCGGGCGAATCCCTCCAACGGGCGACCCGGCATGTCGCTGGCCCGCTGCAGGCACTCTGCGAGCATCGCCCGGCTGCGCTGCAGCTCGCCGACGGCTGCGTACGCCCGGCCCAGCAGACCCAGCGCTTGGACCTCGCCGAAGTCGCTGTGGACGTCGCGGAAGACCTGCTCTGAGGCTCTCGCCCGCTCGACGGCTTCCGCGGCCCGGCCCGCCCACAGGCTGAGCGACCCCAGCAGCAGGTCCATCATTGCCTCGGTGAACCGCTCGCCCCGCTCGTGGGCGATCCCATGCACTGAGCGAGCGAGCTGCTCGGCCTCGTCCCGCTCGCCGGAGTGGAATCGCAGGAATGCCAGCAGACCCTCGGCGGTCGCCAACCCGACCATGTCGCCGAGGTCGCTGAACCGCTCGATCGCGGTGGTGAGGCGTTCGCCGGACTCGTCGATCAGGCCCTGCTCGAACGACAGCCAAGCGAGGTTCTGCAGGCACCACGCCACCCCGCTCTCGTCGCCGAGATGCGCGAACGTGCCGTTCGCCTCGTTGATGTAGCGGTCGGCGCGAGCATATTCGCCGGCTCGCAGCGCCGCCAGCCCCCGCAATCGCAGCGACTCGGCCGCCTCGCGCACCGCGCCCTGGGTGCGGAACTGGTCCAGCGATTCGGCGAGCAGCTTGTCGGCGGCGGCGTGCTCGTCATCGGCCAGCGCCACCTCGCCCAGCACCCGCAGACCGTGCGCAACTGCCAGCCGGTTGCCGTTCAGCGTTGCGAGCGCCCGGGCCAGCTCGGCGTCGGCGTGGGCGCCGTGGAGCTCGCCCAGCCGCAGCCGGGCTGATGCGCGGCCGAGCGACATGTCGATGAGCCGCGGATCGGCGTCGCCCAGCATCTCGATGGCGCGTCGGTAGAACTGCGCCGCGGCGTAGTGGCTGTCGCGGGCAGCGGCCCACTGACCGGCCCGGCCCAGCCACTCGATCGCCACCTCGGTCATCCCGCCTTCGAAGAAATCGCCGTCGTGAGCGCCGGCGGGCCGACCGGCATCGGCGCCCAACTCCACCGCCGAGGCGAAATGATCGGCGATGAGGCCGACCGCGTCGCTGGCGGGATCATCCCGGTTCTGCGCCAGCCACAGCGCCACGTCGAGATGCCGCTCGGCCCGGTCGGCCTTGGTCAGCATGCTGTAGGCCACGTCGCGAACCACGTCGCTGCGGAACGTCCACCCGTCGGCCTCGCTGGTGAAAATGTCCTTGTCGACCAGCCGCTGGAACACCGCCGAGTCGCCCTCGCTGCCGTCGACCGGATTCGTCGCCGACACCAGCTCCAGCAGCTCACTGATCGAGCCGCCGCCCCCAAGCACCGACGCGGCATCCACCAGCCGCCGTTCGGGCGGGCTGAGGGTGTCGAGGCGGGCGGCCACGAGCCCACGCAGCGTGTCGGGCATCTCCGCCAGCGATCGTTCCTCATGGTCCGGCCGCATCCCGGGCCCCACTACACCCGACTCGCGCAGCAGGACGCACATCTCCTCCAAGAAGAACGGGTTGCCGCCGCTGCGCTCGTAGAGCTGCTCGGCCAAGTAGGCGGGAGCGTTCCCGCCCAGCAGCTCGGTGGCCATCTCGGCGGTGGCCTCGCGGCTCAGCGGGTCGAGGTTGAGCACCACGGTGCTGTGACGGCCCGGCGGCACCGTCCAGCGATGCTCGTCCATGTTCCAGCGAGCGGTCGTGATGACGACGAAGGGCTGGTTGGCCAGTGCCGCCAAGAGCTGCTCGAGCACGCTGAGCAGCCGTTCCTCTGCCCAATGCACATCGCTGAGCAGCAGGATGACGGGCTGGCGGCGGGTCAGTGCTCCCAGGAACCGGCGCAGGGAACGGAAGGTGGCCTCGGCCCGCCACTCGACCTCGGCGGGGTCGCCGCTGCCGACGCGCCCGAGCACGGCGAGCACCACATCGGTGATCTCGTCGATCTCTTCGTAGGTGATCGCACTGACCGAGTTGTCCGACTCGCCGTTGGCGGACTGCAGCACCTCGGCGACCAGCGACGAGATGCGCCGGGTGGCCACCACGGTCGAGTCGCCGGCGCTGACCTCGGCAGTCGCTGCAATGGCATCGCCGAGACATCGCAGCGGATTGGTCTCGTCATAGGGCAGCGCCATGCTCTCGAGCACCGCTACGCCATGGCGCTCGACCGCGCCCCCTGCCGCTTCGCGGGCCAGACGGGTCTTGCCCATGCCGGCCTCGCCCACGATCTGGCACAGCTGGGCACGCCGACGGGCGACGGCAGTGTCGATTGCGGAGCCCAGCAGCGCGCTCTCGAGGGTGCGCCCCACCATCTGCGACATCGACGCGCTGCGGTGCCGACCCGGCGGGGCCAGCTCGCTGCCCGCTTGGTACACCGGCACCGGCTCGTCCCGTCCTCGCAGGCCGATCTCGCCCCGCCCGGTGTAGTTCACGATGCTGACCGTGGCCGCCTGGGTCGTCGGGCCGACCAGCACCTCGCCCGCTTCGGCAAGCGTCTCCAGGCGGCTGGCGATGTTGACAGTGTCGCCCATGGCCGTGTAGTCGCCGCCGGCACGCAGCGCCCCCACCAGCACCTCGCCGGTGTTGATGCCGATGCGGATCTGCAGGTCGAGGCCGCGCTCGGCGTTGAACGCCTCCAGCGAACGCTGCATCCGGAATGCGGCACGCAATGCACGCTCCGGGTCGTCCTCATGAGCGATGGGCGCGCCGAACAGCGCCAGGATCGCGTCGCCGATGATCTTGTCCACCGTGCCGCCGAATGCGGTGACATCGGCCACGAGCCGCTGAAAGCACTGGTCGATGAGGTGCTTGAGCTCTTCAGGGTCAGCGGCCTCGCTCATCGAGGTGAACCCGACGAGATCGGCAAACAGCACCGTAACGACGCGGCGTTCCTCGGTCTGCACGAGCAGCTTGCCGCAGCTCGGGCAGAAGCGTGCGCCCTGCGGGAGGGGGGTAGCGCAGGCAGGGCACGTCATCGCGGCATTCTAGAAACGACACCGGAAACCGGCCCGCTCTCACTGATGCGCGATGGCATCCAGGATGTTCATGCGGCCGGCGCGGCGGGCCGGCAGCACTGCAGCCAGCAGGCCCGCCAGCGCCGCAGCGGCCACGTAGATGGCAAGGGTCCCGAAGGGCACATCCACCGTGGTGATGAACGAGTCCGGTGTGGCCAGCGAGCCGGCCACGCCGAGCACCGTGCCGACGACGACGCCCATCAGGCCGCCGAACGTGGCGACGATCGCAGCCTCCCACCGCACAGCCCGCCGCAGCTGGCGCCGGGTCATGCCCACCGCCCGCAGCAGGCCGATCTCCCTGGTGCGTTCGAATACCGACAGTGCCAGCGTGTTGGTGATGCCGACCAGGGCAATCACGAACGACAGGCCCAGCAGCACCGTGATCACGGCGAAGATCGAGTTGACCAGGCTTTCATTGGCCTCTCGGAACTCGGCCCGGTTCTCGCCGATGACGCCGGGGTAGCCGGCGACAACCTCCGAGATGGCGGCTTGGCTTCGCTCAAGCAGATCAGCCTGACGCTCCGCTTGACCAGTCACAACTGCCGTTCCGAACCGGTAGTCACGGCGGCTGAGGTGCTGCTCCCACAATGCGTTGTCGATGAGCCAGTTGCCGTAGATGACAGCGTCGGTATAGATCGCCGTCACCGTCAGCGTCACTGTCTCGTTGTCGGGAAAGGTCGCCTCCAGCGTGTCCCCGACGGCGACGCCGAGATCTTCGGCGGGGTCGACGTGCAATGCCACGCCGGTGAGCGGGTCGCCGGCAGCGATCGACCCCGAGATCACCCCACCGTCCAAGTGGCGCTCCACCGCGTCGAAGTCGGCGCTGACGAGGTCGCGGATCTGGCCGCCCACAGACATGCCGCTGAACGCCACCCGGTAACCGACGACGCTCTCGATGATGTCCAAGGCATCGAGATCGTCCACGACCTGCGCCGGGAATCCGCTGGCGGGGTCGAATGGCGACTGGTCGTTCCGCACGAAGAAGTCAGCCTCGACGGCATCGGTGAGCGCATCGGCAACCGTGTTGCGCACCGAGGCGCCGACGACCGCTGTGGTCGCCATCAGCGTGACGCCGATCATGAGCGCGCCCGCAGTCGAGGCGGTGCGCCGCGGATTGCGGGCCGCGTTCTCACGTGCGAGCTTGCCGGCACTTCCGAACAGCGCCTGTATGGGCTTTCCCAGCACTCGCACGACCGGCCGGGCGATCGCCGGGCTGCTGGTGTTGATGCCCACGAAGGTGACCAGCGCGCCGATGCCCGTCAGCGCCAGCACGGCGGTCGTGCCGCCCGCCCCTGCCATGCCCAGTGCCAGGCACACGACGCCGACAACGGTGATCGCCCCGCCCACGGCGACCCGGCGGCGCCACCCGCTGCGCTCGATGCGGTAGTCATGAGACAAGGCGGCGACCGGCGTGATGCGGCGTGCCCGCATCGCCGGCACGATCGAGGCCACCATCGTGACGCCCATCCCGATCACGATCGCCAGGATCACGGTGCGCAGGCTCAGCACGAGGGGACCTGACGGCAGCCCGAAACCGCTGGCTCGGATGATCGCTCGCATTCCCACGCTCATTGCCATGCCGATGCCGATGCCGACCGCGGTGCTGAGCAATCCCACGACGGCCGACTCGACGACGATCGAGCGCGACACCTGCTTCGGCGTGACGCCGACAGCCCGCCACAACCCGATCTCGCGCACGCGCTGGGTGACGACGATCTGAAACGTGTTGTTGATGATGAACGCCGACACGAACACGGCGATGAAGGCGAACACCAGCAGGATCGCGGTGAAGACGTTCAGGACGTTCTGGAACTGCTCCGTTTGCTCCTCGGCGGCGATCTCCTGGGTGATCACCTCGTAGTCATCACCGATCGCAGCCCCGACGGCGGCCCGGACCCCCTCGACCTCGCTGCCGCCATCGACCAGCACTCGAATCTCCATGAGCTGGTCCCCGAAGCCCAAGAACCGCTGCGCCGTGTCGTTGTCGAACACCGACATCGTCTGCCCGAGGCTGGTGTTGGCATCGGGCGAGCCGAAGTTGAAGATGCCCACCAGCTCGAAGGTCTGCGTACGGATCGGCCCGTTGATGGTGTAGGTCTGCCCGACTTCGAGGTCGTTGCCGGTCGCCGTGGTTGCGTCGACGACGAACTCCCCGGGTCCGTCGGGCGTACGGCCCTCGATGACGAAGAACACCCGTGACGAGAAGTTCAGCCCCAGCGTGGGAGGGCCCTGCGGCCGGATCGCGTTGCCCTCGCCGTCGACGACGACGACATTGCGCGCCTGCACGGTGCCGCTGGCCTCGGCCACCCCGTCGACGGCTGCGATGTCTGCCAGCAGCGAATCGGGGATCGTCGGCCGGTCAGTCTCGTTGCCGATCTCCTGGCGAGCGCGCACTGTCAAGTCGGTCTCGCCGGCGATGTCCTCCGCCAGGTCGCCGAACGTCGAGCGCAGGCTGTCGGTGAGCGCGAACGTCCCCACTACGAACGTCACGCCGATCACGACTGACAGCGTCGTGAGCGCGAAGCGGATCTTCTTGTCGAGAAGGTTCCGCAGGGCGAGCTTCAGCACGGCGTCACCCTCCCTGCATCTGTCCGACGTGCGTTACTCGTCGGCGATGGCGTCGAGCACGTTCATCCGGCTGGCCCGGAACGCGGGGAACAGCGCCGCAATCAGCCCGAACCCCACAGAGATCAGCAGGAAGAACACGAGCTGGCCGATCGGCGCCGACACGCCGTCGATGATGTCGGCGGGGATCGCGATGGCGGTGGCGACGCCGAAGGCCGCGCCCAGCACCACGCCGACCACCGCGCCGTACAGCGAGACAGCGGCGGCCTCCCAGCGGATCATGCGCCGCATCTGCCGACGGGTCATGCCGACCGCGCGCAGCAGCCCGATCTCACGGATGCGCTCGAACACCGACAGCGTGAGCGTGTTCACGATGCCGACCAGCGCGATCAGCAGCGCGAAGCCCAGGAACACGTTCACGAGCACGAGCACCGTGTTGAGGTTGGACTCGATGCTCTCCTGGAACTCCTGGCGGTCCTCCAGCACGGCCTGGGGGTAGCCGTTCAGCACCTCGTCGATGGAGGCGCGGGCGGCCTCGGGGTCGTCGATGGCCGATTGCACCATCACGACGTCGTCGAACTGCGCCGCGGATACCTGCTCGTGCAGCGTGCTGTCGATGAACCAGTTGCTCCAGAATCCGCTGCCCTCGAAGATGGCGGTGACCGTGGTCGTGACACGGTCACCGCTGACGAAGGTCAGATCGACCTGATCACCGAGCCACAGGCCGTCGTTGGCGGCCACGTCGCTGTGGATCATCAATCCCGTCAGGGGATCAAAGCCGGCCAAGTCGCCCTCGGTCACGCCGATGTTGATCACCTCGTGGAGGTCTTCGATGCGCGCCGCCGTCAGGGTGGTCTCGATCACGGTTGGCACCTGCAACGCATCCGCTTCGATCTGCACGAGATCGAAGTCGAATCCCACTGGGGTGCCGATGCCGGCAGCGCGGATGTCGGAGGCGAGTGTCTTCGGCAATCCGGCTTGCGTGTCCGCGGTCACGATGAAATCGGCAGTGAACGCGCTGGAAAGGCGCTCGCCGAAGGACACCTTGAGGGACTGACCCACGATCGACACCATCGTGACCAGCGCCAGGCCGATCGTCAGCGCCACCGCGGTAGCCGACGTGCGCCGCGGGTTGCGGGCGGCGTTGGCGCGCGCCAGGCGGCCCGAGATCGGCATCATCCACACCAGCGGCCGCGCCAGCAGCGACACCACCGCTCGGGCCACCAGCGGACTCAGCACCGACACCGCCACGAAGGTGATCGCAGCGCCGGCGCCGAGCGTGGTGAGCTGCGGTGTTGCACCGTCGAAGTCGTAGAACAGCCCCAAGCCCGTCAGCACGAGACCGATCGCCAGCAGCAGCCCGCCGCTCGCCAGCCGCTTCCAGCCGAGGCTCGCAGCCTCCTCGCTGGTGGTGCCCTCCGCCAGCCCGGCCACCGGTGAGATGCGCGAGGCCTTGATGGCCGGCACCAGCGATGCCACGACGGTGAAGCCCACGCCCACCACGAGAGCCCACAGAACGGTCCGCAGCGTCAGCGGCAGTGCGCTTTCGGGCAGCGATGCACCGAGCGCGTTGAACAGGCCCTTCAATCCGAGGGCGCCCAGCATGCCCAGACCCAGCCCGGCCACCGAGGCGACCACGCCGATGATCGCCGACTCGGTCAGCACCGACCGGCGCACCTGCTGGGGCGTGGCGCCGACTGCGCGCAGCAGCGAGAGCTCTCGCACGCGCTGGCCCAGCACGATGTTGAACGTGTTGGAGATGATGAACATGCTCACGAACAGCACGATGAACGCGAACACCAGCAGGATCGTCTGGAATGGCCCGATGATGGTCTCGGTGCCTTCGCTGAATTCCTCGGCGGACTCGTCGGCGGTGATCACTTCGACGCCGTCGGGCAGCACCGCTTCGATGCGGCTGCGCACCTCGTCGATGTCGGCGCCCGCCTCGGCGCGGGCGCTGATCTGGTTGAACTCGCCGGGAAAGCCGAGCACTTCTTGGGCGGTCGCCGTGTCGAACAGCGAGAAGATGGCGCCGATGCCGGCGTCATCGGGAAAGCCGAACTGCGCTGTGCCGGTGAGGGTGAACTCACGTGGTCCAGTGGGCGTGACCACCAAGTAGGTGCCGCCGATCTCGAAGTCGTAGTCGGCATAGGAGTTGACGTCGAGGGCGAACTCGCCGTCGCCGACGGGCCAGCGGCCGTCGATCAGGAAGAACTGCGACAGCGACTCGTCTTCGAGCCAGTTGGAGCCTGCCGCCGGCGGCCCGAAGGTGGTGACCGCCTCGCCGCTGCCGTCCACCGGGATCACGCCGTCCACGAAGAACCCGCCTTTGGCGATCTCCACGCCGTCGACGGCAGCGATGTCGTCCACCAGCTCGGCAGGCACCGGTGGTACATCGGCATCGAAGATGTCGCCGAAGGGCAGCTCGCCGCGCACCGTGTAGTCGGTGCCGGTGTTGATGTCCTCAGCGAGCTGGTCGAAGCCCGAGCGCAGCGAGTCGGCAGTGACGAAGGCCGCCACCACGAAGGCCACGCCGATGACGATGGTGAGGGCGGTGAGCGCGAACCGGATCTTGTGAGCCAGCAGCGATTTGATGCCGAGTCGCAGCATGGGAGTCAGGTGCCGGCTACGCGCCGAGCTGGTTCATGTGCGCGCGGATGCGCTCTGGCGTGGGGTTGTCGAGCTCGTCGACGATCTTGCCGTCCACCAAGAACACCACCCGGTCGGCGTAGGACGCCGCGACCGCGTCGTGGGTCACCATCACGACGGTCTGGCCCATCCGGTCGACGGCGCTGCGCATGAAGCCCAGGATCTCGGCGCCGGTGTTGAGGTCGACGTTGCCGGTGGGCTCGTCGGCGAAGATCACCTGCGGCTTGCCGGCCAGCGCCCGGGCGACCGCCACGCGCTGCTGCTGCCCGCCCGACAGCTCGCTGGGCCGGTGCTTGAGACGGTCGGTCAGGCCGGTGGCTCCGACCACCTCATCGACCCAATCGATGTCGCCCTTGCTGCCGGCAAGATCCATGGGCAGCATGATGTTCTCGATGGCGGTCAGCGTCGGGACCAGGTTGAACGCTTGGAACACGAACCCCACGTTGTCCCGGCGAAGCAGCGTGAGATCGCGTTCGGACAGCGTGGACAGGTCGGTCTCGCCGATGAGCACTTGGCCCTCGGTCACCCGGTCCAGTCCCGCCATGCAGTGCATCAACGTGGACTTCCCCGAACCCGACGGACCCATGATCGCGGTGAACTGGCCGCGCTCGAAGGTCACGTCGATGGCGTCGAGGGCGCGGACCGCAGTCTCTCCCGAGCCGTAGATCTTGGTTGCAGCTATCGCTTGTGCGGCTGCGTGGGTAGGCGGAGCTGAGACAGTCGCCGAGTCAGACACAGGGCCTCCAGAGATTCGACAGCCGACCGGCAACTCTACGCATCTACGCACGCCGACTCACGGCTCATGTTCAGGTTTCTCTCAGGCTGAAGGGCGACGCGTTCGATGCATCGAATTTCGCTGCATCGAATAGTGAACTCTTGCTACATTCGACTGGTGGAAAATGCTCCATTCAGGTGGCGGGTGGAGCGCAGTGGCTGACTTCCTCAGACCCCACGGATACCGGGACCGCATCGGCGAGACGCTCTTGGGGCGGGCGCTGGTCGCCGTGCCGATGGTGCTCATCGAAGGCGCCAAGAGTTTCGGCAAGACCTGCTGCGCGCCCATCTCGACACCGCCGAACTGGGCATCAGCCAGCCTGCCGTCTCCCAACCGGAGCACGGTGACGATCCACGGCTGTCAACCCTTCGGAACTATGTCTCAGGACTCGGTGCCCGGCTCGGTGCGTCGGCCATCTTCGGCGACGGCGAGGACATCACCGCGATCCCGCTCGAGATCGGCGCCGATCAGATCGGGTCTTCAACGAGGATGCAATGATCGGACGTGAGGCCGGGGAGTTGCTGAGCACCGCGCAGCAGTTCGCCGACGGCGTGCTGTTTGAGCGCGCCCTCGACGTGGACGCGTCCGGCGAAGTGCCTGCACGCAACCTGGATCTGTTCCGTGATGCTGGCTTGTACGGCCTGTGGACGCCCCAAGAGGTAGGCGGCTGCGGCTTCGACGAACTCGAGCGGCTCCCGATTCTCGAAGCGCTGGCCGGGGGGTGTCTCACCACTGCATTCGTGTGGGCACAGCACGGCGGCGGCTCTGCCAATGCAGCACGGATGCCGTCGGGATCGCCGCTGTATGAGCGCTGGGCCCGGGCACTTGCAACCGGTCAAGCTCGCAGCGGGGTGGCCTTCGCACACATCCTGCGGCCCGAGCCGTGCCTGTTCGCCCAGCGCTCCGGCAACGGCTGGGTGCTGCGCGGCGTAGCGCCGTTCGTGACCGGCTGGGGCCACATCGACGCCGTGCTGGTTGCCGCCCATGAGGCGGACCGCCTGATATGGATGCTGGTGCCCGCTGCCGAAGCCCCGACCCTGCACTCACGGCGGCTGCGCCTCGCAGCAGTGGACTCGTCCGTCACCGTCGAGCTGCACTTCGACGGCCACGTCGTCAGCGACGACGACGTGGTGGAGGTCATCGACTACGAGGACTGGCTGTCGTTCTACCGAACCGGGCTGCGCACCAATGGTGCCCTGATGCTCGGCGTGGCCGGGCGGGCACTCAAGCTGCTCGGCGCGTCCCCGCTGGACGCCGAGTTGGACGCGGCGCGCAGCGCGCTGCATGCCGCCGAGGTGGATGAGATGCCCGATCGTCGGGCCCAGGTCGGCTATGTCGGCATCCGAGCCACCAGCGCGCTCGTGTCCTCAGTGGGCGGGCGGGCCATCACGCTCGCCCATCAGGCGCAGCGCCTCGCCCGTGAAGCGCTCTTCCTGCTCGTGCAGGGACAGACCGCCGACATCCGGTCAGGCCATCTCCGCCGCCTCGGCGCCGCGGATGGCCAGCCCTAGGGCAAACCTGCGCCAGGCACGTCCACCCGGACGGTCTCGATGCGGCCGAGTGCGGGCGAGTCGGCGGAAGGCCGGGAAGTCGGCGCGGTGACCATGTACAGCGTGCGGCGATCGTCGTCGCCGAGCATGCAGGCGAAGCAGTTCAGCTCCAGCTCGACGACATCGGTCACCTCGCCGCCGTCGACCACCCGGAAACAGCTCGCGTTGAGCGGGTCTGCCACCCAGATGCCGCCGGCCTCGTCCAGGCAGATGCCGTCGGGCACCCGCTCGCCCAGCTCGGCGAAGATCCTCCGGCCGCTCAACGAGCCGTCGGAGTCGATGTCGAACGCCGTCATCCGGCGGCCGTAGCTCTCCGCGATGACCATATGGCGACCGCTGGGATCAATGACCGTGCCGTTGGGGAAGTCGAATCCGTCGGGACCCGGACGTGCAGTGCCATCGGGGCTCACAATCGCAAGCGTGGCCTGGGCGAACGTCTCCCCAACGCTGTCGTCAAATCCAAAGTTGCCGACATAGGCAGTGCCGTCAGCGGCTACCGCCATGTCGTTGCACGGCCCGCCGGCGATGCCCGACAGATCGGCGTGCAGCGATTCGTGCCCGTCGGCATCCAGCCGGCGAAGCTGCCGGTCCAGCATCGAGACGAACAGCAGGTCCCCGTCAGGCAGCCACCCCAGCCCTGACGGCTGCGTCAGCACCGTGTGCACAAGTTCTTCATGGCCGTCGGGAGTCACCGTGAAGATGCCGTGCCGGTAGAAGTCCGAGTACCAGAGCCGGTCGCCGCGCCAGCGCGGCCCTTCCCCGAATCGCAGTCCCGTCACCAACACGTCAGTCGTTGTCATGGCCGCCGACGCTAGTGGGGGGCCCTGAGCGGCTGCGATGAGCGCACTGCTTGACGCAATGTCAGCCGCCTGGCCATCGCCCTTGCGGGCATGACGGCCGCTAGTGCCGCGCGGCGACCATCTGGTGCTTGATCGGGCCGACGTGCAGGTGCGCTATGCGCGACTGCTCACCGTCGAGCTGCAGCCCGGCCAGCAGGGGCGCCACCACCCGAAAGAACGCGCGCAGCTCCCATCGGGCCAGGTGCACGCCCAGGCAGAAGTGGGCGCCGTGGCCGAAGGCAAGGTGGTCGTTGGGCGTGCGCTGGATGTCGAAGCGGTACGGGTCGGGGAATTGGCGCTCGTCGCGGTTGGCTGAGGGGTACCAGATGCCGATGTGCTCGCCCGCCTTGATGGTGTGGCCGCGCAGCTCGGTGTCTCGTGTGCACGTTCGGGCGAACTGGATCACGGGCGAGGTCCAGCGCAGGATCTCCTCGACGGCAGTCTCCACGGCTTCCGGATCGTCGATGCGCTCGTTGAGCAGGTCGAGCTGGTCACGGTGTTCGAGCAGGGCGATCACCCCGCCGCTCGCCGCGTTGCGGGTGGTCTCGTTGCCCGCGGCGATCATCAGGCGCAGGTAGCCCACGAGCTGCTGCGGCGTGAGCGGACCCGATTCGATCTCCGATCGCAGCAGGATGCTCACCAGGTCCCGGCCATTGGTCCCGTCACGCCTGCGCTGCGCGATCAGCTCGCCTATCCAGGCGTCGAACTCGCGGATCATGCGCGACCGCATCTCGTCACGGGGCTCACCGGGCCGGCAGAACCTCTCCAGTTCCGGATCGTCGAACAGCACCGAGGTCCACTCGTGCACCTGTTCCCAGTCATCGGCCGATACGCCGACCATCTCGCAGATGGCCGCCAGCGGCAGCTTCACCGCCAGGTCTTCCACCACATCGGCGGTGCCGGTCTCGGCGACCTTGGCCACGAATTCGTCCGCGAAGCGCTGAGCGTGCCGCTCCAAGGACTCCGAGCGCGCACGCATCGCCTTCGGGGTGAATTCCGGCACCACCAGCCGGCGCAGGTCCCAGTGGTCGGGGCGGTCCTTGAAGATGAAATCCGGCGGCTCGTCGGGATCCCAGCCGATCTCGACGGCTCGCTGGCGGTACCTGTTCCAGAAGCGGGCATCCCGGTCGGCATCGGCGAGGCGCAGGCGGCCTCCCCCGTTGATGAAGGTCTTGTTCTGGCCCGAGATCCACTTCACCTCCTCGTAGCGGGTGACGGCCCAGAACGGCACGATGTTGTCGCGCACGTACCAGTAGACGGGCGCTTCGTCGCGCAGCAGGTCCCATTCGGCCCACGGGTAGCCGTCTGTGGCATAGCGCTCCGTGTCGTGGATCACCGCCTCGTCGACGTGCATCAAACTGCGCTCCTGCTCGCTGGCCACCGTCGGGCCAACGGTAGTGGTGTGCCTCGCCGTGTCGCAGGGCCGCGGCGCAATACTGACGGCATGAGCACCGGTGCGACTCACGCGGATTCTCCTGACGCCGACGCGGAGGCCGGGCTGCCGGTTGTCTGGTTCGACCGGCCCGCCGGTCGACTGCAACGCGAGCTGCTCGAGGGCCGGGCGCAGATTGTCGATGTGCGAGGAGACGATCCGCTGGAGGGCATCGAACGAGCCGAGGGCGCCATCGTGGGCGCTGCCATCCGCTACGACAGCGCCGTCTATGAGCGTGCACCGCTGCTGAGAGTGATCGCACGGGCCGGGATCGGGTTCGACAATCTCGACCTCGACGACGCCACCGAGTTCGGCATCGCCGCCTGCAACACGCCCGACGGGCCGACGGTCTCCACGGCCGAGCACGCCGTCGCGCTCATCTTCGCCGTCACCAAGGGCCTGAAGGAATCGGCCCGCCGGCTCGAGGCCGCCGAAGGCGACTACTGGGCACGCCACGGTCACCTGGAACTGGCCGGATCGACGCTCGCCTTGCTGGGGCTCGGACGCATCGGCGGCTACGTGGCACGGGTGATGTCAGCTGTGGGCATGAACATCGTGGCGTACGACCCCTATGCCGCCGACGAGCGCTTTGCAGAACTGGGAGCACGGCGGGCGGCGACGCCCAGCGAAGCGGTTGCCAGTGCGCATGTCGTGTCCGTGCATGCGCCGCTCAGCGAGGCCACGCACCATCTGGTGAACGCCGATCTGCTCGCGGCGATGCGCAACGGCGTATATCTCGTGAACACGTCGCGCGGCGGCCTCGTCGACCAGGACGCCCTGCTGGCAGCTCTGGGCGCGGACAAGGTACGCGGCGCCGGGTTGGACGTGACCGAACCTGAACCGCTGCCGCCAGGCCATCCGTTGCTGGGTCGCCCCGACGTGGTGGTCACACCGCACGTGGCCTCGGCCACCGTGGCCGGCCGCCGTCGCATCTTCACCCATGCCGTCGCCGAGGTCATGACGGCGCTCGACGGCGCCCAGCCGCCCAACATGCTCAACCCGCAGGCCTGGCCCGGCCGCAACGCCTGACCGCCCCAGGCACATGACGTGAGCCTCACCGCTGCGGCGCCGGGACGGCTGACGGCGTTCCTGCCCGACGACCCCGATGCCGACTCGCTGCTCGACGGGTTCCTGGCCTACACCGCCGAGGTAGGTCTTGAGCTCTATGAGGCACAGGAAGACGCCGTGCTGGAGATCTTCGGAGGCAACCACGTCATCATCACCACGCCGACCGGCTCGGGCAAATCGCTGGTGGGCCTCGCGGCGCACTTCGAGGCGGTGGCGCGAGGTCGGCGCAGCTACTACACGGCTCCGGTCAAGGCGCTCGTGTCGGAGAAGTTCTTCGCACTCTGCGACGAGCTCGGCGCAGCGAACGTCGGCATGGTGACCGGCGACGGCGCCGTCAACCCCGACGCACCGGTGGTCTGCTGCACGCAGGAGATCCTGGCCAACCTGGCACTGCGCAACGGCGCCGACGCCCCGGTCGACAGCGTCGTCATGGACGAGTTCCACTTCTATGCCGACCGCGACCGGGGCTGGGCCTGGCAGGTGCCGCTGCTGGAGCTGACCCGCACCCAGATGATCCTGATGAGTGCCACCTTGGGCCCCACCGGGCGCTTCGCCGACGACCTGCGACGTCGCAGCGGCCGTGAGGTCGCCGCAGTGACTGGTGCCGAACGGCCGGTGCCGCTCACCTTCACCTACCGCGAGACCACGCTGCACCAATCGCTCGAAGAGCTGCTGGAGCTGCGCCGGGTGCCCGCCTACATCGTCCATTTCACCCAGAGGGCCGCTACCGAGCGGGCGCAGGCCCTCACCAGCCTCAATGTGCTGTCGAAGGACGAGAAGGCGCAGGTGGCAGCCGAGATCGTCGACTTCCGGTTCGACTCGCCGTTCGGGCGCGACATCCAGCGATTCGTCAAAGCCGGCATCGGCGTGCATCACGCCGGGATGCTGCCCAAGTACCGGCTGCTGGTGGAACGTCTGGCCGGGGCAGGCCTGCTCAAGCTCATCTGCGGCACCGACACGCTCGGCGTCGGGGTGAACGTGCCCATCCGCACCGTGGTGTTCACCCAGCTCTGCAAGTACGACGGCCGCGACACGCGGGTGCTGTCGGTGCGCGACTTTCAGCAGATCGCCGGCCGGGCGGGGCGCCGGGGCTTCGACCACGAGGGCTTCGTGTGGTGCCAGGCGCCCGAGCACGAGGTGGAGTACGCGATGGCGCTGGAGAAGGCCCGCGAGAAGTTCGGCGACGACCCGGCCAAGCTGCGCAAGGTCCGTCGCCCGTCACCGCCCAAGCGGGGCTATGCGCCATGGAATGCCGACACGTTCGGCCGGCTGGCGTCGGGACAGCCCGAACTGCTCCGCTCGCAGTTCGACGTGTCGCACTCGATGCTGATGAACGTGCTGGACCGCCCCGGCGACGGCTGTGCGGCCATGCGCCGGCTGCTCACCGACAATCACGAGACGCGTGCGGCCAACCGCACCCACATCCGCCGTGCCATCGCCATCTACCGCTCGCTGGTCGAGACGGAGGTGGTGGAACGGCTCGACGAGCCTGACGAGCTGGACCGGCTGGTACGGGTAAACGTGGACCTGCAGGCCGAGTTCGACCTGACCCAGCCGCTGTCTCCGTTCGCGCTCGACGCCATCGAGTTCCTCGACCCAGACGAGCCCACCTACCCGCTCGACGTGCTGAGCGTGCTCGAAGCCACGCTCGAGAACCCCACCGTGGTGCTGGAACGCCAGCGAGACATGGCACGCACCGACCTGCTGGCTGAGATGAAGGCCGAGGGCGTGGAGTACGAGGAGCGGATGGAGCGGTTGGAGGAGGTCGAGTGGCCCAAGCCGCTGCGCGACTGGCTGTATGACAGCTTCAACGCCTGGTCCCTCCATCATCCCTGGCTGCGCAACGAGAACGTGCGCCCGAAGTCAGTGGCCCGCGACATGAATGAGCGGGCGATGACGTTCCGCGAGTACGTGAACCACTACGGCATCAAAGGATCCGAAGGCGTGCTGCTGCGCTACCTCAGCGATGCCTACAAGGCGCTCGTGCGCAACGTGCCCGAACACCGCCGCACCGACGACATCGTCGAGCTCACCCGCTGGCTGGGCGAGACCGTGCGCACCACCGACAGCAGCCTCATCGACGAGTGGGAACGTCTCGAACAACTGCCCAACCACCCATGAACACGTTCGCCGACCAACGTCGCTACACGTGGCGACGCCCAGAGCTCACCGCCGCCCATAGCGGCGCGACCACCAACGCTTTCCGCCGAGTCGGCTGATCTGCTCGCTGATGCGGCGACCGAGGGTTACGTCGTCGGTGGTGTCGCTGCAGTGCCGAGTTCGAAGCTGCCGAGCTCTCACCCAGTAGTAAAGGGGACCGATCTGACCGGTGCCGATCTCACGGGGGCGCTCTTGGGTCGGGCGTCTTGCTTACTCCGTACACGACAGGCAGGCAACGGGGCCGCCACGGCATCATGTGCCCGAATGCGGCAGATAGAAGTCGTGCAGCGTCCAGGTGATCACCTCGCGCTTGGGTTCGCAGGCTTCTGCGAAGGAAGCCGAGAAACCGCCGGCAGACAGGAAGAAGAACGGCGACGACGGCTGCAGCGCCTCGCCCGCCCAGCCTCGGCCGCTGGCGGCCAACCGCCGCAGCGCCTCGGTGTGCTCGAAGTACGTGCGGGCAGTGGCGGGGCGCCCCCGGTACTTGACCGAGCCGGTCACGAACATGCCGCCCAGCGTTCGGCCCACCATGTCGAGATCTACGCGGACGCCGGTGCGATCGGTGCCTTGCCAACGCTGCCAGTCCGGCACCAACGGCAACCCGGCCTCGACCGCACGACGAGCGTACGCCTGGCGTGCGACATCCTCGAAGACGTGGCTGCCCACATACGTCGAGAAAGCTGCGGGCCGGATCTGGGTGCTCCACACGTGTTGCGCACCGAACGCCACCGCAGCCGATTCCGCCGGCAACGCGATGCGATAGTGGAAACGTGCCCCAGGGTCTGCCAGCCGGTAGCGCAGCCCTCGGGTACGAGACTCACCGAAGTCGAGTTCCGACTGCAAGTACGACAAGTCTTCCAGTTGCGCCACCAGCCGCTTGAGCGACGAGTCGGCGCTTCGGCCCATCTGGGACGCGATCTGGCCCAACGTGCGTGCGCCGAGGCCGACGCTGGCGAGCACCGCTCGGTACTGCTGCGTGTGGCGCAAGCCTTCCTCTTGGTCGAGCTCGGTGCGAATGCGAGAGCGAACGATGCCGTCAGGCGCCAGTGCCAACCGGATGATGTTGCGGTCGGCCTCCTCAGCAGGATCGACCTCTGCGAGATTGGCCGGCAGGCCGCCGAGGGCCGCATACAGGTCGATGCGGTCTCGCATCGAGAAGCCGCGAAGCATCTGCGCACTGTCGTGGTAGTCGAACGGCGCCAACGTGAGCGTCGCATCCAAGCGCCCGTACAGCGGCGACCCGCCCCGTTCGAGTGCTTCGAGCACGCGCACCGCTGAGCCGCACAGCACTACCAGCACGCCTGCGGTGCGATGGAGCTCGCTCTCCCACACGGCGTTCAGTTCCGACGCGACCTCCCGCAGGCCGGCTTCTCCGTTCGCAAGGTATTGGAACTCGTCAAGAATGATGACCGTCGGCTGGTCTGGCCGCAGGCCGAGCAATGATCGGAACACGAGCCGCCATGTGGGGTGATCCTCGGGCCGCAGGTCGGCGCCTGACCACTGCGCGGCTGTCCTCACCAACGCTTGGCGGTTGATCTCGGGCGCCGTTGCGGAAGCCACAAAATAGAGCGCGCGATGCGGCTCCCACAGCTGAGTCAGCAAGTGCGTCTTGCCGACCCGGCGGCGGCCGCGCACCAGCGCGAGTGCCGGTCGCCCGCTGTCCGCGAGCCGCCGCAAGACAGCTGCCTCGTGCTCGCGATCGATCAGCCGAGGAGTCTCCACAAGGTCAATCGTACTAGTCGATAATCACGTAAGTAGACTAACGTGTTAGTAGATCAACGCATTAGTGCTCGCACGTATCAGACAGCCGAGACATCAGATTCGCCTCGACTGCCGCCGTTCGGCGGTGCTGCATGACGATCAGGTCGGCGCCCGGTAGTTGGGCGCCCCTGTGCTCACTGGGTCGGCGCCCGGTAGTTGGGCGCCCCTGTGCTCACTGGGTCGGCGCCCGGTGGTTCGGCGCCCCGTGGTTACTGGGTCGGCGCCCGGTAGTTGGGCGCCCCGTGCCTACTGAGTCGGCACCCGGTAGTTGGGCGCCTCCTTGGTGATCATGATGTCGTGGGGGTGGCTCTCGCGCAGGGCGGCCGCAGTGACGCGCACGAACCGGGTGCGCAGACGCATGTCGTCGATGCTCGCGGCACCGCAGTAGCCCATCGCCTGGCGCAGCCCGCCAACCAGTTGGTGCAGCACGCCCGCCAGCGGCCCCTTGTAGGCCACCCGCCCTTCGATCCCCTCGGGCACCAGTTCCTCGACCTCGCGCCCGTCCTGGAAGTAGCGGTCCTTGGAATAGCTGCGGCCCTTCATGGCGCCCACCGAGCCCATGCCCCGGTACTCCTTGAAGCGCTCGCCCTGGTACAGCACCACCTCGCCGGGCGATTCATCGGTGCCCGCCAGCAGGCTGCCCACCATGGCGCTGTGCGCCCCGGCGGCGATCGCCTTGGCGAGGTCGCCCGAGAACTGCATGCCGCCGTCCGCGATCACCGGCACGCCGGCCGCGGCGGCCTCCGAGGCGCAGTCGAACACCGCCGAGATCTGCGGCACCCCCACGCCGGCCACCACCCGGGTGGTGCAGATGGAGCCAGGGCCGATCCCGACCTTGATCGCATCAGCACCGGCTTCGACGAGCGCCCGGGCTGCATCCGCCGTGGCCACGTTGCCCGCCGCCACCTCGGCGGCGTGATTCGCCTTGATCTTCGCGACCGTCTCGATGACGTCGCGACTGTGGCCGTGGGCCGTGTCGACCACGATGGCATCCACATCGCGCTCGACCAATGCCGCCGCCCGCTCCATCGTGTCCGGACCAGTGCCCACGGCCGCTGCCACCAGCAGCCGGCCCCGCTCGTCTTTCGAGGCATTGGGGAACTGGATGCGCTTCTGGATGTCCTTCACCGTGATGAGGCCCACGAGCCGGAAGTCGTCGTCCACGATCGGCAGCTTCTCGATGCGGTGCTTCGCCAGGATCACCTGCGCCTCGTCCAGCGTGATCGGCGACCGCGCGGTGACCAGCCCTTCGGAGGTCATCACCTCACCGATCGGCCGGCTCCAGTCGGTCTCGAAGCGCAGGTCGCGATTGGTGAGGATCCCCACCAGCCGTCCCGACGGGTCAGTGATGGGCACGCCACTGATCTTGAAGCGGGCCATCAGGTCTTCGGCCTCGAAGACCAGGTTGTCGGGACCCAACGTGAAGGGCTCGTTGATCATCCCCGACTCGGAGCGCTTCACCTTGTCGACCTCGGCCGCCTGATCGGCGACCGACAGGTTGCGGTGGATCACGCCGATGCCGCCGTGACGGGCCATCGCAATAGCGAGACGCGCCTCGGTGACGGTGTCCATGGCCGCGCTCACCAACGGAACGGCAAGCGTGATGCCACGCGTGAACCGCGTCGACGTGTCCACCGCATCGGGCAGCACATCGGACGCGTCGGGCACGAGCAGCACGTCGTCAAACGTCAGCCCGTCGGTCGTGAATTTCGTGTCCAGAGAGGGAAATCGCCCCACTTCAGGGGGCTGCTGGGGGGCCATGTCGCACCCTACCGCGCGACCCGGAGGCTGAGCCGTATGGCGAAGCCGGGACCCGAGCGGCCCGTGAGCGGAGCGAACAAGAGCAGGAGGCAACTGGTGCGACTGCGAGGGGTTTCACCAGTCCGCGTGCCCAGAAACGAACCGGTGAACCCGACCGCAGTAGCTTCCACCAACAACGGCAGGCGAAGCGGGTTGACGTGGCCGATTTCCAGCAGCACGGGTCGATCGCGACGCTCCATCGCCTCGCCGACCGGTCCGTCGAGAGCCTCGAAGACGAGCTGTTCGAGTACTCGCGCCGCCGCCCGATCGCGCTCATCATCCCGGCGCTGTACAGCGAGCTGCAGGGACCGGCACTGGGCCGCATCGTCGACGAGATCGCCAAAGTCGCCTACATCGACGAGATCATCGTCGGCATCGACCGGGCAGACGAAGCCCAGTTCGCAGACGCCAGGCAGTTCTTCGCCCGGCTGCCTCAGCGCACACGCCTGCTGTGGAACGACGGGCCCAGGCTGCGCAAGATCGACGAGGTGCTCGCAGACCGGGTGCTGGCGCCCACCGAGCCGGGCAAGGGCCGCAACGTCTGGTACTGCCTCGGCTACTTCTTGGCCTCGGGCCGCTGCGAGAACGTGGCCCTGCACGACGCCGACATCCTCACCTACGACCGCGGCCTGCTGGCCCGGCTGCTCTACCCGATTCTGCATCCCACCTTCGGGTACTCGTTCTCGAAGGGCTACTACTACCGGGCCGGCGAAGGGCCGTCGGGGCGGCTCAACGGGCGGGTGGTGCGCCTGCTGGTGACGCCGCTGCTGCGGGCGCTGCGAGCCACCATCGGCGAGCACGACTACCTGCGCTACCTGGAGTCGTTCCGCTACCCGCTGGCCGGCGAGTTCGCGATGAAGCTGGACATGACCCGCAGCATCCGCATCCCCAGCGACTGGGGACTCGAGATCGGCGTGCTGTCGGAGGTGTACCGCATCTACCAGGGACGCCGGATCTGCCAGGTCGATCTCTGCGGCCGCTACGACCACAAGCACCAAGGCCTGTCCGCCGACGACGCCAATGCGGGCCTGCACAAGATGAGCCGTGACATCGCCAAGGCCGTCTATCGCAAGCTGGCCATCGACGGCACCGTCCTCGGCGCAGAGATCTTCCGCACCGTCAAGGCCGTGTACTACCGCAACGCGCTCGACCTCGTCAGCCACTATCGCAACGACGCCACCTTCAACGGCTTCGACTTCGACCTGCACGCCGAGGAGACGGCAGTGGAGCTGTTCGCCTCAGCGATCATGGAAGCCGGCGACGAGTTCCTGAACGACCCGATGGGCACGCCGTTCATCCCGAACTGGTCACGGGTGCAAAGCGCCGTGCCCGACATGCTCGGCCAGCTCTACGACGCCGTCGAGCTCGACAACGCCTGAGCCGTCTGAGGCTGCGGACTCGATGGGCGCGGATGGCGATGCTGCCATATGCCCATATCGGCGAATACAGTTATCTGTATGAAGACCACCATCAACCTCCCCGACGGTCTGGTCGAGCAAGCCAAACAACGCGCCGCGGAACGGGGCTGCACCTTCACCACCCTGATCGCCGAAGGGTTGCTGCTGGTTTTGCAGCAAACCACTCCTGCGACGCGAACACCGCTGCCCACCTGGGGCCAGAAGGGCGATCTGGTTCTCGTGGACATCGAGGATCGCGAAGCCGTCTGGCAGGCTCTCGACGGCGACGGTTGGAAGTGATCCTCCCCGACGTCAACGTGTTGGTCTATGCCTACCGCGCAGACCTCGACCAGCACGAGACCTACCGGCCGTGGCTGTCGAAGGCGCTTGGCGGGCCGGAGCCATTCGGTGCAGCGGACGCCGTTCTCACCGGCTTCATGCGGGTGGTGACCAACCGGAGGATCTTTGCCAACCCCTCGCCGATCCAAGCAGCGCTGTCCTTCGTCGAGCAAGTTCGCTCGGCGCCTGCGACCCGCGCCGTGATGGCGACCGACGCGACATGGCGCGAGTTCGCGAGATTCGCCGAATCCGATTCCCGTATTGCCGGCAACCTGGTGCCCGACGCGTGGCTCGCCGCGCTGGCGGTCTCGGTCGGCGCCCGGCTCGCGACCGCCGATGCCGGCTTCGCCCGATTCGAGGGCCTGCGATGGTTCGATCCCCAACGAAGCGCCACCGCATAGACCGCGACATCGCACCGCGGCAGAGCTGTTCGCCTCGGCGATCATGGAAGCCGGCGACGAGTTCCTGAACGTCCCCATGGGCACGCCGTTCATCCCGAACTGGTCGAGAGCGCAAAGCGTCGCGCCCGACATCCTCGGCCAGCTCTACGACGCCGTCGAACTCGACAACGCCTGAGCCAGCCTGACCCGCCGGAGTATCACCCGCGGGATCGCTTTGAGGACTGCGTGAACGTTGTCATAACTGCCGGGCCGGGTTCCGTCTTCTGGAACGATCTCGGCGTGATCGCCTGCTTGGCGACGAGCGGCGGCTAGATCAGTGCAACGAAAACCACGGCTGCCCCTGCTAGCACTGCAAAGCAGAAAGCGGCTTGCAGCACGACGGTGCGGCGGCTGCGTGGGGTGCCAGCCGCTCGGCTGACGACTCATCGAGACGCTCTCGCCAGACGGAAGGGTTAGTACCGGCGCTGCCGAACCAGAGTTGTCCCGGGCTCGGACCGAATCCGGGCGGAGGCGTGGGGTCGCGAGGTTCGCCGTCGTCTGGTCCAGGTGCGCTGCCAGTCATACTCGAACACTCCAGTCACCCGGGGTTGGCAGGCTCAACCTAAGTGAACCCAAGACTGATCCGTTCACATGGCACCACGCTAGACAGTGTGCTTGCGAAGACGCGGCGTGGCAACGATCGACGGCACTACTGGCCTCCCTGTGGGCTTGGTGGTTGGCGGATCAGTCATCGCTACCTCAGCCGCTTGAACTCGGTTGAGTTTGATGTCGAGAATCATCGGCCGGTGCCCGCCAATTCTCTGTCGCCACGAGCCACCCGTTTCACACTCGCGCCGCGCGATAGCGCAGTCGGGCGACGGCACCTCGTGCCACGATCTCGTTGCGCGCATAGTGCGCTGGCATCAAGGGACTGGCCCAGCGCCCTGCCTGCTGTGTTTCGACGAGTGACGCGCCCGCACGCACGAGCGACATCGCGCTGCCGATCCGTAGGCTGTGGCCGGATGCCCCCTCAATACCAATAGCGGCGGCGGCGCTGCGCACTATCTCTCGAATGCTGCGAGATGACAACGGTTCTGCCGATACGTGTTGTCCCCGGAGAATGCGTCGGAACAGTGGTCCGTCGGTCATGTCGGTCCCGGCGAAATCCGCAGCCTCCATCCAGGTCTCGATGCGGAGCGTCGTAGGGCGGCCGAGGTACAGGGTGGATCCGTCACCGTTCTGATCGGTTTTGCTGCGCCGGACGGTCAACGTCGCGGCGCCATCGCTGAGGGTCTCGATGTTGCCCACCTGGAGTGCGGTGACCTCACCCACGCGCAGCAGGGCGTCACTCATAGTCGCGATGATTGCGGCGTTGCGCAGCCCTCTGAGATCACCATCGGAGGCCGCCGCCGAAGCTGCAGCGTCCGCTTGTTCCCAGTCAACTGCAGCGACTTGGCGAGATGGCGGTGTCGCACGCCGGTGCGCCTTTAGAACAGCATCACACGAAGGCCCCACGGGATCCGGTCGACCAGCGAGGCGAGCGCGAAAACGCACCGCAGCGACGACCTGGCCCAGCTTGGCGCGACCCGCGCCGTCGGCTGCCATTTCGGACAGCACCTCGCTCAGGTTCTCATCCTCCATCAACCGTCCTGCAAGCTGTTCCGTCACCTGGCGCAACGCCCGACCGTATGCCCGGCGTGTCTCGCTACTGATGGCACGCTCAGCGGCTACTGCACCCGCGGCCGAGAGCGTCCCGCCATGCGACCCCTCGTGGATCGCCGACGTGCCGGAAGCCGGCGCAATGGCCGACACACCGCTCATCCGATCTCCCAAGGCCGAGTATAGCTGCCGGTAGATGCCATTACCGGAAATATAACTCTCTACACACATATACGCAAGTGGGCACGAATCCTCATGCATCATTGTCTGCAGACGCGCCGCCGAAGCTCTCAGGACCGCTGCCGCCTCGGGCGGTTTGTGCCGCGGGCTTGTCGTGAGTTGCTACGCGGAAGATCGGTGTGCCAGTGCGGCCTCGCGGCGCTCGGCCTCCAAGCAGAGCCACATCGTCTGGCCTGCCGCCAAGTCCACGCGCTCGGACGGGCCGAGCAGCACGCCGCTCAGCAGATCCACGCAGCCGATCTCGGCGAACTGCGTGCCCGCACTGCCCTGGGGACAGAGCGCTGACAGCACCTCGAGATCGACGGTGAGATGGGCATGGCCCACGTTGGTCACTGACACCACCGTCTGGCCCCACTCAGCACTGCCGCGCACCACGCCCAGCGCCTGCGAACCCAGATCCAGCGAGACCTGCGGGCTGTCGGGATGAAATGCGGGCTGTGCACGACGAATGAGCATGCGGTGGACGAGCTCGACCAAGGTCCGGCGCCGGATGCCGTCCTGCGCGCCGAGCAAGTCCACCGCCTCGTCCAAGGTGACCTTGCGCCGGTTGATGGTGCGCTTGTTCTGCTCGATCGGCGGCAGGCCGTGCTCCCGCACGATGCGGGGCGGCTCGCTGATCGGCGTCCAGTAGCTGGGAGTGCCCAGCAGCGCATGCACGTACAGCGCGGGAACGCCGGCGAGACTCAGCATGACGGTGTGGGCAGCGAGGAACTGCGCCACACCCAGCGGATCCCCGTCACCGGCGAACAGGTCCCACAGCGAGACGTTCAGCTCGTACGCCTTGGGACCCGCGGGCGTGTCGAACTCTGAGTGCGTCCCGCCGGCGCTGTGCGCCGCGGCGATGAGCCGGCTGATCTCGGCTTCGCTCAACAGCCCCTCGACCGGGCGCAGCCCGATGCCGTCGTGGCTGGCGATGAAGTTGAAGAACGACGTTCCCGCAGGCGGCGCTTCGAGCTGGCCCAACCATTGCTGCATCGCTGCCGACGAGCCCGACAGCATCGTGTGGGCCACCAGCGGCGGCAGGCTGAAGTTGTAGACGAGGTGAGCCTCGTCGCCGTCGCCCCAGTAGGCCACGTTCTGGTCATGGGGTACGTTGGTCTCGGTGATGATGACCGAGTCCCCACAGCGTGCGTCCAGCAGCGTCCGCAGCAGCTTCACGAACTCGTGCGTCTGCGGCAGGTTCACACACGACGTGCCGAACTCCTTCCACAGGTAGGCGATGGCATCCAGCCGGAACCACCGAACGCCAGCGCCGACGAGGTGGGCCACGGTGCGCAGCAAGTCCAGCAGCACCTCGGGCTCAGCGAAGTCCAGGTCGATCTGGTCGTAGCTGAAGGTGCACCAGAGCAACCGCGGGCCATCGGAGGTCTCGACCTCGCGCAGCAGCGGCGTGGTACGGGGACGCACGACGCTCGACAGGTCGTCCTCGGGCTCGGCGGTGAGCAGGTAGCGGCTGCCGGGCTCTTCGCCGTTGCAGAACTGGGACATCCACGGGTGGCCGGCGCTGACATGGTTCACGACGAGGTCCGCCATGACCGTGTAGGTCTCGCTCAGGTCGACGATGTCGTCCCAGCTGCCCAGCCGCGGGTCCACCGCACGGTGGTCCGTGATGGCGAAACCGCCGTCGGAGCTTGCCGGATAGAAGGGCAGCACATGCACGACCGACACCACATCGCCGGTCAGGTCGTCGAGCAGTTCGTGCATCGTCTGCATCGGCACCCTGCCCGCTTCGGTGATCGAATCGGCATAGGTGATCACGGCCACCTCGTGCTGATCCCACCGCGGGCCGCCTGCCGCGACGACCTCGGTCCCGGTGAGTCCGATGGTGTCCAGCACGTCGCCCACGAGGTGATCAAGGGGCACATCGGGGTAGATGAACTCGAGGTGGCGCCTGACCCGGCTGCGAAGATCTCCCTCGGTCACGACTTACGGCCCCTTCCTCGTCGACTCGTCAGCCTGAGGAACATTCTGTGCGGGGAGACGCCGCGACACCAGCGGCATTGTTGCGCAGATTTGACTCTGGGACCCCAACAATCAGCAGAAAAGCCGACACCAACAGCAAATCTGCGCAGATTGTGGTGCGAGATCATTGTTTGCGCAGATCTACCGGCACCAGCGGCAGATCTGCGCAAGTTTGGCCTTGACATCGTTTCGTGCGCAGAAGTGCCGGTGCCAGCGATTCCGGCCCCGTCTCCGCGCCGCACCGCGTAGCGTGAACACATGGCCGAAACCCTGCTGGAAACACCCGTAGAGGGGGCCGACGCTCCCTCGGTTCACCCGCTGTCGATGTTGACCGAGGCGGAAGCCCACGCCGCGCTCGAAGTGCTGCGCCGCGCCGGGCATCTCGGCGACAGCGCACGGATCCACGGATTCTGCATCGTCGAACCGCCCAAGACCGAAGTTGCCGCATGGACGCCGGGCACCCGCACCGATCGCCGCTTCGAGATCGTGGTGCGCGAGCACGGCGAGGTGCATATCGCCGTGGTGTCGGTGACCCGCGGCGAAGTGGACTCGTGGACTCACCATCACGACGTGGTGCCCCGTGTCGGCATGGCCGAGTTGTTCGCCGTGATGGATGCCTGCCGGAGAGACCCAGGCTTCGCCGCCGCCCTGGCCAAGCGCGGCATCACCGACACGTCACAGGTGCAGATCGACCCCTGGCCGACAGGCGACTACGACTTCGACTTCGAGATCGGCCGGCGCGTGCAGCGCTGCATCGCCTTCTGGCGCCCGAACCCCACCGACAACGGCTATGCGTATCCGCTCGACGGACTCATGGTCCACATCGACGTGGACACGCTGGAAGTGCTGCACGTCACCGATTTCGACCAATGGCCGGTGGCTTCGGAGCGAGGCAACTACGACGTCGACTCGGTCACCGAGGACTTCGGCCCGATGCGCACCGACCTGCGCCCGATCGAGATCACCCAGCCGAAGGGCACCAGCTTGACCCTCGACGACAACGAGCTGTGTTGGCAGAAGTGGTCGATGCGGGTCGTGATGGACGACACCGAGGGGCTAGTGCTGCATCGCATCGCGTATGACGACGGCGGCCGGGTGCGGCCGATCATCGACCGTGCGTCGCTGGCCGAGATGGTGGTGCCCTACGGCGACACCCGCCCGTCGCAGACGTTCAAGCACGCGCTCGACTCGGGCGAGTTCGGCCTGGGGCTGATGAACAACTCGCTGCAGCTCGGCTGCGACTGTCTCGGCGAGATCGCCTACCTCGACTCGACGCAGGTGTTCGACGACGGATCGGTCGTCACGACGCCGAACGCCATCTGCATCCACGAGGAGGACTTCGGCATCGGCTGGAAGCACTTCGACTGGCACGCCGACACCACCGAGGTGCGCCGCTCCCGCCGCCTGGTGGTGAGCGCCATCCACACCGTGGGGAACTACGAGTACGGCTTCTTCTGGTACTTCTACCTCGACGGCACGATCCGCTATGAGGTGAAGCTGACCGGCATCCTCACCACACGCTCGCACCGTGAGGGCGACGACCTGACGTTCGCCCGCCAAGTGGCGCCGCACGTGGCGGCCCCGATCCATCAGCACATCTTCTGCGTGCGGCTGGACATGGCCATCGACGGCAACGCCAACAGCGTCGTGGAGGTGAACACTGAAGCGCTGCCGCCGGGACCCGACAACCCGTACGGCACCGCGTTCGCCGCCCGTGAGACGGTGCTCGAGTCAGAGCTGGCCGCCCGGCGCAACACCAACTCGGCATCCAGCCGGTACTGGAAGATCCAGAGCGCAGACCACATCAACCGGCTCGGGCATCCGACGGCGTACCGGCTGCTGCCGCCGCCCACAGCCACGATGTTCGCCGCGCACGACAGTCCCCATTCCGAACGGGCCACCTTCGCCCGCCACAACCTGTGGGTGTCGCCGACTCGGCCCGACGAGCGGTACGGCGCTGGCCGGTTCCCCACCCAGCGCAACGCCGGCGACGGTCTGGAGCGCTACACAGCAGGCGACCGGCCCGTGGTCGATACCGACATCACCGTGTGGCACACGTTCGGAATCACCCACGACGCCCGGCCCGAGGACTTCCCCGTGATGCCGACCGAGTACGCCGGCTTCGGACTGGTGCCCGACGGCTTCTTCGACCGCAACCCGATGCTGGACGTGCCGCCCTCGCCCAACGGCCACTGCGCCTGAGGCTGAGCCGGCAGGCGAAGCCGTGGCCCGAGCGGCCCGCGAGCGAAGCGAGCTAGAGCGGGAAGAAGGGCCTGCCCACTGCGCCTGAGATCACAGCCGCCTACTGTGGCCGCATGGCGGGCGCACCCGAAGCAGACGAGTCGGGCCAGACAGCTTCCCATGCGGTGTCCGAGGACACCCTGCTGTCAGGTCTTGAACTGGTCGAGCACTTCGCTCCCGCGCCGACCGAGGGCCTGCGGATCGCCCCGTTCCTGGATGCCATCGAGGCACAGGCCGAGACGGCAGACCGGACCCGATCCGTCTCGTCGGAGGTCGTCGAGGCCATCCGCGGCACCGACTTCATGCGCATGTCGGCCAGCCGCAACATCGGCGGCGTCGAGGAGACGATGCTGCACATGGGCCGCGAGCTCGAAGCGGTGGCAGCCCGCTGCCCGAGCCTGGCGTGGTGCCTGTGGAACCACCTCTGCGTGTTCCACCTGTTCGTCGGCTCGGTCGGCCCCGAACAGCAGGACTTCCTCACCCACATCGTGACCAACGGCCAGTGGGTGTCGTTCCCGGGCGGCGCCCGCAGTTCGGTGTACGGCCGCGTCGAGGGCGACCAGGCCATCCTGAACGGCACGGGCCGCTGGGGCACCGGCGCCCGCTACGCCGACTACTGCGGCGTGGCTTTCGCGATCACCGGCGACGACGGCAAGCCGGTGAGGCATCCTGCGCCGCATGGAGCGGCGAAATCAAGCCTGGACATCCGCTTCACCATCCTGCCCACCACCACCGAGGGCATGAAGATCGATCCGTCGTGGGACGGCGCCGGGCTGCGGGCCTCTGCTACCGACGACGTCCACTACACCGATGTGCCGGTGAACCTCAGCGACTGCGTGGCCTGGTTCGGCGCCAACCGGGCAGAGTCGCTGCGCACGGTGCCGGTGGTGCATCATCGCTACCGCGAGGACTGGGTGGGCATCTCCGACCTGTGGCTCTCGTTCATGGCCGTGGGCCTCGTGCGTCGGGCGCTCGCCGAGGCCGCTGACGCGGCCGGAGGACGGCGGGTGATCATCGGCGGCAAGATGGTCGATCGACCCACGGTGCAGGTCAACTTCGGGCGAGCGGCCTCGCTGCTGGCTGCCGCCGCTGCCGCCACGGAAGCCGCCTGCAATGAGGTCGACCGCCGCATCGCCGCCGGTGTCGTCCCTGATGAGGCCGACTACCTGCGTCAGATGGCGGTGACGACCATGGCCGTCGAGCAGCTCGACGAGGCCATGTCGCTGCTGCACCGCACCCAGGGCGGCACTGCACTGCGCGAGGGCGGCGCCTTCGACCGCCGCTACCGCGACTTCCGGGCCATGCCGGTGCACATCAATGTGCACCAAGACCGCGTGACCCACCAGTTGGGCCGCCATCTTCTGGGCCTCGAGCTCAACCCGTTCTGAGCAGCCGACAACCACGCTCGCGACACTCTGAGGTGCGCGCGACCCGCCGTGTCGCCGATCGGCAACCATCGAAGTGCTGGCGTCTGGCTCTGGCCAGCGAGATTAGGCTCGACGTGATCGCCCCGAGTGTGCCTCGCGGGCGCGAACGGAGAGGGAGATCATGCGTTCGAGGACTCTGATACGGCTTGGGGTCGCGCTCGCCGCCATAGCGCTCGTCAGCGCCGCGTGCGGCACCGACGACGACGAGGCAGCCGATACGACTGCGGCACCGGTGACCATCGCAGCACCGGCGACCACCGCAGCACCCGCAACGACGGCCCCGCCAGCCGACGAACCCGAGCCTGAACCCGAGGGAATGTCCGCATCGGACATCACCGCGGCATTCATCCTTGTGGGACCGGTCGGCGACGCAGGCTGGAACTGGGCTCACGACCAAGGCCGCATATTTGCCGAGGAGCAAACGGGGGCAACGACGCTCGTTGTCGAGAGCATCCCCGAGAACGCAGAGGCGTTCAAGGAAGTCGCCGTCGACTTCATCAGGAACGAGGGCGCAAACATCATCTTCGGCACGTCGTTCGGCTACATGGATCCGATGGAGGAGCTGGCGGCCGAGTATCCCGATGTCGTGTTCGAGCACGCCTCAGGCTTCAAGATGAACGACACCAACTTCGGCAATTTCTTCGGCCGCATGTACCAGCCGCGTTACCTGTCCGGCATGGCCGCCGGTGCGATGACGCAGAGCGGCCAGATCGGCTACGTCGCTGCATTCCCGATTCCCGAGGTGATCCGGGGCATCAACGCCTTCACCTTGGGCGTGCGTGAAACCAACCCCAGCGCTGAGGTGCACGTCAACTGGACCTTCACCTGGTTCGACCCCGCAGTGGAAGGCGACACCGCCTCGGCGCTGCTCGAAGCGGGTGCCGACGTCATCGCAATGCACCAGGACTCGACCGCCGCAGGCGTCGCAGCCCAGGATGCCGGGGCACGTTGGGTCGCCTACAACTCCGACATGCGCAACTTCGCCCCGGAGGCGTTCATCACGGCGCCGGTCTGGCACTGGGGCCCGCGCTACGCCCGCACCATCGAGGCTGTGGCAGCCGGCACCTACACACCGGGCGCGTACTGGGGCGGCATGGATGACGGCATCGTCCAGCTTGCTGAACTGTCCGCCGATGTGCCCGGCGACATCGCCGACCGCATTGCCGACGCAGCCGAGCAGATCCGCTCCGGCGGTTGGGACGTCTTCACCGGCCCGATCAACGACCAGGACGGCGCTGAGCGCGTCGCTGCCGGCGAGACCATGGAAGACGGGCCGATGCTGGGCATGGACTGGTTCGTCGAAGGCGTCGTGGGTGACGCCAGCCCCTGATCCGTCTGATCCCACAACACTGAAACCGATGTCGGAGCCGGGGGGCGCCGCGGTGTCCCCCGGCTCCGGCGACGGTCGCGTTGTCGTCGACCTGCGCGGCATTCGCAAGGAGTTCCCCGGGGTCGTCGCTTGCGACGGCGCAAACCTCACGGTCCGTGCGGGCACCATCCACGCGCTGCTCGGCGAGAACGGCGCCGGCAAGACCTCACTGGTCAATGTGCTGGGCGGCGTGTACCTGCCCGACGCCGGCGAGATCTGGGTGCATGGCTCTCAGCGCCAGTTCCACTCTCCTGCCGATGCGATCGCCGCCGGCATCGGCATGGTCCATCAAGAGTTCCGGCTGGTGCCGACGCTGACGGTGTTCGAGAACGTAGTGCTGGGCTCGGCGCCCCGTTATCTGGACATGGGCCAGATCATCGAGCGAGTCGCCCACCTGGCGGCCACCTACTCGCTGCAGACTGACCCGTCCCGTCCCGTGTGGCAGCTCTCGGTGGGTGAGCGTCAGCGCGTAGAGATCCTCAAGGCGCTCTGGCGCGACGCCGATGTGCTGGTGCTGGACGAACCGACAGCGGTCCTGACCCCCGCCGAGGCAGCCGCTCTCGGTCTGACGCTGCGCTCCATGGCCGATCGGGGCCGATCGGTCATCTACATCAGCCACAAGCTGGACGAGGTGCTGTCGGTGTGCGACGAGGCGACCGTGCTGCGCAATGGGGTGACCGTGGCGCAGCCCCGCAGCCTTGCCGGCGTCGACCGGTCGGATCTTGCCGAGATGATGGTGGGCGAGGCGGCGGCGGAGATCCAGCGGCCCACCGATCAGCCCAGCGGTGACGTGGTGCTCGAGCTGGAAGGTGTGTCGGCGCTCAGCGATCGCGGGCTGCCGGCGTTGCATTCAGTCGACCTCGATGTGCGCGCCGGCGAGATCGTCGGCGTGGCCGGCGTCTCGGGCAACGGGCAGCGGGAGCTGGCCGAGGTCATCGCCGGGCTGCGCTCGACCACCGCAGGGACGATGCAGCTCGCAGGCGCCGACGTCACACGGGCGTCACCGCGGGCTCGCTCCCGCGCGGGACTGGCCTATGTGCCCGAGGACCGGCTCGGCGTGGGGCTGGCACCCACGATGTCGGTGGTCGACAACGCCGTCGTGCGGTCCTACCGGTCGCTGAGGCGACGGCTGATGCTCGACCTGCGCCGCTGCGAGGAGTTCTGCCGGCGCCTTGTGGAGCGCTTCGGCGTCCAGGTGGGGCGTGTGCACGAGCCCGTGAGCGCCCTGTCGGGCGGCAACCTGCAGCGCCTGCTGCTCGGACGGGAGCTGACCGGCGAGCCCAAGGTGCTCGTGGCGGCTCAGCCGACCCGAGGTCTCGACGTGGCGGGCATCGCTGCCATCCAGTCGCAGATCGTCTCCCAGCGAGCCGCCGGCGTAGGAGTGCTGCTGATCTCGGAGGATCTCGACGAGCTGCTCGCCCTGTCTGACCGGCTCATCGTGATGTACGAGGGTCAGGTCGCGGCACGCATGGACCCGACGCAGGTCACCCGCGCCGAGGTCGGCGCCGCCATGGCCGGAACGGGGACCGCATGACCGAACCGACCCACGCCCCGCTGCACACGGTCGCCCGCGGCCGGGCGCGCTGGCATCGCATCATCGTGCGGCCGGTGCTGCAGCGGCGCGCCCGGGTGGCACCAGCAGCACAGGCCATCGCGTTCGTGATCGGCATCGTGCTGGCGCTGATCTTCGGAGCGCTCCTGCTGTGGGGTTCGGGCAACGATCCGGTCGCGGTCTATGAGCGCATGGCTGAGTCCTCGCTCGGCGGGTTCGATGCGCTCTCGCGCACACTGCTGCGCGCCACGCCGCTGGCCATCGCCGGGCTGGCGGTTGCGGTGGCCGGCTCGATGGGCCTGTGGAACATCGGCGCCGAGGGTCAGATGATGGCGGGCGCCATCGTTGCGGCCGGCTTTGCCATGGTGGCCGGGGACCTGCCGGGTCCCGTGCTGATCGTGCTGATGCTGATCGCCGGTGCCGTGGGAGGCGTGCTGCTCGTGCTGGGACCGGCGTTGGCGCGCGCCTACCTCGGCGTCAGCGAGATCATCACCACGCTGATGCTGGTCGAGGTTGCGATACGCATCACCGAATGGCTAAAGGTGGGTCCGTGGAAGGACCCTGAGTCGTTCGGCTTCGCCCAGATCACACCCCTTCCCGACCAAGCATCGCTGCCGGGGCTGTTCGGGCAGGTCCACATCGGTGTGCTGTTCGCTGCAGCGCTGCTGCTGGCGTTCTGGCTGGCCGTGTCGCGCACTGCATGGGGCTACGAACTGCGCATGGCGGGTTCGTCACCGTCGACTGCTCGCTACGCCGGCATCTCGCTGCAACGCAAGGTGCTGACCGCACTGCTGCTGTCAGGCGGGCTGGCGGGTCTGGCGGGTGCGATCGAGTTGACCGGCACCGCCACCCGACTCGAGCCGGGACTCTCGAGCGGCTACGGCTTCGCCGGGATCATCGTGGCGGCGCTCGCGCTGATGCGTCCCTCCGGCGTCGCCGTAGTGGCAGTCGTGTTCGGGGCGGTGCTGCGGGGCGGTCAATCCATCCAGACGCTCGGTGTGACGAGCTCGATCGCCACGATCCTGCAGGCCATGATCCTCATCGGCGCACTGGTCTCGGCAGTGCTGCTGAATTACCGGGTGCGCTGGGTGCGTCCCGTGGGCAGCGGCACCGATGTCGACTCCACTCAGACCCCCACAGGCACGGGGGCATCCGGTGTCTGAAGACGCGTTCATCGGCCTGCTCGTGGCGACTGTGCAGTTCGCCACGCTGGTGTATCTGGCCGGTCTGGGCGAGCTCATCGCCGAGCGGTCCGGCGTGCTCAACCTCGGGGTCGAGGGGATGATGGCCATGGGCGCCGTGACGGGGTTCATGGCGGCGATTGCCACCGACCGTCCTTGGGTCGGTTTCGCTGTCGCAGCCCTCGTGGGCATGGCGACAGCGGCTGTCCACGCGATCGTCAGCGTGATCATGGGGGCCGGACAGGTCGTGTCGGGCCTCGCCGTCACCATCGGCGGCCTGGGCTTCGCGGCGTTCATCGGCCAGGACGCCGTGCGCCAGCGCGCCGATGCAGTGTTCACCGATCTCAGCATCGTCGGCCTGGCCGACATTCCCTGGGCCGGACCGATCCTGTTCGACCAGCCCCCGGTGGTATATCTCGCCGGCGTGCTCGGTGTTGCCGTCTGGTTCGTGCTGAGCCGCACCCGGCTCGGCTTGGCGCTGCGGGCGGTCGGCGAGTCGGCATCCACCACGGACTCCGTCGGCCATTCGGTCACGCTGCTGCGCACCAGTGCGGTGCTGATCGGCGGAGCGTTCGCCGGGGCTGCGGGCTCATTCCTGTCGCTGTACATGGCGGCGGGCTGGACGGAGGGCCTGATCGCCGGGCGGGGCTGGATCGCCGTGGCGCTGGTGATCTTCGGTGCATGGCGCCCCGGACGGCTGGCGGCCGGCTCGCTGCTGTTCGGCTTCACGCTGGCGCTGCAGCCGCGGGTCCAGACGTTCGACCTCACGATCTTCGGGCTGGAGGTCAACACGATCTCGCCGGCGCTGCTGGGGATCCTGCCGTTCCTGCTCACCGTGGTGGTGCTGATCGCGATCAGCTTCCGGGCCCGCCACCGTCCGAGCCCCGCTCCGGCTGCGCTGACGCTTCCGTACCGACGCGAGGAGCGCTGAGAGGCTGAGCCGGCACTCGCCGCCTCGCAAGTAGCGTTCAGCAGGTGACTGAAGGAACCTCACCCGAATCGCTGCCGGACGGGACGAAGCTGCAGATCCGTCTTCCTCCCGAGCTCGAAGCCGGCGTGTGGTCCAACTTCGCCGTGGTGCGCCACTCGCCGTACGAGTTCACGCTGGACTTCATCCGCTTGGACTTCAGCGGCAGCCAGTCGCCCCGGCGGGGCGTGGTCGTCCAGCGGGTGAACATGTCGCCGCAGTTCGTGGAGCAACTCATCAGCGCGCTCTCCGACAACATGTCGAAGTTCGCCTCGAACTTGGCGCCATCCAGCCTCGAGACGCTCGGCGAATCCAGCGACGACGAACCCGACGCCTAGGTCTCCTCCGGCGGCCTCGAGTCAGCCGCTCGATGCGGGGACGAATTCGGCGAGGAATTCGAGGGTCGCAGCAACGAAGATGTCGTTGCGGTCGCCGGCCACCATGTGCGCCGCGCCGCCGACGTTGGCGTAGCGGGCATGCGGCACCGTGTCGAGGAACGACTGCGCTCCTTCGGGGGACAGCACGTCGCTCATGCCGCCTCGCACCAGCAGCGTGGGAAGCGTCAGATTCTCCGCAGCCGCCTGCTGGCGAGGGATGCGCTCGGCGAAGCTGCGGGGCCGGTGCATGAACGCTGGGTCCCAGTGCCAGCGGTAGCGGCCGTCGGGCCACAGCCGCACGTTCTTGGCTAGCCCGTCGAGGTTGCGGGGCCGTTTGCGGTGGGGCTGGTAGTTGGCAATGGCCTCGGCGACCTCTTCGAGCGATGCGAACCCGTCGGCGCCTTGGGCCATGAACTCGCGGATCTTGCGGACGCCGGCCGATTCGATCTGCGGCGCCGTGTCCACCAGCACCAGCGCCAGCGCGTCCACGGCACCCTCGCCGACCGCGGTCAGCGAGGTGCCCCCGCCCATCGACGCGCCGACCAGCACCGGGCGCTCGCCGAAGTGCTCCACGATCGCCACCAGGTCGGCCACCGATGCTTCGGTCGTGTAGTCGCCGTCGGGCGCCCAGTCCGAGTCGCCGTGGCCCCGGGCATCGAGGCACACGGCCCGGTAGCCGCCGTCGGCGAGCGCCTGACCCGCTCCCTTCCAAGCGTGACGGGTCTGGCCGCCGCCGTGCTGCAGCAACACCAGCGGACCGTCGTCGCCATAGACATCGGCAGCCACCTGTACCCCTCCCGATGCGTCGATCATGACGTCGGGAATGAGCGAGTCGGTGATGCGCTCGCCGTGCTCGGAAGGGTGGGAATAGACATCCGCGCCGGCCGGCTCCGACGGAACGAAGTCGGGCGCGTCGGCGTCGGCAGGATCGAACAGCGGTCTGGGTTGGCTCACGGGAGGCCCTTCGTTCGGGTCGAGATCGGACAGAGGATCGCGCGTCGAGTCCACCCGGCGAGCAGTCTGCGCAACTGACGGGCGAGATCGTGTCGCGGGCCGAGGCGGCGCACTCTGGATCGGGCGGCCGGCTCAGCTCGTCCGGGCGCGGCCGTCAGCCTTGGCCGCGGCCTGATCACGGCGGCGTGCCTCGCCGGCCGCCGCAAGCGCGGCCCGGTTCGTGTCGTCGACGCGCATGAAGTGGTCACGCCAGCCGTCGTTGTCGTCTGCGTCCCACACGAACGGTGTCTGCACCGTGGTGCGAGGCATCCAGGCGTGGGTGAGCAGGCCCAGCCCTGTGCTCACGATGGCGCGCTGCATGTCGGCGTCGCCGGGCTTGCCGGTCGGGTTCCCGAGCGGGAAGTCGGTGAACACGAACCGGGCGACGCCGCATTCCTCCACGATGTCGCGAGCGCTGCCGGCCACCACGGTCGGGATGCCGGCCTCTTCCAAGTGACGTGCGATCAGACACACGGTCTGATGGCAGACCGGTCAGAGCGGCACCAGGAAGGCGACGTCCACGCCGTCTTCGCGCATCCACTCTTCGATGCGGGGCGAATCGTTGCGCTGCGTGCGACGGTGGCTGTAATCGGTGGGAATGCCGTAGAAGCGCTCTGACAGCGCACCGATGCGACCCTCGGCCTCGAACTCGCGAAGCCGGTTGATCGGCAGGTAGGTGTCGAGGTCGTCGGTGTGGGTGTTGTCCTTGTCCCAGAAGAGATCGCTGTTGTAGAGGCCGTCGAGGGCATCGTCGCAGCGGGCCGCGTAGGGCTGCTTTGGCCGTGCCGCCGGCACTCCCGCGGGCTCGCGGCCCTTCTCGAAGAACGAGGTGGTGACGAGTCCCACGGTGCACTCCGACAGCGGCTTGGGCAGCGGCGTGAAGGCAACCTCGTGGCTGTACGCCCACTGGTACGGCTGCGGGTAGCCGTGCGCCGCGTAGTACTCACGCGACTTGTCGATGTAGCTCAGGTACGACCGGTGCGCACGCCGCCCGTTCGTCTTGCGCTGCTGGGATGCCTTCTGCTGGGATGCCTTCTGAGCCGCCCTCTGAGTCATGATGTCTCTCCTGCCGGTGGACGCCACAAGACTGTACGCGCCGGTCTCGACCGGATGCCGGGTCGCGGGATCAGGGTGTGGGGCGTTGGTCGTGCTGGCCGTGAATGGCGAGCCCGGAGATGGCGTCGAGGCTGGCGAAATCGGTGATTCGATTGCGGGCGAGGTGCAGGATGCGCAACTCGCTGAGGCTGCCCAAGGGTGCGACGTCGGTGACGCTGTTGTGAGCAACGTCCAGCTTTGCCAGCGCGGTCAGTCCCGACAGCGGCGACAGGTCAGTGATGCTGTTGCCGCTCAGCCCCAAGGTCCGCAGGCTCGTGAGGCTCGGCAGTGTCGTGATGTCAGTGATGTCGTTGCCGCCGAGTTCCAACGTCGTGAGGCCCGTCAGGCATCCCAGCGGCGAGATATCCGAGACGACGTGTCCGGTCACGTCCAGAGAGGCCAGCGCCGTGGCGTGCTCGAGGCCCGACAGGCTCGACACATTCGATCCGTCCCGCCGGGCCGGCACTTCCAGGGCGGTGAGCTGCGTCATGTCCGCAGCAGTGATCGTCGCGTCTCCCGCTTTGCCCAAGGTCGTCGCCAGCGCAGATCGCAGCACGGGGTCGGCAATCGAGACGACACCCTGAGCAGGCGTGCATGAGCTGGTCCTGGCAGCACCCGGCACTGACACCGCCGCAGCGGCGCTCCCCGCTTTCTGGGGGTTCTCGCGCAGCGGGTCCGCCGGCGCCTCGGCGCTGACCGCCTGGTCGCCGTCCGCCCGCGCCGCGTCAGCGTCGCTGGCTCTCGTGGTTCTCGAAGCACCGGTGGCGAAGCTGACAAGGTTCGATGGGCGGGGCCGATCGATCGTGAGCTCATAGGAAGTCCGATGAGTCTCGTCTGATCCTGGGATTGTCAGTGTCACTACGCGGCGCCCGGCCGGTTCCAGCACCGGGGAGCGGCTGCCCCAGCAGGTGATCGCGCCGTCGGCTTTGATGCCGCAGGAGTGGTCCGCGCCGGCTGAGACGTGCGCGAACGAATCGGCTTGGACATCGGTCTGGCCATGAGCGTTGCTGCCCCAGCACACCGCCGCTCCGCCAGGACGAACTCCGCACGCGTGGCGGCGACCTGAGGACACGGCGCTGAATGAACCCGACGGCGGCGACGCCTGTCCGTCATAGTCGGCACCCCAGCACGCGACCGTGTCGTCTTGCGCGATTCCGCAGACGTAGTTCTGACCCACTGAGATCGACGCGAAAGCCACCGTCGGAGGCAACAGCAACCCGTCGTCCTCGTTGCCCCAGCAGGTAGCGGTGCCGGCCGCGTTCAGCGCGCACGACAGACGTGCGTTGACAGACAGGGCTGCGAACACGCCCGCAGGCGCGTCAGTCTGGCCGTAGTCATTGAGACCCCAGCACGCGACCGAGCCGCCGGACTTCAATCCGCACGCGTGATAGTCACCGGCACCCACCGCAGTGAACGAACCTGGCGGTATCGCCCTCAGGCCGCGCTCGCGGTCGCCCCAACACACAATCGATCCGCCAAGACGCAGGCCGCAGGAATGGAAGACGCAGGCCGCAGGAATGGAAGTAGCCGAGCGCTACCGAACTGAACGAACCAGACGGCGGCGACGACATGCCATACCAATCCAGCCCCCAGCACGCCACCGAGCCGTCGGACTGCACCCCACAGGAGTGAGACGGGCCAGCGACGACTGAGCTGAACGAACCAGACGGCGCCACATGGGCACCGAACACCTCATCGCCCCAGCAAGCAGCGACGCCGTCGGCAGTCACACCGCACGCATGGGCGTGGCCCGCCGACAGCGAAGCGATCTTGCCGACCGGCACGAAACGATTGTCGATCAATGCACCCCAGCACACAGCAGTGCCATCGGTCTTGGTTCCGCAACTGTGCCACCACGATCCCGCTGACACAGAACTGAACGAGCCAGACGGCGGCGACGCCTCACCGGCGACGTTCCATCCCCAGCACACCGCAGCGCCGCTGATGCGCACCCCGCATGAATGACTCGAACCCGCGCTCACCGAAACAAACGAACCAGAGGGCGGCGACGCTTTACCACGGAAGTTGTTGCCCCAGCACGCCAAAGAACCACTGGAGCGCAACCCGCACGAGTGGCTTGAGCCGGCGCTCACCGAGGCGAACGAACCAGACGGCGGCGACGCCTTGCCGTCTCGGTTGTCGCCCCAGCACGCCAGAGTGTCATCGGTTTTCACGCCGCATGTGTGATTCGAACCGGCATCGACCGATCTGAACGAGCCAGGCGGCGGGGATGCCTGACCATCGGCATCATGCCCCCAGCACTCCACCGAGCTATCGCTCTTGACGCCGCATACATAGCCACTGCCCGCAGACACCGACGCGAACGAGCCCGACGGCGCAGCCAATTGGCTGTAGCCCCAGCACTCCACCGAGCCACCGGTCTTGACGCCGCACGAAAAGTGAGAACCGGCCGACACCGACACGAATCCCGTTTCCGTGCCCAACGCCACCTGATGGCCCCCAGCCGACGAATCAGAATCCGCCGGAGTAAGCGCCACAACGCCATCGGTGGACCGGTACTCCACCGACACATCCGACACGTCCGCCGCCGCCACGACCCGATACCTGGTCACCTTCGGGTCGAACGGCGGGATCAACTCCAACGCCGCACACTGCGGCACACAATCCGGGCCGGTGCCTGACGGCACCACCCGCAGCGAATCCAACTCAGCACGCTCCAGCACTCGAATCCGATACGTCCGGTGCCCGACCTGCCCGAACGCCGCGCCCACCACCACCTCGAACTCCGCCCCGCGGACCAGAGTCTTCGGCAGCGACTGCGCCACCAGCAAAGACCCGCCGCCGCTGCCGTCCAGCGACTCAAGCAGACTGTGCGACCCATCGGTGGTGTCGGTAGCCGCTCGCAGCGTCGCCGGTCCCGGCTCCGCCACCACCGTGTACTCATACACCGCAGGATCAAAACGGCCCGCCAGCAGATCCACCCCACCCGCGGTCAGCGACAGCGCACCCAGACGGCCCACAAAACTCGACGGCGCCTGCCCGTGCTCGTCATCGCCCCAGCAGTGCACGTCCTTGACCACCGTCAACGCGCACCCGTGCTTCGCCCCGGCCGACACATGGGAGAACACGCCCGCGGGCGCATCCAGTCGCTGATCAGGCACTTCGTCGGGCCCGCCGTAGCCCCAGCAGCGCACCCGGCCCCCAGGCAGCTCATCGGACTCGTAGGCCAGCAGCCCGCACGAATGGTCCGCGCCCGCATCGACTTCCGTGAACCGCCCTGCTGGCCCCGCAGCCCGACCCAGCGGCGTCACACCCCAGCACGACACCAGATTCGCCATCAACACGTCCGCCGCAGTCACGGCGCACGTATGGGCTGCCCCCGCAGCAACATCAGACACCACCAGCGCCGACGGCGCCAAAAGCCGCTCGTCGTCGGACTTGCCCCAGCACTCCACCGCACCGGTCGACAACAGCATGCACGAGTGCTCCGACCCCGCCACCACCTTGGTGGCCTTGATGCTGGGCGGCTCATCGAACGTCCCCGTGGGCACCTCGGTCTGGCCGTCGCTGTTGTCGCCCCAGCACACCACCCCGCCATCCGGACGCAACCCGCACACATGCCGATCCCCAGCAGCCACCTCGATGAACCGGCCCCGCAACGCACCAGTGCCCGCCGACACCGCCACCGGCGAAGTGATCGCCGCCGGCAGCTCGCCCCAGCACTGCGCCGCACCGTCCCCGCTGCGCACACCACACACGAACCGCGCCGTCGGCGGCGACGACAACGAAGCAAACGCCCAACTCGGGGTCGCGTCCCGGATCGCCCGCTCCCCCCAGCACTGCACGGCACCGTTCGACCGCAACCCGCACGTATGACGTGCCCCAGCCGACAACTCCATGAACAACCCCGCGTCACCCTGCGGAGACAGTCCGATCCTCAGATCGTCACCCAGCCGCGCCACAGCCGCAGCCGGATTCACGATCCCCCGCCCATACTCCATAGACGGCGCATGCAGGCCGTTCTCGGTGTGGAAGCCAGGCCGTCCTGGCTGACGGATACGCCGCAGGCCCGCAGACAGCCTCTCGATCAACTCGTCATCGCCGTCGCGACCACGTGCGGTCGGCACCTCCGCCGCTGGCGGCGCGAGCGTCGTGTTCTCCAGAGCCGCCCGTATCTGGCCAACAGTGGCATCAGGATGACGGTTCACCATGTGCGCCACCACACCCGACACAAACGGCGCCGCTTGCGAGGTGCCCGATTTCTCGAACACCGGGTGAGCGCAGCCACCCGGCGGCATAGTGCGGGGGTCCGTTCTTCGCGCAACGGTCGGCGCACATGGGATCGGTGAACTCGGCAGCCCGCACTCAAGCGGCCCCCAACGATCGTCGACTCCATCGCCATTGGTGTCCTCGGGATCGCAGGTCACTACGGGAACCGTCGACAGCAATCGCCCGCCGGGCGCGGCGAGGTCAACGAAGTCTTTGAATGTGCTGAAGTCGGGCCGTCGTCCGTCGTAGTTGACTGCGCTGACAGTCACGACCTCACCGGTGAGGCTGTAGACGGCGGGAGCATGATCGAAGTTGTGCCCTGAGCACCTGTTGGCCTGCCAGCCCTTTTGCCCATCGGCACCTTCGTCGTCGTCGCCACAAGGGTCCACGACGCTGATCCCCGCTACATCCAATGCCGACACCGCGCCGCAGTCGGCCTCGCCCGGAGTGACCGTCGCCGTCGCCTCGCCCAGACGCTCCAAGTCGATATTCGACAGCGTCGGCGCGGTGAACGGATCGAACTGCAACCTCTCGCTGGCGTCTTCGGGAACCTGTACTTCAAGGCCGCTCGACCAACGCGACACGCCCGCTGTGCTGCGTGCGCGCAGTGCGAACCAATACTCATCGACGTCGGCAGGCAGGCCGCCCACCCGCGCTGCCGACCCCTCCCGCACGGCTACGACGCCGTCAACGGGCTCATCGGTCGCCAGCAGTATCCACCCGTCAGTGCCCAGCACCAGCAATTCATAGCCGCTCGCGCCGGCCACATCGTCCCAGTCCAAGCCCACCACTCCCGGAGCAAGCCACTGCCCTCTGAAGCTGAAACCCTCGCCCGGTCTCGGCGCCACCTGCATCTGCTCAGCACCGACAGCAGCCTGCGCCTCTGATTGCCGCGCAACCGGCTGTACCGACGTTGAGCGAGCCGCACTGCTCGACGTCGACAGTGCCGGCGGCGCGAGGGCAGGCGACTGCTCATGTGCGGCCACCGGCGATAACAACCCCGACAACAACACCACGACGCCAACCACAGCCCCAATGAGCTTGTTCATGACTGTCCTTTCCCGAGCACTCAGCGCTGTCGGAGCCCAGAAGCGTCTGCGCGCTGCCCAGCACTGGTCGGCGATGCGGCAGCATTTGCTACAGCTCCAGCCAGCGCCGCTCTACGACGGCCCACGCCGTTCACCGAACCACCGGCATCCACACGAGGTCTTCGTCGGAGTCGTACCCCCAGCACACCACTGTGCCGTCAGTGCGGATCCCGCACCCATGACGACCGCCGACAACGGTGTCCACAAACCGATCGGACCCCGATATCCGCTCGAACTGCTCGGGCGGCGTGTCGTAGCTGAAATAGGTTCCCGCACAGAACAACTCGCCCCGCCTGCTCAACAGACACGGCATCTCAGAACCAGGCCCAGCGACACGAGCCCACTGCGCATCAGGCACGCCCAACCAACCCGGGTCCCACATCCCGCCGGTGTTCCAGCCCTCGGTGTCCCAATCCCAGCACGCCAGCAATCCCTCGGCACTCACGCCGCAAGCGCGGTGCCCCCAGAGCTCAGCGCTGACCATCGGCTCCGTGCCCTCAAGCGGGGCGCTGCCGGGTCCGTAGCGCCAGCACGCCGGCTCCTCGTCCGCTCCGATCCCGCACGCGAAGTACGAACCCAGATCCGCATAGACATCCCCAAGGGGCCTGAGCGCCGGATCATGCCAGCACACCAGCCACCCCCCAGAGTTCAGCGCGCAGAGCGGGCCGTACTCACCGGCCCCAGCGATCTCCACGAATGTGTCCTCAGGCGGAGCCAGCCGATCTGCCCCGTACCAGCAATCGAGCTGCCCATCCTCCCGCAGACCGCATCCCACCTCGACAGACACGTCCTTGAACGGGCCAGCCGGTCCTTCCCACACCACCTGCTCAGCCCCAGTCGTGGCCGCATAGCTCCAGCACACCAGCGAACGATCCGACCTGACCCCACACGCCTGCCTCTCGGCGATCGAAACCTTCTCAAAGTCACCGGCAAGAGGCACCCCGCCCGCTGCGTACCGGTCGCCCCAGCACTCGATCCGCCCATCAACACGCACCCCACACGTACGAAAACGGGTTGCCGAGATGTCCACGAACGCTCCTTCGGGCGGTGTCGCCCGACCCACCCCCAACAGACGTGACCCGTCGTCACGCCCGCCCGCGTCCTCTGGCGAGTCATCCGCCACGGGCGGCGCCTCTAGCTCACGCTCACGCTGACCATCGCCAGTTGCCTCACCCGCTCCGCAGCCACAGGCCGCAGCGACGAAACCCACCGCCACGAACGCGAAGGGCAGCCACCGCGGCATCCTCGTCACCTAACCTGACGAAGCCGAGCCCAGCAACCCCATCCCACGAAAACGCGAAGGCTCTTGTTGTTGGCTGCGGCGACAGCGACGACATCGCCGGTGAGGCTGTAGATGGCTGGCGCGTGGTCGAAGTTATGGCCCGAGCACTTGTTTGCCTGCCAACGTGGCATCCCCTTGCTATTCAAGCTCGCATCCCGCAGTTGCCCGCCGCTGCGACCGACACGACGCCGAGCATGGACGCCGCCCGCAGCGCAGCCTCGAACGTGTCCTGGTGCTTGTCGCTCTCGATCGGGATGCCGCCGACGTTCTGGTCTCTGGGGCTGCGATGCCCGGTGCCCCAGATCAGCGACATATTGATCACCCGTGCACCGGCGTTGACCGCCGCCGCCACTGCCTCGGTCGGTCCCATCGACGCATCGCAGCCGGCGCGTCCCAGTACACGAATCGGCAGGATCGTCGCGTCCGGCGCGACCCCGGCCGTGTCTTGATTCGCAGGGTTGGGATTTGCGCTTGTCTTCTGGACATGCTCGGCCGCGACGATGCCGGCCACATGGGTGCCGTGCCCATCGGGATCCACTCGATGGCAGAGATGTAGACCGCCGGTGACGATCTGGCTGTCGAGATCACGGTGTGCGCCGTACACGCCGGTGTCCAATACCGCCACCATCACCGGATCAGCTCATAGCCAGTCGAACCCGGGACATCGTCCCAGTCCAAACCCACCACCCCGGGTGCCAACCACGTCCCACCCAGCACAAAGCCGTCGCTCAGCATCGGTGCCGACGATGCCGGACCGGCGCCCGCTGAGCCCCGTGCCTGAGCGGGCGCCTCGCCAGGCCACTGAGTCGCCGCAGTATCGAATGGACCCGTAGCCGATGTCGCCGGGCTCGATGGTCCCGACCCGTCAGACGTCGGCCCGGCCGTCACAGCCTGCGGTGAGGCCGCAAGCACCGATGCCACGAGGGCAACGGACACAGCTCCGTACAGCAAGCGCATCTGCGCTCTCCCTTCGTTGCCCAAGCCGGGCAGATCGTCAGCGGTTCTCGTTGTTGCCCCAGCACGCGACCGTGCCGTCAAGGCGGATCGCGCACCCATGGTCAGCACCGACAGCCACATCCACAAAATGGCCGCCGAGCACGGTCCTCACCGGCCGCTTCAGATCAGGCCAAGAATCGAGACTCCAGCACTGCAACATTCCCTCGACGGTGACCGCGCAGAAGTCAGACAAGATGCCAGAGCGCACAAAGACGTACTCGCCGCCGAGTGAACCGTTGAGCACCTCGGACCGCAGATTCCAGATCGCGCCAGTCTGTGGGCTCCAGCACACCAATGACCCATCGAGGCGTACGCCACAAGCCTGCGCCAAGTCACGTACTGCGAGGCTTGACAGCGGTTCCACCCCAGCCGGAAGAGCAGCCATGTACTCGCCGTGTTGGTACCAGCAATCGACTCGCCCGTCGCCGCGCAACCCGCAATATGGCCCGGTGAAATGAGTGCCTGTCGCCTCGACATACCGTTCCCGATGCTGCCGCTCAGAAGGGATGCGCGTTCGATTCGAGACAGTGATGTTCCCGAAGCCGTCGTCGCGCCAGCACACAAGCTCGCCGCTCTCACGCACCGCGCACGGCCCCGGCGCGAACACGTCCACAAAACGGCCCTGCGGCACATCGTGCGAGCGAGACTCGCCGGGCAAGTGCCCCTCGTCCCAAGACTCCCAACATGCCAAGGACGCGTCCACCCGGACACCGCACGTGTGGTGCCTCGCCAGCGATACCTTCACAAAGCGCCCCTCGAGCACCTGGTCCTCCGTGGAGGCGCCGCCAGCGCCCCAGCATTCGATCTCGCCGCTCTCACGCACCCCGCACGAGCGATTCCTCGACACTGAGATATCCACGAACCTGCCCTCAGGCGGTGACGCTCGGCCCTCGGTGTCCCAATCCCAGCACGCCAGCGATCCCCCGGCACTCACACCGCAAGCGCGGTGCCCCCAGAGCTCAGCGCTGACCAGCGGCTCCACGCCCTCAACAAGCGCAGCGCCTTCGAACTCGTAGGGCCAGCACGCCAGCGTCTCGTCCGCGCCGATCCCGGCATGCGGAGTACGAACCCAAGTCTGCATAGACATCCCCAAGGGGCCTGAGCGCCGGATCTTGCCAGCACACCAGCCAAACCCCACGCGCCGATCATGACAACGCTCACGCCGTTGTGCCCCGCTTCAAGATCTACGCCAGCCCGCCGACGGGCTGAGCCACTTGGTCGGGCTTGAACTCGAACACGTACGGATCCAGCGATTCCTGCGCGGCGATCCGCCACTTGTGCCAGTAGCCGCCGCCGTAGTACGCCAAGCTGCCCGGCTCGGCATCGCCATGGCCGTTGTAGTACGAGAGGCAGTCCCGCAGCGGGGCCGTGGTGATGTCGGCCACCCGGCAGTGCTCGGCGTAGGACACCTCAGAGTCGGGCGTGATGTCCACCACGTTCCACGCCTTGTCGCGCATCTCGGTGAGCATCCAGACGACGTAGTCGCCGTGGGTGTCGATGGCGTCGGTGAAGTTGAAGCTGCCGCCGCCGCCCTGCGGACCCGACACGATGAACAGGTTCGGGAATCCGTGGCTGTGCAGCCCCAGGAACGTCTTGGTGCCCTCGCTCTGCCACTTCTCGCTCAGCGTCACGCCGTCGCGTCCGGTGATCATGTTGAACGTCGAGGTGGCCATCCACTGGAAGCCAGTGGCGTAGATCAGCACGTCCAACTCGTACTCGACGCCGTCGTGCACCACGCCCCGCTCGTTGATCTCCTGCACGCCCATCGGGGCGGTGTCCACGAGGTGCACGTGCGGCAGGTTGAACGTGGGCAGGTATTCGTCGTGGAAGGTGGGCCGCTTGCAGCCATAGGGGTAGTACGGCTTGAGCGCCTCGGCGGTCTTGGGATCCTCCACGATGGTGTCTACCCGGGCCCGGATCTGCTCCATGATCCGGAAGTTGGTGTTGAGCTGCTTCTGCACCAGTTCGGTGGGCGAGAGCTTGCGGGCATGTTGCTTTCGTTCTTTGAAATCGTCGACCCGGCCGGCCAAGTAGTCGTCGTTGGCCTTGATGGCGGTGCGGCCCGAGGAGATCCGGGAGAAACGCTTGCGGCGGGCCCGCGCCCAGCCGGGCTCCTGCGACCACTCGGCGACCTCCTCGGGATCGGTCTCGCGCTGATCGCGCACGTCGATCGATGACGGCGTCCGCTGGAACACGTACAGCTCGCCGACCGCCTTGGCGATCTCCGGGATGACCTGCACGGCGGTGGCGCCGGTGCCGATGATGCCGACCCGCTTGCCTTCGAGGTCGATGTTGTAGTCCCAGCGCGAGGTGTGGAATGACTCGCCGGCGAAGCCGGCCATGCCGTCGATGCGGGCCAGCTTGGGGCTGGTGAGGATGCCGTTCGCCAGGATCACGTAGCGGGCCTTCATGGCATCGCCGCGGTCGGTGCAGACGGTCCAGCGGCCGGTCTCCTCGTCCCACACGGTGGAGTCGACGGTGGTGTGGAACAGGCAGCGGTCGTAGAAGCCGAACTTGTCGGCCATCGCCTGGCAGTACTCGAGGATCTCGAAGCCCGACGCGAACTTCATCGTCGGGATGTACTCCATCTCCTCGAGCAGCGGCAGGTAGCTGTAGGACTCGACGTCGCAGGCGATGCCGGGGTAGCGGTTCCAATACCAAGTGCCGCCGACGTCGCCGCCCTTCTCGCAGAAGCGCACATCGTCGATGCCGGCCGCCTGCAGCTTGTGCCACAGCAGCAGCCCGGCGAACCCGGCGCCGATGCACAGCACCTCGCACTCGTCGTCCAGCGCCTCGCGCTCGATGGGCGGCTCGGAATAGACGTCTTCGAGATAGCGGGAGAACTCGCCCTCCATCGCCATGTAGTCGGCCGCGCCTCGGCGAGCCTCCTTGAAGTCCCGGTACTTGGCCTGCTCCTCGGCGTTGAAGACAGCCCCGGGCGGGGGAGACGGCAGCTCCTTCGCGCGCTCGTCGGCGTTGACCGAGTAGCCCTTGCCCTGAATCTTCTCGGAAGCCTTCGCCGCCTTGGTGTTGAAGATCTTGCGACCCGTCGCAGGGTCGATGCTGACCGCCGGGCATGTGCCCGCGTCTGCTGCCGCTTGGCCCTCTGACATCGTGCGACCTCCGTGGTCCCCCGTTCGATGCTAGAGGCTGAGCCGCAGGCGAAGCCGTGGCCCGAGCGGCCCGTGAGTCCGTATCCAATGAGAGCCCCAATGAGAGCCCCAATGAGTCCAATGAGAACGGGAACAAGAGCGGGAAGCAATTGGTGCAATCGCGAGAGGGTTCTCCCCAGCGCGTTGACGTGAGGGGAGGCGCCCGACGGCGCGCCGGGATGTGACAGCCTTCGCAGCGACATCCAGCGCCACACGCCGCAAGTCGTCGCGAGTCATCGTGCGGACCCTCTTCGGGGCGGGCGCGCTGTTCGTCGTGCTGTTGGCCTCGGCTGCAGTGCATAGCGGCGCTAGCCTTGCAGCGGTGCCCGCCGAGTCGTCTGCCGCCTCAGCGCCGCAGGACCCGGCGACTTCAGGTGAGATTCTGACTGATGCCGCTCTCGGCGCCATCGAGGACGATTTGGCGCGGGCGGAGCGAACCTTGGGCCTGCTCGCCGATGACGATGCGGATCCGGCGGCCGTCACCGCTTGGCTCGCCGATCCGTCCGTCGGCGAGCGAGACGACCCGGCCGGCGCTGCTACTCGATCATCCGGCGCTGCTACTCGATCATGAGGTCCGTGTCGGAGGAGACGAGCTCGACCCTGTTGCGGGGTTCCAGCTGATCCCAGTCCCAGCTCGCGTCCGCAGCGGCGCCGTCCAGCCAGAACCAGCGACCGGCGAGATTGGGCACACGCTCGTCGCTGAGGCCGACGCGCGCGTCGATGGTCTTGAGCACACCTGCGTGGCCGACCAGCAGGACACGACCGCAGACCGAGAGGTGCCGCCGCAGCGCCGGAAGCAGCCGACGGGCGATGCTGTCCTCGGACTCGAAGCCGGTTGGCCACCTCCTGGCTGCGACATCGCCCGGCCAGCCTTCATCGATCTCGGCGCGGGTGAGGCCTTCCCACGGACCAGCCTTGCGCTCGCGCAACTGCTCATCGGTCACGACATCGCTGACGCCGAGTTGCTTGGCGATGATCTCCGCGGTCCGGCGCGCCCGCTGCAAGTCGCTCGACACGATGAGGTCGAACGCGGGCAAGTCGAACGCATGCCCGCTGATGTGCAGGTCACCCCCGCGCAGCGCGGGCGTCCGCCACCCACAGCCGTCGTCCGCGGCAGCGAGCGTCGCCGCCAAAGCGTCAGCAGCAATCTCGGCCTGGCGCTCGCCCAAGTCCGTCAACGGCGGATCGGCCTGTCCTTGCCAGCGTCCGCGCAGATTCCACTCGGACTGGCCATGCCGCACCGCGAGCAGTTCTGAAGGCTGTGTCACGACACCCGACCGTAGCTGGCCTGATCAGCGCAGATCGGTAGCATCACGGCGATGCCCATCGTGACGATCCGCCTGTTCGCGGGAGCGCGCGAGGCGGCTGGGGTCGGCGTCACGCAAACCGAGGCGTCATCGGTCGCCGATGCGCTGAACTGGGCCAAGACGCATTTCGACGAGGGCTTCAGCGCCGTGCTGGCAACCAGTCGGGTCTGGCTGAACGGCGAACCTGCGGATCCCGTGGCGCAGCTGAGCACCGGGGACGAGATCGCCGTCTTGCCGCCCGTGTCGGGCGGCTGAGCGGCGGCGTCGGTGGCGTGAGCGTGACGTCGGCGGCGTCGGTGGCGTGGGTTCGCTCCGCAGCGCTGTGGCTCGGGCCGCCGGCTGCGTGGGGCGATGCCAGCATCACCGCGGGTGTGTTGTGGCTCGCCGTACTCATCGCTGCACTGTGGGCAGGCGCGGCAGTCTTCGGCCTGCTCGTGTCTGCTGTGGCCGCGCTCGGTGCTTGGCAAGCAGCGAGCCTGCCCGGCACTCTGGATGCCGCGCCCCGGTCGCCCCGACTTCCGTCAGGCGCCGCTGCTGTCGTGGGTGATCCTCGTTTCCGCCTTCCGGCTGCTGCGCTCGCGGGCGCGGTCGGACTCGCCGGCATCTTCGATACCCGCTTGGCGGGTGTGGTGCTCGGGACGGCAGTCATCGCCAGCTTCATCGTGGCCGGATCGTTGCGGGGCGACCGCGCAGCGACGGATGCTGCGCGGTCTCAACCGGTCACGCAGCCAAGGGTGCTGGCCCGGGCGGGACAGCTGGTCCGCTGCTGGATGCAGGTCGGCGCGGCGGCGGCATGCGCGGCGGCGGTGGCCCGCTACTCGTCGGGTGCAGCGCTGGTGCTGGTCGCAGCTGCGGCTTCCTACGACGCGGGTGCGTACGTCACAGCGGCGGAGCGCCCACCGGGACTGCGGGGTCCCTTGGTGGGTGCAGTCGCAGCGGCAGCGGCTGTCTTCGCGCTGACCGGTCTGAGCGTGCCGCCCTTCGCGCCCTCCGACGTCAGCCGGTACGGCGTGATCGCAGTCCTTACGCTGCCGCTGGGGCCCGCGTTGGCCCGCGCTGCGACAGTCCCGGCAGTTCCACCCGACACCCGGCTCTCAGATGGGTGGTCTTCCGCGCGCTCAGCCGCCGCCGATCCGGCTGCGCGCGGGCACCGCGCAGGGTTCGCGCCAATGCGGCCGCGTGCGGGCACTCCTTGGGCGGTGCGCAGGCTCGATTCGCTCAGCATCACGGCGCTCGTGTGGATGTGGGGGTTGGGGCTCTTGACGATCTGAGCGGCGACACCATTCAAAGGCGTTCAGGTCAGAGGCGTTCAGGAATGCCCCGGCACAGCGATTGATCGTGGCTGTTGATCGTGGCGGAGCGGCCATCTGCGTAGCGTTAGCGGCCGTGGCGTCCATGGCACCGGCTGATCCCCGACGAGATCCCGTCGTTCGAAGCGCAGCACATGACCGCGTCGGCGTCTCATCGGTTGCGGTGCTGTGCTTGCACACCTCGCCGCTGCACCAGCCGGGCAGCGGTGACGGCGGGGGCCTGAATGTGTACGTGCGCGAGCTGACTGCCGCGCTCGCGCATCACGGGGTGAGCTGCGACGTCTTCACCAGGCGCACCGATCGGTCACAGCCCGAGACCGTCGACGTGGAACCCAGCGTGCGCGTCACGCACATCGACACCGGCAAGCCGTCACTCGCCAAGGACGACTTGCCGGTCGTCGCCGCTGCTTTTGCCGACCGCGTCGGCGAGCACTTGGCCCGACGACCGGTCGACACCATCCATGCGCACTACTGGCTGAGCGGCATAGCCGGCCACTTGTTGAAGCACCGCTCGGGCATCCCGCTCGCGGTCACGTTCCACACGCTGGGGCGCGTCAAGACCAGCGCCGGCGACACCGAACCGCGTCATCGCGGCGAAGCAGAACAGCGGATCATCGACTGCGCGGATGCCGTCTTCACCTCCGGTGATGCCGAGGCTGCCCAGCTGCACGCCCTCTACGACCTCCCGCCAGAGCGCGTGCATGTGCTGACCCCCGGCGTGAATCGGGCGATGTTCGCCCCCGGCCAGCGGCACGCGGCACGCGCAGCCATCGATCTCCCCCCCGGGCCGGTGCTGCTGTTCGTCGGCCGGCTCCAGCCGCTCAAGGGTGCTGAACTGGCGCTCGAGATCCTTGCGGCGACGAGGGCAGGCGCCCCGGCAGGCAGAGATGCCCAGCTGGTCATCGTGGGAGGCCCGAGCGGACCCGACGGCGAGGCCACGCTCGCTCGGCTTCGCTCGATGACTGAGGAGTTGGGGCTTGCCGGGTGCGTGCGGTTCGTCGATCCGCTTCCGCACCACCTGCTGTCCACCTACTACCGGGCGGCCGACGTGTGCCTCGTGCCGAGCCGTTCGGAGTCGTTCGGCCTGGTTGCCCTGGAGGCCGCAGCCTGCGGGACGCCCGTCGTTGCCGCCGATGTCGGAGGCTTGCGTGACAGCGTCGCCGAAGGCCGGACCGGCTATCTCGTCGCGGGTCGCGACAGCGACGCGTACGCGAGGCGGGTGTCGGACATCCTGACCGATCCGCTGCTGGCACTGCGGCTGGGCGATGAAGGCTCACGACGGGCAGAGCGGTTCAGCTGGTTGGCGAGCGCCGCAGTGGCACTGGCAGCGTTCGACGCCACAGCCCGTCGCGAGCTGGTCGCTTGCGCATGAAACACACGGCTGTGCATGAGTGAGGCCGCATGACTCGCCGCCCAGCCACCGACGCCGAGCTCGACCGGCTGGAGGCGCGCATGGACGCCTGGCTGGCCGCTTGGGCCAGTTCGCAAGAGTCCGCTGCGCCCGACGACCGCCCGTTGCTGCTGGACGTGACGCGCGATGACGAGGTGCCCCGCCGCTGGTACGTGCGCCTGGCAGGGGAGTCCCGCGATGTCATTGCCGTGTGGCTGACGCTGCGGCAGCGAACGCTGGCCTACGAGTCGTACGTGCTGCCGACACCGCCGCAACGAGCATCGGAGGTGGCTGACTTCGTCCTGCGACGCAACTACTCGCTGGTCGGCGCCCAGTACGGCATCGGACCCGAGGACGCCCTGTTCCTCACGGGCGAACTCGGAACCCATTGCGTCGACGAGGACGAGCTGGACCGGATCGTGGGCTCGCTGTGGGCCTATATCGAACGGGACTTCTCGACACTGCTGCGACTGGCCTTCGAGAAGTAGTGCCGAAATTCTCTTGACAACTTTCATTTATTTCTGATTAATTCAGTGCTTGCCGGGGCATTCGGCGGCAGGCATGCAGGGAAGTGCCCCATTCTCAACGAATGCCCCGGCACCACCCAGCGGGTGAGATCCCGCGCCACCTGGCGCCGAGGAGAATCGCCGCCACCCCGATCTCCCGGCAGCGGTTCGGATGCCGTCCGGTACCGTGACCACATGACATCTGGGGTCGAACTGCTGATCGTGGGCGGCGGAAAGATGGGCGAAGCGCTTCTGGGCGGACTGCTGGCTGCCGGTCGCTCCGCGGAGAGCATCGGCGTGACCGAGCCGATCGCGGCTCGCCGAGATGAGCTGGCGAGCTGTTACGGCGTGTCGACTACGGATCATGTCGTCGCGTCGGCTGGCGCCATATTGGCCACCAAGCCCGATGTCGTCCCGGACGTGGCGGCGAAGGTCACGGCGGCCGGCACCGAGCGGATCCTGTCGATTGCCGCCGGGGTGACGCTGGCAACGCTCGACGGCGCGGCGGGCACCAGCACGCCGATTGTGCGCGCGATGCCCAACACGCCGGCCCTCGCATCCCAAGGCGCCGCAGCGATCTGCGGGAACGACCGAGCCACCGACGCCGACCTCGCGTGGGCCGAGGAGATCTTGGGCTCGGTGGGCCGTGTCGTACGAGTCCCCGAACACCTCATGGATGCCGTCACCGGGCTGTCGGGCTCGGGGCCCGCCTACGTCTTTCTTGTGGCCGAAGCGATGATCGAGGCGGGTGTGCTCATGGGCCTGGCCCGTCCAGTCGCAGCCGAGCTGGCCAACCAGACGCTGCTGGGCGCCGCAACGCTGCTGGCCGACGGTCGCCCGCCGGCCGAACTTCGAGCCGATGTGACCTCGCCGGGCGGCACCACCGCCGCCGGTCTGCGCGAACTGGAGAGCCACGGCGTGCGAGCGGCCTTCGCTGCCGCCGTCGAGGCGGCAACGCGCAGGTCCACCGAGCTCGGGGCTTCCTGACCGAAGGCGAACGGATTCGCGGCCGATGGAGATGAAGGGGTTCGACACCGTCACCTGCCTGAGCGACCTGGGCGCCCATGACGAGTCAGTGGGACTCATCCACTCGATCATCCGCCAGGCTGCGCCCCACGCCGCAGTGATCGACCTGTGCCACCACGTCGACCCGAGCGACACCCGCACCGCAGCGCTGATGCTCGTGCGCAGCGTGCCGCATCTTGCGCCCGGGGTGGTGCTGGCGTCAGTGGGTCGGCGGCTGGATCGGGAGGCGATCGCCGTATCCGTGGGCGACGGGCAGTCGATGCTGGTCGGACCCGACAATGGCGTGCTGGCCGCGGCCGCGGCCGCGGTGGGCGGTGCAGATGCGGCGGTCCGCATCGGCGCGGATGATGGGGCCGCCGGCGTGCAGGCACTGCACCCGGCTCGAGATGTGCTGGCACCCGCTGCGGGCCGGCTCGCAGCAGGAGAGCGACTCGAGACGCTGGGGGAGCCGATCGATCCGAGCCTGCTGCTGCCCTCCCTCGTTGCCGTGCCGCGCACCGAAGCAGACGGCTCGGTGACGGCGGAGGTCCTGTCGATCACGCGCTGGGGAACTGTGCAGCTCAACGTGGACCGCGAGGTGCTGGCCCCGCTCGGGCAAGTGCTGGTCGCGGAATGGACCTCGACGGCGCGCGCGGGTGTCGCAGCGGAGACGAATACCCAGACAGTCCAGATCGCGCCGCCCGGCTCGCCCCCTTCCGGGAGCCTCGCGCTGTCTGATGATCCTTACGGCCTGCTGGAGCTCACCGTCGCCGGCGGGAGCGCCACCCACCTCGGCTTTGCCGCGGGCACCGAAGTACGACTGCGCGGGGCGACATGAGTCCGCGCACGGCGATCGTGCTGGCCGCGCTCGCGGCCCTCATCCTGATCGCGGCGACGATCAGGATGGTCTTCTTCTTCGCCTGAGCGGCCGGGCTGAATTTCTTACGCGAGGCTGTGCGGAACGCGTGGAAACAGGGTGGTGCATCGGCGAGACTGTGCGGGCCGCATTCCCGAACCCTGGGTAGTCCACGTGTCCATCGTTGTCATGGGCGTGAGCCATCGCAGCGCACCGCTCGAGTTGCTGGAGCGCTGCACGGTCGCCGCCGCCGACGTGCCGAAACGACTGAGCGATCTCGCCTCCTGCGAGCATGTCAGCGAGGCGGCCGTCGTCTCCACGTGCAACCGCACCGAGGTGTACGTCTTCGCCGAGAAGTTCCACGCCGCATTCGGCGAACTGCGCGACTTCTTCTGCACCCTGTCGGGCGCAGCGCCGACTGAGCTGTCCGACCATCTCTACGTCCACTATGACGACGCCGCAGCGCACCACTTGTTCCGGGTCGCCAGCGGCCTGGAATCGGCGGTGCTGGGAGAGCACGAGATCCTGGGCCAGGTTCGCACTGCCTGGGACACGGCCCGTGCTGAGGGCACCGTCGGCACGGTGCTGAATCAGCTGTTCCGTTATGGCGTCAGCGCCGGCAAGCGCGCCCGCACCGAGACCGGCATCGCACGGGGCACCGCATCGATCAGCCACGCGGCGGTCCACATGGCGGTCACCCACCTCGGCTCGCTGTCAGATCGCCATGTGCTCGTAGTGGGTGCCGGCGAGATGGCGGACGGCATGGTCGTCGCGCTCGCGGCAGCCGGCCCCGCGTCGGTGCAGGTCGCGAACCGCACGCCGTCGCACGCCGAGGACTTGGCCGCGCGAGTCGGCGGCCGTCACCTGCCGCTGGGCAGCCTCGAAGATGCGCTCGTCGAAGTCGACGTGCTGCTGACATCGACGGGCGCCACCTCGGTCATTGTCGACCACGCCAGCGTGGGAGAGGTCATCGAGCGTCGCGCCGGGCGTCCGCTGCTGATCGTGGACATCGCGGTGCCGCGCGATGTCGACCCGGCGGTAGCCCGCATTCCGGGTGTCACCCTGCTCGACATGGACGACTTGTCGCGTTTCGCCCACGCCGGCCAGGCCAGCAGGCGGACGGAGGTGGCGGCGGTCGAGACGATCCTGGCCGACGAGATCGAGCGTTTTGCCGCCGACCGCTCCGCTCGGGAGATGGCGCCGCTGATCGAGTCCCTGCGGGGCCGGGCGGAGGCCGTGCGCCAGGCCGAAGTCGAGCGCGCGCTAGCTGCTGATCCCCGGATGGACGACGACGCGCGCGAGGCGCTCGACCGGGCCACGAAGGCCTTCGTGAACAAGCTGCTGCATCAGCCCACGGTGGCCTTGCGCTCTGCTGCGGGCAAGGCCAAGGGCGACCGGCTCGCCGACTCGGTGCGCGACCTGTTCGATTTGTAGCTCTTGACCGCGTGAGGATCGCGACACGATCGAGCCCGCTGGCGACATGGCAAGCGCGCGCCGCGGGAACGGAGCTGGCGGCAGCCGGATGGTCCGGGTCCGCGATCGAGCTGGTGCCGGTGTCCACTGCCGTTGATGCGGATCTGTCCACGCCGATCTCGCAGATGTCAGGTCGGGGAGTGTTCGTGACCGGTGTGCAGGCGGCGGTGCTTGACGGACGCGCCGACCTGGCGGTGCACAGCGCGAAGGACATGCGATCCGAGCCCACCGCAGGACTCACGCTCGGGGGCTGCCTCGAGCGCGGCGACGCGTGCGATGCGCTCGTCGGGCAGGCACTCGATCACATCCGGCGCGGTGGGGTCGTGGCGACTGGGTCGCAGCGACGCCAATGCCAGTTGGCCGACCTGCGGCCCGATCTGCGCTTCGTCGGCTTGCGCGGCAACATGGCACGCCGTATCGCGGCGGCCGACCGGCCCGACGTCGACGCCGTCATCGTGGCCGCGGCGGCGCTGGAACGGCTGGGCGAGTCGCGCCGGATCGCGCAGCGATTCAGCCCCGACGAATTGGTGCCCCAAGTCGGGCAGGGCGCCATCGCGATCGAGCACCGCGCCGGTGACGACGCTGCGGCGGCTGCCGTGGCTGGGATCATCCACCCCCCCACCTCGCGCTGCGTCGATGCCGAGCGTGCATTCCTGCGGACACTGGGCGGCGGCTGTGACCTGCCGGCCGGGGCACATGCCGCCATCGACGCCGACGGGAGCGTGCAGATGACCGCGCTGCTGGCAACCCCTGATGGCAGCAGGATCGAGCGCGCCTCGGGCAATGACGCTGACGGTGAGACGCTCGGTGTCGCCTTGGCGCGTGAGCTGCTGACGCGCACCGGGACCGCAGATGGGTGACCGCGGTTCCCCCGACCGCTGCGACGCGCTCGCCGGCCGGACCGTCGTCGTGACGCGCGCGTCGCATCAAGCCGACCCTTTGGCCGGGATCCTTCGTCAGCAGGGGGCGATCCCGGTGGTCGCCTCAGCCATCGCGGTGGTGCCGCCGCTGGACGGCGGTCAGCCGCTCGACGACGCGCTGATGCGGCTCGATCAGTTCAGCTGGGCGGTGTTCAGTTCGCCGAACGCCGTCGCGGCGACCCTCGCACGCGCTGACCGCCGGGGTGTCCGCCGCGGCTTTGCGCGCGTACGAGTTGCCGCGGTGGGACCGTCGACGGCGGCTCGGGTCCAAGCCGAGCTGGACCGACCCGCCAATCTCGTGCCCGATCAGCACGACGGCGCCGGCTTGGCCGCTGCATTCGCCGATCCGGGTCCCTCTGACGCCTGCTTCGTACCGCACTCGGCCGGGGCCCGACCCGATCTCGTCACCGGCCTGCGCGCCCGCGGCTGGAAGGTGACCGCAGTCAGCGCCTACCGCACGGTGACGCCGACGCTGTCCGACCATCTCATCGCCGATGTGGCCGCGGCAGATGCGGTGATCTTCGCCTCGCCCTCTGCGGTGAATGGCCACCTGAGCCAAACGGGCGGCACACCGGTGAAGGCCAAGGTCGTCTGCATCGGTCGCACCACTGCGGCCGCCTGCGCCGAAGCCGGTGTAGCCGTTGCCGCTGTTGCCCCACGCCCGTCCGACGCAGGTCTCGTCGAGGCGGTCGCAGCCGCACTCGACGAACGCGCAGTTCCGGCAGAGTCCTGAGGGGCCTGCAGCCCTACGCTGCGGGCCGTGACCGGGCCGACCACCACGAACGCCGAGTTGTTTGAAGCTGCTCGGCGGGTGATACCCGGAGGCGTCAACTCTCCAGTGCGTGCATTCGGCGCGGTGGGCGGGACGCCGTACTTCGTCGAGTCCGCCAGCGGGGCGTACGTCACCGATGCCGAGAGCCGCCGCTGCATCGACTTCGTGCAGTCCTACGGGGCGATCATCGCGGGCCATGCGCATCCGGCGATCACCGAGGCGATCGCTGCCGCCGCAGCGCAGGGCACGTCCTATGGCGCACCCACCGCACGCGAAGTGGCGCTGGCCGAGCGCATCGCGAACGCCGCGCCGGGGGTCGACCAGGTGCGGCTGGTCAGCAGCGGCACCGAAGCCACGATGACCGCGGTGCGGCTGGCGCGCGGCTGCACGGAGCGACCGCGGATCGTCAAGTTCGCAGGCTGCTACCACGGCCACGCGGATGCGCTGCTGGCCGCGGGCGGCAGCGGTGTCGCCACGCTCGGCCTGTCCGGCTCAGCCGGGGTGCCGCCCAGCGCCGTGGCCGACACGGTCGTCGTGCCCTACAACGTGGTGCCCGAACTCGACGACCAGGTGGCCGCCGTGGTGGTCGAGCCCGTGGCGGCGAACATGGGACTCGTCCCGCCGACGCCGGGCTTCCTGGAGGGCCTGCGACAAGCGTGCGATGCCGCTGGCGCGCTGCTGGTCTTCGATGAGGTCATCACCGGTTTCCGCCTCGGCTCGGGCGGTGCAGCCGAGCGGTACGGCGTGACGCCGGACATCTCGTGCTTCGGCAAGGTCATCGGCGGCGGGCTGCCCATCGGGGCCCTCGGCGCGCGTTCGGAGATCATGGAGACCTTGGCGCCGACCGGCCCCGTCTATCAGGCCGGGACCTTGTCGGGAAACCCGCTCGCGACCGCAGCAGGCCTTGCCGCGCTGGACCTGCTCACGCCGACGGCTTACACAGAGCTGGAGACCCGCGCCGGTCAGCTCGCCGACGGCCTGCGCGACACGCTCGCGGGCGCGGGCTTCGACGCCGTGGTCAGCCAGGTCGGCACGCTGGTGGGCCTCTACTGCGGCGCCGGTCCCGAGCCGGGCTGGGTGCCGGTCGACTACGACGATGCCCGCTCGACCGACGAGGAGGCCTACGCCCGGCTGCATGCCGAGCTGCTGCGGCGTGGCGTGGCCTTCGCCCCCGGCGCCTACGAGGCGATCTTCGTCGGCCTCGCCCACACCCCCGACATCATCGACGAAGCCCTCGCCGCTGCCGCCGCTGCCGCCTGAGTCTCCGATGCAGCCGCGGCGACACCGCGAGGCCGGTTGCCGCCCCTCACTAGGGTGCTGGCGTGGCTTCCTACTACGTCACGACGCCGATCTACTACGTGAACGACGCTCCTCACATCGGGCACGCGTACACCACCATCACCGCCGACGCGGTCGCCCGCTGGAACCGGCTGCGCGGCGACGACGTCATGTTCCTGACCGGCACCGACGAGCACGGCCTCAAAGTGCAGCGGGCAGCCCAAGAGAACAGCTGCGCCCCCATCGAATGGGCCGACCGCACGGTCGTGCGCTTCCAGGAGGCGTGGCAGCAGCTCGACATCGCCAACGACGACTTCATCCGCACCAGCGAGCCGCGTCATCACCATTCGGTGCAGCAGCTGCTGCAGGCCTGCTACGACAACGGCGACATCGCACTGCAGACCTACGAGGGCCTGTACTGCGTGAGCTGCGAGGCCTACTTCACCGAAGACGACCTCGACGACGGACTCTGTCCCATCCACCGACGCCCGGTCGAGCACGTCACCGAGGAGAACTACTTCTTCTCGCTCAGCCGCTACGAGAAGCCCCTGCTGGACTGGTACGAGGCCCATCCGGATTTCGTGGTGCCCGACACCCGGCGCAACGAGGCGCTCGGGTTCATCCGCGGCGGGCTGCAGGACTTCTCCATCAGCCGCACATCGCTCGACTGGGGCATACGCATTCCTTGGGATCGGAAGCATGTCACCTATGTCTGGTTCGACGCCCTCACCAACTACATCACCGCCGCGGGATACGCCAGCGACGACGCCCAGTTCGCCCATCGCTGGCCGGGTGTGCATCTCATTGGCAAGGACATCCTGCGATTCCACTGTGTGTACTGGCCGGCGATGCTGATGAGCGGCGGGTTGCTGCCGCCGCGGCGGGTGCACGTGCACGGCTTCCTGCTGGTGGGCGGCGAGAAGATGTCCAAGACGGCGCTCAACCAGATCGCCCCGGGCGACCTGGTGGCCGACTTCGGCAGCGACGGCGTGCGGCACCACTTCCTGCACGACCAAGCCTTCGGCCCTGACGGGGATTTCTCCTATGAGGGAATGGTGGCCCGCTACAACGCCGACTTGGCCAACAACCTGGGAAACCTGATGAGCCGGGTGGCCACCGTGGTGGGCCGCAAATGCGGCGGCATCGGGCCCGCGCCGCGCCCCGACAGCCCGTTGACGGCAGCCGTCGCCGCCTGCGTTGCCGAGACAGCCGACGCCTGGGAGCGGCTGGCGCCCTCGGAAGCGCTTGACGCCACCTGGCGGATCATCCGCGAGACCAATGCCCTGCTCGAGGCGACCGAGCCGTGGAAGGCCGACCCGGGTCCCGAGGTGGACGCCGTGCTGGGCGACGCACTCGAGGCGCTGCGGATCGTGGCGATCCTGGCGTCGGTGGCGACGCCGCGGGGCTGCGAGGAGGTGTGGCGGCGCATCGGCATGGAGGGTTCCGTCGCCGATCAGCGCCTTCCCGAGGCCGCGGCGTGGGGCGGTTATCCCGGCGGCTTGGCGGTGTCGACCGGCGCGCCGCTGTATCCCCGCCTGCGGTGACGTGGCGGCGATGAACCCAGTGCCCGACGCCGAGGTCTGGGTGGACAGCCACTGCCACCTGACCAATGGCGGCGCCGATCTGGTGGCCGAGGCCCGCCAGGACGGTGTGGCATGGATCGTCGACATCGGCACCGACGTAGAGCACAGCATCGCTGCACTGGAACGTGCCCGCACGCTGCCGGGCGTGGTCGCCACCATCGGGTTGCACCCGCACGATGCCGACGAAGGCCCGGCGGCCCTCGATGCCTTGGAGCGATTGATCGCCGCCGGGGAGACGCCGGTCGCGATTGGCGAGTGCGGGCTGGACTACTACTACGAGCACTCCGATCGCGCCGCCCAGCGCGAGGCGTTCGCCGCTCAGATCGCCATGGCACACCGCTACGGGCTGACGCTGGTCATTCACAGTCGAGACGCTTGGGAAGACACCTTCGACGTGCTCGACGCAGAGGGGGTGCCCCCTGGCACCGTGTTCCATTGCTTCACCGGAGGTTCCGACGAGGCTCGGGCAGCGTTGGACCGCGGGGCATCGGTGTCGTTCAGCGGCATCGTGTCGTTTCGCAACGCCGGCGAGATACGTGATGCCGCAGCGCTCGTGCCGGCCGATCGGTACCTCGTCGAGACCGATGCGCCGTATCTGGCACCGGTGCCCAAGCGGGGCAAGCAGAACCGGCCGAGCTGGGTGCGTTTCGTGGGCGAGGCGGTGGCTGCGGCGCGCGGCGTCCCGGTTGCGCAGGTCGCCGCCGAGACGACTGCCAATGCGGTGCGCGTCTTCGGACTCGGCTCAGCCTCCACGGCGACATGAGCTCGCAGCTGCTGAGTGCGCCTGCGATCAAGGAAATGCTGGAGCGGGCGGGCGCCGCACCACGCCGCAGCCTCGGCCAGAACTTCGTCGTCGATCCGAACACGGTTCGTCGCATTGCACGCCTCGCGTGCGTCGGCCCGGGCGATCGCGTCGTCGAGGTCGGCGCCGGGCTGGGTTCGCTGACGCTGGCCTTGGCAGAGACCGGTGCCCAGGTCGTGGCCGTCGAGACCGACAGCCGGCTCGTGCCGCTGCTGCGCGAGGTGACCGGTCCGCACGACGACACGGTGACGGTGGTGCAGGCGGACGCTCGCCGCCTCGACTGGGACGCGCTGGCGGGGGGTGCGGGCTGGCACCTCGTGGCGAACCTGCCCTACAACATCGCTACCTCGCTGGTGCTCGACGTGCTCGACGGCGTGCCGGCCGTGACCGACCTGCTGGTGATGTGCCAGCGGGAGGCCGCCGAGCGGCTGGCAGCCGGGCCTGGCAGCGGTGCCTACGGTGCCGTCTCGGTGAAGGTCGCCGTTCACGCTCACGCCGAACTGGCCGGCAACGTGCCGTCCACGGTCTTCTTCCCCCGACCGGAGGTGAGGTCGACGCTTGTGCGCATCACCCGGCGGGCGCCAGCGCTGGCGCCTGGGCTGCGCAGCGAGATCTATCGGCTGGTCACCATCGCGTTCGCGCACCGCCGCCAGATGCTGCGCCGCACGCTGTGCAGTGAGTTCGTTGATGCCGACGCAGCGCTCGCTGAGGCCGAGGTGGATCCGACTGAGCGTCCCGAGCAGCTCGGACTGCCCGACTGGATCCGCTTGGCCGGCGTTTCGGCGGTCGCCCAAGGACCCCGCTGAGGCCGCCATGTCATCCGGCGGGTCTGCTCCCCCTGCACCGGTGAGGCTGCTGGCGCCGGCCAAGCTGACGCTGACGCTGCGCATCACCGGCGACCGTGCCGACGGCTACCACCTGATCGACGCCGAGATGGTCACGCTGGACCTGTGCGACGAGGTGATCATCCATCCCAGTTCGACCTCGACGGTCAAGGTGGTGCCCGTCGGCGGTCGGTCACCTGAGGCGCCCGACGGCGGGTGGGACATTCCCGCCGGTGGCGACAACTTGGTGATGCGGGCGCTCGAACTGGTCGGGCGCACGGCGCATGTCGAGGTTCGCAAGCGCATCCCGCCCGGTGCGGGGCTGGGCGGGGGATCGGCCGATGCGGCGGCTGTGCTGCGCTGGGCTAACCGCCTGGCCCGAAGAGCCGGCTCGGCACCAGAGCAGCTCGTCAGCGCTCGGCAGGCGGCGTCGCTGGGCGCCGATGTCGCCTTCTGCCTCGTGGGCGGACGTGCCCACGTCAGCGGCATCGGTGAGATTGTCGAGCCGCTCGGGTTCCGGCGCCAGTCCTTCGTGCTGTGGACGCCGCCCATCGAGGTCGACACCGCCACGGTGTATGGCGCCTGGGACAAGCTGGGCGGCCCGTCCGGCCCGAATGCCAACGATCTCGAGCTGGCTGCGCTGGCTGCCTATCCCGGGCTCAGAGCATGGCGCGACGATCTCGAGGAGGCCACGGGGCGTACGCCGCAGCTGGCCGGCAGCGGCGGCACCTGGTTCGTGCCTGCGCCCCACGGGGTGCTTGGGGGCATGTTCCCCAACGGCGGTGTCAGTGCCGTGCAGGCACGCACGATCGGACGCCTGTGACTGCCCAAGCTTCCCGCGACTGACGCAAGAGACGCTGCTGAGCGGCCGGTTCTGCACCGATCTGCGCAGCAAGGGCAGCGTCGCCGGGCGCAGAGAGCAGCGAACAGCCGGATCAGCGGTTGCGGCGCTGGTAACGCGTACGCCGCAGCATCTTGCGGTGCTTCTTCTTGCGCATCCGCTTGCGGCGCTTCTTGACCAGCGATCCCATCGAGAGGTGAACGCTATCGCCTCGGTGTCGGCGCAGCACGAGCACCGCCGCAGCGAGGCTTGGCAGTCTCGGGCAACGCCGTCGCAGCGCACTGCCGCAAGACGCTGCGGGTCGCCGCCAGCGGGGTCGCTACCCTTGATCCTGAAGCAGTTCGGCAGCAACTGCGTGCGCGATCGGGGATCGTTCAATTGGCAGGACATCGGGTTTTGGTCCCGGCAATGGAGGTTCGAGTCCTCCTCCCCGAACCCTGCTGTCGATTGCTGACAGCGAATCTGCACCGATGAAGGCACACAGTGCGGCCATCGTTCTGGCAGCAGGGGCCGGCACCCGGATGTCGTCGGACCTGCCCAAGCCCCTGCACCCGGTCGGGGGGCGTGCCATGGTGCTGCGCGTCCTCGACACGCTGGCCGACGCGGATGCCGGTCCTGTCGTTGTCGTCGTCGGGCACGAGGCGGACCATGTCCGCGATGCCGTGCGAACCGCAGCCCCCCGGCTTGATCGTCTGGTCTTTGCTGACCAGCCGTACCAGCTCGGCACCGGCGACGCAGCCTGTGTGGGACTCGACGCTCTCGGCGAGCTGCCGGGGACAAGCGACGTGCTGGTGCTGCCGGGCGACACCCCGCTGCTGCGGGCTGAGACCCTCGCTCAGCTCGTCGCCGTCCGTCGCCGTGACGGCGCGGCGGCCAGCCTGCTGACCGCTTGCCTGGATGACCCGACCGGCTACGGGCGCATCGTGCGCAGCGACGGCGAGATCGCCATCGTCGAGCAGCGAGACGCCTCACCGGAGCAATCACAGATCGACGAGATCAACGCAGGCGTGTACTGCTTCGACATCGCCCGGCTTCGCCGAGTGCTCCCGCAGCTTCGCTGCGCCAACGCCGCCGCGGAGTACTACCTCACCGACGCCATCGGCCTGCTCGGCAGCGACAGCCAGCGGATCTCGACGGTGACCACCGCCGACGCCGCCGAAGCCATGGGCGTCAACGATGCCGCCCAGCTTGCTGCCTGCGAGGTCGCGCTGGCCGCTCGCGGTTGACGCCCGCAGGCCGCCACCTCGTGACGGCCTCTGGCGCACCCCAATCTCCGGGGTTCGCAGAGTGGAGTCGGGTAGTCTCGAAGTGCCGTCGGATTGCAGAATATGCCGCCTGAACCCGCAGCTGAACCCGCCGCCGAGCCTCCTGCGCAATCACGAAATGTGACGGTTTCGGGCGCGTCGCCGTCTGGGCTGTCTCGAAAGGAATATGCGATGGAGCTGGTCACCAAGAAGCGCCTGCACTTGTTCAGCGGCCGGGCCAACCCCGAGTTGGCCCAGGAGATCGCTGAACAGCTCGGCGTCGAGCTGGGTGACCCGGGTCTGGTCGATTTCGCCAACGGCGAGATCAAGTGCAAGTTCGCCGAGTCGATCCGAGGCGGGGACGTCTTCATCATCCAGAGTCACGCTGCCAGCGAGACCATGAGCATCAACGACGCGATCATGGAGCAGCTGATCATGGTGGACGCTGCCCGGCGTGCCTCCGCCAAGCGGATCACCGCGGTAACGCCGCTGTACGGCTACGCCCGCCAGGATCGCAAGGCGGCCGGCCGCGAGCCGATCACTGCCCGCCTGCTGGCCGACCTGTTCACGGTGGCCGGTGCCGAGCGACTGGTGTCGATCGATCTGCACAGCGGCCAGATCCAGGGATTCTTCGACGGCCCGGTGGACCATCTCACCGCCGCCCCGGTGCTCATCGACTACTTGGCCACGGAGATGGGTCCCGACTCGGTCATCGTCTCGCCTGACACGGGGCGGGTGAAGGTGGCAGAGCGCTACGCCACCCGGCTGGGCTGCGACGTGGCGTCGATCTACAAGCGGCGGGCGAACGACAGCGCGAACGAATCCGAGGCGCTCGGCATCATGGGCGAGGTGGCCGGACGCACTTGCGTGATCATCGACGACATGATCGACACGGCCGGCACCATCTGCTCGGCCACTGAGACCTTGATCGCTCACGGCGCCGCCGACGTGATGTGTGCCAGCACGCACGCTGTGTTCTCCGACCCCGCCGTCGACCGGCTCAAGAACTCCTCGCTGAGCCAGGTCATCGTCACCAACACGGTGCCGATCCCCGGCTCGAAGCAGTTCGACAAGCTCGAGGTGCTGAGCGTTGCAGGCGTGTTCGCCGATGCGCTCGAGTCGGTGTTCGAGGACGCCTCGGTGTCGGAGATCTTCGACGGCCAGAACCTCTTCTGAGACCCGTAGGCTTTCCTGCCGCCCTGCGCGCAAGAACCCGACTGCTGAGGGAATCTCGATGGAACAGATGAAGCTCGTTGCTCACAAGCGCACGGCCACCGGTTCCGGTCCGTCGCGGCGCCTGCGAGCGGACGACAAGATCCCTGCGGTGATGTACGGCCATGGCACCGATCCGGTGCTGCTCACGCTGGATCGTCTGCGGTTCCGGGCTGCGCTGAACGCGGCCGGGCCGAACGCGATCATCACGCTCGAAGTCGGGGGCAAGAATCACCTCACCATCGTCAAGGACATGCAGCGCGACTCCATCGCGAACCGCGTCACCCATGTGGACTTCATGCTCGTGTCCCTCGATGAGCGCCTAGAAGTGGACGTACCGGTGCGGCTCGTCGGCGAGCCTGTAGCCGCCAGTCGGCAGGGTGCTGTCCTCCAGCAGCAGCTCATGTCCCTGCATGTCGAATCGTCGGCCGGCGCGATTCCTCCTTCGCTGGATGTCGATGTGTCGGAGCTGTCGCTCGAGAACCCGGTCCGTGTCAGCGACATGGCCCTTCCCGGTGGCATGGTGAGCCTGCTCGACGGCGACACCCTCGTGGTGATCGCACAGCGAACCCGAGCCGCTGTTGCAGCCGAGCAGCTTGGCGAAGACGGCGAAGCCCTCGAAAAGGCCGGTCAGGCCGACGTCGAGAACGCCGACAGCCAGAGCTGACTGCCCCGGTGTCCGTCTTCCGCCGGGCGACCGCGCGGCGGGGCACAGTCGCAGACTGGCTCGTGGTGGGTCTGGGCAATCCACCTGAGCGCTTCGCCGGCAGCCGTCACAACGCCGGAGCCGCAGCGGTGGAGCGCTGGGCGACGGCCTTGGGCTGCGAGCTGGCTGTGGCGCGGCGGGAACACGCCCGGGTGGGCACCGCAGCCGTCAGCGGGCATCGCGTCGCGTTCGCCTGCCCCACCACGTTCATGAACGAGAGCGGGCGCAGCGTCGGTGTGCTGATCCGGCGCCATGGCATCGTCGAGCCTGCGCAACTCGTCGTGGTGCATGACGAACTCGACCTCGAACCGGGTCAGGTGCGCGTCAAGGCGGGCGGCGGGATCGCCGGCCACAACGGCTTGGCCTCGATCGTCGGCCAGATCGGCACGGCGGACTTCGTGCGCGTGCGCATCGGCATCGGCAAGCCGCCGCGGCCCGAAGCTGGCCGCAAGTGGGTGCTGCAGCGGCCCAACCGTCACGAGGAGTCCCTCATCGATGCGGCCCTCGACCACGCGGTGTCAGGTCTGGAGGTGCTGGTGCGCGACGGCATCGAGGCGGCAATGAACGTCACCAACGCCCGTCGGCGCGCTCGGAACCACGAGTCACCGTGAGCACGGCCCCTACGGCGCCCTTGCGTGCGCTGACCGAACGTCTCATCCGTGACCCTGGTTTCGTCTCGATGCTCGGCAGGGCGTCGGGCTCAATCGCTGTCGCGGAAGGCGCCCGCCCGTTCGCCGCAGCCGGCTTGGCAGCACAGGGGTCTCGCGCACCGATCCTCGTCGTCACCGCGACCGCCCAGGAGGCCGAGCGCTGGACCGGCGACCTCGCCACTTGGCTGGGTGAGCATCGAGTGGCGCTGTTCGCTGCGTGGGAGACGCTGCCGTTCGAGCGTGTGAGCCCGGCGACCGAGACGATGGGTCGTCGGCTGGCGGTGCTGTCGGCGCTGCAGTCGGGGGAATCACCGGATCCCGCTGCGCCCGAGGTCATCGTGGCCCCGATCCGGTCGCTGCTCCAGCGGCTGAGTCCTCCCGCTTGTACCGGCGAGACGGCCGTGCTCAAAGTGGCCAAGGGCGGCCGATGCGACCTCGGCGAGCTGGTGAGCCGGCTCGTCACCTGGGGATACCGGCGGGAGCACCAGGTGGAGCACCGGGGCGAGATCGCCGTTCGCGGCGGGATCGTGGACGTGTTCTGCCCGACAGCCGACGCACCGGTGCGCATCGACTTATGGGGTGACGAGGTGGACCGGCTGACGGAGTTCTCAGTGTCTGACCAGCGCTCGGTCGCCGACCTCGCCGAAACGCGCCTGTTCCCGGCGCGAGAACTGCGTCCCGATGCCGACATGCGCCTCCGAGCGGCCGAGTTGGCTCGCAGCCAGCCATGGTGCCGTGAGCACATGGAGCGCCTCGCTCGTGGCGAGTTGTTCGACGGGATGGAGTCCTGGCTCCCGTGGCTCACTTCGGAGGAGGTCGTGCTGCCGGATCTGCTCGGTGCAGTTGCGCTGGTGCTGCTGATCGAGCCTCGGCGCCTTGCCGACCGCGCGGCCGACATCGCAGCCGAGACCGATGACCTGACCCGCTCGCTTGCCATGACGTGGGACTTGCGTGGCGTCGACGGATCAGCTCCGCGCGATGACGACAGCCGCCACAACGGCGATCTGGAAGATCAGCCAGATTCCCGAGCCGGGTCATTTCCCAGACTCCACGTGCCGTTCGACCGACTGCTCTCACGCTTCGACGGAGCGGTGTGGTCTATGGACTCGACCGCAGCTCCGACCGCGGCCGGCGACCCCGGACCCAGCATCTCCACCGAGATGTGGGTGCCCGCGGCCGGCGACCCCACACGGCTGGTGGCACAGCTTCGCCGCTTGATCATCAGATCTGAGACTGTCTCGGCGCGCGCCATTGTGCCGGGAGCGGAGCGACCCATCGTGGTTGTGGCCGCCGAGGGCGAGGGCTCTGCCGAGCGTCTCGCCGACGCGCTCAGCGCCGAGGAGGTTCCACTCCGCCTGCACCGCGATCGCGCGGAGTTCACGCCCCAGCCGGGAGGTCAAGTCGTCGTAGCTCCGCTCGAGAAGGGCTTCATCGCGCCCAACGCGGGCGTTGCGGTACTGCCCGAGGCGGAGTTCACCGGCCGTCGCCGCATCCACCGGGCAGCACGACGGAGAACCGCTCTCACCCCGACGTTCGAGGATCTCAGCATCGGGGACTTCGTCGTCCACCATCATCACGGCATCGCCCGCTACGCGGGGCTGGTCCGCCGGGCGTTCGGCGACGACGTGCGCGACTATCTCGAGCTGGAGTTCCGGGGCACCGACCGGCTCTACCTGCCGACCGAGCAGATCGACTTCATCCGTCCCTACATCGGCGGCGAGACGCCACGCCTCAGCCGCATGGGCGGCAGCGACTTCCAGCGGCAGAAGGCCAAGGTGCGGGCGGCTGTTGCCGAGATCGCCCAAGAGCTGGTGGTGCTGTACCAGCGGCGCATCACCACCGCAGGCAACGCGTTCGACCCCGACGGACTGGGCATGGCCGAGCTGGCCGACAGCTTCGCCTACACGCCCACTCCCGACCAGCGCCGCACCATCGACGAGGTCTTGACCGACATGGCCGAGCCGGTGCCGATGGACCGGCTCGTGTGCGGCGACGTCGGCTTCGGCAAGACAGAGGTGGCCGTGCGGGCGGCGTTCTGCGCGGTCAGCGCCGGCAAGCAGGCGGCGGTACTGGTGCCCACCACGCTGCTCGCCCAGCAGCACCACCAGACGTTCGCGGAGCGCTACGCCGACCAAGCCGTCCGTGTCGAGGTGCTCAGCCGGTTCCTCACACCCGCAGCGCAGCGGGCCGTCGTCGCCAGGCTGGCCGACGGCGCCACCGATGTGGTCATCGGCACGCATCGACTGCTGTCGAGTGACGTGAAGTTCAAGAATCTGGGTCTGCTGGTCGTCGACGAGGAGCAGCGCTTCGGCGTCAGCCACAAGGAGTCCATCAAGCACTTGCGCGCTGAGGTGGACGTGCTCACGCTGACTGCAACGCCCATTCCCCGCACGCTCGAAATGGCGCTCACCGGCATCCGCGATCTGTCGCTGCTGCAGACACCCCCCGCGGAACGCCAGCCGATCCTCACCCACGTCGGTCCGTATGACGAACGCGCGGTCAGCGAGGCCATCCGGCGTGAGCTGCTGCGCGAGGGCCAGGTGTTCTTCGTGCACAACCGGGTCAAGGACATCGACCGGGTGGCCGCTGAGCTGTCCGTGCTGGTGCCCGAGGCGCGCATCGCCGTGGCTCACGGTCAGATGGACGAGGGCACGCTCGAGCAGGTCGTGATCGACTTCTGGGAGGGTCGCCACGACGTGCTGGTGTGCACGACGATCATCGAGTCGGGCATCGACATGCCGAGCGTCAACACGCTCGTGGTGGATCGCGCCGATCTGCTCGGCTTGGGGCAGCTGCACCAGATACGCGGGCGGGTGGGCCGCTCAGGCCAGCGGGCGTACGCGTACTTGTTCCATCCCGAAGGCCGCTCCCTTTCCGAGGAGGCCTACGAGCGCCTGCGCACGATCGGCGAATCCACCGAGTTGGGCTCGGGCTACCGCATCGCCATGCGCGACCTGCAGCTGCGCGGCGCCGGCAACCTGCTCAGCGGCGTGCAATCGGGCCACATCGCCGCTGTCGGCTACGACCTCTACTGCGAGCTGGTCAGCGAGGCTGTCGCTGAGCTGAGCGGCGAGACGCCCGAACAGCCGGCCGAGATCGTCATCGACCTGCCGCTCGTGGCGCACCTGCCGGATCACTACGTGGCTGATCCGACCGGACGCTTGGAGGCGTACCGCAGGCTCGGCGCGGTGACCGAGTTGGCAGAGGTGGCCGACATCGAGGCCGAGTGGATCGATCGCTACGGTCCAGTTCCCGAAGAAGCGCAGACGCTGCTGCATATCGCGTTGCTGCGCGCCGAGTGCCACCGGCTGGGTATGCGGACCGTGGCGTTCGCGCCCAGCTATGACGGCGGACGGGTGCGATTGGGTCCGCTGGAGCTGACTGCCAGCGAGGAGCTGCGCATGAAGCGCATCTGTGGCGGCACGCCATTTGTCGCGGCTCGCTGCAAGTCCGACACCTCTGAGGTGCAGCTGTCAGTCCGGACGCTGCGGCCGGCCACTGTCGGGCACCTGTTCGAGTTCTGCCAGCAGCTGCGACCGCCCGCCGATGCGGCGACCACCTAGTCTGCCCACGTGCGCGCCGGGAGAGTTTCATGACTCGACGGGTTCTGTTGTTGGCTCCGCTCGTGTTCTTGGCATTCGCGTGCAGCGACAGCGGCAATGCGGTCACGGTGCACACCGAGGTTCCCTTGGAGCGTTTCGAAGAGGTCGACGTCGACGACGACGGTGTGGTGACGCGCGACGCCCTCGATCCCGCCGGGCGCGATGTCGATCTGGCGGCCGAGCAGGCGGCGCTCGAAGCCGAGCAGGCTGAGCGAGCGGCACAGCGTGCAGCGCAGGAGGCCATCGCCAGACCAGTCCTTGAGGATCCCAGCGCTGTTGCGGCGGAGTTCCCCGGCGGGCAGCTCTCGGTGGCCCAAGTCCGCGACGGCCTTGCCGACTCGCCGCCGCCGTCGGTGGGCGATCCGGAGAACCCGACGCACGAGGAGTTCGTCTTCCAGCTGGCGCTCATGCTTCAGCGGCGCCTCGCTGCCGTCGCACTCGACGAGCTCGGCTTTCCCGTCGACATCGACGCCTCCGACGAGGACATCGACGCGCAGTTACAGCAACATCTCGAGGGACCCTTCGAGGAATTCGCGCAGCAGCGCAGCGTTGCCGAAGACCCCAGCATCGAGCGGCTGGCGACGCCTCACTGCATGAGTGCCCTCATGCTGCCGACTGAGGCCGATGCCGACGCCGCAGCCGAGCGTGTGCGCGCTGGCGAGCCTTTCGGCGAGGTTGCATCTGAGGTCAACTTGCCCAACCTGACGGAACCCGACGGTGCGGTCGCCTGTGCTCCGCCCCTCGACTTGGTTTTCGACAGCGAGATGGTGCTCACGCTGCTCGAACTAGAACCCGGTGATCTGACAGCGCCGATCCTGCTGCCGTCCGCCGCGAGCCCGACGGGCGAACTCTGGGTGGTGCTGCACCTCGACGAGTTGCAGCACGACCAGGCCGACCTCTCGGTGATCGGACCGTTCGCAGGCCGCGTGCTGACCGAGATCATGGTCGGCTACGAGGTGAGCGTGGCCCCGGAGATCGGTATCTGGGATCCCAGCAGCCTCTGGGTGTCGATGCCGTTCCTTCCGTGACCGGCCTTGACAAGAGAGACGTGATGGAGGCCGAGGCAGACCTCGGCGAGCGGCTGATCTCGCTGCACGGGGTGATCGCCAGGCTGCGGCGCGAGTGCCCATGGGATCGGGTCCAGACGCACGCATCGCTGGCACCCTACGCCGTGGACGAGGTGACCGAACTGGCCGAGGCGCTGCAGGTGGCCGACGATGCGCTCTCGGGTGATCCGCACGAGATGGAGACCGCCATCGAGGACTTGGTGGAGGAGCTGGGCGATGTGCTGCTGCAAGTGCTCATGAACGCCGCGATCGGGGAGCAGGCGGGCACCTTCACACTGGCCGAAGTGCTTGTGGCCGTCGAGGCCAAGATGCTCCGGCGCCATCCCCATGTCTTCGAGCGGGATCCCGAGGCGCCTGAGCCCACCGATGCCGAACTGTCGGCGCAATGGGAGGCGATCAAGGCTGTCGAGCGGGAGGCGCGGGCGAGCCGCATCGCCGCGCGCGAAGTGCCTCGCAACTAGGAGGCTGGTCGGAGAGTGGGCGGATTTCTGTGGGTCAGGTCTGTGATGGCGCTGAGCCTGAGGTGCTCGCACCGTCGGGTGCGGTCTGGGCTTGCGATCTGAGTTCCTTGTCCGCGGGTGTGTGTCTGAGCGCGTGAGGCGAGCCCGTGTCGGCGGCGCTCGTAGCCTGAGCACTGTGAGCGAGGCCGATGCCGCCGGAGCGAACGAAGCCGCATCATCCGGCGACGGGTCCGCATGGGGTGCGGGGGGCCTGACGTTGGGCGGCAGCCTGGCTGACGCTGTCGAGCAGCCACCGACGGTGTATGCGGCCGTGGGCGGGCAGCGGTTCTTCGATGACCTGGTGGGCCGGTTCTACGACGCCGTCGAGACCGACGAGCTGTTGCGGCCGATGTATCCGGCAGATCTCGTGCCGTCCCGGCATCGGCTGGCTGGCTTCCTGGCCCAGTACTGGGGCGGACCCGCCGACTACAGCGCAGAGCGGGGCCACCCCCGGCTGCGCATGAGGCATATGCCGTTCGCCATCGGCGTGGCCGAGCGCAACGCCTGGATGCGCCACATGCTCGCGTCGCTCGAGGCGGCCAGCCTGCCCGACGGGTCGCCGCTCGACCCTGACATTGCGCAGGCCATGTTCGCCCACTTCGACAACGCCGCCACCCACCTCATCAACCGACCCCCGCCTGGAACAGCTTCATGAGGGCAGACTCCGAGGAGAGTCGAGATTGACTGAACCGCAGAATCAATCAGAGGAACTGCCGGAGCGCATCGCGAGGATTGAGACCGTTCCGGTTCGCGAACTCTGGCCCCACGAGGCACACGACTTGACGCCATGGCTCGCTGATAACCCGGAGATCATCGGCGACTGTCTCGGCTTGAATCTCACCTTGGAGGACAGCGAGGTGTCGGTCGGCAGCTATAGCGCCGATCTCGTGTTCTACGACTCCGACAGAGACTGCCGTGTCGTCGTCGAGAACATGTTCGGAGGGACAGACCACGACCACCTCGGCAAGCTGATCACATACGCCGCCGGTATCGAGGCCACCCATGCCGTCCTGCTCGCGGAGAGCTTCCGACCAGAACACCATTCGGCGCTCGCATGGCTGAATGACGTCTCGCGACCACCCTTTGGTTTCTTCGGCTTGGTCTTGGAGGCGTGGCGGATCGAGGGCTCGCGCCCGGCCCCACACTTACGGATCGAACTCGAGCCCGATCAGTGGTCGCGCACCGTGCGCGACGATCGCACGAGTCGCCGCACCAACCGTCAAGCGCTCCATATGGAGTTCTGGCATGGGACTCAACAAGCTCTCCAAGAGCAAGACGCGCGTTGGGCGTCCAGTACCGGATCATCCAAGAATGACTGGATCGCATTGGGCGCGTTGGGTACCACGCTGCCTTTTTTGGACGTGGTGCGAATCGGAGTCTGCGAGCCGAGGTGTGGATCGGCGCGCCCAATGCGGACGCCACCGCCGTCATCTACAAGGAGATCCTCTCGCAACGCGAATTGATCGAGGGACAACTTGGCTACGAACTCAGATGGGAACACGAGGTCTTTAAGAAGAATGCACGCATCTCAGTCAGCCATCCTGGCCCCGTATCTGAGAATGACAGAGCCGGGTGGCCCGACGCGCAGCAGTGGCTCGTTCGCACACTCACCCGGTTCCGCGATGTCTTTGATCCCGTTCTGGAGCAGATGGCTCGCGAGTGAACCAACTGAGCTGCTTCGCAGGGACTAAGCCACCGACTCGCTGGCGTGCCTGTACTCCTCATCGATGCCTGACTGCACGTTTGTCGCCGTCATGAACTTGATGCGGGCTGCGCTGACGATTGCGACGCCGACGTCAGACAGTTCGGCTGGATCAGTGATGGGCGGCGCCTCGTGAGAGCTCTTCTCGGCAGAATCTCCGGCAGCCGACGCTTCCAGGACCGGTAGATCTGCGGGCACGTAGCTGATCGGCGCGACGAGAACGATGTCGCGATCCAAGGTCTCTTCTACTTCGGTCGAATATGCGTAGATGTAGCCGCCAACGTATGAGCCATCGATGAGATCACATCCGACGTACTGCTAGCCCGTCGCACGGGCATCCGTCCCATCGCTGCGTCGTCGCGACGGCCACCGCCGCGATGTCGAACGGTCATCGTCACCGAAGATGAGCCACCACGACGACACATCGCGAATACCCGACCTCCGATGCGGCATCACGATCCCTGCAAACAGTGCCAAGGCGAGTGCCACGACATAGATTCCGGCCGCCCAAACCGCCAGATACGGCAGTTGGCTCCTGCTGTAGTCGGCAGGCTCGCGCAACAGCCTGCCGAGGTCCGGAGTGTGATCCGGGGCCAAGTGCCGAACAGCTGCGAAGAGGCAGAGCGACACAAAGGTCGCAGTAGCTCCCGCAAGCAGTGTCAGCGAGTTCTCGACGCCGCCTCGACGCTCACTGCTTGGATGCCGCCGTTGGCGAGCCCCGCGATAGACGAGATCCGGAGAGGCAATGAGACCGAGAAGAGCGACGGCGAGAACGCTGGCAGCCAACTCTCACCCGCGCCGAGACCGTGGCGGCGGGGACGGCGGCTTCTTCGAAGGCGGCGGCATCTTGGCCGTCGGCACCTTCTTGGACCCTCGATCGACCTGTGATCGCCTGCCGTCACGTGGGGAGTGTGTCGAACGTGGCTTATCGCCTGCCATCGCTCCTCCTGTCAGCTTCATCCTTCTCGACTCACCGTAATGGCTTGGCTCGGAATGCTCGCGACGATTTATTGGCGCTTCGGCCAAGCGAAGGTCGTCGTCGAACTGACCGAACTGTGCCTACTGGTTCGTCGTTGAAATGGCTGGGGCTGAAGCAAGCCCATTCTTGCAGGTCAGCGAGCTGCATGATGCCCGGAGGAAAACTGCGACACACCACTACGCAGCGCTAGAGCTGCGGGGCAGCGACCGAAGTCTCTCCATCTTGCGAATGAGCGGCTGCGCTAGAACAGCGGCCGATGACTGAGACGACCAAGCAGCGGGCGCGGCGCATGTGGGAGTGCGTCGAGCGCTACCACCAGCTCTGTTACTGGGCGCCCGAAGTGCGTGAATCGGGCGCAGCGGCGGGGCTGCGAGGCTTCTGGATGAACTACTTCGCCACGCGCGTGGCACCCCTGGGGCCGGTGCCTGCCAGCGTCGTGGAGTCGCTGTTCTTCTACTACGCCCCCGCCCGGGTGCGGCGCGCCATCCCGGATGCGTGGATGTTCTCGACACCTGAACGGGTGCTCGCAGCTCGCTACAACGCCATGGACCAGGCATTGCAGCGAGAGCTGGGCGATTTGGCGAGCGGCGAGGCTGTCGGGCGGTGCGCAGAGATCGTGCGAGCAGCCTGCGATGCCGCTGATCCCGTCGGGCGAGTGCTGTTCGCCGGCTGGTCGTCGCTGGACTGGCCAGGCGAACCGCACCTTGCGCTGTGGCATGGCTGCACCCTGCTGCGCGAATACCGCAGCGGCTGCCACCTGATCGCTCTGGCGGCGGCCGGACTGGACGGCTGCGAGTCGGTGGTGTCCCAGGTCGCCGTCGACGAAGCGCCTCGCGAGTGGATTCAAGAGGAAGCCGGCTGGACCGAGGCAGAGTCCGCAGCCGCGGTCGAGCGACTCCGACGCCGCGGCTGGGTGGACGCCAACGGGCGGGCCACCGCGTCAGGCGTCGCCGGCCGCGCCGACGTCGAGGCCATGACCGATCGGCTGGACTGTTTCCACTGGACCGCCATCGGCGAAAACGCCGCCGATGCCCTCCTCGCCGACATGGCACCGATCAACGCCGTGCTGCCAATGGACGACCAGATCGACTGGCGCGAGCTCTACCCTGCCAACGAGCCGGGCTAGCCCGACTGGTCACCCTCGAATAGTTGATCAGACCTCGGCAGCGGCCTTCATCGCCGCCAGCGTGGCCTGCAGGCTCGTGCGGGCGTTGTGCGCCCGGTAGTCGACTTCTTTCTGGCCGTGCTCCAGCATCCGCGGCGACAGCTGGCGCAGCGTCCACGACTCGGTCAGCGTCGTCCCGTCGCCCATGGGCGCGAGCTGGTAGCGCCACAGCACGATGTTGTATTCGAGTCCGCCTGTCACGAACGCGAAGTCCTCATTCTCGACACGGCGGATGATCTCTACCGGCGCCTTCCACTCTTGGCCGTCACGCTTGTTGACGCCCACGAACATGTCGCCGACCTGGCCCGTGCCGGACTCGCCATCGGGGCCCTTGCGCCAGTAGCCGCCGGTGTTCTCGCTGCTCCACTCGCCGTAGCGCTCCAGCGAGGTCACCATGTCCCACACCGACGAGACCGGCGCGTCAATGTCGATGGACTCGCTGTAGGACATCACGGGGTCGTCGACGTGGCCAGGCAGTTGCTCGCTCATGCGATGCAGCCTTGCAGAAGGAGCCGGCAGATGCCCCGGTGCTGCAACCCGTCAGCCTCCGATGCCGACCATCTGTGTGGTGGCGTGCAGGTTCACGAGGCGGCTGAAGTCGACGTACTCGCTGAAGCCGTCCTCGGTGATGGTGGCGCGGTAGTCGTCCCAGCCCTGCGGATCGCGGAAGTACAGCTCAGCCATGCCCAGGTAGGACTCGTTGGCGGGGTCGTGGCTGTGGTTGACCACGTAGCGCAGGCCGCCGATCTGTTCCATGACACCGCGCACGTTGGGCGCATGCGCCTCCAGCCAGTGCCGGAACGCTGCGTCGTATTCGATGCCGTCCCGGGCCGGCACCAGGAACGACACCTTGAAGAAACCCGACCGTGTCACCGGAAACGGCTCGTTCAGGGTGTTCGGCACCAGCGGCAGCTCGCCGTCGATCACGACGTACTCGGTGGTCGCCCATCCCACGTACGGCTCGGCCTTCTGCTGGAACGTGTCGGCAGGCACCGTGCCGTGCGGCTCGGACGGGTTCGGGATGGCCCGATCGAACCAGAGCTGTGCCATGCCGTCCCACGGCACGTCCTTGCCGTGACGCTGGTCGAACAGCGTCGCGATGTACTTCGTGGCGTGGACCTTGCCGTCGGCGGCGGCGCGCTCCTGGCCGGCGATCACCGCGGGCATATGGTTCTTGAACCAGTTCGCCACCAGCTCGTCACGCGTGGCTTCGGGTCGGCGCTTGATCAGGAAGATCATCTTCGCGCCCGGCGTGGCCGTGATCTCGCTCGTCATCGATGCCTCCTCGGGGGACTCGTCGCAGCGGCATGACGGCACCGCTGCGCGCCCCGCGATCCTGCCACTTCGCCCCAGCTGCCGCAGCGCTGCGACGGGGCACAGGCCGCCGGGGGCCACGGCAGTTTCAGGGACCGAGAGCCGTTACCGGGATCACTGACACGCCATCCGGCCGCGTCAAGGGATACCCGGTAGCGGTGACGATGACGAGTGCGGCCGGCTCGCCGGTGCGATCGGTATCGACGCGATCCCGCAGTCGCAACAGGCTCCGCGCCGCCGATTCGATCGCACGCTGGCCGCCAAGCTTGACCTCAACGGCGATCCATCTGCCGTCGGGGTGCTCGATCACCGCGTCCGCTTCCAAGCCCGTGTTGTCTCGGTAGTGGAAGACCGACGCTCGCAACGGCTCGGCACAGATGCGAAGATCCCTCACCACGAGCGATTCGAACAGCAGGCCCAGCAGCTCCATGTCGCGCCCGAGGCGGGCCATCCCCGCGCCGAGTGCGGCGGCGGCCAGAGAAGGGTCGGCAAAGTGGCGTTTGGGCGACTTGCGCAGTCGCGAGCGAGAGCGCAGGCTGACGGACCAGTGGCGTTGCTCTTCGACGACATAGAGCCGCTGCAGCGACCTGAGGTACGCCGCAACGGTCTCGGTGGTGATCGTCTCGCCGGCCTCGGCTACGTCAGCACTGAGAGTTTCGAGTCTCGCCTCGGTTGCCACGTTTCGGGCCAGCGAGACGAGCAGATGGCGCATCCGCACCGGGTCGTGGCGAGGCCCTTCGAGGCTGGCGATGTCGGTACGGCAGATCTCTTCGATCTGGTCGCGCACGTAGTCGACAGCCGACTCGGTGTCGGCGGTGGCGGTGGCGGGCCAACCGCCACGGCAGACCATTTCGATGACGTCGGGAAGGGCGAGTTCGGGTCGTCCCGTGCCATGGCCTGAATCTCGGGCAAAGAGCGCCTCGAGTGACGCCTCGCCTGTCGAATGGCCGAGCTCGAACAGCGACATCGGGCGCAGCCGGAAGCGGGACACCCGCCCGACGCCCGAGTGCCGAGTCCGGTCATCGGGGGGGACTGCCGAACCGGTGAGGATGAAGTGCCCGACGCCGCCTGCGTCATCGCTTTGGCGCCGTGCCTGGTTCCAGATGCTGGGCGCGAATTGCCATTCGTCGAGCAGGACCGGCCGCGGCAGGTCGAGAATCGCCGAGGGGTTCAACTCGGCTGCAGCTCGTGCCGCGCCATCTACGTCGAATCGCACCACGCTGGCGGCTTGGCGTCGAGCCAATTCTGTCTTGCCGCAGGCACGCGGTCCTTCGACCACCACCATCGGCGCGGAGCGCAGCCGGCTGGCCAGAACGCCGTCCCCGATTCGCGGGATGTACTCCACAACAACCGGGATAGCAGGTTGTTTCGGATATTGCAATAACCTTGCTTCAGCAATTGCAACAAATCGACTCGTGACTTTGCAAGACCACTGCTTCGGACTCTGCAACTGTGCCACGCGACGGCTGTTCGCGTCCCGCGGCTGTCAATGAGGCAACCCGCGGCCGCGCTAGTCGGGCATTTCCGCTGCAAGCGCCTCGGCGAGCAGGTCGTAGTGCTCGTGGCGGTTGTAGAGATGGGCCGAGATGCGCAGCACCCGTTCGGGCGGCGCAGGCCAGGTGAACACCGGCACTTCGATGCCGTGGCGGTCTCGCAGTGCCGCCATGAGCGGGTCGAAGATGGCAGAACCGGAGTTGTCCGCTGCGGGCAGCGGCACGCTGGCTATGGCGCCGATCATGTCATCGGGCGCAGGTGCCTCGATCTCGAGCGCCTCGGTGAGCTTGCGTCGGCCCTCCAAGCACAGCTCGCGGATCGTCGCCTTGACGCCCGGCCAGCCTTCGGGGTGCATCGCCTCCACGGCGGCCAATGCATCAGGCACGGTCAACCAAGAACTGGGGTCATGGGTGCCCGTCCAATCGAACTGAGCATGCAGGTGGCCGCCGCCGGACGGCCAGCCGCCGTTGTACCCATGACTGATGACCGAGTGGTGCACGCCCTCTCGCCGGTCCGGCCGCACCCACAGGAATGCGGCGCCCTTTGCCGAGCACATCCACTTGTGGCAGTTCGCGGTGACGTAGGACGCGCCAAGCTTCGTCACGTCGAAGTCGATCATGCCGGGAGCGTGGGCCGCGTCGACCAGCACCCGAACGTCGGGTTCCAGCTGGGCTGCGAGCTCGGCGATTGGCATGACCAGACCCGTTGCGGAGGTCACCGCGTCGATCAGCAGAACACGCGTGCGGTCGGTGACAGCGCTCAGCACCGCATCGACCACCTCGCTGCGATCTTTCAGCGGGAACGGCACTGCTGCGGTGGTCACGGCAGCACCAGCACGCGATGCCGACACCACGGCCGCATTGGCGCAGGCGTTGTACTCGTGATCGGTCACCAGGATCTCGTCGCCCCCTGACAGGCTCGGCTCCAACGAGCGCAGCACCGCGTTGACCCCAGCCGTGGCGTTGGTCACGAACACGAGCCCCGCCTCGTCGGCACCCACGAAGCGAGCGACGACACGGCGGACCTCGTCCAGTGACTCCTGGTACTCGCCTTCGAGAAAGAACCGAGTCGGGTTGGCCTCGATGCGAGTGCGGATGGCCTGCTGCGCCTCGAGCACCGCCAGTGGAGTCGCGCCGAACGATCCGTGATTGAGATGCAGCACTTCTGGGTCCAACAGCCACGCAGTCACGAGGGGCACGCTACGGCGCGATCGGACGCTTGAGGAGGGAAGCCCCGGACCTGCGGCGACCCTTGACGACGCAGCTACGCCGTCTCGCGGCGATCTTGCTCTCGGCGTTCGCGTTCGAGCGCTTGAAGACGCTCGCGTTCGTACCGCTCGTGCCGCTCAGCCCGTTCCTCGATCTCCTGCCAGAGGGCATCCCACTCTTCACGGGTAGGCGGCTTCTGGTCTGCAGGCGTGAATTCCGAAGCAGGCACGGTGAAGTGGCGCGGGGCCCTTCTGCCAGCCACGCGCCGGGGGTGCCTCGGCTCGCCGGAATCGGTGGTCATGACGCCTCCATCGGCGGAGGTGTGAGCCGACGGTGCTCCGCCTCGTAGTCGCCGACGCCGTTCGACATGATCTGGACAATACCGAACATCGCCGTGGACGGAATCCTGACGCGGGCGACGATGAGCTGCGATTCGGTGACAGGAACCGGGTGAAGCCAAGGTGCCAGAAAGTCCACAGTGAACTCATGGCGCGTATGCCAGACCCGCGCGTCGTTGGCATAGACGCCGCCACTCGGCACGTGCTCATCAAAAACAAAATCGGGCTCAGCTGCCATGCGACGCACCATAGAACAGTATCGTCAGTATTTTTCAATTAATTTCAATTGCAGTCACTGGCACAAACAACGCAGCAGGCAAGGGCAAGCCTGAGGTAGGGCGTTGCCGGATGGGCGAACACGCAGGCACAGTTGTGCCCGCACGAGACACTGCAGTCGAAAGCACCATCGACAACACCGCTCCGGTCTACGACTCTTCATCCAGAGTGGGAGTGCCTGCAGCACTGCGCCCACCAAGCGGGGCGGACAGGGCAATGCTACGGCATGCTCCGCAGTCCTCAGGCAGCATCAGCGGCCCGTTCAAGCAGTGCCCGCACTAGCGATGTTGCCCCCCGGCCGTGCACCCTCAGCAGGTCGCCATCTGGTCCTACTGCGGCCTCCAGCGCCGTGACAGCCGCATGTTTCGCGTGGCTGGTTTGCACCACGACGACGTCGCAGTTGCGGGCCATGGACTCGAGTCGATCGCTGTTGACGAGGTCGTGCGCGAGCGTGATGTTGACACTCGGCCACTGCTCCTCAATCCACAGACGCGCTCGCCTCGCCGCAGACTCTGCCAATGAGTAGATGCCGATGCGGCGGAACGGACGCTGTCGACGGCGGCTATCGCCGTCCTCGGTGTCAAGCGGCGGCACAGGGAAGTCCAGTTCCGCTTCGACGAACAGTTTGTTCAGCAGCGTCGCTTGAGTTGCTGTCAGCCACTCAAGCCACAGCACGGCGGTTCCGTGCGCTGCTGCCAACAGTTCGCGCCGCGGCTCTTCGTCGGGCACGGCCGAAAAGAGCAGGATGTCCAACATCTCGATCAGCCAGTCGGCTTCGCGGCTCCCGAGGCCCGACAGGGTCCTGTGCAGCGACTCCGTCACATCGCCAAACTCGCTTGTCGAACATCCTGCACTCAGAATCTCCTCCGCCAGGCGCAGCCCAACCCGCCGTTCACTGCGCCCCCCGTCTGCTTCGAGAATCACATCCAGAACGGTGACGGCCAGTTCCACATCTCCTGGTTGAAGGCCGTCCGAACCGCAGAGCCACTCGACCAAGGTCGGAAGCCCGTTGCGGGTCCGGCCCCGCTGTTCGCCGGCCAGTGCATCCATCAATGCCAAGGCCATCTCGTCGGCTCGGTCGCCGTCCAGAACAGTCGCGCGGTCCCAGCCGGCGGCCCATTCGCGCAGCACATCGGGCCGATCAGGCCAGTCGCCGGTCAGCCAGTCGTGCCAATCGCGTGGTACCTGTGGGCCGTCGTTCGTCGCCACCAACTGGTCGTACCGGTGTCGCGCTACGGCTTGGCTGAGCAGATGCCGCCGATCTGCGTCGTCCATTCCGTCCACCAGCGCGACTGCGCGTGCCGCGGACCTGGTATCTCCGAGTTCCGATGCGGCGAGCAGCACCGGCACCCCATCCGCCTCGCTCAGCGACAGTCCCTCAGCAACAGCCAGCACCGCATCGAATTCACCCCGCTGGCAAAGACCTGCAATCGTCGCTTGCGCCGGTGCGGTCATGTCGCTGCGAAGGCCATCCAACACGGCGGCAACCACGGGATCGGCAGACCACCCGGCCTCTAGCGCCGCATGCACCGCATGCCGCGGCGCTGATGCCAATGACTCCGACAGCGCCAGGCAACGCGCTGCGGAGACGGAGCCGACTTGGCTCAGGTGCGAGACAAGCCCTGGCCAAACGCTCTCGACATTGACAGCGACTTCGCGCCAGGCCACCTCCGCCGCACTACCACCACCACCCAGCATTGGGGTAATGAACAGCGCATCTGCGGCCGTCGCCAAGTGACCTGTAACCGCAGGCGGCCGACGAAATGCTGCGATGTCAGCCAACTCCGGATCGTCGCGCATCTCTTGTGGGGAGCCAAGCGTGCCGATGACCTGTACCCGCAAGAACTTCACGTTGGTAGCTGAAAGCAGGCCCCGCGACTTGATCTCGTCGACTGCGGCCTGCGCGGCGGTCCGATCGCGTGCGCCCAGAGCCGCATAGAAGTCTCGCAAGACCCGTCCCACAGGACGCGGCGCATCCATCCCACGCTCGGGCGCGGACTGCCACACGCGGAGCAGCGAACGAACATTGGCCCGCGCGTCGCCGCGCCATGCCTTCGCCACGTCGATTCTCAAGAGCACACCATCATCTGCGACGCGAAGTGCCGCGGCGTCTACGGCATCATCGCTCGCCTCAACCCGGCGAGCCCGAGCGCCAATTGGCGGCGCTAGCCACGCTTCCACCTCTTCGACGAGCAGGCGGCCCTCACGCGGGTCGGGAGCGAATCCGTACCACCGGGTCATCCCTCCGGCGACCGCGGGCAGCAATGTTCGTGCCCCCGCAGCCCACCGTGCTCCGAGGCTGCCTACCAGATCGACCCACTCACTAGATAGTTCATCCAGGGTCACCTCGTTGTACGGCCCGTAGAACGCCTTGACATCGTCAGCCAGGTCGCTCAAGTCCATTCCGGCTCACCCCAGCGCTGCACGTAGGCGGCGCGTGTTCGGGCGACAGCGTCGGGGTCGCGGTTGAACTGCACGGACTCCTCGAGCCGTCGCAAGCCGTTGTAGGTGAGGTTCATTGAGCCACTCAGCGAAACCGCGTCAGTCAGAAGCCCCTTCTCATGCAATTCAGCCGACTCACAGACTCGCAGTCGGCGTTCGGCCCCGATGCTCTGCGCCCGGCGACGGATCTGCTCTACGAACGTCGAATTGTGCGTGTCGGGCCGACATGCCACCACGACCCCGCCGCCACGCGCCAACTGGAGTTCGAGCACCTCACTCAGTCGCAGCCATCTCTTGGCCAGCGTCGGCACCAGCCCCCGGAAGCGTCCGGAGCGGTTGTCAAGCAATTGGACATCAGAAATCCATGGCGTCACGATCCACAGAGGCTGGCTGGGTGCCAGCAGTTCGGCCACGAACAGGCTTGCGAGCGCATCCGCCAGTTCCTCGCGCGACGCGAACGCAGCAGTCCGTAATCCCCTGACGGTCATTGCTGGGCCTCTCGCAGATCCACCAGCAACCGCACCCCGGCCGTCGAACGCTCCACACCCACAACTCGCGGATAGAACTCAAGCACTTCGACGACTGTCGGCTCCGCCATTAGATCCCTGACCGCCTGCGCCGCCTCCCGGTCGTCGGCGCAGTTGACTGCTGCTGTACCAAATCGCAGCAAGTGGCCATCCAGCAGTTCCCGCCATGACTCTTTGCCGAAGTCGACAGCCGGCGGTGCCGTCAAGACGAAGTGCTCGACGAGCAGTCGCTCGGTCACGGGCAGTTCTGTGTACGGGCTGTATGCCGCCAAGCTCGCGGATCGAAGCCTCCCGCTGCGCGGCCACAGCAAGCCCGTCAACTGGCCGACAGCCCAGTCCTCGCTCTCGACGCTTCCGTTGGCAACAGCGCCCAACATCGACCGAACGTCCTCCTGCTGGGCGGCCACATATGCGAACACTCGCAATTCAACCTCAATCCCGAGATCGGCCTCAAGGCGGTCCCACCGATCCAGAAGACTGCGGCACAGCCGTTCCACTCCGTCGTCGCTGCCGGGACGTAGTAGCCGCGTGGCCAGCGCACCAAGTGTCGACTGGTCAACGTCGATGCCGTGCGCGAAGAGCGCGGACCGCAGTTCTGTCCACGCTGCCGTCGCCGCGCCGAGACTGTGAGCGGACCGAACTCCGAGTATCTCCTCGCGATGCGCGCCCTCGTCCCGTTGCGATAGGAAGAGTCGCAGATTCGAATCCACGCGCTCACCCTCACATGGCCCCAGGACACCCGACACGAGCGCCCAGAACCTGCGCGGGTCCTCGCTTATGCGGTCGACTACCGCTTCGATGACTCCGGTTCCGCCAGGCTGATCCTCGCTGATGGTGATCTCGGCAATCGGCTCGCCATCGTGCCCTGCTTCGACATCCAGATCAGGCCGCAGATCGTCCATATCGAGATCTGGGCACGTTGCCTGCATCGCCTCGATCAGCCCGGCGGCCACCGTGGAAGCGAATCGGCCCTGCACCCATGCCAGTGCGGTCGCAGGCACCGGTTGGCGCAACGTCGCGAGGTGCTGGCACAGACGCTCCAGCACTTGCCCATCCTCGAGGGCCGATTCCACATCAGCAACAAGGCGCGGCGCCTTATCGACATGATCTCCGACTTCGCCCAACCCACTGGCGGCAGCTTCCTCATCGGAATCGGATAACTCTGGGACATACACAGCGCTGAACACCGACTGCGCCGCTTCGACCATCGATGATCGGAGCCGTTCAGCGCGTAGCTGCCGAACCCCGGGCGGCGAGTCGTCCGCGCTCGCCGTCACCGCTGCCGACACCGCCAGTTGTACCAGCCACTTTCGCAAGAAGACAGACGGGACCCCTGCGACGACGACCGGGTCTGTACACACCGCATGCTCGAAGTACGCGGTGCGAAGCGCTCGCTCAACAGCAGGGTCGCCCGCGTGCGGTACCTCCGTCGGCAGCCGAAGCCGTAGCCGTACGCCATCCACATCCATGACGAAGCCGACCGCGGCTTCGTCGCCGCTGACGGTGACGGCGTGCCTGGTGGGGGCAGTCTGGGTCGCGTCTCGTCGTTCGACTTCGAACGCGCAGCCATACCGCCAGACCGTCAGCGGCGAGCGCCCACGGTGGGTGAATGCCTCCATCTGCACGACGTGTCGTGCCCACGGGTCCCCGTGCGGTATATCGATGAGGGCCGGACTGCGTTGGGGCTGGAACGCGACTTTCCAGTCCCAGCGTCCATAGGCAGTGTCAGGTGTGCGACCCTCCGGCGTCTCCAAAGTGATCGCTCGCGGCTGCACGATCACATGATCGACGCCCGGCGCTTGATCCACGTCGAGCCAGTCCTCGCAGAAATCTTCGACCCGCAGCGACGGTGCGGATGGCGAAGGAGGCTTCAGCCACAGACGCTGGCGGCGGCCCCGCAAGGCGTACCGGTAGCTCACACGGCCCGGTGCATGCTCGCGCATCGCTTGCGCGATCGGCACGGTGTCCACATCGTGGGTCTGTCCGTCCTCTTCGCAACGCAGCACCCGCACTTCCGGCGTCTGAAGCTTCGAGAACAGCGCTTGCGGCAGGAAGTCGTTCATCGGGTCGCGCCACAAGTAACCGCGCGAGTCGCCAGTCGGGTGGCGCACTGCTTGGAGTCGCCTGATGATCGTTGGCAGCACCGTGGTCACGATCGCGCGGGGGTGATCCCACAGCACCGCTTGTATCTCTGCATCGTCCAACCGCAGGGCGCGACCCAGTTCCTTGCCCAACTGCTCGATCCGATCAGCTCTCAAGAGATCACGTGCCTCACGTAGCACTCGCTCTGCCCGCTCCGTCTGAGCATTGGTGGGTCGCTTCTCCAGCAGCTTCCTGACCGCCACACCCCCGCATCTCAGCGACAGGTAGTCCAGCAGCCACCAAGTGGCTTGCATCTTGAGGATCACCCGATTTCGCAGCGGCAGATGCTCCGGCCGCAGTCGCGGGTCGAACAGCGCTTCGTAGGACTCGAAGGCCAGACGGTCTCTCCCGTAGTCCGACAGCACCACCGCAGTCCAGGGGCGCATCGACGGGTCACGTCCGGCTCGTCCTCGACGCTGCAAGAACTGCGCACTGTCGCGAGGCGCTTTGTGCTGAATCACCGCGCCGACCTCGGGATCGTCGAAACCGACTTCGAGCGACGCTGTGGCCACCACGACATCGCTCTCGTCGTCGACGCCTGCGTCCTGCGAACTGGTCCGCCCTACTCGAACCGGTGATTGGAGCGTCTCGAGCTTCTCAGCCGCCGACCACCTCTGGCCTGCGTCGTACCTGCCGCCGTCGGCGCTCTCGCTCGACCGCAGAAGTGCCAGGCTGCCCCTGGGCTTGTGATCTATGCCGTTTGCGGCCCAGCCTTCGGCATCGGAGAGTTGCGAATGCAGACGATTGACCACATCGAGATGGTCGGTAAAGACGAAGACGCGCGAGCCGAACGTTCCGCCGCTCGGCTGGCCGGACGAGCGGTCGAGCATCCGTCGCAGCAGCATCGTGAACTGAATCGTCGTGGACAGCAGCGCTGTCTGCGACGCGGGGTCGCCTCGCAGGGCCAGCAGGTATTCGCGCCCCGCCTCCTGCATCTGGTCCTCGCTTGGACGCACGAGGCGGACATTGCCTGTCTCGGCACCGATGAGTTCGGAGAAGAATCCGACGGGGTCAGCCAGTGTCGCGGAAAGGCCCACTACATGACTCGGCGACTCCATCGCCGCGAGCCACCGTCGGATCAGGTGTCCGACCTGGGCGCCATGGGTGCTGGAATAGGTGTGTATCTCGTCGAGCAGCACGAAGTCTGGCGAGCGGCGTCCATCGCCCACGAACAGCTTGCGACGACGGGTGTCGCCAAGATTTCGGTTGGCCATCTCCGTGGTCGTGAACAGGATTTCAGGAGGCCGTGACTGGAGTTCGTCGCGGGTGAAGACCAGCCGCGTCAGGTCGCTGGCGCACTTCACACAGCGCAGCAAGCGGCCCGTTCGATCCGACTCAGGCCACGCCAAGTCGCCGTCGCAGCCATCTTGGAGGCACTTCAGGAAAGGCGCAATCAGCACTCCGTTGGGGCTGCGCCATTGTCGTCGACGATTGTGCTGGGCATCGCCGCGGTCGTCAGGCGTTGCTCCGTAGAGCACGCCGACGCGTATTCGCTTCGCGTCTGCGTCCTCGAGCGCATCGACGGTTTCCAAGCACGCTCGCAACTGGTCTCGCAGCAACTCCACGCGAGGGTAGATGGCAACGATGCGCGGAACGGCAGCGGGCAGTGGGTTGGCGACCACATGTGCCAACGCCGGTGCATAGAAGGCCAGAGTCTTGCCCGCGCCGGTACCTGCCGTTATGCACGTTCCTCCGCGCCGCCCGGCGCGCTGCAAGAGCGCCTCGGTCGCCTCCAGTTGAAACATCGACGCGCTGCGTGTACCCAAGATGGCTCGGATCGCTCGCTCATGCTCGGGACGCCAGGCATCCGTAAGCCGCTCAGCCAGTCGGCCCACAGCGCTCTCCGCATCGATCTCCCGTCTGGGCACTGACCGGGCGCGCGACAGGAAGCGCATGTCCGACACGAGGCTTGGCGCGCTTCGCCAGTCGCGTCCGTGAAACCACTGCCGCAGACTGCCCGCCAAGCGCACGGTCTCCGCCATTCGCGTCCGGTACCGCGGCTGGGCCATCCCGTGCCCGAACACCAGACCGGCGTCTTCCAGGTCCTCCAGCAGCTCATCGGGGTTGACGGACGGATCGATCTTCTCCAGCAAGTTGAGCAGTTCGTCTTCCGCGAACGAACCGTTCGTCACGCCCCACGACAGCAACGGCAACTCGCTGGCTTCCAGTTCGCTGAGAACGCCCAGCAGGCGCTCGCGGGTCATCAGCTGCGCCGAACGACAAACTCGACCAGCACGCCTGCCTCTCGAAGCGCTTTCAGCAACTCCTCCGTCATGTCTTCCAAAGGAAAGCCTGCGTCGCGATCTGCCTGTTCAAGTACCTGCTGCACCTCGAGTGGCAGCTCGGCCTGGCTTCGTTGCAGATCGTTAACCAACGCTCGCAATTCGTCGCCAAGTTCCCGTACTTTGGCCGCACACGCTCCGAGACCTTCGACTCCGAGCGTCCTCTGAATTGCGTCGACATCGCGTATCGGATTCTTCTCGATAGCGAGACGAAGGTGGGACGCGATTTTTCTCGCTCGGGCCACCTTGGCGGGAGGTCCAACCATAGACCGCATGCCCTCGTCATCGGCAATGCGCGACAAGTCGTCAAACGACGCCCGCCACCTCGAATGCGCCCACCTTGCAAGGCCATCTTCCATTCGCCCTGTCACGTCGCGCAGTGTCGCTGCCGCCTGCTGCTGCACTGCTGCAGCGTTGTACTGAGTGAGCGCCGATCTGAAGCCGCCTACGGCCTTGCGCAGGCGCGCTTCGTCCAACTTGGGCCGTTCTGTGGGGTCGAGAGTGCCCTGCAGGCCGACAATCTGTTCGAGGAACGCGGTTCTTGCGCATAGGTCCGTCAATAGCGCTGTCGCCCCCTGCTGCAGATCCTGAGACTGATCGTCACGCTGCGATGTCTCTAGACGCAGCTTCAGCGAACTCGCCCGCTCATAGAAGTTCATTGCACGACTCGTTGGGCTGCGTCGAGCAACTTGGACAACTCTTGTTCGATGCTCGACACTGTCAGGGCCAATTGGTCAGCTGCATTAGTACTAGGTGACCGCGCATCCAAGTCCGCCTCGATGGCGTTCATCATGACCGTCGCTTGCTTCACGAATTCGCTGGCCGCAGCCACCTTTCTTGGCGTTGCGCCCGAGAGCAACTGGATCCGCTGAGTAAGTGTGTATTCGCGACTCTCTGCGTCGGCGACATCTCGAAGCGCGCTCAACGTGCCAGTCGGCAGATTGCCGGAAGCTGTCTCGATATCTTTCATCGAGCCAAGTCCGCTGAACCGACCAGCACGTATCGCCGCCTCAGCCAACTCTTTGATTAGATCAACCTGATGGTCAAACGATTGGTCGCTCTCCAACAGCGGGGCAGCGGCTCTCGCGTGGTCGCACAGGAAGGTCCACTCCTTCTCGATTGCTCGATCGACTGTGCGAAGAAAGCGATTCGTAGAAGCGTCTGCAGAGGACAGATCGCCGCTGTTCAATCGTGCCAGAACCTCATCAACGTACGGCAGCATGCGGTCCGTACGCAATGCTCGAATGCCGCCAGTCCTGCCACGAGACTCACCGAGATGAGCTTCAACTTTCCGGCGCATCCGTGAATATACTTCCTCAGCTTGGTCGACAGCACTCTGCCACTCAGTCGAATGCGGAGCACTTAAACCTGTGTCAGGCTTGCGGAACATATGGCTCAGATAGTCATGAGATTGTTGGGCGCCCTCGCAATCACCACACACCAAGGAAGCAATCAGCAGGCCCTCGACAACCGTGGACGCCTCAGTTGACGCTATCTGACTCAGAGCAGACGCAACATCACGCGTCCATTCTTCCAGATAGCGTGCCAACGCACGGCGATGCTGATCGTCATCCGGATCGTCTGACTGAGCTGTGGCTTGGTGAACAATCAAGCCAGCCAATGCCACTGCCGTTTCCGTGTCGCGCTGCACACGAATGATCGCGTCTGCTGGGTCTGCTTGGCTCCTCCGTGTGCCCTCGAGATAAATGTGCGAGTCACGCTTGAAACATTCGTCGAGCAAATCGCTGCCAAGGTTGAACGGAGATTCACTCATATCAAGCGCTTCGGCTACGGCACGGTGAATGAGCGTCTTCAAGAGATTTGTAACCTGCAGTGTCAGATCATGTCCTTGCCCAACCCATGACTGCAATTGGTCAAAGGCGCGCAGTTGATCAGGCTTCAGTCGGGCCCGAATGCCGACGATTTCAGATGTCGCTGCCCGCGGGGACGTTCTGTCCTGCCGAGTCTCATTGCGATCAACCGGTGTACGCCTCTTGTCGACCTCGGCCGTGTGTCGTTCCAATGGCCTGAGGCCGAAGACAGTTGACGTGGATCCCGCGATTTTCTCGCGATCTTCTGACCAATACCTCAGCAACGTATCGAAACGCTCCCATTCGTTGCCATGCTCACGCTGCAACTTGTGCACGACTTCCGGTCGCACCGGCGTGCTGGAGCTATTGAAATCGCCCATGAGTTCACGCGACGGAAAGGACGCCGACTCGAGTTCTGCCTTGCTCAGTGGGAGAAACTTCTCAATGATTGCCTTGACCACTTGGCGCGGGTCAAATCGCTGTAGTGACAGACTACTGATCATTCTGTCGATAGCAGTCCTGTTGAGAGGGTAGAGACCATAGCCTTCGTTGCTTGCGCCAAAGGACTCATGGCATGTGTCGTGGTGACCGCAGGCGTCGCAGGCATTTGCTGGCCAAGTGCCATTTGTGCGTCCACCCCATTCACGCTCCATTTGCTGCGGGTCCAAGCGACAGGCATTGAGGTATCGCCCGAGGAATGACAGGGCCTCCTCCAAGTCGACTCCATCGGTTCCATAGGTGGAATCCAACCAGTACGCGTCGCTGCATCGCGTGCGCACGGTGTCGAGACTGTCGAAGTGTCCCCTCGTGATTGCGAAGAGAACTCTCAGGCGGCACAGGTCTCCGTCGGGCGAGGATGCCGGTTCCACGATCGCGTCGAGGAACTCGCGTTCGACGCCATGCAGCACAGTCAGATCCTCGACGAATAGCACCAACTCCCTGCCCTGGTCGCGTAGTTCACGACGGATATCGCGAAACACAGCAATCAAGTCGATGCTGTTTGACAGAAACACGCGCTTGACGGCCCGCGGCAGGGCATCGTTGATGATCTCCAGCGCCGCTCGGCGCAACTCGGGGAGGTTGCCGAGGCCGAGCAGTGCCTTGCGCGCTCCGCGGCTTGCGTGACCGATGTCATCGAAGGTCAGCGGCAGGTCGCTTTCGAGGACGCGTGCGGCGTCGTCAAGACCGTCGTCGTCTCGCCGTCCGCTGCGTGCGAGGCCGATGAGTCGCGGGATCACGGCATCGGCGGACATCAAGCGGCGGCGTACCACCGGATCACGGAGCACATCGGGCAATTCTCTTCGGAGCTTCTCCCGCATCTCAGCGCTGCGACGGTCGGCATCGGACTGGAAGACCGGTTCCTCCGCGACAACAAGCGCGAGCTCGTCGAGCAGCCTCTGCCCGAGGGTCTCCTCATTCTCGGAGTGAGCGGGAGCAGACTCCAGTGCTTCACGTGCCGCATCGATCGCGGACCCACTCATCCCTTCGAGCACCAGCTCCACGACGCGCCGAATGCTCGTCCGGTTCTTTGCGAGATAGCGCGTCTCCCATCCCGGCGTGTCCCGCGTTTGCTCGTACACCCACCGCACGAGATGCGACTTGCCGGTGCCAGAACCGCCGACGACCGGGATGAGCAGATAGCCATCGGGGCCGATGGCACTGCGCAGCGCATCGGTCACCTCCTGCTCGTCGACGAGGACGCCGTCGGCGCCGTGCCCCAGTTCGAGTCGTCCGCGCTTGGCTCGCAGCGGATGATGGACGGCTCGGAAGTGGCCCGCTTCGAGCGAGGCGGCATCGCGCGGCGCCGACGCGAGCACGCCAGCATCAGACCAGCACACATAGTTGACGAAATCGCTCACTGCCCGCTCTCCGTCCGGACATGCGAAGCGGTCGTGCCGTCGAACAGAGTCAGTCTCTCGGCGTCGGCATGATCGTCCAGTCTGATAAGGCCCTCGCGCTCGAGTCGCCTCACGGCATCGGTGGTGGCGGAACTGAGCCGTGCACCGCTGCCGTGCAGTTCCGTGTCCTCACGCGGTTCAGCGCGGTGCGCGTTCACGAATGCTCTGAACTCACCTGTCTCGAGCACCGGCAGTTGCCAGCCCAGCGCACGAACGAAGGCGGGGCCGGGAAGCACCTTCGTCTCGGCAAAGACGTCAGGAAGCACGGCGCGCACAGCCGGGGTGGGATCCGGTATCAGGTCACCCGACGGCGACGGCCAGCAGAAGCCGAGCGAGCAGGCCCAGCGACGGAACGTCCGCCATCGGGTGTCGTTGGCGATAGGCCAGCCGCTAACACCGCCCACTTCCTCATCGTCGGCTGCGCTGCTGGCCTCATGTCGCCTGCCGAAATCGACAGTCTGCAATTCCGCAGCGTTGCGCTTGCCTCCCTCGAATCCCGTCGGGGCGTCTGCTGGAGCGAACTGCAGAAACCAGGCGAGCGCGTTCGTCAAGTCACGAGCGCCCTGCTGGCTGCCCCATGCGGCCGTGTTGGACTCCGGTGCCAAAACGCGCCGGCGAATGAACGCGGCCATCGCCTGCGCACTCTCGCCCGCCGGTTTGCAGGCTTCGGGCGCCAAGCGAACGACGTTGTCTTCGACATCGACGAGACCCAGTTCTCGTGCGCACGTCAAGTTCACCAGGACGTCGTTCTGGTGCTTGCCGTCTCTCGACAGGCCCGCGGGCGCCAAGACGTCAACCAAACGGTCACGTCGTTCGCGCCGCCCGTGGCATGCAGCCAAATAGCCGGTGATGATCACCAAGACACTGACGCGCAGTTCTGGGGGGTTCAACAGTGCCATGCGTTCGCCTCCTACAGCAGGCGCTCTATCTCTCGAACCGACCGTGCGCCGTCGCACTCGTGGAGTCGCAGACCAGTCTGCCCGGCCCAGGCACCCGTGCGGCCGAGTACGACATAGAGACCTGACTGCGAGCTTCCGTCCAGCCACGAGCCGGGCACGACGTCGCTGTCGGATAGCAGCAGCGTCGGCACGCCCACTTCAAACAGTGGATCAAAATCGTCGTCGGTGCTGAGGGCCACAGGCCAGTTCGCCCGCGGGGCCCGCAAGCAGGTGTCAGCCAATTCGTCGGCGCGGCGGGCCGGAACGACCGCCAGCCCGATGCCTCCAGCACTGAGCAGACCGCCCACAATCCGCTTCAGCCTGCGCCGCGATGCAATCTCCGCCGGCTCGGCGCACACGATCACGCGTGGGCCGAAGCGGCCAGTCGATGCCAGACCTCTCAGACTCGAAGCCGGACACTCGACGCGGACCGCTGCCGCCGTGGGCGACGGCACCGCCGTCGGTCGACGCTCGAGGCGGCGACAGAACTGGCACCTGCCACATTTCCATTGGCAGGTGGTCGCCAGTTCTCTCGGCGCTTCGATGGTGTAGTTCTCGGCGACCAATTCGCCCACGCAGTGCTTGCCCGAGAGCGCCCTTGCCAATCGGTCCCATCCATCGCGCCCTACCGACAGACGCTCCTGCCGAAACGCTTCTGCCTCGTCATTCCAGAACTCGTCAGTCTGATGTCCGCCACGCAGCAGTCGAACCGATAGCCATCCGCGGTCGTTGTCGGCTTCGTCGTCGCGGCCGGTGGCATCGCTGGCACCAAATTCCCAGGACAACGCGCCGGTTCGCACCATCATGCTCACGGCTGCGAGGTTCCACGATTCGTTGTAGTCACTGTGACGTTTCACGTTGCCTGCCACAGCAGTGGTCGGCAGGCGCAGCGTGTTGTCGTCTCCCCAGTCCGCCGCAGCCGCCATCGCGTCCCATCTCAGGCGCGCATTCTCGACCGTCAGGACGTTCGGCGAAGCCATGCGGGCACCCACGTCGCGATCAGCCCCTGTGGGCAGCACCAGCGACACCACCGGGCGCCCGTCGCGCCCGCCGCGCCCCACTTCTTGGTAGTAGCGGTCCAGCGTTTCCGGCATGCACGCATGCACCACGGTGCGGATGTCGGGAATGTCGATGCCCAAGCCGAATGCCGAGGTGGCGAACACCACATCGACGGACGCTGGTGCATTCGGGTTATCGCGCAGCGCGTGCAATGCGCGCTCGCGTTGCGACGACGACGACGCTCCGTCCACGACGGCCAGTCGCCGAAAGCCGTGCTGGCGGCTCAACTGCTCAAGACCGCGCGGCGTCAGCGTGCCCGGACGCGCGGCACGATCGTCCCGCAGGGTGGTGTAGACGATTGCGGGACGCGGGAGGTGCCGCAGCGCCTCCAGCAAGCGGTTGTCTCGCACCCCAGCCGCGGCTGTCGGTGCCACCCAGTAGACCGGCTCGGACCGCACCACGGGCGCGGCTACCTGTAGAAACGGGCCAGGCCGCCCGAACAGCGATTCCAGCAAGTGCAGCGTCGACTCGGTGATCGTTGCGCTTGCCAGCACGGTGCGCGGCGGCGGATGGCCCTGACCTCGAGCCTCTTTCAAGAGTCGGTCTCGCAGGCCTGCGAGCAGTTGGAAATGCGGGCGGAAGTCGTCCCCCCACGAGGCCACGATGTGCGCTTCGTCCACGGCCAGCAGCGCAAGCCGACCGCCTCCTGCCAAGGCGATAAGCGCATCGGCGAGCGATGTCACCAGTGCCTCGGGATTCGTGAACAGGATCGGCTGCTGACCGTTGCGTAGCCGTTCCCGGATGGCTCGCTTGTGTTCAGGGGACAGTCCGCCGTGATACGCCGTAGGCGGGGCAGCAGGGTGCTGCTGCGCGTAGCGACGCTCTTGGTCGAGTGCGAGCGCCACCGTCGGCACCACGACCGCTGAGGTCTGGCCGTGCTCCGCAGCATGGACCGCAGGAGCCAACAATGCCAAGGTCTTGCCACCCCCCGTGGGAAGGTTCACGACCAAGGTGCTGCCGGGAGGCGTAACCAGGGCACTGCGCACAGCGGCCCGCTGCCCGGGAGATCGGTACTCCACGAACTCGGTGTCGAGCGTCTGCAGGAACGGATCGCCACGAACCGACGCGTCGGGTCGGACCGGTGCCGCGTTGGAGACTTCATGGTCGACAGGGTGCTGGGATGCTCCTTCCAGCCATACCGGCGACCACGGTTCGGCCCAGATGCGAGTGGCTGCACCACGCTGCGATGGTGACGCGCTCAGTCCGAAGGCCGACCAGTCAAACTCTCGCCCGAACATCGCTCCGTGAGGAACGTCCAGCCATGCACGCGTGATCGGTGAACCGTTGAGTGCTTCTGGCGAATCGTCAAGTTGCACCGCTCGGCTCACGTCGTCGCAACGCAGGACCTGACGGAGAAGAACGGCCACGTCTCCAGCACCTGCCCGGCCGGACTCCACATCGGCAAGCGCGCTCGTCAGTCGGTCAACGGGCGCAATGCCGTGCTGAGCTGACCACCCGTCGAGCACTTCCTGTGCCGCAGTGACGCTATGCATTGGCAGTTCGTATCCTCGCTGGATCGCCGCAGAGAATCGCGCCACAACCCAATACCTCCCAGGCGACGTCCAGCTGTCCGGGTACCGCTGCGGCGAGACGCTCAAAGCCGATCTGCTGGCTGATATCACCGCGATTTCCTGCATTGTTCCTTGCGCGCAGCGTCTCTAGCCGGCCTTCAATCGCCTCCGACAAGGCGCCAGCAGCCTCCATGGATGCCTCGTCGAAGCACTGGCGTCGCGCCAGCACAGTTCTCGCATGGCCGAGCGCCCGCGAACACAGCGCTCGCCAGTCGAGATGTGCTGTCAGATCCGCAAACTGATCGGTGCCCGCCATTAGATTGCGATCGCCTCGTCGCTGGCTGAACGGACGTGTCCCCTCTGCAGCTGTCACCTCCGTGCCGTCGCGCCGCACTGTCACGCTCTCCACGACGGGCGGCATCGCATTCTCAATGGCTGCTGTCAGCCAGTCCGCCAATCCGTTCTGAGTCGCTACGCCGTGCAGTCGGGCATTCTCGCCGACCCGAACGAGGAAATCAGTCCTGAACAGTGGCTCGGGCGGCCACACCCCTGCCACGGGTCGCCAGAATGCGAAGGCAATGCCGCGATCGGTGGCCTGCAGATGTTCCGCGACGGCATCGAAGAGACCGTGCCCGGCCCGCACGATTGGGCGGCGATGCCGCACAGCGGCCGTCCGCGTCAACGCCAGTTCTTCGTCGAGCCACGGTGCCACCTTCTGCTCCAGACTGAAAGGCACCTGCAGCCGTGGCTTGCGGGCGATCCGCATCGTGCCCTCATGGGGCTCGGTCAGTCGGGCTCCGACACCTTCCAGCCACGTCTTCAGCGCAGATGCCAAGGTGCGATCCGTATCCGCATATCGGACGCGCTTGTTCAGATCGTCATGCTGGCTCCCGACAGAATCGAGCGAGTCGTGCGCAACGATGCGCCGCGCCTCCTCCGCCAACTCTTCCTTCTGTCCTGGCAGATCGGCAGTCAGCGCACCGGCACCATCGCGCAGTACTCGCCGCAGCATTGCCGCTTCGATGTCCGCCAGCGCGTACTGCAGCGATGAAACCGAAGCGTCAAAGACTCCGCATGCCTCACGCAAGTACGCAAGCCAATTGCGGGCCAGAGGCTGCTCGCCATACATGACTACGGCCGACTCCACTGGCAGGTCATTGTCAGTAACGAATCGATCTGCTCGACCGATGCGCTGTTCTACCCGAAAGGCCTCCCATGGCAGGTCTAGATGGACGATGACGCTCGCAGTCTGCAGATTGATTCCTTCCTCGGCGCTGGCGTCACACACCAGCACGCGGCACTCCGGCTGCGACTTCCACCGCTCCACAGCGTCGAATTGCTCGGAACGGGAATGGTGATCAAGATGGGTTGCGACGCGGTGCTCTCCACGCCGGCGAACGAGAGCGTCGGCAACGGTTTCGGCTACCGCCGAGAATGCGGAAATCACCACTACCTTGCCGCGATCTTTGGTGATCGCCATGTGGTCCAACGCCATTACCAAGCGATCGGTCACTGAAGATGCGTATGCTCGGAGTTCTCGCCGCCAATGATCGGCGCGAGAGGAGAGCCACGCAGCGACCAGCAAGTCTGATGGATCTCCCGTACCCGTCCAAGTCGATTCAGTGAGCGACAACAGCGCCGTCGGGTGTGAACCACACATTGCAGCCATGCGAGCGAACGCAGCGGCAGCCTGAGCTTCGTCAAGTACACCGGTCTCAAGCTGTTCCGCCAGATGCATCCGAAATGCGTCAGCCAGATTGCGGCGCAACCGGTCGGTCTCGTCCGCCACCTCCACGACGAAGGACTCTGCACACCAACGTCCGCGTACATCAAAGTGAGCACCGATTCTGCGTGAGCGCCGCGTGCGCAGCAGGCGGTGGTGCAGGCGGTAAGTCCGCGATAGATGGTGGCGCAATCTTCTCACTGCAGCGGGGCGCTCGTCGTCTGAACACCGGACGGCGTGTTTCGCACGAGACTGCAGCGCGTCATCGTGCGGAAACGTTTGCACCAATTGGTCGGCATACAGCGAGACGTCAAACCTGTCTAGGTCATCGGTCAATGCCTCATGAATCAGGGCCACTTGGTCTCGGATGCGCACACGATCGACGAACGATTCGACATCGTCGCGCGGGTAATTCTCGGGGTCCAGCAGATTCAGCAAGTCAAGGAACGCGACTTCGTTGGATCTCACCGGCGTCGCGGACAAGAGCAACACAGACGCTGCGTAATGGGCCAACTCTCCGAGTCGGCGTAACGTGTCCGTCGAGCGGCGGGCAAGACGGGTTAGGCGATGTGCCTCGTCAACGACAAGCATGTCAACACTACCGTGCGGCCAAGCGTCCCATTCATCATGAGAACAAATGACCACGGTGTCACCCAAAGCCTCGCCGAGATGGAATTTATGACGCAGTTCGTGTGCCCATTGTTCGCCCAAGTGCTCAGGTACAAGTACCAACACAGCCCGCGAAGAGTTCCCATTGATGCTGCGCGCTATCAATGCCCCCGCTTCAATTGTCTTGCCAAGGCCGACTTCATCCGCGAGCAGATAGCGACGCAACGAGTCCGCGACGACCGTACGCACAACCGTCATTTGATGATCGTGCAGTTCAGCAGAGGCCAAGAACAGACTCTCGATCCCGCGCGCCGCTGAGGCTTGACGATGCCACTGCTCGATCAAATCCTTCCGCGACCTATAGATGACCGGATTGTCACCGCCAAGAACCGCTAGGCACTCGAACGGGTCTTCAACTGGCTGTTGCCAACGGATTTCAAAGTCGCTCGCCGAGAGTAGTGCACCCTCTTGCTTCGGAAAGCTAATAGCATATCGTCCCACTTCGTCGGAATGGTGACTAACAATTCGTCCAATTTTCCAGTGGCTTCCGTTGAGAACATAGGCACGTGTATGCGGCATCAGCGTGGCCGGGGCGATGTCAGTTATGGCAAACGACTCGGTAACATATGGACTCTGCGCAGGTCCCTTGAAGAACTGCACTCGCGCAGATGCAGAGTCAAATGAGACTAGTCTTCCGATCCCATATGGAGAACCGGTATCAACCAGCGAACCAGCGCTCAACTGCTCAATCGCGCTAATCATAGGAGCCCTGAGCCTCGCTTCGTCTTCTCGACATTAACTGCCATTTGATTCTCAGTTCAGGTCAGATCGCCTATCGCCAGCTGTCCTTGATTGCTGAACATGCCCTCACACTGAGTGAGCAAGTAGCGGCTCAACAGTTGTATGTCCCGCGAGGTGTTCTGAATGTCGTTCCAATTGCGCTCGACATCTGAGGCGAAGTGCCAGGTTCCGTGTGTCCATCGACAACAGTTGCGCAGAACTTCGAGCCCATCCAGAAACAACTCTTTGCTCGGTTCCTCACCCAGTTCAATATCTGGCTCAGCTAAGGCATCCATTACATAGCCCATACTTACAATTCCGGCGCCGTGCATCAGACGAGATTTGCGTGGCGACAAGCCCCATGCCTCGGAGAAGACTTCGCGCACTGCCGACCAATAATTTCGCAACAACTCCAACATGCGCTCAACATCGCCGCCTGCGCTCTCCGAGTAGCGATAGTGGTAGAGGCAGCCATCGGTCAGGCTATTCTCCAGCATCCGCAGAATTGAGTTGTCTTTAACTAGACCGCTCGGCGTAGTGGGAGTGCGAATCATCCCGAGAAAAGGTGAATCTTCGTCTAGATTGAGTCGTTCGAGCAGCAGGCAAGGAAATTTCTTGCGCGACAGCAATGGCGGTAGTGAACCTGACGTTGACGGCAGCAACTCATAGATGAGGCCCTTGGGGAGCGGTTTGGTGGAGTTGACAAGAATAAACTGGGCCCGCTGCTGCCCTTCGTCGTCTGTCACGAATGCAGTCACACAAACTGGAAATGCGTCAACATTGGCCTCGCGCATCGCTGCCCAGCGTTGCTGACCATCCACGATCCATCCGGGCTTGTCTTCGTCTGGCAGTGAGTCATCGACGGGGACAACAAGATGGCCTGCCCGCGCAGTGGAGTTCTTGGCCGAGGATTCCTGATCTGGTTCGAACCGTACTCGATGATCAAACGCCACAACTATCGCATTCGGGATCATTGGCTCCTCAGATTCGATATAGCTGCGGATCGCATTCACATGCGCCAAGATCTCCGGCCGTTGGTAGCCGTCGAGTACACCGTCTTCGCGCCGGACGCGAGAGACCGTGGTGAAACGGGGCAGTTGTTTGCCATCGATCGCGAACATGTACAGGCAGCTCTGTGGACCCTGCTCCACTTCCAGCGCGGGCAAGCGCAGAACCTCACCGTCGACAGGCACCTTCATAGAATTCGTCAATCTAGCCGCTCCCAGGGATGTGTCAACTCACGCCTCATGCGCTGCTCAAATACATGGAGATTGTGGAATCCTCGTCGTCTATTGCGTTCGGCGCCTCGAAAAAGCACCACTTCGACGCCGATGTCGCGACACACGTCACAGTCACACTGTTCCCAAGGCATTGATTCCAACGTGTCTGTATACTGCTGCGTCCGATCCTTCTTGTCACCTAACAATGCGGAATATTCTGCGACTGCCTCAATGGCCGACGACAATGAACCATGACCCGCCGCATAGCCACGAATCTCTGCCAAACAGTTACGTTCAAGTCGCCTCGCGTAGCGCTGGTCAATCTTGCCAGCGTCTATTAGTTTCCGTAGGCGCGTGTTTCCGTCGACTTGTGGAATCCGAATGGCGACATGGGAACCATCTAGCGTATAGTAGTTATCTCGCTCGTCCATAAAAGCCTGCACAAACGGCGAAGTGCTATCAAAACTTGTTACACCGCATCTCGCGAATTGTCGCATATGGTTGGGTCGCGTTACACCAAGTAGATGCAGGTGAGTGTTGCTACAGGTTACTTCTTTCACTGCGCACAGGACCGAGATGATAGCTGGCGTTTTCAATGGCACCATGCCACCCATCGCTATGCGCCGATATCCGATGCTCTGAAGTTGCCTTACCGACGCTGCATATGACAGCGGACTCCATCCATGTGCCACTCCAATTGGCTCAAAACTGCACTGATTCTTTCGATGCTGTCGTAGAAACTCAGCAGCTAGCGAGAGCGTCAACTGCTGTCGGCGCGTCCATTCTGCAGGCACATCCGGTGGTGACGCATCCAACTCCGGGTCGTAACCGAACACAACATGATCAATTGAAACACCGGCATCGAACCCACAGCGCTGGTAAAAGTCAATGACCTCGTTCACGGAGTAGGGGGGTTGATCTTCGCGGACATAGGTGAATGCGCCACAATCTCCCATGATCTCGAGTTGGCCGCCTTGCTGCTCAAGCCTGAAGAAGCGATTGACTCCTTCCCGATAGAGACGATGCCGCTGCGCCTCGGTGTACTTGCCTGACACACCAGGCAAGCCATCGACGATTGGCTTGGAGACCAGCAGGCCGTCGTATGGCGCGGGCCGTAGTACCTCATGGGCGTACCGGTCGTCTCGCTGCCGGACGCGAAAGGGCGAGCGTTCCTCGGAGTGGAAATCAAAGCTGGGATCCACCTGGTCCTGGCTGTCGGGAAAGTAGAACTTCACTTCGCTTACCGGAGCGAAGCCTGTACTTCGTCGAACAGTCGCCCGAACCGGTTCTGCTCGCATGCCCGCCCGCCTTGCCGGAGTTTGCGCAACGCCGCAGACTTGGCGATGCGCTCCCCACTCTGCAACTCGCCAGCGATCCAGTTTGCGATCTGCTCGTCGGAGGACTTATTGCGCCGTATAGCAGTCGGTCGCTCGACAGAGGCTGCCAGTCGATCAACCATCGCTTGCATTCCACGGGCGTCCGCAGGTGACGAGTCGCCTTCGACCAATGCATAGCGAGCGATTCGGACGAAAAGAGAGTTCAGCGCGCCACCGACCGTTAGGCGAACTCGTGACTGCACGCGCACCCATGAGCGCCCGAGGCGGCCGTCGGGGCATTCGCCCGATCCGAAAATGATCAAGCGCTCAGGTGCGGCTAGGTGATTTGCGGCGCGCGCCAGATCGTCGGCCATAGCGTCCACATAGGCCCGACCTGCGCAGATCAGAAACAGATCGGCTGGGTGTTTGGCAGCTACTGACGCGATTTCTCGATGGCTGCTCGTCTGCGAACTGGGGCCGCGCCAGTCGCACAGTGCGCCCCACCACGTCCGAGTCACGCGAGAGGCGCAGTCCGGATCGGTACGGCGAACCACGGAATCAGCGTGACCACCGGCCAGAGTCGCCCCGTAGGGCGCAATGTCATCATCAGCTCGCAGTAGGCCGAAGCCTGCCGACAGAGCCCACAAGTGACTGTCGATCTCCAAAGTGCTTCGCAGATCGCGCGCCACATACCAAGAGTTTCCCGTGTACAGATCCAGCGGAGCGACTGCGCAACGAGCCGATTCCAGTCGATTCGTCCATTCGGTGGCGCGCCGAACCACCGGACCATCAAGGTCGCGCAACTGCAAGCCAGGCGCTGGCCGATATCGCTTCCGGCTGGTACACGCAACGAAAGTGTGGACGCCAGCCGCACTCATTGGCTGACACCCAGGCTGCCCAATAGGACTAGGCGCCATCCCGGACACGCTTGCGCAATCGCATTCCTCGAGGCCCGCACGGCACAACCGTACTGACCCAGCGGAACGGCGCGCAGGCTGCGCATGCCCCAGTCGCTCTCGCTCTCAACACGGGCGAATCTAAGGTGATCACCAACGGCGGCGTCGGCGTACGCAGGCCCGGAGTCTTGCGGGGATGCCTCCTGCCGGCGGCGTCATCGAACCGGAGATCGTCATGAAGAAACTGCTCGTAGCGAACCGGGGCGAGATCGCCATCCGTGCTTTTCGCGCTGCGACCCAGCTTGGTATCCGGACGGTTGCGATCCTTCCCGTCGAGGAGGAGCGCAGCGGTGCCCTGCACCGGATCAAGGCCGACGAGGCATACGTCATTGGCACCGAGGGCCGGCCGGTCCGGGCCTACCTCGACCACGAGGCCATCGTGGCCAAGGCGGTCGAGGTCGGCGCCGACGCCATCTACCCCGGCTACGGGTTCCTGTCGGAGAGTCCCGATCTCGCCGACGCATGCGCAGCTGCAGGTGTCACGTTCGTCGGACCGAGCGGGGAAGTGCTGAGGCTCACCGGCAACAAGATCCGGGCGCGGCAGGCAGCCGACGAGGCAGGTCTGCCCGTGCTGCGCCAGTCGGCGCCCATCGACCCCGACAGCGACATCGATGTCGCCGCCACTGCTACGGGGATCGGGTACCCGCTGTTCGTCAAGGCCGCATCGGGTGGCGGCGGTCGGGGCATGCGCCGTGTGGAGCGTCCGAGCGACCTGTCCGAGGCGATCGACGCCGCACGGCGAGAGGCGCACAGTGCGTTCGGCGACGGCACCGTCTTCCTGGAAGAAGCCATGACCGACGTGCGCCACATCGAGGCCCAGGTGCTGGCCGACGCGGGCGGCAGCGTCGTGCATCTCTACGAACGCGACTGCTCGGTGCAGCGGCGGTTCCAGAAAGTGGTCGAGATGGCTCCCGCCAGGGATCTCGACCCTGCGGTGCGAGGGCAACTGCTCGCAGACGCCGTCCGGTTCGCTGAGGCCATCGGCTATGCGAACGCGGGCACTGTGGAGTTCCTGGTGGACGCCAGCGGTCGGCATGTCTTCATCGAGATGAACCCTCGCATCCAGGTGGAGCACACCGTGACCGAGGAGGTGACCGATGTGGACTTGGTGGAATCGCAGTTGCGCATCGCTTCGGGCGCCACGCTCGACGATCTCGGATTGAGCCAGGGCAACATCAGCCTGCGGGGCTTTGCACTGCAGTGCCGGGTCACCGCGGAGAACCCGGCCAACGACTTCCGTCCTGATACCGGCCGCATCGTGGCGTACCGACCCGCCAGCGGCGCGGGCGTGCGTCTGGACGGCTGCGTGTACCAGGGGGTGGAGATCACGCCGCACTTCGACTCGATGATCGAGAAGATCACCTGCCGCGGGCCGAGCTTCGACACAGTGGTCCGCCGGATGCAGCGCACGCTGGCCGAGTACCGGGTGCGGGGCGTGTCGACCAACCAGCCGTACCTGCAGGCGATCCTGGCCGACGCTGAATTCCGAGCCGGACCGGTCACGACCACCTTCATCGACGATCGTCCCGAGCTGACCGCTGCGTCGGTGGGTGCCGACCGAGCCACTCGCCTGCTGCGCTATCTGGCCGACGTAACCGTCCACCAGCCCAACGGATCGGCCCCGACCCGTGTCGATCCTGCGACCAAGCTGGCACCCACGCCGCGCACGCCGCCGGACGGGTCGAAGCAGCGACTCGACGAGCTCGGACCGCCCGGCTTCGCCGCCGAACTGCGAGCGGCAACCACTGTGGCCATCACCGACACCACGCTGCGCGATGCCCACCAGTCCATCCTGGCCACCCGGCTGCGCACCATCGACCTGGTGGCCGGCGCCCGCCAGATGGCCCACAACATGCCGCAGCTGCTCAGCATGGAGTGCTGGGGCGGCGCCACCTTCGACGTGGCGCTGCGGTTCCTGCACGAGGACCCGTGGGAACGACTGCGGCGCATACGTGCCGCGGCACCCAACATCTGCACCCAGATGCTCCTGCGGGGGCGCAACACGGTGGGCTACTCGCCCTATCCCGACACGGTCGCCCATGAGTTCGTGGCCGAGGCAGCCGAGTGCGGGATGGACATATTCCGGGTGTTCGATGCGTTCAACTCCATCGACCAGATGCGGCCCGCCATCGAAGCGGTCATCGAGACCGGCGCCGTGGCCGAGGGCACCATTTGCTACTCGGGCAACCTGTCCAGCCCCGATGAGGACCTCTACACCCTCGACTACTACCTCGGGGTCGCCGAGCAGCTCGACGCCGCGGGAGTGCACATCCTGTGCATCAAGGACATGGCCGGGCTGCTGCGACCGCCGGCCGCGACGACTCTGGTCAGTGCGCTGCGGGATCGATTCGCCCAGCCTGTGCACCTGCACACGCACGACACCGGCGGCGGGCAGCTCGCGACCTATCTCGCAGCGATCGACGCCGGGGTGGATGCCATCGACGGCGCCGCTCCGCCGCTGTCGGGCATGACCTCGCAGCCGTCGATTGCCTCGATCGTGGCCATGACCGACGACACCGAGCGGGCAACCGGCCTCAGCCTCGACGCGATCGGCGACATGGAGCCCTACTGGGAATCGGTGCGGCGGGTGTATGCGCCATTCGAAGCCGGCCTGGCTTCGCCGACGGGCACCATCTACCGCCACGAGATTCCCGGAGGGCAGCTGTCCAACCTGCGGACCCAGGCCACCGCGCTGGGTCTCGGGCACCGGTTCGAGGAAGTCGAACAGCTCTATGCCGCGTGCAACGAGCTGCTGGGCCGCCCGATCAAGGTCACGCCGTCATCCAAGGTCGTGGGCGACCTGGCCCTGCACCTGGTGGCCTCCGGCGTCACACCTGACGATCTGGCGGCCGATCCCGCCTCGGCCGACCTGCCCGACAGCGTCATCGGGTTCTTGTGCGGCGAGCTCGGCACCCCGCCCGGCGGATTCCCGGAGCCGTTCCGAGCCCAGGCAGTCGAGGGCCGCGACTGGACGCCCAAGGCCTCCGAGCTCACTGACGACGACGCGGAGGGCTTGGCGACCGATCGCGCCGCCACGCTGAACCGCTTGCTCTTCCCCACCCAATCAGCCGCCCAGGACGAGAACACGCATCGCTACGGCGACCTGTCGGTGCTGCCCTCGCTGCTGTTCTGGTACGGCCTGGACCCTCACGACGAAGACACCGCAGTGGTGCTCGGCCCGGGCGTGCGACTGCTGCTGGGCCTGCGGTCCATCGGCGAGCCCAACGACGAGGGCATCCGCCTCGTGAGCTTCCGGGTCAACGGCCAGCCCCGAGATATCGACACCCTCGACCGCACCGTGGCGATCGACCGGGCAGAACACGCCAGGGCAGACCCCAGCGCTCGGGGCCACGTGGCGGCACCGTTCCGGGGCACAGTGAACGTGTCGGTGTCCGAGGGCGATCAGGTGGCTGCAGGCGACACGATTGCGGTCATCGAGGCCATGAAGATGGAGTCGTCGATCTCGACGCCGGTCACCGGCACAGTCATTTCAGTTGCCGCGGCACCCGGCGCCCTGCTCGAGCCGGGCGACCTCATCGCGGAGATCCGCCCCGCCGGCCGCTCCGGGAGCCCCGAGAGCGAGCGCGACGGTTGACCGGGCGAAGCGCCTCTTTCCGCGCACCACTGTTCGGAACGTCTGCCGGGACGCGATAGAACTACGAGATGGCGAACTCGACGGTCACAGACTGGGAAACGGCTGAGTTCTGGGCCCGCAGCCGCACCGAGATGACCTCGGCATACGCCCTGCCGCCGGCGGTCTATGCAGACGAGGACTTCTTCGGGTCCGAGCAGGTCCGGCTGTTCGGCCGGGCATGGGTGGGGGTGGCCTTGGCCGCCGAGGTGGCGCAGCCAGGCCGGCTGCTGGTGCGCTCGGTGGGCGGGCGTTCGGTGCTGTTGACCCGATCCGACGCCGGCCTGGGGGGCTTTCTGAACTCCTGCCGTCACCGCGGCACCGAGCTTGCGGAGGCCGACTGCGACATCGCCAACACGATTCGCTGCCCGTATCACCGCTGGCACTACAGCGCCGACGGTCAGCTCGTGGCCGCTCCGTTCTTCGACGAGGTGCCGAGGGAAGACTTCGACATGACCGACTACGGGCTGATTCCGATCCGCACCGAGGTCTGGGGTCCGCTGGTGTTCGTCAGCCTGGATGCCGATGCGCCGCCGCTGCGGATATGGCTGGGTGACTTGCCCGAGCGCTTGGCCGCCTACGACTTCGAGAACTGGGGCCCCGCCAGCGTGCCTGGCGGTTCGCGCACGTTCGACGTAGCCGCCAACTGGAAGCTCCTCGCCGAGAACTTCGCCGAGTACTACCACCTGCCGTGGGTGCATCCGGAGCTGGCCAAGGTGTCTCGAGTGCCCGACCACTACCGCTACCAAGGGCCGGGCATGTACTGCGGGCAGACCACAACGCCGGTCTCGGGCGAGGAGCGCGATGACTGGCTGACGCTGCCTCCGGCCGCGGGACTCGACGACTCCGACGCCGCCAGCGGCAGGTTCGTGGCCTTGTTCCCCAACGTGACGCTCGCGGTGCTGCCGAGCCACATGTTCCTGATGCGACTGGAGCCGCTGAGCGCGGGCCGCACCCTCGAGCACTGCACCTTCCTGTTTCCCCCCGGCCCCATGACCGACGCCGAGCCATCGGCCGAGCTGCGCGAGTCATTCGAGATCACACGCCGCTTCTGGATCGAAGTGAACGACGAGGACATCGATATCTGCGAGCGGGCACAGCGGGGAATCTCTGCGGGCGGCGCGCCGCCGGGACCCTTGGCCCCGAGATTCGAGGAGCCGCTGAATCGCTTCCACAAGATGACCGCCGACTTGATGACGCTGCCGTCGCTTGCCGAGTTGGAGATCCCCCGAGGCGACCGCCCGGGTTCGGTTGACCTCTTCGGCAGTGAGCCCAACCCAGTGCCGCCCGCGATCGAACGGATCCAAGCGTCCACCGCGACTGGGCGCTCATGACCGAGCGAGTCCAGGCCGTCGTCATCGGCGGCGGCGTCGTCGGAGCCTCTGTGCTCTATCACCTGACGCGCGCCGGGTGGACCGACCTCGTGCTGCTCGAACGCGCCGACCTGACAGCTGGGTCGACTTGGCATGCAGCCGGCGGCATTCATCCCATCAATGCCGACCCGACCGTGGCGAAGCTGCAGAAGTACACGATCGAGCTCTATCGCGAGATCGAGGCGTCCTCCGGCCAGGACTGCGGCATCCACATGACCGGTGCCATCTTCCTGGCAGACACGCCCGAGCGTCTCGACTGGCTGCAGATGACCGATGCACGGGGCAAGTACTTGAGCATCGACTCCGAGATGATCCCGATCGCCGAGGCTGCCCGGCTCCTGCCGATCATCGATCCCGACCAATTCGTCGGCGCGATGCTCGACGCCGAGCACGGCCATGTCGATCCCAGCGGCGTGACGTATGCGTACGCCAAGGCGGCAACGGCGGGCGGCGCCCAGATCCGCCGCCACACCTGGGCCCGCCGTATCGAACGAACGCCGGACGGCGCAGCCTGGCGCATCGGGCTCTACGACACCTCCCGCGGCGATCTGGCCGGCACGTCAGACGCAGGCGGCGACGACGGCTGTGACGACTGGATCGAGGCGAACCACGTGGTCAACGCCGGCGGGCTGTGGGCGCGTGAAGTCGGCCGCATGGTGGGTGTGGAGCTTCCGGTGCTCGCTATGGAGCACACCTACGTGATCACCGAACCGCTCGATGACGTCATCTCCCACAACGAGCGCACCGGCACCGAGCTCATGGGCGCGATCGATTTCGGCGGTGAGATCTACACGCGCCAGGAGGGTCAAGGCTTGCTGGTCGGCACGTACGACCAGGCCGCAGTGGCATGGCAGCGTCGCCAGACGCCCTGGGACTTCGAGCGGCGACTGCTGACACCCGATCTCGAGCGCATCGCGCCGTCGCTCGACACCGCGTTCAGGCACTTCCCCGTGCTGGGCGATGCAGGCATCGCTCGGGTGGTCAACGGACCGTTCACCTTCGCTCCCGACGGGAACCCGCTCGTCGGACCGGTCCGGGGCTTGCCGGGCTTCTGGTCCGCCTGCGGGGTGCTGGCGGGACTCTGCCAAGGCGGCGGCGTGGGTCTCGGGCTGTCCAACTGGATGACGACCGGCGATCCCGGATTCGATGTCTGGGCAATGGATCTTGCCCGGTTCGGCGACTGGGCCACCCGCCCCTACACCGCCGCCAAGGTGCGCGAGAACTACCAGCGGCGCTTCAGCATCGCCTTTCCGAACGAGTTCCTGCCCGAGGGCCGACCACTGGCGACCACCTCGATCTACGAGCCGCAGCGTGCGGCCGGGGCTGTCTTCGGCGACGTCTACGGCCTCGAAGTGCCGCTGTGGTTTGCGCCAGAGCCCGACGCAACCGAGGACGTCACCTTCGGCCGCTCCAATGCGTGGCCTCATGTTCGTGCTGAGGTGCACGCGGTACGCCATGACGTCGGTCTCATGGAGACGTCGGGTTTCGCCAAGTTCTTGGTGGAGGGACCCGGTGCCCGGGCATGGCTCACGCACTTGCTGGCGGGCAGGCTGCCGCGGCCGGGCCGGATCTCGCTCGCGCCTATGTGCAATGAGCAAGGCAATCTCACCGGTGATCTCACCGTGGCCTGCCTTCCGCCGGCGACCGGGTCTGCCGAGGGGCCGGTGCACACGGTGACCGGCGGCGCCACCGGCAATGCCGCAACCGCCGAGCGCTTCATCATCTTCGGCTCGGGCATCGCCGAGCGCTACTACGAGCGGTGGTTCGATGCCGATCTGGCCCGCTGGCGCGAATCACATGCTGTGCCCCATGGAGCGGCGTCATCCGATAGAGCACCCCATGAAGCAGCTTGGTACCGCACGCTCGGCGCCGAACTGTGCGGCGTGGCCATTGCCGGGCCGAAGGCGAGAGATCTCCTGTCGGAGGTGACCGACGCTGACGTCTCCAACGAGGCGATGCGCTTCGGCAGCTTCACCGCGCTCGATGTGGGATGGGCACGAGCGTGGTGCGGTCGGCTGAGCTACACCGGAGAACTCGGCTACGAGCTGTGGACCGATGCCGGTTACCTGCGTCACGTCTTCGATCTGCTCGTCACGCACGGAAAAGGACACGGGCTGCGCCTGTTCGGCTTGGCTGCGTTGAACTCGCTTCGACTGGACAAGAGCTTCGGCAGCTGGGCGCGTGAGTACCGACCCACCTACGACCCCTTCGAGGCAGGCCTGGGTCGTTTCGTCCGATTCACGAGAACCGGCGATGACGGTGCTGATTTCGTCGGGCGATCAGCCCTGATCGACAAGTACGGGCTTGGCGGAACGTCGGAGGGCAGCCGGGGCGATTTCGCTGGGGCGATGTCGCTGCGTACGTGGACGCTCGACGGACCCGCCGATGAGTCCGGCTTCGACGCTGCCGGCGACGAGCCCGTCTATTGCAACGGGGCGCCGGTCGGCTGGGTGACCTCAGGGGGGTACGCCCACCACAGCAACGTGTCTGTCGCCATGGGCTACGTGCCGGCGGGCTGCGACGACGCTGACTTTCAGATCGAGATCGTGGGGCAACGGCGGGCTGCGCACCTCGTCGACGGTTGTCTGTGGGATCGGTCGGGCATCGCGATGCGCAGCTGAGGGAGTGCAGCTATTGTGCGCGAACCATCACTTTGATTCATGCACACCCGTTCGACTGGCGAGTTCGCAGCAATGTCTTCACGTCTGGAAATGCACCACTACGAGACCATCATGGCGGTCTCGGAAACCGGTTCGGTGACCGCCGCGGCCGGCCGACTTCATGTCAGCCAGTCAGCGGTCAGTCATCGCCTGGCGGAGGCAGAACGGCGGCTGGGCGGCCGATTGTTCGAACGCAGGCCGTCCCGTGGCATGCAGCCGACGCCTGCGGCGCTTGCCCTGTACCAGGCAGCTCGTCGGGCGATGCCGGACCTCGCTCGCGCCGAGCGCGACTTCATGCGCAGCGTCGGCGGGACGACCGCGACGGTGCGCATCGGAGTCGGTTCTTACGACTGCTACCACTGGCTGGCACAGTTCGCGACCGCTTCTGCCGACCGGCTGGAGGGTCTGCTGCTCGAACTTGTCGTCGTCGGTGACGCGCCCGTTCAACGGCTCGCCGACAGAACTGCCGATCTCATTCTCGCTCCGGGGCCCGCACACGGGACCTGCGAGGTCCAGCACATGTTCACCGACGAGCTCGTCTTGGTCACTCACCCGGATCACCGTCTCGCGGGTCGATCCTGGATCGGCCCCGAGGCGGTGACCGAAGAGGACTACTTCACCTACAGCCGGCAACCGTCACCGGGTTTCGAGTACGAGCGATTCCTCCGTCCCGCCGGGGTGTCACCCCGGACCATCACCGTGCTCGAGCAGACCGGCGCCATCGCCGAGATGATCGCTGCTGATTTCGGCGTGTCGATACTCAGCAGGTGGGCGATGTCGCCGTGGCTGGACTCGGGGCGGCTCGTCGCCGTGCGCTGCGGCCGTTCGGGGCTCGACCTGGAGTGGTCGGCCCTGACGCGCTTTGAGACCGACGACGCGCCGGAACGGCAGGTAGCCGATGCCATCGTCGGCTGGCTCGGCGATACCAAGAAGACCTGAGCAGAGCCAAGACTGTCTTGCGGTCTGTCTCTTTGACAGTCCCATGGGAAAGACTCAGTCGAGCAATGCCCGGCTGATCACGACGTCCTGGATCTCCGTCGCCCCGTCCACGCAATGCGTCAGACGCGACGCCGCCAAGTGCCGTGGCAGCGGATGGTCCCTGCGCGCACCGACGGCGCCCATCACCTGCATGCAATCCCCAGCCGACGCTCCGCCGCGCGTGTCGCGAACTTCCTGGCGTGAGCGGCGGCGAGGGCTGCCGGCCGGCCCTCGGCGACGCGCGGCGAACACTGAGCGTCACGCCCAGCTTCGGACACGCCACGCTCAAGCGACGAGACGCCCGCTGCGGCGCACTGATCGAAGCACTCACCGGCGCCTGACAGACCAATCTCACCCGCCACAGGGCGCACCGACGGCCAGCCGCACGGGAATCTCCTCGTCTTTTGACGAGGCGACCACCTCGACGCATCCGGGTTCATTGACCCAGATTCCGCCCGCCCAGACCATCCATTCGCCACGGTCGGCCCCGCATGGCCAGCCGCCCGCGTATTCGGCCGAATCGACCTCGCACGCCGGGCCATGTGTGGTGCACGGACCGGCCGTCAGCGCATCCGCGGACCCGAACACATGGTCCCCGTAGTCCCAGAACGCGTCGCCTGGGACTCTCGCAATCTCCAGCGATGCCTGCTGAGCGCGGCGCACAAGCAGCCCGAACTTCGCGAACCGGTAGTCCTCGTAGCCGGAGTCCTCTGATCCCGACCGTCCGAGCTGCAGCGTTGTCGTGGGCAGAGCGATGAACCCACCGTCGGAACCGTGTGCCCGGTAGCCAAGACCAGGCTCAGCGACCACGTCGATGACGTGCAGGCATTCGACGTGCCGATGCCAGGGCTGAGCGTCGGCCGCAAGATCGTCCGAAATGCTCCCGGTGCAGCCCGAGACGAGTCCCACAGCCAATGCAGCACCAGCGAATCGCGCCAACCCGGCGAGGTGGCTGCGGGGCCTCAGGCGCCGTTGCCGGTGAATCGGTGCTCCTCGAGGTCGCTCAGGCCGGCCCATTCCAGCGTGCGGGCGTGGGTGGACTCCAGCACTACCGGGGGAGCGACGCCCGCCTCGAACGCCTCGGTCCAACGCGAGGCGCACAGGCACCACTGATCGCCCGGTCTCAGGCCGTCGAAGCCGGTGTCCGGCTGCGGCGCCGACAGATCATTGCCGGCCGACTTCGAGAAGTCCAAGAACTCAGCGGTCATCACGGCGCACACGGTGTGCACCCCGAAGTCGCCCGAGTCGGTGTTGCAGCAGCCATCGCGGAACCAGCCGGTCAGCGGGTCATACGAGCACGGCTGCAGTTCACCGCCGAGAACGTTCTGGGCCACGCCGCCCAGTCTCTCAGGTCATCGAGGCGGTGGCGTCAGGCGGAAAACGGCTGGATCGGAATGCGGGGCTACCGTTGGTTTCGTGGCGATGAGGAAGCTGTCGATCTTGCAGAGTCCGTGGTTCCGATCAGTCGTCACCCACGACCCCGGGCCGGACATCATCGAGCTTCACGTTCCGGTGCTCGCTGGTCCGCGCTCGCTGTGACCAAGCTCTGTCGGAACCTGCTGCTCGGTCTGCTGAGCGCACGGCACTGCTGCTGAGCGTGGTTCCGCTCACGCCCGCCGACCCCTGCTGAGACCGTCGCTGCGCCGTGAGCCCATGGCGGCGGTCACGCAGGCCGCTTTCTCGCGCATCGCCTCGGGATCGGTCTCGCCCTTGCGGATGATCTCGTTGTCGTCGAGCGTGGCTTCGGGGATCTCACCCGCACCCGAGACGACGAACGTCGTGGGGGCGGCGGCGACCTCGACGGTGTACGAGAACGCATGCAGCACCGGCTCGGCGGGCGGGTGGTGCGCGGACGCCACGTTCGTGCGGGCCATTTCAGCTCAGCCGCTGGGCAGGCTCCAGCTCAAGATCAGCAGGAAGCCGGCGAGCGCCACGGCAATGGCGAGCAGCCAGTCGCCCGTACGGGATCGGGTCTCGGTTGAGGTGTTCGTTGAGGTGTTCATCGTGGTTTCCCTGTCTCCGTCCACCATGCTGTTCGCATGCGTCTTGTGTAGGGTCCAGCGCACCAAAGGGGTGCGACACGAATGCGTGCTCGACATCAACTGGTCGCAGCCGTCGCTGTAGCTGTGGTCTTGGCTGCGGGTTGCGCGTCGGGGGACGGCGCAGCCTCAGGGACCGCAGCGGCGCCAGAGGCCCAAGGCGCCGACTTGCTCGAGACGGTGAGGTCGCGGGGCATCCTCAACTGCGGGGTGTACGGCGCCGCGGTGGCGTTCTCGGAGACCCAGCCCGACGGCAGCACCACCGGCTTCGACGCGGACTACTGCCGGGCCCTTGCCATCACCATCCTCGGCGACGCCGACGCGGTCAGCTTCGTGGCTCTCACTTCGGCGGAGCGATTCCTGGCGCTGCAGACCGGCGTCATCGACGTGCTCGTGCGGAACACGACATGGACGCAGGGCCGCGACTCCGAACTCGCTCTCGACTTCGCGCCCGTCACCTTCTACGACGGGCAGCAGCTCATGGGCCGCGCCAGCGACGGCTTCACGTCGGAGTCGACCGTGGCCGACGTTGCAGGTGCCGTCGTGTGCGCCACGGCGGGCACCACCACTGAGCAGAACATGACCGACGCCGCTGACGCCGCCGGCATCACCATCAGCTTGCAGACCTTCGAAGACCTCGACATCATCACGCAGAACTTCATCGCCGGTGCCTGCGATGCGATGACGACCGACGGATCCGGTCTCGTCGGCCGCCGGGCCCGCCAGCAGGGCGACCAGGAATGGGTGATCTTCCCCGCGCTTCCGTTCTCGAAGGAACCGCTCGCCCCGGTGTACCCGCCCAACCAGTCCGCCTTCGGCGACATCGTCAACTGGACGGTCTACGCCACGATCATCTTCGACGAGAAGGGCATCACCTCGGCCAACGTCGATGATCTGCTCGCCAGCGACCAGCTCGACGCCGAGGCGATCCGGCTGCTCGGCGGCCAGGGCGAGCTGCAGTCCGCGATGGAACTGCGACCCGACGCGTTCTACCAAGTGGTCTCCCAGATCGGGAACTACGACGAGATCTACAACCGCCATCTCGAACCTGTCGGACTGCGCCGAGCCGGCACCCCCAACGCACGCTGGGCCGAAGGCGGACTCATCTACGCCCCTCCCGCCCGCTGAATCACCAGGTCGGCCGCAGGACGACCGTCCCCATCAACCAGATGACCGACCGGCGACGAGCGAGTGCGCGCCACGAACGCATTGAGCTGCGGGGTCAGCGCCTCGATGCACTCCAGCGCGTACTAGCGCGTACTCCGTTGCCGCCGCAGCCGTCAGCGTCCGGTCTCGCACCATCGCCGCCAGCAGCCTGCTGGCGGGCACACCGTGCAGCAACGAGGCTGAGCCGGCAGGCGAAGCCGTGACCCGAGCGGCCCAACCCGATCGCATGAGAATCGGGGAACAAGAGCGGGAGGCAACGGGTGCGTCAACGGAAGGCCACCTGCCAGCGCGGCCATTTGGGCGGCACGTAGAGTGCCGCTGTGCATCCGTTCAGGTTCGGCGTCCAGTACGGCAGGCCGGAGAGTCCGACGGCCTTCCGGGAAATGGCGCGCAAGGTCGAGGACTTGGGCTATTCGTCCTTGTTCTGTCACGATCACTTCTGGGACAGCTGGTCCCCGATCGTGCATCCCGCTGTCGCGGCTGAGATCACCACGGCGCTGCGGGTCGGGACGCTGGTGTTCGCTGCCGACTACCGCCACCCCGCAGTGCTGGCAAAGGACTTCGCCACACTCGACCTGCTGGCGGAGGGCCGGACCGAGTTCGGCATCGGCGCCGGCTGGCTGACCGAGGACTACTCCCAGGCGGGCATACCGCTGGACCGGCCCGGTGTGCGCATCGGCCGCATGATCGAGGCCTTGGAGGTGATCAAGGGGCTGTGGAGCGGAGAGCCGCTTGACTACGACGGCGAGTACTACCAGATCTCCGGCATGATCGGGAGGCCGCTGCCTCACACTGCGGGCGGCCCGCCGGTCATCATCGGGGGCGGCGGCCGCCGGGTGCTGACCGAGGCGGCGCGTCTGGCAGACATCATCAGCTTGAACCCGAATCTCCGCTCGGGCACCGTCGGCCCCGACGCGGCGCGCAGCTCGGTTGCGGCCAGGTTCGCTGAGCGCCGCCAATGGATCGCCGACGCTGCCGGTGAACGGTTCGCAGAGATCGAGATCCAGCTCAATACGTTCATGGCGCTGGTGTCAGACGACGCCGACAGCGTGCTCGCGCGGTTCGCACCCGGCTTCGGGCTGACACCCGAGGAGGCGCGTGAGGTGCCGCTGGTGCTGGCGGGCACGGTCGACGACATCTGCGAGCAGCTGCACCGTCACCGAGAGGCCTACGGCGCCAGCTACATCATCATCCACGATCCCGAGGTGGACGCGATGGCGCCGGTCGTGGCCCGCCTGGCCGGCGCCTGATCCACTCAGCCGGCCGGTCGGTCGCGACGCGGCGGCGATGCGACAATGGACCGATGACGTCGACTCCAGGGGATTCCAGCCAGAAAGCTCCCGTGCCGGAAAATCGTGGTGGGACGACCCGCGATGTGCGCGAGGCTCGTCGGCGCAGCCATCGGCTGCCGTCTCTCCGCCCTGTTCGAAAGATGAGGCCTCCTGTGGGCGCCACGCACGTCACCGTCACCGTCAAGAATCCAGCAGCACGCGATCGCACTTGGCAGGGCGAATTCCTGGTGGACACCGGCGCCATCGATTCGCTGGCGCCGCGACAGCACCTCGAAGCCATCGGCATCGAGCCGATCGGCTCTCGAACGTACGAGACGGCGGACGGCCGTCGGCTGCAACTCGACATCGGGGGCGCTGAGCTCGAGTTCATGGACGAGACGGTCATGGGCACCGTGGTGTTCGTCGACGACGATGTCGAGCCGCTGCTGGGCCTCGCCGCGCTGGAGTCAGCCGGCATCGAGGTCGACCCGCGCAACGAGCAGCTCAAGCGCCTGTCCGCAGTGCGACTCAAGGCCCTCGCCACGCGCTGAGTCCCGTCGGCTGCGCCTGCCCACAGCGCAGCCCGACCCAAGCGGACCCTTCGATGTCACACCTTGGGCGTATCTTGCGTCTCGTGATGGCAGGCGATTCGGCGAACGAGCAGACTTGCGGCGGCGGCCCGCCGGAGAGCGGGTTGGCGGCGGTCGGTGTCGGGTTCGGGGCGGAAGCCCGTGAGGCGCTCGCTGATTTCGTGCAGCGAGCCAAGACGGACGATCCGCTCGCTGCGGTCACCGTGGTGGTGCCGTCCAACTACACGGGGTTGTCGTTGCGACGCGAACTCGGTCGGCGTGGCGGCGGCATCGCCGTGCTCGAGACCGTCACTGTCGCTGAACTAGCCGACCGGCTCGGGGGCTCGTGGCTGCAGCAGCGGGGGCGGCGGCCGCTGAGCGACATGGCCGTCACGGCGGCCGTGCGCATCGCACTCGGTGACGATCCCGGTCCATTCGGCCCGGTTGTCGGCCATCAGCAGACTGCACGCGCGCTGGGCCGCACCTATTCGGAGCTACGCGATCTGTCCGAGTCACAACTCGACGACGTTGCCGGCACATCGCCGAGAGCTGCCGGTGTGGTGGACATCTGCCGACGAGTTCGCGAGTCGCTGCGTCGCGACTGGTACGACGAATTCGACCTCATGGCCGCCGCTGCCGATCAGATCGGATCGTTCGATGAGCTTCCACACGAGCTGGGGCGCATCTGCGTGTACCTGCCTCGCCGACTCAACCAGCACGAATCATGTCTGCTGCGAGCACTCGGGCGAGTCCCCGCAGATGCACCCGTCGAGTTGCTCTTGGGGCTGACGGGCTGCAACAGCGCCGATTCGGTGGCGGAGGGCGTGTGCAAGCGTCTCCGCGTCGAGCCGCCGCACCTCGACGACCAGCGCCCCGACGAGCTGCGCGAAGCGTCCTGCGCGGAGCGCATCGTCAGCGTCACTGACGCCGACGAGGAAGCCCGAACCGTCGTGCGCAGCGTCATCGCCGACCTCGACGAGGGTCTCCCGCCGAGCAGAATCGCCGTGTACTTCGGTGCAGCCGAGCCGTACGGCCGCACACTCGAGGATCAGTTCGCTGCCGTCGGCGTCGCAACGTACGGCAACACCGCTCGAAGGCTCGCCGAGTCCGTCTACGGGCGGTTCGCGCTGGGCCTCGCAGCGCTGGCCGATGCATATCTCGAAGAGCCCCGCCTCGAACGTCGCGACGTGTTCGATTTGCTCGCCGGCGCGCGGGTGCCGCGCCGCCGTCCCAGAGATCCTGACACCGAGCAATCCGGCGACGAGCACTTCCTCGTGCCCGACTCGATGTGGGAACGCCTGGCGCGGGCCGCGCATGTGGTCGGCGGAGACGACTGGTCGTCACGGCTGCGGCGCTATGGGTCCGAGCTACGCGAACTCGCTTCCAGCGAGAGATCCGGCGACGATCCCAGCCTTGCCCGCTGCCGGTGGCTCGAACGCGAAGCCGCTGAGTGCGACGCTGTTTCAGCCTTCATGGCCGAACTGCGTGAGCGTCTCGTCGACGGCCGCAAGCGACACACTTGGCGCGGCCTCTGCGACTGGATGCGATCCTCGCTGCACCGCTACTTGGGAGCGGTGGGCAGCGCGTCATGGCTCGGGGACTGGCCCGAGTGGGAGATCAGCGCCGCAGAACGAGTCGAGGGCGTGCTCGAGCGGCTCTCCGACCTCGGCGCCATAGAGCCACGCATCAGCTTCGACACCATGTGCCAGACGCTGGAAGTCGAACTCGCACAGCCGCACGGCCGCAGCGGCACCGAAGGCAAGGGCGTGTACGTCGGCCCGCTCGCCGGCGCACTCGATGTCACCCCCGACCGGAGCTACATCGTGGGGCTGGCCGAAGGCATCGTCCCCGCACGGCCCCAGCCCGACAGCCTCGTCGACGACGACGAGCGGCGGTCATCGGGCGGGGCCTTGAGGCTGCATGCTGATGACGCGGCGGAGAGTCACCGGACCCTGCTCGCCGCGATTGCCGGCACCCGTGAACACTGCACCCTGTCGGCGCCACGCGGCAATCTGCGCCAGAACGCGGAGTACGTGCCCTCCCGTTGGATGGCAGACACAGCGCGTCGGCTGGATACCACCGGTCGCTACTTCGCCGACGGCTGCCTCGACGCCGAGAACCTGCGGGCTGCCGCCCTTGACGACACGGTAAGCGGCATCGTCGAGCTGCCGTCGTTTTTGAGTGCCGTGCGCTCATGCGGCTTCCCCTCAGCGCAGTGGGAATACGACGCGGCAAGCCTGCTCGCAGCAAGCCCCGCCGAATTGGGCCATCAGATGCATCCGATGTTCGCCGATCCGGTCTTTCGCCGCGGTTTCGAGCTTTCGGCGGCCCGGCGCAGCACGGCGTTCACGCGTTTCGACGGGAATCTCTCGGGAGTCATCGACAGCGACAGCGCGATAGCCGATGTCGTGTCGGCGACACGCCTCGAGACATGGGCGTCGTGCCCGCGCCGGTACCTGTTCGAGCAGTTGCTCGGGGTGAGCGCGATCACCGAGCCCGAGCAGATCCTCCGTCTGAGCGCGCTCGACCGGGGACGCCTGGTGCACGAGGCGGTCGACCGTTTCTACCGGCCGCTCATTGCCAATCGGCAGGCGTGGTCGTCGGGCGAGCCGATGCCGAATCACGGCCCGGGGCGGGCACCGCCGGGTCCGGGCCGCTCCCCCACCGACGAAGACCGCAGCGAACTCGTCCGCTTGGGCCAAGAGCTCGCCAGCGAGGCCGAAGAGCGCGGGGTGGTGGGCCTGCCGCTGCTGTGGCAACGAGATCGCGAGGCTCTGCTCGCCGACCTCGGCGGACTGCTCGACCACGACGGACAACGCGACCCGCGCTCGCGCGGCGAGATACAGAGCTCCGAGTTCCGGTTCGGCTTCGATGACTCCGCGCCAGCTGTCTCATACCGCCTCGACGACGGCAGCGAGATCCGCTTCCGGGGCATCATCGACCGGGTCGAGCGCATCGGCGACGGCAGCCTCGTGGTCATCGACTACAAGACCGGCGCCACCGACAGCTACAAGGACATCGTCAAGGGCAGTGGGGCCGATCCGACCGTCGGCGGCACCAAGCTGCAGTTGCCGGTGTATGCGCTCGCCGCCCGTGCGCACTTCGGAGGCGGCACAGCGAACGCCACAGCGGTGCTGAGCGCGTACTGGTTCATCTCCTCGAGGCGGGGTCGCTGGGAATGGCTGGAGCTGCCCGTCGACGACGCGGTCATGACTCGCTTCGCCGAGGCGGTCAGCGTCATCACGGCCGGGATCCGCAGCGGCGTGTTCGCCGGCTTCGCCCAGCCCTCCGACGACCGGCGCCACTACCGCGTGTGTCCCTACTGCGACCCGGACGGACTCGGCACCGCCGATATCCGCCATTCATGGCGGCGCAAGCGAGGCGATCCGGCGCTGGCCGCATTCGCTGAACTCGTCGAGCCTGCCGAGGTGCAGTCGTGACCCCGTCGGCCGCCGCGGCCCCGCATCAGGCGGACCAAGCAGAGCGGGACCGGGTGTGCCGGCAGACCGGAACCACCATGTTCGTCAAAGCCGGTGCGGGTACCGGCAAGACCACTGCGCTCGTCAGCCGGATAGTCGAGCTGGTGACCGGGCCGGGCGCCGCGCCGATCGGCTCGATTGCCGCCATCACGTTCACTGACAAGGCAGCCGCCGAACTGCGCAACCGCATTCGCGCCAAGCTCAACGAACTGCTCACGCAGCAGGCAGGTGAGCAGATCTCCGAGACCCTAAAGAACGCTCTCGACGGGCTGGACGGCGCTGCCATCTCCACCCTGCACGGATTCGCCCGACGGATCCTCTCCGAGCACCCCATCGAGGCCGGACTGCCGCCGCGTTTCGAAGCGCTCGACCAGATTGCAAGCGATGTCGAATTCGACGAGCGATGGCGGCGCTTCATCAGCGAACTGCTGTCAGACCCCGGCATCGGCTGGGCGGTCGAACTCATCGACGCCGCAGGCGTGCAACCCAATGCGCTGCGTGACATCGCCGCGGCGTTCAATGCCAATGGGGACCGGGTGCTTGCCGCCGACGCGGCAGCGCAAGCGGCGCCTCTCGATGCGAGCAGCCTCATCGAGGGGGGCATGTCGCTGCTGGAGTGGCGGCATCCGACGAGAGACTTCAGTGACGCCGCAGAAGAGCGGCGAAGTCGCCTCAGCGAATACGTCGCACGGCTTCGTGCAGCGACGACCGATGCCGAGCGATTCGCGGTGCTCAACGAGTCCAATCTGGATGGCAGCGGCGTGCCCAGGGGCGGCAATGTCTTCCGGGGCGACGGCTGGGCGCCGATGCGCGAGGGACTCGCCGCATTGCGAGAACAGTGCGGTGCATCAGCGACCGAGGCCATCGACCACGCCATTGCGGCGTTGTGCGACCGGATAGCGCATTTCACCCTGGATGCTGCCGAACAGCGACGAGCAGCGGGTCGACTGGAGTTCCACGACCTGCTCGTGCGGTCGCGTGATCTGCTGCGCGCCTCACCCGAGGCGCATGCGTCGCTTCACCGCAGGTACCGGCACTTGCTGCTCGACGAATTCCAGGACACCGACCCGATCCAGATCGAGATCGCTGCGCTGATCGCCGCTGACGAGCACGACCATGCCGTCACGTCAGCAGAGGCTTCCGGCAGCAGGGCGCGCATCGACGGTTCGGGCGGCCCCGCGGGATCCCTGGGCATGCCGGTTTGGGATCAGCTCGACACCGTGCCCGGTCAGTTGTTCTTCGTCGGCGATCCCAAGCAGTCCATCTATCGCTTCCGGAGGGCAGACATCAAGCTGTACGACGACGCACAGCGGCGATTCGGCCGGGAGATCGGTGAGACGGCCACGCTCGCTGTCAACTTCCGGTCGACGGCGTCGATCGTGGCATGGGTCAACGCGGTCTTCGGTTCGCTCATGGGCGACGAAACCGGCGCCGACAGCACGACACGCCGCTCACAGGCCTCGTACTCGGCCTTGACGGCAGTGCGGGCCGACATCGACAGGGGACCAGCGGTCGCCGCGCTCGGCATCGACGCGCACGACAAACAGCAGTCGGGTCTCAACGCCGAGAGAATCCGAGCCGTCGAGGCCGCAGACATCGCCGACGCCATCACCGAGATCGTGCACGACGGCTGGGAGGTGCATGACCGGCATCTCGACGGCGCCAGGCCGGCACGTCTCAGCGACATCGCGATCTTGGTGCCGACCCGTACGTGCCTGCCGCAGCTCGAAACAGGCCTGTCAGCGGCATCGGTGCCCTACCGGCTCGAAGCGTCCGAGTTCGTGTGGCGCAGCCGGACCGTGCGGGACCTGATGATGTGTCTGCGGGCTGCAGCCGACCCAGATGACGCCCTAGCGGTGGTCAGCGCACTGCGGACCCCGATGTACGGCTGCGGTGACGACGACCTCTACGCCTGCTACCAAGCCGTCGGCTCGTGGAGCTGCTTCGCCCCCGAAGTCGGGATGTCCTTGCACGGTGAGCACGCCCGGGTCGCATCAGCGCTGGAACACCTGCGGACTTTGTATGAAGATCACACCTTGGTCGCGCCGTCGGTGCTGCTCGAGCGCCTCGTGCGCGAGCGCCGCGTCTTCGAGCAGGCCGCCGCAGGACCCCAAGCGCGCGACGTCTGGCGTCATGTGCGCTATGTGATCGATCAAGCGCGGGCTTGGTCGGAGAGCCAGCACGGTGGTCTCCGCAGCTTCCTGCGCTGGGTCGAGATGCAGGGCGCCGAGCACGCCAAGGTCACCGAGGCGATCCTGCCCGAGTCCGACGACGACTCGGTCCGGGTGATGACGGTGCATGCGTCGAAGGGCTTGCAGTTCCCCATCGTGATCGTCGCCGGCCTGCAAGGCAATGGAGCGAGTCCCACCAGCACGCGGGCGATATTCGTCGACGACCGCTCAGATGACCTCCCTGCCAGCCGCTACGGCGGGGCAGCAGCAGTGCGCCTGCGCAAGGGCGCCGAGACGTCGTCCTACACGGACTTGTCCGATGCCGAGCGGCTGGCGGAGCATCATGAGCGCGTTCGGCTGCTGTATGTGGCATGCACGCGGGCGCGTGACCACTTGGTGGTCTCGCTGCACCGTGAGATGCCTTCGAAGAAGGGCGAGCAGTTCAACAAGAGCAACGCACAGCTCATCGCCGACGCCCTGCCAGAAAGCGGCGACAGCGTCGGCAGCCCAGCTCAGGCGCGCCGATGGGACTACCGGCACGGCCGCGACCCCGAAGCCGAGATCGTCAAGCTGCGAAGATCTGACGCCCTGCACGGGCAGGCCGGGCGTCCCGATCCAGCCGAATGGCTGCATCGACGCAACCGGGCCGCGGCATCGTCCAAACAGCGATCCGCCCTGAGCGCTACCGGCGTTGCAGGCAAGACCGTCAGCGGCACCGCCGACAGGGCATCTGTCTCATCGTCCGATATGCCCGGCAAGGACGTACCTGACGACCATCTCGGCAGTGGCCGTGCCTTGGTCCGGCGCGGTCGTGGCGCAACCGCGGTCGGCAAGGCGGCCCATGGCGTGCTGCAGTCGATCGACCTGCTCAGCGGCGAAGGACTCAGATCGCTCGCTGCATCTCAGGCCGTTGCCGAAGGCATCGCCGGTCGCCAAGGCGTCATCGAGGCGTTCGCGCGATCGGCGCTCGCGAGCGACGAAGTGCGCTATGCCGCAGGTGCACGCCACTGGAAAGAGGTGTATGTCACCGCACCGATAGAGGACTCTGACGCCTCCGGATCGTCCCCGACCGTCGTCGAGGGATTCGTCGACCTGATGTACGAAGACCCGACCACCGGCGGGCTCGTTGTCGTCGACTACAAGACCGATGCGCTCGGGACGATGCCCGACGCGGACAGCGAGCGTGCCCAGCAGTACCGTCAGCAGTGCGCCGCATACGCATGGTGCCTCGCCCGCGCTGCGGGCAGGCCGGTCAGCCGCGTGGTGCTTCTCTACCTGCAGGAAGACGGCTCACCGGCCCGCGCCGACGCGTTGGAAGGCAAGGCGCTCGCACAGGCCGTCGCCGAAGTCGCTGATCTCGCAGGCGAACTCGCCAATTCGACCGCATGACGGCGCTGCTCAGAAGCCGTGACCCGAACGGCCCGAGAGCCAAATCGCCCGAGAGCGGGAAACAAGAGACAGCACGACCGAGAGCGGGAAACAAGAGGCAGCACGACGAGAGAGTCCGCCTATGGGCCTGTCGGCCTGTCGGCGCATTCTCTCGGCTGACCCTGTGTTTCGGGCGCGGACGACCAAGCTCGGACAGCCGCCGGCCCGCTCGCCGTCACCCGGCGCGCTCGACGACGAACAGCGTCTGCTCGGGTTTGCCGACGACGACCGCTAGGTGCTCACCGGCTTGGCCGATCTCGCCGTTCACCTGATGCAGCTCCTCATCGGGGATCGGGCAGACCTCCCATGTCTGCTCGCCACGCTGCAGCATCGCCATTCCTCCGCTGACATGCACCGTCGTGGCGACATCCAGGACGATGGTCTCGTGCAAGGCCACGGTCACCGCACCGCCGTCAGCCGTGCGACCCGTGTTCAGCTTCACAGCGGGAACTGTGAGCCTGGACGGAATCACGGCCGTCCAGTCCAAGTCAGCGCCGGATGCCGCGGCGGCATGTGCATCAGAGCGAGCCATGTGCGGCCAGCGCTCCGCGAACCCCCCGTCCAACGGTGCATGCGGCCAGCTGTCACGGCGGATCTCGCCGAGCAGTTCCAGTTCAGCGACGAGTTCCGCTGCCTTGGGGGTCAGCGGGGAGGAGGCGTCAGCACATTGATCATCCAGCCACAGGCGCTCGGCACGCTCGAGTTCGATGGCGGTGTCGGTGACGCGGATCCGGGCGTCCAGCAGCTCCCAAGCCACCGTCGGCGGCGTGCCGTCATCAACGCGGACATAACGCCATGTCTCGTCTGTGCGGACCGCCACCACTTGGGAGCGGCTGCATTCGAGCGGTCGGACCACGCCGAACACGGCAACGCGCCCCGATCCGGACAGGTCGACAGCCACAACCTCGAGGTCGTCGGGCAGGCCCACCGACTGCCAGTCCGCGCCGTCGTAGGCATACCAGCCATCAGCTGCCCGAGCGACAGCGTGCCGACCGCTGAACGAGTAGCGCATGGTTGCATCCTCGGCCGCTGGGGGCGGCCGTACGATCGACACCGTCGTGGCGAACACCGCAGTCTCCGGGTCGGCGCTGGCGGGCGGAGCGCTGCCCCAGTTCGCTGACTCGTCAGCCGTCTCTTGCTCGAGCGCTTCGCTGTCGGGGGACGCGACGCCGGACTGAGCGGTTTCCTGCTGTTCCGGTCCGCCCTGCCGGGACTCGTCCTCGCTCATGGCTGCCTCGGCAGCGTCGCCTGAATCCTGCATCGGCGCCGAGTACTCGTCAATGCTGCGACTGCGCAGCGACATCACACCGACCAACGCCACCGCCACGAGCGCGAATGTCCCAACGCCGCCGCGCAAGGCGTTGCGCCGACGCTGCAACTGCGCAGATCGCGCCTGCACGCTCGTGAGCAAGCCAGAACTCACCGGCATCGACGAAGCCGCACTGCGGAGACGGTCGCGGAGACGGTCCTCAGCGGTCACGAGTCCTCCCCTTCGTCGGGTGCCGCTTCCAGCACGTCACGCAGCTGCTCCAGCCCGCGGCTGAGGCGACTCTTGACGGTTCCGGCGGCGATGTCCAGTGCCTCTGCCGTCTCAGCCACCGACCAGTCGAGGTAGAAGCGAGCCACGATCACCGTTCGGTGCGAGTCATTGAGCGTCGCCAGCGCCCGTTCCAGATCCACATCGCGCGCGCGGTCCTCAGTGGCGTGCGGCTGCGCCAGCAAGGGTCGTCGTTCGCGTTCCCGCCGGACCCGTCGCAGAAATGACCGTGCCCAATTCAGCCCGACCCGGAACACCCAGCCCTGCGGATTCGCATAGGTGCTGACCTGTCTCCAGCGCTGGCAGGCCCGGGCGAACGCCTCATCGGCCGCTTCAGCGCCCAGTGCCGCGTCGCGCAGGGCCAAGCTCAGCGCGCGGACCATCTCGTCGCGGTGGGCTGCGTAGAAATCCTCGAATCGGCTCGCCACAGCATCGAGGGGGGCAGCCCCGGTCCCAGACACGCCCTCAGCGGCGCTCACCGGGAATCCAGAACCGTTCGTGCCCGAACCCAACAGTTCCGAACCCACGAGCCTTGAGTCCATGTGCGTTGAACCGACGAGTCCGGAATCCGTCAGCACTGAATCCAACCGCGAGGTGCTGAACAGCGGAGCCGCGTCCATCACTGCCAGATTCACCGCTGCTGCGGGCGAGCGAGCCATCCCAAGTCTCCACGAAGACTGCCTGCACATCCAGACGCCGGCACGGTGACTTCGGTTCCATGCGCCTCATCGATGCGCGTCAGTGCGCACGTTCGCAGCATGCACGTCCTCAACGAGCACTCCTGAGTGGCGCAGCGCCTCGATCTCGGCCCGGCTCGCCCCGAGCCATTCGGCGAGCACTTCGCCGTTGTGCTCGCCTCGGTGCGGCGCCAGCGAATTCGACGTCACCCCCGAGACCGCTCCCGACGACGCCGTCGCTCCGGAGAATCGATAGGGGGTCTGCGTCACCCGCCGGGTGCCGCCGTCGCGAGCGTCAATCTCGATCGAAGAGCCGCGGTGCACTGCTGTGGGAGACGCATGCGCCTCCGCGGTCGTCCGGATGTCGCCCCATGCCAGATTCGCCTCATCCAACGCCGCCAGCATCGCGGCACGAGTGTCGAACGAACCGAGGAATGCGTTGATCGCGTCGCCCCGGTGCGCCCGCTTGGTCGGGATGTCGGCGTCGGGGGGCGACGGGTCGGCCAGCCCGTGTGTCTTGCTGAGCTGGCTCCAGATCCAGCGGAAGTCCCCGGCCGTCAGCACCGGACCGCCGGTGCCGTCCCACACCAGCCCGCCTTGGGAGGTGTAGGGCACGCCGTCGAGCCCTGCCTGGCTGCCCTCGTCGGTCGCGAGAAACGTGTCGAGCATCGCGAGGTCGATGTGCTGACCATGACCCGTCGATTCCGCGACACGCAGCGCGGCGAGGATGCCGATCGCGCCGTGCAGCGACGCATTGGTGTCGGCCACCGCCAAGTGCGGCTCTTGGATCGGCTGCTGGTGCATCGCCGCCGTCCGGGCCATCCAGCCCGACTCGCCGTGCAGCACCGCTGCGTATGCCGCTCGCTGTGACTCGGGACCCTGCTGGCCGAATCCGCTGATCGACAGCATGACCAAGGCGGGGTTGGACTCGGCCAACTCGGCGAAGGACAGCCCGTGCCGGGTCATCACACCGGGTCTGAAGTTCTCGATGAGCACCTGGGCTTCAGCAGCCAGCCGCTTCACCATCTCGGGTCCGCCCTCGGCGCGCAGGTCGATGCACATGTTGCGCTTGCCGACGTTCTGCTGGGTGTAGAAGCCGGCGAGGCCGGCGCGATTCACGCCCCACAGCCGCGAGACATCGCCCTCGGGCGGCTCCACCTTCACCACGTCGGCGCCGAGGTCGCTGAGAATGCGACCAGCCAGAGGACCCGACAGCACGCGGCTCATGTCGACGACGCGGATGCCTGCCAGCGGTCTCATCGACATCTGCTCCCCTCGCCGGTGAGGTTGCTCAGCGGGGCCGATCGCCGGCGATCGTCACCCGGAGCATGTGCCTGCGCTGTCCGTGGTAGTCGTTCAGCGCGTAGTGCTGGACGCTGCGGTTGTCCCACATGGTCAGCGTTCCCGGTTCCCAGCGGACCCGGCATGTGAACTGCTCTTCGACTGCGTGGTCCCACAGCATCTCCAGCAACGCCTTCGACTCGCGCCGACGCATGCCCGAGATCGCCTCGGTGAAGGCACGGTTCACGTACAGCGCCTTGGCGCCGGTCTCAGGATGGGTCCGCACGACCGGATGGGTCAGCCGCGCCTGGGCCTCGTCGGACACGTCGACGGTCATCGAGCTGCGCTTGCCCGCGTACCGATCCGAGTCGCCTCCCCGCCCGTACTGGCGAGCGGCTGAATGGACAGCCTCCAGGCTCTCGGCAAAGTGCTTCATGGTGTCGGACAGTCCCGTGAAGGCCGCCTGCTGGTTGGCGAACAGCGTGTCCCCGCCGAAGCGCGGCACCTCCACCGCATACAGCGCCGTCGCCATGGGCGGGCATTCCAGAAACGACATCTCCGAGTGCCAGCCGCCGCCGAAGTTGACCGTCTCGTGGGGCTCCTTGATGACCGGGACCACCTCGGGCTCCTCCGAGGCGCCGCCGAGATAGGGGTGACGCTCCAGCTCACCGAAGCGGCGGCCGAAGCGGGCAACATCAGCGGCATCCATCTGCTGGTCGCGGATCACCACCACGTGGTACGCGCACAGGGCCTCCCGGATTGCCGCAGCTGCCGCGGGGTCGAGCGTGTTGACATCGAGCGCCCCCCCGCCGGCTGCCCAGAGCTCGGCGCCCAGCGCTCCGGCCAGTGGGCGGATGTCCAGCACATCGGTCATCGATGCTGATTTCGATGCTGATTTCGATGCTGATTTCGATGCTGATTTCAATGCTGATTTCAATGCTGATTTCAATGCTGACTGCGGTGCTGCCGTGGTGCTCATCTCAAGTGACTCCTGGTTCTGCGCCGCCCGATCGCACTGCTGCCGGCGAATCGGCCAGCGGATCTGCCTGTCGCAGCCGTCGTGCCGCTTCACCCGCTGCCAGTATCGCCGTGTTGGGGTCCGGACCGCACGGGGTCATGTTCACATGACGGCAGCCCGCCTCGAGGTATGGCAGGAAAAACTCCACGATGTCGTCGACCGTGCCGCACGGCGTGTACTTCTCGAAGGCCGAGAAGGGCACCCGGTAGAAGCGTTCCAGTTCCGGCGCAACGCAGGCTGTCGCTTCCGCACGGCTGTCTCCGAAACCGACCCACAGTTGCAGCCCGTGGTCGGGCACCTCGGGCGACGGCGCAGCGACGATCCGCTCGCTCGCCGCTGCGGCGGCGAAGATCTCGACCGCCTCCCGGTAGCGGCGCACCGAGCACCAAGCCGCGAGCCAGCCATCGGCGAACCGCCCGGCCCGGCGGACAGCAGCGTCGGATCGGCCCCCCACGTAAGTGGGAATCGGCGGATCCGGGACCGGGGTGATGCGGACCGCTTCAAGCGAGAAGAACTCGCCCTGGTGGGCCACGGTCTCGCCGGCCAGCAGCCGCTGCACGATTTCCAGCGACTCGTCGGTCCGCCGGCCGCGAGTGCGGGGGTCCACGCCGCACACCTCCACCTCGTGACGATCGTCGCCGCCGATGCCGACGCCGAAGCGGACCCGTCCCGGCGCCATCTCGGCCAGGTTCGCGAGCTGACGCGCGACCGGCACCGGGTGACGCAGTGGCAGCAGGTAGACCGCCAGATACACGTTGAGATCGGGATGCAGATTCACCAAGCTCGCGGCGGTCACCATCCCGTCGTGTCCGTGGCCGGTCCGGAAGCTGACGTGATCGGCGAAGAACACGGTGTCGAAACCGGCTTCGGCGACATGGGCCATGATCTCGCGACGCTTCGCCAACGGCCGCTGCCACAACGCCAGATCGGGCGTCACGCCGACACGCAGCGGCGGAATGTGCGCCGTCGCTTGTTCGGGGGCCTGCGCCGACGCCCCCGCCGTCACTGCATCAGCCGTCATCGAGGAGCCTCTTGGTTCGGGGGGACATCCCACACGACCGGCAGGTGCTTGAAGCCATGCTGGAAGCTCGACAGCGAACGCTCAGGCGGACGGGCTGGTCCAGTCGCAGGTTGGGCAGTCCTCACAACGGTGATGCCGCCCTCGGCATCGTCAGCCGCCAGCAGGATCGAGACCATGTCATTGCCCGGGTTCGCTCCCTTGAACTCGGCGAGATCGTGGGCGTAGGCATACATCTCGGCCAAGCCCTCACGCGAGCGCGGATCGAACGGCGGCGTCGGAGTCGGCGTGCTGTCATTCGAGCCGGCATCGGCACGGACTGTGCTCACGTCGTTCAGCCTGTCACCTGACGCTCTGCCGAACTCGCCCCGGCCCTCGGTTCGCGCTCCAAACCATCGCCTCGCTCGGGCAAGGCCGGAGGCTTGGTGATCACGAAGAACAGCATTCCCACCGAAGTCAGCACAGCAAGCGCAACGAAGCCGGTGACGTAGCTGCCGGTGGTGTCCGCCAGCCATCCTGCGGCGAGCGGCCCGACGATCGGGCCGATCATGACGATGAGCGAACTCACGCCCATGATCGCCGCAAACGCCGACGATCCGAAGTAGTCGGCTCGCAGGGCTTGCATGAGCGGCCCGCGAGCGCCCCAAGCGAACCCGTGGAAGATCACGAACAGCACCACCACGAACGCGTTCGGCGCCCACGCCAGCAGCAGGATGCCGCCGGCGTGGCCGAACATGGCCACTGACGCGATGAGCCGCTTGTTGATGCGGTCGCCCAGCCAGCCTCCCACCGCCATGCCGGCGAGCTGCATGAGCGGCAGCGCAGCAGCGAACAAGCTGGCCTGCTGCAGCGTGTAGCCGCGCTCGGAGGTGAGATAGAGCTGCAAGTGAGCCATCACCGCACCCACCACGAACAGGGCGCTCAGGTGACCGAACGAGATCGTCCAGAACGCTCTCGTGCGCATCGCCTCCTTCGCAGTGAAGTGGACGTCGCTCACGCCCTCGGCGCGGACCGTCTTGCCGTTGGCGACGATCTTGGCCCCACCGTCGACCTCCTGGCCGAAATCACCAGGGCGGCCGTCGAGGTACTTGGCAAGCCACCAAGCGACGACAGCGCCGCCGACGCCGGTAGCAGCAGCAGTCGCACGCCAGCCGAACCACGAGAACGACAGGACCACCAGCGGGACGCACACTCCGCCCGCGGCAAGGCCCATGCCGCCGAATGCGAGCGCGCGGGCCCGCAGACGTTCGAACCACCGCACGATCGCGACAGTGACCGTCAACATCCCGCAGAGCGCGCTGCCGACGGCCATGACGAAGAAGGCGCCGTAGAACTGCCACAACGACTGCAACTGGCTGAACCACACGAACCCGGCCGCCATGGCGACAGCGCCTGCTCGGACAATGGCCTTGGGTCCGAACCGGTCGATCAGCCAGCCCTGCGCCGGACCCAGCAGCGCCGTCTCGGCACGATTGAGGGCAAACGCGCCCGACAGAGCCGTCTTGCTCCAGCCGTACTCCCGTTCGAGCTCGACCAAGTAAGCACCCAGCGAGTGCATGACGAACGCACTCTGCAGCCCTTGGACCACTGCCCCCGCACCCACCACCTTCCATCCGCGGAAGGTGGTGGTGGTGCGTTTGGACACCGGTACATCCTGCCTGATGCGGCCTGCTGCGTGCTGGCTAAACAGCCTTTTCGCGGCCTGATCCAGCTCGCTGACTGCGCTCAAGCACCTCCAGGAGGGGCGGCGGCGAATCTGCGAGACGCCGACGTTCATGTCGTCGGCAACGGCTGAGAGCGGATTCCCGTCGTTTTGCTCGAGGACGACGAGCAGCCCGACAATCGCCTAACGCCTCTTTGCATATTCGGCACAAACTCGCGGTTCTGCCGACATCGGGCAAAGGTCCCCCCATGCCGATGGCTCACTCGTCGTCGTGTCAGCCGCGACGGATCAGGCGCCGACAAGCCCGCTCGGTGCCGCCGACCGGTACCTGGTCTCTCTCATTGGGCGCATGCCGCTGGCGAACGCGCCGAGCTTGGCACCGATCCTAGGAACGGACGAGCGCCAGGTGCGAACCCGTTTGGACTCACTGCGGCGCGCCGGGTGGATCACGTTCATGAACGTCGGTATGACCGAACCGCCGCAGAATCGCTGGTTCCTCACAAGCCGAGCCGCTCGGGCGCTGTATGTCAACGAGCTGGCCGACGCTCCGGCAGCCGCGAGCGGGCGTCTCGAGCGCCTTCCGTGGACGGCCACATCACGAGGCGTACGCACCTGCGTGCGGCGGTTGGCTTGGCTGGAGATGCTCTACCGGCTCGCTCCCGGGTTGCTGAACTCAGGCTGGCTGCGCGTGCCCCCCAGCGATGCTGCGGAATTGTCCGATCTCGCCATGACCGATTTCCGGCTGTTCCGCTACGGCGGCTGGTTTCACGCCGTAACCCGCTACGGCGAGCAGTATTGGGTGACGTTCACCTTCGTGGGCCTGCACGCCACCGAGCGATCACTGCGGCGCAAGCGGACCCATCGATTCTGGGGGATCGACGCGTACTCAGCCGACCATGACGCCCACGAACGGGCCGTCGACCGAGTCTTCTTCGGCGATCCGAAGTACGACGCGGTGCCGTCCGCGCAGGTGATCCTGGCTGCCGATTCGTGGGCGGCTCACCTCTCGCAGCGCGAATTCGCCAGTGACACTCGGCCGCTGATCTGCACACCCGATGGACTCTGGGGCGATCCCGTCGATCTGCGGCCCTCCGGCGACTGGGTGAACGATCCTGACACGCCGATGATTGTGGGGCGAGCAGAGGATCTGAAGCGCTGGCGGAGCATGAACACCGACACGTTGGCCATCACCAAGCCACTGACCTACGCAGTGTTCATGGCCGTCGCGCAGTTCCCCGCAATACGAAGCAATCAGCTCAGCCAGCTGCTGAGCGCGTCGCCGCAGCGGATCAGCACGGCGCTCGTCACGCTCGCCGAGGTTGGGCTCATCAGCCGCTTCGACGGCCACTGCTATCTCACCGACAGTGGCCTGCGACGAGCGGCCAACCTGAGTCGGCTGCTCGCCTCCGCGCTCAGCCGGCGGCACGGCGCCTACCTGATCCCGACGTTCCGAGACCGCCAGCGGCGCCACGACGACGGCATCAACCGGCTGGTGCTGCAATTCGCCGCCGAGGGCGCTGCGGCGTTTGTCGGCTGGCGAGGAGAGATCAACGTGCCCAGCGTCACACAGGTCAAGCCCGACTTGGTGGTCTTGGTCGCAGACGGGCCGCTCGGCAGCGGCGTCTACTGCCTCGAGTACGAACGCAGCGCCACCACGCCCTCTGAGGTCATCGACAAGATCAGGCCCTACCGCAAGTGCGCCGCCGTGGGTCGCCCCGCGCCGCTGCTGATGGTCTGCGAGACCGAGCAAGCAGCCGAGAGGTTCGCCGAGTACGACTCTCTGCTGCCGTTGCTGGTCACCCACACGGCGGCGGTCGAAGCAGGCCGTCTGACGGGCGATGTCACGGTCTGGCGGCGGCGTGACGCCGACACCGTGTCGCTGCACTGCCTCCGCTAGCCCAGATCCGCCGACTGGTTCGGTTTGGGGTGGGTGCGCACCTGCTGGAAAGCCCCCTGAGATGGCATCTTGCTGTTGAGAGAGGCTTGGCGGTCGGACGGGCTGTCACCCGCCGGTCGCGGTCCGCGACCACACCAGCGAGATCGTGCGCATCCCGATGCGCAGCGAATCCTCTCAGCGGGGCCGTGTCCGCTTCGTCGCCGAGACCGTGAACCGGGTGCGCCGCCTAGCGCCCGACGCGGCGCTGAGGGTCCGCGCGGATGCGAGGTTCTTCTCGTGGGACCTGATCGAGCAGCTCAACACCCGCCCCGTCGCCGGTCACCAACCCCACCGGCCCCACACCACCGGTGAATCTGGGCTGGACACGGGAAAACGGACTTGCAGTCGAGAAGGCTGGTCCGCCGGATTGCGTCAATCAGCGCCGACCGCGACGGCGGCCCGGCCCGCGCGCGGACTGCTCGGACTCGGGACCCAAGTCACCGTAGACGTCGCGGGCGATCCGCTCAAAGTGCTCGCTGAATGACATGTCCTCACGGGCAGGACCTCTCGGCGACGATGTGCTTGCCGCATTCGCATCAGCCGCTGAGGAGGCGTCCCCGTCCGCAGCCGCAACCGCTGCTGCCGACATGCGGGAACGGCGAGTGCCGTTGTCGCGGACCCGGTCGCGTGCGTGCCGCGGCGCACGAGCAGCGCCACCGGCCCCGTCTGCGTCGCCTTCGGCGCCGCCGACCTGGGTCGGATCAGCAGGCGAGAGGCTGATCTTGCCGTTCGGATCGATCTCCTCGACAATCACGCTGACCACGTCACCCAGCTCGAGCACTTCGGTGACCTCGTTCAGCCGCCGCTTGCCGCCCAGCTTGGAGATGTGCAGCAGCCCGTCGGTGCCAGGCAGCACGTTGACGAACGCACCGAACTTGGTGATGTTGACGACACGGCCCTCGTAGGCGGTCCCGACATCGGGCGTCGGCGGGTTGACGATCAACCGGATCTGACGCTCGGCCTCCGCGACGACCTCGCGATTGGCGGCGCCAATGCTCACCGTGCCGACAGTGCCGTCATCGTCCACGTTGATGTCGGCGCCGGTCTCCTCCTGGATGGAGTTGATGACCTTGCCCCGCGGGCCGATGACCTCGGCGATCTTGTCGATCGGGATCTCGAAGCTCGTGATCTTGGGAGCGGTCTCTCCCACGTCCGGCCTCGGCTCGGCGATTGCCGCACGCATGACCTCGAGGATCTGCAGGCGAGCCTGGCGTGCTTGGGAGAGCGCCTGAGCCAGCACCTCGGCGGGGATGCCGTCGATCTTCGTGTCGAGCTGCAGCGCCGTGATCGCGTCCTCGGTGCCCGCCACCTTGAAGTCCATGTCACCGAAGGCATCCTCGGCGCCCAGGATGTCGGTCAGCGTCACGTACTTGCCATCCGCGTGCACCAAGCCCATCGCCACGCCTGCCACGTGATCGACAATCGGCACACCTGCGTCCATCAGCGACAGCGATGACGCGCACACTGAGCCCATCGAGGTGGAGCCGTTCGAGCTCAGCACGTCGGACACGAGCCGGATGGCGTAGGGGAAGTCGTCCTTGGAGGGGATGACCGGGAAGATCGCTCGCCCGGCGAGTGCGCCGTGGCCGATCTCGCGCCGCTTCGGGCCGCGCATGAAGCCGGCCTCGCCAGTGGAGAACGGCGGGAAGTTGTAGTGGTGCATGAACCGGCGCCGGTCCTGCGGGTTGAGCGTGTCGACGATCTGCTCCATGCGGGTCATCGCCAGCGTGGTCACGTTGAGCACCTGGGTCTCGCCGCGCTGGAACAGACCCGATCCATGAGCCGTTCGCCCGAGATAGCCCGCAACTGACGAGAGCGGGCGTACCTCATCTGTCGCCCGCCCATCAATGCGGAAACCGTCCGCCACGATGCGCTCGCGCACGATCTCCTTCGACAGCGACCTCACGGCCTCGCGGATCTGGTCCTTGGCGTCATCGAGATCGGCGAATTCTTCGGCAACCTCGTCGACGACTGCGCTGCTCGTCTCAGACTGCGCGGCCTCGCGCTCGGCCTTGTCGGCGATCGCCATGACCTCACGCATGCGGTCGGCTGCAACCTCGCGCACGCGATCGAGCACCTCGTCGGAGCAGTCCTTGCTGGAGACGTATTTCATCAGCGAGATCGGGCCGGACTGCTCCTCGACCAGGCGACGGAGCGACTTCTGCATCTCGATGATGTCGTCGATCCATTGCTTGGAGGCCTCGAGGCCGCTGGCCAGCACCTCCTCGGTGACCTTGGGGGCGCCGTCCGCGTAGTACTCGAAGGCCCGCTCGGTGCCGCCGGCCTCCACCATCATCACGGCGATGTCGCCGCTGTCCAGCTGGCGACCGGCCACCACCATCTCGAACGTGGCGGCGTCGGACTCCTCGTGGGTGGCGAACGGGATCCACTCGCCGTCGACCGAGTAGGCGATCCGCACGCCGGCGATCGGGCACTCGAACGGGATGCCGCTCAGCCACAGGGCCGCCGAAGCGCCGTTGAGCGCCACGATGTCATAGGGGTTGACGTGGTCGGCGCCGAGGATCGTGCCCACGATGTGGGTGTCGTGGCGGTAGTCGCTGGGGAAGTTCGGACGCAGCGGGCGGTCGATCAGCCGACAGGTGAGGATCGCATCGTCGGATGCGCGCCCCTCGCGCCGGAAGAACGAACCGGGAATCCGGCCCACGGCATACATGCGCTCCTCGATGTCGACGGTGAGCGGGAAGAACGATGCGCCGTCGCGTGGACGGTTCGACGCCGTGGCGGTGACGAGCACTTGTGTGTCGCCGATGCGGGACGTGACCGCCCCGTTCGCGAGGCCGGCGAGCACGCCAGTCTCAAAGGTGATGGTCTTGTCGGTTCCTGCGATGGGACCGGAGACCGAAATGGCTTCAGCCATGGTTTCTCCTGAAGTGAATGCGGGACTGCTGTATCAAATTTCGGCCCGCGTGCCGGATGTTGTTCATGCGATGGTGTGGAGTCCTGCCGCGTACCGGAAGCTGCGTCACATGCCGGACGCGATGCGATATGCGAGCGTCGGACGCGACCGGCCGCTGCGTCAGCGCCGGAGGCCGAGCTTTGCGATCAAAGCCCGGTAGCGCTCGACATCGTTGGCGACCAGGTAGTCGAGCAGCCTGCGCCGGCGCCCGACGAGCTTGAGCAGCCCTCGGCGGCTGTGGTGATCCTTGTGATGGGTCTTGAGATGTTCAGTGAGGTGCTCGATGCGCGCGCTGAGCTGCGCTACCTGCACCTCTGGCGATCCGGTGTCGGTCTGGTGATGACGGTGTTCATCGATCAGCGCGGCCGTTGGACTTGATCTTTTGGCACTCATGCCGTTGCTGTATTCCCTCTGTTGCGGCACCGAGCGGCCATCCCGATTCCTGTTGCAATTGCGACCAGGAAGTCAATTCCGAAGCTCACTGCGGCGACCCGGCCGGGCGACCCAGCCGATCTGTCTTGTCTCTTCCAGATTGGAGGCTACCAGCGAGACCCGCTGCAACGCCCTTGAGTGCCGACAGTCTTGCTTCCCGCTGTCCCCAGTCTCCCTTCGATCCAGTCTCACAGGCCGCTCAGGCTTGGGACTCAGCCTCTCAGGCATGCAGGCACTTAGCAGCGTCTTCGATGTCACGGCGAAGCTGAGCCTTCAGCTCCTCAATACCGTCAAAGCGCCGCTCGGGCCGCAGCCTGCGGACGAAGCTGAGCTTGGCGGATTCGTGGTAGAGGTCGCCGCGGAAGCCGATCAGGTGCGCTTCGATCAGCGAGCGTTCAGCGAACTCGTAGAAGGTGGGGCGGCGACCGATGTTGACCGCTGCGGGATACTGCGCGCCGTCCGGGCGGGCGTACCAAGCTGCGTAGACGCCGTCAGCGGGGATCTGCAGATCTGGCGTAGTGGGAAGATTGGCCGTCGGCACCCCGATCTGGCGGCCGCGCCGATCGCCGGCCGTCACGACCCCCCGCACCTCGAACGGGCGCCCCAGCAGCCGGTGGGCGCGCTCCACATCGCCCGCTGCGAGCGCTTCGCGGATCGACGTGGACGAGATGACGTCGCCGTCGCCGGTCATCTGCTTCACGAGCGGGAGGCCGACTACCTCGTAGCCGTAGGCGACGCCGACCTGGCGCAGTGTCTCGATGTTGCCGCGCCGTCCCTTGCCGAAGTGGAAATCGGCGCCGACCACCACTGCCCTGGCAGACAGGCAGCCGACGAGAATCCGATGTGCGAACTCCTCGGCAGGCACTGCGGCCTGAGCTTCGTCGAAGGCGACGACCAGCGTGCAGTCGACGCCGGTCTCGGCGAGCAGCTCGAGCTTGTGGTCAAGGTCGCACAGCAGCTTGGGCGCCGATTCGGGCCGTACCACCGTGGCCGGGTGCCGGTCGAAGGTCACGACCGCAGTGGCACACCCCCGCTCGGCAGCCAAGCGGTGCATCTCAGAGATCACGGTGCGGTGCCCCCGGTGGACGCCGTCGTACTCACCGACCGTCACGACGCTGCCGTGGTCGAGCACCGGACACCAGTCCAAGTCGCGGATGATCTCCATGTGCCCAACGCTACTCAGCGACTACGAAGCCGCGCGAGAAGGTCCGCTTTCCCGTTGTCGCACTCGTCGTTTCCCGCTCTTGTTCCCCATCTCGATTGGAATCGGGCTCGCGGGCCGCTCGGGCCACGGCTTCTCCTGCCGGCCCAGCCTCTCGGCCGGCGGACTCCGCTACGTCGGCAGGACAGTGGCGCGCAGCCGGTCGCCGCTGCGCTCGTGGACCCCCACGAGAATTCCGTCAGGATCGACGAGCGCCCATGGTCCGGAACCTTCGTAGCGATCTGCCCGCAGGCGGGTGCCGCTGCGGACCCGAGCGGTTTCGTCTCCGCTCAGGCGGATCTGGCCGAGATCCCGCACGAGCTCGGCAGGCTCGCGCAACACGGCCTCGGCGACCGGCGCCGCCTCCGCCACGGTGAAGGCGCCGCTGCGCGTCCGCCGCAGCGAGCGGACATGCGCGCCTCCGCCAAGCGCTGCGCCCAAGTCGGCGCCGAGCGATCTCACATAGGTGCCCGCGCCACACTCGACACGGGTCCGGTAGACGAGCGGATCGTCAGTAGGCCGGGTGTCGAAGCGGTAAACCTCGACCTCACGCGGTTCGCGTGCCGCAGTCTGCCCCGCACGGGCGATCTCGTGCAGCCGGCGCCCGCCGACGCGCACGGCCGACACCATCGGCGGCAGCTGCGAGATCGTGCCGACGAAAGCCGCTGCCGCCTCGGCGACCCCGGAAGGGTCGAGGCGCATGTCGTGCGTCGCGACGGTCTCGCCGGCCGCGTCCAGCGTGTTGGTGACGATGCCGAAGACGATGTCGCACTCGTAGGTCTTGCGGCCCGCGGTAGCGAAGCGCAGCAGGCGGGTGGCATTGCCGATGCCGACCACCAGGACGCCGGTGGCTGACGGATCGAGCGTGCCGGCGTGACCGATGCGACGTTCGCCGAAGCGTCGGCGCGCCATCGCAACGATGTCATGCGATGTGGGCCCGGTCGGCTTGTCCACGATGACTGTGCCATGTGTGGTCGCAGGACGGCGTCGCGCCATCAGCGCTCGCCGGGCTCGTCCCGCTCGGCAGCGATGCCTGCCAGCAGGTCGTCGATGCGCTCGGCCTCGACCACCGAGCAGTCGCGCCGAAAGCGCAGAGCCGGAGTCCGCCTCAAGCTCGTCTGATCACCGAGGGCTCGCTGAAGCCGGTGGTGGTGCTCGTCGAACGCCGCCGCCGCTGAATCGTCGTCATCTGCGTCGCGCACGTCGTAGTGGACGACAGCCAGCGTCAGCTCGCGATCCACATCCACGCCGGTGATGACGACCCCATCGAACGCCTCGTCGAGCCGTTCCATCTCCGATGCCACGACGCTGCGCACCAGTGTCCCGACGCGGTCGGTGCGCTCGTACCGGTGAGCAGTCGGCATCGAGCGCCTCCGGCTGCGTGGGCGACGAGCCATCGACGCGAACTCTCTCAGGCGACGCGGGCGATCTCGCGCTCGGTGTAGGCCTCGATCACGTCGTCTTCCTTGAGATCGGAGAAGTCGCTCAAACCGATGCCGCACTCCATGCCCGCGGAGACCTCGGCGACATCGTCCTGGAAGTGGCGCAGCGATGAGATCGAACCCTTCCAGATGATCGTGCCGTCTCGCAAGAACCGGACCTTGGTGCCGCTGCGCACGTTGCCGTGCTCCACCACGCAGCCGGCCACCGGACCCACACCGGAGATGCGGAAGACCTGGCGCACCTGCGCCTCGCCCACCACGATCTCCTCAAAGGTGGGTTCGAGCAGCCCGACCATGGCGTTCTGCACATCGGAGATGAGGTCGTAGATGATCTCGTAGAGGCGGACCTCGACGTTCTCGGCCTCGGCAGCCTGGCGTGCATTGCGATCAGGCCGCACGTTGAAGCCGATGATCGTGGCCTCCGATGCCGCCGCAAGCTGCACGTCATTCTCGTTGATCCCGCCCACTCCGCGGCTGACGAAGGCCAGCTGGACGTCGTCGCGTTCGAGCTTGCGCAGGCTGTCGGTCACCGCTTCGAGCGAGCCATGGACATCGGCCTTGAGCACGAGATTGAGGGTGGCGGTCTCGCCGGCCTGCGCCTGCTTGAAGATGTCCTCCAGCTTGGCGCCGCCGCTGCCGCCCGCAGTGCCGGCCAGGCTGGCCTGACGCTGCCAGTGCTCGCGGGTCTCGGCCACCTTGCCGGCGGTCTTCTCGTCCGGCGCCACCACGAACAGGTCGCCGGCGCGGGCCACCTCGCCCAGACCCAGCACCTGCACCGGTGCGGACGGACCCGCTTCGTTGAGCGGATTGCCGCGATCGTCGGTCATCGCACGCACTCGGCCCCAAGCGGCACCCGCGACCATCGGCTCGCCGACAGCCAGTGTGCCCCGCTGCACCACCACCGTGGCAACGGGTCCGCGGCCACGGTCCAAGTGCGCTTCGAGAACGATGCCGACCGCGCGGCCGGTCGGATCCGCGGTGAGCTCTTCGAGCTCTGCCACCAGCAGGATCTGGTCGAGCAGTTCGTCGATGCCCTCACCGGTCATCGCCGACATGGGAACGGTGATCACCTCACCGCCGTAGGTCTCGGGAACCAAGCCTCGTTCCGCCAGTTGGGCACGAACGCGATCAGGATCGGCGCCTAGGCGGTCCATCTTGTTGATCGCAACGATGATCGGCACATCTGCCGCGCTTGCATGGTCGATGGCCTCAACCGTCTGCGGCATGACGCCGTCGTCTGCCGCGACCACCAGCACCACTACGTCAGTCGCCTGCGCCCCCCGAGCGCGCATCGCGGTGAACGCCTCGTGGCCTGGAGTGTCGATGAACGTGATCAGATGGTCGCCCCGCTTGGTCTGGTAGGCCCCGATGTGCTGGGTGATGCCGCCCGCCTCGCCCTCGGCGACATTCGAGGAGCGGATGCGGTCGAGCAGCAGCGTCTTGCCGTGGTCGACGTGGCCCATGACGGTGACGACCGGCGGGCGTGTGTGTTCGCCGCCTTCGGTGAGGTCGACCTCAAGAGCGCGCAGCAGCTCTTCTTCCTGCTCGGCGCCTGGCTCGGTGATGCGCACTTCCGCGTCCAGCTCGGCGGCGAAGAGTTCGATCATGTCGTCGTTGAGCGACTGCGTGGCAGTCACCATCTCGCCCTGCTGCAGCAGGAACCGCACGATGTCAGCAGCCGAACGGTTCAATCGTGACGCGACGTCCTGTGCCGTGGATCCGCGCTCGATGACGATCTCGCCCTCTGGAACCGGTGCATCCACCGGGGTGTAGGCGGTGAGCTGCTGCGGCTGCAGTTCTTCGCGCTGACGGCGACGGCGACGGCGCGGTCGGCCGCGTCCCCTTGGCGGAGCGCCTCGAGGCCCGCTTGGACGGCCGCCGGGCGGTCCCCCTGGACGGCCTGGGGCGGGGCCAGGATGGGGTCTGCCGACCGCTGGTGCTGCACCCCCGCGCGGCCGCTCACTGCCGCCCGCCGGTCGGCGGAATCCTCCCGGCGGACCGGTCCGGTACGAGTCGCCCGAGCGTGCGGACGTGCGTGGCGGACCCGGAGGCGGCGGGATCGGCTTGCCGGATCCCGAACGGGGCGCAACCGGCGGCGGCGGGATGGGGCGGCCATCGGTCGACTTGGGCGGCGCTGGCAGGCGGGGAGGGGGCAACGGCAGATCTGGCTCGATCGTGTCGGAAGGCACCGGGCCCCGCGGCGCGGGCGGATCGTCGATGCGTGCCACGGAACGCTGGGGCGGCAAAACAGAGCGCGCGGATTCCTGGCCGCTGGAGGTGACCAGACGTCTCGGCGGCGGCATCTCCGGCGGCGGCATGCCCGGCGGGGCCGGTGAAGCGTCGCCCTCGGCGACCGCAGACGGCGCTGGGGGGGCGGGCGCCTCGGCCGCAGGAGCGGGTGCCTGGGGTTCAGGCTCAGCGGGAGGCAGTTTCGCCGCTGCGGGGCGGCGGGCCGGGCGTGCTGGAGCAGGAGCCGGCCGGTGTCCGGTCGAAACAGGCACCGCACGCCGTGATGTCGGCGCTTGGGCAAGCTCCCTCAAACGTCCGGCCGCCGCCGTGGACTTCGCGGGTGCCTTGCGTGCCTCAGGACGCGGCTCGTCGCGACTCAATCCTTCGCGCGCCGCCCTGCGCCGGACGCGGTCCGCTTGGGCGTCTTCCATGCTGGACGAGTGCGTCTTCACTCCGATGCCCAGCGACTCGCACACGTCGAGCACCTCGGTGAGCGTCATGCCCAGCTCTTTGGAGAGCTCATGCACACGGACTTTCTTCGACAAGCGGTCGGTCTTTCTGTCGGGAGGTGGTGCGTCGCCCGGCGGGGCTGACGAAAGGTAACGAGGATGCGACGAAGCGGGCTATCGGCCTAGTACATCGTCGGATCCGATCAAAGGGTACTGGGGTCGGTGAGAGCCTCTGCGGGGAACTCCAAGGCAGCCTCGCCCTCCGGCGCCGCGTCGAGGGCACCGTTGGGAGCGCCGACGGCGGACTCGTCGAGCTCGGCCTGCTCAGTGGCGGCTTCGGACCACTGCCCCGCAGTGATCGCCTCGCTGCCGTCAGCCGGGACCCAAGTCTGCTCGCCGGTCTCAGCGTCGGTCACCCACTCGCCCTCGGCCCAGTCCTCGCCGCCATAGCCGGCCTCTTCCTCGGCGATCTGCGTCTCGCTCTTGATGTCGATGCGCCAGCCGGTGAGCCGGGCGGCCAAGCGAGCGTTCTGTCCCTCACGGCCGATCGCCAAGGACAGTTGATGATCGGGCACGATCACCTCAGCCACGCCCCTGTCAGAGTGGAAGCGAACCTCGCGGACCCTCGCCGGAGACAGCGCCTTGGCCACGAAGTCGTGCAGGTCGTCAGAGAACGGGACGATGTCGATCTTCTCGCCGCGCAGCTCGTTCACCACCTGGCGAACACGGCTGCCGCGGGCGCCCACGCACGCCCCGACCGGGTCGATATTGGAATCGTTGGACCACACGGCGATCTTGGTCCGATGCCCGGGTTCGCGAGCGCACGCCTTCATCTCCACGACGCCGTCGGAGATCTCAGGGACCTCCAGCTTGAACAGCTCCCGGATCAGCCCTGGGTGCGTGCGCGATACGACGATCTGCGGACCCTTGGCGGTCTTGCGCACCTCGACGATGTACGCCTTGAGGCGGCTGTTCGGCTCGGGCCGCTCATAGGGGACCTGCTCGGACTGGGGCAGCAGCGCCTCGACGCGGCCGAGGTCCAGCAGGGTGTAGCGCGCGTCGTTCTGCTGGATGATGCCGGTGACGATGTCGCCCTCGCGCCCAGCGTATTCGTCGTACTTCATATCACGCTCGACCTCGCGGATGCGCTGGTTGAGCACTTGGCGCACGGTCTGGGCGACGATCCGACCCAAGTCGTCCGGCGTGTCGTCCCATTCGCGCACCACATTGCCGAGCTCATCGACTTCCTGCGCGTACACCGTGATGTTGAACGACTCGTCGATGATGACGTAGGCCTGCTCGGCGGCACCCTCGCGGCGCTTGTACGCCGACTCGAGACCGTTGGCGACTGCCTCGAGAAGCACTTCGGTGGTCAGGCCCTTCTCGGCAGCGAGTGCTTGGAGCGCTTCCATGATCTCCGGGCTGTTCATCGTCGCTGCCTTTCTCTCGCTGTGCGGTCCGACTTGCTCTGAACGCTGCTGCCAGGGCCGGACTTCCTCGGCGGCCTCGCGCCCCACTCGAACGTGGTGCGTGCCTTGGAGATCTCGCGGTATGGCACTGTCAATGCTCGGCCGATGGATTCGAGCGAGTCCTGCTGGGAGCCTTCGACGCCCACGGACAGCTCTGCGACATGCACGGAGACTCCGCTGGCGTCGGCGTGGGTGATCTCACCGACGATGCGCCGCCGTGGCGACTCGCTGGTGCGGATCACGATCCGCTCGCCGACGGCCCCCGCAAAATGCTCCGGACGCAGCAACTTGCGCTCGAGTCCGGGGCTGGAGACCTCGAGCACATACCGTCCCTCAATCATGTCTGCGGCATCCAGCTCCGCTGAGAGCCGACGGCTGAGCCGGCTGAGCACGTCGACGCCGACCTCCCCCTCGGCGGCTGCGGAGACGAGCACCACGAGCGTCCCGCCTCGCCACTGCACGTCATACAGCGCACAGCCGACCTCGTCCGCTATGGGGCCTGCGAGCTCGGCAACCACCGACGGGTGGACACTGGTCTTGGGGGCGCGCGGGGCCGCAGTGGTGTCCGTCATCGCAACCTCCCTGTCCGCGTCGCCCTGGCCGACTTGGGGCTGTGCCAGCGGGGTAGCGCTGTCAGTCGAAGCGCGTGCACAAGACCCATGACCAGCCGAAACTGTCCTGAGAACCCCACGCTACCAGTGAGTTCGAAAGCTCAGATGCTGGCCTCGGATCAGAAGCCTGCTTCGACCAGCACCCCGGCAGCTACCGGCGCCGAATGAGGGCGACTCGTTCGGCCGCGTGATTGACATCGTCGCCTTGGGCGTTGATCAACGCTGCACGATCAGCTTCGGCTGCGTCGGCTGCACCTGCTTCGGCCCGCGCGAGCGCCGCATCCGCGCCGTCGGCCACCACGACCTTGGCCCATTCCACGAGCGCAGCGACCATGTCGTCCTCAGGAACGACCGCCACGACCTGTCCCTTGACGAACAGATGCCCGCGCGCACGTCCAGCAGCGATGCCCAGATCGGCGCTGCGGGCCTCGCCGGGTCCGTTCACCACGCATCCCATCACAGCCACCTGCACAGGCAGGTCGAGGTCCGCGAACGCCTCCTGGGCCTGCTGCGCAACGGCAATCACGTCGACCTCGGCGCGGCCGCAGGCGGGGCAGGCGACAAGATCGACGCCGCTTCGCTCCCGCAGCCCCAACGCTTCGAGCAGCTGCCGGCCGGCGGCGGCCTCTTCGACCGGGTCGGCAGTCAGGCTGTAGCGGATGGTATCGCCGATGCCCTCATTCAGCAGGGTCGCGATGCCTGCTGTGGCCTTGACGAGACCGGCGGGCGGAGGTCCGGCCTCGGTGACGCCGAGATGCAGAGGGAAGTCGAGTTTGTCGGCGAGCATCCGGTAGGACTCCACCATCAACGTCACATCGCTCGCCTTCACCGAGATCTTGACGTCGTTGAAACCCACCTCGTCGAAGTACCCGAGTTCCCGCTTGGCCGACTCGACCAGCGCTGTCGGCGTCATGCCGTAGCGGGCTTCGATATCGGGGTCGAGCGAGCCGCCGTTGACACCGATGCGAATCGGCACTCCACGATCGCGTGCTTCGGCAGCCACCGCCCGTATCTGATCCGGCTTTCGGATGTTGCCGGGGTTCAACCGCAGGCAGGCGACCCCGGCATCGAGCGCCCCCAGCGCGAGCCGGTACTGGAAGTGGATATCGGCCACCAGCGGGACAGGCGACCGCGGAACGATCTGAGCGAGCGCTTCGACGGCAGCGACGTCATTCGCTGCGCAGCGCACGATGTCGGCCCCCGCACCGGCCAGCGCATAGATCTGGGCAAGTGTTCCGTTGACGTCGAAGGTCTTGGTGGTCGTCATCGACTGCACCGAGACGGGCGCACCGCCCCCGACGGGGACCCCGCCGACATGCACCTGCCGGGTACGGCGCCGCTCGTAGCTGCGAGGTCTGCTCATGTCTGCGATGGTCTCACAGGTCGATCGGGTTGGCGATGTCGAGGTACAGCAGGCCCGCCGCCAACAGGACGAGCGCGGTGACCGCGACGGCAACCACAGGCGCCAACGCCTTGGGGTCCGTCATGTAGCGCTCCCGGCCCGCACGCTCACGCCAGCGTTCATAGGTGGCAACCGCGAGATGGCCACCGTCGAACGGAGGCACCGGCAGCATGTTGAACACTCCCAGGAACACGTTCACCAGCGCAAACATGAGCACTCGCTCTGACCATCCCAGCGACGCATGCGAGGCCAGGTGGACGATGCCGACAACCGAGACTGGCCGCGTCGCCAGATCGCTGCTTGCCGACGGATCGCCCGGAGGCGACACGATGCGGTCGACGATGTCACCGATGTTCGAGAAGAGCGCCCAGATGCCGTAGACCGAGTCGGCGATGGACTGCCCAAGGTCTCGCACTGCCCGAATCATTGCAACGGGCAGGCCGACCGTCTGGTAGTCGACGGCCTGAGATGCCCTGACGCCGAGGAAGCCCGACCCCGTCTGGGGGTGGGCCATCAGCGCCACCTGAGCGGTGAGGATGCTGCCATCTCGCTGAATGTCGAGTTGCACCTGCTCGCCGGGCCGTGACTGCACTTGGGCCATGAACGATTCCCAGTCTCGGGTGTCTGCGTCATTCACCGCCACGATCCGGTCACCCACCTCAATGTCGGCAGCACTCGCCGGAGTCACCACGCCGCCGGTCGTCGTGACGACCTCGGCAACCTGCCAGCGGTCTTCGTCAAGGACCGGGGCACCGAACACTGCGTGCAATGCCCCGAATGCAACTAACGCCAGCAAGAGATGCATGAGCGAACCGGCGCATACCACCAACGCCCGGCGCGGATAGCTCTTCACCCGGAAGGCTCGGCTCTCATCGGCCGGATCGACCAGATCGGCACGTGACATTCCGATGATGCGCACGTATGCGCCCAGCGGCAAGGCCCGCAGACCGTAGGTCGTCTCGCCCCGCCGGAAGCTCCACAGTCTGGGGCCGAACCCCAAGAAGAAGTCGGTGGCCTTCATGCCGACGGCGCGGGCTGTGACGAAGTGGCCGAGTTCGTGCATGAACAGCACACCGGCTAGCACCGCTGCAGCCCCGACGGCCAAGGGCCACTGCCATGCCAAGTAGCCCAGCGCGACGAGGGCCGCAGTCCGTCCGAGCCTGTGCATCGCAGGACTCCGCGCGGTCGCGTGCCCGCCCGTCTCCGATGGGTGCTCATCAGATGAGTAGCCCTTCATGCCGCAGTCCTGCTCACGGCATCGGCGGCATGGCGGCGACCCGCGCTGTCCGCCGCGATCACGGCTGCTGCGCAGTCTGCGGCAGCACCGTCGTGCTGTCCCATGGCGTGCTCGATGACGCCGGCGATCTCGTGCCACCGCAGCCGTCCGTCCAGGAATGCTGCGACGGCCTCCTCATTGGCCCCGTTCAGCCACGCCGGCGCTGTGCCGCCGGTTCGCCCTGCCTCGTACGCCAATCCCAAGCAGCGGAAGGTGTCGGTGTCGGGAAGCTCGAAGGTGAGGCTGCCGAGCCCGGCCCAGTCGACCGCTCCGAACGGCGTGGCAATGCGCTCGGGGTACGCCAAGGCGTAGCCGATCGGCAGGCGCATGTCCGGCATGGAGAGCTGCGCAACGGTGCTGCCGTCGCCGAACGTGACCATCGAGTGGATCACCGACTGGGGCTGGATGAGCACGTCGATGCGGCTGTAATCCACGCCGAACAGTTCGTGCGCCTCGATGACCTCAAGCCCTTTGTTCATGAGCGTCGAGGAATCGACGGTGATCTTCGGCCCCATCGACCAAGTGGGATGCGCGAGGGCATCCGCGACCGTGACCTCGCGCAGCTCAGCGGCGCTGCGGCCGCGGAACGGGCCGCCGCTGCCGGTGAGGATCAGCCGCTCCGGCGTCGAGGACTGGCCCGCCAGGCACTGGTGCACGGCGCTGTGCTCGCTGTCCACCGGGATCAATTGTGCACCCGGCTGAGACAGCAGCGGCTGCACGAGCGGCCCAGCGGCAATCAGGCTCTCCTTGTTCGCCAATGCCAATCGCCTTCCGGCCCGCAGCGTCTCCAGCGTGACGCTCAGGCCGGCGAATCCAACGACGCCGTTCACAATGACATCGGCCGTGTCCGCGAGGGCGGCGAATGCGTCGGGACCCGACACCACATCGACGCCCGCGGGTACTGCCGCCTTCAACTCTGATGCCAGTGCGCCCTCAGCGATGCCCACGATGGCCGGCCGGAACTCCGCGGCCTGCGCGGCGAGCTCGCCGACCGATCTGCGCGCAGCCAGCGCAGCCACCTCGAAGCGATCCGGCTCTGCGCGCACCACCTCCAGCGTCTGGACGCCGATCGAACCCGTCGAGCCAAGCACCGCGACGGTCGTCGCACCCACGGCACTACCCGAGGACAAGAACGTCGCGGGCCGCAGCAATGCGTGGTCGTGGATGCATCGACGTCGCGCTCACGGCGAGATGGCCAGTACGTTCGCGCCGACGAAGTAGGCGACCGGCAATGCGAAGAGCAGCGCGTCAAAGCGATCGAAGACACCGCCGTGACCAGGCAGCAGGCTGCCCATGTCCTTCACATCGACATCGCGCTTGACCAGCGACTGAGAGAGGTCGCCCAGCGGCGCAGCGAGCGCCACGGCAAGGCTCAGCCACAGCGAGTCGAGCAGGCTCCCAGTCCACGGGAACACGCCGGGGAATCTGTTCATGACAAGCGTGGTCACGGCGACCGAGAGCACGATGCCCCCGATGAGCCCCTCGTGGGTCTTGTTGGGGCTGATGCGAGGCGCGAGCCGACTCTGGCCAGTCGTGCGCCCGACCACGTACCCCCCGACGTCGTACACGACGGTGCCGATCACCGCCGCGATCAGCAAGGAGTCCCCATTCGGCTCGCGCAGAATCAGCGCGGCAAAGGAACCCAGCCCGCCGACCCACAAGAACCCTAGTGCCGTTATGGCCAGATTTGCGGTGGGGTGATCGCGCTCGATGCCGAACAAGAACCAGCAGAAGATCGTCACGGCGACGGTCGCCATGACGATCGGGTACGCCTCGATCCCCCGCAGGTGGACTCCGACGGTCAAGCCGCCGACTCCGACCAAGCCAGCCAAGGTCGCCGGCCGGTATCCCAGAGGCCGCGCCGCCCGGTAGAACTCCGCCGCAGCTAGCACCAGCACGATGGTGATGAGTGCGATGGTCGCTGCTTCGCCGAGCCGGAGCGCGCCGAAGAACAGCGCAGCCAGCGCGATGCCGACGGTGATGGCGGCCGGCAGGTTGCGGCCGCTGCGACCGGCATCAGGGAAACCGCTGTGCAGCACAGTTCGGGCTTCGTCGCTCACGACTCCACGCTCCTCGTAGTCCTGGCTTCCCTCGCGCCAGTGCGATGCGGACGCATCGAGCCGGGCCCATTCTGCAAAGCGATCAGGTTCGGATGTCGATGCACCGGCCTCCGACGGAAGCTCCGTCATCGTTGCCGCGTCGGTCTCGTCGATTTCGGCGACCTCAGCCGGTGCCGGTCGGACCTCAGGCTGCGGAGTCTGTGGCGTCGTCTCTTCGGGCGGGGCATCGAAGAGCGGTTCATAGCCGGACGGATCGGGATCGTCGGACGGCGCAGCGGCTTCGCGAGCGAGACGCGGGTCGTCGGGCAGCTGCGGGAACAATCGCGAACCTCCACGGCGCTCTCGTTCAGCGGCCGACGGAGAAGGCGCATCGGCGGAGGCTGATTCGAAGCGCACCAGCGGACGCGTCGAACCCAGCGTTTCGTCGGGGATCTCAGGGCTGCCTGCAGCATCGTCAAGGTCCTTCGGCGGATGCTCGCTGCTCTCGGACATCTACCTTCACACCTGCTCGATCAAACCTCGAGGAGTTCCTGCTCCTTGGCGTCCAGCGCCCGGTCAATGTCTCCCACAAACCTGGCCGTATCGGCGTCGAGCCCGTTCTCGAAGCTGCGCTTCTGGTCGGCGGAGATCTCCTTCTCCTTTTCGAGCGTATCGAGATCGTGACGAGCGCTGCGACGCAGGTTGCGCACCGCGACACGCCCGTCTTCGGCCATCTGTTTCACCACTCGTACCAGATCCCGGCGCCGATCCTCGGTCAGCGGGGGAAACACGAGCCGCAGGACATGGCCGTCGCTGGAGGGGTTGATGCCGAGGTCCGATTCCATGACCGCCTTGGAGATCGAATCCAGCGCACCACGGTCGAACGGCTGGATGACCAGCATGCGCGCCTCGGGCACCGAGAAGCCCGCGAGCTGCTGCAAAGGGACGTTCGCGCCGTAGCAGTCGACCTGGAGCTTCTCGACCAGTGCCGGGGTTGCCCTGCCTGTGCGGACGGTGGCGAAATTGGCACGAGTGTGCTCGACAGCGCCGCGCATTCGCTGGCGAGCGTCCGCACAGATTTCGGCGGCGAATTCGCTCACCCGATCAGCGTACTCCCGCGCACGCAAGCGGCATCGTGACCCCGTGCCGGAATGCGCTCCTGTTGCAGCTAGCGCACCAGCGTGCCGAGCGTCTCGCCTTCGACGACGCTCCGGAAGTTGCCTCGTGTCATCAAGTCGAAGACGACAATGGGAGTGGCGTTGTCCTTGCATACGGCGATGGCTGCGGAGTCCATGACGGCCAGCTCACGGGAGAGAACTTCGAGGAACGTGACCTCGCCGAGAAGCTCGGCGTCGGGATCAGTCTGCGGATCGGCCGTATACACACCGTCGATGCCCGAGTGCGTGCCCTTCAGCACGACATCGGCGTCGACTTCGGCCGCGCGAAGGGCGGCAGCCGTGTCAGTAGTGAAGAACGGGTTTCCGGTGCCTGCCGCAAAGATCACGATGCGCCCCTTCTCGAGGTGGCGAACGGCACGGCGACGGATGTAGGGCTCGGCTATCTGCGCCATTCCGATTGCCGTCATGACCCGTGTCGGCACATCACGGCGTTCGAGAGCATCTTGCAGGGCCAGCGCGTTGATGACGGTGGCCAGCATGCCCATGTGATCGGACTGAGCACGGTCCATGCCACCGATCGAACCCGCCATGCCGCGCCAGATGTTGCCGCCCCCGACGACCACCGCAATGTCGACTTCAAGAGAGACCCAGACATCGGAGATCTCCGACGCCAGCTGATCGACCAGAGACGAACTGACGTTGTTGCCCCCTTCGTCGGCGAGTGCCTCGCCCGACAGTTTCAGCACTACCCGCTTCCACGCCGCCGGCTTGCAGTGACGGGGGCGCAGCGGCTCTGCCTGCACGGCTTGACCGTCAGGCGGGACATCAGACAGGCCCGCAGTCATCGGCGTGCTCAGCGTCCGATCTCTACTTGGGCGAAGCGCGTCACGCTTGCCGAACCGACGAGATCGGCAATCGTCCGCTTCTCGTCCTTCACGAACTTCTGCTCCATCAGGGTGTGCTCGCGCAAGAAGCCCACCAAGCGGCCCTCCACGATCTTGCCCAAGGCCGCTTCGGGCTTGCCCTCGTTGCGGCTCAGGGCTTCGAGCGTTGCACGCTCGCGGTCGAGCACGTCCGCCGGCACGTCCGAGCGCCGGACATAGCTGGGTCTGCTGCTGGCGATGTGCAGCGCTACGTCGTGGGCTACCTCCGGTGACGCACCGTCGATCTCGACGAGCACGGCGTTGACGCCGCGGCCGTTCTGCTGATGGACGTAGGCGTCGAGACAGGCGCCTGCGGGCGCCTCGAAGCGCTCGGCGGCGCCGACAGCGATGTTCTCCTTGAGCGTGATCCTGAGATCGTCGATCGCTCCGGCGAATTCGGCGACAGCGTCTGTCCCGCCGCTGAGCACGGCGTCGAGGAGCTGATCTGCCATGGCCCGGAATCCGTCCGACTTCGCCACGAAGTCCGTCTCGCAGCGCAACTCGACGATGGCGCCCACCGAGCCATTGCCGCTGCGGACGACCCGGCCCACCACGACGCCGTCACTGCTGTCGCGAACTGTGCGCGCCGACGACGATGCAATGCCGTTCTCGCGCAGCCACTGGGCCGCGGCCGCGGCATCGCCGTCACAGCGGGACAACGCGTTCTTGGCATCCATCATCCCGGCGCCCGTGACCTTGCGCAACGCCTGGACTTCCTTCGCAGTGAACGCTGCCATGTCAGCTGGCTCCTTCCGGTCCGTCTGAAACGGCCGATCCGTCGGATGTGGTGAGGGACTCTGCTCCGCTGCCGGGACTGCTGTCGGTGCCGACCGGCTCGCCGTCACCGGGGGCATCAGGGGGCGGCGGAAGGCTCGCAGACGGGCGCATGTCGGGCACTGTCGCGGCCGCTGCTGCCTTGGCGGCCTGACCGGCTGCGATGCGAGCCTCCCGGGCAGCGGCCTCAGCGAGCGCCGCTCGCTGCGCCTCGGCCTGCTGCGCAGCGACCCGGGCCTCTTCCTCAGGCGAGCGCTCCCCCGCCGCCGGCACCGTCACCCCGCTGCGCTCGGCCATGAACTGGCCTTCCCGCGCAGCATCCGCCATGACCCGGCACAGCAGCTCGGTCGAGCGAATGGCGTCGTCGTTGCCGGGGATCACGTAGGTGATCGGGTCCGGATCGGAGTTCGAGTCGGCCACTGCGACGACCGGCAGCTTCAGCCGGACGGCTTCGGCTACGGCGATGTGCTCTTTGGGCGTGTCGAGCACGAACACGGCATCGGGCAGCTTGTCCATCTGGCGTATGCCGCTGAGGTTGCGCTGCAGCTTGGCGAGTTCGCGCATGTGCATGAGGGCTTCCTTCTTCGGCATGTTGTCGAAGTCGCCGACTGCCTGCATCCGCTCGTACTCGAGCATCTTGGCGACCCGGCCGCGAATCGTGCGGAAGTTGGTGAGCATCCCGCCGAGCCAGCGCTGGTTGACGTACGGCATGCCGCACGCAACCGCGTGACGCTGGATGGGGTGCTGCGCCTGACGCTTGGTGCCGACGAACAGGATCGTCCCGCCGCCCGCCACCGTGTCGCGTACGTAGGCATAGGCAGCTTCGATCAGTTGAAGCGTCTGCCGCAGGTCGATGATGTAGATCCCGTTGCGCTCGCCCCACAGGAAGCGTTCCATCTTGGGATTCCAGCGACGGGTCTGGTGGCCGAAATGGACTCCGGCGGTGAGCAAGTCGGACATGGTCACGACAGCAGACATGGGCGCTCCTCCCCACGGTTCGCGTTTCTGCACCGAGATCGACACCGCTGCAGGCAGCGGTGACCGTGGGGTCGTCCCGGCTGATCAGTCGTCGGGTGATTGCATCGCGGTCCGAGCGGCACCCGGCGTCTCGGGGACTCGGTCTCCGAAGACGTGGGCCTCACAGCACCGCAGTGCCAGCGCCGGAGTGTAACCAGCTCAGTTGCAGCCGGTACACGGAGACTGCAGGCAGCACCAGCCTCGGGCGCTCCCAGGAGAAGCGGGCGCCAGAGCTGCGACGGGGTCCGAAGATCTGCGCCGGGTCGAGGTAGGTCTCACCCCGGCGCACACCGACATGCAGCCGGTCGGACACGGTTCCGAGCCGCTGACCCTGCTGCACCCGTTCACCCCGGGCGGTCTCGATGGCGGCGACCCCTGAGTAAGAGACCCGCAGCCCGTCGGGATGGCTGACGGTGACGTGCAGCCGGCCGCCGACCGGGCCGGCGAAGCTGACCACGCCGTCGCGTGCCGCCCAGAACGGCGCACCCGGCTGCGTCGCGAACTCGAGGCCGCGATTGCCAGATCCGTATGGTCCCGACGGCAGCCGGAACGGATCGACGACTGTTCCCGACACCGGCCAGATGTAGGTCGGCGCCGGTGCGGATTGCGCTGAAGCAGGGGTGGCGCCGGCGATCAGCGCCGCTGCGCACACGGCCGCGAGCACCGCCGACGCATGCCTCAGGCGCGTGGGTGCGCCGACTCGTAGGCCTCTCGCAGGCGTTCCCTGCTCACCCGGGTGTATATCTGCGTGGTCGCGAGCCGCTGGTGGCCGAGCAGTTCCTGCACCACCCGCAGATCGGCGCCCCCGTCGAGCAGATGCGTCGCGTAGGTGTGCCGCAGCGCATGAGGATGGGTCGGTTGTGTCGCATGGCGGTCGAGGATCCGCTGCACGTCGCGGGGTCCCAGCCGGTTGCCGCGCAAGTTCACGAACAACGCTGCCGGATCGCGGTCGCCCGGGCAGCGCAGATGCTGAGTGTCGAAGTCGTCGCCGCCGCCGTTGCGCCACGCTGCGAGCATCTCGATAGACGGTTCGCTGAGCGGGACTCGCCGGTGCTTGCCGCCCTTGCCGACCACCTCGACATGCCGGTCGCCAGCCAAGCATGCGCCCCGGTCGAGCTGGCACAGCTCGGCGACCCGCAGCCCGCTGCCATAGAGCAATTCGAGCACGAGCAGGTCTCGCAATTCGGCCGCGTCGTCGGGCACCGTGCCGGCGCCCAGCATCTCGGAGACCTCGGCCGCCCCCAGTACGCGGGGCAGGCGTCCGGAGCCGGCGGGAGCAGCGAGCCCGATGGAAGGATCGGCATCGATCGCCCCGTCGCGCGCCAACCAGCCGAAGTAGCGCCGGAGCGCGGAGGCCTTGCGCGCCACCGATCGACGGGACAGGCCGCGTACCCCCAAGAAGGCGACGTAACGCCGCAGACGGCGCCGGTCGACGGCGCCGGGTTCGTCGAGGCCGGAGCGAGAGGCCCACTCGGCGAACTGGATCACGTCGGTCCGGTAGGCACGCTTGGTCGCCTCCGAAGCCGCCGTCAGCGACAGCACGAACTCTCCGACTCGCCACGTCGCAGGCGCATAGGTCACCAGAACCACAGTACCGATGGGTCATCGGGACTTCTCCCACCAGCCGCCGGTCTCGCTGACCCACCCCGACAGCTGCAGTCGTCCGAGCGCCGTCGCCAGATCGCCCAGAGGTGCGTCCACGCACAGGGCCAGCTCATCGACCGAGCGCCCCCCGGCGGTGAGTTCGTCCAGCAGCTCACGTTCGAGCGGGTCATCGGGCGGTCGAGCGATCGTTGCCGCAGCAGCGCCGCCCCCTGTGGCGCCTAACGCCAGCAGCACGTCATCCACACTGCACACAGGTGCACATCCGTCGGCCAGCAGTCGATTCGTGCCGCTCGAGGCGTTGCTGGTGATCGGCCCCGGAACGGCCATCACGGTGCGGTCGCGCTCGACCGCAGCCTCGACCGTGTACATGGAGCCGCCCGCGGGGCCGGACTCGACCACGATGAGCAGCTCGCACAGCGCCGCCACGATGCGATTGCGTGCCGGGAATTGCCACGGCGCCGGGTGCGTGCCGAGCGGGTACTCACTGAGCAGCGTGCCGTGCTCGCCGACGTCGGCCCACAGAGCGCGATTCGCGGTCGGATAGACACAGTCGAGCCCGCTGCCGACCACGCCGATCACGGGTCCCCCCTCATCGAGTGCTGCCCGCTGGGCGATGCCGTCGATGCCCGTGGCCAGACCCGAGACGACAGCGACGCCCTCCGCAGCGAGTCCCTCGCCGAGCAGCCGGGCAACGGTGCGCCCGTACGCACTGCACCGGCGAGTGCCCACGATGCCGACCCGCCGCAGGGAGAGGTCGACGGGCGCTCCCTGGCCGAACAGCACGGCTGGGGGTTCGGGATCGGTTTCCCACAACTCGGCGGCCCTGCCGCGGGACGGCAAGTGCAACCAGACGCTCTGCCGAGCATGTGCCTCCAGCAGATCAGCCCCGACATGGCGCCCACTGCGCGCTGCTTCGGCGATCGCTGCGGACGCACGCTGCTGCCAGGTCGCCGCCAACACCTGGTCCATGCCGCGGCATGCGCTCAGCGCGGCCAGCGTCTCAGCATTCCCGCACCGCAGGTCCTCGATGGCGTCGAGCGCGCTGCGGTCGCGCAGCAGGGCGCGCAGGCGCGCTGGACCGATCCGGGGCAGCGAGCAAAGCTCCGCCAGTGCGCCGAGCTCCGGGGCAGCGTCGCCATCGATCAGCGCGGCGTCCAGCAGGCCCGTCATCGCGCTGCGGCGGGTATGTGCAGGTTGCCGACGCTCGCACGCAGCGTCAGCGCTTCGTTCAGGCGCGCTGCGTCGATCAGCGGCTCCTCGCCCGCGAGGTCGCACAGCGTCAAGGCGACGCAACGGACACGCTTGAGGCCACGGCCGCTGAGCAATCCCTTCCGCAGGCGCCGACGCAGCTCGTCGCGGCTGGAAGCGGTGAGCGGAGCGTGAAGTTCGAGCAGCTCCCCCGACAGCTCGGCATTCGTCTCCACCCCGCGGGCCGCCGCTCGATCACGTGCTGCCGCCACCCGAGCGCCGACCGTCTCGGTGGACTCGCCGCGGATTCCGTCGAGCAGTTGGTCGGGGTCCGGGCGCTGCACCTGAACACGGAGGTCGAAGCGGTCAAGCAGCGGTCCTGACAGCCGCCGCAGGTACCTCAGCCGGATGTGGTCGGAGCAGCGGCAGGCATTGGGGCGACCCGCCTGCCCGCATGGGCACGGATTCATGGCTGCCACCAGCAAGAAACGGGCGGGAAACACGCATGCGCCCGACGCACGACTCACCCGCACTACGCCCTCTTCGATCGGCTGGCGCATCGCGTCGAGCACGCTCGGCGCGAATTCGCCGAGCTCGTCGAGGAACAGCACGCCGCGATGCGCGAGGGAGACCTCCCCGGGGCGGATCGCCGACGAGCCTCCGCCGATGAGCGCCGCCATGGTCGCCGTGTGATGCGGGTTCCGAAGTATCGGGCGGGTCGCGAGACCCGTCGGCAGCGGCAGTCCTGCTGCCGACTGGACCCGCGTCGCCTCGATGGCGCGCTCGCGGCTGAGCTCGGGCAGCAGGCCCACCAAGCGGCGTGCCAGCATCGTCTTGCCAGCGCCAGGCGGACCCAGCATCAGCAGGTGGTGACCGCCTGCTGCGGCCACCTCGATCGCCCGGCGCGCCAACGGCTGCCCGACGACATCGCCGAGGTCCGGCACTGCCGGCGCCGGCGGCTGAGGCAGAACTGCAGGCGGATCGGGCCATGGCGACTGGCCTGCCAGCACCGACGCCAACTCGCCTAGGGATCGTGCCGTGCGGACGGCGATCGGATCGACGGCCAGGGCAACGTGATAGGACTCGGGCGCAATCACGACGGCGCGATCGCGCAGCGCATCGACCAGCGGCAAGACGCCGACAACGGTCCGGATCGCGCCATCGAGGCCGAGCTCCCCGACGAACGCCTTGCCGTGCAGCGACTCAGCCGGCACCTGTTCGGTGACAGCCAGGAATGCCACGGCGATCGCCAAGTCCAGACCCGCTCCGCCCTTGCGCAGGCCCGACGGGGCCAGGTTCACCGTCACACGGCGCGGGGACCACTTGAGTCCGGACGACAGCACGGCAGCCCGAACCCGATCGCGTGCCTCGCGGCACGCTGCATCGGGCAGACCGACAATGGTGAACGAGGGCAGGCCGTCCGAGACGTGAACTTCGACGGTGACAACGTGTCCGTCCACGCCGACGAGCATCGCGGCGGTTGCAGCAGCCAGCATGGGCCTCCTCCAGCAGCAGGAATCGGACGCTGCTCGCAGCGAGCGCCGCCCGGGTTCTTCGAGGAGGCCCGCCGGGGGGCCACGATCAGGTCAGCGGGTCGTGCGGCGGCCGGGGAACTGTCCCCGCTGCCGCTGGGACCTCGTGGTGCACCGTAGATCACCGACCGTCGGCATGCACCATGATTTTCCGGTTGCCCGACACGGAGCCGGTGCGGCGATACTGCTGGGGTGGGCTACGACCCCTATCGAAAGCACCGCACGACACGCGTCGACTATGTGCTCGTTGCCGCTGCGACTGTCGTCGCAGCCGGGCTCGTCGTGTGGGCGCTGGTGGGCTGAGAGGCTGAGCCGCCAGATGCGGAAGCTGGAACCGGTGCCGGGCTTCGACGTGCGACGCGTGCAGCCCTATGAGGCAGCCAAGCGCTACACCTGCGGCGGCTGCGCCAACGCCATCGACAAGGGCGTGGGCCATGTGGTCGCGGTGCCGCTCGACGCGCCGGACCTGCGGCGCCACTGGCACTGGGGCTGCTGGTCAGCACGGCACCGGCGACGACCCGTCGGCTGAGCCCCACTAGAAAGCGCCGGTCAGGACCTCGACGGTCCGGCCCATGACAGCCGCGGCGTCACAGCGAATCGGCCCGCGCCAACCGCCTCGCTGGCGTACGTATTCCGCAGCCAAGCGGCGCACCTGTCGCTGTTTGCGAGAAGTGATCGCTTCGAAACCGGTGCCGAAGCGGCTGCTCGAGCGGGTCTTCACCTCGCACACCACCAACTGCGACCCGTCGGTCACGATGAGATCCAGTTCTCCCGCAGAGCACCGCCAGTTGCGGGCCAGCACGCGGTAGCCGCGTTCGGCATACCAACGCTCGACCAAGCGCTCTCCATAGCGTCCCAGCGCTTGACGCTGTGCACTCACCGGGCCGTCGCGCCCAGTTCGCTGCCGTGCCGCTGCGATATCGCTAGAAGCGCTTCTCGCGAACCCGGGCTGCCTTGCCCACGCGATCGCGCAGGTAATACAGCTTCGCCCGGCGTACATCGCCGACCGCGACGCGCTCGATCTTGGCAATCGTCGGCGCATGCAGCGGGAAGGTCCGCTCGACACCCACGCCGAAGCTGAGCTTGCGCACCGTGAACGTCTCGCTGATGCCCGACGATTGGCGAGCGATCACGTATCCCTCGAAGACCTGGGTGCGCCGCCGGTTGCCCTCTACGACCCGGACATGGACGCGGACGGTGTCGCCGGGACCGAACTCCGGATGGTCATCTCGCAGGCGAGGCTGGTCGACTGGATCGGTGCTTCCCATGACGGCCCGACTCCCGAGATCGGCGTGACGGCGACCAGTGGAGGCTAGTGGTCTGGCCCCGCATTTCGGCAGTGATCTCTCTGAGGGCGCGCGATGAACAGTTGATTTGAGGGGGGAATGTCCAGATCGAACTCCGCGAGGACTTCCCGGTCGAGATCGCTGATGCCCCGCTCGGCCAGCAGATCTGGGCGTTCTCGCGCTGTGCGGACGAACGCCATCGCCCGGCGCCAGCGGGCAACGCGAGCGTGATCGCCGCTGCGCAGCACTCGGGGCACGTCCATGCCCCTGAACTGCGCAGGGCGCGTCCAGTGCGGGTACTCCAGCAATCCTGCGGTGAAGCTCTCCTCCGAGCTCGAAGCGACGTTGCCGAGCACCCCTGGCACCAGTCGCGCGACCGCTTCGGTCACGACCATCGCCGCGAACTCGCCGCCGGCGAGCACCACATCGCCCACGGAGACCGAGCCATCGACGAGGTGGGTCCGAATGCGCTCGTCGACGCCCTCGTAACGGCCGCACAGCAGGCTGAACCCGCCCGTTGTCGCGAGCTCGGCGGCCATGGCCTGATCGAAGCGCCGACCGCCGGCGTCCAGCAGCAGCAACGGACGGAGCGGCGAGACCGCTTCGACCGCCGCGAAGACCGGTTCGGGCATCAGAATCATGCCCGGCCCGCCCCCATAGGGCGCGTCGTCGACAGTGCGATGGGCATCCGACGCTGCGAGGCGCAGATCATGGCACCGGATGTCCAGATGACCGCTCTGCCGTGCTCGCCCCAAGATGCTCAGATTGCACATTGCATCCAGCTCTGCGGGAAAGATCGAGAACAGATCGATGCGAAGACCATCGGCGTCATCGGACGCGGCGGCGACCTCAGCGCTCGTCGAGCTCGAAGAGCCCATCGGGCACCTCCACGTACACCACACCGGGCTCGCAGCGCACGATGAACGTCAACGGCACCAAATCGCCCGTGTCCAGCTCAAGCAGATCCGCCGCCGGATTCGCCACGACGGCAGTGACGACACCGGTACGGTTGCCCCGCTGATCGACGACGGTGGCACCGCACAGCTCATGCACCCAGAGTTCGTCGGGGTCATCCAGCGGCTCGGCGTACACGGTGGTGCCGGTCAGTGCCGCGGCTGCATCGCGGTCGTCGATGCCCTCGAAGCGGACCAGCCAGCGATTGCCGTCGGGACGGGCGGATGCGACGGCTCTGGGACCCGCCGCGGTGACGAGCACCGAACCGTCGTCGAATCTCTCGAGACGATTGGTGACCGGGTACAGGGCAACCTCGCCCCGCACTCCGTGCGCGCGTCCGACCGCGGCGACTTCCAGCAGTCCTGACAGCGTGCCGACGTCAGTCCCGGAAGTCGACTTCGACTTGAACGCCATCGCGATGGGCAGCAGCGCGCACCAGCGTGCGGATGGCGTTGGCGACGCGTCCTCGCTTGCCGATGACCCGACCGATGTCCTCAGAGCTCACGGTCGCCGTCAGGCTCAGCTTCGATCCCGACTCGGCGATCTCGACTTCGACCTGATCGGGATGCTCGACGAGTTGGGCGATGAGATAGAGCAGCACCTCTTCGGCAGTGGTGGTCTCGGCTTCGGCAGTTGCGTGTCCTTCGTTCATCGGGCCTCCTCGCTGTCCGGCGATTCGCCTTCTGCGTCCGCCGCTTCCGCCGCTGCTGCCGGATCGTCGCCCTCGCCTGGGCTGTCGAGAACCAGATCGGGCTCGGGGGCCGCCTGCGCCATGTCGGGCTGCGGCTCAGTGTCAGCGACAGCGGCATGGGGAACAGACGCTGCGCGGAATTCATCCCACGCACCGGAGATCGTCAGCAGCTTCGAAACGGTCTCGCTCGGCTGCGCCCCGTGACTGAGCCAATGAACGGCACGCTCTTTGACGATCGAGATCGAGGAAGGCTCCTGACGTGGATCGTACGCACCGATGACTTCCAGCACGCGGCCGTCGCGAGGCTTGCGGCTGTCGACGGCGACGATGCGATAGCTGGGCTGCTTCTTCTTGCCGGTGCGCTTGAGACGCAGACGAACGGCCATGTTGCTCCCGGTGAGGTGAATGCGAATGTGGAGGCTCTTGGGTGCGGCGAGCCGACACTGGGGGTGTGGCAGGGTGTGGCACGCCCATGGGCCGCCGCGCCGATGAACGAGGATAACGGAGCCCTCGCCCAGTACCCCCCGGCTCGACGACGCGGATCAGCAGCGTCCCGCGGCAGCTCAGCGCCCCGGCAGCTTCAGGTTCAGCGCGTCCCAGTCGATCGCGTCGCTGAGCGGCTTCGTGCCGGCTTTGGGCCCCGATCCCGTCCCCTTGGGCGACACCCGGCCTCCGGCGCGGCCCGAGCCGCGGCCGCGCTTGCGGGCAGCCTTGCGTCCGGCGGGCCGTCGCCCCGAGCCCAGCCCCATCATCCCGCCCATCATCTTGCGCATCTGGGTGAACTGCTTGAGCAGGTTGCTGACCTGGGCCGACGATGTGCCGCTGCCCGCAGCGATGCGAGCCCGACGGGACGCGTCGATGATCTCGGGCGACACTCGCTCGGCCGGCGTCATCGACAGCACGATGGCCTCGGCGGTGGTGATCCGATCGTCGTCGATCTCGGCATTGCGGACCTGGTCGGAGATGCCGGGCATCATCGACACGATGCTCTGCAGGTTGCCCATCTTGCGCAGCTGCCGGAGCTGGTCCACGAAGTCGTCGAGCGTGAACTTGCCCTCGACGAGCCGCTGTGCGGCTTCTTCGGCCTCGGCCTGCTCGTAGACCTGTTCGGCCTTCTCGATGAGCGTGAGCACGTCGCCCATCCCGAGAATCCGGCTGGCCATGCGGTCGGGGTGGAACTGCTCGAAGTCGCCGACTTTCTCGCCGACCGAGGCGAACGCCACCGGGCGGCCGACCACCTCGGAAACCGACAGGGCGGCGCCGCCGCGTGCATCACCGTCGAGCTTGGTCAGGATGATGCCGTCGACTTCGAGCGTCGCATGGAATGCCTCGGCGGTGGATACGGCGTCCTGGCCGACCATCGAGTCCACCACGAGGAACGTGTAATGCGGCGCCACCGCGTCGGAGATGCGGGCGACCTCTCCCATCAGCTCGACGTCGATCGCCAGCCGGCCGGCCGTGTCCACAATGAGGACATCGCGCCCGGTCTGGCGGGCATGGGCGAGTCCGCCGGCTGCACAGGCCACGGGGTCGCCCGGTTCGCTCCAGACCTCGGTGTCGATGCCGCGGGCCAGCGTCCGCAGCTGCTCGACGGCTGCGGGGCGCTGCAAGTCGGCCCCGACGAGCAGCGGGTTGCGTCCCTGGGACTTGCACCACTGGGCCAGCTTCGCTGCGGCGGTGGTCTTGCCCGAGCCCTGCAGTCCCGCCAGCAGCACCACCGTGGGCGGCTTGGGCGCAAACTGGAAGTCGAGCGGGTTGCCGCCCAGGATGGCGATGAGCTCGTCGTTGACGATCTTGGTCACCTGCTGGCCGGGAGTGAGGCTGGCCGTCACTTCGCCGCCCACGCTGCGCTCGCGGACCCGCTCGGTGAATCGGCGTACCACCCGCACGTTGACGTCGGCTTCGAGCAGTGCCACGCGGATCTCGGCCAGCACCTCGTCGACGTCGGCGGGGCGCATCCGCCCGCGCCCGCGCAGCGACCGCAGCGTGCCGCTGAGGCGATCAGTCAGCGTGTCGAACATCGATCACTCCTCCTCTGCGGAGCCTGGCCCGCCGCCGACCCCAAGCAGCGCGTCGACATAGCTGTCGGGGTCGAAGTCGACGAGGTCCTCGGCATGCTCGCCCAAGCCGACGAGCTTCACCGGCAATCCCAACTCGGCTTCGATGGCGAAGACGATGCCGCCCTTGGCTGAGCCGTCCAGCTTGGTGAGCACGACGCCGGTCACATCGGTGGCCTCGGCGAAGGCACGCGCCTGGCTCAGGCCGTTCTGGCCGGTTGTGGCGTCGATCACCAGCAGCGTCTCGGCCACCGCACCGGGCTCTCGATCCGCCACCCGACGCACTTTGGCGAGCTCGTCCATCAGGTTCTTGCGCGTCTGCAGCCTGCCGGCGGTGTCTGCGAGCACCACGTCGGCACCGCGTGCAGCGGCCGCGATGATGGCGTCATGCACAACGGAGCTGGGGTCTGCACCCGAGCTGCCCGAGATCATCTCTGCGCCGCAGCGATCAGCCCACGTCTGCAGCTGGGAGGTCGCCGCAGCGCGGAACGTGTCGCCGGCAGCCATGACGACATGCCGGCCTGACGATGAGAATCTGTGACCGACCTTGCCGATCGTGGTGGTCTTGCCCACGCCGTTGACACCCACGAACAGCCAGACCGCGGTTGCGTCGTCACGGCCCGGCGCGTAAGCAGCGAGGGATCGGTCCGCGTCGAGCACCTCGCGCATCTGGTCGCCCAGTGCGCGCACCAGGTCGTCGGCTTCGACGATGCCCGCTTCGGCGGCCGTGCTGCGCAGGCGGTCCAGCGTCGCCATCGTCGTCGCTACGCCCACATCGGCGCCGAGCAGCGCCTCTTCGAAGCGGGTCCAAGTCTCGGCGTCGGCTTGCGCCCCCGGATGGAGGCGAGCCGGTCTCGCAGCGTACGGCGCGACGAGGCCAAGCCTCCCTCGAACGTGACCGGCGCGCGGTCCGGTGCTGTCGCCTCAGTGGCAGCAGCCGCGTGCGGCGCCTCCGCCGGGGCGGCCCGTGGTTCGGTGGCCGGCGTCGGACCCGGCTGCAAACGGGGCCCCCCCGCGCCCGGCAGAGCGCCACGACGCTGCCTGGCACGTTGCACAAACGGCACTGACGCGAGAACCACCATCATCACGACGATGAAGATCAGGATGAGTGCCGCCGTGGTGCTCACTGGCGGGCAGGCTACCGAGGTGCGGTTACAGGCTCGGTGGCCGTCAGCGGACCGTCGGCGGCAATCAGCGCTGCGGCGGAAGAAGGCCGTTCGGACACGACCACGCTGGATCCCCCCGGCGGCATCGACACGCCGTACAGCACGTCGGCCGACTCCATCGTGCGACGTTGATGGCTCACGATGACGAGCTGCGACTCGCGCCGGAACTCGGCCACGAGATCCAGGAAGCGCTGCAGGTTCACATCGTCGAGCGCCGCTTCGACCTCGTCGAGTATGTAGAAGGGCGAGGGTCGGCTGCGGAATACCGCGAACAGGTACGCCAGCGCGACCAGCGAGCGCTCGCCGCCCGAGAGCAGCGACAGGCGCCCGACACGCTTGCCGGCGGGCCGCACGTCCAGCTCGACACCGGTGGTGAGCAGCTCGTCGGGCTCGGTCAGCGACAGCTTGCCGGTGCCGCCAGGAAACAGCGTGCCGAACAGCTCCGCAAAGTTCCGCGACACGTCTTCGAAGGCCTCCGCGAAGGTCGCCATGATCTCGGTGTCGATCGCCCGGATCACCTTGGCGAGCTCGCGCCTGCTGTTGCGTACATCTGCGAGCTGCGACGCCACGAAGGAATGACGCTCGGACGCTGCCTCGTACTCGGACAGCGCGAGCGGGTTCACCGGCCCCAGCCGGCTGAGATCGGCACGCAGCGCCCGCTCGTAGCCCTTCGCGGTGACGCCGTCGGGCAGCGGCGGCGGCAGCGCAGCGAGTGCCGTCTCGGGCTCCGCCTCGAATTCCGCACGCAGGGTGTCGACCAGGACGTCACGCTTGGTCCTGCGCTCGGCATCGGTCACATCCAGCGCAGCCAGTTCGGAGCGCAGGCTCTCCTGGCGAGCGGCGGCGGCGTCCCGCTCGCGCCGCAGCGCGTCGAGGCGTTCGGAGAGCTGGCGGGTGAGCTCGGTCCGAGCCTCGTGGCGTGACCGCAGGCGGCGGGCTTCGGCCTCGAGACGGTGGCGCCGATCGGAGAGCAGCAACGCGAGCCGGTCCAGCGCCGAGATGATGCGCTCGGACCGCTCCAGACGGGCTGACGCGTCGGCACGAGACCGCTCGTGTCCCGCGAGGCGCTGAGCGATTGTCCGGAGCCGGTGCTCGAGACCGGTCCGGCGCTGCTGCTGGGCGGCTGCCCCGGCTTCGATTGCTTGGGCCTGCGCGGCCCGGCGCGCTGATGCAGCAGCGATCCGCTGTCGCAGCGCCTCGATGTCTCGCCGGGCTTGCCGCTGGGCAGTGAGCGCCTCGCGGTGCGCGTGGTGCGCCGCATCGAGTCCTGTGGATGCCTCGCCGTGGCGGATCTTCAGCTCGGCGATGCGTCCTTGCGCCTCCGACAGCGCCGCCGCGGCTGCGGCGGCACCGGTGCTGCCGATCCTCCAGCTGCGGGGTCCGAACCGGTCGCCGGTGTCGGTGACGAAGACGCCGTCGCGGTCTGCCAGGACTCGCTCGTACGCGCTCGACCAGTCGCCCTCCACGCATACCGCCTGACCGATCACCGCGTCCAGCAGCGCCTCGATGCCCTCGCGCCGGCCATCGGGTACGTCCGGGCCCACGTGAACGTGCGGCCGCACGAGGTCATCCGCAGCGCCCGGCGGCAGTGTGCCGGCTGGCGAAAGCGGGGCCTGCTGTGAGGTCACCGCGCTGAGCGAGATCACCGATCCGCTCAGTCCGCCGACGGCGAGCGCCTCCAACACCCCGGACGCGGCGCTGTCATCGGTCACGACGACCGCACTCAATGCGCCGTCGGCCGCAGCCTCCGCAGCCGCCTCGACGCCCTCATCGATGACGACGAGGTCGCCCAGCACTCCCAGCACGCCATCCACACCGTCGAGTGCTCCGATGTCGGAGCGGGCCTGCGCCGTGGACACCGCCGAGTTCAGCGCCTCTGATCGTCCGATCCAGCGCTGCATCTCCTCCACGACGGACTGCTTGCGTTCGTCAGCCTGCGCGACGACTGCCGCCGCTTCTTCGAGGGCCGCTTCGGCGTCTGAGACGGCCGCGGTGGCCTCGGCCAGCTCGGCGTCGGAGACCTCCGACTCGGGACCCGACCCCGAATCTGCCGCGCCGAGGTGCTCCTCGCTGCCTGCCGGCGATTCGATGGCTGCATCGAGCTCTGCGATCTCCGCAGAAATGCGGGCGTGCTCGTCGGTGAGCGTTGCGACGACGTCGGAGTCCAGCAGGGTGTTGCGCTCCCGTTCCACCGAGCGCATCCGCTCGTAGGTCCGGCCGATGAGGCCGCGAGCCCGCTCGGACAGCGACGCCACGCGTGAGAGCCGGTCGGTCGGCTCGCCGGTCAGCTCGGCGAGCTGGGTCTGCGCCGCCTCGATGGCGGCGCCCGTCTCGGTCAGCGAGGCGGCCGCGGAGCCCTGCTCTGCTTGGAGATCTGCACGCCTGGCATCCGAGGCGGCCTGTGCCTGCTGGTAGTCCGCCAGATCCCGTCCTGCGTTGTAGAGCTGTAGTTCTGCCAACTGGGCGCTGAGGTCAGCGTGGCGGCGCGCTGCTTCTGCCTGCCGCTCCAGCGGTCGGAGCTGGCGGCGCAGCTCGCGCTGCAGGTCGGCGAGGCGCGTCACGTTCGCCTCGGTGCTCTCGAGCCGCCGTTCCGCTCGCTCCTTGCGCCGGCGGAACTTCAGGACACCGGCAGCCTCTTCGATCAGCGCTCGACGTTCTGAAGGCTGGGCCGCGAGCACCCGGGTGATCTGGCCTTGCGCCACGATGATGTGCTGCTGCCGGCCGACACCGGCGTCGTTGAGGAGCTCCTGCAAATCGAGCAGCCGGCAGGGCGTCCCGTTGAGCGCGTACTCGGACTCGCCGGAGCGGAACAGCGTGCGGGTGATCGCCACTTCGGCGGTCTGGGTGGGCAGCGTCTGCGATTCGTTGTCGATGACCAAGGTGACCTCTGCCCGGCCCAGCGCCACGCGGCGATCGGTGCCGGCGAAGACCACATCGTCCATCCGCTGGCCGCGCAGCGAGCGCGGCCCTTGGGCGCCCAGCACCCAGGCAATCGCGTCCACGACGTTGGACTTGCCGCTGCCATTGGGACCGACCACCACGGTGACGCCCGGCTCGAAGTCCAGCGTGGTGGTCTCGGCGAACGACTTGAAGCCGGACAGCGTCAGGGAGCGGAGAAACACAGGAGTGGGCGAGCCAGTCGAGATAGAGCGTCCGAGATAGAGCGTCAGAGAGTCGAGTTTGGCAAGGACTAGACGTGCAGGCGGGGAGGCCTACACCTGATAGTCGCAGTAGTGATGCGTCACGCCCCGGATGACGGCCGTGAGGACATCGCCACGGCCATTGCGGCATCGCTCGCCCGCGCGGCCGTAGACCTCGAGATAAACATCGAAGCCTCCCGCCTTGCCGAAGATGTCGAGGTACCCGCCGACCGAGGAACCCCGATACTTGATCGAGTTGTGAACGGTCTCGACGATCGCTCGGTAGAGCCGCCGAACCTCCTGCGTGTTCAGCTGGCTGGCAACCCGCGCATGGCCCAATCGAGCCGCATGCAGCACCTCATCGGAGTACATCGGCCCGAGCCCCACCACAAACGCGGGATCGAGCAGCAGATCGCGCACGGTCTCGGTGCGGCCTCGCAGCATGAGCGCGAAGTCGGTCCAAGGCATCGGCATGTCGACCGGGTCGAATCCGAGTTCGGCCCGGTCCGGGTAGAGCTTCTGGTAGCGGGGCCATGTGACGACGCGCAGGGTTGCCTCATCGCCCGAGTCAAGCAATCGAAGCTGTCCTCCCTTGGTGAACGTCATCACCACCTTGGTCTCGGGCCCTATCGGCGTTCTCCAAGTGGCCCGCCGGAACGAACCGGTCTCGCCAAGGTGTGCGGCCATGATCTCGTCGGTATCGAGCAAGAAAAGAATCAACGACCCCTCGCGCGAGACCGAGTTGATCTTCTTGCCCACAAGGAGATCCGCGAACTGCTGCTTCGAGCGCATCGCCGGCAGAGCACGCTTGGTACCTGGTACGTCGACTGACTTGAACTTGCGGTTCGAGACATCCTTGTCCAGATCGCGCTTCGCAATCTCAAGCTCAGGCAGTTCAGCCATGCGTGGGCTCCTTCGCAATAGTCGATCGGTCACTGCGGGCGTCGGTGAACCGCAGACACGCGGCGGCTGCCGCATGGCGCTCCGCGGCTCGCTTCGTGGAACCCTCTCCCTGGCCCCAGACCTCTTCCCCGATTCGCGCTTCGGCCACAAAGCTCCGCTGGTGCGACGGCCCCGAGCCCACGACAACGTACGTGGGCTCGATTCCGAATCGCCGAACGACCTTTTCTTGGAAGCGGTTCTTTGCCTCACACGCACCGGGCGCGGCGGCCGCGGCTGCGATGAGCGACCCGAGAAGACGTCCGGCCACTTCTCGGGCAGCGTCGATTCCCCCGTCGAGATACACCGCGCCGAGCACGGCTTCGAACGCATCTGCCAAGATCGATTCCCGGTCGGCGCCACCGGTTGCCTTCTCGCCTCGGCCCAGCAGCAAGACTGATCCCAAGTCGCACTCGCGTGCCGCACCAGCCAAGGCTTCAGCACTCACGACAGCCGACCGCACCGCGCTGAGGTCGCCGGGATCCAGATTGGGCCAGTGGGTCATAGCGTGGTGACTGACGCAGAGTTCGAGGACCGCATCGCCGAGGAATTCCAAGCGTTCGTTCGATGCGGCGACGTGGTCGGTCCTCGCAGCGCTGTTGTGCTCATGACACCAGCTTCGATGCGAGAGTGCCTCGATCAGCAATGCGTGGTCAGCAAAACGATGTCCGACCCGCTCCTCGAAACTGCGGAGCTCAGCAGGTTCGACGTCGGCTGTGGGCACGTCAGCCGACGCGTTCCATCACATAGTCGATGGCGTCGCGCACCGTCTTGAGATCTTCGAGATCCTCGTCTTCGATCCGAAAGCCCACCGTGCGGTCAGAGAGCTCTTCCTCGAGCGCCTCGACCAGCTCGATCAACGCCAGCGAGTCGGCGCCGAGGTCGTCGACGAACGACGACGACTCGGCCACCTGTGACGTCTCCAGCTCCAAGATGTCGGCGAGCTGGTTGCAGATGAGGTCGAAGACCTCGCTGCGCTCGGGGGGATTCTGACGCACATGGGTTTCAGCGGGCATAAGGACTCCTGCCGCCTTCCGGCATTCCAGCACCACAGCGACACCGCTCTGGGACGACGGACGGACGGACGTTGCGCATCCGTGCTGCGGATGCGCAGGTGAGCCTACCGTCAGCCTCCAGAGGCTGAGCCGACAGGCAAAGCCAGGAGCCGAGCGGTCCGTGAGCGCGGCGAACAACAGCGGGAAACCGGGAAACCGGGAAACCGGGAAACAAGGAAACAAGGACAACAGGGGCGACAACGGGAAGGCGCACCTGCCAGCGCATCCCCTCAGCTTGCCGGAAGGCTGACTGCCGCCAGTTCGCCCAGCAAGTCGGCCTCGACCATGCGATGCGCGACCTTGATGGCGCTCGTGATGGCTCGCGGGTTCGACGAGCCGTGGGCGATGACGCAGATGCCGCGCACGCCGAGCAGCATGGCGCCCCCGACCGCGTCGGGACTCACTTCGTCGGCCAGCGGTGCGAGCAGCCGAAGTGCGGCGGCGCCTTGCGGTCCGCCTTCGGACAGCCGCTCGATAATGAGCCGAACGAAGAACGATGCAGTGCCTTCCAGCGACTTCAGCAGCACATTGCCGGTGAAGCCGTCCGTGACGACGACATCGACAGGTCCGTCGAGGATGTCTCGCCCTTCGATGTTGCCGAAGAAATCGATCTCGGTGTCTGCTGCCAGCAGCTTGTGGGTCTCCTTGACCAGCAGATTGCCTTTCTCGGGTTCCTCTCCGATCGACAGCAGCCCCACACGCGGTGCCGCCACGCCGAACCGGATGCGACTGTACGCCGAGCCGAGACGGGCGAATTGATGCAGCCACTGTGGGCTGCAGTCGGCCATGGCGCCCGAGTCGAGGAGCACGCGCGCCGTGCTGCCGCCGGGCACCCCGAATGCCGTGGCAATCGCCGGCCGGGCAACTCCCGGCAGCCGCCGCAAGCGAAGCAGGGCGGCCGCCGCCACGGCACCGGTGTTTCCTGCACTCACCACCGCCGAAGCCTCTCCGTCGCGCACAGCATTGACGGCCAGCGCTATTGACGAGTCCTTCTTGGTGCGAACGGCACGGCTGGGCTCTTCGGACATCTCGATGACCTCGGATGCATCAAGGATGCTGAGATCTCCGCCACCGACCGCGACAATGGCATCGCGGCGCCCCACAAGGACGACATCGAGGCCTTCGGAGGATGCGTCGAGGGCACCCTGCACCACCGCTTCCGGCGCATGATCGCCGCCCATGGCGTCGACGGCGACCGGCTGCGTCATGAGCCCCGGCTCAGCCTCAGGCGATGTCGAGGGCTTGACGACCGCCGTACCAGCCGCACTGCCCGCAGACCCGGTGGGGCAGCTTTGCGGCACCACAGCGTGGGCACAGGCTTCTCGGCGCCTCTTTCAGACGCCAAGCTGCCGCACGACGCGAGCGCGTCTTGCTCTTGGACGTCTTTTTCTTGGGGACTGCCACAGCTGGACTCCTCGAGCGGACCATGCAGTTTATCCATCAATGCTCCTCAGCTGACTCCCCGCATCAGCCTCAAGGTGACTCAGCTTGGCGCCGGCGAAGAGCCTCCAAGGGCCTCCAGCGCGGATCCGCCGCTCCGGCTGGGTCGTCGTGCCCCGAATCGTCGTATGCCGAAGCGAGGTCCGGCGGGAGGTTGGGGCACGGGTCGGGATGGGGGCATGCGATTGCCTCGATCGGCAGTTCCAGCAGGATCGCCTCGCGGACCATGGGTGCAAGGTCGGCATGCTCAGGATGAAGCAGGTATTGCTCCCCTTCACATGGCTCTGCAGCGAACACTTCACGGACGCTCGCACATATCCCGCCGTCGAGCGGAGTCCAGCAACGGGCACACGGTCCCCGCCACCCCGCAGTGATGCGGCCGACGGCGCTCACTCCGCCGCTGATCAGCTCCAGCGACAGCTCAACACGCACATCGCTGTTGAGAGGCAGCTCCACATCCGCTATGCGCAGGTCGTCGTCGGTGTCGGCTTCTGCAAGGTCCGACGCGCGCACGGTCACCGACCACCTGAGCTGGCCGCGTTCGAGGAGTCTCAGAGGCACGATCAGGGACCGCTCAGGGTCCCTGTCCTTCACGCCTGATCCTGGTCAAACACCGCCGGACTCGTGTCCGCACCGCTGCCGAGCGTCTGCAGGACGCCGGTATCCCTCTCGGATCTCCCGGCATCCGTGGACGAGGCGCCAAGCGGCACCGGTGTTGCGACTCGCTTGCCCAGTTTTCGCTGCGCGGCCTGAACCGCGATCTGGACCTGGTCGACTGCGCCGGCGAACTGCGCCAGTTGTCGCTCGCAGTACTCGTCAACTTCGTGGCGGCGGCGGCGTGTCTGGATCTGCGCATCGTCGAGCAGTTGCCGGGCGCGGCGCTCCGCACTGCGCACGACCTCGGTGCGCTGGACCATCTGGGCCACACGTCCGCGCGCCTCGTCGATGACCATGTTGGCGTCGACGCGCGCCTGGGCCAGCACTTCGTCGCGTTCGCGCAGCAGCCAGCGTGCTTGGCGTGTCTCATCGGGTACTGCTGCCAGCGCTGATTCGAGCAGGGTCATCACCTCGTCCCGGTTGATCATGACCGAGGTCGACAACGGCATCGGTCTCGCAGCGTCGATGATCTCCATGGCTTCGCGGATGAACTGCTCAGCCGTGACCGACGGGGGCCGCGGCGCCAAGGCGCCCGGATGGCGCGACCCCGGTGGGGCCGCCGTTTCCTCCGTGGGAGCGGCACGGGTATCGAACGAAGGAGCTGCAGGCGCGGCGCCCGGATTCGCATAGGACTGCGGCGGGGCGTCGATTCCCCCCTCGGACATGCTCATGTGCCATCCTCCTGCGCTGCGCGCTGCCGGAGCCGTTCGGCTACCGGGGGCGGGACCAGATGGGAGCAGTCACCGCCGAATTTGGTGATCTCCCGGATGTAGTTGGACGCGATGTAGAGGTGCTCGGTGCGGGGCGGGACGAAGACCGTCTCGATCCCGGAGACGGAGTGGTTCATGTGGGCCATGCGCAGCTCCGACTCGAAGTCGCTCTGGCTGCGGAGGCCCTTCACGATGACATCGGCGCCCAGCCGATCTGCGAGATCCACGACGAGTTCCCCGAACTGCACCACCGAGACGTTCCTCAGGTGACTGGTCGCCTCGGAGATCATCGAGACGCGCTCATCGTCGGAGAACAGCGGCGTGGACTTGGCCGGGTTGCGCATCGCTGCGACAACGACGGAGTCGAACAGCCGAGATGCTGCCGAGATGACATCGAGATGACCGTTGTGCACAGGATCGAATGAGCCTGGATACATCGCCATGACCACCGAAAACGGTTCCTCCGGATCGAGCCGCGCCCTGCGAGGCGACCGTACCGCGCAGCAGTCCCGAATCGAGGGACCCCCGCATTCGATGGGACTCAGTCAGGTGTGCCGTCGGCTTCGACGATGAGATCCCAACGGTCGCCGCAGTCAGCGCACCGGTAGCTGACGACGTCTCCTGGCTGAAAGCCCCAGTCGGGCTCGGGCACGCTCAGCAAGCCGCAGCGCCCGCCGCAGTCGACACATGTGATCTCCGTCGGCACGTCGGCATCCCCCGCAGCCGTCACGCTCGCAGTGTCGCACCGCGGGCGTCGATCTACGGTGATGCCATGCGCGTCGTCGGCGGGTCCTTGAGCGGTCGCAGGCTGCAGGCGCCCGGGCAGGGCGTGAACTCGATCCGGCCGACCTCCGACCGAGTCCGCGAGGCCGTTTTCAACATGCTTGACAGCCTGCATGCGCCCGCGGGCGTCACCGTGGCAGACCTGTTCGCCGGCACGGGTGCGCTCGGCATCGAGGCACTGTCACGGGGCGCGGCGCACGCCACCTTTGTCGAGCACGACGCGGCTGCCTGCAGCATCATCACCGCAAGTCTGGCTGCGCTCGAGCTCTCGGAGCGAGCAGACATCGTGCGTGGCGACGTTCTGCCGTACATCGCTCGGCGTGCGGACCCGGTGGATCTGGCGTTCGCTGATCCGCCCTACAGCTTCGACGGCTGGTCCGAGTTGCTGAGCACGCTGAGCGCCGACGTGCTGGTGTGCGAATCAGACCGGGAGATCGAGCCGGACTCCGATCACACATGGCGCACCGCCCGGGTCCGCCGATATGGCACACCGGTCATCACGATCCTGGTGCAGCGCTGAGCACGAATCCACGGCGAGTTCCACTGGTGGTTGCGAGTGATCGGCCGATAGCCGGTTGTTCGGCACAGCAGCCATCAGAGGACTATCGGACGATCAGCAGGCCCGCGATTCTGCATTGAATCGTGGCTGGGAGCAAGAAGGGAAACACAGGACGAAGGAAGCCGTAGCCGGTGCGGCCCGTGAGCCATCAACTGCGCTGCAAGTAATCAGGATCGCGACGGTCGGCAAACCAGTCGACTTCATCTGCGAGGGCCGGATGCGCATCGAGGTCGCCGTCAGACGCGATGAGATCGGCAGCGGCATCGCGCGCCGCCTGCACCCAAATGAGATCGCGCGCGAGCGATGCCAGCTTCAGATCGCTGCGTCCTGACTGCCGCTCGTCGAACAGTGTGCCCTCGCCGCGCAGCTCAAGGTCGCGCTCGGCCAGTTCGAACCCGTCGTTCGTCGCAACCAGCGCACCGAGCCGCTGCTCGGCGATGGGCGTCGGGTCGTCGTCGCTCACGAGGTAGCACGTCGAGGCGCGACTGCCGCGACCGACCCGACCTCGCAGCTGGTGAAGCTGGGCAATGCCGAATCGGCCAGCCGACAGCACCACCATCACGGTAGCATTGGGCACGTCGATCCCGACTTCGATGACGGTCGTCGCAACCAGCGCATCGATATCGCCCGCGCGGAATGTCGTCATCGTGGCTTCCTTGTCGACCGGCGACAGACGCCCATGCAATAACCCGACCCGCAGGCCCGCCAGCGAGCCGGCGACCAGTTCCGCGTACACCCGCTCAGCGGAGCGCGCATCGAGGCTCTCGCTCTCGGTGATGAGCGGGCATACCACATACGCCTGACGACCGGCTTCGATCTCGCGGCGCACCTCGGTCCACATCGCTTCGGCCGCAAGCTGGTCGCGAATCCACTCTGTCGTGATGGGCGTGCGGCCGGGCGGGAGCTCGTCGAGCACCGAGACGTCGAGATCGCCGTAGACCGTCATCGCCGCGGTGCGTGGGATGGGCGTGGCAGTCATCACCAGCAGGTGCGGAATGCGACGGTCGTCACGACCGCTCTCACGAAGCTGCGCTCGCTGGGACACGCCAAAGCGGTGCTGCTCGTCCACCACGACGACGCTGAGCGAGTCGAACTTGACCGATTCCTCCAGCAGTGCGTGCGTGCCGACGACGATGTCGGCAGCGCCCGCGGCAATCTCCACCAGCACCTCGCGGCGCTGCGCTGCCGAGCTCGATCCGGTGAGCAGGCGCAGGCACAACGGCCTGCGACCGTCGAGCCGGGATGCATCGGGCACCTCGAGTCCCTCCAGCAGAGCGCGGAGCGCTATGTGGTGCTGCTCGGCCAGCACCTCGGTCGGCGCCAGCAGTGCACCTTGGTGACCGTTCTGGACGGCGACCAGCAAGGCGTGCAGCGCCACGACGGTCTTGCCCGCGCCGACATCGCCCTGCAGCAGCCGGTGCATCGGCCGCAGCGTGGCCGTGTCGGCGTCGATCTCGGCCATGGCGCACTGCTGCGCCCCGGTGAGCGGATAGGGCAGACACCGGTGGAACGCCTCGGTGAGGCTGCCGACTGGCTCGTGCGCGACGCCCAGTTCGTGCGCTTCGCGCGCAAGGCGCTGGCTTCGCAGCAGCAGTTGCACCCGCAGCAGCTCGTCGAATACCAGCCGGTCGCGTGCCGCCCAGCGCTGCGGCATCGATGACGGTTCGTGGATATCGACGAACGCCTGCGCGCGGCCCACCAGCCCGAGTCGATTGCGCAGCCGGGCCGGCAACGGGTCGGCGATGCTTCGCGCGGAACAGCGGCGCTGGGCCTCCGCTATCCAGTTCGCGACGTCCCACGTCACGATGCCGGCGGTCTCGGACTGCGGGTAGATCGCAACGATCCTGCCGGTGCGGTCCGCAGTCGAGCCGTCGCCCAGCACGTCGACCACGGGATTGGCCATCTGCTTGCGGCCCCGGTAGTTCTCCACCTTTCCGAACAGCGCCACAGTCCGGCCCTTGCTGAGCTGACGTTCACGCCATGCCTGGTTGAAGAACACCAAGCTCAGCACGCCGGTGGCATCTCCCACTTCGGCGCTCACCAGCCGACGACCTCCGCGCAGGCGGCGGCTCGACACCGCCAGCACATCGGCCACGACGGTGATCTCCTCCCCGATCACGACCTCGCTGATCGGTGCCTGAGCCGTGCGGTCGACGTAGCGGCGTGGGTAGTAGGTCAGCAGGTCGAACACCGTCGTGACACCGACCTCGCCGAGTGCCTTGCGGCGATGAGGGCCGACCCCGTTGAGGCGTCCGACCCCGATGGCGTCGAGCTCACGCAGCGTCAGGGGGGACTTTGCCGCGGCGTCCGAGGCATCCGGCGTGTCCGAAGCGCATGCGGCCTGTGTCATCGCTGGATCCGCCGCCGCCGGGGACTGGCCTGAAGCGGGTTGGCCACTGCAGTCGGACTCATTCGATGCCGAACAGGTACGGGTAGTGGTCTTGACCGCCGAAGTGCCGCTCGACCTCGACGTCAGGCCAGTGCTGGGCGAGCCACGACAGCACTTCCTGCGTCTGGGCGTCGAGGGCGGAGGCGCCTTCGATCAGCGTGAGGATCTCGTGCTCTGGCAGCAGCATGGTTGCGAGCAGCTCGACGGCAGCAACGGCCGGGGTCTCTCCGGCGGCCGCGATGCCGTCGCTGTTCATGCCGATCCACTCCCCAGCGGCGACCTGGCGGGCCGACGTCGACGTTTCGCGCACCGCCTGGGTCACCTCCCCCGTCAGCACCGCGTCTGCGGCGGCGCCCATCGACGCGGCGTTCGCAGCGGCGCTGTCGTCTGGATCGAATCCGATCAGGGCGGCGAGGCCTGCAGGCACCGAGGTGGTGGGCACGACGGCAACAGTCTTTTCTGTCTGGCCGCCGGCCTGCTGAGCGACCGGGACGATGTTGGAGTTGTTGGGGAGCACCACGACCTGCTTCGACGGCGCCGCCTCGACCGCAGCGAGTACCTCAGCCGTCGAGGGGTTCATCGTCTGCCCGCCGGTGACGAGCTCGTGGCAGCCCATCGACGCGAACAGCTCGTCGAGTCCGGCGGCCGGCGATACTGCCACCACCGCGCACTCGACGATGGGTCGCGGCGGAGCCTCTGCCCCTTCGCCTGCGCGCGCGCCGTGCGCACCGATCTCGCCTGCGCGCGCGCCGTGCCCACCGATCTGACCTGCGCGCGCGCCGTGCGCACCGATCTGACCTGCGCGCGCGCCGTGCCCACCGAGCCCGGCGACCTGTTCGCGGAGGTCGGTGATCTGGATGCGGTGCGGACGTCCGGCGTCGATTCCCGCCTCGATGACCGGGCCGATGTCGTCGGTGTGGATATGGCAGTTCCACAGGCCGTCACCGCCGACCATCACGATCGAGTCGCCGAGCGAGTCCCAGGCCGCCTTGAAGTCATCGATGTTCTCGTCCGGCGCTGCGAGCAGGAACATCACCTCATAGCGGGTGCCGGAAGGACCGTGAGCGTCGTGACCGTCGGCGCCGTCGCCGTCGAGGTAGCTGTGCAGTTCGGCACGCTGCTCCGCGACGGGATCAGCGGCAACGCTCGGCAGGCTCGCTCCGGCGCTCCCGTGCGCGATCACGGCCGCCACCTCGGCAGGCAGGTCCACTGAGTCGGGCAGCGGGCGCCCGTCGGTGACGTTCAGCAGGGCGTCGAGCAGCAGCAGATACCCCGCAGCGCCTGCGTCCACGACCCCGGCGCCCGCCAGCACCGGCAGCTGCTGCGGGGTTGCCTCCAAGGCCGCCTGCCCCGCTCGCCTGGCGCTCTCCAGCACCCTCACCAGCGTCGCGTCGTCGTCCCCGAGCGTGCCCAGTGCGTGGGAGGCAGCTTGTGCCGAGGCGCGCGCAACGCTCAGGATCGTCCCCTCGACGGGTCGCATGACTGCGCTGTCCGCCGCCGTGCTCGCGGCGACGAGGCTTCGAGCGAGCAGTTCGGCATCAATCGGCGGCTCAGTCTCAGGATCCTCGTCGCCCGGCGCCAGCGTGGCGACCAGCCCGCGCAGGAGCTGGCTGACGATGACGCCGCTGTTGCCGCGTGCGCCCATGAGCGCGCCGTGGGAGACCGCCCGGCAGATGTCCGCGCGTCCTGCACCGGACCGCAGGAGCTCATCGCTGACCGAAGCCAGCGTCAGGGCCATATTGGTGCCGGTGTCGCCGTCGGGCACCGGGTAGACGTTGAGCCGATCGATCGTGATGCGGTGCTGGTCAAGCGCAGCGCGGTAGGTCCGTATGGCTTCGGCCAACGCTTCGGAATCGAGCGTGGCAAGCGGACCGGCTGTCGTGCGTGGTTCGCCGTCGCTCATGGGTGCCGAAGCTACAACGCGCGCCGTCGGCGGTTGCTAGCTTTCGGTGGGTTGCGCAGCCTGCGCCCGCAGGCTCGCGGCGTCCCAGCCACGGGAGGCACGCATGCAAGGCGTCATCAAGTCGTATGACCCTGCATCACGAGTCGGTGTCGTCACCGATGACGTCACGCGCGCCGAGTACGAGCTGGCCCCGAACGCCTTGGAAGGATCCATCTTCCGGATGGTGAGGCAGGGCCAGCGAGTGCTCTTCGACCTCGACGAGCGGGGGCTCGCCACGCGGCTTCGTCTGGGGTCCGAAGTGGACTTGGGAACACCCGACTGGATCACCGCCGGGGGGGAGCCTGCGTGATCTGAGGCCGGTGCGTCGCGCCGGTCGAAGAGCGAGATCCACGGCTCGATCACAGAGCGAGTACGAGACTCGGACCCGGAGGACATCTTGCCTGCGACTGACAACCGCCAGTTGATCGATTGGGTCGATCATTGGGCCAGCGTGCTGCGACCTGACGCCGTCCACTGGTGCGACGGCTCGGCGGCCGAGTACGACCAGCTCTGCGACCAGATGGTTGAGTCCGGGACGCTCATCGAGCTCGATCCCCGCACCCGGCCTAACAGCTACCTCGCTCGCTCGGACCCTGCCGACGTAGCGCGGGTCGAGGACCGCACCTTCATCTGCAGCGAGCACGAAGTCGATGCGGGCCCGAACAACAACTGGCGCCAGCCCGACGAGATGCGCGAGGAGCTGCTGAAGCTCTTCGAGGGCTCGATGCGCGGCCGGACCATGTACGTCGTGCCGTTCTCCATGGGACCGCTGGGCAGCCACATCGCCCACATCGGAGTACAGCTCACGGACTCGCCGTATGTGGCCGCCTCCATGCGGATCATGACTCGCATGGGCCAGGCAGCGCTCGACGTGCTCGGCGACGGCGACTTCGTGCCGTGCGTTCACTCGCTCGGCGCACCGTTGGAACCGGGTCAGACCGATGTCCCGTGGCCGTGCGACGCGGATCGCAAGTACATCGTCCACTACCCCGAGACACGCGAGATCTGGTCGCACGGCTCCGGCTACGGCGGCAATGCCCTGCTCGGCAAGAAGTGCTTCGCACTGCGCATCGCGTCGACCATGGCCCGCGACGAGGGCTGGCTGGCTGAGCACATGCTCATCGTGGGCGTGACACCGCCGCAAGGCGAAACCGTCTACGTAGCGGCAGCGTTCCCCTCCGCCTGCGGCAAAACGAATATGGCGATGATGATCCCCACGCTTCCGGGCTGGAAGATCCGCACCATCGGCGACGACATTGCGTGGATGAAGTTCGGCGACGACGGCCGCCTGCACGCCATCAATCCCGAGGCCGGCATCTTCGGCGTCGCGCCCAACACCGGCAACGACACCAACCCGAGCGCGCTCGGCACCATGTGGGGCAACTGCGTGTTCACCAACGTGGCGCAGACCCCCGACGGCGACGTCTGGTGGGAGGGCCTCACGCCGGAGCCGCCGGAAGGTCTCATCGACTGGCGCGGCAACGAGTGGTCGCCGTCCGACGGCACGCCCGCAGCCCATCCCAACGCCCGCTTCACGGCCCCTGCCGCCCAATGCCCCACCATTGCGCCCGAGTGGGAGGATCCCGCGGGCGTGCCCATCTCGGCCATCCTCTTCGGCGGTCGGCGCGCTACCACGGTTCCGCTCGTCGTCGAGGCCTTCGACTGGTCCCACGGCGTGTTCCTGGGCTCGCAGATGTCCTCCGAGAAGACCGCTGCTGCGGCAGGGACGGTCGGCGAAGTGCGACGCGATCCGTTCGCCATGCTGCCGTTCTGCGGGTACAACTTCGGCGACTATTTCCAGCACTGGCTGGACATCGGCGCGAAGCCCGGCACCCAGCTGCCGAAGCTGTACTACGTCAACTGGTTCCGCAAGGACGCCGACGGCAAGTTCATCTGGCCGGGCTTCGGCGACAACTCCCGGGTGCTGAAGTGGGTGCTCGAGCGCATCGCCGGCCACGGCGAGGCCGTGCCGACGGCGATCGGATTGGTGCCCCCGCCGGAGGCGTTGGACACCAGCGGGCTCGACCTCAGCGATGCCGAGATCGAGACGCTGCTCGAGGTCGACGAGGACGACTGGCGAGCCGAGATCGACATGATCGAAGCGCACTACCGGGCGCTGGGCGAGCGTCTGCCGACCGAGATGCGCAAAGAGCTCGACCGGCTCGAACAGCGCCTCGGCTTCTGAGCGACCACACGCACCGTCTCTCCTCCGAGCCTCTTAGCCCTGGCTAGACACGGGCAAGCCACCAGGCGGGCAGCACGTAGTCCATCACCTCGAACTGTACGATCCACTGCGGATCGACGGCGAAACTCGGCTCGTCGCGTTCGCGATAGCCGAACACGTACGGTCCCTTCCCTGAGGTTGGTGCCGCGGCGGCGACTGCCTGAGCGAGACTGGGGCGTTCCCCTTCGTTCACCAGATGCGCCGTCTTCATCCACGCGGCCCGTGGCCTGTCGTGCAGCTCGGCGAGAAGCAGCTGGTGCTGCAGCTCGTCGCACGCTTCCCAGAGCCAATCGGAAATGCCGTCCCACGAGAACTTGGACGGATGTGACGCCATGAACACCACGAGTGTCTCCGGCTTCCAAACAGGCAGGCCGTGCACGTCATCGAGCGGAATCTGCGGATCCCATCTGCACACCCGATAGTCGCTCAGCGACCGAGGGCGCCGCAGGCCGGTCGGAGCGCCGACTGTGGGCGACGGACGATTGGGGCGAGGACGCGAGTCCGCAGTGTTGAGCAGCGACCATCCATGCGCACGAACATGCGAGGCTGATCGCCTCGTCTGCCTTCAAGCGCGATGACGACCCCCGCCGATCCTGGTTCGCATGGGAAAGAAAACCGCCCTGAGGCCGGTATTCTGACCATATGGAGGTGCTGAACGCTGAGAACGCAGAGCATCTCCTGATCGCGGTGCGCTGGCCTGACGAGCCGAGCTGTCCCACCTGTTCGAGTGGCGCCCGTCTGGTAGCGGGCGGAGACGGCGACCACGATTGGAGCACTTGGCGATGCGCCGACTGCCGCAAGCGGTTCACGGTCACGACCGGCACCGAGATCCACTCGACGAAACTGGCGCCAGCGGCTTGGCTCGCTGCGGCGAGCTTGCCGGAGCCGACGCCGGCGAACATCGTCGGGGCCATCAGCGTCTCGCTGGTCACGGCCCGCAAGATCTCCTCAGTCATGCAGCCGGTGAAGAGCGACTCACTGCCCGAGAGGTTGAGGCACCTGCTGCGAGATCGACGTCGGCGAGAGCCCACTGCGGACCCATGGCAGATCGAGCGCCTGCCGGCCACCCTCCACGAGGACGACAACCCGCTCGTGCCGTTGAGCAACGGGACCAAGAGCGTCTTGAACGCACTGAGGGCACGTCCCTTCGGCGCCACGGCGGCCAAGCTCGCCGAGCTGGCCGATGTCTCCTACTCGCAGACTTCACGCTGTCTCATCGAGCTCGAGCGGCGCGGCTGGGCAGAGAAGTCCACAGCGACGGTCCAGCACGGATACGAACTGCGACCCGCGACGCTCTGGGAGCTTTCGTGGTCGACCAGCTGCATGGAAGCGTTGTCGTTCCTTCGTGAGCGTCCGACTCGCCGCGTCGAGGATGCGGCCGATCGAGTCCCACAGCGCTTCTGGCGGAACTTCTGGTCGGGTGCCTCAGCCGACACGCTGCGCATCTCCCTGCACGGCCTGCACATCGCAGAGACACTGATCGGAGGGCGCGATGTGTGCGCGCGAGCGTGGGCGCTCTCGACCCTGCCGGCGAGCGTGCTGCAGGAATGCCGCACTCTGCGCGGGTTCGACACGGGTCCGACCGCCGAGCTGCTCGACGCAGAGATGTCTCGGCGGGCAGCTACGGCATGAGCGAGCTCGACGAGCTGGCCGACGTCCTGCCTGCGAATCTGCGCAGCGTTTGGCCGCATGTCGCGGACTGCGCGAACCGGGTCGGGGGAGTGCTCATGGGAGGCACTGCCGTTGCCATCCACCTGCGTCACCGCGTGTCAGAGGATCTCGACGTCATCACGCTGGAGAAGTTCTCCGGCAAGGCGCAGGAACGGCGCCTGCGGAAGTCGGCCGCCGTTGTGGATGTCGAAGAGGTGTCCGACAACATGTTCCACGGCTTCGTGGATGGCGTGAGGGTCGACATCTTCCGGGCGTTGCCGACCGACGAGGTGCACCCCTCGGACATGCGGTGGGTCGGCTCCAGCACGGAGATCGCCGGGATGAACGTCGGCTCCATTCCGGACCTGATGGCCGCCAAGCTCGACGTGATCATGCGCCGGCCCAAGCTGCGCGGCTACTTGGACCTCGCGGCGATGGACGAGTCCGGCGCCTGCAGCCTCGAAGCGGGTCTCGGTTACTACTGCCAGCGCTTCGGCTACAGCCACCCGCCCCATGCGCTCGAGGAGATCACCCGACTGCTCGACAACCCGGGAACGCTGCCCACCGACCCCGACTACGAAGACCGTCGCTCAGATGCCCTCGAACACCTGCAGGGCCGTGTTCCTGACTTGCGAGTCCGCATCGCCGAAATGCGCGACATCGCCGTCAACGACTCAGTCTCAGCGTCCGCTCAGCGAATACGCGAAGCGCCGCATTGACTACGCACTGCCTCAAGTTCAGTCGCACTCAGGACTCCCTCACATCGTGTGAGAATCGTGTGCGCGTGCGTTGCCCGACTCAATGGAGAATCCCCTATCGGCGCCTTATCGCCCTTGCGTGCGGGGCGTCGGGACTCTCGCTCTCAGCTGCCCAGGAACATGGCCCGGATGGCGAGGCCCATGATGAACAGCGCGCCGAGGCCGAACAGCTCGTACCGGCGATGTTCAAGCTGCTGGCGGTAGCCGATGACGAAGGCAACCGCCACGGCGCAGCACACCCCGTAGAAGACGTGGAAGGCGGGAGCCACGACATCGGCCGTCCGCATGAGGATGACCCCGGCGGTGAGCTGGATGAACACCAGCACCCAAGCGCCGCCCAGCAGCCACCACAGGCTGCTGTGTCGCAGACCCTGCCACCGGATGGCAGCGAGCGCCCACAATCCCGCTGCCCCGTTCGACAGCACCATCACCCAGCCGAGCGCGAGGTGAATCGTCGACCAGGTCTCAGCGCTCACGTCGACTGATCGGCAACGGTGCCTGATGGTCTCACCGCTGACGCGCCGACCGTGCCTGATGGTCTCACCGCTGACGCGGTGAGACATGCTCGGTGAATAGGTGGATGAACATCAGGAGGTTCTGGGCGTCGCCGTGCCCGTTCGCGAGGTTGATCTCGCCGGGTCGGCGCGCCTCGGTCTCGCTCAGCTTCATCACGTCGAGGGCTCGCAGGAGCCCGACGGGCGCCCCCGCAGAGACCAGCTCGCTGATGTCGCGCACCAGGTGACGGCCACGCAGCCCTTGGGCCTGAATGAGGCTGCGAACCAGGAGGCGAGCCAGTGCACACGCGCTTGCAGGCGACACGTCGGCGACAGCAGCAGCCTCGTCGTACAGCGGGACCAGCTTTCGGTCCAACCCCGGCGGGGCGCTGTGCTCATCGGCGCGCCCTGACCGGGCGCTGTGCTCATCGGCGCGCCCTGCGGCGTCGCTGGGTTGATCGTGGCGCTCCGATTCCGGCATCGAGGCGGCTCCCGAACCCGGTTCAGGCAACGGCACCGGTGTCGCGCAGCTTCGCGATGTCGTCAGGGGCATAGCCGGCGATTGCCAGCACCTCGTCCGTGTGCTGGCCCGGATGTGCAGGCGGCCCCTGCACCGCCGGTGCGGTGCGGCTGAAGCGTGGCGACGGGCTCGGCTGGATCACGCCCGCCACCTCGCAGAACACGTCGCGGTGAGCATTGTGCGGATGCTGGGGGGCCTCGGCCAGCGTCAGCACTGGTGCGAAGCACACGTCGGTGGCGTCCATGATCTCGCACCACTCGGCGCGTGTCTTCGACCTGAAGACCTCCGCGATGCGCTCCTTCTGGTGCGGCCAGCGACCGCGCGAATGCTGGTTGGCGAACTCTGGGTCCTCGTCGAGACCGGTGAGACGGAGCAGTTCTGCGTAGAACTGCAGCTCGATGGATCCGATCGAGACGTAGTTGCCATCGGCACACTCGTAGACGTCGTAGAAATGGCTGCCGGTGTCGAGCAGATTCGTGCCCCGCTCGTCGTTCCATACGCCGAGCGCCCGCATGGAATGGAACATCGCCATCAGCGTCGCGGCACCGTCGACCATCGCCGCGTCCACCACCTGACCCTCGCCGGAGCGCTGGGCCTCGAACAGGGCGCACGCCACGCCGAACGCCAGCAACATGCCGCCGCCGCCGAAGTCGCCCACCAGGTTCAGCGGAGCGATCGGCGGCTCGCCGCGCCGGCCGATGGGGTCGAGCGCGCCCGCCAACGCTATGTAGTTGATGTCGTGGCCGGCGCCCATCGCGTACGGCCCCTCCTGGCCCCAGCCGGTCATCCGGCCGTAGACCAATCTCGGGTTGCGAGCCAGGCACTCGTCGGGACCAATGCCCAGCCGCTCCATGACACCGGGACGGAAGCCTTCGATAAGCGCATCCGACTCCTCGATCAGCCGCAGGAGCGCTTCGACGGCGTCGGGATTCTTGAGGTCGAGACCGACCGACGTGCGTCCACGGGCGAGCACGTCGATCGGCGGGGTGTCGGGATCTCGATCGCGCACTCTCGCTGCGCGGTCGATGCGGATGACCTCCGCCCCCATGTCCGAGAGCATCATCCCGCAGAAGGGTCCCGGGCCGATGCCCTGCAACTCGATGACTCGAACGCCTGCCAGCGGCCCTGTGCTCATCGTCGCTCCCGTTCTCGATGGTGTCTCAGAGAGTTATCCGCCGGCAACGCTACTGCGCGCCGACGCGAGCCTTCCCGGCCCCGCCCCCGCGGAGGCTGAGCCGTCAGGCGAAGCCGTGGCCCGAGCGGCCCGTGATCCCGTATCGAATCGATATGGGGAACAAGAGCCGGAGACAACCGTCGACGCGACGAGGTGCCTCATCCGTTCGCGCGTTTGCTCGGCAGAGCCGGCCCTCAGCTCAGCGACCGCGCGACTGCGTCCGCCACACGTCGAACGGCACCGGGCGTGCGTGTTCCCCACCAGAACAGATCCTGGCCATCGATGAGATGGACGGGGCCATAGGCGCCGAGCTCATCGAGGTGGTGGCGATGCCACGGGTATGGCTCGGTCGGTGCGAGCACGAGGTCGATGGGTTCGCTCGCGAGATCGGCCTCGTCCAAGGTCGGGTACGCATCGGGCCGGTCGGCGAATGCCACCTCCAGCCCGCAGTAGGCCAGCAGGGTCGCTCCATAGGTCCGGTCACTGATTGTCATCAATGGGCGGCGCCAGATCGGCACGAAAACGCGTACACGCGTGTCGTCACCGTCAGCACGGCGCAGCGGCGGGAGCTCCGAGCGCGCAGGCAGCGGCTCGGGTTGCCAGGCTGCGCCGACACGCTGAGCCAGTCGTGCCAGCTCACCGTTGACGTCATCGAGCGATGCGATGTGCAGCACCTCGACATCGATGCCGGCTGCCACCAGCGCTTCGAAGTCCTCGCGCCGGTTCTCTTCGCGGTCGACGACGACCAGGTCCGGCACCAGCTCCGCAATGGCAGCGATGTCGGGGTTCTTGGTGCCGCCGACATGGGGCAGATCGTCACGCTCGCAGAACCGGGTGCACGCCACCGGGTCGATGCCCCACGCCGCCAGCGTCTCGGTGGCACTGGGAACGAGGCTGATCACTCGCACCGGCCGCAGGCTAGGGAGCCGCACGGTGACTCAGCCTTCTCGTTGTCGCATCTTTCGTTTCCCGCTCTTGTTCGCTGCGTCCCGCTCTTGTTCGCTGCGCTCACGGGCCGCTCGGGCCACGGCTTCGCCTATCGGCTGAGCCTCCAACGACGGTCTAGGTTCGCCTTCGTGAACGAGTCGGCAGGCGCCGGAGGGCCGGATGAGTCGCTGCCGACTGACGACGGGCTCGACGCCGCGCAGCGTGCTGCGGTTCGCTCGCCTGCCGCAGCGCTGCTGGTGGTGGCCGGTCCGGGAAGCGGCAAGACCCGCGTGCTCACCCGGCGAATCGCCTGGCGGGCTGCGACCGACTCAATGCAGGCACGACGCGCCGTGGCGGTCACCTTCACTCGCCGGGCCGCCAGCGAGCTCCGGTCGCGCCTGAGACAGCTCGAGATCGACGACATGGGGCCGGTAGGCACGTTTCACTCCCTCGCGCTCGCGCAGATCCGCCAGTACGACATCGATCACGGTCGCGCCGAGCGGAAGATCCTGCCGAACCGCGCAGCGCTCAGCGGTGAGCTGGCGGAGCATCTCCAGCGCTCGTACGGGTCCCGCCAGCCGATCACCGTCGCCGCCGCCCTGCGTGAGATCGACTGGGCCAAGGCCGGCGATCTCTCGGTCGCCGAGTACCGCGACGGACCCGCCACGCGCCGGCTGGGGCTGGCCGGAGGCGAAGCAGCAGCGGACGTGTACCGCCACTTCGAGCGAACCAAATCGCGCCGCCGGATACTGGACTTCGACGATCTGCTGGCCGAGTGCACACGGCTCATGCGGACTGACGAGCACTTCGCCGGTGCGCAGCGCTGGCTCGGTCGGCACTTCTTCGTCGACGAATTCCAGGATCTCAACCGCCTGCAATGGAACCTGCTGTGGGCATGGCTCGGCGGTGCGGAATCTGTGCGCAATCACGACGCCGACATCTGTGCCGTGGGCGACGCCGACCAAGCGATCTACGGCTGGAATGGCGCTGACAGCAGCTATCTGACCGGGTTCGACCGTCACTTCGCTGATGCGCAGATCGTCCGGCTCGACCTCAACTACCGCAGCCAGCCATCGTTGGTCGCCGCGGCCACGGCAGTCATGTCCGACGTCGCCGACTCAGCCCCTGCCAGCACCAGCGGTCATGCACAGGCCCCAGCGCGTCCGCACGAGATTCCGCTGGCGCCGACCGCGGCAGCGTTCGACGACGCTGGAGCCGAAGCCGTGGGCATCGCACGCTGGCTCGCCGACCGTCACGTGGGCCGGACCCGCTGGGACTCATTCGGTGTGCTTGCACGGACGAATGCACAGCTTTCCGACATCGGCACAGCCCTTGACGCGCATGGCATCCCCTACCGGCTCGGCGGGCAGCGCAGCCCGTTCTTGGAGCTGCCCGCCGTTCGCGAGATGCTGGAACATCTCCGCGACAGCGGCGCAAGCTTTCCTTCCACCGTCGACGACCTGCGCGCCGAAGCGCTCGATGGTCCCCCAGACACTGTGTCGGACCCGATGCTGATGCGAGTGCTGGACCTGGCGGACGCGTACCTGGCTGAGTGGGATCGCTCCTCGGGCGCGCGGTCACGGCGAATCGGACCGAGCGGCGAGGGCTTCGCCACCTGGGTGGGGCTGTTCGCGGGGAACAACCGCGAGCTCTCTGCTGACCTGTTCGACAGCGACCGTTCCGGCACCCCATTCGACCCACGCGACGGTGCCGTGACCCTCGCAACCTTCCATGCCGCCAAGGGCCTGCAGTGGCGCCACGTGGTGGTCGCCGGCACCGAGGACGGCTTGGTGCCGTTGCGCCCCGACGATGCCGAGGAGCGCCGGCTGTTCTACGTCGCAGTCTCTCGGGCCAGCCACACGCTCCACTTCACGTGGGCGCGTCACCGGTCCGACCGCCATCGCACGGGCGGGTCTCGGAACCCATCGCCGTGGCTGTCGGTGATCGAGCACGCGACGGCCGAGGCGGCGCCGCTGTCGCCCGACGACGCCGCCTCCCGGGTGGCCGCCGCCCGTGCCGCCCTCGACGCAACGCGGCCGTCGTGAGGAGCCGGGGCCCGAGATCGCTTGTCTTGTCGCCCGGTCGATCGGCTCAAAGGGCCAGATCGGCGAAGACCGGGGTGTGATCCGAGGGCTTGTTGCCCTTGCGGGCGTTGCGATCGATGAGACAGAACTGGGTGGCCGCCACGACGGACTCGGTGCCCAGCAGCAGGTCGATCCGCAGGCCGTGCCGTTTGTAGAACGCGCCGTCGCGGTAGTCCCACCAGCTGTACATGCCATCGTCGTCGTAGTGCTCGCGGAAGATGTCCCGCAGACCCCACTCGCACACGTCGGCAAGCGCATCGCGTTCGCGCTGGGTGACGTGGGTGCGGGGCTCGGTGTTCTGGGGATCCCAGACATCGCGGTCGTCGGGGCACACGTTGAAGTCGCCGCCGACCAGTACTGGCTCGGCCGGGTCGCAGGTGGCTTCGAGGTGCGCCCGCAGGCGACCCAGCCAGTCGAGCTTGTAGTGGTAGTGCTCATGGTCGACTTCGCGGCCGTTCGGCACATATGCGGAGCTCACCGCCACACCGCCGCAGCGGGCCGAGACGATGCGGGCATCGGGATCGGGCTCGCGGCCGTCGGCGAAGCCCGCAACCACATCGGACAGGCCCACCTTCGACAGGATCGCCACCCCGTTCCAGCGACCCTGCCCGTGGTGGGCTGACTCGTAGCCCTGCGCATCGAAGTGCAGGTGCGGGAACTGCCCGTCGGCCATCTTGGTCTCCTGCAGCAGCAGCACGTCGGGCTCGGCGTAGTCCAGCCATTCGTCGACCCGTTCGAGCCGGGCGTTGAGGCTGTTGACGTTCCAGGTGGCGATGCGCACGCTGCCGACGCTAACGCCCCTCCACGAGAGGCAGCGCGGAGAAGCCTGCCTGCCCGTTGTCGTACCAGTTGCTTCCCGTTCTTGTTCGTTCCGCTCACGGGCCGCTCGGGCCACAGCTTCGCCTGGCGGCTCAGCCTCCTAGCGGGCGAGCGGCTTGTAGGCGATGCGGGTGGGGCCCGCATCGGCGGCCAGCTCGCTCTTGCGGAACGTCTCGTACTCCGAGAAGCTGCCCTCGAACCAGCGGACCTCGCTGTTGCCTTCGAATGCCAGCACGTGGGTCGCAATACGGTCCAGGAACCACCGGTCGTGGCTGATGACCACTGCGCAGCCCCCGAACGACTCCAGCGCCGCCTCCAACGCCCGCAGCGTGTCCACGTCGAGGCCATTGGTCGGCTCGTCCAGCAGGAGCACATTGCAGCCCGATGTGAGCGTTCTCGCGAGGTGGACCCGGTTGCGCTCCCCGCCGGCGAGGTCGCCGACCCGCTTCTGCTGATCAGAGCCAGTGAAGTTGAACGACGCCACGAAGGCCCGGCCGTTGACCTCACGCGCGCCGTCGAGTCCGGTGATGCGCAGCAGGGTGGACTTGCCGGACCCGTTGTGACCGATCACGCCGATCTTCGCGCCCTGCAGGAACGCCAGGGTGACATCGCGCAGCACCTCGCGGTCGGGCGGGTAGAAGCGCCCCATCCGGCGCAGCGTGCAGATGAACTCCGTCGCCATCACTGGGTCGCCATCACTGGGTCGCCGGCAGCTTGTCAACTCAGTGCGAATCCGACGAGCGCCTCGAGTTCCCGGAGGGCCTCGTCGGGATCGGTCACCTTGATGGCCTTCATGCCCATCGCCGCCGCCGGCTTGCAGTTGATGCCCAGATCGTCCAAGTACGCCGTGCGGGCCGGATCGATGCCGAGCTCGTTGCAGGCCAACTCGTAGATGCGGGGATCGGGCTTGCGCAGACCCACCACCGACGACTCGATCACGACACCGAAGAACTCCATCACCTCGGCGACCGCAACCGCCGTGTCGGGGTCCCGGGCCATGCCGGCGCCATGACCGGCCTTCACGTTGTTCGTTATGCAGCCGACCGGCAGCCGTGCTGCCAGAATGCGCAGCGCTCGGACCATCTGCGGCCGCAGTCCCCCGCTGAGACATGCGAGCACCTCGGCCCCTGAGATCGAATGGCCGCGGGCACCGGCCTCGGCCTCGAACAGATCGGCGAACTCGGCAACCGTCACCTCGCTGCGCTCCAGTCGCGCCCAAGCATTGGCGTCGGGGTTGGTGGCATTGATCTGCCGGATCGTGTCGCGGGGCACGCCGATGCGGTCTTCGTAACGGTTGAAGGCTTCGAACGGGCTCTCGGTGATGACGCCCCCGAAGTCGAACAGCACTGCATCCACGGTGTTGGACTGGCTCGGGGACACGGCCCGGCACGCTACCTGGGCCTGTCCGACGCCGGGCATGTTCAATGCCGGGACTCCGAATACCGCGTCATCGGCATGAGTTTCTGCGAAGAGCTTCGCAAGGTGTACAGATTTTCGCGCGTCAAGCGCGAAAATCCGTCAGAATCGCGCGAGCGTTCGCTAAGGTCCCGCCATGGCCACGGACTCACCGACGTCGGCATCGCCAGCTTCGCCGGAAGCTCCTGCGAAGAAGCAGTGGACGAGCAGGGCTGTCTGCCGAACTGTCAACGCAGGCAATTCCGCATATTGCGCCGTCTGCGACGAACTCATCAAGTTCCGGGCACGCATCCGGGCAGAGCAAATCATCTGCAACGTGTACATCAAGAACAAATGGGACCGTGTCGAGCACTACCACCCGGAGTGCTACGAGCAGGCGGGCAGCCCCTACGGCGAGCCCAAGGGCTGATCGGACCCGGGAGGGTCCCAGCGAGCGGCCCTTGCGGGGCTACAGCACCTGGCTCAAGAACAGCTTGGTTCGCTCTTCGGTCGGATCAGTGAAGAAGTGGTGGGGCGTGCCCACCTCGACGATCTCGCCGCCTTCCATGAAGATGACGCGGTCGGCCACTTCACGCGCAAAACCCATCTCGTGCGTCACGACCATCATCGTCATTCCCGAACGCGCCAGCTCCTCCATCACGTCGAGGACTTCCTTGATCATCTCAGGGTCGAGCGCTGAGGTGGGTTCGTCGAAAAGCATCACCCGCGGTTCCATCGCGAGCGCCCGTGCGATGGCGACGCGCTGCTGCTGACCGCCCGAGAGCTGCCCGGGGAACTTCTCCGCCTGCTCGGGGATGCCTACACGCTCGAGCAGCGCCTCGGCCAGTTCCTCGGCCTCGGGACGCGACTTGCGGCGCACCCAGATCGGCGCGAGCGTGATGTTGTCGACGACGGTCAGGTGCGGGAACAGGTTGAACTGCTGGAACACCATGCCGACTTCGGAACGGATCTTCTCGATGTTGCGCAGGTCGTTGGTGAGCTCGATGCCGTCGACGATGATCTGACCGTTCTGGTGGGCCTCCAGCCGGTTGATGCACCGGATCCAGGTGCTCTTGCCCGATCCCGACGGTCCGAGCACGACCACGATCTCCTGCTCCTTGATCGTCGCGGTGATGCCGCTGAGTGCCTGGAAATCGCCGAACCACTTGTCGACGTCGCGGCAGACGATCATGTCGTCTCGCGCTGCAAGCTCGTCGGACACTGCGATCGTGGCGTCGCTGATGCTCACGATGTTCTCCCCCTGGGGTTGAAGTCAAGTCTGCACGCCGAAGCGGCGGGCGACCGCTTCATCGCTCGCCTACCCCGAGGCGCCGTTCGAGCCGCTGGCTCTGCTTGGACAAGGTGTAGGCGAAGACCCAGTAGACGAGGGACACGAACAGCAGGCCCTCCCGCTTGATCCCGAGGAACTGGGTCTGCGCCGGAATGACGCTGTTCGCCATCCGGAGCAGGTCGAAGACGCCGATGATTGCCAGCAGCGAGGTCTCCTTGAACGTGGCGATCATCTGCCCGACAAGCGGCGGGATCGACGCTCGCAGCGCCTGCGGCAGAACAACGAAGACCGTCCGCTGGGTCGTGCTCAGGCCGACAGCGTCAGAGGCCTCGAACTGGCCCCGGCGCACCGACTGCAACCCTCCCCGAACGTTCTCGGCGAGGTACGCGGCCGAGAAGAGGGTGTAGCCGGCTGTCGCGCTGGCAATGAGGCTGATTTCCATGCCGACTGGCAGGAACAGGTTCAAGATGATGGCGAAGAAGATCAGGATCGTGATGAGCGGCACTCCCCTGATCACCTCGATATAGCTCGTCGCCATCACCCGGAAGATGGGCAGCCGCGAGGTGCGGGCCAGCGCCAGCAGCACGCCGAGCGGGAACGACAGCATGATCGTGAACACCGCCACGATCACGGTCACCGCGAAGCCGCCGATGAGCGCCTCGGTGGGGGTCTCCACCGTCGAAGGGGCATTCATCAGCGTGGCGAAGTAGTGGACGATCGCCACGAGCACCAGCCACGCCGCAACCAGGCGCCGACGCTTGACGATCTCGCCCGCGAAGTTGTGAGCCGCCAGCGCGACCAGTGACAGCAGCAGGAAGCTGAGGCGGGCCTTCTGCAGCATCGAATACCAGCCGAAGTACGCCGCGACCCAGTTGAACGCCGCGACCCCCAGCAGCACGATGGCGATGATGCGGCCCATCTCGCCGATGCCCGGGCGGGTGAGCAGCCGCAGCACCGCCCCGCCGAGAACAGCAAAAGCCACTGCCATGGGGATGTCGACGGCCACGACGCGGTTCCACTCGAGGTGCGGATCGCGCAGGATCACCCAGTAGAGAACGAATGGGCTTGCCAGCCACAGCAGATTCAGAACGATCCGCATCCGCTGTTGCTGCTGTTCGCCGAAGCCCCGCCGCATGACTCTGCCGAGGGCCATCGCGGCCACCGCCAGCAGCCACATCACGGTCCACGGAATCTTGGTCGACATCGCGACCGTGCGACCGGGCTCTGCGATGAACGCGCCGTCGACGAACGCGAAGTGGCCCCACGGGTAGATCCAGGCCGACAGCACGGGCAACGCGAGCAGGGCGACCGCAAATTCGACGGCGGGCAGCGAAGTGATCGAGACCCTCGCGCTGGCAATGGCGCGTCGCAGTGACAGCCCAGCGGCAACCAGCGCTGCAGCCGTGAGCCACCAAACCCACCGGTCGGCCATTGCCTCGAAGAACGACTGCCGGACGACGTCATCGCCTTCGCGCAGGACCGCTCCGTCAGCGCCGACGAGCACCGACGGCTCGCGCAAGACCACACCCAGCGCGATGACCGCTCCGAAGCCCACGAGTGCTGTCGAGATCCTCTTCAACTGCACGCCGTCGCCCCGGCCCGCGAACAGGCCCAGCGACAGCCCGGTGAGCACCACGAGCGTCCCGACGCATACCCAGATGCGCACGTACTGCTCTTCGGGGTACGCGTGGGTGAAGATCAGCCGAAGGTTCGTGCGCACCGCGTCCCAGCCACGCTCCTCGCTGAAGACGAAGTTGAGCAGGCCGCGAGCGACAAACAGGATCAGCAGCCCGAAGGCGACCGTCAGGAAGGAATTGAACGGGCTGGAGAACAGGTTCTTGCGGACCCACTCCCCCGCAGACCGGTAGGTCTCCTCTGCCGGGCGGGCGCGGGTCGCCGCGACGGCAGCGGTGTCGACAACGGCCGGATCGACCGGGTCAGCCGGTCCGGCTGCTGTGGTGTCGGGGGCGCCCGCTGCGTCGTCCATCTCAGCGCTCCACGATCCGCATCCGGACATTGAAGAAATTGACGACGACCGAGATCGTCAGCGAGCAGGCCAAGTAGAACAGCATCCAGATGGAGACGACTTCAAGGGTCTTGCCCGTCTGGTTGTAGACGGTCTGGCCGACTTGGACGACGTCGCTGTAGCCGACGGCGATGGCCAGCGACGTGTTCTTGGTGAGGTTGAGGTACTGATTGCCCAGCGGGGGCAGGATCACCCGGAATGCTTGGGGCAGAACGACCCGTCGCAGCATCGTCGAACGGCGAAGCCCGAGGGCCTGCGCAGCCTCGCTCTGGCCTTTGGGAACCGCCAGGATCCCGCCGCGCACGACTTCGGCAATGAATGCCGCCGTGTAGAGCACGACGCCGAAGTAGACCGCCGCGAGTCCCTGGATGAGGTTCAGGCCTGACGGTCCGTAGTTGGGAAAGTTGCCGACCTGCTCGATATCGGGTCGCATGGCGTCGATCGGCAGACCGGTGCGCCCGTTGCCGAACTTGTCGCCGAGCACCTCGAAGAGGTCTCGGCCGGAGTTGATGATCCAGCTCGACAGGCCGGGCCATCCCAGCGTCACGAACAGGATCACCAAGACCGCGCCGGCTGCCGCGAAGATGATCCGGAACCAGTCGTCGTCGACCAGCTTCGTCAGCCCGGCGGGGGTGCGGTGCGCTACCAGAAAACGGCGGATCCACAGGATCGCCGCGCCGATTGCCGCCACTGCGATGACTGCCTGAACGATGCCCGGCGTCAGCGAGTCGATTGCTCGGGCGATGAAGTCGAAGATGGCACCGACCCAGCCGAAGATCGGGTGCAGGAACCAGCCGACCACACCGAACACTCCGACGACGGCCAAGAAACTCATCACCGGATAGGTCGAGCGGCCGGTGGCGTCGTGCAGCCGGTTGCGATGCCGCATCAAGAGCCAGCCGATGCCTGCACCGATGAGGAGGAAGATCAGCCACTGGTAGAACCCGTCGGCGACGAAGACGCGCGGGATCGAGACGCCCTTGTTGGAGATATGCAGCCAGCCGGGAATCGGGCCTTGGTCCGCGGTGACGCGCGGCAGGCTCGCGATCACGACGAAAATGAGGATGATCTGCACGAGCAGCGGGATACTGCGCAATGTCTCCACGAAGACGCTGCTGGCCCGGCTCACGATCCAGTTGCGGGAGAGCCGCCCGACACCGACGAGCACGCCGAGCACCGTCGCCGCGATGATGCCGCCGAATGACAGGCGGATGGTGTTGACCATGCCGACCCACAGCGCCCGGCCGCTCGTGTCGGGGTCGGTGTCGATGCCTGAGCCGAGATCGCTGCCCAAGGCCGTGCCCAGGAACTCGTACCCTGTCTCGATGTCCTTGGCCTCGAGGTTGCTCTGACCCTGAGACGCGAGGAAGATCAGTGCGAAGAGCACCAAGGCCAGCGCCAGCACCTGTGAGAGCCACTTGACGACGGTGGCATCCCGATAGAACGGCGGTCGGGTTCCCACCGCGCTCAGAGATGAGCCGCGGTCGTCGTGCAGCGGATCACTCACCGCAGGTCACCCTACGCGACCGAGTCCGATGTTTCGCGCCTTGGCCTCTCGGCGATTCGGCGGGCGGCGTCAGAGCTTCTCGCCAAGGCCTCCAAGGCCTCTGGTGTGGCGACGCGCAATGACCCCCGATCCCGAAGGACCGGGGGCCGTGCAGTTCAGCGCAGTTCAGCTGGTTGCGCCGCTCGCGTGCTGGGTTGTCACCCAGTCCGCGAGCGGATGATCAGCGCGCCGGCGGTGCGTAGATCAGGCCGCCGTCGAGCCAGCCGGCGTTGGCTGAACCCTCGCGTGACAGTCCTACCGGGTTCAGGTGACGGGAGTAGATCTCGTCGTAGTTCCCGACCTGCGCGATCACGTTGTAGTAGGCGTCGGGCGACAGGCCCATGGCAGTCTGCAGCTGGCCGTCGCCGCCCAGCAGGCGGATCGCCTCGGCATCGAGGCTTCCGTCGCCGAGGCGAGCGTCGATGTTCGCCGAGGTGATGCCCTTCTCATCGGCAATGATCGTGGCGTACACGGTCCAGTTGACCACGTCGGCGAAGCGCGACTGGTTCTGGCCGTACGTCGGACCCAGCGGCTCCTTCGAGATCGGCGTCGGCGGGAAGATCACCCATTCCTCACCATCGGGCTGCTGGTTCGCCTTGCGGCCCACCAGTGCAGAACCGTCCGTGGTGATGACATCGCACGATCCATCGATGAAGTTGGTGGTCACGATGTCGAAGTCATCGTACGTGTCGAGTCTCATCTCGATCCCCGCGGCATCCGCCGCGTCGGCGATGTTCTGCTCGGTCGTGGTGCCCGCGTTGGTGCAGACCACGGCGCCGGCGATGTCGGCGACCGAGGAGCTGCCGCTGAAGCCGTCGCTCGCGCGAGCCATCAGCTGCTGGCCGTCGTAGTAGGTGGTGGGGCCGAAGTCCATGCCGACCTCGGTATCACGGCCCTGTGTCCAAGTGGTGTTGCGCATCAGGACGTCGATTACACCTGTATTAACGGCAGTGAAGCGCTCACCAGCAGAGAGCGGCACGAACTCGACCGCGTCAGCGTCGCCGAAGATCGCCGCGGCGACTGCCCGGCAGTAATCGACGTCGAAGCCCTTCTGCGAGCCGTCAGGCTGGGTCTCCGAGAACGCCACCGCCGAACCAGAGACACCGCACTTGAGCTCGCCGCGATCGATGATGGCATCGAGCAGATCGCCCTCGTCCTGGGTCAGACCGACCTCTGTCGCCGGCGAGGGCTCAGCTGCTTCCGTGGTTGCCACTGGCTCGGCACCGTTGACCTCTTCGTCATCGCCCGAGCCGCAGGCGGCAGCGACCATGGTGAGCGCCACAAGCACTCCGGCGAGTCGTAGCGCGGTGCGCCGCGAGACCGGCGCGATTCGTCTGTTCATTGAGATCTGTCCCTCCGTCATGAATCTGAACAATCTGAACTCAGGCACGCTACGGGCTGTTCCGCACGTCACCGCACCCGACAACCCATGAGGCTAGTGCCCGCAGACGCGTTGCCGACAGGACCGGGTTGCCGCATTCCGGTTACGATCGCATTGTTTGAATGGATTTCCACCTGTGAATGGATTTCCACCTGCCGCCTGCGCAGAGGGCCTCAAGGTGGTGACGGAGACACTCGGGGGCACACTTGAGGGATGGCCCAACCTGCCGACCACGCGCTTGCAGCGAGCGTGGCGACCGAGACCGGGGACCTGCTGGTTAAGACCCGCGAGCGGCTCTTCGCAGCGGGTGCCGGCACTTGGGAAGTCCGCGACACGGGCGACTTCGAGGCACACCGCCACATCGTGGAGCGCTTGTCCGAAGCACTGCCCGCAGACGCGATCCTCTCCGAGGAGGGCCGCGACAATCTCGACCGCCTGACGGCGGACCGGGTCTGGATCGTCGATCCGCTGGACGGAACTCGCGAGTACTCCGAGCCGGGCCGCAGCGATTGGGCCGTGCATGTGGCTCTGGTCGAGAACGGAGCGCCGACAGCGGCAGCAGTAGCGCTGCCCGCGGTTGGGCGGACGCTGTGCACCGAGCCCGGGCCGTCGCTGCCCGAGTCCCACAACGGCCGGCCCCGTCTCGTCGTCAGCAGGACGCGCCCGCCGGCGGCTGCTGTCATCGTTGCTCAGGCGCTCGACGCCGAGCTCATGACGCTCGGCTCAGCCGGTGCCAAGGCCATGGCAGTCGTGATGGGAATGGCCGACATCTATGCCCATTCCGGCGGCCAATTCGAGTGGGACAACTGCGCACCAGTTGCAGTCGCGCGAGCGGCCGGCCTGCACGCGAGCCGCTGCGACGGTTCGGAGTTGGAGTACAACTTCGCCGACCCGTGGCTCCCCGACCTGCTCATCTGCCGCCCCGAGTACGCAGATGATGCACTGGAGGCGCTGCGGCAAGTGATCGAAGGCGAAGCCTGAGTTTGGCTGTCGTGGTGTATGCAGGGAGCGTGGTGTATGCAGGGAGGGGCCTGTGGAACTGAAGGCAACGAAGTACGAAGCCGACGGCCCCGTTGCCATCCTGACGCTGTCGCGACCGCACCGCCGCAACGCATGGACCGGGCGGATGCACACCGAGCTGCGCTGGGTGCTGGAGCAGGCCGAGCGCGATCGGGGGGTCCGCGTGGTAGTGATCACCGGCGAGGGTCGCGACTTCTGCGTGGGTGCCGACACCCAAGCACTCGAAGGACACGGCGAGCGCGGCGGCTACGACCCCGGCACTGCGCCGGACCTGGCGATGCCCGGCTATGGCGTGGCGCCGGAATTCGACCAGAACTTCGCCTTCATGATGGCGCTGGAGACGATCACGATTGCGGCGGTGAACGGCGCTGCAGCCGGCGCCGGACTTGTGCTGGCCTGCTACTGCGACCTGCGGTTCGCAGCGTCGAACGCCAAGCTCACGACCGCTCACGGACCGCTCGGCCTGCCCGCCGAATTCGGCCTGTCGTGGGTGCTGCCCCGCCTCGTGGGCGTCACGCGTTCCAACGACCTGCTGCTGTCGAGCCGCAAGCTGCTGGCGTCGGAGACGGAGGGCTGGGGCCTGTTCAACGAAATTCTCGACGGATCAGAACTCATGGACCGCGTGTACGCGTACGCACACGACATGGCGGCCCGGGTGGCGCCCAGCTCGCTGGCCACGACGAAGCGACAGATCTACCTCGACCAGCACCGCGACGTCGGCACGGCCGTCTCGGAGTCCGACCGCCTGCTCGAAGAGATGATCCCCAGTCCTGACTACCTCGAGGGCGTCAGGGCGTTGAGGGAGCGTCGGCCCCCGAGGTGGCCCTCAGACTGAGGACTCGCGCTTCCGGCACTGTGACGCGCAGCGTCACAGCTCCAGCACAGTGATCACGCCGGTGTCGCCGTCGACCTCGATGAGCGCGCCGTCGGGTATGCGCCCCGTGGCCCCCATCGCGGACACGACGCAGGGCAGGCCCAGTTCGCGGCTGACGATGACGGAGTGGCTGAGCGCTGCCCCGACGTCCACGACGACCGCGCTCGCACTGACGAACAGCGGAGTCCATGACGGATCGGTGAGGGGCGCCACGAGCACGTCCCCGGGCTGCAGCGCGGTCGGATCGCTGCTGTCGAGCACCACCCGGGCGCGACCGCGCGCCACCCCGGGACAGCCCGGCAAACCGGCGAGCGTCTCGCCCGCGTCCAGCAGAGGCAAGTCGGCAGCGCCGCGGCGAGGCCACTCAGACATCGGCGGCGGATCGCCGACAATGACGAACGGCTCCTGACGAGAAGCGGCATCGTCCCACTTGGCCTGACGCTCGGCAATGGCCTCTGCCCAGCCGGTCGGGTCGTCGAGCATCTCGTGAACCTCGGACAGCCGCAGCATGCCGAACTCGGTTTCCCCGGTGAACTGCCCACGCCCGACGAGCCGCTGGCCCAGGACCCGCGACGCGATGCGGCACTCGTTCACGTAGCGCACGCAGTTCGTCTTGGTCCGCTCACGTCCCGGCAGGTACACCGCCGCAGCCCCGAGCGCCAAGCTGAACTGCATCTGCGTCTCCGGATCAGCCTCCAGCGCCGCCGAGATCTCTGCGGCCAGCGCCTCCCGCTGGGCGGCCAGTCCGGCGCGCCGCAGCGCGGGCTCGGCATCGGCGGGCGCCAGGCGCATGCGGTCGATGGCGGCCAGCGCGATGTCGGGATCGGTCTCCCAGGTCGGGCAGCTCATCTCCCACTCGTTCGGCCCCCGCGAGCCGAACTCATAGACGAACGAGCCGAACGCCTCATTGAACGCCGCAACATCGCCTGAAGCGTCGTCGGGGCCTGCCGCCGCCAAACGGTCGGCCAAGCCCGCCGGTCCCGCATCGAACAATTCCCCCAGCACGCTCGATGAGGCGACCTGCCGCCCGAGTTCCCACATCGCATCCGACGGCGCGGCGGAGGCCACGTCCCCGTAGCCGGCTACCAGCTTGAGCGTGTCCTCTGGCCGGCCCAGCGCCGTGCAGACCTGTTCGAGCGCGCCCAACGGCACGGCAGCCAGAAACGATGTCTTCAGGTGACGTGCGAACAGCAGCCGGAAGCCGGCGCCGTCCGCGTAGCCCGACTCCAGGAAATCGCTGATCCAGTCGATGATCTCGTGATCGCCCATCTGGGCGAAGTCGGGCCGCTGTGCTCGCAGCTCGGCGATGTTGCGTTCGTCCTCGAAGACCTCCGGCAGTTCCGGTGCCGCGAACAGCATCAGGAAGGTCTCGCCGATGCGCTGTTCGGCTTCGGGGCTGGCGTCATCGGGATGCGGTTCGTACGGCGGGATGCCCGGCTGCTCGCCGAAGAAAGTCCGATCGACCGTGTCCACGTCGATGCCAGGGGCGCGGGCGCCGAACACGCGGCCCACAGCGGCGTTGAGGTAGGCGTAACCCCCGAAGACGCCCAGAAAGACGCAGTTGTCGGGATCGAATTCGTCGTAGCCGAACGCGCCCATCTCCACGTAGGCATCGCGGAAGCCCAGCTCGGATATGCGAATGCCGTCGTCGTTCTGGAACGCGAAGTCGAAGGTGCTCATCCTCACCGGGTCGGGGAACACCTCGCCCACGTTGGCGCGTGTCCAGATGGGATAGCGCTCCGAGGGCTTTGTGCCGACGAAGTAGCCGCCGCTTCGATCTGTCAGGTCTGCCATGTCCTCTCCCAGCGGTCGCGAATGCATACGCATGATGCGCCGCACAGCCTCGCGCGTCGCAACGGCGAAGCTTGCCACGTTGGGTGTACTGGCGGGGTTCGTCGCCTCAAGCGGTTCAGCGAGGAGCGCTGCGGAGACGAAGCGGGTCGGGCAGCCGCCTCCCCCTCATGGCGGCTGCCCGACCAAGCCGTGATGTGATGCTAGACCGTCACGCACGCGTCGCGACCAACTTGGAGGGGCCGATGCCGGTGACCATTGAGCACTACCGGGATCTGGGCGAGTTCACCTATGGCGCCTGCGACCAGGTGAGCCCGCTCATCCGCCGGGTCATCTGCAAGAACCCGACGCCGTTCACCTATCGGGGCACCGGCACCTACATCGTCGGTCGCGGCGAGGTGGCCGTCATCGACGCAGGGCCTCCGCTGGAGAGCCATCTCGACGATGTCATGAGTGCGCTGGAGTCCGGCGAGACCGTCGGCGCTGCGTTCGTCACCCATACCCACAGCGATCACTCTCCCTTGACTGGCGACCTGGTCGCCAGGACCGGAGCGCTCAGCTACGGCTACGGACCGCATGCGAGCGTGTGGAAGCTCGATCCCGACGACCGCGTCGACTTCTCCGAGTACATCAGCGCCGAAGAGCAGAAGAAGTACCAGTCCGAGTTCGACGCTCTGCCCCCCGAGCTGAAGCGCGAGGGCGCCGACACAGACTTCGTCCCGGACGTGGCATTGACGGACGGCGACATCGTCACCGGTGACGGCTGGACGCTCCGCGCCATACACACGCCCGGACACTGCTCGAATCACCTCTGCTACGAGCTGATTGAAGAGAACGCTCTCTTCTCGGGCGACCACGTCATGGGCTGGGCGACGAGCGTCGTCGGACCGCCTGACGGATCGATGCAGGACTACTTGGCCTCGCTGGAAAAGCTGCTCGAATCCGACCACGAGCGGTACTGGCCGACGCACGGCCCGCCGATCCCGGAGCCGACGGCCTACGTGCGATCGTTCATCGCCCACCGCAGCGACCGCGAAGCGCAAATCGTCACGCATATGCGTCCCGGTCCGTGCCGCATCGCCGACTTCGTGCCCAAGATGTACGAGGCCTATGACAAGCGGCTGTGGTATCCCGCAGCGAGCTCGGTGTACGCCCACATGCTGCACCTCGTCGAGACCGGCCGTGCGCGCGTCGTGGACGGCGACGACGGCGAGCCCAAGCTCACCTCGGTCTACGAGCTGACTGCGGTCGCTTAGACAGTGCGGCTGGTCATCGCTCGCTGCACGGTCGACTATTCAGGCCGGCTCGATGCGCACCTGCCCGAGGCTGTACGCCTGATCATGGTGAAGGCCGACGGCTGCGTCGCCATTCATGCCGACGGCGGCGCCTACAAGCCGCTGAACTGGATGAACGCCCCGAACCGGCTCGTCTGCGAGCCGGACGTGTGGCGCGTGACGAACGAACGGGGCGAGCGCCTCGAGATCCAATTGGCAGAGGTGCTCAGCGACACCACACACGCCTTCGGTGCCGACCCGGGCCTCGAGCGGGACGGGGTCGAGGCGCATCTGCAGGAGCTCGTGGCCGCGCATCCCGAGACGCTGGGCGACCACACCGTGCTGGTGCGCCGCGAGTACCCGACCGACATCGGTCCCGTCGACCTGCTGTGCCGCGACAGCGACGGCGGCACGCTGGCGGTGGAGATCAAGCGGCGGGGCGAGATCGGCGGGGTCGAGCAGCTCTGCCGCTATCTCGACTACCTGAACCGGGATGCTCGCCTCGCGCCGGTGAACGGCGTCTTCGCCGCACAAGAGATCAAACCCCAAGCGCGGGTGCTGGCGGCTGATCGAGGCATCCGCTGTGTCGTGCTCGACTACGACGAACTCCGCGGCATGACCAGCGACGCCCTCAAGTTGTTCTAGCCCTCCCGCCGCGCGAGGCGGCGCCGACAGCTAGGCGTAGATGCACAGTCCGTTGTCGATGACTACGCGAGCTTCGTCGGTGTCCTTCTGGGCGATGGTGCGGTAGATCGCTCGGCCCTCGCCGTCGTCCCACACTTGGACGGTCAGCGAATCGCCGGGGAACACCGGCGCCGAGAACCGCGAGTCCATCGAGCGGAAGCGTGACGGGTCGCCCTCGCACAGGGTGTGCAACAGTGCCCGACCGGTGAACCCGTAGGTGCACAGCCCATGCAGGATCGGCTTGGGAAAGCCTGCGAGCTCGGTGGCGAACCACGGGTCGCTGTGGAGCGGGTTGTAGTCGCCGCTCAGACGGTACGTGAGGGCCTGATCGGGACGAGTCTGGTAGGTGACCTCGTAGTCGGGGTCACGGTCGGGCGCGCTGACCAGCGAGGCCGTGCTGCCTGCCTCGCCGCCGAATCCGCCGGAGCCGCGGATCACGACCGAGCTTCGCAGCTCGAACAGCACATCGCCGCTGTCGGAATCGACTGCCGAGGCCTCGGTGTCGATGATTGCGTTGCGGCCCTCGCCCTTGTCCCACATGCCCGCGATGCGGTCGGTGATCTCCACGCTGCCTTCGGTGGGGATCGGCCGGTGCACGGTGATGCCCTGGCTTCCGTGAAGCAGCTTGCCCCAGTCGATGTCGCCGGCCTGGGCCATCGCTCCGCCGGCGCCGAAGCCGATCACGACACCCTGGGTCGGGAATGCCCTGTGGGTGATGTTCTTGGAATTGTGGGTCGTGAACTCCAGCTCGGACCCGAACGGATCCTCGGCGCCGGCGCCGATGCCGACGGCGTAGAGCAGCGAGTCTCGAAATGTCCACGCCCTGGTGGTCGTCTTGCCGGTCGCTCCGACCGCGTCTGGATTGAGTCCCATGCCTGTTGTCCTCTCTGATCTGTTCGAGTCTGTTGGAGTCTTGCCGGGTTCGGAGAGCGCGAGTGCCGACTGCTCAGTCGGCCACGCCGCCGTCGGCAGGCTGCCCGTTCATGCCGCTGTTGAGGCGAGCGTCGCGCACCAGCTGCCGGGCCGCTTCGCCGATGCGGGTGGGGTCGTCGATGGCGTCCACTGTCGGCCCGCGCTCCCAGCCTTCGGCGACGGCGAGCATCCGCCCCGATGCCTCGAAGATCCGGCCGCTCACTCCGGCCGCGTCTTCCGAGCAGAGCCAAGTGACGATCGGCGCGATGTAGCGCGGGTGCATGAGCGCTTGGTCTTCCTCTGAGGCTTGGCCCATGCCCAAGTCCTCGGTCATGCGTGTCAGCGCACCCGGTGCCACGGCGTTGACGCGTACGCCGTAACGGCCCAGTTCGCGCGCTGCGATGATCGTGAAGGCTGCAATGCCCATCTTGGCGGCGCCGTAGTTGGTCTGGCCAGGGTTGCCGTAGATGCCCGAGACCGAGGTGGTGTTGACGATCGAGGCGTCGACCTGCTCGCCCGCCTTCGACTTCTCCCGCCAGTAGGAACCGGCCCAGCGTGCGGGAGCGAAGGTGCCTTTGAGGTGCACCTTGATCACGGCGTCCCACTCGGCCTCGGTCATGTTGACGAGCATGCGGTCGCGCAGGATGCCTGCGTTGTTGACGATGCCGTGGAGATCTCCGAAGGTCTCGACGGCCTGGTTCACCAGCCGCTGAGCGCCCTCCCAATCGGAGACATCGTCGCCGTTGGCAACGGCCTCCCCGCCCATCGCCGCAATCTCCGCGACTACCTCATCAGCGGGTCCGGTGTCGGCGCCAGTGCCGTCTCGGGCGCCGCCGAGGTCATTGCAGACCACCTTTGCCCCATGGGAGGCGAGCATGAGACAGTGCTCGCGCCCTATGCCCCGGGCACCCCCGGTCACGATGACGACCCGACCTTCGCACAGCTTGCTCATGGTGTCCTGCGTCCCTTCTTGGCCGCCTGCTGCTGTCCTCTTGCGGCACCGCTGAACCGTCGCACATGCGGTGACGACGGCTCGGAGTATCGCACAGACACCTGGTCTTCGCAGGTTTCGCTTGCCACACGCGCTGTTGCTTCGCACGCCCGCGCCGACTCTCGGCTGGTACGGGCTCGCGGCCCGCTCGGACTCAGGACTCAGACCCGCCAACTGACGTTCCAAGCTGACGCTCCGCGGCCTTGTGCGACCCGTACGCTCAACCCTCGTGCAATGGTCGTCGTGGGCGCCCAAGTGGTCGATCATCAGCGCGACGGCGATCTTGGTCTCGGCGATCGCTGCAACCGCCGTCCTCTCCGTCAGGGACTCAGCAGACGCACCCGCGCCGACGGCCCCGGCAACGACCGACGGACCTGCCCCGACCCAAGTGCCGCCGGTCATTCCGGCCCCTGAAACCGGCACGCCCACCGAGGTGAGTCCTGATGCACTGCAGCTCCGCATCGCCAGGCTTGCAGCAGAGTTGGCTGCCACGCCAGTGCTCGTGCGTACTGACGTCGGGGAATTGCAGCTGACCATCGCCGACCTCGGCATCACGCTCGAGAGCGACGCCACCTACAACGCCGTCAAGGAACGGCGATCCGCGAGCACCGGGTCAGATGCGGGCTCGGCGGCCGAGCCGTGGTCGGCGCTGTCGGCAGATCCGCAGTTCTCCGAGCGCCGGTTCCGCGTCGAGCGCCCCGTGGCCCGCGCCGTGCTCGCAGGCGCCACCGAGCTCGGCGTGACGGCCACTCCCCCATCCATCATCGTCGTCGACAACAGCCTGGCGGTCGACTTGGGCCGACCCGGCCAAGTGGTCGACGCCGACGCAATCGTCGACCAAATCCTCGAGGGCATTGCACGCGCCTACGCCCGAATCGAGATTGCTGCCCGACTGCAGCAGAGCCAGCCGCTGGAAATCACGCCCGAACTGCAGCAGGCGGTCGACGAGGCTCACGAGCGATACGGGCGCAATCTCGTCGTGACCTACAAGGACCACTCACACGAGCTCACGCTCGAAGCAATCGCCGGCTGGTTGACGCTGGACCCGAATGCGTCGCCTCCGATGATCAGCTTCAGCACCGAAGGCGTCGGCCCGTATTTCGAGGAGGTCTTCTCGGCGCAATCTGCCGCGGTCACCACCGCGGCCATGACCGTTGTCGACGGTGTGCCGACGGTTGTGGCGAGCGATGGCGCCCAAGCGTGCTGCGCAGATGAGGCCGGCACCCTGACCGCTGAGGCCTTGCTGTCGGGCGTCGAGGGTCCGATCGCTCTGCCGTCGCGCCCGGCAGTCAGCCGGGAAGAGCAGACCTACCTGGAGTCGCTCGGGATCGTCGAGCTCGTCGGCGCCTTCACCACCAAGCACGCCTGCTGCCAGTCCCGTGTGACCAACATCCAGCTCTTCGCCGACCTCATGCGGGGCGTGGTGGTCGAAGGAGGCCAGAGCCTTTCGTTGAATGGGCATGTCGGCAAGCGCACCGAGGAGAAGGGCTTCGTCGAAGGCGGCTTCATCGAGAAAGGCGTCGTCATAGATGACATCGGGGGCGGGGTCTCGCAATTCGCCACCACGATCTTCAATGCGCTGATTCACGCTGGCATGGACATCGACGAGTACCAGACGCATTCGCTGTACCTCAGCCGTTACCCCTACGGACTCGACCCGACCATCTCCTATCCCAAGCCTGATCTCCGATTCACCAACCCGACTCCCTACGGCATCCTGATCTGGCCTGCCTACACCGACACGTCCATCACCGTGGAGATCTATTCGACTCGCAATGTCGTGGTGACGATCGGAGAGCCCGAGGAGGAGACGCGGGAGTTCTGCCGACGTGTCCGCACGGATCGGACGCGGATGTTCTCCGACGGGACCACCGACACGGACACGTTCCATGCTCGCTACCGGCCCGAGGAAGGCCGCAACTGCGACGGCACCCGTTCGGTGCCGAGGCGGTGCATCGACCCGCTGCTGGCACCTGATGAGACCGCAGAAGAGGGAGCCGCTGGAGAAGAACAGGCGCGGACGGGGCTGTCGGAAGCGACCGAGGACGCGGACGACGGGGTGGTCGAAGACGGCAGCGAGCGTGCCGACGGGTCAATCGTCGAGTGCCCCCCGCTCGAATGCGTCGAGAAGCCTGGAGAACGCGACTCCGAATTGCCTAGATACCCCGACGATCCGTGCCTCGATGTCGACCTCGAAGCGCTCGCCCAGGACGACGAGTCGGGCGAAAGCCCTGGGTTCGAGGGTGATGGGCCGGATGGCAACGGCACCGGCGATGCAAGCGATCCGGGCGGCAGCACGCCGGAGGGGGGCACACCCGATGACACCGACGACTCGCAGGACGAGCCGTCCGGCGATGAAGTCGGTGCCGACGAGACCACTGAGCCCGCGCGGTCATGAGGCGATGACCGCAGTCGACGTTCTCGTCGTGGGCGCTGGCCCGGCGGGTGCATCCGCAGCCGTGTGGGCTCGACGCGCCGGCCTCGATGTGGTGGTCGCCGACCGGGCGGCGCAGGGACGCGACAAGTGCTGCGGGGACGGACTCACCACCCTCGCGCTGCGCGAGCTCGAGTGCTTGGGGCTGCGGCCCGCACTGCTGGACTCATGGATGCAGGTCGAGACCGCCTGTGTGCGCGCACCGGGGGGTCGCATCATCCGGCTGCCGCTGCCGGGCGGGCGGGGGCAGTTCGCCGCCGTCTGCCGCCGCACCCAGCTGGATTCGGCACTCGTCGACCTCGCGGTCGCATCAGGTGCTGATGTCCGGCTTGGCACTGCCTTCGCTGGATTCACCGATCCCGGCGACAGCGCGAGCGTCGCATCGATCCGCCTCAGCGACGACGATCTCATCACGGCTCGATTCGTCGTCGCCGCCGACGGCGTCTACTCCGCCGTCCGCAAAGCGCTCGGCATCGGTCCTGCGCGTTACCGGGGGGACTGGCACGCATTCCGCGGCTATCTGCGAGCGAGCGGCGAAGCGGCTCGCCGCATGTGGGTGTGGTTCGAACCGGACCTGCTTCCCGGCTACGCTTGGTCGTTCCCTCTCGGGGACGGCCGAGTCAATGTCGGCTTCGGCATTCCCCGCAAGACCGGCCAGCCCCGCAAGACCGGCCAGCGCAGTTCGGCGAGCGGCACCGGCACCCTCGTCGGCACAGAGGTTGCAGCCGTCTGGGCCGGTCTCACCGAGCGCCCGCACATCGCCGGCGTACTCGGCCCCCACGAACCCGATGGGACGACACGAGCATGGCCGATCCCGGCGCGCCTCGGCGGGCTGTCGTTGGCACATGGGCGGGTGCTGATCTGCGGTGACGCTGCAGCGGCCGCGGACCCGCTGACCGGCGAGGGCATCGGCCAAGCGATCCAGATGGGGCGCATGGCAGCAAGCGCGATTGCGCGTGGCGGCCCCCCGCACAGCGTCGCCGCTCGCTACGTGGCCGGCGCGCAAGCCGAGTACGCGCTTGACCACCGACTGGCTCGAGGCCTCAGCCGGATCTTGGCCCATGAACGACTCGCCGAGGTCGCGCTGGGAATGGTCGATGCGACGGGCTGGACCCAGCGGCAATTCGCCCGCTGGATGTTCGAGGACTATCCCCGGGCAGCTGTCGCCACCCCTCGCCGTTGGAATCGGGGCATGACCAATGCGCGAGGTGCCTACGCGTCCGAAGCGGTTGCAGTTGCGCCCGTGCCCTCACGTTCGCCAAGCTAGGCGGGTGACGGACGCAACTACGTTCGACAGCACGTTCGAGCCGGGCATCGACAACCGGCATTGCCGGTTCACCCGCGAGCAATGGGCGAAGCTGCGGGACGCAACCCCGCTCTCGTTGACTGAGGCGGAACTCGAGGCGCTCGCCGGACTCGTCGAGCCGGTGACGCTCGACATGGTGCGAGACATCTACCTGCCCCTGTCGCGGCTGCTGAACCTGCGAGTTGCCGCGAAGCGGCAGCTGCGTGCGACGACCGAGGGCTTCTTCGGCAGGGTGCTCCCGCCGAGGCCGTACCTGATCGGCATCGGCGGGAGCGTCTCCGCGGGCAAGAGCACGACAGCGCGCATCCTCCAAGCCGTCCTGGCCTCCTGGCCCGATCATCCTGAAGTCGACCTGGTCACCACGGACGGGTTCCTGATGCCGAACGCTGAGCTGACCCGGCGCGGCATTCTCGGCCGCAAGGGCTTCCCGGAGTCGTACCGGCGCGGCGACTTGCGGGATTTTCTGCGGCGGATCTCGAGCGGTGAACCCGATGTCGCTGCGCCGGTGTACTCGCACATCATCTACGACGTCACCGACAAGGTTCAGCTCATCAACCACCCGGACATCCTCATCGTCGAGGGCTTGAACGTGCTGCAGACCGGTCCTCCCTCGAACACGCCCTTCGTGTCGGACTTCTTCGACTTCACGATCTACGTAGACGCCGAAGCCGAAGACCTCGAGGAGTGGTATGTCGAGCGCTTCCAGCAGCTTCGCAAAACCGTGTTCCGCGAGCGCTCGGCCTACTTCGCCCAGTTCGCGGACCTGCCGCCGTCTGCCGCCGACGCCGTCGCCCGCACGATCTGGCGCTCGATCAATTTGGTGAACCTGCAAGAGAACATCCTCCCCACACGCGCACGAGCCGATCTGGTGCTTGCCAAGGGTCACGACCACGTCATCGACCACGTCGAGCTCCGGTACCACTAACCGCCGACGAGCCGATCTCCCGACGATCGATGGACACCGTGAACCCTCCTGCCCCAGGCCAGCCCGCCCCCGAGCGCATGCCGGACTGCACGTTCTGCTCGATTGCGGCGGGCGACATTCCGGCGCTGCGCTTCTACGAGGACGACCATGCGGTGGCGTTCATGGACCGCCTGCCGATGACCGTGGGACATTGCCTGGTCATCCCCCGCCGCCACGTCACCGATGTGTGGGATCTCACCGATGAGGATGCGGCACACATCATGCAGGCAGCGCGTCGGGTGGCGGAACTGGTGCGCGAGCGGCTGGCGCCGGCGGGCGTGAACTTGCTCAACAACAACGGCGCCGCTGCAGACCAGACGCAGTTTCACTTCCATATCCATGTGATCCCCCGGTACGGGCGGGATCGGCTGCTGCACCCGTGGGAGCGACTGTTTGCCCCGGCCGGCGAGATCGAATCCGCGTACCGGAAGCTCAGTGCAGCGGCTCCTGAAGCCCGGGCGACTGCCGCGCCTCCGAGCTAGCGTCGGGTGCCATGAACGACCGCTATGCCCCCTTTGCTGCGTTGCAAGTCGTAGGTCCCGACGGCGACGGCGTGCTGGAGATCGTCATCGACACGCCGGGCCGGCTGAACTCGGTCGACGCCCCGAAACACCTGGCGTTGGCCGATGTCTGGCGGGCGGTCGACACCGATCCCGACACCAGGGTGGCGGTGATCCGCGGCGCCAACGGCACCTTCTCCGCCGGCGGCGACCTGGACATGATCCAAGAGATCATGGACGACTTCGAGACACGCCAGCGAGCCCTGCGTGAGGCTCGGGACATCGTCTACAACATGATCAACTGCTCCAAGATCATCGTGTCGGCGATCGAGGGCGTCGCAGTCGGAGCCGGCCTGGCGGCGGCACTCATGGCCGACATCTCGGTCGCCGGACGCAGTGCGCGCATCGTGGACGGTCACACCAGGCTGGGCGTCGCCGCGGGCGATCACGCCGCGATCGTGTGGCCGATCCTGTGCGGCATGGCGAAGTCGAAGTACTACCTGCTGACCTGCGACACCATCACGGGCGCCGAAGCCGACGAGATGGGCCTGGTCAGCAAGGCGGTCGACGATGACGCTGTGATCGACGAGGCGTTCGCCATAGCTCGCCGGCTGGCCAAGGGCAGCCAGAGCGCGATCCGCTGGACGAAGCACAGCCTGAACAACTGGATGCGGATGGCCGGGCCGATCTTCGACACCTCCGCCGCTCTCGAAATGCTGGGCTTCTCAGGCCCCGATGCGCGGGAGGGTCACGCCGCCATCGTCGAGAAGCGCCGCCCGAACTTCACCTGATCGCCTGCACCTGATCGCCTGCAGTGGTGCAGAGAAGCCGAGAGAGGCCGAAAGAGGTCGAGAGAGGGCCATGACAAAGCTGGATCCCCCTGACGAGGACCATCTCACCGCACATGAGCAGGTTGCGCCGATGGCGACCGAGAACACCGGCCCGCTGCAAGGCGTCCGCATCATCGACTGCACCCACGCCTTGGCCGGACCCTGGTCGACGATGATGCTGGCCGATCTCGGGGCTGATGTCATCAAGGTGGAGCCGCCGCGAGGCGAGCTGGCGCGCAAGATGGCGCCCTTCACCCGCGAGGACACCGAGCGCAACTTCGGCGCCGGGTTCGCCAACTACAACCGCAACAAGCGCGGCGTCGTGCTCGATCTGACCGACGACGACGACCGCGAGAAGTTCCTGCAGCTCGTCGACACCGCTGATGCGCTGGTGGAGAACATGCGCGCGGGGGTGATGGACGGGCTCGGGGTCGGCTGGGAGGTGCTCCACGAGCGCAATCCCCGGCTCGTGTACGGCGCCATTCGAGGCTTCGGCGATCCACGGTCGGGCGAGAGTCCGTATGTCGACTGGCCGGCGTACGACGTCGTGGCCCAAGCCATGTCCGGCATGGTCTCGGCCACCGGCAGCGGCCCCGACGATCGGCACGTGGTGGGTCCCTACATCGGCGACACGTACCCCGGCACGATCGGCGCCATGGGGGTGCTGGCGGCGTTGTTCCATGCGCAACGGACCGGCGAGGGGCAGTTCGTGGACGTCTCGATGGTGGACGCAGTGATGGCCCTCAGCGAGGTGGGCGTCACTCGCTACAGCGTGTTGGGCGAACCCGACACGCCCCCCAGCGGCAACAAGAACCAGTTCATCGTGCCGTTCGACATCTTCGAGACTTCAGACGGTGCCATCGCCATCGGCGCTCCCACCGACAATCACTGGCGCGAGCTGGCTGTTGCCATGGGCCGACCCGAGTGGGCCTGGGCGGAAGAGACCCGCACGTTGCGGGCGCGATACCACCACCGCGACGAGATCATCGCTGCGCTGACGCAGTGGGCCGCAGCACTCACGAACGCTGAGGTCATCGCCGCGATCGGGGGCAAGGTGCCCTGCGGACCGGTGAACCATCCAATCGACTTGTTCAGCGATTCGCACGTCGCCGCCCGCGACATGCTCGTTGCGGTTGACCAGCCCGTCGGGCGGCCGATCGTGCAGATCGCCCCGCCGATCCGCATGAGCGCTACACCGCCGGGCATCTACCGCCGTGCCCCCAAGCTGGGCGAGCACAATGACCAGGTTCTCGCAGGGCTCGCCGAACCGCCGGAGGGGGCATCCGGCGTCAGCCCCGACTGAGTGCCCCAGCGTCGGGGACGGTTCGTCGGGCCGCTCCGGAAGAACCGTTGCAGAGCGATACGACGGGGTGTCCCCTCGCAGGTAGCGTGACCATGATGGGCAGACGCAAGCGTCGGATGCCGGCGGCGCGGTCGAGGCCGTCGGGCTTCGAGCCGATCGTCGCCGGACAGGTCTCACCCCGGCGTGCAGTGCCGAGCAACATCGCACTGCCGCCCTACGCGCTCAGCGGCCGCTCAGGTCCGGCCCCGCACAATGTCGAGCCCTCCGACGGCGCCACGATCGAAGCGATGCGGTTGGCAGGCTCGGCGGCACGCCGTGTGCTGGCGGCTGTAGCCGCGGAGATCGCGCCGGGGGTCACGAGCGACCATCTCGACGAGGTCTGCCACGAGGCGTGCATTGCCGAGGGCGGCTATCCGAGCCCACTCAACTACAACGGCTACCCCAAGTCGCTGTGCACCTCGGTCAACGAGATCATCTGCCACGGCATACCTGACGACCGGGCCCTGCGAGACGGCGACATCGTGAACTGCGACGTGACGATCTTCGTGGGCGGCGTTCACGGAGACCACTCCGAGACGTTCGCCGTCGGCGAGGTGGATGCGTCCTCGCAGCGACTCGTCGAGGTGACGCGCGAGTCCATGTATCACGGCATAGCGGCGGTCCGGCCAGGCGCACGAGTGTGCGACATCGGCAAGGCCATCCAGGCGCGTGCCGAGGCAGAGGGCTACGGCGTCGTGCGTGAGTTCGTCGGCCACGGCATCGGGCAGATCTTCCACCGGCTCCCCAACATCCCGCACTACTACGACCCTGCCGCACGCACCGAGCTGGTCGAGGGCATGACGTTCACCGTGGAGCCGATGATCACTATGGGCATGCCGCGTGCCCAGCTCTGGCCAGACGGCTGGACGGCAATGACCGCTGACCGCAGCCGCACTGCCCAGTTCGAGCACACGGTGGCAGTGACCGTCGGCGGCACGGAGCTGCTGACCGTGACCGCGGAGGAGCCCCAGCCGTTCCTGGGAGGCGAGGTGCAGGAGCGCCTTGACCCGGACAACTGGCCCCAGCAGCTGAGCACCGCGTCGGCACGGGCCGGCTGAGTCATGTCCCGGGCGCGCGCCGTGGCGGCGGCTGCGTGCGCGGCCACCGTGCTGTGCGTTGCCGCGGTGTGGGCCTCGGGCTGCGAGACCGAGCCCGAGGCCGAGCCGATCCCGACCACGCTGCCCGTGCTCACCACGCTGCGACCCCAGCTCACGACCACGACCATCGCCCCGCCCCCGCCCCAGCGCCACATCTACGTCGTCCAGCCAGGCGACACGCTCAGCAAGATCGCAAACGGGTTCGACGTGACAGTGCAGGCACTCATGGAAGAGAACGGCAAGGAGGACACGCTGCTGCGCATCGGCGAGCAGCTCGTCATCCCGCCGACGGTCGTCGGCGCCGACACGTCTCAGTGACGGCTTCACTTGCGGTTGTTCGAGACTGGGCTCGGGGTGTGACAGCGGTCGCGATGGGCCTCGCCTTCGCCGGGGCGGTGAGCGGCTGCTCGCTGCTGCCCGGCGCATCACGTACCGATGTCTCTGCCACGACGGCGGCGCCGGCTGCTGTTCCCACAACGACCACCACGGAGCCGGAGCTGCTGACGCCCTACACGGTGGTGCGCGGGGACACGCTCATCCAGATTGCCGATCGGCACGGCATTCATCTCAACGACTTGGTGCGGGTCAACAACATCGCCGATCCCACGTTGATCCGGGTGGACCAAGTCCTGCTGATTCCCCCGCCTCCGGATCCGAATTCCGGGCCGCTGCTCACCATTGCGCCCGCCACCGATCCGGTCCTTCCGCCGCTGCTGCCGACCACCACGGCACCGCCGATCACCGTTGCGGGGTCTGGTTGATGTCAGCGGCGCAACGGCTTGCGCGCTTCGACGGCGCCGTCGACCGCTGGTGGGAGGTCATGAGAGGGCGCAAACTGGTCGATCGCGTCATGTACGGCGCTTCGGATGTCGGCGAATTCAGCCAGATCTGGCATGTCCTGGGCGCGATCCGGGCACTGGCACCACGCCGGGAAGCTTCCGATGCGCTTCGCTTCAGCGCGCTCATGGCACTCGAGTCGCTGGTCGTGAACCAAGGCGTCAAGCGGCTCTTTGCCCGTCGCAGGCCAGGCACGGCGGCGGAGAACCCGACCCACCACCGGCTCCGTCAGCCGATCAGCTCGAGCTTTCCCTCAGGCCACGCGTCGGCGGCGTTCTGCGCGGCAGTTGTGCTGTCGCGCGGTTCCCGGCTCGGGCCGCTGTACCGACTCGCGGCTGTCATCGTGGCGGCCTCGCGCATTCATGTGCGCCTGCATCACGCCAGCGATGTCATCGCCGGCGCAGCGCTCGGCGAAGCAATCGGGCGGTTCGCTGTCCGTCTGATGCGCCGCTGAATTCAGGCCCGAGCGACGCCCTGAGAACCCTTGGAGGCGGCGGGCGCTGCAGCAGCTTCGTCGCCGCGGCGCAGCAGCGTGCGCACGTCGAGCAGCACGTCGGTGACCTCCACTGAGGAGACCAGCTCGCGACTGAAGAAATCGCCCAGTGCATGGTCGATGACCTCGAGCGCGTCGGAGATGATCCGGGGTTCAGCGGTCCGAGTCGGTTCGGTGGTCTCGGTCATCTGTGCTCCCTCGGGGCGCTCGGCACCTCTGCAGGCGACGTTGCCGGTTGTGTCGCTCACCCTATCTCGCACTCGCGGCTCGTCACCGTCAGCACGGCGAGCCGCCGCCCGATCGCCCGATCGCCCGATCGCCCGATCGCCCGATCGCGATGATGCGTGAGTACGTGGCGCCGCTGCGCGAGTGCCTGAGCGGGGAGGCCGTGACCGACGAGACCATCACTGCGTTCGCGAGCGCGTTCGTCTGATTCGCCGGGACGCTGCGAGCAGGTTCAGCTCAATCTGCGGCGACAACCCCTACGGGGCAGACTTGGCCGGTGCTGCCCAGGCCGCAATAGCCCCACGGGATCTTGTGCAGGTACTGCTGGTGGTAGTCCTCGGCGTAGTAGAAGGATCCGGCCAGGCAGATCTCGGTGGTGATGGCGCCCAAGCCGGCATCGTCGAGCACGGCCTGGAACATGTCCCTCGACGATGTGGCAGTCGCCAGTGCGTCCTCGTTCGCGACGTAGATGCCCGAGCGGTACTGGGTGCCGATGTCGTTGCCCTGTCGCATGCCTTGGGTCGGGTCGTGGCCCTCCCAGAACGCCTTGAGCATCGCCTCGAGGCTCGTGACCGCCGGATCGAACACTGCGAGCACGGCTTCGGTGTGGCCGGTCAGGCCCGAGCACACCTCCTCGTAGCTGGGATTCGGCGTGATGCCGCCGGCGTAGCCCACGGCGGTGGTGTAGACGCCCGGAAGCTGCCAGAAGATGCGCTCGGCACCCCAGAAGCAGCCCATGCCGACCACGATCTGCCTGAATCCCTCGGGGAATGGCGGCGTCATCGGCGTGCCGAGCACGACATGCGCCGGTGCCACGGGCATCGTCTGGCTGCGTCCCGCCAGCGCACCCTCAGCGTCCGGCAGCTCCAGCTTCCTCGACCACAACGCCACGGCTCTTCCTCCTGCTGTGCCTCAAACGCTACTGGCGGCGGACCATCCGGGCTGCGCGGACGACCCATGCCCGCAGCACTCCACAGCGCTGCCCCGTAGTGTCGGGCGCATGAGCGAATCGCTGATCCCGGCCGAGACGCTGGAACGCGTCGGCGAGGAGACGGTGTTCTCGGTGTTCTCGGGCACGGCGACGTCGGTGGACTGCGAGACGGGGATCGTCGAGTCGGAGATTGCCGAAGCACACCTCCGACGGGAGACCGGGGAGGACTTCGGTCGTGACCCGGCCGAGATCGGCACCCAGACGATGCTGGCGTCGCCGCCGCGCAGCGAGCGGGACAAGGAGTTCTGCACCGATCTGGATGCCGTGGCCGAGCGGGCTGCGGTGATCAACACGTTGGGCTTTGATTGGGCCTCGGTGAACGCCACCGCCATCTTCCGGGCCGGTTCCCGATCGGTGGAGGCGAGATCGACCGGCTCGATGAGATCATCACCCGCATCCGGGCCGAGACCGGCTGAGCAGACCGGCTGAACAGAGAGCCGAACGAACAGAAGGACAGACACCGCAATGAGCGAACGAGAACTGATTGTCGACAACCTCAAGGCCTGCTGGGCGAGCTGCAACGAGCTCTACGGCTCGCTCGAGGGCGACCAGTGGGACGTGCAGTCGCACTGCCCCGACTGGACCACCCACGGCGTGCTGGCCCACCAAGTATCCGTGGAGCAGGCGCTGTCGGGCTGGCTGCCCGAATCGGTAGAGACGCCGCCGCCCTTCGGGGATGTCGCGGGGTACGTCACCGCAGCGATGGCCATGAGCGGGCCGGAACTCGCGGCGCTGGCCGCGGAGGTCTGGGCCGGGCGCGTCGCAGAGCTCGAGGCGCTCGACGACGAGGTGTTCGCCCGCGGTTCGATCACCCCGGTGGGTCCGGGCACCTACAGCCGCTTCATGGCGATCCGCGAATTCGACCACTGGATGCACGAGCGCGACTGCCGCACGCCCTTGGGAATGCCGACCGGCAACGGCGGGCCTGCCGCCGAGATGGCACTGAACGAGGTGCACCTGTCCATCGGGTACATCGCCGGCAAGCGAGTCGGGCTGCCCGACGGCGCCACCATGCGCTTCGACATCACCGGCGCTGTCGAACGCGATGTCTACGTGCAGGTCGACGGCCGGGCCCGCGAGGTCGACCACGTCGAGAATCCCGACGTGACGTTGCACTGCGACTCGATGGCGTTCATGGATCTCGCCTGCGGGCGCATCGACCCCGAAGGCCCGATTGCCGCAGGACTGGTCACGTGGTCGGGCGACGCCGAGATCGGCGCCCACGCCGCCCGCAACCTGCGCTTCACGATGTAGCCGGCAACCTGTGCCGCTGCTTGTTGAGCGAATCAGGTTTGTTCGGCGAGCAGTTCGGTCAGATCGTCTTGTACGCCCAGCTCGGCTGCCCATCGGTGCATGTAACTGACGTCGAGAACGTTAAGCGCTTCGAGGACCGTCTCGCCAGAATCGGGCACCAGGAGGACCACGATGTCCACATCGCGGGTCATCCGGGCCGTCCCCCACGCCGCCGCGGCCGTGGAGCCGACCACGATGTAGTCCAAGCCGGCAGACTCGAGGGCACCGACCGTGCGCTCCAGCGCGGCAGTGAGATCGATCAGGGTTCGATTCCCGCGGAATCAGGCCAGACTTCGCCGGCGAGCTCGGGGCCGTAGCGGGCAACGACGAGACCCAAGAAGACTTCGCGGTCGTCGTAGTCGGGGTGACGCATTCGCACCGACCTCTCCTCCATGACCGCACCCGCCTCGTTGAGCTGGCGCCATTCCTCGAGACGCTGCGGAACGCTGCGGGCGCGGATGGCGTCCATCTGGCGCCGCCAAACATGCTCGGGCGTGTCGGCGGGACGTCCGGAGGGGTTGCGGCGCGCCGTCACGGCTTGGATCGTAGTGAGTCCCTGTGACAGCCAGCTGTATCCGGCGAAGCGGCGCGCTCGGATCCGCACACTCGTCCACCCATGTGGGGCGCCGGTTCTCCACGTCGATCACGACCGGCTCCCACACCCACGGCACGTCATCGACCGCTTCCGCATCCTGCTCTCCAGCGCCCAAGCAGCGGCGGCTGCGTGCGTGCCGACGGGCGAGGACTATTCGTGGCCCACCCCAACGACGGCGGTCGAAGATGCCTACAGCCAGATCATGGCCAGTCACGTACTGGCGACGCTGCGCGCCCGCAATGACATGAGTCTCGGACAGGTCGCCGAGCGGCGCGGCGTGTCCAAGCCCGCAGTGCATCAGCTCGAGAACCGGCCGCCCAACAGCAGCCGCCGGCTCACTCCCCCATGGTTCGCTTGAGGAATTCGTCGAACAGGGGGACCGTGAAGGCCGTGTCGCCATGTGCCGGGCTGTACAGCATGCCCTTGGAGATGAGCCCCGACCTGCGGGGCGCTACCGACGTGACGAGGACGCCGAGCGCGTTCGCGATGTCGCCGGAGCGGTGCGGGCCCGGTCCGAGGTCCGCCATGGCTCGCAGGTACTGCCGTTCCTTCGGCGTCAGGCGGTCGAAGCGCACTCCGAAGAAGTCCCGGTCGAGGGTCTCGACCACCGTCGGCACTGTGGCTTGTACGTCGTCGAGCGTGATCGGGCTCTTCGGCGCCGCGTTCCAGGCGTGGTAGCCCCACTCCTGCACGAAATAGGGGTAGCCGCGAGCCAACTCCACGATGGCGTCGGCGGCCTCAGGCGTGAACTCGACCTCGTGGTCTGCCGCCGGGATCGTCAGCGCTGCGCGGGCATCAGTGCTGTCGAGCACGTCGATCTCGGGAAACGTGAAAAGCCGTTCGGTGTAGGTACGTGCCCGTCCGGCGAGGCCCCGCAGCTGCGGCAAGCCAGCAGCCAACAGCAGCACCGGGAGGTCGAGCTGCGAGGTTCGGTGCACGGCACCGATGACAGCCCCCATCTCCTGCGCGCTGAGATACTGCGCCTCGTCCACAGCAAGCACGACACCCGTCCCGCATTCAGCAGCCGCCTCTCCCGTGGCCACGAGCAGATCGGCAAGATCCTCGTCCAGAACGCCGGAGTCTGCGATGCCTTGTGTCGCCTCCACGCCGACGGAGATGCTCGTGCCGTCCGGCAACCGCAGCGAAAATGCCCTCAGCGCGCCGAGCGCACGCGTGACCGCGCGGCGCACTGGTGTTGTCGCCAGCTCGAGAAGGACGCGGCGAAGCCGTATCGCAAGCTGGCCGGCGAAGCTGCCCGAGTCCGTCGCCTCGATGAAGGCCGTGCGGACTCCCTCATCAGAGGCGATCTGCAGAAAGCGGTTGAGCAGCACGGTCTTGCCGACTCCTCGCAGCCCGAGCGGCATGCAGCTCTTGCCGGGCTGCCCAGCAATGGTCCTGCGGAGCGTGACGCCGAATTCGTCGATCAGTTCGTCTCGGCCGACAAGCGCTCCAGGCGCCGTGCCTGCGCCGGGGCGGAACGGGTTGAGCAGTCGGTCCATGGATTTCCCTTGCCCATGTCGTGTCTCAGGTGCGGACCCGCGATGGCATCACGTTGCGCAGAGAGTTTCAATAGAGATTACAGCGAATTATGCTGCTTACTGCTGCTGCAAGTAATTTCTGTCAATTGCTGAGGGGGCGATCAACTGATCGGCCCGTCGTGGTCCATGCCTGAGGATTTTCTGCGGACACGATGCGCTGTTCGGCGAGCGCGGACATGGCCAGAGCGTGCGATCTTGCGAGGCTGGCCGCAGGCTTGGTGGAGGTCCTTTTGGTGCGCTCTGGCGACGGTGCCATCCGCTGCGAGGTACCGGCCGAATCGGCGTGGGCGACGCCGCGGCCGGCGGTGCGGCTAGTGCCGTGTCAAGCAACCTTCGCTGTGGCGGGGATCGCTGGAGGGCCTGCTCGCAGGCGAAGCGACGGCGCCAGCAACCGCGCAAACGTTTGCTGACGCGGCGCTAGTTGTTGGTGAAGGTGACGGTGTATTCGGTGCGGGGGTTCGATCGGGTGTAGTCGGCTCGCTGGGTGCTGGTCAGGCCCGACAGGGTGCAGCGGGTGGTGCTGTCGGTGTTGTGGGTGTACAGCGGGCCGGCCTCGACGCTGATGTAGTGGATGCCCTCGAAGGTGAACTGCTCGCGCAGCCCGCCGTGGTCGTAGTAGGGGTCCCAGGCGGCGGTGATGCGCGTCGCGTTCGACCACTCGCTCTCGCCGCGGATCCACGGAACCCCCACGTCGTTGATCGTGGGGGACTGGTACATGCGCACCCGCAGACAGCCCGCCGACGCGGTCTGGGTGACCGTCACGGTGTTGTAGTCGTGCATGCTCATCCACGCCCGGAACCAGTCGCTGTCGCCGTCACGGTCCACCGTCGCCGACACCGCCGCCTCTCCGGCGTCGGCGCTCACGAACCCCGGCGTGAACAGATGCCGGCGCAGCCGCCAGCGCCACCCGTCGGTGCCGGGCAGGTCCTCGCCGGGGGCCTCCCCCACGGGATCCTCGGCCTCGCCCCACGCATACAGCGTGTAACGCGACCCCAAATACGCGCTCGGCGGCTGGTTGAGCGAGCCGTCATGGGCAGACAGATGGAGCGCCTCGTTCTCGAAATTGGCCGCCGTGCGCACATAGTCCGAAGCGGCCTGGGTGAACCAATGCTCCCAGGAGCCGCTGGTGCGGGAAAAGCCCCCCGCAACCCCGAAGTCATGAAGGCTTATCATCCCCTCCGAAGCGACGTCGAAGTCGACGTTAATGTTGGAGATAAACGGCCTGACGTCGTTGAGCAGCGACCCGCCGATGTCGTGCATCCTGAGCGTGAACTGGTTGCGGCGGCCCGCCTCGAGCCCCTCCACCCGCACCAGCTGCGCGCCCGCGCCGGTCGTGAGCGCGCCGAGCGTGAAGCTGTCGTGCAAGAACCCCTCCACGCTCGACCCCACCGCCACCGTCGCCGCGTCCGCAGCGACCTCAGCGCCCAGAGAATGAACGGTGGTGCTGCGCAGGTCGGTCACCGCCACCGTGTAGGTGGACAGCACCACATACGCCTCCCGGAGCCCGCATCTGTGGCAGCGATCCACCAGCGCACCAGCGGGCGCCGACGCCGGATCCGACACCACATCGCTGTAGAACGCCCACACCCCACCCGACAGATGCGACAGCTCCACCCCCACGAAATAATCCCCATCCGACGGCGGCGAAAAATAAGCGCGACCACGCGCAAAGCCCCCCACGCTGTGCAACTGATAATCGTCATCGCCGCCGCTGCCGTCGTTGTCGAGCCGCGTCGAGTCGGCGTCGTAGATGCCCACGATCGCCGCACGCCGGGCGCTGCCGCCCCCACGCTGCTCGCCCAGCACATCAACCACATACACCCGGCCCGCCTCCAGACCCGTCATCTTGAACCAGTCCACATCACGCGACCGATGAAACGCAGCCACCACACTGCGCGACGCCTCATTAGCAGGCTCGTCGAACTGCTCCCCGTACACCGCCAACGCAACCCGGCTATTTGAGGTCGACCTGTCCCAGGCGTCCCCGATCCCGCGAGACAGGAAGTAATCCCATATGGAGAAGCCGGGACCGTCCTGGTTGTCCGAGAGGACCGCAAACGCCGCCGGCCTTCTGCTCACCCCCGATGTGGTCGACTCGGCCGCGCCGCTCTCCACATGTCGCAGCACCAGCCAGTAGGTGTCGCCCTGCTCGAGGACGGCGCCTTCGGGCGCGCTGAACCGGTAGGTGCGGAAGTCGGTGTCGGCGTCGGTGAGATAGTCCGCCGGCGGGGTCAGCTCCCACAGCACCTCACCGGGAAGATGGCCCTGGGAGGCGTGAATCGTCACACGGCCCCGGTTCCGTATGCTTGACTGCCGTCGCCTCATCTGCAGCTCGACCGCCTCGAGCCTCCAGCTGCCCGAGGAAGGGTCCAACTGGAACGCCTGCGCCGTCCCACCCGCAAAAGATCCAAGAACTTGGCTGCCCCCACCTGCGGTGCCGTACGCGAAGTTGGTGACCAGCGGGGTCTCTGCGTTCTGGGGGGCGGCGATGAGCGGCTCGGGGTCGACGAACTCGACCAGCACCGGCTCGATCAGCACCGGCTCGGCGCGTGCTTGGGGCAGCGCGGGCGTGGCAGCGCTGAGGGCGCCAGAGGCGGGCCCGGTTCCGGTGCCGTTGTAGGCCTGCACGGCGTAGTGCAGCGTCTGGCCCGGCGGCGTGGTCGTGTCGGTGTAAGTGGTCACCTCAGCGGCGAGGCCGTCCGCGATCACCGCCAGCTCGTCAGGCCGGGGGCCGCGCCACACCCGATAGCCCTCCACGGGGCCGCCCTCGACAGGCGCGGCCCACCACAGCGTCACCGCCCCGAACGGGCCCAGCGCAGTGCCCGTCAGCCGCGGCGCGCCCGGCAGCGGCACCGTGTCGGCGATCTCGACGGTGGCCAGACCAGCACAGGCAATCGAGTCATCGCGTTCTGTGGTGTGGAGCTGCTGGGTTCGGCTTTGTCAGGTTGAGTGACGGGGATGCCGCGGACTCCGAAGCTGGTGAAGCCATGTGCTCTGCGTCGCAGGATTTGGAGCAGGTTGTTTGCGCCTTCGATGCGGCCGTTGCTGGGACGGCCCTTGACGCATGCATCAGTCAGCGGCCTGAGTGTCCGAAACCGCCGAAGCCTCGCTCGGTGTCGTCGAGCGAGTCGGCTTCTGCCCATTCGGCCTGTTCGACACGCTGGATCACGAGTTGCGCGATGCGGTCACCGCGCTGAATCTCGTAGGGTGCCGTCGGGTCGGTGTTCAGCAGCAGCACGCGCAACTCGTCCCGGTAGCCGCTGTCGATCAGCCCGGGTGAGTTCACGCATGTGATTCCGTGTCGCCACGCCAGCCCGCTGCGAGGCTGGACGAATCCGGCATAGCCCCGCGGGATGGCCACCGCGACGCCGGTCCGGATCATCGCGCGGCCTCCGCCAGCCCCAAGCGTGACCGACTCGGCTGCGAGCAGGTCGCAGCCCGCATCGCCGGGCTTGGCGTAAGCCGGCAGCGGAAGGTCGAGATCCAAGCGTTGTATCGGCACAGCCACCACGGCGAGCACTGTAGGGCAGGCTTGAGCTAGCGGTTCGACATCGGGTGCTTTGCTGCCTCGGTAGGCCGCCCGGGACTTGAACCCGGCACCTTGGGATTAAAAGTCCCCTGCTCTACCCGATGAGCTAGCGGCCCCACATACGGGCGCACCGAGGTTAGCAGGATGCTGAAATATGCGGATGTAGCCAGAGGTGCAAGTCCCTGGCCTGCGGATTTGCGCTCGGCAACTGCCCAAGAATCGATTCTTGGAGCATCCTGCCAGAGGCTGAACTCTTGAGTGAAGCCGCAGCGCGCCATCCTGCCCGCGTCAGCCTTCGGTACTGTGGCATTGCGTGACAGCGCACGCGTCGACGCAGATCGTTCAGGTGACTGGCCGCGAGGTGCTGGACTCTCGGGGCAATCCCACCGTTGAGGCCGAAGTGCGCACCGTTGGGGGCGCCGTCGGCCGGGCGATCGTGCCTTCGGGTGCTTCGACAGGCCAGTTCGAAGCGGTCGAGCTGCGTGACGGCACCGACCGTTTCGGCGGCAAGGGAGTGGCCGATGCGGTCTCCCATGTGAACGGCGAGATCGGCGCTGCGCTCGTGGGCCACGATGCCGTCGAACAGCGGGCCGTCGACCAAGCGCTCATCGAGCTCGACGCCACTATGAACAAGGCTCGGCTCGGGGCGAACGCCGTGCTGGCGGCCTCGCTGGCAACCGCCCATGCCGCCGCAGCGACGCTCGGCATATCCCTGTTCCGGCATGTGGGCGGCGCCAATGCGCATGTGCTACCCACGCCGATGATGAATGTCATCAACGGCGGCTCCCACGCGGACAACAACGTGGACCTGCAGGAGTTCATGATCGTCCCGGTCGGAGCGGCGTCGTTCTCCGAGGCCCTGCGATGGGGCACCGAGACCTACCACGCGCTGAGACAGGTGCTTCGCTCCCGGGGGCTGTCGACCGCCGTCGGCGACGAAGGCGGTTTCGCACCCGACCTGGAATCCAACGAGGCTGCGCTGGCACTGCTGGTCGAGGCGATCGGCGAGGCCGGTTTCGAGCCCGGCACCGACATGGCGCTCGCCCTCGACGTGGCATCGACCGAGTTCTACGACGACGGGATCTACCGTCTGGCCGGGGAAGGCCGGGAGCTCGACGCCGTCTCGTTCTCGGACTGCCTGGCCGATCTGTGCGACCGCTACCCGATCTGCTCGATCGAGGACGGCATGGCTGAAGACGACTGGGTGGGATGGTCGCGGCTCTCTGAGGGACTCGGCGACCGAGTCCAACTGGTCGGCGACGACCTGTTCGTGACGAACATCGAACGGCTGGGGCGTGGCATCGCCGCCGGTGTCGCCAACAGCATTCTCGTCAAGGTCAACCAGATCGGCACGCTCAGCGAGACGCTGGACGCCGTAGACCTCGCGGCCCGCGCCGGCTACACCGCAGTGATGTCTCATCGTTCTGGCGAGACCGAGGACACCACCATCGCCGACCTTGCAGTCGCCACCAACTGCGGCCAGATCAAGACGGGCGCGCCGGCGCGCTCGGATCGGGTCGCCAAGTACAACCAGTTGCTGCGCATCGAAGAGGAGCTCGGCGAATTCGCTGTCTACCGGGGCGGCAATTCGCTGGCAGCGCACAGATGAGCACCCCGGCAGACACACCAGTCGGGCGCCGCCCCCGCTCAGGACGGCGGGTGATGACGGTGCTCGTCGGCCTGGTCATCGTGGTGAGTGCGGTGGGACTCTTGGCGGTTCTGTTGTTTCCCTGGCAATTGCTCACCTCCCAGCGCCGCAGCATCGCTCACGCAGAAGAGACGCTGGCGCGGTTGCAGGCTGAGACATCCCACCTGTCTGAGCGTGTCGCCGACGCCAAGGATCCGGTCGTCGTGGCACGGATTGCACGTGAGCAGTTCTCGCTCGTGCGCGAAGGGGACATTCTCTACCGATTGAACGTGGACCCTGCCGATGATGTGGTCGACCTGCCGTCGGCATGGCCGCTGCCAGGCGTGGCGTACCTGCTCGGCGACCGTGACTAGTCAGTCATGATCCTCAACGCGCGTCCGATGATGGCATCGCGGTGTGCATCAGGATCCACGCCGCGCTGCTCGAGCGAGAGCCGTATCGTGCCCACGGCGGCCGCGGCCCGGATGCGATCGGCGACATCTGCCGAGGATCCGGTCAGCCAGGCGAACAGGGTCCCAGCTTGCGCTCGCAGCCGCTGACCGACGGCACTCTTCTGCACGTCGACGTCGTCGGCAACGAGCCGGAACACGACAATGTCTCGCGCCAGCAAGTCGAAGTACCGATCGAGAATTTCCCGCAGCATCTCCGGCGTCTGCACAAGTTCCGCCATCCGGGCGATCATGGCCTCGCCGTCACGTTCCATCGGGGCCAGCACCCCGGCGAGCACGTCTTCCTTGCCCGTGAAGTGGTAGTAGAGCGCCGCCGGCGTCAGGCCGAGTCCCGACGTGACCTGCCGGACGGAGGTGCCGCGGTATCCCTGCCGCGAGAACAGATCTCGAGCGCGCCGCAAGATGAGATCCCGTGTGTCCGGGGGCGCAGTCTCGCTCACGCTCTCCCGCGGGTCGCCGGGACCCGCGACGGCCTCGGAGGTCGCCACATCGTCAAACTACTGCTGCCGTCCAGTGCCCGGTGTCCCCGTGTCGGCGCGTCGCTGCCGCATGGTGCATGATGGTGGCCGCTCAGCCCGCGGGCTGAGCGTACAGATGCCCAGCCTGACGGCCGACAGATACCCTGCTCGGCCTGACAGCCGACGAAGACGGGAGAGGTCATAGTGGAGATCAGCGTCACGGTGAACGGCGAGACGCGTACCGGCGAAGTCGAGCCGCGCACGCTGCTCGTGTACTGGCTGCGGGATGACCTGCGGCTGACAGGAACCAACGTGGGCTGCGACACGTCCTCGTGCGGGGCCTGCACGGTGCATGTGAACGGCGAATCGGTGAAGTCGTGCACGATGCTGGCGGTGCAGGCCGACGGCGAGGACATCCTGACGATCGAAGGCTTGGCGCCGTCGGAGGACGAACTGCACCCCATGCAGGAGGCCTTCCGGCAGAACCACGGCCTGCAGTGCGGCTACTGCACACCGGGCATGGTCATGGCAGCGGTCTCGCTGCTCGAGGAGAACCCCAGTCCGACAGAGCGGGAAGTACGCCTCGGCCTGGAAGGGAACCTGTGTCGCTGCACGGGGTATCACAACATCGTCAAGTCGGTGCTGGCCTGCGCGGCCGGCGAGACATCGGCCTGAGGGGAGCACGGCAATGATTCCTGCAGCATTCGACTACGAACGGGCGGGTTCCGCCGCCGAGGCCATCGCACTGCTCGGCGAGCACGGCGACGAAGCCAAGCTGCTGGCGGGCGGCCATTCGCTGCTGCCGATGATGAAGCTGCGCTTGGCGGTGCCCAGCGTGGTCGTCGACATCGGCCGCGTGACCGACCTCAGCTACATCAACGACGGCGGCGACCACATCGCCATCGGCGCCCTGACCCGGCACCGCGCGCTGGAGACCAGCGACCTGCTGGCAGCCGAGTGCCCCCTGCTGGGGCATGTGGCAGGGGAGGTGGGCGACCCCCAGGTCCGCCACCGCGGCACGCTCGGCGGCTCGCTGGCGCACTCCGATCCTGCTTCGGATCTTCCCGCAGCGGTTCTGGCGCTGGGCGGCACGCTCGTGGCCCAAGGACCCGGCGGCACTCGTGAGATAGCCGCCGGCGACTTCTTCACCGGCTACTTCGAATCGGCCTTGGCCGACGACGAGATGCTCACCGAGATCCGGGTGCCGAAGGCGCCCGGCGCTGGCTGGAACTACCAGAAGTTCAACCGGCGGGCCCAGGACTGGGCGATCGTAGGCGCAGCCGCGGTGACGGTGAACGGCGGCACCAACGTGGCACTGGTGAACATGGGCTCGACGCCGCTGCGTGCCAGCGCGACCGAGGCCGCGCTGGCCGGCGGCGCGTCGGCTGCAGAAGCTGCAGAGCAGGCCGCCGAGGGCGCCGATGCCCCCACCGACCTGAACGCCGCGCCGGACTACCGCAACCACCTCGCCCGTGTGCTCACCCGGCGGGCGCTCGAAGCGGCCGGCGTCTCCTAACCCGACTCGTCGCCCAATTCGTCGCTACAGGCCGGCGGCTGCCGGCTGGAGTTGATCGCAGCTCGGCGCGAGCCGGCCGCGCTCAACGGCTCAGGCGCGGTGCTCAGTCGAGCAGCCCGGTGGATTGGCCACCGTCGATGAGCAGGCCGGTGCCCGTAATGAACTTGGCCTGCTCGCTGCACAGGAACGCGACTGCGGCGCCGAAGTCGTCGCAGTCGCCGCAGACGTTCATCGGGTTGCTCTTGGCGGCCTGTTCCTGGTCCATCATCTTGGCCACGCGGTCGCTCCAGTGGGTGCCCGGCTGAGCCGAGTTCACGGTCACACCGGTCGGGGCCAGTTCCCGGGCAGTGAGCTTGAGGAAGCTGGTCAGCCCGGCCCGCGCCACTGAGCTGGCGAGCAGGAACGGAATCGGCTGCTTCACGCCCACGCTGGTGATGGCGCACACCCGGCCCCAGCCACGATCACGCATCGGCGGGATGGCGACCCGGCACATCTCGATCATGGCCTTGCAGTTCATGTCGAAGGCCATCTGATAGGCATCGATCTCGGTGGTGTCGAACATGCCGGGCGGCGGCCCTCCGGCGTTGGTGACCAGGATGTCCACCGAACCCAGGCCCTCGATGGCTTGGGACACGAAGCTGCGTCCTTCGGCGGGGTTGGCAAGGTCGGCTGTAACGGTCAGCACCTCGCCGTCGATCTGACCTGCAGCGGCCGCCAGCCGCTCCGGATCCCGGCCGCAAATCGCCACCCGCACACCCTCGGCCGCCAGTGCCTTCGCCGAGCCGAGTCCCAGCCCTGCCGAGCCCGCAGCGACTGCCGCGGTGCGTCCCGCAATTCCCAAGTCCATCGCCCGTCCCCATGTCTCGTCGAGCCGGATCGGCCAGCCCATCTGTGGTTGCCCGGAACCGCAACGCGTCCGTGCCAGAACGTTACAGAGGCATTGGTCGGCGAGCGAGAGGACCGTGTGTGAGGCATGGGCCGTGCTGGCCAAGGGGCCTGGTTGCCGACGGGCGGAGGCTGCGGCGCGGTATACCCGTTGTTGCTGGCAATCGGACTGACAGGAGCCTTCGCGCAAATGACCAATCGATTTGTTGCAGTGGCGGCGTTTTGCGCGCTTGCACTGTCGGCGCTGTCGCTGTTCGTCGCGTTGAGCGCGACTGGCGACCAGACGCCGGCTGTCTCGCCGGTCCCGCCGTCGTCGAGCGTTCCTCCGGATACCGATGACAGCAGCGATGCGGAGGTTGCCGCCGAGTCCGCGGCGACCACCGAAGCGCCTCTGTCGCCGGAGACTGTGCCGTCGGTGACCGCGACCTCGGCGTCACCAGCGAGCGACGCCGGTCAGCCGGCTGTCTCGCCGGTGCCCGACGATGCGCTGCCAGGCACGCCCGCGGCGTTCGGCCCAGCGGAGGGCACCCGGCTCGGCGTCGTCGGCGTCACCCACGACGATTGGCTCAACCTGCGCGAGGTGCCCAACGGGACGATCGCGGCAACTCTGTCGATCCGCATCGGCAATTCCGCCGCGGAAGGACCCTCGCTGCTCGTGCAGGGACCCGATGCCGTCGGCCATCTCGCGACGCTCGACATCGTGGGACTCATCGCGACCGGCCGCACACGCGACCTGGCGACCTCCACCTGGCACGAGATCCAGGCCGGCCCGGTGACCGGCTGGGCCAGCAGCAACTATCTGGCGCCGTTCGCGTCAGGGCAGCGTCACGACGTCACCGCAGAAGTGCTTCTCGGCCTCAGCGCCGACGCCGAGGCAGCCACGCTGCACGAGCTGACCGACGCAGTCGTCGCGCAGTACGCCTCCGCGGCCGATCCGGTTTCCCGCGTCAGGACCGTCGCGCCGCCCAGCACCCTCGAAGGAGTCATCGAAGTGGCCGTCGATGTCGTCGGGCAGCCCGACGACTCGGTGCGCGGCTACCGGCTGTACATCGACGTCGACGCCGCAGGCGACTGGATGGCTGCCAACACCGACGGCGACCTCGCCACCGACGCTGGGCCGTACACCCTGCGCCAAGTCTCGGCGACGACCCTGTGCTACAGCCATCGGGGCGTCAGCGACGACGGTCTCTGCAACTGATTCTCGAGCGGCCTGCAGGCCAGGGGACAATCGGGCAGTGACGGCAGGACGGGATCTCGGGGGTGCTGCGATGAGCGAACCTGCGGAGTCAGGCACTGAACCGGCCGCCTCGGGCCACTGCCTGTGCGGCGCCGTGACGTCGAACGCCTTGCGGCAGGGGTCCGACTGCCACACCGATCCTCCCGAACCGGGGCAACAACACGCCTCCGATTCTGGGGGATCCCTGCCTACGCCACCGGCACCCTCACCGACCTGCTCCACGCGCAAATGCGAAGCGCCGCTTTGAGACCGACGACGCGCCGGAACGGCAGGTAGCCGGTGCCATCGTCGGCTGGCTCGGCGATACCAAGAAGACCTGAGCAGGCCAAGACTGTCTTGCGGTCTGTCTCTTTGACAGTCCCATGGGAAAGGCTCAGTCGAGCAATGCCCGGCTGATCACGACGTCCTGGATCTCCGTCGCCCCGTCCACGTAATGCGTCAGACGCGACGCCGCCAAGTGCCGTGGCAGCGGATGGTCCCTGCGCGCACCGACGGCACCCATCACCTGCATGCAATCCGCCAGCCGACGCTCCGCCGCGCGTGTCGCGAACTTCTTGGCGTGAGCGGCGGCGACGGCTGCCGGCCGGCCTTCGGCGACAGCCAGCGCCGCCCGGTACGTCAGCAGACGCGCTGCCTCGAGATCGGTAGCGACATCAGCCAGCGTGAACCGGACGCCTTGCAGGTCAGCGACACGGCCGCCGAATGCCTGACGCTGGCGCACATAGTCAATGGCCGCCGCCAGCCCAGTGCGCATCATGCCGCAGCACATCGCCGCGACCAGCACCCGGGCGATGTCGATGCCTTCCATCGCGGCAACGAACCCTTCGCCGAGGGGCACCATCACCTCGGCATCGGAGACCCGGCACTCGTCGAAGCGGATCTCGTTGGTGCCGATGCCGTGGGCGCCGATGAGCTCGTAGCCGTCGGTCCGCTCGATGCCGTCAGTGCTGCTGTCGACGAGGAACGTCATGATGCCCCGGTGTCCCGCTGCGGGATCGGCCTGCGCGTACACCGACATCACGTCGGCCGCCGTGCCATTGCTGACCCACGCCTTGCGACCGTCGATGACCCACTCGTCACGGTCGCGACGCGCTGTCGTAGTGATCTTGGCGGCATCGCTGCCGACGCCGGGCTCCGTCAAGAGGAAAGCGCCGAGCCGCTCGCCCGAGACCAACGGCCCCAGTGCCCGCTCCCGCATCTCCGCGGGGGCATGCCTGCTCACCGCACCCGCCAGATTGTTGTGACAGACGAGCACGAATGCGATGGCGAAGTCGGCCGCGGCCACCTCTTCGAGCACCCGTGCCAGCCCGACCTGACTCAGCCCCGAACCACCATCGGCAACGGGCACGAGCAACCCGCACAGCTGTTCTTCCGCCGCGCTCTGAAATGCCTCAGCCGCGAAGCGGCGTTCACGCTCCCAGGACTCGGCGTGCGGCGCGACCGCGGAGCTGGCCCATGCCGCCGCCCGATCCACCACCTCCTGGTCGGCCGCACTCACCGCAGCGTCTGCCACCTCCGGCATCAGTTCGTGTGCCAGCTCCGTCGGGGGCATGGCGTCAGAGTCGATCGCAGCAGAGGTCATGGCCCGCATCTTGCCATTCGAATGCCGCGCCCATCTCGGAGCAGACGGCGCGACCTGTCAGACGGGGCCGACGATCAGCGGCGCCACGCCGGGCCGCCGTACAGTTCGCCAACCGGTCGGCTACCAGGCCGCCGGGTGCCGAGAAGGGCTGCCGAGATGAATCCAGACCGCCCCTCCGCGCGCCAAGGCAATCGTGCCGGTGTCCAGCTCGGCATCGACGAGGCGACCGGGCGCATCGGGCGCAGGGCACGCGTCTATGTCGCACAGGACTCTGCGGCCCCCTACGGCCTGCTCGCTGCCATTGACGCGGCGCACGACCGCTTCGCAGAGCTCGAGTTCGTCAGCGCCTTCCTGCTGGATCGGCCCGCACCTCTGGATCATCTCGGCAACCCGTTCCGCTGGACGTCGCTTCAGCCGAGCGGGACTCTGCGCGACGCACTCGACAGCCCGCATTTCGGCGTGGTCCCAGCCCGCTACTCGGACATCACCGGCCTCGTGGGACCCGGCGGCGGCTTGGAGGCCGACGTTCTGCTCTGCCAGGCCAACCCGCCTGACGTAGGCGGCCGTATGAGCCTCGGCACGGGCGTCGGCGGTCACGTCGACCTGCTGCGATCCACCCCGCTGGTGATCGCGCAGGTGAACCCTCACATGCCGTACGTGCACGGCGAGGGGAATGCCACCGCACCGACTTTGACGGGCTCGTTGAAGTCGACGAACCGCTGCCTGAGCTGGCGCCGCCGTAGTCGATGAGACCGCAGCCGCGATTGCGGCCCACGTCGGCCAGTTCATCGGCGACGGGACGACGCTGCAGTTCGGGATCGGTTCCATCCCCGATGCGGTGCTCTCGAGCCTGACCGACCGCCGGCATCTCGGCCTGCACGGCGGCATGATCAACGACGCCTGCATCGATCTCATCGACAGCGGTGCGGTGGACAACCGTCACAAGGGACCGGTCGGCGACGGTGTCAGCGTCGCCGCAGAGGTGATGGGCACGCGCCGCCTCTACGACTGGGTCGACGGCAATCCGGCGGTGCAGCTCGTGAACGGCGCGTTGAGCCACGGCATCGAAGGCATCGCCCAGATTCGCAACTTCGTGGCACTGCAATCGACCGTGCAGATGGCCCTCGACGGCTCGGCCAACTCCGAAATGATCGCTGGCCGCTACATCTCCGGACCCGGCGGGGCGCCCGACTTCGCATTCGGCGCCTGTGTAGCGACCGGCGGCCGGTCCATCGTCGCCATGCCGTCCACCGCAGCCAGCGGACGCATCTCGCGCATCGTGCAGCGCCTCGAAGCGGGCGCTCCCACGACATTGCCGGCGTACACGGCCGACATCGTGGCGACCGAGTTCGGTGCGGTGGAGCTGCGCGGCCGCTCGCTCGACGAGCGAGCGGAGCTGCTCATCTCCATAGCCCACCCCGACTTCCGCGACGGCCTGAGCGGTGGGGCACAGATGTCATAGCGGCGGAGGCGACAGGGAACTCTGCGAGGTTGGAACCTGCCGGATTCCCGGAGCAGAGGGTCCTGCCGCCTCTGCCGCGGGCGCAACTAAAGGCGACGAACAGTCGCAGCCTGGCCGGTAGTGCCGTAAGCCATGCCTGCCATGCGGTGAAGGTTGCGGGTGTTGTGCATGCGGCCGTGGATTCGCGGTCCAGCAGCGAGCATGGCGCCGTCGACCACGAGTTGCTGGCCGCTCACGAACTTGCTCTCGTCGCTGGCCAGGAACAGCGCCATGGACGCGATGTCGGTACCCTCGCCCCGATCCGGCCACGGCTGCATCTCAGACATGACCTCCTCGGCTTGGGCTTCGTTTCCGCTGTGCATCAACGGCGTGAAGATGAGACCCGGGCAGATGGCGTTGACGCGAATGCGGTGGGGCGCCAGCTCCAGTCCGGTGGTCTGCGCCAGGCTGATCACCGCCGCCTTGGCCGCCGAGTACGCCTGCGGGCCTGCGCCACCGCCCATCCCGGCGATGGACGCCGTGTTGATGATGGAGCCGCCGGTGCCCTGCGGGATCATGACCCGCGCCGCGTGCTTGGTGCCCAGCATCACCGAGCGCACCAGGATGGCGAAGGTCTCGTCCCAAGCGTCCGCGTCCAGCTCGGTGATCGGGCCGAAGGCCCCGCCGATGCCCGCGTTGTTGAACACCACGTCCAGCTGGCCGAATGCCTCGACTGCCAGCTCGGTCATCGCGGCCACGTCGTCCTCGACCGCCACATCGGTGCGTGTGAAGCGAGCGCGATCGCCCAGGCCCGCGCCGGTCAGCTCCTCTATGAATGCATGCCCAGCGTCGGCGTTGAGGTCGCCGATCACGACCGAGGCGCCTTCTGCCAGGAATAGCTCGACCGTCGACCGTCCCATGCCGCTCGCCCCGCCGGTGATCACCGCAGCCTTGCCAGCGAGCCGTCCCCCGGAGCTGCCACTGCTCTCACTCATCGTGCTGCCCTCCCGTGCTGTCGAATATGACGCCGCGATTGTCGCCTATGTGACGTTGCCGCGCCCCGACATCGCCGCGCAGCTGCCGTGTGGCACCGTTCCGCTGACGCCCGAGCACTGACGTGAGAGAATCCGAACGGGCACCAGGGTTCACCGGGAGGAATCATGACTACGACCGTCCAGCGACAGCTCGCCAGCGACGGCGGGCAGCGCCACATGCACGAGGTGCACAAGATCGCTCACGCCGGCGCAGTGGATGCCGACGGCCACATCCTCGAGCCGCCGGACCTGTGGCAGGAATACCTCGAGGATCGTTACAAGGACCGGGCGCTGCGCATCGAGATCGAGCCCGAGCGCGGTCTCGAAGTGCTCATGATCGACAACCAGCGCAGCAAGCTGGCCCGCCCCGGCATGGTCTCGACGCTGGGCGCCATGGGCGCTCCCGATCTGCCCGACATCATGTTCAACCCCGATCGCACCTACGTCGGCGAGATCCCCTTCGGCGCCATGGACCCCCACCAGCGGATCGAGCTGCTCGATGCCGAAGGCCTCGACATCGCGGTGTTGCTGCCGACGATGGGACTGCTGTGGGAGGCCGAGCTCGACGACGCCGAGCTGAGCCAAGCCTACACGCGCGCCTACAACCGCTGGATCTGCGAGTTCTGCCGGGATCATTCCGACCGGCTCATTCCCGTCGCCCACATCTCGATGACAGATCCGGTGGCTGCGGCGGCCGAGCTGCGGCGCTCGGTGGCCGACGGCGCACGGGGTTGCTTCGTGGCGCCGTTCACGCACAGCACCCGCCCGCTGGGTCACCCCGACCACGACCCGGTGTACGAGGCGGCCCAAGACCTCGGCGTGCCCTTCGCCATCCATCCCACGTTCGAGCCCCAGTGGACCAAGGGCACCCGCATGGGCACCTGGGAGCACGTGCGCGAGCTGCGTCTGACGGCGTCGATGACCGCGTCGGACGGGGTGCGGCACCAGTTCGTGTCGCTGTTCGACTACGGCGTGTTCGAGCGGTTCCCGGAACTGAAGGTGCTGGTGCTCGAATCGGGCGGCGGCTGGCTCGGCTACTGCCTCGACCGCATCGATGCGGTGTTCGGCCATACCTACACCGGCACCCGGGTGCCGCTCGAGATGAAGCCCAGCGAGTACTTCATGCGGCAGGTGTGGATCTCGTGTGATCCCGACGAGCGCTCCATACCGGCCTTGGCGAAGCGTTACGGGCACGACCGGTTCATGTGGGCCAGCGACTTCCCCCACGCCGACCACACGCCCGAGTACGTGCTCGATCTCGACGAGCTCGTCGACATGTTCCCCGCCGAGTGGCGGCGGGCCTTCATCGGCGACAACGCCCGCCAAGTCTTCGACCTGTAGCGGGCATCACGGCACCGGTCACCGGCGCATCGAGTGATGCTATGATATCACTATGAGGACAGTCATCACGCTTCCGGACCACCTTCACGCCGAGGCGAAGCAGCGCGCAGCGCAGCAGGGAATCAGCTTCGCAGAGTTTGCGCGGCGGCTGTTCGACAGGGAGCTCAGCACAGCAGATCCTCAAGGCGATCTTGATGCCATCCGCGCGATCGTCCATGGCGAGCCGTTCGATATGGCTGCAGACTGCAACGCCATCGTGGCTGAGGCCGTAGCAGCGCAGCACCGCCAGCACCTCGACTGAGCGCAGAGTCAGTCAGATGGAACTCTGCTTCGTCGATACCTCTGCGTGGGTGTCGATCGCGGATGGCTCGGAGTCGTCCCACACTCGTGTAGCGGAGGCGCTCGGTGACCGGCAGGGTCGGCTGCTGACGGCCGACCATGTGCTGCAGGAGACATGGATGGTGATGAAGCACCGGCATGACCGGTTCGCCGCTGAGACTCTGGTGAATGCCATTCGCAGGGGAACCGCCCGAGTCGAAGTCTCGTTGCTGGGCGATCTGGAAGTCGCAGCAGCTATCGGAGCGACGTTCAGCGATCAGGACTTTTCGCTCTCGGATCGAACAAGCTGGGCCGTCATGGAACGGCTGGGCATCACCGAGGCGGTCACACTCGACCGCGATTTCCGGGTGTACCGCTACGGCCCCGGTCGGCGCCGGGCCTTCCGCGTCGCGCCCTGAGGCGAAGGTCTGCCCGTCGTCAGCGCTGTGCGCGATCAGTCAGTCGAGGGTAGGGACGCGGAAGACCTTCATCACTTCGTCGCCGAGGTGGTTGATGACCTTGACGGCGATGTGGCCGGTCTCGGGAACCGGGAACGGACGCGATGTGTCGCTGTTCAGGGTTGCCCAGGCGTTCTCGTCGATCTCTGCCTTCAAGGTTGTCTTGAGCGACTTGTAGGGATCGTCGGCACCGAGGAAGTAGGCGTGACGCGAGGAAGTAGGCGTGACGCACAAAGAAGCTCTCGTGGTCGTAGTCGGTGTCGACAAACCAGCACGCGATGGAACCCGGCTCGTCGCTGCGCACATCGCCGGTCGTCGGATCGAAAACGTCGATCCCTCTCAGCTTCACGCAGAACTGCGCGGTGCCGTCCTCGGTCGGGTGGGCCGTGAGCAGCTCGATGTCGGGTTCGCCGAAGATCACGAACAGGTTGCCGCTGCCAGTGCTCTTGAGTTCGCCGGCCATGTGCAGATCGGCGTTCATCCTGGCCTTCAGCACCTGCAATGGCCCTGACCTGATGAACGCGGACGCCTGCGCGTCGTAGTTGAATGCGCACGAGATCAGGACATCGAAGCCCGCCTCGGCGGCCTCTTGAGCAGCCGCCACGAGGAATGGGCGCGTGACGGTGCCGAACTCTGGGCCGACGAAGATCGCTGCTCTTCGACTACCAGCACCGGACGGATCGGCTGAGTCGTCCTTCGATGGCTGCAGAGCCTCGGTATAGGCGCCTTCGGCGCAGACGTAGTCACCCGGCCACGGCTGCAGCGAGATGAAGTCGATGCGGTCTGTCTTGTGTGCCTGCTGCACCCCTGCGGTCCGCAGGTTGTCGAGGATCAGCGACACGAAGTCCTGCGGCGCCTCTCCATTGCTCCGTGCGTCGGCTACAGGATCGATCAGCTGGTCGTCGGCGTCGAGGCCCAGGTAGCGATGCGGTGAGATGCTCTCGACGGTGAACGGCCCGGCGACGCGTACCTTCGATCTGTCCTCGTCAAGCCAACCTCGCCAAGAGAAGTTGGCCGAGTTCTTCAGAGCCGACCGCGCGAACGGGGAATTGCTGGAGCTGACCGCCCGCCTCAGAACCGACCTCGCGCCGCCAGCGCTTAGCCCAGATCCACCGGTGGGGTGTGCGGTGTCGGGTTGGGCGGGATGTCGGTGGCGCGGTTTGTCGTGGGGGCGGGGTGAGGGCTGGGCGGACGCGTGGTTGGTCGGCGTCGGCTCGGGGGTTGGTTTGTGTGCTGCGCCTGGGGTGTGCTGCGCGGCGCTGCGTGGCGCTGGGGTTTGCTCAGCAGCGCTGGGGCAGGTTGCGGATGTGTCGCAGCGCGGCGGTGAACTGGGCTGCCCAGGGCCATTTGGCGGGCAGCCGCAGGGTGGGTCGGCCGCTGCGGTTGACGAGCCGGGCGGGGATGTTGAGCAGGCGTCGGGCGATGGTGGCTGCGACGGTGAGCTTGCGGGGTTCGTGGACCCGGCCGATGCGCGCGGTCCAGCGTGCGATGTTGTGGGCGAGGACGGCGAAGGCGAGCCAGGCGGCGTTGGCCGCGAACCGTCCTGAGGGGCTGTGGGCGAGGCCGCCGGCTTTGAGGTCCTTGATTGCTTGTTCGACGCGGGCGTGGGCGCGGTAGGCGGTGTCGGCTGCTTTGGTGTCGAGCTCGTCGTCGTCGATGTCGGTGACGAACGCGTGGTGGCGCCAGTTCGGCCACAGCTCGGCTTGGTCGCCGGCGAGGCGGGTGCGGCGCACCACGAGGCGGACCGTGCGCTTGGGCTTGCCCGCGGCGCGTCGGCCGCTGGTCAGCGTGGCCTGGGCGACCTGGGCTTCGCCGTCGTCGGTGTAGCCGATCGGTGTCCAGTCGTCGTCGCCGATGGCGGCGATCGCCTTGTCGACAGCAGGGTTGCGGGCGATCGCGATCAGGAACCTCGTGCCGTGCGCGTCGAGCTTGTCGATCAGGTCCCACGAGAAGAACCCCGCGTCAGCTCGAAGCGTGAGCGCCGCGCCCGGCGCCAGGCGGCGCACCCGCGCCAAGGTCTCCGCGGCGAAATCGACGTGTCCCCGCTGCGAGGAGCCCTTGCGCATCCGGGAGTGCACGATCTCACCGGTGTCGTCGCGGGCCGCCACCAGCGGGTGATAGCCGAGCCGCCCGCCGTGGCCGTACGCGGCGCCGTGCTTCGCGTCGCTGTGCACCTCGCACAGCGTGGAGTCGATGTCGACCGTGATCGCTTCCGCGGCCGGGGCGGCCCCAGCAGCCCACGCACGGCCCAACGCGAGCTCCTGGGCGCGGTCGAGCTGGCGCACATGACCCCACGAGAACGACCTCGCGAACGTCCCCAGCGTGGACGGCGCCACCGGCGCGAACCCCAGCACCGACCCAGCCGAGCCGGCCCGCAGCCGATCCGCGTCAGAGAAGAACGACCCGCCCACCAGCATCGAGCACACCGCCGTGAGCACCTTCGCTCCCGACCCGCGGCCCGCCGCCGGCGGACGCACAGTCTCGTCGATCAAGCCCTCCAAGCCCAGCCGGCCCGCCAAGGTGCCCACCGCCAGCAGACCCGCGTCCCCCACCAAAGAGCCCTCGTCGAACACTGCCTCGACCCGGTCCAACAACCGCGTATCATCGCTCACAGAAAGTGCCTCCCGTCATGGCATCACGCCGCGTTCTCACAACCGGCAAAATGCCACGTCAGGAGGCCTTTCTGGTGGACGCAAACCCCCACCAGCCCAACCGAACCGGTGGATCGGGGCTTAGAGCGTCAGCGGATAGGTGGTTCGGTGGGCTGCCAGCGGTTGCGGTGGTCGATGAGTTTGATGACGATGATGAGCGTTATGGCGAGGGCGAGTTGGGCGAGGCGGTGCTGGGGTTTGCGGTCGGTGTTGCGTCGTAGCTGCCCGTAGTTGGACAGCCAGGAGTTGGTGCGCTCCACTGTCCAGCGCAGCCCCATGGGGGCGGCGGCCGGTTTGGGGTCTGTGGTTGTGGGGGGCCGCTTGGCGGGCCGCTCGATGTCGGCGATGCCTGCTTTGTGGACGGCCCGGTCGACGCGGGCGCCGATGTAGCCGCGGTCGAGATGGACGGTTTCGATGTCGTGGTGCAGGCCTCGGCGTTCGATCTCGGCGAGGGTGGGCTCGAACAGCATGATGTCGTTGCGGTTCGCGCCGTCGGCGGCCCACGCGACCGGGGTGCCCGCCGCGTCGGTCGCCAGCGACCACTTCCAGCCCAGTTTCCGCCTGTCAACAGGGCTTTTGCCAGTCCCCGCCCCGCCGCAAGGGGCCTTGTGGACCGAGCCGTCGACGCACAGATCGGCGAGCCGCAGGCCCATGATGCGGTCCCACGCGGCGATCGCCTCGGCCGCGATGTGATCGAACACCCCGGCGGCGACCCATTCGTCGCGGCGCGACCGCAGCGTCGTGTCAGACACCTCGCCGTCCAACAGGTGCTCAACGGACTCCCACGAGCAGCCCGTCACCAGCCTGATGATGATCCCCCGCAGGCACAGCCGATCCGATATCCGAGGCCGGTGACAGCCCAGCGGATGCGACCGGGGACGAGCCAACCGCGGCTCGACCGCAGCCCAGATGACATCCACCACCACCTTGCTCAAAGCGCGCATGATGAAACCGGCCTCCACGGTCGTCAAGTTCAGGACAACCCGACCAATACACCGGCGAACCAGACGACCCGTGGACGGCCGCCTATCCGCGCGGCCTCTTAGCAGCGTTTCTGCCGTCGAGATCGAGAGCTGAGCTGCCCTTCTCGCGCTGGGTCTAGCCGGAAGTCGATTGTCGCGAGCCGGTCATGTCAGCTGGCCAACGGCGTGCCATGACGCGGTCGCGTTCGCTTGGGTCTCGGACGACGACCGTCGACGTGCGAGTGCGCAGCCAGAAGATCTGGTCGTTGCCATTTCGCTCGTAAACGGGGAGTCCTGATGGCTCGATGCTGACTCGGGCGAGATGATGGCCGTCAATGGTGTGGAACTCGGTAGCGACAAGCGGAAGGACAGAGTCGCCGAGGCGACTGCGGATCAGGTTTTCAAGATGTTGGCCCCACAGGTCGCGGTCGCCGCGCTCGTCTCGCTTGGAGAACGTGGCAAAGTCGTCTTCGAGGCCGTACAGAGTGCCGTCATCCGCAACACCGACCAGCAGCGTTCCGCCGATGGGCGAGTTGGCGAACCCGGCGATCGTCTTGACGACGGCGTCTTCAGGGTGGCCGCCTTTGCGTTCTTGGCGGATATCCCAGCGCAGGGTGGACTTGTACTCCAGGAATTGGGATTCGCGGTCGGCGCCGAGCAGCTCGCCGATTGGGCACGTTCGCTGGCGAGCCACCGTGGCGCGCCGATGGACTTCGACGGCGTAGATGTCCCGTACGGCCGCCTGCAGCGTCTCGTCGTCCAGGTACTCGTAGATCAGTCCGCTGTTGCGATCCATGCGTGCTAGCAGCGCCTTCTGGTACCGGTCGGGAAACACATGGTCGCGGAACGTGGCCTCGTCGTTGCTGGCCGCCTGGTTCTGGACGTGGACGTCGGCGATCAGGTCGCCAGCCGCTGCCTCGAACACCAAACGGTCCTCGTCAGTCCAGTCAGTGCCCAAGCGCTCGTTGATACGGGCGATGATCTCCGACAGCCGTTCTTCCTCGGGGTCGACCATCGGCCCGGTCCCGGAGTAGATCGTGGTGACTTCGGCTTCGCCGCCAGGAAGGTCGATCGAACCTTCGAATGTCAGCTCGTGCCGAAGGTGGGTGAGCTCCACTTCCGAGCCCAAGCTGATGGTCTCGCCGGCCGAGGAATCCCGGGTCAACGCCGCCAGCGCACGGCAGAAGAGATAGTCCCGCTCAAGTTCAGGGTTGCCGAACGGCACCACAAGCGACAGAAATCCGTAGACGCGCACAAATCGACCGAGCGCATCCCGAAAGGCCTCCTGATCCTCGTCGGACAGCCCGGCGAAGCGTTCGACCGCCGGTTGCAGAGCAGCGTGGATCTGAGCGTGCGCATTCTCGCTCAGCAGCAGCACGGCTGCCCGTTGCATCTCGCCTACGTCCAGAACGCCGAATCCGTCGAGGTCGTGCCGGGTGTCGAACAGCAGGTTCGGATCTGTCGGTGGAGCGACAGTCTTGCCGTGGTACACGGCGAATGCCTCGCCGATGTCTTCGGCATCGTTCACGAAATCCACGACGAACGTGCCTGACTTGTCGGGGTGGATACGGTTGAGCCGCGACAGCGTCTGCACTGCGGCTAGGCCGGTCAGCGTCTTGTCGACGTACATGGCGGTCAATTTCGGCTGGTCAAATCCCGTCTGGAACTTCTCGGCAACCACCATGATCTGCCATTGGTCGGTGTCGAACTGCACCGCGGTCTGCGATTCACCGAAGCCGTTCGCCTTCGTCTCGGTCAGCCCGTCGATCTCACCCGAGAACGCCACCAGCACCCCGATCTCGTACCCGTTGTTCGAGATGTAGCCGCGCAGCGCCTCCCACATCCGCACCGCATGAGGCCTCGACGAGCACACCACCATCGCCTTCGCATGGCCGCCGACTTGGCGGGCGATCTTCGAGCGGAAGTGCTCCACGACGATCTCGGCCTTCTGCGACAGATTGTCAGGGTGCAGCGTGACGAACCGAGCCAGCGCACTGCGGGCCTTGCTGGTTTCATAGGAGGGGTCGTCGAGGATCGCCTTCTCCAGGCGGGAGTACTGCGTGTAGGTCATGTAGCCGGCCAGCACGTCCATGATGAAGCCCTCTTCGATGGCCTGGCGCATCGGATACAGATGGAATGGCTGGTGCTTGCCACTGTCGTCGAGTTCGCCGAAGAGTTCCAGGGTGCGGCCCTTGGGGGTCGCGGTGAACGCGAAGAACGACAGGTTGGGCTGAGGACCTCGCGCCGCCACGGCCTCGGCCAGCAGTTCTTCGGCCTCGGCGGGTTCGACATCGGCGTCGTCGTCGATCTCGGGCTCGGCCGCGCCCAGCGCTCGCCGCAACTCCTTGGCAGCCTCGCCGGTCTGTGACGAGTGTGCCTCGTCAACGATCACCGCGTAGCTGCGCTCGGGCAGCGCGTCGATCTTGTCGAAGACGTACGGGAACTTCTGCAGTGTCGTGACGATGATGCGCGCCTGCTCACTAGCCAGAGCTTCGGCGAGCTGTGCCGAGGACTCGTCGATGCGCTGCACCACACCCACCGCGTGCTCGAACTGGCTGATCGTGTCCTGCAACTGGCGATCGAGCACAACGCGGTCGGTGATGACCACGACCTTGTCGAACACCCTGGCGTTATTCGTGGTGTGCAGCGACGACAACCGGTGCGCCAGCCACGCGATCGAGTTGGACTTTCCCGAGCCCGCCGAGTGCTGCACCAAGTAACTGCGACCCGGCCCGTTCTGTCTGGCGTCGGCCTCGAGGCGCCGCACAGCATCCCACTGGTGGAACCTCGGAAAGACCACCTCGGGACGGGCCTTGGAACCCTTCGACGGCTTGTCCACGTGCACGAAGCGGCCCAAGACGTCCAGCCAGGCGTCACGGCACCACACCTGCTCCCATAGATAGGCCGTGTGATGCCCGTCGGGATTCGGAGGATTGCCCTTCCCCAGCTCATGGCCGCGGTTGAACGGCAGAAACCGGGTGCTCGCTCCCGCCAGCCGGGTCGTCATCGCCACCGACGACGGATCGACAGCGAAATGCACCATGCCGAGCCGGCTCAAAGTCCGATTCCGCTGCGGACGCCTGCGGTACTGGGCGACGGCGTCCTCGACGCCTTGGCCCGTGAGCTGATTCTTGAGCTCAGCCGTGGCCACCGGAATGCCGTTCACGGACAGGCCCAGATCGACGGTCTGGTTGCTGCTCGGTTCGAAGGGCAGTTGCCGGGTCACCGACAGCACGTTCGCGTCGTAACGCTCGGCCAGCTCAGGCGTCAAGTCGTGAGCAGGCCGGAAGTACGCAAGCTGGATCGTGACATTGCGGTCCACCACGCCCCGGCGCAGCACGTCAACGGTGCCTCGCTTATCCAACTCTGCTGCGAGCCGCTGCGTGAAGCCCTCCTGCGCCTTGACGCGATCGCCGCCGTAGGCCGTCTGGACAAGGCGCTCCCAGGCAACTCCCTGCGTCGCCCCGATGAACTCGAACAGGTCCGCCGTGTCGATGCCCGCAGCCGGGTCGAAATCCCGGGGTTGGTCTCCAGCGTTGCCGATCTTGACGTGCTGGTACCCACCGTGGCTGACCAACCAGTCGGCAATGTGCTCCTCAAACGCCGCCTCCGAAACAGAACTCACTCCGCCGCCTCACACTGCAGACCCGGCATCCGACTCACCCTAGAACGCGTGTGTCACGAGCAGTGATCTCTACCTGAGCCCGATTGCCGTGCCCTGAGCCAGACTTCGCTGCAAAATCGGCATGTTTGGTGGCAGACCGTTCGTCATCTCTGGCGCTGAGGTTGACATTTGGGCTTGATGGGCCGATAATGACCGTGTCCTCCGGTGCTGTTCCGGGGGAAAGACGCGAGTCCCGGAGTGCCAGGCCGAGGGCGTGCCGCAAGGCAGGCCGACTAGGACGGGAGCCGGGGCTTTCGCATTTCTGGTCATATGTTGACCACCTCGATGATCCCGGCGTTCGCGAGCCGGTCGAAGATCGTGTGATTGCCTTCCAGCAGGTGTTCGGCGGTGATGCCGCAGATGGCATCGGCAATCCACAGGAGTGGTTCGGCTTTCGAGCGCCAGTCGTACCGAAACGGCACCCCGCCCTCCGTCGCGAATGTGTCCAGCAGGGTTTCTTGGTCGCGCTGATCGCTGGTCTCGTCACCTGACTCGATGATCACGTGTGTGATGCCGTCATGGGCCAACCGGCGGGCGTGGGCTGCTAGCAGGTCGCGCCGCGCAGCAACTTGGCCACGCCTGGCGACAGGCCGCCACAGCACCGATGCCATCAGCCCTATGTCCTCGATAAGAGCCACCATCCGTTCAATCGCTTCTGGGCCTTCGCGGCGGTAGTGAAATGGCGAGGTTCGTTCGCCGACGACGCCGCCAACACGGTGGCGAATGTTCGACGGGTCGAAGACCACTGCGGCGGTGACGACGTAGTAGACGCCCGCGCCAGCGACCGGCGACGACTCGTCGATGACGGCCACCACGTCACCGCGTATCGGTTGACCGTCGCTGAGCCTCGTCATCGCTTGGCTCCTCGACGTCGGGATCGCTGACGCCGACCGGTCGGGCCGAAAGGAGCTTTCAGCGTGTAGAGGTGCTCTGTTGTGGCACCCGTGGGCGACAGCGGCGCAGTCTTCACGCGGATGTCAACATCCAGCAAATCGCGATTCCGGAGGCCGGAAAGCCCTCGCTGGGCCGTATCGGCTGAGACGCCGTACCAGTCTGGGGCGTGCTCGATCGGCAGCCAAGACTCATCTCTCAAGCTCAACGAGATCAGCAGCATCGCAAGCTCGGGAACGCTCAACTCCCTGATCCAGCGTCCTTCGCCGCTAGGCCCAAGCCGCCATAGCGCCACTGGGACCTTGAAATAGTCGTCGGCCTCCGTCCGGCAGTCCTTGTCACCAGGATGGGTGTAGTCCTGCCCAGAGCCATCTTCGCGAAGCAGCGTGATCTGGGCCATGCGGTTGTAGCGGCTTCGGCGGATCAGGCCGTGATCTTCCAACCGACGCCATGCCTTGGAGATCGCACCCGTGGCGCCCTTCGAGGTCGGCAGCGGGTTACCGAGCGCACGTGCCCAAACCGGGGCGGGCAGCGCTGTGTCCCATGGCGGTGATGACGCCTTCAGTACGGCGGTCAAGTACAAGCGGAGTCCGAGCGAATCACCTGCACGGACAAGGTCGGCCATCGCTGACGCGCGATCCGCACCCTCCGAGTCGGGCTTCTGCAGAAATGTCTTGCGCAGCGGAGCATGGTCGCGGCCAGCCTCATCTACGATGGCATCGATGGTTTGGTTGGCCGTAGCCGGCTGCTCGTGGCACGCTGTTGCCATGCCCGTCACCGTATACCAACAGCTTTCGAATGCCACCCTGCCAGCGGACGGAAACACCAGCAGGCTGAAGTTTGAATCGCCTTACCAGCGGTAGCCATAACAGTACCTGCTGAGTACATATCCCAGTACCCGTCCAAGCACCCCTCTCAGGTCCAAGCGGCTTGCCGGGGCAGCGGCGCGACGTGTGCTCAAGAGGGACAAGCGAACGACGGAAGCACGAGACTGGCCTGGTTTCTGCACGATGAACCAGCGACACCCGTCATGAACTGTGAGCGCGCGCGAACGGTGCGCAGACAGGCATGACAGAAGTCCACCCCGGACACGGTGCGTTCGTGCGACCATCGTGCAGATGCATCGAGCCAACACACCTGTGCCCCGACTGGACCTGGGTGCCGAGCGGTCGAGTGTTGAGCTCGACGGTCGGCGGGTGAGGGTCACCAAGGTCTTCTGGCGCTATTGGTACCTGGCTGCAGAGCGGCAGGCGATGTTCATGCGGCGACTGCGTGGAGAGTCGGCACCGTGGACTGAGGATCAGATTCTGCAGTCACATCGCTTCACGAACGCTTACCGGGCCTCTGATCGGGTCAGCCAGTCACTTCTGCAGGATGTCATCTACTCCGGCGATTACGAATACCGCGACACGGTTCTGCGCGTGCTGCTCTTCAAGATCTTCAACCACACCGACACTTGGCAGCACTTGGTCAGCCAAGTCGGCCAACCCACCATCGCCACGTTCGACAGCGCTGCGTACACGGGCGCATTGGATCGTCGGTTCCAATCGGGCACCCGCCTCTACTCAGGCGCCTACATCATGCCCTCGCCCGCGCTGGGCCACCGTCGCAAGCACGCCAACCACGTGGCGCTTCTGGAGCAGATCATCGCCGACGGCACAATCGACGCCATTACCCAGGCTCAGTCGCTGCAAGGCCTCTACCAGAAGCTGCTGCAGATCCCCTCGTTCGGCTCGTTCTTGGCCTACCAGTACGCAATCGACCTCAACTACAGCCCTCACTTCCCGTTCGACGAGATGGAGTTTGTCGTCGCGGGGCCTGGAGCGCTGAGAGGCATCGAGAAGTGCTTCACCGACACCCGTGGGCTCGATCCGGTCGGTGTGATCCGCGCCATGACGAACTCTGCAGAGGTCTACCTGACGGACAACTCCGTCGAATTCAAGGATCTTTGGGGCCGACCCTTGCATCTGATTGATTGCCAGAATCTTTTCTGTGAGGTCGACAAGTACGCCCGTGCTGCACACCCAGAAATCAGCGTCGGCGGACCGAAGCGCATCAAGCAGACCTTTCGGCCCGACGAACAGCCCCTGCGCCTCGGCTACCCGCCGAAGTGGCGCCTCCCTTGGTCAGCCGACGCACCCGTCGACTTCGGAACTCACTCGGATGGCAGAAAGTTATTGTCGTATTTTCCGACCAACACAAGCTATGGTGTAGCCATGGACTACAAAGCCGAAGCCGTGACCGTGCCCTCAGCCGAGGTACCACCCGCTGAACACCTCCAGAGGATTCGTGAACTCGTCCTGAGCGAGCTGCCAAGGCTGCGCCTCGACCGCAACACCATCGAAGCCGCCCTCGACTCCGGCGATGAGGAGCGGATTCCGTCGCGCAAGGCGATGGTCATCATCGCCCGAGTGTGCAAGAGCCTCCAAGTCGGCAAAGTCGTCAAGCAATCCGACCTCAAGCCTGATCAAGTGACCGACGTGGCCAACTTGATCGAACTCTTGGCCTCGAAGACGGCGCCAGCGCTGGTCCGAGCGTGATCTCGATCTATCGGCGAACCCTCTCCGAGGCCTGGATCGACACCTTCGGGGCAGTGCTCGATGTCGGCGGCACGGCTGTCAATGTCGTGACCAGTTGGAATGCCGACGACGAGATCGTACCGGTGAGAGCAGTCCTGGACGAGTTCATCGAAAGCCGTCCGCAGTCGTCCAAGTCATGGCAACGCTGGCCAGTCGAGACCGTCGCCAACACCATCTTCGCGGCGGAGCTCTACGAAGAAGATCTTGGAATCGACGCACTCCAAGAGTTCACGGACCTCTACCTCGAAGGATTTGAGGTCGCGAAGGCGGCATCTCCCGGCGGCGAATACTGCCATCGCATGGTCGCTTGGCCAGGACCTGACGGACAGTCGATCAATCAGCTCACCGAGGTGGCTGAACGGCTCCGCCGCTACGCCAACCCAGCGCAGCCCAAGTACAACTACAGCAGCGATTACGAGATCGCCCTTGAGGATCCCGCGCTCGACTTGCGGACTCAAGCCCCCGGTCGCAATGGCTCGCCGTACGGCTTCCCTTGCCTCAGCCACATCTCATTGACGGTTGAAGATGCCAACGTTCACCTCACGGCTCTGTATCGCAACCAGCATCTCATCAAGAAGGCATACGGCAACTATCTGGGACTCGCTCGTCTGGGTCGCGCACTGAGCCATCATGCCGGACTTGGCCTGGGGACGGTCACCGTCGTCGCCACGCATGCGAGCGCAGAGATCGGCACCTTCGCGGGATTCGGGAAGGTGGCCTTGCGTGATCTCCACGAACAGGCTGCCGCTGCCGTGTCTGATGCGTCGCCGTGCCGCAGGATGGCGACGGCTGCGCGACTTGCGGCAGTGACCGGTGTCGCTATTGGCAACACAGTCGATCGGACGGCGACGGCGGTCGGTGTCGATGCGGTCAGCGTTGCCGAGTTCGAAGCCGACATTCGGGGAGATCGCATCGTGCTCGAAACGATGTTCACCGAGACTGAGATCTTTGACTGCGGCGGCGATTACGAACGACTCGCCGCGAGATTTGCAGCGAAGGAGGCAGCGCTCAAGGCCATCGGAACCGGGGTTCGCGGTCTCGAAATGCGCGACATCGTCGTCAACACGGCATCTGACGGGCGGCCATCGCTCCTGCTGAGCCGTGCAGCCCAGGACAAGGCCAGCGAATCAGGCCTGGCCGACTTCGAGTGCAGCCTCACACACGAAGAGGGCTTCGCAATCGCCGTCGTCACCGCCTCGAAGTCAGCTCGCACAAGCGCCCTGGTGCATACAGCGCTGGCCGGCGTCGGAGCACCCGAATGAGCACGGCACCTGAGAATCTCGCGGCAGACGAATCGGCGGCGCTCGGCAAGCGACTGAAGGATGCACGCGAGGCCATCGGCCTGCCGCAGGCAGCGGTCGCAGACCATCTCGGCATCCCGCGCCCGTCTGTCTCGGACATCGAGACCGGTCGCCGCAGAGTCGCCTTCCTCGAACTCAAGCAACTCGCAGCCCTCTACCGGAGACCGTTGTCGCACTTCTCGGGAGACGAGAGCGACGAGGTTGACGCGACGACGCAAGCGCTGTTCCGCACCGCCTCGGGGTTGTCCGACGACGACCGGCAACAAGTCCTGCGCTTCGCCCAGTTCCTCCGAGAGGCGGGACCGGCCCGCGCTCCCAGCCGGGACGGCACAGGAGCAGAATGAACCGCCGAAGCCTCGCACGTGAGGCCGTCCTAGCAGCTGAGCACGTCCTCGCCGAAACCGGGCTCTCGCCGGGCGATCCTGTTCCGATCTTCGACCTGATCGAAGATCGCGGCATCTGGCTCAGCTTCGAAGCCGGCCTCGACCGTTTGCTGGGTACCTATCTGCGAATTGGCGATACGGCCGGCATCGCCCTCAACGCTGCTCGGCCGCTAGCCCTGCAACGCTTCACAGCAGCACACGAACTCGGGCATCACGAACTGGGTCACGAATCACACCTCGATCTCGAAGCAACCATCACGGACCGATCCCAAGATCCGAAGGAATTTCAGGCCCAGACGTTTGCCGCGAGTCTCCTCATGTCCGAACTCTCTGTTGAGGCGCAGCTCGAGCATTGGGGGCACGACCCTGACCATCCGGACCTGAGCGCGACCGACGTGTACTCGATTTCGGCAGAACTCGGGGTGAGCTACCAAGCAACGGTCACCCAGCTCCGCGTTCTCGGCAAGATCCCAGTTGTGTCGGCTCAGGAGCTTTGGAAGGTGCATCCACGCCAGATCAAGCAGATGCTCCTCGGCGGCCGTCGACCCGACCAGCAGTGGGCGTCAGTACGGCGACTCACACTGGCAGACCACCAGCGAGCAGTCGAACTCAACGTCGCCGACGAAATCGACATCGCACTGCCCGAAATGCCCGAATCGGGTTATGAATGGGTGCTCCCCTCCGACATTGGGGATAGGTTCGCACTCGTCAACGACCGGCATCAGCCTTCCGACGCCGATCTCAGAGGAACGTTGTTCGGTGCTGCAGACGCCCGACACGTGACGCTCAAGGCATGCAAGCCCGGACGCACCCGACTTGAGTTCTTCTCTCGGCGTCCCGGCGACGAGTGCGAGGCCGGCGCGCCGCTCACCATTCACGCGGTCACCCGTCCGCTGCCGGTATCCGAACTGGGACAGGGAATCTCCACCAACCAGCATGACCAACTCCTGGCGCGTGCCAGCGCCTGACCGATGATGCGCCGCGGTGAACCGAAGCCGGGGCGGGCTAGGCGCGGACGCCAATGCAGGGACAGGCACCCGTGTCGCGGGGCTAGAGTTACGGGTATGTAATTTGAGGTTTGGCCAAGTATGACTCTCCACGATTCGCCAACAGACACCCGAAACGAGCCAAGCGAGGCCGATCTCAGCCGCGCCGCCTTCACCCTCATCCGCGCGGCGGCGGCTTGCGCCGCGTTCTGCGAACACATCGAGCACAACGAGCCTGCGACCACCCACCAAGTCGTGACAGCAGCTGAGTCGATGCGACGAGTCGCTGCTGAACTCGCCGATCAGTCCGGCGTCTCGTTGCGTCAGGCATACGAGGACAGGATTCGAGGCGTCGAGGCATCCAGCCTCCTCCGCTACGCGGGCGCAGCCGAGCAGGTCGAACTCGTCGGTGCCGACGCGCTCGCATCCGCTCGACGCTGGGACGAGGTCCAGATTGCACAACTCGCCCACGACCGGCGGTTCCACCCCGACGTGTTCGGTCTCCCGAAGATCGAGCAGTTACGGCACTACTCGTTCCACGTAACGAAGCTGGCCGGTCTGCTTGCTGATGCCGTCGAGCAGGGCAGCTGGGACGCATTCCGTGACGAGAGGCTCGCTGACATCGCAGTCTTCGGTGTCAAGCTCGCAACTGTGTGCAACGAACACTTGCCGTCCACTGACGTTGACCTGACGTAGGGTGCCGCGCGGCGAAGAAGCTGCGTCGGCATCGGCCCTCAGCACAGTCTTGGAGGTACTTGAGTGACTGGCTTCTGGTCGTCAGAAACGATGCGATCACGCTTGAAGGACGAGCGGCTGGTGACGCCGTTCGACCAGGACCGCATTGCGAATTGCAGCTACGAACTGAGCATGGGACCGCAGGCGCTCCTCACCGGCGAGGATCAGATCCGACGGGACCTTGCGAACGACGAGCAGCTTCGAATCCCTTCAGGGCACTTCGCCCAGCTGATGACCGAAGAGAAGGTTCGCATCCCGCCCGATGCACTTGGACTGATCTCGATGAAATCTCAGGTCAAGCGCTTGGGCCTCGTGAATGTCTCAGGATTCCACGTTGACCCGGGTTTCCACGGTCGACTGCGCTTCTCTGTCTACAACGCCGGGCCGTCCTCCGTCTACATTTCCCGCGGTACTCCTACCTTCTTGATTTGGTTCACGGCCCTTGATACGCCCACCGACGATCTCTACGAAGGCCACGGGGGCCGCCCCGCTTTCACTGACCAAGACACGATGGAAATGCAGGGCGATGTGTTCACTCCGCAAGTGCTTGCCGACCGAATGGCAACCATCGAACGGAAGATTGGATGGCGAATCCAGCTTGGTAGCTACCTCGCCGGAACAATTGTCGGTGCAATCATTACGCTACTGTTCCAGGCTCTGACCTGATTCTAGGTGTCAGTTGCCTCACATGATGAGCAGTCAGGAGCCTAGACGCGTTGTCCATAAAACATCTCGCAGCTCAGCATTAGCGAAACAGTGGAAGCAAGCGATACCTCTGACGATCCCTCGCTGTTGAGGGCCAAACACAAGAATCGTCACGGCCCTCGGAATTCCGACAGCCCATCGTCCCCAATCTCAACCTAGATTCGGTCGGATACAGTCGCTGTAACTAATGCCTGTCGGCGCTCCGTCAAGAGTTCAATCTGTTTGCCGTGGAGGTCGAGCGCACTAGCGATATCTGCTTCCCTCTCGATCAGCTCGGAAACAAGGTCGTCTTGGCGGGTTCGCGATGGGACTGGCACGCGAATCTCTCCGAGTTCCGAGAAGTTGATGCGGGGCGTGCGGACGTGCCCTTGGTCGGTCGATCCAATGCCGCGCAGCCGCTGAGTCATTTCGGAAATGAACCAAGGCGAGCGCATTATAAAGTGGAGGTAACTGCTGGAGACTCGATCCTTGACATGGAGAACTGTGTAGTCCGGGCTGACGACTCCTTGCCGTCGGACTTGGCCTACCCCGCCTTGGAACGCACGCATTCTGTTGATTACAATATCGCCCGGTTTACAGCGCTTGTATCTGGCGAGAGCTTCTGGAGGCGCAGCTGATGCATATTCATCGTTCCTGGGAACGACGCCATTATGTATGGAAACGGAAAGCAACGTGCGTGACGCACGGCTATCGCTTCGAAGATTGGACTCGACGACGAGATACTTGAGTGGCACCATTTGCTCAGATGCGCGCATGATCTCCAGTGCAACCTCCGGCAGTCGAGAGCGGCGCTGTATCAGAAGTTTCTTCAACTGGGTTTTCGCTGCGATGGCATCGTCAATATGCGATGTGCTGGCATCAAGATAATCTGCAATCTGGAGTTGTTCGGAGTGTGGCAGCACTGTGACCTTGATCCGCTTGATTGCCTCTGCTCGAAGCCCGAATCGAGTGATCCCGGTAGCAGCGATTTCCATTTGGCTGCGGACGCATGCTGAGTTGAGCAACCAGTACAGGTACCTGCTCAAGACAATCTCCTGTCGTGGTCGTAGCATGGCCAAGTGATAGCCGCAGACCATCTCGTGTGTCGCGTGTTCGATCAACGCTGGCACACCAATATCATTCGCCAGCTCGGAATCTTTGGTTATGAGTACATCCCCAGACTTTAGACCAAAATTCCGTACCTGGTCACGCGAGGCAGATGCTCTCATTAGGTTCGAGTCAGGTGTGATTCTGTCGCCATAGTAGACATCTGTGTAGTTGACCAGACGCACCGATTGTTCATGCATTCGAGTCTTCTTGTCGACATTACTGATCCGAATATCGGCTATATGTAACAACGGCATTTCTCGGTGGGTCATGACATGATCTTTGAGATCAGATCGCGACTCGTAGCTTCGAGCGAAACGATCTCGGCGTCGATTTCAGCCATTGGACGGGGTGGGATGTAGGAGTAGAAGTGGCGCGTGAGAGGAATTTCGTAGCCGATCGTGGTCTTGTCCGGGTCGTGCCAGGCATCGGGCACGTATGGGAGGACTTCTGCTCGGAGGTAGTTGTTTATGGCCGTGCGGTATTCGATGGTGTCGATGCGTGCGGTTGGGTCTGCTTCGAAGGCGACCTGTATTGGAGGCAGCGGAACGTTCTCATAGTCGCGAAGCTGCGGGTCGGGTTGGGGGTCGCCGCGCGGGTCAACTTGCACGGGCGCAGATGTATCGCGGACGGCGAGCGCAGTGGCCACTGCCTTGCTAACCGTTGCCGCCTTGGTGCCCGTCACTGGCAGCACAGCGGAGCGCACCAGCTCCTGCACGGTGGCATCTGAGTTGAACTCGTCGCCGAATCGGTCCCGCAGCGTTGCGAACAGCGCCTCGCGGGCTTCGGGTTCGAGCTTCGCAACGGCCTTGTGGGACTCGGCAGTTGCGAGCGTGTCGTCGGTGATCTCCCAGCGCAGTTGCAGTGGACGTTCCACCGTGATGCGTAGGAAGCCGAACGACTCGTTGGGAAAGATCTTCGAGCGTGCGCACTCCTCGAACGCACCGTGCAGGCGGCTGATGTCGTCGATCTGCTTGGCGCTGATCTCCTTGCGCTTCTGGCCGAGGCTCTTGCGCATCTTTGTGAAGTTCTCGCGGGCGTCGATGAGCTGCACCTTGCCCTGTCGCCGAGGCTCCTTGCGGTTGGTGACCAACCAGACGTAGGTGGAGATGCCGGTGTTGTAGAATAACTGGTCAGGCAGGGCCACCACCGCTTCGAGCATGTCGCTCTCGATGATCCAGCGGCGGATCTCCGACTCGCCCGAGCTGGCGCCGCCGTTGAACACGATCGCCAGCCGGGCACCACCCTCGTCGGAGCGCTTCATCTTCGAGATCATGTGCTGCAGGAACAGGAAGCTGCCGTCGTTGATGCGAGGCAGCCCGGCACCGAATCGGCCGGCGAAGCCCCGGTCGGCATGCTCGTCGCGCACGAAGTCGGCCACCATCTTCCACTCCACTCCGAACGGCGGATTGGCCAGCAGGTAGTCGAACCGCTGGCCATCGTGCTGGTCGTCGTCGAAGCTGTTGCCGAAGCGGATGTTCTCGGCGCCGAGGCCCTTGATCAGCATGTCGGCGCGGCAGGTGGCGTAGGTCTCAGCGTTCAATTCTTGGCCGAACACCCGCAGCTCGCCTTCTGGGTTGAGCTCGCGCAAGTACTCCTCGGCCATCGACAGCATCCCGCCGGTTCCGCAGGCCGGGTCAAGCAATGTCTTCACCACGCCGCGGCTGGTTAGCAGCTCATCGTCCTCACGGAACAGCAGGTTCACCATGAGTCGGATGACTTCGCGAGGCGTGAAATGCTCACCAGCGGTCTCGTTCGACAGCTCGGAGAACTTGCGGATCAGCTCTTCGTAGAGGTAGCCCATCTCCAAGTTCGACATCGCATCGGGACTCATATCCAGCTCGGTGAACTTCGACAGCACCAGATAGAGCAGGTTGTGGTTGTCGAGCCGGTCGATCTGGGCGTCGAAGTTGAACTTGTCGACGATGTCGCGAGCCGAGTCCGAGAATCCGGCGATGTAGTTGCGCAGGTGGCCAGCGACGTGGTCGGGATCGCCGAGCAGCGTTGCGAATGTGTGATGGGACGTGTTGTAGAAGGTCTGACCTGCGTACTGACAGAGCACCGGGTCGCGGTTCTGCAACGTTACCGGCAGCGTTTCATCGGCCTCCAGCACAGCGGCCTTGGTGGGTTCCAGCACGCAATCGAGGCGCCGCAGCACCGTCAGCGGCAGAATCACCCGCCCGTACTCGGACGGCTTGTACACGCCGCGCAGCAGGTCCGCCACCGACCAGATGAACCCCGCATAGTTGTTCCTGGTCTCGCTGCTCATGTCCCTCCCGACGGAGCTTCGGCTCACCCGTCCGTTTCGACGTGGTGCTGCGCGGGACTACCCACACTGTCACCCCCGTGCGGCCCGTCAGGACGACGGCCGACGACTGATGGAGGATTCTGCCATGTTGCCTCACCACCGTCGTGGCCGACGTCGGGCCTGTCGGACGCTCGGACGTTCGTCGGTTCGGGCAATGCGATTACGGTGCGTCGCGATATGGCAGAGCGTCGTGCGATGGTGGGGCTTCATTGGCCAAGCGAGGATGCGGGGGACAGCGCGCGGTGGGTGTTCGAGCCATCTCGGGTGTATCGGCAGGCGTCGCGGCGCGGCTGGAATCCGTGGGGCCTCTGGATGTCGCCGACAGGCAGCGTGCGTCCGTGGGACAGGTGGGCCGGCGCGAACCAGATGACCAGCTTGGGTCGTCACCATTGGAAGATCACGTTGGATGTCGGCGGCATGCTGCATCTGAATCGCGCGCAACATCTTCCTGACACGTTCCTGTGGAACTTGTCCGAGCTGGGTCACCAGCAAAAGGGCTGGGAAGTTGACTGGCGGGCGGTGCAGGACGCCGGCTACAGCGGTCTCTGTGTGCCTCGCTTTGTCCGCGGCGACGATCCCGAACTGTGGTGGTCGCGACTGGACTGCGACTGCATCGTCGCTTGGGATCTGTCGGCGGTGCTGGATGTGAGCGGTCCGTTCGTGCGCACGCCTCTGGGTGGTCACAGCTCGCCTCGGCGCGCCACAGGCATAGAGCGTTCGCCACGAACAGTGGCGCATCCAACTCACGCCGGGCGGGGGATTCCCAGCGCGGCTAGGGCTCGGGTGGCGGCGTTGAGGCCGCACAGGCCGTGTGCGCCTGCCCCCGGGGGCGTCGACGCTGAGCACAGGTAGATGCCCGGGATGCCGGTGAAGTAGGGATCGCGGGCAACTCGGGGGCGGAACAGCAGCTGGAGGGGCGACGAGGCGCCGCTCAGGATGTCACCGCCGACGAAGTTCGGGTTGTAGACCGACATCTCGGTCGCCGAGCGCACCGCCGTTCCGACTACCTGCTCGGAGAAGCCGGGAGCGAATCGCTCGATCTGGGCGACGATCGCCTCGGTCGCGTCGCCGGTGTAGCCGTGGGGGACGTGCGCGTAGGTCCACAGCGGGTGGACCTCGCCGACCGAGCGGGAGGGGTCGGCCAGGTACTGCTGGCCGACCAGCACGAACGGCCGCTCAGGCATCCGGCCGCGATGGACGGCCAGTTCGCTGTCGAACACTTCGCGCGCATCGCCGCCGAGATGCACAGTGCCGGCGTCGCCGGCAGCCGGTGCGCGCCACGGCACATCGCCCTCGATTGCGAAGTCGACCTTGAACGCCCCCGGGCCGTGGCGGTACCTCCGGTAGGCACGGGCAACTCGACGGGGCAACCGGTCGCCCAGAATGTCGGCTGCGATCGATGGCGACACATCGAGCAGCAGCAGGTCAGCCGGCGGCAGCTCGGCGGCCGAGCGAACCCGAATCCCGGTCTCGACCCGCCCCCCGTGTGCCGTCACGTCGGCTACCAGCGCGTCCGCTATCGCCTGCGAACCGCCCTCGGCGACGACCCAGCCGTACTGGTGTCCTGCGGCCAGGATCATCAGGCCGACCGCGCTGGACATGGGGCTGTCCAAACGCCAGAACGCGTGTGCAGCAACGCCTGCCCACAGTGCCCGAGCCTGCTCGCTGCGCCAGAAGCGGCCCACGACCGTGGCGGGCGTCGCAGACACCGCCCCGAACCGGGCGGTCAGCAGCGGATGGCGCGGCACCCGCAGCAGCGGCTGCGTGATGTCTTCGAACAGCGCATCGAGATCAGCCGTCAGCGCCCCGAAGAGCCGGCTCCACCGAGCACCGTCCCCGCCCAGCCCCGCCGCGGTCTGCGCAATGGACCGGTACAGCAGGCCGGCCGAGCCGTCGTCAAGCGGATGCGCGCAGTCGACCACGGGCGCGCACCACCGCAGACCGAGCGCCTCGAGGTCGAGCCCGCGCAGAAACGGCGACGCGGCTGCCACGGGATGAACCGCCGAGCACTGGTCGTGAATCAGGCCTGGCACGATGGCCTCGGCGCTGCGCGTGCCACCCCCGATGGTGTCCGCCGCCTCCAGCACGGTCACGTCCACGCCTGAACGCGCCAGGTGGACCGCAGCGGCCAATCCATTCGGCCCGCTGCCGACGACGGTCGCCGTCGTCACCGCGTCAGCCGGTGTTGGCTGGGGGCATCACGACACCGCCGGCCGTCTGGCGGGGGATCAGCCAGTTGCCGTCGTGATCGACGGACGGCACTTTGCGGGCATTGCCGGGATGCGGCACGCCCTGGGGCTCGTAGCCCTCCTTCCGCCATGTCACCGTGTGCGGAATCGGGCCGTCGGGCAGCCACGGCTGGGAGTTGTAGGCATCGTCGTGGCGATACCAGCCCTTCTCGACGGTCCCCAACGCTGCGTCGATCACCCGGTACTGCACGCGGTTGGTGTACGCCGGACGCGACTCGGTGAACACCGCGATCACATCGCCGGGCTCGTACTGGCACCGCTCCTGCCACGCCGCTATCAGCCGCTCGTCCAGGCAGTGCCCGTCGCCGAAGTTCCACCCCGTCAGCACGTTGCTCAAGAACTCGCCCTCGCGCTGAATGCGCTTGTCGAGATCGTCGACGTGGCACATCAGGCCGGAGATGTGCATGCGGCCCATCGGGTGCATCATGCGGAACGCCACCGCCTTCTGAATGAAGATCTCCGAGATCTCAGGACCGAACAGCGGCTCGAGCTGATCGATCCAACCCTGCGTGCGCGAGCCTTCAGCAACCTCAGCCGCTCCCAAGCCGTCGGCGCGCACCACGCCCGCCAACAGAGGGTGCGCCCTCTGCTCCTGCTGTGACATGCTATCCAAGTCCACGCCAACGACACGGAGCTCCACGCCAACGACACGGAGCATCGGAATGACAACGCACAAGCACCGCCAAGGTCGAGGCGACAGCAAGCGGCGCAATCACTGGGTCGCAGTGCTCGCAGCCGTCTGTGTCGCACTGGCTAGCAGTCAACCAGCGGCATCTGCCTTCAGCGGGGGTGGCGGTTCCACCGGCGGGTCATCCGATTCGGATATATTGAACGGGCCGCCGGGAGACACGCCCTTGGACGGAGGAGCCATAGCGGTTGTTTCCGAGCAACCCACGGCATACAAGATTACGCTGGACGGAGACGGCCAGCTTGATCAAGCGTTCGAGATTGACGCCATCATGCCCGAAGGAGTCGTGGTTGAAGGTCACGAGATCGATATATCGGGGCGTCTAGAAGACGCTTCTGCTGATCCAATCCTTGAGAGTGACCCGCAGTGGTTCTTAGAATTGGAGGCAGTTCCCCGGATCGGAAACGATGCCGAGTTGACTGGCTCATCGGTGATCCATTACGAAGAATCAGTGTCGGATGCGGGTTCACGTTTTGTTGAGGCCGTCCGCGTCGTTGAGCAAGGCCGCAGGACAACAGTGACACTCGCAGATGGCAGTGAGTCGACCGGGTGCAACTTCGTTAGTCGAAACACCGTTGGCAGGCAGGTTGCAACGGCGTTGATCGAAATCGCCTACGACCCGCAGAGCTGCAAGCGGGTCGTCGAATTCGGCGTTCTCTCCGATGCAGATGCCATCGATTCGGAAGCGGATGAGGCAGATGATAGTGATTCTTCGGCACCCGCTGTCTCGCCTCATGGGTCTAGTGGCCCCACCAATGCCGGCGGAGCGAGCCTTGTTGATAATTCATCCAACGGTGAGTTCAGGCTTGAGATACCGGACTATAGAGTCAAGACACGTTCCCAAGTCCGAGAACTGGCGTATCCGCTCCTACCCGCCACCTCCGAGGTTCATGCTCAAGTGGAGGTGTGGAACCAGAACCCTCAGCGTTCCCCAAGCAACTGGAAGTGGTGGTCCAACTGGCTCTCGGAATCCGGATGGCGTCGCACCAGTCACTACGCATGGAGTGATTATAATTCGGATTACATGTATGTAGGAGAATCGTCCTCCTACGAGAACCCTATCTTTGCCAACCTAGTCTGTGGTGGTGCCTTGCCTGTTCCGACGTCACCGGGCACGACATATGCTGGCCATACCGTACAAACCATAGGTTATGCGAATCTGACAGTAGATCACTATGCCTCGAACTACAAGCATGGCGGCTGTGCTTACCTCCTCCGCACTGACAAGACGGATAATTTCTGGTGGATCAATCGAAACTAGGGGTCCGACGACGTTCAGCGGGTCGATATCTCGGCGACCCGTCACTCTCTCACTTGCTGACTTGTTATGGAGTGCTCTTGCTTGACTCCAATTTCATCACTCTATTCCCGAACGCGCTCACCAATGTGGGGTTGCGGGTAGATGCACAGGAGCACACTGTGAAATGGCACCGCATACGGTGCTGGCGATGCCTTTCCGACGCTTAGTGCCCGTCATCAGTCAAGTCGCGTGATTTCCCACCATGTGCAGCCCTCTGACCTGCGGAAACGCATCAGCATATCGCACGACTTAAGGCGCTACGGACCCTTAGCCGAACGATACTGGCACCGTCGACACCGTGTCCGGTTCTATCTCTTGTTGGCGATCTGGGGGGCTGCTTGCGTAGTCGCCTCGTGTAGCACGGAAGGCACCGCTACTTCAGAATCGGCGCTCAACAACGCAGACCAGGAGCATGGCCAACTGCTCAACGAGTACACTCCAAGCGGAGTGCGTCGCATCCACGGCGGCAGCGGCATACCGAAGGGTCCCGGATGGCCGCCGAGCATTGCCATCGTCGACACCGGCATTGAGGCCTTCAACTCGGAGTTGGCTGTAACAGATGGATTCAACTGTGCAACGGACGACCATGCGGACTGGGGTGATGTTGACGGTCATGGCACAACCTTGGCGGGGGTCGTAGGAGCCAAGCACAATGGTAGCGGAATCATTGGCGTAGCACCGGGCGCAGAATTGTACGCTGTTCGAGTATTCGCTGACGAAACTCTTGCCTCCGAGGATAACGTGATCTGTGGTCTCAGGTGGATACACGACAACGCAGATGACATAGATGTCGCACTGATAGCCTTCAACCGGCCTGACGAACACCGTACTGATGTTGCTACTTGTCAGGCAGACAGACTGAGACAGTTGATGTGCCAATTACTTGACGCTGGAGTGACTGTTATATCCGCCGCCGGAAACCAAAAAGCAGACGCCTCAGGTTTCATCCCAGCCAAACTGCACCAAGTGATTACTGTGGGAGCCATCGCTGACTTTGATGGCGTGCCAGGTGGATTGGGGTCGCCGACATGCGGGCCGGGTGAGGATGACAGCGTTGCCGACTTCAGCAATACTGGCCCAAGCGTCGACATATATGCCCCAGGTGTGTGTATACAGACTACCAAGCTGAATTCGATTGAGAGCACCATCGACCCAAGCGGCACCTCGCTGGCAGCGGCTCATGTAGCGGGGGCAGCGGCAATCTATATGGCGTGCCATGTAGAAGCCACACCGACAGAAGTGCGTGCTGCGTTGCTTGATTCTGCCGAGACCATATCGCAAGGCGATATGACCGTGCCTATCGTCGCCGTCATGCGAGAGTGCACTTTGCCGCAAGGGGAGTGACCGTGGCTCGAGCAAGCAGGCGCGCCTACCGAATGAACTTCCGCTGGATCGTCCTCAGCGGTCTCGTATATTGGCTCGCGGCCTGTGCCTATATGCTCCTCGTCCACGGTGAGGAGCTCGATCTCGATGCAGTTTTTCCGTTCACCGGACAAGAAAAACAAGAAATTGGCGTGATAACCCCGACTGGACCTACATCGAGCAATCCACCGGCCTTGGTAACGGCCACGTTCTGGGCTATGGGTGTCGTTATCGCGTTTCCCATCGCATTCGTGGGCAAGGCGACTGCGGTTGCTCTCCGGATGAGCATCATTGCCATCGGCGCCTGTCTCCTGATATCAATTCTGCGCCTCGGAATCCTATTGACCCCCGTACTTGCACTTCAGCTACTCGCGTGCTACCGATTTGACATGGCGCAACACTCATAGAATCCGGCAGGTTTAGTGGAGCTTCGGAAGTTAGCGGGGTGTGATGGTGGCGAGTAGTGCCCAGTTGGGTTTGCCGGCGTAGAGGAGCGAGCGGATCCGGTAGTTGGCGAAGCTTCGGAAGCCGAACGCGATTCGTTTGACGCGTTTGATCAGGTTGTTGAGGGCTTCGGTGGGTCCGTTGGAGACGCGTGCGCGGTGCCAGGCGACGATGTGCTGTGTCCAGCGGGCGATGGTGCGTCCGAGCTGGCGGGTCTCGGTTGGGAAGTCGGGGTCTTGGAGGTCGGCGCCGAGGCGTTCGGTGAATTCTTCGGCGAGGTCGGGGTCGTCGATGGCGTAGATCGACCGGACGACTTCCTTGGCGTGCCACGCAGTGCGGACTTCGCCGTGGGGGTCGCCTGCTGCGAGCAGGCCCACCAGCTTGGTCCGGCCGCGGTCGTCGAGGCGTTCATCGGCCTTGGTCAGCAGGCGACGGCAGCGATACTGGTGCACCCTGGGTTTCGCGCGGGGTGGATGCTGGATTGTGTTGTCATGAGCTTTGAGGAGGCTTCATGGCACCGAGGGGTTATCCGGCGGAGTTCCGGCGGCGTGTGATCGATCTGGTCGAGGCGGGCCGGCCGGTTGCGCAGGTCGCGGCTGAGCTTGGGATCAGCGATCAGTCGATCTATACGTGGCGCCGCCAGGCGCGCATCGACGCCGGCGTCGAGCCGGGTCTGACGACAGCTGAGCATGCGGAGCTTGTGGCCTTGCGCAGGCGGGTACGCGAGCTCGAGACCGAGCTGGCGATCCACCGCCGGGCGACCGAGCTGCTGAAGGGGGACGTCGACCCAAAAGGCGGTTCGCGGCCATCAAGGTGATGGCCGCGGAAGGGCTTCCTGTCGAGCGGGCATGCGAACTGTTGGGGGTTTCGGTGTCGGGCTACTACGGCTGGCTTCGCCGCCCGCCCTCAGCGCGTTCGATCCGGCACGCCTGGCTGGGTGATGTCATCTGTGAGATCCACGCCGTGTCCCGGCAGACCTACGGCGCCAACCGAGTCCATGCCGAGCTGGTTCTGGGCCGCGGCATAGCAGTGTGCCGTCAGACCGTCGAGACACTCATGCGGCGAGCGGGGCTGCGCGGCGTGTCGGGGCGGCCCAAGTTCCGCAAGGTCCCCAACGCGGCGACCGCAGCCGATCTCGTGGACCGTGACTTCACCAGTTCAGCCCCGGACCGGCTGTGGGTGACCGACATCACCGAGCACCCCACCCGCGAGGGCAAGCTCTATTGCGCTGTGGTGCTCGACACCTTCAGCCGCCGTGTCGTGGGCTGGTCCATCGACTCCCGACCCACCGCCGCGATGGTGACGAGCGCCTTGGGAATGGCGATTGAGGCACGCAGCCCGACACCGGACGAGACGGTGGTCCACAGCGATCAGGGCACCCAGTTCACGTCGTGGGCGTTCACCCAGCGAGCCGTCGACTCGGGGCTGCTGCCCTCGATGGGCTCGGTCGGGGACTGCTACGACAACGCGATGATCGAGTCGTTCTGGTCCCGCATGCAAGTCGAACTGCTGGACCGCAAACGCTGGCACACACGCATCGAGCTCGCCAACGCGATCTTCGAATACCTCGAGATCTGGCACAACCGCCAGCGGCGCCACAGCGCCCTTGGCATGCTCTCACCCGTCGAGTTCGAGAACCGACACCAACACAAACCGGCAGCATGAATCCAGTAATCCGCCTACACGAAACACAGGGACCCCCAGAGCCTGCGCAAAACCCAGGGTGAATCACAGAGCCCTCGTACCCCTCAACGGACCCACACCCCGCTCAAACCCGAAGAGCCAGTTTAGTTCGCCGCGTGCGGTTGGCAGCGTGTCGTCGATTTTGTTCGCTGTGCCGTTCACCGGCGAGCGCTGGCTCCGCCGTTGATGTGCGACGAAGCTCACTCGACAGTCCCCGCCGTCGCCGCATGACGAACCGCGCGGGTAGGTCCGCCTTTCCGTTGTCGCACCAGTTGTTTCCCGCTCTTGTTCCCCGTGCTCATGCGATTGGGCTCACGGGCCGCTCGGGCCACAGCTTCGCCTGCCGGCTCAGCCTCTCAGCCGGTGTTGGCTGGGGGCATCACGACACCGCCGGCCGTCTGGCGGGGGATCAGCCAGTTGCCGTCGTGATCGACGGACGGCACTTTGCGGGCATTGCCGGGATGCGGCACGCCCTGGGGCTCGTAGCCCTCCTTCCGCCATGTCACCGTGTGCGGAATCGGGCCGTCGGGCAGCCACGGCTGGGAGTTGTAGGCATCGTCGTGGCGGTACCAGCCCTTCTCGACGGTCCCCAGCGCCGCGTCGATCACCCGGTACTGCACCCTGTTGGTATACGCCGGCCGCGACTCGGTGAACACCGCAATCACATCGCCGGGCTCGTACTCGCACCGCTCCTGCCACGCCGCTATCAGACGCTCGTCCAGGCAGTGCCCGTCCCCGAAATTCCACCCCGTCAGAACGTTGCTCAGGAACTCGCCCTCGCGCTGAATGCGCTTGTCGAGATCGTCGACGTGGCACATCAGGCCCGAGATGTGCATGCGGCCCATCGGATGCATCATGCGGAACGCCACCGCCTTCTGAATGAAGATCTCGGAGATCTCAGGACCGAACAGCGGCTCGAGCTGGTCAATCTGGTTGTCGGCGGCCTTCACGATCTTGTCGTTGATGCGATCTTCCATCTCTTTGTTGCGAAGCGAGAACGTCGCCGCCGACCAGTTGCCGGCGTACTGCTTCATGCCCACCAAGAAGCTCACGTACTGCGGGCGAAATGCTCCCAGCACAATGGGCGACAGCGCCGCAACCAGCACCACGACCAACAGCACCGGCTCCATGTCCCACACTGCGTAGCCGCTTCCGGTGTGGAAGTTCGAGAACAGGAACGCTACGCAGAAGATGAAGAACACGTTCCACTCGAGCGGAACCGCCAGCGGGAACGTCGAGATGATGAAGGTGTGCAGCATCCAGATGGACACGATGGCAATCCACGTCGCCCATCCCCAAGGAGAGAACAGCAGCACCAGCGGCATGATGAGCTCGCAGGTGGTGCCGCCGATATGGGCCAGCAAGTGCGTCGTTCGAGCCGGCCGGATGTCGCGGGGATAGTCCTTCACGGTCGCTTTGCGGAATCGATCCCACACCACCCACGGCGTGTTCTGCACCATGATCGACACCGTCGAAGAGAACCCGTGCTGCAGCTTCGAGAAACCGGCGCCCATCCAGATGATGACGATGAAAACCTTGGCGGCGATGATCATGTCGACGAAGTTGCTGAACAGCGAGAAGCACAGCAACGTGGGCACGTACTGCTCGGCCCGTGACGACAAGAACACGATCTTGTCGCGCATGGCCATCAGCAAGATCAAGCCGCAGTAGATCAGCGTCGCCCACTGCGGCAGAATGCCGGTGCGGCCGTCGGGCAGCCCGTCCACCTGCTCGGGTGACAGCACCAGCAGCAGGATCAGGCTGGCCAGGATCAGCTTGTACAGCCCGGTGTCCCAGGGCGTGCGGCGATTGCCCTTGGTGAACGGCACATGGTTGGGGTACGGCGGCACTCGCAGGGTGTCGTTCTGCCACCAGTAGAGGATTCCCCCGATGGGCGGGTCGAAGTGAAAGGCCAGCGGGCCGCAGGTGGCCGCCAGTCCCGTGATCTCGAGCAGGATCGTCCAGATCATCAGCTTCTGGTAGAGGATCGGCTCGTCCCACCAGCCGCCGATGTCGTTGAATTCGAGCCCGGCGGTGAACGCGCCGGCCACGATCAACCCGAACAGCGCATACAGGAAGATCTTCCACGCATAGAACGTGCCGGTCTGCTTGGGCGTCCCGAAGCCGTGCTCGACCCAGTGCAACTGCAGCAGCTTCATCCGTTCGAAGAACGGAATCTTCGCAAACTCGTCGAGATCGACATCGGGCAGCTCAGCGGTGCGATACCCCATGGTGATTACCTCTTTCGGCGGACCATCGCCGCGTGTCGTCGTTGTCGTTCGCGTTCGAAATAGAAGTCGTCCTCGGCGGCGGTGCGGGTCGAGGCAAGCTTGCCGGACAGCCGGTTCAGCTCGCGCTCGCGCACCCGCAGGCGCCTCCATGCCTTCCTCTTGTTCTTGCGCCGCAAACGCTCGATGTGGTCTTCCTCGGTCTCAGACGTGCCGGTCAAGTACGTCTCCTCGATCTCGTCGAGGCGGCGCAGGGCATCGGCAGCGGGCAGTTCCAGCAGGATCTGACCGCGGGCCATCAGGTACATCCGGTCAGAGACAGCCAGCGCCTTGCGGGCATGCTGCTCGACGATCAAGGCACCGGTGCCCGTAGTGTCGGCCACCTTTCGGACCGCTCCCAGCAGCCGATCGACGACGATCGGCGCCAGCCCGAGCGACAGCTCGTCGGCCAGCAGAATCGACGGCTGGCGGCTGAGCGCCCTTGCCAGCGCCAGCATCTGCTGTTCGCCGCCCGAGAGCATGCCGCCGCGCACGTCCAGCCGAGGCTCGAGCTCGGGGAACAGTTCCAGCGCTGCTTCCACAGAACCGCCGCCCACTCGCAGATTGTCCCGAGCCGACAACTTGGTGAACACCAGGCGCTCCTCAGTCACGAGCCCGATTCCCCCTCGCCGGATGCGCTGGTACATAGGCGTGAAGGTAGGCGTGTTGCCGAACATCACGATTCCGTCGACGGGCGTCAGCTCACCGGCGATGGTCAGCAGCGTGGTGGTCTTGCCGGCGCCATTGGGACCGAGCAGACAGACCACCTCGCCCTGGTGGACCTTCAGGTTCACTCCTTGGACGACTGCCCGGTTGAGGTACCCGCACTTGAGGCTTCGCGTTTGCAGCAGCTGCCTCATGCGCCACCCCCGGATGCCAGCTGTGGCTGCGGCGCGGCGGCCACAACACCATCGTCGGCCTCAGTTCCCAGATATGCGGCTACCACGGCTGGGTCGAGACGGATTTCCTCGGGGCTCCCGACTGCGATCTTGTTGCCGAAGTCCAGCACCACCACCTCGTCGCACACCCCGTTGACGAAGTTCATGTCGTGCTCGACAACCAGCACTGCCATGCCCCAGTCCTGGGCCAGGCGCCGAACCACCTCGGCCAGCTCCTCGCTCTCGGCGGTGCTCAGGCCGGCGGCCGGCTCATCGAGCAACAGCACGCTCGGGTGCATCGCCACCGCCCGGGCAATCGCCAGCAGACGGTGCTTTCCGTAGGAGAGGTCTTTCACGTCGCGGTGCAAGTCGCCGTCGAGCTGGAACTCGATGATTGCCCGCACGACCTCAGGCGGGAACGGGGGGCTCGACGGCGCCACCAGATCGCGCAGGTACGACCGCATGTCCTGAGGGTCGGCGGCAACGCTGATGTTCTCGAACACCGTCGCGTCTTCGAACAGCTCGAGCGTCTGGAACGAACGAGCAATGCCGATGCGGGCACGCTTGGAGGGCGACATTCGCGAGATGTCCTCGCCGTCGAGCACCACTCGACCCTCCGCGGGTGTGAAGCCGCACACGGCGTCAATCAGCGACGTCTTGCCGGCGCCGTTCGGACCGATCAGCCCCGTGATGGTGCCCGGCGTGAGGTTGAAGCTGACATCGTCGACCGCTACGACGGCGCCGTAGCGCACGGTCATGTTCTGGATGCTCAGCACGCGAGCCGGAACCTTCGACCTCTGGCTCCCAGAGGCATTCGGGTCAGCAGCGTTCGGATCAGAGACGTCTTCGAGGTCGATGAAGTATGAGCGGCCCCACTTGCGGGCTCGTTTCACCAGCCGGAAGATCTTCACCCACTCGGCTGCAACACCGTCCTTGTACCCGAGCACCATGAGCAAGATGGCGATGCCGCTGATGAGCTGGGTCCAGCGGCCCACCCCATCCCACGTCGATTCGAGCACTTCCTGGCTGAAGGCTGCGGTCGCCATGGTGGCGCCTACGAACGCACCGAGCAGGTGACCGACGCCGCCCACGATCGCCAGTCCCACGAACAGAATCGAGGTGAGGTTGGTGAACGAGGTGTAGCTGACCGAGGTCAGCCGGAATGCCAGCACGATCCCGCCCAGCGCCGCAATTGCCGAGCTCAGCGAGAAGGCGAACAGCTTCGCCTTTCCCACGTCGATGCCGAGCGCCGTGGCGGCCCGCTCGTTGGTTCGAATGGCGAGCAGGCGCCGCCCGCTGCGGCCACGACGCACGTTCGACACCACCCACACGGCCAACAGCGCCATTGCCAGCACGAAGAGGCCGTAGCGCTCCGGGTGGCGTATCGACCCGATGTCCAGGCCGAACAGATCGGGGCTGCCGACCTGAGTTCCTTGCACGCCGCCGGTGTATTGGCGGTTGCGAAACAGCATCAGCTCGATGGTGGTGCCGAGTCCCAATGTGACAATTGCCAGGTTGATGCCGCGCGTTCGTGCAGCCGGCAGGGCGAAGATGAATCCCAGCGGCACGGCGGCCAGCACGCCCGCGACCAGCGCCAGCAGGAACGGGATGTCGAACACCGCAACGAGGCGTCCTGACACGTACGCGCCGAACCCCGCGATGGTGTACTGCGCCAGCGATAGCTGGCCCGCGTAGCCCGTCAGCACCACGATCGACAGCAGCACGATCGAAACGCCCATGGTGACGGTCAGGGCGTCGATCCACTTGGCCTGCTTGGTGAGCATCAGGAAAGCCACCGTGCCGACGCCGAAGATCGTCCAGTCCCACGACATGCGTCCGTTGCCGATCATCGGTAGCTCGCGCAAGAAGTAGTCACGACTCGGCAGCGACCGGCCCTTGAACACGAGCACGGCCACAATCACCAGGAAGGGCAGCGACTGCCCCAGTCCTTGCTGGTCGACGTATCGGCCCACGAGCGTCTGACCGATGCCCAACGCCAGGCCAGTGGCGGTGGCGATGGGGAACGACCGGAAATCACCGACCAGCGCCGCGGCCAAGGCTGCAAGCACCAGTGAGGTCATGGCCGTGACCTGCAACGTGATGATGGGCACCACCAAGATGCCCGCAACCGCAGCGATGGCCGAGCCCAGCGCCCAGTTCTGGATGGCGATTGCATTCGGCGACAAGCCGATGGCCGAAGCGGCTCGCTCGCTCTCGGACACCGCTTCGGTGGCGAGGCCGAAGTGGCTCCGTCGATACATCGACCACAGCACCACGGCGAACACGCATGCCACTCCGAACAGGATCAGCCGGTCGACGGTGATCGCAACCTCGCCCCACAGCGTCACCCGGTTGGTGGGCAGCCAACTGGCCACCTGACGTGCGTTGGAGCCGTACCGGATGACCACGCCGGCCTGGATCAAGATGAGCACGCCCAAGGTGGCGATGACGCGTATCAGCGTGCTGGCGCGACGCAGCGGCCGCATGATCACCCAGTGCGTGAGGGCGCCGAGCAGCGCGGACAGCGCGACGCCGGTCAGCGCCGCCAGCAGGAACGGCCAGCCGGCCCGGTGTTGCAGCTCCCACTGCAGGAAGACGCCCGCTATTGCGGTAGCGCCCAAGGAGAAGTTCAGCACGCCAGTGCCGCGGTACACCACGATCAGGCCTTGGGAGGCCAGCGCGTACAACGCACCGACCCCGAAACCCAGCAGAGCGAAGCGAATGACCTCGTCCAATGATTCCCCCGCCTCAGAGTGTGCGCGGACTCAAGAACGATGCCATCGCGTCACATCTTGCTTCCCGCTCTTGTTCCCAATTCTCATTGGATACGGGCTCACGGGCCGCTCGGGCCACGGCTTCGCCATTCGGCTCAGCCTCTTGGCGCCGCTCGGCCGGCTCGCGCCGGCACCGGGATGGCGAGTGATCACTCACTCGGGCCACCCCGGCGCGGGCGCCAGAACTGATATGACGGTACTCAGATGACCGTCAGCCGGCGTTGCCGGTGGCCAGGTCGCCGACGTCTTCGAACTCGGTGGTCAGCGGCACAACCTTGCCGTTCTCCAGCTTGCTGAACACGACGCTGCGGTTGAACAGGCGCTGGAAACCAGGCAGACCATCGGTCCACTCCTGGGTGAAGTCCAGCACCGGCACCATGCCGCCGAGATCGAGGTTGTTCGTGTTCGATGCGGCCTCGAAGAACGAGGAAGCGTTGATCTCGCCATCGATAGTTTCGGCGATCTGGGTGAAGGCCGCAAACGCCGCCCACGTGCCCATGCCGCCCAGGCTGTTGTAGTCGTGCTCGGTCGTGTCCCAACCGCCTTCTTCGAGCGCCAGCCGGTACTCGTCCCACGGTGCCGTGGAGATGTCGGGGTACATGCCGCCGATGATGTCGCCGTCAGTCGATTCCTCGTTGCCGGCGGCGGAGATCTCATTCAGGTTGCCCTGCGGGCCGTACTGGCGAGCGTCGGTGCCCGACTGGGTCCACGCCGTGTTCCAAGTGATATACGGCGTCTCCGAGACGATGCCGATCACGCAGTCGGCGTCGGTCGTCGCCTGGGCCACCTCTGACGAATAGTCCTGCGCTGTCGGCGGCAGGATGATGATGTCGCCGAAGCTCTGGCCGAGGGCCGCGATCGCATTCTCCATCGGCGGCAGGAAGATCTGGGCGCCGTCGATGATCACCGCGTTGATCGCCTGGCACCCGTCGTCGATAGCTCGCTAGGAACAAGACAGGCCTGATGACGCGCCGAGTCGGCCGCCGCCTGTCTCTCCGATGCCGGACCACAAATGTCTAATGCTTGTGGACGCCTCGCGCCGGGCTAGGCGATCGCGAACACGATGATGGCGACGATGAACGCGATCGTCAGCAGCAGGACGGCGAGCGCAGCGAACCCGTCGCTTCTCGTTCTGTCCTCTGCCGAGGAATCGGTCGGCTTGCGCATGCGCAGTCGGTCTATCCGAACTGGAGGGCGGTACGTCGGGCCAGGACTCTAGTTCCAGGACCAGCCGGTCCAGAACCAGCCGAAGTCGTCCAGCAGGCGTGACACCGTGACCAAGGCGGCGATCTGGCTGAGGTGGCTGATCGCGCCGAGTACGTCGCCGGTCATGCCGCCGAAGCGGCGGTGGGCCACGAGTGCCACCACCAGCGCTGCCCCGGTGGCAGCGCCGACGGCGAACACGCCCACCGGACCGAGCGCGAACGCCACGCCGTAGCTCGCCAGAATCGACAGGGCGCACGGCGCCGCCCGAAGGTGGGCCGCGTAGCCGTGCCCCAAACCTGAGCCTGACGCTGCCGGCATCGATGCCATCGCTGTGACCGCCAGCGCCCTGCCCACGCCATGGGCAAGGGCCATGGCGATCACGGCGTCCCGTGCGCTGAGCGGCATGACGGCGAAGACCTGCACCAGCGTCGCCAGCACCAGCGCAAGCGTTCCGAACGTCCCGAGTCGGGAGTCCTTCATGATCTCGCGGCGCTGGGAGGGAGTCGTCCCCCCGAGCGCATCTGCTGAGTCGGCGAGACCGTCCTCGTGGAATGCACCGGTGACGACGACGCCCGTGGTGACGGCGAGGATTGCGGCGAACGGCGCGCCGAGCGGGGTCCAGGTCGCCCAGAACACGCCGCCGCTCAGCGTCCCGACGACCGCGCCGACCAGCGGGAACCACGGGACGCTTCGGCCGAGATCCCGCTCGGTCGAGGGGTGTGCGCCACCCGGCAGCCGGGTCAGGAACGCCCACGCGTACCGCAGACTCACGCTGTATCCAATACGTTTCGCAAGCTCACGCTGTATCCAATACGTTTCGCAAGCTCACGCTGTATCCAATACGTTTCGCAAGCTCACGCCAGGCCCCACTCGGCGAAGGTGGCGACGTCGGTCACGGCCGCGGCGGCGATTCGCACGAGCGGCACCGCGATGAGTGCGCCAGTTCCCTCCCCCAGCCGCAGATCCAGGCGCACCAGCGGTTCAAGCCCGAGCCTGCCCAGCAGCTCCCCATGGCCAGGTTCGGCGGAGCAATGCCCGGCGATGCAGTGGTCGAGGCTGCCCGGCGTCGCCAGTGCCAGCGGCGCAACCGCAGCCGTTCCGATGAACCCGTCGAGGATGACCGGAATCGAGCGCTGCCGTGCGGCAGCCACCGCTCCGGCGATAGCCGCAAGCTCACGCCCGCCCGCTCGGCGCAGCGCCTCCATGGGTGCAACGCGGCCCACCCGTTCGAGCACATCGCACACGACAACCCGCTTGTGATCGAGCGCTTCTGCCTGCACCCCCGTGCCCGGTCCAGTCCAACGGGCCGCAGCTTCAGCGGACGAGGTTGCATCGTCGGCAAAGAGCAACCCGCACACAGCAGCCGCGGCAGTGGTGTTGCCAATGCCGAGCTCTCCGAGCCCCAGCAAATCGGCTCGGTCAGCCTCGACGGCGCGCTCGACAGCGAGTGCGCCTGCGCTGACGGCCGCGTCGAACTCGTCGGCGCCCATTGCATCGTGCGTGCGGATGTTGCCCGTCGGCACACCCACGCCGACGTCGTCGCATCTCACGACTGCACCCACCTGGCGGGCGACCGCCGTGACCGTGGCGACACCGCTGTCAACGGCGGACACCATCGCGGCAGTCACTTCGGCGGGATACGCGCTCACGCCCTCGTCGGCGACGCCGTGGTCGGCTGCGAACACGAGCGCAACCGGCCGCTCGACTGTCGGCTCCGGCGTGCGCTGCCAGCCGGCAAGCCAGACGGCCACCTGATCCAGCCGCTCGAACGCACCCGCCGGTCGCAGCACCTGCGACGCCCGGTCAGCCACGGCCCGTCGGGCGGTCTCATCAGGCTTCGGCAGGTCCGCCAGCATCTGGGAGAGCAACGAGGGCCGGCCCGACGAACCTGTCCCAGACGCGATCTCGGGCGCAGTCTCCGGCACGGCCTCAGGCACCGCCGTCAGGCCCGGAGAGTTCCAGCAGCTTGCCCGCCACCACGAGGTACGCCCGGTCGGATGCCTCCACGACGATCTGATTCACTGATCCCAGCACGTCGCGGTACACGCGCCCGAGCGGTGTGGCGGGGACTACGCCTGAGCCGACCTCGTTGGTGACCACGATGGAGGTGCCGTCCCGTCCTCGCAGATGAGCAACCAGCTCGCGTGTCGCGGCGGTGATCTCACCCAGGCGTGCGGCATCGGCACTCTCGTCATCTGCGCTGCCCTCCAGCATCCGGTTCGCCACCCACATGGACAAGCAGTCGATGATGATCGTCTCGGCGGGATCCACACATCCGGCCGCGCCCACCAGATCGATCGGGGACTCGACCGTTGCCCACGCCTCGGGCCGGTCAGCTCGATGGCGCGCAATGCGCTCGGCCATCTCGCCGTCACCGGCCTCGGCCGTCGCGATGAAGGTCACCGGAGCACCCAGCGACGTCGCCGTCGCCGTGGCGGCTCGGGACTTCCCACTGCGAGCGCCGCCGGTCAGCGCGATCAGCATGTATCGCGTCGCATCAGCAGCGGACCAGCAGCACACCCGATCGGGCTTTGGGCAAGAAGTACGTGGTCTTCGGAGGCATCACGCCGCCGAAATCTGCTACGTCGAACACTGCACGGAGCGGCACCGGTGCCAGCATGATCGTGACCGGCGCGTCGGCGATGGCGACGCTGGTGGGTCGGTAGGTGATGCGGGGATCCGAGGCGTTGGTGACGCCGAAGATCTCGGCCAGCACGAAGTCGTGCACGAACGCCGCATCGAGTCCCCGCGCCGGGTCGACTCCCGATGGCACATCGGCCCGGGCATCGACGTCGAGGCGCCGCGCCCGGAACCAGTGTCCGGCGACGCCAAAGCCGACCGACCCAGGATCTGTGGGCCGAGCTTCGGTGGCATCGGAGACTTCGACGACATCGCAGCGGGCACTCATGTGGTCGGCCACACGCCGGGGCATCATGTCCAGTTCGCTCAGCTCCCGGTCGAAGCTGCCGAGGTGCAGCTCTGAGGCGGGCACCAGTGCGACGAGCACCTGAGTGAAGCCGGCTTGTCGGGCAGCGGCGACCCGGTGATGACCGTCCACGATGTACAGCGGGCCCTCCAGATCGACGCTGGTCTCGCTGGGGATCACCGCGGGCCACAGCGTGACGCGGGCCCCGTCAGCGGTCTTGGTGTCGAGCAGCGGCTCGAGCGGCGAGGGATCGCCGGCTGCTGCCAGCGTGGCCTCGATGACCTCGGCGACGTTGTCCAGACTCGGCGCAGTGACGACTACCGGGCTGGACATGCGGCCGACCTCGGTGAAATGCACCGCCAAGCCGTGGACCCGGCCCGGCTGGGTGTCTTCGTGGGGCCGCAGCTCATGCGTGTCGAGATCGACAGCTCCCAGGAGCGCATGCTGGGCGTAACCGTCGGCCTCGACACAGTGGACATAGAGGCTCGGCGGCCGGGTGGCGCCGAAGGCGCCGAGGCCGATCAGCCGGTCCAGTGCCTGGGTGCTTCGGGTGGCGTGGCGCAGGTGCTCGCTGGGGTGGCCGAAGGTCTCGAGCGGGGTACCGGCCACGTGAGCGAACGAGTCGGGATTGGTGGCGAGGTGCTGCGCACGCTCGTCAGGCGTCAGCGAGTCATACGGCGCGGGGATCACCGTGGGCGCCCATTCGGGTGTCAGAACACGAGCGCTGACCGGTTCGATCATCCGCTCTCCCTCCCCGCCGCACCGTCTCGCTCGCCCGTGATGCGGTGTTCGGGGCGCACGACGACGCGACGGATCGAAGTTATCTCACCCCCGACATCTGTCTCGACGCGCGACCCGTTCATCGATCTCGCATCAGGGGACGACGCCGGCCGCTTTCAGCCGCTCGATGGCATCCCACCCGTAGCCGTGCTCCAGCAGGATCAGCTCGGTGTGCTGACCCAATTCGGGCGAGGGACCGGCCGGCGCCCAAGCGCTGGCTGAGAAATCCACCGGTGTCGCGACCATCTCGATGGCACCGCCCTCAGGTGTCGGCACCTCCACCCAGCAGCCCGCAGCACGGGCCTGCGGATCCGATCGCATCTCCCACGTCGACTGCACTGGAGCCCACCAGACATCGTTCGCATCAAAGATGTCGCCCACTCTGCACGCGTTCGAGCGGCCATGACGGCATCCATCTCCGCCGTCAGCGCCTTGGCGTTCTCCAGTCGCAGCACGATGTCAGCAAAGCGCGGGTCGTCACCCCAGTCGGGACGATCCATCGCCGCGATGACATTGGGCCAGTGACGGTCGCCTTCGAGGCCCAGCATCCAGAGCCACTCGCCATCGCTGCAGCGGGTAGCAGTTGAGAAGAGCCGCCTGTGGCTGGGCTGGCCGCCGTGCGCCGTCAGCGCGCCAACGCCGGCTCAGCTCAGTGGCGCCCCGGCGGTCGACATCAACGACGGAACACAGGCAGCGGTAATCCGGGCAGGCCATTGCCTTGCGAACGCCAGGCAGGCCACCGAGCGAACTCCGTTATTGTGCGTCCATGGCACTGCGAGAAGACGCACGGATAGTGCCGACACTAGAGCACGCACGTACCGCCGCCGATGTGCTCGCCGAGGAAGGCGCATCACTGGTGCTGGTGCACGGCTCAGTCTCGGAGGGACGGGCACGCCCCGGCAGTGACGTCGACCTTGTGGCTGTGTTCGACGACATCGACTACGACGAGCGTTACCCGCGCAGATGGCGGCTCGAAGCGAAGTGTCTGGCCGCGGCAGGAGTGCCGGTCGAGGTGCATGTCACCGACTGGCCGGAGTGGGAGCACCGCACCAGCAAGGTCAAGTCTTCATTCGAAGCGGCGATCAATCGTCGCCGGATGACGCTGTTCGAGCGAGAGCCGACGGCAGTGGACTGGGGCAAGGAGCTAGGCATGCCGGACAGCGACCTCAGTGAGGCTGTTGATCGCCTGACGGGCGTGGCGCAGGCGCTCAGGGAGATGGCCGATTCCTGTCGCCCGAGCGCCGGCGAACTAGTGGTCGTCGACGGGACCGAAGAGATCGACGAGAGCGTCAGGCATAGCCGTCTGCGAAGTCTGTGCGCTGATGCTTCGATGGTGATCGAGAACTCGATCAAGGCGCTGTCGGCCGTGAACGAAATTGTCTCGGAGCGCAGGCACAAGATTGCGGAGTTGATCGAGGCGGCGGGGCCGATGCCGGACGACCTGGTGGCGGCCCTCGAGCCGCTTCGGGCCAACACCATGAGGCCGAGCCTCGAGGACTGGGATGACATCAGCAGCTGGCGGATCGGCGGCACCTACCCGTCGTCAATGCCTCAGGCGACGAAAGAGCGAACAGAGCGACTCGCCCAGATGCTCACAAGCGCCGCTGTCACCGCAGCCGAGGCCACATTGAACCGAGTGCTCGACGCAGGAGCATCACCGGACGACGAACGAATGGTCACCTGTCAGCGGAGGCTGTCCACGGCGCAGACCGTCATGAGCGCAGGCGATGTGGTGACTGGCGTCGCAGCAGCGCTCCCCGGCGGGGAACAAACCGCACTTCAGGGCGGTCGGCTGCGCCGCTGACTGCAAGAGTGCGCGCACAAGACGTTCAATGCCGGACTCCTTCGGCACATTCAAGTGTGTTGCCTCAGATTTGGCGCAGCAGGTTCTGAGGTTGTTCATGTTGCATCGGTCAGGGTTGGCGGTCTCTGACGACAGTTCCGTGTCCGCGCGAACACCGCCGTCCACCAGGACTTCGGCACCGTCGGAGAGACTCACGCGCCGCCCATGAGCGCAGTCACGGCCCTCTGGCTCGACTATCTCGCTCATTCACAGCCCGATTCGCTGTCCGCTCTGGTGCAGGCATCGATGTCGGGCCCGCCGTCGAGATGGTCGGTGCCGTTGCCTCCGTCGAGGCTGTCAGCGTCAATGCCTCCCCACAGCCGGTCGTCGCCCGCGCCGCCTCGAAGCGTGTTCTCACCCGGGCCGCCGTGGAGCTCGTCGTCGTGGCCTCCCCCGTCGACTGTGTCCGCTCCGGGACCGCCCCACAGAGTGTCGTTCTGGGTGTTGCCGTCGAGGCGGTCGTCGCCGGGACCGCCGTGGAGGCTGTCGGCCCCTGCGCCGCCGGTGATGGTGTCGGCGTCAGCATCACCCCAGATGGTGTCGTCGCCGTTGCCGCCGTCGAGCGTGCCGGCACGATTCGCTCCAGTCGCGACAACTGCATAGCCCCGCGGCGCCGCGTCAACCGCGGCATCCGGCAACGCCGGAAGAGTCCACCGGCGCCGCCGATCCGGTCAGCACCTCCACACCGGTGCGGTACCCGCCGCTGCCCGCCGTGCCGCCCTCACACGACAGCTCCACGTCCACAAACACATCCGCCCACGCGCTGCAACCGGGCTGGGCGATATCGAACACCCCGGCCACCACAGCAGACACACGCGGCTCCACGCAGGTCGACGCACGGAGCCTGTCGACGCTGAGCGTGAGCGATTCTTGACCAAGCAATTCGGTCACAGCAGCCAACTGGGTCGGTTGAAAGTCGTAACGGCACCACCGCAGCAAAGCCCCGCCTACGAACAACTCGGCCGGACCGGCATTGCAGCCGGCGAAACCGCCCGATTCCCGCAGAGTGAGAGGGATTCGCCCCTCGAGCACGACCTCACCGGGCAGGAACTCAGCCGCGACTGCGACATCCATGAAGTTGCCCGGTTTCAGATCCAGAAGCACGTATCTGCGCACATCGGTACCGGCGAACCAGTCGGCACCGTCGATCCACTCGCTTATCAGGGGCTCGGTCGAACCTTCACGGAGCGTCAGCGTCCACGTCTCTTCAGCGGTCACCGGCGCCGACGTACCGTCGTCGTCGGTAATGGTGACTGTTACAGAGCCGCTGGCCAGAGTGGCGCCCGAGATGCCTGCGAGGTTGATGACGAGCGTTTCGGCACTCTCGGCGAGCGTGTCGTCGGCGATCGGCACGGTGATGGTTGCTCGGCTGCGGTCTGAGGTGATGGTGACCGTGCCGGAGGAGGCCACGAAGTCTGAGCCCGCGATCGCGGTGTCGGGCGCAGTGGACCAACTAAGGACCGCGGGCGCGACTTCCCCACCGGTCCGGTCACTCCTTCGGGCGGCGCCGCTTCGAGCGTGATCACGACGGCACCGTCGTATTCGGACGCGGTCGCGTCGGTGACGGACACGTCTCGCCACAGCGGGGCCCAGTCGAGCGACATGTCGTAGGCGCGGGTCGCCTCGGCAGTGCTGGTCGATACCTCGATGGTGTAGTTGCCTGCGGGGAGCCGCTGGCGGTTCAGCATCGCGGGCGCGCTCGGCGAGCACGGGCGGAGATAGAACCTGCAGCGTTCATCTCGTCCGTAGGCGCTGCCGATCACGGTGCCCGTGCCGTCCTGGGCTGTCGCCCCTGATCAGCGACACGAACGCCTCTGAGCTCTCAGGTCCGACCCGCACAGTCACCGTCGATGCGGTCTCGAGGGTGAACTTGTGCCGTCTCGCGTAGTGAACGTCGCCGCTGTCGCCAGCCCGCGAAGGGGATGTGCAGCCGGGATCCTTCGCGACGGTGCCCGACCCCGACGCCGACGGGGCCACCGCTGAGAACCCCCAGATCGCGAAGACACTCGTCCGCCCGCGCCCAGCTCGCACCCACCGTGTAGGCGCCAGTGTCCTCAGCAGCAATGGTGGTGACCTCGAGGGTGTACGTCCCGGCGCCAAGCACCCAGTTCGACACCCCGCTGCGCGCCAGCACAACCCCCGAGCCATCACCGCCGGACCCTTCAACGAGGAGCATGTAGGTGTTCACCTGCGAACTGCTCACCCACGTCGACACCGTCGCCGCCGCATCCAGCGTGAACGTGTGACGCCGCGCGTAGTACACGCTCTCAGCATCAGCAGGATCACGCAGCGAAGAAACGCAATCGGGGTCCGCGTCAATCGTCCCCGACTCCGACAACGAAACAGATGCCGCGGACAGCGTCCCCAAATTGCTGCCGCATGTGCCCCTATCGCTCGACTGTGCGCCTGTCGTCGCCGACGGCAGCAGAACCAACGCGAACATCGCGATGACAGCGACGATCGAAGGCCGCCAGCGAATCACGCCGCGCGCAGGCCAGCCCAAGAGTCCCCCCCCCCCCCCCGAAAACTCACGAAAACTCACGAATTGTGAGAATAGTCTTTCGCAATTCTCTATCGCGACTTCGCCCGCTCATCACGTCTGGGCCACCACGGCGACATGCCTCGGAACAAGGCTGCCAGCGTCCCATATGCCGGGGACGCAGCATGGGCCACCACGCAGGCAATTCGACACCGTTGGACCGAGTCGTAGCGGACTCGTAGCTGCGGCTGTCTCGGCACTCACCAATTGCACCAGCGACGCGCCGAGAGGCCTTGTCGCAGGAGCAACTTGAAGGAACCAATCCCAGCAGACGCGCGTTAGGCAATCCAACAGAGCTGATGAGCCGTGTCGGCGTCAATGCGCTCGGCGGGGGCCATGTTCCGACCGGTGGCCGCTGCGATCCACTCGTTGGGATCCGCGGGCACCGTCGGCGCGTCTGACGAGAATGAGACCTCGATGCCGCGGCGCAGCAGGCCGGCGAGCGGCCACAGCCATTCCTGCTCGACCGGCGAGAGCTGGTCGCGGTACTTCTGCTCCCGACGGGTCACGAAGCTGGGCTGGGTCACGACCTTGACGCCAAGGCGGGCGATGCGGTCGAGCTGTTCGGGCAGCGCGAGCGCGCAGTGTTCGATGCGGTCGGGCGCGCTGCGGCCGGGCGCGCTGCGTTGAGCCCCTCTCGTCGCTGCTCCGGCCGACGGCAGCGGGTGCGCCTCGAGTGCATCCAGCGCAACGTGCAACGTGTCGATGTCCATGACATGGATCGCGACCGGAAAGCCGTGCGCGCGGGCCGCCGCCACCAAGTCGGCGATTGCGCTGTCGTCATCGTGAGCAGGCATCACCTTGGCGTGGCCGATGCGCACGCTGCCGGAAGCCACGCCTGAATCCGAGGTCCCGCTGACCGCCATCCCGAAGCAGTGGCCTCCGAGCGTGTCGAGTCGGTCTGCTCCCACCATCGCAGCAACCGCTACCGCCGGTTCTATGGAAACCGCGTCGGCCAGCAGCTCCAGTGCCGCAAGATCGTTGGTGTGGGTCGCATCGGTACAGGCACTGATGCCCGCTGCCGCCAAGTCGCCCAGCACACCGGCGACACCGATCACGGTCCGGGCGCGGTCGGGCCGTGGCACCCTCGCGAGCACATCATGTCGCTCGACGAGCACACCGCCTGCCTCCAGACCGAGCGCCCGGCCCGCCGGAGTGTTCACCACGGCCAGATGGCCGGTGATGTGGTGCAGCACTGCCGGCCGGCCGCCGGTCACGGCGTCCAGTTCGGCGACAGTCGGGTGTCGCCGCTCGGCGAGCAACGCGTCGTCATAGCCCCACGCGCGCAGCCATGCTGCCTGGCCCTCGCCCGCAGTTCGCTCCTGCGCGGCCTGGCGGATCGTGCCCAGCAGCTCAGCCATCGAGGCGGCGTCGCGCACATCCACTGATCGGCGTACAGCGGCACACGCCAGCAGATGCAGATGATCGTCCCGGTACCCAAGTGCCACGTCGTCGTGCTTACCGCAACGCGGTTTGCCGTCGCTACTCACGGCTCCCTCGTCTTGACAATCTTTCAGTAGTTTTCAATAACTAATTTTATATTTGACATCGCTGGCGCTACAGTCCGCACGGTTTGCTATGTTGAAGGAGTGGACGCCGTGGTCCTCACTCAAGTGATCTCGATAGCGGTCGCGGTGCTTGTGATCGTGTGGCACCAACAGCGCTCGATCGAGCGACTGCGGGCCGAGATGCGTACCGAACTGGCCGCCCTGCGGCACGACATCATCGACATCCGCGAGCGACTCGCCCGCGTCGAGGGCTACTTGCGCATCGGGATCCCGGACGACGCGACTGCGCCGGCAGCAGGCACAGGCGGCGGCAACCCCAAGATCTGAACCGAGGCTCAGATTCCCAACTCGTCGAGCATGGGGATGAGATCGCGGCGCAGCAGTTTGCCGGTGGAGGTGCGCGGCAGCTCGCCCATGAGGTGCACGAACTCAGGCCGCTTGAATGGGGCCAGCCGCTCGCGGGCATGGGCAACCAGGTCGTCGCCCGAAGTTCCAGCTTCGGGGCGCACCACGGCGGCGGCGGCCACGCGCTCGCCCCATTCCTCGCTGGGCAAGCCCACCACAGCCGCCTCGAGCACATCGGGATGGTCGTACAGGACGGCCTCGACCTCATCGGGCAGCACGTTCTCGCCGCCCCTGATGATCATGTCGCCGGTCCGGCCGTGCAGGAACAGGTAGTCATCGTCGTCCAGGTAACCGAGATCGCCGGTGTGCACCCAGCCCTCGTCGTCGATGGTGACGCGCGTCTTCTCGTCGTTGCCCCAGTAGCCGTCCATGGCGCGGAACGTCTGCAGCTGCACCTCGCCGATCACGCCAGGCGCTACGACCTCGCCGCTGTCAGCATCCACCACGCGCACTTGCACGTCTTCGAGCACCTGGCCGACCGACGACAGCCGGTGCAGCTTGCGCTCTTTCTCTTCCGCGCTGCCCTCGATCCGGTGATCGTCGGGATCCAGCACCGCCACCGTGGAGGTCGTCTCGGTCTGGCCGTAGGCACCCGCGAACGCGACGTTGGACGGGAACACGTCGATCGCACGCCGGATCACTGACGGGGGCATCGGCGCCGCCCCGTAGGTGATCGCTTCGAGGCCGCCGAATGCGTCGGCCGAGAAGTTGGGCGCCTCGAGCACCCGGGCGAGCATCGTCGGCACCAGGAAGGCGTGGGTGACGCCGTGGTGCTGGACGCATTCGATCCATGAGTCGGCTTGGAATTGGGGAAGCAGTACCACCACGCGCCCGCTGTAGAGGGCATTCAGCATCGAGGTCAACCCTGCGATGTGGTACAGCGGCGCCGCCACCGCCATGCGGCCCATGTCCTCGCCGGTCGCGGCGTCGTTGGTGCCCATGACGTAGCCGGTCAGGGCGCCGTTGGTCAGCTTGACGCCCTTTGGCATGGCCGTGGTGCCGCTGGTGTACAGCAGCGTGCACAGTCCACCGGGATCGACGTCTTCGGGCACGGGCAGCTCGAACGCCTCATCGCGCGCTGCGGCGTATGACGACGGATCGTCCAGCAGGTAGACGTGCTCGAGGTCAGCGGGCTTGTTCTGCTCGATCAGGTCGCTGTAACGAGACTCGGTGAACAGCACGCTGATGCCGCTGTCGCTGAGCAGGTGCGCTGTCTCGGATGCGCCGGCGCGGAAGTTCATCGGCACGACGGTGGCGCCGACGAACGCACCGCCGAAGATCGCCTCCACGCACTCGACGCTGTTGGTGGCGAAGATGCCGACCCGATCGCCCACACCGACGCCGAGCATGGTCAGCATTCCGGCTGTGCGTCCCACATTGTCGAGCAGTTCTTGGTAGGTCACCTCGCGGGCCGCGCCGCCGCCGGCCTCCGTCGACGTGTCGATCAGGATGACCTGTTCGCCGGCAATGGCCGCCGGCATGAAGAGCAGCATTCCGAGATTCACGTCAGTCCCCTATTCGATGCGGCCTCGCGGCCCGATTCCGCAAAGTCAACGGCAGATGATCGCACGATGTCCATTCGCAATGTGTCACTGCCAGCGCACCCGGACCGGGCGCAGGCGGCGACACATTCTGCCGGACACTCCCTACGCTGCGCGCATGAGGCGACTGGCGGCTGCTCTGCTGAGTCTCGGCCTGTTGGCAGCCGCCTGCAGCAGCACCGACCAAGCAGTGCCGACAACCACCGCCACTGCGCCGACGACGACCGCGGCACCAGCGTCCACGACTTCCGTCCCGCCGCCGGCGACGACTGGCGCGCCGGCGACGACAGTCACATCCACCACGGCGGCGCCCGCGATCGCTGCGTCAAGAGACGAGCAGGAGGCTGAGGCCGATGGCGGGGCCGAGTCCTCAGACGAGCCAGTCGATCCGCTCGGCGCCGCGATCGAGGACTGGATGGAGCGCACTGGCGCACCGGGCCTCGTGCTGGCCATCACCCAAGGCGGTGCCGAGCCCGCAACCTTCGCCTGGGGCGTGAGCGACATCGCCACTGGCACTCCCATGACCGTCGATCATCACATGCGTATCGGTTCGGTCACCAAGCCGGTGACCGCGGCGGTGATCCTGCAGCTCGTATCCGAAGGCCTCATCGAACTCGATGCCCCGGTCGCTCAGTACTTGGGCGGTGACTGGGCACCGGGTTACGAGCACGCCGCTGCAGTCACGGTGCGTGACCTTCTCGGGCACACCTCGGGCTTTGTCGAGTACGCGTTCGACGTGCAGTTCTACCAACTCGCAGCGCCCCGGCTGGCAGAGCAGATCTCGCCTGAAGAGATCCTGCAATTTGCTTCCGAGTACGGCCCCGTAGCTGAGCTGGGCACCGAACGTCACTACAACACCACCGGCTATCTCGCTGCGGGCCTGCTCATCGAAGCAGTCACCGGCAACACGGCAGCCGCGGAACTGCGGTCTCGTGTGTACGAGCCGCTCGGCTTGCAGCACACCTACCTGACGCCAGACGAGTTCCCGCCCGAGCCGACGGCGAACGGGTACGTCGGCGGGACGCTCGGCTACATATTGGGACCGCTGATGGGACTCACCAGCGACAACCAGATCACCCACGGCGACGCCATCTTCGTGGACATCGGCACGATCCCGAACGACTTGGCCCGTTCAGCGGGCTGGACCGGCGGCGGCATCGAAACGCAGATCGGCGATGCGGCGATGCTGATCCGGGGTCTGTTCGCGGGGGACGTCCTCGATGAGGAGCAGGTCACTCTCATGACGACGGGTCACCCGGATCCCGTCAACGACTACGGATTGGGCATCTCCACCGGCGAGATGCTGGGCGTGACGATCTACAGCCACGGCGGCGGCGTGCCGGGCTTCCGCACCATCGCGGCATACGCGCCTGCACTTGATCTCGGCATCGCGCTGACGACCAACCTGCTGGGCCTCGAGGGCGACGAGGATGTCGGAGCCCTGCTGGAATCGCTGGCCCCGATCCTGGCGACCATGAACTGATGTGCCTCTCCTGCGGCCGGCAGGCGGCCAAGGTCATCACAAATGCGTCATCGGCAATACTTGCCCCGATCGTCTGGCCTGGGCGAGTCGGGCAAGGGGGGCAGCAGTGAGCCAGTTGTTGGCCGGTATCCGGGTGCTGGAGTTGGCAACAGGAATCTCGGGTCCGTACTTGGGGAAGCTCTTCGCCGATCATGGCGCCGACGTCGTCAAGGTAGAGCCGCACGGCGGCGATGCCGCACGGCGTCACGGCCCCTGGGGCGACGCAGCCGCACCGGCATCGGGTGCTGACGCCGCAGAGAGGTCACCGCTGTTCCTGCATCTCAACACCAACAAGCGCAGCGTGATTGCCGACATCGGCGCCGCCGAGCCCAGCGCCGACGACCTTGCATTCGTCCGGTCACTGGCTGCGGGCTCGGACATCGTCATCGAGGCCTTCCCACCAGGCCATCTGGATCGAATAGGACTGGGTTACGAGACGCTGCGCAGCCTGCGGCCCGGTGTCGTGCTCACCTCGATCACACCGTTCGGGCAGTCCGGCCCGTACTCACAGGCGGGCTACCGCGGCAGCGACATCGTGACCTATGCGATGGGCGGACCGATGTGGGGCACGGGCATCGACGAACGCGAGCCCGTCAAGCTCAGCGGCGACGTCACCTCGTACCAAGTCGGGAATCTGGCAGCAGTGCCGACCTTGGCGGCGTACCAGATGAGCCAGCGCAGCGGTCGCTCGTTTCACATCGACGTGTCGGCGTTCGAGGCGCAGGCGGGCACCATCGACCGCCGAGCGTCCTACCTGCTGTACGAGGCGTGGACCGGCACCGATGTCAGCAGAGACGTGCGCCAGCCGCAGCGAGCGTCGCCGGTCGGCTTCTACCCCACCGCCGACGGTTGGGCGCTGGTGTTCACCTTGCCGTCGTGGGCCCCCCGGATGGTGCAGACGCTCACCAGCGCAGGCCTCGGCGGCGACAGCGGTGACGGCAATTCGCTGGCGGAACGCTTTGCGAGTCCTGCGTGGCTGGCAGATCCCGAACTTCCCGACATGGTGGAGACTGCACTCTTCGTGTGGTTGGCCGGCCACACCCAAAGCACGGTCGGCGCTGCAGCACAAGTCAACAAGTGGGGCGTGACCCCGCTGAACGCTCCCGCCGATCTGCTTGACGATCCGCACTTTGCGGCACGAGACTTCTTCGTGCCCGTCGAGCATCCGGTAGCGGGAACGGTCCGGCAGCTCGGTGCGCCGTTTCGCCTCCATCGGGTCGACCCGCGCGACGCATCCGATCAGGCGTCGCCGGCACCGCGGCATGCGCCGCTGCTGGGCGAGCACGATGCCGAGGTACGTGCTGGCCTCGCAGCACCCGGCATCGCTGCGACGAACGAGGCCGGCAATCCTCGCTCACCGGACATCGGGCCGGCCCGCCAAGAACCCACGCGGTTGCCGCTCAGCGGCATCCGGGTGCTGGACCTGACGGTCGTGTGGGCCGGACCCGCCTGCACCATGTACCTGGGTGATCTCGGCGCTGAGGTGATCCGAGTGGACAACCCCTACGTGTTCCCGACGGCGACCCGGGGCCTGATGCCTCGCCCGCCACGGGAGATCAATCCCGAATTGGGGCCGCTGTCGGGATACCCCGATCACGATCCCGGACGGCGCCCGTGGAACCGCCAGAACCTGTTCAGCGCTCATGCCCGCGGGAAGCTGAGCTGCACGCTCGACCCGCGGACCGAGCTCGGGCGCTCGACGCTGCACCGGCTCGTGCAGCAGACCGATGTGATCGTCGAGAACAACTCCCTCGGCGTGCTGCCGAAACTGGGGCTCGACTGGGAAACCGTCCACGCCGTCAATCCGCGCACGATCGTGCTGCGCATGCCGCCGATGGGCCTCGAGGGCCCGTATTCGGACTGGGTCGGTTTCGGCGCCAACTTCGAGGCGCTGTGCGGGCTGACGGGCCTGCGCGGCTACGCCGACGACGATCCCACCAGCCTGACCTCGGTGTTCCACATGGACCCCGCCAGCGCCGCCGCCGCCGCCTTCGCCGTGCTGGCGGTGCTGGGTCGGCGCGACGGCATCGACGGCAGCGGTGGGACCGGCATCGGCGAGCTGATCGAGTTCTCGCAGTCCGAGAACGTGATGCAGCACATCGGCGAGTACTTCATCGACGCTGCCGCCAACGGCACCCGTCACCGGCCGCTGGGCAATCGCTCGGTGGCTCGCGCTCCGCAGGGCTGCTACCGCTGTGCGACCGATCCCGCCCGGCCCGACCACGACGACGAATGGGCGGTGATCGCCTGCGAGACCGACGCCGACTGGGCAGCGCTGGCCGGCCTCCTGGACCACGGCCGGCCTGACGGCGCGCCGGCGATGGGCGGCGACGAGCGCTTGGCCACGCTGGCAGGGCGCCAAGCCCACCACGACGAGATCGACGAGCGGATCAGCACCTGGACTCAGCAGCGCACCCCATCCGAGGTGTTCCACCAGTGCCAGCAAGCCGGCGTGCCTGCGGGACCGGTGCTGCGCGAGTCGCAACTGCGCGCCGACCCGCAGATGGGTGATCGCTGCTGGTTCCGCCAGAACGGCTCGGTCGAGCAGGGCTGGCACAGCTTCCCCGGACGCCAGTGGCGCTGGGACGGTCCCGAGATGCCGTGGCGTCCCATCGGCATCCTCGGCGACGCCAACGAGTACGTCTACCGGCAGATCTTGGGCCTTGACGATGCCGAGTGGCAGGCGCTCTGCGACGAGGGGCACATCACCCGCGACTACCTGAACCCCGACGGCACCTCGATGTAGCCGCTGGCCTGCCTGATGGCGTGATGTGCCCCTGATGGTGATGGGTCCCGCACATCACGGGCAGGGAGTCGATCCGAGCCGCCGAGGCGGAGATGCTCGCCCGACTCGGTCTCGAGGCGCAGACTTACGACGAACTTCTTGCCAGCCGTGCTACCTCTACGGAAGTCTCTATGCGTGACGCGCCGGCGATGCGCTCAATCTTGGCATCGGGCACCGCTGCAGCGATGGCGGCTTGCACTTCCTCAGTCACCACAGCAACGCCGCCGATGATGACGACGCGTTCGGGATTGAATTCGATCAGCGCCTCCGCAATAGCCGAACGAAGCTCGTCTCCAACGGTGTACAGGACCGAAGAGCCAAGCGTTCGGGATGCGAGCAGCGTCGCGAGGCCGACATCCGCAGGACTCCACCCGTTCACCACGTAGACATCCCCCTTGGGACTCTGGCTGCTCCGCTCACCGTCGCTGCTGAAGCCAGGCCCGGCCTGCTCACCACCCCCAGACATCGACGCACCCTCACCACTGCCAACGACCTCCTCACCACCCCCAGACATCGACGCACCCTCACCACTGCCAACGACCTCCTCACCACCCCCAGACATCGACGCACCCTCACCACTGCCAACGACCTCCTCACCACCCCCAGACATCGACGCACCCTCACCACTGCCAACGACCTCCTCACCACCCCCAGACATCGACGCACCCTCACCACTGCCAACGACCTCCTCACCACCCCCAGACATCGACGCACCCTCACCACTGCCAACGACCTCCTCACCACCCCCAGACATCGACGCACCCTCACCACTGCCAACGACCTCCTCACCACCCCCAGACATCGACGCACCCTCACCACTGCCAACGACCTCCTCCCACGAGAGCGTGCTCGCATACACCTCCGCAGCCCACGGCTGATCGCGGATCTCGTCATGTTCGGCTTCCAACTCGTCCCAAGTCAGATTGTCGGGAACATGCTCGCCGACGACTCGCCGCCCGTTGACGGAATCGACCTGCCACCCCGGGCGCTCGTTGAACTGCTCGACAGCAGCGTCGACGGCATAGCCATCAGCAACGAGCCAGACTGCCCAGCGCAAGTAGATGCACGTGCCCTCGACTGCGATGACCCGGCCCGCACCGAGACCGTTATGACAGCTCCAAAAGACCAAGCTCTTGCCCAAGGGCGCTCCATTCATCGGCGTCACACGAATATTCACCCTGAGGTTGGTCGGGTGGCTCGCCAGCACCACTGCCTGTCCCGGCGATCCCTCCACCCACTCGTCGGACCCGCTGACCGACAGCGCGACCCGGGTGGTTGCGGAAGGCCGAACCGTTACTGAGACCCTCTCGATATCAGCCTCCAAGGCGACGGGTCTGACACTGCGGCGGCTACGCCCACCGACATCCCAGTCCAGCACTGTGGACGTGAGCGCCGTGGACACGGTGGAGTCAGCGAACCTGATCTTGTCAGCGATGGTGATCTCAATCGCGAGCGGTGATTCGTCAGACGTCTGCCCACCCGCAGACGGAGAAGGCAGGAAAGAGACAAGCACGACCAGCAGCGCTGTCGTTGTGAGCGCCAATCCCATGCGCCGTGCGATCTTCATCGTTCCAACCCCCTCTGAGCAAGAGTCAGCAACTCAAGTGATTGCGCTCATGCCTGCCGATTGAACACCATACGGCATACCACACTTCGGGCCTTCTCTGAGGCGCTGGCCCCATTCCCAGCCGCGATGGGCTGAGTGCTGCCGATCCTTCCCGCTGGGCCATCTGACCGCATCGGCTCGACCGCATCGGCCTTGGCTATGAGGCCCTGCACAGCCTGCGGCCCGCGTCGTGCTCGCCTCGATCACACGATTCGGACAGTACGACCCGTAGGCACAGGCGGGGTATCGCGGCAGCGGCATCGTGACCCACGCGATGGACGGCCCGATGTGGGGCACGGGCATAGACAAACGCGACTACTCGAACCCCGACGGCACCTCGATGCAGCAGCTGTCCACCCAGACGGCGTGTCGTGCCCCTGATGGGTCCCGCACATCACGGGTAGATTGCCCGCATGGCAACTGACACTGGCACGGACACCGAGATCGAGTTCTGGGTGGACCCCATCTGACCTTGGTGCTGGGTGACGGCCAGGTGGGTCGTCGATGACGTCGCTTCCGAGCGCAACCTGAAGGTGAAGTGGCAGCCGATCAGCCTGCTCTTCAAGAACAATCCCCCGACGGACAGCCAGTACTACGACGCGGTCGTCGGCACGCACGGGCAGCTGCGGGTCATGGAGTCGATCCGGGCCGCCGAGGGCGATGACGCTGTGTTCGGCGTCTACTGGGATTTCGCGAGCCGCATCCACCACGACGGCGACCGCGATTTCGACATCGCCAAGGCGCTCGAAGAGTTGGGGATCGATCCCGCCCACGCCAAGGCAGCCAACGACGAGAAGTGGGATGCCGAGATCCGTTCACGCATGGATGAGGGCTTGGCGCTCGTGGGTGAGGACGTCGGCACCCCGATCATTGCACTCGATCGCGCTGACGGCGAGCGTGTGGGCATCTTCGGCCCGGTGATCACTCGTGCGCCCAAGGGCGAAGACGCCTTGAAACTGTGGGACGGCATGGTCGCGATGATGGACATCGACGGTTTCTGGGAGCTGAAGAAGACCCGCACCGAGCGGCCCGAGTTCGGCGAGCGCCCGGTCACCGTCCCGCCAGTGGGCTGAGGCTCCAGACCGCGGCAGTGAGTCGATGAGCGGCACGATTCTCGACGACCTCAAGATCATCGACACCGACAGTCACTGGTCGGAGCCGTACGACCTGTGGACGTCACGGGCGCCCGCGAAGTACCGCGACCGTGTGCCGCGCATGGAGACCAGAGGCGGCAAGCGTCGCTGGTGGTTCGATGACGCCATCCCGATCGGGCTGCCCATTGCGTCGTCGGTGGTGGACCCTGCGGGCGAGAAGATCACCGGCACGGTCTTCTTCGATTTCGACAACGAGATGGTGCACCGCGCCAGCTATGACGCCGCGGCCCGGGTGGAGATGCTCGACCAGCTCGGCCTCGAGGCGCAGATCATGTATCCCAACGTGGCCGGCTTCGGGAACCAGAACTTCCTGAAGTCGCCCGACGACGCGCTGCGCCTCATCTCGGTCGAGATCTACAACGACGCGCTGGCCGAGTTCCAGGAAGCCAGTGGCCAGCGGGTGTTCGGCATGGCGCTGCTGCCGTGGTGGGACCTCGACGCCGCAGTGCGGGAGATCGAGCGCTGCCACGCCAACGGGCTGCGGGGCATCGTGACGTGCTCCAATCCTGAGGAAGCCGGCCTGCCCGACATGGCGACGCCGCACTGGGATCCGGTGTGGCAGGTGTGCTCGGACCTCGCGATGCCGGTCAACTTTCACATCGGCTCGTCGAAGGGCAACCTCGACTACTACGGCAAGGCGCCGTGGCCGTCGTTCGGACCCGAGCGGTGCTTGGCGGTCGGCTCGGCCAACCTGTTCATGGGCAACGCACGGGTCGTGGGCAACATGATCTACTCCGGCGTGCCCGAGCGCTTTCCCGAGCTCAAGATCGTCTCGGTGGAGAGCGGCGTCGGCTGGCTGCCGTTCTTTCTCGAGGTGCTCGACCACCAGATGGCTGAGACCGCGCCGAACGAGCTGGCAGAGCTGTCGATACTGCCCTCGGAGTACTTCCGGCGGCAGTTCTACGGGTGCTTCTGGTTCGAGCGGTCCACCGTGCGGCCGACCGTCGAGTACGTGGGCGCGCAGTCGCTGATGTTCGAGACCGACTTCCCGCATCCCACCTGCCTGTATCCGCGCGACGATCACGACTTGGCCAAGGCGCTCGAAGGGATCCCCCGCGACGATGTCGAGCGCATCATGTCGCTCAACGCGTCCGAGCTGTACCGCATCGACCTCTGACGCTTCTGGCTGGCCAGCCCTGATGCGGTCCGCACTCGGGGCCCGCTCGCCCAAGCTAATCCTGGCGACGGCACGAGAACGCTCGCGGTAGCGGGAACGCGCGGCTGCTGGCGGCTCGGAGGTAGTTCGGGCTGAGCGGCTCAACGCAACTACGGTTGCGCCTGTCTTGAACGCCGCTGTCTTGGACAGGGCATGCAGTCGAAGTTTGCGGAGGGTCCCCCGGGGTCCCTTCGGCTCGGCTGCTGCGTCGGCGTTCAAGACAGACATCGTGCCGACGCCGCGACGCCAACTCGAACTGGAGCAAGCACACGGCGACGGAGATGCTTGCTGGCCCACGCGACCAAGTCGGTCGCAGTTAGACATCACGCGAATCCGCCATTCAGACGCCGCTGAACTGCAGCCCAGAGGCCCGCTGTAGTCACTGCAGCGATTGGCAACAGCATCATCAGCGAGGTTCCCGAACCCGCAGGGTTGACATACGTGGATGATGTGTCGGCCAATCGAGATTCAGTTTGCGGCACCGAGGCGGGTCATCATGGCGCTCTCTGCGAGTCTGCTGACCGTTGTCAAGTAGACGTCCCACGGCAGTGTGCCGATGCCATCAGACGCATCGGTGGGATGGCCTACAGGCAGATCCCGTCCGACGAGGTACGCGTTACCTGCGAAGCGGTCATGACGGCGGATCAGTGCGCGCAGGCCGGACAGGTCATGCAGCGCCGTCGACGTGATCTCGAACGCCAATGGGCCCCGCAGGTCGTCGTAGACCAGATCGACCTCGTGGCGTCCTTCGCGCCAGTGATACAGCCGCGCCCCCGCCTGCGTCGCCAGGGAATGCAGCGTCGACGCGGCCATGTTCTCGATGAGGTGACCGGCTTCGCCGGGGTATCGCAGCGGCGCGAGTCCTCGCTGCAGCACCGCGCTGCGCACGGCGCTGTCCATGAAGTAGATCTTGCGGCCGCGGCGCTGCACCTTCGCTTCGCTTCCCGCATAGTTGGGCAACGTGAAGACGATGAACGCGGCTTCCAAGTAGGCCAGATACCGCTCGATCGTCGCCTCCGACAACCGCAGGCCGGCGGCAATATTCGACGGCGACAGCAATTGCGCGACTTGGCCGGCGAGCACATACAGCAGCCGCTCGAGCATCATCGGATTGTCGATCTGGAAGGCTTGCGGGATGTCCTTGTAGACCGCGCGTTCGACGGAGTCCTCCCGCAGGCTGAGCTGAGCGGCGATCAGCGCATCGGTGAAGGGCCCCTCGTCGGCAACCGGACCGTATTCGCGGGGCACTCGTGCCTGTCCTGCATGCAGCAGGAGTTCGGGAAAGCCGCCCACGAGCATCAGCATGCGGGCCGCCTCGGACGAAGCGAAGTCGGATGTCGTCCCCTCCTCGAGCTGACGCAGCTCGTCGGCTAGAGATGAACCGAGCGGTCTTTCTGGGCGAGATTGCTCTGCAGGTGACGCGACGAACCGCATCGCCTCGGAGACCAAGCACGGCGCCAGCGAGACTTCCCGCCAGCGTCCGACCCCGCTGTCCTGCCGGCGTCGTCGAAGCGCAGCACTGGCGCTCGATGTCGCAGCGATGCGGACGGGCCAGCGTTCGTCATGGAAGGTCTTGAGCCAGAGGTCCCAGTCGTCGGCGTAGGTGACTTCGTCGAGGAACAGAAAGATCGGCTGCTCTGGCGACGCACCTCGCCTTCCCGAGGAGCGTGCGAACGCGAGGATGCTCTGAACGATTTCGCCAAGCGGCACGTCCATCAAGAGCGGATGATCGAGGCGCAGCCACCAGATGCGGTGGCGTTCGATCCTCGCTGCGAGCAAATGAGCGACCGTCTGATACAGCACGGTGGTCTTGCCGACCCGGCGCGGGCCCAAGATGACGTGCCATCGCAGCAGACCATCGGCGAGCATGCTCCGCCAGAGCACACGTGCGAGCGGACGCTCCGTCGGCGGCGCGAGCGCGGCCGGCACCGCACCCGTGCGATGCCATGGGTTCTGATCGCTGAGCAAGCGCAGCCGCTGACCCCCTGCATCCGGACCGTTGATGATCTCATTGACGTAGTCCTCGTTGCTGAACAACAGGTCAAGGTTGGCTTCATCTCTTCCGTCGCCATCGTCGTCTCGGATCGCCATCGCAGCCCCGATCTTTCACGTCCATGTTTGTCTGATGGTAATAAGTATATCAACCCTCACTAAGAAACGGTTACGTGGATCTTAAGCATTTTATTCGCGTTCGAACGCGGCTTGCTTCCGAGATGGGGTCAGAGCATCCCTTGACCGAGTACGAGACCGAAGCGCCGATGCCCCGTCGCCAAGAGGCGGCGCTGGGCCTGCCGATGGCTGATCGGGCTCGGTGCCTCGGTGCTCGTGCCCGCCGCCGGCGAGACCTCCGGTCACCTGGGCTTCCTGGCCACGGTGATGGCTGACCCCGAGGGCACAGAGTTCTGCGTCGTCTCCCGCTGAGTGCGCAGCACGCACTGAGGGATCGATGGCCGTGCAAGCCTCGATGCTCAGTCAAATCGGACGTGCCCGCGAAGCCACGCTGCCAGCGAGTCTTCGTCAACGGCACCTGAAGCCACGCCGAGCATCATTCGCTCTGAATCGTCGACATCAGGCGGATCTGGATCCCACCGTCCGCCGTTGAGTTCAATGAACACCGACAGCGCTGCCCACGCAGCTCGCTTGTTGCCATCGGGCAGCGGATGGTTACGCGCCAAGCGCCAGCAGAGCACAGACGCCTTGTCCACCACATCCGGATAGAACTCTGTACCGGCGAATACGGCCTGCGGCGCGTGAAGAGCCGAGTCCGCCAGCTCGATGCGCGCCAGCCTCGAGAGTTTCTCGGCCTCGATTCCGGTGACCTGTTCGGCCAGCCAGAGATACTCCGCGAGTCCCAAGTATCTCGTCACTGCGCGAGCCGCTCGAGCAGCTCGCGATCTCGCTCCAGTACGCGTCTTGCGACAGCCGTGAAGTCAGCATCTGCGCGCACGCGGTCGATCTCGGCGCGCAACGAATCAACAATGAGCTGGTTCACACTCGCCCCCTGCACGCGGGCAACGATCTCCGCTTCCTGTGCAAGGTCGTCGGGCAGGCGAACCGTCGTCTGTCTTGTCATCGCATCATGATATTTCGATATCGCGATTGCTTCAACGGCTGACTTGAACCGTGTGGGGCCCGCCAGCCTTCAGGACGTGACCGGAACTGCTGCTGCGTGTACCCGCACGAGAGTCGGCGACTACTGCGGACTTGGCTCGCGCTCAACCGCCGACACCGGCGGCTGCAAGGCGTGCCCAGCGGCGCTCGACAGCGAGGCCGTCGCTGAGCGGTAGGTCGTTCGCGGCACGCAGGCAGCGGCGCAGTGCCTTCGCGACCGGCTGATGGATGCGGGCGAGCTGCCCTGCCAGCTCGACAGTTCGGCTGTCGAGATCGTCGGTCGGCACCACTTCGGCGACGATGCCGAGCCGGTGGGCCTCGACTGCGTCGATGTTGCAGCCGCTCAGCACTATCGGCAAGGCCGCCGTCGGGCCGATGACCGCAGTGAGACTCTGCGTTCCGCCGGCGGCCGGCAGCATGCCGAGCTTGGTCTCCGGCAGGCCCAGAACGGCGTCATCGCCGGCGATGCGCAGATCGCACAGCAGCGACATCTCCAGGCCCGAGCCCAGCGCGTAGCCGTGCAGCACACACAGGGTGGGCACCGGCAGGTTCACCAGCGGAAGCCACGGATCGCGATCCCACCGGATCCGCCTGGCGTCGAAGATCGATTCTGCGGTGCCGAACTCGGACAGGTCAGCGCCGGCGCTGAAGTGCTTGCCCTCGGCGGCGAGCACCACACACCGAACGTCGGGCACGTCACGTACGGCCGTGATCGCCTCGATGAGACCATCTCGCATCTCGAGGTCGAAGATGTTGAGCGGCGGGTGGCACAGCGTGATCGTCGCTACGCCGTCGTGGCCGAAGACCAGCCGGATCCGCTCAGCCATGACGGCCACCGCCGGAAGCGGAACCAGGTGTCGTGGCGCTGTCGACGCTTGGGGCTGCTGCCATCGGCCCGGGAGCGTCGTGCGGCGACCTGGCGAGGGTTGTCAGGGCGCCCGCGGTGCGGCGGCAGGATGCCCATTCAGCCAGCGGCGCGACCGCGCCTGCCAGCGACACGCGCATGTGCTGCGCCGCTGCGCCGACGATCTGCTCGGCAGCGACACGCGCTGCCAGCAGGCCGGCGAGTGGGTCGGGGTAGGAGTACGCGGGTGCCTGAGGTTCATCGCCCAGCCAGCCCAAGCCAGAGGCGGCGTGCACGCCGGTGCCGTACGCGATCCAGCAGCACTCCGGCGAATCCGGCTCGAAGGCGGTGATCGCCAAGGTGTGCAGCCGCGGGTGACGGACGCAGAGCTGCTCGGGCAGCAGTTCGAGATTGGCCAATGCCCTAGGTGAGAGCGAGGTGACGAGCAGGTCTGCTGTCGCCAGCAGTCTCTCGAGAGCATCGCGGTCCGCGCCGAACCGGGGATCGAGTTCAACGGCTGTCTTATGGGCGTTCAGCTCCGCGTACATCGCCGTGCCCGCCAAACCGTCGGGCCGCGCCGCCGAGCTCGCCTTGCGGACCTCGGCGCCAGCACGGCCCAACAGCTCGGTGCACAGCGGGCCAGCCCACATCGAGGTCAGGTCCACGATCTGCTTGCCGTCGAGAGATGCCGGGCCCATTGGCTCGCAGCTCGGCGCCGGCGCGGCAGTCTCGACAGCCGCCTCCGACACCCGGCGGAACGGAGTGACCGGCAGGCGCCATTCCTGCGCTGCGGCAGCAACGACATCGGGATCAGCCTGGTCACGGTGCACTTCGGCGAACCGTTCCCAGGTCTCGCTGTCGTCGGGTCCAAGATCCACGCACAGCGCGCCGTCGCCCCAGCGGACAGGCTCGGAGGGCTCATCGGCGGTTCCGAGACGCCGGGGCATGTCGATCCAGCACGCGGCGTCGCCAGCGACACCGGCACCCAGCCGCCGATCAGCCTCGGTGGCCAGCTCGGCGCCATAGTCGAACAAACCCGGCGGCAGCCAGTCGCTCATCTCAACGCCCTGCGAAGTCCGGCGGCCGTTTGTCGAAGAAGGCCGCGAGGCCTTCGGCGCGGTCGTCGGTGGCGGCGAGCTGGTGGTTGAGGTCGCCTTCGAGGCGCAGCCCGTCCGCGAGGGGTAACTCCGAGCCCCGGTGGACCGCTTCCTTGGCGAACTCCAGCGCCAGCGGCCCCGCGCCGGCCAAGTCGTCCAGCCAGCGGTCAATGACCTCGTCAAGGTCTGCCTCGACCGCGTGTGTCAGTCCCCACTCAAGCGCTGTGGCCGCATCGATCTCGGTCCCCAAGAGCAGCATCGAATTCGCTCGTGAGGCGCCGACGGCGCGTGGCAGGCGCTGGGTGCCGCCCCATGCCGGCAGTCGGCCTTCCAGCGCATCTCGCATTGCGAAGCGAGCGCTTGCATCGCACAGGCGGATATCGCACGCCAAGGCGATCTCCAGACCCGGGCCCGAGCATTCGCCGCTGATCGCACACACCACCGGTCCCCGCACCGTGGCCAGCGCAGACGCCGGATCGGGTTGGAGTTCAAGCGGATCGAAGCTGACGCCCGAGCAGAAGTCGGTGCCGGGCGCATTGCGCAGAACCACAACGGCTGGTTCGCGTGCCTCCCGCACGTCCACGCACAGCTCGACCAGCGCACGCGCGGCAGCGCGGTTCATCTCGCCGCCGCTCAGGAGATGCTCAATGCGGTTCAGGGTGCCACCACCCCCTTGGGTGGCCGGCGCCGATGGCTCGATGAGGCCCCGTCGGCCCCGTGTCGGCTGATCGGCCTCAGTCGGCCCAGCGCTGGCTTGATCGGCCTAATCGGCCGACTTGGTCTTCTTCGGCTCCTGCATCGCCATGTCCTTGCCGTCACACTGCAAGGTCACCGCGCCCGGCTTGGTGACAAGCACCTCGATACCGGAATCCTCGTCTTGGTAGCGCTTGCCTACCTTCAGGCCCTCGCCGCCGGCCGCAGCGGAAATGTCTGCGTCGCCGCCCTTGGTGACGATGACCTGTACACCGCCGTCAAAATCCAGACGCTCTCCAGCCTTGGTCGCCACAGCATCCCCCTGGTCTCATCGTGTCAATGCGGAAGGTGGTCCGTATGAAGCTACACGCCGCGCTGCTGCATTGCCTCACGACGGTCGCCCGTTCTTGGGCCACAATGACCCCGTGACGTCGGAGCAGACAGCGTTGATGATCGGCGGGACCGGTCCGGCTAGCGGGCCAGCGGGCCTCGCAGCAGCCGGCCGGGCACAGCACCGGTCACCTTGCCGTGCTCTGTGATGACCTCGCCGTTGACGATGGTGGCGGCGAAGCCGGTGGCGGTCTGGCGCAGGCGGGGGCCCCAGCGGGAAGGTCGTGCACCAGCTTGGGCATGTCGGGTGACACCGTCTCGGGGTCGAACACGTTCACGTCGGCGGCCTTGCCGACTGCCAGCACGCCGCGGTCGTCGAAGCCCCATGCCTGCGCCGGCAGCTGGGTGATGCGATGCACGGCGTCTTCCAGCGTGAACTCCTGGCGGTCGCGCACCCAATGGCCCAGCAGGTGCGTCTGCAGCGACGAGTCCATGATCTGGGTGACGTGGGCGCCGCTGTCGGAGAAGGTCGGGATAGCGCGGGGTGTTTGAGCAGGTGCAGCACCAAGTCCTGGTCCTGGTTGGCGAGCGCCTGCACGAAGAACATCTCCAGGTCGCTGTCCACGGCCAGGTCGACGAACGCATCCATCGGCGTAGTGCCACGCTCGGCAGCGATCACGTCCTCAGCCATGTCCTGCCCCCGTCACATGGGTGCGCCCGACGAGTGCACCTTCTCGTTGTCGCACCGTTCTCGTTGTCGCACCGTTCGTTTCCCGCTCTTGTTCGCTTCGCGCACAAGCCGCTCGGGCCCCGGCTCCGCCTCATGGCAGCCACCGCCCCCGGCGGGACTGCCCGTCTCAGCGTACGGCAGCGGGGCATAGCGCACCCGCAGACGGAGCCCATCCCGACTGCTGCGTCGCCGCGCGCAGCGAACATATGCTGCACGCCGTGACTCTCGAAGCCGAAGCATCAGCCGTCATCGACCAACTCAACGCCCTAGGCCGGCCGTCGTTCGAAGACGTCGGTTACGAACGTGCTCGCCGGGGTTTCGAGGAGATGCCGCCCGCCGGGGAACTCGTCGACGTCGCCAGCACCGAAGACCGCACCATTGCCGGCCCTGACGGCAACGACATCGCCGTACGGATCTACCGGCCCGGCGACGGCGCCGCCACCGCTGCCGTCGACGGGACGCTCGGCTGCCTCGTGTACTTCCACGGCGGCGGCTGGGTCGTGGGCAGCATCGAGACCCACGACCGCACCTGCCGAGCGCTCACGATGCTGGCCGGTGTCGTGACCGTCTCGGTCGACTACCGCCTCGCTCCCGAACATCCCTTCCCGGCCGCTGCAGACGACTGCTGTGCTGCCACCCAGTGGGCGATGGACAACGCCGCCGAGCTGGGCATCGACCCGGCCCGGGTGGCGATCGGCGGCGACAGCGCCGGCGGCAATCTGGCAGCCGCGGTGGCGCTGATGTGCCGTGACGGCGCTGCGAACGGCGACGCGTGCGGCCAGCCGGGCCTGCAGGTGCTCATCTACCCGGTCACCGATTTCGACCGCGACACCCATTCGATGATCGCCAACGCCGAGGGCTACCTGCTGACCCGCGCGACGATGGCCTGGTTCGACGATCACTACTGCCCGCCGTCTGAGCGCAACAACCCGTATGCGGCCCCACTAGCGGTCGATGATCCGGCTGGAGCTGCACCGGCCCTTGTCATCGTGGCCGGCCATGACCCGCTGCGCGACGAAGGCGTCGAGTACGCGCAGAAGCTCGCAGACGCCAAGGTGCCCACCACGCTCATCGAGTACCCGGGCCAGTTCCACGGTTTCTTCGGCATGACCCGTTTCCTGGCCCAGGCGCACGAAGCCCAGGAGCTCACCGCCAGCGTCCTGCGCCGCACCCTCGCACCGTCGGGGAACGGTTAGCCAGCCGACGCCTTCGACCGGCCGCCAGCACCCAGTCCTCCAGCAGGCGCTCTGCGCCTAGACGTTCGATATAGATCGAAAAACTATCTCCTGTATCAAAACTTAACTGCTTATGCTTTGCCAATGGTGTCGATCGCGGTCATGCCCGATGGGAAGCAGAGGTCACAGAGTCCCATTCGGTGTGGTGCCAGTTTGGGAACACAGTTGCTTGACGAGACAGCTCGACACGTCGCGGCCGCCGAGTCATGATCGAGTTGATCGTTGTGGGGCGTCCGAAATCGCTTCAGAGCAGCGCTCGAAGCCTCGACGGCTGGAGAAGACAGGTCGAAGCGGCAGCAAACTCAACCCTTCCGCAAGCAAGCGCACCTGTTTCCGAACAGCCTGTCTACGCCTCCGGACCTGTTCACGCCGGCTTTCATTGGTTCTGCGACATGGCGACTGGCGGCATCCCAGACCTCGACAACGTGCTCAAGCCGACATTCGACGCGTTGGAAGGACTCGCGTTCACCGATGACGCCCAGCTCAGCGACATTCATGCGGCGCGGGTCGACCTGAATTCCCTGAGTCACGACCGCTCCCTTGCGGCAGACTGTGAGTCGTGGCCGGCGACACTCATCGGCCACGTCGAAGTCGCCAAGAATCTCAAGGAATTCGTCTACATCCAGATCGTTGACTCTTCGAACTTGCTGGAGGTGCCATGGCTGCCTCAGCACTGAACATCTGGGCCGCAAGAGCGCAAGCTCGGCGGCGGTACCAAGCAGCGGGCTACACGGTCTCCGCATCAGAACATCTCGAGACAGCCGTCTCGGCTGGAGACGAGGGAACGGTCGCGACTCATCTCATCGCCCGCAAAGGCGAAGCCGATCACGCCGAGACTCGCATTGTCGAGTTCGCACCCATCGGCTGCGATCGTGAGTCGGACACCCGCCTGGCGACGTTGCGGGCCTTCGTCGCCGAGCGTCCAGAGTGGCATCTCGACATCATCGAGTACGCGCAGCCTCGGGACGCTCGTCCGCCTGCGCCATCGGTTGTCGCCGATTGGATCGCCGAAGCGCGGCGCCTCGTGCCGATCTCCGGTACCGGCGCAGTGGCACTGGCGAGACGTTCCGTCGCCAGCGCGCTGTTCCTGCTCAGAGTCGCCGACGGTGAGCGCTACCGGGTATCACCCGATCTGTCCGACTCTCTGATCAACGGCTTGGAAGCCGATAGTGCAGTCTCCGCTGAGGAAGCCGAAACGCTCCGCCGCTTCCACGCAGCCTCCGCCGCCGGCGATGCACAGCAAGACACCGAGCTTCCCGACGAGGCGCTGACCGAGGCGGCGTTGAAGATCGCTGAGCGCTGCATTGCTGAGAATCCGGACGTCGTCGACGAGATGCTCGCTTGGTTCGAACGGCACTTCTGCACTCCCGCGCAAGCCGGCGTGGCCGTCGATTGGGCCACAGGTGACTACGTCTGGCTCAACGCAGGGCCATTCGACGCGCGGGCCGTTCTTCTCCATCGTTTCGGAGACTCGGAGCGGGCGTCGTTGGACCGAGCTGTGTTCCTCATCGAACGCGATGGGGTCCAGTGGGCCCGCCGCGACGCCGAGGATTTGCCCTCGCCCTCCTCCGCCGAGGCCTCCGATCTGCATTCCCCGCCTCTGAACCTCGCTGCGCGACAGGGGGAACCAGACGAGGCTGTCGGCTTGTGGTCGGTCCCCGGGGGGCTAGGCCTTGCGGAGCGAAACCACATTCTTCAGTGGGCAAACGGGCTGCGAGCTCGTGACGAGTTGCCAGCCCTCATCCGCGATCTGATCGTGGAGACGACACCCACACAAGACCTCATCCGCATCGACTGCCCGACCGCCGAGGGAATCGGACGGCCCGACTTCGATCTCGAAGTGGAGACCCGGCTGGGAACGCCTTGGGCGCCGCGTGGGCTGTCCCGCTGGGAGGTCTCGACTTCAGCAGACGTCACGCGCAATGCCGACAGCAACTACGGCAGGCGGACGAGTGAGGCGCGTCTCGACGCCAGCCAGGTCACCTATGTCCATCTCACTCCCCGCGCTTGGCCCGAGTCGACGAAGACACCGTCCGGAGCGTCCGGCTCGGCTGAGCCGACAGGCACAGGCAGGCAGCAAGCGAAGCGTCAGTGGCAAGCACAGCGCAGCGAAGAAAGACATTGGCGTGAGGTCCGAGCACTCGATGCCGACGATCTCTTGAATTGGCTCATCCAGGCACCGGCCACGCGGGCTCGCTTCTCAGAGAGTCTGGGACTCGCGCCTGACGGCTTCACGCCGGCTCGCAGGCGATGGGACCATGAGCAGGCGCACACCGGTGGACAGTTCAGCGCCGATGTATTGCTCGCGGGCCGCGAGCAACAGTTCCAAGAGTTCGTCGAAATGTGCTCGACCGGGGGCAGGACCGTCTACGTCGTCGCCGGCAACACTCAAGACGCGCTCGACTTCATCTCGGCTGCGGGTGCCCGTGCTGGGGGGCTGCTCGACCGGATGCTGGTCGTTTCGGATGCCGCGGCTTGGCGGCGTCTCAAGCGCGAACCGGGTGGCGGGGCGATCTTGGTCGCTGCCGAACGAGAGGTCGCGGAGGGTGCAGAGCCATCGCGGCACTGCATGGTTGTTCCGCTCTCCCGGGCCGCGCGCCCGAGTTCGAATTCCGAAGAGGACGAAGCACTGATCGAGATTGGGCTAATTGAGCCGACGGCCGCTGCCAAGACGCTGGAACGACAAGGCCTCAGCCGCAGTGAGGCTTGGCGTCTGGCGGCGCTCGGACGTCGCAGCCTCGGCGCGCTGCGAAGGACGCTCCAGGTGGGTCCCAATCCCGTCACTCCTGCATGGCTCGACCAGGTTCCACGCAGCCGACATCTGGGGGCCGTGTGGGCCGCCTTGCTGGCCGGTCGTTGGTCCAACCGGCACGCGGGGGATCAGTCGCTTCTGTGCGAAATCTCCGGCACCGACCTGAGCTACGAGGATCTGCTGCTCATCATTCGGCCACTCAGCGAAGGCACCGATGCGCTGATCGCACAGGTTGGCGATCAGTGGGATCTCGTTGCCCCGCAGGAAGCCTGGCGGCTTCTGGCCTCAGAAATGCCGGAGAGCTTTCTCGAGCGATTTGCGTCTGTGGCCGAGCATGCCCTCACGGGAAGCGAGACTCAGCGATGGCCTGATGGGACCCCTTTCGAAATCGACGGACGCACTCAGACGCAACCAGTCAGCAGCCGTGACTTGCGCCGTGGAGTCGCGCGTTCGTTGGCTCTCCTGGGGACTCTTGGCAGCGACGCACCAGTGGCCAGCGGAATCAGCGCCGAGACGCGCGCCGCCTTGATCGTCCGAAGCCTGCTCGTGATCGATGACGACGACCACGAGACGGGACGAGTGACGCAGGCTGGCGACGACTCGCTGGTCGAGATCGATGGCGCCATTCACCGCACGATCCAGCGCATCGTCGATCTGGGCGAGGTGTTGCCGCTGCTCGCTGAGGCAGCGCCGGATGAGTTTCTCGAAGCATTTGGCGACGCCCTTGCACAGGCGAGAGCGGCCCCCGAGGATCTGCTGGCGCTGACTGAAGGCAGCAGCGGACCCTCGTCGGATACGGGCTGGTACGGCCTGCAGCATGCGTCGGAAGCGCTCGCGTGGTCTCCGGAGCCCAGCCATTTGGCGTTGGTCGCCGAGTCACTGCTGACACTGGCTTCAGTCGGCAACCACGATCTCGCCGCAAAGGCGCACGACTGTCTTGTTTCGTTGTTCTGGCCTCGACTGCCTCAGACCGGATTGTCCACTGACCGACGCAACGCTGTGCTCGTCGGATTAGTCAGCCGGGTTCAGATCGGCGAGGCGGCCGGAAGCAATGAACTGCGGTCCGCGCTGTGGCGCGTTCTCTGGGACCTCGCTCCTCACCGGGCTGGCGGTTCTCCCAACGCGGCGCCGGAGGTTCGGGAGTGGCCCGCGATCGTCGAGCCAGCACCGCAAGACGACTACGCCTCGGCGACTCACCAGGTCATCGCGCTCCTGCTGGACATGATCACGTACTTCGCATCGAGCGCTACAGAGGCCGAGCGTCTCGTCGACATGTTCTGGCCGCTTGACGAGGGCGGAAGGTTCATGCGCCTGTCGCCAGCGGCACGGGCAAGAGCCTTAGCCATTGTCGAGGAGACCGCGCAGCGAGGTGATCTCGACAGGTCGTTGCTCGGTGATCGGTTGCGGTCGTTCATCCGTCTGCACCATCAGTTCGCCAATGCGTTCTGGACTCTCGACCCCGATGAACTCGCCGATGTCGAGCAGGTCGCTCAAGGGCTCGGGGATGATGATCCAGCCACCACAAGCGCATGGCTGTTCGAGGCTCATTCGCCGGGACTTGATGTGCCTGCATTCGGCGATGACCGTGAAGAATATGAGAGGCACCTTGCCGAGCTTCGCCGCGCGGCGGTGATGCAGGCGTACGCGGCTGACGGTCTTGAGGGCATCCGCAGGCTCGCTGTCCGAGCGCATGGCGACCGTCAGGTATCGGGTGTCGAGCACATCGGACGCCTGCTCGCAGAGCTTGCTCACTCAGACAAACTGACACTCGGCGACGGTGAGGGGGCCGACGTCGACGCCTTGACGCCCACCCTCGCGGCCTGGTTGGCAGACGAAGTGCCGCCCACACCACTTCTTGACGCCCCCGACCAAGGTGCAAGCCACGCAATCGGTCCAGAATCCGACGCGGTGCTGTGGGATCTCGTGGCAATGGGCTTCTTCGCTGAGAATCTCAGGATTCGGCACCGCGCCGACACAGACCTCTCAGCGTGGTTGACGGGCCTTCGCGAACAGCATTTCAGTGCCACAGACTTGGCGCGGCTGTTGACCACGCTCAGGGACTTCCCGCTTGCCTGGGAGATCGCCGAGGCTCTCGGACGCGATGTCGATTCGGCGTATTGGAAGCACTACAACCCGCTGCCAATCGGTTCGGATTCTGTCCTAGCTGCCGAAGCGGCAGATCGGCTGCTCGCTGCGGGAAGAGCTGACGCGGCCGTCGAAATCATCGCGTTTCACCGCTTCGCAACAGACGACTCCGATGGGACATCTGAGAGTCACGACTCAGCGAGGCTCGAACTCGCCTTGCGAGCGCTCGAAGCCGTGGCCGGCGATGTGGACTCATCTCGGATAGCCCATCCGTTGCGGTTACGGGTCGAAGAGTCGCTCGACTGGCTGAGCGATCAAATGCCATTGGACGATGTCAATCTCGACGACCCGCGCCAAGTTCAACTCGCACGGCTGGAGATCATGCTTGACGATGTGCCCGGTAGCCGTGGGCAGGGGCTTTTGGTGCACGCGTGGCTGGAGCGTGACCCTCGCTTCTTCGTCGAACTGATCGCGAACATGTACGCACCCACAGGCGAGAGCAGGCCCGATGGCCCCATTGAGTCCGTCGAAACCGATACGGCAACGGCGCTTGCCGATGCGGCAGCCAGCAAGGCTTGGACGGTCCTTCACTACTGGAATCGCATTCCAGGCTTGAGAGACGACGGCACGGTCGACAGCAGCATCATGCTGGACTGGATCACCCAAGCGCTGGAACTCCTCGCGAAGCGAGAACTGCTTTCGCTCGGTTCGGGTTACGTCGGCGAGATGCTCGCCAAGGTGCCGGCTGAGTCCTCTGACGAGCACGGCATCGTCCCTCCACCTGATGTACGCGACGTGCTCGAAGCACTCCGCTCGTCTGGCATCGAGACTCGGGCGTCGGACATCGAACATGGCCTCGCTCGTGGCATCTCAAATCTGCGAGGAGTCCATTGGCGATCGCTGCCCGACGGCGGGACAGCCGAACGTGAACTCTCCAATCGTTACAGGGTGCAGGCCGAGATCGTGGGTGACCGCTGGCCCCGCACGGCACGGGTCTTGCGGCTCGTCGCGGATTCGTATGATTCGCACGGCCGGATGCACGACATCTGGTCGGAGCAGTTCGCTCGCGGTTCGTAGGGAGATGAAGCAGCATGCCAATACGAGAGCGTCATGCACCGGGAACACCGTCGTGGGTCGACTTGGCGACGATTGATGTCGAAGGTGCCCTTGGCTTCTATGCAGCCGTGCTCGGCTGGGACTTCGAGCGCGACCCCAGCGGCGAGATCAACTACGTCATGGCGGTCGTGGACGGGCACCCCGCAGCAGGGGTGTTCGACATGCCCCCCGAGATGCTCAGCGAAGGTGTCCCGCCGTGCTGGAACGTCTACGTCACTGTGGACGATGCTGACGAGTTCGCCGGTCGGGTTGCGGCGGCCGGAGGCGCCGTCATGCGGCCCGCCATCGACGTGCCCGAGCCGGGTCCCGACGCCGCAGGCCGGATGGTCATCGCCGCTGATCCCACCGGCGCCGTGTTCTGCACGTGGACGCCGATCGCCGCCATCGGTGCGGGCATCGTCAATGCGCCGGGTGCGTTCACCTGGGCAGAAGTCGCCACGCACGACGACGACGCTGCAGCAGCCTTCTACTGCGAGCTGTTCGGCTGGGAGACTGGCACGATGGAGGAAGCACCCGATGGGCCTGTGGTGTTCACACTGGACGGAGAGCCGGTTGCCAGCACCTCAATGGCACCGTTGCCCGACGGCGTGCCGCCCCACTGGCGGGTGAGCTTCGGAGTGTCCGACGTGGATGCCGCCTACGCCGCAGCGACCGCTCACGGGGGCAACGTGATCATGCCGCCGTTCGACTTCGGACCTGGCCGCGCCGCAACCGTGTCCGACCCTGCCGGAGCGATGTTCGACCTCGTCACCCTCACCGACTGGCCCGACTAGCCGGACACCTCACTTCAGCGCCCGCGTCTGTAGATCACACCGCATAACCGTTGGCCGGTCACGCACAGGGGTACTGAACCGACCGTCGGTTCGGCCCTGTGTCACACCACCCCTGTACCTTGCGAGACGTGCCCGGTTCGCAGCGGGATCAAGTCGCAGGAGGGTGATGTGAGCCCACGTATGGCTGAACCTGCCCTCAACTCCTTCGTCGCGAACGCTCTTGGCAACCGCCTTGGCGGCTGGATCGTTTCTGCCGAAGCAACCAAGACCCTGACGAAGGCCGGGCTTCGGCCCGACATCGTTGTGAACACCGGTTCCGCACCGATCGCGATCGAGACCGAGTACTTCCCTGGACCTCAAGTCGAAGACGACGCAATCGCACGCATTGGCGAAGCACTGGCCTCGACCGGACGGGTGATCGAGGTAGCTGTGGCTGTCCGATTGCCGACCGCACTAGGAGACTGCTGAGCAATTGCCGAAATCGCCGATTCATGGGCACAAAGCCGCAGGTCAGAGCGTTGCAGACTTGCCCGAATCCGAATAAATCAGCAGTCTCCTAGGTGTAATGTCCACCCCTCAGCGACCCGGCTTCGTGACGTCGATGGCCCGGACCGCAATCTTGCGGGCTTCGTCGATGCTGAGGTCCGCCTCGAGCATGCTCCGCAGTTCGTCAGGGCTACGTGGTCGCCGCCCCGACGGTGGCGTCGGCAGTTGCTCGCCACCGAACCACAGCACCAGATAGATGCCGAAGCCATCGGTGGCCGGATCCGTCGTGTACTGACCCATGAGTTGACTGCGCATCGCGTGCCAGAGGTCGCTGTGCGACTCGCGCTTGATCTCGATCGGAACGTTGAAGCCAGGACAGCTCGCCCGGATGTCGGCACGTTTCCCGGCGGCGTAGCTGACTTCGGGCTCAATGTCCACCTCTCGCAGCGATGGATGCTTCTTCATGAGAGTCAGCAGCGAGTCTCGACAAGCGTTCTCGGGCCTGGGAGCAGTTGGGCGGCCATGAGCGTCCACATTCCAGAAGAGACCCCAGGGATTACTTGCATCCCCCTGTACCTCGCGGCTTATGTCGCCAAGTCGATCTAGCAGTAGCGCCTCTAGATCGGCCGCGTTTGCCGGCCTGCCGCCACTCAGCGTCTGCTGGACTTCATGGACACTCGGTTGGGGATACTCAGCGTCTCGTTGGATCGCGCTCTGTGCCTCGCGCCGCCGACTCAAGATGTCGTGCCACTCACTCAGTTCCGGGTCGTGCTCAAAGCGTCGCAATGCCTCGCCAGCTGCAGTGTCCGGGGACTGCGCAAGCTGATGGATAATGTCTCTGACCCGGTCCGCTGCATCGATCTCGACCGTTATCAGCCCGTCTCGTTCCAACGGCGGATATGCGCGACCAAGCATCTCGACGAACGCGGCGAGGGTTCTTGGGGCGACACTCGCCGTCAGGCTGGAGCGTCCCGTCATGCGTGGGCCGTGATCGGAGTGGAAGAACGCTGCGACGTGACGTATGGCCGATCGATGAGCCGACACGTGCTCCATGAGGGCGGGGACCCAATTGCCCTCGTACAGCAGCGCTGCCGCAGTGAGCCAACGGGTGCGTTGGGCCACGGTCATGCTGGTAACTGCGAGCTTCTCGTCGATGAGTTCTTGGAGGTTGCCTGAATCCGGGTGCGCCATTGCATCCAGCAGCAGCCGGTCGAGCAGCCGAAGCTGGGCGTTAGCGCCCCGCGCTGGAATGGATCGCAGCAGCTCCAGCTTGACTGCGTTCCGTATGCCTGCATCTCCGCCGACCGAGTCAAGTTCGCTGAGGCCCGACGGGTGTTCGTCGCCGTTACGGATCGCAGCGGTCGCACACCTGGTCGCTACTTCCGCTACTAGCGATGGCTGTCTTTCGAACCAGCGCTCGAACCAAGGCGGCGGCGAAGTCGAGTTCGTCGGCACACAGAACAGCAGCGCTAGTGCTTGACGCTTGACCTCGTCATCCATTTGGTCAAGCTGTTCAGGGTCTTCGGCGTCGAGCAGTTGCAAGCCGGCTAGCGCCGGCAGCGCGAGCCAAGCGTGCTGCGACTCATTGTGGAGCTTGATCGTCTCCTCAACGCTGGGAAGATCGGGACGCTTAACGGAGTCGCGGAACGCCTGCAACACCGCCACCACGAGATCGTCTTCGCCGCCGACGAAATCACTGAGGCTGTCCCGCGCACCCAACTCCTCGGAGCTGTCGACATACAGCCCCATGTAGGCAAGCGCGAGTCGATGCAGATTCGCTGACGAGAAGGTGTTGTCCCGGAGTTGGCTCAGACTCGATCGCAGGCCGGTTGCCCAGTCTTCCGCGAGCTTCCTCTTCTCCTCTTCCCATTCCTCACGACGCTTGTCGTGTTCCTTGAGCATTTGCTCCACTCGTGGATCTGGCGTCACCGGGGCGAACAGAGCCTCGACAAGTTCCTCCAAGTCGCCGCAACCGCTGACAGCGGCTCGCAAGACTTCGGCGGTGAGGTCTGTATTCCTGTCTGAGTCATCGAGAGCCTCATGTGCCCGCCGCACAAGTTCACACGCAACAGCAGGCTCTGTCGGTGCCAACTCCACCGCTCGCGCTAGGCACCAGCGCCCGATATCTCGAGGCAGCTTGCTCCCGTGCAATGCGAGACACCAGTCATAGGACCTGAAGCCCAAGGGGTCTTGTGGGTCGCGGCGGCGTAGCCATTCCAAGAACACCTGCCGCTGGGTCTCCGGACGAGCTTCCAACCACTCCCGAACGGCTTGCGCGGCGGGACTCTTGGCAGGCATCACCTGCGGTTCAGCAGCGCCAGCAACGTGCAGCCAGTCGAACAAATGGCCGATGTCGACTTCATCGCCTAGTTCAGCGACCGCCTTCGCCAACAGGTCCACGGCAGCGCTATCGAAGTGGCGCGATTGCAGCACGGGCAGCACGCGGGCCGCTTCCCGATGAAGCGCATCCAGGACTTGGCCGGCTTGGGAGCCCGAAGAACGATGCGCGAACTCTCTGTGCCAGAAGCCCTCGAAGAGTCCGTGGATCCGGTCATGACTGGGATGATCGACGAAGTCGAGCACTTCATCGGGCCCGACGGCGTCGGGATAGAGCTCGTAGAGCAGCGCCCCTGCAAGCTGGCGGTTGGGGTCCGAGATGCGGCTCGCCAATATGTCATCAAGCAGTTGGCGTAGTTCGCGTTGCCTGGCCTCTCCGGCGGGTACGAGGTGAAGCTGGGCATCGAGAGCCGCCAGTCGAACATGTCGTGAGTAGCTGCCGTCACGAACTGTCGACTTCGCCTGAGGCAAGAGCTGGCGCGCAGCCGCGAACTGGCCTTCCTCGACAACAGCGAGAATCTGAAGCAGGAACTCTCGGACGCGCTCGCTCTTGCGATCTTGAGGACCGGCCCAGGCGATGAGCTCTGCTACTGCCTCAATGGTTTCGTCGTCGATGATCGTGCGAAATGCCCACGCGGTCGAGTCGCGATAGCCAACGCTCCGGTTGTCGCGCCACTCGTGACCAAGCAGCGGGCCTTCGTCTGCGTATTCCGCTATGACTCGTAGCAGTCGTCGCTTCTGCTCGCCGCTGAGTGAGCTGATGTCGCCGTAGAGGCCGATGCCCACTGGGTCGGCATCGATGAGTTGGTCGAGTGCTTCGGCACAGTGCGCTGCGAACCAGGCTGATAGACCGCGTAGTGATGTCACAATCCTGCCGTCATGTGGGCTGATCATGAGAGCGACGACTCGTTCGGCGGGTAGTCCGCTGTTCACGAGATGTGCCAGGTACCGGCCGCCAAGGAACTCAGCGATCTGGCGGTGCCGCGGTGCGAGCCTTGGCCAATTCGCCAAGGAGTGGACGCTGGGTGGTGCCCAGAACAGCTTGGTTCCCAGTGCAAACCGACGGCGGTGCGAGTCCTCCTTGCGGGCTTCGAGGGCGGAGGGTAGGAGGCTGTCCAAGGAGACATACGACGAGTGGTCTTCGACCGGGCCGAGGGAGAAGCCTTCGACTCCCGAGAGCAACTGGATGGCGGCCAATTCCCCAGCAGCGACCAGCGCCGTCTCAGTCGGCGGGGCGCCGCGCGATGCGGCCATGTGCTCGTCGTTGTGTTCTTGCACCATGCGCCTGCAGGCGACTTCGAATGCGTCGATTCGGCTGGTGGGCTGATCTCCGCCTCCCTGTCCGAGAGACGCGGCGAGCATCTCCAGCGTCAGCGGATTGTCGAGCATGCCGCTGAGGCCACGCTGCTCAACTTCAGCCAGGAAGCCGGGAATCGCCTCAGCATCGAGATGAGCAACCAAGAGCTCCTTGATGGACTCTTTGCCGAGGGGGTCCAGCCGCAATACGACCACTGTCTCGCCGGGGGTTGCGCTCTCAAGGCGGTGGCGGTCGTTACTACCGAGCCAATCGGCCTCGCGGCAAGAAATGCGATAACTCGGCCAACCGAGTCGATCTAGGCGCTTGCGAATCTCGTCGAGCGCCGGGCGCCCGTCGGTTGTGCCCACACGGATCTCGTCGAGACCGTCGATGAACAGCGTCTTGTCACCCCACTCCGGTGCAACATCAAGCGTTACGAAGTCGCGCGCGCTGCGAAACACCGCCGCATCACCGAGTGCGTTCCGCTCCTCGCTGAATTCTGTCGACTTGCCGGAACCAGCATCGCCAAGCAGCACATAGGCGCGATCGGACCTGTACGAACTGAGCGGAGCAACTTCCGCTTCGTCTTGTCCGCCCAACTCAGTCGCGACAAGGCGGGTGCATGTGCGGGCGACGTACGTCTCGCTCATGCTTCCTCGACCCACTCGCTCGCGGGCACGGACAAGAACTCGTGCAGCGGGATACCCCCCTCACCGACGACGAGTGTCCGGACATTGAAACGGCTCCGAAACTCGTCGAGGCCGGGCAATACGTCTCTGACCGTTCCACTCTTGACTTCGATCCCTACGACATGTGGACCTCGCTCCAAGACGAAATCGACTTCGACCACGGTTCGGCCGCGCCGGTCTCGCCAGTACTTCACTTCCCCACTCGAGGGCATCGTGCTGACCAGATGTGCCCCGACTGCACTCTCGGTAAGGCGACCCCACAGGGTTCGATCTGAGCGAGCCTCATCAATCCGGTACCCGGAGACCATCGACATCAGCCCGGTATTGAGGACATTGAGCTTGGGCGTGGAGGCCTTCGCCGAGACGGCACGCTCGACGTGCTTGTTCAAGCCCGTCAGCAGGCCGACTTGTGAGAGAAGCTGCAAGTAACTCGCCAGCGTCGTGGTGTTGCCGGCGTCCTGCAATTGGCCCAGCATCTTGCTGTAAGAGAGGATCTGCCCGGAGTATCGGGTGCCCATTTCGAAGAGACGCCGCATCAGCGCTGGCTTTCGGATGCTTGTCATCGAAACCACATCGCGGTCAATGCTTGGCTCGACCAGTCCGCTTCGAACGTACCGATGCCATTCCTCATGGCCTGACATGTGTTCGGTGGTGCCCGGATAGCCGCCGTAGAAGATGTACTCGTCAAGAGTGAAGCCAAAGGCCTCAGCCATCTCAGTAAAGGACCAGTGAGGAAACACAATCGGCTCGAAGCGGCCCATCAGGCTCTCGTTCAAGCCTGCCTGAATCGGCAACGGTGCCGAGCCGAGGATGACAACATGCAGAGGGCAGCCCGAAGCACGGTCGGCATCCCAGAGGCCCTTGACGACAGCAGACCAATTCCTCAACGCTTGGATTTCGTCAAGCACGAGGACATAGCCGGCGGGTGATTCCTTCGCTCGCTCACGGCATCGCTGCCACACGTCAACCAGCCATCGAGCGTCGCGAGGCGCTGATGGCAGACGTGCATGAGCCTCAGCAGCCTCGTCCGTGTCCAAGGGGCCCGGCGCGTCGGATGTCTCGTCGATGCCGTCAGGCTCGAAGGCGACCATGCGCCAACCTTGCGGAATCATGCGAAGGGCTTGCAGTACAGCGGTCGTCTTGCCTGACTGTCGAGGCCCGAACACCGCGATCAGCCGTCGGGGCGGCTCGCCAAGCCGCTCTACGATCGTCGTGACCAGTGGTCGTCGATATCTCGCCACACAGGCAGTGTACCGGGTGGCAACGCTATTGAGCAACTTTGCTCAATAGCGTTGCCACCCGCTCACGGCGCCTAGCGCAGGGCGCCGGATGCTTCGAGGGCGGCGATCTCGGCGGGCGTGAGACCCAGCACGTCGGCGAGCACCTCGTGGGTGTGCTGGCCGATCGTCGGTGCGGGCGCTCGCACGCCGTTGGCGCCATCGGTGAGGAGCCACGGGATGCCGACGTGACTCATCTGGCCGACGGCGGGGTGATCGAGTCGCTCGACGAGACCGCGTGCGGCCAGGTGCGGGTCGGCCTCGATCGACCGGGCACTCAGCGACGGGAACGCCGGCACACCGACCGCCTGCAGCAGTTCGGTGACGTCCCACTGGTCGCGTTCGCGAGTCCAGGCACCGATGAGCTTGTCGAGCTCGGCCTCGTTGGTCTTGCGGTCTGCTGCCGCCGCGAAGCGCTCATCGCCAGGGTCGATGCCGACTGCTCCTGCCAGCGACGCCCACTCGTCCTCGTCGACACAGCAGATCGCCACCCAATCGTCGTCTCCGGCGCAGCGGTACAGGTTGTGCGGAGACCACAGGGGATCCAGGTTGCCCATCGGGGAAGGCTGGCGCCCGGTCAGCACCCACTCCATCCAGCCCTCAGCGGTGCAGACGGTCGTGGCTTCCCACATGGCGGTGTCGACGAACTGGCCCTCGCCAGTGCGACGCCTCGCAACCAGCGCTGCCACCAACCCATAGGCGGTGGCGATGCCGGCCGCCGGGTCGCCGAGGGAGACCCCCAGCTCCTCGGCGGCATCGCCGGGGTAGCCGGTCATGGACGCCAGTCCCGACAGCGGGCCGGTGGTGGGCCCGTAGCCCATGTACGTCCGGTAGGGCCCGTGGTGCCCGTAGCCGCTGACGGCGCCCACGATCACATCGGGCCGCTCGGCGGCCAGCGCTTCGTAGCCGAGACCCCATCCGTCCATGACACCGGTGGCGTAGTTCGACACGACGAGATCGCACTCGAGCGCGAGCCGCTTCGCGAGCGCCCGGCCCCCGGCCGTTCCCATGTCGATGGTGATGCTCTTCTTTCCCTGGCCGTACTGGTTGAAGTAGCCGTTGGTGTCGAGCGTCGGTTCGTGGTGCGCCGACTGCGTGGGAAGGCGACGGCCCAGATCCGGGCGGGTCGCTGATTCGACCTTGATGACGGTCGCGCCGAGATGCGCAAGATGCAGCGTGCAGTACGGTCCCGCCCAGACCCAGGTGAAGTCCGCCACCGTGACGCCGTCGAGCGGACGGTCCGACGCTGCTGCCGAGAGTGCAGGAGCGGGTGCCGGCCGCGTTGCCGTGGCCGGGTCGGCTGCGGCAAACGACTCGCCGTTGTGCTCGCCCGGCGAAGGCGCCGGCCGTCGGATGGACCACCACGAATTCGTGAGCCGAGACGGCGCGCCCGGCACGGTGATGTCGCCCAGACCGGGTTGGTCGTACGTGACGAGGAAGCCGCGGGCAGCCAAGTGCGGGTCGGCGGCCATCTGCGCCACCGTGTTCACGGGAGCAAACGCCAACCGCTGTGCCTGGCCCCGGTGGAAGAGCTCCATCACCGGCTGCGCGGCGATCCACTCGCCGAGCCACATGCGCAGCAGGTCTTCGTTCTCAAAGCGACCCTCGAGCGTGTCGAAGATGTCCATGTCGGCCCATTCCGGGCGGCCCATGAAGTCCTTCAGCCGCTCCCACTGGTCGGCCTCGACGCACACCAAGAAGATGTGCCCGTCGCTGGCCGGGAAGATCCCCCACGGGTTGAGGATGCGAGCACCCAAGCGGCTGGGGTTCTCCTCCCGGTAGGACCAGCTGATGAACGCTGCTTCCAGCATCCCCACCACGTAGGACATCTGGGCGAAGTCGATGTGCTCACCGCGGCCGGTCCGCAGTGCCCGATCCACCGCCGCCAGGCCCGCGCACGCAGCTGCGAAGCCGGATTGAAAGGCGGCCTGGTGGCCGTAAGGCTTCAGCGGCGGCAGCTCGGCGCCGGCGACGCAGCCAGGCGCGAGCCAACCCCAGCCGCCGCCGTGAACGATCTGCAGTTCTTCGGCGCGCCAGTCCGCGTACGGCCCCGATTGCCCGAAGGGCGTCACTGCCAGCGTCACCAATGAGGGGTGCCGCACGCGCAATGCCTCGGCCGTCAGGCCGAGGTCGGCGGAGGCGCGTCCGGCCAGATCGTGCACGAACAGGTCGGCATCTGCGAGCAACTGCTGCAGCACAGATCGACCGTCAGGATCATTCAGATCGGCGACGACGCTGCGCTTGTTGGTGTTGATGGCAGCGAAGAATCCGCCCATCTGGTCGGCGCTCGCGTCGGTGGAGCGATACGGCCCGCGCCGGCGAGCGCGGTCGCCGGCGGGAGGCTCAACCTTGATGACCTCGGCGCCGAGATCGCCGAGCAGCTTGGCAACCCACGGCGCAGCCACCATCTGCCCCATCTCGACGACACGGACGCCGTCGAGGCCGTGAGCGGTCATGAATGGATCAGGCGCGCACTCAGCCCGCGCGCTCTCCCGAGACCGCGCGGAAATCTCACCATGGCGCGGGGCGGTGACTCAAGGCGACTCGTGCTTGAACGACAGCCGGACCTTGGTGCGGAAGGCCGCGATCGCGCCGTCCTCGATCACCACGTCCTGTTCCACAACTTCCGCGACGCGCAGGTCGCGCAGGGTCTTGGAGGCCTCGGTGATCGCGTTCTGTGTCGCCTTCTCCCACGACTCGTCGCTCGTGCCGATCAGCTCGATCACGTTGTAGACGCTGCTCATTGAATCCTCCTTGGACCCCTCGGACGCGCATTGCTTCGCACGTTCGCGGTGTGCCCTACAGTCTGCCCCACCGAAGCACATCGCTCTCCACCCGAGGGAACGAGCTCTCAGCGAAGGGGTCCGGATCTTGAACGAAGCACCCCAGCGCAACTTCAATTCGGTCGAGAAGGTCATCACGCTGGTCGCCGCGAGTCGGCTTTCTTGGGAGGATGCGGCGCGACGGGGAGTCGCCGAGGCGACCAAGACCATCCGCGATCTGTCAGTTGCGCATGTGGAAGAGCGCGACGTCATGATCACCGAGGGCGAGATCGCGCTGTACAGGATCAAGCTGCGCCTCGCCTTCCGGGTCGACCGCATGCGACCGGGCCTGACGCCGGGTGCCCCCGATGTGGAGGTGACGCGCTGGCTCATCGTGGCCAACCAGACGCTGGGCACCGGCGAGGTGGTTGCGGAGATCGATCGCCTGAACCGGCACGGTCCGTGCGAATTCCACCTGTTGGTGCCGATGACCCATTCCAAGAGCTACGCCCGGGCCCGGCGGCTGTCGATGCTCGCGGCCGACCCGGTGACCGGCATCCCCTCTGAGCATGTGCCGGCGACCGACTACTTGGGGCCCGACACGCTCGGCATGGAGCAAGCGCAGAAGCGGCTGGATGCGCAGCTGGCGAAGATCGCTGCCGCGTCGTACGCCGCCTCGGGCGAGCTCGGCGATCCTGATCCGCTGCGGGCGATACAAGCAGTGCTGTCACGTTCCAGCTTTGACGGCATCATCCTGTCGACGCTGCCCGCGGGTGCTTCCCGGCTGGTGGGCGCCGACTTGCCCTCGAGAGTGCGTCGCTTGACGAGGCTGCCTGTCACCTACCTGCCCGGCGAGGAACCCGGCGAGCTGTAGGCGCCTCGCAGTGGGGAGACATGGCAGAGACAGGTTCACACGCGCATGCGGAGCGGAAGGCCGCAGCGCTGGAAGTGTTCGAACGCTTCACCGGCGGCGAGATCGACGCTCGAAGCTGGTGCCGCGATGCTCAGTCTGTCGGCGGTCGTGCTGAGGAAGCCTGCTCCGATGGGTGTCCGCACGACATATGTTTCTTCGATTTCGTAGATCGACGCAGTCAAATTTTGGGGCTTATGTAGGATAGTTGCCTGCAACGGTGCGACCAGCAAGAACGTTGTTGGATGCGAAAAGCGTTTCCGCAGGTCACAGCCGTGTCGTCAACTATCGTATGTAAGCCCCCAAATCAGGGACCCCTGTCAGCGGTGACGACCCGCTTCGGTTCAGCCGAGCCTCTCGTCACCCGTGTGCGTCATGTTGCGAACTGTCGCTCCAAGATCAAGCAGGCTTCTCGTGTCGAGATGGGCATGCTGGGCGGCGACAGTGGCCCCTACTACGCACGGATCAGCAAAACCGATGCTGGCCGGCTGATCGGCGAGGCTGGCTTTGATCTCATGGTCTTCGCCTACTCCGATGGCGTGGCCGTGCTGCAGTCAGGACCAGCTCCCGCCGGCGAGCATGCGCCTGATGCCCAACGAGCCGAATGCCCATGCTGCGAGGGGATGGCATGAGTTGCGCAGCAGCCGTGAGCACCACACTCGAGGCACCCGTCTGTAACTACTGCCAAAAGACGCTTCGTCAGGGGCAGAGAGCGATCGTGTACTACGGCGCTTCGGGCGTCGTACTTGTCCATCTGCCGAGTGAGTGCCCCGCAAACGGAGACTACGAAGATGACCCGTCCGCAGATTCTCTCGTTGACTAAGCGGGCAGTCCAGCAGCACGGGCACTCAGATAGCCCATACGACGCGAAGCCGCTTCGATCCCGTCGCTGAGCCCTCATGAATAGCCCATACGACGCGATAACCTTCGCGTGTGGGCCGATATGTCGACTCCGAAGCGTGGCTGGTCAGCGCGACAGGCTACGGACGTAGGGCATACCGCGCATATGTCCCCCACCAGTTGAGCGGGTGGACTCCCGTTCTCGGGGCCGATGCGATGAACTCGCTCACTTTGGCCGACAGGGCCCTCAGCAACATCGCATCGATGCCAAAGACGGACATGGGGGGAGTGCTCGCTCGGTGGATGCTGGCCCGCGACGAGAGTGTCAGGTCAAGCGTCATTGAAGGCGTCGGCTCCACAGCTGACGGTCTCGCATGGGCTCGCTATCGCGAACAGACTGGGCAGCCGGTCACCGATGCGAACGAAGCGCTCACGCTCGGCGCGTCCCGGCAGCTGGCAGCGGCAGTGGACCTCGGCGAGCAACTGCGGAACGGCCGCCCTTGCACGGCTGATGACATTCTGAGTCTTCACGCAGCGCTGTTCGAAGACACCCAGGAACGCGACCTCGGCGGCGCCCTCCGCGAAGAACCGATATGGATTGGACCGGCGGACTGCCTGATTGAGGAAGCGACGTTTGTCCCCCCACCGCCCGAGTATGTCCCTGACCTGGCGGAGGACTTGGTTGGATATCTGAACACGAGTGACCACCCTGCGGTGCTTCAGGCCGCCGTAGCCCATGCGCAGTTCGAGACCGTTCACCCGTTCGAAGACGGGAATGGGCGAACAGGGCGCGCTCTCGTGCACACCGTGCTCAACGCACGAGGCTTGGTGGACGGAGCCATTCCGATCAGCGCCGCGCTCGAGCGCGACAGAGCCGACTACTACGAGTCCCTCAACGCGACGCGAGTCGTATGCGATGCCAACGACTCAGCGGCGCGCAGCCAAGGCTTCGCTCCATGGATGGACGTGTTCGGCGCTGCGTGCGAGGAAGCGCACGCTCAGGCGACAGTGACCGTGAGGGCCGTCGAAGAAATGGCCTCTGGATGGGAACAGAAGTCGCGTTTCCGCTCCGACAGTGCGGCCGCATCGCTGATGAGGCTGCTGCCGTCAATGCCGATCCTGGACGCGGAGATGATCGCTGACCGCCTAGGGGTCTCCAGGCGTGTAGGCCGAACAGCGCTCAACGCCCTTGCCAAAGCCGGGATCGTGACCCCAGTCGGTGGCCGGCGCAATGCACGTTTCGCCGTGCCCGAGATGGTGAGCGTCCTGAGGCGCATGAACCCAGACGGTGCGGTGCCGGCTGGCTCCCCCAGCATGTCCAGGCCGGCGACCGATGCTGAACGCTCGCCGTCGACGCTGCTCCCCACCAAGTGCGGATTCCGCGGGCCGCGCTCGCAGCGACCGTGCGTGCTTGCCCGCGGTCATGCCGGCCAGCACCGGTATCAGTGACGCCAGAGTCGACAGCCGACCATTGGGGCTCTTCGCGTTTTAGCGTGGGGTGAGGTTGTCGAGGAGGGTCCAGTTTGGTTTGCCGGCGTAGAGCAGGACGCGTGTTCGGTAGTGGTCGAAGTTGGCGGTCCTGAATGACACGCGCTTGATGAGCTTGGCGAGGTTGTTGTCGGTCTCGGTGGGTCCGTTGGTGATGCGGGAGAGGTGCCAGTTCGTGATCTGGGTCCGCCAAGTGTGCGGGGTGCGGCCGAGCTTGTTCAGCTCCGGGCTGAACGTTTCGTCGCGCGGGTCGCGTGAGAGCTCGTCGAGGGCTTCGAGCGCGAGGTCGCGGTCGCCGATGCGGTAGATGCCGCGCAGGGTTTCCTTGGCGTGCCAGGCGTCGCGCGCCTCGCCGCGTGGGTCGCCGGCTGCGAGCAGGCCGCGCAGCTTGGTGCGGCCTCGGTCGCTGATGCGCTCGGCGGCTCGCAGCAGCAGCCGTCTGGTGCGGTAGAGGTGGTCGCCTTTGGTGCCTCTGCCGCCGGTGGTGTGGTTCTGGACGCGTCGTCGCATGTCGTCGGCGGCGCTGTTGGCGAGCCGCGCGACGCGGAACGGGTCCGCGATCTGGGTGGCGTGCGGCATCGTGTCGCCGAGCGCCTTGCGGTAGGGGCCCGACAGGCCCCGTGACCGCCCAGCGGATGCGTTTTCGCCACAGCGGCGTGCGCCCGCCGATCCAGCCCTTGGCGCCGGCGGCGCTGCGACCGGCGACGATGTCCAGCAGGACGCCTCTGCGCACGCCGACGATGGTGGCGCCCCAGTGCTTTCGGCGGTACGGGCCGCGGCGGGACATCAGGATCTCGTCGAGGCCCAGCGCTCTCACGCCGCCGGTGCGGCCAGGGCCGGCGCCAAGCAGCGCCGGGCCCCACCGGTGCACTGCTGAGGTGGCCGTGTGCCAGCCCGTGCCCAGCTCGGCTGCGGTCTCGGTGATCGCCCGACCCAGGCCCGCCCGGCGTGTCGCCCACCGCGCCGCACGGGATGCCATGCGCGCCCTGGGCAGCGCAACAGCAGGGTCCTGGTCGGTGAACGCGCGCACCGCACACGACCCGCCCCGGGCACAGCCGGCGGCGCTTGTTCCGCACCAGCCGCGCCGGGCGCCCGAACGCCGGCAGATCCGCCAGGCCCACCTTGCCGGCGCCGTGACGACGCACCGGCCCGCCGCAGCCCCCACAGCACGGACAACCCGACAGCTCGACCTCGACCGTCAACGGCCCGCCCCGGGCGGCCACGCACCCCGGTCACGGCCACACCCGGCCCCAGACCGACGATCAACACCAACACACGCGTAAGGCCAACAACCACAGGAATCCGCCCGAATCAGGACAACACGCACCTCCGATTCTGAGGGATCCCTCCCTACACAACCAGACCCTCAACCGGACATCCCACACGCAAACGCGAAACGCCCGCAAAGTCCAATGCGAGTCAGTTTCAGATGAGGGAATGAATCAACTCGCCAGAACCGAACGCGCCATTGAAGACCGTTACGGCCACGTCAGCACGCGGACGGCGAACGCCACCAAGATGACCGTGCCGGTGGCAAGAGCCAAACCCAGCAGCATCCGAGTGCTCACATGGCCGAATGTAATCGGCTCCATCAGCAGCGGAGCCGCCGGTTAGGCTCACGTTGTGAAGTTGCTGTGGACCCGAGCGGCCAGTGCGTCGGCGGCGTTGTTGATCAGCGGCGCTGCCGTGAGCGGCTGCGGCGACGACGGCACGGTGACGCAGCAGCCGGCGGCCACGGCAGCCGAAACTGACTCGCAAGCAGCCCCCGCGACTACCGCGGCGCCGACCGATACGGCCTCGGGCGATGCCGACTCGACGGCTGACGCTGCGGCGCCGACGACGGCCGCTGCAGCGGCCGCGGTCGAGACGCGAGCCGAGATCCTGCAGTTGGAAGGCGCGCTGCTCGACGGGCAGCAGTTCGATTTCGCCCTCACTGCCGGCAACGACGTCCTGCTGTGGTTCTGGGCGCCATGGTGATCGGCGTGCAATCGGGAAGCGCCTGCGGTCGCAGCGCTGAAACGAGAGCACGGCGACAGCTTGGTCATCGTCGGGGTGCCCGGCAGCGACTCCCAGGACTCCTACCGGAACTTCGTCGCCAAGCACCGACTGGGCGACGTTCCCCAAGTCAGCAACGAAGACGGCGAGCTGTGGGGGCGGTTCGGCGTGAGCTCGCAGCCCCGGTGGGTCCTCGTGCGCGCTGACGGCAGCATCGAGCGTGGCGGCGGCGCTCCCCCGCCTGACATCGTTCGGGACGCTCTCGTGCCCGCCTGAGGACCCACATGGCACAGCCGAAACAGCGAACGGTGAGCGTCGAGCGGGTCATTGCCGCACCCGCGGAGGACATCTTCGCGGTGCTCGCCGATCCCAGCCGTCACTGCGAGATCGACGGCTCGGGGACCTTGGCCCGTCTCACCAGCAGCAATGCCCCGCTGACACTGGGCAGCACGTTCTCCATGCGCATCAAGGTCGGCATTTCGTACACCGTCAAGAACCGTGTCCTGGAGTTCGAGGAGAACCGGCTGATCGCCTGGGCGCACTGGCACGGTCAACGCTGGCGCTACGAGCTCGAGTCCCAGCCTGATGGCAGCACGCTGGTGCGCGAGACCTTCGACTGGTCCACTGCGAAGTCGCCGCGCGGCATCGAACTCTTGGGCGCTCACCGCAAGAACGTCACGAACATGGAGAAGACACTCGAGCGGCTGGCCGCTGTCACCGAGACTGTTTCAGACGACGCAGCTCCTGACGGCGCAGCCTGATCGGTGCATCAGCCGGCCGGTTCGATCAACCACACGTCGCCGCCGAACGCGTCGTCCAGGCGACGGTGCAGGTCTGCCAGCGTGCGGTCGTCCGGGCGCCGCACCAGGACTGCTTCGTCGCAATTGCGCATGAACCAGGTGTCGCGGCGGCGCATCGCCTTGCCGAATGCCTCGCCGTCGATCGGCGCGGTGCTCGCCAGCACGAACTCCTGCTGTGCGTGCTGGCGCAGCTCGGCGAATCTTCGTCGTGAAGGTGCGGGCCACCGGGCGTCGAGGCCCTCGAAGGCGAGCACCACGACGTAGGGCACACCGGCCGCGAGCGCGGCCTCGGCGCCCATCGTCTCCGCGCCGAGCCCAAGGCCCGAGGCGACCACCAGATCAGGATGCATCTCACGCTTGGCGGCCAGCACGTCGCTGAGCTGTCGCAGCACGCGGCGCGACACCGGATTCTCGTTGTACCCGCCGAGCTCGGTCGGGCGGTGACCGAGCACGGCCAATCCGTGACCGGCAATCTTCCGGCCCGCAGCTTCCCGGCTGGCAGCCTCCTGGCCGGCGCGCTTCGCTGGTGCGCTCGCGTCGGCTCGCCGGTCGGTGAGCTGATCGAGCACGCCGTCGTCGAATCGATCGCCGCGCAGGCCTGCCCCGGCGCCCGCCGCATGCACGGCCAGGGCGTCCGCGGCGGAGTTCAGCCGCTGCCCGGCATGTCCCTTCACCCAGGCGAACGTGACATCGCCGCGTGCCAGCACCGCGTCGATGAACGGCTCCCACAGGTCCCGGTTGGCCACCGGCTTCTTCGCGGCGTTCAGCCAATTGCGCCGGTGCCAGCTCTTCCACCACTCGTCGTTGAAGCACTTGACGACGTAGGTGGAGTCGCTCACGATTCTCAACGGGCCCTCGAGCGTCTCGACGGCGCGGGCCGCAGCCGCCACCTCCATCCGCTGGTTCGTGGTGGCGGACTCGTGGCCGCATGCCCACGGGCCGCCGTCGACTACGTATGCCCAGCCGCCGGGACCCGGGTTGCCCAGGCATGACCCGTCGGTATAGACGTCTCGCGCTGTCGCGTTCGGCTGGGGACTCATCCAGGTGCGACACTAGAGCCCATGCTCTTCGACGGGTTGCATGAGCAGATCCCCGACATCGATCCCGACGAGACCGACGACTGGCTGCTGTCGTTCGCTGCCGTGGTCGAGGAGCGGGGCAAGAACCGGGCGCGCTTTCTCATCAGGCGGCTCATGTCCAAGGCCCGCGAGATGCAGGTCGACTTCCCCGCCACCGTCTCGACGCCGTACATCAACACGATCCCTCCCGAGCAGGAGCCGTGGTTCCCCGGCGACGACGGCATCGAGAAGCGGCTGCGGGCGTTCATCCGCTGGAACGCCGTGGCGATGGTGACCCACGCCAACTCGTGGGCCGACGGCATCGGCGGCCACCTGTCCACGTTCGCCAGCTCGGCGGCGCTGTACGACGTGGGCTTCAACCACTTCTGGCACGGCAAGGACGACGGCGAGCCCGGCGACCACATCTACATCCAGGGCCACGCCGCACCGGGCATCTACGCACGGGCCTATCTCGAGGGCCGCCTCGACGACACCGACCTCGAGCACTTCCGGCGCGAGATCGGCCGCACCGGGCTGTCGTCGTATCCCCATCCCCGTCTCATGCCCGACTTCTGGGAGTTCCCGACGGTGTCGATGGGACTCGGGCCGATCATGGCGATCTACCACGCCCGCTTCAACCGATACCTGCACAACCGTCGCATCGACAACACGGCGGCGTCGAAGGTGTGGTGCTTCGTCGGCGACGGCGAGACCGACGAGCCCGAGACGCTCGGGGCGCTCCACCTCGCTGCCCGGGAACGGCTCGACAACCTGATCTTCGTCGTCAACTGCAACCTGCAGCGGCTCGACGGCCCCGTGCGAGGCAACGGCAAGATCATCCAAGAGCTCGAGGCCAACTTCCGCGGCTCAGGCTGGAACGTCATCAAGGTGATCTGGGGCGGCCGCTGGGACGAGCTGCTGGCCCGAGACCGCGACGGCGTGCTGCTCAACAAGATGAACGAGACCATCGACGGCGAGTACCAGCGCTACTCGGTGGAGAGCGGGCAGTACATCCGCGAGCGCTTCTTCGGTCCCGACCCGCGGCTGCGCGAGATGGTCCAGCACCTCTCCGACGAGGACCTCCAGACCCTGCCCCGCGGCGGCCACGACTACAAGAAGCTGTACGCGGCCTACCAGGCGGCCGTAGAGCATGAGGGCAGCCCGACGGTCATCCTGACCAAGACCGTGAAGGGATGGTCGCTGGGGCCCGATCTCGAAGCCCGCAACGCCACGCACCAGATCAAGAAGCTGAACCGCACCCAGCTCATGACGATCCGCGAGCGGCTGCGGCTGCACGACGAGATCGACGCCGAGTTCGATCCCGACGATCCGCCCTACTGCCGGCCGGCGCCCGGCAGCGCCGAGCACGAGTACCTGATGGCACGCCGCAAGGCGCTCAACGGGCCGCTGCCCAAGCGCATCCGCAACTGGTGCCGAAGGGCACTGCCGATGCCGAGCTCCAAGCCGTTCGAAGAGTTCGCTGCGGGCTCAGGAAAGATGGCGGTGTCGACCACCATGGCGTTCACCCGGATGCTGCGGGCGATGACGCGTGAGCCCGGCTTCGGCGACCGGGTGGTGCCGATCATTCCCGACGAGGCCCGCACGTTCGGCATGGACTCGCTGTTCCGCGAGCTGGGCATCTACGCCAGCCAGGGGCAGCTGTACGAGCCGGTCGACCACGACCTGCTGCTGTCCTACACCGAGCACATCGACGGCCAGATCCTCGAGGAGGGCATCACCGAAGCGGGCGCGCTGGCCAGCTTCACGGCGGCGGCCACGTCGTATGCCACCCGCGGCGTGGCGATGGTGCCCTTCTACACCTTCTATTCCATGTTCGGCTTCCAGCGGGTGGGCGACATGATCTGGGCGCTGGCCGACATGCGCGGGCGCGGCTTCCTCATGGGGGCCACGGCGGGTCGCACCACTTTGATGGGCGAGGGTCTCCAGCACCAGGACGGGCACTCGCCGCTGCTGGCCTCGGTGGTGCCGCCGTGTGCGGCCTACGACCCGGCGTTCGCCTACGAGTTGGCCGCCATCGTGCAGGACGGCATCCGGCGCATGTACGGCGTGGGCGAGGACGTCTTCTACTACCTCACCATCTATAACGAGAACTACGTCCAGCCGCCGGAGCCGGAAGATCTCGCTGTCGAAGATTTGCTGGCCGGGCTGTACCGCTTCGCCCCGTCGCCGCCCGGACGCGCCCACTCGGGCACGATCCTCTTCTCCGGCTCGGCGCAGGGGGCTGCGCGAGCGGCCGCTGATCTGCTGGCCGCTGAGCATGACGTGGGCGTGGACCTGTGGAGCGCCACGTCGTTCAAGGCGCTGCGCGAGGAAGCGCTGTCGTGCGAGCGCTGGAACACGCTGCATCCCGACGAGCCGCAGCAGGTGCCGTTCGTCACCCGCCAGCTGGCCGACGGCACCGGACCTGTCATCGCCGTGACGGACTTCATGCGCGCCGTGCCCGATCAGGTGTCCCGCTGGATCGGTCGCGACTACACGTCGCTGGGCACCGATGGCTTCGGGCGAAGCGACACGCGCAGCCGCCTGCGGGAGCACTTCGAGGTGACCGCCGAGCACATCACCGTCGCGGTGCTGTGGCGCCTCGCCGAGCTGGGAGAGATCGACGCGACCGTGGCAGCGGAGGCCGTCAAGCGCTACGGCCTGGCCACCGACAGCGCCGATCCCTGGTCATCTGTGGCGCACTGAGCCGCTGCCGGTCTTCGGGAACATCCCCACGATGGTCACCATCACCGACGTCAGAGCGATCCTCACCCAGCCCGGCACTGCGCGGCTGGTCGTCGTCAAGATCCAGACCTCCGAACCCGGCTTGCATGGGCTGGGCTGCGCGACCTTCACCCAGCGAGCATTCGCAGTGAAGACCGTCATCGACCGTCATCTCGCCCCGTTCCTCATCGGACGCGACGTGAACCGCATCGGCGAGATCTGGCAGATGTCGATGGTCAACGGCTACTGGCGCAACGGTCCGGTGCTCAACAACGCGGTGTCCGGTGTCGATCAGGCCCTGTGGGACATCAAGGGCAAGCGGGCCGGGATGCCGGTGTACGAGCTGTTCGGGGGGAAGAATCGCGAAGCCGCTGCGGTCTATGTCCACGCAAGCGGCGACGACCCTCACGAAGTGACGGACAGCGTCGAGGAGCTGCGCGAGCAGGGCTACCGGCACATCCGGGTGCAACTGGGGCCATATGGCGGCTCAGCGGCCCCGATGCCCCAGCCACGCAACGCTCCGGCGGGGAGCTACTTCGATCCGCGTGCTTACAGCGCATCGACCTTGGCGATGATCGACCACGTACGCGAGACCGTCGGCGACCGTGTCGAATTGCTGCACGACATCCACGAGCGACTGCACCCCATCGACCATCCGCAGCCCCTATCGGTGCGCTCAGCGGGCCGCAGTCGCCATGCGCGACCGTTCCGGGGGATGCATCGTGTTCATCTCGTCAGTCGGTGCACAGCGAGCGCACCACCGCGGACTGCCCTACGTAGCCGCCCACCGCTCAGGCAGGCTGCCTGCGTCACGGCCCGAGCGATGTCACCGGCACGACCGAAACGCCATCGGGATGCTCGAATCCGTATCCGCCAGCAGTGAGCACGACCAGTCTCGCCGGGGGCCGGGTTCGAGCGGCGTCGATCTTGTCGCGCAGGCGTCTCAGCGACCTCACAGCATGCTCGATGGCCGCCTCGCCGCCGAGTTTGATCTCCGCCGCCAACCACTGGCCTCCGGGCCGGGTCACAATGACATCGACCTCCAATCCGTCGCTGTCCCGGTAGTGCGAGACGGCGGCCTCGCACGCTTGGGCATAGACGCGTATGTCTCGCACGGCAAGCGATTCGAACAGCAGCCCAGCGAAGCGCAGATCCGCCATCACGGCATCGCTGTCGGCCTCGAGAGCTGCGACGGCCAGCGAGGGATCGGCCAGATGGCGTTTCGGCTGACCGCGGAGCTGGGCACGCGATCGCAAATGAGGCTTCCACGCCGGAACGTCCTCAACGACGAACAGACGCTCGAGAGCAGCCATGTACGAGGCGACTGTCCTGCGATGAACCGCAGGAGCTGCGCCCGCAGGGTCTGCTGTGTCTGCCGCGAGCGTCGAAGCGCTGGCTTCACCAGCGGTGTTGCGAGCCAACGAGGCGAGCAGCCTGCGGACGCCCGACGGATTGCGATCGACTCCGTCGACGCGGGAGACGTCGGTGCGGCTGATCTCGTCGAGGTAGCCGCGCATGAGACGCTGCGCAGTCGCTGCGCCGGCACCTCGACGCACGAGATCGGGCCAGCCGCCACGGCAGGCCGTCTCCACGATGTCCCCGAGCCGATGACCCGAATCGGCGGCGGAGCACCGCTCGCCGAGAAAGAGCCCGGCAAGCGAGATGCTCCCGTCGGACTCTCCCGACTCGAACAGGCTCATGGGCCTCATGCGCACTCTCAGCAATCTGCCGGCGCCGGAGTGGCGAGTGATGTCATCTGGAGGGTCTGCCGAACCTGTCAGGATGAACTGGCCTGGGAGGCCCCGCTCGTCGCAGGCCCGCCTCATCGGATTCCAGACATCCGGTGCGATCTGCCATTCGTCGAGCAGGAGCGGCGTCGGCCCATTCAGCAATGCCGCCGGGTCGAGGCCTGCCGCCAAGCGAGCCTGTGCTTGGGCGTCCATGTACCTCTCGCTTGCGGCGAAGTGTCGTCCCGTCCACGTCTTGCCGCACGCGCGAGGGCCTTCTATGAGCACCGCTGGCGCGGCACGGAGCACTTCGCGCATCTCCGCGTCGACGACACGCGGCAGATAGTCATGGGGTCGATCTGACTCGGTCATGAATTCGCTTGCCCTGGGTCTTGTCTCGCTCGCAACTCGTCACCACGGCAACGAAGAGTCTACTGTTCGCGAGGTTCATATGCCAATTTATTGGCGTATGAAGTGCCAGTTTGTTGACACTTCATACGCCAACAAGGGCAGCACATCGAGCGTCGCTGGTTACGGCGACCGCGGAACGGCGACAGCCGCCAGACTGTCTCGATGCCCAGCGATATCCCGTGCCCGCAGCGATGGTTCGACGACTACGAGGCGGGCGAGCGTTTCACGTTCGGCTCGACGATGATCGACGAGGCCGAGATCATCGAGTTCGGCCGCAAGTTCGACCCCCAGCCGTTTCACATCGATCCCGAAGCCGCCCGTGACACGGTCTACGGCCGGCTGATCGCTTCGGGATGGCACACCGGTTCGATCATGATGAGGCTGCTGGGCGAGCACCTGCTGGGACCGTCGAGCATGGGCTCGCCCGGTCTCGACGAGCTGCGATGGATGGCGCCGGTGCATCCAGGCGACCGTCTCACCCTCGTGGTGGAGGTGCTGGAGCTGCGCCCGAGCCGTTCCAAGCCCGACCGGGGCATCGTCAAGATGGCCCATGAACTCGTCAACCAGCACGGCACCACGGTGGTGCGCTCGGTGGCGAACATGATGATCGCCCGCCGCCTCTGAGACCCCCCAGCCGCAGACTCCTCACCGCGATGGTCCGGTCAATGGGCAGGCATGTTTGGGCCGATTTCACGGCAAAACACCCGTTAATTTCCCGGCAAAACTAACAGCAGTTTCACGGTAGAAATCACATCAATATCACGGTAGACTTGTCTCAACTTGGGCGGGTCGAACATGCCAAAGTGGATAACGCGCCGCGTCGAGCGCATCGTGCACCAGCGGATGCGCGAAACCCCGGTGCTGCTGCTGCAGGGACCGCGCACGGTCGGCAAGTCCACGCTGCTGCGGACGCTCGCTGAGCGGCACCGTGCTCACGTGGTCGATCTCGACGATCCTGCTGTGCGAGATGCGGCCGTTGACGATCCGGCTCTGTTCGTCTCAGGACCCGGCCCTGTGTTCATCGACGAGTACCAGCATGTCCCTGAGCTGCTGGACGCAATCAAGTCCGAGTTGAACCGTGATGGCTCGCCGGGGCGATTCGTGATTGCCGGATCGACGCGATTCGCAGCGCTGCCGCTCGTATCGCAATCGCTGACCGGGAGGCTGCATCGCATCGAGCTCCACCCGTTCTCCCAAGGCGAGATCGACGCCAAGCACGAATCCCTGATCGAGACGCTGTTCGAGGATCCAGCCTCAGCGGTGTGTCCGGCCGCCTCCACAACGACGCGCGACGACTACGTGCGGCGCGTTGTGCGGGGCGGCCTGCCGATGGCGCTCGCCGGCTCGGACGCAGCACGCGACCGGTGGTTCGACGACTACATCGCACTCTGCCTCGAACGCGACCTGCTCGAACCGGGTCGGGTGCGGCAGCCTGGTGCTCTCGCGCCGCTGCTGCGTCGTGTTGCAACCCAGACCGCCCAAGTGCTGAACATGTCCCGCGCAGGCGATGCCGTGGGGCTTCCCGCCACCACCGCAGCCGACTACATCAGACTCTTCGAAGCCAGTTTCCTCGTCAGGTTGCTCCCGGCCTGGGGCCGGACCGCTCGGGTCGCCAGCACAGCGCGTCCGAAGGCGCACATGGTTGATTCGGGCGTGGCCGCGCGGCTGCTCCGCCTGCCCCCGGCGAGACTCGGGCGCCTCGAACCCGCGGCGCTGCAACAGTTCGGCCATCTGTTCGAGACGTTCGTTGTCGGCGAAGTGCTCAAGCAGGCGTCCTGGCTCGAACACCAGCCGAACGTCGGCCACTGGCGAAACCGCGACGGTACCGAGGTCGACTTGGTGCTCGAGAACGGCCACGACGGCGCCATCATCGGCGTGGAAGTCAAGGCCGGCACCCGGCTGCGGCCAGCCGACCGCCGCGGCCTCGAAGGCTTGCGACGGCTGGCCGGCGACCGCTTCATGGCCGGCGTGATCTTTCACACCGGGCCGCACTGCAGCCGGCTCGACGACACCGGCCGCTTGATCGGCCTGCCCGCCGACCGGCTCTGGACACCCGATGCGTTCGAGCCAATCGATCAGAGTCACCGCTGAATCCCGGCTAGGCGTACTGGGCGACTGCCGGGCGCTCCAGTCAGCCAGCAGGATGGCAACGGCATCCCTCACGACGCTCCGGGTGTGCGCCAATTAGCCTGTCATTGTGCTCTTGGACCGAGTCACCGTTGATCCCCGCCGCATGGGCGGTCGCCCCTGCATCCGGGATTTGCGAGTGACCGTCGCCATGGTGCTCGAACAGCTCGCTGCCGGCAGAACTCACGGGGAACTACTGGCTGACTATCCGTACCTGGAGGCGGACGACATCAGCGCAGCTCTTGAGTTCGCCGCCGCGCGAGTGAGCGAACGAGAAGTCCCTGCTTCGCTTTCTGCGTGAAGCTCCTCCTCGACGCAAACCTGTCCCCTCAGCTTGTCGACGAGCTGCGCTCCCACGGCCATGAAGCGCTGCACGTCGGCGATGTGGACATGCTCACCGCCGCCGATGAAACCATTCTGGACTGGGCCGCCGAGCACGAATACGTCGTGGCCACGGCCGACTCGGACTTCGGGGTGCTCCTGTTTCGGCGCCGCTCGGCGAGACCTTCCGTCGTCCATGTACGCGGCGTTTCCCACCGCCCGCCAGCAGTGCATGCGGAACTGCTTGCAGCAAACCTGCCAGCCCTAGAGGCGGCACTCGAGACTGGCGCGATCGTCTCGCTCAGTCCGACCAGCGCTCGCATCCGGGACCGGCCCATCTGGTGAGGTTGCAACCGTGCCGCGTCGTCCTCAGGGTCGCGCAGCACGATGTCCCGAATCGCCTGAGTCGCTACCCTGCTTCGACCGCAGTGTTCCCCGCCGCCGAGGGTGCACGCTGCTACGACGAAGGTACGCTCTGGCCTAATACCACCATTGCGCCCTATCTCTCTCATCGGCTGCCGACCAGTCCAAGGCACGACCGTCGTGCGCTCGGTGGCGAACATGATGATCGCCCGCCGCACGTGAAGCCCCGGCCTTCTGGCGCCTGTGAGAGTCCGCGCCCGGGCCCGGAAAGTTCGCACCCAAGCGTCCCGATGATTCATACTCAAGAGACTCAAAAGTTCGTACTTCAGTTGCCGCAAAGTTCGCGTTGCGGCTAGGTTGCCTGTGTGGCATCTTCGCCGGGTCCCTTGGTTCCGCAGGGATATCTGCACCGAATTGCCGACGCGCAAGTGACGCGGGCGCTCGAATCGGTGCCCATCGTGGTCATCGACGGTGTGAAGGGCTGCGGGAAGACCTGGACCGGGCTGCGCCACGCCCGAAGCCGAGTGCTGCTGTCCGAGAACGCAGCTGCCAGGCAAGGCGCCGAGGTCGTGCCCCGCCGGACGCTTGACGGCAAGCGGCCACGCCTCATCGATGAGTGGCAGACGGTGCCCGGGCTCTGGGAGACCGCCCGCCACGTGGTGGATGAGGGTCGCGATGTCGGCTGCTTCATCCTGACCGGTTCTGCGCAGCCCGCCGATGACGTCACCCTGCACTCGGGCGCCGGAAGGGTCAGCCGGGTGCGCATGCGACCGATGTCGCTGGCCGAGAGCGGCGAATCCGACGGCAGCGTCTCGCTGGGATCGCTGCTTGACGGCGGTCAATGCGAGGCGGCCGCATCTGAGATGTCCGTGCCCGACATGGCCGAAGTGCTGTGCAGAGGCGGGTGGCCTCGAAACCTCGGACGAACATCGTCAGCGTCTGCGGAGTTGCTCGAGAGCAGACGAGGCTGCCGCCTCGCTGATCAAGTCGTGCAAACATGTCGACCCAGGCGAACGCGGTTCACCTGTCGCCAAGCTGGTCATCACCGCCACCGGTCTCGGCTACCGACGACCCGACGGCGTATCGGTTGTCCCGATAACGGCCCTCGGACCCTGAGTCCCGACCGGGGGGGAATTCACCGGTCGATTTCACGGCAGAGCATCCGTCAGTTGCCCGGTAGAGCCAACTGCAACATCACGGCAGAATCGCCGTAGCGCGGGCGGGCGTGATTGCAGGGTCGACGACAGCGGTCGCATGATCGGCCTGCCCGCTGGCCGGCTCTGGACCTCCGAGGCGACGCAGCGCCATGGGCCCGAACACCTTGATACACCTCTTGGTGTATCATGACGGCATGAGCCGGACCAATATCGACATCGACGACGATCTGCTCGAGCGCGCCATGCGCATGTACGCGTTGCGCACCAAGCGCGAGGCAGTGCACCTGGCGCTGGAGCACCTGGTCGGCGGCGAGCCGATGAGCGTCGAAGAGCAGTTGGCGATGGAAGGCGCCGGGTGGGACGGCGACCTCGACGCCATGCGCGCCGGACGCTTCATGGAATGGGGACACAGCCAAGACGCCGATGCTGCTGCCTGACAGCTCGGCCTGGATCGAGTTCCTGCGGGGCACCGGGACTGCCGTCGCGCTCCGCATGCGCAGAGCGATTGCCGATGGCGAAGCCGTGGTCATCGACCCGGTGCTGCTCGAGGTCGTCGCCGGTGCACGCGCCGACCGGCTCGGTCGCACGCGCCGTCTGCTGATGTCGCAGCGCACCGCGCCGCTGGTGCCCCGCGGCGACTGGCTCGAGGCCGCGATGATCTACCAGGCGATGCGTCGTGACGGCATCACCATCCGCTCACACATCGATGTTCTGATCGCAGCCGCGGCCATCCGGCTCGGCCTCGAAGTCCTCCACAGCGACCGGGACTTCGACTTCATCGCCGACAAGACCAGCCTGCGCATCGCACCGACTTGAACCCTCGCCGCGACGACACAAGCGCCCCCAATCTGGCAGCTGCGTCTGCGACGATGCTCCCGGCGGGCTTACTGCCAGGTCACTCCTGTCGGGAGGGGTATCGGTCCCCAGCAGTCGATCTCGCCGCTCGTACGCACCGCGCAGGCGAAACCGCCGCCGGTCACGATGGACTTGTAGGACTCGTCGGGGATGTCGCTGGTGCGTGCAATGGCGGGTCCCCAGCAGACGGCGGTGCCGTCGACTCGCAGGGCACAGCTGCTGGCGCCGGAGACGGACACGGTGGTGAACGTTCCGGCGGGTGCATCTGTACTGCCCATCCAGTTGTTGCCCCAGCATGCGACCGCTCCGGATGTGCGGAGTCCGCACGAGTGATTCGCGCCTTGGCTGAATTCCGTGAATGTGCCTCCGGGAATCTCGGTGTCCAGCACCACTAAACCCGATCCATCCGGGGCTGACTCGAGGGACTCCCAGTCGTAGGACCAGCATGCGAGCGTCTGATCCGTTCGGATGCCACAGCGGTCGCCTAGGGCGCTGAAGGTGCCGAGCGCGGTGAGGCCCGACACCGCGCCGGGCATGTCCAAAGCAATCGTCCAGCAGCCAACGCTGCCATCGGGTCGAATCCCGCAGCCGTCGCCAATGCTCTTGAAGGGTCCGACCTCGATGCCCCCGCCTTCAAAATCGGCCTGAAGTTGGCCTGTGCCGTAGGAGCGGTTGCGGCTCCAGCATTCAACCAACTGGTCGTCCATGCCCAGCGCACACGCTTCGTCGGGTCCGTTGACAGTCACTGCCGAGTAAGTCCCACTGAACGGCTGTCCATGGTCCCTGATGAACCCGGGATCGGACCAGCTGTAGTACTCCTCGCTCTCGCCACCCCAACAGGTCACCCTGTTCTCAGTGCTCAAAGCGCAAGCGTGAGCGTCGCCGACGGCCACCGACTGGTAGCTGCCGCTCGGTACACCCTGCTCGACACCATCGCTGTCCCAGCACGAGATGCCGCCGTCAGCACGCAGAGCACAGCTTGCAGTTGCGCTTGACGTAACGCTGGTGAAGGTGGGCGAACTCCATTGGTGGTTGCGAGTGATCGGTCATGATGGCCGGTCTTGGAGTACTGCAACCACCGGTGGAGGTGTGCAGTATGGCAGGGAGGCTGTCACGAGATGAGCGGGCTGTGATCGAGGCGCGCGCGGATGCGGGGGTGAGGCCTGAGGAGGTGGCGGTGCTGTTGGGCCGTGCTCCTTCGGCGGTGTGCCGGGAGCTGGAACGCGGCCGCGGCCCGGAGGGCGTCTATCGGGCTGGGCCCGCGCAGGCCGCAGCGGACCGGCGTGCTCGGCGGTCTCGGGTTTGCAGGCTCGCAGCGGATCCCGAGCCGGCAGGGGAGGCGAAGAGCCGCCTCAAGCTGGGCTGGTCGCCGCGTGCGGTCAGCGCCGGCCTCGCTGCGGGCGAGCGGGTGTGCGCTGAGACGATCTACCGGTGCGCGTACAGCAGTTGCGCGCTCGGCGCCGACGCGTGGCGCGATCTGCCCCGCCGGCGCCGCTGCCGCAAGCCCCGCAGCCGCGCTGGTGCCCTCAGGGCCAGCCCGCTGGGGGACTGTCGGCCCATCAGCGGGCGGCCTGCCGCCGCCGCGGACCGCGCCGAGCCCGGCCGCTGGGAAGGCGACCTGATCGTCGGCGCCGCGAACAAGACCGCCGGGGGAATTCACCGGTCGATTTCACGGCTTCCACCGCAGCCGGCAGCGCCGCCTGACCGCCGGCGATCAGCGCTGCGCCGGGCCGACACGAGTCTCACCGGCGAACCGCCGATTCGAGTACTGATCACCGCATTCTTCTGGCAGCCCGACGAATCAGGCGTACTGGGCGGCGGCTTGGTGCTCCAGCCAGCCCAGCAGGATGGCTACGGCCCGAGGGTCGTGGCGGATGCGGTGATCGGCGCCTGTGATGAGGCGCAGCTCGAGCTGCAAGCGCGAGCCCTCTGCCGGAATCACGCCCACAGGGTAGAGATCGGTGCAGCGGTGATGCGGTCGGCCAATTCGTACGTATCGGGTCCGGTGTGGAGAACGACACCCGCCGAGAAGTGCTCACCGAGCTCGTCGCGCAGCCACTCCAGGTGGCGCGCGTCGCTTCGGCCGATTCGAGCTGCTGCCTTGATCTCGATGCCGACGAGCTGCGTGCCGCCGAACTCCGCTACCACGTCGACCTCGTGGCGGCCGTCAAGCGTCCGCAAGTGCGAGAGACGGAAGCCGGACCGAGCGACGATCGCCTCGGCGCGGAGCTGCGCGACGACGAACGTCTCGATCAGGCTGCCGAGCAGGGCAGGTGACGATGCAGCCTCATCGACCCCAATCTGGAGAATTCCGGCCAGCAGCCCGGAGTCGATGATGTATCGCTTCGGAGTCCGAGCGAGCCTTCGCAGCTGATTGCTCGACCATGGGGGCAGGTCTCCTGTCACCATGAGGTCGTTGAGCAGTGCGTCGTAGGAAGTCGCCGCGTTGCGGCTGATGCCTGCAGCGTCGTAGATCGTCTTGTGCTGGGCTACGTGCCCCGAGACGAGCGCGCACGCCTGCAAGTAGCGCCGCAGGCGAGTCGAGTCTCGGCTCTCGCCATAGGCGGAGGCGTCGCGCAGTGCGACTTGATCGGCGTAGCTCTGGTACCACGCCGCTGCCGCTCTGGCCCCCAAGCTCAAGGCCGGTTCCGGGAACCCGCCTGCGAGGGCCAGCCGCAGGTAGTCAGTCACGTCCAATGGCGGCCCAAGTGCTCGCTGCGGCGTTTCCCCAGCAGCGAGACGATCGATCAAGGGGTTCAGCGGGCGCTGCTTCTGCTCGGCAATGGTCATCGGATACATCCGCAGGATCACCACGCGACCGGTGCCCGGCCACATGTCGCCGCCGCCCAGCGCTCGTGCGGAGCCGGTGAGGATGAATCGGCCCGGCCGCCACTCGGTGTCGACGGCCCGCTTCACTGCTCCGAGCACGCTCGGGACTGCCTGCCATTCATCGAGCAACACCGGTTCGGTCTTGTCTCGCAGCGCCGCGTCGGGGTTGATGTGGAAGATGCCTGCTTCTTCGGTGTCGAGCCGCACTGTGGTGCGCACGAATCGACCTGTCGTCGTCGTCTTGCCGCACGCTCTTGGCCCCACGATCATCAGCGCCGGAAGCTCTCCGAAGTACTCCTCGATGAGCGGGCCGAGATGCCGCGGCACGTATGCGTCCACACGCCAAGCTTAGCGAGAGATGGCCGTGACGTAAAATGTTTTCAGTGACAGATGTTATTTCATGTCAGCAGTGATCCAGTATTTCATGCAATTGCTGCTTCGATGCCACAGCAAACAAGGCCAGCCAGTGCGGATGCTGCGCCCGCGGGATCTGCGGTGTCCGCGGCGAGCGTCGAAGCGCCGGCTTCGGCGGCGGTGTTGCGAGCCAACGAGGCAAGCAGCCTGCGGACGCCCGACGGATTGCGATCGACACCGTTGACGCGGGAAATGTCGGTGCGGCTGATCTCGTCGAGGTAGCCGCGCATGAGACGCTGCACAGTCGCTGCATCGGCTTCTCGGCGCACGAGATCGGGTCAGCCGCCACGGCAGGCCGCCTCAACGATGTCCCCGAGGCGATGACCCGAATCGGCCGCGGAGCACCGCTCGCCGCATGGGTCAGTCGCCGCATGGGTCAGTCGTCGAGGCGCCAGTCGACCGGCTGGCGGCTGTCGGCAACCAGTGCAGCGTTGGCCCGGCTGAACGGCTTGCTGCCGAAGAACCCGTTGTGCGCGCTCAGCGGTGACGGATGGGGCGATTCGATGACGACATGCCGAGTGGTGTCCACGAGCGGCTTCTTGCGGCGTGCAAACCCGCCCCACAGGATGAATACCACCCGCTCGGGTTTCGCGTTCACCGCCCGGATCACCTCGTCGGTGAAGGTCTCCCAGCCGGCCGAGCGATGTGACGCTGCCTGGCGGGCACGCACCGTCAAGAACGCGTTGAGCAGCAGCACGCCTTGACGTGCCCATCCTTCGAGATTGCCGTGCGAGGGGGGCTCGACGCCGAGGTCGTCGCGCAGTTCGGCGAAGATGTTCTGCAGCGACGGCGGCTGCGGGATGCCGTGAGGCACCGAGAAGCACAGCCCGTGCGCCTGGCCGGGGCCGTGGTACGGGTCCTGGCCCAGGATCAGCACCTTGACGTCGGCGTAGGGCGTCAGGTGCAGCGCCGCGAAGACCTGGTCATGGGGCGGGTACACCGCGCCTTGAGCACGCTCGTCGGCAACGAACTGCTGCAGGATCGGCCAGTACGGCTTGTCGAACTCGCCCCGCAGGATCGGGTTCCAGTCGGTGCGCGGCACGCCCGCGTCAGCCCTGCCCTAGGAGCCCTGCACTAGGAGATCGTCTCGGCGGCGGCGGCCGACATCTCGATGCCCCGCCCGATGCGTGCTCGATAGAGGTCGAGATCGACATCGGCGGCGGGCTTCTGGCCGCGCATGTAGCGGGCGTACACGCCGTGGATGATGCACGCCGACTTCCAGTGATTGAAGCTGACGTAGTAGGCCAAGTCCGACAGGTCGGCACCGGTTTGCTGCTCGTAGCGCTCGATGAGATCGGCGCGCCCCACGAAGCCGTCCACCAGCGTGGGCGGGTCGGAACCTTCGAGGATCTCGTCGGCGGGCTCGGTCCAGCTGTTCAGCGCATAGGCGAAGTCGGCCAGTGGGTCGCCAAGCGTGGAGATCTCCCAGTCGAGCACCGCCTGCAGCTCACCCGCGGGGTTGAACAGGCAGTTGTGCAGCCCGTAGTCGCCGTGCACGACCCGGGCCGGACCCTGGGTGGGCTTGCGTTCCTGCAAGAGGTCGTGCAGCTCGTGCACCACGGGCGTGTCGTAGTTCGCCGATTCCGCCGAAGCCGTCCACGACCGATACCAGGTGCGGATCTGGCGACCGACATAGTCGTCCTTGCGGCCGAGCTCGCCCAATCCGACATCGTCGGGGTCCACCGAATGCAGCGCCGCCAGCACGTCCATGAACGACATGCCGACGTGTGCCCGGCCCTCGGCGGTCAGGTGCTCGCGGGCATCGGCCGACTCGAACAGCGGCTTGCCCTCGACGTAGCTCATCACGTAGAAGTGTGCCCCGGTCACGTCGGGGCTCTCGCAGTAGCCGTAGGCCTTCGCGACCGGCACGTCGGTGGACCCGAGGCCGCTGATGATGGTGAACTCGCGCCCCATGTCGTGGGCCTTGGGCAGCAGCTCCCCCATCGGCGGCCGCCGGACGACGGAGGTCGTGCCGTCGGCGGCCGTCAGCTTGTACGTGAGGTTGCTGTGCCCGCCCTCGAGCTGGCTCCAAGCGAACGGCGGCTCGAGACCGTCGACGTTGGCGTCGATCCACGCTTCCACCGCGGGAACGTCATACCCGAGAATGCCCGAAGCCACAGCGCCGTCGGTCGCCCCGTCCGTCATCTCGCCTGTCCCCCCTGCGCCGATGCTCGCTCGCCTGGTGCCGACGCGGTCTGCACACACTACGGCAACTGCCTCACGCGACCGCAGGCTGTGCACGACCGCTGAAGATGGCCCATTCGGAGCAGCAAAATCGCCGCAAAGCACCACGGCACTGGCCGGTAGCGTCGGCGCCATGGATGAGATCGATCCGGAAGTCACTTCCCCGCCCCTGCACATGACCCCGGATGAGTTCCGGCGCCACGGCCGGGAGATCATCGACTGGATCGCCGACTACTGGGAGCGCATCGAATCGCTGCCGGTGGCTTCGACCACCCAGCCCGGCGACATCCGAGCGCTGCTGCCCGCCGCCGCGCCCGAAGAACCAGAGCCATTCGAGAACCTGCTCGCTGACCTCGACCGGGTGATCGTGCCCGGGGTCACCCATTGGCAGCATCCCGGCTGGTTCGCCTACTTCCCCGCCAACAACTCCCCGCCCTCGGTGCTCGCCGACGCTGTCTCGTCCGGGCTCGGCTTGATCGGCCTGCTGTGGGCCGCCTCGCCTGCGCTGACCGAAGTCGAGAGTCACATGCTGGACTGGCTCGTCGACCTCCTCGACCTGCCCGATCACTGGAAGACCACCGCCGGCGGCGGCGGCGTCCTGCAGGGCAGCGCATCGGACGCCACCCACGTTGCCCTCGTAGCGGCCCGCCACCGTGCCGCCGAGCGCAGCACCCAGCCGGCAACGCAGATGGTCGCCTACACCTCAGCCCAGGCGCACAGCTCGGTGGAGAAGGGCGCCAACGTGGCCGGCTTCGGTGTGGTGCGCCTCATCGAGACCGACGAGAGCCACGCGATGCGGCCCGATGCCCTCGCGTCAGCCGTCCAAGCCGACTTGGGCGCTGGACTGGTGCCCGCGTTCGTCGGCTCCACCGTCGGCACTACGGGCACCACTGCGGTCGACCCCGTGCGGGCGACCGCCGAGATCGCCATCGAGCACCAACTGTGGCACCACGTGGATGCCGCGTACGCCGGCACCGCCATGATCTGCCCCGAGTTCCGCCACCACCAGGACGGCATCGAGCTCGTGGACAGCTACGTCTTCAACCCGCACAAGTGGATGATGGTGAACTTCGACTGCTCGGCGTTCTACGTCGCGGAGAAGGCAGCCCTCACCGACGCCCTGTCGATCGACCCGCCGTATTTGCGCAATACCCAGAGCGATGCCGGCAACGTGATCGACTACCGCAACTGGCAGGTGCCGCTGGGCCGCCGCTTCCGGGCGCTCAAGCTGTGGTGGGTGCTGCGCAGCTACGGCGCGTCGGGCATTCGCCAGATGGTGCGCCATCATGTGGCGATGGCCCAGGAGCTCGCGCAGCGGCTCAGCGAAGACTCCCGCTTCGAGATCGTGGCCCCGCACCCGTTCTCGCTGGTGTGCTTCCGCTGCCGGGCCGCGGACGCCTCACCGGCCGCGCACGACGCCGCCGACAGCGCCACCGATGCCATAGCCGCTGCCGTCAACGACAGCGGCCTAGCGTACCTGACGCCGTCGAAGCTGGATGGGCGCAGCATCATCCGCGTCGCCGTCGGCCAGTCGCGTACCGATCGCTCCCGGATGGACATGCTCTGGAAGCTGATCAGCGAAGCAGCAGTCTGACTGCGGCCAGCTCGACCAGCCCGGCCAGCTCGACCAGCCCAGCCAGCCTGCCCAGCTCAGGCGACCGGCTCGAAGGTGCCGAGCGCGGCCAGCAGGCGGTCGTTCTGCGATGGCGTTCCCAAGCTGATCCGCACGCCTTCGCCCTCGAACGGGCGCGTCACCAGACCCTGCTTCTCCAGGCTGACGAACAGGTCCATCGCGCTGTCCTCGACTGGCAGGTACAAGAAATTGGCCTGCGACGGCACCACGGGCCAGCCTTGGGCGACTATCGCTGTGCTGACGCGTTCCCGCTCCGCCAGGATGCCGGCGACCCGTTCATCCAGTTCGACGCTGGCCTGGGGCTCCAACGAGGCGAGCGCCGCGGTCTGCGCGAGCCCGCTGACGATGAACGGGAGCGCCACCTTGTCCAGTGCCCCGATGACATCGGGGTGCCCGACGCCGTAGCCGACGCGCAGGTTGGCCAGCCCGTACGCCTTGGAGAAGGTACGGAGCACCAGGGCGTTCGGGTGGGTCGGCAGGATCGCCTCGATCGGATCGGCCACCGACGGGTCGGTGACGAATTCCCGGTAGGCCTCGTCGATCACCACGATCACCTCCAGGGGCACCGCTGCCAGCAGGCGCTGCAGCTCGGCCGTCGTGCACGCGGTGCCGGTCGGATTGTTGGGGGTGGACAGCACGATGATCTTGGTGCAGATCTTGGTGCGATCGGTGACCGCCGCGGCGACGCCGTCGAGGTCGAACGCATGGTCGACCAGCGGCACGGTCACCGCCTGTGCGCCAGACACGGCGCAGAACACCGGGTGCACTTCGAACGAGCGCCACGGGTACACCACCTCGTCGCCCGGGTCGACGTAGGCGGCGAACAGCTGCTGCAGCACGCCCACCGAGCCTGAGCCGACCGTGACCTCGTCCAGCCCGACACTGTGCCGATCGGCCAACGCCTCCCGGACCTCCATGCAGCGATGGTCCGGGTAGCGGTTCATGCCCAACGCTGCCTCGGAGACCGCCTTGGCCACCGAGGGCAGCGGGTCGTTGGCGTTCTCGTTGGACGCCAGCTTGATCGCCTCGGCCAGGTTGTGCTCGGCTTCAGCCTGCGCAGCCGACCGCCCCGGCTTGTACTGCGGCAGACCCTCCACGGCCGCCCTGGGTCGTCCGATCACTGGCCGGCCTTTCGCTCGCCTGCGCGGCACCGCCGCCAACAGGGTCGGCGACGGATCAGCCCGGGTGAAGCTAGCGCCGTCGAGGCTTGCTGGACAGCCCGGAGTTTCGATACCCGCAGCGCTGTGGATCGCGTCCCGGGCAGGCCGACCGGTTCGGGCGCATCAGCACCGGCGTCAGTCCAGCGACGCCATCAAGGCTTCGACGATCCGCGAGACGAGACTGTCTGTCTGCGGTGACGCCGTCATCACATCCTCGTGAGAGAACTGGGCATCGAGGTGGGGTTGTGGCACGGTGCCGACTTCGACGGTGCGCCGGGTTGTGGCACCGTCAATCAGCCAGTCGAGTCGCAGATGCGTGCCGACACTTGAGGTGCCCACCCCCTCGTAGCCCATGAAGTGATAGCGGAAGTTGAACCTGACCATCTCGTCGCCACTCAGCCGGAAGCCCGGCACCGCGATGAGTTCCTCGCGCAGCTTCAGCCATCCGGGTTCAGCGAACCATTCCTGTGTGTCCATGTTGTTCTGGCCGCGGCCGATCCTGCCCCATGCCCGGTGCTCGCTGAACAGCCGGGATCCGATCTGCTCGCAGTGCGGAAGGACACCGGCCACCAGCGGCTGCACATGTGCCCGGTATACCGCGTCGACAACCTCGACATCCCGCTCACTGGGACCAGGTCCTCGCTTGCGCTCGATGAACTCAGCTACCTCGTGAGCGATGTGCAGGCGGTCGAGCACGCCGGCCACGCCCGCCAGGGGGACCACATCAGCGCCGTTGCGCTGGGTGTGCTGTGCGCCGCCGTACACGACTGTCTTCGACGCCACATCGGGCACCAGTTCGGCAACCTTGTGCAGGGACGTGAAGAACGAGCTCGTGACGGTCGTCGAGGACTTGATCTCCATCGCGGCGATGCCCTCGCCGGTCTCGCACAGCAGATCGCATTCGAGCCCGTTCGAGTCTCGAAAGAAGGTCAGCCGCGGGTCGCGGCCCCGGTTGAGTCGCTGCTTGAGCGCTTCTGTGACGGCAATGTTCTCGAACAATTGGCCGCGCAACGGGTGAGCGGCGACCTGCGACGGGTGGTCGATGCCGATGAGGTAGCTGGCCAGCCCGGTGTCGCAGAAGTACATCTTGGGAGACTTCACGAGCCGCTTGCGGATATTGGCGTGGTACGGCTGCAACAAGAACACGATGTAGCTGCGTTCAAGAATGGTCAGCCACTCGCGTGCTGTCCCATGAGAGATGCCGACATCTGTCCCGAGCGAATTGAGATTCAGCAACTGACCGACCCGCCCGGCGCACAGACGCACAAACCTCCGGAAGTTGGTGAGATTGCGAATCTCGTTCGTGCGCCGGACATCACGCTCGACATAGGTCTCGAAGTAGTCGGCGAGTGCCCTGCTCGGTTCGAGACCTTCGTCGTAGATGCGGGGGTAGAAGCCTGTAGCGATGATTTCGTCTATGTCGTCGCTGGCGCCGGTCCTGGCCCGTTCGGCCAGCGAGAACGGCAACAGCCGAAGCAACGCCGTGCGACCTGCGAGCGATTGGCCCACCGCATCGGAGAGCCGGAACTGCTCGCTCCCGGTGAGGACGAACTGGCCCGCACGGCCGGTCTCGTCAACTTCGCCCTGTATGTAGGAGAGCAGCTGCGGGACTCGCTGGATCTCGTCGATGACCGCCCCGCCGCGCGCCAGAGCCAAGAAGCCGCGAGGGTCGGTCTGGGCGAACTCTCGCTCGTCGGGATTCTCCAGATTGAGATACCGCATCCCGTCGAATGTCGCCCTGCAGAGTGTCGTCTTGCCCGACTGGCGCGGACCGGTCACCGTCACCACCGGAGACGCACGGGCGAGCCGCTGCAAGAGCGATGTGATCTCCCGCTCAATCATGACCTGATGGTAGCAGGGTTTTATACAATTTGTAAATTCAAATGTGATATTGCATAACTTGAGCAATTATCCCCGGGGCTGAAGCTCACGCTGGGTCGACGTCGCCCCGCAGCTGGAACCATCTGTCGATGACAGGCGACGGCTGGCACGGTCGCCTGCACACGCGGCGATCAGCGCAACTGCGGCTAGGAGACTGCTGAAGCATGCTGGTCTGGCCGGAAGCGCAAGCCCCTGACCTGCGGGTTTGCAACTGGACACCGCCTGAAAATCGACTTTTTCAGCATCCTGCTAGAGGCGTCGGTTGGCGCAGTCGCCGGGTGCGGCGGCGGCCCGGAAATCGTCGGCGACCTGCTCCATCGTGGCGAAGGTCACACCCGGTCGGGATGCCATGTGATCGATCAGGCGCTCGAGCATCAGCATGCGGCTGCCTCGCCCGATGCACTGGGGATGCATGGTGAGCACGAACACCCCGCTGCCGACCCGCTCGTAGAGGTAGTCGAACTCGGCCGACCACACGTCATAGACGTGATCGGGCGTGCGCAGCCCCTGCACGGTCGGCCCGTCGTAGCTGAAGTACGGCCAGTCGTCCAAGATGTACTCGAAGGGCAACTGCACCAGGTCCACCTCGTCGCCGAATCGGTGCGGCCCGTCGGTGGTGGGCACGTCGCCGAGCCGGCACCACGTGGGCGCGTAGTCGTGGCGCGCCATGGAGGAGTCGTAGGAGAAGCCGTGCTCGATGAGCAGGCTGATCCAGCGGTCGCCGCAATTGCCGCCCGGCACCCGGTGCCCGACCGGTGCACTGCCCGACAGCTGTTCCAGACAGTCCATGGAGCGGGTCAGGATCGCCCGCTCGTCGGCTTCGTCGCGTTTCGAGGACGGAGCCTCGTGGCAGTAGCCGTGGTAGCCCACCTCGTGCCCGTCGGCCGCCACCCGCGCGCACACCTCGCCGAAGGTGTCGATGGTGTGACCGGGGATGAACCAGGTAGACGGGATGCTGCGCTCCTCGAGCAGGTCGAGGAGCCGGTGCGCCCCGATCGACGCGAACTCGCCCCGTGCGGTCAGGTTGGGCGAACGCGAACCGCGGGGACCGGTCCAGATCGAAATGGCGTCGAAATCGAAGCTCAGACAGACCGTGACCGGGCCGTGTGCGCCGTTGGATGCCCCGCTCGATGCGGCAGTGCCATTGGACAAGCTCATCTGAGGACCCTAGCGGTGCGTCGGCAGTTTGCACAGGGCCTGCCGAAGCCTGTTTCCGCAGGTCAGCGGGCCGCGACCTGCCCGCAAGAAAACCGCGACACACCACTAGCGAAACTGCATTCGGGGAAGCCACGGCGGGAGCATCACTGCGAGCTTCATGGCCCGCGATACAGCAGGTCTCGGGCAGTACCGTGATCCGATGCCGGAATCGCCCGATGCGGCCGCTGCCGTCGCGCCGCCGCTGGCCGGGATGCGAGTGCTGGAGATGTCCACCGGCATCGCCGGTCCGTTTGCCGGCCGGCTGCTCGCCGGTGCCGGCGCGACTGTCGTCAAGGTAGAACCGGCCGGCGGCGATCCCGCGCGGCACCAGCCGGTGGACGATGTGCCGCTGGCAGACGGCGAGCTGAGCCCGCTCTTCGTGCACCTGAACGCAGGGAAGCTGAACTGCGCGGCTGACGACGTCGATCCGGCCTGGCCCGATGTCGTGATCGCCAGCGAGACGGTTGCGGGGCTTGCGGGAGGGCCGTGGGACCCGCAACGATTGGCCGAGGACAGCGCTGGCGGTGAACGAGTACCGAAGCTCGTCACGGTGACAGCCTGGGGTGCCGGTGCCGACGATCCGGGCGTGATCGCCGATGAGCTGCTGGTGCAGACCGCCACGGGTTTTCTGGGCTTCAATGGCGACGAGGGTGCCGAACCGCTGCGGCTGCCCGGCTGGCAGGCCCAGTACACCGCGGGCGGGCTGACGGCCTGGGCCGCGCACCTGATTCTGCGACGGCCAGAGATCCATATGGATGTCTCATGGCTGGGAGCGCTGCTCACCGCCGTCGAGCTCTGCTACTGCGACGCGCTGCACTGCGAGCGTCCGAGGCCGCTCGTCGGTCCCCACCCGCCCACGGCCTACCCGTCGGGAGCCATTCGCTGTGCCGACGGCTTCGTATGCCCCGGCTCACTGCGGCGGGACGACTGGGAGATGCAGTGCCTGCACGTCGGCGTGCCCGAGTGGATCGACGATCCGGAGCTCAGCCACCGCCATCGCCGGGTCCGCCACATCGACAAGATTCGCGAAGTCATCGAGCCCTGGTACGCCGCACGCACCAAACGCGATCTGTTCCAGTTTGCCCTGGACACGCCCTGGGCGGTGGGCATGGTGATGACACCGCTCGATGTCCTGGCTGACGAGCACCTCGCTGCGAGAGGTTTCCTGGGCAAGGTCACAACCGCTGCTGGCAGCGCTGCGTCACCCATCCGACCGTTCAACGCACCCGGCCTGCCGGTGCCGGACCAGCGGGTCAGCGACATTGCTGCTGATCCGTTCCCCGCGACTGCAGACCGCGATGCCGGTGCCGCGCCAGGAACGCCCGTGACAAGGATGCGCCCGGCGCGCCGCCTGCGCATCATCGAGATGACCATCGCCTGGGCCGGACCGTACGTCGGCAACCTGCTGACCCCGCTGGGCATCGACGTGATCAAGATCGAGGCGCAGAATCCATTCGACGGCTTCCGGACCCAGCGACCCTACGACCACGGCATGGCGCCCGGCCTCGAGCATCTGGTCAACGACAACCGCTTCTTCGAGGCGGGCGGCCACTTCAACGCCGTCAACAAGGGCAAGCGCGACTGCGTGGTCACCCTCGCCACTCCCGAAGGCCGGGACGCGTTCTTGGAGCTCGTCCGCAACTGCGACGGGATCGTGGCCAATTTCTCCGCGCATGTGCTGCCACAGCTCGGCCTCGATTTCGAAACGCTGGCCGAGGTGAACCCGCGTCTCGTGCTGGTGCGCATGCCGGCATTCGGCGTCGACGGCCCTTACGCGGACGCTGTCGGCTACGGCTCGATCATCGAGGCCATGGGCGGCTTGGGCCACCGTCAGGGCTACGAGCACGAGGGCGCGCGCATCTCCAACATCTACTTCCCCGACCCGATCGCAGGCATCACTGCCGGGTTCGCCCTGCTGAGCGGCCTGCAGCACGCCGAGCGCACCGGGCGTGGCATCGAGATCGACGTCTCCCAGCAGGAGGGCACCTGGCAGCACAGCGGCGAGGCCATCGTGCTGGCCTCGCAGGCAGGACGCGACATCGGCCGGATGGGCAACCGCGAACCCGGCGCAGCGTGGAGCGGCTTCATCGAAGGCACCGACGGCTGGCTGGCCGTCGTAGCCGACGGTTCTTCGCTCGGGTTCAACACACTCAGCGTGATCCGCGGCCTGCTCGACGAGACCGAGTCCAACGGCGGCCGGCCCACCTGGTCGCGAGCTGACCTGCATGCAGCCCTGCGCCTCGCCGGGGCGCGCGCCGAGCCCTGCCGCGACCCTTGGACCGCCCCGGCGCACGAACCGCTGTCCAGACACATCGAGATAGTCGAGCATCCGATCACCGGACGGCGACGCCACATCGCCAGCCCCTTCACGCTCGACGGGAACCGCCCGTCTCAAGCAGGCCCATCCCCCCTCTTCGACCAGCACACCGACGAGGTCATGGCCGAGATAGCCGGCCTAGACCCAGGCCAGATCGCCAACCTCCGCGCCGCCGGCCACATAGGCGGCGAGCTCCCGCCGCCCGCCGAGCTCGGCTTCGTCTACGACTGACCGTCGCCCCTGCCCTCGCACACCACGGAGGCAAACGCACACCGCGGACTACCGTGCTCGGATGCAGATCGAACCGTTCCAGATCGACGTCCCAGACGAGCAGCTCGCAGACCTCAGGGAGCGCCTGGCAAGAACCCGCTGGCCGGACGAAGAACCGGTCGACGACTGGTCCCAGGGCATACCCCTGGCCTATGTCCAGGAAGTATGCGGCTACTGGGCCGACACCTACGACTGGCGGGCCCGCGAAGCCGCACTCAACCGGTTCGACCAGTACACGGCCGACGTCGACGGCATGAACGTGCACTTCATCCACGTCCGCTCTCCCGAGCCCGATGCCATGCCGATCGTCATCACGCACGGCTGGCCCGGCTCAGTGGTGGAGTTTCACAAGGTCATCGAGCCCCTGGCCGATCCGGTCGCGCACGGCGGCAGCGCATCCGACGCCTTCCACGTCATCTGCCCGTCGCTGCCGGGGTACGGCTTCAGCGCCAAGCCGACACAGCCCGGCTGGGGAATCGAGAAGATCGCCGACTGCTGGGCCGAGCTGATGACCGGCTTGGGCTACGACCGCTTCGGCGCTCAAGGCGGCGACTGGGGGTCAGCGGTCACCAGTGCGCTCGGCAGCCGCCACCCTGACCGCTGCGTGGGCATCCACCTGAACATGGTGATGCGCGGCAGCCGACCCAAGGATCGCGAACCCAACGACGAGGAGATCGCCGCTCTTACCAAGGCAAAGCACTACAACGACTGGGACTCCGGCTACTCGAAGCAGCAGTCCACCCGCCCCCAGACGCTGGGCTACGGCCTGACTGATTCTCCTGCCGGCCAGGCGGCATGGATCCTGGAGAAGTTCTGGGCGTGGACCGACTGCGACGGGCACCCGGAGAATGCGCTGGGCCGCGACGAGATGCTCGACAACGTGATGCTGTATTGGCTGAACGCCAACGCGGCCTCGTCCGGCCGCCTGTACTGGGAGAGCTTCCGGCAGCTCCCCCGCATGACGGTGAATGTCCCCACCGGCGTTGCCAAGTTCCCCGCCGAGATCATCCCGCCGGTTCGCGCATGGTCCGAGTCGATCTACTCCGACATCCGGCACTGGACCGAGATGCCCGCAGGCGGCCACTTTGCGGCCTTCGAGCAGCCCGAGCTGTTCGTCGACGACGTGCGAGCCTTCTTCCGCCTGCTGCGATGACCCGCACTGCGATGGCCCAGGACTCGCTGGGGTCGGCCGGGAGATCGCTCGCCATGACCCTTGGCCGGCATGTCGGCTGACGTCGGGCCGTTCCTGGCTGGCAACACCATGGACCGGCCGCTGCTGGTCCCGAGCCTCATTTCCTACGCAGCCCGCAGTCATGCCGCCACCGAGGTCGTGGCCGTGGACTCAACGGGCGTCACCACTCGCAGCACGTGGCGGGAGGTGGGCGAGCGGGCCCATCTCGTGTCAGCAGCGCTCGTCTCCGACGGCATCGGGCCCGGTGACCGCGTCGCCACCATCGCGTGGAACGACCACCGCCACCTGGAGGCCTACTACGGCATCACCGGCATCGGCGCCGTGCTGCACACCGTCAATCCGCGGCTCCACGACGATCAGTTGGCATTCATCCTCAACGACGCCGCCGACAGCGTGGTGCTGGTGGACGCTTCGTTCGTCGAGATCGCCGCCCGCCTGGCCCCGCGCTCGCCCGCGGTCCGCCGGTGGGTGGTGCTCGGCCGGCTCGATGTGCCTGTCGGCTTGCCCGGCGAGATCGCCTATGAGGACTGGATCGCCGGTGCGCCAGGCCCTGCACCGTGGCCGGAGTTCAGCGAGCTCTGCGCCGCCACGCTCTGTTACACCTCGGGCACCACCGGCAATCCCAAGGGCGTCTTGCAGAGTCACCGGTCGATCGTGCTGCAGACGTGGGCCTGCTGCACCGGCGACGGCCACGACATCCACTCGGGTCAGGCCGTGCTGGGCGCAGTGCCGATGTTCCACGTGAACGGCTGGGCGCTGCCGTTCGCCACCGCAATGAGCGGCGCCAAGCTCGTGCTGCCGGGCCCCGACCTGAGCCCGGAGGCGCTGGTGAATCTCATCGAGGCCGAGGACATCACGTTCTCGGCGGGGGTCCCCACGATCTGGCTGGGGGTCGTCAGCTACCTGCAGGCCAGCGGCCGCACGGTGCCCTCGCTGCAGAAGGTGGCGGTGGGCGGCTCGGCCGCGCCCCGGGTGCTCATCGACACGCTCGAGGACGACTACGGCGTCACGGTCAGCCATGTGTGGGGCATGACCGAGATGACCCAGGGCACGTCGGGACGCTTCACGCACCGGGTCGAGCGCGCCAGCCGTGACGCACAGCGGGTCCGCCAGGCGAAGGCGGGCCGCGAGCTGTACGGCATCGAGCTGCGGGTGGTCGACGACGAAGGGGCGGAACTGCCCCGCGACGGCCTCAGTGTCGGCGAGATACAGGCACGCGGCCCGTGGATGTGCGGCGCGTACTACGGCGGCGCGCTGGCAGACGCCGACGCGTTCGTTGATTCGTTTGTGGGCGAGGCTGTTGGCGGCTGGCTGCGCACTGGTGACGTGGGCGCCATCGACGGCGAGGGCTACCTCACCCTCACCGATCGGTCCAAGGACGTGATCAAGAGCGGGGGCGAGTGGATCAGCTCCATCGAGCTCGAGAACGCGGCACTCGACGCCCCCGGCGTCGCGGCAGCCGCTGTCATCGGGCTGCCGCACGAGCGCTGGGGCGAGCGGCCGCTCTTGCTCGTCGTGCTCGATCCCGGTGCCGCGCTCGATTCGCAGAAGGTGCTCGACGCTCTCAGGCCGCAGGTGGCGTCGTGGTGGTTGCCCGATGGCATCGTCGAGGTGCCCGAGATACCGCTGACCGGCACTGGCAAGATCGACAAGAAGCTATTGCGGAGCCGTTTTGCCGACCACGCCTGGCCCTCGATCTGAACCGCTGCACTGCACCCGAAATCACGCAGACCCCCAGTAGCATGGTTCATCGGATAGGGGCGCAAGGTGTTTGTCATGGCTGCTGGTCGCACGACGTTTGAGAAGCTGCAACGGGACCGGGCCAAGAAGGCAAAGGCCGAGGCCAAGCGAGCCAAGCGCATGGGCAAGGTGCCCCAGAGCGGCCCGCTGGTCGCAGCCGAGCCTGAGTCCGAGGGCACCGGTGCGGTCCTCGACGGCAATCTCGACGAGGAGCTCTCTGCCGCCGACCTGATCCGGCTGGTCGAAGAAGTGCAGACGCAGTTCGACAACGACGAGATCACCTTCGACGAGTACGAAGAGCGCAAGATCGAGCTGCTCGCCCGGCTGCCCACCGACTGAGCAGATCTACGGAATTCAGCTCAACGCGTCGCCGTCAACCGGCCTGCCCTCATTCGGACAGTCGGTGGACTGAGACGGCGTAGTCGCCGCCATCGAATGGGGTGCCCTCCCACGTTGAGTAGCGAGACTCGAGTTCGAGCCCGTTGCGCTGGGCGAGTGCGTCGTAGACGTGCAGTCCCATGTAGCCGCCGCTGAGCTGGAATCCTGCCACAAGCACCCCGCCGGGCCGCAGGTGCGCCGCGATGTTGGCGACGACGGCAGCCTCGGTGCCGCGCTCGAGGAAGATCATCACGTTGCCGGCGGCAACAGCGGCATCGAACTGGCGCTGGCCGCCGGCAGCGCCGGTCACGATCGTGCTGGCCAGGTCGCCCTCGATCCACGGCAGGTCAGGGGCCTTGGACCTCGCCAAGTCAAGCATCGCAGGATCGAGGTCGACCCCCACGACATGGTGACCGCGGCGCGCCAGCTCGATCGCCACCCGTCCCGTCCCGCAGCCTGCGTCGAGCACGCTCCCAGCCTGAGGGAGCAGCGAGTCGACCAGATCGGCTTCGCCGTGGATGGACTCGCCGCGTGCAGCCTTGCGGACCCAGCGGTCGTCGTAGGAGGCTCCGCGGGGAATGTCGCCCCGCTCTTCCCAGCGGCTCAGCGGTCCTCCCAATTCGGATCGCGCCGTTCGGCAAATGCTGACGCTCCCTCGATGGCGTCGGCCGAGCCGAAAACCTCCTCGAGCGCAGGCTGCTGAAATGCCCAGAAATCGTCCTCGGCCACGCCGAGCACATTGCGGATGAGCAGTTTCGAGGCCCGTACGCCCATGGGCGCATTTCGTGCGATTCGCTCGCCGAGCTCCACCGCCACATTCACGGCTTCGCCCGGGGGACACACCCGATTCACCATGCCGTGCCGGTGCGCCGCCTCTGCGGTGATGGGCTCGGCGGTCAACGCCATCTCCATGGCCAGGCTGTACGGCAGCTGACGAGGCAGCCGCAGCAGGGCACCGGCACCGGCGAACAACCCCACGCCGACTTCGGGGATGCCCAGCCTGGTGCCCTCAGAGGCCACGATCAGGTCGCACGACAGCGCCACTTCGAGTCCCCCGGCCAGCGCGAAACGCTCGACCGCGGCAATGAGGGGCTTCGCGGCGCTGCGTTCGGCAATGCCGGCGAAGCCGCGGCCTGGCGGGTTGGGCATGCCCGCAATGCCGCCGCCGCTGACGAACGCCTTGAGGTCCATGCCTGCGCTGAAGCCGCGTCCCGCCCCGGTGATGACGCCGACGCGAGCATCAGGGTTCGCATCGAGAGCGTCCAGCGCCTCGCCGAGCGCCACCGAGAGCTCCATGTTGAACGCGTTCATGGCATCGGGGCGGTTGAGTGTCAGGATCTGCACGTAGCCGCGCTGCTCGACGAGGACGAGAGGTTCTTTGCCCATGGGACTGCCTTATTGGATGGGAGTGACTGACTTAGTTGCCCAAGCTTCCGAGCACGGCTGCAGTGGTGCGTCGCTGAAATGGCTGGAGCTGAAGCAAGCCCATTCTTGCAGGTCAGCGAGCTGCATGATACCCGGAAGAAAACGAGCCTTCGCATTTTTGTGGGATTTGGGCTGCTGGGCTCGGCGGGGTCAGGTTAGGTGATGAGGATGTCGCGGGCTTCGAAGTTCGCATGGTTGGTGAAGCCGTGGGCTCGGCGGCCTGCGCTGTGCTCATCGGTAGCCGAGATTCGGCCCGTGCGAGGGCGGTGCTCGTGGCATCCTGAGGACGAGCAAACGCAGCGGAGGTTCTCATGGGTCAGGTCACGTCCTTGCTTGATCGCGAGGTGTACGTGATGAACCAGGTGGACACGACGTCGGTGCCCCGTGGGCTCAGTCCGGCTTCTGCCAGAGATGACGTCCTAGAGGCGGTGAGTGTCTCCAACTCTGCTCGACGACCTTTGGTAACTGAGCTTGCAGCACCGGGCCGAACTCGATTCGGAACGGTGCTGCGTACACCGAGATTGGGTCTACGTCCATACCAATCCGTTGGAGTCCCGCAAGCACGACATCGGGGTAGTCGTAAGGGTGATCCTCGTCGAGAACCAGAAGCGCCTCGCGCACCAATTGGCGACCGCTTCGAAAATTCAGAGCATTCGGCAACGCATCTTGGAGACGTCGCTGCAATGCAGGGTTTTCAGCAGTGGGCATTCCGCCAAAACTTCGATCATCGGACCAGACGACGCGTCGGCCGTCCTCCAAATCGACGAATTGGCTCAGTCGGTACCTGGGCCTGCCACGGACATCATCCAGTTCGCAGACTGCGCCCAGCACAGTGGCTCTACTCAATACGTCGAGCACCACAGGTCGCTTTTTCCGTCAATCCACTTAGTGGAGTCATCCCAGCGTCCCTCGAGATCGACATCGATTCGCGCCCGCCACGACACCTCTCGTGCATTCGTAGCACAGTAGTAGTGCACGGCGACTCGATTGGAAGAGCCTCCGCCGCTCCACAACCTCGACTTGGACCTTGATCTGATTGTCTCGTAACGGCAATAGTTGAGTTCACCATTGCTGTAGTAGCAGTTGTAGCGCTGCAGTTCGACGGTGACGGTAGCTTTCACTCCATCGCATCCCGGGCTCAATCCATCCCACCATGCATGAACAGATATAGCACCGGGCTGGGTGTGTGACCAGTGCACATCATCGCTGACACCCCAGTGGAGGCAGGTATCCCAAGGCCAGCCCCGCAGACTGCGGCTGCCCTTCGTCCCGATCGCTCCGCTCGGATCGCTCTCACTCGTTTCACCCGCTTCAGGTTCTCGTTCATCAACTGTCTCTGCAGGTTGATCTGGTGCACTGTCGCTGTCACCTGACGCGGACGCGGGCGTCGCGAATGCGAGGGTAGAGGTGACGATGACAGCGACTGCCGCAACGGTTAGACGGCGCCTCAAACTTGACTTTGACAGAAGTAAATCCTCAGAATTGCTTGACTGAATAGCAATAACTGCACGCTACAGCCTTTCCTGTCTTAGCCAATCTGAGGTTCCCGCATCCGCATGTCGCTACCGGGCCGCCTCCAGCCCCGCTGTCGGGCCAGCCGATTCGCGGCGGTCAGACCGGCGCGAACTCGAAGGCGTCGCGGACCACGACGTCGGTGCCGATGAACTCGGTCTGCGTCATCTCGACCATGAGTTCGGGGTCAGTGCTGCGGGCCCACTGCCGTCCGTTGGGCGTGCGAACCGCTGCCAAGGCCACTTCGGGTGCCTCCCTGCCGTGCATGACGGTGTACGCCTCGACGGTGGCATCGCCGCTGTAGTCGGCATCAAGATCAACAGAGGGGAACCGGTCGATTTCGTCCTGGCAGTTCTGGTAGCGGAACCCGGCCTCCGGCGGTGTCGTGGAGTAGATGCCGAACGCATGCTTGGTGAGATAGCCGCCGTTTGCTGAGCACAGCCCGACGCTGCCGGGTTCCTCCCGGAGCTTGCCCGCCATCGTGGCGATCGAATGGCCGACGTAGTTGTTGAGCGGGCCGCCTGCGAAGGTGAGGCCGCCGGTGAGCGTCAGATCGCGGTCGAGGCTCAGGCCCAGCTCGGTGGCCGAGATCTGCACCGCCGAGGGGAAGCAGGAGTACAGATCGACGTAGTCGATGTCGTCGACGCCGACGCCGGCCAGCTCCATGACCCGGCGACCGGCCACACGGATGGCAGGCGAGCTGTGCAGGTCGCCTCGATTGGATACGTAGTCGGTGTCGCGCCCGTCGGTGCCGGCATGCGGGAACAGCCAGCGATCACGTGGGACCCCCGCCGAGGCGGCCGTCTCGGCGGAGCACACGATGAGCGCCGCGGCGAGGTCGAGGTCCCAGTTGGAGTTCATGCATTTCGTGTAGGGAAAGCCGATGAACCGGTTCGACGGGCTCGGTTCGCGGATCTCGTCTGCCGTCATCGGCGTGCGGACCCAGGCATATGGGTTGGCGACGGCGGCCCGGTTGAACTTCTCCCACATCGCTGCAACGCGGTCGCGATGCCCGTCGAGGGTTTCGCCACGTGAGGCCCTGAAGGCCGACTCGAACACCGGGTACAGGTTGATGGGGTCTCGCAGGCCCCGCTCCACCTCGACCTTGTTGTTCATGACGACATCGGCACCGAGTACCTCCTCGGGCACTCTGTCGGTCTGGGAGGTGTAGGGGATGCGTTGGTCTGCGCGGCGCGCCCGCCGGCGGCTCCAGATCCCTTCGGCGCCGGCGATCAGCACCACGTCGGCTTCGCCGGCGGCAATGCGGCTGCACGCCATGTTCACCAGAGACTGCGGAACATTGCCGCCGTCGGTCGAGAGCCCGGTCTTGCCGGTGGCCTCGAAGCGTTCGTTGAGCAGAGCGGCCGGGTCTGAATACGGCCAGGCACCCTTCACGACCCAGGTGTGCGTGGCACGGCTGGTCAAGCCCGGTGCGCCGGCGTCGTGCACAGCCTCGACTAGTGCCTCGGCCATCATGGCGACTGGTTCGAGCGCTTCGACAGGAACTTCCGGGCGCTGCTTGAACTGCCCTGCGCCGACGAGGACGGGGGTGCGAGGATCGAGCTGGCTGTTCGTCATGGCGATACGGCCTCGTGTTCGGGAAGTGCGGGGTGACCGGGACGCAACGTTAGCGAACAGGGTTCTGGCAGGGCCGGGCTGGGTGTCCCGGTCGCCGATGCGGCGCAGCGGCGTCGCGCTTGACGGGCGGCAGTAGCGTCGCGGGCGGGAGGCCGTCGGTGGCCAAGTTGCCCGATCACTACGCAGCGCTTGGTGTACGCCCCGACGCGGATGCGGCAGAGATCCGTCGCGCATGGATCCGGGCGGCCCGTGCCAATCACCCCGATCAGCGCGGCGCCGTCAACCAGGAGCAGACGGAGCGCTCGGATCGGCGCATGCGGGCGGTGAACGAGGCGTGGCGGGTGCTGGGGCGAGCGGAGTCGCGCCGTTCCTACGACGAGGAACGCGCAGCTGCAGCACCGCGGCCGCCCCAGCCGTCGTCGCCTGCGAGACCGACCCCGTCGGCGGGAAGCGCCGACACCAGTGAAGGTGGGCCCGATAACCCGTGGCTTGACGACGCCCCGACCGTCGAGTCCGGCGGTCCGGGCGGCTTCGTGGTGCGTCACCGCAGCGCGGCGCTGGTGGTGCGGGTGCTGCCCTGGCTGGCGATCGCCGTCGTGGGGCTGGTGATCTTCGTGGCCAGCGCGTACATGACCGCCGACACCAACCCGGGCCCCTCCAGGGTCGCGGCGTTGGAGGTCGGGGAGTGCTTCTGGCAGGCACCCAACGGCACGCTGCGCGCGGTCGACTGCGAGCGGGCGCAGTCCGACGGCGTGTTGGATCAGATCATCACGATGTCGCCTGGGGACCGGTGCCGCCATCCCGATGCCGTGATTCACCCGGCACCGATCGCGGGCCGCCGGCTCTGCCTGGTGCCAGTCGATCGCTGGGAGCCGCGCGCCGCGGAGTAACGGCCGTCAGCCGTGTTCGGTAAGCAGGAGGCGCACGCCCAGGTTGTGCTCGGGCGGCACGATGAACATCGCGTCCTGCTGCTCGCCGCCCCCGCACACGCCTACCCGCTGTGCGCCGGGGACGAGGCCGGGATCGTCGAGCTGGAAGTGCAGCAGCTGCAGCCTGCCGGGACGGTTGCCCATCCAATGCGCCAGGTTGGCGTCGGTCGGCTGGATGAGCTTCAGGTTCCACGGGCCTGAGCGCAGGTCGACGCCGGCGCCGACGTTGGGATCCTTCCACTCGTCGGTCCGCTCCATGCCGAGCGGCCCGTCGAACATGGCGGCGGCCGCCTGAACATCGCCCACGAGATGCACGACCGTTGCGATCTTCGTGGAGCGCCCGTGACGGGTGGGCGGCAGCGGCGGGGCGTCGTCCCAGCCCCCGCCGCCATCCCACGCGACCTGAATGACCATGCCCCAGCTCTGCTTGGGATGCAGGAACGCCTCTTTCCAGGTCGGATTCGACTCGTTGACGCCGATCACTTCGTAGCCGGCGCCGCGGAGCGCACCGATCGTGTCGTCAAAGTCGGGGGTCTTGAACGTGAAGTGGTGCGGTCCGGGGCCGTTGCGTGCCAGGAAGCGGTGCAGGAAGTCGCTGCCGGGGTGCTCGATCGGCTCGAGGATCTCGATCCTGGCCCCGCCGTCGAAGCTCACCTGGCAGAAGTAGAAATCGTCGCCGGCTTGCGATGCCGGGTCGTTGTCCGGGCCGCCGATCCAGCGACCGCCCAGGTCGCGGCTGTAGCGGATCACGTTGTCCCAGGCGCGTTCGCTGACCACCGCAACGTGGTCCATGACGAGCTTGTCCGTCGGCATGGCGGGTGAGGCTACGCAGACCGCTCGATACACGCCACGTATCGGAGTCACGATGATTCGGGAGTTGATCAGTACATGGGCGCTCGCGACTCGCTTCGGCAACGTCATCGCTGGTGGACTATGTGCTCCAACGCTGACCGAAGGCGATTCGGCACTTCTGCTCGGCTCAAGCAAGGAGTTGCTCGAATCGACGGCCAAGATCGTCCTGGAACGAGTCCACGAGGAACCTCCTACGAAGTTTCCCGGGCTCATCTCAAGGGCGCTTGAGATTCTGAAGCTGCACCCGAAGAGCGATCCGACCCAGCGAGAGGACCTATTGGAGCCAGTACGCAAGATTCTCGGCGGGGTCCTGCAGATAGCGATCGAAGTCAACGAGCTTCGCAACGAGCGTGGCACTGGTCACGGTCGGCTGCAGGCGCCGGTGACCCTGGGTGATCGCCATTCGAGACGTTCGTTGGCACGTTGTCGTACTGCTGCATGATTTGCAGGTCAGAGTGGTCCCAGCACAGCGTTGACAGGTACTGCGACGACGTGATGGGCTCCCTTGCTCGGGACATTAAGGGGACTGGCCAGCTTCTCTTGGAACAGCGGAAGAAGGCCTCAAAGCTCGTTCAGAAGCTGAATCGGCTCGGCGGGCTTCCATAGTTTCTGCCTGAGGCGAACTGACACCGAGCCGCGAAGGCAGGTCTAGCCCGAGGACTCCTCGCGGCACGTGTGTTCCCCATGGGTGCTTGTCACACCTACCGCTTACCGTGGCGGACATGAGTGAACAATTGTTTGGCGACTGCCACAGGGATACGCCGAGAGGTGGCCTGAAACGGTTACGGTCGGCGGTGATGGGTCGCCCAGCAACCGGAGAACCGCAGAGCCACCGACGGCACGATCTGCCGTGCACCGAATCACTTCGAGACCTCGATCGGCCGGTGCTCATTTGCGGACGGGCCGAAGATGGCTTGGACCTGCTACCTGATCGAAGCGTCCAGACTGTCGTCACGTCGCCGCCGTACTGGTCGCTGCGGGACTATGACGTCGATGACCAGATCGGCCGAAACGATGCTCTGACCGACTACATCAAGAGCATCGTCACAACTTTTGACAAGGTTCGGCGGGTGCTCACCGACGACGGCACTGTGTGGCTCAATGTCGGCGACAGCTATACCTCGGGCAACCGCCGCTACAGGGCCCCTGACCGCAAGAACCGGGCCCGTGCGATGCGGGTTCGGCCGCCGACGCCTGAGGGCCTCAAGCCGAAGGACCTCATCGGGGTGCCATGGCGCTTGGCATTCGCGCTTCAGGATGCCGGTTGGTGGCTGCGCTCTGAAGTGATCTGGCACAAGCCCAATGCCCATCCAGAATCAGTCCGCGACCGTCCGACCAAGGCTCATGAGACGGTGTTCCTGCTGTCGAAGAACAAGGACTATGTCTACGACGTCGATGCCATCCGCGGGCCGAACGAACGCCGACTGAGGACCGTCTGGGATATCAACACCGAGCCGCGACGGCGCGACGACTGCGGGGTCGAAGATCATCCGGCCGTCATGCCCCTGACGCTCGCGGCCCAGTGCGTCACGATCACCAGCAGGCCCGGTGACGTGGTATTGGACCCCTATGCGGGTTCCGGCACGACCCTGCTCGTCGCGCGAGCCCTGGAACGCAGATGGGCAGGCATAGAGCTCAATCCGGCCTTCGTGGATCTCATCGAGCGACGACTGGCTCAATGAACGACGGCGAGGCCCTGAGGCGCAGGATCGACGATCTCTCGCCGATGGGCGTTCGTTTCGTCGCGCGCATGGTCGAGTCGCTGTCGGATCCCCCTCAGGCTCAGGGCTCAGCACCCGAGCCAACTTGGATCAGCGCGGAATCCGACTGGATCGAGTACTTCGGCCTCTTGATCTCAGCGCATCATGGATTAGCCGTCGACGCGCTCAAGGAGACAGGCTTTGAGAATGCGTTCCGGGATGCCTGTGAGGCCGTCGGCTGGGGTGTGGATCCGCCGGCCTCGGCGACGCGACGCTTCGTGGACGTCACGGTTCAGACGCGTGACGGTCGGCACCGAAGGTTGTCCCTGAAGTCAACGGCCGCTCAACGGCTATCGAAGTCCACGATTCATATCTCCAAGCTCACCGAGGCTGCGTGGATTCAGGATGTCCGCTCACCGAGAAGCCGTAGATCCCGGACACTGGAACTCTTCGAGGAATACAGCGCTGCGGTCGATGCCATCCTCATGCTCCGGGCGTTTCGCCACGATCCGCAGTCCATCCCGTACTGCTATCAGCTCGTCGAGATACCGAGTGCGATCTTTGCATCACTGCATTTGCTGCCCTTGTCGGCATTCGAGGCCGATGGTCCAACGCTCGACTGCTCAGTCCAAGGGAACTCAGTGGCAGCCCGCGTGTCACTGGATAGGTCCGACGCGAAGGGGCTTACATACGATAGTTGACGACACGGCTGTGACCTGCGGAAACGCTTTTCGCATCCAACAACGTTCTTGCTGGTCGCACCGTTGCAGGCACCTATCCTACATAAGCCCCAAGGCGATGGTGCGATCGGCCACGAACGAACTGGAGTGCAGCTCTGGGTCGTAGGGCGGCTCGTAGACCTGCCACCAGCGATCCGACCTGCGGCGGAACGACGACTCGGCGGACAGCGGCGTATACAGGTCTTCCATGCGTCCGCCGCGGTCCAGCGCCCACAGCAGGTGATGCCCGCTAGCGCGGGCGCCGTGGTCGATCGCGAGCTCGACATGGGAGAACCCGTAGAAGCTGTCGGGGAACTCGGGGGCTCCGTTCACGTAGCGCTCGGCATCTTCGAGCGTGTCCCAGCCCGCCGGCCAGTACTGGTCGACTGCGCCGGCGGGCGCACCTGTCGGTAACACGGCGTTACGAGACATTCCGTGCTGCAGGTACGACTTGCCGATGAGTGCCGTGCGTTAGCCGGCCTCGCGGAACTGCCGCACATGGGTGTTGGCGCCCGGCTCAAGGGACCGGCCGTTGAACACCACGCCGTGCGCACTCGGCATGCGCCCCGTCATGATCGTGGAGCGGTTCGGCATGCACACCGGGTTGGCAACCCACGCGTTGTCGAAGACCATGCCTCGCGCCGCCAGCGAATCGAGGAGCGGCGTGCGCACCACGTCGTTGCCGGCAAACCCGGCATGATCCGCCCGCTGCTGGTCGGTGATGATGAACAGCACATTCGGCTGCGCCGGAGCGCCGTTGGCGGCTGCGGTCAGGGCGATCTCCCGACGATGGTGTGGATGGTGGCGTGACCGGGGCGGTGCGGGCGGCTCAGCCGAAGTTCATGGCGGCGGGATTGCCGCCGTCGACCACCACGGTCTGGCCGGTGATGGACTCGGCCTCGCACAGCATCACGGTGGCGTTGGCGATATCGATCGGGCTGCCCACCTGGCCGAGCAGCGCTCCCCGCCGGGCGCCCTCGGAGACCTCGTCGGGCAAGCGTGCCGCCATGCGGGTGCCTTCCACCAGGCCCGGCGCCACGCAGTTGACCGTGACTGTCGGGGACATCGCCACCGCCAGGCAGTGGGTGAGGTGGATGAGCGCCGCTTTCGAGCAGCTGTAGGCGATGCTGCTGGAGCCCGGGAACAGCCCGCCGACCGAGGCGATGTTCACGACCCGCCCGCCGCCGTCGGCCCCCAACAGCTCGGCCAGCGCCCGGGTCAGCAGGTACGGCCCCCGCAGGTTGGTCTCCTGCACCCGGTCCCAGGTGGCCGAATCGAGCGTTTCGAGATGGCGGAACGGGATACCGATGTTCCATGCCGCGTTGTTGACCAGCACGTCGCAGCGCCCACCTTCAGCGACGACTGCGGCCGCAGCGTCGATCGACGCCTCGTCGCGCTGGTCGAGCTGCAGGATGCTGGCCTGTCGCCCGGCATCGCGCACCAGCCCGGCGCTGGTCTCGGCGCGTTCCCGATCACCCACGTAGGTCACGATCACGTCAGAGCCGGCGGCCGCGAGCGCCACGCAGATGGCACGCCCGATGTCGCCCGAGCCGCCGGTGACCACCGACAACTTGCCTGTCAGGTCCATGGCTCGTTGCCTCTCAGTCCGCGACCAGCTCGGCCATTGCTGTGAGCAGTGTCGGCGGGCCCGAGAGCTGCAGCACCGTCACCACGGTGTCGTCCCAGCGCCGCAGGTCTGCCGCGATCTTGTCCATCGGACCGATGAGCGCGACCTCCTCAACGAGCTCGATCGGGATGGTCCCGGCAGCTTCCTGCTTGTGGCCGGTGAGGTACATGTCCTGCACCTCGTCCGCGACGTGCTGGTAACCCATCCGGCAGAACACGTCGTAGTGGAAGTTGGCGTCGCGGGCGCCCATCCCGCCCATGTAGAGCGCCAGCATCGGGCGGATCCGGTTCGCGGCGCGCTCGATGTCGTCGTCGGGCACGACGCTCATCGGGCACACCACCTCGAAGTCGGCATCGGCGGGGACGCGGCCGTCGTCGCCGATCAGCGGCTTGCCCGCGGCGGAGAAGCCGGCGTTCAGCGCATCCACGTAGAACTGGTTGTCCTTGGGGGCGAAGAACAGCGGCAGCCAGCCCTCGCACAGCTCGGCTGCGAGGGCCACGTTGCGGGGTCCCTCGGCGCCCAGGTAGATGGGCACGTCGGCTCGCAGCGGATGCACGGTGGACTTGAGCGGCTTGCCGAGGCCCATGCCTCCCGGGTAGGGCATCTGGTAGTGGTCGCCGGTGAAGCTCACCGGCTTGTCGCGTTCGAGGATTGCCCGGACGATCTCGATGTACTCCCGGGTGCGGGCCAGCGGTCGGGGGTAGGGCTGGCCGTACCAGCCCTCGACCACCTGCGGGCCGCTCACGCCGAGGCCCAGGATGAACCTGCCGCCGCTGAGATGGTCCATCGTGATCGCCGCCATGCCGACAGCGGCCGGCGTGCGGGCCGAGATCTGGATGATGCCGGTGCCGAGGCCGATGCGCTCGGTGTGGCTGCCCCACCACGCCAACGGTGTCAGGGCGTCCGAGCCGTAGGCCTCCGCGGTCCAGAAGGAGTGAAAGCCGAGCTGCTCGGCGAGTTGCAGCGTCTCCAACGCATCTGGAGGCGGACCAGCCGCCCAGTAGCCGACGCCGGTTGCGAGCTTCATGTCACGCCGCCTTGCCAATCTGTCGAGTTGATTCTGGGGGTTTCAGGAGTGCCCAGTATGGGCGCTCAGCGTCAGGCGTACCGAAGCGGGCGGGTACAGTCCGCGCGCACGCGGTCTCTGGCCGCGCGATTGGCAAGCGGACGGGAAGGAAAACGCCATGAGCACTGACCGCAGCGACGGCCCCACCAAGGTCGTTCTGGACGAATCCGAGATGCCCACCCAGTGGTACAACGTCGTGCCGGATCTGCAGGCCCCGCCACCGCCGCCCCTGCATCCGGGCACCCTCGAGCCGATCGGCCCCGACGACTTGGCCCCGCTGTTCCCGATGGGGCTGATCCTGCAGGAGGTCTCGGGCGAGTCCTATATCGACATCCCCGCCGTCGGCTGAGCCACCCTCTCCGCCTGCCAGCCCGTTCAGGCAGTTCGGTGCCTCCCGCGCCGCTGTGTGGAGAAATGAAATAGACTGAGAAATGGTGAAAATCTATATTCGTCCGGATGCCGACGACCCGAGAAGCGATACGGATCGTCACCGCCGACGGCTGGCAGCCCTGGAACGTGCGCGGCAGCCATCGGCACTTCAAGCATCCGGTCAAGCCCGGTAAGGTCACCATTCCAGGCAAGCTCGGAGACGAGCTAGCGCCAGGTACCTGGAAGAACATCCTGCGACAGGCCGGACTGGCGAAGGGACAATCCCGATGAGCACCCTGACCTACACGGCGATCATCGAGCCGACGGGAACCGGGTTCTCGGCCTATGTACCGGATGTCCCTGGCTGCATCGCTACGGGCTCCAGCTACGAGGAAACGGTGCAGCAGATGCAGGAGGCGCTCGCCTGTCACTTGGAATGGATGCGCGAAGACGGCGATGACATCCCCGAGCCGACTTCAACGGCGGCTGCTGTTGACGTGCCAACCGACGCCACCGGGTCACCCTGCTGGAATCACGGGGATTCCTAGCTCCGACAGGCGGCAAGAATCAGATGCGGGGGCTGGCTGTTCCGCAGCGGGCGATTCCGTGCGTGCTGATGCGGGGCGGGACGTCTCGGGGGCCGTTCTTCGCCGCTGAGGATCTGCCCAGCGATCCGGAGTTGCGCGATGCGGTTTTGGCCGCGGTCATGGGCAGCCCGACCGGTCGTCAGATCGACGGGCTCGGCGGCGGCACAACGGTGACCAGCAAGGTGGCCGTGGTGGGGCCATCGTCGCATCCCGATGCTGACGTGGACTACCTGTTCGCCCAGGTCGACCCGGTCTGGGGCACGGTGGACACCAAGCCCACCTGCGGGAACATGCTGGTCGGTGTCGGCCCGTTCGCAATCGAGCACGGACTGGTCCCTGCAGGCGATCCGACCACCTCGCTGGCGGTGTCCCTCGGCGTGGATCGGCGCGATGGCGCTGTTGGCATTCTCTCAGGCGGCGTCACCCGCACTGCCCGCAAGCTCATGTCCGGAACCGTTCACGTGCCCGCCGCAGTGTGGTCAGGCTGACTCGTTAGTTGGCGCGCCGGCCGTCGGGCGGCTCAGTCCCAGTCGAGCCAGAGCTCCTCGGGTCCCCGGAACGTGATGTTCGGGAACGTCCGGTAGTCCTGTGGCGGCAGCCGCAGCGACGGCACCGCTTGGGTCAGGATCTCCAGCGCGATGCGGGCCTCCATGCGAGCCAGGTTGGCTCCTAGGCAGAAGTGGATGCCCTTGCCGAAGCTGATGTGGCGGTGCGGGTCGGGCCGGGTGAAGTCGTAGTCGTCGACGTCGTACTGCTCGGTGTCGGCGAACGCGCAGGGCTCCCGGTTTGCCGCTGCGAAGTTCAGGAACACCCGCGTTCCCTTCGGCAGGTGCATCCCGGCGAGTTCGGTGGCTCGGGTGGTGACGCGGCGCCAGGCCACCTGGCTGGAGTCGAACCGCAGGGTCTCCTCCACCGCTGTGGGGATGAGCGACAGGTCGGCGCACAGGGCGTCCCACTGGTCGCGCCGCGGCAGCAGGCAGCGCAGCGTGTTGCACAGCAGGTTCGTGACCGGGTCGTGGCCTGCGAACGAGATGCCGTAGATGATCGACTCCACCTCGCGGTAGCTGAGGCCGCTGCCGCCCTCGGGGTCCGGGTCGGCATCGTGCGCATCGAGAAGTTCCGAGCAGAAGTCGTCGGTGCGGTTGCGATGGCGCTCGGCCACGAACTCCCGGCAGTAGCGCCAGTACGCCAGCATTCCCTCGGCCATGTGAGCCTGCTCGGCAGGCGTGGGCTTGCCCCAGGCGAACGCCTTGCGGTTCACGCACCACGACTTCAGCATGAGGTCGTCGTCGGCCGGGAACCCGATGAAGCGGAACACGATCTCCGCCGGTAGCGGGAACGCCACCGCCTTCACATACTCGGCCGGGGCCGGTCCGGCCAGCATCTCGTCGATCAGCTCGGTCGCCCGGGAGCGCATGTAGTCCTCGAGCGTCCGCAGGCGTCGCACCGAGAAGCCGGCCCGGGTGTGGACCCGGATGCGCCCGTGGTCGGGCTCGGCCCGGTTCGACATGACGGCCTGGGGGTCGTAGTCAGGGGCCGACAGCACGTCTGCTGCTTCGGGCGCCAGCGGGAAGATCGGGTCCTGCACGTTGGACGAGGCGTAGGTGTCGGGATCCATGAAGACCGCCTCGATGTCGGCCATGCGCGTCACCACGACGTGGCCCATCTCGGCGGCATAGAAGACCGGGTGGTCCTCGCGCAGCCGTGCAGCGATGGGGTACGGATCGGCCAGGTACTCCTTGCTCAGCGGCGACCAGCTCTCGTGCACCGGGCACCCAGGAGGCGGCGGAGCCAGCCGATCCGGTGCGGTGTGGTACGAGTCTGTGCTCACTGGGCTGCCTCCTTGCGGATCGCCGAGCGCTCGCCGGCTCCGACAGCGCCTATCATCGTCGGCCCACGGGCGATTGGCTCAGATGGTTAGAGCGCTGCCTTCACACGGCAGAGGTCACTGGTTCGAGTCCAGTATCGCCCACCCCTTCGACGCAGGTTGCCGTGCCGTGGTGCCGCCGTGCTCGGCGAGATGGGCCAGCAGCAGACCGGTGAAGGCGCCGGGTGCCTGGTCGGTGACGAAGTGATCGATGCCCCCCAGCTCGGCGAAGCGATACGGCCCGGTCACGAAGTCGGCGGTCTTCTCGGCTGCCATGCGACCCACCGTGGCGTCCTGATTCCCCCACACGAACATCGTCGGCACGCCCACCGGTGGTGTCTCGGCCGGCTGAAGCTGCGAGTTGCCTATGGCTCGGTACCAGTTCACGGCTGCATCGAGGGCGTCGCGTTCGCCCAGCGTGGCCAGGTAGGCGTCGATGTCGGCGTCGGGCACCGCGCCGTGAGCCATGGCCCGTCGCAAGGGCGCTGCATTGTCTGCGAGCAGATTGTCGGTTGCCTCGGGCTTCTGGAATGCGGGGTGGTGCCGCGAGCGGCGCGGTTGATCGGGGTCGTCGCGCATCGCCGCAACGAAGGCCGCAGCGTGCGGCCGTGAGATGACGCTCAGCGAGTAGACACGCTCGGCGTGGTGCGCGGCCATGAACCACGCCAATGCGCCACCCCAGTCATGCCCGACCACGTGGAATCGCTCTGCGCCGAAGCTGTCCGCAATCGCGAGCGCATCGGCTACCAGCAGTTCAGTGCGGTAGCTGTCGATGCCCTCGGGCCGTGCACCCGCCGAGTAGCCGCGCTGGTCGGGAGCGCAGGACCGGAAGCCAGCCGCCGCCAGCGCCGGCAGCTCGGCACGCCACGTGTGCCGGGTCTGCGGGAACCCATGCAACAGCAGCACAAACTGGCCGTCAGCCGGCCCCGCAACATCGGCAGTGAAGCGAAGCCCATTCCCCTCGATCACCGTGGTCGATACATCATGCGTCACGGCCATTGCCGCCAGCCTTTCTGCGAGCAAAGTGGCGGACAGCATGCCGTGGCAGTGCGCCACTCGGCGTGCTGCCGAAATTCAAGTGGTCATACGAAGGTTTCGTAATACGTTAAAATCCTGTGGAGTTCCACCGTTCGGCATATAAACACGGATTCGACGAACAGACGATTCTCCATGCGATCAAACATGCGATCACAGTCATCGAGCTTGAGCCAGACATGGACCCACCAAGAGTGCTCGCGATCGGTCCGGACCACGCGGGGAATTCTCTGGAAGTCATATGGCTCGAGCTCGACGACGGCGTTGAGATGGTGATTCACGCGATGCGGCTGCGGCCCTCCTTCTACGAACTGCTACCGCCAGAAAGCGCAGACGACTTGTGACGACGCGACGCACCCGATCCGGCCGCGTCCTGAGCGACAGCGACCTCGATGCCCTCGCGGTAGAAGTCGAGTCAACGGAATACGACGTCGAGGCCCTGAAGGCGCGTCGTCGAGGCCGCCCACCACTGGGATCCGGGCCAGCAGACGTTGTCCCGGTGCGCATCGATCCTGAGTTGCGCGAGCGCATGCTGCAGGCCGCCGAGGCGTCAGGCACCACAACCAGCGACATCATCCGCAAAGCGTTGCGCCACTACCTGGACGTCGCATAGGTGTTCGGGGGGCCTAGCTCGCAGCTTCTCTGCCTCGACGGCTCACTCTGCGCCGATGGGCCGTGGGAGGCTCTATGAGTGCTGCAGTGATCATCGACTGTCACGGCCACTACACGACGGCACCGCCGCAGTTGGGCGAGTACCGCGACGCGCAGCGGTCGGCGCTCGAAGCCGACCCTGACCACATCGGCGCCAAAGGCGTGCTCGGCATCAGTGATGACGAGATCGTCGAGAGCATCGAGCAGAACCAGCTTCGCCTGCAGCGCGAGCGCGGCTCGGACCTGACGATTTTCTCGCCGCGGGCGTCGTGGATGGGCCACCACGAGGGCAACGAGCACACCTCCCGGTTCTGGTCAGAGCACTGCAACGACCTCATCCGCCGGGTCTGCGACCTGTTCCCGGACAACTTCGTGCCGGTTTGCCAGCTCCCGCAGTCGCCCGGCGTGTCGATCGACAGCTCAGTGCGGGAGCTGCGCCGCTGCGTCACCGAGATGGGCTTCATCGGCTGCAATGTCAGCCCCGACCCCACCGGCGGATACTGGACCGGCCCGCCGCTGAACGAGCCCTACTGGTGGCCGCTGTGGGATGCCATGTCGGAGCTGGACGTGCCCGGGATGATCCACGTCAGCGGCACCTGCAACCCGAACTTCCACGCCACCAGCTCGCACTACCTCGGCGCCGACACCACTGCATTCGTCCAGATGATGATGAGCGACCTGTTCTCCGATCACCCTGGGCTGCGGTTCGTGATCCCCCACGGCGGGGGAGCGGTGCCCTACCACTGGGGCCGGTTCCGGGGCATGGCCCAGGACATGGGCCTGCGGCCGCTCGACGAGTCGCTGCTACCAAACGTGTACTTCGACACCTGCGTGTACCACCAACCCGGCATCGACACGCTGGTCGAGGTGATCCCGCCGCAGAACATCCTGTTCGCGTCGGAGATGGTCGGCGCGGTGCGGGGCATCGACCCCACGACGGGCTTCAACTACGACGACACCAAGCGCTACATCGACGCCGCCGACATCAGCGACGATGCCCGCCGCATGATCTTCAGCGAGAATGCCCTGCGGGTGTACCCGCGGCTGGCAGGTGCCCTGGAAGCCCAGAAGAGCGCCGCAGCGGCGGCAGACGGGGAGGGATGATGGCGGCTCGACACGTCGTGAAGCGCACTATCGAGCGGGCCGACAGCGAGGTCGTCGCGGGCCTGGGCGACGCCGGCACCGCCACCGTGCACGAAGCCATCGGCCGCCGCGGCTATCTCGGCCCCGCTCTGCGACCCATCCAGCAGGGCACGAAGCTGGCGGGCTCGGCGATCACCGTGCTCTCCCATCCCGGCGACAACATCATGATCCACGCCGCCGTCGAGGTCTGCCAGCCCGGCGACCTGCTGGTCGTCACCAACACGGCGCCGTCCACGCACGGCATGTTCGGCGACCTGCTGGCATCCTCGCTCATGGCTCGCGGCGTCGTGGGCTTGGTGATGGACGCAGGAGTCCGCGACACCTTGGACCTGCGGGCGATGGGCTTTGCGGCCTGGTCCCGGCACGTGTCCTGCGAGGGCACGGTCAAGAACACCCCGGGCTCGGTGAACGTGCCCATCAGCATCAACGGCGTCATCATCGAACCGGGCGATGTCATCTGTGCCGACGACGACGGCGTGGTGGCGGTGCCCCGCTGCGAGGCCGCCTGGGCACTCGAGCAGTCCAACGCTCGGCTCGCCAATGAGGAAGACAGCCGGGCGCGCCTGCAATCTGGCGAGCTGGGGCTCGACATGTACGGGCTGCGCCAGAAGCTGGCCGAACTGGGCGTGGAATGGGTCGACTGAGCACAGCGCGCCTGGTCGCGACCTCGGCTGCCCCTGACCGGTTCGCCGACCGATCCGGCTCAGTCGCCGATGCACGAACTGCGCTTGCGTGAGCAGGGCGGCGCACGGCTCGGCTAGGAAGAGGTCATGACTACCGAGGTCATCATCACCGGCACGGGCTCGCCCGTCCCCGACGCGGAGCGCGCAGGACCCGGAGTGCTGGTCCGCTACCGAGACATTGCCTTGCAGTTCGACGCCGGCCGCTCGACCGTGCAGCGGCTCGCCGGCGTCGGCATGTGGACACTGGAACTCACCGCCGTCTTCGCGACGCATCATCACAGCGACCACCTGACCGGTCTGGCCGATGTCGTGCTCAGCAACTGGGTGATGGCACGCGCCGACGACTTCACTCCGATCCAGGTCGTGGTGCCCGCGGGACCGGCGGAGGACTACGTGAGCGAGATGCTGCATCCGTGGCGCCACGACCTCGCCGTACGGGCCGAGCACGCCCGCCGCACGAAGTCCGCCGAGACGGAGCTGGTCGCCTTCGCAGTGCCCGACACGCCCACGGAGGTGTGGCGCTCGGGCGATGTCGTCGTGAGCGCAGGTCAGGTGCGTCATGAGCCGGTGTTCCCCGCGGTCGGGTACCGCATCTCGACTCCCGACGGCGACGTGGCAATCAGCGGCGACACGCTGGTCTGCGACGAGATGGCCGAGCTCGCCGCAGGCGCCGACGTGCTCATCTACGAGGCGATGCTCTTCCCCCAGATCGAGCAGGGGCCGCCGCTGCGCCACTTCATCCTCGATTATCACGCCGACACCCGGCTCATCGGCCCCCAAGCGGAGGCGCTGGGCATTCCGACGCTCGTGCTCACCCACCTGATCCCCGCACCGGAAACCGCGCCGATGCTGGGACCCGACGGCAAGGTCACCGAGCAGGACTTCGAGGAACCGATTCGTGCGGGCGGCTACACCGGCGATCTGCTGGTTGCCCGGGACCTCGACAAGGTGGTGCTCGAAGCGGGAGTTCCGCCGCGTATCGAGCGCCACCGCTGACGTGACCCGGGGCGTGCGCTGCATGGTGATGCGGGGCGGCACGTCCAAGGGCGCGTATTTCGTGGCCGATGAGCTGCCCGATGATCCTGACGAGCGCGATGCACTGCTGGCGCGGATCATGGGCTCGCCCGATCCGCGCCAGATCGACGGGATCGGCGGCGCGCATCCGCTGACGTCCAAGGTGGCGGTGGTGTCGCCGTCGTCTGACCCCGACGTCGACGTGGACTACCTGTTCCTGCAGGTCGGCGTCGACGACGGCTCGGTCAGCGACCGGCAGAATTGCGGCAACCTGCTGGCTGGCGTCGGGCAGTTCGCGACCGAGCGCGGGATGGTCCCGGCCGATGGAGCACGGGCCCAAGTGCGGATCCGCATGGTCAACAGCGACTCGGTCGCGACGGCTTCGTTCCCGCTCAGCGCGGGGTTTCCGGTCTACGACGGCGACACCGCGATCTCTGGCGTGCCGGGCACGGCAGCCGAGGTACGGCTCGACTTCTCCGACACCGCTGGCTCGTCCTGCGGGGCGCTGCTGCCGACGGGAGCGGTCAGCGACCTGATCGACGGCATCGAGGTGACATGCATTGACAACGGGATGCCGACGGTGGTGCTGCGGGCAGCCGATCTGGGCATCGCCGGCGACGAGACGCCCGCCGAGCTGGAAGCGAACCAGCCATTCACCGAAAGGCTGGAGAACGCCCGCCGCCAAGCCGGCAAGCTCATGAATCTCGGCGACGTCAGCACTACGACCGTGCCCAAGATGACGCTGGTGTCAGCGCCACGGGCGGGCGGGAGCATCTGCACCCGCACGTTCATCCCGCACCGCTGCCATGAGGCGATCGGCGTGCTGGGCGCTGTCAGCGCCGCCACCGCCGTCCGGCTGCCGGGCGCTGCCGGCGCCGAGCTGCTGGAGCCCGGAGATGATCCCGATCTCGTCGAGATCGAGCATCCCACGGGCACGTTCGCTGCCCGAGTCGAGCTTGCCCACGGCCCGGATGGCCCGACGGTCGGGCGGTCGGGCATCGTGCGCACCGCCCGCAAGCTGTTCGACGGCGTGGTGTTTCCGCGGGCTGCCGAGCCGGACGAGACCGCGTGACAACACCCACCATCCTGCCGCCGCATCCCTCGCCGCACGCGCCCACAGCGTTCGCGCCGCCGCCAAGCGCAACCGACGCCCACTGCCACATCTTCGGCCCCGCCCACAGGTTCCCGTTCGCACCCGAGGCCGCCTACATCCCCCCCGACTCGGGCATCGACGACTTCGAAGCGCTGCAGGAACGCCTCGGGCTGTCCCGCGCCGTGTTCGTGCAGGCCAGCTGTCACGGCACCGACAACGCCGCCATGGTGGACGCGCTGGTGCGCGGCAACGGCCGCTACGCCGGTGTGGCGATGATCGACGAGTCGTTCAGCGAGGCCGACATCGGCGCCCTGCACGACGCCGGGGTGCGCGGCACCCGCTTCAACTTCGTCGCTCACCTCGGCGGCGCGCCCGACCTCGACGTGTTCTGGCGTCTCGTCGACCGGGTGCAGCCGTTCGGCTGGCACATCGTGCTGCACTTCGACGCGAAGGACCTGCCTCAGTTCGCCGAGCTGCTCGACCGGATGCCCTGCCCGTACGTGATCGACCACATGGCCCGGGTCGACGCCGCTGCCGGGCTCGGCCAAGAGCCGTTCGAGGCGCTGCTCGAGCTGATGAGCGACGAGCGTGCATGGGTGAAGGTGTCCGGCGCCGAGCGGCTCACCGCCGGCGGAACCCCTCCCTACGACGATGTCGCGCCCTACGCCCAGGCGCTCATCGCAGCCGCGCCCGACCGGATCCTGTGGGGCACCGACTGGCCCCATCCCAACGTGCGCCACATGCCTGACGACGGCGACCTCGTCGACATGCTGGCAGCATTCGCCCCCGACGAGTCGACCCGCAACCGGATCCTGGTCGCCAATCCCGAGACGCTCTACGACTTCGGCTAGGAGACTGCTGAGCAGTTGCCGAAATCGCCGATTCACGGGCACAAAGCCGCAGGACTGGCCGAGCAGCCCCGCTTCCACGATGTGAACCGGACGGTCGTCAGACGCTCGGCGACCTCGAGGCCGAGCGGATGTAGGGGACGACGGATTCTCCGGCGAGAATCGGACCACTGGTATGCAAGTGGCAGCGAACGTGGCCACCGTGTCGGGCGACGGTCGGCGTCGGCATCATTTCGGTGCAGATGTCCATCGCGAACGGGCACCGGCTCGCGAACGGGCACCCGATCGGCAAGTCAGCCGGACTCGGCGGTTCCGAATCCCTCTTGAATGAGCGCCGCAGCGTCCGACGGTCGGCTTGCCCCGCTGGGTCCGGAACCGGCACCGAAGCGATCAGCATCTCGGTGTAGGGATGCGCCGGCGAGTCGTGCAACCCATCCGCATCGCCCTGCTCGACCAAGTAGCCGAGATACATGACGCCGATGTCATCGCTGACATGCCGAACGACATCGAGGTCGTGACCGATGAACAGGAAAGCGACCCCAGTGTCGGCTTGCACTCGCTTCATGACATTGAGCACTTGACTCTGGACCGACACGTCGAGCGCGCTCGTCGCCTCATCCGCGATGATCAGCTCGGGCGCCACCGCCAGCGCCCGGGCTATGGAAACCCGCTGGCGTTGCCCGCCCGACATCTCGTAGGGATAGCGGTCGAGGAAGTCGTCCGTCAGCCCCACCTCGTCCAAGAGGCTCAGGATGCGCTTCTCGCGCTCCGGACCGGGCCGTATGCCGAAGTGACGTGTGATGCCGTCCCCGACAATCGTCCTGACCTGGTGCACTTGGTTCAAGGACGAGTACGGGTCCTGCAAGACTGCTTGGACGCGTTTGCGGAATGCCAACTCCTCGTGCGCTCGGACGTTGGTGACATCGACGCCCCCGAGACGGATCGTGCCTGCTGTGATGTCCGCGAGCTGAAGAATCGCCCGCGCCACTGTGGACTTGCCGGAGCCAGACTCCCCAACGAGGCCGAACGTTCGATGCCGCTCGATTGAGAAGCTGATTCCGTTCACCGCCTTGATCGTGGGCATCGCGCTCGCAAACAAGCGCTGCCGGCCCACGAAGTGGACGTGCAGGTTCTCGACCTCCAAGAAGGGGACCGTCATGCGGAATCCTCAGCGGGTGCGCCGAATGTGAACTCGGCGTGACGAACGCACCGTACCGACCCCGAGCCGACGATTTCCATCTGCGGCACGGCCTCTCGGCACTGAACGTCCGCGAACTCGCAGCGCGGGGCAAACCGGCACCCCAAGGGCCAAGCGGCTGCTGAGGGCACGATCCCCGGAATCACCGGCAATTCGCCATGTCCGTCATGGCTCTGAGGCATCGTCTCGAGCAGCTTCTGCGTGTACGGGTGACGCGGGCGCGAGAAGAGGTCATCGACGCTTGCCGTCTCGACGACCTGACCTGCATACATCACCAGCACCCGATCGGCAGCGTCCGCGATCACGCCGAGATCGTGCGTGATCAAGATGACCGACATGTGATGGCGATCCTGAATGTCGGCCAACAGGTCGAGAATCTCGCCCTGCACGGTCACGTCGAGCGCGGTGGTGGGCTCGTCGGCGATCAGCAGCTTCGGCTCGCAGGCCAGCGCCATGGCGATGCCGACTCGTTGTGCCATGCCGCCAGAGAACTCGTGCGGGTACTGATCGAGGCGCCGCTCAGGGTCTGGCACCTGCACTTCTGCCAGCAGTTCCGCTGCCCGAGTCCACGCCTCAGACCTGCTCATGCCGGTATGAATCCTCAGCGACTGCGACAACTGGCGACCCACCCGCAGGGCCGGATTGAGCGCTGCAACGGGTTCCTGAAAGATCACTCCGATGTCGCTGCCACGGATCTCCTGCCACTCCCGTTCCGGCAGGAGGGTGACATCGCGTCGGTCGAACTCGACGCTTCCCTGCGTCATGTAACCCGGTGCCGGGGTCAGTCCGAGCGCTGCCAACATCGTCATGCTCTTGCCCGAGCCCGACTCTCCAACCACACCGAGCGTCTCTCCCGGGAAGACCTCAAGCGAGACACCGCTGAGCACCTGACTTGCACCCCCCCCCGGCGCGGGGAACTCGACGCTGAGTTCGCGGATCGACAGGGCAGCGCCAGCGGCGTGGGGTTCAGCCGCCGGCCGGACGAAGTCTCGTCGTGGGACTGACAGTGCATTGTGAGAGGCGTCGCGTCCCAGCGAGTCGCGAATGGCGTCGCCGAGAAGATTGAATGCGAGCACTGTCAGCACCACCGCCCCGCCTGGGGGAATGATCTGCCAAATGCCCTCGAGGCGGAAGTCGGCGCGCGAGCGCGCGAGCATGACCCCCCAGTCGGGGTCGTCGAGCTTCGCGCCGATGCCCAAGAAACTGAGCGTGGCGCCGATCAGGATGACTGCTCCCGAGATGATTGCCACCTGCACGACGAGCGACGGCAGCAGATTCGGGGTGATGTAGCGGCTCAGGATCGTGGTCGGCGACAGTCCTGTGATTCGGGCTGCGTCGACGTACAGCTCTTCCTTCTCCGCGAGCGTCACGGCGCGCGTGAGGCGTGCGAACCGCGTCGCCATCGCAAGCCCGACCCCGAGCATCGCCGATGTCAGGCTCGGCTCCAGAATGATGATCACCGCCATTGCGAGCAACACGATCGGCAATGAGAACAGCACGTCGTTCAGCCACATGACCACGCGATCTGTGCGGCCTCCGCGCCAACCCGAGAACAGCCCCACCGGCACGCCGATCCCGATGGCCACCGCCATGGCGATGAGAATCGATGTCACTGCGAACCGTGCGCCGTGCACGACCCGGCTGTAGTAGTCGCGACCTTGGCTGTCGGTTCCGAGCCAGTAGTCCCAACTCGGGCCTTCGAAGGTGCGCGTCAAGGTCACGTCGCCTGCGTAGGGGTCGTGAGGGGCCAAGAGACCGGGCCAGACCCAAGCGAGCGCCAGCAGCGTCACCCAGACCATTGCTGCAACGGTCAGGGGGTTGCGGAACATGCGCTGCCAGAATCGTGTGCGGGCATTCGTGGCAGTGGGCCTTGCAGCAGCCGAGATGTCGCTCACTTGGTGAGCCTCACCTTCGGGTTCAGCAGTCCGTAGCTGATGTCGACGAGCAAGTTGACAAAGAGCACCACGATGCCGACGACGAGCATCGAGCCCTGCAACACCGTCACGTTGCGCGTCTGGATGGCGTTGGTCAGCAGCGTGCCCATCCCGTTGATGTTGAAGACCACTTCCACCGTGAAGGTCAAGCCGAGGGCAGCGGCCGCTCGAAAGCCGATAGCTGTGACGGTGGGGATCATGGCGTTGGGCAGCGCGTGCTCGCCGATCAGCGAGGTCCGCCCGACGCCGCGGGCTCGGGCCGCGAGCACATAGCGAGACTGCAGTGCATTGCTCATCGAGCTGCGCAGCTGGCGCTGGACGAGCGCAACGGTCGGCAATGCCAGCCCGAGTGCCGGCAGCGTGATGCTGCGGATCCACCCCCACACGCTCTCGGATGGTCGCGTGTAGCCGGCTGGGCTGAGCCATCCCCACTTCACGGCCAGCCACCACGACAGCAGCATGGCGAGCACGAACCCCGGAGCGGCGATCAGCGCAGCCGAGGCGATCGAGAGTGCCCGATCGGCGTTTCCGCCAGGCCGAACCCCCGACACGATCCCCATTGCCATGCCGGCGACGACACCTATGACGAGGCTGTACGTGACGATGCTGAGCGTGGGTCCGATCCGGTCGGCGATGAGGCTGGACACGCTGACGCTCTCGTTCTTCAGCGATGTGCCCAGGTCACCCGTGAGAGCACTTCCGAGCCAGCGCACGAATCTGACCGGCACCGGATCGTCCAGACCGAGTTGGCGCTCGACTTGGTCGATGCACTCCATCGTGGCGCCCTCGCCGCAGACGGAGCCGGCGATCGAGCCTCTCGCTTCCATCGCGACGGCAATCGCGAATGAGATGACGGCAATCGCGAACAGCAGGGGAATCATCGCCAGCAGGCGGATGCCGATGTAGCGAGCCATGAGCAGACGGCCTTCAGATCACGTCGCGACGCGCCGACCTGCCCGGATGCTCAGAGCCGGGCAGGTCGGCTGTCCCGAAGAGGACACTGAGCACGCCATACGTCCTCGGGGTCGGCGCGGGCTCAGGTCTCAATCGTTTCAATCGGCGCGGTCTCAGCTCTTCGTGACGCCGTGGGGCCAGAAGTGAATCGGCAGGCCTTGGGTGTGCTGCAGGCCCTCGACACCGTCCTGATACGCCACGACTGTCGTCAGCGTGTTGTTGATGATGAAGATGCACTCCTCGAGCATGATCTTCCAAGCCGCTGCCACATCGGCCTCGCCGTCTGCGAAGTTCTTCCCCCTCGCTGCGGTGACGAGCTCGACGACGCCCTCGGGGCTGGATCCGGATGGGTTGAAGCCCGCAGTCCCCGTGCGGGCAACGAGCGACATCAGCGCATTCGGCTCGTTGAAGGGGATGATCTGAACCGGGTGAGCACCCCGTGCGAGCCGGCCGAACATCTCGCCGCCGGTCGGCGGGTCCAGCGCCTCGTTCTGCATGGTGATGCCCAACTCTGACAGAGCGGTGCTCCACGCAGAGGACACCGTGGGCCAGAAGCCTCCGGGCAGATGCCCATTCGTGAACGTGAATCCCTCCTCGCCGGTGGCATCGAAGCGTGCCTTGGCCGCTTCGATGTCGAAGTCGGGCACGTCCAAGTCGTCGATGTAGGCGTAGTCAGACGGGTTGGTAGCGAACTGGTAGTTGACAGCGTCCGGGTCGTTGAGCTGCGACTGGATGCCCTGACGGTTGAGCGCCTGAGCCATGGCGCACCGCACCTCGCGATTCGCCAGCTGCGGGATCTGCTCTCCTGTCCAGTCCGCGACGACGAAACCGATGCGCACCGTGAAGTTTGTGGAGATGTCGCCGGTCGTCAGGATGTCAAGATCGTTCAGTCGGACGACAGCGGCGTCGTACTGGCCTGCGTTGAACGCGTCGACGCGCGCGACCTGGTCGATTGCAGCAATGAGGCTGACTGTCTCGAGGCCCACGAGGCCCGGCTGCCAGTAGTCGGCATTGGCAGCCAAGTCGTTCTCGGTGAAGTCCGGGTTCGATCCGATCCACACGTACGGGCCGGTCCCGATTGGGCTGCCCGCAGCGCTGCCGAGTGCTGCAGGAGACACCATCAAGCCGGAGTTGCGGATCAGACCGCTGAGCAGCAGGATCTCGCCGGGTCCGGCGAGATTGAACTGCACCGTGTGCTCATCGATCGCCTCGACCGTGTCCACGATGCCGAGCTGGCCGGCAACCGGCGGGATCACCTGCGGTGGCCCAGCCGTCTTGACGAACTCGACGTTGGCGACGACGGCGTCGGCGTCGAATGGCGTTCCGTCGTGGAAGGTGACGCCCTCGTGCAGGTAGAACGTCACCTCACTGCCGTCGTCGTTGGTCTCCCAACAGCGTGCGAGCCAAGGGACGACGCTGCCGTCCGCATTCTGCCGGACGAGGCCCTCATAGATCCAGCCGTAGTAGGCAAACGTCGCAGGGGTTTGGTCGTCGTGCGGGTTCAGCGAATTGAGCGCGATTGATATCGCGTAGGTGAAGTCCCCGCTCGGTGCGAATGTGCCTGGCGCCAGTGGTGGCACGTCGGCTGCGCAATTGGCAGTCTCGGCGACGACTACCTGTCCCAAGTCGGCGGTCTCTTCCTCTTCGGTCGGCTCCTCTTCGCTCGGCGTTGCGGGACTCGCCCCGTCGGGGGCGGTGGCCACCGGTGCGGTGTCGTCGTTGCTGGCCCCAGGATCCTCGACGATCGCAGGCGGGGTGCCTGTGGCCCCTTCGTCTCCGCAAGCCGCGGCGATCAGGCTGAACGCGAACGCAAGGCCGATGCCTCGTTTCCATCCGATTCTGCTCATTGACTCATCCCTTCTCCCCAGTTCTGAGAATGCCGCCACGCATCGATTGCCGACGGCGAACAGTTCAGCGAGTGGCTGTGATACTAGTGCCCGGCCAGTGCCCATTCGCGCTGCCGCTTGAACTCAGCGATGTCCGACGGTTGCGGAAACACTCAGCGCTGACGGCTGACCAGCGTGCAGTCGCGGCGAGGAACGAGTTCCGGTTGGGTTCGGGCTCACGCAGACCGCGGCGAACCCGAGGTCTTCGACGCACCTGTTGGGCTCGGCGAGCATGTGGGTGGCATCGTGGACGTCGGGAACTTTGCGGCCATTGTCCTTGCTGAGGACTCCTACGCGCATAGTTGTCGTTCCGTTGGGCTGGCGAGGCACCCTAACGGGGGGTCGCGGGGGTCTACGGCACAAAGCCAGACGTGGCGGCGGACCAGATCGCAGCGGCAGCAGTGCCAAGCGCAAGGTACGGGCCGAGGGGACGACTGGCGCGGATCCCCTGCCTCGCCATCATCACCACTGCCTCCGGGAGGGCCGCCAGAAAGCTCGCTGTCACGCCGAGCAGTGCGACGTGCCACCCCCACCAGCCGCACACGAGACCGTTGAGCACGCAGAAGCGGACGTCTCCGAAACCCATCGAGGGCGGGTGAAGCAGGTGAATGAGCAACACGGGCGCGCTGCCGACAAGTGCTCCGGCGAGAGCGCCGAGCAATCCGTCGACTTCTCCGCGCAGCAGCGATGCCCCGGAATAGAGCACCCAGACGAGCGCCGCGGTCGGCCAAATGAGCTTCGTCGGCAGCAGGCGAGTCCGGAGGTCGGCGATCGACAGCGCAACCGCCGCAGCGCCCCACACCGTCATGGCTGTGGCCACAAGTGCCGACGCCCAGGTCATGCCGTCATGCCGACGGGTTCTCGGAGGGACAACGCGAGCAGTCCCGGACGCGCGGTCCGCCCGCATGGCCGGCCGCCGGCCGACCGACGTTCAGCCCGCGCGAGTCCATAGCCCCCCGTTCGATCGGGCGAGACGGCAAATGCTCACCGTGCTCACCGTGCTCACCGTGCTCACCGTGCTCACCGTGCTCACCGTGCTCACCGTGCTCACCGTGCTCACCGTGCTCACCGTGCTCACCGTGCTCACCGTGCTCACCGTGCTCACCGTGCTCACCGTGCTCACCGTGCTCACCATATGTCCCGGTTGTCTCGAATGTCCGGGTTGTCTCGATGTCTTGGCTAAGTTGGCAGTGTCGTGTCCGATCCAACCCACGAGCAGGCCGGTGAGATGCAGCGCCAGGTGCGGCCGGTGGCCATGCCCGGCGGCACAGAGAAGCGCCGCTACGGCTTGGTCATCATCGGCGTCGTGCTGGTGGTCGGCACCGCATTCGGCTTCTGGTTCATTCTCGCGAGTGTCGACGAGCGTCAGCAGTACGTCGTGTCGTCTCGGGACATATCCCGCTGGGAGCGAGTGAGCCAGAACGACTTCAGAACCGTCGAGGCGAACGTCGCAGACGCTTCCGTGATGACGGTCGGCCAACTCGGCGCCATCTCCGGTCAATGGGCTTCGGGATTCATCCCCGCTGGCACGTTCGTCACGCCGCGAATGTTCCGTCCCCCGCCGCTGTCCAGCGCAGAGGAGTCCCGCAGCATCGCGATCCAGGTGACGCTCCCGGCCAACGAGGTCACCTATGGTGCGCTCGAAGTCGGCGATACGATCGCTCTCATCGGACGTGAGACGTCCAATGATCCGAGCCAAGCGTTCGGGACAGGCGAGGGGCTGATCGGCGGTTCCGCCTCGCCCGCGGGAAACCTCACGCTCATGGGGACGCTTTCTCTCGATCACATGGAGGGCGGGAACATCGTCTACGTCGTCGAGCCCGCGAGGGCATTGGAGATCCAGAACTTGGTGAGTCGCTACATGCGAGCCGAGGACCGTCAGATCTGGCGCCTGGGCGCCGATCTGACTGCGGAAGACGTCAAGAGCGCGCTGGACGGCGCGGCTGCTACGGTGGACGGAGGCGGATAGGACCAATCACCTTGACGAAGCGGTGGAGTTGAGCGAGACTCAGCGACTGAGGACAGACAAGAGCGAGGCAAGCCAACCGAGCGCAGCAAGCGAAGAGCAAAGGGTTCATGAGCGGGCAGGCTCCACGGCAGATGTGGATCTGACTTCTCGGGCATGACATGTTGACCGTCTACAGCAGCTACAGATCGCCGGGAGCGTCCACAACCGCGATCTACTTGGCTGCGCAATGGGCGTCCACAGGCCGCCAAGTGCTGCTCATCGAAGCTGACGGCACCGCTGGCACGCTGAGCCAGAAACTCGGCATTCAGTTCACTCCCGGCACTGCCTCGTTCATGGCTTCAGGCAAGCCGGTGACGGCTGCAAGCTTGGTCGACCACGCGCAGGACGTGCTGTTCAACGACTTGCACGTCATGCCGACGCCGTCGAGTCCCTCTGGGGCGAGGTCGATTGCGGAACGGTTCGCGCATCTCGGCGAGGAGCTGCGCGACATCGCCGACAGCGAGATGGCAGTCATTGTGGATGCCGGGAGGCTGACTCCGGAGGCGCGCGCGTCCGAGCTCACGACGAGCGCCGCTGCTGTGCTGATCGTGACCCGCGACAATGCTCAGCTGCCGAGCCTCGAGCATGTGCACGGCGGGCTCGCCGAGGAGCCCGACATGCCGGGACCGTTGGGCTTGGTCGCGACCGTCGGCCCTTCGCCGCTGAAAGAAGACGAGTGGAGGTCGCAGCACGGCTTGAGCTTCGTGGGGAGCGTCGAGCTCACAGCCGAGCGGGGCACCGACCTGTCCATGTTCATGTCCCGCGGCAAGCGCAAGTCGCGCAAGCTGCGAAGCAGCATCGACAAGCTCGCAGACAAGCTCTACGAATTCGCCTTCCCTGCCAGTGCGTCCGAGCCTCGGATTCGCCTGCCGTCGACCCGATCCGAGGACGCGAGAGCCGAGCCTCCGCAAGATGATGCGGCAGAGACCGAAGCCGCGGATGAGTTCGGTGCGGCGACCGCTCCCGCGACGAGTGCTTCGCAGCCCTCAGGCGCACTGCAGGATCCGGCGTATCCTCTTCCCGATCCGGCGTATCCGCTTCCCGACGAACTCGCGGCGGGCGGTCATCGCGCTGCAGCGGCGCCCGCCGCCGACCCGTACGTGCAGACCGGGCATTTCCAGGCTGCGCCGCAGCATCCCGAACGCACCCAGCCCGCTCAGCGGGACCCGGACAGCGTGCCGCATGCCTACGGCGGCCAAGTCCCCGCCGAGGCGCACTACGGCTGGCAGCCCTATCCGGAGTACGGATACCAGGCGCCGGGTCCCCATCCCGGTCAGGGAGGGTACGTCGAGGGAGGCATTCCAGCGCCCGAGCATGCCCATTACGGCCACGCAGCGCCTCCGGCCACCGTGTACCAGCCGAATCCCGAACCGGCTCAGCCCGCCCACTATGCCGAGCACCGCCAAGGAGCCGAGTACCGCCAAGGGGTCCCAGCATTTCCCCCCGGTTCTGCACAGCAGGTCCCGCACTACTCGTATCCGGAAGAAGGCACGGCCGGTTACTGGCAGCCCGGCCATGCGCAGCCGGACTATGCCCCTGAGACAGTGCTCCCCCCGCCCCATCAGCATCCGCACGAGACGCCTTCGCTGACGCCGGAGCACAGCCCGTACCCTGAGTACCCCGAGCACGGCGTTCCAGCTGACCTCGAGCCGGAATACGTCATGCCGGCGGTGCCGACGGGGTCGTTCCGCGCGTGGGCCGAACAACTCCACGGAGAGCAGGCGAGCGCTGATTCCGGCGAGCCGCCCGTCAGCCCGGGCGCGACGGCGTGAGTCCCTCCGAGCCGGGGTTCCGCGATCTGCGGCAGGCGGTTCCCTCGCATGGTGCCCTGCGATGAGCGAGACGACGGAGCATCGCCCCGGTTTCGACCTCTTCCAGCGCAGCCGCGACGATCTCCTGCGCCAGTACTTGGATCTGCAACGCAAGAAGCTGCCCGCCGAGGTCATCGGCGAGCGCTTGATGGCGATCGCCGACCGGATCCTGGAGCAGAACGACACCGCGTCGGTGATGCGAGGCGGCGCTCAGATGGATGCGGAGAGCCGTCGGGATTTCCGCGCCAGTGTCCGTGGGATCATGGGCGGCGGTGCGCTGGTGCCGTTGCTCGAGCGCCCCGACGTCGAGAACATCCATGTGCTCGGCCACGACACGGTGATCCTGTCGCTCGCCGACGGCAACCGCGTCATGGCGCCGCCGCTGGCAGAGAGCGACGAGGAACTGGTGATGATGATCCGCCACTTGGCGGCCACGGCCGGTCATACCTCGCGTCGATTCGACACTGCGTCGCCCATCTTGGACCTTCGGCTCTCCTCAGGTCACCGTCTGTTCGCTGTCACAGCGGTGGCCGAGCGGACGTCCATGGTCATCCGGCGTCACCGGATGCTCACTGCGTCGCTCGACCTTCTGCTGCAGTCGGGCACCATCACGCCGCAGATGGTTCCGGTGCTGCGCTCTGCGGTACGGCCGCCGGACCCGGCGAACATGCTGGTGGTCGGGGGCACGGGCGCCGGCAAGACGACCTTGTTGCGTTCGCTGCTCTCGGAGGTGCCCCAGTCCGACCTCATTGTCACCGTCGAGGACACTCTGGAGCTTCATCTGCGATCGTCCGGCCTGCATGAGCGGACGCTGGCGCTCGAGACCCGCACGTCCAACACCGAGGGCACCGGTGAGATAGCGATGTATGACCTCCTGCGGGCTGCCCTGAGAATGTCGCCCGACCGGGTGATCGTGGGCGAGGTGCGCGGCGGCGAGGTCATGCAGCTGCTGCAGTCGATGGGCATCGGGGTCGACGGCTCGCTCGGCACCATCCACGCCGGCAGCACCGAGGCCGCCATCAACAAGATCCTCATCTACGCACAGCGCTCGCCAGACGCTCCGACTCCGGATTCTGTGCTCCGCGAGATCGCTGAGGTGCTGCACCTGCTCGTGTACATCAAGAAGCTCCCCGACGGGCGCAGAGCGATCACGTCGATCCGTGAGGTGACGGGCTACGCCGATGGCGAGGTGCTCACCAACGAAGTCTTCGCTCCGGGTCCTGACGGCACTGGGGTGTATGCGCGGCCGTTCAAGCCTGACGGGGAGGCGTTGGCACGGCTGCGGGCATCCGGGTTCGACCCTGCCATGCTCGGTGCGCCGCTTGCAGCCGCCGGGCCGGCACAAGCGGCGGGCTACCGGCAGCCCCATGCGCACTTGCGATTTCCTCAATCGCAGCCTGGCCCCGGACAGGCGCCGCCCCAGCCTCGGCAGCCACAGCACTCTGGGCCACGTGCGCCTCACGGCGGTCAGGGACCCTCGCCGCAGCCTCCCCGCCCCCCGCAGGCGCCGCCCGCGGCCGGGCCGGCCGTGCATGAGGCGTCACCGCGCCCGAACGGCCGTCCTGAACCCGACCGTGAAGCCCCCGTCATTCGTCGCCTGCCGGCGAAGGAGGCATAGGGCGTGGGCAGTCTCACGGCAATAGCACTCGGGGCGCTCGGCGGTCTCGGTGTCCTGTCGGTGATCGTCGGTTTGCGGAAGGCTCCGCTGCGTGCGCCCCAGCAGCGCCTGCGCGACTTCGATGCCGAGAACCTCCGAGCACGGGCACGGAACTCCAGCTTCGATCCGCGGCTGCTGATCGGGCCCGGCTTGGCCGCATTGCTCGCCCTCGGAGTGTGGAGTGCTACCGGCTGGCCGGTCGGCGCACTCATCGGGGCAGGCGCCGGCCTCGTGGCGCCGAGGATGTTCTCCGCCCCACGGCAGCGGCAAGCCGTCGCTGACGAGATCGAGGCATATTCCCAATGGACGGAGCAGATCAGAGACTTGGTTGCGGCCAGCGGCTCCCTCTTCGAGGCCGTCACGCTGTCGGCGCCGTCGGCGCCGCCGCTGCTGCGACCGCATGTCGTGCAGATGGCGGCGCTGGCCCGCACGGTCGGCCTTTCCTTGGCGATGGACTGGCTCGCGGCGCAGTTGAAGTCGCCGTACGCCGACCGGCTCGTCTTGGGCATGAACATCGCGTGGGACTCGGGGGCGCGTGTGACCGAGGCGTTCGAGAGCGTCGCCCGCTCGATGCGCAACGAAGTCGAGATGCGGCGCCGCAACGAAGTCGCAAATGCGCGGATTTGGACGCAGGTGGTCTCGATCGTCGGCATCACCGTGGTGTCGGTGGTGCTGATGTTCACGTTCAATCGCGGCTTCTTCGATCCATTCGGGACTCTCGTCGGCCAGCTCATCCTGTTGGTCGTGGGCTTGATGATCTTCGGCAACATCCTGTGGGTGCTGCAGTTGTCGTCCTCGGGGGTGCCGGTGCGACTGCTCGACCAGCAGGAACTCGAAGAGCGCACCGCGGCCCTGTCCGCCGCGGCGGAGATGGCGGGTTCATGATCGCCCAAGCGCTCGTGATGGCTGTCGCCACCGGTGTCGGCGTGGTCATGATCGTCGCGGGGCTGCGCCGCCGGCCGTCGCAACCGCTGCCGGGCTATGGCGCCAACCTCTCGGCGATGTCCGGCGCGACGCGACGCGCTGCCGGGAGAGTCGAGCGTGAACTGCGGCGCAAGCAGCAGCTGTCTCAAGACGCCGAGATGGTCGGGCGGTCGCTGGAGAGCCATGCGCTGGCCAAGCTGGGCGGACTCGTGGTCGGTGCTGTGCTGCTGGCGTTCGCTGCGATTCTGGTCTCGGTGGCCTTCAGCATCGCGGTGCCGGCGTTCGGGGTGATCGCAGTTGCCGCCGGCGGGGCACTGCTCGGGTGGTGGCTGCCCGACTCGATCATGCAGACCGACGCCGAGAATGAGCGCGATCGGTTCCAGCAATCCGCCGAGGCGTGGCTGGAGCTCGTGGCGCAGCTCGTCACTGCGGGCGCCGATACGCACGCCGCGCTGCACGAGGCGGCTGGGTACAGCAATCAGCCGGCGTTCGCGGCGATTCGCGATTCGCTGCTCGAGGCGTCGGCGGTCGGCGAGCCTCCGTGGGTCGGGCTTCGGAGGCTCGCTGAGGCTCGGAGGCTGAGATTCATGGATCCGTTCATCGCCGCCCTCGAGCTGGCGGGCACAACCGGGGCCGGCGCCCGGCAGGCCATCCTGAGCCAGGTCGACGCAGCTCGCTCGAAGTCGTTGGCCGCGGCCGATGCAGAAGCTGCCTCCGCAAGCGAGAAGATGGGGGCCCCGCTGGCGCTCATCGGCGGAGCGTTCATGATGCTCATGGGCTACCCGCCGCTGGCCGGCGTCCTGAACACAGACTCCGTCCCGTCCATCCCGACTGGCTTGTGAGGCGCAGGCGAAGGTGCCGGCCAGGGATGCCGGCACGGGCATGTCCGCGGCCGCTTGACGAGCGGTCAGGGCGCGTGGGCCGACGCTGTGCAGCGGGCGCAGTTCAGGCCGGAATCTGAGCGCTTGGGCAATGCGAGGGACGTCGTCGCGCTGAGGCGACCATGCGGGCGAGTCCGGACTGCTAATCTCATGGTTGTGCGGTCTCGTCGGGGACGCGAAGCACGGCGCTCCGGCGAGACAGCCGGGATTCAGCACTGACTTGCAGGACGACTTAATCTTGCAGACCGAAAGGAGGTGCAAGATGGCTGAGACACTTGCACTGGCAGCAGGAGTGCCGGCGGCACTCGGGGCAGCATGGTGGGCATCACGCCGAAGCTGGTCGCCTGCGCATGCGGACAGCCGCGGCATCGCGTTGCAGACCGTGATCGTCATCGTCGTGATGCTCGTCATCGCCGGCGGCGTCGCCGGCGTGCTGCTCTCGCGAGGCAGTGACGTGATCTCTGACCTAGAGAGTCAGGATGTCGGCTCCATCACGGCTGACAATTGCACGACCATCAGAAACGGAGTGCTGGGAGTACTCGGCGGGACGGAATCGTGCCAGTGGACTGGAACAAGCTCTAATCCTGTGTCAAGCACTGCCTGCACCGTCGCGGGAGGCACATTCACCGTCGCCGGTACTGCGGTCACCGCGGGTGATAGCAGCCTCGCGGTGGGTGCGAGCAGCAACGTGGGTGGCGTGTGCCGGGTGGTGTTCTAAACATTGCGGCTCCGTTGTATCCGAAGAAGGTGCTTGGTGTCCCGGGACGTACTCCGGTCGGGAACCACGTCATTCGCTTCGTCTGGGTCACAACCCGGTTGCTTCCGAGCGAACGGGAACATTGCCTGGGTAGGGAACTCGTGACTCAGCCGGAGCGAGATTGTCCCGATGTCGCGTTGCGCAGCCTCTGAACAGAGATCTGTCCTTTCGGGCAATGATCAACGCGGAGAGGTCTTCCCGGTGGCGATCCTCTTCGGAGGGGTGCTGTTCACCATCCTCATCGGTGTGCATGTCGTGCTCGTGTCGCTGGCTCGCACGGCTGCGCAGTCCGCCGCGGACCGCGGCGTGGCAGCGGCTCAGTCTGCGCCGCTGGGTCCCTCGACCTGCGGCACGCTCGGCGGGTCCCTCACCGGCGGCGCCGTCACGCCGGCCAGCGAGCGCGAGTGCCAAGGGGTCGTCGCCGCGTGGACTGCGATGAACGCCACCGCCGGCATGGTCCGCCAGTTGCGGCCTCCGGCTGTGACGGTCGACGACGACGTCGGCGTCGTCTCTGTGGTCGCCTTCGGCGTGATCCAGTCGCCGGTCATCGGTCCCATCCGCGTCGCGGGCGCTGCCTGCGGGCCGCTGGAGAGGGTGGAGGGCGACGAGCCGTCGCGTGGCGACGTCTCCGCCTGCTGAGTCCTCCGGATGGACTGAGACCGTGCGCTCGCCCCACCGGTCCCGGCGCATGTCGCAGGCCGGCATGTCGGGCTCGGGCACGGCGATCGGCGTCGCCGTCATGTTCCCCATGCTGATGCTGGTGATCGTGGCGCTCCAAGCGATCACATCGGCCACACGCACCGAGCAGATGCTCCAGGCGGCAGTCGACCGGGCAGCGCACTCGGCGTCGATGTGCTGCGAGCTCGCCCAGGACGCGATCGCGATGGCAGAAAGCGCCATCAGCCTTGCCGGCCGCCGGCTCTGCACGAACGACGTCGTGGACGACAGCACGATCTCCATCGTCGACGCCGAGAACAACAGCCTGGAGTCCTTGCTGCCCACGCAGGATGAGATAGCTGCGATGCGTTTTGCGCAGTGGTACCTGTACGTCACGTATGGCGGGGCGCAGAGCCAGACCGTGCCCGTCGGCGGCCAAGTGAGAGTGGCGATGTCGTGCCGCTTGAGGCCGTCTCAGCTTGGCGTCACCGCATTGCCCGATGCCGTCGTCGAGCGCCGAGTGGTCGGGGTTGCGACGATCGGGCCGTTCCACTGGCGCGCCGAGCAGTCCGGGGCGTGATGCCGGCAAGCGCCGTCGGGCAGCGTCGCCGGGCGTCCGTGTCGCTGAGGCCGCGTCCCCCCAGCAGCAACGGCCAGCGGGGCGACTACGCCATCTTCATCGCGGTCATCGTCGCAGCCCTGCTGCTGTTCGGCGGGATCGCGTATGACGCCCCCCGCCTCATCACGGCTCGCCAGCACGCGGTCTACAACGCCAGCGAGGCGGCCAAGGTGGCTGTCGCGACCATCGCAGCGGGCGGCACGCAGGCACATGCCAGCAGCGCAGTCCAAGCACGGCTCGCGGCGGTCCCGGCGCTGTACGGCGCGCCGACCTCTCTGCTGCGCTTGGAATGCGTCGGATCTCTGGTCGAGGTGACCGTGCAGACGTGGTACCGCAATCGATCGGCCTTGGCTGTGTTCCGCGAGCGGCAGACCATCACGGCCACCGGTGCGGCTGAGGCCCAGCTGATCGGCCCCAGCGGTGAGCCCAGCGGACGCGGCTACCTGCCAGAGTGCCCGCTGACGATCTAGCCGCCGCGGTGTGCTGGGGGCGCGGAGGAAGGCTCATTCCGGCGAGGCGTCCGGGCTTGGACCAACGAGAGCCTGCGAGCGGCTATTCTGAGTGTTCCTGTGGGTAAGCGTGGCTTCTTCTCACGACTCTTCCGTCGGCAGCCGAAGGCGGAGCGTTCGTCTGGCGCGGTCGGAGGTCGGAGAGGCCGACGCAAGGATCGCAAGGCGCCCCCCGCGGCACAGCAGCCCGGCGAAGCCATGCGGGGCGACAGTGACGAGAGCGTCGCTGAGCCGTGGTATCGCCAGTCTGGTCCGCTGTTCGATGAGTCGTTCAATGACCGTCCGCCGAGGCAGGTGACCGGCGAGTCTGGTGCTGGGCGGCCTGTGGCCCCGTCGTCGGCAGCAGGAGAGGCCCTCGACGTGCTGCCGCCGCATGTGCCGATGATCCAGCGGATCGAGGATGTGACCCAGCCGACGGCGTCGGCGATGCCTGCCTCGGTCGCCGGGCAACCAGCGATGCCTCACGGCGGGTTCGACCCGTTCGCCCCACCGTCCGACGACGATGACGAAGAGTCCGACTTGGGGCGCCGAGAGGATGCCGAAGAAGCTGCTGCAACGAGCCGAGACAGCGGATTCGAAGCGGACGGGTCCGACGACGCAGAGAGCGAGACAAGCGAGATTGTCGACGACACCCGCGGCGACCCTGACGGCGACGACGGAATCGGCGACGACGGCGGGGATGCAGCGCCTGGGGTGGGTGGAGCTGATGCCGCTGGTCCGGGATCTGACGTCGAGGACCCGCTGCCGGCTGCCGCTTCCACGGAGAGCCTTGCGCAGCACGAGCCGCCGAATGAGCCGCCGATGGTCGTCCCGGTGCGGGGCTACTACCTCACGCGCGGCGACGACACGCTGCGCAGCGTTGCGGCCCAGTTCCTGAATGCACCCGAGCGCTGGTCAGAGCTGCGTGCCGTCAACGCCGCGCACCCGCAGATCGCCGACGCCGACCCCGACGAGTTGCTGGAACCCGGCACGGCGCTCGCGCTGCCCGGAGATCCGCTCCCGTGGGGTCGGCCGGACCCGGTGTATCTGTGGACGCTCGCCGAGACCTTCCTCTACACCGCATGGGGTCGGGAGCCATCTCCCGAGGAAGTGGTGCCGTTCTGGCGAGGACTCACCCGTGGTGCACTGCCCGAAGGGGAGCAGCCATCGCCGGGCAACGAGCTGCCCGGGATCGCCGAGGCCGGAGGCGCTGCAGCGACATTGCTGCCGCCGCCTTTCGAGATGCCGGCGGCGGAGGTCGTCGAGCCTGAGGAAGCCGACGAACCTGAGACCGCAGACGAACCTGAAGACGCAGGCAAACCTGAGGAAGCCGACGTCGCGCCCAAGGAAGCCGACGAACCTGAGACCGTCGAACCTGAGACCGCAGGCAAACCTGAAGACGCAGGCAAACCTGAGGACGCAGACGTCGCGCCCAAGGAAGCCGACGAACCTGAGACCGACGAACCTGAGACCGCAGGCAAACCTGAGGACGCAGGCGAACCTGAGGAAGCCGACGTCGCGCCCGAGGAAGCCGACGAACCTGAGATCGCAGGCGAACCTGAGGACGCAGACGAACCTGAGGACGCAGACGAACCTGAGACCGACGACACACTTCCGGTGGAGGCCCCGGTCGGCGAGTTGACCGACGACGAGGCCGACGCGCGGATTGCGATGGTCGAGGCGGACGACACAGGAGCTGTTGCTGCTGTCGAGGCGCCGCCTCCCGAGGGTGTGGAGTTCGAGTCCGGGCCTGCGGGCACGCCGCCGGATCTGGCCTATGAATTCTCGTACGAGCCGGTGCCGCCGGATCTGGCCGATGAGCTCTCGTACGAGCCGGTGCCGCCAGATGATGCGCAAGCAGAGTTGCTCGAGGAACAAGCAGATCTGCTCGAGGAACTGGTCGACGCCGCAGAGCAGGCCATTGACGCAGCGATAGTGCACGAGCCACTCGATCTCGAAGACATCGAAGCAGAGACCGTCCCTGAAGCAGCAGTCGTCGCTCCGCGCCTCGATGACGGCGACATTGTCGATGCGACCATCATCGAGGGTGCGTCCGAGGACGACGTGATCGACGACGTCGTCGAGGTTGAGGTCTTTGGGGACGTTCTGGCAGAGGAGGGTGTCGCAGAGGACGACGTCGTCGAGGTCTTCGAGGACGATCAGATCGTCGGCGGGATCCAGATCCCGGACATGCCGGCGCTGGAAGACGTGTCGGCGCTGGAATCAGTCATTGAGCCGCCGGTTCCGCCACCCTCGGTGGCGCCACCGGTGCCGCCGCAGTCTCCGGCCCTTCATGCCGACCCTGCTTACGGCGTCGAGGCGCCCTTACTGGAGCCGCCTCCGACCTTCGAGGACTGGCTGAGCGAGTCGGACGATGCTCCGCCCGCCACCGATCCTTCGGCGCCGTATGCAGGGCTTCCCGCCGCCGGTTCAGCCTACGAGTCGGCAATGCCGCCCGAGTCCGAAGCGCCGCGCGTCCCGCACTTCCTGCCATCGGTCACCGGGTCGTTCGCGAGCCAGCAGCCTCCGGTTGCCCGGTCCACTCCCCTCGGTCGCAGCCTTGCCGGCACGGCCGTCGGGGATGCCATGATGCTGTGGCAGCTCGCTCGACGGCGCCGCTACAGCCGACGGGACGCTGACGCTGCCGGTGCGATCGAGGAGGCTCTCCAGCAGAGCGCCGGGAGCGAATCGCTCCAGCTCATCGAAACCGCAATGCGCCACCTGTATGCAGTCACGGTCGACCTGCAGCGGGCCAAGCCCAGCGTGCTGGCCGTTCGCGTCGGTACCTACGGGTTCGAGGTGCTCCTCGACAAGCCGGTCGAGACGCCACCCGGATGGCGGTCGGCTTCGGGCGGATTCGTCTTGGAATTGCCCCAAGGCGTCACAGCACGCGACTTGAGCGTCGTCGGCCAGGGACCCTCGCTGTGCCCGGCCTTGGTCCCAGTCGGCAACACGTACGAGGGGCCGTTGCTGCTGAACTTGGAGCAACTCGGTTGTCTCGCCGTCTCCGGGCCGAGCGGCCCAGCCGCCAGCCTGCTCGGCGCAATTGTCAGCGCTCTGGGCTCGTCGCCGATGGCGAGCGACCTGCGCATCACTGCTGTGGGCCTCGACAGCTCAGCGGGAATGATCGGCTGGGAAGCCGTGCGCTTCGCGAATTACGACGCGCCCGAGCTCGAAGCGCTGCTGGCCTCCGCACATGGCCTCGGCGACGGCGCCGTCGAGTTGCTCGTCGTCGGACCCGGCAACGATCTGCTCATCCAGCGCGCCGGACAGGTGGCCACCGCACCGGACTCCCGGCTCTCCCTCGTAGGCGCGACCTCTGCGGTGAGCGCTCGCTGGCCTTGGCGCATTCATGTCGACGATACGGGCACCGCGGTGGTGCATCCCATCTCCATCACCATGACCGCAGCTCGAGCACTGTCCCCCGAAGCGATTGCCCAGCTCGGCGGAATGGTGCCCGGCAGTGCGAATCCCGCTGGTCTCCGATGAGCATGCCGCCATTCCGCAGTGGCCCACGAGGCCGCAGCGGAGGGTGTTCGAGACTCATGCGACTGCTCTCGAGCGTGCTCGCCTCGGCTCTGGCTGTCGCAGCATGCGGCATCGGCTCTGCCGAGAATTCGCTGGAAGGACCCAACGGGCCTGCATTTCAGGCGCCGGGCGAGTCGGCGGACATCCTCGCGTTGAGGACCGGTGCAGGCATCGCCGCAGCAGGAGGGGATCTGTCAGCGCTCGACGCTTCCGAGTGCGCCCTCAACCGGGCTGTCCGGCTCGCGTATGTCGGGCCCGATCTGAGCCAGCTCGATTCCGTCGGTCTGGGTTCGCTGGTGGTGGAGGAACCTGTTCACATCATTGAGGCGTACCTCGCCGAAGTGAACGCGAACGGAGGACTGCACGACAGATGCGTGCAGTCGAGCGTCCACTTGTGGAGCTGGGACGATCCTGAGGGATCGTTTCAGCGCATCTGCGAGCAAGTTCCTGCCGAGTCGCCGCTTGTGGTGCTCAACCTCTTCGGTGACGTGCGGGGAGTGAGCTGTCTCACCACCGATGCGGGACTCGCGATGTTCGGGCTGTATGCGTCCGCGCCGGCGACCATCCAGCGACTGTCGCGCGGCAACCTCTTCTTGGATGTCGGAACGGCCGGCTACCTGCTGGGCAACAGCATCGACATAGCGCGCCGGTCGAGTCTTGTTCCTGAGAGCGGGCAATTCGGATTGCTCTTCGGGGGACCGCTCGGAGCGGATCCGTCACGTCGGGAGTACAACATCGGCGCGGACTTCGACCAGGTCGCGACGGTGACCGGCGATCTCAACCGCATACCCGGCGTCATCACTCACGTTCCCGCCCGGTTCGGCCGTCTCCCGCTCCTCGGCCCTGAGGGTCGCGTGCGACTGCTCGAGAGTGCGCTCACGCCGGCGGAGGTGACAGCAGCCACGGAACAAGCGTCGAGCCTGACCTCAGAGCAGACAGCGATTCTCGGCGAGATAGAGCAGTTCTATCTCAATGCCGTGACGGACCATCGGGACAAGGGCGTGATCGCTGTGTACTCGACGGCCGCATGGTTCGAGTTGCGCCGCATGATGCGCGCCGCAGAGCGCATCGGTTGGCATCCCCTGTGGATAGCCAACGACATCCAAGGTGCGACACTCACGCTGACCGGTGCACCTCGGGCTCAAGCCGACAACTTCTACCTCGTCAGTGCCCGGCGAACAGCGGGCGACGAGCTCGCCGATCTCGATCGAGGGTGCGTTGGCCTCCGGAGTTCGGCCCCCGGATCACCGCCCTTCACACACCGGCACCACACCGACGCTTGGAGCGTCCTCGTTGCGACCTGCGATGCGCTCGACGTGACGATGAGCGCATTGTCCCGTGTCTCGGGACCGTTGTCATCTGAGGCGTTCGTCGAGCAATTGTCGAACACGCACTACGAAGCGGGATACGGGGGCCGGATCGGATTCGGCCCGGGCGACTACTCCGGAGCAGATCGCTTTCGAGTGCTGCGAGCCGATCCAGACTGCGTCCTCGACGACTGGGGGTGCATGCGCGCTGTGACGGACTGGTTTGAGTCCTCGACCGCACAGACGCAGGGAGGGGGATGAAACTCATGCTCACCCGAATCCAGTTCGCTCGCCGCTCGCCGATCGCTGCGATGGCATTCGTGATGCTGTCGGCGGTCGCCTGCGGAAACCTCGCCGACGAGCCGTCGGCAACGTCCGCGAACGTTGCCGACGTTCCTGCGGCAGGCGAGGAGTCACCGTCCATCCGGCTCGCCTTGCCCACAGAACCCTTGTGGCAGTGGCTGGGCGACTCAGGCGTCCTCGCAGACTGGGAGGCTCAGCACGGGTTCCGCATCGAAGCCTCCCACCCGTTCCGGCCGTTTACCGCGCTCATCAGCGGCCACGCCGACATCATCCTGGTCGACGCGCTCGACGTGCCGGTCTTCGCAAGCGGCCTCGAAAGCGCTCCGGTCATCATCGGCAAGTATGCGAGCGACCGCTCCATCGCTGCGGTGAAACGCACCAACCAGGCCACCGACTTGGCCGGAGTCGTGGAGGGCAGAATCGCGATAGAGAGCGAACTGGGCTCGACATTGCTGTGGTCGCTCATCGTCGACGAGATCCATGCGCTCGACTTCAGCTACGGCGGCGGCGACTTCGACTTCGTCAATGCGACCTCCGGCATCGCCGATGCTGTCGACCGAGGCGACGCCGAGGCCTGCCTCTGCTTGCCTGACGCAGGCGCCTCCAGCCTGAGCACAGGAATCTTGCGACCGCTGTACGACGGCAAGTCAGCATCGACGGTCTATGCAGAGCTCATCGGCCAGCCCGAGCGACCGCTGCTCGGAAGAGTGTTCCTCACCAGCCGGGAGTGGTACCAAGCCCACCCCGCCGAAGTCAGTGCATTCCTGGAGATGTGGGAAACGGCTGTGCGGAATTGGAATGCGAACTATGGCGCCTTCATCGTCGCTTATCCGCAGCTCCTGTCAGTGCAGTCCGACGAGGAGATCGCCTGGCTCACCGACTATGTCTTGCACAACAACTGGATCGCTTCGACGGTGTATCCCACCAGCGACGACGCTCTGAACTATGAAGACGCTGTGAAGAAGCTCCAAGCGAAGGAGCTGATCCCGCCGGATGCCTCGCCGCCTTCGGTGATCACCAGCGGCCCGACCCCCGAAGGAGGTTCCTGACCGTGTCCTTTGATGCCTCTGTGACGCCGGATGCTGTCGCCGAGTTGTCCGCGCGCGAATTGCGACGATCCGTCATGGGTCGCTGGGGGTTCCGCCTCGGCGTGGCCGTGGGGTGGCTGGCGTTCGTGGGCGTGTGGTACTTGGCTTCCGAGTTCGTTCTGGGCACCCAGCAGCTGCCGCCGCCGCACACCGTGGCCGACGAGGCGTGGCAGGTCCTGCGTGGCGGGGGCTTCGGCTCGACGTTGTGGGCGAGCCTCTCACGGGTGATCGGCGGCTGCGTCCTGGCGCTGGCCGCCAGCATCCTGCTGGGGACCGTGATCGCCTACAGCAGCTGGTGGCGAGGCCTGCTCGGCAGTCTCACACGGTTCTTCGTGAGCATCCCCACGGTCGCTTTGGCCATCTTGGCGCTCATTCTGTTCGGCGTCTCCGGACTCGGGCCGATGCTGACGGCAGCGCTCGTCGCCACGCCCTACGTCATGTCCAGCGTGGCGCAGGGGCTGACCGGGGTCGACCGCAGCCTCATCGTGATGAGCGAGTCGTTCGCCCGCACCCGGGCACAGATCATCACCAGTGTCCTCCTGCCGTCATCGATCCTTGCTGTCATCGGCGGCGCCCGTCAGGCATTCGCCTTGGCTTGGCGCATCACGCTGTTGACCGAGGTGTTCGCATCTTCAGACGGTGTGGGCTTCCAGATCAGGCGCAGCTTCGAGAGCTACGACGTCCGCGGCATGCTGGCTTGGACTGCTTTGTTCATCGGTCTCATGTTCGTTTTCGAGAACCTGATATTCCGGCAGATCGAGCGTCGGGCGTTCGGGGGCGCTCACGCCTCGGTGGCCAACGCGGAGCAGCGACGATGAGCTACACGACGGACTTCCCGGTTGCACCCAGCGGTCTTGGAGCACCTCGAGGCCATCAAGGTCCCGGCGAGCGGCCCACCCGGTGGACGCGCAAGACGTGGTTCATCAACCTGTTGGCGGCGGCGATCCTGCTGGGCATCTGGCAGTACTTGTCATCGATCAACGAGCGGGTGCCCAGCGTCGTCCTCGTCGGCGAGTTCTTGGGCACCGAGATCGCCGGCAATTCGCATGGAGGCACGAGCCGAGGAGAGTTCTGGTCGCCGCTGGGCATCAGCATGCAGCGCTACGGGATCGGCCTCGCCATCGGCATTCCCACCGGCGCGATCCTGGGCTTGCTGATCGGCGGATCTCGCCGGTTCCGGTCGGTGCTCAATGACACCGTGCTGGTGCTGCTGGCGCTGCCGTCGGTGGTATGGGCATTTGCTGCTTCTCTGTGGTTCGGGTTCGGCTCGACGGCGCCGATCGTGGCGGTCGTGCTGACAGCGGTTCCGTTCATGGCCTTCAACCTGAGCTCGGGCATCCGGGCGCTCGACCCCGGCTTGACGCTGATGTCAAACGCCTTCAACGTTCCCCGCGTCCGGCGCGCCTCGCATCTGCTGATCGGCGGCGCTTTGCCCAGCGCAGTGACCGGCATCCGGCTCGCATTCATGACGAGCTGGAACAGCCTGCTCATCGTCGAGTGGTTCGGCTCCTCTTCCGGAGTGGGATGGCGTGCCCGGTTCTGGTACGACGCACTGCGTTTCTCCGGCTTCGTGGCGTGGATTCTGCTGTTCGTCGTGCTCATCACGCTGTTGGACTGGCTCGTCTTGCGGCGGCTCGAGCGCAGATCGACTCGCTGGCAGCAGCAGCCAACGCTGACCTTCGCAGAGAGCGAGGGCACATGAGCGGTCGCCCACAGGCGATCCGCGACGGCGCCAACCGAGGAAGGACGACATGGCAACCATCCTGATCGAGAATCTCACCAAGGTGTATCCACCGACGCCGACATACCCACAGCAGGTGCAGGCGCTCGGCGGCGTCTCCATGTCAGTGACCGGAAACGTCTTCGTGGCCGTGCTGGGGCCATCAGGCAGCGGCAAGACCACACTGCTGAACATCGTCGCGGGCGTGGAGGAACCCACGGCGGGCGCGGTGCGAGTGGTCCAGGACGGCGTGCCGGCGCAAGTCGGCTATGTGTTCCAAGAGCCGCGACTGCTGCCGTGGCGCAGCGTGCTCAACAACATGCTGTATGTGCAGAACCGCAAGTCTGACCGGTCCAAGCGAGAAGCCGAGTTCTACCTGTCCATGGTGGGCCTCAGCGATGTGGCGCATCTCTACCCGGCGCAGCTGTCAGCCGGCATGCAGCAGCGAGTGGGCATCGCGCGGGCGTTCTTGGTGAACCCTGATGTGCTGCTCATGGACGAGCCCTTCAGCCACATGGACGCACTGACAGGCCGGTCGCTGCGCGACTACCTGCAGCGCATCTGGCTGCATACCCGCAAGACGGCGCTGTTCGTGACTCACGACGTAGGCGAAGCGGTGGAGCTCGCGGACCGCATCCTGATGCTGCGCCCGGGCGGTGTCGTGTTCGATGACATCCCCGTCAGCCTGCCGCGTCCGCGCCGCCCCGACGACCCGGCCGTGCGTGCTGTGGAATCGGAGGTACTGCGACGCTTCGACTCGATGGAGGCGGCGGTGCGGTTCGGGGACCAGCGCCGGTAGGGCGAACGCGCTCGGCGGGTGTTGCGAGTGCCGGGGGCGAGTCGTGCTGAAGCCTCGAACCGGGGACAGGCAGCAATGCCGTCCGGTCCGGCGTTGATCTCGGCGTTGCTGATGTCGGTCACGGTGTCGTGCATGTTCTCCGACGGCAGCGGTGCCGGCCAGCCCGCAGTCACCAGCCCGCAGTCACCAGCCGCAGTCGATCCGGACAGCCGCCATGTCGTGACGGTGATGCCCCCGCCTGTCAGTCACCTGCCGCCGCTGGATCCCGATGCCGATCCGCAGACCCCGCTCGGCGATCTGAGAGCCCGCTACCTGCCTGTCTGGACGCCGGATCTGGACTGGGCCTTCCCGCCTGAAGCCTGCGGCAGCGCATGGGAACTCGACGGGATCGCAGTTCCGCTCTCCGGCGTCGACCTGTCCCCCTACGGCGACCCGGCCGCCATGGCCGCCCTCGGAGTGATGCGCTATGAGTTCCTGGTGTCGCGCGCGCTGGCCGAGCCCACGCCGATTGCGCAGCTCTGCGTGGCCGTCGCAGCGGTCGGCCATGCCCGCTCCGCCGTGCTCGACGCGCTTGCCCTTGTGCTTGCAGACACGACCGCAGCCGCCGGGGATTCGGCTGCGGAGTACCCTTCGGAAGTGGCGCTCGTGGCAGCAAGCCCGTCGGAGGTGCTGGCGGTGGCCTGTGTCCCCCCGGCCGTCAGCATCCCGGCCGTCAGCGACGACCGGCCGGTGCCGAGCTCAGCCGCTGCGTCCCGGGCAGTCGTGCGGACCTACCTGCTTGCGATGACGCGCGGCGTGGAGGACGCCGTCGTGGACGTCTCCTACCGGGTGTCGCGCACCCACGAGCATGAAGGGGACGCCTGTTCGGGCATCGACGAGCGGATTGCCGCATGGGAGCGGAGCGTCGCGCAATGGTCGAGTGCGGGTCAGCCATGGGCGGCGCTGCGCAGACGACGGATCACCGCCGAGCAGCTCTGCCTGCAAGCCCACGACGGCGGGACAGCCGAATGCCCGCAGGACTGGCCCGCATGAGGCGCCGACGGTCGCTGATCGTGCGGTCCGCCGTCGGCGCCTTTCTGGCGATGGCGTCGCTGCTGATGCCCGTCGACCCGCCGCTGACGCCCGAGTCCCTGAGCGTCGGGTCCCAGCCGGCGCACGCTCAGGTGCTCCCGCCGTCCCATGTGGCAGGGACCGCGCTGAATTGCCCCGCCGGGATGAACGTGGCGTCGTGGAACGAGAGCGACTGCTACGCGGAGTTGGACGCCTGCCCGTATCGGCCGCTTCAGGACGACCCCGCGCATCCCAGCCACAGCACGCGGACCCGGATGGCACCCCACGATTCGTATGTGGACTTCTGCGTCGAGCACATCGTCGACGACGACGCCTACACCGTCGAGTCCAACGGGTCATGCCTGTTCGGAACCGAGGAATTGCTCGGCTGCACGCCGAGCACCGCCGACTTCGCAGAGTGCCCAAACAGCTTGTGGCTCAACCAGGCAGTAAACAACCATCTGTACTCCTCCTACCTCCGAGTCACGGCGATCGAGACCGTTGATGCCGCGCCCCCGTTCCCCGCCTACTGCCGGATCATCAAGGCCAAGCAGTGCACGGACGGCTCGCGGATCGACCGCGACCTGTGCCTCCAGGTCATGCGGCGTCTGTGGGAGTGCCCCGCCGGCGCGGTGCCCACGAATCGCTTCAACGTCTGCTACATGCCCGCCGGGACGCCCAGCGCCGGCACTCCCGACGACCCGCATCCCTGCGCCGACGGCGCACCGGCGTTCCCGCTGGGCGATTGCGGGACCTATGTCGGCGACGACTATTACCGCAACAACAGCAGTTCAGCCCCGGTTGCGCCGTGCCCGTCGAGCTACGTCACCGGCGGGGGCTACGCGATGACCGCATGGTCGGGATCGGGGATCGCGCTGGGGCACTGGTGCGAGTACAACGCAGCGCTGCTCGGCTTGGAATGTCACCAGACAGGCGCGGCATGCGACCCCGTCCCTGCGATCTGCCTGAAACGGGCCAGCGACAGCGGCGGATGCCGTTCGGTCATCGACACGATCGGCTGCCGCGAGCTGCAGGCTCAGTACAGCGAGAGCATCGTGGACGTCCAAACAGTGCTCGGGTCGGACTGTGAACCCTGCGTACTGATGCTCTTCGGATTGCAGCCAGAAGGGCAGTGCACGTCCGACGCCGTCAGCGAGGTGACCGTGAACCCCAGCCACCACGCGAATAGCTGCTATTGGAGGACGCTGCTCCAAGACCCAATCACGCTGCCATTAGCCGGCCGAGGCGCTGTAAACCTGCCACATCTATCATTCTGCTCCGGCTATTTTCCTTCCGTAGAAAACTGCGCCCCCATGACGGGCAATCTGTCATGGCGGTCGCTGTCCACCACCCGCTTGGCGAACGTCGGCACCGTCGTCGTCGTCAGGTTTCACAACATCACCACCGGGGTACTGTCCGGCTATATGCTGCACGCGAACGCTGCTTTGGGCACGGCGGCGACAATGGACGACATCCATCAACAGATAAGTGTCGATGAACTCCGCTACGTATACGCGGTAAACAGTATCGACCAGCTGTTCCCCGAAGCCAACAACCAGATTCATGTTCGGTGCCGAATCTTCAAGACACCCAGATTCTTCATCCAAGCACGGGAACTGTGGCCCGACAATGGTCCCGTCTATCAGGAATCCAACAGCGACTGCGTGGTGGTCATGCCAGCAGCGACCACGGACACTGACGCAGCACTCATCCAGCAGCACTTCGGCGGCACCGACGCACTCGGATGGTGGTGCGGTCTCACCGCCGCGGAACGCGTGGAGCGCACCGAGCAGCGCGGTCTTTCGCCGTGGAGCGGACTCACGACTGCCGATGAACGCGAGGAGCGCAACAAGGCGCTGACCGAGGTCGTCGACTGCCAGAGCGAGGACGACGAACCCGTCTGGTGCCCATGGCGACCGTCGCGTCCTGGCTACTACCTGCTGTACGGCCAAGGAGTCTGGAGAATTGCTGCTCAGTACAACCTTGACATCGCCGAGCTGGACGCGCCCGGGGACGCACCGCACAATTCCGCCGTGAGTTGGGGCTACAGCGAGACAGCGCCGGTAGGTGTCGAGGTGTACCAGACGCGTGTGTCCGCCCGCACCCCAGCAGGTTGAAGACCCTCCCGGCGAGCTGAACATGCTGGCCTGCAGTCCGGAGCGCAGTTCGGCAGCTTCTCGGGCGCCGACAGTAGCCTCACCGCGCAGCCCGTGAGCCACCGCTGACGGGTCCCGCAGTTGGGACGGGGACAGTCGGGCGAGGGGCGGCATGGACAGCGACGGCACCACCTCGGGCGATCCGGTTCAGCCCGGAACTGCCCAACCCGACAGCGAAGTCGCCGACCTGCTGGCGCGGATCGAGATGGCCGAGCCGTCGGAAGCACCGCTGCTGGCCCAGCTGCTGGCCCGATCGCCCAATCTGCAGCAGGCGGATGGCCCAGTGGCCCTGCGTGCGGCCCGGGCACTCAGCGTTCACGGCGGGCCCCAGATGCTCTCGATTGCCGGCGATCTGGCTGCTCGTGCGCACCGCTCAGGCCAGGCAGGCGCCGGGGTCGTCTTCGCCGAGTGCGCCGACAAGATGAGCCTGCTGAGCGGGCGTCCCCAGCAATTCGGCACTGTGGTCACCCAGCACCTGGGCGACCTCGTGCTGGCACCTGTGGACGGCTCCGTCGACGACGAGTCCCGCAATCGCATCGGCCTGCCGTCGTTGGCGCAACGACGTGCGGAGATCGATCGGCGCAACCGTGAGCTCAGCCGCGAACGGGCCGACACGCCCGGCCTGCCGCCGGGACAGCGCATGTGCCGGATCTGGCGAGACCCGTCGCCGGAGCTGCTCGCCTCGCGGCTCGAGGCCGACCCGGCCGGCTGCTGGGCCGACGGCGATGAGCTCACCTTCGTCTGCCAAAGCGACGCCGCCGGCGTGCTGCCCGGCCCGGTCATCGAGCTGCCGATGTGGCGCATCGACGAAGGCGACAGCGGCAGCCAAGACAGCGGCGGCGACCTGTGGGCGCTCAGCGTGCGCATCGAACGACTGCCAGAGGCAGTGATCGGCTACGGCTTCTGGCCGCTCGACGATGCGGGCAGCCTGCTCGGTGGCCAGCGCGGGCCAGTTCCCCACCGGTTCCGCGGCCCCGACGCTCCGCCCGAGCACCCCTCGCACCCCGACGGCGAGCTACGCGGCACGACCCAAGTGCACACCATCGACAGCACAGCGCTGCGCACCAAGCGCACGGTCACGGTGTACCTGCCTCCTCAGCACTCCCCCACAGAGCGGTTGCCGGTGCTGTATGCCACCGACGGCGGCATGATCGGCCCCTACATCCGGCGCCTCGACGCCGGCATCACCAATGGGACGGTGCCCCGCTTCGTGCTGGTGGCAGCTCATTCGGCGCCGATGGGCGGTTACGGCAACGAGCGGGCGATGGAGTACCTGCCGGGCTTCGACAACGACCGGTTCGACCGCCACCAGAGGTTCTTTGTCGAGGAACTGACGGCCTGGGCTGCGCAGACCTTCGGCGTCTCGGAAGACCGCAGCGACCGCGGGGTGTTCGGGGCCTCTGACGGCGGCGGCCATGCGCTCGCCGTCGGGCACATGCACCGCGACAAGTTCGGCCACGCCATCGCCTATTCCACCGGCATGCCGCCCAACGAGCAGATGAGCTGGAACGCCGCGGAGGCGCCGTTCGTGCACCTGTGTGCAGGCACGCTGGAAGGCGGCTTCCACCAGGCCACCGAGGCGTGGGCGGCTTGGCTGCATTTTGCAAAATCGCCCCACGAGTGGACCGAGCGGGTGTGCGGGCACGACCTCATCCAATGGATCGAAGAATTGCCCCGCGCTGTCGCACGCGCATGGAGCTGACGCCCCACGCCGGACGCACGCGCATGGAGCTGACGCCCCACGCCGGACGCACGCGCATGGGGCTGAGCGCAGATCCCGTGGCTGCGGGGACAGACAGCCTGCCGGCCGCGCCGAGGCAGGCATGAACATCGAGAACGGTCGCGTCAGAGCCGACGGGATCGGCATCGCCTACCGGCGCATCGTCCGCGCCTCACCGGATTCGGGCAGTGAAACACCAACCGTCCCGTCCGCGACTTGGACCATCTCCGGCGCAGCAACGCTGTTGCCGGATTGACTCATGCCTGATCGAAGCGGTAGGCCTCGGCCTGGGGCTTGAGCGGGCGCGAGAGCCACAACGGGCGCCGCAGCCCGCCAGGTCCCGGCGCCGGCCGGGTCATCTCCAGCCAGTCGGCGTACGCCTCCGCCGCACGCGCCGTGTCCACCACCACATCGCCATAGCGGTCGTCGGCCTCGGCCGGACTCACGCGTACGCGCTGATGCCAGCACTGCATGCCCGAGACCGGGTCGGGCTGCACTGAGAACGTCAGGTTCTGATGCACGCCTGTGTCGTTCCACCACACCCGTTCCGAGTCGGGATCACTTGACGAAAACGGCGTCATCGATCCGGTGCGCCGCAGCCGCCACGTTGTGCCGTCCCGATCGATCTCCGCTGGGCCGCCGGCCCAAGACCTCGGCCTCTCGCCGTTGCTGCCCGAAGCCGGCTGGCCGGTGCCCGCCGCAGGGTCGAGCCGCCAGCGGCCCATGTGGTGCGAAGCCGCCACCACGCCTGGGCGGATGCCCTCGGTGCGCCATGCCGAGATCACGAAATGGCCGATGCGGGTGGTGATCCGCACCAGCCCGCCGACGTCGATGCCGAGCGCCTCCGCGTCGGACGGATGGATCCACAGTGGGTGGCGATGGCTGATCTCGGCCAGCCACTTCGAGTTCGCCGACCTGGTGTGGATCAGCGTCGGGATCCGGAAGGTCGGCAACAGGATCCGCTCATCGCCGGCGAGGTCCAGTTCCTGCCAGTGCACATGGCTGGGTATCCAGCCGGGCGTTGCGTGCTCGGGCCAGCCCCAGTCGGCCAGCGTGGTCGAGTACAGCTCGAGCTTGCGAGACGGCGTCGGGAAGCCCTGCCGGGCAGTGCCGGCCACATGCACCCCGACCGAGCCGTCGCCCAGCGGGGGAAGCGGCGCTGCCGCAGCGCCGATGTCCCGCTGCGGCCGGTACACGCCGTCGTCGCCGAGGACTGCGCCCAGCAGCTGCGACTGTGCCACCTCGCGTTCGTGGTGGCCATAGTGGTCGCCCTCGATGCCGTACGCCCCCCGGTCACGCATGAACTCCAGCGGGGTCTGGCCGACCGCTGCGGCGTCATCTGCCAGTCCCGGGACCTCGTCGGCGAAGATCGCCCCGTAGTACTCATCGACGCTGATGGGCTGACCCGGCCGCGACGGGCTCTCGAACCACTCGCGGATGCCGAGGGATCCGTCGGGGTCGATCCGCCATGACAGGTCGACCCAGAACTCGTTCTCCTCCCAGACTTCCCCCGGGTTGAACTCGTGGGTCCGGCTGTGCGGACCGACGTCGCGCCCGCTGAGCTCCGCGTAGCGGCGCATGACCGGCTGGCGGAATCCCAGCCACTGGCCGGCGTGGGTCTCGAACGATGCCAAGTCGTGGCGCTCCGAGCCGACACCCATCGGCAGCACGTAGTCGGCGAACCACGCCGTTTCGGACCAGGTCGGGGTCAGCGCCACATGACAGCCGACGCGTTCTGGATCGGTCAGCGCCTCCAGCCAGCTGAAGCCGTCGGGGTTCGTCCACACCGGGTTGTAGACGCGGGTGAAGTAGGTGTCGAGGCGACCGCGGCCCTCCCGCAGGAAGTGCGGCAGCAGGATCGACATCTCGTGATGGCAGAGCGGGTATTCCGGCGGCCAGGAGAGCTCGTTCCAGTGGCCCACCGCAGGCGGTCGCAGCGGCGGCGGCGGCTTCATCTTGTGCCAGCCGGCACCGGTCGTGCCGCCGGGTGTGCCCACCGAGCCGGTGAGCACGTTGAGGAAGAACAGGCAGCGCGCCGTCTGCCAGCCGCCGAGGTTGCCCGCCCCGGCCGCCCGCCAGTTGTGCGATGCGAATCGGCCCTGTGCGCCGCCGATCAATGCCGCTATCTCACGCAGCTCATCGGGATCCAGCCCGCACAGCTCGGCTGCCCGCTCAGGGGTGTAGTCGGCATAGGCGTCGAGCAGTGCCCGCTCGACAGACTCGAAGACGGGCGCCAAGTCGGGACGCGTCCGTGACAGGTACGTCTGCCAATTCGTCCAGCGGTGCACGAAGGCGCGGTCCCAGGTTCCGGTTTCGATCAGCAGGTGTGCGAGGCAGAGCAGCAGCACCGGCTCGGTCCCCGGCCAAGCCGGCAGCCAATGGTCTGCCTTGGCCCCCGTGTTGGAGAGCCGCGGATCCACGCAGATGACCTTGGCGCCACGCTGCTGCCCCTCGATGATGCGCTGCGCGTGGGGATTGAAGTAATGCCCCGCCTCGAGGTGGCTCGAGATCAGAAAGATCACCTCGGCGTTGGCGAAATCTGACGAGGGCCGATCGTGGCCCATCCAGCTCGCGTATCCCACGCGTGCGTTCGATGAGCAGACGTTGGTGTGGCTGTTGTGCCCGTCGACGCCCCACGCCGCCAGCACACGCTCGGTGTAACCGTCCTCGCCCGGACGCCCGACGTGATACATGATCTCGTCTCGGCGGCCCTCGATGATCGCAGTCCGGATGCGCTCGGCGATCTCGCTCAGCGCCTCGTCCCAGCCGATTCGTTCCCAGCCGCCGCCGCCTCGCTCGCCGGTACGGCGCAGCGGGTGCAGGATCCGCTCGGTGTCGTGTACCTGATTGATGGTGGCCGGGCCCTTCGCGCAGTTGCGACCGCGCGAGGCGGGGTGAACGGGGTTCCCCTCGAAGCGCACCACCTCGTCGGTGTCCCGGTCGATGTAGGCGACCAGCCCGCAGGCTGCTTCGCAGTTGAAACACGTCGTGGGCACCAACGTGTAGTTGCGCTCGACGCGTTCTGGCCACGAGGCAGCATCGAGCTCGGTCCAGTGGTGCCATTCGCTGTGCGGGACAGCAGAGCCGAGGCGCATCGCTGCGTCCGCGACGTCCGTGGCATCCGGGGCGTGATGCTGATCGGTCATGACAGCTCGCTCATGAGAGGGGCACCGCCTGTGCTTCACGCAGGAATGCTCGGTCGTGACGCCACAGCCACACCAGGACCGCCAGCGCGGCCACCGGCGTCCACGAGAAGACGGCGGCATCGGCACGCATCGCCACGAACGCCGCCCAGACGGCGCCGCCGCCCAGGACCGACTCTCCGACCAGCCGTCCGACGAGCGCGAGCACCGGGCGATCCGCCCACAGCACCCGGCCACGGCACTGGCGCAGCAGCAGCGCGGTGTATGCGGCCGTTGCCACCGAGAACAGCGTCGTCGGGCCGATCAGCACGGCAAACCACGTCGAGCCGCCCCACAGCCCGCCGATGCCCCACAGCGTCACCAGCAACCCGTCGGCCATGATCACCCACGCGCCCGCCGTGATCCAGCTGCGGAGTCGCCCCTTGGTGAACAGGTACCAGAAGCGCTCAGGACGCTTCAGGTCGGCGATCAGCAGCACACCGGTGACCGCCAGCGCAACGAGCGCGATGGCGGCAGGGCCCGTGGCCACTGCGGTGCGGTCGTCCCAGCCCAGCAGCGCCGCGGCCATCGCCCACAGCATCACGCCGGCCGCCACGCCCTTGGTGACGAAATAGGCGGAGACTTTGGCGCCCCACGGCTCGGCGTGCGCCACGGTGTAGGCAGTGCGGGTGCCCGCAGTGCCGCTCTGGCTGCCCCCTTGGGGCCACGCGGCGCTGCCGGTCCAGTCCGACCAGATCAGCCCGTCGGGCGCGACTGGCCGAGCCAGAGGGTCGAGCGCTTCGGGCGCCGTGCCCGCGTAATGCACCTTCGGCAGCGTGCGTCGCTCAGGCGCGCGCACGGGCAGGGCCTCGCTCTGGATCCGCTGAGCGACGGGGTCGTTCGGGTCGTCATGGTCGACCACGGTGATAGCGCGGGTCGGGCAGACCGACACGCACGAGGGTTCCAGCCCGACCTCCAGCTTGTGCTGGCAGAAGTTGCACTTGTGCGCCGTGTTGGTGCGCGGCGAGATGTAGAGCGCGTCGTAGGGGCAGGCATTCATGCAGCCCTTGCAGCCGATGCAGCGCGAGTCGTCGAAGTCGACGACTCCGTTCGACGCCCTGAACAGCGCCCCGGTCGGGCAGATCGAGATGCACGGTGCGTCGTCGCAGTGATTGCAGCGCATGACTGCGAAGTGCCGCTGCGTGTCGGGGAACTCGCCCGTCTCGACGTAGTTCACCCATGTGCGGTTGACGCCCAAGGGCACGTCGTGCTCGCTCTTGCAGGCGACCGTGCATGCGTGACAGCCGATGCACGCGCCGCTGTCCAGCAGGAACCCGAGGCGCGTCATGCACACAGGATCGCACAGCGGGCGGCCGCGGCAGCGCACCGAACGTGTCTTTCGCGCCGCTCGCGTTGCGAACAATTCACGAATACACGGCTCACCGGTCATCATGACCGATCAGTCGCAACCGCCAATCGAGTGCGTTGCGGTGACCGATCTGCACTCGGGTTGATTCACCCTGTTTTGCGCAGGCCGGGTGAAGTCCCGGTTGACGACCCGGCGGGTCGGTCTTTGACTGCGCGTTTTCCGCGTGTCGAACGGCAGCGGCGAATCGAGGCTGTTCGCGTACCGGATGCCCGACAGCGCGCTGCTGCGGTCGCTGGCGCTGAGCGGCGTCGATTTCGGGGCTTTCGACTGGGGGACCAGGGACTACTCGGCGACGGCGGCCGCCACGGTGAGCTCTGCCACGCTCACCTATGAGGCATTCGACGACGAAGCCGACGTCGTCGTCTCGCCCGCCGACACCGACACCGTCACGGACGGCCACCAAGTCGGCCTTGCGGAGGGCGCCAACACCGTCACGATCACGGTGACTGCGCCCGACGGCACAGTCACCGTGTACACCGTCACCGTCGATCGAGCGGCTGAGTCGCAGTCTGCGACTGTGCAGTTCGTGCCCGGTGAAGGCCCCATCGCACAGCAGCAGTCCGAGCAGCAGCAGGCCGAGCAGCAGGCCGGGCAGCAACAGGCCGAGCAGCAGGCCGGGCAGCAACAGGTGCAGGTCGGGCGGCGGCAGGCTGGACAGGCTGGTGGGCAAGGTGCCGAGCAGTGGGGGTCATGCCTGCGGGGGCGCCGGCACAGGTCTAGCAGGATGCTGAAATATGCAGGTCCGGCCGGAAGCGCAAGCCCCTGACCTGCGGGTTTGCAACTGGACACCGCCCGAGAATCGACTTTTCAGCATCCTGCTAGGAGGGTGGTCGGAAAAGGGGATCTTGCCGACACAGCAAGTCCCTGACCTGCGGGTTTGCATCTGACAAACGCCGAAATAGCGGCTTTCCGACCACCCTCCTAGATGGTCAGCTCCAAGGTTGGCGCTGGAAACCTGAGTGTGCAATAGACCAAGAAGAATCGAGAGACATCGATGACTTCCGTATCGCGGGTTGCTCGGCTCCTGAGTCCGTTGCCGACCTTGCGCTCCGGCTCAGCTCCGGCTCGGACATCCGCTGCTCGCGCCCGTGTTCCTGAGCGCTCAATATCCTTTTGCATATATTTCAGTATCTTTCACTATAGATGTTTGCACTGACCCCTTGGAAACAACCATCTAGTAGAGTCGGCTCAGGATGAGCCTGAAGTGGATTGTAGGTGAGCTGCTCATGGGAGCCTTGGACAAGTCATTGCGGAGCGTCTGGCCGCCATGTCGGTCCACTCGTCGAATAGCTGTTGCTGTGCTCGCATTCGGGCTGCTGGCGGCCGTCGTGGCGGTCGGACCCGCCTCCGCGCAGGCCGAGGAGGCCGACTGCGCTGCGAGCACGGCGACTGCGTGCTCGGTGACCGTTGGCGGCGCGCAGGTCAGCGGCACGCAGACGTCTGACAACGACGTGGACTGGTTCTCTTTCTCGGCCACAGCGGGACAGAGCTATCTGGCGATCCTCGGGTCGCAGCGGGTCCTCACCGGGGTGTATGACAGCACGGGCGATGTGCTGCCGGGCACGAACCGGCCGTACGAACAGAGTGCCGGCCTGGGCCAGATCAGGTACGCGTACGACCAGTGGGACAGACTTGGCAACTACCAGAGCTTCTCGGTCAGCGAGACCGGTACGCACTTCATCTCGGTGAACAGAGGGAGTCTCTCGCTCCATGACTCGTATTACGTGGAGCTCAAGTCGCTGACCGACGACTTCCCCTCGACCACTGCGACCACCGGGACGGTGACTGTGGGCGGCTCCATCGACGGGAACGCCGACTTCGGCTTCGATGTGGACTGGATCAAGGTCGTCTTGGAGCAAGACGTCAACTACGTCGTGACCATGACCGCGCGTCCTTTCAGCAGCGCCATGAGGTACCGCTTCGGGCGGTCCCACATGATGGCGGAGATCGTCGGCATCTACGACTCCTCGGGCGCCAAGCAGGCGAGGACCTCGGCACGGCCGGCCAATGAAATTGACTACGACTTCGACGAGGCCATCGTCAGGTTCGAGCCTGCTTCGGCAGGCAGCTACTTCATCGCCGTCACAGGGCACGGCACCGACAACGGCCCTTACACGGTGTCGGTGGCCGAGGAGACGGCGATCACGTTCGGCTCGTCGGCCTATGCGGCTGTGGAGGGCGGCGCCGCAGTCACCGTGGAAGCGGTCATCCCCGAGGCGCCCACGACAGCGGTGACGGTCCCGCTGAGCGTCTCCTATGGCGGCGGCGCCACAGCCGAAGACCACTCCGCGATCCCCGCGTCGGTGACCTTCGACGTGGCTGCGACCAAGGCGACCTTCACCGTTTCGGCCGCCAACGACAGCGACGACGACGACGGCGAATCGGTCACGATCAGCTTCGGCGCCCCGCCGTCGGGCCACACCGCCGCGGGGTCCACCACGGTGAGCTTTGTGGACAACGACGGCCCGGTCCTGGTCGGCAACACCGGCCAATACGAGAAGTCCGCCGAAGCCCTCGTCGACCATGACCACGCGCAGCGGTTCACCACCGGCAGCAACACCGACGGCTACAGCTTGACCAGCGTCGACGTCCGCCTCGAAACCGAGCTCGGCAGCGATGTCGCCGCCCCGGCGGTCAGCCTCGTCAGCGGCACATCACCCAGCACCGGCACCGCGACCGCGCTCACTGCGCCCGCCTCGCTCGATGCGGGCTCGGGCCCCAAGAAGTACTCCTACACCGCGCCGTCGGGCACCAGGCTTGACGCTTCCACCAGCTATTGGATCGTTGTCGAATCCGCCGCGACCGGCGGCGAGCACGTCCATTGGACGGTCACCGAGTTCGACGGAGAGGACCGCTTCTATCCCGGCTGGAGCATCGAGCACCAAGTGTGGCGCCGCAGCGCATCCGCCGTCGGTTCCTACACGGCCCAACCAGACCGTTCCATGATGCTCCAGATTCACGGCACGCCAGTCGGCGGTCTGTCGTCGCTGGCGCTGAGCGGCGTCGATTTCGGGGCTTTCGACTGGGGGACCAGGGACTACTCGGCGACGGCGGCCGCCACGGTGAGCTCTGCCACGCTCACCTATGAGGCATTCGACGACGAAGCCGACGTCGTCGTCTCGCCCGCCGACGCCGACACCGTCACGGACGGCCACCAGGTCGGCCTTGCGGAGGGCGCCAACACCGTCACGATCACGGTGACTGCGCCCGACGGCACAGTCACCGTGTACACCGTCACCGTCGATCGAGCGGCTGAGTCGCAGTCTGCGACTGTGCAGTTCGTGCCCGGTGAAGGCCCCATCGCACAGCAACAGGCCGAGCAGCAACAGGCTCAGGGGCAGTCCGAGCAGCAGCAGGCTCAGCAGCAGCAGGCTCAGCAGCAGCAGGCCGAGCAGCAGCAGGCCGAGCAGGAACAAGCTCAGCAGCAGGCCCAGCAGCAGCAGGCTCAGGGACAGTCCGGGCAACAGCAGGCTCAGGGACAGTCCGGGCAACAGCAGCAGGCTCAGCAGCAGGCTGAGCAGCAGCAGGCTCAGGGACAGTCCGGGCAACAGCAGGCTCAGGGACAGTCCGGGCAACAGCAGCAGGCTCAGCAGCAGGCTGAGCAGGAACAGGCTCAGGGACAGTCCGGGCAACAGCAGCCTCAGCAGCAGGCTGAGCAGCAGCAGGCTCAGCAGCAGGCTGAGCAGCAGCAGGCTCAGGGGCAGTCCGGGCAACAGCAGGCTCAGGGACAGTCCGGGCAACAGCAGCAGGCTCAGCAGCAGGCCGAGCAGGAACAGGCTCAGGGACAGTCCGGGCAACAGCAGCAGGCTCAGCAGCAGGCTGGGGAGCGGCAGGCCCAGGGGCAGGCTGGGGAGCAGCAGGTGCAGGTCGGGCGGCGGCAGGTTGGGCAGGCTGGTGGGCAAGGTGCCGAGTTGCATTCGGCTGTGAGTGAGAGTGATGGGGGTCTTGCTGCTACAGATTGCAGTGGGGATGTTCCTATCGTGGTCGCTGGGGATGAAGCCGCTCTGTCTGATCATTACAGCGCGGTGACCTTGGCCGGGGTGGTGGGCACCGATTGTGTTGTCTTGGCTGGCGGCCGTGATCAGCCGATGTCTGCTGTTCAGCGGTCTCGGTTGGATTCGGCGTCTTTGCCTGGCTATGTTGTCGGCGGCACGGCTGCTGTGCCGGATTCGAAGGTCGCCGGTTATGACTTGAAGCGTCTGGCCGGCGACGATCGTTGGCATACCGCCCGTCTAGTGGGGGTGGAGGCGGTGGTTGTCGGCGGCGGCGTTGATGCTGTCGATGTGGCTGCGTCGGCTGGCGCGGAGGGTTTCGACGCCGATTGCAGCGGGGACATCCCGATTGTGGTCGCCGCGGACGAGGCCTCGGAGTCTGATCGCTACAGCGCTGTGACTCTGGCCGGGGCTTTGGGCACCGATTGTGTTGTCTTGGCTGGTGATCGCAGCGATGAGCGGGCGATTCCCGCTGACCAGTTGGCTCGTCTGCGATCGGCTGCCGAGCCGGGGTTCATCGTGGGCGGCGTTGCTGCTGTGTCTCCCGCGAAGGTTCATCAGGTGTATGAGCACGGTCTGGTTCGCATAGCCGGCAAAGACCGCTGGCAGACCGCTCGTCTGGTCGGCGCCCAAGCAGTCGCATCTGCCGGCGGTGACGCATGAGACAGGCGCCGTCGCAGCGGGACGGTACGCGTCGGTGTGCTGAGCAGCCGGTTGGCCCGTCGGGGGGGCGCTGGCGGTGTTGGCAGTGGGGGTCATGCCTGCGGGGGCGCCGGCACAGGTCTAGGCGGCATCCGTGTCGGAGGCGCATCCAAGCCAATCCGCAGCCACTCAAGCAGCCCCACTGGCGGCGCGAGCGATGAGCGGGCGCAGCCGGCAATCACCTCGACCGCCATGTCCGCGAGCTCATCGGCCCGCTCGGCGCCCAGCCGGCAGCCGCCCACCAGCGCCGCGATGCGCGCCGACCGGTCGGGCGGGCTCGGCCGGCCACCCAGCCACCGATCGGCATCGTCGCGGAGAGGGGCGAACTGCCACACGGCGTGCGCGAGGTCCCACATCGGCGTCGATACGAAGATCCCGTCCCAGTCGATGAACGCCGTCGCCCGCCTGCGGCGAACACGGTGTTGCGCGGCGCTATGGGTCTGCCGCGTCTTAAGTCGCGTGATCCGCTCACGCATTTTCGCAGGTCAGAGACCTGCGCATGGGGGAAAATCACGCGACTTGACTGATGGCGGCCCCTATGTCCCCGTGGCACATGACCTGGCCCGCAGCGACGGCCTGGGACCCTCGGCGAAGCCCGTCCCCCGGGCGAACCCCGCACAGAATCAGGCGCGCCTGAAGATCGTCGCCGCTCCTGACCACGACGAGCTGATCGTGAAGCCCCACCGGCCGTTCTCGCTCGAGGTCGATGATGGTGTCGAGATCGCCGACGACTTCCGATTGGTCATCATTCCACAGGCCCGCAGAACAGGAATTTGCACCGTTCGGGCGCCTATCCGACAGATTCGTTGTGGTGCAGCCTCCGATTACCCCGCGGCCGCCGGTTTGACACTGGGCCTAGTGCACAGTGCAGATGTCGAATTCACGGGCGGAAACTGGAGACTCGACGCGGCTTGCAACGCAGAACGTGCTCCCGTCAACGTCGTCGCAGCGGGCGACGACACTCAGGTCAGGCTCACTTGCAACCTTCCAATTGGGTCGCTGAGGACTACAGGGGATCACGCGTTCTCTTTGAGGTGGACAAAAGACGAAGGCTCGAACATCTCGGGGCGCGAATCCGTGGCGTCGAGAGGCCCCGCAAGAGGCACGGGACATCGCAGTTCGCCGTCTATGACATCAGGACGCCGCTCAATGTCACCGAGAGCGCAGGACACCTCACTGACGTAGACGTCAGCCACCTTGATGCCGACAGGATCGACTACCTGACCGAACCGCGCGTTCTGGAGATCTCGGGTCGAACGGTCCAACGCGCTGCCAGTGAGCGCACACCGTTGCGTTGCCTGCCAGCGCGAGGCCGGAAGGTTCTCAGTCGGATCGTTCGACGCGTTGTCGGCGAGGACACACGAACACATCGCGTGCCCTTGGGAATTCTCGTACCGTGGACCAAACGGCCTCTGTCACGGGACGAGATCCGCGAACGCGCAGAACGAATTGCCCGGCTCTCCGACGTCGGCGGGAGACGGGTCAACTCGGGCAACTCTCGTGCCTGGCTCAACTGGTCAATCGCCCGCCTGCAGCACCGGGGACTTCGCGTGTTCGCCTTCGAGCGAGTCTTCCGGGGCGCATTTCGCATGGTCGGCTACGGCTACCGGCCTGGGCCGGCATTCCTGACATGGATCGCGACGGCGGCGACAGGTCTGCTCTACGCATGGCTGAACGGAGACCCAGCAAACGCAAATGAGAAGCTGGCCCCGATTGCGTTCGGCTGGCCCATGCTCGCGAAACTCGGCGAGTTCATGTTCCTGCCGATTGGCTACCTGCGACTGGCCAACACCAGCGACACGCTGGTCCTCACTCCGACAATTCCCGAGGACCTGCGGCCACAGGGACGAGCGCAACGGCGCAGCCCGAAGCTGCCCGACTCGATTGCCGAGCGCGACCCCAATCAAGCTTGGTACTGGACGCCGGAGTGGCAAGAAGGCGAAGAGCAGATCGAACTTGACCGAGCGACCGGCCGGTTCGGCCCAGTCTTCGACTCTGCCGATGAGTTTCTCGACGCTCTGCAAGCTCGCTACGACGGAGCCTGCAACCCAACCGTCATCGAAGACTGAGACTGCCTCGTTGCCGCCGCTTCGGGTCGAACGGCGCAGGGGTACTAGTGGTGTGTCGCGGTTTTCTTGCGGGCAGGTCGCGGCCCGCTGACCTGCGGAAACAGGCTTCGGCAGGCCCTGTGCAAATTGCCGACGCACCACTAGCTGTGGGTGCCGTTGATGAGCTCGTCTGTTGTCTTGGGGTCTGCCATCAGTCAAGTCACATGATTTCTTGCTGTGCGTAGCCTTCTGACCTGCGAAAACGCATGAGCCGATCGCGCGACTTAAGTCACGACGGGTCCTTGGGACGGAACATGTCCTTCGGCAAGTCAGCCAGGTTCACACGGCGATTGGGCGAGTAGCCGCCTGTGTAGGTCGGGCGTGAATCCCGGGACGGCCTACGTCTCGAGCGGCGTTTTCTGGCCATCAGCACTCTCCCTTCCCGGCGTACCTATTGGTCGAGACGCTAACGATTCGATGCCGGCCCACTTGAGCAGGATTCCGCCACCTGTCCACAAGAAAGCACCGCCGCGAGCCGATCTGTCGACAGGCCGGCCAAGCTGGGCACCGCGTTGGGGACCCGATTTATTCGTTTGGTGAAAAACGCCGCCAGACATAACGTCGCCCGGGTGACGGACAGCTACGCAGCACTTGTCGATCTGGGCAGTACGCCAGGTCCGCAGAGCTCGCCGAGCACGCTGATCCAGCCCGATGCGAGTTGTGGTGGACGCGAATGTGTACGTGTCGGCCGTGATGACGAAGGGCTCGCCGCACCGCATCTTTCAACGATGGCTCGCAGGCTCAGGAATCGAGGTCATCGCCTGCCAGCAACTGCTCGACGAAGTCCTCGAAGTGTTGACGACCCGGCCGCAAGTGATAAAGCGCGTCGACCACCACCTCGCAAACAGGATGATCTCGCGCTTGGTCACGGGAATCGGCCTTATGCCGGACCCCACCGACGTTCAGCAATGGACCCGCGACGGCGACGACGACTATCTCATAGCGCTCGCGAGAGAGCAGGGCGCTGACTGCATCGTGAGCAGAGACAAAGACCTCTTGGAGTGGGAGGAGCAGACTCCGCCCGTGATCACTCCGTCAGAATTCGAGAAGACTCTGAGACCGCTACCGCGGCACTAGATCACCAAGCCGGCTCAGCCAACGGCACCATGGGCGATGAGCGGGCGGAGCTGTTCGCCGATGCCGGCCCGGGCGGTCAGCCGGCTTCGATCATGGCCCGCAGGAGTCTGAGCTGCTTGGCGTCGGACGCCCCGATGGCGATGCGCACCAAGGGCCACATCACACGCCACAACACGATCGACTGCCCGGCGACGCATCGCACGATGGTGCTGGAGCGATCCTTGCCACGAGCGCGGAACGTCAGCGGGGTGGCCTTTTTCGGATTCAGTCCAGCGCTGACCGAATCTGCTTGGTGAGGATGCACAGACGCCGCTGGCGAGTGCGCGACTCGGCGAAGTCGGGGAAGAGACGCCGGTAGAAGCGTGATGCGTCATCGGTTTCCGCATCGATCAGCAGGCCGCGGCATCCGATTTCGGAACTGACGGCGAGCGTCCTACGGAGGACATCGCGGATGAGGCTGCTGCCCAAGCCGCGCCCTTCATGATTCACGTCGACCGCCAGTCGGGCCAACAGCGCGTACGGCTGCGGATACCTGCCGGTGCCGACGGTGAACCTCTCGGGCAGATTCTCGATCATCTCCGCAGTCATGCACCATGCGAAGTAGGCCGCCACCTCACGAGAGTTCGCGGAGGCCGTGACCACATAGGTCCTCGCCGTCCCACCAGGCGTTATCTGCTGCGCGGCGTGACCTCGGAGCCATCTGGTTTGATCCTCGGACCGGGACGTGAACGTGCGCGTGTCATGCTGCCGACTCAACGGCACGGGCCGCGAATACTGGGTTGTCACGCAGAGTCGAACACCGAGGGCGCATTCATGAATGCGCGGAGGCCGTCTACATGTTCTGGGGCGCTGTCGAGTTGCCGGTGCCATTGTTCGAGTTCGTCCGAGTCTGCGAATACGAGAGGCATGAATGCCCGACGGGCGGCGTATTCGCAGTACAGGCTGACCAACGCGGGTCCGAACTCATCTGGTGACGGCTCTCTGCGGGACATGAGCGCCGATGTAAAGAAGTCGCTCATCGACGTGTCCGAGATGGCGGCATCCGACCAAGCGTCTTCAGGCAACTCCCCGCGGGCGTCGCGCCACGGTGCTTCTCCGTGCGTGCAAGCGACGAGGTCATCAGCCGAGAAGTCGGCGAGCGCTCGTTGGACGATTTCGAGAGTGTCTGACTCGTGTGATTCAAGCGCCTCTGGACCGCCCGCCTTCGGGGGGCCCGGCCACGGGTGACGCAGCGTCCTCCATCCCCGGTGCTCACGGAAGACGGTTCGGACCACTGGGCCATTGGACCAAGCTTCGATCCTGTCGGAGAAAAGAGGCACGCCATGCTCGGCCAAATGGCATCCGTGCGCGTAATACAGCAGCTTCTGCAGCCGCATCGACGTCATCTCGAGTTCGCGAGCAACCATGCTCGCCGCGACGTTGAGCACATCGGCCATTTCCGCACCTCCTTCCTCAAGAATTCAAGCTATAGGAGCACCCTGTCCTGCCAGTGGCCCTCCCGGGGCGCCGGCTGCAGCGGTCCGGTTCAGGCAGGTTGCGCCGCTCGGCGACGCAACATCAGAATGCCTCTTGCCGCGGGTCCTGTCGACTGAATTTCGGCGCGTCATGAGCTGACGGCAGCGCGGGCGGTCAGGCGTCTTCGAGCGTGGCCCGCAGGAGTCTGAGCTGCTTGGCGTCGGACGCCCCGATGGCGATGCGCACCAAGGGCCACATCACACGCCACAGCACGCCCGTGCTCTGGCAGTCGGCGGTCAGCGTGAGGGGTGAGGTGCCCTCATCATGGGGGTGGACCTCGTAGGCGTAGTCCGCCCTCACGCCGCCCTGAACCGAACGCAGCACGATCGACTGCCCGGCGACGCATCCCACGATGGTGCTGGAGCGATCCTTGCCACGAGCGCGGAACGTCAGCCGGGTGCCCTCGGCGGTCTCCCCGTCGGCGGCGATCGTGTCGATCCCGGGCATCCACCGGTGAGCGTTCGGCCAGTCGACCAGGGCGGCCCACACGTGCGGAGCCGGGTGACCGATGATCTCTTCGACCGAGAATGCCTGCGCCATGACGTGTCTCCTCGACGGCCCATTGTGCCCCCGAGCACCCGGGTGTCCCCGGTAAATCGGTCGGCGCTCTGAGTGGGCTGTCGTTACGCTTCGGACATGGAGCAGCTCAAGTTGGAGCTTGACGCTGAACTGGCTCGATTCCTGAACAAGCGCGCCCACGAGCTTCGCAGCACACCCGATGTCTTGGTTTCGTCCCTGCTCACTCACTGGCTCCGGATCGCTCACGAGCAGGAACCCCTCGGCTCGGACGAGACGGTCCAAGATCGCATGGCCAAGATCGCCGAGCACTACGCGGACGAGAGCCGCGAGACGCTCGAAGACGACCCTGATCTTGGCCTCGATGCGGCCAACCCGTCGCCAGGAGCCGCCGAAGCCACGGTCCAGGAACAGGCCCTGCCACGAGGCTCGGGCGATGAAGAACTCACTGCTCAGATGAGCGACGCCGAAATCAGACAGGCATTCGCCGAGATCGCCGAGAACTACGAGGAGATCAGCCGTGAGGTCTTCGGCGACGAACCGCCCCTCTCAGCGGATCTCCTCCCCGAGCGCTTCTTCGTTGCCTACCGAGTCGCGATTCCCGAGAAACCTCAGAGTGCGAACTGGACATCGGCGTTGATGGAGCGCATCGAGCGGATTCTCACGCTGCGACTGAAGAAGCGCCCCACTGAGCCGAGCCCGAACACCTTGCAGATTTGGCTTCCCCGGGATGCGCGGATCGACGGGCCGACCCTCCTCTTTGTCGAGCCGGACCCCGTGCGGTCGGAACTCTCTACTGCCGCTGACCAGTGATCCTCGTCGACGACGGGCTCGCGGTGAGAGTCTTGGCGGGACAGGCGAGCGCCACTTGGCCGGATGAGGTTCCGTCGGTGGCATGGGCCTTTTACGTGAGGTTGCTGACTGTGCTGCGCAGGAACATCCGCCAGCGCAGCGAGATCGCACGGCCAGGCAAGATCTCCCGGCTCGCGACCGACGAGGTCATCCGATACGCATCGGCGCCGCCGCCAGAGGTTCTTCAGGTTGTAGACCCGCGGCCCTACGCGGCGCTGGCAGTGGACGTGCTCCGTCGCCATGGCTCCGGCATCAACCGGCTCGCCGCAGACTTCCTCGCTGCCGCAATTCACCACCAGACCCCTCTTCATGTCATCGAAGGCAATGTCGGCAGGAACTGGCAAGCGCTCTGCGACACGGAAGGCGTGGAACTGCGAATCGTGCCCGCCCGCGAGTAGCTCACATGCGCACTCGCAGCTGCAACGAACACCGAGTACATGACACCCGCTGAAGAATTCGAGTTCTACAGCCGACCGAAGAACCTGCGTCCCCAAGGACCGGCGCAACGCCGCGGCCCGACGCGGTCAGGCGTCTTCGAGCGTGGCCCGCAGGAGTCTGAGCTGCTTGGCGTCGGACGCTCGAATGGCGATGCGCACCAAGGGCCACATCACACGCCACAGCACGCCCGTGCTCTGGCAGTCGGCGGTCAGCGTGAGGGGTGAGGTGCCCTCATCATGGGGGTGGACCTCGTAGGCGTAGTCCGCCCTCACGCCGCCCTGAACCGAACGCAGCACGATCGACTGCCCGGCGACGCATCGAACGATGGTGCTGGAGCGATCCTTGCCACGAGCGCGGAACGTCAGCCGGGTGCCTTCGGCGGTCTCCCCATCGGCGGCGATCGTGTCGATCCCGGGCATCCACCGGTGAGCGTTCGGCCAGTCGACCAGGGCGGCCCACACGTGCGGAGCCGGGTGACCGATGATCTCCGCGACCGAGAATGCCTGCGCCATGACGTGTCTCCCCGACGGCCCATTGTGCCCCCGAGCACCCGGGCGCCCTCCATCCGCACGCCGCCCGGCGTGCTTCAGTGTGATCGCTCGGCGATCGTCCCAGGGGTGCGACTGACGGCGGTGGCCCACGTGCGGCTATCCACACATATCCACCCGATCAATTCCAGCAACTGAATGTGATCACGCTCCAGATCGCGGCGGAAGATCGGCTCATGATGGGCGATCCGGTTGCGGAGAACATGCAACCCCTGCATTCGCCGTTCGACATCAGCACGTATGCGGCGCGCGTGACCTTGGGCGGGATGTTGGGGGAACGCCGATGCGAGGGCCGGCACCCACAGAGCCGTGAGATAGGCGGGCACGCAGAGAAACCTCCAGAAGCCGAATCCGAGTTCTGCGATGACCCCACCGTGGGTGAAGGAGCCGGAACCGCGATGGCCCGCACGCTGTACTGCAGTGTCAATGGCCTCGCGTTGGCGACGGCGAAACAGCAGATCGTGGTCGTACCACGGTTGCGTCCAGCCGTTGCTTGCGGCGAGGTCGTTCAGTGCTCTGTCGAATGCGTTGCGGAGTATGACTTCGAGCCGACCGAGGTCTGCATGCACTGCGCCTGCCACAGCGCTGTTCCAGTCGTACAGGCTCAGGGCCACAGAGAGGTCGCCCGACGCGGAGTCGAGATAGGGGCCCATGCGCTCGACGGTGATGCGCTCCGCTACGACATCGATATCGAAGGCGGGTGGTTGTGCCGCTGACGTCATGGATCTAAGGTGGCTCTCGAACACCCCGGAACCGTCCCTGCTTCGGCAAACGGCCGGGGTTACGTCTTTTCGGGATTCGACACTTCAGGCACCGCCAAGTGGGTGCTCCTCGCTGCGAACCCGAATCAAGCTGCCATCGCACCGTACTGTCGGCTTCCGAGACGACACGCATGGTTTTCTCGCGGGACTGGGATCACCCTTCGGGTTGGGCAGCCGCGGCCCCGGCGATCACCTCCACCACCATGTCCGCGAACTCAACGGCCCGCTCGGCGCCCAGCCTGTAGCCGCCCACCAGCGCCGCGATGCGCGCCGACCGGTCGGGTGGGCTCGGCCAACCACCCGGCCATCGATCGGCATCGTCGCCGACAGGGGCGAACTGCCAGACGGCGTGAGCGAGGTCCCACATCGGCGTCGAGACGAAGATCCCGTCCCCGTCGATGAACGCCATCACCCGCCCGCCGGCGAACACGGTGTGGCGCGGCGCTATGTCGCCGTGGCACACAACCTGGCCCAGAGACTGACGCCAGCACTCCTGAACGAAGCAAGAAATACTGTTGCCGAGATGCGGGCGACCTTCCGCAGCGGTCCGCGCGAGCCTGAAATCACGCTGCGCTCGCGACGCAATGTGCCGCTCGCCACGTTCAAGCAATGGGCTGCTGCACGCGGACTCGACCTGATACTCGCTGGTCTGGCGCTAGTGCTCGCAACTGTGCTGATGGGATGCCTGGCGTACGCCCACGTCGTCACCGGAGACGAATACGAGTCCTATGGGTGGCTGCTCGTGCCACTGGTCATCATGTTCGTCGCGCTGTCGTTGACCGCGACATATGAGACCTGGGCGACAGCCGCGACCGGGCAGACAAGAGGAAAGGGCCTGAAGGGAATACAAGTCGTGCGCCTGCGTGACGGTCGTAAGCCGGGCGTAGGGGCCTCATTCGTCCGCGCTGCTTTGCCCGTCTCCCCGCGGCGGACGGCTTTGTCCCGCGGAGTGGTGGGTTTTGGGGTTGAGCCTCGGTGTTGGTTGCCGGTTTGATTGCGGCTGGTGTGACGGTAGCGGGTTCGCGGTGGAGTTGGCTCATGGAGTCTTGTGAGAGGCAGCGCCGCTGGGTGGCCTGCCATTCGTCGTGGAGGTCGGCCAGAATGGCGCCGACGAGGCGGATGGCGGACGCTTTGTTGGGGAAGATCCCCACGACTTGTGATCGTCGTTTGGTCTCTTTGTTGACGCGTTCGAGGGGGTTGGCGGGTCCGGATCTTCTGCCAGTGCGCTTTGGGGAAGGCTGCGAGGGCGAGCACGTCGCTCTTGGCGTCGGCCGTGAGGGGGCCGGCTTTGGGGAAGGCGTCGGCGAGCTGGGCGGCGACGCGGTCCCAGGCGTCCGCGGCGGCGTGGGCGTCGGGCTGGGCGAAGATGGTCCCGAGCAGTGCTGCGGCCATCTGTTGGTGGGTGCGGGGCACCACGGCGAGCAGGTTGCGGACGAAGTGCACCCGGCAGCGCTGGCGGGCTGCGCCACAGAACCAGCGGTCAGCGGCGGCTCGCAGGCCGCGGTGGGCGTCGGCGATGACCAGCCGGACGCCGGTGAGGCCGCGGTCGCGCAGCGAACCCAGGAACTGGTCCCAAAAGGCTTCGCTCTCGCTGTCGCCGAGGTCGCAGCCGAGCACTTCGCGGTTGCCGTCGGCGGCGATCCCCGTCGCGACCACCGTCGCCGTCGAGGTCGGCTGGCCGACGCTGTTGCGCACTTTGAGATACGTGGCGTCGAGACAGACGCAGGGGAACTCGATGTGATCGAGGCGGCGGCCCCTGAAGGCCTCCACGGTCTCGTCGAGCCCGGCGCAGATCCGCGACACCTCCGATTTGGAGATGCCCGACTCGGCGCCCAAAGCGGCGACCAGGTCGTCCACCGAGCGGGCCGACACGCCCGCCACACAGGCCTCCATGACCACTGCGTGCAGCGCCCGGTCGATGCGCCGGCGGGGCTCGATCACCGACGGCATGAAACTGCCCCTGCGCAGCTTGAGGATCCTCAGCTCCACATCGCCGGCCTGGGCCGCCAACAGACGCGCACGGCGCCCGCTGCGCTCGTTGGTGCGGGTCTGGGTGCGCTCATAGCGGCCAGCGCCGACCGCCTCGGCCGCCTCGGCCTCGATCAGCTCCTGGAGCACCAGACGCACCGCGTCACGTACCAACTCCGCGCCGCCCCCGGCGCGGAAAGTCTCCCACAGCTGCGCTGTGGCAACATCAGACAGGGCCATCGGACATGTCCTCCTCGATGAGTGAGTGATTGCTCTCACCGAGGACCGTGCCGATGGCCCACCCAACAGTGGACCCCGTCAGCTACCCAAAAGCCCACCACTCACCAGGACGCTGCCCTAGCTGTCGCTGCCGTTGACGAGTTCGTCCGTTGTCTTGGGACGGAACAGGTCCTTCGGAACATCTGCTGGACCCACACCAGGCCTTGGCGAGTAGCCGCCAACGTAGGTCGGGCGTCGATCCCGGGGCGGCTTACGCTTGGAGCGGCGCTTTCTGGCCATCAGCCTTCTCCGTTCCCTGTTCACGTACCTGCCGAAACTCTAATGACTCGATGTCAGCCCACTTGAGCAGGATTCCGCCGCCAGTCCATACATAGTCGCCATCGAGCCTGACCGGGCTGCCTGTCTCTTGGTCGAACTCGACTGCGTGCGCGAGGTAGATGTCCTGGGCCGGTCCGTCCGCTCCGACGTACGACCTGATCTCATCAGCATCCGCATACAGGCCACCCACCCATCGACCCGACCGCAGACGGCAACTCACAAACCCCGCCGCCCTGGTGTCGAACAGCAGATCCCAAGCAGACGGGGCACGGATTGGGCCGAGCAGCCTCGACAGCGGCGATCCCGAGCGACGCACCAGCAAGCTCAGCGCCCACCCTCCCGATGCCGGCAGCACCAGATACAGGCCCGGGACGAGATACAGCCACGCCGGTAGTGGCTCGCGTTCGGCGAAGTCACGCCAGTAGGTGGCGACCAGCCAGTACAGCGGCCCCGCTCCCACCGCAAGGCAGACCGCCGACAGGCCGGCCAACCGCAGGAACCAGTCCTTCAGACGCCGGCCGTAGCGCTGCACATGCCGCTCGAATCCCCAGGCTGCAAACGCTCCGGGGAGCAGCAGCACCAGCACCAGCAGTGCGGCCTCGTAACCAGACGTCACCGAGCCATCTTCAGCCGCTGCGGCAACACGCCCGGCGCCGTCGTTGCGTCATGGCAGCACAGTAGACGTGATCTTTAGGTAGATCCCAGTGATTTTCGTGTCAGCTGCAGCGCGGGCGGTCAGGCGTCTTCGAGTGTGGCCCGCAGGAGTCTGAGCTGCTTGGCGTCGGACGCTCGAATGGCGATGCGCACCAAGGGCCACATCACACGCCACAGCACGCCCGTGCTCTGGCAGTCGGCGGTCAGTGCCAACGCCGTCAGTGCCAATGCCGTGCCCGCGGCTCGGCCTCGCCGAGGTGCGCTGTGAGACGTGCGAAGTCGTCGAGATCGGAGGTGATGATGATGTCGTCGAGATGGATTGCGCATGCGAGCAGGTGAGCGTCGACGACATCGGACGTGCCCGAATGGCGCAGAAGCGTTCCGACCGGCGAAATCTGTGTTGCGGTGAAGGGGCGCACGTCCAGCGCGCCTAGGAGTCGAGACAATCGAGCCTGCCGCGAGCCGTCCCGCCACACCTGCGCGACCGTCGGGGCTGTGGTGCGCAGCGCCTCGCCCACCTGCAGAGCGGCCTCGACGAAGTCCTTGGCTGCAGGCTCGTCTCGATCAATGGCGACCAGCACGCCGGCGTCGAGGATCACCGTTGGCTGAAGAAGCGCTCTCTCATCGCGGCCACACCATCGGGGTCGGGCGGCCCCGACTCGGCTGACCACTCTTCCATGAAGGCCTCCAGGGCACGGCGACGGCGGTGCTCGTCGGCCAGCATTGCGATCCCCTGCTTGATCGCTGCTGATCGGCCGCCGAACTCGGGCGCGATCTCGTCAAGCAGCTCCCGATCCTCGCCGTCGAGGCGCACTGTGGTCGTCTCAGCTGTCGTAGCGGCGGTGCCCTCGGCCTCCATGTCCTCAACGATAGTCGCCATGGTCGCTCCTGCTCTCATCGCGTCACATGATGAATTGAAAATAGATGAAATTGCTTGACGTGCAAATTGATTTTCTCGCGTTCGACGGCACGACTCCCAGCACCGTGAGGTCCCAATCGCCCAGTCCCTCGCTCGGGCGGTCAGGCGTCTTCGAGCGTGGCCCGCAGGAGTCTGAGCTGCTTGGCGTCGGACGCCCCGATGGCGATGCGCAGCAAGGGCCACATCACACGCCACAGCACGCCCGTGCTCTGGCAGTCGGCGGTCAGCGTGAGGGGTGAGGTGCCCTCATCGTGGGGGTGGACCTCGTAGGCGTAGTCCGCCCTCACGCCGCCCTGAACCGAACACAGCACGATCGACTGCCCGGCGACGCATCCCACGATGGTGCTGGAGCGATCCTTGCCACGAGCGCGGAACGTCAGCCGGGTGCCCTCGGCGGTCTCCCCGTCGGCGGCGATCGTGTCGATCCCGGGCATCCACCGGTGAGCGTTCGGCCAGTCGACCAGGGCGGCCCACACGTGCGGAGCCGGGTGACCGATGATCTCTTCGACCGCGAATGCCTGCGCCATGACGTGTCTCCTCGACGGCCCATTGTGCCCCCGAGCACCCGGGTGCCCCCCACCCGCACCCCGCCCGGCGTGCGGAGCGGTTGCGGCGAGGTTCGCCTTAGACGGAATGGGGAGCGCCGAAGCGGACCGAACCGGCGATAGCGTGTTCGTGAAAGCCCCGGAACCGTCCCTGCTTCGGCAAACGGCCGGGGTTACGTCATTTCGGGATTCGACACCTCAGGCATCCTGATCAAGCCTGGCCACAGCGTCGCGAGCGATGTCGGGATTGCGGCGGATCTCGGCCCGCAGCTGTGTCTCATAGAACCGCTTGCGGCCTGCGTCCACGACGGTCTCCCAACCGGGACGGGCGCGTACCAGCCTCTCCTGGATGAGCATTTCAATGACGTCTTCGAGGATCGGTCGGTAGTGGATGCCGCCATCCTCGTTGTGTGCACCGCCGACCGCGAAATGAAGCGCGTCTTGGGGATCCGGGTCCCGGCCCACCGCCTCCATGACATGTGAAAACGGATCGCTCATTGGCGAATATCTTGCGCAATCACGTGCCTGCGCATCAAGGTCATTCAGCGTGGGGCGGCAACGAATACCACGTCTGGTGTGCCAGCGCCGTCTCGAACCGGCCGGCGCGTGCCTGTGCCTCGAGTTCCTCGCGGGTGAATCCGGTCTCGGCGATCGCGGCTTCGAGCGCTTCCCGAGCCTCGTAGGGAGTCGGGCGATGCACGACGATCTCGCTGGGTTCGGCATACGTCACTGGCACGTGTTCTCTCCTTGCCGTGGGTTGGATCATCGTGTCATCGAAGTGACGTCGGGACGTGCCCCGCTCCCGTCGACATCTCGCGAACCTTGGCTCTCTCGAACCCTCGACGCGTTGGCGACGCTAGATGTCGTCTTGCCCGTTGGGCAGCATTTTGGTCCGGGTTCCGTTGGAACCCGCTTTGCCACGGACCTCTGTCGAGGTCCAGATCGGACCCCCTCTGGGGGTCCCATCTATTCGTTTGGTGGCGGCAGCCGCCAGACGTAACGTCGCCGAGGTGTCGGACCGCCACGCAGCACTTGTCGATCTGGGCTGCACGAGCGGTCTCGCCAAAGAACTGAAACGACTGGCGGAAGAGGCTTCTGCACGACCGCCAGGACTCCCACAGCGGCCAGAGCTTGTTTGTCAGGTTAAACTGACAAACATGAGCCTCATCGCTCACGACCGCCTGCCGGCGAAGCCCATCGACGCGCTGCGCGAACTCGTGCGCGCCATCGATGAGTGCGATGAACTCAAGCGCGAGACGGTGGCTGCGGCTCGCGAGGCAGGGGCCACGTGGGAGGCCATCGGCAGGGCCCTGGGCATCACCCGACAGTCAGCTTGGGCGCTCTACTCGGCCGACGCTGCTGCTCTCAGCGCTGACCTCGCCGAAAGTGCCGCGAGGAACACCGACCTCTCCGAAGACGAGGCAGCCGACATCGCCGTCGAGGCAGTACGCCAGGTCCGCGGAGCTCGCCGAGCACGCTGATCCAGCCCGATGCGAGTTGTGGTGGACGCGAATGTGTACGTGTCGGCCGTGATGACGAAGGGCTCGCCGCACCGCATCTTTCAACGATGGCTCGCAGGCTCGGGAATCGAGGTCATCGCCTGCCAGCAACTGCTCGACGAAGTCCTCGAAGTGTTGACGACCCGGCCGCAAGTGATGAAGCGCGTCGACCACCACCTCGCAAACAGGGTGATCTCGCGCTTGGTCACGGGAATCGGCCTTATGCCGGACCCCACCGACGTTCAGCAATGGACCCGCGACGGCGACGACGACTATCTCATAGCGCTCGCGAGAGAGCAGGGCGCTGACTGCATCGTGAGCAGAGACAAAGACCTCTTGGAGTGGGAGGAGCAGACTCCGCCCGTGATCACTCCGTCAGAGTTCGAGAAGACTCTGAGACCGCTACCGCGGCACTAGATCACCAAGCCGGCTCAGCCAACGGCACCATGGGCGATGAGCGGGCGGAGCTGTTCGCCGATGCCGGCCCGGGCGGTCAGCCGGCTTCGATCATGGCCCGCAGGAGTCTGAGCTGCTTGGCGTCGGACGCCCCGATGGCGATGCGCACCAAGGGCCACATCACACGCCACAACACGCCCGTGCTCTGGCAGTCGGCGGTCAGCGTGAGGGGTGAGGTGCCCTGATCGTTGGGGTGCACCTCGTAGGCGTAGTCCACCCTCACGCCGCCCTGAACCGAACGCAGCACGATCGACTGCCCGACGACGCATCCCACGATGGTGCTGGAGCGATCCTTGCCACGAGCGCGGAACGTCAGCCGGGTGCCCTCGGCGGTCTGCCCGTCGGCGGCGATCATGTCGATCCCGGGCATCCACCGGTGAGCGTTCGGCCAGTCGACCAGGGCGGCCCACACGTGCGGAGCCGGGTGACCGATGATCTCTTCGACCGAGAATGCCTGCGCCATGACCTGTCTCCCCGACGGCCCATTGTGCCCCTGCGCACCCGAGCGCACCCCGCCCGGCGTGCGGAGCGGAGGCGGCGCGGTTCACCTTGGACGGAATGGGAAGCGCCGAAGCGGGCCGAACCGGCAGTAGCGTGTTCGTGAAAGCCCCGGAACCGTCCCTGCCTCGGCAAACGGCCGGGGTTACGTCCTTTTGGGAAGCCGCCACGTCGAGCGCCGGTATGGTGATGACATGGTGTTGACGCGGCTCACCGTCGATGGACGGGTGACACTTCCGAAGGAGCTTCGGCTTGCCGCGGGTCTGCACGACGGCGACGAGCTTGTGGCTGAAGTCGTCAATGATGGCATTCTGCTCCGACCTTGCTCTGAGCATGACCCCGATCAGGCTTGGTACTGGACACCGGAGTGGCAAGCAGGCGAGAAGCAGATCGAAGTTGATCGTGCGGCCGGCCGGTTCGGCCCGGTTTTCGACTCTGCCGATGAGTTTCTTGACGCGCTGCGGGCTCGCGCCGACGGGCCAAGCGACGCATCCGTCATCGAAGACTGAGCCAGCCTCGGCCAGCTTGACACCGACTCTGGAACGCCATGCCGACGTTCGAGTGGGAGGTCGTGTTCAGGCGTGAATTCGCCGGACTTGACCGCGACAGCCAGGCCGCCTTCCTCGCTGCAGTTGCGCAATTCGTCGAGGACTTGGCGGCAGGACGCTCGCCACGGCCCGGCTTACGGGTCAAGGGCGTGAGAGGGCATTCAGGCGTGTTCGAGATGAGCTGGGCCGAGGACGGCCGGGCAACGTTCGCCTACGGTGACGAGCGGATCCAAGGTCAGCCGCACATCATCTGGCGACGGGTCGGGACTCACGCAATCTTCCGTCGCCCTTAGCCGACGATCACCTCCACCACTACGTCGGCGAGTTCATCGGCCCGCTCGGCGCCCAGCTGGCAGCCAGCCCGCAGCCCGGGCGGTCAACCCTCTTCGAGCGTGGCCCGCAGGAGTCTGAGCTGCTTGGCGTCGGACGCCCCGATGGCGATGCGCACCAGGGGCCACATCACACGCCACAGCACGCCCGTGCTCTGGCAGTCGGCGGTCAGCGTGAGGGGTGAGGTGCCCTCATCGTGGGGGTGGACCTCGTAGGCGTAGTCCGCCCTCACGCCGCCCTGAACCGAACGCAGCACGATCGACTGCCCGGCGACGCATCCCACGATGGTGCTGGAGCGATCCTTGCCACGAGCGCGGAACGTCAGCCGGGTGCCCTCGGCGGTCTCCCCGTCGGCGGCGATCATGTCGATCCCGGGCATCCACCGGTGAGCGTTCGGCCAGTCGACCAGGGCGGCCCACACGTGCGGAGCCGGGTGACCGATGATCTCTTCGACCGAGAATGCCTGCGCCATGACGTGTCTCCTCGACGGCCCATTGTGCCCCCGAGCACCCGGGCGCCCTCCATCCGCACCCCGCCCGGCGTCGAGGATCACCGTTGACTGAAGAAGCGCTCACTCATAGCGGCCACGCCGTCCGGGTCGGGCGGTCCCGACTCGGCTGACCACTCTTCCATGAAGGCCTCCAAGGCACGGCGACGACGGTGTTCGTCGGCCAGCATTGCGATCCCCTGTTTGATCGCTGCTGATCGGCCGCCGAAGTCGGGCGCTATCTCGTCGAGCAGCGCCTGATCCTCGTCGTCGAGGCGCACTGTGGTCGTACCGGCGGTGTCCTCGGCCTCCATGTCCTCAACGGTATTTGTCTCGTCCGATGACGAGGCTGCCGGTACCGCCGAGCGGGCGGCAGTAGCGTGGCTGCGAACACCCCGGAACCGTCCCTGCTTCGGCAAACGGCCGGGGTTACGTCTTTCGGGAATCCACCACGTCAAGCACCGGCGGCAACTCGTCAGACCGCAATCAGGCCTGGCGTGATCGCTCGGCGATCGTCCCAGGGGTGCGGCTGACGGCGGCGGCCCACGTGCGGCTGTCCACACACATCCACCCGATCAGTTCCAGCAACTGGTTGAAGTCACGCTCCAGATCGCGGCGGAAGATCGGCTCATGATGGGCGATCCGGTTGCGGAGCAAGTGCAGTCTCTCCATCCGATGCTCGACCTCGGCACGGATGCGGCGCGGGTCACCTTGGGCGGGATGTTGGGGGAAAGCCGATGCGAGCGCCTGCACCCACAGAGCTGTGAGATAGGCGGGGCCGCAGAGGAACCTCCAGAACCCGAACCCGAGTTCGACGATGACGCCGCCGTGCCCTGGGGTACGACGCTTGCGCCGGCTCGCGCGATGCACCGCAGAAGCGACAGCTTCGCGGGCGACCTCGCCGCTGCGCCCACGGAAGAGTGATTCTTGGGCGTACCACGGCTGTGTCCAAGCCTTTGAGGCTGCGAGACTCGTGAGCGCCATGTCGACGGCGTTGCGAAAGACGACCTCGAGTCGGCCGAGGTCCGCGTGCATGGCTCCCGCCACTGCGCTGTTCCAGTCGTACAGGCGCAACGCTGCGGCGTAGTCGCCCGCCGAATCGTCAAGATACGGCCCCATGCGGGCAGCCGTGAGGCGCTTCGCTACGACTCTGAGGTCGTAGACCGTCTGTGGCGCCGGTGCCATCACGGAGTAAGATGCCTCCCGAAAACCCCGGAACCGTCCCTGCTTCGGCAAACGGCCGGGGTTACGTCTTTTCGGGACTCGACACTTCAGGCACCGCCAAGTGGGTGCTCCTCGCCGCGAACCCGAATCGAGCTGCCGTCGCACCGTACTGTCGGCTTCCGAGACGACACGCATGGTTTTCTCGCGGGACTGGGATCACCCTTCGGGTTGGGCAGCCTCAGCCCGGGCGATCACCGCCACCACCATGTCCGCGAGCTCATCGGCCCGCTCGGCGCCCAGCCGGTAGCCGCCCACCAGCGCCGCGATGCGCGCCGACCGGTCGGGTCGGCTCGGCCAGCCACCCAGCCACCGATCGGCACCGTCGCAGACAGGGGCGGGCTGCTGCACGGCGTGCGCGAGGTCCCACATCGCACACGTCCTGGGGCCCTCCTCGAAGCCGGTCGCCGGAGCGAACTCCCCGACGCAGTCGTGATGGAACCGCAACTGCTCCCCACCGACGCCAGCCCGCCGCGTCCCTGCCTCCAGCACTCCGCGTTGGCCAGCATCCACCCCTCAACCCAGGTGAGCACTGTCGTCCTAAAGCCACTATCAATTGGTGCATGGCGGCTAACTGTTCCTAACCAGCCCCAAGTTCCCAGCCGCCAGCAGAAGGGCATCGGCAATAGGAGTCTCGACACATGGAAGCAACTGATTTGGGATCGCTGAGCGATCTCGACGCCAAGATTCAAGGACTCTCGAACGGTGACGAAAAGGCCAGCGAGATCGCAACGGAAATGATCTCGCAGCTCTGGAGTCAAGAAGGTCTTACCTCCGAGATCAACAGCCATGAAGTCCGAGTTGCCGGCATCCTGCGAATCACTGCAGCCGCTAGCTATTACTTGTATGACCATCCGAATCGCCGTCATGTCATTAGTTTCCTTCGAGAGCGTCTGGCAGAAACTAACTCAAGACTGCCTAAGGACTACAAGATAGGCCGTCCTCATCAGGCCAACGAGATCTGTCGGAGCTTGGCGCGTATTGCCATTGATGCCGAAGCTCATCTGACTTCCGCGCTCGGGTCCTACGACGGAATTGCGAGCCTCAAGAAGTTCAGGACCACTCTGCTCAAGGCTCTTAACGACGACCGGTCGAGGGCTACTCTCCGACCCTTCTTGGCTTTGAACGCCGATCCTTCTGACGCGTTTCAAAAGTGTCTAGGAGCCGCGATCCAGTATTCCGAGTCCACGGCTGAGAGCGCACGCGCCAGCCTTGACAATGCCACCCATCTGATCGAACAGATCGAAAGCCAGCTCACACAGGCTCCAGCAACGATCGCGGAGCCGTTTGCGTTTGTAATGCGGCGCCTTCGTGAAGACATGATCGATCACTTTGAGTCGAGTTCGTTCAGTAAACCAGCATCGGTGACCCTCAAAACGGATCTACGCCTTCATCCTCTTCACGTCGACGGCCTGGAACTATCGGTGCCGATCGAGCTGCGCAATGAGGGCGAAGGAGTAGCTCTTAACCTCGAAGTCGATATGTCAGAAGCGATCGGTATCAAGTTGCCAAACGCGCCGGTGCGCTTGTCCGATCTGGCACCGGGTTCCATCCTCATCGAATTCAACGTCCAGACCGATCCCGGAGGCATGAAGGACCTGGAATGCGCTGCATGTATCTTCAAGATTACTTGGATGAATTCGGACGGCTCCATCAAAGATTCCGAGATCGAAGCTGAGCTGCGTCCGCAAGACCCAGACATTGACTGGGAAGATCTATCGTACAAGAATCCATACAGCCTCGAAGCAGTAGAAACTGAGGACGAGTTGATTGGCCGGTCAGCCATGTTGAGGGGCATTACGCGTGTTCTCTCCGCACAGCGGGTCGAGTCGGCATATGTTCATGGTCAAAAACGCGTCGGCAAGACTTCACTTGCACACGTAGCCTTGAAAGTCGCAAGAGAACGACGAAGTGCCGAGACAATCTATATCGAGGCCGGCGAGATTGCGAGCCCAACACCTTCTGCGGCTATTGATGGTTTGGCGCGGGCATTAGTCGAACAGTTGGATGATCGCTATCGGTTACCCAGCGACTTGCGTCTACCATCATATGATGGCAGCCTCGTACCGCTTGTAAGGGCCCTGAGGTATGTGGCAACGGCGGAACGGCCCGTACTTATTGCCATAGATGAATTTGATCGTTTTCCGACTCCACTATATCGACGCGGCACAGAAGGAGATGCTTTCTTCATTGCGTTACGTAGTATCGCAACCATCGAAGGAGTGGGTCTGTTGCTGATTGGCGGAGAGCGGATGAAGATCATCATCAATGGTCCTGGGGTAGAACTAAACAAATTCAGTGCATTCTCCGTCGATTATTTAGACAAAGCGACTCAATGGAGTGATTTCGAAGACCTCGTCCGGAAACCTGCCGGAGATTATGTCACATTTACAACAAGCGCTTGCGAGCGAATCTATGACCTTACCGCAGGAAATCCCTACTACACGAAGCAACTCTGCGGGAAGATTCTCGAACTCGCGACGGAGCGGCGGGACGCTTATGTCGATGTGCGAGAGGTTGAGATTGGCAGCAAGGCACTGCTCAAGGCAATAGATGCAGTCAGTTTTGCTCACTACTGGGAAGACCACGTATTGGAGCCCGATTCCAAGCGTGACGAAGTAACCCTCAATCGTCGCCGGTGCCTTTTGGCGCTCGGGTCGGCTTGGGCCGAATCTGAGGCAGTGACGACCGAAAGTGTTGCTCGTGAATCTAGTCAGTTAGGACTTGACTACGCAGATACAGAACGCGAACTTCGTCAGTTTAGGGAACGAGGCTTCCTCCTAGAAGAGCAAGGTACATGGGCACCCAGAGTTGATCTCTTCCGTCGCTGGATCTGTGATTATGGCCAGGCGCAGCTAGTGGTCTCGGCGGCAGAACTAGAGTCGGTAGAAGCACTTGTCCGCGAGCGTGCCTCGCTGCGAATATCGATTGACGAAGCCGATACAGTAGCCGAAGCCCTGGGTACCTATCGCGGGCGATCGATCTCAGGAGATCGAGTAGTTGAATACCTGAGGCAATTCGGAGATGCTTCGAAGCAGCGCATCATTCTCAAACTCTTGCAACACGTGACCGCAGTTTCGAACGTCGACGAAAACCGATTGCTGCGCGCCGCCTTCGAGGCAGTTACCCGTCGCCTCAGAGAACGCGATGGCGATTGGCAGCAAAAACAGATCGCGCTGTCATACTACGGCTCGTCTGGAAAGAGCAGCGCAGCCACAGCACGAATACTCAATACAGCGAATGGACGTAGGTTTGAACCCAGAGGTGTAGTCGACCCGGCAAAGCTTGCTTCACTAGCCGAGACTAGCGTCACCGATGTCATCGTCGCCGATGATTTTGTAGGAACCGGAGATTCACTCATTGCGGGCCTCACTGAGTTGCGCGAATTTGTGCCTGACAATGTGCAGTTACACTTGTTCGTATTGGCGGCGGACCCAGTAGGTCTAGATCGTGTCGTGGAATGTGCGCGCGAGCTGTTCGAGGAACGATGCACTGTTGATTGCCTAACCAGCGTTCTGGGTGCTTCCACTCTGTTTGAAGTTGGCAGTGGCGTCTTCGATAGCGAGCGAGAGTGCGTCGATGCGAAAGCACTAATCAGTGAGTTTGGTGTAAAGTTGAACCCTCAATCGCCGCTGGGTTACGGCGATCGCTGCTCCCTCGTGGTGTTCCCGAGTACAATACCAAATAATGCACCACCGATATTGAGGCAATCGTCATCGGGAACATTCGAGTTCACTGCCCTGTTTGAGCGCAACTCTTCTAAGTAACTGCCAGGCGATTTGAGCGCAGTCCTGGCCTACTGTGATGGCCTGACGAGTATTGACCTATACGACAGAACTAGGAACGCGCGCCAAAATCCTGGCAAACCTCTAAGGAAGAGCCTTATATTGCTCTAGAAGGCAGATGCGCCAGAACAGGTCGGCCGGAGCTGCTTCTTGTGTTGGTAAGCATACGAGGGCAGTCGTCATTCACTCATGCAAGCGCCGCATCTCCAATAGCTGTGCAAGGGCAAACACTGGCTGATGAAACGCTCGGTTTACTGCATCAACCTGATCCTCTGGCATCCGTGCCTGCTCCATCAGGGTGGTGCTGAGATTGCAGACACAACCCACTGCGTTGCTGACTACATCGATTTGGAGACGGTTCATCAGGTCTTGGAAGTCGGGCTGGGTTTGGGTGAGCAAGTCGAACACCATGTTCGGATGCGTCATGTTGCTCATCATGTTCCAAGCGAACGATGGCCCGTCGGCGCCTTCAGGCTCTGGTGGCAGACGGGCGCTCATGGGATCGTTTGCCCGCCGTGCGTAGTAGTCCGTGTAGTCGCTTCGGCCGTATCTGGCTTGGTAGTCGAAACTTGGCACAACGCTCTTGATTCTGGCCAAGTGTCCCGACAGTTTGCCGTGAACCAGGGCATTCGCTGCGTTCGAGAACAGGCGCTTGGCCTCCTTGATGTCCCGTCCTGTGAGAACCAAGAGTCGGCGTACCCGCTCATCCGCGCTGATCTCAGGATTGGACAACCAGAAGGCCTGCCACAGCGACTCGTGAGCACGCCGAGCTATCGCGACAGCCGCATGGCCATCGGTGCGTGCTTGTATCGCTTGGAGCCCGCTGCGGATCGAGGTGCTTGCTGAACTCAGCCTCGTGAAGACGCCGTGCCCGTAGTGATCCGACAGGGCTGTGTCCTCGGGCACCAACGGGAAGCACCCCGAAACATCCCACGACTCCTCGATGTCGAGCAGCGATGCGTGAGCATGAATCTGGACTGCCGGCGCGACATGCTCGACCAGGATGCCGTCATAGATTGCGTCACGCCAATGGATCAGCGTGTCGGCCAAGAGCGCCTCGTAGTCGTCTGCAGGGGTGTCGTTGCTCATACCTTGCCTCGGACTCATGCAGTGTGGCGGCAGCGATCGCGCATGCCCGCGATCGGTACTGGAATGAGTTCTCGCCTCGCTTTGCTCGCCCTGATGTGGCTCATGCCCCTGCCGAAGGTCAGCCCCTGCCTTCGGCGATCTTGAGTCCGATTTCTTGGAGCACTTCTTGTTCCCGGTTCTCGGCGCCAGCATGCCTGATAAGGATCATTCCGGCCACGCTGACGAGGCCACACACGAGTTCGACTATGGCTTCGTCGCCCTCCTGAAGAGTGGCGATCAGTTCTTCTGTAACGCTCTCGGTGGAGTCGGGCGAGTCCAGCCAGACGGTCAGCATCGAGACGGCGCGTGCGGCGTTGTTGTATCGGTCAGAGATCATCGTGGTGTCGCCTCCCATGCGAGCGTGTATGTCTGCCAACCAGTCTTGTCGTATCGGTGTACGGGGGCACAGTGGCCGTGGATTTCTGCGTGTGCGGCTGTGCCTGATGATGTGACCCACACGGCGTCGAGCCCTTGAAGGTCGACTTCGGCGGTGATCGGGTCATCGTCGCCGGTTGTCCAGATGGCGGCGGCTGCTCCAGGGCTGCGCGAGACCACTACTGGCGACCAGACGAGCAGGTGAGCTTCGGCGGCTCCGTTCTCTTTCGCTCTGAGCAGCTTGTCCTTCTTGGCTCCGATGTGCTCGGAGGCAATCTGGGCGATCTGGTTCGGGTGGAACGAGAAGGCTCCGGTGTGGGGCGGCTGAATCCAGATTTCGCCGCTGTTGCCGATGTCGAGCGCGCTAGCTGCCACGATCTTCAGCTCGCGCAAGCGCTCGCTCAGCGGATGCGCCGGTCGGCGACGCGTGCCGGGCCGCACAACGCGCACTTCCTCGAACAGGTCGTCTTGCTCCACTAGGCGAAGGATGGATTCGAGCTCGTTGCGGATGCGGCCGACCAACGGCTGCACCGACTTGGAGTCTCGCCATTGGTTTGCGGGGACATCGACATCGATCTGCCAGTGGTGTGTCAGCGAGCCGGCTGCGATCGGGTTGTGCCGCTCTAGCTCGGTCATGAACGCAGCCCTGTTACCAGCCGTGTGCGTTGTCACCTCCACAGCGATTCTGGAGTCGTCAGCCATGACGAGGTCCAGATCGTGCATGCCGTCCACATCTGGGAGGTCACGTGGCACCCAGCGCTCAGCTTTCAGGATCGCCTCCAGCAGCTCGCCGGCTCGCTGCTCGTGGTCGTCCAGGTGCTCCTTGTTCAGGATGTCATCGATCTTCGCTCGGAACGCTGGGTCTTTCAGCAGCGCTTCGCTGATGCTTGTTCGTCTCGCCACTCCCAGAGTGTGCAACCACCGAACCCCACAACCGACAATCACAGCCGACCAACACCCATAACAGCTTGGACCGACTAACGGGTCCCCGTCACGGCAGACAGGGCCCTACCTCAAGCCTCGCCCTTCTCTCTGCCGCATTGCGATGTCACCGTTTAGCGACTGTGGCCCCCAACAGGCTCATCTCACGGGGCACTGCGGATCGGGTCGTTCCGGTCTCTATCCACTCCACCCTCAGCCGCCACTCCACGGGAATCAGGCGACAGTTGGCATACGAGATTGAGCCATCTTTCGTCGTTGCTGCTCTGACAAACGTCGCGTTCGGCCCGAGGATCAAGCAATCACGGCGTGATTGGTCTCGATGTCTAGAAGCGTTAGCGAGCGCCAGAGCGAAGTACCCCAACACCGTCTTGGTTGCGCGCTGACGCTCGCAGCGCGAAGAGCTTGTTGAAGAAGTCTCAGAAGCCGTACTTGTCCTTCCGAAGTCTGAAGGCCTTCTCGCCGCCTTCCATCACCTGCGTGATTTCCTCGCGCATCTCGTTCACGTCAATTGCGCCCTGGAGCTTAAGTCTTCCTCCCGAATGATCACCCGCCGCGCGATAGTCGCAGCTGACGACAAGTTCTGCATCACCGTTAACAACGAGATTTGCATTATGGCTCGCGAAGATCAACTGCCTCGTTTTCTTAGCCTTCCATAAGCGCTCGACAACATCGACAATCACCTGACTGTCTAGATCATCCTCGGGCTGGTCGATGATCAGAGGAGGTCCTTCTTGGGCCAGCAGTACGCTCAGGAGCGCAGTCGCCTGCTGGCCAGCGGAGGCAACTGCAAAATCAAAATACTCGCCGTCTTTTGACATGTACTCGAAGTAAGGCTGGTCGGGTGTCACTGCCAAGGCCAAATCCAGCCAAGACTCTGGCGTCAGTTTGCTAGCTATCTTTTGGATGTCGGCTGCTGAGAATCCAATCGCCGTGAGGTTTGGCGTTGGTGGCTGCTCCGCAATCTCTACTGAGGCAATAGCGGCTTCCAACTCACGAAGAACGCTCTCCCATGCCAACAGAGCGTCATCAGAATCAATGAGTTCCTCGACAGCGTGTGCGATCTTGGCCTGACGCACGCCGGAACCTTGCACTGCAGTTCGGAGTCGATCAACTATTGCTCTCAGACCAGATCCGATCATTACGTTCGCCCTGATGGTGCCCCCTGACAGACGCCCAAGCTCTTGGCATTGCTGCGAGATAGTCGTGGAGCGCTGCTCCTGAAGCCGAAGCCAATGTTGCCGAAGCACTTCATGCTCGGTCGCTGGATCATCTAGTGTGTCGATCTCGTCGCGCAAGCTGGCGACGCTACTGACCGAATCTTGATGGCGTTGTTCGACTAGCCGCAGCTCCTGCAACTGAGATGCATGAGCACTAGATCGGTCCGTGGCGGCCTCATACTCTACTTCGAATTCCGATATTGTGTGCTCTGCGTTTGATCTTGCGATATGGTAACTCGATCCATCAGTCTGCAGTGCCTCAATTCTCTCCAGCATTGCACTAGTCGCCTGCTTCAATTGCGCTACGAGCGAACCTACCTCTTGCTGCATGTTAGAGAGTTCCACTTGCAACGCACCCGATGTCGATTCCTCCTTGCTAGTGTCGATCTGGATAGTCCGTAATGACGAGTCAACACTGCCAACAGCGTCGGACATCCTGTCGAGGCTCCGATCAAGCGCAGCTACCTCTTGTCGGGCTGAGTCGAACCCGGACTTCGCCGCAATGATCGCTTGATCGTCTTCGCTGATGGCGGACATCGACTTACGCAAACCGTCGGCTTGCGATGCGAGCGACGCAATATTGAGATCTTCTCGTGCGATATTCGCCTCTAAGCTGCGATACCGAAGCAAAGTCGCATAATTCGCTCGAATGAGCGTCGCCTGATCGTCAATGTCCGAATCAATACCATCAAGCTGTCGAGCGATTGGTGCCGTCACGAATCTGTACAACTCGTCGAGACGCACCGCCACACTGCTGAGCTGTTTCTGGCTGTAGGCGACAACAGGCAAAAGTGACCGCACATCCGACGGCATCGCTTGCCGTAGTTCACCGTCACCGATCCTGATCGCCACTTCACCGTTCTTCGCATATCGACGTACGAGATGTGGAAGTTGATTGACAGTGAAATAGACGTCTATGTGCGCATCGATCGGCGCAAGCGTATCGGCAATCAAGCGCTCACGCCGCTTTGCGTGATCTGGCATCTCGTCGATGGCTTCAGATGAAGCAGCCTCATCACACAGCGCCCAACGCAAGTATTCCAAGCAGGTCGATTTACCAGTTCCTCTGCCGCCGATGATGGCATTGTATTGCCGATTGTATTCAAGCTCGATCGGCCCCATGAATGTCGAGTTGGAAACGCTCATCCGCGTGATGCAGGCATTTGGTAATTCCGGCTCATCGTGAGATATTCTCGATTCTTTGGCAAGGCATGCTTGACGTAGGGCCTCCGCTGTGGGCGACGCCCATTTGACCCAAGTCGTGTGCTTGGCCAACTGACTGTAATCGTCACTACGAGAGTCCGACGTCTGAAAGAGTGCGATGGTCTTGTGGCCCCAGTTCTGATCCAAGCCTGCGAAGATGCGTTGATTGCCTGTGCCGATTTTTTGCACAGAACCGTCCAGGTAACCGCCAGGACAAGGCATCTCCTTGTACTTGGATTGCATTCCTGACCGCATTAAGGTCTGGTAGCCGCCATCGGTGACATTCGGCAACGCGATATAGGCACCTTGTAGCCATGAGTGCTTGTCTAGTTCATCATACAAGGTCTGCAGGCTGTCTATATGATCGAGTCGCTGCACGGCGCCCAGATGCTTGGCGTCGGGCTCGACCTTCGTCACTGCCAATGCATCGAGAACTACGCCTAGTTTATCGTTCGGAAAATCGGCATCGAGAATAAGAATCGCCTGGCATGGAACACCGAGTGTGAGTTCAAGTCCGGGAAAAACTACTAACTGCTCGTGAGACGGCAGTAGGTCCCCGTCTTGGCCAATTTCTCGAGCGGCGGCATCGCGAAGGTAGGGCACCAACTCAAAATCGTGATGATCGGTAATCGCCACAGCATTCAATCCGCGCTCCCGGCAGGCGACGACGAATCCGTCTGCGTACAACCGCCGCTCAGAGTCGGTGTACGGCCGTTCACCGACCCAGTTGGCGTCGCGCGGTGTGTGAACTTGAAAATCGCAGCGATGAAAGTGAGCGCCTTGGTCCATCTGCGTACCGTAGGCCGTTCCGCATGTGATTCCACCATGACAACCGAGGCCGGCGCGGAGTCGCGTCTCCGCAGGTCACAGTGTTGCGCGCAGCCCGAAATCGGAACTCAAGGGTGTTAGCTCCGCAACGCGGCCATGGGCCTTACCCACCCGTGGCGACCTGACGGGTCGGCACAGATCTCATTCCGCCCTATCGCAAGGTTCGTCATCGACGGCAGGTACTTCAACCACGCCATTCGCTCGTCGGTCGCTCAAAACGAATCGGTCAGGCTAGAGCGCAGGCTGCCCAGGTCAGCAGCACAGCTAGCGGCACCGATTTGCCGATGCAGTCGTAGCTGCTGGGCGCACCAGCAGATCCATCTCGCCGGGCTTGGTCGCACGGTCGCCGTAGAGCGATGTCTGGGTGGGGCGGCTAAACGGTGCCGGGCTCACTTCGACGTCTCGGTCGCCGACGATGCCGGCCAGGATCGGCATCACGATATCCAGTGTGCGCTCGCGGGCGTCGCAGCGCACTAGCCAGGCCGCGTCAGGATGAGCCTTCCCTGCAGTGGCAGCGAACACGGCCTCCAGCATGGTCCGGTACCTGGCGAGCCCGACGTGCTTCTGTTTGGTGTCCCACTTCGGCAGAGCAGGACCCTCCCCGATCGCCCACAACCGCAGCCAACTGTCGACCCCGTAGTCGGTGACGCCGCTGTATGGGGGAGAGGTCACTACCAGGCGTGCCGGGGCGGGTGGGTCGGCGAGGTCGGTGGCCGAGTCACCGAGGGTGACGGTCACGCTGCTGCTGTGAGACCTCTCTGGAATGCCTTTGCGGTAACGCCAGTCGACTCTGGTGTTGAGGAAGCTGACCGGGTCGACCTCGGGCGGGGTGTCGTAGCCGTTGTCGTTCCACCACCTCACGCAGTAGTCGGGCGCCATCGCTCGGCAATGCCGCATCTGGTTCGACAGCCCCTGCGGCAGCTTGCTGTGCAAGTACTGCAGGATCAATGCGGCCACGGTGCGGTCGGTGGCGTCGTAACGCCAGCACAGCTCGCGGCGTGCGACGTTGAGGAACCCCAGCACGGTCGGGCAGAACGCGAGCGTCTGGAACTCCGACTCGGGTTCGCGGTCTTCGGCCTCGACGGCCTCAGCGATGGCGCCGATGCGGTCCTTCACCGTGTCTGGGTCCGGCGCGGGGGCTGTTTTAGTCGCGGCGTACACCCATGCGACGGGGTTGATCTCGCACGCGACTGCGTCTCTGCCAGCGACCATCGCGGCATACGGGGCCGTGCCTCGCCCGCAAAACGGGTCCAGCACCACGTCCCCGGGGTCGGTGTAGCGATCGATGGCGTCCTGGGCGAAACGGATCGGGAACATCGCGTAGTAGGGACCCAGTCGGGCCCACCGGGCTTCAGCGGTCGCGAAACCGATGCCGCAATCAGGCGTCGGGCTCGGCGCACTGTCGGTCATCGGTCCGCGAAGATCGACTTCAGGATCTCGGTGCCGCGATGCAGCGGCACCGCGGCGTGCAGATGGGCCCGAGCCAGCGGCGCGAAGCCGTCCTTGTAGAGGTGGGTGCCCAGCTCATCGATCAGGTCCAAGGCGTCGCCGACGCGCGGGAAGGCGTCCTCGTCCACACACGCCGGGTCAGCTCCCTGAGCGTTGACGATCGGCAGCGACAACGCGGCGTGCTGGCCACTGTGGGATTTGTACATCAGATGCCGGCCGTAGTAGGTGTCCTGCCCGTGCGGCTTCGCGTCCGGGGGTCGCAGCGCAATGTGCCGGTGGATGTAGTCGATGTCAGGGGCCAGCACCGTGCCCGCTGGCAGTCGGCCGCGCTCGCCTCTGGATGCGGACCAGTCGAGGTCCTCAAGGTGGTCCATGAACAATCCGTGCTTCTCGACTCCCAACACAAGCAGCCCCAATCCACCCGCATTCAACGACAACCGGTGGAGTCGGGCCAGTTCGTCCTGGATGTGCGACTTGACCCACGCTGCCATGCCGAAGATCGCCAGCGGACCGTCCATGACGAATCCGATGCCGTCGAGCACGTCGAACCGGTCGTGCCTCTCGAACCAGCGGATCAGATTGACCATCGAGAGGTGCTCCACCACTATGCGCACCATCGTGAACGCCTGCTCGCTGCTGCCGTAGTCCTCAAACCGCTCATGGCAGCGCAGCGAATCCGACGGGTACACCGTCTCGCCGCACGCCGCACAGGTCGACGTCTGCAGCTGCGGGATCACCTGCGCGTCGCACGCATCACTCGGGCACTGGATCGGGGCCTCCCGGTTGTTCGTGATGGATTGCAGCGTCTCCAGCAGCGTCTCGTGGTCGCTCGACAGGGTCGCTCCGCTGATCTCACGGTCAACGACCTGACGGAAGAACCGTTTCGGAGTGTCCGCGCCTACAGCCTTGCCGATGACGTTGCGGCCCGGAAGCACCGCGCTCAGCGTCTCGCAGTCCTCAAGGTCTCTGACTGCAGCCGGGCTCGGGATCGGCTCGGCGGCGCTGCGCCCCAGCTGGGCGAGCTCGCGTAGCTTGGCCAACGCGATCACGACCGCGGCGATATTCAACAACGACGCCTCCGCTCCTGGGTGGCCGTTCTCGACTCTCGATGTCACTGTCGAGCCGTCAATGGCGATGAGCTGTTTCACCTTGGTCGACCCGCGGCGCGGTTCGATGGCGGTCGGTAGCACACCGGGGCCGGTCGAGGCCGACTTCTTGATCTTGCCGTCGAAGTCGCGCACCGCGGGGTTGTCGACCAGGCGGGCCAACGTGTGCCCCGTCGCGAACTCTCCGTCGTACGGCACTTCGTACGGGACCTCTAGGAGACGTCCCCACCGGGAGGGGCGTCGAATACGTCGATCTGCACCGGCACGGTGAACCGGCTCGACAGCGTTCGCATCTTCACGTATCCGGGTTCGTTGACGTTGATGATCCCGTCGGTGAAGTCCGAGAAGTCGTTGAACTTGGCCAGCTGGCGGGTCTCGTCGGTGTTGTTGAGATGGGTGATGAACCAGTTCTCGGTGTTCTTGAGAATGTTCGAATGCACAGACGACGGTTCCTGGGTCGAATAGACGATCCCAATGTTGAACTTCGCCCCCTCTTTCGCGGATCGAACCCATACGTCCTTCATGTCGTTGCTGTCGTGCGGCAACAGCGTGTGGGCTTCCTCGACGTAGACCAGCACTGCCGGCGGCTTGGACAGCTCCCCGGAGTCGCCGATCGGCTCGGGGTGGACGAATGCGTGCTGCTGAGCCCCGAAGACAGCCTTCATCACGTCGCGCGCGGCGGTCTCGTTCATCTGCGGTTCGCCAGTGGACTGGTCCACGATCACCAGCCGGCCGGCCTGCAAGTGCTTCACGATCGCCTCGGTGAAATTCGACCCAGCCTTCTGGTCATGCCACTCGCGAGCAGACCGCAGCACGTTCAAGCCGCGCGTGTTGTTGAAGATCTGCAGCAGCTCCAGCAGCCGACTGTCGGACCACTTCTTGCCCCGTCGACGCTCATAGTCGCTATCGAAATCACGAAACGCTTGGCTACCCACGAACTCCGAGAACGCCCGCGCAAAGTCCGCTGCCTGCGACCAGGAACTCACCGCCAGCCCCGAACTGGTTACAAAGCTCGCGGTGGCCCCGAACTGGCCCATAGCGGCTCGCACCTTCGCGTTGAACAGCCCGGACACATCGGGGCGATAACCCGGCGACCCGTAGCCCGCAGCAGCAAGAATCGCCCGGTAGAACAGCAGAGCCCGGCGGTACCGCTTCCAGTCGCCGACCTCAACGTGGCCCGCCGGCGGCACCATGTCCTGGCTCACGAACGGCTTGATATAGCCCGCGGCCTCGTCCGCTAAGAATCCATCCAGAATCCGCTTACCCTGGAACAAGCTGCCTAACGCCTCCCCGGCGCCGTCGACGCCCGGAGGCTGGTCTGGCTCGCGGTTCCCGAAGAAATTGAACTTGGTGATATTCCGCTGCTCGTCGTTCGGATGGGGGTGCAGGCCGTAAGTCACCACGTCGCCGGGATCCGCCCACTCGTGGTTGCCAAGATTGCGCAGACAACCTTGGTCCTGGGGGTTGGCGTTGGCGTACTCGCCGTCGGGATCGAAGATGATCTGCCCCACCCGAGCGCCGCCCTCGGGCTTGCGCAGCTCGAACACCGCCCTCGCGATGATCTTGACAGTGTTCGACTTGCCGGTGCGGGTCATCCCGAACAGCGCAGTCCGCTGAGCAACGAAGTCCTCTGCCGCGATCAGCACCGCAGCCGAATCAGCCGGCGTCGACGTGGCGTAGCGAACGTTGCCGATCTTGGTCACCGCACCGCCGTCGGCAGCCCGGCTCGCACTGTTGACGATTTGCTCCAGGTCCTCCCCGGTGGGCTTGTAGACCTTGAGGCCCCGGCCGCTGTAGAAGTTGTCCACGTCGCTGCTGAAGCTCCACGCGACGTCTGAGTCCTGCGGCGGCTGGTACGAACCGAGGATCCGGCAACGCACCCCCGAATACCGCATCAGATTCACGGTGAAGAGGTCCGTCACTTCGCTGTCGTCCCAGTTCCCGGGGCTGTCTGCCACCCGCTGAGCCGCATCGAAACGCGCCTGGCGCATCGCCATGTCGTTCGGCAGCGGAGTGCTCGACACCACTCGCAGCAGCAACCGCGCCGCCCCGGGATCGGGCTGGTCGCCCTCGCCGAGTCTTACCGCGACAAGCAGGCTCCCCTGCTGGACGCCGCCGACAGCTTGCTTGGCGCTGTCATGCAGCAGGAAGTCTGCGGTCACGTAGTCGATCTGGATCACATCGCCGATCAAACGGCCAGGATCGACAAACGTCTGTCGTTCCTGGTCATGGTCGGCAACGATCCCGGAGAGTGCATCACCCAATCCAACAGAACCGCCCGGTCCAACCATCAGCACCTCGCTAGTCCGCGCCGGGGCAGCATAGTGAGCACCCCGGGCGCCACATAGCCCCGGACCTATATGCACGAGGCTCACATAGCCGCATACGCATTAACATCACCAGCCGTCGTCGATGGTGGTGGTCATCTCGGCGCCGGTGGTGGTGATGACCTTGATGGCGATGTTACGGCCGCGGTCGGGCGGCGCAAACGGCTGGGAGACGGTGGACTGGATGTTCTCGAGGGCGTGCTCGTCGCGTTCGCGCTTGGGGATCTTGCCGATCAGCTTCTTGATCTCGCTGCCCTTGCGGAACCCGTTGGGGAAGTAGGCGCGGCGCACTCGGAACGAGAAGCCGTCGTGGTTGGTGTCGAGCAACCAGCACTCGACCTGGTCAGTGCCGTAGCCGCGAGCCCGGTTTGCGGCCGGGTCGTACGTGTCGCAGCCGAGCAGCTCGACTGTGAGGTTGCCATCGTCGCTGGTGCCGAGGATCACGTCGGGCTCAGCGAGCAGCACGAACGAGCCGCCGTCGGGGGACCGGCTCACCGTTTCAGGCAGGCGCAGATCACGCGAGGCGATGACGCGGTGTGCGTGGACTGGACCGACGGCTGCTGGGATGCCAGCTTCGAAGTCATAGCCGATGATGATCAGGTTCTCGCACTTCGGGTCGTTGTCACGGGCTTCGATTGCCGCACGGCGCGCGACCTCGATGGTGACGGTCGCATCCGCAGCAGCGATCATCACGCCCGCCGTGAATTCGCCCTCGCGAGTTGCCGACGCGCAGCGTGCTCCGTAGCCGACGAGCTTCGTATCGGGCCACAGGATCGTCTCCACCACATCGAAGACCGGTCGCCCTTCGGCATCACACACAGGCGTGTTGCGCAGCAACTGCAACAGCGTCTCGGCATCGTTTGGGTCCGCTGTCGGCATGTCGCTGTGTGTGCCCTCATCCAGCGGCAGGTACGCGTACGGGGAGATCGACTCGACCGTGAACGCCGAGCAGATTCGCGGCCGCCTCTTGTCGACGTCAGTGCGATTAACGAGCCGGATCTGATTTTCCAAGTCGTTGACGGTCCCGTAAGCGAGCGTGGCTGCCGTGACACGAGGAACCGTCTCTTCTACGAAGCCCGAGGCCGGGTCGAGTCCCGAGTCGGCGGTCTTGTGCCACGGATAGACCCGAGCAAGCAAATGAGATCGGACAATTGCGACAGCGACACGCTGCGCGTCGCAGGTGACCCACCGACGACCCCAGGCTTCCGCGACGTCGGCTGTCGCGCCACTGCCACAAGTCGGGTCAAGCACGAGGTCGCCTGGATCGGTCGTCATGAGCAGGCATCGCTCGATCACTCGGTCAGAAGTCTGGACGACGTAGCGCTTTGATCCCGGTGCCGCCACGGTGTGCCACACGTTGTCGATCTTGCGGCCGGGACGTTCCTCCTCGTAGAGCTTCCAGCGCAGTGAAGGACCGAGGTCTGAGAGGCGATTCAGCCGCTTCATGGTGCACATTCCGCACTCCGGCTGCCTTCCATCAGGGTCACCCGGGCAGGGGCCGTCGCCCTCTGTACCCGGTGGATGAATGGAGATGCGCCACTGCTCGGTGGGGCCACAGCGATGCCACTTGCCGTTGTACCAGTAGTCAACAGACCTGCCCGTTGTCGAATAGCCCTGAGAAGTCAGGCGCGACCGCTCGAACAAGCGGGCATCCTCCGCCAAGAGGGACACATCTCGACGCTCATCCTTGGTCGGAGTCCGGTCAGGCATGCCGTGGACCTCAACACCGGCATATGACGTGAAGTCCTCAATCTGTGATTGACGGTCGCGGGGTTCGTAGATCGGATTGAACTTGATCTGTTCCTTGTCCTTGGCGTACCAGAGGATGTAGCTGGCGCTCTCGCCGAGCAGCTTGGCTGACGGCATACCAGTGGACCGCCACGTAATGGTCGCCACGCGATTCTCGGCACCGAAGATCTCATCCAACACGACTCCGAGTCGGTGCACGTTCTCGTCGCCGATCTGCAGGAACAGCGACCCGCTGTCTGCCAACAGTTCACGTGCGAGAACGCACTGCTTGTGGATGCCGTCGAGGTAGGAGTGGACGCCGTTGCGGTACGTGTCCCGAAACGCCCGGATGGGCAGCGCGTCTCCCGCAGGCACGGCGCTGTCGTTGTCCTTGACATCGAGATTGTCGGTGGTCGGCTGGAAGTTGGACTGGTACGACATGCCGTACGGCGGGTCGTAGTAGATCATCTGCACCTGCCCCGCGAGACCGTCCTTGAAGATGAGGCTCTTCATCACATCCGCCGAATCGCCGTGGATCAGGCGGTTCTGCCAGTTGCCGGAGTGCTCGTAGAAGTTGAGCGGATCGGCACCTTCGGGCAGCCCGTTGAAGTCGTCGGTGCTGAGCTGGATACCGCTGTCGGGCTTGCGCAGCTGGTTGACGAACTCGGACGGCGCGATCTTCTCGCGCACATACAGCGGCAGTGCTTCCATGCGCAGCAGCGCATCATCGGGTGCATCTCCGGTGAGCGCCGACGTCTCACCCTCTCGTTGCCAGGCGAGCACGGGTGTGGCGATTTCGTGCCGGTTGATCGTGAAGGGCGTGGGCCTGCGATCCTCGTCGGTCATCAGCGACTCGGTTTCCGGCGTCGGGTTGTTGCGCCGGGTCGCCGCCTTGTGCCTGTACGAGTCATTCGCCATCGCTGCGCCCTCCGGGGTGCTCAATCAGCCGCTGACAGAGCCAATTCGGCCTCGTGCGTCTCGCCGCCGACCTGGTCGATCTGATGTCGGGCGAACTTGGCGTCCTGGATCTCCACGAACAACCAGCGGCGCAGGGCGTCAGGCAATGCCGCAGTGCCGGCGACGCAGGGAATCCAGTGCTGCAGCACGTAGGTCTCGGCCGCCATGGCTTTGTCGTCGCGGACGCCCTTGCACTCGACGATCAGGTTCGTGCCGTCGATGAGGCGGGCGATGAAGTCGGGCTCATAGCGACGCCAGGAGCCGTTGAAGAAGTACGGCACCGACCAGCTGGTCTGGAAGTTGCGCGCCCACGCTTCGACCCGCTCGTGAGTGTCGAGGATCGCTGCGACCTGCTTCTCGAGATTCGAGTGGCACGCGGCGTGGGACAGCTCGCTGCGCTGCGCCTCGTGGATGTGCTCCAGCGTCGTGTCGAAGCTGACGTCGCTGGTGTCGAATCGCGGCGGGCTGTCGAGCACAGCCACTCGCTGATGCTCCTGACCGCGTTCGCTGGTGCATGCGCCGAGAATCGTGAGCACTGCGTCGCGCCGCTGCTGGTCTTCCGAGAGCAGCACCGCGGGGTCGTCGCATTCGACGTAGTCGAGCTCGAGCCATTGGCCGACGATGCGCCGAGCCGATCTGAACAGCGACAAGCTTGTGCCGTCGGTGTCGTCATCGGTGGTGCTGCGGAACTCTGCGACGATGTCCTGGGCGATTCTGAACTCGGCCTCGCCGCGCCGGCTCTTGGCCTCAAGGATCTTCTCCTCGCCGACATTCGGGCTGAGCACAGTCATCGACGCGCCCGACGGCGGCTTCATCTTCCACGCCTTGGATTTGGACTCGTCGAATGCGAGCGTGAGGCTGGGCGTGACCCGCCGGTACTCACGCACTTGCGGCCAGACGATCCGGTATCTCCCCCGCCCTCGCACTGTGTGCACACGAGTGACCGGGCGCACCGGAGGCGTGCCGATGTTGCCGCCCCGTGAGGGCATGAACTCGAACGGGATGCCGACCACCTCGGCGTACTCGGGGCGCAGCCTTCCGGTGCCGTCGAATCGAAAGTCCTCATAGGAGGTGCGGCGCAGCGCACGGCCGGTGACCTGCTCGCACAGCAGCTGCGTCGAGAACGCCCGGTAGCCGACGATGTGAGACACGTTGCGGGCGTCCCAGCCTTCGGTGAGCATGCCCACCGAGATCACACAGCGCACCCGGGCGCCTGGCCGTCCCGCTTTGCCGACCGTGTTCAGGACCTCTCGCACAGTTTCGAGCGCGTCCTTGGAGCGTCCTCGCCGTTCGTTGAGGCGCTGCCCCTGAGCCTTGATCAGCTTCGCCGCCTTGGTCGGCAGATCGCTGCTGTCGTCAAGGTTCGAGTGCACGACGATGGTGCGCAGGTCGTCGGTGTACTGCCCTTGCTCGACATTGGTGAGTTCCGGGTAGGTGCCTTCACGCAGGATGCCGTCGCTGTCTTCCCAGCCGGCAATGTGCTCGTACAGGGCGTTGGCGTTGTCGATGGTGTTCGCCACCACGATCATCACCGGCGCCGTCTCGGGTCGCACGCGTGACCACAGCGCCAGGTGGACCTTGTAGTCGTCGTACTGGGCATTGAGTGCGGTCCGGAGCGGTACAGGGATCTCTGCGGCCGGACCGTCCTCGCTGGGTCTCGGGATCTTCTTCTTGTCGGTCGCCTCGTAGAGGTTGCGCCAGACGGTTCGCTCTTGGATCGAGTCGTCGTCCACGGGCACCCGTGGGACCTTCGTCAGCCCCGACTCGATTGCATCCATGAGGCCGAAGTCCGATGCGACCCATTGGAACGGATCAGGCGTGGCCCGCCCCGAGGTGTCGATCCACATCGGCGTGGCCGAGAAGTCGTACACAACCGAGGCCTGGCCGTACTGGTTCGCCTGGCCGAGCTGGCCCATATCTCGCAAGCTGCGCAACACGTTGAACCACACCGCAGCGCGCTTGTCTTCCTTCTTGTCTTCGGCACTGCGTGTGGCCTGCGACTTGGGCAGGTAGCAGTGGTGGGCCTCATCGTTGAGCACGACGAGGTTGCCGTATGCATTGGCGGTGAGCAGCGACTTGAGCACCCGCTGGGCGGACTGTTCGTAGCTCTCGAGGTCTTGGTCGCCGGTGGGTTTACCGATCAAGTCACGATGCGCCCGGCCACCCTTCGACCCGCTGCGCGGGAAGCCGAGCGTGTTGAGGTTCTGACGGTTGAACGCCTGGAAGTTCATGATCTCGACACGGGCACGGTTGAGCACCGGTCGCAGGTCGCGAGGCACCAAGCCCATGTCGTCGTAGACGTTGTGCGGGCTGGACGGCTTCAGTTCGGCGAGGCGGTTGCGCACCGTGAGACCGGGAGTGAGCACGAGGAACCGTTCGCCGTGCTGGATGTTGCGCCGGCGGGTGGTGCGTGCGGCGTTGAGGGTCTGCCAAGCGATCAGCATCCCCATCACGACCGTCTTGCCGGTGCCGGTGGCCATCTTCACCGCATGGCGAACGATCTCGTCGTTGTGTTGGCGCGACAGGGTCTCCAGTTCCCGCCGCTCTGGCGTCGTCCGTGTGGCGACCTCGCGCAACCACACCAAGGTCTCGATCGCTTCGCGCTGAGCGAAGAACGGCCGCAGCCTGCAGCCTCGCTCGTCGGCCCAGTGCTCCAGCAGTCGCACGGTCACCGACGTTGCACCCTGGAAACCGCCGGCTCGCCACGCTGAGACCTTGATGCGGATGTCGTTGATCAACCGGTTCAAGTGCACGTCGTCGTCGAGCGAGAGCTGCAGATGGCCTGGCTTCTGGTCGTCGGGCACGGGGCTCAGCAGCATCGAAGGACGGCGGCCCGACTCGGGTTTCATCCCGCTGAGGGCGCGACCGGTCCGATCGAGCGGCCAATAGCTATGCGGCTCCTCGAACGGCGAACAGAGGATCGGGTCAACTGACGGGTCGTAGTCGACCTCTGTGGCCTCTTCCGCCAGGCCGTCGGGCATCCCGGTCAACCGCCGTTCGGCACGGCGGCGGCCGACTGCTGTGGACAATTGCCGTTATCCATGCCCGTGAGTCCCCCTGGTGGGAACAGCGAGTCCCCTTGGCAGGCCGAATCCGCAGAGTAGCAACGCTGTCGCAGGCCTTCCGAGACAAGGCCCCGATGCCAGCGGGCGGCAAACCATGCCCGGTTCGCCGAACTTGGCCGACAAGGCGCAGGCGCTGAACCGTGTCGTGTGGATCAGGCCGTCTGAGGCTGCTGGCGGGAACCCCGCGGGTAGTTGTAGAACTGCGCTACAGCGCCGCGGTCGGCGGTCTCGTTGCGGGTGTAGTGCGCTGGCATCGTCGGGGAACGCCATCGTCCTGCGGTCATCAGACTGGGCAGCTCGACGCCTATGCGAGCGAGGTCCTGGGCCATGCCGACACGCGGCGAGTGTCCGCTTGTTGGCTTCCCCTCATGTGAGGTTCGGATCGCTGCATCCGCTAGCTGACGCTTCACAGCCAGCCTCGAGCACGGCTCCACGTCCTGACACGGCCGGCCCGGCAGCCGCTTGCAAGGCTGGTCGCCCGGCCCGCTAACCCCGCCGAAAGACGGCGCTTGCGCGGGCAAGACTGGTCATGAGCAGGCCCCGTGTCCATCCTGGCGAACGCGTTCCTTGTCCTTCACTGTGTGCAGCGTTCGGTCAGCCGAAGCGGCTGTTCTCTTGCATTTTTTGTCAACTGCATTTATATTAAATGCAGTTCTAATAAATGCACTTTGCAAAAGATGCGGGAAATGCGGATGGACACGCCGACGAAGCCGAGCAGCCTCTACGACCGGCAGGCCGAGTGGGAAGACCTGTCACGCTTCGCCTCGCCGCAGCGGCCGAGCCTTCGTCTGGGCATCGTGTATGGACGGCGCCGCTTCGGCAAGAGCTTCCTGCTGCGGCGCTTCGTGGAGGCGACGGGCGGCGCGTATCACCTGGCGCTGCGTGAGGAGCGCAGGCCCGCACTGGACAGATTCGCCAACAGCCTCAGCCGACAGCTCGGGTGGGCGCCGCCGCAGCCCTTCAGGGACTGGGCCGACGCCATGGAGCAGGCCACCAGAGTCCTGGGCGCGCGCGGCGAACCGCAGCTCCTGGTGATCGACGAATACCCCTACCTCAGCCAGAACAATCCCGATCTGGGCTCAGCGATTCAGGCGCTGATGGACGAAGCCTCGGCCGGGCGCCTGGCTGAGCGGTGGACGGCACCGGTGAGCGTTGTGCTGTGCGGCTCGGCTATGTCGGTGATGACACAGATCCTCAGCGGCATCTCGCCGATGCGAGGCCGTGCGGCGCTGGACATGCCGCTTGCCCAATTCGACTTCCGCCAAGCTCGCGGCTACTGGGGCGTCGACGACCTGAACACGGCGTTCACGATCGACACGGTGGTAGGCGGGGCAGCCGGCTACAAGGATCTGACGGTCGGCGTCGGGATCCCGGACAGGGCCGAGGATCTGCCCGAGTGGCTGGCGGCGACGGTGCTGAACCCGTCCCATGTCTTGTTCCGAGAAGACGAGTACCTGCTGCGGGAGGACCCCCGCGTCACTGACGAGGCCGTCTACTACTCCTTGCTAGGGGCAGTCGCCGATGGGCGGGCGACGCCGACCAAGATCGCAGAGGCGATCGCGAAGTCCCCCAACGAAATCAACCATCACCTGAGAGTGATGACCACGGCCGGCTTCATCGTGCGCCATGAGGATCTCCTGGCCCGCCGGCGGCCGCTCTACCGGGTGGCTGATCCCATCGTGCGTTTCCATCACCTGATCAATCGGCGCAACCGCGCCCGATTGGAAGATCGCCGGGCACTGGAGGTCTGGGCCGATGCCGATGCCACCTACCGCTCACAGATTGTCGGTCCCCACTTCGAGTCGATGTGCCGCCAGTGGACGGACCGTTATGCGTCCTCGTCGACCCTCGGCGGCCCCGCTGAGCCGTCCGCCTCCGTGCAGGTGAATGACCGCCGAAGACGCCAGTCCTTCGAATTGGACGTGGCAGCACTCCGCAGAGGGACGGGGAACGGCAAGACCAAGACCGTCCAGCTCGTCGGAGAGGCGAAGGCCCACCGACTCGACGTCGATGCGCTCAAGCGCCTCGACCGACTCAGCGACCTGCTGGCGGGTCGCCCCGGAGTCACTCAGTCCCCGACAGCCAAGCGCCTTCTGTTCTCCGCCCAAGGATTCACGCACAAGCTCGCTTCGGTCGCTCGCATTCGACCTGACGTGGAGCTCATCGACCTCGGCAGACTCTACGAAGGCGATTGAAGCCGACTCATCCCGGCTCGTGCGGGGCATGGTTGTACAGCGGACGCCGCGTCAGCATCAACCCCCACCACGGGCTGCCCCCCGCCGCACCCCCCTGCCCCCCGTCCCATGGCCGAGCGCAGCATCGCCTGGCTCACCCGCCGAACCCGAAGATGCCCCCGCATCGGCACCGCCAAAAACTGGATTGCCAACGTTTATTGTTTTTATAGTGATTATCAACATTTGTGGTGTGGAGTTGCTACAGTGAAGCCATGGCAGACGCCGAGCGGAACCGATTCATGGGCCCGGCACCCGAGGCGTCGCCGTTCACGCCCGGTTTCGGGGTCGCCCCCGAGTTCCTGGCAGGAAGGGACGCGCTGCTCGACTCCGCGGTCGAGGGCTTGCGGCAGCGCATCGGCACACACGACACGTTCCCCATGCTGATCGGCCCGCGCGGCTACGGCAAGACCGTGCTGCTGGGCAGAGTCGGCCGAGACGCCCAAGAGGCAGGCTGGGCGGTGCTGTCAGCGTCAGGCACCGAGGGCGATCCTGCCGCTGAGTTCCATCGTCAGATTGTCGGGCCGTCGCAAGGCAAGCCCTCATGGCGGTTCGATTCTGTCGGCGCGCAGGTGCTCGGGACGGGCGCCGGCGTGTCCCGCACCGACACCTCGGACAGGCCGTCTCACGGCTACGGGGAGAACTTCAAGGATGCGCTGTCTGAGCTTGCGCGACAAATGAAGAAGCCGCAGTCGCGGGTGCTGCTCGTCTTGGACGAGGCGCACGCTGTCCCGTTGCCGCAGATGCGCCGGCTAGGGGCGATCGTGCAGCAAGTGGCGTCTGTCGACCTGCTGCCGGTGTGCATGATCGCGGCGTGCCTGCCGGTCGGCTTGAAGACCATCCTCCAGGACAGGAAGTCCACGTTCCTGCGCAGAATGAGGAAGCACCGGCTCGAACTCATCGCCGACCGCGAGATGGCCGACTGCTTTCGCCAGACCATCGCCGGAGGCGGCGGCACCATCAGCGACGAAGCCTTGGCGGAAGCTGGGCGCGGCTCCGGCGGCCATCCGTACATGCTGCAGCTCGTCGGCCACAGAATGTGGGGACTGTCCCAGCCAGAGGGCCATGCCATCGGGCGCAGCCACGCCGCACAGGCCGTGGCGCAGGCCGAGCCGCTGCTTTGGGACGACATCTTCGGACCCGCCTGGGACGACCTGTCCGAGACCGACCGCAAGATCCTCACGCGCGTCGCCGAGGAGGCAGACGGGCCGGTGCGGTTCTCGGAGGCAGTGGATGCCGCCGGCGTCGGCAAGGGCCTGGCGGGCGAGTACCGCGCGCGGCTGCTCCGCACAGGGTTCATCGCGCCAGCGGGACGCGGGCACGTCGAATTGACCAGCGCACGAGTCCGCTCATGGATGCTCGACCGCGTCCGATCAGCAGAACCCGAAGTGCCCACACGACTGGCAGAGTTGCCGCCAGGACGCGGAGACTGACAGCCGAGGGCGGCTCTCAGCGCGAGCCGCTCGGCTAGCACTGAGGGGCGATCTCGCAGCCTGAGGGGTCGGTCCAGAAGAGCATCGATGTGCCCATCGCCGCGTAGACGGCGACGGCCAGAATCAATCCGACGACAAAGAGCCACGTGAAGATCTTGTTGTCGAAGCGCAGATGCATGAAGTAGGCCACGACAATCTCGAACTTGACGACCATCAGGATGAGCAGCAGCGGGACCTCGAGCGGGCCTGGGGGCGCGAAGTAGATCAGCACCTCGGCCGCGGTGAGCACCGCCAGCAGCAGCGCAACCTTGATGTAGCCCCAGTCGGTCAGGCCGTGCCCATGGTCGTCGTGGGAGCCATGGTCGTCATGGTCGTCGTGCTCGTCGTGGGCCTCTTCGGCGATGGATTCGGTAGCGGTGCTCATCGCTGTCTCCCCACGCCTACGGGATCAGATAGACGACCGCGAAGATCACGATCCAGACGATGTCGACGAAGTGCCAGTACAGGCCGATGATCTCGACCGTCTCCGCTCGTTCGGGGCCGAGAATCCCGCGGTTCACCAGCACCCACAGCGTGACCAGCATGACGATGCCCAGCGACACATGCACGCCGTGGAAGCCGGTCAGCGTGTAGAACGCCGACGACGAGATGCTGACCGTGAACCCGAGGCCCTCCCGGTAGAAGCTGGTGAACTCGTACACCTGCCCGGCAATGAACACCGAACCCAGCGCAGCGGTGGTCAGCAGCCAGAGCTTGCAGCGCTCCATCTCGCGCCGGGTGATCGAGGAGACCGCCAGCACCATGGTGAGCGAGCTCATCAGCAGCACGAACGAGCTCACCGAGGTGAACGGGATGTCGAACAGGTCAGCCGCCCGCAGCGACTCCACGCCCGACAGCGGCTGGCGGTTGCGCAGCAGCAGGTACGTCGAGATCAGCGCACCGAAGAGCAGGCAATCTGAGCCCAGGAAGGCCCACATCGTCATCTTCTCGTTGCTCAGCCGCGTGGTGGGCGGCATGATCTCGTAGTCGTCCCATTCGGTGCGCGGGTAGGCGACCTGCGGCTCGTCGGGATCAACGGACTCGACGGCTGCTGCTGTGCTGGGAGTCGCCGGGGTCTCAGTCACCTGCAGCCTCCCCGTTGGTCGCGCTGGCAGCCAACTCGCCGTTCTGCTCTGCGTGGCCGTCACCGTCGCCGTCGTGACCCCCGTCGTCATGGTCATGGTCGTCGTGATGGCCGTGAGCGGCGTCGGGATCGGTCGGCGGCTCCAAGCTCCAGCCGTACATCGAGCCGACCAGCAGCAGCAGCCCGATGCCGGCGATCCAGAGGTTGTAGATCAGGCCGAACCCGATAAGCGGCAAGCCCATCGCCAGCACGATCGGCCAGTACGACGGCGACGGCAGGTGCGGATGCTGGTCGCCGCGCTGGGCGATGTCTTTGCCGTTGGCGATCCGCCGCAGCCTGCCGTCGGAATCGGGCTGGTACTTCTTGTGCCAGAAGTCGTCGACATCGGTGACCACCGGCACGTAGTCGAAGTTGTGCTCGGGGGCCGGCGACGGGATCGCCCATTCCAGCGTGCGGCCGTCCCACGGGTCGGCGTCGGCCTGCGGCTCGAGTCCCCGTCGGTAGCGGCCCCAAGTCCGAAAGATGTTGACGGCCAAGATCGCCATGGCGACGAACATGAAGAAGTAGCCGATCGTGGCGACCTTGTTCCAGAACTCGAAGCCGTCGAACTCGCCGTACACGCTGTGTCGCCGAGCCATGCCCTGCAGACCCACGATGTGCATCGGTCCGAACGTGGTGTTGAAACCGATGAGCATCAGCCAGAAGTGCCAGCGGCCCATCCACTCGTTGAGGTGATAGCCGAACGCCTTGGGCCACCAGTAGTACAAGCCGGCGAACATGCCCATGAGGGCGCCGCCGACGAGCACGTAATGGAAGTGGGCGACGATGAAGTAGGTGTCGGTCTGCTGGGTGTCGGCGGGAGCGATCGCGTGCATGACACCGGACAGACCGCCGATGGTGAACATCGAGACCAGCGACACCGAGAACATCATCGGCACCGTGAAACGGACCTTGCCAGCCCACATGGTCGCAATCCAGTTCAGGATCTTCACACCGGTCGGCACCGCGATGAACATGGTCGTCGCTGAGAAGGCGGCCACCGAGACCGGTCCCATGCCGGCCGTGAACATGTGGTGGGCCCACACGCCCCAGCCCATGAAGCCGATAGCGGCGCCCGACAGCACCACGATCGGGTAGCCGAACAGCGGCTTGCGGCTGAACACGGGCAGCGTCTCGGACACGATGCCGAATGCCGGCAGGATCAGGATGTACACCTCAGGGTGTCCGAATATCCAGAAGAGGTGCTGCCAGAGCAACGGGTCGGCGCCGGCACTGACGTCGAAGAAGTTGGCATCGAAGGTCCGGTCGAAGGTCAGCAGGATCAGCGCCACGGTGATGACCGGCAGCGCGAACACCAGCAGGAACTGCACCACCAGGATCATCCAGGTGAACACCGGCATGCGCAGCAGCGTCATGCCGGGGCAGCGCATGTTGATGATGGTGACAAGCAGGTTGAGCGCCCCCAGCAGTGAGGCGATGCCGGCGATCTGCAGGCCGAGTGCGTAGAAGTCCATGCCGTTGCCGGGGCTGTAGGCCAAGCCCGTGTTAGGCGCGTAGGCGAACCAGCCGCCGTCAGCGCCGCCGCCCAGGAACCAGCTGAGATTCAGGAAGATGCCCCCGAAGAAGAAAATCCACAGACCGAGGGCGTTCAGTCGGGGAAAGGCCACATCCCGGGCACCGATCTGCAGCGGCACCAAGTAGTTCGCGAATGCATTCGCCAGCGGCATGATCACGAGGAACACCATCGTGACGCCGTGCATGGTGAACAACTGGTTGTAGAAGTCGGCGCTGATCACCTCGCCGTCGGGCGCCCACAGCTGCAGGCGCACCAAGCCGATCTCGATGCCTCCCACGAGGAACCAGAACAGGGCGAGCGCGCCGTACATGATCCCGATCTTCTTGTGGTCAACCGTGAACAGCCACTCGCGCCAGCCCGTCGCGTGGGTCGGGCGTGCGAACACGCCGGTGCGAGACATGACCTCGACCGCTGCGCCGTCGCCGGCGGGCTCCAGCTCGGTGCTTGGCCCGGGATCGTCGGGAGCATCGGGGCTGTCTGGTCGATCGGTGACGATTGCCATCGGGTCGTCCTCCTCAGCGTGCGCCGGCGTTCGTCGCGGGCAGCACCGGCTCGCTGCCAAGGGTCTGCAAGTAGGCCATCAGGTTGTCGAGGTCCTGATCGGTCAGCACCTCGGCGAAGTCCAGCATGCCCTGCTGGTTGTCCGCGCGTGCGGGCTTCATCTCGGGCGCGTTGCGCACCCATTCCCGCAGCTCGGCGAGGTTGAGGATGAGCTTGCCGTCAGGTCCGCGCAGGTACTCCCGGTCGGAATCCTGCAGATAGGTCTCATACAGCGCCCCCGCGAAGGCGGTGCGGCTCATCAGGTTCGTGAGGTTCGGCGCGACGCCTGCAAGCAGGTTCGCTTTGCCATTGGCCGCGCTGTCGTACACCCCGTCGACCACATGGCAGCTGATGCAATGCGTTTCGAACAGGGCGGCGCCTGCAGCCTCAGCTGATCCCTCCTCGAGCGGTTCTTCGGCCCGCTGCTGTCCTGCTTGCTGCTCAGCGAGCCAACGCTCGAAGTCGGCTTCGGTCAGCACGATGGCCCGCATCTGCATGTTGGCGTGGCTGAGACCGCAGAACTCCACGCATTCGCCGTAGAAGATGCCGGGCTCGGTGGAGCTGATCCGCCAGTGGTGCACGCGACCCGGCACCACATCCCGCTTGCCGTTCAGCTGCGGGATCCAGAACGAGTGGATGACGTCGTTCGAGTGGAGTTCAAGGTTGATCTCCTCGCCGACGGGAATGACCAGATCATTCGCAGTGACAATGTCCTCAGCGTCGTCAAAGTCGCCGTTGGAGTTGACGTCGTAGGTGAACTGCCACCACCACTGCTGGCCTTCGACCTTGATCTTGCGGCCGTCGCCCTCACGGGCGAGCGCGAACACCGTCGGCAGCGTGATGACCGTCAGGAAGACGAGCAGGACGGTCGGAATCAGCGTCCAGGTGATCTCAGCCTTGCGGTGGCCGTGAATCTGCGGCGGCAGATCGTCAGGATCGTCGGTGGGCTTGGCCCGGAACTTCAGGATGATCGCGCCCACCGCGGCCGCCACGAAGATGCCCACTCCGACGGCCATCCAACCCGACAGGCGCATGATCCAGTCAATGTCCCTGGCGTTCTCGCCGACGGGTTTGGTGGCGTCGAGCTGACCCGTGGCACAGCCGGCAACCAGCAGAGCGACACCTGCCAAGGCGCTGACGCGCCAGCGTCGAGCGAATCGGGCGCCCATCACTCGTGACCCCCCTCAGACTCGCTCATCTCATCAGATGAGTGCGATCCATCGTCGCCAACCTCGGCATGACCGTCAGGGTGGTGGAACTCGCGCTCGCCGACGACGGCAGAAGCGATGCCCCCCACGATCAGCGCCACGCCGCCCAGCACGAGAACTGACGCAGCGATGGAGCGCCGGAGCCGCGGCTTGGCATACACGACGAAGGCGAAGGCGAGGATGACCGACGCGATCACGATGGCGACGAGGCTTGCAGCCGTCTTGCTCACCGTCAGGAAGATCCGCGACGCCAGCACCACCGGTATCGCGATGCCCAACGCGCCGTAGAGCGAGATCTCGAATGGCCGCATGAGCCGTGCCCGCTCAACGGCGTTGGACTCCGCATCGGTCGACAGGTGCTCGGCCCATGCGCTCATCGTCCATTCGAAGGCGGAGATCAGCAGCAGAGCCACACCGCAGATGGCGAGCAGCGAGTCGGCGACCAAGCCCACCATGAGCACGCCCATGCCCAGCGCCGCCATGATCGGCCAGTAGGCCGGCGTGGGTCGGTAGTCGGCCAGGTGCTCGCGGTCGAGCGAGTCGCCGTCGCCGACCGTCAGCGCCAGGGCGAACAGCAGTGCGAACGCACCGGCAGCGACGCCCAGCACGATCGTGGCGTACATGACCACGTGACCCGTGCCGTCCATGCCGGTGAGGACGCCCACCACGGCGGCGGCCGCGGCGGCCAGCGCGATGCGACCGGCGAAGTACCTGCTGGCGATGCCGACCATCGATCCCCTACTTCACCACGTACACGACGTACCAGGTGGCGGCCCACGCAAGCACGGCGAAGTCCCAGAAGAAGACTGCTGACCCCAGCAGCGTCGAGCGGTCGCGACCCACGCTGCCGCCCAGCGAGCGCAGTGTCATCAGGCCGAGATAGAACATTCCGACGATCAGGATGGCCAGCGAGAGACCGGTCACCGAGAAGGCCAAGTTCTCCCACTCGCCCGCGCCGAGCTCGATCCCCATGCGGTTCAGGCTGTACATCACCATGTTGAAGAAGGCGAACCCCATCACGAGCGTGATGGCCATGCCCACCCAGGTGTGGCCGCGCTCTCCGCGCCGACTGGCCCAGTGCGCCCAGTGCGCCGTCACGATCGAGACCCCCAGGGTGATGAGGGCGTAGACGAGCTGTGGGTTCGGTACTGACTGGCCGTCCAGCCAGGCATGTCCCGGGTCGTCTATGAGGTGCCGACGTGCCATGTAGTGGCCCAGCGCACCGGCGACCGCCATGGACCCTGCTGCAATGGCGAAGCCGGTCCCGACGAGCTGGCTGCGGGGGCGCGGCGGCGGGCCGGGAACGATGTAGCGCCCGGGCTGAGGCGCCTCAACGGTGCTCACAGTGGTTTCTGACATCAAGTCGACACCTCGGCAACCTCGCGCTCAGCGGATTCAACGCTGCCGTTCATCTCGGCATCGAGCAGCGGCGTTCCAGAGCTGAACTCGGGCAGAGTCTCCGCTGGGCCGAGCGGCGGGGGCGAGCCTGCCAGCCATTCGGGCGTCAGCCCGCCCCAAGGATCTGCATCGGCTTCGGCGCCCTTGCCCATGCCCACCGAGACCAAGAGATTCAGCACGACCAGCCCCATGCCCGCGAGCACGATGACTACGCCAACGCCGCCGAGCAACGACAGGCCCTCAGCTCCTGATGCATCCGTCAAGCCGCTGTACCTAGTGGTCAGCACCGGGTCGCTATAAACGAATTGGGGTTGCTCGGTGAAGGCACCGGACAGCGTGGGTCCGAGCCACGCCAGAAATGCGCCCCCGCCGATTGCGGCGAAGCTGGCCCATCCGACGAATTCGGACAACCGCCGCCCCCAGATCTTGGGTGCCCACCAGTGCAGTGCCGCCAGCGCTCCCAGCAGACCAGCCCCGTAGATGAGCAGGCTCTGCTGTCCCGTGACCCAAGTGGTGAAGCGCAGCGGGGCGTTCCCGTCGACGCCCCGGCCCGCAATTTGCAGCCAGTCCACACCAGCGCCGACCAACCCGACGAGCGCCGCTACGGCTATGAGCTTTCCGGCGCCGAAGGCCGCCAGCACCGCCGTCGTGGGACGCGGCCACTTGCGGCTCTGCCACACGGTGAAGCCCAGCAGCGCCAGCAGACCTCCGACTCCAGCGAGGGCACCTCCATAGAGGCCGACCAGGACAATGCCTTCCGGATCGTCGACGATGTCGGCGCCCTCGCCGACAATGCCAAAGTTGGCCCAGGCACCGAAGCCGAAGAGGCCGACGAGGCCCATGGTGAAATACAGCGCCAGCGGCTCGAAGACCCAGCGACGTGCAGCGGCCAGCATGATCTCAGCCGCCACGCCCAGCACCGGCACCACATAGATGAACAGCTGCGGCGTCCGGTACATCCAGTCGATGCGGGGCCAGATGCCGTAGTTGCCGTCCAGGAAGTGACGGCCGTACCCGTGGTCGATGTAGAGGAGCACGATCTGGCCCAGCACCACGCCGAGGCTGACCACCAGCATCGATGCCGTGACCAGCGCCGACCAAGCGAACGGCGGCGTGCGGTCCATGTACATGCCCGGGGCGCGCATGGTAAGCGTGGTGACAGCGACACAGATCGCGCCGATCAGCAGCGACATCACGAGTCCGGCGAGGGCGAGCAAGTGCAGCCTGACGCCGGCATCCCAGCCGCCGGCAGGACCGCCGTTGCCGATGTACGCACCCACCAGCACACCGAACGAGATCAGCCACCCCCAGAACGACAGCGCGGCTGCCCGGCCGAAGGCGATGTTCGGTGCACCTACCTGCAGCGGGACGATGTAGATGGCCACACCCAGGAAGAACGGGATGAGCATGCCGAACACCAGCGAATCGCGGGTGAACATGAAGACTTGGGTGAAGGTCTCGACATTGAGCACCGTGTGCCCGCTGTCTGACGCCAGATCGAAGCGCACCAGCGCATCGGTGATCGTGCCGACAAGCGCGAACAGCAGCGAGAAGCCGATGAACAGCCGGCCGATGCGCTTGTGATCGGTGGTGTTCAACAGACCGAACACGGTCGGGTCTTCTGCCTGCGAAGCTACGGCAGACCCTGTCGAAGGCACAGCTTCGGTGGTGGCGTCGGTCATGCGGCGAAGTGGTTCCCGAACTCGGCTGGCAGCGCCGCTTCGGGGCGACGCCAACGGCGAACTCTAGCGACCCGCGCGCCACTGGACCAGACTGCCCGCAGCACAGCTGCGGCGAACCAGATTGTCGACCGACTCCGCAGGCGAGGCAGTGTCGCCGCTCGGCCGCCGGTACGGAACCTCGGGTGCGTCACCATCCGAACCGGACGATCACGTCGGCCGCCATCGCTGCAAACAGCAAGCCCAGGTAGGCAATGGACATGTGGAACAGGCGCATCGCGGCCCTCGGCGTCAGCGCACGCCACAGCGCCAGCACTCCCGCACCGAACGCAGCTCCGGTGGTCACTGCAACTGTCCAATACAGGACTCCGGCGTCCGCGACGACGGCGAACCACAGCGACAGCGCGACCACGGCCGCCGTGTGCACCGTCATCTGGGTCAGCACCGAGCGCTCGCTGGCAACCGACGGCAGCATCGGCACATCGGCTTTGCTGTAGTCGTCGGCGTAGCGAACGGCCAAGGCCCAGAAGTGCGGCGGCGTCCAGAAGAACACGATCCCGAAGGCGATCCACGCCTCGGGCGCCAGCGAACCGGTCACGGCTGCCCATCCCACGAGCACCGGGGCGGCGCCGGCGGCACCCCCGATGACGATGTTCTGCGCTGAGGATCGCTTCAGCCACAGCGTGTAGACGAACACGTAGAACAGGCAGGCAGACAGCGCCAGCGCTGCCGCCAGCAGGTTGGCGCCCCACCACAGGATCCCGAAGGCCGCAACTTCGAGCAGGACGCCGTACGCCAGCGCAGCCCGGGGACTCACGGCGCCGGTTACCAGCGGCCGATGCGCGGTGCGTTCCATCGACGCATCGATGTCGCGGTCGATGAACATGTTGAAGGTGTTGGCGCCGGCGGCAGCCAACGTGCCCCCTATCACAGTGAGCACGACGAGAGCCCCCGAGGGCACGCCGCGCTCAGCCACGAACATGGGCGGCACCGTGGTGACCAGCAGCAGCTCGATGATGCGCGGCTTGGTGAGCGCGACCAATCCCCGCAGCGTCGGGCGCAACGTCGCCAGCATTGCTGTGAGGCTACGAGTGACCTCTAGCGTTTCAGCGTGAGATTGCCGGGCTCGTCGCCGTCGGGGCGCCGCTTGGTGTATTCAATGCGCCTGCAAGAGCACAGGCCGAGAATCACGCCTGCGCGGTTCGCGCTCGTCGCCCGCTGGGCACTGTGGGCGCTCGTGGCCATCGTGATCACGGGGTCGCTCGTGCGATTGACCGGCAGCGGTCTGGGATGCAGCGATTGGCCGAATTGCGAACCCGGCGAGCTCGTGCCGGCCGCCGACTTTCACGGATGGGTGGAATTCGGCAATCGCATCGTGACGGGGCTGGTCTCGGCAGCCGTCATCTTGGCCGTCGGCGCGTCGCTGTGGCGTCGCCCCCGGCGCGCCGATCTCGTGTGGTGGTCGCTGGTGCTCGTGGCCGGGGTGGCGTTCCAGATCGGTCTCGGCGCTGTCACGGTGCTGACGCATCTGTCACCGCCGATCGTCATGTCGCACTTTCTGGCGTCGCAAGTCTTGGTGTCGGCCGCGGTAGTGCTTCAGCACCGGGCAGAACGCGAACCGCCCGAACCCGCCTGCAACGCCACACGGCTTGCCGGCAGCATCCGTGCTCATGGTGGACTGTCAGGGCTGCTGACGGCAGCGGCTCTGTTCACGGGCACCGTGGTGACCGGCACCGGGCCCCACGGCGGCGACGAGCATGTCGAGCGGCTGCAGTTCGCGCTGCCGTCGGTGGCTCGCATTCACGGCATCACCGTGGCGGCGCTGACTGCAGCCACGCTGCTGCTCAGCCTTCGGGCGCGGCGGCTGGCAGCAGCGCATCGTGGCAAGGCGATAGGCGCCGCTGCGGCAGATCTCGGAAGGCGTATCCGCACCGTGATCGCTGTCATGGCCGCACAGGCGGCGATCGGCTACGTGCAGTACTTCAACGAACTGCCCGTGGTGCTGGTCGCGCTGCACGTCGTCGGGGCCACGCTGCTGACGATCACGATGACACGGCTGGTGCTGGCCGCGGAGGCCGCCCACAACCCAGCGGAGTCGCCGAATGGCACCGATCCGGTTGGCATCGCGTCCCGCGGCTTCGCAGAATGAGCCCGTGAGTCCGCCCGCTCCCACCATGAGGCCTGCACCGGCTGGTTCGAAGCCGCAGTTGCATGCACCGGTGGTGCCGCTGCCGCGGGCCCAAGCGGTGACCGAGACCGAGGTCATCCGAGAGACGACCACCGAAGACGACCACGACACGGACTCCCCGTGGGTCGTCCTGGTGTGGAACGACCCGATCAACCTGATGAGCTATGTCGTGTACGTGTTCCAGAAGCTGTTCGGCTACAGCGAATCCAAGGCGACCCAGCTGATGCTCGACGTGCATCACAAGGGCCGTGCAGCCGTTGCGTGGGGGACGCGCGAGCAGGCCGAGCTGGACGTCTTCCGCCTGCACGAATACGGCCTGTGGGCCACGATGCAGAAGGACGACTGAGCTGTGCCCGCGCCCCCGCCGACAACCGTCGGCAACCTTGATGCGAGAGCGGCGGGACGGTGACGGGGACTCGATTCGGAGCGCGCGGCTCGCTGGTGAGCGTGCATCTCGCGGACTGGGAGCGACGGCTGCTCACTGAGATGGTGGGCGAACTGCGCAGCAACCTGCTGGATCACACACCGGCCCGGGACGGCGGGGACGGCTTGGATCCGTCGCTGCGGCGCCTCTTCCCTCCGGCCTACTTGGGCGACCCCGACCACGACGCCGAGTACCAGCGGCTCATGCGCGACGAACTGCTCGCTGAGCGTCTCGACCATCTCGATCTGCTGGACTGCACGCTCGACGCCGACCATCTCGACGATGCGCAGGTCATCGCCTGGATGCAGGGCCTCAACGAGCTGCGCCTGGTGCTCGGCACACAGCTCGACATCTCCGAGGAAGAGGACCCGACCGATCTCGATCCGCACGATCCCGCCCAGCGGCCGCGGCTGCGGTATCACTACCTCGGCGGCCTGCTGGCAGAGCTCATCGACGCCGCGCATCGCTAGTGCCATCACAGCGGAATTCCCTGCATTCAGCACCGGTGGCCGCCGTTGTGGCGGGGCGTAGCCTGAGATGCCCTGCCCCCATCGTCTAGCGGCCTAGGACACCGGCCTTTCACGCCGGCGGCACGGGTTCGAATCCCGTTGGGGGTGCAGCTGGTCACCTCTGCGCCACACCGGCCTCCCGCTACTCGCTCATCCGTTCTGTCGAGGAACGGTTCGTTTCCTCGACAGAACGGATGACCTGAGACGGACTCGGAGGCAGATGCGCGGCAGCTGGTTCAGTCCGCGTTGACTGGGGGCGAATCGGCTTCGGGGGTCAGCGGGAGGCGGAGCTCGACGGTGGTGCCGGGGCCGTCGGTGTCTACGACGGCAGCGGTGCCGCCGTGGGTGCGCGCCACGTAGTCGACGATGGACAGGCCGAGTCCTGAACCGGGCAGGGCTCGAGCCTCGGGTGCCCGGAAGAAGCGCTCGAAGACGAGGCTGCGCAGGCCGGGATCGATGCCGGGTCCCCGGTCTCGCACCCGCACGATCGCCTGGTTGTCGTCGCGCACGACGCTGACCTCGATGGGCTCGCCTGCGGGCGACCACTTCACCGCGTTGTCCACGAGATTGCTGACTGCGCGCTCCAGCAGGGCCACGCTCGCCTCGACCCGGCAGGGCGCGAAGCTCGTCACGATCTCGACGCCTGCGCGGCGACGGTGCCGATCCGCCACAGCAGAGACGATCTCCGGCAGATCGATCACCGTCGGTTCTCCGAGCGAATGCTGGTCGGTGGCGAGCTCGATCAGCTCGGCCACGAGGTCGGTGAGCTGGTCCAGCTCGAACAGCACGTCATCGAGCATCTGCCGCCGCTCATCGGGATCGAGCACGGGCCGCGACTCGGGAGGCACATCGCTCTCGCCACCAGGCGACGGCTGGTCGGCCCGGGCTAACAGCTCGATGTTCGTGCGGATGCTGGTGAGCGGCGTGCGCAGCTCGTGGCCCGCGTCGGTGACCAGTCGATGCTGCTGGGCACGGGAGACAGCCAGTGCCTCGAGCATGGCGTTGAAGCTGGCAGCCAACTCGCCCAGTTCGTCATCTCGCTCGATCTCGATGGGCTGATCGAGATCTTGGGTCACCGCAACGTTGCGCGCCGCGGAGGTGAGCCGTCGCATCGGTCGGATGGCACGGCCGGCCACCCAGAACCCCAGCAGACCCGCCCCGGCAACTCCTGCCACTGCCACGACCGCCATGGCATTGCGAAGCCCATGGATGCTCGCGTCGACCTCCGTGAGCGGACGGGCCACCATGAGGGCACCTCGCCGTCCCAGCGGCACCGTCACGGCGCGCAGCCGGATTCCGTCGGCGTCGAGATCGTCCCAGTGCACGCGGGAACGATGTCCGGCGGCAACCGCTCGATCGGTCCTGGACACCGGCAGCGTTTGTTCCGAGAAGTAGCCGACCGAGCCGTCGGGTCCGATCACCTGAAGCATCACGTCATAGGTGACGTTGCGGCCGAAGGGCCGAAAGCGGATGGGCTCGGGCAAGCGATCTTCGCCGAGCCGCAGGAACTCGACCCGGTCCCAGATCTGCTCGTCGAGCGCACCGCGGGCCTCGTTGCGGGCGATCCACAGCACCGCGCCCGAGGTAGCCAGCACTGCGACGGCGACCGAGGCGGCCACCAGCAGTCCGAGCCGAGTGCGGAAGCTCATGGGCGCCTCAGTACGTATCCCACTCCGCGCACTGTCTGGATGGCGCCCCGCCGCTGGGTCTCGCCGGCCGGGGTGCACAGCTTGCGCCGCAGGTAGCCCACGTAGACCTCGAGGGAGTTCGATGCCAGCGACACGTCGTAGCCCCACACGGCGTTGTAGATCTCGTCGCGGCACAGGACCCGGTCGACATTGCGGAGAAACAACTCCAGCAGTCGGTGCTCGGTGTGCGTCAGCGTGATGTCGTTGCCGGCACAGGTGACCTCGTAGCTGGCGGTGTCCATCACGATGTCGCCGCAGGTGAGACGCTCGTGTTGCGCCGCGGCATCGTCGGCAGCGGTCCGACGCAGCAGCGCACGCACTCGAGCCAACAGTTCGTCCAGCGCGAACGGCTTCGGCAGGTAGTCATCGGCTCCGGCGTCGAGACCTTCCACCCGGTCGGCTGTCGAGCCGCGTGCCGTCAGCAGCAGGATCGGCAGCCGGCTTCCCGCGGCACGCAGCCTGCGGCACAGCTCGAACCCGCCCAAGTTCGGCATGGTGGCATCCAGCACCATCGCGTCGGCCTGCGCGGCGAGCGTCTCGCCTTCAAGGCCGTCGCTTGCGAGCAGCACTTCGTAGCCCTCGAGATGCAGCGCCCGACGCAGCGCTTCGCGGATGCGCTGGTCGTCGTCGACCACTGCGACGCTCGCGCTCATGGACCCATTGTGGGCCGCGCTTCGTGAGAGTCGGGTGAGAAAGCTCGTCCCGCTCAGCTCGCGGCGGAGCTGCGGTGGCGCAGGTGACCAATGGTGAGCGCCAAGCAGGCGTTTCGCTCAGATTCGTAGCTGAGTGCTCGCACGGCGTCGGAGATGTCCCACCAGGCCACTTCGTCAACCTCGCTGGGGTCACCCGCGAGGCGCTTGGGCAGCTTCGTCGGCTCCATCAAGTAGAAGAGCACCAATTTGGGCACGTCGCTGCCGATCAGGTAGCTGACTGGGTACGGCGCAGACGTGATCGCGCACCGGACGCCTGTCTCCTCGCGCACCTCACGCAGTGCCGCCTCTTCCCACGTCTCACCCCGGTCGAGGTGTCCTTTGGGCAGCGACCAGTCGTCATAGCGGGGCCGGTGAACGACCAGGACCGAGCCTTCATGGCAGACCACACCGCCCGCAGCCCGGTCGACAGGAGCATTGACATAGCGACCCCGCTCGATCTGGCGGCGGCGCGTCTTCGGCGGCACTTCCGCAGGCGGTGCCGTTGCGGCCTTCTTCCGCCGATTCTTCGACGACTTCGCCCCGTCGGATGCCACGGTTCGTGTCTAGCGCATCCACCAGCGCATCCATGCCGGCCACAACTGCTGGGTGCTGCCTGAAGAGGCCCGGTTCCTCACCGACGAGCTGATCGACGCCACCTGCATCGTGGGGACGGCCGACCAAGTGGCGGAGCGGCTGGAGGACCCCGGCGAGCGGGGCCTCGATCAGATCATGATCCTGCCCAACTTCGACCCGCGCTACGACGTGCTCGAGCGCGTCGGCCGCGAGATCATCCCCCGGCTGCAATCCGACTGATTTCGTTCTCCATCGGATGGCTGCCACTGCGAAGTCCACCGCGCGACCCCAGTGGACTGCTCGCTAGCCTTGTGCGCCGTTGTCGAGTCCTCTCGCATGGAGCTGCTTGGAATGAGCAACATCTGCCAAGTCACCGGCCGGCGACCGCATTCGGGCTTCAACGTGTCCCACTCGCATCGGCGTACCAAGCGGTGGTTCAAGCCGAATATCCAGCGGAAGCGATTCTGGGTGCCCAATGAGGGACGCTGGGTGACGCTGACCGTCAGCGCCAAGGGCATCAAGACGATCAACAAGCGCGGCATCGAATCGGTGGTAGCCGAGCTGCGCAACCGCGGGGAGAAGGTCTGATGCCCAAGAGCGACAAGCGGCCGATCATCAAGCTCAAGTCCACCGAGGGCACGGGCTACACGTATACGACTCGCAAGAACAAGACCAACACGCGCGACCGCATCGAACTGCGCAAGTACGACCCGGTGCTGCGCCGCCACGTCATCTTCAGAGAAGAGCGCTGAGAAAATCGCTGGAAGGCGCCGGAATCACCGGCGACGAGTGACCCAGAAACGGCGATGACTCAGCAGAGGCGAGTAAGCCTGCTGGCCGCGCGGCGTCTTGCCATCGGCGCCCAGGGGCTGGCAGCGCCGCTGCCGCCGGGCCGGCTGGACACCCGGCACCTGCGCCGGGCCATGGACCGCATGGGCCTGCTGCAGATCGATGCCGTCAACGCGCTGGCGCGCTCACACCTGCTGGTGCTGCGTGCCCGGATGGGCGGCACGCACGACGCTGTGCTCGGGCTGCTGGAGCGTGCGGCGTACGCCCGCCCGGCGACTGACCGGGAGCTGACCGAGTACTGGGGACATGAGGCGTCGTTCGTGCGTGTCGCCGACTGGCCGCTGTTCGGCTGGCGAATGCGCCGCGGCGCCGCCGGTGACATGTGGAGCGGGTACGCGCGCTTCGGGCAGGCCAACCAGCCCAAGATCGCTGCGGCGCTCGACTGGATGAACGCCAACGGTCCAGCGTCAACCGCCGAACTGGATGCCGCGATGGACTGGGGTCCTGGCGTGCGCGGGCCCTGGGGGACGCGCAGCAACGGAAAGCTGGCGCTGGCGTGGCTGTTCTGGGCCGGTCGCGTCGGCGTCGCCGATCGCGCCGGCTTCGTGCGTCACTACGACGTCATCGAGCGGGTACTGCCCCCAGAGGTGGTCGAGGCGGTAGTGGACGAACCCGACGCGCACCGAGCGCTGCTGGCCGATGCCGCACGCTGTCTCGGGGTGGCGACCGCCGATGACCTCATCGACTACCACCGGCTGCCGAAGCGCATCGCGCCAGCACGCATCGCCGAGCTCGTCGATGACGGCCAGCTCTGCGAGGTGGCAGTGGAAGGCTGGGATCGACCGGGGTATGTCCCCGCGGGTCAGCGCGCTGCCCGGCGGCGGTCCCGGTCGGTGCTGCTGAGCCCGTTCGACCCTCTCGTCTGGTACCGACCCCGCGCAGAGCGTCTCTTCGGCTTTCGCTACCGCATCGAGATCTACACGCCCAAAGCAAAACGGCAATACGGCTACTTCGTGCTTCCGTTCCTGCACGACGACGCGCTGGTCGCCCGGCTGGACGTGCGCTTCGACCGGGAGCACGGCCGGCTCGAGGTGCCCGCAGCATGGACCGAACCGGCGCATTGGCCCACCGGTGGATCTGCGCAGTCACGTGCGCTCGAAGCCCTGAGGGCGGAACTGCAGGCGCTGTCGAGGTGGTGCGGGGGCAACGGTGTCACGGTCGGACGCCGAGGCGATCTCGCCGACCGTCTCCGCGGCGCGATTGCGTAGAGTGCTCAAGCCACGCCAAGGCAACTGCTCGTTTGCGTACCGAAGGGCGACCCACGCATGAGCGCCGAGTCCGCTGACTCACGTCCTCTGCGTCAGATGGTTCGGATTCGCTTCCTGAAGTTTCAGCCGGGGCCAAGCAACGACGCCAGACGCCGAAGGGTGGCGAGTATCTCTTCAGCGCGTGCCGCATTTGCTCCGACAAGAACTTCGGTGGCCTCTGCATTCAGGATGGACCACACAGTCTCGGGATCACTGTCGTCAGTGTGCTTTCGCAAGAACGCTGCCCAGTCTCGAGCCGGAATCCCAGCCAAGGGCTGCCGAATTGCGTTGTCGATCCAGTCATTCATGATTCCGATGCGTGCAATCCTGCCGAAGTTGTTGCCACTGTCAGAGACCGGTTCGTCAACCGTGTGATCCCGGCCGCTGTATGGCTCGACCCCTTCGGGTACGCGGATCGTCGTGTCGCTGCGGGCTTGTCGGATGTTCTGCCACCAGTAGTTGCGGTACTCGGCGGCATATCGGGCTGACCAGATGCCTGGGGCAAGTACATGCGGCCGGCCCGATACCACGTTCGACAGACACCATGGCACCACAACGAGCAGATCCCACTCCGTGCATGCCATCGGAGTCACGGTGTACCGAAAACTCGGTACCGCTTCCTTCGCGAGCAGGTACCAACCCTTTAGCTCGATTCCCATCGCCACATCGTCGACACCCTCCGTGCTCCGACGGCGCAAGAGAACATCGGGAAACGTCTGAGCCTGTCGCACAAATTCATGCAATGGCCATTCGCCCTCAGGGTCCCACACATCGCGCATTCGGTTCAGCGCTTCCACCACCTGCACTTCGATTGTCGCGCCGAGGACCGTGTTCAACGCGAAGAGATCCGTCGCATCGAGGCCTTCCATGACAGTTGGCGACTGGAAGTGAATCGGCAAGGCCGTCAGTGCATCCCGGACCCGGTTAGTGAGGGACGTGACTCGATGGTCAGGGTCCAGCTGAGGCGCGGTCGGTTCGTCGACGCTCCTGGTATGAGGTTCGCTGGGCATCACAGGTTCCCATGCGGAGTAGCCGATGCCTCCAGAAGCCTCTGTTCAGCGACATCAGCAAAGTGATCCACCTGCTCAGCCGCAAATGAGTGCCGCCCGGACTCGATTGCCGCCGCAGCGGCGCTGCACAATCCACCGAACGGTTCCCAGACCACATCGCCTGGGCGGGTGGCCGCCATGATGATGCGCCGCATGAATTCAATCGGCTTCTGGTTGAGATGAATCGCTGCATTACGACCGGGGTTGTGGACTCGCGGTGCAGAACGGATGCCGTTGCCCTTGAAGCGCTCGTTGCTGTGCAGCGCCGGTTGAGACCACACGTTCGTCAATCCGTGGGCGTGCGTCCAGACGTCACGCAGACGCGACCACTCAAATGCTGTGAGGGGCGTGGCTCCATCCACGGAGTAGTAGGGGGCACCCTGCTGATCACCATGGCGATTCGCGTAGACGACCAGCCGCTCCAGCATTTCTGGCGGCGGGAAGTACCAGAGCCAATCCTGAGTCAAGTACTTTCGAGTCGCTGCGTTCGCGACTCCGCAAGCCTCGTTGGCGCGGTACAGCGGCAGGCCAGTCCGGCACCATTCATGGCGCAACCATTGTTTGGCGGACATGACGCCCTCAGATGTCTCGAATTCGAGTCTCCGACGGTAGAACACGCAGACTTCGGTGGTCACAGGAAACTGACGGATCGTGTCGCCGTTGACGTTGCCAGCGATATGGCTGAGCCCTTTGTCCCACACGATGCTCTGCACATAGTCCCACCCGGCCTCAGCCAGCAGCGGATGCACACTTGCCCAGCCGATCTCCGTGTTCCAGAACCACAGCGTCGAAGCCGGATGAGCAAACTTGGACCAATTCTCGATGTGTGGTGCATACCATTCTGGCAGCTCAGACGCGGTGCGTGGATCGCCCGGGAAACCGCCGACGCCGTATGCGCCATCGGACATGATCAGTGAAGGCCGCGGCCAATCCACGTAGACGTCGAGAACATCGCCGCGGTGCAGCGACCAGCAAGGCCGCAATTCGTCCACTGTGGCGAACTCGCGCGTTTGTTCGGTCATCATGCGGCCAGAATAGGCAGAGGGTGTCACCGGTTTACTGCTCATCGCCCGAGGCCGTCGATAATCGCACGCCGGCTACGCTATGGCTAGACGAGCCCACCGGTGGATCTGCGCAGTCACGTGCGCTCGAAGCCCTGACGGCGGAACTGCAGGCGCTGTCGAGGTGGTGCGGGGGCAGCGGTGTCACGGTCGGACGCCGAGGCGATCTCGCCGACCGTCTCCGCGGCGCATTTCACCGCGCGGATTGCTGAGCGAGGTGGCTATCGTTGCTGCTCTTGCATGGGCTGCGACCTCGGCCGCGGATTCCGTTGCAGGGCAAACAGCAAACAGCTGGTCCCGTGGTGAAGTCTGGAGTTCACGCTGGCCTGTCAAGCCAGAGGTCGCGGGTTCAAATCCCGTCGGGACCGCGGTCGGGTAGCTCAGTTGGCAGAGCGCGCGCCTGAAAAGCGTGAGGTCACCGGATCGACGCCGGTCCCGACCACTCTGGTGCGAGAGCAAGGCTTCGCCGCTCTCGCGACAATAGAAAAGCTCGAAGGCTTCGCCCTCGCCCGCAGAGAAAAGGGGTGCGGTCGCGGCGAGTCTCGTGGGGCCTTAGCCGCGAGTGACGTTGTCGGCGCGGGCTGCGGCGGCTACTGCTGATGCGACTGCGGGGACGACTGAGCGGTCGAAGGCTGTGGGGATGACCAGGTCGGGACCGAGGTCGTCGCTCGACACGCCTGCGGCGATGGCCTCGGCTGCGGCGATCTTCATGTTCTCGGTGATGTCGGTGGCACCCGCGTCGAAGGCGCCGCGGAAGATGCCGGGGAACGCCAGCACGTTGTTGATCTGATTCGGGTAGTCGCTGCGGCCGGTGGCAACCACAGCGGCGATGTCGCCGATGGCATCGGGCAGGATCTCGGGATCGGGATTGGCCATCGCGAACACGATCGGCCGATCCGCCATCGACCCCACATCGTCGCGGGTGATGAGCCCCGGGCCGCTGAGGCCCAAGAACACATCGGCGCCCGCCATGGCGTCGGAAACAGAACCAGCAACACGCTCAGCGTTGGTGTTGGCAGCCAGCCATTCCTTGGCGTGGTTCAGCTCGCTGCGACCGGGATGAATCGTTCCCTTGCGATCACAGGCGATCACGTCGCCGATGCCTGCGCCTGCCAGGATCTTGGCCGTGGCCACGCCCGCTGCGCCTGCCCCCAAGATGACGCAGCGCAGGTTCGCCAACTCCTTGCCCACGATGCGAGCCGAGTTCTCCAGCGCCGCCAGGGCGACCACGGCCGTGCCGTGCTGATCGTCGTGGAACACCGGGATGTCGAGCGCCGCGCGCAGTGCCTCCTCGACTTCGAAGGCGCCCGGTGCAGCGATGTCTTCGAGGTTGATGCCGCCGAAGGTCGGCGCCAGCCGGATGACCGTCTCGACGATCTCTTCGGGCTTACTGACATCGAGGCAGATGGGAAAGGCGTCCACCCCGGCGAATTCCTTGAAAAGCAACGCCTTGCCCTCCATGACCGGCATGGCTGCGGCCGGGCCGATGTCGCCGAGGCCCAGCACCGCCGTGCCGTCGGTGACGATCGCAACCGTGTTGCCCTTGATCGTCAGATCGTGGACGCGCTCGGGGTCGTCGGTGATCGCCCGGCACACGCGTGCTACTCCGGGTGTATAAGCCATGGAGAGGTCGTCGGCATTGCGCAGCGGGATGCGGGTGACCGTCTCGAGCTTGCCACCGTCGTGCAGCTCGAACGTCCGGTCCATCGACGAGATAACCGTGATGCCTTCGAGACCGTTGACGGCGTCGCAGATCTGGACGATGTGCTGCTCGCTGGAGGCGTCGACCACGATGTGTTGGCGCAGCGTGCCTTGGGTGATGGTGAAGCCGTCGAGGCTCTGGATGTTGCCGCCTACGTCGCCGATAGCCGTGCACAGCCTGCCGAGCGTGCCCGGCTGGTGGGTCAGTTCGACCTCGAGCGTGGCGGAATAGGCGGCGGTGGGTCGCGACCCTGCAGTGGCATTCATCGGTGCTCCTGGCGCGGCTCCTGCACTAGCCGGATAATGGGCAGGCAGGGTATTGGGCCAAGCCAGCCGATTTGGCTCTGACCTAGCCCCAATACCGTTAAGTCAGGGTGGTTGCATTGTGGCGAGGGGCGGCCCGATGGGTTGAGGCCAGTGGTGGTGTCTGGCATGTTTGGCGTGCCATTTGGGCATCTTGCGCTTGATGACCCGCGGGTTGGCTCGATGGCGGCGGTGGGGGTTGAGCCGGCCGCGGAGGTGGGCACGACATGGCATTCGATCTCCGGCCAGCGGATGCGGCGCTCCTCCTCGTCGGTGGTCTCGATGTGCGGACGACTCTCCTGGAAGTCGAAGAACTCCTCGGGATCGATGTGGCAGACCCGCCTGGCCTCGCTGCGCCGGCGCATCCACGACAGTGCGCCCGTCACGCATTCGCCGGCATCGAACCAACCCTCGAAGGCGACGAGCAGGAGCGGATTCTGCAACTTGGGCGCGCCGTCCCAGACGACGATCGGTTGGGGAGCTCCAGCGTCGGCCTGATCGGAGTCGTTCACGGCATCACTACGGCCGATAGGAGGCCGGTTCACGCCAGGTATTTCGGTTCAGCCGCTCCAAGGCAGCAACGAGACACGCTCCAGCGACTCCAGGGAGATCGATTCGAGTCCCTTGTGCGACGCGAGGTACAGGCGGTCGCCGACCACCGCGCTGGCGGTCACCTGCGCCTGCCAATCCGTGTCGTACCAGCAGTAGCGCTCCCAGGGGCCTGGCTCCTCGCTGCCGTCGGGACGGACGGTGATCTCGCGCGACTCACGGCACTTTCGCAGCGGCGGATCGGCGTGGCTGAAACGTGCGCGCTCGGTGAGCTTGGTGCCGGAGGTGTCGAGCGCCACGGCACCCAAGAAGGGCGGCGTGGCGGCCGCATCATCGAACGGGTACTGGTTCAGCGGCAGCACGGCGAGGTCGCGCGGCTGCCAGTGCAGGAAGGCAAGCGCGTTGAACTCCACCTGGCTGTGTGCGCCCGGGGCGGTCCACTGCGCGATGCGCTCAGGCCGATCCAAATCGGCGATGTCGAACAGCGACACCTGCGTGCCGAGCGTTCGGCCCTCGTCTGTTGCCTCCTGGCCCACGCCCAGCAGCAGGTCGTCGCCGAGCGGGTGCAGGTAGGCCGAATAGCCGGTGATCTTCAGCTCACCGCGCACGGTGGGAGCGCTCGGGTCGGACAGGTCCAGTAGGTACAGCGGATCGACTTGGCGGAAGGTCACCACGGCGGCAACATCACCCAGGTAGCGCACGGCAAAAATGCGTTCGCCGATGCCGAGGCCGCCGACCTGACCGACTTCGGACAGGCCTGCGGCGCTGACGGCAAACACCGTCACCAGGCTCTCGGACGACGCATCGCCTTCGAATTGCCACGGCGGGATCGTTGTGGTGGCAATCCTCAGGTGACCCTCGTGGGAGGACATCGAGTACTGGTTCAGCACGGTGCCGGTCACCGATGCGGACCCGATGTAGGTGCTCGCTGCCCGCCCCGTGATGTCGAACATGTGGATCTCGGTCTCGACCGGTGCGCCGCCACCGGGTCCCGCAGGTTCGATGCGCCAGTCGTGCCAGCGCGTCGTGGTCACAAAGAGGTGGTCGAGCGAGGCGTACACCGTGCTCCCGTCGGACATGATCGAACTGGTGTCCATGGGACCATCGAGTCCGATCGAAGAGATGTCGATGGTGGTGACGCTCAGCGTGCCGGGACCCGCATAGTGCGGGGGGACCCAGACGCGCTCGCAGTCGACCAGGCGCCCGCCCGCGGTGGCGGTTCCAGAAGCATCGCTGAGTGCAAAGCGCGGCAGCCAGTCGTCGACGGTTGTGCCTGCGATGAGATCACGATTCGCCCCGGTCGCCCGATCTTGGGCGGCGAGGTCGGCTGTCTCAGGCACAGCCCAAGGAATCGCATGCGGGCGGGAGCTGGTGACCAGGCGCACGACGCCGTCGGTCAGGCGCGCACCGATGTAGTCGCCCTCGATGTCCAGCCGCCGCGTGATCAGCGGGGTTGCGCCGCTCAGATCGATCTCGACGATTCCGGTGGTCGGCCCCCAACGTGACGTCGGTCCGAGGTCGGAAGCAGCGCCGCCCGGTTCGGCGAACGGCACGATGACATCCCACTGCGAGGCGAACACGAGCGCACGGTCGTCGTGGAGCAGCAGATTCGAGATCCAGTGATCGCCGATCTCGACGGTGGCCGTCAGCACCGGCACCGGGCCGGTCACATCGACGACATGCACACGGTTCTCGCTCGCGACGACCATGCGCCGGCCGTCGGTCTTGGCCACGTCGGGCTCGTCGATGCCCGCCTCCTGCACGTTGGAGGTGCTGTAGTCGACGCCCGGCTGCAGCGAGGCGAATTCACCATCAGCCGCCGCGTCCACTGCGATCGCGCCTTCTTCCAGGGCCTCGTCGATGCCGAAGCCGCCGCCCAAGCCCCACGGGCCGACTGCCTGCGCTGCGTGCTCCTGGACGTAGCTGAGCACGGCATCGCACTCGTCGAACTGGCGCAGTGACGCAGCCGCCGCCGCGGCGTCGGCCTCATCGGTGCCGGGCTCATCGCTGCTTGGTGTCTCTTCAGATGCACCATCGCCGGCCGGCTCATCGGGTGTCGGTGCCGGGTCGTCGTCGGCCCCGGCATCGGTCGTGTCGGGCGCGCCGGGGTCGGGGTCGGCATCGCCCTCTTTGGCGGCCGTCGTGGGTGCGACGGTGTCCGGTTTCGGTTCGTCTAAGGCGCTGTCGTTCGGATCGCTGGAGCACGCCGCGGCCAGCAAGCTCACAGCAGCCAGCACCGCTACCACACGCCCAGTTCTGCTGCGGATCGGTCTCATTGACATCACTACCCAGAGCGCCGGCGACTCTCAAGAGGTTCCACGCTCGACGTTACGTTGCGATGACATCCCGCTCCCACCGCGGGCATGCGCGCCGACCGAAAATCAATCGAATGTCATGAGAACGCTGACGTATGGTCGGCACGGGACGGGACCGCCCGCGCTACCGGCGTAGCTCTGACCACCGGGCGGATCCCGTCCTCACGACACGTCGTGTGTGCCGCTCACATCGTAGCTTCGGCGACCAGAGCTGCCGAGAGAATTACGGCTAGTCGTCGTCGGTGAGGTCGTCGTAGAGGCCGTTGCGGCCGAGGCGCACCAGCAGCTCCTCGGTGCTCCACGGCAGCATGGTGGCGCCACAGCGGGCGTCCCGGTAGTGCTGCTCGAGCCGGCCGGGCCGCAGCAGCGAGCGGCCGCCGCACGTACGCAGCGCCAGCGATGCCATCTCGGGCGCGCTCTCCATGGTGGTCACCGTTGCCACATGCGCCCGCCGCAGTTCCTCAGGCCTGGGATCGGCACGCAACTCGCTCAAGACCCGGTAGGTCAGCGACTGCGCCCGGTCGTAGATGAGCTGCAGCTGCGCCCACCCGGTCTGCTTGATCGGGTGGTCGCGCGACGCCTTCACCCCGGACTCGCCCCGCAGGTACGTGCGGGTGGCCAGGCTGAAGCGCGTATGGATCGAGCTCACGACAACGAGGTCGAGAGCGTGCCGATCAATGCCCGAATCCCCGACCACCGCGATGGCGTCCTCGCTGCGGCGCGGGATGCTGACTGTTCGGGTGCCGACGGAGTAGCGGACGGTGATCTCGCCGTTGGTGCCGGTGCGGCACCCTGCAGCGATCCCGGAGACATCGACTGTGTGCTGCATGTCGCAGGCGCACAGCTAGCTGCCGAATGCTGCTTGGAGTCCGTAGATGATTGCTGCTGCGGAGGCGCCGGTGCCCAGCGATACGGCCGCGATCAGCGTCGCGGCGGCCGCTTTGGGGGTTGTCGGCAGCGTCGGCGGCGCGCTGTCGGTTTCGTCGTTGTCCGCGGCGCCCGCCGTCGGGTGGCCGCTGGGCGGCAGCGCCCACCGAGTCCAGTGTCTGGCCCAGCTCAGCTGCTCAGCGTCTCGGTCACCACAATGTCGGGGTCGATGCCCGAGGACACCCGGCCTTGCCCGGTGAACGCGTGGAATGTGCCGTTCCCGCCGCCGTTTCGCTTGCCCACGGCGAAGCGCGGCGGGTCGTCGTACACGCTTCGGATGACCCATTGGGCGCCGTCGACGAAGGTGTGGCCGGACTGGCGGTAGCGGGGCTGGTCGGTGCCGACACTCCAGCACACCACCCTCCGAAAATCAGCGGTGTTCCCGCACGCGAACCCCGGGGCGCCCTCGACCTTTTGGGTCCAGCTGTCAACGACTCTCACACGGCTGAACGCCTCGCCCTGGGGAGCCCGAGCGGGACGCGGCGCTATGTCGGGGCTCCATTCCCAGCACCACACCGCACCGTCGCTGTCCAGCACGCACACGAACCCCGCACCCACGTCGATGGCTGCCGACGGGCCCCCGAAGAACGCGTCGGAGACATGCACGTCGCCGGTGTCCCAGTGCAAGCCCCCGATCGACACCAGATCGCAGAACACCGTCCCGCCGCGCTCGCTGTCATGAGGCCAACAGCCGTCCCCCTCAGGACCGATCCGCTGCCCGAAATGGACGACGGTCCGCAGCTCGTTCGTGCCGCGCAGGCTGTCGTCGTACTTGTCCCACGACGGACCGCTCAACAAACAGCCCCCCGCCAACAGCACCGAAACAGCCAGCACCCAAACGACCCGACGCGCACCGCTCACCGGGCCCGCCCCGCCGCAGTCTCGCAGCCCACCAAGCCCGAACCCCGCGAGCATCCATCAGCACCAGCCCCGCCGTCGAGGGTGTCCGCGTCGATGCCGCCCCGCAGCCGGTCATCGCCGGGCCCGCCTCGCAGCGTGTCGCTGCCGGGGCCGCCGTGGAGCTCGTCGTCGTGGCCGCCGCCGTCGAGCGTGTCCGCTCCGGGGCCGCCCCACAGCGTGTCGTTCTGGGTGTTGCCGTCGAGATGGTCATCACCGGCGCCCCCGTGCAGCGAGTCTGCTCCTGCGCCGCCGGTGAGCGTGTCAGCGTCAGCGCCGCCGCCGGTGATGGTGTCGTCTCCTGGACCGCCGTCGAGCCGATCAGTTCCCGAATTCGCGACCAGCGTGTCGTCGCCGGGACCGCCAATGATGATGTCGTTGCCGCCGATGCCGCGGATGTTGTCGTTGCCGCCGAGACCGCAGATCACGTCGTCGCCGGGAGTTCCCCGAATGATGTCGTTCCCCGACGTGCCGACAATCGTGCAGCCGGTCGTGCCGACCATCACGGTCACGTCAGCGATGACGCAGCTGCCGAGCGAGTCGCACACCACATAGGCAAACGACACTGTGCCGCCCGCCGCGTCGGACGTGTACTCGAACACCACGTCGCCGTCCGCGTTCTGTGCCGCCTCGGCGGTGCCGACCGCAGGCGCCGTGGTGATCCGCAGCGTCGCAGCGTCGAGGTCCTCGTTCTGATCATGATCATTAGCCAGCACATCGATCTCGACAGTCTCGGAAACGTCAACCCATGCCCAGTCAGACCCCGGCACAGGACCGCTTGGGGGGACCGTCACCCTCGGGGCCACAACCAGCTCGAAGTCGTCATCGACGACCGCGTCAGCAGCACCGACACCGAGCACCGAGTCCATCCCCGACCCGCCATTGACCGTGTCGATGCCCGCGCCCGCGACGATGCGGTCGCCAAGGCTGAGACAGCACATTGGGGCACAAGGCCAGCGGAAGCGGGGAGCGCCCAATACCGACAGCTGACATCAATTCGCGGACGGCCCCGAACACAGCGACAACGCAGACGCCTTCGTGACCACCACCGTTCCTGCCAACCTGTCGTGCCAGCCGCGCAGTTCAGAGTTCCACAGCACCGATGCGTGAACCAGAACCCACCACGCGAACGAGACGCTGAGCCATCCGAGCGGATGACCCAACGCGGGCCGCCAGTGACGCGTTCCCAGCTCCACAGCCGCGCACACTGCAAAAGGCGCCAACGGCACCAGCCAACGCACAGCCGACCTGCCCAGCCCGACGCGGCCAGCCCCCCAGCAGCGCACCACCTCGATGCGGGCGGCACGCCTGCCCAATGTGCGTCCCCGCACCGCAACGCACACCGGCTCATACAAAGCCGCCAGCACATACGCGCACACGGCCACAGCAAGCCCGACACCCGAAAGAACGCCAGCCTCCTCACACTCAGAAAAGATGCCAGCCGACCCCGGCTCGCCACACCAAAACCCTTGGTCAATGATTGCCAACAATCCCCAGACGATGCTGCCGACAATTGCGATCGGGCCGGTCACGAGCATGTCCACGAACCATCCCCACAACCTTCGCCGGGGCCTCGCGAACTCGACGCCCGGCTCCGGCGAGGACAGTGGCGCTGTGGTCATGGCGTGCTTCGGGCTGACGGCTCGCATCGCGCTGCTGTCGAACCCCGGGTGCAGGCATCATCGCCGGGGCCGCCGTCGAGATGATCGACACCGTTGCCTCCGTCGAGGCTGTCAGCGTCGATGCCGCCCCACAGCAGGTCAACGCCCGCGCCGCCTCGAAGCGTGTCCTCACCCGGGCCGCCGTGGAGCTCGTCGTCGTGGCCGTGCCCGTCGAGCGTGTCGACGCCGGGACCGCCCCACAGTGTGTCGTTCTGGGTGTTGCCGTCGAGATGGTCGGCGCCTGCGCCGCCGTGCAGCATGTCGGCACCGGCACCGCCGGTAACGGTGTCGTTGTCGGCGTCGCCCCAGATGGTGTCGTCGCCGGGGCCGCCGCGAATCGTGTCCATGCCGGGGCCTCCCCAGATGGTGTCGCTGCCGGCGTGGCCGTCGAAGGCGTCCGCTCCGGAGCCGCCCCAAATCAGATCATCACCGCCGCCGCCCGTGACCTTGTCGTCACCCGCGCCGCCGTCGAGGGTGTCTGCGTCGATGCCGCCCTTCCGCCGGTTGTCGCCAGCGCCGCCGCGCATCGCGTCATCACCAGGGCCGGCCCGGATTAGGTCGTTCTGGTAACTCCGAACCACGGTGCATCCAATTGCTAGCCGGAGCCGCCGCTTGTTCGGCCGTCGCCGTTTGCCGAGCTGCGCAAAACGATGGTTCTTGCGGCTCTGTCGTGCAGACTGCTGCCGTTGCCGGGGCGCAGTCGGCCGGCGATGCACAACACGCCTGACATGAACGGCAGCCCGGCCACAACGCCGTAGAAGACCGCGTTCAGCAGCACCCATGCGAGGTCGTTCTCGGCGAAGGGAGTCTCGCGTCCTCCGTCGATGAAGGAGAAGATGTCGCCGCCGCGTCCGCCGTAGTCGTCGAGTAGCAGCGCTGCGAGCGCCTCCCAGGAGACCCACAGCAGCACGCCACCCCACACGACCGGGACTGCCCAGCGCACCAGCGCCTGGCAGAGCGTCGGAGTCCTGGTGGGATCGGACCGCTGTCGCACTCTGATCCCGAACATCAGCTTGCCCAACGTGCAGCCAGTCCGCGAGATCACTACCGGCTCATAGGCCACCAGCACCGCGCCCGCGACCCAACTCACGATCCAGTTCTGGGGGGGCCCCGCCGTGTCCCGCTCCCCCCAAATGTTCCAATACAGAAACGACGACCAGGCGAATATGAAGTACGCGAGCGGAAGTCGCAGCAGCGTGTCGACGCATCTCGCGCCGAGCCGTCTGCCCAGCCCCGCCACGACGAGCGACCCATCCGGGTCGATTACGTCGGGCGGCGTAACTCCTGCTGCTGTGTTGCCGTTGCGATCCGGGTTTGTCATGGCCTGCCGGATGGCTCGCAGCTTGTTGTGGTGCCGGCGCGGCTGCAGGTGTCCGCGCCGTCGCCGCATAGAGCAGCGCCGACAGCCCAGATCGCGCCATCACCGCTATGGCACGACATCGTCGGCGGAGCCGTCGCGCAAAGCGCAGCCATCGCGGCTGTCATCCTCGCCGCCCAACGGCGATCCCTCATCCATGAAGCGCTGCCAGCGCTCATCCATCGAGCCGTGTTCGCGTTTGCGCCGCCGCGCACGTCGCACCCCGGCACGACCCCCAGCGCCAGCACGCAGCGACACCGCCGACGCCCTGGTCACCACCACCGTGCCCGCAAGCCTGTCATGCCAGCCCCGCCAGTCGCGGCCCGATGTCATCGACGCTGCGAGCATCAACATCACCACGAGCCAGCCCACGCCCAGCGTCAGCACCCCCGCCGCACAAGGCAACAGCACTCGCAGCCATGACCTGCGGTACGAGACCCATCCGCCGTCCGCGAAACACACGACCCGGATCCCCACCGCCCACTTGCCCACCGTCGCACCCCATCGCGCCACCATCACCGGCTCGTACAGCACCAGCACCCACAATCCCACCACGCCGCCGAGGCCCAGCAAGCGCTGCTCGACATTGCCGCCCAACGCCGCGAAGGAGAAGAAGATCAGTGACTGCGCAACCATCACAACAGCAGGCAACAACACGACCATGTCCAACAACCTGGCCCCATAACGCCGCTCCGGCTCCGCCAGCACGACCGTGCGACCGTTGCCCAACCGGGCCTCACCGCCGCGGTAGGTACCGCTCATCGCAGCGACACTCCTGACGCTGGGCAATAGCACCAACCTCTGAGCCCTGGGCGAGAAACGGCAACCGGGTCGCGGCGGCTGAGATTGCGAACCGCAGCAAACTCGCAGGCACTGACCACCACTGGGTCGCCACAGCGCGTCGACAACGATTCGCGCACGCCCATCGTCGATCACTCACAACCCGTCGTGGTGTCGGCGCGGATGCAGGTGTCGGCGTCCGGACCGCCGTCTGCGTGATCGACTCCGTTGCCGCCGTCGAGGGTGTCCGCGTCGATGCCGCCCCAGAGACGGTCGTCGCCCGCGCCGCCCCGCAGCATGTCGTCGCCTAGGCCGCCGTGAAGTTCGTCGTCGTGGCCGCCCCCGTCGAGCGTGTCGGCGCCGGCACCGCCCCACAGAGTGTCGTTCTGGGTGTTGCCGTCGAGGCGGTCATCACCGACGCCGCCGTGGAGGCGGTCAGCTCCTGCGCCGCCGCTGAGGGTGTCCGCGTCGGTCCCGCCCCAGAGGCGGTCGTGGCCGTTGCCGCCCCGCAGCATGTCTTCGCCCGGGCCGCCCCACAGGACATCGTCACCGGCGTGCCCATCGAGGGTGTCGTCGCCGGGCCCGCCCCAGATCAGATCGTCACCGCCGCCGCCAGTCACCGTGTCGTCGCCTAGGCCGCCGTCGAGCCGGTCAGCGCCCGGGTTCGCAACCAAGGTGTCGTCGCCGTCTGCGCCCCAGACGGTGTCGTCTCCTGGGCCGCCATCGACAATGTCCGCGCCGGAGCCGCCCCACACGATGTCGTTTCCGTCGCCTGCGTTGATGTCGTCGTCGCCGGGGCCGCCGACGATCGTGTCGTTGCCGCCGATGCCCCGGATCACGTCGTCGCCGCCGAGACCGCAGATCACGTCGTCGCCGGGCGTGCCCCGAATGATGTCGTTCCCGGACGTGCCGACGATCGTGCAGTCGGCTGTGCCGACCATGACCGTCACCTGAGCGGACTCGCAGGCTCCCAGCGAGTCGCACACCGTATAGGCGAACGACACTGTGCCGCCCGCCGCGTCGGACGTGTACTCGACCACCGCGTCGCCGTCCGCGTTCTGTGTCGCCTCGGCGGTGCCGACCGCAGGCGCCGTGGTGATCCGCAGCGTCGCGGGGTCGATGTCCTCGTTGGGATCGTGATCGTTGCCCAGCACATCGATCTCGACGGTCTCGGAAACGTCAACCCACACCCAGTCAGACCTCGGCACAGGACCGCTTTGGGGGACCGTCACCCTCGGGGCCACAACCAGCTCGAAGTCGTCATCGACGACCGTGTCAGCAGCATCGACACTGAACACCGAGTCCATCCCCGACCCGCCATAGACCGCGTCCACGCCCGCACCCGCGACGACCCGGTCGCCAAGGCTGAGACAGCACCTTGCGGCACAAGGCCAGCGGAAGCGGGGAGCGCCCAATACCGACAACTGCCATTAATTCGCGGACGGCCCCGAACACAGCGACAACGCGGACGCCCTCGTGACCACCACCGTGCCGGACAGTTTGTCGTGCCAGCCCCGGCGATCCTGACCCGACATTGTCGACCACACCAGAATGAACCACACGATGAACCAGCCCACACCCAGCGTCGACACGCCCGCGAAGCTTGGGACCAACACCCGCACCAAGGACCGGAATAGTCCCGGTCTCGTCCCGTCCGCGATACGCACCACCCTGAGCCCCACCGCCAGTTTGCCGACTGTCGCACCCCAGAGTGCAACCATCACTGGCTCATACAGCACCAGCAGCGCCAACAGCGCGACCAGAGCCGTCCACCGCTCAACCGTCCAGGGCTCGCCTGGCACATGTGGCGCGCAGCCTCCGAAGGCGCACGTGCCGATAAACGGCGAAGAAATGGTCGGCGCAATCACCTCAACGACGATGAAGACAATCACAGCCAAATGGACAACCATGTCCAGAAACCGCGCGCTCAGGCGGCTGACCAATGGCGCGTCGCGGCAGCCGGTCACTTCCCGCCATCGCTCGGCTCGCAGCCGGTCGTGGTGTCGGCTCGCCGGCAGGTGTCGGCGTCTGGCCCGCCGTCGAGGTGGTCGGTGCCATGGCCGCCGTCGAGGGTGTCCGCGTCGATGCCGCCCCACAACCGATCATCACCCGCGCCGCCCCGCAGCGTGTCCGCGCCGGATCCGCCGTGGAGTTCGTCGTCGTGGCCCTGCCCGTCGAGTACGTCGTCGCCGGGACCGCCCCACAGTGTGTCGTTCTGGGTGCCGCCGTCGAGCGTGTCATCGCCGGTGCCGCCGTGGAGCATGTCTGCCCCGGCCCCTCCGATGAGGTTGTCGTTGCCGGCGTCGCCCCACAGAGTGTCGTCGCCGTTGCCGCCTCGCAGCATGTCTTCGCCCGGGCCGCCCCAGAGGACATCGTTTCCGATGTGCCCGTCGAGCGTGTCCGCGCCGAAACCGCCCCAGATCGGATCATCGTCACCAACGGTCGCAGTTGCGGTCGCGGTACCGCCAACGAGCCGGTTCGCGCCGGGTCCGCCAATCACGCCTCCTGCGAACATCATCTCTGTCTCGCAGCCGGTGCAGCCACGACCACGATCGTGCCGGCGGCCCAGTCATGGGGACCACGGCGATGCCGATCGCTCAACGCCACGACATACAGCAGCAGCCACACAACGGGCGCGCCGAACAGAACCTGATAACCCATCAACCCACCCAGCCAGTCCCAGAGGCTCTCGGAGGAACCTGCCAAGAGCCAGAGCACCGTAGCGACCCCAGACAGCGACATCGCAGCAGGCACGAACCAGCGCAGCGCTGAACGCCCCAATGACACGCGGCCGCCTGAGGTGCTCACGACCATGATCCCGGCCTTGAGTTTCCCAAACGTCCGGCCCGTGACCGCGACCGCCAACACCTCGTACAGAACGGTCCCGACGTACCCAGTGGCGAGCCAGAACGTCCAGTCCCTCAACGGGTTGCCCTCGTCAGCCTCCCCAAGGAACGTCGCGTGCTGATAGAACTCGACTGCGAGGCCGACTACGGCGACAACCGTCAAGAACACCGCGACGAGCACGACGTCGATAGCGCGGGCCAGCCCCCTGCGGACCCATGTCGGCAGCACAACCTCAGTGCCGTCGGCAAGACACACCCGCAGCACGCGGTCGATATCGCCCTCTGGCTCGCTCGCCTCGCTCATGCGCAGCTCGATTCGCCGTGGGCTCTGGTGCAGGAGTCGTTGCCCGGTCCGCCGTCGAGCCGGTAGACACGGTGGCGCACATCAAGCACTCGGGCGTCGAACCTGCCCGAGACTCGGGCGCAGTCCACTCTGCCGCTCAGCACCGTTTCGTCATGTGTTGCGTCTGACTTCGCCGCTTCGTGCTCGACTCCGCGATGACCACAATCGTGCGTGCGACCCGATCGTGCCAACTGCGACGGTCGCTGCGGCGCAGCGCCACCACGAACAGCAAGAGCCAAACCGCAGGAAGCCCGAACCAAGGGACGTAGAAAACCGAGCCGAAGAACAGCTCAGAAACGGCCTCGTCAGGAAAGAAAACCAACCCGGCGAGCATGCAACCACACACCGCCACCGCGACTGGCACCAACCAACGCAGCGCCGACCGCCCCAACGACACATCCCCCGCACCCAAGCTGACAACCCGAATCCCGGCCGTCGCCATGCCGATCGTCTGCCCCGTCTTGACGACCCGCAGAACCTCCAAAGCGGCACCAAGGACGAACCCAGCCGCACCAAACGACCCACCAAGCCAAGCAGCATGGGAACCCGAGAAATCCCTCGACAACCCCAACATGAACCCAACACCCCCGGATACGAGCACCACGGCCGCGACGACCGCTGAGCCAAGTGCGCGGGCGACCGCCCGGCTGAACCATGTCGCCAAGACCACCTCAGTGCCGTCCGCGAGACTGACGCGCTGCCCATGAGCGCCGTCACGGCCCTGTGACTCCCCGTGGTCGCTCATTCACAGGCCGTTTCGCTGTGGGCACGGGCGCACGAGTCGGTGCCTGGGCCTCCGTCGAGCCGGTAGGCGCGGTGGCGCACATCAAGCACATGGGCGCCAAACCTGCCCGAGACTCGGGCGCAGTCCACTCTGCCGCTCAGCACCGTGTCGTCACCGGCGGCTGTCATCGCCGCATCACGCTCGACTCCGCGATGACCACAATCGTGCCAGCAGCCCAGTCATGGGGACCACGGCGATGCGGATCGCTCAACGCCACCAGGTACAACAGCAGCCACATGGCGGAAGCGCCGAACCACACCTGAAACACCGTCAGCCCACTCAGCCACTCCCAAACGCTCTCGGAAGAATCCGCCAAGGCCCACAGCACCGCAGCAACCCCAGACAGCGACGCCGCGGCAGGCACGAACCAGCGCAGCGCCGACCGCCCCAATGGCACGCGACCGCCGGAAGTGCTCATGACCATGATCCCGGCCGTGGACTTGCCCAGAGTCTGCCCCTTCAACGTGACCGCCAATACTTCATAGAGCACTATCACCGCGTACCCGGCGGCGAACCAAACTGACCAGTGCCTCTCGAAGTCGTCCCGGTAGCCCCCACCCAACAACCAGTACTGGGGGAACTCCACGGCGGCGCCAACTAGGACGACAATCGTGAAGAACACAGCGGCGGCCAGCGCGTCGATGGCTCGGGCCAACCCCCGACGGGTCCATGTCGGCAGCACGACCTCAGCGCCATCGGCGAGACTGACGCGCTGCCCACGCGCACAGTCACGGCCCTGCGGCTCATCGTGGTCGCTCATTCACAGGCCGTTTCGCTGTGGGCCCTGGCGCAGGTGTCGGTGTCTGGGCCTCCGTCGAGATGATCGGCGCCGTTGCCGCCGTCGAGAGTGTCAGCGTCGATGCCTCCCCACAGCCGATCATCGCCCGATCCGCCACGCAGCGTGTCCGCACCCGGTCCGCCGTGCAGCTCGTCATCGTGACCCTGACCGTTAAGGGTGTCGTCGCCGGGGCCACCCCACAGGCTGTCGTTCTGTGAGTTGCCGTCCAGGATGTCATCACCAGTGCCACCGTGGAGGCTGTCGGCCCCGGCGCCGCCGGTGATGGAATCATCGCCGCCGCCCCCCCAGATGGTGTCGTCGCCGTCGCCGCCGAGGATCATGTCTACGCCCGGTCCGCCCCAGAGGACGTCGTTCCCGGCGTGCCCGTCGAGGATGTCGGCGCCGCGACCGCCCCAGATCAGATCATCACCGCCGCCGCCGGTGACGGTGTCGTCGCCTGGACCGCCGTCGAGCCGATCAGTGCCCGAGTTCGCGGCCAGCGTGTCGTCGCCGGGTCCGCCCCAGACCGTGTCGTTGCCTGGGCCGCCGTCGAGCGTGTCCGCCCCGAGGCCGCCCCACACGGTGTCGTCGCCGTCGCCCGCGTTGATGTCGTCATCGCCGGGACCGCCGATGATGATGTCGTTGCCGCCGATGCCGCGGATGTTGTCGTCGCCGCCGAGACCGCAGATCACATCGTCGCCGGGAGTTCCCCGAATGATGTCGCTCCCCGACGTGCCCACAATCGTGCAGCCGGTCGTGCCGACCATCACCGTCACCTCAGCGGTGGCACAGTTGCCCAACGAGTCGCACACCTCATAGGAGAACGAATCAGTGCCCCCAAGGGCTGCAGCGGCGTAACCGGCCACGACGCGGCCGTCGGAGCCTTCAGCGACGACAGCTGCCCCGTCGACCGGCGCCGTAATGATGCTCAGCGTGGCCGGGTCAATGTCCTCGTTGCGGTCATGATCGTTGCCGAGCACATCGATCTCGACCGTCTCGGACACATCGACCCACACCCAGTCAGGCTCCGGCTCAGGGCCCGCCTGAGCAACTGTCACCGACGGCGAGAGGATCATCTCGTAGTCATCGTCCACGATTGTGTCTGCGGTGTCGAGGCTGTACACCGAGTCCATCCCCGAACCGCCGTGGACCGTGTCGACGCCCGCACCGGCAATGATCAGGTCGTCGCCACCATTCCCATAAATGACGTCCTCGCCGTCGCCGCCGTAGATCCACTCCACGCCCGCGCCGCCGAGGATGACATCGTCGCCGCCCTTGCCGTCGATGACATGAAACGCCCGCCAGTCATCACGATCCGGTACGCAAAGCACATCGTTACCCGCAGTTCCCTCGATCAGCGTCACCCCGGCGCTGCCGGTGACTGTGCAGCCCGCACTCACGGTGATAGTGAGATCTGCTTCGACGCCGATCCCCCAGCCGTCGTAGATCGCGTATGTCGTGGCGACAATGCCCCAGAACCCCGGATCGGGAGTGAACGTCACCGCGCCGGTCGTCTCGTTGACTGCGAATGTGCCGCCCACAGCCGAGCGAACCTCCACAGTTGCAGCGTCCAGACTGCCTCCGGTCGGCGCGATGTCATTGGCCAGCACATCGACCTGCACCGCCGTGCCCAGCTTCGTCGTCGCCCCGTCCGCCACAGCACACGGCGCGGTTCCCGGATAGGCGACCAGCGGCACGGTCATGTATGCGGTGTGAGTGCCGCCGCCGCCGTTGTCGCCCATGGCGTCGATGACATACGCGCGTGGAACGGGGTCTGTGCCGACCGCCGGCGCCGTCGGCACAGTCCAAGCGACATCGACCGCGCCGTCGGTGTCCGCCGTAACGTCGCCGAGTGTCGGCGCGGTCAATGCGGCGCCGCCCAACGACACAGCACGTGCAGAGAAACTCACTGTCGTACCCGATTCGAAGCCTGCGGCGGTGAGCCGGACCTGCTCGCCAGCGGCCACGAACGGCGCCCCGCAGCCCGACACCGCGCTCGCGCGCCGCTGCACTAGGTATCCCACAGTTTCGGTCGGGGTCTCAGCGGTGTCGTCTGCCTCGTCATTGGTGCCTTGCGCAGCGTCGCTTTGGCTCGAAGAATCGCGGCCGACTTGCTTGTGCGCAGCGGTGCCGGACCGTCCGTCGCCGACTTCGGTCCCCACGTCCGCGGGGCTGCGGGATCCCGAGCCCGGAGGGCCCCGCCGGCTCGGATTCGTCGGCAGCCCCGCCTCGGACAGCGCAGCGCCAGCCGCTACCCGATCGCGGATGTACTGCTCCAAGATCCGCGCGGCACCTCGATGGCCGCCCAGATTGGGATGAAAGCTGCCGTCCGAGCGTGCCACGAAGCCCGACGAATCGTCGGTAACGACGCCGTTTACCCACGGAACGTCGTGACACGGCGAGTGGTCCCAAAAGCTCCGCTCGGACGGCGCCGCCTCGCTGAGCACGTCGACGAAATGCACGCCAGCCTCCGCTGCCGCCGACCGAACGGCCGCGTTGAGGTCGATAGCTGCGTTGCGCAGATGAATCGCTTCGGCAGCGTCGATGTGAAGATTTGTCGAACCCGCGAATCCCAACAGGTCCGCAAGAAATGAACCGATACGGATACCAAGCAATTCGGAACTGGATGCGTGAAGGGCCTGCCCTCCGTCGAGCGGCCGGCAGTTTTTGATCCACTCGACGTAGTCCCGGATGGCGTCGACGCAGCCGTCCGAGAGACCGAAGGACAGGAACGCTCCGCTGAGCCCGGTTCGATCGTAGGTGTCGATCATCTCCGGCGTCGCTGCGGGGCAGCCCTCGAACGGCGGGGTCACCGCCGGATAGCCCAGCACGAAAATCACAGCGTTCGGTGCGACCGTCTTGAGATGGCCGAGCGTCGCCGTGACACGTTCGCCGACCTCGTCGAACACCTCCGAGCCGACCTGCCCGCACCCGATCGTCACGCAGCGCAGAATCGTCGACGCGAAGCCGGCGTCGTTGCCGCCGATGGTGACGGTGATCATGTCCACATCGCTCATCGCCTGCACGTCGGCGAGCGACACTGCTTGGCGCGGCTCCCAATGGGCGGGTGCCGGCGCAAGCACCCCGGTGTCTTCGTTGTAGTCCAGCCCCAGCGCTTTGTGCGACGGCCTGTTCGTGTCTACGAGGTCGCCTTCGTCGACGCCGTCTCCCACCGGCCGCGGGTCGAAGATGTTGTGGGTGATCGCGCCGGTGCACGCGAACGTCGCGAACGTGACCTCCACACCGAGCCCGGCGCCCAAGAAGTCCTCAACGATGATCTCGGGGTAGGCCTCGCTCCAGCGGCGGCACGCAGCCTGATTCGAATTCTCAAGTGCAGGGTCAGAGCTCTCGCCCTGGTAGCTGCCCACGAATCCCGCAACGGCGCTGCGACCCTGCTCGCCTGAGGAGTATGAGTCTCCGAGTGCGACGTAGTTGACGGCTTTGGCGAGGGGGACGCGCAGGGTGCTGGCCGGTTCGGGTGTGACGATGCGCTGGTTCTCGTCGACGGTTTCGAAGTCGTAGCTGCTGTCTTGGTCGGTGTCGAGCCAGACACGCAGCAGATCGTGCTGTTGGCGCAGCACGCTGACCGCTCCCGGCGGCACCAAGAACCGCACATCGACATGGCCGCGCGCGTCGGTCACGCAGATTCTCGAGTAACCCGGCGAAGGGACCACGTCGGTGGGCGGCACCGAGCACATCACCGCTGCGGTGCGGCTGGGGCCTGCCAGCATCGACACGCCTACCGGGGTTTCAGCGACGGGGTCCCGGCGGTAGATCGGCCCGCCGAATGTGTACCCGATCACCTCATCGGTTTGGGTGCGCAGGATGAGCCGCAGCGACGTGTAGTGCCCCGCACGGCTGACCCGATCGCTCCACGGCGTCACCAGCGACACCTCAAAGCGCTGCGGCATCCCGAATGCGGTCTCGCCGTCCGCGCCGAGGACCCGGGACTCGAAATCGGACTCGAAGTCCACAAACGGCTCACCGCGGCCGTGGGTGCCGTCACGATCAGCGTCGATCCACGCCAGCAGCTGATGCATCTGCCCGATGCTGGCATCGGGAATGCGCACCAGATGGGTCGAACGCCCCGCGACATCACCCGTGATCGGGCGGGCGACCGAGTCGGCGACACAGCCCTGGCCCGTGCCGGTGGAGCGGGTCACCTGCTGGGCGCCGGCACGGGTGATGCAATGGCCGCTGGCGCCCAGGCTCGACGCGGGCCCCGAGGTGACCTCCACCCCGACCGGCAGCCCCACCGCCTCGCTGGAGGCGGCGCAGGTCACGTCCACATCCACGAACACATGAGAATCGCCCCCATAGCCCGACTGGGCGAAATCGAACACCCCCGCCACAGAACCGGTCAACACGGCGCCTTCGCACGGCGCGACCCGCGACAGACCCGGCACAGTCCCGTCGTCGTCGATGATGGTGGCTGTCGCGGTGGTGTCCGCGAGCGTCGCGCCGGCGGAAACGGTCAGATTGATGCTGAACGTCTCGGTGCTTTCTGGGGTGTTGTCGTCGGTGACGGGCACGGCGATCGTCGCGAAGCGAGCGCCGGCGGGTATCTGCAGCGTCCCCGAGGAGCCCTGGTAGTCCGAGCCCGCAGCGGCGGTGCCCGACACGGTGCTCCATGGCAGCGAGACCGATGTGTCGGCGGTGTCGGTGCCGGGCTGGACCGTCACCGTGAACACAGCCTCGCCGTCGCCTTCGGTCACCGACGCGTCGGTGACCGACACCCGCGCCGGCTCGCAGAACGACACGCCCGCATCGAGCCTGACGTTCGGGACCGCAGAAAGCGACGCAGGCACACAGCCCGACAGCCGATTGCCGTCGAGCCACAGCCAGGCGAGGTTGGTGAGGCTGCCGATCTCAGCAGGCAAACCAGTCAACCGATTGCCGGAGAGCCACAGCCAGGCGAGGTTGGTGAGGTTGCCGATCTCAGCAGGCAAACCGGTCAACCGATTGCCGGAGAGCCACAGCCAGGCGAGGTTGGTGAGGTTGCCGATCTCAGCAGGCAAACCGGTCAACCGATTGCCGTGGAGCGTCAGCGTGGTGAGGTTGGTGAGGTTGCCGATCTCAGCAGGCAAACCGGTCAACCGATTGCCGCGGAGCGTCAGCGTGGTGAGGTTGGTGAGGTTGCCGATCTCAGCAGGCAAACCGGTCAACCGATTGCCGTGGAGCGTCAGCGTGGTGAGGTTGGTGAGGTTGCCGATCTCAGCAGGCAAACCGGTCAACCGATTGCCGTGGAGCGTCAGCGTGGTGAGGTTGGTGAGGTTGCCGATCTCAGCAGGCACACCGGTCAACCGATTGATGTGGAGCCACAGCGTGGTGAGGTTGGTGAGGTTGCCGATCTCAGCAGGCACCGAGCCGGTCAACTGATTGTCGTAGAGCGTCAGCGTTGTGAGGTTGGTGAGGTTGCCGATCTCAGCAGGCACACCGGTCAACTGATTGTCGTAGAGCGTCAGCGTGGTGAGGTTGGTGAGGTTGCCGATCTCCGCGGGCACCGAGCCGGTCATGGCGTTGCCAGACAGGTACAGGCCGGTGACGTTGGCGTCGGCGTCGGTGGTGACGCCGTACCAGTCCGCGACAGGCGCGGCGGTGTTCCAGTTGGCGTTGCGGGTCCAGTTCGGGCCGTCGGTGGCGTCATAGAGCGCCACCAAAGCGGCGCGCTGCACCGCAGGCGTGACCGGCGTGCTGCGAACGGTGGGCCCGCTGCGCTGGGGCTTGTCGATCCCGACGGCGCCCACACCCACGAAGCCCCCCGGCGGCAGCGACACATCGCGCACCACAGCACCGCACCCCGACCAGCCGCGGCCGGTCTCGTGGACACAGCCGGCGAAATCGACAGCGAACGCGCCGCCGTCGAACACCACATCAAGCTCGCCCAAAGACCAGTAGGCGTCCTGCGCGAGACCCGCCGCCCCGATCAGCATCACCTCCACGAACGCGCCGTCGCGATCGCGTCCCTCAGACCACGCCGCCGCTGTCGGCGAGCCGGACAACGACCCCTCGGCGCCGTCGCACGCCTTGGCCGCTGTCCCCGAGCCCAACAGCCCCAACGACCAGCCCCCCAACGATGCGCACGGCCCCTGATCGGCCACCGCAGGCGCAGACGCCGCCAACACCGCGGAGCCGTCCCACCAGCCCAATGCCGCCTCAGCAGCGCTCCCCTCGACGGCAGCGCCGCGCCCAAGCCCGGGAACCGCCGGCTCAGAAGCAGCCACAGGCACCAACGGCACCGCCAACAACATCACCGCCAGCGCCGCAACCGCCGCCACCGGCCGAGACCGCGACCCGACCGGTCTGCCTGCCGAACCCACAAACAACGCCAAACGCATCGACGAACGGTAGCCAATATTCGCTGCCACCAGAGTGATTCACCCGGGGGCGCCGCCGACCCGTCCGATCTGGAACCCTCGGTCAACAGCGCCGTGACCCCACAGCCCGAATGACCCCACGACACCGACGGCTCCCCCGCCAGCGTGAACGTGTGCCGCCGCGCGAAGCACGTCTGAGACGGATTGCCCGGGCAACGCTCCCGCTACAAGATGTCGACAGCGGCGATTCGAGGCAGATGGAAACCCTCAGCCGTCGTCGGTGAGGTTGTCGTAGAGGCTGTTGCGGCCGAGGCGCACCAGCAGCTCCTCGGTGCTCCACGGCAGCATGGTGGCCCCGCAGCGTGCGTCGCGGTAGTGCTGCTCGAGCCGGCCCGGCCGCAGCAGCGACCGCCCGCCGCACGTGCGCAGAGCCAGCGATGCCATCTCGGGGGCGCTCTCCATGGTGGTGACCGTCGCCACGTGCGCCCGCCGCAGCTCAGTGGGGCTGGGATCGGCACGCAGTTCGCTCAAGACGCGGTATGTCAGCGACTGCGCCCGGTCGTAGATGAGCTGCAGCTGCGCCCAGCCGGTCTGCTTGATCGGATGATCGCGTGACGCCTTCACCCCGGACTCGCCGCGCAGGTAGGTGCGAGTGGCGTCGAGGATGGCGCGCATCAAGCCCAGGTAGCTGAACGTCAGGCTCATGTAGAACTGCGGGAAGCGCGACACCATGGCGTTGAACATGCCCGGCGGCAGCACCTCATTGCGGGCAGGCACGAACACGTCGTTCATCACGAGCGTGCGCGAGTCGGTGCCGCGCATGCCGATCGGGTCCCAGTCGCCGACGATCTCCGCGCCGTCGCCATCGGCGGGCACACCGAGCAGGCGGATGTGCGGGTCGCCTTCCACTACCGCCAGCACGTTGTGAACGTGAGCGGCACCGCTCAGCGAGGCGAAAATCTTGCGCCCGGTGACGCGATAGCCGCCCTCGGTCGGCACAGCGACGGTGCTGAAGCCCGAGCGGGCACCCGGTGCCTGGCCCTCGGAGAACGGCTGGGAATGGATGACCCGGCCGCGGACCATGCCTTCCCACAGGTGCGGGCGGGTGTTCTCCAGGTGCGCGGCCATGGACCCGTCCGGATCCAGCTCGCGGCCGCGGTCGCCTGCCAGCAACGCCTCGGCGATCGGGCCGGACAGCAGCGCCGTGGCGGTGTGCATGTTGAACGTCAGCGCCGTGGTGGCGCAGTGCCGGCCCATCTCCTCGGCCACCAGGGCGTAGCCCACGAAATCGGCGCCCAGCCCGCCGACCTCCTTGGGCACGCACAGGCCCAGGAACCCGGCATCGGCAAGGTCGGCCCAATTCTCGTGCGGAAAGCTGGCCTCGCGGTCGTAGGTGGGCGCACGCTCGGCGAAGGCCGGGCCCAGCTCGGCGATCCGGGCCACGAGCTCGGCTCGCTCGGGCGTCAGCACCTGTTCATTCATCGCTCACCCTGTCTGGTTCGGCAGTTCATGCAACGGCTCATCGGGTACTCATCCCGCGGCGGCCTCCAGCGGCAGTCCGTAACCGCCGCCTCCGGGCGTGTGGATCTCCATCACATCGCCTTCGCTGACCTCCACCCGGGCACAGCCGGCCAGCTCGGTGACGGTGCCGTCGACCCGTTCGAGCAGGTTGCGCCCGCGCGCACCGTCCTCGCCTCCGGCGACGCCGAACGGGGCGATCCGCCGACAGCTCGACAGCAGGTTCGCCGTCATCGGCTCGCCGAAGCGCAGGCGTCGCACGACGCCGTCGCCCCCGTTGTTCGCGCCACGACCGCCCGAGCCTCGGCGCACCTCGAAGCGCTCCAGCAGCACCGGATGGCGCTGCTCGAGGATCTCGGGATCGGTGAGGCGGGTGTTGGTCATGTGCGTGTGCACCGCATCGGCGCCGGGGCGGCGCGCCGTGGCGCCCGCTCCCCCGCAGATCGTCTCGTAGTACTGGTGAGCGTCGTTGCCCCAGATGAAGTTGTTCATCGTGCCCTGCGATGCCGCAATCACCCCCAACGCGCCGAACAGCGCATCGGTGATCTGCTGGGAGGTCTCGACGTTGCCGGCAATGACCGCGGCGGGCGGGCGCGGCGACAGCATCGAGGGATCGGGCACCACCAGCTCCAGCGGGCGCAGGCAGCCCGCATTGAGCGGGATGGCGTCGTCGACCATGCAGCGGAACACGTACAGCACCGCCGAGCGGCACACCGCCACCGGGGCATTGAAGTTGCCCGGATGCTGCCCGCTGGTGCCGGTGAAGTCGACGACGGCACTGCGCCCCGCGGCATCCACTGTGATGCGGACGCAGATGACGCTGCCGTCGTCGAGCTCCATCCGGTAGCTGCCCCGAAAATTGTCATTGTCGAGCGCATCGATGACCCGCCGCACCATCTCCTCGGCGTTGTCGGCGACGTGGCCCATGTAAGCGTGCACGACCTCCAGGCCGTAGTACTCGACGATGCGGGCCAACTCGACGGCACCCCGCTCGCACGCAGCCACCTGGGCACGCAGGTCGGCAACGTTCTGGTCGGGATTGCGGGCCGGCCACGGACCGCTGGCGAGCACCCCGCGCACCTTGTCCTCCAGGAAGCGGCCCCCGGCGACGATCTGCAGGTTGTCGAGCACCAGCCCTTCCTGGTCGATGGTGGTCGAGTCGGCCGGGGCCGAACCGGGCACGCTGCCGCCGATGTCCGCGTGGTGGCCGCGGGAGGCGACGTAGAAGATCCGCTCACTGCCCGAAGCGTCGAACACCGGGCGCACGACCGTCACGTCCGGCAGGTGGGTGCCGCCGTTGTAGGGGTTGTTGAGCACGAACACGTCGCCGGGCGACATCTCGGGGTTCTGTTCGATGACGGTCCGGATGGACTCGCTCATCGAGCCGAGATGCACCGGCAGGTGCGGCGCGTTGGCGACGAGCTCGCCAGCGAGATCGAACAGCGCGCAGCTGAAGTCACGCCGCTCCTTGATGTTCACCGACACAGCCGTGTGCTCGAGCACCACGCCCATCTGCTCGGCGATGTTCATGAACAGGTTGTTGAAGATCTCGAGCTGCACCGGATCGACGCTGGTGCCGATCGCCAAGCGTGACGGCCGTGTCGTCACCCGCTCGAGCACGAGGTCGCCGCGGTCGGTGACGGTGCCCTGCCAGCCAGGCTCGATCATGGTGGTGGCGTTCGGCTCCACCACCACCGCCGGGCCGGCCATGACAGCACCCGGCGCCAGCGCCGTCCGATCCCAGAACGGCGTGTCGTACGGAGCACAGGTGTGCGGGGACCCGCCGTCGCGCGACGCTCCGTCATCCGCGGCAGAGGCATCTGCACTCATGTAGGTGGTGTGCGTGGCGAGCAGCGGGTCACGGTCGTCAGCCGCCGGTGTCGCCGGAGGCGGATCGACCGCGTGTCCGCGCGCCTCAATGTGCAGCGCGTCGACCACGAGCACTGTCGCGGAGTTCGCCGTTGCGCGCGAACTCCATCGAATGCCCCCGTCAGTTTCAGCAGCCATTTCTTCCCGCTCGTGTTCCCCGTCTCGATTCACTTCGGACTCACGGGCCGCTTGGGCCCTAGGCGGACTGAAGCCGAATCTCGTCCGGTGCGCATTCGCGAAGTCGCGTGCAACTTCGTCGGCTGTGCTTGCCAACGGCACTTCCAGTGTCGTGTCCGAGCCCCGGTAGCGGACGGCGAGACGCCCGGTCACCTCGATCCGGCCGGTCGGCACACCCGCTGCGGCGACGGCCTCGATGGCCGCCGGTCTGGCGGCCGCCAAGCGTTCGCCGAGGTCAGCGATCAGCGCTTCGTCCAGCGGCGCCTCGACGGGTTCCGAGCGCAGGTCGGTGACATCTGCCAGCCCGATGCCGAGCGCCGAGAGCACTCCGGCGTGAGGGTGGATGAGGATGGCGGTGATACCCAGCCGGTCCGCCACCCGGCAGGCGTGCTGACCGCCGGCACCGCCGAAGCACACCAGCGTGTAGGCGGTGATGTCGTGGCCCCGCTCGGTGCTGATCTTGCGGATCGCATTGGCCATGTTCTCCGCCGCGATCTCGCCGTACCCGAACGCCACTTCCGCAGTGCTGCGCCGGACGCCAGTGGATTCCGCGATCTGGTCCGCCAACGAGGCGATGCCGCTGACAGACGCCGCAACATCGAGCGGCTGCGTGCCATCGGCGCCGAACACCGCAGGGAAGCACTCGGGCCGGATGACGCCGAGCACGGCGTTGGCGTCGGTGAGCGCGAGCGGGCCGCCGTTGCCGTAACAGGCCGGGCCGGGGTTCGCACCGGCCGATTCGGGCCCGACCCGCAGGCGGCTGCCGTCGAAGGTGAGCAGCGAGCCGCCGCCGGCCGCGACCGTGTGCATGTCGATGATGGGTGTGCGAACCCGGATGCCTGCGACCTCGGTCTCATTGGCTCGCTCGAACTCGCCGGCGAAGTGTGAGACATCGGTCGACGTTCCGCCCATGTCGAAGCCGATGACGCGCTCGAAGCCGGCTGCCTGCGCGATCCGCGCCATGCCCACCACGCCGCCGGCGGGCCCTGACAGCAAGGCGTCGCGCCCGGTGAAGCGCCGGGCATCGGCCAAGCCGCCGTTGGACTGCATGAACTGCAGCTGCGGGCCCTCAGCAGACGCTGTCGTGCCATCGCTTTGCGCAGCGTCGCCGCTGCCGATTCTCGATGCCACGGCGTCGACTGTGCCGATTCTCGATGCCACGGCGTCGACTGTGCCGATTCTCGATGCCACGGCGTCGACTGTGCCGATTCTCGATGCCACGGCGTCGACGTAGCTGCGCAGGATCGGGGACAGGTAGGCGTCGGCCACGGTGGTGTCGCCGCGGGGAACGATCTTGACCAGGGGGTCCACCTCATGGCTGACCGAGACCTGCTCAAAACCAAGCTCTCGGGCCGCAGCGGCAAGCGCGGCTTCGTGGGACGGGTGCCGGTAGCCGTGCACCAGCACGATGGCGACCGCCTGCATCCCCCGCTCGCGTGCCGCGGCCATGCCGGCGGTCGCCGAGTCCAGGTCCAGCGGGCAGAGCACGGTGCCGTCGGCGGCAACGCGCTCGTCGACCTCGAGCACCTCCGCGTAGAGCATCTCGGGCAACACGATGTCGAGCTTGAACAGGTGCGGGCGGGTCTGGTACCCGATGCGCAGGACGTCGCCGAAGCCGGCCGTCGTGACGAACAGGGTCGGCACGCCGCGACGCTGCAGCAGCGCGTTGGTGGCCACCGTGGTGCCCATCTTCACCGACCTGATGCGCTCGGGCGGCAGCGGCTCGTCGCGGGGGACGTCGAGCAGGTCGGCAATCGCGGTCGTGGCAGCGTCGTCGTAGCGGCGCGGATCCTCGCTCAGCAGCTTGTGCGTCACGAGGCTGCCGTCGGGCCGGCGAGCCACCACGTCGGTGAAGGTGCCGCCGCGATCCACCCAGAAGTCCCAGCCGCCCTGCGCTTCCCGCTCTTGTTCCCCGTCTCGATTCAATTCGGGCTCACGGGCCGCTCGGGCCACGGCTTCGCCTGCCGGCTCAGCCTCTGGCGACACGCTCATGGCAGGACCCTATGGGCCGTCGACAACGCGGTCCGTCTCACGGCCTGTTCTCAGTCAGGAACGACGGCCGTAGCGATGATCTCCACCATCGCATCGGGCTCGACCAAACCGGTCGTCCCCAGCAGCGCCATCGCCGGGAAGTGCCGGTCGAGATGCTTGCGATGGGCAGCCCCGACGCCGCGGAGGTCGGCCCGGTAGGCCTGAACATCGGTCGCATACACGACCAGCGACACGATGTCGTGCGCCTCACCGCCGGCGTACGCCAGCGCCTCGACGACGTTGCCGAGCGCCACGTCGTACTGCTCGGCGAAGGTGTCGCCGACGACGGCCCCGGTCGGGTCCGCAGCGATCTGCCCTGCGAGGTAGACGGTCCGCCCGTCGGCCGGCACGACGGCGTGCGCGAAGCCGGGGGACGGCGACATGGAGGCGGGGCTGATCAGCCGGTGCGGCGTGGTCACGTCATCGTCCTTCTGTGCTTGCGAGCCTGCGCTTCATCGTCCAGTCCAGTTCGGCGCCTCCGAAGCGCCGAACGCACGGTGGAACTCTGCGTGATCGTCGGTGCGCATGAGCAGCGCCTGGGTCATGGCTTCCAGCTCGATGGCGGCGGGCAGGCTCATGTCCGTTGACGGCGGCGATGATCGGGATCGGGCACTCGCGCATGTTCTGAATCACCGCACCGGTCATGTGGGTGAATTCGAGCAGCTGCTTCGGGTCGAACTTCACGAGCTCGCCGATGATCTCGTCGACGTCCCCGCCCGAGCAGAAGCCCCGGCCCTCGCCGGTGATGACGATGGCGTCGATGTCGCCGCGCAGCGGCGCCTCCCGGAACAGGTCCCGCAAGTCGGCGTAGATGTCGAACGTGAGCGCGTTGAGCTTGTCGGGCCGCTGGAAGGTGATGGTGGCCACCCGGTCGTCGACGCTGAAGTCGAAGTGCTTCCAATCGTCGGTGAAGCGGGCGGATGCACGGAATGTCATGACGGGCCTCCGTCCAGCACGATCTCCTGCCCGCTGAGGTCGCCGGCCAGCAGCTCCATCACCGCGTCGACCACCTCGGCGATCTCGATGATCCGGCCGTGCGGCGTGGCCTTGGCCAATGCGGCCTCGGCATCAGCGAGGTTCTTGCCGGTCCGTTCGGCGATGTTGGCGATCGTGGCCACGGTCATCTCTGTGCGGACAAAGGTGGGGCACACCGAGTTGACGGTGACCCCGGTGCCGGCCACTTCGGCCGCCACGACCCGCATAAGGCCCATCACCGCATGCTTGGAGGCGGCGTAGGCGGCGATGTAGGGGGCGCCCTCGACGCCGGCAATGGACGCAACGGTCACGATCCTGCCGGCGTTGCGTTTGAGCATCTGGTCGATAACCGCTTGAGTGCACAGGAACGCCCCGGTGGCATTGACCGCCATGTTGCGGTTCCACTCCTCGAGCGTCGTGCGACCCAGCCGGTTCGAGCCTGACACCCCCGCGTTGTTCACGAGGACGTCCACCGATCCGATGGCCACGAAGGTCGCGGCCACCTGGGAGGGATCCGTGACGTCGCAGATACGAGCCTCGACACCGTCCGGCGGTGCTGGGGGTTCAGAGGTCGCCAGCGCGATGACATGGTGACCTTCAGCGGCAAGCTCAGCGCTGATGGCCCCGCCGATCCCGCGGGTCCCCCCGGTGACCACGGCTGTGTTCATTGCGCCGCCTCGGGGGCACACCCGTCGACCGTGCCGGCCTCTTAGCCCAGATCCACCGGTTCGGTTGGGCTGGTGGGGTTTGCGTCCACCAGAAAGGCCTCCTGGGGTGGCATTTTGCCGGTTGTGAGATCGCGGCGTGATGCCATGACGGGAGGCGCTTTCTGTGAGCGATGATACGCGGTTGTTGGACCGGGTCGTGGCAGTGTTCGACGAGGGCTCGTTGGTGGGGGACGCTGGTCTGCTGGCGGTGGGCACGCTGGCGGGCCGGCTGGGCTTGGAGGGCTTGATCGACGAGACTGTGCGTCCGCCGGCGGCGGGCCGCGGGTCGGGAGCGAAGGTGCTCACGGCGGTGTGCTCGATGCTGGTGGGCGGGTCGTTCTTTTCTGACGCGGATCGGCTGCGGGCCGGCTCGGCTGGGGCGGTGGTTGGGTTCGCGCCGGTGGCGCCGTCCACGCTGGGGACGTTCGCGAGGTCGTTCTCGTGGGGTCATGTGCGTCAGCTGGACCGCGCCCAGGAGCTGGCTTTGGGCCGCGCGTGGGACGCAGGCGCCGCCCCGGCGGCGGAACGGGTCACGGTCGATGTCGATTCCACGGTCGCGGTGGTGCACAGCGACGCGAAGGGCGGCGCTGCATACGGGCACGGTGGGCGGCTGGGATATCACCCGCTGGTGGCTTCACGCGACGACACCGGCGAGATCGTGCACAGCCGGATGCGCAAGGGCTCCTCCCAGCGGGGCCATGTCCGCTTCTTCGCCGAGACCGTCAACCGGGTGCGCCGTCTCGCCCCGGACGCGGAGCTGACGGTTCGCGCGGACGCGGGGTTCTTGTCGTGGGGCCTGGTCGACAAGCTCGACGCGCTCGACGCCAGGTTCGTGATCGCTGTCGCCTCCAACCCCGCCGTCGGCAGGGCCGTCGCGGCCGTCGACGATGCGGACTGGACCCCGATCGGCTACACCGACGACGGCGAGGCCCAAGTCGCCGAAACGACGCTCACCAGCGCACGGCGGCCCAACCGCAAGCCCGAGCGCACGGTGCGGCTGGTGGTGCGCCGCACCCGCCTGGTCGGCGACCAGGCCGACCTGTTCCCCAACTGGCGCCACCACACATTCGTCACCGACATCAGCGAAGCCGAACTCGACACCAAAGCAGCCGACGCCGCCTGCCGATCCCACGCACGCGTCGAGCTCGCCACCGGGGACCTCAAAGCCGGCGGCCTCGCCCACAGCCCCTCAGCCAGCTTCACCGCCAACGCCGCCTGGCTCGCCTGCGCCGCCTTGGCCCACAACATCGCACGCTGGACAGCACGCATCGGCCAAGTCCACGACCCCCGAAAGCTCACCGTCGGGGCCACCATCGCACGCCGCCTGCTCACCATGCCCGGCCGGCTCGTCAACCGCAGCGGCCGACCCACCCTGCGGCTCCCGGCCCGACGGCCCTGGGCCGACACGTTCACCACAGCACTGCGACACATCCGCAACCTGCCCCAGCGCTGCTGAACAAACCCCAGCGCCACGCCACGCCGCGCAGCACACCCCCCGGGCGCAGCACACAAACCACCCCCCAAGCCGCCGCCGACCACCCACGCGTCCGCCCAGCCCTCACCCCGCCCCGACCCCAAACCGCACCACCGACATCCCACCCGACCCCACACCGCACACCCCACCGGTGGATCTGGGCTAAGTCTGCCGGGACACGGCGTGGATCTCGCCGATGACATCACCCAGCCAGGCGTGCCGGATCGACCTCGCAGACGGCGGGCGACGCAGCCAGCCGTAATAGCCCGACACCGACACACCCAACAGGCAGCACGCCCGCTCGATGGGAAGCCCTTCCGCGGCCATCACCTTGATGGCAGCGAACTTCCTGAGCCTTCGTCCTTTTGTGGGATTCGGGCTGCTGGGTTCGGCGGGGTCAGGTTAGTAGCAGGCCGCGGGCTTCGAAGTTCGTGTAGTTGGTGAAGCCGTGGGCTTTGCGGCGCAGGATCTGCAGCAGGTTGTTGGTTCCTTCGATGGGTCCGTTGCTGGGCCGGCCGGCTTGGTGCCAGTCGAGGATCTGGGGGTGCCACGCCAAGAAGGTGTCGACTGTGTCGCTGAACTCGGGGATCAGCCCGGTGCCGTAGATGTCCGCGAACCGGTCGAGCGCTTCGAGGGCGCCCTTTCGGTCCTTGGCGAGATAGAGGCCGTGCAGCTCGCCGAGCGCGTCCCACGCGGCTTTGAGCCGCGGGTGGGCGGCGAACAGCTCCTCGAGCCGTTGGCGTTCGGCGGCGTCGAGCTTGTCGGGCCGTCTCATGAGCAAGAACCTGGCCCGGAACACGTCGCGGTCGAACACAGGCTTGGAGCCTTCGGGGCGGCGCTGCACGTCTCGGCGCACCGCGGTCAGCCCGGCGGCGAACCATCGGATCACATGGAACCGGTCCAGCACGTGGCGGGCGTGGCCGAGCCGCGCCTCGATGGCGGCCTTGTATGCCTTGGAACCGTCGGACACCACGACTTTGACGCCTTTGCACCATTTGTGGCCCTGAGCAGCCAGAAACCCCGACAGGGCTTGGCTGTTGCGATGCGGCACCATGGCGAGCACCTCGCCGGTGTCGCCGTTCACGAGCACCGTCACATAGCGGTGCCGCTTGCGGATCGAGGTCTCGTCCACCAACAGAACACGGCACCGTCGGCGGCGTCGATGACCGGCGACCAGCCCCGCATAGGCGACCACCAAAGCATTGACCAGCTTCCAGCCCACCTGATGGCGCTTGGCTGCCGCGTTGACCGTCATCGCGCGTGCGTCCTGGACCACCCGCCGCGCCAGACGCGCCGTGACGCTGCCCTCGAACGCCGGATGGTCCTCCATGAACCGCCGCCCGCACGGCTCGCACACCATCCGCCGCCGATCCCACACCAACGTGGTCGGCCGGCCCGACACCTCCAAGTCGCGGATCTCGCGGTCCCGGCGGTCATGGACCCTCCCGCTCGGCGTCCCACAACCCGGGCACTCGGGGCGACGCACCGCCGAGCGCACCCGCACCACCAGCTCCAAAGGCGCGTCGACCGCGACCTCCAGCACCTCAATACGCGGCAGCCACAGCCGCACCGACATAACATCACGCTTCATCGAGGCCCCCTGGGGTTCGGCGTCTCTCAAACACCGATCCCAGCAGGGCCTCGACCCCTACAAGCGGACCCTCAACCGCCCCTCATCCCACAAAAAGGCGAAGGACCAACTTCCTTTTGGGTCGACGTCCCCCTTCAGCAGCTCAGTCGCCCGGGAATGGATCGCCAGCTCGGTCTCGAGCTCGCGAACCCGCCTGGGCAACGCCGCAAGCTCGGCGTGCTCAGCAGTCGTCAGACCGGGCTCGATGCCGGCGTCGATGCGCGCCTGGCGGCGCCAGGTGTAGATCGACTGATCGCTGATCCCCAGCTCAGCCGCGACCTGCGCAACCGGCCGACCGGCCTCGACCAGATCGATCACACGCCGCCGGAACTCAGCCGGATATCCCCTCGGTGCCATGAAGCCTCCTCAAAGCTCATGACAGCAGAGTCCAGCATCCAGCCCGCGCGAAACGCAGGGTGCACCATTCTGGGTCAGTCCAAGAGGCCGGTGGCTTGGCCGCCATCTGTAGCGCGAGGGTACGTGTAGCAATGCTCACGACAGTGGGAGGCATGTGCTAGAACACCCGACCTATGACACGACTGCGTTCAAGAAACATGTCGGCGCGCCGGCTTCGGCGAATCATCGTTGGAAGTAGCAGGTATCCGATGATTCGAGCGCGGGCAGCCAAACGCCGATTGCGAGCAGTCTTGCTCGTAGGCGTACTCGCGATCACGTCGCTACTGCCAGCGGTGTCCGCAGGTGCGACGCCGGTGATACCGGCGCCAGAGCAACCGACCACCGGGCCTCTCGCCGACCTGCTCGAGAATGACACGTCGGCCCTGGGGACTGGTCGATACATGAATCCGACATTGCCTGCAGCCGAGGCACTAGCCGACATCAACCAACGCTGCGAACTTGTCACTTGCTACATCCTTGCGGTGCAGGATGGCGAGTCAGTGCTAGATGCCTTGGTTAGACTCGCTGCCGCAGACCGCGGAGCAATTTCAGGAGCCGAGTCGCTGCTTCGGGACTTAATCGCAGAGCCAGATGAGTTCTTTCGGAGCACAACCGGTGAAAGCCGAGCGGTTCTGATGTCCGATGCCGAAAACGCTCTGCAGGCAGTTGAGGCAGAGAGTTTGGTCCCTGGCTCGGGATTATCTCATCGAGGTCTTGACCCTAATCAACAATCAGATCCTCTGTCCGGCCCCATCGGCAGTACGGGGCAGATTCCGGGCCCCACACTGCCGTGGACGGTCATGGTTGACGAGCCTTATCGATGGCATGCACGTACCCAAATAACCATCGGCTTCGTGTCTTATTTTGGTAGCTACGTGATTGGCACGATCAATACTACATACAAGATGGATTTGAACGGCAGGGAAACAAGATTCAGGCAACAGTTCACAACTGCGTCAAATGTCGGCAGATTCAAGGTCACCGAGAATCACAGCCGGTGCAGGATCGATCGTTCGTGGAATTGGGATTACGACTGCCGAGCTCATCCCCGCCCGACACAATATCTTGGCCAATGGCGAAGCAGCCTCAATCAGCCGTCCTCCGGCTTCTTGAGCGTTTACGATGGCTCGTACGAGCGCAAGTTCTTCGAATTCGAACACAGTGTCGCTTATCGTTGGATTAGTCTGAACAATGCTACATCGCCAACTATGGAGATCAATACAGGCCAGAGTCCTCGCTTCAACTGTGACACTGATACGACTCAAGTGTGCATGTTTGAGTAGTTTGGCCCTAGTCGCCTCGAAGTGCGCCCCATGTCCGCCCTCGTGGGCGTTATTCTTGTAGCATGCGGAATGGTGTCTTCTGGTTGTTTGATGAGTGCATTTGAGAAGCGCGTTGATGCTGCACTTGATGATGTGTTGCCTGCGCTTGAGCGTTTGTGTGGCGTTGCTCTCGTCAGCGATCAGCTGCCGACAGTTGCAGAGAGTTCTCTCATTGATTTTGGCGATATCTTCCAAGAAGAAGACCGACGACGAGAGTATCTATTGTACAATGCCATGGGCGGCGTGGTTTCCGATTACGATAGCTATGCATCTGAAATCACCCGTCGCAGTGTTGGCCACCTAGGCTTCTACGACGACCGTTCCCACAGCATCTGGGTGCGGTCCGACATTGATGATGGCCGTTTTCATGAAGTCATAGCACACGAGTTGACGCACGCATGGGTTAAGGTGCAACAGCCCCTTTGGCGATTGGAGCGACCTCGTCGATTGTCTGACAGTCCTGATGCACACTTGGCTCGCTTGGGCATCGAAGAAGGCTTCGCCATGGAGTGCGTGAGCCGCTATCGCAAGGATCGATGGGACCGAGTTTATCGGGACGTAGAAAAGGACTGGTTTGTCGCCGTTGGAGAACCCCAAGATACGACGGTCATGGTTGACCCGCGGACATTCGACTTCATTGATCGTGCGAGCGGGTGGATTCCATCGCTCGCCGACGGGTTCAGGGAGCAGTATCTTCGCGACGTCGTCGATTTTGGCACCGTTGTTAACGATCCTTCGTTCAGTCAGATTCAAACAGCACATCTGCTCAGCATTAGCGAGGTGCCAAGAGATACTCAGTTTGGCGCGCTACTACTGCGCGAAGCGCTCACACTGCATGGTGTTCCTTGGCCTAACGCAGAGGCAGTCGCGCGCTCCGTTGGGCATGACGAGTTTGAGATCACGGAAGCACAATCGGGACGCCTGTGTTCAGTCTTGCGACTCGTCTTCGAAAATGGACAGTCTTTTCCCGCAAGATGGCTTTCACCTCGGGACGCAATGTCAAAATGGGCTGCATCTGCTAGCAAGCAGGTGGAATTCGAAGGCGATGATCAGGTACTCGTGTCCGAGTGCATTTCCTTTAGTTGAGCATTGGCTGGATGTCTTGATCCCTCTGCGGAACGGCAGCGACCGTGTCACGGGCTGTCTTTGTTCCAATTGGCCGCTCGATAACACCACAGCCGGTTACACAGCAAGTCCGAGTGTCACTGTTGGGTTTGCCGGGGCTCTCTGCCAGGGGGTTACGGTCCGGTCCTGCGCTCGGCGATGACTCCACAAAATTTTGAGCCTTCGTCCTTTTGTGGGATTCGGGCTGCTGGGTTCGGCGGGGTCAGGTTAGTAGCAGGCCGCGGGCTTCGAAGTTCGTGTAGTTGGTGAAGCCGTGGGCTTTGCGGCGCAGGATCTGCAGCAGGTTGTTGGTTCCTTCGATGGGTCCGTTGCTGGGCCGGCCGGCTTGGTGCCAGTCGAGGATCTGGGGGTGCCACGCCAAGAAGGTGTCGACTGTGTCGCTGAACTCGGGGATCAGCCCGGTGCCGTAGATGTCCGCGAACCGGTCGAGCGCTTCGAGGGCGCCCTTTCGGTCCTTGGCGAGATAGAGGCCGTGCAGCTCGCCGAGCGCGTCCCACGCGGCTTTGAGCCGCGGGTGGGCGGCGAACAGCTCCTCGAGCCGTTGGCGTTCGGCGGCGTCGAGCTTGTCGGGCCGTCTCATGAGCAAGAACCTGGCCCGGAACACGTCGCGGTCGAACACAGGCTTGGAGCCTTCGGGGCGGCGCTGCACGTCTCGGCGCACCGCGGTCAGCCCGGCGGCGAACCATCGGATCACATGGAACCGGTCCAGCACGTGGCGGGCGTGGCCGAGCCGCGCCTCGATGGCGGCCTTGTATGCCTTGGAACCGTCGGACACCACGACTTTGACGCCTTTGCACCATTTGTGGCCCTGAGCAGCCAGAAACCCCGACAGGGCTTGGCTGTTGCGATGCGGCACCATGGCGAGCACCTCGCCGGTGTCGCCGTTCACGAGCACCGTCACATAGCGGTGCCGCTTGCGGATCGAGGTCTCGTCCACCAACAGAACACGGCACCGTCGGCGGCGTCGATGACCGGCGACCAGCCCCGCATAGGCGACCACCAAAGCATTGACCAGCTTCCAGCCCACCTGATGGCGCTTGGCTGCCGCGTTGACCGTCATCGCGCGTGCGTCCTGGACCACCCGCCGCGCCAGACGCGCCGTGACGCTGCCCTCGAACGCCGGATGGTCCTCCATGAACCGCCGCCCGCACGGCTCGCACACCATCCGCCGCCGATCCCACACCAACGTGGTCGGCCGGCCCGACACCTCCAAGTCGCGGATCTCGCGGTCCCGGCGGTCATGGACCCTCCCGCTCGGCGTCCCACAACCCGGGCACTCGGGGCGACGCACCGCCGAGCGCACCCGCACCACCAGCTCCAAAGGCGCGTCGACCGCGACCTCCAGCACCTCAATACGCGGCAGCCACAGCCGCACCGACATAACATCACGCTTCATCGAGGCCCCCTGGGGTTCGGCGTCTCTCAAACACCGATCCCAGCAGGGCCTCGACCCCTACAAGCGGACCCTCAACCGCCCCTCATCCCACAAAAAGGCGAAGGACCAAAATTTTGGCTTCGTGCCTGTTGTCCGACGTGTCGCGTCGAGTGTGGGGCCGGCAGGAGCGCTCCTGTCTTGAAGGGAGCCTGATCGTCTCGACTCGGATGTGACGAAGCGCCCCTGCCGTTCCCGGACCCACCGGAGCATTACTTCCAGCAGGAGCACAGCATGACATCGCCAGTCGGGGGAATCGACCCCCACCAGGACACCTTCACCGTGGGGGTCGTCGACCGCCACGGCGTGGAGATCACCCACGAGGCGTTCGCGAACACCGCCGCCGGCTACGGCGAAGCGATCGACCTGCTCGACGCGCACGGCGTCGAACGCGTCGGCGTGGAGGGCTCGGCGAAGTGGGGCGCGCATGTCGCGATCGCGCTCGCAGCAGCCGGGTTCGACGCCCGAGAGGTGCCCGCTTCGCGGTCGGCGGCGCAGCGCCGTTCGCGGCGGCTGGACAAGACCGACGCCGTCGACGCGGTCTCGTCCGCTCGGGCGCTGTTGGCCGAGCCGACGCTGGGCCCCGTTCAGGCCCTGGAGGCCTACGACCCGCTCGTCGCGAAGATCGAGGCAGTGCTCGAGCATCGCAGAACCCTTGTGGCTGCTCGCACTTTGATGCTGCACCACGTCGCGGACCAGATCGCCAAGCTCCCCGCAGAGATCCGTGACCAGCTCACCGCCGACGGCAAGATCGAGGGCCGGCTGCGCCGCCTCGAGCACATCGACCCCGACATCGACACCACCCCCGCCGGCGCGTACCGGCTCGGCTGGCTCCAAGCATTCATCGACCACGACCGCGCCGCGCGGCGCGAAGTCCGACGCCTCGAACGCCTCATCGACGAGCTGCTCGACCAGCACGGCACCACCCTGCGAGACGAACCGGGCGTCGGCCCGATCGCCGCAGCCACCCTGGTGTGCGAGGTCGGCGACCCGGCCCGGTTCGACCGCGAATCGAAGTTCGCCCGCTGGTGCGGCACCGGCGCCGTCGCCCTCTCATCAGGCGAAGGCAACAAAGACCCCGTCAAGCACCGGCTCGACTTCAGAGGCAACCGGCGCATCAACTCAGTGCTCCACATCGCGTCAGTCACCCAACAGCGCACCCAGCCCGACGCCGCCGCCTACCTCGCCCGCAAGACCGCCGAGGGCAAGACCCGACGCGAAGCCCGCCGAGCCCACAAACGACAACTCGCCAACCGAGTCATCCGCCGCATGTGGCGCGACGAAAAACACCGCCAACAACACCCCCCGCTCGCCGCCTGACAACAACACTTGACAAGGGAGCGTCGGACAGTCCCGCATCGCTGAGCACCTCGATACGGGCACGCTCAGCCAAACACAGCCTCCCTGCCATACTGGCACCTCCACTGGTGGTTGTGGCTTCGACAACCCGGCCATCATGACCGAACCGTCGCAACCACCGGTGGAGTCCGCCGAGCATCAACCTCCGTCAGTTTCAGACCTGGGGAACGGTCCGTAGAGCGAGTAAGATCACGGGTCGCTGAGTCGGTTGTGGAATTCGACGACCGACCATTAGCAATCTCGGCTCGCATGGGGAACATCGGGGGAATCGGCAGCGTCGCAGGCCGCTGACCTGTGGCTACTGAATCCCCCTCCCTCCGCATCTTGGTTTCGGCAGGTCGGTGTGTCCAGGTCGGTGTGTCTGTGTGGTGGGGGTGGGGAGTTTGGGTGTGCTGTAGTGTGCTGTGTTGGTGTCGGCGTGTTGGTGTCGGCGTTGATGGTTCGGTTTGAGGGGAGGCGCGTGGTGAGGGATTCGGCTGGGTTCGGGTCGGTGTCGGGCGGCGGGTTCGGTGTGGGCGCGCGGCGGGGTGCGGTGTTGTCTGACCCCCCCCCCCCCCGTGGTTGGTCGTGGTGTGATGCGTTGGGCGGCGTTGTCGGTGGTGGTGTTGTTGGCGTCGGCGGCGGTGCCTGTGGGGGCCGGGGAGTCTTCGCCGCGGCTGGGCGGGGTGTCGGTCTCGAGTGACGCTGCGGGGGAGTTGAGGGTTTCGTGGGACGCGCCTGAGCGGGAGGCGTTTGAGTATCGGGTCCGGTGGGCGCGTGAGGATCTGGGGTATCTGTCGTATTGGCAGCCGAATGAGGCGGGTCGGGGCAACGAGTGGCCGGCCGGGGACGCGACGTCGGTGACGTTGCGCGGTCTCGATGAGGGCGCTGTGTACAAGGTGACGCTGCGGGCGCGGTTCCATGACGCCGGGGGCGGGGTGTCGGCGTCGCCGTGGACGCCTGAGGCGTCGGCGGCGGTGCTGTCGTCGTCGGCTGCTGGGTCCGAGCGCGTTGAGGCGCCTGTTGCTGCGCAGCAGCGCCAGGCCGGGCAAGAACCTCACAGCGCCGAAGAGTCCCAGCGCGAAGCCGGGTCCGCCGACCAGCAGGCAGACCACCGGCAGGCAGAGCCGCGCTCCGACACGCCCGCGGACGCTGACAGCACGCCCGCGGCGCCCTCGCTGACGGGCATCGCGCTCAGCCCTGAGGGTCACGTGCTGCTGCTGTGGCAAGCCCCCGGCGGCGGCACAGCCGGCGGCTACCGCGTCCTGCGCGGCGCCGACCCGGCGTCGCTGCAAGCCGTCGCGGAGGTCACCGGCTCGACCGCGACCAGCTACACCGACGCCGCGGCGCCCGCCGGCGCCACGCTGCACTACGCCGTCCAGGCCCGCAACGCCGCAGGCCTCAGCGAACCCTCCGACACCCTCAGCATCACCACACCGGGCGCACCGCAGACAGAGACCGAAGACCAGCAGCCCGAACAACAAGAACCCGAGACAGCCGAGTCGCACGGAGCAACCAGTCCGACCATGTACCTGTCGAACCTCAGCCAGCCAAGTGTTGGGGGTTTTTTCGGTGTCATCAGAGACCGATACGCGCAGAGCTTCAGGACCGGGTCCGATCCTGACGGGTATGCTCTGAGCGGTCTCGAATTCGTGCTTCGCCGCGCTTCGGGCACGCTGGACACGAGTGCCGAGATCAGAACCGGGACCCAGCCCACGACGCTTGTCCACACCCTGACCCAGAACGGAACCATCGGCGACGCGTTCGCCCCTGTCAGGTACGACGCCCCGACGGACGCTCGGCTCGACCCCGACACCGACTACTGGGCCGTGGTGCGTCGTTCCGCAAGCAGCACCGGAGACGGCCTTGTCGCTGTGACAGCGCAAAGCGACTCGGATTCCGCATCGCCGGGCTGGAGTCTCCAGCAGGGGATGTTATACAGTGGTGGTAGGTGGAGGTCCTCGACAAATCGCCTTTTGTTGCGGGTGCTGGGCGGGCAGGAGTCGTCTCCGTATGTGGAGCCTGATGACGGGGATTTTCCTGGGGATGATCGGCGTTATGGGGACGTGACGGGTTTGGTTTCTTTGGGTCAGACCAGTTATGGGCATTTGTCGGGCAGCGATGTCGGCTGCCGCGGTCTGCCGCGGCGTGATGATCGGCGGGTCTGTTACGGGGCTGCTGGTGATCTGTGGCGGCTGGACGTGCCGGCGGGCGGCTATTACCGGGTGGAGGCGGTGTTCGGGGACAGTCCGGGGGTGGACACCGGCGGGATGGTGTCGGTCAGGTTCTTGAGGCCCGGTGATGGTGATCTGTCGGGGCTGGGCTCCGCGGTGGACCACAACCGCGAGGACGGTCGTTCCGTTGTTCACGTCAAGACCGACTGGCGGCGGCATTACGTCAACGTGGACGCCAAGGACGTCAACCCCGACAATCCCCGCACGAGCGCTGACGATCATCTGTCGGTGGAGTACGAGGGCGACTACACGATCACGGTGACCGACATCACGGGCGTGGCGGAGGTCACCGACAACGTGTACCACGACCGTCCCGGCGACGACTATTCCTCTCACAGTCTGCTGAGCACCGAGGAACTGGCCGAGGACGTCGACTTCGCTCAGCAGTTCACGACGGGCTCGCACTCGGGGGGCTACCGGCTGGACCGGGTGGAGGCGCAGTTCCATCTCGTCTCGCCCTCCACCGCAGCGGCGCCGGCGATCGCGATACACGCCGACTCCTCCGACGCGCCGTCCGCGACGAAGACGTGCGACCTGCAGAGGCCCGTGGCGATCCGCGAGCACACCAGGGTGAGCGGCGGCGCGGTGACGCGTCCCAGCCAGACCGACGGCCCGCTGCCCAAGAGCCATACGTTCCTGGCGGCGGCGGGCTGCAACCTCGCCGCGGACACCAAGTACCACCTCGTCTTCAGCGACCTGCCAGCGAACTCGTTCCGGCTGGAGCTGAACTCGAAGGCCGCCCAGGACGACCCCACCGCAGAGGGCTGGAGCATCGGCGACGGGCTCAGCATACGCGGCAGCAGCGCCACCGACTGGCGCAGCCAAAGCAACCGCAACGTCAAGATCAAACTGTGGGCAGCACCCCGATAACCGACAACCAAGACAGACGGCTTTTCGAGACCGCCGTATTCACCGCCTTATTCGTCCGCTCGGGCAACCCTCCGCGGCGCGCCCTGTGGACGCGGCCCGAACCGGCCGCCTGACCCTCCGGTCGTCCTGATCGCAAATTCGGTCGCCGACTCCGCGGATTCGTGACAGCCTTCCCGCCGTGAGCCGCGCGCTCGACAGCTTCGGGAACAACGCGGCCGGGTCCGACGGCGGCGCTGCGCAGCCTGACGGCACCTGGTCGGTGGCTGAGCTTGCCGCGGCCATCGGCAGGACGATCCAGCAGGCCTTCAGCAGCGAGATCTGGGTGCGCGGCGAGATCATCGGCTGCTCGGTGGCGGCGAGCGGCCACATCTACTTCAGCCTCATCGAGCCCGGCCGCGGCAACGACCGCCGGGGGGCTCGCATGCGGGTCGCGTTGTTCAAGGGGCGGCAGCGGTTCGTGAACCGCGACCTGGCGGCTGCAGGCGGGCTGACGCTCGACGACGGCATCGAGGTGCGGATCCGGGCAGAGGTGGAGTACTACGCCGCCAGCGGGCAGGTGCAGCTCATCATGAGTGGCGTCGACCCGCACTTCACACTGGGAGTGCTGGCAGCGGACCGCGAGCGCACACTGGCCGAACTGGCGGCGTCGGGACTGCTGCGTCGCAATGCAGCGGTGCCCCTGTCTGCGGTGCCGCTGCGCGTCGGGCTGGTCACGGCGGCCGGCAGCGCAGCGCATGCCGATTTCGTCCACGAACTGGAAGCCAGCGGCTATGCGTTCGAGGTGCTGCTGTGCGACGCCCGGGTGCAGGGCGCCACAGCGGAGGCCGATCTCGTCGCCGCGCTGCGGACGCTCGGCGGCATTGATGTGGACGCGATCGCCTTGGTGCGAGGAGGCGGAGACCGCGCCGACCTGCTGGCCTTCGACCTCGCCGGCGTGGCGAAGGCCATCGCGCTGTGCCCGGTGCCGGTGTTCTGCGGCGTCGGCCATGAGATCGACATCTCGGTGGCCGACCAGGTTGCCCACACGGCTGCCAAGACGCCGACCGCGTGCGCAGCAGTGCTGGTCGCCCATGTCGCCGCGTTCGAAGCGCGCTTGGCCCAAGCACGGCTGGGTCTCGAACGGGCGGCTCTCCGCGAAACGGCCTCAGCGGCCTCACGTCTGGCTGCGGCGCGAGGCGGCCTCGGTCTGGCTGCCCAGCGTCGGCTCAGCGAGCCGCGCGTCCGCCTGCAGAGCGCCCGCCTGCGGCTCGCGCACCAGGTCCAGAGCTGCATCATCCGGGCTCGGGGTCAGCTGCGCTCGGCGATCGCCGTCATGGAGGCGGTCAAGCCGGAGCGGACGTTGGCGCGCGGGTTCTCGATCACGCGGACAGCCGACGGGCGCATCGTGAGCGAGATGCCCGCTGCCGGGGACACGATCACCACCCAGACGCACCACGCCGCATTCGCCAGCACGGTGCTGAACGGCACGACGCGCGGCCAAGCCGCACCCGACGACGAAGGGACGGACGCCGATGGCTGACAATGCCGGAGTTGCCGCCGCTGCCGACGATCCGGAGTTCGGGGGCTACACCGAGTCGATGATCGAGATCGAATCGATCTTGGACAGTCTCGAGAGCGGCGATGTCGATATCGACACGTTGGCATCGAAAGTCGAACGGGCATCGGCCCTGATCGCGCATTGCGAGGGCCGCCTGCGCGCCACTGAGTTGTCGTTGCAGAACATCTTGGCCGAGCACGGCGGCGACGCCTTCGGAGGGGAGTCCTGAGCGTGGGGTCGGCTCAGCGTGGGGCTGGTCCTGCGGGCGCGTGTGGACCGAGGGAGTTGGTGGGCGCTCCCCCGGTCCACTGCGCTTCCGGGTCGGTGGAAAACCCGGAGCGCACGCTGGTGCTGCTGCTGATTCAGTGTTGCTGCTGATTCAGCCAGTTCAGGATAATCGCAGCAGCGCGATAAAACTACTGGGAAACATATGGGCTCATCGTCAGATTGTCAAGATGCAAGCGGTCAGAACCCACGAAGCTCCAAGACTCTTCCCCTTGATGCGTGGCCTCATGGTGCGTGGCCTCATGGTGCGTGGCCGTCGCCGCTGAGCGCGGACGATGTCGCCGTCGGCGCTGTTCGACGCACCGAGCCGCGGATCGCAGGCGGCTGGGCCTACTGGGTCGAAGAACGACCGCTGGAACGCGGACGCGGCGTCGTGGTACGCGTGCCGCTCGACGAACCGGAGACTCCCCCCGCGGATGTGCCCCACACCGCCTCGGCTGACATCCGAACCTCGGTGCACGAGTACGGCGGTGGTGCTTGGCTCCCGCTCATTGCGCCCGACGGTGCCCACTGGGTGCTCGGTGCCTGCATGGAGGATCAGCGGATACGGCTTTTCCATGCCGCTGGCGGCAGCAAACCGCTCCCGGTGACACCCGAGCCGACGCTGCCGCGAGGATTGCGGTATGCCGATCCGGCGTTGGTCCCGGTGAGGCGCGACGGTGCCGCAGACGAGAGCTTCGATCCGGTCACGGTGTGGGTACGCGAGTCCCACGGCTCGGACAGTCACGAGCCTCGCAATGAACTGGTGACCGTCCGGCTCGACGGGACCGTCGACGTCGTGGCGACCGGTGCCGACTTCTACTCGTCGCCCCGGCCGTCGCCCGACGGCAACATGCTCGCCTATCTGAGCTGGGACTGCCCCAACATGCCGTGGGACCACGTTCGCCTGCACTTGGTCGACTTGGATGACGGCAAGTCTGTGGCAGGATCCGATCGGGTGGTCGTCGACGGTCCATCTGTCACGCAACCCAGCTGGAGTCCCGACGGGGAGCTTCACATTGTGACCGATGTCGACGGATGGTGGTCCATCCACCGCGTCGACGTCGGCTCGGGCGGCACCGAGCCGGTACTGCGGGGTGTTGCCGGACTCGGCGTTGAGGACCGCGAATTCGGCGTGCCGGCGTGGGTGTTCGCCCAAGCTACTTACTGCTGGGACGGGACCGGTGCGCTGTGGTGCACCTGGATGTCCAGCGGTGAGGGCCACATCGGCATCATCCGCTGCGGCCGGCTCGAACCGATCCCCTGCGAGTTCACTGACTTCGGTCGGCTGGCGGTGAGTCCGCAGGGCACGGCAGTCACGGTGGCCGCCGGATGGACCCGACGGGCCGCGGTCGTCGAGATCGCCGCCGACGGCACCCATCGCCAGCTCAGTGCCAGTGAGTCCGCTGTGCTGGATCCCGCTGACATCTCGGTACCGCGGCCATTCACGTTCGACAGCGAAGGAGGTCGTCGAGCCCACGCCTTCTTCTTCCCGCCTGCCAATGCCGCCATCGAGGAGCAGCTTGGTGAGCTTCCGCCGCTCATCGTGCTCAGCCACGGCGGGCCAACTGGGTCGGCCCGCAGTTCGCTCGACCTCGGCATCCAGTACTGGACGAGCCGGGGCGTCGCCGTGGTGGACGTGAATTACGGCGGCAGCACCGGCTATGGCACTGAGTACCGCAACCTGCTGCGCGGTCAGTGGGGCATCGTCGACACGCAGGATTGCATCGCCGCGGCGCTCCACCTGGCCCAAGAGGGCGCGGCGGATCCGGAGCGTCTGGTCATCAAGGGCGGATCGGCAGGCGGCTTCACCACGCTGTGCGCGCTGGTCGGCAGCGATGTCTTCGCCGCCGGCGTCTCCCGCTACGGCGTCGCGGATCTTGAGGCCCTCGCTCGCGACACCCACAAGTTCGAGGCCCGCTACCTCGACGGGCTCATCGGACCTTGGCCGCAGGAGGCTGAGACGTACCGGGAGCGCTCCCCGATCTGGCGGGCCGGCCAGCTGCGCACGCCCATGATTGTGCTGCAGGGCACCGAGGACCGGGTCGTGCCGCAGAATCAGTCCGAGCAGCTGGTCGAGGCCCTGGCCGGCGCGGGTGTGCTCCATGCCTACGTGCTGTTCGAGGGTGAGGGGCATGGCTTTCGGCGCGGCCCCAACATCGTGGCCGCCCTCGAAGCCGAGCTGTCCTTCCTCGGTCAGGTCCTAGGCTTCGACCCCGCTGGCGACATCGCCCGGGTCGAGGTGCGAACCGGCGCCCGCTAGCCGCGCCAATAGGTTCGTGCTGTGTATCGCTTCGCTCGGAGGCCGATCTGGTTGGTCGGCCATGCACTGGCGGGCGGATTGCTGGCCGTTTTCCTGGTAGCAGGCTTCTGGCAGCTCAGCCGCCACGGCGAGGTGCGCGACCGAAATGCCGCTGCCGCCGAGCGGATGAGCATGCGCCCGCTTGACGCCGACCGGTTCCTCAAAGCCGTGACCGACGCGGGGCTGACCGATTCGTTGGAATACCGGATGGTGACGTTGCCGGTCGAGCGTCTCGACTGGGAGGACAGCGTGCTGATCCGCAACCGCAGCTTCGACGGCCAGGCCGGGTGCCATCTCGCTGTGCCTGTCGCGATTGCGTCGAGCGACAGCGCCGAACCGCGAGGCGCGCTGGTGGTTGCCGGCTGGCTGCACCAAGCGATGTGTGACGACCAGCCGGATGCTCGCTCACGCCCGTACCGAACCGAGCTCGACGGCGCTGGTCACCTTGAGGGCCGCGTTCGCCGGAGCCAGCAACGCGGCCTGCTGGGACCCGCCGATCCAGCCGAGGGACGGCTTGCCTCGCTGGCCCGGACGGACGTCGAGCGCATCGACCAGCAGACCGCGCTCAGTCTGGTGCCCGTGTACGTCGAGCTGACGGGCGCGGCGACCGCAGACGGCTCGGCCGTTCTGGTTGGGGCCGACGCGACCAGTGACGCTGCAACGCTGCGGGTCTTGCCGCCGCCGGAGCTCGACGCGGGTCCGCATCTGGGCTACACGATCCAGTGGTTCAGCTTCGCCGTCATCGCCGCCGTCGGCTACACGCTTGTGCTGCGTCACCAGGCCCGCAAGGGCGAGTCTGAACAGATCGCCGACGACTGACCGCACGCGAGTGCGCTGTCGAACCGCTACGCGCTGCCAGCTTCCATCGCGGTTGTGTATTCGGGAACCAGTTCGGCTACGGCGCCTTCCAGCGCCGGACGCGGCGCCGTCGGCCGTTGCTCGGCTTCGCGGGCAGCATCCACAATTCGGGCGTGCAGCACCGAGCACGGATCGAATGCCGGCACCGGCACATGCTTGAGCGGATTGGTGTCGAAGTGGAGCTTCGAGGTTCTTGACTCCCGCCAAGCATCCTGAAGACACTCAGCGTTGAGCACACCCGTCGGGTACAACGGCGAACTCTGCCGGTGGTTGCGACTGAGTCTCGCTAGTGGTGTGTCGCAGTTTTCCTCCGGGCATCATGCAGCTCGCTGACCTGCAAGAATGGGCTTGCTTCAGCCCCAGCCATTTCAGCGACGCACCACTAGCGGCCGACGGCCTTGGCCATGCGAGCAGTGGCCTCGTCCAGCATGGCCGGCGAGGTGGCGAAGTTGAGTCGCACATGACTGGCGCCCTCGGGGCCGAAGTCCAGGCCCGAGTTCAGGTACACCCCGCCCTGGTCGAGGAGCACAGCGGACGGGTCGTCGCCGAGACCGAGCTCGGCACAGTCCAGCCACGCCAAGTACGTGGCGTCGGGCGGGCGGTAGCGGACTTCCGGCAGGCGTTCGGCCAGCAAGTCGGCCAGCAGATGACGGTTGCGGTCGAGACCGTCCACCAGCTCTTGGAGCCAGTCCAGCGCCTTGGTCCAGCCGGCCACCGTGGCAACTTGGCCCAGAATCCCGATGCCGCCGATGAGCCGCTTCGGGATGCCGGTCACGATGGGGCCGTAGCGCGACGACGCAGAGTGCAGGAACGCTATGCGCAGCCCTGCCATGTTGAACGACTTGGTCGCAGCGGTGACGGTCACGGTCCGTTCTGCGGCCAGGTCGCTCACCGAGGCCACCGGGATGTGCCGCCGGGGCGCGTACACCAGGTCGCAGTGGATCTCGTCGGAGATCACGACGAGGTCGTGTCGCTCGGCGATGTCGATGACGGCGGCGATGTCGTCGGCGTCGAGCACCATGCCGCAGGGGTTGTGGGGCTGGCACAGGATGACGGCCGTCACATCGGGAGCACTCGCCACCGAATCGAGGTGGTCGAGGTCCAGCCGCCAGCCGTCGTCGTGGCGGATCAGCGGGTCGGGCACCACTCGGCGCCCGTGGCCTTCGACGCTGGAGAAGAACGGCGGGTACGCCGGCGTCTGGAAGATGATGCCGTCGCCGGGCTCGGTGCAGCAGGTGATCGCGAGCTCGAGTCCCTGGATGACGTCGTGGACCCGCACCGTGTCGGCGGGGTCGACCTGCCAGCCGAACGCCTCGCCCATGCGCTGCGCGAACACGTCGAGCACCTCGATGGGCTTGTCGTAGAAGTCGTAGCCCAGCCCGCCGGTGTCTATGCGTTCGCGTACGGCGTCGAGCACGACGTCGGGCAGCTCGAGATCCATGTCGGCGACCCAGGCCGCCAGCACGTCGGGACCCTGGCGGCCCCACTTGATGCCCGGCCGGTTTCGGACTCGTTCGGCGTCCAAGTCGAAGATCACGGGGCGACCCTACGCGCCCGTGCTCAATAGAGACCGAGCATGCGGCCGGCGAGTCCGAGCACCGCTGCTGCCAGCACGGGGCGGATCAGCTTCTCTCCGCCGCGCACCGCCCACCGGGCGCCCAGCCAGCCGCCCACGGCGAAGCCCGCGGCCACGATGACAGCAAAGCCCCAGTGCACTTGGTCGTTCCAGATGAACACCGGCGCCGCCACCACGGTCAGCACCGCGATCACCACCGCTTTCGTGGCGTTGGCATTCACCAGGTCCAAGCCGGCGTGCGACAGCGCCAGCACCAGCAGGAGCCCCACGCCGGCTTGGAAAGCGCCGCCGTAGGCGCCGATCACGAAGAACACAGCGATGGTCAGCGCCCTGGGCCAGGCGATCTCGTCGCCGCGGGCCTTCGGCGGCCACAGGCTCAGGATCAGCAGCGGCACCATCAGGATGCCGAATGTTTGTTCGAACGCGGTGTCGCTGAGCAGACCCGAGACCGTGTACGCGCCGATCGCCGAACCGATCAGCGCCGGCGCCAGCACGGGCACTGCGCGGCGCAGGCCCGAGACGCCCTCGGAGCGGTAGCCCGCCGCCGAGGCCAGGTTCTGCGTCATGACGCCGATCCGGTTGGTTCCATTGGCGACGAGCCCGCCGAGATCGCCCACCACGGTCAGCAGGCTGACCGTCAGCAGCGAGCCGCCCCCGGCCATGGCGTTCACCACGCCGGCAACCACGCCCGCGGCTGCGACAAGCAGCGCCTGGGTGATGTCCATCAGCAGTCCGTCAGCCGGAAGGCGACGACGACGGGAGCCCGGCGAGCTGGGTCGTCTGCTGGCGCAGCAGGTGATCGGCCAGCGCCAAGCAGACCATCGCCTCGACCATCGGCACCGCCCGGGGCAGCACGCAGGGATCGTGACGGCCCCGAGCGGCCAGCACGGTTGGCTCGTTGTCGCTCGTGACCGTCTTCTGCTCCGACGCAATGGTGGCGGTGGGCTTGAACGCTACGCGCAGCACGATGTCGGCGCCGTTGCTGATGCCGCCCTGGATGCCGCCGCTGCGGTTGGTCACGGCGACGGGCCGGCCGTCGGGACCGGGCGCGAATTCGTCGTTGTGCGTGCGACCGGTGAGGAGGGTCCCGGCGAAGCCGCTGCCGATCTCCACACCCTTCGCTGCCGGCAGCGACATCACCGCTCCCGCCAGTTCGGCATCGAGCTTGTCGAAGACGGGTTCGCCCAAGCCCGGCGGCACGCCGCGCGCCACGCAGGCCACGACCCCGCCCAGCGAGTTGCCGTCGCTTCGGGCCGCCTCGATGGCCTCGACGATGCGGGGCGCAGCGACTGGATCAGCGCACCGTGTCGGGTCAGCTTCCACGTCCGCGGGCGTCACGGCCGCGGGATCCACGTCGGCCTTGATGTCGCGCACCGAGCTGACCCAGCCCAGCACCTCGACGCCCACCGCAGCGAGCACCTTGCGCGCCACCGCCCCGGCAGCCACCCGGCCGACGGTCTCGCGGGCGGAGGCTCGGCCCCCGCCCTGCCAGTCGCGGATGCCGTACTTGGCGTCGGTGGTGTAGTCGGCATGGCTGGGCCGGTACGTGGTGGCCATTTCGGAGTACGCGCCGGGCTTGGCGTCGGTGCTCGAGACGGTCATGCCGATCGGCGTGCCCAGCGTCAGCCCCTCGAAAACGCCCGAGTGGATCGTGACCCGGTCGGACTCGTTGCGCTGGGTGACGATACGGCTCTGGCCGGGACGGCGACGGTCCAGGTCGTCCTGCACGTCGGCCTCGCTCAATTCGATGCGCGCGGGGCAGCCGTCGACGATCACGCCCAGCGCCCCGCCATGGGACTCGCCGAAGGTGGTGACCGCGAAACGCTCCCCGAACGTGCTGCCGCCCATGGGAGAACCCTACGGGAGTCTGCTGCAACGCGGCGCAGCGAGCTGTGCAGGAGATCAGCCGAGGAAGCGGGTCTCTTGTTCATGCTCCGTCGCCTTCACAGCGGGCCACCGGGACGCTTCGCCGGCGCAGCGACGAGAGTCGCTCATTGCCGGGCGGGAGCACCATCTGGTCGACGGCCATGCCGACTTCGGCCTCGATCTCGGCTCGTTGGGCGGCCAGGCTGAAGCGCGTATGAGTCGGACTCACGACGACGAGGTCGAGATCGTGGGGCGGGTCGCCGACATGCCCATAGAAGCGCTCCGCCCATGAACCATGGATGAAGATGTCGTCGATCCCCGCGACATCCTCATACACCGTGCGGACGATATGGGGCACGCCCGCCGCGTAGGCAACGAGCTGTCGCAACGCGCCTGCGTACGGAGCGGGCGCCGGATGCACGACCTTGGCACTGCCCAGTTCCTCGTACTGCACGATACCGGCCTCTTCGAGCCGGCTGAGTTCTCTGGCAACGGTCGGTTGGGGCAGGCCCAGCCGCCTGGCCAGTTCGCGACCGCTGGCCGGGGAACTGAAGTACACCTCAGCAAGGACTCGTGCTTGAGTGCTGGACCGGACGATCGGCAGGAGTGCTGGAGCGGGGGTCGGCACGCCGCAAATATACGTATTTTCAGTCAAATGAACAAGAATATAGACCAGTTCGCGTGAGCGCCGCCTCGCAGCGCCCTGTGGTCGTGCCGCGGGCGCAGGTGTCGGTGCCGCTGCCGAGGTGGTCGGTGCCGCCGTTGCCGTGGAGCTGGGGCGTCCGGGAGGCGCAGTGCGCTGCGTGCAAACCGGCACTCACGGCGCCAGATCAAGCACGATGCGTTGGTTTTATGGACGATGATGGTCCTGAACCAGCACACACGTTTGGAATCTGAGTCAGGCGTGTTGGCCTATGAGGCGAAATGCGTCGAAGCGGCCGGGCACCGGCATTCACGCCGGTTCGGCACGGAACGGCACCGCCCGCGCTGCCGACGCAGCTCTGACCACCGGGCAGATGCCGTCCTCATGTCGGATTGTACGCATCGCTCGAACTGATTCACCTTGGGTTTTGTGCAGGTTCTGGGGATTGGAGCAGGCATGAGAGTCATGGATGCAGATGCGGGGCCGGCACCGACGTCGAGGCGGTGTTCGGCTGAGCAGAAACAGTACGCGGTGCGGATGGTGCTGGCGTTGCGTGAGGGGCTGGGCACCTCGGCGGGCACGGTGACGCGGGTGGTCCGTCAGCTGGGTTGTGGGGCGGAGTCGGTGCGCAAATGGGTGGCTCAGGCTGAGATCGACGCCGGGACCCGTGCCGGCGTCTCGACGGCGGAGAGTGTTGAGCTGAAGCGCTTGCGTCAGGAGAGCCGCGAGCTGCGCCGGGCGAACGAGATTCTGCAGCGGGCGGCTGTTTTCGGGGCGGGGCTCGACCGCCGACAACGATGATCGTCGAGTTCGCCGACCGCAATCGCGCCGAGTTCGGGGTCGAGCCCGTCTGCGCCGCTTTGCAGGCGGCCCCCTCGACGCATTGGACGGCCGAGCGGCGCCCGCCTCGAAGGTCCCCTCGCCCACGCCGACGCGGGCAGCCAGTTCACCAGCACCCGACACAGCGAGCGCCCCGACGACATCGGCGCCACGCCCCCGATCGGATCCGTCGGGGACTCCTGCGACAACGCCCTCGCCGAAGCCGCCGACCCGCTGTTCAAGACCGAGTTCATCCGCAGCCCCCGACAAAGCCCCCGGCGCACCGTCGACGACGTCGAGCCCGCCACCCTGGGCCGGGTGCACTGGTGGAACACCGGCCGCATCCACAGCTGCCTCGGCGACCTCAGCCCCGACCAATTCGAAGCCGTCTACGCTGCTGCGAACACAGACCAGACCGACCAAGAAAACCTAAACACTCAGCCTGCGCAAAACCCAAGGTGAATCACTCCGACACCATGGCCATATATATGCAACAAATTCCCCACTCAGGACACTGGCAGGCTGCTGAAGAAGCCGGTTGCGAGCGAATCTGCAACGCTCTGACCAGCGGCTTTGTCTCCGCGATTTCGCGATTTGACCCCTTTTTCAGCAGCCTGCTAGATGCCGAATGTTTGTTCGAACGCGGTGTCGCTGAGCAGACCCGAGACCGTGTACGCGCCGATCGCCGAACCGATCAGCGCCGGCGCCAGCACGGGCACTGCGCGGCGCAGGCCCGAGACGCCCTCGGAGCGGTAGCCCGCCGCCGAGGCCAGGTTCTGCGTCATGACGCCGATCCGGTTGGTTCCATTGGCGACGAGCCCGCCGAGATCGCCCACCACGGTCAGCAGGCTGACCGTCAGCAGCGAGCCGCCCCCGGCCATGGCGTTCACCACGCCGGCAGCCACGCCCGCGGCTGCGACAAGCAGCGCCTGGGTGATGTCCATCAGCAGTCCGTCAGCCGGAAGGCGACGACGACGGGAGCCCGGCGAGCTGGGTCGTCTGCTGGCGCAGCAGGTGATCGGCCAGCGCCAAGCAGACCATCGCCTCGACCATCGGCACCGCCCGGGGCAGCACGCAGGGATCGTGACGGCCCCGAGCGGCCAGCACGGTTGGCTCGTTGTCGCTCGTGACCGTCTTCTGCTCCGACGCAATGGTGGCGGTGGGCTTGAACGCTACGCGCAGCACGATGTCGGCGCCGTTGCTGATGCCGCCCTGGATGCCGCCGCTGCGGTTGGTCACGGCGACGGGCCGGCCGTCGGGACCGGGCGCGAATTCGTCGTTGTGCGTGCGACCGGTGAGGAGGGTCCCGGCGAAGCCGCTGCCGATCTCCACACCCTTCGCTGCCGGCAGCGACATCACCGCTCCCGCCAGTTCGGCATCGAGCTTGTCGAAGACGGGTTCGCCCAAGCCCGGCGGCACGCCGCGCGCCACGCAGGCCACGACCCCGCCCAGCGAGTTGCCGTCGCTTCGGGCCGCCTCGATGGCCTCGACGATGCGGGGCGCAGCGACTGGATCAGCGCACCGTGTCGGGTCAGCTTCACGGCTGTCACTCGTCGATGGCGTCATACGGCATGACCTACAGCCCTGCGCCTTCAGCGCTGAGGGACGCCCGCGAAGAGCGGCACCACAGCACAGAAATCGCGCGGAAGGCCAGACCTGCGCAAAAATGCCGACCCAGACGGCACCACTGCACAGAAATCGGTCCACAAATCCGACCGGCGGCCGAACTCAGGCCGATTCGCCGGATTCCGGATTGTCGAGACCAAGCTGGCGCTGCTCGGCCAAGAACCTCTGGAACTCCAGCGCCAAGTCGTCGCCGCTGGGCAAGTTCTCGGCGGCCGCGCGGTCCGCATCGGCTTCCAGTTGCTCGATGTAGGCCACGATCTCAGGATCGCGTGCCACCGCCTCGTCGACCCGCTGCTCCCAAGCCTGCACGCTCGAGTCCAACTCTCGGTAGCCGGTCGATACACCGGTGACCGTCTCGAAGCGGGCGAGCAGCGCCCGCATGCCCTTCGGGTTCGGCGGCCCGGCCACATAATGCGGCACACCCACCCGCAGCGAGACCACCGGCAGCGAAGCCCGGTCGAGCGTGTCGTGCAGCGTGCCGATGATGCCGGTAGGACCCTGGTAGGTCGGCCGGTCGAGGCCCAGCCGGTTGGCCAGATCGCCGTTCTGCGCGCTGGCCTTCACCGACGCAGCACGCGAATGCGCCACGCCCGCCACCATCGCCCCGAGCGTCACCACCAACTCGCAGCCGAGCCTGCTGGCGATGTCCACGACGCCCTCGCAGAACGCGCGCCAGCGCATCCGCGGCTCGACGCCCGACAGCAGCACAAGGTCGTGCGGCGGCGCGGCCGGCACGACGTGACACTCGATCTCAGGCCACCGGATGCGGCGCTGTCCCTCATCGGCGATCTCGATATGCGGCCGGCTCTCCTGGAAGTCGAAGAATTCTTCGGGATCGATGCGGCAGACCCGCCTGGCCTCGCTGCGCCGACGCATCCACGACAGCGCGCCCGTCGCGCATTCGCCGGCGTCGAACCAGCCCTCGAAAGCAACGAGCAGCAGCGGGTTCTGCAGCTTGGGTGCGCCATCCCAGACGACGATCGGCTGGGACGCTGCAGGGTTGGCCTGATCGGCGTCGTTCACCGCATCACTATGGCCGATGGGCGACCGGAACGCTCGTCGATTTCACGGTCACCCAGTTCGCCTTCCCGGGACTATGGACAGTCGTCACCTGGTGATGCACTGATGCTCTCAAGTTATGCTGTGCATCATGCGGACGACGATCTCGCTGGACGATCAGCTGGCAAAACAGGTGCGGCGGGCCGCTGACGCGAGCGGAGTCAGCGTCAGCGCGTTCATTGCCGGTGTCCTGAACGACGTGCTCAAGCGCCAGGAGGCGCCCGCTGTGCCGCCCTTCAGGTTGGTGACGGTCCCCGGTGTGCGTCCTCGACCGGGGGTCGACCTCGATTCGGTACGGGCACTCGAGACACGCGACGACGAATCGCGGTTCGGGCCGATGCGCGGCTGATCTGAGATGCTGCTTCCCGACGTGAACGTCCTGATCTACGCGCATGTCCCCGATTCCACTTCTTCTCACGACGACTACGCGGCGTGGATCACCCGGATGGCGACGGGGCCGGAGCCCTTCGCGCTGTCCGTTCTGGTGCTCTGCGGCTTCGTTCGCGTCGTCACCAACCCTCGAGTGTTCGATCCGCCGGCGAGTCTCGACCAGTCGCTTGCTTTCGTGACCTCGCTCACCGAGCGGCCCACGGCACGCATCGTCGGTCCCGGTCCCGACCACCTGGAGATCTTCGAGAGAATGTGCCGGGAGTCCGGGGCCACCGGAAAGCTGGTCGCAGACGCCCAGCACGCAGCCGTCGCGGTCGAGCACGGCTGCACGATGGTTTCCGCAGACGCGGACTTCAGCCGCTTTCGGGGCCTTCGATGGCAGCACCCGCTGCGCCTGGCCTAGTTGAGTCATCCCCGCCTGCACTGCCACACCCCGAACCCTGACACGCATGTAATGACCACAGAGGTTGTTGACGCGGCCGGCAGGTGTGGCAGCGCCGGCGGGGATGACAGGGGGGCACGATGCCGTTTGCGTATTCGCCGGAGTATCGAGAGATGGTGCTGTCTTTGGTGCGTGCGGGCCGAGAGGTGGCGGGTCTGGCCGGGGTGCTGGAGGTGGGCGAGTCGACGGTTCACCGGTGGAAGGCCCAGGATCAGATTGATCGAGGCGCTCGGCGGGGTACGGCCACCTCGGAGGGCGCCGAACTCGAGGACGCCTGCGGCGAGGTGGCCGACATGAAGCTGGTCTCTCGGATCATGCGCGAACACGGCATCAGCGGGCTCCCCAAGCGCCGGCGCCGCAAGCGATCATGCCGCGTTCGACGAGTCGGGCACACCCATCGACTACGAACGCCGACAACAACGCCGAGCAGCCGCCCTGACTCCCGCAACCCGAGTCCAACAACAGGGATCCACGCCGGGGTGCCGCCCGCTGTTCGCGCTGGTCAGAGGACCAGCGCACCGCGCAACGAAACCAGCGACGCACCACTAGGTTGCCCGCCATGACCCAACCCACCACGCTCGGCGAACTGCGCAAGATCGGCTGGGTCTCCCGGCCGGTCAAAGATGAGATGCGTGCCAACGCCGCCAAGGCGGTCGCGTCCGGCGAGCCGCTGTTCGAAGGCGTGCTGGGCTACGAGATCACCGTGCTGCCCCAGCTTGAGAACGCGATGCTGGCCGGCCACGATGTGGTCTTCCTGGGCGAACGAGGCCAGGCCAAGACCCGCATGATCCGCTCGCTGGTGAACCTGCTCGACGAGTGGATGCCCTACATCGAGGACTCGGAGATCTTCGACGATCCCTACAACCCGGTCTCCCGTCACGCCCGCGATCTGGTCGCGTCCCACGGCGACGACACCCCCATTGCCTGGGCACACCGCAGCGTGCGCTACGGCGAGAAGCTGGCTACGCCCGACACCTCGATCGCCGACCTGATCGGCGAGGTCGACCCGATCAAGGTGGCCGAGGGCAGGTACCTCTCCGACGAGCTGACCCTGCACTACGGCCTTGTGCCGCGTACCAACCGCGGCATCTTCGCCATCAACGAGTTGCCGGACCTGGCCGAGCGGATCCAGGTGGGCCTGCTCAACGTGCTCGAAGAGCGCGACGTTCAGATCCGGGGCTACAAGATCCGGCTGCCCCTCGACGTGCTCCTTGTCGCAACGGCCAATCCCGAGGACTACACCAATCGAGGCCGCATCATCACGCCGCTCAAGGACCGATTCGGCGCCCAGATCCGCACCCACTACCCGCTGGACGTCGACACCGAGATGGACATCGCCGCGACGGAGGCACGCCCGCTGGACCTGCAGGGGATCGATCTGGGGATGGGCGAGGGCGTCCCGGGGGGCGTCATGGTCAGCCTTCCCGATTTCATGGCGGAGATCGTGGCCACCTTCAGCCACGTCGCCCGTTCCAGCAGCCACGTCAACCAGCGCTCCGGCGTCTCGGTGCGCATGACCGTCACCAATACCGAGACGCTCGTGGCCAACGCCGCCCGCCGGGCGCTGCAGCGGGGGGAGCGGCATGTGGTGCCCAGGGTCAGCGACCTCGAATCGCTCATGAGCTCCACCGCGGGCAAGATCGAGATCGAGTCCATGGAAGAAGGCCGCGACGGCAAGATCGTGGAGACCATGCTCCGCGCTGCTGTGCTGGAGGTCTTCAAGAACCGCTTCTCGCCCGATGAGCTGAGCGATGTGGTTGCCAGCTTCGGCGAGGGAAAAATAGTGCACACCGGCGACGACCTCGGCTCGGAGGCCTACATGGAGCTGCTCGTCGGGAACCCCGCGCTGGCCGTGGCCGCCGAGTCCCTCGTGGCTGCGTCGGCCGACCCGAAGGCCTCCGAAGACACCGTGCCTGCGGTGCTGGCGTCCGCCGTCGAGCTGGTGCTCGAAGGCCTGCACCTGTCCAAGCGGCTCAACAAGGAGCACGTCGGCGCTCGGGCCACATACCGCTCACGCGGTTGAGGCGCCGCCGCCGCCGTGACAGAGTGAGCACCATGCGGCGAAGCACTCGATTCCCGGGACGCTCGCAGCAGTTTCGCCGGACGGAGCCGGCACAGTGGCGAAGCACTCGATTCCCGAGACGCTCGCAGCAGTTTCGCCGGACGGAGCCGGCACAGTGGCGAAGCACTCGATTCCCGAGACGCTCGCAGCAGTTTCGCCGGACGGAGCCGGCACAGTGATTCGCTGGCGTCGAGCCCGCCGTGAGGGTGCCCGGTTCCGCTACTCGGCGTGGGACGGCACCCAGACCGGATTCGACTTCGACGCGGACAGCTTGTTCGCCGAGATGACCGACGATCTGCTCTATCACGGCGACCTCAACGCAGCCCTGCGCCGCCTCATGCAGCGGGGCTTCACCGACGCCGACGGCAACCGGCTCGAAGGTCTGCGCGAGATGATCGAGCGCCTGCGGGATCGCCGCAAGGAGATGCTGGAGCAATTCGACCTCGGCGGCGTGTACGACGACATCGCCCGGGAGCTCGACGAGATCACCGACACCGAGCGGGAAGCGCTGGAGGAGTTCGCGCAGGACGCCGCCGACAGCGGTGACGAGCGGCGCAACGAGATCGCCCAGACCAGCGCCGCCGAGCGCAACCTGCAACTCGACATGCTGCCCCCCGACCTGGCCGGGAAGATGCGGGGTCTGCAGAGCTACGACTTCGTCTCACCCGAAGCCCGCGAGCAGTTCAACGAGCTGGTCGAGCGCCTGCGCCAAGAGGTCGCGCAGAGCTACTTCGACCAGATGACCGGAGCCATGGGCAATATGTCGCCCGAGGACCTGGCCCGCACCAAGGACATGATGGCCGAGCTCAACCAGATGCTCGAACAGCGTGCCCGCGGCGAGGAGCCCGATTTTGAGGGCTTCATGAAGCGCTACGGCGATTTCTTCCCCGAGAACCCCCAGACGCTCGACGAGCTGCTCGAGATCATGGCCAAGCGGATGGCGGCCATGGCGTCGATGCTGAACTCGATGACGCCCGCCCAGCGCCAGCAGCTCGCCGAACTCGCGGCGCAGCTCATGGACGACATGGACCTGCAGTGGCAGGCCCAGCAGCTCGCCCAGAACCTCCAGGAGGCGTTCCCCGACATGGGCTGGGATCGCAACTACTCCTTCGGCGGGGACGATCCGCTGTCGATGTCCCAGGCGGCCGATGTGCTGGCCCAACTCGGCGACCTCGACGCGCTGTCGGAGATGCTGCAGGGCGCAGTCAGCCCGTCTGCGCTGGCCGAGGTGGATCCCGAGCGGGTGCGCGAGCTGCTGGGCAACCAGTCCGCCGAGGCATTGGACCGGCTCAGCGAGATGGCCCGCATGCTCGAGGAATCAGGCCTCGCGCAGCACACCGAGGGCCGCCTGGAGCTGACGCCGCGGGCGTTGCGGCGCATCGGGCAGAACGCGCTCGGCGACCTGTTCACCCGGCTGATGGACGACAAGGTCGGCAGCCACCAGGTGCGCAAGTCGGGCATCGGCAACGAGTTCGCCTACGAGACCAAGCTCTACGAGTTCGGCGACACGTTCAACCTGAACATCGAGCGCACCGTGCGCAACGCGGTGGCCCGGCAGGGGACCGGCACGCCGGTGCGGCTCACTCCCGACGACTTCGAGATCGAGCATTCCGAGCTGCTGTCGCGCGCATCGACGGTGCTGATGCTGGACCTGTCGCTATCGATGCCGATGCGTGACAACTTCCTGCCGGCCAAGAAGGTCACGATGGCGCTGCACTCGCTGATCTCGGCGCAGTTCCCGCGCGACTACCTGGGCATCGTGGGCTTCGCCGAGTCAGCCTCCGAGCTGACCGCTGCGCAGCTTCCCGAGGTTTCGTGGGACTTCGCCTACGGCACCAACATGCAGCACGGCTTCATGATCGCCCGGCGCCTGCTGTCTCGCCAGTCGGGCTCGAAGCAGATCATCATGATCACCGACGGTGAGCCGACCGCACACCTCGGGCGTGACGGGCGGCCGTTCTTCGCCTACCCGCCGGTGCGCGAGACCATCGAGGCCACGCTGCTCGAGGTGGCGCGGGCGACCCGTGAGGACATCCGCATCAACGTGTTCATGCTGGACCCCAACAGCTATCTGCGGGCGTTCGTGGAGAAAATGACGGAGATGAACGGGGGGCGGGCATTCTTCACCAGCTCGCACAATCTGGGCGACTACGTGCTGGTCGACTTCTTGGAGCACCGCCGCCGCCTCATCACCAGCGGTCGCTTGTAGCTTCCGCAGCCTCTGGGGAAAATCATCCAAGTGATGAATGAATAGGGGATTATGTAGCTGACTCGCTGAAAGGCGTCAGCAGCTTAAAGCTGCACCGTGACCTGAACATCACTCAGAAGTCGGCGTGCTTCCTCGCCCAGCGGCTCCGCGAAGCGTGGTCGGACATGGGCGGCGACATGGCCGGACCCGTCGAAGTGGACGAGACCTACGTCGGCGGGAAGGCCAAGAACATGCACGCCGTGGACCGTGAGCGGCGCATCCCGGCAGGGGTGGGGTGGACAAGACCGCTGCAGCGGGGGCGAAGGATCGGGCGACGGGCAACGTGTCGGCTCGGGTGATCTCAGGCACCGACCGAGCAACGCTGCACGGCTTCGCGGCTTCGCGGCTTCCGCCGCGGCGCAGGGCGCGACGGTCTATACCGATGACCACAAGGGCTACCTGGGCATCCCGCACCCGCACGAGACGGTGCGGCATTCTGTGAGCGAGTACGTCTCCGGCATGGCACACACGAACGGCATCGAGAGCTTCTGGGCTCTGCTCAAGCGCGGCTATCACGGCACGTTCCATCACATCTCCCCGAAGCACTTGCAGCGCTACGTGGCCGAGTTCGCGACGCGTCACAACCTGCGTCCGCAGGACACGGCGACGATGATGGGCGAGACTGTCGCCCGCATGTCAGGCAAGCCGCTCACCTACGCCGGTCTCGTCGGCCCGGTTCCGTTGCGGACGCTGGCGATCCCCGACGGCGAGTCGTGGCAGCGAGAGGAGTCCGCATGAAGCGAGAGGTCACGCTGCCCGTGATCGACACCCCGCCCGAGCAAATAGCCGCAGGGCTGCTCGGCAGCCGACCGGCTCCCGCCATATCGGTGTCGGACATTCCCGCGGTGAATGTTGCCTCGGTGCCGCAACGGTCGCCGCTGCGCTATCCGGGCGGCAAGACGTGGCTGGTGCCCCACATTCGCCATTGGCTCGCTGAGCCGTGCGGGGTGCTCGTGGAGCCGTTCGCCGGTGGCGGCATCGTGTCGCTGACAGCGGTGATGGAAGGGCTTGCCGAGCGTGCGCTGATGGTGGACCTAGACCGCGACGTGGCAGCGTTCTGGCGGGCAGCGCTGATGCACGGCGACGATCTCGCGGAACTGGTGCTCACCTTCGACGTGACCCGCGAGAGCGTCACCGAACTGGAGCAGCGCTGCCCCGGCGATGTAGTGGCCCACGGGTTCCGCACGCTGGTGCTGAACCGCACCCGACGCGGCGGGGTGCTCGCGCCGGGCGCGTCGCTGACCCGTTCGGGCGAGAACGGCAACGGCATCGGCTCGCGCTGGTATCCCGACACGCTCGCCGGTCGGCTCGCTGCGATCACCGAGCACGCCGACCGTCTCACGTTCTGCGAAGGCGACGGCGCGGCAGTGTTGGAGATGACAGCCGACATCGACGGGGTGCGCATGTTCGTTGACGCCCCCTACACCGCGGGCGGCAAGCGGGCAGGCAGCCGCCTGTACGCGCACAACGCGGTGGATCACCGGCGCATCTTCGAGACGCTGGCCGATGCGGGCACCGACTTCGTGATGACCTACGACTGCTGCGACGAGATCACCGAGCTTGTCGCAGAGCACCGTTTCCACGCGGTCACCGTCGAGATGCGCAACGGGCACAACACCCGCGTTCCTGAGCTGGTCATCACACGGGACCGCCTGTTCGCGTGAGCCGCTACGGGATAGCGGAGTGGTACGGCCACGACCTGCGCCACCGCCCGCATCGTCGACCGGTCGATGCCGTGCTCCCACATCAGCCGGGTGGTGCGCATGGCGTACATCTGGGCCGGGCTCATCACGCCATAGGGAAGCGTGTAAGCGAACTCGCCGCGCACGGCCGGACGGCGCCCGCCCTGGCCGAAACGGCCGAACTGGCCTGGGCCAGACCCCGGTAGGCAACCACCACATCGGCCGAGCCCGCGTGAACGGCACTGGAGGCGTTCTGCACGACCGCCGCTGCGCCGCCGCCCCCGCCGCCCCACTGCATGTTCGAATACCTGAGCTCTTCGAGGCCGAGAGCATTGGCCAGCCGGGCAGGCGTGTTGCGGTCGTTGCTGTACGAGCAGAAGCCGTCGATCTCCCGCGGGCTGATCCCGCCGTCCTCGCACGCCGCCAAGATCGCCTTCAGCACAAGAACGAACTCCGGGTCACGAGACTGGCCGCGCTTGTAATAGGCGGTCTCGCCGACACCGGCAACCGCCGTCCGGCCGCGCAGGCCATGGTTCGCCGCCGACTGGCTCACGGCCGCAAACCGTAGCCAAGGTGCGCTGAGGCTTGTTCGCGCTCGCACAGGGGTGCAAGAGTGCCTGCCGGGTGACCCTCGGGTGTTTGTGGCCACTCGATTGGCTAGAAACAGGGTCCATGTCCGACGATCAGCTAGCTGCATACCGTCGCCGCATTGACGAGGTCGACGCAGACCTCGTGCGTCTGTTGGCTGAGAGGTTCCGCATCACCTTGGAGATCGGGTGGTACAAGGCTGAGAAGAGCCTGCCGCCGGTGGACTTGGTTCGACAGCATCAACAGCTCGACTCGCTGCGCGAGCTAGCGCGCTCTGAGGGGCTCGACTCTGACTTCTGCGAGAGGTTCATCCACTTGGTGATGGACGAGGTCATCATGAATCACCGGAACATCGCGAAGTCGGGGCGGCAGCGCTCCCGCTCCGGCAGCGAGTAGCTCCGATGCGCAGACCGCCCATTGCGATGATTCAGCTCGGCCTCCGCCGTGCCGGCCACGCCGTGAGGCGGCCAGATGTCGACGAAGTCGGGCTCGTCGCTGAAGTGGTCGCCGGGGGTCGATGTGCCAATCCTGGGTGGTCACCACCATGTCGTAGCCGTGCTCGCCCGCCAGCAGTTCTGCTACCTGCGCGGCGACGGCGTTCCCGCCTTCCACGGGCAGGGCGCCGCCCTCGCAGAAGGTGGGCTGCACGTCCACGACGAGCAGGGGTGTGCGGTTGTGGGGGCTCTGTTCAGGGTTCTCAGCCATATCTGGCCTCCTGCGCCGCGGCTCGTGCCGCTGGGCGCGGCTCCCGAAGCGCGCTGAGGCCAAATCTACCGCCGGCCCGGCGGACCTGATGTCCTCAAGCCGCGGGCTAAAGAGAACTTGGCTCTTCCGCTTGGGGAACTGCGGCAACGAGTCTTCGATCAGTGGACAGTATGGGAATCCCGAGTCGGTCTGCCAGAGCGGCGTAGAGGGCGTCGGCAAGCCGCAGATTGTGGCGATAGCCCCACGCGTCGGGGAGCAGCGCGGGCAAGTGATGGCGCTGGATGGGCATTCGTTGCAGAAGTCCTAGCCGTAATGAGGCTTCCTCGGCGCTGAGAAGGTCGGCGCGATGATGCCGACCGATGGCCGACAGGACTTCGGCATCGAGGTGAGCTGGCGCGTGCAACTCGTTGTGCCTCAGGCGAGATCGGATCGCGCTGGCTGCCGGAGCGTCCATAAGCATGTCAACGACTGCAGACGCATCCACGATCAGCGGCTCATTCACCGAACTCGAATTCGTCCCTTACCGCACTGATGACTGCTTGAGCCGTCTCGTCGTCAATGCCGGTTGGCGGCAGAGCCGCCACCTCGTCGAGCCACTGGTTGAGAGCACATCTGTCGAGTTCGTGCTGGATGGCGGCTTGCGTCAGCCCGGACACGTTCAGGTCGGCCGCACGCGCCTTCTCAGCAAGATCGTCCGGCAAGTATACGTTCACGCGTGCCATGCGCATAGAGTACACACTCGAATCTTGACGATGAGCCGACGCGGCGCGCCGCCATCATGGATTCATCGTCAGCCGGCTGGCAAACGGTTTTCGCCGTCGCTCTCGCGATGACGGCCAGTGGTGTGTCGCGGTTTTCTTGCGGGCAGGTCGTGCGCTGTTTCATGGGGTCCGACGGTGAGGTTGTCGGGGTCGTAGACCACGACCCCGGCGGTGGCGGTGCGTGGAAGCGTGTCCTTGAGGGCCTGGCGCCTGCTCGGGTCCGACATCTTCGCCAGACGCTCCTCCTTGGAGCCCATGCAGGCCTCCATCCAGGCCTCCATCCAGGCCTCAGAGTCGTCGTAGAGGTTCCAGTCCTCGAGCGTGAAGGTGAAACCGGCATCGCTGGTGACGCCTTGGCCGTAGACCGGCACGCCCTGTTCGCGGCAACGCTCGAGCCATTCGATCTGGCGCCGGGAAGACATCGGCGGGAATCGACGAGTTCGACCCGAGCAGACTTGCGCCCCGCGGAACGATCCGCGTCTGCTCGATTACGAACCCACGAGCCGCTCGGACCCGGGACTCAGCCTCTTGGGTCGGGCACGTCGACGTGGACGGTCACGATGTCCACCTCGTGATATTGCTGATGGTGCACCGATGCGGCGTGGTGGGAGAGCACTCGCAGGGACAGGTCCCGTTCGGCGGGCCGCTCGATCCTCTGCGAGTCCAGCACAGCGAGCCGGTCCTCGATGTTCTCCCCGCTTGCCGCGGCCACGAACTCGAGTACCGCACGGCCGTCCTGCTTGTTCGCAGTCAGCCGAAGGGTGCGAGGCTCACCGCCGTCGGGGGGTTCTTCGGCGTCGGTCAGCGTCAGCAGCGACTCCTCGGCGACTGCGTCGAGACGGTCCGACATCGCCCGGCTCCAGCCGTTGCGGTCGGCGAAGCGGCCCAAGAACAACCGAATCTGCGGCAATGACGAGGTCGCCAGTTCGCAACGCAACCGCCGGGGACGGGTCCGGGTCACCTCATCGAACAGCGTCAGGACAATTGCTGTCAGCCCTCCGGCGGTCATGCCGTTCTCGAGGAAACCGCCGGCAAAGCCTGCCAGGTACTCAGGGAAGATCTGGTTGTTCTGGAAGCCGACGCCGATCCAGAACGAGAACCCTGCGATCAGTCCCCGGCGGTAGTCCGTGGCGTCAGCCACCACGATCTTCATCCCCACCACGAACAGCAGTGCGAGCAGGATGGTCACGTAGGCCGCAACCACGGCATCGGGGATCGCCAGCACCAGCGCCAGCAGCTTGGGCACGAAGGCCATCACGATGAACGAGACACCGATGGCGACGCCCACACGGCGTGCCGCCACGCCGGTCAGCTCGGTGATGGAGATGCTGGTGGAGTAGGTCGTGTTCGGCACGGTGCCGACCAGTCCCGACAGCAGATTGCCGGTGCCGTCGGCTGCAACGGCGCCCTGCACGGCCCGGTAGTCGACCGCCCTCTGCTGGCGCCACGACACCCGCTGGATGGCCACCGCGTCACCGATGGTCTCGACGGCGCCGATCAGCGTAACGAACACGAACGCGGGGAGCAGGCTCCAGAAGTCGGCGCCGAACGAGAAGTCGAAGCCGGGCCAGCCGCTGTCGGGAATTCCGATCCAACTCGCTTCGGTGACCCGATCGAAGTCGTACAGACCGAAGACTGCCGCGACGATCGATCCGGTCACGATGCCGATCACCGGCGCCCATAAGCGCAGGCTCCCGCGGGCCTTCAGTGCGATCACCACGATGACGCCCATCGCGACGAGCGCGCTGACCGGCGCACTCGCCGCGGCGGTGCCTTCAGGCGAGGCGGTCACCATGTCGAAGACGAGCGGCATCACGGTGACGGCGATCAGCATCACCACGGTGCCTGCCACCGTCGGGGTGATGAGTCGCCGGAAGAGCGCGAGCTTTGCTGCGAGCAGGTATTGAAACAGCGACGAGGCCACGACCAGGGTGGCCAGCAGGCCCGGCCCGCCGTCCGCGAGCGCCGTGACGCAGACCGCGATGAACGCGCCAGAGGTGCCCATCAGCAGCACGTAGCCGGCGCCGATCCGGCCGAACCGGACCGCTTGGAGAATCGTGCTGATGCCGCTGATCGCTGCGGCCGCGAACACTGCCCACGTCAGGTACTCATCCGTGCCATCGGCGGCCCGGATGACGATGGCAGGTGTCAGCACAATGCCGGCGATGGCGAGGATGGCGAATTGCAGGCCCAGCCCCGCCGTGAGCGGCAACGGGGGCTTGTCGGAGGCTTCGAAGCGGATTTGTCGGTTTGCGGCCAACGCGTGATCTGACATCTGGCGATGCTCGCAAATACTGAGCACACACACAAGCACTGCTCGCCCGCCGCCGACGCGAGACGCCGGTAGCTTCACCCGGCGTGATCGATCTCCGTCGGCTTCGAGACGACGCTGCGTACCGAGACGGGGCTGCCCGCAAGGGAGCACCGGCCGAGCTCATCGACGAGGTGCTCGCGGCCGATGTCGCATGGCGTTCGATCACGCACCAAGCCGAGGAAGCCCGTGCTGCGCAGAACGCTGCGTCGCGTGAGATCGGGCGCACCGCTCCCGAGGACCGTCCAGCCAAGATCGCCGAGGCTGCTCGCCGCAAGGAAGCCGTGGAACGACTCGAGGCCGCCGAGCGCGCTGCCGCCGAGCGCCGCACCGACCTGGCGCTGCAGGTGCCGAACCCAGCCGCGGCCGATGTGCCCTCCGGCGGCGAGGAGCACTTCGAGACCGTGCGCGAGGTGGGAGAGCGAGGCGACCCGCCCGCCCACGACCATGCCGAGATCGGAGCACTGACCGGTCTGGTCGACTCCCACAGCGGGGCTCGCAACAGCGGCACGCGATTCGCCTACCTCAAGGGCGCTGCCGTGCGCTTGGAGTTCGCACTGGTGCAGTGGACCATGGACGTGCTGGAGCGCCACGGCTTCCTGCCGGTCCTGCCCCCGGTGCTGGTTCGCGAGGAAATGATGGTCGAGGCCGGGTTCTTCCCTGCCGACCGTCACCAAGTGTACGAGATCGACGGCGACGACCTGTTTCTGATCGGCACGTCCGAGGTGGCGCTGGCCGGCCTGCACCGGGGCGAGCGCTTGGCGCGGGCCGCGCTGCCGCTGCGCTACGCGGGATTCTCGTCGTGCTTCCGGCGCGAGGCAGGCACCCACGGCAAGGACACCCGCGGCATCTTCCGGGTGCACCAGTTCGACAAGGTCGAGATGTTCTCGTTCTGCGACTCGGACACGAGCTGGGACGAGTTGGACTCCCTGCGGGCCATCCAGGAGGAGATTGTCGGCTCGCTCGACCTGCCCTATCGCGTCATCAACGTGGCGGCGGGTGACCTGGGTGCCGCGGCGGCCAAGAAGTACGACCTTGAGGTCTGGCTGCCGTCGGAGCGGGCCTACCGCGAGGTCACCTCGTGTTCGAACTACACCGACTACTCGGCCCGACGTCTCGGCACACGCTGGTTCGACGACGACGGTCACGGGCTGGTCCACACCCTGAACGGCACGGCATGCGCCGTCGGCCGCACGCTCGTGTTTATCATGGAAAACCACCAGCGCCCCGACGGCTCCATCGGCGTGCCAGAAGTGCTTTATCCCTGGCTCAACTTCACCGAGATCCCCGCCCCGGCGTAACCGATTTCAAGCGACTGCCAGCGGCGTCAACCTGGAGAGGCAGGTATCAGATGCACAGCGGGTCCGTCGGAACCAACAACCAGTGCCAGACGAGCCAATGCAGCGGCAGCGAGCCGTAAGCGAACCACATCGTCGATCGCGACCCGATCCACCAGGCACCCATCAGCGACAACGCGATCGAACCGCAAGCGACCGTCCAGCCATACGGTGTGTTTGCTGGCTCTTCGCGTTTGCGCGTGGAGTGGGCCGGTTGAGGGTCTGGTTGTGTAGGGAGGGATCCCCCAGAATCGGAGGCGTGTTGTTGTCCTGATTCGGGAGGGTCCCTGTGGTTGTTGACCTTGCGCGTGCGTTGTTGTTGGTCGTCGGGCTGGGGACGGGTGTGGCGGTGAGCGGCGTTGTTGAGCGGCGCGGCGGGCGGATCGGGATCGAGCTGTCGGGTTGTCCGTGCTGTGGGGGCTGCGGCGGGCCGGTGCGTCGTCACGGCGCCGGCAAGGTGGGCCTGGCGGATCTGCCGGCGTTCGGGCGCCCGGCGCGGCTGGTGCGGAACAAGCGCCGCCGGCTGTGCCCGGGCGGGTCGTGTGCGGTGCGCGCGTTCACCGACCAGGACCCTGCTGTTGCGCTGCCCAGGGCGCATGGCATCCCGTGCGGCGCGGTGGGCGACACGCCGGGCGGGCCTGGGTCGGGCGATCACCGAGACCGCAGCCGAGCTGGGCACGGGCTGGCACACGGCCACCTCAGCAGTGCACCGGTGGGGCCCGGCGCTGCTTGGCGCCGGCCCTGGCCGCACCGGCGGCGTGAGAGCGCTGGGCCTCGACGAGATCCTGATGCCCCGCCGCGGCCCGTACCGCCGAAAGCACTGGGGCGCCACCATCGTCGGCGTGCGCAGAGGCGTCCTGCTGGACATCGTCGCCGGTCGCAGCGCCGCCGGCGCCAAGGGCTGGATCGGCGGGCGCACGCCGCTGTGGCGAAAACGCATCCGCTGGGCGGTCACGGGGCCTGTCGGGCCCCTACCGCAAGGCGCTCGGCGACACGATGCCGCACGCCACCCAGATCGCGGACCCGTTCCGCGTCGCGCGGCTCGCCAACAGCGCCATCGACGACATGCGACGACGCGTCCAGAACCACACCACCGGCGGCAGAGGCACCAAAGGCGACCACCTCTACCGCACCAGACGGCTGATGCTGCGAGCCGCCGAGCGCATCAGCGACCGAGGCCGCACCAAGCTGCGCGGCCTGCTCGCAGCCGGCGACCCACGCGGCGAGGCGCGCGACGCCTGGCACGCCAAGGAAACCCTGCGCGGCATCTACCGCATCGGCGACCGCGACCTCGCGCTCGAAGCCCTCAACGAGCTCTCACGCGACCCGCGCGACGAAACGTTCAGCCCGGAGCTGAACAAGCTCGGCCGCACCCCGCACACTTGGCGGACCCAGATCACGAACTGGCACCGGTCCCGCATCACCAACGGACCCACCGAGACCGACAACAACCTCGCCAAGCTCATCAAGCGCGTGTCATTCAGGACCGCCAACTTCGACCACTACCGAACACGCGTCCTGCTCTACGCCGGCAAACCAAACTGGACCCTCCTCGACAACCTCACCCCACGCTAAAACGCGAAGAGCAGCTATTCCGGTGTCTCCGCGGCGATCTGCTCGCAGGTGCTCGCGCGGATGTCGATTTCGGCGATGTGTTCCTCAACGCTGCCCCGGTCGCACTCGACGGCCGGAAGGGCAGCGGCGGCGTCCTTGAGGGCTGACGGCAGCGCGTCTGCGAGTTCGGCTGCGCGTTCGCAGATCTCTGATCGTGGTCGCCCGAGCTTGGCAGCGAGCCCAGCCAGCCCTTCGGGTCTGTCGCAGTCGCTGACTCTTGTGCCAGTCCCCATGCTCATGGCCATCGGCACGTCGCCGGTTCTCATGCCGCGTCTGAACGGCAGCCAGCTACACGAGTCGTAGAGCGGCGCGAGATGCACGCTTCCGGCGTCGTCGAACATCCAGCTGTAGTTCTTGGCATGAGCGTCGCTGTCAACGACGAGCCAGCGGTAGAGAAGCATGTCGCGCAAGCGGTCCACATTGCCCGACGTCGCCGGACCGCCGCTCTGGGCTATGCGCCGCAGGTCAGCTACTCCGGGTCCGCCGAGGTTCTCGTACTTCTCGGACTGGGACTTGCCGAGAGCTTGACATGAGTCCTCTTGATGAATGCGACCCATGCCGTTGCTTGAGCGGTCAAATCGCTCGACGATGATCGCTTGCCTGCCGCCGAAGTCCGCGACCTCCGTTCTCGCTGCCGGAATGCCAAGTCGCCTGGCTGTGCTCATCGTCAGGTGTTCAAACACACATTCGTCCGGATAGTCAGAGCGTGCTGCCTTGATGATGTGAGTGGTGGGCAGGCTGCCCCATGTGCGCTCCCAGGATCCATTTCGGGCGCGCCTCAAAGCGATCTTCGGCTGCATGCCGGCAAGACTGAAGGTGACCGGAAACGCAGATCCGGTCGTGTCCATGACTGGCGGCAGAACGGGATAAGCGCCGAGCCACGCCGCAATCTCCGAGTCGGTGATCGGCGTCGAGCCACCTTGTCTGCTCAACAGGTCGCCCAGCCGATCAGGCAGGCAGAACTGCACTGCGCCAGCGCAGTCCGCCCCCATGGGGGTCTCCAGCAGTCTCAGCGGATCGCGCCCAGACATCTTGTACTCGGACCGCAAGTAGGTCAGCACGTTGTCGTCGTCGGGAAGAAGGTTCAGCAGCCACCTGCGCACTTCCTCGCCTCGCACCATTGGGTTGCTGAGAGGGAATCTTGCCGACAGCGGCGTCGCCGACTGCCGGATGTACTCACGCCTGTACTCGAGAGCGGCTTGCCTGCCTCGGAACTCGACATTCGCAGCGTGAGCGCCATTGAGCACGACGCACAACGTGCTGCTCATGGGTCTTGGGCGAACGAGTCGATGTGTGCCCCGAGATCCAAGAGCGGCCCTCTGCGGGGCGCGACGCTCAAGGTGTGGCCCAGACAGCCCAAGACTCCCATGATCTTGCCGACCTCCGCAGTCGCCTTGCCGTTCTCGACCTCGGAGAGCCACTTCGCGGACACGCCAGCGGCATCAGCCAGCTGCGCTTGGGTCATGTCCCTGGCCTTGCGATGACCGCGGATGGCCCGCCCGAGGTCAAACGGGTTGGGCACCGAGACGGCGTTCGAGTCCATGGCGACAATATACCACCGTTCGTACTTATTTCGCAATATGTCTGAACGGTTATGCAGCGTTCAGCCCTGCTGTACGATCAGCACTCGGCTTGCCCCAATCGGGTCACACTATCCCGCCAACCAGTATCGGCCGAAAGCTGAGGCGCCCAATAGCCGCTGAGGTTCACTGCCGACCCTCGTCGGCGAGCTGGCCGGGCGCAACATCGGCTATGCCGTGTCGGCGCGCTCCTCGCTGGCCGTCACAGCGGCGGTCCGCAGCGCACTGGGGGAGCCGAGCCTGTGCCACGACGTCCCCGACCGCCCAAAGCAGCGCCGCGGCCGCGCTCAGGTCGCGGACCTCGCCGACCTCTCAGGCTGGCCGCCCCGCACGCGGCTGGTGGTGCGCCGAGAGCCCCGCCACCCCGGCGCGCAGCGCAGCCTGTTCGCGAGCGAGAACTTCCGCTGATGGGGATTCCTCGCCGACCAAGCCGGCCACCCGACCCGGCTCGGCCGCCTGATGCGCAAACACGCCGACACCGAGGACGCCATCGCACGCCTCAACCACAGCGGCCTAGCGCGCGTGCCCTTCGCCGACTGGCACGCCAACAGCACACGGGCCGCCCTGCGCGCCCTCAGCTCGATGCTCGTGGGCTGGTTCCAAAACACCTGCCTCACCTGCCCGCTGCGACGCGCAGCGCCCAAACGGCTCCGCCGGCAACTCTGGCACCTGCCCGCTGCGGTGTGCCGCAGCGCACGACGCGTCCTTTTGCGGCTGCCCCAACAGCACCCAGGCGCCAAAGCGCTGCTCGCCATCGCCCACCCCCACTGACACAACATCCCCCCGCACCCCGAACCGGCGCCCACCCGCCCCGGCGGGCCAGCCCCCACACGCCCCACAGCCACACCGGCAACGCCCGCAATGGCGACCGTCGCAGCGATCCGCAGCCTCATCTCAACGTCGCCTGCGGCGAGGCTTCAATCCGCTGCCGACGTCGCGGGCTCCGGCGCACGATCGTCGCTGGCTGCGGCAGTTGCCCGCGGCCAGGCTCGAGCTGCCGCGGCGAGGCCCTCGATGAGCGCCTCGTGATGGGGCACGCGTCCGGGACCGCGGAATCCTGTCCACATCGGGCTCTTGCCGCGGATGCGCGGCGGCAGCTCGATCTGGACGCCGCCGCTGCGAGGCAGGTTGCACGGGTTGCGCGGGTGCTGGCCAGCCAGTGACTTGGGGATGTCGTCGAGACGGTGGAGGATCTCGTAGTGCGGCAGCCGTCCGATCAGGTGCACCGCGACATGGGCTGCGAGCGTCCGGTTGCGACCGCCCAGCAGCACCGCCCGCAGCAGCCGGGGGCTGCCGAAGCCGTGCACCGCCACCACGACATCGACGTGATCGAGGAATTGGCGCAAGACCGGCGAGTCGGCTGGATCGAAGCAGTGACTGGGCAGATGCCACTGATCGTCGGGACCCTGCAGGCAGGCATACACCGAGGCGCCGCTGCGCTCGGCGGCGGTCATGGCGATGTCGTCGGTCACCTCTTCGAGCCAGCCGCCGTGAAACGCCATGAACCCGAAACACGAACGCAGCTGCAGCACCTCGCTCACTCCGGGTCGCCCGAGCAGTTCGGCGAAGGGCCGCTCAGCGTCGAGCAGCGTGCGGTCCTTCAGGTGCAGTGCCACAAGGGTTCAGTTCAGCATCTCTGCGGCACTGCCTGCACGTTCTGCAGCTGGGTCCGGCTTTGGCGGTTCGCCGTCGTCGCCCGCTGGAGCCGTATCGCTGCGGCGGCCCGTCGCCAGCATCGCCATGAGACCGATGGCAAGCACGATGCTCATGATGAGCCCGAGCCGCACGCCGCCGACCGAGGCCACCCAATTGCTCAGGTTGCTGCTCCAGCGTTCCACGGTCACGACCAGCCCGTCGCCACCGCGATCGGTCAGATCGATGAACCAGTACCAGATGGTGAACGCACCGGCGGCGATCATGAGCACCGCTGCGATGGTGTCGGTGTAGCGCATGAGCACCCGTAGCTTGCTCAGCAGCCAGCCACGAGCCAGCGCCAAGCTGACCGCCAGCGATGTCAGCACCATGCCCATGCCCAGCGCGTACAGCACGAACGACACGATGCCGCCGACGAAGCTGTCGTCGCCGGCTGAAGCCGTGACCACGACAAGGAACGTGGCCAGCCCGCAGGACACCGACGCGATGGCGTAGCTGACGCCGAACAGGAACAGCGAGCGCACATCGCGGCCCCCCGCCCCGCGCTCGAACTTCGGCAGGTACGCGGTCAAGCGGAACCCGGCGAGAATCGCGATGCCGAGCGCGATGAGTCCCGCACCGATGACGATGGCCGCCCAGGGGACGTAGTCCCGCAGCGCACTCAGGCCCGCCGACAAGGCGATGCCGACGACGCCGAACACCACGACGATGCCCGTGGTGACGACAGCGCCGGTGGCCAGCGCGCGCCCGACGCCGGCGTGTGAGCTGTCGTCGGTCGCCCGGCGGTCGATTCCCAAGAAGAACGACAGGTAGGCGGGCAGCATGGCGAAGCCGCATGGGTTGACGGTCGCCACGATGCCCGCTGTGAAGGCGAAGGTGAGTCGTGCCCCGTTCATAGCTCGCTGTTGCCCTTTCTTCGGGCTTACAGCCCGCTGTGTCAGTTCTTCGGGCTTACAGCCCGAAGTGCTCCTCTGCCCGGTCGGTGATGTCGTCGAGGGTAAGCAGGCCGCTGTGGGTCTCGAGAATGTCGCCGTCGGGCGAGACGAACACGGTCGTGGGCATGCCTAGCCCACCGAAGTCGATGAACAGATCGCCCTCGTCGAGGCCGGTGGGATAGGTCACGCCCCGTTCTTCCACTGTCTCGATGGCGTCTTCGAGCCGGTCGTTGGCCGCGAGACCCAGCACCGCGACCGACGTTCCGTGGGCGTTCCAGAAGCGCTCGAAGTCGGGCATCTCGGTCACGCATGGCACGCACCACGAAGCGAAGAAATTCACGATGAGCGGGCAGCCCACGTAGCCGGCAAATGAGGCGGGCTCCTCATCAAGCGTCAAGAATCCCAAGGCGTGCACGCCCTCCAAGCTGGGGTCGACGCTATGGGAGACGGGATCGATGTCGCTGCACACCGACAACGGTTCAGGTTCCGAATCGGAGACGGAGACCGGCGCAGCAGCGGTACCCGGCGACGTCGCCGAAGCCGTGGTCGCTGGGTTCTGGGTGACATCGGTCTCGTCGGCTTCGACCTCTTCCTCCATGGCCATCAGCGAGGTCATCGCGGGACGCGCGCCGCCCGCGAGCAAGAACACAGCAGCGCCAAGCACGTACAGACCGAGGAGAGCGAACAGCCAGCCTCGCCAGCCCTCGAGCTGTGCTCGCCAGCGTGGCCGTGCCGGTGCCTCCATGCAGGCGTGATGCTACTTGTGGTCTCAGTGGCGCCAGCTCCAGGACTGGAAGCAGGCCGAGAGGCGTCACCCGGCCTGTGCTTGTTCAGATGGGCAACCGCTTGACGGCCTGCCCCAAGGCTGTCAACCGCCCGTTTCGGGCAGCCTCAGTCCGCTGGGGCAGGCCGTTTCAGCGAGGCCTGCGGGGACAGTGCAGGCCTTGACGGCTGGGTCTGCCGGGGGGACCCAGCCGAGGGACCCGCCTGAGGGGGCCGGGTCCGCTCGGGGGCGCGCCTGAGCAGGGGAGGACTCAGGCGCGAACTAAGTCGGGAGGCAGTGGCACCTCCTCGACGATCAGCTGCGGCCGGGCCTGTGTGGGCGGTCGGCCGCGGGGACGTTTGTCCCTGCAGACTCGTCCGTTCTCGAAGAGCTCGCCGCCCCACACACCCCAAGGCTCATGCTGTGACTTTGCGGCCTCGAAGCACTCGCTCATCACGGGACATGACGAGCAGATGGCCTTGGCCCGGGCGATCTCGTAGAAGTCCTCTGAGAAGAACAGCGGTGTCAAGGTGCCCACGAGGTCGCGACAGCGACCCTTGGCGCGCCAAGCCTCACTGGTGTGGGCCGGTGTGTTGTCGATGACGAGTTCCAGCATGTGCTTGCTCCTTTGTTGATGAACTGGGTGGGATGGGGATCTCAGCGGTTCTCCGGGATCCGAGGCCAAACGCAGAACGGCCGCCGGGTTGTCCCGGCGGCCGTTCGGAGAGTTCTGGTGTCTCAGAGGACTACATCAGACACTCCGAAGGCCACAGGCGGTGGCACTTGACGGCCGTCGTCGGGTTCGTGCCGTGACCGCGCATCGCGTGCCGAAACACGGTCGGCGTGGGATCCATCGCGGTGGGAACGCCGGTGGCGATGCCGAACGCGGTTCGCCACATGGTGGGCCGCTGACCGCAACGGGCACCGAGCGCAGGCACCCGTACGCGGCCGACTACGGCGCGCGCCGTGGTGTAGGCGCCGTAGTCGGACATCCGAGGATCCAATCGAGCTGTTGGTCGGGGCTGTAGTTCAGCTGCGGACACCCGACGATACGCCGCAGCGCCCAAAAAGGGCACCACTTCGCGGTAGGCCGTGTCAAGTTGTTTTCGAGCCGAGGCACCGACTCGTCGGTGCCCCCTGCGCGCATGCGGCGTGAGCTTGGCTAGCTGAACTCGTATTCCAGAACGTCGTCAGGCCGGCGGGAGACGCTGACCTCGCCGATATAGCGCAGATGCTCAAGGTGGGCGAAGGTTTCCGATTCGGCCATCGGACCCCACGAACGCTCCTTGAACAGCTGCTTCATGTAGTCCTGCACGGGAGCGCGGCCGAGACGATCAGACGATTCGCGCAGCAGGTCGAGCCGCTCGTTGTGGTGGCGCTTGATGTCTTCGACGCGTCCACTCAAATCGGTGAATGGCTGGCCGTGAGCCGGCAGACCCATCGTGACGCCTTCGAAGCCGGCGACGCGGTCCAAGCTCGAGAAGAAATCCTTCAGGGGATCGCGTGCGGTGGTGATGCCTGAGATGTGCGGGGTGATCGTCGGCAGAACGTGGTCGCCGCAGATCATCAGGCCGCCTTCGGGGTCGAAGAGGCACAGATGATCAATGGTGTGGCCGGGGGTGTGCACCGCCACGAATTCCCTCCGGGCCAGCTTGATCCGGTCGGCGTCCTCGACGCGATGCGTGGGGTGCGGAGTGGCGAACCATCGGCTGCCCCAGCCGTTGCGCATCGCCCAGTAGCCGAGCTTGGCGCGCAACGGCATCTTGTAGTGCTGCCCGCCCCAAGGCGTGGGTCCGCCCGGACCGGTGTCGCGCCCGCCGTACACGGGGTCGGCCACGAGCTCGTTGTTCTCGCCGTCAGACGACACCGGTTCCAGCGCCTCCTCGTCCTCGTCTGCGGTGTCCCACCACAGCCGGAATCGGCGGTGGGTCACCACATCGGCGCCGTATTCGCGATGGAAGCGGCCGGCAGCGCCGAAATGATCCGGGTGGCTGTGGGTGACGATGATGGAGTGGACCCGCTCGGGCGGCAGCTCAGCCTGAGCCAAGCCCGCCATCAGCGCTTTCCAGTTGGCCGGACCGGGCAGTCCCGGATCGACCAGTGCGGCGCCGCGCTCGTCATCGAAGATGTAGCAGTTGACGTGCCCGAGACCCGGCATCGACATCGGCAGCTGCAGCCGCCGCACATCCGGCGCGAACTCGGTGATCCTGCCGTCGGGCGGCATCTGCTCCTCGCGAGTCGGACGTGACACGCGAGGCAGGCTAGCGAACCCCGAGAAACTTCTAAGGGGTGTTCGATTCTGCGTCCGGGCCGGACTCCGAGGCAGCGGTGCTGGTCAGGTGATGCGCAGAGCCAGCGTCGCCCCTTGCTCAGCGGACTCCTAGTGGGCCGTGTCTTGCCTGCTTGAGCAGTAACCCGAAACCGCTTCAAGTGAGCCTTGGTTTCTGGCAGCCAGCGGACGGCTGACGTCTGCAGTTCATTTCGTGGCAGAGATCCCACCAGCACCAAATGGGCCTTGATCGCGGTAGTAGCGGAGTTCGTCAATGCTCTCGAGCACGTCGTCGAGTGCTCGATGCTTGGTGGAACCGGCACGCGATCTGCTGAGGTCAGTCCACGCTTGCGCGACCTCGGGCCGCCAACGCTTGACCAGCTCCTTGATGGTGGATACGTCGACGACGCGGTAGTGCAAATGCTGCTCGAGCGCCGGCATGTACTGGTCCAAGAAGCGACGGTCGATGCCGATGGAATTGCCGCACAGCGGCACGGTGCCCGGCTCGGGGACGTGTTCGGTGATGAACCGCAGTGTGCGCTCTTGCGCTTCGGCGACGGTGATCGTTGACGCCGCGATCTCGTCGAGCAGTCCCGTGGCTTCGTGCATCTGGCGGACTCCGGCGTCCATGGCGTCGAGATCTGCCCGTGTCGCCCCGATGACCAGTGACGGTCCGGTGGCGACGATCTCCAGCGAGTCGTCTGTGACGACCGTCGCGATCTCCACGATGCGATGGCGACGATGATCCAGACCAGTCATCTCGAGGTCCAGCCAGATCAGCACGGCGACCATGGTAGAGGCGAAGCCGTGGTCCGAGCGGCCCGTGAGCGGCAGCGAACAAGAGCGGGAAACAAGAGGTGCGGCAACGGGAGGCTCGCACTGCAGCGCATTGTGGCAGGCACGACCCGGGAGGCTGGCCGCAATAGCGTGCAATCGATGAAGGGCGTGCTGCGACGACGACAGTCGCGCCGAGGTCCGCGATCACACAGCGAATCGCGGCGGCGTCTCTTTTCCGGAGGACTCGAACCTGTCGATCGTCTCGTCGTCGGCGTCGCTGTTCTCACGGTCGTCTTGGCAGTCGGCACCACCGGGTATGTGCTGCTCGGGCTTGGAGCGCTCGACGCGTTGTATCAGACGGTCATCACCGTCTCGACCGTTGGCTACAGCGATCCAGCAGGCACAGGAGCGCGCTACCAAGTCTTCACGATCGCTCTCATCCTGCTCGGCACCGGCACGTCGCTCTACACGATCGGCGTTGTCATTGAGATGCTGTTCGAGGGCCGGCTCGACGACCACATCAGGAGGCGGCGCATGCAGCGCTCCATCGACAGCCTTTCCGGTCACGCGGTCATCTGCGGCTACGGCCAAGTCGGCCGGGCCATCGCCGAGGCCATGATCGACGCGGGCACCGATGTCGTCCTCATCGACCGCGACTCCGACGTCGACCCCGGTGACCTGCACTTGGTGTCCGGTGACGCCACCCACGACAGCACCCTGCGATACGCCGGCGTCGAGAGCGCCAGTTCGCTGGTGGTGGCCTTGGACTCCGACGCCGCCAATCTCTATGTCGCTTTGAGCGCCCGAGCGCTGTGTCCGGAGCTGTTCATTGTGGCAAGAGCGAATTCGCCGGACGCGTTGCCGAAGCTGCACCAGGCAGGTGCTGATCGCGTCATCAATCCGCACCAGATCGGTGGAGCGCATATGGCCGCGGCTGCCCTGCGTCAGCACGCGGCCGAAGGCAGCGAGTCCACTTCGATGCCGTGAGTGCGAACGGCGAGACTCAATCAGCTACGAGATGCAGCGCCCGACGCGTCTGCTCCAGACGCTCGTAGCCCTCGTTGTCGGCGAGGTAGCGCCGCTTGGCGAGCCGGGCTTTGGCGCGCCGCCGCCGGACCCTCGCCAACTCTGCATCCAAGGCGATTCTCTTGGTGGCAACGGCTGCTGTGAGCTGGCTGAAGTGCGCGCCTCCCGGCGGCAGTCGAGCCGGTGTCTTCGCGTCAGCGTTTGCCTCGAAATCGAACTGCGAGGCATCGAACAGTGTCAGCGGTGGCTGAGCGGGCGTGCGTGTCGTCATGCGTTCATGGCTACCGACGGGGTGTGACAGTCATGATCTTTGGGCCAGCAGTTCGGGCCTGGGTCTGACTCGGGGTGTGACGGGCGGCAGCGTCCTGGTGAGTGGTGGGCTTTTGGGTAGCTGACGGGGTCCACCGTTGGGTGGGCCATCGGCACGGTCCTCGGTGAGAGCAATCACTCACTCATCGAGGAGGACATGTCCGATGGCCCTGTCTGATGTTGCCACAGCGCAGCTGTGGGAGACTTTCCGCGCCGGGGGCGGCGCGGAGTTGGTACGTGACGCGGTGCGTCTGGTGCTCCAGGAGCTGATCGAGGCCGAGGCGGCCGAGGCGGTCGGCGCTGGCCGCTATGAGCGCACCCAGACCCGCACCAACGAGCGCAGCGGGCGCCGTGCGCGTCTGTTGGCGGCCCAGGCCGGCGATGTGGAGCTGAGGATCCTCAAGCTGCGCAGGGGCAGTTTCATGCCGTCGGTGATCGAGCCCCGCCGGCGCATCGACCGGGCGCTGCACGCAGTGGTCATGGAGGCCTGTGTGGCGGGCGTGTCGGCCCGCTCGGTGGACGACCTGGTCGCCGCTTTGGGCGCCGAGTCGGGCATCTCCAAATCGGAGGTGTCGCGGATCTGCGCCGGGCTCGACGAGACCGTGGAGGCCTTCAGGGGCCGCCGCCTCGATCACATCGAGTTCCCCTGCGTCTGTCTCGACGCCACGTATCTCAAAGTGCGCAACAGCGTCGGCCAGCCGACCTCGACGGCGACGGTGGTCGCCACGGGGATCGCCGCCGACGGCAACCGCGAAGTGCTCGGCTGCGACCTCGGCGACAGCGAGAGCGAAGCCTTTTGGGACCAGTTCCTGGGTTCGCTGCGCGACCGCGGCCTCACCGGCGTCCGGCTGGTCATCGCCGACGCCCACCGCGGCCTGCGAGCCGCCGCTGACCGCTGGTTCTGTGGCGCAGCCCGCCAGCGCTGCCGGGTGCACTTCGTCCGCAACCTGCTCGCCGTGGTGCCCCGCACCCACCAACAGATGGCCGCAGCACTGCTCGGGACCATCTTCGCCCAGCCCGACGCCCACGCCGCCGCGGACGCCTGGGACCGCGTCGCCGCCCAGCTCGCCGACGCCTTCCCCAAAGCCGGCCCCCTCACGGCCGACGCCAAGAGCGACGTGCTCGCCCTCGCAGCCTTCCCCAAAGCGCACTGGCAGAAGATCCGGACCCGCCAACCCCCTCGAACGCGTCAACAAAGAGACCAAACGACGATCACAAGTCGTGGGGATCTTCCCCAACAAAGCGTCCGCCATCCGCCTCGTCGGCGCCATTCTGGCCGACCTCCACGACGAATGGCAGGCCACCCAGCGGCGCTGCCTCTCACAAGACTCCATGAGCCAACTCCACCGCGAACCCGCTACCGTCACACCAGCCGCAATCAAACCGGCAACCAACACCGAGGCTCAACCCCAAAACCCACCACTCCGCGGGACAAAGCCGTCCGCCGCGGGGAGACAGCGGACCTATTGGCAGGGTGACCCGTGCGCGAGCGCGCCCGCATCTCGCAGCGCCGCGGCGATGACGTGGGCGAGTTTGGGCGGGACGGCGTTGCCGATCTGGCGGTAGATGGCGCTCTGGGTGCCCCGCCACTCCATGTCTTGGGGGAACCCTTGGATGGCGGCGGCCTCTTGGACGGTAAGTCGACGCAACCTGTCTGGTAACGACGTGTACGGCGCTCCACCGGCTGCGAGATGGGCGTGATAGCGAGATACCCAGCAGCCATCGATGCCGTCGAGGTGGTGCTGATCAACGATTGGGGTTCTGTTGCCCCCCATCGAGGCCGGCAGCGTGGGTGCCGGCGCGTCGAGTCGCATCGGCCTGCCAGCGCCATTGAAGAGCATCCCTGCGAATGGCGAGCGCCGCATGACCGGTTGTCTGGCTGGCGTGACCTTGGCTGTGCAAAGCACGTCGTTGCCGGGTGATCCCCATGGCGGTAGGGCAGAAAGCGCCTTCCGGAGCGTTGGCTGCCTTTCAGCCGTAGTTGGAGGTGGAGTCGCGAATGCCGTGCCCAGTGGTACGCCGACGAGGAACATGCGCTCTCGCGCTTGCGGAACCCCGTAGTCGGCAGCGTTGAGCAGCAGCACGTGAGTCTCGAAGCCCAACTCCTTCGCACGCCGGCGCAGGCACGTCAGCAGCACCGACCATCGTCGGTTCACCGCGAGCGCCTTTACGTTCTCCATGACGAATGCGCGGGGTCCGACGCGTTCTACTGCATCGAAGAATCGCCACACATGCCGCGACCTCGGGTCGGAAGGATCCATCTTCCCGGCGACTGAGAATCCCTGGCAGGGCGGTCCACCGATGACCAGATCGGCAATCCCTGCCGAGAGTCCCATGAGGTGATCGTTGACATCTGCGACGACGCAACCGTGGTCATGGTTTCTCAAGTGCGGGAGGCGATCAACGATTCGCTTGTACGAGGCGCTATAGGTCTCCGCAGCAGCCGCATCGATGTCGTTCGCGGACACTGGGCGATACCCGGCCTCGCAGAACCCGAGGTCGAGACCGCCGGCACCGCTGTAGAGAGACACGAAGGTGGGCGGGGTTGATTCCACGTTCGCCCTCCCAGCTCCGTAGCGGCAACTCAGCATGTCTCACGGTAGGCCGAACGGGCGCGCGGGACGCGGATCGACGTACATGTCACAGAGTTCCGAACGGGGGCGCTGGCCGCATCCGCACGACACTTCGTCGCCGAGGCAACCGTAACCTTGTGACAGCATGACCACGCTCAGCCCAGAACAGCGTGACATCGAACGCGCGCTGCGGTCATTGCACCTCCCGCTTGATCCAAGTCTCGAACTGACCAGCGTCGCCGTTGCAGAGGACCGGCTCGACGACTCAGGGGTACCCGCTGCGGAACGTGCAGCCGCCATCGCAGCGGACGTTCAGGAGTGGGCGCGTGCGGCTCGTCCTCCAAGGCGCTTGCAGCGGCTCGTCAGCGCGATCTTGCGCAGGTGCGCCGGTTCCTCAGGCGAGGCCCTCGCAAATGGCTACCTTTGGGCCTCTCCGATGACGACATCGCGCTGATCGCACAGCTCGCCGAACCTGAGTTCGAGCCGGCGGTCATGATCCTGCTGCACTTCATGCTCACGGTTTGCGAGTTCTACGACCATCCGCTTTCTGTTATGTACGAATTCAGCCCACGCGGTGTGGCCTTCGCGTCACTTCAAGAGGCGAACCCCCTCTACGGGGTGGAAGGCAACGCAGCCCTCAACATCGCGAAGGGCGCCGTGGCACTCGACGCGGGATGGGCATGGGGACGGAAGCGCAAAGTTCGAGGCGCTGCCCTAGTTCTCGCGGGGCTGCTTGCTCGGATGGAGGAGATGCACTACCCGGCGAGACGCGAATTGGCGTCTTGGCTCCGCCAGTGGATCGTACGTCGACACCTACAACACCAGCAGGTGCCGCAGTTGCTCGAGTGGGTCGGGGCCCAGGACGATGCGTATGCGCTCATTTCGCGGTTGGCCGAATTGCCAACGGGAACCTACGGGAGCGTTGAACAGCGGATGGTCGATGCCGCTGGTGCGTTCCTGCACCGAACTCCGGAGTGGGCCGGTCGCGGTCTTCGCGATTCGGTGTTCGCCTCGAACGTCTCCCGCAAGAAGCTGGGTGACTGCGAATTCGTCAACCGCCAGCACGCGGCCATCTGTGCCTACGAGGCGCACGCAGGCGCGCTGACGGACGCGTATGTCCGTGGGCATGAGGCGTCTTTCCGTCGCGTGCTTGAGGGTCGGCGAGAAGACCTCGAAATGCGAGCGGAACCGGCCGATTGGAGCATTCGGGTGATCTTCGTGGCCCACCAAGTGGCCGGAATGGAGCCTCTTCGCCAAGTTCAGGTCGGTGACTTCACCGCCGATTTCGAGATGATCGACTACGAAGAACTGATGGAACGGCTGCAGCTGCAGATCGCATCTCGACCCGACGGTCGCTCTGAGTTCGCAATCGCCGTGAACAGCCATCTCGTCGGCCCGTTGAATGAGTCTTGGGTGCCCGAGGCCATCCGTGACCGGGTGCGCGAGCGCCTGTCCGTGCCGTCCGTCTCTAGCGTGAAGGGGTGACGCGAGTCCCCGAACGGAATGTGGTGCTGACGGGCTTCATGGGCTCGGGCAAGACCACCGTCGGCCGGCTCGTTGCGCGCGAGCTGGACTGGGCATTCGTGGACACCGATGACGTGATCGTGGCTCGGCACGGACCGATCGACGCCATCTTCGCCGAGCACGGCGAGGTTGCTTTCCGAGCGTTCGAGAGGGAGGTGGCTGCTGAAGTCGCCCGGAGCCAGCATCACGTCATCGCCACCGGCGGCCGGATGCTGCTCGACCACGCAAATGCTGATGCGCTGACCGTTACTGGCCGCGTCTTCTGTCTCGCTGCAGACGCTGACGAGATCATCCGCCGACTGAGAGCCGACATCGACGGCCCTGTGCGGCCGCTGCTTTCAGGCAAGGACCCGGCCGCCGCTGTTGCCCGCCTCTTGGACGAGCGCTCGGCTGGCTACGGACAGTTCGAGCAGGTCCGCACAGCGGGCCGCTCACCGCAGGACATTGCGGCGGACATCATCGAGCGTCTCGAAGCCTGATCGGTAGCGCCGCGCCGCCGCCGGCCGTTAGTCGGAGGCGACGATGCCGCGTTCGCTCAGGTCGGCGATCTCGCTCTCGTCGAGGCCGAGCAAGTCTCCCAACACGGCGACAGTGTGCTCACCGGCTCGTGGCGCGGGGCCGCGCACGCCCACCTCAGGCGCGTTGTGCATCCGGAACGGCGCAGCGATCGTCTCGAATTCACCGGCTTCGGGGTGGTGGATGGTCTCGAACGCCCCGGTGGCGCGCACCTGCGGATCCTGTGCAGCCTGCGCGGTGTCGTTGATCGGCGCCCAGATGCAGCGGTATTCGTCGAGCCGGGGCATCCAGTAGTCGGATGGCTGCGACTTGAACGTGTCGTCGATGTCGGCGAGCAGTGCACGCATGGCTCGAAAGCGCTGCCGGCCGGTCTCGTAGTCGGGGTTGTCCAGCAGGTCCTCCCGCTCGATGGCCTTGCAGAAGCGCTCCCACGCATCGCCGGTGTCGGGCATCGTGAAGTGCAGCCACCGCCCGTCGGCGCATTCGAAGGCTTCGAGCATCGGCGACAGGCCGCTCTCACGAGGTCGTTCGGCGTTGGGGCGGCCGTCCACGAGCGACGTGGCCATGTCGATGGCGATGGTCCAGGTCGCTGTGCGCAGCAGCGAGGATTCCACGATCTGCCCCTCGCCGGTGACATCACGGGCGCGCAGCCCGGCCATGATCGCGCCGAAGAACGCCAGGCTCGTGGTGTGGTCTCCTTGGCCCGGTCGCGCGTGCGGCGGGACGCCGCCGGGAGGCGTCGAGGCGCCGAACAAGCCCGACCGGGAGAAGAACGCCGTCACGTCGTAGCCGGGCCGGTCGATCTCGTCGCCCACCTCGCCATAGCCCGAGAGCAAGCCGATCACCAAGTCGGGCTTCATCGCCAGCAGATCGTCGGTGCCCAGACCGAACCGGTCACGGCGCTCGGGCAGCAGGTTCATCACCACGACATCGGACGCCGCGACGAGGCGACGAGCGATCGCTGAGCCGTCTGGGTCTTCCAGGTTGAGCTGGATCGATTGCTTGCCCCGATTGATGAACTGGAACGCCACGTCAGGGTTGTGGGCGCCCTCAGGCAGCTTGGCCTGCTTCATCAGCCCGCGGATCGGGTCGCCGCCGATCGCTTCCACCTTGATCACTTCGGCGCCGAGGTCGGCCATGATCGCCACCGCCGACGGCGCGGCCGCGAAGTTCGCGAACTCGGTGACCCGAATGCCCTCGAGCGGTGATGTCATGTCCGTTGCTCCTGTATATCGGTAACGATGAACTCGGTCGCCGGCTTGGCGGGCAGACCGCCCATCGCACGGCACGCAATCGTGGGAACCGTCCGCCCTTCGTGCACGGTCACTGTCCACGAGCGCCCTGCGGACGCCGCGATCACGTCGACCTCCCAGGCGTCCGGGGTGCGCCGGAAGCGCACCTCGCGCGCCATCGATTCGAGCGGCCATCCGACTTCGGCGAACACCGCCCGCTCGCCCACCTGAGCCGGCCCGGTGGCAGCCCCCCACCAGCCGCGGCAGCGCGGCGCCAGCTTGGAAGTATCCGCGGTCCGGTCCAGGATCGAGGCCAGCTCTCCGGCTTCGATGCCAGCCCACATGCGGCCGTCCGGCAGCGTCATCGCGGTAGGAGCAAAACGATGGCCCCCGGTGTGGCTGACCCGGTACACCGAGATCCGACCGCTGGCGGTCGGCGCACCGGGATAGGACTCGTGGACATCGGCGGCGCGATATGCGCGCAGCACGCCTTCGAAGTCGGCGGCCAAGCGGGTGCCCTCGCTGCCGCAGCACACATCGTGGCTGCCTTGGGTGCAGATCAGCACCGCCCGTTCGTCTTCGGTGCAGCCGAACGAGACGAAACCCTCCCGGTCTCCGACCGGGTCCGAGGGCAGGCGCTGTTCCAAGTGTGCGAAAAGCCGTCGCAGCCCGGCAGCGCCGACGGCCTCGAAGCATGCGGACTGCATCCCGACGCCGATGCGCCAATGAATCGTGACGGGAATCCTGCCGGACTGACCGCGCTCATCCGGCGGTACTGTGCCGTACCCGTCCGCCGTGACCGGCGGCACGACGGCCAGCACCCGCGTCGGGCCCGCTGCCAGATTGATCATCGGTCGGAAGTCCTCGAGCAGGCCGGAGGCAAAAACCGGCTTCGGCCAAGGCAGCGGTGTCTCGATCAGTGCGATGGCCTCCGCACTGATGGCAGTCCCGCCGGGATCGGTGCCGATGCTGACGGCGTGCGCCGAGCAGCGTGGCGCCTCGTCGTCGGCCGGCAGGAGCGCCAGCACATCAGGCTCGAGCGGAGGCGGCGCCGCAAAGGCCGGCGGCGCCAGTTGGGGCGCTGTGCCGTCCGGTGCCGCTGCCATCGGGCCAGCATAGGAAGCCATCCTCGGTTGGGCCGGATGAACACTGCCCCGAGCGGCCCTGCTCCAAACAGCCGCCAGCGCTTCACCGTCGAGCGGCTATGGCGTTGCTCGGGTTCGCGGTAGGTTCGGGTACATGCCGTGGTGGCTGTGGATGCTGATCACTATCGGGGCCTCTGGGATGTTGGTGTTCATCCACGACAGCGTCCAGAAGCGTCACTCCATCCTTCGCACGTACCCGGTCATCGGCCATCTCCGCTTCCTGCTCGAGAAGATCGGCCCGGAGCTGCGGCAGTACATCGTCGCTCACAACGAGGAGGAGCGTCCGTTCAACCGGGATGAGCGGCGCTGGGTGTACTCGACCGCCAAAGAGCAGAACACGTACTTCGGCTTCGGCACCGATGACGAGATTGACAAGCCCGGCCACATCACCTTCCGGCACAGTCCCTTCCCGCTGGGCCGGACGGTGCCGCCCGATGCGCCGATCCCGTGCGGCAAGGTCATGGGCGCTTGGAGCGATCGGGCCAAGGCGTTCCGCCCCGCTTCGATCGTGAATGTGTCGGCCATGAGCTTCGGCTCGCTCTCGGGCTCGGCGATCGAGGCGCTCAACCGTGGGGCGAAGCTGGCCGGGTGCATGCACAACACCGGCGAGGGCGGCATCTCGAAGTACCACCGCAGCGGCGGCGATCTGGTCTTCCAGGTGGGGACCGGCTATTTCGGGTGCAGGAACCCCGACGGCACGTTCTCGATGGATCGCCTGCTGGAGACGGTGGAGGGGGCGCCGGTCCGATCCATCGAAGTGAAGCTGTCACAGGGCGCCAAGCCCGGCGTCGGCGGATTGCTGCCCGGGGCAAAAGTGAGCCCCGAGATCGCGGAGGCACGCGGCGTCCCTGTCGGCAAGGACGTGGTGAGCCCCAGCCGCCACTCGGCGTTCGGCAGTGTGCCGGAGTTGGTGAGCTTCGTGGAGGAAGTGGCCGGGGCGACCGGACTGCCCGTCGGCATCAAGTCGGCAGTCGGCCAGGAGGCGTTCTGGACCGAGTTGGCGCAGCACATGGCCGAGACCCGCCGGGGTCCGGACTTCGTGACAGTGGACGGCGCCGAGGGGGGCACCGGCGCCGGACCTCTGGTGTTCACCGATCATGTGGCACTGCCGTTCTGGCGGGCGTTCGGCGTCGTGCACCGGGCGTTCGGCGAAGCCGGGCTGACCGACGAGATCGTGATGATCGGCTCGGCCAAGCTCGGCTTTCCCGCTCCGTCGGCGCTCGCGTTCAATATCGGCGTCGACATGATCGGCGTGGCCCGCGAGCCGATGATGGCAATCGGCTGCATCCAGGCCCAGCGCTGCCATACCGATCACTGCCCCACTGGCGTGGCAACCAGAACAAGTGGCTCTCTCGCGGCCTCGACCCGGCGCTCAAGAGCGTGCGCCTCGCCAACTACGTCATCGGCCTGCGCAAGGAGCTGTTCCGGCTGGCCGACGCGTGCGGGGTGTCCCATCCGGGACTCATCGGAGGCGACAACGTCAACGTCGTGAGTCCCTTCGGCGATCTCATCCCGGCTCATCACGCATTCGGCGTGATGGGCGAGCGCACGCACAGCCCAGCCCGCATCGCCGGCCTGCTGGAGGCGGTGAGCGCTCGCTCCGAGCAGCACGCGCAACTCGACGCCGACGCGCTGGCAGACTCTCTCGCACCGAACTCATCTTCGGAAACGGACGAGCACCCGATCCGCACCTAGTGGTTCGAGTCGAGGAGGATGTGATGAGCCGCCCGCCTGGCCACCCGATTCAGGCCAGCGCCGGGGCCGGCGAGCGCATCACCGGCGAGCACAAGGCGGCATTCGCGGCTGATGGCGTGGTGAAGGTGACCCATGCGGTCACCGACGACTGGATCGAACGTGTGCTCGGCGTCGCCGACCAGCAGTTGCGCGATCCCGGCAAGTGGGTGTCGGACACGAATCCGGGTGCCACCGAGAACCGGCTTTTTACGAGCCGCTACCGCTGGTCAGAAGATCCGGTGATCGGCGATTTCGTCTTCCATTCGGGCATGGCCCAGATGGCGGCGGCGCTGATGGAGTCCCGCACGGCCCGGTTCTACTTCGATCACCTGCTGATCAAGGAACCGCGAACCACCAATCCGACGCCGTGGCACCAGGACATTCCCTACTGGCCGTTCATGGGCAAGCAGATCTGTTCGGCATGGGTGGCGATGACACCGGTGACGGTGGAGGAGAGCTCGCTGGAGTTCGTGCGTGGCTCGCACAGCTGGGACGCCTACTACGCGCCGGAGTCCTTCGACGGCAAGAAGGGATTCATGGCCGACTTCGAAGGCGAGAAGATGCCCGACGTGGAGGCCAACCGGGCCGACTACGACATCGTGGGCTTCGATGTAGAGCCCGGCGATGCACTGTTCTTTTCGTCGTGGATCATCCACGGCTCACCCGGCAACGCCGGCGACCATCGGCGCGTGGCGCTGTCGACCCGATGGCTGGGCGATGACGCCGTCTGGTACCCCCATCCCGGGTGCGATCCGATCATCACCGACGACGACACAGTTGCTGACGCCGGCGAGTACCCCGCCGACGACGACAGATTCCCGCTCGTCGCGCCATAGCGCCTCGCACGGGTGTCGAATGAGTCACTGCCCCCCATTGGGGCAGGAGTAGGTTTGCCGTATGGACTACCCAGTTTCCGTTTCCGTCGACGCCCGGACCGCGTAGCGAACTGGCGATCGCTCATTCGCTGGATCTTGCTGATCCCGCACTTCATGATCCTGGCCGTATTCCACCTCGTAGCGTGGCTGCTCGCGATCTTGACCATGCTCGCAATTCTCATTACCGGCAAGCTTCCGGCGGGCATCGCGAATTTCCAGACGATGTACATCCGCTACTACCCGCGTGTGCTGTCGTTCGTGCATGTCATCCACCACCAGTACCCGCCGTTCAGCGTGGCGGAATAGGCCTTCTACCGACCCCTTCCGCCTCCATTCCAGCGCGCGCCGGCAGCATCGCTGCCTGTACGCGCCATCAACGCGCCGCCCGGCGATCGGCGCGGCCTTGGGGCTACCGTGCGGTCGGTGATCGAAGCCCGAGGTGAGTGACTGCGATGAGTGAGATGACTGGCGGCGAGGCCGTCGCGGCGACACTGGCACGCTTGGGCGTAAGGCACGTGTTCGGGATCGTCAGCGTTCACAACCTGCCGATCTACGAGGCGCTGTCCTCCCACGACGGCATCGAGGTGGTGAAGGTCCGCCACGAGCAGAACGCGGCGCACGCGGCCGACGCCTACTACCGCGCGACGGGCGAGATGGGTGTACTGCTCACCTCCACCGGCCCGGGAGCCGCCAACGCGGTGGCCGGCCTCTATGAAGCCTCGTTCACCAGTTCGGCCGTGCTGATGGTGACCGGCCAGACCGAGTCCCGCTTCTACGGCAAGGGGAAGGGGTTCCTGCACGAGAACGAGGGGCAGGTGGACATGCTGCGGTCAGTGTGCCGCAGTGTGGCGTCGGTGCGCCACCCCAGCGAGATCTCGGCCGAGATCGCCCGTGTTGCCGACGACATTCGAACCGGCCGGCCGCAGCCCGGCGCCGTCGAGATCCCGATCGACTTCCAGTACGCACGTGTCGGCGATGCGCCGCTGGTCGGGTCGCCCGAGGTGCCCCGGCTGCGGCCTGACGCCGGGCTGCTGGACGACGCAGCCGAGCGTCTGGCGAGCGCTCACCGGCCGCTGATCTGGGCCGGTGGCGGGGTGGTTGCCGCCGACGCCTCGGCTGAGCTCACTGCAGTGGCCGAGCGGCTCGGGGCGCCTGTCGTGACCACGATCGAGGGCCGCAGTGCCCTGAGCGAGCTGCATCCGCTGTCGCTGGGTTTCCGCTCTGATCGTCCTCAGATGGCTGACGTCTTCGCCGAAGCCGACCTGTTGCTGGCGGTGGGCACCCGCTTTCAGAACTACGCCACCCGGGTGTGGGCGCTGCGGCTGCCCGACGAGCTGATTCATCTCGATGCCGACCCGGGTGTGATCGGTCTCAACTATCCGGCGTCGCTGGCCGTCGTGGGCGATGCCAAGCTGAGCCTGGCGGGGTTGGCAGAGCGGCTGGGCGACGGCACACCCACGGTCGACGACGGCTACGTGGAACGGGCCCGCAAGCACCGCTCCGCGGACATCGAGGCCATGCGTGAAGAGATCGGGTCCGACCACGCTGCGATCTGCGACGCGATCCGCCGCATGCTGGGTGACGAGGCTCGCATCGTGCGCGACACCACGGTGCCCGGCTACATGTGGGGCAATCGGCTGCTGCCGATCGTGGCGCCGCGCACGTCGTTGCGGGCCGCGAGTGCTGCCATCGGTCCTGGCGTGCCGATGGCCGTCGGCGCATCGCTGGCCACCGGCCAGCCGACGGTCGTGATCCAGGGGGACGGCGGCCTCATGCTGTCGATCGGCGAGATCTCCACACTCGCCGAGCACGGCTTGCCGGTCATCGTGTGCGTCTTCAACGACGGCGGCTACGGCGTGCTGCGCATCATCCAGGACGCGCTGTGGGATGAACACCACGGCACCGAGATCGGCGGCATCGACTTCGTCGGCGTGGCCGAGGCCATGAGCGTGCCGGGCAAGAGGGTGCGCAGCGTTGCCGAATTCGAAGCCGCCTTCGGCGAGGCGGTGGCCCGTGCCAGCGGTGAATCCGGCCCGGTCGGGCCGTCGCTGATCGACATCGATCTCAGCGCGCTGATCCCGATCACGTTCCCGCTCCCGGCCCACCAGCGCCGCCGCGAGAACTAAGCGGGGCCTGTTGGCCCTCCAACCACTTGCGACCATCGTTCCGGCAAAGTTCCCTAGGAGGCTGGTCGGAAAGCCGCTGTTTCGGCGTTTGTCAGATGCAAACCCACAGGTCAGGGACTTGCTGTGTCGGCAAGATCCCCATTTCCGACCACCCTCCTAGGAGCCTGCTGATTTGTTGGTGGTGGTTTCTGCGTGCGGGGGGTGGGCGCGCGGGACGCTGGCGGGGTGCAGGGGGCGGCGGATCTGGGTCGGGTGTTGTTGGACGCGGCGGTCCGGTCATGATGACCGGGTTGTGGAAGCCGCAATCACCAGTGGAGGTGTCCATTGTGGCAGGGAGGTTGTCGTTGGCTGAGCGTGCTCGTGTTGAGGCGCTCACCTGGTGCGCGCCCTCACCTGGGACCAAGGCCGCGAGACGGCCCGCTGGGCCGGCACCGAGACCGCGCTCGACATCGAGGTGTTCCTCTGCGAGTCCCGCAGCTTTTGGCAGCGCCCGACCAACGAGCAAACCAACGCACTGCTGCGGCGCCGGCTGCCCAAAGGCACCCCCCTCGACTTGAACCCCCTCAAGCTCTCCATCATCGAGGACAACCTCAACTGGATGCCCCGCCGCCTCCACGACTGGCAATCAGCTGCCGACATCTACGCTCAACTCAGTCGCAACCACCAATAGAGCTTGCCCAAGAAGTCAAGTCATGTTGTGGTAGGTTTCCTACATGACAACGGCGGCACTCTCGCCAGATCTGAGCCACCTGAGCTTGTCCGGTACGGCTCGTGAGTGGATCGAGCAACTGCCTGCCAGCGCATGGTTTCGCGCCGCTGCAGTGCCGGGTCCGAAGCACATCGTGCACAACGTGCTCAGCCGCCTCTTGGCCGCTGATTTCCCGATCATCGGGAGGGCAGCACGCGGTATCTACTGGCGGCAGCCGCCGCCATCGGCGCACCAGTACGGCAAGGCACCCGTCTTCACGGATGCCGCCGATTCGGTGCTTGCCCCTCCTGGCTCGAGCTATGCGGGTTTCTGTGCGCTCAGTCGCCTCGGGTGGTCCACTCAGGTCCCGTATCGCACGACAATCGCGATCCCTTACCGGAACCTCACTCCTCCGACCTTGCCTACGGGTCCGCCAGTGCGCTTCGTGGAACGATCAAACGAGCGACGCCGAGATCTGAATTGGAACGAAGCCAACCTGCTCGAGGCAGCGAAGGCCGCGGCTGCGGCTGACTACCAAGACTGGGAATACGCCATGTGGCTGCTTGGCGAGGCGAACGGTTGGATGAAGCCGGGCGAGCCGGTCCGCAAGGAAAGACTGCTGTGGGCCTCGGAGACGGAGCCGCCGGGGCGCCGTTGGCCGTTCGACGGCGATGGTGATCGTGCGTTTGGGGTGGTCATCGGGCGGCTGGCAGATGAGCTGCCGGAACTGTTGGAGATCTCGTGAAGAGTGCGAGGCGATGCCTCGCCCCGACGCAGCGTGGCGGACTGTGCCAGAACTACTTCGACACCTGCCCTGTCAGCGCTCATCGATCCCGTTCGCTGGACACGCGAGCAGCCCCAGACTCGGCGCGGGCTATGGCGCGAGACATGATGGATGACAGGGCAGCATCCGGCGCCCCAAGGGTTCCTCTTGCTGATGACGAGGATCGATTCCGAGAGATAGCTGCTGCTGCGGCAGACCACTACGGGCTGGCCCGCGATCTGATCGTCCGCGACTACTGGCTCGTCAGGACTCTTCACGCGTGGCAGAACGCTGTCGGAGACGGCTATGTGCAGCGCAGATATCCGAACCCTGAGCGGTCCGACATCGAGAACCGTGTCGGACGCTTCGTCTTCGGCGGCGGCATTTCGCTGTCCGCGGCGTGGGGAATAACGCAGCGGTGGTCAGAGGACATTGATCTCGTGCTCAGCCCTGAAGATCACACGAAGGCCAGAGAGATGCGGCATGCGTGCATGGACGCGTTCAATCGAGTCGCGGCGAGAATCTCTGGCACCTACAAGGTCGTCAGCAAGGGATCCGAGCATCGATTCGCGACGTTCGTCCATCCGCGTCGGGCCGGGGTCTCGCGGATTGACGTGTCGTTCAAGCCACTCGGTGTTGCCCCGATATGGATGCAGCGCGAACAGGTCATGTCGATGATCGGTCGGTTGTGCGACGACGAGATGCACGAGGCACATCCCGAGCTCGGAGGCTTCGACGTCATGACCTTGGGCCCAGGCACTACAGCGATGAACAAGCTGCTGGCACAGGCTGAGACGAGCAACTCAGGCGACCTGAGATTCATCAGAGAACGGGCTCGGGACATGTACGACCTCGCTTGCATCGCCCGCGACAGGCAAAGGTTCGAAGGGCACATCGGACGGGACAGCAGAGCACTTCTGCACATCGCCGAAACATGGGATCCACGTGACGCACGCAAGCGCCCCGCGGAAGGCTTCGGTTCGTTGCGCACATTCGACACGTCAACTGCGGAGCATGATGCTCTTGCTCAGGGCTACGAGGATGTACTCGACAACATGGTGTGGGGCGAGAAGATCCCGCTGAGCGAAGCGATCCATCTCGCAGTCAGCCTTGACCCTGGGCCTCCTGAGAAGTACTCGCCGCCGGAACCTAACCGTCTCGTCGCTTACCCGAGGAACTGATCTCAGCAAGAGCCTTCTCTAGCAGGATGCTGAAAAAGTCGGTTTTCGGGCGGCGCCCAGTTGCAAACCCGCAGGTCAGGGGCTTGCGCTTCCGGCCAGACCTGCATATTTCGAGCCTTCGTCCTTTTGTGGGATTCGGGCTGCTGGGTTCGGCGGGGTCAGGTTAGTAGCAGGCCGCGGGCTTCGAAGTTCGTGTAGTTGGTGAAGCCGTGGGCTTTGCGGCGCAGGATCTGCAGCAGGTTGTTGGTTCCTTCGATGGGTCCGTTGCTGGGCCGGCCGGCTTGGTGCCAGTCGAGGATCTGGGGGTGCCACGCCAAGAAGGTGTCGACTGTGTCGCTGAACTCGGGGATCAGCCCGGTGCCGTAGATGTCCGCGAACCGGTCGAGCGCTTCGAGGGCGCCCTTTCGGTCCTTGGCGAGATAGAGGCCGTGCAGCTCGCCGAGCGCGTCCCACGCGGCTTTGAGCCGCGGGTGGGCGGCGAACAGCTCCTCGAGCCGTTGGCGTTCGGCGGCGTCGAGCTTGTCGGGCCGTCTCATGAGCAAGAACCTGGCCCGGAACACGTCGCGGTCGAACACAGGCTTGGAGCCTTCGGGGCGGCGCTGCACGTCTCGGCGCACCGCGGTCAGCCCGGCGGCGAACCATCGGATCACATGGAACCGGTCCAGCACGTGGCGGGCGTGGCCGAGCCGCGCCTCGATGGCGGCCTTGTATGCCTTGGAACCGTCGGACACCACGACTTTGACGCCTTTGCACCATTTGTGGCCCTGAGCAGCCAGAAACCCCGACAGGGCTTGGCTGTTGCGATGCGGCACCATGGCGAGCACCTCGCCGGTGTCGCCGTTCACGAGCACCGTCACATAGCGGTGCCGCTTGCGGATCGAGGTCTCGTCCACCAACAGAACACGGCACCGTCGGCGGCGTCGATGACCGGCGACCAGCCCCGCATAGGCGACCACCAAAGCATTGACCAGCTTCCAGCCCACCTGATGGCGCTTGGCTGCCGCGTTGACCGTCATCGCGCGTGCGTCCTGGACCACCCGCCGCGCCAGACGCGCCGTGACGCTGCCCTCGAACGCCGGATGGTCCTCCATGAACCGCCGCCCGCACGGCTCGCACACCATCCGCCGCCGATCCCACACCAACGTGGTCGGCCGGCCCGACACCTCCAAGTCGCGGATCTCGCGGTCCCGGCGGTCATGGACCCTCCCGCTCGGCGTCCCACAACCCGGGCACTCGGGGCGACGCACCGCCGAGCGCACCCGCACCACCAGCTCCAAAGGCGCGTCGACCGCGACCTCCAGCACCTCAATACGCGGCAGCCACAGCCGCACCGACATAACATCACGCTTCATCGAGGCCCCCTGGGGTTCGGCGTCTCTCAAACACCGATCCCAGCAGGGCCTCGACCCCTACAAGCGGACCCTCAACCGCCCCTCATCCCACAAAAAGGCGAAGGACCCATATTTCAGCAGCCTGCTAGACCAGAAACGAAGGGAATCGCGACGAGTTCGCCTTCGTATGCATACAGCCTCTGATCATCAGCTGCACTGGGAGAAACGACGATTTAGTTCCGGTCGCGCTCGGACCGGTCAACTCGGTTACAGGCCCGACGTGTCGGCTTCGGGGTCGAAGTAGGTGCGGCCCGCCAGTTCCATGACCGGCATGGCCACCATGAAGTGAGCCGAAGCAGTCTGAGCGTCGCGCAGGTGGCGTTGCAGCGGGGATGCTTCGAAGATCGCGGTGCCCCCGACGGCAGAATTCATGGACTGGGTGACGCGCAGGCCCGTTAGCATCGCATGGGTCGTCGCGGTGCGCAGGTCACGCCGCAGTTCCAGATCCGACAGACCGTGCTGGGTCCGCTCCCACGCAGCGTCGATCGAGGCATACAGCAGATTCCGCGCGGCGCGCACTTCGGTGTCTGCCACTGCCACTGCCGAATGCAGCGCCGGCCGTTGGCCCAGCGTGCGCCGCGAGCCCTGCGGCACCTTCGACTTGGCGATTTCGATGACCTCGTCGACGCACGCCCGGGCCATACCGAGCGCGATCGCGCCGATCGGCAGCGCCAGCAGGCCGAACAACGGCATGCGGTACAGCGGCTCAGCGGCATATGGGGACTTCAGGATGGTGCGCTCGTCGGCGATGCGGGAGGCGGGAAGCCAGACGTCGCGGGCTTCGAATGTGCTCGATCCCGAACCGCGCAGCCCGCTGGTGAACCAGTCGTCGTGCAGCTCGATGTCGCCGGGCCGGAAGAACGCCCTGCCCAGCGCCGGCTGCGGGCCGTCGCCGCTGTCGATCTGCACGCCCCCCGAGATCCACTCCGCGTTGTGGGAGCCCGATGCCCACGCCCAGCGCCCGTTCACGATGTACCCGTCGGTGCCATCGGGTCCCGGTGCCGCGGTCGCCGTTCCGGAATGAGCGAACACCCCAGCGGTGATGACATCGGGGTTCTCGAGCACCTCGGCGAGCTGGGTCGGTTCGAGCGCAGCGAACATGATCTGCGAAGTCGAGCCGATGAACGTGCACCACGCTGCGGAGGCGTTGCCCATGGCCAGCACCTCGCTGATGTTCGCGACGGCTGACGGCGACAGGCCCATCCCGCCGAGCGCCGGAGGCACCAGCGTGCGGTAGAAGCCATCAGCGGCCAGCGCATCGGCCAGGTCCTGCGGTAGCTGCCGCAGCGAGTCGATCTCAGCGCTGCGGTCCCGCAGCGTCGGGGCCCACTCGGCAGCCAGTGTCAGCATCTTGTCGCTCATGACCCCGCCTCCGGCTCGCACTCGAACGGCACGCTCAGCTCATCACCCACACGGCGCAGTGATCGCACCACCGAGGCCGGGTAGCTGACCGTGCCGGCAGCAGCCCGCCGATCCATCTCAAGCTGTTCGAGCTCTCCCGGCAGGTACACGGTCTGGCCCGGCAGCGCGTCCTCTTCTCCGGCGGCCCGGATCTGGGCGACCATGTCCTCTATGTCGTCGAAGTAATCGTCGCGGTCACGGAACACGCCCGGATCCATCAGCAGGAAGAACTGTCCCCGCCGTCCCACGGCGACGTCGCCGGTGTGGGCAGAACCGGCCAGGATTCCGGCAGCAATGTTCGACGCCGTGATCATGCCGATGCCCTTGTATCCGCCGATCGCGGGCACGATGCCCCGCATCGCCACATCGGGATCGACGGTGGGGTTGCCGTCGCGGTCCAGGAAGCCCCACTCCTGCGGAATCTCTGAGCCTTCCGAGCGGGCCCGCAGCACCTTGCCCAGCGCCACCGGCGTGATCGCCATGTCCAGCACGATCGGCGGACGGTCGCGGCGGGGGAACGTCCACACGATCGGATTGTTGCCGAACAGCTTGCGGCGGCTGCCGAACGGCGCCAGATTCGGCACCGACGTCGTCGTGCCATAGCAGACGAAGCCGGCCTCAGCGGCGTGATAGGGGTAGTTCGCCCCGCAGCCCCAGTCGTTGGAGTTGCGGATCACGCCGACCACCAGCCCGCTGTCGCGAGCCGCCTCGATGAGCTGCTCCATGAAGCGGGTGATCACCAGCTGGCCCAGACCGTGGTGCCCGTCGGCCACCAGCACCGACGGCGTGCGGGTCACAATCTCGCACTGCGCCGCCGGGTCGGTGGTGCCGTCGCGGAACCATCTCACGTACCAGCTGACTCGCTGGAAGCCATGCGTGTCGACGCCGCGCAGGTCTGACCACAGCTGGTTGTCCACCACTGTTGCGGCGTCGCCGGCAGCCATGCCGGCAGCGACGTACGCATCGGTGCCCCACGGGCGCAGATCGTCCAACCGGAACGACAACGGTGCGTTGTCATCGCCCTCGGCAGGCCGATCCTCGGGAATCCCCCGGGGCAGGTTCTCGTCGGGTGTGCCTTGCTCGCTCATGTCCCGCCACTCACCCTCTGCTCGGTTCGATGCGTGTTTCTACCCGCGGGCTTGACTTCGCGCCGACCTTGAGGTCACTTGCGAGCTGCGCTGAGCGCGCGGGCGGCTAGCGATCAAGCCAGTCCTGGCGTGTGTACCCGGCTTGCCTCAGGATCCGCAGCAAGAACGGGGCGGGGATCTCCCGGTCGCCTGGGATCACTTGCCGATGGGTTCCCTTAACCATGAAGTCGTGGTTGCCACCGGGTCGGGGGCCGTTCCAGCCTCGCTCACTGAGGAAGCGGATGAGGTCGCGACGGGTGGCTGGGGGGAGCCGACTCGTCATGCAGGCGTGGCGATCTCGCCCTCACGGATCGATGGGATGGGATGACCCAGTTCCTGTCCGAGTTTGACCCAGCCGGCGAGAACGTCGCGGAGCTTCTGTCGGGCCTCGTCGTGAGTGGCACCGGAAGCGGATGCGCCTGGGCAGTTCGGGTTCTCGGCCCACCAGCCGGCGAGCGTGCCGTCGTCGTCGAAGACTTCCTCGAATGTGGCACCGGCGAGGGTGGCGTCGAGCCAGCTCTCGAGCGGCAGTTCTGGCCGGTGGCTCACCATGTTCCAAGTGTAATTCCGGGCAGCAGTTTCGCTGCTACAGATTGTCGATGACGGCCGTGGCGAAGCCGTCTGTGCTGGCGTGTCCGCCCTGATCTGGTGTCAGATGCTCGCCCGCCTCGTACACCTGCGCCAGGGCGCGGTCGAGGTGATCCGCCGGAGCGTCCATCCCGAGATATCGCAGCATCATCTCGGCTGATTCCAGCGTGGCCGTCGGGTTGATGATGCCTTGGCCGGCAATGTCGGGGGCGGTGCCGTGGGCCGATTCGAAGTACGCCCAGTCGTCGCCGTAGCAGCCCGACGACGCCAGACCCATGCCGCCGATCGTGCCGGCGCCTTGGTCGGACAGGATGTCGCCGTACAGGTTCGGCAGCAGCAGCACGTCCAGCTCGTGGGGCCGCACCACCAGCCGGTGGGCCATGTCGTCGATGATGAACTGCTCGTAGACGACGCCGGGATACTCCTGGGCGACCTCGCGGGCGATGTCGCAGAACCAGCGGTCGGTAGCCGGGAGCATGTTGGTTTTGGCCGAGACGGTCAGCTTGCCGCCACGCCGCAGCGCCAGTTCGCAGGCGAACCGGGTCACACGCTCGGTGCCCGGCCGGGTGATGATCTTGGCGGCGAATCGGCCGTTGGCTGCATCGGGCGGGATGCGTGAGCGGCCCTCGGCCAACCCGGCGTCGAGCAGCTGGCGCGCAGGGCCCATCACCCCCACGTACATGTCCTCGAGGTTCTCGCGCACGATCACGTAGTCGATCCCCTCGGGTCGGGCCAGCGGCGAGGCGTATCCGGGGCGCCAGTGGACCGGTCGCACGTTGGCGTAGGTGCGCTTGCCCCAGCGCATGAAGCCCGCCCCCGGCGTCGTGCCGTTCGACGAGCCGAAGAGCACCGTGTCGGCAGCGTCGATGTGCCCACCGACCAGCGACTCTCGCTCGTCTGGCGTGAGCGCCGCCAGATCGTCGCCCACCGGCACATGGTCCCAGTCGATGGGCAGATCCAACGCATCCAGCACGCGCAGCGAGGCCGCCATTGCTTCGGGCGCAGCGTCATCGCCAGGAATCACGCACACCCGCTGCCGCCGCTGTTCAGTCACAGGCCGACGTTAGGCGGCATCCGCACGCCGGCGACGGGCGACGAGGCCGATCTACAGGCTTGGCTTGGTGACCATGACGGCGATGGCGGCCACGATCACGAGGTTGCTTGCCATCGCCCACAGCTCGGCCCGCCGACGCAAGCGCCGGGCATCGTCGGCTCGTTCGTCACCAGCTTCCAGAGCCTCGGCCAGCTTGGCGCTGGTCGGCCGGATCGCGCCGTGCGCGATTCCTGCCCAGGCGAAGTAGAGGATGAACGCCGCCGTCACCCAGTCCTGCCGCAGGTCCCACCGGTCGTCGATCAGCACGGCCACCAGCCCGGCGATGCCTGCGAGATACGCCGCGATGTCGGTGAGCCGGTTCGAGGCGAACTCGTACGAGCGCCGCACAGCGCCCGCACCGTCGGGACCCTCGGCCCAGGCCCGTCGCAGCATCACCGTGCCGAGCGCGTTCCCACCGAAACCCACCACGGCGCCGGCCAAGTGAACGACCAGCACTGCCTGGTACCAGCCGGAGTTGAAGCTTGCGCCTACGAGCGATCCGCCGACAGTCATGCCCGCGAGTATCGCCCCGTTTGGGGCGAAAGCGACCGCAGCGGCGCGGGGAGACGCGAGGCCGGGTGAAGCTCGGTTGCTCTGGAGCGTCAGCGCGGGACTCAAGCCGCGGGCGGGGCCAGGGTGTCGTCGATGAGCGTCTGCAGCACGGCGTGCAGCGCTTCGGCGTCGTCGGCGCCGGCATCGATTGCATCGCGGCAGGCAGAGAGCTGCCGGTCGGCGGAGGTGCCTCGCCGGCAGATCGTCTTCAGGTGCTCAACTTCGGCGACGCAGTCCAGGGCCTCGGCGTCTGGTCGCACCATGTCCACGATTCGCTCGACGGCGTGGGGGACCGGCTCCAGTTCGCCGCTCTCGAAGTCGATCAGTTCGCCCTCGATGCCGTGCCGCTCGGCCAGCCACTTGTTCTGGCCGACCAGGAAGTTGCTGTGCTCGCGCCAGCTCAGATGCTGGGTGCGCAGGCGCCACAGCATGCGCAGCAGGCACGCGTACGCAGCGGCCACGGCGACGGTGTCCTCCATCCGGGTCGGCAGGTCGGTGACCCGCATCTCCAAGGTCGGGTAGGAGTGCGAGGGCCGGATGTCCCACCAGACCTTTGAGGCGTCCTCGATGACGCCCGCGCGCACCAGCACGTCGATGTGCCGCTCGTATTCGGCCCACGAGCTGAATCGCTCCGGCAGGCCCGTGCGGGGCAGCGTGGCGAAGACCGCCGATCGGTAACTCTTGAGGCCAGTGTCGGTGCCGCGCCAGAACGGCGACGAGGTGGACAGCGCCAGCAGGTACGGCAGGAAGGCAGTCACCTGGCCCATCAGGTCGATGCGCAGTTCGGGATCTTCGATGCCGACGTGGACATGCAGCCCGGAAATGATGAGCCGGCGTGACACCCCCTGGAGATCTGCCGCGAGCGCCCGGTAGCGCTCCTTGTCGGTGATGTGCGCTTCTTCTGCGCGAGCGCTGGGGTGGGTAGAAGCGGCGATCGGTGCCAGTCCGTGCTCGGCTGCGGCCTCCGTCACGGCCAGGCGCAGCAGCCCGATGTCAGCTCGAAGGCGGCGGAAATCGTCACAGATGCCGGTGCCGATCTCGATCTGCGCGCTGAAGAACTCAGGGCTGACCTGCCCGTGACGCAGCTCGGCCACCCGCTCGATCAGCCCGGGAGGCTGCTCGACGACCAGCTCACCGCTCTCGCGGTCGACAAGGAGGTATTCCTCCTCCACACCCATCGTCCAGCTCGGCTCGATCAGCACTGGCTCGATGATGGCAGATCGAGCGATCTGCGCCGAAAACCACCCACGGCACCTGCCGAGCCAGTCGCAACCACCAGTGGAGTTCTCCCAGCTTGCCGTCTGCTGACTACTTGGAACGAGGCCAGTTCGGCGTGCCGTCTGGTACGGCTCGCTTGAGGAACTCGTCGAACAGCGGGACGGTGAAGGCGGTGTCCCCGTGGGCGGGGCTGTACAGCATCCCCTTGGCGATGAGTCCCGATCTGCGAGGCGCCACCGAGGTGACGAGCACGCCGAGAGCTGCGGCGACATCACCTGATCGGTGCGGCCCGGGACCGAGGTCTGCCATGGCGCGCAGATACAGCCGCTCCTTCGGCGTCAGGCGGTCGAAGCGCACGCGAAAGAAGTCGCGGTCGAGCGTCTCGATCACGGTCGGCGTGGTTGCCCGCACGTCGTCGAGCGTGATCGGGCTTGCCGGTGCCGCATTCCACGCATGAAATCCCCACTCCTGAACGAAGTAGGGGTAGCCGCGTGAGAGCTCCACGATCGCTTCGGCAGCTTCCGGCGTGAACTCCACTCCGTGATCCTGCGCGGGGATCGTCAGCGCGGCGCGTGCATCGTCGGCGCCGAGCACATCGATCTCGGGAAAGGTGAAGAGCCGCTCGGTATAGGTGCGCGCGTTCCCGGCAAGGCCTCGCAGCTGCGGCAACCCGGCCGCCACGAGCAGCACGGGCAGATCAAGCTGCGATGTCCGATGTATGGCACCGATGACCGCGCCCATCTCTTGGGCATCGAGATACTGGGCCTCGTCGATGGCCAGCACAATCCCTGTCCCGCACTCCGCAGCCGCTTCGCCGGTGGTGACCAGCAAGTCGGCGAGATCCTCATCGAGCAGTCCGGAGTCAGCGAGTCCTGGCATTGCGTCCACACCGACAGAGATGCTCGTGCCATCGGGCAGCTGGAGCGCAAATGCCCGCAACGCGCCGAGCGCTCGCGTCACAGCACGCCGAACAGGAGTAGTCGCCAGCCCAAGCAGCACTCGACGGAGCCGTATCGCTATCTGGCTGGCGAAGCTGCCCGAGTCTGTCGCTTCGACAAAAGCAGTGCGCACGCCTTCGTCTGCGGCAATCTGCAGGAATCGGTTGAGCAGTACTGTCTTGCCGACACCTCGCAGCCCGAGCGGCATGCAGCTCTTTCCCGGTTGTCGGGCAATCGCCCGACGCAGCGCGACGCCGAATTCATCCACCAAGACGTCTCGGCCGACCAGCGCTGCTGGTGCCGTGCCCGCACCAGGACGAAAAGGATTCAGCAAGCGGTCCACTGAATTGCGTTCTCCTCGGCGATACCGGCGCAGCGCACTGGCATCTTGCAGGTGACCAGTTTTTCGTAGGTTTCAACAGAGCTTATCTTAGGTTATGTAAGTTATCTAACGGAAGCATAAGATCATTCAATCTCCCGAGTGCTCGGGAACCCGGCAGTGAGGGTGCCGGTTGTCGGGCTGAGAATGCTCGCTGTCTCAATCGGAGGCACGATTGCGAGCGCTTCATTCAGGTGATGACGTCCTATGAGGCGAAGGCCGCTCGGCGACCAGCTCACCGCTCACTAGATGAACGACCGGCACCGCTTGGTACCAGCCGGAGTTGAAGCTGGCCGCCACCAGTGAGCCGCCGAAACCAGGTGTCATGGCCGCGAGTATCGCCCTGCCGGTGACACTTGCGGCGCCAAAGCGGTGCGCCCCGGGGTGAACGACCGGGTTGGCAAGTCCGCTCTTGGGACCTCAAACGTTCAGGGTCTTCGTCCGATCGGCGGGCCACGAAGGCGGTATTGGTGCCGTCCACATCGAGGCGACTCCGCCCGTCGACGGCGCAGCCCGGCAGAGAACCCGGCCATGTGTGACTCCCCACCACTAGGGTCTCCCTTTCAACTAGGGTCTCCCTTTCAAGGATGCAGCCGAGATCGGCCCTGCTGCGAAGGCACGGCCTCGCGATGAAGGTGGTGAATCGGGTGGCCCGACGTGACCGGGGGGAGCGACGCCGCAGGCGTGGCGCTGTGGGTCAAGCCGGCTGGTCGACGGCCAGGGTGGTGCTGGCGACGGTGGTGTCGTTGGCTGTCGTCGCCGGGGGTGTGGCCCTTGGGGTGGCGTTGATGGGCCGAGACAGCAGCGGCGACAGCGTTGCCGCTTCGTCGCAAGGCGCCCAACCCCCCGAGACCTCCCTGACTCAGCCGGCCGAGCCGGTAGCGACGACATCTGTCGAGCCAGTTGCGACGAGCGAACCCCCAAGCGTGACGAGTCCTGCATCTACCGCTCCCGAACCTGAGGAAGCAGAGGTGGAGTCCGTCGAAGAGCCCGAGGACGGCGGCGGCGTTGAGCCTCGGGCGCCGGAGGTCGGTCAGGAAGCCGGCACCGGAGACGGTGCCGAGGAATCAGAGCTCTCAACCGAGGATGAACCCGAAGAAGCAGCCGTCGAAGATTCCGAAAGGGAGACCAACGGTGGCGGAGTTGATTCTCAGGTGCCGGAGGTCGGTCGGGAAACCGGCACCGAAGGCGAAGCCCAAGCCCAAGAACCAGAACCCTCAACCGAGAATGATCCTGAAAAGGGACCTGAAGGCGGCGAACCGGAAGGTGAGACTCAGGAGACCGAAGCAATCCCGGACCCAGTTGTTCCGGATGAAGCATGGGTTGCACTGGAGGCGGAGGCTTACGCCTTCAGTAAGGAGTGCGGCTGGTTTGATGAAAGCAGGGGTGGGTATACAAGATGCGAGAATGCCGAGGACACCCTGACAGTAATCCAGATGCAGTCAGCCTTGTTAGGCTGTGAATTCGATAACGACAGCGGCACATGCAAAGGCAAAGGTATATCGGAGACCGGGCAGTCCATGAACCGCCAGGCTTGCTCTGGAGGTTGGGGGCTATCTGAAGCATTTGTCACAATAGGTGAATACACTGGCTTTGTGTGTTACAGACATGACCATCCCGATTACTACCAGCCATGAACTGTAGCCGTCACGCTCCGGTGAAAACGGCGCTCTCAGGCCTGCCCGCTCTCTGTCGTATCAGCTGAGGGCGGGCAGGCTGTAGCCATATGGGCTACAAAAGCAAGTGTTGAGGCCTAACCCCGCCACCTCGCATAGCTTGCTGTGGCCATAACCGAGTGCACAGACCATCCCGGGCTACCCGCACAATTTACAATTGCACCAGACGCACTGCTTAAGGCGGCGCACCAGTCGGACAGCCGCCTATGCGTTTGCAGCGGCGGCGGCAATACCATGGGAGCAGAATTCAGTTTGGCCAAACGGACGAGATGGTCCAGTAGCTTCTTTGTCGTGTGAAAGTCCCGAAATCGGGCAGGAATCGCGCATTGAATATGTTCCGGAAGTCATCGCTCGAGTGGTTGTGTTTGTGAGCATACGTGTGTATGCTATTGTCATGTTCATCGAGCGAAGCTTCGAGCAATTGCCGGGCGAAGACATCTCGTCTAATGATGCGAACGCGGCTCGTGACTTTGCGCACCATGCCGTTCCTCAGGTGAGTCCGGCCGAGGGATCCGAGCATGCTGAATCGCCGGAACATGACTCGGCGTATTGGGCCGAGCTGAACCGTGAAGCAGCCAGCGTCGGGGCTGCTGAGGCGGGTGCGCTGCGGGGTCCGTTCGTCGATGCTCGCAGCGTTGCCGAGATGGGGCTGGAGTCGCTGACCGACAGTGATCTGTTGGATCGTGTCGTCGAGCTGGTGGCCGAGCGTTCCCGTGCTGAGGCGCGGTGTGTGGCCGCGGTGGGCGAGCTGGTGTCGCGCCATGGGGCGCAGTCGGCTGCGTGGCAGCTTCGTGAGTACACGCGCATGAACTGCGCGCAGGCACGCAGCGAAGCAAGGCTGGCCGAGTCGCTGGCTTCCAACGAGTTCGGCGACACGCTTGATGCGCTGGCGGCGGGTGAGATCCAGTTGTCCCATGCCAAGGTGATCGCCCGGGAGGCGCCCAAGGTTCATCGCCGCAGCGAGGAGAGCTTCTTGGGGCTGTGCCGGGCCTATCCCTCCGATGTGGTCGCCCGTCACACCCTGGCCAACGAGAGCCGGCAGGTCTATGCCGACCTCGCTGCTGAGGCCGAAGCCGCGGCAGCCGGCGGACCGGTCGAGCCTGCTGACGCGGAGCTCGCGTTGCAGCGCCACCAGCGGCGCTGTTCGCTGCGGCTGGGCGACGACGGCATGTGGCACCTGCGTGCCGATCTGGACTTCCTCGCCGGCCGCCAGCTCAACGTGCTGCTGGCCGCGGCTGAGCGCGCGGTGCGCCAACGCGACGAGTCAGCCCAAGACAGCTTCCCCCAGCGCAACGCGGATGCCTTGTGCGACCTCGTGCTGGGCCGCCAGCGACCGGTCGCCAATCTGGTGATCGCCGCCGACTACGACCTCGTCACCGGGCAGCTTGCCAATCCCCGCCTCGACGACGGCACCCCCATCTCCGCCGCCCAGCTCGCCGAGCTCGCTGCCGACGCCAAGATCCTGCCGGCCATGTTCAACAGCGACTGGAGCCAGCTCGCCTTGGGCCGGGTCCGCAGCGCATCGGAAGCTCAGCGGATCGTCCTGGCCGTCCGCGACGGGGGCTGCATCGCATGTGCCACCCACACCGAGCACTGCCACGCCCACCACATCGACTACTACGAGAACGGCGGCAACACCGACATCGCGAACCTCGCCGACCTCTGCGAACCCTGCCACCACGACCACCACCAACACCTGTGGCCCATCGAAACACCGCCCGACGGCAAACCCCGCCGGGCACCGCCCAACAGCCAAACCCGCCGGGCCGAAGGTCAACCGCACCTGCCAGCACATTCCACGACGAACCAGCTAACGCCGCCTGACCGATGGCGTGCAGCAAGCCAGGGACGTGGGCGCGGCCACTGGGCACCAACCATCGGGGAACGCCAATTCTCAAAGGGTGAGCAGCAGCCAACCGAGCGTTCGCCGCTCGAGTCTGTTCGGCTGTCCCCCCTGCGGAAGCTCGAAGACGCGTGATGCCGATGTGACGTTGTGGGCCAAGGCAAGCAGAGGCCGGGCCGGGATTCGAGACTGATACCGGTCCTGCGAGCAAGCTGAAGTCGAACCGGTGGACAGTCTGGTTCAGTCCACAGCCGGTGCGACTGCTCAAACGATGATCGTGAGCGGGTAGCCGGCACTGTCGACGTCAATCTTGCCGTCGTCGGTCCCGAGGTGTGCTGCCCGGCCGGCGGCGATGCGGCGGGCAGTCCACGCGGCGGCCGCGGCGTCAAGAACGTCGTCGAGCGCAGCATGCGGCGGGCCCACCAGCGGCGTCAGCGCCGATGCGAGGACTTCTTCGAAGCGCGCTGCGAGCAGTGCGAGCCGTTCCGCGATGCCGGCTTGGAATCGCTTCGGATGCTGGAGAGGTGCTGCGAACGGCATCGACTGCCCATCTCGGTGATGAACCTCGGCTTGACTAGCTGATCCAGCCATGACCGCGAAGCTGAGTTCGGGGTGCACCTCGGCCGCCAGCGGTGTCGCATCAGAGCCAAAGTCGGACGGCTGCAGAGCGGAACGAACCTCGCGGATCTTCGGCAAGAGGTTGTAGGCCTGCTTGGCAAGCCCCATGCCGAGGTGTTCGCGGGATGCGCGATTGGCCTGGTCATACTCGGCTGCGTCCAATGCAGCAATGGGCGGCGACCAGAACAGAGACGAGCGGCGAGGGCCAAGCAGCCCGCGCGCGTCTATGTCGGCTTGGCGTTTGGCACTGGACGGCAATCCGATCGGCATGTCGATGCCCACCGCCGCCAGACCGAGCCGGCGGGCCTCTGTCCAGAGTTCAATGAACGACTCGAACAGGGAGAATTCCACCGGTGTGCCGTCCCGCGCACCGGTCACCGCCATCACCCACCCGCCGGCCGCGCCGTCTACGCCTGCCACGCGCCTCGTGTCGGCTTTACTGCGGCTGGAGATCATCGCGGTCCATCTTGCGTCTCGGGGTCACTGGCAGCCTCGCATTCGACGGCCAAAGCAGGCCCGCGCACCGACAACCGCCGTAATCTCTGACACTTCACCGCACGTTGCAAGAAGGACTCGCATGACAGATCGCCAGATCCATATCCGAAGCTGCTCATTGTGCGAAGCGATGTGCGGACTCGAGGTGCATCATGCCGACGGCGAAGTGAAGCTGATCAGGCCGAACCGCAACGATGTCTGGTCCAAGGGGTACATCTGCCCCAAGGGCACCGTGCTCGGTCACATGTATGCCGATCCTGATCGGGTGCGCAGGCCGCTGATCCGCGATGCGTCCGGCGAGTTCGTCGAGGCCAGCTGGGATGACGCGTTCGAGCGCTGCGCCGAGCTTCTCGGAGATGTCCGCGACAAGTACGGCGTCGAGGCGATCACTGCGTATCTCGGCAACGCCACCGGCTTCAACTACTCGATCAGCCGTTATGCGGGCATGTTCCTGCAGCTCGCCGGAATACCCACGGTGTATTCGTCGGGCACCGTCGACACGTGGTCCAAGAACGTGTGCTGCCAGCTGATGTACGGGCACTCGTGGCGCATCCCGGTGCCCGACATCGACCGCACCGACTTCATGGTCGTGCAGGGCGCCAACCCCGGCGCCAGCCAAGGCAGCTTCATGGGCTGCCCCGACGTTTCGGGTTCTCTGGACGGCGTGCGCGAACGAGGCAAGGTGGTGGTGATCGACCCTCGCCGCAGCGAAACGTGCGCCCACGCTGACCAGTGGCTGCCGGTACGGCCCGGCACCGATGCGCTGCTGCAGCTCGCGGTGGTGAACGTGCTGTTCGACGGGGGCCTCGTGCGGCTGGGGCACCTGGCGGATCGGCTGAAGGGAGTGGACAAGGTCCGGGCGATTGCTGCTGAGTTTCCGCCCGAGCGGGTGGCCGAGGCCTGCGGTGCTGGCGCCGAGACGATCCGGACGCTGGCCCGCGAATTCGCCGCTGCGGATCGGGCAGCGTGGTACGCCCGCATCGGCACCTGCAACCAGGAGTTCGGCACGCTGGCGTCATGGCTGCCTGACGTGATCTGCGCGCTCACCGGCAACCTGGACACGGTCGGCGGGATGATGTGGGCCAAGCCTGTGGCGTGGTCGATGCTGCAGCAGGACTGGGGCTTCGAGGGCGGGTTTGACCGCTGGCGGAGCAGGGTCCGCGACATTCCCGAGGTGCTGGGGCAGTTCCCGATGGGCTGTCTTGCCGAGGAGATCGACACGCCGGGAGAGGGTCAGCTCAAAGCACTGATCGTGGTGGGCGGCAACCCCGTGCTGTCAGCCCCCAACTCCGAACGCCTCGACAACGCGTTGCCGCTGCTGGAGGCGATGATCTCGGTGGACAACGCACTCAATGAGACGTCCCGCCACGCCCATGTCATCCTGCCGGGGCTGGCAGCGCTGGAGCAGCACTTCTACTCCGAGATGCTGTGGGGCTGGGCCAAGCGCTCGGCGGCGAAGTACGCGCCGCCGCTGTTCGAGCCCGAACAGGGTCGACCCGACGAGTGGGAGATCCTCACCCGGCTCGGTGCCATGTGCGCAGGCCTGGGCGAGGTGAACGTCGCCGAGTTCGACGACCTGTACTTTTCTGCACTTGCTGAGTTGGCCGGCGTGGATCCTGCGGTGGCGCTGGACGCGTCGCCCGAGCCCGGCCCCGAGCGGTTGAACGACCTGGCCATCCGCACCGGCCCGTGGGGTGACCGCTACGGCGAGGATCCCGACGGCCTGAATCTCGACAAGCTGAAGGAGCTGCCGGACGGGCTGGACATGGGTCCGATGGTGCCGCAGGTCAACGACATCGTGGTGAACCCCGATGGGAAGATCGACCTCGCGCCTGAGCGCATCACCTCCGATGTCGAGCGCCTCACCGAGCGCCTCGCCCGTGCGGACTCCTCGCTGGTGCTCATCAGCCGGCGCCACGTGCGCTCCAACAACTCCTGGATGCACAACGTGGAGGTGCTGGTGCGAGGCAAGGATCGCTGCACGCTGCTCATTCACCCTGACGACGCAGCCGAAGCGGGCGTGGCCGACGGTGAGCTGGCCAGCGTCTCGTCGTCCAGCGGCAGCGTCGAAGTGGCAGTGGAGGTCAGCGACCAGATGTACCCGGGAGTCGTGTCGTTGCCGCATGGCTGGGGGCACGACAAGCCCGGCACCCGCCAATCGGTGGCGAGTCGGTACGCCGGGGTCAACTACAACGTGCTCGTCCCGCCCGAGTTCGTGGACGTCCCGTCGGGCAACGCCGCCGTCAACGGCGTCCCGGTGACTGTGGCACCGGTATCTGGCGTTCCCGCTTGACCGACCGTCGCAGTCCTTTCTCGGCCAAGGGATTCCTGCCGCTCTGGCTGAGCGGACTGTGCTGGCACTGGAGTCGCTGGGCCATCGCGTTTCTGGCCGGCTACCACGTCAACGTCACCACCGATTCGCCGAGGCTGGTGCAGCTCACGGGCACCGTGATGTGGGCGCCGCTGCTGCTCGGCGGCGCCGTGGGCGGAGTGATCTCTGACCGCCTCGATCGGCGCCGGACGGTGCGCTGGCAGACCGCGCTGCTGATCCCGTTTGTTGCCGTCGTCGGGCTGGCCGAGCGGGCCGGGCAGCTCAGCCTGTGGCTGCTGTACCCGTTCCTGCTGTTCGCAGGCATCGGCTGGGTGGTCGACATGACGAGCCGCCGAGCGCTGCTGCTCGACATCGTCGGAACGCAGCGGATCGGCGGGGCTATGGCGTGGGAGACGATGGCGCTGGCGTCGGGCTTGGCGGCGGGCCAGCTGCTCGGAGGCGTCATCACCGGCCGAGCGGGTGTCGGGACCGCGTTCTTGGGCATCGGCGGAGTGCTGTGCGTTGCCATGGTGCTGCTCATGCGGGTACCGCAGGCGCCCCGGGCAACGGCCGAGGGGTCACGCTCGTCGGTGGGTGCCGAGCTGCGGGCGGGTCTGCGACTGGCGCGGTCCAATCGCGGGCTGCTCAGCATCCTGGGCGTCACCGTGATGGCCAACTTCTTCATGTTCGCCTACTTCCCTGCGGTGCAGCTCATCGGCAAGGAAGTCGACGCGACCGCGTCGCAGATCGGGCTGATCGGATCGATGACGGGCTTCGGCATGGTCACCAGCTCGTTCATCACCTCGGTGGCCAGCGCCCGCCGTTGGGGGATCCTCTACGTCGGCGGCGTGTTCATCACCATGGGCATGCTCATCGTGTGGGCGCTGTCGCCCAATGTGCCGTTCGCCGTCCTGACGCTCTATCTCGCCAGTTGCGGCAGCGGCCTGTTCGCCGCCACCCAGTCGACGCTGGTGCTCACGGTGGTGCCCGAGCAGATGCGCGGGCGGGCCATGGGCCTGCTCTCGATGGCCATCGGGGCACTGCCGATCGGCACGTACCTGCTCGGCGAGGTTGCCCAGGTGCTCGGGCCGCGCACGGCAGTCATCGCCATGGCCTCGCTGGGACTTGTAGCGCTCACACTCTGGCTCGTCTGCCGACCCGAAGTGTTGCGGCGCGGGAATCCGACTCGCCAGGAGGCAGAGCCGTCAGGCGAAGCCGTGGCCCGAGCGGCCCGTGAGCGAAGCGAACAAGAGCGGGCTGCAACTGGTGCGACAACGAGAAGGCTCACCGATAGGAGCGGCTGCTGAGCTGGCGCCGGCAGCGGGCTGAGCGGCCTGTGGCGGGTTCGCTACGCTGCGGCGAGGTCAAGTGCCGGGGGCCGGCGGGAGGGAATTGACGATGAAAGCTGCAGTGCTCAACGAGATTCCGGGCGAACTCGACATCGAGGACATCTCGGTCGATGCGCCCGCTCCCGACGAGGTCCTCTTGCGGGTGGTGCACGCGGGCCTGTGTCACAGCGACCTGCATTTCATGGATGCCCACTGGCCGTACCAACTCCCCGCCGTCATGGGTCACGAGAGTGCCGGCGTGGTCGAAGCGGTCGGCGACAACGTGGCCTACGTGAAGCCCGGCGACCACGTCATCAGCTGTCTGTCGGTCTTCTGCGGCCACTGCGAGCGCTGCCTGACCGGTCGCCCGAACATCTGCGCCAATCCAGCTGCCGTCGCTCGGCCAGACGGTGCAGCACCACGGCTGGCCAAGCCCGACGGCACCGAGGTGGGCCAGTTCGCCCGTCTCGGCGGATTCGCCGAGGAGATGCTGATCCACCAGAACGCTGTCGTGAAGATCCGCGACGACATGCCGCTCGACCGTGCGGCGCTCATCGGCTGCGGCGTCACCACCGGACTCGGCGCGGTGTTCAAGACGGCCCGTATTGAACCCGGTGCCACGGTGGCCGTCTACGGCGCCGGCGGGATCGGCCTCTCCGCGGTACAAGGCGCACGCATCGCCGGGGCCGGCCGGGTCATCTCGGTGGATGTCGAGGACTCCAAGCTGGAAACGGCCCGTCAGGTGGGCGCCACCGACACGGTCAACGCTTCTGACGGCGATCCGGTCGAGGCCATCAAGGAACTGACCGGCGCCGGCGTGGACTACGCCTTCGAGTGCATCGGGCTGAAGCAGACGTGCGAGCAGGCATGGTCGTCGTCGCGGCCCGGCGGCACCACGGTCATCGTGGGCATGATGCCGTTCGGTGAGAAGATCGAGATCACGGGCTACGAGGTGTTCATGCTCGAAAAGCGCCTGCAGGGCTCGATGATGGGCTCGAACGCCTTCCGGGTGGACATGCCCCGCTACGTCGATATGTATCTCGACGGCCGCCTGATGCTCGACGAGATGATCTCGGCGCACATGCCGCTGGAGGACATCAACGTCGGCTACGAGCAGATGCGTCAGCGCGTCGGCACTCGCACCGTCATCGACTTCGACTGACCGGTCCGCGTCTCAGGCGCTCGGGCCGCACAGAACCAACAACCAGCAAGTGAGGGTCCATGGAGGTCGAGGGCAGAGTCGCCGTGGTGACAGGCGCAGCGAGCGGCATGGGCCGTGCCATGGCAGACACGTTCGCTGCGGCCGGCATGAAGGTGGTGCTGGCCGACATCGAAGAGGCACCGCTGGGTGATGCGGCATCCGAGGTGGAGGCGACCGGCGCGGAAGCCATCGCTGTGCGCACTGATGTGTCGAAGCTGGCCGATATCGAAGCGTTGGCTGAGGCGGCGGTCGATCGGTTCGGCGCGGTGCACGTGCTCTGCAACAACGCGGGCGTCGGGATTCCCGGTCCCGTGGGGGACATGTCGCTCGAGGACTGGCGCTGGACGCTCGACATCAACCTGTGGGGGCCGATCTACGGCTGCCACGTGTTCCTGCCGATCATCGAGGCGACCGGCGAGGGCCACATCAACTCGACTGCTTCGGTGGCCGGGTTGTACGGGGGCGCCTCGCTCGGTGCCTACAACGTGTCCAAGCACGGCGTGGTGGCGCTCATGGCCACGCTGGAGCGAGATCTGCGGCTGCGGAACTCGCCGGTGCATGCCTCGGTGCTGTGCCCGGGGCCCATCAACACCAACATCGTGTACAGCCAGCGCAATCGTGACCCCGAAGATGCCGCGCACCATGTGCGCACAGACCAGGGCGACAAGTTCTGGGACATGCTCAAGGGCTATTTGGCCGAAGGCATGGACCCTGCCGAGGTGGGGCCGATGGTGCTCGACGCCGTCCGCACTGATCGATTCTGGGTGCTGACGCATCCCGAGATGGGCAAGATCGCCCGCTATCAGGCTGACGCCATGCTTGAGGATGGCCACCTCACACGCTGAGCGGCTATTGCACGCCGCCGCCGGGTGTGGCGACGCTGAGGCAAACGGAGCAAGAGGGCGTTTACTGAGTCCGTGACTCCGACCGCGACGCCACGAGCGGACCGCTCGCCCGAAGCGCCGCCCCGTCGGTCCTGAGCACATGAAGCCCGCAGGACGAAGCGTGCGCGTGCAAGCGCGGCTGACTGTTAGGCGGCCGTCGGTCTTCACGGTCGTCCCGCAGGTTCTCGATACGGCCGGCCGGCCACTCGCCGCATCGGTGGCACACCTCGCCCCGCGCCCGCCGCTGCCCCCCGCTGCGCCGTCGACAGCAGATGTCGGGCCGCCGCAGGGGACTCGCTACCGGTGGGCCTTGCTCGTTGTCATCGGCTTCGCCGTTCTCGGCTTCGGTTCGCTGATGACGCTGGTCAGCGCGGCGCTGGGGACCATCGCGGAAGACTTGGACACGAGCGTCCCGACGGCTGGCTGGGTGATGACCGGCCTGATGCTGGCCATGGCCGTGTCGACACCTGCGGGCGGCAAGCTCGGCGACATCTACGGCCATCGCCGGATGTTCATGATCGGCATGGTCGGCATGACGGCCATGATGATCGTCAACTACTGGGTGCTCGACATCGGCACGTTCATCGCTGTGCGAGTCGTGTTCGGGTTGTGCGGCGGGATGCTGATGCCGTCGGGGATGGCGCTGCTGATGCATGCCTTCGGTCCGGCCGAGCGCGCCCGAGCCGTGGGCTGGTTCCAATTCGCCATGACCGGTGCGCCCACGATCGGTGTCGTTGCCGGCGGACCGATGCTCAACGTCTTCGGCTGGCGCGGCATCTTCCTGCTCTTCGGCCTCATCGGGCTGCTGGGCACCGTGATGGCTGTGTTCATCGTGAAGCCGATCCCGCGAGGCGCCCGAGTCTCCATCGACGTTCTCGGCGCCCTGCTGCTGGGCGGAGGCACGCTGCTGGTCCTGTGGGCGATCACCCGGATCCCCACGCTGACCCGGTCTGGCATGTCGCTGCTCAGCGACCAGACGCTGATGCTGATGGTCGGCGGCGCGGTGGCATGCTTCGTGCTGTTCGTGGGTTGGGAGCGCCGTGCCGCATCGCCGTTGCTGGACCTGCGACTGTTCCGGCGCCCCAGCTTCACGCTCCCGCTCGTGTCAGCAGCGTGCAACCAGTTCGCCTACATGGGTGCGTTCATCATCGTGCCGACGTTCTTGCTGCAGGACGGGTACGGGTACTCCGTCGGCGTGGCTGCGCTGCTGATGGTTCCCCGGCCCGGCGCGTTCGCCTTGGCGTCACCGTTCGGCGGCACGCTCGTGACCAAGATCGGCGCCCGGGTGCCGATGCTGTTCGGCACCTCCGCGATGATCGGTTCGATGGCGGCGTTTGCCATCGGTGCCGACCCAGCGGGTTGGGGGCTCGCGCTGGTCATGGTGGGCTTGGTGCTCTCTGGTGTCTCCGCGGGCTTCGGCTCGCCGGCGTATCAAGTGCTGGTCGCGAGCTCGGTGGACGACAAGGATCTGGGCGTCGCGAACGGCATGAACCAGACCGTCATGTGGATCGGCATCATCACCGGCATCCAGTCGATGCTGGCGTTCGCAGGAGACAGCCCATCGATCGGCCGCCTGCAGGCGACGTTCCTCTTCGGTGGGGTGGTGGCGGCATTCGGATTCATGGCGCCGCTGTTCGCCACCCGCCGCGCCACCCGCGCCGGCTAGCTGCGGGGCGAGGCCTATCGACCGCCTGAAGGGCAGTGTGGCGACGCGCTAGTGGTGTGTCGCAGTTTTCCTCCGGGCATCATGCAGCTCGCTGACCTGCAAGAATGGGCTTGCTTCAGCCCCAGCCATTTCAGCGACGCACCACTAGAGGGCGGCGAGGAAGTCGAGTAGCTCGGCGTTGAATTCGTCGGCGGCCTCTTGCTGTACCCAGTGGCCGATGCCGTCGAAAATCACCGACTTCGTCAGGTTGGGCATGGTCTCGGGAAACTTGGCAATGGAGCCTGCTCCCCAGACTGTCGGGCCGTCGACTTCGCCGCCGACGAACAGGCTCGGCTGGGTGATGGGCGCACCGTCGAATGCAGCCATGTCCTCCCAGTCGCGGTCGACGTTGCGGTAGCGGTTCAGCCCGCCTGACATGCCCGTGCGGGTGAACTCATCGACGTACACGCCGAAGTCGGCCTCGGACATCCAGTGGGGCCAGGTGCCCTCTTCGGGCCAGACGAAGTTGTCCGAGAGCTTGCCGCCGGAAGCCACGCCGAAGCCTCCGCCAGACGAGTCGCCCGATGCTCGGCGAGCCTGCACACCGTCGCCCGAGGCTGCGTAGTACATGCCCAGCAGCCAGTGGGGAAGGTCGACTTCCATCTCGGCCTCGGCACGCCCCGGCTCTTGGAAGTACTCGATGTAGAACTCCTTGTCGCCGCCCATCATGCGGAAAGCGGCACTGGGTTTGAAGTCGCTGCGAGCGTTGTACGGAACGCTGACCAGCGCCAGCGCCGTGAAGATGCTGGGCCGCAGCAGTGCCGAGTTCCAGGCGATGGGCGCGCCCCAGTCGTGGCCGACAATGACGGCAGTGTCCTCGCCGAGGGCTCGCACCACGCCGACGTTGTCGGCAACATGGCGCACCATGCGGTAGTCGTCGACTGCAGCGGGTGCAACGGAGCGTCCGTAGCCGCGCACGTCAATCGCCACTGCCCGGTAGCCGGCTGCAGCGACCGCGGGGAGCTGGTGCCGCCACGAGTACCACGACTCGGGAAAGCCGTGGACGAACAGCACCAGCGGCCCCTCGCCTAGCTCGGCCACGTGGATCCGGGTGCCCAGCGCATCCACGTCGTGATGCTTCACGCCGGACAGGTCAGGTGTTGTCGTGCCACTGCTCTCACTCATGGCCGACATTCTGGCCCGCTCGCTCCGCCAGCGCGCTCGGCGGTCAATGCTCAGCTGGGCTGAGTCTGCGCCAGCCGATCAACGACGCGAAATGGGTACTTGCGGGGGGCGTCGCTGCCGACCTGTGCACAAACCGCATACGGATACGCCGACTCCAAGGTGCTGTGGGGGTGCGTCAGCGCCTTGGGGGATGTCGCGTGTCAGTGTGTCCCATTCTGCGCCGCTGAGGTACATCAAACCGTTTTGGACCTCAGCGTGGTTGGCGAGCGTGAGCATCTCGATGCGGGGCACGGCGTACAGGTTGCTTCCGTGTCATCAATCGGGCGCCTCTGTACCGCGACAGGCGAGACTTCGTGATCCAGCCCGGCGACGCCGGCCGCCGCGACGACTACCCCACCTCCCCTGCCCGCAGCGGCAGTTAGGGCACGCGGGTGGTCGGCAGTGAGTTTGCTGGCGAAACGCTGGCGATAATGGCAAAATGCTGGCATGGCTGTGCAGATCACCATCCGAAACGTGCCGGACGATGTGCGCGACGAACTCGCTGCGAAAGCTGCTGAGCGGCGCCAGTCGATGCAGGAATACTTGCGGGGAGAACTGGAGCGTCTAGCTACGACACCGTCGGTGGCGACCTTGCTGGAGGAGATACGACGGCGCAAGGATGCCGCGGGCACCCATGTGTCAGCGCGCGAGATCCTCTCCGCACGTGACGCAGACCGGAAGTGAGCTTCGTCATCGATGCGTCGACACTGGTAGCTGCGCTCATCGACAGTGGCGACGACGGCCAGTGGGCACTGGCACAACTCGCGCGAGAACCGATGGCCGCGCCCCAGCTGCTGCCAGCAGAGACGTCAAACATCCTGCGCCGTTTGGAGCTGTCGAGCCAGTGTTCGAGACTCGAGGCCACGGCATCACACCGTGAACTTGCTCGATTTGACTTCGAGCTCTATCCGTTCACCCCATTTGCTGATCGCATCTGGGAGCTCCGCTTCAATCTCACTGCTTACGACGCGTGGTACGTCGCGCTCGCTGAATCGCTTGGTTGGCCGCTGGTCACACTCGATCGCAAGATGGCGAACGCCAGCGGGACGCGATGCGAGTTCTGGGTTCCGCCGCGACCTGAGCAAGCCGAGTGAGGATTCGAACGCAGACGGCGTAGTGCGGAATCGGCAAGGATGGGCGGCATGAGCTTGTTGTCGTTTGAGCTGCCTTCGTTGGAGACGATCGAGCTGGAGCCTGACGGCGAGACGCTGCGGGTATGGCTGAACCGGCCGGAGTCGCGCAACGCCCACAACCAGCTGATGATCCGTGAGGTGGGCGACCTTTTTTTAGCGCTCGATGGGCAGACCCATACCGGGTGGCGGTGCTCGGCGGGAGGGGGAAGTCGTTCTGCGCTGGCGCAGACCGCAAGGAAGGGCCGACGGCGGCAGCCAACGACCGCGAGGCCCGCTACATCAACCAGCTCGGCCGCCGGGCCGCACGCGCCATCGAGGACTGCGAGGCGGTCACCATGCGCGAGAGCTGGTCGGCGCCAACCTGTCAGCCCTGCCGAAGCTCCCTTGCCGTCAGTAGAGTCCGGGCCGGCTTCGAACGCAGCGGCTGTCAGGCCGGAAGGACGCAAGTGCCCGACCATCGTCTCGAATCCGAAAGGATCGTCGTTCAGGCACCGATGAGCTTCATCGGATCAGCAGCAAGGATCTGGCGCTTGGCACGCGTCGGACCATTGCCCATTAGCTTGCTCCTCGGCTTTCTCGCGGTTCTCCTGATAGCGGTCGTGTGGTTGTTCGTACTCTGCTGGTACTTGTTGTTCGGACTCCTGCTGGTGCCGTATCGGCTTGTTCGTCGTGGAAGTCGCACCCGCAAGCGGGAAGGGCTCCGACACAGCGAAGTGCTCGATGCCATCGAGAACCACGATGGCAAATCCGTCGCCAAGGACTCCAACGTCCCGGCGACGTAGTCCACCGACCGAGTCGAGGCATCGCCATGGCAGAGGACCGCTCATTGCTGGGTCATCTGTTGCCGAAGCTGACATGTGGCGTCGAGGATGCGGCGACCGATGCGCTCGCCTTCATCCTGAACCGGTCCGAAGCGTGCCGAGCGGCTTTGGTCGATCTTGTGAGTCAAGGCGACTGCAGGCTTGCGTCGCTGACGAGGGCCACCACCCAGGTGTCGCCCACGGGCAAAGAACGGCTGGATCTGGTCGCGTGGGACAGCGCCGGCTCGAAGCGGCTGATCATCGAGTCGAAGTTCTGGGCGCCTCTGCTCAGCGGCCAAGCGAGTGGCTATGTCAAGCACTTGGCTGACGATGGCCCCGCGGTGCTGCTGTTTGTGGCGCCCGAGAGATCCGCCGCGAGACGCTCTGGAAAAAGATCAGTGGGCAGTTCGAGGCCGCACAAGGAATGGAACTCAGTGAGGTTCGCCACGTCGGTCAGACGCAAGTTGCCGACATTGCCGACAGCGGCAAGCGTGTCGCGTTGACCACTTGGCGCCTGTTGCTCGATCGACTGAAGTCCGCAGACCAGACGATGGCCGACAACGTTCTCCATCTGCAGGCCTCGACGGACGCACAAGACGAATTGTCATTCGCTCCTCTGCAAGCTGAGGACTTCGACGCCGCGATTCCTCAGCGGATCTTGTTTCTCAATCGAATCGTCTGGAGCGTGATCAACCGGGGTGTCAACTGCTGCCGTATGAGTGTGCAGGACCTGAAGGCAGCGCCTCAATACGACGGATATCTGAAGTACTTCGCGTTCTGCGCAGAGGATGGCACGAAGCTCACCGGTGATCTTGGACTATGCGTCAACTACAGCCGTTGGGCACGGTCCGATACGACCTCGGTCGCAGAGACCACTCTTCTGTGGCTGAGAATCTGGAGTGGCCACAGCGAGATGATCAACGCAGTCAGCAGGCAAGGTGGTGTCGACTACGACTGGAACCCCGGCGACGATCACATGTGGATTCCGCTGCGACTGCGGAACCACTGAGACTCCGTCGGGGCGTTCGTACGAATAGCCGTCCGCGGCGGTGACCACGACGAGCTTCGCGGCCCGGCCCATCTTGGATTCGTCGATCTTGCTGCGGGCAGGTAGCAATGAGCGGGCTGCCTGTTCGATTTGCTCGTTGCCGCCCAGCTTGACCTCGGCTGCGAGCCAGCGACCGTCGCCGGCATCAACAATCTCATCGACTTCGCTGCTGGCTGCATTTTTGAATGCGAACACCTCAGCCCCGGCGGCCTGCGCGTAGATGCGCAGATCGCGGATGACGAGCGACTCGAAGAGCGGGCCGAGCGCCTCAGTGTCGGCCAGGCAGGCGCTCGGGCTGGGCTCGGAGCGCAGCGACCGCCAACGACGGATCAGTGAAGTGATGGCGTGGGCTCGACAGCAGCGGTGACCGAGAGCGCAGGTGGGTGGGCCACGCCCTCAGCGGTTCCAGTACATGAAGTCGCTCGAGCGCATCGAGACGGCCCCCGACGCGATCGGCGTCGTCGTTGCCCGACCGCAGCTCCAGCCGCAGCGGCTCCCCGTCCGATGTCGAGCACACCACCGGACCGAACCCGAAGCCGCCCAAAGCGAACAGCCCCGCGCCCTACGCCACCCGCTGCCCGCCGCCTGCCAGACACGCACTTGCGACACTGCTGAGTCTCACCTCGGAGATGCCCTCGAACTCGCCGAAGCGTGCACACAACACACGCATCACCGCAGGTCAGAGAGGCCTTTCCGCGGAACCCAACAGCCTCAGCCACCATATTCATGAACAATCAGGGCAGTGGTTGGAATGTGTCCTGGAGGACACATCGGGTGGGCAAGATGAGTGACAACGGCAAGCGGCGTCTCCAAAGTTGCCCCGCCGATCAACGGCTTACGCTGAACTGCCCATCCACGCCTCTCGGACGCTCGTCGCCCAAATGCCTCGAAGTCGAGTCAGCCCGCATCGCCGGCGAGCCCGAGGTGGGGATTGAACCCACGACCTGCTCTTTACGAGAGAGCCGCTCTGCCACTGAGCTACTCGGGCCGGGGGTGGCGCGAAACGTGGCGCGTTTCTCCGCTTCAGTGATCTGAGGCGGCTGTTTGCGTCGGATTCGGCACCGCGTGGAGGCTACCGATGCGGTGTGGGGGACGTGTCGCGCTGTGGCGTCACGGATTCAACCTCAGCGGGCACGCTGGCGCTGTAGGACTCGGGCTGGTCCGGGGAGGTACTTTCCTCGTCAGAGACCGGCTCTTAGTCTGGACTTGATGACGTAGTCGGGGAGTTCGTGCTCGCCGAACCACTCGCGGAGCTTGCTGGTCTTGTTCTCGATCATGTAGCAGGCGAGCGCTCTGATGCAGCAGGACTGCTGATAGCCGGTGAGTTCGAGTTGGAATCGTTCGCGGGTGACGGCGTTGGCGCGCCCCGCAATCAGCCGCCGTTCGAAATCGCTGTTGAGCGATTCGCTGTCTTGGCGGTATCCGTGCATGCGCGAGAAGTCAGGGTTGTTCTCAGTGATGGGCATGAGTGCGCGTGTACGGAGTTGGTTGTTCTTGATCTCGTTGAGTGTGTTGGCGAACTCCACTGGTGGTTGCGAGTGTTCGGTCATGATGGCCGGTCTTGCAATACAGCAATCACCAGTGGAGGTGTTCAGTATGGCAGCGAGGGTGTGCGCGTTGGAGCGCGTTCGTGTTGATGCGATGAGATCGGCGGGGGTGAGCGCTGATGACATTGCCGAAAGGCTCGGCAGGCATCCGTCGACGATTTATCGCGAGCTGGGCCGCTGCGGCGGGGTCGAGGGTGTCTATGACGCTGAGGCAGCGCAGGCCGAGGCCCGGCTGCGGGCGTTGCGTCCCAAGGCCGCCAAGCTCGAAGCGGGCCCGGCGCTGGCCGGCGAGGTGAACGACAGGCTGGGTCTGTGCTGGTCGCCGCACGCGATCAGCGCCGATCTGGCCGCTGTGGGCGCGTCGGTGTGCGCGGAGGCGATCTATCGGGCGGTGTGCAGCGGCCGCTGCCTCGGCGACGACGCGTGGAAGTGCCTGCCGCGCCAGCAGCGCTGCCGCAGGCGGCGCAGCCGCCGCGGCGACAAGGCCAGCCCGCTGGGCGAGCGGCCCGCCGCCGCGGCGGACCGGTCCGAGCCGGGCCGCTGGGAAGGAGACCCTTCGTCTTTTGTTGGGATGGGGGCTGCCCAAAGGAACACCCCTGGACCTCAACCCCCTGCGACTGTCGATCATCGAGGACAGCCTCAACACGATGCCCCGCCGACTCCACAACTGACAATCAGCCGCCGACATCTACACTCAACTCACTCGCAACCACCGATAGAGCTTGCCCACCTACTGGCTACACTTCCCGACGGTCCGAAGCCTGTCGGCCCTCGGGGACGGCAGCGGGATCGGACGTCTGGCTGGAAGCCGCCAGGGAGACCTCATGCCGATCTACGAGTATCGCTGCACCGACTGCAGACAGACCTTCGAGCGCTACCAGAGCTTCGGTGATGATCCGATCACCGTGTGCCCGCTGCCCGTCGACGACACAGCGCTCAACGGTTCGGCGCCCGAGTGCGGCGGCGAAGTCCGCAAGGTGTTCTCCAACGTCGGGATCAGCTTCAAGGGCAGCGGGTTCTACCGGAACGACAGCAGGACCGAGAGCCGACCGAAGTCGAAGACTTCTGGCGACGGCTCATCGGGTTCATCCAGCACCTCAAGCTCAAGCAACGATTCAGGAACCAAGGATTCGACCCCGTCGGGAGGCAAGGAAAGCTCTTCCGTCGGGGCCGCCTCGGCGTCAGGCTGACGCCCGCCGCATCGAAACAAGCCCGCAGCGGTGCAGCCGCTGCGATGGCTTCGCGACGGAGGCTTCCATGGCATTCCTGTCACAACTCGGCGAACTCTGGCACCGCCGGCCCAATCTCGTGCACTGGACCGCCGTGGGCGCCGTCGCGCTCGTCGCCCTCGTGCTCGTGGCAGGCACACAGGGTCGGGCGCGATCGGCCGCGACAGCGTGGGGCACACCGGTGCGGGTGCTGGCGGCAAGTTCCCCGCTGGCCATCGGGACTTCGGTGGACGGCAACGTCGACCTGGTCGAAGTCCCCGCCCATCTCGTCCCCGCCGGAGCGCTCACGAGCACTCTCGACGTGGGCAAAGTGACCCGAACCGTGCCCCGCGGCGGCCTGCTGACCGAGCTGGACGTTGACCCCACGTCCGGCGTCAGTGGGGGGCGTCGCGGCGTCGGTATCGGCGTCAGCCCCCACGCCCCCGAGGTGCGGCCCGGCACCGCAGTCGAGCTGCTGCTGTTCGCTGACATCGATCCGTTCCAGCCGGCCGACACCAGCGTCGGGGCAGAGCGCGTCCGGGCCCATGTCCTCGCGTCGGCGGCGGACCGTTGGTTCGTCGAGATTGACCCTGCCGACTTGGAGTCAGTCGCACGGGCGAGCGCCACCGGGGTGATCGTTCCCGTCGTCCTCAGCGCAGCCCAGTGAGAGCGACCACGGCGACCGCAGCCGCCAGCGCGACGCGGTAGCCGAAGAACGGTGCGAACACCGACCGCCCCGTACGCCGGCCCGCTCGGTTCAACAGCCACACCATCGCCGCGACGCCCAGCCACGACGACACGACTGCCGCCGCGGCGCCGATGACGATCAACTGCACCTGGGCTGCGCTCGGCGCGGCCTGCGCCAGCGTGACCCCGCGATACAGGCCCGCCCCCGCGATGACCGGCAGGCTCATGAGAAACGCCAGCCGCGCCGCCGCTGCGCGATCGAAGCCGAGCCATCGCCCCGCTGTGATGGACACACCCGAGCGACTCACACCCGGCAGCAGCGCCATCGACTGCGCCAAGCCCATGGCGGCAGCGTCCCGCAGACCGTAGGTGGAGTGGTCACGCTGAGTCTTGTGCCGCGCGGCAGACACGTCGGACCACCACAGCAACCAGCCAAAACCCGCCAGCAGCGCGGCAATCAGCAGTGGCTCTTCCGCCAAGTCGAGTACGACGTCTTCGAGTGCCAATCCGACCAGCGCCGCAGGGACTGCCGAGACCGCGAGGCTCACCGCCACCATGGTGTGGGGGATGGGGCGACCCCGGATGCCGCGCCATAGCGCCACCGCATAGTGGGCGATGTCGGCGCGCAAGTACAGCGCTGCCCCCGCGAGCGTGCCCACATGCAGTGCTACATCGAAGGAGTTCTCCATCTCGCTGTCGCCGTCGAAGAGATCCCAACCGCTCAGCCAAGGCACCAGCTCGAGGTGAGCGCTGGAGGACACCGGGAAGAACTCGGTCAGCCCTTGCAGCAGGCCGAGCATGATCGCGACGGCGATGTCTCCGGCCGCGGCAAGATCACCCAACGCAGCAGCCTCTAGTCGTCGCCTAACCGCACGCGCGGATCGCTGAACCCGTCCGTCGCGTTGCCAGTTGCTTCCCGCTCTTGTTCCCAATCTCGATTGGATACAGGCTCACGGGCCGCTCGGGTCACGGCTTCGCCTACCGGCTCAGCCTCCAGCGACGGGATGATGCGCGGTCTCCAGCGACGGGGCGGGTCGTAGTGGTGGCCGACCGCCCAGCCCTGGCGCATCGACGCCAGAAAGCCGGCCGGATCGTCGTCATCGAAATCCGGCATCTCGAGATACGCGCCGCCGAGTGCCTCCGCCACATGGGCGTCGCTGCCGGCGCCCGGCGCCAAGTTGTGCTCGCCTGCGTAGCGCGCAGCACGCGAGTTGAGGCTGTTGAGGCTCGTCTTGGAGTTCAGCACCTCGATGCTGTCGATGAGTCCCTCGGCGACGAGTTCATCGAGCACGTCGTGGCGCAGGTTGTTGCGGAGCGGGTCGAACGGGTGCGGGATATAGACGAGCCCTCCCTGAGACTTGACCGCCTGTGCAGCCGCCACAGGCGCCAATCCCTGCGGGACCCGTTCAGTCAAGAACAGTCCGATGATCTCGCCGGCGTGGGTCTTCATCTCCTCGCCGACCACGACCCGGGCATCCAGCTCGCCCTGCAGCTGCTGCGCACCCCGTACTGCGTTGTGGTCGGTGATGCACACCACGTCTATGCCGCTCTCTGCGAGGCACTGGGCGAATTCCTCCGGCGTCGTGGTGGAATCGCCCGACCACATGGTGTGGGTGTGAAAGTCCACCCTGACCCAGCCTGAGGGGCAGTCGTCCGCGAGGTGAGGGTGCCGTTCGACGGCGGCTGGAGCGGGCGGGCGCGGCACAGCTCACACCCCCGACAGCGCGACATCGGCGACGACCAGTGGCGGCATCGACATCCCGCCGGCAAGCGGCTCCGCGGTCGCCCCGATGCCGCAGATCCCAAGCAGCATCCGCTGCAGTGTGGATGCGATCGTTGCCTCCCGGAATGGCTCGGCCAATTCACCGCCCGAGATGCGATGTCCCCAGGCGCCGACCGAGAAGTCGCCACTGGTGGGATTGACCCCGCTGTGCAGACCGCTGACGCCCCGCACGAGCACACCATTTCCGATGGACGCGTTCAGCTTCTCATTGGCGATGTCACCGGTGTTCACGACGGGCGCGTGAGTTCCGACTCCGGGCACCGATCGAGTGCCGCGGACAGCCGACCCGGTGGAGAAGGTGTCCGATCGTCGGGCGGTGTATGCGTTGTGCAGGAAGCCGCCGAGCACACCCGAGGTGATCAGCGCATTGCGGCGAGCGGCGAGCCCTTCGCCGTCGAAGTTGGTGGCGCCTAATGTCGCAGGGTCGGTCGGATCGTCGAACAGGCTCAATCGCTCGTCGGCGATCTGGGAGCCGACACGGTCGGCGAACGGCGAGCGTCCCTTGAGCACGCTGTCCGCGGCAAGCACGCTGGTGACTACTGCGATGAATGCGGCAGCAACCGACGGAGCGAGCACGACCGGCAATCGTTCGCTCGGCGGCTTGGTCGCGCCGAGCTGTCCAGTGGCCAGCGCTGTCGATTCTGTGACGACACGATCAACGTCGAGCTGATCGGGCCGCCGGGCCGCATCGCCGGCGTAGCCGATCTGGGTCTCGTCGCCATCGGAGGCGAGCGGTTGGGCGCCGATCGAACAGCAGCCTGCCGAGGCTTGCACACAGATGCCCGTGCTCGACGCCAGGGCCGACTGCGACCAGCCGTCGCTCCACGCGGCGACACGTACGCCTGAGATGCGCGGATCGGCATCGAGGCAGCGGCGCTCGAGATCGATCGCCGCAGCGATCTTGTCGGCATCGGGAACGCTCAGGATCGCCGGGTCGCTGAGATCCAGTCCCGGCGGCTCCACACCGTCGGGCTCGGCAAGGCGCTGGTGCGGGTCCGGCTCGCCGAAAGCGACGTTGCGGCGCGCCGCCGCCAGCGTGTCGGACACCACATCGGGATCCAGCGAGCCGGCGGACGCGAATCCTTGACGGCCGTCTTCGACGACGCGCACGCCGATTGCGGCAGTCACGCCCGAGCGCAGCGACTCCACTTCGCCGTTGTACGCCCGCACCGTGGTGGAACGCCCCGTCGAGACGCACACCTCGATCTGCTCGTTGCCCGCAGCCCGCTCGCACACCCGCTGGGCGAGCTGAGCCAGCTCATCAGGTTCAAACTGCTTGCGACCATTCACCAGCGATCACACCCCGTCGTCTGGACGCGGCCGCATCCCGCCGCTCACGCGCGGCCGCATCCCGCCGCTCACGCGCGGCCGCATCCCGCCGCTCACGCGGCGGTGCCCCCGACGGTCAGGGCTCGCACCCGCAGGGTGGGCTGGCCGTCGCCGACGGGGACGCCTTGGCCGTCCTTGCCGCAGGTGCCCGGATGACCCATCGCGAAGTCACTGCCGATGGCATCGATGTCAAGAAGCACCTGGGGACCGTTGCCGATCAGGTTGCCCTCGCGAAGCGGCTCGGTGATCTCGCCGTCCTCGATGAGGTAGGCCTCGGTCATGCCGAACACGAAGTCGCCGGTCGCCGTGTTCACCTGACCGCCGCCGAGGTGGGCCACATACACGCCCCAGGGCGTGTCAGAGATGATGTCATCGGGGTCGATGTCGCCGTTCGTGACGAACGTGTTGGTCATGCGGACCATCGGCAGGTGCGTGTAGCTCTGGCGACGACCGTTGCCCGACGGCGCTCGCCCGTCGTCCCGGCTCCGTAGCCAGTCCCACATGTAGTCGGTCAGCACGCCGTCGGAAATCAGCACGTTCCGCTGCGTCGGATGGCCTTCGTCGTCAATTCTCAGCGCGCCCCACTCGGGCCCCATCGTGCCGTCATCCACCAAGGTCACGCCTTCGGCGGCTACCCGAGTGCCCACCCGGTCCCGGAACACCGACGCGCCCTTGCGCACCAAGTCGGCTTCGAGCCCGTGCCCGCATGCCTCGTGAAACAGCACGCCGCCACCGCCCCGAGCGATCACCACGGGCACCTCGCCGCTGGGTGCCGGGCGAGCGGCCAGCTTGGTCACGGCGCGCTGTGCCGCGCGCTCGGCCAGCTCGGCTGGGTCGCAGTCGTCGAACAGCTCCCACCCCACCGTGTAGCCGACGGTTTCACGGCCGGTCTGCAAACCGCCGTCACCGCTGGCCACGCAGCTCACCGAGAACAGCGTGCGGACCTGATCGTCCGCCGCACAGACGCCGTTGGTGTTGGCCACCAGGATCCGCCGCCGGCTGTCGCCATAGCGGGCGGTGACCTGGGTGATCGCCTTCTGGGTCGAGCGGGCGGCGTCGTCCGCCGCCTTCAGAAGCGTCACCTTGTGTTCGGTGCCGATGTCTGCCGGCAGCACTGCGACCTGAGGCTCGGCTCTGCCGTCGCCGCGGAACGACGCCATGTCGACCGCCCCGCCGGCCGGCGAGCGAGTCGCCACCGCCGCCGCGGTTCGTGCCGCGTCCGCGAGTCCGTCGGGAGTCAGGTCGGACGTGTGTGCATATCCCGTGATGTCGCCCGCGGTGACCCGGATGCCCACGCCACGGTCCCGGCCCGAGTTCATCTCCTCGACGCGTCCTTCGTCGAACAGCACGCCCGTCGAGGATCGATCCTCAGCGAAGAGCTCTGCCCATTCCCCGCCCGCGCGCAGGGCCTCCCTCAGGGTCGCATCAACCACGTCAAGGTCGACAAGCGGTCCGGCCTCGGTGCTGCCGGGAGTGATGGTGTCTGTCGTTGAGGTCATGGGATGCGCTGTCGTGTCGGGATCACTGCCGGGATTTCCGAAGCATCGGCGAGACACGCGTCAGCGTCTCATGTCCCGCGGTGCGGCCACACTATTGTGCGAAGCCAAGTGAAACGCTTCGTTAGAGGATGCGGTGGTTGGACCTCCCCGGCGGACCGCCATTTGCTTCCCGTTCTAGTTCGCTTCGCTCACCGGCCGCTCGGACCCGGGACTCTGCCTCTGAGGGAAGTGCGCAGCCGTACTGAATCCAGGGCCGCCGTGAGCAGGCGCCGTGGGAGTGCAGCCTGAGTGCGCATGCCGCACGGCCTCGTCACGGTGCTCCGCGTCGGCGTGAGCGCAGGCCTCTTGGCGCTGCTGCTCATCATCAGCCGCGACGAGCTCTCTGCTCTCGACCTCGACTCCAAGCGTGCGGCGGCCGGCTGGCTGGTGACTGCGTCGCTTGCGATCGCCGCGGCCTTCGTCACTGCCTCCGCACGCTGGTGGCAAGTCGCTGCCACGCTCGACGTCAAGGTGTCGTGCCGGTCGATGCTGTCGATCTACTTGGCAGCCCAGTTCGTCGGCAACTTCCTGCCCACCACGATCGGCGGGGACGTGCTGCGCGTCAACCGGCTGGGCCGTCTGTGCGGCAGCGAGGCCAACGCATTCGCAACGGTGATCATCGAGCGTCTCACCGGCTGGGTGGTGCTTCCGGTGCTCACACTGGCAGCACTGCTGTCGCGGCCGAGCCTCCTCACACATTCGGGCGGCCAGATTGCAGGCGGGCTGGCGCTGGGAACACTTGCCGTGCTGGCGTTCGTCGTCTGGGTTGCCGAGCATCCACGCGGACTCGGCCGTCTTGCCGGGGGCAACCGCATCCGAGATGCACTGGGCGCCGTTCACACCGGCTTGAGCATGTTCCGGCGACATCCGCGCGCTGCCGCACGGCTGCTGGGAGTCGGGTTCGCCTACCAAGTCCTCCTCGTGGCGGCGACAGCGCTGATCGGGGCAGCCATCGGCATCAATCCCGGCATGCGCGCATGGCTGGCATTTGCGCCGATGGTGTTGATCGTCCAGCTCATGCCCTTCACGATCGGGGGCCTCGGCGTGCGTGAGGGTGCGTTCGTGCTGTTCCTCGATGCCCACGGCGTGAACGAAGGCGAAGCCGTGCTGCTGGGCTTGCTGCTGTACGCGCTGACCCTGCTGGTGAGCCTGACCGGGGCCCCCGCACTGGCGCTCGGCGGGCGTCGGCGGCACGGCAAGGCGCCCGCGGAGGCACCGCTCGGACCCTGAGTACCCTTGGGCCGCGAATGCACCTCGCCAAACTCACCAGTCCGGCTGACCTGCGGGCGCTCAGCCCAGCGCAGCTCGACGAACTCTGCGCCGAGATACGGCACTTCATCGTGCAGGCCGTCTCGCGCACCGGTGGACATCTGGGGTCGAACCTCGGCACCGTCGAGCTCACCGTGGCGCTGCACCGGGTCTTCGAATCGCCGCGTGACGTCATCGTCTGGGACACCGGCCATCAGACCTACGTGCACAAGCTCATCACGGGACGCCGGGAGGGCTTCGAGCGCCTGCGCCAGCGCCACGGCCTGTCGGGGTATCCCAGCATGTCGGAGTCTCCCCATGATGTGGTCGAGAACAGTCATGCCTCGACCTCGCTGAGCTGGGCGTCGGGCCTTGCCGCGGGCTTCGCACTGACCGGTCACGAGCACCGCCGTGTCGTAGCAGTCATCGGGGACGGCTCGATGACCGGCGGCATAGCCTTTGAGGCACTGAACAACCTCGGCCACTACGCCCAGCGTGCCCTCATCGTGCTGAACGACAACGGCCGCTCCTATGCCCCGACGGTCAGCCGGCTGTCGGCCGCGGTGTCACGGCTGCGACAGTCGCCTCACTATGTTCAGGGTCGGCGGGTCGTGGACCACTTGCTCGAGCGCGTGCCCCTCGGCGACGGCGTACGGCGCAGCCTCGACAGCGCTGCGGCAGCCATGCGTGAGATGTGGGAGCCGCCAGCGTTCTTCGAGACGCTCGGCGTGCGCTATCTCGGACCCGTCGACGGTCACGACATCGGAGCCATGGAATCGGCATTTCGCGACGCAGCGGCCTACGCCGAGGGCCCGGTCGTCGTGCACGTGGTGACCCAGAAGGGCCGCGGCTACGCCCCGGCCGAGCACGACACCGAGAAGCACCTGCACGACATCGGCCTCTTCGACCCAGCCACCGGCAGCTCGCCAGCGCTCGCCCCCGCCGAGCTGACCCCAGAAGAGTCCCGGGAGGCGCCGAGCGAGTCCGCGACCTCCTCCGAGCCGACTGTGCGCGATGAACCGGCTCGCCAAGCCGAGCCGACTGTGCGCGATGAACCGGCTCGCCAAGCCGAGCCGACTGTGCGCGATGAACCGGCTCGCCAAGCCGAGCCGACTGTGCGCGACTACACGGCCGTGTTCACCGAGACGCTCATCGCCGCAGCGCGACGCAACCGTGACCTCGTCGCGATCACCGCTGCCATGGGCGGCTCCACCGGCTTGCTGCCGTTCCAGCGCGAGTTTCCCGAGCGCTTCTACGACGTGGGCATCGCTGAACAGCACGCGTTGACCTCAGCAGCGGGCATGGCACGCGCAGGTCTGCGACCGGTCGTGGCGGTGTACTCGACGTTCATGGCCCGCGCCTTCGATCAGGCGCTCTACGACATCGGCCTGCATCGGCTGCCGGTCATCCTCTGCGTTGACCGCGCCGGCATCACGGGCCCCGACGGCGCATCCCACCACGGACTCTACGACATCGCCATGTTCACCCGCGTTCCGGACATGACGGTCTTCGCGCCGTCATCGCCCGACGACCTGCCGGTCGCGTTCGCTCACGCGCTCGAAATCACCGACGGACCGGTTGCGATTCGCTGGCCCCGAGGAAAGGGCGCGCTGGCCGGGCCGATCGAGCCGCTCCAGACGTCCCCCGGCGGCATGCGGCTGCAGGCTCGTCGGCGCCGAACGGGCCCTGACGCCTGCGTGCTCGCGGCCGGTCAGACCCTCAGTGCCGCCGCAGAGGCAGCCGACTTGCTCAGCGCCGACGGCACAGAAGTATCCCTGTGGGATCCACGGGTGATCAAGCCGCTGGATCGAGCCATGCTCCTCGATGCCGCCTCGCATCCGCTCGTCGTCACGGTCGAGGACGGCGTACGGGTCGGCGGGTTCGGCAGCCTCGTCAGCGATGCGCTGCAGCAGCTCGATGCGCCCAGCGTTCCCCGCGTGTGCCAGCTCGGCACACCCGATGCGTACCTCCCGCACGGCAGCGCCGCCGAGCTTGCCGCCGAGGTCGGCCTCGACGCCAAAGGCATCGCGGCGTCGGTCGGCAAGATCCTCGCCCGGATGAACTCCTAGTGGTGTGTCGCAGTTTTCCTCCGGGCATCATGCAGCTCGCTGACCTGCAAGAATGGGCTTGCTTCAGCCCCAGCCATTTCAGCGACGCACCACTAGGAGGAAGCTGAGCGCCTTGATGTACAGCGGGTTGTCGCAGTACTTGTGGGCGTAGGCCGGCACCAGCAGGCTGAACATGGCCGACGCAGTGATCGCAGAATCGGTGACTGCATGGCTGCCGCGGCAATCAAGACCTTCGCCAAGACGAACTTCTGCGCGCTCGCTCGCGGCCGTCATGTCGGTTCTGAACTTCCCTCTTCACCTTGGAAGAACTTCATCGCACGTTCGCTCTCGATGAATCCCAGGATGGCAGCGGCATCCCGCAATTGGCCACGCCAATTCTCCGCAGGAGTTTCCCGAACGCCGACCTCTACGAGCCTGTCAGGGTGCTCGAGCAGGCTCTCCAAGAGACCGCCGAGGCGCTGTCTGTATTCCGGACAATCAAGAGCTTCCTCGAGCAGGAAGTCAATGTCGACACCCGGCAAACCCATGGGCGCGATCAGGCGACCGCCGTCGCTGCGGCTGGCTGACCGTGCGTCTCGTGGACTCCAACGGATCGAAGAGGCATATGGCAGCGGGGAGTAGTTACGCGGTGGAGTCATCGTCATCGTGTCGTCACTGCGAGCCAAGTGCCGATCGTCCTCCCCGGAGATCGATTCCAGACGGCGTTGGGAGGCTCTTGCCACTGGTGAAGATGCGCTGGCAATCGAATCCGAACTGCACCTCCGGAACGTCAAGTGGTGAGAATCCTCATCGATGATCTCGTTCCCGGCGAGGATTGCCCACCGCCTGAGGGCATCTGCAGCGTTGAGTGATCTCGGACGAGCGGACTTCGTCTCACCGAACTCGACTGACAATGTGACACACCATTCATCCGAAGACCCGCCAGCCTCGATCGAGAATTCATCGTGGACAATCGACGCAGAAATCGCGTCCGCGTTCTGCCACGCGACTCCGCTCCAGACAAGCGCCTCCCGCATTAGCAGTGCACCAAGTTGACGACCTGCTGAGTCAACGTCGTAGCCCATCAATTCGGCAGTATTCTGTGGCCAGTCGTCCCTGCGTGCTAAAGCAACAATCGACGTCGGATCTCCAGACCGCAGTCGATCGGTGACATATGCCTGACCGATGGAGTATGTCCAACCCGAAGCTCGCTCAAAGAACGGTGCCAACGCGAGGGAACGATCCAGCGGTCCATTGTCAAGCGGCATCGTGTCTCGCGGTGATCGACCAGAACCTTTCGCAGGCAAGTCTCGCTGGGCAAGGATACGCTCGGCGGCATACTGCGATTGACACGCGTGAGCGAATCCCTCGGAAACCGCCGCGATCGTCAGGTAGTGGTCAGGTTCATCTGCGATGGACAACGGCAAGTTGGACTGCCGTTCGCGCAGTGCGTCGTTGAGCCACACATGTGCAAGCTCGTGCGCGAGAATCTGATCCGTCCAGAAGCCGTCTACATGAGGGTTCAAGTAGACAGTTCGTGTTCGCGCATCATAGAAGCCAGCTCGATCTGCAGCGCGCCCGCGATAGAAGTCGACGTACATCTCGAAGTCCGTTGAGATAAAACCCAGAAATGAATAGAGCAGATACTCGCGAAACAGTGCATCAAGAGATGAGATAGAGGTCATGCTCGCACCGTTGTCAGCGATCAACACTGACGGCAGACTGTCTCTGTCGAAAGAAATTCCGCAGCTATTTCTGACATCTGCCAAGAGCGATGCAGATAGCTCATGCGGATCGCCTGAGAATTGCGGCGATCCTTGCGAGTGCTCAGATGTGCATTGCACACACACGGCAAGTATCGACAACAACATAGCCAAACAAATCCAACTCTTCATACTAAGGCAGTGCCTATGCCATCAAACGAAGCTACAAGCCTGTGTTGAGCCTCTCACACACTCAAACCGCGGTCCTTGTCCGATGTGAACAGTTCTCCATATCGTCTCATCAGAGCCCGATCCGCTGATTCGGTATTTCATGTAGTGCTCGAACTCGAAGAATTTGAGCGCATATGACGAGTCGTAGACGTAATCGTAACCGGAATCCGGTTGCCGGAGGCTACGGACCCAGGTTCCCAAGCTATTGCTCGGATTGGGGTGTTCATCGCAGTCGCGGTCGGGCCACCGATTGCGATCAATGCGACAGCAACTGTCGTTGTAGCCGAGCTTGAACGAACCCCATGGCTCTGGCACAGTCAACTCTTGCCAGAAGCGCACTTGTCGGCCATTGAGTGACATCCTGTATTCAAACTGAACTGAACCAGCTACAAACCACCAGCCGAATGAAAAGTACCCAAATGAACGTGTCTTGACTCCTCGCCAGATATAATCACCATCGAAATAGAAGTCGAAAGGCTCGTAGGTTCCCAGCATAAGCCCCGGAGGTACACCGCTTCCCGTGCCAAAGTCCGACAGTGGATCGGGTTGCGGGTTGGTGTCAAGGCCACGATACGTGCGGCCAGTACCCGGAACCGCCTGCTCTGCGAGCACTGAATCGATAGCATCCTTGATGTCAATGGTGAATGATTCAAGCGACTCCCCATCCATATTGCTGTATAAAGGAACCGGGTTGTGTGCGATTCTCCGCAGAAAAGCGAGAATGTCGGGTATGGTCGTCGGATCGAATTCTGCAAGCAGTACGAATTGGTCGAGCGGCGAGAATCCTTCTTCAATCGGCAGCATGAAGCATGTCGAAGTCTCGCATTCCAGTTTCAGTTGCCTGAGTTGCATTTCGCTGGTGACGGAACCCGTCATGTAGCGATGTCGTTGAGTGCTTTGGACTCCGTGCTTGCCGTCATGATTGTGTCTGCCGATACTGGGCCCGGCCACAAGAGCGCTTGGCTGGCTGACACGACCAAGACGACGACACCTAGGACAGTTCGACGCTTGGGAGTTCGAGGAAAAAGTCGAGTTCCCGAGCTCGACGTCGACAGCACGCGCCTGATCGCAAGCAGAACATGACCGCGAGTCGTGCTCATTATACGCGCCACAGACAAATGTACGAACTTCATTCCTCAATGGTAACTCCCCGTTCACGGTTTGTGCCACTGCACGGCATCGAAGATGGCCGACTGCAGACGCGCAACGGCCCGGAGCAAATGCCCCGGGCCGTCAAGCGTTGAGTTGTCTGTGCCGCAGCGGTGCTGTGGGCATCAAAGGCGATCAGCCCAGTTCGGAACCGACGACCGAGACGAAGCTCACGCACGCACCCGGCTGCCCGCCCAGGTTGTGCGTGAGTCCCAGCGTCTTGCCCTGCTCGGTCACCGAGGGAATCTGCCGCTCAGGCGGGGCTTGGCCGCGCAGTTGCAGCCAGCACTCGAAGAGCATCCGCAGGCCGGATGCGCCGATCGGGTGGCCGAAGCTCTTCAAACCGCCGTCGGGATTGACCGGCAGGTCGCCGTCGAGGTCGAACGTGCCGGCCATGGCTTCCTTCCAGCCCAAGCCACGCTCGGCGAAGCCGAGGTCCTCCATCAGCACCAGCTCGGTGGGCGTGAAGCAGTCGTGCACCTCGGCCATCGCAATCTGCGAGCGGGGATCGGTGATGCCGGCCTGCTTGTAGGCCTCGGCTGCCGATGCCACAACCTCACGGAACGTCGTGTAGTCGTAGGTGCTGTCGAGCGCACCGGTTGCCGGACCGGACGCGAAGCTGAGCGCCTTGATGTACAGCGGGTTGTCGCAGTACTTGTGGGCGTCCTCAGCCCGGACCAGGACCGCAGCGGCCGAGCCGTCGCTGACGCCTGAGCAGTCAAAGATGCCCAGCGGACCAGCGATCAGCGGCGAGCCTGCGATGGTCTCGGGGGCCACTTCCTTGCGGAACTGCGCCCGTGGGTTCAGTGCGCCGTTGCGGTGGTTCTTCCACGCGATGCGGGTGAGAACCTCCTTCATGGTCTCTTCATCCAGCCCGTACTTGTGGGCGTAGGCCGGTGCCAGCAGGCTGAACGTGGCCGGTGCCGTGATGGTGGAATCAGTGCCGTCGCTCGGTGGGCGAGCGCCTGTCAGACCCGAGTAGCCCGAGTCCTTCAGCTTCTCGACGCCGATGGCCATCACCATGTCGTAGGCGCCCGAAGCGACTGCATAGGCAGCGTTGCGGAACGCCTCCGAGCCGGTGGCGCACATGTTCTCGAGCCGGGTGACCGGCTTGTAGTCGAGCTGCAGCGGCTTCGACAGTGTCAGGCCGGAGACTCCCGAGCCCATCGTGCCGAGCCAGAAGGCGTCGATGTCGTCTTGGGTGACGCCAGCGGATGCGTATGCATCGTGCGCGGCGTCGGTGAGCATGTCATCGACGCTGCGATCCCAGTGCTCGCCGAACTGGGTGCAACCCATCCCGACGATCGCGACCTTGTCGCGAATGCCATGTGAACTCATGTGTGCCTGCCTTGTAGTGGGTTGGGTGTACCTGACATTATGGCCGCTGGCCGAGGGTGCTCGCCCGTTTCGGTCGCCAACGGCTCGGATTGACGTCTCCTGTGCGCCGTATCAGCACCCAGAACGGCAAATCTGCGCAGATTTCTAGGGCGCTTCCCTATCTGCGCGGAATCGCCGCCCAGAACGGCAAATCTGCGCAGATTTCCGACCCGCGGCAGTCCGGGGCGACGAGCGAGCCGGCGGGTCCCAATATTGTTACCCCGCAGCCGGGCGGGCCTTCCAGAAGTAGTTGTGGATTCCCTCTGCGGTGTACAGCCGGCGGAAGGTCATCTCGACCCGGTCGCCGATACGGACATCGTCAGGATCGACGTCGGTCATCTCGGCTTGGAAGCGGCCGCCGCCGTCGTAGTCGATGACCACGGCCACGACCGGCGGCGACAGCGAGTACGCCAGCCGGTCCACGGTGAACGTGGCGATCGTGGCCGGAGTGTCGGCCATGCGGATGCGTTCCATGTCGTCGACCGCGCCCCCTTCCATGGAAACGCGCATCGGCGGCATGTGGATGGCGCCCGAACTGCGGTCTCGCGAGCCGACAAGGGCGTACTTCCACTCCTCGGCGCGGAATGCGGGCGGCGCGCCGGGCCGGTCCGGGTCAGGGCGCCGGGGCGGTTCGCGATCCAAGTACCCACGCCACGTCAGGAACTTGCTGTAGTCGAGCGCGTCGTTGCCTCGTTCGATCTGCGCGCGGACCGGCGCGAACGGGGTGTGGTCGGCGATGGCGTCGGTTGTCCGCAGCACATCGACCGTGCAGCCGTCGGCGAGGTGGACGAGCAGGATCGTCTGGTTCGGCTCGGCCTCATCAAGGACGGACGCCAGTACCAAGGCGGGGTGCGCCGTTCCGGTGTTGCCGATCTCGTCGACCAGGTCGCTCACCAGCTTGTCGCCGGCAAGGCGGGACAGGCTGCGTACTGCTCGGGCGTGCATGCCCACGATCGCCACCTTGTCGATGCCGTCCAGACCCAGATTCGCGTGCTTGAGCGCTCGCTCGACGGTGTCGTTGGCCAGCGGCACGTAGACCTGCTCGCCGAATCGCTCCTCCCAGATTCTCGAGTACAGATCGCCCGGCTGGCGGTACCGGTCCAGGAATTCGGCCGATGCCTGGGCACCGCCCAGCCACGAGCACAGCACCGGGGAGGCCTCGTCGTCTCCGAACACGAATGCTGCAGCGCCGTCGCCGCCGTTCGCCTCGTCACCGCTGGTCGGCCGTCCAGTGCGCAGGTCCGCAGCGATGCCCAAGTTGACGCCGCTGCGCAGCGACGCAACAGACCACGCAGCCTCAGACGACCGCGGCGAACCGCCGATGTCCACGGCCCACGCCTCCGACGGCAGGTCGAGGGCCGCGTGGATGGCGGTGGCATTGGTCTTGTCCAAGTAGGCGGGGTTGGCCGTGGCGAAGATCACCGAGCCGGGAACCAGATTGGTGCCTCGCAGGGCGTTGCGGGCGGCCTCGACCCCCATCGTGGTGGTGTCCTCGTCGTAGCTGGCCACGGCACGATGCCCGCGGCCACCCCCCGAACCCATCGAAGCGGTGATCTTGGAGCGATCCAGCCGCCAGTAGGGCACGTAGGCCCCGTACGCAATGATCCCTCGTCCCATAGTGCGGTCTCCCATCGTCCCGATCGCCGCTGTCTTCGGCTGTGCCGAAGCCGCGCTGCGGCGCACGCCGACCAGCGCAGGAGCCTACGAGGACGCGCCGTCGGGTGTTGAGCCAGCCAGCGGCGGGCACGACGCGGCAGGCCTCGGCGAGACGGTCGTCCGGCGGGCCGCCATGTTCGTGAGTGCCCGTCGCGGGTCACGTCGCCCGCTTGGATTGCAGAATTCTTAGGCACCACGCGGGCTGCTGAACGCGGCAACGCTCGAGATGGCTGGCGGCGGACCGTTGGCTCTGCAAGTCCAGCCATCGACTGACGCGAAGATGCTCGAATCCGTCGACGTCAAACGGCAGATCAAGCGCCGAAACGCACGCCGAACTGGCGCAGCACTTCCGCTGCGACCAGTTCCTCATGCACAACGCGGCGGCGGCCGTCGAATTCAACCTCGAGTGCGGGATCCCAGGGCGTGACTCCTGCGCCTGCGCTGTCGAGTGGTAGCGGCACGCCTTGTGCATCCGCATGCTCCACGGCTTCCAGATAGTCAGCGGCTGACATCATCCACGGTGTGCAGGAGCGTTCTGCCATGCGTCGGCAGATCGCAATGCCGGCTGCGTCGAAATCACCGTGGTAGTGGAGGTCGGCGCCGTTCGCAGCGAGCTGGTCGATCAGCTCGACCACTGCCGATGTCGGGTTGCCGTTGGTGCACACGAGGCCAAACGGGACACGCCCGTCGGCCGCGTTCTCGATCACGCTCGGATTCTCGACAACGAGGACTGGCGTGCCTGCCGCCGCCTCTATCCGGTGCGCCCGCAGCGCCCGCAGGCTCACATGGACCGGCAGCGAAGCGTCGGCCGCAGCGGTCAACATCTTCGCCAGCGGCGACATGCCGAGCGGGCGCACCCCCCACGTCAGTACCGGAGCGGAGACCGAGTCGGCTGCGATTCCTGCCGCTTCCCAGAGCGCGCGGCCCTCAAGCGTGTCGCCCTCAGGGCCGATCGAGTACTTCAGTGCCCTCTCGGTGGCCGCTGCGAGCTTCGTCTGCCGGTCGAGCGCGTGAGCGGAGCCGAAGAGCCGGGCCGCCAGCTCTACCCGCGAGGCACTCCGGCCGGCGAAGCGATCGCGAGCGTCGAGGAACTTGCGAACGTCTGCGAGCAGCGATGCTGCTGCGGCTGCGTCGAAACCCGTGAGCAAGCCGGATCTGAGCAGGTCGTGTCCCCACTCGGAGGCCCACGGCTCAGGCCAGCCGTCTAGCTCGGAGAGCAGGGCGCCACGGGCGTCCCGTGCGGTGTCGCGAGCTTCGCGCCGCTTTGCCAGCGCGGGATCGGCCGGGCATCCGAGAAGCTCCAGCGCCGAATCGAGATCGCGGCCGACACCCAGCCGGACCAAGCCCGCCTCCAACTCCCCGAGATCGAGCCGCGCTGTCGGCGTGCGTCCGATCAGGGCCGTTACGGCCGGCACGCAGCGCGACTCGACGCGGGGCATCCCGATAGTGCCGCGCGCGGCCGGCCCGCGGTGGTCAAGCTTCTGGCGGACTGCACTCCACAGCGAACTCATGCCGGGGTCCGCCAGCGATTCCGGGATCGTTGCCTCGCTCACAGCATGGACGCCTCAGCATGGGAGATGTCGAGGACATAGCGCGCCGCCGCCGGCAGCACGACCACGTCGTCGCCGTCGAGTTCGACGAGCCGATGATCAGCGAGCAGCGAGACAGCCTCGTCGGCAAGCCGCTCCGGGGTGTCTGCTATCTGGGACCAGTAGGAACGATGCTCGGCCGCGAAGTCGGCGACCACCGCAACCACCTGATCACGTCGGAGCGACGTTCCGTCGCCCTGAGCGAGATGATCGGCGAGCAGCAACGCCGCGTGCCCGACGGTGCCGGTCTGCGGGAACCGCACATCCGAGAGTTCTCCATCGGGGTCGACGGCCATGACGCCTTCTGCTCGCGCCTCGATGTGCAGACCGAACATCTCGTCGAAGAAATCGACCTCCTCGCCCAGACGTCGACGCAGCTCTGACCATTCATCCGCCTCGAAGTCGTCGCGATATACGACTGGCTCCTCGAGGATCCGTGCCCGCATTCCCGAGCGCGTCGACACGTCGGGTCCGGATCGCTCGAGCAACTGGGCAGCGGACTCAGCCCGTGTCAAGACCGGCAACGGCAGCAACGCCACGCGGTCAGGCCGGATCGCGAGCACAGCATCGGCTTCCGCATCATGTGCGTAGTCGTCGATGCGTTCATGCAGCTCGGCGGCGAGGCCCTGGGCGATCATCCAGCGCAGTGCTGTCACCAGCGCCCGCCGATCCGATGGCTCGACCCCGATCTCCGCGCCCGCTTCAGCCGCTGCGGCCCGCAGCTCCCCGACGAGGTCGCGCAAGCTGATGACGTTGGGGCCCGACACCACTGCTGCCAGCACGAGCGCCAGCATCAGGTACTCCGAGGTGCTGAAGGGCCGTGGCTGCGCCGTGGCAGTCCGAAGCGGGCGGTTCCGCACGGTTGCCGTCGTCTTGAAGAGCCGGGCAGTGTCCGCAGTCACCTGCAGCCGGTAGCCGAAACGCTGTGTGAACCACTGGTCGAGCTGCCGCCGGTGCCGCCGGATCAGCATGAACTCATCGGGAGCGTTCTCTGCCGCAACCAGCGGTCGCGCTGCGAGGCAACGCGCTGCCTCGCGCAGTTCCACAGCGAGCAGATCGGCGTCGGAGGCCGCGCTCATGCCGCCGACTCCGCCCCGGCTGGCCATGGCGCCGGCGCTGCTGCGGTGACGGTCTCGATTGACCGTCCCCCACCGCCGTCGAACTCGGCAACCGAGACCGTCAGGCCATGCAACCGCAGCCGACCCTGCGGGCACTCGATGACGGTCTCAGCATGATCGTCGCGTCGCAGTTCGCACCGGAGCCCTGCTGCGCTCGCCACCCGAGGCCCGGCACCGTCCGCTGTTTGGTGCCCGCACAGGCTGATGAGTTCCCGGAGCAGCACGAACGCAGCAGTCGAGAGCGATGCCCCGTCGATCCGTCCGGTCTCGTCAGTGCCCGACAGCAGCTCACGGGCTGCCGCCTGACGCTCGACGCGCTCGCTGTCGAGGCGTTCGGAGATGATTCGCAGCTCGCTGCTGCGATCGCGAACCGGCGTCGCGTTGCCGCGCTGGGTGCGCTCGCCCCGCTCGCGCAATGAGACTGGCACCGAGGCTCGCGGCGCGCTCGCCCATGGCGTAGTCCTCGGAGCGGGATCGTCGGCATCAGCGGCGAGCCTCCCCGCCTTGCGGCACGACCCGAGGCCGAAGGCCGCGGCTACGAGATCGTGAGCCTCACCGGGCGTCCCGGCTGCGTCGAGAAAACCGGCCAGTCGCAGGAAGTCGGACCGACGAGATGTGGTTGCCGTGCCGAGGCGCGAGAGCCGGCTGAGGTTGGCAGTGAGCGTGCGCACCGCCCCCAACGCTTGGCCGGTGAGCTGACTCAGGCGGGAGGGGTGCGGGGGGGCATCGCTGAACCAGCCGCTCAGCAGGCGCCAGTCGTCACGTTCGGTGCCGAGTGTGCGCCGGGTAGAGAACTGCCCGGCGAGACCAGCCTCCCCGACGCGCTCGGCGAGGCCCGCGTCGACTCTCGGGAGCAGTCGATCCAGACGCGGCATGATCAACTCCAGGCTGCGGGCGATCGGTCGCTGCAATCGCTCGATCTGAGCGAGTTGCTCGCTCACGTAGCCGACGATGACTGTGGCAAGAAGCTGAACCTCGTCGGTGCTCAGGTCGTACCGGCTCTGCCATTGGGCGAGCTGCCTGAAGAACCCGGTCAGTTCTTCGGCGAACCGCTCGTGGGTGTCGAACACTGCCCGCACTGCTGCCGTTGCTTCTTCGGTGCCCATGTCACGGAAGTCAGTCGGCGCATGGTCCGCGAGCGTCTGCAATCGGGCGGCGAGATCGCTCAGGCGGCCCGCCTGGGGATCGGCGACCTCGTCGATGCCGGCGAGCAACCGCTCGGTGAGATCGAAGACCTGCTGACCCGCGCTGGTGATCAGGTACCGGTGACGCCGGCGGTTGTAGTCCTCGAGGCTGGTCGGGTTGCCGGCGTCGGCGGAGACCGTCACGTTGCCCCATTGGCGCAGGCGTTCGAGGCGGTCCTGCACCACGTCAGCGCCTAAATGCGAGCCAACCAAGCGGGCTTGCACCTCTTCGGGGCTGAACTCGGTGAAGAAGGTGTCTGCAAACACGGCGAGGATGGCGCGGTACTCGGCCCACTCCTCGCCGCCGAGGTAGCGGAACAGGTGGCGGACGCGGTGCGCAGCAGGCCGCTCGCTGGTCGGCGGCGGCACAGCGCCCGAGCCGGCTGCGGTCTCGCTCATGCCATGCCGACACGCTCCAGCGTGTCACCCTGCCAGCTGTAGCGATCGAGCAGGATCGACTTCAGGCCGACATCACGCACGATCTCGACGATGGACAGCTCGGGCACTGTGCGATGGTCGCCCCACAGCCGTTCGCTCGTGGCGATGAAGTCGAGATCCAGTGAGACGAGCAGACCGAACAGGCTGGCATGGTTGTCGGCGGAGACCTTGGCGAACGCATCGTCGAGCAGCACGAACCGGGCGATTCGGGGCGACTCCGCGCCGGGCTGGGCGACCGCCTCTGCGAGGGCGTCACAGGACGCAGCCACCGCGACGAACAGCGGCAGGTAGGTGACGAGCTTCTTCTCTCCTTCCGACAGCGGTGTGCGGCGGCTGAGCCGGCGCTCGGATGCTTCGGGCCGTGTCACCATCACGTCGAGGTCGTGCCACGTCTTGTAGTCGAGCGTCTCGGCGATGAGCTGCCGGTAGGGCGCGTCGGGGTCGTCGGCTCGTGCTGTGTCCAGCCGTTGCGTCAGGGCAACGCGGACCTCGCTGTTCTCGTCGGGCGTGCGGAGGTCTGGCGGTCTGGCGAGCAGCTCGACCATGCGCGCCGTCGAGTTGTCGAGCTCGGGGGAGCGTCGCCACCGCAGTCGTACGCCCACGCGGTGCGCGGTGGACACCGTTGCGAGCCGCTCGTTCGTCAGTTCGATCAAGCGCGTCGCGTCGTGCATCTTCTGGGCGATCTCCCTGGCGATCAGACCCTGCAGGAGTTCCCTCAGCGCATCCTGCTGCTTGCGGTCGAGCAGTCCGGCGAGCTGCTGGTGCTGCGATGTCGCGGCACGCTGGGCTGCGGGGAGGGTCATGGCGCCGAGCGGACCGGAGACCTCCACCGCCAGCGGCCTGCTCGCATCGGGCTGGAGTGCGGCTGCATCCCACCCGGCGCCGAGCGAGTCGCGGCGCTGCTGCAGCGACTGCCGGACGCTGTCCGCGTTGATCGCAGCCTCGGGGGCCGCGGTGCCGTCGGCCGCTGCGGGCGCGAGCCTGCCGATCGCGTCGAGCAGCGCTGCGAGGCCCGTCGAACCTGTGCTGTCGCTTGCGGGCGGTGTCGCCTCACCGCCTACGACGGCATCGAAGTAGCCCGGAATCCTGAGCACGCCGTCGACGTGTTCTCGGTGGGTCTCGCACGAGCGCTCGCTGGTCGACGCCGCTCGTTGCGCATGCTCAGCCTCAGCGACTGCCGAGGCTCGGCGCTCGACGGCGCGTTCCTTGTCTTCGCGTGCAGCCGGCAGCCGCTGTTCAGCCGTCTCGAGTTCCTTCGCGAGCCCGTCGCGCTCTTTGCGGACGCGTTCGTAGTCGGCGCCGACGGTCCTCTCCAGCGTGTCGAGACGGGTCTGCTCCCTGTCGCGTCTCGACTCGGCCTGTGCCACCCGGGCGCTCATGTCATGCTGCCGGGCGAGGTCGCTGCGGTACTGCGCCGCAGCGCGAGCGCACTCCTCGACCGATCGTTGCAGCCTCGTAAGCCCGTCGAGGCACGAGCCCACCAGCCGCTCGAATTCGGCCAATTCGGCGGCGAAGCCGTCCAGCCCGTCGCGATCTCGCGGCAGCGAAAGCGTCGCAGCAGTCCGGCGCAGCTCCTCGTCTGCGGTGTTGACGTTGCTCTCGGCCTGCGTCGCCGAGCGCGCGGCCTCGTCATGGCGCGACTCGGCGGCTGCAACTTCGCTCGCCGCTGCATCGCACGCACCCTCTGCGCGCTCGATGGCGCCGGTATCGGGCAACCGGGCAGCGTGACGGCGTAGCTCATCAAGTGCTTCCTGCTGGCGCTCGAGCGTGCCTTCCGCCTGCCGCTCGTGGTCCTTGAGCGCTTCCAGCTCGCGCTGCGCGGCGGCACGCTTGCGTTCCAGGGCTGCTCGCCGGGCTGCGGTGCCGATGAACTCCGCTCGATCTTTGGTATGGCGCCCACGCAAGAGCCCTGTTCGAAACGACCCGTCGGTGGCCGCAGCAGCGCCGCCGGCATTGACATCGCGACTGATCGAGTCAAGCAGTCGGGCGACCACTCCCTCGTTGACCGATCCGGCGAGTTCGGCAGGTATCGCCGGGCGCAGCCAGCGGCTGAGAGGCAGCTCGACCGGCGAGGCGGCAACGGCGACCAGCTCCCCGCTGGCGAGTTCGAGCATCTCATCCGCACCTATGCGGGCAGCCAGCACACCTGAGGCTTCGAGCGCGGCCTCGATGCGCGCCCGCTCGGTCTCGTCGAGCCCGGGCGCGAAGTCCACCAGGTCGGCGAAGCAATGATCGGCGGGAGTCTGCCAGTCGAATCGCGGCGACTCGGGCTCGGACATGGTCATGAGCAGTTCGAGCACCGCCTGCTGGTCGGCGGCAGCCTGGCGAGCCGCCTCGAGCGCCTGGCGGGCGTCCGCCGCGTTGGCGGTCTGCGCCTCGACGCCGGACACGATCTCGGCAAGCAACTCCGCTCTCCGGGCCGCGAAGGACGCCGCGTCGTTGTCGGGTAGTCCCGCGCTCGCCGCCGCGATCGCAGCGACGTCGGTCGGGGTTCCGGCTGACGTGCACAGCGTGATGGCTGTCGATGCCCATTCCCCGGTATGGGCGACCCACTCGCGCTGAGCTGCCGCCAAGGCGTCCAGCCGCTGCGCGTGCGCGTCGACGGCGCGCTGCTTGGCATTCACCGCTTCATTCAGCGCATCGGTTGCGCGTGCGAACTGCACCTCCGCCTGGTCGCATCGGGAGCGCGCCTCAGCGACCTGCCCGATGTCGCCGCGTCGTTGCAGCGCCCCTGCCGCGGCGCCGTCGAGACGGCGCTTGGCGGGGCCGGGATCGAAGGTCTCTGGGACAGAGATGTCGAGGCCGTCGAGCCAGGCGCGGTCACAGTCGAGCGCTGTCGGCGGGCGTTCGGTGACACCGCATCGCGTCGCGAGTTGGTCGGCCTGCGACAGCGCCGCGTTCAGCGTGACCACGTCGTCCTCGCTGCGTCCGGCAGCGGCGACAAGATGCCCGCGGGAGTTGCGCACCTGGTCCTGCGCGTTCGCGAGGCTGCGTGTCGCTTCGTCGTGCTGGCGCTTGAGGCTGTTGACGAGATCGCGCACGCCGTCGAGCTGGCGTCCCTCCTGGTAAGCCCGCGACTCCTCGATTGCCGAGATCTCGCTGCGCAGCCGATCAACGTTGCTCTGCTCACGCGCGATCTGGGCGTCCCTCCGCTCGACCTCCTGCGCAGCAGCAGCGACGGCATTGCGCGCCGCAGTCTCGGCACGGCGGCAACGTCGGGACTCAGCGAGCAGATGGCGGCCCTGTTCTGCACGGTGCTGCAGATCGCTGGTGCAGTAGGCGCAGTACCGGTCGAGCAGTCCCTCGACAGCAGCGACGGTCCGCTCGAGCTCTGCGACGTTGCGGCGGTGATCCTCGAGATCGTCCAGCGGGGCTGCCGCATCGGTGAGCGCTTGCTCGGAGAGCTGCGGCAGCGCGTCGGCGAGATCGCGCGGCAGATCGACATCGATCCGGTCGCCGACTCGCGGGTTGCGGACTTTGTCGATGAGCCGGATGTGCTGGTCCACGCTGGCGCCGCCGAACAAGCGCTGCTCGATGAAGCTTCGGTAGTCGCGACGGTCACGGTGAGCAAACACAGGGTCGCCGCAGAGCCTGTCGCGCAGTGCGTCTGCCGACAGCGGTACACCCCCGACGACGAAGTCAAAGTCGATGCCCGGGCGTTTCGATGTTGCGAACCACCAGGTCGTGACGTTGTCGGCCTGCCGGTTCGCCTTGATGCCGCAGCCGCAGACGAAGTACTCGTCACCGAGGCGGAACTCGATCCACAGGTAGCCCACCGGCTGAGCGTCGTCGCGGCCGTCGAGCATCCAGGACCGCAGCAGGCCGCTCTGCTCGCGGGCGGCATCGATATTGCGCTGGCTGGCTGTGAGCAGGAACGGCAGCAGCATGTTCATGGCCGTCGACTTGCCCGAGCCGTTGACGCCACGCAGCAGCAACCGGCCGCAGCGGAAGTCCAGCACCTCGTCGCCGTACTGGTAGATGTTGATGATTCCCGCGCGCTCGAGCCGCCAGCGCGCCGGAGGTGCGTCAGCAGGGTTGCTCACGGCTCAGAACGTAGCCACGGCGTGTGACATGAACACCTGTCACAACGCCGCGACGGCAACGCAACGCCAAGTGCGCGATGTCGATCCTCGGCCCGTGAAGCCAACTTGCTGACCGAACATGTGCCGAGTTGATGGTCGGTATATTGCCATTTTGCAGATTACAATCATGCCAACATGCTGATCAGAGACGGCGCAGGCGACGGTCCGCATCCGGGAACACCACGATGACCTCAGTCGCGCCGACGCCCGGTTATCGACACCGCCTGGCAGAGGCATCCATCGCATCCTCGCTCGATGCCGTCGGTGCCGTCGTCGTCGAGGGGCCGCGGGCCTGCGGCAAGACTTGGACTGCACGGCAATTTGCCGCCAGCGAGGTGCTCTTTGACGGCAGCGACGAGCAGCGTCTCGCATTCGCTGTCGACCCGTCGCGCATTCTGGACGGTCCGACGCCTCGCCTGCTCGACGAGTGGCACCTGGTGCCGACGACATGGAATGCCATGCGACGCGCGTGTGACGATCGGCGCGACAAGGGCATCTTCCTTTTGACCGGTTCGGCCGTCCCGCCCGACGACATCACGCGGCACTCCGGCGCAGGCCGGGTGCGCCGCGTGCGCATGCGAACCATGACCCTGGTCGAGTCGGGTCACTCGACCGGCGAGGTGTCGATCGCCTCGATGCTGCGAGGCGAGCCGGTCTCCGCAGCCAAGCCCGCAGTCGCCTTCGAGGACGTGGTGGAGTGCGCCGTGCGCGGGGGCTGGCCTGGCCTGGCCGATCTCTCTCCCACGGCTGCCCAAGACAACCTCAGCGCATACCTCGACGAGATCGCGCGCACCGACGTCGCCCGGGTGGACGAGGTGCGCCGTGATCGGGCGGGCGTCTCGGCACTGATCAGGTCCTTGGCACGCAACGTCGCCAGCGAGGCTGGGTACTCGACCCTCGCCGACGACGCCGATCTCGATCGGGCGACCGTGAAGGCCTACCTCGAGGCGTTGGAACGCCTGTTTGTTGCCGAGCACGCCCCGGCCTGGCAGCCCCGCTTGATGTCTCGCGTACCGCTGCGGCAGGCGCCGAAGCGCTTCTTCGTCGATCCGTCGTTGGCGGCAGCAGCGCTCGAGTCCGGGGTGGAACGCCTGCGCAGCGAACTGAACTACTTCGGGCTGGTCTTCGAGAACCTCGTGATGCGTGACCTGCAGGTCTATGCAGACGCCAGCGGCGCGGGCGTGCATCACTACCGGGACAAGAGCGGCCTCGAAGCCGATGCAATCGTCCAGCGCCGCTCCGACGGCGCATGGCTCGCCATCGAGACCAAACTGGGTGGCATCGAGGCCATCGACCGGGCGGCCGAATCGCTGTTGCGACTGCAGCGCACCGTGGACACGAGCCGCATCGGACCGCCCACGCAACTGCTCGTGCTCACCTCGACTGGATACGGCTACCAGCGTCCCGACGGCGTAGCCGTCGCCCCCATCACCACACTCGGCCCCTGAACACACCGCCGACGGCAGCATGCACAGAACGTCCGACCCTGACCCCGACCCCGACCCCGACCAGATTGCCGTGCATGCCGCCGGGAGATGCTGCGTGAAATGGTCACCCAATTCGGCGTGGATTGGCTATTCGAGTTTGCGTGAAATGGTCAGTGCCTGTCATGCGAGGACGCCGTCGTCTGGTCGCTTCGCCGCATCAGGAGCCGGGCTGGCGCGGCTTAGATGGCTCGACAGCAATCGTCATGGCCGAACGGCGCGACACGCCCGCAACAACGGAAAATCGCTTGCTGCGCGGTGACGGCCGAAGTGGCATGGCGGCCGATGACCGACCGAGAGTTCGTGCGCCGCCTTCGTCGCTACGCTCGCGAGCGAGGTCTGGCCGTCGAGCATCTGCCGGATCGCGGCAAGGGGAGTCACGCCATGATCCGCTTGGGTACGCGAACCACAACACTGTCGAAGGGCGAGATCCACCCAGGAAGGCTCCACGCCATGCTGCGCCAGCTCGAAATCGACAAGCGGGACTTCTGAAAAATGCGATTCTCGTACCCCTGCGTTGTCGTACAGGATGACGAGGAGGCCAATGCCACTGGTCGCGAGGCCTATTGCGCCACGTTTCCCGATGTACCTCCGGCCATCACAGGTGGCGGGTCGGTGCAGGAAGTGAACGACAATCTGCGCGACTGCCTGGAGACGGCGCTGAGCATCTACCTCGACGAAGGCAAGCCTCTTCCAGAGCCGAGTGAGCCCGAGCCCGGCCAGGTATTGGTCGCGGTGTCGCCCCCGGTCGCCGCACAGTTCGCCCTGTACGAGGCCCTGCGCGCCCAGGGCGTCTCGGCAATCGAGCTCGCGCGCCGCATAGGCCTGCGCGCATCGAACGCCAAGCGACTCATCGACATCTTCCGCCCCGCCAAACCCGACGAGATCGACCGAGCGCTCGCCGCCGTGGGCCTGCAGATGACCAGCGAAGTCGTGCCGCTCGGGCAGTGGATGCCGAGCCACAAACCCGCTCCGGCGCTCTGAGCCAACCGCCGCAGCCACCGCGCTGCTGCGACTTCAGCTCGCATTGGACACGAACCGCATCGGACCGCCTGCACAGCCACCCGTAATCACCTCGACGGGATATGGCTGCCAGCGCCCAACGTCGTAGCTGTTGCCCCGTTACTGCGCTCGGACCCTGAACACAACGGCATGCATGTGGCGTCACCATGGCCACTGCCCTGATGCCTCGACATCGGTGCCGTACGTCCAGAGCATGGTCTCGGCAGTGTGCCAAGTGACACCGCCGGGCAGTTGGGGCCAGCAGGTGACTCCTCCGTCGGTGCGGATCCCGCAGCGCGAGTAGAGATCGAAGGAGACCCAGTCCAAGGAACTGCCTGACTCATCGGTGCCTAGGAGACTGCTGAGCAATTGCCGAAATCGCCGATTCACGGACACAAAGCCGCAGGTCAGAGCGTTGCAGACTTGCCCGGATCCGAATAAATCAGCAGTCTCCTAGTGGTATGTCGCGGTTTTCTTGCGGGCAGGTCGCGGCCCGCTGACCTGCGGAAACAGGCTTCGGCAGGCCCTGCGCAAATTGCCGACGCACGGCAAGCTCTATCGGTGGTTGCGAGTGAGTTGAGTGTAGATGTCGGCGGCTGATTGTCAGTTGTGGAGTCGGCGGGGCATCGTGTTGAGGCTGTCCTCGATGATCGACAGTCGCAGGGGGTTGAGGTCCAGGGGTGTTCCTTTGGGCGGCCGGCGTCGCAGCAGTGCGTTGGTCTGTTCGTTGGTTCCGCGCTGCCAGGGGCTGTGGGGCTCGCAGAAGCAGACATCGATGCCGAGCTCGGTTTCGATGTCGGCCCAGCGGGCGAGTTCGCGTCCTTGGTCCCAGGTGAGCGAGCGCACGAGATGGGCCGGCTGGCGGGCCGGGGCTGCGGTGACCGCTTCGGCGACTCGAGGGGCGCGGTACCCGTCGGGCAGCGCCACGACGAGGGCGGCCGCGGCGGTCTTGTTGTTCGCGCCGATGATCAGGTCTCCTTCCCAGCGGCCCGGCTCGGACCGGTCCGCCGCGGCGGCGGGCCGCTCGCCCAGCGGGCTGGCCTTGTCGCCGCGGCGGCTGCGCCGCCTGCGGCAGCGCTGCTGGCGCGGCAGGCACTTCCACGCGTCGTCGCCGAGGCAGCGGCCGCTGCACACCGCCCGATAGATCGCCTCCGCGCACACCGACGCGCCCACAGCGGCCAGATCGGCGCTGATCGCGTGCGGCGACCAGCACAGACCCAGCCTGTCGTTCACCTCGCCGGCCAGCGCCGGGCCCGCTTCGAGCTTGGCGGCCTTGGGACGCAACGCCCGCAGCCGGGCCTCGGCCTGCGCTGCCTCAGCGTCATAGACACCCTCGACCCCGCCGCAGCGGCCCAGCTCGCGATAAATCGTCGACGGATGCCTGCCGAGCCTTTCGGCAATGTCATCAGCGCTCACCCCCGCCGATCTCATCGCATCAACACGAACGCGCTCCAACGCGCACACCCTCGCTGCCATACTGAACACCTCCACTGGTGATTGCTGTATTGCAAGACCGGCCATCATGACCGAACACTCGCAACCACCAGTGGAGTTCGCCGTTCCGCAAGAGATATCTGACCGAAGAGATATCTGACCGATGAATTGCTCGGAGAGACCGCAATCAACAAGAGCGACCACTGCGTCGAAGCCAGCTTCGAGATCGGTCTGTTCGAAGCCGACGCTGGCAGCTTCACACGTCCCGGAAAGTCACAACTCACCTACGCGGACGGCAAGTGGTTCCCGAGCATGTTCAACTACACCGCGAAGAAGCGCTCCGACAAGGACGCCACCGAGTACAGGACATTCGACGGCAACAGAGCGGAGGCTCCCGGCATGCTCGGCGTCGGCAGTCGCGGCCTGCGCGCTTGTCTTGCACATCGCCGTCGTCGGAGTTCGGAATGCGGCGAGGCTCAGTTCGGAATGCGGCGAGGCTCAGGATGCGGGCACGGTCGCGGTGGTCTCGGCGATCCGGTCGTGACCGTCGTCGTCGGCGAATGCTGTGTCGGCGAACACAGCCGAGTCGTTGACGGTGTCGGGGTCGTCGACGTGCACTGCGGCCACGCGCACCGTGTAGTCGACGCCGGCGTCGAGCCCGGTGATCGTGTAGGTCAGGTCGGCGAGGTCGGTGACGACTGCCTGGCGTGCGGTGCCGTAGTGCTGGTCGGCGGATTTCCATTGCACGACGTAGGCGTTGACGTCGGGCGTGGTGGCCCAGTGCGGGGGCTGCCAGGCCAGCCGGATCTCGCCGGCCGCGCCGGTGGCGGTGAGGTCCTTGGGCCAGCGGGTCTCGCACCCGCCGTCTCTCCACGGGTTCTTGTACGTCGGAGCGGAGCGTGCGTCGTCCGGGTGAGATGACGCGCGCCAAGCGGCCCATGCCTCGCTGTTCGAGCAGTAGCCGCCGAAGGAGGAGTCGAGCAGTAGGCGCAAGGTGGACTGGCGGGCCGCGTCGGCGAAGAACCGGTCGAGGTCGACGCCTTCGAGCGTGCCGTCGCTGCTGTAGGTGTCGAAGAACCACTGCGGGATTTTCTGGCGAGCAACCGCGGTGATGACGCTGCGGTCCTGGGCGCCGGGCGGCACCGAGACAACACCGCAAATCTGCAGGTAGGGGAAATACCCGTCGCGTCCCTCAGCCGTCACCCAGGAGAGCAGGTCTGCGTAGATTTCTCCTTGGCTTACGGCGCAGTTCTCGCTGCCTCTGATGCGTTGGCGGACGTACATCCAGCCCACTGCGGTGGAGAGCCTTGCTGTGCCGCCGTAGGGCACGCTGGTGTCGAGCGTGTAGTGGTGGGCGAGTTCGTGGGTCACGACGCCGAGGCTGCGGTAGGTGAAAATATTGAAACGTATCGAGGCGCCCCTGAGTATGTCGCGTGCGTCGCCGACAAAGTCGAAGTAGTAGAGGCCCGTCGTGCTTTCCCAACCCTCGATCAGGACTGGAACGGGGCGGCGGTGCCAGGCGTCGTGCAGCCAGGGGTACTCGTCTGTGCGCGGGTCGACGATGGTCTCCTCGATGTAGTCGTGCGCGGAGACGACCTCGGCTGCGGCCAGCGTGGCGCCGAGGCTGTCGCCGTCGGCGTCGAGCGCGGTGACCCGCACGAGATAGTTGACCGAGGTCCGCAGCGGGCCGTAGATGATCACGTCGGTCTTGTCGGCGGCGACGCTCGCGCCGCCTCCGGCGGGGAACTCCTCGTTGCCGCGGCGGAACTCGACGCGATAGCCCGCCACGTCGCGGGCGGGCGCGGAGGGCGCCTGCCAGTTCACGTGCATGCGCGTGTGGCGTCCTTCGAGCTCGAGGCCGCGGGGCGCGCCCGGCGCCGCGGCGGCCGGCGTGCCGGTCCGCTCGAAGCTCCACGGTCCGGTGCCGAGAGCGTTCCTCACCGCCACCCGCACCGTCCGGGGCGTGCCGTTCGCTAGCCCGTCGACGGTGTGCACGGTGCTGCGCTTGTCCACCGCGGCCTGCTGGGCGTCGCCCCATTCGTCCTGGGGGTCCTTCCACTGCACCACATAGTGGCCTGTCCCGAAGATCTCCGCTGCGGGAGGGGCCCACTCGACGGTGAGCCGGCCGTCGCCGGGCGTCAGCACCGGCGCTCCGGGCGACTCCTCGAACACAGTGAGAACGAGGAACTCAGCGACGCTGTCGGCGCTGAGGATGCCGCCTGCGTCGGAGCGCACGCTTATCTCGTAGACGCCTGCCTGCGCGAACGCCGTGCCCGGTATCTGGTGGAGATACCCGGTGCGGCCTGCCTCGACTGCCACCTGAGCGCTGTCGCCGTCCGCGAACTCGGCGGCGTCGGCGCGCTTCCACCTGAGCGTGTAGCCCGTCACCCGCTCGCCGCCGTTCCCGCTGGGCGCATCCCACGACACCTCGACCCCGTCGCTTCCCTGGACCGCCTCCACGCGCTGCGGCTTGCCGGGAACCAAAGCAGCGGCTCGCAGCACCACAAACGGGCCCTCGCCTGCTGCGCTGAGCGCGTAGACCCACACGCAGTACTGCCGGCGGTTGAACTCGAGAACTTCCAGCAGATCTTCCAAGGGGATGACATGGGAGGCGGACTCCACGACGGCTTCCCTGACCTCCGAGAATGGCGCTGCGCACGGAGACCAGCGGACGCGGTAGCCGGTGACCGGGGCGATGCTGAACGACGGCGGCAGCCAGCTCACCACCGCATGCACACGGTCGCCCGCGCCGCCGAGGTGCAGCGCCAGATCGCGCACCGCGCCGGGCCTGTCGCCTCCGCCGAACGCCCTCGCCTCCGCCCAGCGGCCGGTGCCCGCGTCGTTGACCGCCGCCACGCGCACGTCGTGGAACACGGACGGGTCCACATCGCCCAGAGTTGCGAGGCCCAGGCCGCGCTCAGCAGCCCAGACCGCCGCCGAACCCGCCGCACCGGTGCGGAGATCCGCCGCATCAGCCCACGCCTGCTCGGACGTCTTGTGCTGCACCCGGTACGCGACCGGCGGCGAGACCCCCTCATCAGCCGAGGCGTGCCACCTCACGACCAGCGAGCCGCTGCCCGACACGACCAGACCCTGCGGCTCGCCCGCCGCGCCAGCGCGCAGCGCCGGAACGGCGGCCACCTGCGCCCACGCGCCCGCGCCGGCCTCGTTGGCCGCCGCGACCCGCACCGCGTAGCCGCGGCCGTTCTCGAGCCCGTGCACAGTGAACGAGCGGGCATCAGCCGCCAGCGCCCGCACCGGCGTCTCATCGGTCCACACGCCGTCCTCCGCGCGCACCTGCAGCACCCAGCCCGACACCTCCCCCGCGCCCACGTCGGCGGGCACGCCCCAGCTCAGCACCAGATCGGTGTTGCCCGCCTCCGCCGAGAGCGCTCTCGGCGCCGACGGCGTCCCCGGCTCGCGCTCGACCGCGTCGCCGCGAGGGCCGGCCCCGCCCGCATCGCCTCCGTCCGCAGAGTCGCCGCCGCCCGAACCCGAATCCGAACCGCCGCCAGTACCGCCATCCGAGCCGCCGCCAGTGCCGCCATCCGAGCCGCCGCCAGTGCCCGAACCCGAATCCGAGCCGCCGCCAGTGCCGCCATCCGGACCGCCCGGATTGCTGCCGCCTGATCCTGAGCCGGTGCCGCCGCCCGAGCCGCCGCCCGGTCCCGAGCCGCCCGAGCCGCCGCCCGGTCCCGAGCCGCCGGTGCCGCCGCCCGGTCCCGAGCCGCCTGAGCTGTTGTCCGAGCCTGTGGTGCTGTTGCATGTGCGGGAGGTGTCGCGCAACGCGTACAGGGCTGCCTGGTAGGGGCCGCCAACGCGCTCGGGGCGGCGGCCCAGCGCGTCGAGCTCGCCGACGACCGCGTCGCCGACCGCGCCCCTGCCGACAACGACGACCCGCTTCGGCTCGACGCTGCGCAACGCCGAACGGGCGCCGTCGCCGAGGCTGCCGTCCGCGGACGCATACAGCACAACGCTGCTGCCCAGCGCCGCCGCCAGCGCCGCCGCCGCGCCGCTGCCGGGCGCCGACCACCCCGACGCAACCACCGCAGCCTCGACACAATCAGGCGCGAACCGCCGCGCCGCCAGCGCCGCGGTCTGCGCACGGTCAGCGCCGCCCACACGCCTCACCTCAGCACGCGGCCCGGCTGCCTGCCCAGCGTCGCGCGCCGCCTGCTCGGGCACCGCCGCAGCACCGCCGACCACCACCACCTCGCTCGGGCGCAACTCGCGCAGCAGCACCGCGTTCGCGGCGCCCAGCGACCCCCGGCCCGAATACAGCACAGCATCCGCCCCGCCCGACGCCACCACCGCAGCCGCTGCGCCCACATCAGCAGGCGACCAGCCGGACACCAGCACCAGCCGAGCACCCCGCCCCGCAGCAGCGCCCAGCACCCGACGAGCCCCCTCGACAGCCGTCTCCACCCTGGTCGCGCCCGCCACACGCTCCACAACCGCGCCGACACCCAGCGCGGACTCCAGCTCGGCTACGACACCAGCACCCAGCGCCGCCGCCCCGCCCACCAGCACCACCCCCGCAGGCCGCGCCCCCTCAACCACCGACACCGCACCAGCGCCCAGCGACACCGCCGACTCAGCAACAAGCACCGCGTCCGCCGCGCCCGCAGCCACCAAGCCCACCGCCACACCCACATCAGCCGACGACCGCTCATTGGCCACCGCCAACCGCACACCGCCGGACCCATCAGCCGAACCAGCATCAAACGCACCCGCGCCCCCCGACACCAGCACCGACCCGACCACCGCCACAGCCACCACCGCCGACACCCAAGGAACCCCCCCCCCCCCCCCGAATGGGACGACCACGTCGGGACCCCAAGCCGAAGACGGACCGCGGGGAATCAGAAACGCTCACCTGGAATCCCGCCCCCTGCCCGCGCCGCTCCCGCAGCAATTGGTCGGCACATTGCGCGCACTCAATTCAACACCAGACTACGGCGTTGACTGATCTGCACGAGCCAACACCAAGCCGCCGCCTGACTCCACAACCCAAGTCCAACAACAAGGACCCACGCCAGTCTTCGCCTGCGTCGCCGTGAGCTGCCTGAGATCTCCATCTGGACCAGCGACGCCAAGTGATCGGGAACGAGCAGCGCGGCCCCCTTGAGGGCGAGGTTCTGCACGGCATGGGTCACGACGCGGTTCGCATCAGCGCCTGCCTCGACCGCTCCCAGCACCAGCGGAGCCAAGCCGCGGTTCACAATGATGTGTGCGTCGGAGGGGTCGGCACCGAGGCCACCCAAGCGCTCACGCTGGGCCGCCGGCAGCACAGGCATGGCAGTGCGTACCCGTTCTCCAGTTGACATCAGGCACAAGCGGCACCAAGTCAGGCTCGGGGAAGTAGCGGTAGTCGTCGGCTTCTTCCAGCCCGGGGCCAGCACGGCGAAGCCCCGCATCATCATCGGGCCGCTCAGCGTCGGGACCGCAGGCGGTGATGCACACCGTGGCTCTTTGCCGTGCACCTATTGGGTGAGAATGTGCCGGGCTGCTCGGACGGCGGTGTCGGTGCGGGTCTGGCCGGTGATGCGTTCGATGTCGGCGTTGTCGGGCGTGGCGGCGGCGACAGCGTCGCGGACCTCGTCGCTGACCGCTGAGCGGCCGCCGACGATGATCACTGACACCGGCTCGTACTCGTCGATGAGCGCCTCCGCGGCATCGAAAAGCGCCCCCGCCTCGGTGTGGATCACTGCTGCGCTGCCGCTGGCGGCCGCCAGCGCCGCCGCGACCCCCACGTCAGGCGCAGACCAGCCGTTCGCTATCACGAACGTGACCCTCGCGGCGTCCTCGGCATCGCCGAGCACACGCCGCGCCGCCGCCGCGGTCGCGACACGGTCAGCGCCGGACAGGAAGCCCTAGGCACCGGTGCGCAGTGCGCGGGCGGCTTGGGCCGCTGTGTCGATGAGCCAGGCGACTGCAGCGTTTGCGCAGGAGGGATCGGCGGGATTGGTGAGCGGCCCCGGCGGCGGCAGCTCGCGGCCGGGCGTTACGCAGGAGTGTCGAGGGCTGCGTCGGCGCGGCCCCGGCGGAGACTGTCTCCTCTGCGGCCCTGTGAGCCGAGGCAAGGTCAGGCACCGCCAAGCGCCAGATTACCGACGCCCCAAGTTGACAGTTCGAACGCCCCGCCGCGCAGTACGCGGGCGGCCTCGGGTTCTTCCAGGGCTCGTCCGGCGGCATCATCGGCCGGCAGGCTCTCTGCCGAGGCGGCAATGGGCGCTGTCTCAGCCGAACTGCTCGTGCGCAGCTTCCGCGCCGATGCCGAGCAGTTCGCCGATCCGATACCACTTCGTGCCGCTTTCCCGGGTCTCGGCAACGAGCGGTGCAAGACTGCTGAGATCGGTGGTGCCGGTCGCTGTTGCGCGCCGAGCGGCACACAAGAGCCAGTACTCGGCAGAGGGGAGCAGCGGCGCGTCGCTGGGGTCGAACGCCTCGCACATGTCGGCCAGTTCGTCACTCTTGGCCAATGTCGCCTCAACCGAGTCCGTGCTCGTCACAGAGGTCACCGTCCCGCTCCGGTGTACTTCCGGCGGGCAGTCATCGCATGGAAGACGACGTAGCAATCCACACTTGGATGGTACCGAACACCGACCTCGAGCGGTGAGCCGTCGCGCTGCGGGCCAATCAGCATGAAGGCATCATCGTCGAGCGCATGGAAGCCGGTTGCATTGCGGCAGGCGTGAAGGATGTCAACCTCCCCGGCCGAGACTGGCGATCCGCATCCACCGCCCGCTTGATGGCGCCAAGAATCTCGGGCGCCTCCTGACATTGGTCCACCAGATCAGCAGAACACCGCCCCGTCGGCAGACGAATCAGCTGCGTCGGCGCTGGCTGACAGGCTTGATCACCGGAAGCGGGCAGTACATTCGTCGGTGTGGGAAGGCGGGACGATGTAGTCGGTCGGCATCGGGCGGCAGTCTTGGAGGCTGCTTCCCGCAACAGGGTTCGAGCGATCGCGCTTGTGGGCTCCGTCGCCCGCGGCGGCGACGATGACGGCAGCGATGTCGATTTCCTGGTCGACTTCGAACCGGGTGTGACGCTGTTCGATATCGGCGGACTCAAGGCTGATCTTGAAGAACTCCTTGGCCGCGATGTCGACATCGTGCCGAGATCGTGCCTGCGGGGCCAGTACCGCACGATGCTCGCAGACGCGATCCCGCTGTGAGTCGCAGCGATTCCGAGCGCCTCGCGGACATTCTCGCCGCGTGCGGCCGGCTGACGGAGATCGTCGAACTGGGCAGAGCCGAGTTCGACCGCAATTGGCTCGTGGTGAGTGCAGCGAGCTACGAACTCTCCATCGTCGGGGAGGCCATGGCGAATCTCTCAGACGAATTCTTGGACACTCACTCGACTGTTCCGGCGAGAAGCGCGAAATCGCTGCGCAACTTGCTGATGCACGAGTATTTCAGAGCCGAGTCCGACATCGTGTGGGACACCATCACCACAGAAATCCCGGTAGTCGTGGAATTGCTGCGTTCGATTTCCGCTGCTGCGGCTGATGGCGGCTACACCTGACCCGCCCGTCCAGGAGTCCAGACGCGTTGGGGTGGCGGGGTACTCTCGGCAGGCGGCTTCATTCGCGCAGCGGGACCGTCTGCGTCGAACCGAGGTCCGGCAAGGCCGCGTGCACACTGCCCTCGCAACTGGTCGGCATCGAACTGGGTGCCAGCCTGCTGACATCGAAGATTATCGGGTGCACCGATTCGGCTGAACCCGGTGCCGACCTGGCCGACATCGGGTTCAGTGCCGCCGACATGCAGAGTGTTTCGCCGAACTCCACGAGGCTCTCATCCGCCTCGGCGCGTCTGCGTTAGTCGAAGTCAGCAAGTCGACAGCTGTGCTTACCTCTCATCCGCCTCGGCGCGTCTGCGTTGGGGCTCTGGTGGACTCGGTGTGGGTGTCGCCGCCAGTGCCTACGGCCGGCGATACGCATCACGCCGGTGCGCGATGCGCAACAGAACGACAGTTCTTCTTGGCTCGTCGATCTCGTACAGGATGCGGCAGTCGCCTCGGCGGGCTGACCAGACTCCCGCAAGTTCCCACCTGAGTGGCTTGCCGACTCGGCGGGGGTTGACGAGCACCGCCTGTTCGATGTGATCGAGACAGGCGTGAGCGACCGCTGCCGGAAGCCACGACGCGATGTCACGCTGTGCCGGTGGCGTAATGCTGAGTCGCCAGGGTTCGTCAGGCACCGGTGCGCAGAGCGCGGGCCGCTTCGAGTCCGTCCAAGGCTCGTCCGGCGGCGTAATCGGCTCGTGCCTGTTCGATGTCGGCCACGAGTTCGGCGTCGGCCATGATCTCCAGCGTCTCGACGAGACCGTCGTAGTCGGCCGGTCTGATCAGCAACGCAACCGGCTTGCCGTCCTCGACGATGGTCACCGCAGTCTCGGCTCGCTGCAAGCCGTCCACGAGATCGGCCAGATTGCCCGATTCAACGTCAACGGTACGAAGCTGCATGGGGCAATCTTACGTCGCAGTCGCCGGGCAACCGGAAACGACGGCGAACTCCACTGGTGGTTGCGAGTGATCGGTCATGATGGCCGGTCTTGGAGTACTGCAACCACCAGTGGAGGTGTCCAGTATGGCAGCGAGGCTGTCACGCGATGAGCGCGCTGTGATTCGAGGCGCGCACGGGGGCGGGGGTCAGGCCCGAGGAGACAGCGGCGCTGATCGGTCGTGATCCTTCGACGGTGTATCGGGAGCTGGGCCGCTGCAAGGGCGTCGGCGGGTACAGCGCCGAGGCGGCTCAGCAGCACGCGGACGAGTTGGCGCGCCGTCCCCGCAGTCTCAAGCTCGAGGCTGAGCCTGCCTTGGCCAGGCAGGTGAGGAGCCGCTTGGCGCGGCACTGGTCGCGAATGCGCCGCCGTCGATCAGCCTGTCGAGTTCTGCGAGCAGCTCCGTAGGCACCCGTACGGCGATTTGCCCTGAAAACACGGCTGCGTCCTAGATCGGGATGTTTGGCGGGATACACAATGAACATCGAACCGGCAACCAACCCCGAGGCTCTCCACTCCGCGAATCAGAGCCGACTGGCCGATATCGACGAAATGAGGTCAATCTCGGTGGTGCCGCTGTAGCCGAATGATCGGCGGGGTTGGTGAGCGGCCCAGGCGACTGCAGCTCGCGGCCGGGGGTTACGCAGGAGTGTCGAGCGCTGCGTCGGCGCGGCGGTGGCGGCGGTCAAAGGAGGCGAGCACGTCGTCCGCGAGGCCGTGCCGGCGGCACTTGTCGGCTGCAAGTCCGGCGATGCGCACCGCCGCCGCAGCGTGGGCAACCAAGACGGCTCCGTCGAACCCGGAGATCGGCCGGTCTGCCGCGTAGGTGGCGCCTTGCCGCCACAGGTGCAGCTCACCAAGGCTCACATCGCTGCCGGCCGCCGCTGTGAACCCGTCGCGGACATGGCCGGGCAGGGGCGCCAGCAGCCCGGCAATCGCATGGGTGTGCGCAGGCGTCGTCCCCACGTGGGCGATGTGCAGTGCCTTGGCGGCAGATTCGGCGACCATGTGAACCTCGCCCATCGCCGCAGCGAAGCGGACTCCTTCGAGCGCAGCCGCTTCGTCAAGGTCGCCGTCGGCGGCGGCATCGACCTCATCGACGCCAGGTCGAAGGTTCGCAGTGAGCCGCGCCAAGGCATCGGACATGTCCGTGAACCGGTGCTGCAGCTCTCCTGTGGCGTCTGACGGCAACCCGATCTCCTTGTCCCAGTCGATGCTGGCATGGACGCCGGCGTCGGCCAACTCGATTGCGTAGCCGGCGATGCGCGCTTCCAGCGAACACGGCACCGTGGCACTTCGCCGGGCCCATTCGGGCGCGTCGGTGACGTACACGTCCACGCGGCATCCCGCCGCGGCGCTCGCTCGGGTCTCCAGGGCGCAGCGTCGCGTAGCCCGCTCGCTGTAGTCGCCGAGGTCGTCGTAGATCGCTACGAGGTCGATGTCGCTGACCTCGCACGCCTCCCCGCGGGCCAGCGAACCGAACAGCAGCACCGTCCCGACCCCGGCACAGACCATCTCCTCGGCGGCCCGTTGAGCCGAGGCAAGGTCGGGCACCGCCATGGCGCCAGATTACCGATGCCTCAGGTCGACAGTTCTGCGAACGCCCCGCCGCGCCTGCGACATCCCTGCACGGGGCAAGTCTCCGCCGCTGTCGGCCGGCTGACCGGTCACGCTGCGTCACGGTACGATGCCGACGTACGCCCCCATCAGCCTCTCCCCGGTTCGCCGAGTGAAGCGGTTGGGGGCAGACCTCGTCTTGGTGGCTATAGGCGGCAGCCAGGAGTCCGGCTAGGTGACCCGAGGGCTGACGGCGAGCTGTGCGGCCGCATTTGCCCTGCTTCAGGGTGTGGTGCTGGTGTTGGGCTTCCCCCGGAATCTAGGAGGCATGCTCTCAGTGGAGTAGGGGAGCGATGCCTGAGACAAGAAGAAGGTTCGATCCGGAGTTCCGCGCTGGCGCGGTGAGGATCGTGATCGAGACCGGCAAGCCGATCGCTGTGGTCGCCCGGGATCTGGGGATTCATGCGGGGACTTTGGGCAACTAGGTCAAAGCGGAGCGCGAAGCGGCCGGCGAGGGGGCGCTCGACGCTGACGAGCGTGCCGAGCTGGTGCGGCTGCGGCGCCGCTGCGCTGAGCTGGAGATGGAGCGCGATGTGCTCAAACGATCCGTGGTCCTGTGGGTGAACGAGGCGACAAAGTGAGCGCGGCGCGTTTTGTGGTCTCCCAGAGGACCGAGCACCGGATCCCCCACGCGGTCGCTTGCCGGGCGCTGGGGCTGTCCGAGTCGTGGTTCTACCGGTGGCGGGGCGGCCCGCCGTCGGGCATCGAGGCCCGCCGCGCCGAGCTCGGCGCCGCGGTCAAGGACTGCTTCGACGGCTCGGAGGGGACCTATGGGTCGCCTCGGATCCGGGTGCAGCTGCGCCGGGCGGGCCGGGCGGTGTCGCGCAGGTCTGTGGAGGCCTCCATGGCCCGCCAGGGCCTGGCTGCGCGCCCCAAGAAGCGCCGGCGGAGCCGAGCGGGCAACGGCGAGGCTGCAGCGGGACCTGATCGGGCGCGACTTCACCGCAGCGGCGCCCGACCAGCGCTGGGTCGGGGACTTCAAGGAGATCCCCACCGGCGAAGGCAAGGTCCACCTCGCGACGGTGATGGACCTGTACAGCCGGCGCATCGTGGGGTTCGCCACATCTGACCGGCACCCCACCGCGAAGCTCGCTCAGGCCGCCATCGAGGTGGCCGTCGCCACCAGAGGCGGCGACGTGGCCGGAGTCATCTTCCACACCGACAAGGGCTCCCAGTACACCGCCGGGGACTTCGCCAAAGCGTGCGACAAGCTCGACATCACCCGCTCGACAGGGCGGGTCGGCTGTGCGTTGGACAACGCCGCCGCCGAGTCGCTCTTCTCCACCCTCACCCACGAACTGCTGTACCAGCGAGACTGGGCCACACGCCGCCAAGCCCGCCAGGACATCGCCCGATGGATCACCGACTGGTACAACACCCGACGGCTCCACAGCACACTCGACATGACCAGCCCGACCGACTACGAAAACACCAACACCGACTAACCAACCCTCCACAATTGGGGGGAAGCCCGGGACGTCCGACGCTCCCTTGTCAAGTGTTGTTGTCAGGCGGCGAGCGGGGGGTGTTGTTGGCGGTGTTTTTCGTCGCGCCACATGCGGCGGATGACTCGGTTGGCGAGTTGTCGTTTGTGGGCTCGGCGGGCTTCGCGTCGGGTCTTGCCCTCGGCGGTCTTGCGGGCGAGGTAGGCGGCGGCGTCGGGCTGGGTGCGCTGTTGGGTGACTGACGCGATGTGGAGCACTGAGTTGATGCGCCGGTTGCCTCTGAAGTCGAGCCGGTGCTTGACGGGGTCTTTGTTGCCTTCGCCTGATGAGAGGGCGACGGCGCCGGTGCCGCACCAGCGGGCGAACTTCGATTCGCGGTCGAACCGGGCCGGGTCGCCGACCTCGCACACCAGGGTGGCTGCGGCGATCGGGCCGACGCCCGGTTCGTCTCGCAGGGTGGTGCCGTGCTGGTCGAGCAGCTCGTCGATGAGGCGTTCGAGGCGTCGGACTTCGCGCCGCGCGGCGCGGTCGTGGTCGATGAATGCTTGGAGCCAGCCGAGCCGGTACGCGCCGGCGGGGGTGGTGTCGATGTCGGGGTCGATGTGCTCGAGGCGGCGCAGCCGGCCCTCGATCTTGCCGTCGGCGGTGAGCTGGTCACGGATCTCTGCGGGGAGCTTGGCGATCTGGTCCGCGACGTGGTGCAGCATCAAAGTGCGAGCAGCCACAAGGGTTCTGCGATGCTCGAGCACTGCCTCGATCTTCGCGACGAGCGGGTCGTAGGCCTCCAGGGCCTGAACGGGGCCCAGCGTCGGCTCGGCCAACAGCGCCCGAGCGGACGAGACCGCGTCGACGGCGTCGGTCTTGTCCAGCCGCCGCGAACGGCGCTGCGCCGCCGACCGCGAAGCGGGCACCTCTCGGGCGTCGAACCCGGCTGCTGCGAGCGCGATCGCGACATGCGCGCCCCACTTCGCCGAGCCCTCCACGCCGACGCGTTCGACGCCGTGCGCGTCGAGCAGGTCGATCGCTTCGCCGTAGCCGGCGGCGGTGTTCGCGAACGCCTCGTGGGTGATCTCCACGCCGTGGCGGTCGACGACCCCCACGGTGAAGGTGTCCTGGTGGGGGTCGATTCCCCCGACTGGCGATGTCATGCTGTGCTCCTGCTGGAAGTAATGCTCCGGTGGGTCCGGGAACGGCAGGGGCGCTTCGTCACATCCGAGTCGAGACGATCAGGCTCCCTTCAAGACAGGAGCGCTCCTGCCGGCCCCACACTCGACGCGACACGTCGGACAACAGGCACGAAGCCAAAATTTTGTGGAGTCATCGCCGAGCGCAGGACCGGACCGTAACCCCCTGGCAGAGAGCCCCGGCAAACCCAACAGTGACACTCGGATTTTTTGTGTATCCGGCTGTGGTGGTGTTCATCGGATGTGGTCGGCGATGCGGTCGCCGTAGTGGACGGTCAGGGTGTTCAGGATGGCTTTCCAGCCGTTGGTGCGGCCGAGCTTGTTCAGCTCCGGGGAGTATGTGTCGTCTCGCAGGTCGCGTGAGAGCTCGTCGAGGGTGTCAACGGCGAGTTCGCGGCTGGCGATGCGGTAGATCATCCGCAGGGTCTCTTTGGCGTGCCATGCGTCGCGGACCTCGCCGCGGGGGTCGCCGGCGGCGAGCATGCCGACCAGCTTGGTTTTGCCGCGCTCGGTGACGCGCTCGGCGGCTCGCAGCAGCCGCCGGGTGCGGCAGAGCGCGTCATCTTTGGTGCCCCGCCCGCCGGTGGTCTCGTTTTGGACTCGGCGGCGCACGTCGTCGATGGTGTTGTTGGCGAGCTTGATCACATGGAACGGGTCCGCGATCTGGGCGGCGTGAGGAACGGTGTCGGTGAACGCTTTGCGGTAGGGGCCTGAGAGGCCCCGTGACCGCCCAGCGCACCCGGGCGCGCCACAGCGACGTTCGCCTGCGGATCCAGCGAGTCGCTCCCGCGGCGCTGCGACCGGCGACGATGTCCAACAATCTGGCTCGGCGGGCGTCGACGATGGTGGTGCCCCAGTGCTTTCGGCGATAGGGGCCAAGGCGGAACATCAAGATCTCATCGAGGCCCAAAGCCCTCACCCCGTCGGTGCGGGAGCGATCCGCGTCGAGCAGTGCCTGGCCCCACCGGTGCACCGCTGCCATAGCGGTGTGCCAGCCCGTGCCCAGCTCGGCCGCTATCTCGCTGATCGCCTGCGCCTTGCCCGCCCGCCGCGTCGCCCACCGCGACGCCCGGCTGGTCATGCGCGCCCTGGGCAGCGCGATAGCGGGATCCTGGCCGGTGAAGGTGCCCACCGCACAGCCAGCATCGGGACAGCGCCAGCGGCGCTTGCGCCACACCAGCCGGGCAGGCCGGCCGAACGCCGGCAGGTCCGCGAGGGCCACCCGGCTCGACCCGTGCGCCCACACCGGTCCGCCGCAGCCCCCACAGCACGGCCGCCCGGCAGCGCTTCCTGAGCGATCAGCGCTGCGGTCTCGAGTCGGGTGGCCCCGCCCAGCCTCGTTGTCGACGTTCCCCCCGCTGCAGTCGAGGCGTCGGCTTCCACCCCTGCCGACAGTGCCGCAGTTCCGCCGGCAATCAGCACCGTGCCCGGCCGATGCTCACCCAGCGCCTCACGGGTTGGCTCGCCCAGATTGCCACGCTCGGCATACAGGACGGCATCTGCCGTGCCCGCAGCAACAGCCGCAGCGGCCGCGCCCACGTCGGGCAGCGACCAGCCGTTCGCGAGGATGATCTTCGACACTCTGCGGCCTGCGAGCGCCTCATCAGCGGCAAGCGCCGCAGTGTGCACGCGGGTCGAACCTGCGAAACGCTGGATCGACACCCCCGGCGCAAGTGATCTCAACTCTGACTCGATCTCCGTACCGACAGCCCGCCTGCCGCCGACGATGAAGACCCGCTCAGGCGCCTGCTCACTGACCAGCCTCAAGTTGTCGATGCCCAGCCGATCAACCGACTCGGCGAACACCACCGCGTCGCCCTTACCCGCAGCCACCAACGCCGCAGCCGTGCCCACATCAGACAGCGACGACCCCAGCGCCACCACCAGCACCGGCGGGTCACCTTGCCCACCGGATTGAGCCCCCGCCGGCAGCCCTGCCATCCCGCCAGCCACGGTCACGGTGGCCAGCGCCGCTGCAACAAAAAGTCGGGTTCGTCTCTGCATGCTTCGCCTCGGTAACAGATCAGGGCTACACCGCTTCGTAGCCAAGAATGCTCATATCTCCCCAACACTCGACAGGGCCATCAAGACGAATGCCGCAGGCAAAAGACCAGCCCACTGAGATCGACGAGAATCGTGCAGTCGGAGCGTCCTCGGCGACATCAGAGTGCCCCCAGCACTCCACTGCGCCATCTGGTCGCAAACCGCAAGTGCTGGCCCAGCCGGCCGATATCGCCGTGAACACCCCAGCAGGAAATTCTGCTTGGGCGACATCGTTGTTCCCCCAACAAACGGCCTCACCGCCGGTCTCCAAGGCGCAAGAATGTGCTCCGCCGGACGTGACCGACTGGAATTCCCCTGCGGGTGTGTCAAGCTGCCCAAACTTGTTGTTGCCCCAGCAGTGCAGTACACCGCCAGCCTCAATTCCGCACGAGTGAAAGGCACCGCTCGCGACCATCTCCAGTCGTGACCGGGGCACCTCGGAGGCATCTGCGATCTCCAGACCCCAGCATCGCGCCCTCCCATCGCGATCGAGCGCGCAGGAGTGCGCTACGCCGCTCGAAATGCTGCGAAGCTCTCCTTCTGGCGCGACGATCTGGCCGTGTTCGTCATTTCCCCAACAACGCGCCGTGTCATCTGGGCTCGCTGCGCAAGTGTGGCCCCAACCCGCATCGACGTGATCGAAGGGGATCCTGGGTGCCTCCAGTTGGCCGAATTCATTGTTTCCCCAGCAGTAGACGTCGCTGGTCGCGGAAACGCCACAGGCATGTCCGCCACCTGATGACAGCGCACGGAAGACGCCATGCGCTTGGGAGCCCTCGGCACGAGGGCCATGGAGCGCCCTGCGGGCAGCCTGAGCAGCAGTGCCTGAGTCTGTGCGTCCGACGAGCCGTTCAATACGTCCGCTGCTCACCATTGCGGCGACATCGCTGCCCACGCGTGCGCTGAGCGCCTCGTCGTTGCCCACCAAGGCTGCAACCTCCACACCGTGTCGCGAGATGACTCTCGCGGCCGCAGCGCTCAGTCGCTGAGCGTCGCTGTACAGCACAATGGTGGACGGCGCGGCCGCGGCAAGCGACGCAGCGATGCCGACTTCTGTGGACCGCCAGCCGTTGACCACGACAACATCAGTGGAGTTCGCCGTGCCTGTGGATTCGGCTACAAGGGCCGCCGTCTCGATTCTCGTCGAACCACCAAGTCGGTCAACTGCTGCGCTCGGTACCACAGCACCTAACTCGGCCTCTATCGCCGCATCGAGCGCCTTGGTTCCTCCGACGATGAGGACTCGCGACGGTTGTCGCTGAGCCAGCAAATCGACGGTTGCTGCTCCCAGGCCGGTTCGGGCCGAATATAAGACTGCGTCTCCCAGCCCAGAAGCCACCCCGCCAGCCGCAATGCCGACATCAGCGAGGGACCATCCGTTCGCAACGATGACGGATCCGCCTGCGCCGAAGCCAGGTAACGCCCTCGCGCCGTCAGCCGCAGTCTCTATCCTGTCCGCTCCAGCGAGACGCTCAATGGTGATGCCGCCGATCAGCCTCTCAATGTCCGACTCGATCTCGCCGCCCAAGATCGCATTGCCGCCGACGAGAACGACTCTGCTCGGCGAGACTTCGGCCAAGACCTCCGCTGTCTCAATGCCGAGCGTCGAGTACCCCGCGGCGAGGAGCAGAACATCGGCACCGCCACCTGCTACGAGAGATGTCCCCACTCCCATGTCGGCCAACGCGCCAGCACGGGCGATGACGACCGTGCCTCCAGTTGAATGTGTCTGGGCGAGTGCTGGACTGCCTTGTCCGACTGAGATCAAAAGGCTGCCGCTCGCAGCAATTGCGAGCGCAAGAGCGCCTGCACGGAGCCAACTCGCCTTAGGGGCACTTGGCTTCACGAGCATTGGTCGCCGCCAAAGAAGCGGAAGATCCTGCATATCCGACCAATCTCAGCACTGGCATCGCCGGACCCAACTGTCACATCGGCCAACTCCGCATAAGCTGAGTGCAATCTATCAAGGAACGGACCCGCGGTTACTTCGACTATCGGTCCCACTAAGGGAATCGACTCAAGGGCTTCCACCGGATTCTTGTAGCAACCATTCAGCATCTTCACGGCTTCTACAGCTACACCATCGAGACTTGGAATCAGTTCGAGCTGATTGTTGGCTCCCACGAGCGCTGCCTTCCCTAAGTCTTCTGTAGCAGCGCGAAAAATCGCCAAGTATCCAAGAAACTGACCGACCGAATCGACTTTGTGACACAATGTTGAGCCAGTGCGCTCTTGACTTGCCAATTCTCGCTGCTGTTCGTGAAGCCGAAGTGCGTGCCAGCTTGATGGGTGACTTCGAGATTCCTGATCACCGAAGGCCGTGACACGAAATTCCAGAAGATTGGCATGTTCGCGAGGAGTATCGGCGAAAGAAACGAATGTGTGCTGAGTCAGACTGCTACTCACTGTTTCGGAACCTGCGCAGGAGGAAATGGGCTGGCAAGTTGTGTTGCCGTCGACTATGCTCTTCGCAAATAGTTCGAAGGAACTTGTATTTGCATTCGACAAATCGCGGTATCGATATTCAACCTTGTAGTGCCTTGTGTGAGGCACGTTGCTCCAAGTTACCCTGACATCATTGCCGTCGTAGTTGTCCAAGAAATGCTTATAGAAGAACGTCGCGGCACCGGATCCCCTAATCTCAACGACATCAATTACTCGGGGAGTTTCCAGACGTCGGGGAGGTGTCGCTTCACGTCCTTCAGTCACATATTGTGACCATGGGCCGAAGCCAGCGGGATTCTTGGCTCGTACTCGAAATCTGAGTTCGTCCTCGCGCTCGATCTTGAACCTGCACGTCGAAGCGCAAGTGATGTTCGTTTGCGTACTGCCTTGCGATGTTGCTCCGATTTCGCGGAACCACTGAATCTCGTAGGAGTCCGCTCGTGGAGCCGGGTCCCAAACAATCGCGCCTTCCCTGTACTTCACGCCGCTCACGCGACCGGGAGGACCGGTCACAGCGGATGCGCTGATCCAAGGTGACCAAGGCCCAACGCCGGCGCTATTCGTTGCGCGCACGCGGAGCTCCATCTGCCCACTTGAGCTTGCCGACACCGCGAGCGAACACGAGGCATTGCAGGTGACGCTGCGGGAAGAGGTCCTACCTCCACTAGTCCACTCCACGCCGTAAGCCGTAATGCCTGCCAATGGAATCCATCTGATGCGTCCGTTGCTATAGGCAAGGCCCTGCACATGTCCTGGCCGTACGATCTGTGCTGCGGCGTGGGCCCAATCCGACCAGGGGCCCCTGCCTGCGGTGTTCTTTCCGCGGACGCGGAATTCGAGTCGCTTGCCTGCGACGCGTTCGACGACGAGCTGGCACGACGGGGGGCAGGTGACGCTGTCGCGCTCGAGGCTCTGGCCCTCATGTCTCCATTCGATGTCGTACGCGATGGCGTTAGAGGCGGGACTCCAGGCGATGCGGCCACTTCGGTACTCAACGTTGTCAACTGCGCTTGGGAGCGTCACCTCGGCCGATTCGTCGGCCCATGAAGACCATGGGCCATTGCCGCCGCCATTCTTGCCGCGGACTCGGAACTCCAGCGTCCGGGTGGGATCTCGCGACACGCCAAGGGAACAGTTGCTCTCGCAGTTGACGCTCTGGCGGGTGGTGGTTTCGCCCCGGTAGCGCCAGTCGACGTCGTAGGCCGTCGCCCGTGGGGCCGATTGCCACACGATCCGCCCTGACTGCCACCGCACACCGGTGACAGCACCTGGTACTTCGACGGGCCGCGCTGTCTCGGCATCGTCGGTGTTCCATGAACTCCAAGGCCCGAACTGTGTGCCGTTCTTGTTCTTGGCCCTGACGCGGAACTCAAGCGCTTCGTGACGGACCCGGGTGATCTGCAACGCGCACCTCGAACCGGACAGTGTGTTGTCCGAATTGCTGCACAACGCCACGGTGCGCGAGGTGCCCGAATCCGGCTGCTTCCACTCGATGTCGTACGCCGTTGCGACGCGCTCGGGCTGCCAGACAATGCGACTGCCAGCGCGGTCGTATCTGAGACCCGAGATTACGCCGGGCCGTGCCACGGGATACGAGATCCCCTCGATGATCGGCGCCGACCAGACTCCAGCGCCGCTCGCGTTCACGGCACGAACGCTCATCTGAACCGCCGTGATCCTCCATCCTGAGCTGGCGGAAAAGGACCGGCTGCAGCACGACACGTTCGTCAGATCGAATTCCAATTCATCGGTACGTCCGTCATTGACGTTCTCCACCCCCACAGTCACGTCGAGGTCATACGAAGTCGCCTCTTGCACGCGTCCCCACACCACCCGGCCTGAGCCGTTGCTGCGGTTGGTCACCTCGTAGTCGACGCTCGTCAGTTCGACTGCACCGGGAGGAAATGTCTGCGTGACTCGCTTGAGCCGCATTGCGTCAACGGCCAAGCGCGCGTTGGCCGCGCCGACCGTGCGGTAATCGTCGCGTGCGCGTACATCACGAACTTCGATGCGAACATCGCCGCTCAGGTCGTATTCTCCGATCGTGCGCCATCCGCTTCCCGATGCCTGATTCAGGTACGGCCCCGCCACATAATTGTTCGAAAAGGAGCCATCACCGTCGCTGTCGGCCCAGATCAGATACTGCGGATGGGCGGTAGCCCACTGCGAAGGAATATAGGCTTGGACCTCATACCGACCGTCCGCTGAGTTAAAGCTCCAGTAAGCCCAATTGTCCAACTCGTCATCACTGCTGTCGCCGATCGCGAGCGTGAAACTGAAGCTGCCTTCATAACCTAGGTCGTTGACTTCTTCTGGCGGCACGAACCACGTGTAGTCACCCTGTTTGTCAAAAAGAGTGGGCTCAACGTCATAGATATCTTGGCGTTGGGCCGCCGCCGGCACGATCGGCAGCACGCCAAGAACGAGCAGACACACGAGCGCTGCCTTGATTAGATGCACAGACAATCGAAGCCCACGCCGACACCGATGCCCGTTCCGTCGCGAGCCAGATTTCTTCGAGACGATGTCTGTCATTGTCTTGACGTCATCGAAACCTCGCCTGCGTGGGCGTTTGCCCGGCGCTGCCGATGTCCCGTTTTCGTGGGATGTCATTTCACTTGATTCCTATCTCTACGCTTTTTGGTTTCACGAAGTCGGGTGAAGCCGTATCGCGTCGACCGCCAAGCGCGCGTTTACTGCGCCGACGTCGCCCCAGTCGTCTTGCGCGCGGGTGTCCCAGACTTCAATGCGGACTGGCCCATCGAAGTCATAGCTGCCTATGGATTGCCACCCGCTGACGACCTGCTGATTCAACCACGGCCCTGCGATGAGCTCGCTGGCGCTGAATTGGCCGTCGCCATTCGCGTCTGTCCAGATCAAGTACTGCACATGTGCTGTGGCCCAGTCAGCTGGCACCCAGACTTGGACGTTGTAGCGGCCGTCGACAGCCCCGAAGTCCCAACGAGCGAAGTTGTCGATCTCGGCGTCATCGGCGTTGCCGGCTGCCAAAGTGAAATGGAATCCGTTGGCACCGTATCCGAGTCGATCAACCTCGGCGGGTGGCTTCCACCAAGAGTAGGAGCCCTTCTTGTCGACGAGGTACGGCTCGTCGTTGTACACGTCTGCTCGCGGAGGCTCCGGCCCGTTTCGCTTCGGGACCAGTTGCATGGCGTCAACTGCGAGCCGGGCGTTGACCGGTCCGACATCGATCCAGTCGTCTCGGGCGCGGGTATCGCGCACCTCGATCAGGACGCGCCCTCTGAGGGCGTACGAGCCCAGCGTTTGCCAGCCGCTGACAGCAGCCTGGTCCAGCCAAGGACCCGCCACGTACTCACCGCTGCTGTAGCGACCATCGTTGTCCGAGTCGGCCCAGATCCGATATTGGACATGAGCTGTGGCCCACTCGGCGGGAATCCACACCTGCACCTCGTGCTCAGCGTCAACCGCGGGGAACTCCCATCGGGCGAGGTTGTCGGTGTCGTCGTCCCCGGAGTTGCCTATAGCCAAGGTGAAGTGGAACCCGTTGGGTCCATACCCGTGCAGGTCCACACGGGCCGGCGGCTTCCACCAGCTATACGTGCCGTCCTCATCGGCGAGTGTCGGGTTGTCGTCGATAAGGGCACCCGACGGAGGAGGCGGCAACGTTGTTTGCCAGTCGACGATGTTGGAGTAGGTGCCATCGTGCCAAGCACCGTCGCGCCGCTCGGCGCCGACAATGACAAACACCTCATTGCCTGGGTAGCCGAAGAAGCAAGCACGCGTCGATGGGCTGTCATTGGACACCGCAGATGTCGCCGAGTGGAACACGCCGCGTCCGATGCCCAACTGGTGAACGCCGTTGTGCGCACACGCGAGCGTGTGCGCACCGTCCGGGAAGTTCTCGATTTCGACATGCAACCAGTAGCAGGCATCACCGGTGCAGTCGGGATTGCCCCGAACCCGATCTCCACGGCTGAGGTGCACTCTCGGAATCGCGGCCGTTGACGACGCGAGCGTGGTCACCTCTGTCGGCGTCGACCAGCGGCTGATGCCAACCCGGTTCGCCGCGCGAATCCGAACCGAATAGCTCGTGGCAGCTTTCAGACCGTCGATCTTGGACTGTCGGTGTGCTCCATCGTGATCTACGTCTTCCCATCGGCTGCTGCCGACGAGGCGATATTGGAGGTCGTAGTCCTGAACCGCTGAGCCGTTGGCCTCAGGCTCGCTCCATCGAACCGAGAGCGCATCTGCTTCTTCGCTTACGACTGGCGGCAACGGCTGACCTGGTGCAGCGGCGCGGTACTGGCCGCATTCATTCGGATCGACCCAGCCGAGGTGCTCTTTCGCCCGCTGGTAGCAAGCCACGTAGGCACGACCGGGGCTCAAGTCGCGAACTGCGCCATATCTCACGTAGCTGACGACCGAGCCCAGCAAATGATCGGACTCGCTGATCGAGAGTTCAACGCCGTCCGGGATCGGCTGCTGGCAATGGAGGGACTCACTGGCCGACAGCGATGTGGGACCGCGACCATCACTCGCTTCGATCCCTGCGATCAGCGTGCAGAGCTGCGGATAGTCCATCCAGGGGTGGCTCAGTCCATAGAACGCATGAGCGATCTCGTGCGCCGCCACGCCGAGGAATGTCGAAACATCGCCGCCGAATTGCTCGGGCGTCGACACGACTGCCGGCCCTCCGAGCTGTCGAGGGTCGTCGGACACATAGGCGTAGCCGCCACCCGGGGCGTCCGCGAGGACCAAGACAACGCCCTCCTGCCCGACAGACGCACCCTGCAGGCATCGTTCATGCGCTGTTGGACTGACCTTGTGCCAATCGTGAACACGCTGCTGTTGCCCGATGCCGTGCGCCGACAAGATGCCGCCGCTCGATTCGCCACGTGTGAAGACGATCTTCGCCCGTCCCCCTGACTCCCTGCGGAAGAACTCGGCGACCGCGCTCAATTCTCGGATCCTCTGATCGAGCAGTTGCGTGGTGTAGTTCGCCGGATCGCCGCAGTAGTAGACGGGAAGCCGCAACGTCGCTTCCGTCGGCGCGGCCTCCAGAGCCACATCGCCGAGTGGTCGGGCGGCATCTCGCGTCAGCGTCACGTCCTCCGCTTGCGGGGGCGCCGTCAAACTGACTATCTGTCGTGCGACCGCCGCTTGAGTCGCCCAGCGGTCGACACCAGCGAGACGTGAGTCCACGGTGCTGCCGAAATGGGCATCCAGCCACGACTCCGGAATCGCAGCAGTGCCGCCGACGACCTTCCGCGCCGCGGCCTTGTCGTAGTTGGCGACTGCTGCAGACGTGGGTGTGACTCCATCCTGTGGTTCGCCGACATCGACCAGGCAGCGATCATTGCCCTCGGCGGAGAGATGATTGAAGGTCTCGGCGAGCATGTTTGCCGCCGCCCGGTCCTCGACCACATTGAGCTTTACCAGCACTGCGTTCGTGCAGCCGGTGTTCGGCGGCAGGTCAGGGCTGCTGCCGGGTTGACCCTGATAGGCAGTTACCGGTTCGCCGCGGGTCAGGCTGATGATCGCTTCAGCGACTGCTGACTGGGTTTCCCAACGGTTGCCGCCGGCTACCCGCGTGAAGCTGACGACACCGAGTTGGGATCGCAGCCACGAATCCGGTATCGCGGCTGCGCCTCCGACCACGAATAACCGACCAGCGTCGCTGAGCTCGTCGCGACTCCCCGCAGGGACGCGGCCGGACCGTGGGTCGCCGGCGTCCACGAGGCAGCGTTGGCCCAGGCCGAGTGACGCAGCGGCTTCGGTGAGCATGTTCGCCGCGGCACGATCCTCGACGACGCCGAGCTTGACCACGACGGCAGTGCCTTCGCAGTTCCCGTTCGGCGGCGGCTGAGGCACTTGCGCACCCGCTGCCCGTGGAAGCCAGACGAGCGCGACCAGCGATGCCACCGCGAGCAGCGCCGCTGCGTGACGCGTCGTCGCCACGCGAGAGTGCGCACCTTCGGTTTCACTCATGCGTCGAACTTCTCGATGGAATGAGTGCTTCGCAGACCGAGGACGCATGGCGACGCACGCCTTGGGCACGCTCGGGAGCCGCGGCCAGTGTGAATGACCGGCCGTGCGCCGCGCCCGACTTGACTTGCACGTGATCGCCGAGAGCGGGTGCCGCGACGTGCGAACTCGCGTCGGCGAGCTTCAGTCCGGTCGCGTGGATGCGAGGTGTGCGGGCTGCCTTGGGCGAACCGGAGTTGCAGCTACCGCTACAAGATGACGCTACGTCGCGAGTGCGCGTCCAAACGGGGGGGGGGGGGGGGTAGCCGGGCGCGCCGTGCATTCGGTCATCCGCGAGACCGCGACGAACCTGAACTGAAACTGGGCAGCGAACCCGCCGAATGACATCAGCGGGACAGGCTAGGTGTGCGCCTGCCTTGCGTCAAGCTGACGCGGTTTCTCTTGCGTCAAGCTGACGCGGTTTCTCTTGCGTCAAGCTGACGCGGTTTCTCATGACGGCAGGTCATAGTCATGGGCTGGGCCGACCCTCCCGTAGGCGCGCGGCGCTGGGGAAGATGACGAATTGTGGCCCGGTACCGCCGTCGCAGCGGCGCCATCGGCTGGTGCACGGTGTTCAACGTCTGCGCCAAGGAGGCACTGCTCGCCGCGGCGCAGCAGCGGGTCTTCGGGCGAAAGGGATCGTCCAGTCTCGGCCTCTGGTCAGCTGCTGTTGTACAGGCGCCGGAAGTCGATGAGCTCTACGTCGTCGCGTGATGCTGCGGCGGTGTGCAGCGCGGGCTCGAAGCCGGCTGCAGAGAACAGCAGGCGCTTGGCGTGCGGGGCCAGGCGTGCGCGCCCGTTGGCTTCGATGAGCATCGCCACACGGTCGAGGCGGTCGAGATCGGCGGGCGACAGCCGGGACAGCTTCGCTTCTCCGATCGCGTGAACGGTCCGGCGTGCACGCGGGCCCGACGCCTCGCCCTCGCCCGGGGCGCAGACGACCACGTCGATCTCGAAGGATTCGCGGCGACGGGCGTCGTTGGCCAAGTGGCGTCCCACGCTGCCCAGCTCGACGCCGACCTCGGCTGCAGTGGCGTAGCGGCGTGCCCACACGCGGCACAGCTCCTCGAAGTGCGGGCCGACGACGTGTGACCGGAACGCTTCTTGGCAGGCTGCCCACACCTGCGCCGGCCGCCGCTCCTCCAGCTGGGCGCGGAAACGACGGCTGACGGCCAGGTGGAACCGCACGACGGGGTCCGCGACCCGGTAGACGGCGCGGCGACCGCCCAGCACATCGGCCGCCCGCTCCACGAGGCCCGCAGAGGTCATCACGCCCAGGTGATAGGTGATGTCGCCCGCCGAGCGTCCGACCGCCTCAGCGATCTGGCCGGTGGTGCGACGGCCGGCGGCGATGGCATGCAGCAGCGAGTAGTACACCGCCGTGCCGGTCACACGAGGGTCTTCGCGCAGCGCCGCCTCAGCCTCCGAGTACAGCGCATGCGACGGGTTGAGCACCGACGACGCCATCCAGCCGCCGAAGTCGTCCACAGAGGCGGGCACGTCGATGCCCTCGACAAGGTCGCGATGGCCCGGCACACCCCCGACGACAGCGTCCAGCAGCAGCGCAGCCGACTCGTCGCTGACCCCCCAGAAGCGGCGCGCCACCCGGTAGTCGAACGGCATCAGCGCCATGTTCAGACGCGCACGGCCGCGCAGCGGCGCTGCACCGCTCAGCAACTCGGTCATGACCGACAACGCCGAGCCGCACACAATGAGCGACACCGGCCAATCCCAGCCCGAGCCGAGCCCCTCCAGCGCCGCTGCATCCACCAGCGACTGCACAGCAGAATCCAACTCAGGACTGCCATCGCGCAGGAACGGATACTCATCGAGCACCACGACACTGGGACCGCGTGCGCGCCGAGCGACTTCGTGCAGCGCGGTCTCGAGCGCCGACCGCCAGTCGTCGTCACGCACCGGCAGCGGCCGGGCCGGGTCGCCCAGCGCCCCGACCGCGTCGCCGAAACGCTCCAAGGCCATCGGGCGGCCTTCTCGCAGCGACAGGTGATACAGGCCCCCGAACTCGTCAACCACCCTGCGCAGCAGGAAGCTCTTGCCCGTGCGCCGCCGTCCGTACACGATGCCCAGCCGCAGACTGCGGCCCGGTGCCGCGACGAACTCCGTGATGTCGGCCCATTCGCGGTCCCGATCGAACAACAGCTCCGGCTTCGGCACCGGCAGATCGCTCATGGATGCACTTTCTCGTTCAGTCGTGAATCGTCTATTGTGTGTATATGTGCAGTAACCAATTCCGCATAAATCTATTTCTGCACAATTTATCAACGACAGCACTGGCGGCCGAGCGCGGCGCCGGTGCCATCACGATCGACGCGAACACCAGACCCAGGCCGGCGACGCCGACATCGATCAGGTGAACGTGAGGATCCCTGCCAAAGCACCATCGAGATGCATCCGTGCGATGCGGACTGTCAGGCAGCTATCGCCGGTTCTGTCGATGGCTGGCCGGTCAGGAACCTGCCGGCCTGTGCTGTACTTCAAGCTCGTGCATCGGGAAGTCTGCGACATTGGCTGTGGCCAGCGTCGCCCCGACACCGACCGCGGCAGCCGCTATCAGGCAGTCAGCCTGATGCAGGGTGATGCCCCGTTCGGCGTGCTCTCTGCGCCATCGTCCCGCAAGCTGTCCCTCAGCAGCACCCAACGGTGCGATGCGCAACGACTGCACAAGACGTCGGGCCGCGGGCTCTTCGGAACTGTGCAGGCCGCGCCAGATCTCCTCGACCGACACCGCTGAAACCCACGGCTCCACGCCGATACGACGCAATTGCCGCACGCGCCCCGCGGCGGGCCGCCCCCGCAGCGCGTCGATCAGCACAGTCGTGTCCAACACGAGCCGGGACATGGTCAGCCCGAACGGCGCGCATCGGTCTGGCGCTGAGCGCGAACCCACGCTGCGGGATCATCGTCCCACTCGTGCCCGACATCGGGGATCGAGCCCAGCGACGCCTTGATCTCGTCCCAGCGTCGCTCGTCTTCGAGGCCGCTCCGTATCAGCGCCCGGATGTACGCACTGCGGCGCCGGGAACCCGCCCGATGGTCGAGTTCGGCGACAAGCTTGTCGTCGAGTTCTATGTGCAGACGCATACACATAAATCTACACAGAGCGGTAGTCGGGATCGCCATGTCCCCGGCACCCCGGCTTGCCGGCGCCGGGCCACGATGGCTATGTCCCGCGGAGTCGTAGATGCTGGAGCTCAGCAGAGCGATGTTGTTCAACACAAGCTGTATTCCTCGTTATTTCCGAGTCAAATTACTTGTTACCGCCGAGTAGACTCGAGGTGTGGAGAGATCGCCGTTTCCTCATCACGGCCCGCTGCAGCCCGACCAGGTCACCGGCCGCGAACAGCTCGCCATCGACATGGCACAGCGAATCGCAGACCGGCGATTGACGGCGCTGCTCGGGCCCCGGCGCTACGGCAAGACGAGCCTGCTCAAGCGCGTCGCCGCCGACCTCGAAGCCGTCGGGCACCAGCCTGTGTGGATCGACCTCTACGAGCGGACATCGATTGCCGACGTGGCAGCAACCGTCGACCGCGGCCTCGCCGGCGCAGTCGGACCGGTTCGCACATCGCTCGACGCCATCGCCGGCACGTTCTCGCTGAACCTGGGCGTGCTCGGCGTGCAGCTGTCCCGTGCACCCAAGCAGCGACCCGATCCCGTGCTGACGCTGCGAACGCTGCTCGAAGTCCTCACCACCGCCGCGCAACGGCACAGCCTGTTCGTCGTATTCGACGAATTCTCCGGTATCGCCAACGTCACCGGCGGCGCAGCGGTGCTGCGCACCGAGCTTCAGCATCACTTCCAAGAGATCGGCATCGTGTTCGCCGGCTCAGAGCCATCCACGATGCAGGCACTGTTCAGCGAGCGCACCCAGCCGTTCTTCGCCCAAGCAGACCTCGTCGAAATCGAACCGCTCACCGACGACGCAATCAGCCGCATCATCGAAGAGGGCTTCGAGGCCACCGAGCGCGGCGCCGGCGCCATCACGAGCCGCATCGCCGCGTTCGCCGCCGGTCATCCCCAACGCGCCATGCAACTCGCCGACGCCCTGTGGCGACGCGTCGACCGAGGCGGGACGGCCGGTCCCCTGGCATGGGAAGCAGCGCTCGCAGGCGTGCGCGCCAGCGTCGACGCCGAGTCCGAGCGCACCTACGTGTTTTTGCCCCTAGGCCAGCGCAAGACGCTGCGAGCCGTCGCAGCAGAAAGCAGCATCTACGGCACCACCGCAGCGCTGCTCGACCTGCCGCCAGGCACCGCCCGCGACGCCGCCAACACCCTGACCGGCAACGGCATCGTGCACCGCCGCCACGAACAGCTCGCCCTCGTCGATCCTCTCCTCGCCGACTGGCTGCGCCGACGCTTCGCCATCTGAGCACACCCGACTGCAGCGCCACCGCAGCCACCGAACCGTCCCCCGGAAGGAGTCTGGCGCGTCGACAGGACTCGCCGGTCAGGAACCTGCCGGCCAGTGCTGTACTTCAAGCTCGGGCATCGGGAAGTCTGCGACGTTGGCTGTGGCCAGCGTTGCCCCGGCGCCGACCGCGGCAGCCGCTATCAGGCAGTCAGCCTGATGCAGGGTGACGCCCCGTTCGGCGTGCTCTCTGCGCCACCGGCCCGCAAGCTGTCCTTCAGCAGCACCCAACGGTGCGATGCGCAACGACTGCACAAGACGTCGGGCCGCGGACTCTTCGGAACTGTGCAGGCCGCGCCAGATCTCCTCGACCGACACCGCTGAGATCCACGGCTCCATGCCGGTACGACGCAATTGCCGCATGCGCGCCGCGGCGGGCCGCCCCCGCAGCGCGTCGATCAGCACAGTCGTGTCCAACACGAGCCGGGACATGGTCAGCCCGAACGGAGCGCGTCGGTCTGCCGCTGAGCGCGAACCCACGCTGCGGGATCGTCGTCCCACTCGTGCCCGACATCGGGGATCGAGTCCAGCGATGCCTCGATCTCGTCCCAGCGCTGCTCGTCCTCGAGGCCGCGTCGTATCAGCGCCCGGATGTACGCACTGCGGCGCCGGGAACCCGACCGATGGTCGAGTTCGGCGACTAGCTTGTCGTCGAGTTCTATGTGCAGACGCATACACATATGTTTACACAGAACGGCTATCAGAATCGACACGACCCCCGGCGCCTCGGCTTGCCGGCTCCGAACGGCATGGCCGACTGGCGTCGCATGCCTGCGGCAACCTGGTCGACGGATGCCGGCCGAGCCTGTCGGCAATGCCATCAGCGCTCGCCCCCGCCGACCTCATCGCCTCGACACGAACGCGCTCCAACGCGCACAGCCTCGCTGCCATACTGCACACCCCCACTGGCGGTTGCTGTGCTCCAAGACCGGCCCTCATGACCGACCACTCGCAACCACCATTGGAGTTCGCCCACCCACATCACACCAGTGAATCCGGGCTTAGGGTCCGCCATCAGTCAAGTCGCGTGATTTTCCCCCATGCGCAGGTCTCTGACCTGCGGAAATGCGTGAGCGGATCACGCGACTTAAGACGCGGCGGACCCTTAGTGCGCTTCGGTGACTTGCTAGGTTCGAAGGTGTGGGGAGCGTGAGCTCTATGGACATCGTGCAGCTCGTCGCATTGATTGTCGGCATCCTCGGGTTGGTCTGGCACCAGCAGCGCATCGTCGAGCGACGCGCGTCGAGGTGCGCCAGGAAATCGTCAGCCCGCGCGCCGAAGTCACAGCCAGCGGGCAGCGGCTCGCCCGCATCGAGGGCTGTCTGGGCATCGGCATGCCCGAGAAGGCTGCTGCTGCCGCTGTCGGCGCTCGCACCGACTGAACGCCGCGCTCTCCACCGCAATTGGCTACTGCTGTGTCCGCAGGCCTGCGCATGGTGACATCGAAGCAGAACATTGGAACTGCGGGCAAATCTGAAGTTCGCAAGCGCGCGAACGTTTGTGGGCACCGCACTACACGAAAGGACCTCGCATGCGGCCAATGAGCAACTCTGAGGCGCTGGAATTTCTGGGCGAGGGTTCGCGGACGGGCAAGCTGGCGTGGGTTGCGTCCGACGGGCGTCCGCATGTTGCGCCGATCTGGTTCGTCGTCGAAGACGGCGACCTGCTCTTCGCTACTGGCACGCGCAGCGGCAAGGCGCTTGCCATGACTCGCGAGCCTCGTGTCTCGCTGGCCGTGGACACCGAAGCACCGCCGTACGCGTTCGTGAAGGTGGACGGAGTCGTGGAGATCTCCGCAGACCTCGACGAAATCCGGCGCGTGTCAACGCTGGCCGGCGGCCGCTACATGGGCGCGGACCAAGCCGAGTCGTTCGGCGAGCGCAACTCCGGCCCGGGCGAGTGCCTCGTGCGCCTGCACCCGACCAGCATCACCGGCGTCGACGGCGTAGCCGACTGGGACTGACAACTACTGGTGCCTGATCGGCGCCGCGGCGCTGCAATTCGCCTGGCGATGCAGCTGCCGCGAGCATGGCATGCCGCTGGCGTCCAGATCATGTCACAAATGGGGCTATTCGATGACTTCTGTGTGCCAAATATTTCGAGCCTTCGCGTTTTGTGGGGGAGTGAGGGTGTTGAGCAGGGTCCAGTCGGGTTGGCCGGCGTAGAGCAGTGCTCTGATGCGGTAGCGGTCGAAGTTGGCGGTTCCCGAACGACGCTCGCTTGATGAGCTTGGCGAGGTTGTTGACGGCTTCGGTGGGTCCGTTGGTGACCCTGCGCGGTGCCAGTTGGTGGTCGGGGCGGCCCAGCGGCGAAGGGTGCGGCCGAGACGGTTCAGCTCTGGCGAGAATTCGGGGTCGCGCAGGTCGCGGGCCAGCTCGTCGAGGGTGCGGCGGGCGAGCCCGCAGCCATCTGGTCGGCCCCGCAGCGCTGCGGCCGGCCACGATGTCGAGCAGCACGCCCCGGCGGGCGTCGGTGACGGTGTGCCCTCGTCCCGTCCGGCGTGTCGCCCACCGAGCCGCCCGCGAAGTCAGCCGCGTCCGCGCCGGCGCTGTCTGCGGCGCCTGCTCAGCGAACGAGCCCGCAGCGCAGCCCCGATCAGGACAGCGCCACCGGCGCTTGTCCCACACCAGCCGCGCCGGCCGCCCGAACGCAGGCAGATCGGCCAGCCGCACCTGACGCGACCCCTTCGACCACACCCTGCCGTCGCACAGCCCGCACGCCGGCCTGGCACCAGCGAGCCGAACACGAACCACGAGCGGCCCCGAGCGCCGATCATCCACCGCGACGACCTCGACATCGGCGCCCAAGCCCACTGCCAGTCCCAACGCACGCGTAGGGTCAACCTCCACAGGGATCCTCCAGAACTCGGAACCAACGACAACTCCGATTCTGGGGAATCCCACCCAATCAGGCCAGCACCCTCACGCCGCTACTGCCCCCGCAAACGAAACGCCCTCAATCCACGGCGAACCGAGGCGTTGCGAGTTGCCTATCTGGTCGCTCTATCCAAGACCGTTGAGAAACGGGCCCGGGAGCTGCTTCGTCGATGCTGAGTCGCCGCCGAGTCGAACGGCCGGATCGCTCAGCGCCTTTCGGTGCTAGTGGTGCGTCGGCAATTTGCGCAGGGCCTGCCGAAGCCTGTTTCCGCAGGTCAGCGGGCCGCGACCTGCCCGCAAGAAAACCGCGACACACCACTAGCGGACCGTCTCGGGCTGACTGCCCAAGCGCGCAGAACAGCCAAACCGCATAGGTTCAGCGACGAGGATGTGCGGCTCGTCGCCTGGATGGCCGTGACGCCTGCCAATGGGCGCATCTCGTCATAGCGTCATCGCCTCCTATTCGTTGTCGTCAGTTCCCAAGGAAGCGGTCGTGAGGCTGTGGATCGATGCGACGACGGGGGCGGCAGCCGACGTGCACCACTCGATGAGTTCGTTGACGCTCATGTCGGGCTTGCCGTTCTCAGCATGGTCGCTGTGGTCTGACTTGTCGTTGGATGCTCGTTGATGCGCTCCCATCACGGCGAGCCCGAGCGCGGCCATGACCACGCCGAACTGGTGTCTGAGGTCCGCAGCTTGGTCTTCGCTCTTGGAGCGAGAGATCTTCTTGCGTAGCCATTTGTTGTCGGCGTTGTACCTGAGTTCGTAGGTCCCGTTGCCGCCGTCGATTCTGCGCAGAGCCGTATTGCCGTCGAACGGCTCAGGTACCTGCTGATCCCAGTCTTCCTCGCGCACTTCTCTGATCTGTGGTGCGTCGCCCTTGGGTAGCCGCGGCTGGGGCGGGGTGCCGGGAGGCACGCTGGATTCCTTGGGAGGCTGGACGACCAATTCGATCGTGCTGACGAATTCGGGCGTTTCGTGGTTGTCGTTGACGACTGTGAATTTGAGGTGGAGCACATCGCCGGCTGTTGCGGTGTCCGGCAGCCGGAGTCTCATCTCGGCCACGCCCTCGCTGAGGTGCCAGCCATCCACGAGGTGATCGGCGTTCTCCCATGAACCGCCGCCGGTTTCCATACGGTCCTTGATCTGCTTGGCGAACAAGGAATCGGCGAGACGGTCCCTGCTGGTCATCATCAGGGCGCTCTCGTGGGTGCTGCTGATGTCGGAGCAGTCGACGATGACCAACAGCGACTTGCGCAGAGGGTTCATTCCCACATCGTTCCGGTCGAAGAACGAGTCCGGGAGGGTGGCGTGGGTCTGCCCGTTGAGCGTGAACAGCACCCCATGTGATCCTCGCCATGACTGGGCCGGTTTCTTGAATGCCCAGACGGCGACCTTGATCAGCTGCCTGTCGACTCGGAACTCGAACGACTTCGGTATCCCGTCCCATTCCAGCGTCTCAGATGGGTTCCGGAGATTGTGGAGACGACCCATGATGCCTGTGAGCACCATTTGCGGATGCACGTCTGCGACGCGTCGGAATCCTCGGCATTCGTAGAGCCTCACCGGCAGCATGGCGTTCGGCATGCGCAGCTCGAGCTTGCGCAGAAGCGACAAGCGGGCCTTCGGTGAGTGATCCGACGAGTGCGTGATGTACGTCGACTTGATGTACTCGTACAGCTTCGTGAGCGTGCCCCAGCGTGCCGGCTGTGCGTACGGCTCAGCCCGACCCCGCTCTGCCGGGCGTGGGCGCGAAGCCGTTGCACAGAACAACAGGCGCTCGGCGGGCGGCATCATGCGCGCACGTCCGCATGTGACCGGAACGCGTCCTGGCAGGCCGCCCGCACCTGCGCGGCCGTCCTTGCTCCAGTTGCATGGAATCGGCGGCCGACTGCCGAGTGGAATCGCGCGCATTCAGGACCGTGCCGGCGTTGCGCCGGGCACCAGACAGGATCAGCCGGCAGTCAAGCCGTCGACAGCGGCTGTGGACGACGCCGAGTGTCAGGGGCTCAGCGTGTTCAGCGGTACGACGCCGACGCCGTCGGCTCTCATGTGCGGCTGACCGGTGGAGGTGATCACGATGAGCGCCGCAGGCGGCCCCGAGACGCTTGTGTCCACTTTGGCGCTCAGCGCCAGCAATGACCGTGCTGCAGCGTCGACGGAGTCGGGGGCGCCGAGCTTGACTTCGGCGGCGATCCACCTGCCGTCGTCGCGTTCGACTACCGCGTCGACCTCGAGACCAGACTTGTCGCGGTAGTGAAATATCGTGCTCCTGCTCGCTTGCGCGTAGATCCGCATATCGCGCACGGCCATCGACTCGAACAACAGACCAAGCGCGGCCCGGTCCTCGAACAGTGCGTCCGCATTCGCGCCGACCGCAGCTGCAGCCAGCGACGGATCGACCAAGTGGTGCTTGGGGGAGCGCCGCAGCGGGGTGCGCGACATCAGCCGGGGGTTCCATGCCGGCTGGCTCTCGTAGACAAAGATGGCGCTCAAGGCGTCGAGGTACGCGCTCACTGTTTGACGGGCTGCTGGACTTTCGGCGCCCATGTCCCACAGCAGGGTCTTGGTGCTGGCCTCTGAGCCCAGATCCACCGGTTTGGTTGGGCTGGTGGGGTTTGCGTCCACCAGAAAGGCCTCCTGAGGTGGCATTTTGCCGGTTGTGAGATCGCGGCGTGATGCCATGACGGGAGGCACTTTCTGTGAGCGATGATACGCGGTTGTTGGACCGGGTCGTGGCAGTGTTCGACGAGGGTGCGTTGTGAGGTGTTTCTGACTCTTCGCGACAGATTGCCGGGTTTTTCAAGCAGCGTCGGCGTGCTGGCGGTGGTGTTGGGTTGGTCATGGCAGTGGTCGGTTTCGGCGGGCGTGGCGGCGTTGGGCGTCGGCTTGTCGGAGGCCGTCTCGGCGGGCTCGGCGGATCTGTTCTCCTCGGCCTTGGTGCTCGTCTTGGGGGGTGACGTATCCGATGCCTTCGTGCAGCCGGTTCTCGTTGTAGTGGGTCCGGACGCGTTCGGGCTCCCGGGCGAGATCGGCGGGACGGTCCAGCGTGTCGAGGTAGGGGTGCTCGTCTTTGAGGTGCCCGAAGAGTGACTCGATCCAGGCTTGGTCGGTGGGCGTGGATGGGCGGCCGAAGTGCTGGGCGATCGAGCAGGCGGCCATGAAGCGGGCGGTGTCGCCGGCGCGCATCTCGGGGCCGTTGTCCGACAGCGCCAGCAGCAGCGGGATGTCGTCGTGCTGAGGCGGCTCGGCGTCGGGATCGCCAAGCGGGCCGCGATCTCGTCGGTGAGCAGCCCCTCGGCTTGGAGCGCTTCGGCGGACAGCACTCGAGCGGCGACCGAGTCCGGGGTGCCGGTGAGGTGGGCGGCGATCCACTTGCGGGACACGACATCAACGATCGCGTAGGCGTGCTTGGCGGGCCGGCATCGGGGGAACTGGGTGCCGTCCCAGCACCACAGCTGGTTGGGGCGCCACTCGCACCAGCCGGGCCACGGCGAGCGAGCCGTCCGCTTGGGGCGCGGCACGCCTGCCAGGGCGAGGCCGTGGCCTGCGAGAACGCGGTCCACGCTGGACGGCGACACCCACACCCGGCCCAGACAGGAGCCCCGGTGGGCGAGCTTGCGATGGGACCGGTCGACGTCGCCCCATTCGTCGAACAGCTTCACGATCTCGTCGCGTTCCCACCCCAGCAGCCCATGGACCGCACGGCCCCCGGGGCGGGCGTCATCGAGCTGCCCCGCGTCGCGGCGCCGGGACCAGCGCCACGCCCGGCGCCGATCGATGCCCAGCACCGCGCACACCCGGCCGTGGGTCCATCCCGCTGCGGTGGCGTCGTCGATCAGCCCCAGCAAGCACTCCTTGGCGGCCCCATCGACGCGGGCGGGAACAGGGCCGCTCATCCCCAGCCCGTTTTTCCCCGCAGCACCGCCAGCTCCACGGCCTGCTCCACAACAGTGCGGCCCAGCCGCTCCACCTCCGCCCGCAACGCCGCCGCCTCGGACGCCTCGGCCCGCGTCCGGCGTGGCCGCCCAGGCTTCGACGCCCCCAACGCAGCGATCGCCCCGTCGCGTGCCACCGCACGCAAACGAGACACCACCGACCGATCCACGCCGGCCTCCGCCGCCGCCTCGGCCTGGGTGATCTGCCCAGTCAGCATCCGCACCCACAAGTCGTACTTCTGCTCCGCTGTGAGCATCTTCCTCGGTCTCCGGCCCGGCGGAGCGGTCATCGGCAGCCTCCTGCGCTGAGACCGCCAACCCTGACCGACGCTGCTCGAAAAAACTCAGAACCCGTCGCGCAAAATCAGACGCAACACATCGGGGGTCGTGGACTTGGCCGATGCGTGCTGTCCAGCGTGCGATGTTGTGGGCCAAGGCGGCGCAGGCGAGCCAGGCGGCGTTGGCGGTGAAGCTGGCTGAGGGGCTGTGGGCGAGGCCGCCGGCTTTGAGGTCCCCGGTGGCGAGCTCGACGCGTGCGTGGGATCGGCAGGCGGCGTCGGCTGCTTTGGTGTCGAGTTCGGCTTCGCTGATGTCGGTGACGAATGTGTGGTGGCGCCAGTTGGGGAACAGGTCGGCCTGGTCGCCGACCAGGCGGGTGCGGCGCACCACCAGCCGCACCGTGCGCTCGGGCTTGCGGTTGGGCCGCCGTGCGCTGGTGAGCGTCGTTTCGGCGACTTGGGCCTCGCCGTCGTCGGTGTAGCCGATCGGGGTCCAGTCCGCATCGTCGACGGCCGCGACGGCCCTGCCGACGGCGGGGTTGGAGGCGACAGCGATCACGAACCTGGCGTCGAGCGCGTCGAGCTTGTCGACCAGGCCCCACGACAAGAACCCCGCGTCCGCGCGAACCGTCAGCTCCGCGTCCGGGGCGAGACGGCGCACCCGGTTGACGGTCTCGGCGAAGAAGCGGACATGGCCCCGCTGGGAGGAGCCCTTGCGCATCCGGCTGTGCACGATCTCGCCGGTGTCGTCGCGTGAAGCCACCAGCGGGTGATATCCCAGCCGCCCACCGTGCCCGTATGCAGCGCCGCCCTTCGCGTCGCTGTGCACCACCGCGACCGTGGAATCGACATCGACCGTGACCCGTTCCGCCGCCGGGGCGGCGCCTGCGTCCCACGCGCGGCCCAAAGCCAGCTCCTGGACGCGGTCCAGCTGACGCACATGACCCCACGAGAAGGACCGCAAGAACGTCCCCAACGTGGACGGCGCCACCGGCGCGAACCCAACCACCGACCCCGCCGAGCCGGCCCGCAGCCTGTCCGCGTCAGAAAAGAACGAACCCCCCACCAGCATCGAGCACACCGCCGTGAGCACCTTCGCTCCCGACCCGCGGCCCGCCGCAGGCGGGCGCACCGTCTCGTCGATCAAGCCCTCCAAGCCCAACCGGCCCGCCAGCGTGCCCACCGCCAGCAGACCAGCGTCCCCCACCAACGAGCCCTCGTCGAACACTGCCACGACCCGGTCCAACAACCGCGTATCATCGCTCACAGAAAGCGCCTCCCGTCATGGCATCACGCCACGATCTCACAACCGGCAAAATGCCACCCCAGGAGGCCTTTCTGGTGGACGCAAACCCCACCAGCCCAACCAAACCGATGGATCTGGGCTTAGGGAGATCTACATACAGATCTTGTGCGCATATCTTGTCCGATATCCTCGCTGGGCCTGCTCCGCGATCCTCAAGGCGTGAGACGGCCGGTGATCGACCGTCGATGATTGAATGACGATAGCGAGCAGATTCCTATGAGACGATTGAGCGCAGCGATACTCAGCGTGCTGTGTGCATCGGCGCTGACCGTGGTGCTGGCGACGCCTTCTGGTGCTACAGGTGACGCACCAGTCATCGACCCACCTCCCGTGGATAAGGCCGATGACACTGATGCCGCTGACGACGCAACACAAGAACCAGTCGGCGATACCGACACGACGGTCGACATCCCCGATGGTTTCGAGGAAGATGTCAATAGAGCGCTGCGCAAGCGGGGGTCCCCAAGGTCGGCACGCTGGCCGTGTTTCTACGGGTTCGGTGACTGCTCCTACGCCCGCACCGACACGGGCTACCTCGACTGCAACGGTCGGCTCATCGACGAACTCGGTGTCCGCTACGACGCCAGGAACGGATATGACTCCATTCACGTCGTGCCGACGACGCTCGGGCGTGCGTATAGCCCACCCGGCGCGACCGAATCCGTGCTGCTGTACAACGCAATGCATTCGTGTCTCAGAAGGCACAGCTTGAGTGTGACCGTTCTCAGTTGGACGGCGATCTGGCATCAGCTCTATTGTCATTTGCTCGGCAATGCCATCTTCGGCGGCGCGTCGTGGGATCTTGAAGGGCACCGCGATGAGAACCGGAACCCGGTGTCGTGGGTGATCCGTGGTTGCAACTGGTAGTCAATGAGACCGAAACCAACTGTCGCACCTGACACAGCATCGGAGGGGTCACCTCGTTCGACCGCGCAAGCGCTGGGACTTTGGGCCGCTTGGACTGCCGTGTCGATGCTCTTGCTCGGCGGCTGCGGTTTCACGGCAGCGTTTCGCGGCACTGACTGGGACCATCCGACTGACCCCAACTACACCGCTGCCTGGACCGTGATTGTCATTACAATCATCACAACAGTCGCGGCAGGGATTTTGTTGCGACGTCGTGCCGTGATTCTGACCGCGTTGGTGTTCGTGCCGTTCCAAGTCTGGTTCTACGTTGGGTACGCGATACCGGCAGGTGAATCCATGCCGAACTGAGATTGCTCGCATTGCGCAATCTCAATTCGGCGCGGCGCAGCGTGGTCGTGCGCAGTGCCTTGGTGAGGTCGGCAGGCAGCAGTTCTCAGATGCACGTGACCATCTTGCTCAACCGCAGGAGACAACTCGCGTGTCCATACGGCGACGCACAGCCACGCTGACCGGGCGCGGTCAGCTTTCAGCACCGGCTTGTCCGGTGCGCGATGCGGCAGGGCGGCGGCGCAGCAGTACCCGCAGCCGCGAGTAGAACTCGTCGGCGTCGATGTAGGTGCCGATGAGCCGCCGGCGTGTCCCGGCGTGAGGTTCGAAGGCGTCCCGTCCGTGCAGCACGCGCCGGTTGTCGAACACGACGATGTCGCCGGATCGGAACGGGTAGCGCATCTGGAACCGGTCCGAGCTGGCTGTCGAGCTGAGCACGCGCATCGCTGCATAGGCCCGGTCGAGATCGTGCGCCGCCATGGCGGGAAAGGCCCGCACCGGGTGGAATGCCCGGTACGTGTGGGGAATCCGGCCGTCGCCGGTGTCGATGATCGGTCCCTGCCAGCGGTGGTCGTGGTCGGGTGATCGATTGAAGAACACCCATTCCAGCGTGGTGAGTGCCTCGAATGCGTCCGGCTCGTGCGCTCGCAGATGGTCGGCTATGGCCAGGCCATCGGCCATCGTCGACCAGCCGCCTTCGACGCTGTTCTCCACGCAGTGCAGCATCTGCAGCCCGGGTGGCACTTCACGTGTCGGCAGGTCGGTGTGGGGAGCCCAGCCGCTGTCCCGTATTGGCCAGCGAGGTGGGCGTGATGTCGACATCCACGTGCCACGTCAGCCCGAAGTTGGAGTCCCGCATGGCACCGATGCGACCTGCCATCTCGGCGACAGTGCCGGGATCGGTGCCGCAGCCGGCCAGGCGCAGCAGGCCGTAGCGGGCAAGATCGCACAGAGCGTCGGCCAGCGCATCGTCGTGACTCAGGACGGCTCCTCCGTCGCGAGTCGCCGGCTCGGAGCACTGCGCTGCTGTCCACGGCACCGGCTCGGGGATGACCGCGAACGGCCGGTGCATCTGGTCGGCGACATGGCGCAGCCAGCCCGGATGGAACCTGGCCTCGCGGTGCTCGGGCTCGAAGGTCACCTCGAGCGCCCCACCGTCCAGTTCGATCCGGCCGAGCGACAGACGGGCATCGATATGAGCAGGGTCCAGTTCGCACTCACGCGTCACCGGATCGATGCCGCCGGCACCGGGTGCGTTCTCTCGCAGCCACATTGGATGGCACTCGAGTGTCGTTCCGTCGGGCCATGCGAGCTGGGCGGTGCCGTGCGCGGTGAGACACGCCGAAGCGAGCGCCGACCACGGGTAGCGGTAGTAGTCCGGAGTGGGGCAGTCCGGTGTGGGCGGATGGGCAGAACCCCGCTCGGTCACTGGCCAAATTGTCTCACAGCCCGCCCGGCTGACCGGTCCATATGACCGGAACCGTGCAGTCGTGTATTGAGTCGGCGACGCTGCGTTCGCTCAGATGCTGTCGGCGGCGGCGAGACCTTCGGGGTCGGCTTCCTGACCGGCCGCCATCGCTGCGAAGATCTCGGGCGGCTCTCGCCACGGATCGGCAGCGTTGCCGGCTCGCGCCGCAGCGATCGCCTCCCACACGCGTTGGGGACTCATGGGCATGTCGATGTGGCGGACACCGAGGTGCGCAACGGCGTCGATGACGGCGTTCTGCAGCGCCGGGGTGGAACCGATGGTGCTGGCCTCGCCAATGCCCTTCGCGCCGAGCGGGTTGAGCGGCGTGGGGGTGACGGTGTGGTGCACTTCGAAACTCGGGAACTCCGCCGCTGAGGGGAAGAGATAGGTCATGAGCGTGCTCGTTTGGGGATTGCCGTCGGCGTCGTAGACCACCTCTTCGAAGAGTGTCTGCGCCGCTCCTTGGGCGATGCCGCCGTGCTGCTGGCCCGCAAACAGCAGCGGGTTGATGACCGTGCCGGCGTCGTCGACCGCAATGTGGCGCAGGTAGTGGACTTCGCCGGTTTCGGTGTCGACTTCGACGACAGCGATGTGCGCGCCGAAGGGGAAGGTGGCGTGGACCTGGTCGAAGTCGAGCTGTGCAGCGAGTCCGGGGTCGATGGGCTCGCCGCGTTCGGCTGCCTGGATCTCTGCTGCCGTGGGCTCGCCCCTCACGTCATCAGGAGCGCTGTCGATCGAAGCAGCCAGCGTCGCCCAGTCCACCGTGCGCGCAGGAACGCCGGCCACGCTGAAGGTGCCGGCGGTGACGTCGAGCACGATGTCGTCTGGGTTGGCTTCCAGCAGGTGTGCGGCCAGCCGCTGCGCTCGCTCGACCAGCAGATCGGTGGCATTGGCCACCGCCGTGCCGCCGACCTGCAGCGAGCGCGATCCGCCGGTGCCGCTGCCGCGGGGCACCAGGTCGGTGTCGGACTGGATGAAACCGATGCGCTCGACGGAGATGCCGGTGCGGGCCGAGACGATCTGGGCGAACGTCGTGTGGTGCCCTTGGCCGTGCGCGCTCGTGCCGACACGGATGGTGGCGCCGCCGTCGGGCTCGATGCGCACGGCACCGAACTCCGCGCTGAGCCCGCTGGCGGTCACCTCCACGAAGCTGGCGACGCCGATGCCGAGCTGCCGCACGTCGCCTCGCGCCCGGCGTTCCTGCTGGGAGGCCCGCAGGTCGTCGTAGCCGGCCAGATCGGCGGCCCGCCGCAGCGACAGGGCGAAGTCTCCGCTGTCGTAGGTGAGACCGGTGAGCGTGTCGAAGGGGAACTCGTCGGGTCTGATGAAGTTGCGAAGTCGCAGCTCGATGGGGTCGATGCCGGTCTCGATGGCCGCCTGATCCACCAGGCGTTCCAGCAGGGCGGCAGCTTCGGGCCGTCCGGCCCCCCGGTAGGCGCCCATGGGCGTCGTGTTGGTGACGCCGGTGACGACATCGAACCGGATCGCCCCGAATGCATAGGTGCCGTGGGACATCCGCCTGGTGCCCGCGGGCAGCATCGTGCCCAGGTCGGGGTACGCGCCGGCATCCCCGACGAGGCGGACACGCAGCCCGGTGAAGGTGCCGTCGTCTCGCACGCCGAGCTCGGCGTACTGCACCTGCGCCCGGCTGTGCGCCAGGGTCACCATGTCCTCGCTGCGGCCCGGCGTCCAGGTGACGGGCCGGCCGAGGCGGTCCGCCAGCGCAGTCACCACGGTGTGCTCGTGATGCAGGCCCGCCTTGGCCCCGAAGCCCCCGCCGACGTGGGGGGCGATGAAGCGCAGCCGTTGCGGCTCCCAGCCGAGCGCTGCCGCGAGCAGGGTGTGGGACAGGTGCGGCATCTGGGTGGCGCAGTACACGGTCATGCGGCCGTCGCTGCCCGGGATCGCCGCGCACGAGTTCGGCTCCAGGGGTGCCGCAGCGAGCTTCTGGTTGACGTAGCGGCCCCGCACCACGTGTGCAGCCCCCTCGAGCGGGTCGTGGCCGGGCGGATCGGTGATCTGGGTGGCGACATTGTCAGGCCGCCCATCGAAGACGACCGGTGTGCCGGGCACGAGCGCCGCTTCGGCATCGCTGATGGCAGGCAGCCGCCCGTAGTCGACCTCGACCAGCTCGGCGGCATCGACCGCTTGGGCCAGCGTTTCGGCGACGACCACCGCAACCGCTTCGCCGACGAATCGCACCCTGTCGACCGCCAGGGGGGAGCGGGCGAACTCGTCGGCCACCTTGACGTACACGGGGTGCGGCGCGAGGCCGAGGTCGGCGGCGGTGCACACGGCCGCCACGCCGGGCGCCCCGGCGGCCTCGGCGGTGTCGATGGCCTCGATGACGGCGTGGGCGATGGGGGACCGCACGAACACTGCGTGGCACATGCCGCCGGCGTGGTGGTCGTAGACGTAGCGGCCGCCGACGGTGAGCAGCTCGGGGTCTTCGACCCGCCGGACTTCGTTGCCCAGGATCGACCCAGCCATGAGCGGCGAGGCTAGTGAGGGGTGCTTGCACAGGACCGGGCGAACGTGCTCGTTACGCTGCCGCCGTGACCGGCGACGTGTACACCCATGGCCACCACTCGACGGTGGTCAACCAGCACGCGCGGCGCACAGCGGAGGACTGTGCTGCGTTCGCGCGCCACCTGATCGCGCCCGATTCCCGCATCCTCGACGTCGGCTGCGGCCCGGCCTCGATCACCGTCGGCTTGGCACGCTGGGCGGCACACGGCCACGTCACCGGCATCGAGGTGGGCGACGACATCCTGGCTACTGCCGCGACCACCGTCGCAGAGGCCGATGTCGGCAACGTGACGCTCGCCAAGGAGTCGGTGTACGAGCTGCCGTACCCCGACGGCAGTTTCGACGTGGCCTATGCCCACCAGGTGCTGCAGCACCTCTCAGATCCGGTGGCGGCGATCCGGGAGATGGCACGCGTCGTGCGAGCCGGCGGCTGGGTGGCGGCGCGCGACTCCGACTACTCGACCATGCGGGGCTTTCCGTCCAGCGAGGGCATCACCCGGTGGCGCGAGGTGTATCGCCAGGTCTGCCGGCACAACAGCGCCGAGCCAGATGCGGGCCGGCATCTCTACTCGTGGTTCCGCAGCGCTGGGTTGGCCGAAGTGCAGATGTCAGCGTCGGTGTGGCAGTTCTTCACGCCCGAGACACGGCGCAACTGGGGCTATTCCTGGGCCGAGCGGTCTCTCCAGAGCAGCTTCGCCGAGCAGGCGGTCGACTACGGATATGCCACCGCCGCCGAGATGGAGGACATTGCCGCCGCCTGGCGCGCATGGGCCGATACCCCCGACGGCTACTTCCATTTCATTCACGCGGAGGCGTTGGCGCAGGTCGCCTGACGCGGCCGGCGTTCCTTCGTCGAGAAGACTCGAACTGGCACTCCTCTGGGAGGCTGCCAGCACCCGGTCCGAAGTGCGGCGCTGCGCTCAGCGGGCACGAGCAGTTTCGACCTCATGCGCGAAGGGAGGGTTGGCTCCGGCGCGTGTGCAGGTGATCGCGGCGGCGACGGCGGCTCGTTCGGCGATGGAACGCCATTCGGCCAGGCCGAGCGAAGCCAGCGCCGACCGGTCGGCGCCCAGCAGATTCCACAGCGAGACGAGCACTGCGCCGACGAAGGCGTCACCGGCGCCGACCGTGTCGACGACCGCCACGCTCGGCGCCGCCACGTCGACGGCGCCCTCGGTCGTGTAGACCGTCGCGCCATCGGAGCCACGGGTGATGATCACCGCCACGGTTCGCCCCTCCAGCAGCTCCGCCGCGCAGTTGACGGCGGGGCGTCGGGGCCAGATCCAGTCGAGATCCTCGTCGGAGGCCCGGTACAGGTCGCACGCCTGCAGCCATCGGTGATGGAAGCGGTCCCAGCGCTGCCGGTCCGTGATGACCGCTGGCCGGACGTTCGGATCCAGCGACACGATGCCGCGGTGACGCTCCGCGAGCTGGGCCAGCACGTCGGCGGCTCGGCCCCGGAACATGCCGAGCGTGCCCCCGTGCACGATGTGCGGGCCGGGCGTGAGCGAGGCCAGCTCCGCCGATTCGAGTGCGGTGTCAGCAGTGCCGTCGCCCTCGAAACGGAACGACGGGCTCGGCGTGAAGCTGACCATCGCCCGCGCTGTGGGCTCGGGGCCTCGTTCGCACGCTCGCAGATCGACCCCGTTGCGCTGCAAGTGCCCCCAGATGAGCTCTCCGTCGGCATCGGTCGACACCCGTCCGACAAATGCGCTCGGGGCCCCGAGTCGAGCTGCCGCAACAGCGGCATTCATCGGACCGCCTCCGGGCACTGATCGGCACTCAGCCCCATCGAGCACGTCCACCAGCGCCTCGCCGCAGCACACGATCACCGGCCGAACCCCATCGCGGCAGTCTGGCGTACGACCTTCGTGAGCGGTCGGTCTGGCATTGATCGGCACTGGGCTCGTTGCGCCGCTGCGGGCGCGACGGTGCCCCGGCGAACGCTCCTGAGCCGAAGAGCGCTGCCGGGGCGCCGCCCGCACCGGTCAGAGCAGCGGGACGGCCCGGACCGGTACGACCTACTGCAAGCGCTGTGCCGCTGCGATCAGCCGGGCCAGCTCGGCCACATCGGCGTCACCGCGGAAGTCACGAGCCACGGCCTCGGCCTCGGTGCGAAGCTGGCGCATCGACGCCGAGGCCGACGCCGATGGTGGACAGCCCGATGTCGGAGCGCTCGCCGAGCTGGCGCAGGATCCGGTCGGTCTCGGTGGCGCCGACGTTGGCGACGCCGTCAGAGAACAGCAGCACGAGCACATGGCGTCCCCGGTCGGCCTCGCTTTCGGCCATGCGATAGCCGGTGACGAGGCCGCCGGCGACGTTGGGGCTGCCGTCGGGCCGCACGTCCCGCTGGATGCGACGGATCAGGTCGTCGTGATTGCGGCCGACCGGCGCGGGTCTCGCCACCGTCTGGGCACGGTCGGCGTAGGCCACGACGCCCACCCGGGTCTCGGGCTCGAGCCCTTCGAGCAGCAGGTCGACGGCGTCGTAGACCAGCTCGATGCGCCGGGACCTGTCGTTGCCGGTGCCGATCTGCTCATTCATCGAGCCCGAGCTGTCGAGCACCAGGATGATGCTGTCGGGTCGCAGCGCATCCGACACGATATGGGGCGCCTGCACGCCCACCCTCAGCAACAGGTCGTCAGAGTCTGCGAACGGCGACGGTGCGGCCTCGACACTGATGGTGAATTCGTCGATGTCGTCGTCGTAGCCGCCGTCGAAGTATGACGAATTCGTCAACTATGGCGGCGGCGGCTACCGCCAATGTTCGCCAGTGTCCGCAGAAGTACCGAAAATAGTTGTGTGACCTGCGGCAACGCTTCTAGCCCAGTGTCCTAGTTGGTCCCGAGAAATCCTCTTTGATACGCTTACTGCCGTTCGCCTATACATATTCAGGAACACAGCAAGGAGGCAGCAATGCTCACAGACACAGCAATACGCAACGCAAGACCGAAGCCAGACGGCAGCCCGAGAGTCTTGGGCGACGGTCGCTACGGGCTGGCGCTCAGGATCAGCCAGCGCAAAGACGGCAGAACAACCAAGACGTTCATTCAGCAGATAAAGATCGACGGCAGGCGCACTCATGTAGGGCTTGGCGAATATCCGATTGTCAGCCTCGCAGAAGCCCGCGAACAGGCACTCGACAACCTGCGCGAGACACGACACGGCAACGATGTTCGCACTAGGAGCGCAGCGGCAGCCACAGGAGCGCTCACCTTCGCTGACGCTGAGGCTGCTTTCGTTCGCACGCTGTCGAACACAGCCCGCACGCTTGCAAACCGTGAACGCGAAATGTCCACCTACATGCTGCCGAAAATCGGCAGCCTGCCAGTCAGCCAGATTCGGCAAGCCGACATAGTGGCTGCTTTGGAACAGCCGCACCCTGATAAGAACGAACCTGTTTGGCTGGCTGTTCCTACGGTCGCTGACAGACTGCTGTTCTACACGCGCAACGTCTTTGACTGGCTTGTAGCGACAAAGCAGCTTGACATGTCGCCAATCAGCGCAGGTGTTCGCAAGGCACTTGCTCAGCGCCCCAAGAAAGAACGCAAGCATCATCGCGCTGTTCCTTGGCAGCAAATCCCTGAAGCCGTGAAGCAGATTGCCGAATATCACAACCCAATGAGCAAGCAGTCAGCAATGCGCAAACTGGGCTTGCTGTTCACGATCCTCACAGCAAGGCGTTCCGCTGAGACAATCCGCGCCGAATGGTCGCAGTTTGACATTGCGGCAGCTCGTTGGAACAAGCCCTACGACATGATGAAGTCTCGCAAAGCGCATGATGAGCCTTTGAGCGCTCAGGTGTTGGCGATAACGGCAGGCGCAGCCGAAGCGCCTTGGCGCAAATATCAGGGTGAGCCTTCGGGCGCTGTGTTCGCTGAGCAAGGCAAAGCCACTTTGCAGGATGCTGACATGCTCAAATTGGTCAAAGCCGCAGGGCTTGAAGATCAGTACGGCGACGCTGCCACCGTTCACGGTTTCCGCAACAGCTTCGCTGACTGGGCTATGGCGCAAGGTCACCCTGAATGGCTCATAGACATTCAGCTCGCCCACGCGAAAGCCAATGAGACAGAAGCCGCATACAAGCGCTCAGATCATGTCGAACTGCGACGCGAAATGATGCAGCAATGGGCGCATTTCTGTCTGTCGGCTGTCAGCGATCCTGAGACGCTTGAAAGCCTGTTCGCTGACATTCAGGCAGGCAAGTAGCCACCTAGGAGGGTGGTCGGAAAGCCGCTGTTTCGGCGTTTGTCAGATGCAAACCCACAGGTCAGGGACTTGCTGTGTCGGCAAGATCCCCATTTCCGACCACCCTCCTAGGAGACTGCTGATTTATTGACGGCGATTTCCGCGTCCGGTTGTGGGGCGCGCGGGACACTGGTCAGATGCAGGGGACGGCGGAGCAGGATCGGGTGCTGTTGGATGCGGCGGCGGTGTGCGGGCATCTGTTGGGGGCGGGGTCGGTGCATGCGCTGTTGGCGCAGCATCGCGGTCGGCTGTTTCCCGATGAGATGTTCGAGGATCTGTTCGGGTCTGGGCGGGGCCGTCCGTCGGTGCCGGGCGGGGTGGTGGCTGTGGTGTTGGTGCTGCAGGCGTTTGAGGGCCTGTCGGATCGGATGGCGTGCCGGCGTTTGCAGACCGATCTGGCGTGGAAGGCCGCGGCGGGTCTGGCTGTGACTGATGAGGCGTTCCACCCGACGGTGCTGACGTTGTGGCGCAACCGGCTGCGGGCCGGCGAGCGGCCTGATCGGGTGTTCGACGCGGTGCGGGAGCTGGTCGCCGAGACCGGGGCGGTGGCTGGGCGGTCCCGGCGTGTTCTGGATTCGACGGTGCTCGACGACGCTGTCGCCCGTCAGGACACCGTGTCGATGCTGGTGAACCAGATTCGGCGGGTGCGCAGGCTGGTGGGCGAGCTGGGCGAGGTCCCGGTGCGCGAGCGCAATCTGGATGTGGCGGGGCCGGTGGTGGACTGGGACGATCCCGCCGACGAGCAGCGGCTCGTGAGCGAGTTGGTGGATGACGCGTTGGAGCTGATCGGCGCCGCAGCCGACCTCGATCTGGACGATTCCCAAGCCGACGCTGTGGGCTTGCTGGGGCTGGTCGCGGGCCAGGACACCGAGCCCGCCGGGGACGAGCCGGGCCGGTGGCGGATCGCGCAGGGCACGGCGAAGCACCGGGTGATCAGCGTTGTCGATCCCGAGTCTCGGCACGCCCACAAGACCGCTCACAGCTACCGCGACGGTTTCAAGGCCCACATCGCGGCTGAGCCCGACACGGGTCTTGTCACCGCAGCCGATCTCACCCCAGGCGACATGGGCGACGCTGACGCGGCGATGGGACTGCTCGCCAGCGAGCCGGCGGGCACCGTGGTGCTCGCCGACAGCGCCTATGGAACCGGCAAGCTGCGAGCCGACCTGCGCGCTGCGCAGATGGCAGCGGTGATCAAGCCCCCGCCGCTGCGGACCGCGGTCCCCGGCGGGCACAGCCTCGACGACTTCGACATCGACTACAGCTAGGACCCCCACAACGGCGAGTTCTCCGGCACCGTCACATGCCCTGAGGGCGTCACGGCCGCCATCAGCGCCACCGGCACCGCGACCTTCGGGAGGCACTGCCGCGGATGCCCCCAACGATCACGCTGCACCACCGCCAAGACAGGGCACAGCATCCAGATCCACCCCCACCACGACCTGCCCGCCGCCGCCCGAGCGCAAGCCCGCACCACCGAGTTCGCCGACGACTACCGACAGCATCGGCCCCTCGCCGAGCGCAGCATCGCCTGGCTCGTCCGCCGAGCCCGAAGATGCCCCTACCTCGGCACCGCCAAGAACCGGCACTGGCTGCGGCTGCGCGCCGCAGCAGTCAACCTCCAACGCCTCACCAACCTCGGACTGCACCACAACGGCACCCGCTGGGCCATCACCTGACCCCCACCACACCCAAAACGCACCGACGACACCGCCGAACCAGTCCGGGATCATCCCGCCGGCGCTGCCACACCCCGAACCATGACACGCATGTAATGCCCAGCGAGGTTGTTGACGTGGTTGGCGGGTGTGGCTGCGATGGCGGTGTGGTGCCGGTGGAGATTGCAGGCGTGGATCCAGTTCTGAAGGCGGCGGCCACGAACTTTGCGGTGTCATATGCCCTGTCCGTGCCGACGATGTGCTGGCGCGTCCGTTGAGGACTCGTCGCAGCATCGGCTGGTCGGAGATTATGGTTGTGGCGTGTGTAATCAGAGTCCGCTAGCCGACTGACGCGCTAGCCGACTGACGCGGCGTGAAGGTCGTCCATATGCTCCATATGCTTGGGAGGCGAGTGCTGTGCGCGCTCTGCTGCATCGCGTTGTTGGGCGGTGTGTTCTGGCTGCCGTTGGGGGACGCGTCGGCGCAAGTCGACAACTCCAGCGGTGGCGGTGTCGTGCTGGCGGTCGCCAATGGGGAGTCGTTCGCCGATGTCGGCGTGGCTGCTGCCTTGGTGGCGTCTGGTGAGGCTGATGCGTTGGTGATCGCTGCTGCTGCTGATGTCTTGGGTGACGGCGCGGCGGGTGTTTTCGGACACGCCATGGACTCATTAGGGGGGGGGGGGGGGGATAGGGGTTTTGCTTGTCGGCGGCACCGCGGTGCTGTCCAAGACTCTCGAAGCGCAGGTCTCGACGCTGGCCCCGATGGCATCTGTGGAGCGTCTTTGGGGCGCGACGCGCACTGAGACCGCAGCAGCAGCGGCGCGGCGTGCACTGGGTCACCCTTCTGCAGACGTCGGCGCTGTACGAGTAGCGCTGGCCAACGGCTCGTCGCCGGCCGATGTGGGTGCCGCCGCGGCCTTGGTGGCCGCTGGGGGCGCAGACGCTGTGCTGTATTCGGGTGCCGACGCACTCGGGCGCGAGACGGCGATGCTGCTCGGCGAGTATCAGGTCTCCACGGTCTATCTGATCGGCGGCACAGCGGTTCTGTCCGAGCGGCTGCGCACTGACGCGGTGTCCGCGGCTGGCAATGCCAAGTCGCGTCGGCTGTCCGGCGAGGCGCGTGAGCACACCGCTGCTGCGGTCGCGCGGGCATCGGCGGCCGACTGCGTCGCTGCGGCGGTGATTGCGAACGGCCGCTCTCCGGTCGACGTCGGCACGGCGGCGGCCTTGGCTGGCGCATTGGGCGACAGCGTTGTTCTCTTCGCCGCTTCGGCGCATGACGCTGGCGAATCTGCCCGTGATGCGGTCAGCGATCTCGGACCGGCGCAGGTCGTGCTTGTCGGTGGCGCCGACGCGCTCGGCGCCGCCATCGAGGAGCAGCTGCCCGGCGCACGCATCGCCGACGCGCACCACGCCGCTCGACGCGCACTGGCGGGACCTGCTGACGACTGCGACAACGCCGAACGCGCTGCACCGCCGACGGAACGTCAAGGGGGCAGCACGCCGGAGGGTCCCGCACCGGAAGGCAGCACGCCGGAAGGCAGCACGCCGGAGGGTTCCGCACCGGAGGGCAGCACGCCGGAAGGCACGCGGGGCGAAGCGGTCGACGACCGTGACGCTCCCGCGCCCGGTTCGCCGTCAGCGCCGCTGGAGCTGAGCGTCGAGGCGGCACATACCGAATTGGAGATCGAGTGGCTGCCGCCTGAAGATTCCGGCGCGTCTGAGGTGACCGGCTATGTGGTTCAGTTCCGAATGGCGAGTGATCTGTGGACGTTTGAAACGATCGGCCGTCGAGTCGGGGCCGACGCGCGCTCCGCGACTCTCATCGGTCTCGACAACGGAATCGAATTCGTGGTGCGGGTCGCCGCGGAGAACAGGCAGGGGAGAGGCAGATGGGTCTCAGCAGCAGGGACGCCGACGCTGGCCGACGGGGCTTTGGGCGAGCCGCTTGATCTGCGTCCGAATGCGTCTGGCGATGACGGTGGCATTCTGATGACGTGGCATGACCCCGCCGACAGGGGCGATTCTGCGCTGACTGCGTATCGACTGCAGTACAAGCTGCTGGACCGGCCATGGTCTTCCGCGACGGAACTGCGGACTGATGCCGAGCGCAACGAGGCAATCGTCTACGACCCAGGACGCAATATCGGCCTCGCCTTCATCGAGGTCGAAACCTACGAGGTGTACGAGGTGCGTGTAGCCGCCGTCGTCGAGGCGGGCACAGGCAAGGCTGTCACAGGCCGGTGGGCAACCAGCACCGTGTACGGCGGCGGTAGGAAACCTGGAGCGGTGCGAGACTTGACCGTCGAGCCTCGGGGAACAGGATCCGACGCCGACTTGATCGTTTTCTGGTCGATACCCAGATACAGCCCGACACCAATCCGCGGCTACCGAGTCCAGTGGTTTCCGTGGGATCCAACCAGCGAAAGCGCACGGGGCGAGGCGACGGTGACGTCGCCTAGCTACAGCATCCCGATCGCGGGCCTAGGCGCAGAGCACTATGCCGTCCGGGTGTCTGCCGTGAACGAGGGTGGGGAGGAGGGACCGAGCGTGGATGACGATACGTTCTTCGGCGCATCGCCCTCTGCGCCCACGGAACTTGCAGCGGCGCAGCGGGAAGCCGGTGTCGAAGTCTCGTGGGCGGCGCCGAGCTATGGCGGACTCGGCGGCGTGCTTGGATACAGAGTGCGCTGGAGGCCGACGGCTTCGAGTGAGTGGAACGATGCTGACAGCGCCGACAAAGGTGCTGCCGAGCGCTCGCACGCCATCTCCGGTTTGTCAACAGGGAGTTACGCTGTCGCTGTCACCGCTGTCAGCGACAGCGGTGAGGGGGGCGAAGCGACAGCCGACTTCATCTACGCAGGCATCCCGGGCAAGCCAAGCGCACTGACGCTGACGCCCGGCGACGGTCGTGTGACTGCGGAATGGTCAGCGCCTTCGGGTGACGGCCTCGGCACAGCACACTACGTGGTGCAATGGAAGGACACCGGCGCCGACAGCTGGGATGACGCCGACGAAGCCGAGGTGCCGCCGCGCAGCACTGCCTACACGATCGAAGATCTCGCGAACGATCATTCCCAATCGGTCAGGGTCGCCGCGAGGACACTGGCAGGCACCGGGCCATGGTCCGACGCCAAGGATGCGGCTGCTGCTGCGGGCGGTGCGCACGATCCTCGCGACCTCGTCTTGGACGGACGCCACACGCGCATGCACGTGGACTGGGCCGCCCCGACGCAGGCATCGACGGTGACGCTGTATCGCGTGGAGTGGCGGCTCGGGGGTGAGGAGTTCTCGGAGGACCAGGCCGTCACCCTCGACGCGAGCAAGACCTCGACGGTCATCTACGGCCCACTGACGACCTCCGTCGTCTACGTTGTGCGCGTCACTGCGCTCGACGAACAGGGCTCGTCACTTGGGAACGCCGCCGCCGCCGCGGAGGTTGTGTCGGCGCACGACTACATCGACAAGGAATTGATCGGTCCGCGCATCGACGATTTCCAATGGCTTCAGGATGTTTGGATCCGCTACCGACCCAGGATCCGGATCGCAGATATTTCCTATTTGGGTCAATACGATATTGGCAGCGTTACTCTGAGACTTGACACCTATCGCTCCATCTACACTGTCCTCCACGAGCTTGCACATCACTTGACGATTCTGCCAAGTGCGCCTAGCAACCCCTTGTCGGTAGCCATCGGCCAGTTTTACTTCAATCAGCTCGTCGGGACTAACTGTGGCGGCCGCGGTGTCCCCGATCGGGAGGCTATAGCTGACGCGATCGCCTATGAGACGCTCGACGGCAGATCCGGTGACTGGACATATCTGTATGCGTGCGACCTCATATCAGTACCGCCGAACCCTGAGACACGATCGGTTGTTGCAGACATCATCCACGGCCGTACGCCGCAGTGGTTCTTTGACATCTACAGCAGTGACGGGACGATGGAGAGCGTAGACCTCGATCTCTTCTTCGCCGACTTGACAAAGGCTCGCGATTCTGCATTTGCCTCAGAGTTTCGGGTTTTTCTCAAGGATGCATTCGGGGGATTCTGCTCAAAGGAAGAAGGCTTCATCACGTTCAGTCGAGTATTTCTTGTTGATCCTCCGCTTGTGCCGTACAAGAACCCGTGGATTGACGGTGGTTGCGAGACCAGATGGCCGCGAATCCTGACCGCGGAGAGCGGCGGCGGGGAGGTTCATGTGAGATGGCAAGAACCGTACTGGACGACTACACCTGCGATAAACGCCTACGTTCTGCAATGGAAATCGGGTGCGCAGTCGTACGACACATCACGCCAATCAGTGATCACCGACCTTGAGGACCTGAGTCACACGATCACTGGGTTGACATCAGGCACGGAGTATTCTGTGCGTGTCGCCGCTGTGAATGCCACTGACCCTAGCGACATGACTGAATTCATCCAATCCGACTTCGACGACGATGATGGCCATCAACGGGTTGTGGAAGTGACAGTAACAGTGGATTAGAGATCCACCATGCCCTGCTAGGAGTCCGCTGATTTGTTGGCGGTGATTTCCGCGTGGGGGGTGGGTGGCGCGTGGGACACTGGTGGGGTGCAGGGGTCAGCGGGTCGGGATCGGGTGTTGTTGGACGCGGCGGTGGTGTGCGGGCATCTGTTGGCGCGGGGGTCGGTGTGTGCGTTGTTGGCGGAGCATCGTTGTCGGTTGTTTGCTGACGGGTTGTTCGAGGATCTGTTCGCGAGTGGGCGTGGTCGCCCGTCGGCGCCCGGGGGAGGTGGTGGCCGCGGTGATGGTGCTGCAGGCGTTGGAGGGCCTGTCGGATCGGGCGGCGTGCGCGCGGTTGCAGACTGATGTGGGGTGGAAGGCTGCGGCGGGGCTGGCGCTCACTGATGAGGCGTTCCATCACACGGTGCTGACGTTGTGGCGGAACAGGCTGCGGGCCGGCGGGCGTCCGGATCGGATCTTCGAGGCGGTGCGGGGGCTGATCGCAGCGTCGGGCGCGGTCGCGGGGCGTGAGCGGCGTGTGCTGGATTCCACGGTGCTCGACGACGCGGTCGCCCGTCAGGGCACCGTCACGATGCTGGCGGTCCAGATTCGGCGGGTGCGGCGGCTGGTGGGCGAGTTGGGCGAGGTTCCGGTGCGCGAACGCAATCTGGACCCGGCGGGGCCGGTGGTGGACTGGGCGGACCCTGCGGACATCGAGCGGCTGGTCAGCGAGCTGACAGATGACGCGTTGGATCTGATCGGCGCAGCGGGGGGCCTCGAATTGGACGATGCCCAGGCGGACGCGGTGGGGTTGTTGGGGCTGGTCGCGGGCCAGGACACCGAGCCCGTCGACGGGGAGCCGGGGCGGTGGCGGATCGCCCGGCGGACCGCGAAGGGGCGGGTGATCAGCGTGGTCGATCCCGAGTCGCGGCACACCCACAAGACCGCTCACAGCTACCGGGACGGCTTCAAGTGAATCACCCCGTGTTTTGTAGAGACTCTGGGGGTCCCTGTGTTTCGTGTAGGCGGATTACTGGATTCATGCTGCCGGTTTGTGTTGGTGTCGGTTCTCGAACTCGACGGGTGAGAGCATGCCAAGGGCGCTGTGGCGCCGCTGGCGGTTGTGCCAGATCTCGAGGTATTCGAAGATCGCGTTGGCGAGCTCGATGCGTGTGTGCCAGCGTTTGCGGTCCAGCAGTTCGACTTGCATGCGGGACCAGAACGACTCGATCATCGCGTTGTCGTAGCAGTCCCCGACCGAGCCCATCGAGGGCAGCAGCCCCGAGTCGACGGCTCGCTGGGTGAACGCCCACGACGTGAACTGGGTGCCCTGATCGCTGTGGACCACCGTCTCGTCCGGTGTCGGGCTGCGTGCCTCAATCGCCATTCCCAAGGCGCTCGTCACCATCGCGGCGGTGGGTCGGGAGTCGATGGACCAGCCCACGACACGGCGGCTGAAGGTGTCGAGCACCACAGCGCAATAGAGCTTGCCCTCGCGGGTGGGGTGCTCGGTGATGTCGGTCACCCACAGCCGGTCCGGGGCTGAACTGGTGAAGTCACGGTCCACGAGATCGGCTGCGGTCGCCGCGTTGGGGACCTTGCGGAACTTGGGCCGCCCCGACACGCCGCGCAGCCCCGCTCGCCGCATGAGTGTCTCGACGGTCTGACGGCACACTGCTATGCCGCGGCCCAGAACCAGCTCGGCATGGACTCGGTTGGCGCCGTAGGTCTGCCGGGACACGGCGTGGATCTCACAGATGACATCACCCAGCCAGGCGTGCCGGATCGAACGCGCTGAGGGCGGGCGGCGAAGCCAGCCGTAGTAGCCCGACACCGAAACCCCCAACAGTTCGCATGCCCGCTCGACAGGAAGCCCTTCCGCGGCCATCACCTTGATGGCCGCGAACCGCCTTTTGGGTCGACGTCCCCCTTCAGCAGCTCGGTCGCCCGGCGGTGGATCGCCAGCTCGGTCTCGAGCTCGCGTACCCGCCTGCGCAAGGCCACAAGCTCCGCATGCTCAGCTGTCGTCAGACCCGGCTCGACGCCGGCGTCGATGCGCGCCTGGCGGCGCCACGTATAGATCGACTGATCGCTGATCCCAAGCTCAGCCGCGACCTGCGCAACCGGCCGGCCCGCCTCGACCAGATCGATCACACGCCGCCGGAACTCCGCCGGATAACCCCTCGGTGCCATGAAGCCTCCTCAAAGCTCATGACAACACAATCCAGCATCCACCCCGCGCGAAACCCAGGGTGCACCAAGCAGAACCACGCACCCCACCACCATGCCGCGCGCCCACCCCCCACACGCGGAAATCCGCCCACTTTCCGACCACCCTCCTAGGAGGGTGGTCGGAAAGCCGCTATTTCGGCGTTTGTCAGATGCAAACCCGCAGGTCAGGGACTTGCTGTGTCGGCAAGATCCCCTTTTCCGACCACCCTCCTAGTCATCCGCGAAGTCGCTGCGGCTGTGACCTGCGATTGAGCAACTGACCGGCCGGATGACATCGGCGGGGACGCTACCCACGTGCCGCTCGCGCGTCAAGCAGGTGCGCACTTGCACAACGAACGCGCAAACTTGGCCGTTGAGTCACTCCTACGGCCTCGGGATAGAGCAGTACTCGTGGAGTACTCAGTAAGGAAACGTCCGCGGGGGCGGACGACCGTCACCTCCAAGCACCAAGTGACGATTTCCGCTGAGGCCTTCGCCGCTGCAGGCTTGGCGCCGGGCGACTCGCTGGCGGGCCGCCTACCGATCGGTGAAGCTGCCCGATGCCTTCGTCATTGCGACGGCGATCCACCACGACGCCGATGCACTGCTGACCACCGACCGCGACTGGCCCGGACCCCTCACACGCCAGCTCCCCTTCGAGCTGCAGATCGTCTGACCGGCCGTCCGGTGCCGCGTACCGCACGCCGCACGCCAGCGCACTGCTGGCTTACCGAGTGCGCCGACGCTTGGCAATCTGAGATCTCGGCCGCAGAAGCCACGTAAACGCGGAATCAAAATAACTTCGTGAAGATAGTGAAGATCATGAAAACAGGGAAGAAAAAGAACACTGAGCACGTCGAGACTAGACTGAGCGGATGACCCCCCAGCGGCCCCAGTACTTTCCCGCCGAGGTCGACATCCCCGCCTCGATGCCCTTCACGCCCGGCTTCGGCAGCACGCCGCCGTGCCTGGTCGGCCGGGACGATCTCATCCGCACGGTGTGCGCCTTGCTGGCCGGAGACCCTGCCGGCGAGGGAAGCACCAACGTGCTGCTGGCACCGCGAGGCCTCGGCAAAACCGTCTTGCTGAACGAGGTAGAAGACGCCGCCCGGTCAGAACGCGGCTGGCTGGTGGTCTCGGTGTCGGGGACCGACGGCGACCCGATTGCCGAGACGCACAAAGAGGTCTGCCGGGCCATGGACGACTGGACCCAGGCCCACGGCGACCCGGCACGGCGGCGGCTGGCTTCGGTGAGCATCGGCGCCGCGGGTCTGTCGGCCGGGGTCTCCTACTCCGAAGAACCCCAACCGAGGCGAACGACTTACGGCGACGACCTGCGCCGCGACCTGAGCGAACTCACGAGCGCGGCTGCTTCCACCGGCGCCCGGGTGCTGCTCACCATGGACGAGATGCACGCGATACCGCTGGCCCAAGCCCGGCAGCTCGGCTCGTACATCCAGCACATCGCCAAGCGGGAACGCCGGGCGCTCGTGTTCCTGGGAGCGGCACTGCCCTACATCACCGAAACGCTGCTGGCCGACCGCAAATCGACGTTCCTGCAGCGTCTCGCAATCCACCGGGCAGATCCGCTGTCGGCAGCCGACGCACGCCGCGGGCTGAAAGAACCGATCGAGACCCACGGAGGCCGCATCGACGACGAGGCACTGGAGCTGGCGACCGCTGCGGTGGGCGGCCACCCGTACATGCTCCAGCTCGTCGGCGACAAGATGTGGCGGGCCGCAGCCGGCGCAGCCGAGCCGATCACTGTCGTGCACGCGCAGGACGCCGCCGCAGATGCCAAGGAATCACTGGGAGACCATCTGTTCGCACCGACGTGGCACGGCCTGTCGGAAAATGACAAGCGCTTCCTGTCGGCGCTCGTCGCTTTGAGCGCGACACACGCCACGCCACGGGTCGCCGCAGTCTGCGAGCGAGCTGGCATCGGCAATTCCAGCGCCAGTGCCTACCGGCGACGGCTGCTGCTGTCGGGCCTGGTCGGCCCCGGCGGGCGCGGCCGGCTCCGGCTGGCCCATCCCGCAATCGCCCCGTGGCTGAAGCAGGCCATCGCAACTGGCTCGATCAGCGTCCCCGCAACCCCGCAATCCGGCACCTGAGGCTGGGGCATCTGGCTGCAAGCACCGCCGCCTGATTCCCACAAACTGAACCCTGCAGCGGGGATCCACGCCGCCCAGGCCCAAGAGAGTTACCCCTGTCACCCCCGACGCCGACCTCGGCTGCGGTGGCGTAGCGGCGTGCCCAGACGCGGCACAGTTCCTCGAAGTGCGGGCCGACGACAAGTGACCGGAACGCGTCCTGGCAGGCCGCCCACACCTGCGCGGCCGTCCTTGCTCCAGTTGCATGGAACCGGCGGCTGAGTGCCAAGTGGAATCGCGCGCATTCAGGACCGTGCCGGCGTTGCGCCGAGCACCAGACAGGATCAGCCGGCAGTCAAGCCGTCGATAACGGCTGTCGACGACGCCGAGTGTCAGGGGCTCAGCGCGTTCAGCGGTACGACGCCGACGCCGTCGGCTCTCATGTGCGGCTGACCGGTGGAGGTGACCACCATAAGCGCCGCAGGCGGCCCCGAGACGCTCGTGTCCACTTTGGCGCTCAGCGCCAGCAATGACCGTGCTGCAGCGTCGACGGAGTCGGGGGCGCCGAGCTTGACTTCGGCGGCGATCCACCTGCCGTCGTCGCGTTCGACTACCGCGTCGACCTCGAGACCAGACTTGTCGCGGTAGTGAAATATCGTGCTCCTGCTCGCTTGCGCGTAGATCCGCATATCGCGCACGGCCATCGACTCGAACAACAGACCAAGCGCGGCCCGGTCCTCGAACAGTGCGTCCGCATTCGCGCCGACCGCAGCTGCAGCCAGCGACGGATCGACCAAGTGGTGCTTGGGGGAGCGCCGCAGCGGGGTGCGCGACATCAGCCGGGGGTTCCATGCCGGCTGGCTCTCGTAGACAAAGATGGCGCTCAAGGCGTCGAGGTACGCGCTCACTGTTTGACGGGCTGCTGGACTTTCGGCGCCCATGTCCCACAGCAGGGTCTTGGTGCTGGCCTCTGAGGAGCTGTTGCGGGCCAGCGAAGCGAGCAGTCGGCGCACGCTGCGAGCGCTGTGGCTGATGCCGCTCGCCTTGGGCACATCGACGCGGCACACCTCGTCGAGGTAATCGCGAGCGAACTCCTGAGCGTCGCGGGGCGCCATTGCCTGAGTGAGGGGCCAACCGCCGCGCAGAAGCCAGTCGATAACGCTGCGCAGCTCATCGGCACCCGACACACCGCCCACCGGCGCCGGCCGGTACTCCGCTTCGGAACCGCTGTCGAACAGTCCTCTCAAGCTGACCGATCCCGCTGAGACGCCGCTCTCCCACAGCGACATCGGCCGCATCTTCACGCGTCCCATCCGCCCGGCGCCGGAATGCCTGACGACGTAGTCGGTGGGCTGGGCCGACGCTGAGAGGATGAACCGTCCAGGCTGCCCCAGACGGTCACCGGCACGCCTCACCCGGTCCCAAAGACCCGGCACGAGCGGCCACTCATCCAACAGCATGGGGTGAGGCCCCTCCAGCAGCGGGAGCGTTCCCTGAGCGGCATGCCCTCGTGCGGCCTCGTCCTCGTCGAAGAGCACCTCGCTGGCCGCGAACTGCCGGGAAGCGGTCGTCTTTCCACAGCCACGCGCGCCCTCGATGAGCACCACGGGCACAGAGCGAAGCTTGCCTCCGATCTGAGGATCGACCACTCGCGCCATATAGCTGCCATCGTTCCCCACGGACGCAGACTAACCGACCGGCTGCTCAGCATCTAACAACTTGGCATCTACCGATCTAACAGAATGGCCTTGCCGTGCATGACAAACCGGACACCTGGAACTGGCCCATCGGCATGCGCCGGTCGAAGTGATAGGCCCCGCCGTCAAAGCGAACAGCTCGCTCTGGCCGACTCTCTGCTGGCCCGACTGGCTGCGCCGACGCTTCGCTATCTGAGACCTATTTCGCTACAGCCACATCAACGCGACAGAAAGTCACACTCGTGAAGACAGTGAAGACCAGGAACAAAAATCGACGCTCGGTCTTTGTCCCTGAATCAGCTGCCGTTGTACAGGCGCTGGAGGTCCCGGGACGATCTCATCCGCACGGTGTGCGCCCTGCTGGCCGGCGACCCCGCCAGCGAGGGAGGCACCAATGTCCTGCTGGCGCCGCGCGGCCTCGGCAAGACCGTGGTGCTGAACGAGATCGAGGATGCCGCCCGAGCCGAACGCGGCTGGCTGGTGGTCTCGGTGTCGGGCACCGACGGCGACCCGATTGCCGAGACGCACAAAGAGGTCTGTCGGGCAATGGACGACTGGACCCAAGCCCACGGCGAGCCTGCACGGCGGCGGCTGACGTCGGTGAGCGTCGGCGCCGCAGGTCTGTCGGCGAGTGTCGCCTACTCCGAGGAACCCGAACCGAGGCGAACCGTCTACGGCGACGACCTGCGCCGCCTGTGCTACCTCCGCGACCAACTCGACGCATCGCAGCCGGGCGCCTTCCGCGCCGGCGTGCTGATTCACGCCGGGGCCAACAGCCTCCCGCTCGGCGACCGGCTGTACTCAGCAGCCGCGGACAACTCAGCAGCCGCGGACACACTCTGGACGCAGCACTGCACACCGACCCGGTCCCCGCTTGCCGCCGCGTCCCGTGCGACGGCCGCTCATCGAGGACAACCTCAACACGATGCCCCGCCGACTCCACAACTGGACACCAGCCGCCGACATCTACACTCAACTCACTCGCAACCACCAATAGAGCTTGCCCAGCAAGCGATTCTTCAGTACGGTCCCATGCATCTGGTACCAGATCGGCGCACCTCGTTTCGCTGCGACGCGAAACGCTTCGACAATCAGAGCCTCGAGCGCGGTGTCTTCGGCCGGATCCATCGGCCCGGGTGCGTTGGCTTGTTCCACAACGAACTCTTCAGAGGCCGTGTCTTCAGATGCCTCGATTCGTTCCGACGTATCGGCGTGAGGAACGTGCTTGGAGTCCTCAGCCATGTCTCCCCTTGCTTTGGATCGACCGCTCCAACCTAGCGATCTCCCTTCGAAACCTGCTTGTGATTTCGAGTTGCCCGAGTTCGACGCTGTACACCTGCCGCATGTTCCGCCGTGACGTCATCTTTGCATCGCGCCTGCGGTGGCGTCGGTGATGGCGCGCCAGACACGCTGCGGTGTGAGCGGCATGTCGAGGTGGCGGATGCCGAGGTGCGCAAGGGCGTCGATGACCGCGTTTTGCACCGCTGGCGTGCTGCCAACCGAGCCGGCTTCCCCGAGGCCCTTGGCCCCCAGCGGATTGACGTGCGTCGGCGTCTCGTGGGTGACCCGTTCGAAGAAGGGCATCTCAGCAGCGGAGAAGACCGCGTAGTCGGCGAAGTTGCCGGTCAGCGGGTTGCCCTCGTCGTCGTAGACGAACTCTTCGTACAGCGCCTGCGCTGCACCGTGGGCCAGCCCGCCGTGCACCTGTCCCTCCGCGAGCAGCGGATTGACGATGACGCCGGCGTCGTCGCAGGCCACCAGCCGCTGCAGTTCGACTTCGCCCGTGTGGCGGTCGACTTCGACCACCGCGATGTGCGTACCGAAGGGAAATGTCGGTGCTTCTGATTCGAACGTCTCCTCGGCGTGCAGCAGGCGCGGCCCGTGGGCACCACCCGGCTCGGGACGACTAGCCGTCGCGAGATGTTCGGCCACGGCAGCCCAGTCGACCGAGACCGCCGGGGTGCCAACCACGTGAAAGGCACCCGAGCCGGTGTCGAGCGTCACATCCGCTGGATCGGCCTCGAGCAGCGTGGCAGCCACGGTGCGCGCCTGGTCCACCAGTGCGCCCGATGCCTCCCAGATGGAGGTGCCTGCGAGCTGCACCGAGCGCGAACCGCCGGTGATCTGGCCCTGAGGGACTTCGTCGGTGTCGCCGTGGACGATGTCGATGCGATCCATCGGCACCCCGGTGCGGTCCGAGATCAGCATCGCCCACGAGGTGTGATGGCCCTGCCCATAGGGCGATGACCCGGTGCGCCCCACAATCCGCCCTCCCTCGACCAGCTCGACCGCGCCGTACTCGGACCGCCCGAGGCCAGCAGTGCGTTCGACATAGGTGGCGACACCGATGCCGAGCAGCTTGTCGTCGCCATCGGCGCGTCGGCGGGCCTGTTCTTTGCGCAGAGCGGCGTAATCGGCGTCTTCGAGGGCAGCATCCATGCCGGCTTCGTACGCGCCCGTGTCGTAACGCATGCCGGTTCGGGTATGGAACGGGAACGCCTCGGGCGGCAGGAAGTTCTTGCGGCGCACATCGATGGGATCCATCCCCACCTCGGCAGCGAACACATCGACGGCACGCTCGATGGCGGCGGCCGCCTCTGGTCGGCCAGCGCCCCGGAACGGGCCGACGGGCGTCGTGTTGGTCAGAACCGACACAGAGCTGAAGCCGAGCGAGGCGATGTCGTAGCAGCCGGTCAGCATCGCCTGGATGTTGCTGGGCAGCGCTGCGCCGGTATTGCCGTACGCGCCGGCGTCCTGGACGACCCGTACCTCGAACGCAGTGATGCGGCCCTCGGCAGTCCCCCCGATGCGGCAGTACTGGATCTGCCCGCGCCCGTGCACCAGCCCGACCATGTCAGCGCTGCGGGACGGGACCCACATGACCGGTCTGCCGAGCCGATCTGACAGCCATCCCAGCAAGGTCTCCTCGGGATGGGGTCGAGCCTTCGCACCGAAGCTGCCGCCGACGTCCCGGGAGACCACGCGCATCTGGTCGCGTTCGAGGCCCAGCATCTTGGCCAAGGCGGCGCGCACCGGGTGGGGTCCTTGGCCAGCGTTCATGTGGTGCAGGCGGCCGTCGTCGGCCCAGCGGCTTGCCGCCACCCGGGGCTCCAGCGGGCACGGGGCGATGCGGTTGTTCACCGTGCGCACCTCGGCGACGACTTTGCATCCCGAAAAGTCGGCCGGCTCACCGTCGAGCGATATTCGGAGCACCACGTTCGGCTCGGCCATGCCCTCGAACAGCGCAGGGGCGTCGAGCGCAGCCTCGGGATCGACAAGCGCTTCGAGGGGCTCATAGTCGACCACGACGAGTTCGGCGGCATCGATCGCTGCAGTGGCCGTTTCTGCAACCACGACCGCCACCGGCTCTCCGACGAACCGCACCCGATCGTCAGCCAGCAGAGTGCGCACGATGGCGGGATCGAACGCCGGGCTAGGGGCTGGGTATGGAGGCAGGTCTAGGTCGGCCGCAGTGACGACGTCGACGACGCCGTGAGCGTTGCGTGCCTCGCTGACGTCGAGCCCAGCGATCACGGCGTGCGCAACGGTGGACGTCACGTAGCACGCATGGACGACACCGTCCCACTCCGCTTCCACTGCGAGGTTGGCAACGAACCGTCCCTGGCCGCGCAGCAGCGGCTCGTCCTCACGTCGGACGACTGATGTTCCTCGAAGCGACATGCGGTGACCTCTGCCTCGCCGTTCGGCCGACGGCGATTGTGGCAGAGGCGCTACCAGCGCGCTGTGGGATCGATCGAGAGCACCTCGACCATCTCGGCGTGCAGCGCCGAAAAGTGCGACGACCGCTGACCGGCGCGACCGCCGTAGGCCGTCGCTGCTCCATCGGAAACGGGCCACTGTGGCTGATACCCAGCCGCCCCGAGCGCATCGTCGACGACTTCCTGCCACTGGGCGCGCTGTGTGCTGAGCTCACACGCCATGACGCCTGCGGTGACGAGCGGCTCGTCGCCGGGACCCGCCGGAGCGTCGAACAGCTCACTCGCCATCGGCACGAGCTGATCGAACAACGGCAGCAGGTGAGCGATGCCTTGCTCGGTGCGCAGCAGACGGTCGAGCAATCCGCTGGCGTGGCGCAAGTGCGACCGTTCCTCGGCGAGCGCCCGACGTGCCACAGCTCCGAGGGATTCCCAGGACGAATTCACCAGCGCGCGCCATCGCACTGTCTCGGCCGTGTCATACAGGAAGTGGCGCACCAGCGTTTCCGCCCAGTCGTGGCAGGGCAGTTCGGTGATGTGAGCGCAGAGATACTCGTGCGGCTCGCGCCCGTATGCCATCGCGTCGATGTCCCCGCCCAGCAGCCCGTACAGCGCGCGGGCGTGGCCCAGCTCGTCCTGGCTGATCGAGGTGAGTGCCAGGTCCTCTTCGAGAAACGGCCCGACCGCGATCCACCAACCCAGGTTCTGACCGATACACAGCTCGTCATCGGCGAGCGCCAGCACGAACTCGCGCGCGCCCTCGATGTGCGACGGGTAGCCGGTCGCTCCGACCGCAGCCACGGGCGTCCGTGCTTCTGGGTCGTTCATGCTGGTTGGCTCATGCTGGCTCGGAGCTGCCGGCTTTGCGCAGATCCCGCAAGAACGCGCCGTCATTGTGGCGATGGACGCGGTCGGCCATCTCCAGTTCGGTGGGGTCGGCGACCAGCAGATCCTCTCGAGCGACGACCCACATCTGGTTTCCCTCTGACCGTCGCGCGTAACAGTCGCGGGCGAAGCTGAGGGCCAATTCGTCGTCGGGTGCTTCGAGCGCGCCGACGTGCGTGAAGGGATCCTTGCCCGGACGCTTCAGGAACACCTCGTACGTCTTCATGCCGGTGCCTTTCCATTCGGCACCGCCCCGATGGCGGCCGTACCCAGCGGGAGGTCGACGCGGCCGACCACCTCGACGGGGTTGCGGCACTGCGGGCACCACTCGACGCTGCGGCACGGCGTCGGTCCGAAGTCCGAACGGTGCTCGAGCGCCGTGCTGCCGCAGATCGGGCAGCTCGCAGCCGCAGATCGGTTTCGCACCGCGACGGAGTACTCGCGAGCCAGAAAGCCCACAGCCGACGGTGCAATCCGATCCGGAGTCCACACGGGGTCGTCGACGAAGATCACTTCTATAGCGACGTCGGCACCGGCACACGCCGCTCGCGCCGCATCGGTGACATCCCGAGCGATGACGTCAAGCGCCGGGCAGCCGAGCATCGTCGGCACCAGCTCGATCCGTACAGTCGAGCCGCCGTCAAGGCTGCTGACCCGTTCGAGGATCCCCAACTCGGAGATGGTCACCTCGGGATATTCCGGGTCGCACACCGCCGACACGCACTGGCGGATTGCCGTGACGACACCAGCGGGAGCACTCCGGCTCATGCCGGCACCGCTGCAGCTTCGTCCAGCGCCTCGCGCACCCACGCGGCGCCATCCCAGGCGTTGCGGGCATCGCGCAACCGCCGCTCGCTGTCGGGTCCACGGCCGGCGATAGCCGCCTTCAGCGCATCCCAGTCGATCTCGCCGCTGACCCACCGTCCCGTCTCTGGATCCTGGCGGAGATCCGGATCGGGAATGGCGAAGCCGGCCGCCTGCAGCTGGGGCACCATCTTCTGCACGAACTTGTCCCGCAGCACCTCGTTGCGCTCGGACTTGATGTGCCAGCGCAGCAGCACGTCGTCGGGTCCGGTGTCGGGGCCGAACAGCTGCACTGCCGGCCACCACCACCGGTCGAGACCTTCCTGCATCATCTGGTGCTGGGTGGCGGTGCCCTTGGCCATCTTCAGCAACAGCTCCTCGCCGTTGCGCATGTGGAAGCCCTCCTCGGCGATGACGCGCCGCAGGATCCGCTTGTACGGCCCGTAGCTGCAGTTCTTGAAGACCGCCTGCTGGCTGGCCAGCGCCGCTGCGTCCACCAAGTAGGCGATGGCGATCTGGTCGCCCCATGAGTACGCCCGGTAGTGGAACACATTGTGGAAGGTGGTGCGTCCCGCCAGCAGGTCGGCGGTCATCTCGTCACGGGTCTTGACACCCATGTCCGCCGCCACCATGTACAGCAGGTGCGCGTGGCCGATCTCGTCCTGCGTCTTGGCGAGGGCCGTCAGCTTGTTGGCCAGCCCCGGAGCCTTGGCGATCCAGTCACGCTCGGTCAGCCCGCCCATGTATTCGCTGTTGGCGTGCATCTCGATAAAGCGGAAGACCGCCTGGCGGTATGCGTCGGGCATATCGTCACCGGGCTCTACTAAGCCGCCGCCGTCGAGGAATGCTTCGAACTCCTCCATCGAGTCCCACCTGCGCATTGCTGCCTCCCTTGGCGCTCGGGCGTTTCGCCTCCGACGCTGCGGCGCCGCCGCGCGGCAGATGCTACGCACACGCGGACAGGTCCTCCTGGACTCTGCGGGTGTCCGGGGAGCGGCAGCAGATGCTACGCACACGCGGACAGGTCCTTGCCGGTGCTCAACGATTGCGCGGCACCCATTCAGCGGCGCAACGACGGCTCGGCGCGTCGGCGATAAGCGCAGCCGCGGCGCAACTCGCTAGGCCGACATGGGCCTGATCGAAGCCGACGACGACCATGCCCCCCGTCCTTGAGTGTTCTGTGCCCTGACTCGGACCCTGTAGCTCTTGCCGTTTGTCAGGGTTCCAAGCGTCGTGCTCAATTCCATGAGGTCCGAGTGGGACACGACCTGCCAACCGGCACCACCGACATCGGAGCAATCGGTGTCGGTGTCGTTGCAGTACGCAACTTCGTACCCGACGATTTCCGAGTGATTCTTGGCGGGCGCAGACCACGTCACGGTGATCTGCGCGTTACCGGCCATCAGACGGGGCGCCGAGGGCCGATTCGGGCCACCTGCTCTCGCCGACTGCGCGGTGCTCCATTCGCTGTCGCCCTCGCGCCTGCTGGTCGTCAACAGCTCGACTGTGTACTGCGTGTCGTTGGTGAGACTGGAGACCGTGTAGGTCCTCCGGGTGGCTCCGCTCAAGTTTCTCGTCACCCAGTCGGTGCCCGTATTCGGGTCACAGCTCCCGTCGGCAGCGCAGTACCGCAGCTTGAAGCCCGTGACCGCCGACCCGTTCGCGCTGGGTGCCGACCACGAAGCGATCAACTGACGGTTGCCCGACGCGATCTCGACGGTGCTGGGTGCGCTGGGTGCGCCGATCGGCATTCCCATGGCAGGCGACGACCACGGACTCTCACGGCTGTCGCCGGTCGTAGCACGTACCCGCACTTGATACGCAGTTCCGTTGGTCAGGCCTCCGATGATCGCGCTGGTGCCGATGCCTGAGTGGCTGTGCGTTTCCCACATGCTGGACCACGTCGGATTCGAGGCACAGGTCAGAACCGTCGTGTCGGCGTTGGTCGCGGTGCAGGCCCGGTATCGCACGTCGTAGCCGCCGATGATCGAGCCGTTGGATCGCGGAATAATCCAATTCACCGTCAACTCGCCGTCGCCGGTGGTTACCCTCGGTGTGGTGGGCGCCGCCGGTGCGCCCACTGGCGTGCCTTCTGCCGGTGTCGCGGTCCACGGCCCCCAGCCCTTCTCGTTCTCAGCGCGCACTCGTACTTGGTACTTGGTGCCATTGGCCAGTCCGGTGATGATCCGCGACAGGCTCGCACCGACATCGCCGTGAAGCCGCCAGTTCCCCCAGGCCGGCTCGTCTCCAGTGCAGTTCGGCGGCGTGGCCGTGCACGCCCGGTAGGCCACCTCGTAGCGCTCGATCGTCGAATCGTGATCGTCAGGCTCATCCCAGTCGACTCGGAGCTGGCGATCGTCCGGAGTCAGCTCCGGGGCAGCCGGAGCGTCGGGTACCGCAGTCACGACGGCGGACTCGATCTGCGACCAACCGCTGTCGCCAGTGCTGCTCGTGGCTCGTACTCGCACTTGGTACGCGGTGTCATTGGTCAGGCCGGAAATCGTCCTGCTGGTGGTCGTGCCGGTGTCACTATGCGGCTGCCACGTCTCGTTCCACTTGGGACTCGACGTACAGTCCTTCCGCGTCGCCGTGCAGGCCCGGTACTCCACGATGTAGCCGCTGATGGTCGAACCGTGCGACTCCGGCTCGGCCCATGACACGACGAGTTGCATGTGGCTTGGCTCCAAGGCCAGCCCTGTCGGCGTCGACGGCGCTGCAACCGGGATGCCGGATGCGACTGGCGACCACAGCCCCACGCCGTTGGCGCTGCGAGCCCGCACTCGCGCTTCATACTTCGTGCCGTTGGTCAACGCGGTGATCGTCGCAGTGATGCTGGTGGCCGCGTACCTGAGCTCGATCCAGTTCCCCCACGTCGGGTCGGACGTGCAGTCCTTCGGCGTCGCCGTGCAGGCCCGGTACTCCAAGTGGTACTGGGTTATCTCCAGTCCATTGCCGCTCGGCGCTGGCCATGAGAGACCGACCTGCTGATTGCCCACGGTCATGGTCAGGGCGGAAGGAGCGTCAGGCCGCAGCGACGGCGTGCCCGACGCGGAAGAAGACCACTGCCCGTCCCCGACGCTGTTGGCGGCGCGGACGCGCACCTTGTACGTCGTGCCGTTGTTCAATGCGGTGATCGTGTAGGTGGTCGCAGGCGGGTCTGCTCCGGTTCCGCTGACCTGCCTTGGTGCTGTCCAATCACCGTCGATGCTGCAATCTGCCGTGCTCACGCAGTGGGCAATGTCGTAGCGGATGATGTCAGAACCGTTGTGCGCTGGAGCTTCCCACGTCACCACCAGCGTCTCGTCGCCCGGGGTCAGCGTGGGAGCCGTCGGCTTGGACGGCTTGCCAAGCGGAGTCGACTCCCCAGCAGCCGAATACGGCCCGAAGCCATGGGAAATGACGGCTCGCACCCGCACTTCGTACTTGACGGCATTCGTGAGACCAGTGATCGTCAGCTCGAGGGTGCTGATGTCCGTGTGCCGTCTCGTCTGCCAGCTCCCCCATCGTGGATTCGATCTGCAATCCTTCGGCGTCGCTGTACACGCCCGGTACTGCACGTCGTAGCCGTTGATCGTCGTGCCGTTGCCCGTCGGCGCGCTCCACGAAACCACGATCCGGCGGTCGCCGGCTGTCAGAGCAGGCACGCCGGGCGCGTCAGGCAGGGCCGTCGGCGTGCCCGTCCTGCTCGACGACCACGGACCCACGCCTTGGTCAGCGCCGCCGAGGTCATTCTTGGCCCGGACGCGCACCATGTAGGCCGTGCCGTTGCTCAACGACTGGATCTCGTGCCTGGTCTCCGTGCCCGAGTGACCGGCGTCAGTCCAGCTTTCTGAATCGCTGGCACAGGTGCCGGTGCAGTACTCGACGTCATAACCGGAGATTTCGAGGCCGTTGTCCGACGGCGCGACCCATGTCACCACCACTTTCTCGTGACTTGGCTCCACGGTCGGAGTGCTCGGCCTCGCCGGCGCCGAGACCGGAGGCTCCTTCCCGGCCGCCGACCACGGTCCCGCCCCGTTGGCATTCCGCGCCCGCACCTGTACTTCGTACGCAGTGCCGTTGGTCAGCCCCGTGATCGTCACGATCTTGCCGGTGCCTGAATGGCTGAGTGCCCTCCAGTTGCCCCAAGTCGGCTCGGTATCGCAGGTCAGGACCGTCGGGTCGGACCCGGTCGCCGTGCAGGCCCGGTACTGCACGTCGTAGTCGTTGACAGGCGACCCGGAGTAGGCGGGTTCGTTCCATTGGACGAGGATCTGTCGATCACCCGGTGTCAGATCAGGAGCACGCTCGAAACTCGGCAACTGCTCAGGTGTCGCAGATGCAGATCGCGACCAGTCGCTCTCGCTCCCGCCGCTGCGGGCCCGCACCCGCACCTCGTGCTTGATGCCGTTGCCCAGCCTGGTGATCGTGGTGGTGATGCCAGTGCCTGTGTGGCTGTGCGGCGTCCAACTGCCGCATGTCAGGCTCGCATCGCAGGTCCGGTACTGCACGTCGTAGCCCTCGATGGCTCCGCCGCTCGGGGGAGTCGACGGCGCCCACGACACCCTCAACTGCTCGTTCGCGGCCTCCACAGTCAGATCCGTTGGAACGGACGGCTTCGCTGTCTGCACCGCCGGTATGCCGGACACGGTCTGCGACCATGACCCGAGTCCGAAAATGTTGCGGGCCCGCACCCGCACTTGGTACGCCGTGCCGTTGGCGAGGCCGGTGATGGTGGTGCTGGCGCCGGTGTCCGAATGGGCATGTGCGGCCCAGTTGCCCCACCTCGGGCTGGACACGCAGGTTCTCAGCGTGGCCGTGCATGCGCGGTACTCCACCACGTAACCGGTGACCGCTGCACCGAAGGTGCTGGTAGGCGCCCTCCATGACACCGCCAAGCTCAAGTTCCCGGCAGTCGCCGTGAGCGACGTCGGTGCGGTCGGCGGGTCTGTGCCGATAGCCGTCAGCGTGCCTGCCGCGGCGCGCGCCGCAGTGTCGATGCGGTCCGACCCGCTGATTCTGTGCAGAGCCGCCGTAGGGGCAAGAGCGCGCAGGCGGGCATGCAAGCTGGTGTCGAGCGCCGCGCTCCCGCCGACCAGCACGATCGCGCGCGGCCGCAGTGCCTCGATGCGGCGCTCTGTGGGCGTGGTCAACGTGCTCGTCTGGGAGTAAAGCACTGCGGCACCGCTGGTGACGGCCGCGTAGGCAGCAGCTACTCCCATGTCTGCTGGGCTCCACCCGTTCGCGATCACCAGCGTGGTGGACGTGTTCAGCGCGGCCGCTGCTGCGGTATCGCTGCGTGACGCGCCGCTGTGGCGCGTCACGCTGCGCACTGACGGAGCGAGCTCCCGGACACGATCGGCAAGGGATGCTGCGAGCACCGCCGTGCCCCCGACGAATTCGACCTGCGATGGCTGCTGTTCGCGGATGATGCCCTCGGTCGGCACCGTCAGGCTGTCGGTGGTGGCCAGCAGCACCGCAGCATTGGATCTCGTCGCCGCCAAGGCCGCCGCGACGCCCGTGTCCGCGGCGCTGTAGCCGTTCGCCACAATGAACGTGGCGGCGGTCGACGGCACCGCCTTCGCAGCCGTGTCGAAGCGGTCCATGCCCTCGATCCGCCTGACTGCGGCACCGCCGACCAGTGAGACCACCTCATCTTGGACCTCGGTCGACAGCGCAGCCGTGCCGCCGACCAGGATCACCGCCGACGGCTGGCGATCTCGGATGAAATTCGCCGTGCTGGTCGTGAGCTCTCGCCCGCTGGCATACAGCACCACCGCATCGGAAAGGCTGTCGCTTTCAAGGGCCGCGAGCGCCGACGCGACGGCCGAGTCGGCAGAACTCCAGCCGTTCGCGATGACGACGGTACCGACGGACCGACTCTGCGCCGACGCCGTGGGTGCCAGCACGGCGGCAAACAGCGCGAGAACAGCAAGAACCACAGCACCGCTGCACAGTCCCCGTCTGATGCGCCTCAGCCGCCCGTTGCGCGCGCGCGAGTCGTACCGGAATCGCTGATGCAGCCCGCTCAGCGATCTCGGCGATACAGAAAGCACCAATGCAAGCATCATGCCGGACTCTATTTCTCGCCAGTCTGCGGACAGCGGATGGCAGAACGAGATCAGGCCATTGTCAGATCATGGAAACAGCGCGGCCGAGCAGGGCGAACAGCGGCACCTTGGTGGCTCCGAGTGCCGCAGCGACCTCTTCGTGGGAGATCTCGCCATCGAACATCCCTGCGGCCATGTTCGCCACGACGGCTATCCCGGCATAGGGAATGCCGGCTTCTCGGGCCAGCGCAACCTCGGGATAGCCGGTCATGCCGACGACGCTGCCGCCCATCTGGGCGTACATGCGGATCTCCGCCGGTGTCTCGAAACGGGGACCGTTGGTGCAGACATAGGTAGCGCTCTGCGCCACGTCGATGCGCTCGGCATCGGCGGCCGCTGCCAGCACGCCACGCAGTCTCGGGTCGTACGGCGTGGTCATGTCGGTGTGCACCACCTGGCCGGGCTGGTCGAAAAAGGTGGCCGCACGGCCAGTGGTGAACTCCAAGCAGTCGTCGAGCAGCAGGAACGAGCCCGTCCCCCGCTCGGGCACCATCGAGCCGACAACGCTCACCGCCAAGATGGCCCCCGCCCCCAAGTCCCTCATGGCGGCGATGTTGGCCCGGTAGTTGATTGCCGACGGCGGGATCGAGTGGTCGCCTCCGTGACGCGGCACGAAGACGATCCGCCGACCGTGCCAGAGCCCGGTCATTGCGTGAGCCTCGCCCCAGTCGGTGCTCACCGCGAGGTGCTCGGCTTCAGCGAGGCCGGGCAGCTCGTAGAAGCCGGTTCCCGCGATGATCCCGACCGGAGCCTGCTCGCCAGTCGCCGAGGTCGCGCTGCCGTCGTCGCCTGCGTCGCTCACGTTCCCGACTCCCGTGCCAATCGTTGGGCTCGACGCTGCACCTCGTAGCGGGTCCGTGACTCGTCGACCGTGAGGCACACCCGGCCGGCCACCACTCGCTCGCCTCCCACCCAGACGTCGGTGACGTGGCGGCTGCCGCCTGCCCATGCCACATGTGCAATCAATTCCTGTGGCGAGGTGACTGGCACGAACGCCACATCGTCGATGTCGAGCCGGATCATGTCGGCCCAGCGCCCGGTTTCCAGCGCGCCGATCTGCAGGCCCAGCGCCTCGGCTCCGCCACGCGTTGCCATCGAGATGGCCTGCTGCGCGCTCATCACAGTGGGATCGAGCGCGGTGACCCGGGCAAGCAGCGAGGCAATCTTGATCTCCTCCCACATGTCGAGGTCGTCGTTGGAGGCCGGCCCGTCGGTGGCGAGCGAGACCGTGATGCCCCGCTCGATCATCTCGGGCACCCGCGCCACGCCCGAGCCCAGCTTCATGTTGCTGACCGGGCAGTGCGCCACAGCCACACCGTTGGCCGCGTAGATATCCAGGTCGTCGTCGTCGAGCCAGACACCGTGGGCCGCCAGCACGCGCCCGTCGAGGGCCCCGGCCTCGGCCAGCAGCCGGGGCACGCTCGTCCCGCCGTGCGCTGCCGACAGTGCCTCGCCCTCATCTGCGGTCTCCGCCACGTGAATGTGCAGCAGCGCATCCAGCTCGCGAGCGGCGACGGCAATCTCCGCACAGGCCTCGATGCCCAAGTCGTAGGCCGAATGCGGCGCGAACCCGATGGTCGTGCGTCCCTCCGGATCGTGCTCGGCCGCGTGGACGGCGGCGATCTCAGCAATGCGACCGGCCACGCTGGCTGAGCTGTCGGCGTGCGCGATTGACAGCACACCCGGGCACATGACCAGTCGGATGCCGGCGGCGCGCCCCGCATCGATCACGTCGTGCTCGTAGGCGTACATCTCGCAGGTAGTGGTGACGCCCGACCGCAGCATCTCAACCGAGCCGAGCGTCATTCCCCACCACACGTCTTCGGGCCGCAGGCGGCCTTCGCGGGGCCACATCACCTCGGTCAGCCACGCCATCAGCGGCAGCCCGTCGCCTGCGCCCCGCACGAGCGTCATCGGGGTGTGAGCGTGGGTGTTGACCAGTCCCGGCATCAGCAGGCCGCCCATGTCGATCACGGGCGCCTCCGTCACGGGTGCGTCCGCCGCCGGACCCACCCAGGCAATGCGCCCGTCGTCGCCGACATCCACCGCTCCACCCTCGATCACGGCGAACGCCTTGTCGCAGGTCAACACCACCTCCGCGAGGAATCGAGCGGCACCTGAGCGATGTGAAGAGTTCGGCACGTCCTCATCTTCGCATCGGTCAGCCGCTGCGCCTCAACGCCTGGGCACATGCCACAGTCTGCGGCTGTGACGCTGTTCCCGCGGCGGGCCCTCGACGCGATGCCCAGCAGCCGCCGGACTCGAGCGGTTCGGGTGCATGACGCGTGATCGCCGACGAACGCTGGGACGCGAAGTACGCCGACCGAGATGAGCCAAGGGTCCCGTCAGACCTCGTGATCGAGCATGTCGAATTGCTGGGCGACAGCTCGACGGCCGTGGATCTGGTCGGCGGCACGGACGGCACGGACGGCACGGCGCTGTGGCTGGCCGAGCAGGGCATCGCGACGACGCTCGTCGACGTCTCGGGGCGGGCACTGGAGATCGCCCGCGTTGCGGCGGCCGACCGCTGCCTGCCGATGCAGACGGTGCAAGCCGATCTCGAAGCTGAACCGCTTCCGACCGCCGCAGAGCTGGGCAGCGAGCGCGGCTGCGATGTGGTCGTGTGCGCCAACTTCCTGCACCGGACGCTGCGCGCGAGGCATCGCGGCGTCGCATCTAGGAGGGTGGTCGGAAATGGGGATCTTGCCGACACAGCAAGTCCCTGACCTGCGGGTTTGCATCTGGCAAACGCCGAAATAGCGGCTTTCCGACCACCCTCCTAGGAGGCTGCTGTGAAATATGCAGGTCTGACGGGAAGCGCAAGCCCCTGACCTGCGGGTTTGCAACTGGACACCGTCCGAAAATCGACTTTTTCAGCATCCTGCTAGCTTCGCTTCGGAAGACCGCTGTTGATCGAAGAACTCCATTGTGATGTTGACGATCGCGGTGTCGCGTCTAGCTTCGCTTCGGAAGACCGCTGCCAGAGGAGGTGCCCGGCATGCGACACGTCCTGATCGTGGCCAATCAGACTCTCGTCGGAAGCCATCTGCAAGAACGGGTCGAGCACATCCTGGCGGTCGACCCGGAGACCCGCTTTCACATCGTCGTCCCCGCGACAGGTGCGAACGGACCCGATCCCGCACGGGCGCTTGCAGGCGCGCGCCGCCGACTCAGCCAGGCCTTCGATGCGCTCGACGACATCGGCGCCAAGGTCACCGGCGAGGTGGGTCCCGCGCATCCCGTCGTCGCGGTCAACCTCGCCATCGACCGGCTTAATCCCGATCTCATCATCCTCAGCACGCTGCCGACGGGCGCGAGCCGGTGGCTGCATCTGGATCTGCCGCATCGGCTGCAACGGCGCTTCGGCGTGCCGGTGGAGCACATCACTGCCGAGTCGCAAACCGTCGACCGAGCGGGCGGCTTCGAACCGCCCGTCCTGCATGCTCCCGACGACACCGTTCACGTGCTGCTGGCCGAGGAGAACCCTCATGACGTCGACGTGCTCACCTTGGCGCTGGCAGAGGCCGGCACGCGCAACCAGGTACGTGTGGCGCACGACGGCGCCAACGCCCTCTCGTTCCTGCGCACGGTCGGTTCCTCCGAAGTCGACCTTGTGCTGTTCGACCTGAAGCTGCCGGTGGTGAGCGGTTTCGACCTGCTTGCCGAGGTACGGGGCTCGGATGAGTTCGACAAGGTGATGATGGTCGCACTGACGACCGAGGAGGCCGCGGAGGACCGCGCCAAGGCCTACGACCTCGGTGCCGACGCCTTTTTGATGAAGCGTCCCGACTACAGCCAGATGGCCCACGTCATCGACGACTTGCTGGCCGAAGTCGCCGGGTAACCGGCGATCATCGGTACGGGTTGGCTGGCCCTGATTGTTCACGGGATTTGCGGTAGCGCATGTGAGGCGAACCCCGCGTCCGCGCGGACCGTCAGCGATCCGAGTCTGGTTGCGCCTTCGCGGTCAGTTCCACAGGGCGCAGATCGGGATGGCTTCGATGCGGTCAGTGTGTGCAGCGGAATTGGGATGGTCAGCGGTTCGGGACGTTCCAGCAGCAGCACCACGCTGCAGTCTCGGCCATCGAGGTAGGCGTCGAACTCGGTCTTGGACAGTGCGGTATCGGCACCGTGCAGGTGCCATCGCTCGTCGGCTTGGTACCGGTCAACGCTGCGGACCACGCATGTGCCGACGAGTGCTCGCTCACTACCCGACGCGTACAGCAGCGCCAGCGTGCGAATGGCGATGCGCGGCAATATCCATCGCACTTCGGCCGTCTCGGTGCCGGCCAGGATCGCCTCGGCGAACCTGGGCTTCAGCGAGAGCACCAGCGCCCGTGCAGGATCGACCGAGCGTTCGGGCATGGGAAGTAGGTCACGGCGTGTGCGTTCTCCCGCGTGACCGAGAATTCTGATTGGGCGGGCTCGGCGTCGGTGCCGCGGCGGAGCTGATCGGTTCGCTGTCGCGTGACGACTACGGGCGGGCTGCCAAGCCGCAGATCAACTGGCCCGATCCCGCAGCGCGCGCTGCGCTGGTGGGGGAGCTGTTCAGCGACGCGCAGGCGGTGGCCGGGTTCTGCGCCGGTTTCGACGAGGGTGACGCCCGCCAAGGTGTAGGCGAGCACGTCGGCGTCGCGTTGGGCGGGGGTGCGGCGCCCGTTGCGCACCTGCTTGTCGTCGAGCCAGTACTGGCGCCGCAGCGCCTCGAGATTGGCCTCGACCGCGGCGCCGACCTCGGGGTCGAGCTTGGCCCACAGCCGAAGCATTCCTTCGTGGTCGCGCTGCCAGCCCGCACCGCGAGCCTGGCGCTGCCGCTCGAAGCGCTCCATCGCGCGCTCCACGCAATGGTCGGCCTCGGCCTGGCGCACCCGGCGACGTGTGGCGTCGGTGTCCTCGCCGGCCGCGGCGGCCACCAGCTCGGCGCGCACCCTTACAGGCACGCGTGCGTCGTGCTCGGGGCCGACAGGACCCGGGTCGGGCACGGCGCCGCCCCCGGGGAAGCGGCAGGCGCAGTGTTGGCCTGAGGGACCGCGGTCTGCTGAGTCATCGTCGGCGCAGGCGCCCGAGCGAATGTGGTTGATGGCGGCGTCCGCAACGGCAGGACCGAGTGCGACCTGGCCGACGTCGGGGTTGACGAAATCGATCGACGAAGGAAGCGGGCCAGCGGGCTCGGTGGACTCTGGTCCTTTTGGTGCGACGTCGGAAGTTGCGTAGTCGGCGGAGACATGGGTTGCGCGAGCGTGGTCGCCGGACGCATCGCCAGGAGCGAAGAGCTCAGCGGTTGCCTCATCTGCCGAGGCGTGATTGCCTCCGGCGGCGACAGCGTCCGCAGTAATCGCCTCGCCTTGCCTGTCAGGTCCCGCCAGATCCGTCCCTCAACACAGGAACAACCGTACGGAAGGGGTGCAACACGAATCCGACGCGCCTCACGCCTCAGCCGCATATTGGTGGCGGCGACAGCTAGAGCGATCATGCCGCAGCGCCGCTCTCGGGTGAGCGTGAACTCTGTGGTGAGGCTTGTCGATCTGCGTCAGCGGGCAGACAATCGTCGGCGCTCAGCGCCGGTCATCGATCGCCACCCGCCAAGTCGACGATGCCGATCGAGGGGCGCACGCCCAATCGGAGCTGCGGGGCGTTGCCACGCTCGCGGCCCACGCCGGTCGACACGTAGATCGGCGTCCCGTGCAGCACGCAGCCACCGCACCGCGTACAGCCCCGAAACGCCGCCCACCAGCACAGCGGCCGCACTGCAGTAGTAGTTCAAGATCATCGGCCGCTCGACCCTGACTCAGCAGGGTGCCACAGTCGCACCACCCCGGCAGGTCGGCAACACCGCCGATGCCGGTCCCATCGACGGCGACGCACCACCCCAGCGCGGCGGGGCCGAACACCGGAGAAAGCAGTCCCGTCAGCGGCGAGTCCGCCATCTGCGCCGCCCTGCGCTGACTCTTGCCGACATGCAAGTCATCACTTGCCTGTTACGCTACGTGCCAGTGGCCGACATCTACAAAGCCCTCGCGGATCGGACGCGTCGAATCATCCTCGACGAGCTGGCCGAGCGCGATGGCCAGACACTGTTCGAGATAGGAGCACGGCTCGCTTCCAAGCACCAGCTGAGTTCGACCCGCCAGGCGATCTCTCAGCACCTCGGTGTCCTGGAGGAAGCCGGCCTCGTCTCAACCAGACGTGAAGGCCGCTGCAAGCACCACTTCTTCAACCCTGCACCGCTGTCGGAGATCAATCGGCGATGGCCAAGAAAGGACCCAACCATGAAGATTGCGTTCGCGAGCGTGTACGTCGATGACCAACTCAAGGCCATGGACTTCTACACCAACGTCCTGGGGTTTGCGGAACACTCCAATATCCCCATCGGTGACGACTTCTGGATGACGGTCGTCTCGCCTGACGCCCCCGATGGGTCCCAGCTCCAGCTCGACCCGGGCGGCCATCCAGCCGTGCAGCCCTACCGCACGGCCTTGGTCGACGATGGCATCCCGCTGGCCCAGTTCGCCGTCGATGACGTCGAAGCCGAACACCAGCGGCTGACCGAGGCCGGCGTCACCTTCACGGTGCCCCCGACCGATGTCGGCGAGGTCTGGATCGCCGTGCTGGACGACACCTGCGGCAATCTCGTCCAGCTCATCTCGCAGAAGCAGCCAGCCGACCCCACGCCCGCCACGGCGACACCCGATGGCGAGTCGCAGACGACCCCGGCCATCCGCATCGAACTCACCGGCGTGTTCGTTCATGACCAGACCGAAGCACTGGCGTTCTATACCGATGTGCTCGGATTCCAGAAGCGCCACGACATCCCGCTCGGCCAAGACCGCTGGCTGACGGTCGTCTCGCCCGACGACTCCGACGGGTCCGAGCTGCTGCTCGAGCCGTCGCATCACCCGGCGGTCAAGCCCTACCGCGACGCCCTGATGGCCGATGGCATCCCGCTGGCGCAATTCGCCGTCGATGACGTCGAAGCCGTACACGAGCGGCTGACCGAGGCCGGCGTCACCTTCACCACACCCCCGACCGATGTCGGCGATGCCTGGATTGCCGTGTTCGACGACAGCTGCGGCAACCTCATCCAGATCATCTCCGTCAAGCCCTGAGAACAACCACCGGTCGCCTGACGCCAACCCGGGTCCAGTTCGAGACTGTGAAGCAGCGAGCTGCGCCACAGCCTCGTGGCTATGGTGACGCTCCACGGGAGGCGCGGAGTTCACTGCTTGCACAGGGGAACCTGAGCACTCGGCCTTGAGCCGACTTCAGGCGGACCGGCCTCCCGTTCTTCGCGCCGAACAACGGCTCAACAACCAGGCCCGGCGGGCGGCGTTGTGCGCGCTGCCTCAGCGGTCGGCGGGGGTGTGCTCCTCGGGGTGAACCGTGTGGCGGAACGACGTGACGGTGATCCGCAGCGTGACGCAGCCCTCGAAGCGCACCCGGAACGGCTGGTTCGTGTACTTGTGGCTGAGGGCGTCGAGCACGACCATCTCGGGGTCGGGCTCGATCTCGGCCACGCCGCGCAGCTGCAGTTCCTCATAGGGGTTGTCGATGTCGACGACCGAGATGACCACGCGAGAATCCCGCCGCAGGTTGTGGACCTTGTGCGAGCCGTCTGCGGTGGAGACGATCACAGTGGAGGCGTCGACGGGGTCGATCCATACCGGGGCGATGCTCGACGTGCCGTCGGCACGGATGGTGGCGAGGTGTGCGAAGTTCGGTCTGCGCAGCAGTTCCTGAGCCTCGGCGCTCATGGCTGCTGGTTCTGATGCTGTCATGGATGCTCCTGTCTCCCGCCGATTCAGCCCAGCATGCCCGCTCGCCTCGGGGCCGTCACCAGTTCGCTGAGGAACTGCCGTCGCGGTCGTCCCATCTGCTCTCGCACGGTCATCGGCGCCATCGCGATGCGGATGAGACGCCCGGTGCCCGGCCACAGGGACGGGTCCGCATCGAAGCGAGCCGAGCCGGTCAGGATGAAACGCCCGGCGCGCCCTCGGCGTCGACCGCGCGTTTCACGGCGCCGACCACAGCAGGGCACGCCTGCCACTCGTCGAGCAGCACCGGCTCGGGGCGACCGCGCAGCGCGGCATCGGGATCCGCGTCGAACACCGCCGCCTCGGCGGGATTGTCCAACGACACTTTGGACGCTGCGTAACGCGTTGCCGTGGTCGTCTTGCCCGAGGCTCTCGCGCCGGTGACGATCACCGCCGGCGCGCTGTCGAGTACTTCGCGCAACAGGGCGTCTGCCATGCGCTCGACGTAGAGGGCCACGGCTGCAGGATACCCATCCGCAGATGTGACTGTCGGTTTTGCACATCACCCAGTGCATGTTTTGCGCGCCCGAAGATGTCTGTACTACTCGCCTCACGATGTTCTTCTTGCGCACCGACCGAGATCCTGGGCACAACCGACATCGCTGCGATCCCACCGGCAGCGCGCCTGCGCACTTCCGCGAAGCGCTCGCCGGGTGGCATGAGCCGCCCCACCTTGACCGCCTTGGTGTCGGCCAGATCGCCTCAGTTCAACGTCAACGCGCTTCGGTTCGAGACTGCGTAGCGGCGAGTCTCGTGAGGACATAGCGCGCCTTGATCGGGTCCGACATGGCCGGCCTCGGATCATTGGGCCGGCTGGGCTTGGAGGGCTTGGTCGGCGAGACGGTGCGGCCGCCGCAGGCGGGCCGCGGGTCGGGAGCGAAGGTGCTCACGGCGGTGTGCTCGATGCTGGTGGGGGGGTTCGTTCTTCGCTGACGCGGACCGGCTGTGGGCGGGCTCGGCAGCCGCGGTGGTGGGGTTCGCGCCGGTGGGGCACCATCGCGGGCGCCTTGCCTGTGTCGCCGTTCACCAGCACAGTCACGCAGCCCGAGACCCCCAGGTCACGGACCCTCTTGTCGCGTCGGTCATGAGTCCGCCCGCATTCCGCACCGCAACGCGGGCACACCGGACGCGTCACCGTCGAGCGCACCCCCCCACCACCCCCCGGCCGCGTCGACCAGCACCCCGGGCGCCTTGGTCTGCGGCAGCCACAGCCGCACCGACACAACATCACACGCCATCGAGGCCCTCCAAGGCTCGGTGTCCACAAACACCGATCCCAGCAAGGCCTCGACCCCTACCCGCGGACCCTCAACCCACCCTCAACCCACAAAAACACGAAGAGCCCAAAATGGACGCCCATTGCGCTCCACTTTGGACGGCATCCACCAGTCGCATTGGACGCCAAGGCCGGTGTGTTTGGCGGCTCATCCACCGATGCGGCAACTCGTCGATCCATTCGCCGTCACCGGAATCCGTGCATGCAGCGCTGTGGCGAGCCGTGCCGTCACTCGGGCGTCAGCCAGGGCGCGATGCTGGGTTTCGTACGGTATGCCGAAATGCGCGCATGCTTGCGAGAGGGTCAGCTTTGTCGCGCGGTAGGTGCAGTAGCCGTTGCCTGGATGGAACGCGACACCCGCACGCTCCAACTCCTGGTGAAGGAACCTGACATCGAACGGCAGATTGTGGGCGACCAGCGTCGCCCCGTGCAGCCGCGGCGCCAGCGTGTCGACCAGCTCGCCGAACGTCGGCGCCGCTTCGACCATCGACTGCGAAATGCCGTGGACATGCCTCGGACCGACCCCTTGCATCGGATTGACGAGCGACTCGAACTCGTCGGCGACATTGCCGCTGTTCACGTCCAGTTCGACGGCGGCGATCTCGACAATGCGATCGTGCCGTGCGAAACCCGTCGTCTCGCAGTCGATCACCACAATCCGGTTCAGGCTCACTCCACGGGCCTGCTAGCTCAGCCCGACTGCTTGGCGGGCGCGGGCCTCGCGCTGCTTGCGCTCGATCTCCTCGCGCTTCTCGACCGGGGTCTGGTTGGTGATCACCTGGTACAGGTCGGTGTCGATGTCCTCCAGGGTGACATCGCCGGCCAGCACCGCTGATTTCCAGTCCTGGTGTTCGGCGTCGCGCTCGTGGAATTCGGGCATCACTTCGGCGGCGAACAGCTCGAGGCTGGAGCAGATGTCCTCGTGGGTGTTCTTGCCGGCCTGGTTCAGCAGGATGAGCTGATCCACATGGGCGTCTTCGTACATCTCCAGCTTGCGACGGATGGTGTCGGGTGAGCCGACCAAGCCGACGTTGTTGCTGGCCTTGCGGCCCTTCGGCGACTTCTTCCATTCCTGGTACTCGTCCCACAGGTTGACCGAGCCCGGCTCGACCGGGCCGTGGGAGTTGTAGAAGACGAGCGAGAACTGGAAGAACGTCCAGCCTTCCGCCTTGACTTGAGCTTCCTCGTCGGTCTCCGCGCACATGAACGGGCTGACCACGGCGACACCGGGGTTGGTCTGGTAGTCGCAGAGCAGGTCGAGGTGGTTGAGGTAGTTGTTGTAGTAGGCGTTCACCCAGGCGCGGGCTGCATCGGCGGACACGAACGAGAAGCCGAGGGCTCCCATGCCTCGCTGGGCCGCCATGATGATCGTGTCGAGCTGGCTGCACGCCACCCACAGCGGCGGGTGCGGCTTCTGGTAGGGCTTCGGCACCACGTTGCGTGCGGGGAACTTGAAGATCTCCCCGTCGTAGGAGTGGTTCACCTCTTGGAACATCGGCATGAGGCAGCGCACGGCGTCCTCCCAGACGACGCGCTTGTCGCGGAAGCGACGATCGAAGGGGTGCAACTCGGTGACCGACGAGCCCTCGCCGATGCCCAGCTCCACTCGTCCGCCGCTGACGATGTCGAGCGTGGAGACACGTTCGGCCACCCGGGCGGGATGGTTGGTGGGCAGCTGCACGATGCCGTGGCCCAGCCGGATATTGCGGGTGCGCTGGCTGGCCGCAGCGAGGAACACCTCCGGAGCGGAACTGTGGCTGTACTCCTCCAAGAAATGGTGCTCGACCTCCCACGCGTAGTCGTAGCCCAGCTGGTCGGCCAGCTCGATCTGCTCGAGCGCCTGCTGGAACAGCACATATTCCGAGTCGTCGTTCCACGGCCGCGGCAGCTGGAGTTCGTAGAAGATGCCGAACTTCATGAATCGCCTCCGTGGTCGCGGGCCGTCGGCCATCCTACGTTGGAGGCCGTCTGCGATTCCCGAGAAGCTGGACTGGGCGGCAGAGACCGGATCGACCAGACACTAGTGTTTGGTCAGAGGGCCGTACGAGGGCAAGACCGCAATGGAGACAGCGAACGTCGGATTCATCGGCTTGGGCACTATGGGCGGGCCCATGTGCGTTCGCCTCGCCCGCGCTGGATATTCCGTGCGGGTGTTCGATCTGAACCCGCAGGCGCTGGAGGCCCCGGTCGCAGCCGGTGCGGTTGCAGCTGGCTCGGCTGCGGAAGCGGCCAGCAGCGTCGATGTCTTGCTGACCTCGCTGCCCGCTCCTGCCCACGTCGAGTCCGTGATGTGCGATGCGGGAGCGCTGGAGGCGCTGTCGCCAGGTTCTACGTGGGCGGACCTGACGACGAGCCGACCCGAGCTGATCCGCCGTCTGGTCGCCGAGGCACCGCCGGGAGTGTCCGTGATCGATGCACCGGTGACCGGCGCCGTGGACGGTGCCCGCAACGGCAGGCTCACGCTGTTCGCCGGCGGCGAGCTCGAGACGGTTGATCGTGTGCGCCCGGTGCTGGAGCGGCTCGGGCGGGTGATCGCTTGCGGCGGGTTGGGCACCGGCTGTGTGACGAAGCTGGTCACGAACCAGCTGTGGTTCGTGGGCGCCGCGGCGCTGGCCGAGGGGCTGGCGGTGGGCGCGCGCAACGGCGTGGCACTCGGCGACCTCTGGGAGGCCATCAAGGCCAGCGTGGGAGACAGTTTCGCGGCCCGCCATGACGCTCCCAGCATCTTCGCCGGTCACTACGACCCGTCGTTCTCCTTGGGCCTGTGCCTCAAGGACCTGGGACTGCTGGCTGAGCTGGAGGACGCAGTCGGGGCTGACCTGCCGATGACTGCTGCTGCTCGCGCGGCGTTCGCCCGTGCCGCTGAGCGGTACGGCAACGATGCCCCGGAACTCAGCGTGGCGCGCCGCATAGAAGACGACGCGGACCTGTCGTTGCGGCTCGACGGCGACTGGATTCCGCACTGGGAGGCCTGACGAGATGAGTTCGACCGTGAACACGCGATCGGGTCGGGACGAAGCGAGCGCCGCAGCCGACACAGAACGGCTGATCGACACCGAGCGCTACCCGCTGGACGGGCGAGACCTGCATCCGGACGATCCGCGCCACGGCGCTTACTGGAGCGTGGTCGAGCGCGCCCGCAGCGGGTTGCGATCCGATGGCTGCGCCGTGCTGGAGAGCTTCGTGACGCTGGCAGGGGTCCGGCAGCTCAACGATGAGATCGTGGCTGTGAAGCCGGAGACCCACTTCTCGATGCAGGTCATCAACCCGTACTTCCACACGCACGTCAATCCGGAGTTCGCCGACGACCATCCGGTGAATACGTTCACCGAGCGATCGAGCGGTTTCATCCCCGGCGATGCCTGGCCGTCGGTGTGCGCCATGGACACGTTGTTCCGTGCACCCCAGGTCTGCCGCCTGCTGGCTGACTGTCTCGAGATCGACGCGCTGCACTGCTACGCCGACCCGCTGGCAGGGCTGACGGCGAACATCCTGGATCCCGGCCAGCAGTTCCCGTGGCACTTCGACACCAACGACTTCGCCGTGACGGTGCTGGTGCAGCCCTCGGACGAGGGCGGCCTGTTCGAGTACGCACCCGCAGTGCGATCCGCCGCCGACGAGGGCTTCGAGCAGATCGGAGCTTTGCTGGCCGGGGGGCAAGACGGCGTTCACACCCTTGAGCTGCGGCCTGGGGACCTGCAGATCTTCCGCGGTCGCTATTCCCTGCACCGCGTGACCCGGGTGGCGCCGAACTCGCAGCCACGCCACGCAGCGATCTTCGCCTACACCCACCAGCCCGGCGTCATCGGTCGACTCGAGCGAACCCGCCAGCTCTTCGGGCGGGTGCTCGCCGAACACGAGGCAGCCGAACGCAGCCGCGTGCGAGACGACGACCTGCTCGACTGACCGAGGTCAACCCCCTCCTCCGCTCCCGGCAACTGTCGGGCGCGCCCGAGGCGCCGGAAAATCAACGTGTGAAGTCGCAGCACGCCGCGTACGGTGCGGCCATGAGCGAATCAGCCACATCGACGGGCAACGGCACCCCGGCGCCCTCGGCCCGGACCCGGCTGCGGCGGATGGCCGAGCGCGGCCGCTACGGCAGCGACGAGGTGCGGGAGATCCTCGATGCCGGCCTGATCGCGCATGTCGGCGTGGACACACCCGACGGGCCGCTCGTGCTGCCGATGGCCTACGGGCGCGACGACGAGCGCCTGTACCTGCACGGTGCGCTGGCGAACCACCTGCTGAACTCCGGCGAAGGCGCCGAGATCTGCGTGACGGTAACCCACCTGGACGGATTGGTGATGGCGCGCACGCCGTTCCACAACTCGATGAACTTCCGCTGCGTGGTGGTGCGCGGTCTGGCTCGTCGCATCGACGATGCCGTCGCCAAGGAACGTGCGCTGAAGCTGGTGACCGACCACATCGTCGCCAACTGGGACACCTCCCGGCCGCCAAGCACCGAGGACCTACGGGCGACGCTCGTGCTGGAGCTGCCGCTGGCAGAGGCTTCGGCCAAGGTGCGGTCCGGCGATCCGGTCGACGACGCCGAGGACATGGCCGGCAACTGGTGGGCTGGAGTGGTGCCGCTGACGACTCGGTTCGAGCTGCCTGCGCCGTCGGCCGATCTCACCGAGGGCATCCCGACGCCGACCGCCATCGCCCATCTCGCCCACCGCACCCCCGACACCCGTCTGTCGAATCCGATGTGACGAGTCGAATCCGATGTGACGAGTCGAATCCGATGCGACGACCGGAATTCGGCCTATTCGCCGCCCCGAGTGGGGACTGCCGGATCGAGCGTGTGGTAATCGGCTGCATCGTCGGTGAAGATGGCCATCTCGGTGTGCAGGCCTGAGGGCAAGTCGAGCGTGCCGGCGCAGATGGCGATGTCGTTCATCTGCTCCTCTGGACCCTCCAACACCTTCCAGAAGAGCGACCCACCGCACTCGCTGCAGAAGCCGTAGGCCACGTTGGGGTCGTCTGCCGGGTGGTGCCAGACCAAGGAATCGTCCGCCACGAACCGCAGGTTGTCACGATCGCATCCTGACGCCGCCATGTAGTGACCCGTCCAGCGCCGGCAGCGCCAGCAATGGCAGTTCCACACCTGCCGGATCGGGCCGTGCACCTCATAGCTCACGGCACCGCACAAGCAATGGCCCGAGGCCGTCGGTTCAGCGCCCGACTCCGCCAATCCATTCACCGCAGCACCTCCGATAACCCACTGCGCCGTCGGGAACGCTCGATTCTCCCATGGCCCGCAGGCCGTTCCGGAATCAGTTGCAGCGGCCGTCGTCGCTGACGCCCCGATGGCTGTAGCACAGGGTCGTAGCCGAAACCTGGCGCAGGGTGTACGGCCCCGCGTCGGTGGCGAGGTCGCCGTCGATGCCGGCGGCCATCCAGTCGCCGGCCGGTTCGGCATCGATGTAGAGCCGGTAGCCGCGCGCGGAGTCGTCCGGCAGCCCGACTACGTCGAAGGCCACTTCAACGACGCCTTCGAACGCGCTCGGCGGCGCAACGTTCCTGACACGCGACACCGGATCGGTCGCTGAGGCGAACTGCTCGACGACCGATGTCGCCAGTTCGTGCAAGGTGGCGGCTTGCGCGGCATCGCCGATGCCGCGCAAGACCTCGGTGGTGACATCGTGACGCTGCCCTGATGCGAAGGGCGCCAGATAGTTTCTGCTCGCCCAACCGGTCACCGGACCGGCTTGGATCTCATGCCAAGTGGACGTTGCCAAGTCACGGGTGCGGCCGGTTGCGATGAGTCCCACGATATCGAGCGTTGCGAGATGGCCGACGCCGTCTGGCCCTTGCACGAGCAGCGAGGGCCCTTCCGCAGCGGAATTGCCGATGCGGATCGAGAGGGTCGCCACGATCGTCCCGTTGGGCACCTCGCGGAGGTTGAGCCAGTCGTCGTGGGTGACGCCGATGACACCGAGCCGGGTGCCTTCCGCTGGGCCGAGCGCCGCGGGTGTTCCCGGCAGCGCATCGTCGGGCACCGTCGAGGCGGTCGGCTGACTGGCTTCGCTGGTGGGTGCCGCAGGGGCTGCAGTCACCGGCGGCACGGTCGACGGTGTCGGAGGCGCTTCGGCGGTCGCTGCGGACTCGGCGGCAGCTCCCGCATCGCTCCCGTCATCTGCGTCGGGCGGGACGCTCGTCTGTGGCAGGGCCTGTGAGACAGCCGGCGTCTCGTCGTCTGCCGCACCCAAGGCGACAAACAGCGACAGCGCCGACAGCACAAGCGCCGCAAACGCCACCACTGCAACAAATCGGTTCGTCATGTCCGTAGCGGCTCCTGTCAGTCCGGTTGCCAGCAACCTCGGGTATACCGCGCCGCAGCCTCCATCAGACGGCAAGGACGAACGCTCACGCTGCGACGACAGCCAGACCCTCGCGCTCGGCCGCCTCGGTGAGACGCCGGTCCAAGCACACGAACGGCAACCCGGCGCCGAGCTGTTCTTGGACATGCAATGCGGCGCCGAGCTGGGCAGCGTCGGCCGCCCGCAGCGGATGCCGTGCCAGCAACGACATCGAGCGTGTCCGCACGGCGAGTATCTCGACGACTTCGTGCCAGGTCGCGCTGAACTCCTCGAGGCGACTCATGACGCTGCGGCGCTGGTCGCGTGACAGCTCGCTGTCACGCGTTCGTCGCTCAATCGCGCCCGCGATTTCAACTCTCGACCACGCCCAGGTGACGATGACGTCGTCGTCACGCAGCCACGATCGCGTTGCGTCAGTTGTCGATTCGGCAACGAAGAGCGGCACGATCGCCGAGGTGTCCCAGTACCTCACACACGATCCTCTCGTTCGGAGGCCAACGCCTCCGCAAGGCTGGTCGGGATCTGCAGAGGAGGCTCGTCGAGCACAGCGGCCGCATCTCCTTGGCCTGCCCGGAGCACCCCTGACGTGATCAGTCTGCTGAGATGCTCGTCTTCTGGCGCCGATGGCGGCACGAGCCTCGCGACCGGCGTGCCCCGATCAGTCACCTGTATCTCACCGCCTCGCCGCACCTGACGCAGGTAGTGCGACAGATTCGCTTTCAGTTCGGAGACGGACACTGCACTGGAACTCATTCGACCATGATAGTCAGATCAGAATGACTAGATAGGTCGCACTACTGGGCGCCGCTATCCGCGAGCAGCTAGTGCCGTGTCAAGCAACCTTCGCTGTGGCGGGGATCGCTGGAGGGCCTGCTCGCAGGCGAAGCGACGGCGCCAGCAACCGCGCAAACGTTTGCTGACGCGGCACTAGGAGACTGCTGATTTATTCGGATCCGGGCAAGTCTGCAACGCTCTGACCTGCGGCTTTGTGTCCGTGAATCGGCGATTTCGGCGATTGTTCAGCAGCCTCCTAGCCCTGATTGTTCACGAGAGTTCTGTTGAGCCTCTTTTGGGCGTGTTCTTTGCTCGCTTTTTGCGGTCTGGGCGTTTTGGGGTGCTGGTGGGTGCGTCGTGGGTGCGTCGTGGGTGCGTTGATGGCTGCGGTTGGGGCGTTGGGGCGGGCCGGGTGTGTGTTCGGGCGCGGCGGGGCTGCCCCGCTGGGCGGGGAGCTGTGCTGGCTGGGTGCGCGGAGGGGGTCAGCGGGGGTGTGCGATGGCGAGCAGCGCTCGGGTGCCGGGGTGTTGTTCGGGCAGGCGCAGCAGGGTGCGCCGTGCGCTGGTGCACACGAGCGCTGGCAGGTGCCACAGCTGCCGGCGGAGCCGTTTGGGCGCAGCTTTGGCGAGGGCGCCTTGGAGGCAGGCGTTCTGGAACCATCCCACGAGCGCGAGGCCGACCATGCGCACGGCGGCCCATGCGCTGTTCGCGTTCCACGCGGTGAACGCCATGCGCGACAGGCCGCTGTCCTTGAGGCGGCGCACGGCGTCGGCGACGTCGGCGTGCGAGCGCATCAGGCGGTCGAGTTGCGCGGTGTCGCCTTGCTGGTCGCTGTAGAACCCCCAGCAGCGGAAGCTGTCGCTTTCGAACAGGCTTCGCTGCGCGCCGGGGTGCCGCGGCTCGCGGCGCACCACCAGCCGTGTCCCCTCAGGCCACCCCGACAGGTCGGCGAGGTCGGTGAGGTCCGCGACCTGAGCGCGGCTGCGTTTGCGCTGCTTGGACCGTTCGGGGCTGTTGTGCCAGCGGCCCGGCTCGCCCACGACACGGCGGATCGCTGCTTCGATCGCCGGCGCGGAACGCGCTGAGACCGCGAACCCGACGTTGCGCTTCGCGAGTCCCGCCGCGAGCGTCGCTGAGCAGCCGCCGGCGTCGATGCTCACCACCAGCGGGCGCTCTGCGAGCTCTTTGTCGTCGCCTTCGCGGTGGCCTGCCGCGTCGCGCTCGGGCAGCGTCCCCACGGCCGCGTCGAGCACTTCGAGATGATCGGCGATGCTGTTCGCGGCGGCGTTGCCCGCCCGCAGCTTGACCCACAGCGGCTCCCCGTCCGCGGTGGAGCAGATCATCGGATGAAACCCGTAGCCGCGCTTGCAATGCGGCGCCGCGCCGGCCTTGTTCTCCGAGTGGACCACCCGCCAGCGTGGAGTCGATGTCGACCACCAGCGGGCCGCTGCGGTCACGACCGGCCCACATCTGCGGGCGCACCTGCGCTGCTGCGCCCAGCAGCGCCGCGGGGCCGCCTGCGCCCAGACCGGTGATCGTGCGGTACAGCGCCGAGTCCGACGCCACACCGCCGAACAGCTCCGGCTGCGCTCTCAGATGCTCGATGTCGCTGCACGCCTCCCCGCCAGCAGCCACCGTCAACAACGCGTGCACCAGCACCGCGCCCCGATCATGAACCGGGGCGCGCTCCCCGCGTCGGGGCACCGCGGCCGACAGCGCGCCGGTCAGCCCCACGCAGTCCGCGAAGCCCCCCAAAGCGAACAGCCCCGCACCCCACACGACCCGATCCCCGCCGCCTGCCAGACACGCGTTCGCGACACTGACAGGTTTCACCTCGCAGATGCCCCCCTGAACCCGCCGATGCTTTCTTTGCGGACATGCATCGTCGCAGGCCAGAGAGGCTTTTCCGCGGACCCAAACAGCCCCAGCCCACACACCCATGAATAATCAGGGCTAGCCCCACCTACCGCTGTAGGAACTGGGCCTAAAATAGAAATTGTTGTGCATAAAAGTAGAAGTTCTTTCTCCAAGAAATAGAATCTGGCACTAGGCTCAGCAGCAATGCTGGAACGCAAGATCGCCGCTGGCACGCACGACTCGCTCCTGAGGCACCGTCTTTCTGCCTATCCCGCTGTCGCGTTGGTGGGACCGCGCCAGTGCGGCAAGACCACCCTCGCCCGATCGCTCGGCGTCCGCTACTACGACATGGAGCTGGAGTCAGACCGCTTGCGACTTGATCTTGAATGGGAGGAGATGGCCCGGGGCGGCGACTTGGTCGTGATCGACGAAGCCCAGGCCGCTCCGGAGATATTCCCGCGTCTGCGCGGCACGATCGACGCGGACCGCCGCCGCAACGGGCGCTTCTTGCTCTTGGGCTCGATCTCGCCGTCGCTCATGAGGAATGTCTCGGAGTCACTCGCCGGCCGGTTGAGCGTGACAGAACTGACGCCGCTGTCGTGGCAGGAGCTGACGGTCGAGAGCCGCGAGCGCCTGTGGCGCTGCGGCGGGTTTCCCGACGGCGGAGTGCTTGACATCGAGGGCTATCCGCACTGGCAACACGACTACCTCAGCCTGCTCGCGCAGCGCGACCTGCCGTCGTGGGGACTGCCGGCTACGGCCTTGACGACCCAGCGGCTCTTCGAGTTGTTGGCGGCATCACACGGCCAGCAGTGGAACGCCAGCGAGACAGGCCGTGCCCTCGGCCTCTCGTACCACACCGTGAACGACTACTTGGACTACCTGGAAGGCGCATTCCTGCTCAGGCGCCTCCCCGCCTACCACGCGAACGTGCGCAGGAAGCTCACCAAGAGGCCGAAGGTCTACTGGCGCGACAGCGGGCTGTTGCACAGCTTGTGGGGCGTCAGCACCCCTTCAGACCTGCTTGGCCATCCGATGGTGGGAGCGAGCTGGGAGGGGCATGCCATCAACCAGGTGCTGACTGCGATGCAACAAGCCGGGACAAGCTTCAGCGCATCGCACCTGCGCACCGTCGACGGCCGGGAGATCGATCTGATCGTCAAGATTGGACCAGAGCTCTGGGCCATCGAGGTCAAGCTCACCACCAACCCGAGCCGCGCAGACATGGCTCGCCTGAACGAAACGGCCGACATCGTCGGCGCCCACAAGCGATTCTTGGTCACTCGAAGCACCGAAACGGCCAGCAGCGGCCCGCAGACCGTGTGCGATCTCGACCACATGATCTCCCACGCGAGCCAACCACCGGCTTAGCGGTTGCGAGAAACCCCACCGGTCGCCCGAGCGGGTGAGGCTGCAAACCCCTCGTACGCGGCGGCGTAGTCACGGGGATGGCTCACTGCCCAGCGCTCCCGGCTCGTCCCCTAGGAGGCTGGTCGGAAAAGGGGATCTTGCCGACACAGCAAGTCCCTGACCTGCGGGTTTGCATCTGACAAACGCCGAAATAGCGGCTTTCCGACCAGCCTCCTAGCCGCCGCGCGCTGCTTCCTGGGGTCAGATCAGAGGGCCGGTGGCCGATTCGACTGCGGGCACCAGCGCTTCGTCGATGAGCATCTGATCGGCGGCGGCGAGTTCGGGGGACAGCCAGCGGTCGGGTCCTGGACCGGGCACGGCGGTGCGCAGCAGGCTGCGGGCTGCAGCGGCGTTCGCAGCTCGATGCCGCGGGCAGCCGTCACCCACTCGATGGCCAGGATGCGGCGCAGGTTGGCGACGGCTCGGCGCAGCTTGCGGGCTGCTCCCCAACCCATCGACACGTGGTCCTCCTGCATGGCCGAAGTGGGCAGCGAGTCGACTGCAGCCGGGGCGGCCAGGCGCCGGTTCTCGGCGCACAGCGCAGCGGCGGTGTACTGGCCGATCATCAGGCCGCTGTCCACACCTGGGTCGTCGGCGAGGAACGGCGGCAGGCCATGGGAACGCTTGGAGTCGAGTAGCCGGTCGATGCGTCGCTCGGCGATGGCACCCACCTCGGCCGCGGCGATGGCGAGATAGTCGGCGGCCAGGGCGACTGGGGCTCCATGGAAGTTGCCGCACGACTCAATGCGACCGTCGGGGAGCACCATCGGATTGTCGATGGCCGAAGCCAATTCCTGATCAGTCACGCCTGCCGCGAAGTCGAGGGTGTCGCGCGCCACGCCGTGCACCTGGGGGGTGCACCGGATGGAGTAGGCGTCCTGCACACGGTCGTCGTCATGACGGTGGCTGGCCACGATGGGCGAGCCCGCCAGCACCGTGCGAAGATTGGCGGCGCTGGCCTGCTGACCGGGATGGGGTCGCAGCGCCAACAGGTCGGCGGCGAACGCCCGGTCAGCGGCGATGCCTACCGGTACGCAGCTGCCGATGACTACTTCCGAGTCACCGATGTCGACGCGCTCGACGACGAATGAGCCGACACAATGCGCGGGTTCTGGCAGCGAGCCCAAGGCTGGTCTTGATCCAACGCAGTTGCAGTGATGAGGTGTCCTCACCGACTGCGGCTCGAAATCGCCTTCGAGAGTGTCGCCGAGTTGCTCGCCCAACGCCGCACCCAGACACGGCCGCACGCAGCTCTATCGACTTGCCACCGACGGAAGGGTCGCACGCTTCAATCGCGCCCTGAGCGACGAGTACCTCTTCGCCCAAGTGTTCGGATCAGAGACCGACCGTAGAGTCAGCGCGGCTCGCTGGGCGCAAGGCTGCAAGTTCCGCTGACACAACACGGCCGGCTGTTGTCTACCCGCATCACGCGCCCACAAACCCGACCCCGCTGACATACGTGTCACAGTTCGGACCCGGCCGTGCGATCGCGGATGCTCGCTGAGCCCTACTTGGGAATGATGCGCACCCGGTCCGGGGGCGACGCGTCAGGTTCGTCGTTGCATAGCTTGTCGACGCTCAGGTCCAGGTGGGCATCGCTGAGGTCGTAGAGATGGTCGCTGATGTGTCGGAACACGACATCTGCTGCGTCTCGATCGAAAGTGCCTTCTGCCAACCGCCGCTCTCGTCCCACTCGGTACTCGCGCACATCGATGTGCAGGCACCCATCAGTTTGCACCGCACAGTAGGAGAGGATCTCCGCCTACCTCAGCAGCACACCTAGTGGCGTGTCGCAGTTTTCCTCCGGGCATCATGCAGCGCGCTGACCTGCAAGAATGGGCTTGCTTCAGCCCCAGCCATTTCAGCGACGCACATCTAGAACCCTAGAGAACGGCGGATCAGTTGGGCATCGATTCGGCAATCGGCACTGCGACGGACACGTACCACCAGACCTGCAGCGGCGCGCAGACAACAGCAACCGCGATCACCGTTCGACGGCGTGCGATCGCCGCGGCCGCGAAAGACGACGCGATGATCGCTGCGATTACGAGCGCTCCGGCGACATGCCGCGGCTCGGTCGGGTCGTCCCAGTCAGCGCCGATGAAGGCAGTGCCCCACGCCCAGTAGCCGAGCACGAACGTGATCGCTGCCGACACGAGTGCCCAAAGCCCCAGCGCCGCCCATGGCGAGAGAGAACGCCGTTGGACGACGGCGTTGAGCGGCGCTCGGACTGAGCGAATACGCATCGCTACCAGTTGCAGCGACGCAAGAACCAAGTCGCCGGGTTCCACGTCGAACAGCGGCGCCCTTCGAGGTCCCACGAAGCACCGCCGCCAATGGCGTTGCCGAGCAGATGGCACCACAGCTGTTGGAAGATCGAGGCCCAGCTGCGCACCGACACCGTGAGATCGTGCTTGTCTAGGCAAGAGTGCATGGAGTTGTAGAGCAGAGTCGCTTCGGTAGCTCCCGGTGGGCTGTAGAGCCACCCGAATCCGGTGGGGATGATGTGTATGTCATCGTAGCTGCTGCCGTTCCAGCTAACGCCGAGCTCGTCGATGAGCGGTCCGTCGCAGTCGAGGTAGCCGGTGTCGGTGTCAACCGCGTCGCAGCCTCCGTAACCGAAGAAGCATGGCCAGCGTGTCGTGCCTCTACGCCAGTTCTGACTGGTCAGAGCTCGTCGCCGATTGTATCGAGAATCTGTTCCTCGAAGCCGTCGGGTATCTCAACGGTCGTGTCTGTGTCGCCGGAAGCGCCGCCGTCCGCTTGTGCCGGGGCGGTGACGGTGAGCGTCAACACTGCGGCGATCAGGACCGTGAACAGTGCTGTGAGAATTCGTTTCACGTGGGGGCCTCTTGTTCGGTGCCAGAGGCTCGGGCACGAAGTCGGCAGCGTAGCCGCTCTATTCGTCAATGTGTCCAATCTGTTGACTCATTCACCGATCAGGAGACTTCCCCATGTCGTTCATCCCGAATCTGCGCTCGAAACCGCCCGACGCGGAATACGTGCAGTCGAAAATCGACGTGCTCGTGAGCTACAAGGACGTGCTCGATCAAGCGGACGCCGCGGGTGGGCTGGCCGAACTCGACAATCCGAATCTCTACAAGATCGCTGTGGTCGGCACCGGACCTGCAGGCGTCGTCACCGCGTACGAACTTCTTCGCATCGGCGTCGCGGTGGACATCTACTCAACCGACCACTCATCGTCACGCTACGGACGGGCCTACAGCCGGCCGTTCGCGGGCAACGAAACGTTCATCGCCGAGATGGGCGCGATGAGGTTCCCGCCGTCCGAAGCCAGTCTGTTCTGGTACATGGACAAGTTCGGCATCGCGTACGATGCCAACTTCCCCGACCCGGGCAAGGTCACGACGTTGCTGCATCTCGACGGCCAGTCGTTCACATGGGAAGCGAATCAGCCCGCGCCGCCGCTGTTCGCCACCGTCACCGCGGGACTCAACGCGCTCGTTCAGGATGACACCATCCTTGAGGACGGCACAACGCTAATGGCACCGGCGAGGATCACTCAGCTGATGATCGACGGCGACTTCCGCGGGTCGCTTGCCGCGTGGCAACCGTGGATCGACAACTTCGAGGACTTGTCGTTCGGCGCGGGACTGAGCCGCATCTTCCAACGCACCACGACACCGCCCGGTGGGGAACGTTGGACAGACGACGACATGGCGATCTTCGGCACCATCGGTGTGGGTTCGGGCGGCTTCGGGTCGCTCTACTCGGTGCAGTTCCTCGAGATTCTCCGGCTATTCGTCAACGAACTCGAAACCGATCAGCAGTTCGTTCCGAGTGGTATCGCGTCAGTGTTCGACGCGATAGCCAATGCCGATGTTGGCGGCGGCAAGGTGCTCGACAATCACATCAACGAGAGAGTCGTTACCGTCGAATACAGCACCCGGACCGCTCGGTGAAACTCACCAGCGACGTTGACGCTGTTCGCTACTACGACCGTGTGATATGGGCCGCTCCGAAGTGGGCGACTCAGACGAACACGAACCTGATCGAGTTCTTGGGTCTCAAACGCACACTGCTGCCTCCCGGCCTACCCACCGTCCAGTCGGCCATGCAAGAGTTGCATGTCGTGAACTCCTCGAAGGCGTTCGTGCTCACCGAGGACAAGTTCCGGCTCAAGAACTCCGGCCTCCCGGCCAACATTCAGTCCGACACGCTCATCGGCGGTCTCTACTGCCTCGACTACGCGTCCACCGATCCCGACGCGCCGGGTGTGGTGCTCATCAGCTACACATAGCAGGACGCAGGACGACTCGGCGAAACAGATAGCGTTGCCTGTCGACAAGGAATCCCGCATAAAGCAGCTCGTTGAGGATGTGGCACGCATCAGCGCTGACTTCGCCTCATTTCTTGTGCCGCTCAACGGCGACTACGAAACGAACACAGTGTTCATCGACTGGATGAGCCAAGCCGACTATCACGGCGCGTTCAAGCTCAATCTGCCCAAACAGGACCGTTACCTACAGCGCCTCTACAGCGACTTCCTCAATGCCGGAAGCGTCGGCGACACGTACGTGTACCTCGCCGGTGACGATGTGTCGTTCATGGGCGGCTGGTCGGAGGACGCTATCGAGACTGCGATCAACGCTGTGGGTGCTGCAGCGGTCAGTCTCGGCTGGTCGCTGCGTTCGAGCCCTGCGATCGCCTTGACGGCCCGGCGGGAGATCTCGACTGTGTACTGGCTCACTGATGTGCCGGCTCACTCGAGTCCGAGGGCGGCCTTGACCTCGTCCCACGGCACGTAGTCGTCCTCGGCCCGAGCCGCGTCGAGTGCGCGGCAGTCCGCGGCTTCGTCGGCCCGGTCGACGAGTTGGTCGAACGCGTCGGCGCTCAGAATCACTGCGACCCGGCGGCCGCGCCGCGTCACTGAAATCGGCTCGCCGGATCGGCTGGTTTCGGTGATCACGTCAGCCAGACGATTCCGTGCGTCGCTGAACGCGATCTCGGTCATGTACAAATTGTACATTCAAGATGTTGACGCACGGGCGAAAAATCTGGCGACAACCCGCCACGTACGCTTTAGCGTCAGCCACTCATGGCGAGCGAGCGGCCGAGACATCGGAACAGGGACTACGAGCGCTTTTTCCGAGTAGCGGAGGACCATGGTTGGCGCATCAAGAAGACCAAGGGACACTTTGCTATGTACTGCCCAACGGAATGCGGCAAGCACATCGTGGCCGTGTCTGCGACACCGTCGGATCATCGCAGCCTACGAAACACCAGAGCACAGATGAGAAAGTGCATGACAACCGAGGGGTGGGGATGAGCGCAGCACGCACCGAGGCGACCTGCAGGATCGGCATCGCGCACGAAGACGAGAGCGGCGCGAGGGCATTGACTTACGACGAAGTGTGCGCATTCGTCAGCGAAGTGATGGAACACCTGCTCGTCGAGGACCGCGTCATTGACCCCGTGGTATCAGGCGACGCAGAGACGGGCGAGATCGAGATCACGTTCGAGTTGCCGCGTCCAGTAGCGACCTCTGAGACCGATGTCGAAGTCTTCGACATCGTTCACGACGCCGGGGCGGCACTGGGTGCGCAGTGGCGCAACCTGCCGGATTCGGATACCAGCAGCGGCTCAGCGACTCCGACTCGGTCGACGACGATGCTGACTCGGCATAGCCAGCAGATACAGGAAGTTCACGAACCGCTGCCTGCTTAAGGGTCCGCCATCAGTCAAGTCGCGTGATTTTCCCCCATGCGCAGGTCTCTGACCTGCGGAAATGCGTGAGCGGATCACGCGACTTAAGACGCGGCGGACCCTAACCAAGAGAACGGCGCTGATGATGTCGCGACTCAGGAGTTCGTAAGTCTCAACAGGGCGTCGTGTTCACCCAAGAGTTCGTCTGCCAGCTGCTCGCGGGCGCGATGAATGTCGAACGGCTCATGCACTGGCACATCGGCGCCGCCGATGAATGCCTCGAGCGCCCGCCGACGATCTGCTCGCTCGACGAGTTCGCAGATGAACTGCGTGACGGTGACGCCGCGCTCGTCAGCGCGCTCGGCAACAACCGCCGCTACGTCGTCTGGCAGATGAACGACCGTCGCCATAAGGCGCAGCGTACCCATCGGCCACGCGAGGCCAGGACGAATTTCGAAGCCGTGAGAGAAGTGATGCGAGACAAGTCCCACTTTGCGAGTTGGGAGTGCCGCGGTGGTTGTCGGCGGGCCGCCGGAGATGTAGCTGTGGTGCGTGACTAGCGTTCCCGGGATGCTCTCAGGGAGGCGTGTGTCGATGCTGACGCGGCGGGTCCTGGTGGCCGCTGTGATGTCCGCTGCGCTGGTGGCGAGTCTGCTGGCGCTTCCGGTTGCGGTGTCGGCGCAGTCGACGGATGCATATCTCGACGGCGCCGAGCCGTGGACCGAGTCGGATTGTGCCGGAGATGTGCCGATCGTGGTCGGCTCGGACGCGAAGGCGCAGTCGGACATCTACAGCGCCGTCACGCTCGCTGGAGTCGTTGACACGGACTGTGTGGTGCTGGCCGGCCCTCGAGACGGGGACATGCCTGCTGATCAGCAGGCGCGGCTCGACGCGGCGACGGTTGGCGGCTACGTGCTCGGCGGCAAGGCCGCGGTGCCGGAGGCCAAGGTCGTGGGTCGGAACATGACGCGTCTTGGCGGCGCGACTCGCTGGGAGACCGCTCAGCTCATCGGCAGCCAGGCCCGTGCCCTGGCCGAGGGCCAGGAGCCGGACACACCGAGCGTGCCTGACACCTCACTCCCGGCTCCGCCCGATGTGCAGCAGCCCGGCGTGTTCCTGCACGGTGCCGAGCCGTGGATCGCGTCGGACTGTGTCGGTGACGTTCCCGTTGTGGTCGGTTCGGATGCGAAGGCGCAGTCGGACATCTACTCCGCCATCACACTGGCCGGAGTCATCGGCACTGACTGTGTCGTGCTTGCCGGCCCTCGCGACGGCGACATGCCAGCCAGTCAGCGGACCCGACTCGACGCGGCCGAACCAGGCGGCTTCGTGCTTGGCGGAACCGCTGCAGTGCCGACCGCCAAGATCACGGGCCGAGACATGACACGCCTCGGTGGTGCATCGCGCTGGGAGACGGCTCAACTCGTGGGCCGACGCGCGAGCGGCGACACCACCGCAGGCACCAGCACTACAACCGAGAAGGCGGAACAACAACCACCGACCGCAGGCGACATCGCCGCGTACACAGCGGCATCCGTGGGCGGAGCCCATGCGTGCGCCGTGCGCCCTGACGGTACTGTGACCTGCTGGGGTGCGAATTTCGCCGGCCAGGCAGATCCACCCTCAGGGACCTTTGCCGAATTGGCCAGCGGCGACAATCACTCGTGCGGGCTTCGCGTCAACGGGTCCCTGGCTTGCTGGGGCGCCAACAACTGGGGGCAGACGAATGCGCCGAAGGGCATTTTCATTGCGGTAGCTGCTAGCCAGAGACTCTCGTGCGCAGTGCGCGACAGCGGCACGGCGACCTGCTGGGGAGACCAGAAGAATCTTGGCCGAGCCCCCGCGTCATTGAGAGCGTTGAGCGAGCTTTCCTTCGGCGGGCCGGGACTGTGCGGGGTGCGAACTGACAGATCGCTGATCTGTGCGCAACTCGACCGTCCCCGACCCGCCGAAGACGTGAGACAACCGTTTGTAGTACCGGGCAGGTTCACTGCGGTCTCCGGGTCTTGTGGGCTGCGGACCGACGGCACGGTGACCTGTTTCAACCATCACGGCCGCGAGTACGCGGGTTCGCCCTCGGGAGCTTTTGCTTCGATATCCGCCTCACTAGGGCACGGTGATTTGGGGTGCGGTGTGCGCACGAACGGTGCCCTGTTCTGTTGGAGACACAGCAATCTCTCGGCCGTAGGCACTTTCGGAGTGCTGGACGTGCCGCCGGGAACGTTCACGGACGTGTCTTTCGGGCAGCGCCATGCGTGTGCAATTCAGTCTGACGGAGCCGTTGTGTGCTGGGGCGACAGCGAATTCGGGGAACTGATACCGCTGACCTCGCCGCCGAACCGTTTCGCGACAGTCCCAACCGGCGCGGCGTCAGGGTGCGGAGTTCGCGTCGGCGGCACGCTGACGTGCTGGGGCGGGACTGCGTATTCGCAACTGCGAAGCGCGCCGTCAGGAAAGTTCACGTCCGTAGCCACCAACTCAGGGACTGCGTGCGGTCTTCGGGTCGGCGGCACGTTGGCGTGCTGGGGCGACAACGACCACGGTCAGGCGGAACCGCCGACAGGCCGTTTCACGGCGGTGTCTGCCGGTAGGAACTACTGGTGCGGACTGCGCGCTGACGGCACCGTGGCCTGCTGGGGCAACAGAGAAGGCCGTCGAGTCGACGCTCCGTCGGGATCATTCGCAGGGATTTCGGTGGGGTCGACCTTGTCGTACGGAGTGCGGGCTGACGGAACTCTGGTCTGCTGGGGAGAACGGGGGCAGTCACTTGAAAGCTGCTATTGGAACAACGATTGGGGACAGGCGGTCGACTGGCCGCCGACCATGGCACCATCGGGGACCTTCTCAGCGCTGAACCAAGATGGCTTCCAACCGTGCGCGCTGCGCACTGACGGCACCATAGTTTGCTGGGGGAACAACGATTATGGTCAGGCGAACGCACCGTCGGGGGAGTTCACCGCGGTGTCCGGCAGCTTGTTCCACGCGTGCGGGGTACGCGCTGACGGCACCGTGGCCTGCTGGGGCAGAAACGACTTCGGCCAAGCAGACCCTCCATCGGGAACCTTCTCAGCGGTAGCTGCTGGAACGTGGCACTCGTGCGGCGTTCTGCTCGGTGGTTCCGTGAGTTGCTGGGGCGCCAATGACGATGGTCAGGCGGACGCGCCGTTGGGGGAGTTCACTGCGGTGTCCGCTGGTAGCGCACACTCCCATGGGGTGCGCGCAGACGGCACGCTGACTTGCTGGGGCAATCGGTCGTGGTGCTGGAGCTTCACATCCTCGCAGGACGGGGTCGAGTTCATGGGCTCACCACCCGGCAGATTCACGGCAGTGTCCAGCGGCCAGTCACACTCGTGCGGACTGCGCACTGACGGCACGGTGACCTGCTGGAGCAATGGCCCACGGGACAACCGTTTCGGGCAGTTGGACGCGCCGACGGGAAGTTTCGCCGCTGTGTCTGCGGGCCAAGAGTACACATGCGGAGTGCGCGAAGACTCTTCAGTCACTTGCTGGGGCAGAAACGACTCCGGTCAAGCAGATGCGCCGTCAGGCAGGTTCGCCGCCGTTGCCGCGACGGCGTTTAGGTCCTACGGGCTTCGCACTGACGGCACATTGGCCTGCTGGGGGGACACGCGAAGCTGCTGGGCGACCGACCTTCGGGAAGTCGAGGCAACGACGGGACCCTTCAGCGCTGTGTCCGCTGGTTTGTCGCATTCTTGCGCGTTGCGCGCCGATGGCTCGGTGACCTGTTGGGGTGACAACCAGCTCGGCCAGCTCGACACACCTTCGGGGCGCTTCAGCGCTGTGTCCGCTGGTTCTCGGCATTCTTGTGCGTTGCGCGCCGATGGCTCGGTGACCTGTTGGGGCGACAACGACGACGGCCAAGCAGACCCTCCATCGGGAGCGTTCGCGGCGGTGCAAGCACACGTCCACAGCGGCACTTGCGCGTTGCGCGCCGATGGCTCGGTGATCTGCTGGGGCGCGTTCGCGATACGTCTGCCAGCCCGCTGAACGGCCGAAGCAGCGTGAGTCTTCGCTGCCTGGCAAAGGCGTAACCCCGGCCGTTTGCCGAGGCATTGACGGTTCCGGAGTCTTCAATCACAAACTTACCGCTTGCGAGCCACATGTCGAGCCATGACCGGCAGCGCGGCGTGCGCATCTTTCATACGTGATGCGCGATCCGATACCGTTCCTCTATTCCTCCCCGTCTGGTCGGCTTTGCCGGGCATGGCGGGGTTATCTGTTTCGCCCGTGTCCTCGGCGTCCACCCGACTCGACGACGCGACGGGCGCAGGTGCACCGTGACCTGCCGGGTCGTGCTCAGGTGGGGCAGAGAATGCAGGGCAGGGTCGCCCGCGGTGTGTTCTAGGGTGGCCATATGGCCGCCGGGGTGATGGCAGCGACTCAGATTGTCGTGGAGGCGTGGGCCGTGCTGGTCGCCGCTGGCGCCATGGTCGCCACCGTGCTCGGCACCGGCTTGGGGATCGTCTTCCACTTGGGCGGACGCATCGATAGCCAGTCGGGACGCATCGACCGGCTGGCCGGGGAGGTCGCGCTGGTGCGCGAGCGCGTGGCACGCCTCGAAGGCAGCACCGGCACCCCCGACCCGGGTCCCCTGCAGCTCGCCTGAGCCCGCTCAGCTCAAGAGACCGGTGGTTGACTCGACCGTTGGAACGAGGGCCTCGTCGATGAGCAGCTGATCGGCTGCGGCGAGCTCGGGGGACAGCCAGCGGTCGGTGCCCGTGTGCCGCGCTGACACGCGGAAGGGCCGGGTTGCAGGGCGCGAGAGCGCGACCGGCGCCCGCTCGCTCTCAATGGCCAGCTTTTCTGTACCTGAACGGACAGTTTTACAGCACTTATAGCGCCAGTTTTCTCGCACTCACTCCTCCGGTAATATCGCACTTGATGTCGGTAACCCTGACTCCACCGCAGTACCGCACGCGTGTTGTCGAGCACGAGATCAGTACTGCCCTGCAGGCCAGTCCCGCTGTGTTGCTGGATGGACCTCGCGCCTGCGGCAAGACCTGGACGGGCCAGCGGTTCGCACGCAGCGAGGCGCTGCTGGACACTTTGCCCACTGCGAGACTCGCCGCATCGGTCGACGCCGCGGGATTGCTGAGCGGACCGACACCGCGCTTGCTTGACGAATGGCACTTCGCGCCGGGCATCTGGAACCCCATGCGACGTGCCTGCGATGACCGAGCGCAGCCCGGGCAGTTCATCCTGACAGGATCGGCAACGCCTCCCGATGACCTCACCAGGCACTCCGGCGCAGGGCGCGTGGCACGAGTCCGGATGAGGCCGATGAGCTTGTTCGAGTCGGGCGAGTCAGATGGCAGCGTGTCCGTGCGCGAGCTGCTCGACGGAGCGTCCTGCCGGCCGGCGAGCTCGGACATGTCGATCACGTACATCATCGAGGCTGCTTGCCGGGGCGGATGGCCCGCTGCAGTCGACCGCACCTCCGAGGCCGCCCAGCGTTACCTGCGCAGCTATCTCGACGACATCAGCCGAACCGACATCGCCTTGGTCGATGACGTCAAGCGTGATCCCGTCGGCGTACGCCGCCTGCTGACCTCGCTCGGACGCAACGTGGCGACCCCCGCGTCGTACACAACGCTGGCCGCCGACACGACGGGCGATCAGGCGGTACCAATGCACGCCCGCACGGTCCGCAGCTACCTCACCGCGCTTGAGCGTCTCTTCGTGACAGAAGATCTGCACGCGTGGCGCCCGCACCTGCGGTCTCGGGCTCAGCTGCGCACGAGCGCGGTGCGGCACTTTGTCTGTCCGTCGTTGGCCGTGGCGGCACTGCGGACGAACAGCGCCCGCCTGCGTGCCGATCTGAACTTCTTCGGCCTGTTGTTCGAATCGCTCGTAGTGCGTGATCTGCGCGTGTACTCCCAGCTCGACGGCTGCCAGATGTCTCACTACCGCGACGAGTACGGGTTGGAAGTGGATGTGATCTTGGAACGAGCCGACGGAGAATGGGCAGCATTCGAGATCAAGCTCGGAGGCGAGCGGCTGATCAACGAAGGAATCGAATCGCTGCGGAAGCTGGCCGAACGGGTCGACACGAAGCGCATGGGAACGCCACGGAAGCTGACGGTCATCACCGCGGGCGGCTACGGGTTCGAGCTGCCCGATGGGATAGCCGTCATCCCCATCACGGCACTCGGCCCCTGAGCGCGGGCGGCGAGCACAGTCGCCCGTGGGCTCGCCGGTAGGTTGGCCGGCGGAGGGGTGGCAGAGTGGACGATTGCGACGGTCTTGAAAACCGTTGAGGCGCAAGCCTCCGGGGGTTCGAATCCCCCTCCCTCCGCCAAGCCGTTCAGGCCAGTGGTCTCGTGACGGCTGGCGCAGCGATTGTTCGAAGGAAGGGAAACGACGCAATGAAGAGGACGCCAGTCAACCCGTGGCCGTGGTCGCTGAACTTCGGTTTCAACCAGGCCGAGATCATCGAGGGAGCGAGCAGGCAACTGGTCTGTTCCGGTCAGACATCGGTCGATGCCGATGGCAAGCCGCAGCACGCAGGGGACATGCGCAGCCAGATGACGTTGGCGCTCGACAATCTCGAAGCCGTCGTCAACGCTGCCGACATGGATCTCACCAACATCACCCGGCTCACCGTCTACGTCACCGACATGGACGAGGCCCTGAAGAACTTCGGCGCGTTCGGCGAACGGTTCGGACCGCTGGGCGCAACCCCACCGATGACGTTGATCGGGGCCACCCAGCTCGCCTTCCCCGGACTCATGATCGAGATCGAGGCCATCGCCGCCGACTGAGACACCAGGCCCAAGGCCGTCTTCGCCGCGGCCAAAGAGACTCGGCGGCAAGCTGTTGCCCCGCTGAGGCGAGTTCAGCGGTTTCGGTAGATGTCGCGGCGGTGGCCTATCCGGACGACTTGGATCACGAGCCGGTCGTCGATGACGTCGTACACGATCCGGTAGTCGCCGACCCGCACCCGGTACGCAGATGTTCCGGCGGTGAGCTTGGTGCAGCCAGGAGGACATGGCTCGTCTGCCAGCAGGTCGATCGCTGCCCGAATTCGGAGCTGGTCAGCGCGTTCGAGCCCGGCGATCGCCTTGACGGCCTGGCGGGAGATCTCGACCGTGTACTGGCTCACTGATGTGCCGGCTCACTCGAGCCCGAGGGCGGCCTTGACCTCTTCCCACGGCACGTAGTCATCCTCGGCTCGAGCTGCGTCGAGTGCGCGTCGGTCCTCGGCCTCATCGGCACGGTCGACGAGCTGGTCGAATGCGTCGGCGCTCAGGATCACTGCGACCCGCCGGCCGCGCCGCGTCACTGAAATCGGCTCGCCGGACCGGCTGGTCTCAGTGATCACATCGGCCAGGCGGTTCCGTGCGTCGGTGAACGCGATCTCCGTCATGTACAAATTGTACAACTACGGCACAAGGCAACCGGCTTGATTGTCTACCGGCTGAGCAATTCTCGGATCAGCGGCAGGATCCTGTGCGGGATTTCCTCGGCGACGAAATGCCCGCCGTCGTCAAAGACGTGCGCTTCGTAGTTCTGCATCTCCGACTTCCACGTCTCCAGCTCATTCAGCCGAAATGCAATGTCCTTGCTGCCCCACAGCAGCAGAGTCGGCTTGTCGCTGAACGCTGTTCGGTCGTGCCAGATCGAACCCAGCCAGTCAGCTGCGCCCACGATGTAGCCGGGAAGCGCAGCGCATGCTGCTCGCGAGGCCGGGTCGGGGAGGGCGTTGCGATAGTGCGACATGACCTCGGGCGTGAGCGTCTTGCGGTCAGCCACCGCGCGGGGCATCACGCCTTTGACGAAGTAGTTGCGCCGGGTGATCAAGTATCGACCGAGAGGGCTCGCCATCATCTTGCTGAAGAACCGAAAATGGCGATCGTCGCTGACCGGCCAGCACCACGTATTCGCGATGACCAAGCTCTTCACTCGATCCGGGTGCTTGCGGGCGAAGTCCAGTCCTATGGGGCCGCCCCAGTCGTTCATGTACAGCGTCACATCTCGCAGATCAAGGTCGCGGACGAACTCCTCGAACCTCTCAGCATGTGCCCTCGGGTGGTGGTCTTCGTTGCGATCGCTCCGGGCGGAGAGTCCGAAGCCGAGATGGTCCGCTGCGACACATCGGTGCCCGGTCCGGAGCTCAGCGATCAAATGGCGGAACTCGAATGACCATGCCGGGTTGCCGTGAACGAAGACGATCGGCGAGCCGGATCCTTCGTCGACGTAGTGCAGGTGATGGCCGGATGAAGTCTCGTGAAATCTGCTCTCGAACGGGTACATCTCGTCGGACACCCAGTCCGGCCGGCCATTCGTTGCTTGCCTGTCGCGCATCGGGCGGAGGCTACCGATGCGCGTTGTACCGCTGAGGTGGTTCAGGCGAGGGGGGCGGCGGCTGCTTCGACTGCGGGGACGAGGGCTTCGTTGGTGAGCAGCTGATCGGCTGCGGCGAGCTCGGGGGAGAGCCAGCGATCGGGGCCGGGGCCGGGCACTGCGGTGCGCAGCAGGTTGAGCGCGGCTGCGGTGCCCGCTGCGGGTTGCAGGGGCGCTCGCAGCTCGATGCCACGGGCTGCTGCCACCCATTCGATGGCCAGGATGCGGCGCAGGTTGGCGACGGCCCGGCGCAGCTTGCGGGCGGCGCCCCAGCCCATGGACACGTGGTCCTCCTGCATGGCGGAGGTGGGCAGCGAGTCCACTGAGGCTGGCGATGCGAGGCGCCGGTTCTCGGCGCACAGGGCCGCCGCCGTGTACTGGCCGATCATCAGGCCGCTGTCTACGCCCGGATCGTTTGCCAGGAATGGAGGCAGGCCAGCCGACCGGTTGGCGTCGAGCAAGCGGTCGATGCGGCGCTCGGCGATGGCGCCGACCTCGGCCGCGGCGATGGCGAGGTAGTCGGCTGCCAGCGCGACAGGTGCGCCGTGGAAGTTGCCGCACGACTCGACCCGGCCGTCTTCCATCACCATCGGATTGTCGATCGCCGACGCCAGCTCCCGGTCTGTCACCTCGGCGGCGAAGCCGAAGGTGTCGCGAGCCGCGCCGTGCACCTGGGGGGTGCACCGGATGGAGTAGGCGTCCTGCACACGGTCGTCGCCATGACGGTGGCTGGCCACGATGGGCGAGCCAGCCAGCACCGTGCGAAGGTTGGCTGCGCTGGCCTGCTGGCCGGGATGGGGCCGCAACGCCAGCAGGTCGGCGGCGAAGGCCCGATCGGTGGCCAGCAACGCCTCCACGCTGCAGGCGGCCACGATGTCGGCAACGCGCAGCAGCCCGGCCAGATCGTGGACGGCCAGGCACAGCATTCCCAGGATCCCGTCGGTGCCGTTGGTGAGGGCCAGACCCTCCTTCTCGGCGAGTACCAAGGGCTCGATGCCCGCCGCCGCAAGCGCCTCGGCCCCGCTGATCGTGCCCCCGTCACCGGTCAGGGCCTCGCCTTCGCCCATCAGCACCAGCGCAGCGTGGGCCAGCGGGGCAAGGTCGCCGCTGGCGCCGAGCGAGCCGTGCTCGGGCACCACGGGCACGACACCCGCATTGATCAGACGTACCAGCATCTCTGCCACCTGCGGTCTCGCCCCTGAGGCGCCGAAGGCGAGCGTGCGTGCTCGCAGGAACATCATCGCCCGCACGACCTCGGTTTCGACCGGAGGTCCCATTCCGGCGGCGTGGGAGCGAATCAGCGATTGCTGCAAGGCGACCCGACGATCGACGGGAATCGTGGTGTTGGCCAGAGCACCGAAGCCGGTGGAGATCCCGTAGGCCGGCTCGCCCTCGGCCAGGGTCTCGACGATGCTGCGGGCCGCGGCCATCCGGTCGAGGGCATCGGCGCTCAGTTGCACCTGGGATCCGTGGCGGGCAACCGCGACGACATCGGAAACAGCGACGCCGGGGCCGTCCAGTTCCACGGTCAGGTCGCCTCTGCAGGGACGGACGACAGCGCGGACGAGGTGGCCATGGCCGCTTGGGTCACGGCGTCGGCCGCCGTTTGCAGGCGGTCGCCGGTGAGCCGATCCGCCGGACCCAGCACGGACAAGGCTGCAATCGGACCCGCGGAGCCGTGAATTGGGGCGCACACTGCGGTGACGTCGGGCTCGATGGCGCCGGTGTTGAAGATAGGAGCGGGGAGCGAGCCAGGTGCCCGCGGCGCAGCCAGCAGCGCCTCGCCGACCGCAGTGCCGTCGATGGGCACCGAACGGCCCACCCAGCCGACATGGCGAATGGCCCGGCGGCCTTCGACTGTGGCGATATAGACCGCAGTGTCGCCGTCACGCACGGCGAGGTACGCAGATTCTTCGGTGGTCTCGACCAGTCGTTCCAGCTCTGGCTGAGCTGCTGCTCTGAGCCGGGCGTACGGGCCGGACTGCAGCGATGCCAAGGCGGTGCGCACGAATGCCGGACCCACCGAATATGACCCGGAACTGCCCTTGACGAGATACCCGCGGTCGGTCAGCACCCGCAGATGGCGTAGCGCCGTGCTGGCCGGCATGTCTGTCTGAGATGCAGCTGCTGTCAGGCTGAGCTCACCGCTGGTGACGACCGCGTCCAACAGCGCCAGCACCCGTTCTGCCGAGCGCGATCTGTGCAGGGAAGTGACAACGTCTATTTCAGGTACTGAAATCTCTTGCTGCATATTGACAGCATAGGCCGCTGCTCACTAACGTGTGGCACACCGCACATCTCGCAGTTCGAGGTCGTCTATGGCTTCCAGCACACAGCACGCTGCCGCCGCCCCGCCCGGCGGGGTGAGAGCCCCCACCGGCACTTCGCTGACCTGCCGGAGCTGGCCCCAGGAAGCCGCGTTCCGGATGCTGCAGAACAACCTCGATCCCGACGTGGCCGAGCGTCCCGAAGAACTGGTCGTGTACGGGGGCACCGGACGAGCGGCACGCTCGTGGCCGGCATTTCACGCCATGATCAGGTCGCTGACCGACCTCGCCGACGACGAGACCCTGCTGGTGCAGTCGGGCAAGCCGGTGGGCGTGCTGCGCACGCACGAATGGGCGCCTCGAGTGCTCATCGCCAACTCCAACCTGGTGCCCGATTGGGGCAACTGGGACGAATTCCGGCGGCTGGAGCATCTGGGTCTGACCATGTTCGGCCAGATGACGGCCGGGTCGTGGATCTACATCGGCACCCAGGGGATCCTGCAGGGCACCTATGAGTGCTTCGGCGCCATCGCCCGCAAGCGCTTCGGCGGGTCGCTGGCCGGGACGCTCACCGTCACCTCCGGGCTGGGCGGGATGGGCGGCGCACAGCCGCTGGCCATCACCATGAACGAGGGGGTTGCCCTGTGCATCGAGGTCGACCCTGAACGGGTCGCTCGACGCGTGGAGACCCGCTATCTCGACGTGGTCGCCGACGACTACGCCGATGCGCTCCGCCGCTGCGAGGAGGCTGTTCGGGCGCGCCGCCCGCTGTCGGTGGGGCTCGTCGGCAACGCAGCCGATCTGATGCCGCGCCTGCTGGCCGACAGCGTCGCTGCTGACATCGTCACCGACCAGACCTCCGCGCACGATCCGCTCACCTACGTGCCCAACGACCTGTCGCCCGAGGCGTCAGAGGAGATGCGCCGCAACCAGCCTGACGAGTTCATCCGCCGCTCCCGCGCGGCCATGGCCACCCACGTGGAAGCCATGGTGGGTTTCCTCGACGCAGGCTCGGAGGTGTTCGACTACGGCAACAGCCTGCGCGCCGAGGCCGAGCTCGGCGGCTACAGCCGGGCGTTCGACTATCCGGGCTTCCTGCCTGCCTACATCCGGCCGCTGTTCTGCGAGGGCAAGGGACCGTTCCGCTGGGTTGCGCTGTCGGGCGACCCGGCCGACATCGCCGCCACCGATCGGGCCGTGCTCTCCGAGTTCCCCGACGACGAGCCGCTCAAGCGATGGATCACGCTGGCCGGCGAGCGGGTCGCCTTTCAGGGCCTGCCGGCCCGGATCTGCTGGCTCGGCTACGGGGAGCGCCACCGGCTGGGGCTGCGGTTCAACGACCTGGTCGCCTCAGGCGAGATCAAGGCGCCGATCGTCATCGGGCGCGACCATCTCGACTCGGGCTCGGTGGCTTCGCCCTACCGCGAGACCGAGGACATGGCCGACGGCAGCGATGCCATCGCCGACTGGCCACTGCTGAATGCGATGGTCAACACCTCGTCGGGCGCGTCGTGGGTGAGCATTCACCACGGCGGCGGGGTGGGCATCGGCCGATCCATCCATGCCGGCCAGGTCAGCGTGGCCGACGGCAGCGACCTGGCGGCGCAGAAGCTGGAACGGGTGCTGCTGAACGACCCGGGCACGGGAGTGATGCGTCATGCCGATGCCGGCTACGAGCGGGCATGGGACGTGGCCGCCGAGCGCGGTGTGCAGATCCCGGCCGACCGACCGGCCGCGCAGTGAGCATCAGGCGACACGCATGACCGTTCGGGAGATCCTGCAGATTGGCCATCCGGCACTGCGGCAGCCGGCTGCGGCCGTGCCGCGTGCGGACATTGCCGGCGAGCGAACGCAGGGCATCATCGACGACCTCATCGACACGATGCGCCACGCCAACGGGGCGGGATTGGCGGCGAACCAGATCGGCGCGACGGCCCGGATCGTCGTCATCGAGGTGAACGACAATCCCCGCTACCCCTACAAACCGCCGATTCCGCTGACCGTGGCCATCAATCCTGAGCTCGAGGTGCTCGGCGACGAGACCGTGGTGATCAACGAGGGCTGCCTGTCGGTGCCGTTGCGCGGCGACGTGGTCCGCTCGGTCCATCTCGGGGTCCGCTATCTCGATCGGGACGGCAACGAGCACTGCGTCACCGCGCGGGGCCTGACGGCCGGAACCTGGCAGCACGAGTGCGACCACCTCGACGGCGTCCTGATCACCGACCGCGCCGACCCGTCCACGCTGTGCACCTGGGAGCAGTTCGAGCAGCATCACCGTGACGCCTTCATCGAGCGCATCACCCGGTTCAACCAAAGGGTCGGTGTGTGACTGCCCACTACTGGTGCGAGATGGCCTGGCTCGGAGGTCCCCGGGCAACCGAAGGCGTGGTGATTGGCGTCGACGGCGATCGCATCTCCGCTGTCTGTGCCGGTGTGCCTCTCCGCCCCGAAGGCGCCATCCCGCTGACGGGCCTGACCTTGCCCGCGCTGGCCAATGCGCACAGCCACGCCTTCCATCGGGCCCTGCGCGGCCGAACCCACGTCGGGCGGGGCAACTTCTGGAGCTGGCGCGACCTGATGTACCGGGTGGCGGGGCGCCTCGATCCCGACAGCTACTATCGGCTGGCCCGGGCCGTGTTCGCCGAGATGGCGCTGGCCGGCATCGGTGTGGTCGGCGAGTTCCACTACGTCCATCACCGTCCCGACGGCGCCAGCTATGACGACTCCAACGCCATGAGTGCCGCAGCGGCGACCGCAGCCCGCGACGCCGGCATCCGCCTGACGCTGCTGGACACGCTGTACCTGCATGGCGGGCTCGACCCCGCGCTCGGCGGCTACGAACCGCTCCGGCCAGCACAGTCCCGGTTCAGTGACGGCAGCGCCGACCGGTGGGCTGATCGGGTCCAACAGCTGGCCTCCACGATCTCGGGACCGATGGCCCAGATCGGCGCAGCGGTGCACTCAGTGCGAGCCGTCGATCCGCCGTCTATCAAGGTGGCCACCGATTGGGCCCGCGAACGCGGCGCCCCGCTGCACTTCCACGCCTCCGAGCAGCCCGCAGAGAACGAGCAATGCCTGGGCGTCCACGGCATGACCCCCGTCGAGGTGATCGCCCGCGCCGGAGGGTTGGACTCGAACACGACTCTGGTGCACGCCACCCATGCCGACGATCGGGACCAAGCGCTGGTCGGCGAGGCCGGAGCATCGTGCTGCCTGTGCCCGACCACCGAGCGGGATCTTGCCGACGGCATCGGACCCAGCGTCGGCTTGGCCCGTCACGGGGTTGGGCTGTGCTTGGGATCCGACTCTCACGCAGTCGTGGACATCTTCGAAGAGGCTCGCACGGTCGAAGGGGACCAGCGGGCGGCAAGCAACGACCGCGGCGTATTCGATACGGACGCCTTGGCTGCGATGGCCACCTCGGCTGGCTACCGGTCCCTCGGGTGGCCGGAGGGCGGTCGGCTCGAAGCGGGCGCATTGGCCGACTTCGCCACGGTGGGACTCGACTCAGTGCGCATGGCCGGCGCCGATGCCGACACTGCGCTTGCCGCGACGATCTTCGCGGCGGCAAGTCCGGACGTGCACCACCTGGTGGTCGGCGGCAAGACCGTCGTGCGTGACGGGCGTCACACGACCATCGACGTTGCGGCGGAGCTGGTCGCAGCCATCACGGAGGTCACGGCGCCATGACCCTGGTGATCGACAACATCGCCGAGCTGGTCACCAACGATCCCGAGCTGGGCGACGGCCCGCTGGGCGTCGTGACCGATGCGTCGCTGGTCATCGACGGCGACACCGTGGTGGCGGTGGGCCCGTCTGGGGCCGTCGCAGATGAGCGTCTCGACGCCGGCGGCCGCTGCGTGCTGCCCGGATTCGTCGACTCCCACTCCCACCTGGTGTTCGCCGGCGACCGGGCCGAGGAGTTCACCCGGCGGATGGCCGGCGAGCCCTACGACGGCGGCGGCATCCGGGTCACCACCGAGGCCACGCGCAGCGCGGGCCGGGATGCTCTGGCGGCCTCGCTCGATCAGCGGCTGGCCGAGGTGCACCGGGCCGGCACCACCACGGTGGAGATCAAGACCGGTTACGGCCTGTCGCTGGACTCCGAGATCGAGCTGGCTTCGCTGGCCGCAGACGCCACGCCCGAGGCCACGTTCTTGGGCGCCCACTTGCTGCCTCACGAGTACGAGGGACGCGCTGACGACTACATCGACCTGGTGTGCGGGCCGATGCTGGAGGCGGTCAAGGACCGCGTCCGCTGGATCGATGTGTTCTGCGAAACCGGCGCCTTCAACGTCGAGCAGTCCCGGGCAGTGCTCGAAGCTGGACGTGCCGCCGGACTGGGTTTGCGCGTGCATGGCAACCAGCTCGGCCACGGGCCGGGAGTGCAGCTCGCCGTCGAGATGGGTTCCTCGTCGGTCGACCACTGCACCTACCTCTCCGACGACGACATCGAGGCTCTTGCGGGCAGCGACACCGTGGCCACGTTCCTGCCGGCCACCGACTTCTCCACCCGCCAGCCCTACCCCGATGCCCGGCGGGCGATTGACGCCGGGGTCAAGGTGGCGATGGCCTCGAACTGCAACCCCGGTTCCAGCTACACCACGTCCATCTCGTTCTGCATTGCCATGGCAGTGCGCGACATGGGCATGACCATCGACGAAGCCGTCGCCGCAGTGACGGTCGGCGGAGCAGTCGCGCTGGGCCGGACTGACGTTGGGCGGCTCACCAACGGCAGTCCGGCTCACGTGACCATCCTGGACGCGCCCAGCCGCTACCACCTCGCCTACCGGCCCGGCGTCCCCTTGATCTGGCGCACCTTGGGAGCCGACTACCGGCTCCCGCCCGCCGTTGACCCGACGTGATCCCAAGATGACAGAACAGAAAGAGCAGAAAGAGCAACAGCCATGACCAACACGATCCCCAATCCGACAGGGCACAACCAGTGGTACCCCTTCGCCAACCGGCCCCTGCCGCCGGAGGTGGAAGGCCAGGCGGTGAACCCGGCCGCCATCCCGGTGTTCGACGCAGTGCCGCTGCCGGCCCACGCTCGATTCGTGGTGGTCGGCGCAGGCGTGCACGGGCTGTCGAGCGCCTACCACCTGGCCATGTACCTCGAGCGCACCGGCAAGGGCTCGGGCAGCGACGTGGTGCTGATCGACAAGCAGGGCCCGGGCGCAGGCGCCACCGGGCTGGCGTGCGGCTGCGTCCGCAACATGTACATGACCGGTCCGCTGCACGCGATCCTGCGAGCCAGCGTGGAGGTGTGGGAGTCGGACCCGGTGAATCTCGGCTTCCAGCAGGTCGGCTACGTGTCGGTCGGCGAGGCGAACCAGACCGACGACTACCTCAAGCTGCAGGGGTCCCAGGCGGCCAGCGGCTATCCCTCTGACGTCTACACCGGTGCGGAGGCTCGCGCCTTTCTCACCAACCTGTGGCCCGACTTCAAGACCGAGAACTGTGATGTGGTGCTGCACGAGCACCGCTCCGGCTACGCCGGCACCCACCTCGCGGTGTGGGGCCTGGACCAGAAGTGCCGGCAGTGGGGCGTTCAGCGGACCTACGGCGCCACCGTGACCGGCTACGAGTTCGACAACTCCGGCTCGGTGACCGCGGTCGAGACCACCCAGGGTTCGATTGCCTGCGAACAGGTCATCGTGGGCGCGGGGGCGTGGACGCCGACGCACTGGGAATGGCTGGGCGGCCCCAGCCACCTCGACGTGGTGTATCCCGACGGTCATGTCGAATCCCAGATGGATATGTGGACGTACTGGCGGCTGCTGGAGGGCGAGGTGCTGCTGCCTCCCGGCGTCGACTTCCGCACCGCCCAGCACCGCGACTCGCCGGTGCTGCACGTGGAGCTCATGAACACGCCGGTGTACTCGCCCGACGGCCGGTTCCTCAAGGACCACTTCTACACCTACACCCGTTACGCCGCGGAGCGGGTGGGCGCACCCGGCCTGCAGGGCGGCACGATCCCGATCAAGATCGGTCCGCGGGCCGCCGTGGAGCCATACGGCCACCTGAACGACGAGTACCAGGCCGAGGAATGGTTCGCGGATTACTACTGCGCCACGCTCGGCATGCTGTTCAAGCGCCTGGAAGACCTGCGGCCGTACTTCAAGGAGCGCCGCAACGGCGGCATCGGGGCGTTCACCCCCGACAACGTGCCGGTGTTCGACTACGTGGCCGACAACGCTTGGGTGATCGCCGACTCCAACCACGGGTTCAAGATGATCGGGGTGGGCAAGCTCACCGCCGAGATGATGGTGCACGGCGACAAGCCCGACGAGCTCAAGCCGTTCACGCTGGACCGCTACCGCACGGGCGGTACCTTCGGCGACCGCAACTCCAACTGCCCCTGGGTGTAGCCGCTGACCGAGGGCCGATCTCAGGCGTTGTCCTCGGCAGTGCGCAGCGCCGTGTCCAGTAGCTCTCCGAGTCCAATTGCTTGTGCCGTGTGCGCGAGGTCGGCGAGATCGAGCACGGAGCGCTGTGCTCTCAGGATGCCGATGACATCACGCCATTGGCGTTCCGAAACAGATCCGCCTGCCTGATACCACTCCAATTTGCGCAGCACTTGGGAGGCGGGAGCGCTCACCCACAGGTACTGGGGCGGTTCTTCCCTTACCAAGATGCGCTGTCGATGTTCGAGTTGGTGCTGATCCAAAGGGCTCTCGCCGAGCACGAAGAGATCCACTTTGAGGCCGTCGTCATCGATGAGGTTGAACGACGTGCTCTGCTCGACTGCCTGCCGGGCGGCCTCCGCAGGCACGTAGAACTCGACCTCCAGCGTGTTCATGAGATCAGCGAACTGCCGCTGCTCGAGGCGAATCGCCATGTCGATATCGATGGTGCCTCTCGGCTCGCCGAACATCGAGCTTGCAAGCGAGCCGCCCAAGGCGTAGCTGACGTCGTGCTCGTCCAAGATGGCCGCGACTCGCAGTGCCAGCCCTATGGGATCGGTCATGGCGACCATCGACCGTTGGCGCCGAAGGCGGCCTCTGCAATCTCGGTGCCGTACCGTCGCTGTGCCAGGAGATAGCGGATACGCGATTCATTCGCATCGGGCTCTTCGGCCAGGAGGCCCCCCCGGGCTGCCGTCTCGATGGCTGCCGACATTGCTGAGGCAAGCGCAACTCGCTGGGCAGGTGTCATCGATTCCCATCGTGTGGTCAGCCGATGCCATGCCTCCGCAGAGGTGTCTTCTGGCCGCGCTCCGGCAATCGTGTTCTCGTGCGGCGCCCTGCGCGCTGATGCCTCACCAACGCCATGAGCAACACTGCCGTCCATAGGTCAACGGTAGGTCCCTGACGCGGTGAGCGGTCACCAAAGGCGGTTGGACGCGTAGGAAGGTCGCTGGTTGCTCAATCGTCGGCGAGTTGGGCGTAGCGGGCTTCGTACTGGCTTGGGTTGGCGTCGATGAAGGGTGGTGCCTTGCCGGTGTCGACCAGAGCGCACAGTTGGTCGAGGCAGATGTGGTAGCCCGCGGCCACGAGGTGCACGTCCGGACCCTTGCTTCCCAGATCGACGTTCAGCTTGAGCTGTGTGCCGGTGGGCGTCGGCTCAAGGTGGTAGGTGAGCAGTTCGTCGTCCCATTCCCAGGCGAAGGACCTGGGTGGGCGCCAAGTGACGATGCGACCGGCGAGCACCGTGTCCTCGATGCCGTACTTGGCGACGATGTCATCCCAGAACGGGGCGGACACCTCGGCTCCTGCTTCCCGCGGCCCGACGATGTCGCACGGCATCCAGTGCCGGAGCTGGTCGCGCTCGGTGAGGGCACGCCATACCCGCTCGGGCGGGCGCGCCAGTTGGCGTTCGAAGCGGAGGCTCGTCGTGCCGTTGCCGTGGCGCACGATCTCACCGAGTGGATGGGCGGGCTGATTCATCCCTTACTCCAGTTCATCGAGGCGACTCGGCGGCTGCTCGTTGCGGCGGGCCACCATGCGGACGAGGCCCAGGGTTCTCCCTGCATCGACGGCGAGCATGTCCGCTTCGTCTGCGGGCTTGTTGAGCCGTTCGGACCACATCAGGTCCGACTGCATCCAGTGCCTCCACCCGTCCGGTGCGAGGTCGGCGAGCTCGACGGTCACTACCCCGCTGCGTTCCCAGTGACGCTTCCACCACGCCGGGCTGTGAAAGCTGAAGAACGCGGGTTCCCAGTAGCGCCGGAGATGCTCCGGCGGCCCGGCTGAGGTCAGTTCTTCGACCAGTCCCGGAACCACGATGCCCAGCTGACCGCTGCCCTTGACCAGCCCGGCCAGGTGACTCTCCAGATAGAGGTCGTCGGTGCCGAAGTAGTGATAGGCGTCGATGCTCACCATGGCATCGAAGAACCCCTCGGCAAAGGGCAGTGCATGTGCTTCGGCCCCGATGGGAAACACCCGGCCCTCGACGCCGGCGGCGCAGATCCGGCGGTAGTTCTCGCTGGCGTCGATCCACAGGTCGGTCGCCCACACCTGCACGCCGAACTCCTTGGCGAGGAAGATCGAGCTCAGTGCCCGGCCACAGCCCAAGTCCAGGACGCGCATATCTGGGCTGAACTCCATGGTTGCAGTCAGCGACTCCGTGAGCCACAGCGCATTGGGCCCCATCATGTTGTCGAGGACCCAATCTGGGTCGTACTCGGCTGAACGAGGAAACTCAGCCGGCCGGTCGGCATCGGGGCGCATCAGCGGCAGTCAACCGATGAGGCGGCGCAGCGACTTCAGCCAGTCGTCTGACGAGGTCCAGGCCTCCTCGCTGACGCGCTCACGGCCTGACGAGTTGCCGTTCGCCGCAGGGAACGAGCCTAGGAACTTGACGTCGCGCTGCTTCATCTTGAGCGCCCGCAAGCAATCGGCAACCACTTCGTCGGAGATGTGACCCTCGAAGTCGAGCAGAAAACAGTATTCGCCGAGACCTCGCCGGGTCGGACGTGATTCGAGCCGCGAGAGATCGATGCGCCGGGCCTCGAACTCCATGAGGATTCCCAGCAGGCTGCCCGGCTCGTTCTGCTGCTGGAACACCACGATGCTGGTCTTGTCGTTGCCGCTGGCCGGCGGCACCTGGTTCTTCGCGAGCAGCAGGAAACGGGTCTGGTTCTCACGATGGTCCTCGATGCCGGCCACGACGGTCTCGAGCCCGTAGATCTCTGCCGCCGTGGGGCTGGCGATCGCCGCCACGCCGGTGAGTTGTTCTTCGCTGATGCGCCGCGCCGCGAGGGCGGTCGAGGTGGCCGCCTCGATCTGGGCATCGGGCAGTTGGGTGTGCAGGAACGCACGGCACTGCGCGATGGCCACCGGGAATGAGAGCACGGTGTGAATGGCCGACAGGTCCTCGGCGGTGGCGGTGCCCGGCAGCGCCATCAGGTCGAGCTGGACGTTCACCACCACTTCGCGCTGGATGAGGAAGTCGAAGTCGAACGCCAGCGCATCCTGCGTGACGTTGACCGCACCCTCGATGGCGTTCTCGACGGGCACGAAGCCGTAGTCGACCGTCCCGTCGTCCAGCGCCGAGAGCACCTCGGGCACCGAGATGAGCGGGACGGGGGTGCACTGCGACAGGTCTGGCTGGGTCGTCAGCGCAGCCTCGGTAAAGGTGCCGTGCGGGCCCATGTACCCGATGCGGGTCGACGGCGACAGGGCAGGGGCGCCCTCCGGTGCAGCGGCAGCAGTCATCGGGGCAGGATACGGGTGGCGCATTTGGACTGTTTCGGATTGCGACATCTCGCCCGGTCGACTTGGTTGATAGCGTTGATAGCAGGGTCCGCAATCGGCTGGATGGCCGCGACGGGCCGGGGCCGCAGGAAAGGCATAGGTCGTGGCCAGCATCATTGTCCGCAATATCGGTGAAGACCTCAAGCAGCGTCTGCGGGTTCGCGCGGCGGAGCATGGTCATTCCATGGAGCAGGAAGCCCGCGACATTCTCAGCGCGGTGCTGGCGGTAGATGCCGAGGTGTACGGCGGGCTTGGAACGGCCCTTCACGAACTGTTCGCGCCGTGGGGCTGCGAGGAACTCGAGATCGCGCCGCGTGAGCCCATGCGGGTGCCGCCCTTGCCCGAGTGAGGTCCACACACGTGATTGTGCTCGACACCAACGTCATCTCCGAGGTCATGCGCGAGCGCCCAGATACAGGGGTGCTCGCCTGGATCGACGACCAGCCAGCGGGCGAGCTGTGCGTCACCGCTATCACCGAGGCAGAGATCCGCACGGGCATAGCGATCCTGCCCGACGGCAGCCGCAAGCTGGGCCTGCTTACGGCTGCGGACCAGGCTTTCGGCTCGTTGTTTGCCGACCGGGTACTGCCCTTCGACAGCGATGCGGCTCATGCGTATGCGCGGATTGCTGCCGATCGCCGTGCCCAAGGTCGCCCGATCAGCCAGGCGGATTGCCAGATCGCCGCCACGGCCCGATCGACCGGTGCGTCGCTGGCGACGAGGAACGTGGGCGACTTCGACGGCTGCGGCATCGATGTCATCGACCCCTGGCACGCGAACGCATGATTGATGAGCACTCATTCTTGAGCCTGACCAAAGGCCGCGGCGGCAGCAGCCATCGGACACAGATACGCGCTCTGCTTGATCGTCACGACGGGCTTCGGGCCTCGATTGCCTCGAGGATCGAGAGCACTGCTCGGTGGCCAGCCCCGGTTGTGTAGTCCTGTGGCCATTCGGCGATGAGTTGGTCGAGATCAGTGACGAAAGCGCCATCGGCGAACTTCTCGTCCAGGTTCGTCTTTGCGAGATCCGTCGTCCACCCAGCGGGTCTGTATATCTCAAAACAGGCCGCGATCTCGGCAGGATCGAGTCGCAGGTGATCCACGGCAAGCCATATGTCGAAGAGATCCCGCCCTTTGCTGCGCTGGTAGAGCGCTCGGATCTTGGTGGCGATCAGCTCGGGTGCACAAGAGGTCTGGACATCCGCTTCTCCCTGAAACCAGGGGCTGTCCACGACACTGGGCCGGGTGACAATTGGTTGGGCTGGTGAACGCTCGAACGTGTTTATCTCAACTTTGATGCGAAACGGCCCGCCACCTTCGTACTGGGCGCGGAGTCGGGCTTTTGGGTGTTGCGTCCGAGTCTCCGTTTGAACGTTGTCGAACCCGACCGCTTGGGCGATTTCTCGAATGGCATCCAGGACGCCGCCGATCCCGCCGCCGCTGCGCCGGACGTAGTCCAAGTCCTCGCTGTAGCGCCAAGGCCGGTCCAGCCAGAGCTTGTGCAGACAAGTGCCGCCGCGGAAGACCAATTCCTGACCCAGCAGCGGATGTCGAGCGATCTCGACGATGAGTCGCGAGAGCACCAGGTCTTGCTCGACATGCTCGGCACTGACCCATGGGACCTGGGTTCGCCAGTGGGCAATATCGGCTTGCGGAATCACAGGTCATGCTCCACGGCGGCATTCAGCACAAGGCGCCAGCAGTCATCACGCCCGCCGTTATGCCGCAGACCAGGAACGAGGGGCGCCCACTCTGATCCCACCATCTGTGACAGTTCTTCGAGCACACCGGACATCGAGTTCTCAACTCCGGTCTCTGCGGCCATGAATTGCAGCAGGTATCCCGTTCGCTGCACTGCCGCAGTCGAGAACTCAGCAGCGACGGCTGGCAGTGATTCGATGTCGAGCAGGCGTGAAATGAGGAGGTCGCCGATCACCGTCGCGACGTTCGACACGCCGCCGCCGCGGTCGGGCGAGTCGGCGAGGTCCAGGACGGTCGTCGGTGATGTCGACACAGCGACCCTCCCTGTCGGTGTGTTGGATTGCTGCGTAGCGCGCTCGGCGGCGGCAGCTCGCTGGATGAAGCTGATCCGGCTACCGCCGATCTGCCGGTCACGCAGTCGCGCCGGTGTCACCACTTGCAGGATCATGGATGGGTGATGCGAGGCACCGTGGATCGCTGCCGCGGAAAGGAATCCCACGTAGTAGGGGTGATTGAGGTGCGCCATGAGCGGGTCGATGTAGTGCAGCGGCGGCGGAGCGCCCGCTTGCCGGTACTCGGGCGGCACTGGGACCCAAGCGCTCTTCGTGACGCTGACCATCTTGCGTGCTTGGCGCGCGCGGTTGAGACTTGCCCACACGCCGCTGGGTTCAACACCGAGCAATCCGGCTGCGTCTTGGGAAGAAATGAAGTGACGGCCTTGTCCAATCAGCCAGTCGGCGAGGTTGTTTGGCGTGACGACCCGACAGTTCACGGGGTTCAGAGTATCAAAACCAATCAATTTGTAAAGTTTTGATGCGTCAAATCCGTGACGAAGCAGAACCGCACGATGAACAACCCGGCCGGAATTCCATCATTGCGAGAGCCTGCATGGCTACAGAGCACTCATTCTTGAGACTGATCAGACGCCGCGGCGGGTAGAACGGCAGGCGATGGACGCTGAACAGCTCGCCGGATTGCTGGTGGAAGTTCGTCACGGGACGGTGAGTGCCGAGGAGGCGCTGGCGCGACTGCGCCGGCTGCCGTATGCGGACATCGCCGGCGCTCGTATCGACCATCACCGCACGCTGCGCACCGGCCATCCCGAGGCCGTCTACGGGCCCGGCAAATCGCCCAGCCAGTGCGCGCGCATCGTGGCCGAGATGCTGAGCGGCGGCTCGGGTCCGGTGCTGCTGACCAGAGCGAGCACCGACCAGGTCGCAGCAGCACTGGCGGCATGCCCTGGCGGCGTGGTGCATCGCCCGGACGATCGGGAGCCTGAGGGGGCCGGCGATGCAGCCACGCCCTCGGCCGACTTGGCGACGGTGGTGTGGCGCGCCGCCGCCGCCCGTGCGGAGCGAGTGGTGGTGGCCGCTGCAGGAACGTCGGACGGACCGGTGGCTGCTGAAGCGGCGGCGGTGCTCGGCGCCTTCGGCATCGATGCCGGAATGGTGACCGATATCGGCCTTGCGGGACTCCACCGCTTTCTGGCCGAGATCGACACGTTGGCATCGGCCGAGGTGGTCATCGTGGTGGCGGGCATGGAGGGGGCACTCGCCACTGCCGTCGCGGGTGTGGTGTCTGCGCCGGTCATCGCGGTGCCGACCAGCGCCGGCTACGGCGCAGCGCTTGACGGCGTGACGGCACTGCTGGCCATGCACGCGTCGTGTGCCGCCGGCATCACCGTGGTGGGCATCGACAATGGCTTCGGCGCAGCGATGGCGGCCATGCGGATTCTGGACTTGGCGGCAACTCAGCGGGACAGGGCGGGATGATGCACGAGAGCGACGGCGCCGGCGCGCCCGTCGTCGAGCCGCGTCCCGCACGATCCGAGACGACTGCGCCCGCGGGACGTGAACCGTCGGGCAACACGGTGGCCTGGTTCGACCCGGTGTCGGGCATCGCCGGTGACATGGCGCTCGGCGCGCTGCTGGATGCGGGCGCAGATCTCGACTTCGTTACCGCCCAGATCGACACGCTCGGGCTCGACGGCTGGAAGCTGGGCGTCGAGCGGGTGACCAGAAACGAGATTGCCGCCACTCACGCCGTCGTCGATGCGCCTGAGGGCCATCATCACCGACGCTGGCGGGACATACGGGAACTGCTCGTTGTGTCGCCGCTGCATGAACGTGTGCGGAAGCGTGCGATGGACGTCTTCGAGGCGCTGGCAGTCGCCGAAGGCCTGGTTCACGGGGTGCCGGCCGACGAGGTTCATTTCCACGAGGTCGGGGCGCTCGACGCCATCGTGGACATCGTGGGGGTGTGCGCTGCGCTCGAGTCGCTCGGCGTCGACGCAGTGTGCTGCGGACCGGTTGCGGTGGGCAAAGGCACGATCAACGCGGCTCACGGCGTGCTGCCGAACCCGCCGCCCGCCGTTGTGAATCTGCTCGCCGACCGACCGATCGTCGGCGTGGACATCGACATGGAGCTCACCACGCCGACGGGGGCCGCCATCGTTGCGGCCTTGGCCGGTCAGTTCGGAGCGGCGCCGGCCATGACCATCGCCAGCTCCGGTTTCGGTGCCGGTACCCGTGAGCTGCCGGGCCGCCCCAATGTCACGGGCGTGCTGATCGGCACCGTTGCGGGGACCGAGCAGGCGGCTTCGTTGACTGCTGCCCTGGCTGCCGTCCAGGGAGCCGAGAGCACGACCGAGCTGGTGGAACTGGCAACGAATCTCGACGATGTCTCCGGCGAGGTGCTGGGACATGCGATCGAGGCGCTCTTGGAGCACGGCGCGCTGGATGCGTGGGCCGTCCCGATCGTGATGAAGAAGGGCCGCCCTGCCTACACGCTCGCTGCCCTGTGCCGGCTCCAAGACGTAACCCTCCTCGCGGACTTGGCAGCGCAGCTCACCGGCACGCTGGGAATGCGGGCACGCACCGTCGTGCGCACGGCACTCGAACGGCGCACATCGACAGTTGATGTCGACGGTCACGCCATCCGCATCAAACACGGCCCACACCGCAGCAAGCCCGAGTGGGACGACGTCGCCGCCGCAGCCGAAGCGCTCGGGCGCGCTCCGGCCGATATCGCCCGCGAAGCTTGCACGCCTTGACTCCAGATCCACCTGTCGGGAGGGGTGATGTCGGGTTGGGGGGATTCTCGGTGCTGTGGCCGTCGGCGGGGCAGGCTGCTGGACATAGCCCCATGCCGCAGCGCCACGGTGCGACGCGCTCCCAAGCGACCCAGATCCGAGCTACGTTGCGTCGATAGCGGAGATGGACGTGCCACCGGAGGTTTCCGGTGCCTTTACGGCATGCGTCTTCGAGTTGAAGTTCGAACACAATTTCTATTGGCCGGATGATCACGAGCGACCGAAGCGCAGCTTGGATTCCGAGCAGTGAGTGCGCCAGTTTCTGACGCAGAGACTGAATGGGTTGTGCGTGGTGCCAGTATCGCTCAGGCATTCGGGAACCATGAGGTGCTGTCGTCGGCCGATATCGAGATCGCCCCGAGTGAGATTGTCGCCGTGGCGGGTGCGAGTGGATCGGGCAAGTCGACTTTGTTGCATGTGTTGTCCGGGCTTCGACGGCCTACTGGCGGCGCAGTGTGGTGGCGCACCGATGCTGACGGCAGCGCGATCGAGGTCTCGCTCCTCGGCGAACCGGCGTTGACTGTTGCGCGACGTCGCGTGTGCTCTGTCGTGTATCAGTTCTCCGCGTTCGTGGAAGACCTGAGCGTCCGCGAGAACGTCGCACTCCCGATGGTGCTGGCGGGCCAGAAGCACGGGTCCGCACTGGCCGAAGCCGACGCGTTTCTTGCGACATTGGGAATGGGCAGCCTTCTCGACGCCTCGACATCCCACTTATCCGGCGGGGAACGGCAGCGCGTCGCGGTAGCTCGGGCGCTCGTGACCAAGCCTCGCGTGATCTTTGCTGACGAACCGACGGGATCGCTCGACGAAGCTAACTCTGACATCGTGGTGGACCTGTTCGTTCAGCTCGCGCAGCAATTCAAGACAGCCGTCGTCGTGGCGACCCACGACAGGTACGTGATGGAGCACGCATCCCGAGTCGTCTGGCTGCGCAATGGGCTGCTTAGGGCAGCGGATTAGCCGCGGCACCTCGAGTTTGCCGCCCCCGCTCCGTGCAAGCTGATTCCGTGTGCACGAAGCTGCGCGGATGCCGCCGGCATGAGAGCTCTCCCTCAGCGGCGTCCCATGTGGGTGCTCCCCCGCGTCAGCATTCGCCACGTCGGTATCCGCCACTAGGGAATCGGGTTCCATGAGGTTGCTATGGAAGACCGTGTGGCCGCGCTCACGCGCCTCTTGGGCGGACTTCCTGCTGGTGATTGCAACCGGTTTGGTTGCAGGTCTCGGGGTGGCGCTGTCATTGGGTGCGGGCTCCTCCATCGTTGCCGGTCAAGAGCGGGCATCAGCTCGTGACGGACCGTTAGGCCTAGAGCCGGCGTCTAGGGCACAGGATCGGCCGCTGCGCGCGACTCGACAGGTCGTCACCGCCTACGGGACCGCGACAGTGATCCTGCTCGTCGGCGATCAAGACGAGGCAATTGCGCTTCCCGGCATTCCGACGATCGCGGCTTCCGGCACCGTCCAAGTCTCCCCGGCCGTGGTACGGCTGCTTCCCGATGACTGGTCGGGAGAACTCAGTGCGTACGTGGGTTCTGAGGAACCTGAGGTGCTTGGACGGGACGCGTTGGTCCATCCCGACGAGTTGCTCATCGTTGCACACTTCTCGGCGGTTCCCGAAGGCACATCCGACGAATTCCGGTCTGTGAGCGCGCCGGAAGTTCGACTGACGCAAGGCGGCGACGCCGCAGGCATGGTGATCGTCGGACTGGGCGTATTGTTGCTGCCGTCCCTGGCGCTCGGGCGAGCCGGTGCCGCCCTTCACTTGAACAGGCGCAAGGCGCGCTACGCACTGCTGCGCCGTCTGGGTCTGCCGCCGAGCCGGCTGCGAATCGTGGTCGCCGCGGACCTCGGTCTGCCGTGGTTCACGGGTATCGCTGCTGCGATGGGGGGATTTTCTATGGCGGCGCAAACGGACGCGCCATTTCGGCTCGCCGGAGTGTCGTACTGGTGGGGGGACATGCAGCTTTCGACTGCGACGGTGCTTGGGGTCGGGTTGGCCGCGGCGGCAGTGCTTCTGCTGGCTTCGGCGCGGACAATCGCTGCGATATCCCGCGATCCCCTTTCAGTTGCGAGAACTCATTTCTCGTCCCAGCGATTCCGGGGCGCATGGGCACTGGTGCTGGCCGCACCTGTCGTTGCGTTCTGGGCCCTGCGCTCGAGCTTCTCGCCTGTGGTGGCGCAGCTGATGGTCGCCGCAGCGCTGCTGATGGCGGTCGTTGGCCTGGAATCGCTGGCACGGATGATGACCAAGGGCGTCGGGCGGATGCTGTATCGGCGACGCTGGGCTCCGTACGCAGGCGCGCGGATGCTCCGCAGGCCGCGGTCGACCTTGGCAGGTCTGACCGGTGCAGCCATAGCGATGATGTCCATCGCATTCGTCGTGCAGGCGAATTTCAGCGGCGCGGCGGCGTCAACTGGCGACTTCGATGCCGTGGCTGAGGTCTTCGATGTCGCCAATGGCACCGAGGCCGAGACGGCCGCTGCGGGCGTTGCGTCGCTGCCTGGTGTGACCGATGTGATTGCTGTCAGTCGGGCGTTCAAGCATGTCGATGAGCGCGAGACCCTTGTCTACGGTGCGTCATGTGAGGCCCTCTACCGCATTGCTGTACTCCCAGATGGCTGTGAGCCTGGAACGGTCTATGTCGCTGACTCTTCGCAGGCAATCCGGGCGGTCATTGACTTGCCGGATGCGTACGGTTTTGTCGATAGGACGCGACCGGGTGCAATCGGCGGTGCGTACCCGATGGGCGGCCGCATCGCTGCGTCTTGGGTCGAACGCAGCGACATCGTTGTCGCTCACGCACAGCCGGATGCTGATCCCGCAGCATTGCCACTGCTCTTCGTGACCACCGACGGCAGCGCGCAGGGTCTGCGCTCCGTCCTAGTGGGGGCGAGAGCCATAGCAGGCGTGTCCAGCGTCACCTCACGGGCGGCTATAGGCGTGGCGCCAAGTTGGGAAAGCGACGTACTCGAACCGTTCTTGCTGCTGATGGGTATGGCCGCCGCAGCAATTGCCGCGGTCGCGCTCTTGTACACCATGCTTGCGCTCTTCCGTCAGCAAAGAGACCAGTTCGCGACGATGCGAGCAGTCGGGCAGACCAAGCGCGCACTGGCAGTTGATCTCAGCGTCCTCTTCGCCGCCCCCTTGGCGGTCGCTACGGTCACGGCACTGGGCACCGGCACGCTGCTCGCGCTTGCATGCAACTCTGCCCTCGATGCCGCCCGCCGAGATCTCGGCGACAACTGGGGCATCGCAGTGACGCTGGGCATGGTTGCAGCCCTAGCCACAGCGCTGGTGATGACCCGTGCGATGAGGGTAGAGCCCCTCGTGCGGGACCCCGAAGCAATGGTCTAATCCCGAATATGGACCGATGATGTGGCCACTGGCGAAGCCTCGGCGCTCGCAAAGAAGCGGCTCGTAGACTGTTCGGACGCCGACGGACCCTCGGGCCCGATCACGCGGCAACCAGCGCTTGTAGCTCAATTGGACAGAGCATCTGACTACGGATCAGAAGGTTCGGGGTTCGAATCCCTGCAAGCGCGCTGAGGCATCCTGAGCGGTGGGAGCACGATGACGCAGCGCAGGATCGCAATCATCGGCGGCGGCATGTCGGGGCTGGGCGCAGCGTGGGCGCTGGCGCAGCATCCTGACCGGTTCGACTTCCGGCTGTTCGAGGCCAACGATCGCCTCGGCGGCAATGCGTTCACCGCCGACATGCCCCAGGACGACGGCACATCGATCCCGTTCGACATCTCGGTCACGGCGCTCATTCCGTCGGTCTACGACCACGTCCTGCTGCTGCTGGAGCGCTTCGGCATCGAGCTGTTCGACACCAGGTTCAACTACAGCGTGAGATACCAGGGCCGCAGGTACGCCCACGACTTCGAGTCCGACATTAGGGATCAGCTGCAGCCCGAGATCGAGCGCTTCCAGCGCCTGCTGCGACGGCTGCACTCGTTCGGCCGCCTCACCCGGGCACGGTCGAAGCTCCTCAACGCGCTCAATCCGTTCAACTACATCAGCATGAGGACCGTGCTGAACCTCGGCGGGTTCTCCGCCGATTTCAGGTACAAGATCCTCAAGCCGATGTTCGTCAACTTCCTGATGGCGACCAACGTGTTCGACATGCCCGCCGCGCTGTTCGCCCGCTACCTCGAGTTCTTCGACATCGAATCGGCGACGCCCATGCAGACCTGGGACCAGGGCACGCGGCGCATCTACGAGCACCTGTCGGCGGACTTCCGCGACAAGATCTGGCTGAACCGGCCGGTCCGCAAGGTGTACCGCGGGGCGTCGGACGTGGTCGTCGAGGACGCTGACGGGGTGCGCGAGACTTTCGACGAGGTGATCTTCGCCGCCAACGCCAACCAGACCCTGATGATGCTGGACAAGCCCACGGCGCTGGAGCGCTACCTGCTGACGTCGGTCCGCTACGAGAGCGAGCTGCACAATCACACGCTGGTGCACTGGGACTCGTCGGTCCTGCCCGACGACGAGGTGGAATGCCTGCGAACGCGCACCAATCACGTCTCCCAGTACGGCGCCAGGCCCGACAACTACGAGATCACCTACATCATGGGTAACCAGCAGCCCTGGGCTCACGGTTCCGACAAGCCCTGCCTGGTGACCTACAACCCGATCTCGCCCATCGACGACGCCAAGGTCATCAAGCGCTGGTGGTTCCAGCACGTCGTTCACGACGTGCGTCACGTGGCGCTGCTCGTGCCGCTGTTCCGCTTCGTCCAGGGCAAGCGCCGCAGCTGGCACTGCGGGGCCCACACGCTGGTCAACAGCCAGGAGACCTGCTTCGTGACCGGGCTGGCGGCAGCCACGCAGCTCGGCGCGGACTACCCGTTCGACGACGCGAACGCGCGCGAGGTCTTCAACTACTACGGCGGCATCCTCCACGGCGCCCGCTTCCGCAAGGTCGCCGCTTGACGTGCCTGCATTCGAGGCCGCGTGAGTCTGCGACGCGCGGTATCGTGATTACAATGTACTTACGTAGATGTGGTGGACATCACGAAGGGAGTCCGAGATGGACGCCGTGATCGTTCGCATCGGTAACTCGCGCGGTGTCCGGTTGCCGAAGCCGCTCATCGAGGAAGCAGGTCTGGGAGAACGCGTCTCGCTGAGGGTCGTAGAGGAAGGGCTGCTGATCGAACCCCGATCCGAGGTCAGAGCAGGATGGGATGCGGCAGCGAGGCTGGCCCGGCACCGCGATGACGACCTTGTCACCGAATCGTGGCCGACAACGCATTTCGAGATTTCTGAGTGGGAGTGGGAAGCCGCGGACCTTGATGTCTGACCGGCCTCGACGCGGCGATGTCTATCTGTGCGAACTCGATCCCGTAGTCGGCTCGGAGATTCGCAAGACGCGGCCGGTGCTGGTCGTCTCGCCCGACGTTCTCAACGATCACTGGCGGAGCTGCCTTGTGGCGCCCATGACGACAGGCAGCCATCCGTACCCGTTCAGAGTCGATTGCCGATTCAGGGGAACCGCTGGTCACGTCGTGGTTGATCAGATGCGAGCCGTGGACACGGCTCGGATGGTCCGCAAGCTCGGCCGACTATCATCGACTGCCACAGCGAGGGTGCTCGCCGTTGCTCGGGAGATGTTTGCCGACTGACCCGCCGACGAGTTCGCACCCTGCCGTCATGCTGGCGCGGCTGCAGGTATCCGCGCCGGGGCCTCGCCGAACGAATCTGGCACAGTGCATATCATGGCATGACATCAGTTAGCTCTTGGGTTGTTTGGGCGGTGGGTCGTCCTCTATGGCGATCCGTGCGGCCGAGTGGCCCGTGACCGAGGTATCGGCTTCGTACTGTTCTGCGATCTCGGCGTCGAGTTGCCGGTAGAAGCGAGTCCAGCTGGAGCGGATGGGCTCCGCTGCCGCGGCCGGAACTGCCTTGCGCAGGACGACGACGGTGCCTGCGGCTTTGTCGTGCATGCCGATGCTGTCACCGCGACGCAGCCGACCGGCGAGGCACAGCACGCCTGACATGAACGGCAGACCCGCGACAACGCCGTAGAAGACAGCGTTCATCAGCACCCAGGCAAACATGTCGTCAGAGAACGGCGTCTCGCGGCCTCCGTCGAAGAAGGAGAAGATGTCGCCGCTGCGGCCGCCGTAGTCGTCGGTCAGCAGCGCGGCGAGCGCTTCCCATGAGAGCCACAGCAGCGCCAGCCCCGACACGACCGGTACCGCCCAGCGCACCAGCGCTTGACCGAACGACGGTGTCTTTGCGGGATCGGCCTGCTGCCGCACGCTGATGCCGAACATCAGCTTGCCCAACGTGCAACCCCACCGGACTACGACAAGCGGCTCGTAAACCACTAGCACGAGAGCCAAGATGCATGTCACCGCTACCCACGCGGGCTCTGGAGGGTCATTGCGCTGCCCGGATCCGATGAACCCGTGATAAGCGATATAGACCGCCGCGAGCTCAAGGTACGCGAGCGGGAGTCGCAGCAGTGTGTCGACGCATCTGGCGCCGAGCCGTCTGCCCAGCCCCGCCGCGACGAAGGACTCAACCGAGTCCAGGTCGTCGGGCAACGCGACTTCTGATGCAGCCGTGCCGCTGGGACTCGGATTTGTCACGGCACGCCGCCTGATTCGCAGCCTGTTGTGGTGCTGGCGCGGCTGCAGGTGTCCGTGCCGTCGCCCCCGTCGAGGTGGTCGGTGCCGTTGCCACCGTCAAGGGTGTCCGCATCGATGCCACCCCACAGCCGATCGTCTCCAACTCCGCCGCGCAAGGTGTCCGCACCCGGTCCGCCGTGGAGTTCGTCGTCGTGGCCTCCCCCCTCGAGAATGTCCGCCCCGGGGCCGCCCCACAGTGTGTCGTTCTGGGTGTTGCCGTCGAGGCGGTCGCTGCCCGTGCCGCCATAGAGGCTGTCCGCTCCGGCCCCTCCGATGAGACTGTCGTTGTCGGCGTTGCCCCAGATGGTGTCGTTGCCGTTGCCGCCTCGCAGCACGTCTACGCCCGGTCCGCCCCAGATGACGTCGTTGCCGGCGTGCCCGTCGAGTGTGTCGTCTCCGGGACCGCCCCAGATCAGATCGTTCCCGCCGCCGCCGGTGATGGTGTCGCCTCCTGGGCCGCCGTCGAGCCGGTCAGTGCCCGAGTTCGCGACCAGCGTGTCGTCGCCGGGTCCTCCCCGGATCGTGTCGTTGCCTGGGCCGCCGTCGAGTGTGTCTGCCCCGAGGCCGCCCCACACGGTGTCGTCGCCGTCGCCCGCGTTGATGTCATCGTCGCCGGGACCGCCGATGATGACGTCGTTGCCGCCGATGCCGCGGATGTTGTCGTCACCCGCGAGACCGCAGATCACGTCGTCGCCGGGGGTTCCCCGAATGATGTCGTTCCCCGACGTGCCGACAATCGTGCAGCCGGTCGTGCCGATCATCACCGTCACCTCAGCGGTGGCGCAGTTGCCCAACGAGTCGCACACCTCATAGTAGAACGAATCAGTGCCCCCGAGGGCTGCTGCGGTGTAACCGGCCACGGCGCGGCCGTCGGAGTCATCAGCGACGACGGCTGCCCCGTCGACCGGCGCCGTGATGATGCTCAGCGTGGCAGGGTCGAGGTCCTCGTTGGGATCATGATCGTTGCCGAGCACATCGATCTCGACCGTCTCGGACACGTTGACCCACACCCAGTCAGGCTCCGGCTCAGGGCCCGCCTGAGCAATCGTCACCGACGGCGAGAGGATCATCTCGTAGTCATCGTCCACGACGGTGTCGGCCGTGTCGAGGCTGTACACCGAGTCCATCCCCGAACCGCCATAGACCGTGTCCACACCCGTGCCGGCGACGACGCGATCGTCACCGCCGTTGCCGTAGACCGTGTCCGCGCCAGCACCGCCATAGATCCACTCCACACCGGCACCACCGAGGATGACATCGTCGCCGCCCTTGCCGTCGACGATGTGAAACGCCCGCCAGTCATCACGATCAGGGACACAGATCACATCGTCACCCGCGGTGCCCTCGATCAACGTCACACCATCGACGCCAGTGACGGTGCAGCCCGCGTCCACGGTGATCGTGAGTTCGGCGCGGTCACCGAATCCCCAGCCGTCGTACACCACGTAGGAAGTCTCAATAGAGCCCCAGAATCCCGGTTCGGGATTGAACGTCACAACGCCGGTCGCAGCGTCGACGCTGAACGTGCCGCTGTCGACCGGTCGAACAGCGACCGAGCCCGGATCCAGCACACCGTCGGTAGATGCTGCGTCGTTGGCGAGCACCGCGACCTGCGCCGCCGCGCCACGCGTGGTGGCAGCAGTGTCCGCTGCCGCGCAAGGCGCCGTGCCCGGATATGCGACCAGCGGCTCAGTCATCAACAACGTGTGCGTGCCGCCTTCGGCGTTGCCGCCCGTCGCACGTGCGGCATAGGCGCGCGGCGCGGGGTCATCGCTCGCGGCAGGCGGTGTGGGCATCGTCCAAACGGCCTCGATGTCGCCGTTGGCGTCCGCTGTGGCTGCGTTGATCGACGGGGCAGTCACTGTCGCATCGCCCAGCGACATGCCCGCTGTGGAGAACGTCACCGACGCGCCCGCAGCGAATCCGCTGCCTCTCAAGGTGACCTGCTCGCCCGCCGACATGAACTCAGCGCCGCAGCCCGAGCCGGCCGCTGCACGACGGACCAGCAGTGGTCCAGCAGAGTCCGTCGACGGCGTATCGCGAGCCTCGGCCGAGCTGTCCTCCGTCGCTCCTTGGCCGGGCACGGCCTTTGTGTTCGCGTCCTGAGCCGTCGGCACGTCGGATGCAGCGCCGGGGGGCGCCGACGAGGACGATCCTCTGCCGCCTCCCGTCTGCGGTGACGGGTTCGACGGCAGCCCCGCCTCGTTCAGCACTGCACCGGGCCGCCGAACAGCATCACGGATGTACTGCTCCAGCACCGCCGCATAGGCACGATGCCCCGCCACCGTCGGATGAAACGAACCATCCGACGTGCCGTTGTCGCTCTGCACGTCGGGCACGAAGCCGCGAATCCACGGCTCAGAGCTGCACGGCGAATGTCGCCCCCAGCCCGCCAGCTGACCGGACACCGAGACCGCACCGGTGGCATTCACAAAATAGACCCCTGCAGCCTCAGCAGCCCGACGGATCTTCGAATTCAGCTCGTCGGCAGTGTTCCGCAAGAACACCGCCTCGCTCGCCTCCAGATTCAAACTGTCACTGAACAGAAACGCGGCCAAGTCAGACAAGATTCCGCGCCATCCGGGTACTGCGTGATAGTTCTGGTTGGCGCGAAACGCCTCGCAGTCATCGCCCTCGATCGACCCCACGTAGTCCACGACCATGTCGACGCAGCGCTGCGACAGCCCTGCTCTCTCCAAGAACAATGTGTTACGAGTTGACTCGTAGTCGCCGATCACCTCAGGAGTGGCATCGGTGCACTCGTCCAGAATCGGCGTCAGATACGGATAGCCCAGCACGAACACCGACGCATTGGGAGCCGCTGCTTTGAGCACTTGAAGGACTGGCCTGAGGCGCTGTTCAATCACTAGGAAATCAAGTGGCAAATCGCCCGGCCCGCAACCCGCCGCACTGCCGAGGCCGACGCACGCTACGAGCACGTCGCCGAAGCCCGCGTCGTTGCCGCCGATGGTGATCGTGACCATGTCCACATCGCTCATGTCCTGAGCACTCGCGAGCGACACGGCTTGACGCGGCTCCCATCCCGTTTCACCCACCGCGGGCGCGCTTCCCGACGGACGGCGGGAATCGATCAGATCCGGACGGACACTGTCGTTGTCCGGATCAACGGGCTCGTACACATTGGCCGCCTTTGCGCCGGTGCACGCGAAGGTGTCGAAGCTGACATCAATGCCGAGCGCGGCGTCGCCGAGGAACTCGTTCTTGAGCACCACCGGATAGGCGAGGCTCCAGCGGCGGCAGCTCTCACCCGCGGGATTGTCGGTCAAGTACTCGCCGGCGAAGCCGGGCGCATCGCCGCGGCCGGATTCGCCTGAGGAATACGAGTCGCCCAAGGCGACGTAGTTGATGGCCTTGGCAATGGCTATATCGAAGGCTGCTGCGGGTTCGTAGCTGGGCAGCGCGGGATCGTCGTCGTGGATGCCGTCGGCGTTGCGGTCGATGTACAGCAGCAACGTGTCTCGACCGCGTCGTAATGCATCGGCTGCATTGGCAGGCACTTGGTAGCGCACTATGAGCTGCCCGTCCGCGTCGGTGACACAGCTGCTGGAGTACCCCGGATCGGAGACAAGCTCCGTGGGCGGCGCCAGGCACATGACTTCGGCATCGACGCTGGGGCCTCGAGTGACAACGCCACCTATGGGTGCGTTCGCGATCGGCGCGATAATCGGAATCGGTTCAGCGCCGCCGCGGAAAATGAACGCCCCAGTGGCACGGCTCAGCTCGAGCGCCAGTTCGGCCTGATGTCCCGCCCGGCTGACTGGGTCGCTGCCATCGAGCACCCGGATGTCAAAGTCGTCGAGTCTGCGCGGAATCGACACGGTGCCGTCCGCTTCGGCCATCTCGGGCAGGCTGCCTTGGCACACCCGCACGTCGTGCCAGATGTCGTCGTGAACGTCGCTGGGCGGCCAGTCGTCGGTACGGAATAGTCCATGGTCGGCGCACTCGATGTCGACCGTTGCGCTGAGAGTTCCTTGGGCGCCGGTCCAGTTGCCAGACTCGACAGCAGCATCGGGCCCGAAGATCACCCACACCGTCTGGCTGGGGCAACCGAGCTGCTGCACATCTTCATCTCCGCGGCCGACGACGAGATCCGGCCCGGTGCGACCGGCAAGCCCTTGCCGGGGTGGGAAGCGATGATCTTCGACGCCGATGGCGGTGCAGTGCCGGACGGCCAGCCCGGGCTGCTCGCCGTGCGGGGCCCGATCGGCTGCCGCTACCTCGACGACGACCGCCAGACCGCCTACGTGCGCAACGGCTGGAACTTCACCGGCGACGTCTATGTCCGCGATGCCGATGGCTACTTCTGGTACCAGGCCCGCGCCGACGACATGATCATCAGCTCCGGGTACAACATCGCCGCCCCAGAGGTCGAAGAGGCCCTGCTGATGCACCCCGCCGTCGCAGAGGCGGGCGTGACCGGCACACCTGACCCTGACCGGGGGATGGTCGTGCACGCCTTCGTCCACCTAAGAGGCCGCGCGGATAGGCGGCCGTCCACGGGTCGTCTGGTTCGCCGGTGTATTGGTCGGGTTGTCCTGAACTTGACGACCGTGGAGGCCGGTTTCATCATGCGCGCTTTGAGCAAGGTGGTGGTGGATGTCATCTGGGCTGCGGTCGAGCCGCGGTTGGCTCGTCCCCGGTCGCATCCGCTGGGCTGTCACCGGCCTCGGATATCGGATCGGCTGTGCCTGCGGGGGATCATCATCAGGCTGGTGACGGGCTGCTCGTGGGAGTCCGTTGAGCACCTGTTGGACGGCGAGGTGTCTGACACGACGCTGCGGTCGCGCCGCGACGAATGGGTCGCCGCCGGGGTGTTCGATCACATCGCGGCCGAGGCGATCGCCGCGTGGGACCGCATCATGGGCCTGCGGCTCGCCGATCTGTGCGTCGACGGCTCGGTCCACAAGGCCCCTTGCGGCGGGGCGGGGACTGGCAAAAGCCCTGTTGACAGGCGGAAACTGGGCTGGAAGTGGTCGCTGGCGACCGACGCGGCGGGCACCCCGGTCGCGTGGGCCGCCGACGGCGCGAACCGCAACGACATCATGCTGTTCGAGCCCACCCTCGCCGAGATCGAACGCCGAGGCCTGCACCACGACATCGAAACCGTCCATCTCGACCGCGGCTACATCGGCGCCCGCGTCGACCGGGCCGTCCACAAAGCAGGCATCGCCGACATCGAGCGGCCCGCCAAGCGGCCCCCCACAACCACAGACCCCAAACCGGCCGCCGCCCCCATGGGGCTGCGCTGGACAGTGGAGCGCACCAACTCCTGGCTGTCCAACTACGGGCAGCTACGACGCAACACCGACCGCAAACCCCAGCACCGCCTCGCCCAACTCGCCCTCGCCATAACGCTCATCATCGTCATCAAACTCATCGACCACCGCAACCGCTGGCAGCCCACCGAACCACCTATCCGCTGACGCTCTTACGGTGCCAACCAAGTCCATGCCGAGCTTGTGCTGGGCCGTGGCATCGCGGTGTGCCGCCAGACCGTCGAGACGCTCATGCGCCGGGCGGGCCTGCGGGGTGTGTCGGGGCGGCCCAGGTTCCGCAAGGTCCCCAACGTGGCGACGGCAGCCGATCTCGTGGACCGTGACTTCACCAGTCCTGCGCCGGATCGGCTGTGGGTGACCGACATCACCGAGCACCCCACCCGCCGAAGCCTTCGACGACCACCTACGCCCCCTTCAACGAACCGGTGTTGCCTCCACCGATTGAATCCGGCTTGGCTGCCTCTGTCGGAATGGAAGATGATCCCTGCGGCGCGGCCCCCTCGTTCGGCGTCGGCCATGTCCAGGGCGCAGGACGCAACGACCACGGTCAATCGACTCCCCCGCACGGCCGATTCAGCACGCTGCATGTCGGACCAGGCCACGCGTGCGCACAGCGCCTCGACCGCACCATCGTCCGCTGGGGCGACACCGCCCGCGGCGAAGCCGCCCTGCCCCAAGGGCGACTCGCATCCATCGAATACGGCAAAGGCTTCGGATGCGGGCTCCGAGACAACGACACGATCGTCCGCTGGGGAGCCGACGACCACGGCCAAGCCACACCACCGCATGAAACCCCCGCCGCCGATGAGAACGATGGTTGACGACGACCGTCGTGTGATCGCCGCCGCAGCGCAGCGAGACGAACAATGGACGCACCCGCTTCACGGAGTACCCGGATCGCATCTGTCGCCGACCCCACCGCGCAGCCAGCAGTCCGCGCTCATCGCGCTTGCGATCTCGGGCGACGATCAATCGTGACTCCAACGCGCACGCCCTGCTGTGGTCGCAGTATCCGTTGTGGCGAACTGGGTTGGCGGCCGCCTGATGCCCGCTGCCGATGTGAGCCGCCTACAGACGCCGGTAGCGGTAGTGCTGCCGCTCGACGGCCTGCTCCACGTCGAGCTGTCCGGACGTCTCGAGATGCCACAGCGCACCCGCTACAAGGTCGGCCGAGCCGTCTTCGTTGGACGGAAACAGCCGCTGGCGAACCCGCAGTGCCGTGAGCGTGTCGCCGCCGATGGCGTCGAGAACCGCCGTTTCGAGATGGGCAGCGCCGATGAGTGCCTGTTGTACCGGTTGCATTGCGCAGAACTTACGTGGACGGCGGCATTGCCGAGGCCGGTTTCGGGCGTGACGACAGTGGTGCTCACAGGCAGCGAGGCTCGCCGCCCGGGTGCTGGATCCGCGTGGTGTCCGCGATTACATCTCCCAGCCAGCCTCGTTGCCGCTCGTGCAGCGCCTCGCCCGGGAAGACCTCGCCGACGAGGGCGTCGATGTTCTTGACGGTGCGGATGCCGGTTACGTCCATCAGGATCCTGACGTCGGAGATGTCGGTGATGCGCGCTGCGCGGGCTCTCATCGCGAGCATCTGGGGGCCGATGCCGCAACGACTCGCAATGCCGGATGGTCGAACACGACCGGCCCTGTGCGCAGCTCGGCCGCTGGCATGTACACCGTGGCCTGCTCGTTGATCCACGTGGAGGTCCAGCCTCGCTCGGCTGCGATCTGGTGTGCGATGTCGATGACCTCCTGGTAGCCCGAGTTGATTGAGCTGTCGATGTCGACGGTCATCCGAACTGAGCCGTGCGCGGGCACCATCGCTGCCCCGCCGGCGACATACAGCTCGGCATGGACGCCTCGACACTTGAGGCGCTGCGCGAGTGCTTCCAGAGCGCCCACGATGTCGGCTGCGGACAGTCTCTGCATCGCTCACACGGCCGTCGGCTCGTTGGCCGGCAGCAACACGTTGCGCGCTCTGAACGCGGCGGGGGTCGTGCGGATCGTGCGGTCGGCGTCATACGGAAAGCAGCCTCCGGCGAACCACGGCCGCGCAAGTCGCCGTTTCGGCGACCGAGCCCATCTCGGAGAGTCCAGCCCGCACTGCTCGCACAGGTGCTCGACGAGCGCGGCCAAGAACGCGTCCCAGCGTTCGTCGACGCTGTCGGGTTCCGCAGCCACCAGGCGGCCGAGCTCGGCGCTGCTCGCGTGCTGGCACACAAGACCGAAGCCGTGCAGCAACAACCTCAGCCGGAACTCGTCGTCGCTGTTCTTGAGCGCCGGCACATAGTCGGCGAGCGCGTAGGGGACGACCTCTAGTGCTCATGACAGCCAGCCTGCGACTCGCACGGTAACCGCACCTTTCAGCCGGTCCAACACCCGACCACCGCGACGGGCCAGCTGCTGCGGGCCGACGGCACCGAACCATGAGGGCCGTCACGCTGCCTCGCCGACGGTGCCCGCGGCTCTTGGCCGCCGGTTGATCCAGTCCTGGATCTCGTCGTAGCGCCAGCGCACGGCCCGTTTGCCGATGCGCAGCGGCTCGGGGAAGTCGCCGTGGCGCAAGGCTCGGTAGATCGAGCTGGTCGACATTCCGGTGAGCCGTTCCACCTCGGCGCGGGGCAGCAGCAGTGGGGTCTGTGGTGGGTGCGGGGCGGGTTGCATGGCGGCACTGTCCCAGAAGGAGGCCGACACGGCACGACCCCGCACGACATGGGCCGATTTCCAGGTTGTCGCGGGCCAATCGGCGGCGTCGCGACAGGCTCGGCCGACAGCGAGGATGCCGCTGCGTTCGGGGTGCCTTACCGGCGCTTGCCGCTGCCGATGTCGATGACGGCCCCGCACTGCAGCCGCTGCCGGCGGTCCTCCACGGTGTGCCGCCGGTGGGCTGCTCGGAACAGCAGCGGCACGAATATCAGCGGATAGGCAGGATAACCGGCGAGGATCAGCAACTTGGCCTGCGGCACGTCGATGTCGGGCAGCAGCGACGAGTCAGCACCGATCACAACAGCGATGGTGACCAGCACGATCGCGAGAAACGAGGACGGCCAGCTCAGCTGGCACAGCTGCTGCTTCGCCCGGTTCTCAGCGACGGCGTCGTTGAGGCAGAACTCCTCAACTCCTGCGTCGCAGCGAGGATGGTGTCCGCAGGCGATGTCGGTCGCGGCCGAATTCGGCACCACGAACACCCGGGAACGCAGCGCCGCCGCGCCGAACGCGAATGCCAGCGCGAAGACCCCGTAGCCCACAATCAGGAACAGCGGCTCTGCGGTGATGTCCCGTGAGGAGCTCACCACCACGATTGCCCCTGACGCCACGATCGCGATGACGCCCAGCGAGCTCAGAACGACGACCTCGATGTGGTGAGCGAGCCCGTGAGCGAAGTCGCGGTGCTTCTCAAACGCAGCATCCGACACGCCCAGGACCTCCCGCTGCCACCGCCCGCCGGCGTCGCCGATCCGCTGCGCAGCGCCCGACAGCGGCCCGGCGCTAGCCGTGTCCCTGCCGACGCCCAGCGACCCAACCGCCGGATGACCAGGGCGGCGACAGCAGGCCCTCGAACGCGCCAGACCATCGCTTAGCGGCGGCGGCAGCTCGTCGCAGGAGCCGACGACGCCGACGATGTACCGGCTCGAGGACGGGCCACAGCAGCAGGAGTGGTTGCGGCTCGCTGTCGCGACAGGTGTCGCAGGCATCGCGACAGATCGGGTCGAGGTTGTCGATCCGGGGTACACACTTTTGCATTGAAATGCACCTCGACATGTTTCATATAGGAGACTTGACAGCAGTTGCGGGGTTGCAGGTAGGTTTCCCACATGGCCAAGTGCCACCGATCCCCCGCGATGCGACCAGTGCCCAAGCCGGCAGCCGAACCGCCCGCTCAGCCGGCGCTGTGGGACCCGACAGCCGCCGTCGAAGCGGTCGATCACACCGCCGATTCGGGCGCGGGCAGCGTCGAGAATGGACCCGCGCGGGCTGTGACATCGCACAGCAGCGATGACGCTCCGCAGCGCCCGACGCGGGTCTCGCCGCCGTCGACGACCGCTAAACGAACCGCGCGACCGGGCACCGCCCACCGGCAGGTGCTGCTGCGTGAGCAGGCCGAGCTGCTCGACCGCGTCGCCGAGCGGAGAGGCGAACTCGACGCTGCCCTCGAATCCGTTGAGACGGCGCGACGCGCCTGGCTGGACGCAGTCAAGACGGCCCGCTCCCGACACGTGATCATGGACTACATCGCCGACGCGTCGGGTGTCACACGCGCAGCGGTGTACCAGAACCTCGAACGCGAACAACCCACGCGCAACCGCTAGCCCCGGTTGCGTTCCCGGTGCCTACGCACCACTGACCGCGCGTGACAGGAGCACCAGCACTCAAATGCAAGCGCATGCGCCACCGCGCGACACCTCCAGCCCGACGTGCCGCGACACCAGCGTCATCCCGCCGTGACAGAGGACGCGACGGCTCGTCTGTCACGTGGTCTCGGCTGGACAGCGTCACAATGGGAGGTGTGGGCGTCGCGGCGCAAGCGTGCTCGGAAGATCGGTTGTCTTGAGGACGCTTCTTGGTCGTCTCGTTCGCGTTGACCGTTTGACAGTTGCTGTGGCGTTGATCATCGTCGTCGAGGCCGTGCTTGTCGTGGTGTTCTGGGATGATCTCGGCGGCGCTGAGGAAACGGTCAGTGCGACGTTGAGGAACGTCGGGTTGCTCGCTGCAGCGCCGATCGCGGTCGTCATGGCGCTGTCTCGGACGACGTCCGCGCGGCGTGCCGCGGACACCGGCCGGCAGCGGCTGCTGAACGAGCGATTTCAGCGGGCCGCCGAGATGTTGAGCAGCGACCTGTTGGTCAGCAGGCTCAGCGGTGCGCATGCGCTGACGTATCTGGCCCGTGAGGAACCAGAGGATTTCCACGTCGCGGCGATGTCGTTGCTGTGTGCGCTGATGCGGGACTCGCCGGGTCGGCCCGCCGCAGGGCGTCCGAGGAGGCGGCGCTCCGATGTCCCCGAGGATCTCAGGGTGGCGATGGAGGCCATCGGGTACCGGTTCACCAACGGGAGGCCCCACATTCATGACCCGGGCGTCTCTGAGGCCCCGAGCGAGGAGCAGAACCGGCTCGCTGTGCTTGAAGGGCTCTCGGGCTTCGTGCCGGATCTCTCCAGCGCGGACATTAGCTGGATCCGTCTGCGCGGCGCCGATCTCGCCAATGCCGTGCTCACCGGCGTGAACGCAGACCACGCCGACCTGTCCCACAGCAATCTCGACAGGATCGAGTTCGGCGACGGCTCGGCCCGCGGCGCAGTACTGGACGGTTCCAGCATGGAGAAAGCCGACTTCGCCGGCACCGACATGGCCGAAGTGCACGCGAACGACACGAACCTGGCCGAGGCGACTCTGGGGTCGTCGGCTTTCTCCGGGCAGTTCCGCGCCGCCGAGCTGTACGCGGCCACGATCATCGGCACCAACATGTCCCAAGCCGACATCAGCTGCGCGAACCTCAGCCGCGCCCGCCTCGAGCCGGCGCCCAAGTACCTCCTCGCGGCAGACGACGAGGACTTCAGGTTCCCCGACATCACCCAACAGCAACTCGACACAGCCATCGCCGCCGAGGGATTCGAGCCACGCATCGACTCCCGGATCACTGACCCCGAGACCGGTCGGCCCGTCGTTTGGCATCGCTCGAACCCCGTCTGCGGCCTCCTCGCCGAGTTCGAAGGCCCCAGACTGCGCAGATTCTCGACCACGTAGCGGTCGCTCGGCACCATCGTCTTGGAGTTCCTCGACCGAGCTCTCGCCGCCAGGAAGACGACAAAGAAGACGCAGTGACATCCGGCAGGAAGCGATCGAGTTCGCACTCGCGTGTCAGGTTGATTCCAGGCGCGCTGGGACATCGTCGGGCGCTGCATGCTTGATGGATATTTCTCCAATCGTTTCTGGTAAAGTTCTTCTATGAAATCCACGGATGTGCTGGTGGGGTTGCCGTCGGTGTTCGTCACGCGGGAATATGAGGCGGCTGCTGGGGTGCGGCCCTCGTCGGCCTCGCGTGCGCTGGGGGAGTTCGCGGCCGAGGGGTTGGTGAGCAAGATCCGGCGGGGGACCTGGCGGAACCTCACAGTCCCCCAGCCCACGGCGGATCAGTGGCTCGTCGACTCGGCCGCAGCGGTGTCGCATCACTGGAGCCCCGAATGGGAAGCGGAGCTCGAGGCCGTGTACGGCGGGGTGCCGCGTCGCATCTCGGGCCTGACGGCGTTCGCGATGGCAGGGATGCCGATCATGTGCCGACGCGAGGTCACCGTCGCAGCCTCAGCTGCACTCGACACCGACGCGCTCGGTTTCGTGTCCCGACGCGAGCGCCCGGCCACCGTGCTGGCCGGTGCCGCTCGGCTGACAGAGCGCACCTGGGTGTCGACGCCGGCGAGGGCCGTCCTCGAATGCACACAGCACCCTCATCGCTACCACCGCTACGAGGAGCACTTCGGGCGGATGATCGCGAACCGCTTCGACGTGTGCGCCGCCAGCGACGTCGCCGAGCTGGCACGCACGCTGGGCTGGAGCGCCGCGCTGCGCAGGCTTTCCTCGATAGCAGATGGCCTTGCCGCGTCGGCTGCGGGCCGCGAGCTCGGATTCGACATCGACCCGAGATGGGCGAGGCTGAACCGCTCCGCGAGACGCTGGGACCACTGGATCCACCTCGCTCCCGTGCGCCGCACCGACGACATCGCCCGACGCATGGCCCGTGACGACGCCCGCAAGGTGCACTGGGGCACCACGCCAGACGGCCTCGCCCAACAGATCTCCACATGAACACGCGCCCGGCCGCTCCGCACGCCTGGGAGCCGGCCGACCTCGTGCAGCACCAGATCGTGTCGGTCATCGCCTCACGCCAGCAGGACAGGCCGCGTGTGGTGTTCAAGGGCGGCACGCTGCTTCGCGTCTGCTACAGCCACGACTACAGATACTCCGAAGACTTGGACTTCGACTGGATACACCCCGACACCACCAAGGAATCCATCAGGCATTTCTTCGACGGCGTCGCCCGCCGGACACAGGACCGGTACAACACCAGCGTCACCACACGATGGGGCGCACAGAAGCTGCACCTGCAATGGCAGACACGCGACGGACAAGCCGGCGTGATCGACACCGACGTCAAGCGGCGCACCGCCCACGGCGTCGAGCCAGCCACCGCGCTGTGGCCGATTCTGCCGCGCCACGACAGCGTCGACACATCGCATCCGATCCTGGGATACACCCTCGAATCCGTCCTGGCCGCGAAGTTCGACTGCATCGCCAACCAGCAACGCCTCGCACCACGCGACTACTACGACCTCTTCCGCCTGCTCCAGGACCAGCGCATCGACCTCGACGAAGCGATCCGCGAATTCGCCCAGCGCCACAAGCTCCAAGCGCCCCATGTCCGGCCCGACGCAGACTGGTTCGAGATCATCTTCACAGGCGCACACCAGAACCTGGAAGAACTCACCCACAGATGGGAGGGCCTCCTCCAAACCGGCATGATCCCCGAACCGCACCACGACCTCGACCACCTGCTGGACACCATCACCGGCGCCGCACAAGAACCGATTCTCGCCTACACCGAGGCGCGGTCAGCGAGCAATATCCCGGCCAAACCCCGAAGACGCTCGCTAGGACGATGAACGCGAGCGCCAGCTTCGACGCATCAGACGCCTTCGACGCAGCCACCTTCTGAAGTGCAGCGGGAACGTCGGTGTAGTGCAGGGTCCGCTGGTGGTTCTTGAACTTCGGCATAGCGGGCAGCGCCCCGTTGATGACCTCGCCTGCTGGACTCAAGTCGAGCCATCCGCGAGCGGTGCCGTTATAGGAATTCAGAAGAATTCGAGACGCATCAAGATGCGGAGGGAGGGGGATTCGAACCCCCGGAGGCTTGCGCCTCAACGGTTTTCAAGACCGTCGCAATCGTCCGCTCTGCCACCCCTCCGCCGACCAACCTACCGATCCGGCTGATCGGCAGCGGCAGACGAGGGCTTCGCGGTCCGTGCCCGTGCAGCGGCTATCTTGAACCGGCGCATCTGCCGCTGCCGGCAGCCTGTGCATGGAGAGGTGGCCGAGTCAGGTTGAAGGCGCTTCCCTGCTAAGGAAGTAACTGCCGCAAGGTGGTTCGTGGGTTCGAATCCCACCCTCTCCGCACCTCGCCCGTCTCCCGATGTGATTCGACCTGTATGAGAAACCGGCTGCTGCGATTCGCCGCCTACGTCGCTGTCGGTGTGGTGACGGGACTCATCGTGGCGGCCGTCGCCGTGCTCACCGAGAAAATGCTGCTCGAGCGAGTGCTTCACCTGCCGCCTTGGCAACGGGCGATCGCACCAGCACTCGGTCTGTGGGGTGCCGTGCTGATGCTGCGCTGGGCCGATGCCGGGCGGCGGCTCGCACCCTCCACTTCCGAGGAATACATCCGCGCTTTCCACGACCGCACTCACCCGATGCGGTTCCGCGACCTGCCCGCTCGCCTGCTCGCGGGCGTCGTGACGGTCGGCTCGGGCGGCGCGGTCGGCCTCGAGGGCCCGTCCATCTACGCCGGGGCCACGGCCGGCAATGCGATCCAGCGGGTCGTCCGCCGTCTGTTCCGGGGCCGGGAGGGCTACGCGCTGCTGGTGGCCGGCGCTGCCGCAGGCGTCAGCGCCATCTTCCAGGCGCCCGCCACCGGTGTGCTGTTCGCTCTCGAGGCCCCCTACCGCAGCGACCTGGGCCGCAGGGCGCTGCTGCCAGCGCTGCTGTCGAGCGCCTCCAGCTACGTCGTGTACGTGCTCGTCACCGACTTCGGCGACCTTCCCTTCGAGATCGGCACCGAGATGGTGAGCGTGCAGTTCGGCCGCCAGGAACTGCTGGGAGCGGCTGTCGTCGGCGCCCTCTGCGGTCTCGCGGCGTCCGTGTTCTGCCGTGTGCTGGCCCTGGCCAAGCGGATTGGGGCCTCTGACCGGCCGTGGTGGATGATCGCGCTGTGCGCCGGGGGAGTCCTGGTGGGCCTCGCTGCGCTGTGCGAGGTGCTGTTCGATGCGCCGCTGTCGCTGGGTCCCACCGCCGAGGGGCAGCTCACCGACTGGGCGCTGAACCCCGAGGCGTCGCTGTGGCTGCTGGGCGCCCTGCTGGCAATCAGGATCGTGGCGACCTCGACGGTGCTGGCGGGCGGCGGCGTGGGCGGCGTGTTCATCCCGCTGGCGGTGTTCGGACTGATCGTCGGCCGCCTCGTGGGCGGATGGATCGAGCTGGGACCCGAGTCGCTGGCGTTCTTTCCCTTCATCGGCGTGGCCGCGTTCCTGGCGGCCGGCTATCGCACCCCGCTGGCCGGCGTGATGTTCGTGGCCGAATCCACCGGCGCGCCGCTGTTCGTCGTGCCGGCGCTGGTGGCCGTTGCCGTATCGCAAGTGCTGATCGGGAACGCCTCGGTCTCGCAGTACCAGCGAGACAGCCGCACCGGTCACCTCGAGCGCCGCCTGGAGTTGCCGGTCAACTCGGCGATGTCCACTGATGCGCCGACGGTGCGCTCGGACGCTCCGCTGTCCGACTTCGTGTGGGAAGTCGCGATGCCCCACAGGCAGCTGGAGGCCATCGTGGTCGGACCCGAGCGGGAATTCCTCGGCGTCATCCGGCTCAGCGACACTCGTGACGTGAATCGCAACGACTGGATGTCGGTCACATGCGGTGAGGTCATGACCGCAGACATCAACCCGGCCCGTCCATCGTGGACGCTGAGGGAGGTCACCGAGGCGATGGCCGACGCCGACGTCGAGCTGTACCCGGTGATCGACAGCGGCGGCCGGATCGCAGGCGTCGTCACCGAGAACGCGATCGTCAAGCTGGTGGACTTCCTCAACGAGACACAGGGCAACGGATGAAATGAATGGCGGCCTCGGCTTGCGCGAAGTCCAGGTGCTGGCAGCGGCCGTCGAGGTCCGCGTCTCGGGCGTCGAGCGCCGCCGTGAGCAGCGGCACCATGAACTGCGGTGTGAGGTCCAGGGTCACGCCCTGTTTGCCGGCGTTCAAGGCGCCGAACTGGGCCGAACTGGATGGAGGCATCAGGCCCTATGTCGCCCCGCAGGCCGCCACCGGCCCCTCGGGCGGCGTCGAAGCGAAGGGCCTTGGCCTCGGTGGTTGCGGCCACGCCCGTCGGACCCCTCGACGAGAGTCATCTCGGCGCCGAGCGAGCCCAGGATGGCGCAGCACATCGCGCCCCGGTGGTCGGTGAGATCAAGTATCCGGTATGGCTTCAGCATCGCCGCGAAGCTAACGCTCGCCGGCAGGACGGGTTGGCGCTTGAGGGGTCCAGCCGGTCGGGTCCGCTCCGGCAACGTCTTGGACCCTGCGACTAGGTTGCCGCCGGTGAGCATTCGAGGACAGGCTTTGGTCGCGGGTGTGTACGAGCATCCGGGACGCGAGCTGCCCGACCGCACGCTGCCGCAGGTCCATGCCGAGGTTGCGGCGGGAGCGCTCGCCGACGCCGGCCTGTCGCTCAGCGATGTCGACGCCTACTACTCGGCCGGCGATGCGCCGGGCTTCGGCGCATTGTCGATGGCGGAGTACCTCGGCCTCGACCTCACCTACATCGATGACACCGAGACCGGCGGTTCGGCATACCTCGTGCATGTTCAGCACGCCGCGGCAGCCATTGCCGCCGGCCAAGTGAACGTGGCGCTGATCACGCTGGCCGGCAAGCCCCGCACCGGCGGCGCCGGTCCTGGCGGCAGCGCTCGGTTCAGCTCGGCGCCGGAGGCGTCGTTCGAGAACCAGTTCGGCATGTCGGTGCCCGGCGGCTACGCGCTGGCCGCGGCTCGGCACATGCACGAGTTCGGCACTACCTCCGAGCAGCTCGCCGAAGTCAAGGTGGCCGCCTCGACCCATGCGCAGCACAACCCCAACGCCTTCCTCCAAGACGTCGTCACGGTGGACGAGGTGGTGTCCTCGCCGATGATCTCCGATCCGCTGCACCGGCTGGACTGCTGCGTCATCACCGACGGCGGGGGCGCCCTGGTGCTGGTCAGCGAAGCGGTGGCGGCGTCGCTCGACCGGCACTGCACCCCGGTGCTGGGCACGGGCACGTCGATCAAGCACACCTCGGGCGGGCGCATCGATCTGACCCACACCGGCGCCGTGCGCTCGGGCCCGCTGGCGTTCGCCGAAGCCGGCGTGACACCCGCCGACATCGACTACGTGTCCATCTATGACAGCTTCACCATCACCGTCCTGATGACGCTGGAGGACCTCGGGTTCTGCGCCAAGGGTGACGGCGGGCGCTTCGTGTCGGACGGCGCGCTGCAGTCGCCCGCCGGTGTGCTGCCGTTCAACACCGACGGCGGCGGCCTGTGCAACAACCACCCGGCCAACCGCGGCGGCATGACCAAGGTGGTCGAGGCTGTGCGGCAGCTGCGCGGCGAGGCTCATGCCGCCGTACAGGTGCCCGACTGCGAACTGGCCCTGGCGCACGGCACCGGAGGCAGCCTCGCCACCCGCATGGGCAGTGCCACGCTCGTTCTGGGCAGGTCGGCATGAGCGAACTGGGTCCGTCAGGGCTGCCCGTCCCGCCGCCGAACCCGAACCTCGAGACGCAGCGGTACTGGGACGCCACCGCCGAGGGCCGGCTGGAGCTGCCCCGCTGCGACGATTGCGATCACGTCGTGTGGTACCCGAGGGGACGCTGCGACCAGTGCGGCAGCACCTCGGTGACGTGGTTCGAGGCTTCTGGGCGAGGCACGGTGTACAGCTGCACGGTCACCCGGCGCATCCCCGGTTCGTGGCGCAAGGCCGCACCGTTCGTGCTGGCCTATGTCGAGCTCGACGAGGGTCCCCGCGTCGTGACCAACATCGTCGGCTGCGACCCCGAGACGGTTCATATCGGCCAAGCCGTTCAGGCGGTCTTCGACCCCACTCCCGACGGCCCCGCCCTGCTGCGCTTCACCCCGACCTGACGCTCACACCTCGACCATCAGGGTGACGGGACCGTCATTGGAACCTGGACAGGCGCTACCGAGTCGCTCGACCATCGCTTCGGGCAGGTTGCTGTGTGGCGCGGACACGGCGAAGGCGCTGGCAACGCCCGACTTGAGCAGGCGGGAGCAACCGCCGTCACAGACATCGCAGATGTGGATGCACTGCTGGATGAACCCTTCGCATTCCCGCCAGCCGACACCCACCGCGGCCACGCCGAGCCGTCGGCGCTTGGCGGGCAAGGAACGCTGTTCGAGGCACTCGCTAGCACGGGCTGAGACACATGGGTGTCCGCAGGTGCCGCTGAACGCGCCTGTGCTCATGGTGAGGGTGCCTGCCGCGGGCACGGAGACTCAGCCAGCCGCGATTTCCGCGATGAGCGCCAGCACGGCGTCGGAGGTCTGGCGGTCCTGCTCGATCCGGTCCGCTGTCGAGTAGGTGATCTTGCGGGCGATGCGCACGCCGCTGTCGCTGACCGCCGCGATGTGCGCCCGGTCCTCACCGCGTCGAGGCGGATCGGTCGCGAGCGCGGCCGTGCATGAGATGCCCGCCAGCGGCCACGGCTCGGTGCCCGGCTTGGGTGTCGAGACCAGGTGCTGCGCCCGCGCCAGGCAGCCGTCGGCCATGGCCAAGGCGGCCTCATCGGACACGTGCGGCTCCAGCTCCGAGTCCATCAGCTCATACAGCGACCTCACCGAATAGGGGACCGACGCCTCGAGGATCGTGCGGGAGCCGCCCGGCACCGTCAGCAGGTCGCTCACCGCCAGCATCCCGCCGCCGGTGACCGCCAGCACAATCCGCAACGGCGAATCGTGGATCGCCCGGATCGCCGCCAGCCTTTCGTCAGGTGTCATGTTCACGCCTCGTTGTGTCCCGCGTTGCCCGCCGTGCCTGCAATCCGGCTTGTTCGTTCGAAACGGAGCCGCAATCGCTGAGTCAAGCGCCGAGTATTGCTGGCAGCCGTCGCATTCGACACCGCGCAGCAACGAACAATTGTCACACCCCTCCTCGAGGATGCCGAGTGACAGACGGGCAGCACGTCCGTCACTGCGCGGGAGGTGTCGTATGCGAGCATTCGGAGCGATGGCAGCGACTTCGGGTGAGGTGCCGCTTGCCGATGCGGGCAAGGTCGGCATCGACGATGAGCAGTCCCTGTGCGCCGCAGCGTGGATGCTGGCGTGCGATGGTGCGCTCAGCGATCTGAGCGAGGCCGAAAGGTCGCTGGTCAGCTCGACGGCAGAAACGCTGTCGCCGAGACTGCTGGACTCCTTGCAGGCGGCGGTCCGTGCGGGCGGCGACCCGCTGGGCACGGCCTTCCTGCGACTGCGTTCGGCCGAACGCCGTCGTGGGCAGGGCGCGACGTACACGCCGGCCGCGCTGGTGAAGCCGATGTGCGATTGGCTGGCCGGCTACGGGCAGCCGGGGCGCGTGGTCGACCCGGGCGCGGGCTCAGGGCGGTTCCTGTGTGCGGTCGGGCCATTGCTGCCCGCGGCGGAGTTGACGGCCGTCGAACTCGATCCGCTCGCAGCTCTGACCGCCCGCGCCAACTTGACGGTCCTGGGTCTCGACAGGCGATCACAGGTGCACGTCTGCGACTACCGCTCGCTGCGGCTGCAGCCGGCGCACGGTCCAACAGCCTTCATCGGCAACCCGCCGTACGTACGTCACCACGGCATCTCGCCGGAATGGAAAGACTGGCTTCGTCGACGCGCAGCTGAGTTGGGTCTGAAGGCGTCGGCGCTTTCGGGGCTGCACGTTCACTTCCTGCTCGCGACTGCGCATCTGGCGCATGCGGGTGACTACGGCGTGTTCGTCACATCGTCCGAATGGCTGGATGTCGGCTACGGACACCTCGCTCGCGAACTGGTCGCTGGGCCCTTGGGCGGTCTGTCAGTGCACATCTTGGATGCCCGAGCACCTGCCTTCGCCGACGCCATGACCACGGCGACCGTGACAGCGTTCGAAATCGGCCAGCAACAGCGCCCGATCCGGATACGCAAGGTCGCCTCGGCCGACGGCCTGCAAGATCTGCGCGGCGGCACATCAATCGGTCGAGAACGGCTGCGTTCAACGTCGCGCTGGTCATCGCTGCTGGTGCCGCACGTCTCGGTGCCAAGCGAGTTCGTGCCGCTCGGGGAGATGTGCCGCGTTCACCGTGGGACGGCCACTGGTGCGAATGCAGTGTGGGTGACCGACCAAGACGATCCGCGGCTTCCCGCAGAGGTGCTCAGGCCGACGGTGACCAAGGCGTCGGAGCTCTTCGGCCTCGAGTCGGCGGTTCTCAGCGACGACCGTGCTTTGCGGGCGGTCATCGATCTGCCTGCCGACCTGGACGTGTTCGAAAGAGACGACCGAGCGATGGTCGATGCGTTTCTGCGCGCAGCACGCAGCGCCGGGGTTGCCCCCCGCCCCCGTGCGCGCCTCGATCACAGCGCGCTCATCGCGTGACAGCCTCGCTGCCATACTGGACACCTCCACTGGTGGTTGCAGTACTCCAAGACCGGCCATCATGACCGATCACTCGCAACCACCAGTGGAGTTCGCCGGCCATGAGACAGCGGACCCGGTTCTTCGCCGCGGTGGTGCAGCGTGCCCGCTGTGGGCATCTGTGGCGGGGGCGAGGAGTTCAGCGGTCCGCCGCAGTGCCCGGGGCGGGATTCGAACCCGCATGCTTCCAAAGGAGCCGAGGGGTTTAAGCCCTCTGCGTCTGCCAGTTCCGCCACCCGGGCCAGCCAGCATGAGCGCGCGGCGTCCATCATGGTCGCTCAGCTAGTGCGATGTCCACAAACGTTCGCGCGCTTGCGAACCTAAGATTTGCCCGCAGTTCCGGTGTTTTGCTTCGATGTCACCATGCACAGGTATGTGGACACACCACTAGCGAACAGCGACGTCCCTGACGCTCAGGCGGCCTCGTCCAGCGGGAACGACGTCACGGGATGGGCGCGTGCAACGAGGCCACTGCTGATCGCCCCGGCTTCCCGCCACAGTTCGTCGCGCACGGGTCCAGCGGCATCGGCACCCAGTTCGTTGCAGACCACAATGCCCTCAATCGCATCTGCGACCACCGCGCCGAACGGGCGCCCCTTCACACGCACCGCCACCACGCAGTCACCCGAAGGCATCCGCTGGATGGAACGGTCAAGCTCGTCGGAGCGGGGCGGACTCTGGAAGCTCGGAGCGCTCAGGCCGAGCGAGCGAGCAGCCAACCCCAGCGCTCGCACGGTCAGCACGAAGCGGCCGGAGGCATCGGGACCGAGGCGATTGCTGCCGCCTTTCGGCCGAGACGAGGCGCTGCCCGCTCGGTGCGGCCGACTGCGTGCGGGAGACGCGTCGACCAGTCGCAGCGCTGCGGGAGGTTGGGTGCGAGGTGTTGCTGGCATGTGCCCAGCATCACAAGGGGGTGTGACAGTCATGATGTTGGGTCCACTTGGGTTGGTCTGCGGCCGGACAACAATGAGCACACATGGCCGAGAGCGTTCCAAGGTTGCTGCCTGCCCAACAGGCGACGCTCGATGTCATTCGCATGCCCGCCTCCCAACGCCCCGTCTATCCACAGCGCTTCGCTGCCGATCTGCGCGACCGGGCCTCCGATACGCTCGCCCCGATGGTGGGCGCAGCACGCGCGCTCGACAGCCGAGGCCTGTGGGTGTCCAAGCGCGACCTGGCCGGGGTGTTCGGCTGCGAGGCGCGCTATCTCGCCGACAGCGACGCGCCCTTCGAGTGGTCGGTTCCCGCCGCCCGAGGCACCGTGCTGCACAAGGCCGTGGAACTGACCGCCCATCGACGCTTCACGCCTGCTGATGCAGTCGACGCTGCCGTCGAACGGCTGATTGACGACGACGCCAACCTTGGCGGCTTCCTGGCGGCGGCCACAGAGGGCGAACGAGCCGACCTCGTCGCCAACTGCGTGGCGCTGTTGACTCGGTTCGACGAGACCTTCCCGCCCATGCTGCGCTCGTGGCGCCCCGCCGCCGAGATCCGAGCCAGAGCGCAGCTCTGCGGCGGCGCCTTCGTGCTCAACGGCAAATACGACCTGGCCCTCGGCTCTCCGGCCCCGCTCGACGTGCCCGACGGCAACCAGAGGGCCGGCAAAGTGATCATCGACCTCAAGACCGGCTCCCGCTCCCCCACCGACCCCGAGGACCTGCGCTTCTACGCCCTAGTCGAGACGCTGTCGATCGGCGTGCCGCCGCTGGGCGTGGGTTCGTTCTACGTTGCGGAAGGCCGCATCGAACACGAAGCCGTCACAGCGGATGTGCTCGACAGCGCCCTGCGCCGCACGATCGACGGCATCGGCCGACTCATCGCACTCCGCCAAGGAATCCAGCGACCGCGCCGCGTTCCCGGGCCGCCCTGCCGCTGGTGCCCGATCAGTGCTGGCTGCGAACCCGGTCAGGCGTGGTTGTCCGACCCTGACGACTGAACGACACCGCCTCGGCGGGCTGCCCGCAGCCGTGCCGCCATCTCGTCGCGACGGGTGCTCCATTCCTCCAGCGTCAGGCCGAACCGTTCGTGGTCTTCCCACACGCCGGCAATCTGGATGTAGCTCTGCGCAATCCCCTCCGAACGCAGCCCGAGCTTGTCGACCACCCGCAGGCTGTTGGCGTTGCGGGGCATGATCGAGATCTGGACCCGATGCAAGCCAGCCTGCTCGAAGGCGAACTCGAAGACGGCCATCAGCCCTTCGGCAACCAGACCCTTGCCCGCCATCCGCACGTCGATCCAGTAGCCCACATGAGCGCTCTGGAATGCGCCCCGGGCCACATGAGAGATGTTGATCTCGCCGCAGAACCAGCCGTCATGCCACAGGCCGAAATCAAAGGCGGTGCCCAGCGACCGTTCCCGTTCACGCATCCGGCAGCGATTGGAGAACGCCTGCGGGTCACGAGACGGATCCGGCGCGCCGGCCGGAGGGCGGGGCTCCCACTTGGACAGCCAGACGCGGCATCGTTCGCGCACCTCGTTCCATTGGGCGAAGTCCGATGGCACGAGCGGGCGCAGCTCAAGCCGCTCGGTGCGCAGGCGACTCACGCCCCGCACAGTACTGGCGCGTCGCCGACGCTCACCGAGCGGCATCGTCGCCCCCCGGAGTTTCCCCCGTGGTCTGCGCCCGGCGCAGCTCCGCGTCTGAGCTGACCTGCGCTTCGCGGAACTCAGCCACGATGCCGTCAAGCAGGTCGCGCTCGCGCACCAGGCACTCGTCGATCCCCCAATGGCGCATGACCGCCACCAGAATGCAGCAGCCGCCCACGATCACCGGTGCACGGTCGGGGTGCAGGCCCGGGTTGTGCACACGGTCGGCCAGCCGCTCGGTGGCCAGCGTGCGGAAGACGTCCTCTGCCGCGGCCCTCGTGAGCACGAATCCGTCGATGACATCGGGATCGTAGGGGTCGAGACCGATCTCCACCGCGGCGACCGTGGTGATGGTGCCCGCGACGCCGACAAGCTGCGCCGCAGACGCGCCCCGGCCGATGACGGGATGCTCCCGGTCGATGTCGTCGAGGTACAAGCGGGCCACCGAGATGGCGGAGCTGAGTTCTTCGGGCTGGGGCGGATCGGAGGCCAGAAATCGTTCGGTCCAGCGCACCGAGCCCATGTCGACCGACACGGCCTCAGTCGGGCGCGCACCCGTGCCGGGCACCCCGTAGGCAAACTCGGTCGAGCCGCCGCCGATGTCAAGCACCAGCACGGCGGTGCTGGCGTTGCCGCCCAACCCTGTGGTCGCGCCCGCGAAGGCGTAGTTCGCCTCGCTGTCACCGTCGAGCAGCTCAATCTCGGTGTCGAGCGCTTCGCTGGCCCGTTGCAAGAATTCGCTGCCGTTTGCCGCATCCCGTGCAGCGCTGGTGGCCACGGCCCGGACGGCGCTCAGGGGAACCTGGTGATCCTCGATGACCGTGCGGTACTCCTTCAGCACATCGGCGACGCGGGCGATCGCGTCGCCGGCCAGCGAACCGCCCGCGTCGACGCCGCTCCCCAGCCGGGTGATTCGCAGCATGCGCAGGCCGAGTCCCTCCCCGTCGTCGATGAGCAGACGGGTGGAATTCGTGCCGCAGTCCACCACGGCGATCGGGCCGGACCCCATTGCCGTCGCAGCGCTCACGAAGCGCACCCCGGAACGCCCAACTCCGCCAAGACCCAGTCGCCCACCGGATCGCCGCCGCCGGCCAGCCGGTACGCCAAGTGCGCGTGCAGGCACTTCACGCCACGCGCCGTGCCGCCGACCCCGCCGGAGGGGCGGGGCCCGCTGTGCTGCGCTGGGATCAGCGCGTCACGCTCAGCGGCATAGCGGCGATGTGCCTCGGCCAGCTTCCCCGAGTCGACGGCAGATTCGGCCGCCTGTACGCCACCGTCACCTTCGAGTCGGGAGACCCGCCGGCGCAGGTCCGCGTCGACCAGCCAGTAGCGGGTCGGCATCGGGCGGCCATCGTCAAGCAGCGGTGCGTTGGCGATGACGACGGGACGCCCGTCGTCGTGCGCCACGGCCACCTCGAATGGGCACTGCGGCGGGCGTCCGAGCAATTCGGCGACGGCTTCCGTCTGGGCGGGCGTCAGGGTTGCGCCGGAAGCGCAACGGACAAGCACCGCCAGGACGGGTTCGCTTCTGGTGAACCTCAGCCTTGACGGCGGCGCCGACGCCTGCGCCGGTTGAGCAGGAAGAACGCCACGACGGCGACGGGTGCCAGGAGGCGCTTGAGCAACGGCCTGCCTGCCGTTCCGAGCAGATCCACTGGTTCGGGCTCGTCCATGACGACCGCGCGCCGACCCTTGTCGGAATCGGCGCCCGCCGTCTCCTCGGCCGACTCCGTCTCGGAGGGGTCGGCTTCAGCATCATCGGACTCACCGACCTCGGACAGCTTCTGCTCGAGTGAGTCCACGAACTGGCCGATGAGCTTCTCGGTCACGTCGGCCATCACGCCGCGGCCGAACTGCGCCACCTTGCCGGTCACCTTCAGATCTGTGGTGATCGACACGACGGTGCCGTCGCCGTCGGGGGTCATCTCGGCGATCACTTCAGCGGCAGCGTTGCCGGCTCCCCGTGAGTCGCGGCCGGTGGCCTCGAGCACGATGCGGCGATTGTCCTTGTCAAGCTCGACGAACTTTGCCGAGCCCTTGTACTGGGCGGTGATCGGGCCCACTTTGACCTTCACGCCGCCCTTGAACTCGTCGCCGTCGATCTCAGTGAGCTGCGCGCCCGGCATGCACGGTGCGATGAACTCGACATCGGTCAGCGTGCTCCACGCCTGCTCGGTTGGCATGCCGACACGGAATTCGTTCTTCAGCTCCATCGGCGCAGATCCTCCATGGTGTCGATGTCGTCGGGTCGTCCTTCGCAGGCTACCGGCACCACGATTTCCGGCGTCCGGCGCATAAGAGACCGGGCGCCTTCATCGCCGCCGCTCGGCAGCAGCAGCCATACCGGCCGGGCCAGGCGAACCGGGTTGCCCCGGCGGCCGCCATAGGTGGCCACGGCGACGGGGCCGTCACTGGCCGCAACTGCCCGCCACGCCTGCGGTGTCACGAACGGCTGGTCGGCGAGGCCCACGACGATCGCATCGTGGCCCGCTGCTGCAGCCCACGATGCGGCGCACCGCACCGACGACGCAATCCCCGATTGCCAGCGCTCGTTGGCAATCACGGCAATGTCGCCACCCGAGGGGTCCAGCACCGCGGAGAGATCCACGGCGCCAGTCACCACGGCGATCGCGTCCAACGACGCTTCCCGCAACGAGTCAAGCGAATGGCTCACCACGCTGCGGCCGTCGATCGTGGCCAGCAGCTTGTGCTGCGGACCTGCGAACCGGACCCCGGACCCCGCAGCCAGCAGCACACCCGCCGTGGTCATCGCGCACTCACTCAGTACGAGCGTGGCAGGCCCAGCACCTTGTTGGACACGAAGTTCATGACCATCTCCTGGCTCACCGGGGCGATCTTCATGAGCCGGGCCTCGCGCCAGTAGCGCTCCACGTCGTATTCCTTGGCGTAGCCGAAGCCGCCGTGGGTCTGCATGGCCCGGTCCGCGCAGTCGAATGCCGCTTCCGACGCCAGGTACTTGGCCAGATTGGCCTGCTCGCCGCAGTTCAATCCGTTGTCGTAACGCCATGAGGCGTCGCGCACCACCAATTCGGCAGCGTGCAGCCGGGCATGGCTGTCGGCCAGCGGGAACGCAACCCCTTGGTTCTGACCGATCGGGCGGCCGAAGATGATCCGGCTCTTCGCATATTCGACCGCCCGGCTCAGCGCCACCCGCCCGATCCCCAAGGCCTCGCCGGCTATGAGAATCCGCTCGGGATTGAGGCCGTCGAGGATGTACCGGAAGCCCTCGCCTTCCTCGCCGACCCGACGGCTGACCGGCACCCGCAGCCCGTCGTAGCGCACCTCGCACGACACCACCGCATTGCGGCCCGCCTTCGGGATCGGGGTGATGTCGACCGCGGGATCCTGCAGGTCCACCAGCAGCAGGGTCATGCCCTGGGTGGGGCCGTCGCACTCCTCCTTGGGCGTGGTGCGCACCAGCAGCAGGCAGACATCGCAGAACGGCGCCTTGGTGGTCCACACCTTGGCGCCGCGGATCACGTACTCGTCGCCGTCACGGGTAGCCCGAGTGCGGATGGAGGTGGTGTCGGTGCCCGCATCGGGCTCAGTCACGCCGAACGCGGTGTGCAGCGATCCGTCGGCCACGCCCGGCAGGATCTCCTTGGCGAGCGCCTCCGAGCCGTACTTGCGCACCGGCTCCATGCCGAAGATCGACAGGTGCAGCGCCGAGCAGCCGTTCATGGCGGCGCCGCTCGCCGCCACCTCCTCGAGCACGATCGACGCCTCAGTGATGCCCTGGCCGCCGCCGCCGTACTCGGTAGGAATGGCGATGCCGACCCAACCGCCATCGGCCATGGCGTTGTAGAAGTCCCAAGGGAACTCATGCTGCTCGTCGCGTTCACGCCAGTACTCGTCGGGAAAATCTGCGCAGACGCGCCGCACGCCCTCGCGGATCGCCTCATGGTCCTCGTCGGTCGTGAACTCCATCGTGCCGACGCTACCCACTGCTGACAACGCAGTTCCGTCGTGGCATGCAACGCGAGCTGGCATTCGACCCGATTGCCCAGGCACTCGTCAATTTTGTCGCCATCGGCAACACCTACTGGCTGCAGGGCTTGCGTGCCAACGCGAGGCTTGCAGCACTGCGACTCGCTGCATGTACCGCGGCCTATCGGCCGTGCCAGCCGATTCGATGGGAGTCAAGCTCATGGTTCCTTCCTTTCGGTTGGCGCGGTGCGTGCAGCGATCACACCTTGTCTCCCGGCCTCCCGGCCTCCCGGCAGGAGGGAACCGCCATGCCGACAGGAGCGGATCGCCCCAGCGTTGACGCATGGCGTCACGACCCGACAGCCCTAGGAGGGTGGTCGGAAAGTCGGTGGGTTTCCGCGTGTGGGGGGTGGGCGCGCGGGACAATGCGGGGGTGCGCGGTTCGGTTGACGGTCAGGGTTCGTTTTTCGGTGTCGGGGTGATGGTCGGGGATCTGCTGGATTCGGAGGGGTTTTTGGCGGCGTTGGGGCAGGCTCGTGGCGAGTTGTTCTGTGACGCCGATTTTGGTGCTTTGTATGTGTCGGGGCGCGGACGGCCGTCGCATCCGCCGTCGGTGGTGGCGTCGTTGCTGTTGTGTCAGTTGTTTTATGGGGTGTGGGACCGCGAGGCTGAGCGGCGTTCGCGGTTCGACATGTCGTGGAAGGCGGCGTTGGGGCTGTCTTTGGAGCATCCGGGGGATCCCCCATGCGGTGCTGGCGGAGTTCCGGGCGCGGCTGGTGCGCGCGGGGATGGAGAGCTTTTGGGGGGACCGGGTCAAGATCGCGGCGAAGCGTGCGGGGGTGATCGGGCATCGCCGCACGGTGGACTCCGCGGGCATCGAGGATTGCGTGCTGACCCAGGACACCGTGACTTTGATCCGTTCCCAGGTCCGCCGCTGCGTCGGGGTGCTGGGGGCGCTCGACGCCGCCGCGGCGGGCGAGGCGGCGGGTTCGCTGTCGCGCGGCGATTACGACAGGGCGGCCAAGCCGCGGATCAACTGGTCTGATCCGGGGGCGCGGGCCGCTTTGGCGGCGGAGCTGTTCGGTGACGCTGAGACGGTCGTGGGGTTCCGCGCCCGTTTCGAGGACCCCGAGCTCACAGCGGCGGCGGAGCTGCTCAGGGTCGTGGCGGGCCAGGACATCGAGACCGCCGCCGGCGCCGAAACCCCCCAGACAGCCCGCGAAGCGGCCCCCGGCCGGGTGATCTCGACGGCCGATCCCGACGCGCGGCGCGGGCATCGTTCCCGCTGGGACAGCTACGACGGCTGCAAGCTGCGCACCGCCGCCGGCGCCGACTCCGACATGATCACCTCCGCCGCGGCGACACAGGCGACCGCCCACGACGCCACGGTCCCGGGGGACCTCATCGACGCCGATCCCGTAACCTGGACCTCGCCGACCGCCTCGGCGTCATCGGCTGACACACACCCCGCCCAGCCCCACACCGCCAACCGCCCAACACCGCCACCAACCCCACAACCGCGCCAACCCGACCACAAAACACGCCCCACACCCCAATAACCGACCACCCTCCTAGGAGGCTGGTCGGAAAGCCGCTGTTTCGGCGTTTGTCAGATGCAAACCCGCAGGTCAGGGACTTGCTGTGTCGGCAAGATCCCCTTTTCCGACCAGCCTCCTAGGCGACTGCTGACGGAGTAACAGACTTCCAACGCCGACTCAGCGGAGCGGATCACGCGGCGATGAGGCCGGCGACCGGGCGTGAGGGCTGGCGATCGGTGACGCGCTCGAGGAAGGCTCGGGCGTCGTCGGGGCGATCAGCCTTGACATAGGCGGCGAGCAGCGTGTTGGTCATCAGGTCGCGCTGAGCGCGGCTGCCGCCGATGCGGACAACCTGCGGGATCAGCGGCTCCAGCACCTCGATGGCCTCGGCCCAGCGTTCGCTCTCGAAGGCTTCGTAGGCCTGGGCCAGATCTGCCGCGGTCGTCTCCGCGGGCAGCCGGCCGGCTTCGCCAAGCTCGGCCAGATCGGCAATGCACGCCTGCAGTTGTTCGGATTCTCCGAGTGCGGCGTAGATGAGGCCCGCATGCGCATCGACAAACACGATGGGGCGGCGGAAGCGTTCTTCGTAGAACTCCCTCACCGTTTCCCAGGCCACCAGGTCGCGCGGGTTCCCCGCCAGCTCGTCACGCCACAGGAACGACGTGGCATCGGTGACCACGTTGATGGGCGGGCTGGTGGTGGCGCCGGGAAGGCAGTTCTCGCTGAAGGCCTGGCGTGCGTCGTCGTTCCGCCCCGCGGTCATGAGCATCAGCGCGTAGTGCCACCAGATGTGGCAGTGGAGCAGGCTCGCCCGGTCTGAGGCGGGCATCCAGCCGTCGAGGTAGTCGAGGGCTTCGTCGTCTGCGCCGGCTTCGAACAGCGCGTGCACCAGCGTGTGGGCGCCGTGCGGGTTGGTGGGTCGTTGAGCGAGGGCGCGCTCTGCTAGCTGCCGGCCCCGATCCCACTGACCGATCTCGATCAGCGCGAAGGCGTGCACGGTCAGAAACCACCAGTCGTCGCCGTAGTGAGTCGCGAGCGGTTCGAGGAAGTCGAGCAGTTCGGGTTCCCTGCCGATGCGACCGCTGAAGCCGATGGATCCGAACACCCCGGTCGCGGGCATCAGCACGAACGCGTCGCGCGGGTAGTCGTCGAGGTGCTGGCGGGTCAGCTCGAGCGAGGCGGGCACCTTGCCGGTGACGAGCAGATTGATGATCTCGACGTGCTGCTGCTCGCGTACGGTTGTCTTCTCGCTGAGAGCTACGGCAGTTTCCGCAGCCGCTCGTGCTTCAGGCACCTGGGCGTAGAGCTGCAGGTGCCGGGCTTTCGCGGCATGGGCGAGGGCGAAGTCCGGGTCGGCCGCGATCGCGGCGCCCAGCGCTTCGTCGACGCCTCCGTCGGCGGCGAGCATCCGGTCGATCGCGTCGACGTAGGCGTCCCGTGCGTCCGCTGACGACGTGCTGAGTTCGAGTCCGTAGCGATCCTTCACCCCTGCAGTTCCTTCGTTGTGGTGTGGCGCGGTCAGTCTTGCGATGAACAGCCCAAAACTTGTCCAGTGTGCTCAGCGAGGCGAGGCCACTCTCGCGCCGTTGTGCGGCGCGAGTTCAACCTCGCCATCCGCGCTGGTGCGGTGTTGGGTCTCGGCGTCAGGGGCGGCACCGTCGGCGGGCCGGGAGTGCAGTCTGAGATAGCCGTCCCTGGTCTGGGGCGTCCTCATGCCGAGCAGACTGCCGGCGAGCTGGGTTCTCAGGATCTGTGCGGTGCCGCCGCCGATCGTGAACATCCGGACATCCCGGTACATGCGCTCGATCGGCTCCTGGTCGCCGAAGCCGCGGGCGCCGAAGAGCTGCAGGGCGTCGCTGACCACCCCGATCGCCATCTCTGACGCGAAGAGCTTGGCCCGCGCCGCCATCGTCATGTCGGGGAACTCGCTGCCGCCGGGGCCTCGCGACCGCGCCGCCTCATGCAACAGCAGGCGGGCCGCATGGACGTTGGTGTCCATATCGGCCAGCATCCATTGCAGGCCTTGGAACTCGGCAATCGGGCGACCGAACTGCTGCCGTTCTTGGAGGTACCGCATGGCGTGTTCGAGGGCGCCCGCTGCCACGCCCAAGGCGATGGTGCCGGCGCCGACGCGTTGGCTGTTGTAGGCGTTCATCAAGTCGGCGAATCCGCGCCGGAACCCCGACGGCGGGACAAGCACGAATGCGTCGTCCACCTCGAGATCGGTGAAGCGAAGCTCGGCTTCGGGCATGCCGCACAGGCCCATCGTGCGTTCCCGCCGAACCACCTCGAAGCCGGGCGGGAACTCGTCCTTCGACGGATCGCAGACGACGATGAAACCGCCGATGCCCTGGGGAGACCCCTGCTCGTCCAGGACTCGGGCGAAGATCAAATGGACCCTGGAGATGCCGCCGCCGGTGATCCAGTGCTTCGTACCGTTGAGGACATAGCCCGAGCGCGTTCTGCGGGCGGTGGTGGCCATCTCGGTGGCGGCGCTTCCGGCGTCCGGCTCGGTGATGCAGATCGCCGGCTTGTCCCCGGCCAGCACGAGCGGGGCGCAGAGCTGTTTCTGCTCGTCGGTGCCGTAGGCCATGATCGCGCTGATCGCGCCCATGTTCGATTCCACGACGATGCGGGCCGACAGGGTGCACGCCTTGGCGATCTCCTCGATGACGAGCACCGCCTCGTAGAAGGACGTCCCTGCGCCTCCGAGCGATTCGGGAATCGTCATGCCGGTCAGCCCGGCGTCGGACAGCTCGCGCACGTTCTCCCAGCAGTACTCCCGGTTGGTGTCCCAGCGGGCCGCCCGCGGCGCGAAGCGCGCAGCCAACTCTCGTGCCGTTTCGCGGAACCGCTCAGCGGACGCGTCCATGGCTGCCCTCCCGTCAGAAACTGAGGCTAATCATGCCGCGGTCGTCAGGTTTCGGCAGATGCCGCCTGCGAGGCTTGAGTGCTGGCGGCAGCGCCGCTCAGACCGCAGCGAGCGACCAGACGAGGGGCAGGCCCGAGGAGAGTTCGGTCCACTGGGCATTGTCAGAAACCCGCCATACCTCGCCGATGTCGGTTCCCACGAGAACGCCGCCGACATGGTCCGGGCCGGGGACGAGGCCATGAAAGTTGACCGGTGACGGCGAATGGGTCTCGTCGCAGAGCGACCGCCAGGACTGGCCCTGGTCGTCAGATCGGTACAGAGCTGCACAGGCCCCGCCTGGGTCCTTGTAGTGCGAGAAGGCGGTAGGGGCGCTGGCAACGGTGACGCTGTAGGGATCGCCGCGGTCGGTGCTGCGGGCCACGCCGCCCACTTCGACGCCGACCCAGATGCGGTCGGGGTCGGCTTCGTCGATGACGAGGGCACGGGCACGTCCCGGTTGGGGAGGCTCAATGGGCACGCACCAGCGTTCCGCTTCGGGCAAGGCAGCAAGCGCCTCGATCTCATGCCACGAAGCGCCGCAGTCGTCACTGCGGAACAGTGCGGCAGGCTCGGTGCTGGCATACAGCCCGCCGTCACTGGCGGCGCGTATCTGCCACATCTCTCGCCCGGCGAGTTGCGGTCCCGACTAGGTGCACCCGCCGTCGTCGCTGATGAACAGGCCGGCGGCCGATCCCGCGAACACGCGGCCGTCGATGCAGGCAAGGTCGCGAACATGCCGGGCTTCGAGCGTGTGAATGGCCCCGGCATCGCTGATGGCGAAGACGCCCTTGGTGGTTCCCGCGGGCAGTTGGCCGGTCATGGGTTCACCCTAGATCGCAGCCTCGCGGGGGTCTTCCAGGGCGATGGTCCAGCCGGGGCCGAGATCGGTGTCGAAACGGTGCTGGAACATCCCCACGAGCATGTCGGCCGGCAGGATGCACTCCGCGCAGGCTTCATCGGGAATGTGGAGGCGGAGCGTGATGTGCCGCCCGGCGACGGAGGCAGTGAGGTCGGCACGATCCGCGCGCAGGACAGCGGCCAGTTCTTCAACGACGTCGTCGAGCGCGGAAGCAGTCGCCGGCGATCCTGATGCACCGGTACCGGCCGCATCGCTATTGCTGGACGGTTGAGTGTTGGCGGCCGTGAGCAGGCCGAGCACTGTCGGGGTTACTGCATCGGCGACTGCCATGGCCTCTGCCGCCGTCAGGCTGCCGATGGGGTGCGGCACCGTGGCGAACGGGTAGTCGGCGAAGCCCCCGAGCTCGGCAATCGCCATGCCGGTCGCAGCAAACGGTTCGGTCAGGATCGCCGCGGCGGGCACACCCAGCGCTTCGAAGTGCACGGCGTCGAGCACACTGCTCGACGAGCAGCTGCCTCAGTCGCCGATGGCCGCGATGATCGCCGTGACGTCCGGCGCCAACGCCGCCACCTCCTCGGGAGCAGCAGGCAGGTTCGCCGTCGGCTTCACCAGCAGCACGGCGTCGCGAGCGCCGTGGTGATCGATCAGGTTCTGGGCGACCCGGCCCAGGATTCGGGGAGCGTGTGTCTTGCCGTTGCTGACGAGCCCGACCACGGTGCCTTCGAGCGACGCTGGCCGCTGTGCCGGGCGGCTGGCGTCGCCAGCGACCGACAGCGTGGGATCGACCAGGGTGACCGTCATGGCGTGAGTATCTCCTGGGTGATGAGCGGCACGCTGCGGTCCCGGCTCCAGGTGGGAAAGAACGACGAGTGACCGCCCGCGTCGCCGCCGCCCACCATGATCGCGATGTCGTCGGGGCAGGTGCCGCGGGGCACCGTGATGTGCTCGTCGCCCGGCTGCACTTCAGGGTCGGTCTCCATCCACTGGGTGGGATGAAAGCCGGTGACGTTCCCGGCAGCTTCGACCTTGCCGCCTCGCTTCACGTCGGCGTAGGTCCTGGCGGCGTGGGTGAACAGGTACTCCTGGACCTGTACCCGGCTCCAGCCCGCCGCCCCGATCTTGCGGGCGTGCTCGGGTGCGACCACGATGAGCGAGCGCCCGGAGCTGAGCGAGCCGAATGCCGCCATCGTGTCGGCAAAGGTGCCGAGGAGGCCCTCAGGGTCGGGCGAGGCGTGGTTCAGCACGTTGTGGCCCGATTCGGCGGCCATCACGGTGACGGTGCTCTGAGTCGGCGAGTAGCCGAGCGACACGTGGTACGGCTCCCACGGACTGGTGGCCTCGTCCTCCCCGAAGCACATGGCGTACTTGCCGGCCCAGCCCTGGGTGCTCTTGTCGAGCTTGCCGGGGATGGCCGCAAGGCAGTTCCGCAGCACCAGCCGCACCGAGCGGCCGATGGTGGCGTTGGCCCGGAAGCCCGGGCCGAACAGGTTCTCCTTGTAGTGGATGCCGATCTGGTCACGGATCGGCCCGTTGACCGCGATGAGCACGGCCGCCCCGCCAGTGCTCGCCGACACGGCGTGCAGCTCGAAGGAAGGGGTGCCGATGGCGGCAAGCACTGCGCCGACGACCGGGAAGTACTCAGGCCGGCACCCGGCCATCACGGCGTTGGCAGCGGCCTTGCGAGCGGTTACCTCGAGGCCGCGCGCCGGCTCAGCCAGCAGTACGTCATCGGCATCCCACACGCCGCCGGACACCATGGCGTTCACCAGCGGCTCGGTCGGCGGCACCACCGGCAGACCGTCGGTCCAGCCGGCCTCGTAGCACGCCTCGATGGCCTGCCACGGATCGCTCAGCTCCACGTCACGATCTGCGGTCATCGCGATCGAGTGCCTCTGATGCGGACCGGTGGGCGCAGCGACATATGGTCGGCCTCAACCGCGGTTCCGGCGCCGGCGCGGCCGTCGGCGCACCAAGCGTTCGTCGAGGGCTGTCTTGGGGTTGAGGACCACTTCGACCGAAGGCGGCGCTTCCTCACCGGCGAGCACAGCGACCATCTTGGCGGTGTGCTCCGGTGTGCTGCCACAGCAGCTGCCGATCACGTCGACGCCCGATATGTGGGCGCGGTGTGCATGCACGGCCAGCAGTTCGGGGGTGCCGTCGTACACCAACGCGTCCTCGCGCCAGACAGGCACTCCGGCGTTCGGCTTCGACACGGTGAGCGTGCCGCTGCCGGCGTTGGCAATGGCGATGACCGCCGCCTCGGTGTCGGGCACGTTGTTGCCGCAGTTGGCGCCGATGGCCGCGAGCTGCAGCGCCCCCAGGCGGTCGACCATCTCCCTGCCGGTGACGCCCATCATCGTGCGGCCGGCGGTGTCGAAGCTCATGGTGGCGGCGATCGGCAAGTCGCACACCGAGCGTGCACCACGAACTGCAGCCTCGATCTCGTCGAGGGCGCTCATCGTCTCGATCCACAGCAGATCAACGCCACCCGCCGCCAACCCAGCGGCCTGCTCGGCGAATGCGGCTTCGCACGCACCCGCCTTCATGGTGCCGAGGGGCTCAAGCAGCTCGCCGGTGGGCCCCATGGAGCCGGCTACGAGCACCTGTCGCTCTGACCGCTGCATCTCTGCGTCGGCCTCGAGCCGGCCGATGTGCGCGGCGGCCCGGTTCAGCTCGTCCACCCGCCCTTCGAAGCCGTGCAAGCTCTGCCGGAAGCAGTTGCCGCCGAAGCTGTTGGTCACGATCAGGTCTGCACCAGCCTGCAGGTATCCCCGGTGGACGGCCCGCACCTCGTCGGGGTGGCTGAGATTCCATTCCTCCGGCGACCACCCTGCCGACAGCCCAGCCGCGAACAGCTGCGTGCCCATGGCGCCGTCGGCCACGACGTACCCCTTGGACATCACCAGCGCGATCAGTGTCGTTGTCATTGGTCAGCGCATCCTCTCACTGTGCAAGCATTTCGCAAAGCGAATCAGGGAGTTGACCATGGACGAGGTGACATACAACGTCGACGGTCATGTGGCGACGATCACGCTGAACCGGCCCGACAAGCTCAACGCGATGACCGACGAGATGTATCACGGCATCGGCGAAGCGCTGCTCGCGTCCGACGCCGACACCGCGGTGCGATGCACGATCGTCACGGGAACCGGGCGAGCGTTCACCTCTGGTCACGATCTTGGCGAGTTCGCCGACCGGGAGGCTTGGATGCCGTGGCGTCCCGACCGGTTCGACATCGGGTTGGAGACCGCCAAGCCCACGATCGCTGCCATCCAGGGTTACTGCCTGGCCGGTGGGCTGGAACTGGCGCTGTTCTGCGACATCCGGGTGTGCGACGACACCGCCCAATTCGGCTGCCCGGAGGTTCGCTGGGCGATCCTGCACGGCTACGGCGCTCTGCGGCTGCCGGGCCTCATCGGCTCGTCCGATGCAATGCGGCTGCTGCTCACCGGGTCATTCATCGACGCCGCCGAGGCGCTGCGCATCGGGCTCGTCAGCGAGATGGCCGCCCCGGCCGACTTGCAGGCAACCGCCCGCGGCATCGCCGATCAGATCGCCGCGAACGGCCCCGCCGCTATCCGCATGACCAAGGAGATGGCCTTGCGCGGCCGTGAGATGTCACTGGCCGACGGCCTGCGGCTCTACCAGGAATACACCCGGGCCGCGTTCGCCTCCGCCGACGCGAAGGAAGGCCTGCGCGCCTTCGCCGAGCGCCGCGACCCCACGTACGGCGCCTGAGCCACGCCGGTCAGGCCATGGTGAGGCCGCCGCTGACCGACAGCGTCTGGCCGGTGATGTAGCCGGCTTCCTCGCTGCACAGGAACACCACAGCTGCCGCCACCTCATGCGGCTGACCGATCCGCTTCATCGGCACTGCCCGGGCCATGGCCCCGATGATCTTGTCGCTCGTGTCGGTGGCCGCGGCGATCTCTTCCAGCAGAGGGGTGTCCGTCGGGCCTGGGCAGACCACGTTTGCGGTGATGCCGCGGCGCGCCACCTCGCGGGCGATGGTCTTGGTGAAAGCGATGACGCCGCCCTTGGCGCCGGCGTACACGGCTTCGCCCGAGGAACCCACCCGGCCGGCATCGGATCCGATGTTGCAGATGCGTCCCCAACCCGCCTCGATCATGGCAGGCAGGCATCCGTGCGTCAGCCGCAGTGGGCCCTTGTAGTTGATCTCGATGACGCGGTTCCAGAAATCCTCGTCGGTGGCGCCGAACGGCTTCAGCACGTCCCAGCCCGCGCAGTTCACCAAGATCTCGACCGGGCCCAGTTCATCGGCGACCGTCAGCAGGCCCTGCGCCACCGAGTCAGAGTCAGCCACATCCATCTCGACGGCCATCGCTGCGTCTGATGTGCCGCCGCTGTCGCCTTCGGTGTTGATCAGAGCAGCCGTCTCGGTGGCTTCGGGGACACGCAGGTCGGCGACGGCCACGCGGCGTCCGGCCCGTGCCAGGCCCAGGCAGATCTCGCGGCCGATGCCCCTGCCGCCGCCGGTCACCAGCGCCACCCGGTCTGCACTGCCGTTGTCGCTCATCTCGCCTCCTGCCGTCCAGGGCTCCGGTGCTGGTCTGCTCAGGAGCGCGTGGCCTGCGCCACGTCGCCCCACTTGTGGACCATGTCGGGGTCCTTGCGGATCTGTTCTTCCGCCAGGTACATCACGACCCGGGCGGCCGTGCCGTCGTAGCGATCCCGGAGCCGATCGGCCATCTCGTTCCACGGGGCGACCAGAGCGAAGTGGTCCAGCATGTCGTCAGTGATGCAATCGGCCATGCCGGCGATGTCGCCCGCGGCCATGTGCTCACGCAGTGCGGAGGTCACCCCCTCGTACCCCAGGTCGGTGAACTGGAACGAGTAGTTCGGCGTGGTGCCGTAGAAGGCGATCTGCGTCTTGGCCCGCTGGACCAGTGGCGCCAGCTCATCGGGGGAGTCGCCCGGGGCAGCGAACACCGGCACGATCAGGTCGATCTCGTCGACGTCGCGGCCCGCCCGCTCGGCGCCTCGGGCCACCTCGGGCAGCAGCCGCTCGCGGATGTAGTGCATCGTGTGCATCGGGTGGACATGCACACCGTCGGCAACCTCGCCGGCCACGCCGTTCATGACCGGGCCCACAGAGGAGATGTCGACCTTGATGTCGCCGTAGTCGTGGTTGCGCGGCGTCCACTGGGCCGGCAGCAGGCTGAGATTGAAGAACTCGCCCTCGTGGCTGAGCTTCTCCTCCCGGCGGAAAGCGCGCAGGCACGCCTTCACTGCCTCGGTGTAGTCGCGCATGCGCGCCGCCGGCCGGTCGAACTCAGATGAATAGCGCCGCACGATGTGGCCCTTCACTTGGCTGCCGAGCCCCAGTCGGAAGCGGCCCTTCGTCTCGCCGGCGAGTTCCCACGCGATCTGGGCCGACACCATCGGGCTGCGGGGAAAGGCCACCGCTATGCCGGTGGTGAAGGTCAGGCTGGGCGCTGCCATGGCGGCCGCAGCGAGCTGCATCCACGGCACCTGCCCAGTCTCGGTGTAGAGCATCCCGGAGAAGCCGGCACCTTCGACCTTGCGGGCCAGGTCGGCTGCATCGTTCCAGCTCGACGAACCAGTCATGAGGTCGAATTCCACGGCGGACTCCTTCGGGTGGGGCGCGAACTCGCTCAACGTAGCTCCGCTCTGCCCCAATCGCCGTGCCGCCGTTGCTCTGAGTGCCCGCCGCGTACAGCGATAGGGTGGCTCTGCGCCATCGGAAGGGCGGCGCTGAGCCCCTTCCCTCCATTCGGTCCATTTCGAAACGGAGGACAACGATGGGGCCGAACGAGACTGAGCTGCTGGTACTGCTGCACCGTCTGAGAGAAACAATCGGAGAACAGGAGGCAGCGTCGCTCATGAATTCGCTGCCGCCGTACGAATGGCCGGAAGTCGCCACAAAGTCCGATCTGGCTGCAGTTGAACAACGGATCTTGGGAGCGCTCGACGCGCGCATCGCACAGCAGACCCGGACGCTGATGCTGGCAATGACAGGCTTCGCGCTGAGTATCTGGCTGGCTCTGTTGGTTCCTGTTCTCGTCGCCTGACGACACCATTGACATACGCTGCCGCCATGGCCGCGACCCCAACCTACGAGTGGCTCATGTTGGGCGATGGGGTCGATCGGGCGGTACGCATGTGGGGGGAACGCCCCGCGGTGATCTTCGGCGACTGGTACTGGACCTGCGCTGACTTCGCTTTCGAGGTTGACCGTGTTGCCAAGGGGCTGATGGCGCTGGGCGCGCAGCGCGGTGACCACGCGGCGGTGTGGATGACCAACCTGTCCGAGTGGCTGTGGCTGTTGACCTGTGAAGTTCAGCTACAGCGTTCTCGCGTCTGAGCTTCCGCGATAAGAACATCAACACGCGCTGCCACGGTGGCATCGTCGTCGTGTTCCACACCGGCATCATGGGCTGCGGCATGTTCTGCCAGAACGTCGCTGAGCGCAAGTTCTGCTGAAGCCTGTATGGCCGCCGCGCGGGCGCAACCATCTGACAGTGACAGCGGACCTCCAGACGAGGCGCAGCCAGCTAGCAACAATGCGGACAGTGCCGTGCCATACAGGGTCGGCAGCCCGCGACGAGACTTCTCAGCAGTCAGAGCGGTTGAGAGTGTCAAGTTGTGTCTGTAGGTTGCTCGCCGAGCGACTGGAGCGGAAACCGCTCTCGTCCGCGACGTTCCCACCACAGGCCGGCGACACCAGCCCCCAGTACGGGAATTGCAAACACGGCAACCCGCAGAGCAGCAGTCTCAACAAAGATCACTCCTGCCGCTGTGAGTGTCCCGAGAAGCGTTGCTAGCGCAAGCGCCGCAACGAACTCGCGTTTGCTTCGCATGCCGCGGGACGGGTTGTTGACGCCCTCGTGGATGATGCGCATCAGTCGGGATTCTATTGGCTCAGGAGAGCAGCGCACCGAGATATTCAGACTGGCGAGAAGTGCGCGCCCGATGTGCCTGGAGCGCTGTTCGTCCGGGGCTACACGGTGATGGAGGAGTACTGGCGCCGCCCCGAGGCCACTGCCGAGGTGCTCGGCGACGACGGCTGGCTCGACACCGGCGACATCGCCCGCGTGCGACCCGACGGCCACGTTGTCTTCATCGGCCGTCACAAGGACATGCTCAAGGTAGGCGGCGAGAACGTCTCCCCCGCCGAGGTCGAGGGCTACCTGCTCGAGGTAGACGGCGTCGAGCAGATCGCCGTGGTCGGCTACCCCGACCCCCGTCTCGTAGAGGTCCCGGTGGCCTTTGTCCAGCTCACGCCCGCAGCCTCAGCCGACATCACCGAGGAGTCGCTCATCGAACGCTGCCGGGGCCGCATCGCCAGCTTCAAGATCCCCCGCCACGTGATCTTCGTCAAAGAGATGCCGGCTACGCCTTCAGGCAAGATCCGCAAAGTAGAACTCAGAGACTGGGCCCTCCAAGACCTCGGCGACCCCACCCACGCCTAGCGCGGCCAAGGCAAAGACCCAGCGAACCGAGGGCCGGATCGAGGTGCCGCCTCCGCGCGCAGTTATGAAGCGCCCTTGGCACATCCAGATTGCGCACGAAGCGCTTCATCTGTTTGAAGCACGGAGGCGGCACCTCGGCCCGGCCCGGTCGCTCAACCCTGCGCGGCACCTGTTTGAAGCACGGAGACCATGCCTCTGTTCGCCTCGTGCTCAGCGGCTAGTGCCGTGTCAAGCAACCTTCGCTGTGGCGGGGATCGCTGGAGGGCCTGCTCGCAGGCGAAGCGACGGCGCCGGCAACCGCGCAAACGTTTGCTGACACGGCACTAGGGGCCAGAGAAGGCCATCGCAGGCTGACGAGGGCCGTCCAGCGCGTGATCGTCGGCGAAGCCCATCGCTCGCTCTGACTCGCGGTTGCGAACTTCGGAGCGTGCCACAACGTGGTGATGCACCTCGTCAGGCCCATCAGCCAGCCGCAGCGTGCGCTGTGCATGCCACATGTCCGCCAGCGGGTACCACTGTGAGACGCCGGCGGCGCCGTGCATCTGGATGGCCTCGTTGATGATGTCGCAGCACTTCTCGGGCACCATCGCCTTGACCGCGCTGACCCAGACCCGAGCCTCGGCATTGCCGAGGGTGTCCATGGCCTTGGCGGCCCGCAGCACCATCAGCCGCATCGCTTCCACCTCGATGCGTGACCGCGAGACGATCTCCATGTTCTTGCCGAGGTTGATGAGCTTCTTGCCGAAGCCTTCCCGGCTCACGCCCCGGTCGACCATCATCTCGATGGCTTTCTCGGCGGATCCGATCGACCGCATGCAGTGATGGATGCGACCCGGGCCCAGCCGCAGCTGAGAGATTTCGAAGCCGCGGCCTTCGCCGAGCAGGATGTTGTCCTTGGGCACGCGCACGTCGTCGAACACGATGTGCATGTGTCCATGCGGCGCATCGTCGGCGCCGAACACGTGCATCGGGCCGAGGATGTTGACGCCGGGGGCGTCAATCGGCACGAGTATCTGCGACTGCTGCTTGTAGGTGTCCGCGTCGGGGTTGGTGCGGACCATGGTGATCATGATCTTGCAGCGGGGATCGCCAGCCCCCGAGATATAGAACTTCTCGCCGTTGATCAGCCACTCGTCGCCGTCGAGCACGGCGTTGGTCTGCACCTGCTTGGCGTCCGAGCTCATCACGGCGGGTTCGGTCATCGCGTAGGCCGAGCGGATCTTGCCTTCGAGCAGCGGCTCGAGCCATTGCGCCTTCTGCTCCGGTGTGCCGACGCGTTCGAGGACTTCCATGTTGCCGGTGTCGGGTGCCGAGCAGTTCAGGCACTCCGAGGCCAGCCGGTTCTTGCCCAGCTCGTTCGCGATGTAGGCGTAGTCCAGATTGCTGAGACCCTCGCCGGTGTCCGCGTCGGGCAGGAAGAAGTTCCACAGGCCCAGCTCGCGCGCCTTGGCCTTGGCACCGTCGAGCAGCTCGAGCTGCCCGGGCGCCCAATGCCAGCGGTCCTCGCGGTTCTCGCCCATCCGGTGGAATTCCTCGGTGATGGGGTCGACCTCATCGCGGATGAACGCCTTGACTGCCTCGTACAGCGGCTCGACCTCGGTGGACATCCGAAGATCGAAATCGTCCATGCTCGCGGACTTCAATGCTCCGCCAACCACAGCTGCTCCCCTCGAGTGCTCGCCAGCCGCTGGCCTGCCGCTGACGCAGTGAACACTATCGAAGCAGGCGTGGGCAGCTCCCGGCCGGGCCTCATTGCCCGATCGCCCATCCCTCAGCGGAGCTGAGCGCGCCGGTACCTTCGAAGGCCATGCTGCAATGTGTCCGAGGCATGTGCACCGAGATGGCCATCGCCGGGCTGGGGTACGACATCACCGGGGCGAGGGCGTGGCTGTACGACCTCGATCCCGCGACGGTTGCCGGGACGACCCGCAGCCGGAACGTGGTGGTCCCGCTCTGCAGAGTGCATGCGGACCGCATCACGGTGCCGGTTGGGTGGGAGTTCGAGGATCGACGGATGCCAGCGCCAGATCCGGTTGCACCGCCGCCAAGCGAGCCTCCAGCGCCGTTGTTCGAGTCCCGCTCGCGTCCCGAGCCCTCCGAGTCCTCCGAGTCCCCGCAGGCCGTCGAGTCCGAACCGGCTCCGCCGTCACTGCTCGAGCGCGCATTCCGGGCAGCACCGGCCCGCTCGCAGTAACTCGCGGCAATCCGACCAACCTGCTAGAGCAGGCTCGCGCCCCGAGTTGCGGTCAGCACGAGTCGCCCCTCGTGATTCAGGCTCGCCCGGTAGCGGATTCCCTCCGCATCGGCGAGCACCAGATTGTTGCCCTCGCTGGCCACCCGCAGCTCGATGCCGAGCTCGCGGCTCATCTCAACTCGGCTGGCCTCAAGCGCAGCGCGCATCCGGTTGCGACGCTGGGCCTCATAGAGGTCCATGTCGTACTCGACGAAATCGCCCGGCTCGGTCCCGCTCGGCCGCACAGCCAAACAATGGCACAAGCACCTGAGTTCCAACGGCGGCACGGGCGGGCGGCGGTCATGGTTCCGGCCAAGGCGGATCTTGAGCCGCTGACATGCCAGGACAGGCCGCGATTCACCCCAGGCAATTTACGGACATACCACTAGGCACGCGCCGTTAGCGTGATTGCGTGAGCCTGTGGCTGGCTGTACCGCTGTCGCTGGTGTTCATCTACATCGTGTACCGGCTCGGCCTGCGGTTGATGGCCACGTTCTCGAGGCCGATCCCGCCGCCTCCCCCGCCGGGGGAGCTGCGTCGGGTCCGGCTCACCTACCGGTGCAGCCTGTGCGGCACCGAGATGCGCATGACGCGTGCCCCGGTGCAGCACCCGACGCCTCCCCGCTGTTGCAGCGAGGACATGGATCTCATCGTGAATGCCGACGAGTAGGCGCCGGCCGCCGAATCGAGTGCTGATTCCCACAGGTTTTCCACATGCTGGGTAAATTGCATCCATGTCATTCGCATGCGGGCTGCACGGCAGCCCCTTTGGGCGACCGCCGACCGCCGCTGGTCGTTGGTCGCCGGTGACGCGAAGCGCCGATTCAGTGTTCGCAGCAATCAGCGCCAACGGGTTGCGAGCAGGATGCTTGCCAGCACTATTGCGAGGCCGACCGCAATCCACGCGCTGGTCGGGCTGCCGGGCAGCCAGCTCATGTAGTTCGACACGATGACGGCGGTGCCGATGCTGAGCAAGGTCAGGATCAGCCAGCCGAACCACGAAGCACTCTGCGAGCCGTGGCGGGGAGCGCTTGTGGGGGCAATCTGCGACCCTTGAGGCCGCGTGCCTTTGGGCGTGATGCGACTTGTCTTGCGAGGGCGAGCCATGGCTGATCAACCTAGTGGTGCAATCGAGATCTGAGCTGCATCGCAGGTGTGCTTCAGCGAGCGACTCTCACTCTTCACCGTCTTCGGGCGGGTCCTCGGACGCGTCATCGGGTTCCTCTTCGCCGGTGTCGGCTTCGGCCTCGCCGACGATCAGCGTCACCGTGTCATAGTTGATCTTGACGTCAGTGCCGGGGGCCGGATCGAACGTGATGACCTGCCCGTCGGCCGGATCGCCTGCGACGACTGATTGTGTGCGACGCCTGAGCCGGAAACCGAGTTCGGTCATGGCGGCCTCGACCTCGTCGGCATCAAAGGTCCCCAATGCCTGCAGGCTGGGAATGGTTGCAATCGTCGGTGGCGTGTACAGGTGGATGATGACCTCGGATCCGGCAATGAGCACAGTCCCGGGTTCGGGGCTGATGCTACGGACGACGTTGGTGTTGACCTCGACGTTGGAAACTTCGCTGAAGGTGCGTTTCACGGTGAAACCAAGCGCAATGAGTTCTGCCTCGATGCGATCGGCGACCGACGTGTCGAAATCCTCGAGAGCAGGCACCACCAATTCCTCGGGTCCATCGGATACGACCAGCGTGATCACGCTGCCCCGCTCCACCGATTCGACAGCTTCGGGGCTGCTGCGTATCACGGTCCCCTCGCTGAACTGGGTGGAGAACTCCCGCTCGACGCGGTCCACGAGACCGAGACGGGCCAGCGCGACCCGAGCGTCGTTGACTGTCTGGCCGATCAGGCGCGGAACCTCGACCTCTCCCCGCCCCGCCGAGACCGTCAGCGTGATGACCGTGCCGGCGGGCCGCTGCTCGGTGCTCGGGATGCTCTGAGCGGTCACCATCCCGATCGCCAAGCTGTCATTGGGGACATCGATGCGGTCGACGCTGAAGCCCGACAACACCAGCACGGCTTCGGCTTCTTCGTAGCCCTGCCCGACCACGTTGGGCAACTGGACCAGATTGGGCGGTTCGGCGACCAGCAGAATGATCGGATTGTCGGGATCGTTGGGCTCAGCCAGCAGCAGCCCCGGTTGGGGAATCTGATCGAACACGATGTTTTCTTCGACGTCGTCGCGCTCTTCGTATCTGGGCGTGACATGCATGAATCCGACATTGCCCAGTTCGCGCTGGGCTTCCTCGAAGGGAACACCACGGACGTTGGGCACGCGCAGACGAGCATCCGACGTGTCCGGGGGCACTGCCACCTGACCGGGTTCGCCCCGGTCGTTGACGAGCAGGAACACCAGGCCGGCGATGACCAGCAGCAGGATCACTAGCAAGGTGATCCACATGGGAGTGCGGTCCGGCGGCTCGATCTGGCTCGGTGGAGCGCTCGGGGCGTATTGGGGCGGGTATGGCTGGGGGTACTGCGGCTGCGCGTACTCGCCGTAGGGGGGCGCAGGCGGAGCGGGCGGTGGTATGTGCCCCGCTTGGGGCGTCGTTGCTGGAATCTGGCCAGTCGCCGTCAGTGTGGGCGCGGAGACTGCCGGGAAATAAGCCGTGACGTCGACGGCGGCAGCGTGCGTCGGCTGGCCGGCACGGAAGCGCAGCAGGTCGTTGCGCATCTCAGCGGCCGAGCCGTAACGGGCGTCAGGGTCTTTGGCGAGTCCGCGCAGGCAGATCGCTTCGAGTTCGTGGGGGACGTCGGCGTTGTAGCGCGACGGCGGAACCGGCGTCTCCTGGACGTGTTTGTAGGCAATCGCCACGGGGCTGTCACCGGTGAACGGCGGTCCGGCAGTGAGCACTTCGTACAGCACGACTGAGAGCGAGTACACGTCGCTGCGCGGATCCGCGTCCAGTCCTTGGGCTTGCTCGGGAGACAGGTAGGTGGCGGTGCCCATCACCGAACCCGTGCGCGTCAGATCCTCCGATGCGCCGCCGAGTGCCCGAGCGATGCCGAAGTCAGCGACCTTCACTTGGCCGGACTGGGTCATCATCACGTTTCCCGGCTTGATGTCGCGGTGAACGACGCCGTTGCCGTGTGCGAATGCCAGTGCCGCAGCGATGTCGATAGCGATGTCTGCGGCGCGGTCGGGGTGCAACGGACCCTCGCTGCGGATGACCTCAGCCAAGCTTCGCCCCTCGACGTACTCCATGACGATGTAGTAGGTGCCTTCGTGGTTGCCCCAGTCGTACACGCCGACCACGTTGGGCTGGCTCAGGTTGGCGGCGGCTTGGGCCTCCCGGCGGAAGCGCTCGACGAACGACGAATTGGCAGCGAACTCGGGGAACAGCACTTTGACCGCGACCGGCCGGTCGAGCAGCTGGTCGCGGCCCAAGAACACTTCGGACATTCCGCCCCGCGCGATGCGGCTGAACAGCTCATAGCGGCCGCCGAAGATGGGGTTTGTGGTGTCTGCCATGGACGTTGGGCTATTGCTGTCAGATCGGGCCGCCGGCTCGGCTGGTCGACGGCAGCGGGTCGGGTTAGGGGCCGTCGGCGACGGGTGTCGGGACTGCCCGCAGTGCAAGGGCGGTTTCCGCTGCGGTCGCAGCGATCATCGTTGCCAAGGTACCGTTGTCCCGCGGATCGCCCATGTCAAGTTCCGTCTCGGGTTCGATGAGTACCGCGACGGCTACCGTCGGCGTATCCGTCGGCGCCAGCAGCACCGCCCAGCTGCCGCCACTGGGTCCATCAGCCGACCGGCCGATTCCGCCGGTTGCGAGCGCTGCGGGAAGCGTGACGCCATCGGCCGGCGTCAGCTCGATCATGGCCTGCTGGGCCTCTGTGGTCATGCTCGCCAGCAGGCTGGCAGCCTCGGCAGCTTTGAAGAGGCGGCCCGCAGTTCGTGGTGTTGTGGTCGCCGATGTGTCAGCGCCTGCCGGCTGACTGCCAGTCGAGAGGGTCGCTGATCGCACGCTCACGCTGCGCACGACATAGGGGCGCATGCGCACCCCTCCGTTGGCGACCGAAGCGGCCGCGAGGGCGAGCTGCAGCGGTGTGAGCGGTACGCCCTCGCTGATCTCGCCGCGGCCGGGTTCGCCGGGCAGGTCGATGCCAGTGGGACCCAGTTGACTGCGTGCCCCATCCAGCAGGGAGGCCGCTGCGGATTCGGACGATTCGTCGGAGTTGAGGAAGTAATGCTGCCGGTAGGCGCGAGCGAGCGTCGGCACTTGGCTGGCGGCGGTCGAAGCGGGCAGTGTGCCGATGATCGCATTCGGGTCGAAGCTGGGTCGGGACCACAGCGCGATGACTGCGCCGGTACCCGGCTCGACGACGACCACGCTGCCATCTCGGTCGCCGAGCGCAGCTCGAGCGGTGAGCTGCACACCGTGATGCACCGACAAGAGGAGATCGCCGACGCGGTCGCTGTCGGCGAACAGATCCGACATGTCGCGCAGCGCGATGCTTGCTGCGTTTCCGGAGAGCTCTGCGTCGTAGCTGCGCTCGAGGCCGCTCGCTCCGGCGGCGAGTGAGAGGAATCCCGCGACATGCGCATAGAGCGTGCCGTGGGGGTAGGTGCGCAGTCGGCGCTGCTCGACTTCTTCCGGGCCGATGGCGTGGGCGATCGTCTCGCCATCCATGGTGATGATCGCGCCGCGCGCCTGCCCGAGCGCCGCTGCCGCAGCTCGCTGATTGAGTTCGTGATCTCGGAGGCCCTCCGCGGAGAGATAGCCGACATTGGTGAGCTGCACCAGGAGTACCGCAAATCCCGCGGCCAGCACGGCTGCCAATCGTACGATCCGCCGGTTCATGACTCGTCAGCCTGCAGTTGCCGGGAACCGGCGTCGCTGGCATCGGAAATGGCAAGCAGCAATCCGACGGCGATGCAGTTGCCGATCATTGCCAGAGGTCCGTAGGCCACGAACGGCAGAGCGCCGATGGTGTGCGGCAGCAGCCGCAGAACGCCGGCGATGCTGAAGAAGGCTTGCATCCCGATCACTGATGTGACAGCCGCAGCCAGGAGTCGATGTGCACCCTGCGCCCGCTGAGCGATGCCTGTGCCGACGCCGACGAGCAATGCGAACGCGATCAGCAGTGCCGCTCCGCCCAGGACGCCGAGTTCTTCGGCAACGACGGCGAAGATGAAGTCGTTGTGCGGTTGGTGCAGTAGCTGCGGCGCGCCGAGTCCGGGGCCTACCCCGCTGATGCCGCCAGCGCTGATGGCGAACGCGGCATCGACGACGGTCGCCTCGGCGGTCTCGACCCACGGGTTGAGCCAATACTGAACCTGTGCCGACAGCCGGTCGTACACCGTGATCAGCACGCCGACGCCGACAGCGTATGTAGCGATCACACCGCTGAGCGCTCTTGCTCGTGTCGACCGGGGGGCGGTCGGAATGTCACTGCCGACGAGATCGTCGCCGTCGAGCCACAGCGGCAGACAGGCAGTTGCGAACACGATCACCGAGCTGGCCAGTTCGCCGCCGATGATGAGCAGCGTCCACGCGCCGATCATGACAACGCTCGCACCCGCAGCATGACGATGCGGGATCAAGCGTGGAGTGAGCCAGCGCGGTGCGGTCGTTGCGAGTCCGCAGGCAGCGATGGCTGCGACGATCTTGGCGAGTCCGTAGGGCTGGATGCTCGGCAGCGACCCCAAGTCCAGCAACTGGCGCGGCGGCTCATAGGCACCGGCCGAGACGCTCGCTCCGCTGGCGAAGCTCCCCGCGGCGAGCAGCGCCACGGTGGCCAACCCACAGGCGCCTGGGCGGCTCAGGAACCAATCGAGGCAATCCGCTGCAGCCAGGATCCCAGCGATCGCTGCGAACCCGAGGAGCATGGCAACTGCCTGCTCGGATGCCAGTCGAGCGTCGACGCGCGCGACGAATACCCAGCCGATGCCCATGAGCAGCGCCATGAGACTGAAGAGGATCTCGTTGCCTCTCGGTGCCCATTGCCTGATCGCCCGCATCGTTGCGGCACCGCCGACGAGCACCGCTGTCAGCCAGCCAGCAGTTCCCCACAACGACGCTGCGCTGAGGAGTTCCGTTTCAGACAAGCCTCCGGATTCGCCCCTTGCCGAACTCTGTTCCAAGCCCAGCGCCACGACGGCGAAGATGGTGCAGGTCACCATGCTTACGAGCACAGCGAGCGCTGCCTCGGTGCGACGTCGTATGTGCAGCGGTGTCCTCAACGCGCGCGAGCGCGTCGCCAGCCGCGCCGCTTCGAGGCGCCTTCGGCGCTGGCAGTCTCGGCGACGGCATCGACGGGCACTGCTGTCGGCGCCTCGAGGCCTTCGATGTCGACGTCGACGACAAGCGCTGTCGAGTTGTCCCGCCCCCCGCGATCGTTGGCTTGGCGCACTAATGCGCGCGCCACCTCGGAGGGATGGCTGTCAGCGTCGAGCAGTCGGGCAATCTCCAGTTCGTCCAACTCGTTGGTGAGCCCGTCGGTGCACAGCAGGAACCGGTCATTGCCAGTGAGGTCGAGGATCCAGTCGTCGATCGACACCTCTGGCTCGACGCCGATGGCCCGCGTGAGCGTGTTGCGCCTGGGATGCTCGGCGGCCTGGGAGGGGGTGAGATCACCAGCGCGGACCATCTCGGCGACGAAGTTGTGATCCACCGTGAGCTGGGTCAGCTCACCCCTCTGATATCGGTACACACGCGAGTCGCCGACGTTGACCAAGCACCAGACCCGGCTGTCGTCGCTCTGGACTACGGCGATAGCGCACAGCGTGGTGCCCATGCCGGTCAGATCTGGATGCGCGGTTGAGCGATGGTGCACCACTTGGTTCGCGTGGCGCACAGCGGCGACCAGCTCGCTCGGTGTCGATGGGGAATTCGCTGCCAGAGTCTTGACAGCAAGGCTGGACGCCACGCTGCCGCCCAAGTGACCGCCCATGCCGTCAGCCACTACAAAAAGACCGATGTCGGCGTACATGGCGTCTTGGTTCTCGGCCCGCCGCAGCCCCTGATCCGAGGCGCCGCCCCAGCGGATGCGCATCTGGCGGGCGGGCGCGCTCATGAGCGTGCAGTCTCGCGGTGCTGCCGTGCGGCGGCGCAGCGTGCGTCGGTCAGCGCGCCGATCATGCGCTGATCTCAAAGACGGTGGAGCCGATCTGGACAAAGTCGCCGACCCGGACTGCCGTCGTGGCGGCGACCTTCTGGCGATTCAGATAGGTCCCGTTGGTCGATCCCAAGTCCTCCACGACATGCTGGTCTCCCCGGCGATAGAGCCGAGCATGGGCTTGGGAGGAGTAGCTGTCGTCGATGACCACATCGCAGTCAGCACTTCGCCCGATGGTGAGTGTGTCTCTGAGCAGGTGCCGCTCGCCCTGAGTGTGGAGCGGGGAGCAGACGACGAGTGCCAGCGGCCGCGACGCCGTCTTCCCATTGTCACGTCCGTTGCCGCGCAGCGTGAGGACGGACTTCCAGCTCAGGTGGTTGCGCGGCGTTGCCACGCCGGCCCACACGGCTCTCAGCACCCGGAAGAAGAAGAGGTACAGCAGGACGAGCACGCAGATCGCGAGCAGCTGCACCAGCTGTTCGGACATCAGCTCAGCTCCAGCCGTAGCTCGTGCCCGCCGATGGTGACCACATCGCCGACGGCGAGCCGCTCGCTGGTCACCTCGATGCCGTTCACGAGGGTCCCGTTGATGCTGGCCAGATCAACCAAGAGCACTCCCTCAGCGTCCGAATGGATCTGGGCATGTCGCCGTGAGACTCTTGGGCCGTTGAGGACGATATCGCAGTCACTCCGCCTGCCGATGACGATCCCGGAAACCAGCTCGTGGTTCTGTCCGTCGCTGCCGACCAAGCTGAGGCCATCCACATCGGCCAAGTGTAGGAGTGCGGGTCGGCAGGCTAGTCTGTTCGCCCCACGCGCGAGTGGCGGAATTCGGCAGACGCGCAGGCTTCAGGTGCCTGTGCCCGCAAGGGTGTGAGGGTTCGAGTCCCTCCTCGCGCACCGAGAGGCTGAGCCTCGGGGTTCGAGCGGAGCCAGCCAGGGCGGGAGACACAGGGGTGGGAGACACAGGGGTGGGAGACACAGGGGTGGGAGACACAGGGCGAAGCCGCGGACCGGGCTGGCCCGTCAGTCGAGGGCGCCTTCGTGCCGCAGCAGGTCGGTCTTCAGGTCCAAGCCCCCGCCGAACCCGGTGAGCGAGCCGTTGGCGCCGATCACCCGGTGGCACGGCAGCACGATGGGGACGGGATTGCGGCCGTTGGCCTGGCCCACCGCACGCACCGCCTTGGGCCGGCCGATCAGGGCTGCCTGCTCGCCATAACTGCGGGTGCTGCCGTAGGGGATGTCGCCCAGTGCCCGCCAGGCGGCCTCTTGGAATGGCGTGCCGCGCAAGTCGAGCGGCAGGTCGAAGCTGGTGCGCGTCCCGTCGAAGTATTCGCCGAGCTGCAGCGCAGTCTTCTGCAGGATGGGCTGCTCAGCGTCTTCGATCATGTCGCTTGGCAGCTTGACGGTGGTCTCGTCACCGCGCCATGACACGGCCCGCAGGCCCTGATCGGTGGCCACGAGTCCCAACGGGCCGATGGGGCTGTCGACGGTCGTATGCCAGTGGGTGTCGGTGCTCATGTCGGCTCCTGGGTTCGTCTCCGTATGAGAGGCTGGTCGGGCACAGGCCGATCTTCGGCAGGCAGATCAGCGGATGCTCGCGGTGGACGGGTGGCTGGCGTGCCAGAGGTACTGCGCGGCCCACGAACGGTACGGGCGCCAGCTCTCCGCGAGTGCTTCGAGTTCGCGGGCGCTGACGGGGTGTCCGACCAGGCGCTCTGCTGAACGGCGCAGGCCGAGGTCGGACGCGGGGAATGCGTCGTCGTGGCCGAACACGCGCATCGCGATGAGATGTGCCGTCCATGGGCCGACACCCTCCAGCTCGCACAGCCGGGCGACAGTGGCTTCCAGCGTGTCGATGGCGGTCAGGTCCAGTTCGCCGCTTGCCACTGCCTCGGAGAAGCTGACGATGGTGCGAATGCGCTGCTGGGTGAACCCCAGGCCGCCGAACGCCGCTGTTCCGGCGTCGGCGAGCGTTGCCGCGCCGGGGAAGAGATGGGTGAGTGGCACCACGACGTCGTTGCAGCACTCCAGCACGGGGTTGATCGCTGTGCCGAAGCGCTCGGCGATGCGGCCGCTGAGCGTGGTGGCGGCCGCGAGCGAGATCTGCTGCCCGACGATGATCCTTATGGCGGTCTCGAAGCGGTCCCATGAGCGCGGCACGCGCAGCCCCGGGGTCGCCTGCACCAGCGGGCCGACCACAGGATCGTCTCCGAGCACAGAGGCGGCAGGTGCGGGGTCTTCATCGGTTCCCAGCAGCACCCGGGCCCGCCCCACCGCGTCGATGATCGAGTCGTAGGTCGGCAGGTGCAGTCGCAAGTGCAAGTGGTCGCTGCGGCCGTCCGGTGACGCTGCGACTTCCGCAATGCCGGGGTACCCGCAGGCGCTGAAGCCGCGCGCGTAGGTCGAAGCGGACTCGTCGCCGGCTATGGCTTCGACGCCGGGAATCGCCCGGCACTCTTGGTGGGCGAGGAACGTGCCGAAGTCGTACGGCATCAGGGCGGGCAACGCCAGCATCAGACCCCCGTCGAGCTCGGGATGCTCTCCACGGAGGCGCTTGGAGCGCAGCTCGGTCGGCGTGAAGCAGAACACCGAGGTCATGGCCCGGTGCAGCTGTCGCGACCCGCTGAATCCTGCGGCCCGGGCGACCTCGGCGAACGTCAGATCGGTGTCGTCGATGAGGCAGCGCGCGAAGTGTGCCCGGCGGGAGCGGGCAATGGTCGTCGGCGTGGCGCCGACATGCTCTTCGAACAGCCTTCGAAGCTGCCGGGCGCTGTAGCCCACCTGCGCCGCCAGCGTTTCCTCGTCGTGGTCATCGAGGTAGCCGTCGTTGATGCGTGCCAACGCGGCTCCGACGGGTGCGGGAACGTCCAGATCAGCCAGCGAGCCGGCGCGGCGTTCAGGATGGCAGCGCAGACACGCCCGGAATCCCGCGACCTCGGCGGCCACTTGATTCGAGTAGTGCGTGACGTTGTGCGTCAGCGGCGACGCCGAGCAATCAGCCCGGCAGTAGATGCCGGTGGTGCGGACGGCATCGACCTGCATGCGAGCAGTCTGGCGCACACCGAACGGACAAATTCGGACATCACCAGTCTTGTCCGAATTTGTCCGGTATCGATCGATGTCGAATAGCCCTGAGGGCTGTCAAGCGTGTCGAGTTCTCAGGGCCTGTCGAGGTCGGAGGCTGCGCCAGAACGCTGAGCACGGCGGCGCCACCACCACGCCACGATGAGCGCGATCGCGATGACCGGCAGGAACGGCAGCAGCGCGCCGGCGATGAGCAGCAGAACGCTGCCGACGGCCAGGAGCGCATTCCACCCGCCGCTGAGCGCATCGGCGAAGCCGGGCGGCGAGTCATCCTCGGGCACCGTCAGGTGCAGCGTGGTGTCGCGGACCAGCCGGGCGAGCTTCTGCCCGTCCTCGGTGACGGGAATCGCGCTCACCCGGATGTCGATGCTCAGGCCACGGGTCGCCACACGACCTCCGATCCGCCCGTCTTCCACCCTCTCGCGCAAGATGGCAGTAGCGTGCTCGCCGGATTCGAGGCGGGCGAGGTCGACATCAGACGCAATGGAAAGATCATCGTTCCTGAAGCGCAGAGTGCTCGACGTCAGGGCGACATCAGCCAGAGTCGTCTCCCCGTCGTTCTCCAACTCGATGCAGATGCCCACCTCGTCTTTGGGCTCGGTCATCAGATCGCTGAACCCGAAGCACGGGTCGTCATCACCTGCGGCGAGCCATGCGCGCAGCGCCAGCGATGAGGGCGGCAGAGCTTCGACTGACTCGCTGATCGCCAGGGTGATGGTGGACAACTGCACCTGGTCTCGCAGCGTGCGCAGCTGGCCCCGGAGAACCTCGAGGTTGGTTTCTCGCTCGCTGAGTTCGCGCTCGAGTTCGGCGATGCCCTCTACATCGGTGGCGCGGTTCAGGAATTCGCGCATCCGCTCGACGCTGGTAGCTGCGCTGGAGATGCGGCTGTCGAGGTCGACGATGGCGCCGGCGACATCCTGAGCGTTGACCGACTGGTTCACGAGCTCGCCGACCCTGGACAGGCGATGCAACGCTTCGGTGAAGTTCTCGGGACGGATCTTGAAGACCAGCGTCGTGTGTGCTCTGCCCTGGGTAAGGGTCTCCTGGCCGAAGATGAACCCTCCGAGTTCTTGAACAATCACAAGTGCGTCGGCCGCCGCGGCGGAGACATCGGCAGTCTGCACCTCGATGGACGCCATGTAGATGACGTCGCGTTTGAGGTCGGTGGGGATGGCCGGCACGTCGTTGGCCAGTGCACTGGTGCCTGTGCCCGCCGCCGAGCCCCCACGGGCAGATGCCGGCGTCACCACGACTTCCTCTGCCTCCATTGCCTCGCCCTCTTCCTTTGCGAAATCAGCGCTGTCGTCCGCATCAGCGCTGTCGTCCGCAAATGCAGCCGCAGTCGCGATTCCGTCGGCTGACTCGTAGCCGTAGTCGCCGTCGCCGCCGAACCCATTGCCACTGACAGTGAAGTCGACGAGTGCAATGAGGACAATGAGGCCGAGCATCGAGATGCCGGCGAGCGCCAGCCGCCGGCGGACAGACGCGCGTCGCCAGAAATTTGGGCGTTCAATCGGGGATGCATCAATGTCGGTGTTCATGGTGGTCTCCTGACTGATGATCGTGCGGTTGTTTGGAGCGGTCATGGCGCTTTCCCTCGGGGCGGGGTGTTGCGCCGCTCTGCCTGAATGACGTCCATCGTCGCGCCAGCGTTCCCTGCAGGGCTGTTGCAGTTCCGTGTCGGTCTGCGGTTCATGACATGCCACTGTGTCATGAGGCCGTGACGCTGTCAGCGGAAGGCGGGTATGCCGGTGATCTGCTGGCCGAGGATCAGCCCGTGGATTTCCTCAGTGCCCTCATAGGTCATGACCGATTCCATGTTCGCCGCATGACGCATCGGCGCGTACTCCGTGGAGACCCCGTTGGCCCCCATCATCGCCCGGGCAGTGCGGGCCGTATCGATGGCCACCCGGCGGTTGTGTCGCTTGGCCATCGAGATGTGATGCGGTCGCAACCGGTGCTGCTCCTTGATCTGGCCGAGCCGCATAGGTGGTCGGACTCGGTCAGCCCGAAGCAGCCGATGATCTCGCCGGCTGCCATGCGCGGCAGCCAGTGCTCCTTCTGTTCGGTCGAGCCGTAGCGCCAGATCGGGAACAGGCACAGCGATCCCTGCACCGACACGAAGCTGCGCAGGCCGCTGTCGCCGGCTTCCAGCTCACGGCATGCCACGCCGTACGCCATCGCCGACGCACCGGCGCAGCCGTAGCCGTCGAGGTGCATCCCCAGCAGTCCCATGTCGGCGATCACCGGGATGAACTCGGTGGGGAAGGTGCCCGCCTCGAAGTGCTCGGCCACGATCGGGTCCCATTCCTTCGCGACGAAGGCGGCGACCGTGTCGCGGATCATGGCCTCCTCGTCGCTGAGGAATTCGTCCATCTCATAGAAGTCCGACAGGGGGGCAGGCGTCTGGCTCATGTGGGCATACTGCCGCCTTCGATGCGAGAACGCTCATCTGTGCGGTCATTGCTTCCCGCTCTCGTTCGGTGTGCTCGCTCGACGCGGGTTCACGGACCGCTCGGGCCCAAGGCTCAGCCGCTGAGTACTGTGCGCAGCCATGGGTGATGACACGGACGACGAACCCGAGGCGCGCCGGCCAGTCGAGAGCCGGCTCTACTTCCGACAATTGCTGTCGGGCCAAGACTTCGCCACCAGCGACCCGATCGCCCGTCAGATGGTGAACTTCGCCTATCTCATCGGTGATCGGGAGACCCGTGAAGCAGTCGTGGTGGATCCCGCCTACAACGTCGACGACCTGCTTGACATCCTCGCTGAGGACGAGATGAACCTGGTCGGGGTGCTGGCCACGCACTTTCACGCCGATCACATCGGCGGGAACATGATGGGCTACAGCATTGAGGGCGTCGCCCAGCTGCTCGAACGCCAGGGCACGAAGATCCACCTGCAGGCGCCCGAGGCCGAGTTGGTGCGAAAGACCACCGGCATCTCGATGAGCGACATGGAGTTGCACGCTCCTGGCGATGTCGTGTCGGTGGGCGCCGTCGACATCGAACTGCTGCATACGCCCGGGCACACGCCTGGCAGCCAGTGCTTCTTGGTAGGCGGGGCGCTTGTCGCCGGCGACACGCTCTTTCTCGACGGCTGTGGTCGGATGGATCTGCCGGGCAGCGATCCTGCGGCGATGTATCGCTCGCTGCACGACACGCTGGCCAAGGTGCCCGACTCGGCCGTGCTGTTTCCCGGCCATCGGTACTCGTTCGAGCCGTACGCCACCATGGGCCAGACCCGCCAGATGAATTACGTCTTCAAGCCGAGCAGCGAGGCGCAGTGGCTGATGATGTTCGGGCAGGGTTGAGCGTGGCGTCCTGCGCCGAGAGTGTGATGGTGGCGCAGCGGAAGCGATCACGGTCGACATCGACTCCACGCTGTGGGAGGTGCACAGCGACGCGAAGCACGGCGCCGCGTACGGCCACGGCGGGCGGCTGGGGTATCACCCGCTGGTCGTGGCCCGCGACGACACCGGCGAGATCGTGCACTCCCGGATGCGCAAGGACTCCTCGCAGCGGGGACACGTCGATTTCGCCGCGGGCAAACCCAAGCGCACGGCGCGTCTCGTGGTGCGCCGCACCCGCCTGGCCGGCGGCCAAGCCGAGCTGCGGCCGAACTGGCGCCACCACGCCGTGGTCACCGACATCCCCGCTGAGGGGCTCGACACCAAAGCAGCCGACACCGCGTACCGCGCTCACGCCCGCGTCGAACAAGCCGTCCGCGACATCAAAGCCGGCGGCCTCGCCCACTGCCCCTCCGGACGGTTCGCGGCGAACGCCGCCCGGCTCGCCTTCGCCGCGCCGGCGCACAACAACGCTGAGAACCCACACAACCCGCCAACACCCCACCCCACCAGTGGATCAGGGCTAAGCGGACGCGCAGATGCGAGTCCTGCAGAGACGATTTGTACGCTGCCGCGATGGCCGAACGACCCGCCCTTGACCCGTTGGCGCCCGGCCTGATGGTGTGCGGGACCGCTTCCAACGCTGGCAAGAGCACCATCGTCGCGGGGTTGTGCCGCTTGCTGGCGAGGCGGGGCGTGCGCGTCGCACCGTTCAAGGCGCAGAACATGGCGCTGAACTCGGCGGTGACCGTGTCGGGCCACGAGATCGGCCGCGCCCAGTTCAGCCAGGCGCAGGCAGCAGGCACCGAAGCCAGCGTGGACATGAACCCGGTGCTCATCAAGCCGACGTCGGACACCGACGCGCAGATCGTGGTGAACGGCAAGCCGTTTGCGACCATGACCGCTGCCGAGTATCACAAGCACAAGCCCGAACTGTTCGAGCTGGTGCTGACAGCGCTGCAGCGCTTGCGACGCGAATTCGATGCCGTCGTGCTTGAGGGTGCCGGCAGCCCGGCCGAGATCAACCTTGCCGCCAGTGACATCGTGAACCTGCGGGTTGCCGAGCGTGCAGGCTTGTCGGCGATCGTGGTCGGCGACATCGACCCGGGAGGTGTGTTCGCATCGCTCTTCGGCACTGTCGCGTTGCTGCCGCCCAGCCAGCGCGAGCTGGTGCGGGGCTTCGTCATCAACAAGTTCCGTGGTGACCCGGTGCTGCTCGGCGATGGACTGGCAGACATCGAGCGCCGCTGCGACGTGCCCGTGCTGGGCGTTCTGCCGATGCTCGACAGCATTCAGATCGATGCCGAGGATTCGGTGGCGCTCAGCGAGCTTCCCCCGCCCAGCGCTGACGCGCACCTCGACGTTGCCGTCATCGCATTCCCGTGCCTGTCGAATTTCACCGACTTCGATCCGCTGTTCGCCGAGCCGGATGTCGCTGTGCGGTTCGTGCGCTCGGTGCGCGAACTCGGCAGGCCCGATGTCATCGTGCTGGGCGGCTCCAAGGCCACTGCCCAAGACTTGGCGTGGATGCGGTCGCGAGGCCTCGCGCAGGCGGTGGAGGCGGCAGCATCCGATCACGACGCCGTGGTGCTGGGAATCTGCGGTGGCTACCAGATGCTGGGCCGCAGCATCACTGACGAGGTCGAATCGCGCTGTGGGCGGGTGCCGGGCTTGGGCCTGCTCGATGTGGAGACCGTATTCGAGGACAGCAAAGTGCTCGCTCAGCGTCGGGGTGAGGCGTTCGGCGGTCATGTCGAGGGCTACCAGATCCACCACGGACGGGTGCGTCTGTGCGTCGATGCCGAAGGGGAGCCATGGCTCTGGCTGGACGGCGAATCCGACGGCTGGCGCAATGGCCGCGTCATGGGTACCTCGCTGCACGGGGTGTTCGATGCGGACGGGTTTCGCCACGCGTTTCTCGCACATGTGGCCGCGATCGGTGGCTGCGGATTTGCGCCGACACCCGGCTCCTTCGCGGCGCGCCGGGATGAGCAGTTCGACCGCGTCGCCGACTCGCTCGCCGCTCACCTCGATGTCGAGGCGCTCTGGGAGATGATGGGTATCGCTGCGTTGACGGCGTGACATCCGACGGGTTTGCCCAGTGGCATTCCCGCCGCAACAGATCAGTAGTCGATGCCCTTCTTGGCGCGGATGCCCGAGTCGTAGGCGTGCTTGGTCTTTCCCATCTCCGTCACGGTGTCGGCCAAGTCGATCATCCACTCCGGTGCGTCGCGTCCCGTGAGCACCAGTGAGACGCGTTCAGGCCGGTTGCGGAAGGTCTCATCCACGTCTGCGGCATCAATCCATCCCCAGTTCAGCGGGTAGGTGATCTCGTCGAAGATCACCAGCCGGTGGTCGCCTGCCTGTACCAGCGCCTTGCCGTGCCGCCACGCCTCACGGGCCTCGGCCTCATCGCGTGTGAGGTCCTCGCTGTCCCATGTGAAGCCTTCGCCGAGCGACCAGAAGTCGATGCCCAGCGGCTCGGCCATCATCTGCTCGCCGGTCACCCAGTTGTCGGACTTCAGGAATTGCACCACCGCAACCGGCCATTCCCGCGCTCGTGCTCGCATCGCCATGCCGAAGGCCGCAGATGACTTGCCTTTGCCATCGCCGGTGTTGACCACTACTAGGCTGCGCGCGGTGCGCAGCCCGTCGGGGCGGGGATCATCAGTGGGCGGAGCGTCGGTGGGCGTCGAGCCGTCAGGCTGTGATGCATTCATGAGTGGTCTCCATTCTGTGCGGTGCCGCCGTTCGCCGGCGCCGCCTTGTTGGTGTCTGATGTTGTCGTTGCTGTGGGAACGATCACCGGGCCCTCGGGATCGTCGATCACCCGGACTTGGGCGTCGAAGTGCTCTGCGATGTTGGCAACAGTGAGCACCTCGCTGGGCGTACCCCGCTGCGCAATGACGCCCGCCGCCAGGATGGCCACCTGGTCGCCATAGCGGGCAGCGAGGGTCAGATCGTGCAGCGTGGCGATGACCGTCAAGCCACGCTCGCGACGCAGCGCGTCGACCAAGTCGAGCACGTCCTGCTGGTGGCCGAGGTCGAGTGCGGTTGTCGGTTCGTCGAGCAGCAGGATGTCGGCTTGCTGCACGAGAGCTCTGGCGAGCACCGTGCGCTGGCGTTCACCTCCAGAAAGCGACTGCATGGCACGGTCACCGAATCCGACGAGATCGAGGCGCTCGAGCACGTCGGCGGCGATCTCGCGATCGGTCGACGTCTCGCCGGCGAAGATGCTGCGGTGGGGCGTGCGGCCCAGCAGCACGTAGTCGGCGACGAGCATGCCCCGGGGAATGACCGGCGTTTGCGGCACGTAGGCGACCTTGCGAGCTCGCTCGGCGCGTCGCAGCTTCGTGAGTCCGTCGATGCGGATGTCGCCGTCGTGGGCCACGAGGCCCAGCACGGCGCGCAGCAGGGTGGTCTTGCCGGCCCCGTTCGGGCCGATGATGTTGACCCACTCGCCTTGAGACACAGCCAGATCGACGCCGCCCAGGACGTGGGTCCCGTTGAGCCGGACATCGAGCGACTGCAGGTCGACGGCGGCGGTCACCAGATCTCCCGCCGGCTTGTACGCAGCACGAACACGAAGAAGGGCGCTCCGAGGAATGCCGTGACCACGCCGATCGGCAGTTCGGCGGGGGACAGCACCGTGCGCGCGGTCAGGTCGGCGAGCACCAGGAACGCCCCGCCGAACAGCACCGAGAGCGGCAGCAGAACGCGGTTGCTGCTGCCGAAGATCAACCGAATCGTGTGCGGCACGATGATGCCGACGAAGCTGATCAACCCGCTCACCGACACGGCAGCGGCCGCGCCGAGCGACGCCGCAATCAGGACGATCAGCCGGATCCGGCGGGGCTCGAGGCCGAGTGCCGCGGCCTCTTCGTCCCCGACGGCAAGCACGTCCAGTGCTCGCCGGTAGCGCAGCACGATGGCTGTCGTCAGCAGGAAATACGGCAGCAGCAGCGCTGGCTCGGCCCAGCCCGAGGTGGCGATCCGGCCGAGGAGCCACGCGAGGATCTGGCGGAACGCATCTGCATTGGCCTGCAGGAGATACGTCTGGCAGGCCGCCAGAAAGCTCGCCACGGCGATGCCGGCAAGGATCAGCGAAGCTGTCGAGCGTCCGCCGATGTGTCCCGCGAGGTAGGCAACCGTCACCGCGCCGAGTGCGCCGCCGAATGCAGCGAGCGGAACGAGATCGAACACACCGGCGCCGTCGCCGAGGTCATTGACGATGGCGATGGTCGCTCCTAGTCCGGCACCGGCGGCAATGCCGAGCAGGTACGGATCGGCGAGGGGGTTTCGGAATGCCGCCTGATAGGTGGCACCGCTCATGGCAAGCGTGGCGCCCACCAGCAGTCCCAGCACAACCCGCGGCAGCCGGATGTCGGTGACGATCGCCTTGTGCGCATCGTTGAGTCCCGACTCGACCGAAACGCCAGGCAGCAGATCGGCGAGCTCCATCAGCACTCGATGAGCCGAGATGCCGACTGGGCCGACGGTGAGCCCGGCGACGACCGCGATGATGACGGCAACGAAGCCGGCGACGAGCGCCGGTGCCCGCAGTCGCGATGCCGCCAGCTCGATGCCGGTGCCACCGGCTGCGCCAGATGCGCTCGAAGCGGTCATCGCTGCTCTAGCCCTCAGTCACCGGTGCCGTAGGTGACGCCTCGACGCAGCTCTGCGGCATCGGTCAGCTCGCGGCGCCGATCGAAACGACGGCATCGGAGATTGCCGCAATGAACTCCACGAGGCGTGGTCCCCAGCGCGACACGATGTCGTCGTTGAGCTCGACGACCCGGCCGTTCTGGACAGCGCTCAGCAGATCCCAGCCCGGGCGGGCAGCGACCGTCTCGGCGTTCTGCCCGCAGCACAGCGTGTCGGCCAAGAAGATCAGGTCGGGGTCGGCGTCCACGATGTACTCATCGCTGAGCTGCGGGTAGCCGTATGAGCTCCCGTCGGAATCGGCGGGATCGGCAATGTTGTCGAGCCCGAACAGCGAATACACCTGCCCGATGAAGGTGCTGCTGGTCACCGAGTACAGGCCGTCGGTGAGTTCGTGGTAGTAGGTCAGCCCCGAGGCGTCGGGTGCGGCGTCGATGAGGGCGGCGATCTCGCTGCGCATCTCCGAAATCAGGGCAACGGCTTCGTCGGCCTGTTCGGTGGCGTCGCCGAACTGTGCGATCTGCGCGTACAACTCGTCGAAAGTGGCGGGAGCGTCGATACTCAGCACCGCGATGCCCAGCGACTCGAGGTTGGCCTCGATGTCGCCATCGCTGCCCATCACGACGAGATCGGGGTCGTACGACGCGATGGCCTCGACGTTGGGCTGCCAGCCGCTCAGGTCGGTGACGGGGGCCTCGGACGGGTAGTACGAGAACTCATCGACGGCGACCACACGGTCGCCTGCGCCGATCGCGAACAGGATCTCGGTACCGGTCGGCGAGATCGACACGATCCGCTGGTAGCGGTAAGCGGGCTCCGCGGGAGCTGGCTCGGTGTCGTCGGTCTCTTCGACGGTCTCTGCTGCCTCTTCGGACTCGTCCGCCGTCTCGGCAGCAGCGGTCTCGGTCGTGGTCGTCGGCGCTTGTGTCTCGCTCGGCGCCTCGGCAGCGGGTGCGGAGTCGGTAGCCGGCGCAGCTGTCGGGCTGCTGTCTGAGTCGTCGCCTCCGCAGGCCGAGGCCAGCAAGAGCACGGCTGCCAGTGCCCACAGCAGGCGCAGGCGCAGTGCTGCCCGGCTGGTCGCAGGACGTTTCATGGTGTTCTCCCTTCTGCTCGAGTTCGGGGCCGAGCAGCGGGAGCACCCACCGCACGATCCGCTCCTTACCTCGAGGAATCGGTTCGTGGATGGCGGCCGGGAGGCGACCGGACTCGTCCCCCGAAGGGGCATCACCGTTGCGGGACAGCGCCGGGATCTCACCGGCTTCGCTCACGACAACCGAGCGTGAGTCTAGGAGCTGCCCCGTCGCCGTGGTGCCGAGTGGGATGCGGCAGACGAGCCGGCCTTGCGCATGCGCCAGTAGCTGACCGTGATCGGCACCGTCAAGGTGAGCAGGATCACGAAGTTGACCCGGCCGGTGATGCCCGGCGGGTACACCGGCTCCACCAAGTAGTTCGAGATGAAGCCGGTCTCATACGGCTCCCGCCCGGCTTGGCGCAGGAACCACTTCTCCCACACCGTCAGGGGACAGTCGGAGCCAGTGATGTTCACCACGACAGCAGCACCGAGGGCGCCGAGGTGCCACTTCATGAGCTTCGGCCAGCGCTTCGCCATGAAGCCGCCGACCAGCAGGAACACGATGTAGCTCAAGTGCGAAGCAGCCACGAGACGCGCCAGCCCGACAGCGACCATCGCCGCGACGCTACTGGCGCCCGGCTCGCTGCTCGATGTCCGGTCGCATCATGTACAGCCAGCTTCAGGTAGAAATAATCCGGCCCTTCGCGGTTTTGTGGGTTGAGGGTGGGTTGAGGGTCCGTTTGTAGGGGTCGAGGCCCTGCTGGGGTCGGTGTTCGTGACAACGCCGAACCCCGGGGGGCCTCGATGGCGAGTGATGTTGTGTCGGTGCGGCATTCGACCCGAGGTGTTCCGGGCCAGGTTCGTGCTCACCAAACGGCCCGACACCCTCGACGCCGCCGAGCCCAGCAGCCCAAATCCCACAAAACGCGAAAACTCGATCTTCTCCGTCCGTGACACACTGACACTGTGACCGATGTCGCGGCGGAGGTACAGCAGCTGGTGCAAATCGTGGTCAACGACGCCGCGCTTCCACTCTGCGTTCGGCGGGAAGCAGCGACCTTGGCAGGGTTGGCTGGAAGGCAACCCGGTCGGGCGTGTGAACGGCTCGAAGATCTGCGCACGCGTGTGCTGCCGGACTTGGCCTTGCACGAGCCGGAGCGTGACTATGCCCGCTGCGTGTCTGTCGAGACCTTCTGGCGACATCACCTTCGACCTGACCGCAAGCCGTACTTTCGAGCGGATCATCGGCCCTACTTGGGCTACCTGCTCTCGCAGCCGGATCCTGCCGTCGCGATCCGCGCTGACCTCTCCACGGCTACCACTCTCATTCCGGCAGAGTTCTCGTGGCTCGTGCCGCTGGACCATCTCGCCGGATTGGATGGGCCCGCGATCGCCAGGAGGCTGCAACTGCGCGGCAGCATGCAGCCGTTCGTAGTCTTCGTCTTCCCGTTAGGGCGACTCCTGCAGTCGGGGGTGACAGCACGGGAACCGCGTGGCATCGACACGATCCCGGCGAAGCTCTTGCAATGGACACCGGGCGGAGTGTCAGGTGAGCGCATAGATCGCAGCATTCCACTTGTGGCACTCGGAGGTGTGCAGTGGCGACCCTGAGGCCTCCGACGCCTGGTCTCTACGAAGCCGTACTGCAGGTCCTCGGGAGTGCCAACTCCTGGACTCAATCGGTGGCTGAGCCGATGGCCGGCTTAGTAGAGCACCTCACGGCCACGGAGGCTGAGAGCTTGCCGGAGGCCATTTCGGGTGTCCTGCCGCTGCTGCGCCAAGACCTAGATCGGCTGCGCTTCGCGGTTGAGATTGCCGCGCGGTTCGACTTCTTCGAGGCGGCAAGCACAGTGCTCGAACTCGCAGAGGCTTTGGACGATCATCAGTTGATGCTCAGCGCAGCGGATCTGGGCGCAAACCCTGCAGCGAGTCCCTCGCTGAGGCAGCGAGTCCTCGATCGAAGCGACGAGAACCGCCTCGTTCGAATTCGCTTGGACGCGGGAGTCGTACCACGTGGCATCGATGAGGAACGTCTATACGACCTCTGTTGGCCGGGCAATCGAACCGACCCCCCGCGGTATCCGCTGCCCCCGGTTGTCGTGTTCGACACGAGCCTGCGACCGGATTTGCTGCTGCGTGAAGCCGTACGGCTTGATCGCGCTGGGGCGACCGTGCGAAGGCTCGACCCCGAGGCCGAGGTGCCGTTCTGGTTCGGGGCCGAAACGGCGCTCGTGTGCCGCAGCGAAACTCGTCGCCGAGTTCGCGGTCGATACCCGCAGTTGCCCGAAGCTCGGATTGTCGTGCCCGAGGGTGATGAACTGCCCGAGGGCCATGCCGGTGAGGCGCTGCTGTTGCGAAGGCTCAATGCGGCGCTGTCCGGCGCGCTCCGGACGCACGACCTGGACGACACACGGCATTCTTGTGTTGGCGAACGCTGTTCGCGCGCAGAGCGAACCGGCCGAAGTCGGCGCGAAGGCAAGTGAGGTGACAGCGGCGTGCTGACGCGGTTGACCGTTCGCAACTTCAAACGGTTCGGGCAAGCTGAGATCGAGCTCGCGAACCCCGTTGTCTTGATCGGTCCCAACAACTCTGGAAAGACGTCCGCCTTGCAGGCGCTCGCACTCTGGCATGCGGGCCTTCGTCGTTGGAATGAGAAGCGTGGTGGTACGTCGACACCGGAAAAGCGGCCGGGCGTCGCGGTGAACCGGCGTGACCTAGTGGCCATGCCCGTGCCCGCCGCGAACCTGCTTTGGCATGAACCGCGCACGCGTAATGCGCTGCGGACCGGAGGCAAGCAGCGCACGGAGAACATCAGGATCGAGATCATCGTGGACGGGATTGGCCGACACGGTGAATGGCGTTGCGGGTTGGAGTTCGACTATGCCAACGAAGAATCGCTGTACTGCCGCCCGCTTCGCGTCGACGGCAGCTCCGGTGCCACGCGGATGCCTGTTCCGGACGAGGCCGCCGAAGTCGACATCGCATTCCTTCCGCCGATGTCGGGGCTCTCGGCATCCGAAGTGCGGCTGGACCGCGGAGCGGTCGACGTGCGGATCGGCGAGGGCCGTACTGCCGAAGTGCTGCGAAACCTGTGTTACCGGGTGCATGAGGAGCAGAGCGACCGCTGGGATGCCCTCGTCGAGAGCATCGATCGTTTCTTCGGATTGGAGATCGAGGCACCGCGTTACATCGACGCTCACGGCGAGATCACCATGCGCTATCGCGAACGAGACACCTGGCTGGATCTGTCATCGAGTGGAAGGGGACTGCAGCAAACCCTCTTGATCTTGGCGTACATGTACGCCAACGAAGGCGCCGTGATGCTGCTCGACGAACCTGATGCACATCTCGAGATACTCCGGCAACGTCAGATTTACCAAGTTGTCAACGAGGCTGCGGCCGAGACCGGCAGCCAGATCGTTGCTGCGAGCCATTCCGAGGTGCTGCTCAACGAAGCAGCCGGGAATCACACCGTCGTTGCTTTCGTCGGTTCGCCGCACCGTATCGACGACCGCGGCAGCCAGCTGCTGAAGTCGCTGCGCGAGATCGGCTTCGAGCACTATGCGCAAGCTGAGCAGGCTGGCTGGGTGCTCTACTTGGAAGGCTCCACCGATCTGGCGATTCTGCAGGCATTTGCCGATCGGCTCGGCCACCATGGTGCCGCAGGTGCACTTGCGCGACCCTTCGTTCACTACATCGGCAACCAGGCCGCCAACGCACAGCGCCACTTCTTCGGTCTGCGAGAAGCCCTGCCGCAGTTGCGCGGCGGCGTGCTGCTGGACGAATCGCCCGGTGAAGTTGGCGGGAACGGTCTCGAGTGCCTTGCGTGGCGGCGGCGCGAGATCGAGAACTACCTGTGCACGCCCGCCGCGCTCGAAGCTTTCGCCGATGCCACGGCCCGAAACGCTGTCGTCGGCCAGCTGTGGGAAGCCCGTGAGGTAGAGACTCGGCTAAGCGCGATGCGAGACGCAATTGCCAACATCGAATCCGCCCTTGGAGCGTTGCGGCAAGCCTCGCCGTGGGACCCCGACGCTAAGGTCAGCGACGACTTTCTCACTCCGCTGTTCGCGTCGTACTTCGAGAAGCTCAGTCTGCCGAACCTCGGCGCGAGGCAGGGGGAGCCAGGGTGAAGTTCAGCTTGTTCATGTACTGCACGATCGGCCGCCGCCACGAGCTCGAAGCCGGCCTCGCTGGACTCAACAACGACTACTACCAGCGGATGCTCGGCGAGATCGCCGACATCGCGCGCTTCGCCGACGACAACGGCTGGTACGGCTTCGGGCACCCCGAGCATCATCTGCAGATCGAGGGCTTCGAGATCTCCAACGACCTCAACCTCATGGCCACCTGGATTGCCCAGCACACCACCCGGCTGCGGCCGATCGCCTGCGGCTACGTGTCGACCACGCACAACCCGCTGCGGGTCGCCGAGCAGGTTGCGACGCTCGACCACATGACCGGCGGGCGGCTCTGCTTCGGCGTGGTGCGCGGCTACCAGCACCGCTGGGTGGACCAGTTCAAGATCCGCCCCGACCTCGCTGCGGTCGGCAAATGGAACCGCGGCACCGAAGACGACGACTATAACCGGCGGTTCTTCGAGGAGTTCGTCGAGGTGGTGCTCACCGCCCTGCGCAACGACACGTTCTCCTACGAGGGCGAGTTCTGGCGCTTCCCCAACGACAACCTCAATCCCCACACCCACACTGTGTACTCCGACTACGGCGCCGGGGTCGACGCCGACATGACGATCCACGAGGTGGGCATCGCACCGCGGCCGCTGCAGGCGCCCCATCCGCCGCTGTACGGCGGCTTCACCATGTCGATGAGCTCGGCGGTGTTCTGGGCGCGCTACGGCGGCACGCCGATCGTGCTCAGCGACCAGATGGATTTCTGCGAGGCGCTGTGGCAGACGTACCGCGACGAGGCCGCGCAGCACGGTGTCGAGAAGCCCCGCGGGCACGAATGCGGCTGGGGCGGCGTGGCCGTGTGCGCCCCGACCGACGAGGAGGCGTGGCAGCAGTTCGCCGACATGGAGTGGTTCTGGAACCAGTGGGCCATCCAGTTCGGCCAGGGCATGCCGCTGCCGCTGGTGGGCAGCCCCGACACGATCACGCGCCAGATCGAAGAGGCCCACACGCTGCTGGGCATCGACGAGGCGTTCTTCTTGGTGCCCCAGGGCATCCACTCCGCGGATCAGGTCATCTCGTCGCTCGAGCTGATCAGCGACAAGGTGATGCCCCGCTTTGGCTGATCGGCGCCGACGGCGGGCGCGGCTGCCGTGATCTCCGGCATCACTCAGCAGACGATCGACACGCCCGACGGCGCTGCGGCTGTTGTGCTCAGTCCGCATGGCGAGCTCGACTTGGCGTCCATCGCGTCGCTGGACAGCGCCGTGACGTCGGCGCTGCGAGCGGCCGGGCCGCAGCCGAGGCTCATCGTCGACCTGTCCGATGTCAGCCTGCTGCAGCCGGTCGTGGTGGGGGTCTTGCTCGAAGCTCGACGTCGATGCCGCAATGCGGGAGGTGCAACGGTGCTGGTTGTCACTGCACCCGAGATCAGCGCCACTCTGGCCGATGTGGAGGTCGCGCCGCTGTTCCCGACAGCGCCTGAGCTGCACGCAGCCGTGCAGCGCGTCTCCGATCGCTGAACATCCGGCGGCAGGGCACCGGGCACCGGGATCTGCGGCCAGACTGCAACGTAACGGCCCGTATCCTTCTCGGCCGTATGGCGGACTCGGACTACCTGTACCAGCGCGAGACGTTCGTCGGCGGCGAGAGCCGGCTCGCCCGCTACGTGGCCCGGCCGATCCTGAAGTTCATCCACCGCGAGGTGGCCAGCAGCGTCCTGCTGCTGCTGGCGACGGCCGCCGCCCTCATCTGGGCGAATTCCCGTTGGAGTGACGGCTACTTCGAGTTCTGGCACACCTACATCGACCTGGCGATCGGCACGTATCACCTGCACCCGTTGACGCTGGAAGAGTTCGTCAACGACGGCCTCATGGCGCTGTTCTTTTTTGTGGTGGGCCTCGAGATCAAGCGCGAGCTGGTAACAGGCCATCTCGCCAACGTGCGCGCCGCCATGCTGCCGGCCATCGCCGCCGTCGGCGGGATGGTGGTGCCCGCATTGCTCTACTTCGCCTTGAACCCTTCCGGCGATGCTGCTGCGGGCTGGGCAATGCCGATGGCAACCGACATCGCGTTCGCTGTCGGCATCGTGTCGCTGCTGGGATCACGTGTCCCGGCGATGCTCAAGCTCTTCCTGCTGACGCTGGCCATCGTGGACGACATCGGGGCGATCGCCGTCATTGCGATCTTCTATACCGGGGATCTCGACTTCCGGTGGCTGGGGCTGGCCGTCGGGCTGCTCGTCGTGATTCGAGTGCTGACGGTGCTGAAGGTGTGGGCGATCGAGGTGTACGTGGTACTCGGGTTCGTGGTCTGGTTCGCGACGCTCGAATCCGGCGTGCACGCCACCATCGCCGGCGTGGCGCTGGGCCTGCTGGCGCCCGCCAAGCCGTTGCTCGACCGCAAGAAGGCTCAGGATGTGGTCGATCACCTGCCAGACGGGCTCAGCGTCGAGCAGGTCCACCAGGCGTCGTTCCTCGTCCAGGAATCGGTGCCGATGACCGAGCGCCTCGAAGCGACCCTCCATCCGTTCACCGCATTCCTGATCGTCCCGGTCTTCGCCCTCGCGAACGCAGGCGTGAAGCTGTCCGGCGACACCGTGGCCGATGCGCTGGGCTCCCCGATCACGTGGGGTGTGATCTTGGGTCTGGTGGTCGGCAAGCCGGTCGGCATCACGCTGTTCACCTGGCTGGCCATGCGACTCGGATTTGAGCTTCCCGACGGTCTCAACTGGCCACAGTTCGTCGGCGCGGGATTCGCCGCGGGCATCGGTTTCACCGTGTCGATCCTGATCTCGGGACTCGCGTTCGAAGACGCCGGAGTGACGGATCTCGCCAAGATCGGCATCTTGGTGGCTTCGCTGGCTGCTGCTGCGGGGGCTCTGGCAGTGCTGTGGTGGGCAGGCAGGGGAGCGCCCGGCGACCAGACCCTGAACCCCGCCGAATCCGAAGCCCTCGACGAGTCCTGAGCACCGGCGGTCCACAGCATCGCTGCCTGCGGTCCGGCATACTCCCCCGAGCCGCGACCTGAGCCTGAGCTGGCTCTGATCTGACCCCGATGCGACCTTGGAGGTCCATGTGACTGCTGTTCCGTACCTAGCCCTGATCGCCTCCGTGCTGGCGCTGCTGCTGGCGTACTACTTCGCCAAGGTGGTGCTGCGGGCCGACCAAGGCACCGACCTGATGCGCGAGATCGGGGCAGCCATCCGCGAGGGCGCCATGGCGTTCCTGCGCCGTGAGTACCAGTGGGTCTCGGTCTTCGTGGCAGCGATGTTCGTGCTGCTGCTGATCGTTCCCATTGACGGCCGCCCCGCAGCGAGCTTCGCCTACCTCATGGGCGCTGTGCTGTCGTCGGTCGCGGGCTTCGTCGGCATGCGCATCGCCACAGCGGCCAACACCCGCACCGCCAACGCCGCCCGCCAGGGGGCTTCGGCGGCGCTGCCGCTGGCATTCAAGGGCGGAGCCGTCATGGGATTCAGCGTGGCCGGGCTGGCGCTGCTGGGCATCTCGTTCAACTACCTGCTGTGGGTGAAATGGCTGGGCGTCGACCAGGCCTTCCAGGTGGTCGCAGCATTCGGCCTCGGCGCCAGCTCGATCGCTCTGTTCGCCCGTATCGGCGGCGGCATCTACACCAAGGCTGCCGACGTGGGCGGTGACCTCGTGGGCAAGGTGGAGGCCGGCATCCCCGAGGACGATCCCCGCAACCCGGCCACCATCGCCGACGCGGTCGGCGACAACGTGGGCGACGTTGCGGGCATGGGCGCCGACCTGTTCGAGTCCTATGCCGGGTCGATCGTGGCGCCGGTGGTGCTGGCGTCGCTGCTGGTGCCGGTCTTCCTCGAAGGCGACAGCCTGGCCGGCAGCTTTGGCGACGCCGAAGCGCTGCTGATGTACCCGATCCTGATCGGGGCGCTCGGGATGATCGCCTCGATCATCGGCGCGCTGTTCGTGCGCGGCCGCGAGGGCCGCAGCCTGTCCGGGCAGCTGCACACCGGTCAGTACGTGGCCATGGCGCTCACGGTGGTCTTCGCCATCGTGGGCACGCTGGTGCTGTTCAGCGGCAACCCGACGTTCGGCGGCTACGAGCTGAGCGCACCGATCTTCCTGGCGTTCACCATCATCGTGGGGCTGCTCGGCGGCTGGGCCATCGGGTTCACGTCCGAGTACTTCACCTCGGAGCACTTCCGGCCGGTGAAGGGCATCGCGCAGCAGTCCGAGACCGGTCCGGCCACGGTCACCATCGAGGGCATCGCGCAGGGCAAGCTCTCGACGCTGCCGGCGATGGTGCTGGTGGTGGCGATGATCGGCCTGTCGTACCTGTTCGGCGGCATGGCTTTCGGCGACGCCGGCAACGAGATCGGGCTCTACGGCGTAGCGCTGGCGGCCATCGGCATGCTGGCGGTGACCGGCGTGATCGTGGCGGTGGATGCCTACGGGCCCATCGCCGACAACGCCGGCGGCATCGCCGAGATGGCCGAGCTGCCGCCCGAGGTGCGCGGCGTCACCGACAGCCTCGACTCGCTGGGCAACACCACCGCTGCGGTGGCCAAGGGATTCGCGGTCGGCTCGGCTGCGGTCACCGCGCTGGCGCTGTTCAAGTCGTTCAGCCTGACCGCCGGCGACCAGGTATTCCTGGACATCAACGACACGGCGGTCACGATCGGCCTGTTCCTCGGCGCCATGACGCCGTTCATTTTTGCCGCGTTGACCATGTCGTCGGTGGGCCGTGCGGCCCAGGCGATGATCGTGGAGGTCCGGCGGCAGTTCGCCGAGATCCCCGGCCTGCGCGAGGGCGAACCGGGCGTGAAGCCCGACAGCCGGCGCTGCGTGGACATCTCCACCCAGGCCGCGCTGCGCGAGATGCTGCTGCCCGGCGGCCTGGCAGTGGTGCTGCCGCTGGTGATCGGCTTCATCGACGTCAACGCGCTCGGCGGATTCCTGGCCGGCGCGGTGGTGACCGGCTTCCTGATCGCGATCTACATGGCCAACTCGGGCGGCGCCTGGGACAACGCCAAGAAGTACATCGAGGCGGGCGCCCACGGCGGCAAGGGCACCGATGCCCATGCGGCGGCAGTGGTGGGCGACACCATCGGCGACCCGTTCAAGGACACCTCAGGCCCGGCGATGAACATCCTCATCAAGGTGATGACCATCGTCAGCCTGGTCTTCGTCCCCGCCTTCCTCTAGCCGTCCAGATGAGAGTGCTGCCGAGCGCTGCACCTCGCCGATCTGGCCGCTCGGTCAGTGCGCGGGTCAGGCGCCGAGGACCGCCATGCCGATAGCGCGGGCTGTTTCAGCCTGCCGCTGGTCGAACGTCAGCACAGTCGCGTGCGGGCCCGCTCGTCGGGCGGCAGCCAGGTGGATGGCGTCGAGCGAGCGGCAGAGCGTTTCCTCAGCGATGCGGGCAGCGTCCGAGCAGACATCTGCATCGAGGCTCATGAGCGCAAACACGTCGAGATCGCTGCGCAGCTGATTCTGAACTCGCGCCAGGTCGTCTCCCCGAAAGAGCCGTTTGAGATTGCGCCTGACTTCGATCTCAGTCAGACGCGAGGTGACGAGCACTCGATCTTCGGCCATGAATCGGAGCGCGACATCGGAATCACGTTCCGGCCTATACCTCTTGAACAGCGCGCTTGATTCCACGTACAGCATCAGTCACCGCGGTCTTCATCGAGCATTTCTTGGATGCTGGGCGCATCGGCGGTCAGCAGCGGTGGATCGAAGTTCTTGAACCCCCCGCGACGCTTCGGTGGTGTGATCCAGCCCTCGGCGACGCCCTGTTCGATGCGTGCGAGGTCATCCAGCGTCGAATCGTCCAGCGGGGTGAGCTGCGCCACCGGCCGTCCCCGGTCGGTGACGATGAGGCGCTCGCCGCCGGCAGCCCGCCGCACGCACTCCGACAGCTTCGCCTTCAGCTCCCGGATGCCGATGTCAGTGGTCACAACGCCAATGTTCATGTGGCCATATTATTCACCAATGGTGACTACATCAAACGGATTTAGTAGTCACAAAGGGCAAGCTCTATCGGTGGTTGCGAGCACGAAGGAACTCTGAGAGTTGCGCAGGTACTTGCACTCCTCGTCGAACGTCAAGGTGTGGTACACGCGCAGTCCGAAGCGTTCCGGCTTTTTCGAGATCGTCAGCGGGATGAGGTCGCCGCTGCTCCGCTTGGCGCCATCCGAAGCGTCGTCCGAGATCGGTCTTTCGTAGCGGACGAGTGCGCGTCCTCTTTCGTCGATCCTGGCACTGAGATGGATTCCGTTGGTGACCGTATTGTTCAGCAGGCCCGTGATTTCCGCAGCGAAACGACGGGCCTCCTGCTCTAGCAGGGTGCTGAAAAAGTCGATTCTCGGACGATTTCGTAACACAAACCAGCAGGTCAGGGACTTGCGCTCCCGGCCGAACCTGCATATTTCAGCATCCTGCTAGGCGTTGTCGCTGTCGGCGTGCGCGACCTCAGCCATGATCTCCGACGGCGGGATAGACCAGCCCAGAGCGATCGTCCCGTAGGCGGTGCGCGGCAAGACGGGCGGCGGCCTGAGACCGTCCGCGCCGCCGGCGCGTTCGAGTTCGGCGGCCTGCGAGGCGCGGATCTCCGTGTCGAGCGCCTCTGGGTCCACGATCGATCGGAGTTCGGCATCCAGATCGGCGACGACGGCATACATGGTCGGGTCATCGATCAGGTCGGCCACTTCGAAGGGGTCTGCGTCCATGTCGAACAGCTGGCTCGCGGCGTCGGGGTGCATGTGGGTCACCAGCTTGTGGCGGCCCTTTCGGATCATGTAAGACGCTGCTGTCGAGGTCGGTCCGTGGTACTCGGAGAACACGGCGCGCTCGTCGGGAGCGGACCCTGCCAGCTCGAGCAGCGAAGAACCCGGCAGCTCCGCGTCGGCGGCTTCTGGTTGCGTGCCGGTGACCGCCAGCACGGTCGGGAAGATGTCCGCCAGGGACACCGGGGTGGAGCAGACGGTGCCTGCGTCGACGCCTGGACCGGTCATGACGAACGGCACACGCGCCGATGCGTCGTACATCACGCTCTTCATGAGCAGGCCGTGGCTGCCGAGCATGTCGCCATGATCGGTGGTGTAGATCACCACTGTGCGGTCGGCCGCGCCAGACGCTTCAAGCGCTGCGAGCAAGTCCGCGATCTGGCGGTCGACGAAGTTGACCATGCCGAAGTACACCGAATGCAGCGCACGGAGCTCATCGGCGCTGAGCGGCCGCTGGTCGATTCCCATGATCCGGCGGCGAGCGGCCAATTCCGCGTTCTCAGGCCAGTCGCCCTGCTCCCATGCCGGCGGCAGGGGGATGTCCACGTGATCGGGCGGGGCGCATTCGACTGGCGTCCTGAATGGGTAGTGGGGGTAGGCGTAGCTCACGTGTGCAGCCCACGGTGCGTCCATCGGCGCTTCCGAGGTCAGCCAGCGGCATGCGCTGCGGGTGGTGTGCCGGTCGTAGTCGGCGTACTCGGCCCGCCCCGCACGGGCGTCGAGAGCGTGGCGCACCATCATGTCGTTGAACGGCGCGTCGCCCCGCGCCCAGCCCATCACGGCCGCTCCGTAGCCGCGAGATGCTTGCAGCGGCAAGTGAGTCTGGTAGCCGCTGTCACCCTCGGGTGCGAAGTGCAGCTTGCCGAACGTGACCGCTGCCTTGCCCTGTTCGGTAAGCCGGTGACCCCAGCTGTCCGCCTCGTCGCCCGCATACGGGGTGCCGTTGTCGTAGTTCCCGGTGGCGGAGCCGTACCGGCCGGTGGCCAAGGTGGCTCGTGCGGGCATGCACACGGGGTCATTGGTGTACGCGGCGGCGAACGTGGCGCCGCCCGCTGCCATCTGATCGAGTGCCGGTGTCTGTACCGGGCTGTCCGCGTAGCCGCAGATGAACGGGTTGTGCTGATCGGAGGTGATGAGCAGCAAGTTGCAGCCGGTTCTGTTTGCCGAACTCGTCATGCGTTGCCTCCTCGCCCTCCGTAGTGCCCGGAAGTCTTGCAGTCCGGCAACGGCTGGGGTGATGTGCGACGGCTCATCGGCGCGTCGCGGTGCGGGCGAGCATGGCGGTGCCCATGGCGGTGGCCCGGGCTGATCGGACACCTCGATGGGCCGGCTGCTCAACTCCTGCTTGGCAGCCAGCAGCGGCGGGTTGCGGCTGCCGCCGACGGTCACCATGTGCCGCTCGGGAGATGTCCCAGCGGCATCCACCAAGCGCGAGATGCACTCGTGGGCGTCTCGTGCCAGCTCGATGATGACCGCTCGCTCGGGCTGCCTGGTCGGGCTGCGTTCGACATGTAAGGTGTCCCAGTCGAGACTGAGTCGCTGCCGCGATGCGTCGATGCGGCCCCGCCGTCGTGCAGTCCGATCATGACAAAGGTGCGTTCTGGCGGCAGCCCGGTCATGGTTGCCGCATCGGGTTGCACCCGGCCGAGCGTCGTGCCTGCTCGGACCGTCGGCGCCATCAGCGGCCGGTCCAGATCAGCGGCCTCGAACAGCTCTGCGGGCCAGTCACGGGCTGCGAGGTCGAACAGCATCGTGCGCGATGCCAGCGAGTAGTCGGTCGCCATCTCACCGCACAGGCGATACGCCATCCAGTCGGCCATCAGCAGCATGTCCCCGATGCTGCGCGACCCGGCCGCGCAGACCCGCGAGATGCTGCTCATCGAGGAAGACCAGATTCGTGACGGGCTCGGGGCCGGCGTGCAGCCCCGGATGCGCACGGTGCTCACGCCCGAGGCCCGCATCAGCCGCTACCAGAATCCGGACTACGGCGAGCTGTACGACATGTCCGCCGACCCCGACGAGCTCGAGAACCGCTGGGAGGACGGGGCCGCAGCCGGGCTGCGCCAGGACATGAGCGATGCGCTGGCCGAGATGATGATCGCCTGCACCAACCCCAGCTTCCGCCCCGACTACATCGCCTGATCTGCACCGCCGGGGCCGCCGGCGCTGCTGCGGCCGGACTCTTCAACCTGCCCGCCAAGCTTGAGTTCGCGGCGCTGACGATTCGCCAGGACCCTTTCTCTCGGGGTGATCACACCTATGCCTCGGCGTGCTTGCTTCGCAGCGACGGCGCGGTGTGGTGCTCGACGCCGCTCAAGCCCCACTGCGAGGGCATGGCGCACATCTCCGATGTTGCCGTCTGGGCGGTTCGTGACGGTGTCGCTGGGTTCGGCGGGTGCACTCAGGTTCGGCGTTCGCGGGGAGTATGGGTGCGCGATCGGGGTGGACGGGTCGTTGGCGTGCTGGCTGGGTCAGGGCCTCGCGGTCGAGTCTTGGGCGGAGTCGTGGGTCCGGGTGCCGGCGGGCCGTTTCGTGGACGTGTCGGCTGGGGCGTTGTGCGCGGTGCGCGTCGACGGCCGGTTGGTGTGTTGGGGCGACGACGAGCGCAACCGCGTCGGGCTGCCCGGGGGCGGTTCGTGGAGATCGTCGAGGGCAGGTCGTGCGCTTTGGATGCAGAGGGCCGGTTGTCGTGCTGGGGCGAGGAGGCGGACTATGTGGCGCCGGTTCTGCCGCGGGGCCGTTTCGTGGATCTGTCGATGGGTCCTGGTGGGGGGTGCGCGGTGCGTGTGGAGGGTCCGCTGGCGTGCTGGGACCATCACGGCCAGCTTGGGCCTGAGGGCGCGGGGGGACGGTCGCTGGATCGGCTGGGCTCGTTTCACGAAGCAGTGGTGGATGCTGGGCATGTCTGCGCGCTCACCGGCGGGGGCGATCTGGAGTGCTGGGGCGGTCGCGAGCAGAGGCGAGGGGGACAGGTTCGGTGGTCGACGACGACCAGCCTGCCGGCGCAGTTTCGGTGCCCGGAGTCGGCGGACTTGCAGTTGCAGTGCGATGACCGTTTCGGGTTGGCGCGGTCGCGGTCGGGTCCGCTGGGGCGGCTTGCGGCGGCGGACGCCAGCGACGGGTCGAGGGTGGCGTATTGCGCGTTGGATCCCGATGGGCGGGTGAGCTGCTGGGGCTTGTTGAACGCTTACGGAGAGCGGGGCGACTGGGACGCCCCCGAGGGGGAGTTCACCCAGGTGTCGGTGACGTTCGGGATGGCATGCGGGGTGCGCACTGACACCACGGTGGCGTGCTGGGGGGACCTCGTCGGGACCGGCGGGAGCTGGGGGACGGGCTCTTTCGGGGCGGTGCCGGCATGGCTTGTTGATGCGGGCATGGTCGGGCGGCTGCCTCCTGATGGCGACGGGTATGGGTCGGTGTTGCTGGGCGGCCCGCGGGTGTGCGGGCTGCGCGTGGACGGATCGGTGTGGTGCGCCGACGACAGCGATGCAGCGCCGGCGGCCGCGGCAGGGCGCTATGAGAGCCTCCACGATGCTGACGGCAGGCTCTGCGGGGTCCGAGCGGGAGGCGAGTACGGCTGTGTGGACCCCGCAGTGGACCAGCGGCTCGCTGCATGGATGCCCCATCGGGACTTCGCCGTGGTGCGCGGCTCCTGCGGGCTGCGGCCCGGTGGGGGGGACGTTCGTGGACATCTCTGCGGGCGAGGACCGTACGTGCGGGGTGCGCACGGGCGGGGAGCTCGTGTGCTGGGGCGATGAGTTCGGCAAGCCTCCTGGGGGCCGGTTCGTCAAGGTCGATGTCTGGGACCAGCGCGGAGCGGGCAATGCGTGCGCGGTGGGGGCCGGCGGTGCGCTGCGCTGCTGGAGCCGGTTCCGCACGGGCCGCGATCGCGAGGTCTTCGGTCATGACAACGATTTCGGGCAGGCCGATCCTCCTGGGGGTGTGTTTGTGGATGTGTCGGTGGGGGAGCGGTATGCGTGCGCGCTGCGCGCCGATGGGTCGGCGGTGTGCTGGGGCGACAATCTGGGGCAGAGCTACGGCACCGCCGGGCAGTTCGAGCGTTGGCCCAAGGGCGCGTTGGCGGTGCCTGAGGGGCCGTTCTCGCAGGTGCATGCGAGCATGCCGCCGTGCGGTCTGCGCACCAGCGGCGAGGCGGCGTGCTGGAGCGACCAAGGACGCGCACTCATGAGCGAATGGGCGCGGGGGGACGACGGTGTTTTCTTCGACGAGCGATGGACGCTGATCTCCACAGGATGGGGCTACCAGCCGATCGACTTCCGCGGACCTGAGACGCCGTTGATGGTATGCGGCATTCGGGCCGACGCAACCATGGACTGTCACTCCGACCGGCTGGGGTTCAGCGATGGACGGTACGCAGGCAGTTACGGAAGCAGCGGTTTGCATCTATTGGCGGATGACCCGGATTGGCTCGATCGTCACGGAGGGTTCGCCGCGGTGGACTACGGCTCGGATCCGGTGTGCGCGCTCCTCGCAGACCGCACGATCACATGCAGCGGCACCCGCCGCTTTCGCGAATACAACGTGTACGGCTGGCACGACGCAGTGATCGATCCGCCCGATGGCGAGTTCGTCCAGGTCGCCGTAGGGCGAGTCCATGCGTGCGCGATTCGCACCGACGGCACCGTGGCCTGCTGGGGCAACAACAGCGACAGGCCGGTGAAGTGCTGCCCGGACATTTGGCTTGATTCTGCCTACCGGGGGGATCCTCGCATGGACGCAGCGCTGCCTGTCTTGCTGGCCCGCGTGCTGCCGCCCGAGCAACGGCAGGTCGCGTGACTGTCCGCCTGTCTGAACCTTGGAGTGCGACGTGAGAGTTTCCCGTGCCTTGACTGCAGCGATGGCTGCGCTTGCTGCTGCTGCCATGACGATGGTGCCAGTAGCGGCCCAGCAGACGCCCGGCGCCGAGACTGTGGTTGACCCTGAGGGGGTGCCTGCGCTCGAGAGGGCCGCGCAGGCGTCAGTGCCTTTGCCGGGCGGACCTGAGTTAGGGCCGGATTTTGTGCTGGAGGGCGAGCGGGTGTTGCCGGGGGTCGCGTCGTTGGGCTGGGACGAGGTGCCCGGCGCGTCGGGTTATGAGCTGATGTTCCGCGGCCCCGACGGTGAGTCCTAGCCAGACGGACTGCACTGCGGTGCAGGCCTCGGATGTGGCTGGGATCAGTGTCGTTGACCCACCTGCAGGCTTGAACGATCCCGATGCGCCGTTGACGGTGGCTGTGTCGTAGAGCAGATGCGCGAGTTGCCCGCCATGAAGGCGGATGTGCAGCCAGTGGGGGGCCGGTACGCGGCCTGATCGAGGACCATTGGGTTCCGTCGAGCGCCGAGGATCACTCACCTGTTCGGCGCGGCCGGCGATTGTCTCGACAGCGATGCGGTGTTCGGCGTGCGTGACACGCTGATCGTCGAACTGGACGGTGATCGCTGCAAGTACGACTTGGTCCTCGTGGCCGCTGAGGCCGGTTGAGCAGTCGTACGGCCAGGTGCGCATGCTGCGGAGGCGGCAGGAGCCTCTGCTGAGGCGGTCCAGCGAGTTCGGGACCGTCGGAGTTGACAGGCCCGTGCGGCGCCTTGAACCACCAAGAGGTCTGCGTGGGATTGCCTTGACAGTCCTGGGCTCCCGGCCTCGCTGAGCGCGTTCGCCCGGTGCGTGGGTGCATGCGACACCGCAGTCGGCATGCCGGAATTAGAAGAACTGGCCTGACTAATCTTCTCGGGAATGTTTGCTCTAGCCCTGATTATTCACGAGTCTGGTGTTCGGGGTTGTTTGGGTCCGCGGAAAAGCCCCTCTGACCTGCGACGATGCATGTCTGCAAGGAACGCATCAGCGGGTTCAGGGGGGCATCTGCGAGGTGAAGTCTATCAGTGTCGCGAACGCGCGTCTGGCAGGCGGCGGGGACCGGGTCGTGTGGGGCGCGGGACTGTTCGCTTTGGGCGGCTTCGCGGACGGTGTGGGGCTGACCGGCGCGCTGTCGGCCGCGGTGCCCCGACGCGGGGAGCGCGCCCCGGTTCATGATCGGGGCGCGGTGCTGGTGCACGCGTTGTTGACGGTGGCCGCGGGCGGGGAGGCGTGCAGCGACATCGAGCATCTGCGCGCGCAGCGGGAGCTGTTCGGCGGTGTGGCGTCGGACTCGACGCTGTACCGCACGATCACCGGGCTGGGCGCGGGCGGCCCCGCGGCGTTGCTGGGCGCCGCAGCGCAGGTGCGCCCGCAGATGTGGGCCGGTCGTGACCGCAGCGGCCCGCTGGTGGCCGGCATCGACTCCACGCTGGCGGGTGGTCCACTCTGAGAACAAGGCCGGCGCGGCGCCGCATTACAAGCGCGGCTACGGGTTTCATCCGATGATCTGCTCGACCGCGGACGGGGAGCCGCTGTGGGTCAAGCCGCGGGCGGGCAACGCCGCCGCGAACAGCATCGCGGATCGTCTCGAAGTGCTCGACGCGGCCGTGGCGGTGCTGCCCGGCGTCGATGCGGCAGGCCACCGCGAAGGCGACGACAGCAATCTCGCGCTGCGCCCGCTGGTGGTGAGCATCGACGCCGGCGGCTGCTCAGCGACGCTCGCGGCGGGACTCGCGAAGCGCAACGTCGGGTTCGCGGTCTCAGCGCGTTCCGCGCCGGCGATCTCAGCAGCGATCCGCCGTGTCGTGGGCGAGCCGGGCCGCTGGCACAACAGCCCCGAACGGTCCAAGCAGCGCAAACGCAGCCGCGCTCAGGTCGCGGACCTCACCGACCTCGCCGACCTGTCGGGGTGGCCTGAGGGGACACGGCTGGTGGTGCGCCGCGAGCCGCGGCACCCCGGCGCGCAGCGCAGCCTGTTCGACAGCGACAGCTTCCGCTGCTGGGGGTTCTACAGCGACCAGCAAGGCGACACCGCGCAACTCGACCGCCTGATGCGCTCGCACGCCGACGTCGCCGACGCCGTGCGCCGCCTCAAGGACAGCGGCCTGTCGCGCATGGCGTTCACCGCGTGGAACGCGAACAGCGCATGGGCCGCCATGCGCATGACCGGCCTCGCGCTCGTGGGATGGTTCCAGAACGCCTGCCTCCAAGGCGCCCTCGCCAAAGCTGCGCCCAAACGGCTCCGCCGGCAGCTGTGGCACCTGCCAGCGCTCGTGTGCACCAGCGCACGGCGCACCCTGCTGCGCCTGCCCGAACAGCACCCCGGCACCCGAGCGCTGCTCGCCATCGCACACCCCCGCTGACCCCCTCCGCGCACCCAGCCAGCACAGCTCCCCGCCCAGCGGGGCAGCCCCGCCGCGCCCGAACACACACCCGGCCCGCCCCAACGCCCCCAACCGCAGCCATCAACTGTGTTGCGTCTGATTTTGCGCGACGGGTTCTGAGTTTTTTCGAGCAGCGTCGGTCAGGGTTGGCGGTCTCAGCGCAGGAGGCTGCCGATGACCGCTCCGCCGGGCCGGAGACCGAGGAAGATGCTCACAGCGGAGCAGAAGTACGACTTGTGGGTGCGGATGCTGACTGGGCAGATCACCCAGGCCGAGGCGGCGGCGGAGGCCGGCGTGGATCGGTCGGTGGTGTCTCGTTTGCGTGCGGTGGCACGCGACGGGGCGATCGCTGCGTTGGGGGCGTCGAAGCCTGGGCGGCCACGCCGGACGCGGGCCGAGGCGTCCGAGGCGGCGGCGTTGCGGGCGGAGGTGGAGCGGCTGGGCCGCACTGTTGTGGAGCAGGCCGTGGAGCTGGCGGTGCTGCGGGGAAAAACGGGCTGGGGATGAGCGGCCCTGTTCCCGCCCGCGTCGATGGGGCCGCCAAGGAGTGCTTGCTGGGGCTGATCGACGACGCCACCGCAGCGGGATGGACCCACGGCCGGGTGTGCGCGGTGCTGGGCATCGATCGGCGCCGGGCGTGGCGCTGGTCCCGGCGCCGCGACGCGGGGCAGCTCGATGACGCCCGCCCCGGGGGCCGTGCGGTCCATGGGCTGCTGGGGTGGGAACGCGACGAGATCGTGAAGCTGTTCGACGAATGGGGCGACGTCGACCGGTCCCATCGCAAGCTCGCCCACCGGGGCTCCTGTCTGGGCCGGGTGTGGGTGTCGCCGTCCAGCGTGGACCGCGTTCTCGCAGGCCACGGCCTCGCCCTGGCAGGCGTGCCGCGCCCCAAGCGGACGGCTCGCTCGCCGTGGCCCGGCTGGTGCGAGTGGCGCCCCAACCAGCTGTGGTGCTGGGACGGCACCCAGTTCCCCCGATGCCGGCCCGCCAAGCACGCCTACGCGATCGTTGATGTCGTGTCCCGCAAGTGGATCGCCGCCCACCTCACCGGCACCCCGGACTCGGTCGCCGCTCGAGTGCTGTCCGCCGAAGCGCTCCAAGCCGAGGGGCTGCTCACCGACGAGATCGCGGCCCGCTTGGCGATCCCGACGCCGAGCCGCCTCAGCACGACGACATCCCGCTGCTGCTGGCGCTGTCGGACAACGGCCCCGAGATGCGCGCCGGCGACACCGCCCGCTTCATGGCCGCCTGCTCGATCGCCCAGCACTTCGGCCGCCCATCCACGCCCACCGACCAAGCCTGGATCGAGTCACTCTTCGGGCACCTCAAAGACGAGCACCCCTACCTCGACACGCTGGACCGTCCCGCCGATCTCGCCCGGGAGCCCGAACGCGTCCGGACCCACTACAACGAGAACCGGCTGCACGAAGGCATCGGATACGTCACCCCCCAAGACGAGCACCAAGGCCGAGGAGAACAGATCCGCCGAGCCCGCCGAGACGGCCTCCGACAAGCCGACGCCCAACGCCGCCACGCCCGCCGAAACCGACCACTGCCATGACCAACCCAACACCACCGCCAGCACGCCGACGCTGCTTGAAAAACCCGGCAATCTGTCGCGAAAAGTCAGAAACACCTCACAACGCACCCACGACGCACCCAGCAGCACCTCAAAACGCCCAGACCGCAAAAAGCGAGCAAAGAACACGCCCAAAAGAAGCTCAACAGAATTCTCGTGAATAATCAGGGCTAGTAATAGCCGCTATATGAGAGCTGTGTCGGCAGGGGCCGTGCTGTTGCTTGTGCGGCTGGGGTTGGGCTGATCGGTGAGCTCTGACAGCTGGTTCTGGTGGCGGTGGATCGCGGTGGGCGTTGTGTGCGCGGTGGTGCTGCGGTTGCTGGTCGACGACGCGTTGCCGCAGCGGAGGGTTCGGCTCAAGCGCGGTCTCAGGGTCTGGCTGCCGTACTGGTCGCGGTGGGCGATCGAGCATTGGTCTCGGCTTGCGGTCGCGGCGCTGTATCTGCTGGTGGCCCTCACGACGCTGTGGCCTCAGGACCGCCTCTATGAGGAGGACTGGCCGGGCTATCGGGGGTTCGGGCGTGCTGATCCGCCGGGGGGGACGTTCGTGGACATCTCTGCGGGTGAGGACCGTACGTGCGGGGTGCGCACGGGCGGGGAGCTCGTGTGCTGGGGCGATGAGTTCGGCAAGCCTCCTGGGGGCCGGTTCGTCAAGGTCGATGTCTGGGACCAGCGCGGAGCGGGCAATGCGTGCGCGGTGGGGGCCGATGGTGCGCTGCGCTGCTGGGGCCGGTTCCGCTCGGGCAGCGATCTCGAGTTGCTCGGTCATGACAACGATTTCGGGCAGGCCGATCCTCCTGGGGGTGTGTTCGTGGATGTGTCGGTGGGGGAGCGGTACGCGTGCGCGCTGCGCGCTGATGGGTCGGCGGTGTGCTGGGGCGACAATCTCGGGAAGAGCTACAGCACCGCTCCGCAGTACGAGTGGTGGCCCAAGGGCGCGTTGGCGGTGCCTGAGGGGCCGTTCGCGCAGGTGCATGCGAGCATCCCGCCGTGCGGGCTGCGCATCAGCGGCGAGGTGGTGTGCTGGAGCGACCAGGGACGCCGGCTGATGGACGCCTGGGCGCCCGACGACGCGCCCGACAACGTCTTGAATAACAAGTGGACCCAGCTAGTGGCGGGATGGGGAAGCCGGCTGATCTCCGACAACGCGGTCCTGTGCGGCATCCGCGCCGACGCGACCGTGGGCTGCTCTCCCTATGGCGCCTACCGCGAGAGAGACAGCGAGCCAGGCCGCTCTGCGTTCGTGTTGGTGACGCCGGACTTGTACCCGTGGGTTGGCTCAGGAGAGTTCCGCGTGATGGATTGGACCTCGGATGCGATGTGCGCGGTGCGCGCTGATCGCTCGATCGACTGCACCGAGAGCCACAGCGAACACATTCTCTCCGATGTTCGAGACGATTGGAGATACGCGCTGACTGATCCGCCTCAAGGCGAGTTCGCCCAGGTCGCCGCAGGGCGAGTCCATGCGTGCGCGATCCGCACCGACGGCACAGTCGCCTGCTGGGGCAACAACAGCGACAGACCCCGGAATCCAGCGACCTCCTGCCGCCGGCGTGCGTGCCCCGATGGCGATGGCGCTGTCCGTCTTGCTGGCCAGCGTGCTGCCGCCCGAACAACGGCAGGTCGCGTGACTGTCCGCCTATCTGAGCTTTGGAGTGCAACGTGATAGTTTCCCATGCCCTGACTGCAGCGATGGCTGCGCTTGCTGCTGCTGCCATGACGATGGTGCCAGTAGCGGCCCAGCAGACGCCCGGCGCCGAGACGGCGCGGGTGCCCGACACAGTGCCCTTGCTGGGGACGGCTGACCAGGTGCCTGCGCCCTTGCCGGGCGGGCCCGAGTTGGGGGCGGGTTTTGTGCTGGAGGGCGAGCGGGTGTCGCTCGGGCGCGTTGTGTTGAAGTGGAGATAAGAAGCGTGACTATTCTCCGGGGGGTGCTGTCCGGGGCTGGCCGCATGGCTCGATTGTCGCCGCACATGGCTCGATTGTCGCCGCAGTGGTGTTTGGCTGTGCGGCTGCTGGCTGCGGCACGCAGCGGTGTTGGGCGTGGTTCCGCGGCTGGTGCTGGTCGGTTTCGGTGACCGTGGCCGCTCCCGGGCTCCGCGAGTGGCGAGAAGCAGGGTCGCGTTGTGGACCCTGACGTTTGGTTCTGGTGGCGGTGGATGGCGGTGGGATTGGCTGCGGTGGGGTTCGTGTGTCTAGTGCGTTTGGCGTGGCCGAAGAAGTGGTGGCGGTGGGCGGTGGTGGCGTCCTATGTGCTGGTGGCGGCCACGATGCTGTGGCCGCAGGACCGCATTTACGAAGACGATTACCCGGGCTATCCGGGCTTCGGGCGGGCGGATCCGCCGTCGGGGACGTTCGTGGACATCTCTGCGGGTGAGGACCGTACGTGCGGGGTGCGCACCGGTGGGGAGATCGTGTGCTGGGGCGACGAGTTCGACAAGCCTCCTGGGGGCCGGTTCGTCAAGGTCGACATCTGGGACCAGCGCGGAGCGGGCAATGCGTGCGCGGTGGCGGCCGGCGGTGCGCTGCGTTGCTGGAGCAGCTATCGCACGGGCCGCGATCGCGAGGTCTTCGGTCATGACAACGATTTCGGGCAGGCCGATCCTCCTGGGGGCGTGTTTGTGGATGTGTCGGTGGGGGAGCGGTATGCGTGTGGGCTGCGCGCCGATGGCTCCGCGGTGTGCTGGGGCGACAATCTCGGGCACAGCTACCGCCCTGACGGGCAGCTCGAGCGGTGGCCCAGGGGCGCGTTGGCGGTGCCTGAGGGGCCGTTCTCGCAGGTGCATGCGAGCATCCCGCCGTGCGGTCTGCGCACCAGCGGGGAGGTGGTGTGCTGGAGCGATCAGGGACGCTGGCTGATGGACGCCTGGGTCCGCGACGACGCGCCCGACAACGTGTTGAACAACAGATGGACCCATCTCGCGACGGGATGGGGAGGCCGACTGATCGGCTACGGCAGCGCCGACGACGCAGTCCTGTGCGGCATCCGCGCCAACGCGACGGTGGGCTGCTCGTCCTATGGCGCCTACTACAGGACATACGGCGTCCGTCGTCCTCGGGTCGTGTTGGAGACGCCGGGCCTGTACTCGTGGGATGACTCGGGAGAGTTCCTCGCGATGGACCGGACCTCGGATCTGATGTGCGCGGTGCGCGCTGATCGCTCGCTTAAGTGCATCTGGAGCCGCAGCCTTGTTCTTGCCGGTTATGGAGAGGATTGGCAATACCCGTCGGCTGCTCTGCCCGAGGGTGAGTTCGCTCAGGTCGCCGTAGGGGGAGTGCATGCGTGCGCGATCCGCACCGATGGCACCGTGGCCTGCTGGGGCAGCAACAGCGACAGGCCGAGCAGGCCTTGTAAGTATCCGTGCATCTCTCTCAATTCTGACCGCCGAGACGATGGGCGTTTCGGTGCACTGCTGGCTGATGGACCCATGGATCCGCACCATTCCGAAACTGGGAGTCAGGTATGACCTATTGCCGCATCGCGGCTTGCGCTGTGATGGCCACAGCGCTTGCTGCGGTCTCGGTCGCGCCGGTCGCTGAGCGGCCGGCCTCTGCTGCAGAACCCGCGGCGATGCCTGCGTCGGCGTCCCTTGTCGAACCGTCTGAGCACATATCGGTTCCGTCGTCCGCGGCGTCGGTTGTGTCGGAGGTGGGGCCTCCTGAGCAACAGGAGCGCTCGTTCTCTGTGCCCGGCGCGCCGGTGCTGGGCACGGGCTTCGTGTTCGAGGGCGAGCGGGTGTCGCCGGGGGTCGCGTCGCTGGGCTGGGACGAGGTGCCCGGCGCGTCGGGTCATGAGCTGATGTTCCGCGGCCCCAGTGGCTGGCTGCTGCTGTCTGAGCGTGAGCCGGTTGGGGGCGTGATCGTCGAGTTCGAGGGGTCCTCCGCGGTGGTGGGCGGCTTGCCCGAGGATGTGCCGCGGTGGAGGTTCGCGGTGCGGGCCCGCAACGTGTACGGGGTGTCGCGGTGGTCTGCGTCCGCGGCCGTTGAGTCACCGCAGCGAGCGGCGCCGGAGCCGGTGTTCGATCCGTTCACCTCTCCGACGCGCTCTGGGATCGACCTTGAGCGTTTGCGCGAAGCAGCAGCCACCATCACTCCCGGAGCAGCGGACTGCTCCGCAGTTCCGGCCCTGGATGTGGAGGGCGTGACGGTGGTGGACCCGCCAGCGAGTCTCGGCGACCCCGACGCATCGCTCACGGTTGCCGAGGTAGTGCGAGTTGCGGGCGGCTGTCTGGTGGTGGAGCACGTGGCGCTGGCAGGACGCACCGTGGCTCAAATGCGGGCACTGCTGGCAGCAGACGCGAGCGTTCACGCCGTCGGCGAACCGGCGAGGCAGCTCGTTCCTGGCCACGGCAGCGACGCTCACAGCCACACCGGCGGGCATCACAACGACAGCGGCCTCGCTGCGAAGGACGATGTCACGGCAGTGCAGTGGCATCTGCCGCAGCCCACGATGAACGCGCTGTGGGCACGATGGAACGACGACCCTGGTGCACAGGTGATCGTGGCAGTGCTCGACACCGGAATGGACATCACCCACCCGGACTTCACCGAGAACGAAGACGACCCGCTGGTCGCGAACACCAACCACCGCATCGTGGAAGGCCGCGGCTGCCACGTCAGGGACCGTCGCGGTCACGGCACCCGGATGTCGGGCATCATCGCAGCAGAGCTCGGCGGCGGCCATGTCGCCGGCGTGGCGCCCGAAGCGAGAATCATGCCCTTGGGAATCAAGGGACTGAATGTCGATTCAACAGGCAATGATTGTTCTGACCCCGTGGAACGGTCGGCCGCAATGACTCCGCCTACGGCGATCGCGGCTGCCGTGAACGGCGGCGCGCGGGTCATCAACATGTCCTTCTTCGACACCAATCGCCATGACCGAAGCGATATTGATGTCGGCGGCGTCGGCATCCCCTCCACCGACACCTGGGAACTCGCGCTGCGGGCCGCGACGATGCTGGGAGTAGTGGCCGTCGCAGCCGCGGGCAATTGCGGCAGCGACGACGTTGAGACGAGGGACATCAATGCAGAAGATGACGAGAAGGAACCGGAGTATGTGAAGAAGAGGAAGTGGGAATGGGAACGCTGTTCTGAGCACAACGCACGGGTCACGCCGGCTGTCTTCGACGATGTGATTGCGGTGGCTGCCATCAACAGCGATGGAAACCGTACGGAACTCAGCACTTCCAATGAAGTCGTAGACGTGGCCGCTCCGGGCCACAAGATCCTCACCACCCAGAAGGCTTGCTCGAGCACGCATTGCGTCTGGGAGTCAGGGGGCACGTCGGCGGCGTCGGCGTTTGTGTCGGGGGTGGTGGCGTTGATGCTGAATCGTTATCCGGGGGCGACGGTGGGTCAGGTGCGGCGTGCGTTGGAAGACAGTGCGCGTCATCCCACGGACGTTGTGCGTGACGACGAGTACGGCCACGGGATTGTGGACCCGGCCGCGGCGATCATCGAGTTGGGCAGGCTGGTGGATGCGTTGGGGCCAGTGGGTTCCAAGGGTGGGTTCCGGTCGTTGTCTGCTGGTGCGCGTCACGCGTGTGGGGTGCGGGACAACGGCGCGGTGTCGTGCTGGGGTTTGGCTTCGGTGGTGGATGAGGTGCCTGATGTGGCGTTCCGTTCGTTGTCGTCGTCGCCGGGGGCTGATTTTGTGTGCGGGGTGCGGGTGGCTGATCACGCGGTGCAGTGCTGGGGTGACGTTCCCGCTGAGGTGACCGCTGATGTGGTCGGGCGTCGCGTGCTGGATACTGATGGCGCGACGGCGCTTGATGGCCGTTTTGAGAAGGTGGCGGTCGGGGATCGTCATGTGTGCGGGGTGCGGCTCAATGGGCCGGTGGTGTGCTGGGGTGACAACGCTGTGGGGCAGACCGACTCGCCTTGGAGGGTGTTCACCGTGGCGCAGGCGAATGTCACCGAGATAGCGGCTGGGGGCGAGCACAGCTGCGCTGTGTCGATGCAGACGGGCCTGTTGTGCTGGGGACAGATCCTCGGGAGCCGCTATCCGCCCGCCAGTTCGGCCGTGATCGCTCGCCAGATCGCCGCTGGGGCAGTCAATACGTGTGTGATCGACGAGGACCACGAGTTGGAGTGCTTCGGTTCGAACAGCCGCGGGGTGCTCGATGTGCCTGAGGGCGAGTTCGTGTCGCTGGACGCGGGCTCCCATCACATGTGCGCGGTATCCAACGTCGGGAGCTTGCGCTGCTGGGGCGACAGTGCCGATGGTCGGCTGGCTGCGCCTCGGGGCCGCTACTCGCAGGTGGCTGTGGGTGATCGTCACGCTTGCGCGTTGAGCGTGTACGGCAGGGTTCGCTGCTGGGGCCACAACGGAGATGGCCGGGCGCCCCGGCAGGGGCAGCTCAGCAGCCTGTCTCTGACTGCCGGCGGGGTGGATCTGCTGTCGGGGCGCTTCAGCCCGGAGGTGACCAGCTACACCGTGAGGACCAGCGAGACCACAGCGACGCTGCGCGCCTCCGCTGATGAGGTCCGAACCCACAGCCGCATCTGCGCTACCTCGGGGCGGCGACGGGTTTGCGAACAGATTGACCGGTCCTCGCCGGTCGCGCTGGTCGACGGCGACGGGGTAACGATTCGCGTGCAAGCCCTGTTCGGGTTCGGCGAGACGCGCTCCTACCGGATCGACATCTCCTCGCCGCCGAGGTTGGATTCGCTGCGGCTGGTCCCCAGCGGGTCGGGGCCGCAGTGCTCGCCGCAGTGCCCGGCGTTGGCGTTGGACCCGGCGTTCGATTCGGGCGTGACCGGGTACCGCACGGTTGCGGGGGCCGATGTGGCTGAGTTGACGGTGGAGTACAGGGCCGTGAACGGCACTGTGCGTGTGTTGCCTGAGGATGCGGTGCCGCCTTTGTCGGGTGCGGTCGATCCGATGCCGGGTCATCAGGTGGCGTTGGGCACTGATCGGGGGTTTGCGTCGGTGTCAGCGGGGTGGGGCCATTCGTGCGGTGTGAAATCGGGTGGGTCGGTGGCGTGCTGGGGCGATGACTCTGCTGGGGAATCGGATGCGCCGTCGGGTTCGTTCGGTTCGGTGTCTGCTGGCGGTTTGCATTCGTGCGGCGTGAAGTCTGGCGGCACGGCGGCGTGTTGGGGTGATGACTCCCAGGGTCAGGCGTCGGCGCCGTCGGGTTCGTTCGTGTCGGTGTCTGCTGGCGGTTCGCATTCGTGCGGGGTGAAGTCCGACGACAGCGTGGTGTGCTGGGGTGATGACTCCCAGGGTCAGGCGTCGGCGCCGTCGGGTTCGTTCGTGTCGGTGTCTGCTGGCGGTTTGCATTCGTGCGGGGTGAAGTCTGGCGGCACGGCGGCGTGTTGGGGTGATGACTCTCAGGGTCAGGCGTCGGCGCCGTCGGGTTCGTTCGTGTCGGTGTCTGCTGGTGGTTCGCATTCGTGCGGGGTGAAGTCCGATGACACGGTGGTGTGTTGGGGGAGTGATTCCTGGGGTCAGGTTTCCTCGACGCCGTCGGGTTCGTTCGATTCGGTGTCGGCGGGCGATGAGCACTCGTGCGGCCTGAAATCTGGCGGCACCGTGGCGTGCTGGGGTCATCCTGACGGCGGGACGGCGGCGCCGTCGGGTTCTGTGGTGTCGGTGTCGGCTGGCGATGAGCACTCGTGCGCCGTGACATCTGGCGGGATGGCGGTCTGTTGGGGTTATGACTCCTATGGGCAGGCGGCGGCGCCGTCGGGCGCGTTCGGTTCGGTGTCGGCGGGTTCGTGGCACACCTGTGCTGTGGCGTCTGGTGGTTCCGCGTCGTGCTGGGGGTTCCCCGACGACCGGGCGTCGCCGCCGTCGGGCTCATTCAGCGTGGTGTCTGGGGGCTGGTGGCATTCGTGCGGCGTGAAGTCTGATGGGACTGCGGCATGTTGGGGTTCGGACTTCGATGGACGGGCGTCGCCGCCGTCGGGTTCGTTCAGCTCGGTGTCTGCTGACCGATTCCATTCGTGCGGCGTCAAGACCGACGCCACGGCAGTGTGCTGGGGTCACAACGGCGACGGTCAAGCAGGCGCGCCGTCGGGTTCGTTTAGTTCGGTGTCGGCTGGGGGGTTCCATTCGTGCGGGGTGAAGACCGATGCCACGGTGGTGTGCTGGGGGTACAACGGCGACGGCCGGGCAAGTGCGCCGTCGGGTTCGTTTAGTTCGGTGTCGGCTGGGGGGTTCCATTCGTGCGGGGTGAAGACCGATGCCACGGTGGTGTGCTGGGGGTACAACGATGACGGCCGGGCGTCGCCTCCCGCCGGCTCGTTCGCGTCGGTGTCTGCTGGGATATGGCATGCGTGCGGCGTGAGGACTGACGCCACGGTGGCGTGCTGGGGCGAGCGGTTCCGGGCAGTCTGATGCGCCGTCGGGTTCGTTCAGTTCGGTGTCTGCTGGGGGGTGGCATTCGTGCGGGGTGAAGACCGATGCCACGGTGGTGTGCTGGGGCGAGCGGTTCGCCGAGTTGGAGCCCGCCGCGTCTGTGGTGGTGACGCTGAGTGTCGCTGGGCGCTCGCCCGAGGTGGCGTCGGCGCTGTACGCGGTGCGGGTGCTGCGGTCTCGGCCGCTCTTCGAGAGAGCCACGATGTCGATGGGTCGTGCGGTCAGCGGATCGGGCGCAGGCGCGCAGGCGAAGCGCCGTGACGATTCGGTGGGCTGCGCGTCGGCAGCGGATTGCGGCGTTCTGGCGGGAAAGGACTCCGGCGGCGCGCGCGGCGCATTCGAGGGCGCGACCGCGTCGGTGCGTGCGAGCAGCCGGTTGTCGCGGGGCGCAACCGGCGCTTCTTCTGGCGCCGTGGTGTGCACGGGCACACCGGTCCCGCCGGACCAGGCTGTAGCCGTCGCTGACGGAGTGCTGCGTGCTGCTGTCGTGCGGGTGCTGGGCGAAGCGCCCGATGCTTCGGTGACGGCGGGCGATCTGGCCGGGCTGACGTCTTTGCGGGCGCCGGCGTTGGCGGACGGGCCGCGGGTTGCGAGCCTGTCGGGGCTTGAGCACGCGTCGGGGCTGGTGTCGTTGGATCTGTCCGGTCACGACATCTCGGACATCTCGCCGTTGGGCTGTTTGGGTTCGCTGTCGGAGTTGGTGCTCGACGGCAACGCGATAGCGGATGTCTCCGCGCTGTCGGGCCTTGCGGGGTTGGAGGTGTTGGGGCTGAGCGGCAACGCGGTCGCCGATGTATCGCCGCTGGGGGGCCTGACGGGGCTGGGGGTGCTGGATTTGTCTCACAACGACATCGCCGATGTCGCCGCTTTGTCGGGGCTTGGGGGTCTGCGGCGGCTGAACGTCGGCGGCAACCGGGTCGCTGATGTCGGCGCCTTGTCGGGGCTGGCTGGTGTGGAGGCGTTGTATCTGTACGGCAACGACATCGCCGACGTTGCGCCGTTGGCGTCGCTGAGGGGCCTCGTCGAGCTGCACCTGGGCCACAACCAAATCACCGATGTGTCGCCGCTGGGGGGCCTGACCGCTTTGGAGACGCTCGGGGTGGGGGCCAACGCGATCGCGGACATCAGCAGCTTGTCGGCGCTGACCGGTTTGGAGGCGCTGTATCTGCACGGCAACGGCATCGTCGATGTCGCGGCGGCGGCGGGCCTGTCGGCGTTGGGGTCGTTGTGGCTGTCTCACAATGACATCGCCGATGTGTCGGCTGTGTCGGGTCTGAGCGGGCTGGGCTATGTCGATGTGCGCCACAACCGCATCTCTGACCCGACGCCGCTGGACGCGCTCGCTGCCACGGTGCATGCGCGTCCCCAGCAGGACGGCGTGGTCGTGTTCGCGGACGGCGTGCTCGCCGGTGTCGTGCGCGCCGCGCTGGGTCACACCGCCGCCCAGACCGTGACCGAGTCCGAGCTGGGCGGCCTGGCTCGGCTGGCTCACGTGGGCAGCGGCGCGGCGGGCCGCGTCGAGAGTCTGAGCGGCCTCGAGCACGCTGCGGCGCTGGAGGAGCTGCGGCTGCGCAACAATCGCGTGACGGACATCTCGCCGCTGGCCGGTCTGGGGTCGCTGGAGCAGCTGGATCTGCAGGGCAATGGGTTCACTGATCTGGCGCGACCGCGAAGCCTGGGCGGGCTGCGCTGGCTGAGCCTGGGCCGCAACGGCATCGCCGGCATCGACGCGCTGCCTGTGATGGCCCGCTTGGAGATGCTGTTCTTGGACTTCAACCAGATCAGCGACATCTCGCCGCTGGCGGGGTTCACGGGCTTGGAGCGGCTGGGGCTGATCGCCAACCGGATCGCCGACATCACGCCCCTCGGCGGGCTCGCGAGGCTGGACTGGCTGATGCTGTCGGGCAACCCTCTCGACAGCATCGACACCCTCGCAGGGCTCGCGAGCTTGGAGCATCTGCGCATCACCAACACCGGCAGCGCGGACCTCGCCCCTCTTGCTGGGCTCACGGAGCTCGCCGGGCTGTTCGCTGCCGACAACAGCATCGCCAGCCTCGAGCCGCTGCGCGGCCTGATGAGCCTCCGAAGCGCGCAGCTCAGCCGCAACCGGATCGCCGACCTCGAACCGCTGCGCGGCCTCACCCGTTTGGGCTGGCTGCATCTCGACGCCAACCGGATCGCCGACATCACGCCCCTCGGCGGGCTCACACGTCTTGGGCTGCTCAACATCGCCGGCAACCGGATCGCCGACATCACGCCCCTCGGCGGGCTCACCGGTCTGCGAACCCTGTACTCGGGCGGCAACCGCATCACCGGCTTCGCCCCGCTCGACGCCATCGCCGGTCTCGTCATCCACGGCCAGCACGACCAGCACCCGGCACCCTGACCTGCGGTGCGGGGACCGCGGACACGCCTGCTCCGGGTCCGCTCGCGGATGCCGGGTCAGCGCTCGGACGCCGAGGCGACTCCGGGCTCCCAGGCGCCAGTCGAGGATCTGCCCGGCGCCGTAGATGTCCGCGAAGCGGTCGAGCGCTTGGAGGGCGCTGTTGCGGTCGTTCGCGAGACAGAGGCCGCGCAGCTCGCCGAGCGCGTCCCGCGCCGCTCTGACTTGACGCCTTTTTGCCGTCGGTGCCCCTGAGCGGCCGGGAAGCCCGACAGGGCCGCCTCGCTGCGGTGAGCCACCACGGCGAGGGTCTTGGCGGTGTCGCCGTTGACGAGCACCGTCACATGCCGGCGCCGCTCGCGGACCGAGGTCTCGTCCGCCCAAAGCACCCCGCACCGGCGGCGGCGGCGATGATCCCCCACCAGACCCGCGTACGCGACCGCCAGCGCCGTCACCGCGTGCCAGCCCACCCGATGACGGCGCGCCACAGCCGACACCGACATGTCGCGGGCATCGGCCGCCAGCCGCCGCGCCACACGGGCCGCGACGCGGCCCTCCAACGCCGGGTGATCCTCCAAGAACCGCCGACCGCAGCCGTCGCAGTCCATCCGCCGCCGGCCCCACATCAGCGTGGCCGGCCCGCCCGAGACCCCCAAGTCCCGGACCCTCTTGGCGCGCCGGTCATGGACCCTCCCGCTTCTCTCGCCGCAGTCCGAGCACACCGGCCGCGTCGCCGTCGAGCACACCCCCACCACCAACCCCCGGACGCGTCGACCAGCACCCCGAGCGCCTTGACCTGCCGCAGCCACAACCGCACCGACACAACACCACTCGCCATCGAGGCCCTCCAGGGTTCGGCGTCTCCAAAAACCGATCCCAGCAGGGCCTCGACCCACCTCAACGGACCTTCAGCGCCACCTCATCCCACAAAACCGCGAAGCGCCTCCTTGTTCGCCGGTCCTCATCAAAACACCACCCTGACCTGCGGTTTCGTCGTCGGCGGCGACTCATACGAATTCGGTGATCTCCGCTTCTGTTGCCTCCGTTAGCCTTGGCAGTCAGGTTTCTGTGCAGGAAGAGCGACATCGCAGGTGGCCGATTGGTGGACTTCGCCTCAGTCAGTTGCTATCCTTGTGGCATAACACCCTGCTCGCTTCGACGTTCAGGACCCGAGGCCCCTCCTTGCGAGGGGCCTCTGTTATTGCCAGATGAGTGGGCGTATTGCCAGATGAGTGGGCGGTGCAAGATCCGACCACTTCTCTGCTGGTCTATTGCGAACAGCCGCATAGAAGTTCAGACCGTCTATGTAAACGCTCCATGCGACGCCGGTCGACACCGTGCCGATCACTGAGCTGCTCCAAGCGCGACTGCGAACAGCACCTCAGAGTTGCAGCGAGACTGCGCGCGATGTGTCCGAGACCGATCAGCGCACCATGTGTCGGTTGACATCCGCCGGCCCGCGGATGGCACGTTGCGGACACTCAAGGAGGCGCTTCTCGTTCGGCTCACTGCCGATCCGACAGCGCGTGCCAACCAAGGACTCTGGCACGCTCGATTGAACCCTCGCTCGCCATCGGCGGTCACCGGCGAAGTTGACGCCAGACAGCGGCGCAGACGTGGAGACCGGAGCGTGGCCGCAGGTCAATGCATGTGGTGCTCTTCCCGCTCGCACGGGAGCAACGGACGGGGATCGATCTGGCCTTCAGCACCGGAGCGACCCTACACGCGAGTCGCCTGCAAATGCCCGGCCGGTGACCGCGAGGACGGCCAGATCGACGGCAAGCTCTATCGGTGCTCATCGCTGGTCCAGCGTGTTGAGGCCGCTTGCGAGCACGGTGGCGAGGGCGAGCAGGCCGATCCCGGCCGAGGCCAGGTAGGCGATGGTCGGGCTGACCGTGAACACCGGCAGCCAGAGCACCGAACCCACGGCGTGGCCCGCAAAGCGATGCGACAAGGTGAACGACAGGGTGCCCGCCCGGTTGTCCGGGGCTGCCACCGAGGCGAGCGACTGAAAGCTGACCACGACGGTCTGCGTCGCGGCGCCCGCGACACACCAGATCACCGCCAGAACCCAGGCCGACCGGGCGGCCGGCAGCACCGCAACGAGTCCCGAGCACACCGTGATGGCGACGGCGGCTGCCTGACGCCCACCCCAGCGATCCAGCACGATGCCCCACAGCGGTGCCGCCGCCATGCCGGCCACCCCGCCCGCAAACAACAGCAGGCCGGCTCCGGAACCCGTCAGCCCGATGACATCGCGGCTGCTCAGCCCCACGAGCACCCGCGACCCGATAGGGCCGAGCGCGCTCAGCAGCGCTGTCGCCGCCAGCAGCAGCAGCGGGCGCCGCAGCAAGGAGCGCCAGCGCGCGGGAGCGCCCAGCGTCTGCGCTTCGCCGACGGACCGTGGGCTGGCGTCGGCCACCCTCGGCATCAGCATCGCAATGGCCATACCGAGTGCAGCTGTCGCCAAGAAGGCCAGCCGCCAGTTCACATCGGCACTCAGTCCGCCGAGGATCGGGGCCGTGAGCTGGCCGAGCGCCTGACCGGCCGCATAGCGGCCCACGATCCGGCCGACACCCGACGCCGCGACGGACTCGGTCAGGGCTGCCAGCAGCAGCGGCGTGATGAATGCGTTCATCGAGCCCTGGGCGAACCGGGCGGCCAGAAACCAGATGTAGGACGGGGCGAGGGCGCATGCTGCGGTCGCCACGGCGTACAGGGCGACAGCGGGCCGGAGAATCCGGGAACGGCCCCAGCGGTCGGCAATCGTGCCCGACACCAGCAACAGCGCCGCGAAGGGCACCAAGTAGCACCACAGTGCCCAGCCGAGCTGAGCTGTCGTGACCGAGTACGTCGTGCGCAGCTCGGGGAACATCGGCAGCATCACAAAGGTGCCGAGCGGTCCCATCGATCCGCCGACATAGAGCAGCGACCGGCGCCACTCGCCGTTCACCGCCGTCCCCCCATAAGCCCCCGCACGCTACTTCCCAACGGCTGGCAGCAGCCGGGCGGTCCCTTGACGAACTCAGGCACGGCGAGTCCCGAGCGGACAGATCCGTCGACTCGCAGATGTCCTCGTGGCGGTAGTGGCCCGCTTGGCTCACCGGCGTTTCCCGCAAACTATCGGCCAGAAAACCCACAAACTGTAAGTCAGAATGCCAACAAACTGTAGGCTAAACGCCCAATAAGTTGCAAGATCCGCGGTCGGAGGCCCGCTCGATTCGCAGCGCAACGGCAAGTCATGCTCGACACTCTCGAACCCTCAGGCTACGTGGACCGCGTCACCGACGCCGCCGTCGCGGCCGCACTCGAAGCGATGCCTACCGTCGTCATCGAAGGGCCGAAAGGCTGCGGCAAGACGTGGACAGGTCGCCGATTTGCTCGCAGTGAAGTCCTGTTCGACCGCGATCTGAACGCCCGACGCTCCGTGTCAGTGGCTCCAGGTCTTGCTCTCGAAGGACCCGAGCCGAGGTTGCTGGACGAATGGCAGCTCGCTCCCGAGGTGTCGAAGACGTTCCGTCTTGGCGATCCCATTTTCGTTCGCGAGCCAAGCTGCGGGCTGCGCCCAAGCGCCATTTCGTCGATCCGTCGCTTGCAGCCGCCGCCCTCGGTGGTAGTCCGTCGCGGCTCTTGTCAGACCTCGAAGCGCTCGGATTCCTGTTCGAGTCGCTGGCAGTACGGGATCTGCGCATCTACAGCCAGCTCAACCGCGCTGTCGTCTCCCGCTATCGCGATAGCGATCAGCCGCGATAGCGATCAGCTCGAAGCAGATGTCGTCATCGAAGCGCGCGACGGCCGTTGGATTGCAGCAGAAGTCAAGCTCGGCGGTGAGCGCGACATCGAGCAGGCCGCTCGGTCGCTGCTGCGACTTCGCGCGAAAGTGGACACGTCGCGAGTCGGCGAACCCTCAAAACTCCTGATCATTACGTCGGCTGGCTACGGCTACGACCGCCCCGACGGCACCACCGTCGTCCCGATCACCGCGCTTGGCCCATGATGAAACTCAGGCGCTGGCGGCGGCTCGGACGGTGGTGGTGACTTCGGGTGTCAGGTCGAGGCCACCGAAGTTCTGGAGCCGCTCGATGGTCTCCGCGTAGCGCTCACGTTTACGGGCTTCCCGCTCGGGAGCACGCTCGGCGAACTCGGGCATGACCTCCTTGGCGAACAGATCCATTGACTCGCAGATGTGCTCATGGCGGTTGCGGCCCGCCTGGCTCACGAAGATCAGCTCGTCGACCCCGGCGTCCTCGTAGGCCCGCACGAACTCGCGGATCTGATCCGGTGTGCCGATGCACCCGCGCAGCGAATCCAAACCGCCGTTGGCCACCAAGCTGTCGGCGCCTGGCGACCCGACGGCAGCCTGCACCGTCGCGGTCAGCTTGGCGAACCCCATCTCCTCGCGGTTCTCCTCGAACTGGCTCCAGATGTCGGTCGCGCCCGGCGTATGCGTGCCGAAGGCGTAGTAGTGCAGCAGCGAGTACGCGAAGAAGTGGAAGCCGTCGAGGCCCCGGTCGATCGCCGTCTGCTCGTCGGGGTGGCACATGAAACCCGTCGTCACCGCGATGTTGGGGTTCGGCGCCAAGCTGGCCGGGTCGGTGCACGCCTCGAACGCGGCGTAGTAGTCCGACACCCACTGGCGGGCTTCGTCGGGATCGATGAACGAGAAGCTCAGCGCGCCGAGGCCTCGCCGGCCCGCCATCAGGATCGTGTCGCGCTGGCTGCATGCCACCCACATCGGCGGGTGCGGGCGCTGGATGGGCTTAGAGGCCGCGCGGATAGGCGGCCGTCCACGGGTCGTCTGGTTCGCCGGTGTATTGGTCGGGTTGTCCTGAACTTGACGACCGTGGAGGCCGGTTTCATCATGCGCGCTTTGAGCAAGGTGGTGGTGGATGTCATCTGGGCTGCGGTCGAGCCGCGGTTGGCTCGTCCCCGGTCGCATCCGCTGGGCTGTCACCGGCCTCGGATATCGGATCGGCTGTGCCTGCGGGGGATCATCATCAGGCTGGTGACGGGCTGCTCGTGGGAGTCCGTTGAGCACCTGTTGGACGGCGAGGTGTCTGACACGACGCTGCGGTCGCGCCGCGACGAATGGGTCGCCGCCGGGGTGTTCGATCACATCGCGGCCGAGGCGATCGCCGCGTGGGACCGCATCATGGGCCTGCGGCTCGCCGATCTGTGCGTCGACGGCTCGGTCCACAAGGCCCCTTGCGGCGGGGCGGGGACTGGCAAAAGCCCTGTTGACAGGCGGAAACTGGGCTGGAAGTGGTCGCTGGCGACCGACGCGGCGGGCACCCCGGTCGCGTGGGCCGCCGACGGCGCGAACCGCAACGACATCATGCTGTTCGAGCCCACCCTCGCCGAGATCGAACGCCGAGGCCTGCACCACGACATCGAAACCGTCCATCTCGACCGCGGCTACATCGGCGCCCGCGTCGACCGGGCCGTCCACAAAGCAGGCATCGCCGACATCGAGCGGCCCGCCAAGCGGCCCCCCACAACCACAGACCCCAAACCGGCCGCCGCCCCCATGGGGCTGCGCTGGACAGTGGAGCGCACCAACTCCTGGCTGTCCAACTACGGGCAGCTACGACGCAACACCGACCGCAAACCCCAGCACCGCCTCGCCCAACTCGCCCTCGCCATAACGCTCATCATCGTCATCAAACTCATCGACCACCGCAACCGCTGGCAGCCCACCGAACCACCTATCCGCTGACGCTCTTAGGCACCACGTTACGCGCCGGCATCGAGAAGAACTTGCCCGTATGTCCCTCATACGGCGACTGCGCCATCATCTTGGCGATCTCGGGCACCGCCTCTTCCCACATGGCACGCTTGTCGGCTCGCTCGATCCCGAAGCCGCCGAGCTCCATGTCGCTGGACGTCTCCCCGGTGCCGAACTCGACCCGGCCACCCGAGATGATGTCGAGCGTGCCGATGCGCTCAGCCACCCGGGCCGGGTGGTTATAGCCCGGCAGCACCGGCACGATGCCGTGACCGATGCGGATGCTCTCCGTGGTCGCCGCGCACGCCGACAGGAACACCTCCGGCGCCGAGGAGTGCGAATACTCCTCGAGGAAGTGGTGCTCCACCTCCCACACTGTGCTGAAGCCGAGCTTGTCGGCAAGCTGCACCTGCTCGAGCGCCTCGTGGATGATCCGCGCCTCGGCGCCATCGTCCCAAGGACGCGGCAACTGGTGCTCGTAGAAGATGCTGAAACGCATGCGGGATCCCTTCGAGAGGCACGGCGGGACTCGTAGTGTGCCGTGACCAGCGGGGTTCAGTCTGTCCGCGCGAGAGCGACAGCAAGTTCGGCGCGATCAGCCCGCAGCGTCGATGCTGGCAAATGCGGCGTCCACGATGCGCCCACCCCGCGGATCGCCGGTGATGGCGGCATCCATCCTGTTCATCACGTAGGCCACTGACGCCCGCACGTCGAAATCGACGACGGCGATCGAACCACCCCAGCCACCCCAGTACATGTGGTTCGGATTCGGGCTGGTCACCCAGCCGTCGAGCTGGCGAGCGAATCCCAGGCCGTGCCGCAATCGCAGCAGCAATACCTCGTCGACGTTGTCGATCTGCTCTTCGAGACCCTTGCGCGCCCCGGCCTCGGACATGATCCGCACGCCATCGACTTCGCCGCCGCAGGCCAGCATCGAATGGACCCGCGCGACCGAGCGAGCGTTGCCGATCCCGCCGGCCGCCGGAATCTCGGCCGCCCGCCACGCACGCGTGCGGGGCTCGGAGGCATCCAGCGGGCAACTCGACAGGGTGCGGACGACGATCGAATCGGGGTCGATCGGCAAGCCGCTCGCCTTGAGGACGTCCAGCAACGAAGGCGGCGGCACCAGCTCTCCCACCCGGTGGTCTTCCGATGCGGGCAGGCTCATCCAGAAGTCGGCGCCGAGCGGCTCGGCGATCTCGTCGCGAAACCAATCGGCCATGCGCTTGCCGGTGATGCGGTAAAGGATCTCACCCTCGAGGTTGCCTTGGGTGACGGCGTGATAGCCCGACTTGGTGCCTGGCTCCCACCACAGCTCTTGGGCCGCGAGCTGTTCGGCGATGGCGTCGAGGTCGTAGAGGTCCTCGGCGCTCACCGACGGCACGAAGCCGGGCAGCCCTGCCGTGTGCGACATGACGTGGCGAACCAGCACGCCTTCCTTGCCGTTCTGGGCGAACTCGGGCCAGTACTCGCACACGGGCGCGTCGAAGTCCATCTCGCCGCGGTCGGCCAAGGCGAGCATGGCTGTGGCCGCCATGGTCTTGGTGGTGGAGTACACGTTGACGATCGTGTCGCGCTCCCACGGCGTGCCGTGCGGATCCGCGTCGCCGGCCCAGATGTCCACGACGAACTCGCCGTCGACCGTGACGGCTGCTGCTGCGCCCACTTCGAGGCCTTCGGCGAAGTTCTGCTCGAAGGCATCGCGGACTGCTTCGAAGCCTTCCTTGCACGTTCCGTGAATCTCCATGGCCTGCCTTCTCTACGGTGCCGGCCCGCGATCACTGCGGTCGGCGGTCACATGATGGCAGGGATGGTCTGCACAGAGGCGGAACGTCGACCAGCAGGCACATGACGCGTAGCGTGTCGCTGGGGCCAGTACATGAGCACGACGGAGACTTCAGCCTTGAGCGCCGGGAGCGGCAGCGGTGTCACCGCGCCCGCGCTGGATGTGCGGAGCCTGGTGGCCGGCTGGGGGGGCGTCCCCGCAGTGCGTGGCCTGTCGCTGCATGTGCACCCCGGCGAGGTTGTGGCGCTGCTCGGACCCAACGGTGCGGGCAAGACGACCACGCTGCTGACGATTGCAGGTGTGCTGAAGCCCATCGACGGTGAGATCGACATGCTCGGGTCGCCCCTCGGACATGCCAGTGCCCACCAGATCGCCCGCCGCGGCGTGGCGCTGCTGCCCTCCGACCGCGGCATCTTCTTCCAGCTCAGCGTTGCGGAGAACCTGCGCCTGCACCGCCACCGGCACAGCGAGGTCGCCGAGTCAGATGTGATCGGCTGGTTCCCGGCCCTGGAAGAACTGCTGGACCGCAGGACCGGGCTGCTCTCGGGCGGCGAGCAGCAGATGCTGGCGCTGGGATGCAAGCTCATCGCCGATCCCAAACTGCTGATGGTGGACGAGATGAGCCTCGGCCTGGCGCCGATCATCGTGGAACGCCTGCTGCCGGTGGTGAGACGCATCGCCGACGAGACAGGCACCGCAGTGCTGCTGGTGGAACAGCATGTGCACGCGGCGCTGGCCATCACGGACCGGGCCTATGTGCTGAACCACGGGGAGCTGGCACTGTCGGGCACCGCCGAGGAACTGTCGCAGCGGCCTGAGGTGCTCGAAGCCAGCTACCTCGGGGAGCGCACCGGATACCAGGAGTAGCGTCGGAGCCTCTATGCGCTCTGTAGTGACACGATTCTCGGCCTTGCTGCTCGCTCTCGGGCTGGTGGCCACCGCATGCGGAAGCCCGGACGACAATGGCGACGGCGCTCAGCCTGCGCCGACTACAGCCGAGGCGCCGGCCGGCGGCGACGAGCCCGGCACCGAGCCTGATGCCGACGCCGCCGCGAGCGACGGCGACAGTGCACCGATCGACCGCACCGGCGAAGTCATCAGGGTCGGCTACGTCAACAACGAGGGCGGCAACATCTCGCTGCCGGAACTTCGCATCGGCGGCGAGGTGGCCATCGGGGTCATCAACGACGCAGGCGGGATCAGTGGCGCCATCATCGAGCCGATCGTCTGCCTCTCCGACGGCACGCCCGAGAGTGCGATCAACTGCGCAATCAAGCTGATCGAAGAAGACGTCGACATGGCGTACATGGGAGTCGAGCTGAGCTCCGAAGCGGCGCTCGGACTGTGGCTCGACGCCGGCATTCCCTACATCTCGTCACATTCGTGGGGACCCACCGAACGGAACAGTCCCGGCGCATTCCTGCTCCACGTGGCAACCGGGGCATTCGCCGTGGGTCCGGCCAAGACCTTCAAGGATCTCGGCATCGACCACATCGCGGTGGTCGTCCAAGACGCATCCACCGCCCTGGACTTCTTGGACAACATCATCGCCCCGGTACTCGCGCACCACGGCATCGAGATGGAGCGCATCGTGGTCGATTCCGCAGCGCCCGACTGGACCGCCGCCATCGCCGCCGCGCAGTCTGCGGGTGTCGAGGGCATGATGGGCCAGCTCGACGAGTTCGGCTGCATCGGCATGGTCGGCTCGGCTGCGGCGAGCGGCTTCGACAAGCCGATCTTCGCGGGGTCCTGCACCCTGTACATCGACGTACTCGGGCATGCCGCCTTGGGCACCTACACCCAAGGCGATCAGTGGGTCCCGTGGGTTGCCGAGTTCGCGCCGCCCGAGATCCAAGAACGCCTCGCGCAGTACGCGGACGACATGACGGCAGCCGGGCACGAGAAGCTGATCGAAGGCTTCGCCGTTGCCCCCTACGGGGCATGGCGTGAGATCGAGTTCATTCTCGAGACCATCGAGGGCCCGATCACCCCCGAGTCGATCACCGACGCATTCGCCAACGCCGGCGAAACGCCCGGATGGTTCGGCCCCAACCTGCGCTGCGGGCAGGCGCCGTGGCCGCCGGAATCCTCGCACTGCATGTCGCACATCATGGTGTGGCAGGTTGTCGAGGCCGAAGACGGATCGCTGCGCCGGATCGTGGTCGGCGACGGGCTCTTCGACGCGTACGAGCTCAGCGGCCTCTAACGACCGCTATCAACACGACCTCTGGTCCATCTGCAAGCATTTGCGGATGATTGATCGGCGGGTCTGAATTGGATCAGTACCTTCTTTTCGCGATCATCGGTTTGGGATCGGGCTGTCTCTACGCGGCACTGTCGATGGGCCTGGTCATCACCTACCGGGGCACCGGCATCATCAACTTCGCCACCGGCGCGATGGCGATGTGGGGGGCGTACGTCTACGACGAGCTCAGCGACACCGGCGATCTCGTGCTGCCGGTGGTGCTCATTCGCAGCCGCATCGGCCTCGGAGGCAGCTCTGGCAGCGTGCCCTTCGGGGTCGCCCTCATCCTCGCAGTGCTGTCGTGCAGCCTCGTCGGGCTGATGGTGCACTTCTTGGTCTTCCGGCCGCTCCGACGAGCCCCGATCCTCGCCCGCGTGGTCGCTTCGGTGGGCGTGCTGCTGGTCATCCAGGCACTGATCGTGATGCACTTCACGAGCACCGCCCGCGTCGTCGCCCCGATCCTTCCCAACGAGCCGGTGAGCTTCGCCGGCGCCAGCTTCTCTCGCGACCGCCTCTGGCTCACTGCCGTCGTGCTGCTGACCGCCGCGGCGGCCTGGGCGTGGTTCCGCTTCACGCGCCTGGGGCTTGCGACGCGGGCCTCCACTGAGAACGAACGGGCGGTCAGCTTGGCCCGCTACTCGCCGCAGGTGCTGGCCGGCTCGACGTGGGTGCTGTCGAGCACCGTCGTCGGCTTCCTGCTGATCATGGCCTCGCCGATCGTCTCGCTCAGCCCGTTGACCTACCTGTCGATCGTCCCGGCACTCGCCGCGGCGGTCATCGGCCGGCTGCTGTCCATCGCCGTCACCGTGACGGCAGCGTTCGGGCTCGGCATCTTCCAGTCGATCGTCGTGTACCAGACCACCAATCCGTGGTGGCCCGACTGGGCGATCACTGGCATCCCCGATGCGCTGCCGTTCGGGGTCATCGTGATCGCCCTGTTCGGCATGGGCCACACCCTGCCGACCCGTGGCGCCGTCGAGGCCGATGCCCTGCCCGAGGTCATCCGGCCGAAGATGCGGCCCAGCGTGATCGCCTCGGCCGTGGTGGCGGCCGGAGTGCTGACCGCCGTGGCGCAGGGCAGCTACCGCATCGGGATCATGACCAGCATGATCATGACGATCGTCATGCTGTCGCTGGTGGTCCTGACCGGTCTCGTCGGCCAGATATCGCTCGCCCAGGCCGCCATCGCGGGGGCTGCGGGATTCGCGCTCAGCAAGCTGGGCGATTCGCTCGGCATCCCGTTCCCCATCTCGCTGCTGGCGGCAGCGCTGCTGGCCACCGCCTTCGGGCTCGTGGTGGGCGTCTCCGCCCTGCGCATCCGCGGCGCACAGCTCGCGGTCGTCACGCTGGCCGGTGCGGTCGCGCTTGAGGAATTCGTGTTCCGCAACACTGCCATCACCGGCCTGTACGGCAACCCCATATCCGGCCCGTCGCTGTTCGGGGCGAACCTCAGCATTCGCGAGGGCAGGAACTTTGCCCGCATGGAGTTCGGCTTCCTGGTGCTGGCCGTGGTGACCGTGTGCGCCATCGCGGTCGGGAACCTGGCGCGCAGTGCGACAGGCCGCCGGTTCCTGGCTGTCCGGTCCAACGAGCGAGCGGGCGCATCGGTCGGCATCAACGTTGCGGGGACCAAGATGCTGGCATTCGCGCTCGCGTCGTTCCTCGCAGGCGTGGGCGGCGCGTTCATCGGCTACAGCCGGGGCCAGCTTTCCGCAGAGAGCTTCGCGGTGCTCATCGGCCTGAGCTTCCTGGCGCTGGCCTACCTGTGCGGCATCACGAGCGTTCCCGGAGCGATCATCGCCGGGCTGTTCGCCCCGCTCGGCATCGTCTACATCACCGCCGACCGGATCGCCGAGCTGGGGCGCTGGTACCAGCTCGTGGCCGGCGTTGCACTGGTGGCAACTGCGATCTTCTTCCCCGAAGGCGTCGCCGGCGCGTACCGGCAGAACCTCGCTCGCTGGCGAGCACTGCGCTCACGAAGGCGGGCCCGGGCCGAGGCCCGCGAGCGCAGCGATCTCGCTTCGGTGCCCACCGAGCCTGCCCTCGGGGCGCCCGGCGAGACGGTTCGCCTGTCGGAGTATCGACGCAAGGAGCGGCAGCGGAGCTTCGAGGATGCGCCGGTCGTGCTGGCTGCTGAGGGCCTCACCGTGCGCTTCGGCGGGCTGAAAGCGCTGGACCAGGTGTCGCTGCGAGTCCGCGAGGGCGAGATCGTGGGATTGATCGGCCCCAATGGCGCCGGCAAGACGACGCTCATCGATGCGCTGACCGGGTTCGTCCCGTCTCGCGGACACGTCACCTTCTGCGATGAACGGCTCTCCCGCGAAGCGCCCCATGTGCGCGCCCAGCGGGGGCTGGCCCGCACATGGCAGTCGCTGGAGCTCTTCGATGACCTGACCGTGCGGGAGAACGTGCAGGTCGCCGCCGAGCGGTCCTCGATGCGCTCTGTGCTGGCCGATCTCGTCATACCCGAACGGCCGGCGGACACCTCGCGGGTCGACGCCGCGATGCAGATCGTCGGCCTGACCGCAGACACCGGGATGCGACCTGCCAACCTCCCGCTCGGCAGCCAGAAGCTGGTCGGCGTCGCACGGGCCCTGGCATCGCAACCTCGGGTGATGCTCGCCGACGAGCCTGCCGCGGGATTGACCACCGCAGAGAGCATCGCTCTGGGCGTTCGACTGCTGGATGTGGCGTCGGAGGGAGTGTCGATCCTGCTGATCGACCACGACATGAACCTCGTGCTCGACATCTGCGACTACATCTACGTGCTCGACTTCGGTCAGGTCATCGCGGAGGGCACGCCAGCAGAGATACGGACCAACGAGGCGGTCATCGACGCGTACCTCGGCACGGGCGCCCACACATGAGCGGCGCCACACAGGGCTGACGACCAGAGCTTCCGCTCTCGTCCCCAGCCTCTCTTCGAGGCAGATTTGCGGGCCGCTCGGACTCGTGGCTCAGCCTCTCAGGCGGTCCCGGTGTCGGGGCGCCGCGCGACGGCTGCTGCAATCAGCAGCGTGACGATCACGGCCACGATGCCGAGCACGAGCACAATTACCCGCGCATCGGGCTCGTTCGCATCGGGATCCAGAGCGGCGGCGTCCTGAAGCACATCGTCGAGCAATGCGTCGAGATCGGCTTGCACGGCGAAACTCGCTTGACGGCTCGACGCGATCAGCTCGGCTTCTTGAGCGATCAGGGGAAGCCTGTGCCGGAGTGAATCGAAGAGGTTGTCATCCCCATTGCCCATGGCGATGAACTGGCGTGCCAGCGGAGCCAATTGAGGGTGCACCTCGGCTCCGCCCTCTCGCTCCAGGTACGCAATGCTCGTCTCCAGACGGTGTGCCGCCGTGGCAAATCTCTCCTCGGCTTCGGCGATCAATGTCGGTTCGGAAATAACAAACGTGATGATGAACCCTGAGAAGGTTCGGAAGAGCGAGCTGAAGACGAGCGTGAGGTGCCGGTACCGCGTGAGCTCGGAGTGCGACAGCGGATCCGAATCGGCCGGCACGCTGTCGGCGAACTCGCTCCTTCCGGTCAGCATGTAATAGAGCTGGTTGTCGAGACTCGAGACGACCGCAGGCCGCAGTTGGTAGTCGAAGAACGCCCTCAGCTGCGCCCGTTGACCTTCAGCGGCCTGCAGTGCTCCTACGAGGTCCGGGCGGCCATCGTGGATGTGCTCGACGTCCGCCTGCATCTGGTCGACCGAGGTGCGCATCCGGACAACGGCGTCACTGTGACCTGCGGCATCGAGGACGTCCAGGTTCTGGCGGATGCCGGAAACATCGGCTTCCGCAGCGTCGCTGGCAGCCGGCAGTTCTCCCAGCGGCGTCGTCGGGGTGCTTCTGGCGGCGGACGCGGCGGTGACCGAGCCCAGGTGCCGATCGGCGGCCAACGCCGCATTCAGCACTTCGGCGGTCTCGCTGTATCCATCGACCGCTCCGATGCTGCCGACCGCTTCAGACAGCAGCATCGCGGCCTGCGCCTGCAGTGACGCCAAGGTCTGGTTGAGGGCAGCGATGTTCCGTGCTTCCTGCGCGCCCGAACCCAAGCGGACCTTCATCAAGTCGATCATGTTCGCATCGCCGTAGGCGGCGTCCACCAGGCCACGAGAGAGCGGAATCAGCGCAGGGTCAAGGTCTTGGCGGGTGTCTTCAGCGAAAACCTCGAGGCTGTCGGAGAGTTGGTACATCACGAGATCGATGTTCTCTTCGACCGTCGCGACGAAGGCGATGTTCGGTTGCCTCGCCGCGACCTCAAGCAGGACCGATCCTTGGTCGACCTGTTGCGTCAGAAGCGCGAGGCGCGAATATCGCAGCAGGTCATCGGGAGCGACGGCATCGCTGTCATCGGTGATCAAGCCGTAGAACACGTCATCCTCGCTCGCCACCGCTGCGGGCAGGAGCTCCCAATTGGTGGTCGCGATGATCTCTTGCCGGCGCCGTTCTGATTCTCGGAGTACGTCGGCAAGCTGCGGGCGACCGTCTTCGATCGCCGACGCTCTGCTCACCAGTTCATCGGTCAGCTCGCGCATCTCCGCCGCAGCCTGCCCGTAGCCGGCGCTCTCCAGAACATCAAGCTGTCCGTGCAGCGTTTCGGCGGCAGCGTCCAGGGACGCTCGGGACTCAGCCAACGCCTCCGGTGTCATTCCTCTGTGAGTTCTTGCCGCGGCGCCGTCCGCTAAGGCCTTCACCTCTCGCACGACTGCCAGCGCCGTCACTACCGCGCCGATGTCGGGTTCGTCGGATGTCTGGGTGTCTGAGTCCCCGGCGACAACCCAGCCCACAGCCGTGCTCGCAGCGATGACTGCAAAGACGACCAGCGTGATCGTCGCGAGCCTGGCCGACACTCGGAATCGGCCCATTACTGCGTGTCTCCCAGATCGGCCACCTGCACGAACTTGCCCTCATCGTTGATCACCGTGAGGAGCACTTCGTCAGAGCCTTGGTTGTCGCCCGGTCCGTAGTTCAGGCTGACACCGGCGAGGTCGATGGACTGCAATTCGGTGAAGGCACCCAGGAAGCACGCACGAGTCAATTCCTCGTCGCACGCTTCGAGTGCGACGATGGCCAATCGTCCCGCCAAGTACCCCTCCAACGAGACGAACCCCGGTGCGGCGTCCGGGTCGATCTCACTGAGCGCCGAGCGATAGTCCGCGACGACCGGCGTGTCGGCGTCATCTGGGATCGGCACCACTTGGGTGACGTACACGCCAGGTGCATCGTCTCCCAGCTCCTGCGCCAGCGCGTTGCTGCCCACGAACGAGACCGCCATGAAGACGGGATCGACGTCGGTGCGAAGCAGCTGGATCGCCTTGGCCACCGGCTGGTAGGCGCCGATGAAGATGACCGCTTCGGGCTGTGCGGCTGCGATGTGGAACACTGCGGACTTCACGGCACTGGAGTTGCGCTCGTAGTACCAGGTGGCAGCCGGTGCGAGTCCCCGCTTGTCCAGGGCTTCGGTCACCCCGTTCAGGCCGGACTGGCCATAGGAGTCGTTCTGGTACATCACCGCGACCTTGGTGACCCCGAGGTCGGAGGTGAGGCGCTCCACCATGTGCTCGGTCTCCTGCGCATAGGAGGCCCGCAGATTGACCACCGAATTCAGATCGGGATCCCGCAAGAAGCCAGCGCCGGTGAACGGCGCCACGAACGGCACCGCCCGCGACTCCGCGAGTGGAACGGCAGAGCGCGAAGTCGGCGTGCCCACCTCCCCGATCAGCGCGAACACCCGCTCTTTGGCGATCAGGTCACGCGTGTTCGCGAAAGCAAAGCCCGGTTCATACCTGTCGTCCAACGTGACCAGTTCGAGCATGCGGCCATGAACCCCGCCTGCTTGGTTCTGCTCAGCGAAGGCAGCCTCGATGCCCAACCGCATCGCCTGCCCCAACGCCTGTGCCGGACCGCTGAACGCCGCGGACTGCCCGAACAGCACACGGTCATCGAAGACGCCCGGGTTCACGGGAGCATCTGCCATCGGTGCTGTGGTCGGCGCAGGCGCCTCGGCCGTCGGAGCATCATCCGGCGCCATGCCGGTGCATGCTGCTGCCAACAGGATGGCCACGCCCACGACCAAGGCTGCCAACCCTCGACTTCTAGGGAGGGGATTGGCCATGGCGTTGGTCATAGCGTCTTTCCTTTGGCGAGAGTCGCGAGAGCGTCCCGTCGATCAATGGGCCGAGAGAATCGACGGGTCGTGTGAGCGTAAACCAAACTCGGTCAACTGTTGAAATCGCGTGCGCTATCTGGATGTGCGCCGTGGTGGCACATCTCTGGCGTCCGGTGGTTGAGATCTAGCAGGAAGCGCGTGCTGCGGCGATTGCTGCGTGTATTCGTGCCGGGCTCAGGGGGAGGTCGTCGATGGTGACGCCCAGCGGCGCGAGCGCGTCGCACACTGCGTTGGCGATCGCGGCGTAGGGGCCGAGTGTGCCGCCCTCGCCCACGCCGCGGATCTGATTCAGATTGTGCGCCGGATCGGCGATGTGACCGAGCTCGATCGAGGGCATCCGGTCGGCGGTGATGGCCAAGTAGTCCATGAAGCTGCCGGTGAGCAGCTGACCCGCGCCGTCATAGACGAAGTGCTCCAGCAGCGTGCCGCCTACGCCTTGCGCGATCGCGCCATGCGCCTGACCCTCCACGACCATGGGGTTGATCACCCTGCCGGTGTCCTCCACGCACACGATGCGCTGCAACGCCACGTCGCCGGTGTCGAGATCCACCTCGACGATGGCGACCTGTGCCCCGGCGGCAAAGGTGCCGGTCATCGGGTCGTAGAAGCGCATCGCCTCCAGCCCGGGTTCGACGCCCGGCGGGAGCCGTTGCGGTTCGAAGTAGGCCACGTGGGCTACCTCACCCAGCGTGACACCGACCGCAGGTGCGTCGGCGGTGTGGACGAACCCGTCGTCGACGGTCAGCCAATCGGGCTCGGCTTCCAGCAAGTGCGCCGCGATCGTGAGCACTTTCGCGCGCACGGCACGGGCTGCCAATGTGGCGGCGCCCGAGCCGATGACTCCTTGGCGGCTGGCGAATGCACCCATCCCGAATGAGATGCGGTCCGTGTCGCCCATCTCCACGCTCACCGATTCGACGCCGACGCCGAGTTCGGCGGCAACCACTTGGGCCATGGTGGTCTCGAGGCCCTGACCTTGGGAGGTAACGCCCATGGCAACGCTGACCGCACCGGATGGGTCGATGCGCACCTCGGCCGATTCGTGCCCCGTGCGGAACGGCAGCCTGGGTCCCGCAGAGGCCTTCTGGCCCAACCCGGTCAGCTCGTTGTAACAGGCGAAGCCGATGCCCACCAGACGGCTGTCGCCAGTGCCGCGGGCCGCTTGCTGGGACGAACGGAATCCGTCGTAGTCGGCCAGCTCAGCGGCCTGTTCCAAGCACTCGAGGTAGGTGCGCGAATCGTGCACCAGCCGCGTGGGCGTCGTATAGGGCAAGTCGTCAGGTACGACCAGGTTCCGACGTCGGATATCGACAGGGTCCATCCCGAGTTCGGCTGCGGCATCGTCGAGCAGGCGTTCCATCACGAACACGGTGGCTGGCCGGGCCACTCCCCGGTACGGGCCGGTTGGCGTGGTGTTGGTGGCGACGCCGAGCACCTCGCAGCGGTAGTGGGTGAGCTTGTAGGGACCGGTCAGCAATCCGCCTGCCATGAGCGGCTCGATGCCGGCGGTCCACGGCGGTGAGCTGTACGCGCCGACGTTGGCGTGCAGGACCGCGTCGACGGCAACCAGCGTGCCGTCGGCATCGAAGCCGGCCCGCACCGTGTAGTGATGGTCGCGGGCATGCAGCGCCGTCGCCATGTGCTCGGAGCGAGTCTCGACCCAGCCAACGGGACGGCCCAGCCGTCGGGCGAGCTGGCTCACTGCGACGTCTTCGGGATACAGGGCGCCCTTGATGCCGAAGCCTCCGCCGACGTCGCCGACCACCATGCGCACTGCGCTGTCGGGCACGTCGAGCACCTCGGCTATGCCGCTGCGATGCAGGTAGGGCACCTGCGAGGTGGCGTGCAATGTGAGCTTGGTGCCGCCGCGCTCCCAGATCGCGACCGCGCCGCGGCCCTCCATCGGCGTGGCCCCGTGCCGGTTGGTTCGGTAGGTGCGTTCGATGGCCAGGTGCGAGCCCGCAAGCGCCGCATCCACATCCCCCGAATCGAACGTGCGGGTGACGATGAGATTGTCGGGAGCGATGTCGTGTACCGGTTCGGCGGGATCGGCCGCCGCCGTCACGGCATCGACGTGTACCCCGAGTTCGTCGTAAGTCACCTCCACCAACTCGGCCGCGTCGACTGCCGCCGACGGCGTGGCGGCCGCAACGGCGGCCACGGCTTCGCCCTGGTAGCGCACTTTGTCGGCAGCCAGCACCGGTTGGGGGGTGTTCACGTGCGTGCGAAGCGCGGACTCGGCCACCAGCACCATGTCGCGAAAGTCAGGGTCGGCGCCGGTGGCGACGTCCACTACCCCGGGGGCGGAGCGTGCCGCTGCGACATCGGTCGAAACGATCCGCGCGTGGGCTACGGGACTGCGCACGAACGCCACAGCAAGCTGGCCGTCGTAGCGGATGTTCGCGATGTAGCGGCCGCGGCCACGCAGCAGTCGGTTGTCTTCGCGGCGTGGCACTCGCTTGCCGAATGGGCCGCCTGCCGTGGGCACCGTCTCATCCAGCCGGAATGGCTCGTCTGCCACCGGTCATCCTCTCCCGAGCGGTACCCGAGGCACGGGTCTTGCCAGCAGCCTGTCGCGCCGGCCTACACCATCGAGTAGCCGCCGTTGACCGAGATAGTCTGACCGGTCGTCCAGCCTGACAGCGGTGAGGCCAGCAGCAGCACCATCGGCGGCACGTCGGAGGGCACACCGACCCGGCGCAGCGGGTACATCTTGGCGATGCGGGCCAAGCGCTCCTCGTCGGCGTTGCCCGTGTGGTGGGCGAAGCGCTCCGAGCGCACCAGGCCCAGCGACACGGTGTTGGCCCGGATCCCATTGCGGCCGAATTCCTTGGCAATGGATTTCATCAGGCCCATCGTGGACGCTCGCGTGGTGGCCACTCCGGCTAGGCGACTCTCGCCCACCCGGCCCGAGTCGCCCATGAGCGACACGATCGAGCCCTCGATGCCGGCGTCGGTCATGTGGCGCACCACGGCTTGAGTCATCCGCAGCGTGCCCATCACGGTCACGTCCACCATCCGTGCCAAATCGTCAGGATTGGCGTCGGTGAACGGCCCGGTGTCGGTGTAGGCGGCGTTGTTGACGAGCACATCGATGCTGCCGAACTCGCTGACGACCTCGCTGACCGTGCGATCCACGTCGTCTTGGCTGGTGACATCGCAGCGAAGGGCGAACGATGTGCGACCCGCTTCCTGCGCTGCGGCTGCGCCCTTCTCGGCACCCTCGCTCGAGGAGTTGTAGGCAAACGCCACATTTGCGCCTTCATCGGCGAAGGCTTCGGCGATCGCCAGACCCAGCCCTTGGCCGGCACCGGTCACCAAGACGTTCTTTCCTGCCAGCTGCAGATCCATCACACGCTCCGATCGCGCACCCGACTCCCTCGACGAGCAGGGTCAGTCTGCCCTCACGGGAGCGTGAGCGCCCACGCAACGTGCCGCAATGCCCCTGCGTCACCAGCCGAGACTGACCGCGCCGGAACGCGGGCGCTCGCAAACCCGGTGCAGCGGGTCCACGGCCTAGGGGTATGGTGACGGCTATGGGCTACGAGCCGACGGAGCACCACCCCGCTTTTGAGGAGTACTCCGAGACGGTGTACGAGTTGGCAGAGGACGGCGTCACGGTCATCCAGGCGCGCATCGCTGAACGGCTGGATGTCTCGCGCCCGGCGGTGTCGGAGATGATCCGCCGGATGCAACGCGAGGGCCTCGTCGAAGTCGACGACCACGCCCACATCAGCCTCACCGACGCAGGCGAGCAGATCGCCACGACGGTGGTGCGGCGGCACCGGCTGGCTGAGCGGTTCCTGACCGACATCCTGAAGCTCAACTGGGCCGATGCACACCATGAGGCCGGCCGCTGGGAACACGTCATCTCACCTGTCGTCGAGCGGGCGATGATGGAAGTGCTCGACGATCCGAACACGTGCCCGCACGGCAACCCGATTCCTGGCACCGACTACGTCGCACCTGCCGATGCCAAGCCGCTCGCGGAGGTCGGCACTCGGGGCGCCTTCACCGTGCAGCGCATTCCCGAGGAACTCGAGTTTGAGCCCGGGCAGCTCGAGTTCCTGGAACAGTCGGGGCTGATGCCGGGTCGGGCGGGCGAGGTCATGTCGGTAGCCCCCGACGGCACCGCCACCGTGCGGATGCCCGAGGGCACCGTCGGTGTGAGCGCCTACACCGCCGAGCGGATCCTCGTCACCGCTGGCAGCTGAGCAACTCAGCGCTTGCACGCTGTCACACTCAGCGCTTGCACGCTGTCACACTCAGCCCAGATTCACCGGTGGGGTTGGTGTGAGGGTGGGTGTGCGTCCGCTGGAAGGGTCTCTTGAGGTGGCGTTTTGTCTTTGACGGTTGTTCGGCGTGATGCCGTGTCGGGAGGCGCTTTCTGTGAGCAGCGTATCTGGGGGTCTGGACCGGATCGAGGCGGTGTTCGACGAGGGCATTTTGGTGGCTGACGCGGGCCTGCTGCTGGTGGGTTCTTTGGTGGGTCGGCTGGGTCTGGGGGGCTTGATCGATGACACGGTGGTCCCGCGCCAGGCGGGCCGCGGGTCGGGCGCGAAGGTGCTCACGGCGGTGTTCTCGATGCTGGTTGGCGGGTCGTTCATCTCGGACGCGGACCGGCTGCGGACCGCTTCGACGGGTTCGGTGCTTGGGTTCGCGGTGGCGGCGCCGTCCGCTTTGGGGACGTTCTTGCGGTCCTTCGCATGGGGTCATGTTCGCCGGTTGGGCCGCGCCCGGGAACCGGCGCTGGGCCGAGCGCGGGAAGCTGGGGCTGCGCCTGGGGCGGATCGGATCACGGTCGGCGTCGGCTCCACGATGGCTGAGGTTCACAGCGGCGCCAAGGGCGGCGCTGCGTATGGGCACAGCGGGCGGCTGGGCTGTCACCCTTTGGTCGCGTCCCGTGACGACACCGGCGAGATCGTGCATGCCCGGATGCGCAGGGGCTCCTCCCAGCGGGGCCACGTCCGCTTTGTCGCCGAGACCGTGAACCGGGCGCGCCGCCTCGCTCCCGGCGCCGGTCTCGCGCTGCGCGCGGATGCGGGTTTCTTCAGCTGGGACCTGATCGACAAGCTCAAAGCACACGACACCAGGTTCCTGATCGCTGTCGCCTCCAACCCCAAGATCGACCGGGTCATCGCCGCAATCGACGACCGGGACTGGACCCCGACCGGCTACACCGACGACGGCGAGGCCCAAGTCGCAGAGACCGAGCTGACCAGCGCGCGCCGCCCCAAAGACAAGCCGGCCCACACGGCGCGGCTCGTGGTGCGCCGCACCCGCCTGGTCGGCCCCCAAGCCGACCTGTTCCCCCACTGGCGCCACCACACGTCCGACACCGACGCCGAGACGCTCGACACCAAAGCCGCCGACGCCGCCTACCGATCCCACGCACGCGTCGAGCTCGCCGCCGGGGACCTCAAAGCCGGCGGCCTCGCCCACAGCCCCTCAGCCAGCTTCACCGCCAACGCCGCCTGGCTCGCCTGCGCCGCTCTGGCCCACAACATCGCACGCTGGACAGCACGCATCGGCCAAGTTCACGACCCCCGAAAGCTCACCGTCGCAGCCACCACCGCACGCCGCCTGCTCACCGTGCCCGGCCGGCTCGTCAACCGCAGCAGCCGACCCACCCTGCGGCTCCCCGCACAATGGCCCCGGGCCGACACGTTCACCACAGCACTGCAACACACCCGCAACCTGCCCCAGCGCTGCTGAGCAAACCCCAGCATCACGCAGCGCCGCGCACCACCCCACCAAGACGCCGCACACAACACCCCCCCCAGCCGCCGCCGACCACCCACGCATCCGATCCCACGAACCCGCCACACCAACAGACCGCCCCACCGACAACCCGCCCAACCCGACATCACCCAACCCCACCGGTGAATCCGGGCTAAACAAGACCGCGACACACCGCTAGCTAATGCCCACAGAGGTTGTCGACGCGACTGGCGGGTGTGCCTGCGATGGCGGTGTGGGGTGGCTGGGCCGGCGCGGTGCGGTCGGAGCGGTTGGGGTGCGTGCGGGGGTGCCTGGCGGGGCGGGTGTGTCTGTGGGGGCGTGCGGGGGCTGGCCCGCCCGGGGGCGGCTGGTCCTGGGCTCGGGGTGCGGGGGGCCGTGTCAGCGGGGGTGTGCGGCGGCGAGCAGGGCTTTGGCGCCTGGGTGCCGGCGGAAGTTCTCGCTTTCGAATGAGGTGTGTCTGAGTCTTCCGCGGAGTTCGGCTCGGTAATGAACCAAGTCATGTTGTCTCCTCGGGTTTGTTGGTGTTGAGGTGTTTCTGACTTTTCGCGACAGATTGCCGGGTTTTTCAAGCAGCGTCGGCGTGCTGGCGGTGGTGTTGGGTTGGTCATGGCAGTGGTCGGTTTCGGCGGGCGTGGCGGCGTTGGGCGTCGGCTTGTCGGAGGCCGTCTCGGCGGGCTCGGCGGATCTGTTCTCCTCGGCCTTGGTGCTCGTCTTGGGGGGTGACGTGTCCGATGCCTTCGTGCAGCCGGTTCTCGTTGTAGTGGGTCCGGACGCGTTCGGGCTCCCGGGCGAGATCGGCGGGACGGTCCAGCGTGTCGAGGTAGGGGTGCTCGTCTTTGAGGCGCCCGAAGAGTGACTCGATCCAGGCTTGGTCGGTGGGCGTGGATGGGCGGCCGAAGTGCTGGACGATCGAGCAGGCGGCCATGAAGCGGGCGGTGTCGCCGGCGCGCATCTCGGGGCCGTTGTCCGACAGCGCCAGCAGCAGCGGGATGTCGTCGTGCTGAGGCGGCTCGGCGTCGGGATCGGCCAAGCGGGCCGCGATCTCGTCGGTGAGCAGCCCCTCGGCTTGGAGCGCTTCGGCGGACAGCACTCGAGCGGCGACCGAGTCCGGGGTGCCGGTGAGGTGGGCGGCGATCCACTTGCGGGACACGACATCAACGATCGCGTAGGCGTGCTTGGCGGGCCGGCATCGGGGGAACTGGGTGCCGTCCCAGCACCACAGCTGGTTGGGGCGCCACTCGCACCAGCCGGGCCACGGCGAGCGAGCCGTCCGCTTGGGGCGCGGCACGCCTGCCAGGGCGAGGCCGTGGCCTGCGAGAACGCGGTCCACGCTGGACGGCGACACCCACACCCGGCCCAGACAGGAGCCCCGGTGGGCGAGCTTGCGATGGGACCGGTCGACGTCGCCCCATTCGTCGAACAGCTTCACGATCTCGTCGCGTTCCCACCCCAGCAGCCCATGGACCGCACGGCCCCCGGGGCGGGCGTCATCGAGCTGCCCCGCGTCGCGGCGCCGGGACCAGCGCCACGCCCGGCGCCGATCGATGCCCAGCACCGCGCACACCCGGCCGTGGGTCCATCCCGCTGCGGTGGCGTCGTCGATCAGCCCCAGCAAGCACTCCTTGGCGGCCCCATCGACGCGGGCGGGAACAGGGCCGCTCATCCCCAGCCCGTTTTTCCCCGCAGCACCGCCAGCTCCACGGCCTGCTCCACAACAGTGCGGCCCAGCCGCTCCACCTCCGCCCGCAACGCCGCCGCCTCGGACGCCTCGGCCCGCGTCCGGCGTGGCCGCCCAGGCTTCGACGCCCCCAACGCAGCGATCGCCCCGTCGCGTGCCACCGCACGCAAACGAGACACCACCGACCGATCCACGCCGGCCTCCGCCGCCGCCTCGGCCTGGGTGATCTGCCCAGTCAGCATCCGCACCCACAAGTCGTACTTCTGCTCCGCTGTGAGCATCTTCCTCGGTCTCCGGCCCGGCGGAGCGGTCATCGGCAGCCTCCTGCGCTGAGACCGCCAACCCTGACCGACGCTGCTCGAAAAAACTCAGAACCCGTCGCGCGAAATCAGACGCAACACAAGACCATGTCGACGATGGCGAACACGCAGCGCCGGGCGCGCCCGAAGTGGGTGACGTCCCAGATCCAGACCCGGTTCGGCGCCCAGACCAGCCAGTGCGGCCACGGCGTCTTTGGCTGTTTCGGTACCGGGGGCCGCTGAGCCGGCACAAGGCCGTGAGCAGCCAGAACGCGCCGGAACGTCGAGGGCGCCACCCATACCCGGCCCTCGTAGGAGCCTCGGTGGGCGAGCTTGCGGTGGGACCGGTCGGTCGGCCCCCATTCCTCGGCGACCGCGAGGATCTCCTCGATCTCCCACCCCAGCAGCCCATGGACCGCAGCGCCGCCCGGGGCAAGGTCGCTGAGAGTGCCCAGCTCGCGGCGGCGGGCCCGCCAGCGATGCACCCGGTCGTCGGAGACCTGCCACACCCCAGCAGCCCACCTGTGCGACAAACCGGCGGCGACAGCGTCGTCGACAGTCTTGAGGACCAGTTCTTTCACCTCGGCGGGGACTCTCGCCGGGACCGGCCCGCTCAGTCCCAGCCGGATTTTCCCCGCACGATCGCCAACTCGATCGCTTGGGCCTTGACCGCCTCGGTGAGCCGGCCGATCTCCGCCTGGGCCTCTTCGAGCTCCCAGTACCGCTCCCCCCAGGCCGCCCCGGCTTGCGGGACAACGCAGCCAAAGCAGCGTCTTTGACCGTGCGCCGGATCGTGATCACCGTCGACACGTCCACCCCCCACTTGCGGGCGGCATCGGCCTGAGTGATCGCCCCGCTCGTGACCTGCAGATAAATCTCCCACTTCGTCTCCGCGGACAGCTTCTTGGGCCGTCGCCGACCCTCGCTGATCGTCATCTGATGCTCCTTCGCTCCTCAGCGAGAACACAACCAGACTTGGACCATTTCCCGCCCCACACTCCGCGGCGAAGTCAGACGCAACACAGCTCGCTTTCGAACAGGCTGCGCTGCGCGCCGGGGTGGCGGGGCTCTCGGCGCACCACCAGATGCGTGCCTTGTGGCCAGCCTGCGAGGTCCGCGACCTGAGCGCGGACCGGGTTGCGTCGCCGCTGAGAGCTGCTGCCGGCGGTGTGCCAACAGTCGGGGTCTCCCAGCGCGCAGCGGATCGCCGCGGCGACGACCGGCGAGGTGCGCGCCGAGGTGACATAGCCGATGTTGCGCTTGGCCAGCTCACCGACCGGGGTCGGCGAGCAGCCCGCAGCATCGGTGCGCACCACCAACCGACGATCCACGAGACCCGCGTCGTCGCCTCTGCGGTGCCCCGCCGCGTCAGCGGCGTGCTCAGCGGTCGTCAAGCCCGCCTCGATGCCGGCGTCGATGCGCGCCTGGCGGCGCCACGCACAGATCGACTGGTCGCTGATCCCCAGCTCAGCCGCGACTGCCGCTACCGGCCGGCCTCGACCAGATCGATCACACGCCGCCGGAACTCCGCCGGATAACCCCTCGGCGCCATGAAGCCTCCTCAAAGCTCATGACAACACAATCCAGCAACGGCCCCGCGCGAAACACAGGGAGCATCAGTTGATCTGTTCGGCGTGCTGTGCGCTGGTGGGGGTGTCGGATTCTGCGGCTGTAGCGACCTCGGCCGCGGCGAGTTCGGCTGCGTGCTGTCGGGCGTTGTGGTTGTCGATCTGCTGGGCGGTGTCGCCGATGACGTCTTGGACGACGACGACAGCGATGGCTGCGAGGGCGGCCACGGCGGCGACGATGAGCAGCCATTCGAGGGTGGTGAGCCCGGTTTCGGGGCGGGGCGGGGGTCGTCGCATTGTGCGAATAGCTACACCTGCTCTCCCATGTCGTGCTACTCCCGCATGTCTTGCGCGCACGGAGCGTCTTCGACACAAGGACCGCAGGCCGGCGTCGTTGGCGCTGATTGCTGTGGTGGGTGCGCTGGTGCCGGTGAGCGCGACCTCGCCGTCAGCGGGCGCGCAGGCTGCTGATCCGGTCGCTGCGACCCCGGTGTGCGCTGCGGGGTTTGTCTTTGACAGCGGCCGCGGGGTGTGCGCCGAGGCGCAGTCCGAGCCGGCGGCTGCTGTGTGTCCTGGGTCGGTGGGGGGCGCGGCGTTGGCGGTGTCGGGCCGTGACTGCGTGACGGTGCCGCGTGCTGTGGAGTTGCCGGTGTACTCGTGCGACGCGGGCTGGGCGCTGGTGGTGGCGCTCTGCGAGCGGCAGGTGACGACGCCGACGACGACCTATTACACCGACTGGGTGCGCTACCAGGAGCCCTACCGGGCGCGTGTGGCGCCGTTCACCGAGCGGGTGCAGGTGTCCTATGTGGTGCAGGTGCTGGTGTCCTACACCGAGACCGTGCGCGTCGCGCCGTCCTCCGAGCGGGTGCAGGTGCCGCCGTACAGCGAACTGGTGACGGGAAGCTACGAGACGACGGAGACCTACTGCGCCCGGTGGGACGTGGTGCTGGGCCACTCGGTGTGCGCGCAGTGGGCTGAGCGCACGGTGACGGTGACCTACAGCGAATGGGTGACCGCGTACAACTACGAGACCCGCGAGGTGTTCAACTACGAGGACCAGGTGAGGTTCCGCTACGAGCCCGAGACCCGCTCGCGTTGGGTGGACGAGCCGGTGTACAACTACGAGACCCGCTATCGGTGGGCGTGCTGCCGCGCGGTGCAGGTTCCCACCACGACCTATGTGACCACCACCCAGACCGCGCTGCCCCACGCGTCGTGCACCGCGGGGTACGCGATGAACCCCTCGTCGATGTGCGAACGGCCCGCCCGCACACGTGTCGGAACTGCGACGCCGGCATGCCCCACGGCGACGCCCGCATGGACCCGCACGGGCTGGGACTGCACCCGCACCGTCACCGCGGCGGTGCAGCGATGGGACTGCCCCGCAGGCACCACCGCGGACAGCGCCACGCCGGTGCCGGGCTGCGTCCCCGACACCGACGGCACACAAGACGGACACGAACAGCCCGACGACGGCACTGAGACCGGCGGCAGCAGCAGCGGACGCGCGGGCTGCTCTGCTGTGCTGGCCTCGGCGTCGGGCACGCTTGCGGGGGCGTGGGCGTCGGGCTGCCCGTCGACTCAGTTCGGCAACGCCCAGACCCCCTACTGGGCCCACAGCTACACCTTCGCGGTCGCCGCCGCCGCGACGATCGACATCGACGTCACATCCCACCAGAACCCCTACGTGTTCGTCCTCGACCCAGACGGCAACACCGTCGGCTCCGACGACAACTCCGGCGCAGACGGCCGCGACGCCCGCATCAGAAACCTGCCGCTCGCCGCCGGCAGCTACACCATCGAGGTCACCACCTCCGGACCGCGCACCACCGGCAGCTTCACCCTCGCCTGGGCGATCACCGGCGCCCTCGCCGACACCGTGACCATCACCGGCCTCCAAGACGCTGACGCCACCCCTGAGCTGGGTGCCGCCACGGCGACGGTTTCTGATGAGTTCGCTGTCGCCCCCGCCGACGCAACCTGCCACGCGGCCCCCGCCGACGCGACGATCGCGCCCACGACCGGCGGAGCCAGGACTGTCAGCCTCGAGGTCAACGAGGGCACTACCGTCAACGTCGAGGTCACCTGCACCACCGCCAACGGCTCGGACACCGCCACCGCGCGGTTCACCGCCGACCCGGCGCCGGTCGCGATCAGCGGCCTCGAAGACAGGACCGAGCCCGCGGCCAGCGCCGCGAGCGTCGACGTGTCAGACAGCTTCACTGTCGTGCCTCCAGGCGCACAATGCCGTGCCACGCCCACCGGCGCGACAATCACCCCGACATCGGGCGCGACCGCCCGCACGGTGACCCTCCCCGTCGCTGCCGGCGACGCTGCCGATGTGACCGTCACATGCGCCAACGGCGCCGAACGAGCGGATCACACCGCGAGGTTCACCGCGACCGCTGTGGGGGCCTGCACGCGGAGGCCGTCGAGGTGGGGCCACGGCACCATGGTCTCCACAGGCCGCATCAACGCCGACTATCCCGAGTGCGTCTCGGTGTGGCGATGGGCGACCCCCACCGGCTTGGGCTACTGGGCGCGCTGGCACACCTTCACCCTCGATTCGCCCGGCTGGGTCACCATCACCCTCCAAGCAGCCCCGACCGGCAGCGGCGACCCCGACCTGTTCGTCGCCCTCGGCAGCGGCCACGACCCCACAACAGGCAGCCGGCTCGAGCACAACGACGACGCACGCGGCTACAGCGAACTGGGACTGCACCGCCGCGACAGCCGCATCGCCGACCGATATCTGCCCGCAGGCGACTACACCGTCGAGACCACCACCTACCGCACTCACACCACCGGCCGCTACCGGCTCACCATCACCACCGACCACACCCCCCGCACCCCAGCACACCCCGCAGCACTGAACACAGACATCGGCGCCGAACTCATCCAGACCTGGCGATACCAGCCCGCCGCAGCCACCGCACAGATCACCAGCAGCCTCCCAGAAGGCATCACCGCCAGCATCAACACCGCCCACGGCCTCGCCAGCCTCACAGCCACCACCACCCGCGCAGGCACCTACCCCATAGAGATCACCTACACCAACGGAACCCAAACCCACACAGCCACCACCACCATCACCGCCACCTGCCCCACCACACACACCCAAACACCCACCGGCAACTGCATCCCCAACACCGCGACACTCCCAGCAGGATGCAACATCGCGTGGTTGCACGGCGGCAATTACTGGGGCAGAAACGAATATCTGCACAGCTACAACGACTACGGCGACGGAGCGCCCGTGGGCTGTGACTCGCTCACTCACAGCGGCAAGGCCGTCTACTACGAGTTCAGCACCCCGGAGCGTCTGGCCGTGGCTCTGGGCGTGGCCGACGAGTACGGTCATGCGTCCTCGCTGACGCAATCGGGCGGTCGCCCATCGATCACGCTGTGGCAGCGCATCGGCTCTCTGGGTGCCGTGGCCCTCATCGCGACTGCGCAGGCCGCGCCCGCGTCCGCGCCGGAGCTGTCGGCGACGATCGGCGCCGGCAACTACGTGCTGGAGATCGCCCCATCGAAAGAGATCCTGCAGCCCACATGGTCGATGCAGGTCAAAACAACACTGCCCACCGGCCAGCAGCAACATGAGGAGGCCCTGCGATTCGGAGCGACTGGAAATGTACGAGACCAGTTGGTCCTTCGCCTTTTTGTGGGATGAGGGGCGGTTGAGGGTCCGCTTGTAGGGGTCGAGGCCCTGCTGGGATCGGTGTTTGAGAGACGCCGAACCCCAGGGGGCCTCGATGAAGCGTGATGTTATGTCGGTGCGGCTGTGGCTGCCGCGTATTGAGGTGCTGGAGGTCGCGGTCGACGCGCCTTTGGAGCTGGTGGTGCGGGTGCGCTCGGCGGTGCGTCGCCCCGAGTGCCCGGGTTGTGGGACGCCGAGCGGGAGGGTCCATGACCGCCGGGACCGCGAGATCCGCGACTTGGAGGTGTCGGGCCGGCCGACCACGTTGGTGTGGGATCGGCGGCGGATGGTGTGCGAGCCGTGCGGGCGGCGGTTCATGGAGGACCATCCGGCGTTCGAGGGCAGCGTCACGGCGCGTCTGGCGCGGCGGGTGGTCCAGGACGCACGCGCGATGACGGTCAACGCGGCAGCCAAGCGCCATCAGGTGGGCTGGAAGCTGGTCAATGCTTTGGTGGTCGCCTATGCGGGGCTGGTCGCCGGTCATCGACGCCGCCGACGGTGCCGTGTTCTGTTGGTGGACGAGACCTCGATCCGCAAGCGGCACCGCTATGTGACGGTGCTCGTGAACGGCGACACCGGCGAGGTGCTCGCCATGGTGCCGCATCGCAACAGCCAAGCCCTGTCGGGGTTTCTGGCTGCTCAGGGCCACAAATGGTGCAAAGGCGTCAAAGTCGTGGTGTCCGACGGTTCCAAGGCATACAAGGCCGCCATCGAGGCGCGGCTCGGCCACGCCCGCCACGTGCTGGACCGGTTCCATGTGATCCGATGGTTCGCCGCCGGGCTGACCGCGGTGCGCCGAGACGTGCAGCGCCGCCCCGAAGGCTCCAAGCCTGTGTTCGACCGCGACGTGTTCCGGGCCAGGTTCTTGCTCATGAGACGGCCCGACAAGCTCGACGCCGCCGAACGCCAACGGCTCGAGGAGCTGTTCGCCGCCCACCCGCGGCTCAAAGCCGCGTGGGACGCGCTCGGCGAGCTGCACGGCCTCTATCTCGCCAAGGACCGAAAGGGCGCCCTCGAAGCGCTCGACCGGTTCGCGGACATCTACGGCACCGGGCTGATCCCCGAGTTCAGCGACACAGTCGACACCTTCTTGGCGTGGCACCCCCAGATCCTCGACTGGCACCAAGCCGGCCGGCCCAGCAACGGACCCATCGAAGGAACCAACAACCTGCTGCAGATCCTGCGCCGCAAAGCCCACGGCTTCACCAACTACACGAACTTCGAAGCCCGCGGCCTGCTACTAACCTGACCCCGCCGAACCCAGCAGCCCGAATCCCACAAAAGGACGAAGGCTCGACCAGTTGACGCTCACCCAGTTCGTGGACACCCGGGCCAACGATCATGCCAACTACCCCTACCTCACATGGACATCAGACCAATGCACGGGTTCTCCCGATGAGGCTCATTACACTATTTCTGGATTCGCAGTCCCGGGGCCTTCGTCGAGTGCACGAAGTGTCTTGATATATAGGGCGTGCTGGCGACATGACTTTAACTGGCGCAATCTGTCACGTATCGAGCACTTCGTCGATCCGAACGTGGACTCATGGAATCAGGATGCGAAAGACGACTCGGATGCGCTGCTAGAACAAGATTTCCGTCGACTTTGTGACAGTATCTTCCCCGAACCAGCGTGGATCGCCGCTCGAAACTCGTGCTATATTGACGCTGCAGCTTACGAGTTAGTCGTCTCAAACATCACTCATCTCTGGGACGTGATTCCGTCTCCCGATATAGGACCCCCTGAACGAACCGAGTGATTGATCCCGCTGGCAAATGAAATTACTTACCTGCAGCGTGCTCCTGACGGATCCTGATGTAGGCAGCACTTTGGAGCGGAACCTTGCGGAGTAAAGCGAATAGCAGAACGCAGCAATATTCCTTTCTTGGTTTGGTAGCGCTCTTGCTGCTGTTTGCGGCAGCCTGTTCAGGCCATGACCAAGTCAGCGAAGACCAAAATGTCTTCACCGCAAAAGTGCGCTCACAATTGGATCGATTCGCTGCAACTCATGAACCCGCAACAGATGCCTCAATTTCCATGAGCATTCCGGCCACGAAAGTCCAAGTTCTTGACGTAGACGAGTTCGTCGCGTCGTTCAAACCGATTGCCAAGGAGCTACGAGCTTCTAGGGCGAATACAATAGCGTCTGGCACCTTCGACTCGGATCGCTGGGACGACAAGAATGCAGCTTTGCTGACAGAACTCGAAGCTTGGATAACGGAGTGGATCGGCCGAGCTCAGCCTAGCAATCGGGAGTACCTGGTTGCACTGATGTGGGCGCTTCGCCACCCGCCGCCTGCTTTCGAGACTGGACTCGAAGACAACTTCGGTCCGACATGGTTTGAAGATCGTTTCGACGAAGTATATGACGAGTACTATCTCGGCCTTGCGACAACATGGCTCAACGTCAATTCGGCAAGCCGACCAGCTAGCCTGAAGATTGGCGGCGCTTCGCGTTTGCGTGTGGGATGACGGTTTGAGGGTGCGGGCCGCGTAGGGAGAGATTCCCCAGAATCGGAGGTGTCTTGTCGCCTCGATTCGGGAGGATCCCCGTGGCTGTTGACCCTACGCGTGCGTTGCTGCTGATCGTCGGTCTTGGGTCCGGGCGTGGCGGTCGCCGAGGTGCGTGGCCGCCGCGGCGGGCCGTTGGTGGTCGGGGTCGAGCTGTCCGGGCGGCCGTGCTGTGGGGGCTGCGGCGGACTGGTGCGTCGTCACGGCGCCGGCAAGGTGAGCCTGGCGGACCTGCCGGTGTTCGGGCGGCTGGTGCGGCTGGTGTGGAACAGGCGCCGCTGGCTGTGCCCCGACGGGGCGTGCGCGGCGCGCGTTCGCCGACCAGGGCCCTGCCGTTGCGCTGCCCAGGGCGCGCATGGCATCCCGGGCGGCCCGGTGGGCGGGCCTGGGTCGGGCGATCAAGGAGATCGCGGCCGAGCTGGGCACGGGCTGGCACACGGTGATGGCAGCTGTGCACCGGTGGGGCTGGGCGCTGCTGGGAGCCGGCCCGGGCCGCACCGACGGCGTGAGCGCATTGGGCCTCGACGAGATCCTGATGTTCCGACGCGAGCCGCTGCACCCGGACGCGCAGCGCAGCCTGTTCGAGTCGGAGAACTTCCGCTGCTGAGGATTCCTCACCGACGCCGCCGCCGGTCCAGCTCGACAAGCTCACGCGAAAACACGCCGACGTCGAGGACGCCGTCGCGCGTCTCAAGGACTCCGGGCCGGCGCGGATGCCCTTCACAGCCTGGAACGCCAATCGCGCATGGACAGCACTGCGCACAATCAGCGCAACGCTCGCGCACAGGCTCCAGACACAGCGCCTCGCCGGGCCGCTCGCCAAAGCGGCGCCCAAACAGCTCCGCTGACAGCCGTGGCACCTGCCCGCGCTCGCGCGCGAGACCGGCCGACGCGTCAAGCTGCGGCTCCCCACCGCACACCCCAGCGCCCGAGCCCTGCTCACAGCCCAGCACCCCAACCGAACACCCCACACCCCCGACCCCCCAACGCACCACCCACCCGACAGCCGGCCCGTCGCGCCCCCACACCCAAACCCCGACCGCCCAACCCCGCCACCGACCCCCAACAACCCCGACCACAGCCAGCCAAGCCGACAAACCCAGCCCCGCACGCCAACAACACAACCAACAAACCACAGCCAGCCATCCCCACGAACAATCAGGGCTAGTGGTGCGTCGGCAATTTGCGCAGGGCCTGCCGAAGCCTGTTTCCGCAGGTCAGCGGGCCGCGACCTGCCCGCAAGAAAACCGCGACATACCACTAGACCTGTCAATGTCGGTCGGGCCGCGTCCTTTTGGCGGGCTGAGCGGCGCGCTGGTCGATGATGACCAACGTCCTCGCAATTTTGTCATGCGGTCCTTGACGCCGCTTGTCCAATGTGAACACTCCGATCACTGCAGCGACGATGAGCCAGTTGACTGCAACCTGGAGGGGCACAAACATTTCTCTGTCTCCCTCCCCATTGACGAAGACGATCAATATGGCCAATAGAGCTGCGGGTACCAGCGTGCGGATGATCGCTCTTGCTGTGCCGAGTATCTGACCGTCTCTAGCGGAGACTATCCTTAAGCGCTGTAAGTACTTTCCCGGAGTGCGACGCCATAACACCAGAAACAATGACTCATACAGGAACGCCATGGCGCACCATGACGCCTGAAAGGTGACTAATGTTGCTGTGAGGCTGCTGCGGTTACCCGCGAGATACCACGAAGGCTGAGCCCAGATCATCCACGTGACGAGAAAGGCTAGAACAGACACAACTCCAGCATCTATCGCGCGCGCCGCGACCCGGTATCTCGGCGGAGAGAGAGTCACGAGTGTGCCGGACGTCACTTGCGTCAGGCGGCAACCGGTTTGCTTCACGCCTGACAGAGCATACGACGCTGATTCACCTTCGGTATTGCGCAGGCTGGTGCTCCCTAACCCTGATTATTCACGAGTGTGGTGTTCGGGGCTGTTTGGGTCCGCGGAAGAACCCCTCTGGCCTGCGATGATGCATGTCTGCAAAGAACGCATCGGCGGGTTCAGGGGGGCATCTGCGAGGTGAAACCTGTCAGTGTCGCGAACGCGTGTCTGGCAGGCGGCGGGGATCGGGTCGTGTGGGGCGCCGGGCTGTTCGCTTTGGGGGGCTTCGCGGACTGTGTCGGGCTGACCGGCGCGCTGTCGGCCGCGGTGCCCCGACGCGGGGAGCGCGCCCCGGTTCATGATCGGGGCGCGGTGCTGGTGCACGCGTTGTTGACGGTGGCCGCGGGCGGGGAGGCGTGCAGCGATGTCGAGCATCTGAGAGCGCAGCGGGAGCTGTTCGGCGGTGTGGCGTTGGACTCGGCGCTGTGGCGGGTGATCACCGGGCTGGGCGCAGCGGCGCAGGTGCGCCCGCAGATGTGGGCCGACGCGGACCGCAGCGGCGCGCTGGTGGTCGATGTCGGCTCGACGCTGGCGGGTGGTCCACTGGGAGAACAGGGCGGGCGCGGCGCCGCGGCCGCGCTCAGGTCGCGGACCTCGCCGACCTCGCCGATCTCTCAGGCCGGCCGCCCCGCACGCGGCTCGTGGTGCGCTGAGAGCCCCGCCACCCCGGCGCGCAGCGCAGCCTGTTCGCGAGCGAGAACTTCCGCTGCTGGGGATTCCTCGCCGACCAAGCCGGCCACCCGACCCGGCTCGGCCGCCTGATGCGCAAACACGCCGACACCGAGGACGCCATCGCACGCCTCAACCACAGCGGCATGTCGCGCGTGCCCTTCGCCGACTGGCACGCCAACAGCACACGGGCCGCCCTGCGCGCCCTCAGCTCGATGCTCGTGGGCTGGTTCCAAAACACCTGCCTCACCTGCCCGCTGCGACGCGCAGCGCCCAAACGGCTCCGCCGGCAACTCTGGCACCTGCCCGCTGCGGTGTGCCGCAGCGCACGACGCGTCCTTTTGCGGCTGCCCCAACAGCACCCAGGCGCCAAAGCGCTGCTCGCCATCGCCCACCCCCACTGACACAACCCCCCCCCCCCGCACCCCGAACCGGCGCCTTCCCGCCCCGGCGGGCCAGCCCCCACACGCCCCCACAGCCACACCGGCCCCGCCGGGCACCCCCAGCACGCCCCAACAACCCCACCCGCACCGGTCCCGCCACCACACACCGCCCAAAACCGGCACCCACCACACCCACAAAGCGATCAGAGCAATTCTCGTGAATAATCAGGGCTAGTGGTTCGTCGTTGATTTGGTTGGGGCGCGTACGGTGGGTGCATGGCTGATGTTCTTGTGCTGTGCGATGAGGACCGTGCCGTGGTGGAGCGCATAGCGCGTTCGGGCTGTGAGCCGTGGCGTCGGATGCGGCCCGCGCGGGCGCTGCTGGGGCTGGCCGGCGGCGGGTCGGTGCGCGGGGTGGCGCGGCGGATGGGCGCGCATCAGGACACGGTGCGCCGCTGGCGTGACGAGTTCGAGTGCTCGGGCGTGGACGGGCTGGGCGCGGTGGCGCCGGGCCGGGGCCGCAAGCCGTCGGTGCCCGCGGCGGTGGTGGAGGCGATCGTGGCCGACACGCTGGCTGTGGAGCCCCCTGACGGAGCGGTGTGCTGGTCGACGCGTCAGATAGCGGCCCGTCACGGGGTGGGCAAGGACTTCGTGGCCCAAGTGTGGCGCGAGCGGGGGCTGCGGCCGTGGCTGGCGGCCGTGTTCAAGATCTCCAAGGATCCCGATTTCGAGGCGAAGCTGATCGACGTGATCGGCCTCTATGCCGATCCGCCCGAGCGCGCTGTGGTGTTCAGCTTCGACGAGAAGACCCAGATCCAGGCCCTGGACCGCACCCAGCCGTCGCTGCCGATGCGCCCGGGCCGCAACCGCACCCTCACCCACGACTACAAGAGAAACGGCACCGTTGACCTGTTCGCCGCGCTCAACGTCGCCACCGGCGAGGTGCTCCACCAGACCCGCCGCCGCCACACCGGCAACGACGTGCTTGCGTTCTTCAGATGGACCGACCTGCACACGCCGCGCCACCTCGACGTCCACGTCATCTTGGACAACGTCTCAGCCCACAAGTCCGAACCCGTGCGCAAATGGCTCGCCCACCCCTGCCGGCGACGCTGGCACCTTCACTTCACCCCCACCAGCTCGAGCTGGGCCAACCTCGTCGAAGGCTGGTTCTCGATCCTGACCCGCAAAGCACTCAAGACACGAGCGTTCAACTCCGTCGCCGACCTCACCGACGCCATCGACCACTGGGCAGCCCACTGGAACCACGACCCCCAACCGCTGCGCTGGACCAAAACCGCCGACCAGATCATCGCCAAAGTCAAACGAGCCCGAACCGCCCTAACAGGGTGCTGAAAAAGTCGATTTTCGGACGGTTGCGTAACACAAACCAGCAGGTCAGGGACTTGCGCTCCCGGCCGAACCTGCATATTTCAGCATCCTGCTTAGCCCAGATTCACCGGTGGGGTTGGTGTGAGGGTGGGTGTGCGTCCGCTGGAAGGGTCTCTTGAGGTGGCGTTTTGTCTTTGACGGTTGTTCGGCGTGATGCCGTGTCGGGAGGCGCTTTCTGTGAGCAGCGTATCTGGGGGTCTGGACCGGATCGAGGCGGTGTTCGACGAGGGCATTTTGGTGGCTGACGCGGGCCTGCTGCTGGTGGGTTCTTTGGTGGGTCGGCTGGGTCTGGGGGGCTTGATCGATGACACGGTGGTCCCGCGCCAGGCGGGCCGCGGGTCGGGCGCGAAGGTGCTCACGGCGGTGTTCTCGATGCTGGTTGGCGGGTCGTTCATCTCGGACGCGGACCGGCTGCGGACCGCTTCGACGGGTTCGGTGCTTGGGTTCGCGGTGGCGGCGCCGTCCGCTTTGGGGACGTTCTTGCGGTCCTTCGCATGGGGTCATGTTCGCCGGTTGGGCCGCGCCCGGGAACCGGCGCTGGGCCGAGCGCGGGAAGCTGGGGCTGCGCCTGGGGCGGATCGGATCACGGTCGGCGTCGGCTCCACGATGGCTGAGGTTCACAGCGGCGCCAAGGGCGGCGCTGCGTATGGGCACAGCGGGCGGCTGGGCTGTCACCCTTTGGTCGCGTCCCGTGACGACACCGGCGAGATCGTGCATGCCCGGATGCGCAGGGGCTCCTCCCAGCGGGGCCACGTCCGCTTTGTCGCCGAGACCGTGAACCGGGCGCGCCGCCTCGCTCCCGGCGCCGGTCTCGCGCTGCGCGCGGATGCGGGTTTCTTCAGCTGGGACCTGATCGACAAGCTCAAAGCACACGACACCAGGTTCCTGATCGCTGTCGCCTCCAACCCCAAGATCGACCGGGTCATCGCCGCAATCGACGACCGGGACTGGACCCCGACCGGCTACACCGACGACGGCGAGGCCCAAGTCGCAGAGACCGAGCTGACCAGCGCGCGCCGCCCCAAAGACAAGCCGGCCCACACGGCGCGGCTCGTGGTGCGCCGCACCCGCCTGGTCGGCCCCCAAGCCGACCTGTTCCCCCACTGGCGCCACCACACGTCCGACACCGACGCCGAGACGCTCGACACCAAAGCCGCCGACGCCGCCTACCGATCCCACGCACGCGTCGAGCTCGCCGCCGGGGACCTCAAAGCCGGCGGCCTCGCCCACAGCCCCTCAGCCAGCTTCACCGCCAACGCCGCCTGGCTCGCCTGCGCCGCTCTGGCCCACAACATCGCACGCTGGACAGCACGCATCGGCCAAGTTCACGACCCCCGAAAGCTCACCGTCGCAGCCACCACCGCACGCCGCCTGCTCACCGTGCCCGGCCGGCTCGTCAACCGCAGCAGCCGACCCACCCTGCGGCTCCCCGCACAATGGCCCCGGGCCGACACGTTCACCACAGCACTGCAACACACCCGCAACCTGCCCCAGCGCTGCTGAGCAAACCCCAGCATCACGCAGCGCCGCGCACCACCCCACCAAGACGCCGCACACAACACCCCCCCCAGCCGCCGCCGACCACCCACGCATCCGATCCCACGAACCCGCCACACCAACAGACCGCCCCACCGACAACCCGCCCAACCCGACATCACCCAACCCCACCGGTGAATCCGGGCTAAGCGCTTGCACGCTGTGCGTTAGCGTCGCCTAACATTGGGCATCAAGGGTGCGTGCACTGCTCCTTGGTGTGCGTCCCAGTGGCTCTGGAGCAAGCCGTTGCAATGATCGTCTGCCAGTGTCTCTCGACCAACGAGGCAACTATCCGTCATTTTGCCGCTCGGGGTGCCGACACGGTAGGCGCAATCGGGCGTGCGTGCGGCGCGGGCACCGATTGCGGCAGCTGTCTGATGACGATTCGAGCCGTACTGGATCAATGCCGCGATATCGAGCTTGATCCGGCGCACCGCTCTGCGCGCTCGATCGCCTTCGATCCGGTCGCCGTCAGCGCGTAGCGGCAGGCGCGCCTGAACCAGGTGGCCGTCGCGGCGGGTATTCGCACAGCCTGCGCGTAGGGTGGAGCCATGCGCGGAACCCCAGAGGTCATCGAGTTCCTGAACGAAGCACTGACAGCCGAGTTGACGGCCATCAACCAGTACTTCGCTGCCTCGAAGATTGCTGAGAACTGGGGGTACGGGCGGCTGGCGTCGCAGTACCACGAGGAGTCCATCGAAGAGATGCGCGACGCCGAGAAGCTGATCGACCGCATCCTGATGCTGGACGCCCTGCCCAACATGCAGCGGCTCGGCACAGTGATGATCGGTGAGAACGTGCCCGAACAGCTCGCGCTCGACCGCCGGCTCGAAGAGCACGCCATCGAGCGGTACCGCGACGGGGTCCGGCTGTGCCTCGAGCATGGCGACGTCGGCACGCGAGAGCTGCTCGAACATTTGCTGGTCGGCGAGGAAGAGCACCTCGACTGGATCGAGACCCAGCAGAGCCTGATCGAGGACATCGGCGTCGAGCGGTACCTGCAATCCCAAATCGGCAACACCGAATAGCTCGACGCCGAAGCAGCCTGCTACAGGCTGCCGAGAAGTTCGATGCCGGGGTCGAAGGCGGCTGCTGCGAACCAGAACGTGTCGACGTGCTCGACGGGCCGCAGCTGCGCCCCGGCCAGCGATCCTTCGAGCGCTCGCCCGAGCAGCGACCAGATCGAGCCGGTCTGGTCGTCGACGAATGCCCCCAGCGCCCCCGAGCTAGTTGCATCCGGCACGCGCGTGAAGGTGAGCCGCTGACCGTCCACCGTCGGGTCGTACACCGCGGTGGCGCCCACATCGCGGCCGAGTGCCACCTGCGAGTTCTGAATCGGCGTCGCAGTGCCCGGCAGGTGGAATGCCACGACCTCGGCGTCGCCCATGTCGACGCTCATGACGCCTGCGGTTGCCAGCGCCTCGTGCACTACTGCGACGGCGTCGCCGGCGTGACGTATGACCAGCACACGGGTCTGCGGGGGCAGCTGTGAGTCGGGCGCGTCGCCGAAGAAGTACGGGTCGCCGTCCGGACGGTCGTAGTCCACGTAGGGGTTGACGCCATAGGACCGGCCGAAGCCGCGTGGCCGGCTCAGGACGAGTCCGTTGGGGTGCTCGGCCTGGAACGTCTCGAAGGCGATCGTGGCCATCGGGATCAGTTCGAGCTGGGCGCCGGTGAGGGTTCCGGCGATGGCCTGGCCGGTGAAGTGCGTCCAGAGGCTCTCGGTCTGGCGGTCGTACATGACCAGCGCCGAGTTATAGAGCTTGCCGGAGGTGCCGAAGTCGAGGATGCGATCGCCGAGCTGCCGGTGATACGCAATGGCCGTGTTGCACAGCGGGCAGTACGTGACAGTGACGGGTTCGCCGCCGATCGTGTCGTTGACGATCTCGTGCCAGATCATGACCTGCACCGGGTACGCGCGGGCATCGCCGTTCACGGTGATCGTCACGACGGCTTCTTGGGCCTGCACATACTCGACGTCTGAGGCGCGCTCGAATTCCGGCGCTTCGATGGGCGGGATGCCGTCGGGCGGCGGGCCGCCGGACAGGATGTCGTTCGGCGCTACCAGCGGCTCTGGCAGCTGCGACGCCGTGATGCCCTCACGCAGGGCCGAGACCGTGATCTCGGGCGGGTCGCCGGGGATCTGGGTGACCTCCAGCGGGACGATCGGCAGCGTGGTCGCCGCCGGCTCGGCACCCGAGGGCGCCTCAGTCGTCGCCGGCACGGCCACAGGCTCGGCTGGACCGGTCGTCGGCGCAGCCGCGGCAGTGGTGGACGCCGGGACCGCCGGATCGCCGTCAGACGATGCTTCCGAGCATCCCAGTACGCCGAGCGACAGGGCTGCGGCCGACGCTACGCCAGTCAGCCTGCCGACGATCCGCCGCAGCGGCAGCGATCTCATCGGGCACCGATGCTGTTGCCGTGGAGCCATCGTGCGACGCTACCTCCGGCAGTCCGCGTCGCCTTGTTCACACGCCGATGCATCTCCCTTCGGGCAAATGCCACAGGGCCCAGGACGCCGCGGGTTCGTCGACGAGATGGCGGGCGTTGGCACAGCGCTCCGGTAGGTCGTCGTCTGCGATGACCAACTCGGAGCACGGGTGGCCGCCAGCGTTCAGCTCGACCCGTTCGTGCGCGATCTCGGGCAGCTCCAGCCGGTACAGCCACAGCGCATAGTCGGGCACCGAGGTACGATCGTGCGCGAGGCACCTCGGACCGTCGCCGTCGACGGCTTGGGCAACGACCTCTGCAGCAACGACTTGGCCTCGGGCGACCTCGCCGACATCAGCGAGGTGGCGGTGATTCGACACGGTGGCCGTCAGGCCCAGCGCGAGCACGGCGCCGACGAGCGTGCCCAGCGCTACCGGCGGGACGCTCGCTGCTTGTCTGCGCACTGTGGCCGAGGCAAGCAGCACGCCGATCAGGGCCGACACGAGGGCCGCCACTGCTACCGCACCGAGCCGCTCATCGAGCCACGTCCAGGCCGGGCTGAGCGACAGGGTCATGATGCGGCGCGGGATGGCCTCGTAGCCGTCGGACGCAGCGACGACCAGCGCGCACGCGGTCAGCGCCACGGCAGCGCTCGTACCGAGCACCGCGGAGGTGCGACGGCGGCTGGAGTGCCGGGTCGCGAGCCAGGCCAGGGCCACCACCGCGAGCGGCACGGCCCACGGATCCACATAGCGCCCGTACAGCAGAGCGTCGGCGCGTTCGCTGCCGGTCAGCGTCCAGCCGCCGGCCAGCAGCGCTCCGAGCACCCCGATCGCAACGCAGACCAGTGCAGCCGTGAGGGCATCTGGGCTGCTGGTGCCTTCCTGCTGGGGCTGGGAGGCTCGTCTGCTGTCAGCGCCCCCGGGCAACGGCTCGGGGCGAGGCTGTCGCCCGAGCGGCCCGTCGGTCGTCGTTGCCAGCGGGTCCGGCGCAGTCAGCGCATTCTCACTGCCAAAGGACCGCCTCCGGAACAGCTCGAATGCGAGCTCGAATGCGACTCCGAGTCCTGCGACCAGTCCGATCACACCGAGTCCGATGGTGCCGCCGCCCAGCGCCAGCAGTTGGCCCGCGAAGGTTACGATCGGTTCGAGCCCGCGGTCGAGCTGCGCCGCCTCGCTCAGCCGCTCCGCCGGCCAGGTGCCGGTGAGCGTCAGCGCCGCTGCCGTCGCCGTCGCGCCCCCAACCAATCCTGCGCCGAGAGCGATCCATGCACGGCGAGCGATCCTGCACAGCATTGCAGTGAGCACTACAGCGACCACCAGCACGGCCATGCGAGCATGCACGGCGACCGTCAAGGTCGCCAGCAGGCCGGCACGTGCCCACGCTCGCTGGCTCGCCGCGGCGCCGGCAGCCGTCACGGCGAAGCCCACGCTGAGCGCCACGACGAGCACTGCCAAGGTCAGCAGGGTCTCGGGCCAGGCAATGCGCGAGGCGCTCGACAGCGACGGGTGCACTGCTGCGATGAGTCCCGCCGCCCCGGCAACCCTCCAGCGCTGCGAAACCACCAGACCCAGCCGGCCCGCCACCACGACAGCGGCGACTGCCGACAGCGAATTGACGACCAGCGCGAGGTAATGCACCGCCTCTCCCTGGGTCGGAAGCTCCGGGACCTGCGAAACGGCTACCAGCGGCGCTATCAGCAGCCCGTATCCCGGCTGGAACGGGATGTCTTCGGTTGCGAGCCCGTCGCCGCCGACCCATTGGGCGATGCCCAAGTACGCCGGGATGTCAGGAACTGCCACCGGACCACCTGCGGAGGTCGCTGTGCTCAGGTGCAGAGCGAGCACGGCGAAGAGCGCCCCCGCCCCGATGAGGGGCCACACGAGGGGCCACACAATGACTCGTGGCGTGTCGTGCTGCATGCCGCTGCGAAGGCTGTCACACCCGGGGTGCCGACAACGTCAACAGGCATCGCTCTCGCGTCATCGACGGCTTCACCGAGACAGCGGGCAGCCTCGTCAAGCTCATCAAGGGAGCATCGTTCGGGAACCGCCGGCTTCGGTCGCTGCCGAATCGGCGGGACGGTGTTCGTGAGGCTGGCGCCTGGGAGCCCGGAGTCGCCTCGGCGTCCGAGCGCTGAACCGGCATCCGCGAGCGGACCCGGCGCAGGCGTGTCCGCGGTCCCCGCACCGCAGGTCAGGGTGCCGGGTGCTGGTCGTGCTGGCCGTGGATGACGAGACCGGCGATGGCGTCGAGCGGGGCGAAGCCGGTGATGCGGTTGCCGCCCGAGTACAGGGTTCGCAGACCGGTGAGCCCGCCGAGGGGCGTGATGTCGGCGATCCGGTTGCCGGCGATGTTGAGCAGCCCAAGACGTGTGAGCCCGCCGAGGGGCGTGATGTCGGCGATCCGGTTGGCGATCAGCCCCAGCCGCTCCAAGCCCGTGAACCCCGCCAGCGGCGAGATGTCGCTGATCTGGTTGAAGTCCAAGAACAGCATCTCCAAGCGGGCCATCACAGGCAGCGCGTCGATGCCGGCGATGCCGTTGCGGCCCAGGCTCAGCCAGCGCAGCCCGCCCAGGCTTCGCGGTCGCGCCAGATCAGTGAACCCATTGCCCTGCAGATCCAGCTGCTCCAGCGACCCCAGACCGGCCAGCGGCGAGATGTCCGTCACGCGATTGTTGCGCAGCCGCAGCTCCTCCAGCGCCGCAGCGTGCTCGAGGCCGCTCAGACTCTCGACGCGGCCCGCCGCGCCGCTGCCCACGTGAGCCAGCCGAGCCAGGCCGCCCAGCTCGGACTCGGTCACGGTCTGGGCGGCGGTGTGACCCAGCGCGGCGCGCACGACACCGGCGAGCACGCCGTCCGCGAACACGACCACGCCGTCCTGCTGGGGACGCGCATGCACCGTGGCAGCGAGCGCGTCCAGCGGCGTCGGGTCAGAGATGCGGTTGTGGCGCACATCGACATAGCCCAGCCCGCTCAGACCCGACACAGCCGACACATCGGCGATGTCATTGTGAGACAGCCACAACGACCCCAACGCCGACAGGCCCGCCGCCGCCGCGACATCGACGATGCCGTTGCCGTGCAGATACAGCGCCTCCAAACCGGTCAGCGCCGACAAGCTGCTGATGTCCGCGATCGCGTTGGCCCCCACCCCGAGCGTCTCCAAAGCGGTCAGGCCCCCCAGCGGCGACACATCGGTGATTTGGTTGTGGCCCAGGTGCAGCTCGACGAGGCCCCTCAGCGACGCCAACGGCGCAACGTCGGCGATGTCGTTGCCGTACAGATACAACGCCTCCACACCAGCCAGCCCCGACAAGGCGCCGACATCAGCGACCCGGTTGCCGCCGACGTTCAGCCGCCGCAGACCCCCAAGCCCCGACAAAGCGGCGACATCGGCGATGTCGTTGTGAGACAAATCCAGCACCCCCAGCCCCGTCAGGCCCCCCAGCGGCGATACATCGGCGACCGCGTTGCCGCTCAGCCCCAACACCTCCAACCCCGCAAGGCCCGACAGCGCGGAGACATCCGCTATCGCGTTGCCGTCGAGCACCAACTCCGACAGCGAACCCAAACAGCCCAACGGCGAGATGTCCGAGATGTCGTGACCGGACAGATCCAACGACACCAGCCCCGACGCGTGCTCAAGCCCCGACAGGCTCGCAACCCGCGGCCCGTCCGCCAACGCCGGCGCCCGCAAAGACGTCAGCCCGGCCAGATCGCCCGCCGTCACCGAAGCATCGGGCGCTTCGCCCAGCACCCGCACGACAGCAGCACGCAGCACTCCGTCAGCGACGGCTACAGCCTGGTCCGGCGGGACCGGTGTGCCCGTGCACACCACGGCGCCAGAAGAAGCGCCGGTTGCGCCCCGCGACAACCGGCTGCTCGCACGCACCGACGCGGTCGCGCCCTCGAATGCGCCGCGCGCGCCGCCGGAGTCCTTTCCCGCCAGAACGCCGCAATCCGCTGCCGACGCGCAGCCCACCGAATCGTCACGGCGCTTCGCCTGCGCGCCTGTGCCCGATCCGCTGACCGCACGACCCATCGACATCGTGGCTCTCTCGAAGAGCGGCCGAGACCGCAGCACCCGCACCGCGTACAGCGCCGACGCCACCTCGGGCGAGCGCCCAGCGACACTCAGCGTCACCACCACAGACGCGGCGGGCTCCAACTCGGCGAACCGCTCGCCCCAGCACACCACCGTGGCATCGGTCTTCACCCCGCACGAATGCCACCCCCCAGCAGACACCGAACTGAACGAACCCGACGGCGCATCAGACTGCCCGGAACCGCTCGCCCCAGCACGCCACCGTGGCGTCAGTCCTCACGCCGCACGCATGCCATATCCCAGCAGACACCGACGCGAACGAGCCGGCGGGAGGCGACGCCCGGCCGTCATCGTTGTACCCCCAGCACACCACCGTGGCATCGGTCTTCACCCCGCACGAATGGAACCCCCCAGCCGACACCGAACTAAACGAACCCGACGGCGCGCCTGCTTGACCGTCGCCGTTGTGACCCCAGCACACTGCCGTGGCGTCGGTCTTGACGCCGCACGAATGGAATCGGTCAGCAGACACCGAGCTGAACGAACCCGACGGCGGCGACGCCCGTCCATCGAAGTCCGAACCCCAACATGCCGCAGTCCCATCAGACTTCACGCCGCACGAATGCCACCAGCCCCCGGACACCACGCTGAATGAGCCCGACGGCGGCGACGCCCGGTCGTCGGGGAATCCCCAGCACGACGCGGAACCACCAGGCGCCACAGCACAGGTGTGCCACGAACCCGCCGACACCGAACCGAACGCGCCCGACGGCGCCGCCGCCTGCGCATAGGAGTCATAACCCCAACAGACCGCCATCCCGCCAGATGTCACGGCGCACGAGTGCTCATCGCCAGCCGACACCGACACCACAGAACCCGACGGCGCCGCCGTCCCGCCGTCAGGATGACCCCAGCACGCCACGGTGCCGCCAGATTTCAGGCCGCACGAGTGCTCATCGCCCGCCGACACCGAGTCGAACGAACCCGACGGCGTCGAGGAAACCTGACCCCAGGAATCACTCCCCCAACACACCACCGTGTCATCGGACTTCACCCCGCACGAATGCGAACCACCAGCAGACACCGACACGAACGAACCCGACGGCGCCGACGCCTGACCCTGGGAGTCATCACCCCAACACGCCGCCGTGCCGTCAGACTTCACGCCGCACGAATGCAAACCGCCAGCAGACACCGACACGAACGAACCCGACGGCGCCGACGCCTGACCCTGGGAGTCATCACCCCAGCACACCACAGTGCCGCCAGACTTCACGCCGCACGAATGCGAACCACCAGCAGACACCGACACGAACGAACCCGACGGCGCCGACGCCTGACCCTGGGAGTCATCACCCCAACACGCCGCCGTGCCGCCAGACTTCACGCCGCACGAATGCAAACCGCCAGCAGACACCGAACCGAACGAACCCGACGGCGCATCCGATTCCCCAGCAGAGTCATCGCCCCAGCACGCCACCGACCCACCCGATTTCACACCGCACGAATGGCCCCACCCCGCTGACACCGACGCAAACCCCCGATCAGTGCCCAACGCCACCTGATGACCCGGCATCGGATCGACCGCACCCGACAAAGGCGGCACCGCATCCTCAGGCAACACACGCACAGTGCCGTTCACGGCCCTGTACTCCACCGTCAACTCAGCCACATCGGCCCCCGCAACCGTGCGGTACCCGGTCACGCCCGAATCGAACGCCGGGTCCAACGCCAACGCCGGGCACTGCGGCGAGCACTACGGGCCGGTGCCTGACGGGATCAGCCGGAGCGAGTCGAGTGTCGGGGGTGTACTCACGCTGATCACATAGGCACGCCGCGCTCCCATCCCATAGAGAGCGCCGACGCGCACAATGATGAACCCGCGGTCGGCCAACACCACTGGACCCTCACGAGACAGTGGGAACGACTCGCCACCAGACCCCGTAGGCATCACCACACGGCTGTTCAGCCCACCGGCAGCATCCGCCACAGCGCGAAGCGTCGCCTCCCCGGCACGGGCCGTCACGCTGTACGCGAACACCGCAGGATCGAACTTGCCCGCCAGCACATCGACGCCGTCCACCACCAGCGACAACGCGCTCAGCCGCGGCGACGAATCAGAAGGCGCCTGCCCGTGCTCATTGTCGCCCCAACAGCGCACATCCCCGGTCTTGGACAGGGCGCAGCTGTGCAACTGCCCAGCGGACACCTGCTTGAACACCCCCGAAGGCGCAGCCAACCTGCGCTCCTTGCCGTCTTGGCCCCAGCAGCGCAACTCTCCCGCCAGAATTCCCAGATCCCGATCCCGAGCCAGCAGGCCGCACGAGTGGTTCGCTCCAGCGTCAACCGACGCGAACCGCCCTGCAGGGGCGGTCGCCTGGCCGTCCGTCTTGGCGCTGAAGCACTCCACGACGCCCATCGACTTGACCGCGCACGAATGAAACTCACCCAATGCGGCATCGCTCGCGCGCAGCGACGGGGTCGGCAGTTGCATGTCGTCGTTGTCACCCCAACAAGTGACCACCGATGTCGCTGTCAGCGCGCACGAATGCGAGGAGCCCGCATACACGTGAATCGCTCTGCCGCCCTCCGACTCGCCGAAGCCCACCAACCCATCAGGCACCGCTGTCTGGCCGTCGCTGTTGTCGCCCCAGCACACCACAGCACCCGCCGGCTGCAGGCCCGCCAAGCCCATGCTTCTGAAGTCGGGACGGATCCCGCACACATGGCGATCCCCCGCCGCGACCTCGACGAACCGGCCCCGCAACGCGCCCGTGCTCGTCGGCACCGCCACCTGCGATGTGATCTCCAATGGCAGATCGCCCCAGCACTGCGCCGCACCGTCAACACGGACGCCGCACACGAACCGCTCCGTCGGCGGCGACGACAGCGACTCGAACGCCCACTCCGGCGTGGCGTCGTGGATCGCCCGCTCGCCCCAGCACTGCACGGCGCCGTTCTGTCGCAGTCCGCACGTATGGCGCGCCCCGGCGGACAACTCCACGAACGGGCCTTCATCCCCCGACGGCACCAGTGCCCGCCCGGCAGCAGCAATGTCCTCACCCAAGCGCGCTACCGCCGCAGCCGGGTTCACGATCCCTCTGCCGTACTCCATCGTCGGCAGGTGCATCTTCTCCCGCATCGGCTTGCCAGAGTTGGCCGGATCGCTGTTGCAGACGTCTACGTAGCTGTTGAACCTGACAATCTGATCGATCAGCCCGCCCGTCCTGGTGTCGCTCTCACGACCCCGCACCGTCAAATCCGCCGGATCATCCAGCGGGGCGCGCGCCGTGTTCTCCAGCGCGTGGCGGATCTGCCCCGCTGTCGCTTCGGGATAGCGATTGATCATGTGCGCCACCACGCCGGAGACGAACGGCGCCGCCTGCGAAGTGCCCGACCTCCCGCCGTAGGCGTCGTACGCGGCGCAAGGGCGGGGTTCAGTGGCGCTGCGCGTGCAGTCGGTGGACAAGATCTCGCCGCCCGGCGCAGCGACGTCCACATGCCGGTTGGCAGTGCTGAACTTGGCCCGCTCCACGCGGTCTATGTCGGTATCGTGCTTGATGGCCGCGACGGCGATGGTGTCGGGGTACAGCGCGGGCCGCCGCTCCTGGTTGTGCTCGCCGCAATTGTTGGCCTCATAGCGCGGCTTGCCGTCGCTGTCTGGGCTGTTGTCGCCGCAGTTGCTTGCGGACACGACCGTCACGACTCCCAGCATCGACGCGGCGCGCAAGACCAGCTCGTAGGTGTCCACAGACGGAAGGACGACGCCGCCCGCCTCCACGCCAGGGATGTCATGACGGGTGGTTCCGCTGAGGGACATGTTGATCACCCGCGCACCCCGGTTGACCGCCTCAGCCACGCCGGCCGGCGGCGTCAGTGGCCGGGGCGTTATGTGGGCTGGGCACTCGTCTCGCCTGAGGACCCGGATCGGCAGGATCTGCGCGTTCGGGGCAACCCCGGCGACGCCTTGATCAAGACTCGGCTTGGAACGCTCTGCGGCGATAATGCCCGCGACGTGAGTCCCATGCCCGTTCGCGTCCATCGTGTGACAACCGCCCAAGCCACCTGGAGCCACTCGATCGTCCAGATCGGGATGAGTGATACCTACTCCGGTATCGAGCACCGCCACCACCACAGTCACCGTCTCATCCCAGTTGTCCCACAGACCGACGCCCATCTTGGAGAACGCAGGCGTGAGGTGCCACTGCGCTCCGTAGCCGTCGTTGTAATGGCCCGTATCATCTGGGGGATCGGTGGACGTCTTTGGCATTGGGTGGGCATAGCCAGGCGTGTCTTCGTGGTCCGCGATGAGGCCTCGTATCGGCTCGCCTACTGCGTGCACGCTCGTCTCCGCAGCAAGCAGCGTTCGTACCTGCGCCACAGTGCGGCCAGCAAGCTCCACATGCTCCACCACCACACAGCCGCCTGAGATGCGCACCACCTCAGCCACCGTCAACGGCGCATCGGGATCGTTCAAGCTTGCAGGTGGGTCGACAACGCTGATCCCAGCCACATCCAAGGCCGGTACCGCAGTGCAGTCCGCCTGGCCAGGACTCACCGTCGCCACCGCAGCGGCCAGCCTCTCCAGGTCGATGTTGGACAGCGTCGGCGCAGTGAACGGGTCAAACGACAACTGCGCCAGATTCCCGTCAAGCTCTCCGGGCACCGGCACCTCGACGCTGCCGGACCAGCGCGACACACCCAGGATGCTGCGGGCACGCACCGCGAACCAGTACTCACCGACCTCTTCGCTCAGGCCGCCCACCCTTGCCGCCGAGCCCTCGAACATTGCAACCAAACCGCCCACCGGAGTGCTGCCCGCCAGCAGTGTCCACTCGTCGCCGTCGTAGACCAGCAGCTCATAGCTTGATACGTCTGCGACATCGTCCCAGTTCAATCCCACCAGCCCCGGCGCCAGCCAAGACCCTGCCAGCACGAACCCCTCACCAAGCGAGGGTGCCATCAGCCCGACGGCGGCACCGCCCTGGGCCCCGTTCGCCTGGGCTCCGTCGTGCTGGTCTGCGCCGTCGAAGGTCTGCGCACGGCCAACCGGCACCGTGCCCCCCTCCGGCATCATTCCCCGAGCGTCGCCGAACACCTCAGATGCAGCCACCGGTGTCGACGCCCCGACCGCGCCTAGCGGTGACATCACTGACGCGAACAGCGCTACTGCGCACGCCGTATCCAAGAGAGCCCGAGTTCTGCCCATCGCCGGTTTCCTTTCCCTGTTTCCCTTTGCGATCACTGCCGCGACTCGCGTTCGTGCGACTCGGCGGAGTGCATCTTCGAAGCGAGGGCGCGTCGAACCCGCCGCCGCCTAGCCCGGCTCACCGCCGGTGTGACGACAACAGCGGCGATCACGAGGAAAACAGCAGCGGGTGCCCACCGCCGAGCTGTCCTGCCGAGCGCGCCGTCGTCGGCATCGTCCAGCGCCTGCGATAACACGAATACGTCGTGGTCTTCGCCCCAGCACGCCACCGTGCCGTCGGCGCGGATCGCGCATGCATGACGCGCGCCGATTGCGACGTCCACGAAGCGTCTCTCGGGAGCGTCCTCGGCGGGATTCGCGTTGTCGGCGTCGAAGTCGTTCGTCCGCGAGCACAACACCTCGCCCGCGGCGCTCAGCGCGCAGAGCCCTATATCGCGAAAGATGCCACCCGAAAAAACCCGAACGAAAGGACCGCGCGACAACAACGGCCGATCCTCGCCGCCGGGCGCACCGTCAAACAAGTCCCAAGGGGAGGCGAGCCAGTCGCCGACATCGAACCGCTCGCCCACCCGCGGAATCGTCTCGTCCCAGCAGATCAGCTCGCCCTCGGCGCGCACCCCGCACATGCGCCCCGAAGTGACCTCGGCGGCGCTGATGAGCGGCGCGACGCCCGGGGGCGCCTGCTGGGGATCGTGGTATCCCCAGCACTCCAGACGCCCACCGGGCCGCAGCCCGCAGGAGCCGCGCACCACGGCGAAGTCCCGATGGGGCATCCATGCAGCGAGCCGCTGGTCCACTGCGGGGTCCACACAGCCGTACTCGCCTCCCGCTCGGACCCCGCAGAGCCTGCCGTCAGCATCGTGGAGGCTCTCATAGCGCCCTGCCGCGGCCGCCGGCGCTGCATCGCTGTCGTCGGCGCACCACACCGATCCGTCCACGCGCAGCCCGCACACCCGCGGGCCGCCCAGCAACACCGACCCATACCCGTCGCCATCAGGAGGCAGCCGCCCGACCATGCCCGCATCAACAAGCCATGCCGGCACCGCCCCGAAAGAGCCCGTCCCCCAGCTCCCGCCGGTCCCGACGAGGTCCCCCCAGCACGCCACCGTGGTGTCAGTGCGCACCCCGCATGCCATCCCGAACGTCACCGACACCTGGGTGAACTCCCCCTCGGGGGCGTCCCAGTCGCCCCGCTCTCCGTAAGCGTTCAACAAGCCCCAGCAGCTCACCCGCCCATCGGGATCCAACGCGCAATACGCCACCCTCGACCCGTCGCTGGCGTCCGCCGCCGCAAGCCGCCCCAGCGGACCCGACCGCGACCGCGCCAACCCGAAACGGTCATCGCACTGCAACTGCAAGTCCGCCGACTCCGGGCACCGAAACTGCGCCGGCAGGCTGGTCGTCGTCGACCACCGAACCTGTCCCCCTCGCCTCTGCTCGCGACCGCCCCAGCACTCCAGATCGCCCCCGCCGGTGAGCGCGCAGACATGCCCAGCATCCACCACTGCTTCGTGAAACGAGCCCAGCCGATCCAGCGACCGTCCCCCCGCGCCCTCAGGCCCAAGCTGGCCGTGATGGTCCCAGCACGCCAGCGGACCCTCCACACGCACCGCGCACCCCCCACCAGGACCCATCGACAGATCCACGAAACGGCCCCGCGGCAGAACCGGCGCCACATAGTCCGCCTCCTCGCCCCAGCACGACAACCGGCCCTCTGCATCCAAAGCGCACGACCTGCCCTCGACGATCTCCACGAACCGCCCCCGGGCAGCCCGACGCGGTTGCGCTCGTCGTCGCCCCAACACACCAACCGGCCGTCGACGCGCACCGCGCACAACGCCCCAGCCGACACGTCCACGAAACGGCCCGCCGGCACCCGGGTCAACGACTCCGCCCAAGACTCGACCGCGAGACTCCCGTCCAGCCAGCACGCCAACGACCCGTCCACCCCGATCGCGCACCCATACTCCCCGCGAACGCCGAACCTGAGTGCACCCGCCGAACCCAGCGACACCGTCACGAACCGCCCCGACGGCAGCACCCCACGCCCACCAGACGACAACGGCTCATTGCTGCCAGACCGCCAAGGCTCCCCCCAGCACACCAACTCGCCGCCCTCACGCACCCCGCAGGTGCGCAGCTCCGAAGCAGCGATATCGACGAACACACCCTCAGGCGGACTCGCGCGGCCCGCACCCACGACAAGCTCACGCTCGTAGTGCCCGTCCCACTCCTGCGTCGCCGCACGATCCCCACCACCGGTACACGCCACCGCCACGAGACCGGCGGACGACAGCAATGCCCACCCTTGGCGCCGATGGACGGCGAGTCCCACCCCTTCTGGCGTTCCCTCTTTGCACTGCCGCTGCGCGCGGCACTCCTGCAGCGCAACCACAACAAGCTTGGGACACCGCGGCATCAGTGTCTGCTTCAGACTCTCATCGGAGCGCCGACCACATCCGATGAACACCACCACAGCCGGATACACAATATTCTCGAGTGTCACTGTTGGGTTTGCCGGGGCTCTCTGCCAGGGGGTTACGGTCCGGTCCTGCGCTCGGCGATGACTCCACAAAATTTTGGCTTCGTGCCTGTTGTCCGACGTGTCGCGTCGAGTGTGGGGCCGGCAGGAGCGCTCCTGTCTTGAAGGGAGCCTGATCGTCTCGACTCGGATGTGACGAAGCGCCCCTGCCGTTCCCGGACCCACCGGAGCATTACTTCCAGCAGGAGCACAGCATGACATCGCCAGTCGGGGGAATCGACCCCCACCAGGACACCTTCACCGTGGGGGTCGTCGACCGCCACGGCGTGGAGATCACCCACGAGGCGTTCGCGAACACCGCCGCCGGCTACGGCGAAGCGATCGACCTGCTCGACGCGCACGGCGTCGAACGCGTCGGCGTGGAGGGCTCGGCGAAGTGGGGCGCGCATGTCGCGATCGCGCTCGCAGCAGCCGGGTTCGACGCCCGAGAGGTGCCCGCTTCGCGGTCGGCGGCGCAGCGCCGTTCGCGGCGGCTGGACAAGACCGACGCCGTCGACGCGGTCTCGTCCGCTCGGGCGCTGTTGGCCGAGCCGACGCTGGGCCCCGTTCAGGCCCTGGAGGCCTACGACCCGCTCGTCGCGAAGATCGAGGCAGTGCTCGAGCATCGCAGAACCCTTGTGGCTGCTCGCACTTTGATGCTGCACCACGTCGCGGACCAGATCGCCAAGCTCCCCGCAGAGATCCGTGACCAGCTCACCGCCGACGGCAAGATCGAGGGCCGGCTGCGCCGCCTCGAGCACATCGACCCCGACATCGACACCACCCCCGCCGGCGCGTACCGGCTCGGCTGGCTCCAAGCATTCATCGACCACGACCGCGCCGCGCGGCGCGAAGTCCGACGCCTCGAACGCCTCATCGACGAGCTGCTCGACCAGCACGGCACCACCCTGCGAGACGAACCGGGCGTCGGCCCGATCGCCGCAGCCACCCTGGTGTGCGAGGTCGGCGACCCGGCCCGGTTCGACCGCGAATCGAAGTTCGCCCGCTGGTGCGGCACCGGCGCCGTCGCCCTCTCATCAGGCGAAGGCAACAAAGACCCCGTCAAGCACCGGCTCGACTTCAGAGGCAACCGGCGCATCAACTCAGTGCTCCACATCGCGTCAGTCACCCAACAGCGCACCCAGCCCGACGCCGCCGCCTACCTCGCCCGCAAGACCGCCGAGGGCAAGACCCGACGCGAAGCCCGCCGAGCCCACAAACGACAACTCGCCAACCGAGTCATCCGCCGCATGTGGCGCGACGAAAAACACCGCCAACAACACCCCCCGCTCGCCGCCTGACAACAACACTTGACAAGGGAGCGTCGGACAGTCCCGCAGTTGGAGTGCTGGTAGAAGCCGTTCAAGGCATAGAAGACGAAGTAGGCCGCCAGCACCTCGGTGCCCACGCCCACGAGAACGAACGGCAAGGCATCCACGCAGTATTGGACTGCCTTCTCGGCAGGATGGAAGCGTCCGAACCGCTGCCAGTGCGGCGCAGGAGCCGCAACGCAACTATCGTCCGCTGCCGGGAACGCAGCCGCTCGACGGCAGCGCCCCGAATCCGCCGCACACCGCCGCACAAGAGGGAGATGCGCCGCATGAGATACGCCGCGCCGACCACTATCGACGAGGCCCGAGTCCTGCTCGCTGCCGACGGGGACGCCGTCGTGTTCGCCGGCGCCACCGATGTGGTGCCGCAGATGCGAGGCGGCCGGCCCGAGCCGTCGATGGTGATCGATCTCAAGAAGATCGACCGGCTGATGTCGGTGAGTCTCGAAGGCGACACGTGGCACGTCGGTGCCGCGGTGCCGACTTCGGTGCTGACCGGCGATGACGCTTTCACCGCCGACTTTCCGGGATTGTCGGAGGCCGCGGGCCTCATCGGGTCGGACCAGATCCAGAATCGCTGCAGCCTCGGCGGCAACCTGTGCAATGCCTCCCCCGCCGCGGACTCGGTGCCGGCCCTCGTCGTGAACGACGCCATTGCCGTCATCGCCGGCGGCGGCGGAGAGCGCCGGGTGCCAGTGGCCGAGGTGGTGACCGGGCCCGGCCAGACGGCGCTGGCCCACGACGAGATCGTGGTGAGCTTCGAGGTCGCCCGTCCTGCGGCGCGCACCGCTGACGCGTACCTGCGGCTCATCCCCCGCACCGAGATGGACATTGCCGTTGTCGGCGCCGGCGTGAGGATCACACTGGACGGCGACGGCGCCGTCAGCGCGGCGACGGTCGCACTGGGTGCCGTGGCCCCCACAGTCGTGCGGGTGCCCGCAGCCGAAGCAGCGCTTGTGGGCAGCCGCCTGGACGACGCAGCACTGGCTGCAGCAGCCGATGCCGCCAGCGCCGCCTGCAACCCCATCGACGACAAGCGGGGCACGATCGACTACCGGCGCCAGGTCGCCGGCGTGCTCACCCGTCGAGCCGCCGGCATCGTCGCCGACCGCATCCGAACGCGCAACGGACAGCCCAATCCCCAACAGAACGGAGCTTCCTGATGAGCCGCACCCATGTGACCTGCGAAGTCAACGGCGATGCCGTTGATTTTCTGACCGAGGACGGTGAGTCGCTGCTCAACGCATTGCGCGACGAGCTGGCGCTGATCGGCGCTAAGGAAGGCTGCGGCACCGGCGACTGCGGCGCCTGCTCGATCATCATGAACGGCCGCCTGCAATGTTCGTGCCTGATCTTCGCCCCGGAGGCCGACGGCGCTGCCATCACGACCTGTGAAGGTCTTGCCAGCGCCGGCGAACTGCACCCGCTGCAGCAGTGCTTCCTCGAAGGCGCCGCTCTGCAGTGCGGGATCTGCACGCCCGGGTTCCTGGTGGCCGCCAAGGCACTGCTCGACGAGAACCCGGACCCCACTGAGACCGAAGTGCGCTACGCGCTCGCCGGCAACCTGTGCCGCTGCACCGGCTACGACAAGATCGTGCGCTCGGTGCTCGAGGCGGCTGTCCAGATCCGTACTCCAGCTTGATCCAGATCCGGCTGGTTGACACCCTCCAGACATCGCACAAGGACACCTGAACATGAGCACTACTGAAGCGCCCGCAAGCACCGGCACGAACGGGCACGGCACCGCCGGCACCGCCGGGAGCGGCGGCAATGGAACATCTGGCTATCGCTGGGTCGGCACCCGCCCTGTTCGCCACGACGGCCTCGACAAGGTGGCCGGCAAGGCGCGCTACGCGGCCGACCTGAACCTGCCCGGGATGCTGTACGGGCACATCCTGCGCTCGCCGCACCCGCACGCCCGGATCATCTCGATTGACACCGCCAAGGCGGCGGCGATGCCCGGCGTGAAGGCCGTGGTGACGGGGGCAGATTTCCCCGAGGCACCGCCCAAAGGCGCCACGCGCAACCTGATGTGCACGGTTATGGCGCGCGACAAGGTGCTGTACAGCGGCCACGCGGTGGCGGCGGTGGCAGCGTCGACCCGCCGCGAGGCCAAGGCCGCCGCCGAGGCCATCGAGGTCACCTACGATCTGCTGCCCCACGTGCTGAACATCGCCGATGCGATGGCCGACGACGCACCGATCCTGCACGACACCCTGTTCACCCGCGGCGTCGATCCACGGCCCACCGAGTCCTCCAACATCGCGGCCCGCACGGTCTATGAGCGGGGCGATGTCGAGCAGGGCTTCGGTGAAGCCGACATCGTGATCGAGCGGGAGTTCTCCACCCAGGCCGTGCATCAGGGCTACATCGAGCCGCACGCCTGCGTCGTCGACTGCGACCAGGAAGGCAAGGCCGTCATCTGGGCCTCCTCGCAGGGTCATTTCATGGTGCGCTCGTCGACAGCCACGGTGCTGGGCTGGGACACGTCGCGCATCAAGGTGATTCCGGCGGAGATCGGCGGCGGCTTCGGCGGCAAGACGACCATCTACATCGAGCCGGTGGCAGCGCTTCTGTCCACCAAGGCGGGCCGCCCCGTCAAGATCGTGATGAGCCGCGAGGACGTGTTCCGGGCGACCGGGCCGGCCCCGGGTTCGATCATCAAGATCAAGGTCGGCGCGCGCAATGACGGCACGATCATCACGGCGAAGGCTTGGCTGGCGTACGAGAACGGCGCCTTCCAAGGCACCGCGGCCATGCTCGGCTGCATGTGCGTGGTGTCGCCCTACACCCTCGACCACCTCTACGTCGAGGGATACGACGTGGTGCTCAACCGGCCCGTCAACGTGGCCTACCGGGCACCGTCGGCCCCCGCGGCAGCGTTCGCGATGGACTCGGTGGTCGACGAGATCGCTCGGCGCGTCGGCATGGACCCGATCGAGATCCGGCTCCACAACTGCCCCTCACAGGGGGACCCGACGCCGTACGGGCCCAAGTGGCCGATGATCGGTCTGCGCGAGTGCCTCGAAGCGATCCGCGACAGCGATCACTACCAGGCTGAGCTGCCCGCCGGTCAGGGTCGCGGCGTGGCCAGCGGGTTCTGGTTCAACATCGGCGAGGCGTCCAGCGCAACGGTCAACCTGAACGAGAACGGCACCGCCACGGTCATCACCGGCAGTCCCGACATCGGCGGCAGCCGGGCGTCGATGGCGTTGATGGCTGCCGAGGAACTCGGCCTCGATGTGCACCTGATCCAGCCGGTCGTGGGCGACACCGAGGTGGTCGGCTTCACCGACGTCACCGAGGGCAGCCGCGCCACGTTCGCGACGGGCATGGCGGTCGTGGAGGCCTGCCGTGATCTCAAGGAACAGTTGCGCGAGCGTGCGGCCAAGACGTGGGATTGCGATGTGGAAGAGGTCGAGTGGGTGGACGGCTCGGCCGTGCACGGACCCGGCGAGCAGGAGCCGCTGACGCTGGCTGCTATCACCGGCAATGCCAAGCGCACCGGCGGACCGCTGGGTGCCACGGCGTCGCTGAACGCCCGGGGCGCCGGCCCGGCTTTCTCAGTTCAGGTAGCCGACGTGTCGGTCGACCAGGAAACGGGCCGGGTCACCGTCGAGCGCTACACCACCGCCCAGGACGCCGGCACGGCAATCCACCCGAGCTACGTCGAAGGTCAGATGCAGGGCGGCGTGGTGCAGGGCATCGGCTGGGCACTGAACGAGGAGTACATTTACTCCGACGACGGCACGCTCGAGAACCCGGGCTTCCTGGACTACCGGATCCCGGTGGCTTCCGACCTGCCGATGATCGAGACGGTCATCGTGGAGGTGCCCAATCCCTCGCACCCTTACGGAGTGCGCGGCGTGGGCGAGGTGGGCATCGTGCCGCCGTTGCCGGTGATGGCCAATGCCGTGGCCGACGCCACGGGGGTGCGCATCAGCGACCTGCCGCTTTCGCCGCCGCGAGTGCTGGAGGCACTGACCGACGCCGAGAGCTGATCGCAGCCCGAACTCGCTGAACCGATTCGGCGGGGCAACTCGATGGCGGTCGTTCACTTCTCGACCGACCAGCGCCAGCACACCGGCGGGATTTCCGCCGTCACCGTCAACGCGGCGAACGTGCGCGAACTCGTGCGGCAGCTCTCCGCGCTCTATCCGTCGCTCAACGCGCACCTGGTCGAGACATCGTCAACGGCGGTCGCCATCGACGGCGAGATCATCCCCGACCCGTGGCTCGAAGCCCTCACCGAGACGTCAGAGGTGTACCTAGTCCGCCCGCTTGCGGGCGGATAGACCACGGCAGCGTGTGGACCTCGCAGTCCGCCAGGCCCCAGGCGTTCAATGGGCCTCGACGAGATCCTGATGTCCCGCCGCGGCCCGTTCCGCCGCAAGCACCGGGGCGCCGCCGTCGTGGACGCCCGACGCGGCAAGCTGCTCGACACAGTCGCCGGCCGCAGCGCCCACGGCGCCGCCAGGTGGATCCAAAGGGCGCACATCGCTGCGGCGGCGGCGGATGCGGTGGGCGGTGATGGGGCCTCTCAGGACCCTGCCGCAAGGCGTTCGGCGACACCGTGCCCCACGCCACGCGGATCGCGGACCCGTTCCATGCGGTCAAGCTCGCCAACAGCACCATCGGCGACATGCGCCGCCGACCCCAGAACCACACCACCGGCGGGCGAGGCACCAAACGCGGCCCGCTGTATCGGACACGGCTGCTGCTGCAAGCCGCCGAACGCATCAGCGTGCGAGGCCGCACGAAGATGTGCGGCCTGCTCGCAGCCGGCGACCCCCGCGGCGAGGTCCGCGACGCTTGGCACGCCAAGGAGACCCTGCGCGGCATCTACCGCATCCCGAACCGCGACCTCGCGCTCGGCACCCTCGACGAACCCGCCCGCGACATGCAAGACGACACGTTCAGCCCGGAGCTGAACAAGCTCAGCCGCACCCTTCGCAGCTGGCGCACCCAGATCGCCAACTGGCATCGGTCCCGCGTGACCAACGGCCCCACCGAGACAGCCAACAACCTCGCCAAGCTCATCAAACGAGTGTCGTTCGGGAACCGCCAACCTCGACCACTACCGCACCCGAATGCTGCCGCACGCCGGCAAACCCGACTGGACCCTCCTCGACAACCTCACTCCACGCCAAAACGCGAAGAGCCGCTATGGGGTCCTGCGATGAGAACCGGCAGCGGATCCGCCGCCGGTGCCGTCCGAACGCGTCAGCGCCCGAGCATCGGAGCCAACGCAGACAGTGCCGCGGCGTATCCCAGCGGCGCCGTCACCGCGTCGCCAATCCACTTCGCGAGCTGGGCGCGAGAGGGCTGTCGATTGCGGTCAGGTCGAAAGTCGTAGGCGTCAGGGAAGCCCTGCAGTCGAGCCGCCTCAGCTGCACTCAGCGTCCGCCGTTCATAGGGATGCACATAGCGCCCACGGCCTGGAGTCATGAACCCTGTAGTGATGGTCGGCGCCGGCCGGTCGGCGTGCAGGCGGCCGTAGACAGCGCCGTAGCTCGTTCCTTCTTGATGGCATTCGGGCCGCTCAGTGAGCGCCAAGTCGTGCTCGCCGTTGTCGAACAGCCACGCGATGCGTTCGCGGTTTGCTTCGGTGTAGTCGGGGAGGACATGCATTGCGGCATCAAGCGACAGCCCCTGCTGGTCACCTATAGCCCATTCGACCGACCGAGGCCGTTCGTCCGTAAGCAGCGCACGAACCGCCGGCTGCGGCATTGGACCCCCTAAGCCAGGCGCGTCCGGCCTTCGAGCGATCAGGAAGTGACGTCGTCGGGTCTGCGGCCAGCCCATTTCATCCGCTGCGAGTACCCCGTCGGTCACCAAGTATCCGTTGGCAACCAAGAGCGCCCTGGTCGTTTCGACGACACTCGACGTGTCATGCACGACCGAAGCGACGTTCTCGATTGCGATGCTGCGCGCACGGCACGCAATCGCGAATGCCGGCACCGTGAGGTACAGAAGATTGCGTCGGTCGTTGCGTCGCGACCGGTTGTTCAAGTTCGAATGACCTTGGCAAGGCGGACCCGCGGTAACTAAGTCAACCTCTTCGCAGGCGGCGGCCAGCTCGTCGTCGAGCAGTTCGGGCGGATACACGAACTTGGCATCTGCGCCAGCGCCGCGTATCCGGTAGTCAACCAAGGAGGTCACTGAGGCTTCTACGGCGAGACGAGTCCCATGGTTGCGTCGATGTACAGCCAAGGCGTCGGCGTCGATATCCACTGCCAACTCACAGCGCTGCTCCGCACCTGCATCAGCGGCCAACTGCCCAGAACCGACCAGAAAGCCCCCGATGCCGCAGAACAGGTCTGCGACCCGAAGTACCGAACACTCGGCTGACCGCGAGCTAGGCACTCTCGCCCGTCGAACGACGTCAGTGTCGGTGCCGCAAGCGGCACCAAGTCCAGCCGAAGGCACAGCACCTTGCAACATCGCCAGCCACCACGTCCCCAATGGGTCCGTCTGGGCCATATGTGCATCTATTGGCGGAACACCACTGAGAGCCACATGCGAGCAAATCTCGCCCTTACCGATTGGCACCGAGCGAGTCAACTGCCCACGTTCAAAGACGGTACGGGCACGCGCAATATTGGCGACATTGGCCGCTGGAGTGGGCGCAGTGGCGAGGCTCATGCTCACGTCCTAGTCCGACGGCATTGCACGGCAGTCAGTCAAGCACGCCGATGTGGCATCAAGGCCGCTGATCCATCCGACGGGTCGATATAGGCGTTCACTGGAGTTGCCGCTCCCAGAGTTCCGCAACGAGCAGGTCTGCTGCTTCGTCGTCAAGCATGGCGGGTACCAGATTCTGCAGCGTGCGGTTGAGCTGCTTCGCGAACTCCCGCAACAGCGGCGTCGTCAACCGAGTGGAATCGTCGGCTTGGCGGCGTGCCATGGCTCGCACGATGCCAGGATGCTCGCCGGCCTTTACGCGCAAGATGTGGCTGCGCCAGAAATCGGTACTGCCTTGGGCCCTGAACGCCAAGTCAAGTTCTTGACCGCCGAGCATGTTGACGCGCAGCCACAAGCGCGACGGGATGCATTCATGCAACCTGCGCCCGTCTATGTACACGGCAAACCCTCGCTCGGGTGACGCGTTCGGCTCGCCGGACTCCCTGGGCTTCGGAAACAGCGTTCCGTGCTCGCGCCACACGGCGAAGTTCCACAGATACGCAATTGCCACGTAGCGCCAGAAACCCGGGTCGTCCAGCATCGTGAGGTCCGCTCCGCCATGGCTGATCGCCTGGTGCAGTACCAGCGATGCCTTACCCTCAAGGACATCCTTGCGCGCACCGCTGAGGTCGGGCGCGTGTTGGTCAATGAGGTCCTCAATCTCGTGCTGCGCGGCCGCTAGCAGCTGATCGGGGAACTCATCTCCCTCACCGCTGAAGCGTGCCTTGCCGTGCAGGTCATCCCGCAAAGCGTCGAAGACAAACGGCGAGACAGACTCTCCGGACTGATCCAACCCACAGCGCAACCGAGCGATACGGCCGTCTGAGATCTCGACGGCCTCGGTGCGAGTAAGTGTCAGATACCTCACGATGCCGCCCGGAGTGACTTGCTGACTCCATCTCGCAGGCCGAGCACATGCTCAGCCCGCGCGACAACACGAGCAGGTTCTTCACGACACTGGCGGAGCATGCGATCGCGCGCTTCGTCGTTCGGCTCAGCTGCGAGCTGCACTAGCTTGCCGATGAGCGAATCCTTGAGGTCGTCGTAGCAGGCAGTGGTATCGGAGCTAGTGACGGCACCCTTCGCGTACTCGAATGCCACTGCGCCCACAAAGTCGAGAACGAGCTGCCGCTGGAAGTACAACGCAGCTGCTGAGGTGCTGCTCGCGCTGAGCACAGCCAGTACCTCCTCATCGACCCAGACATCAACGTCGGGCGTGCCATCGATTGCCTCTTGGACATCTTCGCCTCTGAGGTCGATGTACCGGAGCGTGTCCAGGGGGAGGCCGAGCTCCATTCGCTTGGCATCGTCCAAAGGGCGCGGGTGGAACATTGCGGAGGCAGCCTTCGCGTCAAGGCGAAACGTCGCCCGCGCGAGCCACGAGTTGGCCCGCTTGGGCAGTCGGCGTTCGACTGGCAACGCGGCCATCCAGTCCGGAGATAACGCTACATACGCGTCCACTATGGCGCCGTGGCTGCTGGCGCAGAAGACGGGCCTGCGGCCTCCTTCTGGGTGCACATCGAGACGGGCAGACTGCTCGAGGGCATCAAGACTGTCAAGCTGACAATCAAGGAGTTTCTCTGCAAGCTTGAGGCTGCCGGTTCGGGCCACGAGCACAAGGCGAAGCCATTGCGGATGAACGCCGGTCGCCCAGGCAGCGTCAGTTAGTTGCCTTCGAAACCGGTCAAACTCATCCTCGACAGCCCATATCACACGAATTTCACGCCGAGCGAAGGAGCCGTCGTCGACGGTCAGGCTGGACCCGGCTGCGCAGCAGAGATCGTCCAGCCATACCGTGGCCTGATTCAGCGTCGATGCGAGCGCTGAATCAACTGTGTAGGGACGGATCGTCCGCCGCTCGCGACTCATACGTCGTTCCCACCGGAACTCGGGTCCGTGTCACCGCTTACCGTTGCGAAGTTCGCGTCCACAATGAGTTCAACCGTCCAGTCGGGTTCATAGGGTTCGCAGATGTACTCAAACGCCACGTCTTGACCTGCGACGAGCCGTCCCGCAAAGACATGAGGTTTATCAGGCTTGGCGCTGAAGCCTTCAGGCGCACCGATTTCTATATCCAACCAGTCAGATCGGCGGTCCTCTGCAACGAAGCCGCACCGGATCACCACCTCAATCTCGTCGCGTGGGTCCGTTGCAGGGTCATGATGCTCGCTGAAGCCGATCCTTGCCGAGCCGCTCAGTTCAAGTCGGCCATCTAGAGCTTGCGCAAGCTGCTCGCCTGGCAGAATCGTGAACGGTCGCGGACCAGGTGGCGGCGGTGGCGGCCTACCTCCGCCTGAACCCCGCCACAGGGACCGCATCAAGCGGTCCCATTCGGGCAGTCGCAATTGCTCTGGAGGAGGAGGCGGAGGCGTGATGACGCGGCTGAAACCGGCGACATGTGTCTTGATGCGATCGCGAACAAACTTGGCGACTGCAGTGTGCTCGGGCTGGACGTCGGCGCTGTCGCTGTTGATCTCCCATGCGTCGTGAAGCTTCGGCTCGGTCTGCCGCAGCGCTTCGTTCACCGCCTCATCGGCAACAAAGACGCCGCGAATGTGCGGTGACTTTTCTCGTGCCACGAAATACTCCACGACCATGCACGGCGAGCGCACGAGTGCGACAAGGCTGCGATGTGGGACCTCGTCGTCTTCGGCGTCATCCGGCTCACCCGAATGCGGCTGTGACCAGCCCGGCAATTGCGCAACCAAGCCGAGATCACCGACCTTGTCGTATTGAGCATGCGGTCCAATCCGGTGCTTGCGGACTTGCTCGCGCCTAGCGTCCTGCGGGGTCGTGGCCACTTGGTAGGCATCGATGAACGGACGCAGGTTGGGACTCGATTTTGGTCGCGGCGCGAGTCCCCCATCCCGGCCGCGCTGCGGCCCCGCAGTCTCGTCGATGATGCTTACCTCAAACTGCAGATCACCGCCCTCCTCCAGAGCGGGCCACCAGAACCGCTCAACGGCGCGCTTCAGATCGTGCGGATCCACCGTTGGGCAGACCAGCAGCATCGTGGTGCCGATCTGATCGGGTTGATCCGGCGCTCGCAGCTCTAGACCCAAACTGGCGGCCAAGGCGTCAGCTTCGTCATCGATAGCCGGCACGATTTCGTCCGCGCTGTCGCCCGCTCCGAAGTGCGCCCAGCCTTGATAGTGCTGGCCACCAAGTTCGTGCGGCCCCCAATAGGTCATACCAAGCAAGCGCCGAGTGACATCACCGTCTTCGGCCAAACCATCGAAACAGGAGTACGCAATCACCGTTCTGGTGGCAGATGCACGGATCAGTCCGGCCTTGCCGTAACCGAACGACCCGCCCCGGCCGTCAACTGCTGGCGTGTAGCCACTGCTACACATCGCCAGCCACAGCTTCGACTGCGGTGTGCCCCAACAACCGCCCATGCCGCCGCCGGCCGATTCGTATACCTCCAACAACCGCAAGTCTTCGCCATCGGCGAGATCCGTGAAGCAGTCGCGCTCGGCCAAGCCGACCTGGCGTAGATCGTCGACCGATGCTGACCGCGCTGCGAGTTCCTCCAAGCCGAGGCGATCGATCAGTGCGTCTGCGCTGGCTCCTTCGACATCAAGGAACCGGAAACGGATCTCGAATGGCAGCCGATCTGCAGGCACCTGCGATTCGCGTCGCTCCCTCGCCGCGTCCCAAGCGTTCTGAATCGCCTCGCGGGCGAGCAAGGCCGCATCTGCCGGGATCGAGTCGGCGGCGAAGAATCCGGGTGCCTTGACTTCCTCATTGCGGAAGACTTTTGACTGGTCACCGCCAGCACCGAATGTCATGGCATTGACCAAGGGCCACTGCCATTTGCTTAAGCTCATCACGGCGAGGTAGCCAGATCGACGGGCGCGGCCAAAGACCAGTATCCCCCAGCGAAGCGATGATCAGCCGCAGATGGCGTCGAGGGTCTCTTCGCTGGGAGCGAAGTAGAACGAGCCAGAAGCCGGGTTCGAGAAGTCGGTGATCGCGTCGCGCACGCCGTTGGCGTCGTCGAGTCCGTACATCCGGCGCAGGCGGCGACGCAGCGGCGCCTGGTCCTTGCAGAACGCCATGAAGTACAGACCCACGGTGCCGTCGTGGAAGGCGTACGGCGTGGAGCGGCGAGCAATCTCGTTGATCTTGTCGCTTCCCTCGTTGCCGTGGTTGCCGTCCGCTCGCAGCTCCACATGACTGAGGTGGCTGTAGGGCTCCTGGCTGTCGGTCTTGTCGGTTTCGGGGTACTTCTTGCGCCCGAAGTTCTTCTCCTGCTGATCGTCCGACAGGGCGTTCCAGCCGTCGAGGTCGTGCACCCAGCGCTGGGCGATGATGTGGCTGCCGCCCGCTCCCGCATCGCCGTCGGGCACGATCGCCACGGCCGGCTGATCCTCGTCGGCGGGGTTGCCGGTGCCGTCCTTGAAGCCGGTCATGTCCAGCGAGTCGCCGTAGATGAACGTCGGCGTTTCACGAGCGACAGCCATGTGCCCAGCCAGTGCGGTGCGGGCGTCGTACTGCGCCTTCCACACCTTGTCCTTGTCGTCGTGGTTCAGCCACAGCAGCAGCTCTTCCTGGGTGCCCTTGGCCTCGCGCCCCGAGCCGTCCTCGGACTTGACGGTCTCATAGCGCTGAAAGTCGTCGGGCACGTCATCGGTCAGCTCCGGCAGCAGTCCGGGGCCGAAGCCGAGCGTCAGATTGATGCCCTCTGCGTCGCACGCAGCGCGCAGGTCGGCAAGCGTGGACGTGATCACACCGAGGTCGGCACCCTCGACACGACTCAGGTGGACATACCACTGGTTGGCGCCCATCTCGTTGAAGATCGCCTTCTGCGGCGTCGGCATCTTTGCTCCTTGGGGGGTCGGTTGTGCAAGCTGGATCAGTCGCGCCGAGCGGAGCCCGCGGCGGTGCTGCGGCGAGACTGCGGGGCTGATCGTAGGCCAACCTTTGCAGCGCGCGCACCTCGTGCCGTCGCCGGTTGATTGCTGATCGAAGCGGCCGCTGCCTGGCGGCGCAGCGTGTGCGAGCATGTGGCGTTCGCCCGTGCCCACAACCAGCGGAGATGCGGCCATGAGCATTGCAGCACCACAGCGCACCTACGACACCGAGCTGCCGATACGGGATGATCTGCGAGCCGCGCACGGCGAGATCGCAGCACGATGGGCCCGGCCCGGCACCTGGTGGACTGCGGCCCAGCGCAGCGAGATCGTGCGGCAGGTGCGAGCGGCGCGGGACCATCGCACTGACGACGGCGGTGTGCTGCCTCCCTGGGTGCAGCCCAGCAGCATCGACGGTCTCGTGGACGCCGACAGTCCGCTGTCCACCGCCGCGGTCGATGCGGTCTGGCGCATCACCAACCACCCCGGGACGCTCACCGAGCACTGGTACCACTCGATCATCGACCGTGGTGTCGATCCGCTGGCGTATGTAGAGCTGGTGGGTCTCGTCGCCCAGTCCAACTGCGTGGACCGGTTCGCCGACGCATTGGAACTGCCCCGGATCGAGCTGGACGAGCCCACCGACGGCCCGCCGGGGCGGGAAGGGGCGTCCGCGGCGGTCAAGTACCACTGGGTTCCCACAGCCGACCTCAAGATGCCCAACGTCATCAAGGCGCTCAGCGCAGTGCCGGCCGAGAACGAGGCACTGTTCATCCTCTCCGACGCCCAGTACGTGCCGATGGAGCGAGTGCGCGGCGACGTGGTGTCCGACCGCAACTCGCTGACCCGGCCGCAGATCGAGGTGCTCGCCGCGCGCACATCGAAGCTCAACGAGTGCTTCTACTGAACGTCTGCCCATGCATTGCTGCTCGGTCTGAGCGGCCAGCAAAAGGACATGGACGTCGGCTACGAGGCCGTCAACGGTTCCGACGCAGGTGACGGCGGCGTGCCCCACGGCGCGCTGCTCGCCCGCCTCGCCGAGGCCGTGTGGGAGGGCGACCGCGAGGCCACGGCCGTTGCCCGGGCCGCCGTGGTCGATGCCGCCGGCGCCGACGTCATGGTCGATGCCGTCGCGGTCAGCGCCAACTTCCACATGATGACCCGCATCGCCGACGGCACCGGGACCCCGCTGGATCCCGGCACCTACGACATGTCGGCGCCGGTGCGCGAGGCCTGCGACCTCAACGGCTTCGTGTCGCGCCGCGATCCCCAAGGCGACCGCCAGACCGCCGGCTGAGCGAACAACATTCGGCGAGCCACCGAGCTGCCTGCTGCGCCAACGTAGACACGACTGCAGCCACGCGGCATCGCGCCACGGTTGTACCGTCGCATCTCAGAACGAGGAGTCAGACCGAGTCAGGAGGTGTGAGCGTGGGCTTCGTACGTGAACAGGCGGACAACTGGCGTCGCGACGTCCCAGGCGCACGCTGGTTCAAAGCGGATCTGCACATCCACACGATTGACGATGCACCAGGCGGCGCTGTGCATGCGCCCGCTGATTTCGACATGACTTCACCATCGTCGGAGCATCTCAAGACGTATGCACGCCAATTCCTCAACGCAGCTGTCGCGAACCATGTGCAAGTGCTCGGAATCACCCCGAACTGCCCGCGCCTCGGCGCCGCAAGTGGTCTGAGCGCTGCTTGGCACATCGTGGAGGAGTGGAACCGGGGAACCCACGACAACGGAGAGTCCTACCGCGAGCAGATCTTTGCCGTGTTCCCTGGGTTCAAGCCGAGACTGAACGACGGGCGCGGTGGCCTCGATCTCATCTTCCTCTTCGATCCAGAGATCGGCTGTGAGCGCTACTTGGGCCTGTTCGATCTCGTAATGCAGGGCAGGCATCCGTGGAATGGAGAGCAAGTCGCCACCGCCTCGCTCAGCGCGGACGGAGCATCTGAACTGTTGCGGGACAACTGGCGGCAGGATCAAGTCGATGCCGCCGAACGGACTTGGGACTATCTCATCTTGGCCCCGGACGCTTTTGGCAAGACCGGGCTTCTCGGAACCCCAAGCGAACACATCGAGAGGGAGGGCTTCGACGCCAGTGAATTGGCGGCTCTGGAATTGCCGATGAACTCCTTGCCAGACGAGGCGCTTCTCGGCCAGCCGTGGGTCAACGACTTCATCGAGGAACACCGACTGGCCTGTTTCCACAGCAGCGGTGCACACTCGGCTGAGGACATCGGCACGCGTCATGTCTGGGTGAAGTTGGAGAGTCCGACCATTGAGGCCCTACGTCAAGCGTCTATCGCCTCGCACACTCGCATCCGGATCGGCCACGAACTAGACGAAGACGGTTCATGGCAGGATCTGGAGGAGCCGCCAGATGCTCTGCAATATGAGCGTCCGTGGCTGAAGTCGGCAACGGTGAATGGCGAAGCGGCGTTCTTTGACTCGGCACCCCAGGACCGGCCAGTCCGATTTGAGTTCAGCCCGGACTTGACCTGCGTCATCGGCGGCAGCATGACCGGCAAGAGCACGCTGCTAGATGGCTTGCGCGTACATGTTGATGCATCGCTGCCGCAGGATGCTCAGACCCGGCAGCAGGTAAGCGAACGCGCAAACGAACGGTTTCTTGCCGGTGCTGCAGCGGTTGAGCTCGAGTGTCCGGGGCGGGATCCGATGGCACCGGCTCACGACAGATGGCCCGCCGTGTTCTTTGCGCAAGGCGAGTTGAAGAGCCTCACACAGGACCCCGAGGCAGTGCAGCAGATCCTGGCTCGACTCAACGCTTCGGTTTCCGACGTCATCAGCCAATGCGAACGAAGCCTGCGGGAACATGACCGAGAACTCAGTCAGGTCGCGCGTCGGCTCGCCGAACTCGACGACCAGATTGAAGAGGCCGACCAGGCACTGCAACTCGGCACGGAGGCGCAAGACGCGCTCACCGCGTTCTCGGACGCAGGTGTCGACGACTTCAATAGTGCAACCGCTTCCGTCTCTACGTGGCGCGATGTCACGCATGCCGTCGACGAAGTCGTCGCTCAGGCTGGTGCAGTCGTCTCGTCAGCAGGAGCCGTCGCGCTTCCCGATTACGACGACTCGGCCGATGGCGTGACCGCACGGCTCCGCGAGGAGTGGCAGTTGGCGTCCGAAGCTGCACATGAACTGCACAGGAAGCTTGTCGAGGCCCAGCGCATGGCCGCCGAAGTCCTCCAGGCACACGAATCCCGACAAGATGATCTGCGAGTTCAGGTCGATCGCATCCTCGCCGCAGAGGGGTTCGACGGAGCGCGGATCAGCGAGTTTCAGGAACTCAATGCACGAGCGTCTCTATTGGACAGCTATCGGGCCAACTTGGACAGCCTGCGTGCTACATCGAGCGACCTCCAGGCGTCATTCGACAGCACGCTGCAGTCAAGACATGAGCTTGTCGGCGAACACCGGCGACTCTTCGACGATATCCTGCAAATCGTCGAAGGGCAATTCGATGGGCACCTAGCGGGACGGCGAATCGACAACGGCCGCCCGGCACCGCTGGAGGACTTCATCCTGAGTCTCGGCCAGAGCGGCATTACTCGCTGGTGGAACGACAACGACGGCGCGCGCCGTCCCTCGCCTCAAGAGCTGCTGGAGCGCCTCGACCAAGACAGCCTGGAGGAGGTCGGCATGAGCAGCACCGTTCAGCAGACTTTTTGCAGGTACATGACGCCGGCCAGGCACCGACAACTAGCGGCGCTACGCTGCCCTGACCGCTACCTGCTTGAGTTCAAGACATCCGACGAGAACTTCCGTCCGCTCGACAAGCTCTCCGGCGGACAACGCGTCAATCTGCTGCTGTCACTGCTTCTGGCGACGAGCGACAGTCGCCCGCTGGTGATCGATCAACCCGAAGACGAACTCGACAATCGCTTTCTGTTCGAGACGCTTCTGCCGGCACTCCATCGCCTGAAGGGGCGCCGTCAAGTCATCGTGGCTACCCACAATGCGAATATCGTCGTGAACGGCGACGCCGATCAAGTCATCCAACTCGATGCTGAAGGCGAGCACGGCTACATCGCATGCGCCGGGGCCATCGAAGATCCAATGGTGCGTGACGCGATCGTGCAGACCGTCGACGGCGGCGATGAGGCTTTCCGGCTGCGCCGGCTCAAGTACGGCTTCTGAGCAACGGCGGACAATCGCTATGGAATGGACCGACGTTCTCAATCGGATCGCAGCGGGAGAAGACCAATTCACCGAGTTCAAGCCTCACTTCCGGGACAAGGACAAGGTTGGCAAGACGATCTGTGCGTTCGCGAATACCGAGGGAGGTCTCGTCGTCCTCGGGGTGAGCGACGCTCGTCAGGTCATTGGGGTCGCCGAGGACAGCGAGCAGGTCCAGGAACGCTTGACCTCCTTCCTGCAGACCGGGTGCAGTTCGCCGGTCAGTGCGCGTCTAGGTCGCCACGAAGATCCTGGCGGCTGGATCCACTGGATTGAGGTACCGCGTCAACGCGGATTCGAACCGATGCGCTACGACAGCCGGGTCTGGGTGCGCCGGGGTCGCAGCACTGTCGAGCCCTCACCGTCGGAGCTGCAGGATCTGTACAACCTGTTCGGCTACATACTCACCGAGGAGCGAGCGATCGAAGCCGCTTCGAGCGGCGACATCGATTTCGGCACCTTCCGTGCGTTCCTGCGGCAACTCGGCATCGAGACCACCGAAGGTCCTCAACCTCACGCTGATGACGACTTGCGCAATCGAAGCGTCCTAGTTGACGTCGGCGGCCAGCTGCGACCAACGCTGTATGGAGTGCTGGCATTTGGCGCCGAGCCGCAGCGCTATCCCCAGACTGCGAATTTCCGAATCGAATGCGCCGCTTACGCAGGCGCCGACCGTGCCGCACCTCCCCTCGTCGTCACCGGTGCCACTGGGCGACTCGATGAGCAGTTGACTCGGGCACTCGCTTGGTTCCAGACGCTTGGACGCTTCGAGACCTACCGCGAGCTCCTGCGCACAGATCGCTACCTGCTTCCGATCGAAGCACTGCGGGAGGCCTTGACCAACGCAGTCGCGCATCGCGACTACGCGATTACCGGGTCCAAGATTCAGCTGGACGTATTCGAAGACAGCGCTGAGCTGACCAGTCCGGGCTCGCTTCCAAACCACATGACACCCGACAGTGTTCGAGCAGGGGGGTCAGCGCGTTCTCGCAACGAGTCCATCGCCAACTATCTGCTGACGATGAGGTTCATGGAACAACGCGCCCGCGGCTGGCCGCTCATGCGCGCCGCAATGCGAGACTTCAACGGAACCGAGCCAGAACTGGATCATGACGCCGACGCAAGGTTCGTCCGAGTCACGTTCCGCCTCGGAGGCACCAGCCAATGAGCCTCCGTCATGGAGCCGAACGCTTCGGTCCTGCTTCAGCGGTGCAGTGTTGAGTTGCCCATTCGCGCGACGCAGGCTGTGCACCCTTCATTGACCTCGACGGTCGATCCGTCAGGACTTGAAGCGCTTGGTCGGCAGGTGCGGGCCGATGTAGCCAACGTGCACCTTGCCGGTCGCCCCTCGCGTGTCGTCGTGAAAGTAGAGCCGCGGCGCCATCGATCCGTTGGCCAGCTTCAGGTGCGACTGCATGACGGTTCGACCCGAGGGGTCGACGCCCACCGAGACCGGCAGCAGGCGGTGCTGGCGCAGTTCGGGGCGTCGCATCACCTCTTCTGACTCGTTCATCGCCAGTTTCTTGGCGTTGGCGAACCAAGCACGCTCGTGCTTGCTGCGGGCACACCAGTCGCGGAAGTCGCCGAAGTCGGCGCCCTTGTGCGCGTACACCTCGAGGGCGAGCAGACCGTCGAACACGCTGCGAGCCCATGACCTGGATTCGATCGCCCTGTCGAGGTCGGCGATGCGGTTCTCGGCCTCAGGTGGGATCTCGACCTTGCGCAGATTGATGCGCGCCAAGGAGAGCGCTTGGCGGATGGACGTCACCTGCGGATACTTGGTGTGCGACGGATCGGCATCGGGCGATGCCGCCGTGCCGGTGGCCATGAGGACCCTGACGGTCTGATCACGCGATTCCTCCAGCAGTTGGTGCAGTTGCTCGACCCGCTGCTGGGCCATCTCGAGTTCTTCAAGCACGTCGTAGAGCTGCTCGGACTGCTCGTCACGCTCGACCCGTGCCGCTGTTCGTTCCTCGCGAGCTTGGTAGAGGGCGGCCCAGACTGCTTCTACCTCGGCCTCGAGGGCTTCGGCCCGTTCGGCTGCATCAGTGTCCGGAGAGGGTTCGTGCCGCTCGCGTCGATCACCCAGCAGTTGGCGGGAACGGCGGTAGAGCTCGGGAGGCTCACGGTCGACGAGCGTCGACTGCAAGAGGCGGCCGAACCAGCGGCCCGTCTCATCGGGATCGCTTCGCACGAACTCCGCATCAAGCGTCCGGTGCCGGTGCGGCTCGTGCTCGCCCGGCAGGTAGAGCCGGGCCTCACCGGGTTGCACGTCGAGTTCGGGACCCATCGCTACTTGGAAGGGATTGATCGTCTGCGCCGGCAGCACGTAGACGCGGGCCAGACCTGCGAGTTGGCGAGCTGTTGTACGAGCCCGGTCCATCGTGGGGCCTGGCCCGTCGAGGTAGTCGTGCGCCATGACGACGCATGGCATGACCCTGTCCGCTCCGCGCAACGCATTGGCGAGCGGCACGACCGACTGGCGGGTCGGCTCGACCGCAATCGGCCGCGTGCCCATCCGTTCCGCTGCAATCCTCGGCCGGCCGCCTCCCCGTTCGGCATCGTCGAGCAGCGTGCACACCAAGTCCTGGACCTTGCTGATGCTGACCGCCGCGGCCGGTTCGTGCGGTATCTCCACATCGACCCACACCCAGCCGTCCGTGCGATTCGTCAGCACCCGCAGGACCACCACGGACGAATCCGTCGGTCCCTGCTGGTCCAGCTCGAGCAGTGTCTCAGAGGCACCGCCGTGCGCGGCCGTCTCCCGGCGCAGGTTCACCTTTGATTCATCAGCGGCGATCTCGCCGCCAAACCCGTTCGGCTGATCGTTCGGGACCGATTCCCCCGATGCAGGCGGCTCTGCGGTCGCACCGGTCTCGCCGCCGCCGAGCTGCGGATGGAGCGTCCGAGCCCACGCCCGGAACGTGCGGGCGGTGAGCTCGTGCAGACCGGGACGGTCGTCGTTCCACATCGCCCGGTACACCACCGGAGTCGCAGTGGGTCGCATCTGGCCGGAACTCATGGGGCTGCCCCAGATATGAGGGCTGGTGCCACCATGCCGGGCTGCGATCTTGCCGGTGGGACCGGGGTGCCCCCGGGGGCATCCCCGACGGCCACGGCTAGCCCTGTTCGTAGATCGGCGTGATGAGGGCCCGGGCCAGCGTGGTGCCGAACATGTTGAACCCGCAGATCGCCGGCGAGACGTTCTCGTCGATCGGCAGCGCGTCGACGCTCAGAGCGTGCACGGCGAACATGTAGCGGTGCGGGCCGTGACCGGCGGGAGGCGCCGAACCCAGGTAGCCGTACATCCCGGCGTCGTTGCGAAGCTGCTTGGCGCCGGCGGGCAGTCCGCTGCCCTCGGCATCGCCGGCGCCTGGAGCCAGCTCTGCGCACGACGTCGGGATGTCGTACACCACCCAGTGCCAGAAACCGCTGCCGGTCGGCGCATCGGGATCGAAGCAGGTCACGGCGTAGCTCTGGGTTCGGGCGGGAGCGCCGGACCACGCCAGATGCGGGGACCGGTCCTCGCCGCCGGCACCGAAGATGCCCGAGACCTGTGGCATCGACAGCGTCTGCCCGTCCGCTACGTCGTCGCTTCGCACCTCGAACGACGCGACTGCGGGGAGAAAGTCGTACGGGCTGGGAGGTTGTGGCATCGTCGCCGCCTTTCTGGACCTGACCGGTCTCATGATGGTTGGCCGGTCATCGTGGAGTGCAGCGTGTGCGCGGCACCAGGACCTGCTCAGAGGCCCTGCGTGTGTCCGCGCGGTTGCGCTCGGTCAGTTGACACTATTCGTTGCAATGTGCTAGACAAGCCGTGTGCTCATTGCTTGGAGTGCGAGTGCGCACTCTGGGCTGCACATCACACAACCCAAACTGACAGACCAAGGACCGGCCTGCTTCTGCGGGCCGGTTCTTGGGTTGGGTGGCTTGGCCCGTGGGCTGCCAGCTCCGCGACCGGCGCAACACGGCGCGAGGCCTCGCGCTGCCGCCGCATGATCTGATCCTGCAATCGGTTGCAGAATCGGGGCAGACTGGCTGCAAGCGCGTTGCCGGAGGTGGCGGCGCCGCCCGGAACATGACTGGAGACGGCGTGACGCTTGACAGCCCGACATCGGACCGCCACCTGTCTTCGCCCCAATTGTCTTCGCCTTGGTGGACCGACGCCGTAGGCTACCAAGTGTACCTGCGATCCTTCGCCGACTCGAACGACGACGGCGTCGGCGACTTGGCCGGCATCCGGTCCAAGCTGGGCTACCTGAGCGACCTTGGCATCGATTTCATCTGGGTCACGCCCTTCTATCCCACGCCCGGGCATGACTGGGGCTACGACGTCGCCGACTATTGCGACGTCGACCCGCTGTTCGGCGATCTGGCCGCCTTCGACGCTCTGGTAGCCGATGCCGCCGATCGCGGCATCCGCGTCGTGACCGACCTAGTGCCCAACCACACGAGCAGCGCTCACCGATGGTTCCAAGCAGCGCTTGGCAACGCCGGCGAGGCCGAGCGGGCGCGCTGTCGGGAGTACTACATCTGGCGGGATCCTGCCCCTGACGGCGGGCCGCCGAACAACTGGGTGGGCTACTTCGGCGGTCCGGCATGGACGCTGGAGCCAGAGTCCGGCCAGTACTACCTGCACTTGTTCTTGGCGTCGCAGCCGGACCTGAATTGGCGCAACCCCGTGGTGGCCGACGAGTGGGACGAGATCCTGCGGTTCTGGCTGGACCGGGGCGTCGCCGGCTTCCGCATCGACGTGGCCGGCGGCTTGGTCAAGGACGCCGAGCTGCGCTCGAACCCGCAACTCCTGCCCATCCCGCCCTGCGCCTCCCGCTGGGAGCAGTGGGACTGCTTCGAGCATCTCTACGACGTGTTCCAGCCCGAGAGCCAAGACGTGTTCCGGCGCTGGCGGAAGATCTGCGATGAATACGGGGCATTCCTGCACGGCGAGACGTACCACCTCGACCCGCGAGGAATGGACGACCTGCTGCCGCCCGACGGCATGCACGGCGGCTATTGGTTCGCTCCGATGCACATCGACTGGGAGGCCAGCGAGATCCGCAGGACGCTCCGCGGCCCGTCGAGCGGTTTGGCCGACCGACTGCTGTGGGCGATGAGCAGCCACGACATGCCGCGGGCGCCGACCCGCTTCGCCTCAGAATGGGACGCCGACCGAGCCGCAGGGACCTCCCAGCATTGGGGTGCAGCGCGCACGCTTGCCTTCAACGTGCTCGCCGCATTCCTGCCCGGAACTCTGGTGCTGTACCAAGGCGAAGAACTCGGGCTGGCCGACGGCGAGGTGGCGGCTGAGGACAAGCTCGACCCCGTCGGTCCCGACGATGACGTGAGCGCCGGGCGAGACGGCTGCCGCACGCCGATGCCTTGGGGCGACGGCCCGCACAACGGATTCTCGGCCGCCGAGCCGTGGCTGCGCTCTGCCGAGCGTCGGGTAGGCGAAACGGTCGCCGCCCAGTCAAGCGACGAGCGGTCGTGGCTGGGGGCGTACCGGGCGCTGCTGGACACCCAGCAGCGGTCGCGGCCAGCGCTGGTGGACGGGCCTGCGGGCGGCAACGACGCCGTGGAGTGGACCGACAGCGGCCGCGGTCCGGTCATCTCGTACCGCCGCGGCCGTATCGGCGTCGCAGCCAGCGTCGGCGACACCTCCCACGAAGTGGAGATCCCGGCCGCCGCCACCGTGCTCTACGACTCGGCCGCTGCAGGCCCCCACCCCTACGGCAGCGCAGCCGGCCCCAACAGCACCAGCCGGTCGAACCGGACCTACCTGCTCGCCCCAGCGAGCGCCGTGGTGTGGCGAGAGCGACCAACGCCATGATTCGGATCGGCGATGCTCTGAGTTCCTCAACGGGCAAGCCGATTGGATGGTCGGCTAGGCTTCGGCAACCGGGTCTGCAAGTGCTTGCAACATGCACGGGCGCACTGTTTGGCGACCCCTAGGGAGGAACACATGAGAAACCTCAGCAACAGACGCACCCGACTCCATTGGGCGCGTCTTTGGGCCATCGCTTTGGCGTTCGGCCTTGTCGCAACGGCATGCGGGAGCGGTGACGACGAGGACACCGAAGAACCACCTGTCACGACCGAGGCGATGGCCGACGACATGGACGACATGGACGACGACATGGACATGGACGACGACATGGACATGGACGACGACATGGACGACATGGACATGGACGACGACATGGACATGGACGACGACATGGACGACGACATGGACGACGACATGGACGACATGGACGACATGGACGACATGGACATGGACCTGTCTGGCACACGAGTCACCGTCTTCGGTCCGGAGTCAAGCGAGCAGGAAGCCGGTGCCATGCAGGACGCCTTGGACGTGTTCGCTGCCAAGACCGGTATCGAGATCGTCTACACCGGTGCCCGCGACTTCTCTGATCAGATCAACGCGCAGGCCGCAGGCGGCAACCCGCCCGACATCGCCGTCTTCCCGCAGCCAGGCAAGATCGGCGATTTCGGCGCGGAGGGATGGATTCTTCCCATCCATGACGATGTGAAGGCATCCGTGGAGACTCAGTGGCCTGCAGGGACGTTGGACACCGTGACATTCGGCGGCACGCTGTGGGGCGTCCCCAACAAGACCGACCTCAAGTCGATCGTCTGGTACAACACCTCTATCTTCGAAAGCGGCAGCTATTCGACACCGGAATCGCTGGATGAACTGCAGGCCCTCACGCTTCAGATGATCTCGGACGGCGTCACGCCGTGGTGCGTCGGCATCGAGTCCGGCCCCGCAACTGGATGGCCGTTCACCGACTGGATGGAAGACTTGGTCCTGCGCCTCGAAGACGAGAATGTCTATGACCAGTGGGTCGCCGGCGAACTGCCGTTTGCCGATCCGCGCATCACCAACGTCGCAGAATTCGTGTTGGCGCTGTGGAACCTGCCCGGCGCCATCTACGCAGCCGGCGGCTCGGTTGCTGCCACCCCGTTCGGCGACAACGGCGAGCCATTGGTGGCCGGCGACTGCGCGATGCACCGCCAAGCATCCTTCTTCGCAGCATTCCTGCCGGAGGGCACAGGCGTCGGCCCGGGCCAAGAAATCGATGTGTTCTACTTCCCTGCCGACGCAGCCAAGGGCAACCGCCCGGTGCTCACCGCAGGTACGTACGTCTCGGCCTTCCGTGACGCGCCCGAGGTGTGGGCGGTGATGGAGTTCTTCGGCAGCGCCGAATACGCCGAGGCCCGCCAAGCTGCCCAAGCAGATCGCCAAGGCGGTGGGCAGTCGGGCTTCCTGTCCGCGAATCTCAACCAAAATCTCAGCGTCTACAATGACCTTGAACAGTCGTTTGTCGAGATTCTCCAGACAGCCAGCCCGGCGCGTTTCGACGGCTCCGACCTGATGCCGGCCGCTGTCGGTGCTGGTGCCTTCTGGACAGAAGGCACCAGTGCCGTCAACGGCGACAAGTCGATCGCAGAGGCATTCGCCGCTATCGACGAATCTTGGCCGCAATAGCCGGCACTCGCCGTTGATACACGGCTGAGCGAGAGTTCGCATGGGCGGGGGCCGATCCAGAGATTCTGGGTCGGCCCCCGCCGCGCTCCGCTATCTGTGGGCATCGGCGGAGTGGACGGGCTGGGAGCCTTGCGAAATGACCATCACCCGACTGCAAGACTGAACCGATGGGAGCGTTAGGGGGTGCGCTGCTGGGCGTGGTGATCGCCATCGGCGGCAGCGCAGCGCTGTTCTTCGGCGCAAATTGGCTCTTCGATCTCGCGGCCAGCCGCTGGCGCATCTTTCTCGCCACCTCGGGTGCGCTCATCGGTGCTGCGATCGGTGCCGCAGTGAGGGGCAACTGGGCAGTCACCGAGCCCGGCCTATTGCTCTTCTGGGTGCTTGCCAGTGGCCCCATGTGGCTTGCAGCTCTCGTTGGCGCCGCCATAGGCGGTGCTCTGGGCCTCCTGGCGAGCCTGCTGGGCACCCCCTCCAACGAAAGGCGGAATCGCCTGTCCGAGCGGGGGCGCTTGGTCACCTTCCTAGGGCCTGCGCTGGCGTTCGTGGCCCTCGGCTTGGTCATCCCCCTCATGCGCTCGATCTACCTGTCGCTGCTCGACTCGCGGGCCGCCGAATGGGTGGGACTGGCTAACTACGGCGAGATCCTGACCAACTCCAAAAGCCTGGACCTCAGCGACTGGGCCGAGATCTTCACCAGCCGCCTCTTCTACGCCGCGCTGGCGTTCGTCGCCGTCGGCGTGCTGATCGGCATGGCGGCGGGCCGTCGTCGCGGCCGCAGGATGGAACCGATGCCCGGCTCGATCGGACCCATCGCCATCGGGCTGTTCGTGCTGTCGTTCGCGGTGTTCACCACGCTGCGGGGCACGATCATCAACAACCTGTGGTGGGTCGTGGTGGTGACCGTGCTGTCGACCGGCCTCGGCCTAGCTGCGGCGGTGCTGGCTGACCGGACCCGCTGGGAGTCGATTGCCAAGAGCCTGATCTTCCTGCCGATGGCCATCTCGTTTGTAGGCGCCGGGATCATCTGGCGGTTCATGTACATCGCCCGGCCGCCCCAGAAGCCGCAGACGGGGTTTCTCAACGCCGTGTGGGTGGGGTTGGGCAGCCTGCGACCGCGCACCACCGGCGCGTGGGTTGCGGTGGCCATCCTCGCCGCCGTCACCGCTGTGGCGGTTCTCTTCTGCGCTTTCGGGGTGCGGCAGCGCCAGCCGGCCATCGCCATCGGCTCGGCGGTCACAGCCATCCCGCTGCTGTGGCTGATCTACCGATTCGTGGGTCCCGGACTGGGTGGCTCGGTGCCGGGTCCCAACGGCGAGCCGATCGCCGGAACGATTCTTTTCCTGCAGGAGGCACCGTTCAACAACGTGTGGCTCATGGTCGTGCTCATCTGGATCCAGACGGGGTTCGCCATGGTGATCCTCTCGGCGGCCATCAAGGCCGTGCCCGCCGATCTGCTCGAGGCAGCCAAGGTGGACGGCGCCACCGAGCAGCAAACGTTCTGGAACGTCACGATCCCCACGATCATCCCCACCATCACCGTGGTCGCGACCACGCTGATCGTGCTCGTGATGAAGGTGTACGACATCGTGAAGGTGATGACCAGCGGCAACTTCGGCACGCAGGTCATCGCAAACGAGATGTGGCAGCGGGCGTTCACCGAGCTGAACTTCGGCCTCGGCTCGGCGCTGGCGGTCGTGCTGTTCCTGGCGGTGGTGCCGGCCATGGCGTTCAACATCCGCAGGATGCAGCAGGCGGACGCATGAGCACCGTGACCCAGACCGCCGTGGGCACCGTGGACCGCGCGGGCAAGCTCGTTTACGGCTTCCTGCGCCGCATCCCCACCTGGGTGCTGTGGGTCATGGTGATCGTCTGGAGCATCCCGGCGACCAGCCTGTTCCTGAACTCGTTCCGCACCCGGGACGCGCAGCGCGATTCGGGCTGGTGGGAGGCATTCAACGAAGGCGGATGGACGCTCGCCAACTACTCCGAGGTGCTCGGCACCGAGCAGACCGGCGGGCTGGCCCGGGCGCTGGTGAACTCGTTCGCGATCGCCATCCCGGCCACGGTCATCCCCGTTGCGATTGCCGCGATGGCAGCCTACGCCTTTGCGTGGATCCAGTTCCGGGGCAGGGAATGGCTGTTCATCGCGTTCGTGTCATTGCTGGCCCTGCCGAACCAGGTGGCATTGCTGCCGCTCCTGCAGCTCTACTCAAACGGGGCCCACTGGACGATCCCGGGCACCGAATTCACGCTCACGCTGTTTCCCGATTTCGGCCTTGCCGGCAGCGCCACGGCGGTGTGGCTCACTCACACCGCCTTCGCCATGCCTTTCGCTGTCTTCCTGTTGCACAACTACATCTCGTCGCTGCCGGGCGAGCTGCTCGAGGCGGCTCGCATCGACGGCGCCGGACACGTCACGATCTTCTGGCGACTCGTGGTGCCGCTGTCGGTGCCGGCACTCGCAGCGTTCACCATCTTCCAGTTCTTGTGGACCTGGAACGACTATCTCGTGGCCATCACCATGATCGGCGCAGAGGGCGAGAACTGGCCTGCCACCATTCGCATCGCCTCGCTCGCTGGCGAGTTCGGCCTGCGCGAGCATGTGCTGTCCGCTGGTGCGTTCGTGCAAGCGGGCGTGCCGCTGATCGTCTTCTTCGCACTGCAGCGCTTCTTCGTGCGGGGACTGCTGGCTGGTTCTGTGAAATCCTGAGTCGTCATGGGAACAACATCGAATCTGGTGCGAACCGAGCCGCGGAGTCTGGGTGCCGACGGCCCTACAGTGGGGCCGCTGGCGCTGGGCCTGTGGCGCTTCACCGACACCGGCCAGAACGCGGCGCTGATCGAAGCCGGGCTGGATCTGGGCATGAGCCTGGTCGACATCGCCGACGTGTACGGACTCGACTGGGGCGGCACTGGCTTCGGCAGCTGCGAAGAGAGGCTGGGCACTGTGCTGGAGGCCCGGCCGGACCTGCGCAACCGGATGGTGCTGGCCACCAAGGGCGGCATCATCCCGCCGGTGCCGTACGACTCGAGCGCTGTGGCGTTGCGCGCCGCCTGCGAGGCCTCGCTGGCGCGACTGGAGACCGACCGCATCGATCTGTACCAAGTGCACCGGCCCGACATGTTCACCCACCCGGCCGAGCTGGCGGACACCCTCGACACGCTGGTGGCTGACGGGCTGGTGGGTGCGGTCGGGGTCTCCAACTACACGCCAGCACAGACCCGGGCGCTGGCCGCGCATCTCGACGCACCGCTGGTCAGCACCCAGCCCGAGTACTCGGCCGCCTGCCTGGATCCGCTGCGTGACGGCACGCTCGACCTGTGTGCCGAGACCGGCATCGTGCCGCTGGCATGGAGTCCGCTTGGCGGGGGGCGACTCGTCGGAGCAGGCTCCTCGGCCGGGGTGCGCCCGGAGTTGATCGCTACGCTGGACCGCCTCGCCGAACGGGAGCAGGTCGACCGGGCCGCCGTGTGCGTGGCCTTCGTGCTGGCCCACCCGACCGCACCGGTCGCCATCGTGGGCACCCAGCGGCCCGAGCGGCTCACCTCGCTCCAGGCAGCCCTCGGCGTTCATCTCGACCGCAACGATGTGTACGACATCGTCGAGGCGTCGGAAGGACGACCGCTGCCGTGAGCGGCGGCACACCCTCCGCCGGCCGGCCGATGCGCTTCGGCGTCATCGGCACCGGAATGATGGGCATCGAGCACCTCGCCAACGTGATTGCGCTCGACGGCGCCGAGATCGCCGCTGTCTGCGACAACTGGGAACCCTCGCTGAAGGCTGCGCAGCACGAACTCGCCCGAAGCGGGCTCGACCCGGTGCCGGCGTTCGACCACCACCACGACTTGCTCGATGCAGGCCTGTGCGATGCGGTGATCGTCGCAACGCCCAACCATCTCCATACCGACATCGTTCTGGACGTGGCGTCGGCCGGTCTGCCCCAGCTCGTGGAGAAGCCGCTCGCCACGACGTTGGAGGACTGCCGCCGGATCATCCGCGGCGTCGAAGCGCTCGGGCCAGCGGCACCGCTCGTGTGGGTGGGCCTCGAGTACCGCTACATGGCGCCCGCGGCCGCGCTGATCGAACAGGCGCATGCCGGGACAGCCGGGCAGATCCGCATGGTGTCCATCCGCGAGCACCGCTTCCCCTTCCAGCCGAAGGTGCGTGACTGGAACCGGTTCAACTGCAATACCGGCGGGACACTCGTCGAGAAGTGCTGCCACTTCTTCGATCTCATGCGGGTCATCGTTCCGAGCGAGCCGGTCCGTGTCATGGCCTCGGGAGCCCAGGACCTGAACCATCTCGACGAGTGCTACGGAGGCGCAACTCCCGACATCTTGGACAACGCGTTCGTGATCGTGGACTTCGTGTCGGGCGCTCGGGCCCTGCTGGACCTCTGCATGTTCGCCGACGCCACCCGCAATCAGGAGGAGATCTCGGTGGTGGGTGACGACGGCAAGCTCGAGGCCCTCATCCCCGACGATGTGGTGCGGACCGGCGTGCGCTGGCGCGACTGGATCGGCAACGTGGCGGAACAGTCGGTCAGCAGCACCGCACCGGTGGTCGGCCGCCATCACGGCTCCTCATTCATCGAGCTGAAGCGCTTCCGGGATGCCGTGGCGGATTCGGCACCGGCCGAATGCACGCTCGCCGACGGGCTGTGGTCGGTGGCGATCGGACGGGCCGCACATATCTCGATCGACGAAGGCAGGCCAGTGGAGATGAGCGAGCTGCTCACGCCCGAGGAGCTGTGCGCGTGACTGCGGCGCAGCTCGCGGAGCCGCGGCCATGAGCACAGCGCCGGAGGTGGCCTGGTTCTCCGCACTGTGCGACGACGACTACGAGTTCTTGGGCGTGGCCGACCCGACGCTGGCCAGCACGTGGGAGCACTGCGCCGACATCGTCACCACGGCGGAGCGCAACGGCTTCGACAACGTGCTGCTGCCCTCGGGCTACACACTGGGCATCGACGCCACGGCATTCGCGGCGGGCATCGCCACACGCACCCGGCGCATCAACCTGTTACTGGCGGTGCGCATGGGCGAGCTGTGGCCGCCCCAGCTCGCGCGCCAGCTCGCCTCCATCGACCAGATGGCACGCGGTCGGCTCACCGTCAACATCATCTCCAGCGACCTGCCCGGCGCGCCGCTGCCCTCGGGACCCCGCTACCAGCGAACCCGCGAATACATGACCGTGCTGCGAACCTTGCTCGACGGCCGGCCCGTGGACTTTGACGGCGAATTCGTCTCGGTCCAGCTCGACCCGCCCCGCGTCGGCACTGTGAGCGGCCGCTGCCCGCCGTTCTATTTCGGCGGCTTCTCCGACGACGCCAAGCACACCGCAGCGGTGGCGGCCGATGTGTTCCTGACTTGGCCCGACACCGTGGCGGGTGTCGCGGCGACGGTCAACGAGATGCGTGAGCGTGCCGCGGCAGAGGGGCGTGCGCTGAAGTTCGGCCTGCGGTCCCACGTGGTCGTCCGCCCCACCGAAGCGGAGGCCATCGACGCGACCCGCCGCCTAGTGAGCCAACTCGACGACGACACGGGGGCTGCGATCCGGGCGCGGGCCCTCGACTCGGCCTCGGTCGGGGTACGGCGGCAAGCCGAGCTGCGCGACAGCGCCGACGACAACGGCTTCGCCGAGGAAGGTCTGTGGACCGGGATCGGCCGGGCCCGCAGCGGCGCCGGGGCGGCCATCGTGGGCGATCCCGATGCGGTCGCTGCCAAGCTGGACGCCTACCGGGCAGTCGGCATCGACGCGTTCATCCTGTCGGGCTACCCGCACCTCGCGGAGTGCGACCTGTTCGGCCGCTTGGTGCTGCAGACCATGGCGCACCGCAAGCTCTGGAACCCCTGAGCCAGCAGCAGGCCGTCGAACTCAGCCGCGGATGGCGGCCTCGGTCTGGGGGTCGAAGAAGTGCAGCTCGTCGACGTCCACGCTGAGCTCGACCGCTGAGCCGGGACGGGCGGTGCTGCGAGGGTGAACCCTGGCAATGACCATGCGGTCCTCGATGCCCTCGAGCGCATCGGGGTCGCCGGCCTCCACCGAGGGCGCATCCAGACTGAAGTGCAGCAGCAAGTCCGAACCCAGGGCTTCCGACAGCGACACCTCGGCGCGGAGGCGCGGCCGGCCGTTCTCGCCCACCACCGACGCGTCCTCGAATGCTTCGGGTCGGATGCCCACTACCACCTCGGCACCGTCATGGGCGCGCAGCGCCGGTCTCGTGTCAAGCACCGTCTGGGGCAGCTCCAGCGTCTGCGAGCCCAGTTGCAGCCGCCAGCCGTCAGTGCCTGAGGTGAGTGTGGCCATGCGCAGGTTCATCGAAGGCGCGCCGATGAAGCCGGCCACGAAGAGATTGTCTGGGCGCTCGTAGAGGTCGGTCGGGCCGTCCACCTGCTGCAGCAGCCCGTCCTTCAGCACGGCAACCCGATCGCCCATCGTCATCGCCTCGACCTGGTCGTGGGTCACGTAGATGGTCGTGGCGCCCAGCCGGTGCTGCAGGGCGGTGATCTCGGCCCGCATCTGGACCCGCAGCTTGGCGTCGAGGTTGGACAGCGGCTCGTCCATCAAGAACACCGCGGGGTCCCGCACGATGGCGCGTCCCATCGCCACCCGCTGTCGCTGCCCGCCCGAGAGCTGCGCCGGCTTGTTGCCCAGCAGCGGCTCCAGCTCGAGCAGGCGGGCAGCCTCGCCCACCCGCTCCGCGATCTCGGCCTTTCCCACGCCGGCCAGCTTGAGGGGAAAGCCGATGTTGCGAGCCACATCGAGGTGGGGGTACAGCGCGTAGCTCTGGAAGACCATCGCGATGTTGCGATCCTTGGGCTCGATCTCGTTCATGCGCTCGCCGTCGATCAGCAGCTCGCCGTCGCTGATCTCCTCCAGCCCAGCCACCATGCGCAGCGCCGTGGATTTGCCGCAGCCTGACGGTCCCACGAGCACCAAGAACTCGCCGTCGGCGATGTCGATGTTCAACTCGGTGACGGCGACGAAGCCGTTCGGGTACTTCTTCGTCAGCCGGTCGAGGGCGACGGTCGCCATATGACCCCCATCTCGGGCACGCACGCCTGCTCGGCTGAGGCTAGTCCGCAAGCGGCTACGGACGTGTCGTGGGGAGGCTGAGCCCAGGGCCCGAGTGGGCTGCGGGATTCGACCCCTCTGCGCCCGTGGCAGAATTCGCGCATGAGTGATCGCGACCTTGCCGCGGAAACCGCCGAGCCGTTCCAGGCCGATCCGCATGCCGAGCGTTCCCGCCTGCTCGCTGACCTGGCTCAGGCATACCGCCTGTTCGGGACGCTGCGCTGGGGCGAACTGGGCGACGGCCACATCACCTGCCGCGACCCGCTGCGCACCGACCACATGTGGCTGCTGCGCTGGGGCGTGCCCTTCGAGCGGGCGAACATCGACGACCTGGTGCTGGTGGCACCCGACGGCATTGCCGCCGATCAGGACGGCCGGCCGGCACTGATCAACAACAGCGCCTACCACATACATCACCCGATCCATGAGGCGCGACCCGACATCGGCGCCGTCGCCCATACGCACACCCAGTGGGGCACGCCGTTCTCGGCTGAGCGGCGCATGATCGAGCCGATCAACCAGGAGGCGACCTGCTTCTTCGAGAACCATGCGCTCGTCGACGAGGTGGTGCAGGTCCTCTCGACCGATGGCGGCAAGCGCATCGCTGCCGCGCTGGGCGACTGCCGCGCGATCATCCTGGCCAACCACGGGCTGCTGACGGTCGGGGCGAGCCCGGCCGACGCGGTGGGCTGGTTCGTGCTGGCCGAGCGGGTGGCCGAAGTGCAGATGAAGGCCCGCGACGGCATCCCGATCTCTGCCGAGGCGGCACGCACCGCGCAGGAAGACCTGACCGAGGGCGACTTCGGCTGGAACCTGTTCGGATGGGCGACCCACCGCCACCTGCCCCACGAGTTCGCCTGAGCAGTGACCGACCCTGCCGCGATCGGCAACGGCGAAGCTGAGTTCCGAGAGCCCGGCGCTGCAGGTGACAGCCGGCTGGGGCCGTCCCAGCGCGCCGCGTGGCTGGACGAGCTGAGCAGCGGCCCCCTCGACGGCTGCGTCGATGTCGTGGTCATCGGCGGCGGCGTCACCGGCGCAGGATGTGCACTTGACCTGGCGCTACGAGGCCGCAGCGTGGCCTTGCTCGAACAGCGCGACCTGGCATCGGGCACATCGAGCCGCTCGTCGAAGCTGATCCACGGCGGTCTGCGCTACCTGCAGCGGCTCGAATTCGGCCTGGTGTCGGAATCGCTCAAAGAGCGTCGGCTGCTGCTGGGCCTGCTGGCCCCTCACTTGGTGCGGCCGGTGCAGTTCCTCTACCCGATCCGTCGGGGTTGGCGCGAACGGCTGCGTACCGGGGCGGGCATCCTGCTGTACAGCCTGATGGCCGGATCGGGCCCGCACGCCATCGGTTCGCACCGGCACTTCGGCGCCCGCGGAACCCAGCAGCTGGCGCCTGGTCTCCACGGCAAGGTACGCGGCGGCATCGCCTACTGGGACGGCCAGACCGACGACGCCCGGCTGGTGGTCGCGATCGCCCGCACGGCCGCAGCGCATGGGGCGCGCATCCTCACCTCCACCCGCGTCCAAGAATTGATCGTCACCGACGGCGCAGTGCGGGGCGTGATCGCCCACTGCGGAGAGACCGGACGCACACTCAGGCTCGATGCCGATGCGGTGATAAACGCCACCGGTGTGTGGACGAGCCAGATCGAACAGCTCGCCGAGCGAGACTCGCCGCAGGAGAACAGCTCGCGGACCCGCATCCGTGCCTCTAAGGGCATCCACCTGCTGGTCCCCAGGGACCGCATCGACCTCAGCTGCGGGCTGATCGTGCCCACGCCGCCGAGCGTCCTGTTCGTGGTTCCGTGGGGGGATCGCTGGATCATCGGCACCACCGACAGCGACTGGGATCTCGGCTACGCCCACCCTGCCGCGAGCAGCGCCGACATCGATCTGCTGCTGCAGCGCCTCAACGACGTGCTGGCCGATCCGATCAGCCGCGACGACATCTGCGGGGTGTACGCGGGCTTGCGCCCGCTGGTGGCCGGCGACAGCCCGTCGGACGCCGAGCAGTCGGCCAAGCTGAGCCGTGAGCACACCATCACCCGGGCGGCGCCGGGACTCGTCTCGGTGGCCGGCGGCAAGTACACCACCTATCGGGTCATGGCGGCCGACACCGTCGAGACGGCACTCGCCGAGGTCGAGGCTGCCCGCGGACGCACGCCGCCCAAGTTCGCCCGCCGGCGACGAGACGCCGCAGCCCGCCGGTCCGCCACCAGCGTGACGCCGCTGGTGGGTGCCGCTGGTTACGAGGAACGCCGGCGCCGCCAGGACGAGATCGCCGCGAGCGCTGGCATCAGCCGGGCCGCCGCGGTGCATCTGCTGGAGCGCCACGGCGACCGCATCGATGAAGTGGTCGAGCTGATCGCCGAGCAGCCCGACCTTGCAGCGCCGCTGGCCGAGGGCCATCCGTACCTGCGTGCCGAGGTGACCCACGCCGTGCGCAGCGAGGCCGCGCTGCATCTCGACGACGTGCTGACGCGGCGCACGCGGCTCTCCGTCGAGTCGTGGGATCGGGGCGCCGACGTGGCACAGGACACCGCCGAGCTGATGGCCGCCGAGCTGGGTTGGTCGCCCGAGACCATCGAGCGCGAAGTGTGGCACTACCACGCCCGCGTCGAGGCCGAGCGCGAGAGCCAGACCCGGCCAGATGATCAGACCGCCGATGCCGTCCGCCTCGGCGCCCCCGATATTCGCCGCTAGCAGGCTGCTGAAGTATGCAGGTCTGGCGGGAAACGCAAGCCCCTGACCTACGGGTTTGCAACTGGAGACCGCCCGAAAATCGACTTTTTCCGCATCCTGCTAGAGGGCCGATCGGCCGCGAGCCCAAGCCCACGCCAGCCGCCTCCCTCTAGATTGACGCAATGGTCGTCGAATACGAAACCCAAGAACGGATTGCGTTCTTCACCTTGAACCGGCCTGAAGCCCGCAACGCCATCAGTCACGAGGTCTCTGCCGCGATGGAGGCCCACCTCGATGCATTCGAGGCCGATCCTGAGGTGTGGGTCGGCATCTTGGTCGGCACGGGCACCGTCTTCAGCGCCGGAGCCGACCTGAAGTCAGTGGCGCAGAAGAAGCCCATCGAGACAGAGAAGGGCGGCTTCGCCGGGCTGGCCCGCTACCCCCGCACCAAGCCGCTCATCGCCGCGGTGGACGGGGCGGCGTTGGCCGGCGGCCTCGAGATCGTGCTGTCGTGCGATCTGGTGGTGGCCTCGCCCCGCGCCCGCTTCGGCATCCCCGAGGTGAAGCGCTCGCTGGTGGCGGCCGCCGGCGGGCTGTTCCGCCTGCCGCAGGTCGTGGGCCGCAACGTGGCGCTGGAGCTGGCCATGACCGGCGACCCGATCTCGGCAGAGCGGGCGTTCCAGCTCGGCCTCGTCAACGAGATGGCCACAGACGGCGAGGTGGTCGAGGCGGCCGTCGCCTTGGCGGACCGGATCATCGCGAACGCGCCCAGCGCGGTGCGCGAGAGCCGCGCCGTGGTGCTCGAGAGCCATGCACGCTCCGAGGACGACGGTTGGGAGATCACCCGCGATCACTTCCACAACATCTTGGGCACCGAGGATTTCCTCGAGGGGCCACGGGCGTTCGTCGAGAAGCGCGATCCTGTGTGGACTGGTCGCTAGTGCGATATCCACAAACGTTCGCGCGCTTGCGAGCCTAAGATCTGCCCGCAGTTCCAGTGTTTTGCTTCGGTGTCACCATGTGCAGGTATGTGGACACCGCACTAGGGCGCCTGCGGCGGGCGCGTCCGCTTCCCGCCGTGAACTGATGGCTCAGCGCACCAGATGAGCCGCATCACCTCCAACGCGTCGAGTACGTCTGAGGGCAAGCCGAGGACGTCATGGAGCACTGCAACGTCGAGCACCTGCCGCTGAGCGTCCCGGTAGGCCTCATTGGCAGGCAGCAACGGCTCATTGCGTTCACGCTCGGCCAGATCACCAAGACGTACGACCTGCTTGTCAGACAGCGAGCGCGGATCGAGGATGGGGATTCGACCCAGCGTCGTAACCGTGAGATTGGCCCTGCCCTGCTGCTGCCGACCCGAGACTGACCAGCGGGCGATTAGCCCCAGAGTGGTGTTGAGCCACAAGGCCACCACCGATTCCCACTGCGGCTCGTGCAGCACGAACGATGGCCACGCGCGCCCGCCGATCGTTGGTTCTGCAGTCAGGCAGGCACCGAGCGGCTGACTGTTCACCTGGAAGTCGCAGTTCACATGCAGACGCGTCGCCGAAGCCCAGATTCGCAACGCTTGGACTCTCATGCCGTCACGGGTTCGTCCCAGCCGGTCAGGCGCCACCTGCAGCGCAGACTCGCGCCCTGAGCCAGCGTCATGGGCCCACAGGATCGGGTACGAGGCAGCTTGGCCGAGAGCCATTTTCTCCAGATCGAACGGGCCACGCGCCACTCCGGTGCGTGGATCGGCACCATTGATGTCCCGATGCACCGGGCCGGGCGTCCCGAGTTGGGCAAGCTCGCAGAGCGGCAGCGGTACGGACGGGTGGCGGGGCAGGTCGAGGCTGCCACGGGCGAGTCCTGCTGCGCACATGGCGAGATCGGGATCCGCAATCGCGCTCAAGCGGGTGCCATCGGCCATGTCGCCTCGCGACACATAGCCCACCACGTCATCGCCGACGAGCACCCGGCCCGAAGCTGAGTCTCTCTCGGCCTTGGCGATGGCCTGTGCCGTCCAGACCGCTTCGGTCTCCGAGTCAGGGCGGGCTCGCAACGAGACCCACAACGGCCGTGCCGCCACGCTGGACTTGCGTACAGGCGCCTTGCGGGCGATAACGAGCGCTTCGGCCATGTGCGTGTCGGCGGAGAAGGCCCGCTGGGTGCTGCCATGCGAAGCAATCGACACGAACGTCACGTCGTCGCAGTAGCGCTCGAACATCTCTCGTGCGCCAGCCCACGCGCCGCCGGCAATCGACGAGAACGGAAGCACGAAGGCGATGACGCCGCCGGGGCGTGTCTTGGCGAACGCCAAGTCGAGAAAATACGACGCAAGCCCCGCGTTGCCGTGCCCAGCCCTCGGCTTTCGGATGTGTCGGCTCAGCACCCGCAGCCGGGCGCTCATAGCGGCCTGATGCTCGTCTTCGGTTCCGAGACCGGCGAACGACGGCACCGGCACTCCCGCCGCTGCCGCTGTCTCGTGGTTGGTCGGCCGTGTGTAGGGCGGATTCATGATGCAGAGGTCGAGGGTGCCGTCATCGAGGTCCATGTGCGGCACGGCATCGTTCTCGACGCCAGAGGTGCGCTCGATGCGGCGAATGTCCCGCCAGTGGGACACCGAGACCCCGCCTTCGCCCAGCAGTTCGAGCGAGCCGATGGCAATCTCGGCGTTCGCTCCGTGTTTGCCGTTCGCTTCGATCTCGGCTGTCGAGCCGTAGTCCACCAAGTGAATGCCGCAGTGCCCGAAACTGGTCTGCGGCTGCACGGAGGCCAGCATGGTCGTGGTCAGGTGCGCCGCCGCCGGCATGATGTCTGCCCCGATGAGGCCATTCTCGATCAAGGCCGTGTGGAGCGCCGCGTCGTCGAGCTCGGACCGGCGAGCACGAGCCAATGTCCGTCGATACGCGGCCGACAAGAGCGACCCGGTCCCGCAGGCAAAGTCGGCGATGCGCAGGGCAGCGACTGCATTCTCGTCAGCCCAGTCGACATCGAGGCGGTCGAGCGCCAATTCGGCCAGCAGCGTCGCCGCGGCAGGCAACGTATAGAACGTCGCCAGGAACTTGCGGTCGGCGATCATCGTGCCGAACAGTTGGCCTGTCATGTCCTGAACTTGGTTCGCCCCCGCGTCTCGCATCGTCTCGGCAGCCTCCGCGAGCACCTTGCACAGCAACAGGACGTCTTCGCCGTGCAGCAGCCGAATGATCTCAACAGCAACGGAGAAAATCGGTACGTAGTTGACCTCCATGATCTGCTCAAAGGCTCGGATGATCTCGCGCTTGGACATATCGCCCGAACGGCGGGACCGGCTGCGGACCGCATCCAAGTCCGGTGTCGAGTGGTGCGCGGCTATCGCTTCTTGGAACAGGAAGGCGTTGACGACGATCGAGGCGGCCATCTTCCAGGTCTGCTCGGATGATTCCTGATGCAGCACCTCGCTGATCCGCTGATGAACAGCGTTCCCGAACCCTGCGCGCATCCCCGCTGCGACGTTCCCGGCCCGCTCCAAGGCGTCCGCGGCCTCGTCGAGCCGCCGTCGCGACACCAAGACGGACTCGATGGTGGCAGCCAGATCCGACGGTGATCCCGAAATCCAGCCGCTGCCCGGGCGGCGGATTGGTGCCTGTTGGGTGAACAGTGCCCATTGCACGTCGTTGGAAGCCGCCAAGCGGGCCCGCCTGTCCTCGAATGACCCGCCATCGGCGCCGGCCCGAAAGCGCTGAGGCAGGATGACTGCTATCACGGTCTCGACCGGTATCGGTGCGTCGACGAGGCGGACTCCCAACCGTGCCTGCGCATCCTTCTCGACTTCGGCCGCAGGGCTGAACTCGACCTCGATGACGACCGGAGCGGCGCGGGGTACGTCGATGGTGATGTCGGGCTGGAGTCCGGCGGCACCCTCGATGCGACCGGTCTCCTCCCATCGAACCGCCCAACGGGGACGCAAGCTCTCCAGCAAAGCGCCCAGAACGACGTTCTCGGCTTTCTCGGTGCGTGGCATGCGGTTCCCTTCTTTGCGGCCGCTGATCGCGCGGCAGGAACGCGCTGTGTGCGGGTTCATTGTGCATGGCGGCAGTGACAGAGCGCGTGACCCCGCCGCACCGGTGACTGCGCCAGACTGAGCCTCTAGTTGGCATCGCCTGCAGCGCGCGCTGCGCTGGCGGCGTCCCAAGACCCAGCCCGCGGCTCGACGAGGAGCAACGCCATGACCTACACCGCGCCGACCGACAGGTTCCGCTTCGATGCGCTGCGCGGCGGGGTAGAAGGCAAGCGGGTCCTCATCACCGGTGCCGGCAAAGACGGTGGCATCGGTCAGGCGATGGCCCTGAGCACAGGCCTCAACGGTGCCGACTCGGTCGGCATTCACTTCCATCGCAGCTACGAGGACGGGTTCGACCTGGTGGACCGCCTGCGCGACGAGGGCGTGCACGCCTTCCCCGTGCAGGCTGATGTCACCAACCTGCGAGACCTGTGGGCCATCCGCAGCTACGTCATCGACCAGATGGGCGGCCTGCCGCCGAACCTGGTGATCTGCAATTCGGGGCTGACCGAATCGGGCTACAACCTCGGGCGCACGCTGCGCCAGGTGGAGGGCGAATCCACGTCGCTGCGGCGGGCCCGGGTGCGCCAGCACTTCATCGACAATCTTGAGCAGTCACGGCTGGTGCTCGACACCAAGGTCGACGGCTTCCTGGCGTCGACGCACTTGTGGGCAGGCGAGGCGGTGCACGCCGGCGAGCAAGCCCAGTTCGTGTATGTGTCATCCCGCCAGGCGGTTGACCCTGGTCCGGCGGTGCCCGGCTATGCGCTCAGCAACTGGGCGGTGCTGCAGCTGCCGAAGGTCCTCAAGGTGAACTTGGGCCGCAGCGCCGACCTGGTGAGCTGTTTCACACTGCTGCTGCCGTTCGTGCGCACCGGCATGACCAACGAGTACGCCGGCAACGAGCGGGTCTTCGGCCGCTGGCAGCCCCGGATGCTGGAGCCGTGCGAGATGGCCGAGGCGTTCATGGCGCTGCTGGCCCGCCCGACCGACGAGACCGACGGGGCGATGTACGAGCTGATGGTGAGTGCCGCCGCCGAGACCGGCCAAGCCGACCCGGTCGGCCCGCCGGCGGTCGAGCTGATCTGGCACCGGCTGGCCCTCAACCTGGACGAGCAGCCTGTCGACTGGAGCGCCGCCGAGCCGCTGCGCTTCGCCTGAGATCAGCCATCATCCTGCGAATGGCCATGATCAGAAAACAACAAGAGTCAACAAAGTTCGGCCTGTAAAGGTACTGAGAGCCGCACCCCGAAGGGTGCGGCTCTCAAGGGCCTAGCGCTGGTGCGCCGAGCTGGACTCAGACCCGCCTCGGACGGTTCGATTCCGTCTAGGTCCACCAGTGACCCTAGGGCCACGCACCCAATCTACACAAGCCGATTCTCCACCCAGAGCACCGGCGGGCTGAACAGTATACTTCACATTTTTCATTAGGCAAACTTTATACAACGTGAGAACTGTGGCTATAGTACGTCGCCATGCTCACACCACCATCCCCCTCCACACCGCTGATTCCGCCCGCGCCTCGGTCATCGCGTCGCCGCAGACGACTGAGGGGCCTAGTCGCGCTCGCCGTCAGCGCCGCCTTGATCGCGAGCGCCTGCGGGTCCGTACGCACACTGGAAGGTCCCGCTGCGGCGATCTACAACGGCGACTGCGCCGAGGCCGACCACCGGCGGCTCACCGTGTACTCCGGCCGCACTGAGAACCTGATCCAACCCGTGCTCGACGCGTTCGAGTGCGAGACCGGCGTCGATGTGGCGGTCCGCTGGGGCGCCTCGAACGACTTGGCGCTGCTGCTGGCCGAGGAAGGCGACCGCACCAGCGCCGACGTGTTCCTGTCGCGCTCGCCCGGCCCGGTGGGCTTCCTGGAGAGCAAGGGCCTGCTCGGCGCCGTCAACGCAGACGTCGCCGGTCTCGTCAACGGCGAGAACCGTTCCGCTGCACTCACCTGGGTCGGGTTCACCGGACGCAAGCGGGTGCTCGTCTACAACGCCGACAACGTGGTCGCCGACGAGCTGCCGGCGTCGGTGTTCGACCTCACCGACGAGCGCTACCGCGGCCGGGTGGCAATCCCGGCCACGAACGGCTCCTTCGTGGACTGGTTCACGGTGTTCCGGCACCAGCACGGCGACGACGCAGTCACCCAATGGCTCGGCGACATGGTGGCCAACGACGCCCGCTACTACCCCAACAACCGGTCCATCGTGGAGGCCGCCGGCCGCGGCGAGATCGACATGGGCCTCGTGAATCACTACTACCAGTACCAAGTGGCTGAGGCCATCGGTGACGGTCACCGGGCGGCGAACTGGGAATTCACCGGTGATGACATCGGATCGCTGCTCATCATCACCGCGGCCACCGTCACGGCCGCCAGCGAGCACACCGTCGCAGCCAACGAGTTCATCGCCTACCTGCTGAGCGCTCCGGCGCAGCAGTACTTCAGCAGCGAGACCCTCGAGTACCCGCTGGCTGCAGGGGTCGCTCCGGCCGATGTCCTGCCAAGCCTCGAAGGACCTGAGGTCGGAAGTCTCAGCTTCGACTCGCTCGGCGAGGGATTCGCCCGGTCCACTGAGATCATCGAGGCCAGCGGCATCCTGAACGAGTGACACCGGTGCAGCCTGTTGCTTCCGCCGGCCCACTCGGGTGGCTGAGATGACCACCACCACCCGGCCACGACGCAGCACGGCACCGCCGGCGCTGCGCCTCGCCGGTGTGGTGCTGGCATTCGGGTTCGCCTTCCCCGGCGTGTACTTGGTGTACCGGGCGCTGCGCGACGGCACTGGCCTCGACGGGCTGCTGTGGAGCGCGCGCACGCTCGGCCCGCTGTGGCGGTCGCTGCGGCTGGCCGTGTCGGTCTCGGCGTGCGCACTGGTGTTGGGTACTGGCCTAGCATGGCTCACCGCCCGCACCGACCTGCCGCTGCGCCGGCTGTGGCGAGTGCTGCTGCCGCTGCCGCTCGTGTACCCCACCTTCGTCGGCGCGGCGGCGTTCATCCGCACGCTCAACCCCGGCGGCCTGGCCAACGACCTGCTCGCATACATCGGCATCACGGCGCTGCCCGAACTGCGCGGGTTCTTCGGCACCTGGCTGGTGCTGCTGCTGATGACCTACCCCTACGTGTACCTGCCGGTTGCCGCCCGGCTGCGCCAGCTCCCCGGCAGCCTCGAAGAGAGCGCACGGATGCTCGGCGACAGTGCCTTCGCGGTGTTCCGCCGCATCTGCCTGCCCTACGCGGGCACCGCCATCTGGGCGGGCACGCTGCTGGTGTTCCTCTACACGCTCAGCGACTTCGGCGCTGTACAACTGATGCGCTACGACACGCTGACGCGCGCCATCGCCACGAACCACCTCGCGAACCCGCCAGTGGCATTGGCGCTCAGCCTCATGCTGCTGGTGCTCGCAGCGGCGGTGGTGCTGGCTGAGCGGTGGTTCTCCCGTCGGCTGCCCGACGGCGCTCGCACGGGCTCGAACCGGCCCCTCGACTACCGCTTGGGTCGCTGGAAGCCCGCCGCTGCGGCGGCGGTTGCCATCACCGTGTTCGCGAGCGTTGCCGCGCCCTTCATCGCGCTCGTGGACTGGGCACAGCGCGGCATGCTGCGCTCGATGACCGGCGAGCGGGCGCTCGCGGTCGACTACGGCAGCATCGCGGACGCCACGTTCAACACCGTGTGGGTGAGCGTCGTGGCTGCGGCCATCTCGGTGGCGGCGGTGCTGCCCATCGCCATGCTGGTGGGACGGCACCGGTCCCGCACCGGGTCACTCGCGCACGCCGTGGTCATCAGCACATTCGCGCTGCCCGGGCTGCTGATCGCGCTGTCGATGCGCTTCTGGGTGCTGCGAACCGACTTGGTGCTCGAGCTGCTCGGCGACACGACCGGGCTGCTGATCTTTGCCTACATCGTGCGCTTCGGGTCGCTCGCCATGGGCATCAGCGTCGTGGCGGTGCGCAGCGTGCCCGAGCGGCTGGGAGACTCCGCCCGGCTGCTCGGCGCCGGACCGGTGCGGCGCTTCTTCACCGTGGACATGCCGGTGATGGGGCCGGCGCTCGGCGCAGCCGGCGGGCTGGTGCTGCTGTCGGTGATGAAAGAGCTGCCGATCAGCCTGTTCGTGTCGCCGCTGGACTTCTCCACGCTGACCACCCGCATCTTCGGCTCGTTCGAGGACGCGTTCATCGCCGAAGCCGGGCTGATGAGCGTGATCCTGGTCGTGCTGTCGTTCGCGCTGACGTGGTTCTTCGTGGTCCGCCGACAGGACCCCACCTGAGCGACGACGCAGCCGCCTGCGAGGGCAGCGCCGGAAGCTGGTTCAGCGGTGATCCACCATCACGTGCTCTTTGGCCAGGAACATCACCGAGCGTCCGAAGTCGATGAAGTTGGCTTCGTCCTCGTAGGCACGACGCGACGCCGCCCGGTTCTCGGGGATCGCGTTGCCCATGGCGCTGCGGTCCATCCACACCTCGGCATGGCCGGTGTAGTGCTCCACCACCGAGCCTCGCGAGCGGTTGATGGCCGCGGTGAACGAGTGCTCGTCGGCGTGGACCTGTTGGTAGCGCAGGATCCCCGACGACTGCGCCTGACGCCGGATGATCGGCCCGTGATGCGTCCGCCAGTACCACTGGGCATCTTCGATGCTGAGCGACGGCAGGTGACGGAACGAGAAGTACAGCTTCACCAAGCTGGAGCGGTCGGTGGCAGCGATGTTCTCCGGCGTGGGGTTCACCTGGGGGTACTCGTAGCAGTAGTACGCCGAGGAGTTCTTGATGTCCAGGAAGTTGAGCTCGTCCTCGACCAGCGCGCGGTCGAATTCGCGGCCGGCGTCGGTGCGCATCGCGGACAGCATCGACTCCTTCGACTCCCACCAGACCTCGGCCACCCCGTCGTAGGGCTCTTCCATCTCTCCGCGGCGGCCCGGCAGGCGGCTGTGGTCGTCGCTGGTGGTGTGCACCTGGACGTAGCGCAGCATCTTGGCCGTCGCTGAGTGCGATACCACCAGCGGGCCGTGCACGTTCAGCCAGTAGTCCTGCATCTCGGCCCGGCTCATGCCTGTCTTGCGCCGCAGCAAGTACGTCAGTCGCAGCATCGCTCGCCTCCCCCGCCGTCAGGCAACACGGCTCAGGCGGCGCGGCGTGCGCCGCGGCTGAGGCAGTCGGCACCCCAGCGGGCCATGTCCGCGTCGAGGTCGAGCGGGATGTTGCGGGGCGCATCGGGTTCGTACAGCTCCGGCGGCACCTCCCACATGACCTCAAACTCGATGCCGTCGGGATCGTGGCAGTACAGGCTGCGGCTGACGCCATGGTTGTTCTCGCCCACCAGCGCACCCATCTCGGACAGCCGGTCCTTGGCCGCGGCCAGCTCCGCCAGCGTGGCCACCTCCCAGGCCAGGTGATAGAGCCCCACGTGACGGGCCGGGGCGCCCTCGCCGGCTGCGTCGAACAGACCGAGGTCGTGGTCGGTGTTGGAGTCAGGTGACGCCATGAACACCGCCGTGCCGTAGCGGTTCACCACTTCCAGCCCGATCGCCTGGCGGTAGAAGCTGGCGGAAGCCTCGGGGTCGTTCACCCACAGCACTGCGTGTCGCAAGCCCAGCGTGGCCATGCGGCTGATCGTACTGACGGCCTCCGCCCGTCAGGGCAGCCGCAGCTTGATTCCGCCGATCGCAGCGTCGTCAGGGTCATGCAGCGCGTTGGTGGCCTCAAGCTGGCCGTCGGTCGCGCCTCGGTCGTACCAGGGCATCGCGGCCGTCCATCGCCATGCGAAGCTCATGACCCTCACCAGTGCTGCGACGTCGTCGGCCTGTGTCGTTGAGGTTCGCCGCAGGCTGCTGATGTACTCGTTGCGATACACGGCGGGAATGATGATTCGCGCGGCATCGACCGCCGACAACTCGGCGTTCATCATGACCCGCGCCACACGGCCGTTGCCGTCAGTGAACGGATGGACCTCGGCGACGAGGAACATCATGAACAGAGCTCGCCGCATGCCGGCAGGGACCGACCCTGCCAACTCGAATCCCCGACGCAGTGTTCCCTCCACCAGTTGAGGTTCAACGAATACGAATGCCCCGACTTGGTTGTTCTTCCGCTTCCACTCGCCTGGCGCCAACTCGGGGCGGCCGCCCATGATCATCCGGTGGCGCTCGCGCAGCAGGCCCAAGAATCCGTCAGCGTCGCGCGCTACCGACTTGCGTCCAACGGTGTCGGCGACACAGCGATATGTGCCCAGGATGTCGTGACCGTCGGCCGGACGGTCGGCCGGCGGTTGCTGTGTGTCGACGATCTGGCGTGCTTCGGACACGCTGAACACCGCGCCTTCGATGTAGTTGGAGAAATAGCTCTCAAAAAACGGCAGCGTCTCGGCGTCGGATCCAGCCGGCAGCCAGCCGGGCACGTCCGTGTCCTCGTAGGCGGTCAATCCCTGCGCCAGCCGGTTGAACATCTCCAGCCTTCGCTCATCCCACGCTCGACCGCTCGTGTAGGCCAAGAGCAGCTGACCGCCAGCAGGACGTGCGGATTCATCACCGTCCAGCCGGGCGAACAGCCGGTCTATGAGTTCGACGCGTTCAGGGCGGCCGACAGCTTCGGCCAGCGCAATCGCGTCGTCGTGCAGTCGCGCGAGGCGCTCGGTTCCCCACGTGATGGCTTTTGCAGCCAGCCAGTCCTCCAATTCGGCCAGAGACAGCGTTCGGGGCACCCGTCCGCCGCGACTGCGGGACAGGGCGAGGTTGTCCACCACGATGCGCGCAGGGCTGGACATCGCAAGGCCGTTGGGCCAAGGAAGATCGGAAGATGGTTCGTCGAATGACACACCTGAGCGGATATGCACCTGCAGCCCCGGCAACTGGAGCGGTTTGCGCCCGCGTTCTACGGCAACGAACAGGCAGCCGTTGCTCGGACTGCCGTTGCGAGCGGCCGAGCGATCTACGACGATCGCGCCAGGCAGCAAGCGACCCAAGATGGGCCAGCGGTTCGCCGCCACGATGTCTGCAGGATCACTCGCGAGGTCAGCGGAGTACAGCCGGGATGCCAGCCGGCGGATCCGACCCGCAGCGACAGCCCGTCCCAGAGTGCTCCTCGATGCCACGTCGTCGAAGAAGACCGTGCGCCGCCCGGTCGGCCACGGCGTGGACCTACTGCGTGTCATGGTGAGACGCTAACGGTTCGAGAGCTTCATTCTGACGCATTTTCGGCCCGTGTAACATATTCGATCCAGTCGAAATCAGTTCGAGAACTTGACTCTGCGACACAATGAGGACAAATAGCGGCATGGGGCGGGGGTGTCGTGCTGCGTGCGGGGGTCGGTTGCGGCAGGAGTGTCGTGCTGTGAATCAGTTGCGGCGGGCCTCGGAGTAGGGGATGTCCTTGGCGTCGTCGGGCTCCTTGGGCAGGCCGAGGACCCGCTCGCCGATGATGTTGCGCTGGATCTCGTCGGTGCCGCCGGCGATCGACATGGCCGGCGTGGACATCAAGATCTCTGACACGACGCCGTCGGCGTTGGAGACGGGGCCGACCAGCATCCCCATCGATCCGGCGATCATCGTGTGGGCGACATGGCAGGCCCGCGCCGTCACCGACATGTTCAGCTTGGTGAGCGAGCCCTCGGGGCCGGGCGGCTTGCCGGCGGCACGTGCGGCGCGGGCACGCTGGGTAGTCCACCCCGAGATGCGCCGCAGCGTCTCGACCCGGGCGATCTGCTGGCGCACCACAGGATCGGCGACGCGGCCAGTGCGCTGCGCCTCGGGGATGACCAGATTCGCCCGCCCCGCTCGCTGCGGGTACCACTTGTAGGTGGCGAAGTACTCGTCGCTCTCCTGCTTGGCCCGCTCGACCGTCGGCCCGCCGTCGGTCGGGTAGCGCGGGCGGCGCGTGGCCACCGCGGCCCGTTCGTGCGTCAGCGTCGTGAGGCCGATGCGCCAGCCGTCGCCGGGGCTGCCGACCAGCTCGTTTCCGGGCACCCGGGCATCTTCGAAGAACACCTCGTTGAACGTCGCGTGTCCGTTCATCTGGCGCAGCGGGCGCACCTCCACGCCCGGCTGGTCCATCGGGATGAGGAAGTACGAGATGCCCTGGTGCTTGGGCACGTCCCAGTTGGTGCGCGCCATCAGGATGCCGAAGCGGGCCTTGTGCGCTCCCGAGTTCCACACCTTCTGGCCGTTGACGATCCACTCGTCGCCGTCGCGGTCGGCCCGGGTCACCAGTCCCGCCAGGTCCGAGCCGTTCGTGGGCTCGGAGAACAGCTGGCACCACTTGTGCTCGCCGGTCAGGATCGGGCGCAGGTGGCGCCGCTTCTGATCGTCATCGGCGTGGGCCAGCAGCGTCGGCGCCACGAGGTACATGCTGACGCCCGCCGCCACGCCGACGGCACCCACCGCGTCGAACTCGGCGGCGACCACGGCGTCCATCGAAGCCGGCAGCCCCCGTCCGTGCCACTGCGTCGGCCACGACGGGGTGCCCCATCCGGTGTCGGCCAGCAGGTTGCGCCACTCGATGAGCGGCCGCTCCCGGTGCCAGTGCTCCTCCAGCCACGTGCGGGCCTCGTCACGAACCTCGTCGACGCCGGCCATGCGCGCAGCGTAGAACCGCAGCCCAAGCGGCAGCACGTTCATGGTCTGGCGCGGCTCGGTGAGGGTGTTCCTTCCATGATCGTTTCACACAATCATTCCGCCGTGAGGTGATGATTAATATTCATCACCTCACGGCGGATAAATGGGTAGTATCGCGCGCGTGATCTACGAAGTGCCCGACATGACGGCCACCGACGCGGCTGTCGCGGATGAAATCGAGCGTCTGCGGGAACAGCTCAGGCCGTATCTCCGCATGCGACGACGTTGGTACGGCACACTTCGTCGCGCCCAATTCGCGCGCGCTGTTCAAGGCTCGAACTCAATCGAGGGGTACCACGCCAGCGTTGAGGATGCGGCCGCTGTCATCGATCACGATGAGCCGATCGCCGAGGTGTCCGAAGACACCGTCAGCGCTGTGGCCGGCTACCGCGACGCCATGACCTACGCGCTCCAGCTCGCAGCCGGCGTGTCGCCGAGAGATCGCCTTCGCGACCCGTCGGCACACGACACAGCAGGCCCGGAAACGGGCAACTCAGCGGCGCCGCTGCCGGTCGACCTGTCGACGCTCCGGTCGCTGCACTTCATGATGATCAAGCACGACCTCGCCCACAACCCGGGTCAACTGCGTCCAGGTGCGATCTGGGTTGCCGACGCCGACGGCGAGTCGGTGTATGACGCACCGGAGCGCCAGATCATCGAAGTCTTGCTCGATGAATTCTTCGAGCAGTGTGACCACCTGCTCTCCGATGACGCTGTGCCGACGATGGTTGCTGCCGCAATGGCGCACCTCAACTTGGTGCTGATCCATCCGTTCAGCGACGGCAACGGCCGGATGGCGCGCTGCGTGCAGACGCTGTTGCTCGCGGCTGCCGTCGCGCGGGACGACGACCCGCTCGCGCCGGAGTTTCTCAGCATCGAGGAGTACCTCGGACGCAACACCCTGGACTACTACGCAGCGCTCAGTGCAGTCGCCGGTGGCCGATGGTCGCCAGAGCGCAGTGCGCGCCCCTGGATCGAGTTCTGCTTGACAGCCCACCTTCGCCAGGCGCGCACCGTGCTGCGCCGAGTGCTCGACTTTGAGACGCTGTGGGATGCCTGCAGCCAGCTCGCTCAGCAGCGCGGGGTACCTGAACGCGCAGTAGGCACGCTCTGCGACGCGGCGCGCGGGTGGACCGTGCGCCGATCCCTGTACCGCACTCGGACCGAGACGAACGACGGCGAGAAGATCAGCGACGGCATGGCCTCGCGAGATTTGCAGATGATGGTGAGATCCGGGCTGCTCACCGCACTCGGCGACAAGCGTGGGCGGCGGTATCGCCCCTCAGCCGAACTCGCCGACATCTGGCAGCAGATCCGCAGCCTGCGCCTTGCACGCGACGACACCGACCCGTATCAAGCCGCACAGCCTCAGCTGTTCTAGAAGAAGCTCCGGGCCAGTTTCCACCTCCGCACGGCTCTCAGGCGAGGGTTACGTTGAGCCGATGGATTTGGGGCTGAAGGGAGGTCCTGCCGTTGATGACAGCTCGCGGCAGCGGGGTCATCGTCAACGTCATCGGCGTGGCGTCGGTGCGACCGCAGCCGTCATACATCGCGGGCGGGGTGGGCAACAGCGGCCTTGTGGCGATGACTGCTGCGCTCGGCAGCCGGAGCCTGCGAGACGGGGTGCGCGTAGTGGCCGTCAACCCTGGCCTGATCATCACCGACCGGATGGGCGACTTGCTCCGGCGCCAGGCCATCGACGAACTCGACGACGAGTCGCGCTGGGAGGAGTTGATCCCCGCCGACCCGGCGCCGGGCACGGTGGAGCAGGTGGCCGACGTGATGGCCTTCCTGGCATCGGACCGGGCGAGCCACGTCAGTGGCACCTCGGTCACCATCGACGGCGGCGCATCCGCTCGCTGAGGTAGCCGCTGCCCGGAGGGATCTCGGCTGGTCGGTAGTGTCCGGCGGCAAACGGGATAGGGGGAGGCAGCCGTGGATGTGCCGGACTTTCGGACAGTATCGGTGGAGGCGCTGACGGCGATGGTGAAGGACCGGACGCTGACGGCTGCGGCGGTGACCGAGCATGCGCTGGGGCGCATCGAGGCGCTGAATCCGCAGATCAACGCCTTCGTGGCGCTTGATGCCGAGGATGCTCGCGCTCAGGCCGCTGCCATCGACGAACGGCTCGACGGCGGGGAGAACGTGGGGCCTCTGGCGGGCATCCCCATCGGTGTCAAGGATCTGGCCGACGCCGCCGGATTCGTCACTGCACGGGGGGCGATGCACCTGCGGGACTCCCCGCCGGTCGCTGCGGACTCCACCGAAGTGGCGCGTATGCGGGCCGCCGGGGCGGTGATCTTGGGCAAGACCAACACGCCCGAGTTCGGCTGCATGGGCGACACCTACAACAGCGTCTTCGGCGCCACATGGAATCCGTGGAATCTGAGCCGCTCCGCGGGCGGTTCGTCGGGCGGCACGGCTGCGGCGGTGATGTCGGGCATGGTGCCGGTGGGAACCGGATCGGATGGCGGCGGCTCCATCCGCATCCCCTCGTCCATCTGCGGCATGTCGGGCCTCAAGCCCAGTCATGGGCGTGTGCCGAGCGGCCCGCCGCCGCCCGGGCTGCTGGACCTGTCGTGCGTCGGCCCGATGGCCCGCCGGATTCGAGACGTGGCCTACTGCCTCGACGCGCTGGTGGGGCCTCACCCCTCCGATCTGCGCAGCCTGCCGGCACCGACCGAGTCGTGGCGCGCCGCGCTGGATGATCCCCCGCTGCCGTCGAGAGTGCTGTGGGCGCCGTCAATCGACGGCGGGTCCGTGGACTCGGAGATCGTGGCGTCGTGTGCAGCGGCGGTGGAGCGACTGGCTGCCGAAGGTGTCGAGGTCGTCGAGATGGGGACGCTGTTCGATCCAGCGGATGCGGTGTCTCAGGCGTTCGTGCCGCTGTTCTTGATCGGTGCTATGGGGCCGGCGTTCCGGCCGCTGCTGGGCACGCCCGCGTGGGACGACATCACCGACTGGCTGGCCGTGGCGCTGGAGGAGATGTTCGAGCAGGTAACGGTGGACACGCTGGCTGCGGCACGGCAGCAATGTGGAGAAATGTCGATGCAACTCGGTGAAGTGATGGCCGGATTCGATGCGATGTTGCTGCCCACGATGGCGGGACAGACGCCGGTAGTGGGCGGGGGCGGGACCATCGACGGGGTCGAAGTCGAGAACTGGGTGCGCTTCACGCCGCTTGCAAACCTCACACGGCGCCCTGCAAGCACGGTGTGCTCGGGCCTCACCGCCGACGGCATGCCGATCGGGCTGAGCGTGCTGGGACCCCAAACCGACGACGTCGCCGTGCTGCAGACGACCGCCGTGCTCGAGGATCTGGTGGGTCTGGATCCGATGCCACCTGATCTCGACACCGATTGAGGCCGGATCGCGTCGCGCTGGAACTTGGCGGGAGCTGGTTGGAGGCGCATTCGCGGGCGCGCCCTCGATCCAGCCTGAGGGTTACGTTGGGCCGGTGGATGCGGACGATGTGATCGAGCTGCTCGGACTCGAGCCGCTCCCCGGCGAGGGCGGCCGGTGGGCCCAGACCTGGTGCGACGACCACTCGACGGCCATCTACTTCCTGCTTCGGCCAGACGACTTCTCCGCACTGCACCGGCTCGCCAGCCCCGAGCTGTGGCATCACTACGCCGGCGCAGCAGTGGACATGCTGCTGCTGGAGCCCGGCGGGTCGGTGCGCCGCCCCCGGCTCGGCGACGACTTGGCTGGCGGCGAGCGGCCGGTCGTGGTGGTGACGCCAGGGACGTGGATGGGAGCGGAGACTGCCGGGGACTGGTCGCTGGTGGGCACCACGATGGCCCCCGGCTACGACGAGGTCGGCTTCGAACTGGGCAACCGGGCCCAGCTCGCCGACGCATTCCCCGAAGCTGCTGCCGACATCGAGCGTCTCGCGCGGGAGGATCCCCGAGATGGCTGAGGACGCCGAACTGCGGCCGCCCGATGAGCTGATCCGGCTGGACGGCCGGGTCGTCTTGGTCACGGGCGCGAGCGGCGGTATCGGCACGGGCATCGCCCGGCGGCTGATGGCCGCAGGTGCCACGGTCGTGGCGCATACGCGGTCCTCTCCGGTCGATCACCTGGCCGATGCCGACGGCGCACCGATCGCTTCCGTGCAGGTTGACCTGGCTGAATCCGACGGGCCGCAGCGTGTAGTGGAGGTGGCGCTGAGGGAGTACGGCTGCATCGACGGGCTGGTCAACAACGCCGGCATCCAGCCGCTGGTGCACTTCGCCGAACTGAGCGACGCCGACTGGGCCGAGATGATCGACGTCAACCTGACCGCAGTGCATCGGCTGACCCACGCGGCGGCCACGGCGATGCGGGCCCAGGGCGAAGGCGGCTCGATCGTCCACATCGCCTCGATCGAGGCGCACCATCCCACCGACCTGCACGGTCACTACGCAACGGCCAAAGCGGGCATGGTCATGCATGCCCGAGCCGCAGCCGGCGCCTACGGCCCCGAGGGGATCCGTGTCAACAGCATCTCCCCCGGTCTCATCGACCGACCCGGGCTCGCCGACGACTGGCCAGAGGGTATGGCCCGATGGACGGCGGCGGCACCGCTCGGTCGCCTGGGCACGGCGTCCGATGTCGGCGATGCCTGCGTGTTCCTGTGCTCAGATCTGGCCAGGTGGATCACCGGCGTCGACCTGGTGGTCGACGGCGGGGTGCTCGTGCGGCCGACCTGGTGACTCAGCGGGCAGGAGGGGCGTAGATCAGCCCGCCCTCGGACCAGCGTGCGTTGGGGGTGCCGGCTCGGCGCAGCCCGACAGGTTCGAGATGGCGGGAGTAGATCTCGTCGTAGTTCCCGATCTGGGAGACCACCTGGTAGAACGCGTCGGGTCGCAGGCCCATCGCTGACTGCAGCTCGCCTTCCCCGCCGAGCAGGCGGATCGCCTCGGCGTCGAGCTGCCCGCTGCTGAGCAAGTCATCGACATTGGCCGAGGTGATGCCCTTCTCGTCGAAGATGATCGTCGCGTAGACCGTCCAGTTGACGATGTCGCCGAAGGCGGACTGGTTGGGCGGGTACACCGGGGCGAGCGGTTCCTTCGAGAACGGAAGCGCGGGGAAGATCACCCATTCCTGGTCGCCCTGCTGGCGGGCCCGGCGGCCGACGAGACCGGATCCGTCCGTCGTCATCGCATCGCAGGCACCGGCGATGAAGTTCTGCGTGATGATGTCGAGGTCTTCGAAGGTCTGCAGGCTGATGGTGATGCCGGCGGCGTCAGCAGCATCGGCCATGTTCTGCTCAGTGGTGGTGCCCGCCGTGGCGCACACGACGGCACCTGCAACGTCGGCCACGGTTGACTCCGACGTGAAACCGTCGCTGGCGCGGCCCATGAGCTGCTGCCCGTCGTAGAAGGTGACGGGCGCGAAGTCGAGAGCGAGTTCCGAGTCGCGGCTCTGGGTCCATGTCGTGTTGCGCACGAGCACGTCGATGACGCCGGTCTGCAGCGCCAGGAATCGCTCCGCCGAAGTGAGAGCCACGAAGTTCACCGCGTCGGCGTCGCCGAGGATGGTGATGGCAAGGGCCCGGCAGTAGTCCGCGTCGAAGCCGGTGGTGCTGCCGTCGGGCTGAGTTTCTGAGAACGCCACCGCGGCGCCGTACACCCCGCAGTTGAGAATGCCCCGCGATCGCACCGTCTCGAGCAGGTCCTCGCCCTGGGTCTGCTGCACCGGCACCGGTGTTGCCGGCTCCGCTGCGGTCTCTGGGGCGCGCCGACTCCGGAAGCGCAACCCGCGACCAAGAGCACCGCAGCGGCAACGGCTGCGATCAGTCGATGGCGGGCACGCATTCGTGTCACACCCCTTGGTGCACTGAACCCAAGACAAGACGCATGCGAAGAGCATGGTGGATGGAGACAGGGAAACCACGATGAACACCTCAACCGAGACCCGATCCCGAACGGGCGACTGGCTGCTCGCCATTGCCGTGGCGCTCGCCGGCTGCCTGCTGATCCTGAGCTGGAGCATGCCCGGCGGCTGAGTTGAGATCGCTACTGTCCTGCCAGCCGAGGCTGAGCTCTTCAGGAGGACAACATGCTGATCGACAATCCCCGGGGCGGGTATCGCTTCCTCACCGGCATCTCGCCGTTCTCCAGCGGCGTGGTCGCAGCAGCCGGTCACGAGATCGTTCACGCCACGCTGGGCGCGTACCTGCCGTGGCGCGAGGGCTTCGAGCTGATCGACGGGCACTTGTCAGCGCTCGGGCGAGAGCGGCAGGCGCTGTGCGCCATCGAGCTGCGGTGCCCTGCACCGTATTCGATGCCCGGCTTCATCGACTTCAACGCCGGTTACATCGAGCTGGTCCGCTCATGGGACCTCTACGTCGGCGATCACAACCCGATGGCCCGCACGAACGTGGCTCCGGCACACCACCCGCCTGCCGAGCCGGTACTGCACGCATTCTCGTACACCGTCGAGTCGGCCGACGCCCCGACGACCTTCGTCGTCTCGGGCGCGGGTGAGATCCCCGAGGCGACGCTCGACGACAACGAGATCATCCGCAAGGGCGAGACCCATCCCGAGGCAGTGCGCGAGAAGGCTGCCTTCGTGACCGCCACCATGGGCTCACGGCTGGCGGCCATGGGCGTCGGCTGGGAGCTGGTCACCACCACCGACGTGTACACGGTGTACATGCACGAGGGACTGCTGGAAGACGCCGTGATCGGGGCCATGGGCACGGCGACCCGCCATGGCCTGCGCTGGTACCGGTCGCGACCACCCGTCATCGACCTCGACTACGAGATGGATGTGCGCGGCGTGCGGCACGAGATCACGCTGTAGCGACGGTCTCAAGAGGACGGGCTGGCGACCGCGGCGAGCGAGCGGAACTACGCTCAGCAGCGGTGCCGCCTGTTTCACAGCCTGGACAGCAGGCTCCGTTGGAGCTTGGTCGCTTGGGCGGCGGACCCGAGGAAGTCACGAATCGCCTGCTGGATGCAGCAGTCATCGTGTTCGGCGAGCGCGGCTTCGAGGCTGCCACCGTTGCGGAAATCGCACGCAGTTGCGGTCTGACAACCGGTGCCATCTACGCACGCTGGGCCAGCAAGCGCGAGATGTTCATGGCCGCCGTCGAGCACGCGTCAGCGCAGCGCATGCTGTTGCTGATCAAAAATCTGGAGGCGACCGCGGAAGCAAAGCTTTCGATGCTCAGTGCCAATCTGCTCACAGATTCGCGCGACCGCACACGCAATCTTTGGCTGGAGGCGTGCGTTGTCGGCGGTCGCGACGTGTCGCTGCACGGCACGATCGCCCGAGCACAGGAAACCGAGGCCTTCGAGCTCGCAGAGATTGTGGAGGCCGGCAAGGCCGAGGGCACCATCGATGCGTCGTTGAGCACCGAAGCGGTCGTCTTCCTGTGCCAATCGCTCGGCCTCGGCACCTACCTGGCCCTGCGATCTCAGGCCCTCGAACGTCCCCGGCCAGACGATGACGATTGGAACGCGCTGATGGCCCGGGTCATCGAGTGCCTGCGACCCGAGCGGACCGGCTGATCTGGCTGCGTTCTAGCCGCCGACCTGCGCTGTCAGCCAGTCGGTGAGGAGCTGCAGGAACGACAGCTCCTGAGCGACGGCGAGATCGAGGAACGTCTCCTCGTCAGGGATCGACTCCCGATCGGCGGCGGACATGTTCTCGAGTTCTTGACGGGGGCCAATCGCTCGGCCGGACGGCATGACTCCATCGCATACCGTGAGCACATGGCCTGGCTCGCGGCCGCCGTGGCGCTATTCCATGGGCTGCTGGCCGTCTTTGTTGTGGTGGGAGCGCCGCTGGTCGTGCGCCGCCGGCGCTTGATGCCGTGGTACCTCGCCGTTGTGCTGCCGATCGCGGCGATCAACATTCCCCGGCTGCCGTGCGTGCTGACGGTGTGGGAGAAGGACCTGTGGCGCCTCGCAGGTCAGGCGCCGTACCGGGGCGGCTTCATCTCGCACTACTTCATAAAGCCGTTCCACGCCCCAGGCCTGGACGCCACCGGCGAGTCGGTGCTGGTCGTCATCGTCTCAGCCTGGTGCCTGGCCTGGCTCGCCTTCGCCTCCACCACCCGCCTACGCAGCGGCGCTCAGGCCTCCCGCGTCCGCAAGGCGACGCCTAGAGCTGCCGCTATGCGCTGAAGATCCTTCTGGTCGCTGGTGACCACGACATCGCCCCGAGCGGCGGCGCCGACCACCACCGCAGCGTCGACCACGTCACTGGTGCCGGCCCGCGCGCACGCAGCTCCCGCCGATCGGGCGCCGGCCTCGTCGAGGGTCTCGATTCGGCAGCCCGACAACAGCCTGGACATCTGCACTTGTGGGCCACCACGCCAGCCCTGAGCCAACACACCCGCAGGAACGGTCAGTGTCATGCCCTCCTCAAGGGCGCCTTGGTGCAACGCCCATACTTGCTGGTCTCCGCGTTCCGCTGCAATCAGCGCACCCGTGTCGTAGGTCAGCCCGGGCACGCCGGTGGCTCAAGAACTCTTGACCGAATCAATCACCTTCTCGGCCCACATCAATGACTCAGGACTCAGTTCGCCGTGCTCCTGCTCCCATTCGCGCACGGCGGCCAGTCCGTCCTCGATGCGGATCGCTCGCTTTGCAGCCGCATTCAGCCACGCAGACAAGCTGACTCCGTGCGACTCGGCAGCGCTCGCTGCGCGCTCGGCGACCGATTCCTCCAAGGTGATCGACAGCTTCCTCATCGCCACGAAACTAACGGTAGCCCCGCATTCCGATCCAGCTGTTTTCCGCCTAACGCCACCGCCTCGATGACCTGAGAGACTGGGCGGCGTGGCCCAGAACGTTCTTGGCAGTGAGCTGCAGCCGTGTTCGTATGACCCGCTGACCGGCTGGTTCCGCGATGGCTGCTGCAACACCGACTCGGGCGACTTCGGGGTGCACACCGTGTGCGCCGTGATGACGGCCGAGTTCCTGGAGTTCTCCAGGTCGGCCGGCAACGATCTGTCGACGCCGCAGCCAGCCACCGGCTTCGACGGGCTGAAGCCGGGCGACCAGTGGTGCCTGTGCGCCTCGCGCTGGACCGAAGCGTTCGAAGCCGGCGTCGCTCCCCCGGTAGTGCTGGAGTCGACGCACGCCCGCACACTGGAATGGGCCAGCCTGAGCGACCTCGAGGAGCACCGGTTCACCGGCAACAGCGCCTGAAACCCCGCCGCCAACTCGCTGGGTTGGCGCGATTCGCGTGTGCTGCATTGATTGCGGGATTCATCTCGAGCTGCGCTGAGAGCACTTCAGACGACCCAGCGGCCGACGCTCAGCACCAGCATCGGCTCGTCGAATGCCTCCACGTCATCGATGTCGTTTCTGAGCCTGGTCCTCGCTACCAGGCACACGGTTCCGGCGGTGGATTCGTCGCGCTGCCAACAAGAACGCTGCAGCTCGGGCGCTCGGGATCAGAAGGCTCCGGCTACGAGGACTACCGGTTCGAAAAGTTCGGGCTCCTCGTGCGCCGCGCTCGGCAGGTATCGATGGAGATTGCGAGCGCTCCGGGTGACGCGTTCTTGGACTACGGGGACTACGTGTTCGGGTCCGCGGATGCGCTGACCGCCGGTCCGTGCAACACACATGGTCCCGCGTGCGAGGTCCATTCGGCCGAGTACGTGGGCGGCTGGCCGTGCGGGGCTGATCGTGGCGAATGGATGGTCTGGGCAGGCGGCATCTGGGTGAACGAGCCCAGTTGCGTCGAGTTGCTGGTCTCGTCGGAGGATGAGGAGATCCCCGTGTGGCTAGCCGTCGGCGCGCCATGTGGCGGGTGAGATTGGGTAATCAGTCGCCGATGTAGCGGGCTCGGAAGCGGAATCTGAGGGGCTCTTCGCCGTATTCCTCGAGGGCGTGGGCGATCCAGCCGATGGTGCGTGCGATGGCGAAGACGGCCTCGCCGGACTCGGGTGTCATGTCAGCCAAGTAGGTCAAGGCTCCGAGGGCGTAGTCAACGGTGGCGATGCCCTCGGTGCGGTCGACTGCGAGGTTGTACACCTCGAGGACCGTTCCGAGGCGCTCGTCGGTGGGCCAGGCGCCGGCCAGGGCTTCCATCAGTGCGCCGCAGCGGGCGTCTCGTCGCTTGAGCGTGACGTGCCCGAATCCGGGCGTGAAGCCAAGGGTGCGCTGAGCTTCGCCGAGTGCACTGGCCGCGTCGCCGCTGCGCGCTGCTCCGGCCAGAAGGCGGTGGACCGGGGCGCTCGCTGCGCCGTGCAGCCGGCCGCCGAGCACTCCGAGACCGGCGGTGATGACCGAGTAGGGATCGGCACGAACCGACGCTGCGACCCGGGCCCCCAGCGTCGAACTCGCCAATCCGTGCTCGACCAAGAGCACGAGTACTCGGTTCAGCGCTGATCGGCGTCGCTGGCTGGCCTGACGGCGGGCCAATCGGCACCACAGCGTGTCGGCCACGCTCCCGCCCTGGGGATTGCAGCGCCGCGGCAGAGCCTTGACCATCGTGCACACGGCTCGGCGTCCCGCCGTGCGCACAGAGGTCGGCGACAGGTCGTCGCGGAGGGGATCTGTGGCAGAGGCGAGTGCGACTCCGATTCGGAGCCGGTCCATGAGTGGCGCTGTCCTCGGGAGTCGGACTTCGATGTCGTCTGGGGCTGTGTCGGGGTCGGCGACGGACGGCCACGACTCGCCTGGACCCGCCTGCCATATCCGGTCTGCTGCCTCTTCGAACGTCGACAGCGCAGCCTCGGCCACGAGGTCGCGGCCGCGCACATACACGCCTTCATCGGTAGGTCGCGCTATGCGGGTCGACACGAGCGTGGCGAATTCGCCTTCCGGTCGCTGCCGCCGTCGCAGCTGATCGATCTCGGAGGGGTCGAATCGAGACCTGCGGCCGTCCGCGTCGAGCGCCCGGTGCAGCAATCCCCTGCTCACGTAGGCATACAGCGTCTCGCGCTTGACGCCGAGGCGTGCAGCTGCCTGCTCGGTCGTCAGCCAATCATCCATGCGCTTGATTCGCCTTCGGTCTGCGACGCCCCGTGTGGAGCGCAGCAACGTTGATATTGATCAACATTGTCAATATACCTTTCGACACCTACGCTCGCTGCCATGAGCAACGACGTCGTCCCCGCAGGATCTGTCGCCCCGCCCGGGCTGAAAGGTTTGATCGTGGCTGACACGGCGGTCGGCACAGTCCTCGGCGAAGAAGGCTGGTACCACTACCGAGGCCGTGATGCGACCGGGCTCGCCCGCACAGCATCCTTTGAGGCCATCGCCAGCCTGCTCATCGACGGCGAGGCGCCATCTACTGGCTCCGAAGCGGACTTCGCAGTCGAGCTGTCGGCGCATCGAGAGCTGGATACGGATGCGCTCGACCTCGTCGTCAGGCTGTCGCGCACCGACCTCGACCCGCTCGCGGTGCTGGCCAGCGTGCTGCCGCTGGTCGTCGACGGGCGCCCGAGCATCGACATGACCCATGCCCAACGCCGGCGAGCGGTGATGCAAGCCATAGGTGCCGCTCCGACCGTGCTGGGCACGGTCAATCGCGTGCGCTCCGGGGGCGATCCAGTAGCCCCGGACGGCGGCACCTCGTACACGGCGCACTACCTGAGATCGGCCTTGGGCCATGCACCGCAGCCGGTGCACACACGGGCTGTCGAGACGTACTTGGGGCTCACCGCCGAGCACGGCTTCAACGCCTCGGCGTTCACCGCTCGGGTCATCGCCAGCACCGGCGCGTCGGTAGCCGCAGCATTCGCAGGAGCCCTCGGCGCGCTGGCAGGGCCGCTGCACGGCGGCGCACCGAGCCGCGTGCTCGACATGATCGAAGCGATCGGCGACCCAGCATCGGCCCGAACCTGGGCATCCGCCGAGCTGGACGCGTGCCGCAAGCTCATGGGATTTGGACATGCCGTCTATCGCACGGCAGACCCCCGCTCGGAAACGCTGAAGCGAGTGGCGCTCGGGCTGGGCGGAGAGCTCGTCGAGCGAGCCGTGACAATCGAAACGGAACTGCTGGGAGTGCTCGCAGATCACAGGCCCGGCGCCGTCATCGTCACCAACGTCGAGTACTACGCCGCTGTGGTGCTGCACCTCGCCGGGCTCCCGCAAGAGGCGTTCACCTCCACCTTCACCGCGAGTCGCATCGTGGGCTGGGGCGCTCACATCCTCGAACAAGCCGCCGACAACAAGATCATCCGGCCAAGCGCCCGATACATCGCATCGTGAGCTGCCCCACCCTCCGTCCTTGATCGCCAAGAAAACCGCTGGAAGCGGGAATCACGCCGGTGTGAACTCCCCCTGGTGTGGGAGATCGTGACGACAGCGGAGTATCGCGATTGGGTGCGATCGCTCGCAGACGACGTCCGTGCTCGGTTGCAGAGAGCCGAGCACCGCCTGACTGAGCAAGGACCGCGCCTGGGCAGACCGATAGCCGACACCGTCCGAGGCTCGCGATATCGCAACATGAAGGAACTCCGTCCAACCCCGACAATTCGGGCGTTCTATGCACTCGATCCCCAACAGCGCATCGTGATGCTGTGCGGCGGCGACAAAGCGGCCAGCCAGCAGGGCGAGAGGTGGTACCGGCGAATGATCCGACGGGCAGACCGTCTCTATGAAACGCACCTCGCGGCCCATCGGACAAACCCGTGAATGGTGCGTTCGGTGACGTTGCTAGCGTCAGCGTCATGGGCTGGATCCGTCGGCGTCGAAATCTCCGGTTGCGGCCACTCTCCGAACTGCACGATGAATTCTCGGCGCGACCACACGCCCAATCGATGCTGGACGAGGCAGAAGGTGAATTGGCGAGTCGCGAGCGCCAGCGGGTTCCGCAGGTGGAGCAGCGGTCCTGAACACCCAAGCCATCACGGCCTGCGCTCACAGCGCACGCGCTGATCTGAGCCTCGGCGAACTCGTCAGCCAAGGCGCTCGACTCTTGGATTCGTCTGGAGCCGACACGGCTGGGCGCGGCTGGCCGTCGGCGCCTCCTGCAATGGGCAGGCCCAGTTGACAGACCGCGGTCGCTCAGGTGGTTACAGGTCGAGATGGAGGCGGAGGGCGTCGTCGAGCCGCTGCATGAGCTCGAACGGCAGCACTCCGATGCGGTCGCCGACACGGCTGGCGGCCACCGAGCGGACCTGTTCGGCCTGCGCTTTGGAATCGACACCCAGCCCCGCATCTGCGGCCTCGATGAGGACCTGGAACGGCAGCACCCGATCGGTGTTCGAGGTCAGCGGCACCACGGTCACCACACCGCGTCCGGTGATGCCGACCGCAGCGTTGGCCGCGTCATTGCTGACGATGACGGCCGGCCGACGCCGAGCGGCCTCAGAGCCGGCGGCAGGGCCGAAGTCGACGACACGTACTTCGCTGCGCTGCATCAGGCAGGCTCGAATCCGTCACCCGCAGTGGTGTCCCACAGCGCTGCATCCGCTTCCGACCACTCCTCGAACGCCTCGGAATAGTCGAGCACCAAATCCGACGTGCGCAGGAGGCGGATCGCCTGCCTGATCGTTGCTGACCGGGACGGCAGACGATGCGCTTGTGCGTAGGCATCAAGCGTTTCGACGTCCTCGTCGGGGATGCTCACGCTGATTTTCATACCATAATCCTACTCAAGTAGGAAAACCGATTTCTGGGACCGGCTGGCGCGGAGCTGCCGGCTGGGTATCTGGCAAGTTCGAATGCCAGCTACCAATCTGGGTCGGGGCGGAGTTGGATCGGCTCGGGCGGCACGAGGATCCCGTGGAGCAGTGCACGGTCGCCCAAGGGCCGGGTCAACTCGACGGTCGCGTGAACGTCGGGGTTGTCGGGGCAGTTGGCCGCGCCGACGTACGGCACTACGGCGAAGGCCACCAGCACTTCGTGGTCGGTCTCGATGACCTGCGGCCCTCGCAGGGCATCGCCCATCTCGCGACCGCTGGTGCAGCCGGCTTCGGTCACCAGCAGCCGGATGCGCGTGGCGGCAGGGTCCGGCAGCGCAGCGGGATCGAGATGGACCGCGACATGGCCGAGCCCCGGCGGCAGGATGACCCGGTTCTCGCACCTCATGGAGCTGAGGCCATGGCCGCCCCACCAGCAGTCGGTCGGCGGCTCATCCGCGGCGTCGAGGGGGATGATGTCGAGCGGCCCGCTGGTCGAGCCGCACGCTGCAGCAGCGAGGACGGCGACGGCCCCCAAGGACCAAGCACAGGCCCGCAGCCGCAGCCGTGCTGCCATGCCGTCCGGCTCACTACGCCCTCTGAGGGGCCGATAGGCACGGCACTCGATTGACACCGACTTGCCGTCGACTCGACACCACTTCGCCAGACCGAGCGGTGACCGGATGCGGTCGGTCAGAGATCGAGCACCGTAGCCAGGGCGATGTCGACGCCCCATTGCTCCTCTTGCGTGAGGTGACCGACGAAATCGCCAATCCGGCTGACGTCAACAGCACCGAGTTGCTCCACGAGAACCCGTGTGCTCTGCCCCGCAATGTCAACGGCAGGACGGAACGAAGCTGCCCTTGCGCTGGTCGAGGTGGGTGCTACCAGCACGACCGACCGGGGCAGCAATGCATCGGATTGCACGACCACGCCGTACCGTCGCCCATGCTGTTCGTGCCCCAAACCCTTCGGTAGACGCAACTCGTGGATGTCACCCCGGCGCACGAAGTTCTTCCATCAAGCTGGCGACGGCAGCCATCTCGGTCCGGTCGGCCTCGTCTGCCTCCAAGGCTGCAACCTCAGCCGCGAGAGCACGGCGGTCACGAAGACGCTCGGCCTCGTGCACGATGGACCTGCGCACCGCCTCGGATTGCGTCAGGCCTTGAGCCTCGACTCTGCGAAGTGCCCTCAACGCCTCATCATCGAGCCGGACAGATATCGCGTGCGCCATGCGATCAGTGTATCACGTTTTGTCATACGTCCGTCGGATATGGCCTGAGCAGTCGGTCGAACCTACCCTTGCGCCGGTGCCGGTTCTGAGGTGGTCTGATTCGCTGCCGGGGAGGCCGAAGCGGGTTCTGGTGGCGGGTGCGGTGGCTGCTGGCAAGTCGACACTCGCACGGCAGATCGGGGCCGCTCAGGGGCTGCCGTATGTGGAGATGGACGGCCTCTACCACGGTCCCGACTGGGAGCCGAAACCGACGTTTCGCGACGACGTCATCGCCCTGGCCGCTTCCGATGAGTGGGTCACGGAGTGGCAGTACACCGTCGCCCGTCCGCTGCTGGCCGAGCGTGCTGATCTCTTGGTTTTTCTCGATGTGCCGCGGTGGCTGGTGACTTGGCGGGTAATCTGGCGAACACTGCGACGAGTGCGGCACCGGACGGAGCTGTGGAACGGCCTGCGTGAGCCGCCCCTGCGAACGATCCTGAGCGATCCCGATCACATCGTCCGCTGGGCGATCAGGACTCGCCGCGAGCACGCGCCCCGTGTCCGCGCATTGGCCGAGCAGCGCCCCGAACTCCCCATCGTCGACGGCGGAACCTCTCGTCGTTCCACCAAGCCAAGATCCACGAGGCCGGGAATGACGCGCGACGCTTGTGAGGCGCTGACGCCAGCCAGCCGAGCCACAGTGCGAAGGTTGAGCTCGGCGGAGGTCTCTGCAAGCACAGCCAGCACTTGTCCTTGCGCCCCTGGGATCACAGAACTCACCGGATGCACGAAATCCATGCGGGCACCCCAACCAGATAGTGAGCAAGAGTGCAACGATTGTTGCATTTTTGATGGATATCGGACCTCGAGATGGTCGGAGCACCGGCGGCGGCCGTGACGGCGTTGGGGGTGGGGCTGGGCGCGGCGGGCAGACTGCGGCGGTGCGGGTGCTGTGGCGGGGGGTAGCGACCTCCCGCACCAACCGCGCCGACCGAATCCGCGGCGACAGCAGCCTCAGGCGCTCCGTGTCTCCCCTGTCCGGCGGAGGAACGCGTCGTAGGGATCGGCGTCGTCCTCCTGGTCGATGATGGCCTTCTCCTTGGGAAGCCCGTCGAGCACGTCGTTGACGAAGGTCACCAAGGCTTCCTCGTTCTCTATCTGCCGGCCGGCGGCCCGGGAGAGCGCATGGCGGTGCTCGATGAACTCGTAGATGAGCTGGGCGTCGTCGAGCCGGTCCCGGTAGCGAGCCGGAATCGCGGCGATGACCGGCTCGTAGCGCTCTGACAGCCACCGGTACGCCTTCACTGCCTCGGGCAGGGCCCCGCCGGCTTGATGCTCGAGCGACAGGCCGTAGGCGTCGAGTGCGTTGAGCAGCGTACGGGCCTGGTTCTCCTGCACTTCGAGCCCGGTCAGCTTGCGCAGACGCAGATGCGCGTGCCCTTCCTCGACCACCACAGGCCGGATTCTCAGCCGGGAGCCGTCGGAGGATCGCACGACCGACAGCTCCTCCACATCGAACCCCATCGCGTTCAGGCGCTGGATTCGCTCATTGATGCGCCAGCGCTCGGTGGCGGAGATCTCGTCTTCTCGTGTCAGTTCGGCCCAGACGCGGTGGTACCGGTCGACGAGGTCGGCGGTGATCTCGACCGGGTCGACGTCGTCTTCGAGCAGCCCGCCGGCGATGGCGTCGTAGAGGCCGCCCGTGATGTTCTCGACCCCGACGGCGAGGTCGTGTGCCCGCAGCGAATCGGTCAGCGCCGGACGGCACTCTGCGGTCTCGGCGTCGACCAGGTACGCCATCAGGGCGCCGGCGTCGCGCCGGAACAGGATGTTCGCCAGCGAGATGTCGCCCCAGTACACCCCTTCGAGGTGCAGCCGGGTGAACAGCACCACGGCAGCGTCGAGCAGCCGGTCGCGCAGCAGCGAGGGCGACGTCGTGCGGAACAGGTACTGGTAGGGAAGGGCGAAGTCCAAGAAGCGAGTGATCAGGACCGACTCGAGCTCCGAGCCGTCGGCGGCGCGGCGCCCGCTCACCACGCCGACGGCCCGCACCGCCGGGAGGCGCTCGTCCTCGAGCTGGCGCAGGACGCGGTACTCGTGCTCGGCCAACGCCTGGGAGGTCTCCTTGAGGGCATAGACCCGGCCCTCGTACTGCACCATCCGCACGACGTGGCGGCTGAGCCCCCGCCGCACCCGGATCAGCCGCTCGGTGACGTCGTGCCACTGCTCAAGCGGCCGATCCCACGGCAGGTCCAGATAGTCGGGATGCCCCTGTCGAGTGAGGATCGAGAGCCCGGACTCAGCCCCGGATAGAGATGCCGCCCTCACAAGCGCAAGTCAACCAGCGCACTATGTCTCAGGTGTACCCGGCCAGTCATCTGGATCGCGCAGCGAACGAGCACGGGCCTCGTCTTCTCGCGCTAGGCAGATAACAGGCTGCTGAAATATGCAGGTCTGGCTGGAAGCGCAAGCCCCTGACCTGCGGGTTTGCAACTGGACACCGCCTGAGAATCGACTTTTCAGCATCCTGCCAGCTGTGCTGATTCAGCCGCTGGGTCAGCGGTTGGCGAGCCAGTCGGCGATGGCTTGGCCGATCTCGTCGGGGCTGTCCTCCTGGCAGAAGTGATTGCCCGCGACGGTCACCTCGGTCTGGTTCGGCCAGGTGCGGCAGTACTCCAGTTGCGGGCCGTTGAGGATGGCGCCCGGCTCGGCGTTGACCAGCAGCTTGGGCACGTCTGAGCCGGCCAGCCACTCGCCGTAGTCGGTCACGATCTGGGTGACATCGGCGGGCTCGCCCTCGATCGGGATCTGGCGAGGCCACGTCAGGGTGGGACGCCGGTGCTCGGGATCGACGAACGGGCGTCGGTACTCGTTCATCTCCTCGTCGGACAGCTTGCGGATGATCGAGCCGGGAAGCACGGCTTCCACGAACAGGTTCTTGGTGATCACCATCTCCTCGCCCGCGGGGGAGCGGAAGCCCTGGAAGATGCCGGCCGCGGCCTCAGGCCACTCGGCCCACGTCATCGGCCGCACGATGGCCTCCATGTACGCCAGGCCTGCGACACGGTCGCGATGGCGATTGGCCCAGTCGAAGCCGAGCGCGGAACCCCAGTCGTGGATCACGAAGGTGATGTTGTCACCGAGGTCGATCTGGTCAAGCAGGCCGTCGAGGTACTCACGGTGCTCCACGAAGCGGTACGAGTCGGGTCCGGTGTCGTCGAGCTTGTCCGAATCGCCTTGACCGATCAGGTCCGGCGCGACACAGCGAGCGTGCGGCCGCACATGCGGCACGATGTTGCGCCACAGGTACGACGATGTCGGGTTGCCGTGCAGGAACACCACCGGATCGCCGGCGCCGGACTCGTGGTACGCCATGCGCTTGCCGTTGACGGTGGCGAAGGACTTGGACAGCGGCGCTGCGGACATGGGTGCCATGGGTGCTCCTTGGGTGCGTGACTCGGGGAAGTGCTCGACTCGGTGCCTCATCATGCCGCACCCAACCAAGGGTTGCAGTGGTGTCCGGTCGCCCAGCCGAGCCTGACGCGTGAATGTCTCCACGCCCGCCGGACGGACGGGACAGCCCGCAGACGCATTAGGAGCGGCGCAGCAGCAGCTGGAACTCCACGATGCCGTGGTCTTCGGCCGACAGCACAATCGGCACTTGCGGGATGCGGATGTCGTAGTCCGCGAAGATCAGCTCGAAGCGGCCGACGACGACAATCACGCTGCCGACCAGTTGTGTCTCGATCTGAGCTATCACCGGCCGCGTGATGCCGTTCACCGTGAAGTCGCCTTCGACATCGAAGGCGAACGGACCTTCGAGTTCGGTGCCGCCCTCGAGGTGGAGCACCTCGGTCAGCGAGAACGCGGCGAAGGGGTGCTCATCGGCGTTGAGTGCTTGACGAACAGCGCGGTCGCGACGGCTGTCGTCGGTCCGCAACGACGCGAGGCCCACCTTGATCTCGGCCTTCTCGGCGTGCTCGTTGACGATCTCCAACGTGCCGCTCACGTCGCCGGTGCGGCCCACGGCCGTGAACGCGCCGATGGTCGCCAGCTCCTCGTCGACGCGGAAGCCCGCAAACGAGCCGGTGGCGTCGTCGAGGGTGAACTCTCCGGTCTCGGTGTCCACCGTCCAGATGCCGTCGAGTTCGGTCGTCGACGAGACGGCGTCATCAGCGAGCCCGGCCGCATCAGCACCGTCGTCGTCGCCTGCGGCGGCGACATCCGATTCAGCCTCAGGGTCCTCGGCACCCTGAGTGGCACTGCTGTCGTCGGCATTGCCGCCCGCCGGCGCCGATGTCGCCGCCGGTGCGGGCTCTTCCTGCGCCTGCTCGGCGACCTCGACGGCCTCGGCCAAGCTGACCTCTTCCGGCGCATCGCCGAGCACACGCCAGATGCCGAAAGCCGCCGCGGCAGCGATGACCGCCAGCAGCACGCCGACGGTCAGAAGCTTCCGGCGCCGGGGACTCATGGCGGGTCACGGTAGCTTGGGATCGCTGATGAAACTGCGCGACCTCCGAACCGGGCTGACCTTCGACGACGTGCTGATCGTGCCGCAACGATCGTCGATACGCAGTCGCAGCGACGTATCAGTCCGCACCCGCCTGTCTCGCAGCATCGAGCTGGATCTGCCGGTCGTCGCGGCCAACATGGACACGGTCTGCGAGCACGAGATGGCGATCGCCATGGGACGTCTCGGCGGTGCCGGCATCATCCACCGGTTCATGCCCATCGGCGCGCAGGCGGCCCAAATCAGCGCCGTCAAGGATGTCGACGGCGGCGCGCTGATCGCCGGCGGCGCAGTCGGCACCGACCACGACATGGGGGACCGGGCCAAGGCACTCGCCGCCGCTGGGGCCGATGTGCTGGTGCTGGACATCGCGCATGGTCACGCTGACCACGCCATCGACGGCGTGCGCCGGTTGAAGGACCACTTCGCCGACGTCGACGTCATCGCCGGCAACGTCGCCACGTCCACCGGAGCGATCGACATGGCCACCGCCGGTGCCGACGCGATCAAGGTCGGCGTCGGACCGGGTGGCGTCTGCACCACCCGGCTGGTGGCAGGTGTCGGGGTGCCGCAGCTCAGCGCCACCGACGAGGTGGTCATCGCCTTGGCAGACGCCGGGCTCGATGTCCCGGTCATTGCCGACGGCGGCATCCGCAACTCCGGCGACATCGCCAAGGCGCTCGCTGTCGGCGCCGAGACCGTGATGATCGGCAGCATGCTGGCGGGCACCAAGGAGAGCCCGGGCGAAGTCGAGCAGGGTCCCCACGGGCTGCGCAAGAGGATCCGGGGCATGGCGAGCTTCGAGGCCATCGAAGCTCGGGCCGAACGCCACGGCGAAGAGATCGATGACGAGTACTTCGAGCAGCGGGCTCCCGAAGGCGTCGAGGGCACAGTGCCGTACCGGGGCGAGGCGGGCAAGCTGATCGGCGAGCTCATGGCCGGTCTGCGCAGTGCGATGAGCTACACCAACGCTCGCACACTGTCGGAATTCACCGAGCGCGCGACCTTCGTGGCGGTGACGCCGCTTGGGTTGGCGGAGAACACGCCGCACGCCACCCTGTCGTACTGAAGGCCCCCGTACCGGACCGCAGCGCCCCAGTCGAGGAGTCCCGTCATGGCAAGCGAACCATCGAGAGATCTCATCGCGCTGGACGATCCGTATCCGGACCGCGACTACGAGGTGCGCTGTACGACGCCCGAGCTGACCTGTGTCTGCCCGGTGACCGGTCAGCCCGACTACGCCGCCGTCGAGATCGCCTACATCCCCGACCGCCGCATCGTCGAGCTGAAGTCGCTGAAGCTGTACCTGTGGAGCTACCGGGATGAGCCCGTCCACCACGAGGCCGTCACCAACCGGATCCTCGATGACCTGGTCTCGGCGGTGGCGCCGAAGCAGGCAACGGTCGAGACGCGCTGGCTGGTCCGAGGCGGCATCACGACGACGGTCACGGCCCGACATCCGACCGAAGCCTCGCTCGTCTGAGTCGCCATTCAGCGACTCAGAGGCTGAGCCGATAGGCGAAGCCGTGGCCCGAGCGGCCCGTGGGCAACAGCGAACAGGAGCGGGAAACAACTGGTGCGACAACCGAAAGGTTCACCTTTTGGCGCACCCTGTAAGGACCCGCGCGGGCAGGCGAGAGCCGGTCGGCAACCAGAGCAGAGTTCGAGGCGAGCAGCTGTCGCATTAGTGCCTACTGGCTCGAGTCCTAAGGCTCGCTGAGCGACCTCAATACACTCGGTCTGATGTCGTTGCTGGCGCCAGCCGACAGGCGCATTCTGAGCGAGCTGCTCGCCCGCGGCGGCGCGGCCGAAATCGGCGAGATCAGCGCGGCCGCGGCCTTGGACGGCCAGACAGTGCAGACGTCGTTGGCCGCCCTGCATCAATCGGGCATCGTGGTGCCGATCAGGTCGGTGCCGGGACTGCGGGGCGCTCGATGGTCGCTGACCCAGCACGGGCTCAACGTGGGGCCTTCCTTGGTGGGCAACGACATCGCCCAACAGCGCAACACCGAAGCGGCGAGAGGACCCACCGATCCAGCGGAGGGCTGGGGCTTTCCGTGGCGACCGCCGAAGCCGGAGGCACCCCTGTATGCGGCTGGACTGAGCCGTCGCGCCCGGCGCGTAGCTGATCGCGCCGTTCTCAGCACGGCGGGGCCGCGCCGTCAGCCCCAGCGCAGCGGCAGGCTGCTGGTCGTGGGCTTGCTCGTGGCAGCGACGGTCGGGGTCGGCATCGTGGCGGTGGGTGCGCTGCGCGTCACCGAGATCACCGTCAGCGGCATCAACGAGGACGCCATGCTGCAACCTGACCAGATCCAAGGGACGGTGCTCGAGTTCACCGTGGACGGCGGCGACGTCGCCTCGGCGCAGCTGCTGCTCGACGGCATGCCGGTCAGCGGCGTGCAGCGTTACGACAACTCGATCGTGTGGCCGGTGCCCGGATTGACCGAGGGCACCCACGCCGTGACCCTCGATGTCGATCGGCGCCTCTTCGGCACGGCCCACGCGACGGTTTCGTTCACGGTCGACGGGACACCGCCCGTCGTGGACCTGCCCCGGGTCTTCGATCCGGTGCCCCTGGGCGAGCCGGTGGTCTTGGCTGGTTCAGTCGAGACGGGCGTGTCGCTGCAGATCGGCGATCAGCGGGTGGACACCTCCACCGGCTCGTTCAGCCTCACCCTGCCGCGTCCGCCCGGCGGACCGGTCCCGGTCGTAGCGTCGGATGCTGCTGGCAACAGCACGGCGTTCGACGTCATCGTGCCGATCGGCTATCCGCACACGACCGGCGTGCACGTCACCGCCGCGGCCTGGGATCACGACGGGTTGCGCTCGTCGGTGGTGGAACTCATAGAGCAAGGCCGCATCAACACGGTCCAGCTCGATCTCAAGGACGAGAACGGACACATCGGCTACGCATCGGAGATCCCGCTGGCCCGGCTCTCGGGTGCGTCGCAGAACCTGTTCGACCTCGAAACCGCCATCGCCGAGCTGCACGACATGGGTGTGCGGGTGATCGGCCGGATCGTGGCGTTCAATGACCCGGTGCTCACTCGCTACGCGGTCGACAACGGAGACCTCGACTGGGTGGTGCAGACGCCCGATGGGCGTCCCTTGGCAAAGTACGGAGGGTTCACCAATTTCAATCACCCGGAGGTACGGCAGTACAACCTGGACATTGCGGCAGAAGCCGCGGCGGCGGGCATCGACGACATCCTGTGGGACTACATGCGTCGGCCCGAAGGCGACCTCAGCGGCATGCGGATTCCCGGGTGGGACGGCAGCGATCCGTCGCCCGTCATCGTGAGCTTCCTTGCCGAGGCAGGTTCGATGTTGCGCCAGGCCGAGGTCTTCCACGGTGTCTCGGTGTTCGGCATCGCGGCTGACCGCGGCGAGTGGATCGCCCAGGACATCGACGCCATGTCCGACCACGTCGACTACGTCGCCCCGATGGTCTACCCGTCGCACTGGGGCCGGGGGGAGTACGGCGTCGCTCATCCCGAGGCGCAGCCATACGACATCACCAGCGCGTCGCTTGCCCAGTTCCAGCGCGTGCTCGCTGGCACCAATACCGCAGTCGTGCCGTGGCTGCAGGACTTCTCGATGCGGGTGAGCTACGGCGCCGACGAAGTGCGCGCCCAGATCGACGCCGCAGCCGACCTCGGCATCAGCGACTGGCTGCTGTGGGACCCCGAAGTCACCTACACGACGGAGGGCCTCCCCGTCTCGTATCGCTGACAGGCTGCGCGCTTGGCCCGAGCGGCAAGCTCAGGCGAAGCTCACGCGCGGACTGACCATTGGCTCAGTCTTGTGCCTGGCGGATGCGTGGCAGCACCTCGTCGGCCATGAAACGTTCGCTCTGCTCGATATAGCTCATCGGGGAGGCGGCGCTGAGCACGATCGTGCGGGCGCCGGCGTCGGTGTACTCGCGCAGCCGAGCCGCACAGCGATCCGGGTCGCCCGCGATGGCGTACTTGTGCACGAGCTGGCTGAAGTCCTGCGCGTACTGCTTGGACAGCCGCTCCGCGGCGTAGGAGATCGCGGTGTCGTTGTCGGGGTGGCAGCAGAAGAAGACGAACAGCCCCGGCGTCACCGGTGTGGGGTTGCCGGCGTCCTCCCGGTAGCGGGCGATGGCCTCGTTGGATTCGGCCAATCGCTCGGGCGTGTACATGTAGGGAAGCCAGCCGTCGCCGTACCGTGCTGCCCGCCGCCATGCGGCGTCCTGGCGGCCCGAGACCCACACGGGCGGCGGCGACGCCGGCTTGGGCTCGAGCGTCACGCCGGACAGCGTGTTGAAGCGGCCCTCGAAGGTGACGTCGTCCTCGGTCCACAGTCGCTGCATGATCTCGAGCGCCTCGTTGGTGCGGGCGCCGCGCTCGCGTACCGGCACCCCGCAGGCCTCGAACTCCGACGGCATCTCGCCTCCGACTCCCACGCCCAAGTGGAAGCGCCCGCCTGAGGCCACGTCGAGCGAGGCCGCGAGCTTGGCGCACAGTGCCGCCGGGTAGAGCGGGATGAGCGTGATGGACGTCATCAGCTTGAGCGTGGTGGTGGCGCCCGCTGCCACCGCCAGCGAGATGAACCCGTTCGACGTGGGCACATGGAAGAAGACGTGCTCGCCGGTGGTTGCGTAGTCGTAGCCGAGCGCCTCGATGTGGCGAGCTTGGCCGGCGATGTCGTCGCTGCGGCGCAGCGCCAGCCCGAACTCGATCTTGCCGTCGGCAGGTGTGCTGTCGCTCATCGCGTCCCCCTGTGTCTCCCGCTCTTGTTCCCAATCTCGATTCGATACGGGCTCACGGGCCGCTCAGACCCGGGGTGTCCCGCTGTCGTTCGCCAGCGAGAACGTAGCCGCGGGTGCTATGCCAAGGCCGTGAGCACGACAACTGACGCCGCATCCACCGTCCAGAACACCCGCATCGAGGCACTGCTCGACCGCTGCAAGCGAGAGGTCGAGTCGGGCCTGCTGCCGAGCTGCCAGGTGGCGGTCGGCTTCGAGGGCGAGATCGTGGCGCAAGCCACCTACGGCGATGCCACCGACACGACCCGCTACTGCATCTTCTCGGCCACGAAGCCGTTCGTGGCCTCGACGATGTGGCAGCTCATCAGCGAAGGGCTGGTGGAGCTCGACGCAACCGCCGCGAGCTACGTGCCGGCATTCGGCGAGAACGGCAAGGACCAGATCACCGTCGAGCAGGTCATGCTGCACACGTCGGGGTTCCCGCATGCCCCGCTGAAGCCGCCGGAGTGGGACACGTCGGAGTCGCGGCTGGTGGCCATGGCGAACTGGCGGCTCAACTGGGAGCCCGGCACGAGGTACGAGTACCACCCGACCTCGGCGCACTGGGTGCTCGCGGAGATCATCAACGCGGTCACCGGCAACGATTTCCGCGACGAGGTCCACGACCGGGTCACCGGGCCGCTGGGGCTGGGTCGCCTGCTCGGCCTGGCTGCCGATGACCAGGACGGCATCGCGGAGCTGATCCTGGTGGGAGAGCCGGCCACTCCCGACGAGCTCGAGGCGACCTTCGGCGTGCGCGAGCTGCCGGTGACCGAGGTCACCAACGAGGCGATCCTGCGGTTCAACGAGCCGTCGGTTCGGGAGGTGGGCGTGCCGGGCGGCGGGGGATTCGGCACGGCGGTCGACCTCGCGCTCTTCTACCAGGGACTGCTGCACAACCCCGATGAGCTCTGGGATCCCGAGATGCTGGCCACCGGCACCGGCGAGGTCCGCAACACGATGCCCGACCCGATGGGCATGCCCGCCAATCGCTCGATCGGGCTGTTCCTGGCCGGCGATGACGGCATGTCGAACATGCGCGGGCTGGGCCGGACCGTGTCGCCGATGGCGTTCGGGCACAACGGCGCCGGCGGGCAGCTCGCCTGGGCTGATCCGGCCACCGGGCTGTCGCTCGGCTACACCACCAACGGCTACGACGAGCACGAGGTGCGCCAGCCCCGCCGCGACACCGCGATCAGCAGCCTCGCTGGTCTCTGCACCACCCCAGACTGACCGCCCTGGCCGACGTGGTAGCAACGGGGGCGATGCGACTCCTGGTACTGCAGCACATCGACTGCGAGCATCCCGGCCGGCTGCGCGACTTCCTGCGGGCCGACGGCGTGGAATGGACCGCCGTCGAGCTCGACGAAGGGGAGCCCATCCCGCCGCTGGAGGACTTCGACGCCATGTGGGTGATGGGCGGCCCGATGGACGTGTGGGACGTGGAGGACTGCCCCTGGCTGGTGCCCGAGAAGCGGGTCATTCGCCGCTGGGTGCGCGAGCTGCAGCGGCCGTTCCTGGGGCTGTGCCTGGGACATCAGCTGCTGGCTGACGCCTTGGGGGGCGCCTGCGGGCCGCAGCGCCCGCCTGAGATCGGCGTGCTGCCCGTGGATCTCACGCCGGAGGGCCGCGACGACCCGATCTTCTGCCAGATGAGCGACTGCCAGCACGCGCTGCAGTGGCACTCGGTGCAGGTGGCACAGCCACCCGACGACGCGGTGGTGCTCGCCAGCTCGCCGGAGTGCCGCGTGCAGGCGATGCGGGTCGGGCCGCGGGCCTGGTCGATGCAGTACCACGTCGAGGTGGAGGACGACACGGTGCGCAACTGGGGTGCCATCGATGCGTACCGCGAGGCCCTGGAGTCGACACTGGGCCCTGGTTCGCTGGATGCGCTGGCCGCTGACGCAGACCGCTGCATGGACGGTTTCGCCGCGGACGCCGAGCAGATGTACCGCAACTTCATGGCCGCCGCATTCGACTGAGCGCTCGCATCGCGCGACGGCTGCACCTCGGGCGTGTCCGGCGCGGTGCACCGTCGCCATCTGCCCGAGCGCGTGTCGGGGCTAGGTTCGAGCCGTCATGAACCCGCCTGCCGGCTCCCACAGTCAGGACCCCTCGACGGTGCACGGGGCGCTGTCGGGCTTGCGCGTCGTCGACCTGACGGGAGACGAGGGCCGCTTCGCGACGAAGCTGCTGACCGAGTTGGGCGCCGACGTGGTGAGGGTCGGCTCTGGCTCGCCGGGCCTGCCGCTGGCAGATCCGGCCTCAGCGGCGCTCGGCGGGGTTGCCGACTGGTGGTACGACGGCGGCAAGCGCCGGTGCCGCGTGGATCTGAGCACCGCTGAGGGTCAAGCGGCCTACCGTCGCTTGGCAGCTGCGGCCGATGTGGTCGTCGAGACCGAACGCCCGGGCCGGCTGGCCGAGCTGGGCCTCGACCACGCGGAGATGAGCGCCGTCAACCCTGCGCTGGTGCAGGTGTCGATCACGCCGTTCGGGCGCACCGGCCCGCGGGCGCATTGGCTCGGCTCAGACCTGGCGGCCGCCGCGATGGGCGGGATGATGGCGCTCACCGGCCTGGCCGACCGACCGCTCAACGTGTGGGGCCGTCAGGCGTACAACTACGCGGGTTTCGTCGCCGCGACCTCCGGCGTCGCCGCAGCGACCTCAGCACGCTTGACAGGTCGGGGGGCGCACGTCGACCTGTCCGTCCACGAGACCGTCACCGGTTCCATCGAGAACCTGTTCATGCAGTACTTCTTCGACGACCTGCTGCCGCTGCCCAAGGTGGCCCCGCGCCAGGGCGCCCTGCATTGGCTGCGTGCCTATGACCTCGCCGAGTGCACTGGGGGAGACGGCGGCTACGTCATGATCACGCCCACGCCGACGCCGGACTTGCTGCTGGAGTGGATGATCTCCACCGGGGCCGGCGATGTCGAGAAGTGGCTGGGCCTCGAACCGGCTGAGCTGCTGGGAAGCGTGGACGAGATCATGGACGCCGTGCGGCGGTGGATCCGGCCCCAGGATGCGCGCGAGGTGTGGTGGGAGGCGCAGGAACGGCACATCGCCTTCGGCGGGGTGCTCGACATCGCGGAGGTCTGCGCGAACCCGCAGTTCGCGCACCGGGGGTTCCTCGCCGTCGTCCTGCCGCCCGGCGCGGCGGCAGCGAACGGCTCACAAGTGTCCGATCGTGCCGCATCTGGCCAGCCGGGCCCGGTTCGAGTGCCGAGCCGGCTGGTTCGCTGGAGCGACGCCGGCCGATCGGGGACCGTCCCGCCGAGCCCGCCGGCCAGTGTCGACACGCCGCTCGACGAGGTGCTCGCGTCGTGGGAGGCACCGCCCACCGAGGCACGCAACGGCGACACCGGCAGCGTGGCTGAAGCAGCGTCGAGCGGGCACGACGACGATCGGCGCCCGCTGGACGGGATCCGTGTGGCGGACTTCACCTGGGTGCTTGCCGGGCCGTCGGCCACGAAGCTGCTCGGCGACCTGGGTGCCGATGTGATCCGCATCCAGAGCGAGGAGCGCTCCACCATCGTCAACTCGCCGGACTTTCCGTATTACTTCGTGTGGAACCGCTCCAAGCGCAGCGCCACGCTGGACATGAAGCATCCCGACGCGCTGACGGCCGCCCGGCGGCTGATCGAGACCTGCGATGTGCTCATCGAGAACTTCAGTGCAGGGGTGCTCGACTCGTGGGGACTCGACTGGGAGACCGTGCATGAGTGGAATCCGCGGCTCGTCTACGTGACGATGTCAGGCTGCGGTCACGACGGACCGTGGCGGCACGTCATCTCGTACGCGCCGACGGTGCACGCCGTGTGCGGCATCACGCACCTCACCAACTTCGCCGACCGCGGCGATGTCGGCCCGGGGTTCTCGCTGAACGACCACCTGGCCGGCTATGCCGCGGCGGTCTCCACCGTCGGCGCGCTGTATGCCCGCGAGCGCACCGGCGAGGGGCAGCGCATCGACATGGCGCAGCTCGAAGTCGGTACCTACTCGATCGGCGCGGCGGTCATCCGCCAGTCGGCCGCTGTGTCGCTGCCGAGCCCCGAGGGCAACCGCGACGGCATTGCCGACCATGTGCCCAACGAGGTGTATGCGACGGACGACGGCTTCGTGGCCGTCACCGTGGCCGAGCCGGCGCAGTGGCTCGGGCTGGTCGGCCTGCTCGCCGATCCCCGGCTGGACGATCCGTCGCTCGCCACCGAGTCGGCCCGGCGGGACCGCAGGTCGATGATTGACGCCGTGCTGGGGGAGTGGGCCGCCGGCCGTACCGCAGCCGAGGCGGCCGACGCCCTGCAGGAAGCCGGCGTGCCGGCGGGGCCGGTGCAGAGTTCCCATCAGCTGTTCGCCGAAGATCCCCAGCACGCCGCGCGTGGCTTCTGGCAACCGGTCGACCACGCAGTGTTCGGCGAGCGGACCGTCGACGCGTTCGCCGGACTGTGGAACGGCCGGCGCTGGACGCCCCGCCATCTCAGCCCCGCATACTTGGGCGAGCACAACTTCGAGGTGTGGGCCGATGCCGGCTACTCGCCCGCCGAGATCGCCCAAGGCATCGGCGACGGCCTGTTCCGCTGAGGGTTCGCTTCGCTGTGCCGCGCTAGCCCCGATTATTCACGAGTGTGGGGGCTGAGATTGTTGGGGTTCGCGGAAAGGCCCCTCTGACCTGCGACGATGCGTGTGTTCAACAACCGCATCCAACGAGCGCTCACGCGGCCAGCGAGACGAGACGTTCAGCCCAGAACTGAACAAGCTCGGCCGCACCCTTCGCACCTGGCGCACCCAGATCACGAACTGGCACCGCGGCCGGGTCACCAACGGCCCGACCGAGGCGGCGAACAACCTCGCCAAGCTGATCAAGCGAGTGTCGTTCGGGACCGCCAACTTCGACCACTACCGCACACGCGTCCTGCTGTATGCAGGCAAACCCGACTGGAACCTGCTCGACGACCTCACCCCACGCTAAAACGCGAAGAGCCATCTTCGTCAGGCAGTGGAACGCCAACGAGCAAGGCTTCTGCAAGCTCACCGAGGGCCGGCGAGACCAACAGCCGAGACATTCCCCACGGCTTGAAACAGACGCCCTTGTCGACGTCGGCAATGCACGACCTGCCGGCTATCCGGCTGTCCTGACGGCTGATCCCGATCTGCACCCCGTGTTGCGCCGTATTCGGCGCGCTGCGCAGCTGCTGGGCTGCAGCAGTCAGGCTGACTTGGGTCAGTCAGGGCCGTCGAGCGAGTTGAGCCAGTCTCGGGTTGATGGGTGAGTGAATCTGACGCGGCCTCGGCCGGCTGGTTGGATGAAGCCGGCTCGGATGAGCCGAGTCCGGTAGGTGCTGAGGTAGCTCGTGCTGCGGCCGAGCCGCGTCGCGAGGTCGGCGACAGAAGACTCGGCATGGTCAAGCGTCATGGCGAGTGCGAATTGCCGGTCGACGTCTGAGAGTGCTCTCCACAAGGGTTCGAGCACCAATTGGGGCAGCCGACGCTGCGCCTGTGCGATGCCGTATTCCATGTCAGCGACTGTCACGCGAACCGGGTTGGTGCTTGCCGCTCTCCAAGCGTGGTAGCCGATGAGCTGCAGCATGAACGGGTACCCGCCGCTGTGCGCGACAGCACTGTGAAGTGCCTCCTCGGCGATGCGTCCGCCTCGGGCACGGATCGGCTGTGACAACGCCGTGGCTGCCGCTGCTGCTGGGAGCTCAGAGATCTCGTGCCGACTGCATCTCTGCAGAAAAGTGATGGCCAGATCCTGCAAGACGACGTCGTCGACGCTCGGAAGCCCGGCGGCAACCAATGCCACCGGCAGTTCCTCACGCCGTGTGACGTGCTGCAGCGTGGATGCCATCTCCCGCAGCTCGGCGAGGTGGCCGCCTTGAAGCTCGTCGAGCGTCACGAGCACACCCCGGCCATGGGCCTTGAGATGAGACGCCAGTTCGGTCACGACCTTGCGCCAGCGAGGCTTGCCGTGTGATTCGGCTTCGCCTCGTTCATGGCCGAGTTGGACGCTGATGCCCAAAGCGCCGAACCCGGAGATTCGTGGCCGCGTCGATGCGCTCTGCTCGGCACGGATTGCCGAGAGTGTGGCCTCGGTCAGCCGGTCGCACAAGTCCCCGTGAGCGTTCTCGGCGATGACGGGCCATCCGCGCTCGTCGGCCTGCTGCTGTATGGCGTTCAACGTGGATGTCTTGCCGGTGCCGCGGGTGCCTACCAGCAGCGAGGTGAAATCGGGGTGGCTCGGGCCGTCGTCGAGCGCCTCCGCGAGCGCATCGAGCACAGCCCCGCGCCCGGCGAGTACCGGCGGCGAGGAGCCGAACGAGGGCCTGAACGGATTCTCCGACGCCACCGCAGGTCACACTCTGCCGGTTGCGGCAGCATCAACGCAGGCTGCTGTCATACCAGCATTCTAGAGCCGCTTTGTGGGCTTTTGAATTTTTGCTGCCTTTAGAATCTTGGCCCTTCGCGGTTTGGTGGGTTGAGGGTGGGTTGAGGGTCCTCAGGTAGGGGTCGAGGCCTTGCTGGGTTCGGTGTTTGTGGACGCCGAACCCGGAGGGCCTCGATGGCGGGTGATGTTGTGTCGGTGCGGCTGTGGCTGCCGCAGACCGAGGTGGTGGAGGTGATCGTCGACGCGCCCGGGCGGCTGAGGGTGCGGGTGGCGTCTTCGGTGTCGCGTCCGCGCTGTGCGGACTGCGGGGCGCGGTGCGGGCGTGTCCATGACCGGCGGGAGAAGCGGGTGCGGGACTTGGAGGTCTCGGGCCGGCCGGTCACGTTGGTGTGGGATCGGCGGCGCATGGTCTGCGATGGGTGCGGCCGGCGGTTCTTGGAGGATCACCCGGCGTTGGAGGGCCGCCTCACGGCGCGTCTGGCGCGGCGGCTGGTGGCCGATGCCCGCGAGATGACGGTCAACACTGTGGCGCGCCGTCATCGGGTGGGCTGGCACACGGTGATGGCTCTGGTGATCGCGTATGGGGGCCTGGTCGGCGAGCACCGCCGCCGGCGCCGCTGCCGAAGGCACCAACAACCTCCACCCGAGTCCTGCGACGCAAAGCCCACGGCTTCACCAACCACGCCAACCTCGAAGCCCGCGGCATCCTCACCACCTAACCTGACACCACCGAGCCCAGCAACCCAAACCCCACAAAAACGCGAAGGCTCCACTGTTCGGTGATGGCGAGATCGTCGTTCAATGCCCGGTCGCCCAGAATTCGTTCAATCGCTCGATTGCTTCGGATCGTGAGAGCTCGGCGATTTCGCTCTCCGGCAGGCCGGCCCGATGCTTGAGTTGGTACAGGACCTCAGTGGGCACTCCGCGAGGCTCACTGGCAGGGGCGCCGCCGCGGTCGGGAACGATGCCGCGGTCAGCGCAGTCCCAGAACTCCTGCTCGGTCACATCGAGCTGGTCTCGCAGAATGTGCGCCCACATCGTGGGCCCGTAGGTCTGCTTGTTCACTGGCCGCGAGACGCGGGTCCGCAGCACGTCCCCGTTGGCCAAGCTCAGCTCATAGGTGTCGTGGTGCGTGTTGCGCTTCCCGACTGCCGAGCGCACGACGTGCCAGCCCTCGGTCTTGCAGAATCTCGCGTGGGCGGTGCGCGCCGGCGCGGGATGGCTCACCGATCGTTGCCGCAGACCCAGTCCAAGAGTGTTTCGTCGGTGCTCAGTCGCACCAGTTGCACCAAGGGCCAGTTGTCGGCGTGATTGGGGGCGTTCCTCAGGCGCGCGATCCAGTCCTCTGCGTACTCGCGGAGCGCCACGATGAACTCCTCAACGGCCTCGTCGAGGTCGTCTCCCTCAGCAGCGATCGGCGTGCCGGGCAGCAGAACCGACCAGCCGCCTTCCTCGGCGACAGCCTCGGGACGCCCGACCTGCGGGCAGGCTGTCAACAGTTCCTGGAACAGCTTCAGATCGACGAGCACCACCCGGCTGTCCCGACGGCTGATCCCGATCGGCACTCCGTCTGCTGCCGTGTTCAGCGCGCTGCGCAGCTGCCGGCGGGTGTCGGTGTAGGACAGGAACGTCACTTGAGTGCACCTCCCCTCAATCAATTCAGTACGTAATGTACTTAACGTACTTCACCGTCCATGTCGGATCGACCCCGGATCAATGCCTCCAAATGAGGTGCGGTGGCGGCATAAATTATGTTGTGTCACATATGCCGGGGTGACAATATGCGCACCATGATCGTCTTGACCGACAACCAGCACGCCCTCGCCAAGCGCAGGGCAGCCCAACAGGGCATCTCGCTGTCGGAGTACATCCGCCGGCTCGTCGACCGAGATCTCGAAGAAGATGCCCCAGAGTGGGACCCGTCGGTGATCTTCGGGTTGATCGACGACGGCGGCTCGAACATCCGCGACAACAAGCACCAGATGATCGGCGAGGCAATCGACAAGTACTACGCCGACAAGGGATTGTGAGCCCGGGTGGCAGCCTTCGTCGACACCAGCATCTGGTACTCAGCGGCAAACGAGAGCGACGCCGACAGGCATGCAGCTCGTTCGCTCTTGGCAGAGCACGCTTCGTCGCTCGTGACGAGTGACCAGATTCTGGCTGAGCTGTGGAACCTGTTGAACGCAAGGACTGACTTCCGCTCAGCGAACCGGGTCGTCGGCGAGACACAGACTGGTTTGCCGCGCATCGAGTGCACTGTCAGCGAAGATCTCCAAGCCGCCGAGGCGATCAGGGTGAAGTTCGACGATCAGGCGTTCTCGTTGACCGACCGCACGAGTTTCGCTCTGATGGAACGACTCGGCATCTCGGACGCATTGTCGTTCGACGAGCATTACCGGATCTACCGATACGGCCCCGAAGGACGTCGGGCGTTCAGGGTGCTGCCGTAGCCACACAGCACCTGGGGAACACCACAGCCTGCGTGTATCTCGGGGTGACTCGCCGGCCGGGTTTGTTGCCTTCGACAACAAAGTGGATTCGAAGATTCTTGGATCAGAGGACCGTAACATCTAGGGTTTAGTTCCCGTAATTTTTGTGGTTAGCAGGTAACGTCCGGGTTGTGGATTACGTCAGGCGCCATATCGAGCCGATGCTCGACGAATCGCTGAGGGCTTTCCGTGTCGTCGTGCTGCACGGAGCGCGTCAGTCGGGGAAAACCACGCTGGCACGTCAGTTGGTGCAGCGGCGGGGAGGCACCTATGTGACGCTCGATGACGACGCAACTCGGCTCGCAGCGATCGACGATCCAGTGGCGTACCTGTCTGGCCTGCAGGCACCGGCAGTCGTCGATGAGGTGCATCTCGGCGGCGACCGGGTGGTGCGCGCCGTCAAGCGTCTCGTCGACGATTCAGATGTGCGAGGCCGGTTCTTGCTGACCGGCTCCACAAACTTCCTGTCGGTGCCCGCCATCAGCGAGTCCTTGGCTGGACGGGCTCGCATCTTGCGACTGTTCCCGTTCACCCAAGCAGAGATCGATGGCCGGGCCGCGATCGATCTCGCCGGATGGTTCGACGACTGCGAGATCAATGCGCCACATGAGACCGATGACCGTGCGCAGTACATGGGTCGCCTGTGCCGCGGGGGGTTTCCCGAGGCGGCATCACTGACGCCAGAGCAACGCCAAGGCTGGTACGGCAGCTATCTCGAAACGGTCATCCAGCGCGACATCACCGAACTCGGCGACATCCGCCGAGCCGAAGCACTCGTTGATCTGGTACGATGGCTGGCTGCCAACACCGCAGCCGAGCTCAATGCCGAAGCAGCCTGCCGGCAGCTCGGCATCGATCGATCCACGTTCAACCACTACTTCGCATGGCTCCGCACGGTGTTCATGATCAATTCGGTGCCGGCGTGGTCGCGCAAGCACGCTGCTCGCGCCGTCAGACGACCCAAGTCGCACTTCGCCGACACCGGCATGGCCGCAGCGCTGCTGGGCGTCAACGCCGAAGCACTGGCATCACCCGCCTCGACGATCGCCGGTCCGCTGCTGGAGTCGTTCGTGACCAATGAACTGGCACGCCACACCGCCGAGTCAGCCGGCGCGCGCATCCATCACCTCCGCGACTACGACAGCCACGAAGTCGACATCGTGCTCGAACGCGCAGACGGCACGGTCGCGGCCATCGAGGTCAAGGCCACCGGCAGCCCCAGCGAGAACCACCTCAAGCCGCTGCGCTGGCTGCGAGATCGCCTCGACCGCACTGCGCCGGGCCTGTTCCGCGTCGGGGTGCTGCTGCACACCGGTCCCCACTGCCACCGGGTCGGGGATCGTCTCTGGCTCGCCCCCATCAACGCTCTCTGGCACTCCCAGCCCCAGATTCGGTGAAGCTCCAATTTCGAGCCTTCGTCCTTTTGTGGGATTCGGGCTGCTGGGTTCGGCGGGGTCAGGTTAGTAGCAGGCCGCGGGCTTCGAAGTTCGTGTAGTTGGTGAAGCCGTGGGCTTTGCGGCGCAGGATCTGCAGCAGGTTGTTGGTTCCTTCGATGGGTCCGTTGCTGGGCCGGCCGGCTTGGTGCCAGTCGAGGATCTGGGGGTGCCACGCCAAGAAGGTGTCGACTGTGTCGCTGAACTCGGGGATCAGCCCGGTGCCGTAGATGTCCGCGAACCGGTCGAGCGCTTCGAGGGCGCCCTTTCGGTCCTTGGCGAGATAGAGGCCGTGCAGCTCGCCGAGCGCGTCCCACGCGGCTTTGAGCCGCGGGTGGGCGGCGAACAGCTCCTCGAGCCGTTGGCGTTCGGCGGCGTCGAGCTTGTCGGGCCGTCTCATGAGCAAGAACCTGGCCCGGAACACGTCGCGGTCGAACACAGGCTTGGAGCCTTCGGGGCGGCGCTGCACGTCTCGGCGCACCGCGGTCAGCCCGGCGGCGAACCATCGGATCACATGGAACCGGTCCAGCACGTGGCGGGCGTGGCCGAGCCGCGCCTCGATGGCGGCCTTGTATGCCTTGGAACCGTCGGACACCACGACTTTGACGCCTTTGCACCATTTGTGGCCCTGAGCAGCCAGAAACCCCGACAGGGCTTGGCTGTTGCGATGCGGCACCATGGCGAGCACCTCGCCGGTGTCGCCGTTCACGAGCACCGTCACATAGCGGTGCCGCTTGCGGATCGAGGTCTCGTCCACCAACAGAACACGGCACCGTCGGCGGCGTCGATGACCGGCGACCAGCCCCGCATAGGCGACCACCAAAGCATTGACCAGCTTCCAGCCCACCTGATGGCGCTTGGCTGCCGCGTTGACCGTCATCGCGCGTGCGTCCTGGACCACCCGCCGCGCCAGACGCGCCGTGACGCTGCCCTCGAACGCCGGATGGTCCTCCATGAACCGCCGCCCGCACGGCTCGCACACCATCCGCCGCCGATCCCACACCAACGTGGTCGGCCGGCCCGACACCTCCAAGTCGCGGATCTCGCGGTCCCGGCGGTCATGGACCCTCCCGCTCGGCGTCCCACAACCCGGGCACTCGGGGCGACGCACCGCCGAGCGCACCCGCACCACCAGCTCCAAAGGCGCGTCGACCGCGACCTCCAGCACCTCAATACGCGGCAGCCACAGCCGCACCGACATAACATCACGCTTCATCGAGGCCCCCTGGGGTTCGGCGTCTCTCAAACACCGATCCCAGCAGGGCCTCGACCCCTACAAGCGGACCCTCAACCGCCCCTCATCCCACAAAAAGGCGAAGGACCAAAATTCCTGCTCGATCACTTCGAGCTGTTCTCCCAGAATGTGCGCCCACATAATGGGGCCGTAGGTCTGCCTGTCCACCGGTCGCGAGACGCGGGTCCGCAGCACCTCCCCGCTGGCCAAATTCAGTTCGTAGGTGTCGTGGTGCGTGCTGCGCTTCCCGACAGCGGAGCGCACGACCTGCCAGCCCTCGGTCTTGCAGAATCTCTTGTGGGCGGTGCGCGTCGGCGCCGGATGGCTCACTGCTCCCCGCCGCAGAACCAGTCCATGAGCGTTTCATCGGTGCTCAGGCGCACCAGCTGCACCTAGGGCCAGTTGCCTGCGTGATTCGGAGCGTTTCTCAGCCGAGCGATCCAGTCCTCCGCGTATTCGCCGTGCGCGACGATCAACGGCTCCAGCTCAGACGGCGCGGCGGCATAAATTATGCTGTGTCATGTATGCCGGGGTGACAACATGCGCACCATGATCGTCTTGACCGACAACCAGCACGCCCTCGCCAAGCGCAGGGCAGCCCAACAGGGCATCTCGCTGTCGGAGTACATCCGCCGGCTCGTCGACCGAGATCTTGAAGAGGACGCTCCCGCGTGGGACCCGTCGGTGATCTTTGGACTGATCGACGACGGCGGCTCGAACATCCGCGAGAACAAGCACCAGATGATTGGCGAGGCAATCGACAAGTACTACGCCGACAAGGGATTGTGAGCCCGGGTGGCAACCTTCGTCGACACCGGCATCTGGTACTCAGCGGCAAATGAGAGCGACGTCGACAGGCATGCAGCTCGGTCGCTCCTGGCAGAGCACGCTTCGTCGCTCGTGACGAGCGACCATGTTCCGGCCGAGCTGTGGAACCTGTTGAACGCGAGGATTGATTTCCGCGCAGCGAACAAGATTGTCGGCGAGATACAGACTGGTTTGCCGCGCATCGAATGCACTGTCAGCGAAGATCTCCAAGCTGCCGAGGCGATCAGGGTGAAGTTCGACGATCAGGCATTCTCGTTGACCGACCGCACGAGTTTCGCTCTGATGGAACGACTCGGCATCTCGGACGCATTGTCGTTCGACGAGCACTACCGGATCTACCGATACGGCCCCGAAGGCCGGCGGGCGTTCAGGGTGCTGCCGTAGCGTCGCTGACGCTGCCCGAACCCTGAGCGCCCGGCTCGGAGTCTGGCTCGTAGGGTGAGCCGGTGGCGGTGCGCGTCGGGCTGGCCCAGCTAAACCTTCGTGTCGGCGGGTCCGCAGGCACCCTGCGCCCGGCGAGCACCCGGCGGCGAAGAGGCGGTGTTCGGGCACACTGCTGAAGTGAGTCTGTTCCGAAGTGGTTGGCTAGCCATTTCAGAAATAGTCGGTTGAATATTCCGAGAGTTGTCGGTTAGAATCATCTGAAGTCGTCGATTGAAACCGAGGCGCGGAGCGTTCTGCGTCGCCTGCTCGGCCGTCGAAACACCCAGTCTCCGGGGAACTTCTCATGCCCGACAGCGATGCCGACAACATCGAAGGCGGCACCCTGACGCCTCCCGGATACCGCGCACGTGTGGTCCATCACGATCTCCGCAGCGCCCTCGCTGCGTCTGCCGCCGTAGTCGTGGAAGGGCCTCGGGGCTGCGGCAAGACTTGGACCTCGAAGCACTTCGCGCGCAGCGAGGTGCTGTTCGAGCAGGACCCGAGCGCACGGCTCGCGTCAAGCGTCGTGCCGCAGACCGTTCTCGAAGGAGCGGTGCCGCGACTCCTCGACGAATGGCAGCTCGCGCCCGACGTGTGGCCCCACGTTCGCGCCGCCTGCGACGCACAGCCTGGTCTGAGCGGTCGCTTCATTCTCACGGGCTCCGCCACGCCGCCCGACGATCTCACACGCCATTCTGGTGCCGGCCGCATCAGTCGGGTGCGCATGCGTCCCATGTCGCTGCTGGAATCAGGCCACTCCACTGGTGAAGTGTCGCTGGGCGGCCTCCTGAACGGCGCCGCCTGCGAGGCAGCGTCGACCGGCATCGATGTCGAAGGCATCGCCGAGATCAGCTGTCGCGGCGGTTGGCCCCGCCTGCTCGGACAAGATGCGGCGACCGCCCAGCGAGCGCTGCGTGACTACCTCGATGAGATTTGCCGTGTCGACGTCTCAGCCGTCGACGGCGTGCGCAGGGACCCCGAAGGGGTCCACCGACTCATCACATCGCTGGCTCGCAACGTCGCCACCACGGTGTCCGTCAACAAGCTCGCAGCCGAAGCCGGACCCGCCGACGGACTGCATCGCACGACGGCCGGCAGCTATCTCAGTGCGCTGCGGCGGCTGTTCGTGGTGGAGGACCTTCCGCACTGGCGCACTCATCTGCGCTCGCGCGCCACGCTGGCCTCAACGCCCAAGCGACACTTCGTGGATCCATCGCTGGCGGCTGCTGCGCTGCGGGCCCCGCCGGGCCGCTTACTGGGTGACCTTCCGGCGTTCGGGTTCTTGTTCGAGTCGCTGGTGGTGCGCGATCTCCGCGTCTATGCCCAAGCGAACGATGCCACCGTCTGGCACTACCGCGACAGCGACCATCTCGAAGCCGACGCGATCGTCGAGGCCGGTGATGGCCGGTGGATAGCGGTCGAGGTGAAACTCGGCAGCGCCGAAGGCATCGATGATGCCGCGAGGTCGCTGCTTCGCCTCGCAGCCAAGGTAGACGCCGATCGCGTCGGTGCGCCGTCCAAGCTGGTGGTGATCACAGCATCCGGCTACAGCTATGACCGACCCGACGGCGTCGCCGTCGTCCCCGTTAGCGCGTTCGCTCCGTAGGCACCCACGAATCGAACCAGTTCAGGCGAAACGCTTCGATCTGGTTCGATGGCTGCGATGGCCGGCTGCCAACACCGCGGCCGAGCTCAATGCCGAAGCAGCCTGCCGGCGGCTCGGCATCGATCGATCCACGTTCGGTCACTACTTCGCATGGCTCCGCACGGTGTTCATGATCAATTCGGTGCCGGCGTGGTCGCGCAAGCACGCTGCTCGCGCCGTCAGACGACCCAAGTCGCACTGCGCCGGGCCTGTTCCGCGTCGGGGTGCTGCTGCACACCGGTCCCCACTGCCACCGGGTCGGGGATCGTCTCTGGCTCGCCCCCATCAACGCTCTCTGGCACTCCCAGCCCCAGATTCGGTGAAGCTCCATCGCCACATCACGAACTGACGACGCCCGCAGCGAATCAGGCGTCGAAGGTCGTGGGCACAGCGGGGTCCCGGTGGTCGCCATCGGATGCATGCGTAGGGTGAGCCGATGGCGTCGGTGCGCGTCGGGCTGGCACAGCTGAACCTTCGCCTCGGCGACCTCGGCGGGAACGCCGAGATGATCATGGCTGCCTACGACGAAGCCGTCGCCGGGGGCGCGCAGGTGGTCGTCTTCAGCGAGCTGACCGTCACCGGCTACCCGCCCGAGGATTTGCTGCTGAAGCCTGCATTTGTGTATTCGGCAGCGCTGGCGCTCGAGCGAATTGCCCGGCACACAGGGGACGTGACCGCAGTGGTGGGTGTTCCTGAGGACACGGGGCAGACCGGTCCAGTGCGGCTGTGGAACTCGGCTGCTTTGTGTTGGAACGGCAAGGTGCGCGGAGTGTTTCGCAAGCACCTGCTGCCGAACTATGCCGTGTTCGACGAGCAGCGCTACTTCGTGCCAGGGACTGATGCGGGGCCGTTGTTGCACATCGGCAATGTGCGGGCGGGAGTGTCGGTGTGCGAGGACCTGTGGGGACCGCCGCGCACTGCTGATGCTGCCGCGGACGATGGCGGACTGCCGTCGGTCATCGGGGGCGAAGCCGACACGAGTCCGGCGCTGGCGCAGGTTGCGATGGGTGCGAGGCTGCTCGTGAACCTGAACGGGTCGCCGTACCGGCGAGGCAAGCAGGCCGACCGGGAGGCCGTTGCCCGCACACGTGCTGCGGCGCTGGGAGTGCCGGTGGTCTATGTCAACCAGGTGGGAGGGCAGGACGAGCTGGTCTTCGACGGCAGCTCGTTCGTCACCGACGCAGGCGGCAACGTGGTATGCCGGCTGCCCGCCTTCTGTGAGCAGGTCGCTGTCTGCGACGTTGCCGTGCCCGCCGGCGAGCACGCCGCACAAGCGCGATCGGATGGCTCGACGCGTGTTGGCCCGGAAGGCAATGGCACTGCACCGGGCGTGCTGGCACCGATGCTGGATCCGCTGGAAGAGATCTGGCAGGCGCTCGTGGCTGCAACACGTGACTACGTGCACAAGAACGGATTCACCGATGTCGCCGTGGGACTGTCCGGCGGCATCGATTCGAGCGCTGTGGCCGCCATCGCCGCCGACGCGCTCGGACCGACCCATGTACATGGTGTCTCGATGCCGTCTCGCTACTCCAGCGAGGGCTCGCGCACCGACGCAGCCCAGCTCGCAGCGAACCTCGGCATCGACTTTCGCACCGTGCCCATCGAGCCGGCGCACGCGGCGCTGGCCGGAATGCTCGACACCCCCGATGCGTCGACCGACCCGCCAGCCGATGCTGCCGACATCTCGGCCGCAGACCTCACCGACCAGAACCTCCAAAGCCGCATCCGGGGCGTGATGCTGATGGCGCTGTCGAACCGGTACGGCTGGCTGGTACTCACCACCGGCAACAAGACCGAGACCTCGGTGGGCTACTCGACGCTGTACGGCGACACCGCCGGGGCATACGCCGTCATCCGCGACGTGCCCAAGCTGGGGGTGTACGAGCTCTGCGAGTGGCGCAACCGTCAAGGCGACGGGGAACGCATCCCGCGGGCATGCCTCGACAAGCCCCCCTCAGCCGAACTGCGGCCCGACCAGCGCGACGACCAGAGCCTGCCGCCCTATGAGCTGCTGGACCCGCTGGTGGAGGCCTACGTGGAAGGCGATCTCAGCGCTGCCGAGGTGGTGGAGGCGGCACGCCGGCACGGCGCAGACGCCGATCTGGTGCGTCGCGTGACACGCCTCGTTGACATCGCCGAGTACAAGCGCCGCCAGTCGCCGCCAGGTCCTCGCATCTCAGCCAAGAGCTTCGGCAAGGACCGGCGGATGCCGATCACGAACTTCTTTCGCTAAGCCCGCGCCTGGCCGGGAGCCGCGCTCTGCTCCCGCGATCCAGCAGGTCGCAACGTCGCAGATCCCGGCTCCCGGCCAGTCGCTCGCGACGCGGTTCGTTCTCGTTGAGTGTGCTGCGGGCTAGGCGAGGGCCTCGCCGATGGTTTGGCTGAGCAGGGCCGTCACCACGTAGGGATCGGCGTTGGCGTTCGGCCGGCGATCCTCGATGTATCCCTTGCCGTCCTGGTGGACCTGCCAGGGGATGCGCACCGAGGCGCCACGGTCGGACACGCCGAAGCTGAACGTGTCGTAGCGCTCCGTCTCGTGCTCGCCGGTCAGGCGCAGCTCGATGCCGTGGCCGTAGCCGGCAATGTGCTCTTCGGGTTTGCCCGGCGCGCCCAGCGACTCGGCGGCCTTCACGACAGCGTCGTAGTTCTCACGCATGGCCCTGGTGGACACGTTGGTGTGCATGCCCGCACCGTTCCAGTCGCCCTGCATGGGCTTGGCGGCCAGGCTGACCTCGATCTCGTGATCCTCGCCGGCGCGGTACAGCAGGTAGCGGGCCAGCCAGATCTCGTCGCCCACGGTCAGCGCGTCGACCGGGCCGATCTGGAACTCCCACTGCCCGGGCATGACCTCGGCATTGGTGCCCGAAATGTTCAGGCCCGCCTCGATGCACCACGTGGTGTGCTGCTCGACGACGTCACGGCCGTGGATGCGCAGCGCGCCCACGCCGCAGTAGTACGGCCCCTGGGGGCCGGGGAAGCCGTTGGGCGGGAAGCCTGAGGGCCACTTCGTGACCGGGTCGAGCATGGTGTACTCCTGCTCGAGACCGAACCAGAAGTCCTGATCGCCGTACTTGTCGAGGATCGCCCGGGTCTTGGCCCGCATGTTGGTGGGGTGCGGTTCCATCGTCTCGGGCAGGAAGGTCTCGCACATCACCATGATGTCGTTGCCGCCGCGCAGCGGATCGGGGCAGGTGTACACCGGCTTCAGCACGACGTCAGAGTCGCTGCCCTCGGCTTGGTTGGTGCTCGAACCGTCAAATCCCCAGATGCCGGGTTCCTCGCCGTCGGCAAGAATCTTCGTCTTGGAACGGACTTCGGCCGTGGGCTCTGTGCCGTCCGTCCAGATGTACTCAGCCCGGTAGGTCACTGCATGCTCCTTCGCTGGATTCGGTTGCGGAGATGTGGATGGGTGGAAGTCGCTGAGCCTGCGAGTCCGCGAGCGGCTGGCCCGGTTGGCGGCTGACACCAAGTATCCGTGCGCACGATACAAACGAGCCAGGGTTTCCGGGCCGTTGCCCAATTGTGAACAGCGCGTGAAGCTGGCTGCGGACTCTGGACCTGCAGACAATGCGCCGCCGACAATGGGCCGCAGCCAAATGCCTCCGGGCACTCGCCCCAGGGGAGGCCCCTATGTCCGATGCAATCGGGACGATCTCGAATCGCGAACGACCGCAGGACTACGTGCTGCGCCGCGTCACCGAGCGGGGCGTGCGACTGATCCGCCTGTGGTTCACCGACGTAGCGGGTCAGCTGAAGTCGTTCGCCATCTCGCCGGCCGAGCTCGAAACGGCCTTCACCCAGGGCATGGTGTTCGACGGATCGTCCATCGAGGGCTTCAGCCGCATCGCCGAGGCGGACATGGTGGCACGGCCCGACCCCGAGACCTTCGAGCTGATGGCCTCACGCAGCGGCCAGGGAGGCGAGGACATCTCGGCCCGCATGTTCTGCGACATCACCGCCGCCGACGGCGCCCGCTTTGATGGCGACCCCAGGGGTGTGCTGCGGCGGGTCATGGACCGGGCGCATGCTGCGGGCTACACGTTCTACGTCGCACCCGAGATGGAGTACTTCCTGTTCGAACCCGACCGGGTCGACGGGCGGCCCGTGCCGCTGGACGGCGGGAGCTACTTCGACCTCACCACCGCTGACATCGCGTCGGACATCCGCCACCGCACGCTGAGCGCGCTGGAGGCGATGGGCATCCCGGTCGAGTACTCGTTCCACGAGGACGCGCCGTCCCAGCATGAGATCGACCTGCGCTACTCCGACGCGCTCACCATGGCCGACAGCGTGATGACCTTCCGCCTGCTGGTGCGCGAGATCGCCTTCGAGCACGGCGTGCACGCCACGTTCATGCCCAAGCCGCTGGCAGGGGTGCAGGGCTCGGGCATGCACACCCACCTGTCGCTGTTCTCCGAAGGGCGCAACGCCTTCAGCGATCCCAGCGCTGCGGACGGGCTGTCCGATGTGGCCCGGGGCTTCGTGGCCGGCCTGCTGACCCACGCACGGGAGATCACCGCCGTCACCAACCAGCTCGTCAACAGCTACAAACGGCTGATCGCCGGATACGAGGCGCCGGTGGCCATCTCGTGGGCACGCAGCAACCGGGCGGCGCTCATCCGGGTGCCGCCGACCCGCACCGAGCGGGAGGAATCGACACGGGTCGAGTACCGGGCGCCCGACCCCGCCTGCAATCCGTACCTCGCCTTCGCGGTCATCCTGGCGGCCGGGCTGGCGGGCATCGAGCGGGGCTACCAACTGCCGCCCGAGACTCCCCCGTCGATCACCGGCTACAGCGACCACGGCGGTCCTTCCTACGGGCATCATCTGCCCGCCTCGCTGGACGAAGCGCTCGACGAGATGGAAGGCAGCGCGCTGGTGGCCGAGACGCTGGGCCAGCATCTGTTCCGGTGGTTCCTGCGCAACAAGCGGCGCGAATGGTCGGCGTACCAGACGCAGGTGACCCAGTTCGAGTTGGACAACTACTTCGCCGCAGTTTGAATCTTGGGCATGTACGCCGTCCATCCCGAAACCGTGAGCCCCGAGCTGGCGCAATTCCTGGACCTCGGCGGCTATGGGTGGAAGCCGGTGGCCAACGCCGCTGACGTGACCGCTGATGCCCCTGCCGAAGGATGGAGGGGAGCGATCATCCGCCTCGACAGCGGGGCCGGCGACATCGATGCGGCATGGGCGGTGGCACGGGCGCTGCGGGAGAGCGGCACATGCGTGCTGGTGCTGGTGCGCGGCAACGCACTTGACGAGCTGACGATGCGCGACGAGCTGTTCGACGACTTCTGCCTGGACCCGTTTCACCCCCGCGAGTTGGAAGCTCGGCTGGCGCACCTGGCGGCGGCGTCGAACGGCGGATCCACCGAGATCATCGAATACGGACCGTTGCGCATCAATCTCGACACCTACGAAGCCGTGGTGGACGAGCACCCGCTGGATCTCACCTACATGGAGTACGAACTGCTGCGCTTCTTGGCGTCGCAGCCGGGGCGGGTGTTCACGCGCGAGGCGTTGCTGAACCAAGTGTGGGGGTATGAGTACTACGGGGGCGCCCGGACGGTGGATGTTCATATCCGGCGGCTGCGAGCCAAACTCGGCGAGGAAAACGCTGATCTGATCCAGACGGTTCGGTCGGTTGGGTATCGGTTGGGGACGTATCGCTGGCGCTGAGTTTCTGCGCGCCCGGGGGGGCACAGCGCGCTCGGCCCGGGGGCGCAGGGGCGACGGCACCCGTGCTTCAAACAGATGAAGCGCGACGTTTGCTTGGGGTTGATGTGCTTGGGGCGCTTCATAACTGCGCGCGGGCACCATCGCCCCTGCGCCCCCCTCGTTGGTCTGTGCCTCTCGTCGTTCGTGTCTGCATTGCGCGCGGGCACGCTGCCACCGCACATCCCTCACGTTGAAACCGGCGATGCGGCTAGCGTGCGGCGGCGATGGCTGAACCAGCAATTGACAAGCTCCGTCGACTCGTTACGGCGGAAAACGGACTCTGCACCTTCGCTTGCCTCGACGCCAGCGGCGGGCCGCACGTGTCGATCATCAACGCCGGAGTGATGGACAATCCGCTCACCGGGGAGGCCAGCGTGGCCTGCGTCGTTCGCGCCGATGCCCGCAAGGCACGGCTGCTGAGGGCAGACCCGAGGGCGGCAATCGCATTCCGGCATCGCTGGGATTGGGTCGCGGCCCACGGCACTGCACAGCTCATCGGACTCGACGATCCCGCCGAGGGGATCGCCGACGCCGACATTCCGGAGCTGCTGCGCGAGGTCTTCCGCTCTGCCGGCGGCACACATGAGGATTGGGACGAATACGACCGAGTCATGGCTGCCGAGCGCCGACTGGCGATCTTCGTGACGCTGGACCACATCACGTCCAACACCGGCAGCATCATCTGATTCAGCTGGGAGGCATCTCATGGCAGCACCTGTAGCGCACTACTCCAAGTGGTACCGAGCCGGTGACTTCGTGTTCGTTTCGGGTCAGATCGGCCTACGCGACGGAGCACTCGTCGACGGCGTCGAAGCGCAGGCACGCGAGGTGCTTGCAAACGTCGCCGAGGCCCTCGCCGAGGCGGGCGGCGGATACGACGACGTCGTGAAGTGCCTCGTGTTCATGACCGACATCGGCAATTTCTCGCTGATCAACTCGATCTATGCCGAGGCCTTCGGCGAGCACCGACCGGCTCGCAGTGCCATCGGCGTAGCGGCGCTGCCGCTGGGGGCCGAAGTCGAGATCGAGGCCATCGCCTTCCTGCCCGAGTAACCATCTCGCGGGCTGCGCATCACTACGCTGCGACCCATGGCCGGCGCCATCATCATCGTGATCGTGCTCCTGCTGAGCCCATTCATCATCACCATCTCGCTGGCCGCGGTTGCCGCAGTGCTGGGCAAGCTGCTCGACGATGACGCAGAAGCCCGCCACGAAGGCAGCTCCCTCGTCGAAACCAACTTCTAAGAGCGTCAGCGGATAGGTGGTTCGGTGGGCTGCCAGCGGTTGCGGTGGTCGATGAGTTTGATGACGATGATGAGCGTTATGGCGAGGGCGAGTTGGGCGAGGCGGTGCTGGGGTTTGCGGTCGGTGTTGCGTCGTAGCTGCCCGTAGTTGGACAGCCAGGAGTTGGTGCGCTCCACTGTCCAGCGCAGCCCCATGGGGGCGGCGGCCGGTTTGGGGTCTGTGGTTGTGGGGGGCCGCTTGGCGGGCCGCTCGATGTCGGCGATGCCTGCTTTGTGGACGGCCCGGTCGACGCGGGCGCCGATGTAGCCGCGGTCGAGATGGACGGTTTCGATGTCGTGGTGCAGGCCTCGGCGTTCGATCTCGGCGAGGGTGGGCTCGAACAGCATGATGTCGTTGCGGTTCGCGCCGTCGGCGGCCCACGCGACCGGGGTGCCCGCCGCGTCGGTCGCCAGCGACCACTTCCAGCCCAGTTTCCGCCTGTCAACAGGGCTTTTGCCAGTCCCCGCCCCGCCGCAAGGGGCCTTGTGGACCGAGCCGTCGACGCACAGATCGGCGAGCCGCAGGCCCATGATGCGGTCCCACGCGGCGATCGCCTCGGCCGCGATGTGATCGAACACCCCGGCGGCGACCCATTCGTCGCGGCGCGACCGCAGCGTCGTGTCAGACACCTCGCCGTCCAACAGGTGCTCAACGGACTCCCACGAGCAGCCCGTCACCAGCCTGATGATGATCCCCCGCAGGCACAGCCGATCCGATATCCGAGGCCGGTGACAGCCCAGCGGATGCGACCGGGGACGAGCCAACCGCGGCTCGACCGCAGCCCAGATGACATCCACCACCACCTTGCTCAAAGCGCGCATGATGAAACCGGCCTCCACGGTCGTCAAGTTCAGGACAACCCGACCAATACACCGGCGAACCAGACGACCCGTGGACGGCCGCCTATCCGCGCGGCCTCTAAGCCCAGATCCACCGGTGGGGTGTGCGGTGTCGGGTTGGGCGGGATGTCGGTGGCGCGGTTTGTCGTGGGGGCGGGGTGAGGGCTGGGCGGACGCGTGGTTGGTCGGCGTCGGCTCGGGGGTTGGTTTGTGTGCTGCGCCTGGGGTGTGCTGCGCGGCGCTGCGTGGCGCTGGGGTTTGCTCAGCAGCGCTGGGGCAGGTTGCGGATGTGTCGCAGCGCGGCGGTGAACTGGGCTGCCCAGGGCCATTTGGCGGGCAGCCGCAGGGTGGGTCGGCCGCTGCGGTTGACGAGCCGGGCGGGGATGTTGAGCAGGCGTCGGGCGATGGTGGCTGCGACGGTGAGCTTGCGGGGTTCGTGGACCCGGCCGATGCGCGCGGTCCAGCGTGCGATGTTGTGGGCGAGGACGGCGAAGGCGAGCCAGGCGGCGTTGGCCGCGAACCGTCCTGAGGGGCTGTGGGCGAGGCCGCCGGCTTTGAGGTCCTTGATTGCTTGTTCGACGCGGGCGTGGGCGCGGTAGGCGGTGTCGGCTGCTTTGGTGTCGAGCTCGTCGTCGTCGATGTCGGTGACGAACGCGTGGTGGCGCCAGTTCGGCCACAGCTCGGCTTGGTCGCCGACGAGGCGGGTGCGGCGCACCACGAGGCGGACCGTGCGCTTGGGCTTGCCCGCAGCGCGTCGGCCGCTGGTCAGCGTGGCCTGGGCGACCTGGGCTTCGCCGTCGTCGGTGTAGCCGATCGGTGTCCAGTCGTCGTCGCCGATGGCGGCGATCGCCTTGTCGACAGCAGGGTTGCGGGCGATCGCGATCAGGAACCTCGTGCCGTGCGCGTCGAGCTTGTCGATCAGGTCCCACGAGAAGAACCCCGCGTCAGCTCGAAGCGTGAGCGCCGCGCCCGGCGCCAGGCGGCGCACCCGCGCCAAGGTCTCCGCGGCGAAATCGACGTGTCCCCGCTGCGAGGAGCCCTTGCGCATCCGGGAGTGCACGATCTCACCGGTGTCGTCGCGGGCCGCCACCAGCGGGTGATAGCCGAGCCGCCCGCCGTGGCCGTACGCGGCGCCGTGCTTCGCGTCGCTGTGCACCTCGCACAGCGTGGAGTCGATGTCGACCGTGATCGCTTCCGCGGCCGGGGCGGCCCCAGCAGCCCACGCACGGCCCAACGCGAGCTCCTGGGCGCGGTCGAGCTGGCGCACATGACCCCACGAGAACGACCTCGCGAACGTCCCCAGCGTGGACGGCGCCACCGGCGCGAACCCCAGCACCGACCCAGCCGAGCCGGCCCGCAGCCGATCCGCGTCAGAGAAGAACGACCCGCCCACCAGCATCGAGCACACCGCCGTGAGCACCTTCGCTCCCGACCCGCGGCCCGCCGCCGGCGGACGCACCGTCTCGTCGATCAAGCCCTCCAAGCCCAGCCGGCCCGCCAGCGTGCCCACCGCCAGCAGACCCGCGTCCCCCACCAAAGAGCCCTCGTCGAACACTGCCTCGACCCGGTCCAACAACCGCGTATCATCGCTCACAGAAAGTGCCTCCCGTCATGGCATCACGCCGCGTTCTCACAACCGGCAAAATGCCACGTCAGGAGGCCTTTCTGGTGGACGCAAACCCCCACCAGCCCAACCGAACCGGTGGATCGGGGCTAAGGGCACAGACCAACGAGGGGGGCGCAGGGGCGATGGTGCCCGCGCGCAGTTATGAAGCGCCCCAAGCACATCAACCCCAGGCAAACGTCGCGCTTCATCTGTTTGAAGCACGGGTGCCGTCGCCCCTGCGCCCCCCGGGCGCGCAGCAACAGGCCGGGGGTCAGCGACCGGTGGGGAGTTGGGGTGGGCAGCCTCGGCTGAGCCAGGTGGCGGCGGCCACTGCGGCGAATACTGCATCGCCGGCAGGCACCGGGGGCTGCCGCGTGGGTTCGATCGTGACCTCGATGTGGGGGGTATCGACCGAGCGGGCGATGCCGAAGCTGCGGATGGTCAAGTCGCCGATCTCGCCGTCGGCATCTACCGACAGCGACTCCGACGTCACCCAGCTCCATGCCATGTGGCTGGCGCCGATGACGTAGCTGCGCAATGTGGTCATATCGAGCGGGTCGCCGGCATCGACCTGCACCTCAATGCCGGCTGGGCCGACTGTGGCTTGGGCGGTGGCGTCCTTGGGGGAGATGACCTCGACGGTCGCGGTGCTCGCATCCAGCGACTCGCCGGCCCGCAGACGACGCAGGGCCGCAGCCAGCATCTGGGCCTCTGCCCAGACGGCGGCGCGCAGATCCATTGACGTCGGCGGTCCCGGCAGGTCGACTTCGACGACGTCGACAGCGGGCAGCGCCGAGCGCAGCACGTCAGCCGCGCCGGGTGTGCGTGCGATGTGAACGATCCCCGTGCCGTCAGCGCGCAGGCCCGCGGCCAACGGCGGCCGTTTCGGGCCGCGCCGCACGACGTCTTCGCGTGACCACAGCACCCGGACCGAATCGCCCAACTCATCTGCGAGCCGTCGGGCCTCATCGCCCACCGGCGACACGACCTTGCCGCCGAAGGCCCCGCCGTTCGCGAGTGGATCGGACGGCTCGCCGCCCGGCACGCACCACGCGGCGTCAGTCTCGAGGTAACCGGGCTCGGTCCAGCAGGTGGACAGGCGAATGTCCCACTGCTGGCCTGCCTCAGACAACTCGATGGGCGGGACAGCTTCGAGCGTGGTGTGGCGTCCCTGCACCTTGTCGGCCTGCCGGCGCGCCTGGGCCAAGCTGCCAGCCGCGTGCCAGTCGCCGGTCGGACCGGCGACAGCCGTGAGCGTGCGAGGCGGAGCGCCGTCGGCACCGAATGCGAACGCACCCAGCACGCTGGCGGACACCGACCGCTGGGGACCGCCGGTCTCGAGGCCGGCCCGGTGGGCAGCGGCAGACGGATCACGTTCGGACGCCTGTTCATGTCCGCTCTTGTTCCCAATCTCGATCGGAACCAGGCTCACGGGCCGCTCGGGCCACGGCTTCGCCCTTCGGCTCAGCCTCTCGACTGGGGTTGTGGTGGCATGGGCGGCCGCCTCGCGGATGGTCTGCCAGCCCGTGCATCGGCACAAATGAGCCGCAAGCGCCTTGTCGACCGTCAAGCGGTCGGACAGGTCGGCGCCGCGGCGCTCGTGACCCACCAGCCGGCACACGATGCCGGGCGTGCAGAAACCGCACTGCGAGGCACCGCAGACAAGGAAGGCCTCAGTCCAGCGCTGCTGCTCGTCGGGACTCAGCCCGGCGGCCGTGGTGATATGCCTGCCGGCAACCCGGCGAGCCGGCGTGACGCAAGCCACCCGTGGTGCGTCGTCCACCAGCACCGTGCAGCAGCCGCATTGGCCCTGCGGGCTGCACCCGTCGAGCACCGCTTCGATGCCGAGGTGGTCGCGCAGCGCTCCCAGCAGCGTGTCACCGTCGTCAGGCACTTCGACGGCATTGCCGTCGACGACAAACTGAAGCGTGGCACCGACGTGAGCTTGCCCGGAAGCCCGCTCAGAGTCGGGCGGTTCGGGTTGGGGCTGAGCGCGGCTCAGCTGAACGAGTTGCCGCAGCCGCAGGTGCGCTGCGCGTTGGGATTGTCGATCGCGAACCCCGAACCCATCAGCCCATCGGTGAAATCGAGCGTGGCGCCTTCGAGCAATTGCGCGCTCATCGGGTCAGAGACAACCGTGATCTCGCCGTACGACTTGGACATGTCGTCGGCAGCGACCTCGGAATCGAAGAACATCTCGTAGCTGAAGCCCGAGCAGCCGCCAGGCCGGACAGCGACGCGCAGCGCCAACTCCGGCTCGCCGCCGGACTCAGCGAGTTCTTGGATGATGAGTTCTTGGACCTTCTCAGCGGCGGTATCGGTCAGCGTGATCACTACGGCGACTCCTGGATCAGCCCTTCTCGGGCACACCTTCTGACGTCGATGCTAGTGCCATCAATCCGGATTTCACAGGTGAGCTTCGTGGGCCAGCGCACGCCGCCATTACCCTGCGGAAACGTGAGCACCACCGATGCTCCCCCCATTGACGAGGCGATGATCGCCATCCTGCGCGGGGTCATGGACCCCGAACTGGGCGACAACATCGTCGACTTGGGCATGGTGCGCAACGCCTACCGCGAGGGCACCACCGGGCATGTGACCGTGGCGCTGACCACCGCTGGATGCCCGCTGCGCGCCACCATCAAGCGCGACTGCGAATCACGCGTCGGGGGGCTGCCGGGCATCGAGAGAGTACGACTGCACTGGGACGAGCTGAACGCAGCCGAGAAGGCTCGGGTGATGGAGCGAGCCCGCCAGAGTGCCCGCGATCGCGCTACGCCGACGCAGGTGCCGGCCAACGCCAGAGTGCTCGCGGTGGCCTCCGGCAAAGGCGGTGTCGGCAAGTCGTCGGTGACCGTGAACCTGGCGGCAGCACTGGCGACCCGCGGTTTCGTTGTGGGCGTCATGGACGCCGACATCTGGGGCTTCAGCATCCCCCGGATGCTCGGCATGGAAGGCCGCCTGGAGGCCCGACCGCCTGCCGAGGGCGAGGAGCGCGGCAAGATCGTGCCCGACTCCCAGCCGGTGGGCAACGGCCTGCTGAAGGTGGTCTCGACCGGTCTCCTCGTGGAGACCGAGGAGACCGCGCTCATGTGGCGGGGTCTGATGCTCGCCAAAGCCGTCGAGCAGTTCCTGCACGACGTGGATTGGGGCGAACTGGACTACCTGCTTATCGACATGCCTCCCGGCACGGGCGACGTACAGATGGCCTTGGCCCGCCTGCTGCCCCAAGCCGAGATGCTGGTGGTGACGACGCCTGCGCTGAGCGCGCAGAAGGTCGCCGTTCGCGTGGCCGACATGGCACGCCGCAGCCACATGCCGATCGTGGGCGTCGTCGAGAACATGGGCGCATTCGTGAGTCCCGACGGTCAGCGCTGGGCGTTCTTCGGCGAGGGAGGCGGCGAGCGCCTCGCCGGCGACCTCGGCGTGCCGCTGCTGGACTCGATCCCGCTGGAGCCTGCGGTGTCTGCTGGCGGAGACTCCGGCGAGCCCGTGACCGGCAAAGCCGGCGGCGGAGCGGCTGCTGAGGTGTTCGAGCGGATCACCGAACGGCTCGTCACCGAGATCTGCCCTCCGGTGGACATGGGCACCTGCACGGCACGCATGGACGGGCCGATCCCCATCACGCTGAGTCCCCGCCGCTAACCAGTCCGGGGGCGCAGGGGCGACGGCGCCCGTGCTTCAAACAGATGAAGCGCATGTGCACTAGCTGGATGTGCTTGGGGCGCTTCATAACTGCGCGCGGGCGCCGTCGCCCCTGCGCCCCCCTCGTTGGTCTGTGCGTTTGGAGGGCCGGTAGGGTCCGGGCGATGAGGCCGCCGTCGGTGAACGACCTGGCGCTGAGCATCGCCGATACAGGTCTCCCGCATCCGTTGCTGGTGATTGCCGCGCGTGCGGCCATTGCCGCCGGTGATCCCGACTCGGCGGCTGCGGAGGCGCACCGGCTGCGCAGGAGCCTGTTGGGTCCCGCAATCAACGCCACGGGTGTACTGCTGCACACGAATCTGGGCCGGGCTCCGCTCGGGAATCAGCACAATCGAGCGCTGTCCGGTCTGGAGCACGACGCCGATCCGGTGCGGTTCAGCAACCTGGAGTTCGACATCGAAACGGGGCGGCGCGGCTCGCGCACCTCCCACGCTTCGCTGCTGCTGGCGACGTTGACCGGTGCCGAGGCGGCGCTCGTCGTCAATAACTGCGCCGCAGCCGTGACGCTGGTGCTGGCAGCACTGGCGCGAGGTCGGGGCGTAGCGGTGTCGCGTGGCGAGCTGGTGGAGATCGGCGGCGGCTTCCGGGTGCCCGAGGTGATGGAGCAATCTGGTGCCCGTCTGGTGGAGGTCGGCACCACCAATCGCACCCGGGCAGCGGACTACCGGGCGGCAGCCGAACGGGACGACATCGCGCTGCTGCTGAAGGTGCACCCGTCCAACTACCGCATCACCGGCTTCACCGAAGAGGCCCATGTGGCGGACTTGGCCATGATCGGGCCACCGGTCGTGTCCGACCTGGGATCGGGCCTGCTGGACGAGCGCTGCCCGTGGCTGGGACAACGCCCCGAATGGTTGGCCGGCGAGCCCGGTGCGCGCCAGACCCTGGCAGCAGGCGCAGCGCTCGTCACGTTCTCGGGCGACAAGCTGATGGGGGGACCCCAGGCCGGGATCATCTGCGGCAAGGCCGACCTGGTGGCGGCCTGTGCAGCGCATCCGCTGATGCGGGCCTTCCGACCCGGTTCGCTGGTCCTGGATGCGCTGCAGCCAGTTGCGATGGCCTACCTGCGGCGTGACGCCGACGCCATCCCGTTCTGGCGCATGGCCCGTGTGCCGGTCGGTGAACTGGCAGAGCGTGCCGAAGCCCTCGGCGTGGGCCGGCCAGCGCGGACCACTGCGTTGGCCGGCGCCGGATCGCTGCCGGGCCAGGACATTCCCTCAGCCGGCGTCGAGCTCGATGGCGACTACGCGGCCGCCCTCCGAGCGCATGACCCGCCAGTCATCGCTCGCGTCAACGAGCAGACGACCGTGATCGACCTGCGCACGGTCGATCCCGCTGACGACACCCTCGTGGCGGCTGCTGCCCGCCAAGCGCTCGACCAGCAGTCCTGAGCAACGTCGCTGGGTCCACGGACCCGTCCCTCCGCGCATCATGCTCAGATCAGAAATTCATGAAAATCACTGACGTGCGGCCTGCCAGCATAACGAGAGCCGCACCCCGAAAGGTGCGGCTCTCGTGGGGCTACCGCTGGTGCGGCGAGCTGGCCTGATACCCCGGCCTCGGACGGTTCGATTCCGTCTAGCTCCACCAGCAACCCTAGGGTCGCGCTGACACGCTGCACAAGCCGATTCTCTCGCTCAGCACATCGGCAGGCTCGACACGAGGCGACGCACAGCAGCGCGGGCGGGGCAAGCTGGCGGGGTGCACATCGTCGGCACCGCGGGTCATGTGGACCACGGCAAATCCACGCTGGTGCGTGCCCTCACCGGCACCGACCCCGATCGGCTGGCAGAGGAAAAGGAGCGTGGCCTCACCATCGACCTGGGGTTCGCGTTCTGCGCGCTGCCGTCGGGCCGTCAAGTCAGCTTCGTGGACGTGCCCGGGCACATCCGCTTCGTGAAGAACATGCTGGCCGGGGTCGGTGCGGTGGATGCCTCCCTGTTCGTGGTGGCGGCGCCGGAAGGCTGGAAGCCGCAGTCGGCCGAGCACCTGGCGATCCTGGAGATGCTCGGCATCTCGCACGGCGTGGTCGTGCTCAGCCAGATCGGCCTGGTCGACGAGGAGCTGGCCGAGTTGGCGCGCCTCGACATCGCAGAGCATGTCGAAGGGACGTTTCTGGCCGACGCACCGGTGGTGGCCACCGATGCCGTCGACGGGACCGGTCTGGACGACCTGCGTGCAGCGCTCGACGACTTGTGCGCTCTCACCCCCACCGCAGCCGATCGGGATCGGCCCCGCCTGTGGATCGACCGGTCGTTCGCGGCCACCGGAGCAGGTCGCATCGTCACCGGCACACTGGCCGGCGGCCCTATCTCGGCCGGCAATGAGCTGGCGACCGCGCCGAGCGGCAAGCCAGCACGGGTGCGGGCAATCCAGACCCAAGGCGCCACCGTCGAGCGCATCGGCCCAGGGCACCGGGTGGCGCTCAACCTGACAGGCGTCGACGCGAGCGACTTGGGGCGCGGCATCGCCCTGGTGCGTCCCGGCCAGTGGCACCACACCCGCGTCGTCGACGTCGAGCTCGCTGTGCTTGATGGCGTGAAGAACGGTGTCACACGCCGGGGCGCGTACGCCTTCTATCTCGGATCGGGCGAATGGCCGGTTCGGCTGCGAGTACTGGGACCCGAGCGCATCGGCCCATCGGAGACGGGATATGCCCGGCTGCACCTGCCCGTCGCCCTGCCGCTGGTGCTGGGCGACCGTTTCGTGCTGCGGGACTTCGGCCGGGGCCAGACCATCGGCGGCGGCACGGTGCTCGATCCCGATCCCCGGCTGCGAGCCTCGGTCGCCAAGCCCGATGCCCGCCCCGAGCGGATGCTGGCCGAGCGCGGCTGGGTGAAGACGACCCAGCTCGAGCGCCTCACCGGCCACCGCTTCGAGCCCGTGCTGGGCGACTGGGTGGCATCGCCAGAGCTCATCGACGACCTGAGAGACGACCTGCGGAACCAGATCGCCGGCGCCGGGCCGCTCGGTTTGGACCTGGCCGGGCTGGACGAGCGCCAGCGGCTGGCGATCCAGACGCTGGACGGGATCGTGGTCGACGCCGGACGTGCCCGGCAAGCCGACGCCGCCGACGTCCTGGCCGACCATCGGATCATTGCCGAACTGGCAGCGGCACCGTTCTCGCCGCCCGAGCCGAGCGATGTGACCCAGCAGGAGCTGCTGGCGCTCTCGCAACGCGGCGACATCGTGCACGCCGACGGAATCTGGTTCGCCGCCTCGGCCATCGACGCCGCTGCTGAGCGGATCGCTGCCCTGCTCAGCTCGCAGCCTGATGGTGTGACCGTCGCAGAGATACGAGAAGAACTCGGCACGACGCGCAAGTACGCGCTGCCGCTCGTGGGCTATCTGGACCGGACGGGGGTGACGCGCCGGCGGGGGGATCTGCGCATCGCCGGGCCGCGGTTGCCCCGAGTTGTCTGAGCAGTCTGAATAAACGATTGTTGAGCGCCGAAATCCCGCGTGCAGATGTGAGCCCGCAGTTGTGCCGCGCCGGCTGGGACGCGGTGTCTTGCTAGGAGACTGCTGAGCAATTGCCGAAATCGCCGATTCACGGACACAAAGCCGCAGGTCAGAGCGTTGCAGACTTGCCCGGATCCGAATAAATCAGCAGTTTCCTAGTGCCGCATCAGGCAACCTTCGCCGTGACGGTGATTGCTGGAAGGCTTGAAATCAAGCGGATGGGCGGCGTCGGCCACCGCACAAACGTTTGCTGAGCGGCACTAGTGGTGCGTCGCTGAAATGGCTGGGGCTGAAGCAAGCCCATTCTTGCAGGTCAGCGAGCTGCATGATGCCCGGAGGAAAACTGCGACGCACCACTAGCTGCCGTCAGCGCGCAGTGCCAGCAGGTTACGGCGCTCAGTCTCGTTGCGCCCACCCCAGATGCCGTGGGCCTCACCGACGTCCAGCGCATGAGCCAGACAGTCGGTGATCACCGAGCACTGGTTGCAGATGGACTTCGCTCGAGCCTCTCGCTCAGCCTTCTCATCACGTCGCTCGGTGCGGGGTGGCGGGAAGAAAACCGCCGCCTGAGGTCCTCGACAAGCTGCCTTGTCCTGCCACTCCTCGACCAGCAAAGCGCTCATTTGTCCCCCTTGTCGGGGAGACACTAGAGGACAAAAAGGTGCGTGACAAGAGTTAAACGAAATCTCATTCGGTTTCGGAAACTGTCGAATCGCCCCGTTTCCTGGTCAGGTCGCACGTAGATTCACACGTTCTCGCGGCCGAACCACTTGTATCCCGCTCTTGTTCCCAATCTCAATTCAACACGGACTCATGGGCCGCTCGGGCCACGGCCTCGCTATTCGCTCGGCCTCCTGCGCATCTCGCGGTAGTCCACTGCGGCGCCTTCGAGCGGCTCCACTTCCAGCACCACGCCGCTGATGCCGCTCACACGCAGGGTTTCGCCGGCCTCAAGCGGGGTGAGGCGGTTGACCCGAGCCCGCCACTGCGCGCCGTGCACCTCGACCGTGCCGTCGGGATCGATATCGGTCACCGCCGTTCCAGCCGCGCCGATCATCCACTCTCGGCCGACGGTGGCGGTGCCGTAGCGGGTGCGCACCAGCGCCGGCATGCCCGAGAGCACGAACACCCCCACCCCCACCAAGCCCACCAGCAGTGGGATCCAGCTCATCGAATGCTGGCCGAACAGCGCCAACGAGCCCACCAGCAGCGCGATGCCGCCTGCCGCCGTCCAGAAGCGCGGCACGCTGGCCTGGATGTCGACGGCGAATGCCGCGAAGGCGACGATGACCAGCACCAGCGCCCACGGGCGGATGTCGAGCGTTCCCAGGCCGAACGCAGACAGGAGCCCGCAGCCCGCCCCGACCGCTGCCGCCACGCCGATGCCCCCGGTGTAGAAGTCGAGCAACAGCAGCGACAGTGCCGTGAGCAGCAGCAGATAGGTGATGGCGGGGCTCGCAGCCGTGTGAAACAGGCCGTCGATCAGCGGCAGGCTCACGAACTCCACGATCACGTCGGGGGCCGGAGTGCGCCGCACGATGCCGTCGTCTCCCGTGACCTCTTGCGTGATCGGCGGCAAGTAGCCGGCGTCCGACAGGGCGATGATGAAGTCGCCGATCGTGGGCTCCGTGCTGTGCGTCAGGCCGGCGCCCATCGCGACGTCGGCATCGAAGTAACGGACGCTCGGGCCCGAGTGCAGACCGTCGTCGTCGTGATGGTGGAATCGCTCGGTATCAGGACCGTGTGCATGGACTAGGCCCTGCACCGCGGTGAAGTCGCCGATTCGGCCGCCCGGCGCGACCGCGGCGAAGTCGGCCGTGGTGACGAGGTGGGCGGCACCGCCGAGCGCCTGCGCACCGCTCGGGCCGACCCAGACCCCCACCGGCAAGTGTGCGAGCCGCACGTTTTCGAGCAGGTCCACGAGCGCCTCGTCGTCGAGCGTGGTTCCGGCACTGTCCATGTGCAGCACCACGCCGATCGCGTGCCGCCCCTCGGCGATCGTGATCTGCCGCCGGATGTACGACGACATGATCGGATCGATGAGCCCGTTGACCTCGACGAGGACGATCAGGCGGGGAGAGCCGTCGGGGGCGGGCGCAGGAGTCTCCGTCTCGCCGTCATGAGCGCCCGGCTCGTCGTGAGCCGACGCAGGCCCCGCAGCAAGACCCCCGAATGCCGCCAGCAGGAGCACGCCTGCGGCAAGGCGCGCGAGCAAGCGGCGGCGAGTCCGTCGTACGTGCACTCGAGCTCCCTGGTTCGGGTCGGCCCGAACTCTAGGAGCGTCCTCACCCCGTGCGGTTCCGGCAGTGCGCGATCGCGGGCCGGATGACCGTTGGCAGATGCGAGGGTCGGCACGATTATCCTGCGGCTCGTGACCAAAGTGCTGCTGGCCACCGATGCCGACTGGGTAGTCGAAGAGGTAGCCGCGGCGCTCGCCGGCAGAGACGTCACGTTCCGGGTCGTTCGCTCTGGACACGACGTCCGGCCGGCGGTGGAGGCCAGCACGCCCGACCTGGTGATACTGGACTTCCAGATCGGCAACATGGGCGGCATGGCCACCTGCCTGGATCTGCGGCTGGAATCCGGCATGGGCCGGCTGCCGCGCGTGCCGGTGCTGATGCTGGCCGATCGTGAAGCCGACGAGTTTCTGGCGCGGCGGTCAGAGGCAGATGCTTGGCTGGTCAAGCCGCTGAACCCGCTGCTGCTGCGCCGGACTGCGCACGAGCTGCTGCAAAGAGACTCCGCAGAGACGGGCTAGTCCCGCGGCGCCGAATTGCTGTAGCGCAGCCGGGCGCAAGGCCGGTAGCTTCGGCCGGAGCGATCAGCCACCCGATCGCAGACGGGCAGTGGCGCAGGTTGGTAGCGCGCTTCGTTCGGGACGAAGAGGTCGTGGGTTCAAATCCCGCCTGCCCGACGTCCAGTGCGAGCGAGAAGGGCTTCGCCCCTCGCTCGCGAGAACAGGGAGGTGGGTCTGATGGCACTCGCGACGCCGCGACGAGTCGGGTTCATCGGGTTGGGCAATGTCGGGGGGAAGCTGGCGGGGTCATTGCAGCGGAACGGGTATGAGCTCGTGGTGCGCGACCTGGATCCCTCGGCGATGGCGCCGTTCCTGGATGGCGGCGCCTCGACCGCTGCCTCTGGCGCCGAGGCCGCTGAGCGTTGCGACGTAGTGATCACTTGCCTGCCCACGCCGACAGCTTCCGCTGCGGTGCTCGAGGCTGACGACGGCCTGCTGGCCGGCTTCGCCGCGAGCCAAGCGTCAGCCCCGAAGATCTGGGCCGAGATGAGCACCACAGATCACCACGAAGTGCGACGGCTCGGTGCGAAGGTGGTGGCTGCCGGCGGCGCCGCCATCGACTGTCCCGTATCGGGCGGGTGCCACCGAGCGGCAACCGGGAACATCTCGATCTTTGCCGGGGGCGATCGCTCGACCTTCGAGGCGATGCTGCCGCTGCTCACGACCATGGGACGGCGAATCCTGCATACCGGGCCGCTGGGATCCGCATCGATTCTCAAGGTCGTGACCAACTACTTGGCGACCGCCAACCTCGTCTCGCTGTGCGAGGCGCTGGTCACCTCTCAGGCGGCAGGCATGGACCTGGCCACGACGTACAAGGCCATCCGCATCAGCTCGGGCAACTCCTTCGTCCACGAGACCGAGAGCCAAGTCATCCTCAACGGGTCGCGGGACATCAATTTCACCATGAACTTGGTGTGCAAGGACATCGGGCTGTTCGCGGACATCGCCGCTGAGCACGGTCTGCCGCTGGAGCTGTCACCGGTGCTGGTTGACGTGTTCGCCGACGGGGCTGCTCGCTACGGCGAGCGGGAATGGTCGCCGAACATCATCCGCCGGCTTGAGGATGCAACCGGTCGGACCATCACGGCGCCCGGCTTCCCAGCCGAGATCGTCGATGACGAGCCTGAAGTGCCAGGCGCAGAAGTGGCTGTGCGGCGCGATCTGTAGGTGCGCCCGATCTGTAGGTGCGCCCGGCCTGGACGAGGGCAGCAGCACCCGTGCTTCAAACAGATGAAGCGCCGTGTGCACAAGCTGGATGGGCTCGGGGGCGCTTCATAACCGCGCGCGGGCACTGCAGCCCTCGCCCAGCCCTCGTCGCTCGGGTGCCAGACTGCCTGCGTACTAGGCGGCAGCGACTGTCTCGGCGCTGAGTGTCAGGCCGCCGAGCACACCTCGGCGATCTGGATGGCGTTGAGCGCGGCGCCTTTGCGGAGGTTGTCGCCTACTACGAACAGCGCGAGGCCGTGCTCGACCGTGGGGTCGCGGCGGATGCGGCCTACGTAGGACGGGTCGCGGCCTGCTGCCTGCAATGGCGTGGGCACATCGGCCAGCTCGACGCCTGGGGCATCAGCCAGCAGCTCGGTGGCCCGCTCGGGCGAGATCGGCAGCTCGAAGCGGAGATTCAGTGCCAGCGAATGCCCTGTGAACACCGGCACGCGCACACAGGTGCCCGAGACCTCCAAGTCGGGAATGCCGAGAATCTTGCGGCTCTCGTTACGGAGCTTCTGCTCCTCGTCGGTCTCGCCGCTGCCGTCATCGACGAAGCTGCCTGCCTGGGCCAGCACGTTGTGCGCAATCGGACCCGGGAACTTGTCCGGCGCCGGATGGGTGGCGGCGTCGCCGTCATAGGTCAGGGCGGCGGCATCGGGATTGGTCGCCTCCAGTGCCTGTTCCAGCTCGTCGACGCCTGCCAGGCCAGCACCAGAGACCGCCTGGTAGGTGGCTGCCACCATTGAGGTCAAGCCGGCCTCGGCGTGCAGCGGCGCCAGCACCGGCATCGCCGCCATCGTCGTGCAGTTGGGGTTGGCGATGATCCCCTTCGGCGCGTTGAACACCTCGGGGGCGTTCACCTCCGGCACCACGAGCGGCACATCGGGATCCATGCGCCACGCGGACGAGTTGTCGATCACCGTGGGACCCTGCGAAGCGACACGCTCAGAGATCGCCAGAGAGGTGGTCTTGCCGGCCGAGAACAGGGCAATGTCGAGTCCGCCGAAGTCGGCCTGCGCGGCATCCTCGACCGCAACCTCTGATCCGTTCCAAGCAAGCTTGCGGCCGGCCGAGCGAGCTGACGCGAACAGCCGCAGCTCGTCGATGGGGAAGCTTCGCTCGGCCAGGATGGCTCGCATGACGCCGCCGACCTGACCGGTGGCTCCGACGATTCCTACACGCATGAGTCCGAGGCTACCGAGGCTCTTTCTTCAGGCTCTTGGGAATTTCCGCGTTCCCCGGGGTGCGTGAGGGCAGCCGCACCCGTGCTTCACACAGATGAAGCGCTTCGTACGCGAGTCGGATGTGCTTGGGGCGATTCATAACTGCGCGCGGGCACGGCAGCCCTCACGCACCCCTCGTGCTGTTTGTTCCCTAGTCGAGGCCGAGTCTGATGCTCCTCGTCAATCGAGGCCGAGTCTGATGCGCCTCGTCAATCGAGGCCGAGTCTGATGCGCCTCGTCAGTCGAGGCCGAAGGCGGTGTGCAGGGCGACGGTGGCCCGGTCGACGTCTGCCTCGGCTACGACACAGGAGATGCGGATCGGCGAGGTGGAGATCATCTCGATGTTGATGTTCTCTGAGGCGAGCGTCTCGAACATGGTGGCGGCCACGCCGGGATGGCTGGCCATGCCGGCGCCGACCAGCGAGACCCTCGCGATGTCCACATCGGTGTTGGCCGACGAGAAGCCCACGGTGTTCACCATGCCCTCGCAGATGGTCCGCACCTCGTCTGCACCGTCCGCAGGCACGGTGAACGAGATGTCGGTGCGGCCGTGGTCGCCCACGTTCTGCACGATCATGTCGACGATGACCGCCGCATCGGCGAGCGTGCGGAACACCTTGGCCGCGATCCCCGGCTCGTCCCGCACGCCGACCAGCGTCACCTTGGCCTGCGATGCGTCCGGCACGATGCCTGTCACAATCGGCTGCTCCATCTGTCTCGCATTCATGCCTGACTCCGGGTCGACTACCCACGTTCCTGGTTCCCATGTGAATGCCGAGCGCACGTGCAGGGGAACGCCGTACGTGCGGGCGACTTCAACCGAGCGGGCAGCCGGCTTGGGGCAGCCCATGGCGGTCATCTCGAGCAGCTCGTCAAAGCTGATGCGTGCCAGCTTGCGGGCGCGGGTGCACACCCGCGGGTCGGTGGTGAACACACCCGAGACATCGGTGTACAGCTCGCAGGCATCGGCCCCCAGGCCATGCGCCAAGGCGACCGCCGTCGTATCCGAACCGCCACGGCCCAGAAACGTCACGTCGTTGTCGGTGGACACACCCTGGGCACCCGCGACCACCGCTACACGACCGGCTTCGAGCGATTCGGTCACGCGCTTCGGGGTGACCGAGAGAATCTTGGCGTTGCGGTGATTGGTGTCGGTCAGGAATCCGGCCTGGCTGCCGGTGAACGAGTCCGCTGCGACGCCGACATCGTGCAGCGCCATGCACATCAAGGCGATCGCCTTGCGCTCGCCCGCGGTGATGAGCATGTCCATCTCGCGGCCGGACGGCTCATCGGTGATCTGATCCGCTAGCCCGATCAGCTCATCGGTCTCCGAACCCATGGCGCTGACGACCAGCACGATCTCATCGCCCCGGCTGCGGCAGTGCTTGACGTGATCGGCCACCTCGCGCATGCGCGCGGCACTGGCAACCGATGTTCCACCGAATTTCTGCACGACCAAGGGCACGCCCGGCGATGGTACCGGGGCGCCTCAGCGGCCCGTTCGGGATTTTCGGCCATGACGAACCGCCCGGTCACCGCACCCGTCGGTGTGCCCGACAGGGCAACGGGCGGGCCTCGGTAGTGTGACCGTCGGCAAGGGTCGAGAGTCCTCCACCCCAGCCACACGGCACCGCACGGAACCATGCAGGAGTCACGGGAGCGCAGCTCATGGCCAGCGAGAAGAGACAGCGCCAACGCGAGAATCGCATGCGGGCGATCGCCGAGGCCGAGCGCGCCAAGAAGCGCTCCGCCACCGGCCGCACGGTGTTGCGGGTCGTGTTTGTCGTGGCTGCAGTACTGATCGCGCTGTGGCTGTGGAGCGTGTTCAGCGGTGACGACGCCGCCGACAGCGACAGCGAGATTGACGAGATTGACGTCGAAGCACCCGAAGCGGCAGCATTCGAGACCGCTGAGCCTTCCGCAGACACGACGAGCCCGCGGACCGACGACGAGCCCGTTTCGACATCACCGTCGGCAGACGCCGCCGATGCAGTTCCATCGGAGATTCCGGAAGGCTGTCCTGCGCTGGACGGCACGAGCGAGCGCGTCATCGACTTCGACACGCGCCAGCCGATGTGCATCGATCCCGCGGCGAGCTACACCGCCGTGTTCGACACCAGCGAGGGCGAGATGCGGTTCGAGCTCACCGCCGAGGCCACTCCGGAGACGGTGAACAACTTCGTCACGCTGGCCCGCTGGGGCTACTACGACGAAACGCTGCTGTTCCGCACTGATCCCTCCATTCACATAATCCAAGGCGGCTCGCCACACACGAATACCGCGTCGGACCCGGGTCCGGGATACACGATTCCTGACGAACCGCAGTTCGAGGTCGATCCGAACACCGCCAATCCCATCGGGCCGTACCGCTACCGGCCGGGGCAACTGGTCATGGCTCGTGCAGCCGGCTTCAACTCCGCCGGGGCGCAGTTCTTCATCACCACAGGCACGAACGCGGCGCTGCTGGATTCTCAGGGCACCTATGTGGTGTTCGGCCAGACCGACGACGCCGGGCTGACGGTCGCCGAAGCCATCATTGGCCTCCACGAGCCGGGCGGGTCCTTAGGCGGGGCGCCTTCGCGTCCGGTGACTGTTCATTCGGTAACCATCGAGACCGACGCCCTCGGCCGCTAGCGACAGAATGATGTCAACGGCGACCGCTTTGTGGAAGGCTGCTGAGTCGTTGGACGGGACCGCTGCTGAGAAGAACCCGACAGTGGAAACGGTACGCCCGCCGACCCATCCGACAGCGTGCTGGCAACAGGCGTAGGCTCGCGCTGATGCAGCGTGAGTCAGAAGACGGCCCAACGGAACCGCCTGCGTCGGGATGGTCATTCCCACCGGCATCGACAGCGGATGAGAACGGACTGGTGGGAGCGGGTGCCGACCTCGAACCCGGCACGCTGCTCGACGCCTACCGGGCGGGATTGTTCCCGATGCCGCTGGGTGACACCATCGGCTGGTGGTCGCCGGACCCGCGCGGCATCCTGCCGCTCAGCTATCTGCGTGTCAGCCGATCCTTGCGGCGGGCTTGCCGACGCTATGACATTCGCATCAACACCTCTTTTGAACAGGTGCTGGAGTCGTGCGCGGACCCGGCCAGGCCCCATGGCTGGATCAGCGACGACATGGGCAACGCCTATATGGCACTGCATGAGCTGGGTTGGGCACACAGTGTCGAGGCCTGGCTTGACGACGAACTGGTGGGCGGTCTCTACGGCGTTGCCGTGGGCGCCTTCTTCGCCGGCGAATCGATGTTCCACACCGAGAGCGATTCCTCGAAGGTGGCGCTGGTCGCCCTTGTCGACGCGCTCAAGGTGACGGGCGGAGCCCTGCTGGACGTGCAGTGGACGACCCCGCACTTGGCGGGACTGGGTGCTGTGGAGGTTGAGCGGGAGGCATACCTGGAGCTGCTGGCCGAGGCCATTGCCCGGCCGCTGCCTGAGATCTGGCTGCGCCCCATGGTCTTCCGCATGCTCGAGGGCTGACGCCCGTGACAGGAGCTGATGCGCCGAGGCGCGACCGGCCGTGACTGCGTCCGAAGCTCCACGGAGCGACCGGCCGTGGCTGATGCGCACCTACTCGGGCCACTCCACGGCCCAGGCATCCAACGAGCTCTACCGGTCGATGCTGGCCAAGGGCCAGACGGGGCTGTCGGTGGCCTTCGATCTCCCGACCCAGACCGGCTATGACCCCGGACACCCGATGGCGCGTGGCGAGGTGGGCAAGGTCGGCGTGCCAGTGGTGCACCTCGGCCACATGGCCCAGCTCTTGGACGGCATCCCGCCGGACGCCATGAACACCTCGATGACCATCAACGCCACGGCGCCATGGCTGCTGAGCCTCTACATCGCCAACGCGCAGAACGCGGGCGTGCCGTCAGAGGTGCTGCGGGGCACGACGCAGAACGACATCGTGAAGGAGTACCTGAGCCGGGGCACCTACATCTACAGTCCCGAAGCCAGTCGGCGCCTCACGGTCGATGTGGTGGCCTACTGCTCGGCGCATCTGCCGCAGTGGAACCCGATCAACGTGTGCAGCTACCACCTGCAGGAAGCCGGCGCGACGCCCACCCAAGAGATCGCCTACGCGCTGGCGACCGCAATCGATGTGCTGGACGCTGTGCACGACAGCGGCAAAGTGCCGGCCGAGCGCTTTGACGCCACGGTGGGCAGCATCTCGTTTTTCGTGAACGGCGGCATCCGGTTCATCGAGGAGGTCTGCAAAGTGCGGGCCTTCACCCAGATGTGGGATCACATCTGCGCCGAGCGCTACGGCGTGGCCGACCCGAAGCTGCGGCGCTTCCGATACGGCGTGCAGGTGAACTCGCTGGGGCTGACCGAGGCGCAGCCCGAGAACAACGTGGCGCGGATCACCCTTGAAGCCCTGGGCGTGACGCTGTCGAAAGGGGCCCGGACCCGCTCGCTCCAGCTGCCCGCGTGGAACGAGGCGCTAGGGCTGCCGCGGCCCTGGGACCAGCAGTGGTCGCTGCGGATCCAGCAGGTGCTGGCCCACGAGACCGACCTGCTGGAGTACGGCGACATCTTCGACGGCTCGGTGGTGGTCGAGGGTCGCACGGCTGAGCTGGTGGAGGCGGCGCAAGCTGAGCTGAACGACGTGCTGGAGATGGGCGGCGCATTTGCCGCGATCGCAGAGCTGAAGCGACGCCTGGTGGCGAGCCACACCGAGCGGGTGCGACAGATCGAGAGCAGCGAGTTGACCGTGGTGGGGGTGAACGAGTTCACCGAGACGGCGCCGTCGCCGCTGGAGGGCGACGAGTCGATCCTGCGGGTGGATCCCGAGACCGAAGCTGCGCTGATCGCCGACCTCGAACGCTGGCGAGCCGCACGCGACTCGAACCGGGTCGTCGCCGCGCTGGACGACCTGCGGGTGGCCGCCTCCGGCGAGGTGAACATCATGGGACCGAGCATCGAGGCGGCACATGCCGGAGTGACGACGGGCGAGTGGGCCCAGGCCCTGCGCGAAGTGTTCGGCGAGTTCCGTGCGCCGACCGGTCTCAAGGCTGCGCCGATCGGCGCAGCCGTGGCCCGAGCGGCCCGTGAGCGCAGCGGACAAGAGCGGGAAGCAACAGCCGACGGTGCTGGGGGCGCTGGATTGCGCTGGTCCGGACTGGCCTCTGTGGCACAGAAGTGCGCGGCCATGGAGGGCGGGCCGCCCCGGGTGCTCGTCGCCAAGCCAGGCTTGGACGGTCATTCGAATGGGGCCGAGCAGGTGGCGGTCGCAGCACGCGATGCCGGCATGGAAGTGGTGTACGAAGGCATACGCCTGACCCCGGGCCACATTGCTGCGACCGCACGCGATGAGGACGTGGACGTGGTGGGCCTGTCGATCCTGTCGGGCAGCCACCTCGAGCTGGTGCCAGAGGTGCTCGCGTGTCTCGACGCCGAGGGCGTGAACGCTCCGGTGATCGTCGGCGGCATCATCCCGCCCGCAGATCATCAGGCCCTGCGAGATGCCGGGGTGGCCGCGGTCTACACGCCGAAGGACTTCGAGCTGTCCGCGATCATGGCCGACATCGCCGGCTTGGCCGAGCAGTCACGCATCGACGCCGGCTGAGGGACGCGGCGCGCCGATGTCATGCGTATCTCGCTGGGACAGACGCCGAACAGGGAGACGAGGAGCCTGTAATGGACACCGCGGTGCGTCGTAGGCGTCGCCGGACGTGGAAGCTGCTCGTTCCTGGCTTCATCGTGCTGTACATCGCGATGATCCCCCTCAACTCCGTGCTGGAGACCGAACATGTCGAGGTCTTCCCGTTCTTCAAGTGGAAGCTCTTCACCACCATCCCCGACTGGGAGACGTTCGAATACGCCCTCGTCGTCGACTCGATCGACGGGGAGCCGCCGGTCGAGACCTTCTACCTCATCCCGAGCGCGGACGTCCGGGACTGGAAGGCACTGCGACGCGTCGCGATCGCATGCAACAAGGACCGTGGATGCGATGAAGCGGTCACCGAGGTGCTGCATCCGATCATCCGGCGGGCACTCGGCGAGCGCAATGTCGACTTCAGCATCATCAGAGCCGATGTGGATCTACGTGACCTGCAAGACAACATCGCCGACTTTGCCGACGGCCGGTTGACCAGGGCCGAACTCCTTCGACCCGACAAATTGATCGTCCAGTGGAATACCGACACGGGTCGCATCGACACTGCGCTGGATGCCGGCTGAGCCATGTCTGTGCGAATCCGACGGAATCTGCGACGGGTCCGCACGTCGATTCTCAGCGCCGGCACCACGGAGCATCGAACTCCCGCTGAATTGACTCGCTGTGCAAACAACGTGGTGCTGCTCAGCCGCTTCTACTACGTGTTCCTCGCCTACCTCGTCGGCACGGCCCACTACCCGTTCGGCGATGCCTATTCCGGAGGTCCGCCGACTGCACCGCTGTGGCCCATCAGGCTGGCAGAGCAGCTAGTCGGAACCGCCTGGCTGAGGCACGAGCTTGCGCTGATGGCAGCCGGCTTGCTGTTCGCCCTCGGGGCCGCAGCCAGCCCGCGCATCTTCGTCTTGCGGTTCGGCGCCTTCTTGCACCTGATGCTGCATGTCGCAATCCTCAACTCGTACGGCTCCATCAACCACGGCGTCCATGTCCTGCTGCTGGTCGGCTTCGCACTGCTGTTCCTGCCAGGTCGTCGGAGCGACCGACGCCACGAACGGAACAACGTGCGGCCATGCCTGGTGGCCTTGTGGATGGCACAGAGCGTCATCCTGCTGTCGTACACCCTGTCGGGGATCTGGAAGATCTGGTACGGCCGGCTCGAGCTGTTTGCCTCCGACGCTCTGACGCGCATCCTGCTGGATCGACTGCTCGCAGAAGCCGACGAGATTCCGATGCTGCTGCCGTTCGTAGCGCAGCGCGACTGGCTGGCGCAGTCGATGTGGTGGATGACGCTCTACATCGAGATCTTTGCGATGCTGGTCGTGTTCCGGCCCCACCTGCATCGCCCGATCGGCGCTGTGCTCATGCTGTTCCACATCACCAGCGACCTGCTCATGAACATCTCGTTCTCGCTCAACATCGTCATGGTGGGGCTGTTCCTGCTGCTGTCGCCGCTCGCCCCTTCCCGGTTCTCGCTGTCGGGGACCGTGCGGTCGCTGCCGATCGTGGGCATACCGTTTCGTGCCCTCACACGCCGGCAGCAGTCACAACGGCCGCAACAGGCCAGCCGTGTCTGGCTGGTGTACGACGGCGAGTGCCCGATGTGCAGCAACTACGCCCAGTACCTGCGGCTGCAGCAGTCGGTCGACGAATTCGTGCTGGTCGATGCCCGGGGGGGCGGCCCGATCGTCGATGAGGTCCGCCGGCTGCCGCACGATTTGAACGACGGGATGGTGGTCAAGATCGGCGATCGGCACTACGTCGGGCACGAGGCGCTGCGTGTTCTGGCGCTGCTGGCGACCGATCGCGGTGCGTTCAACAAGTTTAACCGGCTGGCGTTCAGCTCGCCGCTGGCCGCTCGTCTCACCTACCCGCTGATGAAGGCCGGCCGCTGGGTGCTGTTGAAGCTGAAGGGTGTGGAGCGGATCCGCTGACGTGTGTGCTTCCGGGGCGGACGGGGCAGCTGCACCCATGCTCAGACAGGCGCAGCGCCGCCCGCTGCTAGGTGGAAGGGCTATGGCGCTGCGAACTGCGCGTGGGTACATCTGCCCCCGCCCTCCCCTGGTTCTCTCGGGTCTCAGGCTTTTGGCCAGGGGTCGGTGTCGCTGTCGGCGATGTCGGCGAGGCAGTTGTTGTCGGCGCCTTCTGGGCGGCCGACCCAGCGGACTTGGCCGGGGGTGGCGCTGAGGCGGGCTATCACGTTCTGCTGGATGAGCCCGTCGACCTCGACGAAGGCCTCGCGGGCGGTGGTGTGCGGGTCGGTTGCTAGCTGGCTCATGTCGAGGACCGGTGCTGCGGCTGCCTGGGCGTTGTCGAATGCTGCGACTGCCTCGGCCAGGGTGCGTTGGCTCACCCATTTGGCCATTGCCTCGTCGAGCTCGGCTCGGTGGGCCATGCGGCCTTCGAAGGTGGTGAAGCGCTCGTCGTCGCCAATGCCGATCATCTCCATGACCCTGGCTGCTACCGAGTCGGTGGAGGTGCTGACTGCCAGCCAGCCGCCGTCGGATGCCTGGTAGGTGCCGCGGGGGACGCTGTAGGGGATGCCTGCGCCGAGGCGGGGCTGCAGGTAGCCCTCGCTGTGCCAGGCGGTCATCAGCGGGCCCATGGCCTGGGACATCGACTCGAGCAGGTTGACGTCGACGACCTGGCCGACGCCGCTGCGCAGCGCCACCATCGCGGCGAACGCTCCGGCCAGGCCGGCAATCTCGTCGGTGAGCGCAACCGGCGGCAGCAGCGGTGCGCCGTCGGCCTCGCCGTTCATGGAGGCGAAACCGCTCATGGCTTCCGCCAGCGTGGCGAAACCCGGCCGGTCGCGGTACGGACCGTCCTGGCCGAAGCCGGTCAGCCGGACGATGACCAGCTTCGGGTTGGCCTCGATCAGCTCGCTCGGCTCCAGGCCGAGCGCTTCGAGCTTGCCGGGCCGGAAGTTCTCCACCAGCACGTCGGTGACGGCCAGCAGCCGACGCAGCAGCGCTAGATCGCCGGCCGCCTTGAGGTCGAGCGTGACGCAGCGCTTGTTGCGGTTGACGAGCCGCCACCACAGGGTCTCGCCCTGCGCGTCGCGCCAGCCCATGTTGCGGACGGTGTCGCCGCCGGGGCGTTCCACCTTGATCACATCGGCCCCGAAGTCAGCCAGGTAGCGGGCGCAGTGCGGCCCGGCGAACACCGACGACAGGTCCACGACCCGAAGGCCGTCGAGCGGCATGGCCGCAGCCGGACTGGGACCTGGGGGCACGACTAGCGGTAGCGGACGGCGGGCCAGGAGGTGGGGGCTTGCCAGGGGCGGCCGCTGAAGCGCCACTTGCTGGACGGCCTCTGGTGCGGGTCGGCCGGGGCGGGACGGGGCCACAGCAGCTCGAGCGCCGTGACGATGGCGGCGGCCTCTTCGGCAGTCGCGGCAGGGCTGATGGCCAGGTGTGACGCGTCGATCACGGGTGCGGTCACCGGTCGCCCACTCGTTCCACGGGTTCTAGCAGGCCGCTGAAATATGCAAATCTGGCCGGAAGCGCAAGCCCCTGACCTGCGGGTTTGCAACTGGACACCGCCCGAAAATCGACTTTTCAGCAGCCTGCTACAGCGGCACGTTGCCGTGCTTGCGGCGCGGCAACTCCTCGCGCTTGGCGCCGATCATGTCGAACGCGGCAATGACCTTCTGGCGGGTCTCGGCCGGATCGATGACCGCATCCACGATGCCCCGCTCGGCTGCGATGTAGGGGTTTGCGTACTTGCGGCTGTATTCGTCGACCAGCGCCGCTTTGCGGGCCTCGGGGTCGGCGGCCTGCTGCAGCTCGCGCCGGTTCAAGATCTCGACCGCTCCCTGCGGTCCCATCACCGCGAGCTCGGCCGTGGGCCAGGCGAAGCTGACATCGCAGCCGACCGACTTGGAGTCCATCACCACATACGCGCCGCCGTAGGCCTTGCGGGTGATGACCTGCACCCGCGGCACGGTCGCCTCGCAGTAGGCGTAGAGCAGCTTGGCCCCGTGGCGGATGATGCCGCCGTGTTCCTGGTCGACGCCGGGCAGGAAGCCAGGCACGTCCACGAACGTGAGCAGCGGGATGTTGAAGGCATCACAGAACCGCACGAAGCGGGCCGCCTTCTCCGACGACTCGATGTCGAGCACACCGGCCATCACCATCGGCTGATTGCCCACCACGCCGACCGAGCGGCCGCCGAGGCGGGCGAAGCCGCAGACGATCGAACCGGCCCAAGCGGCGTGGTACTCGAAGAACTCGCCGTCGTCGACGACTTCTCCGATCATCTGCTTCATGTCGTAGGGCACATTGGGGCTCTGCGGCATCAGGTCGCGCAGCGTCGGGCACGACCGGCCGGGCTCATCGGTGGCCTCGATGATCGGCGGTGCGTCCAGGTTGTTCGAGGGCAGGAACGAGAGCAGGTAGCGCACGTCGTCGAGCACGGTCTTCTCGTCGGCTGCGACGAACGTCGCCACGCCCGACTTGGTGCTGTGCGAGCCGGCGCCGCCCAGCTCCTCGAGTGTGACGTCCTCGCCCGTGACGGTCTTCACCACGTCGGGTCCGGTGATGAACATGTGGCTGGAGTCGCGCACCATGAAGATGAAGTCGGTCATGGCGGGCGAGTAGACGGCGCCGCCGGCGCACGGACCCATGATGACGCTGATCTGCGGGATGACTCCTGAGGCCAGCACGTTGCGCCGGAAAATGCCGCCGTAGCCGGCCAGCGACACGACGCCCTCCTGGATGCGGGCGCCGGCACCGTCGTTGAGGCCGATGATCGGCGCGCCGACCGACTCGGCGAGGTCCATGACCTTGTGGGTCTTCTCGGCGAACACCTCGCCGAGCGCGCCGCCGAACACGGTGAAGTCCTGGCTGGCCACGAACACCTTGCGGCCGTCGATGTTGCCCCAGCCGGTGATGATGCCGTCGGTGTAGGGGCGCTCGTCGAGTCCGACGTCGTGGGCCCGGTGGCGGGCGAGCATGTCGAGTTCGTGGAACGTGCCGGGGTCGAAGAGGTAGTCGATGCGCTCGCGGGCGAGCATCTTGCCCTTGTCGTGCTGGCGCTGGACAGCCCGTTCCGGACCGGCGTTGCGCGCCTCCTCGGTGCGGCGGGCCAGCTCCTCCAGCCGTTCGTCCATCGTCGGCTCAGACATCCAGCAGAGCCTACGAGCGACGGCCTTGGTGTAGCTCAGCGGACAGGGACGAGGGGTACGCGCTGTGCTTCCCGCTCTTGTTCCCAATTTCGATTGGATACGGGCTCACGGGCCGCTCGGGCCACGGCTTCGCCTCTAGGCTTCGCCCATGGAACTGGGGCCTGTGCATCACGTTTCGATCAACTGCGCCGACGTGGACGCTGCGGTGCCGTTCTATACCGACATCCTGGGCATGAAGCTGCTGGATCGGCCTGACTTCGGGTTCAACGGACGCTGGCTGCAGACGCCCGGCGGCGGTGAGGTGCACCTGATCGAGGTGGCCGACTGGGTGCCGCCCAAGGGCCAGCACTGGGCGTTCAAGGTGGACGACATCGATGCCACCGTGGCCGAGCTGCGCGACGCCGGCGTGAAGGTCAAGGATCCGGTGCCGCTGCCGGGAACGACCGCCCGCCAGACATTCTTCTTCGACCCCGCAGGCAACATGATCGAGCTGAACCAGCCGGCCTGAGCCTGACGGTCCCTCAGCTACAAGTCGGCACGGTAGGCCGCGAGGTTCATCACCCGCTCGAACAGCGGGCCCGCGCCGATCTGCTCGCACAGTTCCTCGAAGCCGCGGTGCGGGCCGCGCCAGGCCAGCTCGTCGACGCCGCCTGACACCGGAGCATCAGTGCGGACGGTGGCGATGCGGCGGAACAGCAGCGCGAGGTCGCGCTCGGCTTCCAAGGTGGCGGCCAATCCGGCAGCGCCGCGCACCTTCACCGCCCAATCGTCCGCTGAGACCGGGATGTCCTCAATGTGGCCGTAGTGCGAGAGCATCACCGACGTCGACTTGGCGCCCCAGCCCTTCAGCCCCGGAAAGCCGTCGGCGCTGTCGCCGACCAGGCCCAGGTAGTCGGGTATCGAGAGGGGCTTCACGCCGAACTTGGCCTCGACACCGGCTGTGTCGATGATCTCGTCGGCCCGGCGGTCCCACTGGACCACCTTGCCGCCGACGCACTGGGCCAGGTCCTTGTCGGGCGTGCAGATGAACACCTGCCGGACACGGTCGTCGTCCGCAGCCATCGCCGCGCCGGCCGCCATGGCGTCATCGGCCTCGAACTCGACCATCGGCCACACCGCCACGCCCAGCAGCCCGAGCGCCTCCTCGGTGGGATGGAACTGCGACAGCAGGTCGGGCTCGATGCCCGAGCCGTCCTTGTAGCCAGGCCACAGGTCGTTGCGGAACGACTCCACGACATGGTCGGTCGCCACAGCCACATGTGTGGCGCCGCCCTCCAGCAGCATCACGATGTTGCCGAGCACGCCGCGCAGCGCCCCTACCTCGCTGCCGTCGGACGCCGTGCGGCTGGGCACCGCAAAGAAGTGGCGGAACAGCTCGTAGGTGCCGTCGATCAAGTGGACGTCGACCTGCCCCGGCGGGGGCGATGCCTGTTCGGGCTGCACACCGCCGACCCTAGATCGCAGGTTTCGGCACCGAGACATCCCGTCTCCGGCACACACGACCGTTCGCGCTGCGCTCGTCCAGGAGTTTTGGTGAACCCTTGAAAACAGGGTTTACAGAACTCTGACAAAACTCCCTGACGCACCATTGCTGGCCGTGGGTTCGTTCTTCACCGGTGTGGGAATTGCGGTCCAGGTTCGTAGACGACGCTCGGACCCCGCTGCTGATCGGATGCCTTCACCAGCAGATCACGCCGGCGCAAATCGCGCAGCATCGCACTGGCACGATGCACATCCACGTCAAACAAGTCGAGCCTTCGTCTTTTGTTGGGATGGGGGCTGCTGGGTTCGGCGGGTTCAGGCTATGAGTGTTCCGCGGGCTTCGAGGTTCGTGTGGTTGGTGAAGCCGTGGGCTTTGCGGCGTAGGACTCGGGTGGGGGTTGTTGGTGCCTTCGATGCGGCTGTTGCTGGGCTGGCCGGTTTGGTGCCAGTCGAGGATCTGGGGATGCCAGGCGAGGAAGGTGTCGACGACGTCGCTGAACTCGGGTATGTCGCCGGTGCGGTAGATGTCGGCGAGCCGGTCGAGCGCTTCGAGGGCGCCTTTGCGGTCCTTGGCGAGATAGAGGCCGTGCAGCTCGCCGAGCGCGTCTCAGGCTGCTTTGAGCCTCGGGTGGGTCTCGAAGAGCGCGTCGAGCCGGGAGCGTTCGTCTGCGCCGAGGGTGTCGGGGCGTTTCATGAGCACGAACCGTGCCCGGAACACCTCGGGGTCGAACGCCGGCTTGGCCCCTTCGGGGCGGCGCTGCACGTCGCGTCGCACCGCGGTCAGCCCGGCTGCGAACCAGCGGATCACGTGGAACCGGTCCAGCACATGGCGGGCGTGGCCGAGCCGCTCGGCGATCGCCGCCGCATAGGACTTGGACCCGTCCGAGACGACGACCTTGACGCCGCGGCGCCAGCGGTGCCCCTGAGCAGCCAGGAAGCCGCTGAGGGCCGCCTCGCTGCGGTGGGGCACCATCCGCGGGCACCTCCCCGGTGTCGCCGTTCACCAGCACCGTCACATACCGGTTCAGCGGCAGCCACAGCCGCACCGACATAACATCACGCCTCATCGAGGCCCTCCAGGGTTCGGCGTCAGACACACCGATCCCAGCAGGGCCTCGACCCCTACCCGAGGACCCTCAACCCGACCTCATCCCAACAAAAGACGAAGAGCCGACTTCGTTCATCAGCCGGACTGCGTGCGGGCTGAAATGGTCGCCGGTGTTGACAAGAATGGCCGCCGCGGAGCGTCCCGTTCAGTCGAGGCGCAGACCTCGAGCGAGCTCGATGGCGTCGTCGAAACTCGGGGCGCTGTCGGGACGCCACGCGAGGGATTCGATCACGTGCCGGTAGCCGCGCTGCAGCGCTTCGTATTGGGGCGTGCCCATTTGGAGCGCCGGCGACATCGGGAAGCGGGCGATGAGCCGTGCGCGTTGCCCGACAGTGTCGTTGCGGGTCTCCGCGTCGATGACGCTTTTGCGCATGTGCGCCAGAATCTCGTTGCGTGCGTCCGAATCGGATGCTGCGCTGGCGATGTCGAACAGGTCTCTGGCGCGTTCGGTGAGCTTGGCGTTGCGTCCGTGTTCGGCGTTCTCGACGTTGGCGCGCATCTTGTTGCCGATCGTGACGGCGAAATGCAAGGACGGGAGCGAGAAGCCGCCCAGTTCGGGGTGCTCGCGCCGTATGTTGTCGCATGCGTAGCGGCCCATCAGCGACATCACTGTGCGCGGTACCCATGGGCTCATTTCGACGGAGGCCTCCACAACGTCGACTTTCGCGTACTCAGGTCGGCCTCGGCGTTCGGCATGCGAGACGATGTGCAGCGGATGGGGCGCATGTGCCGTCGGCTGCCGTTCCGTCTCGGCGGGTTCGGTCATGGCTGATGCGCACAGATTGGCCACCCAGATGCTGGCTTGGCGCAGCCGGTCGCTGCCCGGCATCGCTGTCCGGCCGACGATCAGGAGGTCGATGTCCTCAGAGAAGCGCTCCGATAGGCCCCATTGGCTGACGAGAGCAGTGCCTCCGCCGAACAGGACATCGAATCTGGTGTGCCGCGGCCGTCGCCATCGTCCGCTGCTGAGCGCGACGGCCGTGTCCTCGCCGACGTCGCGCGCCGCCAGCCGGTGCAGCCCGGCGTGCAGCCAGTAGTCCTTCTCGATCTGGTCTTGGCGCAGAGAGGTGTCCTCGACGATGAGCCGCGTGAGATCACGCCGGATGTCGGGCGGCAGGCTGCGTGCCGGCCCGGTTGTGGGCACTGCCGCAAAGGCAGCGGCCTCGGCTGCGTAACGGCTTGCTTCGAGGACGTTCTCGGGTGCCTGCGGGTGCGCGGGACGGCGATGCTCTGCGTATGGGCAGGTGTCGGCCCAGTTCCTGCATCTGCGCCCGTCGACGGTGTTGCGGGAGTTGCAGCGCTTCCGTGACGGCATCTATATCTGCTCCCATGAGCGGCGGTTCGCTCGTCCTGCGAACAGGTTGCAGGAGGAGAGCGTCGCTGGCATGGCAGCAAGAATCCCGGACTGAGCGCTGCTCGGCGGATGAGGCTGCATCTCGACGTCCCAGGCGGACGCGACGCGGTCTTGCCGGATCGCTGCGTTGGGTCCGAGCGCTCTGAGGGTCATGGCGTTCTTGAGTTCACAGATGATGCGTTCGACAGGTTTTTCGGCCATGTCGAGTGTGCGGAGTGCTTCGAGGAATGTGATCTCGGCCCAGGTGAGGTCTCGGCGGGCGGGGTTGTGGCGTGGTTCGTGGACGACGGTGGGGTGCAGCGGCTCGGGTGTGCCGGCCATGACCGCGAGCCGGGTCTTGGCGGTCATCTGGGTGGTCCATCCGACGCGGTTGAGGGCGTGCATGGACGCGAACCCTGATCCGGGTCCGGCGTAGCGCAGTCCGATGTATTCGTGGGACAGCGTCATGTGCCCGATGTCGGGGTCGGCGGTCTTGGAGGGCGGCACGCCGTACACCCAGAATCCGGGTGCGAGCTCTTCGAGGCCGCTGTCGGGGTCGGCGGCGGCTTCGCTGACGACTTCTGCTGCGAGGTCGGTGTCGTCGCTGAGCTCGTGGACCCAGAACACGCTGCCCCACAGACGGCATCTGAGCCGATGCCCGATCAGCACCCGCTCAGGGGCGCGCGTCCACGCCCGGCGGGACTCCCTCTCCTCGTCGCTGAGCCGGCGGGGGCGGCCGGCGATGATGTCGAGACGGTCGCTGATCTCGCCGCAGATCTGCTCCGCCGTCATCAGCGCTTCGGCTCGGAAATGACGGCGCCGCCACCGCAGCCCTGTCAGACCGGCGCCGAGGAACGCCTGCCGCCGGTTCCGCGGCATCTCCCACAACGCCCACGGCTCCCAGCGCTCCGCGTCGGGATCCCAGTCCGGCCAGCGTTTCAGGCGATATCCCGGAAATCTCGCAGCGAACACAGCAGACCGTCCCAGTCGGCGAACACCTGAGAGTCTCGCACGAACCTGCCCGCGGACCGCCCGCTGCCGCCAGGCGTGCCGCGGGGACGGCCGGGCACAGCTTGGGGCTTGCACGCGGGTCCGGCGGTCATCTTCCCGGCGGTGAGCGGTGTCAGAGCCGGCGGCATGGAGGGGTCGTGCAGGGTAGTGTGCGGCGACTGCCTGGAGGTGATGAGGGGTTGCCGGACGGGACTGCTTCCTGAACAAGATCATCTGGGCGTACGACTGGGGCGGACGAGCCAGACGGCGCTGGCCGGCGAAACGCGACACGATCCTCGTGTACGTCAAAGACCGCGGGAAGTACTGGTTCGACAGCGCCGAGGTGGACCGTGAGCCGTACATGGCGCCCGGGCTGCAGACACCGGAACGGGCCGCGGCCGGCAAACTCCCGACCGATGTGTGGTGGCACACGATCATCCCGACTCGCAGCGCGGAACGGACCGGCTGGCCGACACAGAAACCTGCCGGCGTTCTGCGTCGCATCGTCGCTGCGAGCTGCCCGCCGGACGGGTGGGTGCTCGACCCGTTCGCCGGTTCCGGCACCACTGCGGTGGCCGCGGCCGAACTCGGGCGCCGGTTCGTGATGATCGACGACAGCTCGGAGGCTGTCGACGTGATGCGGGCCCGTCTCGGGGACGGCAGCCGACACGGCCAGATCGCCTGCCCGGCGCTCGACAGCGGAACGAGATGACGCAGGCCGCGTCGGGCACACGCCGAGGTGTCGGCGCTGCCGGGTGCCTGGCGTTGCTGGGCGGGCGTTTCGCGGGTCGGCGGTCATTCTCGGCCGTTGTGAGAGTTCACGGGTTCGGGCGGCAGTGTTGAGACGGCGACTGCGGCTGCGCCGTCTGCACCGTCAGATGGCTTTGCGTGCGCATGATGTGATGTCCGATGCTGCACCGCTGTTCGAAGCGGCAGCCGGACTGGGGTCGCTGCAAACGGTCATGGCCATCAACGAAGCCCGATGGAGCGACGACAGCGACAGCGCAGCGTTCGACGATGACGGCAGCGAGGACCTTTACTGCGAGCACTGTCACGGCGCCGCGCTCGAGGCCGTGTTCCTCAGTCTCGCCCCGGAGGACCTCCCGACGGTCGGGGAACGCGGCGCGCAGATCGTGACAGGCTGGAGGGCAGCCGCCAAGCGACGCTGGCCGAAGCAGCCCTGATAGGGCTCTCGGCGGCCGCGCTGGAATGGTGCACGCTCGTCATGTCCGACCCTGCCGAGGCAGGAGCCGACGACACATGGCAAGAGCTCGCGCACGCCGGACGGTCTAGCCCGAGTCGGCGGCGGCTTTGCGTCCGTGCACGATCCGGCCGCCGTTCTCGTCCCTGGTGACAGCGACGACCTCGGTCATCTGAACCCACGGTCTGGTGTGCTTCGAGCGGGGAAGCACATGGCATGGCATCGTGTCGCCTGCTTCGAGCATGCCGTCCGGGTCGTGAATGGCGACCCCCCATTCGCCGGATTCGAGCTTCGTCGGCCAGCCCGACAGTCCGACGCTGTCCGGCGACGTGAGCCGTTCGACGGTTGTGCGCGGCCCGCGGGTCGTGCCGATGTTCGTGCTGTCCCCGGTCCGCACCGACTCCGTGTACAGGTCGAAGCGTTCGGGGAACAGTCTCGGCGCGTAGAGCACGCGCTGATTGTCGGTGATGCCGGGGACACGGACGATGTCGCCGGCACGCAGCTGGCCCAGTTCGCACAGCACTGGCCGGTCGTCTCCGGCCGGCTGGTCGCTGCCCGCGGCGTCCGCTGCGGCTTGGGCGGCTTGGGCGGCTTGGCTGCTGTCGGCTGGTGCGCTGCTCGGTCTGCGGACGCCGGTTCGTGTGTGGCCTCGCACCGGGCGGCCTCCCCGCATGTGGGCCGTCACGTCGGATGTGCTCATGAGTCGGAGAATGCCGCCGTGGGTGTGCCGTCGGCGCAAGGCTCCCGGCGGGCCGGCGGCGTGCCCGGCTGAGAGCGCAGCACGGCGCGGGCCGGCCATTCGATCACTGGGACGCAGACGGCGTCGCCGAGGCACTGGCGGGCCTGGTTGTCGGCGAGCATCGAGACGTCGAAGGTCTCTGCGGCGCCTTGCAGCCGCGCGGGCTCGCGTCCGGTCAGCCATCTCGCTTTGTGCCCGTCCGAGCCGACCCGGACCGCACCGGCACGGTTGGAGCCGCCGCGGGCTGCGGTCAGGCAGCCGGCGATCCGATCCGAGCGCAGCACCCAGAGGATGGGTCCGCCCCTGGACCGATGATGCGCTGAGAACCATCGAGGCTCCCCGAACAGCGACCTGCTGCACAGCAGATGCCGGTGATGCTCCACAAGGGTCTCGTCGAACGACGCCATCTCGACGGCGGTCCACCAGCGCGGGTCGTCCTCAGGCAGCGCCTCGACGATGCCGCCGAGACATGCGCCAGTCGAGCGGGGCGGCGCCAAGTCACGGAACGCGACGCCGAGATCGCGGTTGCGGTCCGTCCACTGCTGCAACGCGGCCGGACGCAACGGGTCCGCCGCCATGAGACCCGACCGCCCGGTCACGGTGCCCGACTCCGACAGACCGGACGATGCGACGACGAGCAGGCGGCGGCGCGACTGCGGCACGAACCACGCCGCGTCGGCGATCAGCAGATCGCAGCAGTAGCCCAGCAGGTTCAGCTCCGACACGACGCGTCTGAGATCGGCGCCGCCGGAAGGTGCGAACCGACAGCGGCGAACTCCCGTCATGACGCGTTCCTCAATGTGGTTCTTCTCTTCTGGGGTCAGATTATGGAAACTCCGATCCCTGATGGAGAACTCATTTGTCACGTACTGTGCGATGGATATCGTTCGCTGCTGACCATCGATGATCTCATATGTGCCGTCCAGGCGTTCAGCCCAGTACATGACGTTCAATGGGAAGCCTTGGTTGATCGTGTCGATAACGGCTTCGCGTTGCGCCGGACCTTAAACGAATTCACGCTGAAACGGCGGGCGTATGTCAAGCGCTCCGCCATAGCCGACCACACCATCTTCGTCGTCATCTCGGTATCCTGCGACTAGGTCCTTGACGGTGACGTGCCGGAGTTCGATTTCCATTTCACAGATTCCTGTTCTTGATTACAATACGGAAAAAGGGTGATTTGCCGTTTATCTGTAGGTCTTTGCCATCGTCGCCTTTTCTGAACCTGACGATTTCAAATTGGTCAGGATTCCATTTGTCTAGTGGTGCGTCGGCAATTTGCGCAGGGCCTGCCGAAGCCTGTTTCCGCAGGTCAGCGGGCCGCGACCTGCCCGCAAGAAAACCGCGACACACCACTAGGAATGTGATCGGCACTCCCATAGGTCCATCCCAATCCGCAGGGATATGCGCAACTTTGTCGACGTTGATGGCGTCATAGTTATCATATGTTGGAAATTCGTCAGGAGTGTATCTCTTGTAGAGGATCACCTCTTCATGGCGCTTCTTGTGGTCCAAGTTGGTGAACCAGTTTAGGGTCCGCCATCAGTCAAGTCGCGTGATTTTCCCCCATGCGCAGGTCTCTGACCTGCGGAAATGCGTGAGCGGATCACGCGACTTAAGACGCGGCGGACCCTTACATTGCCCATGCTGAAATACTTGATACCGTCCACGATCTTCTTTCGAGCCTCTGTCTTGATGTCGTAGTCCATCGGCACCCGAAACCACTTCTTCCCACCGTTGTCGTAGCCGGGCCACAGGCGGCCGTCGGCAATGAGTTGGAATACTTCCTTGTAGGTGATCGCGTTCTGCTGTCCGAGTATCAGAAACTGTTTGCCGTGCTCCATAAGTTGGGCGAGGTATTCCCGGAACAGAGAAAACGGCGGATTCGTCACGACTATGTCTGCCTGTCGCAGCAGCGCGGTGCTCTCGGGGCTACGGAAGTCGCCGTTGCCTTCAAGGGAATCGGCAGTGTTGGGATCGCAGCGGAGCAACAGTTCGACGTCGCTCAGCCCAATCGCGCCGTCGCCGTCGAGGTCGGGCACCTCGCGTATGTCGGCCTTGTACGCGGTTCTCTCGGTCATCGCTAATGATGTCATGCCTGCGATGTCGTCGAGTGAAAGCTGCTGGCCGCTGACGGCCGATCCCGCGTAGCTGGTCGTGATGAGCCTCTTGAGCCCGAGCGCGTTGAAGTTCGAGGCAAAATACTTGAAGAAGCTTGACTCGTAGGGGTCGTCGCAATTGCAGTACACGGTTTTGTCTTTGAAATGCGGCCGATAGTGGCGCAACTCGTTCTCGACGTCGACGAGTTGTGTATAGAACTCGTCATTCTGTTGCCTGCGGGCCTTATGTAGAGCTGCGTTGTCTGCCATGCTGAGACCCTATCCGGGCGATTTCAGCCGTCCATTCAGGCACTCGTCGGCAAGGACACCCACGTAAGCCCATAACTTGACATCCCCATCCTTTTTTACAGGGCCTGCAAAACTCTGACAAAACTCTCCCGCGCGGGGATCGTCCGAGCGGGAGCCGGGCCGAGCTCGCCACAACGGTCATGCCGACCCGGCGATGCCCAGTCAGTCACGCCGCCGATGTCACACCGGCTGCGTACGTTCGTGTCATGCATCTCTTGTCCATCCAGACGACTCCTCAATTGGAGCCAGGCTGGCCTTGCGCCTCATCGCATCGAGCGCACCGACCGACGCTCGGCGTTACTGCACTCTGCGCTGACGCCAGCAAGAGCATCGCAGCCCTACGACGTCCAGACGTCTATCGTCATGTCGGTGAGCAAGACTGCGCCAGCAGGCGTCTCTCGACGTCGACCAGGCGAAGTTCGAGATGCAATCGAGGAAGTGCTCAGGCTCGCTACGGGGCCTATGCGAGTGAGCGACATCCATGAAGGAGTTGAAACTCGACTTGGAGGTGCCGTCGCAGCCTCGTCCATCCGCAGCTACCTGCGACTCAACTCGAACGCCGACGGCCAGTTCGCCAAGGTGCGCCACGGTGTCTACGCCCTTCGCTGAACCGTTTGCCGTCATCGGCCAGGCCGCTCTTTATAACGCAGACTGCTTGGAGTGGCTTGCCGAGCGGGAGCCCAAGTCGATTCACGGGGTCGTCACCGATCCTCCGTACGGACTCGTCGAGTACTCGCCAACGCAGCAGGCCAAGCTGAGGAACGGCCGCGGCGGCGTGTGGCGCCTCCCGCCGAGCTTCGATGGCCACAAGCGCTCGCCGCTGCCGCGATTCACCACGCTGACCGACGACGATCTCGGCCAACTCGCATGCTTCTTTGGTCGCTGGGCGAAAGCACTGATGCCGGTGCTCGTGCCCGGAGCGCATGTGTTCGTTGCATCCAACCCACTCGTATCACACTTAGTGGCCGGGGCAATCTGCGACGCCGGCTTCGAGCGGCGTGGCGAGATCGTTCGGCTCGTGATGACCATGCGCGGGGGCGACCGGCCGAAGAACGCACACGACGAATTTCCCGATGTCACCGTGATGCCTCGCTCGGGCTGGGAACCCTGGCTGCTCTTCCGGAAGCCGCTCGAGGGTCGAGTGCAAGACAACCTTCGCAATTGGGGCACTGGCGGCTTGCGGCGGTGCTCGTCTGAGCGCCCGTTTGCTGACGTGATTCGGTCGGCACCCACGAGGTCAGCCGAGAGGCGACTCGCGCCGCATCCGAGCCTGAAGCCGCAGGCCTTCCTACGGGAGGTGGTGCGCTCTGTGCTGCCCCTTGGCCAAGGGACGGTGCTCGACCCGTTCGCCGGGTCGGGTTCGACGCTGGCCGCGGCAGAAGCCGTCGGCTACAGCAGCATCGGCGTGGAGCGCGATCTCGACTACGCCGACATGGCCGTCAGCGCCATCAGGCGGTTACGCGACTATGGACCGCCAGCCTCAGGGCCGGAGTCCAATTCGGGTTCGGCATCCAAGTAGACCCAGCTCTTGCGTAGCTTGGCGATTCCGTCGCGGTGGAGCGTGGCTGTCGGAGTCCCGAGTTCGCCCCGCTCGTTGCGGCGAAAGTCAGCCGTAGTGACATGCGCCAAGTACACCTCGGTAAACCGCAAGGGTCGACGGTTTGCTGCCGGCTGAGTCTCTCGGTCGACGCTGTACACGAAGACACAGAACCACTGATCTCGAGCGCCGTGAGTGTCGACCGCGCCGCCGCGCTTGGTGGTGGCCTTGACCTCCACACCGGCCTCGCCGGCCTTGACAGCGTCCTCGGGATACGTTCCAGCCACGACCAAGTCGGGATGACCATTGTGGTAGCCGTTGGTGACGAGTGTTCGTGAGTGGGATGCGAGGTATGCCGTCAGCATGTCGGAGACGACGCCGGACAGGATCGCACCCCGAACCGTGTCCTCGAGACGGCCGAGATCCTTGCCTGCGAGGTGTTGGTTGACGTCGTAGAAGAAGTCATAGACGTCCTGCATTGCCGACTCGAAATCGAGCCGGCGCAACTCGTAGGGCAGCACGATGTCGGGATTGAAACACTCACGACGGACGTGGCGGCGCTCAACGCTCACGGCTAGTCAGGCTAGGACAGCCACGGAGACGCGTTCTAGAGTTGGCGCGGCCGACCGCCGGGGATGCCCCGCCGGCAGGCGGCTGCGCTCACCAGATCACGGCTGACGTCGAGGGGACGACATGAAGGTTCCGTTTACTGTTTCCGACTTCCTGTACCGGGCTGAGAACGTCTACCCGGACCGGGTGGCGATGGCCGACGAGCCCGAGGCGCCCGGCGGCGGGCTCGGGGAGATCACCTATGCCCGGTTCGGCGAGCTTGTGCGTGCCCAGGCGGCCAAGCTGGACCATCTCGGCATCGGACACGGCGAGCGGGTGGCGATGGTGTCGCAGAATGCCGGCCGGCTGATGACGTCGTTCTACGGCGTGTCGGGCTACGGCCGGATCTTCGTGCCGATCAACTTCCGCCTCAGCCACGACGAGATCAGCTACATCATCGATCACTGCGGCGCCACGATGCTGCTGGTGGACCCCTCCATGGAGGACACCTGCAAGGACATCGACGTGGAGCACTTCGTGGTGATGGGCGCCGACGCCGACGACCAGATGTACGCGCCGGGCGTCGAGCCGGCCCCCTGGACGCCCGACGAGGACGTCACCGCCACCATCAACTACACGTCGGGCACAACCGCCCGCCCCAAGGGCGTGCAGCAGACCCACCGGGCGCTGTGGGTCAACGCCACGACCTTCGGCTGGCACTCGGGCGTCAGCGACCGTGACGTGTACCTGCACACGCTGCCGATGTTCCACTGCAATGGCTGGGGCATGCCCTACGCGGTGACCGGCATGGGGGGCAAGCACGTCGTGCAGCGCGAGGTGCGCGGCCCCGAGATCTTGCGACGCATCGAACAGCACGGCGTGACACTGCTGTGCGGCGCGCCCGCCGTCGTCGCCGCTGTGCTGGACGCTGCAGCGGACTGGGAGGGTCCCATCCCCGGCAGCGGACAGGTGCGGATGGTGGTCGCAGGCGCCCCGCCGCCCACGCGCACCATTGCCCGGATGGAGACCGAGCTGGGCTGGGAGTTCATTCAGATCTACGGCCTCACCGAGACAGCGCCGCTGCTCACGATGAACCGCTGCCGGCCTGAGTGGGACGACTTCGATCCCGACGAGAAGGCTCGCAAGCTGAGCAGGGCGGGCGCGCCCGCCGTCGGCGTGAAGATCGACGTGGACAGCCAGGGCGAGATCCTGGCCCGGGCCAACGTGGTGCTCGAGGGCTACTGGGAACAGCCCGAGGCGACGGCCGAGGCCATCACCGACGGCTGGTTCCACACCGGCGACGGCGGCTCGATGGACGACGAGCACCACGTCACCATCTCGGACCGCAAGAAGGACGTGATCATCTCCGGCGGCGAGAACGTGTCGTCCATCGAGGTGGAGGATGTGCTGTTCAGCCACCCTGCCGTGACCGAGGTGGCGGTGATCGGCGTGCCCGACGAGAAGTGGGGCGAGACCATCAAGGCCCTCGTGGTCGTCGATGCTGCAGCCGACGCCGTGACCGACCGCGATCTCATCGACTACTGCCGGGATCGGATGGCGCATTTCAAGTGCCCCACCAGCGTGGAGTTCCGCGAGGAGCTGGCCCGCACCGCCACCGGCAAGCTGCAGAAGTTCAAGCTCCGTGCCCCCTACTGGGAAGACATGGACAAGCAGGTCAACTGAGCCCAGCGGCCCCGCTGGCCGACCCCTGTTGGCGCCCTGAACTATCGGGAGGCATTCGGTCGCACTGCTCGAACTGCGGTGCTGGCGGTCATCGCGGTGACTGCGGCGTGCTCGCCAGCGGAGGTGGACACCGCCCAGACCTCGCCGAGTTCGCCTGCGGCAACCACATCAATCCCTGCAACGACGTCCGGCTCAGATCCGTCTGATGCAACAGCTGTGCCGACATCAGCATCTGCCGTCGGACATGAAGCGCCCAGCGGCACGACCCTCCCAGCCGATCCAACTCCAGCAGTCACCGCGCCGTCCACAACCGATGCAGCCGACTCGGAAGCAGACGACCCGCGCGCTGACGGCTCGGGCGTTGACGATGCACAGACTCCGACCGATTCGACCGAGCCGATCCAGCTCACAGGCAGCGGGAACGCTTCGACCACCGTAGAGCTAGGCGTGGGGAGCTGGACCGCCTTGTCATCAGTGACCAGCAGCGAGGAATTTTGGTTCTCTGTCAAGTTGCTGGGTTCGCCAGAACGTGCCACCGCACTGTGCTGGAACCACGGTCGCGGCGTGATCCTGGCGGACACCAATGCTTCCGCCATCGAGATCAAGTCCCCGCTGCCGATCGTCATCGACAGCGGCCCCGGTGCGTGGTGCGAACCAGGCACATTCACCATCAACGTCGTGGCCACCGGTTCGTGGACCGTGACGTTCATCAACGAAGCTGACGCGATCCCCGAGCGTGGCCCGACCGGCACGCCGTCCGTCAAAACTCGCTTCACCCAGATCTCCACCGGGCGCGATCACACCTGCGGCGTGACCACCTCGGGGAGCGTCACGTGCTGGGGACGGAACGCCTATGGCAAGGCCACGCCCCCAGAAGGCGAATTCGTACACGTCTCCGCCGGCGAGAGCCACACGTGCGGGCTGACCATCGAGGGCACGGTCCGCTGTTGGGGAGACGGTTACTACGGCCAGACAGGTGTACCAGACGACGAGTTTGTCCAAGCCACCAGTTCGTGTGCACTCAGGGCCGACGGATCGTTCGTGTGCTGGGGACGGTTCGGCGTGCTGGAGTCCCCACCGGAAGTTCGGGTCGTGGAGCTCGCGGACGTTCATATCGAGCAGTTCGGGGATGGCTCGTGGTGCGGCCTCCGGGCGGACAACTCGGTGATCTGCTGGTACGAACGGGGCCGCTTCGGCGAAACGCCGTCACTCGTGGCCGTCGAAGACTTCGTCACAGGGACATTCATTCATCTCGGCAACCGTTGCGGCACGCGCACCGACGGCTCCGTCACCTGCTGGTATGCGAGGAGTCCGGATCCGACCCATCCGCCGGGCGATGACGCCTTCACCAGCACGTCTGATCTGTGCGGCATCACCATCGATGAGGAGATCCGTTGTTGGGGCACGGGTCAATACGGCCGCGCCAACCGTCCCGATGAAGCACCTGAGGGCAACTACACACAGGTTGCCGGGGGATCGTTCCACGCGTGCGCGATCGCTGTCGGCGGCAGCGTTCGATGCTGGGGCGAGGGATACGAAGCGACGCCTCCGCCAATTGACCCCGAGTTCGCCAGCGTGTCGGTCGGCAACCCGCATGCCTGCGGCATCACCGTTGAGGGGGAACTCCGCTGCTGGGGATACGACTTTCGCGGCGCAGCCCCGGCGGTCGAAGGGTGGCGGGCTCCCGCTTTCGGCGGCTTGCCGGCCGGCGAATTCACGCAGGTCTCGGTGGGCATCGGTGGCTGGGACGACTTGAGCTGCGCCGTCCGCGTTGACGGCAGTGTGGCCTGCTGGGATTACTTCGGCCCCGAGGAGAGACAGCGCGCCGCTGGGCGCGACGCCGCTGGCGTCTCTGTAGGCACCCAGCTCGTGTGCGTGTGGTTCTCAGATGGCGGTGCGGACTGCTCACGGAAACCCGAATACGAGGTCGACACTTCGGCGGGGGTGCCGGTGCTGTGCGTGTCGTTCTCGAATGGCGGCGTGAAGTGTTCTCCGGACTCCAAAGACAGCATCGCCGAGAGCTTCAGCAGTTCGGAAGCACTCTCCGATATGTCTGCGGGATGGGGCCGAGCATGCGGCGTGCGTTCAAACGGCACGCTCCGCTGCTGGGGAGGCGAAAACAACTGGCCTGAGGATCCGCAGGGTTCTGACTTCGTGCAGGTCTCGGGGGGCATCCAGCAGATGTGCGCGATTCGAGCCGACAATCGGCTCCATTGCTGGCACCTGCTCACCCGCGCCCTCGCCGAGGCCGATCTACCGATTCCTGAGGACCCGCCCAGTGGGGCATATTCGCAGGTGTCCATGGGTGCCAACTTCGGATGCGCTGTGAGAGTCGACGGCGGCATCGACTGCTGGGACGCGGGCATGCTCGGCAGGTCCGGGCCCCCTTCGGGGCCGTTTGTGCAGGTAGCGGTTGGATACGACTACGCGTGCGGCGTCCGGCCGAGCGGCCGCATCGAGTGCTGGGCCTGACGATCTCGATGAGTGCCCGCTGCGCCGGGGCAGGCGCAGCTAGAGGGGCTCCACGCCGCCTTCGGCCCGGCGGCGCTCTACGAAGTCGGTGAGCTCGACGCGGATGGCGTCGTCCATCGGCGGCTCTTGGTAGTCCGCCAGCAGCTGCTTCCAGATGCGGTTCGCCCGCTGGGTGGCGTCGAGAGCACCGTCTTCGTACCACGTCTCGAAGTTGCGCCAGTCAGACAGCATCGGCTCGTAGAAGGCGGTGTTGTAGCGCTCCAGCGTGTGCGCGGCGCCGAAGAAGTGGTTGGCCGGGCCGACCTCGGCGATGGCGTCGATCGCCAGGGAGGCATCGTCGATGACGGTGGGCTGCAGCATGGCCCGGATCATCTGAATCATCTCGGCGTCGATGATCACCTTTTCATACGAGGCGCACAGCCCGCCCTCGATCCAGCCGAGGCCGTGCAGCACATAGTTGATGCCGCCGACGATGCACGCCCACAACGACATCTGCGACTCGTAGGCGGACTGAACATCTGGCGCGTTGGAGGCGTTGGCGTTGGACGCGCGCAGCGGCAGGCCGTATCGGCGGGCGAGCTGACCGCTGATGATGGTGGCCTTGGCGTACTCGGGAGTGCCGAATGCGGGTGCGCCCGAGCGCATGTCGACGTTGGAGGTGAAGCTGCCGTAGACGACGGGAACGCCGGGGTTCACGATCTGCGACAGCGTGATGCCCGCGAGCGCCTCGGCGTTCTGCAGCGTCAGCGCGCCGGCGACGGTGACGGGAGCCATGGCGCCCGCGAGCGTGAACGGCGTGAACACCACGGGCTGGCCGTGGCGGGCCAGCTCGATGGCGCCTTCCAGCATCGGCGCGTCGTACACGAGCGGCGAGTTGGCGTTGACGACCGTGTGGATGGACGGCTCGCGCAGCAGCGTGTCGTGGTCGATGCCGCGGGCAATGCGGGCGATCTCGATGGCGTCGCTGACGCGGGTGCGGCCCAGCGAGTAGCAGAACCCCGGCTTGGTGGACAGCGTGTACATGGCCGACACGGCATCGAGGTGGCGGGTCCGCACGTCGAGGTCGATGGGCTCGACGGAGTGACCGGTGCACGTGTCGGCGGCGTCGAGCGCCTCCTGCAGGCGCAGCATGTTGCAGTAGTCGACGTAGTTGCCGGTGACCCGGCCGCGGTCCAGGTCGGAGACGTTCGGCGGGCTGCCCACCATGCCGAACACCACCCAGTCGGCCCCGAACTTGACGCTGTTGGCCGGATCGCGGGCGTGCAGCGTGAACTGCGACGGCGCCAGCGCGACGTGCTCGGTGACCATTTCGGGCGGAAACCGCACCCGCACGCCGTCGTCCGAGCTGGCACCGGCGTCGCGCAGGATCTGCACCGCCTCGGGCAGCAGGAAGTTCATGCCGATCTCGGACAGCACCCGCAGCGACGACTCGTGGATGCGCTCCACCTCGTCGGCGCTGATGAGCTCGAGGGGCGTGAAGGTGTTGCGTGCCTGCTGTCGAGGCGCCGCCGGAGCCGCGGCGGCATCCCGACGTTTACGGCCTCGACGCGTCACAGCAGCGCACCGTACGGTGCTGTCTGGTTCAGGTCAATATGAATGAGATGCCGGATATGCATGAACAGAATGTCAGACACGCAATCCGGCCAGGATGGCCGCCCGCTCGTCATCGGACGGCGGGCGACCCACGTAGATCTCGAAGTAAGAGGTGCAGGACTCGATGCGGGCATCCAGCGGCACGTCCACCTCGAGCTCGTACCACCCCATCTGCAGGTAGTACATGGTGCGGGCGCGGTGCAGGGCCATGGTGGGGTCGGGAACCTCGGGCGCCAGCATCGCGATGAACGCCTCCACCCGCCGCTCGTCGGCCGCCCGGAGACGCTCCCACAGCTCAGGGTTGCTCCGCCCCCAGCGTCGCACCGCCACCTCGAGATGCGGGTCGAATCGTTCCATCGAGAGCCAGCAGCGCATCAAGGCGATGTACCGCTCGATGATGCCGCCGTCGCGGGTTGCGGCCGCGATGATCGTGCCCGAGTTGGTCTCCTCCCACACCTCGAGCAGGCGGTTGAGCAGCGCTTTGTGATTCTCGAAGTGCCAGTAGAAGCTGCCTCGGGTGACGTCGAGCTCGCGGGCGAGCGGCAGGATCTTGACGGCGCCGATGCCGTCGTTGACCAGCACGTCCAGCGCGGCCGTCACCCAGTCATCAGCGCTCAGGCGCGCCCGCTCAGCCATCGGGTCACCCTAGCCATCTGCCCGGGCGTGGCGATTTGGACGCTTGTCATGATGGGAGCAACAACTTTGGGAGTCATTGCTCCCACAATCGGCCTACCCTGAGCCCGTGCGGGTTGAAGAGCTGGCGTCGGCGCACTCGGTGAGCGTCGACACCGTGCGCTACTACCAGAAGATCGGATTGCTGCACCCGCCCACTCGTCAAGGGCGGGTGGCGGCCTACGACGAGAGCCACGATCGACGGCTGGGCGAGATCCGGCGCATGGCCGAAGCGGGCTTCTCACTGGCACAGATCGGCCGGCTCGGTGATGGCACCGACGAGCCGATGCTGGTCGCATTGGGTGCCCGCCGTGACGACACGTTGACCTTCGACGAGCTGGTGCAGCAGTCCGGACTCGACGCCGAGCTCGTCCGGCTGGCGACCGACACCGGCTTGGTTCGACCGCTGCGCAATGCGCTGCGCAGCAGCGACGACGAATCAGTGCTGCACAGCAGCGACGACGAATCAGTGCTGCGCAGCAGCGACGACGAATCAGCGAAGCCGGCCAGCGGCGGCACAGACGCGCTGTACAGCACCGGTGCGCTGACGATGCTGCGTGCAGCGACCGAGCTGCTGGCCGCCGAGATGCCGCTCGATGATCTCGTCGGCCTCGCGCTGCGACACGCGTCGAACATGGAAGCCGTCGCCGCGGACGCGGTCGAGCTGTTCGCCGACCGCTTCGCCGACCGGCCCGTGGCGGAACGTGCCGAGCTGGCGGCCCGCCTGATCCCGCTGGTCACCGACTTGGTGGCTCAGCACTTTCGTGAATCGCTCGTCGAGCGTGCCACCGAGCGCATCCTGTCCGGCGACATCGCCGATGTGACAGCAGGGGCGTCGAACCCGCCCGGCACCTCGGCGGGACTGCGCGCCCGGCAGGCGCTGACGCTGGATTGCCGTGAGCTGTCCGGCGAGCTGGACCCGCTGGCGGTATTCGCAGCCTCCGATACGCATCAGCGGGTGTACTGGGCGTGCCCGGGCGACGACTTGGAGTTCTGCGCGCTCGGCAGCGTCTTCGAGGCCGGCGCCGAGGCCGGCGCCGACCGCTTCGCCTCCGTCGCTGAGGCAATGAGCTACCTCGATGTCACGGTGAGCGGCGCCAGCGGTGATCCGACAGGACCCCTGCTCGTCGGAGGGTTCGCCTTCAGCGACGAGCAATCGCCGGCAGGCTCCGCGTGGGAGGCGTTCGGCAGGGGTCGGCTGACCCTGCCCGAGGTGCTCTTGGTGCGCAGAGGCGGCACGGCCTGGCTGACAGCAGTGCCGGGTGCCGACGTGAGCCCGATCATGGCTGCGGCTCGATCGGGCGTCGAATCGGTCTGCGCGACCTGTGGAGTGGCCGACGGCAGCGGTGTCTGCGGTCTAGAGGCTGAGCCGAATGGCGAAGCCGGGGCCCGAGCGGCCCGTGAGCCCGTATCCAATTGGAATTGCGAACACGAGCGGGAAGCAACAGGCGATGCAGCGGGAAGGTGCACCGATCCGCGCACGCGCGCAGTTCCGGCGGCGTGCGTCGATGACGACCCCGAACTGGCCGAGGGTCCCGCGAGGGATCTGAACGCGGCGGCGTTGGCCGCGCTCGGCGGGAGTCATCAAGTCGACGACGACTACACCAAGCTGGTGCGGCGCGCCCTCGAGCGGATCGCCGAAGGGGGGCTGGACAAGGTCGTGACGGCCCGGGAGCTGCACATCGCGTCGGGGCTTGAGCCCATCGCGGTGCTCAACCGCCTGCGGTCGCGCTACCCGTCGTGCGTCACGTTCGCATTCGGGCGCGGGCCGCACACGTTCTTCGGCGCCACGCCCGAACAGCTGGTGAACTGCGACGGGCTGCGGCTGCAGACCGACGCGCTGGCCGGTTCGGGGCGCCGTGTCGGCGATCCGGCACGCGACCGTGAGCTTGCCGCCGAGCTGCAGCGAGATCCCAAGGAGCTGACCGAACACGCGATGGTCGTCACCGACGTGCGCGACACGCTGCGAGCGTGCGGCGCAGCACTTGATGCCCCCTCGCCGACCGGCGTCATGGAACTGCGGCGCATCAGGCACCTGCACACGCCGATCAGCGGGCGCGTCCCCACCGGCACGACGGTGCTGGAGCTTGCGGCCGCCCTGCACCCGACCGCGGCAGTCGCAGGACTCCCGCGGCGCGTCGCCCGCGAGTGGATCTCATGCCACGAGGACTTCGAACGCGGCTGGTACGCAGCTCCGGTCGGCTGGACGACGCTGGACGGGCGGGGCGAATTCCGCGTCGCGTTGCGCTGCGCGCTGACCGGTCCCGGCGAGACCCGGCTGTTCGCGGGCGGCGGCATCGTGGAGGGCGCAGTGCCCGATGCCGAGCTGGCCGAGACCAACATCAAGCTCGAGGCCCTCCTGCACGCGCTCGAGGACGACTGAGCAGCAGCATGCAGATCTCCAGCGACGATGCTGCCTATCTGGCCTGCCGGTCTCTGTGCGAGGGGTTGGTGAGGGCGGGCGTCACCGATGCGGTCGTGTCGCCGGGTTCACGGTCGATGCCGCTGGCGCTCACCGTCGACGCCACCGCCGGGCTGCGCACCTGGGTCCGGATCGACGAGCGGTCCGCCGGGTACTTCGCGCTCGGGCTGGCCAAGGGGTCGAGCCGGCCGGTGATGCTGGTGTGCACCTCGGGCACGGCGGCGGCCAACTACCTGCCGGCGGTGGTCGAAGCCCACTACTCCGGCGTGCCGCTGGTGGTGGTGACCGCGGATCGGCCGCCAGAGCTGCGGGGCTGGGGCGCCGGGCAGACCATCGACCAGCACTCGTTGTACGGCAGCCACATGCGCTGGTTCTGCGAGACCCCGGTGGCGTCGGAATTGCCGCCGCCGGCGGCAGAGCGGTGGTTCGGGCTGGCTGCGGCCCGAGCTGTCTCGCTGGCCACCGGCGCCGATCCCGGTCCCGTCCATCTCAACGTGCCGTTTCGAGAGCCGCTGGAGCCGCTGCCGTGCTGACCGACTGGGCACAGGCACATGAGCGGGGCGTGGTGGTGGCCGGGCCCATGTGGGACGGGGATCGCTGGTCGGATGCGGTGACGGAGTTCTGCCGCCGCACCGGGTGGCCGCTGCTGGCTGAGCCGTGCTCGCAGCTTCGGCGCGAGCTGGACGGAGTGGCGGTGACCGATCATCACGATCTGCTGCTGCGCACGCCCTGGGCGGATGATGAACCGCCCGAGGCGGTGCTGCGTGTCGGCGGTGCGCCGACGTGCAAGCCGCTGCGACTGTGGATCGAGCGCCACCGGCCAGCATTCGCGCTGGTGGATCCGGCCAACACCTGGACCGATGCGAGCTTCAGCGTCTCGCTGCATCTGCCCGCCGGGCCGGATGCCGTTGCCGACGCAGCCGGGAAGCTGCCCCGAGGGGCATCCGGGTGGGCGCAGCGATGGGCCGACGCTGATGCTCGCGCTGGCGCGGCAATCGACGGTGTGCTCGACGCCGAGCCGCTGCTCGAGGCAGGCGTGGCTCGCCAACTGGGTCGCAGCCTTCCGGGGGGTCACGCGCTGTACGTGTCGAATTCGATGCCGGTGCGCGATGTCGATTCGTACCTGCGCGCCCGCGCCGAGCCGCTGGCCGTGCATGCCAGCCGCGGTGCGAGCGGCATCGACGGCGTGATCTCTGCCGCCAGCGGTGTCGCGGCGGCGGGCACGCCGACCACGGTGCTGGTCGGCGATCTGGCGTTCCGCCACGATCTCGGCGGGCTCGTCGGAACGTTCGACAGTCCTGCGCTGCTGGACCTCACGGTCATCGTGGTGGACAACGGCGGCGGCACGATCTTCTCGTTCCTGCCGGCCTACGGCGTCGTCGACGCCGGCGCTTTCGACCGGCTGCTCACCACGCCACCCGGGCGCAGCAGCGCGGAGCTGGCAAGCGGGCTGTCGGCCGCCCTCGGCTTCGAACATCACCGAATCCGGTCGTGCGAGGCGCTGGGCGAGCTGCTGGCGCAGTCTCAACTAGGCAGCGGCCTGCGGGTCATCACCATCGACGTCGATGCAGACGCGAACCGCAACCAACATCGCCGGATCGCCGAGGCAGTCGAGATCGCCCTCGCCGCTGGGAACCCGGACTTGCGGTGAACAGCGGAGATTCGCTGTTGCGGCTCGCCGCCGAGGTGAGCGGGGACGGCGAGCCAGTCATCGTCATCCACGGCTTCACCGGCAGCGGCGCGGCGATGGCACCGCTCATCGACCGGCTGGACGGCTGGCGGCGCATCGCGGTGGATCTCCCCGGTCACGGCCGCAGCCCGGCCCCGCCGGAGCTGCCGTACTACAGCGTCGAGGCCATGGCGGAGTCGATTGCCGGGCTGGCAGCCGCCGTCGACGGGCCGTGTCACGTCATCGGCTACTCGATGGGCGGGCGGATCGCACTCGCACTCGCTGTCGCGCATCCCCATGTGTGCCGATCCCTCACGCTCATCAGCGCTACTGCGGGGATGGACGACCAGGCCGAGCGTGCCCGCCGCCGACAGGCCGACGAGGCGCTGGCGGACCGGATCGGCCAGCACGGCCTCGAGCAGTTCGTCCAAAACTGGATGGCAGCGCCGATGTGGGACACGCTGCGGGCGCGCCTCAGCGAGACCGAATGGGAAGCCTCGATGCATCAACGGCGCAGCTGCGATCCGGTGGGGCTGACGAACTCGCTGCGGGTCGGCGGGACAGGATCGATGACGCCCCTGTGGGACCGCTTGGTCACGCTCGCCGTGCCGACGTTGGTCGTGTGCGGGGAGCTGGACGCCAAGTTCGTCGAGCTCGGCCGCCGCATGTCGGAGCGCCTGCCGGACAGCGAGCTTGCGGAGATGCCCGGAGTCGGCCACGCCGTCCATCTGGAGACCCCCGACCTCTGCGCTGACACCGTCGCTGACTTCATGCACCGAGCACCTTGAATGGGCGAGCGCCGACGAAGCTGCTTGGAGCCTTGGCGTTGCCGTGGGATGGGGCTGCTGTGTTCGGAGCTTGTCGAGCTTCTTGCCCCGCGACCTTGCTGTTCTCACATCGCGCTTGAACTGCGACGATCGGACAAGGGTGAGTCCGTCAGATCCCAAGGTCTTCAAAGAGGTTTTCTGGGCTGTCGAACCGCGTGCCGTTGTCCGCATCGAGTTCGTCCATAGCCGCGAGGGTGGTGGCGTTCGGCACGTACAGGGCGAATGGCAGCCGTTGCTCCTCGGCGATGCGCACCATGAGCAGGCGGACCGCATCAGAGATCGACAGCCCCATTGCCTGGAGCGCCTCGGCGGCTCGCGCCTTGGTGTCGCTGTCTATGCGGGCTCGAATCACGGTGTCGGTGCTCATTGCGGCTTCCTTCCGTCCCTCGCCCAGTGTAGCTCCAATGTAGCTACAGCGTTTGCCCGGCCGTCCGACAACTGAGCGCGAACGACACGGCCGACGCGCTCCGAGTCGTCGGACAGTCCCCAGTAGTCGCCTAACCCTCCGGCAACGGAAACTCGAAGGCGCCGGGCAGCAACTCGGCGACGGTTGTGTGCTCGTTGACGGCACAGTCAGGGCCGCCTGCTTCGAGCAGCAGCTGCCGGCAGCGGCCACACGGGGCGAGCAGATCGCCGTTCGCGTCGGTGACCGTCACCGCGACCAGGCGGCCTCCGCCGCTGCGATGCAGGTCGCAGACCATGGCGCACTCGGCGCACAGCGTCAGCCCGTACGAGGCGTTCTCGACGTTGCAGCCGGTGACGATGCGCCCGTCGTCGACGAGACCTGCCGCGCCGACATGGAAGTTCGAGTACGGCGCATACGCCATGCGAGACACCTCGTGCGCCCGAGAGCGCAGATCTGCCCATCCGATGGCTGTGTCATCGCTCATGTCGATCATGGCTCCCGCGTCGTCTGAGCGACGAGAGTACGAGCCAATAGCGTTCAGCCCGTGCAGGTGACGCTGCGGGAATTCGAGCTGCCACTGCTGCGGCCGCTGCAGACCGCGCACGGCTCGATCACGGTGCGGCGAGGAATCGAGGTGCGCGTCGGCGAGGACGCCTGCGTCGGGGCGGGCGAGACGGCACCCTTGCCGGGCTTCGGTGTCGAGACCTACGACGAATCTCTGGCAGCGCTGGAGCGCTGGGCTGAGAACCCGGAGGGCGAGCCGCCCAGCGAGCCGTGCGCCGCCGCCGCAGTGGAATCAGCACTCACCCAGCTCGACGCCGAGATCGAGGGCGTCACGCTGTCCAAGCTGCTGACCGAGGCCGCGCCAACCCAGCGGCGCATCGCCACCCACGCGCTGGTGGCCGATCTGGATCCCGAGGTTGCTGCCCAACGCGCTGCGCACGCCGCCGCGGCGGGTCATCTGGCGGTGAAGCTCAAGGTTGCTGCCCACCATCACGACGACTCCGGCGGCGACGGCAGCGCGACTATGTCCCTCACCGACCAATCGGTGCGCATTGTGCACGTCCGCCGCGCCCTGCCTGCCGGCGTGGCCCTGCGGCTGGACGCGAACGGCGGCTGGGATCGCTCCACGGCAGTGAAGGTGCTGCGTCCCGTCGGCCACCTCGACATCGAGTTCGTCGAAGAACCCACGCCTCAGCCGGCTGACTGGGCACAGATCAGCCGCACGGTCGGCATCAGGGTCGCCGCGGATGAACATCTGCGCCACGCCGATGCGCTCGACCGGCTGATCGAGGTGGGGGCCATCGAAGTCGCCGTGCTCAAGCCGGCCGTGCTGGGCGGCCCGCACGCCGCCTATGACATGGCCCGCCGGGCGGCGATGCGCGGCGTGCGCTCGGTGGTGTCGTCGTTCATCTGCGGACCTGCCGGGTTGCGGATTGCCCGCGAGACCGCCGTCGCGGTCGATCCGCGTGGCGTGCACGGCATCGGCACCGCCACGCTGTTCGCCGATCCGATGCCCGAAGACGTGACACCCGCCGGTGGTTACCTGCCGGTTCCTACCGAGGCTTCAGCCAGCGCCGCGTGAGACCGGACAGCGCGAGGGTTGCGAGCATGCTCGTTCTTAGCGTTTTGCAGGATTTTTAACGTAATCACTTATAAACAAAGCAGATCGCTATAATCTGAGCGTGGACCCAGTGCGCAACCCGTACAGCCCGGGCGCGGGCTCGCCTCCGCCTGCGCTTGTCGGACGCGACGCTCAGCTCGACGCCTTCGATATCGCCGTGCAGCGCTTGGGCATCGGCCGGTCGGCAAAGAGCCAGCTGCTCACCGGGCTGCGGGGGGTCGGCAAGACCGTGCTGCTGCGCGAGTTCGGACGGATGGCCGAGTCCCACGGGTGGACGCATGTGCCGACCGAAGCCACCGACGACCAGCGCTTCGTCGAGTCGATGGCCATGCTCGCCCGCAAGGCGCTCCTGCGGCTCTCGGCCGGACGCCGAGCCGTCGATCGCGTTCGTCGGGCCCTGGGCATCCTGCGCTCGTTCTCAGCGCGGTGGAACCTGCCCGACGGCAGCGAGTTCGCACTCGGATTCGACCCCGTTCCCGGCTTCGCCGATTCGGGAGCGCTCGACGACGACCTGGCGGGCCTCTTCATTGCAATCGGGGAACTCGCTCAGGATCACGACGCCGGCGTCTTGTTCACCATCGACGAACTCCAATACCTCAGCCAACGCGAGCTGTCGACGCTCATCGTGGGCCTGCACCGCGTCAGCCAAGAACAGCTGCCGTTCATGATCGCCGGCGCGGGGTTGCCGTCGCTGCCGTCTTTCGCCGGCGAAGCGAGGTCCTATGCCGAGCGGCTCTTCGCCTTTCCGGTGATCGACAGCCTGCCCGCCGAAGAAGCCAGCGAGGCCCTGAGCGTGCCCGCTGCAGACGAAGGTGTCACCTGGCAGCCCGGTGCGCTGGAGCGCATTGTCGATCTGACGGATGGCTATCCCTACTTCTTGCAGGAGTTCGGCAAGCAGGCCTGGAATATCGCCGCGGGTCCAGACTGCATAACAACTGCCGATGTCGCCGCCGCCGCCGCGGTCGCCGTCGACGAGCTGGACAGCGGCTTCTTCCGAGTCCGCATCGGCCGCACGACCGACGCCGAACGTTCCTACCTCGCGGCGATGGCCTCTCTCGGACCAGGCCCCTATGGCTCAGGCAAGGTTGCGACGGCGATGGGCAAGACCACCACCCAGGTCGGACCCCACAGGGACTCGCTCATCAAGCGTGGCCTCTGCTACTCCCCCCGGCACGGCATCATCGATTTCACCGTTCCGATGTTCGACCAATTCATCCGCCACTGGACGGCCTGAAGCACGACCACGACTCGACCTGCGGCATCCGTGCAGTCCGCAACCTGCTCCGTCGCCGATTCCCCGTCGTCGCGATGTTTGAGTTCGGCAAGCTCGAAGCCTGAACGATCATTCAGTTCTTGACCATGAGATTGGCAGACGGTCGTTGAGCGCGCCTGAGCGGCCTCAGCGTCGGATCTACGCGTCGACCGACTCAGATTGCGACCGTTGACCCACTTCACGATCCGCGAGCCTGCGGGTCATCCGCTTGAGCAGCCGAAACCGAGACGTTGCCGTAGTCACTCGTCGGGGACCATCCGCTGCAGGGCGTGAGGAATGTCCAATAGACCTCACGCTTCGCATTTCGAATTGCCTCTGCAAGGTTCGCAAAGTACTCCTCGCTGCCGTGCTCGTACTCGCTGAGGGCCGCTGCGAGGTGATCTCGCAGGGCTTGGTCAACGCCAAGCTGGCCGGTATCGATCTTGTCGGTGTCCGTCCAGAAGCCGCATTCCGCCACCACTCTTGCGCCACCGGCGACCCAACGCGCATAGGCGTCGTCGGACTCGTCGCCGTCAGGGGACACCCAGATCTCATTCTCGAAGAATCCGAAGTCGGCAAATGCCGACACCGTCTGCCCCGCTGGGACGAGCAATCCCCCCGTATCGCCGACTCGATATCCGAAGGACGCAGCTTGCCCGTCGCCATACAAACCGCCGCTCAGCGTGCGTATACGCACATCTCTGTCGCTGCCGTTGCTCAACGTCCATGTGCAGTCAGCACCTCCAGAGAAGGCGATTGTGACGTCATCGTGCGGATCACTCGGGTCCACAGTCTCGAAATCGCCTTCGCGTGTCGTCAAGACGCTGCCATCGGGAAGTGTGATGTCGCGCTGAGTGAAGGCAGTCGAGTAGCTGCAGCTCAGAGAGGCCTGAACTCCGGTCGTCGGATCGGACGCCGAGCCGCCCGCCTCGGCAGACGTACTAGTACCGGCGGTGGTGTCGCCTGCGGCGCGGCGGCCCACGAGGCGAGCGGTGGCCCACCGGTCGGTGCCGGACAGGCGCGTCATCGAACGGCCTGCGATCTTCGTTGTCGGCACCGCCGCGGCGCCGCCCACAACGAACCCGCCCGCGTTCGCGGCCGCCAAGCGCTGTTCCTGGTCCGCTGGCATGGCCTGGTCGCGTGGCCCGGCAAGGACGATGCAGTCGCTGCCGATCACCCCAGCGAGCATCGCAGCGGCATATACATCCGACTGCGCCGCCGCATCAGAACCCACCACGATCGGCACCTCACCCGCACACGACCCCTGCGACTGCGGCGGCACCGCCACGCCGCCGATCCTGGGAGGCACGTTCTGCGTTGCTGACGCATCGGGCGCCACACCCGCGGCGTGCTGGCCGACGCGACGGGCGGTGGCCCAGCGATCCGGCCCGAACAGACGGGTCATCGTGCGGCCTGCGACTTTCGCGTCCGGCACTGCCGCAGCGCCACCGACAACGAAGCCTCCTGCGTTCGCGGCCGCCAGACGCGCTTGCTGGGCCGCCGCCATGGACTCGCCCCGCGGACCTGCCAGAACAATGCAGTCGCTGCCGATCACCCCGGCCAGCATCGCAGCGGCATAGACATCCGACTGCGCCGCCGCATCCGAACCCACCACAATCGGCACCTCACCCGCACACGACCCCTGCGACTGCGGCGGCACCGCCACCCCTGCGGCTTGCGCCGACACTGCACCGGCGGGAACCAACATGACAAGCGTGCCGAGCAGGCACACGGCCACGGCGGCGGCGCTCGCGCGCCTAGTTAGACCGACACAACGGGGGGGGGGGGGGGGGTACGAGTCATGGGCGGCGAACCTAGCATCGCCGGCCATCTCGATGCGCAACTGCACATCTCCGGACGCCGAATATAGATGTAACGATGTTTCGCCATGGGACCACGGACCCCGGAAGATGCGTTCGCGGCCCAAAGTGCGGGGCATCGGCACCGCCATGCTGTTCGCCGATCCGCTGCCCGAGGATGTAACGCCCGCCGGCGGCTACCTGCCGGTGTCCGACGCAGCTTGAGTGCCGACGATCGTCTCGACCCATCGCGCCTGTCGTGGCCCGAGCGCTTCGCCTGGGAACACGCGGGCCACGATCTCTGCGACGTCGGCAGCAGAGCGGATGTTGCCGTGTCTCAGCAAGCGACGGAAATCGGATTCGTCGGTTCGACGTGCCGAGCGTGCCTTCATGGCGATCATGTGCTCGACGGATGCGGCCACAACCGACAGGCCCGGCTGCTCATAGGCGATCGCACCGTGGCGGTCATGCTCCGGCGGCATGTACATCGTGGCCTGTTCGTTGATCCATGTGGTCGGCCAGCCACGTTCGCGGGCGATGTCGTGCGCTGCCCGCATGACCTCGTCGTAGCCCACAGAGATCGAGGCATCCACATCGCGGGTGAGCCGATGCTCGTCATACATCAACGCCATGGCCGCACCGCCGACAACGTAGATGCGGGCGATCACGCCTCTGTTGGAGAGCCGCCGGGCGAGATCGTCGAATGCGCCACGGATGTCCGATGCGTCGAGCGGTTCCACGCCTACACCACCGTGAGCTCTTCCCGCGGGATCCATATGCCGTGAGCTTCGAAAACGATCGGCGTGGTCACGATCGTCCGGATCCGGTCGTAGTCGTGGCAACCGCCTGCGTACCAGAATGCGCGCAGATGGCGTTCGCGCTGCCGCGTCCAAGCGGGCGGCTCGATGCCGTCTTCGATGCAGCGATGCTCCACGTAGGCAGCCAGGAACGCATCCCAGCGCAGATCCACGCTGGCCGGCTCGCGGCTGACCAGCGCCGGACGCTGCTCGGGCGGCGTGCTCTCCCACACCATCCCGAAGTCGTGCAGCAGCAACCGCAACCGCCACTCGTCGCCCTCGGTGCGCAGCGCGGGGACATAGCGCCACAGTGCATTCGGCGGCTGATCGCTCTGCCCCTGGCTCCTCGCACCGTCGTCAGCCGCTTCTGCGCTGCCGGGATCGGCCATGACCGTCAGCGTAACGAGGCGGAGATTGCAGCCGGGAAGACCCCGTGCGATGACGCAGTCGCTTCTCGCGAGGTTTGCGTCTACAGGCGCCAGCGTTGGGCTTTGCCTAGCGGGGTTTTGGGCAGTTCGTTGACGAGTTCGAGGGCTTGGGGGGCGCAGTATGCGGGGAGGTGCTCTTTCACTGCGTCGCGGAGTGCTTCTAGGTCGGGGGGCCGCGCAGGGTCCGTCGGGACGATGACGGCAGTGACGGCGTGGCCCCAATCAGGGTCGGGTCTGCCGACGACTGCGACTTCGGCTATGTCGGGCAGGTCGGCCAGGATTCGCTCGACTGCGACAGGCCACACGTTTTCGCCGCCGGTGGTGATCATGTCGTCGACTCTTCCGAAGACTGACAGTTGGCCCTCCTCTGACAGGGCGCCGGCGTCGTCTGTGGGGTACCAGCCGTCGCCGGTTCTGGGGTCGGTGCCGTCGCGATAGCAGCGCAGCAGCATCGGGCAGCGCAGTTGCACCTCGCCGTTCCGGATGCGCAGATCGACGCCGTCGAGCGGCCAGCCTTCGTAGACCACACCGCTGAACGTCTCGGTCATGCCGTAGGTGGCGACGGTGTTCGCGGGGCGTTGAGGGGGCATGGCGGAGCCGCCGAGCAGGATCGCCCGGAACGCTGAGGGGTCGATGCGGGCGAGGGCGGTCGGCACCAGGGCAGTGAGCGTCGCGCCCTGGCGGGCTGCCGCCTCGACAGCGGTCGCGTCGAATCCGTCGTGGACTTCCAGCGGCGTGTCGGTGAGCAGTGCACGGACCACCACCGCCAGGCCGCCGACGTGCGCGAGCGGCAGGCACGACAGCCAGCGGTCGGTACTGGGGTCGACTGCCAGCGCGGAGCTGGTCGCCATGGCGTTGGCCTCGACGGCGGTGTGGGTGAGCACGGCGCCTTTCGGCTCGCCCGTGCTGCCGCTGGTGGCCATGACCAGCGCATCGCCCGGCTCGACGTTCCAGCCGCCCCGGCGCCGGTGACGGCCGGTGCTGTCCACCACAAAGCTGGCGCCCATGCGGTCCACCAGCGACTCCTGGGCAGCACCGGGCAGCCGCTGATCGACCGGCAGCACCGCGTCGCCGGCCTCCCAGGCGCGCTGCAGTTCAGCGACGAATCGCTCGCCGCCTCCCAGCGCGAGCGCCACCAGTCGCTTCAGGTCTTCAGCCCAGTCGCTTGTTGATGTCAGCTACTGCGTCGATCAGCGAATTGTTGACCGCCGTCAGTTCCTCGAAACGCTGATCGACCTTCTGTTCGATCTGATCCATGCGCTCGTCGACACGGTCAAAACGCTCGTCGACACGGTCAAGGCGCTCGTCGACACGGTCAAAACGCTCGCCGATCTGGCTGAACATCTCGTTCAGAAAATCCCGAGTCTCGTCCGGTGTCACGATCGTCCTCCTCGTGTCTGGACACGGTACTCGTCAGCATCGCGAACTCACTGCCAATTTCGCCGCGCATGGGCGCGAGACTGTCCGCAGCATGGGCACGGCAGCTCCGACGCCCACGCTGCGCTGGACCGGGGACAGCATCGAGATCATCGACCAGACGCGACTAGGCGACCGGCGGGGAGGCAGGCCCGACTGACACCCAGCGCTGAAAGCGGCTGCGCCGACCGGCCTCGGTGGGGCGCACGAGATTGCGGTCTTCCAGGCGACGCAATCGCTTGCGGATCGCCGCCGGTGTCACACCGAAGTGTTCGGCGAGTTCCTTGGTGCTGCGCGGCCCATCCGACAACGCGTCGATCATCAGTTGATCCCGCTCAGTCGGCAGCCCCGCTGGGATCGCCACCTCAGCATCGCCATATGACCTGGTCTGCCCGGACGGCATCGGCGCGGCTCCACCGCGACGGATCGCAGTGGAAGCGGCGACGGCTGCGCTCGGAACGCTCGCCGTCGCCCGCTCGCCGTTGCCCGCGTCGTCAGCAGGAGACCCCGACGGCACACCATCAGCGAGATGCCACGATGCCCACCGTCTGCCGCCTCGGCGCTCGATGAGTTCCTCGTCACGCAGCGCTGCGAGGTCGTTCGTTGCCTCGACGGCGCTGGCACCGGTGAGCGCCCGGTGGGTCCGGTTGTCGATACTGCCGTGACGACGGATATGCGCAAGCGCGAGACGCTGGCGATCGCTGAGCGACGGGCGGCCGTGCCGGTTCGCTTCCAGCACGGACAGCCATGCCGTCGCGTCATCGTCGAGCACAGTGTGATTCCAGAAGACAACCCGGAACTCGGTGAGCGAGTGTTCGAACTCGGGCGGCGCGAGCCCAGCGGCGCGCAGGCTCTCCGCGACTGCCAGCAGCCCGGTCCCGAAGTTCTCGCTCACGGTCCGGCTGCCCTCCGTTGTCGGAAGGTCGCGCAAGAGCTTCGCCAAGTGGCTGTTGCGCGCTGCCGTCACCGGCGCGGTGAGCAGGCGGTCGGGGTCGATGGCGCCGTACAGCCCGCCCGGACTGGCGATCTCCAGGCGGTCTGGATACAGCGTCAGCATCACCGGCTGGCCTTGAGCAGCAGAGTGGTAGTCGCGATGCATCAGGGCGTTCACGACTACCTCTCGCACCGCGTCGAGGGGGAACTCCCAGTGGTCTTCTCTCCAGAGGCCCACGACGACAGCGCGCCGGCGGGTGCTGCGGCGTATCGCCTCTGCCGCTGTCTCGAGCATCGCCGGAATCGACCCGTCGATCGGCTGGCTGTCCAGCAATCGTGTGCCATCGGCAAGCGGTGCTCCGCTCGTCGTGGGATAGGCAGCGAACGCGATCTCAAGGCGCGGGAAGTAACGCTGCGGATATCGCCCGAGCGCGAGCAAGCCCGCCAACGAGACGACTTCCGCGGGTGGGGCGCCGGTCGCCGAGCCGTCGGCCGTGGAGTGGCGCGCTTCGACGAGCACTCCGAGCAGTCGGAGACATGCGGCTTCGTCATCCGGCCATTGACGCGTGCCGCTTCGGGAGCGGAGCCGGCGCAACAGTGCATCGACCAGTTCGGGATCGAGATCGGCAGTGCTTGTGCCATCGACCGGTTCGAGATCGTCACGCGGCTGGCCTCTGGCGGCATGCAGCGCATGATGCTCGTACGCCGTGAGACGGCGATTACCGTCGTGAGATCGTATGTACGCCAACGGCGGGCGGGTCTTCGGGTCTGCCACGACTGAGCACGGCTTCGCGGCCGCATCGGTTTCGGGCACATCTGCAACCACGACGAGGGCACCATCCACACGGCACACATCGATCTCAGGCCGCACCGGCGGTTCGAAGTCCTTGCTGCACCGCGACGCCAAGTCTGACGCGAGCTTCGCCGCGTCGGCACCCGTCGGAAGGAAATCAAGTTCAGAGAGACCAAGGACGATCATGTCACCCAATCTCTGGGCGCCTCCGCAGCGCCTAGGCGAAGAACGGGCGCAGGAGTCAGTGAGCGTCACGAGGGACGCGTGCGCATGATGGCCAGAGTGCGGAGCCGCCGTCAGGCCAGCAAGACTGTCGGTGGCATGACACCTCCGAGATCCGCGCTGACTCCCGACCCCGGACGTTTGAATCGCGGCACGACGCCGACGCTGCGCTGGACCGGCGACAGCATCGAGATCATCGACCAGACACGGCTGCCTGCGCAGCTCGCGCTGATCGACGTGCGTGATGTGGCCGCCGCTGTCGACGCCATCGAGCGGCTCGTCATCCGGGGCGCGCCGGCACTGGGGGCGTTCGGGGCGCTCGCGCTGGTCGTCGGCCTGGACGAGACCCAGCCCAGCTCGATGACCGACGCCCACGCCGTGCTCGAACGGCTCAGGACCGAGATCGGCGATGCCCGACCGACTGCGGTCAACCTGCGCTGGGCAGTCGACCGGACGATCGACGCCGCGCTGGGCGACGCGGCGGTCCGCAGCGTCACCGATCTGCGCCGGCGGCTGCTCAGCGAAGCCTTGGCCATCAGCACTGAAGACGCGCAGGCCTGCGCGGAGATCGGGCGGCTCGGCCGCGAGCTGCTGCCGGAAGCCACCGTGATCGCCACGCACTGCAATGCCGGGCGGCTGGCCACTGCAGGCACGGGCACGGCACTGGCCATCGCCTACGCAAAGGCTGCTGAAGGTGAACCCGTGCGCGTGCTGGCGGCTGAGACGCGCCCGCTGCTGCAGGGCGCTCGGCTCACTGCGTGGGAGCTGGCCGACGCGGGCATCGATGTATCGGTGGTCGCCGACGCGGCGATGGTGTCGCTGATCGCCGGCGGCGAGGTGGACGCCGTGATCGTGGGAGCGGATCGCATCGCTGGCAACGGCGACACCGCCAACAAGATCGGCACGCTGATGCACGCCCTGGCTGCTGCCGAGGCGGGCATCGGCTTCTACGTCGCGGCGCCGACCACGACGATCGATCCGGCGGTGACGTCGGGTGATCGCATCGTCATCGAGCAGCGAGATCCCGACGAGGTGCATCACGCCGGCGGCAGCCGTCTCACGCCGGTCGGCGTGGAGGCGATCAACCCGGCCTTCGATGTGACACCCGCACGCCTGATCAGCGCGATCATCACCGACGCAGGTGTCCTGCATCCGCCCTATGGCGAATCCATTGCTGCAGCTCTGGCCGCAACCCGTTGTGGGCAACCGGGAGATCGCCGATGCTGAATCGCTGGGATGACACCGAAGCGGCACGCTGGGCTGAACTGGGCGATCTCGGCGAGATCACCTACGGCTCGCGTCTCGTCGGTGCCGATCCGGCGCTGGTGCTCCACGGCGGCGGCAACACCTCCATCAAGGGAAGCAGCACCGACGCCTGGGGCGAGCCGGTCCCGACACTGTGGGTGAAGGGCAGCGGCTGGGATCTCGCCACCCTCGAGCCGCCTGGCTTCGCGCCGCTGCGCCTCGAGCCAGTCCGGCGCCTGGCCGATCTGGACGAGCTGAGCGACACCGAGATGGTGAACCAGCTGCGCATCCACCTGCTCGACGCCTCGGCGCCGAATCCCTCCGTCGAGGCGATCCTGCACGCGCTGCTGCCGCAGCGAGCGGTGCTGCACAGCCACGCCGATGCCGTCCTGGCACTGACCAACACCGCCGACGGCGACGCACGGGTGCGAGACCTGTGGGGCGATCGGGTCGTCGTGGTGCCGTACGTGATGCCGGGATTCGACCTCGCCCGCGTCTGCGCCGCCGAGTGGCGGGCACAGGCCCACGACGGCACCGAGGCGATGGTGCTGCTGAACCACGGCATCTTCACCTTTGGCGAGACCACCCGCCAGGCGTATGACTCGATGATCGATCGGATCAGCGAAGCAGAGCAGTCCCTCGCCCGGGCCGGCGTGCCGTCATTCGGTGAGGCCGGCGCGGGCGCGGCAGATAACCGCAGCACGCGCAGCATCGGCCCCGACGAGGCCGAGACGGTGGCGGAGCTGCGAGCCGCTCTTTCGGCTGCTGCCGGCGTGCCGGTGGTACTGCGCGCCGTGCGCGACCCGCGTGCCGAAGCGTTCTGCACCCGCAGCGATGTGGCGTCGGTGGCACGCCGCGGGCCGGCGACGCCGGACCACATCATTCGCACCAAGCAGTTCCCGATGGTGGGTCGTGACGTCGCTGCGTTCGTCGACGGCTACCGCTCATACTTCGAGCGCAACGCCGCCCGGCACGACGCCGACGGCCCGCAGACTGCGCTCACGATGCTGGACCCGGCACCGCGTGTGGTTGTGGACTCCGGGCTCGGACTGTGGACCGCCGGGCACAGGGCAGCCGACTGCGACATCGCCGCGGACATCTACCTGCACACCATCGACGTGATCTGCGCCGCCGAGGCGCTGGGGGGATACGTCGCACTCAGCGAGGCCGAACTGTTCGACGTGGAGTACTGGGAGCTCGAGCAGGCCAAGCTGGCTCGGGTGGGTGCGTCGGCCGCCCTGGCCGGCCAGGTGGCGCTCGTGACCGGAGCCGCTTCGGGCATCGGGCGCGCCGCGGCCGAGGCACTCGCTGCCGCGGGCGCCGCGGTGGTCGGCATCGACCTCGCGCCGGCGCCCGAGGGCGCCACCGGGCCGGCACGCCACCACGCGGTCGCTGACGTCACCGATTCCGCGGCCGTGACCGATGCCGTTGCAAGTGCGGTCGAGCGTTTCGGGGGCATCGACATCGTGGTGGTCGCAGCCGGCATCTTCGGACCCTCGGCGGCGCTGGGAGACCTCGTCGACGACTCCGGCCTCGGAACTGCCTGGCAGCAGACCTTCGACATCAACGTGAGCGGCGCGGCGAACACGCTCGCCGCGGGGCATCGCGTGCTGCGGCACTCCCCGGCGGGCGGGCGGGTCGTCATCGTCGGCTCGAAGAACGTGCCGGCGCCCGGCAGGGGCGCAGCGGCCTACTCGGCGTCGAAAGCTGCGCTCACCCAGCTCGCTCGCGTCGCGGCACTCGAATGGGCCGCCGACGGGATCACCGTCAACGTCGTGCACCCCGACGGCGTGTTCGACACGGGGCTGTGGTCGGATGACCTCATCGATCAGCGCGCCGCTGCCTACGGGCTCACGTCCGAGCAGTACCGGCAACGCAACCTGCTCGGCCACGAGCTGGCCTCAGCTGACGTCGGCGAGCTCATCGCCCAGATGTGCGGGCCAGCCTTCGCCCACACCACCGGCGCACAGATCCCCCAAGACGGCGGCAGCGACCGAGTTGTCTAGTCGCCGCCAGCGGCCATATGGCCGAAAGCAGCGGTCGCGCACATGGTCCCAAGCGAAGACGTTACATGTTCCTTGGTCACCACAGTCCTTATACGCATTGCGAACTACTCGTTCGGAAACAACGAGTTCTCACCGGAAGGCCGGTAGGAGCGAATTGATTCAACGGTTTCACCAATCTCGACCACTGGAGCGTGTTCCTTAATGAACTTCGCGTAAGCGGCACGGGCGCGGTTGATCAATTGTGTATACGTCATCACTCGGATTCCATATCCTCGGAGCGACTCCTCATCAAGTTTGCGGGTCTCAGGATTTTGCCAACCGACCGGTGGTTTTTCCAGTAAACAGATAGCCTCCACGGGGTACCGACTCTCATCTGGGTCTTGACCGATATCCTGCTTGACCGCCGCAATATAATCATTCACTTGGTCTTCGATTTCCGTTTTTCGTACACTGACTGACGGCCTCTTCAACTCAATAATCACATGCATTCCTGAGATGCGACGATACCGGATATCGGGACGCACCTCCTCTCGATTCCGGATTGGTACGCGATCAACGGCGTTTTGAATTCGCTGCTCCATGTCCGAGTATTCAGTCGCTCGCTCCCAAGCTGGATCGAGAAGCCACAAATGATCAAAAATATATTTTTGTAGCACCTTTTCGTACTCATTTTCATCCACCCGCTGTTCAAACTCGCGAATGATTGCAAGGCGCTCACGGACAATTTCAAGATAACGAATCGCTTCGATCGCGTCCATATCTGCGAGCCATGTGAGAAATGCCTCGATGTTATGCTCGTCGATATTCTCAAGCTCGTCGAGGGCATTCTTTGCCTTGAGGTGTTCAAATCCTAACACCGCGGTTGCATAGAACTTGTGGCGGTGCTCATCATCCATATTTGCGACATCGATGCCACGAAACACGCTGCGTGCGGACTTCTTCAGCGACTCCGCCAGGTTGTCGTACCATTGTTTTACGTGGGGATTGGAGTTGATCGCGGTGTCGAATTCTCGCTGCTCTTTTAGCTTGTTTGTTTCGATCCAAATATATCTGAGTTCGGTTTCAACGAACTTCTTCAGGGCCAAATAGTGCGGATGGTCCTCGGCGAGACGCTGCCGGCTTGTCGTTGCGATATCGTCATCACCCTCGTCGAGGAAATTCGCATGAATTTCGCCAAACATAAATTTCGTTATCATCCCACCCAAACGGTACTCTTGCAAAATGTCCTCTTGTGCTACCTTTCCGCGCATCAGAATTGTTATCTTGTTTAAGTTGTCGTCCTGCTCGCCCGTGCGATCGTCAAGGTCATTGGATCGCTGTGCAATTGCAATCCAGCCTTTGACTTCGTGCGGTCCGGTATCATTGGCGGTACCACTGCCATCGAATCTTGAATTACGTAAAAAGGCGAGCGGTTGGCCGCTGTCTTCCGAGCGGTCTAGATTCGAACACAGCGCTGCATAATCGTATATGCCATATTGAAAGATGAATCGGGCCTTGCCGAAGTAGTCACGGTCAGAGAATCCAACTGTAGCCCCATTGACTGATATTTCGAAATCCTCAGCCAGCAAACCGAACCGGCGGGCAATTCGCATCCGCGTCCCACGCGTTAGCGATCGCTTCCGAAATGACGGCCGGAGTGTTGCTGTATAGGTTGAGGCCGAGATGGTCCAGAATGCGTAGGCTGATGCCCATCTCGTAGCGAGTGTCTTGACTAGCTTGCACAAAAGACCTCCACGATGGATTCGCCGATAGCCTCAGCGAGCTTGACGGGGACAGCGTTACCGATTTGGCGAGCAGCGTCGCGCACGACGACAGGTTGACCTTCTTTGAAGAACTTGTAGTCAATCGGGAACGTTTGGAGCAGTGCTCCTTCACGAACGGAGATAGCTCGATCCTGTTCAGGATGCCCGAAGCGTCCAGTGCTGTAGTAGCAAAACTGCGTAGTAATTGTCGGTGCCACGGTATCCCAGGACATCCGGCCGTATGGAGCCGGATACAAGGAATCCCGGTGACAGGCACTCAGGAGCGTTTCATCCCAGTCATGCCAACTACCACCAGGCCTCGATTGCTGAATACGTCGCTTGTTAAGATCGGACAATGGCATTGTGACATGGGTTCGATCATCTGGGTGTGCCGCGCCGGCCTCGACGGAAGGAAGATCGTAGATAAAGTCGCGCACGGTTCCGCCGTCTCCGCCGCGCTGAGGAACCCCAATTGGCCCAAGACGCGAAGCAAGCAGCACAAGTCGCCTCCGCGTCTGAGGGATGCCGTAGTCAGGGCACCACACGACCCTCTCGTCATGGTGGTACCCAAGTCGTTCCAGCACCCGCAAGAAATCAGCAAAGGCCTCGTGCTTTGCTAGCCCAGGTACATTCTCCATCGAGACGAAATCGGGCTGAGTTTCTTCGACAAGGCGCGCGAATTCATACACCAGTGAACAATCAGCCTCTTTTCGCAGTTTGCGGTTGTGCGCTGAGAAGGGTTGACAGGGAGCACAGCCCATGAGCACTGATGCGGCTGCATCCGTGAAGAAGGGTTCGATATCTTCACGACCAATGTCACAGATGTCGGCCTCCATGAACCGCGCGTCGGGATTATTGGCCTCGAACGCATACTGACACGACTCGTCGTTGTCGAATCCACCTCGCACCGCTATGCCGGATCGAACTAGACCGTGCGTCAAACCGCCGACCCCGCAGAAGAGATCAACCGCATGTATCGCGGACGCCGCGCCGGATGTCGCCACACTCATGTCTCAAAAGCTCCTGTCCTCAGCAGGTCCGTCGCTGCACATAGCGATCGCCGACCGGCGTCCCAGATCTCTCCTCCCAAGACACGCCGCCAACGTATCGAAGCGGTGTGCCGTTGAACCAACCGATTCGGTAAGGCCTCCATGAACAGATCCACCGCTGAACCTGGCCTAGAACTGGCGGGCGTCGATGTTGACGCCAGCGGCTTGGGCGAGGGCGCGGAGGGTGTCGATATCGGCGGGCTCGACTGTGAGCGTGATCTGTGTGCTCTGGGCGATGTGCTGGATCTCGTCGTTCTCGAAGCCGTCTTCGATGCGGTTGATGACCTCGCGCAGGAGGTTGATGAGGCTGTCTCGGTCTACGTCAGGCCCGAGGCCAGTGTTCGCGGTCAGGGATAGCTGCCAGTGCTGCGGTGCGGGTGGCGACGGTGAAGGAGCCGGCGGCGGCGGATCGGGCTGGGGCTGCGACGGGTCGACAGTCTCTGGCGGCGTCGGTCCCGGTGCCGGACTCGGAGCATCGGGCGCCACCGGGCGACGGAGTCGGACGGTACGAGACGCCAGGTTGATATCGCCACGATCATGAACGGTGTAGACGTTGCCGCCGTCATCGATGAGGTCGATGTCGCCGCGACCGACGGCTTGGTAGATCGCCTCCGATAGTTCGCCAGCCCCGGTGGGCAGCAGCGGCTTGTACGGGTTCGACCAGAAGCTGTCGCGGACTTCTGCGAGCGGCACGCCGAAGTCGCTGTCGCGCAAGTTGTGCATCAGCGCGCTGTAGCCGAATTCGCCAACCTCGAACGCTTTGCTCTCGTCGCGCAGCAACGCCCACACATGCGCTCCGTTCAATGCGTCCTGCTTGTCGTTCGTGAGTCGCACGTACCGCTCTTCGCGCTCGAATTCGCCCTTCGGTGCCAAGTAGACGACATGGCGGTAACACAGCCTGACCCGCACATCGAGTTCCTTGAGCGCTTCGGCGGCGTCTCGCTTCGCTTGCGCAGCCATGTCTTCGTCCGCCTGCACGGTAGGAAGTTCGGCCACCCGCTTGCGAGCCAGCCATTCCGAAGCGAGGCCTCGGGCCTGCGCACGCGTCGCTGTATTGGCAACCGCAAATGCCGCCGACGACGCCCACTGCACGCTCATGGGCGAAGAGCCAAGGCCCATCGCCGCTGTGATGGCCTCGCGAGTGACCGTGTCGTCACCGTTGAACAACGAGAACCAGCGTGAGTCCAAGATCACTAACCGCGTCTGGTGCTGCCGGTCGATGCCTGCTTGACCGATCACATCGCACGCAGCCGCAAATGAGGTGCCATCCGTAGGCACGTCACCACCGTCAACGTGAACGACAGAGTCAAACGGACCCGAACTCGTCAGCTCAAATGCCCTCTCCGTGACTGCCCGATCACGGTCGACCTCACTGACCGCCTGCTTCTCGGCCTTGGCGAGCATCCCGAGCGTCTTGCGGGTCTCGACGACCCACCGTTTCGGGCTGCTGCCTCGACCCGGGATCGAGTCCACCGAAGCCATTCCCGCATCGGTTTCCAGAAGTTCGACCGCAACCGCCTCTGCGTCACCGGTGCCGTAGCCGCTTACCGGCACAAACGATGCTGCGTGCAGTTCTGGCTCGGTCGCGCCCCGAGCACCGTTCGCTCGAGGGCACAGCGAACGCACGAACAGCGCTGTGGCCATCCGCTCTGCTGCCCGCGGATTGTCGTTGCGCCAGCCGTCCTTCCGGGCTGCATCCAACCGACGCGCAACACCTCGATCCGGGTTGTGCTGATCGACGATGTCGACGCCCGCGACCTCACGCAAGTTCGACAGCGTCTTGTGATCGGCCACCAGGCCAGAGCTGAGCAGCGAGTCGCGCACCTGGTGCGACTGCAGGGGCAGGTCGCCGCTGTCGATCAGTTCGGGGACCCACTCCCCGTCGGCGGCTCTCCGTGACTGTTCGTAGGCCGTCGCAGCGAAGAGTCGGATCGTCGAGCGGACACGCTGAAAGCCTGCGTGTTGCGCCCACTCGTTCTCCGCAAGGGTGATCAGGCTGGGATGGAACGGATAGCAACGCGCCACGGCATCGCGAAATGCGGAGCCGGTAGGCCCTCCCAGCTTGTCGAACACCTTGGTAGCCCACGGGTCGTGCATGTGCTCGCCGAAGTGATCAGCAATGCGATCTGTCTCGGCACGCGACGGCAGGCGTTCGAACAATCGCCGCCGAATGATCTCGGCGAAGTCGCCACCGCCGGTCACGGCAGTGGTCCGGCCGTTCCGCTCCAGCAGCTTCTCCAGTTCTGTCTGGCACTGAACGCCAGCTTCGTTCAGTGCGATGTCGTCTTGGTCCGAGGCGATCATCACCACCACGACGACGCAGTTCGGGACGTCGTTTACGGCATCGAGCAGCGCTCGCAGGAAGGCCATCTCGCGCAGCGCGCCGTCAGCGTCGTTGGCAGCCGCTAGCCGGATGTAGTCCATGATTTCGTCAACCAGGACAAGCACGGGTCGCCCAGTGCTGCGCAGCGCCTCGGCAAGACGCTTCTTGCTGGTGATGTGCTCCTTGAACTGGTCGTAGCGGTGCCCGTCCTTATCGAACAGGCGCCACAAAAAACGCTCGCCGAGCAGTTGCGCAGGCCCGAAGTCTTCAACCGACGCGGTGGTGTTGTCGCAGTCGAGCACGACGCAGACAGGGTCGCCGAGGTCGGCCCTGACGCTGCCGTGCCCGGCGATCTCTCTCGCTGTGGCGAAGACCTCGCGCCCCAAGTCGGTCAGGGCCAGTTCGGCCGGGTGCGCAGCAAGATGCCACAGGCCGATCAACCCGTGCGACTTGCCGCCGCCCATCGCTTGGTCGAGCCGCCATACAGCAGAGGTCTGCGTCGAGTCTTCGACGCCAAGCCGAACAGCGACTCGCGCCATGAGCTCCACCAAGTCACCGGTCGGGTGGGTGATGGCGCCGTAGTAGGACGGCGACGCGTACGGCGTCTGGTCGGACTCGACGCCCGCCACGCCGAACACGGCATCGTGCAGCGACATCTGGACGTCGTCCACCGCCCCGTCGCTGCGCGTGACTTCGGGTCGCAAAGCGATTGTCTCCCACCACGGGCGCATCCGGTTGCTTGCGTTCATCGTCAGCCAGCCCCCTCATGCGCAAACAGCGTGCCCTGCTGGTCGCGGTGTTCCCCGTCGACCCGTCGCTCCTCAGTCTCACGCGTCAGCCGTGCGGCGCGCTCTGCAATCAGATGGCGTTGCCGCACTGCCCACGTGAGGGTCTGCCCGTCACGGTCGCTCTCACCGAGCACACGAGCGAACTCTGACATTGCCGCCCACAGCATCTCGTCACCTGCGCGTTCCAGCATGTGCAGGGCCGTCGCGATGTCGCCGATCGAACGGCCCTCCGCGGCAACGGCGAGCACGATGTCCACCGCGGGGCTTGCGGCATGGAGGTTGAGCTCGCTAGTGGCCTCATCACCGAACGCCAACCTCGGACCGCCCTTTGACTTCTGCAGCAACCCCTTCACGTCGTCATCGGTTACGTCATATGACAGCCGCAGCCAACGCGCCTCCGAGGCCGGGGCGACGCTGCGGCCGTGCTGGCGCAACCACGACAACGCGAACCGGGTGCGTACATCGAAGTCCGTGAGCTTGAACCGGTCGATTCGAACATCTGCGGCTTCTTCGACCGCGCGATGCGCCATGCCCAAGAAGTGATCGAACGGCACAGGCTGGCCGGTGAAGTCACGCACCTCGGAGTACTTGCCGACAACCTCCATCGCCGGCGCAATCGCCGCCATCCGCTGATCGGAATCTGTGAGGGCGTCGGCCGTCCACGCGGGGACACGCGATGCGATCACGGCCCGAACCTCCTCGTCCACCATGCGCACATCGCCAACGGGCCGGTCATGCGCAGCAGCGCGACACGCCATCATGATCGTGTTGTCGATGTACTCACCGGTTTGCTTCCCACCCTTTTCTGTGCTGCACGGCCATGATCCCGTCAACACCAATCCCGCATCGGCAATGGCCGTGAGTACTCGAACCCACGCGGGCGGGTCTCCGTGCCCGAACACAACGCTCACGACGCCCTCAGGCTTGACCTTCAGGCGCGCCTGTTCGAAGGCCTTGGTGATGGTCCGTCTGTAGTGGGCTTCCGTACGATGATCAGGATCGTCAACGGTCGTGAACTTGATGACTGCTTCGTGCGTCTTCTCTTGCAAGCCGTTGGGGTCGGTCGTCATTCCGAACCAAGGATCAGCCGTGACCAGAGCCCGTTTGAGCCATACGTACATCAGGTCGGATGAGTCGCAGTAGTTGATCATCGAGTCGTACGGCGGATCGGTCACGACGGAATCGAGGGAAGTATCCGGCATCATCAATGCAGTAGCGGAGCCGCGTTGCATCGTTGCTGCACGGCCTGGCGTGCGGGCGAGCTGCTTTCGAAGAGTTCGAACCGTGTGCACCGAGAGCGAGGCCCACGTGCCCGGCCCGTCTCCGCATCCCGTCTCGAAGTAGTCGAATCCATGTGAGATGCCCGAGTCGTTGAAGTAGGCATCCCCCGTCTTCTGTCCTCCGACATACAGGTTCGCGCTGCGCGTGCTGTATCTCAGCCGCCTAACAAGATTCGACACGGCGTATCCCGCGAGCGCGGACGCGTAATCGACACCGATTCCGGCACCATTCATCTCGGCGCTCATCTGATTGATGACGCGCGAGAGCCAAACGAACCCAAGAGTTTGGCGGTCGTTGCACAGCTCTCCCCAACTCCGGTAGCCGAAGTTGACGGGCCCAATGAATCTTGACAAGCCAGGGTCTATTGGCTCACGGGGTACGGCTGGCAAACCAGGTCCGAACGGTTCTTGAGCGTCGAGCTTTGCATCGATCCTCGCCACGGCATCAAGGTCGGCACGCCCGGGTATCCGGTAACGCTTGCCGACGCCGGCCTCGAGGTCGGCAACCGCAAGCATCGCATCGTCCTTGAGGCCGTCGCGCATCATGCGCTTGAGCGTCTCCGAGTGATGGGTGTGATCACAGAAGGGGCAGATTCCGCTCTTGCCGCGGTCTCCCGCTGTCTTTCGCAGCGTGGGCTGAGCCGTCGGCTTCCCGTCGTGTACCTCGGTTGCGAAAGTGCCCGACGATTCATCGACCACGATTCGGTACGCCTGTCCCGAGTCATCCGTCTTCGGATTCGGGTTGCGCAGTGCGAGATTTCCGGTGAGCGGGAACCGGTTGCCGCAGTTCGTGCAAGGCAGCGTCACGGCCCACACGTATCCCCATGGACGCTTGCCATTGACCTTGGGGTAGTACTCGTCCATCGCGGACTCGTAGCGGCGCCCCACTTCGTCAAGCACGAAGCGCACATCGCGAAGCAGTCGCGGCTCAGTGAAGTACTCGGCTGCATGCTCCTCGTACCCCTCGAACGGCAACGCCGGTTCGTTGTCCCAGTTGCGCATCGGATAGTCGGCCAGCAGCCGGCCGGCGAGCGTCGCGACAGGTGAGTAGTCAATCCCCCAGGTCTGCACGCCAAGGCGCGCCGCTTCCAGCGGAATCATCGCCCTGCCCGAGAACGGGTCGCAGAGCTTGGCGCCATCGGGATAGTGCTTGGCCAATTCCGCTCGCAACTCGGCGTTCGCAGCGTCGTAGCCAGTCATGGCCTCGCGTACCAGATCTTTCAGGTTCTCCTGCTCGGCCGGGTCGTCGGGCCACGGCAGCAACGAACAGATCACGGCTGCCTTGGCCTGAGCCAGTGGCCGCGAGGCAAACCAAGTGAACAAGCTCTTCTCGGCGAACCCAGTGCCCCAGCCGCGCGCCGAGTGTTCCGAGACTTCCTCGCATGGGAACCATCGCTCGATCAAGCGCGTGCTCATAAGTCCCCGTCTTGATGCCCAAGAGCAGCACTCAGCGCGCTGCCCGCGAGCCGATACTCGGTGACGTTTTCGAAGCTGTCGCGGAACACACTCGCCGGATCCTGCCAATGCCCGAACAGGCTGCCTTCGCCGTCAATGCAGTTGTCCACGACATAGAGCCAGTAGTCATCGCTGTGCTGGCGCGCGCTCGTCAGTTCGCCCGAGGTCAATCGCACACCACTCGTGGAGGCCTGGCCGGCCACGCCCTTGACTTCGACGCAGCGCACCTGCGGTCCCCGGCGAGCCTCGAGGTCGTAGCCACGGTTCTGCGTATGTACATCAGTGACATGCCAACCGTCTGCCACCAGGTGCTCAGTGACCCACTGCATCGAAACCGCCTCGCTCTGCGCAGCGGACTCGAGATCCGCCGGGTCGACATCGAGGCCAGCCAGCACGCGTGCCCAGCCAATGCGCCGGGGCGTGGACGCCGTCACCTGAGCGACCTTGTGCGCCTCTGCAAGCCGAGCATCCACCGCCGACTTGATCCGTTGGCGCTCCTTCCGGCCGACCGAGCGGTCAGCGATGTGGTCGGTCAGACGGTTCGGCAGCGATAGCAACTGGCTTCGCAGCTTCGCGACCCACGCGCTGAGCCGCTGCTCGCGGTCGGCACGTTCAGCCTCGGCCGCAATGCAGGCAGCCCTTAAAGCGGCCTCGGCTGCTGCGTCTTCAAGCGGTGCGTGCAAGACCGTCTTAGCGGTACTCATCAACTCGTCCGACGGCACTACGAGGTTCGGCAGTTCCGCCCACGAGACGAGGCGCGTGCTGCCGTCAGCACTCGCAGCGATCAGCCACGTCTGGGTGGAGTGCCTGGGATGATGCCGCGGGTTGTCGCTGCTGCCGCCCTCAGTGATGTCGCTCTCGAACACGAGCAGTGTGTAGTCGTCAGGTGACGCCGTGTCGCACAGCACGGCACCCCGCCACATGTCGGACTCAAGACGGGTGCGCAACGCCTCGACCAGCGCTCGGAAGGCCGTGTCACTCGGTCCGAGCATGTGGGCGTCAGCGGCGCGGTCGACTCCTTGGGCAATAGCGGACGATCGCCCTTCGTGCCGAGTTACCACCAGCGAGCGCCCATCACCTGCAGCGACCAAGTCCGGAGGCAGTTGCCAGCCGTGGACCGCCATGTTCGCGGACAGGTAGTAGAAGCCGTCACCGAGCGGGGCCGGCTGACGGCCGATGACGTTCGCCGACAAGGCCCGCTCCAAGAAATGCTCGACGATGACGGGGTTGACGCGAGCAACGACCTCATCAATGCGAGCGGCGTCTGCCGTTGCCGTGTCAACCGCCACGCTGAGATCGGTGGACTCCGCCAAGTATTCGTCTCGGGCGTTTCTGAGTTCGTCGACGGTGGGCCACGGGTCTGCCGAGTCAGCGGGCGACACTCCGTACCACGGCAGCAACGACTGCTCTGCCGTTCCTGCGCTGGTGCGGGCACGCTCCATGACCGCAGCAAGGCAGTCGAACATTTGGCCTCCGAGTTCATTGGCAGCAGCAATCAGGCGGTCGAGCAGCGTCTCCAACACATCGCCCTCGCGCGTGCCAAGGGCGACCAAGTTGTAGAGGAACACCTTGTCGTCTTGGCCGATGCGGTGGATGCGGCCCATGCGCTGCTCGAGCCGCACCAGCGACCAAGGAATGTCCCAGTTGACGAGCACATGGGCGGCCTGCAGGTCGATGCCTTCGTTACCGGCGTCGGTGGAGACGATGACCTGAAACTTGCCGTCTTCGAACTTCTGGCGCGTAGCGGCGCGATCGGCGTGGCTATCGGCACCTGAGTAGCTGCGTGCCGTGTAGCCGGCGTCTGTGAACATCTGGGTGAGCCATGCGGCTGTGTCGGCGTACTCGGTGAACACGACAAGCTGCTCATCCGAGCCTGGGGCGATGCCGTGCTCGTCAAGGCACTCGGTCAGGGGCTGCCACTTCGACACAGCGGAATTCGCGTCAGCGGCGGCGGAACTTGCTCCGGCGGCGGCCGTCAAGTCGGCCAACAGTTCGGTGATTGCTGCTCGCTCGGCGCGAGCATCGAGCGACCGCGCTGCGGTGACCTGCTCTTCGGCCGTGTCGTCGTCGCTCTCGCGTTCGATGATTGCGATGTCCTGGTCTCCGGCAAGGGCCGGTCCATCGGACGTTCCCATCCGTTCGAGACGGCGACGCAGGGTGCATGCCAGCGCGTGCAGCGATGATGCCGCTCGCTTGCCGTAGACCATCGCTGCGAGCTGGCGTCCCCGCATCGGAAAATAGGTGTTCGCGATGTCCTGCGATGCGTCGTAGAAATGTCGCTCGGTGGCATTCAGCCGCACCTTGAGATTAAACGCTTCGCGTTCGCGGAACAGCCGCGTATTCGAGTCGTAGTCGACCAGATCCTCCTTCATGCGGCGAAGAAAGTGCAGCGAACCAGGGCGGATCAGCTTGCGGGCGATCTGTGTGCCGACAGCGGATGGCGGTGCCGGGGCGCTGCTGCCGGCAGTGCTGGGAAAGATCGTCGGATCGACCAAGTGCAGCAGTTCGCGGAAATAGCGCTCGTCGCCTCGGTGGGGCGTGGCGGTGAGAAACAGCGCGTGCGCTACGTCAGCGGACAGTTCACGTCCGACTCGGTGGAATGTCTCCGCGGTCGGAGTCATTCGGTGCGCTTCGTCGAAGATGACGGCATCCCAACCGGCCTCGTTGGGATGCAGCGCTTCGCGTACCTGTGGATTCGCCGCAGCTAGATGCAAGGACACCACCCAAGTGTCGGCCTGCGTGCTGGCCAGCCCATCCCAGCGCACAGTCTCGGCGGTGACTTCGCGCAGACCGCCACCGAGGAATCTCTCGAAATCGGCCTGCCACTTGCCAACCAAGTGCGCTGGGCAGACGACCAGCGCCCGCTTCACCAATCCGAGTCGTTGAGCCTCACGCAGCCACAGTCCCGACATCATCGTCTTCCCCGTGCCCGGCTCGTCGGCCAGCAGGAAGCGCAGCAGCGGCTGAGGCAGCATCCGCCCGTACACCGCGTCCATTTGATGCGGGTAGGGCCGCAGTCGCGTCGACACCAGCACCGTCGAGGCAGCAGCCCGAGCCGCATCCAGCATCCACTCCGTCCACAGTCCGGCCAGCACCGCCTCTGGCGCTGCTCCGCCGTCAGCGGCGACGATCTCCAACGCCGCCACCTGATCCTGTGTCAGCGACACTTTGCGAAAGGAGCCGTCGTCGTCGATGTCAGCTGTGTCGGTAACGAACAGTTCAAGCCTGTCAGCACGCTGGACGCACTCGTCGACGAGCACCATTGCGCTCTCACCCGGCAATCGCACTCGCTGTCCTCGCAGCACAGCTGCCTGCTCAGCCAGCGTCGCCCCTTCCGTCTCAAGCACCCTCGTGACAGTACCGACCCGCCGCGACATTAGGCAGGTGACTCTCCGAGCCCACTGGCGTAGCCTCATGGGCGTAAGCCCCTCGCAAGCCTCTCACGGAAGCGTCTTGGGGCAGACCTTGGGGGACGGCATCCTGCGGGATGCCGCCCCCGACACGTCACACCACACAACATCACAGTGCAAATGACTGCTGTGGTGTTGTGTAGTGATGTGGGCAGTGTTACCGCAGCGCGGCAGCGGGGGCGGCACCGGCCATGAGCAGGCCGATCTCCTCGCGGGTCGCGGTGCGGGGATCGACCGTGGCCACGATGCGGCCCTCGTACATGACGGCGACCCGGTCGCTGAGCGCCAGCACCTCGTCGAGCTCGGCGGACACGAGCAGCACCGCCGTGCCCTCGTCACGCCGCTCGCGGATGCGGCACCAGATGAACTCGATGGCGCCGATGTCGATGCCGCGTGTGGGCTGCGCGGCGATCAGCAGATCGATCTCATCGGAGAACTCGCGGCCCACGATCAGCTTCTGCTTGTTGCCGCCCGACAGGCTGTCGGCCGGGGACTCCACATCGGGTGTCCGCACGTCGAAGGTGGCCACCACATCGCGTGCGTGGGAGTCGATGCGATCGCGGCGCAGCATGCCGCCCGCCGCGAACGGCCGCTTGAAGTAGCGATTCAAAACCGAGTTGTCGGCCACCGAGTACGAGCCGATGAGGCCGTGCTTGGCCCGATCCTCGGGGATGTGCCCCACGCCGATGACCGTGACCTGGCGGGGCCGGGCGCCTGACGCATCCCGCTCGCTGATCCACACGGTGCCGGCCGTGGCGTGACGCAAGCCCGTGATGGCTTCCACCAGCTCCCGCTGGCCGTTGCCCTCCACGCCGGCCACCCCCACGATCTCGCCGGCGCGCACGGCGAGCGACAGATCGTCGACGGCACGCTGGCCGCGGTCGTCATCGGCACAGAGGCCGGCGATGTCGAGCACCACCGGTCGCTCTGCGTCCTCGGCATCTGCCGCCTCGGAGACTGAGGCTGCGTCACCGGGCGCGGTCTCGATCGGGGCTGCCGACCCGACGCCGGTGGCGCCCGACTCGAACCGGTCCCCATGCAGGTCGACGGCGCGGCCGACCATCATCTCCGCCAGCGCTGCCTCGCTGGTCATCGCAGGCGCGGTGGTGCCCACCACCTTGCCCTCGCGCAGCACGACGATGTCGTCGGCCGCTGCCATGACCTCGCGCAGCTTGTGGGTGATGAACACGATGCCGACGCCCTGGGCGGTCAGCCCGCGCAGCACATCCAGCAGATGATCGGTCTCCTGGGGGGTCAGCACGGCGGTCGGCTCGTCGGCGATCAGCACCCGTGCATCGCGATACAGCGCCTTGAGGATCTCGACCCGCTGCTGCGCGCCGACCGGCAGGTCCTCCACCGCCGCATCAGGGTCGACCCCGAGCCCGAATCGGTCTGCCAAGTCCAGCACCCGGCGGCGGGCCTGGACCACGTCGATCATGCCGAGCTTGCGCGGCTCGGCGCCGAGCACGATGTTGCGCACCACGCTCATCGGGGGCACGAGCTGGAAGTGCTGGTGCACCATGCCGACGCCGCGGGCGATGGCGTCGTGCGGGCTCGACAGCTCGACCTGCTCGTCGGCAATCACAACCTGGCCCGCATCTGGACGGTGCAGGCCGAACAGGACGTTGACGAGGGTGCTCTTGCCCGCGCCGTTCTCGCCCAGCAGCGCAAGGATCCGCCCGGGCCGCAGCTCGACCGACACGTCGTCGTTGGCCACCACCGGGCCGAAGCGCTTGGTGATGCCATAGCCGGCCAGCAGCACCTCGGGCTCAGCCTGCACAGCAGCAGCCTCAGCGGTCGCGGCCATCATCGAACCTCGTAGGGCTGGCCCAGAGCCGCCGGGTCGCGCATGCGGCCGAACAGACCGGCCGCCGCCACCACGATGATCGTCACCACGAACGGCAGCATCCCCACGAACTGCGCGGGGATGTCGAACGTGTCGTTGAGCTGGAACTGGTTCTGCAGCGCCGTGGTGAAGCCGAAGAACAGCGCCGCCGCATACGCGCCGAGCGGGGTGCGCCGCCCGAAAATCATCACGGCGAGCGCCAAGAAGCCCCGCCCGCCGGACATGGCCCGAGTGAAGGTGCCCACGGCCTCCAGCGCCAGGTAGGCCCCGCCCAGACCCGCCAGACCGCCGGCCAGGGTCACATTCAGGTACCGCAGCCGGATCACGTCGATGCCCACGGTCGCAGCGGCACCGGGATGTTCCCCGATGGCGGTGGTGCGCATTCCCCACACCGAGCGCAGCAGCAGCACATGGAGCACGACCACCAGCACCAGCGCGAGGTAGGTGAGCGGCGGCCGGTTGAACAGCGCAGTGCCCAACACCGGCAAGTCGGCCAGCGAGCCCAGCTCGATCGGCTGGTACTTCAGCTGGCCCAGCGAGCGGCCTCGGTCATAGAAGAACGACGTGAGGCCCAGCGCGGCAATGTTCAGCACGGTGCCGGCGATGATCTGGTCGGTTCGCAGCCCCACGGCCATCGCGGCCAGCATCCAGCCCATCGCCAGCCCGGTGCTCACCCCCGCGACAACGCCCAAGAAGAGCGAGCCGGACATCGACGCAACCGTGAATGCCACAAACGCCGACATCAGAAACTGGCCCTCGATGCCGATGTTCACGATGCCCGAACGCTCGCCGATCATCCCGCACATAGCGCCCAGCACCAGCAACGTGGCGGCGCGCACGGTGCCGCCGAGCACCGCCGTGGTCTGCGCCCCGTCCCAGGCGTAGAAGCCCCACACGCACGCCACGAGCCCGACAGCGCCCACGAGGCCCCACACGCGCAGCGGCGTCCGCCGGATCGGCGTGCGCGGGGGCGGCGTTCCCGTCTCGGCGCTGAGACTCCGTGCGCCGCTGTCGGCGCCAAGACTCATCGGCCCCACCCCGCTCCCAGCGTGAGGCGACGGTCTCCGGGCTGATCAGGCCGGTCGCGCAGCCTCAGAATCCACCGCACGATCAACGGTGCGGCGACGAACAGCAGGATCAGCGCCTGGATCACGTCGATGATCTCGGGCGCGACACCCGATTCGAACTGCATCTTGGCCGCGCCGGCTTCCATCAGCCCCACCAGCAAGCCTGCGGGGATGACGGCAATGGGATTGGTGCGTGCCAGCAGCGCGATCGTGATGCCCTCGAAGCCGAGACCCACGTTGACGCCCGCCTCGAAGCGTCCGTCCACGCCGAGCGACTCGACTGCACCCCCGAGGCCGGCCAGCAGCCCCGCCACCGCCATCGACGAGGCCATGATCCAGCCCACCGAGATGCCCGCGTAGCGGGCCGCGTGACGGTTCGCCCCGACGCTGCGCACCTCGAACCCGTAGGTGGTCCGCTCCACCACGAACCAGCACGCAAAGGCCGCCAGCACGGCCAGCACGAACCCCGCCGGCAGCCAGCCCCACGTCGGGATCTCGGCGGAGGGCTCGACCAGCGGCGTCCGAGCGATGATGTTGGAGCCCGATCGGTCCTGCCAAGGGTTCGCGGCCAGCCAGTCGGTCAGGTTGCCGGCCACGAAGTTGAGCATGATCGTCACGATCACCTCATGCGCGCCCGACGTGGCTTTGAGCACGCCGGCGATGGCACCCCACGCGGCGCCCGCAGCCGCGCCGACCAGCAGGGCTAACGGGAGGTGCACCACCAGCGGCAGGCCCTCGAGCCCGAATCCCACCCCGGCGGCGAACGCCGCGCCGACCAGTAGCTGGCCCTGCCCGCCGATGTTGAAGAGACCCGCCTTGAAGGCGAAGGCGACTGCCAGGCCGCCGAAGACGAGCGGTGTCGCCTTCTGCAGCGTGCGCAACAGCGCATCGGCGTCGCCGGCCCCGCCGAGAACCAGCGCGCCGTACGCACTGAGCACGTTGTGGCCTTGGACGGTGATGAGCACCGCGCCGAGCACCAAGCCCAGCACGACCGACGCCACCGGGACCGCTGCGGCGCGCAGCAGTGCCCGCATCGAGGCGCTGCGCGCTTCGCCGGCGGCATCCGCCGTCGAGGGCTGTTCGGCGGCAGCGGGCACCGTGGGGCCAGCGGGCATGCTCACGGTGAGGTGAGGAACCCGCTGGCCACGGTGCCCATATCAGGTCGTACGGCGGCCGATCAGCCCAGCGGCCACCCGGTGTCGATCTCGCCGGCGTTCAGGCCGGCTAGCACATCGTCGAGCGTGGCTCGCATGTCATCGGTGACGATGTCATCGAAGTCATGGAACGGCGCCAAGCCGACCTCGCCGAGGTAGTTGCCTCCCGCGAAGTCTCCGCTCTCGGCCTGGGCAATCAGGTCCGCCACTCCCGGAGTGATGAGCTTCATGGCGCTCGTCACCAGGCACGGCTGCGCCTCGGGCACCGTGTTCCACTGGTCGGTATCGACGCCGACGCAGTAGGCGCCTTCCTGCGAGGCAATCTCGATGAGCGCGCCGTTGCCGGTGGCACCGCCTGCGCCGAAGATGATGTCTGCACCCTGGTCGAGTGCCTGACGGGCGGTGGCAGCACCCCAGTCGGGATCGCCGAAGGCGACGTCCAGACCGCCGGGGTGGTACGTGGAGATCGTCTCGACGGCCGAGTTGGTGTAGCGAGCTCCGTGCTCCCAGCCCTCCTTGAAGGCCACCACGGGCGGCACCAGATCGGTGCCGAGCACGGCACCCACGATGTTGGTCTCAGTGAGCATGCCGGCGAGCGCGCCAGCCAGGAAGCCTGACTGGTCCTCGGGGAAGATCAGCCCGGCCAGGTTGGGCAGTGCCTCGCCTTGGAACTGGTCGACGCCGATGAAGAAGATGTCGGGGTTTGCCTGTGCGGCAGCGATGGTGGCATCGCCAAGGCCGAAGCCGACCGTGATGATGACGTTCGCCCCGTCCTCCACGAACAGGCCGATGTTGTTCTCGTAGTCCTTGGCCTCTTCGGTCTCGATGTAGTCGGCCTCGACGCCGAGGGCTGCAGCCGCTTGCTGCGCACCTTCCCAGGCCGACTGGTTGAAGCTCTTGTCGTCCACCTTGCCGGTGTCAGTCACCACGCCGATCTTGAAGGCATCGCCGTCGTCGTCGCCGGCGCAACCCGCAGCGAGCAGTGCTACGACGGCGAGCGCCAGTACGAGCAGTTTCGTGAGTTTCGTCATGGAGGCCCTCCCGTTCGCGCCAATGACGTGGCTGGACCCCAGCGATCCCGCCTCTCTGCCAGTTGAGCCTATGCGCCTACTCTTGAACGAGTTCGACCAGCGTGCCGAGATTGCCCTTCGGGTGGACGAACGCGACGGTGGTGCCCCGGGAGCCGGGCCGGGGGGCGGTGTCGATCGGCACCGCGCCGGCGTCGATCATGGCCTCGAGCGCAGCAGCGCAGTCGTCCACCCGGTAGCCGATGTGGTGCAGGCCTTCGCCCCGGCGCTCGAGGAACTTGGCGATGGGCGAATCCGGACGGGTCGCCGCAGTGAGCTGGATGTAGCTGTCGGCCACCTTGATCAGCGCCTCTTCGACGCCGTCAGAATCGACGACCTCCCGGTGGGCGACCTCGGCGCCGAACGCGTCGGCGTAGTAGGCGACCGCAGCGTCGAGGTCCTTCACGGCGATGGCGACGTGGTCGATCTCGGTCAGGATCATCAGGCTGCACCGTCCTCTCTTGTGTAGGTGGTCATGATGAGCGTCTCTGAGTTCGAAGGCAGCCGACCGCGTCGCAAACCGGCTACGCGGCGGCTTCCAGCGACGCAGCGTGGCGGGCGAACAGCGTGATGCGGTCTTCGCCGATCCGCTCGCGCTTGTCCGGGTCGGTGATGCCCATGCCCGGTTCGTCAGCCAAGCACAGTACGCCCAGCTTGCCCTCGTGCATGTTGTGATGCACCTGCCGCGCAGCGGAGCCGGTCTCATCGAGGGTGAACGTCTTCGACAGGATCGGCTGAATCCTCCCGTGATCGATGAGCCGGTTCATCTCGGCCGCCTCGGCATAGTTCGCGAAGTGGCTCGAGACGATCTGCTTGAGGCGCATCCACAGATGCCGGTTGTCGTACTCGATCATGTAGCCCGACGTGGCAGCACAGGTGACGATCTTCCCGCCGCGCTTGGCAACGAACACCGACGCGCCCATGGTGGACCGACCTGGATGCTCGAACACGATGTCGGGATCGTCGCCGATGAGGCTGCGCACCTTCTTGCCGAAGCGGCGCCATTCGCCCTCGTCCTGGGTGTGGCTATCGCTCCAGAAGCGGTAGCCCTCCGCGCTGCGGTCGATGACGTGCTCGACGCCGAGTTCGTGCAGCAGCTCGGCCTTGTCGGGCGAACTCACCACCCCGACGGGCACGCCTCCGCCGTTGAGCACCAGCTGGCAGGCGTAGCCGCCCAGGCCGCCCGAGGCGCCCCAGATCAGCACCGAATCGCCTTGCTTCATGCGGGCAGCGTTGTCGCTGACCAGCATCCGGTACGACGTCGAAGCGCACAGTGCGTTGACCGCGGCCTCTTCCCAGCTGAGGTGCGCGGGTTTGGGCATGAGCTGGTTGGCCTTCACCACCGTGAGGTCGGCGAGGCCGCCGAAGTTGCTCTCGAAGCCCCAGATCCGCTGATTGGAGGCCATCATCGAGTCCCTGTGCGCGGCGGGATCTTGGTCGTCCACGTAGTTGCAGTGGACGACGACATGGTCGCCGGGTCGGTAGTTGCGCACGTTGGAACCGCACTGCAGCACGACACCCGACGCGTCAGACCCGAGCACGTGATAGTCGAGCGCATGGCGGGCGCCCCAACGGCTCTCGCGCCCGAGCCGATCCAGAAACCCGAACGTGGGAAGGGGCTCGAAAATCGACGTCCACACGGTGTTGAAGTTGATCGAACTGGCCATCACCGCCAGGTAAACCTCGTTGGGGGCCAGCTCGGGCGTTGCAACCTCGCCGATGTGTATCGCCTCGCGGGGGTCCTTGTCGCGAGATGCCCGCCCTTCGAACATCGATGTCTCATCACGCCGTACGTATGCCGCCCGGTAGCTCTCCGGAATCGGCAAGGCCTCGATCTCGGGACCCGACGCACCTGCGTTGACGGCTTCGACGATGTGCTTCACGGGGCCGGACGCTAATCGTGCGGTGGGGCCGCGAGTGCCGCGTTTCTGTGACGATCCGGCCCCGCTTGGCTCAACCCCGGCAGCATCGCGGGCCGTTTCGTGCACTCGCTGGTCACCCAGCCGCGGTTGCGCGCCGTGGGCTGGGTGCACCGGCACCGTTGAGGGGACAGCGACGGCTGGTTCGGTGATCGTCGGCGGCGCACGGACGCCGATCGGCAAATTCAACGGCGGGTTGGCCTCGATGACCGGGGCACAGCTCGGGCCGGAGATCGTGAACCCCAATGGCGGTGCGGTGGCACTGGGACACCCCATCGGTATGTCGGGTGCCCGGCTGGCGTTCACCTTGGTGGGTGAGCTGCGCCGCCGCGGCGGCGGATTGGGCGCTGCGGCGCTCTGCGGGGACGGCGGTCAGGGCGACGCCGTCATCTTGCGCGCTGCATAGCCAAGTACATACGGCGGTCCTACACCGAGGCCCGGTGCAGGACTTCGGTCTTGACACACATGGGCCAGAGCGCTGCTGCGACCGCGTCGCCGACTGCGCTCGCGTCGCCGGCGGGCGCTTCCAGGTAGACGCGGCTCGCCCCCAGCAGCTCGGTCAACCGGGCGAAGGGCGCGGGGTCGACGAGCATCGCACCGACCACCGCCTTCGGGGCGGTGGCAATCGCCAGCAGCGAACCGCATGGGTCCACGAACACGGCCGCGACGCCTTCGGGGGATGGACAGGCACTCAGGCACAGGGCGCGCGCATGACACGGCCCAGCCACCACCACCCGGTCGTTGGGCGACGGCCGGAAGACCGCTACCGGCAGATCTGACGCCGTCGGCAGCGCAGCCCGATGGGCAGTGGGCGGTCGGCCGGCACGCGACGGGCCGTCAGGGGCTGCGGGGCTGGCCGCCTGCACGACGGGGTCATCGGGATTCTCTGAAGCCATGGCACTCCTCGAAGCTGTCGCGCTCGAAGCACGGGGCGTCGAAGCGAGAGCTCGGACATGCAGGCCGCAGGGAAGGTGCCGCCGAGACCGTACGCAGACGGTCAGACGGGTTCCAGCGATTTTCGCCCGGCTCAGCCTCTAGCAGGATGCTGAAAAGTCGATCTCGGGCGGTGTCCAGTTGCAAACCCGCAGGTCAGGGGCTTGTGCTTCCGGCCAGACCTGCATATTTCAGTACTCTGCTAGGACGTCAGGGTGCGGCGATTGTGCAACGCGCGCTCAAGCGTGAGCTCGTCGGCGTACTCCAAGTCGCCGCCGACGGGCAACCCGCTGGCGAGCCGGCTCACCTTGACGCCGAGCGGCTCGAGCTGGCGCGCGAGGTACATCGCCGTCGTGTCACCCTCGATGTTGGGGTTGGTGCACACGATCAGCTCGGCGACCTCCTCCGAGTCGAGGCGCGCAAGCAACTCGCGGATGCGCAACTGCTCAGGCCCGACTCCCTCGAGCGGGTTGAGCGCGCCGCCGAGCACGTGATAGCGGCCGCGGAATCCGGCTTTCTCCATGGCGACCACGTCGCGGGGTTCCTCCACCACGCAGACCATGCCGGTGCGCCGCGCCGGGTCGGCGCAGTAAGCACACGGATCGGCTTCGCTGAGGTTCCAGCACTGCTTGCAGAACCCGACACGCTCGGCGGCGGCTGTGATGGCCTCTGCGAGGCGGCGAGCATCGGCCGCGGGCCGCTTCAAGAGCCAGAATGTGATCCGCTGCGCGCCCTTGGGGCCGATGCCGGGAAGGCGGCTGAACTCGTCGATCAGGTCGTCGACCGCATCGTCGTACACGTCAGTCCCTGTTTTCCGTGGCCGGCCGCAGGCAGGTTGTCTTGGTCGCTGCGCCCCGCGGAGCTCTCACACCGCCGCTACAGGCTGTCAGGTCGTGCCCTCGTCGACGCGGACCACGGTCGAGCCTGGGAAGCGGTCGACAATCCGTTGGACCTTGGCTTCGTGCGACGACACAGATGCGTCGGGCTCTCGGGAAGGCGGCGATGCGCTTTGCCGGGCAGGGCTTCCGGCTGCAGCGCTCGCAACCGGCGCGCCACTCGGCGGATCGACGGACCCCTCTTCGGGCGATCTTGCTGCGACGCCGGCCTCATCGGCAGCGGCCGCCGGAGCGACAGTGCCAGCGGCGGTACCAGGTGGGGAGAACGGCACTCCGCCGCTGCCCTCCGGGATCTGGTCGGACTCAGCCTCCGCTTCGCTCACCTCGAGGCGGGCTTCCTGATCGAGCAATGCTGACAGGATCGGCTGCACTTCGTTGGCCCGGCGACGCGCTTGGGCAAGCGGCACACCTTCGCTCAGCCGAACAGTCACAACGTTGCGCTCGTGAGCGAGGATGGCTGCGCCCCGGAACACACCCGCCGCGACCGGACGCAGTTGCTCGACAATCTGGGTCTCCCAGACACGCTGGAGATCCTCGGCCGTCATCGAAGGACCAGACACAGGTGCAGACTCCACCCTCGCGCCCGGCTGCGCTGCTGCTTGGGGTGAGGGAGCTGGCGGCGCGGACTCAGCCGTCTGCTGCGAATGCGCTTCGTCCGTTGCCGCTGCTGGCAGGGACGAGGGCGGCACAGGTGCTGCGGGTGACTGGGATGCTGACGGCGGCGGTGGGGGCGGAGCCGGTCTCGAGGACTGCGGCGCGGTCCTCGGCGTCGATTCCATCGACGGCGGGGCTTTGGTCGCGGCCATCGCTGCCCGGGCGGCAGCGGGACCGGCTGCGTCGGGCGCGGAGCGCCCAGAGGGGCCGCGCGCCGCTGCGGGTGGCGCATGAGCGCCCAGCACCTCGTCGGCCAGCAGACCCACCAGCGCTGCCTCCAGCGTCAGGCGTCGATCCGCCGATTGCGGCATCTGCGCCAGCGCCGCGCCGAGCGCTTCGAGGGCTCGCACGTTGGCACGGCGGCCCATGGTGTCCGCCAGATCGCGTGCCGACGTGATGTCGTCGGGCGACAGCTCGGCAGGGTCCACGCCGGCGCCCACGAGAAACATGTCGCGCAGCCGACGGGCCGTGCGCTCGGCCAGATCCCGAGAGTCCACCCCTGCGGAGGCCGCGTCGGCCACAGCGATGAGCGTCGCTGCCAGGTCGCCGGCAGCCAGGACTCTCACCAGGACGTCCACATCGGCGCGCTCATCGGGAATGCCGCCGGCAGCCAGCACCGTGTCGAGTGCCGACAGTGCATCACGTACCGAGCCGTTGCCCCGCTCGACGACGTAGTCGACAATCCGCTCGTCGACCGGAGCGTCCGCAGCTTCGGCGACCGCCCTCACATGCGCTGCCATCTCGTCCGCACCGACGAGTGCCAGCTCGAACTGCTGGGTCCGGCTGCGGATAGTGGGCAGCACCTTCTGCGGATCGGTCGTGGCGAGGATGAACACGACGTGAGACGGCGGTTCCTCCAGCGTCTTCAGCAGCGCATTCGACGCTGCCGCCGAGAGCATGTGCACCTCGTCCAGCAGGTACACCTTGCGGCGTCCGGCACTCACCAACGCCGCCTTCTCGGTCATGTCGCGGATGTGGTTCACCGAGTTGTTGGATGCAGCGTCGAGCTCGATCAGGTCCATCGACTTGCCCGCTGTCACGGACCGGCAGCGCTCGCATTCATCGCACGGCTCGCCGTCTTTGCCGAGCGCATCGCAGTTCAGAGCCTTCGCCAGGATGCGAGCGGACGAGGTCTTGCCGGTGCCGCGGGGGCCGCTGAGCAGGTAGGCGTGGCCGACGCGGTCCTCCGCCACGGCGTTGCGCAAGGCCCGGACGAGGTGCGGCTGCCCGACCACCTCTGCGAACCGCTGAGGCCGGAACCGCCGATAGAGCGACTGGTGCTGCATCTCGCGGCGATCCTAAATGGCGGCGCTCGGACATGGCGAAGCGATTGCGCGGAGCGCCTGGCGGCGGTGACGCGTGCAGGTCGGGCGCGGTTAGCGTTTGACGTGTGTCGCCGTCTGACGTGGCGGCCGGGTCCTGTGCAACGGCGACCCGTGAACCGAGTCAGGGCCGGGAGGCAGCAGCTCTCAGCGGACCTCGTTGTGTGCCGCAGATCGCCTGGCCGCCTCGCCAGACGGTGACACCGCCCTCATCTTCGGCTCGCCGGAGATGAGGCGCGTTCGCGGGACCGCCTCGCAGTCCCGCAAGAGTCACGGAGAGTTGCCAGAGTGGACGAATGGGCTCGCTTGGAAAGCGTGTGAGGCTTTCATCGGCCTCCGTGGGTTCGAATCCCACACTCTCCGCCACTGGCTGACCTGCCGAGAGGGTCAGTTGATCGCGCGGTCGTGACCCTCCCAGTAGGACTCGCGAAGAACACGCTTGAGGACCTTGCCGGGACCTGACTTGGGCAGCAGCTCGGCTTGGAAGGTCACGCTTTTGGGTGTCTTGCAGCCGGCGATGACGGCCCGGCAGTGCGCAATCAGCTCAGCGTCGATGACTTCGGGTCCGCCCGCGCAAGAACACGATCCTCAGGCGCGGGGTTCGCTAATTACTGCGGGGGTGTACTGCTTGATGCGGGGGATTGCTGTTGACACTCACCCTATAGTGGGTGACATGCGCCCCGGCACAGCCGTCAATCCGTTCACGCCGCAGTTCGGCAGGAGGCCATCAGTGCTGGTGGGCAGGGAGGTCGTGCTTGCCGGCGTGGAGCAATCGCTGGACATCGGTCCCGCTTCTCTGGAGTTCAACAGGCTGATCTTGGGCGGGCGCGGTTCGGGCAAGACGACACTGCTTTCGGAGATAGCCGCCGGGGCTGAGGCGAAGGGAATGCTGGTGCTGCGAGTAGACGCGGCCACCTCTGGTCTGCTGGATCGGATCTTGGATGCGATTGCCGCGGCGCGGGACAGACACCAAGAGGCGAGGCTTCCGACCGAGAGTTCCGGGTCGAGACCCAAGGCGCTGTCCGGCGTGACGCTCGGACCCATCGGCGCTCAATGGGCCCAGATGCCCGAGCCGCGCCGCAGTTGGTCGCTGCAGCGCAACCTCAGCGAGTTGGGCACATGGGCGGCTGAGCGCGATTCGACGGTCGTGCTCACTGTCGACGAAATGCATGCCGGCGAGCGCCAAGAACTGAGGCGGCTCGCTGGCGACCTGCAGAGTGTCTCTGGGGTCGAAGAACTCCCGGTGTCCGTGATCGGGGCCGGGTTGCTGGAGATGAAATACACGATCCTCGAAGATCGGAAGATGACCTTCTTCCACCGATGCCACAGAGACGAGGCATCGCTGGTCTCGCGGTCGGAGGCCTACCGCTGCTTGCGCAGGACGATCGAGTCAGCCGGCGGGGACGTGACTCAAGAGGCGCTCAAAGCGATGTCCGCCGCTGCCGCCGACAGCTTGGCCTACAAGGTGCAGAGCATCGGTTACCACGCGTGGGCTGCCAGCGGGTCGCCCGAGCATCCTGTCGGCAAGGGCGAGGCCGAGATCGCCATCGAGATCGCGGAGGCGGACCTGCACTCCAAGGTGCTCGTCCCGATGTGGCACGACTTGAGCGACCTCGACAAGTCCTACTTGGAGGCACTCGCCGAGATGGGCGGCGAGGCGGCTGCGTCGCAGATCGCGGACCGCCTGCCGGATGCCTCAAGCCGGACTCTGGCCGACACCGAATATCGCCTCACGGCATCGGGGCACATCAGGCGCTCCATTGGCGCCACGGTCGAGATCACCGGCCCGCTGACCCTCTCCGCCGTCGCCCGCATGGCCAGCATTCACGCCGACTACAAGACCTCCCGGTCATCGCCTGTGACGGCGCCGAACGCGACGAGCCAGACGCGCTGCAACGCACCGATGCCCCGCGCCAAAGCCAAGTGCGCGCTCAACCGGGGACACAAGGGTCCGCACCGTTCACGACGATGATCGTCAGCAGAGGTTGGCGTCCATGCAGCCGGTCCACATGGAAGAGAACAGCGAACCCGCGTCAGGGGAAACGTCAACCGCATCCGCCCAACCGGCCGGCAACGGCGCAGCGCAACGGCGCAGCGCAACACTGCCCGAGACGGAGCCACGCAGGCAAGCAAGTCACGCAGGCAAGCAGGACACGCAACCGTTCACACGCTCTGCCAGATGGAAGCTCAGTTTGCTTAGCACACTCCCCGCCACTGGCTGACCTGCCGAGGGGGTCAGTTGATCGCGCGGCTGTGGCCTTCGGCTGTTCTGCGCTGGTCCTCAAGTCGGCATGGATCAGTTGATCGCGCGGTCGTGACCTTCCCAGTGGGGCTCGCGCAGCAGACGCTTGAGCACCTTGCCCGGACCCGATTTGGGCAGCGGCTCGGCTTGGAAGGTCACGCTCTTGGGCGTCTTGTAGCCGGCGATGGCGGCCCGGCAGTGGGCAATCAGCTCGGTGTCGGTGACCTCCGCGCCGTCGCGGGGCACCACCACGGCGTGCACGGCTTCGCCCCATTGGGGATCGGGGATGCCGAACACGGTTGCCTCAAGCACCCCAGGGTGCGTGTACAGGACGTCCTCGACCTCGGTGCAGTACACGTTCTCGCCGCCGGTCACGATCATGTCCTTGGCCCGGTCGACGAGGAAGAGGTAGCCGCCCTCGTCGACGTAGCCGACGTCGCCGCTGCGGTACCAGCCTCCTTCCAGCAGTGCCGCAGCGGTGGCCTCGGGCTTGTTCCAGTAGCCGGCCATGACGTTCGGGCCGCGCACGGCGACTTCTCCCGGCTCGCCGGTCGGCTGTTCTGATCCGTCGGTGCGCACGATCTTGATGTCGACACCGGGCGCGGGCGCACCGCAGCTCTTCGCCCGCGGGTCGTCGAGGTAACGCTCCTCGTGCCGGAAGATCGTGGCCAGCGGCGACAGCTCGGTCGCGCCGTAGAGGTGGATCAGCTCGCAGCCGAACAGCGCCTCGGCGCGGCGAAGCACTTCGAGGGCCACCGGCGACGCTCCGTGAGACAGCCACCTCAAGGTCGACACGTCACGCGGCGAGGCCGATTGTGACTCGCACATCGCAGCCAGCATCGTCGGCACGGCAATCGCGCAGGTGACGGCCTCGCGCTCGATCACGTCGAGGCTGGCCGCGGGGTCGAACGCGGGCAGGATCACGTTGGAAGCGCCGACCCACGGCAGCACGAGCGCGCAGTAGACGCCGGCTGCGTGGAACATGGGAGCGATGGTCAGGTAGCGGTCGTCGCTGTCGATGGGCTGGGCGAGCTGGGTGTGGACCGCGTTGGCCATCAGGTTGGCGTGCGTCAGCATCACGCCCTTCGACTCGCCCGTCGTGCCCCCGGTATAGAAGAGTCCTGCCAGGGTGTCGGGACCGATGTCGGACTCGGACTCGGGTGCGGCGTCGAGCAGGTCGTCGTACTCGCCGGTGTCGAGCCGGATGACCCGCTCGACCAGATCGGCCAGCCCGCCCGGGTCACGGTCGGTGATCAGGATGCGGGCGCCGGCGTCGGCGGTGGCATAGGCCAGCTCGGGCTCGGCCCAGCGCGTGTTGTGAGGAACGACAGCCCGGTCTGCACACGGGATGCCATAGAACAGCTCGAGGTAGCGGTCGGAGTTGAGAGCGAGCACGGCCACGCGGTCCCCGGACTCGGACATCGCATCGAGCAGGCCCGCCACCTTGGCCACGCGGCTGGCAAGCTCAGCGAACGTGCGCTTGGTGTCACCGAACACCACGGCTTCGCGGTCTCCGAAGAGCTGTGCCCCTCGCCGTATCGGGTCTCGCATCGTGTACACACCGCGAAACTACTGAGCGAAATCGCCGGCGAGACTCTCTGATGAAGCTGCGCGGATTGGCGCACATCTTGTTGCGTCAACTCTTGTTCCCCGCTCTTGCTCGCTCCGCTCGCGGGCCGCTCGGGCCACGGCTTCGCCTATCGGCTCAGCCTCTGGGCGCAACTGCTGGGACAGACCCCTCGTCGCTGCCAGACTCTCAGCGATGACCGACGAGACGGCCATGGCGGCGGCGCTCGAGCAGGCCCGGCTCGCTGCAGCTGCGGGCGAAGTGCCCGTCGGCGCCGTCGTGCTGATCGACGGCGAGGTGGTGGCAGCGCGCCACAACGAGCGCGAGAGCACCAAGGACCCCACCGCCCACGCCGAGATCTTGGCGCTGCGCGACGCTGCCGCGGCGGTCGGCGACTGGCGACTGGCCGGTGCCACACTGGTGTCGACGCTCGAACCGTGCCCGATGTGCGCAGGCGCGGTGCTGGCGGCTCGTGTGCCCCGGGTGGTCTTCGGGGCATACGACCCCAGGGCAGGCGCTGCGGCGACGCTCTACAACCTGCTGGTGGATCCGCGCTTCAACCACAACGCCGAGGTCGGCGGCGGCGTGTGCGAAGACGAGTGCGGCGCACTGCTCAGCGAGTTCTTCAGCGGCCATCGCTGAGCCTTGGCGGTTGCAGGCAGACTCGCCCCGACGCAGTGCGGCCGGCCAGCGTGCAGCGGGAGACTGAGACTGATGAGGGGCATTCGTGAGTGATCTGAAGATCTCCTTCGAGACGAGTCCCGAGCAGTACCGCCACTGGGACTTGGTCTTCGACGGGGCGCGGGCCACTCTCACCATGAACGTGGATCCCAGCGCGGGGCTGCGTGACGACTACGAGCTCAAGACCAACTCGTACGACCTCGGGGTCGACATCGAGCTCTACGACGCAGTGCAGCGGCTGCGGTTCGAGCACCCCGAAGTCAAGGTGGTGGTCGTCACCGGCGGTCTCGACAAGATCTTCTGCGCCGGCGCAAACATCGGAATGCTGGCCGGGGCCACCCATGAGCACAAGGTGAACTTCTGCAAGTTCACCAACGAGACCCGCAACAGCATCGAGGACGCGACGTCGAATTCCCAGCAAGTGTGGATCGCGGCGGTCAACGGCACGGCTGCGGGGGGCGGCTACGAGCTGGCCTTGGCCTGCGACGAGATCCTGCTGGTCGACGACCGCGCCTCGGCAGTCTCGCTTCCCGAGATCCCCCTGCTGGCGGTGCTCCCCGGCACCGGAGGACTCACACGTGTGGTCGAGAAGCGACACGTGCGCCGCGATCTCGCCGATGCTTTCGCCACCCGCACCGAGGGGATCCGGGGCCGCCAAGCGGTCGACTGGGGCCTCGTCGACCGGGCAGCCCCGCTCAGCTCGTTCGCCGGCCTCATAGACGAGCGCGTGGCTGCCCGGGCCGCAGAGTCCGATCGCCCCGACCAAGGCCTCCCGATCCGCCTCGAGCCGCTCGACTGCATCGCCGGGAACGACGCCATCGAGTACTCCACCCTGTCGGTGAGCATCGACCGGCGTGCTGGCACCGCCACGTTCACGGTCAGTGCTCCCGACACACCCCAGCCCGCGACGCCGGACGAGTTGAGCTCCGTCGGCGCCGGTGCATGGATATTGCGATCCGCACGCGAGCTCGACGCGGCCGTCCTGCACCTTCGATTCAACGAGACCGCGGTCGGCATGTGGGTATTGCGCACCGAGGGCGATGCCGACGCGGTCATCGCAGCCGAGCAGCTCCTGGCCGATCACCCTGACCACTGGCTGGTGCGGGAGATCCGGCTGTACTGGGCGCGAACCCTCAAGCGGTTGGATCTCTCCGCCCGCTCGCTGGTCACCCTGATCGAGCCGGGCAGCTGCTTCGTAGGGATCCTGGCCGAATTGGTGCTCATCTCCGACCGCAGCTTCATGCTGAACGGGACCTGGGAAGATCTTGACGACCCTCCGCCGCCCGCAACGATCCGGCTCACGGCCGCGAACCTCGGCTGGTTTGCGATGTCGAACGGGATCAGCCGGCTCCAGACCCGGTTCTGGGGGCGGGCGGCCGCCCTCGCCGCTGCCGAGGCCATCGTGGGGACCGACCTCGAAGCGCGAGACGCTGCGGGGGCTGAGCTCGTCACCTTCACTCCCGACGACCTCGACTGGGCTGACGAGATCAGGGTCGCGCTCGAGGAGCGCAACAGCTTCTCGCCCGATGCACTCACCGCGATGGAAGCGAACTGCCGCTTCGTCGGACCCGAGACAATGGAGACCAAGATCTTCTCCCGCCTCTCGGCCTGGCAGAACTGGATTTTCCAACGGCCGAACGCTGTGGGGCCCCACGGAGCGCTGCAACGCTTCGGTACTGGCTCACGTCCCGACTTCGACACCGCAAGGGTGTGACCATGACCATCGTCGACATCAACGCCAAGATCCCCAACAACGTGGACCTAGCCGACGACCGCCGGCTGCGGCGTGCACTGGAGGGATGGCAGCCGAAGTTCATCCGGTGGTGGGAAGAGCTGGGCCCCGTCGCGTTCAAGCGCAGCCCGGTGTTCCTGCGGACCGCGATCGACGTCGGCCGTGACGGCTGGGCGCACTTCGACCATGTGGAGATGCCGGACTATCGCTGGGGGATCTTCCTGGCCGAGCGCGAACCTGATCGCAAGATCGCCTTCGGCGACCACAAGGGCGACGACGCCTGGCAGGAGGTGCCGGGTGAGTACCGGGCCGATCTGCAGCGCCTGATCGTGGTTCAAGGCGACACGGAGCCGGCTTCGGTCGAGCAGCAGCAGAAGCTGTGCCTGACAGCCCCGTCGCTGTACGACATGCGGAACCTGTTTCAGGTCAACGTCGAAGAGGGGCGCCACCTGTGGGCGATGGTCTACCTGTTGCACCGCTACTTCGGCCGCGCAGGTCGAGACGAGGCCGACGAGATGCTCGAACGCCACTCCGGCGATGCCGACAATCCCCGCATCCTCGGAGCGTTCAATGAGGAGACGCCGGACTGGCTGTCGTTCTTCATGTTCACGTACTTCACCGACCGCGACGGCAAGTACCAGCTGGCATCGCTGCGGGAGTCTGGCTTCGACCCGCTCAGCCGGACCTGCGACTTCATGCTCAAGGAGGAGGCCCACCACATGTTCGTCGGGGCCTCGGGCGTCGCCCGGGTCATCGGGCGCACACTGGAACTGATGATCGAGCACGACACTGACGACGTCCACCCGCACGGCGGCCTCAATCTCGACTTGATCCAGCGGTACCTCAACTTCCACTGCTCGGTGTCGCTGGACCTCTTCGGCGCCGAGACCTCGACCAACGCCGCCAACTACTTCGCTGCCGGGCTGAAGGGCCGATTCTCCGAGGAGCGGCGCGACGACGACCACGTCCTGCGCGACGCCACCCGCCTCGTGCCTGAGGTCACCGACAACGGCATCGGCGCCCGGGAAGCAGCGCAGCTGGCGGCTCTCAACGAGACTCTGCGAGAGGACTACATCGAGGACTGCCGCAAGGGCCTGGATCGCTGGAATCGCTCCATTGCCGAAGCCGGAGTGGGCGTCGAGCTGCGGATGCCGCACATCGGCTTCAACCGCAGCGTCGGCACCTTCCGCGATTGTCGTGTCTCGCCGGACGGCCGGCTGATCAGCGACGCAGAATGGCAGGCGAATGCGGCGGATTGGCTGCCGAGCGACGACGACAAGGCCCACGTGAAGTCGCTCCAGGTCAGCGTGACCGAGCCGGGCAAGATGGCTGGTTGGGTGGCCCCCCCAGCGACGGGGATCAACCGGAAACCGCTCGAGTTCGAGTACGTGCGAATCTGAGACTGCGACGCTGAGACTGCAACCTTGGGACTGAAGCCCAGGGAAGAGAACGAGGAGCCGGCAGATGCGCGAGCCGTTCAATGCTGCGACTTGGTTGGTCGACCGCCATGTTTCCGCCGGGAACGGCGACAGGCTGGCCGTGATCTGCGAGGGCCGGCGGTACACCTACCGCGAGCTCGCCGACGAGATAGCCCGCACTGCTGCCGCGCTCCGGTCGCTCGGCGTGCGACCCGAGGAGCGCATCGCCATGGCGATGGGGGACTCGGTCCCCTACGTCGCGATGTTTCTGGGTGCGCTGCGGATCGGGGCGGTGCCGGTCCCGATGAACCCGCTGCTGCCGGGCCGAGACCTCGCGGTGATCACTGCCGACGCGCGTGCAGCCGTCGCCGTCGTCTCCGAAGCCGCCGCCGGCTGCATCGATGACCTGTGCTCGGGAGCGCCGGAAGTGGCGACGGTGATCGTGGCCGGCGAGACGCCACCTGATGTCGGCAGCGGCCACGCCCGCATCTTGAACTGGGACGAATTCCGATCCGGCGCCGAAGGCGGGGACGACGCGCCGTACCCGACGTGGGACGAGTCACCCGGATTCTGGCTCTGCACCTCGGGCTCGACCGGTCAGCCCAAGCTGGCGGCGCACCGCCACGCCGACATCCGTGTCACCTGCGAGACCTACGCCCGCTCGATCCTGGAGATCACGCCCGAGGACCGGTGCTACTCGGTGGGTCCGATGTTCCACGCCTACGGACTCGGCAACTCGCTCACGTTCCCGTTCTCGGTCGGGGCATCGTCGATTCTCGAACCTGCCAGGCCGCCGACGCCGGCGCGCGTCGCGGAGCTCGTTACGACACACCAGCCGACCTTGTTCTTCTGCATTCCCACCTTCTACGCCGCGCTCAACAGCTCCGAACTGGACAGCGACACGTTCGCAACGGTCCGCCTGGCGGCCTCGGCTGCCGAACCGCTGCCGACGGAAACGTTCGAACGGTTCCGGGATCGGTTCGGGATCACCGTGCTCGACGGCATCGGCTCGACCGAGATGCTCCACATCTACATGTCGAACTCGCTCAGGGACCTGCGGGCGGGGACCAGCGGCAAGCCGGTCGAGGGCTACGAGGTCCGCATCGTCGACGACGACGGCCGCGATCAGCCGCCCGGCGAACCGGGCCAGCTCCTCGTGAAGGGCCAGTCCATGACCACCGGCTACTGGTGTCAATCCGAGATCAACCGGGCCACCTTCGACGGCCCGTGGATGCGCACCGGCGATCTGTACGACGTCGACGACGACGGCTTTCACACGTACTTGGGCCGGGTCGACGACATGCTGCGGGTCGGGGGCGAGTGGATCTCGCCAGCCGAGGTCGAGGCCACCCTGATCTCCCACCCCAGCGTGCTGGAGGCAGCAGTGGTCGGCGAGCACGACGCCGACGGCGTGCTGCGGCCCGTCGCCTACGTGATTCCCTTCGACGGCGGCGCTGTCGGCATCGATGACCTGGCGGGCGAATTGACCGGCTTCTGCCGGGAGCGGCTGGCCGGCTACAAGCGACCACGGCGGTACGAGATCGTCGACGATCTGCCCAAGACCGCGACCGGCAAGATCCAGCGGTTCAAGCTCCGCTCGTAGGGCGCGGCGCGCCCGGCCTGCCGGTGTGCGGGGAGTGGCGGAAGGTGTGGGATTCGAACCCACGGTGACCCGAAGGCCACAACGGTTTTCGAGACCGCCCCATTCGTCCGCTCTGGCAACCTTCCGCAGCGCACCCTATCGACGCTGCCCGAACCGACCGCTTGCTCGTCCGGGGCCTCAATAACGATTCGAACGGCAAATCGGTCGTCGGCTCGGCGGATTCGTGACCGCCTCTCCGCTGTGAGCCGCGCACTCGGCAGTTCCGGGGACTACGCGGCCGGGCCCGGCGGCAACGCTGCCCCTCATCGGCGATCTCGATGCGCGGCCGGCTCTCCTGGAAGTCGAAGAACTTCTCGGGATCGATGCGGCAGACCCGCTTGGCCTCGCTGCGCTTGCGAGTCCAAGACAGCGCGCCGTCGGCTCGGGGCTGCTGGCATCGATGGACTCGGTCGGGGACTGCTTCGCGTTGCGGCAACGGCTCGGGCTTTCCCGGTCCCGTTGCCGCGCCGCGCGACGCACTGAGCAGCGCGACGACGGCAAGGCACCAACAACCTGCTCCAAGTCCTGCGCCGCCGAGCCCATGGCTTCACCAACCACACCAACTTCGAAGCCCGCGGCATCCTCGCCACCTAACCTGACCCCGCCGAATCCAGCAGCCCCATCTCACAATTCCGCGAAGGCTCTGCATGTTCCCATTGGCGCACCCGAGCTCGCAGATCGTCTCTCAGAGGTGACCGACAGCCTCAACGATGCGCTCGGACTCGTCTGGCCGCACGACCCCTTGTCGCGGACGCACACGCATGGCACGACGATGCTGAGCCTGACCAGTCAGCACCTCGACGGGACCAGCGAGCCGGCATTCGCCTAGCCCGGCTGGCGGGACCACGCTGAGGCGCCCCTAGCTCTCTTGCAAATGGCGCCAGACCCGCTCCGGCGTGCAGGGAAGCTCAACATGGCGCACGCCGAGATGCGACAGCGCATCGATCACGGCGTTCTGCACGGCCGGCGTGGCGCCGATGGTTCCCGATTCGCCGATGCCCTTCACGCCGAGGGGGTTGCGATCGGTCGGGGTCTCCATCGGGATCCGCTCGAAGCTCGGCAATTCCGCCGCTGACGCGATGGCGTAGTCCATGAAGTTGCCGGTCAGCGGGTTGCCGTCGTCGTCGTAGACGAAGACCTCGCCGAGTGCGTGGGCGATGCCCGAGGCCACGCCGCCATGCACTTGGCCCTCGACGATCATCGGGTTCACGATGACGCCGGCGTCGTCGCACGTCACATGACGCAGCGGGGTGACCCCGCCGGTGTCGCGGTCCACCTCCACGACCGAGAGCTGCACACCGAAGGGGAAGGTCGCAGCCGGTGGGTCGAAGTCGCTCTCCGCCAGCAATGCTCGACCGCCGGACTCGTTGACGTGCGTCGCAACCTGGGCCCAGTCGAGTGATCGGGCGGGTGTGCCGGCAACGGCGAACGCCCCCGCATCGGCATCGAGCACGATGTCGGCCGGGTCGGCTTCGAGCATCTCGGCCGCCGCCTGCTTGGCCGCCTCGACTACGGCCTCGGCCGCTTCGAACACGGCCACCCCGCCTGACTGCAGCGATCGGGAGCCGCCGGTTCCGCCGCCCCGCTTCACCTCGTCGGTGTCGCCGTGACGCACCTCGATCCGCTCGAACGCGATCCCGGTGGCCTGTGACGCGACCTGCGCGAACGCCGTGTGATGGCCTTGGCCGTGATTCGACGAACCGGTCAGCACCAGCGCCGACCCGTCAGGGCGCACTTCCATGCTGCCGAAATCGCCGTTGCCCATCGGATTGGAGATCTCCACGTACGCGCACCAGCCGAGACCCATCAGCTTCGAGTCGCCGTCCGCCAGTCGTCGCTGCTGTTCAGCGCGCAGCGCGGGGTAGTCCGCTGCTTCCATCACGGCGTCAAGGGCCTTGGCGTACTCGCCGGAGTCCATCTCGCTGCCGGTGGGGGTGGTGAACGGGAACGACTCCGGGGGGACGAAGTTGCGCCGCCGCAGTTCGGCGGGGTCCATCCCGATCTCGGCCGCATACACGTCCATCATCCGCTCAATGGCCAGCGTGGCCTCGGGCCGGCCGGCGCCCCGGTAGGCGCCGACGGGCACCGTATTGGTGGTGACCGAGTTGGTGTTCACCGACACCTTTCCAATGTCGTACACGCCGCTGGCCACCATCCGCACGAATATCGGCAGCAAGGCGCCGATCATCGGATAGCCGCCAGAGTCCTGCACTGCGTCCACCGAGTAGGCCGTGATGTCGCCGTCGCGGGTGCCGCCGAGGCGCGCCACATAGGAGATCGCCCGGGCGTGCGAGAGCCCGAGCATGCACTCCGAACGGGTCTCGGCCCAACGCACTGGACGTCCGAGGCGGCACGTCAGCCGCGCCACCACGAAGTCCTCCACGTAGTTGGCGTTCTTGGTTCCGAAGCCGCCGCCGACATCGGGCGTGATCACATGCACCTGGTGTTGCTCGAGACTGCAGAACTCCGCCAGCACGTCACGTGAGCGATGCGGGAACTGCGTGCACGCCCAGTAGGTGAGGCGCTGCGCGTCCGGGTCCCACGAGGCGAGTGCCCCCCTCGGTTCAATCGGCGCGCCGGTCAGTCTCGGGTTGTCGAAGGCCAGCTCGACGGTGACCTCGCAGTCGTCGAACAGCCCGTCGGGGCCGCCGCCGGGAATGGCGAAGACCGTGTTGGTGCCGGCCTCGGGGAACAGCAGGTTGCCATTGCCGGCTGCCTCCGCAGCGGACACGACAGCGTCGAGCGGTTCGTAGTCGGCGTAGACCAATTCCGCCGCATCGACCGCGGCCTCGCGCGACTCCGCCAACGCCACGGCGAACGGCTCGCCCACGTAACGCACCCGATCGGTCGCCAGCGGCGAGCGCAGCATCTGCTGGTTCAGCATCGGCATCGAGGGCGGGTCTGCGCTGAGCTCCAGATCGGCTGCGGTGTACACACCGACGACGCCCGGCATCTCGGCGGCCTCGGCGGTGTGGATGGCGGTGATGTCTGCGTGGGCCATCACCGAGCGCACGAACACCGCGTGCAGCGCGCCCGGGCAGTCCACGTCGTCGACGTAGGTGCCGCCGACGGTCAGGTAGGCGGGGTCTTCCTTGCGCACTACTCGCGTGCCGATCATGCTCATGGGTCGGGTGATCCTCCGATTGCGGTGTCAGCGGCCAGCGGTATTCCGGGCCGCAACGCTAAGGGGTGCCGGCCGGCTCTCGCTCGGAGCTGAAGGCGATTTCCCGGTAGTCGCCGTCTGCGACCTCGTCGATGCGGCGCTTGTACTTGGGAGCGCCGCCGTTGTACACGAAGTAGCGGATCGTGCCCGCTTCGTGCCCGTCGATGTTGGAGTTGTACCCGGTGAACCAGCCCTGCGCCTTGCGCATCAGCATCATGCTGTACATGTCGATGACGTGGTTGGTCCATTCTCGCTCGGCCTCGGCGTCGACCTCGAAGCGGCTGTAGCCGTTCTCCCAGACGAAATCCATCAGAGCGGTGATCCACTCGACGCCGACCTCGATGCCTCGCGGGTAGTTGGACGACGCTGAGCCGCTTTGCGGACCGGCGATCGTCAGCAGGTTGGGGAAGCCGTTGATCATCATCCCCAGGAAGGTGATCGGGCCGTCGGACCACTTGTCTGCCAGCTTCTGACCGCTGGTGCCTCGGAAGTCGATGCGGTCGAAGGCGCCGGTCATGGCGTCGAAACCGGTGGCGTACACGATCAGGTCGAACTCGTAGTGCTGATCGGAGGTCTGGATGCCGGTCGGGGTGATCCGCTCGATCGGGGTCTCCTGCAGGTCGACGAGCGAGACGTTCGGCCGGTTGTAGGTCTCGTAGTAGTTCGTCTCAAGCGGGACCCGCTGCACGCCGAAGCCGTGGTCGGAGGGGATGAGCTTCTCGGCGATGGCGGGGTCGTCGACCCGCTCGCGGATCTTGTCGGCGATGAAGGCCGACAGCTCGGCGTTGGCTGCCTCGTCGAAGAAGATCTCGCGGTAGTTGGCCATCCAGATGCCGAATCCGGGCTCGCCATACAGCTTCTCCCACTGCGCACGGCGCTCTTCGGCGGAGACGGTGTGGAAGCCGCTGCGGATCGGCTCATGCACGAAGCCGCCCGGGGTGCGAGCGCACTGGGAGAAGATCTCGTCGTAGCGAGCGCGGATGCCGTCCATCTCCTCGGGGGAGATCTCGCTGTTGTGCAACGGGGCACACCAGTTGGGGCGCCGCTGGAACACCGTCAGCTGCTCGGCGACCTCGCCGATGGCCGCGATGGCCTGCACGCCCGTGGCGCCGGTGCCGATCAAAGCGACGCGTTTGCCCTCGATCTCGACGGGCTCTGCGGGCCAGTGGTAGGTATGGAACGACGGGCCCCTGAACACGTCGGTGCCGTCGGGCTCCACGCCTTCGATGCGGGGATAGGTCGGCGCCGACAGCAGACCCAGCGCGGTCAGCAGGAAGCGGGAGCTCAGGTCGCGGCCGTCCGTCAGATGCAGCCGCCATTTGCCCGCCTCGTCGTCGAAGTGGGCCGAGGTGACGGTGCAGTTGAACTGCATGTACTTGCGCAGGTCGAACTTCTCGGCCACGTAGTTGAGGTAGCGCAGGTTCTCGGGCTGACCCGAGAAGTGCTCCTTCCAGTGCCACTCCTCGAGCAGCTCCTCTGAGAACGAGTAGCCGTAGGTGTAGCTCTCGGAGTCGAAGCGGCAGCCTGGGTAGCGGTTCCAGAACCAGGTGCCGCCGAGGTCGCTGCCCATCTCGAGCACGGTCGCGTGGATGCCGCGCTCGGCCAGCCGGTACATCTGGTAGATGCCGCCCACGCCTGCGCCGATGATGATGACCTCGTAGTCGTTCGTGCCGTCGGCGCCGCCGTTCGAGGATCCGTTGGTCGCTGCATCTGCCATGTCTGGTTTCCTCCAAGTGACCTGCCTCTTCACAATAGTCGAACGCGCTTTAGGAAATTTCGCGACGGCTCGCGTGGCAGGGCGAGCCGTTCAGCTTCGAGGGCAAACGGTGGCGCTTCGATGATCTGCTGATGACCCCGGCGCCGGTTCAACCCGGCGGGCCGCCGCTGTGGATTGCGGGGATGACCCGCAATGCAGCTCTGCGAGCGGCAAGGTTCGACACCCACCTGCTGCCCCAGGGTGCGCCCGTCATCGTGTTGGAGCCATGGCGCGACGAGCTGCGGGCGACGGGGCGTGATCCCGATGACTACCGCGTCGGCATCATCCGCTCGGTGTTCGTGACCGATGACCGCGAGGGCGCCTGGCAACAGATCCGAGCCGCCGAGCGCTACCGGGCCGGCGTGTATGCCCGGCTCTTCGATGAGACTCCCGACGAATTCACGGCATTCGACCCGTCGAAGGGTGCGATTCCCCAAGGCTGGATCGTCGGCGACGAAGACCACTGCACGGCCGAGCTGACTGCGTTCATCCAGCAGTACGGCGTCACCGACCTCTGCACGTGGGGCGGTCCGCCCGGCCTGCCGCCCTCGATCATGAACGATTCGCTGGAGCGCCTCGCTCGCAACGTGATCCCGCGGGTGCGCGCCGCAGTCGAGGACGTCGGTGCTGGCGGCTGATCTGACACTCCGATTTGACCGTCCGATCGGTCCAGGCGGTCAGCTCAGCCGGTCAGCCCAGACGATCAAGCTCGGCCGATCGGTCCAGACGATCAGCCCAACTGATCAGACCGGCGGTCAGCGGCTGGCGTGCTCGACGAGCCAGCCGAAGCAGGGATCCGAGCGTGCGCCCGTCATCAGTTCGGGGTGCCATTGCACAGCGATGATGGGCAGCTCGGTGTGCTCCATGCCCTCGATGATCCCGTCGGGGGAGTGGGCGGTGGCGATGTAGCCCTCGCCGAGCTGATCCGCGGCTTGGTGGTGGAGCGAGTTCACGGCCAGTTCGGGCCCGTACAGGCGGCGCAGCACGCTGCCTGGAGCCGTGGTCACGATGTGGGTTGTGGCGTCGGCGGGCGCGTCGGTGCGTGCGTGGCTGGGCAGATCAGGGTGCAGCGTGCCGCCGGCAGCCACGGTGAGCACCTGGGCGCCGCGGCAGATGCCGAGCACGGGAAGATCGGCGGCGATGGATGCGTCGAGCATCGCCATCTCGAACGCGTCCCGCAGCGGGATCTCCTCGCCCGTCGTCACGGCATCGGCGGGGGTGTCGAAGGCGTTGGGTGCAATGCCGGCTGAAGGGTCGACTGAACCGGGATCCAGCCGGTCGGCGTACAGGCACGAGGCGACGTCCTCGCCGCCGGTGAGCAGCAGACCGTCGAGGCGCTGTGCGATTTCGCCCGGATCGGCGTCGAGCGGCAGGAACACCGGAACAGCGCCTGCAGCAGCCACATCTCGGCCGTATGCGCAGACGTAGAGATCGACGTCGATCTCGGCGAAGACCGGCGGGAAGCCGTCAATGCGTGAGCCCTTGCGTCGCCGACCCACGACGCCGATCAGCGGTTTTGCCACCCGTCCACCTTAGATGCGCGGTCTCCGGCCGCCTCTGCTTGCGGGAGGCCGGCCAGTCACCACTACGGTCGGGCACATGGTGGCGCAGCGCTCGGATCACCTGAGGGGCGTGAGCCCAGAGAGGCCGCTGGAGCGGTATTGACGTGCCTGCTGAGTACAACGCGTCGGTGACAATGGTCCCGCTGGAGCCGGTGGGCGACGAGCCTCCGGCGGGGGAGGGCCCGCTCGGGCCCGCTCGGCGCCGACGCGGCTGGTGGCTGGTCGTCGCCGCGGTGGTGATCCTGGGCGCAGCCGCAGTCGTCGTGAGTCTGCTGACCGGAACGGACCCGCTCGAGGACGGAGCTGGCGACGAAGCGATCCCGGAACAAGACGAGACCGCGGAGGCGCCGGATGCTTCACCGCCTGAGGATCAGCGCCAGCGCGATGAAGCGTCGACGGATCTCGATACGCCTTCAGAAGCCAGCGCCGATGCTGCAGGCGACGAATCCGCCGTCGGCGACGCCGACCCGGAGGCGCAGCGGCTGTTCGGCGAACCCGAACAGCCGATCTCGGGCGTGGAGCCGTACATCCCCAGCCGGGTGCGGCCGAACGAACTCGGTCCGCCTGCCGAAGTCTGCTTGGGCACACTGCCCGCATACCGCATCCAGCTTCCCCTGCGATTCGCCAGTTCCAAGCCTGAGAACATCGAGCAACTGACGTGGTCGCCGGACTGCCGGCGCGTGGTGTTCCGGGTCGGCGCCGCGCTGTGGTTGGCGGACGGCGACGGCACCGGCGACATGCCGTTCCTCACTGCTCAGCACTGGCTGAGCGCTCCGGCATGGTCGCCCGATGGGGAGTGGATCGCGTTCTCGCAGGGCGCGATCGTCGACGGTGAACGGGCTGGTCACATCTTCGTCGTCAAGCCCGATGCGCTGGGCTTGGCGCAGGTCACCCAAGGTGTGGTGCTGGATCAGAACCCGGCCTGGTCGCCCGACGGCGAGAGTCTGGTGTTTTCCCGGCGTGTACGGGTAGTCGACAGCGAAGGTGCCGCCGAGTTTGACGAGCTCATCGTCGAGGTCGACCTCGCGGCCGGCGTCGAGCAGGTGCTCCTCCGCGGTGTCGAACCCGGCGTGTCTTCATCGTGGTCTCCTGACCGAGAGCTGCTCGCGTACGGCTCAGGCCCCACCTTGATGGTGTGGCGGCCCGGAGAGGACGCAGGCACGATCTTGCTGGCCGAGGTGACGGGTCAGGGCGCAGCGTGGTCCCCTGACGGTTCGCGAGTTGCAGCGTTTCGGCACTGGCACGGCGGCCGGACGGAGATCGTGATCAGCGACCTGCCGGGGCAATATCCCGGCGATCAACACATGATTGCCCTGACGGGGTTCGTGCAGATCTCGCCAGCCATGGCTCGGACGCTGCAATGGAGCGCTAACGGCCAGCGCCTGTTCTTCTTCCACTCCGATTCGCCCACCAGCCACTGGGCGTACTCGATCGAGGTGCCGCCACCGACGCGCTCGGCCGCGTACTGGGAGATGCTGGAGGTCGTCGAGACAGTCGTGCAGCAGGCCGGGTACGGATCGGCCGCAGTTCAGCATTCGGTTGACGTCGAGGCCGAGTTCTCGGTCCGGGGTCAACGAGGCCAGACGACGGTCGAGGTGTGGATCGCGTTCGATCGCGCCGAGCCCCGCGGCGTCTACGACGCCATCGAGAACCCGCACTCGGAATTGGCGGGCATCCGCCGCAGCCCCGACCGGATGGGCGTCTGGTTCACCTGCAACGACCTGTACGGCGAGGTACTCGCGGAGTCGCCGCAGACGGCCGATGCCCTCGCCGCCGCCTTGATCTCAGCCGCCTGCCCTACCACCTAACTCATACTCGCGTGCAGGTAGTTGCTTATGGGAGCTACTCGTGTCACAGGGCGCCGGTATGGTCGCGCCGGTGAGTGAGCGTGCTCCGAGTCGCAGAGGCGGTACCGACGGCAGCGAGCTGTTCATAGTGGCGCTTCGCGTTTGCGCGTGGAGTGGGCCGGTGAGGGTGCCGGCGGCGTAGGGAGGGATCCCCCGGAATCGGAGGCGTGTTGTTGCCTCGGTTCGGGAGGGTCTCTGTGGGTGTTGGCCTTGCGCGTGCGTTGGTGCTGGTGGTCGGGCTGGGTCCCGGTGTGGCGGTCATCGAGGTGCGGGGCCGCTGCGGATCGGGGTCGAGCTGACCGGGCGTCCGTGCTGTGTGAGATGCGGAGCCGGGGTGTGGGCGCACGGCAGCAGCCGGGTCGCCTTGGCGGACCTGCCGGCGTTCGGGCGGCCGGTGAGGCTGGTGTGGGCAAAGCGCCGCTGGCGCTGCCCTGAGGAGGGCTGTTCGGTGTGCACGTTCACCGACCAGGGACCCCCGCCGTTGCGCTGCCCAGGGCCAGGATGACCTCCCGGGCGGCTCGGTGGGCGACGCGGCGGGCCGGCAAGGCAAGGGGCGATCAGCGACATCGCAGCCGAGATGGGATGCAACTGGCACACCGCCGCGTCACCGAACACGGCCGCACGAAGCTGCGCGGCCTGCTCGCCGCCGGGGACCCCCGCGGCGAGGTGCGCGACGCTTGGCACGCCAAAGAGACCCTGCGCGGCATCTACCGCATCGGCGACCACCAACTCGCGCTCGAAGCGCTCAACGAGCGCTCACGCGACCCGCGAGACGAGACGTTCAGCCCAGAACTGAACAAGCTCGGCCGCACCCTTCGCACCTGGCGCACCCAGATCACGAACTGGCACCGCGGCCGGGTCACCAACGGCCCGACCGAGGCGGCGAACAACCTCGCCAAGCTGATCAAACGAGTGTCGTTCGGGACCGCCAACTTCGACCACTACCGCACACGCGTCCTGCTCTACGCCGGCAAACCAGACTGGAACCTGCTCGACGACCTCACCCCACGCTAAAACGCGAAAAGCCGCTTTATCCAAACCGCAGGTACGGAGAACTGTCGCTACGACACGCCGCCGCCGCAACCCACGTCGGCAAGGAGTACGTACTCATTGCCGACGGCCTTGAGCTGCCAACCGATTCCTTCGTTTCGGGCCGCAAGATCAATTGGATTCGCTCCCAGAGCGTCGACAGCAGTATGAGCGAGTGACTACCTTGAGTCCGCTGCCGGTCGCTCTTGAATGACGGAAACAGCCGTAGGTGCCGCTTGGCTGCTGCTCGCGGTATTCCATGACGGCGGCCAACGCTTCGCCAAAGAGGCGGCGTTGTCTGTCTTGTCGGGTTGTTCGGGCACCCTGCCATATTCCGAGCAGCGCGACGCATGCGGAGACGGCAGCCGCGATGAGGATCGCCTCCCACCGGCCAATCCCCGTCTCGGCCGCGCACAACGCCGGAGCCACCGTCACGCTGCCTTGGTGCTGTCAGCGTGAGACACTTCGTCGCCAGGCCAACGGCCGGTGATGCGCCAGAGGCGCTCCTTGACGAGATGCGCTGCGACTTGGCCAAGAGTGCCATCAGGCCGTCGTCGAACACCCAGCGACGCTCCAGCGGATCGCGCGGGTACCACATGCACAGCGAACCATCGTCATAGCGGTGCGGCGAGTCTGTGGGGCCGTCGACGTAGACGCGAGGATGCCGTGACGAGGTGATCGGAAAGTCGATGCGCACCTGTCGGCGCTCACACCCTGGCGGGGTGACGGACCAGCGGTATCGCACCCCACCGTGTCGGGTCCGACGCGGCACATGCAACCCGACGACGTGTCGTCGCGCGTCGCCTTCGAATCGCAGGCGGTCCGCGAAGCGGCCGTACCACGGTCCCCTGCTACGCCATGGGTACACGACGGCCGCCGTAGGAGCGCGTTGGCTTGATTGGCGTGGTGCTGGCACCGGTGCCGGCCACGAGTGTGCCCGTCTTGGTGATGGACAGCGGGCTGCCGTCGGATATCGCTTGATGAACTGCGGCAGCGTCCGGGGGGAGCGACGGTTGGATGAGCTTCCAGAAGACGCCGGTTGCAGCCAATACATCGTGGACTTTCTCACTGTCTTCTCGCCACGAGCAAGCTGCAGCGGCGGCTCAATTCGGCGGACAAGACGCGCAAGGCCTACGGAGATCCGATGGCCCGGAAGATCGCGTTGCGGCTGCAGCAGATGAATGCCGCTCGTCACCTGGGCGATCTCCGCGATCTTCCGGGGCGTTGGCACGAATTGACCGGCGACCTTCAGGGCTGTCTGGCGTGCGATCTCACGGGGCCGCACCGATTGATCTTCCGGCCCACCGAAGAGCCGCCACCGCGCAGCGCGGACGGTGGCCTCGACTGGTCTGCTGTGGACAGCGTGACCGTCACCCAGATCGACGACTACCACTGACCAAGACATCCAGGAGCAACGAGACATGGGGACCCGGACCGAGACCCGTTACGCGTACGAGCCTGAGATCGTCTACGCGCCAGGTGAAACGTTGATTGAGTGGCTTGACGAACGCGGCATGACCCAAGCCGATCTCGCCGCTCGGATGGGCCCGTCCGCTAAGCACATCAACCAGATCGTGAAGGGCGCTGCACCGGTGACGACGGAGACGGCGTTGGGCCTTGAGCAAGTCACCCGAGTGCCTGCAGCATTCTGGAACAACTTGGAACTGAACTACCGCGCGTATCTCACCCGCCGGGCCGAGCTAGGAAACTGCTGATTTATTCGGATCCGGGCAAGTCTGCAACGCTCTGACCTGCGGCTTTGTGTCCGTGAATCGGCGATTTCGGCAATTGCTCAGCAGTCTCCTAGAGCGGTTGGCGCAGGAAGTCGGCTGGCTGGACGAGCTGCCCATCTCAGAACTCGTGAAGAGGACTCGGATCGCGAAGGAGACCACTGGTGCTGAGCGTGTGAGAGAGGTCTGCTCGTTCTTCGGGGTCGCGAGCGTCGCAGTGTGGCGTGACATCTGGCAGCAGCCGGCTGCCGCCTACCGGGCGTCAAGGGCCTTCAGCAAGGATCCGGGTGCTGTCGCCGCGTGGCTGCGTATCGGCGAGATCGAAGGGGCCAAGATCGAATGTGAAGGGTTCAGCAAGTCGGCTCTGCGGGCCTTGCTGCCCGAACTCCGTTCATTGACAAACGAAGCCGATCCGGCTGTCTGGGTGCCCGCAGTGCGAGAACGCTGCAGGCATGTCGGCGTGGCTTTCGTTGTCGAGCCCGAGATTCGCGGGACTCGGCTGAACGGTGCCACTCGGTGGCTTGGGCCGAACAAGGCCTTGGTTCAGATCAGCACCCGGCACAAGCGGCACGACATCGCGTGGTTCACGTTGTTTCACGAGATCGGTCACCTGCTGCTCCATTCCAAGAAGGAAACGTTCATCAACGACGGGGACGGTGCAGGTGCCGTTGAGCAGGAGGCCGACGCCTTCGCTTCCCGAGAACTCATTCCGCCCAAACATGAGTCTGAGTTGGGACAGCTGCATTCCGTCGACGACGTCACGCGATTTGCTCGCTCGGTTGGTGTAGCGCCTGGCATTGTTCTCGGGCGTTTGCAGCACATGGGCTGGTGGAAGCACTCCGAAGGCAATGAGCTGCGATGGTCATTCGTTTGGCCCTCGCCGTGGACGATGGGCGGCACGTCTCGTGAGCATCGCCGAGGAACTGGGGACGGCGCTTGATGCGCATCTGATTGAGGGTCTGGCCGGTTCGGACGCATTCGATCGAGGCGCGAGGTACATGTACGACGGGCGAGTGCAGTCGGTTGCTGAGGAAAACGGCAGGCTGCGGGCGACCGTTCGGGGCACAATGCCCTACCGCGTCGAGTCGTGGTTCGACGGTGACGAACTGCTGTGGTGACGAACTGCTGTGGAGATGTACATGCCCAGCAGCCGAGGACGGATCGTTCTGCAAGCACCGCGCCGCCGTGGCGATGTCGCTGCTCCGCAGGTCAGGGGTTTGCGCTTCCGCCCAGACCTGCATGTTTCAGCAGCCTGCTACAGGTCTGTGCGGTACAGGTAGCGGATGTCCCAGTAGCCGTACAGCGTCGGTGTTGTGTTGCCGAGCACGTTGCGCACTGCGCCCAGCCGCTCGGCGAGCGTCGTGTAGATCAGCGGCGCACGCCTCGCGGCGATGGCCTGTGCTTTGCGGTAGAGATCCATCCGCTTGCCGTGGTTGAGTTCTCGGGCGGCTGCGACGTACAGGGCATCGATCTCCGCTTCCCAGTTGGTCGAGGGGCCTTCCTGGAATGGATACCAAAGGTGCAGCGATTCTGAGCTGTGCCACAGATTGATGCCGCTGTAGGGATCGGGTCCGCCGGTGAAGCCGATGACCATCGCCTCCCAGTCGTAAGTGGTGGTGAGCTGTGACACCAAGTCTCCGAAGTCGATCACCTCGTAGGTGACTTCGAGACCTGCGGCCGTCAGTCCTTGGTGGATGATCTCGGTGACTGCCTGGCGCACGGTATTGCCGTCATTGGTCACCAATGTGAACGAGATCGGGTTGCCCAGATCGTCCTCGCGGATGCCGTCGCCGTCGGTGTCGGTCCAGCCCAGATCATCGAGGAGACGGTTCGCCCTGTCGATGTCGTACGGATAGCGGGGCACACCCGGATTGTGGAAGTCGCCGGCGGCCGGGCTCACCGATGACCACTGCGGATAGCCCAGTCCGTGCTGGACGCCGTCGATCATCGCTGCCTTGTCCAGCGTGTGGGCCACTGCTCGACGGAAGTTGGCGTTGCGGAACCAGTACAGCTTGGTCGGGTCCACGAACGGCTGGCCCGCATCGTCTGAACCCCGGTTCTGGTTGAAAGCCAGGAAGGTGGTGCCGAAGCCGGGACCCCGCCGGTGCAGGGTGAAGTCATCATCGTCCTGCCTCGGCTCCAGCCGCGCGTACTCCTCGCCCAGCACACTGTGGAAGTCCGTGGTGCCGTCGCGGAACAAGGCCAGTTCGGCCTCCAAGTCGGGCACGATCACCTGCACCACCCGGTCCAGATACGGCAGTCGCTGGCCTTCGCCGTCGGTCTTCCAGTAGTTCGGGTTCCGCTCGAAAATGACGCGCTCGCCTGGTGTGTATTCACCGATGGTGAACGGTCCGGTGCCGATGATCTCCGATGGGTCGGTGTCGATGCTCCAGAACTCCTCGAACGTGCCCGCGTTGATCGGACCCTCGAGTATGTGCTTGGGGTAGATGGAAGTGCTCATCGAGCGCAGGAAGGGCGCGAACGACTGCGGCAAGAGAAACTCGACCGTGTAGTCGTCGAGTGCCGCCACTGTCATGTTCGACACTTCCCACTCCTCCTCGTCGTTCAGGAAGCGGAACTCGAAGGTGGCACGGCTCGAAGCGTTGAAGGCGTCGTTGTAAATGATTCGGTTGAATGTGAAGTCCACATCGTGCGCGGTGAACGGCGTGCCGTCGTGCCACACCACGTCGTCTCGGATGCGGAAGACCCAGCGCAGCCCGTCGTCAGAGCGTTCCCACGACTCGGCCAGCAGTGGTTCGATCCCGTCGTCCAGCCACGACGTCTCGGTGAGGCCCTCGAAGAGGTAGCCCAGCACGCTTGAGGATCCGGCGTCGTTGGATATCGCCAAGTTGAAGGTCAGCGGCTCGGAGATGGTCGCCAAGGTCAGGTCCCCGCCGGGTGTGCCGATGTCGTAGGAGAAGGCTTCGGCGTTCGCACGCAGTTCGGCGACGATGTCCTCGGTCGCCGAGGGTTCGTCGCTGGTGCAGGCCGTCGCCAGCAGCAGTACTGCTGTCAGCGCTGCGACTGCTGATTGGCGCTGCATCGTCCCTCCTCGTGTTGACATGACTTGGCATGCTATGAGCAAGCGCGGCGCAGGCGAGAACCTTCCGAGAGTCTTCTCAGATCAGCAGGTTCGCCCGCAGCATCTCGGGGGCTGCAGGGTCGAGGCCGTGCGCGAGGAGGTATCCCTCGGCGCCTGTCGCCGTGCTGCCGTTGGACAGGCATCCGTAGCGGCCGTCGAGCTCCGCCAGCACCGCTGCCATCACCCCGCGTGGTGCACTGAGGATGGCCCGCACGTCGTCGATGTCGATGCCGAGCTCGGCGAATTCCGGCATCAGCTCGGAGATGCGCTGGTGCGAGCGCAGCTCGTTCGACAAGCAGTAGTCGTCCAGCACCGCCTCACGGTCCACGCCGAGCGCTTCCAGCAGGAGCGCCGATGCGATCCCGCTGCGGTCCTTGCCGGCGGTGCAATGGAACAGCATCGGCAGATGATCGACATCGGCAGCGATCGCCACGAGCTGGGCGAACCGTTCGCCGTACTCCCCGATCATCTGCAGGTACAGCCCGGCCATGTCGTCTTCGCTGACCGAGCGCAGCCGTCCCTCGAAGATCTGTTCCACCATGCTGATATCGCCGTCCACGGTGTCGCCCACCGGCAGCGAGATGTGCGCCCTCACGCCGGGCCACAGCCGCGAGCGGTCCCGCTCGATCTCGGGTCCGGCACGAAAGTCGATCACCGTGCGGATGCCCCGGCTGCCGAGTTCTTCGAGATCGTCGAGGGTCAGTGTGCTCAGCCGATCGGAACGGAACAGCGCTCCCATCCGCACATGACGGTCTCCCTCGGCGGGGTAGCCGCCGAGGTCGCGGCAGTTCTTCGCGCCCTCCAAGATGACGACCGCATCTTGACGAGCATCCCGACGCACGGGCTCGCAGGCTACGGAGGCTGAGCCGCTCAGCGGCGAAGCCGTGGCCCGAGCGGCCTGTGAGCTGAGCGAACAGGAGCGGGAAACAAGGGGTTCGGCCGCGAGAGCGAGGGCATCTGCGCATCGTCCAGCGCTGGCGGGCTACCGTCGCCGCTCATGCGCGCAGTGGTGATACCCGAATACGGCGGCGTCGAGGTCCTGCGGGTGCAGGACGTGCCAGACCCGGTGCCAGGACCCGATGAAGTGCTCGTCGACGTGGCCTGCTCAGCGATGAATCGCGCCGACCTGCTCCAGCGGATGGGCCAGTACCCCGCACCCGGCCCCAAGCCCGAGTTCGAGATTCCCGGCCTGGAGTTCGCCGGCACCATCGCGGCGCTGGGCGGGCGCGTCATGGGCTGGTCGGTGGGTGACGAGGTCATGGGCATCACCTCGGGCGGGGCGAAAGCCGAGCAGGTCGTCACCCATGAGCGCATGCTGCAGCGCATCCCCTCGGGGGTGGATCTGCGCGATGCCGCAGCCATCCCGGAGGTGTTCATGACCGCCCACGATGCGCTGGTGACCCAGGGCGGGCTGACCTCGGGCGGCACCGCGCTGGTGCATGCCGGCGCGTCGGGCGTGGGCACCGCCGCCATCCAGATCGCCAAGGCCATCGGCGCCCGGATCGCCGTTACCTGCTCGACCTCCAAGGTGGCGGCGTGCACCGATCTCGGCGCCGACCTCGTCATCGACTACACGCAGACTGACTTTGCGGACGAGGTCAAAGAATGGACGGGCCGCCGAGGCGTGGACGTGGTGCTGGACGTGATCGGCGGCGACTACCTCGCCCGCAACATCGCCTCGGTGCGCGTCCAGGGACGCATCATCCAAGTCGGCGTCATGGGCGAGCCGACAGCGACATTCGCGCTCGGCGCCCTGCTGCCCAAGCGGGCGGCGCTCATCGGCACCGTGCTGCGCTCACGGCCCATCGAGCAGAAGATCGACGCCAATCAGCGATTCTGTGCCGAGCTGCTCCCGCGCTTCGACGACGGATCGCTGCGGCCGATCATCGACTCACGCTTCGCGCTCGACGACATCGCCGAGGCCCACAACTACATGGCCACCAACGCGAACATCGGCAAGATCCTGCTCGATGTGAGCTAGCGCCAACGAACCAGCCATCGCCAGCCGGCGCTGACCAGCTAGCAGCCTGTGGACGGTTCAGCATCTTCATGGTTTTGAGACTTGCTCCCGCGAAGCGCGCATCCGGCGAGTCATGACGGCGAGTTCTCGCAGTGTCGTAAACCGGAATCGAATCCTGCTCATGCCAGAGAGACTTCCGGTTTACAGCTCGATGTGCTCGGAAACCAGAAGTATTTGGCAGAGGTGCTAGCATCACTTCCGGTTTCTGTTCTCCAGAGCACGTGCCTTGGTTGCCTCGGGGTCCGGCTCCTGCGGCGTGAGCGGGAGAGTCCAAGATGTCATTCCATCTGCCTCACGAAGACTCATTGGACCAGATGGTCGCGACTGCTCTCGAACAGCTGTCTGCGGGGGCACTTCCACCGCAGATCGAAAGCACGCACATCGACTTCAAGGAAGAGCCCGACCGTCGTGCGTCCGACGGTTCGATCCTCGACGGCGCCCAGCGCAGTGAGGCCGCCGCCTCGTACTTGGCCGGTGAGATGGCGTGCATGGCGAACACGCCAGGCGGCGGCGCGGTCATTGTCGGAGTAGCTGACGACGGAACCCTCATCGGAACTGCTCTCGACGCGGAGTGGCTGCGCAACCGCATCTGGCAGCTCACCCACCAGCAGGTGACGGTCGCCGCTCGCGAGGTCGACGCGCCCGAATGCCGCTTGCTGGTGCTGAGCACGCCGGGTGCGCTCGCTCCAGTGTCCTACCGGGGCAGGCTGAAGTGGCGCGTCGGGGCAGACTGTGTCGACGTCGACCCCGTCGCGTGGCAGGCGCACGCCTTGCAACGGCTGGGCTATGACTGGTCGGCAGAAGCCTCATCGCACACGCTCGGCGATGTGAGTCCGTTGGCCGCAGAAGCTGCCCGGACGTACCTGCGCGAGGCTGACACTGCGGCCGGTCGCCAGCTCGCAGATGCCACCGATCGAGAGATGCTCACACGTCTCGGCGTCGCCGACGCCGATGGCCGTCTCACCCAAGCCGGCTCGCTGCTGTTCGTCGCCACTCCCTGCGACGGCATTGATTTCATCCGACGCTCCTCAGCAGGAGGTGACAGCACCGAGCGGATCCGTACCAGCAAGCCCTTGCTCGTGCAGCTTCGCGAGGTAGAGCAGGCAGGCCGTCTGGCCAATCCCGTCTCGCATGTCGCGCTCGGCTTCGCCCACCGGCAGGTTCGCTCCATCCCTGAAAGGGCATTCCGCGAGGCAATCGTCAATGGAGTCACCCACCGTGACTGGATGATGCCGCTGCCGACCGTCGTCGAGCATGTCGGCACTGCTTTGACGGTGACGTCGCCCGGAGGGCTCATCGGAGGCGTCACGCCCGCCAACGCCATGACCCATCCCGCGGTGCCGCGCTATCGCAGTCTCGCCCATGCACTGGCTCTGCTGCATGTTGCCGAGCAGCAGGGCATCGGCATCGACCGGATGGTGCTCGACCTGCTGACGATCGGGCGGCCCGCTCCCGTCATCGAAGAGATCGACGGTCCCTACGTGAGGGTGACGTTGCTCGGCGGCGAGCCTGACTCGGAACTGGTGCGCTGGGTAGCCGCAGTCGAACCGCCGTACGCAACCGATGCATACGGGTTGCTGGTCATCGAGCATCTCTGCCGACGCGGATGGATCGACGCACGAGACGCCTCGGGGCTGCTGCAATCCAGCGAGGCGACCGCTGCAGACGTGTTGGCGCGGCTCAGCGAAGCCAGCAGTGAAGCGCAGTCGGTGATCGTTGAGGTGGTCGGTGCCGACGGCGAGGCAGGGCGCGGCACCGCATACCGCCTCGGCGATGTTGCCCGCGACCGGCTGGCGCATCGCTGCCTCACTCGCCGTTCACGCGAGACTGCCGAAGCCATGTTCGTCGGATGGGCGCAGGCGCGAGGACGTATCTCGAGCACATCTGCCGCCGATCTCGCCGGCACAAGCACGCGGATGGCGAGCGAGCGACTGCGACTGCTCGCCGATCGAGGCAAGCTCATGCCAGGACGCGCTAACGGCACCGGCCGCGGCTACCACTACGTGCCCGCAGCGGGGCACTGAGGCGCCCAGAGTGTGAGAGTGGAGGTGCGCTGCGCCTCAGTATCCGCACGCGTTCACGGCCCATCGAGCAGAAGATCGACGCCAATCAGCGATTCTGTGCCGAGTTGCTGCCGCGCTTCGACGACGGATCGCTGCGGCCGATCATCGACTCACGCTTCGCGCTCGACGACATCGCCGAGGCCCACAGCTACATGGCCACCAACGCGAACATCGGCAAGATCCTGCTCGATATCGGCTAGCGAATCTCTGTTGCCACGCAGGTTGCAGCGGCACGTCGCCCGGTCACGGCCCGAGGAGCGTGAGGGGCGTGACCGCTACGCCGTCGCTGCGTTCGTAGGCGTACCCGGTGGCGGTGATGACGAGCAGCTTGGCGGGCGGACCCATGCGGTCGGTGTCTATGTGGTCGCAGAGCCTGTTCAGCGATGCTGCGGCTTCGTCGATGGAGCTTGGCTCGCCGAGCTTGACCTCGACAGCGATCCAGCGGCCGTCGCGCAGTTCGACGACGGCGTCTGCTTCGAGTTCATTGCTGTCGGAGTAGTGGTAGACGCTGCCACCGAGCGCATGGGCGTAGATGCGCAGGTCGCGGACTGCCAACGACTCGAATAGGTGGCCGAGCAGCGCGCGGTCGTCGAGGAGTCGTTGCGCGTTCGCGCTCAATGCGTTGACGGCGAGCGCCGGGTCGGCGAGATGCCGCTTCACCGCTTGGCGCAGCCGGGCGCGGGACGCCAGGTGAGGTGACCAGTGCGGCTGGTCTTCACTGATGTGTATGGCTTCCAGCGTGGACAGGTAGCTCTGCAGGGTCGCGTGAGCGAGCGGCTGCCGCCCTGCAATGTCTGCAGCAAGCGTCTTCATGGTCGGCGCTGCGCCGCTGTGACGTGCCAGCGAGGCAATCGTGCGGCGAACGTTGGTGGGGTCGTGCCGGCGGCCTGCAAGCTGCCTGATGTCCACCCGGCAGATTTCTTCCAGGTAGTCCGTCAGATACAGCTGGGCATCGGACGGGCTCATCGCGACACATGCCGGCCAGCCGCCACGACAGAGCACATCGACGACGGAGCGCAGTTGTGCTGCGGCATCACCGTCGTAGGTCTGGCCCGTCGTGGCCGGCGAGTCGCTGGGCCATGCGGCGCATGTCCCGCCGTCGAACAGGCCCGCGAGGCTGACGGTCCCGGGCGAGTCGCCCGACTCGAACAGCGACAGCGTGCGCATCGGCATGATCCGCAGCCGTTCGGCCAGCAGTACATCGACGACTCGCGGCAGGTAGGCAACTGTGCCCGCCGTCGCGTCCATTGCAACTCGACTCTAGCGAATTCAGCCGTGCAGGTTCCGCCTATGTGAATGTTTGCAGGTGTTTCATGTGAATGTTTGCAGGCACTTTGCTGAGACGTTTGCGGAAGCGCTCATGCGGGTGAGGCGCAGGTCGTGATGTCGCCATCGCGCACCCTCAGATGTCGATTTCGCGCACTGTTTGATGCCGGTTTGGCGCACCCCCACGGGAGTGGCGGCTAGCGGTGCTCGATGGGCACGTAGTCGCGCTGGCCAGGGCCCGTGTACTTCTGGCGGGGCCGGTAGATCTTCTGCTCGGGATCGCCCAGCATCTCCACCCAGTGCGCCAGCCAGCCCGGCGTCCGCCCGATGGCGAACAGCACGGTGAACATGTCGAGCGGGAAGCCCATCGCCTCGTAGATCAGGCCTGAGTAGAAGTCCACATTGGGGTACAGGCGCCGGTCCTTGAAGTAGGAGTCGCTGAGAGCGACCTCTTCGAGCTTCATCGCGATGTCGAGCAACGGGTTGAGGCCGGTCACCTTGAACACCGCATCGGCGGTCTCCTTGATGATCTTGGCCCGCGGGTCGTAGTTCTTGTACACCCGGTGCCCGAAGCCCTGCAGCAGCACATCGCCGGACTTGGCCCGCTCCACGTACGCAGCCACATTGTCGAAGCTGCCGATCTCGTGCAGCATCCGGATGACCTGCTCGTTGGCGCCCCCGTGCAGCGGCCCGTACAGCCCGCAGGTGGCCGCCGCCACCGCCGAGTACGGATCGGCCCGGCTGGACCCGACCGTGCGCATCGTGGTGGTGGAGCAGTTCTGCTCGTGGTCGGCGTGCAGGATGAACAGCACGTCCAGCGCTTGCGTCAGCGTCTGGTCGGGCACGTAGTCGGGATCGGCCACATTCCGCATCATCCGCAGGAAGTTGCCGGTGTAGGTGAGATGGTTGACCGGGTACTCGTACGGCAGACCCACGCGGTTTCGATAGGCGAAGGCCGCCATTGTGGGCATCTTGGCCAGCAGCCGGATGATCTGGACCAGCCGTGTGCGTGGATCGTCGATGTCCTTGGCCTCGGGGTAGAAGGTGGACAGCGCGGCGATGGTGGAGACCAGCGTGCCCATCGGGTGGGCGTCGTAGCGGAAGCCCTTGATGAAGCGAGTGATGTCCTCGTGCACGTAGGTGTGGAACGTGATGTGGTGGATCCACTCGGCTGCCTCGGCTTCGGTGGGCAGTTCGCCGTGGATGAGCAGGTAGGCCACCTCGAGGAAGCTGGACTGATCGGCGAGCTGTTCGATGGGATAGCCGCGATAGCGCAGGATCCCCTCGTTGCCGTCGATCTCGGTGATCTTCGAATTGCAGTTGGCTGTCGAGAGGTAGGCAGGGTCATAGAACCACAGGCCTCGGTCCAGCTCGCGCAGCGCGGCGGCGGAGACCGTGCCATCGACCACGGGAACGGTCACCGACTCTCCCGTGCGGTTGTCGGTGATCGTGAAGCTGTCCTCTGCCATCAAGTCCCCCTCGTTCGTGCCGCCGAATGTACCCAATAAGCATCGCCGCCGCGAACCTGACGAACCCGCACGCTGGCGCAGCTCCCAGGCAGCGCCTGACTGCCCTGCGTGCAGAGGCCAGCACTCCGAGTTCAGGCTGAAGGCTCTTGCGAGACGGGTCCGGAAGCCGGCCGTCTCGCGGAACTCAGCGTGCTGCGCCGAGGGAGAGGTGAGAATTTCCTGCTAGAGAGGCGTGTTGTCGTGGCGGCGTTGGCGCAGCCGCTCGCGCTTGGTCGAGAGCATGTCGAGCGTGTCGATGAGTTCGCGCCGGGTGTCGGCGGGGTCGATCACGCTGTCCACGTAGCCGCGCTCGGCGGCGACATAGGGATTCAGGTAGGTGTCCTCGTAGTCGGAGACATAGGCGGCGATCTCGTCGGGGTCGGCGCCCCGGCGCAGGATCTGGGCCGCCTGTTCGGCGCCCATCACGGCCAGCTCGGCGCTCGGCCATGCCAAGTAGACGTCGTTGCCCATCGTCTTGGAGTCCATGACGATGTAGGCGCCCCCGTAGGACTTGCGCAGCACCACGGCAACCCGTGGCACGGTGGCTCGCGCATAGGCGAACGCCAGCTGGGCGCCGTGCCGGATCATGCCCCGCCATTCCAAGTCCTTGCCCGGGTAGAAACCGGGCGTGTCCACCAGCGTGACGAGGGGCAGGCCGAAGGCGTCGCAGAAGCTGACGAAGCGGGCGCCCTTCTGGCTGGCGGCGATGTCGAGCGTGCCCGCGATGCTCATCGGCTGGTTGGCCAGCACGCCCACCGAGTAGCCCCCCAGCGAGGCAAAGCCGGTCACGATGTTGGGCGCCCAACCGGATCTCAGCTCGATGAAGCAGCCGTCGTCGACCGCCTCGCCGATGATGTCCCGCACGTCGTAGGCCCCGGTCGCCTGTGTGGGCAGCAGGGCGCCGGCGTCGGGCGTGAGCCGCCCGCGAGGATCGGCGGTGTCGAGGATCGGCGGCAGATCGTCGCAGTGCTGCGGCAGGTACATCAGCATGTCGGTGAGCGATTCGAGCACGTCGGCGGCGGAGGTCACCGCGCACGCCGTCCCCGAGGCTCGGGCGTGGATCGGTGCTCCGCCCAGCTCGTCGGGGCCGATGACCACACCGGTCATCTCCTGGACCGGCACGGGGCCGCTGACGAATGCATAGGCATCGTCGGCCATCACGACGATGTCGGCGAGGCCGATCAGCAGCGCTATGCCGGAGATCGCCGGACCCGTGACCCCCGCCAGGACCGGGACCACCCCCGAGCACCGAACGAGCACCCGAGCCGCTTCTCCCCAGCCGTGCAGCGCGGCGACGCCGTGATGCGCGTCGGCGCCGCTGGAGGACAGCATGAGCACGACGGGAAGGCGCTTGACGAGCGCAGTCTGCAGGCTGGCGACGATCGTCTCGCAGTCAGCAGGCGCAAGGGCGCCGCGCCGGTGAGGGCTGTCGGCGGAGATGAGCATGGCGGTCCGGCCGCCGAGCGTGGCGACGCCGGCAGTGACATGTCCACTGGCGCCCGCCCGCAGCTGCAAATCCACTGTGGTGAGGCTACGAGGCTGAGCTGGCAGGCGAAGCCGGGACCCTAGTGGTGTGTCGCGGTTTTCTTGCGGGCAGGTCGCGGCCCGCTGACCTGCGGAAACAGGCTTCGGCAGGCCCTGTGCAAACTGCCGACGCACCACTAGCGGCCCGTGAGTCCGTAATTGATCCGTAATTGAATCGAGATTGGGAACAAGAGCGACAACCAAAGCGATAACCAAGCTGGTGCGACAACGAGGAGGCTCTGCTCTGCGCGCATCTGCTACGACGCTGTTACACCGGGGATGCGGCGGGCGACGCTGCGCATCACCGAGCGCAGAATGTCGCGGGCTGCGGCCGCCGGTGCGGAGAGCATGCCCCGGCGGCGGATGGCCAGCGCGACCTGGCGGGGAGGCAAGCCGGTCACAGTGAGCACGCTCCAGTCGCCTCGATCGGTCCAGACGGGAATCGAGGTGATCGGGACGATGGCAGGTCCGTAGCCTTGGAAGGCCAGCGTGGCGGTCAGCCGGATGCCGTCGAGCTGCGCCAGTGTCCGCAGCGTCACTCTGTGGCGGGCGGCGGCGGTGTCGATCTGCATGCGCATGACCGAGCCCGGCGGCCCGAGCAGGAGTTCGTGCTGTTCGAGTTCGGCGAAGCTCACTTCGCGGTCGCCGAGTGCCGCCAAGGCGTGCCCGGTGGGAGCGATGACCACGAATTCCTCGGCGAACAGGGGAGTCGTCACCAATTCCTCATGCTCGAGCGGGGCGTTCAGCACGGCGAGGTCCAGTTCGCCGCCTTCGAGCAGGCGGACCAGCGCAAGAGTGGTGGAGTCGACCACCATGGCATCCACGTCGGGATGCTGCCGCCGCAGCTCGTCGAGGAACGGGGGCAGCAGCCACCGTCCGGGCGTGCCGATGATGCCGAGGCTCACGTCCCCGGTGACATGGGAGGTCATCGACGCGATGTCGGCACGCATGGCAGCGATCTCGCCGTTGATGCGCTTGGTGCGGGCCAGCACCACTTTCCCCTCCGGCGTCAGCGATCCCACCGCTCGATCCACCAGCACCGCTCCCAGTTCTTCCTCCAGCTTGGCGACGTGGCTCGACACGTTGGACTGCACGGTGTGCAGTGCCCGTGCCGCCGCCGAGAAACGCCCATGCTCGGCCACAGCGGCCAACGCTTCCAAGTACTTCAGGTCCATGAGGCCACAGTAGTGCAGTCCCAGAATTCTATCTCTCAAAGAGATCAAGAATATCTGCACTAACTGTTGGCCCGATAACCAAGCCGACGCTAATCTGCTCTCAAGCGGTTGCCCCAAGCCGCTTGTCATATCGCACCGCCGCAGGGTGTCCCCCTCACCTAGGCGGGCGAAAGCCGAACCGGGCGCTCACCGCTCCGGCCGGTCTCAGGTCGAGGCGTCCACCACGCCCAGCGACCTCACCGAAGAAGCCGACCCTCCCCCCGGGTCGGCTTCCTCGCGTCTGCGAGCGTCTGCCCGGGCCTATCCCAGCCAGCCGAGACTGGCGCACGAGATGCTGCATGGCGTCCGCTCTTGCGCCAGCTCGCGGCGTCAGACCGACGCTCGGATGATGTTGAGGGCCGAACCCGCCTTGAACCACTCCACCTGATCGTCGCTGAAGGTGTGGTTGGCGTCGAACGAGAAGCTCTCGCCCGACGGCTTGCGCACCTCGACGGCGAGAGGCCGCCCGGGTGCCAAGTCGGCAAGTCCCCGCACCGAGATCCGGTCGTCCTCGTCGATGCGGTCGTAGTCGGCCGGATCAGCGAAGGTGAGCGGCAGCATGCCCTGCTTCTTCAGGTTGGTCTCGTGGATGCGGGCGAAGCTGCGACACAGCGCTACCCGGCCGCCCCGGAAGCGGGGCTCCATGGCGGCGTGCTCACGGCTTGAGCCCTCGCCCATGTTCTCGTCGCCGATCACGATCCAGCCCACGCCCGCGGATTGGTATGCCTTCGCGATCTCGGGATAGGGCTGCGTCTCGCCCGTGAGCTGGTTCTTGCCCTGCCCCACCTCGTAGCCGTCGAAGGCGTTCACGGCGCCCAGGTAGAGATTCCCCGAGATGTTCTCGAGATGGCCGCGGTAGCGCAGCCACGGCCCCGCCATCGAGATGTGGTCGGTGGTGAACTTGCCCTTGGCCTTGACCAGCACCGGCAGGTTCTCGTAATCGTTGCCGTCCCACGCAGCGAACGGCTCGAGCAGCTGCAGGCGATCCGAGTCTGGACTCACGCGCACCTCCGCGGCGGAACGGTCAGCCGGCGGCGCCACGAACCCGCTCTCGCCGGGATCGAAACCGCCGGGCGGCAACTCGACGCCCACTGGCGTGGGCAGCGTCACCGGCTCGCCGCTGTCGTTGCGCAGCGCACCGCTGATCGGATCGAAGTCGAGTGTGCCCGCCAGTGCGAGTGCCATCACGGTCTCCGGAGAGGTCACAAATGCCAGGGTCGCGGCGTCGCCGTCGTTGCGCTTGGGGAAGTTGCGGTTGTAGGAGGTGACGATGACGTTCGGCCGGCCGGGCACGTAGTTCGCGTCGCCGGAGCGGTCCCACTGGCCGATGCAGGGCCCGCAGGCGTTGGCCAGCACGGTCGCGCCCAGCGCCTCGAAGTCGGCCAGCAAGCCGTCTCGCTCGATGGTGGCCCGCACCTGTTCGGAGCCCGGCGTCACCAGCAGCTGCGTCCGTGCCCGCAGGCCTTTGGCGGCAGCGTCACGGGCGATCGAGGCGGCGCGGGTGATGTCCTCGTAGCTGGAGTTGGTGCAGCTGCCGATCAGCGCAGCGCTGATGTCCAGCGGCCAGCCCTCGGCCCTCGCTTCGGCGCCCAACGCCGACACCTCGCGTGCAAGATCCGGCGTGTGGGGCCCGTTGATGTGCGGTCGCAGCTGTGACAGGTCGATCTCGACGACCTGGTCGTAGTAGGCGGCAGGGTCGGCCATGGCGGCGGCGTCGGGCCGCAGGTGCTCCGCGACCGCGTCAGCGGCTGCGGCCACATCGGCCCGGCCCGTCGCCGCCAAGTAGCGGGCCATGGCGGCGTCGTAGCCGAACAGCGACGTGGTGGCCCCGATCTCGGCGCCCATGTTGCAGATCGTTCCCTTGCCGGTTGCGCTCAGCGATTCGGCGCCCGGGCCGAAGTACTCCACGATCGCCCCGGTGCCGCCGGAGACCGTGAGGATCTCGGCGACCTTCAGGATCACGTCCTTGGGTGCGCTCCAGCCCGACAGCTCGCCGACCAGGTGCACGCCGATGACCTTCGGCCACCGCACGTTCCAGGCGAAACCGGTCATCACGTCGACAGCGTCAGCGCCGCCCACGCCGACCGCCACCATGCCGAGGCCGCCGGCATTGGGTGTGTGGCTGTCGGTGCCGATCATCATCCCGCCGGGGAACGCGTACTGCTCGAGCACGACTTGGTGGATGATGCCGCTGCCCGGCTTCCAGAAGCCGGCGCCGTAGCGGGCGCACACGCTCTCGAGGAAGTCGTAGACCTCGGAGTTGTTCTCGGTCGCAGCCAGCAGGTCGCGCTTGCCGTCGTCGCGAGCTTGGATCAGGTGATCGCAGTGGGTCGTGGTGGGTACCGCCACCTCGTCGAGCCCTGCCGTCATGAACTGCAGCCAGGCCATCTGCGCGGTGGCGTCCTGCATGGCGACCCGATCCGGTGCCAGGTCGACATAGGAAACGCCTCGTTCAAGCTCCTGGTCACGACCCGAAAGGTGAGTGATGAGGATCTTCTCTGAGAGCGTCAGCGCCCGGCCCAGCCGTTCCCGCCCGAATGCAGTGGCATCGGCCAAGCCGCCGTACACGTCTTCGATCAGCTCGATCTGAGTGCTCGCGTCAACGGCCATGGGTCCCCCAGCGTTCGATTGGCGTGCTTAGAGTATGTGGCGTGCTCAGAGTATGTGGTATGCGCATCGGTTGGGCATTCTCGAGGACGAACCTGCTTGAGGATGCGTTTCTCGTCCGCGGCGCAGTTCGTGGCGCAATCAAGGACGGACTTCGCAGCAGAGGCTCGCGGCGTCGGCGCCGTCGGGCAGTGGCCGGCGTCGCGCCCTGCAGGTTCGCTGTGACCAGTCGCACTGCGAGGCCCACGCGGACCCATTTCGGTGCGAGATGCTGCGCCGCGCGTTCGCACCGCCTCGTCTGCTGTCCGTGTAGCCTGCCGTGCTAAGTTCTTGATGTTCGCCGGCGTGCCGCAAAGGAGTCCTGTCATGAGAATTAGCCCTCTGGACACTGATCTCAGCTCTGCGAATCGGTGCCGCGGCCGCGGATGCGTCGGCTTCGGAGGTGGCCGCAGGCGCAGGTTGGTGCCGGCGGTGACCGCGTGTGTGCTCGCTGTCGCGGCGGCGACGGTTCTCGGACTGGGCGAGCCTGTTGCGGCTCAGACTCCGAGCTGTACGGGCACCGCTGCGGTGACCGAGTATCTCAGCGCAACCGACGAACGCTACGGCCCCGACACCGACCTCACCGGCCTCATCGCCGACTGCGAGCTTCTGCTTGGCGCGCAATCGGATCTTGTCGGCAGTGGCACCGATCCGCTGAACTGGAGCACCGGGTTGTCGATGAAGGGCTGGGCCGGCGACGCCGAGGGCTGGATCGGCGTCGGCGTCGGGGGCAACCCGCCTCGCGTCACCAGTCTCGAGATTCATGGCAATCGGTCCAACGACGCCAACTACTACGGCGGTCTGCTGTCGGGTGAGATTCCGTCCGCGCTGGGCGGCCTCACAGCCCTCACCTATCTCGTGCTCATCAACCACCAGTTTTCGGGCGGGATTCCGTCCGAACTGGGCGACCTCTCCAATCTCAATACACTCTGGCTGCACGGCAACGGCTTGACCGGCGAGATTCCGACCGAGGTGTGCGATCTTCGTGCCTCGGTTGGGGACTTCAGGGTCGACAACCGTCTCCTCACGACCGGTACAGCGAGTCGTAATCAATTGACAGGGTGCGTTGCCACCGGGTCCGACAACGACACGCCCGAGGTAGTCGAGTCCGACAACGACACGCCCGAGGTAGTCGAGTCCGACAACGACACGCCCGAGGTAGTCGAGTCCGACAACGACACGCCCGAGGTGATCGAATCCGACAACGACACGCCCGAGGTAGTCGAGTCCGACAACGACACGCCCGAGGTGATCGAATCCGACAACGAGGCGCCTGGTACCACTGTGGCCGACGGTGCGAGCAACGGCGGCAGTAGCGGTTATCGCGTCGGCACTGGCAGTGCGGGCGGCGGTTCTGGTTTGGATGTGGGTGTGGCGACGTTGGTGGTGGCTGATGGGTGGAGTCCTGCTGATGTGGGCACGGCGTCGGTGCTGGCGGCTCGTGAGGGCGGCGCGGTGGTGTATGTCGCTGAGGGGGAGTTGCCCGCGGGGGTGGAGAGGCTGTTGGGGGATGCGCTGCCGGCTGAGGTGCTGGTGGTGGGCGGCCCGGCGGCGGTGTCGCGGGCGGTGGTGGACGAGATCCGGGAGGCGTCGCCGGGTTCTGAGGTGCGGCGGGTCTCGGGGGAGGGTCGTGTCGCGACTGCGGCGGCTGCGGCGCGGGAGTCGCTGGGCGGTGTCGCGGGCGGCGGGGTCACGTTTGTGGTCGCGAATGGCTGGTCCGCGGCTGATGCGGGCGTGGCGGCTGCGTTGGCGGCTGCCGGCGGGGGCCGGGCGGCGGTGTTGTACACCGGCGGTGATGCGTTGGCTGAGGAGTCGGCTGCGTTGCTGCGGGAGTATCCCACCGAGGAGGTGGTGCTGGTGGGCGGCGTGGCGGCGGTCAGCGCGGCCGCGGAGCAGCAGGCTCGGGAGGCGGCGGGTGAGCAGGCGAGTGTGTCGCGTGTGACCGGGCAGGATCGTGTGGAGACTGCGGCGGCCGCGGCGCGGCGGGTGCTGGGCGACCCCGCTTCGGCCGGCGGGGTCACGTTGGTGGTGGCGAACGGCTGGTCCGCGGCTGATGTGGGCGTGGCGGCTGCGTTGGCGGCGGTGACCGACGACGCGGCTGTGGTCTACACCGCGGCGGGGGTGCTGTCCGGGGCCGCGGAGGCGGTCATCGACGAGTACGAGCCGGTGTCGGTGATCATCGTCGGGGGCCGCTCGGCGGTCAGCGACGAGGTCCGCGACGCTGTCGCCGCGGCAGCGCCCGACGGCACTGGCATCGAGCGCATCAGCGGCCAGGACCGCACCGACACCGCCGTCCGAGCAGCCCGGCACATCCTCGAAGGAAACTGACCCGCACCCCGACAACGTCATGTCGGCTCGCAGATCGGCTTGCCGACTGCCTCTCTGGTCGGCCCGCCGACTGCACCTCTGAGATCGTCGTTGCCCATAAGATTCGAGATCTTCATATACGCACACCACCCGAGACCCAATGATCCGCTTCTGGTTCTTCGTGGCGAGCACGTTGCTATTGGCTGGCCCGGCATTGACATCAGCCGAAGCGACGGCCCAAGCTGCGACCCTTCCACGCGATCCGGCGATCAGCAACGAGACTGCGCCGCGGACTCCCGCGCCGCCTCGGTCTCATAGCAGCTTGGGCGAGACCCGTTCGCTATCGGTCGCCTTGGGGCGGACTCCCTCGCTGCCGCTTCGGTCCCATCGCAACCCTCAGGCCTCTGAGCGCCCAGCGGCCGACGATTCTGCTGCTCATGACGCCGACAGCCGCCGGACGCTCAGAGGCGATGTCAACAACGCTCCGATGGGACATGTCGAGATTGTCGGGACTGACGGCTATCCCACCACGATGACGGCCGACATCGACAGCATCGACGACCTCGACGGCATGACGTCGTCCGAATTCAGCTTCCAGTGGATCGGTGTACTCGACGGCATCGCATCAGACATCGACAGCGCTACGGATCAGTCCTACATAGCTGACCTCACCGACGGCTACGACGGCTACCGAGTTCGCGTGTCGTACACCGACGACGGTGGCGCCGAGGAAATGCTCACCAGCGAGACGACGCTGATTCGCCCTCATGTGGTCCGCTACGCGCAGCGTCTGCCCGATCTCGTCAGCACTGCTCCCCGGATGGTGGTTCGGGGGCTGCACGGCGTCGGGGAAGTGATCGTCCTGCCGGCCGATGGGACCGATCGATTGCAGTACAACGATGTGCCGATGCAGCTTCTGTGGTTCTACTCCGATATCGACAACATCGGCGCCGGTCCGGTGCATGCCACGGGAGATCCGCAACTGTCAGACCCATTAGACGACACGAGCCACGATGTCTGGCAGTTCACACTCGATGCCGACGATGCTTGGATCAAGCTTCACAGACCGCCCATTCGCTTCGAACGCGCTGACGGACACAATCACTTTCACTGGATGAGGATTGCCGAATTCTCGCTGTGGAACGAAGCCGGCACGGTACTCGTCAAGCGTTCTCCGAAAATCGGGTTCTGCCTCGCCGATGTCGTCAAGATCGATCCCGGCGATGCCACGGTTCCTGATCGTGTTTACACCGGTGCCGGCTGTCACCGCAATGAACCGGATGCCACAGAGATCACTATCGGCCTCTCGCCGCAGTATCGAGACATCTACAATGCTGCTCGCCTGTCGTTTCAATGGGTGGACATATCCGATGTGGCACCGGGGCGCTACCGACTCGGAGGTCAGAGTGACCCGTACGACACCGTGTGGGAGTCAGACGAGACGAACAACGGGGTAGTGCTGACCGAGAGCACCCATGTCGTTCCTGGCTATGTGGCGACGCCGACGGTTGCGGCAACACAGGTCAGCACGTCGGTGAGCGTTGCATTGCAGTCCGACTCCTACGGCACGCCGGGTGCCCCGAAGTATCGGATCGTCGAGGTGCCTCAGAGTGGGACGCTCGACCAGCAGATACAGGCCGACCTCGACGTCACCGACGTGATCTACACCCCTGACTGCGGGTTCATCGGCACGGACTCGTTCACATATGAAGCCTTCGACAGCGAGAGTTCCTTTCCCCGGAACCCGGTCCGGGCCACAGCGATCATCACCGTCGACGACGTCCCTCCGGTCATCACAGGGCTGTCGAGCTTGGACTTCCCCGAGAACGCGCAGCAAATCGTCGCAGAGTTTGATGCCGGCAGTGCCACCGATTGCGAACTGGCGGCTTGGTCGCTCGGCGGCGTTGACGGAGCAGCGTTCGAGATCGACAACGGTGCACTGCGCTTCGCGAGCGAACTCGGTCCCCCGGACTTCGAAGCCCGGCTCTCGAATACGTATCAGCTGACGATTCAGTTCACCGACGGGGTCGACTCGGCGGGTGCGCCAGATGCATCCATCGATGATTCGCATGACCTGACAGTGACAGTGACCAATGTCGAAGAGACCGGCGTAATCGCCTTGTCCAGCTCCGCACCGCAACTGAATTCCGCCATCGACGCCGAATTGCGCGACCCCGACGGAGGCATCAACAGCGTCGCGTGGTCATGGCTGCGTTCGCCGGCCCCGTCATCGCCCGGCTCGTGGGCTGTGATCGACGGCGCTAGCACGGCGTCATACACACCTGTCGAGCAAGATGCCGGGTTTTGGCTGCGCGCAGAGGCCTCCTACAGCGACGCACGCGGTCCGAACAAGTCAGCGCAAGCCACGACGCTGTCGGCTGTCCCGCGTCCGCCCGTTCGCCATCAGTCGCGACCGGTGCTGACGCCCGCCCCGCGTCGGACGTCCGCCGGGGGCAGCGGTTCAGCCGCATTCAATACAGGGACGACGACATTCGTCGTCGCCAACGGATGGAACGCAGCAGACATCGGCATCGCTGTCGTCGTTGCGGCCCGCAGCGACGACGCAATCGTGTTGTACACATCGGCAGAGACACTGCCCGAGGAGACCGCGTCATTGATGCGAGATGCCTCGCCTGCGCAGATCGTGATCGTGGGCGGGACCACAGCGGTTTCTCGCGGGACTCGCACTCAGATGCGTGCGGCGTCACCGGATTCGCGCGTCACCCGCATCACCGGCGACAATCGCGTCGCCACCGCGGTCAGTGCTGCGCGCCGCATTCTCGGAGGACCCGCAGATGCCGGGCGCGTCACGTGGATTGTGGCGAACGGCTGGTCCCCGCCGGACATCGGAGCAGCAGCAGCGTTGGCGGCCCGCAGCGAACGGTCGGCGGTGCTGTACACGCCCGCAAACTCACTGGCTGAGGAAGCGGCCGCAGCATTGCGCGAATACGACTCCGGCCGCGTCATCCTCATCGGGGGCACATCGGCAATCGATCCCGCAGTCGAGCGCGCGATTGCCGACGCAGCCGTGGATGCGAGCGTGACGCGACTGACCGGTGCTGATCGGGCAGAGACGGCCGCTGCAGCAGCACGGCAAGTGCTCGGCGATCCCCCGGTCACCGAGGAAACCAGCTTGGTGATCGCCAACGGCCGGTCGCTGCCGGACATCGGAGTGGCAGCAGCGCTGGCTGCGTCGCTGGACGGCTCAGCCGTGATCTACACGTCGCATGACGTGCTGTCGGCGGCATCGGCTGCGCTCATTGCCGACTATCGCCCCAGCAGGCTGTTCATCGTAGGGGGCACGAGCGCCGTCGCTGAGGAAACTGAGGCGGAAGCTCGTGCGCTGGCACCCGGAACCCGTCTGGCACGTTACCGCGGCGCGTCCCGCATCGAGACAGCTTCGGTCGCGGCTCGTCGAATTCTCGCACGGCGCTGAGGCCGCCAAGCAGCACCACGGCACCACGTCGCATCTTGACATCTCCGAACCTGGTGGCCACGGCGGTCGCGGCTCTTGCCGCTCGGGTCACGGCTTCGCCTGCCGGCTCAGCCTCCGCGCGTCACTAGCGTGACCGTCGTGAGAGTGCTGGTGTTCGGCGCGGGCGGGCGGATGGGTGCCACGGTGTGCGAGGCCGTGGCCTCCGACGATGACTTGCAGTTGGCGGCTGGCGTGGATCCCGGCGTCGGCGGTCAGCGAGACATCACCGGCAGCATCGACATCGTCGCGGCGAGCAGCGACGTGGATCCTGCAGGCATCGATGTCGCAGTGGATTTCACCGTGGCCGCTGCCGCTCGGGAGAATCTGACCTGGTGCGCCGCGAACGGCGTGCACGCGGTCGTTGGCACGAGCGGTCTCGATCCCGACGACTACGAGCGCTGCCGTGCGGCGTTCACCTCCAGCAACTGCCTCATTGCTCCGAACTTCGCTATCGGGGCCGTGCTGATGATGCGGTTCGCCGAGCTGGCGGCCCCGTTCTTCCCGACCGCTGAGGTCATCGAGATGCATCACGACAACAAGGTGGATGCGCCCTCCGGCACAGCGATGCAGACTGCGCGTGCGATGGCGGCGGCATCTTCGGACTGGGCAGCCGATCCCACTCGTGACGAGGTGCTGCGGGGTGCGCGGGGCGGCACGGGTCCGGGGGGAATCCCGGTGCACTCGGTGCGGCTGCGGGGTCTGGTCGCGCACCAGCAGGTGCTGCTCGGCACGGCAGGGGAGACGCTCACGATCCGCCACGACAGCCTCGATCGGGTGTCGTTCATGTCGGGGGTGCTGCTCGCCTGCAAGGCGATCGCCGACCATCGGGGCGTCACGATCGGTCTCGACGCGTACCTGCAGCTCTAGGCGGTGAGCGCAGCCGAACAGCGGCGGGGTCTCTGGGAGGTGGCCCACGAGCGCGGCATGACGCGCCGCCGCTTCTTGTGGCTGCTCTCGGCGGGTGGTGCCACGGCGGTGATGGCGGCCTGCACCGGCACTCGGAGTCCGTCCAGCACGCCGACGTCGACTGCTCCGGCCGTCGAGGGGCTGCCGTGGTTCAAGGACCCGGCACCGTTCATCATGCACGGCACCAAGGGCCTCGAGTCCCGCCTCGAGAACATGGAGGGCCTGATCACGCCGTACCGGCTCTTCTTCGTGCGCAACAATTCGGTCAGCATCGAGGTGAACCCTGATGACTGGTCACTGAGCATCGAAGGCGATGCCGTGGCTGCGCCTGTGGAGCTGTCCTACGGCGAGGTGACGGCGATGGAGAGCCGCACACTTGAGGCATACCTCGAGTGCGCCGGCAATCACCGGGCCATGTTCGACTTGGTGAACGGGCAGGCAGCGAAGGGTGATCAATGGAAGACCGGGGCGGTCGGCAATGCCGAATGGACTGGGGTGCCGCTCGGCGACGTCCTGCGGGCAGCGGGCATCCGTGAAGACGCTGTCAGCGTGCTGCTCATCGGCATGGACATCGACTCTCCTGAGGCGGGCTTCCGCCGTGTGATCCCTGCCGAGGTGGCCATGGATCCCGACACGCTGCTGGTGCACGGGATGAACGGCGAGACGCTGCCGCGCGACCACGGCTACCCGCTGCGTGCGCTCGTTCCCGGCTGGGTGGGCAGCACTTCCATCAAGTGGCTGAGCCGCATCGTGGTCTCGTCCGAACAGCAGTGGGCTCGCAACAACACCACCTCGTATGTCTTGATCGGCGACGACTACCCGCCCGAGGGAGAAGCCTTGGGACAGGTGGTGACCACCCAGAGCATCAAGAGCGCGCTGGCGCTCCCGTGGCCTGCCGAGCTCGACGCCGGCACTCACCGCATCGGCGGCTATGCGCACTCGCCTGCGGGCAGGGTCGCCGAGGTCGAATGGAGCGACGACTCGGGACGAACATGGCACCGTGCGGACCTGATCGGTCCGCAGGCACGGCTCGGGTGGGTGCGATTCGAGTTGTCTTGGGAGGCATCCGCCGGGATGTACACCGTGATGACCCGCGCCACCGATGTCGCCGGCAACACCCAGCCCGATCAAGTCCCATTCAACGAGAAGGGCTACCTCTTCGACCAGCCTCTGCCGCACCCCATCCGCGTCGTATGAGGCGCCACTCGACGGCACGTCATCGACACGCTCCATTGGCGACACCGCCAACCCGGCAGATGGGTGCCGTTGTCGAGTACGTTTCGAGGCCATGTCGCGACTGAAGTCAGTTCAACTCGGTTCGAACTGTGGCCTGCAGGTATCCGAACTCTGCCTCGGCACCAGCTGACAGGCGTGTCCCGGTGGTGATCTCATGACGGTGCTCGTGACCGGTGGCGCGGGCTACATCGGCTCAGCGGTCGTCGATGCACTTGCCGAACGCGGTGAGGACGTCTTGGTAGTCGACAATCTGTCGCGCTCCGCGCGTCCCGAATTCCCCCGTGGCGTGGACTTCGAATCACTGGACATCGGCGACGCCGACAGCGTCGGGCATCTCGTGAGCCGCCACGGCATCGAGTCGTGCATCCACTTGGCGGGCCTGATCGCCGTGGGGGAGTCGGTGAGCAATCCCGGGCTGTATATCGAGAACAACGTCGTGCAGTCGGCTCATCTGCTCCGGGTGCTCGCACGCAGCGGCGTTACTCGAATCGTGTTCTCGTCTTCGGCAGCGGTGTACGGGAATGCCTCGACGACGCCGATCGACGAGAGCGAGCCCACTGAGCCGACGAGTCCCTACGGATGGACCAAGCTGGTCACCGAGCAGATGCTCGAAATGCACGACCACGCCGACGGTCTGCGGTCGGTGTCGCTGCGGTACTTCAATGCTGCCGGCGCAACCGCGCGTCGCATTGAACGGCACACGCCGGAGACTCACCTGATCCCGCTTGCGGTGCGTGCGGCAACAGAGCCAGGCGGCCAGCTGACGGTCTTCGGCGACGACTATCCGACTCCGGATGGCACTGCCGTGCGCGACTACATCCACATCGGCGACCTCACTGAAGCGCACCTGCGTGCGCTCGACTACCTGCGAGCGGCCGGGGAGACCACGGTGGTCAACCTCGGCGCGGGCGTCGGTCACTCGGTGCTTGAGGTCATCGCCGCTGTCGAGAATGTGCTCGGGCGTCGCGTGCCCTATGAGGTGGGGCCACGCCGGGCGGGCGATCCTGCTGAGCTGATCGCCTCCACGCAACGGGCTCGTCGCTTGCTCGACTGGGCGCCGGTGCGTTCGACACTCCCCGAGATCGTCTCGTCCCTGGCTGCGCACGCGCCGTGATCGGCGGGCGTCAGGCCGTGTGTCGCTCGATGCTGTCGATGAGCGAGGCTCCTTCAGCCGGCAGCGACAGCCAGACGCTCGCATCACGCCCCGAGACGGCCCGGTAGCCCTTCTGCACCTCTCCGGCGAAGTCATCTGCTGCGTCAGCGGCGACCAGCGCCACCGCGCAGCCGGCAAACCCGCCGCCGGTCATGCGTGCGCCGATGCACCCAGGGCTGGCATGTGCGATCCGCACCATGGCATCGAGCGCCGGGCCTGAGACCTCGTAGTCGTCTCGCAAGCTGACGTGACCGGCGTTCATGAGAGCTCCGAGGGCCTCCGCGTCGCCTGCTTCCATGGCATCCGCTGCTGCGAGCGTGCGCTCGTTCTCGGTGATGACGTGCCGCGCTCGCCGACGTTCAACAGCGAGTTCCGCTGGCATCCGCTCGAGTTCGTGCAACTCGGCGTCCCGCAGGGCGGCCACCGAAAGCCATCTCGCGGCGCGTTCACACGAGGCGCGGCGGTCGCCGTAGGCCGAGTCGACCAGTTCGCGCCTCGTCATGGTGTCGAGGATGGCGATCACGGTCCCATCCGGCAGCCGGCGCGGACCCATGTCGAGGGACCGGCAATCGATCAGCGATGCATGTCCCGGGACCGCGCCGGCGGAGATCAGGGGATCCATGATCCCGCACGGCATCCCGACGACCTCGTTTTCCACGCGCTGACACAGCTCGGCCGTTGCTGTCGCACCCCAGCTCTCGCCCGCAAGATGCAGCAGTGCTCTTGCCATGGCGACTTCCAAGGCAGCTGATGAAGACAAGCTCGCCCCGACCGGCACATCGGTGGCGATCGTGCATCGCCACCGACCGATCGATATGCCATGTCCCCTCAGCAGGTGGCTGACGCCGAAGACATACGCCGCCCAATGCGCTGTGGGGATCGGCTCTCGCTCGTCATCGAGCAGCGCTTCGCCGAAGACCTCAGAGATCACCGTGCTCGGGGAACTGCGCTGGGCTCGGCTCAGCGCAACGACGGTGTCGAATTCGATCGCCATCGGGAGTACGAATCCGTCGTTGTAGTCGGTGTGCTCCCCGATCAGATTGACCCTCCCGGGTGCCCTGCTGAGGACATCGGGCGCGCCCCAGCGCTCGCGATGCATCGCCAATGCTCGCTGAACAGGTGGGACGTGGCCCGTCACGCCGACTCGCGGACGGCCAACTCCACCCCCAAGACCACCGCTTCTCGTCTCTCGCCCGGCGATTCGATCAAGTCGCCGAGTGCGGCGACCACTTCGGTGCTGAGCCGGGAGCGATCGAGGCGAATGGTCGTGAGTGCCGGCGTCACGTAGGTGCTCATCTCGATGTCATCGCAGCCCACGACGGCAATGTCCTCGGGCACTCGACGACCGCTCGCGACTGCCGCGCGTACGGCTCCGATGGCGACGAGGTCGTTGTATGCGAACACGCCGTCGAGGTCTGGCATCTGGGAAAGCAGCTGTGCGAGGCCCGCTTCGCCTCCCTTCACCGTTGGTTCCGTCTGCGACACAGCCGGCGCGTGACGGCCGTCCTGGGCTTCTTCCAAGGTGCGCACAAAGCCCTGCTCGCGGTGTCGCCGACGGGGCGGAGACACGGTTGTACTGATGACACCCATGCGTCGACGACCGCTCTCGAGCAGGTGTCTCGCAGCAAGCCGGCCGCCGCTGTGGAGGTCGAACGACACGCATGCGACATTGGGTGCGTCGAGGAAGTCATCCACCACCACGATCGGCAGCCCGCGCTCGCCGTAGTCGGTGAGCTGTTCGATCGAATCGAGCGCAGGAAAGACGATGACGCCGTCCACCGCTCGCGCCCAGAAGGACCGGAGCACTTCCGCCTGCCGCTCTGGGTTGCTGCGGGTGCTCGCGAAGAACATGGTCTGGCCGGCTTCACGGGCGCGTTGCTGAATGCCCTCGGCGAGGGCCCCGAAGTACGGGTCGGTCATGTCGCCGCCGACCAAGCCGACGGTGCCGCTGCGCTTGGTGATCAACGCCCGCGCAACCATGTTGGGGCGGTAGTGCAGCTCTTCGACGGCTGCCATCACCTTGCGGCGGGTCTCCTCGGAATAGCCCCCCTCATCGTTGACGACCCGAGACACCGTGCGCGGCGAGACCCCGACCTTGCCTGCCACGTCGTGGAGCGTCGCTTCCCGATCCATGGCCCTCCGTAGCTGAGCCTCGGTCCTGTCGCGGCCAGGCGTACCTCGCCAGACCTGTCCACGCGCGAACTTACCGGCTCCGGTTGAGCGGGCACAGGTTTGCGTCAACGTTGACGCCAACGTTGACGTATGCTAATTTGGCGAGACAAGCCAAGGGGACAGATGGTTGCAGTCGCATTCATCGGGGCGGGAAGCACGGTGTTCTCCCGCAATCTGATGGGCGACCTGCTCGCGTACGAGGATCTGCGGGACGACCTCGACATCCGGCTTCACGACATCGACCGCGCACGGCTCCACACATCTGAGATCGTCGGGCACCGGCTGGTCGCAGATCGGGGCGCACGCGCCAAGGTCCGGGCTACGACGGATCTGCGCGACGCAGTCGATGGCGCCGATTTCGTCATCACGATGTTCCAGATCGGCGGCTTCGAACCGGCCACAGTTCACGACTTCGACATTCCGGAGCGATTCGGCCTCACCCAGACCATCGCCGACACCATCGGCATCGGCGGCATCATGCGAGGCCTTCGGACTGCGCCTGCCCTCATCGAGGTCGCCGAAGCCGTCAACGAGCTCAGCGAGGGCGCCCGGTTGCTCAACTACGCCAATCCGATGGCGATCAACATGTGGAGCCTGTCGGAGATGGCCGATGTGGAGGCGTACGGGCTCTGCCACAGCGTCCCCATCACAGCGCAGCACCTCGCCGGCGATTTGGGCGTGCCGGTCGACGAGCTGGAGTATCTCGCTGCCGGCATCAATCACATGTGCTTCTTCTTGCGGCTGGAGCACCAGGGCACAGACCTGTACCCGGCGTTGCGCCAGCTCTACCCAGAGCCCCACGAGTCGCCGACTCGGGGCGAGTGGGGGCTGGCTGATGCGGTGAGATACGAGATGCTGCGGCGGCTCGGCTACTTCGTCACCGAGTCGAGCGAGCACTTTGCGGAGTACACGCCGTACTTCCTCAAGCGAGGCCGACCAGAGCTCATCGAGCGGTTCAAGATTCCGGTGCGCGAGTACGTCAGGCGCTGCGAGGAACAGATTGCCGAGTGGGAGGAACTCCGCCGGCGCCTCGAAGACCCGGAGTATCCGCTGGAGGTGCCCGCGAGCGACGAGTACGCACCGCAGATCATTCACAGTATTGCCACTGGCACCGAACGCATCGTGTATGTCAACGTGCCGAACCTCGGCCTGATCGACAATCTGCCGTCGGGTTGCGCGGTCGAGGTGCCGGCCACCGTTGGGGCGGGCGGAGTGACGCCCCACGTCATCGGGTCGTTGCCCCCTCAGCTCGCTGCGCTCATGCACACCAACATCGGCCCCCAGCAGCTCACCGTGGAGGCACTGCGGACCGGTCGCCGCGAGCACGTGTATCACGCCGCCATGCTCGATCCGCACACGGCGGCCGAACTCGCTCTCGATCAGATCTGGCAACTCGTCGACGAGCTGATCGACGCGCACGGCGAGTACATCCCCGAATCGCTGCGCGAGCGGGTCTCGGCTGATGGAGAGATCCGGTGACGGTGACCGAGGCGCCGCCTGACGCGTCGCGTCGACGTTCGCTGTTCGGAACTGCACGCCTGCACGGCGGCTGGCGATCCGCCTTCTGGTTCCTGCTCCCGGCCCTCGTCGGCTTTGTGGCGTTCTACCTCTATCCCGCGTTGCGAGGCGTGTACATCAGCTTCACCGACTGGAACCTGATCGCCAATCGGGGGAGCTGGGTCGGCACCGACAACTATGACCGGCTGTTCAACGACCGCCAGGTGTGGGAATCGCTCAAGGTCACCTTCAGGTACACGGTGATCAACATCGTCTCGCAGACGATCCTCGCTGTCTTGATAGCGGTGCTCATGGATCGCCTCACCAAATCGGTCACCATTCGCGGGATCCTGCTGCTGCCTTGGCTGATCCCCAACGTGATCGTGGCGCTGCTGTGGGTCTGGATGCTCGACGGAAACCTGGGCATCGTCAACGACTTCCTGGGTCTGTTCGGGATGGATCCGGTGAGGTTCTTCACCGACACCGGCAAGGTCATACCCAGCTTGGCCGGCATCAACACGTGGCGCCACATGGGTTACACCGCCCTGCTGATCTTCGCCGGGCTGCAGACGATTCCCCGCAGTCTCTATGAGGCTGCCGCCGTCGACGGTGCCACCGAGCGCCAGATGTTCCGCGACGTGACGATGCCGCTGCTGCGTCCGATCCTGGCGCTGGTCCTGGTGATCACGATCGTCGGCTCGTTGCAGGTGTTCGACACCGTGTTCGTGGCTACCGGCGGATTCGGCGGACAGCCGGGCGGTCCGGTCAACGCCAGCCGCGTGATCTACCTGTACATCTACCAGAACGCCTTCGACTTCAACCAGCTCGGCTACGCCGCCACCATCTCCGTCCTGCTGGTCGCGATCCTGCTGACGGTCACCTTCCTGCAGCTCAAGCTCCTGCGGGCCGGCGAGAGCGATCTGGCATGAGTGCGCCAGCGGTCGACGACGTGAGCGAGAACATCGCTGAGTCACCGGGCCTCTCTCAGCCGTCGGCGCGGCTTCGCAAGCGAGGGATTGGGCGCGGCGCGGCCTGGGTGTTCATGGTCGCCATCCTGATCATCAGCGTGTTCCCGTTCTGGTGGGCGCTGCGCACCGGCCTGTCGACCAACGGCCAGCTCTTCGCCGGCGAACAAAGCTTGCTGCCGGTCGGCTATACCGACAACAACTTCGAACGCGTGCTCGGCACGGCCAGCGAAGAGGAGATTCTCGAGAGCCTGGGACGTCAGAACACCGGTTCGTTCGATTTCCTGCAGTCGCTCAAGGTCAGCGTGATCGTCTCGACGGCCGTCACCGTCGGGCAGGTCGCGTTCTCGGCGATGGCCGCCTACGCGTTCGCCCGACTGCGCTTCCGGGGCCGCGACAAGCTCTTCTTCCTCTTCCTCAGCGGGCTGATGATCCCGCCGATCTTCACGCTGATTCCCAACCTCATCCTGGTCAAGAACTTCGGCTGGCTGAACAGCTACCCCGGGATCATCGCACCGTTCTTCTTCATGACGCCATTCGCGGTGTTCTTCCTGCGTCAGTTCTTCTTGGGAATCAGCCGCGAGGTCGAGGAGGCTGCGCTGCTCGACGGAGCAGGCCACTTCCGGACCTTTTTCGGGATCATCGTGCCGATGAGCGCCGCACCGCTCGCGACGCTGTCGATCCTCACGTACATCACTGCGTGGAACGAGTTCCTCTGGCCGCTGGTGGTGGCCCGAGACCCGGCGCGGCAGCCGCTGACTGTCGCGCTCGGACAGTTCACGGCTCAGCAGCCGGGGACCTCCCCCGACTGGTCGGGCCTGATGGCGGGCACCTTGCTCGCAGCCCTGCCGATCATCGTGATCTTCCTGGCCTTCGGCCGGAAGGTCGTCGACTCGATCGGCTTCTCGGGGATCAAGTGATCCCCACCGACAATCGGCGGCCTGTTGTGGGTCGCCGCTGACTCCTGGGAGGGAGAACCTGATGAATAAAGCGCTATGGAGACTGCTCGCAGTCCTCTTTGCCTTCTCGCTCGTCGCCGCCGCCTGCGGCAGCGACGACGGTGACGACGATGCCGGCGACGCACCTGCGGCGACCCAGGCCCCGTCAGACGCCGACGACGAGATGGACGACGAGATGGCGGAGCCAGTCAGCATCGAGTACTGGCTGTGGGACGGCAACCAGCAGCCCTACTACGAGCAATGTGCGGCCGACTTCGAGGCAGCCAACCCCGGCATCGACGTCGAGATCACCCAGTTCGGCTGGGGCGACTACTGGACCAACGTGACGGCCGGCTTCGCCTCCGGCTCGGGACCCGATGTCTTCACCGATCACCTCGCCCGCTATCCCGAGTTTGTGGCCAGCGATGTGCTGGTTCCGCTCAACGACTTCGTCGAGCGAGACAACGTCGACACCGGTGCCTACTTCCCGGGCCTTGCTGAGCTGTGGGTAGACAATCACGGCAACCGCTACGGCCTGCCCAAGGACTTCGACACGATCGCGCTCGTGATGAACTCGGACCACGTCGCTGCGGCGGGTGTGACAGCCGCAGACTTTGCCTCGGCCGAGTGGAACCCTGACGACGGCGGCTCGTTCGGCGAGCTCATTCGTCGCCTGAGCGTGGACGCCAACGGCAACAGCGGTGACTCGCCGGACTTCGATCCGGAAAATGTCGAGGTGTACGGCCTGGGTCTAGAAGGCAACTTCGGCGCCTTTGGACAGACGACATTCTCGGCCTTCGCAGGATCCACCGGATTCGAGTTCCTGGACGTGAACCCGTTCGGTGACTCCGCGAACTATGACGACTCGCGTCTCGCAGCCACCATCGACTGGTTCGCGCGGATGATTCAGGCCGGCTACGTCGTGCCGATCGAAGACGTCGAATCGCTCGGCGGCACCACGGTGTTCCAGAACGGTTCGGCTGCAGTCATGGCTGACGGCTCGTGGAAGATCGGCACCTACATCGGGGCCGATACACCCTTCGACGTCGAGTTCGCCCCGCTGCCGGTTGGACCGAGCGGTTCGCGTGCCTCGATGTTCAATGGCCTGGCCGACTCCATCAACACGCACTCGGAGCATCAAGAGGAGGCGTGGCAGTGGGTAAAGCACATGGCGTCAGCTGCATGTCAGGACGTCATCGGTGAGGGCGCCGTGGTGTTTCCGGCCATTCCCTCGGCTGCCGAGATCGCCATCGCTGCCCACGAGGGCAACGGCGTGGACGTGACGGCCTTCACGGTGCACGTCGACGAAGGCACGACGTTCCTCTTCCCGATCACTGACAGCGCCAGCCAGATCGAAGCCATCGTCGGTCCGGCCATGCAGGAGATCCTGCGCGGGCAGGTTGACGCTGGTGAGCGCCTCGCCCAAGTGGCAGGCGAGGTCAACGCGGTCCTCGGCTCCTAGCCAGGACTGCCCTCCCGGGCGAACCGGACCGGAGGCACTGATGATGTCGAGGGAACGTCCCTCCGACTCCTCGGCTTGCCAGCTGCCTCCGGTCCGGACGCTCGTGGGCGCTTGTCGAGACCTTCGAGGCAGGCGCGCCCGCATTGTGCTCGGTGCCGTCTGCGCGCTGGCCGCGCTGGCGCTCAGCGCTTGTGGTTCGACTGCGGATTCCGCCGAGGTCAGCGTCGAGACTGTGCCGCACGCCGACCGGGATGCCTGCGACGGCCGGTTCGCGGCTGTTGACCTCGAGCATCACACCCGCGGACCAGGCGCGAGCCGCTCCATGTTCGATGGCATGGGTGCGGGGCTCGCTGTCGGTGACCTGGATCGAGACGGTGACGATGATCTCGTCCTGGCCAATCTGAGCGGGGCCAGCTCGGTGCTGTGGAACGACGGGACGCTGCGATTCCGCCGCGAAGCGCTCATCGAAGGCCGCTTCCGCCAGGCGATCATCGTCGACAGCGACAGTGACGGCAGCAACGACGTCGTGTTCACGACCGGTGTCGGCCGTCCACTGGTCATGCGCAACACGGGCCAGGGCTCGACGGCTGACGAGCGCTTCGAACGCGACGAGATCGTCGGCCTCGATGCGTACACATACTCCATGGCATGGGGGGATCTGGGCGGCGACGGAGACCTCGATGCAGTCACCGGTGCGTACAACGCCGAACTCACGGCCGAGCGGCGCCTCAACCTCGGCAACAAGGGAGGTGTGGGCCTGTTCGAGCACGATGGCGAGACGTTTGTGCATACGCAGCTCGCACCCGAATCGCAGGCGCTCGCGACCCGCATCGGCGACATCGACGGTGATGGCCGCGCCGACATCTATGTCGGCAATGACCTCGCCACGCCCGACTACGTGTGGTTTGCAGGCGAGGACGATTCGTGGACCCAGGCGACGCCGTTTGCCCAGACCGCGTTCAGCACGATGGGCATCGACGCGGGCGACATCGACAACGACGGCGACCTGGACCTGTTCGCGACCGACATGAAGCCCATGGACGACCGACCGGAGACCATCGACGCATACGCAAATGTGCAGTCGGACATCGACGCCTCGCCGTCAGACGACATCCAGCGGCCCGAGAACGTGCTGTTGCTGTCGACGGGCGATGACTTCGCCAATGACGCGCCGTCGTTCGGCGTGGAGGCGACGGGATGGAGCTGGTCCGGGCTGTTCGGCGATCTTGACAATGACGGATTCGTGGACCTGTACGTCGTGAACGGCATGGTGGCGGACAACCTGTTCGGACACCTGCCCGATGCCAGCTTGGTCGAGGCCAACCAGGCGTTCCGCAACGTCGACGGTGAACGATTCGAGCCCGCAGCCGGCTGGGATCTCGACGACACGACAGGTGGGCGGGGGATGGCGATGGCCGATCTCGACCTCGACGGCGATCTCGACATCGTCGTGAACAACCTCAACGCGCCGTCGCGGCTGTATGAGAATCGGCTGTGCGGCGGCGGTGCGGTGACCGTCGCGCTGCGTTGGCCCGGCACCGGCAATCCCGATGCCATCGGCGCACAGGTGCAATTGGCCGACGGGCGCGACAGCACGCTGGTGCGCACGGTGGAAGCGGCACGCGGCTACCTCTCGGGTGCCTCGGCGATGCTGCACTTCGGCGTGGGCGACAGTTCCGGCCCGGTGGAGATCGAGGTGACGTGGCCCGACGGCACCGTCAGCACGAGCAGCGACCTTGACGTCAATCGGCACGTCACGATCACCCGGTCGGGTGAGGCAGCGCAGTCATGAGTCCCGACTACCTCGTTCAGCCGGGCACGCGGTCCGAGCGCCGCCGAGACGCCGCAGTGCATCTGACGCCGCTGATTCCGGCCGCGGCCGCAGTGGCGGTGATCGGCCGAGGGGCCCTGTGGGCTGCGCCTGCAGTCATCCTGGGACCGCTCGCGCTCGGAGCGCTCCTGAGCCGGGGCAGAGACTTCGGCAGGCGTCATCGGCGCCGAGCCGCGGACTTCAACGCATCCGTCGCGCTTGCAGCATTGGTGCTCTGGGGAGTGCTGGAACTCGGTGCGCGTGTCGAACTGGCGGGCGTACTCGTGCCCGTCGGCCTGCTGCTGCTTGCGCTGCTCTGGCTGAATTGGCTGTTGATGATGGCGATAGCCGCAAATCGGGCGAGATACGGAGAGCTGTTCGAGCCTCCGTGGGTCATTCCGTTCTCGCGCTGGCTCCGAAGAGGGGACCCACGGAGGATCGCGAAGGAGAATTCACATGGCGACGGTTGAGCTTGCGGAACTGACCAAGGTGTACCCGGGGGGCGTCACCGCAGTGAACGCCATGAGCCTGAGCATCGACGACGGCGAGTTCGTCGTGTTTGTCGGGCCATCAGGGTGCGGAAAGTCCACGGCGCTGCGAATGGTTGCGGGACTCGAGGAGATTTCGAGCGGGACGCTCCGAATCGGGGACGCTGACATGACCAAGGTGCACCCGCGAGATCGGGACATCGCCATGATCTTCCAGAACTATGCGTTGTACCCCCACCTCACGGTGCGCAAGAACATCGCCTACCCGTTGAAACTTGCCAAGATTCCCAAGTCTGAGATCGACCAGCGGGTGCAGCGCACTGCCGACGTGCTGCATCTCACCGAGTTCTTGGATCGCAAGCCGGCCGCGTTGTCGGGCGGTCAGCGTCAGCGCGTTGCGATGGGTCGAGCCATCGTCCGTGAGCCCTCGGTGTTCCTCATGGACGAACCGCTCTCGAATCTTGACGCGAAGCTGCGCGTGTACATGCGCAGCGAGATCTTGCGCATCCAGCGAGACCTCGGCGTGACCACCATCTACGTCACACACGACCAGGTGGAGGCAATGACCATGGGCGATCGAGTGGCAGTGCTCAACGGAGGCGCGCTCCAGCAGGTCGACAAGCCCTCGCTGCTCTATCGCCGGCCGGCGAATGTGTTCGTCGCGGGCTTCGTGGGATCACCGGCGATGAATCTCTTCGAGTCGGCAGTCTCCGTCGGCGGCAGCGGAGTCAACGTCGAGATGGGCACTCAAAGTGTCGAGTTGCCGCTCTCGATCCTCGATGAGTGCCCGGCGCTGCGTGCTCACGAGGGAAAGCGTCTGGTGTGCGGCATTCGCCCAGACGATGTCTACGACGCTGCCCTGGCGCCGGACTACAGCCAACGCATTGCTGCCGATGTGCAGCTTCTCGAAGAACTCGGCTCAGAGATCGTCGCCCACCTCGACATCGGGGTCCAACGCGTCGAGACCGGCGGGCCGACGACCGACGTCGATGATTCCGAGGGTCTCGGCAGCGCCTTCTTGGGTCGGTTTGCCCAGCAGAGCGGTGCGCGTGTCGGCCAGCGAATAGAGATCGCCATCGATGTATCGGCGATGCACTTCTTTGACATGGCGGCTGGCAGCGTCATTCGCGATTGAGCCGTCTGCCGAGGCCATCAGACCGAGGGAACTGCGCAAGTAGCGTGCGAGTCGCGTGCCGGTGCTGCTGGGTGCTGCGGCGTCGGTCCTGATCGGCGTTTCCGACTACTTCGGTCGCTACTGCAGCCGGCGCGCCCGGGCCATGACCGCTGTTGGCACGGCCTTCATGGGCGGCCTCGTCGTGACGGTGGTGCTGTTGCTGGCGGTGCCGAGTTCTGCCATCGGCGCCTCGCTCGCGCTCGGGGCGGCCTCGGGTGTATTGATGGCGCTCGCGCTCTCGGCGATGTGGCACAGCATGGCCGTGTCGTCGGCTGCGATTGCATCGCCGGTGGTGGCGGCCTCCACTGCGCTGGGGCCGCTGGCCTACGGGCTCGGAGTCGGCGAGCGGCCCTCGTCCGTAGCGGCCGCAGGCATTGCCGTGACCATCGCCGGGTTGCTGGCTGCGGTCATCGTGCCGGACCTGCGTGGGGACATCCGGCGGGGCGTCGCGTTCGCGCTCTTGGCCGGCGTCACCTTCGCCACTGCCACAGTGCTCTTGGGCGAGACCAGCATCGACAGCGGCATGTGGCCGGCGGTGACGCAACGGATGGCGGCGCTGGCATGCATGCTGGCAGTGACCAGAGTCCGACGGATCCCTCAGGTACTGCCGCCGTCGCTCCGACTTGCCGGTTTCGCGGGAGGCGTTGCGGGCGGAGCCGGCATGGGCGCCTTCATCGCCGGACTGCAACGGGGTCCGCTCAGCGAAGTGGCGGTAGCTGCGTCCCTCTATCCGGTGGTGACGATCGCCTTGGCGGTGCTCTTCGATGACGACACGCTGTGCTGGTGGCAGGTCATCGGCATCGCCGCTGCCCTGACGGGCACTGCGATGATCGCCCTCGGCTGAGCACCGCTCGCCGCTGGAGCCTGCACCAACCTGCATTTCTAACCTGCATTTCTAAATTGAAATCTGTTCACACTATTTCTCAATTTCATGAGCAATGTTATGAAAGGATGGGAGAGCAGCAAGAACTGGCGAGCAGCGTCTCTTGGCAGAAGGACTCGGGCAACGACGGTGGCGTACTTCGATCTGGGCTCGTATCGCTGGCCAGTGACGACCTCCGACGCCGAAGCCCAGCTGTGGTTCAACCGCGGCATGGCGTGGTGCTACGGCTTCCATCACGAAGAGGCGATCGCCTGTTTCGAGCGTGCGCTCTTGCACGATCTCGATTTCGCGATGGCGTACTGGGGCATCGCCTACGCCATCGGGCCGAACTACAACAAGCCTTGGGAGGAGTTCGACGCCGAAGACTTGCGTTCCTCGCTGGCACGTGCCCGTGCTGAGGCGGCCGCGGCCGAGGATGCCGCAGCCGGCATCAGCGATCTCGAACAGGCGCTGATCGGCGCGCTGACGCATCGCTACCCGCCGGATCCCGAGCTGCCAGGCGAAGACGACTTCGTGCGATGGAATGACGCGTACGCAGACGCGATGCGCGAGGTCTACCGGCGCCATCGTGATGATCTCGATGTCTGCGCCCTGTTCGCCGAGGCGATCATGAACCGGACCCCGTGGAAGTTGTGGGACCTGGTCACGGGCGAGCCGGCAGAGAGTGCGGGGACGCTTGAGGCAGTCGACGTACTGGAGACCGCCTTCGACACCCTCGACGCCGAGGGCGCCAACAGCCACCTGGGCTTGTTGCACATGTACATCCACCTCATGGAGATGTCGCCGCATCCGGAGCGAGCACTGGCTGCCGGCGACCGCCTGGTCGATCTGGCGCCCGACGCCGGCCACCTCGTCCACATGCCGACCCATATCGATGTGCTGTGCGGCCACTATCACAACGTCGTGACGCGCAATTCGGCCGCGATCGTCGCTGATCGGCAGTACCTGGACTTCAAGGGCCCGATGAACTTCTACTCGGCCTACCGCTGCCACGACTATCACTTCAAGGTGTACGGGGCGATGCTGGCCGGCCAGTACGGCCCAGCCTTGGAAGCGGCCGAAGAGATGAACCGCACGCTGCCTGAAGATCTGCTGCGGACCGGCTCGCCGCCGATGGCCGACTGGCTGGAGGGGTTCGTGGCGGTCAAGCAGCACGTGTATGTGCGCTTCGGCAAGTGGCACGAGATCCTCAGCCAGCACCTGCCCTTCGACCAGCAGTTCTATTGCGTCACCACGGCGATGATGCGCTACGCGCGGACCGTGGCGTATGCCTCGACCAACCGGGTCGACAACGCGCAGGCCGAGCGCGAGGCGTTCGTGGCGGCCAAGGCGCAGGTCCTGCCGAGCCGGACGTTGTTCAACAACACGGGACTCGACATCCTGACCGTCGCAGAAGCGATGCTGAACGGCGAGGTCGAGTACCGCTGTGGCAACTTCGACGTGGCCTTCGACCATCTCCGGCATGCAGTCGATCTGGACGACAACCTCCCCTACGACGAACCGTGGGGCTGGATGCAGCCGACTCGCCACGCACTGGCTGCGCTGCTGTCCGAGCGGGGCGAGTTCGACGAGGCCGAGGCGCTCTACCGTGCCGATCTCGGCTTGGACAACCAGCTTCGACGACCCTGCCAGCATCCCGACAACGTCTGGAGCCTGCACGGACTGCACGAGTGCCTCGTGCGGCGGGGGGACACCGTCGAGGCACCGCTCATCCGCCAACGGCTGGATCTGGCCATCGCCCGGGCTGACGTGCCGATCACCGCATCGTGCTTCTGCCGGCTGGAGACTGCTGCGTAGCAAGTACCCGTGTGTGCCCCTCGAAGCTTGGCGCAGGACTCGCTGCTGTGGCGGCATTTCTGCACAGGTTTGGTTCTGGCCGCCAAATCTGCGCGTCTTTGTGGTCTGTGACGGCATTTCTGCGCAGGTTTGGTTCTGGCCGCCAAATCTGCGCGGTCGTGCCGATGGCGGCGAGATGCGCTGACTTGCCGTCGGCCGCAGCCTGCTTGCCCGAGGGGACGACGTGACACGACCCGCTGCGAGGATCCGGCAGCGATGCCACGCCACGCTCGGCCTGCTCACACCCGTCAAGTTCGAACGGAGGCAACAACACCACGCCGCTGTCTGATTCCCCCAACCTGGGTCCAACCTGTGTTGCGTCTGACTTCGGCTTGAGGACGATGCATGGGGGATGACGACAACGCCGTAGCCTTGGCCTTCGTGTTCGAGGCGCCCACATGTTCCGATGACGTCTCGGCGGCCCTTTCAGCACACGGGTACCTGCCCGACGAAGGCCTGTCGACCGTGGTGTACCTGTCGGTCACCATGGAACGCCCGCTGTTCCTCGAAGGCGACGCCGGCGTGGGCAAGACCGAGCTGGCCAAAGTACTCGCCGCCTGGACTGGCGGGGAATTCATCCGCCTGCAGTGCTATGAGGGCATCGACGCTGCCCAGGCGCTGTACGAGTGGGATTACACCCGCCAGCTGCTGCATCTGCGCACGGCGGAGGCTGCGGGGCGCGCAGCGGTCGATGCTGAGGCCATCGAGGACGAGCTCTACTCGGAGCGCTTCCTGATCCGCCGGCCGCTGCTGCGAGCCATCGACCACGATGAATCCACGTCGGCAGTCCTGCTGATCGACGAGGTGGACCGCGCCGACGACGAATTCGAGGCGTTCCTGCTGGAAGTGCTGTCGGATTTCACGGTGACCGTGCCAGAGCTGGGCACCATCACCGCCGGCCGCCCGCCGCTGGTGGTGGTCACCTCCAACCGAACCCGCGATGTGCATGATGCCTTGAAGCGGCGCTGCCTGTACCACTGGGTCTCGCATCCCTCAGTGGACCGGGAAGTCGAGATCGTGAAGCTGAAGCTGCCCGACGTGGACGGTGCGCTGGCCCGCCAGGTCGCGGTGGCCGTGGCAGCAATGCGTGAGATGCGCCTCTACAAGCCGCCGGGCGTGGCCGAGACCATCGACTGGGCAACGGCGCTTGGGCGCTTGGGGGCCGCTGAGCTGGACAGCGCCATGCTGGAATCCACGCTCGGCACGGTCTTGAAGTACCGCGAGGATCAGCAGCGGGTCACCTCGGTGGGCATGGAGATGATCATGGCCGCCGCGGCCGAGGCCTGAGCGGCCGCGAGGCTGAGCCGAATGGCGAAGCCCCGGCCCGGCCCCAACGGTCACTTCGACGAGGGCGCCCCGCTGGCGTCGGACGGTCATGCGAATGAACCCGAGCGATTGGCGTCGGCGTTCTCGTCGGTGCTGCGAGGTGCCGGACTGGTGGTCACCATCCGGCGGGTGATGGCATTCACCGAGGCGCTGCGGCTGTTGGGTGTTGCCAGCCGCGACGATGTGTATTGGGCAGGCAAGGCGACGCTGGTGGGCAGTCCCGCTGACATCGGGGTGTACGACCGGGCTTTTGCAGTTTTCTGGGAGGGGCGCGAACCCAGCGGGATGGTGGTCGAGCTGCCGCCGATCTCGGTGACGCTGGCCACTGACACCGACGACGACAGCGGGGCAGCACCGCCCGCTGACGAAGGGGATCCCGACACCGGCCCGACGCTGCGGGTCCGCTACAGCGACACCGAGACGCTGCGCCACAAGGACTTCGCCGACTGCAGCGACGCCGAACTGGCCGAGCTCCACTCGCTGATGGGAGAGCTGCGCTTTCAGGCGGCTACTCGCCGCACCCGCCGAGCCGTGCGGGCCAAGCGCTTCTCGCGCCGTCCCGACCTGCGTCGCACGATCCGGCGCGCGTTGCGCACCGGCGGCGAGGCCATCCGGCGGGAGTTCCTCACGAACGACCGCAAGCCCCGCCGGCTCGTGCTGCTGCTGGATGTGTCGGGTTCCATGGAGCCCTACGCGCGCGCGCTTGTGCGCTTTGCCCATGCGGCGGTCGTGGGGCGCACACGGGTGGAGGCGTTCACGATCGGCACCCGGCTCACCCGGGTGACGCGTGAGCTGTCGTCCCGGGACCCCGACGCCGGGCTGCGAGCCGCCGCCGACTCGGTGCAGGACTGGTCGGGCGGCACCCGTTTGGGGGCGACCCTGCACGAGTTCAACGACCGTTGGGGCGTGCGGGGCCATGCGCGAGGCGCTGTCGTGGTGATCTGCTCGGACGGATGGGACCGCGGCACCCCCGACGAATTGGCCGAGCAGATGGCCCGCCTGCATCTGGTGACTCATCGACTCGTGTGGGTGAACCCGCTGAAGCACACGCCCGGTTATGCGCCGCTTGCCCGGGGCATGGCGGCGGCCTTGCCCCATGTGGACGATTTCATCGAAGGCCACTCGTTCGATTCGCTCGAGCATCTGGCTGCGGCCATCGCGGCCTGAGTCCGACGTGTGCCGGCTGCCTCAGTCCACGTCTACCTGTACCCCAATCTCACCCGACGCACAGCCCGCCGAGACCGCAACAATGGACACCGGGAGACAGAACTGATGGACGAGATCTTGGACGACATCGACCGGTGGCGAGCGGCGGGCCAGCGAGTGGCCGTTGCCCGGGTAGTGGACATCGAGGGCTCAGGGCCCCGCGACCCGGGGGCGGCCATGGCGGTGAACGAAGAGGGCGAGGTTGCCGGCTCGGTCTCCGGCGGCTGCGTGGAGGGCGCCGTGGTGGGCGAGGCGCTGGAGTTGCTGGGCGGCAAGCGAGTCCCCGGCATCACCACCTTCGGCTACAGCGATGACGAGGCGTTCGCCGTGGGGCTGACCTGCGGCGGCACGATTCACCTGTTCGTGGAGGAACTCGACTGGTGAGCACGGGTTCGAACATGGGGTCGACTATGGGGCCGAGCAGCGACGGTGCGGGCATCTACGAGGTGTTCCGGGACGCGATCCGCGCCGAGGTGCCCGTCGCGCTGGCCACGATCATCGACGCCCCCGACACGGGCGCTGTGTCTGATGTGCGCCCGCGGACGGGCGCTGTGTCTGATGTGCGCCCGCGGACGGGCGCTGTGTCTGATGTGCGCCCGCGGACGGGCGCTGTGTCTGATGTGCGCCCGCGGACGGGCGCTGTGTCTGATGTGCGCCCGCGGACGGGCGCTGTGTCTGATGTGCGCCCGCGGACGGGCGCTGTGTCTGATGTGCGCCCGCGGACGGGCGCCAAGCTCCTCGTGCGGCCGGATCAGCTGACGCTGGGCACGCTGGGCGACCCCGACCTGGATCGGGTGGTGGAGCGTGACGCGCTCGGGATGCTGGACGCCGGCATCAGCGAGGTGCGCCACTACGGGCAGCACGGCGAAGCCCGCCAGATGGACCTGAGCGTGTTCGTGGAGTGCCATGCGCGTCGCCCGCACATGGTCATCTTCGGCGCCGTCGACTTCACTAGGGCGCTGGCCTCCCAGGCCAAGCTGCTGGGCTACCGGGTGACGGTGTGCGACGCCCGTGAGGTCTTCGCTACCAGGCGCCGCTTCCCGATGGCCGACGAGGTCGTGGTGGACTGGCCGAATCGCCTGCTTGATCGCATCGGCGACGAGCTGGGTCCCCGCGATGCGGTGTGCGTGCTCACCCACGACCACAAGTTCGATGTGCCGGCAATTGTCGGCGCTTTTCCGACCCGTGTGGGCTACTTGGGGGCGATGGGCTCCCGGACCACCCACGAGAAACGAACCGAGCGCCTGCGGGAGGCCGGAGTCACCGACGCCGAACTGGAACGGGTGATGGCCCCCATCGGCCTCGACATCGGCGGCCGCACCCCAGAGGAAACCGCCGTGTCAATCGTGGCCGAGATCATCGCTTCACACACCGGCCGCCAAGCCCCCCGCCTGAAAGACGGCCAAGGACGCATCCACTAGCAGGATGCTGAAATATGCAGGTCTGGCTGGAAGACAAGCCCCTGACCTGCGGGTTTGCAACTGGACGCTGCCCGGAAATCGACTTTTTCAGCAGTCTGCTAGGAGGGTGTCGCAGTTTTCCTCCGGGCATCATGCAGCTCGCTGACCTGCAAGAATGGGCTTGCTTCAGCCCCAGCCATTTCAGCGACGCACCACTAGGAGGGTGGTCGGAAAGTCGGTGGGTTTCCGCGTGTGGGGGGTGGGCGCGCGGGACAATGCGGGGGTGCGCGGTTCGGTTGACGGTCAGGGTTCGTTTTTCGGTGTCGGGGTGATGGTCGGGGATCTGCTGGATTCGGAGGGGTTTTTGGCGGCGTTGGGGCAGGCTCGTGGCGAGTTGTTCTGTGACGCCGATTTTGGTGCTTTGTATGTGTCGGGGCGCGGACGGCCGTCGCATCCGCCGTCGGTGGTGGCGTCGTTGCTGTTGTGTCAGTTGTTCTATGGGGTGTGGGACCGCGAGGCTGAGCGGCGTTCGCGGTTCGACATGTCGTGGAAAGCGGCGTTGGGGCTGTCTTTGGAGCATCCGGGGGATCCCCCATGCGGTGCTGGCGGAGTTCCGGGCGCGGCTGGTGCGCGCGGGGATGGAGAGCTTTTGGGGGGACCGGGTCAAGATCGCGGCGAAGCGTGCGGGGGTGATCGGGCATCGCCGCACGGTGGACTCCGCGGGCATCGAGGATTGCGTGCTGACCCAGGACACCGTGACTTTGATCCGTTCCCAGGTCCGCCGCTGCGTCGGGGTGCTGGGGGCGCTCGACGCCGCCGCGGCGGGCGAGGCGGCGGGTTCGCTGTCGCGCGGCGATTACGACAGGGCGGCCAAGCCGCGGATCAACTGGTCTGATCCGGGGGCGCGGGCCGCTTTGGCGGCGGAGCTGTTCGGTGACGCTGAGACGGTCGTGGGGTTCCGCGCCCGTTTCGAGGACCCCGAGCTCACAGCGGCGGCGGAGCTGCTCAGGGTCGTGGCGGGCCAGGACATCGAGACCGCCGCCGGCGCCGACTCCGACATGATCACCTCCGCCGCGGCGACACAGGCGACCGCCCACGACGCCACGGTCCCGGGGGACCTCATCGACGCCGATCCCGTAACCTGGACCTCGCCGACCGCCTCGGCGTCATCGGCTGACACACACCCCGCCCAGCCCCACACCGCCAACCGCCCAACACCGCCACCAACCCCACAACCGCGCCAACCCGACCACAAAACACGCCCCACACCCCAATAACCGACCACCCTCCTAGGCCGACGGTAAGGGCTTCAGCAGGCCGGTATCGATCAGGCCTTGGAAGTGGGCCGTGACACTGGCGGCTAGCGCGCTGTCGCGGGTCAGAAGGCCGAGCTCGATGTTGCGGTCCAGTGCGGCAGCAGTGAGGTTGGCCGACGTGATGAAGACGGCCTCATCATCTACCACGACGGCTTTGGCGTGGAGCACGCCCGTGGGGCCGTCGGGGTCGAGCGAGCGCGGATCGAAGTAGACGGCCGGTCGGGAGGTGCCGGGCCAGTCCGTACCCCAGAAGCGTTCTGCGAAGCGACGCACGAGATGGTCACCGGCCGTGGTGTCACCTCTGGCTCGTTGGATGTTCAACATCAGAACGGTCCGCAGGTCATCGACCTCGTCCATTCGCCGGGCTAGCTCCGCGAACGCCTGAGGGCCGTCGAAGTACACGTAGGTGCTCATCCACACTGACTGCTCTGCGGTTCGCACGAGTTCCTCGTATACGCGGCGTGTGTCGCGGGCGTGGAGTCCCGGTACTTCGGGGCCTGACCACACGAGGTCCAGCGCCGGAGATCGGCGACCAGCCTCATCCAGGGATCGCACCCAGACCGCAAGGGCCCGGCCCGTGATTCCGAGGCGCGCCAGTTCAGCCAAGTCGGCGGCCAAGTTGCCGCTCCCGTCAGTCATCCCCAGCACCGATCGCAGGGCAAGCGGTGACGGGGCGTCGGGCAGGGTCCCCGAATCGCACGCGTCAGCGAGGCGTTTGCGCAGGTGTGCAGGGAGCGACGCGACTCGGCTACCCGGGGCGTTCCCCCCGTCCTGGGGGTCGGCTGACCGGGCGCTCACGGCGAGGGAAAGAAGGCGGCTTCGGACACGCCGAGCACCGGCACTACCAAGGCCCGGTCGAGGTAGTCATTGCGCATCTCGCAGGAGGTTTCCGCGATGAGTGCGCAGCCGTGGCACGCGGCGCCGTGCAGAAAGCGCTGCTCCATGCCATCGCCTGTGGCGTGCTGAGCACAGATCGGGTCGTTGGAGCACAGCAGCGCCATCTCAAGCGCGTTGCCGAGATGTCCTTCGAGGTGACGCGCCTGTTGCACCAGTCCGCCAAGGGTGCCTTCGGCGTCGGGGGTGCCGGTGTACAGCAGCAGGCCGTAGTTGTCGTCTTCGACGTATACCCGCTCACGGATGGAGCTGGCTGGGTAGCCGCAACGCATCGACATCGACTGGATCAGCAAGTGCGCCAGCGTGTGCAGCATGATGTACGGCCCACCTGGGAACGGGCGCTGTCGACGCCGGTCACGCTGCCAAGCCTCGTGCTGATCGACGAGTCGGTCGAGGCGTTGAATCACCGCCGGGCGTGTCAGCCACTCTCCGACCGCGTCTTGGCGAAGATGCACGAACACACCCTCCCCTCGATTCTCCACCGCTGGGAACCAGCGCGGCTCGATTGCGATCTCGGCTCGCTCTACATCGGTGTCGTACTCGCCGTGGATGTCGCGCATGGCGGCCTCAAAGCGAGTGAAGCCAATGAGCGCCTGGACTTCCCGCAGACGATGTAGCTGCACGACAGCCTCGACATCACCGCTCAGGCCGGACTCTGGTTCTCGCCACGCGGCATCAGGGAGACGGCGGGCGTGGAAGTCGGGGTCGACAGGGATGTCGTCGCCGTAGCCCTCCGGTGCTGCGAGCAGCGCTTCGAGTTCCGCCACCTTCACGGGACGGTCACCGACACTGCCGCTCTTGAGTTGCCCAATCGCCGCGATGACCTCATCGTCGGCAAACTCACTCAGTCCATCGGTGACCTTGGGCTTCTTCTTGATGAACTGCAGGTCGTCGGCGTTGTCCACGATTTGCAGGTCGTCCCACAGCTCGCGCACCGCCTGTTCGACAGCAGAACCCCGGTCGGGCAGCGACAGTGCGCTCAGCACCTGCGCGAAATATGCGTTGGAGGCGGTGCGGATCAGCAGTCGGCTCGGCTGATCGCACTCCTCGTCGGTGTCGAGGCCCAGCCACGGCCGCTTTCCGCGGCAGGTTCCGAGCGGTCGGTGCTCGAATTCGGTGGCCTCATAGAGGCGACGCGACTTGCCGCACTCGCACCGCACCACGAGTTCTGACAGATCGCCGGTGGTGCCGCGTTCGTCGAGCCACAACTGGCGGCCGCAGCGCTCGCCGCCCCGGTGCACGAACCCGGACCAGTTGAGGTCGTCTACATGGCCCCGCGGACAGGCGCGTACGAACCGCGTCGGTACCACCAACTTGCCGTCGAAGCGGCCTCTGTCGTCGAGCGCACGGCGGTGCGCAAGCCGTCGGGAGCGCCGACGTTCGGGGTCACCGTCATCGTCCTGCACCACAAACCACTCCGGAAAGCTCCACGCCCCGATGCCCCGGGCCGACGACCAGGGATCGCGAGGTTCCGGCGGCGGCGCGAACATCCGTGGCAGGTGCACGCCGGTGACGGTGCCGACCAAGCCGGCGAGCCGCTCGTCGATGACTTCTTCAAGCTCGCCAGTACTGGGCCAAGAGTCGAGGCCGGCGACTATTGCGGCTTGATCCGGCAGGTCGAGGAGCGCGCCCGGCCCGTAGGTCGTGATCACTTGGCTCTGGCGGAGTTGCCCGTGGCCTCGACTCATTGCCGGACTCCGCTGCCTCCCTCACCGCGCCGAGACGCCGAAAGGGGCTTGACATATACATCTACTTCAGGCTCGACGTCGCGCAGCGAGCGGTTGGCCCGGAACTTGCGCTGGTGCTGCGAGTCGAAGTCCTCTTCGAGCATTTCACGCAGCAGCGGCCGGGGGGTGCGGAGCTCATATCGCTGGTACTGCACCTCGGCGTTAGCGTCGCGGTAGTCATCAATCACCGTGATCCACGAATCGAGCAGGTCGACGACACGGGACCGCACGCTGCGCCGCCGCTCGGCCCGCTCGGCTTCGTCTGCGAACGGTTGACTGTCCACGCGGTCGCCGAAGCACCTCATCAGGGCGCGCTCGACACTGGGGCGAACCGTGGCCAACGACTCGACGCCCCTAGCAGGTGTCAGCGCGGTGTCGGTGTGGCGGGCGAGTCCCACCAGCGCCCCGGCGAGGCCACGGTCAAGAGCGCGTGCCGAGAACGGCGTCACACTCGATACCTCGACCGACCGGTAGAAGGTCTCGTGGTAGTGGCGGAACCGTTCGTAGTGGGACCGGTCCCGTGGCTTGTGGACGTTGAGCAGGGTCACCACGAGCCCTGGCTTGTCGTCGACGCGGCCCACCCGGCTGGTGGCCTGGATGTACTCGGCGTGGGTCTTGGGCTGGCCAAGCACCACCATCAGGCCGAGACGGCCGATGTCCAGACCGACCGAAATCATGTTGGTGGCGATAGCGCTGTCCACCCGGCCTGACTCGTGGGCGCCGCGGCTCAGACGCGCCCGGGCCTGTGCCACCCTGTCGGTAGACACCCGGGAGGTGAGCTCCACCACCTCCGACATGGTCCTACGATCTCGGAACAGGCCCCGGACTTCGCCAATGCGTTTACGGCTGCCGTAGGTCTTGACCGTGCTCTGAACCTCTTCCTCCAGGATGCGGCGAGCACCACCAAGTTCGCGCAAGCTATTGAAGTAGCCGAGCACGGTCATGTACGGATCGGCCGGGTTGTGCAAGTTGCGGTGACCCCCGGCGTCCCGGTAAGCCCGCTCGGCGGCGCCCATCAAGGCCAGCCAAACCCGTCGCATCAGCACTTTTGGGTTGCGTCCCGGCGCTGCGATGCCCAAGTACATGCGCCCCGGCGTCCGGTCCACCGACACGACCTGTGCGAAGAACGAGTCGCGGCGATCGGGTCCCGGAGATGGGAACACCTCGGTGAGGGATCGGGCGAATAGCGCCTGGATCTGATCCTGGGCCTGTCGGATCGTGGCGGTGGACGCCACGATCTTGGGGCGCACCGGTTGGGCGTCGCCCTCCGTGCCATCGGCTGGTTCCCCTGGGACCTGAGCGCACAACGCCTCGATGGCGGTCTCGTACAGGCCGGCCATTGTGCCGAGCGGTCCCGAAATCAGGTGCAACTCGTCTTGGATCACCAAGTCCGGCCCGGCCAGAGGCCTCTCCAGCGGGCGGCCCCGCTTCGGCTCCGAAGCGCCGTAGAACCCGGTGTCGTCAACGCGGGCAGCACCGCCGAGCAGAGCACCGGTCTGGCCAGTAAACGGCAACGACGCGAACTTGTCCACAGTGGCGATCAGGAACGCTGGCAGCCGCCGGTAGATCGGTTCGTCCACCGCCAGGATCGGCAAAGATCGGTCGCCGCTGAAATCACACTCGAAGTTGACGCACACGATTCGCAACTCGCTCGGCTGATCGTCGTCGGGCAGCAGCGTGAACGAGGCCGGCTCGAACCGGGTGCCGCACCACGGGCAGCTCTCCAGCGGAATTGGCGTGGGCTTGCCGGGGTCGCTCTTGAATTGGCGGGTCTTGGAGCGAGCGGTGTCGGGGCGCCTGTCACCTTTGTGTCCCATCACGTTGGGGGTGGCGGCCTTGCCGACCCACAGTCCGATCTCGATAGGCCAAGCGCCGTAGCGGGCTGGGTCAGCCTCGCGTTCGAGTTCGAGCGCGCATACGAGGCTGGCGGCTCGTCCGAGTTGGTCGAGAGTGAGCAGCCGCAGCGTGTAGCGCATGATCACTGTCACGCCCGCAGCCTGGAAGCCGTCCTGCCCAGGGTGTCGCAGTCGGCGCAGCACGATGGCGAAGGCGGCGAGGCCCAGATACGCCTCGGTCTTGCCACCGCCGGTCGGGAAGAACAGCAGATCTACGATCTGGCGCTCGACGCTTCGCCGGTCGGCCAGCCCACCTACGTTCAACAGGATGAAGGCAAGCTGGAAGGCCCGCCACCGTGGCCCATCGTCGTCGGAACGCCGTCGCAGCGCCCGCGCCACGGCCCGATTCGCCACTCGGAACGCGTCGAGCGCATCCAGGTCGGCAGCGAGCAACTGGATGCCCCGCTCGATGCGGTCTGCAACCAGGGAAGCCCGTCGCAGCAGTTCATCGCCGACATCGCGGCGAGCGCCGCTCAGCGCACTGATCTCCTCACGCTGGCTGGCAATCCATGCGCGGTAGTGGCTAACCAGCGGTTGAAGCGCGGCGGATGCAGCCGGCCCGTCGGCGAGAGCGCCGAGCCGCTCCATCGACAGGTCGGCGTCTGCCACAGACGCCGTCTCGGTCTTGGCGACCGTGGCAGCGGGAATCCATGCCGTCCGCAGCACCAGGCATTGGCCGTCGATGATCTGCCAGTCCGCCGAGGTGCCGTGACCGACGGCGTACTCAGGAACATCGGCGTAGTGAAGATCGGCTACTTGATCGTCCCATGCGGAGGCGAGCGCTCCTCGCGGATCGGGCCGGGCCACAAACGGCACCTCGCCCGAGACTTCGAGTTCGGCTTGGAACGCGTACGTCTGATCGGACTCGCTCTCGCCGATGTCCCCAGTGGGTGCGGACACTGCAGCAGGACGATTGTTCACTAGGAACACCGAAACTGACCGTGTGCCCTCGTGCAGCCCCGCTATTCGCGCCGTGTCGACCTGCCTGACGGCAACGTGCAGCCTGAGGCCCCCGGACTCTGGGACCAAGAGTTCGGCAGTCTCTTCGGCAAGGAACAACTGCACCGTCCGCTCCTGCGGCTCGCGCTGCCACACCGATACCGTGTCGCCGTCGGGTCCCTCGTACTCACCTTTGCGGTAGTCACCCCACCGCACCGTCACCTGAAGTTCTTCGGCAGAGTCCGCCACAAGGAAGCTCAGCCCGATCGATGACGGGAAGAAGCCCCTCTTGGCAGCCGTTCGCTCCTCGGAGGACTCCTCGGCCAACCCCGCTGCAGCCGGCGTCTCGTCCAGCGGATCGTCCTCGTCGGCGTCGCATCGTTGCTCAGGCGGCGCATCAGACGGAACCAAGAACCCGGTCAGATACCAATTCGACGGCCTCACCCACCCCGGCAGTCGTTCCTCCGCGAGTTCAGCACCTGCGTCCGGCCCCACCAAATCGAGCCGCAACGCCTCCACCAAGTACCCGCGAACCTGCTGCGAGTTGGCATCAGCCAGAGTGGGGAGCTGGGTGTCAGCGCTCATCACGCGGGGTCATCACGTCTCACTTGGGCCTCAGGCAGACTCCGACGCGCGTGGCATTGGGGGTCAGAAGCCATTGAAGAGCTGCAGTTCTTCGTTGATTGTCGCCGCAATGTTCGTCTTGTCGTCGACCGGCTTAGCCGATTCCAAGAGTCGGATGACCTCTTCTTGTTCGTCGTGGCTGGAGAGCGATAGCGAGAACGTGTCTCTGCTCCTCTTCTGGAAGGACTCGACGCTCTGCAGAGTCTTGGTCAGCACGCCCGCCGCAGCAGCAGCAAATTGTTGTCGATCAGCATCCAACCACCGACCGAATACTCCAAAGGTCGAACGTCTCAGGAGCGTGGCCCCACTGATGTCGAGCGAAGTAGGAACATTGGCTTGACCGACGATGGACATTGCTTCAACGATGACGCGGGCCGTCAGCTCCCTGTAGCCATCAGCTTGAAGTTCTCCATCTTGGGTTCCTTCGATCCCTGGCGTCCACGGAATCACATAGAGCGGGCGGATGTCGTCTTCGCCGGTGCGCGGCAGCACGGTTGCTGATGGATCGAGCGCTCGTTGGGCAGGTTCTGGCAGCTCAGAAAGACCTGAGGCCGAGAGCTTCGCACCCTCCACGTCGATCGAGATGCCGACGGTGCCCGTTGGCGCCGCGGACAGACCCCGAGCGGCAACCGACTCGCTCAAGTCCTGAAGGGTCTCGGCCAACGAGGCGGCATCGCTCGCGACGGTTCCGTAGACGACATGGCCTGGCCGGGGCAGTGTCTCCGCGTACGACGCCGACAGGTCATGAGAGGCCAAGATCAGTTTCACGGCTTGCCGTATGTTCGAAGAGTCTCGGGAGAACCCGTGGGACTTGAGCTCAACGACGATGGTTGCCGGATCGTCCTGATGGAAGATGCATAGGTCTGGACGGCATGGCGAACGGTCGGGGGAGCCGGCGATGTCCTGAAGGACCCCCGCTGTCGGCTCGCCGGCCGGCACGAGCAGGGATCTGCCGATCGACTCCAACTCGTACCCGGCTCTACGCAGGACTGGGTTCACGACTGCAACGTCGGGCAGATCCTCAAGCGCCCACAGCAGGACGTTGAGTTGAAACACCGGGTCGGTGGCGAGGACCGCGTCAGCGGTCATGCGGCGGAGCGGGCGGCATCTGCCACGGCCTTGTCGTAAGACTCGCTGCCGAGCCAGGCTCTCGCGGTGGGGGCCAGTTCCCGCTGCACATTCGCCACGAGGCGGTGGACGGTGTTCCCGCAGGTGCCGTGAGGCAGCACGGCCAGGAGATGCCGATTGGTGGCTTCCAGCAGGAAGGGTTGCCAGAGGTGTCGGTCGATGGCGACGACATGGACCTTCGTGGGCCCACGCCGCGTGACGAAACCGCCAATGCGGAAGCGGCTCGTGCGTCGCTCTAGCGCGAGTTCCACGAAGCGGTTGAACAGCGGCTCAGAGAGCGGCTCTCCAAACTCGATGAGCAACGGGCTGCCGCTGATCTTGAAGCCGCCCTCGCCAGCGTCGGTGGTATCCACCCAGAGGCGATCTTCGGCGTGCTCGGTGATGCTGCGATACAGCGCAAGGATGCGCCGCACCGTGGCGCGATGGTCGGCGAAGGAATCACTGCGGTTCGTGGCGCGGCCGTCGTAGCTGAGACGATGGCCGCCGCGCCCGGCAGCTGGCATCTGCAGGTGAACCAACGAGCGCAACGGGTCATAAGACTCGATCAGTCGTTGCAGTTTGTCGTCAAGCACCGAGAGGCGCTCGGTGAGCGTCACGACCGAGCGTCGGCGCTCCGCGAAGGCGCTCGGCGTCTCGTAGTCGGCATCGTCACCGTCGTCCTCGGCAACCGCCTCGGGATCATCGTTCGGCTCATAGCGCGCCTCGTGCTCAAAACCAAGCCGTGCGTAGCGCTGTGGCGAAGTGGTGGCCTTTACCTCTCGCCACAGCTCGAACAAGATCGGCGACGAAAGCCAGAGGCGGTCGAGCCAAGGGTTCGCGTCCACTCTTTGGCGAACCCAACGGTCGCTGTGCTCCACGGCCATCTTCGTGTAGAAGACGGGATGCCGGTCGTCGAGCTCCTCCAGCAGACCTACCACCCGGCCGCCGTGGTCGGCGTCCTCGACCCGGTACAGCGTGTCATCGAGGCGATGCAGATGCACACGCCCGTCGAGCCTGCTGGCGAGGTCAGGCATCTGCATGTGACTGCCTGCAGTCTCGAGCATGTAGGTCTTGACCAGCTTGCGGGTCGCGTCGGGGTGCTCAAGGTCCGCAGCAGCAGGCACCGGATGGCCCTCTAGGTAGTCGACAAACTCCCTGCGGCTCGTCAGCCGCGGCAGGTATCCGATGTCACCGGTCATGGATGCAGCGTAGGCCGTGCCTCAAACCAGCGGACCTGCCTGGTGGTGCAGCACGGCGCTTTGCGGAGCCTCCATGAGGGTCTACCCGCGATGCTCAGCAACCTCGCGAAGCGCACATCACACGCATCCGACGTGAGGCGCGCGATTTGCCAGAAACGCCGATCCGATCAGGCTTGGCACTCATCGGCACTACCCCAGGTCAGCGGAATCAGCCGACGCGGCCGTGCCCCATAGGGTTCCCGAAGCTGGGCTTTGCACAGATGGCACTGGGCGGCGGCGGGGACTGGGTCGCCGTGGGGATGCCGGGCGCTTGGCCTCGGCGAGGCCGGCTCGAGCTTCCTCGGCGGCGCGTTCACCGTTGAGCTCAAGGAGGCGGGCGAGCACCTCGTCGCGGATGTCGTCGGGCCAGCGGTAGCGGTAGGGCTTCCTCTTGTTGCCCCACGTCTCCTCGTCGATCTCGTAGTCGAGCAGGAACTCGCAGTCCGTGGGGATGTCGGTCCAGCCGTAAGCGTCCAAGACAGCCCTGTCCATGGCGGCATGCAGGCGGCGCAGTTCGGCGACGTCGGATGCGTCTTCGTAGGGGTCGTGGAAACGGTTGTAGGTTTTCGTCATCCCCTCGTCGTTCCGAACCATGAGTTCTGCGCGGGCCTCGTAGTACAACTGACCAGCTTGCTCCAGGCTCGCAAGGTTCTGCCAATTCTCAGGAAACGGAAATGTCTCAAAACAGTCGGATACTGTATACCTTAGGCCATCACCGAGCGTCGAACCAAAGAACCGCACCCACACCTCATGAGGTCGCGTCTGCAAGGCACAGAATGCAGCATACATCGCCAGCTGATAGACATTGAGAGCATGAGAATAGACCATTTCTGAGGACAGAAACGCGAACTGTAGATGCTGACTAGTCTGCGCGTTCACTAATACTCGATCCAAGTCCGCTATTGACGCATACAAGTCCGGCCTCAGGCGCTCAAAGTGCCACCACTTTGCCGTGGAGTGGCTACCTCTTGTGCCCTTGACTTTCGCCTCTACAATAGCCAACAGATCCGGCCAGTCCGCCGCCACTGGTTTCGCATAATCTGCCGCGACGGTGCGTTCGGCGGGCTCTATTCGCACTCTGTCAATGTCAGAGGCATGCTGAGATCTCTGACCATCCACTCGTGCTAGTGGGAAGTCTCGAAAGTTAATGACATAACGGTGAAAGCCGTGCATCGGGTCGCTATTTACTTCTTCACCACCAATATAAGGTTGGATTATATCGCCATTTCTCGGATCTGCTTCAATCAGCCGCTGCATGGTTGCGAGCGGCGACGCTACTCCATCGCCATCGCTATCGTCGAAGGTGAATCCCATCCCAAGAACGATGCTTCCTTGGAAGCTCATGCCTGAGTTGGCTGACAGGCGAGGCGGATCCTCGTGGCGATTACCCTGAAAGAGGAAGGCGTTAATGGCTTCGACGAAATGACCGTCAAGCTGTCTAGCTATGGTAATGTAGCCCTTGTGTACATGAACGAAACTGACGATCACCGCCGCGGTGCCGGGCCATCTAAATCTACGTCGCGCGTTATAGATTTCACCGCCGTTCGTACAAATCCAGCGCAGTCCGCTAAACCGAGTGTCGCCCTGCGCGATGGTATTCGTAGCGATTAGTCCGAACGTTCCGTGGATTCGAATCAGCTCGAAGGATTGCCTGAAGAAGTGTGCGACTAGGTCGGCGGCTCCGTGGGTCTCAGTATTGGCTTCCTTAAGCCAGACGGGGTAGTTATCAACGTTGGACGAGGCGATGGTGTTCTTGCCTGCGAAGGGGGGGTTGCCGATTACAGTGTCGAAGCCGGGGTTCTCTCGGTCGAAGACTTCTGGGAACTCGATTGGCCAATGGAACGGAGCTAACGGCGGATCAGAGTAGCGGAGAACGTTGAGCCACTGGCTGTAGCTGCCTGCTTCATCGTCGATGACTTTGTTAGCGAACTCCTTACGGCCAGTCTCCCGTTCCCTGGGCTTGGGTTTGTCGAAGAAGGCTGCGACTACCAGGTCTCCGAGGAGCCGAATGGCTGCGGTCTCGGACTGGGCTTCGTCCCACAGGTCACGCAGTTCGCGTTCGGACACAGAGTCGTCAGCCTCGCGGATTTGCTGGCGCAATTCGGCTGCACGGTCCAGATGCTCGCGGCCACGCAGTGCTTCGAAACCATCCTCGAAGTTCGGCGCGTCGCCCTTCCAGTGGAAGGCCTGGATCTGCGGGAGCGACAGGCCCACCAGCGAATCGCCATGGCGTAGGGCATGGTCGAGAAACGTCAGCGGGTGCTCTTTGGCGAGAGTAGTGAGCCAGAGTGACAGCTTGGCTAGGTCGACTGCCTTGGGATTGCGGTCGACCCCATACAGACAGCGCTGGGCCACGAGACGGCGTGCGTAGATCGTCACGTCGTCGTCCGGCGGGATGTTCGGCACGGCATCGTGAGCGTGCCACGACTCGATCAGCGCGTCGGCCAGTTGGCGGCACGCCTCCACCAAGAAGGCACCAGAGCCCATCGCCGGATCGCACACCTTGAGATCGAGGACCTGCTCAGGACTAAGCGGGCCACCGGTCTCGTCCTGAAGGCGGTTGAAAATCGGTTCCAGCGCAACGCGCACAATCGGTTCCGTGAGTTCGCGGGGCGTGTAATGCGAGCCGGAGCGGCGGCGTTCCTCGCTGGGCTGTAGCACCATCGCGCCGGCGGGAATGAGGTCGGGGGTCGCGTTCTTGTCGATTACCGACACCAAGGCGGCGTGCAGGTCACTCACGGTGCCACCCGATTGCGGGTCGATCTGCTTGACGGACTTGTTGACGCCAGCTGTGATTTTGCGGTCGGTGCGGTCACGGAGCCACTTGGCTCGCTGAGCCGGGGCTTCTGTCAGCAACTCTTCGAGGTTGATGGTGGCCGGAGCACCGTGCCTCTTGGCGGCCTTGATCGCAGCGCTGCGGCCGCCGGCGGTTTCGAGGCGGAAGCCCATCATGGTCTCGTAGACCGACCCGATGTGCTCCACGTCCAGCGCCCGATAGGAGATGCGTTCGGCATCGAGCACGATCAGCTTCTCGAGCACCCGGTGGATCGTGCCGTCGGGTACCAAGGGTGAGTCGACCCGCTCGTGCGTCTGGCGCGCATTGCCGTGCGCCCCGCCGCGCCCCTCCAGGAACGGGTAGCTGTCGGGGTGGAACAGGTCGCCGTGGCGGGGAGCCAGGTGCATGTTCGGGCCTTCGGCGCCGTCGTGGACCATGCGCCACAACGCGAGCAACTGCGCATAGGCGCCGAAGCGCTGGTCCATGGTGTCGGGATGCAGCGCTGCATCCTCTCGGAGCCGCTCGTACAGGCCCGACACTGAGTAGGCGCCCAAGAACATCTCGTCCTGCGGCAGCATGTCGCGCTCCTCGGCGTAGAGCAGGAACACCAGGCGGAGTACCACCGTGAGCAAGCCCCTGTAGATCTCGTCGGGTTCGTCCCGGAGCTCGTGATGTAGTAGTTCGCCTCGCGTAGAGTCGTGAGCTGCCTGAAAGCCGCGCAGCAGCTCATACAGGGCGTGCAGCACCTGCTCGGCTAGGCGCTCGCTGACCTCGTTCTGGAACTTGCGGCTCTCGCGCAGCAGCGCGGCGAGGCGCTTGTCGGCGGGCACGGCAAGCAGACGGGTCTCGCTCAGCAACTCGCGCATGGCCGAGCAGATCGGCCGGCCCGCCGTCTGGAGCATGTCCGTGACCCTGAAGTCCAGCCAGCCGGAACTCTCGCCCGCGGGCGCGGAGACGAGCCGCAGCGCCACACCGTTGAAGACCAGCCCTACCGGAGTGCGCGTGTGGCGCAGCAGACGCTCTATGCGTCCGTGGGCTGAGAGCCCGGAACCGTCCGCCGACGTGGCATCGAAGCTCTCCCGGGGATCGATGACCGTGACCAACAGTTGCCACGGCGACGGTTCATCCTTCGACGCGCTCGCCCCGGCTGCGTCGGATCGAGGCGTCATGGCGGGAATGCCGTCGTCCGAGTCCGGCGCGGAGGCCGCTGCCGGCGCTGTTTTCAATGCCTCAGCGCGAACCGCGAAGTCCGGGCCGAGAACATGGCCAGTCTCCGGCAGTTCGACCAGCAGATCGGCGGGCATCGGCGCCTCGGGCGTGCCTGCGTATCCCTTTGGCGAGAAACTCCAGTCCAGCACCGTCTCAGCGAACGTCTTGAAGTCGGCCAACCGTGGCCCCGACTCCGCCAACGATTCGGCATCGGCCTCGTCCGGGACGCAGGTGCGCAGCAGGCGCTGCCCTTCAGTGTCGCGGCGGTTCAAGATCACCCCGGCGCGTACCAGTGCCGGAGCGGAAACCACCAGGCCGATGGGCCTGACGAACCCGAGCCATTCCAAGTGTGCGGCGATGTGCGGATCGAGCTTCGCCATCAGTTCGTCTCCGGCCACAGGTAGACCAGCCCGATCGGCTCGACCCGCTGCACCATCACCTCGTAGAACTCCCGCACACGGGCGGGCTCGCGTGCCAAGTCCTGCTCGAAGCCGTCGAGCCGCCTGCGCCAGTGTGCAATGTTGGCGTCGAGTTGACGGGTGTCCTCTCGGAGCTGGCGGGCGTCGCTCCCTTGAAAGTCCAACAAGAGCTGGGTGTAGTCGCGCTGGTGGTGAGCAAGCTCGGCCTCGACTTGGTCGCGGTGCCGCTCGAGTGTCTCGCGCAGCGCCCGTTCTTCGCGCTCGCCGCGCTCAGCCAGCTGGCGCTTCGCTGTCTCAGCGTGCTCGACGGCTCGCGGCTCAAGCTGCGGACGGAGTTCCTCGATGTCTTGGGCGGCGGCCTCCATAAGGCGGCGCTGGACGACCTCATTTGGAACTCGGCCAGCGGCGTGCAGCGATTCCTCCAGCAGGTCCATCGTGTGCATCTCGGCATCTCGGGCGTATGCCTTCAAGGGTTCGCTGCGCGACGCCGGGTCGCTCCAACGAGCGGCGACCGGCACGATCTCCTCGTGCAGCCGCTCAGCGCCGCGGCCGTAGAGCGACAGCCGTCCCAGCAAGATCACTCGCGGAATCGAGTCTCGCGACTGGGCCAGACAGGCTCTCGACAGGTCGTGGTACACGAAGCCCTGAGCACGAAAGCGGGACAGCAGCCGCTGTGCAACCCGCTGTTCCAGGTGCAGGTGGACGGTCTCTTCGTCGAGGCGTCCCGCGTCCTCGAATACCACCGGGCGGATCGGCGCCTCGCGGCGCCACTCGGGGAGATTCTGGTCGATCTTGCGCGGGACTCGCAGCGAATCGATCGTCGACATCCAGCTCGGGTCGGCGGCGGCTCGCTGCTCCAACGGCGGAAACGTCCACACCTTGCGGCGCTCGTCGTCGGTGCCCTCCGCCAAGGGCGGCGCACCCAAGAGTTCCAGCGAACAGTCGATGGCGTCGCGGAACGGCTGAGACGAGAATCCCGCCCACTTGCGAGACCGGTCCAGAAGACTCCTGCACGCTTCAATCTGCGCCTCCAAGGCTTGAGAGCGCTCGCGAGCCAGCTCCAGTTCCTCCGCGGTGGCCTGCCGTTTGGCGTCATTCAGTGATTCGGCCTCAATCTCGCTTCTGAGGGCATCGGCGTCGCGGTGGCGAATTCCCTCGGACAGCATCCGGCGCTCCACGGAGTCATCGATCACCTGCGAGAGGCTCCCCAATTCCCGCTTGATGGTCTCCGTCTTGGTGACCAGAACCTCCAGCACCCGGTCCTCAATCCGCTGAGGCAGAACGAAGTAGTGACAGTTGACCTCTGTCGCGGGTTGCAGCTTGCGGTCGATACGACCGTTGCGCTGCTCGATGCGACCCGGGTTCCACGGCAGGTCGAAGTGGAACAGATCTGAACAGTGCGCCTGCAGGTTGAGGCCCTCGCGCGCTGCGTCAGTTGCGATGAGGATCCGCAGCGGCTCTTCGGCTGGGTCGGCGTTGAAGCGACGCTGCACTTCGCGGCGTCGAGCCTTACTTGTGAGGCCGTCGATGACCCCGATGCGTTCGTCGGCCCGTTCGGTGCCTTCGACGGCCTGGTCCAGGATGGACTTGAGATAGCGCTTGGTTCCCTCGCGGTTCTCAGTGAAGATCAGCACCCGACGGTCGTTCCATGTCGGGGGCAGCCCAGTGGCAGTTCCGCCGAAGGCGGGCAGCCTCTCGCACTGGTGCTCTCTGATCCAGTCGATGAGGTGGAGCGCCTTGGCATCGGGTATGTGCCTGGCCCCGTCCGCAATCTCCTCCATCTGATCGAGGAGCTCCTGCTCGCGGACCCATGCGGCAGTCTCAGGATCGGCAGCCGGGCGCGACGCTGCGTCGATCTGCTCGATCTGCGCGGCTTCGTCCGCATCAGCCTCTTCGGGGGACAGACCACCACGCTCGTCGTCGGCGTCCGCGGGCTTGAGGAAGCCGAGCGCCTCTTGATCGGCGGCCTCAGGGTGTAGCGACGCCGCGGACTTCGGCTCGTGAGCCTTGTCCCAATGGCGCTGAACGGTCTGGCGGTGAACCTTGAGACTGCGCGCGAACGCTTCGATCGATGACAAGAGGCGTTGTTGCAAGCCAACGACCATGAGCCCCGCTGCAAAACGGACCTTGGCCGATTCCGAGGCATAGCGCTGCTCGCGGGCGCTGCGGTACTCGTCGAGCAGCTTTGACAGCACCAACTCCGGCGCATCGTCGGGCAGACCGTCAATGTCAAGCCGCACCACGTTGCGCTCTGGGAACCCGCCTTGAATCGAGCGAAGGTCTTCCTTGATGCGGCGGACCATCACCGGCTCCAGATCGGTCTGTGCCCGGACCTTCACGCCGCGGGTGAACCGGTACGGGTCAAGCAACTCCAACAGTGTGGAGAAGCTGTTGGAGTGGCCGTTGTGGGGCGTGGCCGACAGGAACAGGCGATGCTCGAAGCGGTGCGCGAGGTCGCGCACCGCCTTGGTGATCTTGGTCTCGATGCCATAGCGGCCGCCCGACGAGGGCGCCGCATGATGCGCCTCGTCGAGGATCAGCAGACTGCCGGGCCGCGACTTGCCGAGCCATTCCCGCATTGGGTCGGTGTAGGCGGGGTCGATCAGGAGGTTGTGCGATACCAAGAAGCGGCTGTGGGTGCGCCACGGGTTGACCCCGAAGCCCCGCTCGCGTCGTATCCGAGATACATAGCCGCGGTCGAGGATCTCAAACACGAGACCGAACCGCTCCTCCATCTCGGTTCGCCACTGTTCCAGCATCGACGGTGGCGCAGCCACAACGATTTCCTTCGCCTTACGGCGCAGCAGCAGTTCGCGGGCGATCAGGCCGGCCTCGATGGTCTTGCCCAAGCCTGTGTCATCGGCGATCAGCAAGTTGACTCGCGGCAGCGTCAGCGCCTTGCGCAACGGCTCCATCTGGTAGGCGTCGATGGTGATCCCCGCACGGAACGGCGCTTGAAACAACCGCGGATCGGTCGCGGTGGTGCAGTTCCAGCGCAGCGTGTTCAAGAATGCTGCGAACAGCCGCGGCGAGTCCAAGCCCTTTGACGCCAAGTCGGCCCAACCCTCGTCAGCAAGTATCCACCGATCCGGTTCGTGCTCCCAGAGCACTTCCAGCGACTGGCCTTGGTTGTCGTCGTCGACACATGCCAGGCGCACCTGGGCCGAGGCCTTCGGCCCGGTCGGATCCACGACTTCCTCGACGATCCATCGTCGAGACCGCACCTGCACCAACTCGCCGACCAAGGGCACCCGTTCCGGCAGTGCAGTTGGCGCAGCGGCACTGACGGCGACCATGCCAACGAGGCTACGACGGGCCAGGCCAACAGTGCCGACGAATGAGGCAGGGCATGCTGGGTAGTGATAGCTCGATGACGTTCAGAATCCGTGCCAGCCGTCGGTTGCCGCCGATTGACGGATCCACGTTTCCATCTGAGCTGCATCGAACTCATCTTCGCCGATGTCCACCCAGCGCGAATCAGGGTCCTTGCCCGATCCGGGCGGCGGGGGCACCAGCAATGCCCCGTTCAGGAACGTCACCTTGACGTAGCGGGTGAACGCGTGACAGCTCGCGAACCACCCGCGCCCCTCGAGGCCGTAGAAGGGCGAGTTCCAGCGCACCGCTTTGCGCACGTCGGGCACCACATGCTCGATCAGGTCATCGAGCTGGCGTGCGATGACACCCTTCCATTCCGGCATCGCCTCGATGTAGGCCTGCACCGGGGCGTCGCCGTCGCCCTTGGGGATCTGCGGGTTGCCGCCCGCAAGCAGCTTCGGCCCCGGACCGTCCGGCATGGTGGAGCTGACGGGACTCGAACCCGTGACCCCCTGCTTGCAAAGCAGGTGCTCTTGCCATCTGAGCTACAGCCCCGCAGATCGGAAGCCTGAGGGTACCGGCACGGCGTAAATGCGAACCGCCGGCGGGTGGCTCAGCCGGCGGGGTCGCATCCCTCGACGACAACGACCTTCGACTTCACTGCCCGCGCTCGCAGCTCCGCCAGCGCCGTGTACTCCGCGGATGCGATGAACCCGCGTGCTCGCTCGAGACTCTCGAACTCCATGATCACGAGCCGTTGCGGCTCCCAGTCGCCTTCAACTGCGTCCAGCTCCCCGCCCCGGGTGACGAAATGGCCGCCATGAGCAGCGACCGCTGCCGGGATCTTCTCGACGAACTCCGCGAACGCGGCACCCTCACCGACCTCGGTGTCAATGACGACATAACCCTTCATTTCAGTGGCTCCCTTCCGGTGCTTCCTCAACCAGCTGCTGACACGCTATTCGATGTCGTGCTGGCCTGCGATCAGGAAGATGCATCAATGTCATGCCGCTGAACCCTCAATCTCCACCGTGACCACGTCGAGGCCGTAGTACTTGCGGTGACGCACGGCTGTGGCGTAGTGCCTCAGCAGGCGGAACGAGAGATCGCTGATATTCGACAGCCCGGCTTCCTCGCTGATGTAGTCGATCCGGTCTTTCAAGTTCTCCTCGGAAAACACCGCCAAGAACTCCAGTTCCACCCAGCCGGTGCCGGGACGCAGATTGAGCACGACACGAGGGGGCTGCGCGGACTCGTGCTCGTCGCGCAGCTGCATCATTGCCGTCAACGTCTCCTCCCCGGCCGCGCGCAGGCGCCTGATCGAAGCGTCGTTCCACTTCAGTCCGGCACCGGCTTCCCGCAGGAACGCATCCAGGTCCCCCAGGACAGCCAAGTCCAGCACCGTGTCGAGGCGGCGGCGCCGTGCTGCGGTCAACTCCAGCACCGCTGTCAGCACCACAGCGCAGAGGACGCCCACGAGCACCCCGTTGCTCAGCACTGCGGCTAGAGGCGAGTCACCAGCGGCCCAGAGGCTGCCGTGGCTCTGCAGACCGATCGCTATTGACAGGGGCAGTCCTACGACGAACGCTCGCTGCCGCGTCAGCCCGTCTCGTGCAGCCGCGCGCATGCCTTCGGTGAACAGCATCCCCATGATGACCATCAGCAGGGCACCGCTGATCGGGCGGGGAATAGTGAGCAACGCGGCGACCGCCTTGGGCAGCAGTGCCAACGCCACGAGCAGTGCGCCGATGAACGCGCCCACCCGACGCGCCGCGACGCCCGTGAAGTTCATCAACGCGACCGTTGTGGGCAGGTACGCAATGGTGGGCGGGACGCCCGCGACTCCCGAGAGCAGGACGGCCGCGCCGCCGACGTTCACCGTCTGCTGCACGCCTCTGAAATCGACAGATTGCGGGTTGCGACGGCTGGCCTGCTGGATCGTCGCGCCCTCGCTGGCAGACCTGACCGAGACCACAACGCTGACAATGAGAAACACCGGCAGCAATGCCCAGAAATCTCCGTTCAGGACCGAGCCAAGGCCGGGCCAGCCTTCAACATGGGGAAGCTCGAACCATGACGCGTCTACGACATGGCCGGGGTCGTACACGCCCAACGGCACCGCAACGATGCAGCCGGCGGCAATGGCTGTCGGCATAGCCCACAAATTCCAGAGTCCGCTGCCCCGCAGCACCGCCAGCGCCGTGGCCACCAGCACCACCACTGCCACGAGCAGTCCTGCGACATCCGAAGCACCGTCGGGCACGTCGTTGAGCCGGTGCATGGCGATGGGCATGGCCGACACCGCAATCAGCATGAACGCCACGCCGGACACCGTCGGCGTGATCAGTCGCCGCAGCCTCGCCAGCCATGCGGCCGTTGCGAACTGCACCAGCGACGACGACGCCACCAAGCTGGACATCAGCGCCAGACCGCCCGTGTCGACGGCGAGCACGCAAGCAGCGAGATACGGGACTCCAGAACCCATCAGCAAGACGCAGCCCGGACCGACCCGTCCCAGCCGCGAAGCATGAAGCGATGTCACGAGGCCGGCAACGACCAACGCACCAACGATGGCCCAACGTGCATAGCTGCCGTCATCCTTGAAGGCTGCAGCGAAGATGACGACGAACGCAGTGACATTGGTGACGATCAGAGCGGTGCCCTGCAACGCCACATTGAGCGTCAGCAGCGCGGGCGGGCGTTCGTCGGGTTCGTAGCGAATCTGCTCGTTCGCTGGCATCTGACACACCCGCGGTCCGCTCGGTGCCGGGTACGCGCTAGCTCGACAACCTCGGCCCCGGCCTGCGCACATCCTATGAGAGCGAGTCGCGGGACCGAGTGGCCCGCGACCGCCATCAGCCGCAGCGGCATACCGCGCAGCCGGTCCTTCTGGCAGGAGATGATGCGGCGGGACAGGCTTGAAGACTGGTGCGGGACACATCGAACCCGAGGCAGCGGGATGAGCCAGCGGACGCGGCGACGCCGTGGTCGGTCGCTGCGGCGGCTGCGGTGGCGATGTCTGCAGGGCTGCTGCTGACCTCCGTCTCGAATGCGCTCTGGCAGACCTATGCCACCTTTGGCGTGCTAGTCGGATCGGCGGTGTGCGGATTCGTGATCGACGCAACCGGGTTCGGGCCCGCTATCGGTCTCGTCACCATCGCGAGCCTCATTGCGCTCGGCTGGCTGGCAATGCCGCAGCGTGTCATATCCTCCACCGGGTGAACAGCATCTGGCAGGTCGCGCGTGGACTGAAGGCGTCCTACCGAGACTCGGATCTCCGCGGCAGGGTGGCGAAGCTGAACGGCCGGCTCGACCAGACGTCGGCACCCGGTGACAGTGCCGGCCTGGACCATGCCGAGACCGCTCGGGAGTACTACGACATCTGCAGCCATCTCATGGTGTACGGCTGGGGCGAGTCCCTCCACTTCGCGCCACTGAGGAGACAGGAGAGTCTGGATGACTCCAAGCTCGGGCATCAGCGATTGATGATCGACAAGCTGGACCTGCGCCCCGGCATGTCAGTCATCGATGTCGGTTGCGGGATCGGCGGACCGATGCGGACGGTGGTCCGAGAAGCAGGCGTCAAGGTCACCGGCATCAACAGCAGCGAAGTCCAACTGGTCAGGGCACGGCAGTTGACCGCCGAAGCGGGCCTCACCGACATGATCGACTACGTCGAAACCAGCTTCATGGACATGGGTGCCATCGAAGACGACACGTACGACCGGGCCTACGCGATCGAATCGACGTGTCACGCGCCGGACAAGGTCGGTGCGTTCACGGAGATCTCGCGTGTGCTGAAACCGGGGGCGCTGCTGTGGGGTCAGGAAATGTGCCTGACGGACAGGTTCGATCCCGCCAGCTCGACGCACCGAGACATCGAACGGGAACTCATGCGCGGCATCGCGCTCCGCAAGATTGCAACGTTCGCCGAAGTGAACCAAGCGCTCGAGGCGGCGGGATTCGAGGTCATCGAAGGAAAAGATTACGGCACCCCCGAGAACGGCTCGACAACTCCGTGGTACCAGCCGATGGAGGCGCGCAGTGGCACTCGCAACAACACGCTGCGAGGAACGCCGTTGGGTCGACGGCTCGCGATCGCCTCAGCACGCGGCGCAGAAGCCCTGAGCGTGCTGCCCAGGGGTACCGCCGAGGTCGCCAAGCTGCTGGACCGCACCGCCGACGCCTACGTTGCCGGCGGCAAGACGGGAATCTTCACGCCGCTGTACTGCTTCGTGGCCCGCAAGCCTCACTGAGTCCCGCGGTGCCCGCAGGGCACGTCTGCTAGGAAATCCCGCATGAACATGCCTGCCATTTCGCTGGCCGCGGTACGCGGCCGCCGTGAACGCACTCTGGAAATTGCCGCTGAGATCGAGCAACGAGGCTTCAGCGGCATCTACTGCCCCTCCATGGGCGATCCGGTGGCGCTGTGCCAAGCGATCGCTCACGTGACCGACGAAATCCAGTTCGGCACTTCGGTGCAGCCGATCTACTTCCGCAACCCCGTCGACATAGCCGCGACCGCGGCCTTCATTCACGAGATCTCCGGCGGTCGCTTCTGGCTGGGCATCGGCGTCACTCACGGCCCCGTGCACGAACGGCTCGGCATCACGCCCGGCAAGCCGCTGTCGGACATCCGCGAGTACATCGCCGCGATGGAGGCCGCATCGGCGCAGCACGGCGAACTGCCTCCGATCGTGCTCGCCACGCTGCGCCAGCGCATGGCAGAGCTGTCCGCTGAGGTCAGCTCCGGCGCCGTGTGGGCGAATGCAAGCTGCAACGACTTCAGCAACTCAGTGGCACACCTCGGCGATGCGGCCCACCGTGATGACTTCTTCGTCGGGAACATGATCCCGACCGTCGTCGATGACGATCGGGCCGCTGGCGCCGCCCGCAACCGCAAGACCCTGGCGGGCTACGTGGCGCTCCCGAACTACCGGAACTACTGGAAGCAGGCCGGCTGGATCGACGAGATGGAGGCGGCCGAGACGGCGATCGCTGCAGGCGACACCGAGGCGTTGCATCGCGCGATGACCGACGAGTGGCTGTCGAACGCAACGCTGTACGGGTCGGCGTCACAGGTGCGCGACGGCGTCGAGGCCTGGTTCGATACCGGCTGCAAGACACCGATCCTGGTGCCGTCGAGCACGAGCGGCGGGCAGCTCAAGGCGCTGGAGGAGCTGTTCGAGACGTTCGCTTGACGGTCATCATCACCCGGACAGGCCACCGAGGGCGCCGTTACGCTCCAAGACATGCATATCGAGCTGTTCGGATTCGACACCACCCCTGAGCGCTTCGAGGCCAGCCTGCGTGACGCCCGGGCACAGGGATTCGGTCGCTACTGGACGCCCCAGATCTTCGGCCACGATGCGCTGACCACCATCGCCGTCGCCGCACGCGATGTCCCCGACATCCGCGTCGGGACCTCGGTGGTTCCGACGTACCCGCGCCACCCGATGATGCTCGCCCAGCAGGCGCTCACGACCCAGTCGATCATCGACGGCCGGCTGGATCTCGGCATCGGGCCTTCGCACAAGCCGGTGGTCGAGGGAATGTGGGGCTACTCGTTCGACCGGCCGATCGCGCACATGCGCGACTACCTGACCATCCTCACCAAGCTGCTCACGGATCGTCGCGTGTCTCACGGCGGCGATGCCGTCACGGGACGGGGCGAGATCACACCCCCGCCGGCTGATCCGCCCCCAGTGTTCGTTGCGGCGCTCGGCAGCCAGCTGCTGCGCCTGACCGGTCGGATAGCCGACGGCACCATCACTTGGATGACCGGTCCGGCAACTCTCGCGAATCACACGGCCCCTACGATCAACCAGGCAGCGGCAGAGGCCGGCAGACCGGCACCGCAGATCGTGGCTGGTTTTCCCGTGTGCGTGACCGACGACGTCGACACAGCCCGCGCCCGAGCCGCCAAGGATCTGGTGGTGTACGGCACGCTGCCGAGCTACCGGGCCATGCTTGACCGCGAGGGGCTCGGCGGCCCCGAGGACATCGCCATCATCGGCAACGCCGCCGAAGTCAGCGACCGCATCAACGGGCTCGCCGAATGCGGTGTGACGTCGTTCGCCGGCTCCGCCTTCGGCACCCTCGACGAGCAGGCAGCCACCCGCGAGACGCTCATCAGCCTGCTCGGCTGAGCACGCGCTCTCGACCGCCTATTCGGCGTGCGGGTCCGTCAGCTCTGCTGAGGAGCCGCTCGGGTCGGCAGGCACGTTCGTTGTCGCACCCCTTGCCTCCCGCTCTTGTTCCCAATCTCGATTGGATACCGGCTCACAGGCCGCTCGGGCCACGGCTTCGCCTGCCGGCTCAGCCTCTGGGTCTGACGGGGTGTCACCAGCACCGGCATCTGCGACGGGTCCGCGGCGCAGACCCACCAGCACCGCCACGAGCGCCGCGAAACCCACGACCATGCTGGTCCACACGTTGAACCGCAGGCCCCCCAGCTCGTTGACGGTGTCGATGCGCAGCAGCTCGATCCAGAGGCGCCCGGCGGTGTAGCCCAGCACATACATCGCGAACAGGTAGCCGGCGCGCAGGCGCGGCAGCACCTTGGGGATCACCCGCACCAGCGTTGCCGCCAGGGCCAGATTCCACAGCGCCTCGTATGCGAACGTCGGATGAAATGTCTCTTCGAGGCCATAGCCGGCGACACGGTGAGCCTGGTCGATCTCCAGAGCCCACGGCAGATCGGTCGGCCGCCCGTACAGCTCTTGGTTGAACCAGTTCCCCAGCCGGCCGATGGCTTGAGCCACTGGGAGCGCTGGCGCAAGTGCGTCAAGCATCGTCCCGACGCTGTGCCCATCCCGCCGAAGCCGCCACACCGCCACCAAGACGCCGGCCGAGATGCCGCCCCAGATGCCCAGGCCGCCCTGCCAGATCTTCACCACATCGCCGAGATTGTCCTGGTAGCGATCGAAGTCGGTGAGCACGTGATACAGCCGGGCGCCGATCAACCCAGCAGCAACCGCCCCGATCGCGACCGTCCCGACGAGATCGTTGGCGTTGGCCCGGTACGCCTCGTCGCGGTCTGCGATGGCGCGACGCCACCGGCGGCTGGTGATCCACACGGCTACCAGCACAGCCACCGCGAGAACAAGGCCATAGGCTCGAATGTCCAGCGGACCGAGCGAGATGTAGCTCCGTGACGGGCTCGGAATGGACGCCAGCAGGTGACTCATCGCAGTCACGCCGCTACCGGCCGCAAACGCGAGAACAAGGAATCACGAATCATGACTGCGACAGGGTACGCAGAGGCGCGAGCGGCCGAGGGCGCGCGACTGACCGCCATCGCCGCCGAGGCCGAGGCTTCCGGCAGCGACCTGCGCCGGCAGGTTCCCAGCTGCCCCGGCTGGGACCTCGAGGAGCTCATCGAGCACTGCGCCACGGTCTGGACGTTCGTGACCGGCAGCATCGCCGCAGGCGAGCGCACCGATCCCGCAGCAGTCACCCGCCCCGACGGCCCGATCTCGCGCTGGCACGACGAAGCGTTCAGCACACTGACCGGCGTGCTGGAATCCCGCCAGCCTGATGAGGGCACATGGACCTGGGACCCGCAGCACCAGTCGATGAGTTTCTGGTGGCGGCGAATGGCACACGAGACGACCCTGCACCGATGGGACGCTGAGGCGGCGCTGGGCGCGACACCAGCGCCCATCGATCCTGAGCTGGCAGTCGACGGCATCGACGAGCTGTTCGACGTCTACGTGAGGCTTCGGAATCCGACCGCATTCGCGGGCGACGGCGAGACCGTCCATCTGCACGCCACCGACGCTCACGGCGAGTGGGTCATCACTCGCGGTCCCGACGGCATGACGGTTGAGCACACCCACGAGAAGTCCGACGTCGCCGCGCGAGGACTCGCACAAGACCTGCTGCTGTTCGTGTGGGGTCGAGTCGGCCCCGAGCAGCTCGAAACCTTCGGTGACACCGCCCTGTTGGAGGATTGGCAGCGCCTCGTGCGCTTCTGAACAGCAGTGCCCCGAGATGAGCTTTCTGCTTGTCGCACCCGTTGTTTCTCGCTCTGTCCCCAATCTGGATTGGATGCAGGCTCACAGGCCGCTCGGGCCTCGGCTTTGCCTCTGAGCAGCCGCCAAGATCAGCAGCGCTACAGGCGCGCTCCTTCGTAGACGGCAGCCCGTACACCCCGCTCCGCCAACCCGGCGAGCCACGGCAGCGGCTCGTCAAGCATCCCCAAGCCCCACGCGCCCGAGGGCAGCTCATCGGCCAAGGCCCACCCGGCAGCGGTCGCAGCCACCGCCGCCGCCGCCGCACTGGGATGATCGATCACACCCAGCACATCGGTGCAGTGCCGACCGTCGCGCAGCCCCCGCAGCTCGACCCGCACTCCCCCGGGTCCGCCTTCAGGATGAGGCGGCCGCAGCATCGGCAGCATCGCCGTCAGGCGGTCTCGGCGCGTGCCGGCCACACGAGCCGTGACACGCTCGACGTCGCTGAATGCCGGCACCAGCAGCAGCGCATCCGGCAATGCAGCCCGGTAGCAGTCATGAGCACCGAGCGGATCGGGAAACCACACCAGCTCGCGCCCCGAACCGCCGCGGCGCCGACGCCATTCCCCGTCGCGCCAGTCGATCGAAATGCCGGTCCGGGCACGGTGCAGTTGGCGCTGGTTGGCAGGTCCGCCGGTGCCCATCCGGGCGATGTGGACTTCGGTGACGACGTCGAACTGCGCGGCGCCGTGGCGTGCCAGCAGGCAGCTGTAGCCGGGTGAGAAACCAGCGCCGATCACGACCGAGCGGTCTGTGCTGAGGGCACGCTTGTCGAGCGCCAGCAACTCTTCTACATCCGCGATCGCAGCCGAGAGCGACACGACATGAGCCCCGGCGCGCAGCGCCTTGTCGGCCAGTGCCGCGTGACCCCCGCTCGGCAGGCTCAGCACCACAACATCAGCGTCGGGCAGCGCGCCCGGCTCCACAACCTCTACATCCACATCCAGCAGTTGCGCGGCGAGTCCGCGCAGCCGTGCAGTGTGACGCGAACCCAGCACCAAGCGATCCACATCGTGACGGGAGGCCAACTGGCGGGCGATGCGCTGACCCACGGCACCAGCGCCGATGACGGCCGCTGTGCTCATCGGTGTGTCGGGCTCATCGGGCGACTGCCTGATCACCGCAGGTCAGGACCGGCCAGCTCCCGCCAGCTGCCTTCACGACGGGGAGTTTCCTGGGGCGAGCGCAGCCGCAGGACGACGGTGATCAGCCCGCCCACCACACTGGCAAGAAGCGCACGCCGCAGCAGGTTCATCATGTGGGGCTAGCTGGAATCGAACCAACGACCTCACCCTTATCAGGGGTGCGCTCTAACCGACTGAGCTATAGCCCCGCGGGGCCGCTCACGTTACCGGTCGACGACGAAGCGAGCCACGCGTGATCGACGAGCCGTTGTCTTGGGGGACGCTTCGGACCCGGGGCTTCGGCGTCTAGCGAGCAGGCGGGCGGCGCTCATCCTCGAGCACTGTGACCCGCACACCACCGGTGAGATCGCTGATCAGGTTGAACATGATCGCCATCACCACGTTGAAGGCAACCCCAACCGTAGCGAGCACCAGACCGACGATCCGGGCCCGCTGGTAGATCACCATGCCATCGATCTTCCAACTCTCATACGAACCCACCTCGGTGATGAAGGATTCCAGCTTCTCGACGAGACCCGACCGCTGTGCAGCGTTCCACAGCAATACACCCGCAATCAGGACTGCTGTGTAGAGGCAGGCGTACAGCAGCACCGAGATCTTGAACACCGACCAAGGATCGATGTGGCGCAGGATGCGGTGTGTTCGGCGAACTCGGGCTCGGCGCTGGCTGAGCCAGGTCCGCCGGACCGGCTGTGGCTCTTCTGGCTGAGGCAACGCAGGAAAACCTCCAGCCATCGGCACCTGCGGTACTGCGCCCGGGGACGATGTCGGCTGCGGCACTGGCGCAGCGGGGGCGGGGCGGATCGAGCGCGGTGCGGCGGGACCTGCCGATGCAGCAGACGGACGAACCCTCCGGCGGCGACGCGCGCGGCCGGCTGGGGTGATGCCCAACGCTTCAGCGAACAGCTCATCGGTGGGGGTCGGCCCGCTGGGCATCGGCAGCGGCGGCCCCCCACCAGAAGTCCCAGAGACCACGCTTCGCAGTGTAGAAGTCAGCCGATGGGCATCTCTGCCGCCGCCGCCGCGCGCTGGCCGTCGATCTCCACAACGACCTCGACGTGTGCCATTCGGCCGTCGATACGCACTTCGAACCCCTCCAGCACGCCGTCGGCATCGCGGACGACACCCAAGGCGACAGCAGCACCAGGGACGACACCACCCATGATCGCCTCGATGTCAGCGGTAGCCAGGGTTGCCAGCGCCGCCGCATCGGCAGCCGCTTGGGCCCGTGAACTCGCCAGTGCCGCCTGACCCCAGCGAGCCACCAAGCCGACGCTGAGGAGCAGCGCGAGGGCCAGCAACGCCACTGGCAACGCTGCCTGCCCGCCGTGATGCCGTGCGCGCGTGGAGCCAGAGAGACTCGAACCCTTGACGCAGGCTGACAAGTCCAGATGTCCTGGCGCCTGCCAGTGGCCCCACAGAAACTCGACAGAGCCTCGGCCTCTCCGGAAGCCGGGACTCGGTCTCGTCGTGGCCATCGACCGACGCTATGTCGCCGAGGTCACCTCGCCCACAGCATTTTCGCGGGACTCGCCGACGGGATGGTCGTTCTCTGGGATGTCCGGCAGCTCCACCAGCGCGATGGCTACGACCGCCTCGTCATCGTCGAGCGCCATCGCCCGCACCCCGGTCGCCATGCGTTCCTGCTGCGAGATATCGGAGACGCGCGTACGGATCAGCACTCCACCCGATGAGACCAGCATCACTTCGTCTTCGGCCTCCACCAACCGAGCGCCGACCACCTGAGCATCTGCCTCCGGCAGCTTGACAGCGATGACGCCTAGGCCACCACGGCCCTTACGCGGAAACCGATCAGCTTCCGTCCGCTTTGCAGCACCGGAGCTAGTCACCAGCAGCAGACTGCGACTGTCGTCCGCTGACAAGACATCAGCAGCAGCCACCGTATCCCCGTCGCGCAATCGCATCGCGCGCACGCCTGCTGCGTTACGGCCCATCGAACGCACATCCGGAGTTTCCGCAAACCGAATGGCCTGACCAGCACGCGACACGATGAGCACGTCGTCCTCGCCTGAGGTCTCCAGTACCCGAACCAGTTCGTCTCCGTCTCGCAGGCTCAACGCAATCAGGCCGTTCGAGCGGATGTTCTCGTACGCGCTCAGCGGCGTCTTCTTGGCGAGTCCATTGCGCGTCACGAACATCAGGTACCGATCCGCCGGGAATTCCCGTGCCTCCACCACGGCCTCGACGCGCTCATCGGCACCGAGTTGGAGCAGGTTCACGAACGCAGTGCCCCGGGCGGTGCGACTGGTGAGCGGCACCTCGTAGGCCTTCAGCCGGTGCACCCGGCCACGGTTGGTGAAGCACAGCAGCCAAGCGTGCGCCGTGGTCAGCAGCACGCGGACCACCACATCGTCGTCCTTCAGCCGGGCACCCTGCACACCGCGGCCGCCACGCCCTTGGGTGCGGAACACATCGGGCGAGGTGGCCTTCACGTAGCCCTCGCGGGTGAGCGTCACCACCAGCGGCTCGTCCTCGATGAGATCCTCGGCGTCCATCTCGCCGGGGTCGGTGACGATCTCGGTGCGCCGCGGTGTCTGGTGCTCGTCGCGCAGCGCGCTCAGCTCGCCGACGATCACCCGGCGCAGCCGCGCATCCGAGCCCAAGATGGCCTCCAGCTCGGCAATCGCCCCCCTCAGCTCAGCCAGCTCGTCGATCAGGCGGGTGCGGCCCAGCCGGGTCAGGCGGCTGAGCTGCATGTCCAGAATGTGATTGGCCTGCTCGGCGCTGAACGACATGGGCTCGGCGCACAAGCCCTCTAGCGCCGCCGCCCGATCGTCGCTGGCGCGGATCAGGGCGATGATCTCGTCGATCAGGTCCAGCGCACGCAGCAGGCCTTCCACGATGTGGGCACGGGCACGGGCCTCGTCCAGGCGGTGCTGGCTGCGTCGCGTGACCACCTCGATCTGATGATCGACATACGCAGCCAAGGCGTCTCTGAGATTGAGCGTACGCGGCACCCCGTCGACCAGCGCCACCATGTTCACGGCGAAGCTGGACTGCAACGGCGTGTGCTTCCACAGGTTGTTGAGCACCACGTTCGCCGGCGCCGAGGGGCGCAGCTCGATCACGAACCGGGTCTTTCCCTTGGCAGATTCGTTGCGCAACTCGGTGATGCCCTCGATGACCTTGCGGTTCACCGCATCGGCAATCTTGCGCTCGATGTTCTCGATGGAGGCTTGGTACGGGATCTCGCTGACCACGATGCTCGATCGCTTGCCGTTGGTGACGATCTCGGCACGGGCCCGCAGTTTCACCGAGCCGCGGCCGGTCGCCATGGCTTCACGGGCGCCAGCGCGGCCGAGCATCCGCCCGCCGGTCGGAAAGTCCGGTCCGCGCACGAACCCCATCAAGTCGTCGACGGTGGCCTCGGGGTTCTGAATGAGATGGACGGTGGCGTCGATGATCTCGCCCAGATTGTGGGTGGGGATGTTGGTGGCCATGCCCACCGCGATGCCCTGACTGCCGTTGACAAGCAGGTTCGGGAATCGCGACGGCATCACCAGCGGCTCGGTGCGGGAGCCGTCGAAGTTCGAGGCGAAGTCGACCGTCTCCTCGTCGATGCCCTCGGCCATGGTCATGGCCAAGTCCGTCAGGCGGCACTCGGTGTAGCGGTAGGCAGCCGGTGGGTCAGACGGCGAGCCGAAGTTGCCGTGCGGATCGATCAACGTGTTGGCCAAGCTGAACGACTGGCCCATCCGCACCAACGCGTCGTAGATCGAGCTGTCGCCGTGAGGGTGGTAGTTGGCGATGACGTCACCCACCACGGTGGCGCACTTCTTGTGCGGGCGGTTCGGGCGCAGGCCAGTGTCGAACATCGACCACAGAATCCTGCGATGCACCGGCTTGAGCCCGTCGCGGGCATCGGGCAGTGCTCTTGAGGTGATGACCGACATGGCGTAGTCAAGGAACGACTGCTCCATCTCGGTCTGGATCTCGACGTCCACAACGCCGACGACGCCTCCTGCAAGCGAGTCGGCGCTGCCGATGGCGCCGTGATCTGCACGCTCCGGCCGGTCGGCAGCGGTCTCCCTGCCGATGTGCGTGTCCCCGTCGTCGCTCATGAGGCGCCCGTCCGATGATCCATCGGACTCAAACGTCGAGGAAACGCACGTCGGTGGCGTTGTTCTGGATGAATCCCCGGCGAGCGTCCACATCGTCGCCCATGAGGGTGCTGAAGATGCGGTCTGCCGTGGCCGCCTCTTCCAGCGTGACGCGCAGCAGGGTTCGTCGTGCCGGGTCCATCGTGGTGTCCCACAGCTCTTGGGCGTCCATCTCGCCCAAGCCTTTGAGGCGTTGGAACTCGTTGCGATGGCTGGGCCGCTCTTCGAGAAACGAGGTCTTGGCCCGGTCGTCCTTGAGATACACCGTCTCGGTGCCGACCTTGGTGGAGTACAGAGGCGGCTGAGCGATGTACACACGGCCACCCGACAGCAGCTCGCGCATCCGGTGGAAGAAGAACGTCAGCAGCAAGGTCCGGATGTGGCTGCCGTCCACGTCGGCGTCGCACAGGAGGATCACCTTGTGGTAGCGGATCCTGGAGGCTTCGAAACCGTTCTCGCCGGTGGCACCGTCAACCCCGGCACCGATCGCCGAGATCAGCGCGCTGATCTCGTTGTTGTCAAAGATGCGCTCGGGCCGGCTGCGCTGAACATTGAGAATCTTGCCCCGGACCGGCAGGATCGCCATGATAGCGGGGTCGCGGGCTTCTTTGGCCGAACCGCCGGCTGAGTCGCCCTCCACGATGTACAGTTCGGACTCTGCGGGATCGCCTGACGAGCAGTCGGTGAGCTTGCCGGGCAGGCCGGCGCCGCCGAGCGCCGACTTGCGCACTGTGTTGCGTGCCTTCTGGGCGGCAATACGCGCCCGGCGGGCGTCGACGGCTTTGCCGACCAGCAGCTTGGCCTCGGTCGGGTGCTCTTCGAGCCATTCGCTGAGTCCGCTGTAGGCGGCCTTCTGCACCAGGCTGCGCATAGCAGTGTTGCCGAGCTTGGCCTTGGTCTGGCCTTCGAACTGGGGTGCTGCCATGCGGACGCTCACCACCGCGGTGAGGCCCTCGCGGATGTCGTCTCCCTGAAGGTTGCCGTCGTCGGGCCGCAGCATCTTTCGGTCTTTGGCGTAGTTGTTCACCGCTGAAGTCAGCGCCGAGCGGAACCCCTCAGCGTGCATGCCGCCCTCGATCGTGTTGATGCCGTTGGCGAAGCTGTGAATGCCGTCGGTGTTGAAGCCGGTGTTCCACTGGAAGGCGATCTCCACCTCATCGCTGTCCTCGACAGCAGTGAGAAAGCCCACCTCGTCGAACAGCGTCTCGGACGTCTCGTTGAGATGGCGGACGAAGTCGCGGATGCCGCCTGGATAGCAGAAGTCGTGACGGACAGGCTCAGCGCGGCGCTCGTCGATGAAGCCGATGCGCAGTCCGGCGTTGAGGAACGCCATCATCTGCAGACGCTCCGTGAGCGTCTGCGCCCGGAATTCGGGGTGGTCAAAGACCGTGGGATCGGGACGGAACGTGATAGTGGTGCCGGTGATGCCCCCCGGTGACGGACCGGTGTCGGAGAGTTCACCGACCAGCTCGCCGCCGTCACGGAACTCAAGGCGCCAGCGTCTCCCATCGCGATCGATAACGGCCTCCAGCTCGGACGACAGCGCGTTCACGACCGACACGCCGACGCCATGGAGGCCTCCCGACACCTTGTACCCGGCGCCGCCGAACTTGCCCCCGGCATGCAGCACGGTGAGCACCACCTCGGCGGCTGACTTGTCGGGGTACTGCGGATGAGCTTCGACCGGAATGCCACGACCGTCGTCGGTCACCCGGCACGACCCGTCGGGCTGCAAGGTGACCTCAATGGACGTGCAGTAGCCCGCCATGGCCTCGTCGACGGCGTTGTCGACCACCTCGTAGACGAGATGATGCAGGCCACCCGGGCCGGTGGAACCGATGAACATCCCAGGGCGCTCGCGGACGGGTTCGAGGCCTTCGAGCACGGTGATGGCGTCCGCGTTGTAGTCGCCCACTGCTGGGCTGTCAGGAGCTGCCGTGCCGTCCAGAGACGCCATGGTGCTGGGCGCTGCGGTGGCGTTGATCACGCTGGGGCTTCGGGGCTGCGGAGCGGCATGGAACTGATGAGTCTCCAAGGCTGTGCGTCTGCGTTCGGCCCTAGGGGCCGCAATGAGGAACGGCACTCGGCGCGCTGCTTGAGGCCAAGCTCGGCTGAACTCATCCGCGTTGCTCGGCCGCATGTTGCTCGGCCACGCCATTCCTAGCCTGCAAGCCTAACGGAAAGGGAGCCGTTCTCAGTGCAGAGGCGACCACTGGAAGGCTGCCAAAACGCAGGTTAAACGGCTTTTTGAGTCACACGCCCGGCTGCACTCGGAGATGCAGCTCCGAGATCGCCACAGCGCTCGGATTTGCATTGAGCGCTTCCAGAATTCGGGCCGCGTGGTAGCGCAATTCTGTGGCCCACGCGGGGTCGTCGACAACCACCGTCAGCCGACCGGATTCGAGCCGTTCAGGTCGCGCGTGAGCCGCGATCGTCTCGCCGACGGCATCGAACCAGCGGTCGCTCAGGTCGATTGCTCGGCCTCGCGAGCCGAAACCGGCAGTAACGGATTTAAGTGATTCGCTGATCGAGCGGGGTTCGCGGCCGACTGCTCCATTCCGTCGGCGTTTCATGTCATCCACACGGTCTCGCACCCCGTCCTGCAGCGCTTGCGCACGATCTCGTCACGCCCTGCCGTCAGCACCTGCACCGTCGCGGACCGCGCCCGACACCGCGGTGCCGTCGCGGATCTCGACGCGGCTGCCGAAGTCAATCCCGTCAGGCACATGGCCAGTGGCCGACGTCAGGACCGTCTGCGCGTCTGGCAAGCAGTCGACCAGACGCCGCGCGCGATCCTCGTCCAGTTCGGAGAACATATCGTCGAGCAACACAATGGGGGCAGTGCCAAGACAGTCAGCGACGTAACGATGCTGCGCCAAGCGCAGTGACAGTGCAATGCTGCGTTGCTCGCCCTGCGAGGAGTGCGTCCGCGCCGGAAGCCCGTCGAGAGCGATCTCCAACTCGTCTCGATGAGGGCCGACCGACGTCGTGCCACGTCGCAGGTCACCCGAGCGTGAGCATTCCAACGCTGCCGCCAACGAGTCACCGGCCCAAGAGGTCACGTAGGACAGTTCAAGCCGTGCGTCGGTTCCCGCCAAGCGGCGGTAGGTCTCTTGGGCCGCAGGGGCCAACGCGCCAGCGAGCGCTGCCCGTTGTCGGGCCACGATCTCTCCTGTCGCCGCGAACTGGTCATCCCAGACGTCCAGCGTGTTCAGGGCATCACCGTCGGGACGCCGGCCGACTTGCTTGAGCAGGTTGTTCCGCTGGCGCAGGATTCGCTCAAGATCTGCGCGCACCGCCCGGAACTCGCGGTCAGTGCTGGCGAGCACTTCATCGGCCAGCGCCCGTCGCATTGACGGACCGCCCGCCGTAATGGTCAGATCCCCCGGGCAGAACACCACCGCAGTGACGATGTCCGCAAGATCTCGCAGCGTCCGAACCCGTCGGCCGTTGACCTGTGCCCGGGATCGACCACCGACCGCGATTTCCATCTCCACCAGACTGGGGCGCCCCCTCCGCCGGACCTCCGCACGCGTGTAAGCCCGCTGCGAACCTGCTCGTACGAGCGTTTCGGCATTTGCGCCTCGGAACGAACCCGCGCCTGTCAGCATCGCGACCGCTTCAAGCAGATTGGTCTTGCCGTGACCGTTGGGTCCCACAACGAGTGTCCGGCCACGATCGAAGGACACCACGGTGGATCGATGATTCCGGAAGTCCTCGATACTCAGCCAAGCGAGAATCATGGCTACCCGCTGGACACGATCAGCTCTGTTGACACGAGTCGCCGCGGTGCCGCCAGCAGCCCATGAACGAGATCGTCGTTCAGGACACCCGTACGGGCATCAGCAAGTACAGGAATTCGCCTTGACCCGGGGCCTGCAACACAGCCGGCTTGAGTGCATCAAGCCGTACCAGTTCGATAGTGTTGCCCCCGACTGCTTCCAAGCCCTCGATCAAATAGTCAGGGTTGAAAGCGACGGTGGTCGACTCGCCGGAGTACGTCGCATCCACTTCCTCGCTTGCACTGCCGACGTCCTGACTGATGACGGTGAGTTCGATGCCGTCCTCGCGCAGATCCATGCGCAGCGGTGCGTTCGTGTCCCGTGCGAGCAACCGAAGCCGACGAGCGCCGTCGAGCAGCGCTGCCCGATCTATTACGAGACGGTTGTCGTACGATTCCGGAATGAGCGGCTGGTAGCTGGGGAAGTCTCCAGCGATGAGCCGGCAGATGATCTGCGTGAACCGGTGCTCGTCGCCGACTTCAAAGGTGACTTCGCGTTCACCCAGACGCATGGTGACGTCTCTGTCTGCATTGAGAATTCGCCCTAATTCTTCCAGCGCACGTGATGGCACCAGCACCTGCTGCCCAGGTCCCAAGACTTGGGCCTCAGGAAGATCCCGCAGTGCCAAGCGATAAGAATCGGTTGCCACAAGACGCAGGCCGTCCCCGCGTGCTGTCATGAGCACTCCGGTGAGAATCGGCCGGGCGTCGTCCGAGCTGGCGGCCCTGACAACCTGACGGAAGGCCTCCGCCAGATCGCCGGCCGGAACGGTCACGCTGTCGCCCGCCGGCTGGGGAAGCACCGGAAAGTCGGCAGTCGGCAAGGTCCTGATCGAGAACTGAGCTCGCGCGCTGCTGATCTGCACATCATCATCGGTGAGTTCCAAGGTCACCTCGCCGCTCGGCAAGGCGCGAACGATGTCGGTCAGCAAGCGGGCAGGCACTACCGTCTCGCCTTCGGCTTCCACCGGTGTGCTCAGACGGGTGCGCACAGTCAGATCCAAGTCTGTCCCGGTCGCCGTCAGGCCATCGCCGTCTGCTCGCAGGTGCAGACCGGTGAGCACGAACAGGCCACCTCCGCGCAGATTCACTCCCCGACTGGCCAAGGTCAGCTGGTCAACCAGTGTGCTTCGTTCAATGCGCAATTTCACGGGTGGTTCTCCTTGGCCGATTCAGACCGGTGAGATGCACAACCCTCAATATGAAGGCTGAGACTCCTCTGATGTTGGCTGTAGGGGCTGTGGATTGTGGATGACCAGCTGTTCTCGCAGGTCAGAGCAGCATGGTCTGTCAACAATGGTGCCTGTTGTGTTCACAGCTTTGCATCGTTTTTTTCGTCTTGCCGTCCTGAGAGTGGAAAAGCCCGATTCGTCCCAAGGCGAATCGCGGGCTTTTCCACTCGTTGTCCACAGTATGCGGAGACACCCTACGCCAGCGCGCCCGCCGAGCAACGGACAGCCGCTGAGCTGCGGTCAGGCGGCCCGGACCCGCGCGATGAGCTGTGCCACCTGGTCGTACACCCGGCGTTCGGAAGGGAGAAGACTGCTGATCTTCTTCACTGAGTGCATGACGGTGGTGTGATCCCGGCCGCCGAACACGCTGGCGATGGCGGGGTAGCTCAGGTCGGTCAGCTCACGCATCACGTACATGCTGATCTGGCGGGCCTTCACTAGGCCTTGCTGCCGGCTCTGGCTGGTGAGTTCCGTGATGCGGTAGCCGAACATGTCCGACGTCAGTTCGAGAATCCGGTCCGGGGTGATCGGACGTTCTTGGGGTGCGCTGACGTCGCTGAGGATCTGCTGGGCTGTCTCGAGGTTCACCGGGTTGCGAGTGAGACTGGCATACGCAGTGACGCGCACCAATGCGCCTTCGAGTTCGCGGATGTTGTTCGTGATCAGATGCGCGATGTGCTCGAGCACTTCGTCAGGGACGTCGCCATGCTCGGTCTTCTTGCTCAGGATGGCGACCCGGGTCTCCAGATCCGGCGGCTGGATGTCGGTGATCAGGCCCCATTCGAAGCGGCTGCGCAGGCGGTCTGACAGCGTCGCGATGCTGCGAGGCGGCCGATCGGACGAGATCACGATCTGCCGACCGGTCACATGCAAGGAATTGAAGGTGTGGAAGAGTTCTTCTTGCAGGCCTTCTTTGCCCTCCATGAACTGGATGTCGTCGAGCAGTAGTACGTCGAGTTCGCGATAGCGCCGCTTGAATGCCGGTGTCGTATTCGTACGAATGGCTTCGATGAACTCGGAGAGGAACGTCTCAGTCGAGACATAGCGAACGCGATGCTCCGGCAGCGTGTCGCCCAGATAGTTGACGATGGCTTGCAGGAGATGCGTCTTCCCCAGTCCAGTGCCCCCATGAATGAACAGCGGGTTGTAGGCGCTTCCAGGCGTCTCCGCGACCGCCAACGCGGCGGCTTGGGCGAACCGGTTGCTGCTGCCGGTGACGAAGCTCCCGAACGTGTACCGGGGATTGGTGATGTCGGTCCCCGACACTGGTTGCTGCTCTGCGATGTCGGAGACCGATGGGCTGTAGCTCCGCTGAGTCGGGGCTGACAGCCTTGGTTGGGCAACCCCGCCGGCGGGGTGCCACGTCTCGCCGCCTAGAGCGTTCGAGGCCTCGTCATCGGAGATGATGGCGTTGACGTCGTGAGAATCCGCATCGGTGTCGAGATCGTCGAGCTCGGGACGGGTTTCGATCTCATATATCTGAGGACTCACCGGCAGCTGCTCAAAGGCGGCGTGAAGCATGGGGATGTAACGGCGTTGGATGCGATCGCGGATCATGTTGCTCGGCGCGATCAATACCGCCAGTTCACTGTCAATGTGCAAGACCCGCAAGTGGCGGAAATATCCCAGCCAGAGCGCGTCGGATACCGTGCGCCGCAGAATCTCACGGCACTTCGACCACAGCTCGTCGGTGTTAGCGCGCGTACTGGCCTCTAGGTCAGCGGAATGGGATGGAATTATCTCAGAGGGGCTGAGTGAGTCTTGGAAGCTTGGACTGTCGCGATGGTTGTCGGGTTCGTGCGATGCGATGTTCGCAGGCGGAAAACTCACTACTACAACCTTCTTCGCCTGCGGCCGTCGTGAACCCGGGCAACCTCGCTGATCGCCTGCGGGCCACGAAGCGGCATCCGGTACGGCGAACCTATGGCTGCGCTTCGCATATCGCAAGTGCGCGTTCTCGGGCGCTCGCGACGCCACGGTCGACACCGGGTCGGCAACTCGGCGACAGATGCGCAACACCCGCACTAGCAGGCGCTTGCCGCAGAGAGATCGGGCGGTTGGCTCACTGCATGTCGGGGCATCTGTGCCGCGACTGACCAAGGCCTGCACAGCTTCGTCGCGCGCGATGAAGCACGCTTGGCCGCGCGTTTGAGATGCGAGGCACTCGCGGTGCCGACCCGCATCGACACCCGTAGGCTGTCGGTGCTCCCGGGGCGACTCGGGCACGCTCCGGCCGCCGTACCGCAATTCGTGGACCAGCCCGCGGCCTGAACCTCCAGGAGGCTGCAGCGTGAAGCGCACGTACCAACCTCACAATCGCAGACGGGCGCGTCGGCACGGCTTCCGTCATCGCATGTCCACTCGCGCAGGCCGGGCAATCGTGAACTCTCGCCGACGCAAGGGCCGGCAACGGCTGAGCGCCTGATTGATTCGTGCCACAGCAGGGCCGACTTCGCAGCATTGCGCCGCGGTCGCCGCTGCGACAGCGAGTTGCTGTGGATGTCGTTCGCAGCGGACACGGAACTCGAGCGTCCGCGTGTGGCGTTCGCACTCGGGCGGTCCAGCGGGAACGCCGTTCAGCGGAATCGAGTGCGACGGCGGCTGCGGGCGCTGTTGCGCGAACACGCCGACCGCGTGAGGCCTGGGCGCTATCTCCTGGGCGTGCGGGGATCGGCTTCGCAGGTGACCTACCGCCGGGCACAGGCCCAGCTGCTGGAATTGCTGAAGTCCGCCGGGGCGCTGCTGGGGCCCGAAGAGGGGGCACCATGAAACCCAGCCCGTTGGCGCGCGTGGGCGTGGCGGCAGTGCGGTTCTATCGAGCATTCCCCCGCTCACGACCGCCGTCGTGCCGTTTCGATCCGACGTGCTCGCAGTACACGCTGGATGCGCTGCGCATCTGGGGAGCCGTCCGTGGCGGGTGGCTGGCCACCAGGCGCCTCTGCCGCTGCCACCCATGGGGTGGCTGGGGCTATGACCCTGTGCCTGCGAGGGTGGTCTCCACGCAGGAATCAGACCCAGAATCAGACCCAGTCGCCGAGATATCGGAGCACGCATGTTCGACGTGATCTTCGATGGCATTGCCGGCGTGATGGCGTGGTTCTACTCGTTGGTCAACGACTACACGTTCGCCATCGCCATGCTCACGCTGGCGATCATGCTGCTGTTCACACCGCTCACGCTGCGAGGCGCCCGCTCCATGACGAAGCAGCAGGCACTGCAGCCCGAGATGGCACAGCTGCGCAAGCAATTCGCCGGCGACCGACAGAGGATGAACGAAGAGTTCATGAAGCTGTACCAGGCTCACGGGGTCAGCCCGCTGGGCGGGTGCTTGCCGAACTTGGTGCAGATACCGATCTTCTTTGTGCTGTACCGGGTCATCTGGAATCTGCGCGTCACCCCAGACAACCCGCACAACCCCAGCAACCCAGACGCTTCGTACCCACGCAATCTCAGCGAAGACTCGCAGCTCTACACCGATCTGGTCGACTCCATCGGCACTGACGGTTACGGCGAGATGCGCTCGCTCGGCATGGACTTGGCCAAGTCGGCGCGGGAAGTCGTGCAGGCCGACTTCGTGGAGGGTCTGCCGTATCTGGCACTCGTGGGGGTCACGTTCGTGCTGGCCTGGCTTCAGCAGCGCCAGATGGCGAGGCGGCGCGGCACTGCGACCATGCCGAACCGTCAGATGGAAATCATGATGAAGTACCTGCCCTTCATGCTGCCGGTGTTCAGCTTCTTTGTGGCGGCAGCGTTGGTGCCGTACTTCATCGTGTCGAGCATCTACCGGATGCTGACCCAAGCGTTCATTCACGCCACGATGAAGCCTCCGCAGTCCATCGCTGCTGCCCAGAGCGATGGTGATGTCATCGAGGCCGAGACGGCGCCAGACCCGCAGTCCGAGCGTTCGGTGCCGAACCAGCGGTCGCGCAAGGCCCTCGACGCCGAGGCAGAGCGTCGCGCGGCTCGGGCGGAGCGTCGCGCTGAGCGGCGAGAAGATACAGCACACCAGCAGAGCAACAACGTCGGGGAAGCCGTAACTCCCGAAGCTCCCGTAGCTCCCGCGGTGCGCCGGACTCGGGAACCATCGGGGCCGGCTCCGGAGCCTCCCAAGCGCCGCCGCCGCGGGGCATCTCTTGACGGGCGAAATTCGGGGGCGCGCCGCGATGCCGCGGAGAGCCGAAATCGTCGGCGGGGGCGATCAGCGCCCGAACCAGAACCCAAGCGAATCCAGAGTCGCCGTACCTCGGGAGATGGCCGGACCCGCAACCGTCGCAAGCGATGAGCATCGTGCCGGCGAGACCGAGAATCTAGGACGCTGCCGTGGAGTGGATCGTGATGACCGGGACGAGCGTCGATGAGGCTCGTGACCGTGCGCTTGACGCGCTCTCGGTCGCTGCCGAGGACGCGGACATCGAGGTCTTGGCTGCTCCGACGAGATCCCATTGGGGGTTCCGGCGCCATCCAGCCCGGGTGAGGGTGCGTGTCCGCCCCATCGGCCCGCCGCCGCGCGTGGGTGAGGCTCGGCGCGATCGGCGCCAGCGTCGGCGATCCGGCGGAGGCAAGCGCCGTCAGGACGCCAAGCAAGGTCAAAAGGGCGGCGGCCGGTCGTCCCGGCGGCGTTCCCGATCAGGTCGAAGTTGACCCGGAATCGCTCAGTTCGCCACTGGGTGTCGCTGCTTCGCAATCTTGAATTTCAGCCGCTTGTTGGGTGACATCGACGGAAATGGGCTGATCTTCAGCTGGTAGCTCGATGGAGAGATCTCGAAGGTGAAATAGTGCGCGAGTATCAAGAGGCTGAGCAGCATCTGCAATTCAACCATGTGTGAACCGAGACAACTATGCGTACCAAGTCCGAATGGTGCATAGCCTGGAGTCCGGTGCTCGCCACGTGAGGGCAGGTAGCGGTCAATGTCGAAGGTGAATGGATCCGGGAAAACGTCACTCATGTAGTGCGGTGCGGTCGTGGCGATGAACACCTTGGAGCCGACCGGCAATTCATAGTCTTCGACGACGCATGCATTCATCACAGTGCGGATCGACATTGGAACGGTGGGCCACAGCCTCAAGCACTCCATGATGAATCGTCGAGTGACGTCAACCGCTGAGGAATTCAAGTCTTCTGACAACGGCTCTCCATCGGCAAACAAAGCATCAGCTTCTGTCTGGATGCGTTCATACAGATGCGGTTGGGACACCATGGCATACAGGATGAAGCTGAGCTCATCTCCTGCGTACATGCCCGCCAGCACAGGTGCTGAGAAGGTAAAGCTGAGATTTGACTCCGGCACGAATATCGGGTCGCTGCTGTGCAAACTGAGCACGTCGTCGGCAAGATCGCGAGGGCAACCAGCCCTCTGCGCGGCGGTGTGAGACTCTAGGACGCGATCGTACAGAACGTCGACGACTTGCTTCTTTCGCTTCATGGCTGGGGTATTGAGCATGAACTTTGGCAAGACATTCACGACTTGGGTCATGAGCACGCGGGACTTATAGGTGATGAGGTCATCGATGACGTCGTCTGCTTCAATGCTCGCGAGGAACGGTGTAACTTGAGCACCGGAAAAACCACGACACATGGAAACGGCTCCAAAGGTATCCCCGACCTTCCAGTTGCTTATGTACGTTCGAGCATGCTGATACACCGTCTCGAGTTGTTGCTCGAATCTCGTTCGACCGTAGCCGGTACGCAGTGCTTTGCGCATGCGAAAGTGATCTGCACCATCCAGTGCAGGTAACAATCCAGAGGCGTGATAAGCGGTTTCTAGACCTCGGAGATAGTCGCTTGCCCTGAGGTGCATTCGACCATGACGGTGAACCCAACGATTGACCTGAGGACCTGATAAGAAGGTAATTTCCTGCTTGGAGAACAGCGGATTGAGCCGGAAGACTGGGCCGAATTCTTCAGTCAATTGCGCATAAACGGCAGGGATGTTTCCCCGAAGGAAATGGCGATTGAGCAGCAGCTTCTTCAGCGGCAGCTTGGGTATCGACTTCGTCAACGCAGAGCTTCTGAGCAGCGACGCTACGAGGTTGTGCGCGACGGCATCGGCAATGGCTCTGCCGATCAGGTCCATTTGACAGATGAGCTGGATCCGCTCCTCCGCCTCGTCGTCGAGTTCAAAGATGAAACGGAGGACATCGCAGGTGTGCGCGAGACCGATGATGATGACGTCTCGCGGGCTGGGAATCTCACCCAGCAAGATCGATCTGCCAATGCGCGTCTTGATGAATTGGACAGCCGTGTCGTCGTCGTCACCCGCAAAGAAGTCGCTGTGCCGTGCCGCTGCCGTCAAGCTCCAGAAGTCGCCGTCGTGATGCTCGAGGATCCCGAGTCGGACGAGCTGTTCCAACGCCAAGTCGATCATCATCTCGGCGCGAGGCGCGAGGCGCTCGATCCAGTACTGGGCATTGTGCTGGTTGGACTCGTTGGAGATGTGCTGGAGGGCGAGATCCAAGATCGGCTTGCCGGTCGGGGTGGGGTCCAGCAGGATGAGCGACTCCATGTCGGTGTCAATGCGCGCCTGCAGCGAGAGCTCTGCCAGCGCCGCACCGGCCATGGCGCAGTTCAGATGCCAACCGGGAACTTGGTGGAAGTACCCGCTCTCTTCGCTGAGCAGCACTAGGATGAGTTCTTCAGTCAGGTCGAGCGGCTTCGCAGCCGTCTCCCTCGTCGATGCTGTCGTCGCAATACTCAAGAGACTCTCCGGATCACGGTGTGCACGGTGGTCGGCTCTGCATTCTGAAAAACCGACCCCAAGTTTACGGATACTCGGAGGTGAGGTACGTGCAGCATCGGCACTTCCCGGAGGTTCCGACGATCCGGCCTAGCCTGCCGAGAGCATTTCCGGACGAAGAACACGACCTGATGACTGCGAGATCCGAACAGGGAACGAACGTTACTTCTCTTTATCCGTTTCCCGAGGGCTGGTACTTCATCGCGACGCGAGACGCTGTCCGCAAGGCCGGGCTGGTGGAGCGGACTTGGATGGGCGAGCAGATCGTCATCTGGTGCGGCGCTGCCGGCCAGATCTGTGTGGCTCGGTCGGTATGTCCGCACATGGGTTCTGATCTTGGGCCGGAGGCCGGGACGACGATCGTCGATGGGCGACTTGTCTGTCCTTTTCATGGATTCGAGTTCGACGCGAGCGGGCAGTGCGTGGCCACCCCGTCTGGGGCGCCAGCCCGTTCGGCCAGGCTGGAACTCTTTGAGGTACACGAAGTTGCCGGTCTGATCTTCGCTTGGTGGGGACTGCGAGGGCGACCCCCGCAGTGGCAGCTGCCGGGCCTTCCTCAATCCGGGGACGACTGGACGGACTTGCAGATCCGGACGGTTCGCTTTGCCGGTCATCCGCAGGAGACGAGCGAGAACTCGGTGGACATTGCTCACCTGAGCTATATCCACGGATACCACAACGTCACCGGCGAGACGCCAGTGGTGATCGACGGGCCGCGGCTCGAGAGCCGATTCGGTTTCTCGACGACCCGAAGGATCGCCAAGGTGGCCAAGTTGAGCCTGGAGGTGACAGCCGTCGCGAATGTTGTCGGGCTCGGCTACTCGTTCGTCGAGTTCAAGGAGCATTCCATCGGTTTCGATGCGCGGTTGTGGGTGTTGGCGACACCTGTCGACGGCAAGCTGATCGACCTGTCGATCGTGTCGAGGATGCGCCCGCTGCACAAACCCAAGCGCTTCATCGTCGGCCTGAGATTCTTGCCGCCGCGGATGCGAGCGCCCATCATGAACAAGTTCGTTGCGGACCTTCAGATCCGTGACGTCCAACAGGATGTGGTCATCTGGAGTCGCAAGCACTACGTGCCACGCCCCCGGCTCGTTCGCACAGATGGCGAAATCATGAAGTACCGGGCGTACTGTGAGCAGTTCTACCCCAGCGAGCGCGAGCCGCCCCGACTCTGAGTTCCTCGGTCGCGATGAGGGTTGCGAATCTCAGGGGTTCCGCGGCTGCAGACCCCTAGGCTGAGCATCGCTCACGTCGTGCGGACGATCCGACAGCAGCACTCGTGGACTGCTTCCGCCCGATGTGCGGCGGGTCCCAACGCATGTGTGCCCGATCCGAGGTGATGAAGATGACAGGTGAAACAACGACAGCCGAACAGCAAGCCATGGTGCAGGAGTTTCTGGATGGCTTGGTGAATGCGTTCGGCATCGAGGCAACGGCGGTACCCGTGGCCGCAGATGACGACAGTTTCGAGATCAACCTCGAGGGTGTCAATGAGTCCTTGGGATTGCTGGTCGGTCCGCGCGGACGTCATGTGGTGGCACTCCAGGAAGTCGCCAAGACCATGCTGCAGCGCCGTCTTCCCGGTGTGCGGCGTGCCCGTGTCCGCGTCGATGTGGGCGGCTACCGGCAGCGACGCCGTGAAGCACTCGAGGCCTACGTTCGTGAGCTCGCCCAGGCGGTGGCAGAACGGGGGACTGAGCGGGGACTGGAGCCGATGAATGCGGCAGACCGCAAGGTTGTGCACGACACGGTGAATGAAATTTCAGGTGTCGACACCATTTCGGTCGGTGACGAGCCGCGTCGCCGGGTTGTGCTGGTGCCGTCGAGTTCCGAAGGCTGAGTCCCAAGGTCCACGGCCCGTCAGCGGAGTGAGCGAGAGCGGGAAGCTCAGGCCCGAGCAGCCCCCAGAGACAGCGCGTTCAGAAGAGCGGCCGCTTGCGGATCTGTTTCCACGTTCGGGGATAGATGCCTTGGTGTGATGGCCGGCGCGTGAGGATCGCGAACGTGGGACCCTCGCCTGCGTGGCCGTCGAAATCCCAGCCCAGCTCCGCTAGCGGATCGGCCGGCCAGCGAGATCGTTCGGAATCACGGCTCGATGACGCCTGGAGCGGCGCATCTGAACTCGGCGGTTCGCTGACGACCAGTCGGCCGCCGGGTCTCACCAAGCCGCTGGCGCACTCCGCAACTGTCGCCGGCGTACCGAAGGCCCGGCTGACCACCCCGTCATAGACATGCCGGTGCTCAGGACGATGGGCGAGGTCGGCAGCGTCCCCGCAGGCGACCCGGATCCTGCCGCCGATGCCGAGGCGGTGAGCGGAGTCGGCGAGAAACTCAGTTCGACGTTGAGAGCGGTCGAGCAGGACGAACTTGACCTCGGGCAGATCAAGCGCTATGACCAAGCCGGGCACTCCTCCGCCGCTCCCCAAGTCGCACCAGCGCTGACCCGGTGTTGGATTGGCTGCGTTGCAGTGTGCACGCGCGTGCCGAAGATGCGCTTGGAGATCCCCGGTTCCGAGGAAACCCCGTCGCTGACCGCGCTGGAGCACCTCCAAAAGCCGTTCATCGTCAGCGCTCATGGCAGAAATTCACGGTAACCGAGACGTTTCACGTGAAACATTGGAGCAGACGGGACCCCGCCGGGTACGGCATTACGGCGTACCCTCAGAGGTTGCGTCCCGGGTCCGAGCGGCCCGTGAGCGAAGCGAGCTAGAGCGGACAGCACAGGGCGAAGCCGTGGCCCGAGCGGCCCGTGAGCCTGTATCCAATCGAGATTGGGAACAAGAGCGGGAAGAGATGAACGGTTCAACGAGATGGCGTGCCAATCGGCGTTTCCTCTAGGGACTAGGGACTAGCTGCTGTCGAGCGGAGACGGTATGAGTCGGATCATTGCGGTGACGAATCAGAAAGGCGGCGTCGGCAAGACGACGACGACGGTCAATCTGTGTGCGTCGCTCGCGGATGCCGGTCAGCGGACGCTCCTCGTTGACATGGATCCGCAAGGAAACGCTGCGACCGGCGCCGGCATCAACCCGCGCGAGCTGGATCTCTCGATGTACCAGGTCCTGTTGGGTACCGCTGACCTGCAGGACTGCATCCAGCCGACCGAAATCGAGAATTTCGCAGTGGCTCCAGCGCGGCTGGAGATGTCTGGAGCCGAGATAGAACTCGTGTCTGCCTTTAGCCGCGAATTGAAGTTGCGCCACGCACTGCATCCCCTGATCGACGACTATGACTACATCTTTGTCGACTGTCCCCCGTCGCTCGGCCTGCTGACCGTCAACGCTTTGAGCGCAGCTACAGAGATCTTGGTGCCCGTCCAGTGCGAGTACTACGCGCTTGAAGGGCTTGGCCAGCTGCTGCACAACGTCGAAATGGTGCGCGAGGGACTCAATCCCGCTTTGGTCATCAGCGCCATCGTGATGGTCATGTATGACGCCCGAACGCGGCTCGCGGCCGAAGTGGTCAGTGATGTTCGTCGACACTTCGGAGACCGGGTCTGCAAAGTCGTCGTTCCTCGATCGGTGCGACTGTCGGAGGCGCCGAGCGTCGGCCAACCCGTGACCGTGTACGCACCGACGAGTCGAGGTGCCGTTGCGTACCGGGAACTTGCCCGAGAGATTCATGAACGAGGAGATCCACGCCATGTCGTCGTGGATTGTTCGGCTGTCGGTCCATTCGACGGTGCTGACGACGCTCTGGGGACTGACGGGCGTTATGAGGTCGTTGAGGGAGCGTCCACATGAACGCCCAGCGAGGTCTCGGACGCGGGCTGGGTGCTCTGATCCCGACTGGCCAGTCGACGTACCGAGAGGTCCCGCTCGGCGCTGTCGAGGTCAACCCGTTGCAGCCTCGACAGCATTTCGATACAGAATCGCTCGACTCGCTCGCCGACTCAATCCGGCAGATCGGCGTTCTGCAGCCGATCGTGGTGCGCGAGACCGGCATTGTCGGGCACTACGAGATCATCGCCGGGGAACGTCGCTGGCGGGCGAGCCAGATCGCTGGCTTGGACACGATCCCAGCGGTTGTGCGCGCTGCCGACGACGAGTCGAGCCTGACGCATGCCCTGATCGAGAACGTGCATCGGGCGGACCTCAATCCTCTGGAAGAAGCCGCGGCATACCGACAGCTCATCGACGATTTCGGTGCCACGCATTCTGAACTGGGGCGCCGCATGGGGCGCAGCCGAGCGGCGATCACCAACTCACTGCGGCTCCTGTCGCTGCCGGTCACTGTGCAGCGCTATCTCTTGGATGGCGAACTCTCCGCCGGTCATGCGCGAGCGCTGCTGGGCTGTGAGGATCCAGTCGAGATCGAACTGCTGGCCGAGCGCGTGGTAGACGAGGGCTGGTCAGTCCGCGCCGTCGAGGACGCTGTCAGATCCTTGGACGCAGTGCCTGAAGCTGGAGTCCAGCCTGTAAAAACTGACGACCAAGACGCTGACACCGATGCCGTTCCTGATGCAGATCGCCCGGCCGCGGCCCTTGAGGTAGAAGCGGTGCTGTCTGAGGCGTTGGCAACTTCGGTCGAAGTTCAGGTCGGGGTTCGCGGGGGACATATCGTCATCAGATTCGCCGATTTAGCAGATCTCTCCCGGCTCTACGACACCATGACGGTCAACCTTCAACTTCCTCTTGAAGGTTGACCGCATGGCTCAAGCGAGTTGAGGCTTCGGCGCAGGTTTACTCAGCAGGCCGGATTCACAGCTTCAATCCGAACTTGTTGTCCACTTCCTGTGGACAACTTGGGGAGAAGGCGAACGCTGTTTGCGCCCACCTGCGGCACGGTGAGCGCAGGATCACGCAGACGACTGGGTGGCCAGCAGATCTCGTGTGGATTGGGCCACAGCGTTGGCCACTTTCCGGTTGCGCTCCAGCAGAATGCCCAACTCTTCAAACCTGCACAGCACTGCAGGCATGGCGCTCTCGCGCAGCATCGGCAGACCCATGCCATGCGTCGGAATCTCACCGAACATTGGTTTGAGGCGCCTCGCGATGTCAGCAGCCAGCCGCTGACCAGCCCGGCTGACGAAGTGACGTCCCTCGAAATAGCTGATCGACGGCGCCGCGGGCTTCACCTCGAAACCGATGTAAACGGCTGCGCCGAACCGGTTGACCTGTGTTGCCTGTGCGGACCAGTCGGGATGGTGCACCGTGAGCACCTCCGCCCCATTGCGCCCGATGGCCCTCCTGACGGACGCGGTGACCGGTTCGAGACCGCCGGCCTCGCCGATTGCAATCCGGTGGCCCGCCAATTGGTCGCCCGCAGTCTCGAGCCGTCGGCGCTCGGTGATGTGTGCCACCACTGAAGCGTCGCCGAGGGGGCGCACCAATCTCTGCAGTGTCTGCAGTGTCTGCCTGCCGCAGACGCTGTCGCCGCCGAGGCCCATGTTGAGCTGGAAGTCAGCCAATGCGGAGGCGGTCAGCGGGCCCCAGATCCCGTCGATCCGCCCGACCGAGAAGCCCAGCGTGCTGAGCATCCGCTGCACCTCGGACACGTCGTCGCCGCGCAGCTGCGGCGTGCGCAGGTACAGCTGGCGATCTCCCAGTCGCTGGCCGGCCTCGATCAGCAGAGCCCAAGTTTCGGGACCGCAGATGCCGTCGACATCGATGGACCGCTGAAGCTGGAATGCCCGGACGGCATCAGCCGTCGCGGTGTCGAAGATTCCGCTGATCGGGCCGCTCCAATGGCCCGTCGCGCTCAGCCGGTGCTGGAGGTCTCGTACGTGCGGACCAGCCGCGCCGATGCCGAAGGGTCGGATCAGAGGAATTCGCCGATCTCAGCCAGCAGGGCACTCTTCGGCTTGGCGCCGACGAGGCGCTTCGCCGGTTCTCCGTCCTGGAACATGATGAGCGTCGGGATGCTCATCACTTGGTAGCGCATCGCCAAGTCAGGGCTCTCGTCCACGTTGACCTTGGCGATGCGGATGTTGTCGTGCTCCGCCGCGATCTCCTCGAGGATGGGGGCGATCATCTTGCACGGCCCGCACCACTCGGCCCAGAAATCCACCAGCACCGGGCTGTCAGCGCCCCCGACGGTCTCGTCGAACGTGCTGTTGTCCAAGGCGGAAATGCCTTCGGCCATTGCAGGCTCCTCATGTAGCGATTGCAGCGAGGCTAACGCCTCCGCCTCGACACACGGCGGCTGATCGACCGGGCTAGTGCGGTGTCACCATGCCTACGCATGGTGAGCATGGTGACACCGCAGCAAAATACTGGAACTGCGGGCAAATCCGAAGTTCGCAAGCGCGCGAACGTTTGTGGACACCGGGCTAGTGACCGTGAGCTTCGAGCCACCGCTCTGCGTCGATGGCCGCTTGGCATCCAGAGCCGGCGGCGGTCACCGCTTGCCGATAGCAGTCATCTTGGACGTCGCCGCAGGCGAACACGCCGGCGATGTTCGTGCGCGTGCTGTCGGCCTGGGTCACGAGATAGCCGTTCGGCTTGCGATCCAGCCAGTCAGCGAACAGCTCGGTATTGGGCCGGTGACCGATGGCGACGAAGAGTCCGGTGACATCGAGGGCGGAGCGCTCACCGGTCACGGTGTCGGTGAGCGTGAGACCCTCGAGTCGTTCGTCGCCGTGAATCTCCGACACCCGACAGTTCCACAGGAACTCGATGCCGTCGTTGGCGAACGCGCGGTCCTGCATGATCTTCGATGCCCGGAGTTCGTGACGCCGGTGCACGACATGCACTTTGGAGGCGAAGCGCGTCAGGAACAGGGCTTCTTCAAGCGCGCTGTCGCCTCCTCCCACTACAGCGATCTCTTGGCCCCGGAAGAAGAACCCGTCACAGGTCGCGCAGGTGGATACGCCGTGGCCGATCAGCCGCTCCTCGTTCGGCAAGCCCAGAAGCAGGCTCTGAGCTCCGGTCGACACGATCACGGTGCGGCCGAGATGGCGTTCGTCACCTGCCCAGACCACAAACGGTCGTTCGTCGAAATTCACTCTCGTCGCTTTGGCGGTTTGGAATTCGGCACCGAACCGCTCTGCTTGGACCCGAAAGCTCATCATCAGCTCAGGACCCATGACGCCGTCGGGAAAGCCGGGATAGTTCTCCACTTCGGTGGTCAGCATCAGCTGCCCACCAGGCTGATCGGAGGTCGATGACGGCTCGCCCTCGATGACCAGCGGCGCCAGGCGAGCACGGGCCGTATAGATCGCTGCGGTCAAGCCCGCTGGCCCGCTGCCGATGATGATGACATCGCGTACCGGGGCGGCACCATCGGAACCCGGGTCAGCGCTCGTCATGTTCGGACCGTCCCGCTCCGACGGCGCTTGGACCATGCCCAAGCGCCCGCGAGGCCGAACACCGCGCTCATGATGAGATGGGCTGCCCACACCTCGCCGGGCACCACGATGTCGAGCGCGCGAACAGCGGCGACTGCGACGAGCACCACGACGCCCACGGCGGCCGTTGCGATCGCCACGCCGTAGACGAGCGCGCGAACAGCGGTCACGAGGGGTCCGCTCGTGCGCGAGCGAACGGCCTCCACCGCATCGGTGAACCTGGTCACGGCTGCGTCAATGCTGTCGTCGACTGCTCCCCTGGCGTCTTGGTGTGACGCACCGCGGCTGCGCTCTGTCTTCGAACGGTCGGCACCGCGCCCGGGACTCATCGGCGGCAGGTTAGTGGTGCGTCACGGTGTGACTGCATCGGTACCCGGAGGTGCCTCTGCCCCGAGCAGTGCTGCGCTGACCTCGATCCTGGAAACGGTCACCCGGTGCCCGCCGCTGGGAAGCTCGTCACCCAGGTCGGTGATCCACACCAGCAGGGCTGCTGCGTCGGTGCCGGGCAGGTCGAGCGTCGTCGAACCGGTGATGCCCTGCGCCACCGCCACCGGACTGCCCCAGCCGATCAGCGTAGGATTTCGCTCGGCCGAGGTGTAGACCTCGAACGACCAGCCCACGGTGGGGGAGTCGATCGCGAGGCGATTCAGCGGTGCCGGATCGTCGGCCCCAAGCACGACGACAAGTCCGACACCGTCCTTCAGCCCGCCGAAGTCGCGAGTGCTGTACCGCGCTGTGCTCCAGCCGGTGGTCGGATCGTCGTTGTTGATGAAAATCAGCCGCTCCGGGTGCTCTATCCGGTCATCGCCGGCCGGATCGAAGTCGGTGATGGACTCCAGCGGGACGGGCGCACGTCGGAGCGGAGCTGTGGTCGGAGCGGACACGGCGGGAGGCAAAGCGGGCGTCGCAACTGCCGTGATTCCGCTCGGTGCCACGGTGACGACAGGCGGTGCCTCGACGTTCGGAGCGGTCGTGGTGACGGCTTGTGCAGCCGGTTGATCGGGATCTTCGGGCTGCTCGATGAGCAGGGCGATCCCGATCAGCGTCGCTGCAGCGGCCACCAGCACGCCGACGGGTGCGAGCCAATGGCGCTCGGCCTGCCACACCGATCTCCGGTCGGTGTGGCTGCCGTCGATGTGCGGAAGATCATCGACGACAGTGCGCAGGGCGAGCAGCATCGATGGCATGTCGGGCCATGGATCCGATGCACTGATAGCTCTCGCCAGCACTGGCGCCACCACATCGGGCACAACAGGATCCAGCTCCCAGGTGCCGTCAGGACGTCGCTGAGGAGCTGCTCCGGCGATCAGGCGATGAGCGAGCACGGCGACTGAGACCAGGTCGGCCCGTCGGGTGGCCGGGATGGTGACTGCGTCGTCAGTCGGCGGGCCATTGAGAATGACCCAGCCCACCTCGGCACGCCATCCGATGCAGTCGACCTCGACGCCGCCGTGGGCAAAGCCGGAACCGTGCAGCACCGCCAGTGCTTCGGTCACTGCGATGACGATGCGGACGGCTTCCGATGGGGCGAGCCGTTTGATGTCCCCGTTGGGTGCGGTGAGCTCGTCGACCAGCAGCCTGGCGGGCAACTGTTCGGTGACGATCGCGAAATGCTCGGCTTCGTCGTAAGTGTCCAGAATGTGCAAGAGGCCGTGATGCTCCACCTGTGCGAGTGCCTTGGCCTGCAAGCGCAGCCGGTGGCCGACTTCGCTGTCGGCGGACGCCCTGCGAATGGTGACCGGCCGGTTGAGCGTGCGGTCCAGACCTGACCACGTCTCGACTGCACCCGGCTGGAGCAGTTCGTGCCGCTCGTACCGCTCCCTGGTGACGCTGGGGTCCGTCATCAGGGTGCACACCCAGCCCCGGAGGCTGGACCTGACGGGTCGGCGGCACTGGCTGTCGCGGTCACTCCTGAGCAGAGGACGCGGATTCCCGCTCGATGAAGACGACGCCGATCGTTCCGGCGCCCGTGTGCGCGCCGACGACGGGACCGATCATCATCACCTCAGGTTCCGCATCGGTGAGGGGAGCAATCCGGGCCACGAAGTCGTCGACGTCGGAGCAGTCTGCGTGCATGACGGCGAGCCGTTCGATGTTCTCGCTCTCGCTGGACACCAAGCCGACCAGGTGGGCGAGTGCCCGAGTCCGTGTCCGCTGCTTGCCGGCCGGCTCGACGCGGCCGTCGGTCACCGTGATCAGCGGCTTGATCGACAGCACCGATCCGAGCAGCGACTGAGCCGCCCCGATGCGACCGCCCTTGCGCAGGTTCTCCAAGGTGTCCAAGGCGGCGTGAATGCGGACGCGCGGCGCTGCTGCCTGCACGAAATCGACAATCTCACTTCCGCTGGCCCCGCCGGCCGCAAGTTCGGCAGCAGCGATGACGATCAGGCCGAGCCCAGCGCTCACGGACCGGCTGTCGACGACATGGCAAGCGAGTTCAGTGTGGGCCCCGGCTGCCTGCTGGGCGGCCTCGATGGTGGCCGACAAATCGCTGCTCAACGTGATGACGACCACTTCGGAAGCGCCGGCGTCGGCGGCGCGCTGGTACGCCTGCGCAAAGGCGCCTGGCGCCGGCGCAGCAGTGGAGGGCAAGTCGGGATCGGACTGGCAGCGCTCCCAGAAATCGGCCGTGCTCAACTCGACTCGGTCGACGAATGCCTCGGTGCCGAAGCGAATCTCCAGCGGGACGATCGTGACGCCGAGCTCGTCGACGGCATCGTCGCTGAGATCGCAAGAGCTGTCGGTGATGATGTGCACCGGGGATGGAGATGTCATGGCTTGGAGTTTCCTTCTTCGTTGTGGGCCGTCGGCTGTGCCCCTTCGTTGGCGGTGCCATCGCCGGGACTGTCCTCGGGTCGCTGACACCAGTTCAGCATGATCAGCATGAGACGGGGCAGCAGCGAAATCAGTGTCTGCGCCGCGGGCAGCTTGAGCGCCAGGCCGCAACCGATGTGCACTGCGGCCATGAGCGCTGCCACTGCAGCGAATTGCAGTACCGCCGGCAGAACGTCCAGCGCCAGCGATGCGGGGATTCCCGCAGCCAGTGCGACGGCGGCGGGCACCAGGTGACGCGCGCCCGACCCGCCGAAGAGCCGCTGGGCAGGCCAGTCGGATCGGCGCGGCAGCCCGCCGCGCGCCGAGCGGCGCGCCAGCACCGCCCGGCGCAGCAAGCCCAACTCCACCCACGCTCCGGCGGCGGCGCCCAGCGCCAGCCCAACAGCACCCAAACGGGCCGGCAACGCCGGGTCGGAGCGAATCTTCGTGTCCAGCAGCGACCAAGTGGACTTCCGCGAGAACAGATCGATGTCGCCGAATCCGGTCAGAGTGCCATCGATGACCAGGACGCGGTCCAGCGGCAGCATCAGCGCTGCACCGATGATCAGGGACACAGCCAAGCGGATCGCGGCGATCGTGGCCGCCGTCCGCGTGTCTCGGGCGGCAAACAGGACGTTCTGGCACAGCCGTGACGCCACCAGCGGCACCAGACCGAGCGAGTAGGCCCCGAGCACAAGCGCAATGAGCGCGATGTCGTCGTCTGTGATGGCGTTGCGCAGACCGGCCAGGTTGAAGATCGTGCCGCTCAGGGGCGAGCCCGCAGCGAGATAGACCGCGGCCGCCCCGGAGATCCCGAAGACGGCGGCGCACAGCCGCTGTGACGTCCGTTCTGCGATGACGGCGGTATCACGGGTCCTGCTCAGCTCCGTCAACTCGGCTGCGGCGATGCTCGTGCCGATCAGGCTCAGCGGCAGCAGGTACAGCGTCTGTGCGGCAGCCATCGCCGCCGCTGCCCCCACACTGAGCAGGGACGCGAGCGCGAGATCCAGGAACGCGGAGATCTGCAGCACGCCGCGCCCCGCAACTGCAGGACCGAAGCGCTTGATGACGCCAGCGGCCTCACGCTCACGCCAGCGGAGGTTCAGCGTGATCAGCGGATCGGCCCGCCACACGCCACGCAGCTGGACCAGGACCTGTCCGGCCGCGCCCGCGGTGACGCCCCAAGCCAGCGCCGTTGCTCGGCTGGTTCCGGCGACTCCCCAGGCGATCACGCCGACGAGCACAGCGATCTGGGTGGCATTCCACACCACTGGCGCCACATAGGAGAGGAAGAAGCGCCGGTGGCTGTTGAGCACTCCCAGGCACCATGCGCTCAGTACCGCCAGCGCCGTGCCGCACACGGTGATGCGCACGAGTGTGACGGTGAGCTCGAAGCGCTCACCGTCAAAACCCCAGGCGATGAGCCGCACGAGCGGTCGTGCGGCGAAGATGCTGATCAATGCCGCAGCGGCCGTGACTGCGAGCAGGAACGTGGCAACGGCACCGGCGAGCCGGCCGGCGGCGCGTTCGTCGCGCTCGCAGAGCGAGCTGTACGCCGGCACGAACGCTCCTGACAGCGCGCCCTCGCCCAAGAGGTTCTGCAGGAAGTTCGGGATGCGCATCGCTGCAGCGAAGGCATCGCCAATCGCGCCGATGCCGAGCACGTTGGTGACCAGCGCGGTACGCGCCAAGCCGGACAGGCGTGAGGCGCCGATGCCGGCGGCGGCCGCCGCAGCGCCCTGCCGTCGGCGCAATGTGAGCCGTCGGCGCATGCTGGCGCCTGTTCGCTGCTCGCTCAGCTGGCGAGCCGCAGTTCCACCTGCTGGCGGGCCTCGTCCTCGGTGACGTCCATGCTGATGGACAGCTCGGAGACGAGGATCTGGCGTGACTTCTCGAGCATCGACTTCTCGCCCGCCGAAAGACCCTTTGCGTTCTCGCGCAGCGCGAGATTCCGCACGACCTCGGCGACTTGGTAGATGTCGCCGGACTTCAGCTTCTCCTGGTGGTTCTTGAAGCGACGGCTCCAGTTGGCCGGCTCGCGCACATCTTTCTTAGCAAGCAGATCGAAGAGATCCTCGACGTCATCGGTGTCGATCGGCGGTCGCATGCCGACTTCGCTGACCATGTCGGCGGGAACCTTGACGGTCAGGTCGCCATGCGCCGTCTTGAGCACCAAGTACTCACGCGGCTCGCCGAATTCGTCCCGCTCCTCGCGCGCGGTGATCTCCGCTGCACCGTGATGGGGGTAGATCACGCGGTCGCCAAGCTCAAACTTCATCGTCACCTGCTCCGCTGCCGACTGCTGCGAGCGCCGATTGAGACCCGCGCCGGACAGCTAGAAGGATGCCAGAAAGTCCCAAAACTGCCACTTTGTCGTCGAGGGGCGCAGTCGGCGGTGCTCTGGCTGCGTCGATGACGGATCGAGTTCAGTCGGCTCCCACGGGGTAGCGCCGGATGAGATGGTTCCAACCGCAGTCGGGGCACACCTCGAGTTCGTACGCCATGAAGTTCCCACTGCGCCGCGCGACACGCTGGAGCTCTGCGTCAGACAGGACGCACTTGCCGCCGCTGCCCATCCGGGGGCCGAAGACGTAGCCGACGATGCGGAGCTCTCCGTCTGAGCACAACGGGCAGCTGCGGCCGAGCGGCGGTGCGGCATTGCGGGCTGCCCGCAGCAGTTCGGGATGCGCATCGCACGCCTCGGCTCGCGAGACCACGCCGGCCTCTACATCAGCCAGCAGTCGCCGTCGCTTGAGCCGGTAGTCGACTGAACCCGGCACCGGCGGCGCAGAGTCGGGTGCGATGTAGGGCTGGAGCGCCACGCGGCTCACGTTAGTTGCGTGTTTGGGCGCCGAACGCGCCGCACTGCCTTACGTTTGACGCTGGCGATCCCATTCCCCCAGCAGCGCACAGGCTTGCTCCGGGTTCAGCGGACCGAGCTCGATCTGCCGTTCGCGCAGCCAGGCCAAGGCGGCGCCCACTGCTGAGCCGGACGTCCCGAGCACCTCCATGACACGGTGGCCGTCGACGGGAAGGCGCCTGAGCGCCTCGCCTTCGGAGGCTCGCACTTCCGCCAGACGGGCATCGAACGGCTCGCTGAGCGGACAGTCCCACGCGCGCAACACGACCAGCGCGGCGTCGAGGCGCGATCCGTGATCGGCGACCAGGCGTCGAACGGCGGGCAGCCATCGCTTGGCGTCAGCGCCGTCTGCTGCCGCGGCGTCGGCATACGCGGCCTCCGCCGCGCGGGCAGCTCGCAGAATGGAGCGGGTCGTCGAGATTGTCGCGCCCTTGATGCGCAGCTTCCTCATGCAACGCGCGGCTTCCGCGTCGTCGCACACGGGTCCCAGCAGGATCGCCCAGCGTGCGGGGACGCGGTCGCTCAGGTCGCCGAGACTGTCCAGCGCAGCCGCGGACGCCTTGGCGTCCCCATCGCGCCATCCGGGAACGAGGTCGCCGAGCAGATCGGTTTCGACGAGAAAGGTCGCGCCCGCCGCGACGCTGGGCAGTTCGAGGAGCTTGGTGAGCTCGGTCGCGATGCGTTCACGCGACACGATCGCCAGTCGCGGCCGCACGCTGCGAACGGCAGCGACGAGTTCAGGCGCGGGGGAAAGGCTGAGCTGCGAGCAGAATCGTGCCGCTCGCAGCATCCTCAGCGGGTCATCCGAAAACAGTCCTTCCGGCTCTGAAGGTGTGCGCAGAACGCCGTTCGCGAGATCTTCCCTGCCGCCGAACGGGTCGAGCAGTGTCCAGCCCGGCATCTCGACTGCCATGGCATTGACGGCGAAGTCCCGCCGCGCCAAGTCGGTCGTGATGTCGCAAGAGAAGCGGACGTCCGGCTTGCGCGACTCGCTGTCGTAGGACTCGGCACGATGCGTGGTGATCTCCACCGTCGTGTCAGCACGGCGCGCACCCACGGTGCCGAAGCTCTTTCCTTGGTCCCATATGGTGTCGGCCCAGTCGGCAAGCAGCTGAGCGATCCGGTCCGGTCCGGCGTCGGTGGTGATGTCGATGTCGCCGGTCAGTCCGCGGCCCAGCAGCGCGTCACGCACGAGTCCGCCGACGAGAAAGAACCGATGTCCGGCATCGGCGAACGCCTCGGCGAGCAGCCCGATCCGTTCGTCGAGCTCGCGCTGGTCTTCCTCGCTGAGCGTTGTCGTGGGAGGTCGGGATATTCGGGCAGATGAAGATCCCGCTGGGTTCGGCTCCGCTGGGTTCGGCTCCGCTGGGTTCGGCTCCGCTGGGTTCGGCTCCACCGTTCCGAGCGTACAAATGAGAGTCGACCTATTCGTTGTATTCTGTGCGGCGCGAGCGACATGGACCGTCCATCACCTGACGGCACACCCGCCGGGACAACCCGCGGGTCACGTCTGACGCGTACCGATCTCCTGACGGCTCGGACCGGTCGGCACTGCGCCCGGATCATGTTGTGGCTGTTGGTAGCGGTGTTGGCTGTCGTCGGTGTCCTGAGCCGAGCGCTCGACACGCTGCCCTCGCCTCCGGCCCATGTCGAGGCTGCCCCGAGCGTGCTCTATGACCGTCACGGCACTGCGCTCGCCGAGGTCGGACCCCCGATCTCGCAAGCGTCGCTCGGCCTCGAAGACTTGGCCCCCGCGCTCGTCGACGCCATCGTTGCGGTGCTGGATCCGGAGTTCTTGGAGGGCGAAGGCGTCGATGTGTCCTCGCACGGCGACTCGGTACGACGGCTGGGGACTGTCGCTGAGGGGGAGGGTACCGGTGACGGGATCATGCGTCGGTACCTCGACACCGTGTATCTCGCTGACGGGAGCGTGGTCGGCGAAGCTCGGCTGCTGCTCGCCGAGCTTCGCCTTGCCCGGCAGCTGAGCCGTCCGGAGATTCTCGAGCGCTTCGCCAACGTCGTCTATCTGGGTCGTGGTGCGTACGGCGTGCATGCCGCGGCGGGCGCGTGGTACGGGATCCCGGCTTCAGATCTCACGGTGGCACAAGCGGCCTATCTCGCATCGCTCATCGATGCGCCTTGGGGCATCGACGCGTCGACGGAGGGCGCTGATGATCCGGACCGGGAAGCCCGCCTGCGCCGTGACCGAGTGCTGGGGGCCATGTTTCACAACGGCGCCCTCACTCCTGACGAGCTGGCCACCGGGCGAGCGGTGCCGGTCACCGCCGACATCCGACCGTCCGCCGATATGGGGATTGTTGCCGAACCGTCCCGCACGGTCGAGCCCGACGCTGCGTCGGGCGGATTCATCAGGCTGCTGGTTGCTGATGCGGGCCTCGCGACAGCGGTGACAAACGCGTACCTGCAGCTTGTCGAGCGATACGGCGTGCATCGCGTTGCCACGGGCGGCCTGCACGTCACCACGAGCATCGATCTGGGTGCCCAGCAGGCTGCATTCGAGACGGCGAGGCGCCAGATCGGCGATGCGGCAGAGGCGGATGTGGTTGTGCTGGACCGCAGTGGCGATGTGCGTGTGCTGCTGAGCCTCAACGCCGCCGCGGCCACGAGTGCGGAACTGATCCCCGGATTGCGCCGTTGGCCTATCGGGGATCTCGGCGGGTCGGTCGCTCACATCCTTGAATCGCTGATCGGGCTGGATCAGGGGGCCAACGGCTCGCCGACGGTCGGCGACGTCACCGATGTGGCATCTGCGTTCGGCGTCATCGCTGCCGACGGGTCCGAGCGGCCCTCGCGCATCGTGCTGGATGCCGTCACCGCGCCGCGCCGGATGCCGGACGACCGTGATCTCGATCGCTGGCTCATGACCCCACGGCCCGTGCTGGGCGCCGACGCAGTCGCTCAGATGCGAGGAGACATGGACGAGCACACGCTGGCATCGGGCGTGACTGCCTGGGGCCGCGCCGGAGTTGCTCCGGACACTGGTGACGCGTGGTTTGCCGGCTGGACGTCCCACTACACGGCTGCCGTGCGGGTCAACCTCGACACTTCGCAATCAGCCGAGGTCGCCGTGACGACTGCTCGTGAGCTGTTCCTCTCGGTGCTGGCGCCGTTGCAGTACGCACCGCGTTGATTCCCCGAACCCTGCCGTCGTGGCCTTGGCGATGGGCTCGCTTTGGCTCTCGCGATGTGGCGGCGGCCGGCGGTGGCCGGAAATTCGAGTGCAATCCGCGGCTGCTGGGTCTAGCGTTGCGGCCGCACCGCGGGTGCTTGCGTGCCCGCTGCGTCTCAGGCGTCAATGGCGTTTGCCGGCGACGTCTGTGCGGGGCCTGCTCATTGGGGCCGGGCTCGAAGACGGGTGCAGAACATATTCCCTGCCCCGCAAGGGGCCCCGCTCCGGCGGGTCCACAGGAGGACGCCCCCAATTGCGCGCGTATGAGCTGATGGTCATCTGCGACGGTGACCTGGAGAATGCCGAAGCCCGCACTGCCATGGACGAGATCCAGGGCCGGATCACCGAGATCGGCGAGGTCGCCTCGTTCGATTTCTGGGGTCTGCGTGACTTCGCATACGAGATCAACCACAAGACACGCGGCTACTACTCGGTGATCGAGCTGCGGGCCGAGCCCGGAGCGATGGATCCGGTAGAGCGATACCTGCGAATTGCGGACGGCGTCGTCCGCCACAAGCTCATCCGACTCCCCGACGACGAAGCGCAACGGCGCGGACTGCTCGATGGAGAGTCGGCAAACAGCCAGTAAGCGGAGGCGTCATGGCTGACAACACCATCACTGTCGTGGGAAACCTGACCCGCGATCCCGAACTTCGATTCACCCAGACCGGCCGTGCCCGGGCGCTGCTGGGCATCGCCGTGAACCGGCGATGGATGAATCGCCAGACCAACGAATTGGAGGAACAGGTCAGCTTCTTCAACGTGGTCTGCTGGGCCGAAATGGCCGAGAACGTCAGCGAGTCGCTGGCGAAGGGCAACCGCGTGGTCATCACGGGCCGGCTCGAGCAGCGAAGCTGGGAGACCCAGGACGGCGAACAACGGAACACCGTCGAGATCGTCGCCGACGAGATCGCACCGTCGCTGCGTTGGGCGACCGCCGAGATCACACGGATCCCGCGGGGACCGGGGGGTGACGCCGGCGGTTCCCGCGAGCGCCGCCCGGCCAGCTCCGGCTGGGACAGCGGGGACGCGCCCGCACAGCATGCTCCTGAGGAGGAACCCTTCTGATGCCACCACGCAAGCGAACCGGTCGAGCACGCACGAAGGATCTGCGCAACCGTCCACGCCGTCGCAAGGTCAGCCCGCTCACCACGGAGGGCGTGACGTACGTCGACTACAAGGACGCCGAGTTGTTGCGGTCGTTCCTCTCGGAGCGGGCCAAGATCCGTGCTCAACGGGTCTCGGGCAACAACCGCCAGCAGCAACGCGAGGTCGCGCGGGCGATCAAGACCGCTCGCGAAATGGCCCTGCTCGAGTACGCGCGCCGACCGATGACACAGCGTCGCGGCGACAAGCGGCGGGGTCCCCGCCCCGGTGACGACCGACGGTCGGCCCCAGGCCGCGCGGAGGCACACGCGGACGACGAGCAGGCCCAGCTTGAAGACGAGTTCGACCAGCAGGGCCACGAAGCGACCGAACGAGCGCCTGCAGCGGTTGCGGGAGACCAAGCATGAAGGTCGTGCTGCGCAGCGATGTGGACGGCGTGGGCGCCGCGGGCTCGGTTGTCGACGTCGCTGACGGGTTTGCCCGCAATCACCTGATTCCTCGCGGACTGGCCTTGCGTGCGACCGGCGGCACGGTCACCCAGGTCGCCGCGCTGGCTCGGGCCCGGGCGGCGCGTGACCTGCGCGAGCGAGAGACCGCTGAGGGCATTGCGAAACAGCTGGTGGCCGAGGGCGTGACGATCGCCGCTCGGGCGGGTTCGGGTACGCATCTGTACGGCTCGGTCACTGCCAGCGAGATCGCCGCTGCCGTGACAGCGCGGACCGGCGCGGACGTCGATCGGCGAAAGCTGTCGCTGGCTGCGCCGATTCGCACCATTGGCTCGCACGAAGTCTCGGCGCAGTTGCACCCCGAGGTGGCGTTCTCGTTCAACGTCGAGGTCATCGCACTCAGCTAGCACCGCGTCAGGCAGCGTCTGCGACGTTTGCAGTGTGGTCGAGATGCTTGGATGCAGGACTCTCTGCCAGCCCTGCCGCCTTGACGGTTGGTTGACGCGGCACTAGCTCGGCGCTGATCGACAAGGCCTGTCAGCGACTCCTCCAGTACTTCGTGTCACACCCCCTTGGTGCGATGGGAGCATGTTCGGAGCCCGCATTGCCTCATGTGCAGAAGCAGCAGTTTTTGCACATGAGGCAATGCCGATTTCCACGGGAAATCCCCGTGATGTGCCCAAGCGTTCCAGATGGTCTGCACGGCAGGATCGCGGGCGATGAGCCTCGCCGAGCTGCCGACAGACGTCGCGCGCCGAGCCGGCGGGCGACTGCCGCCGCAGAACATCGACGCCGAGGAATCGGTGCTCGGGGCGATGCTGCTTTCGAGCGATGCCATCGGTGCTGCGGTGGAGCGTCTCGACGCCGAGCACTTCTATGTGCCGGCGAACGGATTGGTCTTCGACGCGATCGAGACGCTGTACATCTCGTCGGAGCCTGTCGACTGCCTGACGGTCGCCGACCAGCTCGAACGCACCGGCAATCTGGCTCAAGCCGGGGGCTCCGAGCGGCTGTTGGCGCTCGAAGCCGCTACACCGACGCTGGCGCACGTCGATCGCTACGCGCGCATCGTCGAGGACAACGCCCTGCTGCGGCGGCTGATCGCGGTGTCCGCCGAGATCTCCGAGCTGGCCTATGACCGGCCCGCTGACACCGCCGCCGCCATCGACCAGGCGGAGTCGCTGGTGTTCAGCGTGGCCGAGCGCCGGATCGTCGATTCCACCGAATCTCTGCACGACCTGCTCGACCAGAGCCTTGATCGCTTGGAGGAGTTGTACGAGCGGGGCGATGCGTTCTCGGGGTTGGCGACCGGTTTCTCGTCGCTCGACCGCATCTTGTCGGGCATCCAGCCGTCGTCGCTGGTCGTGGTCGGCGGGCGGCCCGCCATGGGCAAGACAGCGTTCGCCCTGACAATGGCCTCGAACGTGGCGCTCGAATCGCAAGAGCCGGTGCTGCTGTTCTGCCTGGAGATGAACCACGCCGAGCTGACTGGTCGCCTGCTGGCGTCCGATGCGCGCGTGGACGCCACCAGGGTCCGGACCGGCCAGCTCCGAGCCGAGGAGTGGAATCGCATCACGCGCAGCGTGGGCCGCCTGGGTGACGCGCAGATGTGGATCGACGACAACCCCAACGTGACTGTCGCCGAGATCCGCGCCAAGGCCCGGCGACTGCGCAGCCGCTTGGGCAGATTGGGCCTCATCGTGGTCGACTACCTGCAGCTCATGAGCGGGCGCGCCAACGCCGAGAACCGTCAGGTGGAGATCGCCGAAATCTCCCGCGGCTTGAAGATTCTTGCCCGCGAGCTCGAGACGCCGATCGTTGCGCTGTCGCAGCTCAGCCGGAACTTGGAGTCCCGCGGCGACAAGCGGCCGATGCTCTCGGACCTGCGCGAATCGGGTTCCATCGAGCAGGACGCCGACGTCGTGATGTTCATCTACCGCGACGAGGTGTACGACGAAGAAACGGCCGACCGCGGCATGGCCGAGATCATCGTCTCCAAGCACCGCAACGGCCCCACCGGCACGGCGCGCGTGGCGTTCATGCCGCAGTACACGCTCTTCGCCGACATGGCGCACGAGAGCTGAGCCCCGTGCTCGCCGCCGGTGCGTTCACCCACCACGCCGAGCTTCTCGGCGGCGACCGGTTGCCGACGCTGGCCGCCACCAGCCCGATGTTTCTGGGCGACGACCTCATCCCGTACTTGGTGCTGGCACTGGGTGCCGCGCTGCTCGTCGGCAACGCGGCAGCCATGGCGCGACCCCGGCGTGCTGGCGAAGGCGGCGAGATGGTGCGGGCGCCGCTGTGGCGCGCCATACCGCTTGCGCTCGTCGGGCTCGTAGCTGCGATCTGGGCGCTCGCAACGCTCTTGGCGGGCTGAGCGAGCGCTGAGTTGCCCTGAGAATGAAATCGAATCTTGACCATGGCCACCGCGTCGCACCCCGGTCCTTGGCTGATTCACTTCTTCCAGCGCGCCAAGGCTGACGATGCTGACGATGCTGACGATGCTGTTCCGGCACTCGACTTCTTCGAGACGCTCTCGGACAAGGTGGCCTCCGAGATTGCGGTTTTGGACGCCGTCGCTCAGGCACCCCCTCCCGCGTTCTCTGGCGGTGGGAAGCGGGAGGCGATGCGTGGAGCGGGAGGCGATGCGTGGCGAGATGGCTGGCTCCTACGAGGTCCGTGTTCAGGGAAGCAGTGCAAACCATCGGCTGTTCTGCCTGCTGGTGCGAAATGCCGATGACCTCGGCGGCTCGTCGATTGTCTGTTAGGGAGGATTGGCCAAGCCCCGCCGGCAACCGGCTGATCCGAAGGACTACCGTCGCATCCGCCGTTTCCGCGAGGAGTTCGAACGGAGCCGGGCCGTCTTCAGCTAGCCCGGCTCGTCTCAAACGGTGCGGCCGTCATCTCGAGTTCGAGCGCGCCTGCGAGCGCGACGAGTGTCGACAGCGTCGGATTTGGGTTCTCAGCCGAGAAGAGGCGTCTGATCACCTCTGGGCGCAGACCTGCCCGACGAGCAAGCTCCGCCTTGCTCAGCTGCAAGCGGCATCGGCGTTGATCGAGTATCCGGATAATGCCGTCGATCTGATCGATGCGGCGGCGCGCAGCGTCGTAGGCGCGTTCGTACTCTGGGTCTGCCCTGCGGTCTTGCAGATACCGCTCTGCGCCGGTGCGTGCTGCTGCCATGAGACTTGCTCTAGCGTGACATAAAAGTTACACAAGGGCTGCTGAGCGGGTGAGGGGAATCGAACCCCCGTTATCAGCTTGGGAAGCTGAAGTTCTGCCATTGAACTACACCCGCAGGTGAAGGCCAGAGCCTATTCAGTGCAGCTGTGGCAGGGGCGTTCGAACCGGTGCTTGGCCACTAGGGTCGCCCGGCGACGGATGCGGCACGCGCTGGCGGGCACGCTGGCAGCCGAAGACGGAAGGGGAGCGAGGTGATCCTGTCGGACCGGAGCATCCGTGAAGCCCTCGAGAAGGGCCGCATCATCATTGAGCCTTTGGGTGATGCAGCCGTGCAGCCCTCATCAGTGGATCTGCGATTGGATGCCACCTTCCGGGTTTTCCGCAATCACACGCGCCAGGTCATCGATGTCGTCGAGGACCAGACCGACCTGACCGAAGAGGTGGAGGTTGCCGCAGGCGACGCATTCATCCTGCATCCCGGCGAGTTCGCCCTGGGCTCGACGCTCGAGCGGGTCGCCGTGCCCGACGACCTCGTCGGACGCATCGAGGGCAAGTCGTCGTTGGGCCGCCTCGGCCTGCTCATCCACACGACGGCGGGATTCGTGGATCCCGGCTGGGACGGCTACCTGACCCTCGAGCTGTCCAACGTGGCCAACCTGCCGATCACGCTGTACCCGAGCATGAAGATCTGCCAGATCAGTTTCATGGAGATGACGACGCCAGCCGAGCACCCCTATGGCGCCGAACTGCTGGGATCCAAGTACCGGGGCCAGCGGGGTCCCACGCCCAGCCGCTACCACGAGAACTTCCGCTCCCGCCGCCTGCTGTGAAGCACGCCGTGGCCATCGCCCGACTGCTCAGTCTGTTCGCAGCCGTCGTGCTGGCGGCCGCGTGCTCGAACGGCACCGATGCAGCGGCCGACGAGGACAGATCGACCGGCCCGCAGGGCGAGGTGCGAGTGGCGGGTGATGAGGCCGTGCAGATTCGCTCGATCAGCGCGCTCGGCGGCTCGCCGGACGCCGCATCGCCCGTCTATCTCGCGGTGCGCATGGCAGTGGTCGACTACGGCCCGCTGCACGGGCAGTTCGATGTGGAGGTGGGCGCCGGCCTCGACGGCGAGTGCTCGGATGCGGGCGGTCGGCGGGCAGCCCGCACCGTGCTGCGAACCGAGCGGGTGATCGGCGTGATCGGCACGCAGTGTTCGGTTGCCGCCATAGCAGCCGCGCCACTGCTCACCGACGCGGGGTTGGTGATGATCTCGCCGTCGAATACGGCGCCTGGGCTGACCTCCGACTTGGCCGGCAACGCAGGCGAGCATCGGCGCGATGGCTACTACCGCACGGCTCACAACGATCTGCACGTCGGCCGAGCCGTGGCGGATTTCTTGTTCCTCGAACTGGGCCTTCGCCGGGCGGCGGCAATTCACGACGGCGACCCGTACACCGAAGGGCTCGCGACAGCGTTCGCCGATGCGTTTACTGAGCGCGGTGGCACGGTCACCGCGTCGCTGAGCATTCATCGCCAAGCTGTCAGTCACGCCGCGACATGGGACTCCGTGGCCGAGAGCGAACCCGAAGCGGTGCTCATCACGCTGTTCCCCGATGAGGCCAGTGAAGTCTTGCAGCACCGCCCCGCTGACTCTCTCCGCACGATTACGGCCACGGTGATCACCTCGAATTTCTTCGGTGATGCGTACCTGAGCGAGCAACGGTCGGCCGGCTTGTACCTCGTCGGTCGCGACGCGCGTCACGGTGACGACATCAACGAGTCCACCGGCCAGGGCGTGGCCGACGTCCTGAGCCGCCTAGCCGCCGAAATCGGCGAGGTGTCCGCCGGCTCGTACTGGCCTCAGGCGTACGACGCCACAACGCTGCTGCTCGACGCCATCGAGCGTGCGTCACACCTTGACGACGGGGTCCTCGTCATCGATCAGGCGGTGCTGCGAGATCATCTCTCGGCGACCGACGGCTACGACGCCCTCACCGGCACGCTCGCCTGCGACGAGTTCGGCGACTGCGGCGCCGCTCGCATCGCGGTCTACCAGCACCTCGATCCGGCCGACCCCGCCGCCGCAGCCGGCAACGTGGTCTTCGAATACGACCGCTGAGCAGTACTCGACTCGGCACCGAAACGCTGCTGCGAGGCCGTGATCTCATATCGCTGCCTCCGGCTGAGCACTCGTATGGCGCCGATCAGTTGAAATCCAAGTACCGGGGCCAGCGAGACACCACGCTGAGCAGCCATATCCTCGCGAGCTTGTTCCGCTGTGTCCCAACTGCCATGTAGTCGTTCATCTTCGGAACCCACCGCTCACAATCGAACGGCTGCGCAAAATCATCGAAGACAACGATTCGTGACGCGTGGTCACAAGTGGCCATATGCAGCTCGTCGGCTTCGAAAGCAGCGGACCGTGTCGGTCTTCTGGCGCGCGCCTGTCGGCGTTGTCAGCGTCGGCTGGGGAAAAGGTTCGGATCGTCGCGGGCGGCAGCTTGGGAGCGCTTTCTGAGCGCTTGGTGGCGGTAGGCGACACGGGCACCGTCCATGCTGCGGATCGCACCTGCGCTGACGAGGCGGCGTCGGTAGACGCGGGTGTACTGCAGGTCGCGACCAAGTCGTTCTGCGACATCGAACAGCGATGAACTCTCCTCATCGTCAAGCATGGCCACAAGGAATCGGCGATCCATGGGCGAGAGGCGGTTCCAGATGGGATTTGCGACTTGGTCGACCATCGCATCGTTTGCTTCGATGATTGCGGCGCGTACGTCTGCGACGCTGATGGGTGCAGTCAGGCGCTCGCGCGTATTCCAGGCATGAAACCCGATGAGCTGGATCATGTAGGGATAGCCGAGCGCGGCAGCGACGGCTTCGGTCAGTGCGTCGTCATCGATGTCGCTGTCGGCGTCTCTGATCGGCCCGATGATGGCTGTGCGGGCATCGGCCGCGCTCAGAGCGCCCAGACGGGCACGGGCACATCGCTGGAGAAACGTCATGTTGACGTCTGCGAGGTGCGTGTCCTCGATGAGGGCGAGCGCTGCGGCAGCAAACGCCACGGGTCGCTGCTGCCGTCTCGTGACGATCTGCACGGCCGACGCCACATCGCGCACGTCGTCGCGGGTCGCGTCATGCAACTCGTCGATGGTGATGAGCAGCCCGCTGCCGGCCTCATGCAATTCCGCAGCCACCCGCTCGAGGGTGGAAAGCAGGCTTGTCGTCGGCCCGGCCGCGACGTCAGTCGCGGCGGCATCGTCGAGTTCCACGCCGACGCCGAGCGCGCTGACCGATCGGACGCGAGTCCTGCGGGGGCGTTCTTGGAGTGAAGCGGTGTGACGCACTGCCTCACTGACGATCCGCGACGACAATGGTTCGGAGGTGGCGGCTGCGGTGATCGACAGCCAACCTCGTTGGACGCAGCGGTCTTCGAGTGCGTTCAGCAGTGCTGTCTTGCCAGTTCCGCGGTCTCCGGTGACGAGCAAGGTGTAGTCGGGGTGTGTCGGACCGGTGTCGAGCGCGGCATCGAAACGCTGCAGGATGCCATCGCGTCCGGCAAGCAACGGCGGGGGAGCGCCGAACGTCGGGGCGAACGGGTTGGCGGCTTCAGCGGCAGCCATGCAGGCAAGCCTAGCGGCGGGATTTTCGTAGCTTTTCGTTTTTTCGCGTCTTTTCGTTTTTTCGTTGTTTTTCGCGCGGCTGTGGCCGCGGGGCGGGGTTAGCTCTCGGAGGCCTCGAGGGCGTCGATGAGGTGGATGGAGATGTCGGCGACCTTGACTTCGTCGTCCTCCACGCCGTGACCCTTCACGCCGTCGTCGATCATGATGAAACAGAACGGGCACGCCGTGGCGATGCGAGCGGCGCCGGTGTCGAGCAGCTCCCGTGAGCGCTCGTCGTTCACCTTCGTGCCGAGCGTCTCCTCCATCCACATGCGCGCACCGCCGGCGCCGCAGCACATGCCCTTCGTGCCGTTGCGGGTGGCCTCCACGATCTCCACGCCGCCCAGGCTGCCGATGACATTGCGGGGCGCCAGGTAGACGTCGTTGTGGCGGCCCAGGTAGCACGAGTCGTGATAGACGACCCGCTCGTCCAGCCGCGCTTCGGACAGATCCAAGCGCCCGTCGGCCACGAGCTGCTCCAAGAACTGGGCGTGGTGGATGACCTCCCAGTTGCCGCCGTACTGCGGGTACTCGTTGCGCAGCGTGTTGAAGCAGTGCGGGCACTGCGTGATGATCTTGCGGACACCCATGCCGTTGAGCGCAGCGATGTTCTCCGACGCGAGCATCTGGAACAGGTACTCGTTGCCCGACCGCCGCGCGCTGTCGCCGGTGCAGTTCTCGCCCGGGCCCAGGATGGCGAAGTCGACCCCGGCACGCCGCAGCAGCTTCGCCGTGGCCACCGACACCCGGCGGTTCTTGTCGTCGAACGAACCGGCGCAGCCCACCCAGTACAGGTACTCGTGGTCGAACGCGTCACCGACGTCGACCACCTCCACCTCGAGACCGTCGGCCCAGTCGGCCCGCTCGCCGTTGTTGAGATTCCACGGGTTGGCGTTGTTCTCCATGCCGCGGAAGGCGCCGCCCAGCTCTGCGGGAAACTCGCTCTCCATCAGCGTCAGGTATCGGCGCATGTCGAGGATCTTGTCCAGGATCTCGATGTTCACCGGGCAGTTCTCGTCGCACGCCTTGCAGGTCGTGCACGCCCAGAGCTCGTCGTGAGTGATCCGCTCGAACACCGAGTCCGCCGACACCGTGATCTCGGCGTCGGTGCCGATCGGCGGTGTCACCTGGCCGTGCTCGCCGGTGGCCGCCATGATCTCGCCGGTCTTCAGCACGATCTCGCGAGGATCGAGCGGCTTGCCCGTGGCGTGAGCCGGGCACACCGCGGTGCAGCGGCCGCACATGGTGCATGCATCGGTGTCGAGCAGTTGCTTCCACGTGAACTCGTTCACCACCGACACGCCGACGGTCTCGATGTCCTCGGCCTCCATCAGGTCGGGCACCATCCGCATCGCGCCCTTGGGCCGCTCGCGGTCGCGCAGGTACATGTTGAGCGGCGACGTGAACATGTGCCGGAGCATGGTGATGGGCAGCATCACCAGGAACGCGAAGAAGCAGCCGACGTGGGCGATCCACAGCGCCTGGTGCCAACCCCTGATATTGGTCAGCCCGTCGAACGCCGCCGACAGCGGGTAGCCGACGAACGACCACTGCTCGTAGGCCGGCCGGCCGTCGATGACGATCCTCATGGCCTCGGCGACGAAGCCGGTCGCCCCCAGCGTTGCCAGCACGATCAGGATCACCATGTGCTCGGGCCGCGACTTGATCCGGATGCGATACGGGCGGGCCGCATAGCGCCGCACGATCGCCCACATGGCGCCGGCGAGGAAGATCACTCCGGCCAGATCGCCCACGAAGCTGAAGCCCTGGTAGGTGGGGCCGACGAGGAACTTGGCTGCCGTGGGCAGTTGGTGGTTGATCTCCAGCGTCGTGGTGACCGCCAGCAATACCAGGAACCCGTAGTAGAGCAGCGCGTGCATGACACCGGCTGCGGGGTCGCGCAGCAGCGTCTGCATGAGCACGCCGCCGCGGTAGTCGGCCAGACGGCGGTGAGCGTTGCGGGTCGTCGTCGAGCGCCGGTCGGGTGCGCCGCGCTGCCAGTTGAGCGTGCGCTGGGCGAAATTCCATGCGCCGTAGAGAATGAGTGCACAGGTCAATGCGTAGAACGCGAATTTGACTCCGCCAGGAATGTTGCCGAACACCTCGCGATGCGCCGCGTCGGTGTCTTCTCCGAACTGCAGGACGGCTGCCGCGATGCCAGAGGCGGCAGTGACGGCGGCGAAGGCAACACCGATGCCCAGCACCAGCTGGTGCGGACGCAGGGGTGGCTTGCTCACGCTGGTGAAGTTACTTGACAGCCTCGTCGCGACCCGGAGTCCCGACGCGAGCACGCCCGGGCACCGCGCAACCGATTGCGCTGCAACGAGGTCTCAAACGTTGCTGCAGCTCAGCCGTAGAGCTTGCGGTTTGACCTGCGCAAGCGGCTGGCCAGTTCCGCCAGCAGCTTGTGCGCTACCGATGGAGTCTTGTCGATGATGCCCTTCAGCGCGCGGCGCGACAGCATGATCGCTTCCATGTCCGTCGAAGCCACTACTGACGCAGTACGAGGCCCGTCGTCGAACAGCGCCATCTCGCCGATCGACTCGCCGGGACCGATCTCGGCAACCTTGCGGCCGTTGCGTCGAACCACAGCGGCGCCGCTGACGATTACGAAGGCGTACCCGGCGCCTGACCCGCCGCCGCCTTCTTCGACGATGTTGTCGCCGGCGGTGAAGTCGACCTGCTCTGCGGCACGTGCGATGTGCTGGAGTTCCCTCTTGCTGCAGTCAGAGAACAAATCGATCTCACGCAGACTCTCCACACGATTCGCCACAGACATACTCTGCTCCTTGCCAGAATGGCCGATTGCGCTGGGACCTTCTGGACCCTACGAGCGCGGGATCGTAGCACGCTCCCGAACCATTACGCTGTGCCGAGGCTACCGCCCCGCTGCGGCCAAGACCATCGAGGTCACCGGGTGAGGTCAAGGTCACCGGGACAGGAGGCCGATGCGCGCATCGAGCCGTCTGTCTGCGCTGGCAGATGACAGGCGCAGTTGCCGTGGTTGCGTGCAATCAGGTGCAGCGCGTGCGACGCTTGGGGTCGGCGGTCGATCAGTTCGGCACGGTCGGGAGGTCGCAATGGTTGAGGAGTCCGTGTCGATGGTGACCGCGGTCATCAAGCCACACCGTCTCGAGATGGTCCTCGAAGCCCTCCGCGATCTCGACATCACGGGACTCACGGCGTCAGAAGTTCGGGGGTTCGGCCGTCAGGGCGGACACACGGAGACCTACCGGGGCACCGAGTACCACGTCGATTTCATCCCGAAAGTCCGCATTGAGGTGCTGGTCGCCTCCGAATTGGCGGAACGGGTCTCCGATGCCATCGTGGAGTCCACCCGCACCGAGCGCATCGGCGACGGCAAGGTCTGGGTCATCTCGGTCGACAGCGTCGTGCGAATCCGCACCGGCGAGCGCGGCATCGACGCCCTGTAGCTCGATACAGCGGGCCGACACCGGGTCGGTGCCCCTCGCGCACCTCGGCGCCGCTCAGCGCAGGTAACGATCCGAGACAGCGCACTCCTCGGCGACAGCCAAGTCGTCGCCGAGTTCGTACACCAGCGGCACACCGGTCGGAATGTCGAGTCCGGCGATCTCGGCGTCGCCGATCCCGTCAAGGTGCTTCACCAATGCCCTCAGGCTGTTGCCGTGAGCGGTCACCAGCACGGTCGCGCCGGCCCGCAGGTCTTCGGCGATGCCGTCATGCCAGTAGGCGAGCATCCGCCGCACGACGTCGGCCAGGCACTCGCCGCGTGGCACGTCGCTGGTCGGCAGGCCCGCATAGCGAGGGTCGCTCGCCACGTCGAATTCGTGCCCTGCGGGCATCGGCGGGGGAGTCACGTCATAGCTGCGACGCCAGAGATGGACCTGGGAGGCGCCGTGCTGCTCTGCCGTCTCTGCCTTGTTCAGCCCTGTCAGCGCTCCGTAGTGCCGTTCGTTCAGCCGCCAATGGCGCCGAACCGGCAGCCAGCCCAGCCCCATCTCGTCGAGCGTCGTGTTGGCCGTCTGGATCGCACGCCGCAGCAGCGACGTGTGCACGACGTCCGGGGCGATGCCGGCGCTGCGGAGTGCGTCCGCTGTTGCCAGCGCTTCTGCTTGGCCCTCATCGGTCAAGCCGACGTCCCACCAACCGGTGAAACGATTCTCGAGGTTCCACTTGCTCTGGCCATGGCGAAGCAGCACGAGGGTGTGCGTGTGTGTGGGCGACGCCATGAGCGTGCACGGTACCCCCCGCTTCGGGCCCGCCGACGTCCCGTTGTGACGCCGCCGCCATCGCCATACGCTGATACCCGAAGTATTGACTTAGGAAAATTGATAACATTCCACTTAAGTTATATGCTTACAGCATTGAACCCATCCCTCCTCCGGCCCGAACGGGCACGGTGAACAAGAAAGGCACAACCATGCCCAAGGCTGTCGGAATCGACTTGGGAACCACCAATTCGGTGGTGTCGGCCATGGAAGGCGGCGAGCCCGCGGTCATCGCGAATGCCGAAGGAGACCGCACGACGCCGTCGGTCGTGGCCTTCGCACGCAATGGCGAGGTGCTGACCGGCGAGGTCGCGAAGCGGCAGGCAGTCACGAACCCCGATCGCACCATTGCCTCTGTCAAGCGGCACATGGGCACGACCTGGGGCAAGGAGATCGACGAGAGGAACTACACGCCGCAGGAGATCTCGGCCCGAGTGCTGCAGAAGCTGAAGCGCGACGCCGAGCAGTACCTCGGCGACACGGTCAGCGAGGCGGTGATCACCGTGCCGGCGTACTTCGACGACGCCCAGCGGACCGCCACCACCGAGGCGGGCAAGATCGCTGGTCTCGAAGTGCTGCGGATCATCAACGAGCCCACCGCGGCTGCGCTGGCCTACGGCCTCGACAAGGAGACCGAGGACCAGACGATCCTGGTGTTCGATCTCGGAGGCGGCACCTTCGACGTGTCGGTGCTCGAGATCGGCGACGGCGTCTTCGAGGTCAAGTCCACAGCGGGTGACACCCATCTCGGCGGAGACGACTGGGACGCCGCCGTGGTGTCGTGGCTGGTGGACTCGTTCAAGGGCGACCACGGGGTCGACCTGAGCACCGATGCCATGGCGTGCCAGCGGCTGCGGGAAGCAGCCGAACAGGCCAAGAAGGACCTGTCGTCCAAGCAGACCACCCAGATCAACCTGCCGTTCATCACAGCGACCGACAGCGGCCCCCTGCACCTGGACTACGAGCTGACCCGGGCCAAGTTCGAAGAGCTCACCTTCGACCTGCTGAAGCGCTGCCGGTCCCCGTTCGAGCAGGCCATCTCCGATGCCGGCCTGGCAAAGGCCGACATCGACCATGTGATCTTGGTCGGCGGCTCCACCCGCATGCCCGCAGTGCAGAAGCTGGTGACCGATCTGACCGGCCGCGAACCCCACAAGGGTGTCAACCCCGACGAGGTTGTCGCTGTCGGAGCGGCCATTCAGGCCGGGGTACTCAAGGGCGATGTCACCGATGTGCTGCTGCTCGACGTCACGCCGCTCAGCTTGGGCATCGAGACCAAGGGCGGTGTGATGACACGGCTCATCGAGCGCAACACGACCATCCCCACCCGGCGTTCAGAGACATTCACCACCGCGGAAGACGGCCAGCCGTCGGTGGAGATCCACGTGCTGCAGGGCGAGCGCGAGATGGCCTCGGGCAACAAGACGCTGGGCAAGTTCCAGCTCGTCGGCTTGCCGCCGGCGCCGCGAGGCGTCCCTCAGATCGAGGTGGCATTCGACATCGATGCCAATGGCATCGTGCATGTGTCTGCCAAAGACAGCGCTACTGCCAAGGAGCAGTCGATCACCATCACCGGACAGTCGGCGATGTCTCCGGAGGAAATCGAACGGATGGTTGCCGATGCCGAGGCCCACGCCGCCGAGGACTCCCGCCGCCGAGAAGAGGCCGAAGTGCGCAACAACGCGGACACGCTCGTATACCAGACCCGCAAGCTGCTCGACGACCAGGGCGACAGCGTCGCAGCCGAGGACAAAGAGCCGGTCGAGTCGGCATTGGCCGCCGCCGGCGAGGCACTGGAGAGTGATGATCTCGACGCCATCCGCTCGGCCGCCGATGCGCTCGCCGCCGCCAGCAGCGCCTTCAGCCAGAAGCTGTATGAGACCGCCGCTGCCTCATCCGCCGGGTCGAGCGCCAATGACGCCGGCTCTGACGACGACGTCGTGGATGCGGAGATCGTGGACGAGGAGAAGTGAGCGCGCCGACACCTGAACCAGTCGCGGCCGGTGCCCAAGCTGATGACATCGGCGAAGCGACCGACGCTGCGGAACGTCCAGAGACGACTGCAATTGACGAGGGCGAGATGTCTGAGGATTCAAGTCGGGCCGAGTCCGATCACGACCTTGGCGTCAGTGGTGCCGATGCGGCGGCTGCCGAGGCCATCGGCGAGAGTCCGACCGATCTGAAGGAATTGGCCGAGCGCGCGGTGCTGGAAGAACAGCTCAAGGCGACGGCGGCGGAGCGAGATGATTATCTCGACCAGCTCCAGCGTCAGCGAGCCGAATTCCAGAACTTCCGCCGACGGATCGAATCCGAGCGCCGCCAGCAGGTCGCCGCTGGAGTCAGCCGCCTGGTCGAATCGCTCTTGCCGGTGCTCGACGGCTGCGACGCCGCTGCTCTGCAGGGTCACACCGAGGTCGCAGCCGTGGGCCAAGCGCTCATGGTCGCGCTGGAAAAGGCAGGCCTCGAGCGCATCGATGCCATCGGGAAGTCCTTCGATCCGACTCAACACGAAGCAGTGACGGTCGAGTTCGCTCCGGAGCCGGAGGACGGGACCAGCGATGTCGCCGCCGAGAGCTCGTCGGCCGACGTCGATGCTTCGGCAGATGAATCTCCATCGAGTGTCAGCGGCGACTGCCGACAGATCGTGACGGCGGAGCTGCGCAGCGGATTCCGTTTCGACGGTCGGGTTCTGCGTGCTGCGATGGTCAAGGTGCGCACGGCGTAGGGGTGGATGATGGACCCACGGCGTGAGTGGTTCGAGACCGACTACTACGCGGTCTTGGGCGTCTCTTCCGAGGCGTCAGACAAGGAGGTCACCAAGGCCTACCGCAGGCTCGCGCGCAAGCACCATCCGGATTCGAGCGCGGGTGACGAGGAACGCTTCAAGCAGATCTCCGCGGCATACGACGTCATCGGGGATTCCGAAAAGCGAGCCGCGTATGACGAAGCCCGCCGCTTGGGACCGTCTGGACTCGGCCCGCAGATGGGCGGCTTCGCATCGGGACCTGGCGGGTTCAGCATCCGCGTCGAAGATCTCGGCGACTTGGGCGGATTGTTCGGGAACCTGTTCGGCAACGGTCGTGGCCGTGGGGGACGCGGCGAGCCGATGGCCATGCGGGGACAGGATCTGCAGACGCGCCTGAACATCTCGTTCCGTGACGCAGTCGACGGTGCGGTGACCGAGGTCGCCGTTCCGGACCCGTCAACTGGCGGGATGCGCAGGGTGAAGGTGCGCATCCCCACCGGTGTGGAAGACGGCGGGCGGGTCCGGCTGGCCGGCAAGGGATCGCCCGGCGCGGGCGGAGGACCCAATGGGGACCTGTTCGTGCTGGTGGACGTGTCGCCCGATGCCGAATTCGGTCGCGACGGGCGCAATCTGACGGTGCGAGTCCCGGTCACCTTCCCCGAAGCAGTGCTCGGCGCCGACGTGCGAGTGCTCGACTACGACGGCCACTCGGTCACGTTGCGCATCCCGGCGGGGACGCCGTCGGGCAAGACGTTCCGGGTGCGCGGCCGCGGTGTGAAGACTCGCCGCGGCACCGGAGACCTGCTGGTGACCGTCGAGATCGCGGTGCCGACAAAGCTGTCGGCCGCACAGCGCGATGCGATCGAGGCACTGCGCGACGTCACCGATTTCGATACTGGTACAAGCCGCCGCGTCGACGCCGAGCCGGAGACGGCGACGCTTGCGGATGACGGCAAAGCCACCGGCACCGACACCATCGCGGGCACTCACACCGCAGGAGCGAAGCACTAGGAACTGAGTTCGGGCACCAGCATGAGCGACCAATCACGCCGCAAACCGTCCGCTTCAGAACGCAGCCGGGCGCTGTACGTCATCTCGGTCGCGGCCGAGCTTGCCGGCGTGCATGCCCAGACGCTGCGCATCTACGAGCGCAAGGGTCTGGTGGCGCCGGCTCGCACGCCGGGAGGCAGCCGCCGCTACAGCGACCGCGACATCGCGCTGCTCAACCGCATCAGCGAGCTGACCAGTGAGGGGCTCAACCTCGCAGGGGTGAAGCGGGTGCTGGAGCTGGAAGAGCGGGTGGTCGCCCTCGAACGGGAGTTGGCCGAGACCCGGTCCGAGGCAGCGGCGCTCGTGGCCGAGACCCGTCGGCAGTACCGCCGCGATCTTGTGCCGGTACCGAGGACGGACCTCGTGCCGCGCCCCGGAACTGGGCCTGCTGCTTCGACCTGATTCGGGGTGAGTCTGAACGACTCTGACCAGCAAGGGCAGACCGTAATTGAGTGTGATATTATCAATTAATCTGCTATAATTAGCATCATGAACAGAGACACTGATCCCCACAACGGTCCCCTTCCGTCCAGCCCGTTGACGCACAAGTGCTCCGAGGCTCTCGCAGGTGCTGTGTCGGCAGCGCAGAGCCAAAGGCATCTGGAGGTCACCCGCGCCCACCTGCTGGCTGCACTGGTGTCCCAGCCGGAGGGCTTGGTGCTGCCGGCGCTGACCCGAGCCGGCATCGAGCCCGCGTCAGTGCGGACCCGGGCGCTGGAAGAGCTGGAGCGCTTGCCGCGTTCGTTCAGCACACAGCAGCAATCACCGCCCGGGCTCGCACGTGAGCTCGCAGAGACCCTGCAGTCGGCCGACGCTGAGCGCGCCGAGATGGGCGACGGCTATCTCTCCACCGAGCACCTCCTGCTGGCGCTCGCTGATGACCTCGATGCCGACCGTGACACTTTGGCGGCACAGGTCCGCGAGCTGCGCGGCACCTCCCGGGTCACCTCGCCCATGCCCGAAGACTCCTATGAAGCACTGGAGCGCTTCGGGCGCGACCTCACCGCCGAGGCGCGAGACGACAAGCTCGACCCGGTCATCGGTCGTGACGACGAGATCCGCCGCATCATTCAGGTGCTGTCGCGCCGGACCAAGAACAACCCCGTGCTCATCGGCGAACCGGGTGTCGGCAAGACGGCGATCGTGGAGGGCCTGGCCTGCCGCATCGCTGAGGGCGACGTGCCCGAAGGCCTGCGCGACAAGCGCGTGATGGCTCTCGATCTGGCATCGATGGTGGCCGGGGCCAAGTACCGGGGAGAGTTCGAGGAACGGCTCGAAGCAGTGCTCAACGAGATCGCCGAATCCGACGGCGAGATCATCACCTTCATGGACGAGGTGCACACGCTGGTGGGTGCCGGCGCCGGCGGAGACAGTTCGCTGGACGCGGCAAACATGCTGAAGCCGATGCTGGCGCGCGGGCAGCTGCGCCTGGTCGGCGCGACGACGCTCGACGAGTACCGCAAGCACATCGAGGACGACGCCGCGCTGGAGCGGCGATTCGCGCCGGTCTACGTGGGCGAGCCGTCGGTCACCGACGCGGTGGCCATCCTGCGGGGCCTGAAAGACCGCTACGAGGTGCATCACGGCGTGCGCATCACCGACGCTGCGCTGGTCGCAGCGGTCACGTTGTCGGATCGGTACCTGCGGGAGCGCTTTCTGCCCGACAAGGCCATCGACCTCATGGACGAGGCCGCGAGCCGCCTGCGGATCGAGATCGACTCGGTGCCTCTCGACATCGACGTCTGCGAGCGCCGCATCCGCCAGCTCGAGATCGAGGAGCTTGCACTGAGCAGCGACGAGGCCTCGAACGGACCGGGCAATGGTTCTGCCCCGAATCAGCGGCGCGAGAGCCGGCGGCGTGACGGCATTGCCGAAGAGCTGGCATCCGAGCGCGAGCGTGCTGCGGCACTCAAGGCGCACTGGCAAGCAGAGAAGCAAGCCATCGACCAGATCCGCTCGCTGAAATCCGAATCCGAGTCGCTGGCCGGGCAGGTGGAGCGGGAAACGGACCTCGAGCGTGCTGCCGAGATCCGTTTCGGTCGGCTGCCTGAGGTTAACCGCCGGCTGGACGAGGCCGCTGACGAGTTGGCCGAACTGCAGTCCCAGCAGCGCATTCTTCGAGAGGAGGTCGATGCGAACGACATCGCTGAGGTGGTGTCGCGCTGGACCGGCATTGCGACGAGCCGACTGCTCGAGGGCGAGGCACACAAGCTGGTTCACCTCGAAGAGACGCTCAGCGGCCGTGTCATCGGGCAGCATCACGCTGTCGCGTCCGTCGCGAACGCCATCCGGCGCAGCCGAGCCGGACTCAGCGAACCGGATCGACCCATCGGCAGCTTCCTGTTCCTGGGCCCCACAGGCGTCGGCAAGACCGAGTTGGCACGCGCGCTCGCGGCGGCGCTCTTCGACGACGAGCGTGCGATGGTCCGCATCGACATGTCCGAGTATCTCGAACGCCATTCGGTGAGCCGCTTGCTCGGCGCACCTCCTGGCTACATCGGCCATGACGACGGCGGCCAGCTGACCGAGGCCGTGCGGCGCCGACCCTATGCGGTGGTCCTGCTGGACGAGATCGAGAAGGCCCACGCCGATGTCTTCAGCGTGCTGCTGCAGGTGCTCGACGACGGCCGGCTGACCGACGGCCAAGGCCGGACCGTGGACTTCTCCAACGTCGTGCTCATCATGACGTCGAACCTGACCGTGGATCCGGCGGAGTTCTTCGCTCCGGAGTTCATCAACCGGGTGGACGAGATCCTTCAGTTCGACCCGCTGAGCCGTGCCGATGTGGCCGCCATTGTCGAGCTGCAGCTCGACATCCTGCGTCAGCGCCTCGCCGACCGCGAGATGACGCTGGAAGCGAGCGCGGCGGCGACCGAGCTGCTCGCCAACCGCGGCTACGACCCCGCCTATGGGGCCCGACCCCTGCGACGGCTGATCCAGCGTGAGCTGGCGGATCCGTTGGCCTCAGGCCTGCTCGACGGCACCTTTGCCGACGGCGACAAGGTGGTCACCGACGCAGCCGGCGGCGAGATCGTCCTGTGCGCGGCCCCCCACACCGCAGAGGCAACACCCGAGCCGTCGGCAGACGCCTCACCGCTGCCAGAAGCCTCCTGACGGGCAGCCGCCAGCGCTTGAATCCCCGCTGGCCGGAGGATGCGCGGCCGTAGACTGGCCCGGTGAGTGAACCGGTGACGACGAGCCGGCCCCCAATCGCCGGGGCCACCGGGCTCGAGGCCACCCCGACGAGGTAGGCAATGCCCGGTTCCATCGTCGTAGGCACCCAATGGGGTGACGAGGGCAAGGGCCGCGTCGTCGACATCGTGGCCAGGGACTGCCAGCACGTCGTCCGCTACCAAGGCGGTCACAATGCCGGGCACACGCTGGTCGTCGACGGCGAGACATTCGCTCTGCAGCTCATCCCCAGTGGGGTGCTCTATGCGCATGTGACGCCGATCATCGGCAACGGCGTGGTCGTCAACCCGTGGGTGCTGATCGATGAGATCGACATGCTCAGCGGGCGAGGCGTGGACTGCAGCCGGTTGATGCTGAGTCCCGCGTCGCATCTCGTGCTCCCGTACCACCAGATCGCCGACGAGCTGTCCGAAGCACAGCGAGGCGACGCAAAGCTGGGCACCACCAAGCGCGGCATCGGGCCGGCCTACGCCGACAAGGCCGCACGGGTCGGGCTGCGTGTCGAGGATCTCCTTGAGCCCGCAACGCTGCGCGAGCGGCTGGGAGCTGTGCTCGCCGGCCGCAACGACTACCTGCGCAGCGTCCACGGCCACCCCGGCGTGGACCCCGACGAGCTCGCCGACCAGCTCATCGACGAGGTGGCGCCCCGCCTCGCGCCGTACGTCGGCGACACGGTGGGCTGGTTGCACGAAGCCCTGCACGCCGGCGAGCGAGTCCTGTTCGAGGGCGCCCAAGCCACTTTCCTGGATCTCGATCACGGGACCTATCCCTTCGTGACCTCGTCGAATCCGGTTGCGGGCTTCGCCTTGGTCGGCTCGGGCATCGGCCCCGGCGCCATCGACCAGGTCATCGGCATCGCCAAGGCGTACACCACCCGCGTCGGATCGGGACCCTTCGTGACCGAATTGCACGACGAGCTCGGTGACGAACTGGTGGAGCGGGGTGCTGAGTTCGGCACCAACACCGGGCGTCGCCGGCGCTGTGGCTGGTTTGACGCCGTGATGGGCCGTCAGGCGGTGCGCCTGAACGCCTGCACCGAGATCGCGCTCACCAAGCTGGACGTACTCGACGAACTCGACACGATCAAGGTCTGCGTGGCCTACGAAGTCGACGGCCAGCGTTACGACTACCTGCCCCACCTGCGGTCGCTGCATGATCGGGCCGTGCCCGTCTGGGCCACACTGCCGGGTTGGAAGACGCCGCTCGACAAGGTGACCGAGCGGTGGCAGCTGCCACGGCAGGCCGTGGACTACATCGTCTTCCTCGAACGCCAGCTGGGCCTGCCGATCCGGTACGTCTGCGTCGGCCCCGGCCGCGAGCAGTACATCAGGTTCGCGGCGTGAGCTGCGACGTCGGATACAGCGCGGCGTGAGCTGCGACGTCGGATACAGCGCGGCGTGAGCTGCGCCGTCGGATACAGCGCGGCGTGAGCTGCGCGAGCTGAGTCAGGGGTGCGCCGGTGAGAGTGTGCGTGGTCGGCCAAGGCGGGCGAGAGCACGCGTTTGCCGAGACGCTGCGCCGGACCGCCGATGTCGTGGTGACGCCGGGCAACCCCGGCATCGAGGGCAGCGTGGTGACGCCGCCGAGCGAGATCGATGCCGATCTGTTCGTGATCGGGCCGGAAGGACCCTTGGCGGACGGCTTGGCAGACCGGCTGCGCGCCGACGGACGTCTGGTGTTCGGCCCAGGCGCCGACGGTGCCGCCCTGGAGGGCTCCAAGGCGTGGATGAAGGAAGTGGTCAGCGCCGCGGGCGTTCCCACCGCCGGATACCAGACCTTCGACGGCGATCCGGCGAGTTGCCGGCAAGCGCACGCGTATCTGGAGACACTGTCGCCGCCGTATGTCATCAAGACCAGCGGGCTGGCTGCGGGCAAGGGCGTGCTGGTCACCGACGAACTGGCCGAGGCGCATGCCGATGTCGACGTCAAGCTGGACGGCACTGCATTCGGGGACGCCGGCCGCCGCATCGTCATCGAGGAAGGGCTGACGGGCCCGGAGGTCTCGCTGTTTGCCGTCTGTGACGGCAAGCGTGCTGTGCTCTTGCCGACGGCCGTGCGCGACCACAAGCGTCTCGGCGACGGCGGCTTGGGGCCGAATACCGGCGGAATGGGGTGCGTCTCACCGCTGGCCGACGTCGACCGGGCGGTCTGCTCCGATCTCGGTGCGCTGGCCTTCGAGCCGACGCTGGCCGAGCTGAACCGCCGCGGCGTCGACTACCGCGGCGTGCTCTACGCGGGTTTCATGCTCACGCCCCGAGGGCCACGCCTGCTGGAGTTCAACGTCCGCTTCGGCGATCCCGAGGCGCAGGTCACGCTGCCGCGCATCCGAGGCGACCTCGCCGAGCTGCTGGCAGCAGCCGCGGCAGGAGAGGCAGCCGACTGCATCGACGTCTCCGACGACGTCATGGTGTGCGTCGTCTGCGCTGCCGAGGGATACCCGAGCGATCCCCGGACGGGCGATCTCATCACTGGGATCGAAGCTGCTCGCGCACTGCCGGGCGTGACGGTGTTCTGCGCCGGAGTCGAACGTGCCGCCGACGCGTCGTTGCCGTCCGACTCGCTCGTGACCGCCGGGGGCCGGGTGCTGAACGTGTGCGGCCGCGGGCCTGACGTGGCCACGGCTCGCAAGCGGGCGTACGAAGCCGTCGGCAGCGTCAGCTGGCCTGGCATGATCTACCGGACGGACATCGCCGCAGCGGCATCGCCGCGGGTTTCCCGAACCTGATGAGAACCGTTGTGATGGACATGCACCGGTGTCACGCGAGCGACTGCGGATATCTCCCCGCTGACCGCTGCGGGAAGCGAGACTTGAACCGCCTCGCGCTCATGTGCATCGGCACGCTGCGCGGCCCCTGCCGCGTCGACAACAGCAGGAGTGCAATTCGATGAAAGTCGCGATCTTGATGGGTTCGCCGAACGATGCCCCGAAGATGGAAGCGGCGGCCGAGATGCTCGACCGTTTCGGCGTCGAGCACATGACCGAGGTGATGAGCGCCCACCGAACTCCTGCCGCCGTGGCAGCGTTCGCAACCGAGGCACGGCAAGCCGGGTTCGCGGCCGTCATCTGCGGTGCCGGCATGGCAGCGCACTTGGCCGGGGTCGTCGCCGCACACACGACCCTGCCGGTGATCGGCGTCCCGCTCAGCGGTGGGCTGGCCGACGGCCTTGACGCATTGCTGTCGACCGTGCAGATGCCGAAGGGCATTCCCGTCGCGACCGTCGCGGTGAACGGGGCAGCCAACGCAGCAGTGCTCGTCACTGAGATGCTGGCAGTCTCCGATGAGGGACTGGCCGCCAAGCTGGCCGAGTTTCGCGCTGGCGGCGCCCGGTGAGGCCATCGTGAGTCCGGCCCACGTTCCCAACGTTCTGGCCACGCGTTACGCCTCGCCGGAGATGGCCGAGCTGTGGTCGGCCCGTCACAAGGTGATCCTGGAGCGACGCCTGTGGATCGCGGTGCTCGAGGCCCAGCGAGACGCGGGCGTCGAGGTGCCCGACGGTGCCCTGGAGGCCTATCGTGAGGTGCTCTCGGTTGTCGACCTCGACTCCATCACCGAGCGGGAGCGGGTCACGCGCCATGACGTGAAGGCCCGCATCGAAGAGTTCTGCGCCTTGGCCGGTTACGAGCAGATCCACCGTGCCATGACCTCGCGTGATCTCACCGAGAATGTCGAGCAGTGCCAAGTCCGCGCTGCCCTAGGCCTCGTGTCTGAGCGAATGGCAGCGCTCATCGTGCGGATCGCCGCGCTGGCGTGCGCCTACCGCGATCTGGTGATGACCGCTCGCACCCACAACGTGCCTGCGCAGGCGACCACGCTCGGCAAGCGCTGGGCCACGCTCGGCACTGAGGCGCTCGTGTCGCTCGAGCGCATCTCCCAGCTCATCGAGCGCTACCCGCTGCGCGGCATCCGCGGGCCGGTGGGCACTCAGCAGGACATGCTCGAGCTGTTGGGCGGCGATCGGGCAGCCGTGGACCGCCTGGAGCACCGCATCGCCGACGAGTTGGGATTCGAGCGCGTGCTGGGCTCGGCCGGTCAGGTCTATCCCCGCTCGCTCGACCTCGACGTCGTGGCTGTTCTTGTCGGCGCCGCCGCGCCGCTCGGCAACTTGGCGCTCAGCGTGCGCCTGGGGGCAGGCCAGGAACTCGTCAGCGAGGGCTTCGCTGCGGGTCAAGTCGGCTCATCTGCCATGCCGCACAAGATGAACACGCGCTCGTGCGAGCGCATCAACGGTCTCGTGACCATCCTGCGGGGCCACCTCACGATGGCCTCGCAGCTCGCAGGCGACCAATGGGACGAGGGCGATGTCAGCTGCTCGGTGGTGCGGCGCGTCGTGCTTCCCGATGCCTTCTTCGCGCTCGACGGCGCGCTCGAGACTGCATTCAGCGTCCTGGACGGCTTCGCGGTGTTCGCTCCTCGGATCGAAGCCGAACTGGCCTCATACTTGCCCTTCCTCGCCACGACCCGCCTGCTTGCGGCAGCCGTTGCGGCCGGCGCGGGCCGCGAACAGGCCCACGAGCGGATCGGCGCCCATGCGACGGCGGCAGCGCTGGCGCTCCGCGAGGGCAGCCTCGAATGCAACGACCTCGCAGAACGCATCGCGGCCGATCCCGAACTGAGGCTGAGCGCCGCCGATGTCGCAGCAGCGCTTGCGAAACCCGCGTCGTTCAGCGGCCGTGCAGCCGAACAGGTCGACGACTTCGTGGCCGCTGCAGGCAAGGCGGCGGAGCGGTACGGCTCAGCCGTCACGTATGAGCCGGGCGAGGTGTTGTGAGCCACCCGACAGGCGCCACGCGAGACGGCGTTGAACTGAGTCGATCTGCTGATCTGATCTGAGGAGAGCAATGTGAGCGAACTCGAGCTAGTGCACCGCGGCAAGGTGCGCGAGATGTACCGCGTCGATGACAGGCATCTCCTGATGGTCGCCGGCGACCGCATCTCGGCGTTCGACGTCGTGTTCGACGAACCGGTGCCGGACAAGGGCCGCGTCCTCACCGCCATGACGGCGTGGTGGTCCGATTGGCTGGGCGACATCGCACCGACGCATGTGATCTCGGCCGATCCGGCTGACTTCCCGTCCGCGGCGCGCCGCCCCGAATGGGCTGGCCGGGCCCTGCTGGTCCGGCGTGCGGAGATGCTGCCCATCGAGTGCATCGTGCGGGGCTACATCACGGGTTCGGCGTGGAAGGAATACCAGCGCCACGGCACGATGCACGACGAGCCGATGCCGACCGGCTTGGCTGAGTCGCAACAGCTGCCGGAGCCGGTGTTCACGCCGTCCACCAAGGCCACCGACGGCCACGACGTGAACATCTCGTTCGACGCCGCCTCCGCAATCGTCGGCGCCGAGACTGCTGCCGCGGCACGCAGGCTCAGCGTCGATATGTACAGCTCCGCTGCTGCGCACGCGTTCGAGCGGGGCATCATCATCGCCGACACGAAATTCGAGTTGGGCTTCGTCGACGGTTCGCTGGTGGTTGCCGACGAGTGGCTGACTCCCGATTCGTCACGCTTCTGGCCCAAGGCGCAGTGGAAGCCCGGCGCCTCGCCGCCATCGCTCGACAAGCAGCCAGTGCGGGATGCGACCGAGGCCACCGGATGGAACAAGGAACCGCCGCCCCCGCCGCTGGGGGACGACGTGATCGCGAGCACTCGCGCCCGGTACATCGAGGCCTACGAGACATTGACCGGCGAGTCCTTCGCCGACTGGGTGTCGTGGTCGGCGGTATCCGCGGGAGAGAACGCTTCATGAAGCGTTGGGATGTCCTGGTCGAGGTGTCTCCCCGAGCCGAAATCGCCGACCCAGCCGGAACCACCGTCGAGCGCGCGTTGCGGGCACTGGGATTTTCCGGCGTCACTGGCGTCAGAGTCGGCAAGGCCATCCGCCTGGAGGTCGCTGCGTCTGATGAGTCCGATGCCCGGGCTGTCACCGAGCAGATGTGCGAGCGCCTGCTCGCGAACCCGGTGATTGAAGACGCCAGGATCGAACTGCGTGCGGCCGCGATGCACGACCCCGACTCATGAGCGTCACCGTCGGCGTCGTCCGATTCCCCGGAACCAACTGCGATCTCGACACACTTGAGGCATTGGCTGAACTTGGTGCTGCGACTGAACTGCTGAGCAATGATCAACGATCGCTGCCGCCCGTAGACGCTGTGGTCATACCGGGCGGATTCGCGCATGGGGATTACTTGCGGACCGGGGCAATCGCCAAGCTCTCTCCCGTCATGATCGCAGTGACGTCGTTTGCACATGCCGGTGGCCCGGTCGTGGGCGTCTGCAACGGGTTTCAGGTCTTGACTGAGGCCGGTCTGCTTCCGGGGGCCTTACGCCCCAATGCAGGACTCTCCTTCCTGTGCCAGCAGCAGCGAGTCGTGATGGCGACGGTGGATCATGTGCTCGGACACGGACTATCGCGTTCGGAGGAGCTGAGCATTCCGATCAATCACTTCGCAGGGAACTTCGTCTGTGATGAGCCGACGCTACGGCGTTTGCGCGACAGCGACCAGATCGTGATGCGTTACGTTGATAACCCGAATGGGTCACTGGACGACATTGCGGGCATATGCAACGAAGCCCGCAATGTCGTGGGTCTGATGCCTCACCCCGAGCGCGCCACAGACGAACTCCTGGGTTCGACTGACGGAATCAGATTGCTGAATGCACTGTTGCACGCAGCGACCGACATCCGCCAACTGGCCAACTGGCCAAGAGTCACGCAGCCTGACGGGTCGTAACAGTGGCGGCAGTGACGTTCGCGCGCGCCGACAGCAGTGCGGCGGGACAGAGGGAAGTGTCAGCTGCCCTTGATGATGCCGGCGCGCTCGAGCATGTCCGTCGGGACGCCGAATTCGCGCCACGTTGCGTACTGGATGCCCTTGCGCCGACCGTAGCTGGCAGCGTGACTCACAAACCCCTCTTCGGCAGAAGCCATGTCGGGCTCGACTTGCAGCGCCTCAATGGCTGCTTCGACATCCCGTCGTTCTTGCATGAGCACCAAGCGCTTGATCGGCTTGGCTTCGGCGATCTGCGCGTCAATCGCTTCCCTCTTTGCACTCAGGGATTCGGTGCTTTGCCGCCGACCTGGTTTCGGCCGGTGGGTCTCGAGAGCCTCGAGATAGTCGCGCACTGCCGCGGCTTCAATTCGCCCGGCCGCAATCGCCGCCTTGTGTTCATCGGACATGGTTCGTTCACTCATGATGCCTGTATATCACGGCGGCAGTTCGATGCAACGGAATTGACATGACAGATTCGCCTCGCGCTTCGGCAAGCGTCCATTCAGCCCTCGGTCTCACGGATGCTGAGTTTGATCGCATCTGCGAACTGCTGCAACGCGAGCCGAATCGCCTCGAACTCGCGATGTATGCCGTCATGTGGTCTGAGCACTGTTCGTACAAGTCGTCACGGCGTCACTTGGCCCGCTTGCCGACGGAGGCGCCTTGGGTGCTCGTGGGTCCGGGCGAGAACGCGGGCGTTGTCGATGTCGGTGACGGGATTGCCGTTGCCGTGAGGATCGAGAGCCACAACCACCCCTCAGCGATCGAGCCCTACCAAGGTGCAGCAACCGGCGTCGGGGGCATATTGCGCGACATCTTCACGATGGGAGCCCGCCCGATTGCCCTGGCAGATCCGCTCCGGGTCGGCCCTTTGGACGAGCCGCGAAGCAATTGGATAGCTCAGGGAATCGTCAGCGGGATCTCCGGTTACGGAAACAGCGTCGGCGTGCCCACCATCGCCGGCGAGTTCGTGTCGTGCGAGTCATACCGGGACAACCCGTTGGTGAATGTCGCCGCGGTCGGGATCATGCCGACCGAGCGTCTGGTCCTCGGCCGAGCATCCGAAGTGGGGAGCCTGGCCGTTCTGATGGGGGCCAGCACCGGCCGCGACGGCATCGGCGGCGTCAGCGTGCTGGCGTCGGCGGGCTTTGACGAAGCCGACGACGCTGCCAAACGGCCCAGCGTGCAAGTCGGCGATCCGTTCGAGGAAAAGCGCCTCATCGAGGCGTGCTTGGAAATGCTGGACGCAGGGCTGGTCAGCGGCATTCAGGATCTGGGCGGGGCAGGCCTGACCTGCGCGGCCAGCGAAACAGCGTCGCGCGGCGGCACCGGCATGGAAGTCGACGTCACTGCGGTGCCGCTGCGCCAAGAGGGCATGGCGCCGTTCGAGATCATGACGTCGGAGTCCCAGGAGCGGATGCTGGCGATCGTCTCGCGGGCGAGCGTCGAGGGAGTGCTGGAGATCTGCCGACGGTGGGAGGTGGCAGCGACAGTGGTCGGGTGCGTGACCGGCGACGGGATGCTGCGGGTGCGCGACGGTGCTGGGGGCGAGATTCTGGCCGAGATTCCCGCGGCGACGCTCCATGACGATGCGCCCGTCTACGACCGCCCACTGCGGCCGCCCGACGACCTCGAGGCGCGCCACGGCACCGATCCCGCTGTGGGCGCCGCCGACCATGAGCACGACTGCGCCGGCGACCTGCTGGCGATGCTGGTCGATCCGCGGTGGGTGTACCGCCAGTACGACCATCAGCTGTTTCTCAACACGGTGGTGGGACCAGGCCACGATGGCACGCTGCTGCGGCTGCGAGATCCGCGCACGGGCCGCCCGACCGGCCGTGGCCTCGCGGTCACGACGGACGGCAATCACCGTTGGTGCGATGCGGAGCCCCGTTGTGGCACCGCGATGGTCGTGATGGAATCGGCCATGAACCTGGCGTGCGTCGGCGCTGATCCGCTGGCGCTGGTCAACTGCCTCAACTTCGGCAACCCGACGCATCCCGAAGTGATGTGGCAGCTGTCCGAAGCGATCGACGGCCTGTCCGAGGCGTGCGAAGCGCTGGCTGTGCCCGTCGTGGGCGGCAACGTCAGCCTCTACAACGAGACCAACGGCGAGAACATCTGCCCGACGCCGGTGGTGTGCATGATCGGTGTGCATCCAGCGCCATTGCGTCGGCCGATGCTCGAACACTTGGAATCGGGGACGGAGATTGTCCTGCTGTCGCCCCAGTCCGCCGCCGTCGGCGCCCCAAGCACACCCCCCGCCACCGAGCAGCCTGTCCCGCTGGGCGGGAGCCGGTGGGCGTGGGAGCGTCGGCGCTGCCGTGACGGCGCCCTGCCGGCGGTCGATCTGGGACTGATCGTCGCAACCGCCCGTTTCGTGGCTGGGGCCGTGCGAGCCGAGCTCATCGGGCACGCGCACGATGTCGCCGATGGCGGCATCGCCCTCGCTGTCGCCGAGATGTGCTGCCGTGGGGGCATGGGAGTGCAGGCTCGAGTCCCCCCGCTGGGATCACCTGCACCCGCCGTTCGTGCCATGTTCGCCGAGCCGCCGGGCCGCGTTCTGGCAGCCGTGAGACCTCCCGACGTTGACCGTCTCGCCGCTGAAGCCGAGTCGGCCGGTGTCGGGTGCCGCCGTCTGGGACGCTTCGGCGGAACACGAATCCGGATCGGTCGCGAGGCACAGAGCACTTGGGATGTCGACTTGGCGCTGTCCGACGCCGTCGCCCGTCACAGCGGTGCGTTGGGCAAGTCCTTTGCGGCGCCGATCGACGGGGCAGCAGTGTGAACAACGATCCGGCGGCCGGCGTCGATCTGGTCAAGCCGCGCGAAGCGTGCGGCGTTGTCGGCGTCTACCTGCCGGGCGGTTCCGTCGCCCACCTGTGCTACCTCGGGCTGTACGCCCTGCAGCACCGCGGCCAGGAGTCGGCAGGGATCGCAGTGTCCGACGGCACGCACATCACGGTGGTGAAGGACATGGGCCTGGTAGCCAGCGCCTTTGACGACCGCGTGCTGGCCGGTCTCGAGGGCGACCTGGCGATCGGGCACACTCGGTACTCCACCACGGGCTCCAGCTCGTGGCGCGCCGCGCAGCCCTTCTACCGCGGGCTGGAGGGAACAGAGTTCGCCTTGGGGCACAACGGCAACCTCACCAACACGGCTGAGCTCGCGACCGCGTCCGGGATGCTCGACGGCGTCGTCACCAGCGATAGCGACCTGGTTGCCGAGTTGATCGCGCAGCGTGTCACGGCAACGCCGCAATTCGCCCGTAGCCAGCCACGCGAGGCGGTCACCGCGGCGCTGCTGGACGTGCTTCCCGCCCTGCGCGGCGGCTTCACTTTCGTGGTAGCCGACCGCGACCGCTTGATCGGCGTGCGCGATCCGCATGGCATCTGGCCGCTCTGCTTGGGCCGTCTCGATGTCGAGGTGACGAGCGCTGGTCAGTCCAGCCCCGGCCGGCCCGATGCCGACCGATCCGGCGGCGGCTGGGTGCTGGCTTCGGAGAACCCGGCGCTGGAGGTTGTCGGCGCCACTCTTGAGCGCGAGGTGGCACCGGGCGAGATGGTCGTCATCGACGCTGCCGGGTGCCGGTCGCTGTGGCCGTTCGAGAACGCTGACGCGCCAAGCGAAGTCGCGCCACCACACCTGTGCATCTTCGAGTTCGTGTACTTCTCCCGTCCCGACACCACCTTGGCCGGCCAGAACGTGCACGCTGCCCGCCAGCGCATGGGCACCCACTTGGCAGAGAATGCACCAGTTGAGGCCGAACTCGTGATGCCGATACCCGAGTCAGGCATTCCTGCAGCACAGGGCTATGCACGCGCCAGCGGCATCGCTTACGGGGACGGGCTGGTGAAGAACCGCTATATCGGCCGGACGTTCATCGCTCCCGACCAGCTTGTGCGTTCGCTGGGAGTGAGGACCAAGCTGAATCCGATCAGCTCGAACATCGACGGCCGCCGGCTGGTGGTCGTGGACGACTCGATCGTGCGGGGCACCACCACCAGGTCGATCGTGGAGATGCTGCGAAGTGCCGGCGCGGCTGAGGTGCATCTGCGCATCTCGTCGCCCCCGTACCGCTGGCCGTGCTTCTACGGCATGGACACCGGCACGTCCGACGAGCTGCTCGCGGCCAGCCGCAGTCTCGCTGAGATCGAATCGTTCTTGGGAGTCGACTCGCTGGCATACCTGAGTCTCGACCAACTGGTCGAAGCAACCGGCGTGAGCGGTGGCGGTTTCTGTCATGCGTGCCTGACCGGCGCCTATCCCGTCGAGATCGGCGGGCGGGCACGGGCGGAAGTGTTCGGCAGCGGCGCCGCTGAACCGAGTCGCTCCCTGATCGCGACGGGCAGCGTCCGAACCGCTGGCGTCGCGGAATCCGTCGCAGGATGAACCCCAATTCCTCTGACACTGGTGCCGATGCTGCTCAGACCGACGAACGCGCGCCGCTGACCATCGTCGGGGGCAGAGACGCCGAAGCAGTGAGACTCAGCTGATGAGAACGGACGACGGTTCCGAACCGCTGACCTACGAGCAGGCAGGGGTGAACATCGCTGCCGGCGATGAAGCGGTCCGGCGTTTGGCGTCGCACGCCCGCAGCACATTCCGGCCGGAGGTGCTGAGCGACATCGGGGCCTTCGGGGCGGTCACCGCGGTGCCGGACGGATACAGCGAACCCGTGCTGGTCAGTGCCAATGACGGTGCCGGCACCAAGCCGCTGATCGCGGCGGCGCTCGGTCGGTGGGACACCATCGGCATTGATGTGGTGGCGATGTGCGCCGACGACATCGTCACGCTCGGTGCGCAGCCGCTGCTGTTCCATGACCAGATCACCGCAGGGCGCATCGAGCCTGATGTCACCGAAGCCATCGTGGTGGGGCTGGCAGCCGGGTGTCGCAGTGCCGGATGCGCGTTGGTCGGCGGCGAGCTGGCGGAGCATCCCGACGCGCTGGCTGACGGTGACTACGACATCGCAGGGTTCGCCGTGGGCGTGGCGGAACGATCTCAGCTGCGAGGCCCGATCACCTCCGGCGAAGCGACGCTTGTGGGGCTGGCATCCGACGGGCTGCGCTGCAACGGGTACAGCCTCGCCCGACGCGTACTCCTCGACGGCGTGCCCGATCAGGACGTGCTCAGCGCGCCGGCGTGGCCGGGCGCCGATCATTCGCTGGGCGACGAGATGCTCCGGCCGTCGGTCATCTACACCGCTGCCGTGCTGGCGCTCTTCGACGAATGCGGGGCATTGGGGGCCGCGCACATCACTGGTGGAGGATTGGTCGCGAACGTGGCGCGCATGCTGGGACCGGCGGCTGACGCTGTCCTGCAGCGTGGCACTTGGCCGGTGCCCGAGATCTTCGGCCACATCGCCCGGACAGGCCCGGTGGCGCCCGCCGAGATGGAGCGTGTCTTCAACCTGGGCATCGGCATGGTGGTCGCCGTTCCGCCTTCGCAGGCAACCGCCGCGATCGATGCGGCGCACCAAGCCGGGCATGAGGCCTGGGTGATCGGGGAGATCCGACCGGGCACCGGCAGCGCTCACCTGGTCAGGCCTGACAGCTAGTGCCGCGTCAGCAAACGTTTGCGCGGTTGCTGACGCCGTCGCTTCGCCTGCGAGCAGGCCCTCCAGCGATCCCCGCCACAGCGAAGGTTGCTTGACACGGCACTAGATGATTGGTTCCAAGGGGTTAGTGGTCGTAGTCGGTGAGTGAGCGTGCGGGGCCGGGTCGGTTGGTGGTTTGGTGGCGCTTCGCGTTTGCGCGTGGAGCAGGCCGGTGAGGGTGCTGGCGGCTTAGGCAGGGTTCCCCCAGAGTCGGAGGCGTTCGGCGAGGTCCTCGGAGATCGGCAGAGACATCGCATGTGCCACGACCATCGGCGTATGCGCATGCCATAGTGCGTCATCCAGCGATTTTCTCGGCGATCAAGGACGCAGAGTGGGGCCGCGGTAGCCGGACGTGAATCCGTTCTCTATGAGCAGGTCGTGCATGGTTTGCTCGGCGGCGTCGGTGCTGTCGATGCGGCCGAGCTCGACCTTCGCGAGACGACCGCTCGCTAGGCCGTCCCGTAGTGCGTCGATCCAGCGCAGGTCGGCGGCGGCGGGCTCGAAGGTGTGCAGGGTACGCCCGCCCCGGTCCAGCATGACCAGCGGGACGCCGTCGGCCAGCACGACATGGCCGCCGGCGGTGCGGCTGGGCCGGCCGTCGCTGGGCGGCCAGGCGAGGGCGGCGCCGTAGGGCTGGGCCGGGTCGGCCGCTGCCAGCAGCAGGACGTCGCCGCTGCCCTCCCGGTAGTCGCGCAGCCGCTCCACCGCTGCTGGAGTGGCGAACTGCGCAGCGCCGAGACCTTCGGTGAAGTGGCCGCGGCGCACGCTGCCGCGCTCCTCGAGTGCCCGCAGGATGCCGTAGGCCGCTGCGAAGCCACCCGGATGGCTCTCGGCCAGCACGCCGGGGCGGGTGACGATGCCGTGCCGCTCCAGCAGTGCTTGCGCGGCGCCGTGGGCACGCTCGGTGGGTGACGGTGCCGGTTCGCGCAGCAGCGAGGTCAGCGACCAACGGCCCGCAGCACTCGGCGACCCGGCAACCCGCAGCCGGCCGGGGCGCGGGCGCGGGCCCGAGCGAGTCAGCACTCTCGATCGGCCGCGAGTCGTTGCTGAACGCCGGCCACCGGGTTGCTTGCCCTTGGCTCGGCGCGTGCGCGGGCCCAGAGCTCGCAGCGGGGCCAACGTGTCATTCGTGACGAGTCCCGCCCACACCAAGTCCCACAGCGCGGTCAGCACCCGTGCAGCGAAGTCCGCACTCGACGCCGGCGGCAGCGGTGCCGCCGCCGCGTGAGCCTGCGAATCCGGCTGATCCGAACCGGTGCCATCGAGCTGGTGAGTCTCGTCGCCGCCATGGGCAGATGACCCAGCGGGCACTGCCTCTGCCCCAGCGTCGGCCTCACGGCGGGTCGGGGCGGCGGCAGCCGCGGCGAGCAGGTCGGGCCAGAAGGCGGCACCGTGCTCGTGGAGATGAGCGAGCACTGCCGCTGACACCGGGTCGTCGGGCTCGTCGTCGGGCGGCGGCGCCAAGGTGGCGACCTCGTCGCGCCAGTAGAGCTGGACCCGGCCGTCATTGGGGCCGAGCGAGCCCGCACCGATCCACACCAGCTCGCCGCTGGCCAGCAATCCGTCCAGATCGGCCCCGCTGTAGCGGACCAGTCGGGCCGGCAGCACGTCGGTTTCCAGTATGGATGCCGCCACCGGCGCGCCGGCGAGCTGCGTGATGGCGTCTGCGAGTGCATCAGCGCCGCGCCGCGGCCGGTCGATGCTGTGCCACGCAGCCAAGAACCGGGCGTAAGCGGCCGGTTCGACCGGTTCGACCTCCCGGCGCAGGCGGGCCAACGACCGGCGGCGCACCGTCCGCAGCACCGATGTGTCGCACCACTCGGTGCTCGTGCCGTCGGGCCGGAACGCACCGCGGGTCAACCGCTTGGCTGTCTCGAGCCGATTGAGCGCCGCCGTCACGCGCGCAACCGCAATGCCCAGCCTCCCGGCAACCGCGTCGGCTTCGAACGGCACATGAGTTGCTGCAAAACGAGCCACGAGTTCGTCGAGCGGTTCGGCTCCCGGTGTCAGCACGTCGACGGTGAGCGCGGCGGGCAGGCCCACCGGCAAGGCGCACCCCAGCGCATCCCGGTACCGCGCTGCGTCCTCCACTGCCACATACCGGATCTCGCCTGCAACCCGAAGCTCGACGGCACGACGCTGCGCCAGCAGCTCTGTCAGCCAGCCGGCTTGGACCAGCACGTCCGATCGCACGACAGGCAGCGACTCGCCGGCCGCGGCCGATCCCTCGGCTGCCTGCCCGGCCGACGTGGAGTCCGACACGACATCGGCAGCTTGGGCAGCCTCGTCGGACTCGACGGCGCTGTGTTCGTGCGGTGAGGGCACCGGGGCACTCGGCTCACACCGGTACGACAGCTCTTCGCCTGTGAGATCGCCGACTCGGGCCAGCACGTCGGCGAGTTCGTCGGCACTGCGAGCCCGGCGCCCGTCGGCCAAGCGCTGCAGCTCCAATTCGAGTTCTGCCAGGACTTCCGCGTCGAGCAGCTCCCGCAACTCTTCGGCACCGAGCAGATCGGCCAGCAGGTCACGGTCGAGCGCCAGTGCCGCTGCTCGCCGCTCGGCCAGCGGCGCGTCGCCGCCGTACATGAAGACTGAGATCCAGTCGAACAGCAGGCTCTGAGCCATCGGCGAGGCACCGTCGGTGTCGACGGTGACCATGCGGATCTTGCGGGACCTGATGTCGGACAGCACCTCCGCAAGCGCCGGCACGTCGAACACTTCTTGCAGGCATTCCCGGGATGTCTCGAGCAGCATCGGGAAGCTCGGGTACTTCGCCGCTACCTCCAGCAGTCCTGCCGAGCGCTGCCGCTGCTGCCACAGCGGCACCCGCTCACCGGGCCGGCGACGAGGCAGCAGCAGCGCCCGCCCGGCGACCTCTCGGAAGCGGGACGCGAACAGCGCCGTCGAGGGCAGGTGACCCACGATGGTCTCCCGCACCTCGTCGGGATCGAGCGCCAGGTCGGTCGCATCCAGTACAGGTGCGCCGCCTGCACCTGGCGAGTCCCACGGGGACCCGTTGGGGGCCGCGCCGGTGCCGTCGGGGTCGTCAGGCGGCCAGACATCAGGCAACCGCAGCACGATGCCGTCGTCGCTCCACAGCAACTCGACGCCACCCATGCCGTCGGCGACCGGGGGCCCACCTCCGGCGGCTCGCTGGGCGAACTTGGCCTGCAACGCGATGCCCCACGGCGCATGCACCCGGGCGCCGAACGGGGTGAGGATGCAGATGCGCCAGTCGCCGATCTCGTCGCGGAAGCGCTCCACCACGATCGTGCGGTCGTCGGGAATCACCCCGGTCGCTGATCGCTGTGCTTCGAGGTAACGCAGCACGTTCACCGCGGCTGCACGGTCGAGACAATTCTCTCGCTGCAGCCGCTCCACAAGCCGGGCGGTCGGCTCTGCAGCCTTGGCGGCTCGAGTCGATCGCGTGCCGTTGTCTGGCACCTGGCGCGACGACGACCCCTCGCTGCGCCGAGCCATGACAGCAGCGCGCTCCGCTTGCGCATCGAGCTGCATCAGATGGGATTCGAGATCTGCTGGCAGCTCGTCGCCGATGGTGCGTACGAACGCCCCCACGGCTCGGCCCAGCTCCAGCGGCCGGCCGGGCCCGTCGCCATGCCAGAACGGCATCTTGCCCGGTTCGCCCGGCGCAGGCGTGACCACCACCCGGTCGAAGGTGATCTCGGCGATGCGCCAGGTGGACGCCCCCAGCAGGAACGTCTCGCCCACCCGCGCCTCGTACACCATCTCCTCGTCGAGCTCGCCCACACGCGAGCCGTCGGTGGTGAACACCGCATACAGGCCGCGGTCGGGAATGGTGCCGGCGTTGGTGACCGCTAAGCGGCCTGCCCCCTGGCGAGCCCGCAGCATCCCGGTGGTGCGATCCCACACGATGCGCGGCCGCAGCTCGCGGAACTCTTCGGACGGGTACCGGCCCGCCAGCAGGTCCAGCACCGAGCTGAACACTTCCTCGCTGAGCTGCTCGTAGGGCGCGGCCCGCCGGATGACCGCCAGCAGATCATCGACCGACCAGTCGTTGACCGCCACCATGGCCACCACCTGCTGGGCCAGCACGTCGAGCGGCTGACGCGGGAAGCGGATCGACTCGATCTCGCCGGTGCCCATGCGCTGGGCCACCACTGCCGCCTCGACGAGGTCGCCGCGATGGCGGGGGAAGATCTTGCCGACGCTGGGCTCGCCGACCTGATGACCGGCCCGTCCGATGCGCTGCATGCCGGCAGCCACCGACGGGGGCGAGGCCACTTGGATCACCAAGTCCACCGCGCCCATGTCGATGCCCAGCTCGAGTGAGGAGGTGGCCACGATGGCGCGAACCCGGCCCGCTTTCAGATCGTCCTCGATGCCCAGCCGCTGCTCACGGCTGAGCGAGCCGTGGTGTGCCCGAACCAGCTCGGCGCCCTCGGGCGGCGAGGTGCCCTCGGCCTCCGCGGCGCGGTTCAGCCCGTCCAGATGCAGTTCGTTCAGCCGCGATGCCAGCCGTTCTGCCAGCCGGCGGGCATTGGTGAAGATGATGGTGGAGCGATGCGCGTAGACCAGCTCGAGCAGGCGCGGATGGATGGCCGGCCAGATGCTGTTGGAGTGCGTCTCGGGCACGGGCGCCGTGCCGGGCGATGCCGCGTCTGATGACGACGGCGCGACCGTGCCGGATGCTGATGGAGCGATCGATGGTGCGGCTGTGTCTGATGACGACGCAGCATCTGACGGTGCCATCGCGAGCGGCGGCGCGGCGAAGTCGTCGTCATGATCGACCCGCACGGCGCCATTCGGCGTCGCGCCGGCACTGGCAGCCGCCAAGTCGCCCATGTCGGACACCCCGACGATCACCTCCACGTCGAGTTGTTTGGTCATGCCGGCGTCGGTGATCTCGACCTGGCGCGAATCGGGCCGCTCGGAATCGTTGCCGCCCAGGAAGCGGGCGACCTCTGACAGCGGGCGCTGGGTGGCCGACAGGCCGATCCGCTGCGGCCCCCGTCCCGTCTTGCCGGTCAGCTCGCACAGCCGCTCCAGCGACAGCGCCAAGTGCGTCCCGCGCTTGGTGGCTGCGACCGAGTGAATCTCGTCGACGATCACCCAGCGCACCCACCGCAGCGTCTCGCGCGCCTGCGAGGTCAGCATCAGGTACAGCGACTCGGGCGTGGTGATGGCGATGTCGGGCGGGCGAGTCACGAGACGCCTCCGCTCGGCAGCGCTGGTGTCGCCGGTGCGCACGCCGACGGTCGGCACATGCATTTCGATGCCCAGCCGTTCCGCCGCGAGGCTGATGCCGGCCAGCGGCGCTCGCAGGTTCTTGTCGACGTCGACCGCCAAAGCTCGCAGCGGCGACAGGTACAGCACCCGGGTGCGCTCGGGCCGCGACGGCTCGGGCTCGGACATGACCCGGTCGATGGCCCACAGAAACGCCGCGAGCGTCTTGCCCGAGCCAGTAGGAGCAGCAATCAGGCAATGCCGCCCTTGCGCAATGGCCTCCCATCCGGAGACCTGACACTGCGTAGGTGCCGCAAACGTCGACGCGAACCACTGCGCTGTAGGCGCAGTAAACGCGCCCAGCGCCGGGTGTATCCGGGCCGCAGCGTCGCTGTCAGCAGTCGAGCCAGCCATCGGGACCCATTACTACTGCGGGGGTGTCACACCCACCGCCGGTTCATCAGCTCGGGGCTGCAGGTCCATGTCGGCATCGAAGAACCCGAACGGGACTGTCGGACGCTCCCTTGGGGGCTTACATACAATAGTTGACGACACGGCTGTGATCTGCGGAAACGCTTTTCACATCCATCAACGTTCTTGCTGGTCGCACCGTTGCAGGAAACTATTCTACATAAGCCCCCGAAGGTGCGATCCTAACTGTGGGGTGTCACAGCCAGGACTCGTCAGGGACCGGGTCCCTCCCGGCAGTATCTGATTCATCTGATTCGCCGGGTCAACCCCGGCGGCATCGTTCTCGCCTAGCCCGGCGGGTTGAGGCTGCCGTCGAATCCCTGGTTGTGGCTGCCGTCGCACATCGGCTTCGTGCCCGACATCCCGCACCGGCACAGCGCCACGACCGCGTCGCTGTCGGACAGCGTGTTCCCTTCGTGGTCCGATACCTCGCACGGGCCACGGACCAGCAGCGGTCCGTTGTCCAGCACTGTCACGGTGACGTCAGCCATGTGATTCTCCCGAAGTGGTGTGATGTGCGCCCGAGGGACCCAGTGCAGGCACATCCGGCGCAGCGGTGAGGCCAGTGTTGCACGCCTCAGCACCCCGGGCGATCTCTGTGCTCGGTTGGGCGGTGCTCGATTGTTCGAGGCCCAACGGATCGGGCAGCGGACGGCGCCACACGACGGCAACCCGCTTGGTGGCTCGGGTCAGCGCCACATACAGCGCCCGCAGCCCCTGCGGTTCCTCGTCCACCATGGCAGCAGGCTCCACCACCACTACCCCGTCGGTCTCGAGACCCTTGCACAGCCGCACCGGCGCGAGCGTGACGCTGGGATGCAGCGCCCCGGTGGCGTTGCGGCTCGCAGCGGTGGCACGACCGAAGTCCACCCCGGCGTCGTCCAGCAGGGCTGCGATCTCGTCGATGAACTGGGCGGGCGATACCACCAGCACCGAACCGCCGTCGAGCGCTGCTGCCTCGGCAGTCACCGTGTCCAGCACCGCCTGGGCCATGCCGTTGGGCGAAGCGGCAAAGCGAGGCGGCGAGCCGTCGATGCGCACGGCTTCGGGCGGCACCAGCCCCGGCGCAGCGGCAGCCAGCACCCGATTGGCAAGGTCCAGGCTCGGCTGGGGAATGCGGTAGCTCAGCGTCAGCTCCCGCAGGCGTGGCGCAACCGGACCCTGCGGCAGGTGGCGGAGGATCTCGGTCCAGCTCGAGGGCGCGTGCGCCGAGGTGGCCTGGGCAATGTCGCCGACCAGCGTCATCGAGCTGTTGAGCGACCGGCGGGCGATCATCCGCAGCGCCATCGGCGGCTGGTCCTGGCATTCGTCCACCACGATGTGCCCATAGGTGCGGATCTCGGTGTCGCTGCGGCGCTTGCGCGAGCGCGAGCGGGGACCCAGCACCGCATACGCCTCGTCCAGCAGCGGCACGTCGGCGTCGGTCCACTCGTAGTCGGCCTCGCTGTCGCCTCGGGGGCGGTACAGCTGCTCGGTCTCGTTATCGGCCAGCACCCCGCCGGCGGCCGACCGCAGCAGCGCACGCGAGCCGTAGAGGTCGCGCAACAGCTGTGCGGGGGTGAGCAGCGGCCACATGCGCTCGAACGCCTCCATCACATCGGGGTGGCGGGAGAACCGCTCGCGCAGCTTGCCCGGCTCGGGGCGGCGCCGGTGCGACGCCGACATCGCCGCGTAGACCTCCTGCTCGACATAGGACCGGCCGGCGTTGTGGTGGCGGAACCGGCGGCGGGCCTCGGCCACGATCGCCCGTGACCTGCCTGCCGTGAGCGTCACATAGCCCAAGCCGAATTCCAGGCGCAGATCGCTGCGCAGCGGCCGCTGTCGGTCCCGCACGGCGTTGGCAATCACCCGTGACATGCGGGTGTCGCCCTTGGTGCGGGACACGGCGGCAGTGTCAGCCAGCCGGACCCGCACGTCACCGAAGATCTCGTTGAACAGGTCTGCCAGCACGAACAGGTGAACACCGGCCTCGCCCAGGCTGGGCAGCACACGCTCGACGTAGCGCAGGAACAGCCGGTTCGGGCCGATCACCAGCACGCCCTGGCCGGCGAGCGGGAAGCGGTACGTGTAGAGCAGGTAGGCGGCACGGTGCAGCGCCACGATCGTCTTGCCGGTGCCGGGGCCGCCTTGGCACACCAGGATGCCCTTGCGCGGGCTGCGGATGATCTCGTCCTGCTCGGCTTGGATCGTGGCCACGACCTGCCGCAGCTGGCCGTCCCGCCGCTCTTCGAGCGCCGCGTACAGGGCCCCGTGGGCGTTCAGCCGTTGACTCTTGCGGTCGCCGTCGAGCGCATCGAGGTCGAAGACCTCGTCTTCGAGATCGGCGAGCACCCGGCCGCGGCACACGAAGTGGCGGCGTCGCAGCAGACCGAGCGGGTCGCCCCCGGTCGCACGGAAGAAGGACTCGGCGATCGGCGCCCGCCAGTCCACCACCACGGGTTCCTGATGCTCGTCGGCCACCGCGAGCCGACCGATGTAGAACGTCTCGCTGGCGCCGTTGCCGTCAGGGCTGCCATCCGGGCTGCCGTCAGGCTCGTGGGCATCGGCGCTCGCCTTCGCCAGGCGGTCGATGCGGCCGAACACCAGCGACGACGAGCCCAATTCGAGCTGGCTCAGCCGACCCGCGACCGCATCCTCGATCACGTCGCGTTCGAACCGTGCTTGGCGGGTGCCGCCGCGGCCGACTTCGACCATCTCGCGCAGCCGGGTGGCCCGCTGCCGGGACGATTCCAGCAGGGCATACGCGCGATCGATATGGGCTTGTTCTGCCTGGATTTCCGGATGGCTCACGCTTGGCCTGCCACCGCAATTGGGGACCTGTCAAGGCTACTTGCGGCAGGTCACCGCTCCGCAAGGCTGCTTTGCCTGCCCATCAGTGCGACACACCACACGAGCACCACGGCGGCGAGTGCGACGAGCGGCCACGAGCCCAGGAGGATCGCCGGGGTGGTGCCTGAGCGGAGTTCGACCTCGCCGGCGAGCACGACTGCCTCGCGCAGGTCGCTGCGCTCGATGACGGCGCCGTCGGGCGAGACGATCGCGCTGTAGCCGGTGGTGGATGCCTGCAGCACCCAGCGTCCCGACTCGACGGCCCGCAGCCGGGCGCTGGCGAGGGACTGGGAGGGCACCACCGAGGTGGTGTAGGACGACGCGAGCGTGGGGTTGGCCACGATGCGGCCTCCCGCCCGCACCCCGTCGCGGACGAGATTGCTGAAATACACCTCGTAGGACGTGACGACGGCGATGTCGCCCAGCGAGGTCGACAGCACGCCGGGGCCTTCGCCCGCAATCGCCTCACGGGAGATCAGCGACAGGTCGGCGAAGGGTTCCACGATGCTGCGCAGCGGCACGTACTCGCCGAACGGCACTAGGTGGGCCTTGTCGTAGCGGTCGGCCAGGCCGGTTGAGGGATCGAGGGCGACGGTCGCGTTGCGGAAACGTTGATCATCCGCCCGTTCGTAGAAGTTGGCGATCAGAACCAGATCGCGTTGCGCCGCCAGCGACTCCAGCTCGGCCAGCGGCTCGGAGGCCTCGAGCGGCTCGTCGGCCGAGTTGCTGCTCTCGCTCCAGACCATGAGATCGGCACTGCGGGACCACGCAGCGGTGGTGTCCAGGTGTCGCAGCCGCACGCTGCGCTGGGGCGTGTCGACATGGGTGCCCAGCTCGCCTCCGGCCTGCACCACCGCGGCCGTGACGGACCGGTCGACGGTCGTGTCCGGCACCGCCAGCGCCGCGATCGGGACGCCGATCGCGACCAGCGCGGGCCACGACACTGCGCACCACTCGCGGGCGCAGAGGCGCTCGACGACCACGGCGCCCACGCCGATGAGGGCGATCACTCCCAGCGGACCTGCCAGCACCGTCGCGACCAGCCACGGCCCGCTCACCTGGCCCAGCGCGAGGTTCGACATGGGCACGCCGCCGAAGGGCACGGCCCAGCGCACTGCCTCGCCCAGCACCAGTGCTGCCGGGATGCCGGCTGCGCGCCATCGGCCGTCCGCTGGCACCAGCGACAGCGGCAGCGCCATGATGAGCGTCTCGACCGGCACCGCCACGATCCATCCCGGCACGGTCAGCTCGGTCATCCAGAACAGGCCGACCAGGTAGGCGCCCAGCCAGAAGGCGCCGGCCGCCTCCAGCCGGTCACGCCAGCGGGACTCCCCCCGGATGCAGAAGCGCAGCCACAGACCCAGCCCGATGGGGCCGAGCGGCCACAGCCCCCATGGCGGCAGCGACAGCACCGCGAGCGCGCCCAGCGCGAGCGCGAGCCCGTCTCGCAGCAGTCGGTTCACGGCAAGGGGGCCGACCGGTTCATGGCGCTCACGCCACGGCCGCACATGGGCTGAGCGGTCACGGCGAGAGGGCGGCGCTGGTCGAGGCCAGATGCGCGGTCACCTTCGTGGCTGCCTCGTTGCCCTGCCGGATGCAGGCAGGGATGCCGAGGCCCCGGTAGGCGGCGCCGGTCACGAACACGCCGGGAAGTTCGCGGGCGAGCGCCTTTTCGATGCGCTCGACGAGATGGCCGTGGCCGGGCCGGTATTGGGGCAGCGACTGCGGCCAGCGTGAGATGCGCCATGCGCTGACAGCGCCGGGTTCGCGCAGACCCCGCAACGGGGGAAGGCCGGACAGCTCGGCCAGCACGGTGTTCAGCAACTCGGCGTCATCGAGGCGCGTGTGGCGGTCATCGTCGTCCCGACCGACCGAGACCCGCAGCACGACGTTGGGAGTGCCGCCGTTGCCGTCGCCGCTGGCATCGTTGCCGTCGCCGCTGGCAGATGCGGCCCAGTTCGGCCACTTCGCCGATCCGTAGCTGCAGGCCGTCGCCAGCCAGCCCGTGTCCCGCGTGACCAGGAAGCCGGCCTGCTGTGGCGTTTCGATGGCATCGGCGCGCACGCTGAGCGTCAACACGGCGACCGACGCATAGTCGATGAGCCCGAGCAGAGCTGCGGCGTCGGGCGCAGCCGGCAGCATCTGTGCGGCCGCATGGGCGGGTGCGGCGATGATGACGGCATCTGCGTCGAGCACTTCGGAGCCGGTGTCCACAGCGAAGCGGGTTCCGGGACGCCAGATCGCCTCCACCGGCGTGGCCAGCCGCAGGACGCCGCCGTCCAGCCGCTCAGCCAGTGCCCGGACCAGTCGACCCATCCCATCTTGAAAACTGCCGAAGATCGGCGCCGGAGCGCCTGCGGCGGGGGCGGGGGCGGGTTGCATCCGGCGCAGTCCCCGCATGAGCGAGTGACTGCGCTCGAGCGCTTGGCCCAGGATCGGCGCCGAGGTCGCCGCATCCAGCCGGCTCGTGTCTCCCGCGCTGATGCTGCCGAGCAGCGGGTCGACCATCTGCGACGCCACCGCTGCACCGAGCCGGGCGCGCACGATGTCGCCCACGCTGAGCGCGCTGGGCAGGACGCGCGCGGTGCCATCCACGCCCTCGGTCAGCGTGTCCGCCCCGTCGGAGCCTCTCCGGCGTGTCGTGGACCGGCGTGGCAGGACATAGTCGGCTGCGGCGCGCAGCTTGCCCGCGGAGTCGAGCAGTCCCGAGCGCAGGAGCGGACTGAGCCGGGTGGGCACCCCGCCGATCAGCCCATCGGGCAGGGACGTGAGCTGCGGGCCGTGCTTGCGGGAATGCGCCACCGACGCACCGCCGACGTCCGGCGAGATGCGTTCGGCCGAGATCCCCAGCTCGTCGCAGAGCTCGATCGCCCACGGCACCCGCAGCAGGAACGCATCGGCGCCCTCGTCGACGGGCCGGCCCTCGAACAGGGTCGTGAGGATCTTGCCGCCCAGCCGCTCGGCGCTGTCGATCAGCACCACCCGGGGAATCTCGGTCCCAGGGTCAGCAGGATGCAGCAGCCGGTACGCAGCCGTCAGCCCGCTGATGCCGCCGCCGACCACCACGACCCGCTGCGGCGCCATGTCCCCCACTCAGTCGTGCTGGCTTGGCGCGAGCTGGGTTGGCACTGGTCGCCGGTATGCGTGCACATGATCAGTCAACCGCTCGAGCACCGCGGGGTCGGTCTCGGGCAGCACGCCGTGACCCAAGTTGAAGATGTAGCCCGGTTCCTGCGTGCCTTCGGCCAGGATGCGGTCGGCGGCGGGGCGCACGGCGTCCCAGCCCGCCACGCACAGGGCCGGGTCGAGGTTGCCCTGCAGCGCCACGCCGGGACCGACCCGCTCGCGAGCCACCTCGAGCGGCACCCGCCAGTCCACGCCCACGACATCCGCGCCCACTCCGGCCATCTGGTCGAGCAGCTCCCCGGTGCCGACGCCGAAGTGCGCCCGGGGCACGCCGAGGTCGGCCAGATCGTCGAATACTCGCTTGCTGTGGGGCGCCACAAACTCGGCGTAGTCGGCGGGAGACAGCGTGCCCGCCCACGAGTCGAACAGCTGGGTGGCGCTGGCGCCTGCGAGCACCTGCGACCGCATCGAGGCCACGGCAATGGACGCCAGCCGTTCCATGAGGTCGTGCCACAGCGCCGTGTCGGCGTGCATCAGCGACTTGGTGCGCAGGTGCTGGCGGGAGGGTGCGCCTTCGACCAGGTAGCTCGCCACCGTGAACGGCGCCCCGGCGAACCCGACGAGCGGCACGTCGAGCTCGGCCGTCAGCAGCCGGACGGTTTCGAGCACGTAGGGGGTGTGCGCCTCGGCGTCCAAGGGCGGCAGGCGGTCCAGGTCATCGCGGCTGCGCAGCGGATTGCCGGCTACCGGCCCCACGCCGGGAACGACATCGATCCCGAAGCCGACGGCGGCGGCCGGCACCACGATGTCGGAGAACAGCACGGCCGCATCGACCCCGTAGCGGCGCACCGGCTGCAAGGTGATCTCGGCGGCGGTGGGCGGATCGGCGATGGCGTCGAGAATGCTGCCCGGCCCGCGCAGCGCCCGGTATTCCGGCAGCGAGCGCCCGGCTTGCCGCTGGAACCACACCGGCACCTGGGAGGTCCGCCGGCACCGGGCCGCCCGCAAGTACAGGCTGTCGCCGAGCCGGTGGATCGGATGATCCGCCGGCAGCGCTGCGCCCGGCGCAGCGGCAACCTCAGGAGTGTCAGACATGCCCTGCGAACGGTACCGGCGCGGATCACCCAGCAATCTCCGGGCTGACCGTCGAGTGGGGTCCCTCGGACGGGAGTCGGTCAGATTGGCGCTACGTGAACATGGGGATAGGGCGCTGCGAGCCGTTCGAGATCGCGCGGGTCGCCGGTGATCACCACTCCGCCGCCGGTTTCGACAGCGGCAGCGACGCAGTGAGCATCGACGAGCACGCCCGAGTCCGCCTTGGCTGCCGCAACGACGCTGCCCACGAGACGGGCGAATTCTCGATCGGTGTCACGAACTTCCAGGCCCGTCTCGCGGCTGAGACACGCGTCCACTGTCTGATTCAGCTTGGGCCCGCGATACAGCTCTGCGAGCACCACCGCGGGGACCACCACGTCGCGCCGCAGCCGACGAGCCGCCTCCAGCGCAGCCCTGACTTCGACGAAGCGCTGCCCTCGCGGCTGCGCCAAGGCCGACAGCGCCTCAGAATCCAGCACGAGCGCCCGGCTCACGCCAGCAGCGCCGTGTACTTGTCCACGAGCGCCTCGTCAACGGGTCCCGCGCTGCGCTCGAATTCCTCGAGCATCTCCTCAAGCAGCACGCGGCGCCGACGGCGTGTGAACTCCACCCGGACGGCCTCGTTGACCTGCGACGAGAGCGATTCGCTCCCCGCTTCCAGCGCGCAGACGAGTTCTTCGTCAAGAGAGATCGAGACCTTCCGCTTCGCCGTGCTCACGCCGAAATCCTACCAAAGTAAGCATCAATGCGTACTGCCCCGACCGCCAGCGAAACCGGTCCGGCGTCCCCTTCGCCGATCCTCACCCAACGGACGCGTGAGCCGGGACGCGCGGGCAGCGGGCATTCCTCCGAGGTCGGTTGCTGCGCGGCGTTCTGCGGATCGTTCGGCCACCCAGCATCGTCGGATAACTCCGCGATGTCGAATCGGAGCATCTGCTCGACCTGCGGTCACGCGCACTGTCTGATCGCTGACCAAGCGACTCGCCGGAATGATCGCGTCGAGACGGAATGTCCGCGGCTCGACGCTGTGGACGATGGCTTGTCGGTCACGACGGACTCCCTCAGTCGTCAGGCACAGTCGCTGTGCGTCGGGGCCTGCTCGGCGACCGAGGCACGCGTCCCGGCGGAGCGCTCCGGCCGGAACCATCCCCAGTCGTGCTGCTCGTCGTGGTCGAGCATGCCCGCCTCGGCGATTTCGAGCGTGTTGGCGATCTTGCCGATCGGCATGGTCTCTGATTCTGGCCACCAGGGCGGGGACAACGCGACGACGCCGATGAATGCGGTCTGCACCGGCGGCAGGCTTCGGATGAGGTCGAGCAGCGCGCATCCCCAGGTGATGCTGTCGGGCAGGTTGTATTCATTGCTCGACGCCATTGGTCCCGGCTCGGGCGCCGGGCCGTTCCAGTAGTCCCCGAGACCGAGACAGGACTCGATGTCCAGCGCTGCAGCTCCTTGATCGCTCGCATCGAGGTAGTCCACGACGATCCGCGCCGCTCGATGGTCCATGTGTTTGCTCATGCGGTCTTGGTGGTCTCGGTGTTGTTGCTCGGTGCTCAAGTTCTGGACGCGTCAGGCTGGCACAGCGAAACAGCAGTCGCATCAGTTGCCCCATGAGGAAGGCTGACGGCCGTCAGCGGTTCGGCGAATCAGACCGCCCGCGCAGGAGGTGCTACCTCGTTCGATCCGCGGCGGACAGGTGTCGCCCACCCCGCCAAGAGCCAACAGCCTGTGCCCTCCCCGCCCTGCCTGCCAAGATGGCCAAGCCATGCAGCGCGAGCCGGCCGCCACGGGGAAATCCGAAGCGCTGGGCGGGGACCGCAAACTGCTGTCGGCCTTGTACACCGAGCCAGCGGCGGCGGTGCAGCAGACGGCGACAAGACTGGCGGACGAACACCCCGAGGGCGGATGCCGCAGGACCAAGGCGTGGCTGCTGCCGTACGGACTGTCGCCTGGCAGCGACACCAATAGCGACACTGCGCGCATCGGCGCGCTCGATCTCCTGAACACCGACTGCGTGAGCGCCCAGCGGTGCGACGGCGGCTACGTCAGCCCGCAGGACGACGTGGAGACGCTGACTGCATCGGTGCCGCATGGGTCGCTGGACGTGGCGATCATGAACCCGCCTTACGCCCGCCCAATCGGCCACGAGGGGGCCAGGCGAGGCATCGTCAATCCGGCGTTCGCCGCACTCGGGCAGGACGAGAAGTCTCAGCGGGCCATGGGGCGTGCCTTGGACCAGCAGGTCAAGTTGCTCAAGGCCGCGGCTCGACGCGAGGCTCGCGACTCTGGCCTGCCGCCCGTGCCGTTCGCCTGGAACGGAAACGCAGGGCTGGCCACTGCCTTATTGACTTCCTGCCCGACAGGCGTCGCTGTGCGAGCGCGAGATGGCCCATTCTGTGGCGCAACGACGGCAGCTTCGAGACCACGATGCGGGTCTTGCCCTGCTCACATGGCACGATTCGACCAGGACAACGGCCCAAAGCCTTGGCCCAGGCACTGTGGGACGGGACGCCCGGTGTCTGCGGTGCCACGCGGCTGCACATCAGCGTCGATTCTCGGACCGCTTGAGACCGTTCGGCAGCAGTGGTGCAGTGAGTCGAGCGTCCATGGCGGCAAGCAGACGAGACCGGTCTGACGCAGCCAGCGACGCGCGCGCAAACTCATCGCCGCTGGTGAGCGCATCGCTGAACTGCGCCGAGTAAGTGGTCTCAGCCAATCCGGCAAGTCGAATCTCGAAGCCGCAGGTCAGGCGCTTGCGGCCGCGCCCGCGACATGAGCACTGTGCTGCGAGGTGCCCGATGCGGCAGGCCCCGAGCGTGCTCGCAGCCGTGGCCCGACCCTGCGGCGCTGACCTGCAGGGGAAACATCGCCTCAGCCTGCTGCGTCTCGGCCGCACGAGGGCGCAGTCCGAAGTCAGCGAGCGGATCTCCTTTGGCACGACCAGGCCTTGGTCCTGCGTCTCGATGATGGACGTCTCGAACTTGATGTACCTGGTGACCTCGCCCACGGCGAAGTGCGAGGTGAGCACCCTGTTGCCGTCGGGTGCAGGGGCGCTGATGTCCTGATCGTCGGTTGCCCACTTTGCGACTTGCGAGCAGGTCGCTCGCTGGAGGTTCCGATGCTGCGCGTCAGCGGCGGCCACCAGCAGCACTCCGTCGATGTCCTCGGAGTAACGGCGCACGATTCCCCATGCGGTGGTCAGGGACGTGCCGCCGCCGAACGCCCACTGAGCAGCGCCGTCCTTGAGCACGCCGTCCTGCGGCATCCGCCTGCTGAGCGCGTGCAGGGAGCGCACGAGCCAGTACTCGTGAATGACCTGTTACTGCGATGGCGCCATGCTGCGAGGGAGTCGAACTCGGGGATCGAGGCGCACAACTCGGCGACTCTGGCGTGGAAAGCGTGCGGTTGGCGCCTCTCGCCCTCTGCGGCCCAGCGCAGCCGGTCGCGGTCGACTTCGGCGTCGTACCGCAGTCGGCAGAGGTAGTCGCCGCTCGCGATGACCCCGACGGCCTCGTCCCAGTCGATGTTGCTGTAGTCGAACAGGCGCAGCGCTTCGAGCAAGGCGACCTCGGCCCAGGTGAGGTCAGCGCGCCGCTCGTTCAGCCGCTCCACGAATCGGGTGTGCGGCCAGGGCGACCGAGGAGGCCTGCCGAGACAGCAGACATCCTTGCGGACAGGATGCTGAGCAGTCCAGCCGACCAAATTGAGTGCGTTCCAGTTCGCCGCGCCGGCGCCGGTGCCGCCGAAGTGCAGGCTCCCAAGCCCGACGTTGACGGCATCGATCCGGTCCTCAGGCGGCCAGTCCTGATGCCAGCGCTTGCAGTAGAAACCGTGCGCGACCCGCACCACGGGGTGATCGCCGTCAGCACTGATTCGGGAAAGCGTCGAACGAAGCGAAGATGTCCAATCGGGTATCTCGTCCGTGAAGAAGAACGCCTGACCCGGCAGCCCGTCCAGCCAATCGCGAAGCGCCGCCGATTCCATTGCTCGCGCGCGCTACGCCGGGTGACTGTCAAGGCCGGCCTCAGCGATTCGCCTGTTGCCATTCCTCGCGTGAGATGCCCGCTTGCTCAAGAATGATCGCGAGCAACTGCGGGCTGATGTCGGGGCCATGCGGGTTGGGCAGCCGCAGCTTGCGCTTTCCCTTGTGCATCATCTGGTGTTTGCTGCCGTGCCACGGGCCGCTCCAGCCCGAGCGCCGCAGGGCCCTGATGAGGTCCCGGCGGCTGACTGGCCCGAGCCGCTGGCTCATCGGGTGGCGTAGAGGCTTACCCCGTCGATGCTGGGAATATCGTCGTCGCCGTGCTCGATCTTGAGCGCAGCCCAGTCGATGAGCACTTCCAACAACTCCGCCCGCGCGGCAGGCGCATCAGCGCCCTGAGCCCAAACGCCGTCAAGGCCAGCGACGGTCGCCACGACCCCGGCCGGGTCCTCAATCTCCCGCAAGCTGGCGCGCTTGGTCGCTGCCTCGGCCCAGATCACGACGTGTTCGCGTTCCACATCGTCAGTCTGTCACGAGGCGCATCTCGCGCATGCATGAGTTATCCGCTTGCTGGCGAATGTCATCGTTAGCGTCAGAGCGATGGGCTGGTTCAAACGGCGGCGCTGGATGGCGTTAAATGGTCTGGGGCGGCCGTTCCTGAGTAGGTGATCCAAGGCCGTGTAGCTCCCGCGTCGGGCGCTCTTCGCTTCTGGCTCCACCGGCTGGCAAGTAGCCTCACGCGACCTGTGCGACCGGCGTGCCCCTCGGGGCCGGGACCTCGCAGGCAGACGGAGGCAGCGATGGGACCCGGCACCGCGCAGGCTGACGTCGGTGACGCTGGGGCTCCGCTGCGGATCGCGCTGCTGACCTACCGGGGCCATCCGTGGGTCGGCGGTCAGGGAATCTACGTACGTCACCTCGCCCGCGAGCTGTCTGCACTCGGCCACAGCGTCGAGGTGTTCAGCGGGCCGCCGTACCCCCACCTCGACGACGGCATCAAGCTGACCGAGCTGCCCAGCTTGGATCTGTACCGCATGCCCGACCCGTTCCGGGTGCCCAAGCTGGCCGAGTTCCGCTCGCCCATCGACGTGCTGGAGTACGCCATCACCGCCACAGCGTCGTTCGCGGAGCCGCTGACGTTCAGCCTGCGGGCATTCGAGGCGCTGCGCAGCCGGCTCGACGACTTTGACTTGGTGCATGACAACCAGTGCCTCGGCTACGGCATCGACTGGCTGCGACGGTCGGGCATGCCCATCCTCGGCACCATCCACCACCCGATCACGGTCGACCGGCGACTCGAGATCGCCCACGCACCCACCCGCGGCAAACGTCTCGCCCTGCGGCGCTTCTACGCCTTCACTCGCATGCAGAACCGGGTGGCTCGGCGCCTCGACCGCATCGTCACCGTGTCCGCCAGCAGCTTTGACGACATCGTCACTGACCTGCGCGTCGGCCCCGGCCGCCTGCACATCGTGACGGTCGGTGTCGATCCGGACCAATTCCGGCCACTGACCGATGTCGCGCCGGTACCGGGCCGGCTGATGACCACCGCCAGCGCCGATGTGGCCATGAAGGGGCTGGCGTACCTGCTCGAGGCGCTGGCCAAGCTGCGCACGGAGAATCCGACGCTGCACCTCGTGGTGATCGGGCGACCCAAGGACGACTCGGCGGCCAGCCGGCTCATCGAGGGGCTCGGCCTGACCGGCAGCGTCGAGTTTGTCAGCGGCGTGCCCGACGAGCGCATCGTCGAGCTCTACAACGAAGCGGAGCTGGCAGTGGTGCCTTCCTTGTATGAGGGCTTCTCGCTGCCCGCCATCGAGGCGATGTCATGCGGGGTGCCGCTGGTAGCGACCACCGGCGGTGCACTGCCCGAGGTCACCGGCGCCGACGGCGAGACCTGCCTGCAGGTGCCCCCGGGCGACTCGGAGGCGCTGGCGGCGCGCATCGGCTGGGCCTTCGCACAGCCGGACCTGAGGGAGACGGTCGGCGCTGCAGGCCGGGCGCGGGTGCAGGCCAACTACTCGTGGGCAGCGACGGCCCGCCTGACGGTCGAGCAGTACCGGGCGCTGCTGGCCGACGCTCCAGTACGCCCACGCCGCACCGTCGGGATGCGGAGGCTGACCCGGCAGATCAAGCCGTGGCCCAAGCGGCCCGTGAGTCCGCATCCAACAGGAACGCAGACCAAGAGCGGGAGGCAAAGCGAGGAGCACATGGCGTCACAGCCGGAGAGCTCACCCTTCGACACGGGCTCGGACAGCTTCGCCGGTCGCTGATGCTCACCGTCGACTACGAACGACTCGGGGCCGAGCGCGGCGACAGGGTGCTGGACTTGGGCTGCGGCACCGGCCGTCACGCCTTCGAGAGCGCTCGCCGGGGCTGTGTCACCGTGGCGGCCGATCACGACCTCGGCGAGCTGGCAGCGGTCAGCGGCATGTTCGCAGCGATGGCCGAGGCGGGTGAACTCGACTCCTCGATCGCCGAGCCGACGTGCCCCGACACACCGGATCGCTGCTCGCCGGTGCCGCGTGCACGGTGTCGTGGCAGCGATGGCCGGGACGCGCTCGGCCATGCAGTCGTAGCCGATGCCACCGCGTTGCCGTACCCAGACGGCAGCTTCGACCGGATCATCGCTGCCGAGGTGCTGGAGCACATCGACGATGACGAGCGGGCCATCGCAGAGTTGGCGCGGGTGCTGCGCCCGGGTGGCACCATCGCGGTGACAGTTCCGGCGCAGGCCGCCGAACGGGTGTGCTGGGCGCTGTCGGCCGATTACCACGCTCCCGCAGTTCCCGGCGGCCATGTGCGCATCTACAGCTCGGAGGAGCTTCGGGCCAAGCTGTCCGCAGCGGGCTTGCACGTCTCCGACAGTCACGGTGCGCACGGCCTGCACACGCCCTACTGGTGGCTGCGCTGCCTAGTCGGGCCGCACAACGACAAGCACCCGCTGGTGCGCGTCTACCACCGGTTGCTGGTGTGGGACATGACTTCCGCACCGGCGCTGACGCGCACGCTGGACCGCCTGCTCAACGCCGTGATGCCCAAATCCACGGTGTTGTACGCATACAAGGCCCGTGCCCGCGAGATGACTCAATCGCTCGCCCAGCCAGTGGGCGCCGCACATGCAGCCTGAGTCCGCACGCATAGAGTTCGCGGCAGCCCCCGACGCCGAGAGGCACCGTCGGGAGGCTGAGTTGATGGGTGACGCAGTGGGCCAAACGCCCGGAGCACCCCCATCGAACAAGAACGAGAAAGGCGGACGGGACGCGACATCGCCTGGCCGGACAATGACCACCAATCTGCGCACGCTCGCAGTTGGCGAAGAGCAACTGCTGACGCCAGGCCAAGTCGCAGCCACCGCCGCCGCCATCGAGGCCTGCCAGCAGCCTGACGGTCTCATCCTGTGGTTCGACGGCGGGCACGCCGACCCGTGGAATCACGTCGAGGCTGCCATGGGGTTGGCATCGGCGGGCCGACCGCACGCTGCAGAGGCTGCATACAACTGGCTCGCCGCCAACCAGCACCCAGCGGGAAGCTGGCACAACTACTACACCGCCCACGGTGTCAAGGACCCCAAGGTCGACACCAACTGCTGCGCCTACATAGCAGTCGGGGTGTGGCATCACTGGCAGGTCACCGGTGACTGCGGCTTCGTCGAGTCCATGTGGCCGGCGGTCGAGCGGGCGCTTGACTTCGTGGTCGGCTTGCGCAAACCCGCCGGGCACATCCCGTGGGCGGTGCATGCCAACGGAACGCCGTGGCCCTACGCACTGCTCACCGGGTCGTCGTCGATCGCGCACTCGCTTCGCTGCGGCATCGCCTTGGCGCACCTGCTGGGACGCGAGCGCCCGCACTGGGGGCGGTCCGTCACCGAGATCGAGCGGTTGATCCGTCGCCGACCCGACTCCTTCGAGCCCAAGGACCGCTGGGCGATGGACTGGTACTACCCGGTGCTGTGCGGCGCGCTCGAAGGTGCGCAGGCACGCGCCCACCTCGCGGCGGGCGCGCTCAAGTTCCTGCTCGGCGAGCACGGCGTGCGCTGCGTGACCGACCAGCCGTGGGTGACCGCGGCCGAGACCAGCGAGTGCGCGCTCGCCTACCTGCGCACCGGCGACGCCTCCACCGCTCGCCGGCTCTTCGAGGCCACGTCTGCGATGCGAAACGCCGACGGCAGCTACTACACCGGCTGGGTGGTACCCCAGAGCAAGACGTTCCCGGACGCCGAACGCTCCAGCTACACCGCCGCAGCCGTGCTGCTGGCAGCCGACGCGCTCGACCGACGCAGCGGCGCCGCCGACGCCCTCATCACAACACCGGTCAACTGAGCGGGCGTCTCACCACCCGCAGGCTGCCTTCGGCGACGTGCTCGGCGAAGCCGTCGTCGAGGGCTCGCAGCCAGATCTCGTAGGGGGGCCGGCCGCCGTCGGCGGGATCGGGGAACACATCGTGAATGGCCAGCAGGCCGCCCGGCATCACCTTGGGCGACCACGCCTCGTAGTCGGCATGGGCCGGAGCATCGCCGTGGCCGCCGTCGATGAACACCAGCGCCGCACTGCCCCAGTGAGCCGCGACAGCGACCGAGCCGCCGACGATGGCCACGACGGTGTCTTCGAGGCCGGCGTCGATGAGGGTCCGGCGCAGGACGGGCAATGAGTCCATGCGGCCGGTTCGGCGGTCGATCAGCTCCGGGTCGTGGTGCTCCCAGCCCGCTTGCATCTCCTCCGAGCCCCGGTGGTGGTCGATCGTGAACAGCACACCGCCGCACTCCGCCGCGGCAGCGCCCAGGTAGACGGCGGACTTGCCGCAGTACGAGCCGATCTCCACCAGCGGTCCCAGCGAGGCAGCCTCGGCCGCAGCCCGGTACAGCGCCAGGCCCTCGTCGTGAGGCATGAAGCCCTTCACCTGCTGGGCCAGGGCCGCCAACTCGGAGTTCATCGGTGCTCAGGGGCGGAGCCTGTTGCGGCCTGGGTGCCGGATTGGGCATTGGGTCGGGCGAACAGCACTCGATCCAGCAGGACGAACTTTCCCGCCCACAAGACGCCGAAGCCGACCAGGTTGGCGGACGAGACTGCCGGCGCGGAACTCCACCGCATGTCCGCGAGCGCAACCAGGACGGTCGAGATGCCCAGGCCCGCCAAGCTGTAGGCCCAGAAGGGCAGGATCTCGCGGGTGGCCGAGTGCCGGTCGGTGCGGGACCACACCCAACGCCGGTTGGCGTAGTAGGCGGGTCCAGCGGCAACGCACACCGCCACCATGTTGGACACGACCGCAGGCCACCCCAGCACCGCGTACGCGAGCGTCAGCACGCCTTGGGTCACCGCCACCGTGCCCGCCGACACGGCGCTGAAGCCGACCAGCCGGCCCAGCAGGCCCAATCGACTACTTTTCTGCGCCGACATCGGGCCGGTAGCAGGCTGCCAGCAGCAGGATGGTCGACACCAGGCCGCCGACGATGGCGACGGCGAACCAGATGGGACCGCTCCAGTCGAGGCCGATGGCGTTGTCGACCGACCAGTCGCCGGGACCGGTCGCAGCCACCGCTGCCGCCACCACGGCCAGCACGAACACGTACTCCCAGCCCTCGCGGATGATGAAGAAGCCGTTGTGGCGATGGCCCACCCATCCCGCAGTCGTCATCACGCCGATGACCGCCATCGAGCTGAGCGGGGTCAGCAAGCCCAGCGCGAGGCCGATGCCCGCGCCGATCTCGGTCAGCGCGGCGAGATAGGCGTGCAGCAGACCGGGGCGCAGGCCCTCCGAAGCGAACCAGTTGCCGACGCCGCGGATGCCGCCCCGGAACTTGGCGATGCCGTGCAGCGCCAAGGTGACGCCGACGGTGACCCGCAGGACTGCCAACCCCAGATTGATGCTGTCGGGATCCATGTCGGCCGGGCCTCCTCGGGGATGTTGCAGCCATGTGCGGCGAGATGCCTGCCCTCAAACGGTAGCTACAGGTCGAGGCGGTAGACGTTGGTGCTCCGCCGGTTGAAGCCGAGCCGGGCGTACAGGCGGTTGGCGGCCTCCCGATCCGGCCGTGAGGTCAGGTCCACCGTGCGGGCGCCAGCCCGTCGAGCGATCTCGATGGCATGCCGGTTGAGCGCTGCGCCGATGCCGCGGCCCCGCACCGATTCGTCCACCACGACATCTTCGATCCACGCTCGCAGGCCGCTGGCGAGCGGGAAGAGCACGAGAATCATCGCCCCAACGACAGCGTCGGCATCATGCATGGCGCCGACGTTCTCACCCGGCATCCCGTCCGCGGTCCCGTCGGGCACCGTGCGGGCGATCAGCAGCGTGCTGGCAGGATGGCCGACGATGCGCTCCAGCGCTGCCGCGTCGGGCGGCGGCGAACTTGACAGCTGCGGGTGCAGCCGCGCAAAGGCACCGACCAGCGTAGTGTCGACGACGTCGCACATCTCGACGCGGATGCCAGACGGCACCGAGCCGGAATCCTGCGGTTGCGGCGGCGCGGTGCTGCCGCTGGGGGCAGTCTGATCAGCCACGCTGTGCATGGTAGGTGCATCCGATCCCCTCGGAGTCGGCTCGAAGGGGGGCGCGGGTAGCCTCCCGAACGTGGGCCATCTTGAATGGTTGGAGCGACCTGAACCCGGCAAGGACACCATCCTCATTGCAGCGTTCTCGGGCTGGAACGACGCCGGCGACGCCGCCACCGAGTCGGCCAAGTACCTGAGGCGGCGCTTTCGCTGTCATCCCGTAGCCCAGATCGACCCGGAGTTCTTCTACGACTTCGCTTCAGTGAGGCCGAGCGTGCAGGTCGTCGACGGCGAGCGGCAGATCGACTGGCCGACGCCCGACGTGCGGAAAGGCGAGACCGACGACGGTCGGCCGGTGATTACCGTGCTGGGCGTCGAGCCCCGGCTGCGCTGGCGCACGTTCTGCGACGTGATCATCGAGATGGCCACCACGCTGGGCGTCTCGGAGGTGGTGACGCTCGGCGCATTGCTCACCGACACCCACCACAACGCGCCGGTCAACGTCGTGGGGGCTTCCAACAATGCCGCCCTGAACTTGACCATGGGCCTGCGCCAGTCCACCTACGAGGGACCCACCGGCATCATCGGCGTGCTCAACGACGCCTGCCACCGGGCGGGCTTTGCCAGCGTGTCGTTCTGGGCGACCGTGCCCACCTACGTGCACAACTACCCCTCGCCGAAGGCTGCGCTGGCACTGGCCGAACGCGTTGCGCGGTTCATGGGCGTCACGCTCGGCGAGTCCGAGCTGCACAGCGCCGCTGCCAACTACGGCCGCCAGATCGACGAGCTGGTCGCCGACGACGACACTCTCGCCCAGTACGCGCAGCAGATACTCGAAGAGTCCGCCGCCGAAGCAGTCGAGGACTTCAGCGAGATGGTCGAGAACCCCGACGGCCTCATCGACGAGCTGGAGCAGTTCTTGCGTCAGCAAGAATCAGACTGATCAGCCGGCTCAGAGAACTATAAGAATGACTGAGAGGGTATGCACTAGTGCCGAGTGCGGCGCAGCGCCCGGGGTTAGTGCGAAATATGGCGGAAAATTGGCTGCCCTGATTGTTCATGAGACCCTGATTGTTCATGAGACATTGTCTTGATCGTTCTTGGATGTGATGGGAGCCGGTTTGGCGGTGTGCGGCGGCGGGGCTCTCAGCGCACCGCCAGCCGCGTGCGGGCCGGCCTGAGAGGCCCGCGAGGCCGGCGAGGTCCGCGGCCTGAGCGCGGCCGCGGCGTCGCTTGGGGCTACTGCGACACACCACTAGCTCGGGCGCAGCCGCTGTACGCGCGGTATCAACCGATCAATCTGGTGCTCTTGCGGTGGCCCGTCGGGGCCGCCTCCGGGGCGTGCCGCCCGGAAGTCGATCGCCGCCTGCTGGGGCTCGGCGCCGAACGCCACCATCGTGAGAATGCCGATCACCGCAGTGCGCGCCATGCCCGCGCCGCAGTGCACGACGACGCTGTCGCCGCCGCCGAGAGAGCCGACGATCTCGGCCACCAGATCGAGCACGGGTTCGTCGCTCGTCACGCCGCCGTCGGGCGTCGGCAGCCGCAGCGCACGCGGGTTGCTGTGCTCGTCGGCATGTGTGTCGAGCCAATCGCCGTAGGCGGGATAGCGCAGCTCGATCTCGTGGTCGGTCAGCATGCACGCCAAGGCCGTCGCACCGACGCGGTCAAGGGCCGCCTGGGGGTCGGGTCCGACGGCTGAGAAGTTGGTGACGAACAGGCGACCCCGAGTCGGCCCCGACGGCAGCGGGATCTCGTCGATGCGATGCTGCACGGCGCGGACTAGGAGTTGGATTTGCGAAAGCGCCCGAATCGGCGTTTCGGTTCTTCGGGCGGCTCAGGCAACGGCGGCCAAGCGTCCGCCAGTTCCCGCTGGCCGACGCGGCGCACCGCTTCAAGCTCGTCACGGCTGTAGGGCTCCAAGCGAGGATCGAGCGCCCGGCAGCGGGCCTCTGCACTGGCGAAGTTCTCGTCGGTGATCAGGTCGTCGATCAGCGTGGCGGGCTCCCAGGCTTCACGGGAGCCGAGGTAGATGTAGCCGTCGGCGACATCGCGTAATCGCAGCGAGCTCTCGGCACCGTCGACCGAGCCCCGCACGTCAGTCATCGCAACGCTCCCGAGCGTGGACGCAGCCAGATCCAAGCCGAAACGCACTCCGGTGCTGCCCCGGCCTTCCGGCGACCGGGCCACGAGCTCCTCGACCCGCTCGGTTGCTGCCGTGTCGGCGATGGCCCCGTGGAAGACGACCCGCCGGCAGCCATCGCCCATCCAGCGCCACAGCAGGTTCCCCACCGACGCCGTCGGCGTGCCGTCAGCCCATTCGATGAGCTGTGTGGTGGTGGCGGTGATGTGCATGTACACCAGCGCCCGCTCGCCTGAGCGCAGCACCTCTGAGGTCAGCACGCTTGCAGCGTGGAATGCCGACATGTCGCGGTAGTGCCCGCCGAGCCACCAGTTCCGCAGGCCCTCCTCGGCAGCCGAGCGACCGTCGAGCAGCTCCGGTTCCTCCACGTAGGTGGGCAGGCCGAGCGCGACCATCCGGATGGGCCGGCGATCAGCGTCGCGACGGCGCTCGGCCCGGTTGTGCTCCCAGACGGCACGCAGGACCTCGGCGTATTCTTGGTAGCCGAACCCGGCGCCGAGCAGGTCGACGAACAGGTCGGCGCAGGCTCGATCGTCCCATTCGGGTGCTTGGACGAGTGCATCGAGCTCTTCTTGGCGGCGAGAGTTCGTGTACTCCCAGGCCAGGTTGGCGATGCCGTTGTCTGCCAGCTCGCTCAGCGTCCCGGCCAAGAACCCGAGGTGCTGGCGCACCCCGATCTGGTCGCCGAGCAGCACGATCTGGTGGCGTCCGCAGATGTCGCCCAGGTACTCCTGCGGGGACTGGAGCGCGGATGCGGGCTGCTCGTCGTCGGTGGGGGTTTCGGGCGGCACCGTCCATGAGTCTGCCCGCATTTGGTAGGATTTGACTCGTCGGCCCCGCTGAGGGTCTGGCACAAGCGTAGGGAGCGCCCCGAGCGGGACTCGAACCCGCATCCTGGCCTTCGTGACGGACCGGCTCTATTCCCATTGAGCTACCGGGGCGGGGGCCACCCGGCACATCGGGTGGCCCGCTCCCTCACGCTATAGGTGCACCCTCGTTGTACGTGCATGCATTTGGATGTCACCGTCGGCGCCTCGATGTGCTAGAGCACCTGGGTCCAGGCCAGCTCTGCGGCTGCGGCGGTCGCGGTGACGGCGGCTTCGAAATCGCCCGCGGTGGATCGGACATCTCGCAGGCCCGGGTCGAGCGCGTACCGCCGCGCGTGCTCCACATGCACGGCCGGCACCGGTTCGGGAAGCGGGGTGGGCGCCCGCCGCTCGTAGTCGCGCTCGAGGTAGATCCAGCCGGTGGCCAGCCCTCCAAGCGGTTCGCGGTCAAGGCTGGTGGTGCACCCCAGCCGAGCAGGCGGACCCCGGTCGACATCGAATGCGAGCGGCACGGCGAGGTCGTCGTTCAATGCGAACACCGTGTCGAGCACACCGTCGGCTGCCAGCGCGTAGTCGCACAGCTCACCGTCCGCCGGCAGCGCCTCGTGTATCAACACGGTGACCGCGCGGTCCGCGATGGCCTCGTACACACGGTTGGCAGCGCCCACCACCCGACCGTCGACGACTTCAGCGTCGATGGCATCCCACACTCGGTGCGGCCGGCGACGCACGCGAGTCAAGGCATGGGCCGTGCGTGTCAGCACGAGGGCTCGATGGCCCCCCTCGACGACCTCGCTGAGCAGCACCTCGCACATGTGCTGCGACACCGGGCCCCGATTCCGCAGATGCGGCCACGCGTAGGAGCTGCGGAGGTCCGCGGTGTCGGTGACCGCGTCGAGATCCAGGTCGTAGTCCAAGCCCAGCACGCGCATGGGAGCAGTGCCGGCGTCGGCAAAGCGACGGTTCACCTCCCACACAGCGCCCAGCACATCGAGGTACTCGCGGTAGGCAAAGTTGTGGCGGATGCCCCAGCGCAGGAGCGCCTCGCGCGCGAGCACCTCGTCGAAACTGGCGCCGGAGACCACCGCATCGAGCCGCGCCTGATCGTCGACGCATGCGTATTCCATTGCCACGATGCCGGCCCCGGCCCGGTACGCCGCGGCGACCAGATCCTGCAAGAACAGCCCGGCGCGGCGCGTCGGCGTGTGGTGGCCGACGAAGACCACCTGATGCCGCTTGAACAGGCCGCTCACATAGGTGAGCGGGTCGCTGCCGTGGCGTCTCAGCCAGTCGGCCAGCTCGTCGAGCAGGACCGGCTGGATCGGCGGCAGCTCACGGCGGTGCCGGTACAACGCGATCCGTTCGAGCAGCGAAGGATCGCCTCGACGGTTCTCCACCCGCTCCGACAGTACCGTGTCGGGCCGTGGGAATGCGCTTGTACGACACCGCGCGGAAATCGGTCGTCGACCTCGAACTCGACGAAGCCGTCGGCATGTACGTGTGCGGCATCACGCCCTATGACGCCACGCACCTAGGCCACGCCGCCACCTACCTGGCCTACGACCTGCTGATCCGCCGGCTCGAAGACCTCGGCCACACGGTCACGATGGTGCGCAACTACACCGATGTGGACGACAGCATCCTGCCGAAGGCGGCCGAACTCGGCGAGCACTACCTGTCGCTGGCCGAACGCGAGATCGACCGCTTCGAAGCGGACATGGCTGCGTTGGGGGCGCGCCCGGCTGCGCACGAGCCCCGGGCCACCCAGTCCATCGACGCCATGATCGAGATGATCTCCGAGCTCGTAGATGCCGGGCATGCGTACGTCTCGGGCGATCGTGTCTTCTTCGACGTGACCACCTTTCCGGCGTTCGGCAAGCTGTCGGGATACGGCCGGGAGCAGATGACGGCGCTCGCGGCGGAGCGCGGCGGCGCGCCGGACGACCCGCGCCAGCGCAACCCGTTGGACTTCGTTCTGTGGCAGGCCAGCGCCGCCGGGGAGCCTTCGTGGCCGTCCCCGTTCGGACCGGGGCGACCCGGCTGGCACATCGAGTGCTCGGCCATGGGCCATGCGGCGCTGGGCGTGACCATGGACATCCACGGCGGGGGCGGCGATCTGATCTTCCCGCACCATGAATGCGAGATCGCCCAGAGCGAGTCGATCTCGGGTGCACCGCTGGCCCGCTACTGGGTGCACGCGGGTCTTGTCTCCTATCAAGGCCACAAGATGTCGAAGTCGCTCGGCAACCTCGTGTTCATCTCGGACCTGCGGTCCCGCATCGACCCGCGGGCCATACGGCTGGCACTGATGGCGCACCACTACCGCAGCGAATGGGAGTGGTTCGATTCCGAAGGGCTGGCCGCCCAGCGCGATCTGGACACGCTGGTCGGGACCGCGAGCGGGATGCAGCAACAGGGCGAACTCACCCATGTGTCATCGGGCCTCGTGGCGGACGTGCAGGCTGTGCTCGATGACGATCTCGACGCGCCGGCAGCCCGAGCTGCGCTGCTCGACGCCGCGGCGACGATCGAGCGCGGCGCCGCAGGCACCGTGCTGCGATCGGAGTTGGCAGCTTCGGCGGCGCTGTGCGGGATCGACCTGCGGCACCCGCCCGTTGCGGGCACGCCGTGAGCTGGGGCGGGGCGTCGAGCGACCGGAACGAGGTCGGCGAGATGACGACATTGGCAGTGGTCAACCAGAAGGGCGGGGTGGGCAAGACGACGGTCACGCTCGGTCTCGCAGAGGCGGCCTGTGCAGCGGGTCGCAACGTCCTCGTCGTGGATCTGGACCCGCAGTCCAATGCGTCGGCCGGGCTCGGTGTGTGGAATGCCAGCCCGAACATCGACACGGTGCTTGCTGAGGAGACGCCCGCCGCTGCGCTGGGGGCCATCACCGGGGCCGGATGGCCTGACGGCGGGCCGTGCCCGCAGCTGGTGCCCGGCAGCTATGCGCTCGCGAGCCGCGAGCCCCAGATGGCCGCCGATCTCGTGGGAGCGCAGGATCGGCTGCGTATCGCACTGGCCGGTGTGAGCCATGACCTCGTCCTGATCGACTGCCCGCCGTCGCTCGGATTGCTGTGCATCAATGGACTCTTCGCCGCGGATCGGACCATTGTCGTGACGGAGCCGGCTGCGTGGGCCGCCGACGGCGTCGACCTGATGCGGTCGACGATCAATCGAGTCGCGCAGCGCCAGGGGACGCCGACGGTCACCGGCATTGTCCTCAACCGGATGGGCCGCACGCGTGACAACGCCTATTGGGCCCAGCAGCTCGCTGAGCGCTTCGGCGCCGAACTGCTGCCGCCCATCCCGCAGCGGGCCGCCATCGCCGAGGCCTCCGGGCAGTCGCTGCCGCTGCGCGCGCTCGGCCGCCGGCCTGGCGCGCCCGAAGCAGCGCTGGCGTTCGACGAGCTCTGGGCTGATCTCGAGCACCGGCTGGGCTGAGGCGCCCCGGTACTCTCCACTTCAGAGAGGTCTCAGCATGGCCAACTACGACCCGGACCGACCACGGCCGAGCATCGATGCGACGGCGGCGCTCCCCGGCGACGCGCGCGCCGATGAAGCCCCTGAGACGCCGCCCGCAGCCGCTCTCGACGGTCCCGATAACGGCGGCAGCGCCGAGCGTGACGCCGATCCGGTGCCCGCGCCTGCGTCTCATTTGCTGCCGCGACAGGCCGAGCCGGTCGACCGTCGGCTGCTCGCAGCGTTCGGGGGTGCCGTAGTGATCGGTTGGCTCATGGCCGCAGGACTCGCGTGGTGGCTGTGGCGGCGCTGGCGCCGACGGGCCTGAACCATCCACGCCCGCCATGACTGGATCGGCCACCCTGTGAATGTGGAAACCCACGCCGACAGCGTCACCGCCGCCGTTGCCCGCGACGTCAAGGCGCCCCGCAGCTTGAGCCCCTCGGGCGCATCCACATTCCGGCAGTGCGCACGGCGCTGGAAGTTCCGCTACATCGACAAGCTGCCGGATCCGCCGGGCGAGCCAGCGTTGCGCGGCACCTTCGTGCATCACGTCTTGGAGGAACTGCTGGCGGTTCCGCCGCTGCATCGCACGCTCGGGCGGGCGCGTGCCATCTGCCGGGACCTCTGGCCGGCGCTGGCAGGCAACGCGGACTTCGAGGCGCTGGAGCTGTCGACCGACGACGAGCGTGCTTTCCGGTGGAACGCTTGGCGTGACGTCGAGGGGTTCTTCGAGCTGGTCGATCCGACCGGCGTCGATGTGGTCGACCGCGAGCGAGATCTTTCCGCCACGCTCGACGGGGTGCCGTTCCGCGGCATCGTGGATCTTGTGGATCGGGTGCCCGACGGTCTGCGGATCACCGACTACAAGACGGGCCGCCCGCCGGGACCCCGCTTTGTCGACAGCCGCCTGACGCAGGTATGGCTGTACGCGGCGGCTGCCGCAGCGCTGGGAGACGACGTGAGCGAGGTGCGGCTGCTGTACCTCGGCGAGACTGGCAATGGGCGCGACCGCCGCGAGCCCACCGAGATTGCCCGCCCGTTCGAGCTTGAGGCGGTGCATGCCGCCGTTGACGAGCATCGCATCACCTGGGACCGCATTGCCGAGGCCGCTAGCACGGGCCAGTTCGAACCGACACCCGGTCTGCTGTGCAGCTGGTGCCCGTACCGCGACGACTGCCCCGAAGGCCAGCTCGAGCACCAACGGAGGAACGGGCTGGCTGCTTGAGTCAGCCCGCATGAGACTCTGATCCATGCGTGAGCGACGCAGTGCGTGTTGGCGGCCATGCTGTAGGACGATCCTGCGAAAGGGCGCACCACGATGGAGTACACCCAGATCACCGTCACGGACGATGGCGAGGTGAGGGTCATCACTCTGAACCGGCCGGAGAAGCTGAATGCGTGGACACCGCGCATGCTGGCCGAGTTGGCTCACGCTGTGCGGGCAGGCAACGGGGATCCGTCGGTGGGTGCGTTCGTCGTCACCGGCGCAGGCCGCGGTTTCTGCGCCGGGGCTGACATCTCCGAGGTATTTGCCGCTCGCATCGACGCAGCCGATGACGCCGGTGCCGGCGTGGGCGAGGCGACGGCCGGCGACGACAGTGCCGCTGACGATTGGGTGGATCTCGTACGGAACTCCAAGCCGCTCGTAGCCGCCATCAACGGTGCCTCGATCGGCGTGGGCCTGACGATGGTGCTCGCGATGGACCGCCTCGTCGCGCACAGCGAGGCCAAGATCTCGTGCCGTTTCGTCAAGATGGGTGTGACGCCCGAATTGGCTTCCTCTCACATGCTGGTGCAGCGTTGCGGTTGGGGCGCGGCGACCGATCTGGCTCTCTCAGGACGAATCGTGACCGGTGCTGAGGCCGTCGAGATGGGCCTGGTGGACGAGGTCACCGACGGCGATGTGCTGGAGGCGGCGCTCGCTCGCGCCCGCAGCTACGCGGAGAACCCACCCACGATGGTGCGGTTGACCAAGCAGTTGCTCACCGCCAATGGCTCTGACACCGACCTGCGTGCCGTGCAACGCCGGGAGCTGGACGCCCTGAGCGTCGCCCGCTCCTCCGATGACCACCGTGAAGCCGTTGCCGCGTTCTTGGAGAAGCGCCCTCCCAAGTTCCGCTGAGGTGGGTGTGAGACCAGTCACGTCGGCACGAGTACCGGGGCCTGTGTCCTGAGCCGCCATGCCTGAGCTTCCCGAGGTCGAGGTCGTCCGGCGGCAGCTGGAAGGGCCGCTTACCGGACGGCGCATCGTCGACGCATGGGCGCACCCGTCGCGCAAGTTCGCTTCGGGCGCCGATGCGGTCGGCAGCGAGATCTCCGAGCTTCGGCGCAGGGGCAAATACCTCATAGCGGAGCTCGACTGCGGGCGCGACTTGGTCACCCATCTCGGCATGACGGGACGGCTGTGCTTCGCGTCTGCTGCCACCGCCGCTGTGGGCGATTCGCCCCCGACGCCCCCGACGCCCGCGGTCGGGCCGCGGGACGGACCTGCATCCGAGGTCATGGGCGCTGCTGAAGTCGCGCTCGACGATTCCTACGTGCGGGCTTGGTGGCGCCTCGACAACGGCGAGGTGCTGTGCCTGCATGACGTGAGACGGTTCGGCCGGATCGCGCTGTGCGACCGGGGCGATTACCGCGAGTTGCCCACGCTCGCGGCCATGGGTCCAGAGCCGCTGGATCTCGGCTTCGATGCGACCTCGTTCTGGCGGGCCTCCCGGCGGTCCAGCCAGCGCATCAAGACGCAATTGCTGAACCAGCGGCTGGTCGCCGGTGTCGGCAACATCTACGCCGACGAAGCGCTGTTCCTGGCCGGCATCAATCCATCGGCCCGCTCGATCTCGAAGCCACGCGCTGAGCGCCTGCTCGCAGCGCTGCGCGACGTGCTGGCTGCCAGCATCGATCGCGGCGGCAGCACGCTGCGCGACTACTACAGCCTCGAAGGCGCGGGCGACAATCAGAAGTACTTCGTCTGCTACGGCCGCGCCGGCGAGCCGTGCAGTCGTTGCGGTGCCGAGTTGCGCCGTCGAGTGCTGGACCAACGCTCCAGCACCTGGTGCCCCGTTTGCCAACGAAGGTGAAAAGGCAGATGTCTGCTGTCACGGCCTTGCCGACCTTGACAAGCATGGCAGAGACACTGAAGGGGCAGCGCGGCAACGGGCTCTGCGGGGCGGGGCATACTTGCAGCACACCCAACAACGAAATGAGCGGAGGTTCGGGTGGACAACGAGTTGTGGCGCTGGGTCTGGGTCATCACGGCGCTGGTGATGGGCCTCGGCGAGATCTTCACCGCGGGTTTCTTCCTGCTGCCCTTCGCCATCGGCGCGGCGCTGGCGGCGCTGGCGGCGTGGCTGGACTTCCACGGCGGGGTCCAGTGGCTTCTGTTCTTCGGCGGCACCGCCTTGTCGTTGCTGATCTTGCGTCGCTTCATGGGCCGTCAGGACCGTCCCGACGATCTGCCGGTGGGCGCGAATCGCTATATCGGCATGTCGGGACGAGTCATCGAGGAGATTGACCTTGTCGAAAACACCGGGCGCGTCCGGGTGGAGTCCGACGAATGGCGAGCTGTCGCCGAGACAGGGCCTATCGAGGAGGGATCGGCGGTTCGTGTGACCGCGCTGCGCGGCACGAAGCTGCTCGTCGAGTTCGTCGAACCCCCGCCGCCCGACTACGTGCCCCACCATTCGCCTCCTGCAGCAGCCGCTGCGGGAGAACCGGCGCCTGAAGCCGCCGAGAGCGGTGCTGGCGCCGATGACGGCGGGCAGACTCCCGAACCAGAAACGCCAAGGAGCGAGTGATGGACAGCATCGACCCCGCAGTGATCCTGCTGATTGTCATCGCAGCGGCGATCTTCGTCGTCGCGGCGACCGGTTTGCGCATCGTGCGCCCCTTCGAGCAGGGCCTCATCGAGTTCCTGGGCAAGTACCGCGTAACAGTCGAGCCCGGCCTTCGATTCGTCATCCCGTTCGTGCAGCGGATCCTCAAGGTGGACATGCGCGAGCAGGTCGTCGACGTGCCTCCGCAAGAGGTCATCACCAAGGACAACGTGGCGGTGACCGTCGACGCCGTCATCTACTACGAGCCCACCGATCCGGTGAAGCTGAAGTACGCGGTGGGCAACTTCATCATCGCCGTGACCAAGCTGGCCCAGACCAACCTCCGAAACGTCATCGGCGATCTGCAGCTTGACGATGCGCTGGTGTCGCGCGAGATCATCAACTCCAAGCTGCGTCAGATCCTCGACGACGCCACCGACAAGTGGGGCACACGGGTGGTGCGCGTCGAGATCCAGCGCATCGAGCCGCCTGCTGACGTCACCCAGGCCATGCACCGTCAGATGAAGGCTGAGCGTGACCGGCGTGCGGTCGTGACCGAGGCCGAAGGCGAGAAGACGTCGGCCATCTTGCAGGCCGAGGGCGTCAAGCAGTCCCAGATCCTGCGGGCCGAGGGCGAGGCTGAGGCCATCAAGCGAGTGGCGGATGCCGACAAGTACCAGAAGCTCACCGTTGCCGAGGGCGAGGGCCAGGCCATCGAGCGGGTCTTCTTGGCGATCCACAACGGCGACCCCACCGACGACCTGATCGCCATCAAGTACCTCGAGGCTCTGCAGGGTGTGGCGGACGGCCAGGCCACCAAGATCTTCCTGCCGCTCGACACCAGCGGAGTGCTCGGCGCTGTGGCCGCCATGGGCGAGATGTTCCGCGAGCGCAGCAACCCGGCCGCCTCGAACGGCGCTGAGTCCCCCGAATAGGCAGCCGCCAGACAGCCGGCGACTCAGTCCGAGCGGAGAGCTTCGGTCGGTGACACCTTGGCAGCCCGGATTGCCGGGTAGAGGCCTGCGACCGCTCCGATCGCGACCGCGGCGGCGATCCCGCCGGCGAGTGCCACCGTCGGGATGATCACCCGCCATCCCTGCGTGGTCGCGTACACGTAGGTCACCGACACTCCCATCAGCACCCCGACGGCACCGCCCAGCGAGGCGAGTGTCAGGGCTTCGGTGAGGAACTGGCGACGGATGTGTGCCCGTGTCGCCCCGATGGCTCGGCGCAGGCCGATCTCGCCCCGCCGTTCGATCACGCCGATCACCATGACGTTCGCAACGCCGATGCCGCCGACCAGCAGCGCCACTGCACCCAGACCCAGGAACAACCCGGTGAAGGAACTCTCGGCTGCCGATCTTGCCTCCAGCAGGTCCGACGGCCGGCTGATCTCGACTTCTTCTGGATTCTCAGGATCGATCGTTCCGGCCAGCACATCACGAGTCGCGTCGATGTGGTCTTCGTCGACACGCACATAGACGACCGTCGGCGCGAGCTCGATGTCGTAGTAGGTCTCCGCAGCGCGGTCGCCGATCAGGACGGCCCGATCGAGGTCCGCTGCCAGCGCGAACGGCTCGAGCACCCCGAGGACTTCGACCCAGCGTCCGCCGAGGTAGAGCTCGACCGCAGTGTCGAGATTGCGAATTCCCAGGCGTTCTGCCGCCACTGCGCCGACGACGGCGACCGGATGCGCCCGTGTGGCTTCGGTGAGGAATACCCCGTGCGCGATGCTGCCGTTCAGCGTGCCCATCAGGCCCGGATCGGTTGCGAACACGCTGATCCCGCCCGTTCGATCTTCGGGCACGAGGTCGTTGCGGTAGACGCCGACGCCGACGCTGTACACGGCTGCCGTTGCCTCGACGGTCGCAACACGTCCGACGGTCGCGACGGCTGTGCCGGGCAGCGCGGCGTCACCGGCACCGAATCCGGATCCGGCCTCGACGGTCAGCAGATTGGTGCCGAGGGCGCCGATCTGGTCCAGCAGTGCCGACTTGGACGAGTCTGACAAGCCGAGCACGCTGACCAGCGACGCGATGCCGATGGCGATGCCCAGGGCCGACAGCACAGAACGCAGCTTGCGGGCTGCGAGTGAGCCGAGACCGACCCGGATGACCTCAGCGAGACGCAGGCGACTTGGCGCGATGGCGGCGTTGGGGGCGCCGTGATCCGACCGTGCGGGCTCGGCGGTCACCAGGTCTCCGGTGTCACCGACGGCGTCAGTGTCCTGCGCCGACACGGATGTCATGTTCAAGCCGTCCGTCGAGGATCTCCAGTCGTCGAGGCAGCGCCGCCGCAATCGACTCGTTGTGGGTGACGATCACGATCGTGCGGCCTTCGGAGTGCAGTGAGTGGAAGAGATCCATGATCGACGCCGATGACGCCGAGTCGAGGTTGCCCGTGGGCTCGTCGGCCAAGATGAAGGCCGGCTCGTGCACGAGCGCCCGCGAGATCGCGACGCGCTGCGTCTCACCGCCCGAGAGCTCGTTGGGTCGGTGCCACATGCGGTCGCCGAGCCCGACGCGCTCCAGCACGGCTGCCGCGGCTGTGCGCCGTTCGGGGCGCGAGGCGCCGGTGTAGAGCAAGCCGTTCGCGACGTTGTCGATGACGGGAATCCCGGCCAGCAGGAAGAAGCGCTGGAAGACGAAGCCGACGCGGCGCCCCCGGATTGCTGCGAGACGGTCGTCAACCAGCGCCGAGGTGTCGATCCCCTCGATCAGCACCGAGCCGCTCGTCGGCTGGTCGAGCGTCCCCATGACGTGGAGCATCGTGGACTTGCCGCTGCCCGACTGCCCGACGACGGCAACCATCTCGCCCTGGCCGATCTGCACCGTCACCCGATCCAGCGCGATCACTGGCGGTGAACCGGCGTAGTGCTTGGACACCTCACGCAGTTCGATGGCCGCCGCCGCGGGATTCACCGCGGAACCACAATGCGCATGCCGGCCTCAAGTTCAGCGCTGATCACCTCGACATCGCCGTCGACGAACAGCCCGGTCTCGACACCCACGAGGCGCGTGGTGCCGTCGGCGTCGAGCGCTTCCACGGCACTGCCGCCTTCGACGAGGGCGAGCAGCGCAGTGGCGGGCACCACCAGGGCGTTGGCGATCAGTGTCTCGGTGATCTCGACGGTGACGGTGGCGCCGATCCACACCGGCGAGGCGGGCTCGGACAGCAGGATCGTCACCTCGACGACGTTCTCGCCCGTCTCGGGGTCGAGTATTGGCGATGGGTTGATGGCGGAGACGGTCCCGGCGAGGTCGGTATCGTCCGGCAGCTCCACGTTGACCTCGACGCCGACCGAGACGAGGTCACGGTCGCTGAGCGGCAGATTGGCTGCGACCCGCTGCGTGGTCGTCATGCCGTCACGCTCGGGAGTCTCGACCACGGTGAGCGAGGCGAGCGTTTTGCCGACCTCCAACTCTTGACCGGTCTCGACGCCCTGCTCCCAAGAACCGATCACCGAGGGACCGGTGACGAAGAGCACGTCAGCGGTGCTCACCACTCCGTCGATGTGCTGTCCGGTTTCTTGCTGCCACCGCCGTACTGCGGTTGCGGTGTGCTCATCGAAGACACCGTCGACCTCGAGCGCCTCGTCGCCGAAACCTAAGCTGGCCAGGTTCTCTTGGAGCTGCCTGATGTCGGGGCCTTCGAGGCCCACCTCCATGTTCCGATACGTCGGGATGTTGCCGTACAAGACGTACAGCGGTCGGTAGGTCTCGCCGTGAGCGGCCATTTCCGCTTGGGCGCTGACCAGCTCCGCTTCAGCACTGGCCAAGGAGGCTTCGAGCGCTGCGAGTTCTGCACCGGTCACCCCAGCGAGCAGGTCTGCAAGGCCGCGCTCGGCCGTCAGGATGGAGGCGTCGGCCGTGTCAATCTCAGCCTGCGTCGGCCCGGCGCGAAGTTCGGCGAGCGCTTCCTTGGCGGTGTCGAGATCGGCGCGCGCCTGCGCGTATTGGACCTCTGTCGGGTTCTCGAGCAGGTCCAGTCGCTCTCTTGCGGCAAGCACCTGGGCCTCAGCGTCGTCGATCTCAGCCTGCGTCGGCCCGGCGCGAAGTTCGGCGAGCGTCTCCTCGGCAGTCAGTACCCGGGCCTCGGCGTCGTCGATCTCGGCATCGGATGGGCCTGCCAGCAGGTCAGCCAGGGCCTCTTCGGCGGTGAGCAGTTCAGCTCGGGCCAACTCGATTTCGACGTCGTTGTCGGAATACTGGAGCTCGTCTCGGAGTCGCTCCCAGGCGGCCAGCCGTGCCGCCTCTGCTGTGTCGATTTCCGCTTCGGACGGCCCTGCTCTCAGATCGGCCAGTGCCTGTTTGGCTGTTTGCACTGCCGCTTGTGCTGCGTTGATTTCGGCTGCCGACGGCCCTGCTCTCAGATCGGCCAGTCTGACTTCGGCCGTGGCGATCTCTGCCCTCGCAGCCGCAAGATCGCCGGCTGTGGGGTTGTCCAGTGCGTCCAAGGCCTCCGATGCAGCCGCCGCCGCAGCTTCCGCGCTGCTGATCTCGGCAGGACTCGGCGGTTCGATCAGCCGGTCGCGGGCCTCGACGGCCTCCGCCACTGCGGCCCGTGCCGCGGCCACGTCAGCTTCGTTGGGTCCCGATGCAGCGTCGCTCAGCTTGTCGGCAGCGGCCGACAGCGCATCTCGAGCCGACGCCACCCCGGCGAGGATGCGTGCAGTCTCGGCATCCGACGGCTCGTATCGGGCCAAGTAGATCTGCTCGCCCCGGCGCAGGACCGTCCCTTCGTCCGCGAGATGCATGAGCACGCCGTTGTCGCGTGATGTGAGCGTGACCGTTCCCTCGTAGTCGAGCGTCCCGGTGATCTCCAGGTACTCGGCGAGATCACGTTGGGTGACCGTGGCGGTGCTGATCTCGGCTGCTGCTGGCTGATCGGTGCCGCGACCGGTGTCGTCAGAGGCGATGACCAGCGTGACGGCAACCGCCGTGATGACAACGACGGCCACTGCTGCTGTGCCGAGCAGCCGGCGCTTGCGCTGGGGGGTCACTGCCCGCCGCCGCGGCCCGGCCGAGCGGGAAGCCGATCGCCGCAGACTTCGAATGCGGTGCTCACGTCTGCATCGTCGAAATCAAGCCCGCCGAACGGCCTTCCCCCCCCGCCACCGGGACCGAACGCATTCGGGTCGGGGTCGGGGACATCGACACCGTTTTCGCGCATGCACTGGGCGAACTCGAGCAGGCGGTCCGCGCGCTCGATCCGGAGCTCGTCGAAATTCTGCGCGCCTGGACCGAGCGCGAGACCTTCGATGATCTCGCTGCACGCGGCTCGAGCCGCCGGCAGATCCGGATCGCGGCCGATGGCCTCGAGACCTTCGCCGTCCTGAGCGGCGCCCCTGCCTGGTCGCAGACCGAATGCGATGGTGCCGTCGGCTTCTACAACCGGGTCCGGGAAGTCGACGTCGTTGTCGCGCATGCACTGGGCGAATTCGAGCAGGCGTTCCTCGTCGCTGAGATCGTCGGCCTCGTCCGATGACGTCGTGTCGTCAGCAGCAGTCTCGTTGGCACGGGAATCGTCGGTTCCGGTGTCGTCGGCCGCAGAGTCGCTGACTGCGGTACTGGCCCCGGTCTCCTCGCTGTCCTGCGCCGCTCCCGCCCCGGATGCGGGTTCTTCGGTGCCGGCAGCCGTGAGAGTCTCATCGGGTGCGGTGGTCGTCGCCCCCTGCAGCGTGGCGAGGCCACTGGAGTCGTCGCCTCCGCAGGCCGCCACCATGAGCGCGATGAGCGTCGCGACTGCGAGTCGTGTCGTCCACGAGAGCTGGCGCATGCGGGGAGAACCTCCGAGTCGGGCGAGCCGAACCGTACGAGCCGATCGTGAGAGCAGGCTAAGGACCGGCTGAGAGCCGGCTAAGGACCACGCAGGTCCTTCGCATCGCCGGGATGGACCCAGATGGTGACCCAGCGCGTAGGGTGCGCGGCCATGGCCTTGGGTTGGTCGTAGCGCCGGTGCTGCGCGACTACGTCGTCGTCGATATCGAGACGGTGCCTTTGGTGGGCACCGGTCCTGAACAAGACATCCGCGAGATCGGCGCATGCCGAGTCGAAGTGGCGCCAGATGGCAGGCACTTGGTGGCCGAGCGCCCATTCCACCGACTCGTTCGCAGCGAGATGGTCAGCTCGGTGTGGGGCTCAGGACTCTCGTCGCCTTCGGCGGCGGCGGTTGACGTCGCAGATCCCGACGCCGGCTTGATCACGTGTCAGGCCGCGCTCGAGGGTCTAGCGGAGTTCTGCGCCGGACGACCGGTCGTAGCGCACAACGGTCGACTTCACGACTTTGTTGTGCTGGATGCGGCTTGCCGACGCCACGGTGTTCCGGCGCTGCATGACGATCGTCTCGACAGCCTGGACTTGGCTCATATCGCTGCTCCGCGTATCGGCATCGAATTGCGGCCGAATGCGGACGGGTCTATGCCACCCGCCAGTCGCAGCCTCGACGACTTGGCTGCGTGGTTCGACGTCGCGGATCCTCGACGGGAGCGTCATCGCGCTGTGCCGGACGCCGAACTGACTGTGCTGTTGATCGAGCGGATGCTGAAGACGATCGCCGGATCCGAGCCCGTGCGGCAGCTACAACGCCAGATCCTTCAAACTGGACGCAATCCGTGGGCACGCTTTCTTGAGCCACCACCGGCCGATGGGTCCCTGCTCGACTGTCTTGAGGCCGACACCGCACGGATGGCCGACAGCAGTGGCTTGTCGAGCGACCCCACCTCACGTATTGGCCGTCGCGCCGTTCACGAGGCCGGCATTCACGCTCGGGCCGCGGTGCGGCTCGATGAAGCGTCGGTGCTTGCTCCGTTGAGTCCGGGCGGCGCACTCGTCACTGGGGAAGGCCGCGCCTTTCGGGCGCAGCAACGTGAGATGGCGGCTGCCGTGCTTGTTGCGCTTGCTGACGGTTCTCAGCGGGAGAGCCGCAGCAGTACCTCCTCAGCAGGGCGTCTGGCTGTAGAAGCGCCGACCGGCACCGGCAAGACGCTGGCTTACTTGGTTCCAGCGGTCGCATGCGCCCAAGCGCGTCGACGACCAGTCGTAGTAGCGACGCATTCCAAGGTGCTTCAGGATCAGCTTCTCACAGATATTGAGACCTATCGCAAGTCCATCGGCGACATTCGCTGCGTGTTGTTGAAGGGCATCGCCAACTACGTCTCGGTCGGGTACCTCGATGCAGCGATTGAAGCAGGTCCCGAGGGACCTATCGAGGCTCTCGCTCTGGCGATCATGGCCGGTTGGGCAACACAGACTGCCACAGGCGACTGGGACGACCTCAGCATCTCTCAGATCGAAGCTGCGTTTCCCCCCGTCCGAGAACTCAGAACGCGTCTGAGCGTGGACGAACTGCGAGAGTTTGCGACTGACCAAGCCGATCGCCTGTGCTTCTACCGGTGTGCGCTCGACGGCATTTCCACGGCTGACATCGTGGTTGCCAACCATGCCGTGCTGGTGACGCTGGACCGGGTTGTTGAAGAGGCCTCGCATGTGATCATCGATGAGGGTCACAACCTTGAAGACGGCGCCACGAGCGCGCTGACCGAGACAGCGGGATCAGTGGCGCTCACGGCGTTGTTGGACTGCGTGGCCCACGCTGTCAGCGGAGCCGGAGTGCTGCGAAGGTATGCCGCGGCCTGTGGTGCCAGCCCACCGCACGAACGGGTCGACGAGGCGCATGACGCACTGGTCCAGTGCCGCAGAGCGCTCACGGAGCTCGGTTCTCACGTCGTCGACTACGTGAGAGGACGCACTGAGGTCACGGTGGCCGAAGCGGCCAGCTTTGGCGTTTCGTACCGGTTGAGGCCTGGTCTCGATACCGGGCGAGCTGAGTTCGCACGAGCGCGCCGCGCTGCCCGGGCATTGGCCGATCACTTGCGACGGCTGAGCGGTTGTCTGGCCTTGGAACCGCCCATGTCGGCGCTTGGCACGCGCCATTGGCGGCACATCGAGTCGGAGCTAGGCGGAGCTGCGTTCTGGTCAGCCGCAGAGCGAGCAGGCCGAGGTGTTGCGCCGCGCCCGCGACGGTGCTTACAAGCTGCTGTATGTGTCCCCAGAGCGTCTGTGGTCGAGCCGTCTGAGGCAGGCGTTGGCAGATATCGAGATATCGGCCGTGGCTGTCGATGAAGCACACTGCATCTCGCAGTGGGGGCACAGCTTCCGCCCTGAGTACCGAACCATCGCGCAAGCGGTGCGAGAGCTGTCGCCGAGGTCGCGCCCGCCTGTGTTGGCGGTGACGGCAACTGGCACCAGCGACGTGACCGCCGACATCATCGAGAGCCTCGGCATGGGCACCGCGCCGGCCATCGTTGAGCTGGATCCCAACCGGGCGGAACTCCGCTACTACGTCGAAGACTGCGACTCGCTTGACGAGCGCGACATCGCCATCATGCGAATAGCGGAGACCTTCCGGCGACGGCCGATGATCGTGTACGTGCCCAGTCGAGCGACTGCCGCTCGCTTGTCCGAGCTGCTGCGCCTCGACGGCCACACCGCTCGGCCGTATCACGGCGGCATGTCATCGGCGCAACGAGTACACACCGAAGAAGCCTTCCGTTCAGGTGAGATCGACATTGTCGTGGGCACGAACGCGTTCGGCTTGGGCATCGACAAACCCGACGTAGAGGTCGTCGTTCATCTTGAGATGCCCGCCTCGGTCGAGAGCTACGTTCAAGAAGTAGGACGTGCGGTGCGCGGTGCCGGCAATGGCAAGGGACCCAGCGTCGGGTACTGCATCTTGCTGAGGACGCCTGGTGATTGCGGTGTGCATGAGTCCTTCGTCAGAGACGCAGCGCCCCACTTGGAGATCGTCAAGCAGCATTGGCAATCCCTGGTGATTGCGAGCCAGCAGATGGATGGTCCGGCTGCGCTGAAGGGCTTCTCAGGGAGCCGTTCTGCTGGCCAAGACCGCGACCGCGACCATCTTGAACTCGCTGCGCATCTGCTGGCCGAACAGGGATGCTTGGAGCGCGTCGAAGACATCATCGAGGAGGGAATTGTGCGGGTGCTGCCTGGTGCGGCTCGGTGTTTGGATGCCGACGGTCGCCACGATTGGGTCAGCGCGGCGTCCGACGCGAGGTGGATCGCCTGCTTCGCTCAGGCAGTCTGCGCGTAGAGCGCATTGAGCGCCCAGAGTTCAGCTGGGACACACTGAGAGTGACGGCGGGGAACACCCCGACCTGATAGCGGCTGTTGGTCAGTGCGACTCAACGCTGCTTGCCGTGGCTGCCGCTCTGACAAGCACGGACCACAGGAGGGCGGACAGGCCAACTGGGTTGACTGACGGATCCTTTCATCGTCAGCGAGAACTGTCGCGGCTACCGTGGCGCGTCCGCATGGCCTTCTTGCTTCCCGCCAATCTCGTCAACAACATGGAAGTGCCGGCCCCGCTGCGGCAGGCAGCGCAGGCGTTCCGAGACTGGCTGCCAGAGCAGGTCACGGTCACGCTGCATACTGACCACGAAACCGATTCGGATTCTGATGATCCGACCGCTGCCAGAGCTGCAGACAACATCGGCAGGCCATACCTGGTGGTCTTGCATCCGGACCTCGGAGTTGTGTTCTTGGATTTTGTGCCGGGCAGCACGGTCCGCGCACTCGCAGCCAACCGGCGTTCCCGTGCCACGATTCGACGTCTCGCTGCGGAGACCCGTGAGCGTTTGGGCCAGTTGTCCGACGATGCCCGCAGGCGGCTGACGGACCACGGTCTGGACAGCAAAAGAGTGCCCATTGCGCTTGCCATCGCAGCTCCACGGCTGACTCGGGACAAGGCGCTGGCTGCAGGTCGAACGAATCTCGATCAGTTCCTGCTGCAGGACGACCTGTCAGCCTCGTCGATCGAGGCGGCTTTGGAGCGAGTGCTCACCCATGCGAACGGTCGGCGATTGGACACAGGAGCGGTACTGAGCGCCATCGACGAGAACCGCGTGCGAGCCGCTGTCAATCCGCGGCTTGTCGTGCATCGCACGGCGCGAGCCGAACAAGGTCAACTGATCTTTCGGCCCCCCAGTGGCGGCGAGGACGTCATTCAAGTTCTGGATCGGAGGCAAGAACGCCTTGCTGAGCATCTCGGAGCGGGCTATCGGGTCATCAAGGGGGTCGCGGGCTCTGGCAAGACGCTCGTGCTCTTGTTCAGGGCACGGCACTTGGCGCGACATCACCCGCGTTGGCGGATCTTGCTGACCTGCTTCAATCGGCCACTGGCATCGTCGTTGGCGCGGCAGCTCTCGGATTGTCCCAATGTCGTTGTTCGCACGGTGGATGGGCTGGCATCAGCAATATGCCGGGATCTCGGGGTCGAAACCGACCACTTCGGCAATGCCAAGTACGACCGGCGCATCGAGGAGGTGAACCAAGCGCTCGATGCTGGCAGAGTGCCGGAGCGCTACCGCTACGACGCCATCTTGATCGACGAAGCGCAGGACCTCGACAAGAGCCGAACCCTCATGGCGTTCGGGTTGCTGAAGCAGCCGTGGAATGACTTTGTGGCGGCACTCGACTCGGCACAGAACCTCTACTGCCGCCAACCGGGCTTGCCGCCGCCCGCGCAGCACCCGCCGGGTTCAGCGGACTCCACGGAAGTCAGCGGCCGCGGACGCACGGAAGTGCTGCGGGTCAACTACCGCAACACCTACGAGATACTCAGCTTCGCTGATGGCTTTCTTCGAGCAGGCGGCGTGCCCGAAGGCGGCGACGAGGAGGACCCGGCAACGTTCATTCCACCCGAATCTGCCGAGAGGTCGGGCTCCGAGCCAGATGTGCGACATTTTGAGCCGCCGAGCGAGGGTTACAAAGCGGTCTGTAGTGCGTTGCGCAGATCGCATGATGAGGATGGGGTTCTCTGGTCGGACATGGTGATCCTGACCGGCAATCCGCGCATGCTCGACGACATCGAGCAGTTGGCCAGCGATCGGAACATTCCGACGTTCAAGCTCAGAGACCTCAGAACTGGCGGGCGCGAGCCGAGCGCTGGGGTGCGTCTGTCGACATTGCAGCACGCCAAGGGTCTCGAGTTCTCCCGGGTCTACATCGTTGGAGTGGACGACATCTGGGCGGGACCCGGAACCGACGACATGCTGCGGAGGCGTCTGCTGTACGTCGGCATGACCCGCGCCACCGATGTGCTCAAGATCGCGGTCTCGGGCAGCGGCACCATCGTTGATTCTCTGCTGGCCGTGCAGCCAGTGTGAGTCACAGGTGCAAGCCGAGTTGCTCCGTAGTGACAACGCGCACCCGGGTGCTCGGGACGCGGGCTTCGAAGAGGACGATGACGTGCGGCCGCCGAACCGCTGGGCACCGCTGCCTGAGAGCGGATTGCGTCCCGGCGATGTGTGGCGGAATGCCACCCGTCGCAGCGTGACTGGTTCGAATGCGCCGGTCACGCGAACGCCAACCGGCTCGGCTGCGGCATCGTGGGTTTACACGGTGATGCCTTCGGCCAGTGCGTCAACGAGAGCGATGACCGTCCGATAGTCACCGCTCGCAATGCGGTCCGCTGGCGAGTCATGGTCGAGCAGACGGTTGGGTGCGAATAGCCAGAGCGGCACGTCAGCGGATTGAATGACGCCGACCGCCTGTTCAGCGACGTAGACCAATTCGAGGAGGCGCTGCCGGGCTTCCCGCTGGGGTGCGCAGTCGCCGTGATGCCAGCGGGCGACGGTGCGAGCGGATGTGCCGACCACGCGCCCGATGTCGTCCTGCGTGAGCTGTGCGGATTCTTGAAGTGCTCTGACTCGCTCGGCGATTCCATTTGGCATGAGGTCTTTTCTTTCGCCCGGTGGTGAATGCCTCGTGATGTCAGGTATTCTGTCCTAATTTTGTCCCCTACAATATCTGGCGGTTTGGACGTTGCGATACTCACCCGCCTCTTGGCGCCTCGTGCATCGCCAATCATTGGCGTTGCCGCGTACAGCGCGAGCCAGCGAAATCGACGGAGGCTTGAGGACGGAGCGTCCATAGCGGTCAGATTGCCCTAGCCCGGTACCTGATGAGGCATGGTTTTCCGAGGGCTCCATTCGAGGCAACTCGTTGGCGCAACGAGCCCATTGAGCCAGAGGGCGCACACGGGGCAGTGAGTTGAAGCCAAGGGGCGAGCACGGCGAGCGCCGCTCAGCGGTGCGGCGGTTGTCAACCCCGGCGCGTAGGGTGCGCGGCCATGGCGTTGGGGTTGCCGTCGGTGCTGGTGGGTTCGTGGACTGACGACGACGCAGCCACCGGCGTGACGGTGGTGCTCCCGCCGCCAGGCACATTGGGCGCCATCGCCGTGCGCGGCGGCGCACCCGGGACCCGCGAGGCAGCTGCGCTCAGTTCGACGGGTGCCGGCGTCGAGTGCCACGGGGTGGTGTTGTGCGGCAACAGCGTTTTCGGTCTCGCCGCTGCTGACGGCGTCGTGCGCTGGTGCGCCAGCGAGGGCCGCGGGCTCGACATTCGCGACAGCATCGTGCCGGTCGTGGGTGCGGCCGTGGTGTACGACATCCAGTCGCCGCACAGCGAGCGTCCGACCTCAGCCGCCGGCTGGGCGGCATGCGAGGCTGCGAGCGCTGACGAGCCCGCCACCGGGCGTGTCGGCGTCGGGCGGGGCTGCACGATCGGCAAGGTCGCCGGACGGGACTTCGCCGTGCCAGGTGCATTGGGGGCTGCCGTCGAGCGATCCGGAGACCTTGTGGTCGGCGCGCTGGTGGCGATCAACGCCTTGGGTGACGTCATCGATGCCGATGGGGCCGTGCTGGCTGGCTGTACTGCTGAGGCGGGCGCGGCGCGCTATCCCTACGACGCCGCTGAGGCGATTCCGGGATTCACGGGCCGGGGCGATGCAGGCGCAGACGAGTTCGCGCGTTCCAATACCACCATCGGCTGCTTGGTTACTAACGCCCGGCTCACCAAACCAGAGGCCTGCCGTGCGGCCGACCTGGCGCACACGGGCATTGCCCGGGCAATCGAGCCCCCGCACACGAATTTCGACGGCGATGCGCTGTTCCTGCTCGCGACCGGCGAGGTGGACACCCAGCCTGACCTGGTTGCGACGCTCGGGGCTGCCGCAGTCGCGAGAGCCATCAGATCGGAATTCGTTACCTGATCCGGTCGCGTCTGTGGCAATCTGGTTGCACCAGAGAAAGGGGGTGGTCCAAGCAATGCCGAAACGCAACAGGACTCTGGAGGTGGCCGGGCGCTGAGGCGACCCGCTTCCGAGAAGGGGACGTCTCCATCAGGTGGCGACTCCAACCCGGACCACCGAACCCCACAAGATCCGCGTGCTGGTCCTCACGCGGCCGCGGCCCCGCCTTCGGGCGGCGGCGCGAACATGATCTTCGGGTAGCAGCAGGCCCCTGCTCAGTCGAGCGGGGGCCTGTTCGCGTCCGCCCGGAGGCTGGTGCTTGTGCGTAACCTCCTCCGGGTTGGCTGGCGCGCCGCCACGAGCCTGCCGCAGATGCCTAGCGAGTCGAGTCGATTGACGCTGCGCGACAGTCTCCGCCTGCCCTGCGGCGGCCGAAGGGATCATTCATGGAACTGAGTTCGGGACACGATGCGGACATCACGGGTGAGGTGCGGTCGCGGCGGGTCAAGCCTCGGCAGGGCGGGCCCGACTTCGTCAAGGCCCAGTTGGTTCTCGCCGAGGGCGACCCCGTGACTGTCATTTGGTGGGATGCCGGGTTGGCACCGCCTGAGGGACAGCGCGTTCGGGTCAAGGGGCGCGCGAAGGAGTACAGCGGCGAGCTTGAGGTGCATGCTGAGGAAACAGTTGTCGATCGCTCGCGGCCCCCGGCCAACTCAACGGCGCAAGTCATTGGCTTCTGGATGGAGTGCGTCGAGGCTGAGGCGGCTGGCTCTCTGCAGATTTGGCTGAAGTCGAGGCGGCACCTGGAGTTCACGCAGGGGTCAAATCCGCTCCTTGTGCCGTCTCAGTTTCCGCGAGGAAGTGATGCTGCGCGGTGGTGCCAGCAACGTTCGATGGCGTTGGGCGAGGCCGTTCTGGCCGGATGGCCATTGGTCATTGGAATCGATCGCGACAGCAGCTCGTCGCGGCCAGTCGCGGCCCCGCTGTTGTCCACCGAGATCCGCTTGTCCCGCACCGACGACGGGTGGTCGGTCGAGCCTGACGGCACAGGCATCGACTTCAACCCGTATGCGCTCGACTTGCTGGGAATTGACGGAGAACAGCGCGACGAGATAGCGCAGCTGGTGGAATCGAGTCCAGAAGTCGAAGAGGCCGGAAACTCCGCTGAGCGTGCGTCAGCGATCTTGCTTGTGGTGGCTGAGGCAGGCGTGGACGGCTTGGCCGAACTTGATTTGAGCCGGCTTGCTGAGCATGGCGCACGCTCGGGCATCCATAGCACCGGAGTGCTCATGGTGCCAGCGGGATCGCCCCGCATCACTCGCATGCTGCGAGACGACCTGCAAGAACTCATCAACGACCCGGAGCCGTTGATGAAGGGTCCCGCCGCGGTTCTGCTGGGACGCTCTCGCGCCCCCGAGGCGCCGTTCCCGAAGCCACATCCAACGGCTGTCGATTCGTCCCTCGCGCAGGATCGCGCAGTGACCTCCGCCATGGAAGAGCCGTTCACGGTACTGACCGGACCGCCCGGGACCGGCAAGTCGCAGGTTTTGGTCAATGTCATCGCTGCCGCCGTGGCCCGAGAGGAGTCCGTCTTATTTGCATCGAACAACCATCAAGCAGTCGATGTCGTGTTCGAACGACTTCGGCAGACCACGACGAACCCGTGCATCGTGCGAGCTAGGACCGCCCGCGAGAGGTCCAAGATGGCCAACGAAATCAGGGCAATTCTCGATCGTCCGCCCGAAGACGCGCTTCCTGCAAAGAAATCGGCGGAGTTGCAGCAGCGCGTCAAGTCGGTTCACGATGTCGTCCGGCATCGCGTTGAGTGCACTCGTGAGTTGCGGCGCCTAAGGGACGAATTGGCCGCCCTGCCCAAGACAGATGATGAGGAAGCGGCCGCTATCGATTACACGCTGCAGCGGCTGAGGGCCGATCTGGACGCTGTTCGGCCAGTGCAGAGCTGCAATATTCCAGTCGAGATCGACCTGCCAACACTCGACGCCGCAGAGCGAGCGGTAGAAACAGCATTGAAACGGTTCGGCGAACGGCTTGGAGTTCGACGCCGCTGGGCGAATCACATGGAGCGACTCGACTCCTCGCGCAGGGCACTCGACGAACTCCGAATGCTGCTGGGCGGCGATAGTGAGGACTACGAAAGGCCGTTGCAGTCTGTCGCTGGGCGGCGGCCGAAGAAGTCACTGCAGCCTTGGAACGACTTCGCGAAGCTGCAACGACGCCACGCGACAGCGCGGGAGGTCATTCGGAGCCGTGCGGAAGCAGCCGAGAAGATATCCTCGCTCAAGGAGCAGATATCTCATCAGCAGGCACAGTTGGATGGCCGGGTCGAGCAACTTCGAGCGGCGCTCGGGGATCAGATCGCGGAGCGACAAGCCACGCTCGCGGGTCTGCCGACGGACTACGACCTCGATGACGAGCTGCATCGACTGGCGGCGGAAAGAAACCGGTTTGGCCAAGCATTGCTGAACCAACGCTGGCAGCAGGCGAGCACAGGGCCAGCCCGTGTAGCGGCGAACCACCTCGCAGACGCTCTCTTCGAAGCAGCCAACGCCGGCGGGGCAGGCCGATCCAAGGGCATGGTGGCTGCAGCGCTGCCCGCGCTGCCAGTGTGGGCCGTGACCAACCTGTCTGCTCGTACACATTTTGCCTTGACGTCCGGAATGTTTGACCTGGTCGTCATCGACGAAGCCTCACAATGCAGCGCCGCCTCGGTGCTGCCGTTGCTGGTGCGGGCCAAGCGGGCGCTGATCATCGGTGATCCGCATCAGCTCACTCACATCACCAGCTTGGGTGTCAATCGGGAGCGTGCGATCGGTCAGCGATGGGGACTTGGTAAAGGCCCAGGGCGAACGGCGGACCGCATCGACGAGTTCAGCTACAGGGCACGCAGTTGCTTCAGCTTGGCGGCATCCCGGCTAAACGAAGATCCGATCTTGCTTGATCTGCACTTTCGGTCCCACCCTGCAATCATCGGATTCTCCAACGAGAGCATCTATGGGCGGCGACTTGACTTGTGTTCAGATGAACGGCCCCCGCGGGGACGGCCGGCCATCGAATGGCGGCGCGTAGACAGCGACTGCGTACCGGGGCGGCGGGGCCTGAGCCTCGTCAATGATCGTGAAGCCAAGGAAGTAGCGGGCGTCGTGGCGCACGAGTTGGCTCAGATACCTGAGATCACGCTCTCACTCGGCGTCGTCACGCCATACCGAGCCCAAGCAGAACTGATCCGCGATTGTTTGACAGATGTTCTCGGCGAGACGAGAGCCGGCGAAGTGCCAGTCGCCACCGCTCACCGATTTCAGGGGGATGAACGCGACATCATGATCTTCTCGCCGGTCGTTGGTCCGTCAATGTCCGCATCACAGATCGATTTCGCTTCGAATCCCAATCTCGTGAACGTTGCATTGACGCGCGCCCGCCGCAGGCTGGTTGTGGTCGGCAACATTGACACGTGCCTGCAGGGTGAGCATCTTCTCGCTGAGCTTGCCCGCTACATCGCACGCTTGGATGCGGGACCGTTCGACAGCCCGCTGGAGGAGCAACTTCACGGCGAACTGCTTCGACGGGGCATAGACGCGCAAGCGGGGGTGAGCGTTGCTGGCCATCGCCTCGATCTCGCCATCGACCCAAGCGGAGTCCGGCTCGACATCGAGTGTGACGGTGCGGCGTTCCACACAGACAGGGACAGAGATGCCGTCCGTGACCGGACGATCGAGGCCGAAGGGTGGACGGTGATCCGATTCAGCGGTCGTGAACTCGGCCGCAACCTCTCAGGTTGCGGCGATCGCGTGCTCGAATCGCTCGGGCATTCCCGCGATTGATCGCATGAAGTCTTGGATCTCGGCTCGGCACGCTCGAACGGTTGGATTCCTCTGAGCTAGTCGCTCGCGCGCTGTCGCCCAAGACGGCGACCGCGAGCGGCGCTTTGTCGGTAGTATGGCGATTGGTATGGCAACTCAGAAGGTCACCGTCACGCTGGGCGCCGAACAGGTCGCATCCGTCAAGGCGCTGGTTGAGGCAGGGGACGCGCCGAGCGTCTCGGCGTTCGTGCAGGGTGCCGTTGGTGCAGCTCTCGATGATGCTGCAGTGTGGGGCAGAGTCCTCGCCGATGCGCTGGAGCAGTCGGGTGGACCGTTGACTTCCGCTGAACGCGAGTGGGCCGACGAGATGCTCGGCGTTGCTGATGCACGTGCCGAGACCGCTGCGTGACGCCGGGGGCAGTGCTGGACGCAGGCGGTTTAATCGCGTTCGAGCGGGGCAGCCGCAAGGTTGTCGCATTGTTGGCACGCGCTCACGAGATTGACGCCGCGATCACGATTCCCTCGACGGCGTTGGCGCAAACCATCCGCAGGCCAGAGCGCCAGGTACGTCTTGCACGGCTGCTGCGATCGCCAAGTGCCAGCGTCGTTCCTCTGGACAGAGCCGATGCCGTCGATGTAGGCCGCCTATTGGCCGCGAGTGGAACTGCAGATATCGCTGATGCCCATGTCGTCGTGTGCGCCCGCCGCGCCGGTCAGCGTGTGGTGACCTCCGACTCGGACGACCTTCGACATCTCGACCCGGCTCTTGAGGTCGTCGAGGCTTGAAACGTCAAGAGCGGGAGCCTGTTCGCGTCTCGGGTCCAGGCGTCGCCTCACGGCTCAGCCTTCGGGCCCTTCGCTAGGGTCCGCACATGGACTTCGACTGGCCGGACGATGACGATCCTCGCCGGGTTGCGGTGCGTGATTGGCTCGACGATCACGACGGCAGCCCCAGCCAGGAGGCCCTCGCGCACGCCGGCTACGTGGCGCCGCACTGGCCGAAGCCCTACGGCCTCGATGCCGACCCGATCACCCAGCTGCTGATCGACGAGGAGCTCGCGAAGGCCGGGGTCAAGCGTCTGGCCGGGGGCATCGGGCTGGGCTGGGCGGGCCCGACGATCATCTACGGCGGCGATCAGGCGCAGATGGACCGCTACCTGTGGCCGATCCTGACTGGCGAGGAGGTCTGGTGCCAGCTCTTCTCGGAGCCTGACAGCGGCTCGGATCTCGCGAACCTGGCCACCCGCGCCGTGCGCGACGGCGACCGCTACATCGTGAACGGCTCGAAGATCTGGTCCTCAGGTGCGCATCGCAGCAAGTTCGGCATCCTCATCGCCCGCACCGATCCAGATGTGCCCAAGCACCGGGGCGTGTCCTACTTCATCTGCCCGATGGACACGCCGGGCTTGGAGCTGCGGCCGATCATCGACATGACGACCGCGCACTCGTTCAACCAGACGTTCTTCACCGACATGGAGCTGCCGGTGGAGAACCGAATCGGCGATGAGAACGACGGGTGGCGGCTGGCCAAAGTCACGCTCGGCAACGAGCGGGTGTCACTGTCGGGCGAGGGGGCGTTGTGGGGCAGCGGCCCCAGTGCCGCGGACCTGCTGAACGTGGTTCGGGCCGCCGGCGGGCTCAGCGACCCGGTGTTGCGCGACCGCGCAGCCAAGCTGCACATCGAAGGCGAGGTGCTGCGGCTCATCCGGCTGCGCACCCTCAGCGCCCGTCTGGCGGGCCGCCAGCCCGGGCCCGAGGCCAGCGTCCGCAAGGCGCTCGCCGACGACCATGGCCAGCACGTCATGACGCTGGCCAAAGACCTCTCAGGCGCCCACGGACTGCTGGCCGACACCGGGCCGCTGGGCACCTCCCCGCAATTCCCCAAGACGCAAGCCGTGGTGGAAGGCTGGAACGGCTGGCACGGGGGCTACCTGTTCAGCCCGGCGCTGACGATCGGCGGCGGCACCTCTGAGGTGCAGCGCAACATCATTGCCGAGCGGGTGCTGGGCCTTCCCCACGACGTCGACGTGGAGTCCGGCAAGACTTGGGCCGAAGCCCGCGCTGCCCTCGCATGATCGCGAGCGAAGGATATTTCTTGCAGTACTGATCGAATCGATGCCGGGCGTGGTGACGATGCCGACGGGCCAAACCCGAAGCCGTGCTTGCCGGCCGCTGAGCTGCCGCCGAGCACGGAGGCGCCTCCCGAGTGCACACCGCACATCTGGTGGCCCGAGCGCGTTCCCATGCCGAATGACAGAGGCGCGCGGAGGCATCGCGGCAACTCGTGGGTACGCTCACCCCTCACCGGGGGAAGCAGCAGCGACTGTCGGCGGGCAGGCAAGCGGGGGACGACGAGCGAGGCGGCGCGGTGGCCAAAGAGAAGGTCGAACGTGACGAGGAAGATCTCGTCCGCCTGTACCTGACCGACATCGGCCAGTACCCGCTGCTGAACAAGGACGACGAGGTCCGGCTCGCACAGCAGATCGAGAAGGGCCTCGCCGCGAAGAATTCCCTGGAGTCGGCTCGCGACATCTCCAACGCGCAGCGCCGCCGCCTCGTCCGCGCCCAGCAGCAGGGCGCCCGCGCCGAGCGCACCTTCGTGCAGTCCAACCTGCGGCTGGTGGTGTCGATCGCGAAGAAGTACCAAGCCTCCGGGTTGCCGCTGCTGGATCTCATCCAGGAAGGCAACCTAGGTCTGATGCACGCGGTCGAGAAGTTCGACTGGCGCAAGGGCTTCAAGTTCTCGACATACGCGACGTGGTGGATCCGCCAGGCGATCACCCGCGGCATCGCCAATACCGGCCGCACGATCCGGCTGCCCGTGCACGCCGGCGACACGCTGGCTCGCTTGCAGAAGGCCCGCTCGCGGCTCGAGCTGAAGTACGGCCGCCCCGCCACGCTCGGCGAGCTGGCGATCGAGGTCGACATGCCCGAGCAGAAGGTGACCGAGGCGCTGCGGTTCGCTGCAGAGCCGCTGTCGCTGTCCGAGCCGCTGCGCGAGGACAGCGACGCCGAGCTGGGCGACGTCGTGGAGGACCGCGCCGCCGAGTCGCCGTTCGAGGTGGCGGCCACCACGCTGCTCCCGAGCGAGGTCACCCGGTTGCTGTCGCCGCTCGACGAGCGGGAGCGCGAGATCCTCAAGCTCCGCTTCGGCCTCGACCGCGGCGAGCCTCGCACGCTCGAAGAGGTCGGCGAGCACTTCCAGCTCACCCGTGAGCGCATCCGCCAGATCGAGGCCCGGGCGATGTCCAAGCTGCGCCATCCCAGCACCGACACCGGCGCGCGCGACCTGCTGTCGGTCTGAACGGACGGCGGGGCAGGACATGTCTCGCTCTGCTGCCGAGCCACGACGTCCCCGCCGGAGCGCTCGCGCTGTCGGGATCGCCGTACGCACGGCGGGGTGACGACCAGATCGGCAAGGCCAACAGTGCCCAGGCGCGCACGGCGGCCTGCCGTGTCGGCACCCGTCTGGTCGTGCACGGCCACTGGCACCACGGCTGCTCGGCCCTGCTCGAGGGGGCCTCGACTCAGGTCGTGGGTCTGGCAGCGAACGGCGAGCCGGGCAGCTTGGCTGTCCTCGGCATGGCGACGCTGAGTGCGCGAGCGCCGCAGGGCGCCGCAGCGCCCGCCTGACAAGGCGCGCTGGTCGGCTTACGCCTCGGACAGGCGGCGGACCACGATGACGATCAGAGCGCCGACGATCACGGCGAGCAGCAGCTTCTTCATGGTGCTTCGTCCTCTGTGAGGGGTGACGGTGCTGGATGACCGGGGTCATGCTGGATGATCGGGGTCATCGGCACAGCGAATGCTAGGCGCACATGCCCTTGACTCCGCACGCTCGTGATGGCGGAGGTGGACGGGAATCGAACCCGCCGGACGGGGGTCACCCGTCCCGCCCGCTTTGAAGGCGGGGGAGCCCACCAGGCGCTCGGACACCTCCGCTGCACATCTTTGCTCACCGCGGGCCGTCGCGCCACCGCGAGTGGTCTCGCGAAAACAAGTTGACCGCGCTGCCGCGTATCGGCAAGAGTCTCCGATTACTGCATTGTCAATCAATTTCAATCATTATCGAGGACATCAATGATCTATGCCTACCTAGGTGCGAAAGGCGGCGTCGGCAACACCGTGACGGCGCTGCTGGCCGCTGTGAGCGCGAAGCGTGCTGGACGTGACGTCGTGCTGGCCGATCTCACCGGCGATTTCGGCGTGGTGCTCGGGACTGCGCCCGACCTGCCCGGCATCGCCGAATGGACCGCCGCGGAGGAGCTGTCGCTGGGAGCGGCGTCGGCCTTGGCCGTAGATGTCGCGCCGGGCATCAGCCTGCTGCCGCGCGGCAGCGGCGATATCGACGAGTCGCGGCTGGCGACGCTGTGGTCGCTGCTCGGCGGCAAGCCGCGGGTCAACATCATCGATGCGGGGCGCGGCCGGGCAGCTCTCGGCCAGGTGTCGGGCCCACGCGTGCGGCGACTGCTCACGATGACCTGCTGTTACCAGGCTCTCCACCGGGCTCGTGACCTGGTGCCCGAGGTCGACGACGTCATCGTGCTCACCGACACGCAGCGGGCATTGGGCCTCGCCGACATCGAGGCTGCGCTCGGTCGGCACGCCGACGCGGTCCTCGCCGTCGATCGGTCGATCTCACGCTGGGCCGACGCCGGACTGCTGCTGGACCGTGGCGCCAAGTCGGCACGGTCGCTGGACGTCTTCCTGTGAGCCGCAGGAGCCGGGCGGTCGGCAATCACCCGGCGAGCCGGACGTTCGTTGAGCAGATCCACGAGCGGTTCCTGCCGGCGCCGGCCCCCGAGCCTCGTGATGTCGTCGCAGCGGTGGACACTGCGGCACCGCTGCTCGACCGCAACCACGCCGCCGAGCTCGTTTCGGAGGTGCTGGCCCGCCTGGCCGGCACCGGCCCGCTGGCGGACATCTGGTCCGACGACGAGGTGACCGAGGTGATGATCAACGGCCCAGGGCCGATCATGATCGAGCGGCGGGGCCAGCTGTCGGCGGTGGGCCGCATCAGCGCGGCCGAAGTGCACCGTCTTGTCGAGTACCTCTTGGGACCCACCGGACGCCGCGTGGATCGGCGCCTGCCGATGGTGGACGTGCGGCTGGACGACCGCACGCGCTGCCACATCGCGGTGCCGCCGGTTGCAGTCGACGGTCCGTACATCACGCTGCGGCGCTTTCCCGCTCACGTGCGAGCGCTCGACGAACTGGCCGGCCCCGCAGAGGCGGCGTGCCTGCGCGGTCTCATCGCTCAGCGGGCCAACCTGATCGTCTTCGGTCCCACCAGCACCGGCAAGACCTCACTGCTGGCGAGCCTGCTGGCAGCCGTGGCCCCCTCTGAGCGACTGGTGATCGTGGAAGAAGCCGCGGAGTTGCCACGGCTGGGCGAGGGCGCCGTGAGGCTCGAAGGCCAGCCGCCGAATGTCGACGGGATCGGTGCGGTGACCATGGCCGAGTTGGTGGTGACGGCGCTGCGGATGCGACCTGATCGTCTCGTGATCGGCGAGGTGCGTGGACCCGAGGCGGCCGCGTTGCTGCAGGCGCTCACGACGGGGCACCGTGGCTCGGTCTCCACTCTGCACGCAGACGATCCCGCTCACGCGCTGTGGCGCCTCGAGCAACTTGCTCGAGGCGGCGGCGCAGTCGGCGATGTCGCCGCGCACATAGCGTCGGTCCTCGACGGGTTGGTCCACATGAGCCGCGGTGCGGACGGACGCAGAACGGTCTCGGCGATCTACGAGGTGTGCGCCGATGGCCCGCCTCGGCGCGCCGCGATGGGTGTGCAGGCCGTGGCCTCCTGATGAGGGTTGCGTACGGTGCTGCGGATCGTTGTGCTGCTGGCGCTGGCAGGCGCGCTCACTTCGCCCGCCGCGCGGCGCCTGATCCGGACGCAGCGTCAGCGTCGGCAAGAACGAGCCGCGGTCGAGGCTCGCTCGGCGCGCATGGGCGACTTCTGCGCCGCGGCCTCGCGTCGGCTCAGTGGGGGAGACACGCTGCTGCAGGCGCTGGGAAACGCCGCAGGAGACGGTCCCATGTCGGGACCGCTCGGCCAGGTCACCGAGGAGCACGAGCGGGGAGTCACGCTGAGTCGTGCTGTGCAGAGGTGGGCGGCGCGCGAGCAGACCTCAGAAGCAGCACTGCTGTCGACAGCGGTAACGCTCGCCTCGGACCGGGTGGGGGCTCAGCCGCAGCTGTTCGACCGCGTGGCGTCAATCTGCCGGACGCGGGCCGACATGGCCGCAGAGGCTCGCGTGCAGGCAGCACAAGCACGTGCGTCCATCTGGGTCGTCGCAGCACTGCCTTGGGCCGTAGCGTTGGCGCTGCTGGCCGAAGGGGGCGCCGCTGCTCGGGTGCTCGTCTCGACACCGCTGGGTTGGTTCTGTATCGGCGCAGCGCTGTTGGCAGAGCTGGCAGGCGTCGCGTGGATGCGTGCCGTGGTCGCGCGGGCGCTGCGATGAGCGTGTTCTCCAGCATCGTGCTGACGAACCCGATGGTCGTCGGCGCACTGGCGGCCGGTGCTGTCTGCTGGGGCGGCTTCATCGCCCGGCCCGAACCGGCTCGTCTCCGCACGAGACTGCTGGCTGCGTCGGCGTCTCCGCATGCACATGCTCTCAGCGATGTCGGTGGGAGGGTGTCACGGCTGCGCCGGAGCGGGCTGCGCCGGAGTCATGACCGCGTGACCGCCGAGTTGCCAGCGATTGTCGAGGTGATGGGCGTGGCTCTCGCATCGGGCCTGTCGATCACGGCATCGCTGCAGCTCGCCTTGGCCCACTGCGATGCTGCCAACGTCACCGCGCGTCGGATGGCCACGACGCAGGACCGGCCGCTGGACGAAGCGCTGGACGACTTCGGCCGAGCCTGCGGCCCGCGGGCGCGGGCCTTCGCTGGGGCGGTATCGGGCTCGTTGCGCACCGGCATCCCGCTGGCGCCCGAGCTGGACCGTCTCGGCCGCGATCTGCGCGAGGACCTGCGTCGGCGCCTCGAGGGCAGGGTGCGCCGCCTGCCGGTGCTGCTGCTGTTCCCCCTCGTGCTGTGCGTGCTGCCGGCGCTCGGGCTGGTCGCGATCGTGCCCGTGCTGGTCGCTGCCTTCGGCGCGTGATCGGGGAGCGATCCATGCACTGCCAATGCCATGCACTGCCAATGACACATCTCACAGGAGTTCCCATGACTGAGACACCCTTGCGCCGCACTCACCGGCTGACGCCGACCGCGCACGCCGACGAGTCCGGCCAGACCACTGCCGAGTACGCGCTGCTCACCGGGGCCATCGCCCTGCTGGTAGCGGCCGTCACTGCCTGGGCAACCAGCACGGGCAAGATCGGCCGATTGCTCGATGCCGTCTTCAACTACCTGACGAAGGCCATCTCCTGAAGTCAGCGCAGCAGGGGCCTGCACAGCAGCAGCCGGCGGAGCAGGGGCAGGCCACAGTCGAGCTGGCGCTGCTCGTTCCGTTCTTGGTGCTGCTGCTCATGTGCATCGTCCAGACGGCCTTGGTCGCCCGCGACGCTGTGCTGGTATCACATGCCGCGCGCGTGGGCGCCCGCATCGCCAGCGTCGACCAGTCGCTCGACGGCATTCGCCGAGCGGTGACTGAGGCGACGCCGCTCGACCCGGCACGTCTGGTCGTCGAGCGAGAGACAGCAGGCAGCTTGGTGCGTGTCACCGTGCAATATCGCTCACCGACCGAAGTCCCGTTGGTCGGGGTCCTCATCGGCGACGTCGGCATGATCGAGGCGGCCGCGATGCCGATCGAGTAGGGCATGTCGAAATTGCCGCTTGCGCATGTCACACCCCTAGGGTTCAATAGTAAGTCACACACCTGTAATTACAGGTCAGAGTTCTCGACACCTACATGTCTGTCGAGGGATTGCCCCGGGGAGGGACTATGGCATTCGCAACCGAAGAAGACCTCGACGCAGCAGAAGGGAGCTGGTGGGACCAAGCCAACTGCCTCGGCGTCGAACCCGACTTGTTCTTTCCCGAGCGCGGGGCCAGCACGCGTGAGGCCAAGGCCGTCTGCCGTGGCTGCGTCGTCAGCGAAGACTGCCTCGAGTACGCACTGCAGAACAGCGAGAAGTTCGGCATCTGGGGCGGCATGAGCGAGCGTGAGCGCCGCCGGGTTCGCCGCCAGCGGGCACAGACACGACGGGTCGCCGCCGGCTGAGGCCTCACGGTTGTCCTTGGCTGGCGAGTCCGGCCAGTTATTCGTCTGGCCGGGCGCTGGTACGCTCGCGAGCGTGATGGCGATCGCGCTCGGGCCTCCCGAACTGCTCATCCTTCTCATCATCGTGCTGGTGCTCTTCGGCGGTGCCAAGCTGCCCAAGCTGGCTCGTTCCTTGGGTCAGGCGCAGCGAGAGTTCCGTGAGGGTGTCAACGACGCGGAGAGGGAAGCCGACGGAAGCTCATCGAGCGATTCGAAGTCAAAAGACTGAAGTCAAAAGACTCCTGAGTCAGGCACCAGTCAGACGCCCTCGGCCGCACGGTTCCGGTCCCGCAGGATCCGGCGGCGCTGCCGTTCTGATGTACCGCCCCACACACCGTGGGTGATGTTGTTGGCGAGCGCGTACTCGCGACAGGGATCCTTCACCGAGCATTCGGCGCACACCCGCTGAGCAGCGATGACACCGGCCCCGTCGCTTGGGAAGAAGACATCCGGATCCATGTCGGCGCAGTTCCGCCGCGTGACCCACTCGGCCGCGACGCTCTCGGAGCGCGGCGACATCTTTGGCTGAAAAATCGGATTGACCTGCAACATCGTGAGAACCAACGCTCGAGCGCCCGATCCGGTTCCCCCGATGGCCGATTTTCATCCGATTCTCATGAGACCGCGGCCACGTCGACAAGGACCGGGCCTAGCGGGTACGTCGGTACCCTTCCCGTCACCCCCGACGCAGAAGGAACCCAGTGTCCGACATTGCCACCGAAACCGAGCAGCTCCCACCTGAAGTCGGTATTCGCATCGTCTATCTGGGACCTGTCGCTCCCCACTGGGAAATCGAAGGGATCTACGGCGAACAGGCCGCAGTCGAGGAATTCCGGCACCGCACGCACGCTCGCCTGCAACTGCTGCCGCCCCACGATCCGCAGTTCCGTCGCAATCGCGAACGCGTCGTGCGCGATGCCGAACGCGAGAACTACGAACTGCGCTGGGACTTGGGCCTGCCCCCTGACGACGACGATCTGTAGCCGTCCGCACTCGCCGACCCCGACGCGTTCACCGGCTGTTCACGGCATCCGTGACCATCGTTCACCGGGAGCAAGCAGTCATGCCACCGGACGTCCGTAGCGTGCGCGGCCATGCGAAAGACCCCCTTGTCATCTCGCCGCGGCACGAAACTGCTCGTGGCATTGCTCACTGCGTTCGCTCTTGTTGCCGCTGCGTGCGGGAGCGACGACGACTCGTCTGACGGCGACAGCGGTACCGCCAGAGTTCCGTCGACGACGGCTGCGGCCATGGGCGACGACGCCATGGACGACGGGGCCCATGAAGAAGGCGGGATGGCCGAGTCGATCAGCGGTTCGATCAATGTCACCGGCTCGTCGACGGTCGAGCCTGTCACCAACCTGCTGGCCGAGGCCTTCTCCGAGAGGCACCCGGACGTGGCGTTCTCGGTCTCGGGTCCCGGCTCGGGCGACGGCCACAAGGCCGCCGCTGCCGGCGAAGTGCCCATCTGGAACAGCTCGCGCCAGATCAAGGACTCCGAAGCTGAGGACATCAACGCCGCCGGCATCGAGTTCATCGAGCTGCGCGTCGGCATCGACGGCATCTCGGTGATCACCGTGGCCGGCAACGACAAGATCGACTGCCTGAACTTCGAGGACCTCTACAGCCTGGTCGGCATCGAGGCCACCGGCTTCGACAGCTGGGCCGACGCCAACAGCCTGAACGCGGAGCTGGGCGGCACCGGTCCGTTCCCGGATGGCGCGCTGGAGATCTTCGCTCCTGGCGAGGAATCGGGCACCTTCGACAGCTTCATCGAGATCGCCCTCGAAGGCGTCTGGGAGCACCGTGTCGAAGAGGGCCACGCTGACGAGAACTTCGCCGTGCGCCCCGACTACAACGCCTCGGCCAACGACAACGTCATCATCGACGGCATCGCCGGCAACCAGCACAGCCTCGGCTGGGTGGGCTTCGCCTTCGCCGACGAGAACCGCGACAAGGTGAAGCTGGTCGAGGTCGACGGCGGCGACGGATGCGTGGCGCCCACGCCCGAGACCATCGCCTCGGCCGAGTTCCCGATCGCCCGCTTCCTCTACACCTACATCGATGCTTCGCAGGCCTCGGACCCCGCCGTCAAGACGTTCGTGGATTTCATGCTGAGCGACGAGGGCCAGACCTACGTGGTCGACGCCGGCTACGTCAACCTCGACCCTGCCGACCTTGAGCAGTCGCGCAGCAACTGGGCCAACCTGACCACCGGCAAGACCTTCCCGTGAGGTGTCCGCATGCCTGCGCATGGTGACACCGAAGCAAAGGGGGTTATACGGGAAAGTGCCAAGCCGCTTAGTCGTCGTCGGGCCACGCAGCGTCAGCGGGTGGTGTGAACCCCAGCACCCGGCCTAATGTCTCGTCGAACGAGCCGTCTGCCTGTTCCACCATGCGCCTCTGACGTGCTGTGGGCGCAATGTCGTACTGCTCTAAGTCAGCGAACGAGCCGATGCCGTGACGCTCCGCGAACGCTGCCGCGATCCCTCTCAGGCCGTCTTGCAGCGATCTGCCGCGGGTCACGATCACGCCAACGCTGATAGCGCCGTCATGGTGGAGTCGCTGGAAGTTCTCCAAGTCTCGGTCGTAGAACGGGTCCTTGTTGTTCCACTCGATCTCCAACGCCACCGATCCGCTGTCGCTGGAGCGCATGTGGCCGATCTCGTGAGTCATCGCGGCCGTCTCTTCGTCGTCCACGATCTTGCGGACCACGATGGTGCGCTTGTGCCATCCTGCATCGGCCAGAGAGCGACGCAGGCGCTGTGTCAGAGGCGACTCGCCTCCCCCGCCGCGCACCAGCTCGACATCGGGGATAGCGACCCCGGCAAGCGCTCTGCACAGTTCGTCCAGCGCCTCGGGGAAGTCCCGCATCAAGATGGCCTGAGCGTGATTGCGGGTCGCGATGTCGAACCCCGCAGCTTGCAGATCGGCCAGAGTCATACAGCAAGCTGAAGTGCCGAATTGTGGGCGTAGGTCGGCCAGTCAGGCACGTAGTCGTCATTAGCCTGATCGCCCCACACGGTCCATCCCTCACGGCATCCGCGGCCGAACAGCTCTAGGTACGGGCCCCATGAGCACGCCTCGATCACGTCGTACAGCTCGTCAGGCTTGCGCGAGTGCTCCCGCTTGCGGGAAGCGATCAGATTTACCTGACTGCGGCCGGGCTGGAGCGTCCGAGCCGACTTGCCCTTGACGCCGAACAGCACCATCTCTGTCACGTTGCGGAAGTAGAAGCCGACACCACGCCCGTCAGATCCGCCGTCCTTGCGGACCTTGTGCCACACAAGATTCGTCTTGTACGCGAACCCCCATGCTTCCAGCACCTGCAAGCCCCACGGCAGCAACGCGTTCGGCACCCACAGATAGCAATGGGCGGTGTTCTCGGTGAGATCGGCGACCGGCATGGCAGCGATCTCGCTCACGTCGAGCGTCTCGTAACGGCAGAGGCGGCGATGCTCGGGCGCGACCTTGCCGGTGCGGTTAGTGAACCGCCACGGCGGATCGGCGAGCACAGTCCCGAACCGGCTGCCCTGCAATCCCTCCAGCGGCTCAACACCCTCGGTCATGCCGCGATCAGATCGTCGTAGCGGAGACGCTTGCCCGCCATGTCGGTGACCGTGGTTTCCATCTGCGTTTCGGTGCCCATCTCCCGCACATTGTGCCGACCGGTGAACTCGTCGATGCAGCGAGCGAGATGCGCTTCGCTCATGTGGTGGTAGGTGCCGATGTAGCCGCGTTTGAACATCGACCACAGCGACTCGATGGTGCTCGTGTGAATGTCGCCGCGCACGTACTCCGCGGCGGAGTGCATCACTGCCTCATGGCAGTAGCCGAGACTGGCGAGCGGCTTGTAGCTGCGATGCTCGTCGGAGAACACCTGAGCGCCGTCCTGAGTCACCGAATGCACGATGCCTGCCAGCGTGCGGCTGGTGGTGTCATGCACCGGCCCGGCGACCACCTGACCGGTCGGACGGTCCAGCACACCAACGACAATAGCCTTGTCCGCCCCGCCGCGGCCGGTAATGCGGCGCTTGCGGTCCCGCAGCGCAATGTTCTTCGCCTTCCCGCCCACATACGTCTCGTCGACTTCGACGGGTCCGGCGAACAGCGTGTCAGGTGCTTGAGCGAACGCCTCGCGGATGCGGTGCAGCATGAACCACGCTGTCGATTGCGTCACCCCCAAGTCGCGGTGCGGTTTCATCGACGAGATGCCCTTCAGGTGCTGAGCAGCGAACCACGCTTCTGCCGCAGCGTCGGTCGGGAACATGTCGAACAGCTCAGTGAGCGTGATGCCTGTGCGGTAGTGCTTGCCGGGAGCGCTCTTCGCCATGCACCCATTGTGCAAGGGGGGTGTGACACGAAAACCGGCTCTGACCAGCGGCTTGGCACTTTCCCGTATAACCCCCGAAAACACTGGAACTGCGGGCAAATCTGAAGTTCGCAAGCGCGCGAACGTTTGTAGACACCGCACTAGCAGGGTGCGTCGCTGAAATGGCTGGGGCTGAAGCAAGCCCATTCTTGCAGGTCAGCGAGCTGCATGATGCCCGGAAGCAAAGAAGAAAACTGTGACACACCACTAGCCGGACGCAGGCCCAGCCAACAGATCCAAGAGCCCTCTCTCCCGCTGATGGTCCCCCTCAGGTGCTCCGCCGCATGGATCGGAGCACCTGAGGCACATCGGTGGGTTCGTAGAATGACGCCGCCCATGCCACCCGACAGCCCCCGCCTCAGCGTCGCCGATCTGCGGACGTCGCGACGCCGGCGAGCCTGGTCCATCGGGGCACGTTGGGCCTTTGCGCTCGCGGCGCTCGTCACAGTGCTGGTGAGCGCGCTCATCATCTGGACGGTCGCGTCGGGGGCGTGGACGTTCATCAGCCAGGTCGTGTGGGACAACCTGACCGACATCGGCTGGTTCCCCCGCCGTGGCCTGTTCGACCTCAGCACGCTGGTGGTGAACTCGGCACAGATCGCAGTCATCGCGATGGCCGTTGCGGTGCCGTCGGGCTTCGGCGCGGCGATCTACCTCTCCGAGTACGCGCATCCCAAGGTGCGCAAGGTGATGAAGCCCACGCTCGAGCTGCTGGCCAGCGTGCCCAGCGTGGTGCTCGGCGTGTTCGCCATCAGCTTCATCACCCCGTCGTTGCTGACCCATTTCTTCAGTGAGATCAACTTCTTCAACAAGCTGGCGGCCGGCATCGCAGTGGGCCTGCTGGTGATCCCGCTGATCGCCTCCATTGCCGAGGATGCTCTGCGGGCGGTGCCGTTGGCATTGCGGGAGGCGTCTTCGGGTCTCGGCGCCCGCAAGGTCACGACCTCGATCCGGGTGGTGCTGCCGGCGGCGATGTCGGGCCTGATGGCGGCCGTCATCGTGGGATTCAGCCGCGCCATCGGCGAGACGATGGTGGTCACGATCGCCTCGGGCGGCGGCGATACCTCGCTATTCACCTGGTCGCTCCTCGAATCGGGCGGCACCCTCACCTCGGCGATGGCTGCGCTCGGTCTCGGCACCGACCAGGTGGCCGGCAGCACCCTGGCGTTCCAGAGCCTCTACTTCCTGGGCGCCCTGCTGTTCGCCATCACGCTGGTGCTCAACATGGCAGGCGATGTCATCGTCCGCCGACTGCGGAACAAGTACTGATGGCTGAGCAAGCACCGATAGCTGAGTCGACATGGCAGTCCTGAGCAGCCCCGCCGGCGTCGCCACGAGCGCAGCCGACGCCCTGCGGCGCCGCCCCGGCGCTGACGTTGCGGGCGCCACCTTCAAGTGGCTGCTTATCGGCGCCACCGTCTTCGCGACCGGCTTTTTGGCCGTGCTGCTCGCCGTCATGATCACCGACGGCTGGGAAGTGCTCTCGGGCAACCTCTGGCACTTCCTGACCCACGGCTTCTCGCAGCGCTCCGCCGCCGAAGCGGGCGTCTGGCAGGGCATCATCGGCAGCTTGCAGGTGGCGCTGGTCACGGGGGTGTTCGCCGTGCCGACCGGCGTGGCCACGGCGATCTATCTCGTCGAGTACGCGCAGGGCAACCGCTTCGCTCGCATCGTCGAGCTGAACATCCGCAACCTGGCCGGCGTGCCCTCGATCGTGTACGGGCTGCTGGGCTTGGCGGTGTTCGTGCAGACGATCGACGGCTTCACCAAGGGCAAGACGGTCATTGCGGGGGGGATGACGCTGGCGGCGATGGTGCTGCCGATCATCGTCATCACCTCAGTCGAGGCGCTCAAGGCTGTGCCGGACTCGCTGCGCGAAGCGGCCTACGGTGTGGGCGCCACCAAGTGGGAGGTGCTCTCACGCCAGGTTCTGCCTGCGGCCATGTCGACCATCCTCACCGGCACGGTGCTGGCGTTGGCGCGCGCTTTGGGCGAGGCCGCCCCGCTGATCCTGGTCGGTGCCGCAACGGGCTTCATGAGCTTCGGCGACGCGGACTTCTTCGAGACCTTCACCGGGCCGTACACGGCGCTGCCGGTGCTGATCTTCAACTTCGCGCGCCAGCCCGGCGCCGACTGGGGGACGAACGCCGCCGCGGCGAGCGTCGTCATCCTGGTGCTGGTGCTCGCGGTCAACGGCCTGGCGATCTACCTGCGCAACCGTTTCGAGCGGCAGTGGTGAGCCGGGACGCGAAGCCTCGACAGAATGCTCCAGACGAACTTGCGGTTACTCCGTGACTCCAGAGAAGGCCGTGATGACCCAAGAGCCTGATGCGGCGGCGCCTGATGCGGCGGCGCCCGAAGTGACGGTGACGACGGAGGCGATTGAGATGGCCGAATCGCAGCTCACTCGCGTCGATGTGAGCGGCGCGGCAGCCGCGCCCACGGCCGTCGACCGCGCCGACACCCAGACGGTGTTCCACTGCGACGACATCCACGTGTACTACGGCGACTTCCTCGCCTTGCGCAACGTCTCGCTCAACATCGCCGCGCACGAGGTCACCGCGTTCATCGGCCCGTCAGGCTGCGGCAAGACCACCTTCCTGCGCTGCTTCAACCGTATGAACGACCTGATCGAGGGCGCTCGGGTGGAAGGCTCGATCAACTACCACGGCGTCGACCTGTACCAGGACGAGGTCGACCCGGTCGAGGTGCGCCGGCGGGTCGGCATGGTGTTCCAGAAGCCCAACCCGTTCCCCAAGTCGATCTACGACAACATCGCCTACGGCCCGCGGCTCGCCGGCGCCAAGCGTGCCGAGCTCGACGACATCGTGGAGGGATCGTTGACACGAGCGGCGCTGTGGGACGAGGTGAGGGACCGGCTGAAGATGTCGGCCTACGGGCTGTCGGGCGGCCAGCAGCAGCGCCTGTGCATCGCCCGGGCCATTGCGGTGCAGCCCGACGTGGTGCTGATGGATGAGCCGTGCTCGGCGCTCGACCCGATCGCCACCGGACGCATCGAGGAGCTCATCGCCGAGCTGAAGACCGAGTACACGATCATCATCGTCACCCACAACATGCAGCAGGCTGCGCGCATCAGCGACATGACGGCGTTCTTCTCGGTGCAGGCCAACGAGATGGGCCAGCGCACCGGCGAACTGGTCGAGTACGCGCCCACCAGCCTGATCTTCACCAACCCCGACGATCCACGCACCGAGGCGTACATCACTGGACGGGTCGGCTAGCAGCACTCACCGGTGGGGCGGCGCAGATACGCCAAACTGCAACCATGACCGAAGAAGTACGAACCGAGTTCCATCAGTTGATGGACGAGGTTCGTGCGGATCTCGTGCAGATGGGCGGCATGGTGGCCGAGGGGATCTCGGCGGTGACCGCAGCGCTGCTCGCGGGCGACATCGGCAGTGCCGATCAGATCATCGCGGCCGACGACGAACTGGACCTGCTGAGCCTCGAAGCCGAGGAGAAATGCGTGCGGCTGCTGGCGTTGCAGCAACCGGTGGCGGTGGACTTGCGGACGATCCTGACCGACCTGCGGATGATCTCCGAGATCGAGCGCAGCGGCGACCTCGTCACCAATATCGCGAAGGCGATCGTGCGGCTGCACGGCGCCGAGCTGGAGCCCAGGGTGCGCGGCCTCATCGACCGCATGCGCCAGCAGGCGGTGCGGCTGACGGCGATGGCCATGGATGCCTACGCCGAGCGGGATGCGGGTTTGGCGTCGGTGCTCAACGAGATCGACGACGTGCTGGACGAGGCGCACGATGAGTACATCGCGGCAGTGTTCGCATCGCACGAGCTGGGCAGGATCGCCATCCAGCACGCCGTGCAGTTGGCGGTGGTAGGCCGGTTCTACGAGCGCATTGGCGACCATGCGGTGAACGTCGCGCAGCGTGTGGAGTTCCTGGTGACCGGGGAGCTGCCCGAGCATCTGGGGGCCAACCGGGCTCGGGTCCGCCGGGAGCAGGGCGAGATGTGATTGCGGCGCTGGCGGCAATCACGTCCGCGCTGGCGCTGGCGCTGCTGGTCGTTGCGCTGGTGTTGGTGCGGGCGCGCCGCTCGGCGGCGGAGCGGCTGGGCCGGGTGGTGCACCGGTTCGCCGGGCAGGACGATGACGACCAGCTGCTGCCGGGCGAAGCCGATTTCGACGCGTACGGGATGGATGACTGGCTGAGCCATATGGAGTCGGTTGCCACCACGGCGGCCATGACGGCCAACCTGGCTGAGCGGGACCGTGCCCGCTGGCAGCTCGCCATGGATGAGCTGGCTATCGGGGTGGTGCTGGTGGACGAGGAGGGCAGCGTGTGCGCCAGCAATGCCCTGGCTGACGAGATGATGTCGGCGCGTGATGCCATGGCGCTGGTGGGGGCGGGCGTGCGGGAGCTGCTGGAGTCGGCTCGGATGGGGCACGCACGGTCGCGCACGGTGAAGCTGACCGGGCCGCCGCCGAGGGTCCTCGAGATCAGTGCGCATCCCGTCGAGAGCGACGGTCATGCGCTGGGGGCGGTGGCGGTGATCGCCGACCGGACCGAGGGCGCCCGAACCGACGAGGTACGGCGTGATTTCGTGGCCAACCTGAGCCATGAGCTGCGGACGCCGGTGGGCGCGATCGCGCTGCTGTCGGAGACGCTGGCGCAGGAGGACGATGCGGCGGTGCGGGGCCGGCTGGTGGACCGCATCGGCCTGGAGGCCGACCGGGTGCGGCACATCATCGACGACCTGCTGGAGCTGAGCCGGATCGAGCTGGAGGGTTCGATGCGGCAGGAGGCGGTGCCGGTGGCGCCGTTGCTGAGCGAGGTGGCGCAGCAGTATTCCGAGCACGCTCGCATGCACGAGGTGGAGTTGGTGCAGGCGGCTGAGTCGGCTGGCGCAGCGGTGCCGGCTGACTCGGTGATCGTGCTGCATGCCGACCGGGGCCAGCTGCTTCGGGCTGTCGGGAACCTGGTCGACAATGCCATCAAGTACAGCGACCCCGGCTCGGAGGTGCGGCTGAGCGTGGCGCCGTCCCGCGGGGACGACCGGGCGCCGTCGGATGCGTTGGCCGGGGCGGATGCGCCGGTTGCTCATATCGGATCGCCGGAAGTGTTCGACGCGGCGGCGTCCGAGATCGGCAGCGTGGACGCATCCGTCGGGCCGCCGTCCGGCCCGGCATCCGCTCAGGCGAACGGGGCATGGGTGGACATCGTGGTAGCCGACGAGGGCATCGGCATTCCCGCCGATGAGACTGAGCGGGTCTTCGAGCGCTTCTACCGGGTCGACAAGGCTCGCGCCCGTGCCACCGGCGGCACCGGCCTGGGCCTCAGCATCGTGCGACATGTCGTGGCGAACCACGGCGGCGAGGTGATGCTGCACTCGCGCGAGGGCGTCGGCACGACCTTCACGCTCAGATTCCCGGCTTCCGCTGACCCGGATCTCTTCGACAGGACTCCTTTCGACAAGGCAGGAACATGACATCGGTACTGGTAGTGGACGACGAGCCGTCCTTCACCGAGGCGCTCTCGGTCGGATTGCGGCGTGAGGGCTTCGAGGTGCGTGCAGTCGCCGACGGCCGGGCGGCGTTGGCGGAGATCAACGAATCGGCGCCGGATCTGATCCTGCTCGACGTGATGCTGCCAGGCATGTCGGGGCTGGATGTGTGCCGGGAGATTCGCAAGTCGACCCGCGTGCCGCTGATCATGGTGACCGCCCGCGGCGAGGAGATCGACGCCGTGGTGGGACTCGAGGTCGGGGCAGACGACTACGTGTCGAAGCCGTACCGGATGCGCGAGCTGGTGGCCCGCATGCGGGCGGTGCTGCGGCGGGCCTCGCCGCAGCCGGCCGAGCCGGACGCCTCGTGTCTCGTCGAGGGCGATGTGGTGCTCGACATCGACCGCCATGAGCTGCGGGTGCGTGGCGAGCTGGTGTCGCTGGCGCTGAAGGAGTTCGAGCTGCTGGCGTACCTGCTGGGCAATGCCGGCCGGGTGGTGACCCGTGACAGCCTGATGCAGAACGTCTGGGGCTACGACTACATCGGCGGTACCAAGACGATCGATGTGCACGTGAAGCGCCTGCGGGCCAAGATCGAGGACGATCCCGCCGACCCGCAGCGCATCACCACGATCCGGGGCTTGGGTTACCGGTACGAGCGAAGCGTGACGAGCTGAAGCCTGATCGCCGATCGTGTATCACCAAGTGCGCACAATGGGGCGCATGATTCGCGGCGGTGTCGATGACACGGCGTAGCGACTGATGCAGCCCTTCACATGGCTCGCCCGCACGCATCTGCTGTCGGCCGCCGGCGATGCGCTGATCGCGATTGCGCTGGCCGGTTCTCTGTTCTTCAACTTGGATCCGGCGGCCGCCCGGCCCAGGGTCGCGCTGTACCTGCTGGTGACGATGGCGCCGTTTGCTGTGGTGGGACCGCTGATCGGGCCGATGGTGGACCGTGCCCGGGGCGGGCGGCGGGGGATGATCATCGGGGCGGGCATCGCTCGGGCGATCTTGGCGCTGTTGATGGTATGGCACCTCGATTCGCTGCTGCTGTTCCCCGAGGCGTTCGGCGCGCTGGTAGCGGGCAAGACATACCATGTGGCCAAGAGCGCTGTCGTGCCGGGGCTGGTGCGCCAAGAGCGTGATCTGGTGGAGGCCAACTCAAAGCTGATGCTGCTGAGCGGGCTGGGAGGCGCGCTGGCTGCCGGGCCGGGTGTGCTGCTGAGCCTGGCGTCGTCGCGCTGGGTGCTGATGCTGGCGGCGATGACATTCGTGCTGATGACGTTTCCCGCGGCGCGGCTGCCTCGTTTCGCTGTGAGGCCGCGCCATGTGCCATCGGGCGCCCACGGCAGCCCGCCATCGGCGAATTCGCCTCCGGCGAGTCTCGCGATCCCTCAGCCGGCGCGGGTCCGGGCGACGATCCGCCGAGGGGCGATGCTGCTGGCCGGCTCGGCCATGGGCATCGTGCGGGCCATGACAGGCTTCACGCTGTTCCTGATCGCGTTCTGGCTGCGCGCCGACGATGCCGCGCCGTGGTGGTTCGGCTTCATGTTCACGGCCAGTGCGGCCGGTCAGCTCATCGGTGCCGTGGGAGCGCCGTGGCTGCGGCGCCGTGTGCGCGAGGAAGTCCTGCTCGCCTGCACGTTGCTGCTGGCCGCCGCCATGTCCTTCTACGTGGTGACGGCGCCCGACCGGGGCCCGGTGCTGGGGCTGGCCTTGGTGATCGGCTTCATGTCGGCGCTGGGCAAGCTGTGCTTCGACGCGATCGTGCAGCGCGACGAGGCGCCGGCCGATCAGGGCCGTACGTTCGCCCGCTTCGAGACCCGCTTCCAGCTGATGTGGGTGATCGGCGGGCTGGTGCCTGTGACTGCGCCGAGCGGCATCCTGCCGCTGCGGGCGGGGGTGTTGCTGCTGGCCGTCGCCGCGACGGTGGCGGTGGTGCTCTACGCCGGGGGGCTGTGGGCGCTGGCGCGGGGCCGGCGTCCGCCGTCAGTGATCATCGCTGCCCGGGTGCGGACTCGGATCACCCAGACCCGTGCTCGTCGGCAGCGCAGGAGCTAGCCGAGCCAGTCCAGCGGCTAGCCGAGCCAGTCCAGTCGCTAGCCGAGCCAGTCCAGCGGCAGGTCCAGCCAGTGGGTCCAGCCAGTGGTATGTCTGAGGTTTGCTCGCGGGGTGCCACCCGCTGCTCGCGCAGATCAGAGGACCAGCGCACCGCGCAACAAAACCCGCGACGCACCGCTAGTCCAGCGGCAGGTCGAGGCGGGCCAGCCACAGACCGGGCGCGGCGACCTCGTTCGGCGTGGGCAGCGAACCCGGTTCGAACAGGCGGGCCAGCCCGTCCCGGCCGGCCCGCTCGATCACGCCGACGATGAAGGCCTCGCCCCGGTCACGGGCCTCGGGACTCAGTCGCACGCCGAGCAGGCGATCGGCAAAGTCGGCGCCCTGCGTGAGCTGACGGCGGCGGACCGCCTCGCTGAGTGCGCCGAAACTGCCGATGAGGCGCGAACCGGCTTGGGCCACCACATCGTCGATGTGAGCATGGAGGATGCTGAGCAGCGTCTCGAGCCGCTGCACGATGTCGTTCTGGCTGTCGTCGCGGGACACGCCCAGCAGCAGCTCGGGGTTGCCGAAGATGTGCTGGAGCTGGTTCGTGAGATGGGAGGGGTCGCTGAGAGCTTCCGGAGAGACTTCCAGATCGAGCATCTCTTCGAACACGCGGTCGCTGCGATGGAATCCTTCGACGTAGCGCAGCAGGAGCCCGTCGAGTTCTGCACGCACATGGGGCACGGCCAGCACCGAGTGCAGCGCATGTTCCCGTATGGCGACCCACAGCATGACGTCGTCGTCGTCGAGGCTCCATTCGGCGGCGAAATCAGTGATGTTGGCGGGCACGATGAGGACCCGTCCCATGGGCACGCCGAGATCGGAGTTGCCGAACGCCTTGGTGGCAAGGTGGCCGACCATCATGCCGGCGGTCATCGCCACCGTCATCGGACTCATCATGCGGAGCAGGCCGGAGAAGGGATCCTGGGTCGTTTCGGTCGTTTCGTTGGCGAGGCGCTCGGACAGCCGGTCCATCAGGGGGCGGATGGCGTCGAGGGCGGCCGCCGCCCAGCCCGAGCGCGTGACAGGCTCGGTGCGTGTGGGGACGATGTCGAGATGGGTGACGTGAGCCGTGTGCAGCTCGGCTACCCGGCTGATCTCGCTCAGGCGGTGCTGGACGGCCGGGTCGACGTTGTGCTCGGGCTTGCCGCCGGTGGCGAGCTGGGTGGCCGTCTGGCGGGCGCCCTCCCACAGGGATGCGTCGTTGCCGAGCATTGCGGCGATGTCGCCGAGGAACGGGATGCCTGAGAATGGCTGGTCGTGGTCGTTGTGGGACCCAGCGTCGTCGGTCACAGGGGAATGGTACGACGGGCATGCAGGCATGGGACCCGCGCAGCCGCTTCGGGCTGTCGGCGTGACTGCTGTCGGCGTGACTGCTGTCGGCCAACTGACGAGTGACGGGCGGCAGTCGCGCCGTGCTCCGCGGTCCGGTACGGCGGATCGGCCCGCGTGGGGCATCGTAGGGGCATGACCTCGGAAGCACGGGTTGCGGTGTCGGGCACGGGCGGCGTGATCGGCGCCCGGGTGCTGCAGTGGCTGGCGCAGTCGTTCGACGTGATCGATGCCGACTCGATGATGGACGACGACTTGGCGGCAGATCTCAGACAGCTCATTTCCGGTGCGGATGCGCTGGTGCACCTGCGGCTGACGCGAGAGATCACCTCCGGTCGGCTGCGACGGGTGCTCGCCGCTGTGGACGTGCCGCATCTGACGCTGGTGTCGAGTGCGAGCGTGTACGGCGCGTGGCCGAACCATCCGACGCCGATATCCGAGAATATGCCGGTGCGGCCGAATCCGGAGTCGTCGTTTGCCGTGCATCACGCCGATGCGGAGAGGACGGTGCTGGAGTGGGCTGATGGCGGGCGGGGCGCACCGGCGCGTGAGGTGGCCATCCTGCGCCCGGCGCCGGTGGTGTCGAACGGTCCCGGAGGGGCGATCGGCGAGGCGATGCTGGCGGCAGCGCCGATCCGCACCGGCAATGACGATCCGCCGGTGCAGTTCCTGCATCTCGACGACTTGGCGTCTGCGGTGGTGCTGGCGGTGCGGCGGCGTCTGTCGGGGGCGTTCAACGTGGCGCCCGACGGGTGGCTGGCGCCCGGCGAGCTGCGGGCGCTGCTCGGGGCACGGCCCAAGATCCGCTTGCCGCTTCCGGCCCCCAAGCGGCTTGACCGGTACGTGGCCAGCCGAGTGGGCCATGCGGCGCCTGAGGGCCTGCTGCCCTATACCCGTTACAGCTGGGTGGTGGCCAACGATCGGCTCCGCGCCGCTGGCTGGGCGCCTCGTTACAGCAGCGCACAAGCGTACGTGATCGCGGATGCCGGGATGCCGTGGGACGACCTCAATGCACGTCAGCGCCAGTACGCCATGCTGGCGGGTGCCGGGGCGGTGATGGTGGCCGGTGTCTGGGCCGGCGCAGCTTGGCTCCGACGCTCCTACGCTTTGCGGTGATGACCGTGCCTTCGCCAGATGCTCGCATGGACAAGACGAGCGACCAGATGCATGGGTCTGTGCAGCCTGTGGATGCGCTGAGTCCTGGCGACATCTGGGTCGAGCTGGCGCACGACGAGCTGCCGATCACCGCTGTCTACCAGTGGGCGCTTGACCCAGCGGCCGGCGCGGTGGTGCTGTTCTCGGGCACGGTGCGTGACCATGCCGATCACCGCACCGGTGTGACCCAGCTGGTCTATGAAGCGTACGAGGCGGAAGTGGCGCCCCGGCTGTCTGAGATTGCCGCTGAGATGCGCCGAAGGTGGCCGAGCGTGTGCAAGGCCGCGCTGCTGCACCGCGTGGGCACGCTGGGCCTCACCGAGAGCTCGGTGGTGGTGGCGGTGTCGGCACCGCATCGAGAGGCAGCATTCGAAGCTGCGCGTTTCGGGATCGATACCTTGAAGTCCACCGTGCCGATTTGGAAGCAAGAGCATCATGCAGGCGGGACTGACTGGGGTTTGCAGTCGCAGCCGATTGCCGAGGTGCCCCGCTCGTGAACCCGTTGCTGTTCTTGGCCATCGCGGTGGTGGTGCCGCTGCTGGGAATGCTTGTGCTGGGCGCGGGCGCGCGGCTGCAACGGGGGCGTGAGACCGATGACGAGACCGAGCTGTTCCGCCGGAAGCTGCAGGCGATAGCTCCGCGGGAGACGAGCGTCCGGCTGATTGAGCGCGAGTGCTCGCTTCCGGCGCTGCCGTTGCTCAGCGTCGAGAAAGACGACCGAGTGTCGTCGAAGCCGCAAGCAGGCGCCGCCTCGTCTGTGCGTCGTGTCACTGGAGCGAGAGCGGCTCAGCCATCGCCGTCGGCAGCGCCGCCGGGAGTGACACCCTCATCTGCGGCGTCGCCGAGGACAACGCAGGCAGTCTCGCCAGAACATCCCTCCCACGCTCCGCCCCCCGAGCTGGAGCCGGGCCTGCGGGGTCCAGATCTCGACACCAGCCGATCTGCCAGTCGGTCCTTCGCTCAGCTGGCCAGGCAGTCACACACCGGCCGGGCCTGCCCTGCTGAACCAGTCTCCGAGCGTTCTCCGAGTCACGGGACCGCTGCCCACAATCAGAGGAACCGTTCTGGCGCGTGACTTGGCGATCGATCTCGGCACCGCGAACACGCTGGTGTACGAGCGAGGACGTGGCATCGTCTTCAACGAGCCGTCAGTCATCGCGCTCAACGAGCGATCAGGCGATGTCTTGTCGGTCGGCCGCGAAGCGTGGCAGATGATCGGCCGGACGCCGAGCTACATCATCGCGGCACGCCCGCTGCGCAGCGGCGCCATCACCGACTTCGACATCACCCAGCGGATGATCCGGCTGATCCTTCAAGGCGTCGGCGTCGGGCGGTTCGGCCGGACCCGCGTTGCCGTGTGCGTGCCGTCGCTGATCACCCCTGTCGAACGGCGCGCCGTGATCGAGGCAGCGCGACGCGCGGGCGCTTCCGATGTGCGGCTCGTTGAGCAGCCAATCGCCGCGGCCATCGGCTCGGGACTGCCCATCCACGAGCCGGTCGGGTCGCTGGTCATCGACGTCGGCGGCGGCACTGCTGAGATTGCCATGGTCTCGCTGGGCGGCTTGGTCTCGCTGAAGGCAGTGCGTGTGGGGTCGTTCGATTTTGACGCCGCCTTGATGAGCTACTCCCGTCGCGCTCACGGCATTGCCATTGGGGAACGCACTGCCGAGGAACTGAAGATCAGCATCGGATCCGCGTGGCCGGTCGGCGACAAGTTCGACGCTGAGGTGAAAGGCCGTGACCTCACGACTGGACTGCCTCGCACGTTCCTCATCACTCCGACCGAGGTGCGCTCGGCGCTGGCTGACACGGTGGAGCTGATCGTCGAGGCCGTCCTCGAGTGTCTGAGCGAGACACCGCCCGAGCTGGCGCAAGACCTCATTCACACCGGGGCGCTGATGGTCGGCGGGGGGTCGCTGCTGCGGGGACTCGACCAGCGAATCGCATCGGAGGCACGCGTGCCCGTGCTGCGCTCCGAGTCGCCGCTCGAGACAGTGGTGCTGGGTGCCGGCCGTGCACTCGAGAACTTCGAGTCGCTGCACGCTTCGCACACCATTCCCGGCCGCTAGTCCCGTTTGGCCGCCCGGCTCGGTGTCTGCGGCCGGTGGGCGCCCGCCGGTTGCACGCTGGGCTGTCAGAGTCGGCAAGAGTGGATGTCGGCAAGCTGCTGGCGGGTCGCGAGATCGTCAAGAGCCGGCCCGTCACACCTGCTCAGCAGACGGGCACGCCCAGCAGCTCGCCCGCAACGGCGCGTACTTGGCGGTTGCGGTCATCGAGCGAGGCCTGCACGGCGTCGACGGCGCGGTGGTCGTCGAACTGGTGCAAACCCAGCAGTGCCCGGCGTCGGATCTGCGGCCGGTCGTCCATAGCGGCGAGCAGCGTGTCCAACGCTGCCGCCCTGACCTCCTCGTGACGTGCTCGGAAGTCTGGAGCATCAGCAGTGCTTGTGCCAGCGCTTGGGGCCGACCACGCGCTTGCTGCGGTCGTTTCCGTTCTTGGCGTGGACACTCCCGCGCCCGCCGCGATCGCGCCGAGTGCAGCAACCGCACTCTCGCGGCACAGCGGGTCGTCATGATCGCGAGCGATCCGGCACAGCTCGGGCACAGGTGCCGGATCCCAGTCCCGCTCGCCGAGAGCAGCCGCCGTGGCTTCCACCACGGAAGCGTCCGAGTCGTCCAGCATCGGAGTGGGATCGACGTCAGCCGGGGCCAGCTCCACTGCTCTCCTGCGGACTTGGGCCGCCTCGTCACTCAGTGCTGACCGGACGTGTCCGGCACTGAGTCCACCGCAACGAGCCAGCGCACCGAGGGCTGCTGCGCGAACTGTGGCGTCTTCATCTGCCAGGAACTGCACCGCTGCCTCTGCGTCGCCTCGGTGACCTGCCACCACGACTTCGAGCCGACGCCTATAGGTGTCATCAGCTTGGCCGACAGCCGACCGCCCCGTTGAAGCTTGGTCTGCTAGGTCCCGACCCGTCGGCGCTTGGGCCTCTGGGTCCGGCCCCGCCGCGGACTGTTCAGCCGTGCTCCTCACCCTACGACCGCCTCGAGCAGGAGTGCCCCGACCGCCGCCGCAAGCAGCACGATCGCCATCAGCGCAATCGTGCAGACAGCCGTGAACGTGGCCAACCCGACGACGGCGATCAGCCGCCGCCAGATCGGTGTCGGCTTGTACGGCCAGCGACCCGGCTCCATCAATCCAATATGCCCGATGAGCCGACAGGCCACGCGTACCCGATAACAGCCGCGTGGCACGCTATGCGCCTGTGAGCGATCCGTTCGGCGGCAGGCCGGGAGACGAGTCCGAAGACATCCCGGCCGGTGCCCCTTCCGGGCAAACCGACGACCTCACCGACGCTGACGACAACGCCGAAACAGGACTGGGCTGGCGCGCCTTGGCGGGTTCGCTTGACGATCCCATGTTCGGCGTTCCGCTCCCACCCAGCGCTCCCAGTCCTGCCGCAGTTCTGACAGACCCCGATCCGACAACCCCTGATCCTGTCGCCTCTGATCACAGCGTCCTTGATCCTGCCGCTCCAGCTGCCGACACCACCCCCGACACAGCAACTGCCGACTCACTCACCGCCCGCCCTCGCCGCCGACAGTTCTCCCGCACCACCGTCACGGTCTTGGCAGCCATCACGCTCCTCGCCATCGCGATCGTCGCCGGCACTCAGGCCCGCTTCCCCGACAGGGCAGTTGTCGCCCCAGGCGGCACCTTCGACATCGAGGAATTCGTGGAAGTCCACGACCATCCCGCCTACGTCTCTGACGCCTCGATCAGCCTCGTCAGCGTCCGCACCAGCTTCGATCCGTCGCTCTTCGAGGTTGTCGGCGGCTGGCTCGACGGCGCCCTCGAGGTCGTCGACATCAGCGACATCCTCGGCGAGCGCACCATCACCGAGAACCGCGAGGACGGCCGCCTCCAGATGGACCAGTCCACCCAGATCGCCGTCGCCGTCGCGCTCGAGCACCTAGGACACGAGATCATGGACCCCATCGGCGCTCGCATCGAGTGGATCGTCCCCGACAGCCCCGCCGACGCCGCCGAGCTTCAAGATGGCGACATCGTTCAGACCGTCGGCGGCACTCTCATCCTCACCGCACCGCAACTGTCCGACACGATCAAAGCCAGCGAGCCCGGCACCGAAGTCGCCCTCACCGCGCTCGACCCCGAAGGCGCCACCCGCACCATCACTGCCACGCTGGGAGAGCGCGACGGCCTCGCTCACCTCGGTGTCGTCGTCACCACCCACGTCACCTTCGCCGCACTCCCCATCGACGTCGCCCTCAACGTCGAGAACATCGGCGGACCCTCAGCGGGCCTCGCCTTCACACTGTCGGTCATCGATGTGCTGACACCTGAGCCGCTCACCGGCGACCTCGACGTGATCGCCACTGGCACCATCCATCACGACGGCACCGTCGGCCCCATCGGCGGCGTGCCGCAGAAGGCTCACTCCACGGTCAGGGCCGGCGTCGACCTGTTCCTGGTGCCCGCCTCCCAAGCTGAAGAAGCAGCCGAAGTCGCCGAACCTTCCGTCAAAGTCGTCGGCGTCGAGACCCTCGCAGAAGCCCTCGCCGCCATCGAAGCCCACCAGCGTTGACCCGGGGCCACGCCACCAGCACCGACCCGAAGCACCCCACCAGCCTAGGTTTCGCGGTGTGCCCGGCTGCTTCGATGCGGCACTGGCTGCGCACATGTGGTTCTTGTCTGACCGCCGCATGAGGCGGGCAGCGAGGCGCTCTCACCATAACCCACCGCGCTCCCAGACCTGCAGCGGCTGCAGCGAACTGCCGGGGACCGTAGGAGACGTGGTCTTGGTACTCCTGGGACGCGAGGAACCCCGGGGCGATTGCCCCGGGGTTCCTTCGCTGTCGGTCTTCGCCGATCAGGCGGGCGACCCGCCCGAACGGTTCAGGTCAACTTGTGCAGCGAGTTCCTACTTGGGCGCCGTGACAGCGCTGCTGCGGGTGATGCGAAGCTGCGAGGACGCGTTCTTCTCATCGTTGTTCATGGCCTCGGCGTAGCCGAGGGCCGCAGCGGCAACTGCGTCTGTCACAGGGTCCACACCGGCCTCTGCACCAGCAGCCGTGGTCACGAGGTCACGCACCTGCGGCAGCAGGAGCGGGTTGCCCGCCGTCAACTCGTAGCGGACCGATGTGGACGGTGCGCTGAAGCTCTTCGACGGACCCGGGTCGGCGTCCGCACCAGCGTCCAAGCGAGTTTGTTCCAGATCCAACTCATTCCGCAGATCGGCGTATTCGGCCGGATCGTCGTAGTCGGCGACCATCGGCACACCGCTGCCGCCGGAAAGATCCAGACCGGCTGCGACGACGCGCTCGAGCGTGTTTCTGAGCACATCGGCGAGCAGTACCTCGTCACTGACGGACTCGACGTAGCCGTTGAAGCGGACCTCAACAGCGACCTTGGTTTCGCCCATTCCCAAGCCTTGTGAGGTTACGCCACGCTCGATGCCCTCGCCGGCTTCGCCAACGGTGCCAGTGCCACGCGCAATCGTAAGCGGATTGTCGTTGGCAGGCATGCCGCAGCCGCCTTCGTTCAGTGCCTGGTTGACGACCGGGTCGATCACGACCTCGAACAGAGCGTCGAAGGCGCTGTTGCCTTCCAAGGCAGCCTTGAGATCTGCGAAGGTGGCCGTGCCGTTGTTGAACCGCACGAACACGGACTGGTCACGGCTGTTCACCCGCACGTCGATGTCACGGTCCATGGCGGCATCGTAGGTGCTGGCACGGTCGAAGGTGAAGTTCCAGTTGTTGCCGGCAGCCCCCGCCGCGGCGCCGTCGGCCTTGGCCTTGAGCCACATGTCCGGCCGCAGGTCGGCGGTGTTGCGGGCCCCGTCGCTTCCGAATGGCAGGAAACCGTCGCCGTTGGTGATCGCAACGGGAACTACAGCGGACGCGTTCGTGCTGTGGTTCAGGCTGCTCATCGTCACTGCGGTGATCCTCGGACTCTTCTGAGCCGCAATGGTCGTGTACGAACGCTGCAGGCTCGTGTTGCCGGCAGCGTCCATGACAGCACTCGCAGCGATGGTGATCCGGTCACCCGCCGCAAACGTCTCGTTGGCCAAGACGATGTTGCCCGTGGTGAGTTCGGCAGCGACGAGTGCGCGAGCCTCGGCTGTTCCCAGCTTGACGGTCACATTTTCAGCAGCGAGTGTCGTAGCGAGCGGCATGCCGTTGTCGGTGATGGTCACCCACGCCGTGCCTTGACCGGCGATGGATACCACGCTCACGGACGGGCGTGTGCGGTCAGGCGGCTTGGCTGTCACGGTGACCGACGCATCGCCGACGGGGCGCTGGTCCATGTTGGCGCCGAGCTTGGCACCGCCCATGATCGAGATCGTGTCGCCATTCCTGAGCGCCCGCGACAAGTTGACGGTCACCTTGCTGGGATCGCACTGGTCCAAGCTGCCGGCCGTGTTCCGCGCGACATTTCCCTGGATGGGTGCAGGAGCGCCGTTGATCTCGAGGATGTCACGCATCTTGTTCGTGAGATCCTCAGTCTGTGCAGCGGGATCCGCGCCGACGCCGGCGATGATGTCGCTGAAGTACAGATCGATACGGGTGTCGCCGACCTGAGGCGCATCGTTGCCGTCGACCTTGCCGTCCCCGTTCTGATCGGTCGGGTCGACCGCGTCGCCGGCACCCGAGGAGGTCTCGGTCGTGCCGCCGTGAGCGATCTGCACCGTCAGCGCATCAGCCGACGCTGCTGCCTCAAGAGCGGCCTGCATCACGCTGTCGCTCACCGCGCCAGTGCCGCCGACCGCAAGAATCTTGAGGTTCAGCTTGCTGCCGCCGACCGAGTCCGGCGTGGCAGCCAAGTAGTCGCGAATAGACGCGGGCAGCGTGTCGCCGACGATCAGCACCGGAACCAGCTCGCCGCCGGCATAGGTGCTCGACAGCACCGGAGCAGCAGCAACGCCGTCCGGCAGGCCGTCCATGCTCACCAGCGCCACGGTGTCCTCAGAGCTCGGAGCGAGGTTGTCCTTGCAGTCGCCGGTCAACAGCTCAGCCAGCGCCACCGAGGTCGCTCCCGCTGAGTCTCCGCCGATCCGGTCGACCGCGTCGACACCGGAGTCGCGCAGGGCGTCCTCGACGTCCGCGGACACGGCGTCGGTGTTGCCCACGATCACCACATGCTCGATGTCCTCAGCCTCGATGAAGTCCGCGGTGAACGAAGGCAGCTCATCAGACGCCGTCAGCAGCATCGGCAACTGCAGACGATGCGCGATCGGGCCGACCATCATCACGTCGACCAGCGACACATCGCCGCCGTTGGCAAGGATCGCAGCCGGGTCCTCTGAGCCGCACCACGCTGCACCGCCGCCCAGCCGCGACGCCGCCTGAGCAGCCGTGTCGTAGCGGTCGACGCCCGCGATGCGCGACACAGTGGGCTCATTGGCGAGCGACTCGATGTCTTCGGCGACCGTGTCGGACACAGCACCGGTACCGCCCAGGATGTGGATGGTCCCCACGCCGTAGTCCTCGATGAAGTCGGCGACTCCGCCGTTCAGGCTGTCGCCCGGGGTCAGCAGGATCGGCGCGTCCAGGAATCCGGCAAGACCGGCGACCGACACGGCGTCGACGAGGCTGACGCCCGACGCCACGAAGGCGACCGGCACCGCGCCGAGGCCCTTGGACCTGCCGAAGTTGTTGGCGAGGCGAAGGGCAGTGTCGTACCGGTCACGGCCGCCGAACTCGCGCACCATGGCGGTGCCGGCGTCGTTGTCGTGATCGAACAGCGCCTCGCTGGAACTGTTTGCGGCCTGAGCAGGAGCACCCGCTACGACCGCGAGCACCGATGCCACGAGCATCGCCGCCAAGATCGCAGCCAAGGAGCGCCTGCCCTGCCGCTTCGAGTAGATAGTCAAGGTTATGTCTCTCCTTGTTCTGTGCAGCGGGACATGCTCCCGCTCTGCATTGTCAAACCCCGCGTCGCCGCGGTTTGTGACAGCGCCGACCGGTTGAAGGGCTCATCTCGACGCTGGTGCATGTCCAGCGCACGTGATGAGACCAACCTGCTGTTCCGCCTATCCGAAGTACGCGGTACACGGAAGTACACGGAACAAGACCAGTGTAACGGCCGTCGTCACCGTGTCATAGGGGAATTTTGCCCGATGTGCGAGAGGCCGCGAACGGCTCGGCCGACGACCTCGCGGAGATTAGGGCTGGTGAGCACCAGGGCTGGACAGCGGTGCGACAGACTGTCGGGCGGTGACGTTGAAGCGACTGCCCCGGCGGGCTCGATGGGCGGCGGCGCTGGCCGCAGGACTGACGGCGGCATCGCTGCTGGCCGTGCCCCGCGCCGGGGGCCAGGGCGCCGCCGGGGAGGAAGAGGGTCCGGTCTCGCCACGGCAATGGCCGCAGTCGTTCCTGGCTCAGCCAGAGCTGGAGGGCTGGCCGAACGCGGTGCGCATGTGGGGTCCCGACCGGCACCAGACCGCACTGGCCGTGTCGCTCGCCTCGCGGGGCTCGGGCGGCTACCCGTTCGACACTGCCGATGCCACCTCCGGCGGCGGCCGCAGCCTGGGCGCGGCCGATGGCTGGTGGGGGCTGGAGCTGTGCCCCCGATCCATCATCGTGGCGGCCTCCGACGTGCCCGCCGATGCAGTCACCGCCGCCTCGCTGTCTGACTCCACCGGCCGCTCCAGCGAGCCGTACCTCCGGCGCGTCGCCGCCAGCGACCCCCTGTTCGACCCCATCGGCGGCTTCGCCCGGGTCGACACGTTCGCAGCGCCCATCCTGCTGACCGAGTCCGCCCGCGACGGCGCCGGTTCGCTGCATCACGCCGCCCGGTTCGCCGCGCAAGACCTGCGCACCGGCGGCTGCAACGCCGCCCGCCAGGCCATCATCGTGGGCGGACCCGCGGCGGTGCCCGTCGAGATCGAGCAGGAGCTCGTCTCCATCGGCTACAGCGAGGTGTTCCGGGTGAGCGGCGAGACCCGTTACAGCACGGCTGCTGCTGTGGCCCAGTCGCTGGGCACTCAGTCGATACCCCGCAGTGCTGCGGGGTGCGACGACCCTTCGGCAGCCGACGGCAGCGCGGTGCCGGCCTTCTACGCCAACTCGGTGGTGGAGTGGCGCGAGCGGGCCAGCAAGTGCGAGCTGCTGGGCCGAACCGTCGTGCTCGCCAAGCCGCTCGACGCATTGGCTGCCGGCTGGTGGACCAGCTTCTGGCAGGTGCCGGTGCTGCTGCACGACGGCAGCGACGAGCTGCCCGAAGAGACCGCCGTGGCGCTGAGCCTGCTCGACATGGAGAACCTGATTGTGCTGGGCGACACCTCGCAGGTGCCCGAGGCGGTGGCAGATCTGGCTGCGCAGATCGCTCGGGCCGAGATGCGCCGGGTGGCGGGCGCTGACCGGCATGAGACCAGTGTGGAGATGGCCAAGATCTTCGGCGGCTGGTGGCCCACCCGGACTGGCGACCACTTCGCCCGGTCATCGGTGTGCCTGGCTGCATTGAGCGACGAGAGCCAGCGCGCCCGAGGCTGGCCCGATGCGCTGAGCGCCGGTGCATTCTGCGGTGCGGCCACGGCGCCGTCCCCGGCCACGTTCCCGTACGTCACCGAGCGCTTGGTGGGTCCGCTCGATGCGCCCGAGCCGGGTCTGGCAGCGTCGGCACGGCGACCGGCTTCGGGCGCCGACTCCACGGCGGCGCCAAGGCCCGCACATGCGGCAGTGCCCATGCTGCTCGTGCCTGCGGGCGCCGACGAATTGCCGGCGCCGGTGGCGAAGTTCCTGCGCGACATCTTCGTGGCAGGCCGGCCGTGCTCGCAGGCAGTCGGCGGCATCGACGCGGGCGGCTCGGGCGCCGACGACGGCGGGGCGTATGCCGCCGCGGTGAACTCCGGGCTGTGCTTCGCACCCGGGATGGTGCTGGCATTCGGCGGCGAGGCCGTCATCACTGCCGATGTGCTCGCGCAGGCGTCGGCGCTGGTGAGCGGGCGCTTGACGCCCGACGCCGAGCCTGAGGCGCCGGTCCTGGTGGGGGCCTTTGCGCCGCATCACGATGATCCGGATCGGATCGAGAAAGCCCCCGCTGCCAAGCGGGGCCTGGGGGCGTTCGCGAGCAAGCTCAGGTTCGACGGCACCGTCTTCCATCGGGGCGGCGCCGACGGAGCGATCACCGGCGCCGCCGACAGCTCGTTCGGCGCGGGCCAGGACTGGCTGTGCTTCCCGCGCGGCACCTACGGCGATGCACGCTGGCTGGTGGTCGAGACCTCGCCCGACACGCCTCCGGTGCTCGAGGCCGATCTCACCGTCCTGGGCTGGTATCGGGGCGACGCGGACGGGGTGCGGCGCATGCCCAAGCCGACGAGCCCGGGATGCGTGGCGGCTGCGCTGTCCGAGACCGATGCCAACTACGTCCGGGCCGTCGGCCCCTACGGGCGCACTTCACGGGCAGTGACCGTGGCGGCCAACGCCAACCGGCAGTTCCGGCTGACCGACGTGGTGGAGGCGGCCGAGCCGGTGTCGAGCGGGGTGCCCAGCGGCGCCCGCCCGCCCACCGGCGGCACGACCAGGCTGGCGTTCCGCAGCCGTGACCCCGGCGTCTTCGCACATCTGCCGCCGCAGCGCCAGCAGGCGCGCGAGGCGTTCGTGTCGGTGGAGATCGTGCGGGGACTCGGCGCGGAGGCGCTCGATCTGTTCAGTGCTCTGTGGTCGCTGGAGACCGAATCAGGCACGGTGTCAGGCATTGCCGAGGGCGAGGCGCGCTTCGTCGCGGACCGCTGGGAGCTGCGGGGCATGAGCGCCCTGCGGTCGGGGTCGTGGCTGCGCGCGCTTTACGGCTCCCGGCCTTCCGAACCGCCGGGCCTCGTGGCAGGGGCCGCCGCAGCCGGCTTGGCCGATGGCGGTTACGGCGCCGGAGGTTTCGTGGCGAGCATCGGCGTGAACGGCATCGGCAACGACGACGACACGATCGTCTGGCGAGTCGATGCCTACGTCAACGCTGAGCCATAAAATCCCGGTGGCCGGAAGGGCGAAGCAGACATGAGTCACACCTTGGGTCGGCGCAACCGCGGCCTGAATTCGCCCGCCCGCCGAGCACGGCACCGCCGCCGGCCGTTCTCTCTCGGCTTGGCTGCTGCCGTGCTGGCCGGCTCAGTGGTGCTCGCCCCGAGGCCGGCGGCCGCGCAGAGCGCGGACATCACGGCTCAACGGGTCGCCGGTTCCAGCGTGTACGACATCGCTGTCAATGTGGCCGGCGTTCTGTGCAGCACCGAAGCGGGCTCGCACAGCGTGGCGCTGGCGTCGGGCGAGAACTGGCCCGACGCGCTTGCGGGTGCAGCGCTGGACCGGCCGCTGCTGCTGACCAAGCAGGCTTTCCTGCCGGCCATCACCCGGCTGTATCTCGCGCCGTGCGTATCGCACCCCAAGGCCAAGGTGATCATCCTGGGCGGCAGCGCTGCCGTCTCCGAAAGCGTGGCGGACACCCTGCGGGCCATGGGCTACGAGGTGGATCGCATTGCCGGCGCCGACCGCTACGAGACCGCCCGGCGGGCAGCGAGCGTGTTCGCCCCCGACACGCTCAGCACGGTGCATGTGGCGTCGGGGCGCAACTTCGCCGACGCCATCGCCGCCGCGCCCAATGTCAGCAAGGGCACTCCGCTCATCCTCACTCCGCCGGACGAACTGCATCCCCAGGCGCGCCGCTTTCTCACCGACGAGGACCGGACGGTCGAATCGGTGACGATCCTCGGTGGGATGGCCGCCGTGTCCGCTGAGGTCGAGGCCGAGATCAAGGCGTTCGGCATCGACACCAGCCGCGTTGCCGGCGCTGACCGCTACGAGACCGCCGCCGAGATCGCTCGGCGGGCATTCAGCACCGCGGGCTGCCACCCCGTCACCGATGTGGCGGTTGCCAGCGGGACGATCCCGTTCGGCGGACTGGCCGCCGGCGCCGTGCGGGGTCCCTGCCAGCCGCTGCTGCTGGCGCCTGATCCGAACAGCCCAGTGCCCGAGGCGCTCGCAGAGTTCGGACGCGACTGGGCACTGGCCATCGGCGCCGGCGCCGAGGCGTCGGTGACCGGCATCGGCCCGTCGTCAGTCATCTCGTCAGCGGCGATCCTGGCGGTGTCCACTGGCATATCGGCAAGCACCGGCGACCCGGACGGCGCCACCGGGGAATTGAACTGGACCCAGCTTGCCCCTGCGGTGGTGCGGGTCGAATGCCTTGACATCTCGGGTCGCCCGATCAAGATCGGCTCCGGCTTCTTCGTCGACGACGGCCGCACGATCGTGACGAACTATCACGTCGTCGAGGCCGATCCGGGAAGGCCGTGCCGTCGCATCCGGGCGTCGCTGGGCGGCACCTTCGAACAGGAACCGACACGCGAGATGCCAGTGGCGCTCAAGCGGTCTGCGCCCGCGCGTGACCTCGCTCTGCTGGTGACCGATCCTGACATCGCCGCCAATCGCACGCTTGCTCTTTCCACTGAGGCGCTTCGAGTCGGCGAGACCATCACGGCGCTGGGCTACCCGCGAGTGGGCGGCGCCACGCTCACCCTCACCACCGGCCGTTATTCGGGCACCCAGCAGCTGGATGGCCTGACATGGATCAATACCGACACGCCGATAGCGCTCGGCAACAGCGGCGGCCCGGTGCTGAACGACCGCCAGGAGGTTGTCGGCGTCGCGACACTGCTGCGAATCTCCGTCAGCAATGGCACGGCCCTCGGCGCGCTCAGCTTGCTGGTGCCCGCCGAAGACGTGATCGCGCTGATAGCCGGCGACCTCGGCGAGTAACCACAGTTCCGAGCAGCCAGAGCGAGCAGCCAGAGATCGGCGTCGAGAACCCCGCTCGACATCGCTGGCCCATTATCCCACAGAACCGCGAAGGGTCCGTTTGGGACGATCAGAGATGGTCAGAGATGCGATTCGGCCGGCCAAGCTCATTTCGCGCTGACCGAGGTTCCGCGTCACGGCGCAAGACGTGACGGCATCCGGCGGCGCAGCGAGGCACTGCCGTAGGCTCTGCCGAGGAAGGCGGCGGCAGGACGCGAGCAGGCGAGAAGGGGCGGGCACGCCAATGACGACGGGCCGAAGCGAGAGGCTGCTGGAGATTCTGCGGACCCAAGGGCTCACGGAGCTTCCCGAGCCGGTGCAGCTCGCGTCGGGCAACATCTCCCGCTACTTCATCGACGGCAAAGCGGCGCTGGGCGCCGGCGACGACCTGCGCCTGGCGGCCGAGGCCGTCGACGAGCGGGTGACCGGCGCGGGAGTCGAGTTCGACGCCGTCGGCGGGCTGACCCTGGGTGCCGATGCGCTGTGCGCCGCCATAGCGGTAGTGAGCGGTGCAAGCTGGTTCATCGTGCGCAAGGAAGCCAAGGGGCGAGGGACGAACCGCTTGGTCGAGGGCACCCGGATCGGCGAAGGTCACCGGGTGCTGCTGATCGACGATGTGGTGACCACGGGCGGCTCGATCCTGCAGGCCTATGAGAGCGTTCAGGCAACCGGAGCGCAGGTAGTGGCCGCCGTCACGCTGGCCGACCGGGGCGACGACGCACGCCGCTCCTTCGACGAGCAGGGCGTGCCCTATTTCCCGATGGCCACCTACGAGGAGATGGGCATCCCCGCCATCGGCGCCGAGACCGCCGACCTCGCTGTCGGCTGAGCCAGCCCGCCGGTTTGCTGCGACCCCGCAGCATTGCGGCTGATGTGCGAATTGTGCGAATTGACTGCAACTTCAGAACTGCTGGAGATGTGACGACGAGACCTGTTGGGGGCTGCGGTAGCATCGTGACTGACGGGAGCGACGGCGTTCCCGCTGTTTGTGTGCGTGAGTGCGATGGCACTTCAACTTGAGGATCGAGATCTGGTCCTCGCATACCAGGCCGGCGACGACGAAGCGTTCGCCGAGTTGGTGCGTGAGTACCGGCCACAACTGCTCGGTCACGCGCGCCGCAAGCTCGGTTGCCCCGAGGCGGCAGAAGACGCGGTGCAGGAGGCACTCGTGCGGGCGCTGCGTGCCATGCCGCGCTTCAACGGCAGCTACTTGGTGGGGCCGTGGCTGCACCGCATCCTGTCGAATGTCTGCAGTGACGAAGGCAACCGCCTGCGGCGTGAGAACGAGAAGACCGAGCGGTTCGCATCGAACGACAAGGCACTGAAGCCGTCGGCGACCACCGAGGGCGAGCTCGGCCTCGACCTCGACGACGCCGCGCTGATGGACGCCGTGGACAGCCTGTCCGAGCAGTACCGCGAGGCACTGATGCTGCGCTTCGTCGAGGAGCTCAGCTACGAAGAGGTCGCTGCCAAGGCAGGTGTGTCTGAGGAGAACGCCCGGGCACGGGTGTCACGGGCCCGCAACGCTGTGAGGGCTGCGCTCAAGCTGGCAGCCGCCGCGCCGGTGGCCTTGATCGGGCTGCTGCGCCGTGGCGAGCGTGCCGCCGCGGCGGTGACGAGCCAATCCTCGCCCGGTGGCGGCCGTGCCGCGTTGAACTCGGTCATGCCGGTGCTGGCCGAGGCTGCTCCGGTGGCATCGCGTGCGGCTGCTGCGGCCACGAACGCGGCGGCGACCGGCGTTCCGGTGATGACCAAGGCTGCGGTCGGGTTCGGACTCGCTACCGCAGTGATAACGCCGACCGTCGATTCGCCGGTGCACCGTGCGACCGACCGGGTCCTGCCGGACTCGGTCATGGGCGTGCTGACGCCGTTCGCTGTCGACGTGCCGATGCCCGATGCACCTGTCTCGGTGCCCGCCGCGCCACCGGAGGCCGGTGTTGCCGATGAGATCGATCCGGCTGCGGCGGAGGACTCTGCTGTGCCAGCGCCTGCTGCCGTGGAGGCGGCGCCCGAGTCTGTTCCCGAGCCTGAAGCAGCGCCACAGGCGGTCGAAGCCTCGGTTTCTGCGCAGGCGGTCGAAGCCTCGGTTTCTGCGTCTTCTGCGTCTTCTGCCTCGACCGCTTCCGTCGTTGCCGCTCCTGCGGCCGATGACGACGCTCAGGTGTCCGAGACGGCGGCCGAGGACCCGCCGGAGGCCATCGAGACGAGAGTCGCGACCGAGGTGGTCATCAATCCCGATCCCGAGATCGCGGTGAGCGACAGCAGCAGCGTGGAGGCTGCCCAGCTGACGTTCACGCCGTCGGGCGCCGACCGATACGACGTGGTCGGTTCCATGTCGCTGACGGTGACGACCACTACCACGATCGTCGACGGCGGCGAAGAGACCAGCGAGACCGTCACCGCCAACGAGTCGGTTGCGGTGATCTCGCCCAGCTCGGCGTCGCTCGAGGCTGCCGACCCGGCGGTCGACGAGCGCCGCTTCAGCGCCCTGCTGGTCTTCGCCCCCGGCGACGACGGTGCATCCGCCGAGATGCGCCTGGCCGCCCGCGGCACGGCGAACGACGACGGCTCGCTGGCCATGACCGGCTTCTTCACCGCCACCGGCACCGAGTCGCTGCCGCTGGCCGAACGAGGCACCATCTCGGGCACGCTCACCCTTGACGCCGACGGCATGCCCGCCTCCCTCTCCATCACCCTCACCCAGTAACCCCAGCGCCAGCAAGCCCAGCGCGATTGCCGCCCGGCTGGTTGTGACGCTGCCGCGGCACGCGCCATGCGCGGCTGCTGTCTGGGACGATCAGACCTCGATGAGCTGGACGGTCTCGGGATGTTGCGCGGCGAGTCCACGATCAATCGTCACGAGCCGGCCGCCGAAGTGCCGAGTCAGTGCGGCGAGATAGGCGTCCGTGACCTGGCGGTGTCCGATCACACTGGCGAGCACCGTCGCGTCGAATTCGATCTCGTCGGGCCAGAAGACGTGCTGGGGCAGCGCCTGAACCTGCCGCAGCGCGCCGAGTGCGTCGCGCGGGCCGACACCTTCGCGGATGAGGAATCTCAGCAGCGCGCCTTGGGTGATCGGGCAGGTGGCCAATTCGTCTGCGTGGCCCTCGAACCACGTTCGCGCCTGGCGATGATGCACATGATCTTCGACAGTCAGGGCAATGAGCACGTTGGCGTCGGCCAGTGCTGAGGTCACTCGTCCTCCAGCGACCTGACGTCTTCGGCGGTGACGACTCGGCCGATCTGGATGGTGGGCAGGCCGCCGGCCGGCGCCGGAATCGTCGACGCGTCGATGGGGTCGAGTGCGAGCCGGATCAGTTCACAAACGACTTGACTCAGCGACTTGTGCTGCTGGTGCGCCATCTCCCGGGCAACCGCGTGCAGATCCTCTGGCAGATCGATCGTTGTTCGCATTATTGCATCATATCATCATGATGCAATAATGCCGGTCAAACCAATTTCGCACCCGCACAGTGCCTGACTCGGCCCGCGCTCGCTCAGGGCTGGGCGGACGCCAGAGCGGGTCAAGCGTTCTTGATGAGGAGGCCGCCGTCTACGGGGAGGACCGCGCCGGTCATGTACTGGCTGGCGGGCAGGCAGAAGTTGAGGGTGCCGTGGGCCACTTCCTCGGGCTCGGCGTAGCGGCCGAGCGCTGTGCGGCGCTTGGCGAAGATGGTCTTGTGCTCCTCGGAGATCTCTGCCGTCATGGCCGTGCGGATCGGGCCGGGGCAGATGCAGTTGACCGTGATGGCCTCGCGTCCGAGCTCGACCGCCAGCGACTTGGTGAGGCCGATCACGCCGTGCTTGGCGGCCGTGTACGGCGAGCCGAACTTGGTGGCGCCCCAGCCCTCGGTGGATGCGATGTTCACGATGCGGGCCGCGTCGGACTGGCGCAGGTACGGCAGGGCCGCCCGCACGGTGTAGGTGTGGGCTGTCAACAGCACCTCGAGCGAGATCGCCCAGTTGTCCTCATAGCCCTCGTCGTCGATCGGCGAGAACCGTGAGATGCCGGCGTTGTTGATGAGATGGTCGATGCCGCCGAACCGCTCGGCCACCTCGGCGGCGACCTGGTTGACCCGGTCGCGGTTGGCCACGTCCATCGTCCAGCCCGCTGCCGAGCCGCCGGCGTCGTCGATCTCGGCCACCACGGCGTCCACGTCGGCCTGGCGCAGGTCGGTCACCGCCACATGAGCGCCCTCGTCGGCGAACACGTGCGCCGTCGCACGTCCTTGGCCCATGCCGGCCCCGGTGATCAGGGTCACGCGCCCTTCGATCGACCGGCTCAGCGCCGACAGTCGCTTCGTTGTTGCCATTGCTGACTCCTCGTTGATACCCGTTGTGTCGGTCCAGTTGTGCTGTGCCTCGTTGGCTGCGGCGTGCGGCCGGCTGCTCAGCCGGGCTGCTCAGCCGGGCTGCTCAGCCGGTCTGCCAGGCCGTGCCGCCGTCGATCTTGAGCACCGAGCCCGTCGTGTAGCTCGACGCCTCCGAGGCGAAGTAGAGCGCAGCGCCCACCACCTCGTCGGCCTCGCCGCCCCGTGCCAGCGCGATGTCGTTGGCAGCCCGCTCGTTGAAGGCGTCCATGTCCCACGCCTTGGAGATGTCGGTGAGGAACGGTCCGGGCATGATGCAGTTCACTCGCACCCGGGGGGCGTACTCGCGGGCGAACGACTGCGTGATGGCGTGGATGCCCGCCTTGGCCGCCCCGTAGGCCGTCTCGTTCGGGGAGGGCGCCACGGCCGCCACCGAGCTGACGTTGATGATCGAGCCGCCGCCGGCTTCGTACATGCGCTTGCCGAACACCGCCGTGGCCCGGAACGGCCCCTTGAGGTTCACGTCGATGACCTTGTCGAACAGCGCCTCGGACACCTCGTACAGCGACGGGTACAGCGGCGACAGCCCGGCATTGTTCACCAGCACCTCGCAGTGGCCGAACTCGTCGTAGACCCGTCGGCACAGCTCGTCATTCTGATCCCAGTAGCCGACGTGGCACTGCACCGCCAGCGCCCGCTGGTTGGTCTCTGCCTCGACTTCTTTGGCCAGCGCCTCGCAGTTGTCGAGCTTGCGCGACGCGATCACCACATCCGCGCCGGCCCGGGCGAACGCGAGCACCATCTCGCGTCCCAGCCCCCGCGAGCCGCCGGTGACCGCCGCCACCCGACCCGACAGGTCGAACAGCGCTGCGTTCGAGGGGCCAGCCGGTGCTTGCTCTGCCATCTCAGCGGCTCCAGGTGTTCCAGCTCATCACCGAGTCGAGATCGGTCCGGGCGGCCAGCTTGAAGTCGGTGCCCACGGTGTAGGCCACCGGGCTCAGCGCGTACTGCCGTACCGTGTCGTAGGGGATGCCCAGGATCTCCGCTGATTCCTTCTCGTAGCCGAGGTGCAGCGTCGTCCAGCACGTGCCCAGACCTCGCTCGCGGGCGGCCAGCATGAAGCTCCACGCCGCCGGGATGATCGAGCCGGCCTGGCCCACCATCATGCGGGCATCGTCGGTGCGGCCGGTGATGCAGGGCAGGAACAGGACCGGGCTGCGTCCCATGTTCTCCGACAAGAACTCCGCGGACGACGTCACCCGTGCCTGCTGCGCCTCGCGCTGGGCGCCCAAGCCGGTCCCCACCCGGCCCGCGTACATGGGGCTGTTGCGGTAGGCGTCGAAGCCCTTCTTGTACAGCGCCGCGATGGCCTCGATCTTGTCGCGCTCGGTAACGAACACGAAGTGCCAGCCCTGCATGTTCGAGCCGGTCGGCGCCTGCACGGCGATCTCGACGCATTCGCGCAGCACCGAGTCGGGCACCGGCCGGTCGAAGTCGAGCCGCTTGCGCACGGCCCGGGTCGTCTGCAGCACTTCGTCGGCCGTAAGGCCCAGCCTGATTCCGTTGTCGCTCATTGTGTGCTCCTCGCGCCCGGCGGGGTTGCGGGCGTTGATGACTTGGGAAATGTCCGGCAGCACCCTAACCGGCGCCTGTGACACGTACCCGAGGCCGCTCAGCCAGCCTCTCAGCGCAGGAATTTGCTGGTGGTGTTGTCGGCCAGCACCCGCCCGCTGGTCTGGCAGCCACCAACTGTGTCTGTCCAGCGGCTGAACAGACGTGGGCGAGGAGTGAAGGCGCGGGTCACCGGGCGGCTTGGTCGCGTCAGATGGCCGCAACATCTGCAGGTGTTGATGGCACTGCAGAATGCCTCCGCCGAAAAACGGTTGTGGTTCACATGGAACAAGAAGCTACGGTGAACACGTGGCAGCTACCGAGACCGCAAATCCCGAAACGGACCAGTGGCTTGCAAATCAGCGATCGCTAACACCTCCGATCAGATCATCCATGCAGTCGCTGCCGCGCCGCTGACACTGCCCAGGACAATGACCGGCGCTGAACTCGCTTCCGTCATAGCGGCATTCGCGACTGCTCTCGGACTCGGAGGCGGCGCGTTGCGCTTCGCTTGGAGCGTCTATAGCAAGATGGGAGAACGGATCGACCGTCAGACCGACGTCATCGACGGGCTGAGGGATCGGCTCGGCGACCTGACTGAGCGGACGGCCAAGGTTGAGACACACTTTGAGAGAGACCGGACATGAATGACACATCTGCAAAGTTGGCGGTGCATACTCGGATCACGTCGCAATCCGGGAATGAGGTTCGTAGGGACTATTCGCTGGATTTGCACGATCCGCAACTTGACCGTTTCATGCTCACCGACGATGAGCGGCACCGGGTGGAGCAGCTGCTGTCGCAAGCGCTCGCGGTGTGGGATGTCGGTACTTCTGACGAAGACACGTTCGCTGAGCCGCTGAAGACGTTGCTCGACGTAACCGTCGAGATCATCGGTGATGCTCTAGTGCGTGAGGTCGAGAGCGAACGTTCCCGCGAGGCAGTGTCATTGTGACCGACGACGCCGGGGCCGCTGGCCCTGCAGCTGAGTCTTGGTATGAACAGCTGTTGCCGGTGTATCGTCACGATCCTCGAGTGCTCCTGATGGCGCTGTTGGTGTCGCCCAGCTAGCGGAGGAACTTGCTGGTGGTGTTGTCGGCCAGCACCCGCCCGCTGGTCTGGCAGCCGGCGCAGTAGTTGACCGTGTAGTCGCGAAACTCGACCGCCCGCACGACGTCGGCGCAGGCTGGGCACGGCTCGCCGGTGCGGCCGTGTACCGCCGCGGGTCGATCGGCGGAGCGACTCATCTCAGGACGTTCCCGCTCGAAGGCCAGCGACTCGTCGACGACAGCCCCGATGGCCGCCACCACCGCCTCGACTCCGGGGGCATCCATTCGCCCGGTCGGTGCGAACGGCGACAGCTTGGCCCGGTGGCAGATCTCGTTGGCCAGCCGGCGTCCGAGCCCCGAGATCACCCGCTGGTCGCGCAAGAAGTTGTGCAGGCGCATCGAATGAGCCGCCATCAACCCGGCCAGCGCAGCGGTGTCCACCTCGGTGGCCTCGGGGCCCAATCCGTCAAGCGGCGGAGCTTCGGCCGGGTCGTCGGCCAGCACCCACACACCGGCTCGCTTCTGCGTGCCCGGCTCGGTGAGCATCAGTCCCAGCCCGCTCTCGAACTCGAAGCGGGCCAGCCCGTCGCGGGGCCGTCGTGGCCGTTTGGCCCCCGGTTCGAGCACACGCAGGCGTCCGCCCTGCATCAGATGGGTGACGAAGGTCAGTTCGCCGGTTGCATCACCAGTTCCGCCAACGGCGCCATGTCGCGGGGGAGCGAACCGCAGCAGCAGGTACTTGGCCCGCTGCCCCACGCCTGCCAGCGGCCAGCCGGCAGCGTCATTTGGCTGCGGGCTGGCGGTCTTGAGCGCGGTGAACGACAGTGGCTCGAACCGCTTCAGCACCTCGCCGGCCGCCAGTGCATCGAGTCGTTCAGCGTGCGCCCGGATTTCCGGAATCTCGGGCACGGGGGCTCAGATATCCTCATCGTCGGCGCCGTCGTTCGGATTGCCGGGATCATCGCTGCCGTCGATGGGGCGGCTGTCTGCCCCATCCTGTTCTCCGGCGAGCGCTGCGCCCAGCGCCGCGTCTACCAGAGCGAGAGCGTCCGCAGCCGCGATCAGCACTCGCACATCGCCGCTGACCTTGATAAGGCCCGCCTGCAGCGCCGCCAGCGCACCGAGCTCGCCCCGCCGCACAGCCTCGGCGGTTTCCCGGGACTGGCTCATCACCACGATCCGATCGTCGGCGCCCTCGGCTGTTCCGGCTTCCTCAGTGCCCTCAGGACCATCGGGACTGCCGACGCTGTCGCCGTCGGGCACGGGCACCGGCTCCAGATGGACGCGACGACCTTCGATCACCAGGCGATACGCAACCATCGGTCCGCCGTTGCCGTCGCCGATCCGCTGCTCCACGGTGGCCTGCACCTCGGGCAGCTCCACGCCCGCGAGCACCTCGGACATCGCCGCGCACCACGCCTCGGATCCGATCTCGTTGGCGCCGGTCGCCATGTCCTGACGCTACGTCCTGATCGGCGCCCAGCGCATCGCCGGCCGTGTGCCTCGGGATTCGAAATTCAATGGCGGCAAGTCGGCTGCGGTCACTATGGTGCGCCACAGCGCATCGCTGCGCGTAGTCCTATCGCTGGCAGTTCGCCGGACTCAGGGCGGCATACCCGCCTGTTACCGTTCCGAAGGGAAGCCCGATGGACGCGAACTCATTTGTCATTCTCGCTGCAGTTGTGACGCTGTTCAGCTTCAATCTCACTGCCAGCCTGCTGTGCTGCCGCTCGCTTGGCAAGCGCGTTGACCGACTCGAAGATCGCCTTGACAAGCGCATCGACGGTGTTGATTCGCGCATGGATCGTCTTGAGCAGCGCATGGATCGCTTTGAGCAGCGCATGGATCGCTTTGAGCAGCGCATGGATCGCTTTGAGCAAGTGCTCATGCAGTTGGTGGTGGACATGGCGCTGGTCAAGGCGGACATGGCGCTGGTCAAGGCCAAGCTGGGCATTGAGACAGCCTCGCCCGCCACAGTGCCGCAGCCGGCACTCGCGCCCCCTTCAGGAGCTTCTTCCGGCGCCGCAGCGCAATAGCATGGCGGGGTGACCTTCCCGGCTCGCCGCCTTCGCCGACTGCGTCGCACCCCGGCCCTGCGCCGGCTCGTCGCCGAGACGAACGTCACCCCCAGCGATCTCATCGCCCCGCTGTTCGTGCGTGAGGACGCCATCGAGCCCCAGCCGATCGTCTCGCTGCCCGGCGTCGTGCAGCACACCCAGGAGTCGCTGCGCAAGGAAGTCAACGAGCTGGCCAGCCTCGGCATCAACGGCGTCATCCTGTTCGGGCTTCCCGCCCGCAAGGACCCGGTGGGCTCGGAGGCATGGAATCCCGACGGTGTCGTGCAGGTGGCGCTGCGCAGCCTGCGAGACGACCACGGCTCGGAGATGGCGATCATCGCCGACCTGTGCCTCGACGAGTACACCGACCATGGCCACTGCGGCGTGGTGACCGACGACGGCGATGTCGACAACGACGCCACGATCGAGCTGTACCAGCGGGTGGCGCTGGCCCAAGCCGAAGCCGGCGCCGACATGGTGGGCCCGTCGGGGATGATGGACGGCCAGGTCGGGGCGATCCGCCAAGTGCTCGATGTCAACGGCCACGAGAACCTGCCGATCATGGCCTACTCGGCGAAGTACGCCTCAGCCGAGTACGGGCCGTTCCGTGACGCCGTGGACGTGACGATCACCGGTGGCGACCGCAAGGGCTACCAGCAGGATCCCTCCAACGCCCGCGAGGCCATGGCCGAGATCGAGCTGGACATCGCCGAGGGCGCCGACATCATCATGGTGAAGCCGGCCCTCGCGTATCTCGACGTGATCGCTGCGGCTCGGGCCCGCTTCGACCTGCCGCTGGCCGCCTACCACGTGTCGGGCGAGTACGCGATGCTCAAGGCGGCTGCCGCCAACGGCTGGATCGACGGGGATGCCACGGCAGTCGAGCACCTCACGGCCATCAAGCGCGCCGGCGCCGACCTGATCCTCACCTACCTCGCACGCGAGTTCGCCGAGACGCTGCGGTAGCCGCGGCCCTCGACCCACAGCAGCGCTCCCGCCGCGGCCATCGAGTTCTCCAGCAGCTGCAGTCCGACGTCGTCGGGGCTGAGCCGCTCGGCCATGATCCCCGAACCCACCACGCTGAGCAGCAGAAATCCGGTGCCGACGAACTCCGAAGTCAGCCGACTGGCCGTGGTCTCACGCAGAGCCGTCACCGCGACAGCCTGCCAGCTACGGGTGAACGAACCCTGTCTCCGCGGCGAACACTGCGCTCGCTCCGAGATCAGGGTTCTCGACGCGGCGGTTCAGCGGTGATCTGGCAGCGCAGCGCCGTCCAGCGCAGCGAGTTGCCGGTCGAAGGTGAACAACGGCTGCGCGTCGTTGCACCGCGCCGCGGCCAGGATCATCAAGTCGGAGAAACCGGCACCTCCGCGCCGATAGGCAGCCGCAGCCTCGGCGACGTTGTCTTGGGCTTCGAAGATGAGCCCGTCGACGGCAACCAGCTCCATCAGCACCTCGGCGATCTGGGCACGGCTGAATTGGTATGCCCGCTTGAGCACCCACACCGTCTCGACAACGACCTCCCGGCAGAGGAACACCGGCTCCTGCCGAGAAGCCGCCGACAGCAGGTCGCGAGCAGCAGCAGACTGCTCAGGCTCGTCGTTGACGAGATAACGAACGAGCACGTTGGTGTCGATGGCGATCACGCCGATGTCGCTGCCTCGGCGATCGCCTCGTCCATCTCCTCCAATGTCACCGGTGGGCCGTCGTACTGGAGCATGCCGAACAGCTCACTGAGCGGCCGCACGGCGACAATCCGGATTGCATCGCCATCGATGAGGTAACGCACCTTGTCGCCGGGTTGAACTGACAAGCACTCTCGAACTCGGCGGGGCAAGGTCGTCTGCCCCTTCGAGGTAATGGTTGATTCAAGCACGCTGCGGGTCACCTCACTTCGCCTTGCGTTACTCGATTTAGCATTACTCATGCTATATCACCAATGCACAGGTTGAAACTGAACGGACGCCACAGGTCTCTTGCGGGGCGGATTCGGGGTGCCTGCCCAACTGAGTGCGCGTGCTGCCCCGGCGCCGCCGAGGCTGGCCGCTACGACTCGCGGAGGTCGAAGGCGATCTTGGTTGAGCCTCGGGCGCCGGCGCTGGCGGCGTGCTCCAAGGCCGTCCGGTACTCCTCCAGCGGGTACAGCTCGGACACGAGGCGGCCCAGGTCGCAGTCGCGCACCAGCCCGATAGCGGCCTCGAACGTGTGGCCGCCGTCCAGCGACGGTTCGGTGCCATAGCAGTAGGCACCCACCAGCTCGGTCTCGCGGTGCCACAGCGCGGAGAGGTTCAGCTCGACGTCGGCGGGCATGCCCAGCACCACCACTCGACCCCGGGGCCGGGTGACCGCGATGGCATCAGCCAGCGACTGCGACGAGGCCACGGCGTCGATCGTCACATGGGTTCCCGAGCCGAGCGTCTCGCCGATCACACGGGTGCCTGCCGCGCGGCGCACGGCTCGGCCCAGTTCGTCGGGCGACACGGCCAGGTCGGCGCCGAGCTCGCGGGCCAGGCGGCGCTGGTGGCTGTAGCGGGCGCCCACCACGATCGCAGCCACGCCGGTCAGCTTCCGCAGCGCCGCCACCGCCACCAAGCCCATCGTGCCGGCGCCGATCACCGCTGCCGTGCCGCCCTCGGTCACGCCCGAACGCAGCGCGGCGTGGACGCCCGCCGCGGTCGGCTCGATCATCACCGCCGCCTCGTCGGACAGGTCCTCGGGTCCCAGCGAGCCCAGCGAATGCAGCTGCGACTCGTGCGCTGCGAACATCTCCGACCAGCCGCCCCCGGTGGAGGCGCACGACCCGGTCTGCAAGCCCGCCTTCAGCTCGCCACCGATCAGGTGGCCGTAGTCGTCGCCATCGGCAGGCGCAGCATCGGGCCACGGCGGTGCGAAGCCGTGCGCCTCGTGGCCCAGCACCGGCTCGAGCACCACCCGGGCGCCGTCATCGGTATGACCGACCACCTCGTGGCCGGGCACGAACGGGAACGACACCAGCGGCTCGAAGTAGCGGGACACCTTGCCGTCCACCGTCGCCAGATCCGACCCGCAGATGCCCGACAGGGCCGGCCGCACGTACTGCCAGCCGGGCCCGGGCAGTTCCGGGGGGTCGATGTCGGTCAGCTTGAGCGGACCGACGCCGGCACCGGATCCCGGCTTCAGCTTGCCTGCCGCCATGGCTGCAGCGAACCGCAACTCATTGCGCTCGAAGACCAGTGCCTGCACGCTCGCCCGTCAAGCCTCAGCTGCCGGAATCGGCGGCGGCCGCACTCACATCGGTGGCTGTGCTGCCTGCGCCACCGACGTCGGTGGCTTTGCTCTCCACCTCGCCGGCCAGTTGCGCCATGAATTCCGCCAGCGGCACATCACGCCGCACCGGCTGGCCTCGCGGGTTCACGCCCACCGTGCCCGCCGCCACGTCGTCGTCGCCCACCACCAGCACGTAGGGCACCTTGTCGAGCTTGGCCCGCCGGATGCGTGTCCCCAGCGGATCGTCGGCCGGCACGGTCTCGGCCCGGAAGCCCGCCTCGGCCAGCCGCGCCACCACCTGTTCGGCGAACGAGTCGTGGTCGGCCCGCACGCCCAGCACCACCGCCTGGGTGGGCGCCAGCCAAGGCGGGAACGCACCCGCGTATTGCTCCACCATCACGCCGAAGAACCGCTCGATCGCGCCCATCAGCGCCCGGTGGATCATGATCGGCCGGTGCACCTCGCCGTCGGCGCCGGTGTAGCGCAGGTTGAACCGTTCGGGCAGGTTGAAATCGACCTGGATGGTGGACAGCTGCCACGAGCGCCCGATCGCATCGGTCACGTCGATGTCGATCTTCGGCCCGTAGAAGGCCGCCTCGCCCTCGGCCTCGGTGTAGTCGTGCCCGCGCCGATCCAGCGCGGACCGCAGCGCCGCTGTCGCCCGCTCCCAGCCCTCGTCATCGCCCACGTACTTGTCGGGATCCTGCGTGGACAGCTTGAAGGTGAAATCGTCGAAGCCGAACGCACTCAGCACCGACAGCACGAAGTCGAGCAGTCCTTCGATCTCGCCTGCCAGCTGGGAGGGCGCCACGAACAGGTGACTGTCGTCCTGGGTGAACCCCCGGATCCGCATCAGCCCGTGCAGCGTGCCCGAGCGCTCGTAGCGGTAGACGGTGCCCAGCTCGAACAGCCGCAGGGGCAGCTCGCGGTACGAGCGCTGGCGCTGATTGAAGATCAGGCAGTGCATCGGGCAGTTCATCGGCTTGGGGTAGTAGACGCCGTTGTCCATCTCCATCGGCGGGTACATGCCCTCGGCATAGAAGTCCAGGTGCCCGGAGGTCTCGAACAGCCGGGCGTTGGCCAGATGCGGCGTATAGACGAACTCGTAGCCGCCCGCTTCGTGGCGGTCGCGGCTGTAGTCCTCCATGAGCTTGCGGACCACTGCGCCTTTCGGGTGCCAGACCGCCAGCCCGCCGCCCAGTTCCGCGGGGAAGCTCAGCAAATCCAACTCGGTCACCAGCCGCCGGTGATCTCGCTTGGCGGCTTCCTCCAACCGCTCCAGGTGAGCCTTCAGCTCCGCGGCAGAACCCCACGCGGTGCCGTAGACCCGCTGCAGCATCTGGCGGTTCTCGTCGCCGCGCCAGTACGCGCCCGCCACGCGCATCAGCTTGAAGTGGCCCAGCCGGCCGGTGTCAGGCACGTGCGGCCCGCGGCACAGGTCGACGAACTCGTCGGTGTTGCGGTAGGTGGTGATGACCCCGCCAGCCGGCCCCGACGCGGGGTCGTCGGCCTCGCCGTCGAGTATCTCGATCTTGTAGGGATGGTCGGCGAACAGCTCATCGGCCACGGCTCGGTCCACCTCGGCACGGATGAACGGCTGGCGGGCATTCACGATCGCCCGCATCTCGGCCTCGATCGCTTCGAGATCCTCATCGGAGAACGTCCGCGGCCGCCCGCCGCCGTCGAGCCCCAAGTCGAAGTCGTAGTAGAAGCCGTCGGTGATCGGCGGCCCGATCGAGAACGTGGCACTCGAGTAGAGCCGCAGCACGGCTTGGGCCAGCACATGCGCGGTCGAATGGCGCAGCACCTCGAGCCCCTCGTCGGTGGACGGGAACACCAGCGACACCGATGCGCTGTCGGGCAAGGGCCGGTTGAGATCCAGCTCGACACCGTCGGCCACCGCGATCAGCGCATCCTTCGCGGCCCGCCGCCCCAGCGACGCGGCGAGGTCAGCGCCGGTGGCGCCTGCGGGAAGCTCGCGGGTCTGCCCATCGGGCAGCGTGATGCTGATTGCGGCTGGGCCGGGCGCGGCTGCGGAGGCCTCGCTGAGGTCGCTCATGGAACTGCACTCATGAACCCGGCTTACCAGACCGGATTCATCGGACCGGCACGGTTTTCTTGGGCGGCTTCGGGGGCGGCATGCCGCAGCAACTACCTCCCGCCCCCGCCGGAGAACACGATGTTGATGAGAATGATCAGGAACAGCAGCCCACCGAGCACCCAGAGCTTGTCGGCGAACTGGAAGCTCTTGAACTTCGCGAACGGGACCATCATCTTGTGCGGGTCTTCAAGCGACTTCTGATCGACCCGTCGCGTATCACCGTCGCTCATGAACACTCCCGGATGAACTGGTGCACAGGCTGCGCTGGGGGCGTTGGACCCGCCGCGGGCGCAGCGGACCCGCCGCGGACCCAGCCAAGGGGCAAGGCTAGTGGTCTGCGGGGGCCGAGGCAGAGTGACCGCGCAGCCGGCTACGTGCGCACGGCATCGGCGCCGAGCAGCTCGCGCATGGGGCCGGCCAGCGCACCGGCGTCCACCCACCGTGACTCCGGAAGCCGTACTTCGCTGTCGCCGACCCGAATGTGCACCGGCGCGTCGCCCGGGAACTCGGCCAGCATCTGCTCGAAGCGCTGCAGCCAGTTTTCGTTCAGGTCCACGAGCTCCATGTCCAGCCATAGCGGCACGGGTCCCTTGCGCAGCTCGAATGGCTCGGCTTCATTCGCCAAGAACGCAGTCTCGCCGTCACCGCGCCGGTCCGGCCGACCCCGCACCAGCACCACGGCATCCTCGCTGAGTGCCTCTCCTGCTGCCGCATAGCCCTTCGGGAACAGCGTCACCTCGACCGACCCGGAGAGATCCTCCAGCATGAAGCGGGCCATCGGCTCGCCGTTGCGGGTGAAGCGACGCTGCAGGCTCCGCACGACACCGCCCAGCGTCGCCCACTGCTGCCCGCCGTCGTCGCGCGGCGACAGCTCGCCCAACCCGGCAATCTCGCAGTCGACCGCGCGCCGAAGCTGCGCCTCGCCGCCGTACAGCGGGTGGTCGGACACATACAGCCCGAGCAACTCCTTCTCCCACGCCAGCGTCTCGCGCTCGGACGCCGCGGCCTCGGGAATCTCGATGCGCTCGTTGAAGTCGGCACCGTTGGTTCCGTCGGTCTCACCGTTCGGGTCGCCGAACAGCGACTGCACCCCGGCGGCGGCTTCCTCCCGCCGACGCAGCGACGCTTCGATGATGCGGTCGAAGACATCCAGCAGCCCTTTTCGAGAATGCCCGCAAGTCTCGAACGCGCCGGCCTTGATCAGCGACTCCACGAACCGGCGGTTCAGCACATCGCGCGGCACCCGCATGCAGAAATCCTCGAAGTCGGCGAACGGACCGTTGGCGCTGCGTTCGGCGAGAATCGGCTCGGCCACCTTCATGCCGACATTGCGCACCGCTGACAGCCCGAAGGGAATCGTCTGCCCATCAGCGGCGAAGTCCATCTCGGAACGGTTGATGTCGGGCACCAGCACTTCGATGCCGTGCTGGCGGCAGTCAGCGAGGTACACGCCGGCCTTGTCGATATTGCGCTTGGAACCCGTCAGCACTGCCGCCAAGAACTCGGTGCGGTAGGTGGCCTTCAGGTACGCCGTCTGGTAGGCGATCAGTCCGTACGCGAACGCGTGGCTCTTGTTGAACGCGTAGTCGGCAAACGGCTCGATGATGTCGAAGAGCTGCTTGCCCAATTCGGCCGTGTAGCCCTTGGCCACGCTGCCGTCCACGAACTTGGTGCGGTGCTCGGCAATCTGGGCGCGGTTCTTCTTGCCGCACGCCTTGCGCAGGTCGTCGGCTTCGGCCATCGAGTAGCCGGCGATCTCCTGGGCCACCCGCATCATGGACTCTTGGTAGATCATCAGCCCGTAGGTCTCCTCCAGCAGCTCCGCGAGGTCGGGGTGCGGCGGAGCGGCAGGCTGGAGGCCGTTCTTGCGATGGGCATAGCTGTTGTGCATGTCGGCGGCCATGGGACCCGGCCGGTACAGCGCCACCAGCGCGCAGATGTCCTCGAACTGCGTCGGCCGCATCGACCTCAGCAGCGACCGCACCGGCGTGGACTCGAGCTGGAACACCCCCATCGTGTCGCCGACGCACAGCAGCTCGAAGGTGGCGGGATCGTCGAGCGGCACAGCGTCGATGTCGAGCCGGTCACCCGTGCTGCGCTCGACGAGGCGCACGGTCTCATCGATAATCGACAGGGTCCGCAGCCCGAGGAAATCCATCTTCAGCAGGCCCAGGTCTTCCACACCGCCCATGTCGAACTGGGTGACGATCGGCGCTTCGGAAGGGTCGGTCCCCGCCTCGGGCTTGCGCTGGATGGGCAGGTACTCGGTGAGCGGCTCGGGACTGATCACCACCGCGGCGGCATGCACCGAATCCTGTCGGATGAGGCCCTCGAGTCCGCGGGCCACATCCACGACCTCGCGCACTTCGCTGTCGTGGGAGTACATCGTGCGCAGCTCGGCTGCGGCGGCGTAGCCATCGGCATGCTGTTCGTCGCGTTCGAGGCAGGCGCTCAGCGGCGTGGCGCGCCCCATGACCAGCGGCGGCATCGCCTTGGAGATGCGGTCGCCCAGCGAGTAGGGCTTGCCCAGCACACGGGCGGCGTCACGCACCGCCGCTCGCGCCTTGATGGTGGAGAACGTGATGATCTGCGCCACATGGTCGTGGCCGTACTTGGATGCGGCGTATTGGATCATCTCGTCCCGGTAACGGTCATCGAAGTCGATGTCGATGTCGGGCATCGAGATGCGGGCCGGGTTCAGGAAACGCTCGAACAGCAGTCCGTACTTGATGGGATCGAGGTCGGTGATGCCCAGGCAGTAGGCGACCGCACAGCCGGCCGCCGAGCCGCGGCCTGGCCCCACCCGGATGTTGCTCTCACGCGCATGCCGGATGAGGTCCCAGGTGATCAGGAAATAGCTGCTGAAGCCCATGTCGGAAATGACCCGCAGCTCATAGGCGATGCGCGCGGCCGTGTCGGGGGACACGTCGGAGTCCCAGCGCCGCTTCGCCCCTTCGAACGCCAAGTGCCGCAGGTAGGCGTCGGCATCGGCATAGGGAGCGGGCACCTCGAAGTGAGGCAGCAGCACCCGCCCGAACTCGATATTCGTCTCGGCCCGGTCGGCGATCGCCAGCGTGTTGTCGCACGCCTCGGGAAACTCGCTGAACAGCGCCCGCATCTCTGCTGCGCTCTTGAGGTAGTGCTGATCGCCGTGAAACTTGAAGCGGTCGGTATCGCTGCGCAGCGATCCGGTCTGCACGCACAGCAGCGCGTCGTGCGCCACCGCATCGTGCTGGTGGGTGTAGTGCAGGTCGTTAGTGGCCAGCAGCGGCGCCCCTAGGTCGTGCGCGATCTGCAGGAGTTGGGGGTTGCAGTCGTGCTGGGCGCCGATGCCGTGGTCCTGCAGCTCGACGTACAGCGAGTCGCGCCCGAAGATGTCCTGCAGGCGACCGGCCCGGCGGCGGGCCTCGTCGTAGTCGCCGGCCAGCAGTGCCTGCTGCACGACGCTGCCGAGGCATCCGGTGGTGGCCACCAGGCCCTCGGCGTGGTCAGCGAACATCTCCCAGTCCATCCGGGGCTTGTAGTAGTAGCCCTCGAGAAACGCCCGGCTGGCCAGCTTGAGCAGGTTGCGGTAGCCGGCGTCGCTGTGGGCGAGCAGCGTCAGGTGGTAGTAGAGCTTCCCGCCGCCGTCACCGTCATCGCCGGTGTCGTCGACCTTGGCGTTCTTGGCGCGGTTGCGGTTGGGGCGCTCGTGCCGGCTCTCGAGCGCCATGTATGCCTCGGTGCCGATGACCGGCTTGATGCCGTGCGCTTGGCAGGCCCGGTAGAAGTCCAGGACGCCGTACATGTTGCCGTGGTCGGTGATGCCCAGTGCCGGCTGGCCGTCGGCTGCGGCTGCGGCAACCACCTCGTCGACCCGTGCTGCGCCGTCGAGCAGGGAGTACTCGGTGTGGGTGTGCAGGTGAACGAACGAGGCTGCCACGCTGGGCTGCTCCTTGCAGATGGGGACTCGACAGGCTGGACCTGCCGGGGCTGGACTGCCGGACTCGCTCGGCGGGACCGCGCGCTGTGGCAGTGGCCGTCTGGTGAGGCGACCGTTGATCGAACATAGACCGGCCATTCCGACGCGCGGCGAATCCGCGGGCAGCCCGCGACCCGTCCCGGCGAAACCCCCAGAAAACATGGTTGGAAGGCCGCGCAAGGGGCTGCATCATGGAGGGATGGCCACGCCGCAGCGCGCGTCGGCAGCGCCCGTGCCCAAGAGCGACTCGTCTGTGTTCGAGCCAGACGACATCGGCGAGCTGGAGCTTGACGAGGAGTTGGCCGGACCCGACGATCTCGGCCCAGTGCTTCCGTGTGACGAGCTCAACGCGGTGCTGGTCGAAGAAGATCCGCGTGATGGGCTGTGGGAACTGGTCGAGTCGGGCTGGGCAGACGAATGCCTGCCCGAGTTGTCGGCACTCGAGCTGGAACAAGACCCGATTCATCGCCACAAGGACGTTCTGGCACACACCATCTGGGTGGTCATGCAGAGTCCGGCGCGACTGCGAGTCCGTTTGGCGGCGCTGTTTCACGACATCGGCAAGCCGTTGACGCGTTCATACGAGGGCAGCAGGGTGACCTTCCTCAACCACGAGGCTGTCGGCGCCAAGATGACCCGCAGCCGGATGCCGGAGATGGGCTACAGCGACGGGCTCACCGCCGAGGTTGCGCGGCTAGTGCATCTGTCAGGACGCTTCAAGGGCTACGACACGGGTTGGACCGATGCGGCGGTTCGGCGCTATGCCCGCGATGCGGGACCGCTGCTGGGCGACCTGAACGACTTGGTGCGCAGCGACTGCACCTCGCGCCGCGTCGAGCGGCTGCAGGCCCTGCACGACTCGCTCGATCGGTTCGAGGTACGGGTTGCCCGGCTGGCCCGCGAGCAGGCCGCAAGGGCGCTGCGCCCCGAGATGAACGGCGACGAGATCATGGCCCACCTAGGGCTGGCGCCCGGTCCCGACGTCGGCCGGGCCATGAAGTTCCTGCTGGAGCTGCGCCGCACCGAAGGCGAGCTCGGCGATGCCGAGACGCGCCGGCGCCTCGACACCTGGTGGGCCTCCCGGGCCACAGCCGATCAGTAGCGGAGCGAGCTGCAGGCCCTCGCGCTGTCTCGATGTCGGCCCAGCGGGCCATCTCGCGGCTCCGGTCCCAGGCGAAGGTGCGCGCCAGCGCGGCGGCTAGGCGACGCGTCGCTCGACGAGGCCGCTGGCCGGCGTCCATGTCTCCACGACGAGGTGCCGGCTCTCGACACGCACGAGCACGGCGCGAGCGATTCTGGCGGTGAACAGGGCCATCGAGGTCGAGTCGTCGATCTCGTGATGATGCCCGCGCAGGAAGGTCTCGAGCTCGGAGGCGTCGGCTGGTACCGCCTCGCCTTCGATGCGCGCATCGCCTCCCTGCAGCTCCCCGCTCTCGGGTGCAGAGTGCAGTCCGAACCGGGGGTCACGCCGCAAGTCGGCCGCCTTCATCGACGTGTGCTCCATGCCGAGCCAGAGGTGTCCGTCACGTATGGGTGCTTCCATGCCGGACATCCGCGGCGAGCCGTCCCGCCGCAGCGTGGCCATGACCGCGTGCAGGTGGCTCTCGAAGCGCGCCTGCATACGGGATGCGAGGTCGTCGCACTCCGCGGCGAACTCGCCCCAGATCACGTCAGTGTTCTGTGCGTCCATCTGGTCACCTCCGCCGTTCGTCCCGCGTGATTCTGCACCAGCGCTGTGTGTACGGTCGCCACCGTGAAGCCGGTACGTGCAACAGGCGCACTGATTGCGGCGGCACTCCTGGCGGGTGCGTGCGCATCGACTTCGGGCGATGCCGACGGCAGGACCGTTGTGGAGCAGGTGGACCCGGCATTCGCGGGGACAACTCCCGTCGTGACCGCGCCCCCGGCGCTGCGAACCATCCCGCCGGCCCCGGAGACGGGTGAAGCTCCTGCAATGACGAGTGAGGCCGATCCCGCAGACACAACCGGAGCGACCGAGGCAACGGGCACAACCGGGACGACGGGCACAGCGAACACGGCCGGCATCGGGGACGCCGCGCCGGCATCGTCGGCATCGCAGACGAGCGCACCGCCCGCGGCCGTCGGATCGCTTGCGCAGACGAGATTTGCCTTGGTGCCCGTGGCGGAGGTGCCGGTACCGATCGCGCTGGCGGTCAAGCCCGACACCGGCCAGCGCTACGTCGCCTCGCTCACCGGGCAGGTGTGGCTGCTGGATCCCACCGGCGGCGGCGGTGATGCCGTCGCCCCGCAACTCGTCGCCGACATCGGGTCGAAGGTCAGCCAAGGCTGCGAGAACGGGCTATTGGGCATTGCGTTCGCCCCCGACGGCGACGAGCTCTACCTCAGCTACACCGACACGGCCCGCAACAGCCGCATCGCTGCGGCGCCCATGGACGGCGACATCCCCCAGACCGATCGCGCCCGCATCCTGGTGGCCCTCGACCAGCCCGCCTGCAATCACAACGGCGGCGAAGTGCAGTTTGGCCCTGACGGGAACCTGTGGATCGGCTTCGGCGACGGCGGCGGCGCCAATGACATCTACGACCAGGGCCAGGACCGAGACACGCTGCTGGGCACCTTGGTGCGCATCGACCCCGATCCGCCGAGCGGCCGCGGCTACGGCATTCCCGTGGGCAACCCGTACCCCTCCGGCGGCGCACCCGAGGTGTGGGCCTACGGCGCCCGCAACCCGTGGAGGTTCTCGTTCGACCGGCTTACCGGCGACCTGTGGATCGCCGACGTCGGCCAGAACCGTTTCGAGGAGATTCATGTGCTCCTCGCAGCGGACGGCTGGTCGCCGGGCGCCAACCTGGGCTGGCCGCTGTTCGAGGGCGGTGAGCGGTTCTCCAGCGGTGACACGCCCGCCGATCTCGTGTTTCCCGTCTACACGTACCCGCATCCGGAAGGCTGCTCGGTAACCGGCGGCTACGTGTACCGCGGCAGCGCCATCGCAGCACTGCAGGGCACCTACGTGTTCGGCGACTACTGCGTCGGCGCGCTCTGGGGCCTCGTGCGTGGTCAAGACGGCGGGGCTGAGCGCCTCGACCTCGGAGTGTCGGTGCCGCGTGATTCGCTCGTGTCCTTCGGTCAGGACGCCGACGGCGAGCTGTACGTGCTCAGCGCCGCCGACACCGTGTTCCGGCTCGAGTCGGCAACGCTCTGAGGGGTGCTGGGGACGGCACGGCGACCGGGCGGCGACCGAGCAGATCCGGGACCTACTCGGAGTCCATCTCGTCCATCTCGTCCATTTCCGGTTGAGGCTGCCACTCGCCCCAAGTGACGTCGGTGATGAGGCGATGCATCCACCGGGGCTCGCTCGACTCGATGCTCCACACGCTCACCCCTCGCGCGCGGTCGCGCAACCAGCCGATGAACGACTCGATGGAACCCGACCCCAAGATGAGATGGCCGTCGTCCGGCGACCAGATGGCGATCCGGGTCGGCTCAGGCAGCGTATGCACGAGTTCGACGTCGTCGTCTGGCGAGCCCGGTGTGTGCAGGTACAGCGCCTCCCGTTCGGGCACGCCGTCACCGTCGTCGTCGTGCTGTGCCACATACGCGACACGTCCGTCGCCGGACCACGACAGCGAGTGGCCGGATTCCGTCAGCGTGGTCGTCCTGCCCATGCCGTCAGCTCGTTCGGTGCGGGCGACCGAACCCGTCACATTGCCGTCGTCGTCGCGCAGTATCTCGCTGTAGGAGATGTGCGTGCCGTCCTGCGACCAGAAAATCCAGCCGTACAGGGTCGGGGAAATCTCGCCGATGAACCGCTTCGAGCTGCCGTCGCGGTGGGCGACCCATGACAGCTCAGGAAGGATGAAGTCGGTCACCAAGCGCTCGGTCTTCTCGCCGTACTCGAGGTAGGTGCTGTCGGGCGACCATCTCAGGAAATTCGCATCGGCGGCGATGGGAACCGGTTCGGTGTCGCTGTCCACAGAGCTGACGCGCAACTCCGTGGAGCAATCATCCGGATCGACCGCCTCGTACGCGACGTGCTTCCCGTCAGGCGACCACGGGTCGATCATGAGCACGCCCCACTCGGCGTAATCGATCGTGTCGATGCGGCGTGGGTCGCTGCCGTCGGCAGCCACGACCCACAGGTCCCAGATGCCGAGAAACTCTCCGTCGCCGCACTCCGCGGGCGTGGCGTAGAGAAGATGCCGGCTGTCCGGCGCCCAGCGCACGATGATGGCGTCGGTGGCCAGGGTGACCGCCGGCGCGTTGCCGTCAGTCGGCTCGATGCGTGCCTCGCTGGCAGCTTCGGACGTCTCGAGCGTCTGCGTCTCGGGGTTGATGAGTCCGGTGACGTACGCCACGTACGCACCGTCACGCGACCAGATGAAGTCCGGGACGTCGCCGTAGTACCAAGTGCGTGCATCCATCCGGCCCAAGCTGCGAATCAGGCCGCCGTCAGCGTCGTGCAGCAACGCCTCCAGGGAATCGAGGCGACCGTCGTCGTCGGTGTCGGTGTTGCTCCACAGGATGAGGCGGCTGCCGTCGGGCTCCCACCTCGGCCATGCACCCTTCTCCGCCAACAGCCCGCCTTCGGCGTCGGGGGTCGCGATCATCACCCGTTCTTCGTCATCCGCCCAAGCCAGCCGCCGCCCGTGGCTGTAGTTCCAAGCCCAGCCGCTGTGATCGACGGTGCGGAGCATGCGGTCGCTGCCGTCCGCGCGCACGGTGAACAACGTCGAGCCCACGCCGAAGATGCCCGACGACTCCGTGAGTGCCAGGAACGGCGGCGCCTCGCTCTCGCCGTCGACAACGGGTCGGACTCGTTCGCCCCGGCTGATTGCTTCGAACGTCGTGCGCGCCGTGCGTGTGAGCGTCGCAGTATCCACGCTCGGCGACGGTGCGCTTGTGGCCACGGCGACGCGTTCGACATAGACATCGGATTCCAGCTCAGCGAGCACAGCAGCCACCGTGTTCTCAGCGGCCGAGCCGACTTCGCCGACGAGTCCTGCAAAGATGATCCGAGCCGGCCGGTAGTCAGCGATGAGGGATTCCGTCGCCTCGGACAGGCCGCCGGCGATCGTGGCAGGCGAGAAATACGCGATGGCGACGTCCTCGAATCCCGCAGCAAACTCCCTTGCCGTGTCGACAGCGGCTTCGTTCCAGCCGTCGGCTACGATCAGCACCACGGTATCGAGGCCCACTCGCTCGGGCGTGTCGAGCCCGATGCGAGCGGCGGCAGCGGCCGTATCGGCGCGGGTGGCGCCGTCCAGCTGCTGTATCACTGCCCACCGGAAGGCCGAACGCACTGCGGCGGTCAGTTCGTCCATCACCGTCGTCGGCACCGCCGCAGGACCGCCGACGACGATCACGCGATCAGGCGCAAACGTGGCGATGACTTCGGCGAGCTCTGCGGGCACGCCGTCGGTGCTCAGGCACGCGGCGGCCGCGTTGCGGGAATGGCGGGCCAGCTCCCAGGCCGCTGCCGTGTCGGCCCAGCGTTCGCAGTTCGCCAGGACCAGCGTGAGGTTGGGTCCGCTGCGAACCAGATTGTCCGGCCGTTCCTGCGCTGCTGCGGGCGTCGTCAGCACGGCTGAGCCCAGCAGGACGGCGAGTGCCACGGCTGCGGCGGCAGCTCGGGCCCGCCGCGGGATGCGCCGGCTCGATACGGCGTGAGGAGTCGCGTATGCGTGTGTGGTCGTCATCGGGGCGACACGCTATCGCTCGGTCGTCGGCGCTCTGGGTCGCGCTCAGCGAGACTGCCGCTCACCCCAAGCGATGTCGGTGATCAGGCGGAATCAACAAGAGCGGCCCGCCGGCAAGAGCCGCAGCGACGAGCTACCCGTCGGAACCGGACATCTCGCCACGACCAGCGTCAGGTTCGGGCCGCTCAGCTCTGGCCGGCCAGCTTGCGATTCTTGATCTTGGCCTTGACGTAATCGCGGTTCATGAACGCGATGAAGTCCAAGCTGATCTCCTTCGGGCAGGCTGCGGTGCACTCGCCGTGGTTGGTGCACGAGCCGAAGTACTGCTCCATGGTCTCGACCATGGCCTCGGTGCGCTCCCAGCGCTCGGGCTGGCCTTGGGGGGTCAGGTTGAGATGCGCCAGCTTCGCTGAGGTGAACAACTGCGCTGCCGAGTTCGGGCACGCCGCCACGCATGCGCCGCAGCCGATGCAGGCAGCCGCATCGAACGACGTGTCCGACGCCTCCTTGGGCACCGGGATGAGGTTGGCGTCTCCTGCCGCGCCGGTGTTGACCGAGACATAGCCGCCCGCCTCGATGATGCGGTCGAAAGCGCTGCGGTCGACCACCAAGTCGCGCACCACCGTGAATGCCTTCGCCCGGAACGGCTCCACCGTGATGACGGCACCGTCGGAGAACTTGCGCATGTGCAGCTGGCAGGTGGTCGTGGCCGCCTCGTGCCCGTGCGCCCGGCCGTTGATCATCAGGCTGCACATGCCGCAGATGCCTTCCCGGCAGTCGTGGTCGAACTCGATCGGCACGTCGCCGTCGGCGATCAGCCGCTCGTTGATGGTGTCGAGCAGCTCGAGGAACGACATGTCCTCGCTGACGTCAGGGGCGTCGAAGGTGTGGAACCGTCCCGGTGCGTCGGGTCCCTCCTGGCGCCAGATGCGCAGCGTGAGACTCAAGATGGCGCCGTCGTGCTGGCCGGTCTGGCTGTGCTGGCTGCGCTGGCTGTGCTGGCCCTTTGTCGCGCTCACTTGTAGCTCCGCTGGGTCAATGCCACCTCTTCGAACGTCAGCTCTTCGACGTGGCGGATCTGCACGGTGTCGGCGCCGTGCCATTCCCACGCGGCGACATGCGAGAAGTTCTCGTCGTCGCGCTGCGCTTCGCCCTCGGGCGTCTGATGCTCAGCCCGGAAATGTCCCCCGCAGCTCTCCTCGCGCATGAGGGCGTCACAGGCCATCAGCTTGGCCAGCTCGAAGAAGTCGGCCACCCGACCGGCCTTCTCCAGGCTCGAGTTGAGCGTGGCGCCCGAACCCGGAACCCGCAGGTCGGCCCAGAACTCGGCCTCCAGCGCCGGTATCTCCGACAGGGCCTTCTCCAAGCCTTCGGCGGTGCGCTCCATGCCGATGCAGTCCCACACGATCTTGCCGAGCTCGCGGTGGAACCAGTCCACCGAACGGGCGCCGCCGATCGACAGGAAGCGCTGCGTGGCATCTTCGACGCCGGCCACGGCTTGGGTGAACACCGGGTCGTCGGTCGGCACCACCGGTTCGCCCAGCCTCGCGGCCAAGTCGTCGCCGATGGTGTAGGGGAGCACGAAGTAGCCGTCGGCCAAGCCCTGCATCAGCGCCGAGGCGCCCAGCCGGTTGGCGCCATGGTCGGAGAAGTTGGCCTCGCCGATCGAGTAGCAGCTCGGCACCGTCGTCATGAGGTGGTAGTCCACCCACAGCCCGCCCATCGTGTAGTGGATGGCTGGGTAGATGCGCATGGGCCCCGCATAGGGGTTCTCGCCCGTGATGCGCTCGTACATGTCGAAGAGATTGCCGTACTTGGCCGCCACCGCTGCTTGGCCGTCACGGGCGATCACCTCGGAGAAGTCCAGGTACACGCCGTTGCGCAGCGGACCCACACCCTTGCCTTGGTCCACGACGGTCTTGGCGTTGCGGCTGGCCACGTCGCGCGGCACCAGGTTCCCGAAGGCCGGGTACTTGCGCTCGAGGTAGTAGTCGCGCTCGGAGGGGAGGATCGCTTCTGGCGAACGGGCATCGTCCATCTGTTCGGGCACCCAGATGCGCCCGTCGTTGCGCAGCGACTCGGACATCAGCGTCAGCTTCGACTGGAACTCGTCGCTGGCCGGGATGCAGGTGGGGTGGATCTGCGTGTAGCAGGGATTGGCGAAGAACGCCCCGCGCCGGTGTGCCCGCCATGCAGCGGTGACGTTGCACGCCATCGCGTTGGTGGACAGGTAATAGACGTTGCCGTAGCCACCGGTCGCCAGCACCACGGCGTGACCGGTGTGCGCGGCGATCTCGCCCGAGATGAGGTCGCGGGTCACGATGCCGCAGGCCCGCCCGTCCTTGATCACCAGGTCCAGCATCTCCGAGCGCGTGTACAGCTCGACCCCGCCGCCGCCGACTTGGCGGGCGAGCGCCTGGCAGGCGCCCAGCAGCAGCTGCTGACCTGTCTGGCCGCGGGCATAGAACGTGCGGCTGACCTGCGCTCCGCCGAATGAGCGGTTGTCCAGCAGGCCGCCGTACTCGCGAGCGAACGGCACGCCTTGTGCGGCGCACTGGTCGATGATGTTGAGCGACACCTCGGCCAGGCGGTGCACGTTGGCCTCGCGGCTGCGGTAATCGCCGCCCTTGACCGTGTCGTAGAACAGCCGGTGCACCGAGTCGCCGTCGTTGGTGTAGTTCTTCGCAGCGTTGATGCCGCCTTGGGCAGCAATCGAGTGCGCACGGCGCGGCGAGTCGTGGAAAGTGAACACCTTCACCCGGTAGCCGAGCTCGGCCAGCGAGGCGGCTGCGGAGGCACCCGCCAGACCCGTGCCCACCACCAGGATCTCGAAGCGGCGCTTGTTGTTGGGGTTGACCAGCTTCATGGAGAACTTGTGGTCCGTCCACTTGTCGGCCATCGGCCCGTCGGGAACGCGGGCGTCCAGCACGCCGTTCGAGCTCCCGTTCGATGCGGAATCGTTCATCGCCATCTCACTGCGCCTCCGCAGCTTCGTCGCATCTCATGTGCCTCCGCTTCGGCGCAGTGCTTGTTGTGGCCTTCGCTGCTTCGTACGGGGTTGTTGCGCCCATCTCAGTGCGCCTCCGCAGCTTCGGCCAGACATTCCAACCCAGTGGTGTCGTTGACCGGGCACTCCCGGTTGTCCTCGTCGATCAGGCCGGCCTGGGTGAGGATCGGGAATGACAGGTTGCCCACCAGCACGACGCCTGCCAGCACGGTCGCCAGATTGCGGCGCAGGCTGTTGTACTTCGGATTGTTGACACCGAGGCTCTGGAACATGCTCCATGTGCCGTGGAAGATGTGGATGGCCAGTGCCACGTTGGCGACGATGTAGATGATCGCCACCGGGATCGACGAGAGCGATTCGACCACGTTGTGGTACGGATCGCCACGCACGTAGGCGACGCCCAGCCACCAGCCCCACGTCAGGTCGGCCAAGTGGAACAGCACATACAGGCCGACGATGGGACCGGTCCAGCGCATGGTGCGCGACGCGTAGGTGGCGGCGATGTAGTCGCGCTTGGACTCGTATCGCTTGGCGCCGCCGACGAAGCCGGCCCGATCCGAGGCCAGCCGGCTGCGCTCCTTGAGCGTGTACGCCGAGTGCAGGTGCACCAGGAACATCGCGAGCAGCCCGATGCGCATGATCCACAGCAGCAGAGTGCGCGGCAGCAATCCGCCGCCGAGATTGCGCAGCGTCTCGGCGTACTCGTACATCCGCGACGGGCCCTCGTAGAGATGCAGGTTGCCGATCAGATGGACGATGACGAAGCCCAGCAGCCCGATGCCGGTCCAAGCCATCACCCATTTGCGGCCGATGGCTGACTGGTAGATGTTCAGCGGGAACGGCAGCGGACGCTTGGACTTGAACACAGGTGCAGACCCCGCGGCCTGTGTGGCAGTCGGCGCCATGTGTTCCTCCTGGGTGCGACGGTCGACGCAACTCTCACGGTTGAGAACGCCAAAGCCGTACGGTACTTGCAGATTGCTTGCGAGCACTGTTCTGTGCGAGTCTGTGCGAGCGCCGAGGCTTTGCTGCGCCCTGTCGGCGCTCGCCCGAAAAGGCCAGGTTTCGTCGGCTCGGAATCCTCAGCGACGGTCGGGTGGCAGCACCGGGCGCGTGGGATCGGCCGCACGCATGGCGCTTGCCATGGAGCGGTATGCCCAAGGGCTGAACGCACGCGGCCACTGCCTCCTGCCCGGGGGAGGCAGTGGCTGCCAGCTCACTACGCTGGGGTGGTGGCCGGCGTGATCGGCTGCGCTCGCGGCGGCTCGTGCCGCCAGCGCCCGCAGGCCGCGCTCAGCGCCGGCGTAGACATTCGGATCTAGTGCGATCTGCTGGCACAGCATGGTGCCGGCCGCATCGGCGTCGTCATAGGTGCCGCGATCGGCCAAGTCGTGCTGCGCCGCCGCCACTTCGCCGGGTCTGCCCCCGCAGCTCTCGCCGTTGACGTACAGCTCGCCGCTCCGCAGGACCGCTGTCCGGACGCCGGTGCGGAGTCTCACCGCGTGGCTGGATCGTCCGTCGATCGAGACGTCGATGTTGATGCAGTACTGCTCTTGGTCGCCCATCCCGGCGGGCCACCACAGCGCCGGACCCTCGAGCGCGACCAGCCACACCAAGTCGTTTTGGCCGCGCGCCAGGACAGGCTCGGACACGGCCAAGCCATCGCCCAGCCGTGCGAGGGGACGCGTCGGGTCTTCGGACCAGCCGGCATCGGGATCGTCAATGGGCAGCACCGTCGTCGTGACCTCGGCGCGGTGTGTGCCGCTGCTGTCCACGGTCGCAGAGACGCGCAGCACTGCCCGGTCGTAACTGGCCTCGATCACCAGCGCACGGGAGCGTGCGATCCGGGCCGGCCCGCTCTTCGAGATCCGCAGATGCGAACCGGCGCCGCTGGCTGCGTGCGCTGCGCCACGCGACGCCTCGACTGCAGCCAAATGATCGCTGCTGCTGCGCAGCAGATGGCTCACCTCGAACGCATGCTCGAAGTGGCGTCCCCGCAGATCGCCGAGGTATGCCTCGTCGAGCCAGAGGTGGCCGAGGTCGCACAGACCGCTCGCCACGAACCACCAGCGAGCGTCATGGCGTGCCGTGCTGTCAGCACCGCCGAGCTCAGCCGCCAGTTCCGGCGGCAGCTCAAAGTGCCGCCGGTACAGGACGGCACTCTCGCCGGCCAGGTCGGCATCCATCCACCATCGGCGCACAGTGGGGGTTGCCTGCCAGCCCGACTCGTCGAGCCCACGGTCTGCCGCCGTTCGCCACTCGCCGTGCCCGGCGGCGCGCACCAGCCAATCGCCTGCCAGCACCCAGCAGTTCTGGTTCGCTGTGCCCACACCCTGACGGTACCGGTCATCTCCGGCCATTCCGGTGCAATGCCGCGGTGACGCACGTACGGCGGTTGCCGATGAATGCCGTCGGGCCGTGCGTCGACGGCAGCGGCACCGGGCGGTAATCGCACGCATGCACCTGTGATTGCCCATCGAGACCCAGAGATGTCAGGTTCGCGCGAGCGGTCAGCACGGCCGACGCAGCCGACATGGGAAAAGGAACAGGCGAAAAAGAACAACAGTGACTATTTGCTAGTGACTGTTTGCTGCTGTTGTGTATCGTGTGCCTCCGTGAAGCCAGCGGAGGGTTCGTGCGAGGTCGAGGTCCGCTCGACGCGCAAAAAAGTACCCCCCCCCCCCCCCCGTTTGGCGCATGTCGGCGGCTCCGGTCATGGTTCGTCGGTCATGGTTCGTCCGAGCCACGACCTCGGTCCTGCTTGCAGTCGGACTGGTAGCCGCATTCCCAGCCGCCGCGCACGCGGCACAGCCTGCTGCTGATCCAGGCCAATCTGACCTTCAGTTCGTCATCAGCTCGTTCTCGCTGCTGATCTGGGGCGCGCTGGTGATGTGGATGTGCGCTGGCTTCACCATGCTCGAATCCGGCACGGTGCGCACGAAGAACGCGTCGATGATCTGCCTGAAGAACGTCGGCATCTACTCCATCGCCGCCCTCACCTACCTGTTCATCGGCTACAACCTCATGTACGTCGATGTCGGTGACCTCATCGGCAGCTTCCGGTTCCTCTACTCGCCGTTGGATGCCGAGGTCGCAGCACTCGCCGGCGATGTCTCGGGCCTCGGCGACGCCATCGGCGCAGGCAGCGCTTCGATGTCGAACTGGCTCTTCCAGATGCTGTTCGTGGCGACGACTGCGTCGATCGTTTCAGGGGCGATGCTCGAGCGCGTCAGGCTGTGGTCGTTCTGGCTGTTCACCGTGTTCCTCACGGCCTTCATCTACCCCACTGTCGGCGCGTGGATCTGGGGCGGCGGCTGGCTGGAGCAGGCCGGCTTCCGGGACTTCGCCGGGGGGACTGTGGTGCACACCGTGGGTGGGTGCGCCGCGCTGGTCGGCATGATGATCGTCGGCCCCCGCCTCGGCAAGTTCCGCCTCGACGGCACCGTGAAGGCCACGCCGCCGTCAAACGTCCTGGTCACGACGCTCGGGGTCTTGATCCTGTGGCTCGGCTGGTTCGGCTTCAACGCGGGATCGCACGGTTCGCTGGCGACGCCGCAGGACGTGATCATCATGAGCGCCGTGCTGATCAACACGAACCTGGCTGCGGCGTCCGGGATGCTGGCATCGGTCATCATCAGCCGCCGCGTGTTCGGTCGCGTCGGCCTGAGTTCAAGCCTGAACGGCGCACTCGCGGGATTGGTCTCCGTGACCGCTGCCCCCTCCATGGCCGACCATTGGTGGGCGGTCGTCATCGGGGCCATCGCCGGCGTGCTCTGCACGGTGGTGACTTGGCTGCTTGAACGGATGAAGCTTGACGATGTCGTCGGCGCCGTGCCGGTTCACCTTGTGGCCGGCGTGTGGGGCACGCTGGCGGCAGCCATCACGACCGACGTGTCCCTCAGCACGCAACTCCTCGGCGTTGCGTCAGTCATGGCCTTTGTGCTGATCGCGTCCTACGTCGTGTGGAAGCTCATCGACTTCGTGCTGGGAGTACGCGTCGCCACCGAGATCGAGCGCATCGGCCAGGACATCGGCGAACTGGGCATCGAATCGCATCCGGAGTTCCTGCTGGCCCCGGATGACTTCGACGAGTACTGATCACGAGCACTGATCACAGCGTCGGTTTTGCGCCTCGGATCCAGCAGACCCAGACCGGAACTGCACCGCCCGGCAGCGCGCTCTTCAGTTCCTGGCCGACACGGGCAGGGCCACATCACGTGCCGACAACGACGGAGCGGGCTGCATGGCGCGGGGTGCTCCTGATGCGGCTACGGCAAGACCATTCCGAACAGCCTCCTGCGCTTGCGACGCGTCGGGTCGCCACGCGCCCGGGAGGCACAGCACCCCGAGGCGATCTCCCCGACGCAGCGAGGCCGAGAGCCAGCGCTCCAGGTTGTTCGCCTCAGCGGCGTCGATCGCCACACAACCAAGAGGCGACTCCAGCACCAGCGTCTCGTCGGCTCTGAGCTTGATGGGCGGTTTCGTCCGCACGCCCAGCGAACCGTCATAATCGGGACGCAGTGTCACGGGCAGATACACCCGAAGATCCTCAAGTTGCGAGACGCGGCCACGAACGATGGCAGGCGACTCGTACGCTGTGTACGCCATCCACACTTCGCCGTTGCTGCGGACGAATCCTGCCCCGCGCACAGGTGGCGGCCGATTGTCGCCGTGCACCATCCATCTGCGAAGCTGCGCTACCGCAGTGGAGAGCGCGTGATTGTCAGCGTGGCCGCTTCGAGCAAGGCCAGCCTGGAGACTCTGCACATCGGACGGTGTGATACGGAAGATGCCGTTGCGCGCACCCTGATAGCCGCCGGAGCGCGCAATCGATTCCAAGTCTGCGTAGAGATACATGTCGGCCCATCGTCGTTGGCTCTCGTCGCATCGCTGCGGGCGACATCAGCGGCTGACTTGCAGATGAACGTTCGCACAAGCGGCAAGAATATTAAAACAAGAGTCTGACCTGACGGTATGCGGTGAAGACCTGCAGCCCGCAGGCGGTCGGCAGAAGCTTAGCGGCAGGCTATGAGATTGCTGAGCAATTGCCAAAGTTGCCGATTCGCGGACACAAAGCCACAGGTCAGAGCGTTACTCGGTCAGGCCCACATGAGCGGCCAACTGCCAGCTCAGCCGTAGCTGTCGAAACCGGCCGGGTTGTGGACCTCAATCTCGACTCGAACACCCGATCAGGCCCCGGCCTGGGCGAGCACAACGATCACGTCCTGCGAGAAGTGCTCGGCTACGACGACGACCGCATCGTCGAACTCGCCGTCGTCGCCATCGGCTGACTTGCCGCCCGTCGGCGCCGCTGTTCAGGGGCCGAGGGCGGTGAGAGGCACCACGAGAACGCCGTCGGTGCGGCGGTAGCCGTAGCCGGTGGCCGTGACGACCACGAGGTTTGACGGCGGGCCGAGCACGGTTGTGTCGACGCGGTCGCGAAGCTTGAGCAGGGCAGCAGCGGCATTGTCGACGGCTGCACTGGCACCGAGCTTGACTTCAAGAGCGATCCAGCGGCCGTCACCGCGCTCGATGATGATGTCGACTTCGAGTCCGGTGCTGTCGCGGTAGTGGTGGAGTTCGCCGCCCTGTGCCTGGGCGTAGACCCGCAAGTCCCGCACCACGAGCGCTTCGAACAGCAGACCGAGCAATGCGTGGTCGGCATCGAGCCGGGCCGGGTTGGCTCTCAGCGCCGCCACTGCCAGCGACGGGTCAGCAAACAGCCGCTTGGGACTTTGCCGGAGCCGGGCGCGAGAGCGCAAGTCGGCTGTCCACGCTGGAAGCTCCTCGACGACCAGAAGTCGTCGCAAGCAGTCGAGGTAGCTGGCCACGGTGGCGCGGTGCAGAGGCTCTTGGCCGCCGGTGTCGGAGGCGAGCGTGCGCTCCGATGCCTCCGACGCGACGTTGCGGGCGAGGGATCGGATGAGACGCATGACGCCGATGGGGTTGCGTCGCTCGCCGGTGAGCTGGGCGATGTCAGCCCGGCTGACCTCGTTGATGTAGCCGAGGCAGTAGCGCTGAGCGGCAGCGAGTTCCATCGCGTGGCAGGCGGGCCATCCGCCTCGACAGATAGCGTCGATGAGATCGCCGAGGTCCGTATCGGTGGCGGCGGCAGAATCGGTGCGGGCGGCGAACAATTCGTGGATGCCGATCTCGCCGCTCGAGAGACCGGACTCGTAGAGCGACATGGGACGCATCTGCACCCGGGTGATGCGGCCGGTGCCGGTGTGACGTGTCAGGTCGTCGGTGGGGGTGGCCGAGCCGGTGAGGACGAAGCTGCCCGCGCTGCCGGTCTCGTCGGCGGCTGCCCGAACTTGGTTCCAGATGCTGGGGACGAGTTGCCACTCGTCGAGGAGTCGAGGTCGGGGCCCCCGCAGCAGGCGATGAGGGTCAACCTCGGCAGCGGAGCGCGCCGTAGCGTCGGCACCGAACATCACCTCGCTCGAGGAATGCTGTCGCCCGGTGGACGTCTTTCCGCAAGCTCGCGGCCCTTCGATGAGCACGGCCGGCAGACCCCTCAGGCACTCTCGGACCTCAGTGTCGATGACGCGCGGCAGGTAGCCCATACCCCGCGCATTGGTGTCTCCATCGGGCACACCGTCTCGCTTCCTATGTCGCGCCTATTGCCTTCCGCTTGGACAATGTACCAAATGCAGAGAGTCTAACCAGCCAAATAGCTGATAGATGATCAGCCAAATGTTCATCCATCGATGTACCATATGACTGTCTAGGAGACTGCTGAGCAATTGCCGAAATCGCCGATTCATGGGCACAAAGCCGCAGGTCAGAGCGTTGCAGACTTGCCCGAATCCGAATAAATCAGCGGTCTCCTAGCTTCCGAACGCCGCTCGGTCGGGCGTGACGTCGGCGCCTTCTTCGAAGTCGAGCTCTCGGGTGTTCTCATTGACGTTGCGAATCACGTCGCTGTCGAAACCGGCCGGGTTGTGGACCTCAATTCGTTCAGGCGAAATCGCTTGTTGTGCGCCCAGTCGTTCCGCTTGTCCCGAAGGGCGAACACGATGTTGCGCGCACTGCGAGGCAGCTGTCGCTCGAACGTCCCGCGCCAGCAGTCGGCGACAGCGCCGAGTTCGCCGAGTTCGCCGTGAGCTCCATACGCAGATGGTGGGACACCCTCGGCCGCGACCGGTTCCCGAACGCCACACGCCTGCTGGTCACCGCCGACGCCGGCGGCTCCAACGGCTACCGGCCACGCGCCTGGAAATGGCACCTCGCCCGCCTCGCCGCCGAGACCGGCCTCGAGATCACCGTAGCCCACTACCCGCCCGGCACCAGCAAATGGAGGCTCTTCGTCTTTTGTTGGGATGGGGTCGGGTTGAGGGTCCTCGGGTAGGGGTTGAGGCTCTGCTGGGATCGGTGTGTCTGACGCCGATCCCTGGGGGGCCTCGATGAGGCGTGGTGTTGTGTCGGTGCGGCTGTGGCTGTCGCTGACTGAGGTGGTGGAGGTGATCGTCGGCGCGCCCGAGGTGCTGGTGGTGCGGGTGTGCTCGACGGTGCGCCGCCCGTGCTGTGCGGATTGCGGGACGCCGAGCGGGCGGGTGCACGACCGCCGCGGCGACGAGGTGCGGGACTTGGAGGTGTCGGGCCGGCCGGTGACGCTGGTGTGGGAGCGGCGGCGCATGGTGTGCGGGCCGTGCGGGCGGCGCTTTGCTGAGACCCGTCCGGCGTTCGAGGGCCGCGTCACGGCTCGTCTGGCGCGGCGTCTGGTCCAAGACGCCCGCCAGATGACGGTGAACACTGCTGCGAAGCGTCATGGGCTGAGCTGGGAGCTGGTCAACGCGCTGGTGGTCGCCTATGCGGGCCTGGTCGGCTCGCGTCGCCGCCGCCGGCGCTGCGGGGGTGCTGCTGGTGGAGGGGACCTCGATCCGCAAGCGGCACCGGTATGTGACGGTGCTGGTGAACGGCGACACCGGGGAGGTGCCCGCGATGGTGCCCCACCGCAGCGAGGCGGCCCTCAGCGGCTTCCTGGCTGCTCAGGGGCACCGCTGGCGCCGCGGCGTCAAGGTCGTCGTCTCGGACGGGTCCAAGTCCTATGCGGCGGCGATCGCCGAGCGGCTCGGCCACGCCCGCCATGTGCTGGACCGGTTCCACGTGATCGGCTGGTTCGCAGCCGGGCTGACCGCGGTGCGACGCGACGTGCAGCGCCGCCCCGAAGGGGCCAAGCCGGCGTTCGACCCCGAGGTGTTCCGGGCACGGTTCGTGCTCATGAAACGCCCCGACACCCTCGGCGCAGACGAACGCTCCCGGCTCGACGCGCTCTTCGAGACCCACCCGAGGCTCAAAGCAGCCTGGGACGCGCTCGGCGAGCTGCACGGCCTCTATCTCGCCAAGGACCGCAAAGGCGCCCTCGAAGCGCTCGACCGGCTCGCCGACATCTACCGCACCGGCGACATACCCGAGTTCAGCGACGTCGTCGACACCTTCCTCGCCTGGCATCCCCAGATCCTCGACTGGCACCAAACCGGCCAGCCCAGCAACAGCCGCATCGAAGGCACCAACAACCCCCACCCGAGTCCTACGCCGCAAAGCCCACGGCTTCACCAACCACACGAACCTCGAAGCCCGCGGAACACTCATAGCCCGAACCCGCCGAACCCAGCAGCCCCCATCCCAACAAAAGACGAAGGCTCAAATTGTAGTCACCTGACCTGCGGCTATGGTTTTGAGTCAAGCTGCCGCGGAACGCTTGTGCTCTGAATTCGGAACGCTCTGGGATTGATTTCGGAACGCGTTGCCTACAGCACAGTCTCTAACTCCCTACTCTTGCCGCGGCCACATCGACGACCGTGTATCCAATGTCGGTTGTAGTCGCTCGCCTCAGGAGGATGAGAGGAATTCCAGGTCGAACGAGAAAGACCTGCGATAGTCGTAGACCGTCATTACCTCGGCGGAGATGAATTCGAACTTGATCTCCTTGACTGCTCCCATGGGCGTGCACTGCTCTGACCAGAGTTTCTGAAGCCGATCGCACATCAAGAATGCGCGACTCGGATCATCAATGCGCTCTTGCAATTGGTGGGCGATTTCCGCAGCTGACAACCGATTGACACTGTGCACCACGCCAGTCGGCGGATTGACAAGAGGATCGATCTCGGGCAGAAAATCCGGAGGAAACAGGAGTATGACTGTGATAGCGAATGCGTCCTTGTCCCAGTCAGGATCGACGGAAATCCGCACATCAAGAGCTTCCCTGTAGAAGGCCCCCTCCGGGCTGTTTTCCTTGCCGTGTTTCGTGACCACATGACTGCGCCACTTGTCAAGCGATCTTGGCACATCATCTGGGAAGGCAAATCGGTTGAATTTGCGAGCTACTGCCCGAGTGAAGTCATTGCGCTCTTGATCGTTTGAGAGTCCTTCTGCGCACCCGTGCCATAGGAGAACGCCCGACTCTGCGGTGATGATTCGCTCTAGGTCCGCAAAATACGAGCCGTCTCTGTACGCCGGGAGGTGCGCGTAGCGCGTTAGTCGACCGAGACGGCCTTGGGCGGCGTAGTTCCCTTCAAGCTGTGCTAGCGGCGCTAGAGCCACAAACGGTGGGTCAATGCCTCGTCGTGGCATGAGATCACATGTCTGCGTCAGAATGGCGTGGCCGTGCGGAGCATCTTCACCAATAGCAGACAGATGCCCTGCTTCGACATTGCGACGAGCGTGTTCAGTTGTTGGCGAGTCACCATGCGCGAGCCAAGTGTGCCGCTTGAGTGAGGACAGAACATCCCCCTGGCGAAACTCACGAAGCTGCTCGCACTGATCCTCTGTCAGCCACTTGGATGCTGAAGACACGGATCAGCGTTCTTCTTCGTCGTCAATGACCTCCGCGAAAACGAACTCTCCATGGGCAGTACGCCCTCCGCTTGCCGACTCAGTCAGCGCTTCGATGTCGAAGTCTCGCTTCACGCTTCTTGCGAGCGCGAGTTCTTGGAATCTGGATCGCCCGCCGTCTGGTGCTGGCCTCATGAGGGCATCGCGGCGTTCCTGTGGGGTAGAGCCCAGTTCCGAAACAATCTGAGCCAGCTCAGTCAGGCGCTCCTCATTGAATGAATTCATCTGCGCGCCTGCCGCCCACATATGGATGGCGCGTCGGCTTACGCCGAACAGGCGCCGGAGTTGGTCCCAAGTCAGGGCTGAGTCTTCCTTCAGCTGGCGGACCCGCGAGGCCATTTCAGGTGTCGGATGCGGGCTGCTCTCCATCCAACGCGTGAATACTCCCTGCGATGAAGTCGAAGCTGCCGACTCGACATGAGCCGCGACCTCATCCCAAGAACCGTCACAGAATATGCCGGCCAGCAGACCCGCATACCGAGTCATGACAGACTGTTCCGCTGCCGCCTCGTCGTGTTCCATGGTCGGCGCACTCATGGTCACAAACCTGAACGCGAAACCGAACGAATCGCTGTCGGAGGCTCTCGAAATCGATGCCCCTGTTCCGAGTGGCTCTTGAGTCACATTGATTTTCATTGCTCCGCTCCATGAGCTACCAAGAATTCATCTGAGACTGCCCACCTGAAGAATCCGTAGACGATGTCGGCGTACCGACCCGCCTTTGCTTCACAAGCTTCCGAATCGAATGGCTCCGCAACCTCAGTGAACGCGTCAAGGTCTAGTATCCAGCTAAGTTCGTCCAACGCATCAAGCGACAGATCGTGGGTCATCCCGGGAGGCAGATGACCCCATTTCCCCGAGAGGCGCACTTCATGGATGCTGAACTCTGCCTGCATCATCCCTCTGACGGTGACTCCCTCGCCAAGCTCAGCGTTTGACAGTCCGAGCAGTTCAGGGCGGACGAACTCAGGCAGCCGGTCCAGCATCTCGTGGCCGCTCAACCGATCCACATATCGGACTCCCACCCGGCTGATATGGCCTGGTCGGATATGTTCACGGACCGCATTGAGGGCATCTGCCAAGCGGGAGAGAAAGTCGTCCCGATCGCTGTAGTCGCTGCACGCCAAAGAGACGAAGTTCTCGGCCAATGTCACCTGCCAGTTGCGCTCGACACCCCAGAACCTCCAGAGCGCGGAATCAGACATCTGAAGCGCGCCGCTGGCCCCTAGCGCGACTTCCTGCTGCGTCTCTTTCTCGACGAGCGGGTACGCATGCCTGATTGCCTCTTGGAAAGGAGCGACGAAGCTCTGCTCGCGTACGCTCAGGATTGGGGCGAAGCGCACTTGGGCGACGACTCTCACCAGCGGATCGCGATCCAGGTGTACGCGCTCCACGCTCTCGCCGAACGGCATCTTCGGGGTCAGGGTCCAAGTTGCCATGCTTCACACTTCACTTCACATACTACAGAGCGAGCACTCGGCGAGACGCGAAAACCGGCTTAGGCGGTTGACCTGCGGAAACGAGGCATCGCGGTGCGCCTCGTGCGCTCCGCACGCGAAAGCCCAAGGCCCAAGACGGGGCCAGCGCGCTCCGGTCGCTTCGCACTCTGAACCTCGCCCACCTTCACCGATCAGGATCCCGCTGTCGCGCCGCTCAGGGCGCGCATGGCATCCCGTGCGGCGCGATGGGCGGCACGGCGGGCGGGCAGAGCGCGGGCGGGCAGCGAGATCGCCGCCGAGGTGGCTGCAACTGGGCACACCGCCATGGCAGCAGTGCACCGGTGGGGCCGGACGCTGCTCGGCGCCGATGCGGGCCGCACCGACGGCGTCACGGCGTTGGGACTCGACGAGATCCTGATGTTCCGCCGCGGCCCCTGTCGCTGCGAGCGCTGGGGCGACACCGTCGTCGGCGTGCACAGAGGCGTCCTGTTGGACACAGTCGCTGGCCGCAGCGCCGAGGGCGCCGCCAGACGGATCCGGGGCCGCACGTCGCAGCGGCGACAACGCATCCGCTGGGCGGTGACGGGGCCTCTCAGGCCCGTACCGCAAAGCGTTCGGCGGCACCGTGCCGCACACGGCCCAGATCGCCGACCCGTTCCGCGATCAAGCTCGCCAACCCGGCCGTCGACGACGTGCGCAGACGCGTCCAGAACCGCACCACCGGCGGGCGGGGAACCAAACACGACGCGCTCTGCCGGACACGCCGCCTGCTGCTGCGAGCCGCCGAGCGCATCACCGAGCGAGGCCGCACGAAGCTGGTCGGCCTGCTCGCCGCCGGCGGCCCACGCGGCGAGGTCCGCGACGCCTGGCGCGAAGAGCCCATAATCTCCGACCAGCCGACGCTGCGACGAGTCCCCAACGGACGCGACAGCACATCGTCGGCACGGACAGGGCATATGACACCGCAGGGTTCGTGGCCGACGCCCGCAAAGCGGGGTTCACGCCTCATGTCGCCCAGAACACCGCCGACCGGCGCTTCGCGATCGGCCGGCGCACCCCGCAACGAGGTCTTCAACCAGCACGGCAGCGTCGTGTTGGTGTACTCCCCCACCCGCATGATCCTCTGCCACCACGCCCACTGGCGCCGCACGGGTCGCGTCGCGGCAGTACGGTCGGCGGGATCCTCAGACCAGCTGTAGGGAGGCGTCATGAGCAGGTTTACGGGACGGGTGGCCATCGTGACGGGGGCGGCCGGCGGGATCGGGTTGGCTGCGTGTGAGCGGTTCGCTTCGGAGGGCGCTTCGGTCGTAGCGGTGGACTTGGCCACGGCCGACTTGGGTGCGGCGGTCGCTGCGGCAGAGGCTCACGGCGCCGCGGCGCTGGCCGTCGGCGCTGATGTGACCAAGTCCGACGAGGTCGCCGGGTACGTGCAGGCGGCCATGGACAACTTTGGCCGCGTCGACGTGCTGTTCAACAACGCCGGCATCGAGGGCACCTATTTTCCGATGGTCGACTACCCCGAAGAGGACTTCGACCGGGTCATCGCGGTCAATGTGCGCGGGGTGTGGCTGGGCATCAAGTACGCCGCCCCCGCCATGGTCGCCAGCGGAGGCGGCGCCATTGTGAACACGGCATCGGTGGCGGGTCTGTTCGGCGCCCGGGGCATCTCGCCGTACTCGGCCAGCAAGCACGCCGTGGCCGGTCTCACCAAGTCAGCCGCCCTCGAGCTGGCCACCTCGGGCGTGCGGGTCAACGCCGTCTGCCCATCGCCGATCGAGACGCGCATGATGCGCTCGCTCGAGACCTTCATCGGCGGCGATGACGCCGACGAGGTCCGCAAGGCGTTCGCCGAGCGCCTGCCCGCGCAGCGCTACGGCGAACCCCACGAGGTCGCAGCCCTCGTGGCGTTCTTGGCCTCCGACGACGCCGGTTACATCACCGGCAGCCTCTACCCCATCGACGGCGGCTACAGCGCCGGCCGCTGAAGGGCGGCGCGCGGCGCGCTGGTGGGCCGGGGAGGATTCGAACCTCCGTAGGCGAAGCCGACGGGTTTACAGCCCGCTCCCTTTGTCCGCTCGGGCACCGACCCCAGAGGTGGGCAGGCTACCGGCGCACCTGGCACCGACAGCATGGCCGATGATGCCTCACATTCCAGGGTCGGGGGCCTGATTCAGGTCGCTAGCTTGCGGGCATGCCGTCATTCGATGTTGTCTCCAAAGTGGACATGCAGGAGATCCGCAACGCCGTGGATCAGGCTTCCCGAGAGGTCGCCAATCGCTACGATTTCCGCAACACCGGCAGCGCGGTGGAGCTCGGCGAGGGCGTCATCAACTTGCGGTCGAGCACCGAGGACCGGCTGGCAGCGATGCGCCAGCTGCTCGAAGAGAAGCTGGTGCGCCGCCAGGTCAGCCTGAAGGCCGTCCACTACGGCAACGTCGAGGAGGCCTCGGGGGGCACGGTGCGCCAAGTGGCTGCGCTGCAGGCCGGCATCTCGTCGGACCGGGCCCGTGATCTGAACAAGTTCATCAAGGGCCTCGGCATCAAGGGTGTCCAGTCGCAGACCCAGGGCGATCAGATGCGGGTGATGTCGAAGAAGCGGGACGACCTGCAGGCGGTCATCGCCGAACTCAAGGCCGGCGACTTCGACGTACCACTGCAGTTCGAGAACTTCCGGGACTGACACCGGCCTGCGTCGGGCAGCCAGCCGGCACTCCACAGCTGTGCGGCCGGTTAGATCGCTTCCTGCCAGGAGCCGTCACGCAGCCGGCGGATGCGTTCTTCCATCGGCGGGTGGGTGGTGAACAGGCCTTTGAAACCCATCCGGCGGCTGGCCAGCGGGTTGGCGATGTACATCTGGGCCTGGTTGGCGTCGGCCAGGCTCGGAACAGTCTTGGAGGCCACGTCCAGCTTTTCGAGCGCCCGGGCGAGCGGTTCGCCGTCGCTGATCATGCGGGCGGCGGTGCGGTCGGCCTGGTACTCGCGGCTGCGACTGATGGCCATCTGCAGCAACATCGCAGCAATCGGCGCCAAGATGATGAGCAGGATCTCTCCGAACGGATTGCGGTCGTTGTCGCGTCCGCCGCCCCCGAAGATCAGGGCGAATTGGGCCATGCGGGCGGCGAAGGTGATCGCCGTGGCCACGGCCGCTGCGACTGAGCCGATGAGGATGTCGCGGTTGCGGATATGGGCCATCTCGTGCGCCAGCACGCCACGGATCTCGTACCAGTTCAGATGGCGGATGAGTCCCTCGGTGACGCAGACCGCAGCGTTGCGCGGGTTGCGGCCGGTGGCGAAGGCGTTGGGCTGCGGGTCGGGCGAGACGTACAGCCGCGGCATCGGCATGTCCGACAGCGTGGTGAGCTCACCCATGATCCGCCAGTACTCAGGGAGCTGATGGGGTTGGACCTCTTGGGCCCGGGCGGAGCGGATCGCCAGCTTGTCGCTGAACCAGTAGCTGCCGCCCACCATGACCAGGGCAATGACGACGGCGATCGTGAGGCCGCCTTGGCCCCAGAAGCTGCCGATCCACAGGATCAGACCAGCCAGGCCGGCCAGGAGAACGGTGGTCTTAGCCGTGTTGCGCACGTCGTGCTGCACCTCATTTCGGTCGCTGTGTTGCGGACGCTGTGCGGTTGCGGTTCAGGCTAACGACAGCGGTCCGTCGCTCAGGCGCAGGATGGGTCGCGGCGGCGGTCCGTCGTCGGTGCGGCTGCGGCTGCGGCTGAGTCGGCGCACTGCGAGTTCAGTTCTTGGCGTCGACGAGGCGCCAATCGTCCGAGCCCGGGCTGTAGCGACCGCGGAAATCAGGATCGAAGGCGGCGGCCAGCTCGGCGGCTTTGCCGATGGACGAGCGGTAGGCGTCGATGATGGCGTCCTCGGCGTCGTAGTCGAACGGATCCTGCATGCGCCGTTCCTTGGTGCTGCCGCGCCGGACCGGGTTCTCTGCCAGCCAGCGCGCCGTGAGGCCGACAGCTTCGACCACGCCGACCTTGTCCCGATAGCCCAGCTCGGCGATCATCAGGTCGGGCGCCATGGCCCGGTGCAGCGATTCCTCTTCGCCAAGGAAGGGGCGGGCAGGCGTGGCAAGCTCGCCGGGCAGGTTCACGATGTCAAGCTCGACAGCGAGCGCTGCGGCGATCACCTGGATGGTCTGGCGGGCCGTCAGGGTGTGCTCATCGCTGATGTTGTAGGCCTTGCCGGCGGCAACTTCGGGATGGTCGGCGGCGAGCGTGAGGGCATGACCCGCATTGGGGCCGTACGCGGCGGCGCGCAGCGTGAGGCCCCCGTCGGCCACGATAATCCGGCGACGGCCGTCGATGATTCGACGCACGATCAGCCACTCGCGCGGGTTGATCTGCTCTGGGCCGTAGATAAGCGGGTAGCGAAAGATGGTGGCATCAGGGTGGTGCTCGAAGAGCACATCCTCGGTGGCGACGATCTTGGCCACCTTGTCGTTGGCGTCGTTCACAGCACGTTCGGATGACTCCCGCAGCGGCATGAGCAGGCCGCGTGGCCAGTTCTCCGCCGGCCGGGCATAGCCCCGGTAGACGGGGATGCCCCCGACAGCGATGAACTGGCCGCAGCGCCCCACGAAGTACGGCGCCAGGTCACGCAGCCGTCCGTACATGGCATAGACGACATCGAACGTGGCGTTGCCGAGGGCCTCTTCCACTTCGTCGATGCGGAACGGGTTGGTGTGGATGTGCGGGACCTCGGGCGGGAGGGTGTCCACCTCGTGGCGACCGGTGTGCAGGATCGTCACGTCGTACCCGCGCTCGACGAGCCCGCTCACCACACCGGGTCCCGTCGGCCCCGTGCCGCCGATCACCAACGCTGTCTTCACTGGTTCATGCTGTCAGATCTGGGGATGGGGGCTCTTCGCGTTTGCGCGTGGAGTAGGTCGGTGAGGGTGCTGGTGGTGTAGGCAGGGATCCCCCAGAATCGGAGGTGTCAAAGCTTCCGAGTCGTGGAGGATCCCTGTGGCTGTTGACCTTACGCGTGCGTTGCTGTTGGTCGTCGGCCTTGGGCCGGGCGTCGCGGTGAGCGGGGTTGCTGAGCGGCGCGGCGCACGGATCGAGATCGGTGTGGAGCTGACCGGGCGGCCGTGCTGTGGGGGCTGCGGCGGACCGGTGTGGGCGCACGGGTCGAGCCGGGTGGCGCTGGCGGACCTGCCGGCGTTCGGGCGGCCGGTGCGGCTGCGGTGGGCTAAGCGCCGCTGGCGCTGCCCCGAGGCTGGCTGTTCGGTGGGCACGTTCACCGACCGGCACGACGCGATCGCGCTGCCCAGGGCGAGGATGACGACCAGAGCCGCGAAGCACGCCACCCGCCGAGCCGGTCTGGGCCGGGCGATCGGCGAGACCGCGGCCGAGCTGGGCTGCGGCTGGCACACCGCGATGGCAGCGGCGCACCGGTGGGGCCGGGCGCTGCTCGACGCGGACCGGGGCCGTCTGGTCGGGGTGACCGCTTTGGGCCTCGACGAGATCCTGATGTTCCGCCGCGGCCCGTTCCGCGAAAAGCACTGGGGCACCACCTTGGTGGACGCCCGCCGGGGCAGGCTGCTCGACATAGTCCCAGGCCGCAGCGCCTCGGGCGCGAAACGCCGGCTGGGCGCACGCCCCCCGAGGCGGGCGAGGGCGTATCCGCTGGGCGGTCACGGGGCCTGTCGGGGCCGTATCGCAAGACCGCCCGCGAAGCGCTCCCCCAAGCGACCCAGGTCGCGGACCCGTTCCACGTCGTCAAGCTCGCCAACTCCACCATCGACGACGTGCGCCGCCGAGTCCACAACCACACCACCGGCGGGCGCGGCGCCAAAGGCGACCACCTCTACCGCACAAGACGGCTGCTGCTCAAAGCCGCCGAGCGCATCAGCGACCGAGGCCGCACCAAGCTGCGCGGCCTGCTCGCAGCCGGCGACCCCCGCGGCGAGGTGCGAGACGCCTGGCACGCCAAGGAGACCCTGCGCGGCATCTACCGGATACCCGACCGCGACCTCGCCCGCGAGGCGCTCGACGAGCTCTCACGCGACCTGCGAGACGAGACGTTCAGCGCTGAGCTGAACAAGCTCGGCCGCACCCTGCACGCCTGGCGCACCCAGATCGCCAACTGGCATCTCTGCCAAGTCACCAACGGCCCCACCGAGGCAGCCAACAACCACGCCAAGCTCATCAAGCGAGTGTCGTTCGGGACCGCCAACCTCGACCACTACAGAACCCGAGTCCTGCTCTACGCCGGCAAGCCGAACTGGACCCTGCTCGACAACCTCACCCCACGCTAAAACGCGAAGAGCCTGTAATGGTTGGACTGCGAGGCTTTGTCTGAGGCAACCACAATAGGGGTGTCCCCGCTGCAGTCTGTAGCGGTAAGCCCCTCATAGCTTCCGACCGACGAGGAAGCACCAACCGCATCGACGACAACCAACGACAAACCAAGAAACGCAACCGCCAACAGAACCGCCGACCAGCGCCGCCGCACCGAACCAAAGACAAACACGGCCCGTCATCCTCAGTCACGAACGCTGCAGACCCCAAGGGCGCAGGCAAGCAGCGCTACCCAAGCGGAACCGACGGCAACAGCCACCGAACCCCCAAGAGCCTCAACAGCGACCCACCGTATCCCGCAGCGGCCGATATGGCTTTCGCGAGCGGCGGCCTCAGTGGGGGTGGTAGCCGCTGTCGATGTAGAGGGTTGGCAGGTCGAGGTCTCGGTACATGCGGACGTTGCGCATGTCGTCGTCGATGGCGAGGCGGGGGGTGTAGCCGCACTCGAGGAGCGCCTGTGTCTGCTCGCCCTTGAACAGCGGCGACGGCTGGAAGTCGCCCATGGGCCGCATGATGAGCAGGTCCCAGCGGACCTCGTGCTTGATCAGCCAGTTGAGGGTTGCGCCCGAGACCCAGGTGGGCCGGGACGTGAGCGCCACGACGACCAGCTCGGGGTTGAGCAGCACCAGCAGCTCGAAGACTTCGTCGAGTACGTCGTCGTCGCCGACATCGGCGAAGAACGAGTCCCAGTCGCGCCACGGGCCGTCGAGGTGATGCTGGCGGTGTGCGGCGTCGGCGAGCACCCCGTCGATGTCGACGATGACGCAGTCGCCCGGCGGCACCGGCCCATCCCGCCACCACCAGTACGATGGCCAGTCGCCGCCGCTCAACCTGGCCATCACTCTTCGGAGGGCGCTGGCAGGTAACGCCGAGCTCGAGTCTTGCCCACAGCGCGAACGAGACCCGAGGCTGCGAGAACATTCAGGGTCCGGCGCGCCTCAGCCACGTCCACGCCCAGGAGCTCTGCGGCCTCCGCCGAAGAAAGACCACCGCGACTCGCGAGTTCATCGAGCAGGCGCCGCCGGTAGAGATGCGAGGTATTCACCCCAGCGCTGCCAGCACGCCGCACCACCTCAGGGGACAACTCGTACTGCGCACCGCCGGCCCTCCCGACGCGAACGAGCAATCCGCCATCGACCATGCGCGCCAGCAGACGGTCTACCTCCGCATCCTCAGCCAGCGCGTCAGCTACGTGACGCCGGGCCGCGCTCCCGCGCCGGTACACCTCGACGAGAGCGAGACGTTCTGAGGCAGAAGCGAACACATCACCGAGCACCCCCAGCCACGCCAGCTCTTCGACGCTCACCCGGAACTGGTTCCGCAACGTAACCGTGACTGACGACGGCGTCGCCTCAAACTCCGGGGGAGGCATGAGACGCGCCTCCATCTCTCGATACATGCGATCGACGCCCTCGCCGAATTCTTCCACCAAGCCGATATCTCGCAGGACTCTCATCAAGCGTCGATTACGGCTGAAGTGCTCGACCCGCATGTTCTGCTCGTTGATGTGCCCAGGAAGCGAGCCGGGACTGCGAATCTCGACGCGGTCGTCCCACACGGTGACATCGATGGTGGCGCCGGCCAAGCCGTAGTCGCGGTGCGCTAGCGCGTTCAGCAGGGCTTCACGGAGAACCGGTACCGGATACTCGGGAATCGCCTCGCGAAAGAGCCCCGAAACGACCTCGAAGCTCTTGGTGTGGCTATCGACGAATTCAAGACAGCACTCCAGCACCGCCGCGAGAGGACCGGCACAAGACTCGCGGTCGACTATGGGGCCAAGATCTGGACCGATGCCGTCGCGGCGAATGAGCTGCGCCTCCGCGCCTGGAACGAAGCGACGCGGATCGCGTGCAAACAGCACTGCCCCAGCAACCAGCACAGTCGCGCCTGCGATGCCGTCGGAAGCCTCAGCAACGTTGAGATCGACAAGCGCTCGCCCCAGATCGGCAACCTCGATCTCGCTGCGGCCCTGGCGGGCGAGAGCACCGTTGACGACGCCCAGGTCGAAGGCTTCAGGATCGAACGCGCCGTCAATCGGGTTGGCCTCAGCAGAGGCGCGCTGTCGCTCAGCCACGAATCGTCCCAGCTCATCACCCTGCAACGGCATCGAGTCTCCGCCAACGCGGCGCAAAAGCCGTCCATTGGGGGTCGTCACGATTCGTCCATGAACCTCGGGCACGCTTACGACCACGATGTCGCGCCCGTCCACTTCGACAGGCTTCAGATCGACGACGACGTTGCACTCGTTGGCGTAGCGCGTGAGCCGATTTTGGTTGTTCTGCGTCAACGAGCATCCGACAATCTCGCGGTCATCGCTGATGCCGCATACCAGGAGGCCGCCGTTCGTCATCGCCATGGCGGGAATCGCTGCGAGCAGGCTGTCAGCTATGCCGCGCTTGAACTCCAGCGTCTCACGTTCGACCTCGCCGACAAGATTCCAGAACTGCGACGCGGACATGCGCTCGGGCAGGTCATCCAGACTGAGCTGTGAACGAGACACACCGCGAAGGCTAGTAGAAGATATTGAAATCTTGAGCGATAAATGCGGAAGGTCGTGATTTTTGCAGGAAAATATTCAAATCTTGCTGGCTGTGTTGCGGAGCAGGTGAGAGTTTTGGGCTGAAGATTTGACGATCTTGCAGTGAGAGTGAGAATGAGGACGATTTGCGAGAGAAGATATTCAAATCTTGGCCGAGGGATTCGAGAACTGCGATTCTCGCGAGGCAGTTGTCGAGTCTCGGCCGATTCGCGAGTTGAGCTCAATCCTCGCTGGGGGCCTCGGCGGCCCGGGTGCGGATTTCCTCCACGACGCCGGCATCGGCAAGCGTGGTGGTGTCGCCGAGCTGGCGACCCTCGGCCACGTCTCGCAGCAGCCGCCGCATGATCTTGCCCGAGCGGGTCTTGGGCAGATCCGGCACCAGCACCACCGCCTTGGGCCTGGCGATCGCTCCCAGCTTGGCGGACACGTGCTGGCGCACTTCCTCCCGCAGCTCGTCGGTGGCATCGTGGCCGCCGCGCAGGATCACATAGCCCACGATGGCTTGACCGGTGGTGGCGTCGGTGGCACCCACGACAGCGGCTTCGGCAACGGACGGGTGATCCACCAGCGCCGACTCCACCTCGGTGGTGGAGATGCGGTGGCCCGACACGTTCATCACGTCGTCGACCCGGCCGAGCAGCCACAGGTAGCCGTCATCGTCGATCTTGGCGCCGTCGCCGGCGAAGTAGCGGCCCTCATAGGTGCTCCAGTAGGTCTCGCGGTAGCGCTCGGGGTCGCCCCAGATGCCGCGCAGCATCGACGGCCACGGCTCGGTGACGGTCAGGTAGCCGCCGCCGCGCTCGACCGGGTTGCCGGCGTCGTCCACCAGCTCGACGGATATGCCCGGGAGCGCATGGGTGGCCGAGCCCGGCTTGGTCGTAGTGACGCCGGGAAGCGGGGTGATCATGTGGCCGCCGGTCTCGGTCTGCCACCACGTGTCCACGATGGGGCAGGTGCCGCCGCCGATGTGGGTGTGGTACCACATCCAGGCCTCGGGGTTGATCGGCTCTCCGACCGTGCCCAGCACCCGCAGGCTGGACAGGTCGTGCTGCTCGGTTTCGACCGCCCCCCATTTCATGAACGTGCGGATGGCCGTGGGCGCCGTGTACAGCTGCGTCACGCCGTAGCGCTCGATGATGTCCCACAGCCGATCCTTGGGCCACGCTGCCCGGTCGCCGTCGCGGAACTCGGGACGGGGCGTGTCGGGCGTGCCTTCGTACATGACCGAGGAGGCACCGTTGGCAAGCGGCCCGTACACGATGTAGCTGTGGCCGGTGACCCAGCCGATGTCGGCGGCGCACCAGTACACGTCGACATCGGGCTTGAGATCGAACACATAGCGGTGCGTGAACGCCACCTGGGTGAGGTAGCCGCCGGTGGTGTGCATGATGCCCTTGGGCTTGGCCGTGGTGCCCGAGGTGTACAGCAGGTACAGCAGATCCTCCGAGTCCATGTGCTCGGGCGGGCAGTCGGCTGAGGCGCCGTTCATCAGGTCGTGGTACCAGTGATCGACGCTGTCGTTCCAGGACGTGTCCTGGCCGGTGCGGCGCACCACCACCACGTTCTCGATGGTGGTGGTGGCCTCGACCGCGGCGTCGGCGGTGTCCTTCAACCCGAACGGCTCGCCGCGTCGGTAGCCGCCGTCGGCGGTGATGAGCAGCTTGGCGGAGGCGTCGTCGATGCGGTCTGACAGCGAGTCGGCCGAGAAGCCTCCGAACACCACCGAGTGAGCTGCGCCGATGCGGGCGCAGGCCAGCATGGCGACCGGCAGCTCGGGGATCATCGGCATGTAGATGCACACCCGGTCGCCCCGCTCGACACCGAGGCGCTTGAGCACGTTGGCGAACCTGCACACCTCGTCGAGCAGGTCGGCGTAGGTGATCGTGCGGGTATCACCCGGTTCGCCCTCCCACCAGTAGGCCACCTTGTCGCCACGGCCTGCCTCGACATGGCGGTCGAGGCAGTTATACGACACGTTGAGCGTGCCGCCCAAGAACCACTTGGCGAACGGCAGGTCCCACTCGAGCACCGTGTGGAAGTCGGTGAACCACGACACGTGCTCGCGGGCTTGGCGGGTCCAGAACGCCAGCCGATCCGCAGCGGCCTCGTCGTACAGCGACCGGTCGGCGGCGAGCGCAGCAGAGCGGAACCCCGCCGCGGGCTCGAACACACGGTCCTCGACGTAGTAGTCCTCGATCGTCGCTTCGGTCGATGCGTCAGCCATCGCTGCCCCTGTCTCGTCGTGCTGATGCCAAGCAGGTCGGGTCGGCGACGTCCCTCTGCTCAGCCAATTTCGCAGGGTAGTTGGCTGCTGGCCGGCCACTCGCTGCGAGCGACGGCGCGACGGCGCAGGCGAGGCTCAGTCGCGCTGCGTGGTGGTGAGAGTGATCGTGAAGCCGGTCACTGGGGTGCCGTCGGTGTCTCGGAGGGCGTTGGCGGCTGCGGCGGGGAAGTAGCGGACGGTGGCGTCGCTGCCGGCGACGATGGCAGTGCCGAGCGTGATCGTGATCGTGATCGTGTTGCCGTCTACGACCACCCCGCTGGGGGACTGGCTGTTGACGGGGTTGCCATCGAACGCTGCTGCCGTCATGGGCAGCGCCAGCGTCACAGCGTCTTCGCTCACCGTGATACTGGTCGGCTTGTTGAACACGACGCTGCCGTGGAAGGTACGTACCAAGAACCAGCGCCGCTGTAGCCCTGCGGGGCCTCGAGAACCGGCTCGCGGACGGCGACGGCCGAATTGGGGGGGGGGGGGGGTCGCTGTATCGACATCAGTGAGTCCACCTGCCCCAACGCAGATGACCTCACACACAAAAGAGCTGAGGCCAAAGTGTGCCAGAAGTGGCGCTTCGCGTTTTTGTGGGTTGAGGTGGTGCTGATGGTTTGTTGAGGTGGGTCGAGGCCCTGCTGGGGTCGGTGTTTGCAGACGCCGAGCCCCGGGGGGCCTCGATGGCGAGTGGTGTTGTGTCGGTGCGGTTGTGGCTGCGGCAGGTCAAGGCGCTCGGGGTGCTGGTCGACGTGCCCGGGGGGCTGGTGGTGGTGGTGTGCTCGACGGCGACGCGGCCGGTGTGCTCGGACTGCGGCGAGAGAAGCGGGCGGGTCCATGACCGGCGCGCCAAGAGGGTCCGGGACTGGGGGTCTCGGGCGGGCCGGCCACGCTGGTGTGGGGCCGGCGGCGGATGGTGTGCGACGGCTGCGGGCGGCGGTTTGTGGAGGGTCATCGGGCGTTCGAGGGCTGTCTCACGGCTCGTCTGGCCCGCCGGGTCGTCGCCGGCGGCGGCGACATGTCCGTCCGGGCGGCGCCGCGGCGGGCGGCGGCGCGCCGTCATCGGGTGGGCTGGCACACGGCGATGGCGCTGGTGATCGCGTACGCGGGTCTGGTGGGGGATCATCGCCGCCGCCGCCGGTGCGGGGTGCTTTGGGTGGACGAGACCTCGATCCGCGAGCGGCGCCGGCATGTGACGGTGCTCGTCAACGGCGACACCGCCAAGACCCTCGCCGTGGTGGCTCACCGCAGCGAGGCGGCCCTGTCGGGCTTCCCGGCCGCTCAGAGCCACAGACGGCAAAAGGCGTCAAGGTCGTCGTGTCCGACGGGTCGGTGTCCTATGCGGCGGCGACCGCTAAACGGCTCGGCCACGCCCGCCGCGTCCCGGGGCCGATTCCACGTCGTCAGATGGCTCGCGGCCGCGCCCACCGCGGCGCGACGCGACGTCCAGCGCCGCCCGCAGGGCTCAAGACCCGCGTTCGACCCCGATGCGTTCCGGGCACGGTTCGCGCTCACCAAACGCCCCGACACCCTCGACGCCACAGAGCGCGCACGCCTCAATGGCCTGTTCACCGCTCATCCTCGGCTCAAGACAGCCTGGGACACGCTCAGCGAGCAGCACCAGCTCCACCCCGCCAAAGACCGCGAAGGCGCCCTCGAAACCCTCCACCGGTTCGCCGACATCCACAGCAGCGGCCACACACCCGAGCTCAACAGCACCGTCGACACCTTCCTCGCACGGCACACCCAGATCCTCGACCGGCACCACACCAGACGGCCCAGCAACGAACCCATCGAAGACACCAACAACCTCCACCCGAGTCCTGCGACGCAAAGCCCACAGCTCCACCAACCACACCAACTCCGAAACCCGCGACATCCTCATCACCCAACCTGACCCCAGCAACCCCAATCCCACAAAAACGCGAAGGCTCCGATTTCTCCGAGCCGGTCAGGGCGCTCGTGGACGCGACGATCTCGGTGATCGGCGAGGCGATCAAGCGAACCGTCATCAGCGGCTCGTCGCTGCGACCGCTGGCTGCGGCAGTGTGAAGCAGTCCGCTTCCGCTCAGCTGCCGCTTCAGGTCAACTGACCGGGTCGAACCATTCCAGCCCTTCGAATCGGGAGAAGCCGGCGGCGGTGGCGATGCTCGCTCCGTTGGTGAGCGCGGTTGCGGCAAGCCAGGTGTCGGGCACCAGGTTGCCTCGCAGCAGCCGATCCGCCTCGGTGAATGCTGCGAATTGCTGCCAGGCCGCCGCAGTGGCGCGGCGCGTCCGATTCGCCCAGCACGCGGCGGGCGGCCCATCGCACTGCCACGCCGACCGCGAGCCGTCCCACAGTCGGAACGCTCCGGCTCGGACATCGGACATCGGACATCGGTAGCGTCCGGCCGATGAGCGCTGCTGTGGAGCCAGCCCTGGTGACGGCTCCCCACAGCGCCTTGGTCTGGCGATTCGATCAGCCCATTGAGCTGATCTCGTCGGCGGCAGTGGGCGGCGGCATCGGTCGGGTCGATTGGATCGTGAACGTTGGCGTCGGCAGCGGTTACGCCCGGATCGATCTGGATGCACATGCTGCTGAAGTCGCGGCCGAGCTGAGCCTGCGCGGCAATGGAACTGCGCTGTTCACGGCGGTGGATGCGGAGCGCTGTGCGACGGCCGAGTGCGACGGCGTGGTGGTGCATGCCACGGTGGGTGTGTCGAAGCCGACATGGGCTGCCGAGGCGGGCTTTCCTGTCACAGCCCCCGGCGAGACTCTCGGCCTTGACCGTCCGGCTTCCCATCTTGCGGGGGGTGATAGCACCGACGAACACAACATCGGGACGATCAACATCGTGGCGCAGCTGCCTGTCGGACTCGAGCCGGGCGCCGCAGTCAACGCCGTGATGACGATCACCGAAGCCAAGACCCAGGCGCTGGCTGAGTGCGGGATCGCCGGCACGGGCACCGCGACGGATGCGGTGGTGGTGGCGTGGCCTGCGGACGGGCATCGGGAGCGCTTTGGCGGACCTCGCTCGGAGTGGGGGCAGCGGCTCGCTGTGGCCGCGCATGCGGCGGTGCGCGACGGCCTGACGGTACGTGACGGCGCTTGACGGCGCTTGACGGCGCTTGATCTGATCACGTGACAACATCGCTCGGGTTCAGTGGGACAGCCGTGGCCAAGCCGATCACATGACCACACCACCCGAACCCAACGGGACAGCCGTGCCTGGCTCGGCGCGGCGACGTCGCCGGGACGGTGTCTCACGCATTGGGCTCGTCAGGCAGAGTCACCGAGCTGGCGCGGCATGCGGCACCGCTCGCAGTGGGCTCGCTCGTCGTGCGGGCGGTGCAGCTCTGGGGTTGCTGGTGGACCGAGTGGCGGGAGAGCCGCCGGGACCGGTGCATCCCGTCGCAGCCTTCGGGAAGCTGATGACGCGCGTCGAGCGGCTGCTATGGGCAGATCGGCGATCGCACGGCTTGATCTACGCAACGATCGGTGTGGCCATCGGCGCAGCCGCCGGGGCTCTCCAGCGCTCGACCTCCTCGGCGGTCGCACTGACCGCAGCCGGACGCGAGCTGCGGTTGGTGGCGATGGGAATTGCCGGCCTGCTCGAGGCGGGAGACATCGATGCGGCTCGTGCCGAGCTTCCCCGACTCGTGGGTCGTGACCCCAGCGAACTCGACGAGTCAGGGGTGGCAGCGGCCGTCATCGAATCGGTCGCCGAGAACAGCGTTGACGCCGTGGTGGCGCCGGTGTTCTGGGCGATCGTGGCCGGGGCGCCAAGTGCAATGGCCTACCGGGCGGTCAACACCATGGATGCAATGGTGGGACGCCGCGACGAGCGGTACCTCAACTTCGGATGGGCGGCAGCCCGGCTGGACGACATTGCCAACTATGTGCCAGCGCGGCTTTTCGCCGCCTTGGTGACAGTGCTGCGTCCGCGGCAGGCGCATGCCATCTGGACCGCGACCCGGCGCGATGCCGCCGCGCACCCCTCCCCCAACGCCGGCGTCGCCGAAGCTGCTGTGGCCGCCGCAGTTGGCCGGGAGCTGGGCGGGCCGCTGCGCTACGGCACTCGGCAGGAGCACCGGCCCCGGCTGGGCGAAGGCCCGCGGCCGGCGGCCAGCGACATCGAGACTGCGGTACGCCTCGCCTCGCAGGCCGAACTGCTGCTGGCAGCGGTAGCTGCGGCCACATGGCTCGTCGCTCGTCGCAGGCGAGCTCTCACGGATCGTTCCTGAGCCAGGCTCCCACCTCCGTCTGTGCCGTCGAGGGGGCGACGACGCCGTTCGGAAGATCGCCGACGTTCGGCGGTGATGACCGAGCGCACGCATGAATCGCCCTGCTGGCCGAGTCGTTCAAGTCAGCCTGATCAAGCTGAGGCGGTGTTCTTGCCGGCGGCATGCACTGCCAGCAGGTCCATTTCACACTCGGTTGGGTGTAGTTAAAAATATCTGAAAACATATGTCATATATTTGTAATAATCGAATCATCACATAGACGTTTTCGTGTGACACCCATTCAGTAGAGTGAACGTATGTTCTCGCAGGTGCAGCAGGCGCTCGATTGCCTCGGTGCGGCCCTCGACGGTGTCGAGGCGACGCCGACCGGCGAGCTGCGTCGCACGCTGGGGCTCGCTAAGCAGCTGCGCTCGCGCGTCGAGCTGCTCGAGACCAAGGCCGCGTCGGCGGTCGCGCAGCGTGAGCGCCACGGCGACGGCGGCGCAGGGTTGCTGAACCAGATCGGCGGACGGTCGCGTTCCGAGGCCGCCCGCAACGTCCGCACCGAAGCGGAGCTCGCCGAGCTGCCTGCGGCTCGCACCGGGGTATCAGACGGCGAGATCAGCCTCGCCAACGCCGCCAAGCTGGCGCAGGCCGCACGCAAGACCAGCCCCGACGCGGTGCAAGGCGACACCGATCTGATCGGGCTCGCCAAGACGCTGCCCGACGACGAGTTCGCGCAGGCCGCGCAGCGCTGGACGATCCGGCACCAGAGCGCCGACGATCTCGCCGTGCAGCACCGGCGCAACCGGCGCAACCGCCATGTGCGGTTCTGGAACGGCGATGACGGCTCGGTGCAGATGCGCGGTTCGTTCGATGCCGAGATGGGGGCCCGCATCCAGCAACGCCTCCGCCGACAAGCCGAACAGATTCGCCAAGCAGACCGCCGCCGCCAACAACACGAACAACAGCACAGCCACGGTGCCGAATCCGGCGATGCCGCATCCGGGGCAGCAGCGTCGGGCGATGGCGCGACCCATGACAGCGTCGTGCCCGGCAAGGCCATCCGCACTCGCGACCAGCGCATGGCCGACGCCCTCGACACACTCCTCGCTAGCGGCACAGCACCGGCGCACTCGGCCCACGCCGCATCGCGACCAGGCGAGTCTGGCGAGTCTGGCGACGAAAGCAAGCCGACGCATGCACCGAACGCTGGCGAATGCGAGCCGACGCATGCGCCGCACGCCGACGGCGCCCCGCTGACAGCACGCAGCGCGTCGGCCGGCGATCCGCCGCAGACAGGCCCGGTGACAACGCCGGGCGGCGATCCGCCAGCGACTGCGGGCGCCAGTGACGCCAGTATCGATGCCGCACTGTTCTCACCACTCGAGCGCTCGGATACCCCATCGACCGGGGCCATCGGCGAACTCGACGACGCCCGACGCGCCGAACCGGCTGCCGAAGCTGAGCCGACGCCATCGATCGGGCGCAAGGCGACTGGCGCGGAAATCATCGTGCGCGCCGACCTCGCTGCCCTAACCGGCGAGTCCGGCGGTATCGCCGAGATCTGCGGCGTCGGCCCGATCCCGCCCAGCACCATGGCGCGGCTGGCTTGCAACTCCGACGTGTGGATCGAGATCTTCGGCGACCAGCTCACGCCGCTGTATGAGACCGTCGCCAGCCGAGCACCCACCGCCGCACAACGACGCGCGCTGATCGCCCGCGATGGGGCGTGCATCGGGTGCGGGGAACCACCGGGCGAGTGTGAGGCCCACCACATCCTCCCCTGCCAACGCGGTGGCAAGACCCGCCTCGACAACCTCGTGCTGGTGTGCTGGCGCTGCCACGACCTCATCCACGACCACAACTGGCAGGTGACTGTCCGCAGTGGCCGCTACCGGCTCGCACCACCCGACCCAGCACACCCCACCGAACCCGCCCCCCAACGCAAACCCAAACGCCCAGCACCCCAGCCCGCAGCCGGCGTCACACCACTATGGGACGACCCCGCAGCCTGAGAGCGCCGAAGTGACTGACCTTCCCCGACCCGATCTCACTAGATGGTTAGTTCCAAGGGGTCAGTGCAAACATCTATAGTGAAAGATACTGAAATATACGCAAAAAGATATTGAGCGCTCAGGAACACGGGCGCGAGCAGCGGATGTCCGAGCCGGAGCTGAGCCGGAGCGCAAGGTCGGCAACGGACTCAGGAGCCGAGCAACCCGCGATACGGAAGTCATCGATGTCTCTCGATTCTTCTTGGTCTATTGCACACTCAGGTTTCCAGCGCCAACCTTGGAACTAATCATCTAGGCACCGCCAGCCGGACGGCGACGAGCCAGGCCTGCAGCGGCCCGCCATCGAGAACGGACTGCTCAGGCAGACACTGGAACAGACCATGAACACAAGGAGGTGCAGCGAGGCCAAGTTGGTCCGATCGGCACCAAGCCTGAGCAGACCGGAACAGACCATGAACACAAGGAGGTGCAGCGAGGCAGCAGGGCAGTAGGAACAGGATCACCGGGACTGCGCCGCGGCGCAGAGTCTCAGCCGACGTGCCACTCAGCGGCCCAGAAGGCGCCCATGCCGTGTGGATCGGTGAGTGCGGCGGCTTCGTCGAGCAGGGTCCGGGCTGCGAGCGAGTCGGCAGTTGGGTTGGCTCGGCTTCGCTGCCACAGACGCTGTGCTGCCACCGTCATGTCGGCGATGCCAGCGCCGGTGAGCCAATCGGCTTGGAGGGTCAGCGTGGCACCGGGCGGGAGCTGGTCGAATGCCACGTCGCAGGTGATGTCGGCCGAGCCGGGGTCGCCCAACGGGTCGTGCCCGCGGCGATGGGCACGGTAGGTACGCAACCACTCCGTCACGGAGCGCGCCGCCAGCTCAGCGGTGGTCGGCACTCCGTAGTCGAATACCAGCAGGCGGCCGCGGTCAACCAGCCGCAGCGCCCGGCCGACCCAGACCACCGCCTTCAACTGCAGCGGCACTCGTGCGCCCGGCTCGGCATGAGGCGCCAGCGCATCGGCCATCGCCGCCGCATCGTCCGGTGCATCGAACAGCAACTCCGACACTGTTCCCGTGGCGGCGGCGGGGGCGGCAACGGCGGCAACGGCGGCGGCGGGACCGGCGACACCAGCAGGGTCGGGGGCATCGGCGACAGCACCTGCGAGGGCGGCGGGGGCGGCAACGGCGGCGGTTCCGGCAGCGGACAGGAGCTCCTCAGATTCGGACGTGCCGTCGCATTCGCTGGTTTGTGAGGCCTCGGCCGCGGGCTCATCGCGTTTGATGTGCACCTCTCGCCAGCCGGTCGCTGAGCGTTCGAGCAGGCGGAACGGCAGGTTGTCGAGCAGCTCGTTGGCGAGCACCACACCGACCACCGGGCCCTTTGGGAGATCCGCCGCGGCAATCACAGGTTGTTCCGAGCTAGTGACAGGCCCGTCGCCCGCATCCTCATCGCCCGTATTGGCGCGAAGCCCAGTGACCGGCGAGGCGGGGGGGCGGCTGTGCATATCAGCGACGGCGGTGAGGGCGTCGGCGCGCTGGTGGGCGACGCGCTCCACCATCACGTAGCGCAGTGCTCGACGACAGTCGCCTGCGTACGTCAGGACCTGGCGGCACAGCGTCCCGCGGCCGGCACCGCCCTCGACCACGACAAACGGGTCGGGTCGGCCGAGCTCGTTCCAGGTGCGGTCCAAGTAGCCGGCCACACACCGGGCAAACAACGTGCCCAACTCGACCGAGGTGGCGAAGTCGCCATCGCGCGCTGCCGGTCGGCCGCCGCGCACGTAGAAACCCGACGGGCCGTACAGCGCATCTTCCATGAAGGCATCGAAACGCACGGTGCCGCCGACGGGACCAGACATCGGCTTCAGTCTGGACGCCCGACCGGGATCACGTGCCCCGCCGGTGATCAGCCGCCGAGATAGAACGATGCGACGTCGCCGAAGTGGCTGACGAGGCCGGGGAAGATCCCGAGCGCCAGCGTAACGATCGCCGTGATGGCCAACGCAGCCGCCAGCGCTCCGGTCATCGGGATCGGGCCTGACGTGAAGCTCACCATCGTGGCCTGGCGCGTCCCGGTAGCCAGGAAGCCGGCGCCGTGTTCGTCATGATCAGCATCGGCAGGCTCGGGACTCGCTTCGGCCTCGTCGTCTCGGGCATCCACTCCCAGCGAGACCTGCTCGGGCACCGGCTGGAACCACATCTGCACCAGCACCCGGGCGTAGTAGCCGAAGGCGATCACCGCGTTCACCGCAACGATCGCCGCCAGCACCCAACCGGCGGGCGTGTTGGCCTCCGCCAGCGCACGGAACACCACGAACTTGGCGAACCATCCGCCCGCGGGCGGGATCCCCGCCAGCGCTGCCAGGAAGAGCGTCATCAGCACCGCCATGCCCGGTGCGTATCTGAACAGTCCGGCATAGCTGTCGATCTCGCCCGAGCGGGTCCGGCGCGCCACCGCCAGCACCACGCTGAACGCCCCCAGGTTCATGAAGGCGTAGATGATGGCGTACACGATGACGGCCTCATACGCGCTGGGCAGTATGGATGTGGTGACGCCGGTGCCCGGGACCGTCCAGGAATCGCCCTCGAACGCCACGGCGAAAGGCACCAGCATGAAGCCGCCCTGCGCCACACCCGAGTAGGCCAGCATCCGCACGATGTTCGTCTGGCGCAATGCGATCAGGTTGCCGATCGTCATGGTCACCACAGCCAGCACCCAGAAGAACGGCTGGATGATGTCGGCGGCACCTTCGAAGGCCACGAACACCAAGGCCAGCAGCGCCACCATGCCCGCTGCCTTGGACGCCACCGACAAGAACGCCGTCACCGGCGTCGGAGCACCCTCGTAGGTGTCGGGTGCCCACGTGTGGAACGGCACGGCCGACACCTTGAACGCGAACCCGATCAGCACGAACAGGATCGCCACGATCGCAATCGGGCTCGCGCCCTCACCCTTGAGCGCCTCGGCAATCGTGCCGAAGTCGGTGCCGCCGGACACGCCGAACACCAGCGACATGCCGTACAGCATCACCGCCGAGGCGAACACCCCCATCAGGTAGTACTTCAGGCCGGCCTCGTTGGAACGGGGCCCGCCCTTGCGCCACGCTGCCAGCATGTACGCGGGAATCGACAGCAGCTCCAGCGCCACGAACACGCTGACCAGGTCGCGCGAGCTGGACATCATGACCATGCCCAGCAGCGACGTCAGCAGCAGCGTGTAGTACTCGTTCTCGTAGTAGTCGCCGTCCCGCACATAGTCGACCGACATCAGCACTACGACGTAGCCGGCCAAGACGAACAGCGCCTTGAGCACCAGCGAGAAGTCGTCGACGACGTACGCGCCGCCGAACATGGACCGTTCGGCACCGTCGGCCGCCAAGGTCAGGATCGGCACCAGCGTGGCCAGCAGGCCGACGCCGGTGAGCGTGGGCATGATCCGCTTGGCCTTGTCGTCGAGCGCGATGTCGGCGACGGTCACGAGCGTGCCGACCGCGAGCAGGGTCAATTCGGGCGCGAGCGCGTGCCAGTCGAGATCAGGCCGCACAAACGCGAGAAGTGCCCCGAGGCTCATCGTCAGCTCCCGCTCACCGCTGCGCTGATGCTCTCGGCGATGCCCACCGACACGTCATCGACCACACCGAAAATCAATCCGGGGACCCAGCCGAAGAGCACCATCGCGATGATGAGCGGCGTCCACGCCGCCCACTCGTAGCGGTTGACATCGGCGATCGTGTGGCCTTCCCATTCGGGCTTGGGCTCACCGAAGGCGCTGCGCTGGAACAGCCACAGCAGGTACCCGGCGGCAAACACGGTCCCCACGGCGGCGATCACCATGTAGGTGCGGAAGGTCGCCTCAGACAGACCGGCACCGGGGTTGTAGGCCGACAGGATCGCTGGGAACTCGCCCCAGAACCCCGCCAGGCCGGGCAGGCCCAGCGACGCCATCGCGGAGATGGCCAGGATCCAGCCCATGCGAGGGGCCGACTTCAGCAGGCCGCCCAGCCGGCTGATCTCGAGCGTGTGGTAGCGCTCTTTCACCGAACCGGCCAGGAAGAACAACATCCCGGTGATGATCCCGTGGGCCACCATGCCGAACACTGCGGCGTTGATGCCGATGTCGGTCAGCGTGGCGATGCCGAGCATCACGAAGCCCATGTGCGCCACCGAGCTGAACGCGATGAGGCGCTTCATGTCGGTCTGCGCCAGGCAGCCCAAGGCGCCGTAGATGATGCCGATGACCGCCAGCAGGCCGATCCACGGCGCCCAGGCCGCAGCGCCTTCGGGCAGGAACGGCAGCGCGATCCGCACGAAACCGTAGGTGCCCAGCTTCAGCAGGACTGCTGCCAGGATCACCGAGCCCACGGTGGGCGCCTCGGTGTGCGCGTCGGGCAGCCAGGTGTGGAACGGGAACATCGGCACCTTGATGCCGAAGCCCATGAACAGGCCCGCGAAGATCAACGCCTGGGTGCTTTCGACCAGACTGCCGCCGGCAGCCTCCTTGAGGATTCGCATGTCGAAGGTGCCAGACGCGGCACCGGCCTCCGCAACCCCCGCGGGATCCACGAAGTACAGCGCCACGAAGCTGACGATCATCAGCGCTGAGCCGAACAGCGTGAACAGGAAGAACTTCAGCGAGGCATAGCGACGATTCTCGCCGCCCCACACGCCGATCATGAAGTACATCGGCAGCAGCACCACTTCGAAGAAGACGAAGAACAGGATGAGGTCCTGCGCCACGAAGGTGCCGTTCATGCCCGATGCCAAAATCAGCATCAAGATCAGGAACGCCTTGGCATTGCCCGGCTCGGGGATGTGCTCCCACGAGTAGATCACGCACAGCGGGATGATCACCATCGACAGGATCAGCAGCGGCAAGGACAGGCCGTCGAGACCCATGATGTAGTCGGCGTCAATGGCGTTGATCCAGCCTTTGTCCACCACGAACTGCAGCGACCCAGCGTTGCCGTAGTCGAAGGCGAACAGCAGGTACACGCCGACCGCCAGCGACGCCAGCGAGGCGCCGAGCGCGATCATCTTCAGCTCGAGCTCGCGCGCGCGCGGCACTGCCATCATCACGAGCGCGCCGACAGCAGGCAGGAACACCGCGAGCGTCAGCGCCCAAGCGTCGAATCCAGTTGCGTCCACTACGAAGCTCCCTCTCGGTAAGAACACGGTGCGGCGGGGTTGAGGCGGCGAGATGCCGGGGCCGCGGGGCGGTGGGTAGGTCGGCCGGCGGCGAAGCTCCCGAACAGCGCGGAGCCTGCGACGACAGCGTGACAGCGAGCGCGGGTCACAGGACGATCACGAACACGATGGCGACCACGGCCGCTGTGCCGAACAGCAGCGAGCCGTAGTTCTGGACTTTGCCGGTCTGCATCACCCGCAGACCCTGCCCGCCGGCATCGGCACCGCTGCCGAGCGCGTTGACGGTGTTGTCGATGGTGCCCTGGTCGATCCAGCGATACACCCAGCGACCGCTGTCGCGTGCCCCCTCGCCGGCGGTGTTGACCACCTTGTCGATCACGTTGTCGTTGAACCAGTTCGCCGCCCGGGCAATCGGCGCCTTGATCGAGCCCACCACGATGTCGGTGTAGAGGTGGTCGAGGTAGTACTTCTGCTCGAGGAACGTGTACCCGGCCTTGGCGTAGCGGTTCCGCTCGGTGAGCCCGTGCGGCCCGGTGTTGCGCCAGAAGTAGATGAACGTTATGGCGATGCCGGCCAGCGCCAGCGCGAGGCCAACGAGCGCCAGCCACAGCGACGGATCGGGATGCGACAGCCCGATCGCATTCAGGTAGTGCGTCGGCTCGGCGTAGGTCTGCACGAGATGCGCAAGGCCTTCAAGACCGAATATCTCCAGCACCGGCGTCGGCAGATTGAAGGCGCCCGCCACCACCGCCATGACCGCCAGAATCCACAGCGGCACCGTCATGACCTTGGGCGACTCGTGCGGGTGTCCGTGACCCCGGTATTCGCCCCAGAACGTGTACCAGATCACCCGCGTCATGTACGCGGCGGTCAGCAATGCCACGACGCAGCCGAAGATGAGCATGAGCGGGTACGCGTTCTGTTGCCCGGCGAGCGCCCCCAGCAAGATCTCGTCCTTCGACCAGAATCCGGCGAAGGGGAAGATGCCGGCCAGCGCCAGCGTCGAGATCACGAACGTCTTGTAGGTATGCGGCATGTACTTGCGCAGGCCGCCCATCTCACGCATGTCGAAGGTGTGGTGGGCCGCATGGCTGACCGAGCCGGCCCCCAGGAACAGGCAGGCCTTGAAGAAGGCGTGCGTGAACAGGTGGAACATGGCCGCGGTCCAGGCACCCACGCCCAGCGCCATCACCATGTAGCCGAGCTGGCTGACGGTGCTGTAGGCCAGCACTTTCTTGATGTCCCACTGGGCGAAGGCCAGCCCGGCACCGGCCAGCGCCGTGAAGCCGCCGATGAACGCCATCAGGTTGATCGACGAGGTGCCGATGGAGAAGCCCTCGTAGAAGACCGGGTAGAGCCGGCCGATCATGAACACGCCCGCCACGACCATCGTCGCGGCATGGATCAGCGCCGAGACCGGCGTGGGCCCGGCCATGGCATCGGGCAGCCATGTGTGCAGCGGGAACTGGCCCGACTTGGAGCACACCGCAGCCATGAGCGCAATCGAGGCGATCAGCAGGGCGAAGTGGACCTCGCTGCCCATCTCGCCGACGGCGCGATTGATCGCGTCGATGTCGAACGTGCCGAAGGTGCCGAACAGGATCGCGACGCCGACCAGCAGGCCGATGTCGCCGACGCGATTGGTCAGGAAGGCCTTCACGGCCGCGTCGGTATTCGGTCGTTCCTCCCACCAATGCCCGATCAGCACGAAGCTGCACACGCCCACCAGCTCCCAGCCCACGATCATCTGGACCAGGTTCTGGGCCATCACGAAGAAGAGCATCGAGGCGGTGAACAGGCTCAGGAAGGCGTAGTAGTGGACGAAGCGCCGGTCGCCCTTCACGTACTCGCTGGAATAGATGTGCACCAGCAAGGAGATGGACGTGACCACCAGCAGCAGCAGCACGGTCTGGCCGTCCACCAGCGTGCCCACTGCGAAGTCGACGCCGCCGCTCGACCACCAGCCGTCCGCCTCGGAGATGACGGGCTCGGTGGTGGCGTAACCGTGGCCGTCGGCGCCGTGGCCGTCGTCTTCGGCGGCGAGATGCAGCTCGCCGTCGACGCCGGCGGCTGCGGAAGCGCTCAGCCCTTCGTTGACTGCGATCTGGGCGTGTTCGGCGTCGTCGGACTTGGACGAGGTGCTGTCTTCCACCCGGGTGATCCAGGAGACCGCGGCGATCATCGAGAGAATCCACACGATGCCGATTGCGGTGATGCCCACCTTCTGGACCCGCTCCACGCCGATGACGCTGCGGCCGAACAGCAGGATGACGACGAAGGAGATCGCCGGGATCAGCGGGATGAGGAAGGCGTTCTCGAGGATCCACATACGCCGGCGCTCAGCCCTTCATCAGGTCGAACTCGTCGACCGCGATCGACTTGCGGTTGCGGTACAGCAGCAGCACGATGGCCAGGCCCACGCCGACCTCGGCCGCCGCGACCGCGATGATGAACAGGGCGAAGACCTGCCCTGACACGACGTCGTGCTGCAGCCCGAACGCCACCAGGTTGAGGTTGACAGCGTTGAGCATCAGCTCGATGGACATCAGCACCATCACGCCGTTGCGACGCGCCAGCACGCCATAGACGCCGACGGCGAACAGCACTGCACCGAGCAGCAGGAACTGGTTCAGCAGCATGAGCGCTCAGTCCCTGCGCGCCAGCACGACGGCGCCGATCAGCGCTGCCAGCAGCAGCACCGAGACGGCCTCGAACGGGATGATGTACTGCGAGAAAACCGAGTCCGACACGTCAGCCGTGCGGAAGACCGTGTTGTCGGTGGCCAGCGAATCGGTGCCGAAACGGTCGATGAGGGCGTAGACGGTGATGCCGCCCAGCGCCAGCGCCGACAGCGCCGCAACCGGCCAGGTGGCGCCGGTCATCTGGGGTATTCGCCCGATCGGCGCCCGCGTCAGCATGATGCCGAACAGGAACAGCACCATCACGGCGCCGATGTAGACGAGCACCTGCGTGGTGGCAATGAACTCGGCCGTCAGCAGCACGTAGTTGGCCGCAAGGCCGCCCAGCACCATCACCAGGAACAGGGCTGCGTGCACGATGTTGCGCGTCGAGACCATGCCAATGGCAGCTAGCACGGTGATTCCCGCGATGATGCCGAAGGCGATGTTCTGCGCAACCATCGTGCGACCTAGCTCCCGGCTCCGGACGCGAGCCTGCGAGCGCCATCGGCTTCGAGCTTGCGCGCCGGTGCGAAGTCATCAGTGCCGAACTCGGGAACCTTGCGCACCTTCTGCTCCGAGCCGGGCTCGTAGTCCAGGAACTCGGGCACGGTCTCCATCCACTCGCTGAGGCGGATGCGGTCGTGCAGCAGGTCGGCGATGTGCGGCTCTGAGTATTCGTACTCGGGCGTCCAGAACAAAGCGTCGAATGGGCACACCTCCACGCAGATGCCGCAGTACATGCACAGCGCGTAGTCGATGTCGAAGCGGTCGACCACGTTGACCGAGCGCACCGCGCCGCCGGCTCGCCGGGGCGGCGCCTTCACCTTGTGGCCCTCGATGTAGATGCACCAGTCGGGGCAGGAACGCGAGCACAGCATGCAGGCGGTGCAGTTCTCCTCGTGCAGCGCGATCACGCCGCGCGCCCGGTCGGGCGGCGCTTCTTTCTCGTGCGGGTACTGCACGGTGACCGAGCCCTGCTGCGGCGCCGGGATGAGCGTGCGAATGCCTCGCTTGGGAAACAGCGTGCGTGCAGCGGTGCGCGCCGTCACGCCGAGGCCCTTCAGGAGTCCGGGGAGCTGTGGCATCTAGAGCACCACCTTGAAAATGCCCGTCACGACAATGTTGGCGAGCGACAGCGGGATGAGCACCTTCCACGCAAACTTCTGCAGCTGGTCCTCTCGCAGGCGTGGGTAGGTGAAGCGGATCCAGAAGATGACGAAGGCCACCAGCAGGATCTTGACGAGCATCACGACGGGGCCGAGCACGTTCAGCACCGGCGCGTCGAAGTCGAAGCCGGGGATCCACCAGCCGCCCAGGAACATCACCGTGGCGAGCGCCGAGAAGGCGAACGCTGTGGCCACCTCGGCCATGAAGAACAGCAAGAAGCGGAAGCCCGTGTACTCCACGTGGAAGCCGCCGACGAGCTCGGTCTCGGCCACGGGCATGTCGAACGGCGTCTGGGTCAGCTCGGCCTGGGCGGCGATCATGAAGATCAGAAAGCCGACGAACTGCGTCAGGATGAACGGGTTGCCGATGAGGCCGAAGCCGAAGATCTCGCCCTCCGCCTGGGCTCGGACGATCTGCTGCAAGTTGAGCGAGTCGGCCTGGATGACCACGCCCATGACAGCGAGGATCAACGGCAGCTCATACGCAATGAGCTGACCCGCCGCACGCAGGCCGCCGAGCAGTGCGTACTTGTTGGCTGAGGCCCAGCCGGCCATCAGCACGCCCAGCACCGACAGCGACGAGACCGCCATCGCGTAGAAGATGCCGGTGTCCAGGTTCTCCACGACTGCGTCGGGGCCCGTGGGCAGCACCACGAACAGCAGGAACGACGAGGCCAGCACCACCACGGGGGCTGCCCGGAACACACGCCGGTCGGCGGCGGCGGGGTGGATGTCTTCCTTCTGGAGGAACTTCACCGCGTCGGCGATGAGCTGCAGCGTGCCGTAGGGGCCGACGTCCTGGGGGCCGAGCCGGCTCTGCATGAACGCCATCATCTTCAGCAGGAACAGGTAGCCGAGCATGAGCGCGGCAGTCGGGATGACGATGAGCGCGACGCCCAGCTTGATGCTGGTCTCCGCCCAGTACGCCAGTCCCAGCAGGTCCGTCACCGGTCGATATCCCCGAGGATGAAGTACAGCGAGCCGAGGATGGTGATGATGTCGGGCACGTACGTGCCCCGCATCACCCACGGCACGACCGAGATGTTGCTGAAGCTGGGCGTGCGGATCTTCACCCGGAACGGGCCCAGACCGCCCTTGGACACCACGTAGTAGCCCATCTCGCCCAGCGGGTTCTCCGTGGAGACGTAGGCCTCACCGGCGGGCACCTTGATGATGCGCGGCACCTTGGCCATGATCGGGCCCGAGGGGATGCCGTCGAGCAGCTGGTCGACGATCTTGGTGGCCTCGCGGGTCTCCTGCAGGCGCACCCAGTAGCGGGCGAACGAGTCGCCGTCGGGGTGAGTCCAGACCCGCCAGTCGACCTGATCCCAGGCGAGGCCCGGGTTTGCGTCGCGGCGCAGGTCCCAGTCGACGCCGCTGGCTCGGAGGTTGGCGCCCGACAGGCCGTAGCTGAGCGCCACGTCGCCCGGAATCACACCCACGCTGCGGCAGCGAGTTTGGAAGATCTCGTTGCCCATGAGCAGGTCTTCCATCTCGTCGCAGAAACCGCGCATCTTGGCCATGACGGCGTGCGTCTCGGCGATCCAGCCGCGGGGGATGTCGTCCTTCAGGCCGCCGATGCGGTCGAAGTTGGGGTGGAAGCGGCCGCCGGTGACCTCTTCGATCTGATTGAGCACCCGCTCGCGGTCGCGGAAGGCGAAGAACACCGGGGTGAGCGCGCCGACTTGCACGCCCATGTCGCCGAGGAACAGCGACACGTTCGCAATGCGGCTCAACTCGAACAGGATGGTGCGGATCCACTGGGCGCGTGGCGGGGCCTCCACCCCCATCAGCTGCTCGGCCGCCAAGATGAACGGCACCTCGTTGGCGAAGCTGCCCAGCCAGTCGATGCGGTTGATCAGCGTGGTGCACTGCGGGTAGGTGCGGACCTCGCACAGCTTCTCGTAGCCGCGGTGCATGTAGCCCATCAGCGGCTCGGCCGAGATGACCTGCTCGCCGTCGAGTTGGCAGGCGATGCGCAGCGTGCCGTGCGTGGCGGGGTGCTGCGGGCCGATGTTCAGCGTCATGTCGCCGGTGTCCAGCTCGACGTTGACGCGGGCATCCGCGGCCTGGGCCGCCACGTAGGCCTGCTGTGAGCGCAGGTCAGTCGCCGTTGCAGCGCTCATGCGCCCGCGCCCGATGCTTCGAACTCGGCCATCACCTCGGCCTCAAGCTGGGCTTCGAGCTCCGGCGGGATCTCTTCGATATCGACGACGCCGGGCCACGGCTTGACCGCACGCGCCAGCAGCGGGAAATCTTTGCGCAGGGGGTGGCCCTCGAATTCGGTGGGCAGGTAGATGTGTGCCAGATTCGGGTGCCCGTCGAAGACGAGGCCGAACATCTCGTGGGCCTCGCGTTCATGCCAGTCGGCACCGGCGAAGACATCGATGATCGACGGCACCGCCTCAGGCGTACTGCGCCCATCGCTGTCGGCGACCTCCGCCAGGTCGGCCTTGATGAGGACAGCGGCGTGGCGGGTCGGCGAGTGCAACTGCGCCAGCAATTGGAAGCGTGTCTCGCCGCCTCCGTGCCGCACCGTCTCCTCGGCGGTGGCGCTGGCGGCTTCGTCGTCCTGCCCGACCCCCGCGGCGTCGAACTCAGTGTCCTCGTAGCGGCCTTCGGGCGCATCGGTCCAGTCGATGGCGGAGAGGAAGCCGAAGTAGGAGAAACCGGCATCGCGCAGCGCCGTCATCGCGGCATGCCACTGCGCGACGTCGATGCGCAGCCAGAGGTTCTGCCCTGCTTCGACGTGGAATTCCACCATCGCGTCGCCGAGCAGCTCGGACAGCTCGGCGGCGAGCGCTTCACGCGCCTCGTCACCTGGCTCCGCTGCGTCCTCGCCGGTTTCGTCCGCCATGTCTACGCCTGTGCCGATCCCGCCGGCACACGTGTTGATGATGGTGCCGAGGGCGGCACCACTATCGGCTCGCCTCGCCAGCGTTCCTGCATGTCTTCGCGCTGGATGCGTTCCTGCAGCAGCACGATGCCTTCCAGCAGTGCTTCGGGTCGTGGCGGGCAGCCGGGCACGTACACGTCGACCGGGATGACCTGATCCACGCCCTTGGTGACCGAGTAGCTGTCCCAGTAGGGCCCGCCGCAGTTGGCGCACGAGCCCATCGAGATGACGTACTTGGGCTCGGGCATCTGCTCGTACAGGCGGCGGATGACCGGCGCCATTTTGTCGGTCACGGTGCCGGAGATCACCACCAGGTCGGCCTGGCGCGGGCTGGCAGGGAACGGGATGACCCCGAGCCGCATCACGTCGTACCGGGGAGAACCGAACGCGGCACCCATCTCGATGGCACAGCAGGCCAGGCCCCACTGGTACACCCACAGCGAGCGGGCCCGGCCGAAGTTCAGCAGCCAGGTGAGCGGCTTGGGCAGTTTGACCTTGTCGACCAGTGCCATCGTGGGATTCCCTCAGCCCCTCAGACCCAGCGCAGGACGCCCTTGCGCCATGCGTAGAACAGGCCCAGCACCAGGATGAAGATGAAAATTGCCATCTCGACCAGGCCGAACAGGGCATAGACCTCGAGCCGCGTCGCCCAAGGAAAGATGAACACGGCCTCCACGTCGAACAAGACAAAGAGCACCGCGAAGACGTAGTAGCGGATCTGGCTCTGGGTCCAGTCGCTGCCTACCGGATCTACGCCGCTCTCATATGCGATGAGCTTCTGCGGCGTCGGTCGCTGGGGCCGCAGGACTCGTGCGACACCGAACATCGTGAAGGCCATCAGGACTGCCGCTGTGCCGAAGATCGCGACAGTCAGATAGCTCCGCAAGAGGTCGGACACGGACCGCAACGCTAGCGACTTCGCGCCACCCTGCGCCGATTCTCGACCAGCGTGCCGACCACGGTTCCAAGGGCGACACTCAGGCGCCGGGGTGCCATCGCTTCAGCTCCACAGAGCGCTGATCGACATCGTCTCCATTCGCTTGCCGAGACTGAAGCGGTCCGAGCTCGTGTGCAGCACGGCACCAGCTATGCAACTGTTGCCGACCTGGCATGGTGAGGATCGAGATCGACCATCCAGAAGCGCGGGTCACCCGCCTTGCGAATGGCCAGAACTGGCGCGAGACACCCAGATTGTCACTGTCGACCGGTGCCGAATTGGCAGTAGAGCCGGACGGATCCCAGGGGCAAAGATGCTCCAATCGCCTGAAGCAAGGGGGGTTTACGCATGCTTCAACGTGTTCAACGTTTCGGCGGGTTCCTATCGAGCATGGTCATACCGAACATCGGTGCGTTCATCGCTTGGGGACTCATCACAGCTCTCTTCATCCCAACGGGCTGGTTGTCGAAGATCGGCAACGATGCGCTCGGCTGGGACTGGGGGACGATTACGGGTCTGACCGTCGTCCCGATGATCCGGTACCTGTTGCCGCTTCTTATCGCCTACACCGGCGGCAAGCTGATCTACGGCCACAGAGGCGGTGTGCTCGGCGCGGTCGCCGTAATGGGCGTCATCGCCGGCGCCGCGCTGCAACCGGGTTTCTGGGAAGAACTCGCCGCCGCTGCCGCTGAGGACCGCGGTGTCCAGTTCGGAATCGCCGGTGCCGGTGGAGCGCCGCAGTTCATGGGTGCGATGGTGGCCGGCCCGCTCGCCGGTTTGGTGATGCGCGAGATCGACAAGTTCCTCCAACCCCGCACGCCGTCGGGATTCGAGATGCTGGTCAACAACTTCTCCCAAGGCATCGCCGGCTTGGGCCTCGCGATGCTCGGCTACCGGATCATCGGCCCGATCATGCGCGAGATTGCCGATGCCTTCGGCAACATGGTCGAGGCCCTCAGCGATGCCGGCCTGCTGCCGCTCATGGATCTGCCCATCGAAGTCGGCAAGGTGCTGTTCCTCAACAACGCCATCAACCACGGGGTGCTCACACCGCTGGGCACCACCGACGTGGCTGAGACCGGCCGCTCGATCTACTACATGCTCGAGTCGAATCCCGGACCTGGTCTGGGGCTGCTGCTCGCGTACTGGTTTGCCGGCAAGGGGTTGGCCAAGCTGTCCGCTCCCGGTGCCATCATCATCCATTTCTTCGGCGGGATCCACGAGGTGTACTTCCCGTACGTCCTGATGAACCCGGTGATGATCGGTGCCATGTGGGCAGGCGGCATCGTGGCCGACATCGTGTTCGTGATCTTCGACGCAGGTCTGACCGGGCCGCCCTCTCCAGGCAGCATCTTCGCCTACATCTCCTTCTTGCCGTCCAACGGCGGAGCGATCGCGGGGGTGTTCCTAGGTATCGCGGCAGGAGCCGCAGCTGCGTTCATCGTCGGCTCGATCCTGCTGAGACTGTTCCCGGTCCCAGAGATCGACGACAGCGACGACGACACTTCGCTCGACGACGCCATGGAGGGTGTCCCGCTGAACTGAGATGCCGCGGAGGTTGCGCTGACCCCCAGTTGGGCGCAGCCTGAGGAGGCCGGGGCGGTTCAGGATGGCTGACTGCCCCGGTCCTCCTATTCTCGTCGGCACCGACCGGAGGTCAAAGATGACGGAGCGAGTCACCAAGACGGCGAGCGACGTGAAGCTGATCGTGTTCGCCTGCGAGGCAGGTATGGGCAGCAGCCTGATGGGCGCGAATCAGCTGAAGAAGCTGGTCAAGAAGGCCAAGCTCGACATCACTGTCGTGCACCGGCCGGTGGGGCAGCTGTCCGACGATGCCGACGTGATCGTGGTCCACCAAGGTCTGGCGAAGCAGGCCAAGGAGAAGGTTCCTACGGCTGCCATCGTGCCGTTCATTCTGTTCGTGAATGACCCGTCGGTGAAGCAGCTCGTCGCAACGCTGAAGGCCGGTGATCCGGTCGTGTCGAAGATCTGAGCGCTGACGTGGACGACAGTGCAGAGGACGGACTTGGGTCTGTCCTGACCCGAGCGGACGTTGTGCTCGGGTGCCGAGCGAATTCCATGGACGAAGCCATCGAGCACGCGGGCGGCCTGCTCGTGAATCGTAACTCGGTGACGCCCCCCTATGTCGAGGGGATGAAACAGCGGGAACGAGTTGTGTCCACGTATCTGGGCAACGGCGTCGCCCTGCCCCATGGGGTGAACGAGAGCAAGGACTTCATCCGGTCGACGGGCATCGTGGTCGCTCAGTACCCCGATGGCGTCGACTGGGGGCCGGGAACGGCGCATCTGGTGGTCGGGCTCGCGGCGGTCGGCGACGATCACGTACGCGTCCTGTCGCAGCTAGCGGAGATACTGCAAGACGAAGAGCTCTGCGAGCAGCTTGCGCAGACGGGCGATGCCGAGTTCGTCTACACCCAGCTGAGTGCTGCACCCCCTTCCGACGACTGAGTACGGCGACGATTGAAGGCAGGAACTGGAGACCTCGATGAGCGCAGTGTCCGCCGAAGTGGTCATCACCAATCCCCACGGACTTCATGCCCGACCCGCCGCGGTCATGGTCGAGCGACTGAAGACCTTCGATGCGGAAGTCACGATCGAGGCCGGCCAGAAGACCGCGAACGCGGTGAGCATCATGAGCGTGCTCGCGCTCGGAGCGGGGCACGGTGACACTGCACGTGTCCACTCCGAAGGCCCTCAGGCCGAGGCCGCGCTTGAGGCTGTCGTGGCCATTCTCACCGAGGAGGAGTGACATGAGCAGACTCGAGCATGACGCATTGGTTGCCGCTGTAGCGGAGGCGGTCGGGGCGTCAGTGGATGACTCGGGCGCGGCCGACCTGGTGTTCGAGAAGGGCTCCATCGTCGTCGCCGCCAGCGCCGAGGAACTGAAGGGCGCCTTCAAGCGCGTGAAGAAGATCGACGGCTACCGATGGGTGGCCATCAACCGCGCCGACCTGTTCGGCGCGAACCCGCTTTCCCTGGGCTCCAAGGCCGGAATCATCGATGCTCACGGCGAGATTCTCAAGAACGCAGACATACCTCGCAGGAAGGTCTGAGCGCACGTTCCGAAGCTCCTAAGCCAAGATTCTCATTTGTCGGGAAGCCGCCCACCAAGAAGGAACATTCAAGCCTGCGGCCGTCGCACTGCCGCTCATTGCTCAAGTTCCTATCCGCAGAGCCGGCGTGTCTCAACCTCAGCGAGGATCATGGCTACCCGGGCACTGACAACATCACTGTCGTCATGGCCACCACCCGCATCGTGAGCAGCATCGTGAGCCTCAATGGCACCTACGTATTCGCGCTCTCGATCAACCTGTCTCAAAACTGCGTTCTCGCACGCAATAGCTGACCCACGTGCCGAGCACCCCGAAGCAATTAGAGCGATTGCCAATAGGGCGAACTTTCGCTGACCGATCACGCTGGTCCAAGGCTCTCGGACTACCAGAGGTACTTGTCGGGATCCCACCAGTTGTGGTCATGCGGGATGCTCTCACAGGTCACAACGGTTTGCCAGTGGTCCAAATAGCTGCCGTTGACTACAACCCACACTCGACCGCTCTCGTAACAATGAACCTGCGTGTCGGCGCTGGCCGGTGTGATTCCGCCGAATGGAAGCCCGAAAGAAACCAGAGAAACTACGAGCGCCAGCAAGACAGCCGCGGATCCGCGACGGATTCGGGTCGATGTCAACTTGGCTGGCGCTCGTGTGACTCCGCATTACCATGAGACGTTGCCAATTGCATGTGGTTTCTCCTTACGTTACTCCAAGTGATAGGTACATCTTTATGCTTGGGATCCGCCCGGCTCTACTGCCAATTCGGCACCGGTCGACAACGACATTTCGGTGCCCGCGCGGCACGGTGTCACAGCGCCAATCGGTCACAACGGCGGCCGACTGCGACGGAGCGATCAGGCGTACTGCGCGACCTGTGCGACGTCGATGGTCGACATCAACGGGCTGACCACCACCACCGGTACACCGCTGGCTCGCAGCGGCACCGTCGAGATGACCAGATCGAAGTCGTCATGGCGGAGATCTTCGAATCCTCGCTCGGACAGGACCTCCACCAGGTCCAGTTCCGGGAACTCAGACTTGATCCGCGAGACGAGCACCCAGACGGTGGCCATCCCGCTGGGGCAGACGACAAGAGCGCGCCGCCTCGGCCGGAGCCTGGCTCGCTCCATGGCACCCGAGACGTACATGGTGATAAAGCCGATCTCGTCTTCGGCAACCGCCACGTGCATTGCCTCGGTAAGCAGCGATGCCATCTCCGCAGCAACGGCATAGACGTCCGGATAGCGCTCTCGCACCTCGTCAAGCAGCGGATTGTGGATGGGCAAGCCATAGCGCAGGCGAACACCGAGACGCTCGAGGTGAGATGCCAATCCGCGCCTGAGTTCGGAGTCGTCGACGAGGGCAGTGTGCAGCCTGTCGCCGGCGAGCCGCATGATCTCGTCGAGGAGGCTGTCGGCGACACCCTCGGAACCCGGACGCACGGTGTCCAGGGCATCGAGGCCGAGCAGATATTCGGTGATTGTCGCCACCTCCGCAGCGGGCAGGCTGGTGCCAGCGAGCTGTTCCAAGCTCGGAACGATGGTCGCAACGCTGCGGGCAATGGGGTGATCCATCGCCGAGCGATGCACGCCGGCATCGAGTGCCACGCTTCGTCCTGCGCGGATCCTGGCCACCGACACGGCGAGGTACAGCGCGAATACCGCGTCGCTGCGGCCGGTGGTGAGGGTCTGGCCGAGCGCGCTGGCCCGGACGAGCGCGGCGGTCTCGACGAGGGGAAGCGTGAATATCCGTTCCAGCAGGCCGACCGGCACCCGCGCGGTCGCCTGTTGCGCGGCAGAGGGCGCTTCAGCGAGCTGCAGGTGCAGGACCTCTTCGGGGATCGCTTCGAGAATGAGCTGCACGGTGACGCGGCGGATGCGCCGTTCGGTACCGACGACAGAGATGCCGCGGCCGGCGCGCCGCACCAGCGGAAGCCCGTTGCGCTCGAGCCACGGTTCACACCTCTGCAAGTCGCGTCGGGCCGACGTCTTCGACACCTCCAGTTCTAGGTGCAGCTCCTCAAGAGACACCACGTCCGGCGCCTCCCACAGCAGCGCCGCGAGGAGAATCCGGGCCCGTTCAGGCGGGGCATAGACCCGCGGCACTTCTGGCAACGACCGGATGTCAGCGGCGATTCTCGAACGAACATCCGGTGAGGCGGTCACGAGCAGGCCCTGACCACGCTTGCGCGCGAGTTCGGCACCGCACGTTCGCAGAAAGTGCTCGACTTGGTCGAGGCGGTAGCGGACAACGCGCTGGCTCAATCCGAGATCCGACGCCAGCGCGGCAGTGCTGCGCGGCTGATCCTGCTGCAGCAGCCACCGGGTGATCCGCAGCGCTCGCGTGTCGAGCAGCGCCGTCATGGTCCGGCCGGAGGGTTGGCGATGATGCCGCGAGCCTCGTCGGCAGTCGCCGCACCCAGCGCCGCCAGGATCATCGATTCGGCGGAGGAAGCATCCATCGTCGCAATCGCCGACTTGACGAGATTTACCGCCCGGGGGCTGACGGAGAGCTTGTCGACGCCCATGGCAGCAAACGCCGCCGCGCCGAGCGGATCAGCTGCAGCCAGGCCACAGACCGACACGCCGATGCCATTGCGCTTCGCGGCGGCCACCGTGCGCTCGCACAGAGCGAGCACCGCGGGATGGAGCGGATCTTGGAGCTCGTCGAGCCCGATGTTGGTGCGATCAGCAGCCATGGCGTACTGCGTGAGATCGTTGGTGCCGATCGAGAAGAAATCCACATGAGGCGCCACAGCGTCGGCGATGAGTGCCACCGAGGGGACTTCCACCATGATCCCGATCGGCGGCAGGTCATGACGGATGCCTCGCGCCGTGAGCCCTGCCGAGACTTCGACGATGCGATCGCGCAGCGCTCGAATCTCGGTCACTGTGGAGACCATGGGCAGCATCAGCCAGATCGGAGCGTCGGTCGCAGCTCGCAGGATTGCTCGTACTTGCGTTTCGAACACTTCGGGAAACTGGCTGTAGAGACGGGCACCGCGTACGCCCAGGAACGGATTCTCCTCTGCCGCGATGCTGAGGTAGGGCGCAGGCTTGTCCCCGCCGATGTCAAAGGTCCTGATGACCACCGGCTCGCTGAAGCTGGTGCCGGCAAAGGAGTAGAAGTCGAGTTGTTCGTCCTCGCTGGGCGCGTCGGACCGGTCGAGAAACAGGAATTCTGTGCGAAGCAGGCCGATGCCCTCGGCTGCAGCGGCCACGGCGCGCTCGACATCGTCGCGAGATCCCACGTTGGCGGGCACCTGAATCCGATGGTCGCCGAGGGCCACGCCGACCCCCCGGAACTGATCGGCGGCAGCGATCGCAGCCTCGAGCGCTTCACGGCGTGCCGCAAAGTCCTCGACGGTCACATCGGTCGGGTGGACGACAATGTCGCCCGTCGAGCCGTCGATGGCGACTGGGACGCCTGCTTGCGCGCGCTCGACGATGCCAGTGGCGCCTACCACTGCCGCGACGCCCAGCGATCGAGCGATGATGGCAACGTGCGAGGTAGGACCGCCGGCCTCCGTGACGAAGCCGAGAACCGCAGCGGGGTCGAGCGCGGCGGTATCGGCGGCCGTGAGCGCTCTCGCTACCAGCACTGACGGCACGTCGATCTGACCCAAGTCCGGTGTTTCGATGCCTGCGAGCTGGCGTCGAATCCGGTCGGTGACCTCGACGACGTCCTGGGCGCGTGCCGCGATGTACGGATCGTCGATCGCTGCGAACACGTCTTCGATCTGCTGGCGCGCCTGCTGCAGCGCCGCATCGAGTGCGGCGCCGTCGCCGAGGGCAGCAGCAACGGCATCAGCGAGCATCGGGTCCTGCGCCATCAGCGCCTGGGCTTCAAGCACGTCGCCGGCTTCGGAGCGCCCGGCCGCTCGAGCCGTCTGACACATGATCCCGAGTTGCTCGCTCACCGCTGCGCTCGCTTCGTTGAACGCAGCTACGGGATCTGCGACGTCGGGCACCTCTGCTGTCTGCGGGTCGATGACGATCGCTGGCCCGATGGCAACACCCGCCGAGGCTGGAGTGCCGCCGAGCCGGAGTTCCCCCGAGTCGTTCATTGCTCGCCCAATCGCTCGGTCAGGGCGTCGTACAGGCATGCTCCCCCCACGAGTGTGATGCTCGCAGTGACGGTCAGCAGGGCGAGCGTGAACACGACCGTCAGAGCTGACACGTCATAGCCGAGCGGGATCGCGGCCAGCAGATTGAACGCCCCGAACAGCGCCAGGATCGCGAAGAGCGCGACACGGCGCTTGGTGCCGAGGCGGACACTGGTGCCCAGTGCTCGCAGGCCTCCCTTCGCCGCCCGGTCGGCGACGACGTAGCCATAGAACCCGTAGAACAGCGTGGCGAGAATCGATGGAATGCCGGCCAGGTACCGCAGGCCGAGCAGGAAGGCCGCCCAGAAAAACACGGCGCAGACGAGCTGCGCAAGAAACTGCTTGCCGTTGCGCCAAGGTCCGGCAAGATCGATCGGCTGGTCGCGGGCAGCGTCAAGGGCATACGCGAACCACGGCAGCGCAATGGTGCCGGCGAGCACGAGCCCGACGAGATCGAGGACGATCGACTGAAAGGTCCTGCCGTCGTTGATCGCGACCTGCGCCCAGAAGCGGAAGACGCCGAATACGGCAATGGTGACCGCGGCGGCAGCCGTGAGAGGGACCAGATTCCTGACATAGCCCGAGATGCCGGAACGGAACATCGCCGAGATCCGTAGCGGAAACTGCTCGCTCATGCTGATTCCCCCACCGGCAGATGTTGCGGGACGCATTGCGATACGGCAACCGCCTGTCGATCTTCGAGGCTGACGCAGGCGCCGGCCGTTCCCACCGATCTCACCGCGGCTCCCGCCCAGGCAAGCCCTTCAGCGAGAGCCGCCGAGCCCCGACCGCCCGCAGCGATAAAGCCAGCCAGGAGTGCATCGCCTGCACCGACCGTGTTGCGCACGTCGGCAACCGAGACGGTTCCGTAAGCCAACTCGTCACCCACCAGCACAGCACCGAAGCGGCCCAGGCTGACCAGCACCGCACCCCAGCCGCGTTCACACAGGTCCCGGGCGGTCTCAACGACATCGCCCAATGTGCATATCCGCCGGCGCGTGAGACTGACCAACTCGCTGAGGTTCGGCTTCACCACGGCGCATGGCGTCCCGACGAGCAGCTCGAGCGGTTCGCCGCTGGAATCGACTGCGAGGCGCTGCGCCGCGTCGGGGCGCGACATGGCGAGCTGCGCGTAGAAGTCGGCCGGCGTACCGGGCGCGAGACTCCCGCTGGCAACGAGCCAGTCCGAACCCGAACCCGTCGCCGCGGCGCGTATCAGCTCGCCGGCCTCCGCGCCATTGAGTTCCGGTCCCGGCTCGTTGATCTTCGTCGTTGTGCCATCGGGCTCTACGACCGTGATGTTGCTCCGGATGGAGCCTCGAATCCGCACTGCCTGCGACGTCACCCCGGTTGCGGCCAACGCGGCATCAAAAGCCGCAAAGTCGTCATCGTTGGCCGGAAACACGGCCCGAGCCGGGTGTTCGTTGACGGCCAGGGCGCGGGCGATGTTCACTCCCTTGCCCGCGCATTCGATGCGCACCAGCGATGCCCGGTGGACCTCACCTCGATCAAGCGCGTCGACGCGCAGCGTCCGATCGAAACTCGGATTCGGGGTCAGCGTCGTGATCACGAGTCCTCGACGGCGCCATAGGCCTCGATGAGTCGCCGTTCAGCTTCGGATGTCCACTGGCCCTGCGGTCCCAGGGCACCCCCGATCTCGGGGTACCTGTCGGACAGCTCGTCGAGTCCGAGCAGCGGCATGCCGGAGACTTGGGGAAAGATGACGATCTTGCCGGCGAACCGGCCGTCGAGCATCGCCTGCACGCCGTCGCGCCCCGCCTCGATTCCGCCGACCGCAGCCAGGTTCAGGTCGGGTGACAGCGAACCCTGCGCTGTCTTGTCGAGCACGAGCGCTTGATCGTCGAGTGTCGAGCCCGATGTGCCGGTGTACTGGGCATTGCTCAGATACACCTGGCTCATGTCGAGCGGCCCGGTTGTGCCGTTCGCGACACCGGCGAAGAACACGAGCATCCCGTCGGCGCTCATCAGTTGCGCCGCCGAGGCCATGACCGACGCGACCGGCACGGTGACGACGACATCGTCCGCGCCAGCTCCGTTTGAACGCTGGTTGATCAACTCACGCACGCTCGAGTCGGACGCATCGGCGTTCAGCACGATGAGCTCGATGCCCGAGCGCTCCGCAAGCGGGCCGAGCGACGTTTGCAGCACGTCGAGTCGCTCCCTGTCGGGGTCGATGCCGATGATCGTGGCCGGGCCATCAGCCTTCTCGAGGGCTCGTTGCACGTGCATCTGGCCCATCGGCCCGCCTGCGCCGACGAACACCGCCAACCCCTGAGCACGCAGGTCGCAGCGATTTCGCTGCTCGCCGTATGCGGCATCGACATCCGGGCCACGCGTGCCGACAAAGGCTGTGTAGTCGTAGTGCAGACGGCCAAAGTCGACAGATGACAGACCGTCAAGCGGGCGCTCGCCGACGAGATTGAGCGTGCCGCGATAGGCGATGTGCCGTGCGACCTCAGTCACCTGGGCAGCGGAGTCGGGATCGAGAAGGACGATGTCATCGAAGCCGTGGCCATCGGTTTCGCGCTCGACGAGCGACGCGTATGCGTCCAAGTCCATGGCGTCCGCGACCGACGTCTCGGTCTGCGGGCCGATCGACTCGAGCACGGCGGTGGCGGTGTTCGGGCCCACACCGGTCAGTACCACTCGGGCGGCATCCCGGAACGTCTCGCCAAAGTCGTAGCTGCGCTGGTCGTCTGGGCGACCGATGACCCACGCCGTTCCGCCGCTCAGCGGCCAGAGCCGGCGGCGTTGCGTGTACGCGGCTTCCACGCATGCCCACGGCTCCGACAGCGCTGCCGCCGCGTACCCGATGCCGTCAGCGACCGGGATCACATACGAAACGCCGTCTGCTGCGAGGATCTCGGGGCCGATCAGGTGGTACTGGATCAAGCCGCCGGGGATCGTATAGCCGTAGGCAGTGCTGCGACCGTCCAGATAGATGTCCGGCTGGATCGCGAGACGATCACCCGTACGGTAGAGCTCAGCGAGATCGTCACCCACGTCAATGACGGTCACCGCGGCCTCATGGCCGAGGCGAATGGGGTCAACCGACAGATCGCGGCCGTACAGCTTGGGATGCTCCGAGCCGAGACGGATCAGCTTGACGTCGGAGAAGCAGAGCCCGACCGCGTCAACCCGCACCAGCAGCTGATCGCGAGCAGGCTCAGGAATATCGACCGGTTCAGGACGCCCGTCGCGGCCGATGCTCTCGACTCCCTCGCCGTAGGTGTTCCATGCAAGATTCGGGCAAGGCAGGGGTGCTGTGCCCTCGCGGTATCGGTCGTATGACCATGCGCCGGTCGCCGTCACGGGCCGAACCTCCCTGCGGGAGCTTCACCCCAAGCTCCGCAGGCTCCATCGTTGACGGCAGCTCAAACGCTTGCAACCGGCAGTTTGGCTGAGAGCAGATCGGCCAAACTGGCGCAATAGATCGCTTCTGTCACATCAGCGATGGCCGTCGCTCTAGAGCGTCGGATAGCGGCCCATGTGGGCTTGCCGCATCCACATATACACCGTGAATCGGGTCACACCGGCGGCCTTGGCAATTTCCTTCGTTGTTGTGCCAGCACTCGCGAGCTTGCGCTCCAGGTCTTGCCGGAGCGATTGCTGACGTTCGATGTCACCCGCCTGCGATGCCTGGTCCGCAATCTGGCGGGCGAGGCTGCGCATCTCACGTCCGAGCGGTGTCATCGCAACGTCACCCTACGCATCGCGAGACGTCTTGGCAGCTTGTTTCGCGTCGCCACATTTGGGTCACATTCGGTTCTTACGTTGCTCCCCAAGTCAGAACCTCACGAAAGGAGAATGACATGGGGTTCACGAATTCAAGAGCAAGGAAATGGGCTGCCGGAGCACTCGCAGGAGTCACGCTCTCGGCGGCGGCGCTGGGCGGGTTCGCCGTCGGCGCCGGTGCCGGGGAAGGCCCCGAGATTGCCGAGCCCAAGGCGGGCCAGGTGATCGGCGACCGGGGCGGCGGCGAGCGCCAAGGCGCCGGCGAAGGCACCGAGGGCGCCGGCGGCCACGCCGAGGGCAACGAAGGCGGCCGTGAGAACGGCCGTGAGGCCGGCGGCGAGACCGGTCGAGAGACCGGCGGCGAGGGCGCTGAGGCGAACCCGACCCACGCCGAGGGCGTCGAGGGTGCCGGCGAAGGCGGCAGCGCCGAGATCAACGAGGCGCTGATGTCGAGCCCGGTGATCCCGCTGGATCAGACCTGGACCGGCAACCTGGGCGGCCTGGACGTGGCGGCCAGCTACGACACGGCGACCCAGACCGTGCGCACCACTGTGCGCAACACCACCGCCCAGACGCTGTGCTACGTGCAGTCCGAGCCGCACATGAAGCTCGGCGCGCAGACGGTCGGCGAGCTGGGCCCCCAGAAGCTCGGCGACCTGGCGCCCGGCCAGTCGGCGACGTCGGTGCTGTCAGTCGCCGGCGAGCCGACGATGGCAGGAGTGCCGTTCGACGGCTACGTGGTGCACATGGAGGTGTTCGACTGCAACGGGCCCGGCCCCATCCCCCACTCCGGCGGCGAGGGCGGCGAGGGCGCTGAAGGCCCGGGCGGCCACGCCGAAGGCAACGAGGCAGGCGGCGAACGCGGCGGTGAGCGCGGCGGCGAGGTGACCGAGGCAGGCGGCGAAGGCGGGGGTGACACTGCGGTGGCGCTCACGCCAAACCAGACCTACGACGTGACCCGCAACGGCGCCCGGCTGAGGATGGCCTACGACCCCGCCACGAACACGTTCCGGGGCACCGTGACCAACACCACCAACAGCGTGCTGACCCGAGCCCGGGTGGAGATCCACCTCTCCAACGGCACCGAGCTGGGACCCACCACGCCGACGGACTTGGCGCCCGGGCAGACCATCCGGATCGACCTGCCCGCCACCCAAGCGCCGTTCGCCACTTGGAGCCCGCACGCCGAGGTCGGCAACGCCGAAGCCGGCGAGAGCGGCACCGGCGGCGGCGAAGGCGCCGAGCGAGCAGGCGGCCACGCCGAAGGCAACGAAGGAGGTGCCAGCTGACCCCACACCCCGGCTGCCCTTCGCAGACGGCCGGTGACCCCCTCCCATCACCGCACTGCATCTAGGGCAGCACGCAAGGCGATCCCCCGGCACCCGACGGCAACAAGCCGCCAGGGCCGGGGGATCTGCCGCGTCAGGCGGACTATCGCTCAAGCTGACTCAGGAACTCGTTGAGGGATGAGAAACACCCGGCCTCGAACAGCACGGTGCGGAAACCGACTGCACGCGCTGCATCGGTGTTCTTCTGGCGGTCGTCCACGAACAGGCACTTACCGGGCTCAGCCCCAATCATGCCAAGCAGCGCGAGGAAGGCCTCGGCATCGGGTTTGCGGACACCGATGTCGCCGGAGATGCACCAAGAACCGATGAACTCTGCCAAGCCGAAGTGATCGCGTTGTAGGGCGGCCCACTCGCTCATGTCGTTCGACAGGCATGCGACGCGTATGCCGCGAGCTGTCGCTTCCTCGAGCAGATCCTTGAGGCCAGGCGAAAGCGTGTGACCTGTGATGTAGTCGGCATCACTGCCGTCGACGCCGCACCGCTGCCAGAACTGCGAACTGGTCATCCGGCCGAGGCTGGCGTCGAGATAGAGGGCCTCGATTTCCGAATCAGCGAGCTGACAGCCGTTGCCGCGCAGGTATGGGATGAGCAGCTCGGCGACGTCGTCACCGGCGTGATACATGACGCCCATCGCATCCAGCACAAGCCAACGAACATCGCTCATGCTGCCCGCAGCCATCTTGGGCTACGGCCGGACTTCGATGAAGCCTGCTGCGCTGAAGTCGCCGTCGAATGCCAACGCCTCGGTGATTCGCTCGCGGCGCATGATCTCGAAGCTGGTGGCATCCACGTAGGAATAGGCGCGTTCATCGCGCCGGTGCAGCCATTCCCACGCCCGCACGTCGACCGATTCATCGACCAAGGCGACCGATACGCGAGCCGAGTCACGGATGTCGTTGACGGCTCGCACGGCGGCCATGTGGCCGGCTCTGCGTCGCAGCCACGTCCATGTCTCCCCGAGCACGGCAGTCGACGTTCGAACCGGGTGTTGATCATGGCGCCACAGAGCTGCCGCAGCGACGTGGTTACGGTCTCGGGTGACTTGCAGCGCGATCCAGTAGGAGGTATCGGCGAACCTCATTCGCCGTAGCCGTAGATGACCGCATCGATGTCGTCGTCGGGTTCGACATCGAGCCATCCGATGAGCGCGTCGACGGGATCGTCCCCTACCGGTCGTTGGGCCTCGAGCAATGTGCGCACAGCGTCTCGCATCAGCGCCGAACGTGACACTCCCTGCTTCGCTGCCGCTGCTGTCAGCGCGTCGTCAATGTCGGGCTCCATATAGAGCTGTATACGCCGCACACCTGCAATATACACCGCGCAACTCTTGGGCATCCGTTGCGAATGGCGGCCACCAGCGGCGGTGACCGCGCCACCTGAGTGCGCGGAGCGCCGGACTCAAAGTTATGAAACTTGCTGTGGGTTTGACTTCTTGTCCAAGACTTTGCAAAAGGAGTCGCCGCGGGCGTGGTCTACGGGATGATCGACAGGACTGCGTCCGCGCTCCACTCGAGGAGTGTCTGCGGAAGGACGCCGACAACGAGTGTCACTGCCACGCACAGCGTGATGGCAAGCACGGTCGTCAAAGGCAGGTCCCCCCAGCGCGGGCGGCTGGGTCGGGCAGCCGGAGCGGTCTCGTCCGCATCCGCTGCGCCCTCGGGTGCATACATCGCCAGCACGACGCGCAGGTAGGCAAACGCACTCACGACGGCCGTGACCATGGCGACGGCGGCCAGGACGTAGCCGCGGGTTCCAATAGCGGCACGGATGACCTCGAACTTCGCCACGAATCCTGCAGTGAGCGGCACGCCCGCCTGTGCCAGCAGCAGCACGGCGAATGCGAGCGCCAGCACCGGACGGCGACGAGCCAGCCCGCCGTAGCGGCTGAGATCGTGCCGGCTGACGCCGTCGTCAGGATCCCCCGCAGCTCCGATGACCACCGACAGCACGGCGAAGCTGCCCAGCGCCATGAACGAATAGGCAATGAGGTAGAAGAGGGCTGAGGAAACAGCGTCGCCCCCGCCTTCGTTCCACTGCGCCAGCCCGCTGACGTCCGGGACCGCGGAGAGACCGACCAGCACGAAGCCGGCGTGGCTGATCGAGCTGAACGCCAGCATGCGCTTCACGTCGGACTGGCAAATAGCCATCACCGCGCCGACGGACAGCGTGGCGAATGCCAGCGCGACGATGATCGGCGACCACGCAGTGCTCTGCTGAAAGACCGCCACGTACAGAACGCGCGCCAGTGCTGCGAATCCCGCTGCCTTGGCAATCGACGCCAAGTAGCCGGTGACTGGGCTGGGCGCCCCCTCGTAGGTATCGGGTGCCCAGAAGTGGAACGGGACGGCGGCGACCTTGAAACCCAGGCCGACAAGCAGCAACGCAATGCCGGCGAGCAGCAAATAGTCGGCTTCTCGCACCGTCTCGAAGAGGAACTCGCCGATCCCGCTGAGGTTCGTGCCGCCAGTAGAGCCATAGACGAGCGCGATGCCGTACAGGAAGAACGCCGAGCTGAACGCCCCCAGCACGAAGTACTTCATGGCCGACTCGCGAGCGCTGGCCCGCCGGCCTGCCAGCGCGATCAGCACGTACAGGGCGATCGACAGCGATTCGAGGCCCAGGAACAGCACGATGAGGTCGTTCGCGCCGGCCATGACCACGGCCCCTGCTGCCGATGCCAGCAGCAGCGCCGCGAACTCGGGCGGCGCCATGTCATAGCGATCGAGAGCCGAATGCGCGACGAGCGCTGTGATGACGACACCAGCACCGATCAGCACCGTGAGCAGGAGACTGAAGCCGTCGCTGACGAATGCGCCTGCCAGCGTGGGCCGGGGTGTCGTTCCCCACATTCCCCACTGCACGGAGGCGACGATGGCCGCAGCCGCACCCGTGGCGATGGCAGTGCTGGTGGACACCCAGCCAGGCAGGGTGCGCGGTGCCAGCGAAGCCACCAGCAGCAGCACGAGCGCCGCGCCCACCAGGATGATCTGCGGGACGAGCACCCACCAGTCGACGCTCGGCGAAGCGAACGTTTCGCTGAACAGCTCGTCGAGCGGCGGCATCAGTGATCGTCCCCGTCGTGGCTGCCGGCACTGTCGGCGGAGCTGTCACCGGCGTCGACGATCACCGGATCGTCCGGGTCTGGCAAATCGAAGTCGCTGTGCTCGTCAAGATGCACCAGCAGTGTCTCGGCGGCGGGTTCGGTGGCGTGGAGCAGCAGCTTGGGGTACACGCCGAGCGCCACGGCGGCGATGACGAACGGTGCCAGCGTCAGCAACTCGCCCCGGCGCAAGTCAGGCGTCTTGCGGTCGGCCGCTGCGGGCGGACCGTGGAACACACGCTGGTAGGCCCACAGCAGGTACAGCGCCGCCAGGATCACGCCGGTGGCAGCAATGATCGTCCACCAGCGCCTGGTCTCGAACGAGCCGATCAGGATCAAGAACTCGCCGACGAAGCCGTTGAGACCCGGCACGCCGATCGACGACAGCATGATCAGGGTGAACACCCCGGCATAGACCGGGGCCGCCGACTGGATTCCGGCGAGCTCGTCGATCTGCCGTGTTCGGCGCCGCTCATAGAGCATCCCCACCAAGAGGAACAACGCGCCGGTGCTGATGCCGTGATTGACCATCTGGATCACGCCGCCGCCGATGGCCTGAGTGGTGAAGGCGAAGATGCCGAGCACGATGAAGCCCATGTGGGCCACCGAGGAATAGGCCACCAGCCGTTTGAGGTCGCGTTGCATCGCCGCGGTGATCGCACCCCAGATGACCCCCACGACGCCGACGGTGGCCAGCACCGGCGCGGCCCAGTCGGACGCCTCCGGGAACAGGTAGAGGCCGAATCGCAGCAGACCGTAGGTGCCCAGCTTCAGCAGCACCGCAGCCAGCACCACCGAACCTGCGGTCGGTGCCTCGGTGTGCGCATCGGGCAGCCAGGTGTGCAGCGGCACCACCGGCACCTTCACCAGAAAGGCGATCGCGAATGCCACGAAGCAGAGGCGTGCCGCGTTCGTGGCCAGCTGCTGGCCTTCAGCCAGCGTCACGAGGTCGAACGTGATGCCGCTGTCGGGCGAGCCGAGCACGGCGGTGGCCACGATCGCGACGAGCAGCAGTGCCGAACCCGCCATCGTGTAGATGAAGAACTTGGTGGCGGCGTAGCGGCGCCCGTCGTAGCCCCAGCCTGCGATCAGCAGGTACATGGGCACCAGCACCACTTCGAACATCACGAAGAACAGGAACAGGTCGAGCGCCACGAACGCGCCGACAGAGCCGGCCTGCAACAGCAGCATCCACGCCGTGTAGGGCTTCGGATCGTGGTGCGGGTCGACGCCGGCCAGCACGATCGGCACGATCACGCTGGTCAGTACCACCAGCCACAGCGAGATGCCGTCGACGCCGACATGCCACGAGATCCCCAGGTCCGGAATCCACGACTGATGGCTGACGAATTGAAAGCCCTCTCCGACCGATTCGGCCTTGTTCGCTGCGGCAGTGTCGAACTGCCAAGCCAACGCCAGCGCCAGCGCGCCGGCGATACCGGCGAACAGCGCCCCCATCGGTCGGGCGAGGTCCGGCCGGCTTCGCGGCAGCAGGGCGACCACGAGCGCGCCCACCGCGGGCACGAAGATCAACGCGTTGAGGAACGGGAAATCAGCTCCCGAGTCCGAGGCGGCAAGCAGCGCATTCGCCGTCATGAGCCAGCCCACGCAATGATCGCGATGACCGCCCCGGCTGTGACCAGCACGGACGCGCTCATGACTCGTCCCACAGCACAGACCCGACGCACACACTGATCCTGAGATGCAGGTGCCTGCTTGGATCCCGAATCGACCTCGCCCCGCAGCGCCAGCCAGACGACGATAGGAATGACGCCCAGCAGGATGAGATTCATGAGACGCCCCGCAGCGCCAGCCAGACGACGAGGATGATGGCGCCGACGGCGACACCCGACGCGTAATGGCGCAGGTAGCCGGACTGCAGCGGCCGCACGGCCTGGCCCAGCATGGCCACGAGCTTGGCGACACCGTTGACGGCACCGTCCACGAAGCGCCGGTCGGCGCTGGCAGCGGCTTCGAACGCCTTGGCGCCTGGTCCGCCGACGAAGTTCGAGATCGTCGAGTCGACGTAGAACACGTTCTCGAGCAGGGCGGGTTCAAGCCGGTCGGCGGGGATGCGGGCGCGCAGCCATGCCGCCACCGCCACGGCAATGCCCCCGACCGCCGCGATGACGGCCACCAGGGCCAGCACCAGCTTCGTGCCGGTGCCCGAGGAGAACTGGTGCGAGTGGGCCAGCACGGGCTCCAGGAAGTGCTCGAGCACCAGCCAGTCCTTCACCAGCGGCAGATTCATGATGCCGCCAATGGCTGCCGCGCCGGCCAGCAGCACGAGCGGCAGCGTCATGGTGGGCGGCGACTCGTGCGGGTGGGCGCTGTCGTCCCAGCGCTGGCCGCCGAAGAACACCAGGAAGGTCTGGCGGCTCATGTAGTAGGCGGTCAGCAGTGCGGTGACGAGGCCCACGATCCACAGCAGCGGTCCGATGTCAGGCTGCTCCCAGGCCGCCAGCAGGATCTCGTCCTTCGACCAGAAGCCCGACAGCGGCGGCACCCCGGCGATGGCGAGCCAGCCGACGATGAACGTGACCGCCGTGATGGGCATGACGGCACGCAAGGCGCCCATGCGTCGCATGTCCTGCTCGTCGCCGAGACCGTGGATGACCGAGCCGGAGCCCAGGAAGAGCAGGCCCTTGAAGAAGGCGTGGGTGACGACATGAAAGATGGCCGCCACATATGCGCCTGAGCCGATGGCCAAGAACATATAGCCCAATTGGCTCACCGTCGAGTAGGCCAGCACTCGCTTGATGTCGTGCTGCGCGACCGCGGCGAGCGCCGCGAACAGCGCCGTGGCAGCACCGACGATGGCGATGACCAGCAGCGCCGATTTCGACTCGTCCAGCACCGGGTTGAGCCGCACCAGCAGGTACACGCCCGCCGTCACCATCGTGGCGGCATGCACCATGGCCGAGACCGGGGTGGGACCCTCCATGGCGTCTGGCAGCCACACGTACAGCGGGAGCTGTGCCGACTTGCCCGCGGCCGCGAGCAACAGGAGCAGCGACACGGCAGTGGCGGTTCCGGTCGCCAGACCGCCGGCCGCCGCCGCGATACCGGCGTAGGACACCGTGCCGAGCGTCGTCCACAGCAGGAACGTGGCCACCATGAAACCGAAATCGCCGATCCGGTTGGTGACGAAGGCCTTCTTGCCCGCGGTGGCTGCGGTGGGCCGCTCGTGCCAGAACGAGATCAGCAGGTACGAGCAGGTGCCGACCCCTTCCCATCCCAGAAAGGTCACGACGAGGTTCTCGCCCAGCACCAGCATGAGCATCGAGAACAGGAACAGGTTGAGGTACAGGAAGAACTTCGAGTACTTCGGGTCGCCCCCCATGTAGCCGACCGAATAGAGGTGGATCAGCGTGCCGACGCCGGTCACGAACAGGGCCATCGTCATCGACAGCGGATCCACCAGCAGTGCTGCGTTCACCTCGAGGCTGCCGATCGGCATCCACTCGAACAGCGTCGAAACGAACCATCGCCCGCCGTGCCCGCCCGCACCGCCTGGCGTGCTGTCGAGTCCCAGCAAGCCGCCGAACGTGATGAGCGTCAGCAGGAACGATCCAGCACTGGCGGCAGTCGCCAGCCAGCCGGCCCGTGGCTCGCCCAGGCGAGGTCCCACCGCCAAGAGCACCGCAAACCCGGCCAAGGGCAGCGCGGGGATGAGCCACACCAGTTCGACCATGACTCAGATCTCTCCGCCAGTCGCCGGGAGGAACCTTGCCACTGTCCGATGCAGCGCTCTTCGAGGCTCGACCATCGCTTCAGTCCTCCGCCTCTAACCCCGCAGGGCGGACAAATCGTCCGCCGTGGCGTGCGGGGAGGCACGCAGCACCGCGACCACCAATCCGAGGCCCACCACGACCTCGGCAGCAGCAACCACCAGAACGAACAGCACCACCGTCTGTCCGTGCACGTCGCCGAAGCGATCCGCGAACGCGATGAAGCTGAGATTGACGCCGTTCAGCATCAGCTCGACGCACATCAGCATGATCAGCGGGTTGCGCCGCACCAGCAATCCCGTGCCGCCGATGATGAACAGCAACGCGCCGAGGATCAGGTACCAGCTCGTCACCACCTCGAGACCGCTCATCGGTTGGCCTCGGTCGAACTGCTGACCCCTCGAACCCCTGATGCACCGCCGTTGTGCTGGCTGGTGCGCCGCCCATCGGCGCCATCGCTGCGACGAGCAAGGATCACCGTGCCGATGACGGCCACGATGAGCATCAGCGAGGTCAGCTCGAGTGCGTACACGTAATCGGAGAACAACGATCGGGCAAGGGCGCTGACATCAGCGACGTAGTCCGTGGGGTCTTCGCCGACATCGACGCCCTCCGCTGCTGCGGTCTCGAGCGCCAGCGACTTGGCGCCCTTGAACAGCCGGTCGACGGCAGCCACCAGCCAGACCAGTACGGCCGCACCGCCGAGGCCGAACGCCGCAGCGGTCCAACGCTGTGCCGGCAGCGCCCCCAACGAGAGATCAGCGGCCCGGTCGACACCCAGCAGCATGATGACGAACAGGAACAGCACAACGATCGCGCCCGCATACACGATGACCTGCACCGCTGCGATGAAGTGCGCCTGCTGGGCCACGAACAGCACTGCGATGCCGAACAGCGTCATCACCAGCATGAGCGCCGCGTGAACCGGATTGCGCGAGAGCACGACGCCGATCGCGCCGACGAGGCACGCGGCGGCGGCAACCGCGAACACGACCACCTCAACCATCAGAGGCCGTTCCCGTGACCGTGTTCATCACCGGAGTCCCGGTGCTCACCTGCGGCGGCGTGGCTGCTTTCTGCTGTCTCGGCTGCCGTCGGCGACGCAGCGTCGAGATCGTCGTCCGGCTCGGCGTGCTGGCCCTGTTCTGGCGCTCTCACCCCGTAGCCCAGCTCGCCGCTCCACGCGACGCGCCCTTCATAGGCCGGCTGGCCCGAGGGGGATGTCGCCCGCATCCAGCCTGACGTGTGCTCGTCGTCGCCTGGATGCCACAGTTCCCATGGCTGTCGCCGAGGACGACCGTCGTCGTCAGTGAGCAGCTCGTCCTTGGTGTAGATGGCGTCGCGCCGGGTGGGGAAGCTGAACTCGAAGACCTTCGTCTCGGTGATGGCCTCGGTGGGACAGGCCTCCACGCACAGATCGCAGTGGATGCAGCGCAGGTAGTTGATCTCGTAGACGTAGCCGTAGCGCTCCCCGGGCGCGACCGGGTTATCAGGGGGATTGTCGGCTCCGCGCACGTAGATGCAGCGGGCAGGGCACACCCCGGCGCACAGCTCGCATCCGATGCACTTCTCCATGCCGTCGGGGTAGCGGTTGAGCACATGGCGGCCGTGAAAGCGAGGCGGCTTCGGCCGCTTGTCATGCGGATACTCGGTGGTGACACGCTCATCGAAGAGCTTGCCGAAGGTGACAACGAACCCGTCGAGATATCCCATCAGCTTCTCCCTGTGGCCGAGGCCGGCACTTCTTCGTCCGCATCCGCCGTGTTGCGCTTGGCCGCTCGCAAGGCTGCTGACAGCAGCAGCCACCCCAGCGCGAACACTGCGGCGCTCACCCCCAGCGTCACAGCGAGCCGTTGCGCGACGCTCCAACCCTCCTGCTCGAACACCAGTTGCCGCAGACCCAAGAACATCAGCCAGAACAGCATCACCGGGATAAGCACCTTCCACCCCAGCGACATGAGCTGGTCGTAGCGCAACCTCGGCAGCGTCGCCCGGAACCAGACGAACATGAACAGGAACGCGAGCACCTTGGCCAAGAACCACACGGTCGGCCACAGCCACGTCCAGCCGAAGAACACCGGCCCAGCCGGACCGCCGAAGAACAGCGTGACCATGATCGCCGACATCGTGATGACGTTCATGAACTCGGCCAGGAAGAACAAGGCGAAGCGGATCGACGAGTACTCCGTGTGGAAGCCGCCCACCAGCTCCTGCTCGGCTTCCACCAGGTCGAACGGCGGCCGGTTCAGCTCGGCGGTGGCAGAGATGAGGAAGACCAGGAACGGCACGATGCCGGTCGTCAGCAGCAGCCAGGTGTTCACGCCTCCGGCCTGGGACGCCACGATGCTCTGGGTGGAGAGCGAACCCGCCACGATCACCACGGCGACGACCGACATGCCCAGTGCCGCCTCATAGGAGATCGCCTGAGCGGACGCGCGCACCGAGCCGATCAGCGGGTACTTCGAGCCTGACGACCAGCCCGCCAGCATCACGCCGTAGACGGCAACCGAAGACATGGCGAGCAGCAGCAGGACGCCGACCGGCGGGTCGGCCACCTGCAGGATCGTCTCCTTGCCGAACAGCGTGACCGTGCCCTGACGACCCGGCTCGTCGGCAAAAACGCCGCCGACGGGAACGATGGCGAACGCCACGAAGGCAGTGACAGCGGAGATGTACGGGGCCAGCCGGAACACCAGCGGATCTGCATTGGCGGGGCGCAGATCTTCCTTGAAGAAGAACTTCACGCCGTCGGCGAACGCCTGCAGCAGCCCCCACGGCCCGGCCACATTGGGGCCGATGCGGTGCTGCATGTCCGAGATCAGCTTGCGCTCGAACCAGATCATGAACATGGTGGCGACGAGCAACGCGCCGAAGGCCACGAGCACTTTGACGCCCATGACGGCGATGTCGCCCCAGTCGGCGCCGTCTGCAAACAGCGGATCGCCTGTCACGACAACGCTCCATTACACGCCGCGGCATCGCCATGCCCTGCGGGGCCATCCGCAAAGAGCGGGTCGCAAGTCACGACGCCGGCTCCTTCCCTACGCGGGTCTCGATGCGCACATCGGTGACTGCTGCCGTCGCGTCTATGAGCGCACCCACGTCGAGCGCGGGCGACGGCAGCAACAGCACGGCATTATGGCGACCGACGGCCGCATCCGCCACGATCGGCAAGCGCAAGGCGCCGCGCTCGGAGTGAACCTCCACCTCGGTGCCTGATTCGACGCCCACGCGCTCGAGATCGGTGGGATGCACGCGCAAGGCGGTCTCGGCCCGCAAAGACGCCAGCGCCGGGGTCATCCCGACCGTCACCCCCCCGTCGTAGAGCTTGCGGTTGCACACCAAGCGGAGGCTGTAGGCATCCCGGGGCGGCGCTGCATGCGCGGGCGGCAGCTCAGGCTCGAACGTTGCACCCCTCACCAGCACGCCGTCGCCTTCGATGCCAGGTCCGGCCACGTCGGCATGCGTCTCGCAGACCACGGCGATCTCGGCCGTGATCTCCGAGGCCGACACGAATCCCAAGTCGGCATCGCAGAGCATCGCCAGTTCGGCGGCGATCATCCAGTCGGGACGCGCCGAGCCCGGCGGCGTCACCAACTCGCTCAGCGCAGACACTCGCCCTTCGATATTGGTGGTGGTTCCGGACTTCTCCCCGAACGCAGACGCGGGCAGGATGATGTCGGCCTCAATCGTCGACTGGTTCAAGAAGGTGTCCACCGCGACGACCGTGCGGGCGCCCGCCATACCGAGCCGTGCCAGCACGCTGTCGGGAAAATCGGTCACCGGATCGGCGCCGAGCAGAAAGAGCACGTCGATGTCTCCCGCGGCGGCTGCGGTGAGGATCCCCGCCGCTTCGCAGCCCAGCTCAGCCGGCAGTTCGCCCCACGCTGCGACAAGCCCGGGAGTCGGATCGGTGCTGAGGCTGCGCCCGGGCAGCAAGCCCGGCGCGAGGCCCATGTCGAGCGCGCCCCGGACGTTGCCCCGACGGGCAGCTACCAAGAACTTGGCGTGGGGCACCCGATCAGCGATCACCGATGCCACCTCGGCGGCCGCATCGGCAGACTCCGCGACCGAGGAGCGCCCCAGCACCACCACCACCGAGCCACCGGCCAACTCGTCACCCAACGGGTCGTCCCCGTTCAACAGATCACGCAGGACCGAGGCCGCTTCGCCGCCCCGGCACCGCTCGCTCCTCGCGGCATCGCCACTCAGGCCGGTCTTGACCGGGGAAATCTCGACCAAGCGCGTCGTGCCCGCTCGGGCCGCCCCCCGCAGCCGCAGTTGCAGCACCGGCAGCTCTTCGCGCAGGTCGCCGCAGACGAGCAGGGTGGTGTCGGCGTTGCACGCGTCGTCGATCGTCGCCGTCCCGAGGCCGACGACGAGCTCCGCAGCCAGCCCATCGCCCATCTGGGCGTCGACGTGGTTGGTCCGCAGCACGGTGCGAGCCAGCTTCGACCACGCATACGCGTCCTCGTTCGTGCCGCGAGCGCCGCCGAGCACGGCGATCGCCCCGGGCCGCGCAGCCTTGACGGCACTGGCTACTGCATCGAGCGCTCCGGCCCAGTCCGACGGCTCGAAGTTGCGCATCGACTCGACGTCGGCGATGTCCGCAGCTCGACCCCCTGAGCGCGCCCGCAGGGGCCGCGTGACGCGCTCGGGGCTGCTGACCGAGCCATAGGCGAACCGGCCCTTGTCGCACAGCCAGCCATGGTTTACCGGATCGATGTCGACCCCGAGACAGCGCACCAGCTCGTTGCGTGACGACTGGACCGCAATCCGGCAGCCGACCGCGCATGTGGTGCACGTGGACTCGGTCTGGGCGAGGTCCCACGGCCGCGCCTTGAAGCGGTACGGCGCCGCGGTGAGCGCTCCCACCGGACAGATCTGCACCGTGTTGCCCGAGAAATACGACGAGAACGGCTCGCCGGGAAACGTCAGCACCTGGGTCTCGTTGCCGCGCTCGACGAAGTCGATGAGCGGGTCGCCGGCGATCTCGTCCGCGAACCGGGTGCAGCGATCGCAGAGGATGCATCGCTCCCGGTCGAGGTGCACCAGTTCGGAGATCGGGATCGGTTTTTCGAAGTGCCGCTTCTCCTCGACGAAGCGGGACTCGCCCGGGCCGTAGGCCATCGTCTGGTCCTGCAGCGGGCACTCGCCGCCCTTGTCGCAGACGGGGCAGTCGAGCGGGTGGTTGATGAGCAGCATCTCCAGCACGCCCTCTTGGGCGCGCTGAGTGCGCTCGCTGGCGGTGTCCACCACCATCTGCGGCGAGACCGGGACCATGCAGGACGCCTGCAGCTGCGGCCCGCGGCCGGTGTCGATCTCGACGAGACACATGCGGCACATGCCCACCGAGCTCATCCGCTCGTGGTAACAGAAGCGCGGGATGTGCACTCCGGCGCGCTCCGCTGCGGCGATGACGAGCTCGCCCGGACGTGCATCGACCTCGACGCCGTCGATAGTCACCTCGACTGCGTCGGATGCCGCGGCGTTCGACGCCGCGGTGCTGGGTGCCGCCTTGGCGGCAGTCGCGTCAGACACTTACGGTCACCTCCGACACGGCGCTGACCTGCTGACCCTGAGCAAGCCCTGAGCCGGCAATCTCAGCATCGAGGTGGGCATTCGGAGCAACCCGAGCGTCGAATTCCTCCGGGAACAGCGTCAAGGCCGAGTGCAGCGGCGCGAATGCCGACGGGCCCACGAAGCAGATGGTGGTCATCTGGTACGGGAACGGCTTCGCCTCGAGACCTCTCTCGGGCACGGCTGCGTGAGGAAAATCCCCAGGGCTGATCGAAGCGCCGACCTCTGCCAGTACGTCGAGATCGCGCGGCGTGCCCGTGCCGTCGCACACACGCCGCAGCACCCGCTCCAGCCAAGTGGCCCCTTCCCGGCACGGCACGCACTTGCCGCACGATTCATGCGCGTAGAACTTCGTCAACGTCAGCGCAGCGGCGGGAATGTCAGTGGTGTCGTCCATCACCATCACCGCCCCCGAACCCAGCATCGAGCCCTGCGGACCCACCTCGGAGGCCTCGAAAGGCAGATCCAGCTGTGCCGGCGTGAACCATGGGGCTGAGCCGCCGCCGGGCACGAACGCCTTCAGCTCGCGGCCCGGACGCATGCCGCCGCAGTAGTCCTCGCCGTAGATGAGGTCACGAAAGGTAGTGGTGCCGTTGGTGATCTCGTACACGCCGGGTCGCTGAACATGGCCGCTGACAGCGATCATGCGCGTGCCCGGCGAGGTGTGCGTGCCGATGGCCGTGAACGCCGCCGCGCCGTTGCGCATGATCCACGGCAGGTTCGCGAGCGTCTCCACGTTGTTGACAATGGTGGGCCGGCCGTACAGCCCGATCGCGGCGGGGAAATAAGGGGGCTTCAGACGCGGCATGCCGCGGTTGCCCTCGAGGCTCTCGATGAGGGCTGTCTCCTCGCCGACGACATAGGCACCGGCACCCGAATGCAGCACGATGTCCACTGAGAAGTCGGTGCCGCAGATGTTGCGTCCCACCCAGCCGGCCTCGTACGCCTCGTTGAGCGCCTGGGCTACGCGCTCCTGCGCCAGTGCCATCTCGCCCCGGATGTACAGGAAGCACTGCGACAGGCCCACGGCGTAGCAGGCAATCAGGCATCCCTCGATGAGCTGGTGCGGATCGAGCTCCATGAGGAGACGGTCCTTGTAGGTGCCCGGCTCGGACTCGTCGCCGTTGACGACGAGGTAGCGGGGCCACACTCCCGGCGGGCAGAAGCCCCACTTGACGCCCGCGGGAAAGCCGGCACCGCCTCGCCCGAGCAAGGTGGCATCGCGCACCTCGCTGTGGACATCCGCCGGCGAGCGCTCGAGCGCGGCCCGGATGCCCTCGTAACCGCCCGTGGCCAAGCAGCGCTCTAGCGTGTAGCTGTCGGGATGGTCGAACCGCCCGGTGACGATGCGCGGCGCGTCGGTGGCCACGAAGCCGGGTGCGTGGGGAATCGTGTAGGACGCCATCAACTGAGCCTCTCGCCGTCCCACGTGGAGCGAACAGCAACGCGGCGGCCGTCAGCCCTCATCAGCCTGCACCCCCGCCGGAAGCCCCGTTCGTTGCAGCGGCCAGCCACACAGGTGCCTCGGTCACCTCATCGGGTGGAACGGCGCCGACGGCCCGATCGCCGGGAATGCGCTGGCGCACGCGCGCGGTGATGCCGTGCTGGGGGATCTCGTCGTCGAGGCTTCCCGATGTCAGATCGTCGATGAGCTGGTCGAACCGGCCGGGATCGACCCGGTACCGGTACCGGTAGTTCACTTGCAGGCAGGGCGCCTCGGTGCAGGCCGCCTGGCACTCCGCTGACGCCAAGGTGAACAACCCATCAGGGGTCGTGCCGCCGGCGCGCACACCGAGGCGTTCTTCTGCATGCTCCATCAGCTCAGTGGCTCCGGCGAGCGCGCATGACATCGTGACGCAGATGTTCACGAGGTACTTGCCGACGGGCTCACGTTTGAACATCTCATAGAACGAGCAGGTGCCGAGCACCTCCGCAGGCGTGGTGCCGACCAGCTCGGCGATCTCGATCATCGCCTCGGACGTGACCCAGCCGGCTTGACCTTGAGCCACATGCAGCAACGGGATCATCGCGGAGCGACGCTTCGGGTAACGGCCGATGATCTCGCGCGCCAGCATGCGATTGGCTTCGGTAAAGAAACTCATCTGCTGCACCTCCCACCGTCCGGCGCGGGATGGGCGAGAACGCGGCGGTCGCGAATGCTCACCGATCCACCTCCCCCATGATCGGGTCGACGGAGGAGATGACAGCGATCGCATCGGCGATCAGGCCGCCGTACATGAGGTGAGGCAGGCTCTGCAGGTTCACGAACGAGGGTGCCCGGATGTGCACTCGCTGCGGCTTGGGGCCACCGTCGGACACGAGGTAGCAGCCCAGCTCGCCGCGCGGCGACTCGACCGCCACATAGGTCTCGCCGGGCGGAACCTTGAAGCCCTCCGTGAAGATTTTGAAGTGGTGGATCAGGGCTTCCATGGACTCGTCGATGCGGGCACGCGGCGGCGGCGTGACCTTGCGATCCTCGGTGCGGTAGGGACCCTTCGGCATCATGTCGAGGCACTGGGAGACGATGCGCATCGACTCGCGAATCTCGTTCAGCCGGATCGAATAACGATCGAAGGTGTCGCCGTAGGCGCCGACGACGACATCGAACTCCACCTCGTCGTAGGCCAGGTACGGCATGGTGCGGCGAAGGTCCCACGCCTCGCCGGTGCTGCGCAGCAGCGGGCCCGTCGCGGACATGGCGATGGCCTCGTCCGCGGTGATGACGCCGACACCCTGGGTGCGGTCGCGCCAGATCGGCTGACCGGTCATCAGCGTGTCGAACTCTTCCAGCCGGTCAGGCAGCACAGCCAGGATGTGCTCCACATCCGCTTGCCACTCATCGGGCAGATCGGCAGCAACGCCGCCCGGCCGGATGTAGTTGTGGTTCATCCGCAGACCGGTGACGCTCTCGAAGAACCGCAGGATCTCCTCGCGTTCGCGCCAGCCGTAGAGCATCATGCCGACCGCGCCGAGATCCATGCCGTTCGTCGCCAGGAACAGCAGGTGCGAACTCATGCGGTTCAGCTCGCACATGAGCATGCGGATCCACGTGGCGCGGGGAGGGATCTCGGTGCCGAGCAGATCTTCGACCGCCAAGCAGAACACCAGCTCGTTGAACAGCGGCGAGGCGTAGTCCATCCGGGTGACGTTGGTCGGCCCTTGCAGGTAGGTGAGATCCTCGGCGGTCTTCTCCATGCCGGTGTGGAGGTACCCGATGATCGGCTTGGACCGCAGCACCGTCTCGCCTTGGAGTTCCATCGCGATGCGCAGCACGCCATGGGTGGAAGGGTGCTGGGGACCCATGTTGATGAGCATCGGCTCGTCGGCGGTGTCTGATTCCGCCATAGTCACCGCCGCCTCATCGTCGACAACAGCGGCAGCGAACGCCTCATCCTCGGAGATGCGCAGCACGGCATCGGCTGGCCGACGTAAGGGCGCCGTGGCAGCACTCATCAGCCTTCCACCGCCTTGAACTGCACCGGAATCACGCCGAATGACGCAGTGTCCTCGCGCAGCACGGCATCGGCTGGCCGACGCAAGGGCGCCGTGGCAGCACTCATCAGCCTTCCACCGCCTTGAACTGCACCGGAATCACGCCGAATGACGCAGTGTCCTCGCGCAGCACGGCATCGGCTGGCCGACGCAAGGGCGCCGTGGCAGCACTCATCAGCCTTCCACCGCCTTGAACTGCACCGGAATCACGCCGAATGACGCAGTGTCCTCGCGCAACACGACATCGGCTGACCAACACAAGGGCACCGTGGCAGCACTCATCAGCCTTCCACCGCCTTGAACTGCACCGGAATCACGCCGATCGCGTAGTCCTTGCGCAGCGGGTGGCCAACCCAGTCTGGCGGCATGAGAATCCGGCTCGGGTCAGGGTGGTCGCTGAAGCTGATGCCGAACAGGTCGGCCGCCTCCCGCTCCGGTGCCTCCGTGCCCGGGTACAGGCCCGCTGCGGAGGGCACCTCCGGATCGTCAGCGGGCACCTGCGTGCGGAGACGCAGCCGCCGCCGCCCGCGCATGTCCAGCAGGTTCACCACGACCTCGAATCGCTCCGGCTCGACGCTGGGGGGCAAGACCCGGGCGTGATTCGTGAGCGCATCGACGGCACACAGGTCGACGCAGAGCTCAAAGCCGTCCGCGGCGGCCGTAGCCAGCACATCGAGATACTCCTCGCGACTCGGATAGAGCACCGTCTGGCCGCGCCCATCCGTGCAGGGCACGCCGTACATCGTCGGCCCCGAAGCCGCCGCTTCTTCAGGCGCTATGTCGTCGGTCTCTGCGGCGGCGTCAGCCATCAGCGCGTGACCGCCGCGCTCGGCTCGCCCGATCCTGCCGCTGACCCCGACTGCGGCACACCAAGTGCCGCCAGCTCAAGCGCGGCACCGCCGCCGCGCTCGGAGCGCCGCTGCATCAGCTCGCCAGTGCGGATCTTCTCGTGGAGTGCCAAGATGGCGTGCAGCAGCGTCTCGGGTCCCGGAGGGCAGCCCGGCGCGTACATGTCGACGGGCACCACCTGATCGACGCCCTGCACGATGGCGTAGTTGTTGAACATCCCACCGCTGGATGCGCAGACGCCCATCGACAGCACCCACTTGGGCTCCATCATCTGGTCGTAGATCTGGCGCAGCACCGGTGCCATTTTCTGGCTGACACGACCCGCCACGATCATCAGGTCTGCCTGCCGCGGCGACGCCCGGAACGTCTCCATGCCGAAGCGGGCCAGGTCGTAGTGCGCGGTGCCGGTCGCCATCATCTCGATCGCGCAGCAGGCCAGCCCGAACGTGGCCGGCATCAGGCTGCGTCGCCGAGCCCATTTCACCAGCTCTTCCACCGGTGCGGTGAAGACGTTGTGACCGAGTCCGGCGAGACCGTCACCCATGCCGAGACGCGACTTGAGATCGTCGATCCCAGCCATCAGCCGGTCTCCGCCATCGCGGCGCTGGGCTGATCTACGCCGCTCAATGCGGCGCTGGGCTGATCTACGCCGCTCAATGCGGCGCTGGGCTGATCTACGCCGCTCAATGCGGCGCTGGGCTGATCTACGCCGCTCAATGCGGCGCTGGGCTGATCTACGCCGCTCAATGCGGCGCTGGTCGGCACGAACTCGCGGCCGACCAGCCCGACGGTTCGCACCCCGGTCACGCCACTGCGGGTGGCCGGCGGCAACGGGACCGCCCGGCGTTTGCGCGGCCCCCATTCCAGCCCGCCCATCGCCAGCTCATAGACGAACGACAGGAAGAAGATCACGACGAAGATCAGCATTGCCATGAACCCGAAGAGTCCCAGCTGGGCGTTCGCGACCGCCCATGGGTACAGGAAGACAATCTCGATGTCGAACATGATGAACAGCATCGCCACGAGATAGAAGCGGACCGGGAAGCGTTCGGGGATGGCCGCCTGGTCGACGATGCCGCATTCGTAGGACGCCAGCTTGGCGTTGGTGCTGCGCTGGGGCGCCAGCAGTCGTGACGCGACGATGCTCAGCAGCACGAACACGACGGCCAGCACGCCGAGCACGAGAACTGGCAGGTATTCAGCCAAGCCGCTGTTCATGAGCTGGCCTCCTTCGCGCGCCGTCGATCAGATGCCGGTCCCAGTCTGGCCCAGACGAGGCCAGACGGTCACTGGCCCGCAGCTTCGCGTACCGCCCAGATGGCCTGGTCCCTGCGATGCAGGTGATAGCAGCCCAATCCGAACAGCAACGCCGAGAAGATCGTCAGCAGGGCCGGTCGGAGCCTCACGCTGCCGTGATCTCGCACCATCACGACGGAGTACACGGGAGCGTCGTCGTCGACAACGGGAACTACCTTGACAATCTTGCCTTCGTCATCGATGAGGTTCGGATCGAGATCGGCCCTCGGCTGGTACGACTGGATCTGCACGACCGCATAGTGCGGCTTGCCGCGGCTCGGGAAGAAGTACTGCGTGATCACGTTGTCGGGAATGCCCAGCGGCCGGTAGCGCTCACCGCCCCGAATCAGCACTCGGTACGTCTTGTACTGGTCGGGCGCGCTGAACAGACACGAGTTCACCGCCAGCAAGCGGCGTGGGTCGGCGTCGTCGCACACGATGTGGCTGTCGGCTGCTGACCGAATGTCCGTAACGAATGCCTGAGCCTCGAGGACTTCAGGATCGACGATCTCGTCGGCGCTGTCCGCGTCCTCTTCGTCATCTTCTTCCTCGGCACTCTTGACCGGGATCTCGATCCAGTCGCGGGGTGGCTGATCGACGCGGTATGCCGAGATCTGCTGCACTTCGGGGATCAGTGACGTCTGCGGATTTCCAGTCACCTGCAATGCGTTCCAGCCCGGCTGGCTGCCTATCCAGCCGATGCCGAACACCCACCACACGATCGCCATCAGCAGCATCCAGCCCCACAGCCCCGTCCACGCGACGAGGAAGCCGAGCCGGACGCCGAGGTTGGTCGCCAGCAGCAGGTACACCGACCCGCACAGGACGAGAACGCTGATGATGACAGCCAGGTAGCCGGTGAGAACCGGGTCCCAGCTGACGATGCCGAGTAGGTACGCGGCGTTCATTCGTCGTCCTCCGGCTCATGCAACTCCTCGAAGGTAGGCAACATCTGGTCCTCCGCCTTGAGGCCGCGCTCGAACTCAACGATTTTCCGGATGTCCTCTTCGCTCAGCACTTTCTTGAAGCCCGGCATGCCGTAGTTGCCCAATCTCGCGCGTTCTCCATACGGCACATCGTCGGCAGCACCCTCAGAGACGAACGAGATGTGATCTTCAATGTCGGGGAAGAGCCGCTCCAAGCTCACCTGGTTGAGCGGAGGCCCATAGCGCCCTGCGCCGTCAGGTCCTGGTTCGACCATGATGGTGCCGCCGTTGTTCGGCAACTGGGCGGGTCCGCGGCCCGGCCAACGCGGTGTGTGGCAGCGCGCACAGTGCAAGTCGAACAGGATTTTGCCATCGGAGGCTCCGCTGTACTCCTCAGACGCCTTGGCGACGTCGAAGCGAGCTTTGGCCCGAGCGTTCGCCGCCTCGTTTAGGGGGTCGTCGTCTCCGTCACTTGCTTCATCCTCCTTGCCGATCCTCGCGTCCCACAGCCAGGCCAAGAGATCGTCAATCTGCTGGTCGTTCAGCTGGCCGCCGCCCTCAAGGCCGTGCGCCGGCATCACACCGCGGCCGTACACAACAATCTGGCGGACTTCGGTGACGTCATCCAACGTCTCTGCATCGGTATCGAACCGGGTGAACACGTCGTCAAGGGATGGCGCCTCCCAAGTCGTGTTGATGATGAAAGACTCCTTGTCGGCGACTTGATTGCCGATGTCCAGCACCACTGCAGCGAAGCGCGCTCCTCCCAGATCGGCGCCATGGCAGTCGGTGCACTCGTACTCAGCCGCCAACCTCTCGCCGCGGGCAACGGACTGCTCCGAGAATGCCGTCTCGGCGCCGGAGCGGCGTCCGCCTTCGAGCATCCAGTAGATGGGCAGGACGAGCGCCATGATCAGCAGCATCAGGACACCGAAGGCCTGCACCTTCTCCAAACGACGACCCTCCAGCTCCTCGTCGTCGGGCAGGCTGCCGCGATTGGGGGCCAACGCGATCTCGCTGCCAATCTCGGCCTTGGCCTGGCGGATGTTGACGAAGACGTAGATCGCCCAACCGAGCACCACGATCGCCAAGAGCACGATCGCGATCGACCGCTCCGTGCTGACGCCCAGCATGTAGCTCAACTCAGGCACGACAGTGCGGCCCCTCGAGGCCTTGCCCCGTGGTGTCCGTGCCGATGGCGGGGCCCTGCGAGACGCGCCCGGTATCGACAAAGACGTTCCCGTCTTCGATCGTCACCGGGAATCGGTCCATGCCGCGCGGCGCGGGACCTGACTTCTTCTCGCCGACACGGTTGTACTTCGAACCATGGCAGGGGCACTCGAACCACTGTGAGCTGCCGCAGACCGGCACCTTGCAGCCCAGGTGCGGGCACACCTGCCAGAGCGCCACGTAGCCCAGCTTCATGCCTTCGAGCACAGAACCGCCATAGGTCGCCTCGGCATTGGCCAGCGTCGCCGCATCGGTCGGATACGGCTGGATATAGCTGCGGGCTTCGGAGAAATACGAGAAGTTCTCCGCGGGCGTCCCTGAAGCGATCGCCTCGTCCACGGAATCCACCGTGCCGATCTTGACCTTCGAGCCGAAGCCGCCCGTCGGCCGGGGCCACAGGAAGGCGATCATGGCGGCATTGAAGGTGCCCAAGCCGGTTGCCATCAAGATGACCGACGACCGGTTCAGGAACTGCCGGCGCGTGACACCCACCTCTGCGGCAGGCGGCGGCGCCCAGTCCTGCGGCAGCGCGGGTTCGTCGACCGCCACCGGTGGGGGACGGCGCTCCAGTGCCACCGCGCGTTCGAGTTCGCGTGCCTCCGAGCTGACGCCGAACACGCCGGCGTCGTCCTCGGCCGGTGTCGCGCCTGCGCTCGCGGCCGCCATCTCGTCACGGCGGCGCGTCTCACGCGACAGGTAGCCGAGACCGGAGACATCGCGGCGGCGCAACGACACGGACGCGACCACCGCACCCAGCACGAAGATGACCGGGATGGCAATCGCGAGGATGATTCCGGTGGACATGCCGACGTGCTCCTACAAGTGGAAGATGCCGTGCAGACCGGTGTCCCACGGGTAGGTGAAGTTGAAGCCCTGCCCGCGGAAGAACGAGCCGATGATGACCAGAACCGCCCAGAACATGAGGTGGATCGTCTGGACGGAGATGGCGAACTTGCGATCTTCGGGTCGCTGTGACGGGTTCTTGTCGATGTAGGGAGCAAACCCCAGCAGCACCAGCACGATCCCGGGAATCGTCACGCCCGCGATCATCGGGTCGAACATCGTGAGCAGTTCCTGCAGACCCAGGAAGTACCACGGCGCTTTGGACGGGTTGGGCGTCTCGTTGTGGTTGGCCAGCTCCAGCAGCGGCGCATTGATGAACAGCGAGAACACCAGCGTGAAGGCCGTGATGAACAGCGCCGCGGTGAACTCGGCCGCCAGCAGGTGCGGCCAGACATGAACCTTGTCGCCCGGGGAGGCCTTGACGTCCTGGATCGAACCCGACTTGACGACCGTCAGCAGGCGGTGGGTGTTGCCCGCCGGTCCCGCCATGAGCGGCGGAAGCGTCGTGGCCACACCGCCGCCGGCCGCGGCCGGCCCTGAGCCTGCTTGCGCCGCTCCATACGGCGCCAGGCCGGCCACTGCGGGCACCCCGCCCGGCTGCTGGCTGGCCTCGAGCAGCGAACGCGGGATCGTGACGCCGTCGTCATCATCCGGCTGCGCGCCAGCGGGAGCATCGGCGTCGCCGGGCGCGGGCGCGCCCGTGGCACGAACCCTGGCTTCGGCGCTGCGCCGCAGGAGGTGTTCAGGAATCTCAGTCATCTGCGAGTACTCATCGGCATGCAATCGCTGGAGGCATCGAGGGGGACCTACAGGGGTCCCGATATGCCGCCGTCCTTTCTGACTCTCCAGAAGTGGATCGCCATGAAGATGACGATCACGAACGGCAGCATCAAGACGTGCAGCACGTACCACCGCAAGAGCGTCTCGGATCCGATGTTCTGGCTTCCTAGTAGCACGAATCGAACCTGAGAGCCGAAGACGGGCGTGAATCCCATCATGTTCGTGCCCACCGTCACTGCCCACAGTGCCAGTTGGTCCCACGGCAGCAGGTAGCCGGTGAAGCTGAGCAACAGCGTCAGCTTCAGCAGGATCACGCCGATGACCCAGTTGAACTCTCTCGGCGCCTTGTAGGCACCGTGGTAGAAGACGCGGGCCATGTGCAGGAACACTGTGAGCACCATGAGGTGCGCCGCCCATCGATGCATGTTGCGCACGAGCAGACCGAACGCGACCTGCGTATGGAGGCTCTCGATGTCTGGCCACGCCGCCGTGTCGGTGGGCCGGTAGAAGAACATCAGGAAGATGCCCGTGATGGTCAGCAGGATGAACAGGAAGAAGCTGAGCCCGCCGAGACACAGCGTGTAGCTGACCTTGACGGCGTGCCGCTTCACCTTCACCGGGTGAAGGTGGTAGAGGACGCTGTTCATGATGACGTAGGAGCGGTTCCGGGGGCTGTCGGTGTAGCCCTTGCGGAAGATCGACCCGGGCCGGAAGATCGATGTCCAGAACTGGCTGTCCTGCATCCAATCGGCCGCCTGCTGCTGCGCGTTCTGCAGGCGCTGCGGCAGGTTCGGCTTGCTCTTGGGGGACTCGAGGGTGTTCGCCATAACTGTTCGATCTAGGTGGATCAGATCCTTCGCTGTCGCAGCACTACAAGCATCGGGCCCGGACTACAGCCGCATCCCGTAGGCGTAGCCGTGGGTGTGCGTCCGGCCGTGGACGTCGCCCGACGGCGGGGGATTGTTGCTGACCTTGCCGAGTGTGATCACGCCGGTCGGGCAGCGATCGACGCACAGCGCACAGCGAGTGCACACGTCGTCGTCGATGATGAAGATCGCGTTGTCGGTGGGGTCCAGCCCCGGCAGATCCACGCCGACGGCCTCGTCCACCGCCTCGGTGGACACGTACCAGATGCACTTCCACGGGCAGATGTCGACGCAGCCCTCGCACTGGATGCACTCGGACTGATCGATGTTGATGAACTGCTTGGGCTTGACCGCGGCGTCGAGATAGGCGGCGTCGACCTGATGCAGGACGTAGTCATCCCGGAACTTGGGCATTGGCGGGTTTGCGTCGGTCGCAGCCATCGGATCGCGCTCTCAGTTGCCCTTGATGAGGGGTCGGCCGTAGTCAGAAGTCGGCTCGGCGGTGGGCTGGGCCTTGTCGCGCCGCTGCCACCACAGCCACAGCATCGGCAGGCCCACCAATGCCGCGACGTGCTCGATCACCACCACCATGTCGCTGACCTTCTTCAGGTCGATGCGCATCGGCGGGAAGGTGATGGGCGAGGTGAGGAACTGCCCCTCGGTGACCAGGAAGCGCTCGACGGACCAGCCCCACTCGTTGTCGGTGAGACGGACCCAGCGGTCGGGAACGATGCCGAAGACCATGAGCAGGATCATGAAGACGTAGGCCGCGCCCAGCATGGCTTCGCCCCACGTCGTGGGACGGTCAGACGGACGGCGCTTGCCGTACCACACGATGCCGTAGACCATCAGCGCGGTGACGAGGATGGATGTGACGAGTGCGACCACTCCTTCGCTCCTCCCACGTTCTCCCGTCGGCGACTGTCGGCTGCTTGGTGCCAGTGCATCCGATAGTGCATCGGGTGCGATGGCCGCAGCAAGACCGGGGTAAAGATTACCGGCGCCCCGGCCATGGCGCGTGATGTTCTAGCACGGCAGCGTACGGTCGCCACCATCAGCTCAGCTTCCAGCCGCGCCATCGGCACGGTGGCATGGCAGACTTGCGCCTCGGTGTGCCGGGGCGCGTATCGTGCCCCGCGAACCAGGCGCCGCCGCCCATGCCAAACCCCAGTGGGCAACCCCGCGGAGGAACCCGTGACCGAAGTTCCCGAGTACCTGCTGGAGCGTTCGCGACAGCGTCGCATCGCCTTGGGTGTACTCGAAGACGACGGCAGCGGCGCAGGCGGCGCGGCGGCACCCGCGGCCGCCGCGACAGCCGAGACTGCGGCAGCGGGACCCTCGCAGGCGCAGATGATCGCTGCTGCCAAGGAGGCCGCCAAGCTCGAAGTCGAACCCGAGGCCCCGGCAGACCCGACGTGGGTCGTGGCGGCGCAGACCCGGCACCGGATCCCGATCTGGGTGCTGCCTGTGCTGTTCTGCCTGCCGCTGTGGGCATTTGTGTACGTGAAGCTGACCGAACCGCCACCCGAGCCGATCACTGCCATCAACGAGGGAGCGGCGACCTACGCAGTGCGCTGCGCGAGCTGCCATGTCGGCGATGGCTCCGGCAGCGACGGCAGCGGCGTGGGGCGGCCGCTGTGGAACGGCGAGGTGCTGCTGACGTTCCCGAGCTTGGACGATTCGTTCATCGAGTGGCTCGCCGTCGGCTCCGAAGGCATTGGGCTGGGACAGTCCTACGGCGATCCGAATCGTCCCGGCGGCACCCACATCTCCGGCGAGACAGGCTCCAACATGCCTGCATTCGGCGAGGTGCTGAACGAGCACCAGATCTATTCGGTGGCGCGATACGTGCGCGAGGTGATCGGCGGCGAGGACATCAGCGACGAAGTCGCCGCTGAACGTGACGCGGAGTGGGAGCACCTCGGAGGTGGCGCGGTCACTGGCGGGGGCGGAGGCGGAGGCCACTAGAGCCCGTCGGGTAGGTCGTCGGCCCATCCGTGACACCGCGCCCTGTCCCGAACCGAGATCGTGACTGAGAGGCTGAGCCTTGGGTCCAAGCGGCCTGCGAGCGAAGCAAGCTAAAGCGGAAGGCACAGTACGAGGCCGCAGCCCGCGCGGCCCGTGAGCCCGAATCAAATGCAAACTGGGAACAAAAGCGGGCAACAACTGGTGCGACAACAAGAAGGCACATCGACCCGCGCGGCTCCCAAGACGCTGTCGTGCGACGTGCTGGTCGTAGGCGGCGGTCCGGCCGGCTGCGCAGCCGCGTACTGGTCGGCACGCGAAGGGCGTGATGTTCTGCTCATCGAGCGCTCGTCGCACCCGCGTGAACGCGCATGCGGCGATGCGCTCACGCCGGTCGCCGTCGGCGAGCTCATCGCAATGGGCTGCGATCCGGGCGCCGCGCGCTGGCACCTGCACCGGGGACTGCGCATCACGGCGCACGGTCAGAGCCTCGAGGTCCTGTGGCCGCAAGGTGCTCGATGGCCCAACTACGGCGCAGTCGTCCGCCGACCGCGGCTGGACGCGCTGATGTTCGCCAGCGCCCAAGCTGCCGGAGCGCGCACGCTCACGGGCATCGAGGTCACGGCGCCGCTGATCACCGACGGGCACCTGCGGGGCTGTCGTGCCATCGCAGCGCACGGCGGTGACGGTCGCCGCGGGGAGTTGACCGCGCGCGCCCGGTATGTCGTCATCGCCGACGGGCCGCGTTCGGGCTTCGGCCGTGCCCTCGGCACCGTGCGGACCCGGACCTACGCGCAGGGCTTGGCGATGCGTGCGTACTACCCCACGCCACGGCACGCCGAGCCATGGATCGAGTCGGTCTTCGCCCTGACTGATTCCAGCGGCGACCAGCTGCCGGGTTACGGCTGGGTGTTCCCGGTCGGCGACGGCACCGCGAATGTCGGGGTCGGGCTGCTCAGCCACCACTACGGCAACAAGGCCATCTCGCTCGAGCGGCTCTTCGAGCAATGGACGCAGCAGATCCCCGACCGCTGGGAAATCGACCCAACCGGGGCGCGTTCGGAGCCGGTCGGCGGGCGACTGCCCATGGGCGGCTCCGTGCGACCTCGCTCAGGGCCGAATTGGGTCGTCGTCGGCGACGCAGCGGGCAGCATCAACCCGTGGAATGGTGATGGCATCGGGCCAGCACTGGCAACCGGACGGCTGGCCGCGGAAGTCATCGGTCATGCACTCGACACTGACGACGGTCTCATGCTGCGCCGCTACGAGGCAGCCCTCGCCGAGCGCTGGGAGCGCTACCACCACCTCGGCCGCCTGACGACCCGCGCCCTAGGCCGACCCGGGCTGATGCGGAAGCTGACGCAGCTCGCGATCCGGTCTCCCCGGATGGGCGACCTGGCGATGCGCGTCTCGACCGATCTGCTGGCCAGCGCTGGCGGTCCCAAGACTCCCCGGCGGATCTACCAGATCGCCTCGTCGGTGGCGCGCCTGTGGCGGGACCGCACCTAGCCGACCCCGCAGAGCCCTGATCATTCGGCGGTGTCATGTTTCGCCGACGCCTGCACGACGACCGTGCCGGCCAGCAGGTATCGATGCTTCTCACGGAATCTAGTTCCATGACTGATCCGGCGACCCGCCGAACCCATCGATTTCGACGTGCGCATGTCGCGTCGTCTCGCCCGATCTCTGCGAGTCCGCCGCCGCCTCGGACTCACCCAGGCTGAGGCAGCGAGCCGTGTGGGGGTGTCGGCTCAGTGGCTCAGCGAGTTCGAGGAACGAGTTCGAGGAATTGGGGCAGAATCCAGAGTCGTGCGCCTCAGCCCTCGGCGCATTTCATACCGGCGAACTCGACAGCCAGCCGGTACACCCGACTGCGGCTCACGCCGAGCCGCTGTGCCACTGCTACAGCGGCGTCGCGTGCACTGGCACCGCTGTCAAGCTCGGCTCTGAGCTCGGCTCTGATCTGGTGGTCTGTGGGGGCTGCGGGCGGCGCCGGGCCCACCATCAGCACGATTTCGCCCTTGGGAGGCTCGGCATAGGCGACGGCGAGATCGGCCAGCGTGCCGCGCACCACCTCCTCGTGCAGCTTGGTGAGTTCACGCGCCACCGCCGCAGGCCGGTCGGCGCCGCACGCCTCAGCCAGATCGGCCAGCGTTGCGCCGAGCCGTCTGGGCGACTCGAACAGCACCACCGTGCGCTGCTCAGCCGCGACTTCAGCGAGGCGGGACATACGCGCCTTGCGGCTGCGAGGCAGGAAGCCCTCCATGACCCAGCGCCGCGCCGGCAAGCCCGACACCGCCAGCGCGGCAACCGGCGCCGACGGCCCGGGCACCACGCTGACCCCCAGCCCCGCCGCAGCCACGGCTTCCACCAAGCGCTGTCCCGGATCGGACACCGTGGGCATGCCGGCATCGGTGACATAGGCGGCGGTCTCCCCCGCCGTCAATCGCTCAACGATGACCGGCGCAGCGGCGGCCTCGTTGTGCTCGTGCAGCGCAACCAGCGGACGATGTCCGATGCCCAGCCGCTGCAGCAGCAAGCCGGTGCGGCGGGTGTCCTCACAGGCCACGAACGAGACGTCGCGCAGCACGTCGATCGCCCGCTCTGGGATATCCCCCAGATTGCCGATCGGGGTCGCCACCAGCCACAACCCGACGGGCTGCTGAGCATTCATCGGTCGAGCCGGACATCGAGCGCATCGCCGACGGCCACCCCCCAACGCTCGAATGCGCCCGCTCGAGCCTCGATCACCGACCGGGCCGCGAGGCGAGGCCGACCGATCCGCCCCGGCGGCATCGTCACGATGCCGATCACGCACCCGTCAGCGTCCACGAACGCCACGTCGATGTCGAAGCTCATTCCGATGGTGTGCACGGCGCGGCACCGCTCGATCAGCAACGCCCCGATCAGGTCGTCACGCCCCAGCAGGCCCCGGCGGCGTTCCGAACGGGCACGAGCGACCTCGAGGCTCGCCACCACCCGGTCCCCGCACGCCAGCCACGGCATGGCTACACGTTGAAGCGGAACTCCACGACGTCGCCGTCGCGCATCGGATAGTCCTTCCCCTCGATTCGCAGCCGACCGGCGTCACGCGCTGCAGCCCACGAACCCAAGTCCAGCAGCTCAGACCAGTTGATCACCTCGGCCCGGATGAAGCCGCGCTCAAAGTCGGTGTGAATCCGCCCAGCGCACTGCGGTGCCCGCCAGCCGGCACGGAATGTCCAAGCGCGGGATTCCTTCTCGCCCGTGGTGAGGAAAGTGCGCAAGCCCAGCAAGCCGTGTGCTGCAGTGACGAATCGCTCCAGAGCGCCCTCGCCCAAGCCGAGTCCTTTCAGCATCTCAGCGCGCCCATCCGGATCGAGCTGCGCTGCTTCTGCTTCGAGTTGCACGCACAGCGGCAGCACGGTGGCGCCTGGCAGCTCGGCCTCGATGGGCACAGCCAGCCCGTCGGCTTCGTCAAGCTGATCTTCGCCGAGGTTCAGCACCGCCATGACCGGCTTGTCGGTGAGCAAGAAGTGGCTTCGCAGCGCTGCTCGGAACGGATGCGCATCAGAGCCGTCGCAGGTCGCGGCCATCGGCCAGGCCCGGAACAGCGGCGTACCAGCCTCGAGATGCTCGAGCGCCGCCTCCAGTGCCACCACTTCGGCGGCGAGCGCGCCATCGGACGGCTGGCTTCGTGATGCCTTGCGCCGCCTGTCGATCCGCAACTCCACAGACTCCAAGTCGGCGAGTGTCAACTCCGTCTCGACAATGCGCAGGTGCTCGAGCGGGTCAGCCGGGCCGGGCACATCCGGATCACCGAAAGCGCGCAGCACGAACACGATCGCGTCGACCTCGCGGATACCGGCCAGGAAACGGTTGCCGAGCCCCTCGCCCTTGCTGGCGCCTTCCACCAGACCGCCGATGTCGATGAATTCGGTCGTCGTCGGCACCACCTTGCGGCTCGAACTCATCGCGGCCAGCGCCTCGAGCCGCGCGTCCGGTACGCGGGCGACGCCGACGTTGAGATCGGTGGTGGCGAACGCGTATGGCGCCGCCAGCGCACCGCCGACGGCGAGGGAGTTGAACAGCGACGACTTTCCCGCATTGGGCAGGCCGACGAACCCAAAGCGCTCCATCGCCCGGCGAGGCTAGTGGTATGTCTGAGGTTTGCTCGCGGGGTGCCACCCGCTGTTCGCGCGGGTCAGAGGACCAGCGCACCGCGCAACGAAACCCGCGACGCACCACTAGCAGGATGCCGAAAAGTCGATTTTCGGGCGGTGTCCAGTTGCAAACCCGCAGGTCAGGGGCTTGCGCTTCCGGCCAGACCTACATATTCCAGACCTACATATTTCAGTGCCGCCTAGAGCATGCGGCGAGTGCACTGACACGTCAAAGTCCAACTCTATGGTGTTGCCCGCTGGACTGGGTCGGATCAGTTACAGGAGATCGAAGATGCGCAGGAGGCGGACGAACACTGCGCTGACCGCGGCGATTGCACTGCTGACAGCGTCGCTCGTCGTGGTGTCCGTGGCAGTCGCTGTCGGGTCGCTGCGTGATCGCCGACGCGGGGGTCGACCCTGAGGCCCTTCAGCGGACGGCGTACATCATCACGCAGATGCTCGCGAACCGGCCCGATGTCATCGAGCAGATGGCCCGCTGGACCTACGTCGTAGTCGGCAAGACACAGCTGCTCATCAGCAGTGTGCCCGAGGTCCGGGCGCTGCCGCAGCAGCTGATCGAGGAATGGGAAGTGGACTTCGACCAGATCATCGGCGGCGGCTGGGGTCCGTCGGTGTGTCTGGGATGCGAAGGCGGCGGTGCAACGCCGCACACGATGGTTTCTGAGGCCAACGTGCTGTGCAGCGGCCATCCGATCGACACTCACACCACCGAAGACGTCGCAGTGCATGAGCTGGCCCACGGCATCCACTCGTCGTTCGAGATGCAAGAGCAGTCGTCAGGTCTCGCATGGGACGATCCGGAGACGTTCGACGCGCAACTGCAGCGCCTCTACGAGGACGCAATCGCATCGGGCATCTGGGAAGGCCACTACGCCGCAACCAACAACCGCGAGTACTTCGCAGAGATGTTCCAGTACTGGTCCGGCACCAACGACAACGACTACGTGTGGACCATGACCCTCAACCGGCCGTTCGACCTGTCCCGCCAGCGGCACGAACTCGCTGCGTACGACCCGCCGATTTCCGAATTCCTCGCAGAGCACTTCGGAGAAATCGCCGTCACGGGATCGTGCCACTACTCCAAGTGACCAACGCCCACTCGATCGAGCAATCTCCCAAAGCTCCACGGCGCACGATTCAACTCCGCTCGTGATCGGCCAGTTCGCCTTCGTCGAGAGCTTTCTGACTGCACTACACGCTTCGACTGCACCTCGCCAAGCGCCGCAGCGAGTGTCGTCGCAGCTAGTGGTGTGTCGCGGTTTTCTTGCGGGCAGGTCGCGGCCCGCTGACCTGCGGAAACAGGCTTCGGCAGGCCCTGTGCAAATTGCCGACGCACCACTAGCCCTGACTATTCACGAGTGTGGTGTTCGGGGCTGTTGGGGTCCGCGGAAAAGCCTCTCTGGCCTGCGACGATGCGTGTGTTCAACGACCGCATCGGCGGGTTCAGGGGGGCATCTGCGAGGTGAAGTCTGTCAGTGTCGCGAACGCGTGTCTGGCAGGCGGCGGGGATCGGGTCGTGTGGGGCGCCGGGCTGTTCGCTTTGGGGGGCTTCGCGGACTGCGTGGGGCTGACCGGCGCGCTGTCGGCCGCGGTGCCCCGACGCGGGGAGCGCGCCCCGGTTCATGATCGGGGCGCGGTGCTGGTGCACGCGTTGTTGACGGTGGCCGCGGGCGGGGAGGCGTGCAGCGACATCGAGCATCTGCGAGCGCAGCGGGAGCTGTTCGGCGGTGTGGCGTCGGACTCGGCGCTGTGCCGGGTGATCACCGGGCTGGGCGCGGGCGGCGCGGCGGCGTTGCTGGGCGCAGCAGCGCAGGTGCGCCCGCAGATGTGGGCCGGTCGTGACCGCGGCGGCCCGCTGGTGGCGCGCGTCGACGCCGCGGGCGCCTCGCCGGCACTGGTCGGCGAACTGGTCGAGCGCAACATCGGCTATGTCATCTCGGCGCGCTCCTCGCCGGCCGTCACAGCGGCGGTCCGCAGCGCACTGGGGGAGCCGAGCCTGTGCCACGACGTCCTCGACCGCCCAAAGCAGCGCCGCAGCCGCGCTCAGGTCGCGGACCTCGCCGATCTCTCAGGCCGGCCGCCCCGCACGCGGCTCGTGGTGCGCCGAGAGCCCCGCCACCCCGGCGCGCAGCGCACCCCCAACGGCCCCACCCCTACCGGCCCCGCCACCACACACCGCCCAAAACCGGCACCCACCACACCCAAAAAACGAAGAGCCAAAACGATCAGAGCAATTCACGTGAACAATCAGGGCTAGTCGGCTTGGTTCGTTGCCGAAACTACCAATCGTCTGGACGCCCACGAGGGCTGCAGGAGCGGGCTGCATCGGCGTCGAAGGTCACGCCGGTCTCGAGCTTCCGCCAGTCACGGCGCTCTTCGTCAGACAGCGATCAACTCGATCAGATCGTCGAGCGACTGGAAATCGTCGGGGTTGCGGGTGTAGAGCGGGAGGCCCGCGGCCAGGGCGGTGGCGGCGATGAGCAGGTCGACGGCTCGGACCCCGCGAGGCTTGCGTCCGGCGGCGATGACGGCCGAGAAGACGCGGCCATACGCCCGGGCGGCATCGGCGTCGAATGGGAGGGGGTCGAAGGCAGCTTCGGTTCGTTGCAGTCGATCCTGGCGGCGGCTGCGCTCGGCGGGGTCGTCAGTGGCGTGTGGTCCGGCGGCGAGTTCGGCGAGCGTGACGGCGCTGATGGCGACCTCGATGGGGAGGGAGGCGGCGGGGACGGTTTCGAGGTCGATGACGACCGAGGTGTCCAGCAGGCCGCGCTCGGGCCGGTCGCCGCTACGCACGTGGGGTGATGGTCTGGCCGGCGATGCCGTCGAGGTCGCGGCGGAGGCGTTCGAAGTCGATGGCCGGCGCGGTTCGGAACAGTTCGATAGCCGCTTCGGCTCGCACGAACCGGTGGCGCCGGAGCGGACTGAGCTCGCCGATTGGCTCACCATTACGGGTGACGATGAAGGTCTCGCCTTCGATGACGGCGCGCATGATGCGACCGCTGTCGTTTCGCAGCTCTCGCTGGCTGATCTCAGCACTCATGCACCATGAGTGTAGCACACAGTGCTACATGCCGGGCTTCAGGCGGTCTCGCTCCGTGCCGGTCGAGTATCGAGCGCTGATGGGCGTACTCGGGTTCGGAGCGCCTGCTAGGCGAACTCGGCCTCGTCCTAGCCGAGCACAGCGCAGGCGGTGATGCCCCAGAGCCGGTGACGGAGACCCGGCGTATTGACGGTGTCTTGCAGGCGACGGGTCAAGTGCAGGCGTCGAGCATTTCTTCGAAGGTCTCGGGCCAAGAGAGCTTGACGCCGTGTGATGCGCAGAGGTCGGGCCAGTGCGGGGCTGACGGCTTTCGTTCGACTGCGAGGACGGGACGATTCGTCGCGGCACCCCAATCGACCAAATACGCGTAGCTGAGGACCTGCCCGAGGCCCAGTCGAAGCTGTCGGTCTTCGTTTCGGCTGTTGTTCGCAGACGCCATGAGCTGCCTTTCCTCTCGAATGTCTCGTCGCACAGTGCTTCCACCGCCGCGAAGCTCCATCCCGCCGGCGACGCGCCGCTCGCTATCAGATGACGCATCGCCTGGGAGTGCAGCCACGGCGTGGTGCAGCGCGACGGCGGCTGGTGCGCCACATACTCCTCGAGCACTCGCTGAATGTCGGTTCGCCCAATCTCGCGACGCTGGGGGCATGTCCCCCGCTGTGACACCGAGGCGAGGTGCAGCACGAGGTCGAAGTTGGCGACCTTCTCGCCTCGTTGCTGATGACGCAGGCCCTTGAACGACGCTTGGCCCTTGTCCATGACGACTGCGGCCTCAACGCTCAGCCCAGCAGCATCGACTGCGCGCTGGATCGCAGACCAGACAGCGTCGTCGGAGTTGTGGAACTGCAGTGATGCCCACGCACCCGGGCGCAGCACGCGGCCGATCTCTTCCATCGCACGACTCATCGACTTCTCGTAGCCATACAGAGTCGTGCGGCCGAGGTCATCGTTCAGCCGCTTGTTGATCACGGTCTCAGCGGCGATGTCGGTCCGTTCGCCGAGCCATGCCTCCCACAGAAACGACGAGTCCCCGTAAAAGATGTTGGAACCGAACGGAGGATCGGTGAACACGTAGTCCGCGACGCCGTCGGCCAGCCAGTCCAAGCTGTCGGCGGAACCCAGGTGCACCTCGCATGAACCGGGTGCCAGCCATGTCTGCTCGTACATCTGAGCGATCGTCGAGAGCTTGCGGCGGAAGAGGCTGAACACGTTGAACTCGTAGTTCAGCGATGCCAAGTACATCGTGGACGACAGGACGTTGGTGGGACGCGACGGATGCCACTGGTAGCGGCGTGACGCCCGATTGACGCTGGCGGTGAAGACAAACCGCAAGCCAGTCTGAATCGCTTCGTCGTCGACCTGCCCGATCGCATCCCACAGTGCCGCCAACGCCCAGAGGTTTCTGTCCGTGAAGAAGTCCGCGGAGGTGTCGATGCCTTGCACGTCGTGCTGGGCGCGCCACATCTCGCGCCAGCGTTCCCACGGCTCCGTCGGGAACCAGAGGGGAATGCCGGACCGGTCGTGAGCGCCCCGGTCGCTCGACGCACACACCGGCGCCACCGCGCGGGCTCGCTGACCGTCGACGCTGATGTTCCGTTGCACGGGACGGGTGCCGGCCCAATCGAGCTCGCTCTTGTTGAAGGGTCCATGACCTACGGGGCAGGAGAGCGATCGCTTCACCTGACCGGCCCTGTGATCGACGGCCGCTTCCCAGAACAGAATTTCCCTCGCGCACGTCGAGCAGCGAAACACGTCCGACCAGACCGTGTACTCGATGCGTCCACCGGGCACCCCGTACAGCTCCCGCTCCAGCGGCGCGAGTCCGTCCAGCAACCGCGAAGCGACTTGGCCGAAGCTGACAGGGTCCACATGCGCGGTGTATCCGCGTGCGATATGAACCGCCGCTGGCGACAGGTCCGAGACGACCGCGTGCCGGCCCGTGAGCACCGCAGCGACACCAGTCTGGCCGGATCCGCAGAACGGATCAACCACAACATCGCCCATGTCCGTGTAATGCTCGATGAGCTGAACGATGCTCTCGACCGGCACCTTCGTGTGATACGAGTGCGCACGGTAGAAGACGCTTCCTTTGCCGCCCCGGATGTCCGAGGTCATCGGAAACCGGGTCTGAGCGGCACGGCGTGCCACGTCCCGTGGCGTCGTGTCAGCCATCGCCCGACACCTTCGTGCCGCTCAAGCGAGGCCCAGACACTTCGTCAAGCCTAAGAGGCCTCAGGGAGCCGGTCAGGGATGCCGTTCTGCACCAGAACACGATCCCGAGCTTGCCGAAGGGGTGCGACACGACTGGACGCAACGCGTCGGGATTCTCACCCAGCCACACGAGAAACGCGACGGCTCAGCTCTCCGCAGACGTGGCGAAGGCATCCGACGTGGCCAGCGACCGCAACCGTTGACCCTGGCTTCTAGCAGGATGCTGAAAAAGTCGATTCTCAGGCGGTGTCCAGTTGCAAACCCACAGGTCAGGGGCTTGCGCTTCCGGCCAGACCTGCATATTTCAGCAGCCTGCTAGATAAGGGGCTGAGCCAGCAGGCGAAGCCGTGGCCCGAACGGCCCGTGAGCGAAGCGAGCAAGAGCGGGAAGCACAGGGCAGGGCTCCTGGACGGTACGAAGTGCGGCGTGCAAGACTCCCCCGACGCGGGCGCTGCGGCCCGCGACGCCCACGCACAGGGAGGAACCCATGGGACCGTTGCAAGGACTCAAGGTGATCGAACTGGCCGGCATCGGCCCAGGACCGTTCTGCGCGATGCTGCTCGCCGATCTAGGTGCCGACGTCGTGCGCATCGATCGCATGGCGCCTGAGGATCTGGGAATCGACCGGGGCCGCAAGTTCAATGTGCTGAACCGCGGCCGCCGCTCGGTGGCAGTCGACCTCAAGTCACCCGACGGCGTCGAGACGGTCCTCAAGCTGGTCGAGCAAGCCGACGCGCTGATCGAGGGATTCCGACCGGGCGTGACCGAACGGCTCGGCCTAGGGCCTGATGACTGCTTCGCCCGCAACCCGAAGCTCGTATACGGCCGCATGACCGGGTGGGGGCAGGAAGGCCCGCTGGCGCACGCCGCCGGTCACGACATCAACTACATCGCTCTCACCGGTGCACTGCACGCCATCGGCCCCTCCAAGGCGCCGAGCCCGCCCCTCAACTTGGTCGGCGATTTCGGCGGCGGTGGCATGTATCTGGCGTTCGGCGTGTGTGCCGCCTTGCTCGAAGCGCGCGACTCCGGCCGGGGCCAGGTGGTCGACGCGGCCATGACCGAGGGCGCAGCATCGCTGATGGCGGCGATCTACGGCATCTACGGCTCTGGCGGCTGGGCGGACGAACGGGAGTCCAACTTCCTCGACGGCGGTGCCTACTACTACGGCGTATACGAGACCTCCGACGGCAAGTTCGTCTCGGTGGGTTCCATCGAGGGCAAGTTCCACGACGAACTGCTCGAGAAAACCGGATTGACCGACGCTCCCACCGTGGACCGCAACGACCGGGACGCATGGGCGGACAAGCGGGCGCGCTTGGCGGAGGTCATCAGGACCAAGACCCGCGACGAGTGGGACAGGGTCATGGCTGACTCCGACGTGTGCTACGCCCCGGTGCTGGACCTGTCCGAAGCACCCCACCACCCGCACAACGTCGCCCGTGGCAGCTTCGTGGAGGTGGAAGGGGTGATGCAGCCTGCTCCCGCGCCTCGCTTCAGCCGCACCCCCGGCGAGGTCGCCCGGCCGCCCGCATCCCCCGGCGAGAACACCGACGAGGTGCTGGCCGACTGGGGATTCGACGCAGACGGCATCGAGAAGCTGCGCGAGGTGGGCGCCGTCGGCTGAGAGGCGGATCCGCTCGGCGAATCCGTGGCCCGAGCGGCCCGTGAGTCCGTGTCGACCGTGATTCCATGCTGAATCGGGATTGGGAACAAGAGCGGGAAACAAATCGAACAACAACGGGAAGACTCGCCCGCCAGCGCCGCTCCTGACACCGCGTCCGGTGACTCAAGACGCTTACACCGACTGCATCGGTAGCCTGAGTCTCCGATGTCGAAGCGCACCAAGAAACGGAAGCTCCGGGCGCGCCGCAGCAGGGCCAATCACGGCAAGCGCCCCAACTGCGGTCGCGGCTAGAAGCCCGCTGCCGCGCCGCTGTTCGGGCAGAGTTCACGCGCTGCATCGCGCTGTGCTGAATCGGCCATTGTCAGTGCCAATGTGCGGATTTCGCGGACATGCGCTGGTCGGCGTGCTCGGCATGGCGTTGATATGCGGAGCGTGCAACGCACAGTTCGCCGACGAGGGCGCGCCGGATACTGCGACGCCCGACGACGCTGCGACCGAGGGCGCGGCGACGCCCGAGACATCAGTTGAGCCGCCACCCACCTCGACATCGGCTGCGCCGCGCTCGACAAGCGAGGCACCGACCGGCGAGGCTGACGGCCCGCCCATCATCAAGTCTCCGCTCGAGTCCAGAGACACCGACGCCGACGTACCGGAGGAGGAGAGGTTTGCGACGGCTGTCGAGGCGACGCTCGCGTCGTCATTCCCAGATCGCGCTTTCGCACTGCAGCCCGGGATGGTTCAAGGCGATCTGAACGGTGACGGCATCGATGACTACGTCCTGCATGTCACCGAGGAGGCCTCAGGCTCACTGCCGACCGACTGGCTCGTCCCCGCTGTCGATGCAGGCGGGGCATTCCGACTTCGGGAACCGATCGAGCTCGGACGACGCGTCATCATCGAGACGATCGACATCCGGGACAACACCATCGAAGTGTCCCTCTTCGACCGGTCGCCGTATGAGCCGCCGACGGTGATCACGAGACGGGTCACGCTGAGCATCAGGGTCGACAGCGCAGACGAGGCCAACGAGACAGACAGCGCCGACGCTGCAGACGGCACAGACCGCCTGGGTGCATCCGTGACGGCTACCCGGGTCGAACCCATCCACAACATGCCGTCGCTGCAACTCACGCGATCCCCGGTCCCCGTGGCGTTCCAGCTCGACGAGTTCGGCGCCGCCATGTCGGAGCGGATCGAACTGCGCGAACGGCATCCGTTCGTGGTCCACGCCTCCGAGGACGATGTCATGGTGGCAACGCTCGAGGCGCCCGATGGCGTCTGGCTGGAGGCTCGTCTCAGCCCCGACACTGTCCTGGTGCCCGTCGCCGAGCAGACCCAGCGGTTCGCGAGCCGGCTGCCTGAGGGAGGCGCCTGGCACGTCACGGTTGTCTCGTCGCTCATAGAGCCGACCGGCTACCGGCTCTCGATCGAGGTGCTTCCCCTCGGAAAGGGCGACCGGATTGCGACGCGCGACCTCGACGGCTTCTGGTCGAGCACCCGCACGTCGCCTCCGGTGGTGCCCGACGACGGCCCGACGATGTATCTGACGTTCGACGACGGCCCGCATCCGACCTACACGCCGCAAGTGCTCGATGTGCTGGCGAAGCACGGCGCACAGGCGACGTTCTTCGTCGTGGGCTACCTCGCAGAGAGACATCCATTGATTGTGCAGCGGATCGCACATGAGGGCCACACCCTGGCCAATCACTCCTGGGATCACCGGTCGGTGGCTCGCATGTCGAGGGCGGCGTTCGACCGCTCGGTCAGCCGTACCCAGGAAATACTGGGGCCACTCGCCACAGCGTGCATCAGGCCGCCCTATTACGACATCGGCACGCATACACAGCAGTGGTCTGCCGAGCACGGGCTGCGATTGGCGAGTTGGTCCTACAGCCCTCACGACTGGAAGAGACCGTCCGCCCGCACCATCGCGAGCGGCATCGTCAACAGTGCGTCTGCGGGCGCAGTGATCCTGCTGCACGATGGCGGCGGGAATCGCTCGTCAACCGTCCGAGGCCTCGATATGGCGCTCGAGCAGCTGGCCGACTCCGGATTCGAGTTCAAGGCGCTCTGCCGTTGAGAGACTGGGCTGCCGCTGCGTGGGCACGCGAGACATCAGTCCGCATCGGCGCCCGCCGATCGCGGGCGGTGCCGGTTTATGACACGGCGCCGGAACTCAACCCAAGTCGACCATCTCGCCGAGCTCATCGAGCAGGAGCTGCGACAGCCACTGGCCGCCGATCGTGCTGAGGTGGACTCCGTCGGTGAGGCGCACGTCGGTGCGCTGACCTGCCTCGTCAATCACGTAACGGCTGAAGCCGCCGTCGGGTCCCCGGAAGAGGTCCCGTGTATCGACGTAGCGGACCTGCTCACGAGCGGCGGCCTCAGCTGCGTAGATCTTGTTGAGCTCAACCATCTTGTGATCGAAGTCGGGGTCGCGCATGATCGGCTGTCCGACCCAGATGAGCAGGCGGTCGGGATCTGTCGTGACCAGGTCCATCACGTGACCGACGCGAGCGGAGTACTCGCCCGACCAAGTGTCCGAAAACGGGCGAGCGATCTGGCCGTCCACAACCAGCCCCTGCGCATCGTTGCCTCCGTACATCAGCACCACCGCGTCGGGATTGTCGGTGGCCATGACCTCGACGATGCGCGTCGGCCAGTCATAGAAGTCAGGACGGGTGAGGCCGCTGGAAAGCCGATGCTCGGTCTGGGCCTCGATGACACCGGTCTCATGGGCCAGCGAGACCATGGTGTCGCCGAAGAACCTGACCATCGAGTCGCCGATCACCGCCAGGCGCAGCGGATTGTCCGGTGTCGGGGCGACCGCAGGCACCGGCTCGCCGACGGCATCCGGCACAGTCTCGGAGACTGGGTTCGTCGACGGGACCCCGGGCGCCTCGCCATCGTCGTCGGCCTCCGCAACAACGATGCTGGGGTGTGCGTCGGTGCTGCCTGCGGCTGGCACAGTCACCTCGGCGTTGACGCCGGTGGGTGCAGCAGGCGTGCCGCCTGGATCAGCCGCCGTGCGGCCCAGCGCCTCGTCAACCCACAGGCGAGGCAGGTGCAGCCCCGCGGCGCTCACAGCGCTATCGACGGGTTCCCAGATCGCGACTGACGAGTCGCGCTCCCAGCCGAACGGCTTCTGCTGTGCCTCACGCAGAAGCTGCTGAGCGTTGAGCGCTATCGCCAGCACCAGCCCGAGCGCGCCGGCGGCAAGCGCCCTGCCAGCAGCAACGCCAGTGCGACGATTCGTCGCATCAAGACGCGGATGGTCCTGTGACGGTCCGCTCTGGTACTCGGAGGGTGCGTGCGATGCCGGCATGACTCAGAACTGGAAGTAGATGAACGGGGCTACGCCCGTCGGGCCAAGCACGTCGATTGCTACGAGGGACAGTCCCACCACAGCCCCCTGGCTGGCCCAGCCCAAGCTGGCGAAGCCGTCGCGGAGCTGTTCGAACCAGTCCGACGGCATGAACTGGAAGGCCAGCGCCCCGAAGGTGACGGCGATGACGAGCGGCGTCGCAGTACCGGCGTAGTTGCCGAAGCTGACGACGGCGCCGAGCATCTCCATCGCCGCCGACAGCGACTCGGACCGGAAGAACACCCACGCCAAGCACACAACATGGAACGTGACGAGCCAGCGCACCGTCTCGCCGATGCCCGACGGCAGCAGCGGACTCATGCCGGTGCGCTCGCGATGCTCCCGAAGAAGCCGCTCGACCGCCAGCACCACACCGTGGATGCCGCCCCAGATCACGAAGTTCCAAGTGCTGCCGTGCCACAGACCGCCGAGCAGCATGACGATCATGAGATTGCGGTAGGTGTTGGCCCGACCCAGCCGGTTTCCTCCCAGCGGCACGTACAGGTAGTCGCGCAGCCAGCGCGACAGCGTCATGTGCCAGCGTCGCCAGAAGTCCTGCAGCGTGAGGGCCCGGTACGGGTTGTCGAAGTTCTGCGGGAAGCGGAAGCCGAGCAGCAGGGCCACGCCGATCGCGATGTCGGTGTAGCCAGAGAAATCCGCGTATATCTGGACGGCATAGGCGTAGACAGCCAGCACCACCTCCAGCCCGCTGTGCGCCGAAGGATCGGCGAAGACGCCGTCCACGATCTCGCTCGCCAAGAAGCTCGAGATCACCACCTTCTTGAACAGCCCGCTGAGGATCAAGCCGAACGCCTCCGCCGCGGGCACGTAGCGAGGGTCGGGTCGGGCGGCGAGCTGCGGGGCCATCTCCGCGGCCCGCACGATAGGACCCGCCACGAGCTGGGGGAAGAACGACAGGTAGACCGCAAAATCCATCGGCGCCATCTCGCGGATGCGACCCCGGCCGATGTCGATGATGTAGCTCATCGCCTGAAACGTGTAGAAGGAGATGCCGACCGGCAGCGTGTACTCCAGCACCGGCAGGGCGCCCGAAACGCCGAAGCTCTCGAGCAGGTTCGACATCTCGACGGCGAAGAAGTCCCAGTACTTGAAGACGCCGAGGATGCCGAGATTGGCGGTCACACCGAGCCGGATCCACCACCTTCTGCGCTTTGCGCCGCTGACGGCTGCCGCATCAGATTCGCGCAGCGATGCTGCGGCATAGTGCCCCACGACCCAGTTGATGATGATGGTCGCCAGCAGCAGGAAGACGAAGCGCCAGCTCCACCAGCCGTAGAACACGATGCTGGCGGCCAGCATCAGCGGCTTCCACAGCGTCGGATGCGGCCGGGTGAGCCAGTTCACGACGAAGACGACGACGAAGAACGCTCCGAAGACGAACGTCGGGAACAACATGCCGGGCCGAACATACTGGCGCTCCTATTGCCCAGCGGGGCGAGAGGCTGAGCCGCTGGGCCCGAGCGGCCCGCGAGCGAAGCGAGCTAGAGCGGAATGCACAGGGCGAAGCCGTGGCCCGAGCGGCCCGTGAGCGACAGCGAACATGAGCGGCAAACGAGAGGCTGAGATGGACAGCGGTGAGTGACGACATGACGACTCCCGCACTGCTGCTCGACTCCTGGCTAGACGTCGACCCGAACCCCTCCACCCGTCAAGCCATCGAGGCCGGGCGCCATCGCCCCGAATGGGTGGAGGCACACTTCGGGAGCGTGCTGCGCTTCGGCACCGCGGGGATGCGCGCGGCTGCCGGCCCTGGGCCAGCATGCATGAACCGCGTGATGGCCCGCGTCGCAGCCCGAGCGGTCGGCACTGAACTGATTGCCAGCGGCCTCGGCGGCCGTGGTGCGGTCGTCGGGTTCGACGCCAGGCCGGGCTCAGCAGATATGGCAATCGACGTCGCCCGGTTGCTGGCGGGTATGGGGATCCCCACGGCGATCATCGACGGACCTGCGCCGACGCCCCTGCTGGCCCGCCAGATGCTCGCCCGTTCGGCCGGCGCCGGCTTGATGATCACCGCCAGCCACAACCACCGCGACGACAACGGCCTCAAGGTGTACTGGGTCGACGGCACCCAGATCCGGCCGCCGATCGACCAGCGCATCGAGGCACGCATGGACCTCTCGTCGCTCCCGAGCGACAGCGATCTGGCCACCCGGCATGAGGTCGAGAGCCTCGACGTGCGGTCGGTGATCGCCGAATACGTCGGTGCTGCGGTGCGCCGTCCCGTCTTCGACACGAACGGTCGACCGGTCGATCCGATCGACGTGCCGCCGATCATCTACACGGCTCTGTGCGGAGTCGGCGCCGAGACGCTGGGCCATGCCTTTGCCGCCGCCGGCCTGCCGCCCCCGAACTACGTCGAGCACCAGCGACGTCCCGACGGGTCGTTTCCGGGGCTGCCCTTCCCCAATCCCGAGGAGCCCGGCACGCTCGACGACGCCATGTCACTTGCTGCTGATCAGGGAGTCGATCTTGTCCTTGCCAACGATCCCGATGCGGATCGACTGGCGGTGGCGGTTCGAGATCAGTCCGGCTCGTGGCACCGTCTGAGCGGCGACGAGCTCGGCGTGCTGTTGTGCGACTGGCTCAGCGACCTGCCGGGTGAGCATCGGGCTGCGCAACCGCTCACCTCGGCATCGTCGGTGGTGTCGGGACGCATGGTGGAGGCCCTGTGCGCCTCCCGAGGTGTCGCACACCACCGCACCCTGACCGGGTTCAAGTGGATCATGGAACCGCGCCTCGCTCGCCCCGACGCCGGCTGGCTGTTCGGCTACGAGGAGGCGTTGGGCTACTCGGTCACCGATGCCGTGCTGGACAAGGACGGCATCACGGCTGCAGTGGAATTCACGCGGATGGCTGGAGCCTTGGCTGCTCGCGGCATCGGCCCCCTGGAGCGACTGGATGAGCTGGCCGCCGAGGTCGGACTGCATGTCACCGGCGCAGCGTCGGTGCGTGCCGGCTCGCCCGAGATCACGGCCGTCATGGCGGCTTTGCGGGCTGATCCTCCCCGAACTATCGGCGGCTATCCCGTCAGGAAGTTCACCGACTGGCTCGAGACCGCAACGTCTCATCCCGCCGACCTCGTCGAGCTCGAACTTGGGGCACTGGCAGCCGACTACGGCAACGATGACGTCGACGCCCAGGTGCGCGTCTGCATCCGACCGAGCGGCACCGAACCCAAAGCGAAGATCTACCTTGAAGCTGTCGCGCAGAATCCCGGTGACATTCCGGCCGAACGTCGCCGGCTGCGATCGCTGCTCGACGCTATTGCTGCCGACGTCAGCGCCTGGTTCGAGAACGCTTAGAGCAAGTCGGCGGCCAGCTCGTCGAGCGGCACCGCGGGGCGCGTGCCCACATGGGAGATGACCTCGGCCGCAGCGAGCGAGCCGAGTCGCCCGCACTGCTCCAAGTCGCAGCCCTTGGCGAGGCCGTACAGCACACCGGCTGCGTACAAGTCGCCCGCCCCCGTGCGATCGACGACTTCATCGACCGGTTCGACGGGCACCTCCACGACCTCGTCAGGAGTCACGAAGACGGCACCGGCCGCCGACAGCGTGACCGATGCGATGTCGACGCGTCCTTGCACTGCGGCGAGGGCCTCGTCGAGGTCGTCGGTCTGGTGAAGGGCCTTCAGCTCGGCTGCGTTGGCGAACAGGATGTTGGTGCAGCGCTCGACCATGTCGACGAACTCGCGACGATGGCGCTTCACGCATAATGAGTCCGAGAGGCTGAGCGCGACCTGGCAGTCGTTGCCGGGCGCGGCGCAGTGCTCCGCGACCTCACGCAGTGCAGCCCGGGCGGCCGTGGGATCCCACAGATAGCCCTCGAGCAGCACGGTGCGGGCACGGCCCACCATGTCCCAGTCCACATCGGCAGGGGCGAAGCCGGCGGACGCTCCCAGGTACGTGTTCATCGTGCGCTCGCCATCGGGCGTGATGACCACCGTGCAACGTCCGGTCGGGTCGTCACGCGGCGCTCTCGCGGTGGCCTGGGTGACGCCGTGGGCAGCCATGTCAGCCACGAACAGGTCGCCGAGTCCGTCGGCGCACACCCGTCCCATATAGCCGGCACGAGCGCCGAGCGCGGCGATGCCGAGCATCGTGTTGGCGACCGAGCCGCCGGGCGTCATCTCGTCGGCGCCGCCGAGCAACTCCACCATCGCGGCAAGCTCGGTCGCTCGCCGGGTGTCCACCAGCGTCATTGCGCCCTTGACGATGCCGAGTCGCTCGACGACGGCGTCATCGGCTCGCAGCAGGACATCCACCATCGCATTCCCGATGCCGACCACATCAAGCGCATCTGCACGGCCAGAGGCATCGGGCGCATTCCCGATGCCGACCACATCAAGCGCATCTGCACGGCCAGAGGCATCGGGCGCATTCCCGATGCCGACCACATCAAGCGCATCTGCACGGCCAGAGGCATCGGGCGCATTCCCGATGCCGACCGCGTCAAGCTGCTCCCCCGATTCCACGCCCGTGGGCTTAGCACCTCGACCTGCCCACTCGCACGATCTGCCTCCACCGCCGAGGCGTCGGTAGTGTGCGCGCCGTGACGTTCCTGCCTGATGGCCCGCCCGGTGCCAATCCCTACCGGCTGCCCCGAGATGTGCTGCCGGCCCGATACGACATCGTCATCGAGCCCGACCTCGACGCTGCACGGTTTGTCGGAAAGGTCGTGATCTCGGCGGCGGTGCAGGCGCCCGTCGACAGCGTCACCCTCAACGCTGCGGAGCTCGACTGCTCATCGGCAACCCTGCAACAGGGCGACAGGGTCGTCGAGGCCGGCGTCTCGTTCGACGCCGATACCGAGCGCATGACGCTGCAGCCGATCGACGGCAGCCAGCTCGAACCCGGCGACATCCAGATCTCGTGCGCATTCGCAGGCATGCTGAACGACCAGCTCCGGGGCTTCTACCGATCCACGTTTGTCGACGAGACAGGAGCGACCCGCACGGTCGCCACGACCCAGTTCGAATCCACCAACGCCCGGCGGGCGTTTCCCTGCTTCGACGAGCCGGATCTCAAGGCCGTTTTCGGCGTCACGATGATCGTGCCCGCCGACCTGCTGGCAGTCAGCTGCGGCGAGGTGTCGTCGTCGGAGATCCTGGCTGACGGCCGGCGGCGCGACACGTTCGCCGACACCATGCTGATGTCCACCTATCTCATGGCTTTCGTCGTCGGTGATCTCGAGGCAACCGAGCCAGTCGATGTGGGCGGCGTGCCGCTGCGGATCGTCCACGTACGCGGCAAATCGAACCTGACGGAGTTCGGACTGGAAGCCGGGGCCTTCGCGCTCGCGTGGCTGATCGACTACTACGGCATCTCCTACCCGGGCACCAAGGTGGACCTCATCGCCGTGCCGGACTTCGCGTTCGGTGCGATGGAGAACATGGGCGCCATCACCTTCCGCGAGACGCTGCTGCTGGCCGACCCGCAGAAGGCCACGACCGCAGAGCTGCTGCGGATCGTCGACGTCGTGGCGCACGAACTGGCCCACATGTGGTTCGGCAACCTCGTCACGATGGACTGGTGGAACGGCATCTGGCTGAAAGAAGCATTCGCCACGTTCATGCAGGTGGCGACCACTGATGCATTCCGGCCGGAATGGAAGCGCTGGGACGAGTTCTCGATCGAACGGGGCGCCGCGTTCGACGTCGACGCCCTGAGCACCACCCGTCCGGTCGAGTACGAGGTGATCTCGCCCGCTGACGCCGAGGGCATGTACGACGTGCTGACCTACGAGAAGGGCGCGGCGGTGGTGCGCATGCTCGAGCAGTACCTCGGCGCGGACCGGTTCGCGGCAGGCGTGCAGCACTACCTCGAACGCCACAGCTACGCCAACACCACCACGACCGACCTGTGGGACGCTCTCGAGTCGTCCAGCGGCGAGCCGGTGCGATCAGTCATGGACGGCTGGATCTTCAAGGGCGGCTACCCGATCGTGTCCGTCGAGCGGCACCCCGACGGACTCACCATATCCCAGCAGCGATTCGTCTATAGCAACAATGCCGGGAGTGCCCAAGGCGCAGTGTCGGGCGGCGACTCGCTGTGGAGCGTGCCGGTCATGATTCGCGCTCATCTCGGTGACGGCACCACCGTCGAACAGCGGTTGCTGCTCTCGGGCACCTCGACCGTGGTCAACTTGGGCGGGCCGGTGGAGTGGGCTGTCGTCAACTCGGGCGGGCACGGCTACTACCGGGTGCGCTACGGCGGCGATCTGCTCGGGGCAGTGGCACGACAGGCCCTCGAGGTGCTCGCTCCCATCGAGCGATACGGACTGGTGGACGACACCTACGCAGCCGTCGTGGCCGGCGACGCAAGTGCAGCCGAGTTCATCGAGCTCGTCACCGACTTGGGACTCGAGACGGACCTGCACGTGTGGCAGCGGATGATCTGGGGTCTCAAGGGACTGCACGCCATCGCCGAAGCGCCGGGGCAGGCCGCGCTGGAGGTGCTGATCCGGGACGTGGCGACGACTGCACTGGGAGTGCTGGGATTCGAGCCCCAACCGGGCGAGCCGGACCTCGACCGGGAACTGCGCGGGGTGCTCTTCGAGGCCGCAGGCGGCCGGGGGCGTGACGAGCTGGTACGGACTCGCGCGCGGGAGATCTTCAAGACCTCCATCGGCAGCAGCGCCGCCATCGAGCCGAACCTGGCGGCCGCTGCCTTACAGGTCGTTGCAGCAGCCGGCGACCAGACCGACTACGAGCGAATGCTTGACCTGTACCGCTCGGCCGACACGCCGCAGAGCGAACTGAGGTATCTGCAGGCGCTCCTGCTGTTCTCCCAGCGCGATCTGTTCGCCCGCACGCTCGAGTTGTTCGCCACCGAGGTGCGCACGCAGAACGCGCCGTACCTGCTGGGCGCTGCGATGACGCATCTGAACTGTGGTCCGGTGGCGTGGGAGTTCGTCCGGGATCAGTGGGACGAGCTGACCAGCCGCTTCCCGCAGAACTCCATCTCCCGCATGGTGGGCGGGATACGCGGCCTGCACACCCGTGAGCTCGCTACCGAGGTCGAGACATTCTTCGCCGAGCACGAAGTGCCGCAAGGCGCGCTCACCGTGGCCCAGCACATCGAGAAGATGTGGGTCAACGTCCGGCTGCGCGAGCGCGAGAGCGCCCGCATCGGCTGATGTTCGGCCGGCCACCTCGGCGGCCGATGCGGCCAGGCGACGAGGTGTGGCTGTCCGTGCGAGCGCTCGCTGCCGCTGCAGCCTTGCTGGCCGTGGTCATCTACTGGGCGGTGGTCATCGTCGACTGACATCCCAACCTGGCCGTCTCAGTCGCCTGCGGGTCCTGATCGCTTCGCTTCAACCCGCTTGCCGGGGGCAGGCGGCACCGCCGGCAGCGCCCCTCGAGCCTCGGCCCGTGACTCGTCGGCCCAGCGCAGCATCATCGCGATGATCGCTCCCCACACGATCGGGATTCCGCCCAGCTTCATGATGAGTCCGGCCATCTGCTGATCGGTGGCTGCGTCAAGCCCGTAGAAACGCGGCGCCAACTCGTAGGTGGCGTAGAGGGGAAAGCCGGCAAAGGTCAAGAACCCGGCCGGTACAGCGGGCACCACGCCGAGTGCCAAGAACAGGTACACCATCTTTCCGGGGTAGGCGCGCAGCCTGTGCTCGATCAGCGGGGAGCAGATCGGCAGCCACACGACCACCCCGGAGGTCAGCCACACCACGTCCATCACGAACGAGCCGAACTGATTCGCCCGCAGCGTGTCGGTCGCCCACGGCGAGTGGGTCGCCACCAGGCAGCCGTTGAACGCGAGGCCTGCGCAGACAGGATGGGTGAGCCGGGTCATGAAGCGGTACAGGCGCAGCTTCGCCAGGATCCGGCGGGCCATCGGCTCGGGCGTTCCCAGCACCAGCAGCGGTGCCGCCACCAGCGTGTAGAGCATGAACTGTGCCATGTGCGCGGAGGCCAAGTAGCCGGCGCCGAGGACGCCCAGCGGCCAGTCCGAGGCCAGCCAGAACGCCATCACCCCGGCCCCGAAGAACCACGTCTGCCGCCGCCACAACGCGACGGTTGCTTCCTCCAGCGGCAGAGCGTGAGTCCGCCGGATGCGGTGTCGGGCGAACACGTACGGCACGGCGATGGCCGCCGTCGCTGCCCACACCCCTGGGTAGGCGCGCCACGCCCACGTCCAGGGCTCTTGCAGCGCTGAGCACCAGAACCGCATGACTACAAGCCTGCCTCAGCCGGAGCATCGGGTTCGATGCCCGCCAGGATCGGCAAGTCGTGGTCGAACTCCGATTGCCGGGTGGGATACGGATACTGCGCGTAGCCGTAGCCGTTGGGGGCGAACGCAAAGACACGGCCGTCGTGGGCCATGTCGTAAGCGCCGTGGTCGTGCGTCATGGCCCCCTCGCCGTCGTCGTGGACATGCTCTGTGGTGGCGGTCTCAGGAAAGATCTTGATCGACGCCAGCGATCCGAGCGCATTCTGCAGGTCGGTCAGCTGCTCTTCGCTGCGGGGGACGAGGCCGACGAAGTCCGTGCTGAATTGGTCGAGATAAGAGCGCAAAACCTCGGGCGTGTCCCGATCTGGGTCGACGGTCACCGCGAGCACAGCCACGTTGCCGGGCGCACCCGGCCGTGCGAGCACGCTGGCGAGCTGCGCCAGTTGCACCCCGCAGATGTCGGGGCAGTTCGTGAAGAGCTGGTACACCAGCCGCACTTTCCCCTGCGTGTCGGCCGCGAGATGGACGTCGTTGCCGGACGTGTCCGCAAGCGCCATCTGGGGGATCTGCCGCAGCTGTGAGGGTGCCACGGCGAGACCTTCATAGCGCGACTCGGCCTCGTCCGCAGAGGCGCAGGCGACCGCCGCGACCGCAGCCACCAGCAGGCACACGATGATCCGGCTCAGATTCGAGGGATTTCCGATCCGCCGGAACGCCACCGCACGATCCGCAAAGCTCGCCGTGGAGGTGAGGGGAATCGAACCCCTGGCCTCTTCGATGCGACCGAAGCGCTCTACCAACTGAGCTACACCCCCGTAACGGGCGGGGGCCGAATATACCTGCGGCTCTGGCGGGACCCGTCTGGGGCCGCTGAGCGCCGGGCTTCCTCCGGCGTCAGGTCTATTCGTTCGCCGTACGGCGAACCATCTTCACCGTCGAGGGAGCGGACTGGTCTCGCAGCGGCAGGTAGTGAACCTCAGCCGTCGGCGCCGCACGGCGACGGCGCACCACCAATGCGGCGTAGGCGGTCGTGAATCCGAGCATGCACACGAAGGCGCCGAGCGCCCACAAAGATCCGGTAGCCAGCGTCCCGGCCAAGGTCACCAGCATGCACAGCACGAGCAGCGATCCGATGTCGCGACGACGGACTGCTGCCTGATGCGGTGTGGCGGGCATCGTCGTGGACGGGCCGGCCCAACGCCGCCCTGGGCCAGGCTGCGATGCGTCGGAGTCCTTGACGCGGTGTCGCTGCGAGAGGCGGGCAGCAGCGGGCACCGACCGGCCGAGCGAGTCGAGCTGCTGGCGGAATTGATCGACCGATGAGGTCACTCGGCGTCTCGGTTGAAACAGTCGCGCGACATCGGGCGTCAAGACGACAATCCATGCAATCGCCAACAGCACCAAGACCAGTTGTGTCACGCAATACCTGCCTCGCTGGCTGGCCTGCCCACACAGAGTGCCATCCTACGCGCTTCATAACGCGCATTAGCTCCGCGCACGCAGAGTCGGAGACTAGTGGTATGTCTGAGGTTTGCTCGCGGGGTGCCATCCGCTGTTTGCGCAGATCAGATGACCAGCGCACCGCGCAACGAAACCCGCGACGCACCACTGGCTTTCCAAGCTCATCCAAGCCACTGCTCGATCGTTCTTGTGGCCGTTCTGATCGGGCCCAAGCTTCGCTGATGCTCGGAAGTTGCTCCCCGTTTTGCACGCTGCAGCAAGCGATCAACAGCTCCAGCCGGGGAGTGTCCTCCCGGGGCGTGTCTCAATCTTCGGCCAATTCTGACCGCCGATACGTGCCTGACTTGCCGCCCGTCTTCTCCCACAGGACCAAGTCGCCGATGACCATGGAACGGTCTGCCGACTTGCACATGTCGTAGATGGTCAGTGCAGCGACCGAACAGGCGGTCATCGCCTCCATCTCCACGCCGGTGCGATCCACCGTCTCGACCTGCGCCTCGATCTCGATCCAAGTGTCGGCTATCTCGAAGTTCACAAAAACCGAGCCGACCAGCAGCGGGTGGCACAGCGGAATGAGGTCCGGCGTGCGCTTGGCGGCCTGTATGCCCGCTACCCGGGCAACGGCGATCACATCGCCCTTCGCAATAGCGCCGCGGGCGACCAGCAAGGCCGTGTCGGCCGCCATGTGCACTCGGCACCGGGCAATCGCCCGCCGATGCGTGGGTTCCTTCGGCGTTACATCCACCATGCGCGCACGGCCGAGCGGATCGAGGTGAGTAAATGGAGACTCGGTCACAACCTCAACTTCCGCTGTGTCTCATGAATCGGTGGCTTTCAGCAGCCCCTGTGCCTGATGGATCGGCGACCATTAGCCACCCCTGTATCTGATGGATCGGCGACCATTAGCCACCCCTGTATCTGATGGATCGGCGACCATTAGCCACCCCCTGTATCTGATGGATCGGCGGCTTTCAGCCACCGATCTGGCTCATTGTTCGCTTGGGCTTGATGAAGTTGACCTGGCCGATTGAATGGCCTGCCCACTTGGTGCCAACCGCATCTCGGATTGCCGATGCGAGCCGGTCGTCGAGCTCGGGGCCGACGGCGCCGCTGCGGAGGATCTTGCGCATGTCGAACTCGTCGAGCGCAAACAGGCACGTGCGGAATTGGCCCTCGGCCGTCAGACGCACCCGGTCGCAGTTGTCGCAGAACGGCTTGGTGACGCTCGCGATGACACCGACATGTCCGCCGCCGTCGAGGTAGCGGTAACGCTCGGCAGGCTCGTGGGCACGCAGCACGGACTCGGTCGGGAATACCGCCGAGATCGTCGCCAGGATCTCGCCGGCGGGCACCACCACCGCTGAGGTCCAGACGTCTCCGGCCTCGAGCGGCATGAACTCGATGAAGCGGACCTCGATGTCGCGCTCCCGCCCGAACCGGGCGAAGTCGATGACCTCGTCGTCGTTGATGCCGCGCATCATGACCGTGTTGATCTTCACCGGGGCGAGCCCAGCATCGATGGCTGCGTCGATGCCGTCGAGCACGCGATCCAGCTCATCCCGACGGGTCAGTTCCAAGAAGCGGTCCCGCTGCAACGAGTCGAGGCTGATGTTGATTCGTGACAGTCCCGCGTCCGCCAGCGGTTTGGCGTGCATGCGCAAGGTGGCACCGTTGGTCGTCAATGCCACATCGACACCCAACGCGGCGAGGCGTTGCACCAACTGGGGCAGGTGCGCCCGCACCAAGGGTTCGCCTCCGGTCAGCCGGATGCTCTCGAAGCCGAAGCGCTCTACGCAGACCTTGGCGAAACGCTCGATCTCCTCGAAGCTGAGGATCTCCGAACGGGGCAGCCACGTCATGCCCTCCGCAGGCATGCAGTACTGGCAGCGGAAATTGCACCGATCGGTGACGGAGATGCGCAGATCACCCACGATCCTGCCAAACGGATCGACGAGATCCGCCGGTCGCGCTTGCGCTACGGCACCCGCTGCACCATTCATCGATGTGAGCGTACCCAGTGCCCGATGACAGATTCTTCAGTGCATGCGCGGATTTGCGGAACTTTCCATCGCGGCACCAGCTTCTTCCCGCTGTTGTTCGCTCCGCTCACGAGCCACTCGGGCCACGGCTTCGCCCTGTGCCTCCCGCTCTAGCTCCCGATCTCGATTCACTGCGGGTTCGCGGGCCGCTCGGACCCGGGACTCTGCCTCTGAACACCTGAAGAACTTCAGTCCAGCAGGAGCACGTCGACCTTGTCGTCGGCGTGAATCCCGGTCCCGTCAGGCACGACCGCCAGCGCATTCGACTTCGCCATGGCCCACAGCATGTGCGAACCCTGCCCGCCGGCTGAACGCACCTCGATCCGGCCGCCCACCGGCGTCGCCAGCACTCGCATGAAATGCGTCTTGCCGTCGGGACGCCGGGGCAGGTCTTCTGCGGCGAATGCCAGATTCGTGAGCCGGATCGGCTCCCGATGGCCCATCATCGAGCGCAGGCCGGGGCGGGCGAAAAGCTCGAAGGACACCATCGAGGACACCGGGTTGCCGGGCAGCCCGAACACCGGCACGTCACCCACCGTGCCGAACGCCAGCGGCTTGGCCGGCTTGATGGCAACTTGCATCCACCTCATGTCGCCGATGCGATCGAGCACTGCCTTCACGTAGTCGAAGTCGCCCATGCTGACGCCCCCGGAGGTAACGATCGCATCGCACGTCTCGACCCCGGTTCGCAATGCAGCCTCAATCTCGGCCGGGTCGTCGGGCACCAAGCCGAGATCGATCGGCGTCACATCCGCCCGATGTGCGAGCGCCAGCAACGTCCGGCGATTGGAGTCGCGAATCTGGCCCGGTTGCAGTGGACTGCCGTCGTCGACCAGCTCATCGCCGGTCGACATCACCCCGACTCGCGGGCGCCCGAACACTTCGACATCGGTCATGCCGAGGCTGCACAGCACACCGAGGCGGCCTGCGGTGAGCTCTGTCCCGGCCGGGAACACGTTGTCGCCGGCGTGCAGATCGTCGCCGACAGGGCGGACGTGATTGTCCGCAGGGACGCTGACCTCGACCCGGACGACTTCGGGGTCGGCGGACGGTGCTGAGATGACTTCGGTGCGTTCGACCATGACGACGGCGTCGGCGCCGGGCGGGATCGTTGCGCCGGTCATGATGCGGCTTGCCTCGCCGGGGCCCACGGTGACCCGCGGTGCGTGGCCTGCCGGAATCGTCTCGACGACACGCAGCTCGCAGGGGGCGTCCGTCACATCGGCAGACCGCACCGCGAAGCCGTCCATCGCCGTGTTTGCGAACTGGGGAATGCTCTCCGATGCGATGATCTCGCTGGCCGTCACCAAACCCAGTGCGTCAGCGACCGGCACACGCACCGGCTTGGGCGCTTTGCATCGGTCCAAGACGTAGGTGCGGGCAGTCTCGAGCGGCAGCACAGGGAGCAATGTACCGGCGCTGCGCTACCCCTTGGGTTGTGCTCCCCGCTCTTGTTCCCAATCTCGATTCAACACGGCCTCACGGACCCCTCGGGCCACGGCTTCGCCCTGTGCCTCCCGCTCTAGCTCGCTTCGCTCGCGGGCCGTTCTGGCCCGTGGCTCAGCCTCTGGATGCCTCTGCCGGCCAGGATGCGGGCGATCTCTGGACGACGTGCCTCGAGTTCTTGGGGGTCTTTGACCGGCTGGAAGCGGCCGTCAGGTCCCTCGCGATCGACCCACAGCATCGTGGTGTCCACGAAGGCAGACAATTCGCCGATCAAGCGCTCGAATTGGACGACCTCGACGCCGTTTGTGACCTTGCGCACCTCGAACCAGGTGAACGGCCAATCCGCCTCGAATACCTCCGCGTCGGCGATCAGGGAGTTGGTGTTGGTGGCATCGGACGCCTGCGGATCGACGGTCGGCGGCAAGCGGAAAGCCTCGACTATCTGCAGCCGCCCGTCCACCCGCCACGGCGCGCCGCCGACTGCGTCGCCACTGACGACTTCGCAGGTGAGCGGACGGCCCGCGGCCAAGTGTGCTCCGATGACGGCAGGGTCGAGTGTGGCAGCGGCGTTGTCGACGTTGGTGACGAACAGGTGCCGTCCGCCGCGTTCGCCGAACTGAGCTAGCACACCGCTGTGGGACATCGCCCACGGCGCATCGCCGTGCCCGGGAGCGTGCAACGAGACGGCGCCGTCAGCGTCCCGGAACAAATCACCCCCCGCGGTAAGGCGCATCGAGACGCCTTGGGGAACGCAGCCGGTCGGAACCGTGGAACTTCTCGATGCTTGCGCCCATTCCCGCAGGACTCGATCCGACCCGAAGCTGGTCATGAGCCACAGCGGGATAGTGCAGCCCAATTCGCCTGCGAGGCGCCGAAGGTCAGCCAGCTTGGCACCGACGAACGTCAGGCCTGGAAGCACTTCAGCGAGTGCCTTGACTCCTCCGCCGAAGCGCGTCGCCATGCCTCCCGCGAGGAGCAGCACGCCGACGTACCCACTGGCGATCGCGTCGCGGCCAGCACGGTCGAGTCGAGAGCGCTCAGGGGAACCCGTCGGCGGCAATCGCACGAGGTCGGCGTCCCGCGGCGGCTCGATGTCGCCTCGAATCCAGTTCGAAGCAGCGCCGCCGTCGCCTGATCGGGCGCCACTGACCAGTCGTGCCCGCAGCTTGTCGAACACGTCCGGGTCGAACCCATAGGCGGCAAGCGTCTCCGCCGGACCTTGGTCGATGCCGTAACGGTCAACGAGATCGGCGTGCTGCACGGCGACTGAACCTAACCAAGAACGCGCCCGCAGCGATCGACGGATACTCCGCCTTCTGCGCCTGGCAGAATGCTGAAATATGCGGGTGTGGCCAAAGGTGCAAGCCCCTGAACTGCGGATTCATATTCGGCCACTGCCCAAGAACCGGCTTTCTCAGCAGTCTTCTGGATGATTGGTTCCAAGGTTGGCACCAAAAACACGGCAATCCCGAATTCGCGACCGTGCTGAAGATTGTCGACGCTCTCGGGCTGCGACTCCGCTTTGCATCCGCGGCTGCGCGTTAGCGCTGGGAACGGCCGAGGCGGATGAACATGCAGCTCAGAGCGAGCCGCTGGTTGGCGTTGAAGCGCAGGGCCTCGGCGGCATCTGCGATGGCGCCCAACTCGGTGGCCGCGGCCTCCGGCGGCAGTACGCCTGAGCCGGCCTCTTCGCGGATCTGCGCTGACAACACGGCGAAGCCCATCGAGAGCTCGTCGGTCCGCACCCGTCGCAGCTCGCGTCGGTGGCGTTCGTCGAGGGAACTGCGGCCAAGGTTGGTGCCATAGAGCTCGGCACGCTCATCGGCTTCCACCCGCTCGGTTTTGTGACGGGTCTCGAGCGGGGCTGCCGCGGCCTCGGTGGCTGCCAGCGCGGCATCGACGGCTGTCATGGCACTCGACGCGGTGCCGTCCAGTGAGCGGCGCAGGCCCTGCCACATGTCGATGCGCGCCGCCGCAGCGTCGTCGGAGGCCAGCAGGCGGGCGCGTTCGATCGAACCTCCGGCTGCGGCTGCGGCAAACGATGCACGCTCATCAGCGATGCCGTCGTCGCGCAGCACGGCACGCAGGTCCGCCTCGTTCAGCGCTTCGAAGTCGACGCGGACGCAGCGGGAGGCGAGAGTCTCCATCGACCGGTTGACCTCCTCGGCGAGCAGCACGAACACGCACGACGGCGGCGGCTCCTCCACGGACTTCAGCAGGATCGGTGCTTGCAGCCCAGCGCGGTCGACGTCGCTGAGCACGATGACCTTCTGGTCTCCGGAGACGGGCGCCGCGGCCGCGGCCTTGACGGCGTCACGGGCCTGCTCTGCCGTCATGGCGGCGCCAACGCGGTCGAATACCAGCAGGCCAGGATGCTGCTCGGCGAGGGCGAGACGTCGCTCCCGCTCCGGCGTGGCGCTGCGGGCCGCGAGCAGTTCGCCCGCAAACCGGCAGGCCGCGGCGCGCAGGCCGGCGCCTGCGGGGCCCACCAACAGGTAGGACGGCAGCGGTGAGTCGAGCGCTGCCCGCAAACGGTCAACCGCAGACGGCTGCCCGACGATGCCGTCCAGCAGGTTGCCGACCGGCGGCTCGTCGACTGGCGGCTGGTCGAGCGATGACGGGGCGGACTGAGCACGGGCAGCATCTGCGGCCGGCGGCGCTTTCTCGGTTGCCTCCGGCTTCGCCTCAGGCGCACGCTTCGGCAGGTCAAGCTGTCCCGGCGTGACGTCGGGCGCGGGCTGTGGTCCTGGTGCAGGCGGCGGCGACTCCGACGCTGGCGGAGGCGCAGTCTTTGCTTCGGGAGCTGGCGGCTCGGCTTCCGGTGCTGTCGCAGCCGGCGCATCGCCGAAATCGAACAACGAGAGCTCTACCGGTTCGGCCGGAGCCACCTGTTCCTCGTTGCCGGAGTCTGGCGACACGGCAGTCCCTCAGCTCGCCGAGCCGTGCTGCCGTGCTGACCTGATACGCGGCGACCTCCGGGGCGGATGCAGTGGAACAGCACCTGCGTGCGAGGACGCCCTACGCATCTCCCGCGAGCTTTCCCGCGACAGCCTCCCTGACACGCTCCGCAACTTCTGGTCTTCGGCCAGTCCCATCGACCAGCACCCAGCGCTCGGGCTCCGCTGCACACAAGTCCCTGAACCCGTGCCAGACCCTCTCGCGAAACAAGCTGTCAGCATCCTCGAACTTGTCTCCTTGAAGCGCGGTGTGAGACTCCCCGGCGCCTAAGAGCGTCATTTGGATCCCATCGATGTCGTCCTTCCTCTTGGCTTGCTTGCTCTTTTGGCGCTGAAGAGTTCGGCGATGAGCAAGCGGCACATCGAGCAGGACGACAACATCGGGCAGGATCACCTCTGGCAATTCGTGACCCGCCGACGGCGGATCGGGGCGACCTGAGGCGTACTCGATCAGCGCTCGCAGCTCCTCGAGAGGCAAACCTCGCCCGTAACCTTGGTACGCAAGGGTCGAACCGTACGAACGGTCCGTGACGACATCCCGGCCCTGCGCCAAGTGCCCAGAAACGACTTCGGCGATGTGCTGGGCCCGGTCAGCTGCAAACAGCAAGGCTTCCGCCCGCGGACTCGGCCAGTAGTCCGCGCCGAGCAGCACCTCACGCAGATGTTCGCCCAAGGGAGTTGCCCCAGGCTCGCGACTCAGTACCGCTTCGAGACGCTCCGCCAGCAGAGCGGCCTGCGTGGTCTTGCCGCTGCCCTCCCAGCCTTCCAGCGCGATGTAACGGCCGCGGTCGGTCATGACGCATCCTCACCGGTTCCCGCCGACTGCGGCGCCCGGCGGCCCGCGCCCCGGCGGCTGCGCAGCGACATGCCGGCCAGAGCACCGGCCAGCAGCATCAGCAGCGCGCCCAGCCACAGCGCCCCGCGCACCCCGGGCAGCGCGAGCTCCCAGTCGCCGATTTCGATGCGGTTGTCGAAGAGCTCACCGAAAAGCCAGTTGAAGCCGTCGGACAGGAACCCGCCGATCGCCATGCCGACGAGCACGAAGAATCTCACGAGGGTGAACATCGCAGCGAAAATCCGCCCTCGCAGCACTTCTTCCACGTTCTCGTGCAGCAGCGTCACGCCGTTGACATAGACCGAACCGGCGGCCACGCCGAGGACAAACACAGCTGCGTATGCAGCAAGGGAGATCGAGACGGTCGCAGCGAGTCCCAGCGCCCCGCCCGCGAGGAACAATGACGTCACGAACTGCCGTGTCCGACCGAGCGGCTCGCTGCCGGCGCGCTGGCGTCGGCGGCTGGTGATGCTCTGCAGCAGCGTGACGAGACTGACGCCCACCCCGGCGCCGACGCCCATGACGACGAGAATCGTGCTGTGACCGGCGCTGCCCGCGCCGAGGATTTCGTCGTTGAAGACCACGCTGAGCGGGATCAGCATGCCGCCGGCGATCATGCCGGTGCTCAGTCCCACCAGCACCGCTCTCACCTGCGGGCTCAGGAAGATGAAGTCCCAGCCTTCGCGCAGGTCGCGGAAGCCCTGACCCCAGTCGATGCGGCGATCGGTGTCACGCTTGCGATGTGCTGCGGTGATGTGCGGCGCCAGGGGCAGTGTGGCGATCAGCAGAGCAGCCACCAAGAACGTTGCCGAGTCAACGACGAGGGCCATCTCCACTTGCCCGATGTCGGTCCAGCCGAACGCCGCGCCGAGCTTGGCCATACCGGCGAATGCCAGCCCTCCCACGAAGAAGGTCCCGTACGCAGCAACCATGCCGAGCGAGTTGGCCGCCGTCAGATGCCTCTCCGGCACGATGTTGGGGATGATGGCCTCCTTGGCCGGGCTCCACAGAGAGGTCGCCAGCTCCAGCACCAGCGACGCCAGCACCAAGGTCCACACCCGGTCGATGAACGGGATGGTCAGCAGCACGCTGGCCCGCACGATGTCGCAGATCACCAAGAGGCGTTTGCGGTTGAAGCGGTCCACGATGATGCCGCCCGCAGACGCGAGGAAGAACCCCGGCAGGATCCGAGCCGTGATGACGAGCGTGATGGCCCCGCCCGGCTGATCGCCGCCGACACGGTTCGCCACCACGAGGATTGCCAGCAAGCCGATCCAGTCGCCGAACGAGCTCACCGCCTGCGCGATCCACAGGCGCAGGAACCCCGGCGCAGCGAACAACCCCGGTTGCGCCGGCTCGACCCCGGCCTCGGCTTCGGCCTCAGTGTCGGCGTCAGCGTCGGGCGCGTCCGAGCCGCCGGACGACTGCGTCGAGCGATCCGAACTCATGGCACTCAGCAGGCTAGGAGCGGGCGCGTCATGCGCTTTCTCACCAGACCAGTGCGTCGGTCCGACGCGGGCTCGTGCACCGCGGCACCGCACGCCATCAGCCGTTCGTGCCGGGAGATTTCTTTCGAGCTGACGCCTTGCGGGGAGGTGACTTCTTCGCGGCGGCCTTCTTGCGGGCAGCGGCCTTCTTGCGGGCAGGCGCCTTCTTCTTCGATGCCGTCCTGCGCTTGGCCGCTCGCTGCTTGGCCGGACCCTTCGCCCGCCGCTCGGCCAGCAACTCGGCCGCCCGCTCGACCGTGAGCGTCTCGGCATCATCGCCCTGGCGCAGCGACGCGTTGTACTCGCCGTCGGTCACGTACGGGCCGAAGCGACCGTCCCGCAGGATCATCGGCTTGCCGCTGTTGGGATCAGTGCCCATCTCGCGACCCGCGCTCGCCGCCCTCTGACCGCGCCGGCGAGGGGGCTGCGCGAGCAGTGCCAACGCTTCTTCGAGCGTCAGCGTGAACAGCTGTGACTCCGATTCCAGGCTGCGATTCTCCGCCTTGCCTCCCTCAGTGGCCTCCTTGGTCAGGTATGGCCCGAAACGACCGTTGCGCACGGTGATCTCCGCGCCGTCGGCGGGGTCGGCGCCGACGGCGCGCGGCAGCGAGAGCAGCGCCAGCGCATCGGCCAGCGTGACCGTCTCGGGCGTCTGGTCTGACAGCAGCGATGCGGTACGGGGACGCTCTTCGGTCTCATCGGGCCGGCCCGCCGAGACGTACGGGCCGAACCGGCCGGGCCGCACGATCACGTCGAGACCGGTGTCGGGGTCGGTGCCCAGCACCCGTTCGGTGGGCTCGGACAGCAGTTCGAGTGCCCGGTCCAAGGTGAGCTCGTCGGGCGCGAGATCTTCGGGCAGCGGTCGGGTGGCATCGCCACGCCGCAGGTACGGGCCGTAGCGCCCCACCCGGGCCATCACCAGCTCGCCGTCGGCATCGACGCCGATCGGGATGCTGTTGATCTCAGCCGGGTCGATGTCTGCCAGCCGATCGTCCGAGACGAAATAGCGCAGGCCGCCGGCCGCCTCGGGCGTGGGGGCATCCCGATCGCCAAAGTAAAACGCAGTGAGCCACGGTTCGGCGTCACGCTCGCCGCTCGCGATCTCGTCGAGGTCGGACTCCATGCGGGCCGTGAGCGCATAGTCGACCAAGTGGTCGAAGTGACGCTCCATCAGACCGACGGTGGCGAACGCCACCAACGCCGGGACCAGCGACGATCCCTTCTTCCACACGTACCCACGTGCCTGGATCGTCTCGATGATGCTGGCGTAAGTGCTCGGCCGGCCGACGCCCAATTCCTCGAGGCGCCGGATCAGCGACGCCTCGGTGAAGCGGGCCGGCGGGCTGGTGGAGTGCTCGGACGCCTCGAGCGCCACCGCCGTCGCCGTGTCGCCGGCGTCGATGTCGGGCAGAATGCGTTCGGGTTCCTCGTCAGCGCCCGCCGCGGCCGGCGCGTACACCAGCCGGAATCCCGGGCTGCGCACCACCGTGCCTGCGGCGGAGAACTCCACGTCGTGAGGGCCGATCCCACCCGAACCGCCGGCCAGCACCGGCGCCAGCTCGCAGTCGGCGGATCCGTTCAGCCGGATGGTGACGGTCTCGCCGGTGGCGTCGATCATCTGGCTGGCAACCGTGCGCTGCCAGATCAGGTCGTACAGGCGGGCAGCGTCGCCTCCGAGGTCGCTGACGCCCCCCGGCGCGGGCCAGTTCTCGCCGGCCGGGCGGACGGCCTCGTGCGCCTCCTGCGCGTTCTTGACTTTGCGGGTGTAGATGCGTGGCTTGGGCGGCAGGTTCTCGGCGCCGAAGCGTCCGGCCGCGATCCGCCGTGCCGCGCCCAGCGCCTGATCGGACAGAGTGGTGCTGTCGGTGCGCATATAGGTGATGCGGCCGTTCTCGTACAGCCGCTGGGCCGCCGCCATGGTCCGTGAGGCAGAGAACCCCAGGCGAGCGCCCGCGGCCTGCTGGAGCGTCGAGGTGATGAACGGCGCCGGGGGGCGGCGGCGGTACGGCTTGGACTCGCGGGACGCAACGGTGAGGGTTGCGCCGTCGAGGCTGCCGGCCAGCGCGGCCGCTGCGACGCCGTCGAGCACCGCTGGCTCGTTCGAGCGCATCTCGCCTTGCTGGTCGAAGTCCCGCCCTGTCGCGATGCGGCGGCCGTTGAGCGACACCAGCGACGCATCGAACTGCTCGGGCCGGGCGGCGCCGGTGGGATTGGCGCCGGCGTCGAGCGTGGCCACCAGGCTCCAGTACTCGGCGGCCCGGAAGGCCATCCGCTGGCGCTCCTGCTCCACGATGAGCCGGTTCGCGACGCTCTGGACGCGTCCGGCGGACAGCCTCGGGGCCACCTTGCGCCACAGCACCGGCGAGACCTCGTAGCCGTAGAGCCGGTCGAAGATCCGTCTTGCCTCCTGGGCGTCGACCAGCCGCCGGTCCAGTTCACGGGGACGATCGATCGCCTCCTGGATGGCTGCCGCGGTGATCTCGTGGAAGACCATGCGGTGCACCGGGATCTGCGGGTTGAGCACCTCGAGCAGGTGCCAAGCGATGGCCTCGCCCTCGCGGTCTTCGTCGGTGGCGAGATACAGCCGGTCGGCATCGCGCAGCAGCGACTTCAGCCGTCGCACTTGGTCCTTGGCCGTGACCACGTACAGCGGCTTGAAGCCGTCGTCAGGGTTGACGCCCAGCGTCGCCCACTGCTCGGACTTGAAGGCCGCGGGCACCTCCGAGGCGTTGCGCGGCAGATCCCGGATGTGACCGACGGAGGACTCCACGACGTAGTCGTCACCCAGAAAACGCGAGATGGTTCGCGCCTTCGCGGGTGACTCGACGATGACAAGAGAGGTGGCCATGAGCCTCCGAACTGAGCGCGACTGCCGGAGGGTGCCGGGTGCGCCGGCGCCGGACGGTAGCGGAACGGGCTCGGCGTGCGGCGGTGGCCTGCCGCTAGCGCGGTTGTTGCTGTGCACCCAGCCGGTGCAGGGCCCAGGCAACGGCGGCGGCCACAGCGGCGACCACGACGGCCACCGCCACATCGCCTGCAACCGGCGCACCGAGTGCCGAGTTCCCGAAGCCCTCCGCGTCGAGGTCGCCGACGGGCCACGGCCACAGCACGCGCAGCGAACCCGCCATGAGACCCATCATCGCCGCCACGACGACGTCACGGCGGCGCTCCAGCAGACGCTGCAGCAAGCGCGAGAACAGGCCCAGCCCGATTGCAGCCCCCAGCATGAACAACGCGACGGTGGCGACGTCGCGAGCGGCCACCGCCTCGGTGATCGGGTCGTAGAGGCCTGCCAGCAACAGGATGAACGCTCCGGAGATGCCAGGCAGGATCATGGCGCACACCCCCAGCGCGCCGGCACCGATGATGACCGCCCCGGCCGGGTCGGCAACGCTGCCCGCCCGTACCCCGCCGAGTACGAGCACCACGACCGCCACGGCAGCAGCGATCAGCACGAGTCCCCGGCGCCATTGCCGCACCTCGCGGCGCGTCATGACCACGGTCATCGCCACGAGTCCGAAGAAGGCTGCCGACAGGGCGACCGGCTGGCGCTCGATGCCCAGCCGCACCAGCTCGACGAGACCCACTACCGCAGTCACGATGCCGGCAGTCAAGCTGACCAAGAACGTCCACTCCACCCGCCTTGCAGTCGCGAACCCCAGTCGCAGCCGGCCTCGCAGCAATTGGCCGGCTGCGGCGCTTCCCAGCGCTAGCTGGTGCACCAGCCGGTCGTAGATCCCCAGCAGCAGGGCGATCGTGCCGCCCGAGACACCCGGCACAACATCGGCGGCGCCCATCGCCAAGCCCCGCGCCACGTTCGCGACCACCCGCCAAGCCATCGGGAGGACACTAGATGATTAGTTCCAAGGGGTTAGCTGTCGTAGTCAGTGAGTGAGCGTGCGGGGCCGGGTCGGTTGGTGGTTTGGTTGTGCCAGATGGCGGCGGTGAGGGCGATGAGTCGGGTGAGGCGTGCATTCACACCCCGGGTTCGGACACTCTCACCACACACCGATCCCAGCAGGGCCTCGACTCCTGCAAACGGAATCTCGACTCCCGTCATCCCACGAAGTCGCGAAGGGCCGAAAGGTCAAGAGACGACCAGCGAACCCGCGCGCGCAGTCAAGATAGGATGCCCAGAATCTAGCAAGCAGAAGGATTCCGCAGATGAGCCGACGCCCTCCTCGAGAAAACTCAACGCCGCGGACGGGCGGACTTCTCCTTGAGGTGCATGTCGGCAGACGCAGGTTCGTGTCCACGATGCCGGCACAGGTGCTCGTTGCTGCGGTCGTGGCAGTTCTCGGGTTAGGCGGGCCTGTTGGGGCTCAAATGAATTCGGTGTGCTCTGGCACTGCTGCGGTGTCGCACTCCACCACCAACACCGGCCTCATCGCCGACTGCGACAACCTGCTCGCAGCGAAGCCGACCTTCCGCGCCACCAGCGCCGATCCACTGAACTGGAGCACCACCGTGGCGATGTCCCGCTGGGACGGCATCACCGTCGCGGGCAACCCCGCCCGCGTCACTCGCCTCGTGCTGCCCTTCAAGGATCTTTGGGGTTCGATCCCGGCCCAGCTGGGAAACCTCACCAACCTCACCGACCTCATCCTGTCGTACAACAGGTTGTCGGGTTCGATCCCGACCGAACTGGGCAACCTCACCAACCTCACCCGGCTCTGGCTGGCCTCAAACTGGCTGACGGGTTCGATCCCGACCCAGCTAGGAAACCTCACCAAACTCACCTCGCTTCACCTGCGCGCAAACAGGTTGTCGGGTTCGATCCCAAGCGAACTGGGCAACCTCGCCAACCTCACCCAGCTCTGGCTGCAGATAAACAGGCTGACGGGCACGATTCCGACCCAGCTAGGAAACCTCACCAACCTCACCTCGCTCCAGATGTCCTTCAATGGGTTGTCGGGCGCGGGGTTGACGGGCACGATTCCGACCCAGCTAGGAAACCTCACCAACCTCACCTCGCTCGGGCTGCAAGGAAACGCGTTGACGGGCGCGATTCCGTCCGAGCTAGGAAACCTCAGAAGCCTCACCCAGCTCTGGCTGCAAGGAAACGCGTTGACGGGCGCGATTCCGTCCGAGCTAGGAAACCTCAGAAGCCTCACCTCGCTCCAGCTGCAAGGAAACGCGTTGACGGGCGCGATTCCGTCCGAGCTAGGAAACCTCAGAAGCCTCAGCAGCTTCTATTTGCATGAAAACAGGCTGTCTGGCGCGATTCCGCCTAAGCTCGGCGACCTCACCGGCCTCACCGAACTCCGGCTGTCCGCCAACAATCTGTCGGGCGCGATTCCGTCCGAGCTAGGAAACCTCAGAAACCTCAGAAACCTCTATCTGGACGAAAACGCGTTGACGGGCGCGATTCCGTCCGAGCTAGGAAACCTCAGAAACCTCAGAAACCTCTCCCTGAGAGCTAACGGATTGACGGGTGAGATTCCGCGAACCTTGGGTGACCTCGCCAACCTCGACTATCTCATGCTATTCGGCAACGACCTGTCGGGGTGTATTCCTGTCAAATTGGCAGATCTGCTGAAAGGGCAGCTCGTCCGACTGAGCGAATGCAGTCCTGAAGACATGCCGCTCAACAGGGAAGCGCTCGACAACGACATACCGCCCATCACCAGCACGCCGCTCGATGACACCGTGCTCGATGACACCGTGCTCGATGACACCGTGCTCGATGACACCGTGCTCGATGACACCGTGCTCGATGACACCGTGCTCGATGACACCGTGCTCGATGACACCGTGCTCGATGACACCCCGCTCGATGACACCCCGCTCGATGACACCGTGCCGGTTGCTGACAACGTGCCCGACAACGAGGCGCCTGGTACCACTGTGGCCGACGGTGCGAGCAACGGCGGCAGTAGCGGTTATCGCGTGAGCACTGGCAGTGCGGGCGGCGGTTCTGGTTTGGATGTGGGTGTGGCGACGTTGGTGGTGGCTGATGGGTGGAGTCCTGCTGATGTGGGCACGGCGTCGGTGCTGGCGGCTCGTGAGGGCGGCGCGGTGGTGTATGTCGCTGAGGGGGAGTTGCCCGCGGGGGTGGAGAGGCTGTTGGGGGATGCGCTGCCGGCTGAGGTGCTGGTGGTGGGCGGCCCGGCGGCGGTGTCGCGGGCGGTGGTGGACGAGATCCGGGAGGCGTCGCCGGGTTCTGAGGTGCGGCGGGTCTCGGGGGAGGGTCGTGTCGCGACTGCGGCGGCTGCGGCGCGGGAGTCGCTGGGCGGTGTCGCGGGCGGCGGGGTCACGTTTGTGGTCGCGAATGGCTGGTCCGCGGCTGATGCGGGCGTGGCGGCTGCGTTGGCGGCTGCCGGCGGGGGCCGGGCGGCGGTGTTGTACACCGGCGGTGATGCGTTGGCTGAGGAGTCGGCTGCGTTGCTGCGGGAGTATCCCACCGAGGAGGTGGTGCTGGTGGGCGGCGTGGCGGCGGTCAGCGCGGCCGCGGAGCAGCAGGCTCGGGAGGCGGCGGGTGAGCAGGCGAGTGTGTCGCGTGTGACCGGGCAGGATCGTGTGGAGACTGCGGCGGCCGCGGCGCGGCGGGTGCTGGGCGACCCCGCTTCGGCCGGCGGGGTCACGTTGGTGGTGGCGAACGGCTGGTCCGCGGCTGATGTGGGCGTGGCGGCTGCGTTGGCGGCGGTGACCGACGACGCGGCTGTGGTCTACACCGCGGCGGGGGTGCTGTCCGGGGCCGCGGAGGCGGTCATCGACGAGTACGAGCCGGTGTCGGTGATCATCGTCGGGGGCCGCTCGGCGGTCAGCGACGAGGTCCGCGACGCTGTCGCCGCGGCAGCGCCCGACGGCACTGGCATCGAGCGCATCAGCGGCCAGGACCGCACCGACACCGCCGTCCGAGCAGCCCGGCACATCCTCGAAGGAAACTGACCCGCACCAGCAGGTCCAAACCCACAAACGCGAAGGCTCCTGTTGTGCATAGTCGGGTTTGTCGGTCGTTGACGGCATCCTGCGCAGCGCGTCGGTCTTGGACGCGGAAAGTCCCCGGGCCGAAACCCGGGGACTTCCGCTGACAACAGAGCAGGTGGCCGCTGGGCAACTCAGCCCATGGCCGAGTGTCAGCCGCTCGAGACCACATCGTCCAGCGCCAAGCCAGGCCCCCCGTGTTCGGACACGTCGAGGCCCACCCTCTCCTCCTCTGTCGACACTCGCAGCCCGATCGCAGCCCGAAGCACCCCGAACAGGATCGCTGCGGTCACGATCACCCACACAGCCACGATCACCACCAGCAGGAACTGCACGACGAGCTGTTCGATGCCGCCGCCGTAGAACAGACCCGCGTTCTCGCGTCCCAAGAACGCGTCGTCGTAACGCCCGAACAGGCCGATGGCGAGCGTGCCCCACATGCCCGCCGCGCCGTGCACGGCGAAGGCCCCGACGGGGTCGTCGATCTTCAGCTTGCGATCCACGAAGCCGACGACGACGACCACGATGAGCCCGGCGATGAAGCCGGTGACGATCGCGCCCCAGGGCGTCATCGTGCCGCAGCCGGCGGTGATGCCGACCAAGCCTGCCAGCGCCCCGTTGCCTGCCATCGGCACATCGGGCCGGCCGGTGCGCAGCCAGTTCAGCGCCGTGGCGCCGATGGTCCCGGCGCATGCCGCCAGCACCGTGTTCAGCGCCACATACATCACGTTGGCGCTGGCTGCCAGCTCGGAGCCGGCGTTGAAGCCGAACCAGCCGAACCACAGGATGAACACGCCCAGGATGGCGAGCGTCACGTTGTGTCCCGGGATGGTGCGCGATGTCCCGTCGGGGGCGTACTTGCCGATGCGGGGTCCGAGCATCCAGGCGCCGACGAGGGCGATCCAGCCGCCCACGCTGTGCACGACGGTGGAGCCGGCGAAGTCGCTGTAGACGGCATCGCCGATGGAGATGCTGGCGATCAGGCCGCCGCCCCAAGTCCAGTGCACGACGATCGGGTAGATGATCGCCGTGGTCACGAGGCTGAAGATGAGGTAGGTGCTGAACTTCGTGCGCTCAGCCATCGCGCCCGAGGCGATCGTCACGGCTGTAGCGGCGAAGACCGCCTGGAAGAAGAAGTCGGTCGAGCCGGACAGTCCCTCGGAGATGTCGAACAGGTCGACTCCCGCCAAGGCGAACGAACCCCAGCCGAACAGGCTGTTGCCGCCGTCGCCGTAGGCCAGCCCGTAGCCGACCGCGAAGAACGCCAAGATGCCGATGGATGCGTCAGCCAGGTTCTTGGCCATGATGTTGGCCACGTTCTTCGAGCGGGCGAGGCCCGACTCGAGCATGGCGAAGCCGGCCTGCATCAGGAACACCAGCACGCCGGCGATGAAGACCCACAGGTTGTCCATGACAGCTTGAACGACCTCAGATGTAACGGCGTCGTCCTGTGCGCCGACAGGGCCGACGAAGAGGAACAGACCGCCGACTGCGCCCGCGAGAACGACGAAGAGCTTGCGTTTCATGTCGAATCTCCTCATGTCGAATCTCCTAGGACTCGGCTTGCTGGCTGGCAGTGATCTGGCTGACGGGGCGAACCTAGGAACGGCGTGTTGCGCGAGGGTCACCTCGCTGTGACCGCTCGATGCACAGCGCGGGTCGGCGCTGTTGCCGTGATGTTTCGGCCGCGTTGCGTGCCCCGCTCAGCCGCGGGACCAACTGCTCAGTCGGCTGGATACCGCAGCTTGGGACCGGCTTCGGCCCAGTCCATGTGATCGCGGATGTACTCGTTGGCCGGATTCCGCGGCGGCAGGTAGTCCCAACCCTGCACGGCAGCGGCATGCACCACCCGCCGGGTCCGCTGTGAGGCGAGCACTTGCTCGCGAATGGCTGCAGAGTCCCAGCGCTGGGCGACCTCGGCAGCGAAGCCAGCCGACAGATCAGCCAGCTCGGCTGAATCGGGCGACTCAGCCAGATTCCGATGCTCAGCCGGATCGGCGGAGATGTCGTAGAGCTGCGGCAGATCGGTGTCGCAGTGGATGTACTTGTAGCGACCGCGGCGGATCATGAACATCGGGTGGGAGGTCAGCTCGCCCATGTACTCGCCGACGGTCTCGTCGATCGGATCGTCGCTTCCGGTGGCCGCGGGCCACAGGCTGTGCCCGTCCAGCGGTGCGCCGAGCTCAGAAGCGGAGATCCCCGCGATGTCCGTCAGCGTCGGACCCAGGTCCAGCAATGAGCACACGTTGGGCACGGTGCCGCTTCCGATGCCGGGGCCGGCCATCACCAGCGGGACTCGGGCAGACCGCTCGAAGAACGACATCTTGAACCAGGCGCCCCGGTCGCCGAGCATGTCGCCGTGATCGCTGGTGGCGATCACCACGGTGTCATCGGTTCGGCCCGTCTCGTCGAGGACTGCGAGCAGCTCGCCGAGCCACCAGTCGAAATAGCTGGTGTTGGCGTAGTAGGCACGGCGGGCGTTGCGGCACTGCTCGTCGGTCCAGCCGACGCTCTCGGCCCCGATGCCGCGGCGAATGCGCTCGGTGTGCGGGTCCAGTCCGGACGGCAACGGTCCGGGCAGGTCGATGTCGTCGTGGTCGTACAGGTTCCACCACTCGGGGCGAGCCACGTAGGGGTCGTGCGGGTGGATGAAGGCCGCCGCCAGGAAGAACGGACGCGTGTCGCTGTCGCGGGCCAAGTCGTACAGGCAACGGCGGGTGGCGTTTCCGACTTCGGTGTCGTAGTCGATCTGGTAGGTGGCGAGCGCCTGGCCGGCATCGGTAACGCTGGACATGTTGTGGTACCAGGCATCGATCCGTTCGTCGGCCGCGTCCCAGTTGGGGGTCCAGGCGAAATTCGCCGGGTAGATGTCGGTGGTGAGACGCCGGCTGAAGCCGTGAAGCTGGTCGGGGCCGACGAAGTGCATCTTGCCGCCCAGCACCGTCCGGTAGCCCGCGAGGTTCAGCCAGTGGGCCACGGTGGGAGCGGCCGCGCTCCACTCGGCGGCGTTGTCCCAGGCGCCGATCCTCGAAGGCAGGCGACCGGTCATCATCGAGTAGCGCGAGGGCCCACACAGCGGTGACGGGCAGTACGCGGCATCGAACCGGACTCCCCGCTCTGCCAGTGCCTCCAAGGCGGGCGTCTGGACGACCGGATGTCCGTAGGTACCGGTGAAGTGCGGCGCGAGCTGATCGGCCATCACGAGCAACACGTTGGGAGCTGTCATCATTCGAACAGTACGCCTCCCGGAACTCAACGCGCGCCAGTGCGCGGCAAAGGCAGCTACCGACCGTGCTATAATATTCAAAACCGTCTAAGTAGCCTGTTTTAGCAGAGGAAGGCCAGGGACCGGAACCGGCCAGGCCGACTGCTCGGCGCAGGCACCAGGCGTAGGGGACGGTCGGACGACGAACCGGGGGGTGCCCATGTCCGATACACGCAGTACCGACCGACGAACACATCGACGTCCGAGACTGCGGGGTTGGCAGCTGCTCCTAGTGGTGCGTCGGCAATTTGCACAGGGCCTGCCGAAGCCTGTTTCCGCAGGTCAGCGGGCCGCGACCTGCCCGCAAGAAAACCACGACACACCACTAGCGCTGTTCGCAGCCTGCGGGCTGCTCGCAGCAGCTTGCACGGGCGACGATGACGCGGCTCCCGAGCCCGTGGCAGACGATGCCGCTGCACAGTGGATCGCTGACAACGAGGCGACCTGGAGCGCTTGGCTCCAATGGCTCCGCAGGACATCTCCCAGCGAGACGGCGACCCGTCGGCGTCGGCCCGCCTGGGTCGGCGTCGGCGGGGTTCGTCCGGCACGTCTGAGGACATCCTTCGCCCAGTTGAGTCGGTGAACCCATGACGGACCCCGTATACGACTTCGTCATCGTCGGCGGCGGATCAGCCGGCTGCGCGCTCGCAAACCGCCTCAGCGCCGATCCCAGCACCAAGGTGCTCGTGCTCGAGGCCGGCCGCCGGGACTACCGCTGGGATGTGCTGATCCACATGCCGGCGGCCCTGACGATGCCGATCGGCAACCGCTTCTACGACTGGCAGTACGAGACCGAGACCGAGCCCCACATGGGCGGGCGACGCGTGTACCACGCTCGGGGCAAGGTGCTGGGCGGCTCCAGCTCCATCAACGGGATGATCTTCCAGCGAGGCAATCCCGCCGACTACGACAAGTGGGCCGACCAGCCCGGCATGAAGGCATGGGACTACCGGCACTGCCTGCCGTACTTCAAGCGCATGGAGACGTGCCTAGCGGGGGGCGACGAGTGGCGCGGTGACGAGGGACCGCTGGTGCTGGAGCGCGGTCCGGCCGCCAGCCCGCTGTTCGGAGCCTTCTTCGCCGCTGTGCAGGAGGCCGGCTTCGAGCTCACCGACGATGTGAACGGATTTCGCCAGGAGGGCTTCGCAGCGTTCGACCGCAACATCCACCGCGGCCGGCGATTGTCTGCATCGCGCGCCTACCTGCATCCGGTGCTGGACCGCCCGAACATGGAACTGCGAACCGGCGCGCTCATCGGTCAGGTACTGTTCGAAGGCACCCGTGCGACCGGCGTCTCCTATCGCCGCAAGGGCCGGCAGCGTGTCGCCCGCGCCAGGCACGTCATCCTTTGTGCGGGTGCATTCGGCTCCGCTCAGCTGCTGCAGCTGTCGGGTGTCGGGCCGCCGACGCTGCTCGACCGACACGGCGTCGATGTCGTCTCGCCGCTCGAAGGCGTCGGCGAGAACCTTCAGGACCATCTCGAGGTCTATATCCAGTACGCCTCGAAGCGGGCGGTCTCCATGCAGCCGCATCTGCGTCGATGGCGGCATCCGTGGATCGGCCTGCAGTGGCTGGCGCGGCGCGGGCCGGGTGCCACAAATCACTTCGAAGCGGGCGGTTTCGTGCGCAGCAACACGTCCGAGGCCTACCCGAACCTGATGTTCCACTTCCTGCCGCTCGCCGTGCGCTACGACGGCTCGGCGCCGGTCAGCAAGCACGGCTACCAAGTGCACGTCGGGCCGATGTACTCCGATGCCCGCGGCTGGGTGCGGATCCGCTCTCGCGACCCCGAGGCGAAGCCTGCGATCCGGTTCAACTACCTCTCCACTGCACAGGACCGTCGGGAGTGGATCGAGACCGTGCGGGTGACACGCCGCATCATGAACCAGCCGGCATTTGAGCCGTACAACGACGGCGAGCTGTCCCCCGGCCCAGACACCCAGACAGACGACGAGATCATGGACTGGGTAGCGCGCGACGCCGAGACGGCGCTGCACCCCGCAGGCACGGCTCGGCTCGGCACCGACGAGTTGGCGGTGACCGACCCGGCGACCATGGGCGTTCGAGGCACCTCGGGCCTCAGCGTGGTGGATGCCTCGGTGATGCCGACGGTCACAAACGGGAACATCTACGCCCCGGTGATGATGATCGCCGAGAAGGCTGCCGACCTGCTGCTCGGCAACGAGCCGCTCAAACCGCTGGATGTGCCAGTCTACGGACCGTCGTGCGGGTCCTCGTCGCCGGGACCCTCGCTGCCGTCGTCTCCGGAGATCATCGCCGATACGAGGTCGAGCACCTCGTGACGCTCGGCCTTGGTCGGCGGCGCGAGACCGAAGAGATCGATGAGCCAGAGGCCGTCGCCGACAATGCGCGCCAGCAGACCCGTTGCCTCCGCCAGCCCGTCATGGTGCAGCAGGCGCTCCTGCCAGCGCTCGAACGTTGCGCGGGTGTTCGCGAGCAGTTCGTCGTCGAGCGACGCCGCCGCCAGGATCGACGCCGAGGTGTCGGCTGCCGCCTTGTACGGCTCGCGGACGTAGTCAAGATAGGCGAGCGCGAAGGTGCCGCGGGCGGCGGGGTCGTCGTCGCGGAACCTGGCCTCGCGGATGTCGAGCTCGTCGTCGAGCACGGTCAGCGTCTCGTCGAGCAGGCCGGCCATGAGGGCGTCCTTCGAGCCGAAGTGGTAGAGAAACCCCCCCTTGCTGAGCCCGGCGGCCAGCGCGACCCGATCGAGCGTGAGACTGGCGGCGCCGTCGGTCTGGATGACCTCAATGGCGGCCTGCAGGATGCGCTCGCGGGTCTGCACCGCGCGTTCTTGAACGGGACCCGTTCGCGACCCGGTTGCCTCCGCTTTGGTACCCGGAGCCGGCGTTGCGGCATGCGTCGCATCGCGGGGGTGAACTCGTGCCACAATCAGCACAGCGTACCGAGACCTCGAACCCGTCCGGCTGGACGGTAATCCGGCCATGGAGTCGGACACGGAGGCTCGGCAAGCTCTATGGAGAAATGGTTCCTCCGCCATGGCCGCCGAGCGGTGCGAGAGCCATATGAGACGGATTTCGCTCGCACTGCTGCGATGGTGGCCCCGACGGCCCCGCGCCGCAGCATGAGCACTTCGATATGCGCTCCGGCGTCGCTCTCTGCAGCGTCGAAGCCGTGGCCCGGCGCAGCGGCCGGCGTGCCGTCGCGCAAGACGACGACGGTTGCTGCATCGATCGGCCGGGGCGGCGACGTCGTCTGAGCGGAGTCGTTCACGCGGTGTCCCGTGTGCGCCGTTCCAGCCGATCCGAGCCGGCGTCCATGCCGGGAAGCGGGCGGGACACCGCACCGCTGTGCTGTGCCAGCAGCTGCACCACCATCTCTTCGGCTTCAGCCCAATCATGAGCGCGTGGTCCGTCGACATCGGCGTTGTAGGGCTGATCGAAGGTGATTGCGTGTCCACCTGCCTTGCGAATGTCGATGATGTGGTGAGGTGCGTCTTCGATGTAGGCGTCAGCGTTCACCATCGCCTTGTCGGCGACGAAGCAGATGTCGCGGTAGGGGATGCGCTGGCGGTCGAGCCATTCGACCGTGTCGCTCACCGTGACCCGGTGTCCCCAGCTCACATACAGGCGGTGCGTCAGCACGCGTATCCACACACCGGCATCAGAGAGTCGCCACAGCGCCTCCGAGCACCCTTCCATCGGTTCCATGTTGCGGAACATGCGGTAGTCGACCACCGCGATGTGGTGCAGCTTCTCGAATTCGCCGTCGGTGAGGTCCCATTCGGTGAAGTTCCAGCCGCGCACAAGCGGCAGAGATTCTTCGGGAACTCCGCGCTCGGAGGCCACGACGCGGCGGAATGCCTCGGTGTGCTTCCCGCACACACCGTCGAGATCCACTGCCAATACGAACGCGGGCATCCCTGCAACCTAACAACGCGGCCTGTGTTCACTCGGGTGAATTGCCGTCGTTCCCGCGCCGGCGCAGTCGCCGCCGTTTCCGCCACTGGTGCATTCGGCGGCGTCGCCTGCCGCCGGAGTGCGAAGCTGTGGCAGATGCAGTCCGAGTCCCATGAGAGCAACGTTCACGACCTCGGCGGCGTGAGGGGGTACGGGCCGGTGCCGCATGATCCGGCGGAGCCACCGTTTCATGCCGACTGGGAGAAGCGCGTGTTCGGCCTGCTGGGCGCCGTGACGTCGGCGACGGCCCGTCGGCCGGGCGAATTTCGCTACGCACTTGAGCGCCTCGACCCGGCCGATTACTTCGATCACGGCTACTACGGGCGCTGGCTGGCGGGTTTCGAGGTCCTGCTCGCTGAGTACAGCGTGATCAGCCCCGGCAAGATGACCAGCGAAGTCGCTGAGCGCACCGAAGTTCCCCTCTCCGAGGCGGCCGGTGCATCTCCGGTTCAGCGTGCTGCGCCCGTTGCCGTCCTTGACTCGGGACGTCTGCCGCCTGATCGGCCCACGCCGACTCCCCGACGTCGCACGGTGCGACGCCAACTGTCCGAGCGCCCCCGCTTCAGCGTGGGCGACCGGGTGATTGCCCCGGGTCCAGCGCAACCGGGCCACACACGGCGGCCGGACTACGCAGTGGGCAAGGTGGGCATGGTCACCAAGCTGCACCCGGCCGAGGTGCTGCCCGACAGCACGGCGCACGACATGGGCGAGCGACCTCAGCACGTCTACTGCGTGGGCTACGACGCCCGGACGCTGTGGGGCGATGAGGCTGAACCGAACACCACCATTCACGTCGACCTCTACGAGTGCTACCTGCAGGCGGCACCGTCAGAAGACTGAGCTGCCGGCAACGGAGGAACCGATGCACGACGATCACGGACACGGGAACACTCACGATCACTGCGACGCGTCATCGCCGCAGATCCGCGTTGAGGCGCTGGAAGACCTCTTGGTGGAGCGAGGCATTGCCGACCGTGAGCGGATCGACGCCACCATCGAGCGCTTCGAGCACGATGTCGGCCCGATGATCGGCGCCGGTCTCGTGGCCCGAGCCTGGGTCGACTCCAGCCTGCGGACACGCCTGCTCGACGATGCCGACGCCGTCGTGGCTGAGCTGGGCGTGCGCGGCGCCGAGATCGAGCACATCGAGATCAAGGCCAATGAGCCTGGCGTGCACAACGTGGTGGTCTGCACGCTGTGTTCGTGCTACCCGTGGGCGCTGCTGGGCTTGCCGCCGAATTGGTACAAGAGTCCCGAGTACCGGGCACGCATGGTGCGTGAGCCCCGTGCGGTGCTGTCCGAGATGGGCTTGGACCTCGAACCTGACACTGAGATGCGCGTCTGGGATTCCAGCTCGGAGACGCGCTTTCTGGTGCTGCCCGAGCGGCCTGCGGGCACCGAGGGCTGGCCCGTCGAGCGCCTCGCCGAACTGGTGACCAGGGATTCCATGATCGGCGTGGCGCGGGCGGCTGACCCTGGCAATCAATGAGGCGGCGCCCATGAGCATCGACCTGCTGGAGGGCACCCCGGCCGCCATGCCGCGCGACAACGGTGAGCTGGTCTTCTCCGAACCGTGGCAAGTCCGGGCATTCGGCCTGGCAGCCGACCTCGTCGACGGCGGCTGCTTCACTTGGGACGAGTTCCGCGTCCACCTCATCAAGGCCATTTCACGTTGGGAGACGGCATCCGGCGGCGGCGAGGTGGCTGAGCCGTGGGACTACTACCAGTGCTGGCTGACAGCACTCGAGCACACAGTGGCCGAACGCGACCTGCTGAGCGGTGATGCGGTTGCCGATCACGTCGCCGCGTACGCCTCCCGCCCGGCTGGCCACGACCATTCAGGCGACTGCTGAGTCCGTCTGAGTCCGTCTGAGTCCGCAGACATCGGCCTGCATCTGTCGGCTTCTGCCAGCACGCGCCCGAACCGTACGGGTGTCTGGCCTGAATTTGGCGGGTCGGCGGCTGTTTGGGGTGGTGGTGGGCTTGTGACCTGTGGTTTGTGTTCGGTCAGGGTGGACCATTGACCCTCTCTGGTTTCCACATCTCTCGGTCGTCCTGAGCTTTGCAGCCCTCGTCTTCTTCTCCGGCTGTCGCCGACAACAACCCGCTCTTGACTATGAACTGACGCGTTTGGCTCGTACGGTGGTGATGAATCCAAGGATCTGTGAGGAACTACGAGGCTTCCATGAGATTTCTGTCAAGACTGATTCCCCGGTCCACCAGCGGGCGTTGGGCGGCTGGCCTCGGCGTTGCCGCTGTAGTCGGGGTCGGCATCTACTTGGTCTTCTTCGTTTTCGCGTTTCATCTGATCTTCGTGGACGAGGTGGTCGACGAGGAGGGTCCTGAGTTCGCCGTCGAGGCCGACATCGACGAGCTGATCCGTGAAGCGCTTGACACCGTCGGGACGGCGGGAGCGCCAAGTGCATCGGCTGGCTCGACGGGCGGGTCCGATGTCGGCGAATCCGGCACCGCTGGTTCAGGGGCCACACCGGTCGCCGACGAGTCAATGTCGGTGGCCGAGCATCCTGATGACGAAGGCGAGGCAGCCACCGCCGCCACAGATGCGCCCGCTGCGAACGCGTCCGCGGCGACAGTTCCAGCCACTACAGCAGCCGCGACGGCCACGACGGAACCCGACGACGGCGGCGTCCGCGTCGCTTACGTAGGGAGCTTCGGGTCCCGGTCGCACCCCGCGGAGGGCACGGCGGTCGTGCTCACGGACGGTACGCAGACCTTCCTGCGGTTCGACGACGACTTCGCTACCGACAACGGCCCCGATCTGAACGTGTACCTGCACACTGCGGGTCCGGACGCCTCGGTTGACGATCTAGTGGGCGATTTCATCGACTTGGGCGACCTGAAGGGCAATATCGGGGCGCAGAACTACGTGGTTCCCGACGACGTGGACCTCAACCGCTACAGCACCGTATCAGTCTGGTGTGTCCGCTTCCGCGTGGTCTTCGGCACCGCTGAGCTGGTGCCGATGAGCTGATCTCCAGCCTTGTCAGGGCCTCGCCGTCCCGCACGGCGGACGCATCCATCGGGCACAGTCTCTGAGGTCCGGGCATGGCGTCGGCGGGTGCGGTAGAGGACGGGCAGGTCTATCCGGCTGCAGGTTGCGCTGGGGCAGTGTCGCGCTGACATGCATGGCGTCTCCTCTGGTTCGGCGCTGCTCGGCGAAGGGCCATCTTGCTGCAATCGGCCGCACTGCCGCAGCCCGCGGCCAGGGCCGTGCACCAGACTGGATACGCGGACGGCACAATTGCCAGTCAGAACGGCAATAGATGGACCCGCCGCTAGGGCTCGCTTGTGGCCGAGACAACCACCATGTTGGCGATCCCGGTCGCTCTGCCGACGTATGGGAAACGCTGGCGGACTTCGGGGAGATCGTGCGCTGAACTCCGAACGTCGATCACTCATGCCTGTTGAGTGCCCAGTCCGAGGGCGTGGACACGGTACGTCGCATCCGAACCGGACGCAGGACGCTGGTGGAGCGAGTGGTCGAGTGGGCGCCCGGCCAACAACTCAGCTATGTCATCGAGGGGCTGCCTGCCATGGTCCGGTCGCTGCAGAGCACTTGGCATCTCGACGAGCGAGGCTCCCGCACGGTGGTGTCGCTCACCATCGCCGTCGACACAGGGTCGATCGCCGATGCTGGCATGTCGGTCGATGTTGCCAGCCCCAAGGGCGGGGTCATCCCAGTGGACCCGCAGTCGCTGCGTTCCCCGCTGCACACCGAGGCTTGTGACCGCTTCCTCGCGGATGAGGAGCTGAAGGCCAAGGTGCTGGAATCGCTGGCCGTCGTTCCGCCGCCGCGGCCTGTCCGCCACCGAGACAGAGGCCGTCCTGACCTCGACCTTGAGCACGCTATTGGGCTGAGACAGCCGCATTATCTCTGCGCCCTCGGCAGGATTCGAACCTGCGACGCACGGTTTAGGAAACCGACGCTCTATCCCCTGAGCTACGAGGGCGGGGTGTGTGCGAAATGTAGTGCGGAATACGGTGCGGAATTAAGTGCGGAATTGGAGACCGGCGTTCAGTCTGATTGTGGCCTGTGGGGGCGGCTGTGCTGGGTTTCGGGGCTGATTTTGGGGTGTTTCAGGCCGCGATCGTCAGTTTCGGGGGCGGTGGCTGCTGCTGTTGCTGTTCGTCGGGGACGAGGAGCTGTCCGAAGATTTCGGTGTGGTGATCGTTGGTGCGTTTGGCGTGGGCGAGCATGGCTCGGGCGAGCTGGAGAAGCTGGAAGCCGAGTGCCTGGTAGCGGTTGTTGTCGCGGGATTTGGTGATGCATCGCTTGTCTCGGAGCATTGCTTTGAGGTCTCGGTTGCTGGACTCGGCGTCTTCTCGGCATCCGAAGACGTCTTCGAAGTGGGGGTCGGATTCGGGGATCGATGAGATGGTGCCGGGGCGCCTTGTGTTCTTGTCGAGTTTGAGTTCTTCGAGTGGTGTGTCCATGCGCATGCTGATCGTCGCGCCTTGCTGGTGTTTGGGGACGATGGGGTGGTCGGGGAGCGCGAGGTCGTTGTAGACGGCGTAGCCGCTTGTTCTCTGTGTGACTCTGTATCGGCGGATGCAGCTCAGCGGCACATAGCAGTCGTCTCCGTCGCCGTTGGGCATGATGACGGTCTTGGTGCCGTCTATGGCGATGACCTCGGTGGCGAGCGCGATGGTCTCGGTGGTTACGCCGGTGGTCTCGTCGAGGGTCTTGTGAGTGAAGACCTGTTCGCCGTAGTTGCGCATGACCGGCTTTTCCTTGGTGACGCGCCGCAGCTTGGCGATCGGCTGGATGCCTGTCTTGAGCAGCCAGTCGCGGTCCGCTGCGGGCAGCGCCATGTCGTACCCGAATCCGTAGAGCCCTTCGATGACTTCGGTGCGTTCTTCGAGCAGCTGTGCGAGCACTTGCACGCACAGCGTGGCATCGGAGAACGAGCGCTGCGCTTCGCCTTTGATGTAGCAGCCGAGCAGCATGCGCTCTTGGGGGTAGGGGGTGCGCGAGAACAGCATGCAGTACTCGAAGTTCGGCCCGGGCGCGGTCTTGCCGGGTTCTGCTTCGGGTGTGAACGCCTCGCGGTCGCAGTTTCGGGGGTTGCCTCGTTTGGTGAGCTTGGTCGGGTCGGTGTTGTTGTACAGCCCGTCGACCTTGCAGCCGTCAGCGACGATCAGCTGGGTGGAGTCGGGAAGGGTGTAGGTGCCTGATGACGGGTTGAACTGTCCCATCGAGAGCAGCGCGTCGACGCAGTGTCCCATCGCGGCTCGTTCGAGCTTGTTGAGCACTGTGCCGTCGAGGTACTCCTTGCGGACCCGGTCGTGACAGAACCGGCTGAAGCTCGCAGACAGCCGCTGTTCGGGCCTGTCGGGACGGGCCGCGTCCAGTCTTCTGTTGATCGTTTGCCACAGGCTCTCGGCAGGTCCCGCAGCAAGATCGGGGTTGATCTCGAAGTGCATCGCGGTGGCTCCGCCGAAGATGTAGGTGCCGCACAAGAACACCACCGCGTCGAACGCTGTGTACCCGGGACGGCGCCCTCTGGTGCCCTGGCGAATGGCGTCGATCTCTTCTTGGAAGTCCTGAGCGATCTGCCAGGTCGCCTCCATCGCGGCGACCGCGCAGATCAGCTGCACCCGGGTGGCGCGCACCCCGAAGCCTTTGAACTTGCGCTCCTTGTCGTCTTCATTGTTGTGCTTGTCGTCGTGGTCGGGTCTGCTAGCGGCGGTGGCGGTGGCGAGGTCTTTGACACGGATCGGCTCGCCGTCCGCGAACAGCGCCCGATAACGGGTCTCGCATGTTCGGTCGACGGTCGTGTTCTCAGCCATCGCTGCCGCCTTCGGGCAGGGCGCGTCGGAACACCTTGATGACATCGTCCACGGAGTCCACACCCAGGAAATTGGCGGCGGCGATGATCCCGTGAGCGTGGGCGATGCGGTGCGCCGTGGTGTAGCGGATCGAGCGCGCCACGACCCCCGGGCGGTGTGCGATGCCGGCGTCTTCGAGCACTCTTCGCAGTCTCACCGTGACCGAGTGCTTCGCTCGGTCCAGCGAAAGTCCCGCCGTCACGCACAAGGGTGCCGAGGCGCACAGACCGCTGCGGTTGCGCAGCTGGAACCTGACTTCTATCTGTCCCCAGTCGTCGAAGGGGTTGACGCGCTCGGCGATTCCCTTGGCGCCGGGCAGGCGCACGAACCCGCGCACCGGGTCGATGTGGCCCGCAGTGATCGTGGCGATCTCCGACGCGGTGGCGCCGGCACCGCTGAGCGCGACCAGCAGAGGCAGATCAGTTGTGATCATCCCGCCCTTGGCGCTGGCTCGCACCAGCCGCGTCTCGTCCGCCGTCAGAGGACGCATAGCGGACTCGCTCGTCTGGCGCCTGGGCATCTCGCAGAGCAGCGACGCAGCCTCGACATTCGCGCCCAATGCCTGCGCCGCCTCCAGCACCGACCTCGCGGCCCACGCCCTGTTCGACGCGGTGTTCGGCGCCACCTGCCGGTACTCACCCATCGCGTTCGGCCGTGCTGTGCAGCACCAGTTCGACACCATCTCCATGACGACCCGATCCCACGTGCGCGCGACGCTGTTCAGATATCTCAGAAGACGGGTCGCTTCCTCGGTGGCTTTCTTCGCGGTCGCGGCGTTTGCGATATAGCGCGCACGGACCGCTTCGATGATTGCCGGTATCCAGCACTCGATCCGAGGCTCATTCATCGACTGAAGCTCCAAAGCGAATACAGCCGCACGGATATAGTGGGATGTCTCGGAGTCGATGATTTCTCGCGCGTCTGTGCCCCAGGTGTTCCCGGCGAGCGGAAACAGAGTCGGCGAGAAATTGACGTTATGTTCCATGGCACTGGTGACCGGCTGCAGCGTTCCAGGTGCAATTTGGGCGCTGTGGCCGGTTGCTTCAAATATGTGTGGTGCGCATAGTTTAGTGAGTTTTGCCGGAATCGGTCACGAATTAAATTTGAGCCGTTCACGCCATTGAATGAAAATGCGGCCATCTGACAGTCCGAACATCGTGAATCGCGGCAACGGCGCGACCAGTGGGCGAGAAAACCGTAAGGCGCCAATGTCGCTTATGTCAAGGCTTTAGCGGACGTGTTAGCGATCCGAGTTCGGCCCCGAAATCTGCACTCGAATTGCGTTCGGCGAGTGATCCAACACCGAGAACTTGTGTTGAATGTTGAGACTGCAGTTGAGTCTAATTGTTTAGCGAGCTATGTACGTTAGGAAAATCAAAGGGCCATCGCCGCTCTACCGCTGCCCCTAAGACCAGCAGGGGCACGGAGACCGGAGACCTAGCTCAGAATAAGCTCGCTTGATCACACGATCGCTATAGAGGCGTCTAAGGGTTCCGACAGTAGCTTACACCTGTCGATCTCGGGTCGCTTCGGTCCAATCCCTTACGAGAGCCGGGATGCGATCGACAATCTCGCGGCCGAAGATCACCTCATCGACATAACCCATGTGCATGGCATCGACTAGCCGACACAGATACGACCTGCCCATGCCCCACCAGGTTCTGTGAGAGTCGAGGAAGAAATAGTGTGCGACACTCTTTTCTGACACTGTAGCAAGTTTCTTGAGTTCCATGCCGTCAAGCAGCGTTTCATAGATTCCCCCGGCGACCCGGCTCCCAAAGGTGGTGGTGTAGTAATACTCTTTGATCTCCCATATCGCTATCGGGTCGATGACTGAGCGATATGCGCCGTCTACACGGCGGGCGAGAGTTCCAACAAGGCCGGCATCATCTGTTACCTTTGTAAGCTGCTTGGGATCGTAATCACATTCAGTATCGCCGATTGCTGCTTCGATGAGCATGTTGATGAGACCCGTGAAGTACGCCGGCACCTTCTTTTCGCCTCTTTGCTTGTTCATGGGCTGAGGACTGGACGGATCGAGTTCTGCCAACTTGCTCATGTAGAGCGTGCTGACTTCCTCTACGTCCATTAGGTGGTGCTGGACATGGGAATTGAGTGCCTCGGCGCGATACTGGAAATAGTCGAGTAGGTGTTCGCCGAGTGGTGTCAGCCCATCGGTGGTACGAATTCGCGTGTTGGGGATGCCGAGCTTCTGGGCCGTCTGGTCCAGAGCCCGCTCGTTGGGAGCCTTGACTTCGGATTTCCCGTGTATCGAATACCCGTGCTGTTCGCCGACGGCTCGGACGTACGCCCAGAAGAAATCAGATTGGTTCAGAAAGCGTGGATCAGGTTGCATTCTCGACTCCCGACGTGGGCACCCACAAACGGGTGTCAGTATGTCAGCAGGAGCCTGTCGGTGACGACTTCGTGCTCTAGGGAGTTTCCCGCCATCTGAAAGCGCTTCAGCATTGATCGTCCACAGTTCACGGCGACTTCGCGTTCGAAGAGTCCACGCGGGAAATCGAATTCGACGACGGTGCGGCCCGATGCCTTGCTGCCGTCGATGCTCAAGGCGACAAGGACCCCTCGGCGCTTGCAGTCAGCGATCGACTCGACGAGATCGGCAAGATCGAACGCCTGCGCCCCGTAGATGATGCTCTGCGTATCAGAGTACGGAGGATCGCAGTAGATCAGATCACCCGCCGTCGCCTGTGCCATGGTGTCTCTGAAGTCCTGGTGCAAGAATCGGGCACCCGCGGTTCTCTGGGACCAGATCGAGACGCGCCGCGAGAACGATTCGGGAGCTATGGGCGAATGCGCGCCGCATGGCGTCGACATGTGACCATCCTTGCGGAACCGGATCACACCTCCGTAGCAGGCACGGCTCAGGTAGAGCAGATCAGCTGCATTCGGTCGCGCGTTGTATGAAGCTCGTACCCGCTCGTAGGCATCCTTCTTGCCAACTGCATTCATGAGTTCCCAGCGAGACCGATACCATTGACGCAACTCGTTTGGCCGCTCATGAAGTGCCACAAAGATGTCGATCAATGGCCAGAAAGCATCAGCTGCCACAGCCCTTTCGGGCGCTAGTGTCGCCAAGACGGCGCCGCTGCCGAGAAACGGCTCAAAATACGTGCCGAAATTATGCGGGAAGCATTCAATGATCTCATGGGCGAATCGCTGTTTATTGCCGATCCACTTGAGCAGTTGCGTCTTGAAAGGGGCAACCGATCTCGGTTCTTCATCAAGGCTAGGCAATGTCAGCTGAAGCACTTCATCAGCATAGCCGCGTTGCACAATCGCTGAATGGATTTCCATAGACACGTACTAGTCGCCAGAAGAGTTGGCGTCAAGCTATTTTTCTTTCTGGCTGGTTCCACTTCATAGATGCCTGACTGACTCTGCGTGACTAAGTTCCAAGCCTGGGCAAGAGGGAGGGCGGCGTTCAGGGCACGTACTGCTTCGGCCGAACGGCAGAACAACGTTAGGCGTGATTAGTAACCGCCTGATCAAGCGGCACGCCTTTTTGCACTGTCGTTTCGATGTGTTCCGCGTACCACACTATGCCGAGATCGTAGCCAGCCGTTACGGATATCGACAGGTTGCCCACCTGAACTGGCGGTTCAGCATATTGGTATGTGCCGGAGAAAACACCGAGCAATGCGAATTGCTTCTCCTGCGAGTAGAGCATGCGTCCGTTCTTCATAACGGTGTCGGTGGGCTTTGAGATGACCAAGCTGCCCGATGATCCCGGGAAGAGTTTTGCGTCGATCAGGAAGTAAGGATTGCCTCCGAAGTGCATGCCCCAACGGGATGCGACTACGCCTGATTTGATAATCGGAAACACGTTGGTCTTGTCGTAGAATCCTTCTGGATAGCCGACGACTAGCACATCACTCGCTGTATTGACGTCGATGTTGTTCTGACCCGCGAAATTCTCCGCGCTGAGCATCCAAGTGGACATGTAGTTGGCACCAGCCTCTACGCCTTCGGCAATCAAGTCCGACATTCGGATCGCTGCGATGTCGACAAAAGGGTCCGGATGGAAGAGTGCGCGGTCGATCCATTCGTCTGAACCCAGCTCGATGGGCACCCACTTCAGTGTTCCAGCGTCTGTGTACTCGCGCAAGTTGAAAGTGATGAGACTTGCTGGCGTCTCGTTCTGCGCGGATGGGTGCAGGAGGGCGTGCCGGTTGGTGACCAGCCAAGTTTCGATCACCGTCCTCCACTGGGGGCCGTTCCCGTTCTTGGACTCGAGTTGGTTGTAGAAGAAGGCTGTGGCCTGTGAGCTGCCGACCGGGAACTCTGCCTCGATGATCGTTGACACGGCATGTAGAGCGTCGTCGATGCTCACTATGCGCGGCCTCCTGTTCGCGACGCCACGCCGGCTGTGGATGTACGGCTGCCGTTGCCGCGCTCGCGCTGGGCTTGCGAGCGTGCGCCTGTGACGTTCATGCGCCAGTTCAGCATCTCAGGGCTGACGGCGAGACGTCGGAGGGCGCCGGCGAAGGCGAACCGGCCGCGGGCGGTGGCGAGTGCCATCTGTCTGGTGACGAGGAGTGCGCCGGCGATCCAGTCGGCCTCTTGTTCGTGGTCGGCTCTCCAGTCTCTGCACCCGGTCAGCGGATCGAGTGCGGGTGCGGGAGTGTGTTGGAGGATGCAGTGGCCGAGTTCGTGGGCGATGCTGCTGTGCTGACGCGCTGTTGAGTGCGTGTCGTTGTAGACGATGATGCGCCGGCGGCCTTCGAACACTATGAGCGCGGAGAAGGCTTCGGGTTCCTCGGTGATGAAGTGCTCAGCTGCGGTGCATATGGCCCTGAGTTCGGTGAGCGGCAGCACGGGCACATCGAGATGGTGCGCGAGTGCGAACGGGTCGAGCCGGTCGAACGGCCTGAGTCCGAGTTCGCTTCTCAGCTCGGACGCGAGAGCGGTCGCTTCGGTCTTGAACCCGCGTCGCAGTGCCATGGCCTAGTCCTGTGCTCTGAGCCTTGCGTAGGTGGCCTTGATGACTTCGTTGAGCGCTGTGGCGGCTTCGGGTGTGAGGTTCTTGTCGCTTCGCAGGTGAGTGGCGATCTGGGCGAGCGGCTCGGCTTGTGGGCGGTCGGATTCGGACCGCACGAAGTCGTCGGCTGACAGTCCCGACCAGGCCGCGAGCGCAGCGAGCCCGTCGACGTCGGGCCGCCGGCCCTGGGCCATGCGCGTCAGCGTCGAGGCGCTCACGCCAGACTCGCCGGCGACCTGCTTCCAGGTGAGCCGGCGTGCTTGGCGCTCGGCGTCGAGAGCCTCGTAGAACGCGTCACTGTCGAACCAGCCGCTCTTGCCATCCATGCGCCCCTCCGTCAGTTGCAGTTTCGCAATTACACCTCTATAGTGCAAATGCACGATGGCAATCCGCCATCAGAAACGCAACTGATACTCGGGAGGGTAGCTGATGAATGACAAGGCAGAAACACCAGGCGAGCCGGGCCGCGAACGGCCCGTGCCGATCAAGGTGAACAAGAAACCCGTCAAGGTCGACGGGCCGACCGCGACCGGCCTGCAGATCAAGCAGGCCGCGATCGACCAAGGGGTGTCGATCCAGCTCGACTTCAAATTGTCAGTCATCGGCGAAGACGGCAAGGAGATACCCGTCCGCGACGACCAGCCTGTCCGACTGCATCACGGCTCGGAGTTCTTCGCTGTCGCCGGGGACGACAACTCCTAGGAACCGGCTGATGAAGCCCAAAGTCCAAGAAGCCGTCGCGGAGCTGCGAGCGTGCTTCCCCGCCGCCGTCGTCACAGCCGACGACGACGGCAGCGGGGGAGCGTTCGTCACCATCGACCCGATCGACCCGGGTCCCGCGTACCGCCAGAGCAGGACGCGGCTGAAGTTCCACATCAACCACATGTATCCCGACGCCGACGTCTATCCGCTGTTCGTGCGCCCCGACCTTCGTCGAGTCGACGGCCGCAGGCACGGAAAAGGCTTCGCCACGGGGTCGTACCGGGACGAATCAGCGCTGCAGCTCTCACGCCGCAGCAACCATCGGACCGCCGAGTTCGACACCGCAGCCCGCAAAGTCCTCAAAGTCATCGAATGGCTGCACGCACAATGAACAGCACAGCGTGCCTCCGACTGCCCGCCGCGCTGATGGGCGACCTGCGGGAGCACCTGTTCCGCCCAGACGGCGACGAGCACGGGGCAGTCATCGGTGCATCGGTCATCGAGACCGGGCGAGGGATTCGGCTGCTCGCGCGTCGCCTGTTCCTGGCAGAAGACGGCATCGACTACGTGCCGGGAGAACGCGGCCACCGGATGCTCACCCCTTGTTTCGTGCTGCGCTGTGTGCGCGCCTGCGCACAGCAAGGACTCGCGTACCTCGCAGTGCACAACCACCCCGGCAGCGACCGGGTCGCGTTCTCAGGCGACGATATGGCATCGCACCGACGCGGCTACCCGGCGCTGCTGGACATACTCGACGGCTCGCCGGCTGGGGCGCTGGTGTTCGCCCGCAACGCAGCGGCCGGCGACATCTGGCTGTCCCCACAGCACCAGATCGAGCTCGACCACGCCGTCGTCACCGGCCGCACACCGCACGTGCTCCACCCGGCGCCGCGAAAGCCTCGCGCGGCCGACGCGCGCTATGACCGCCAAGCGAGACTGTTCGGCGACCGCGGCCAGCAAGCCCTCGGGGCACAGAAGATCGGCATCGTCGGAGCCGGAGGCATCGGCTCGCTCGTCAACGAATACCTGTCCAGGCTCGGCATCGGCCATCTCGTCGTCATCGACCACGACCCGATCGAGGCAACCAATATCTCACGAGTCGTCGGCGCCAGAGCCTCGGACTGCAAACCCACATGGCTGCCGGCCAAGATCGCCCGCCTGCTCGGATGGAAGCCGACCCCCAAAGTCCGGATCGCCGAACGAGTCGCCAAAGAGGCCAACCCCGACATCAGGTTCGACGCGATCGAAGCAGACATCGTGGACCCCCACGCCGCGGACCGGCTCGTGGACTGCGACGCGATCTTCCTCGCAGCCGACACCATGCGCGCCCGCCACGTCGTCAACTCGATCTGCCACCGCTACCTGATCCCGGTCTGGCAGGCAGGCACCAAAGTCCACCTGAACGACTCCACAGGCGACATCGCAGACGTGTTCTCTGTTGTCCGCCGACTCGTGCCCGGCGAGTCCTGCCTGTGGTGCAGCGGACTGATCGACCGCACCCGGCTCGCCGAGGAAGCCGCCTCGCCCCAACAACGCGCCGCGCAGACCTACATCGACGAAATCCCCAACCCCAGCGTCATCACGCTCAACGCCGTCGCGGCAGCTCACGCCGTCGACGACTACCTGTTCACCACCGTCGGACTCACCAGCCCGAGCGCGCGAGCCGAGTGGATCAGGCACCACCCCCTCAGCGAGTACTTCGCGCAGCTCAAAACAGCCAGCGAGCCCGGCTGCCCGCAGTGCGGAGGGCACCTCGCAGCAGGACCGCTCGAGCCCCTGCCAGTACGAGAACGGAGCCAATAGATGACTCACACAACCCATCAAACCCCGACCGCCGTAGACGAACGATCGGCAGCCGCACGGCTGCTCGACCATCCGCTCGCGCTCATAGCAACGACGCTCACCGGACTGTCGCTCGCATATGTGGCTTACCTGACAATCAGCGACGGATGGCTCGGGGCCGCCAAAGCATGGCTCACATGGCCCGCCTTCACCATCCTCAACCTCGCAGCCACCGCAGCGACCTTTCTCTCTGCATGGCTCGCATGGCGCGAATTCAAGTGGTCCACCGGCGGGCAAAGAGTCCTGCACGCCTCCGTGTTCACCGTGTCCGCTGTGCTGTTCCTGGCATTCATCGTCAGCGCCGCAATCGCCATCGTGATGCTCGTCGTCTATCTGCTGGGCAGCTCCGACGACGACAACGACAGCCGCTTCCGAGGCCGTCCACCCCGTCGCCGCCGCAGACGCCGATCAGGACAACGAACTCGCCATCGCAGCCGTAGCCGCGGTCGCCGAAGTCGAACACGCCGAACGCGGCGACGATGAACCGCATGTTCGGCGCAGACGCACACACACCAACACTGAGGAACTGCGCAGCTCGCGTCGGCATCGCGCGACACCGCCGAGAGGGACCCAGGCGAACCGCCCGGGTCCCTCCGAAGCCGGCTGCGCCAGCGTCCACGACGACATCGTCAACTACCGGGCCAGGCCGGCACACGTCAAGCCGACCGACTCCGAACTGAGGCGATCGACACCGCGACACCCAGGCACAACGAACCAAAGACAGAACTCGGTCCGCTCGGCGAATCCCTTGGCTTTGCTCAGCCTGGGGGATTGCAAGTTTGACTTGACGAACTGGGTCTCAGCGGGCCGTCATACTGCGAACACTCGTGCGATCTTGTGGCGTGCTGCGCAGTCAAGCACCGTGCCTGCAAGCCTGCACTGGGCTGTATCCGCTGGGCTGTATCAATAGGCGTGAGGTGGACGGTGCGGGGCTTGAGCCCGTGCCGCGTCGGTCCTGAACCGGCTGCTCTGCCTCGGAGCAAGGCGCCCTACCGTGACCCGCTCGGACGCCGGTTTCGGGCGGGTTCGCTCGTCATGGCATCTGCGTGCAGACGTCCGCAGAGGCATCCAGCGAGCCCCTGCATGCATTCGATGCGCGGCCCAGCGTGTCCGCTGCGGCCACGACGAAGCTCCGTGCATCCGCGGGGCGCGCTGAATTGTCCGGCGTTGACCGGACGGGGCAGACATGGTTCCCTCCGGGCCGGCCAGCGCGGTTGTGGTCGCACACGGACGCCCCCGGCTCGGAGGGAGCCACCCGATCCTATGCGTCTGTGTGCCCGCGTGTGTCCGAAATGTGAGCGTTTTGTTAGAGCGTCTTGTTAGAGGCCGCGCGGATAGGCGGCCGTCCACGGGTCGTCTGGTTCGCCGGTGTATTGGTCGGGTTGTCCTGAACTTGACGACCGTGGAGGCCGGTTTCATCATGCGCGCTTTGAGCAAGGTGGTGGTGGATGTCATCTGGGCTGCGGTCGAGCCGCGGTTGGCTCGTCCCCGGTCGCATCCGCTGGGCTGTCACCGGCCTCGGATATCGGATCGGCTGTGCCTGCGGGGGATCATCATCAGGCTGGTGACGGGCTGCTCGTGGGAGTCCGTTGAGCACCTGTTGGACGGCGAGGTGTCTGACACGACGCTGCGGTCGCGCCGCGACGAATGGGTCGCCGCCGGGGTGTTCGATCACATCGCGGCCGAGGCGATCGCCGCGTGGGACCGCATCATGGGCCTGCGGCTCGCCGATCTGTGCGTCGACGGCTCGGTCCACAAGGCCCCTTGCGGCGGGGCGGGGACTGGCAAAAGCCCTGTTGACAGGCGGAAACTGGGCTGGAAGTGGTCGCTGGCGACCGACGCGGCGGGCACCCCGGTCGCGTGGGCCGCCGACGGCGCGAACCGCAACGACATCATGCTGTTCGAGCCCACCCTCGCCGAGATCGAACGCCGAGGCCTGCACCACGACATCGAAACCGTCCATCTCGACCGCGGCTACATCGGCGCCCGCGTCGACCGGGCCGTCCACAAAGCAGGCATCGCCGACATCGAGCGGCCCGCCAAGCGGCCCCCCACAACCACAGACCCCAAACCGGCCGCCGCCCCCATGGGGCTGCGCTGGACAGTGGAGCGCACCAACTCCTGGCTGTCCAACTACGGGCAGCTACGACGCAACACCGACCGCAAACCCCAGCACCGCCTCGCCCAACTCGCCCTCGCCATAACGCTCATCATCGTCATCAAACTCATCGACCACCGCAACCGCTGGCAGCCCACCGAACCACCTATCCGCTGACGCTCTTAGCCCAGATCCACCGGTGGGGTGTGCGGTGTGGGGTCGGGTGGGATGTCGGTGGTGCGGTTTGGGGTCGGGGCGGGGTGAGGGCTGGGCGGACGCGTGGGTGGTCGGCGGCGGCTTGGGGGGTGGTTTGTGTGCTGCGCCCGGGGGGTGTGCTGCGCGGCGTGGCGTGGCGCTGGGGTTTGTTCAGCAGCGCTGGGGCAGGTTGCGGATGTGTCGCAGTGCTGTGGTGAACGTGTCGGCCCAGGGCCGTCGGGCCGGGAGCCGCAGGGTGGGTCGGCCGCTGCGGTTGACGAGCCGGCCGGGCATGGTGAGCAGGCGGCGTGCGATGGTGGCCCCAACGGTGAGCTTTCGGGGGTCGTGGACTTGGCCGATGCGTGCTGTCCAGCGTGCGATGTTGTGGGCCAAGGCGGCGCAGGCGAGCCAGGCGGCGTTGGCGGTGAAGCTGGCTGAGGGGCTGTGGGCGAGGCCGCCGGCTTTGAGGTCGGCGGTGGCGAGCTCGACGCGTGCGTGGGATCGGCAGGCGGCGTCGGCTGCTTTGGTGTCGAGTTCGGCTTCGCTGATGTCGGTGACGAATGTGTGGTGGCGCCAGTTGGGGAACAGGTCGGCCTGGTCGCCGACCAGGCGGGTGCGGCGCACCACCAGCCGCACCGTGCGCTCGGGCTTGCGGTTGGGCCGCCGTGCGCTGGTGAGCGTCGTTTCGGCGACTTGGGCCTCGCCGTCGTCGGTGTAGCCGATCGGGGTCCAGTCCGCATCGTCGACGGCCGCGACGGCCCTGCCGACGGCGGGGTTGGAGGCGACAGCGATCACGAACCTGGCGTCGAGCGCGTCGAGCTTGTCGACCAGGCCCCACGACAAGAACCCCGCGTCCGCGCGAACCGTCAGCTCCGCGTCCGGGGCGAGACGGCGCACCCGGTTGACGGTCTCGGCGAAGAAGCGGACATGGCCCCGCTGGGAGGAGCCCTTGCGCATCCGGCTGTGCACGATCTCGCCGGTGTCGTCGCGTGAAGCCACCAGCGGGTGATATCCCAGCCGCCCACCGTGCCCGTATGCAGCGCCGCCCTTCGCGTCGCTGTGCACCACCGCGACCGTGGAATCGACATCGACCGTGACCCGTTCCGCCGCCGGGGCGGCGCCTGCGTCCCACGCGCGGCCCAAAGCCAGCTCCTGGACGCGGTCCAGCTGACGCACATGACCCCACGTGAAGGACCGCAAGAACGTCCCCAACGTGGACGGCGCCACCGGCGCGAACCCAACCACCGACCCCGCCGAGCCGGCCCGCAGCCTGTCCGCGTCAGAAAAGAACGACCCGCCCACCAGCATCGAGCACACCGCCGTGAGCACCTTCGCTCCCGACCCGCGGCCCGCCGCCGGCGGGCGCACCGTCTCGTCGATCAAGCCCTCCAAGCCCAGCCGGCCCGCCAGCGTGCCCACCGCCAGCAGACCAGCGTCCCCCACCAACGAGCCCTCGTCGAACACTGCCACGACCCGGTCCAACAACCGCGTATCATCGCTCACAGAAAGCGCCTCCCGTCATGGCATCACGCCGCGATCTCACAACCGGCAAAATGCCACCTCAGGAGGCCTTTCTGGTGGACGCAAACCCCACCAGCCCAACCAAACCGATGGATCTGGGCTAAGTGTGACGGCCGCGACCACAACCGAGATGCGACCCGTCGCGGCGCACGCTGACCAGAGGGGCCTCCCATGAGCACTGTCGTGTCGCCCGCGCACATGATGGCCGTCGCTCGTGCTGACGGCCTGTACTGGGCAGGAATGTGCGCAGCCTGCTGCGAAGGAGCACTTTCGTCTGTGGAAGGCAGCGACTGGCGAGGAACACGAGCAGATGGAGGCCGATCTGGTCGCGACTCGGCTGTGCTGGCGTGCTGCGGAAATCGAACCCGGCAATTTCCCTGTGCACGACATGGAAGCGCTGACGCCGTGCCCGCGGTGCGGATCGGCCTACATCCGATTCAAGCGCGACAAGGACCCGAAGATCGCTGTCGGCGTGTTAGCGCTCTTGTCAGCGAAGTAAGCGCACTGCGCCAGGTGCAAGCACCCCCGCTACCGAGACCGGTAGCAACCGCTGTCAAGCGAAAGTTGTAGTCCCCAATTGTTCGCTTGCGTGGATCTGTCTCGGGCGACGGGCCGGCTGCGCGGTGTCACGGCGCGTAGGTCGTTGTGGACCGCCGCTGCTGTGGCGTTCTTCGTGTTGGCGTTGGTGCCGTCGGCGCTGTCCGGGGCGCAGTCGAGTGGTATGGACACATGCGGGAGCGATATGGGGACGCTGTCCGCGACATCTGTCTCGTTGTCGGCGTCAGGGTCGATTGACGCGGATCCTGATTGCACGTCGTCGCAGCGCGACCCCCAGAGCACTGAGGTCTTCTATGCACGGCGCCATACGTTCACGCTGGACGCCGCGGCGACGGTATCGGTCGGTCTGAGCCGCTCTTCGCCGGGGCAGGTGGTGACGTACCTGGTGCTCACAGACGACTCGGGGACCGTGTTGGGCCGCAATGCGGGGCATCACCGTCACGGCGGCTCGGGGCTGAGTTATCTGCTTCTGAAGGCAGGCACCTACACGATCGAGGCCACCACGGTCGCCGCGGGTGCTATAGGCGGCTACTCGGTGGCAGTGTCGTGGGCTGCAGCGGATCCGTGCGTGCGCGACCTCGGAACACTCGACGGCGCGAATCCGTCGGTGTCGGGGTCGGGGATCATCGCAGTGGACGGCAGCTGCACGTCGTCGCTGCGCGACCCCCAGAGCACCAGCACGCACTACGCGCGGCGGCACACGTTCACACTCGATGCGGCGGCGACGGTGTCGGCGGAGCTGGGGCCGGCCGGGTCGGAGTCGTTCCTGATACTCATCGACAGCGGCGGCGTCGAGGTCGGCCGCGATCAAGGCCACTCGGGCAGACGCGGGAGCCGCCCGGCGCGGTTAGGTCTGTATCTGCTTCAAGCGGGCACCTACACCCTTGAAGCGACGACTGCGAACCCCGAGGTTGTCCGACGCTACACGCTGGGGGTGTATTGGGAGCCGGCGGATGCGTGCGTCGAGGATCTCGGCGCATTGGGCAGCGCCGATTCGAGTTTGTCGGGGTCGGGGATCGTCGCGGTGGACAACAGTTGTGTGTCTTCGCTGCGCGACCCCCAGAGCACCGACACCTACTACGCCCGACGTCATACGTTCACGCTGGACGCGGCTGCCACGGTGTCGGTGCAGGTCGACCCCGCGGGGCCGAGTTCGTTTCTGGTGTTGAGCGACGGCACCGGGGCTGAAATCGGTCGCGCCCAAGGCACATCGGGCAGCCACAATGCGCGATCCCAGCCGGCGCGTCGGGCGTTCCGGCTGCCCGTCGGCACCTACACCGTTGAGGCCACCAAATCCGACGCTGGAAGCGTCGGCCACTACACCGCTTCGGTGGAATGGTTCGCGGCGGATTCGTGCGTGCGCGACCTCGGCACGCTCGGCAGTTCGAACTCGACTGTGTCCGTCTCGGGGGTGATCGCTCAGGACGCGGGATGCGTGTCGGCGCTGCGCGACCCCCAGAGCACCGATGTGTTCTACGCGCGGCGTTACACGTTCATGCTCGACGCCGCGGCGACCGTGTCGGTGCAGCTGGGCGGGGCGACGCCGCTTCGGACTCATCTTGTGCTCTCTGACAGCTCGGGGATGGTGATCAGCCGCAGCAGCGGTCCGCAATTGCTGCTCGACGCCGGCACCTACACCGTGGAGGCCACAACCGAGAGGGCCGACGACACCGGCGAGTTCTCGCTGCAGGCGCGATGGTGGCCCGCGGACACATGCGCAGAGGACTTGGGGACACTCGACGCTGCGACGCCGTCGGTGTCGGGTTCGGGGATCATCGCGGTCGACGGCAGCTGCACGTCGTCGCTGCGCGACCCCCAGGCCACCGAGGTGTTCTATGCGCGGCGCCATACGTTCACGCTGGATGCGGCGGCGACGGTATCGGTCAGTCTGAGCCGCTCTTTGCCGGGGCAGGTGGTGACGTATCTGGTGCTCACTGACGGCGCCGGAACAGAGGTGGGCCGCGCCGCAGGTCACCATCGCTATGGCGGCTCGGGGCTGAGTTATCTGCTGCTTCAGGCGGGGACCTACACGATCGAGGCGACAACGGTCACCGCGGGCGAAACCGGTGGCTACTCGTTCGGCGTGTCGTGGGCCGCGGCGGATGCGTGCGAGCAGGACCTGGGCACGCTGGACGGCGCGAACCCGTCGCCGTCGGATTCCGGGACGATCGCGGTGGACGGCAGCTGCACGTCGTCGCTGCGCGACCCCCAGAGCACCGACACGCACTACGCGCGTCGCCACACATTCACTTTGGATGCGGCGGCGACGGTGTCGGTGCAGGTCGGCCCGACCGGGGCGGAGTCGTTCTTGGTGCTCGCCGACAGCGCTGGCAGCGAGATCGGACGCGACAGGGGTTCGTCGTCGCGCAGCTATCGACAGCCGGCTCGGCTGGAGCATTATCTGCTGCCGGCCGGCACATACACCGTCGAGGCCACCAAGTTTGATCCCGGTGCTGTCGGCCCCTACACGGTGGAAGTTTCGTGGGCGCCGGCAGACGACTGTCGGCGTGACCTGGGGTCACTCGGCGCTGCGATGCCGTCGTTGTCGGGTTTGGGCATCATCGCGGTGGACGGCAGCTGCAAGTCGTCGCTGCGCGAGCCCGACAGCGAAGCGACCTTCTACGCGCGTCGCCATTCGTTCAGGCTGGACGCGGCTGCGACGGTGTCGGTGCAGGTCGGGCCCGCGGGGCCAGCCTCGTCTCTGATCCTGAGCGACAGCTCCGGGACCGAGATCGGACGCGCCAAAGGCACATCAGGCGGCCGGAACGTTCGACCCCAGCCGGCACAGCGGGCATTCCGGCTGCCCGCTGGCACATACACCGTTGAGGCCACCAAGACCGACGCCGGAAGCGTCGGCCCCTACACTGCCTCGGTGGAGTGGTTCGCAGCAGACCCGTGCGTGCGCGGCTTGGGCACCTTGGACGCATCGGCGCCGAGCGCATCTGCGACGGGCGTGATCGCCCAGGACTCCGGCTGTGAGTCGTCGCTGCGCGACCTGCACAGCACCGATGTGTTCTACGCGCGTCGTCACACGTTCACGCTCGACACCGCGGCGACCGTGTCGGTGCATCTGAGCCGCACATCGCCGGGTTCGGTGAGAACGTACCTGGTGCTCACCGACGGCTCCGGGGCCGAGGTGGGCCGTACTGCCGGGCACTACATCGGCGGAGGCGCCGGGCTTGAACGCCTGCTTCTCGATGCGGGGACGTACACGATCGAGGCGACAACCGTCGCCGCGGGCGACACGGGCGGCTACTTGATAGGTGTGTCGTGGTGGCCCGCGGACTCGTGCGTCGAGCACCTGGGGACCGTCGATGCGGCAACGCCGTCGCTGTCGGGTGCGGGGATCGTCGCTGTCGACTCCGATTGCACTTCTGCGCTGCGCGACCCCCACAGCACTGAGGTGTTCTATGCGCGGCGTCACACGTTCACGCTGGATGCGGCTGCGACGGTGTCGGTCGGTCTGAGCCGCACATTGCCGGGTTCGGTGAGAACGTACCTGGTGCTCACCGACGGTTCGGGGGCCGAGATGGGCCGCCATGCGGGACACCTCCGATCCGGCAGTTCGTGGCTGAGCTATCTGCTGCTGCAGGCGGGCACCTACACGATCGAGGCGACCACGAGCGATGCTGGGGCGACAGGCGGCTACACGGCCAGCGTGTCGTGGGCCGCAGCGGATGCATGCGAGCGGGACCTGGGCACGCTGGACGGCGCGAACCCGTCGGCGTCGGGGTCGGGAATCATCGCAGTGGACAACACGTGCATCTCGTCGTTCCGCGACGCGCAAAGCGCTGACACGTACTACGCGCGCCGTCACACGTTCACCCTTGATGCGGCGGCGACGGTGTCGGTGCAGGTCGGCCCCAACAGGCCGGAATCGTTCCTGATTCTCAGCGACAGCACGGGTACGGAGCTAGGACGGGCGCAGGGCAACTCGAGCTGGCGCGGAAGCGCTCCGGCGCGGTTGGACACACTGCTGCTGCCGGCAGGGACTTACACGATCGAGGCCACCACAGCCACCCCCGAGGTCGTCCATGCCTACACCGTGCGGGTGGACCGGTCTCCGCTGTGGCGGCACGTGACCGCCTCGGCGGCGACAGCCTCCGAGAGCGACGGCACCGTGGTGCTGACGCTGTCCGCAGCAGTTCCGTCGGTGCCCGGTCCGCTGTCGGAGGTGTCTGCGTTCTCGGTGTGGTGGGAAACCGAGGCGGGGACCGCAGTGCCGGGGTCGGACTACGCGCACGTGTCGGGGGTTGTCTCGGTGCCCGCCGACGGCCGCCGCGCAACAATCACCGTGCCGCTCGTCGACGACAGCGCCGCGGAGTCCATCGAGTCGTTCATCGTGCAGCTCACCGGCGCATCCGGCGCGACGCTCGCGAACACCGCGGCCACGGCGACGATCGCCGACGACGACCCAGCGTCGCGCGCCACGAACATGACGGCGTCCGCATGTGTCGAGCCAAGAGTGTCTGCAGTGGTGGGCGATGTGTTCGACATTGCCCAGCCGGGCTCTTCGGGATTGACTGATGTGTTCGTGGACGTGGGGCTGTCGTGTGAGGGCGGCACAGCGGGCATCGGCGGGTACCGCACCGGTGTCGAGATCCTCACCGGACCCGCGGCACCGCTGTCGAGTGGCTGGTGCGTGCGCGGCGGCGTCTCGCCGACCACCGATTCGCTCGGGCCGGGCCGCGGTTGTGTGGCTGCGGTCACCGGCACTGGGCTGCTTTCTGTCGAGGCCGAGGCGACACATATCTTGCGCATTCCCGACAGCGCGGTTGGCGAGCCGCACCAGTTGCGCGTGTGGATCGACCTGAACAAGAACGGCGTGCGCGACCCAGGCGAGGAAGCGGACATCTTCGCGGCGGACTTTGAGTCACGAGTTCAGGGCATCAGCAGCGGTGGGCGGTTCGCTCTGGCTGAGGACTTCGAGGTCACACGTCTCGATGTGGGCAGCGACCGCGTCGGCCGCGCTGGCCAATGGGCGGTGCTGCGCTTGGCGGCGGAGGTCCCCACCGGCGAGTTCGCCTACGACCCGGCGCTGAGCACGGTGGTGCCGGTGCGGGTGCCGCTCGCGAACGCTGTGGTGGGAGCGTCTGTGTATGCGGGGCCCAGCGACACAGCCGAGGTGATGTGTGTGGTGTCGCCGGTGCTGGGGATGGTGTCGCCGGGTTCTTCGAGCCGTTGCGTGACTGACGCTGAGGGGATGCTCACGCTGCGTTACCGGGTGGGGGCGCCTCCGGTGACCGCTACTGGTCCCCAACAAGACGACATCAGGATCTGGTGGGACCGCAACGGCGACGGCACCCATGACGGTGCCCCGAACCATCCCGCCCGCGAACCCTCCGACACCATCGCGATGCCGATCGCCAAAGCCGCCGTCAACTACGTCGCATTGGGCGACTCGTACTCCTCAGGCGAGGTCGGCCCCAATCCCGCTCCGGGGATGTACGTGAGCGGGGAGAATCCTGCTGACGGCGAGTGCCATCGCTGGGATCTCGCCTACCCGACGCTGATCGAAGAGGGGTTTCTCGGCGAAGACTTGGGAATCGATGCTGATCTTGAGATCTTTGCGTGCACTGGTGCGATCACGCTGAATGTGTTCGATCCGGCTGATCTTGATGGTTCCTCGACGGTGCGGGAGCAGCATTTGACGGATCGGCCGTCGTCGTCGGCGGCATTGGACGAGCCGGTGTATCGGTTGGTGTCGCCGCGTGGACGGGTGCTGGTCCATGAGCGTGATCCTCGTTGGGAGCCGCGGCAGGCGGTGTCGCTCGCGGGTGAGCACGAGAGGTCCGGGGTGGACTTGGTGACGGTGACGATCGGCGGCAACGACGCGGGTTTCGCCGGTGTGATCATGAGATGTGTGACGGTGGGGTGCGGGCCGGTCCGCTCGGAGGTGTTCGACGAGGTCCGGGACAAGGTCGCGTCGACGCTGTCGCACGTCAAGGAGGCCGCGCCGGACGCGTCGGTGTTCCTGCTGGGCTACCCCGCGCTGACGCCGGCGTTCGAGGGCTGTGAGTCGGCGACGCCCGAGATGGTCGATTCCTTCCAGCGCACCGGGCTCAGCTCGGCGTTCTTGTCCTTCGGGTTGTCGGATGGGTGCGTCGGGGCGATTCGGGGCTACGCGGAGCGGGTCGCGATGTGCCCGGCGCTCGACGCCGGCCGGGTGCTGCATCAAGCGACGGGATGGGACGCGTTCTGGTGGGACGCGGTCGCGTTCGTGCTGACCGCGAATCTCGAGATCGATGCCGCCGAGGCGATTCGCCTGCGCGACGCGGCGAGGGGTATGGATGGCGCGTTGCGGTCGGCCGCGGCGTCGGCGGGGGTGCATTACGTGAGCGTGCTCGACGAGTCCGCCGACGCGCGGCCCGATCTGAGTTCGAGGGATCACGCGGCATGCGACGACGAGCCGTGGGTGCACGGCCTGGAGTTCGACGACGCCAAGAGCCCGCCAGTCTCCGACGGCAGCTTGCATCCCAATGCGCTGGGTCATCGTGGCTATGCGCGCATCCTGGAGCAGTACATCCGCGACCGGACCGCCGCCGGCGCTGCGCTGAGCGAGGCGGGGCTGCCCGCCAATCCCCGCCGGCGCGGCGTTCCGGGCTCGGGACCGCGCAACCGCTCAGCGGTTTCGGGCGAGCAGGTTGCCGACGCCAAGTCAGACGCGCAGCCCCGAAACGCAGACACAGCAGACACAGAGGCAGAGACGCTCGGCACCGAGGGATACCTGACTCAGGAGCGAACGAGCACAGTGTCGGGCTGCGGCGCGCCGTTCGCCTCGCCGGGCGAGCAGGTGCGGCTCACCGCCGGCGGGTTCGCGGCGGACGCCGAAGTGAGCTTCACCGCACGAGCGGCGTCGCTCGGAACCGCCTCGCTGAGCGCGCCGGAGATAGCCGACGCGACCGCCGACGCCGACGGAGCGATCGACGTGTCATGGGCCGTCCCGGCCGCGCCCGACGCGGCGACGGATCCCGCGCCGCGCGCCTACGCAGCGGACGCCTCCGGCGGCAACACCGCCGGAGGCACCCACACCGCCCGCATGATCGTGCCGATCGTCGCCTACCCCGCCGCCGCACCGTGCGCGGTCGATGACTCGGCGTCGACGACGCTGGGCGTCGCAGTGCAGATCAGCGTGCTCGCGAATGACGTGGCGCCCACTGGGGGCGTCTTGGACGCGGCCACTGTGGCGGTGCGTCCGGCGGTGGGCGGCACGTTCGCGGTGAACGCCAGCACCGGTACTGTGACGTTCACGCCCGATGCTGGGTTCTGGGGCACAGTCGAGACGTCCTATGTTGTGTTCGACGGCTGGGGAATCGGCGTCGAAGCGGGCCTCTCGGTCACTGTGGATGCGGGCTGCACGATCACCGGCATTGCCGGGGTTTCGCTGATCGAGGGCACCTCCGGTGACGATGTGATCTGCGTCCCGGATCGTGATGACTGGCGGGCGTTTCATGTGATCGACGCGAAGGGCGGCGACGATGTGATCCTGGGCGGCGCCGGGGTGGAGTGGATCTACGGCGGCGACGGCGAGGACACCATCTGGGCAAACGGCGGTGACGACCGGATCATCGCCGGCGCCGGCGCGGACACGGTGCGCGGCGGTGCTGGGATCGATGCCGTCTACAGCATCGACACCGCCGACACGGTCGTCGACGACGACTACGAAATGGTGCTGTCGCCGTCGAGGGTCGTCGCGCAATCAGGTCCCGAGCCCACCGACGACTGGGCTTGGGTTGATGTGTCCCAGACGGTCCTGGTCGATGTGCTCTCCAATGATCACGATCCCAACGAGGACCTCGACCCGTCGACACTGCAGATCGTCGCTGTGCCCGCGAGCGGAACTGCCGCGGCTGTCGAGGATCCCGACGGCCGCGTCGTGGTGAGCTACACCGCCTCTGACGGGGGCGGCTCGGACTCGTTCGCCTATGAGGTGTGCGACGCGCTTGGCAGCTGCGCGCAAGCAGAGGTGACGGTGATGGTCGGCACGGCTGATTGCACGATCGTCGGCACTCAAGGGGCTGACACGATTCGTGGCACGCCCGGCGACGATGTGATCTGCGGCTTGGGCGGCGGTGACACGATTCGGGGCATCGGCGGCACTGACGTCATCGTCGGCGGCCTCGGCGATGACGACATCAACGCAGGCGACGGAGCGGACCTTGTGTGGGGAGGCCCCGGGGCTGACACTCTCGACGGAGGCCCCGGAGATGACACGGTCTGGGGTGCCGCCGGCGACGACGCGCTGGTCGCGAGCTCAGGCAGCGACCGGCTCGACGGCGGCCCGGGCGACGACACCGTCACTGGCGGCGGCGGAGACGATCTGATCTGGGGCGGCCCCGGCGCGGACATCCTCGACGGCCACGCCGGCGATGACACCGTCTGGGGCGGACCGGGCGACGACATGCTGCGCGGCGGCAACGGCGACGACACAATCTGGGGCGGCGCCGGCGCGGACACGCTCACCGGCGGCGCGGGAGCTGACAGCCTCCACGGCGGCGCCGGCGGCGACCGTCTCGACGGCAACGCCCAGAACGACACACTATGGGGCGGTCCCGGTGCGGACACGCTCAACGGCGGCGGCCACGACGACGAGCTCCACGGCGGACCCGGCAGCGACACGCTGCGCGGCGGCGCAGGTGATGACCGGTTGTGGGGCGGCATCGACGCCGACAGCCTCGACGGCGGCGACGGGATCGACCATCTCGACGGCGGCGGCGGCGTCGATGCTTGTCGACGTGCATCGACGGTGGTTGGGTGCGGGCCGGGCGGCGGTTCCTAGCGGTGACCGCGGGGCGTTTGTGGGTATTGGTGGCGGTTGTGGCCGTGCTCTCGGCGGGATGTTTTGGGGGTCCGTCGTTCGATTACTACGACGACAGCCTCAGGGGCACTGATGAGCTGCCGGCGGTGGTCAGGTTCGGGCAGCGGATCGGCCCTGAGGGCGACGGCTGCTGGCCTGAGGACCGCGAGCGCGGCGGCACGGTGTTCTGCGATCTGGTGTCGATCGGGGGCCTGCACTGGGACAGCGGCGACGTGCATGTCACCAGTACGTTCGGGCGCCCTTCCGCGGCGATCGGTGTGGGGGCGGGTTTCTTGTGCCTGCTGGACGGCGAGGGGAGACCGTGGTGCTGGGAGTGGAGCGCCGACGTCGTGCCGCGTCGGGCTCGAGCCCCCCACGATGAGACATTCAGGCTCGTGGCAGTCGTTGACAGCTGGACCAAGAAGGTCGAGGGCGTTCCGGGGTTCGCGTGCGGGCACACGCCCGATTTCCTGCGGGTGGTGTGCTGGAGCGTCGGCGTGGACCAGCCCGACTACCGCCAGTCGAACCATCGTTTCGTCGACGGCCACGAATGGGCGCTGCGAACGGTCTTTGACGACCCGCCGCGCTTCAGCGCGGGCAGGCGAGGGGCGTCCGGGGACGGGACCTTTCACGCGTTCACCGGCAGGGCACGGCCGTCCGTATCCGACGCACCAACAGTTCTGGTGACAGAAACGTTGCGATGACTGCATGCGAGAGCCTTGTGCCGGCGGGGCTGGGTCGCCGCTTGGCGGCGCGCCTGATCGACGTGGTGGCGGCCGCGGCGGCGATGTTCGCTGTGAGCATCGTCCTGGGCGTGCTGGCAGTGCTGATTTGGTTCGGCTCGCCCGGCAGCGGCAGCAGCGTCGACACGGCTTTATTGGGGTTCGTGTTGACCGCAGCGGTGCTGGCCGCCCATGCCGCCTACGAGGTGATCCTCACGGTGCGACACGGCGCGACGGTCGGCAAAGCGATGGCGGGCATGGCCGTCGTGAATCACCAGAGCGGCGCACAGCCCGGCACAGGCCAGATCCTGGCACGGCACCTGATGCTGCACGTTCCTCCGACAGTGGGGTGCGCGGTCGCGGTGTCGATGTTCGAGCCCGCCGACATGCGGGCGTGGGCGGCGATCGCCGCAGGCGCCGCCAGCTGGGCGCTCATCGGCGCGTCCGCGGCATGGAACCCCCGACGCCGGGGCTGGCATGACAGGCTCGCCGGCACCGTCGTGGCGACAGCGGACTCGGTGCCCGCCGGCCCGCCCCCGCCCCCCAAGCCGCCGCCGAGCGCACCGGCATCGCAGCCTGCCGCACAACCCGAGCCCGAGTCCTGGGGACTTGTGTCGGACTACTACACGACTCCCACCGATCGAACCGGCGCCCACTGCTCTGACCGCAAGAACCCCAAACGCGACCAGCGCAGCTGAGAGCCAATTGCAGCGCCGCCGCGCGACGACATCGCCGCGCAGACAACCCGGAGACCCTGCCGCGACGCGGCAGACTCGCTTCGTTGAGCTGCCGAGGCCCTCCTCGGCGCCCGTCGCCGCACCAGCCCGCCGCCATGGCTGCGAACGGCCAGCGAGCCGAACTGCCCGCAGACCGACCCCGCCGGCACCAGCGCAATGCCCCCTCGCCGAACACCCAGAGACAGCCGTCGCTGGGACCTTCTGTGTCGGACGCGGCCCCGTGTTGTCTGGGCGGGAACGCAGCGACCGGACGGCTCTGACGCGACCGGACATCATTCGAACTTGGTACGCGACGCCAACGAGCGACCGCCCAGCCCCGAAGCAGCGTTCATCGGCCACTATGTGATGGACGTCCTCAGCGGCCCCAAGACGATGATCCACACATCGTGCCAGCCGCGATTCTCACAGCAAGCCCCGACTGACGCCGGCGCTCTCGACGGCGAGCACAACCACCCGATCGACACCGGCACGCCCCGCCGAGTCGCAAGATTCGCTACGGCGCGTCCCGTAACGCCCTGACCAGCACCAACGCGGACGCACCCTTCGTGTCCCAACGCTCTGACCAGCAACAACGCTGACCCGGTTGCACCCAGACCCCCAAGTTCGCAACGCTGTGACCTACGGAAACACTGAATCGCAACTGCCGCCGCGACGCTCTGACCAGCGCAGACGCGGCGAGCCGCGCAACCAGCGCGTACATCAATCTGACAGCGGAACGCGTCCCGAGCACAGCGCGATCGCGTTCCGCGCAGCAGTCAAACGCGTTCCAATGTCGGCGCGATCGCGTTCGCGGGAGAGGTTACGTGAGGCTGTGACCTGCGAAAATGCTATTTCGCACATGTCCCCGAGGGCGGGGTGTGTGCGGAATTCTGTGCGGAATTCAGCCGCTCCGTGAGTTTCGGAGCCTAGTTGGGGCGATTCGCGGCTCGATCGGTGCAGGAGCGCCTTGTCCGCAGGAGTCCGCGAGTCGTCAGCGCGTTCGGGGCGCGTGTGGAGAACCGGTCTGTCCGATCCGGAGCTTCTAGGCGGCTAGCGGCAGCGGTCCATCACGTGAAGACGGTTCGGCCCTGTCGTCGCCGTGGTCTTCGACTGGTCTGAGGTGAGCGAGATAGTTGCCGTACCAATGGCTCACGTCGGCTCCGGTGCGCTTGGCGTAGTTGAGCAGCGCTGTGTTGAGGTAGTTGTGCTGCGCGGCATACAGCTTGAAGAGCAGCGATCTGCGTCCGAGCACATTGGAGCACCGTTCGGGGAGCATTGAGGCTGTGCGGTTGTTTGCTGATTCGCTGTCTTCGCGGATGCCGTAGTCCTCTTGCATCACCGGGTCGTAGTTGGGGTGGACCCGTAACGCCGTCGTACGTCGTGTGTGGCGCGGTTCGGCTTTGCGTTCATCGCTGCTGCTGTTGTGAGCGAGTTCAATCGTCGCGCCTTGGATTTCGAGCCTTCGTCTTTTGTTGGGATGGGGGCTGCTGCACCCAAAGCTGCTCGCAGACGCAGCGACCCACTATGCGCCACAAGTCTCGCGACGCGTCGGGTCGATGCTGCAGCAGATACGCGGCATTCAGCGCAGGATCAATCTGCGCCCGCTGTGGTGCCAGGTCCGCAGCAGAGGACTCGGACCCCCAGTCGAGATCTACAGCGGCGAAGTCGACACGACTCGCAAAGCCGACCGGTGGAGCGTCACCTGCTCCAGCAAGCTTGACCCGGATTACTGATGGCGGCACGGACCACGTCACGCTGCGCCCGTGTCCTGAGCCGACGACATCCCGGACGACCTAATCGACAGATACTGTTGTTCGCATGTCGGATGGTCCATCACCGCTCGACCCTGAGGCAACGCTGGAGCTGCTGCGCTCGCATTCCTGGCATCCCGAGACCGTCGGTGCGTGTCTGCGCCAGGTGCGCGACTGGCTGTCCGACACCGGACAGCACGCTGCGGCAAGCGAGCTGTGGGGCATCTGGGTCACCGCGCCTGACGACACCCCAATGACGGCCGCTGAGCTGATCGGCACCGAGTCCAGCGAGGCGAAGCGCCAGCAGCGGGTCCGAGACAAAGCCGAGATCGAAGCCAAGCTCGAACCCTGGGGTCCGCCGGAGCTTTGCGGCCCGACTGGCATCCCAATGTGTATCCGATAGGATACACTCTGATGGGTAATGTCTCGATATCGAAATCGCGATTGAACAAACCGATGAGTACGCAGATTGGTTCGACGGACTCACGGACACCCAGATTCGAGCGCGCATCAACGCACGGATCAGGCGTCCGTCTCTCGGCAACCCCGGCGACGTCAAGCCAGTCGGCGGCGGTGTTTCGGAGATGCGCATCGACCACGGACCCGGATATCGGGTGTACTACAAGCAGCAAGGGAAGAATCTGGCAGTGCTGCTCTTCGGCGGCACCAAGAAGAAGCAGGATTCTGACATCGAACGCGCCCTTGAACTGGCAGCAAATCTCTAGACCAGGAGAATGATGACGAACATGAAACGCACCCGAACCAGACCCTGGGACGCCGCCGATCACCTCACCAGCGAAGACGACAGGCTGGCGTATCTCAACGCGGCGCTGGAGACAGGCGATGTTCAACTCATCAGCGCAGCGATGGGGGACATCGCGCGCTCCAGGGGGATGGCCCAGATAGCCGCCGATACCGGACTCGGACGCGAGAGCCTGTACAAGTCGCTATCCATCGAGGGCAACCCGGCATTCACGACGGTGCTGAAGGTCTGCGACGCCATGGATTACCAACTCCACGCGATCCCTGCCCACCACGACGCATGACGGAATAGTCCGTCGCGAAAGCGGACCGAACCCGCCGCTGAGCAGAACTCGGGACGGACCGCATATCCGTCCCGGGTGTTCCGCGTCTCGGAGCCAGGTCTGATGATGCTCGATAGCGTGCTGACCTTCTACGAGCCGCGATCTGCTGGGCTGCGTCATCGTGCTACCAGGTCACAGCTCGCTGGGTCGCTCTGCTGTGGGTCGGCACTGTCATGATGCTCGCCGCGCCACCCGTCACGGTGTTCATCGCGATCCTGATGACGGTGGTGGTCGCAGTTGCCGCGTGGAGACGATGAAGCGGGCGCGACGCCGAGATGGGCACCAAGAATCAGGCGACCACTTTGGGCTCTTCGTCTTTTGTTGGGATGGGGTCGGGTTGAGGGTCCTCGGGTAGGGGTTGAGGCTCTGCTGGGATCGGTGTGTCTGACGCCGATCCCTGGGGGGCCTCGATGAGGCGTGGTGTTGTGTCGGTGCGGCTGTGGCTGTCGCTGACTGAGGTGGTGGAGGTGATCGTCGGCGCGCCCGAGGTGCTGGTGGTGCGGGTGTGCTCGACGGTGCGCCGCCCGTGCTGTGCGGATTGCGGGACGCCGAGCGGGCGGGTGCACGACCGCCGCGGCGACGAGGTGCGGGACTTGGAGGTGTCGGGCCGGCCGGTGACGCTGGTGTGGGAGCGGCGGCGCATGGTGTGCGGGCCGTGCGGGCGGCGCTTTGCTGAGACCCGTCCGGCGTTCGAGGGCCGCGTCACGGCTCGTCTGGCGCGGCGTCTGGTCCAAGACGCCCGCCAGATGACGGTGAACACTGCTGCGAAGCGTCATGGGCTGAGCTGGGAGCTGGTCAACGCGCTGGTGGTCGCCTATGCGGGCCTGGTCGGCTCGCGTCGCCGCCGCCGGCGCTGCGGGGGTGCTGCTGGTGGAGGGGACCTCGATCCGCAAGCGGCACCGGTATGTGACGGTGCTGGTGAACGGCGACACCGGGGAGGTGCCCGCGATGGTGCCCCACCGCAGCGAGGCGGCCCTCAGCGGCTTCCTGGCTGCTCAGGGGCACCGCTGGCGCCGCGGCGTCAAGGTCGTCGTCTCGGACGGGTCCAAGTCCTATGCGGCGGCGATCGCCGAGCGGCTCGGCCACGCCCGCCATGTGCTGGACCGGTTCCACGTGATCGGCTGGTTCGCAGCCGGGCTGACCGCGGTGCGACGCGACGTGCAGCGCCGCCCCGAAGGGGCCAAGCCGGCGTTCGACCCCGAGGTGTTCCGGGCACGGTTCGTGCTCATGAAACGCCCCGACACCCTCGGCGCAGACGAACGCTCCCGGCTCGACGCGCTCTTCGAGACCCACCCGAGGCTCAAAGCAGCCTGGGACGCGCTCGGCGAGCTGCACGGCCTCTATCTCGCCAAGGACCGCAAAGGCGCCCTCGAAGCGCTCGACCGGCTCGCCGACATCTACCGCACCGGCGACATACCCGAGTTCAGCGACGTCGTCGACACCTTCCTCGCCTGGCATCCCCAGATCCTCGACTGGCACCAAACCGGCCAGCCCAGCAACAGCCGCATCGAAGGCACCAACAACCCCCACCCGAGTCCTACGCCGCAAAGCCCACGGCTTCACCAACCACACGAACCTCGAAGCCCGCGGAACACTCATAGCCCGAACCCGCCGAACCCAGCAGCCCCCATCCCAACAAAAGACGAAGGCTCAGCTTTCATCCGAATCTGGCTGGTCATCGTGGTGCTGCGCGGATACTGGTGCAGTTCATCCGCGATCGGGTAGCGGATGATGCTGCGCTGTCCGAGGCGGGGCTGCCGGCGAATCCGAGCCGGCGGGGTCCGCCTGGCTCGGGATCGCGCAGCCCCGCTGACTCCTCGGCCGGAGTTGGCGGCGGACAAGCTGGCAGCGCCGCCGGTAAGCATGTCGCCGATGATTCGTTGAGCATGAGCGACGCCGCGACGGGCTCCAGCGACGAAGCAGGCGACACCGCCGAGACCTCGGCGGACACGGCGGGATACTTGGTGCAGCGGCGCGCTAAGGGTCCGCCGCGTCTTAAGTCGCGTGATCCGCTCACGCATTTCCGCAGGTCAAAGACCTGCGCATGGGGGAAAATCACGCGACTTGACTGATGGCGGACCCTAACGCAGTGTCGGGCTGCGGGGTGCCGTTCGTGTCCGCAGGCGAGCAGGTCCGGCTCGCCGCCGCCGGCTTCGAATCGGGTGCGACGGTGAGCTTCGCTGCTCGTGCGGTGTCGTTGGGCGGTACCGCATTGACCGTGCCGGCGCTCGCCGACGCTACGGCGGACACCGACGGGGAGATCGATGTCGCTTGGACCGTGCCGGCGGCACCGGCGGTCGGCACAGATCCCGCCCCGCGCGCGTATGTCATCGACGCCACCGGTGACAACCCCGACGGCGGCGCTCACACCGCGTACATGACTGTGCCATTGGTGGCCTATCCGGCTACGGCGCCTTGTGCGGTCGCGGACACTGCGTCGACGGCGCGCTGGGCACTGCGGTGCAGGTCGATGTGCTGAGCGACGACATAGCGCCCTCCGGCGGAAACTTGGACGCTGCCACCGTGGAAGTCCGTCCTGCGCCGGGCGGCACATTCTCCGTGAACGGCGCTTCGGGGCTGGTGACATTCACCCCCGATCCGGGGTTCTGGGGCATCGTCGCCACGACATCGCCGACGGCGCCGAACTCGCCGACCACATCGCCGGCTGCCTCGACGAACACAACCGCGTCCGGCCCCACCAGCACCCCGCCGCCCGAGAGTTCCTCGCCGCCGCCCACCTCCGCTGAACAGCCACGCCACGCCCGAACCCCGCGACCCGGCTCCCGCCGGGCACGCCCCCGCACCCACACCCGCGCCGCAATCGAGCCGGCACGCTCCCGTCGAACCGCCCGACCCCGACCCCCCAACCCAGCACCGTCCAGCTGAACGCAGAACACACCAAAAGAACACCAACCAGCATTCTCATGAATAATCAGGGCTAACTGTTGTTGTGCGCGCCCATCGAGCCGCTGATCATGGACCGGCCCAGCAGCATCAGCCACAGCACCGCAACCAAAGCGCCTATGCCGTTGATGACGTCCCAGCCCTCGAAATCGACGATCGCTGCAATGACCCAGAACAGCACCGTCCACACGATGCCCACGACTGCCGTGATGAGCGCAGCGCCGCGGTGAAATCCCTTGGGCAGGATCGGCATCAGGCCGAGCGCCATCGACGCGGCGCCCAGCATCACCAGCGGGATCGCCACGAACGCGAATCCTGCCTTGACCGAGTGCATCGCGAGGGCGACCTGCATGACAGCGTCTGACCCCGCCGCCGCACCGGCGCCGAGCCCGTCGTCGATCGCTACCACCATCATCATGTCGAGACCCTCGCCGAGGACGGCAATGCCGGTGCCGATGCCCGCCATCATCAGGCCGTACCGCGTGCCGGTGCAGTCGAGGCCTTCTTCGTGCGCCGTGATCCAGACCACCATGAGGCCGGCGATGACCGTCACGGCGGCGATCGCTATGAAGATGGACGTCAGGTGACTCAGCCAGGCGAGATCGGTCATGGCGTCGATCCGGCCGACGAAGTCCACCCGATCCGCGCTCTGAACGATGACGCCGCCAGGTTCCAGGACTCCCATCACCAGCGCCAGCAGGCCGCCGTAGAGCAGCGCGAATCCGCCGCGCTGCCGCCGGGTGTAGTTGTTGATCTTCTCCAGAACCATTGCCATGCAGGTGCCCCCCCTTCGGCCACGGATGCTGACCCATCACCGAGACTAGTGCGGGCACTGCCGTGATCCGGGCGCGCGCCTGCAGTCATACGATGCAACGGCCAGAATGACAGTGTGAATGACAGTGTGAATGACAGCATGGATGAAGCGATCAGCAGCGGCCTGGTGCCATCTGATGAAGCACTCGTGAAGGCACATGTCGGCACCGGCTACGAGCCGATGGAGCCGATCGTCGCCTCCGTACCGGTCGCGGTGCCGGCATCTGGCGTCTGGGCAGCCATCAGCCTGCCCGGCAACCTCACCAGCATTCACCCGTTCTGCGAGCGCAACGACGTGAAGGTGTGGGACGGCGCCCGCAGCCGCGATCGCGTCTGCTACTACAGCGGCGTCCAGTATCAGCGCGAGTTCTGCGACTGGCTCGACGGCGTGGGCTATGACTTGGTGCTCGGTCCTCCCCACGCCCGCACTGCGCTGGTGCGCTGGCGCATCCGCGACATGTCCGCCGAGCGCAGCGAGTTCAGCATCAAGGTGGTGGCCTTGCTGCGTGACGACGTGCCCGCAGGCCGACGCGAGCACTACGCCGAGCACATGATCCGCCGTCCGCTGCCGTCATACCTCGACTCGGTCGTGCGCGGCACGGCCTACTTCGCCGAGACCGGCGCCCCCGTCACGAAGAACCAGTTCGGGGCGCACTCCATCTACTCCCCGGCGGACTGAAGAGACATCACTGCCGAGTGCGCATCAGCACTCCTGAGAGACACCAAGCGAGACAACGGCCTGGCCACTAGGTTCGACCGGCATGGGTGACTTCTGTTATGCGGAGCGCGACGGGCACCTGTTCGTCGTCACGATCAACCGGCCGGAGCGCATGAATGCACTGCACCCGCCCGGCAACGCCGAGATGTCGGACCTGTTCGACGAGTTCCAGAACGATCCGGAGCTGTGGGTGGCGATCGTCACCGGGGCAGGCGACCGGGCCTTCTCGGCGGGCAACGACCTGCGCTACCAAGCCGAGGGCGGCGACCGTTCGGCGATGCCTTCGTCGGGCTTCGGGGGCCTGACCTCACGCTGGGATCTCGACAAGCCCGTCATCGCGGCGGTCAATGGCGTGGCCATGGGCGGCGGGTTCGAGATCGCGCTGGCCTGCGACATCATCGTGGCCTCCGAGAATGCCCTGCTCGCCCTGCCCGAGCCGAAGGTCGGCCTGGCGGCACTCGCCGGCGGCGTGCATCGCCTGCCGCGTCACATCGGGCTGAAGCGCGCGATGAGCATGATGCTCACGGGTCGGCACGTGTCCGCGGCCGAGGCCAAGGAGTTGGGCATCGTGGCCGAGGTGGTGCCCCAGGGCGAGGCACTGGCGTGCGCGCGCCGCTGGGCCGAGATGATCCTCGAGTGCTCGCCGATGTCCATCCGCGCGACGAAGCAAGCGGCCATGCAGGGACTCAACGAGGCCGGCGTTCGGGCTGCGCATGAGGGTCGCTATGAGGCCGTGCGCGCCATGAACAACAGCGCCGACTTCATCGAGGGTCCCCGGGCGTTCGCCGAGAAACGCCCGCCCCAGTGGCAGGGCCGCTAGTTTCCCTTCGCGAGATCCTTCAGCATCGCCTTGACCAAGCTCCGCCTCGGCGAGCAGCTTCTTCAGCCGAGCGTTCTCGACGCGCAGCTCCTTGAGCTCTTTCACATCGGCGGCCTTCATCCCGCCATAGGTGCTGCGCCACCGACTCCACATGGACTCGGTGATCTCCAACTGCCGCAGCGTGGTTGTGCCAGCGCGCACGAGGCCGCTCGCGAACGCGCCGGCGGCGACGTTCGTGTCGGTGGGCCCCAGCAGCACCGCCCGGGTGTATTGCGTCACGCCGCCGGTCACACATGCGCCGTCGGCCGGCCGCACCGGCGCCTGTGTGACCGATAGGCGCGGGCAGGTCACGTTCCGCTGGCGGACGCCCGCCGCCGCGGCGCCTGCGCTGCGGCGGGGCCGCGACACGATCCGGGTGTTCGTCGACCGCGACCGCGATGGCGTCTATGACCCCGACCCTTCCGACATCCTGTCGGCCAGCGCCGGGGCAGAACCATCTGCGACCTTCGACGTCGACATCGCCAAGGCCGTCAACTACGTCGCATTGGGCGACTCCTACTCATCAGGCGAAGCGGGTGAGGTGCCCCCCACGGGCCTGTACCAGACAGGGGTGAGCGACGCCGACTCGCACTGCCGCCGCTGGAGCGAGGCGTACCCGAATGTGTTCGCCCGCGATGTGCTCGGCGACGCCGACCTCGGCATCAACGTCATTTTCGCCACCTACGCATGCACCGGTGCAGCCACTCTCAACGTCTACAACGCGGCCGATCCTGACGGCACGAGCACAGAGGTGCTGATCGCCGAATCCAACCGGCCCTCCCACGCGGTACCGCGGCTGCACTTCCGCAGGGATGTTCACGGGGTCGTCTTCGAGAAGATCGTGCCGGATGGCTGGGAACCACGCCAGTCAGTCTCCCTCGCTGGAGCGCAGGCCATGGGCGACGTGGACATGATCACCATCACCATCGGCGGCAACGATGCCGGCTTCGCCAAAGTGCTCGAAGCGTGCGTGCTAGGAGGGGGCGGTTGCGGTCGGAACGACCTCTTCAGTGACTACAGCGAGATCCCCGCTCGGCTGAGAGCTCTGCTCGCTGAGCTGAAGCGTGTCGCTCCGGGTGCTTCGATATTCGTGCTCGGCTACCCGCACATCACGCCTGAGCCGATCGAGGCCAATCGGGAACTGATCGCTGACTGTGGGTTGCCCGGAATGCCCTTGCATGTAACCGGCGTCCAGAGTTCCCTATTGGCCGCCGCGTATCACAGACTTCGCTTGGGTTCTTCCTCCGATCTGACGATTTCTTACTCAGAAGCGAGGTTCTTGTGGGACGTGACGACCGAGTTGAACGATGTGCTGCGAAGGACCGCCGCGGCCCGCTCCGTTGAGATCGATGTGCTCGCCAACGATCATGACCCCAATGGGGATCTCGCGCCCGGTTCGCTGCTGGTCACCGCGCCACCACCACCGCCTACTGCGAGAACTGACCCGCAGCCCGTCCCAGGTTCTGGTGTCAGGTGACGGCTCGGCGCGGCTGCATTTGCCGTTCCTGCTCATCAGCCGGGTAAGAGCCGTATGGCTGCGGGATAAGGCCGATGAGATATCGTGAATACAGGTAGTCACACGTCGCTGACGTAGGAGGTGATCGGCATGCCGACGTCCATTCGTCTTGAACCCGATGTGGAGGAACGGCTCCGCAAGGGCCAAGAGACGACTCACACGGCGGACGACGTGAGGAAGGCACTTGGCCTGGACGATTGATTACACCGACACGGCCAAGCGCCAGCTGCGCAAGCTCGACAAGCAGTCCGCGCGTGGCATCGCCGTCAAGCGGACGGCCGCATTCTGAGCACGCCGGGGGAGCGAATCATGAGCAGCGCAACTGACGCAACCGAGGAAATCCGAGCCGAGACCGAAGCCGACGGCGTGGAAGTCATCTACGCCATGTTCGTGGAGATGCACGGGAAGCCGTGCGCCAAGCTGGTGCCGGTGGTGTGCCCGATCGTCAACTCCTACAAGCGCATGGGGGTGGGCGAGCCGACCTCTGGTGCTACTTGGGCGCCCGCCTATGCGGCGTACGGGGGCTACAACCGCACCCAGATGATCCGCATCCCCGAGCCTGACCGGATCGAGATTCGCTTGGGCGACGGCGCCGCCAACCCGTACCTGATGTCCGCCGCGTATCTGGCGTGCGGGCTGGACGGCATCGACAACGACATCGATCCGGGCGAGCCCAATCTGGACAACCTGCATGCCATGTCGGCCGAGGAGGTCGCCGCGAGGGGGATCGCGGTGCTGCCGCCCACGCTGCTGCACGCCGCCGAGGAACTCGCCGGCAACGAGGTGCTCGGGGCCGGTCTGGGCGACGCCGCCGAGGATCCGTACCGCGACTGCTTCGCGGCGACCAAGAAGGCGGAGTTCTTGGCGCACCACAGCGTCGTCACCGCCGGCGAAGTCGATCAGTACCTCACGCTGTTCTGAAAAGTTTGAAAAGATGGGTTCATGAGCGGATCGAACGTCCCTGACGAGCAGACGCCAGATCGGGCTGCAGCCCGCGCAGCCGCCGTGGCCGACGCGATGGACGACATCGCCAAGATCGATGCGCACGGCCGCTCCTACGGCGGCATTGACCGCGCCGGCATCGCCCGCATCAAGGAACGGCTATTGGAGCTGGCTGCCGACGAGCACCTGTTCCCGCCGGAGGACTTCCCGCCGCCCGACGGCGAGCGGGGCTCGTTCAACTACCGGCTGGCCCAGAACGACGACGGCACGCTGGCGCTCTATATCCAGAGCGTGGGCGTCGGCACCTCGGCGCCGCCGCACGAGCACCGCACCTGGGCGGTCATCGTGGGCATGCGCGGCCAGGAGCTGAATCGCTTCTACGACTGCTGCGCCGGTGAGGGCGAACCGCATGTCGCCCGCGAGACCCTGGTCGAACGCGGCACCGGCGTCGCGATGCTCGGGCACGACATCCACTCGATTCACATCGAGGGCGCTTCGACCAACTTCCACTGCTACGGGCTGGCAATGGAGAACATGACCGGTCGCCGCTACTGGAATGCCGAGCAAGGCGAGTGGCTGGTCTTCGCGGATGCGTCGAGCATCGTCGAGGCACGTCCGGGCTACCCAACAACGGCCGTCGCCTGAGACACGGCTCCGCCGCAGAGCGTGCGTGGATTGATGCGTGGATTGAAGAGCCTGCCCATTGCGTCACTCGATTCCCTCCCGCTCTTGATCGCTCCGCTCCTCGGCCGCTCGAGCAGCGGTTTCGCCGTTCGGCTCAGCCTCTGGGGGTTGTGCAGGGCTGGAGAGATTGATGGCTGACGTACGCACGATGTCGGCGGGCGAGCTGATGGAGCGGCACCGGGAGCTGCTGCGTGGAGACGGCACCGAGCTGGCACTGGTGGATGCCCGCGAGCCCACCGAGTTCACCCGGCGCCACCTGCTGTACGCGGCGAATCTGCCGCTGAGCCATGTCGGCTTGGAGGCAGCGGCGCGCATCCCTCGGAGGGATACGCCAGTGCTGGTGTGCGACGACGGCGGGGGAGAGGCCGCAGCGGTAGCGCTCGAGCTCACCGTGCTCGGCTACACCGACACGGCAGTGCTCGACGTCGGCATCGACGCATGGGCCGCGGCTGGCGGCGAGCTGTACTCAGGTATCAACGTGCCATCGAAGCTGTTCGGCGAGCTGGTCGAGGAGCACTTCGGCACGCCGCACGTGACCGCAGCGGAGCTGGCTGGCTGGCTGGCCGACGGCCGTGACCTGGCGGTGCTGGACTCGCGCACGCGTAGGGAGTTCAACCGCATGAGCATCCCGACCGGCCGGTCCTGCCCCGGCGGAGAGCTGGTGCGCCGGGTGGGGGACCTGATCGACGGCGGCACGACGGTGGTCGTCAATTGCGCCGGCCGTACCCGCAGCATCATGGGTGCGCAGTCGCTGCGCTCTGCTGGGCTGCCCAATGCCGTGTACGCGCTGAAAGACGGCACGATGGGCTGGGAGCTGGCCGGTCTCGAGCTGGAACACGGCCGCGACGAGCTGGCCCCCGAGCCGAGTGACGCAGGCCGAGCCGAGGCCGCGGCGGCGGCACAGGCGGTAGCAGAGCGCTGCGATGTGCGGACGATCGATCGCGCCGGGCTCGACGACTGGCTGGCCGATCCGAACCGGACCACCTGCTTCATGGACGTGCGCACACCTGAGGAGTTTGCGGCCGGGCACCTGGCCGCTGCGGTCGGCGCTCCTGGCGGCCAGCTCGTGCAGGCCACCGACGAGTACCTCATGACCCGCGGGGCCCGGGTCGTGCTGGCCGACAGCGACGGCATCGGTGCCACCATGACTGCGTCGTGGCTCGTCCAGATGGGCTGGGACGCGTGGGTGCTCGAACCCGGCTGGCTGGACAGCACAGCCGGGCCGGATCTGGTCATCGGCGGCAACGACGCCGCCGAGGCAGCGCTGCGCTCGCGCCAGCCACCGCTGCCCTACGACCCCGAAGACGCTGACGTGGCTCGCGCCGCCATGCAGGGTTATCTGGATTGGGAGATCGCCCTGCCCGAGCAGTACGCCCGCGACGATCTCGTCGAATTCCGATTCTGCTAGCAGGGTGCTGAAAAAGTCGATTTTCGGACGGTTGCGTAACACAAACCAGCAGGTCAGGGACTTGCGCTCCCGGCTGAACCTGCATATTTCAGCATCCTGCTAGAGGCCGGCGAAGCGCTCGATGGTGTCGGCCCAGGCGCCGGCGTCGTCTGGTGTGGAGATGACCGTCTGCAGCCCGGCCATCGGCGACACCGGCACGGCGATCCGGCTGACCCCCCGCCGAGCCAGATCGCCAATCTCGTCGAGGTCCGCAGGCAGCTGCACGGTGATCTCCAGCGCATCGGGATCACGGCCGTGCTCGGCGGCCGTCTGGCGAGCCAGGTCGATCAGGTCCCACGGTGCTCCCCGGGCGGGGAAGTAGCCGTCGCCCAGCCGTCCGGCCCGCCGCGCCGCCACCTTCGAGTCGCCGCCGACGATGATCGGCACCGAGCCGTTCACCGGCTGCGGTCGGCAGTACGCAGCGTCGAATTTCACGAACTCGCCGTGGAACGTGGGCCGCTCGGCCGACCACAGCTCGCGCATCGCGGCCACGTACTCGTCGGTGCGGCGGCCCCGGTCGTCGAAGTGATCGCCGACGCCGATGGCCTCGAACTCCTCACGCATCCAGCCCACGCCGATGCCCAGCAGCATCCGGCCGCCCGACATGTGGTCGAGCGTGGCTATCTGCTTGGCGCACACCACCGGGCTGTGCTGGGGCACGATCAGGATGCCGGTGCCGAAGTTGATGGTGGATGTGACTCCCGCCATGTAGGCCATCCACATCAGCGGGTCGGGCAGCAGCAGGTCTTCGACGCCGCCGGCCATCTTGCCGTCAGGGCTGTAGGGGTACTGCGACTGGTAGCCCGACGGGATGACCGTGTGCTCCACCGTCCACGCGGATTCGAAGCCGGCGGCCTCACCCGCCTGCACGAGCTCGGTGGCGAGAGCCGTGTCGGTGGCGAACTTGCCGGTGTTGCAGTACCTGAGTCCGAATTTCATTTCGCTGTCCCTTCGGTGAGCGCGTTGGTCGGGGGCAGTCTCCCGATGATTGGGCCGCAGTCTCGCACGCAGCCCCGCAGCCGGGCCGGGCGGCCGCGGGCCGCGCAACGGCGGGAACCACGGCTCGATCCAATACCGTGCCCTCACTTGTCCTCACGCCGCCGGCCCAGGATTTCCTATGCCGTTCTTGTCACACGTCTCGGACATCTTCGACCCGTCGCGTTGGAGCGCGGTCGACGGACTCGACTTCAGCGACATCACCTACCACCGCGCCAACGAGCACGGCACGGTCAGGATCGCGTTCGATCGGCCCGATGTGCGCAACGCCTTCCGCCCGCACACCGTCGACGAGCTGTACCGGGCGCTCGACCACGCTCGCATGACGACTGATGTCGGCTGCATCCTGCTCACCGGCAACGGGCCTGCGCCCGCCGACGGCGGCTGGGCCTTCTGCTCGGGCGGCGATCAGCGCATCCGCGGCCGCGACGGCTACCGATATGCCGATGGCGAAACCGCTGACGACATTGACCCGGCTCGAACCGGCCGCCTGCACATCCTGGAGTGCCAGCGGCTCATCCGCATGATGCCGAAGGTGGTGATCTGCGTGGCGAACGGCTGGGCTGCGGGCGGCGGCCACAGCCTGCATGTCGTGAGCGACCTGACGATCGCCTCCAAGGAGCACGCCCGATTCCGCCAGACCGACACCAACGTGGCCAGCTTCGACGGCGGCTTCGGCTCGGCCTACCTGGCTCGCCAGATCGGCCAGAAGAAGGCCCGCGAGATCTTCTTCCTCGGCCGCACCTACACGGCCCAAGAACGCTTCGACATGGGCGACGTGAACGCGGTAGTGCCCCACGCGGATTTGGAGTCGGTGGCGCTGGAGTGGGCGGCCGAGATCGTCTCCCGTTCACCCACGGCGCAGCGCATGGCCAAATTCGCCTTCAACCTGATTGACGACGGCCTGGTGGGCCAGCAGGTGTTCGCAGGCGAGGCCACCCGGCTGGCCTACGGCACCGACGAGGCCGCCGAGGGCCGTGACGCATTCCTCGAGAAGCGAGACCCCGAATACAAGCAGTTCCCCTGGCACTTCTGACCACGGCTTGGCCTGCCGGCTCAGCCTCAGTCGGGGCGCAGGCGCTGCATGAGCGTGACGTCGAGCCAACGCCCGAACTTGCGGCCTACCTCTCGCTCGACACCGACGGGCTCGAAGCCGTGCTTGGCGTGCAAAGCCACCGACGCAGTGCCGGCGTCGGCGATCCGGGCGAACACTGCATGAAAGCCGTGGTCGTCGGCGAGTGCCATCAGGTCGCCGAGCAGCAGGCTGCCGACGCCGCGACCGTGGTGGTCGCGATGCACGTAGACGGAGTCCTCGACGCTGGTCGAGTACGCCGGGCGGGTGCGGTAGGGCGACAGGCACGCCCAGCCCTGCACCGTGTCGCTGGGCTCCGCGTCGTCGGTGTCAGGCACCGCCACGAGGCACGGATAGGCGCCCGAGTGCGCCCGCATCCAGGCGGCCTGCTCGGTCGACGAACGGGGCACCATGTCGAAGGTGGCAGTGCCCTCGGTGACCTCGCGGTTGTAGATCTCCGCGATCGCATCGGCATCGGCCATCGTGGCCAGTCGGGTTCGCATGGCAGCGAAGCTACCGAAGGGCCGCAGATACACTCCGGACCCCACACTGTTCGGCGCACATCGCTGGCGATGGCGCACGAGCGTCGCCCCGTTAGCTCAGTAGGCAGAGCACAGCCATGGTAAGGCTGGTGTCGCCGGTTCGATTCCGGCACGGGGCTCGCCGCTGCCCTGCGGCACACCATGGCGGGATAGCTCAGTTGGTATAGCTCAGTTGGTCAGAGCGCACGGCAGCGGCGGCCGCTTGCGGTCGCCGCCATGAGCGCAGCATCGTGAGGTCCTGGGTGGGAGCCGCGTGAGTTGGTATCGGTAGGATTCGCCAGCACTTTTTCGGCGGGATAGCTCAGTTGGTCAGAGCGCACGGCTCATAATCGTGAGGTCCTGGGTTCGAGTCCCAGTCCCGCTACCGCAAGCTCGAGAACGCGGTTCAGATGGCTGCTGGTAGTCTGTTGTGGCGGACGTTCGGCCTGCGTCTGTGTCATGTGCGTGCCGTTCGCGGTGCGTCCGATGCTGGGGGCAGTAGCTCAATTTGGTAGAGCACCGGTCTCCAAAACCGGCGGTTGCGGGTTCGAGTCCCTCCTGCCCTGCGCTTCCGTTGCTTGGTGAGCTTCAGCTGGGCGGATTGATTATGTTGGCATCTGTGGCAGTTTGAGTCGGAGACATTCCTGATGGCCATGAACCGACGGACTCGCCGTCATTTGCAGCGTCAGGGTGAGGTGACGGCGGACGGCGCGCCTTCGGGACGGCGTGAGCGGCGCCAGGCGTCGTCGGTTTCGCCGTCGTCTGAGCGGGCGGGTCCTGCTCAGTTCGTGGGCGAGGTTCGCTCCGAGCTGAGGAAGGTCATTTGGCCCACTCGTTCTGAGCTGGTCAACTACTCGGTTGTCGTCTTTGTCACGATCGTGGTGCTGACGGCGATGATTGCGGGGTTCGACTGGGTTCTTGGCGAGGCTGTGCTGCGCCTCTTTGATGTGAATTGACGGACACCGGGCTGATGAACATGAGTGACCTGACCGATGCCGATGCCGGTGCCGATGCTGTTGTTGGTGTTGGTGCTGGGTCCGATCCGATGGCTGCGGCTCGCCGCTTGCTGGGCGCGCGGACGGCGACCGTCTTGGCAGGGGCCGGGGCCGCTGACGACGTCGGTGCTGTTGAGGGCGTCGACGGGTCCGCTGCGGGCGAGGGCGTTCTTGGTGGGGTGCTCACCGAGGATGAGTTGCTCGTTCCCCCGGAGCCTGAACCGAAGCGGGTCTCGCCTTATGACCGGCCCGGCCGTTGGTTCGTTGTGCATACGCAGTCGGGTTATGAGAAGAAGGTCAGGCAGAATCTTGAGGCTCGGGTCGGGTCGTTTGACATGGAGGATCAGATTCATGAGGTCGCGATTCCTATGGAGGATGTGATTGAGTTCAAGGGCGGCCGCAAGGTGGTCGCCAAGAGGAAGGTGTTCCCGGGCTATCTGCTGGTTCGCTGTCGTCCCAGCGACGAGGCGCATCACATGATTCGCAGCACGCCGGGCGTGACGGGGTACGCGGGGCCCGGCGGCAAGCCGTCGCCGCTGCGTCGCAGGGATGTCGAGGCGTTCTTGGCGGAGCCCGATGAGGGCCCCGAGATGCCGCGTCGCACCAAGCCGTCGATGATTTTCGAGATCGGCGAGAGCGTGCGCGTCAAGGAGGGTCCGTTCTCGGACTTCCAGGGTCAGGTGATCGAGATCAATGAGGAGCAGTTGAAGGTCAAGGTGCTGGTGAACATCTTCGGTCGGGAGACTCCTGTTGAGCTCGATTTCGTCCAGGTCGCGAAGATCTGAGCAGCGGGCGCACTCGCAGTTTCAGGAGCACAGCATGGCAGACAGCGCAGCACGGGCACCGAGGCGCAAGCGTGTCGCTGCGGTCGTCAGGATCCAGATCCCCGCGGGCCAAGCGTCGCCCGCGCCGCCGGTGGGCACCGCGTTGGGTCCGCACGGCGTGGCGATCATGGATTTCTGCAAGGACTACAACGCCAGGACCGAGAGCCAGCGAGGCACGATCGTGCCCGCCGAGATCACGATCTTCGAGGACCGGTCGTTCGCGTTCGTGACCAAGACCCCGCCGACGTCGGTGCTGCTGCGCCAGGCTGCGGGCCTTTCCAAGGCGGCCGGGAACCCGGGCCGCGAAACGGTCGCGTATGTCACCGACGCCCAGGTCGCTGAGATCGCGCGAACCAAGATGGCCGACCTCAACGCCCGCGACATCGAGGCCGCCAAGCTGCAAGTGATCGGCACCGCACGCTCGATGGGCATCGAAATCGCCGGCTGAGCCGGCCCGCACCCCGTTGGTGAACGTGGTCGGTGAAACCGTGGATTCGGCGGCGGACGTCGTCAGCACCGCACTGCCGGGCCGGGCCCGCGGCTGCACCACATCACCGCTGGGCACCACATCACCGCTGGTCTGTCCCGATCTTGCGATCATTGGCGCCGTCATGATGGGCTGCGCTCGCACGGCCACCATCCGCGCAAGCGCGAATGTGCCTGTCGGGCTAACGCTCTAACGCGCGAGAGCGGCGTTGCGATGCAGCGAGCTTCGCGCTTCCGCATAGCGGTCGGCAAGGCGCTGCCCCACGCGGCCGATCCGCTCGATCAGCGCTATGAGCCGTTCGCGAGCTGCCTCGGCCATCCCGGAGAGTTCCGTCAGCCCCGGCAGATTCCAGTCGCGCAGCACGACAGGCTGCAGGATCTGGTCGTGGTGGATGGCTAGGTCGTAGATCCCGGCCTCGGCGATGATGCGCGAATGAGCGTCGAAGTCGGTGATGCCCACTCCCGGCATGGCGAAGCTCTGCACTTGGTTCGCGATGGCCACGACCGCGCCGGAGGGATCTATCTCGACGGCGGCGCTCATCACGTCCCGGTAGAACAGGAAGTGCAGGTTCTCATCGAAGGCGACTCGTCGCATGATGGCCTTGCCGGCGGGGTCGTCGATGTGGTGCCCGGTGTTGAAGTGCGCGATGCGGGTGGCCAACTCCTGCAACGTCACGTAGGCGAGGCCCTCCAGCAGGCTCGGGGGCTGAGGTACCTGCCCGCATTGCACCTGCGCCATGCGCGCCCGCTCCAGTGCCACGGGGTCGAGCGCGCGGGTGACGGACAGGTAGTCGTAGATGACCCGGCCGTGCCGCCCTTCTTCGGCCGTCCAGCGGCGGACCCACTCTCCCCACGCACCCTCCCGGCCGAACAGCCGCTCGCTGTCACGGAAGTAGTACGGCAGGTTCTCCTCGGTGAGCACATTCACGAACAGGGCGCTGCGAGCCTCCGGGGTGAGGTTCGCCTCGTCGGGTGACCATTCGTAGTCAGGCGCGAAATCCTCTCCCCGGCTCCATGGCACCAGTGCATGGGGATGCCATTCCTTGGTCTGCCGCAGGTGCCGCGCCAAGAGTCGCTCGACCGTCGGCTCAAGATCGGCGAGCGACTGGATATCGGCCTCTACATGCATCGGGCACCGCCAATCACCATGAGCGGCTCAGCCTAACGACCGATATCCACGTCGCAGACCACGGCCGCCTGCGTGCTGCGGAGCGAAGCTTTGGCGGCCGCCGCTCGCTCCGGCAGTCTCACGCCGATGACTGCAGGCCGAGGACTCGGTCGAGGTTTCAGGCGTGAGCGCGCAGGGCCGCTGCGTAGTTGGCCGAGGCGAATTCCCAGTCGATCAGGTGCTCGACGAAGGCATCCACGTAGGCGGCCCGGGCGTTCTGGTAGTCGAGGTAGTAGGCGTGCTCCCACACGTCGATCACCAGCAGCGGCGTCAGTTCGCCGGTCAGGGGCGTCTGGGCATCATCGGTCTGAACGATGCGCAGAGAGCCAGCGTCGGCTGCGGCTGCATCGAACACCAGCCAGCCCCAGCCTGAAGCGAAGTTCCCGACCGCCCCGGCTGCGAACTCGGCTCGGAAAGCGTCGACGCTGCCGAAGCTGGCCGAAAGCGCCGCTGCCAGGTTGCCGTCAGGCTCGCCGCCTCTGCCCGGCGTCATCGAGCGCCAGTAGAAGTTGTGATTCCATGTCTGAGCCGCAGCGTTGAACAGCCCGCCCGCCGGCAGCGAGCGCACCAGATCCTCGAGCGAACGAGCCTCATCAGGCGTTCCGGCAACTCCGTTGTTGACCGTGTTGACATAGCCGGCATGGTGCTTGCCGTAGTGGAAGCTGATGGTCCGGTCACTGATGTGCGGCGCCAGTTCATCGGGGGCATACGGAAGGTCAGGAAGCTGAATCGTCATCTGAGCACCACGCGGTCGAAGGCCCAAGTGAGTATGCCAGCACTCAACTGCTTGCCGCCTGCGCTGTCTCGACTCGTGGATCGTCGTCAAGACCCCGGGGCACGGCAGACCGGCGTCCTCCGCGACGCAGGGCCGGGGATTGGCTCAGGGCATCGCTGACGCGGTTAGCGGCGTCGCCGCATCCCCCGACGCTGCTGCTGTGCTGAACCCGCCCGACAACGCACCGACAACGCCCCGAGGGTCAAGACCTCACGCGGTCCGTCATGACCCAAGACGAGTTGACATATGCTTGCCGCAACAATAGTGACAAGTGATGAACCGAATAATGGGTATTGGCAGGTCAAAGGTCTATAATGGCGATACAACGCGCTGCGGGGTTCTTTGACGCCGCGGCATCCAAGCAGCGATCGCGGGGCAGAATTGAGCGTCAATGTAAGGCGAGACGACCTCTTCGAGTTGCTTGCCGTCGCTCGTTTTGGGGTATGCGCAGCATCGTCTGACGGCATAGTCGTGTTCTGGAACCGCAGGGCCGAGCAGATCGCGGGCATGCTCGCATCCGAGGTCGCGGGACGACCGCTGTCCGAGGTGCTTGCCGGCATCGCAGTTCGGCTGTCTCGCAACGGCATGTCGATCTCGTCGGTTCCTCTCACCGGCTACCTCTTCGTTGGCTCTCCCGGCAACGGCCTCGGCCAGTCCAGCGACATGCTGTCGGTGTACCTGTTCGATGACAGCCCCGCTGCCAGTCTGGCCGCTGGCTTCAATACCCAGTCCGGGGCATCAGCCCGAGTTGTCGCTCCCGAGGTTCCGCCGGAGGGTTCCGACGGGACCGGCCGACCTGCGGCGCCGAGCGTGCTCTCTGGACGCGAGGCCGAGATCTTGCGCCTTGTCGCTGTCGGCGTCCCCACCGACAGCATCGCGACAGGGCTCGGCATCAGCGTGCACACCGTCCGCAACCATGTCCGCAGCCTGCGCAGCAAGCTCGGCGCCAAGACCAAGCTTGACGCAGTCGTCGTCGCCATGCAGCACGGCCTGCTCACGCTTGATCACAACTCAGCCTGAACTGTCGTGGCGTCGGCAATTCTCGACAGGGGACTTGGACGCCTGTTTCGTGTCGCCAGTCAAGAACAGTTCGAGAACTGGTGCAGCTTGGCGACCGAGGCCAGAACGGTGTGAGCCGGTTCGCTCGCAGCCCGCATCGAGAAGCCCGCGGGCCGGTCAGCGACCGGTGAGGCGGAAGCTGTTGAGGACGCTTTCGAGACATGAGACGCATGCGGTTCGTGGGCATCTACGATGCAGACGGGAGTCTGGCAGGCGAGCTCGGGTACGCATTCGCCAAGCTGACAGGCCGTCGCCGCTGCGCTCTGTGCGACATCACCCATGGCTGGAACCCCTTGGGTTCGCGTGCATGGAAGCAGGCGTGTGCAGACTCGCCCGTCCAGCTTGAGCTGGTCCACCGCGACAAGGCGACTGCCTCCCAGCTCGCTGCTGCCACGGCACTGCCTGCCATCGTGGCTGACGACGGCGAGGACTGGTCCGAGGCCATGTCCCGGGCGGACATCGAGGCATGCGCCGGGTCTGTGGAGCAGTTCTTGGAGCGATTGCGAACGCTGTGAGATCGCCTGAGCGTTCAGCCCTTATGCAGGTCGCTGACGGCTGATCCGCGAGTACCGTCCTGTACCGCATGCCTTCGGACGAAAGACGAGTCTTCCGATGAATCCAGCCCCTTGGTGCCGACTTCTTGCACTGATCTTTGCAATCGCTGCGGCGCTGGCTGCGTGCGCTCCCGACGGGCCCGACGCAATCGCCGAACCAGATGCAGTGGACGACGAGGCGACCGAGGCGACCGAGGTGCCAGAAGCGCCAGAAGCGCCAGAAGCGCAATCCGAAGCGGAACCCGTCGATGCCGCCGACGAGTCCGAGCCTGCGGACGAGTCCGAGCCGGATGCTGCCGATGCGTCCGAGGCGCCTCTGGCCGGCGAGCCGGTCGATCTGGGCGAGTTCAGCGACTACGAGCCCGGCGATCCGGACCCGACGCCGCTGCCGGTCGACTCGGAGGTGCTGATCGGCGAGCTTGCGAACGGCCTCACGTACTACGTGCGCTCGAACGACTCACCGGGAAAGTCGGTGATGATGCATCTGGTCGTCAATGCGGGGGCTGTGCTCGATCCCGACGGCGCGGAGGGTGCCGCTCACTTCTTGGAACACATGATGTTCAACGGAACCGAGCGGTACTCGAAGAACGAGCTCACGCAGGTGCTGCGCGACTTCGGCACCGACTTCGGACCCGATCTGAACGCCTACACCAGTCCGGATGAGACCGTCTACATCCTCGACTTCAAGCTCGACCACCCCGGGGCGATCGGCCTCGGCTTCACGGTGCTGTCGGAGTGGGCGTCAGCGGCCACGCTCCTGCCCGCCGATGTCGATGCTGAGCGAGGGATCGTCCAGGACGAGTACCGCCTGCGCGACGAGTCGGCGTCAGGAAGGATCTCGAACTTCCTCGACGCCATCTACTACTCGGGAACCGTCTATGAGGGCATGCTCATCGGCGGCAGCGAGGAATCCAATGCGGTGATGACAGCGGAGGTCTTGCGGGAGTTCTACGACACTTGGTACCGCCCGGACAACATGGCTGTCGTGGTGGTCGGCGACCTGCCCGTCTCCGAGATGGAGTCGCTGGTGGAGCACTACTTCGCGGAGCTGGCGCCGCGCACGCCGGTGGCGCCGCCGCAGCCCGATCGGTCTGCGTTCATTGCGGATTTCGTGGACGAGCCGGTGACCGATGTGGTCACGCACCCCGACCACGGCCCGATCTACATCTCGCTGGACTGGCAGCTGCCCGCATGGCCCGCGGGAACCGTCGGGGGCGAGCGGCTTCGGTTGATGGAGAACCTGATCGCCGGCATGCTCGACATTCGGCTGGACGCCGCATTCCAAGCCGGTCAGCTGTCACAAGCCACCGAGCCGCATTTCAGCGCATTTCCCGCCGCACGCGGCTTGCGCCTGTATGGCACGAACTACCAAGGCCCTGATCTCAACCAGGCAACCACCGACTACATCTCGGTGGTGCACGGCGCGGCTCACTTCGGCTTCGCCCAAGCAGAGTTCGACCAAGCCGTGAGCGCGATACGCACCTCGCTCGAGTTTCAGCTCGAGAGCGAGGAGACCCGGCAGGACCGGGAGTACTCCTTCGGTTATGCAGGGCATTTCCTGAGCGGTGCCGACATCTCATCGACGGCGGAGCGGGTGGCCCGGCTCAGCGCGTTGCTCGACTCGTACACGATCGAAGAGCTGACCGCGCACCTGCGTTGGATCTTGGAGATCGCTCCGCCGCTGGTGGTGTCGATCGGGCCCGACCCGGCAGATGTGCCGACAGCGGAGGAACTGCGTGCCGCAGTGGACGCGGCCGTTCCGCTTGCACCGCCGGAAGCTCAAGAGGCCATCGACGCGCTCATGGCACGGCCGGATCCGGCAGCGCCCACCGCCGAACAGTCGCTTGGCCTGTTCGACGATGCCTATGAGTGGGAGTTCCCCAACGGCGCGACGGTGGTCTTCGTGCCATCGGACATCGCCGCCGGCGAAGTGACGGTCGTGGCGGAGAGCCTGGGCGGCTGGTCGTCGCTGTCGGTAGGCGACTCGGCCTTGGTGCGCCATGCTGTCGGCGCGGTCGCTTCGAGCGGCGTCGGCGACGCGACCGCCACGCAGCTCGACGAGTACTTGGCCACGACCACGGCTCGGGTGAGTCCCTTCATCGCTCAGCATTCCGAGGGATTCTCGGGCGCTACGGGGGCGGACGACCTCGAGGCACTCTTCTCGCTGATGCATCTGTACGTCACCGAGCCGCGCATCACCGAGGTGGCGGTCAACGAGCAGATCCAAGCGATGCAAACCCGTCTGGCGAACGCTGAGACCTTCCCGCAGTGGATCTCCGAGCTGGCGTTGCTGGAAGCGCAGTTCCAAGGCAGTCCTTGGTACCAGTTCATTGCCACTCAGGATCAGATCGACGCCACTACCCCTGAATCTCTGCTCGGTCTCTACCAGGCCCGGCTGAGCGATGTGGACGATCTCTTGGTGGCCGTTGTCGGCGACATCGACCGGGCCACGGTGGCGGACTTGGCGGCGCGCTACATCGGCACGCTGCCCGCCGGCCCTGATGACACGTTCACCGACCACAACCCGGGCTTCCCGACCGGGGTCCGGCCCATCACGATTCCAGTCGAGGCCGACTCGGGCTCGACTGGTCTCGACATGGTGTTCGGTGCGGAAACGGCGCTCACCACGAAGGCGCTTGTCCTTGCCGACGTGGCCGTGGCGATCATCGATGACCTGCTGGTCGGTCAGGTGCGTGAGCAGCTCGGCGACACCTACTCGGTCGCGGCGTCCGTCTCGCCCGAGGATGCCACGGGCAAGTGGACGGCACGCATCAGCGCCTCCGGGCCGTCGGATGGACTCGAGGCGAGTCACGCCGCCATCGCCGCGACCTTGGCGGAGCTGATTGCCAACGGTCCCGCCGACCGCGACTTGCAGCAGGCAATCTCGGTGACGCGGGACAACTACGTGCTCGAGACGAATGCCCTGATCGTCAACCCGCTCTTGCGGCGCCACCACGCCGACGACAGCAACGTCGGCACGCCTGCTCAGCGGCGCGCGGTACTCGAGGAGATCACAGCCGCCGAGGTGCAAGAGCACATAGCGCTGTTTTTCAACCTCGACAGCCGCATCGAGGTGTTCCGCTCCGAGCAGTAGCTGTCTCGAACCTGTGGCCGCTGTATCGGCGGCGCTAGCAGGATGCTGAAAAAGTCGATTCTCAGGCGGTGTCCAGTTGCAAACCCGCAGGTCAGGGGCTTGCGCTTCCGGCCAGACCTGCATATTTCAGCAGCCTGCTAGGCGTCCGTGTAGCGGACCGCGACCAGTGTCAGTCCATGTGGCGGCGCGATCGGCGCCGCGGCATGCCGGTCGCGTGCTGCAAGCACAGCAGGAACGTTCTTGGCTGACCGGTCGCCGCGGCCCACGGCGACGCAGTGCCCGACGACTGCACGCACCATCTGATGGCAGAAGGCGTTTGCCTCGATGTCGAACAGCAGCAGAGCGCCGTCAGCATGCCATTGGGCTCGGGTGACGGTGCGCACCAGCGAGGCACCGGGACGGTCCTTCGGCCGTCGGCAGAACGATCTGAAGTCATGCTCGCCGACAAAGTGGCGCGCTGCTGCGTTCATGAGATCGAGGTCGAGGCGGTCGCGCACATGCCATTCGAGATCCGCGAAGCGGGGATCGGGATGGGCCGCATTGCGGGCGCGGTACTCATAGGCTCGAGCAGTCGCTGATCGGCGTGCATCGAAATCGTCATCGGCAAGTGCTGCCGCCGTTATCGCGATGTCCGGATTGACTCTGCGGTTGAGCGATGACGCGAGGCGGTCGAGTCCGGTGTCCTGCGGTGTCCCGTCAGTGATCCGCCGGAGTCCCTCGCCGCCGATACGGAACGACACCACCTGCGCTGTGGCATGGACGCCCGCATCAGTACGGCCGGCCACGACGAGTGCGGGTGCTTCACCGGTGATCTGCTCCAGCGCGCTGGCGAGGTCGCCGGCGACGGTCCGCACGCCTTCATTGGCCGCGAAGCCGCGGAAGCCCGTGCCGCGGTAGGCCAGATCCAGCCGCACTGTCCGCACGGGGCATGTGCCGTCACATGCTGCCGACTCTGAGCAGGCGAGTCCGGACTCCGATTGCGCAGGCAAGCGTCAGGCAGCTGGGCTGCGGTGCGTGAAGACAGCGTCGAGCGGGATCTTCTCGGCTGCGGTAGAGGCGGTGTCGGGATCGCGTTCGAGCCACACGCCCGAGTCGGAGGCCACCATCGAACCGAGTCCACGCGGCGCGATGAAGTTGGACAAGCGAGCGATGAGTCTCGTGACGATGGCGTCGTTGCGGTGTCCTGTCGACATGGTCTTGTGGAGCGCCCCCCGGACGAGTTCGCCGCGGACTCCTTCGCTGTGGAGCCGCAGCAGGTCGTCGGCGGTCAGCAGTTTCGTGTCGACATCCTTCTGGGAACATTCTTTGGAAATTTTCATACTATTTCCTGCTACTAGGATGTGACTCGCTGCAATGCTACTCGCGGCCGCAGCGCTCCTTTGCTGCAGGTGACGCAAGAGCGGCAACTTTGCTGGCAGCTGATCGAGCTGTGCTCGGTGCTGCGATCCACTCCTGCGGCGGAGCTCGAGTTCATCGCCACGATCCAGCGCTTCCGCACCGACGTGTGCCAACTGCTCGCCGGTAGCCTCACGGGGCCGTTCGCCCCACCGAACCCAGTTCGGGGCCGACCTCAAGCGGAGTTCCAGCGTGCGCACCTACGCCCCCAAAGCATCCGAGATCGAGCGCGCATGGTTCGTTGTCGATGCTGACGGTATGGTCCTGGGCCGGATGGCCACCGAGGTCGCCCAGATCCTGCGTGGCAAGCACAAGCCCGCGTTCGCCCCCTACATCGACTGCGGCGACCACGTCGTGGTGGTGAATGCCGACAAGGTGGTGCTGACCGGCGACAAGGCCACGAAGAAGCTCGTGCACCGCCATTCGGGTTACCCCGGCGGCCTGCGCAGCGAGAAGTACGGCGATCTGCTGGCTCGCCGGCCCGCCGATGCGGTCCGGCGGACGATCCGGGGCATGCTGCCGCACAACCGCCTCGGCCGGGCCCAGCTGCGCAAGCTGAAGGTGTACGCCGGCCCCGACCATCCCCACGCTGCCCAGCAGCCGCAAGCGCTGCCGCTGCCCGGCGCCATGGCCCGCTGACACCGACGATCCCCGACATCGCGATCGCTACGCGATTTCCGACGAGAAAGACACAGAGTTCGTGCCCGTACCGCTGACGCAGACCACCGGCCGCCGCAAGCGAGCCGTTGCCCGGGTGAGGTTCCGGCCCGGCAGCGGCAGCATCTCAGTGAACGGTCGGCCCTTCGACGAGTATTTCACCTCGTCGGTGCACCGCACGAACATCACCGAGCCGCTGCGGCTGACCGAGACCACCGAGACCTATGACGTGGACGCCACGGTCGACGGCGGCGGAGTGGCGGGACAGGCGGGTGCGATCCGGCTGGGAATCGCCAGATCGCTGCTCGTGCTCGATCCACAGATGCGGCCGATGCTGAAGTCGGCGGGATTGCTGCACCGCGACGCTCGGATCAAGGAATCCAAGAAGTACGGGCTGAAGAAGGCCCGCAAGGCGCCGCAATACTCCAAGCGATAGGACTCCAAGCGCTAGCAGCTCAGCCAGACGTGGTTGCCGCCTCCGAGGCTGAGCCGGGAGGCGAAGCCGTGGCCCGAGCGGCCCGTGAGCGCAGCGAGCAAGAGCGGGAGACAACTGGCGTCAGCGCGAGAACCCGTACCGTTCGGCGCATCGCCTTCGGAACGGACGGCATTCGAGGGCGGGCGTTCAGCGACATCGACGAGGTCGTCGTGCATGCACTCGGTCGTGCGGCGAACCGGGCATTGTCGGGCGGTGCGCGGGGTTGCCGATGGCTCATCGGCCGCGACACCCGCGAGTCGGGTCCTGCCCTCTCGCGCGCTCTGGCTGCGGGCCTGCGAGCGACGGGTGCTGATGTCTCCGATCTCGGCGTCGTGCCCACCCCGGTCGTGGCATTCGCAGCGGAGGCGGCGGGTGCGGCCGGGGCGATGGTCTCCGCCTCCCACAACCCGTGGCATGACAACGGCGTCAAGCTGTTCGGACCCGGCGGCACGAAGCTGGACGACGCTGCCGAGTCGGCTGTGTCGCAGTGTCTCGATGATCTGCGATTGATCCACGGCGATCGCCCTTCGGCCACAGATGTGGCGCGCCGGGGTGAGCTGGTCTCTGGAGCGGCCGGATCCGCACCCGTCGGCGACGCATCTCGCGTGCTGGCGGACTACGAGGCGTCGCTGCGCGACGCCATCGACGGGCGGATGCTCGACGGGCTGCACCTCGTCGTGGATGGCGCGAACGGGGCGAGCGCTTTGCTGGCGCCTGCGGTGCTGCGTCGGTTGGGTGCGCAGGTCACTGCACTGTTCTGCGGGCCCGACGGTCGCAACATCAATGACGGCTGCGGTTCGGTCCACCCGGCGGCATTGCAAGCAGCGGTGACCGATCAGGATGCAGATCTCGGGCTCGCCTTCGACGGCGACGGCGACCGGCTGATTGCCGTCGACTGCGAGGGCGGCCTCATCAACGGCGACCGCCAGATGGCGCTGTTTGCGGTGGATCTCGCGGAGCGGGGTCTGCTGGTCGACAACACGCTCGTCGTCACCGTGATGTCCAACCTGGGGTTGCGCCGGGCCGTGGCTGTGGCAGGCATCAACCTCGTGGAGACCGCAGTAGGGGACCGGTCCGTGCTCGAAGTCCTCGACGCCGGCGGGTACAGCTTGGGAGGCGAGCAGTCAGGTCACCTGATCTTCCGCCATGAGGCCACGACCGGCGACGGGCTGCGCAGCGCCGTGCACTTGGCCGACCTGGTGGCTCGCCGCGGTGCGGCCCAGCCGGGGCGTACGAGTGCCGCGGTGTCTGGTGGCTCGGCGCTGGCGAGCGCCGAACTGGCGAGCGCAGCCATGGTTGAGGCTCCGCAGGTGCTGCTCAATGTGCCCGCCGCGACCGGATCTCTGGATGGGCACACCCGGCGTGCGATCGACGAGCTGAGTGCTGCGGCCGGCCCGGACGTGCGAGTGCTGGTTCGCCCGAGCGGCACCGAGCCGGTCATCCGGGTCATGGTCGAAGCGACAGCGGAGCGCGACGCGACGGCCCTCGCGGACCTTCTCGTCGAGCTGGTGAGTTCGGGCAGCGCCGCCGATGCAGCGCGGGATCAGGTGTAGACGTTCAGGAACGCCTCGTTGAGCCGGCGGTCGACGTAGAAGACGCCCTTGCCGAGCTGCTCGGCATCCCAGGTCCTCTGAGGCACATCGGGGAAGTAGATGTACCCGCCGGCGAACACCTCGTTGCGGTTGCCGGACGGATCCCAGAAGTAGATCGTCTGGCCGCGGGTGATGCCGTGGCGAGTCGGGCCGATATCGACCGGAATGTCGTACCGGCTCATGACGTCGCCGGCGTGCGCCACGTCGTTCCAGCTCTCGAGGAAGAACGACACGTGGTGGAAGATGCCCGGTTCCTCCGCGGCGACGAACGCCACATCGTGGGCCTTGCTGGCACAGCTCAGGAAGGGCGCCACATAGGAGCCGTCCGGTGCCACGACGACCTCGGACACTTCGAAGCCCAGTACCTCGGTGAACAGTTCCACCGTCTCGGCGATGTTCGGCCCGTACAGCAGGCAGTGGTCCATGCGGGTGGCCCGCATGCCGCGGGGCTCTTCATCCCACACATCGGGGTTGTGCGTCGGAGGCGTCTTGTCGGCGATGGCCATCTCGGCATAGAGATGGATGGTGTGTCCCGCTGGGATCCGGAAGCTGACCACGCGGCCGAGCCCCGGCTGTGAGCCGGGCTCGAGGTGGTCCACCTCGATGCCGTGGGCGTACAGCTTGTCGGTCAGCTCGCTCAGATCGGCGTCGTTGCGCACCTTGAAACCCATGAAGTCCATGCCGGGCTCCTCGGCTGGCCGCAGGATGACGCTGTGATGGTCGAACTCGTCGTACGCCTTGAAGTAGGCGCGGCCGTCATCGCCGGTCCCGACGTGGCTGAGGCCGACGCGATCCCGGTAGTGGACGATCGAGCCTTCCATGTCGGTGGAGCGGATCTGGACGTAGCCAGCTCGCATGACTCCCGTGATTGCCATGGCGATACCCCCAATGTGTGAGCAGGTTCACATATCTAATCACGCAGCCTCCACTCCCGCCGCCGGTGACCCTCGAAGATTCTTCGGAGTCTCAGATTCCAGGCGTTCGGCGCCGACCTCGCTTACGAGACGCGCAGGTGCTTCCGGTTGCGGTCGTCAGCCAACACGGCGATGGCCACGAAATCGAGTTGCTCCCGACAGCTGGTCGCAGCTGCGGCGAGTGCATCGATCACGCCTTGGGCATTCGAGATCGCGTCATCGGCGTCGCGCTTGGTGCAGTGGTACCGATGGTCGTAGTCGGCGCGAATACGGGCCAGATAGAGCGCCTCGAAGCTGGTCACGAATCGCAGAAGATCTGAATGGCACGCAGGCTCGCCAGTCATCCAAGGAATGGTGCGCGACTGCAGGAGGCTGCGGCAAACACCCCGGATGTTGGTGTGCGCGATCAACCGTCGCGCCGCGAGTTGCGCTTCCTCGTTTCCGACGTGCGTGGTGACTTCATTCGCGAGCGCATGGAAGCCTGCGTAGTACGCAGTCGAGATGACCCGCCGAAGCAGCGCGGGACGTGGTCGGCCGCGGCCTGTCGGCAGATGATCTCGCGCTACTTGCAGCAGTGACGTGCCTTCAAGTTCAGACTTGGCCATGACTTGAGTATGAAGCGCTGCTACCTGGCGAGTCCCGAAGCTCGCCGGGATCTCGGCGGCGGGTCGGCAGACAGATCCTCGCCCCGCTGATGTTCGATCTCTCGCATTTCTTCGGGCGTCCGAAAGAGGCAGTCTGGAGTCACGATGTCACCGACGGCATCCCAGACCCGGTCCCGAAGGCGCTCCAGTTGAGCGTGAGGCCAAGCCTCGTCCCTGTCCTCGGGTTCCTCCAGTTGCAACGTGATCAGGGCGATCCACTCGCCGTCGAAGTCGTAGTCGGCCTGCAATGCGAAGTACTTCACGACGGGCGAGTCAGGCTCGTTGAGAAGTTCGCCATTGAGCGTCTCGAGACGCTGCCGTACCTCGGCGCTCAACTCCATGCGCACAGTCTGCCACCCGGCCGGTCGGAGTCACGGCTGAGGTACGGCTGAGGGCCGTACCGCCTGCATTGTTGGGGGACAGTCGGCTCTGGGCTGCCGAGATCGAGGCTTCTAGCGGCATCATCGCGACACGCAAGTAGCGGACAGCGACTCTCGCTGGCATCAAGCCGGAAGACGTCCGGCGAAGTGGCCGTTGGGTGCTCGGTACCCTCGCTGTTGTGTGCGGGATTGTGGCCGTCATCGGCCGCCGCGATGACCGGGTTGCGTTGGAGGCCTCCGAGGTCGTTCCGCAGCTCCACGACGCATCGGACCTGCTTGCTGCGGCACTAGCCGAGGGCGACCCAGACACGCCCGCTGACGGTCGCGACATGGCCGAGCAGCTCGAAGCCGCCGCGGCGGCGCTGCGAGACGCCGACGAGGCACTGCGATCGCTGCCCGGCCTGCGCTTGCTGGTTTCCGACGCCAAATGCGTGCTCGACATCGAAACGGTCTTGGCGAACGTGGATGCACTGATCATCGACATCGACCGGGCTGTCGATGCTGGCGATGTGCTCCCCGGTGACGAGGGCGACCGCATCGAGCGCCTCAATGCCTGCTTGAGCGAGGCGAAGGATCACGCGTTCGCGTTGCGTCGAGACCGCCTGCGGATGGCCCGGGAGGTGGTCGGGCTCTGGGGCGGCATGCCCCCGCCCGCAGCCGTTGGTGGGCTCTGGTCGATCCAGGTTGCGTTGTCCGCACTAGACCGGCTCGAAGTACGAGGGCGCGACTCGGCCGGGCTGCAGGTGTTCGTCCAAGGCGCTCGCCTCGACGCCGATGGCGACACTGCCCGCCGTGCGCACGGCGGTCGGCTTACCGACCCGCTATTCGGCGCCGGTGCGGCGCGCGACACCGGCAGCGGACTGGCATTCGTGTACAAGACCGCCTCCGAAATCGGGGAACTTGGCGACAACACGGCGGTGCTGCGCGCGCAGATCCGTCAGGACAGCTTGCTGCGCTGGGCGCTGTGTGCCGATGGCGCCGAGACTGTGGTACTCGGCCACACCCGCTGGGCCAGCATCGGCATCGTCTCGGTGCCCAACACGCACCCTCTTGACGCCTGGAGTGGTTCGAATGGCCGCGACGTGCCGCATGTCGCTGGGTCCGATGGCGGCGACGTCGCGCATGTCGCTGGGTCCGATGGCGGCGACGTGCCGCATGTCGCTGGGTCCGATGGCGGCGACGTGCCGCATGTCGCTGGGTCCGATGGCGGCGACGTCGCGCATGTCGCCGCTGTGCTCAACGGCGACGTGGACAACTACGCCGACCTGATCGCGCAGCAGCGCCTGGCGATTGCGCCCGAGATCACCACCGACGCCAAGGTCATCCCGACGATGCTGCGCCAGGCGCTCGCCGCAGGCTGGAACGGCAAGCGTTCGGCTGCTGGGTCTGAGCAGCTCCGGCAAGCCTTCGCTGATGCCGTCAGCAGCTTCGAGGGTTCGGTCGCGATTGCGGCGCATGTCTCCGAGGTGCCCGACGTGGTGGCGCTGGCGCTGCGCGGGAGCGGGCAGGCGCTGTACGTGGGTACCACGGGCCCGTCCTATGTGGTCGCCAGCGAGCCGTACGGCCTGGTCGAGGAATGCCGCACCTACGTGCGCCTCGACGGCGAGACGCCGGCTGACCAGGCGAACCCCGTGGGCAGCCGCGGCCAGATCATGCTGGTCGGCACGCCACTGCTCTCAGCCGACGGGGGGCCGTCGCCGGCCGAGTTTTCTGCTCTGCGACGCTTCTCCTACGACGGCACCGAGCTGCCAGTCGAAGCGGGTGACGTTGTCACTGCCGAGGTCACCACCCGCGACATCGACCGGGGCGACTACCCGCACTTCCTGCTCAAGGAGATCGGCGAGGCCCCCCGATCACTCCGGGCCACATTGCGTGGCCGAATCGACACGGCCACATTGCGTGGCCGAATCGACACGGCCACATTGCGTGGCCGAATCGACACGGCCACATTGCGTGGCCCCGGCGAGACGGCCACATTGCGTGGCCCCGGCGAGACGGCCGCATTGCGTGGCCCCGGCGAGACGGCCGCATTGCGTGGCCCCGGCGAGACGGCCGCAGCTGACCCGCTGCTGCACGCCCGGCTGGGGCCCGACGCCCTGCCTGCCGATGTTCGGTCCCGGCTGCGGGACGGCTCCATCCGTCGCATCGTTGCCATCGGCCAAGGCACGGCGGCGGCGGCAGCGTCGTCGCTCCCGCATTTCTTCGAGACCCTGCTGGCACCGTCGCGCACACTTCGCAGCGTTGAGGTGACCGCGCCCTTGGCAACCGAGTTCAGCGGTTTTGGCTTGCACGCCGACCTGTCCGACACGCTGGTGGTGGCAGTCAGCCAGTCCGGCACCACCACCGATACCAATCGCACCGTCGATCTCGCTCGTGCCCGGGGCGCCGCCGTGGTCGCCATCGTCAACCGGCGCGGCAGCGACCTGACCGATCGGGCCGACGGCGTGATCTATACCTCCGACGGCCGCGATGTGGAGATGTCGGTGGCGTCCACCAAGGCGTTCTACGCACAGGTTGCGGCGTGCGCGCTGCTCGCCGCCGCCATCGCCGCTGACATCCGTCCCGACGACGACGTGACGACGAGTGCGATCAGCACTCTGCTGGATGGACTCGGCAAACTGCCCGCCGCACTCGAAACTGTGCTCGCATCGCACGACGAGATCGCCCGGATCGCTCGGCGCCATGTGGGCGCCCACCGCCACTGGGCCGTGGTGGGCAACGGCGCAAACCGGATCGCGTCACGTGAGATCCGAATCAAGCTGTCCGAGGTCTGCTATCACGCCGTCGCCGAGGACGGCACCGAGGACAAGAAGCACATCGATCTCTCGTGCGAGCCACTCATCTGGGTGTGTGCGACGGGCCTCACCGGTTCGGTCGCCGACGATGCTGCGAAGGAAGTGGCGATCTACCGCGCACACCGTGCGACGCCCATCGTGGTGGCCTCCGTCGGCACCGGCCGCTTCGACGCCGCCGCCGAACTGCTGGAGGTTCCCGCCGTGCACCCGGCGGTGGACTTCCTGCTGGCCACGGCTGCTGGTCACCTGTACGGCTACGAGGCGGCGCTGACGATCGACGCGCTGGCCGATCCGCTGCGCGAGATGCGTGCCGCCACTGAGTCGCTGCTGGCAGCCACCGGCAGCGCTGACGCATCGCTCGCGGCCGGGGGCCACAAGGGAGACCTGCTCGCCGTGCTAGCAGAGCGCCTGCGCCCCCCGGCCAATCGCTTCCGGGACGGCGTGCGTGCCGGCAGCTATGACGGTCATCTGCGGGCGGGCACGGCGGCGCGTCTCGGTGCCGTGCTGCGGTACGCCGCCGGGCTGGCGCCGCTCGAGATGTACCAGGTCGATCTCGGCAAGGTGGGTCGGCCGTCGGTGGTCATCGACGACTTCACCGACGCGCTGAACATCGCCATCGACGAGCTCACCCGACCCATTGACACCATCAAGCACCAGGCCAAGACCGTCACGGTGGGCACGTCACGGGCTGACGAGACGCTGCTCAGTTCGGTGCTGGTTGCTGCGGCGCTCGATGCCGGAGCGCCCAGAGATCAGCTCTCGTACGCCGCACTGCGCACGCTGTCGGCGCTCGATCCAGCCGTCGCCGAGGTCACCGGCTGGTCGCGCTACCGCATCGAGGGCGACGTGAGCTCGGCCAGCAGTCCCGAGGTCACCATCTGGCTGACCGATCGCGGCGGCACCGCGCTCGGCATCGAGTCGCGGACGGTTGCCAACCCGCAGCTGCGCGGCAGCAAGCACCGGGCGGCCTTCGAGCGTGAGGTCACCGTAGCCCGCGGCAGCGATGGTCGAACCGTGCTTCACATCCCCGAGACCAAGGACGGCAGCACCACCGGTCTCACCTTGCTGCATTGCCGATTCGTCGAGCGGCTGGCGGCGCCGGCGATGCGCTCGGTGCTCATGGGGTACCGCGGTCGTTACGGCGCGCTCGCCGATGCCGTGACCGAGACGCTGCCGTGGTTCCGGGACGACCTGCTCGGGACCCTCGACGTATTCGATCTGCTGACCCGCCCGGTGTACGTGCTGGCCGAGCATTGGCTGGGAGAGCCGGGGGAGTAGGACCGTGGGCGCGTGAGCACTGCGATCGGGCTCGACCTGGTGGATGTCCGGCGTTTCGCAGCCGTGCTGGAGCGGCGCACCGGCATGCGTCTGCGCCTGTTCACCGAAGGTGAACTGTCGTATGCGATGGCAACCGTTGATTCCGACACCCGGCTCGCTGCCCGGTTCGCCGCCAAGGAGGCGGTGATGAAGGTGCTGGGCGTCGGACTCGGCGCGTGCAAGTTCCGCGACATCGAGGTCATTCGCCATCCCGACGGCCGCCCGGAACTGGTCCTGCATGGTCTCGCTGCGAAGCGAGCTGCCGCCGCCGGGCTCGCTGACTGGCAGGTGTCACTCAGCCACACCGACTCGGTGGCGGCCGCCATGGTGCTGGCGCAATGAGATCGGAGCCGATCGAAGACTTCGACGTGGGATCTGGCGACGATCATCTATCTGGAGTGGTCAGCGCCAGTGACCTTAGGCAAGTACGTGACGCCCTTGGTGCTCATGGTCTTCTTGACGGAGGAGCTACTGGGGCATTGGGTTCGCGGGCGCTGAGATCTTCTTCTGTGGTTCTGTGCACCGTCAGTATTTCACATGTATTTTGGGACTATATCGACGATGAGGCAGAAGCCAGTACGATCGTTTTCTGCAGGGGCCCTGTGTACAGCATGCGTGCGAAAACGAACATCTACATGTCCACTGGTCATGGAATGTCGAAGATGGCATCTGGTGATTCGGGCTGGGTCAGCCCAGCTGATGCGCCTGCCGTCGCCAGGGCTGATCGCAGCTGTGTATCGAGCCAAGCCACGTCTTGGCGGAATTCGGGATATGGCTCAGTCATCACCACCTCAGCTAGGAGATTGTCGATGGGTTGGGAAATGACCGATTGGCGCTTGCTCGGCTGCCGCGGCTAACGGGCGCCATTAGGTGTGGCACCTCTGATCCCGCCATTCTCTCGATGCCTCGCCGTCCGGCTCCAAGGGACCGCCGCCGGCCGGGGACTGGCCGAATCGGTGGGACGCGTCGGCTCCTCAGCGGACAACGCCGTCGCTGATGCGTTCTTCTCCAGCCTTAAACGAGGAACTCCTCCACCGACGCCGATACCCAGACCGCGCCACAGCCCGCCGATCGATCTTCGAATGGCTCACCCGCTGCAACACCACTAGACTCCACACCAGCTTGGACAACCGAATGCCCGACGAACGTGAAGCCGGCTACCGACGCCTTGCGGGAACCACCTCCGCATCAACCGCCTGACCGGCCGACGGGACACTTGGGCAAGCTCTATCGGTGGCTGCGACTGAGTTGAGTGTAGATGTCGGCGGCTGATTGCCAGTTGTGGAGTCGGCGGGGCATCCAGTTGAGGTTGTCCTCGATGATCGACAGCCGCAGGGGGTTGAGGTCCAAGGGCGTGCTCTTGGGCAGCCAGCGTCGCAGCAGCCCGTTGGTTTGCTCGTTGGTTGGCCGCTGCCAGGGGCTGTGAGGCTCGCAGAATAACACCTCGATGCCCAGCGCTGCCCCGATGTCGGCCCAGCGGGCCATCTCGCGGCCTTGGTCCCGGGTGAGGGTGCGCACCAGCGCAGCGGGCTGAGGGGCCAACGCGGCGGTGACCGCTGCGGCGACAGCGGGGGCTGTGTACCCCTGTACCCCTCGGGCACCCCCACGACCAGTGTGTGGCGGCTGGCGCGCTCCACCAGCGTCGCCGCCGCGGTCTTGTCCGCCGCGCCGACGATCAGGTCGCCTTCCCAGTGGCCCGGCTCGGAGCGGTCCGCTGCGGCGGCGGGCCGCTCGCTGATCGGCCGGTACTCGTCCAGCGGGCTGGGCCTGCGGGCGCCGGGGCTGCGCGGCTTGCGGCAACGCCGCTGGCGGGGCAGGCTCTTCCACGCGTCGTCGCCGAGCCAGCAGCTGCTGTACACGACCCGGCAGATCGTCTCCGCGCACACCCCCAGACCCGCGTCGGCGAGGTCGGCGCTGATCGCGTGCGGCGACCAGCACATATCCAGCCTGGCCTTCACCTCGCCCGCCAGCGCCGGGTCCGCCTCCAGCTTGGCCGCCCGGGGGCGCTGCGCCCGCAGCTGCGCATCGGCCTGCGCCGCTCGCGCGTCGTAGGCGCCCTCGACCCCGCCGCAGCGGCCCAGCTCCCGATAGACCGTCGACGGATGCCGGCCGAGCTTGCCGGCGATGTCATCGACACTCGCCGTCGGCGTCGCAGCTGCAGTCGCTCAGATCAAAGCCCCGGCCGAGCTTGCCGGCGATGTCATCGACACTCGCCCCCGCCGCTCTCATCGCCTCAACATGGGCGCGCTCCAACGCGCACAGCCTCGCTGCCATACTGGACACCTCCACTGGTGGTTGCTGTACTGCAAGACCGGTCATCATGACCGATCACTCGCAACCACCGGTGGAGTCCGCCCTGTCTCATTCCATCTATGGTTGTCGTGGTGCCTCGCTGGTGCAACGCGCTTGATGCTGCTTGTTGATGGAACGGCCATGGCGCGTGACACCCAACCGCCAAGGGCGGTGGATCTACGTTGAGAGATTGAGATTGGGCAGATGTCGATTTCGCAGCAGCGCGTACGGGACTGGATGAGACAGAATGCATCTCTGGTCGTGAGCGAAGAGAGCGCTCGAGCTGTTCTGGTTCACCTAAGCCAATGGCCACGGCCGAGTTCAGTCGCTGTCTCTGGCCGCGACCTGCTCACGGGGCTACCGCGCAGTGTCCGCGTTGCGTCCGACGACCTCCAGCCTCCTGATGCAGGGTTGCCAGTCAAGCCGGGCTGATGTCACCTCATAGGCGGGTCCGAGAATCCTGGTCTGTTCGCGGTAAGTCTGCTGGGTCTCGTGTTCGCTGCTCACCACTCACGGCGCGCGGCCAGAGCCATCGCGACTCACAGCTTGCGTATTCGTGACCAGCTTTAGGACATAGAGTCTGAGCACGCAGGTGGCTGAAGGAGCACTGCTGGACTGAGTGTCGGAAAGCCTCTCCATTGGCTCCGAGACCTTTCATACCAGCAGCCCCAATGAGCGGGGGGTGACGCTGTGCTGCCGATCGTGACCCCGGCGGAGATGGCCGAGATCGACAGAGCAGCGCCCGAGGGCACTGACGTGCTGATTGCACGCGCCGGCGGCGAGACGGCCATCGAGGCCCGCAAGTTGATGGGCGGAACCTACGGGCGCAGGGCCTTGGTCGCCGCAGGCAAGGGCAACAACGGCGCCGACGGCCGGGTCGCCGCCTCGGTGCTGCAGCGGTGGGGCGTGCGCTGCCGGGTCGCGACGCCGCCCGAAGCACTGGATGTCATCACGGCCGGTACCGGATCGGGCGCATACCGGCTCGATCTCGTGATCGACGCGGCCTATGGCACCGGACTGCGCGGTCCGTGGGGCGCCGATCGACCGCCTGCGGTACCGGTGCTGGCGGTGGACATCCCTTCCGGCATCGACGCGCTCACGGGCGAGAACCACGGCTGCTGGCCCGCGGCGGCGACGGTCACGTTCGGCGCGCTCAAGCCGGGTCTGCTGCTGCATCCCGGCACTGCAGCAGCCGGCGATGTGCGTTTGGCGCCGATCGGTCTCGACACCAGCGATGCGGGGGCGTGGCTCATCACCGACGATGATGCCAGCGCCGTGTTGGGGGATCTGGAGCCAACGGCGCACAAGTGGCGCCGATCTGTGCGGGTCATCGCCGGTTCGCCGCAGATGCGGGGGGCCGGTGCCCTGGTGTGCGCCGCAGCACAGCAGGCGGGTGCCGGCATGGTGGTCATCAGCTCACCGGGTGTGCGTTCGGGTGACATTGCCCGCCCCACCGAGGCGGTCGCCCGAGATCTGCGACCTGGCAACTGGGCTGCACCGGCGCTGGAGGGAATCGAGCGCTTCGATGTCGCCGCCATCGGGCCGGGCGTCGGCACGGACCCAACGTCGATGGCCCAGATGGCGCAGTTCATCTCTGAGTGCCCGCTGCCGCTGGTGGTCGATGCCGATGCGCTCACGGCCGTCGCCACCCATCCCGAGTGCCTGCGGACCCGCAGCACGGTGACGGTGCTCACGCCGCACGACGGGGAGTTCGCACGCCTGAGGGGCGCGTCGTGTGTTGCGCCAGACCGCTTCGAGGCCGTCCGGCAGGCCGCCGCCTCGCTCGACGCCATCGTCCTGCTGAAGGGCCCGACGACGTTGGTGGCCCGCCCGCAGGCTGCGGGAATGCCGCCGGCGGTGTTCGCGGTCAACTCGGGCAGTGCACGACTGGCGACGGCGGGCTCGGGCGATGTGCTGACCGGGGTCATCGCGGCAGTGCTGTCGGCAGAGCACGACCCCGACGGAACGGCGATGGCGGTGGCAGCAGCGGCCCACTGGCATGGCCGCACCGCCACCTGTGACGACCGTGAGGCCACCGCGGCGATGACGCCGCTCACCGCAATGCGCCAAGTCGAGCTGCTGGAAGTGGCGCGCGCCGGTCTGGCTGGCTCCAGCGCGGAATCGAGCTGCTCATGACTGGGGCGCCGGCGCCGCGGTCGCCGCGACTCGGTCCGTCAGAGAATCGTCTGCTTCAACCCGATGCATCACAGATGCGTCCTACCTGGTGCGACATCGACCTCGGCGCGCTCGACCGCAATCTGGCGGCGATCCGCCGCCATGTCGGCAGCGCCGAGGTGGTGCCCGTGGTCAAGGCCAACGCCTACGGACACGGCATCGCGCACGTTGGGCTGGCGCTGGCGGCGGCCGGAGTGTCGTGCGTGGCCGTCGCCTACGTCGAGGAAGCACTGGCATTGCGCAGCGCTGGGGTGGCCATCGACATCCACGTGCTCGGGGGCGCCGTCGAACGCCAGGTCCCGCTGTTCCTTGCCCACAACCTGATCCTCACCGCGCCGTCGATCGACAAGCTGCGCCAGATCGACGAGGCGGCGCAGGCCGCGGGCACCACCGCCCGGGCGCATCTCAAGATCGACACCGGCATGGAGCGCATCGGCGTGCACCACTACAACGCCGACAAGCTGTTCGCTGAGTCGCTCCGCTGCCGTTCGGTTCACATCGAGGGCGTGTTCAGCCACTTCGCAAACGCCGACGCACCCGATCTGTCGGACGCCCGCATCCAGCTCGACCGCTTCAACGAGGCGGTGGGCTTCTACGAACGCCACTCGCTGCCCACTCCGGTCCGGCACATGGCAGCGTCCGCGGCCATCGCCCGCCTGCCGGAGGCCCACCTCGACCGTGTCCGCCCGGGAATCCTGCTGTACGGCGTCGCTCCCAAGCCTGAGATCGCGGCTGCGCTGCCGACCGAGCCGGTGCTGAGCTGGCACAGCGAGGTCGTGTACTTCAAAGTGGTGCCGCCCGGGACGCCGGTCGGCTACGGCAGCACCTGGACCGCGCCGCGGCAAACCCGCATCATCACCCTGCCCGTGGGATATGCCGACGGCTACGCACGCTCACTGGGCACGGGTCCGGCGCACGATCCTGCGCAGGGGCCGGCCAATGTGCTCATCGACGGGACCCGCCACCACATCGTGGGCAACGTATGCATGGACCAGACAATGGTCGACATCGGAGACGCCAGCGCCTACAACGGCGACCGGGTCACGCTCATCGGCAGCCAAGGCGACGAGCGCGTCACCGTCACCGATCTGGCCCATTGGTCAGGCCGCAGTCCCTACGAAGTGCTCACTGGGATATCCCTGCGTGTTCCCCGTGTCCACCGCTATGGCAGTGAGTGCTCGCCGGGCGTCGCTGACCGCGGTGGCGATTCCGGCACAGGCCACTAAACAGGCGCTGTTATGCGGTTTCGAACGACCAGCGCCGCCGGAACGCGTGCGGTTGCAGCGGCGCTCGAGCCGTTGCTCGAACCCGGTGATGTGGTGCTGCTGTCGGGCGACCTGGGTGCGGGCAAAACGGTGTTCACGCAAGGCTTGGCGGCGGCGCTCGGGGTCACCGAGCGGGTGACGAGTCCCACCTTCACGCTGGCGCAGAGTTTCGAAGGTCGGCTGCGGCTGCATCATCTCGACGTGTATCGGCTGGAGCACCTCGGCGAGGTGCTCGATTTGGATCTGCCCGGGCTGCTCGACGATGATGCCGTGGTCTGTGTCGAATGGGGCGAGGTGGTCATTCCCGAGCTGCCGCGGGACTTCCTGCACCTGCGGATCCGGCTCGCAGATCCCGACGAGGACGGCGATGTGCGCGTCTTCGACATCGAGCTGGTGGGACGCAGCTGGCAGGGTCGAGCGCTTGCCGTCGAGACTGCGTGCATTGCCGGCGTGGGGGCAGCGCCGTGCTAGTACTCGACGGCGTGGGGGCAGCGCCGTGCTAGTACTCGACGGCGTGGGGGCAGCGCCGTGCTAGTACTCGGCATCGAGACCGCGACGCCGCAGGTCGGGGTGGCCATCGGCGGCCACGAGGGCATCATCGCCTCGTTCCACACGACGCGTGACCGTCGGCACGCCGAGACGCTCGCACCCGCCATCCGGTTCCTGTGCGATCAAGCGCAGATGAAGCTCTCCCGGATCGGTCTGGTGGCCGTGGATGTCGGGCCGGGGCTGTTCACCGGGCTGCGAGTGGGGCTCGCCACCGCCAAGGCCATCGCGCATGCCCGTCGGATTCCGATGATCGGCGTCTCCAGTCTCGACCTGACGGCGTTCCCGGCTCGTTTCAGCGACCGGCTGATCGTCTCCACTGTGGACGCGCGGCGGGGAGAGATCTTCTACGCCACTTACCGTCGTGCGCCCGGCGGGATCCAGCTCATGAGCGAACCTGCCGTCGACCAGCCGGCCGACGTGGCGGATCAGCTCATGGCCTTGGGCTCGGAAACGCTCATCGTGGGCGACGGCGCCCAGCGCTATGCCGATGTGCTGGGTTCCGTGCGCGGAGCAGAGATCGGACGCGAGGGGCTGCGGCATCCGAATGCGGGCGCGCTGGTGGAGTTGGCCCATGCCAAGGCGCTGCGCGAGGAGTTCGTCAGCCCGTCGGAGATCTCGCCGCTGTACCTGCGCGCCCCCGACGCTCGCATCAACTGGCAGCCGCGGGAGCGATCATGAGCATGTCGGCCGCGCCCGGGGCGGCAGCCTCGACCGGGGGGCGGCGCCTCGGGGCTCCGTCCGACGCAGCGCCGATCATCACCGAGATGCGTCGCAAGCACCTGCGCGAGATCCGTCGCATCGACCGGCTGGTGTACCCGCGGCCCTGGTCGATGGCGCTCTACCTGGACGAACTGCAGCGAGGCGGCGAGCGGGTGTACCGCGTGGCCTGCCAACCCGGCCCCGGCGGCCGTCCCGGCGGGGTCATCGGCTACGGCGGCTTCATGATCGTGGCCGATGAGGGCCACATCACCTCGGTGGCGGTGCATCCGGACTGTCAGGGCCGCGGCGTCGGCGCGCGCCTGATGCTCGAGCTGCATCGCGCCGCACGCCGCATCGACCCCCTCGACGCGCTGTCCCTCGAGGTGCGGGTCTCGAACACTGCGGCGCAGAGGCTCTATCGCTGGTTCGGCTACGTCCCGGTCGGAATTCGCATGAACTACTACCGCGGCGGCCCTGGCGGCAAGCGGGAGGACGCACTGGTGATGTGGTGCGCCGACATCGGCAGCGATGAGCACGGCAAGCGCTTGGACGGCATCGCCACGGCTCTCGGCTTGGCCGAGGGCGCATCGAGCACGGCTCTCGGCTTGGCCGAGGGCGCATCGAGCACGGCTCTCGGCTTGGCCGAGGGCGCATCGAACACAGGCATCGGGGTGCAATGACCACCATCCTGGGCATCGAGACATCCTGCGACGAGACGGCCGCGGCGGTGGTGGACAACGGGCGCGAGGTGCGTTCCAGCATCGTCAGCAGCCAAGTCGACCTGCACGCCCGCTATGGCGGCGTCGTCCCCGAGATCGCCGGCCGTGCCCACGAGGCGCTGATCACCCCGGTCGTGGCCGAGGCGCTGGTGGAAGCCGGCGCCGCCGACAGTGACGTCGACACGGTGGCGGCAACCTGCGGCCCCGGCCTCATCGGCAGCCTGCTGGTCGGCGTGGCCGCCGCCAAGGCGCTGGCCCTCGTGTGGGATGTCCCCTACATCGGCATCAACCACCACGAAGCCCACCTGTACGCGGCGCTGCTGGACGAGCACGACGCCGAAGTGCAGTTCCCGCTCGTCACCCTGCTGGTGTCGGGCGGGCACACGATGCTGATCTCGTTCGAAGCCCATGGCCGCTACCGCCTGCTCGGCGCAACCCGTGACGACGCCGCCGGCGAGGCGTTCGACAAGGTGGCTCGCTACTTGGGGCTGGGCTACCCGGGCGGACCGGTCATCGATCGGCTCGCGACCCAAGGCGATCCCACCGCCGTCCCGCTCACGAGGGCGATGCTGGACGACGGCTACGACTTCTCGTTCTCGGGCATCAAGACAGCGGTCATCAACTGGGTGCGAGTCCACCCCGAGGTGAAGACCGCGGACGTGGCGGCCTCGTTCCAGGCCTGCGTCACCGATGTGCTCACCCACAAGGCGCGCAAGGCCGCCCGCGAGCTGGGCGCCGCCGGCATCTGTCTCGCGGGGGGCGTGGCGGCCAACAGCGCCCTGCGCGAGCGCACGCTCGACATCTGCACCGAAGACGGTTTCAACGCCTATCTGCCCAGCCGCGCCATGTGCACTGACAACGCCGCCATGATCGCCGCGACCGCCTGGTACCGGCTGGCCAGCGACGGCCCCTCCCACCTAGACAGCGGCGCCGACCCCAACCTCCGCATCAACTTCTTGGATTGAGTTCAGCCCTTCAGGCTCAGCGAATCGAAGACGAGTGCGTTGCCTCGTCTTCGTATCCCGCAGCCATCGCCTGTGCCAAGCTCGCCGCGTCCGATCGCAGTCGCGAACGCCCCTCGACGATTCTCTGCGTCTCATTGGCGATTCGCTGCCGCTCCTTCGAGTCTCGCGGGACAGGCAACTGCAGTTCCTTGACCCGTTGGCCAAGCGTGTCGATGATGTCTTGGGTGAACTGAAGAGCGCGAACCTGCTGCGACACAAACTCAGAGTTCAGCGCCGCGAAGAGCAGGTACGCGTGCGCTGTTGTGTCCTCGGGGTGGTTCGATTCCGTGACTGCCAGCGGCTTGAGAAGCCGAAGCCTGAGAATATGGCTCTGGAACAGCAGTCGACGTTCGCTGTCCGCGCCTGTGATCATGGCGGAGGTTCCGATCAGATACGTGCCATCTCGCACCAGCAAGATGTCCCCGACTTCAACTTCGCACTTGGACCTGAAAACGCGGTACACGTCCTCTTGGCTGATGATGTCCGCGTCGTTGATCTTGATCTTGCTGCCGAAGGGCGGATTCGTCACGACGATGTCGAAGGTGCCAAGACGGACGTGCTCGCGCGATTTGTCACTCCACGTGTCAGCCGCTGCCAGCGAGTTCTCGCAGAATATGCCGCTGCGGCCGTCGCCCATGATCGCCATGTAGGCCTTGGTGACTTTCGTGAGGAAGGTGTCTTTGTCGATTCCTCGCAGGCGTCCCGCTACCTTGTTCCGCTCTTCCAGCAATGTCTGGTCGTCCCAGACTTGTTCTGGCGCTCGTTCGGACAGTCTCGCCCAGACCGCATCGAGCGCTTGAATGAGAAAACCGCCCGAGCCGCAAGCCGGGTCGATGATTGATTCCTCCGGCTTGGGATCGAGCATCTCTACCACCATCTGAACGACATTTCGTGGCGTGAAGAACTGGCCCTCGGTACCACGCAGAGATGGGCCGACGAACACCTCGAATGCGTCGGCGACAGCATCGCGGCTGGAACCCATGAGTGAGTAGTTCTGGAGCTCGCCTACTACGTAGGCCAAGCTCGTGGAGTCGATGGCCAAGCGGTGGTCTTCGGCGAATACACGGTGGTCTTCGGCGAATACATCTGTGTACTGATCCTTGACGCGGTCGAACAGTCCATTCACGCGTTGAGCGATCTCCTCGGCGGTTTCCTGCACCCCTGCACGGAACGAGACGACGTCTTCGCGGGCGGTGTAGCGCTCGTCGTAGAGCTTGCAGAAGACGATGTTGAGCATCTGCTCTGCGAGTGCGACTTCTCTCGTGATGCCCACGACGTTGCCGGCAAGGTGGTTGCGCAGGTCGTCAAAGACCGCCTTGAGGTTCGACGCGGGCATCAAGTCTCGGCGCAACTGCTTGCCCATGTCGTCGATGCTCTGGCCGAAGCGGGGGATGCTTGGAATCTCGACGAACGACCGCTCTCCTCCCGGTGACACGATCTTGCGCAGGTAGAGGTGGTCTTGGCCGTTGAACCAGACGCCCACGGAAGCCGCCGACATCTCCATGTACAGCTTCGGCTGCTCGAGGCCCTCCTTTCGTTTCGGTCTCTTGCACTCGACGACGAGGCGGAGTTCGCCCTCCAGCTTGGACGGCGAGTCGAAGACCGCTATGTCGACGGGATAGGTGCCCGATGCATCCGAGGGCGATTTCCGCACACGATGCTGGGGGCGGCTCTTGATGTGATCCTTGGGGTACCCGAAGTCCTCCACGAGGCGCCGCCGCATTACCTGCACGGCCTCCCGCTCTTCCGCAGTGGCCGGTACTTCTTCGCCTGTGATGTAGTCGAACAGGACATCAGTGGTATCGGTCCCGCTGACGCTCACAGCGACCGACCCCTCATGCGTAGCCCCTTCGCGCGCGGACCCGCATCCTGACTGCGGCCCAGATTACACATGCGTCGTCCCATGCATGCGGACTCTACGGAGGTCCTGTGACATAGGGACCCGCCTGGGTGCGGGCACGCGTGGCGACGGCGTGTGTGCTGACCATGCCGCGCAGATTGCCGCGTCGCCGCCGCGGCGCGCCACATGGGCGAAGACGCGGTGCCCTGGCTCCAAGTGTTCCAGCGGGCCCAAGTCGGGCGGCTGCGAGGTTGTGGCTGGTTAGTGGGACTCGTATCGTTAGCACTCGCCCGGTGAGAGTGCTAAGTGTCGCCGGGTGTTCCCAATGAGCCACAGGAGGCACATCCGACCATGAATCTGAAGCCACTTGAGGACCGCATCGTCGTGCGCCCGAGCGATGCGGAGGAGACCACCGCCAGCGGTTTGGTCATCCCCGACACCGCCAAGGAAAAGCCCCAGCAGGGCGAGGTGCTTGCGGTAGGCCCCGGCAAGCGCTCTGATCAGTCGGGCGAGATCATCCCGATGGATGTCGGCGTCGGCGACACCGTCGTCTACAGCAAGTACGGCGGCACCGAGATCACCGTGGCCGGCGAGGACCTGCTCATCCTGAGCGCTCGCGACGTCTTGGCCGTTGTCGCCTGACGCCGGCTGTCACGACGAGAAGACGAGAAAGAGAACCAACACATGCCGAAGATCCTGAAATTCAGCGAAGAGGCCCGCCGCGGCCTCGAGGCCGGCGTCAACAAGCTGGCCGATGCTGTCAAGGTGACCTTGGGTCCCAGAGGCCGCAATGTCGTGCTCGAGAAGTCATTCGGAGCGCCGACGATCACCAACGACGGCGTGAGCATCGCCCGCGAGATCGAGCTCGACGACCCGTTCGAGAACATGGGCGCCCAGCTCGTGAAGGAAGTCGCCACCAAGACCAACGACGTCGCCGGCGACGGCACCACCACGGCAACGGTGCTGGCCCAGGCCATGGTGCGCGAGGGCTTGCGCAATGTGGCCGCGGGCGCCAACCCGATGGAGCTCAAGCGGGGCATCGAGGCCGCCGTGGCCGCCGCCGTCGACTCCATTGGCGACATGTCCACTGACGTGTCCGCCGACAAGGGCAAGATCGCCAGCGTCGCCGGCATCTCCTCGGCGGACATCGCTATCGGCGAGACCTTGGCCGAGGCGTTCGACAAGGTCGGCAAGGACGGCGTGATCTCCGTGGAGGAGTCCAACACGTTCGGCGTCGATCTCGAGTTCACCGAGGGCATGCAGTTCGACAAGGGCTTCCTGTCGCCGTACTTCGTGACCGACCCCGACCGTCAGGAGGCTGTCTTCGACAGTCCGTATCTGCTGTTCGTGAACGGCAAGATCGGTTCGGTGGCCGAGTTGGTCCCGGTGCTCGAGAAGGTCATGCAGACCGGCAAGAGCTTGGTGATTGTCGCCGAGGACGTCGAGGGCGAGGCGCTGGCCACCTTGGTGGTCAACAAGATCCGCGGCACGTTCTCCTCGGCTGCGGTGAAGGCCCCTGGGTTCGGCGAGCGCCGCAAGGCGATGCTGGCCGACATGGCCATCCTCACCGGCGGCCAGGTCATCTCCGAGGAGGTCGGCCTGAAGCTGGACAACACCACGCTCGACTTGCTGGGCACTGCCCGCAAGGTGATCATCACCAAGGACGACACGACCATCGTGGAAGGCGGCGGCGACAGCGCCGATGTCGAGGGCCGTGTGGCGCAGATCAAGCGCGAGATCACCGACACCGACTCCGACTGGGACCGCGAGAAGCTGCAGGAGCGGCTGGCAAAGCTGGCTGGCGGCGTCGCGGTGATCCAGGTCGGCGCGGCCACTGAGGTCGAGCTCAAGGAGAAGAAGCACCGCATCGAGGACGCCGTGTCGGCGACCCGTGCAGCGATCGAAGAGGGCATCGTGCCCGGCGGCGGCACCGCGCTGCTGCGAGCCCGTGCGGCGGTCGCCGCGCTGGAACTGCCGGGCGACGACGAGGCCACCGGTGCCAATATGGTGTTCCGGGCCTTGGAGGCGCCCAGTCGCCAGATCGCGCAGAACGCGGGCTTCGAGGGTGCTGTGATCGTGCAGCAGATCGAGGCGGGCGACGGTGCCGCCGGTTTCAACACCGAGACCGGAAAGTTCGAGGACTTGGTGGCCGCGGGCGTGATCGATCCGGCGAAGGTGACTCGTGCGGCGTTGCAGAATGCGGCCTCCATAGCGGCGCTGCTGCTCACCACCGAGACCTTGGTCACCGACAAGCCCGAGGAGCCGGATCCCGCGGCGGCCGCGGCGGCCGCCGCCGCCATGGGCGGCGGCATGGGCGGGATGATGTAGATCCGTCCGGGGCGGGGAATCCTGCCCTGCCCCGACGACTCACGAGTGCCGGGCCGAGCTGCACGGATCGGCACTAGCAGGCTGCTGAAATATGCAGGTCTGGCTGGAAGCGCAAGCCCCTGACCTGCGGATTTGCAACTGGGCTCGGTGGGAATCGTGACGCTGGAGGCGGCGGCGGAAACCCCCGGAGGCGTCACCTTGGTGATCGCCAACGGCTGGTCCCCGCCCGACGTCGGCGTCGCCGCGGCGTACGCAGCAGCCACCGACAACGCCGCGGTCGCGTACACTGCCCTAGGCTCGCTGCCCGACGCCACCGCCGAGTTCATACGCGACTACCGGCCCGACCGCGTGATCATCATCGGCGGCAGAGCAGCCGTCGCCGACGATGTGCGCACCGCCATCGACGACACCGCACCCGCCGACACCGAGATCCGCCGCATCACCGGCGCCACCCGCACCCACACCGCCGCCCAAGCCGCCCGCAGCATCCTCCGCCAACAGAACTGACACCACCACCTCTCAACCGGATCACACCTGTGACTTTCCACTTGGATGCAGCGCGAGGTCGCTCCGGGCCGTCTGGGCGGCGTGCTGGGACCCGGCTCGTGGGGGTCTTGGCGCTGGCATGTGTTGCGGGGCTGGTGTTGGCGGTCCTGTCCCCTGTGGCCGGCGCCGAGGACACTGTCCCTGTCACGGTCACGGTCACGCAGGACGGTTTTTCGTTGACGTGTGATGCGGAGGTGGCTGAGGGTGAGACGCTGGCGTGCACTCTTGCGAACTCGTCGTCGGAGGCTCAGCCGTGGCCGGTGGTGGCGTTGTTGCATTTGTCGGCTGACGAGGACAGGGCGTTGGTGGTGGGCAGTCCGGTGGATGTGGGGTTTGGGTCGTTGAGTCCGGTTGTGGAGCTGGACAGCAGTGTCTGGTGGATCGGTGAGACGTTGGTGGGCTATTCGCGTTTTGACTGGGATGGCGACGCGGACGGCGTCCCGGCGGATCCTCCCCCGACTGTGACCACGCTGGTTCCTCCTGAGACTTCGCGGACGGTGAGTATCGCGGTCGTCGACGACGCGGCTGCTGAGGGCAGTGAGCAGTTCTATGTGGCGTTGGGGCCTGACGGCAGCGACGGTGTCGGGTTTTTGTACAACAACAAGCAGAGCGTGACTGTCACCGAGGACGACGCCAAGAGCTCGGATGTGGCGTTGTCGAGCCTGTCGGCGTCTGCGGGGGGGGGGGTCGGGCGCTGTCGGCGAGCGACGCCGCCCAGTCGGTCAATGTGGCCTATGAGGTGACCGAGGCGACTTTGACTGCGGAGGTGTCCCATCAGCGTGCGACGGTGAGCATGGCCGCGGCCCACGACGGCGCCGGCGTGGCGCTGGCCCGCGGGGGTGTGTTCAGCGCCGTGCTGTCCAGCGGCGAGGAGAGTCCGTCTGTGCCGTTGAGCGTCGGCACGACTGCGGTGACGCTCACCGTCACCGCGGAGGACGGCACGACGGGCACGCATCGGGTGGACTTCGTGCGGGCGGCGCTGGGGGATGCCTCCACGGTGACGGTGTCCACTGATGAGTTCACCTTGTCGTGCCCGGCTGAGGCCGATGAGGGCACGGTGATGGAGTGCACGCTGTCCAATGTCTCATCGGAGGGTCAGCCGTGGCCGGTGGTGGGGGTGCTGCACAGCGCGCTGGACGACTCGCGTGCGTTCGTGGCCGGCGACCCGGTGGTCACCAGCAGCGATGCTGCGTTCAGCAAGGACCTGTCTTTCGGCGAGCAGGACCCGATGAGGGAGGGCTTCAACTTCGGCTACGGGGAGCTGTTCTCGGGCGGGTCGAGCAGCCTGTACCGCACGTGGGGCTACGAGAAGTTCGACTGGAGCGGCACAGCAGCCGCCGGCGCTCACCGGATCGTGCGCGTCGAGCTCCACGACGATCTTGCCTCAGCAGACGACCCCGGCGCGACAGAGCACTTCTACGTCGCACTGGCCCCCAGCGACTACAGCGGACTCTCAGAGCTCGCCGACAACACAGCACCGATCCTGCTCCACTCCGAAACCGGCACCAGCGCGGACGTGGGCGGTGGTTCTGCTGAGTTCGATGTGGGTACGGCGGTGTTGGTGGTGGCTAATGGGTGGAGTCCGCCTGATGTGGGTGTTGCGTCGGTGCTGGCGGCGCGGTTGCGGAATGCGGTGGTGGTCTACACCGAGCGTGATGCGTTGTCTGAGCCCACTCGCGAGCTGTTGAGGGAGGTTTTGCCGGCGGAGGTGGTCATTGTGGGCGGCATTGCCGCGGTGTCACGCGAGACTCGCAGCCGGATTCGTGCTGCGACGCCGGAGACTGAGACGGGCCGGGTGGAGGGCGCGGACCGTGTCGACACGTCGGTTCAGGCGGCGCGGCGCATTCTGGGCGCCCCCTCGGGCGGCGCTTCGGCGGCCACGCTGATCGTCGCGAGCGGCTGGTCGCCGCCTGATATCGGCGCGGCGGCTGCGCTTGCTGCTCGTACGCCGCGTTCTGCGGTGGTGTACACGCAGCCCGGGGCGCTGCCTGAGGCGGTGAGGGTGCTGCTGCGCGAGTATCTGCCTGCGCGTGTGGTCATCGTGGGCGGATCGGCTGCTGTGTCGGGTGTGGTGGAGGCCGGCATTGCCGCTGTTGTGCCCGGGGCCGGGGTTTCGCGGGTGACGGGGGCGGACCGCATCGAGACAGCGGCGCAGACGGCGCGGAGCATCCTGGGCGATCCGGCGGGCTCGGCGGGCTCGGCGGTGCTGGTGCTGGCGAACGGCTGGTCGCCGCCTGACATCGGCACAGCGGCTGCCACTGCGGCTCGGACGCAGCGGTCGGCTGTTCTGTACACCGAGGCGGACGTGCTGGCCGGGTCGGTCCCGGCGCTGATCGCGAGCTACCGGCCGGCTTCTGTGGTCATCGTCGGCGGCCGTGCGGCGGTCTCCGACAGCGTCCGCGCCGCCGTCGTTGCCGCCGCGCCGGACGCACAAGTACGCCGAGTCACCGGCGCGACCCGAGTCCACACCGCAGCAGCCGCCGCCAGAAGAATCCTGAGCAACGTGGATGCGTCCGAGTTTGTGCCGGAGTTGGCGTTTGTGGACGACGAGTATTTCATGTCCACTCGGATCAGGGTCTGGCCTTCTGTGTCCAAGGCTGTCAGGGGGATCGGCGATCAGAACCAGATCGAGGGCAACCGCGTCTTCGGCAGGGTGGAGGCGGCTCGGCGCTCGGGAAGCAGGCATGCGCTTCGGTTCGCGGTGGAGGAACTGCCTGATGTGGGGTCCTATCAGGCGGCGAACCCGCGTTGTGCTCATCACGGCAACTGCACCGACACAGCAGTCGGGGTCTCTGCCGGTACTGGGGAGTTGTTCCTGCATTCCGAGGCGTTCGATCTCAGCTCGAGCACTCACTGGGCGGATGATGTGTACGTGATCGACTTCCCGCCGCAGCGGGTGGGGCTGTCGGTGACCGATCTCCGCACGCCGCTGAAGGTGTACCGCGACGTGATGGTGCGGCCCTCGCAGCGGGCGCCGGACTGCGGCGACTACCCAGGGCGCAATCCGGTCTCCCATCAGTGCCTGTTCGGCAGGGAGCACCTGCCGCCGACGCCTCCTGCTGCTACTGCGGGGATGCGGGCGGCGCTGCCGGGCACGCTGGTGCAGCCCAGGGAGAACTACTCGCTGGTGTTCGCTGAGGAGTTCGACTACACGGCGGCTGCGAACGCCGACGGTGCGTGCCGCAACCGGATGAACAACCTGAACCGGGGCTTCGCCGCGTGGAACTTCGACACCGATCCGTGTGACGATGTCGACGCTGAGGGGGTGCCGTGCTTCGACATCGCCGACGGCAGCTTCTACATGGCCCGCAGCTATCTGTGCGACGCCCGGATGACCACTGCGGGCAGGATGAACTTCAAGTACGGCTACATGGAGGTCAAGTACAGCTTCAACTACGAGGCGCTTGACGAGGACGTCAACCTGTCTTTCTCGCTCGGGCTGCCCGCGCAGACGACGCGGGGCACGTTCCTGGACTACTACGGGGCTCACGCGCAGGACTACGAGACCGTCCTGCGCGCGATCGGCGGGGTGGTGAACCTGTTCGAGTACATCCCCAAAGGCCGCCGGGCGGTGAGCGCCACCTGGACCAATCCCTATGGGTGGAGCAGGCATCCCGACACGCCGCCGCTGCGCACCATGGTGCGCGTCCACTACTGCCGCGACCCAGACAACGACCCCGTGAGGCTGGTGCTGCTCACCGAGGACTTCTGCAACGGCGACGCTGAGCACACCATGACCCAAGGACTCGAATGGACGCCGCGCGGGTACCGCAGCTTCTTCAAGCTCGACGGCTACCACGACGACTTCGTCGTGCTGCGGCCCGAGAACGTCTGGTTCCGCTGGAAGCCGACGATCTTCGCCGCCGACGGCACGTTCAAGTTCTCCGACGACTGGCAGACGCTCGAAGCAGACGCCCGCAACAGGTACTTCGAGCACCTCATCGACGGCGACCCCGACAGCGTCCTCACCCAGCTCGGCATATCCCACCGGCCGATGGACATCACCTTCGGCGCGTGGCGGAACATCAGCCCGCGCCTGCGCACCATCGCAACCAAGCTCCGCATCGACTACATCCGGGTCTTCCAGCCCCAAGACGGCTACACCCACATGGACCCCGTCTACCAATAGCAGCCGATGAGTATTGATGCGGTTTTCTTGGGGCCTGCTGCGGATCAAGTCGCGTGGCACGGCGCGCCTGGCGGCGCCACGCATAGATCGGCTGGTCGCTGATCCCCAGCTCAGCCGCTACCACAGCGACCGGACGTCCGCCTCGAAACCGAGCTCGGCAGCGATGTCGCCGCCCCGGCGGTGAGCCTCGTCAGCGGCACATCACCCAGCACCGGCACCGCGACCGCGCTCACTGCGCCCGCCTCGCTCGATGCGGGCTCGGGTCCCAAGAAGTACTCCTACACCGCGCCGTCGGGCACCAGGCTTGACGCTTCCACCAGCTATTGGATCGTTGTCGAATCCGCCGCGACCGGCGGCGAGCACGTCCATTGGACGCTCACCTGGTCCGACGGAGAGGACCGCTTCTATCCCGGCTGGGGCATCGAGCGCCAAGTGTGGCGCCGCAGCGCATCCGCCGTCGGTTCCTGCACGGCCCTACCAGGCTGTTCCATGATGCTCCAGATTCGCGGCACGCCGGTCGGCGGTCTGTAGCCCCACTGGAGACAGCGGTGCTGAGAGCGGCTTCGCATCTTGTCGGGTTGCCGTGGGCTGGCATGGGGGTTGCTGAGTTTCATCGGTGCCCGGGCGGGGAGTCCCAGAGGGTGTTGATGGGGGTGAGCCAGAGGCGGTCCCCGACCCGGTGGCGGGGTGGGGTGGGGTGGGTTAGTGTGTGGGTGAGTCACCCCGTGTTTTGTAGAGACTCGGGTTGTTGTGTCACGGCCGGGGAGGTTGGTGATGTTGGGGTTGGGTGTGTTGTGGGGGTGGTGGTTTCGTCGGGTGGTTTGGCTGGTTGCGGTTGCGGTCGCGGCTGGGGTGCTGGTGCCGGTTGGGTCTGGTGGCGCTGGCGCGCAGGAGCCTGCGGCGTTCTCCCGGTTGCCGGATGCGGAGCTTGACACGCTGGCTGCGGCGGGCAATGAGTATCCGAGCGCGTTGTGGTCGGACGGGGCGACGCTGTGGGTGGCTGATCTGGTCGAGGACAAGGTGTTTGCGTACGATCTCGCGACTGGCGTGCGTCGGCCTGGCGATGATGTGGATTCGCTGCGTGGGGCGGGCAACACGTATCCGATGGGAATGTGGTCGGACGGGTCGGTGCTGTGGGTGTCCGACGGCGCTGATGCCAAGGTGTACGCGTACGATCTGGCGACCGGTGCTCATCTGCCGTTCTTGGGCATCGAGACGCTGGATGAGGCCGGCAACAATTGGCCGCGGGGGCTGTGGTCGGACGGCTCGACGCTGTGGGTGGCCGATTACTGGGACGGCAGGGTGTACGCGTACGATCTCGCCACCGGTGAGCGTCGGCCTGATGATGATGTCGATTCGCCTGATGCGGCGGGCAATGACCGTCCTACGGGGTTGTGGTCGGACGGGTCGACGCTGTGGGTGGCCGACATGGCCGACGACAAGGTGTACGCGTACGACTTCTCGACGGGCGCGCGGCGTCCTGGTGGGGATTTCGACACGTTGGCCGTTGCGGGCAACGGCCGTCCGGCGGCGTTGTGGTCGGACGGGTCGACGCTGTGGGTGGCCGACAGCGGCAAGTCGAGCGACGACGGCGAGTCGAGGCTGTTCGCGTACCGGATGCCCGACAGCGCGCTGCTGCGGTCGCTGTCGCTGAGCGGCGTGGACTTCGGGGTGTTCTCTGCGGGCCGGTTCTCTTATTCGGTGCGGGTGCCGTCAGCGACGACGCAGACGACGGTCGCCGCTGCGGCCGCTGCGGGCTCGGGAGCGTCGGTTGTCATCGCGCCCGCGGACGCCGACAGCAGCACCGACGGCCACCAGGTCGACTTGTCGCCGGGCGCGAATGCCATCACGGTGACGGTCACCAACGGGACGCTGACCGAGACCTACAACGTGGCCGTGGAGCGCTCCTCGCTCGGCGCGGTCGACGACGACGCGTCGCTGAGCGCCTTGAGCCTGAGCGGTGTGGACATCGGCACGTTCGACGCTGCCGATCGCCGCTACGAGGCAGTCGTGCCGTCCACGGTCGCTTCTGCCACGGTGACTGCCACCCCCACCGACGCGGACGCGTCGGTCAACATCACGCCCGCGGACGCGAACTCGGATCCCGACGACGGCCATCAGGTAGCGCTCGGGGCGGGCGCCAACAACGTCGCCGTCACCGTCACCTCGTCGGATCTGACCGTGTCGGCGGTCTACACGGTGCGCGTCACCCAGGTCGACGCTCCCGCCGTCACCGACGACGCTTCGCTGAGCGCGCTCACCGTGGCCGAGACCGACACCGACACCGCAGTCGGGATCGGCACCTTCAGCGCCGACGCCTACTCCTATGCCGCTGCGGTGGACAGCTCGGTCGGCTCGGTCACCCTCGCGGCGACGCCTGCTGACCCGCACGCGTCGGTCACCGTCACACCCGGCGACGCCGACACCGCAACTGACGGCCACCAGGTCAGCCTCGCCGCGGGCGCCAGCACCGCCGTCACCGTCACGGTGGTCTCCTCTGACCTGTCCGCCACCGCGCAGTACACGATCAGCGTGGGACGCGCCTACACCGACGGCGTCATCCGCCTCGACCCCGACACCACGCCCGTCGCGTCGATGTGGTCCGACGGCGACGTCTTGTGGGTCACCGGCCCCGACTGGGTCCACGCCTACGACCTCGACACCGGCGCACGCCAGACCGACCGCGACTTCCGGCTCACCCACGTGCACGACATCCACGGCGACGACCTCAACGCCGGCAGATTCGAAGGAGGAGGCCTGTGGGGCGACGGCGAGAACCTCTACGCCCTCGAAGGCCTCTACGGCGGGCTCTACGCCTACGACCCCGCCACCGGCGCACGCCGACCCGCCTACGACCGCAACGGAACCAGACCAAACCGGCCGTCGCCGGTGGTGTTCCCGATCGCCGATTATGCGCCTGAGGGCATCTGGTCCGACGGGACCAACATGTGGATCGCCGACAGCGAGTTTTCGCAGATCTTGGTCGTCGACCTCACCACCGGCAACTACCGTCACGGCGGGCGGCCCTTCAGCACTATCGGCAGCATCGGCGGGCGCTTCGGCAACCGTTCCCCACGCGATGTGTGGTCAGACGGCGAGATCATGTGGGTGCTCGACGACGACGACGACAGGATCTACGCCTACGCCTACGACTGGGACTACGTCGACCGCCGGACCAGCTTCGAGATAGGCACGCTGGGCAGAGTCGGCAACGACGATCCCGCTGCCATCTGGTCCGACGGCGACACCATGTGGGTGCTCGACAGCGAGGACCTCATCGTCTACCCCTACCCGATGGCACCGCGTGCGCGGCTGGCGAGCCTCTCGTTCACCGACGTCAGCTTCCGCGGACTGCGCCCGAGGGTCGACACCTACAAGGCCGCGGCCGACAACACCGTGAGCGCCACCACCGTCGCCGCAGCCGCCACGGAATCCGACGCGACGGTGACCGTCAGCCCCGCCGACGCCGACAGCAACACCGACGGCCACCAGGTCGACCTGTCGCTGGGCTCCAACACCGTCACCGTCACCGTCACGCTCGGCACCCAGGTCAGGACCTACACCGTGAACGTGGTCAAGCACGACGTCGCGACTCTTTCCTCGGACGCATCGCTCAGCACGCTCAGCTTCAGCGACGCCTCCACGTTCAACCCCGATGAGTGTCCCTGCAACGCTCAAGTCGACAACGACGTCACTCAGACCACCATTACCGCTGCTGCGACGGACCCCAACGCGACAGTGACCGTTTGGCCCTATCACACCAAGAGCGATGCCGGCTACCAGATGGGCCTCGCAGAGGGCGGTAACCGCCGCTTCACGATCACCGTGGTGTCCTCGGACCTGTCGACGACACGGCTGTACACCGTGAACATACATCGCCCTCCTGCAGACAGGTTGCCGAAGAAAAGCACTGGCCCGAGCCTGCGCGGCTTGTGGTCCGACGGCGAGGTCATATGGGCGGCCGAGCAGGAGTCGAACACGCTGTTCGCCTACGACTTGGAGACCCTCGCGCGCCTGCCTGACCGCGACTTCGGCGGATTGGAGAGCGGCCACGACACGGTGGTCGGGTTGTGGTCCGAGGGCGACATCATGTGGGTCGCCGTCACTCGCTACGGAATGGCCCGCGCCTACGAGTTGTCCACCTGGGAGTACACGTCAAATCGCGACGTCACTATCTCGTGGTTCACCCCTGCGCGCCCGGCAGGCCTGTGGTCGGACGGAACGACCATGTGGTACACCGACCGGAAGCACCAGCGGATCTTCGCCGTCGATCCGGCCACCAATCAGCGAGTTGGGGCCAAGGACATCCTCGGTCTGGGAAGACACGGCAACGACACTCCCGGCGATCCGTGGTCCGACACGGTCACGATGTGGGTGCCCGACTACTGGGATTCGAAGCTGTATGCCTATGAGCTAGCCACCGGCGATCGCCAGCCGCAGCGCGATGTGGAGGTGCGGGGGCCGAACGGCGCCGTGGTCCGCCCGCAGGGAGTGTGGTCTGACGGTCACACCATGTGGGTGACCGACCATCTCAGCGACAGCATCGTGACCGTGGATGCGCCGGTGAGCACGTTGTTGACGTCGTTGGCGCTGAGCGGTGTCGATTTCGGGATGTTCGACCAGGGGACGAGGGACTACTCGGCGACGGTGGCCGCCACGGTGAGTTCGGCGACGCTCACCTATGAGGCGTTCGACCCCGAGGCCGAGGTCGTCGTCTCGCCCGCCGACGCCGACACCGTCACCGACGGTCACCAGGTCGGTCTTGCGGAGGGCGCCAACACCGTCACGGTGACGGTGACGGCGCCCGACGGCACAGCCACGGTGTACACCGTCACCGTCGAGCGGGCCGCGGCGTCGCCGCCTCCGGATGCGCGATTCGTGCCCGGTGAAGACCTCGCTGTGCAGAAGCAGTCCGAGGTGGAGCAGTCCGAGGAGCAGGCTCAACAGCAGTCCGAGGTGGAGCAGTCCGAGGCGGAGCAGTCCGAGGTGGAGCAGTCCGAGGTGGAGGGGCAGGGGGAGTCGGAGTCTGGTGAGGAGCCGTTGGGGGTGTTGGAGCAGCGGGTGTTGGCGCCTGATGAGGTCGGTTCGGTGGTGGTGTCGAGCGGTGCGCCGGGGGAGTTGTCGGTGTCGTGGGGGGCGCCGGGTTTGGCGCCGTTCGGGTATCGGGTGATGTGGGCTCGGGAGGATCTGGGGTATCTGTCGTATTGGCAGGCCGATGAGACCCATCGGGGCAATGTGTGGCCTGAGGGCGACGCCACCTCGGTCACGCTCACCGGCCTTGAGGAGGGCGCTGTCTACAAGGTGCAGATCCGCGCACGGTTCCGCAGTCTGGGGGGCAAGGTGTCGGCGTCGCCGTGGACCGGTGAGGTCACGGCGGTGGTGTCGTCGTCGCCGGTCGCCCGCCAGCAGGCCGGCGAGCTGGGCTCCGATGAGCAGCAGGCCGACGAGCCCGAGACCGAAACGGACGAGTCCGGGTCGGGGTTGCCGGCGTTGACGGCGAGTTTTGAGGAGTTGCCCGATGCGCATTCGGGTGCGGGCACTGATCTGGTGGTGCGGGTGCGTTTCAGTGAGCCGTTGGCGGTGAGCTATGTGACGATGCGCGACGGCGGTGGGGTGTTCGTGCAGTCCCCGCATCGTGTGGTCAGGGCCAAGCGGGTGGAGGGTCGCAGCGATCTGTGGGACATCACCATCAGGGTCGGCGACGATCGCAGGCTGTCGGTGACGGTGTTCAAGGGTTCTGGCTGTGACGGCGAGCATGCGGTGTGCACTGCGGATGGGCGGCCGGTGTCGCAGGCGGCCCAGGTCTTCATCGAAGGCCCCAGCAGCTAGCCAGGCTGCGCAGTCTCGCCGTGGACCGCCGAGCACACCGCAACGGTGACGGCTTCTTCATAGTCTTGGCGGAGCCTGTCAGAGGCTCCCTTGTCATGTGTGTGGGTAGGCGCAGACCGTCACCGGTCTCGAGGAGGGCACCGCCTACAAGGTGCAGCTGCGGGCGCGGTTCCGCGACGCCCGAGGCAGGGTGTCAGCGTCGCCGTGGACCAACGAGACCACAGCGACCGTGCACTCAGCGACGACACTGCTCGCCCAGCAGCAGGCCGAACAGCGCGACGAACAGGACGACGGCGAGTCTTCCCAGCAGGAAGGGCAGGGCACCCAGGACGATCAGGACGCCGAGGCGCCCCAGATCGAGCTGCCGCCGCCGCAGGTTGAGTTCGTCGAACCAGAGGACGACGAGGAAGAGCCCGTCGCCGCCCAGCAGAACACCGCCGACGATGCCGAGGAGTACGTCCCATTCGCCTCTGACCGCGACAAGAACTTCGTTCCGGCGCTTCCGCGGCTCGGTTCGGCCGGCCAGTGGGCGGACGTCCCGACCGACCTGTGGTCTGACGGGACGACGGTCTGGGTGCTCAGTGGGGGGCGCAGGGTCCATGCGTTCGATTGGGACACCGGCACGCTCCTCAGCACACTCAATCTCCAGCAACTGCTGGGAAACTCGAACGTCAAGGGGATCTGGTCTGACGGTGAGACCCTGTGGCTGGCCGACGACTACGGCCTCAGGTCGAAAGTCGTCGCCATGGACATCGACACTGGCAGCTTGCTGCCCGACGAGGACTTTGCGCTCCCTATTGACCCGTGGGCTTATCCGCCCGATCCCGAGGCGCTGTGGTCTGACGGAGTCCTCATGTGGGTGCTCGACCAATTGACGATGCGCATACATGCCTACGAAGTCGACAGCGGCGAACGGGTGAGTTCCCGCACCATCACTCTCGCCCCGCAGATCGCGCAGAAGCGGGTGGCTCAGGGCATCTGGTCCGACGGCGTCACCATGTGGGTCGCGAACAGCTCCGACGGCAAGGTGTTCGCCTACAACATGCCGGTCTCGGCGGCGCTGAAATCGCTGTCGGTTTCCGGTGCGGAGCTCGGGGTGTTCCAGACCGGCACGTTCGCCTATGCGGGCACCGCAGCGGCGGGCGCGACGTCGGCGACGGTGACCGCGGCGGCGGCGTTCGCGGACGACGCGGCGGTGACGGTCGCGTGGGAGGCAGCCGACGGCACAACGGGCACGGGGAACTCGGTGACGCTCAGCGCGGGCGACAACACGATCACGGTCACCTCGTCCTATGACGCCGACGGCGACGCCGACACCGACAACGCCGATGTCCGCACCTACACGGTGACCGTCACCGTTCCGCCGGCAGCTGACAACAGCTGACGGGCGGCACCGGGCACCCGCAGCGGCTCCGCCGCGGGTGCGTTGAGGTTGTGCGGGGCGTCTACACCAGCACGCCGAGGGGGGCTGCGGCGATCCGGTCGCCGAGCCGGTAGGCGGACTCGCCGGGGTGCACCACGATGCCGGCACGGAAGCCGTCGCCGAGCCGGTCACGCAGCGCAGCGAGCGAGCGCGTCTCGGCGGCGCTGACGGTCTGGGACAGCTTCGCTTCGAATGCCACCACGTCTCCCCCCGGCAGGTCGGCCACGAGGTCGATCTCGTGCTCCCCGCCGGCGGATCGCAGATGACTGAATCGCCAGCCGAGACCCTGGGCATCCGCGGTCGCGCTGATCTGGCACACCACGGCGCTCTCGAAGAGCTGTCCGAGCCGGTCACGCCGCAGTTCCAGCGCGGCGGCCGTCTCGTGGTGGTCGGCGGCCGCGAGTGCGGGGTCCACGAGGTGTCGCTTCGGGCGACGCGTCAGGCGCTTGAGCAGGTTGTTCGACCAACCGGTCAGCTCCTCGACGAGGCCGAGCCGCACGAGCAGATCGTGGTACGTCTCGCCGGTTGCCTTGGAAACGCCGGCGGCATTGTGGATCGCAGCGTGCTCGGCAGTCGTGCCGACGGCGGCGCCGTACGCGCGCACGTAGTTGCGCAGCTTGCTGATGTCCCGCTGCGCCGGCGCGATCTCGGCCAGATCCCTGGCTACCGCCAAATCGAGGTAGGCCCGCAGCGCCTCGTGGTGGTCTGCGGCGCTCATGCCGAGGTAGCCCGGCAGGCCGGACTCGGTGGTCGCTGCCACCTGTTCGGCGGGCGAGAACGGCGAGCGGACGCCTCGGACTGCCTCGATGCCGTGCACGGCGAGATCGCGGAACGCCACCGCCGGTGCCGTGCCCCGACGCTCAGACAGCGTCATGGGACGCAGACGCACCGGCAGGATGCGTCCGGCGCCTGCATGAACGTCGGTGCGCATCGCGGCCCGGGACGACCCGCTCAGGATGAACCGGCCTGGCGACCGTTCCTCGTCGATGGATCGCCGTACCGCATCCCACACTGTGGGCACTCGCTGCCATTCGTCAAGCAGCACGGGCGGCTGCAGGGAGCCGTATGCAGCCTCGGGGTCGTCGGCGACCATTGCGGCGACAGGCGGATCGTCCAGGCGCAGCGTCGATCGGGCGAGGCGCTGCGCGCTGGACGTCTTGCCGGTGCCCCTGATCCCTTCAACGAGGCACGCCGGGTGGACGTCCATGAGGTGCTTGAGGCGCTCGTCGATGTGCCTCCGCAGGTAGGTCATGCGCAAAAGGATAGTCAATTATCCATACTGCGGATAACAGCGCGGCTGTGAGCGGTGGTTGCCCCCCCCCCCCCCTCGGTTGGTCGGCGTGCAGGTGGACTTGGTGGAGGGGCTGAACACGGTGGCGGTGACGTCGGCGAACGGCGACGACACGCGCACCTACAACGTTCGGATCAACCGCGCTGACCCGCCGACCCCGCCGGTGCTGTTCAGCGCGGAGTTGTCGTCGTTGGCGGTGAGCTATGTGACGATGCGCGACGGGGTGGCGGTGTTCGTGCAGTCCCCGCATCGTGTGGTCAGGGCCAAGCGGGTGGAGGGGCGCAGCGATCTGTGGGACATCACCATCAGGGTCGGCGACGATCGCAGGCTGTCGGTGACGGTGTTCAAGGGCTCTGGCTGTGACGGCGAGCATGCGGTGTGCACTGCTGACGGGCGGCCGGTGTCGCAGGCGGCCCAGGTCTTCATCGAAGGCCCCAGCAGCTAGCCAGGCTGCGCAGTCTCGACTCAGTTGGTCGCCACGCAACGGGTTCCTGCGGCCCAGCTCCCGATACACCGTCGAGGGATCACGACCGATCAGCGCCGCTGTCTCCTCGGGCCTGACCCCCGCCCCCGTGCGCGCCTCGATCACAGCGCGCTCATCGCGTGACAGCCTCGCTGCCATACTGGACACTTCCACTGGTGGTTGCAGTACTCCAAGACCGGCCATCATGACCGATCACTCGCAACCACCAGTGGAGTTCGCCGTCTTATGCGTGGTATCGATACCAGAGCATTCCCGCATTCGACCTGCTGGCCGAGCTCATCGAAGACACCGATTGGAGGTCGCCGTCGGGATCAGAGCCGGGGCCTTCGATGAAGACCTGGGCCGCCTTGGACACCGGCCGCCCATCGGCAGTTGCCGTTGTGTCCGCTCCGCAGGATGCATCTCGCATTGACGGTCTTGAGCTTGCGCCTTTATCTGTTTGGCTCAGGCATCGGAGTGTGCTCTGCTGCATGTTCCGCTGTCGTGGCCAGTGCCGATTCTCTCTCATCGCTCATGATGTCTTCGATGAGATGCATCGACGCGAGAGGCCCGAGTCCGATAGGGCCTCGCCCGTCACGAACGAGGCATCCGATGTCGACGAGTTCTTTGATTCTGTGAGTCACATGGGACGACTCGAGAGGGAGAGATGCGCCTAACGTGCGCCTGGCTACGAGGCCGCCATGCTGAGCGACTGCCTTCAAGATTGCTTGGTCTGATCGAGGCAGATCGTGCCATAGGGACTCATGGACCCGTTGCCTGAGCTTGTTGGACGCCTCGCGGATGGCGAGATCCGCTATCACACTGTCCACGACTCTGCTTCGTGACCCGCTGATCTTCCATGCCTCGTCGCCGATCAGCTGCATCTTGTACGGATATCCGCCGGATGCTGAGGCCATTTCCATCACAGCATCGGCGGTGTACTCGCGACCGGCGTCTGTCAAGGTGTTGCTGAGAAAGGACAACACGCTGGACTGATTCAAGGAACCGATCGGCTCATCATGGCATCGCAGGAAGAATGTGATCTTCTCGCGCTGGAACAGATTCCTCACATTCGGCAGGCCAGCGCCGACGAACGCGATCGGCAGCAGCCTGCGTTTGATCAGACGCTGCATGTCGGACGCGAAGCTGCGCAACTCCTCGACATCGCCCGAATGAATCTCGTCGACGGTCACCAAGACAACCGATCCTCTCGATTGGGCATGGAGCCCCATGATCTCCAGCGATTCCTCGATGTTCGGCAAAGGCGTGGTCCGGCGCTTGGATCGCCTGCTGATGGATGCAACCTTGGCCGATACGGACACCTCGGTCTCAGATTCCCTGTCGGGAGGCAGCAGCCCCTCGGGGGAGTCCTCGCTTGTCGTTGCGTACTTGCGGATCGCCCGCTCCATCCTTGCGTATATCCCCGGAGCGCTGGTGTCCACTGACAGCACAGCCCATCCCTTCGACGCGACCGTCGATTCCAGCTCGTTCAAGATCACGGTCTTGGTGGAGGGCGGCGCCGCAGTCACCGTGGAAGCGGTCATCCCCGAGGCGCCCACGACAGCGGTGACGGTCCCGCTGAGCGTCTCCTATGGCGGCGGCGCCACAGCCGAAGACCACTCCGCGATCCCCGCGTCGGTGACCTTCGACGTGGCTGCGACCAAGGCGACCTTCACCGTTTCGGCCGCCAACGACAGCGACGACGACGACGGCGAATCGGTCACGATCAGCTTCGGCGCCCCGCCGTCGGGCCACACCGCCGCGGGGTCCACCACGGTGAGCTTTGTGGACAACGACGGCCCGGTCCTGGTCGGCAACACCGGCCAATACGAGAAGTCCGCCGAAGCCCTCGTCGACCATGACCACGCGCAGCGGTTCACCACCGGCAGCAACACCGACGGCTACAGCTTGACCACGGCCCTACCAGGCTGTTCCATGATGCTCCAGATTCGCGGCACGCCGGTCGGCGGTCTGTAGCCCCACTGGAGACAGCGGTGCTGAGAGCGGCTTCGCATCTTGTCGGGTTGCCGTGGGCTGGCATGGGGGTTGCTGAGTTTCATCGGTGCCCGGGCGGGGAGTCCCAGAGGGTGTTGATGGGGGTGAGCCAGAGGCGGTCCCCGACCCGGTGGCGGGGTGGGGTGGGGTGGGTTAGTGTGTGGGTGAGTCACCCCGTGTTTTGTAGAGACTCGGGTTGTTGTGTCACGGCCGGGGAGGTTGGTGATGTTGGGGTTGGGTGTGTTGTGGGGGTGGTGGTTTCGTCGGGTGGTTTGGCTGGTTGTGGTTGTGGTGTTGGCTGGGGTGTTGGTGCCGGTTGGGTCTGGTGGTGTTGGCGCGCAGGAGCCTGCGGCGTTTTCTCGGTTGCCGGATGCGGAGTTTGACTCGTTGGCTGGGGCGGGCAATGAGTATCCGGGGGCGTTGTGGTCGGACGGGTCGGTGTTGTGGGTGGCTGATCTGGTCGAGGACAAGGTGTTTGCGTACGATCTCGCGACTGGCGTGCGTCGGCCTGGCGATGATGTGGATTCGCTGCGTGGGGCGGGCAACACGTATCCGACGGGTATGTGGTCGGACGGGTCGGTGCTGTGGGTGTCCGACGGCGCTGATGCCAAGGTGTACGCGTACGATCTGGCGACCGGTGCTCATCTGCCGTTCTTGGGCATCGAGACGCTGGACGAGGCCGGCAACAATTGGCCGCGGGGGCTGTGGTCGGACGGCTCGACGCTGTGGGTGGCCGACTACTGGGACGGCAGGGTGTACGCGTACGATCTCGCCACCGGTGAGCGTCGGCCTGATGATGATGTCGATTCGCCTGATGCGGCGGGCAATGACCGTCCTACGGGGTTGTGGTCGGACGGGTCGACGCTGTGGGTGGCCGACATGGCCGACGACAAGGTGTACGCGTACGACTTCTCGACGGGCGCGCGGCGTCCTGGTGGGGATTTCGACACGTTGGCCGTTGCGGGCAACGGCCGTCCGGCGGCGTTGTGGTCGGACGGGTCGACGCTGTGGGTGGCCGACAGCGGCAAGTCGAGCGACGACGGCGAGTCGAGGCTGTTCGCGTACCGGATGCCCGACAGCGCGCTGCTGCGGTCGCTGTCGCTGAGCGGCGTGGACTTCGGGGTGTTCTCTGCGGGCCGGTTCTCTTATTCGGTGCGGGTGCCGTCAGCGACGACGCAAACGACGGTCGCTGCTGCGGCCGCTGCGGGCTCGGGAGCGTCGGTTGTCATCGCGCCCGCGGACGCCGACAGCAGCACCGACGGCCACCAGGTCGACTTGTCGCCGGGCGCGAACGCGATCACGGTGACGGTCACCAGCGGGACGCTGGTCGAGACCTACAACGTGGCCGTGGAGCGCTCTTCGCTCGGCGCGGTCGGCGGCGACGCGTCGCTGAGCGCTTTGGGCCTGAGCGGTGTGGACATCGGCGCGTTCGACGCTCTCAACCGCAGGTATGCGGCGGTGGTGCCGTCCACGGTCGCTTCTGCCACGGTGACTGCCACTCCTGCGGACGCGGACGCGTCGGTCGCCATCACGCCCGCGGACGCGAACTCCGATCCCGGCGACGGCCATCAGGTAGCGCTCGGGGCGGGCGTCAACAACGTCGCCGTCACCGTGACTTCGTCGGATCTGACCGTGTCGGCGGTGTACACGGTGCGCGTCACTCAGGTCGACGCTCCCGCCGTCACTTCCGACGCTTCGCTGAGCGCGCTCACCTTGGCCGAGACCGACACCGACGCCGCTGTCGGGATCGGCACCTTCAGCGCCGACGCCTACTCATATGCCGCTGCGGTGGACAGCTCGGTCGGCTCGGTCACCCTCGCGGCGACGCCTGCTGACCCGCACGCGTCGGTCACCGTCACGCCCGGCGACGCCGACACCGCAACTGACGGCCACCAGGTCAGCCTCGCCGCGGGCGCCAGCACCGCCGTCACTGTCACGGTGGTCTCCTCTGACCTGTCCGCCACCGCGCAGTACACCATCAGCGTGGGACGCGCGTACGCCGACGGCGTCATCCGCCTCGACCCCGACACCACGCCGGTCGCGTCGATGTGGTCCGACGGCGACGTCTTGTGGGTCACCGGCCCCGACTGGGCCCACGCCTACGACCTCGACACCGGCGCACGCCAGACCGACCGCGACTTCCGGCTCACCCACGTGCACGACATCCACGGCGACGACCTCAACGACGGCAGATTCGAAGGAGGAGGCCTGTGGGGCGACGGCAGGCACCTCTACGCCCTCGAAGGCCTCTACGGCGGGCTCTACGCCTACGACCCCGCCACCGGCGCACGCCGACCCGCCTACGACCGCAACGGAACCAGACCAAACCGGCCGTCGCTCAACATAGCGGAAATCGCCAATCCTCATCCTGAGGGCATCTGGTCCGACGGGACCACCATGTGGATCGCCGACAGCGATTTCAATCGCGTGGTGATCATCGACCTCGCCACCGGCAGCTATCAGAGCACGAAGATCAGGGGTGTCGGAAGGCGCCATGGCAACAGCAACCCCCGCGACGTGTGGTCCGACGGCGACGTTATGTGGGTGCTCGACGACGAAGACGACAGGATCTACGCCTACGACATCGACGACGCCGACCGGCACACCAGCCTGGAGATAGGCACGCTGGGCAGAGTCGGCAACGACGATCCCGCTGCAATCTGGTCCGACGGCGACACCATGTGGGTGCTCGACAGCGAGGACCTCATCGTCTACCCCTACACGATGCCACCGCGTGCGCGGCTGGCGAGCCTCTCGTTCACCGACGTCAGCTTCGGCGGTCTGCGCAGCGGCGTCGACAGCTACAATGCCGCGGCCGCCAACACCGTGAGCGCCACCACCGTCGCCGCAGCCGCCACGGAATCCGGCGCGACGGTGACTGTCAGCCCCGCCGACGCCGACAGCAACACTGACGGCCACCAGGTCAGCCTGTCGCTGGGCTCCAACACCGTCACCGTCACCGTCACGCTCGGCGTCCAGGTCAGGACCTACACCGTGAACGTGGTCAAGGTCAACGTCGCGACCCTTTCCTCGGACGCATCGCTCAGCGCGCTCAGCTTCAGCGGCGTCGGCACGTTCACCCCCGGTGATTGCCCCTGCAGCGCTCAAGTCGACAACGACGTCACTCAGACCACCATCACCGCTGCTGCGACCGACGCCAACGCGACAGTGACCATCAGCCCCGCCGACGCCGACGCCGACGCCGACGGCCACCAAGTGAGCCTCGCACAGGGCAGCAACCGCATCACGATCACCGTGGTGTCCTCTGATCTGTCCACGAAATCGGTGTACTCCGTGAACATCTATCGCCGCGGCGCGGTCCGGGTCGGGGGCACTGATGTGAGCTTGCGCGGTGTGTGGTCCGACGGCGAGGTCCTCTGGGCGGTCGACGGAGTGTCGGACACGCTGCTCGCCTTCGACTTGGAGACCCTCGAGCGTCTGCCCGACCGCGACTTCGACCACTTCGAGAGTGGCCGCTGGCCGACCGGGCTGTGGTCCGACGGAGAGACGATCTGGATCATCATCCACAAAGACAAGACCGCTCGCGCATACTCGCTGGCCACCGGGGAGCGTCTGCCCGATAGCGACATCGCGATCGCATTGGCTCGGTGGGGGTGGGGCCTGTGGTCCGACGGCGACACCATGTGGGTCACCGACAGGTACCTCGACCGGCTGTTTGCTTTCGACATGTCTCCTGGGCCATGGGACCGCGAAAACGGGCGTTGGATCGTAGAGAAAGACCTCGTCCGGCTCGCCAACTTCGGCCGCGATACTCCCGACCACTACGGCAACGACACTCCGGGCGACCTCTGGTCCGACACGGTCACGATGTGGGTGCCCGACTTCTACGACTCGAAGCTGTACGCCTATGAGCTTGCTACTGGTGATCGTCAGCCGCAGCGCGATGTCGACGTCCGGGGGACGAACGGCGAGCTGACCCAACCGCAGGGAGTGTGGTCTGACGGTCACACCATGTGGGTGACCGACAGCCGCAGCGACAGCATCGTGACCGTGGATGCGCCGGTGAGCACGTTGTTGACGTCGTTGGCGCTGAGCGGTGTCGATTTCGGGATGTTCGACCAGGGGACCAGGGACTACTCGGCGACGGTGGCCGCCACGGTGAGTTCGGCGACGCTCACCTATGAGGCGTTCGACCCCGATGCCGAGGTCGTCGTCTCGCCCGCCGACGCCGACACCGTCACCGACGGTCACCAGGTCGGTCTTGCGGAGGGCGCCAACACCGTCACGGTGACGGTGACGGCGCCCGACGGCACAGCCACGGTGTACACCGTCACCGTCGAGCGGGCCGCGGCGTCGCCGCCTCCGGATGTGCGATTCGTGCCCGGTGAAGATCTCGCTGTGCAGAAGCAGTCCGAGGAGCAGCAGTCCGAGGAGCAGCAGTCCGAGGAGCAGCAGTCCGAGGAGCAGCAGTCCGAGGTGGAGCAGTCCGAGGAGCAGGCTCAACAGCAGTCCGAGGCGGAGCAGTCCGAGGTGGAGCAGTCCGAGGTGGAGGGGCAGGGGGAGTCGGAGTCTGGTGAGGAGCCGTTGGGGGTGTTGGAGCAGCGGGTGTTGGCGCCTGATGAGGTCGGTTCGGTGGTGGTGTCGAGCGGTGCGCCGGGGGAGTTGTCGGTGTCGTGGGGGGCGCCGGGTTTGGCGCCGTTCGGGTATCGGGTGATGTGGGCTCGGGAGGATCTGGGGTATCTGTCGTATTGGCAGGCCGATGAGACCCATCGGGGCAATGTGTGGCCTGAGGGCGACGCCACCTCGGTCACGCTCACCGGCCTTGAGGAGGGCGCTGTCTACAAGGTGCAGATCCGCGCACGGTTCCGCAGTCTGGGGGGCAAGGTGTCGGCGTCGCCGTGGACCGGTGAGGTCACGGCGGTGGTGTCGTCGTCGCCGGTCGCCCGCCAGCAGGCCGGCGAGCTGGGCTCCGATGAGCAGCAGGCCGACGAGCCCGAGACCGAAACGGACGAGTCCGGGTCGGGGTTGCCGGCGTTGACGGCGAGTTTTGAGGAGTTGCCCGATGCGCATTCGGGTGCGGGCACTGATCTGGTGGTGCGGGTGAGTTTCAGTGAGCCGTTGGCGGTGAGCTATGTGACGATGCGCGACGGCGGTGGGGTGTTCGTGCAGTCCCCGCATCGTGTGGTCAGGGCCAAGCGGGTGGAGGGGCGCAGCGATCTGTGGGACATCACCATCAGGGTCGGCGACGATCGCAGGCTGTCGGTGACGGTGTTCAAGGGTTCTGGCTGTGACGGCGAGCATGCGGTGTGCACTGCGGATGGGCGGCCGGTGTCGCAGGCGGCCCAAGTCTTCATCGAAGGCCCCAGCAGCTAGTGCCGTGTCAAGCAACCTTCGCTGTGGCGGGGATCACTGGAGGGCCTGCTCGCAGGCGAAGCGATGGCGCCAGCAACCGCGCAAACGTTTGCTGACGCAGCACTAGCCAGGCTGCGCAGTCTCGCCGTGGACCGCCGAGCACACCGCAACGGTGACGGCCTCTCCGCAGTCCTAGGATCCGCACCGGGATGAACACCGTCGCAAAGCCGGCACTGAACGCTGCCCAACGGCGAACTGCTGCGGTTGCGAGGGCCGCCCGGGTGGCGAGCCGGGCAAGGGCGAGCCGGGCGACGAGGAATGCGGCGGCGATGATGGGTGCCAGATAGGCAACGTCGTAGAACATCACCAGGACGGCGCCGAGGGCGAGCCGTACGGCACCCAGCACCGCATGGGGAGCGAGGCTGAGGGACCAGCCGGCCTCGAGCGCCACGCCGTGCGTGAGGTATTCCGCCAAGCGCCCCAAGGGTGCGAAGCTGCCTTGGTCGAGGTGTATGCCGGCGAGGCGCCAGGTGTGGCGGGCTGCTCGCAAGGGGTTGGTGCCGGTGGCGGCCGCGTTGAGGTACACGCTGAGCCGCTCTGCTGACTGCAGGGCGAGCCCGGCCAGCGGCAGCACCACCAGCAGCGACTTTCGGGGCGCGCGAGCGTGCTTCGGCAAGCTCTCGCGTGCCGGCAAGCCCACGTGCACTAGTGGTGTGTCGCAGTTTTCTTCCGGGCATCATGCAACTCGCTGACCTGTAAGAATGGGCTTGCTTCAGCCCCAGCCATTTCAGCGACGCACCACTAGGTGATGCGTCAACGATTGGTCCGCGGCATCGAACTGCCCCGGACAGAGCCACCTCGCGGCGCCATGGCTTACGAATTCCGTCGACACACGCGTGGGCCTAGCGTTACCGTGACGATGCGTTGAGAGGAGACCGGTGCGCTACGAGCCAAACCCGAAGCACAAGCCCGCAGCACCTGGTCGCAGGGGTTCGCGGTGTCCCCGGAACGTAGATCCGGTCAGCCTGTTGCAGAACAGCACGCTCCACGGCAAGAAGCGATACGCGACCGATGGCGGACAGGCATTTTGCGCGCAGTGCCACGATCTCGAAAGCGACCTCTGGCACGGCTACCCGATCCTCTTCGCCGAAGTGCCCCCGAGCATCAAGAATCACTGGCAGGCAACTGGGGCCATCACGCGTCGGGCGATGCGTCAAGCGGACAGGCGCCGGCAATGAGCGTCCGCTGGGAAAGGCTGTTCGGCGAACCCTCGTCGTTTGCCTTGAAGATTGCATTTCATCATGACCCCGATGAGGGCGTGGCAGCGTCGCCCGAGATGGCTGCGAGCTGGGGAGCGTTTCAAATCTGGGTCCGCGATGTGAACTTGTGCGCCCATGTGGACGAAGGCGAGACGCTGCAGTTTTGCCACTGGTATCTCCTGCCTCTGCTCGAATGGCTGACTGAGAATTGGGACGCTTTGCTGCACGAGGAACGGCATCCCACAGCAATACGGCCTGCCACTACTGCGGCGGAAGTCGGCAGCATCGCATCGGCGCTGAGTCTCAGCTCAACCGGATTCCGGGGTGAACTGGCCACACAGGAGGCATGTTTCGCCTGGCAGCAACGACATGCCCTGCGAACAGCTCGCAATGGCGGCATCTTCCCCGATGTGTATCTCCGGCGCTTCAGGAACCAAGTCGAAGTCTCATGGAAGGCCAGCCAACTCGCCGGCGCTGAAGGCGTCGGCTTCACGGCGACCGAGGGGGTTGTGCGCGACGAACTGGACGCAGTTGCAGCCGCACTGCACGACATGCTCGAAAGCGCTTCTGAGTGGCTCTACGCCCAAGTGCCCGAGTCGCAGCGATGCGAGTCGCTCGTCAAGTCCGTCCGGGCACTGCGACAGCCGAAGCGATCTGAGGAGCGAGCTGCGTGGCTTGCGGGGTTCGGTGACGTGCGGAAGGAGATGGTCACGCGTTGGCGCGCTCTGCGTGACCGAATCGGCGACTTGGGATCGTCGCACGCCGTCGACGCTGTGTTCGGCCGCAGGGCTTCGAACGGGATTGTGCTGGAAGGGTCCCTAGCACCTCTCCTTTTTGGGTCCGCAAGTCCGACGATCACTGAAGACGACGCTGTGTCCTTGGCGACACTGCTGCTTGAGTCCTACGAGGAATCGCCCGACGATGGTCTCGCCGATTTGGTGTGCGACGAACCGATCGACGTAACGCAGCGTCCTTGGCAGCAGGGGTACGACCTCGCCGAGGAACTGCTCGACGAACTCGGGAGTGAGTTCGCTGCCTCAAGCTCAAGTCTGAACGCATGGTTGGCGGATTGGCGCATTCGGGTGGGCGAGATCACTCTCGACGATCCGGAATTGCGAGCCGTGTCCTTCGTCAGTGCCCACCACGCCCCTCGGATCGTGGTGAACCGAAGCCACTGGTCAGCACGTATGCCGCAAGCGAGGCGATTCACGCTGGCCCACGAGCTCTGTCACCTGCTTCACGACCGTTCGGTCGGGGCGAGTTTGGCGGTTGCCAGTGGCCCTTGGGCCCCACTCTCGATCGAACAGCGTGCGAACGCCTTTGCTGCGTGGCTCCTGATGCCGCCGGACCGGCTGGATTCTGCGATTGCGTGGGCAGGGAGCCCAATCGACACGCCTGAGGGCCTCGGTGAGGTGGCCGCCCAGCTCGAAGTAAGCAAGATCGCGCTGCTAGAGCACTTGCACAACGTGGGACGCCTCCGCGAGGAAGACCGACACAGGCTGCGCCTAGATCTCTGAACGCGCTTGGGTTTCTGGCGAATTCGTTGGACCGCAGCGCGAGCCCACAAGCGGCGCAGACGTCCCGGTGTGAATCACTGCATTCATCACATGGTTGCGGCGGGTCGGGCACGGGCCGAGTTCAAACGGACTCTGGATGCTCCACCCCTCCCGCTGACGCACTGTCTTGACGTGCAGCTGTCGCTGCTGGAAGACCAGCAGGCGAATACTCCTGCAGGGCTTGTGTACCTGCCGGATTTCCTGTCGCCAGAGGAGGAAGCCGGGCTGACCGACTGCATTCTTGCGGGCGAGTGGCCCGATGAAGAGACTCCGGACCCGGCCCACAAGGAGCCGGACGATGCCGGACGATGCTCGTGGTGATCTACAGGTTCAGGCTCAGTCGTTCAACGCCATCTCGAGCAGGTAGACGAGACCGACGTCAGCTACTCGCTGTCCATGGTGGACGGGTAGCAGTACGGCAGGTCATGACGATAGCCCATGAAGCGGTCGAGCTCGTTGCGCAGCGGCGCCGGTGATGGCCGAGCCGAGGCCGCCGAGGTCGAGCGCCAGACGGGCATGGGAGTGCGGCCGTTCTTGTTGCGGGGCGGGCTCGGTCGTGTCGGGCCCGGTGGCGCATGCTCGGCGTGCGGCCGCGAGTGCGAAGGCAGTGAGGGCCAGCACCGCCATGATGAGCATGGAGTTGGCGAGATCGGGCAGCGGCACAGGGCTCATGCAGGACATGACGTATTCGGCAAGCGACTCGTCGGTCTGCTCGCACCACCAATCGTAGAGGCGAGAACGATCTTGTTCAGACACAGCGGATTCCGTTTCCCAGCGATCCGCAGCGCACAGTCGACAGCGCCTCTCGACCCGCAAAATGAATTTGCCTGGCCAATCGATTCCTCTACAGGATTGGTCTGGCAATCATCCAGATGATCTGAAATTCATTTGGGCAGCTGGACCGTGGTGCTCTACGGTGCCCGGCAATCCACTGCCGGCATCGGGAGGTCGCCGTGTCTGAAGAAGATCGTTCTCGCCTCTACGCTTGGCTGCGTGAGCAGACCGACGAGCCGCTGGCGGAGTACCTGATGTCGTGCCTGCCGGTTGCGCCGCTGGCAGACCTGGTGACCAAGCGGCACCTCGAAGCCGTGCTCTCAGCAGAGTTCTCCGCGTTCGAGCTGAGAATGGCCGCGCAGCGTGAAGCCGATCGGGAGGCAATGGCGGTGCAGCGCGAGGCCGATCGGGAGGCAATGGCGGTGCAGCGCGAGGCCGATCGCAAGGAAGCGACTGCGCACCGGGAGGCAATGGCGGTGCAGCGCGAGGCCGATCGCAAGGAAGCGACTGCGCACCGGGAGGCAATGGCGGTGCAGCGCGAGGCCGATCGCAAGGAAGCGACTGCGCACCGGGAGGCAATGGCGGTGCAGCGCGAGGCCGATCGCAAGGAAGCGACTGCGCACCGGGAGGCGGACCGCACGACCTTGGACCGGCGGCTGCGGCGAATCGCCATTGCACTGCCCTTCGAGATCGTGGCAGCGCTCGCAGCAGTCGTCGCTGTCACGGAGTGGCTGCGAGGCTGAGGGACTGGCCGGCCTTTCTGAGCAATGCACGCAGCGATGGCACCGTCGGCCCTTGGAGTGTCTACGGCGCTTCGAACGGGTTGATGGTGTTCGCCCCGGTCGGCTCGAAATGGCGGGTGTTGCGCGTCACGACAGTGAGGCCGTGCTCGAGTGCTGTGGCGGCTATCAAGAGGTCGGCACTGGTGTGGCCGAGCCGCTGTGAGAGTTGGCCCCAGCGGCGGGCGGTGCCGGTGTCGACGGCAAGCACGCGGTCGCCGTACCACGTGAGGATCTTGTCGAGCCAGTCGGCGAGTTCGCGGGCGAATGCCGGGTCGCGATCTCGCTGGCGTGTGATGCCGCGCTCGATCTCGCCGATGGTCACGACGCTGAGATGCAAGTCGGCGGTGCGCTGGACCTCCAGCCAACGGACAACCGATGGATTCCGATCACGACGACGCAGCGCTGAGAGGACGTCGGTGTCCAGCAGGAGGCTCACAGCTCGGCATCTCTGGGAGCCAGCTCGAGACGCTCGAATTCGCCGTCGTCGGTCGGCATGGCGGCAAGCAGTCGGCCCAGCGTCGGCGCGGCTGCGCTGTCCAGCCGGCACAGCCGCTCGAACTCGTCGACCGCAACCACCACGACCACGGGCTGGCCTCGCCGCGTCACACGCTGGGGTTCGCCTCCCAGCGCTGCATCGACAACGGCGCTGAACCGGTTCTTGGCATCTTGCAATTGCCACGCCTGCGTTGCGTCGGCCACGACAGTCTCCGAGTGCTCTGGGCTGTTTTCAGCTAGACGGACAGTCTAGCCAGATGACGTGTTGACAGACCGCGCCGGGGCGTTACGCGACTCGAGTGACACAACTTGCGCTGTGATTTGGATTGCAAATTACCTCTCGGCCGGCAGGGCGTCGTTGCGGCGGTCGCCGGAATCGAGCAGGCAGTCGGTCTGGAGCACCCAGCGACGCCTCTCGATCACCTTCCGCGCCATCGCCCGCCCCGAGCCAGCACCAGCGTGTTCAGCTGATCACGCCGGCAGCGCCCAGCCAGATCGGCACCACGGCCGCCAGACCGATGCCGGCAAGCCAGTAGTGGCGAACCCGGCTCACTCGGCGATCTTCGTCACGATCTGACTTGAACTGGGTCGCCAGGAGGTCGACCTTGGCATCGAGGTTGACGACCCTTGCGTCGATCTGGGCGAGCCTGGCGTCGACGCGCGCCACGTCGTCCTCGACTTCGCGCAGGTCGTCCTTGGCGGCGAGATCGGGCAGCGGCACAGGACTCAGGCAAGACATGAGGTATTCGGCGAGCTACTCGCACCACCAAGCGTAGAGGCGAGAACGATCTTGTTCAGACAAGGCGGGTTCCCTTCGGTAGCGGCCCGCTGCGGACAGTAGAGAGCGTCTCAGCAGCTCGTGCCGCAAGGCCAACTAGTCTAATATGGACTAGTTCGTGTTGGGCGACTGGCTGCAGCGGGGTGTTGTGTCGGCGGAAGCGACGGAGTCTCACCGCATCTGGACGGTGGCCGAGGCGAAGGCCCGCCTGTCTCACATTCTGCGCTGCGCGGAAGAGGACGGGCCCCAGCGCATCGGCACGCGCAGGACGTTCGTGGTGGTTCCCGAGCATGTCTGGCAGGAACGAGCCGAGCCTGACGTGCATGTCGGCCGCTGGCTCGTCGAGAACATGCCGCGGGGCTACGAGCTCGAACTCCCCGATCGCCGCTCGATTCGGCCGATCCCGTTCTTCGACCACGGCGCCGATGATGCTGGCGAATCTGCTGGTCGGCGCGGCAGCGACATCTCGTGAACGGCATTTTGCTCGACACCAACGTCGTCTCCGAGACGGTCCGGCGCGAACCCGACGCCAACGTGGTGGCATTCCTGTCGAGCGAGCCGAACCTGTGGCTGTCGGTGATCGTGCTGCATGAGCTCGAGTACGGCATCGGGCTCATGGCGCCGGGCCGACGCCGCGACGCGATCGCCAGCGCCGTCAGATCGATAGCGTCGGCGGTGCGCCGTATCGTGCCCGTGGGCCCCGCCGAGGCAGAATACGCCGCGGAATTGCGGGCCAATGCCCGGCGCGCCGGTCGCACCCTGGAGTTGGGCGATGCGCTCATAGCCGCCACCGCTGGCGTGCGACGCCTTGGGCTGGCCACCCGCAACGTGTCCGACTTCGAAGGCCTCGACCTGCGGTTGATCGACCCCTGGGAGCACATGGGCGATGCGCCGGCAGCCGTGCCGGCCGACGGCTAGTGTGTATGCGTACAGTTACACCGAGACTGATTGTATGCGTTCGGTGACTTCTGGATCGATGTAAGCGTACAGTGGCATATCGGTACACTGACGGCATGACCACCTTGGCCGCTCTTGTGGTGCGAACGCCGGGATCGTTGGCGAATGCTGTCGCGGATCGCCGGGGACAACTGGAACTGACGCAGCAAGCACTCGCCGACGCAGCTGGGGTGTCACGCAAGCTGGTGTGCGACGCCGAGGCCGGCAAGCTGACCATGCAGCTCGACGGCCTGGTGAAGATCTGCACGGCGCTCGGCTGCGAGCTCGTCGTGCGTGAGGTCGACCCGGCACGGCTGAGCTACAGCGACGTAGTGGCACCGCTGGAATGACGCCTGCCGAGCTGCGCGTACGAGTCGGCGGCGAGCCTGCTGCCGTGGTCGTGCGAAGGATCGACGGGCTCCTCTTGTCGTACGACGCCCACTATGTGGCGTGGGCCAATGCCGTGCCGCTGTCGCTGTCGCTGCCGTTGAGCGTTCGACCGCATTCCGGGCCGGTTGTCGAGAGGTGGCTCGACGGGCTGCTGCCGGATCGAGCCGTCGAGCGTGAGGAATGGCGCCGGCACGTCGGGGCGGTCTCGAGCGATCCGTTTGACTTGCTCAGCACGCCGATTGGCAGCGAATGCGCTGGCGCCGTCCAGTTCGAGAGGGAGGGCGCCGGCACGCAACCCAGCGATGAGTCGGCTCACAGGTCCGCTTTGGAGTTCATTTCGGAATCTGACCTCAGCGCGGTGCTGGCTGAGATGAGCGAAGGAGCACTGCTCGGTGGTTGGCGCGACGATCCGCTGGCCAGCTTCAGCCTCGCAGGCACGATGCCGAAACTTGCCTTGCGGCGCAGCGAGCGGCGATGGCACAAGGCGATCGGCGACGAGCCCACCACGCACATACTCAAGCCGTCGCTGCGCCTGTACCCCGGCCAGGCGATCGGCGAGCACCTCGCGCTCGCAACCGCACGACGGCTGGGAATCGAAGCGGTCCGTACCGATGTCGCCTTCGTCGGTGGCGTCGAGACGCTGGTCGTGGAGCGCTTCGACCGTTCCCCCCTCCCCACCGGCGGCGCTGCCATTGCGCGTGTGCATCAAGAGGACCTCTGCCAAGCGTTCGGGCGTTCACCTGCTCAGAGATTCGAGCGAGACGGCGGTCCGGGGGCGGGCGACGTCGCTCGACTCCTGGCGACGCACAGCACCGACAGCGGAACCGATCTTCGGACATGGTTCACACGACTCGTGTACTGCTGGTTCATCGTGGCGAACGACGCTCATGCCAAGAATCACGCTCTGCTGCACCTTCCCGGCGCCGTCTGTCGGCTGGCGCCCATGTATGACACGGCGTCGTGGCTGCCGTACACCGATGTCGCAGCCAGTGAGGTTCACCTTGCTATGGCACTGGGCGACGGCTACCACGTCGGCGAGGGCGCCCGAATCGACGACTGGCAGCAGTTCGCACGCGCCACTGGCGTTGACCCCCAATGGGCCGCCAGCGAGGTTCTTCGCATTGCCCGAGACACCCCCGCCCACCTCCAAGCCGAGATGGACGCCTTGGGGGCCGCAGCGAGGTCGAGCGGCACGGCGACACGCCTCCTTGCTGCGATCATCCGTCGAAGCGAATCCGTCTTGGCGGACGTGGCCGGCCAGTAGGCCGTTCGCACCGGTCAGCTGATCACGCCGGCAGCGCCGAGCCAGATCGAAACCAGAGCCGAAAGACTGATGCCGGCAAGCCAGTAATGGCGAACCCGGTTCGTTCGGCGATCTTCGTCACGATCTGACTTGAACTGGGTCGCCAGGAGGTCGACCTTGGTATCGACCTGGGCGACCTTGACGTCGAGCTGGGCAACCTTGGTATCGACTTCGGGACCTTCGACCAGGGGACCAGGGACTACTCGGCGACGGTGGCCGCCACCGTGAGTTCCGCCACGCTCACCTACGCAGCGTTTGATGAGGAAGCCGACGTAGTCATCTCGCCCGCCGACGCCGACCTTGGCGCCGACGGCCACCAAGTCGCCCTTGCGGAGGGCGCCAACACCATCACGGCAACGGTGACGGCACCCGATGGCACGGTCACGGTGTACACCGTCACCGTCGAGCGAGCCGCCGCGCTCAACAGCTGATGCGGCGGCCGCACCATCAGCCGACGCCGGCCGACTCTTTGGCCGCCTACGGCTGATCGGCGATGAGCCGAGACGTCACACTGCATGCCTCCGTCTGGCACCTGCTGCGAAAGTGCACAAGCAGATCGCCGCCCCGGCCGTGACCCGACAACCCGAGTCGCTGCCGAGCCGGGGTGATTCGTGCGGTGCTGGCATCAGGATTCGGCGTGCTGGAATCGTCGCTATCGTGGAACGTGTGTGTCGATTTCGGCGTGTTCAGATCGGCGTAGCGTTGCCGGGTGCTGGTATGGGCGGGCAGGTCGTTGCAGGTCGTTGCGGGTCGTTGACGGCGCCGCGTTGATGAGGCGTTCGTGAGCGGCGGTTGGGCGTCGGACGGCGACGATGACCCGCGGTCGGCGGGGCGACGCGGCGCGGGTGGCGGTGCTGGGTGGGATCCGTTGGATGATCCTGTGGGGCGACGCGGCGCGGGTGGCGGTGCTGGGTGGGATCCGTTGGATGATCCTGTGGGGCGGCGCGGCGCGGGTGCAGGGTGGGCTTCGGACCCGCTGGGAGCTCCGGTGCGCAGGCCCCTCGACGAGGGCGGGGACGATTCTCGCAAGGCCGTGTTGTCCAAGGCCGTGTTGTCCAAGGCCGTGTTGTCCAAGGCCGTGTTGTCTCGGCGCGGCGGCGCGGTGCGGGCTGCGGTGGTGCTGGTGGCGGTGGTGCTGGTGGCGATGGTCGCTTGGGGCGCGGCCCTGTTGTTGCTGTCGGGTGGCCCGACAGCGCAGTCTGAGGTGGCGTCGCCGTCGGGCACGCAGGTCGAGACCGCTGGGGACGCGGCTGGGGCAGCCGCCGATCAGGTGCCGCAGGCGGAAGCGTCTGAGCGGGACGTGGCTGGGTCGCCCGGCTTCGGCCAGGAAGCAATCGACTCGACCGATTCCGTTCAGCTCCCGGACGGGACCGCCGGTGGCCCGACGGAGGCCGACGTTGGCGAAACGGGATCAGCAGAGCCCGATATCGAGGATCCAGCAACCGCCGAGTCCGGCACCGACAGTGCGGCGCCGGTCGGCGCTGACGACCGAGCAGGCACCGAACCCTACGTCGCGCCGGGCGTAGTCGAGACGGTGCAGCCGTCCGCCGCGGAAACAGACGCAGAGTCCGGCACCGGCGATTCGGCACCGCTCGGCAACGGTGACCGGGTTGTTGGTGAGCGGCCGGATTCGGCACCGCTCGGCAACGGTGACCGGGTTGTTGGTGAGCGGCCGGATTCGGAGCCGCTCGGCAACGGTGACCGGGTTGTTGGTGAGCGGCCGGATTCGGAGCCGGTTGCGGGCGACGATGCCGGGGGGGATGTGGCTCTCGCGGTGCGGGTGCTGTACGCGGTGCCGTCGGATCGCGAAACGCGCACCGACCACAGCGAGGGAATTGCTCGTGCTGCCACGGAGATTCAGTCGTGGTTCGGTGAGCAACTCGGGGGTTTGACCTTCGCGTTGCACGGCGATCTGCCCCAGCACTGCAAGATGAGCGAACCAGCAGCCTTCTATGGGCGGCACTCATGGCAGAAGATCATTGACAGCGTGCAGCACTGCGCGCCCGTCAAAGAGGGCGACACGACTTTCGTGTGGGCCGTCTATGCCGACGTGCTGCATGAATGCGGTCCCAAGGAGGAGGGCTACAACGAACTGGGGGGCCTCAGCCGAGGCCTCACCATCCTCGGCCGCTGGGACTTGGACGGCCTGGTCGGCGAGGACGGCGATGTGGGCAATCCTTGCTGGCTCGAGGATTCCCCCAATCAGCCCATCGGGCGCTTCATGGGAGGCCTCGCGCATGAGCTCGGCCACGCGTTCGGGCTTCCCCATCCGCCTGGCTGCGACGAAGGGCTTCCGACGTGTGACACATGGGCGCTGATGTTCGCCGGATACGCCATCTTCCCGGACGCCGATCTGCGTGCCGACGACAAGGAAAGGCTGATCCGCTCGCGGTTCATCAACCTGACGCCGGGTTCGGGACCGCGGGCTGCCTCGCCCGGCAGCAGTCGGGTTCGGGGCTCGGTATCGGGTCCCGGCGGCGCCCCCATCGAGGGGGTGTGGGTCTCGCTGGCGGGCGAGGACTTCTGGGCGTGGGCGGCCACGGGCGCAGACGGAGCGTTCGAGATCGCCGTGCCCGATGGCGCTGCGGGCACTGCTTCGGTGTCCGTGCATGCGGGCGAGACCGCATCGTGCCGGTGGCTGGGCTACCTCGACGCCTCTGGCGGTCTCACGGCTTCGTCACAGCAGGCGCAGTCTCTCGACATAGGCGCAGCTGACATTTCGGGTGCCGACATCGCGCTGTCCGCCAGCCCCGCGGAACTCTGTCGAAACGCCCGATAGGCAGCCGCGCCGACTCGGCAGGCACGGACGAGGTCTGCGCTCAACTCACCTGCCAGCGCTCTAGGATCGGCCTGCGTATGGCAGCGGCTGCGGTACTGGTCATCGCGGCATCGTGCATCTGGGTCGTCCTCGGTGTCCATGCGGCGTCGACCGATGTGCGTTCGGGGATCATTCCCCGCCGAGCAGTGTGGGCTGCAGGCGCCGTCATCGCTGCGCTGCTCGGCGGGGCTGCGCTCGCCCTCGGCGACCTCTGGCGTTTCGTGTGGGCGCTCGGCGCCATGCTGTCGGTCGCTGCATTCTTCGAAGTGATCTATCGAGTACGGCCTCGACATGTCGGCTATGGCGATGTCCGCTTGATCATCGTGAACAGCCTCCTTGCCGGCTGGTGGGGAATCGCTTGGTCGTGGTGGGCGCTCATGGCCGGCGCTGTCGCCGCTTGGCCGTCCGCGTTGATGGGGCTGCGGCGGCACGGCCGTGCTGCGCGTGTGCGATGGGGTCCCAGCTTGGCGGTGGGCACGGCGGCTGTGATCGGCTACTGCATGTGGACGTTCGGGCCTGCCGGCTGAGCGGCGGCCGGCGTGACGGGCGTGAGGACGGTCGCCCGATGCGTCAAGCGGCGAGTAGCGTCGCGCGGACGCTGCATCTGGTGTGACGCACTATTGGTGTGACGCACTATTTGTGACGCACTATTTGTGACGCACTATTTGTGACGCACTATTTTTTGTGGGGCGGCACGGGAGGATGCGTTGTGGTGATGCCGCTCCGTGAGACGACGGGTTGGACGAATCCGAGGTCAGCGTTCCAAGCACAGGAGGATGCGTTGTGGTGATGTCGCTTCGTGACGTGATGTCGCTTCGTGACGAGATCTGGGGTTCGGTGCGTTCGGAGGTCCAAGAGTTCAGGCTCGAAGCCGATGGCGAGACCGAGCCGGGAGGCTACGAGGCATTCGCGCTCTCCGCGGTCCGCCGCCGAGAGTCGCATGCGCTCGATCAGAGCGGCCGCATGCTGACCGACGACGACTTGGAGTGGCTGCGCGACCAGATCGAAGCGCTGCTCGGCGCAGGCCCCATGGAGCGTTTCTTGCGTCGGGGCGATGTCGAGAACATCTACGTGTTCGGCCCGGATCGGGCCGTCCTGGCGCTCTCCGGCGGCAAGCAGGAGCACATCCTCGAGCCGGTGTTCGAGGACGAGGCGGACATGATCCGCTATATCGCGCACTTGGCGACCACGCACGGCCAGACGGGCCGCCGTTTCGACAATTCTGCGCCGCTGCTCGATCTGCGCCTGCGCACCGGCGAGCGGGTGTTCGCAGCCATGGCGGTCTGCGGCACGCCGTTCCTGACGGTGCGCTGTCACCGTCACCGCGAGATACGGCTGGAGAACCTGGTCGCGAGCGGATCCATCTCACAGCAGGCCGCAGAGTTCCTGCGTGCGGCGGTGCGCCCGCCCGCCCCCGCCAACGTGCTCGTGTGCGGTGCGCTCGGCGCCGGCAAGACGACGCTGCTGCGTGCGCTGCTCGCGGAGATCGGCACGAGCGAGATCGTCTGCACCCTCGAGCAGACTTTCGAGCTCTTCTTGGATCAGACCCATCCGCTGACGTTCGCCGTGGAGACCCGCGAGCCCAACAGCGACGGTTCCGGCGAGATCACCATGGAGGAACTGGCGAAGCGCTCGTTGCGGTCCGGCGCCGACCGGGTGATCGTCGGCGAGCTGCGCGGCCCTGAGGCGGCCACGTTCCTGTCGGCTTGCGGCACAGGCTCGGACGGTTCGATGGCGACGATTCACGCTTCGTCGCCTCGCCAGGCCTTGGCGCGGCTGGTGCGCTACTGCCTCACCGCCACGGGACCGGGCGTGCAGTCGGCGCTCATTCAGGAGGCCGGCGAGGTCATCCACCTCGTGGTGCATCTGAGAGGCGATCCGCGAACCGGTTTCCGTGGCGTGAACTCGATTGCCGAAGTGGTCAGCTCGGTGGAGGACCGCTTTCAGATGCACCACATTTTCGGTCGACGCGAACGCGGCGGCCCGCTCGAGCTGCTGGGCCGGCCCCGCAACCCTGAGGTGGTCGAGCGGATCGTGGAGGGCGGCCTCGACATGACGGGCTGGCCCGATGACGACTGAGGCGCAGGGGCCGCCGGGGCTGCTGCCGACCGCCGATAGCGGCTCGGCGGTCGATTCAGCAGGGCGGCAGCGTGTTGGGTATCGACCGGCCGTCTGGCGAGTCCGGGTCGGTCTCGACAGGTGCCGGCAGCGCTGGGCCTTGGGCAACCGCGTACACGGTGTCGAACCGGTCCGGGAACATCACCGCAAGCGGGCCGACGACCTCGCCGGAGACCACGATGCGGGTCCAGCCGCTGTGGCCCGGTTCCGGCCGGTGGAGGGCGGGGTCGTAGGGTTCCCCCGGCCCAGGGACATATCCGCACCAGCTGCTGTGTATCCGGGCCGCGTTCGGTGTCCACCAGCGCCATCCGCCCGAGTCCGCGGCGATGTGCGCCACCGCGTCGTCGGCTGCGTTGAGCATCCGTGTCCGGTCGGGATGCGCCGCATGTTCCAGTCCCGCCGTCACTGCTCCGGGGCCTGTGTAGTCCACATAGTCGCCCGGACTGGCGGGATCCTCCACGCGGTGAAGGTCGGCGACTGCCAGAACTCGCCACGCAGCTCGCAGCGCCTCCGATGCAGCGATGTCGGCTTGCGCCCGGGCGTTGGAGACGATGAACGCATGCACCATGAGCAGGAGAATCGATGTCAGCAACGCTGGCCACAGGACCAGTAGTGCGAGCGTTTCGCCGTCGTGGTTCCGCTGCGAGCACGGCCTCGCAGGGCGACGCGTTCGACGTCTCGGCATGCGAGTCTCAGATTACCTGCTGGTTCCGGCGGGGGGCAGGCCGTGGACAGTGCGGCTCGATCTCGCTGGAGCTGCTGCTTGTGACGCCTGTCTTGATGCTGCTGGTGTCGCTGGTGCTGTGGGCGGGTGCCGCCGCCCGTGCGCAGCTGACGTCCGAGCTTGCTGCTGAGGAGGGCGCCGCGGCGGCGCAGGCGTGCGCGGCCAGCGGCGAGGCGCGGATCGAGAGCGGCGAGGCGGTCGAGTCCGATGTGAGGGAGGAGTGCGGTCAGGTGGTCGCGGAGATGCTCGATGCCCGCCCCGGCTTGAGGGATCTGTGCATCGGCGGTCCTCAGATCAATGACGACGTCGCTCTCGACATCCGCGACGGCGGGAGCTCCACGGTCCGGACGCTTGCTGTCGAGCATCGCTGCGAGACCGACGGGGGAGTCGGCTCGTTCTTCGGGCTGTTTCCCACCATGTCGGTGAGCGGCCGCGGGTCTGAGGTGTATGTCGCTCGCAGCGATGCTGCGACGCTGGACTGCCAAGAGCACTTGAGGGTGATCGAAGAGAACATCAAAGAGTTCGAGTATCAGCGAGATCACGGCGGGTTGACGGATCAGCAGGCGCTGCTCCGGCTGGAAGGCGAGATCGACACGCTCCGCGACTTGAGAGTTTCGGTGACAAGCGAATGCGCCATACCCTCCCCGCTCCAGCCGACACCCGTCCAGACTCCCGTGACGTCTCCGATTCCATGCAATAAGCAGAACTTGCCATCAGACGAACAATCACCATTCATCGGCGCAACTGAGGCCGTTGAATTTGTCAGCGTGGACGTGTTCGAGCGACGAGTTCAGCGTGTTTATGGCGATCACCTTCCTGGCGGCTATGAAGATCGAGAAGAACTGAGAAAAGGTGATCCTTACGACCTCTTTGGGTATCCAGATCTGCCGCCCGGTGTCGTCATTGATCAAGCCAGACATGACGCGCTGTACAATGCGGGACGCAAGGCAACCGACATATTCATTCTTGAGAACCAAGGACTCGCGTTCAACATGCATCTTGACCGCATGCCGTGCGGGTCAGGCTGGACGTTGCTGCTCACAACGCAACCCGCCTTGATAGGTGGTCGTTATGTAGAATCCGACATCATGAAGCAAGGTAAGATCAAAGACGATGATGGGTTCGAAATCGACTCCTTCGGTGGAGGAATATCACATAGCTGCACTACAGGCAATTGTGTGACTCAAGCAACCGATATATTCGGCTTGCTCTTGCCTAATTCCGTTGTGCCATCAGAGTCCATTGTGGCACCCGACCCCATTGTGACACCCGACTTGGATTCGATCGTCCGGTTTCAAGTCTCTGTCGGTTACAGGCCGAATGTCCCGGACGGGGTTCTCTGCGAAGGTCCTGGCACCACCACCAACCTAGCGTGCGGTGGGCCAGACTCGACCTTTAACATACACATTATCCCCAGCCACTGGAGCGACCAGTGGAAAGATGGCGATGAAACCATAGATCCATTCGGACCCTGCCATGACACCGTTGACAGACAATCCTTCTTTGAAGAAGGCGACAACTCCGTGGGGCGATTCAGCACTGAAAGAGGCACGTACCCCGTTGTGTCATCCACAGAGTGGCTCCCTTGTTATGGGACGTATTTTGCCCGCGCTTTCGCGAACAGCTCTACTATGGACGTCGGAAGCGACGATTGCAGCGGTTCCAAGGATGTCTCGTTCTCCGCAAGACTGTACACTGCGCCATCGCAGGCAGCTGTGACGATTTGTCCCGATGGTCGGGTTGAGCCGGACGAGGAGTTCTTGGTCTGTTTCTGGGTGTCCGACTATTCGCTGCCCGACGATCTGGATCTGGAGGAATTTCCGCCGGATGCCTGCAAGCTGTTCGTAGTCGAAGACGACGACGAGCTGGATACTATTAGCCCCATCGTTGCACAACACGCTTGCAAAAAAGATGGCGATTATCGACTGCACATACAGAGTACCCCTGCCGAGATTGCTGAAGGGAATAGGGAGGGAAACCGGATCGCGTCGGGCGACGTCCGGTTTCACCTTGTGAAGAGCATCGACTTGAGTCCTCTGCCGTGCGATACGGTGGTAGAAGTCGTGGTCGACCCCGACGGTACCTCGGTTACCCTGCCGTCGCCGGGCAATCCGCGGACGGATCTCGCATTGATTACGCCCGCGGTCGATGCCGATCTCGGATTTGAACACCCGGAAAAGGACACAGAGCGCGGCAACATCGGTCGGTATGTGCAGTTCTGCGATACGAGAGAATTCAGTCCGATGCGGCACTGCGGGGATGTTCCAATCAATGAGGATGTTCCAGTCAATCTTGTAGATGATGACGATCTTGTAGATGATGACTGTCCAGCCTATCGCCCAGCTGATCTGCCGTGGCATCACACGGTGAACCCGTGCACGAGTGAGTTCTTTTATGTCATGGTGAGCGTCGTGAACAACGATGACGTTCCCGATCTCGACGTGGAGGAACTCGAGCTGGTATTCCGGATTGCCGAAATGCCCCCGCCCGCGCTCCATCTCAGCGATGACGACCTCGCTGCGCTCCGGAATGTCGGTCTGTACGCAGGCAGGGAACTCGGCCGCATGACCCTCACAATCCGCAACGATTGATGGCAGAACTTCCGGCCGCCGCTCGAGGCTTCGCGCTCTTGTGGGGTTCGGACTGATCGCTGGCGTGGCTCAGCCCGAGAACGTGATCCGCCGGTAGGTGTGCCAGTCGTCTTCGCTCCAGCCGGCATCGCTCAGGACGAAGGTCGGAGCGCGTCGGGGAAACCCGCCCACCGTCACGGCGTCGATCAGATCTCGGCACGCCAGAGCAGGCGGCGCGAGCGGTGCTTGTCCCGGCGGTGGCGGTGTCTGGGGGATGTGGCGCACCGCTATGCCGACTGATTCGATGGCCATGCGGGCGCCTTCGGGCCACACCTGCGCCGCGGCCCATCCGGCATTGTGCCAAGTCGCCACCACGGCCACTCGAACCGCTTCCATCCCTACTTGACGATCGCTGATGCTGCACAGCGGCTGTGTCCAGTGCTCGGGATCGCGTTTGTCGCCGAAGATGTTGTAATAGCCGCGCATCGAGTCGATGTCGACGCCGAGATTGCCCAGATCGGCGCTGAGTCGCTCGACGAAGCGCTCGCACTCTGATTGCATTTGCCCGAAATCACTCTGAATGTCCGACAGACTGCCCCTTTCGGCCTGTGCAGTGTCGAGTTCGGCCTGTGCAGTGTCGAGTTCGGCCTGTTTGCTGTCGAGTTCGGCCTGTTTATCTCTGCGTTCGTCCTGCCGCAAGGGAAGCTCCGGATCGGTTGGAAGCATTCCGGCGATCATCCTGTCGAGTTGAAATATCCCATTGTCGAGTAGCAATATCTCGTCGTTGAGTTCAGCTATCTCTGTGTCGAGTCTATTTATCTCGGCGTTGAGCGAAGAAACGTGCTGTTCGATGCGTCTTTCGTAGGTGTCCTGGTACCGTCCGTCGGGTCCCGGGTCGTCCATGCGGCAGTCCATGGGCAGGGGCGGCGTCAGAGGCGTCGGCGGCTGGTTCGGGACGATCTCAGGCATGAATCTGAGCGATACCATCCAGCGGTCGGTCGTCTCGAAGCTCTCCGCGGCGAACAGCGCGAGATCGTTGCTGATCTCCCGTGCCGATGACGTCGCAGTGAGCCGCTGCGGGCCGGCCATTGCCACGAGTGCAGCCATGATCCCGACCGGCACCATCAGCAGCATCCACAGCGACACGACAGCACCGGCCTCGTTTCTTGCCCGATGCCGTCCCCGATGCCGCGCCGGGCGCAGGCCTGGATGCCGTCTCACACGCACGCGAGGAACCATCGGCATGGCCGTCTAGCGGAAGAACTCATCGCGATACCCCAAGCGGCATCGCAGGTCCGCGGGATCCAGCGAAGCCGAGGTCGATATCAGTCGCCCGTCCGCCAAACCCGACCAGCGGACCTGGAGCCATTCCGGCCGGCCCCGATCTATGACATCGGCGAACTCCTCGACCATCGCCGCGCACTGGTCCCGGTATGGCATCTGCCGGTCGACTCCGAAGACCGTCCTGTTGGTCACCGCACGCGCATGGGCTGCGCGCGCCGCATCCTCGATGAACGCCGCCCGCACTTCGGCTTCGATGACACGGGCGACCGGCTCCGTCGCCGCATTCGTCGGTCCCTCCAGCACGCGGTCGACCACCAGCACCGACAGTGCTGCCAGCCCGGCGACCGCCCCGACGATCAGCAGCCATTCCAGAGTCACCAGTCCCCGGCTGTCGGCGCTGCGGCAGGGTGCGTGCCGCAGCCGCACGCCGCGGGGCCGTTCGCTTCGTCGTCCCAGAACCGTCACGCAGCCTCCAGCACAAGAGCCATCAGACGGGCGCGATCACTCAGCTGGGCGTGATCACGCCGCCGGTGAGCGATGCGAAGGGCGGGTACACCAGGATCACGGCCAGCGAGAGCGCGACTCCGGTAGCCGGCACCACGATCACCTGCGCTCGGCGTGCAGCCTTCTCGCGCTCGCTGGCCATGCTGTCGCGCCACAGCGTCTCCGCTGCGACCAGGATGGCGTCGGACAGCCGTGTACCACGCTCCGCTGCCAAGCCGAGCGCCGATACGACCGGCGACAGGCTGACCACGCCGTAACGCTCCACGATGTTGACCAGCCCCGTCCAGGCCGGCTTGGTCTCCTGCAAGGCGGCTCGCAGGAACCGGTGCAGCAGCAGCCAACTGCCGCGCTGGCCCGCCTGCGCAGCGCTGAGCATGGCCGCGGTCGGGTCCACGCCGGCCGCCACCTGCTGAGCCACGAGAGCTATCCACACGCGGACGACGCTGTCGATTTCCGTCCGCGCCCGCTTGGCGGTATCGCGCATGCCGACCAGCGGCAGGAACCAGCCGACGAGAGAGGTGAGCAGCGTCACGACGATGGCGCCGACCACTCCCCGGTTGGTCGCGAGGCTCAGCACGACGCCGACCGTCAAGCCGCCGGCGAGCCCGCCCGTGCGCTGCAACGCGTAATAGGCGGTGGGGATGCCGGCCATGCGCAGATGCTGCTCGTCGCCTTCGCTCAGCGTCGGCAGCAGCTCGGCCAGCGATTGCCCGCGCGGTCTCGTCCTCGGCGGACGCCTCCAGCCGCGTATGCCCGCGAGCGCCATGAACACGCAAGCGAAGAACGCAACTCCTGCCCCCGCAGCACCCATCTCTCACACTCCTCTAGATCGGCTCTCGTGCCCGCGATCGCCGCTTCGGCGGGATCAGCACCGATTCCTGCCCGCGCACCACGGAGTGAAACACCAAGAAGCCGATGGACATCAGCAGCATTCCCGCGATCAGCACGAAGACCATCTGGCCTGTCGGTGTCGAATAGACCTCGAAATACGTGGGGTTGTTGCGATACATCAGGGTGACGATCCCGCTGGCGAGACCCAGCAGGGCGATGGTCTGCGTCCACAGCTGCACGACGGCTTCGGTGCGAGCACGGTGCAGTTCGACCACGTCGGCGATCCGTCCGCACATGTCCAGCAGCGGATCGGCGACTGAACCGCCCGACTTGGCAGCCATCTTCAGCCCGGCGGCGACTTCGGGTTCCCAGATGCGACCGGATCTGCCGAGTTCTTCGAGCGCTGTCTCCAATCCGCTCACATGCGCCTTGGCGGAGATCTGCTCGATGGTGTGGCGAATCTCGATGGGCGCATGTTCCACGCTGCTGCGCAACGAGTCTGCAAGACCCGAGCCGGCGCGGGCCAGTTCGGCGAGCTGGCGGGACCACAGGGACCATGCCAATGCTTCACGGGTCTGGTGCCTGCGTCGCTTCGGGGCTGCAAAGAAGGGCGGCAGCATGACGCCGAGGCCGGCGAGCAGGACTGCCATGCCGGCGAGGCCGGTGAAGAGCCAGCCCGTCGCGAGGCCCACGGTCCCCGCGATGATCTGCACAATGGAAACTGTCCCGAGAGCGCGCCGCCGCCGCTGCTTGCGGGCCTCGAGCGTCATGTACAACCGCAGGCTGCGCGAACCGCTGTCGACGCGTGATGACTCTCGGTTCAAGGCGCCGCTCTGCGCAAGCACGCACAGCAGGCCGCAGCCGGCGAACAGCAGGCCGAATGAGATCGCAATGTTCATCCTGCGCTCATCCTGCTTCTCCGTCGCCCGGTGCGGTCTCGGCGGTCTCGCCGGTCGACGGCTCGACACCGCCGCCCTCCGCGCCGCCCGGTGCGGTCTCGGCGGTCTCGCCGGCATCGGGCGTCTCCCCAGCAGCTTGGTCGGGCGCCTCGGCCTGAGCACCGCTCAGCTCGAGCGCCTCGTCGAGGTTCCTCACAGTGCCGTCTTGGATCAGCTGCCGGTTGCCGGTCCATTCCGCCTGCCACGCTGCATCGAGGCGCGCGCGCATGTCGTCGACATCGGTTCCCGCCGGAATCGGCAGCACCATCGGATTCGCGCCGAGGCGTACAGGCAGCGCCCGCCAGGCGATCCAGTCCTCAGGGGTGACGAACATCCGCATGACGCCGGCGGCGTAGTTATTGAGCGTCATCTCCATGATCACGCTGCGAGGCCGTCCGTCGTCGTCCGGTTCGGGCGCAGCGCCGGGGTCGATGAGCAGCACCCGGTCGCCGTCGCGCACGTCGGTGACCGTGAGGCTCGTGTCGAGACCCAGCCGCACCTCCAGCTCGCCCGGTCCGGGCAAGGGCCCGGGCGGAGGACGGCTCTCCTGCAACCGTGCCACAGCAGCTTCCCATTCGTCTGCCCAGACCTCGTTCAGGCCCTCGGCGAAGGTGTCTGTGTCGCCGCCGAGCGGCACTTTGCGCACCAGCGGGCTCGCCCCCAGGAACCGAAGCAGCTGGCGCCACTCTCCCCACTCGGCAGGCGTCAGCAGCAATCGGAGGCTTGTGCCGTCGAGATCTCGCAGTTCCATGGATCGGATGACCTGCCGAGGCCTGCCGCTGTCCTCCAATGACGGCTCTTGGCCACGGTCGATCAGCAGCACGGTGTCGCCGATGCTGAGCTCGGTCGTCTCCAGCGAAGTGTCCAGCGGAACCAGCAGCTCGAGCTGGTTGCCGACAGGGCCTGCTGCACGTGCGATCACCATGTCGAAGAGGATCGGCGTGCCGGCCACGACGTCGTGCGTCGCGACCATCCCGTCGAAGCTGAACGGGGCTTCATCTGTGTAGGGGATGTGAGGGATGCCGCCCATGACCGCGCTGTCCGACGTGAAGTCGGAAGCGCTGAGGATCTCGCCGACGGTGATGTCGCGAGCAGCGACGAGCACCTCAGAGCGGCTGTCGAAGGCATCCGACACGATGACGAAGCCTGCGACGCTGACCAGCATGCCGACGAGGCCCGCTGCGACAAGCGCAGTGCGGCGCCCCCGCGGCGACAGTGAGAATCGCTTGCGCTCGTCCGCAGCGAGCGCGTCGGCGCCTTCGGTCTCGCGCTCGTCCCCTGTGGCGGGGACCGAAGGACCATGGGTTCGGGTGTCGACACTCACGTTGCAGTGCTTCTCCTCGATTCCGTCCCGGTGAGAACCGCCGGTGCGATGGACGAGCGTCCTCGGTGCCGCTCGCCATCATGCTACGACTCATCGATTGCCGACTTCACGCCAGCCGGGGTGCGGCGAGGCTGCGGCGAGGCTGCGGCGAGGCTCGGGCGAGGCTCGCGTCGGTGTCGACTGCTTGGGCCGGCGAATGCTTGGGCTAGCGTCTGCGCTGTGAGATTCAGAACGAGATCCGGAGCGAGGTCCGGAACCGCTCGCCGTCTCGCCGCGCTGGCGGCGTTCGCTCTCGCAGCAATCTCTCTGGCAATGCTGCCGCCGCAGGCCGCCGCGCAGGGCAAAGACGACGACCATCCTCGCGATGTTGCAGGAGTCACACGCGAGTGCACCTCGTTGACCAGGGTGCCCGAGGACTTCGTGCTGCTGTGCATCGCCTTGTACCGCATCTTGAACGAGCACGTCGACCTCGATCTGCACTTGGACCGGGATGCGCCCTCCGATCTGGTCGCTCAGCTCGCCGCCGCTGCGGCTCAAGGCGTGCGAGACGCGTCGCTCGAGCCGCGGACGTCGGGGACGGCGCCGATGTGCTTCGAGCCGATCGCAGCGTCCGAGGCGATACGCGCAGCGTTCGAGACGATGTGCGACGAGATCGACCAGGTGCTCGACACCGCCGCAGCGGTCGTCGCCGCGACCGACGCGATGCTGGCGTTCTTCGGCGACCCCGAGACGGCTTGGCTGCCTGAACCGGAGTATCAGCGGTACTTGACGAGAGTTGGGTACTTTGCCTTCGGCGTCCCCCCGCCGCTCAGATCGGTGCCGTGGGCGGCGACGACTGCTTCGCCGTTCGCCGGCGAATTGTCGGTCGGACTCGGCTTCGAGTACGAAGCCGCACACGAGGACGGCACGCCATGCACAGACGTCTATGCGGCGGTGTGCTGGTGGGTCGTCACCAGTGTGGAAGAAGGAGGAGCGGCCGACATGGCCGGCCTGCAGGCAGGCGATGTCATACGGGCAGTCCTCACCAATGCCGGCACGCACGCCGAGCAGTCGTACCTGCTCTCAGAGTCCTCCTGCACGCCGTGGTCGCATCTGGACGAGCAGTACATCACCGACATCGCGGTTCGACTGGAGGTGCAGCGCGAGGCAGGGCGCCTGACGTTCGACTTGGAGGGAGTGGAGTACCTCAGGCCGGGGGCGCTCGGCTTCTACGTCGACGTCAGCGAGATCGATCGCAGGGTCGGCTTCATTCAAGTCCACTCGATGGGGGATCCCGCGTTGTCCGGAGATGTTCGTCGATTCCGGGAGCTCTTGAACAGGCTGATAACGCTTCGGGAAATCGACCTTCTCTACATCGACTTGCGAGGCACGCACGGCAACAACTTCGACGCCTTGGAGTCGATGGCCGGCATGCTGCTCGGGCCCGGCGTCGATCTGGGCTCGACCAGGCTCAGGGCCGCCATCACCTCCAACTTCGACTTTGACCTGAACTCGGTCGGTGAGCAGCTTGCGGGTGACGCCGACGATCTGCCTGTGGTGGTGCTCGTCGATGAGAGGACCGAGGGAAGTTCGGAGTGGCTGGCGCATGTGCTGCAGCATTACGACCGTGCTCTCGTCGCAGGAATCGAGACTGCCGGCCTGTTCGGCATGTCCCTCACCCGGACCGTGCACGCCGATGACGGGTCGTCGTTGGGAGGGCTGCGGCTCACCGCTGGGAAGTACACCGGTCCGGACGGCATGACCCCGAGCGGCGGTGTGGTGCCCGATCGGGAATTCGTTTCCGACGGCTGTCCTAGCCCGACGGAGTTCGTCGAGGAGCTCACCGAGACCTTTCGCCCATCGATCACAAGGGTCGAGATCACGTCGCGGCCCGAGTTCGTGTCGTACAGGACCGGTGAGGTGATCACCGTGACGGTGACGATCGACGACATCGTGTCCGTCGACACCGCCGGCGGCGTGCCGTACCTGGGGCTGCAGGTCGGGCCGAATCTGCGGCAGGCGGCGCATGCCACGACGACCCATGCCGACGGCCGGACGCTGCTGACGTTCGACTACACGGTCGTGGACGAGTGGGACGACGACGGCGTCTCGCTGCCGGCCGACCCGATCACGCTGAACGGCGGCACCATCAGAGCAGGAGGCCCCTTCCATTTCGACGCGATGCTCAGCTACCGCGCCTTGGACGATGACCCGCTCCATACGGTCAGAGGCTCCTCGACGGCGAACATGCCGCCGCAGCTGATACCCGATGAGGTGTTCGAGGTCTCTGAGCACGCCATTGTCGGCACAGACGTCGGGAGGCCCATTGTTGCCTTGGATCTCGATCCGGTGACCTTCGGTCTCGAGAGCGAGTCGGAGGAAGTGCTGTTGGCGATTGATGTGTCGAGTGGTCAGTTGCGGACGAGTGCGTTGTTGGATCATGAGAGTTTGCCGGTGATTCCGGTGACGGTGGTGGCGACTGATTCTTTGGGTGCGCAGAGCCGGTTGGACATTGTTGTGACGGTGGTTGATGAGAATGATGACGGTGAGTTCTGGCTTTCTTCGACGATGCCGCGGGTGTCGGTGCCGTTGACGGCGGAGTTGTTCGATCAGGATGACGATGTGGTGGTGAGTTCGTGGGCGTGGGAGCGTTCGCAGGATGGTGATGTGTGGGAGGCGGTTGACGGCGAGGCGGAGTCGGATGAGCCGTTGGAGTCGCGGTATGTGCCTGGGGGTGCTGATTTGGGGCATTTCTTGCGGGCGACGGTGGTGTATGAGGACGAGTTCGGGGGTCCGTATACGTTGTCGGCGGTGTCTGCGGGTGTTGTCGGGGCGCCGCCGGCTGATGGTGCGGTGGTGCCTGTTGGCGATGTGGTGACGGGTGAGGCGATTCTGATCATGGCGAATGGGTGGCGTCCGCCTGATATTGCTGCTGCGGCTGCGCTGAGTGCTCATACGGAGGGGTCGGCGGTGTTCTACACGGCGGGGGATCGGCTTTCGGAGGCGGCTCGTGATTTGCTGGCCGATTATCGGCCTGCTGAGGTGGTCACTGTCGGGGGGACTGCTGCGGTGAGCTTGACGGCGTTCGCGACGGCGAGGCGGGTGTCGGATGGTTCTGATTTCTCTCGTATCGGGGGCGCTACGCGGGTGGAGACTGCTGCGGGCATCGCGCGTCGGATTCTGGGGGCGCCGGGTGCCGGCAGTGCCGGTGCGACGTTGTTCGTCGCGAATGGGTGGCGTTCTCCTGACATCAGCGTGGCGGCTGCGCTGTCCGCGCAGGAGGAGCGTTCGGCGATTCTCTATACCGCTGCGGACGGGAGTCTGGCTGGGGCGACTGCGGAGTTGATCGCTGAGTACCGTCCGGCGCGGGTGGTGGTGGTCGGCGGTGTGGCGGTGGTGGATGTCGGCATCGAGGAGGAGATCGCTGAGTTGGTGCCTGATGCGGGCGTCGAGCGCGTCGCCGGGGCTGATCGCACCGGCACCGCGGCCGGCGCGGTGCGCGAGTCGCTGGGCCTGCCCGGCAGCCGTCCTGCGGGCTCGCAGGTGTTCATGCTGGCGAACGGCTGGCGTCCGCCTGATGTCATGATGGCTGCCGTGCTGAGCGCGCGTACGCCTGATTCCTATGTGCTGTTCGCCCCGCAAGCGGACCGCAGCGAGCTCACCGACGAGACCGTCTCGGTGCTGGGGAACTACCCGCCGAGCCGCATCGTGCTCGTCGGCGGCAGCGAAGTCATCTCCGAGCGGATGCGCGACAACGTCCGCATCGCCGCCCCGGACGCACGCATCTCGCGCCTCAGCGGACCCACACGAGTCGAAACCGCCGCCGCCGTCGCACGCAGAATCCTCGGCACCCCGTAGAAACCAGAGCATGGACCCGCAGCGAACCCCCCCCTGCCGCAGCGGGCAACGACCGATCGCCGGGGGGGGGGGGGTATTCTCCGCACCGTGAGATTTAGAACCACTCGCCGCCTCGCTGCGCTGGCGGCATTCGCTCTCGCAACGCTCGCCATCGTGATAGTGCCGACGCAGGCCGCAGCGCAGAGCCCGCAGAGCCGCAGCACTGTGCCCGCCGAATGCCGTTCGACGACCACGGTGCCCGAGGACTTCCTGATGCTGTGCGTCGCCTTCCACCTCATTGTGGATGAGCACTTCGACATCGATCCGGACGAGTCCTCCGACGAGCGCGCCGAGCAGATTGCCCAGCTTGCCGCAGCCGCAGTCTCGGGCGTGCAGAACGCCTCTCTCGATCAGCGGACATCGGGGACGGCGCCGGAGTGCTACGCGCCGCATGCAGCGTTCGAGGCGGTGTGCGACGAGATCGACCAAGTGCTCGACACCGTCAGAGCGGTGCTTGTCGCGACCGACGCGATGCTGGCGTTCTTCGACGACATCGAGACCGACCGGTTGACCGTGCCGGAACTCATTGTATTCAGAGCCACGATCAGCAGGGCCGTCAAGAGTGTCGAACTCGGCATGCAGGACGAATTCGCCGACGAGTACGGCAGGCCGTGCTCAATCTATGACCCGCCGTCGATATGGCTGAATTGCGCGTGGTATGTCGCCAGTGTGGACGCAGGGGGAGCGGCTGATATGGCCGGCTTGCAGGTGGGCGATTTCATCACAAGATTTGTCACCGATGTCGGCGCGGCAGACGAAGTTGAGCGAATTCCCGTCGGCGGCTCCCATGGCTGCCCGCCATGGTGGGATCTGGAAGATCGGTACATCGAGCCAATCGACATCCGCATAGATGTTGTACGTGACGAGGAGCCACTGACGTTCGACGTGAACGGCATGGAGTACACCATGCCGGCGGCCTTTGGCTTGGTTGCCGACAGCGGCACCAGCAAGGTCGGCTACATCAAAGTAAACTCGATGGAACGCGATACAGTATATCATCCACCGAGGCAGCTGGACGAAAACGGTCTCCCCCGGGATGATATTGCTCTGTTCCAGCTGATTCTGAGCGACCAGATAGAGAATGATGCCATCGACGAGCTGATTCTCGACTTGCGAGGCACCTACAGCAACAACCGATCGGGAATGCGGCATATTGCCGCCGCATTTCTCGGGGACGAGGTTGACGTCGGAAGCATGATGTGGAGACCGCAAACAGGTACGGAATCTAGATTCGCAAGGTTTCAGACCAGTGGAGGACATCTTGCGGGCGACTTTGACGATCTGCCTGTGGTGGTGCTAGTCGATGCGGGGACCGAAGGAACTGCTGAGTGGCTGGCCTATGTGCTGCAGCAGTACGAACGCGCTTTCTTCGTAGGAGCCGCGACTTCCGGCGCGTTCGCTTTGCCTTTGTCCAACCTGACCGGTGTGTACGCCGACGACGGCTCGTCGATAGGCGCCGTGCGGATCCCCATCGGCAGATATACGGGCCCGAACAGTGCGATGCCGAGCCGTGTGGAGCCACATCGGTGGTTCCTGCACGGCGAATGCGCTTCGTCGCCGACGGAATTCGTCGACGCGGTCTTCGATGCCGTATCTGCGCAAGCTGTGTGCATCGAGATCACGTCTCAGCCCATGAGCGTCTCGTACATGACGGGCGAGGTGATCACCGTGACGGTGACGATCGACGACATCGTGTCCGTCGACACCGCCGGCGGCGTGCCGTACCTGGGGCTGCAGGTCGGGCCGAATCTGCGGCAGGCGGCGCATGCCACGACGACCCATGCCGACGGCCGGACGCTGCTGACCTTCGACTACACGGTCGTGGACGAGGGGGACGACGACGGCGTCTCGCTGCCGGCCGACCCGATCACGCTGAACGGCGGCACCTTGGACACGGGAGACTTTTTCCAACTCGACGCGGATCTCAGCTACGCCGCCCTCGACGACAACCTGCACCACACGGTTCGGGGTTCCTCGACGGCGAACATGGCGCCGCTGTTCGTGAGGCCTGTGGTGGAGTTCGATGTCCTTGAGCACGGACTCGCCCCTTCTGCCGACGTGAGCTGCATGGGTGTCGAGGAAGAAGTGACAGAGTTCGAGATCTCCGAGCATGCGTCCGTCGGCACGCTGATCGGACCGCCCTTCATCGCTCTGGACGACGATCCGGTGACCTTCAGTCTCGAGAGCGAGTTGGCCGGCATGCCGTCGGAGACTGACATGGCTGACATGGGTGACATGGCTGACATGGGTGACATGGCTGACATGGGTGACATGGCTGACGACGTGATCGGCTTGCCGTTGGCGATTGATGTGTCGAGTGGTCAGTTGCGGACGAGTGCGTTGTTGGATCATGAGAGTTTGCCGGTGATTCCGGTGACGGTGGTGGCGACTGATTCTTTGGGTGCGCAGAGCCGGTTGGACATTGTTGTGACGGTGGTTGATGAGAATGATGACGGTGAGTTCTGGCTTTCTTCGACGATGCCGCGGGTGTCGGTGCCGTTGACGGCGGAGTTGTTCGATCAGGATGACGATGTGGTGGTGAGTTCGTGGGCGTGGGAGCGTTCGCAGGATGGTGATGTGTGGGAGGCGGTTGACGGCGAGGCGGAGTCGGATGAGCCGTTGGAGTCGCGGTATGTGCCTGGGGGTGCTGATTTGGGGCATTTCTTGCGGGCGACGGTGGTGTATGAGGACGAGTTCGGGGGTCCGTATACGTTGTCGGCGGTGTCTGCGGGTGTTGTCGGGGCGCCGCCGGCTGATGGTGCGGTGGTGCCTGTTGGCGATGTGGTGACGGGTGAGGCGATTCTGATCATGGCGAATGGGTGGCGTCCGCCTGATATTGCTGCTGCGGCTGCGCTGAGTGCTCATACGGAGGGGTCGGCGGTGTTCTACACGGCGGGGGATCGGCTTTCGGAGGCGGCTCGTGATTTGCTGGCCGATTATCGGCCTGCTGAGGTGGTCACTGTCGGGGGGACTGCTGCGGTGAGCTTGACGGCGTTCGCGACGGCGAGGCGGGTGTCGGATGGTTCTGATTTCTCTCGTATCGGGGGCGCTACGCGGGTGGAGACTGCTGCGGGCATCGCGCGTCGGATTCTGGGGGCGCCGGGTGCCGGCAGTGCCGGTGCGACGTTGTTCGTCGCGAATGGGTGGCGTTCTCCTGACATCAGCGTGGCGGCTGCGCTGTCCGCGCAGGAGGAGCGTTCGGCGATTCTCTATACCGCTGCGGACGGGAGTCTGGCTGGGGCGACTGCGGAGTTGATCGCTGAGTACCGTCCGGCGCGGGTGGTGGTGGTCGGCGGTGTGGCGGTGGTGGATGTCGGCATCGAGGAGGAGATCGCTGAGTTGGTGCCTGATGCGGGCGTCGAGCGCGTCGCCGGGGCTGATCGCACCGGCACCGCGGCCGGCGCGGTGCGCGAGTCGCTGGGCCTGCCCGGCAGCCGTCCTGCGGGCTCGCAGGTGTTCATGCTGGCGAACGGCTGGCGTCCGCCTGATGTCATGATGGCTGCCGTGCTGAGCGCGCGTACGCCTGATTCCTATGTGCTGTTCGCCCCGCAAGCGGACCGCAGCGAGCTCACCGACGAGACCGTCTCGGTGCTGTGGAACTACCCGCCGAGCCGCATCGTGCTCGTCGGCGGCAGCGAAGTCATCTCCGAGCGGATGCGCGACAACGTCCGCATCGCCGCCCCGGACGCACGCATCTCGCGCCTCAGCGGACCCACACGAGTCGAAACCGCCGCCGCCGTCGCACGCAGAATCCTCGGCACCCCGTAGAAACCAGGCCGTCCGATGTCATAGCGCCGTGCGCCGTCGGATAGCGTCGTGCGCCGTCGGATGCAGATGCACAGCGTCGGCTTGGCGTCGGCTATTGGGCTAGCGCCGGTCTTCGCTCTTGCAGTCGACGCAGCCGGCCCACGAGTCCTCCAAAGGCGGCGACGTTTGACCGTGGCGGTCCCGTCCCCAGCATGCGACAGTCCCGTCATCTCGAAGCCCGCAAGAATGAGCGCCGATGGACACTGCGGCAAACGGGCCTGGCGGCGGGGACGCCCCGTTGTCGTAGTCCAGGCCCCAGCATGCGACAGTCCGGTCAGTGCGAACGCCGCACGCGAACGGCGCGTATGCATACACTTCAGCGAAGTAATCCGAAGGCGGCGATGCTTCGCCGAAGTCGTCCCGGCCCCAGCACAAGGCGGCCCCGTCAGTGCGGACGCCGCACGAGTAAAAGCTCCTCAGAGACATGGTCGTGAAGGTGCCCGAAGGCGGCGACGTCTGGCCATACGTGTCCCCGCCCCAGCAGGCGACCGTCCCGTCAGTGCGAATAGCGCACGAATGATCGTTTCCTGAGTACACGGACGTGAAGGTGCCCGAAGGCGGCGACGTCTGGCCATCTTCATTCGAGCCCCAGCAGGCGATCGTTTTGTCGGTGCGAATGGCGCACGAATGCCCCAAGCCTGCCGACATTGCTGTGAAGGTGCCCGAAGGCGGCGACGACTGGCCATACTCATTCAAGCCCCAGCAGGCGATCGTTTTGTCGGTGCGAATGGCGCAATGGAACCCTCCGCCTTTGAAGATGGGAGCGGTGAAGGTGCCCGAAGACGGCGACGTCTGGCCATCTTCATTCGAGCCCCAGCAGGCGATCGTTTTGTCGGTGCGAATGGCGCACGCAGAGCTGGTGCCTGCGGTCACCGAGGTGAAGCTGCCTGGCGGCGGGGATGATTGGCCGTAGTAGTTCCAGCCCCAGCAGGCGAGCGTCTCGTCAGCGCGAATGCCGCATGTGTGGTGCAAGCCGACCGACAGCGAAACGAATCTGTCGGCTGCCAGCTCTGAGTCGCCGGCCGGCGCAGCACCCGTATCCGCGGCCGCAGGCCCGGTGCCGGTCTGGCCGGTCTGGCCGGTGCTGTCGGCTTGGGTCGCAGGCTCGGTGCCGGTCTGGCCGGTGCTGTCGGCTTGGGTCCTATCGTCGGCGCCGGGTTCCACGGTCTCGGTGATGGCAGGCCCGGTGTCGGTCTGGTCGGCTTGGCCGGTGCTGTCGGCTTGGGTCCTATCGTCGGCGCCGGGTTCCACGGTCTCGGTGATGGCAGGCTCGGTGTCGGTCTGGTCGGCTTGGCCGGTGCTGTCGGCTTGGGTCCTATCGTCGGCGCCGGGTTCCACGGTCTCGGTGATGGCAGGCTCGGTGTCGGTCTGGTCGGCTTGGCCGGTGCTGTCGGCTTGGGTCCTATCGTCGGCGCCGGGTTCCACGGTCTCGGTGATGGCAGGCTCGGTGTCGGTCTGGCCGGTCCGGTCTGTCCGGTCGGTGTTGTCGGTGTTGCCGGTGTTGCCGGTCTGGGTGTCTGTCCGGTCGGTGCTGTCGGCTTGGGCCGTATCGTCGTCGGCGGACTCGGCGCCAGTCCGGTCGGCGACATCGGGCGGTGCTGATCCCGTTTCGTTGAGGCTGGTGTCTGCGCGGTCGTCGGATGCTGTTTCTGAGAGTGGGACGGCATCGGCTGCTGTCCGGTCCGAGCCGGGCGACCCGATCGGATCCTGCTGAGAGGGTCCTGCCTGCTGTGCCGGATCGACACCGCCCTCAGCCGCGTCCCCGGCGGCCTCGACCCGCGTGCCAGGTGGCGAGGCAACCTCGGACTGCGCTGTCGGGCCTCCCGCCCACAGCAACAGCAGCGCTGCGCCCCAAGCGACCACCGCCGACAGCGCCGCTGCATCGCGCACCGCATTCGCTCGCCCAGACAGCACGGCCTTCCGAGAACTGTTCCCGTCTGCGTCTCTGTGCCCGTGCGCAGGATCGCCCAGCGGGTCTGAGGCCCATCCGCCGTCTGTTCCGCGTCGGCTCGCAGGATCGCCCAGCGGGTCTGAGGCCCATCCGCCGTCTGTTCCGCGTCGGCTCGCAGGATCGTCCAATGGGTCTGAGGCCCATCCGCCGTCTGTTCCGCGTCGGCTCGCAGGATCGCCCAGCGGGTCTGAGGCCCATCCGCCGTCTGTTCCGCGTCGGCTCGCAGGATCGCCCAGCGGGTCTGAGGCCCATCCGCCGCCCGCACTGCGGCGACGCGCCGATTGCGGATCGTCGTCGCCGTCCGACTCCCAACCGCTGATCACGAACGTCTCATGATCACGTACGTCTCATCAAAGCGACGCCATCAACAATCATCCCGGCCCGCGCCCGGCAGCGCAGCGCCGGTCTGAGCACGCCGGAATCGACACACACGTTCCACGATATCGACAATTTCAGCACGCCGAATCCTGATGCCAGCACCGCACGAGCCATCCCGTAGACCGGTCGCACCTCGATGAGTGGGCGGCCAGGCCGGCGATGATCGGGAAGCCGTGTCCGGGGCCGATGGAGCTAACCTCCTTGGCATCGCCCGCTTGGATTGCTGGAGGGCGCGGATGCTGCAGTCGAGTGCATGGTGCAGAGTCTCCCCTGACGCAGGCGCGCCAAGCGTGTGCGGGCTGTGGCAGCGACGGTATTCGCCGGCCCCGAGTCAGAAGATGCGCGCCAAGCGTGTGCGGGCTGTGGTGTGTGTGGTGTTGGCGGGTGGGTTGTTGTGGTCGGCTGCGGGGCCTGTGTCGGCGCAGGGTGAGGGCAGCGGTGATGGTGTGGTGCTGGCGGTGGCCAACGAGTCGTCGTTGTCCGACATCGGTGTGGGAGCGATGTTGGTGGCGTCTGGGGAGGCTGATGCGTTGGTGCTTTCTTCGGGAGCCGATGCTCTGGGCGAGGACGCGCAGCGTGTGGTGGAGCGTGCCGTGTTCGGCGGTGTGGAGGGCGGTGTGTCGGGGGTGATTCTGGTGGGCGGTGCTGCGGTGCTGTCCGAGACGCTGCGGTGGCAGGTCATGTCGCTGGCGTCTGGGGCGACGGTCGAGCGGTTGTCGGGCGCGACTCGTATCGAGACTGCTGCTGCGGCAGCACGGCGGGCCTTGGGAAGTCCCGGCGAGGCCGGGGAGGTCGAGATCGCGCTGGCCAACGGCTGGTCGCTGGCTGATGTGGGCGCGGCTGCGGGCTTGGTGGCTGCGGGCGGCGCTGACGCTGTGCTGTACACGGACCGCGACGTGCTGGCGGGCGGCGCTGAGTCGCTGCTGAGCGACTATTGGGTCTCGAGGCTGTTCGTGGTCGGCGGGACTGCCGCGGTCTCCGCGGGGCTGCGTGCCGATGCCGTGGCCGCGGCCGGCGCCGAGGTTCGCAGCAGGCGCCTCGCCGGCGCTGCGCGTGAGCACACCGCCGCCGAGGTCGCCAATGCGGCAGCGGGCGAGTGCGTCGCTGCGGCGGTCATCGCCAACGGCCATTCCCCCGTCGACGTCGGCACAGCGGCCGCGCTGGCTGCTGCGCTGGGCGACAGCGTGGTGCTGTACGCGGCGTCGCCGCACGACGCTGGGCAGCCTGCTCATTACGCAGTCGTCGACCTCGCGCCGCAGCAGATCATCCTCATCGGCAGCACCGACGCCCTCAGCGACACCGTCAAGACCCAGCTGCCCGGCGGGCGCACCGCCACCCGCATCAGCAGCACCCACCAAGCAGCACAACATGCCTTGCAAGGACCCAGCAACAGCTGCAACACCGAAGACGACGTATTCGACCGCAGCGGTCTCACACTCGCCGGTGCCGACAAGCGTGCCGACATCCATGTGTCATGGCAGTTGATCGACCCCTTCATTGCCGGCGAGTTGGGCGGCATCCGGATCGAGTGGCGCGCCGGTAATCAGGAATACGACAGCACACGGCGCCGTGTAGTCCCTTCGACGATGCAGCAGCACACCATCAGCGGCCTCGAATATGGCGCCGAGTACCATGTCCGTGCCAGCGCCATGATTTCGGACGACGTTGCGATAGCAGTCCTCGAGGGCACAGCGCGGACGCTGTCGTACAAGAGCTGGATCGAGAAGAACGTCATCGATCCTCGTGTCGCAGCCAATCCGTGGCTGCGCGAAGCATGGTACGAATACCCGCTGCCGGCTCGGATCCATGCCGTGGCCCACCCCGAGTACAAACACGGCGCCGGGCTCTACTTCTCTGTGCCGCCTGCAATCTCGATGAGGCATGACTACCGGCACGCCCACAATGTCATCCTGCACGAGCTGGGGCATCACTACTCGCTGCATCCCCACATTCATTCCGACGATCCTCAGCGGAAGCTGGGGATCGCCGCGCTGTGGCTGTACATGCTTGAGAGGAGGACCGTCACGAATGACTCCTACTCACACGGAGAAGCAGTCGCGGATTACCTCGCCTCGTACACGGTTCACGGCTGCGACAAACTGCCTCGCAGCGGCAGGTATCCCGAGTTCGGGCGCGAGGCTGCCTGCGCGTTCATGACGAGCCTCAGCAACGGAGAGATGCCGCAGTGGTTCCTGGACCGCTACACCAGCCACGGGACCATGAGAAGCATCGACCTCGACGAACTGTGGGCCGACCTCAAGCTGCTCCGCCTCGACGGCGGCATCTGGCAGATCGTCGAGCACTTGAAACACCTCTTCGGCGGCTACTGCTCACATGAGGAAGGCCGCGGCGCCATGTGGGTCACCGCGCTCAAGCACCGCGGGCCGCCGCCCAAGAACCCGTGGGTGGACGGCGGCTGCAAGAACCGCGTGCCCCAAGACGTCCAAGCCGGCCCGGGCGGCGCCGGCGCCATCGAGGTGTCCTGGGCCGGCCCGCTGTACCAGACCACACCCGACATCAATGCCTACACCGTGCAATGGAAGACCGCCGGCCAGAACTACGACACGACCCGCCAAGCCATCCTCACGGTGCCACTCCATTACTTCGGCACGACAAGCCACACCATCTCAGGACTGAGCCCGGGGGTCAGCTACAGCATCCGGATAACGGCGGTCAACTCCTCCAACCCGACACGCGACACCGACAGCGACCGACGCCGACGAACCGCCGAGACAACCGCAACAGCCGGCTAGCAGTGTGTCGCAGTGTTCTTCCGGGCATCATGCATTCTGCGGCGTGGCGTCCGTGAACCGGCGATTTCGGCAATTGCTCAGCAGTCTCCTAGTGTCCCGAGTGGCTAGTTAGTCGTGTTTTAGTGTCCGTTGCGCCATCATGGGGTCTTGGTCGATGATCGGAGCCTGGGTGGGTGTTCGACGGTAACGGCCGGTGGTGCTGAGCGACGGCGAGCGCGAGACGCTGGTGCCGCTATGTGCAACGAATTCCTCACTCGGGACACTAGGAGGGTGGTCGGAAAAAGGGGATCTTGCCGACACAGCAAGTCCCTGACCTGCGGGTTTGCATCTGACAAACGCCGAAACAGCGGCTTTCCGACCAGCCTCCTAGCCGACTGGTCAGAAACGGGGGTCTTGCCGAAACCGCGCCCAGCGCCCCGGCGAGTCCGCCTGGTGCCGGGTTGCGTCTTGTCATGGGGGTGCTGGTTTGGGCGGCGGCTTCTCAGTCGGCGAGTACTCGCCGGGCTGCTTGGGCGGCGGTGTCGATCCGGTTGTCGCCTGCGATGCGCCGCACCGCGGCGGTCGGGGACGCGTCGACGATCGCTGCGCGCACGGTGGCGCTGACGGCCGATGCGCCGCCGACGATGAAGACACGGCCGGGCCGGTAGGCGCGTATGAGTGCCTGCGTCGCTGCGGGCAGCGCACCGCTCCCGGTGTACAGAACGGCGGCATTGTCGGTCGCCGCCGCGAACGCCGCCGCCACCCCGACATCGGGCGACGACCAGCCGTTGGCCACCACCAGCGTGACCTCCTCAGACGCCGCTACCGCCCCGTGCAGCACACGCCGCGCCACCTGCACAGCGGTCCCCACGCGGTCGGTGCCGGTCACCCGCGTCGGGACCGCCACACCCGCAGCCTCCGCGATCTCGTCCGCGACCGCGGCCGAGACCGCATCGACGCCCCCCAGCACAAACACGCTCTCCGCCCGGTAATCGCGCAGCACCGCAGCCGTGGCCGGCGGCAGGCTGCCGCTGCGCGTGTACAGCACGGCCGCCTGCTCGCTGCCCGCCGCCAGCGACGCCGCGGCGCCGATGTCAGGCGGAGACCAGCCGTTCACCACGACAAACGCAACGCCTCCCGCAGCGGAGGGATCGCCCAGAACCCGCCGCGCCGCGCGCGCAGCAGTGCCGGCCCGGTCGATGCCGGTCACCCTCGCGACCCCCGACCCGGGCGACACCGCCCGAACTCGATCGCTCACCGCGTCCGACACGACCGACTCCCCGCCGACGATGACGACCTCAGCAGGCAGCTCGTCCCGCAACAACTGCTCCACCGCCGAAGGCAGCGCACCCGCCCCCGTGAACACCACCGCCGCCGCCTCGGTCCGAGCCGTCAGCACAGCAGCCGTGCCCACATCCGCGGGACTCCAGCCGTTCGCCACCACCAGCGTCGCCGTCCCAGCAACCGCACCGCCGGCCTCCTCGTCCTCTGCGTTCCCGGCCTCCTCGTCCTCTGCGTTCCCGGCCTCCTCGTCCTCTGCGTTCCCGGCCTCCTCGTCCTCTGCGTTCCCGGCCTCCCCTTCAGAGCCTTCTTCATCGTGACGCCCATCCCGCTCCGGAGCACCCTCGCCGCTCTGAGACTGCCCCGCCGACTGCCCCGACTGCCCCGCCGACTCGGCGCCCGACCACGGAATCGCCGGCGTGCTCGTCGGCTGCCCGTCGGCACCGAGCTCAACCACCGTCACCGCGAACGCCAAGTCGTTATCGCCCGTCCTTGACCAAGCCTTGTAGATTGCAGCGGACACGTAGTAGGTCCCTGACGTCGACGGGGTGAAGTCGGCCCATACGGGACTCTCCCAATAGCGCGCATCCTCGCGATGGTCGACGCCGTCTCTGGTGCCCGGAATATGGGTGCCGTCGGCATCGCGGACGCCGTACAGCAACGGCAGCCATCTTTGATTGCCGCTGTTCCGCTCGGCATCCCCTGTCCTCGTCTCGACGGTTATCCGATACGCCGTGCCGGCGGAGAGGCTGATGCGGAACCAGTCGATGTCTCCGGGATAATCCCAGTGCCTCACCACGGCAGCGCCGGCCGCGGCAGTGCACGCGGTATTCGTGCTCTGATAGCAGTCGTCGGGAAGGCTGATGACCTTCAGCCAGTACGTCGGAAATTCTTGGACGTACTCGATCTGATGTTCTTTTTCTTCGCGGTCCCACTTCCAATGATCAGGCAGGCCGGCGGCGAGGTAATACGTACCCGACGTCGGCACCACAAAAGTCATCTGCACGCGACCCCATATGTCCTTTCCATCGGGCAGCACTATCTGATGGGCTGCCTTGTACGACAAGGGCTCGCCGTACCATTCAGCCAAATCCGTGTCGGGAACCAGCGTCCCGCTGCTGTCGAATATGCCGTGCAGGCGGCGGTTGCGACTGAACGCGACCGTGTACCCGACATCCGCCTCGAGTTCCAATTCGAACCAGTCGACATCGTGATGTGCATGGAGAAAAGCCGACACCGCGGTGCCGCCCACGGTCAGCGAGCAGGTCGTATCGCTCGATGCCGCGCAGTCGTCCGGCTCCAGCTGCGCGCCCGCATTCCCGACCGGCAGCGCGAGCACGGCCGCGACCACCGGCAGCCACAGCAACGCCGCAAGGAACCTGCGAGGGCGAACCGGCGCCGCCCGCAGGACACGCGCCGCCCGCAGGACACGCGCCGCCCGCAGGACACGCGTCGCGCCGAGGCCTGAGCTAGCTATGCCGATGTTCCCATGCTTGCCCATGCTGCGATACTAGTGCCGCGGCACTAGTGGTGAGTCGCGGGTTTCGCCGCGCGGTGCGCCGGTCCTCTGACCGGCGCGAACAACAGGCGACGTCCGCGCATGCCATACCCAACTGTGCCCTGACTGACCCGCTCAAGCCGAGATCTGGCACAGGAGCGACAACGATCACCAGCGCGGGCACCGCCGTCACGAACCGGTGCCTGCCCGGTTCATTACTGCGCGCCCCGCGGCCGCTGACACTCCGCGCACCCGCTCCAACGGTGGATTCGGGCTGAGCGAGCGGGCTGAGTGGGTCAGTGCAGCAGACTAAAATCGCGCACAGCCTAGGGGGAGTGAGATTACTATGGTTGCAAATGAAGCCATCTCATGCAATTATGGCGCACAGATCTGCAAGCGAAGCTATCTCAGCGTTGCAGCCAGATACCGCGGCCGCATTGGGGCCAGCCGCAGGCACGGACTTCTGTCGGCTCTGTCGGCGTTGTCTGCAACGGTGTTCATTGCCGCGGCCGTGACGGTTCTCGGGATGGGCGGGCCTGTCTCGGCGCAGTCGCCTCCGACGTGCTCGGGCACCGCTGCGGTGGTGGGCTCCACGGCCAACACCGGCCTCATCGCCGACTGCAACAACCTGCTCGCCGCTCAGCCGACCCTCATCGGCGACAGCACCGAAGCCTCGCTGAACTGGAGCGTCGAAGTGGATATGGCTGGCTGGGACGGCGTCGTCCTCCGAGGCGACCCCGCCCGTGTCGTCAAACTCAACCTGGCGTTCAGTGATCTGTCGGGAACGATTCCGACCCAGCTGGGCAGCCTCACCAACCTCACCGAGCTCAACTTGTCCTTCAACGGTCTGTCGGGTTCGATTCCGACCCAGCTGGGCAGTCTCACCAACCTCACCAGCCTCGCCTTGGCTGCCAATGATCTGTCGGGTTCGATTCCGACTGAGCTGGGCAGTCTCACCAACCTCACCGACCTCGGCTTGGCTGCCAATGATCTGTCGGGTTCGATTCCGACCCAGCTGGGCAGTCTCACCAACCTCACCAGCCTCGATCTGTCTTCCAATGATCTGTCGGGTTCGATTCCGACCCAGCTGGGCAGTCTCACCAACCTCACGCGGCTGAAGCTGTCCTTCAACGGTCTGTCGGGTTCGATTCCGACCCAGCTGGGCAGTCTCATCAACCTCAATTCCTCGCTCTTGCTGGGCAACAACGAGCTGACGGGTTCGATCCCGACTCAGTTGAAGAACCTCACCAACCTTGAGCAGCTTGATCTGTCTTCCAACAAGCTGACGGGTTCGATCCCGACTGAGCTGAAAGACCTCACCAGCCTGCAACAGATCTCGCTGAGCAACAACGAGCTGACGGGTTCGATCCCGACTGATCTGAAGGAACTCACCAACCTTGAGCAGCTTGATCTGTCTATCAACGAGCTGACGGGTTCGATCCCGACTGAGCTGGAAGAACTCACCAACCTCATGTGGCTCAACTTGTCGCAAAACGAGCTGACGGGTTCGATTCCGCCCGAGCTTGCCAACCTGACCAAGCTCCAGAGGCTCCAACTGGTCGGCAATGGTCTGACGGGGTGCATTCCTGATGCATTGACGAGCCTGCTGAGCGGGCAGAACCTCGGTCTGAGCGCCTGTGGTTCCGTCGGCGACGGCATGCCCGGCGACGGCATGCCCGGCGACGGCATGCCCGGCGACGGCACGCCGGGCAATACCCCGCCGGGCAATACCCCGCCGGGCAATACCGGCAGTGTCGGCGGTGGTTCTTCTGGCGGCAGTGCAGGTTCTGGTTCTGGTGGTGGTTTTTCTGGTGGCGGTGGTGGCGGCGGTCTGGATGTGGGTGTGGCGACGTTGGTGGTGGCTGATGGGTGGAGTGCTGCTGATGTGGGTGTGGCGTCGGTGCTGGCGGCTCGTGAGGGCGGCGCGGTGGTGTATGCCGCTGAGGGGGGGCTGCCTGCTGAGGTGGGGAGGCTGCTGAGGGATTCGCTGCCGGCTGAGGTGCTGGTGGTGGGCGGCCCGGCGGCGGTGCCTCGGGCGGTGCTGAGCGAGATTCGTGCGGCGTCGAGGGGTTCTGATGTGCGGCGGGTGTCGGGGTCGGATCGTGTCGCGACCGCGGCGGCGGCGGCGCGGCGTGTGCTGGGCGGCGCTGCCGGCGGCGGGGTCACGTTCGTGATAGCGAACGGCTGGTCGCCGCCTGATGTGGGCGTGGCGGCGGCGCTGGCGGCTGCCAGCGGGGACCGCGCGGCGGTGCTGTACACCGGCAGCGGCGCGTTGGCTGAGGAGTCGGCTGCGCTGCTGCGCGAGTACCCCACCGAGGAGGTGGTGGTGGTGGGCGGTGAGGCGGCGGTCAGCGCGGCTGCGCAGCAGCGGGCCGCTGACGCGGCGGGCGGGCAGGCGAGCGTGTCGCGTGTGTCCGGCGCTGACCGTGTCGCGACCGCGGCGGCGGCGGCGCGGCGTGTGCTCGGCGATGCCGAGGACGCCGCGAGGGTCACCTTGGTGATAGCGAACGGCTGGTCGCCGCCTGATGTGGGCGTGGCGGCGGCGCTGGCGGCCGCTGACGACAACGCGGCGGTGGTCTACACCGAGGCGGAGGCGCTTTCCGATGCCGCGGAGGCGCTCATCGACGAGTACGAGCCGGTGTCGGTGGTCATCGTCGGCGGCCGCTCAGCGGTCAGCGACGAGGTCCGCGACGCGGTTCGCGAAGCCGCGCCCGACAGTGTCGACATCGAGCGCATCACCGGCCAGACCCGCACCGACACTGCCGCCCGGGCAGCCCGACGCATTCTCGCCGATGACTGACCTTCGCCCCGCGCTGGACAAGCCCGTCCGTGCCAGACCCGCACGGACGACGGAAACGAACCGTCGAGTGCTGCGGCGCTCGTGTCGCGGCATGGGCAAGCAGGGAAATGTTGACAGTGTCGGCCCACACTTCGCCGGCTCACGCTTTGGCGCGGCGCGTGTGCGGCGGTCGGCGCCGGCCCGCCCTCGCAGGTTCCTTGCGGCGTTGCTGTGGCTGCCGGTGGTCGCGACCGTGCTCGCGCTGCCGGTCGGGAATGCGGGTGCGCAGACGCCGCCGGACGACTGCGCGGCATCGACCGACACGACCTGCTCTCTGACTGTGGACGGCCCCGCGGTGTCGGCAACTCATCGTGCGCATGACGAGGTCGACTGGTTCGAATTGACGTTGGAGGCTGAAGTCGGATACTCGGTCGCGTTCAGCCGCGACCGCCGCCTGCACGGTATATACGACAGCAGCGGGACGCTGGTTCCCGATACCGACTTGGCCTCATGGCACGGTGAACCGAAGTCATATGGCACCCTTGAGGTAGTGCTGCCCGATGGACGGGTGCCATATCGCGTGCAGATGACTTTTGTGGTGCCGACGTCGGGTACGTATTACCTCGCCGCCGGCCTGCCTGATCATTGGAAGTGGGACCGCGAAGAAAAAGAACATCAGATCGAGTACGTCCAAGAATTTCCGACGTACTGGCTGAAGGTCATCAGCCTTCCCGACGACTGCTATCAGAGCACGAGCACCGCGTGCACTGCCGCGGCCGGCGCTGCCGTGGTGAGGCACTGGGATTATCCCGGAGACATCGACTGGTTCCGCATCAGCCTCTCCGCCGGCACGGCGTATCGGATAACCGTCGAGACGAGGACAGGGGATGCCGAGCGGAACAGCGGCAATCAAAGATGGCTGCCGTTGCTGTACGGCGTCCGCGATGCCGACGGCACCCATATTCCGGGCACCAGAGACGGCGTCGACCATCGCGAGGATGCGCGCTATTGGGAGAGTCCCGTATGGGCCGACTTCACCCCGTCGACGTCAGGGACCTACTACGTGTCCGCTGCAATCTACAAGGCTTGGTCAAGGACGGGCGATAACGACTTGGCGTTCGCGGTGACGGTGGTTGAGCTCGGTGCCGACGGGCAGCCGACGAGCACGCCGGCGATTCCGTGGTCGGGCGCCGAGTCGGCGGGGCAGTCGGGGCAGTCGGCGGGGCAGTCTCAGAGCGGCGAGGGTGCTCCGGAGCGGGATGGGCGTCACGATGAAGAAGGCTCTGAAGGGGAAGCCGGGAACGCAGAGGACGAGGAGGCCGGGAACGCAGAGGACGAGGAGGCCGGGAACGCAGAGGACGAGGAGGCCGGCGGTGCGGTTGCTGGGACGGCGACGCTGGTGGTGGCGAACGGCTGGAGTCCCGCGGATGTGGGCACGGCTGCTGTGCTGACGGCTCGGACCGAGGCGGCGGCGGTGGTGTTCACGGGGGCGGGTGCGCTGCCTTCGGCGGTGGAGCAGTTGTTGCGGGACGAGCTGCCTGCTGAGGTCGTCATCGTCGGCGGGGAGTCGGTCGTGTCGGACGCGGTGAGCGATCGAGTTCGGGCGGTGTCGCCCGGGTCGGGGGTCGCGAGGGTGACCGGCATCGACCGGGCCGGCACTGCTGCGCGCGCGGCGCGGCGGGTTCTGGGCGATCCCTCCGCTGCGGGAGGCGTTGCGTTTGTCGTGGTGAACGGCTGGTCTCCGCCTGACATCGGCGCCGCGGCGTCGCTGGCGGCGGGCAGCGAGCAGGCGGCCGTGCTGTACACGCGCAGCGGCAGCCTGCCGCCGGCCACGGCTGCGGTGCTGCGCGATTACCGGGCGGAGAGCGTGTTTGTGCTGGGGGGCGTCGATGCGGTCTCGGCCGCGGTCGCGGACGAGATCGCGGAGGCTGCGGGTGTGGCGGTCCCGACGCGGGTGACCGGCACTGATCGTGTGGGGACCGCTGTGCAGGTGGCGCGGCGTGTGCTGCACGGGGCGGTAGCGGCGTCTGAGGAGGTCACGCTGGTGGTGGCCAACGGCTGGTCGTCGCCCGATGTCGGGGTGGCGGCGGCGTTCGCGGCGGCGACCGACAATGCCGCCGTTCTGTACACCGGGAGCGGTGCGCTGCCCGCAGCGACGCAGGCACTCATACGCGCCTACCGGCCCGGCCGTGTCTTCATCGTCGGCGGCGCATCGGCCGTCAGCGCCACCGTGCGCGCAGCGATCGTCGACGCAGCCCCGACCGCCGCGGTGCGGCGCATCGCAGGCGACAACCGGATCGACACCGCCGCCCAAGCAGCCCGGCGAGTACTCGCCGACTGAGAAGCCGCCGCCCAAACCAGCACCCCCATGACAAGACGCAACCCGGCACCAGGCGGACTCGCCGGGGCGCTGGGCGCGGTTTCGGCAAGACCCCCGTTTCTGACCAGTCGGCTAGGAGGCTGGTCGGAAAGCCGCTGTTTCGGCGTTTGTCAGATGCAAACCCGCAGGTCAGGGACTTGCTGTGTCGGCAAGATCCCCTTTTTCCGACCACCCTCCTAGTGTCCCGAGTGGGGAATTCGTTGCACATAGCGGCACCAGCGTCTCGCGCTCGCCGTCGCTCAGCACCACCGGCCGTTACCGTCGAACACCCACCCAGGCTCCGATCATCGAGAGACATCGATGACTCCGGGGGTAACTGACTTAGTTACCCAAGCCGCTTGTTGATATCCGCCACCGCGTCGATCAGCGCCCCGTTCTCTCGCAGCACCCGATCCACCTTCTCGTCAAGCTGGCCAAAACGGCCGTCGATGTCAGACTCAAGCCGGTCGAAACGCTCGTCTACCCGGTCGAAGCGTTCGCCGATCTGGTCGAACATCTCGGTCAGGAACTCGCGGGTCTCGTCGGGCGTGCTCATCGGTTCTTCTGCGGCCGCGGCCGGCTGACCGCCACCGCGCGAGCAATGCGCTCCGGGCTGTCGGGAATGGCAGGCGGAGGCTCTGGCTTTCGATCTGCGTCGTCTGGCTGGTCGCTCATGTCGTGACGCCCTTGATCTCGCCGTAGCGGGTAACGCTACACATCGTAAACACAGTTGACGGGACCGCGGTAGGTTTCCGGGTGCTACCAACACCGGCCCCTAGGAGACCGCTGATTTATTCGGATTCGGGCAAGTCTGCAACGCTCTGACCTGCGGCTTTGTGCCCATGAATCGGCGATTTCGGCAATTGCTCAGCAGTCTCCTAGGGGCCGCAGTCGAAATGTCAGAGGCTCACGGCGTTGCCGTGGTCCCCTTCGGATCGGCTGCGAACGGTGTTGGTAGCACGACGACCTGAGCCTCCGACTCGAAGGGGACCGCCCCATGAGCACCCGCCTTGCCGTCGGGCTGGCCGAGCTGCCCGACGGGTTCGCCGTCACTGTCGAGAAGAACCGCTGGCGACGCTTGTGGGCCGTCATGTGCATCGGCACCGCGGCCATCGCAATCGCCGGAGGCGTCCTAGCCGCCGTCACCGCATCCTCCGCCGAATGCTCTCGCTACAGCACCGACTGCGCTGCCGATCAAGCCCTCGCCGCGTTGCCGTGGATGATCGCCAGCGGCAGCGCGATGTCCTGGGCCGTGATCCTGTTCGGCATCTGGTGGGCCACCCGGCAGTACCGGCCCGTAACTCACCGAGCCGACGCCTAGCGTGCCGACCTCAGCCTGCCGAGACTGCGCGCACCCGTGCTCTCGGGGAGCCAAGAAATGCCCGCAATGCGGAGCGCACCTGCCGACCAAGCCCAAAGCCCAAGCAGCGATAGACGACTTCGGCAACAAAGCCGCCCAAGCCGGCTGCGCTGTCATCGTTCTCATCGCCGCTGTCGCTGCGGTCATCGCGATCTTCGTCGCCTTCTGGCCGACCTAGCCCCCGGTCAGCCCCAGCCCCACGCTACGACAGCCGCGCGAGTGTTCGCTACGCCGTCAGCGTCGCCCAGTCGAGCCGCTTGCCGTCCGTGCCCGCTGCCAGCCCCGCAAGCCGCGCCGCCAGAGCCGAACGAGCAGCGTTGTGACGGGCCGTGAACTCGGTCACGTACCGAGCCAGATGCTTACGCGACATGAGCCAGATGCTTACGCGACATGTGATGGTAGGTGCCGACGTAACCGCGCTTGAACACCGACCACAACGCCTCGATGCTGTTCGTCGTCGCCCCATCGGTGCCGACGTACTCGCCGCTGCTGTGATTCACGGTCTGATGCCGATACCCCATCTTCGCCAGCGGCATACACCCGACCCCTCGTCGGTGCGCACCACCGCACCCGGAACAGTGCGCTCCTTCACGAACCCCGTCAGCGTCGAAGCCTTCAAGTCGCCAATCGGCATCGCCACCGCCTTGCCCGACCCGTGATCCACCATCCCCACCACCGGCGTCACCAGATCGAGCAACGGATCGGCCTGCCGCTTCCGATGCCGAGCCTTGGCCTTGCCGCCCACGAACATCTCGTCCACCTCCACCGGACCGGCGAACCGGTCGGTGCTGTAGGTCTCGGTCCACGCCTCGCGAATACGATGAGCCAAGAACCACGCCGACTTCTGCGTGATCCCCAAGTCGCGGGCGAGCTGATGCGACGACGTGCCCTTGCAATGATCCGACAGCAGCCACATCGCCAGCACCCAGGTGCGGATCGGCAGCTTCGACGCGTGCATCACACTCCCGGTCTTGGCCGAAAAATCCTTCCGACAGTCACGGCACCGGAACGGCTGAGGCTTCCGCGTCGGCCGCACGGCCACGTTGTCGCTGTGACACTCCACACAGCGCACCCCACCGGGCCAGCGCTGCTCGCAGAACCACGACTCAGCCGCCGCCTCATCGGGAAACATCTCCATCACCTGAAACACGCTCAACCCGTTTGCCATGCCCCCAACGTAAACAGGGGGTGTGACATCTATGGGTAACTACGTAAGTCATTCCCATGACTTCCGTATCGCGGGTTGCTCGGCTCCTGAGTCCGTTGCCGACCTTGCGCTCCGGCTCAGCTCCGGCTCGGACATCCGCTGCTCGCGCCCGTGTTCCTGAGCGCTCAATATCCTTTTGCGTATATTTCAGTATCTTTCACTATAGATGTTTGCACTGACCCCTTGGAAACAACCATCTAGCCACTCAGGACACTAGTGGCTGTGCAGATTTGTCGATCTAGCGTTCAACGGTTCTGTCGGGTGTGATCTCGGACCGGCGTGCACGCCTTGCGGGGTGGGGCCTGTGTGATGGTCCAGCCTTCCCCGGGCGGTGCCGGCTCGGTCGGTGGATGTAGCACCAGGTTGTACTCGTGCAGCCGGTGGTGGTGGCTGTGGCAGAGCAGCGCCAGGTTGGCAAGGCTGGTCGGCCCGTCGTCGAGCCAGTGCTGGATGTGGTGCCCGTCGCAGTGAACGGGCGCTCTGCCGCAGCCGGGCCAGACGCATCGTTGGTCGCGTGCAATCAATGCCCTGCGCAGGGCTGGCGTAATGGTGCGCTTGGCCCGCCCAACGTCGAGCACCTCGCTCGGGCCACCCATCACTGCCGGTATGACTTGTGTGTCGCAGGCGATCCGGCGCAGGTCAGCGACGCCGAGCATGGTGCCGTTCTCGGTGATCGCGGTCGCGCCGGGAACTGCCAGCAGGTCATGCGCCTGTGTCGACGCGGCGTCCGCGGACGCAGCATTTGGAGCTGCCGGACGTGGATTCGCGAGCGACAGAGATTCGTCGTCGGCGCCCGCGACCGCAGCCCGCTCGCTCGAGCCGCCACGCAGATTGTCCAGCGTGGCGAGCACGATCATCTGCGTTGGACTCGGCACGATCCAGACATCGTCTCCCCCGCGCTCGCCGGCGGCCGCTCCGGCATCCCGGGGCGTCGCCGCTTCTTCCGGCGCGCCAAGGACCGCCACGGCATCCCGGGGCACCGAGTCGGTGTGCTGGGCACCACCGGAAGCAGCCGCATTTCCTCCCGTATTGGCTGCACCATGGCCCCTGGCGGCGGTGAGCAGCCACGCGAGCGCGTCGGCGGCTCGCTGCTGCACGCTGCGCCGACTCGATTCAGGCAGCTCTTTGTCACTCCGCCAGTTCCGCTCGACAGCGCTCATCAAGAGTCGGTTGACTGCATCGCCCGTGAGCGCGTCAAACTTGGCCCGCAGGTGCCACATGCCGTTGTCGGGGTCGATCCACATCGAAGCCGACCTAGCTGCGCGCTGGCGCGCCCGCCGCTGTGCATCGCTCTCGCGTCGCCACGCTGCTTCCGCGGCACGCACGGTCTTCCGTGTCTCGTCTGCCGTCTGGTTCCGAGCCTGCTTGCACAGGTCCCTTCGCGCCTCGTCGGGGACCTCCGCCGCAGCGACCAAAGCAGCTTGCTCTGCGTTGATCACGCCGTGTCCCAAAGACGCAGCCACCTGCGGCTGCGCATCCAGAATCTCTGCCTCGCGTTCAACGCGGCGCGCCAACGCGCCTCCCACCCCCGTGGCATTGACCAGCGTTTCTGCCGCCGAGGCCTCCCCGCGACGCGCATGCAGCCGGCGCCGTGTCGCCTCGCCAGCCAGCGTGCTGCGCGCCCCCTCGAGCACGTTGATGGCCCGCTGCACCGCCTGCGTGCACCACACCACATCCTCATCGTCCGCAGTCTGCGCCTGATCACTGCTGACCAGGGGACCGTCCAGCAACGACTCCACCGCAGCATCCACAGCATCACGGACACCGCCGGCGTTGCCGCGAACTTCGCCCTCACATCGCTGCGCCAGCCGCGCACGCATCTCCGCCAGGCACGCCCGGCCGACCAACGGGCGGACCGCGGACTGCGGGCCACTGCCAAGTCGATGCCTCGGGCTGGAGGTCATGAAGGCCAACGTATACGAGGGGTGTAACACGCTTAGCCTGAGCTTCAGTCATTGCCAGCCGCATGCACTACCCGAGCGGACGCGTGGCCCCGTTTCTCAATCGCGACCAAGGAGCACCTTCATGACCACCGCTCGCGGAGCCTTGGAAGTCACGATGGAGGCCGAGCCTCCATTTCTCGAGCGGGACGGGAACCAGATCACTCGCATCACCGTGCGCAAGGAATTCGCCGGCGACATGGTCGGTGCGTCTGAAGCCCAGATGGTCGCCGCCCGCACCGGCACCCCCGGCTCGGCCGGCTACGTCGCGATCGAGTACTTCACAGGCTCCGTCGCGGGGAGATCAGGTTCCTTTGTCCTTCAGCACAGCGGGATCATGTCCGAGGGCGACGCGGAACTCGCCGTGAGGATTGTTCCCGACTCCGGCACCGGCGAGCTGACAGGCATTTCGGGCACCTTGGAGATCGACAACACCGATGGGAAACACTCATACGTTCTCGACTATGAGCAGACATGACAACGCGCTGCGTGGTTCTCCCGCGGGGGATCAACGTGGGCAGGCGCAACCGGGTCCCCATGGCCGATCTGCGCCCCAAGCTGGCGGAGGCCGGCTACGCCGATCCCGTCACGATCCTCCAGAGCGGCAACATCATCGTCACTGCCGAGGTCACCGCCGACCAGCCCGACCAGCCCGGCCGGCCCAGCACCGCCGCCGTGGCCGTCTCCGTCCAGCAGCTGTTGGCCGACGAGTTCGACGTCCACGTGCCCTGCGCCGCCCGCGCCGCCGCCGAGATCGAAGCCATCCTCGAACGCAATCCCCTCGGCCACGTCGCCGACGACGGCTCCCGCTACCTGGTCAACTTCCTCTCCGAAGAACCGAGCCCCGACGCCGTCCGTGAGCTCGTCGACGCCGACCACAGCCCCGAGGTCGTCCACATCGAGGGCACAGAGGCCTACGTCTGGGCACCCGACGGCATCAAGGCGCTGCGCCTGTCGTACTCGCATCTCGAGCGACACCTCGACGTCACCGCCACCGCCCGCAACTGGAACACGCTCGAACGCATCGCCGCCAAGCTCTAGCCGCCCAGCACTAGATGATTAGGGTCCGCCGCGTCTTAAGTCGCGTGATCCGCTCACGCATTTCCGCAGGTCAGAGACCTGCGCATGGGGGAGAATCACGCGACTTGACTGATGGCGGACCGTTAGTCGTGTTTTAGTGTCCGTTGCGCCATCATGGGGTCTTGGTCGATGATCGGAGCCTGGGTGGGTGTTCGACGGTAACGGCCGGTGGTGCTGAGCGACGGTGAGCGCGAGACGCTGGTGCTGCTATGTGCAACGAGTTCCCCACTCGGGACACTAGGCCGCGTGGATCAGCGGAGCGGCTGTCAGCCGATTTCGTTCGAGCCACGCGGAAGCTCAGTGACGCCGCAGGTCTGCGCGGTGCTGCCGCCGACGCAGGCTTGAGCGTTTCCGCAGGACAGCGCCTGTTTCGCTGATGCTCTTGTCTGGTTCGCTCGGTGTATATGCTGCACCGACACTGCACCGATGCCGGTTCTTCGGAGCCGTTTACTCCAGAAGAGGGAACTTGAGCATGGACCGCTACCCCCCCCCCCCCCCCAATGAACGCGGGCAGGCGCCGGTTCGCGGCGGCGGTGTCCGTGCAGGTGCTCGTGGTCGCGGCCGTGGCAGTTCTCGGGCTGGGCGGGTCTGCCGCTGCCCAGTCGGTCTCGATGTGCTCGGGCACCGCTGCGGTGTCGAATTCCGCCACTGACACCGGCCTCATCGCCGACTGCGACAATCTGCTAGCCGCGAAGTCAAAGCTCGACACATTCAGTACCCTGAACTGGAGCACTTCGGTGGCGATGTCCAATTGGACCGGCGTCATCGTCTCGGGCAACCCCACCCGTGTCACCCGCCTCCAGCTTGGTGGAGTCTCGATTCACGGCGAGATTCCGTCTCAATTGGGCAATCTCGCCAACCTCACCCATCTCTGGCTGTACAACAATAATCTGACGGGCGAGATTCCGTCTCAATTGGGCAATCTCGCCAACCTCACCCGTCTTGACCTGAGCGGCAATGCTCTGACGGGCGAGATTCCGTCTCAATTGGGCAATCTCGCCAACCTCACCCGTCTTCGGCTGCACGACAATGCTCTGACGGGCGAGATTCCGTCTCAATTGGGCAATCTCGCCAACCTCGTTGTGCTTCGGCTGCACGACAATGCTCTGACGGGCGAGATTCCGTCTCAATTGGGCAATCTCGCCAACCTTACCTGGCTTTGGCTGTACAACAATAGTCTGACGGGCGAGATTCCGTCTCAATTGGGCAATCTCGCCGACCTCACCGAGCTCTTGCTCTCCAACAACGACTTGACAGGTTCGATACCGCCTGAACTGGAAAACCTCACCAACCTCACCAGTCTCACCCTGTACGGCAACAATCTGTCGGGATGTGTTCCTGCCGGGTTTGCGAGGCTGGGGTTGGTGACGGGTCCGCAGGGCTGGCAGCAACTCGGTCTGAGCACATGCGTTTCCGACGTCGGCACCCCGCCGCCCGGCAACATGCCCGGCAACATGGGCGGCACCCCGCCGCCCGGCGACATGCCCGGCAACATGGGCGGCACCCCGCCGCCCGGCAACATGCCCGGCAACATGCCCGGCAACATGGGCGGCACCACGGATGTGATGTGTTCGGGCACCGCAGCGGTGTCGAACTCCACGACCGACACCGGTCTCATCGCCGACTGCGGCATCCTGCTCGACGCTCAGTCGACGCTCATCGGCGCCAGCACCACAGCGTCGCTGAACTGGAGCACCTCCGTGGCGATGTCCAGTTGGGACGGCGTCACCGTCGCGGGCAGCCCTCCCCGCGTCACCGAGCTCTGGCTGTACGACAACGATCTGACGGGTTCGATTCCGCCTGAACTCGGCGACCTCGCCAGCCTCACCGAGCTCTGGCTGTACGACAACGATCTGACGGGTTCGATTCCGCCTGAACTCGGCGACCTCGCCAGCCTCACCGAGCTCTGGCTGTACGACAACGATCTGTCGGGTTCGATTCCGCCTGAACTCGGCGACCTCGCCAGCCTCACCGAGCTCGACTTGTCGCAAAACGATCTGACGGGTTCGATTCCGCCTGAACTCGGCGACCTCGCCAGCCTCACCACGCTCCGGCTGTACGACAACGATCTGTCGGGTTCGATTCCGCCTGAACTCGGCGACCTCGCCAGCCTCACCACGCTCCGGCTGGACGGCAACAGCCTGTCGGGTTCGATTCCGCCTGAACTCGGCGACCTCGCCAGCCTCACCGAGCTCTGGCTGGACGGCAACAGCCTGTCGGGTTCGATTCCGCCTGAACTCGGCGACCTCGCCAGCCTCACCGAGCTCTGGCTGGACGGCAACAGCCTGTCGGGTTCGATTCCGCCTGAACTCGGCGACCTCGCCAGCCTCACTAGGCTCATCCTGTACGACAACGATCTGTCGGGTTCGATTCCGCCTGAACTCGGCGACCTCGCCAGCCTCACCGAGCTCTGGCTGAACGACAACGATCTGTCGGGTTCGATTCCGCCTGAACTCGGCGACCTCGCCAGCCTCACCACGCTCCGGCTGGTCGGCAACAGCCTGTCGGGGTGCATTCCTGTTGCGTTGACGAGCCTGCTGAGCGGGCAGCAGCTCGGTCTGAGCGTGTGCGGTGTCGGCAGCACTGCCAGGACCAGCAACATTGTCACCACCGTCAGCACCGGTGGTTTTTCTGGTGGCGGTGGTGGCGGCGGTCTGGATGTGGGTGTGGCGACGTTGGTGGTGGCTGATGGGTGGAGTGCTGCTGATGTGGGTGTGGCGTCGGTGCTGGCGGCTCGTGAGGGCGGCGCGGTGGTGTATGCCGCTGAGGGGGGGCTGCCTGCTGAGGTGGGGAGGCTGCTGAGGGATTCGCTGCCGGCTGAGGTGCTGGTGGTGGGCGGCCCGGCGGCGGTGCCTCGGGCGGTGCTGAGCGAGATTCGTGCGGCGTCGAGGGATTCTGATGTGCGGCGGGTGTCGGGGTCGGATCGTGTCGCGACCGCGGCGGCGGCGGCGCGGCGTGTGCTGGGCGGCGCTGCCGGCGGCGGGGTCACGTTCGTGATAGCGAACGGCTGGTCGCCGCCTGATGTGGGCGTGGCGGCGGCGCTGGCGGCTGCCAGCGGGGACCGCGCGGCGGTGCTGTACACCGGCAGCGGCGCGTTGGCTGAGGAGTCGGCTGCGCTGCTGCGCGAGTACCCCACCGAGGAGGTGGTGGTGGTGGGCGGTGAGGCGGCGGTCAGCGCGGCTGCGCAGCAGCGGGCCGCTGACGCGGCGGGCGGGCAGGCGAGCGTGTCGCGTGTGTCCGGCGCTGATCGTGTCGCGACCGCGGCGGCGGCGGCGCGGCGTGTGCTCGGCGATGCCGAGGACGCCGCGAGGGTCACCTTGGTGATAGCGAACGGCTGGTCGCCGCCTGATGTGGGCGTGGCGGCGGCGCTGGCGGCCGCCAGCGGCAACGCGGCGGTGGTCTACACCGAGGCGGAGGCGCTTTCCGATGCCGCGGAGGCGCTCATCGACGAGTACGAGCCGGTGTCGGTGGTCATCGTCGGCGGCCGCTCAGCGGTCAGCGACGAGGTCCGCGACGCGGTTCGCGAAGCCGCGCCCGACAGTGTCGACATCGAGCGCATCACCGGCCAGACCCGCACCGACACTGCCGCCCGGGCAGCCCGACGCATTCTCGCCCAAGACTGACCCCGCCCCGAGACCCCCAAGACTGACCCCGCCCCGAGACCGGCGCCGCCGCCGTCGAGGCTTGGGCGCACATCTGCAACGAGCACACCTGCAACGAGGCTTGGGCGCACATCTGCAACCCTCCGTCGGCGCCGTACCGCCGACGGACGCCGACGGACTACGGCTGCACCTGACTCACACGCTCGTGTTCGGGGAACGCCTACACGACGGTCGTGCGTGTCCGAGCAGCAGACGGCTCGGACGGACGTCGAGTGGCGTCCGGGTTCCAGCAGCGCAGACTCTGCGCTTCGAGAGGATGGGAGATCAGCAGGCGCCACGACGCGATCAGCGTCTCGGGCCGGCCCGTCTGCTCGGTCACCTCGACGGGCGACTGGCTGCCCCGGATGTCGACCTCGGGGGGCTTTGCGCCTGGACCCAGCACCGACCAGTCGACATCTCCGCTCTCGCGGCTCAAGTCCAGGAAACTCAGCGTCGGCACGCCGTCGAGCGCCGGGGCGTCGGGAACGTTGGCGCTGCCCAGCAATTCCGAGAGTCCTCGCACCAGCCCGCCATGCTGCGCTGTGCCTGAGAGATCACCGCCGAGCAGATCGCCGATCGTCTCGGCAGTGACGCGTCGGCGCAGGCCGTCGTCGTCCTCGATGGCGCGGGCAAAGTGCTCGCGTGCTCCCGGCAGCGGTTCTCCGGTGCGGGCATCGCGGTAGCGGACCAATCCCGGCGGCGTGTGGTCGGCATCTGGTCCGTCGAAGCGTCCGCCGACAGCGGACTCGAAATCGGCACTCCAATAGTCGTGCGCCGATGCGAACAATCTGGAGATCCATCCTGGCTGGACGGCCAGCGCCCGCTCGCGGCGCCGGAACTCGGCCAGTCGCTGCGGAACCGCCGACGCGTGCGCCAACACCATCGACGCTGGGTGCGGCAGTCCCTCCGCTTCGAGGCGAGTCCGTGATTCGGGCGAACCCGCGCTGTAGGGGCGGTGCAGCATGGTGGCGATGATGCGTGCGTGATCCTCGAATTCCACCGACGCCGAGCAGAGCCGCGCCAACTCGACGGCAGAGTGCCGACCTGCCGCCTCGTGCCAGCGTCGCTGCCGCTGCAGGTCGTAGTGCCGCAGCGACACCGTTCCTGTGCTCAGCGCCCGGGCCATCAGCACGATCGCCAATGCGGACAGCACGGCGAGACCGATGGCGGCCTCGATCGCCGGCGCTGAGGAGCGAGTGTCGAAATCGCTCGAGCCGGCAAGCCGCACGACCATGCCGATGGCACCGGAGAGGCGCTCGACCAGTATCACTGCGACAATGAGCATGAGCGATGCCAGCCAGCGGCGCGCACGGTGCAGAGCGGCTGCTTCCTTCGCTGCCCGCTCGTAGGCCGAGTGCTCGAGGTTCGGGGAGCGCACATGCTCGAAGCAATGTGAGAGAGCTTCGTCCATCGCACTGCTCAAGCCTGCGCGCACGCGTCCGAGCAGCGAATCGTCGACGGCGGGTGCAGCGTCGTGCGCCTCGTCGTGTGCTTCGTCGATCCGTCTGTCGGGGGATGCCCTGCCGCGTCCAGCCGACGCGGCGGACGAGTCCAGTGCATCAGCCGCATCAGCCGCCGACGCTGCGGGTCTGTCGGTCCGGCGAACAGCCATGTCAGGCGACGCGGCCGGCGCAGGCGACGCGGTTGGCGCAGGCGATGCACTGGGGCCGGCCGACGCGGTTGGCGCAGGCGATGCACCCGGCTCAGACGGATCCGCCAGCGCCACCCACCCGAGAGCCGAACCCATCCACCCGACAGTCCGGCGCACCGGCTCGGACGGCTCGACCGAGCCTGAATCAGCATCCGAGCCGGCCGACCCCGACTCGGCTGGGCTTGGCGGATCTTGCTGTGCAGCGGTTTCGGCATCGACGGCTGGGCTTGGCGGATCTTGCTGTGCAGCGGTTTCGGCATCGACGGCTGGGTCTGGCGGATCTTGCTGTGCAGCGGTTTCGGCATCGACGGCTGGGCTTGGCGGATCTTGCTGTGCAGCGGTTTCGGCATCGACGGCTGGGTCTGGCGGATCTTGCTGTGCAGCGGTTTCGGCATCGACGGCTGGGTCTGGCGCCGTCGCCGGCACCGGCGGCTCGGCCGAACCCGACTCGTGGTCGGCGGGCATGCCCGGCACAGGACCGCCAAGCGCAGCCGGAGCAGGAATGCTGTCGCGCGGATCCGCGGCGATGCTCGCTGGGTCGGGCCACAGCAGGCGCGATCGGCTGCTGTCGGTCAGCAGCGTCACGTCTGCAGACAGCTCCGAAGGCGCGGCGCCACCGTCCACCAGGCTGAAGGCCAGCATCCGCAGCGCCCCCCAGCGGACCGGTTCCGCCGGTGTGCCGCCGATGAGATCTGACAGCCCCGAGCGCTCGAGCTCTCGCGCGAGCGCCGACGCCTGCTCTGCTGAGCTGCCCCGAACGCGGCTGGGCCAGGTCTCGAGTCGTGCCCGCAAGTCCTCGAGCTCTTGTTCGGCTTCGTTGGTCTCCGAGAGCGGTTCCACGCCCTTGAGCAACGCTCGCCACGCGGCGCGCCATCGCAAGCCGAGCGACGTTCTCGAACGCGGCGCAGGCGTGAACGGCTGGCAGACGAGACCGAGGCTTTCGCAGATCTCAGATGCGGTCCGCGGCGGAGGAACTGCTCCTGCCTGCGCTCGTTCGGCGTGGGAGTCTTCCGGCAGAGGCCAAGGAGGCGCAACCGGCAGCAGCCCCTCAGATGCCTCGCTGAGCAGCGGCCCGGCGAACACCACGCGCAGCTGGGGCCGCACGATGCGCACAGACTTGACGGTCGCGTCTCCCCGGTCCGGCTCGACTCGGATCGCAGGCGTGAACGTCCAGCCGCCCACGGCGGTGAGTGCGGTCATCGCACACAGCGTCGCTCGGTCGGCGCGTCGGAGATCGCCGCGAACGGAGCGGGACGGCAGGCTGCCGTCGGTGATGACCTCGCGGTCGTGGATGAGATGCATGTCCCATTGAGGCGAGAATGCCTCGTATCCCACGAAGGCGTCGTCGTCGAGGATCGACACCGTCAGCGAGCGAACCCGGACGTCGAGCGAGCGGTACCGCCTGCTGATGCTCTCGAGGACACGTTCGTCGTCGCCGAACAGCCGCTCAGCATCGAAATCAGGATCGCCGATGTCGGGACGCAGCGAGATGATGACTAGCTGCGGCGTCCTGGCATGGTCGAGCGCTCGCAGGAATCCCACCCGGCCCCAAGTGCCCGAGAGGTTGCCCTCGCAGGCGGCCTCGTCGCCGGCAGCGGCGAGCGAGTCACGCGGGCACAGCAGCACGTCTCTCAAAAGCCCGGCTTGAGACCAGGCTCGCAGTGCAGGCGCCAGGACGGACATGTCGTCGGTGACGACGATCATCAGCGACCTGCCGCTCGCAGCGATGTCGCCGCCGCTGTCTTCCGTGTCCGGCGCGGACACGCTCATGCGGTCGGCGCCTCGTCGAAGTCGAACCGGTCCGCAGCGCTCATACAATCGGCGCCTCGTCGAACCGGTCCAGAGCGCTCAGCACGTCTCGGTAGCACAGCAGCGACTCGTCCACGATCTCCAGCGTCGGGATGGTGCCGTGGACACGTCCGTCGCGAGGCTTCGCTTCGCTCCCATGGCCCTTGAGCGGCTCGGAGTCGATCTGCTCGAGCCGCTTGATGTTGGCGGTCAGGTACGTCCGGGCTGAGGCAATGCGCTCGGCTGTGTCCGCCCCGGCCGCGCGGGGCTGATCCACCGCGGCCAGCGGCGAGCGGCCCGTCTCGAGCCATTTCTGGGCATCGCTGTGCAGGCTGTTCATGGATTGACCGAGGCGGTGCAGCTGTGCATAGGCGGCGAACGCCGCTTCCTTGTCTCGTTGCACGAACGCGAACCCCAAGGCGATCGATTCGAGCAGCCCGGCGAGCACGTCGTCGGGCTCGACCTGCGTGAGCATCGGGTGGGGGAACTCGAGCGGCCCGGATTCGCTGCTGATCAGAATGGGTCGGGAGCTGTCGGTGGTGATGTAGCCGCACAGGCGTGCAGTCGCGAAACCGCGGATCATCGCGTACCGGCTGTCGCGCGGCAGCGGTACGAACTGGTCGAGCCGGCGCGTGCGGCGCCAGAGCCAGAATGCCGCCTGCATCTCGGCCCGGTTCGAGTTGGTGCCCATGACCGCCTCCGCCACGGGGTCGGTCACCGACGCCACCGTGATCGGGTGGACCGGCCTCTGGAGAAACGACGAGATCAGCACCGAGGAGGCGTCGTCGTTGGCCACGCCGAAGTTCTCCGCCCCCACGATCTGCTCGGCCAGTTCGTGCGCCGGATGCTCGTCGGGCAGCGGGAAGGGAGCGCAGATCAGCTCCAGTCCCACATCGGACGCCGTGGTCCCGTCGGCGTAGATCTTGCTGTGGACGCCGTGGTCGATGCGCATCAGCGGCGCCGACTGCCGCATGGCGTCCTCCAGCGACGTCCTGAAACGGGCCAGGCGCTCTGTGTGATCGGGGCGGGCACGCTCGGTCACGGGGTCGCGCTCGGCGAGATACGCCCCGAGACCCTCCTTGACGACACGGGCGAATCGGGATGCCGGCCGCTGTGTCCACGACTGCACCCGGCTGGCGATGGCTTCGACGTTCACATCGCACTGGAAGTTCGCGACGCTGCTGTGCGTGGGAGACCAGGTGTCGTGCGCCGGACGCATCAGCGGCGGCGTGTGGTCGTCGCCGGCGATCAGCACGAACCGCGCTGCGTTGACGGGCGTCAATGCAGCGGTGCGCTCCGAGACCGCCTCCGAGCAGAGATCGTTCAGCAGGGCCGGCCACGACTCGTGCGTCTCGAGCGGGTACTCCACGCTCGAAGGCCGGTAGGCGGGCGGCACGCCGGCGCCGTCACGAGGCCACGTCTCCACCGCCGCATCGGCCAGCGCATCGCTCGCAATGGCAATGGCCTGGCGCAGGCGATCCGACGCTGGATGAAAGACACGGTGAGCGGTCGCTTCGAGCGAAGCGGCGGCCATGTCGAGCCGTTCGGCCAGCCAGCGCCGCGCGATGCCGCGGGCCAGCAGGTCCATCGCCTGGGTGACGGGCTCAGAGTCGCCGGTGAGCCTCCTGCCCTCGTGCTCGAGCCGCGTCAGCGCCTCCGAGAGCGATGCGTCGGATTCGCTCTGCTGCTCGCCCGCTTCGCGGCGCAGCATCTCGACTTCCTTGTTGAGCGAGCCGATGGCGACGTCGACTGCGCTCTTGGCAACCCACAGCGACGTCCTGGCCACCAGAGCGGAGATGGCCTCGCAGGTCGCCATCACCATGTTCGTGCCCCACGGTGTCGCATTGAACGCGTGCGCTCTCGCGAGCGACTCGTCCCGACGGGTGCGGGCTGCCCGGCGAAGCCAATTGCTCCACTCGGCGCCGGTGCCCTCGTGGATGGGCGAGAACTCGTTGCGGAATGCCGTTTCGATGCTCCGCCGCTCGTCGCGAACGTCCTCGTCGTTCGCGAACGCCGAGCGGACGGTGCGCGCGCCGCGGTGCTCCGCCGACGGCGAGGGCGCCTGCACCAGCGACGAGGCAGAATCGCCGAAGGTCAGGTGGGGGGCGGCCAGCCTGCCGAGATGCCCGACGAGCGCCTTCTCGGACTGGCGGTCTCCTCCGGGCCGCACGTGCTCTTCGCGCAGATGGCCGCGCACGAGCGCCTCGAGCGTCTCGCGGGCGAGCAGGTCGTTGGCCCATTGCTCGAACCGGTCGCGGCCCACCGAGATCGTCGCGGCCCCGAACGAGGAGACGACCCCGGTCTGGTGCTCCTGGCCGAACGGGTAGCCGCCGTGGTTCGTGGCCCGGTCGCTCCAGTTGGTCGTCACGAACGCGTGGACCCGTTCTTGGACAGTGCGGTTGGTCACCCAGTTCGCCAGCGACTCGCCGACCGAGCGGTACACCGCCGCCGCATCGCCCAGATCGCCGCCGTGCAGCGAGCGTCGCCCGACCAGAAAGGTGGCGTGAGGGCCGCGGCCCGGCAGGTTGCGCGACCCGGCCCACAGCGGGAGCGCATCCTGGACCGTGTCCCAGTAGACGTTCATGGTCTCGCAGATCATGCCGAGCGAGTTTCCGGCCATCGAGCGACGCATGCCGTCGTACTTCGGGTCGTCGAAGATGTCGGGCGTGAACAGCACCAAGGACGGGAACTGGCCGTACTGGTGGCTGTTGCGAATGATCTCGACCACGTCGAGCGCCACGCCCGCGCCCGTGCCGCCCGCCATGGACGCGCAGACCACGACCAGCGGCGTCGGGTCGTCCCCGCCGGCCGCGATGGGCACGCGCAGCAGTTCGGACACTTCGGCCAAGTCGCCCGAGGCCTGCTCGACTGCCTCGAACGCGCGGGCAATGGGACGCTCGAGCACATGTCGCAGCGACTGAATGCCGGCGAACCGGCCGACGGCCCTGGTGGCGCCGGCGCCGTCCTTGAGCGGCACACGCACTTCGCTCGACCGCGGTCGCCAGCCGATCAGTTCCCGGTAGGTCGAGTCGTCCGCTGGGCGGTGCCGCGCCAGGACGGCCTGCTCGAGCTGCTGGTAAGTGTGGAAGTGCGGCGACAGCGAGTGATAGTCGGACTGCGGGAGCAGCGGGATCTCCGAGGGATCTTCTTGCTGGTTGAGCGTGTCGAGTCCGAGGAAAACCCAGCCGCTCGGCAGATCGCGCTGCCAGCCGGCATGACGCAGACGTCGCTCCACAGCTTCGCGGACATAGCGGATCGCCTTCTGGCCGGAGCCGCCGCATCCGATCAGAATCGCAGGTCTCAGCATGTTGCGTTCTCCGTCGTCGTCGGTCGAGTCGTCGGCCGTGTGGGGTCGTGCTGTGTGAGGATGGGCCGCACAGCGCGCTCGCTCAGCGTACGTCCGGGCTGTGTACGTCCGGGCTGTGTGCGTCCGGGCCGGTCAGCAGACCGCCGTCAGGCACGCGATTCGACCCCGCCGTCGCCGCTGTCGTTGGGGTCGTTGCGGTCGCTGTCGTTGCGGTCGTTGCTGGGGTCGTTGCTGGGGTCGTTGGGGTCGTTGTCGTTGGGGTCGTTGCTGGGGTCGTTGGGGTCGTCGCGGTCGCCGTCGCTGGGGTTGCTGGGGTCGTCGCGGTCGCGGTCGCGGTCGCCGTCGTTGTTAGGGTCGCTGTCGGAATCGGGGGAGGCCCGGTCGCCGTCGCCGAGCTGCGCATCGGGGGAGGCGCCTTCAGGCAGGTCATCGAGCGGGTCGGCGAGCGGGTCGGGTCTGCTCGCCCGCTGGGCGGTCATGTCCGCGGACACGTCCGCCAGCGGATCGGACCGGCCGCCGAACGGGTTGCGGGCGCCCGTCGGGGCCGACGAGAGCGAGACGGTTTCATCCTCGCTGCCGTCGCCGAGCCCGGGCGGCTGCACATCGGCGCTGTCCGGCAGGAACTCGAGCCTCATGCACGCAGCGGCGGCGCGCTCCGCTGCTTCCTGGATGCGGCTGTTCGCCTCTTTCTGGTCGTCTGGCAGATCCCAGACCACCAGCGCCGCCGATGCATCGAGCGCCTGTGCCCTGCTGAGAGCCCATCCCTTGTGCAGGCTCTCGCCGACGATGCCGCGCTGCGCCCTGTCCTGGTCCTGGTCGGAGAGACACTCGCCTGCGGGCCCGGAGGCGGTGATCAGCGCCTGTCTGCCGCGCAGGGCGGTCCGCCAACTGCTGCGCAGGCGCACTGCGCCGACGGAAGCCATCGATGCCGACCGGGTGAGCTCGGGCACGAAGAACAGCTCGTTCTTTGCCGGCTGTACCGGTGTGCCGTCGAGCCGTTCGAGGATCCCGTCACGCATGCAAACTCTCGTCTCGAAGGCTTGATCGTTGCTCAGGCTATCCCACTTGCGCAGTTCGAGGGCCGTGAGGAAGCGTGCGACGAGCGCCACGGCCACGATCCCGACAAGGAAAGCCATGAACCAGCGCCACGTCTCGCCCGGGGCGGCGACGCGGATCTCCAGGCCGTCGACCGGCATGCGGATCCCCATCGGCCCGAAGCGCGCAGGATCGACGGCGAGGCCCTGCGCGCGTGCCTCGTCGACGAGGCGTCCGGCTTCGTCGAGTGTCGACGTGAGATTGAACGTGAAGGAGGCGACGGCATCATGTTCGACGGCGGGCTCGACGCTCAGCAGCGGGCACGATGCCACGACGGTTCCGGGCGCAGCGGGCACCGCGCATTCCCATTCGCCGTCCCAGGAGACGGCGACAGGCTCGCCGTCGACGGTCGCCTCGACGGAGGCCAGCACCAGCCTGCCGCTGCGCGACCCCGGCGCGGGCTGCACCCGGAACTCCCCGGCCGGCGTCAGCGGCGTCTGGTGCGTGAGCTCGACGGCACGGACTCCCGGATGCAGCCCGCTCTCCTCCTCCCAGGCAGCAGCGGCGATCGTCACGGCGATCTGCTGGTGCGCTCCCGGCACCGGCCAGGCGATGTCGGTCTCGTCGCCCCAGTCGACCAGCTGCACCAGTTCGGCGCTGAGCTGGACCGTGCCAGCGGTGGAGCGCAGGTAGTCGTCCATGCGAGGCACCGATGCGAGCCGCCCGATGATGTCGTCCACGTGCCACGCAAGGTTCGCGATGCCGAACCCCGGGGTCGGTCCGATCCTCCAGCCGTGCAGTTCTTCGCCGGGCGCGTGCACGGCGAGCCGCACATGGCCCCGGAACGGCTCGGCGGTGCGCGGCAGCGACACCTGACCTTCCAGCCGGCCGTCGGCCCCGATGACCGGGCCGAGCCCCGGCAGGCCTTGGGTGGTGATGACCGGATCGGGCGGCGTTGCCCGGGCCCGGTCGGTCTGCTCGCCTTGGAAGATGATCTTCCATGTCCCCTCCCATGCCCAGTCGTCGCCGGCGACGAGGCGGGAGAATTCGGCTGCTTGGTGGCCGCGGAGCTTCTTCCAGTTGGCGGTGGCCGACGAGAGGAGCAGTCCTGTCGGTCGGTGCAGCTCCTCCTCGTCCGGGAAACGCACTTCTGCGGGCGTGTCCTCGTTGGGCCTCAGCAGAAAGATCCGGACCTGCTCGGGATCCTCCAGTGCCTTCAGGTCGATGAAGATCTCGAATGCCTGCGTGTCGGCTTGGAGAGCGAAAGGGAACTCGCACTGCGTCAGCGAAGCCGCAGCGGCGTTCTCGATGACCCTGCACGGCGAGGTGGGCGCCGGCTGCTCGATGGCTTCGAACGTGTTGTCGGCGATGGTGTCGCGGAGCTGGTCGGCGAGCATGCCCACATCGTCGACGTTGATGATCCGGCCTGCCAGCGGATGGGGGCAGTCGATGTCGCTGCGATCGTAGAGGCGGAGCAGCGTTTCGGGAACAGGCGCCGAGTCGCTCGCGGAGAGGTGGATGGCGGTGACGGTCACGCCGTGGGCCCTCAGGCGGGCCGCAGCGCCGTCGGCCGTGCAGAGCCGGTCGATCTGGCGCGACTCTTCGGGGGTGACGAGCCGCGACGTGCGTGCGACGGTGTCGTGGGTGCCGTCGGTGAACCAGAAGACCTGCTTGCAGATGCCTGCGGGCGCCTCGTCGAAGCGGCTCAGGATGCCGCCCAGGGCTTCGGCGTAGTCGGTCCGGGTGCCGTCGTGGCGTCGCGCGGTGACGTCGATGCGCTCGCGTTGGCGTTCGGCGGCGGCGTTGTCCTCGTCGCTCAGGCTGAGCCAGTCGCCCGCGTCGTAGCCGGCGGCGAAGCTGTCGACTGCCACGCTCAGGTCGACTTGGGGGTACTGCTGTTGGAGGCTGCGCAGCTCGTCGAGGGCCAGCAGGCCTCCTTCGCGGCGCCGCGCCTGCGGGTCGCTGTTGCGGAGGCTGCCGCTGATGTCGAACAGCATGATGAGGCGCAGTTGCTCGTCGGCTGAGCACTGTGCGTCGGTCTGTGCGTCAGCCTGCGTGTCGGTCTGTGCGTCAGCCTGCGTGTCGGTCTGTGCGTCAGCCTGCGTGTCGGTCTGTGCGTCAGCCTGTGTGTCGGCCTGCGCAGCTGCGGGCGGCGGCCACGCTGCGAGCACGGTCGCCGCAGCGAGCACTGCTGCCGCGGCCGCCAGCGTGAACCGCAGTCCGCGCGCTCGCGAATTCGCCCCGGGGAACCCGGGCACGCTGCACGCGGCCGGCAGCCGCGTCGCCGGCTGTGCAATGCCTGCCTGCATCCCCGCTGCCGGGGTTCGCCGATGGGCAGCGCCGCTCACAGGGCGACTCCGGCGGCGGCGTTCCACGCTGCGACGACGGCGGCTGCGAAACCGATCGGCCGCAGCAGCCTGCACAGCAGGCAGATCGGCGACCGCCGCGGGCGCAGAAGACCGCTGCGGCCCTTCAGGTGGCGGCGGGAGATGAGCCACAGCCACCCGTAGGCAGCGAGCGCCGTCAAGTACGTGACGAGCCCGGGCCACCGAATCGAGGCGACCGCCGCGAGCAGCCCCGTCGACACGGCGACCACGGCGGCGACCCGATGCCCGGCCCGCGACGGCGGGGATGCGCGGGGGAGTCGTCCGGTCGGTTCGGCAGGGGAATCGAGCACACCGGCGGCGGCGGTGGCGGTGCCGTGCCAGTCGTCAGCGTCGAAGGGATCTGTCATCGGCGTGTGCAGGCGGCGACGCTGTCGCGGGACATGATCGAACAGCCAAGGGCGGGCGTGCAGGCAAGGCGCCAAGCGCGTCCGCCGACCCGCAGCCTACGCCGCGTGCGCGCGGCTGCCGACTCAGTCGAACTCGATTGCACCCGACGGGTCGGCGCCGGCAGCGCACGCCTGCAGCGGCCTGCGGGGCGACGAGGTGCGCGGTTGGCGCTGCGCGGCCCAATACACTCCCCTTCTTGCAGCACTCCTGCATGCGTCGGGAGGAGGCTGCGCTGACGGGGCCGCTCACTGGCGCCGCAGCACCTCAGCCATCACAACTCCGACACAGAGAGGTCGACGACATGACAGACACCACATGCATGCCCGGCGACACGGCCACGGCCGTCGCCACGGCGCGACGGGTGCCAGACGAGCACAGGCGCCTCAGGCGCGCGGACGACGAGCGTGGGCTGACCACGCTGGAATGGCTGCTGATCGTGGCCGCGGTGGCCGGCTTGGCGGCGCTGGCGGTGGTGCTGGTGCAGAACGTGGTGGGCGACACCTCAGAGCAGATCGCCGGCTCCAGCGCCCGCAAGACCGCCGCCATCATCGCCGCCGACCAGATCATGCGCGACGCCGACCAAAACGCTTCCGAACAACCCCTCGGCGCAAAGAAGTACGACGAATGGGAGCAGCATTACAAGAGCAGATGCGATCGACTGGAGATCACCTACGGGGACGCCGGAATCGCCTCCTACGCCAAGTTCGAGTACACAGTGAAAGACGCCACTGAGTCCGAGAAGAAGGCGCAACAGGATGTCGAGGAAACGGAGATCACGACTTTCGATCCCAATGGCGACAACAACACCGGCACCAACTTCGACGACGACAGTGGAGCTGAAGTAGCCGGCCTGAGAGATGGTGACCCAGCGGCTCAAGCAGCCTTCGCGCACTGCATGGTCAAGGACAAGTAGGACCCCGGACTTACGCTGGGACAGATGACTTCTGCTCCCTCTTGCCAGTGACGATCATTAGGGTGGGGCACCGGCTGGATCAGTCGGTGCCCCAGCGTGCGTCGCAGCGGCCGCACCGCTTGACGGCCGTGCCCTGCTGGCAGGTCGGCGCAGCGCTCAGCGCCAAGAGGATGCGACAATAGGGAGGATGCGCCAATAGGCGCTGACCTGTGGAGACACTTGACTGGCTGCCTGCGGCAACAGCGCTCTGACCTGCGGCTTGGCTGGGCTTTCTCATGACTGGGATGAAATGGCCAAAAGCCATTCCGCCTGTTGGCGCGGCATCTGAGCACCCCGCAGCGGGGGTCGGACTGCGGGCCGTGCCCCCGGGGCATCGCGCAGACCGGGGCCACGCGCAGGAACCCCCGGCGGCACCGGCCACATGCACGGAACTTCCGGCAAGCCGGGCAGAGAGACTCACTATGATGGGCGCGACGTGAGAGTGCTGCGGTGAAGTGGCTGCTGATCCTGCTTGCCGGCGGGGTGCTGACCACCGGCGCGGTGTTCGTCGTGCCGTCGCTCTCGGACGACTTCGGCGACGAGCTCGACACGAGCGACTCGCTGCGCGCAGGCGCTGTCGCCAAGGCTGAGCGCATCGCCGCCCAAGCCGTGGAGGCAGTCGCCGCGGAGGTCGCTTCCGTGCAGTTGACCCCCGAGTTGGCAGCCGACGTGAACGAGCGTGTCCGTCAGGAGTGCGAGCACTTGCAGGTGCTGCACGCCGATCTGGGCCTCGAGTTCCGCTTCGCCGACGGCGTCGCCGAGCTGGGCCGCTGGCGTGTCGAGCCTGCCTGCGAGGCCGTGCCGAGATGACCCGCCTCTGGATTCCAGCGCCGGCGTGCGCCGTTCACCGGCCTCGTCCGCCGATTCGATCGGCACCGGGCTGACCCGTCGCCTGTCCCGCCCGAACGCGGCACAAGCCGCGCCCGGCGCACGGTGGACGGCTGATGAGACTGACCGGCTGTCGTGCGGCGCTCGCAGCGGCCGTTGCGGTGGCGTTCGAGCTGGCAGTCGGTCACGCGTGGGGTCGTTGCGCAGGACCCGTTCATTGTGATTCACGTTGTGCGTTTGTGCGCCAAGTTGTGAGATTGTGCGCCAGTTAGTGTTATCGTTGCTGGCATGAGCAACCTGCTGGGCGAAGACGACACGTCCCAACAGAACCTCTTCACTCCTGATTTCGGGCAGCCGCCGTACTCCTGCGTCGGGCGCGACGACATGCTGCGAGATATCCGATCCGATCTCGGTGCCGGTCCTCGAGATCCACGGTTCACGTCACTGCTCCTCGGACCCCGCGGTTCGGGCAAGACGGTGACGCTCAAAGAGCTGACGCACTGAAGTGCATCTCCAAGACGGTGAGAGATGCCGGCGGCGAGTTCCTCGGTGAAGCGCTGGGCGATCTCGCCGAGGCAGCGGGGCCATTGCCGTTCCGGATGCAGCTTCTGGGCTACTACGCATGGACCGTCTCCGATGCCCCACGCTCCCCCGTCACCGAGGCCGCCGCAGCTCACGCGATCGCCGAGACGGATCGCGACATGCACCGGCGTGTCTTCAGCCCGACATGGCACACGCTGAGCGAGCACGAACAGGCTTTCCTGCGGGCGCTCTCCGAGTCAGGCGGCCAAACGACTCCACGCCAGATCGCGAGTCGAATCGGCAACCGCATCAGCGCAACCTCAATCTCGCGGGCGGAAAATCATCTCGTGAACTTCGGATGCATCACCCACGACCCTGACGGTTCTATCCACTTCGGGCCTGTCATGGCCCTGGAATCCGTCATCTTGTTCGCCGAGCGAGAACGGCAATACGCAGAGGCTGCTCTCCATGAGTCAGCTGCCCGCCGGCACAGCGCAGAGACCGGTGCCCGGCAACAATGCGGCAAGCACATGCCTCGGGCTAACGCCAGGTGCATTCTCCGCGCCGGCCATGCCGGCCGCTGTCGGTCCACCTGGTAGCAGAGGCCGTTCCTGACGTCATCCAGGTTGTTTGCGGCACAATGTGGCTGTAGTCGCACTGCATAATTTGGGGGCTTACATACGATAGTTGACGACACGGCTGTGACCTGCGGAAACGCTTTTCGCATCCAACAACGTTCTTGCTGGTCGCACCGTTGCAGGCAACTACCCTACATAAGCCCCGATACGATGACATCGTGACTATCGCGACGCTGCCGGCCGCGGAGGCGGTTGCGGACACGTCGGCGTGGGCTCCACGGATGGTGGCCCCGCCGGCGAGGCTGCTGCGCGCCTGTGAACTGCCGCGGCTGATGGCTGAGAATGATGGTCGCGGACGCGTGTCCGGCATTCGCCAGTTCATCAAGGACTGGGCTGCCGCTGGTGATCGTCGAGTGGAGATGATCGCTAGTGCACCGACGGCGCACCAGCGGTGGCATCGATTCACCCGCCGCCGTTTCGATCTCGCGCGTATCGCCGCTGTCGTTCATGCACTGTGCGACCGCGACGGCGTGGCAATCCCGACATGGGTAATGCAGCATCGTGCCGGTCGGGCAATGTGCCTGAATGATCGCAGCATGACCGACTCGAAGTGGGACTCGCATATGCGGGAAATTTCGCCTGAGGCGTGCGCCACCCACAATGTGTGGTTCGCCCCCGTTGATCTCGACGACTACAGGGTGCATGGATTCCGCTGATCCAGTCGACAGCGAGGGATTTCGCCTCTTCGATGCCGACGAAATGCTCGGCTACTTGGGAGAACTGGACAGTCTCCTAGAGCGCGAGGGTGCCACAGAATCTGTGCATCTCTATATCGCTGGTGGTGCTGTTATGTCCACCAAGTCCGCCAACCGTGTCACCCACGACATCGATGTGGTGTCTGAGGGGATGACCGACGATGTGAGACTCGCCGCGGATCTCATCAGCAGGCGACACACGGGACTGCGACCCGACTGGCTCAATGACGGAGCGAAACTCAAACGGGTGAACATCCCCATGGAAGCCAGCCGCATCTACAGCGGGAGAGTCCTCACCGTTGACTCTGCAGGTTCTCGCTACATCCTTGCGATGAAGCTCATTTCTGGCAGGCCGGTCGATGAGTCGGACTGCGAGCAGCTCATCCGAGAGCTGGGGATACGCGAGGAATCAGAGATTCTCGACCTCATCGAGCAAGCGATTCCTGAGCGGCTTCGCAAGCCCGGCATGGAATACTTCGCCCTGGACCGGCTTGCTAGAGCCCGCAAGGGAAAGTGGCTGCTGCGCTTCAGGGAGTGGCGCTCACGGCGCACCGCCCACTCAACCCGAACTCGTGCTGCCGCCACGGAGTCGGGCTCTGTATCGACCAGCGAGGCGATAGTCGCTCGTGCTCGCTCAAAGAGCATGACGACACCATCGCGCTACTGCAACGCTCTCCTGCCAAGCGGAACCAGATGTCGCAATCCTCGGCCACGCCAAGGAACCTGCTCGGCAGGGCACTGGCCGGCGTAGACGAACACAGCCGACAGCACTCCCTCGCCGCGCATCAAGCGCAGCCGCAGCGACGACTCTAGGTGTCGCTTCGCGTGAGGTTGTGTGTGCGTGATGCGGAGCTGACCGCAAACGGCGGTGAACGCTCACAGCGTCCGCAGCTGTAGGCCCAGAACGACGTGGCCATCCGTTCCGTGCTGCCAGCGGGAGCTATTCGGCAGGGCGAGGTGCCGCAGCGGGTCGCACCTTGCTGCTTCTGGGTTCGGAGCTGCGCAGGGGCGGCTTGCCGTTGCGCGTGTCTAGTGCGTCTTGGAGGCACCCGGTGGTGCCTGCGGTCCATGACGGCCCCCATCGCTTCTCGTAACGCCAGTAGCGGACGCACTGAACGGCCAGCATCAGCACCACGATGTCGACGCTCACAGCGACTTCGTACCTGACAATAAGCCACAGCGTCGAGACTGCACTAACCACGAATCCGGTACCTTCGCCCTGCAGCAAGCCTGCCAATCGTGCAGTCAGCGTCACCCATGCGGCGAGACCAGCTGTCGGCACGATCAGCAGCAGCGGCCACGCCACCAGAGGTCGGTAACGCCTCTGCCAGCGCGATCTCCAATCCGGGCTCAGCCGCGTCGAGACCGCCGAGGGGACTGTCTCATCGACGCGAATGAGCCAGATTGCGTCATTCGGTACGTCCTTGCGTCTTGGCTGCCATTCGTGCCCGTTCGGAGTGCCCAGCGGGTCGGCGGACTCGACGATGACATACGCCCCTTGGTCGTCTTCTCGGATAAGAACCTGCTGACGCGCGGCTTCGATGAGGTGGCACTGCACGCGACCGCTCAGCTGAGCGAGTTCATCGGGCGTGCAGACCGCGAGCGTCCGTGCCGTCGGACCGTAGGGCCGCGCGATCGACCTGCGCAGGTGCTCAGGATGTTCACTGGGGTGCAGCCTGATCTTGAGCCGAAATCCGCCGAGGAGACGGACCTCGTCGCCGGGCACGTCAGCCGACGGCAACCGTTCGCAAGTTCGGATCACGAACGCTGGCTTGGGGCTGCTGGGCCGGTCCATAACGGAGCGCGCACGGCTCCGCAGCCTCGAGAACACTGAACCCTGCACGCAGCGCTCAATCGGCACCCGGCCGGTTCCACTCGACGCCCACGCGCTGTCCACCGAGGCGGGACGCAAATGAGGCTGGGGTGACCACACGGCACGACTTCGCCCTGCCGCTCGCTGCCGCTCGGCAGGAAGACGCCTTAATGCCCGAGACACCGTCGTTGTGAGCAATACGCCGATCAGCCCAGCGGCGACCTCGGGGGATCCCAGGTACGACCAGAGTCCCGACCACCATCCAAGCTGATCGAGTGGCGGCGTCGCCACGGAATTCTGCACTCCAGCCCCCTGTCGGCGCCATGGATGGAGGCAGGGTAAAGGCTCGCGAGGCGGCCTACAGCGGCTCCCAATAGCCCACTGGCGCTGGTGAGCCGGCCGGTGCGGTGGTGATACCCGGGGCGCAGCTGGGACAGGTCGGCGTGGAGCCGGTTGATCAGCCGGGTGCGCTGGGCGACCAGTTCGCAGCGGTAGCGGACCAGGCTGCGCAGATCCTCGACGGCGCCGTCGGGCCGCGGCGGGGGCAGCGCCGCCTCGCGCAGCCCGACGCGGGCGATCGCCACAGCGTCAGCGGGATCGGTCTTGGTGCGGGTGCGCTGACGGCGGCGGCCTGCCGCTGTCATGTTCGGAGGCACCTCGCGGACCTCGGCGCCGGCGCCGACCAGGACCCTCACCGCGGGGCGGCCGTAGTTGCCTGATCCCTCGACCGCGACCAGATCGGCGTCACAGGCGGCGACCCAGCCGGCCAGCTCGGCGTGGCCGGCAGGGGTGTTCGCGAAGCTGCGGTGCTCCAGCGACCGTCCGAGGCCGTCGACTGCGCAGGCGGCCAGGGTGTCTTTGTGGGTGTCGATGCCCGCCACTGTCATGGGATTCCTCCTTGTCCGGGGCTGTGACAAGCTGGCCTCGGCGGTGCGCACACATGCGTCGGGCCACCACATCGGGGGTGTTCACGCTCCTATCAAGCGACGCCGCCAAGGCAACGAACCGGCGGGGAGACACTCAACTAGAAAGCCACCACCGCAGTCACCCAGCCCGCGGCAGGGCATGTAATGGTGAGTCATCCCCGCCGGCGCTGCCACACCCCGAACCATGACACGCATGCAATGACCATGGACCTTGTTGACGGTGCTGGTCCTGTGATGGGTTGAGCCTCCGTGGCAGTGTGGGATCTGTTGTGATCCCGGCTGCGAACGAAGGCTCAGTGTCGAAGAGTATTTCAGGATCGCCGCGGCAGGGTGCGCTGCGGCTGCGGTTGTCGCCGCGTTCTCGGCTGGTGTTGGTCGAGCGGGTGGCGGCGGGCCGGTCCAAGACGGCGGTGGCGGCTCAGATGGGCTGCTCGCGTCAGGCCGTCGGCAAGTGGGTGAAGCGCTGCGAGGCCGAGGGGGAGGCGGGTTTGGAGGACCGGTCGAGCCGGCCCGCGAGGTCGCTTGGGAGGGCTCCGTTCTGGCGCAACGCGCGGGACTGGTTCAACAAGCTGAACGTCGGCATCGACGCCGTCATGACCGACAACGACCGCAACTTCACCTCGGCAGACTTCGCCGAGAACCGCGCCAAGCATCGCCTCGCCCGCCCCTGTCGGCCCCGAACCAACGGCAAGGTCGAGCGGTTCAACCGCACCATGGCCGAGGAGTTCCTCTACAGCCACAAGTCCCGCTCAGAACCCGACCGCCGCCGACGCCTCCAGAACTGGGCACACACCTGCAATCACCACCGGCACCACACCGCCATCGCAGCCACACCCGCCAACCACGTCAACAACCTCTGTGGTCATTGCATGCGTGTCATGGTTCGGGGTGTGGCAGCGCTGGCGGGGATGACTCACCATTACATGCCCTGCCGCGGTCTGGGTGACTGCGGTGGTGGCTTTCTAGTGGACGCGCACCTCCCACTATCCAATAGACCCGGTGGTACTTATTGGGTTCAGACTGGGCGCCTGTCGCAGGTGTCTAGCTAAACCAGCCGGCCGGGCTCCAGTCGGCCGAATCGCAGAATGCAGCCTGACTTGCTCTGCAGTTCGGGGCGCCCTACGAAGGGTGGCTCCTGTCCACATCGCTCAGTACGTGGCGGACTCGGACGCCGCCCGATAGGACCGTAGATCTTCCGGAGAGAGTTCATCGGGTTCGACCAGCCGGTAGTGGCGTTCGCGCTCAATCGTGATCTCGCCATCGTGCTCGTCGAACTCGAAGAGCGCGATGGCGTCGTTGTCCATGAATTGCGCTGCGATGGGACGCGGCCGCAGTGCGGGGAACTTCTGCTCAGCAACGCGGAAATCCTGCCAAATCTGGATGACACTCAGCGCGTCGCTGCCGCCCTTGGCCTGCACCGGCAAGACGTAGTGGGCACCGTGCTCATCAAGCCCTACGTACAGCTCATCCGTCTCGACCTGCGAGCTGCTTGGCTTGCCGGTGATGGCGTTCTCGGTCGTGACAGACGTACGCAGATGACTCTGCAGAGACGAGCACGCCAGTCCGGTGAACACATCGAGCAGACGGTTGTACCGAACCCGAGCGAGCAATGCCTGCTCGTCGGACATCGCGTAGCTGCTGATGACACCCGGCGTTGCATCCGGCAGCTTCACGACTCGCAGGCCGCTGCGCGGTTTAATCAAGTTCACCGGCACGAGACGCAAGACGTAGACGGCGTTGCCGCCGGGGAAGATTGCCCATTCATGGCCCGGTGGTGCTTCATCCCGGAGGGAGGGCGGGAGGTCCGTGCGGTAGCGCAGCGAATACACGATGTCGCCGATGTTCTTCGGGCGAGCTTCGCTCAGCGCCTCCGCCGCTGCCACGATGTCATCACGAGGAAACGGCACTTCGCGCATGCCGGGCCGGTAGCGATCAGCGAATATCTTGGCGATCAGCCGCTGAGCCAGGGTCTCACCATGCGGTGCCACCCCCTCACCTACCCCGTGGACCAGGCCACCGCAGCAGGAGAACTTCTTCACGGAGCTGGTCCCGTGTAGCAGTGGCCGGTCGCGTCCTGAACAGATCGATGCCTTCTACCTCGTAGCCAGCGCGCTCAGCGATGTCGGCGAGAATCTGCCCGGTGCGGATCATCACTCGCAGATAGGACGCCTGATCGCCAACTACATATGCGAGGCGAGCGCCGGGTCGCAGCACATCTCGCAGCGACGACAGATGACGCGTCATGCCGCCGAAGTAGAGCTTCGTCACGCGGTGGTACATGCGCTCGAACCCCGAGTCCTTGCCGAGAGCGATGCGGCGTTCTTCGATCTGGGTCGCGAGGTCCTGCACGCGCTCGTCGTCGGCGACCCAGGCAGAGTCGTCGTCGTCGCGGTAGACGCCGCGAGTGTTCGAGCGGAGTAGTTCGCGCTTCGTGCTTCGCAGGCTTGGCCGGTCCGTGAGGTAGCCCAATAGCACTGACTCGAGACGGACAGTCCGCGAGTAGTCCTTCTCGTTGGGATATGGGGGCGACGTGATGACGGCATCCACACTCTCTACCGGAACGCACGATGCGACATCGCGAGCGTCGCCTGGGACGACCATCGCCGACGTACGCTCTTGCGCGCCCAGGATCCGCAGGTCATCGGCGATGGTCAACACACGGTTGAGCCACAGTGCCACCACGGCTGCGTCATCGCGCAGCGAGCCAACCCCGACCTCCGGGCCGAACCGAAGGTTGCCGACCTCGGTCGGAAGCACACGAGCGAACGCGAGCTGTTCATGGTCGGTGAACCCTGCTGCCCGCTCGCCGTCGAGTGCTTCTCGCAGGACAAGTGCCTTGTGCAATGGCAGCGGACTGATCGAGTCCTTGATGAGCAACTTGGCTGCGTCGGAATCCAAACTGCGCAATTGCTGATTCTCGCGTGTTGGTACGCCCAGCTCATCGCTCAGCCCATCCGCCGTCAGACTTGCCAACGCCTTCTCGGCTACAAGATTCGCGTGGTTGGCCAAGCCGTCGGGATCAGGTTCCCAGTCGGTCTTGACCTGGGCCGCGAACTTCGCCATCGGCATCGCTTCAACGCCGATGCCGGCGATCCCCATCTTCTTGGCTTCCACCAACGTGGTACCCGTCCCACAGAAAGGGTCGAGAACGACCGCGTCGTCTGCAAGTTCGAACCGGCCCGCGTAGTCGCGCACCAAGTGCGGCGGAAATGACAGGACGAATCGGTACCAGTCGTGCGCCGGGGCATCGCACGCGAGCAGCGTGTTCATTGCGCCGTTGGTCGGCGGTCGAGGGGCCTCAGCCACGCCGCCGACCGTAGACCACGCTCCCAGCCCAGGCAGGCGATCCTCGTAGTGCACTAGTGACGTTCGTGCAGTCCACCGAGCCATGTCCATCTCCTTCGCCCCGAGAGCAGGACCTGAACATACGTATGAGGTGTGACAAACCGGACCCCAGCCTCCTGACTGAAACTCCGGGCAACCCAACCGTGGCACTCGGCCGCTCTGCGAGACGTATTCGTCGGTCCGACTCGGCCTCAAGGCCAGTGACGGCGTTGTGACGATCATGTGCAGAGAAGCCGGGGACGTCCAAGATGAATCACCCCGGTTTTGGTGGAGGCTCTGTTCCTTGAGAGGATGGAGCGATGTGTGCAGCAATGTGTTGGGTCAGTGCGAGGGCACTTCGAGCGCAGCGACCAGCATGCTCAGCAGAGCTGGGACGAGCAGTACCACGCCGAGAGCAGCCAAGCCTGCCGCTCGGGCGCACCACCGAACCGATAGCTTCCAAAAGACCCATCTGAGCTTCGGCGTGACCCGGCTGCCCCTGTCCGGTTCTATTCCCTTCGCGGCGAAGCCGGCGATGGCGAACATCAACCCGGCAACTCCCAAGTACACGAGGCAGAGACCTCCCTCGCGGCTGCCGAGAAACCAGCTTGCTGCTGACGGTGTCCAAAGAGCTTCGGACGGCACATCTCTCAACGTCTCGTGCAGGAACGCAATCGCGACCAACGCTGCGGTTACCAGCGGCAGGATGACGCTCACGATTTGGTTCAGATGATCAGACAGCCAGTCGCTCAAGCGGCCTCGACGCGAAACGCGATCACGAACCGGCGTCGACTCTGGACTCAAGATTCTTTGGGCTGCCAAAAAGGTGAGCGGCAAAGCCGCTGCTGCTGCCAATACGACAGCAACAGCCAACGTGTTGGCGTAGATCAAGCCCACGGATTCAGAACCCTAACCTTGGATCCATCGGTTCGGTTGGGGTGCGGGTGTGTCCGCCGGCGGCCTGTGTGGCTTCACTGGGGCAGCGTGTGGGCGCTGCCGGGCGGGTTCGGAGATGTCGGCGATGCGAGCGCGGACGCGGCTTCGAGCCGGGCGAGGCGGTCGGTGTGATCGAGCAGGGTCGCGTTGACTTCGCGGAAGCCCGCCTGCATCTCGGCCCGCAGGCTGGTCTCGACGCCGCTGATCTCGTTCCGCAGGCTGGTCTCGACGCCGCTGATCTCGTTTCGCAGGTCTCTGCTGAGGCTGTCGATGTTGTGGTTCATCGCGTTGAGCTGCCAGATGAGCAGGGCGCCGAGGACGGTGATGAGGGCGCCGAGGACGGTGATGAGGGCGGCGATGAGCGTCGAGGAGCGGTCCCGGTGCCCGCGTGGGCGAGCTCTTGTCGACGCGCCGTGGGCGCGGGTGGCTGCGGGCGGGGAGTGCGCGGTGTCGGCAGGGTGTGTCGGGTCGGGGTTGGGAGCGTTCACGGCGGCCGTTTCGACTGTGGCGGACATGGGGCCTCGCTGGGTGTCGCGGCTCAGCACTGCGCGCGGGCGTTCTCTTCGGCGGCTGCCCTTCAGCCGGGCAGCATCCCTTGCCGCACCGTAGCCAGCGAGAGCCTCGACTCGCCAGCCGTTTTCGAGCCTTCTCACACCCAGCCGGTGCCGATGGCGATCCTCCGTCCTCGCAATCGCGTTCTCCACTCACCGCCCCAACAGCCCATGTAGTACAAACACCAACCCGCCGCGCCCCTCTGACCAGCACAAACACAAAACACCCGCCGCCAAATTCAGGTCCGACGATCAGACAGCCAGTCGCTCAAGCGGCCTCGACGCGAAACGCGATCACGAACCGGCGTCGACTCTGGACTCAAGATTCTTTGGGCTGCCAAAAAGGTGAGCGGCAAAGCCGCTGCTGCTGCCAATACGACAGCAACAGCCAACGTGTTGGCGTAGATCAAGCCCACGGATTCAGAACCCTAACCTTGGATCCATCGGTTCGGTTGGGGTGCGGGTGTGTCCGCCGGCGGCCTGTGTGGCTTCACTGGGGCAGCGTGTGGGCGCTGCCGGGCGGGCTCGGAGATGTCGGCGATGCGAGCGCGGACGCGGCTTCGAGCCGGGCGAGGCGGTCGGTGTGATCGAGCAGGGTCGCGTTGACTTCGCGGAAGCCCGCCTGCATCTCGGCCCGCAGGCTGGTCTCGACGCCGCCGATCTCGTTTCGCAGGCTGGTCTCGACGCCGCTGATCTCGTTCCGCAGGCTGGTCTCGACGCCGCTGATCTCGTTTCGCAGGTCTCTGCTGAGGCTGTCGATGTTGTGGTTCATCGCGTTGAGCTGCCAGATGAGCAGGGCGCCGAGGACGGTGATGAGGGCGCCGAGGACGGTGATGAGGGCGGCGATGAGCGTCGAGGAGCGGTCCCGGTGCCCGCGTGGGCGAGCTCTTGTCGACGCGCCGTGGGCGCGGGTGGCTGCGGGCGGGGAGTGCGCGGTGTCGGCAGGGTGTGTCGGGTCGGGGTTGGGAGCGTTCACGGCGGCCGTTTCGACTGTGGCGGACATGGGGCCTCGCTGGGTGTCGCGGCGCAGCACTGCGCGCGGGCGTTCTCTTCGGCGGCTGCCCTTCAGCCGGGCAGCATCCCTTGCCGCACCGTAGCCAGCGAGAGCCTCGACTCGCCAGCCGTTTTCGAGCCTTCTCACACCCAGCCGGTGCCGATGGCGATCCTCCGTCCTCGCAATCGCGTTCTCCACTCAGCAGGATGCTGAAAAAGTCGATTTTCGGGCGGTGTCCAGTTGCAAACCCGCAGGTCAGGGGCTTGCGCTTCCGGCCAGACCTGCATATTTCAAGCAGCCTGTTAGAGGCCGCGCGGACACAAAGCCGCAGATCAGAGCATTGCAGACTTGCCCGGATCCGAATAAGTCAGCAGCCTGCTAGAAGTCCATGTCCGGCATGCCGGACGCACCGCCGCCGGAGTCGGGCTCGTCGCAGATCACTGCCTCGGTGGTGAGGAACAGCGCCGCGATCGACGCAGCGTTCTGCAGCGCCGACAGCGTCACCTTGGCAGCGTCGATCACGCCGGCGCCGACCAAGTCCTCGTAGTCGCCGGTGGCGGCGTTGAGGCCCATCGCGCCGTTGAGGTCACGCACCTTGCTGACCACCACGCCGCCTTCGTAGCCGGCGTTCTCGGCGATCTGCTTCAGCGGGCCGGCGAGCGCACGCTCGACCAGCCGGGCACCGGTCGCCTCGTCGCCGTCAAGCGCGTCGACGACCGCCCCGACCGCAGACTCCGCCCGCACCAGCGTGACGCCGCCGCCGGTCACCACGCCAGCCTCGATGGCTGCCTTGGTGGTGCTGACTGCGTCCTCGATGCGGTGCTTCTTCTCCTTCAGCTCGACCTCGGTGGCTGCGCCGACACGCAGCACTGCCACGCCGCCGGACAGCTTCGCGAGCCGCTCCTGCAGCTTCTCGCGGTCGTAGTCGGAGTCGGTGTTGTCGATCTCGCTCTTGATCTGCTCGATCCGGCCCCGCACCTCGGACTCGTCGCCCGAGCCCTCGATGATGGTGGTCTCGTCCTTGGTGACCACCACGCGGCGGGCCGTGCCCAGCAGGTCGAGCGTGGTGTTCTCGAGCTTGAGGCCCACATCCTCGCTGATGACCTGGCCGCCGGTCAGGATCGCCATGTCAGCCAGCATGGCCTTGCGGCGATCACCGAAGCCGGGCGCCTTCACGGCCACAGAGCGGATCGTGCCGCGGATCTTGTTCACGACGAGCGTGGCCAAGGCCTCGCCCTCGACGTCCTCCGCGATGATCACCAGCGGCTTGCCTGCCTGGGTGACCTTCTCGAGCACCGGCAGCACATCGCGCACTGCTGAGATCTTGCCCTGCATGAACAGCAGGTACGCGTCGTCGAGCACTGCCTCCTGCGAGTCAGGATCGGTCACGAAGTAAGGCGAGATATAGCCCTTGTCGAAGCGCATGCCCTCGACGAGATCCATCTCGAGACCGAAGGTCTGCGATTCCTCGACGGTGATCACGCCGTCCTTGCCGACGTTGTCGAATGCGTCGCTGATGAGCTGGCCGATGTCGCCGTCGGCAGCCGAGATGGCCGCTACCTGCGCGACATGGGTCTTGGAGTCGGTGACGCTGATCGCCATCTCCTCGATGGCCTCGACAGCGGCTTCGACGCCGGCCTCGATGCCCCGCTTGATGGCCATCGGGTTGGCGCCCGCTGTCACGTTGCGCAGGCCGTCGCGCACCATCGTCCACGCCAGCACGGTGGCGGTGGTGGTGCCGTCGCCCGCGACGTCGTCGGTCTTCTTGGCGACCTCCTTGACGAGCTCGGCCCCGATGCGCTCCACCGGGTCCTCCAGCTCGATGTCTTTGGCGATCGACACGCCGTCGTTGGTGATCGTGGGCGCGCCCCACTTCTTGTCCAGCACGACGTTGCGGCCCTTGGGGCCCAGCGTGACGCGCACGGCATCGGCGAGCTGGTTCATGCCTGACTCGAGCGCTCGGCGGGCCTCGTCGTCGAAGCTGATCATCTTGGCCATGTTCAGGAGACTCCTGTCCTCGGTGACTTTGGTGTCAATGGAAAATCGCTGAATGCTAATGACAGGTCAATGGGCGACGATGGACGGGCGTCACATCGCTGCCGCACTGCCTGCAGCGGTTAGCACTCTAGAGCGGAGAGTGCTAACCGTCAACTCCTCCACCCGAGCAGAAGCCGGCGGTCAACCCAGCAGCGGCCTCGCTCACGGCGGACAGCGTGTCGGACATCGACCGTTCTGTTCCGTATTGCTCTGTCAGCACGACCAGGTCGCTGACGGGGGCTTGGTCGCTCGTCCGCAACCCGGCGGCAAGGTCGATGCCGGGTTCGCGGGCGCCCGCGATGACGCCAGCCGGCACCCCCGCCTCGGTGGCCAGCGCCAGCACGCCTCCCACGACTTTGCCGTCGAACGAGCCTGCATCGAGACGGCCTTCGCCAGTGATGACCAAGTCGGCTTCTTCGATGGCCTCGGCCAGCCCGACTTCGGTTGCCACCACCTCGAAGCCCTCCGCCAGCTCGGCACGCAGACCGGCTGCCAGCCCGCCCGCGAGGCCCCCGGCGGCACCCGCCCGGGCCATCTCGCTGACGTCGACGCCGTAACGCTCGATGTACAGGTCGACGAGCCGCTCGAGACGGCGGGCCAGCAGCTTGACCTGCGGCCCCGTCGCCCCCTTCTGCGGGCCGAAGATACGCGCTGCGTCGCAGAACCCGGTGCGCACGTCACAGGCCACCACCACCGAGACACCAGCGAGACGGGCCAGTGGCGCCATGGCGTCCAGTGCGCCCAAGCCGCCGTCGGTCGTGGCCGAGCCGCCCACACCCACGATCACGCGTCGAGCCCCGCCGGCGACGGCCTCGGCGATGAGCTCCCCGGTGCCTGCCGTGGTTGCGGCGAGCGGGTCATTCCCTTCGGCGCCCCCGGCCAGCAGCAGCCCGCTGGCGCGGGCCATCTCCACGATGGCCACCTCGCCGTCCAGGCGCCAAGCGGCCTCGATGCGCTCACGCAGCGGACCGGTCACCAGCGAGGTGCGATTCGGTCCGCCCAGCGCCTCGAGCGTGCCCTCGCCGCCATCCGCCGTCGGCAGGCACATCACCTCGGCGGCGTCACCGACGTGCACGCGAACCCCCGCCTCGATAGCGGCTGCGACCTCCGCTGCCGACGCGGTGCCGCGGAACTTGTCCGGACATGCCACAACCCGCATAGGTTCTGCTCAGCAGGCGGGCTACTCAGCCAAGTCGGTTCCCAGCGCCACCAGGACGTCGGGCGTCTCGAAGCCCTGCACTGCCGAGGTGTCGGTCAGCATCGTGAAGACATCGTTGTCGGCGTCGAGCTCGAGCACTCCGGCGATCGCCCGTGCTTCGAGCAGCGAACCCGGCTGGTAATAGATGCGTGTGCGCTCCAGCGGGGTGCCCAAGTAGTTGGTCGGCGACTTGGTGATGTAGCTCAGGGTCTTGAAGCGGTCGGTGAGCCGTCCTGCGGCCCCGCGCACCGTCGTGGAGTTGGCCACCTGCACCGAGATCTCCGCAGCCGGCCGGGGCTGGAACGGCTCGGCCTCCGAAGAGGTGGTGTCAGGCGCCTGTGCCGTCGTGGTGCTCACGGCAACCGTGCTGGCGGGGACTTCGCCGATTGGGTCGCCAGCGCCGGTCGTCGGTGGGGGCTGCGCCACCGCGGGCAGTGTGGATCCGGGACCGACGGAGGACACCGGGTCAGTCGTGACAATCTCGTCAGGATCGTCCACCGAGCGCAGCAGCAGCACGCCCACGACGACGGCCACCAGCACCAGCAGCAGTCCGCGCACAGCTGCGCCGCTGTTGGATTCGCCGGCTTGGCTGTTCATCGGGCGACCTCCCGAAGGTGTGCGGGCCAGCTACGCACGACCGTGCGGGCATCCGCGACAAGTTGGTTGAAATGTGACGAGAACCGCTGGACGGCGGCAATGGCAATGCTGTGAGCGTAGGGCCAATGAGGCGTCGGCGGGTGTACCCCTGAGCGCCCAGAGGCTGAATCCCGGACCCGAGCGGCCTCCCGGACCCGAGCGGCCCGCGAGCGAAGCGGACAAAGGCGGGGAACAATGGGTGTCGCATCGCGAAGGTGTACCCCGGCGCGCGTCCTCATCAGTCTGCGCGCGGAACCCAACACCCAGCGAAGACCTGCCCACACGAGCGAGCGCATGAACATCAGCCGCATGAACATCAGCCCGATGAACATCAGCCGCATGAACATCAGCCCGATGAACATCAGCCGCATGAACATCAGCCCGATGAACATCAGCCGCATGAACATCAGCCCGATAAACATCAGCCAATGAGAGTCAAACGCGTCGACCATCCGGTAGCTGCAGCGCTCCTCACTCGGCTGCGTGACAAGAACACCGACGTCGAGGAGTTCCGCCAACGGCTCGACTCGCTGACGTTCCTGCTGGTGGCTGAAGCCTTGATCGACGCCGTGTCCGCTCCCGCGCCGGTGGAGACGCCGTTGGGGTCCGCCGAAGGCTCACGGCTCGACCCGATGCCGGCGATCGTGCCTGTCCTGCGAGCCGGGCTGGGAATGCTGGATGCAGCGCTGCGGCTCCTGCCCGCCGCCCCGGTCGGATTCATCGGGATGCGCAGGATCGAGACTCCCGACGGGGTCAGCCACGAGTGCTACCTCGAATCGCTGCCGAGCGTGCTGGAGGACCGGCCCGTGCTGGTGCTCGACCCGATGCTGGCGACCGGCGGTTCGGCTGCGGAGGTCATCCGCGTCTTGGCGGCGTCGGGCGTGGGCCGAGTCACGATGGTGTGCGCGTTGGCGGCGCCCGAGGGAATCGAGGCCCTGCGCAGCAGCGTCCCCGACGTCCGCATCGTGACGGCCGCCGTCGACAGCCGCCTCAACGAGCAGGCCTACATCGTGCCCGGGCTCGGGGACGCCGGAGACCGGCTCTACGGAGCTGCCTGAGCAAGCTTGTCCTCCCAAGCTGTCCAACTGCTCCGACGGCGGTGTTCAGGCTGCCGACGACGATCCGCGGTGCGCTCATGGAGGAATCTCGCAGACCACAGAGGGCAGCGCCAGCCTCGGGACACTCGGCAATGCCCGTACCCAGTCCCACAGCGCCGCTTCGTGCGAGCCGACGAGCATGGCGAGCTTGGCTTCGATGTCGTCGGCACTCAAGGGGTCGTGCATCGAACCCTTCTGGCCGCACACCGAGCGCTCCAGCACGCTGCCGTCTCGCAAGGTGATGCGCACCGAGCCGCCCATCTTGTGCGCATAGGTGGCATCCCAGCGTGCGTCAGCAGCGATGCCGACAACCCTCGACTGCAGCTCGACGAGCGCAGCATCGGCGATCCGATCGGCGCTGTAGGTGGCGGGGTCTGCGGGGTCCGCCACCAGCGCCGCCGCGATGTTCCACGGACCGGAGTACTGCGCGGCCATCACCGACGCCATGCCGTCCCCGCTGTTGTGGACGGCTGCCTTCGTGGAGGCCGTCGCTTCGATGCGCTGGATCATGTCGGGTCGGAGTCTGTGGGCGTCGCGCAGCTCCAAGGTGGCTTGGATCAGCGGGTGGATGTCGCTGCACGCCGCCCAGGGCTTGACGGTGATCTCGTCCAGCATCCAGCGGCGCCCGAGGCCATCGGTCAGCAACTCGACGCTGGGCTCGTCGCCGAACACCCGGCAGAAGCCGTAGGCGCCGGTCAGCCCGTCCTCCGGCCCTTCGAAGCCGGCGGCGGCCAGCCGTGCTGCCATCACGCCGCCCTCGGCGGCACGACCCGCATGGAGGCGCTTGGTCTGGCCGCCGGAGGATGCGAACTCCATAGTCCCCGACGCCAGCGTGGCGGCGATCCCCAGCGCGTGACGCAGCCGGCCGGCGTCCAGGCCCAGCAAGCGAGCCGCGGCCGCCGCCGACCCGAAGACACCGCACATCGAGGTGGGATGGAAGCCTGCGAGCATGTGGGCGGCGGGTCCGACTGCGATTCCGGCACGGCCCATGGCCTCATAGCCCACGACGATGGCGTCCAGCGCATCGCTGCCCCCCGCACCCAGTTCCTCGGCCAGCGCCAGCACTGCAGGAATCACCACCGCGCCGGGATGAGAGATCGATTCCTCGTGGACGTCGTCCAGCTCGAATGCATGCGCCGCCGCGCCGTTCGCGAAAGCGGCCATAGGTGCCGTGGTGCGGCCGCCTCCGACAATCGGCGAGCTGCCAGACCCACCGGTCTGGCGGGCGTACGCCGCCGCGGTGCGAGTCCACGGCAGCACTGCGCCGTAGATCATGCAGCCGAGCGTGTCGGCGACGCAGTTCTGGGCGATGTCCGTCAGGCGTTCGGGCACCGAGCCGCCCACCTCAGCGAGGAACTCCGCCAGCGCGGCAGTCGGATTCGTCGCGCCGTCGGCCGCCATCAGCCCCATCGAACCAGAAGCGGTGCGCTCAGGCGTGCCGAGACTCCAGTGCTGCCCGCGCCAGGGAACCCAAGTGCGCCACTGAGTCCTCGCTGTGCACGGTGCCGACACCGGAGGACTCGCAGATGAGCGGTCCGGGGCGATACCCGCGGCTGCGGAGTCCTCGCTGGGTCGATTCCACCAAGCCGAAGTCCTCGGTAGCCGTCGTCTGCCAGTCCAAGTCGATGACCTCGCGTTGCACATCGGAGGGCTCGGCGGTATCCAGCCAGAACTCCCGCACCAGCAGCGTCCGGTCGACCTCGAGCGGCACCCAGCGGAACGTGTTGACAACCTGGCCGGGATACACCTGGATCGCCGAGGCAGGCCAGACGAAGTAGGCGACATAGTCGGCGCCGTCGTCGAGGCGGGTGTAGCCGGACCGGTCGGCTGGGGCGCCTTTCGCGAAGTGGCGGATCACCTCGCTCTCGCAGGAGATGCGGTAGCTGGCCGGGTCCACCACACCGGTGGTGAACGAGCGGTGCACGTTCGGGCAGTGGTAGCACTCGTTGTAGTTCTCGACGACGACCTTCCAGTTAGCCGCCATGACATGGGTGTTGCGCCAGCTCAGCACCCGCTCAGGCGCCGCGGGCGCGTTCGACAGCAGCTCCGATTCCACCCCGGGCGCCACCTGCGCCAACGCAGGCGCATTCTGGTCGAGGTTCACGAACACGAACCCGCCGAGGCGCTCGAGACGCACCGGCGGCAGGCAGATCTCGCCGACGTCGCGGCTGCGGGCACTGACCAGTCTGCCGTCGAGCGCGTACACCCACGCGTGGTACGGGCACGTCACGAGCCCTGGCACGACGAGCTCATCTCCGCCGGGCTGCTGCGGGGGGAACAGCTCGTGGCCCCGGTGCTGGCACACGTTGTAGAACGCGCCGAGTTGGCCGCCGTTGTTCACCACGAACACCGATTCGTCACCGACCGCGGCGGTCAGCACCTGGCCATGGGCCGCCACTTGGGACTCATGGCCGACCATCACCCAAGATCGAGCGAACACCGCGTCCAGCTCAGCATCGAAGATCGCTTGGTCGGTGTAGCAGCGGGCAGCGAGCGCCTGGCTCACGGAAGGTCTCCCAGTGCGGCCACGAGCGCAGTCGCGTCCAATGACACCTGCTGGTGCGCCGCCAACAACCTCATGGGATATCCCCTAGAGCGGCGACCAGACGGTCCATGCGTTCGCGGAAGCCGACGTCGGCTCGCAGGAATCTGTGGCCGAGACCTCGAAATGACACGGCGCCGTCCTTGGTGATCACCCCCCGTTCGAGCAGCGATTGCCACACGCCCGACGAGTCCAGCTCCCGATCCAGCAGCTCGATGAGAAAGAAGTTCGACCGTGAGCCCTCTACGCAGCGGAACCGGTCGAGCTTGGTGTCGAACAGTTCCTGCGCGTAGGCGCGTGCGTCGCAGATGACCTCGACGGTGCGCTGCACGAACTCGTGGTCGCCCAGTGCCGCCACGCCCCCGGCAATCTGCAGCTGACCGACGTTCCAGGTGGGCTTCGCGGCCAGCAGCGCGTCGATGACCTCGGATTGGGCCACGCCGAACCCCAGCCGGAGTCCTGCCAGGCCGTGCACCTTCGAGAACGTGCGCAGCACGACGAGATTCGGGTACTCGGCCACCAGCCCGATGCCGCCGGGGTCGCCCGAGTAGTGCACGTAGGCCTCGTCGAGCACCACGAGGCAGTGCGAGGCGGCCTCGATCACGCGCCGCAGGTCTCCTTCCGCTGTCCACGTACCCGATGGCGAGTGAGGGTTGGTGACGAAGACGATCTTGTGCTCGGGACGGACCGCCGCGATGTAGGCGTCGATGTCCACCGCCATCGTCTGGGGATCGGTCGCCTCGCAGCGCAGGTCAGCGACCCGGCCCTCGGCCTCGGCGAACAGGTGGTACATCGGGAAGCACGGCGCCGGCATCAGCACCGGCTCGCCCTGCGCTGCGTAGGCGCGGATGAGCACCGAGATGATCTCGGTCTCGCCGGCGCCGCAGAGGTAGTTGCCCGGCTCGTAGCCGTAGGTCTCGGCCAGCCGCTCGCGCAGCGGCTCGGCGGTCCACGACGGGTAGATCTGCATCCGGCCGACCGCATCCGCCACAGCAGCCTGCGCGGCCGGTGACGGACCGTAGGGATTCTCTGCCGAGCCGAGCTTGATGATGTCGTCGAGGCGCAACCCGTAGCGCTGTGCCACCTCGTCGGCAGCAAGGCCGGGCACGTAGTACTCCGGATGCCGCAACGCCGCGTGAACCGCTCTGGGCACCTGTGTATGGTCAGCCGCCACTGGGCGGTATTCTGCCGCATTCTGCGCGACCGCGTAAACAGGTCAGCCATTGAAGTGTTGAGGAAGTTGTTTCCCGCTCTTGTTCGCTTCGCTCACGGGCCGCTCGGGCCACGGCTTCGCCTATCGGCTCAGCCTCCTGACCCGCATCGTGACCAATGTGAGGGCGCATGAGCCTGCCCGAGGCGACGCGCGTTGCGATCATCGGGGGCGGCATCTGCGGCGCCAGCCTGCTGTACCACTTGGCTCACGAAGGCTGGAGTGACACGCTGCTCATCGAGAAGGGCGAGCTGACGTCGGGTTCCACTTGGCACGCCGCCGGCCAGGTCACCCATTCGGTCTCGGGTTACACGCTGGCGGCCATGCGGCGCTACGCCTGCGAGCTGTACGACAGCCTCCCGGCCGAGTCGGGTGTGGAGACCACTTGGCACCGCAGCGGCAGCTTTCGGATCGCCTACCACGACGAGGAGGTGGACTGGCTGCGGGCGCAGCTCGGCCTCGCCGCCTACGTCGGCAACGAGATGGATTGGGTGGGTCCTGAGTTCATCGCCGAGCGGCATCCCTTCTTCGACACTTCCGAGGCGCAGGGCGCGGTGTGGACGCCCAACGACGGTCATGTCGACCCCACCGGTGCCACCAATGCACTGGTGGCTGTCGCTCGGCAGAAGGGCGCCCAGTTGAGCCGCCGCAACCGCGTCATCGAGATCGGCCGGCGAGCCGACGGCACGTTCGACGTCGTCACCGAAGCCGGCACGGTGCACGCCGAACACGTCGTGAACGCCGCCGGCTGCTACGCCCACCGGGTGGCGCAGATGGTCGGGCTGGCGGTGCCGATGGCCAACGCGCTGCACTCGTACTTCGTGACCACGCCGGTGCCGGAGTTCGCCGAACTCGACGCCGAATTGCCGGTGGTGCGCGACGACTACGTCTCGGGCTACATCCGCCAGGAACAGGACGCCGGGCTCATCGGCATCTACGAGCAGCGCAATGCCGAGTCCGTCTGGGCGGACGGACCCGGCTGGGACTTGGAGAACCCGCTGTTCGACGCCGACTACGACCGGGTCGGGCTGTGGCTGGAGCGGGCACTCGAGCGGGTGCCGATCCTGGCCGACCATGGCATCCGCAGGGTCATCCGCGGGGCGATCGCGCACACCCCCGACGGCGACCCGCTCATCGGTCCGTCGGGCGTGCCGAGCTTCTGGCAGTTCGCCGGTGTACAGGTGGGCCTGGCCGACGGTCCCGGCCTGGGGCGGGAACTGGCCCGCTGGATGGTGCACGGCGAGACCGACCTGAGCCTGCGGGCCTACGACGCCCGGCGCTTCGGCTACATCGAGCCGGGCGACATGGCCGCCTACGGGCGCATCAAGGGCACCGAGGACTACGAGTTCCGCCACCAGACACCGCTGCCCGGCCTTGAACGCCCCGAGGCTCGGCCCTACCGTCCCTCGCCGATGCTGCCGACGCTGTCGGACGCGGGCGCAGTCTTCACTCAAGTGTACGGCTGGGAGCGGCCCAAGTGGTTTCCCCCGGCGGCAGGGCTGCCCCAGCGCGACGTGGTCTCGTTCCGCCGCACCGACTGGTTCGAGGTGGCCGCGGCCGAGGCCGCTGCCGTGCGGGAGCGGGTCGGGATCATCGACTCGACGGCGTTCGCCAAGTTCGACCTCATCGGGCCGGATGCTGCATCGGTTCTGGACCGGCTGACCACGAACCGGCTGCCGGCGCACGGCCGCATCTCGCTGACCTACACGCTGACCCCGACCGGGCGGATCGAAGGCGAGCTGACCGTCTCCCGGCTCGGGCCCGAGCACTTCTACCTGGTGTCGGCCGCAGTGTTCGAGCTGAAGGAGCGGGAGTTCTTCGAGACGCACTGGCCGGCGGGCGCCGACGCGCGGCTGGTCACCCGCTCGGGCGATTACGGCGTGCTGACGCTGGCGGGACCCCGGTCGCGCGACGTGCTGAGTGCGTGCACCGATGCCGATCTGGGCAACGACGCCTTCCGCTGGCTGTCGTGCCAGACGATCACCGTGGCCGGCATTCCGGGCGTGCGGGCGCTGCGTGTGGGATTCACGGGTGAGCTGGGCTGGGAGCTGCACGTGCCGCTCGATCGCATCGCTGATCTGTATGGGGCCTTGAGCGAGGCGGGCGAGCCCTACGGCATGGCGAACGTCGGGAACCACGCCACCGAGGGACTGCGGATGGAGAAGCGGTACATGATCAGCCGCGATCTGACCCATGACGTCACCCCCGACGAGGCCGGCCTGGGGCGTTTCGTGAAGCCCGACAAGGGCGACTTCGTCGGGCGCGACGCGCTGCTGGCGCGCCGTGCGGCCGCCGGCAGCGGTGAGCGGCCGTGGCGCTGGAAGCTGGCGTACCTAGCGGTCGACACCGACGTGGCCGAGGTCGGCGGCAGTGATGCGGTCTGCCGGGATGGCCGCCCGGTCGGGCTGGTGACCACGGGTGCGTACGGCTTCTGGGTGGGCCAGGGTCTGGCCTTCGCCTACCTGAACCCGGCCGACGCCGAACCGGGCGCTCCCTTGACGGTGCGCGTCCTCGGCGAGCACCGTCCAGCGCGGGTGCTCAGCGAGCCGATCCACGACCCCACGTCGGCACGGCTGCGCCAATGAGCACCCCGGCGACGATGCGGGCAGCGCTGCTGGTGGGCCACGGAGGTCCCGAGATGATCGAGGTGCGCGACGACGTGCCGGTGCCGGTGCCGGGTCCCGACGAGGTGCTCATCAAGGTGGCGGCGTGCGGCATCAACAACACCGACATCAACACGCGTGTGGCTTGGTACAGCAAGTCGGTGACGGAGGCGACCTCGGGCGCGGGATACGCGGACGCCGATGCTGCAGATTCCACTTGGGGCGGCCGGGGCGTGGAGTTCCCCCGCATCCAGGGCGCCGATGTCGCCGGGCGGGTGGTTGCCGCCGGGGAGGCGGCCGACGCGGGCCTCGTGGGCCGGCGCGTCATCGTGGAGCCGTGGCTGAAGGACCCTGCTGACCCCGCTGACCGGAGCAAGGCGCGTTATCTCGGCAGCGAAGCGAACGGCGGCTTCGCTGAGTACGTCGCGGTTCCGGCAGACAACGTCTACCCCATCGACGCTGCGCTCTCTGATGCCGAGCTGGCGACGTTCGCCTGCGCCTCGTCGACGGCTGAGCACATGCTGCAGCGAATCGGCCTCACTGGCGGCGAGAGCATTGCGGTGCCCGGCGCGAGCGGCGGCGTGGGCTCGGCGCTGGTGCAGCTCGCCAAGCGGCGAGGCGCGCGGGTGGTGGCCGTCGCCGGCGCCTCCAAGGCGGTGCACGTGCTCGAACTCGGCGCCGACGTGGTGGTGCCGCGGCTGCACCCCGAGCACGATGCGGCTGCGGCGGTCGAGGCCAACGGCGGACCGTTCGACGCGGTCGCTGACGTGGTCGGCGGCGACGCTGTGGGGCTGTGGCTTGATGCGCTCGCAGGCCGCGGGCGCTATGTCACCTCGGGGGCCATCGCCGGTCCGATGGCGGAGCTGGATCTGCGCACGCTGTACCTCAACGACCTGGAGCTGTACGGCGCGACGATCTACGGACCGGGGCTGTTCGCCGATCTGGTCGGCTACATCGAGCGCGGCGAGATCCGCCCGGTGCTCGGCGGCACATTCCCCCTCGAGCGCATCCGCGAGGCCCAAGAAGCCTTCGTGCGCAAGGAGCACTTCGGCAATCTGGTGATCACGCTCTGAGCCATCGCTGCGGGGCATTGCCCCACAGACGAACCCGCCCTGGCGGGCGACGTCTGCCGAAACCAGCACGGCTGAGCCCGAGGTGGGAATCGAACCCACAACCCCCGCTTTACAAGAGCGGTGCTCTGGCCGTTGAGCTACTCGGGCAACGACTCCAGCGTATGAGGCTGGGCCGAAAGGCGAAGCCGTGGCCCGAGCGGCCCGTGAGCGAAGCGAACAAGAGCGGGCAACAACTGGTGCCGCGACGGAGAGATTCAGCCCCGAGGAGCCTTGGTGGCTGAGCACCGGCGAATCAGGCGGGATTGGCGGCTCGAGCCCGAGCGATGTCGAACAGGGCAACGGCCGCAGCGGCTGCGACGTTGAGGGACTCGATGCGTCCCAGCACCGGGATGGAGACGACCTGGTCGCATCGACGCTCCACCAGGGTGGACAGCCCGCGCCCCTCCGCGCCCACCACCAGCACCAGCGGCTCGTCGGCGACCCGCAGCGACTCGAGTCCGTCGGGGGCGTGGCCGTCCAGGCCGATGGCCCACAGGCCTGCATCGCGGAGCTTGGCGAGCGCAGCGGGCAGTCCACCGACCAGGGCGATCGGCAAGTACTCGATGGCACCTGCAGCTGCCTTCACCGCTGCCGGCGTGAGGTTCGCCGACCGATGGCTGGTGAGCACTAACCCGGTGGCGCCGGCGACCTCGGCCGTGCGGAGAATGGCGCCGAGATTGCCCGGATCGGTGACACCGTCGGTGGCCACGACCAGCGGCAGCGAATTCCCAGCCGGTCTCGCCAGCTCTTCCAGCGGCACAGGTTGGATGGCGGTCGCCTTGGCGATCACGCCCTGCGGCGCTGCGGTGAGCGCTGCGTCGTCCAGCTTGCGGCGGGTCACCTCACGCACCGGCACCCGACGGTCGCCGGCCAGGTCGACGATCTCGGCCAGCGTGGCCGCCGAGTGCGCGTCCTCAGAGATCAACACCTCGTGCACCTTGCGCTTGCCCGCTCGCAGCAGCTCGCGCACGGCCTGACGGCCTTCCACGTGATCGCCGCCAAGGCCTCGCGGCCGCGCCTCGTCACGCCGGTCGGCCGCTTGTGCGTTGCGGTCAGATCGACGACCTGGTCCGGATTGGTTTGCTGAGCCGGCTCGCCGCTGCTGCGATCCGCCCCCACGGCCCGAATTCCGGGTGCCCCGCGTGACGCGCGGCGGAGCACCACCCCGCCTGCTGCGCCCCGGGGAGGCGCCGCGCTGCTTGCCCCGACCCGCACTCATTGCACTTCGCCGGCCATTCGCGCCGATAGCTGCTCGCCGTCGGATCCGCTTGTCACCAGCGCCACGGCGTGCGCCACGATGCCATTGCTGCCGCCAAGGCCTTCGGTGCGCTTGCCGCAGACCGTGACCGGTCCCCCGGCGGCCGCACTGAGCCGTTCACCCATCTCGTCTCGATGCGGCGCGATCATCGGCCGGTCGCAGATGACCGTGCAGTCGGCGTTGGCGAGCTGCCAGCCGGCGTCGCCGAGGCGGCTGGCAACCTGTCTCAGCATCTCGATGCTGCTGGCGTCCCGCCAGCGCTCGTCGCCGTCAGGAAAGTGCGTGCCGATGTCGCCCAGCCCGGCGGCGCTCAACATCGCGTCGATGACGGCGTGGGCGACCACGTCGGCGTCGCTGTGCCCCGCCAGTGGCTGCTCATCAGGGAACTGGATCCCGCCCAGCACCAACGTCCGCTCACCCGCATCGGTGCCAACGGCGAACGGATGTGCGTCATAGCCGTGCCCCACCCGCATCGCGGGCCCAAGCTCGCTGTCAGCAGCACTCACGCCAGTTGACGCTAGAGCCCGCTGCCCGCTGCCCGCTGCCCGCAGCGCGACCACCCAGCAAGGCCTCCACGATCACCAGATCGTCGGGCTTGGTGACCTTGTGCGCCGCCGCCTCGCCCGGGATCGCCATCACCGTGCCGCCCGCAGCTTCCACCAGCGCCGCATCGTCGGTGGCCTCAGGATCCCCGCGGTGCGCCGCCACCAGCACTTCCCGCCGGAATGCCTGCGGGGTCTGCACCCCGTAGAGCCTCGAACGATCCACCGTCGCCGCCACAATTCCCCCCGAGTCGCCCCACTCCGGCACCCGCTTCAGCGTGTCGCTCACCGGCAGCACCGGCACTGCTCCGTCCGCCCCACCCCGAACAGCAGCAATCACCGCATCGAACAGTTCCACCGACGCCCCCGGCCGTGCAGCGTCGTGGCACACCACCATGTCCACATCTTCAGGAACAGTCCCCAATCCAGCCCGCACCGACCCCGACCGAGTCCCCCCCCCCGCCACGACGACATCCACCCCTGCGCCGAACCGATCGACCATGGACGGCGCCACCACCAGCGTCACGCCATCACACGCCGCCCGGGCCGCCTCAAGGCCCCAGGCAATCATCGGCCGCCCAGCGACATTCGCCATCACCTTGGTGTGACCACCCGCCGCACCCCCAAACCGCGTCCCCGCCCCAGCCCCCAACACCAGAGCCCACGAGCGCCACATCAGCCCAGTCTGCCCCGGCAAACAACACCAAGGCACAGACCTGCGAGCGAGCAGAACGCTCCTGACGTCGAAGTCAGGGATGCGGTATGCACGAAAATCGCCCGTCCATTTTGGCGCTGAGTTCTAGCCTCTCGACGTCGCGTCCTGCGCTGCTCCAGGAGTGCCGATGGCCCCAACAGTGCACTTCCCCATACACCGGCAATACACCACGGCGCGGCAGAGCGCCAACAATGCGATGGTCTCGTTCCTGGCCGGTTCGGCGCTGGCCTCCCACACCTTGCAACTGACGGCTGGTTCGGACCGGCTGCTGCCCGAGATTTTCCCCGCCGTGCCGCACATAGCTCGCTTCAACCTGCGCCCCGATGCGGCGGCCGAGGTGCTGGGTGCCGCCGGCCCGCATCTCGCCACCGTCACGATTCCGTACGCGCTGGCCATCCACGAGAACTTCGTCACGCAGTGCATTCGGTGGATCAAGGACGCATTCAACTTCCCCGCGCCGGGAACTGTGCCATCGATCAAGTCCTGGAACGACATCGACACCTCCACCGAGATGCGCAGGTCACGGACGATCGGCTTGCCGCCGAAGACGTCAGGCCGGGCCTCGTCGCCGGCGCAGTCGCCGGGCCTCGTCGCCGCTGACGACGGTGCTGACGGGGTTCTTGGCCGGCTTCGCGTTCAACGCCGCGATCGCGCCGTCGCGTGCCGCACCACGCAAACCAGAGATCACCGACCGATCCACACCCGCCTCCGCGGCTGCGCCGGCCTGGGTGATCTGCCCGGTCAGCATCCGCACCCACAAGCCGTGCTTCTGCAGCGAGCGAACGTCGGTGGACACGGCACTAGTTGCCGCGGAGAATGGACCGGGCGGCTGCGGCGGCGGTGTGCTCGCGGGTGGCGCCGCTGATGCGGCGTATGACTGTGTCGGGTGCTGCGGCGGCGATGGCGTCGCGGACGCTGTCGGTGATGGCGGCTCTGCCGCCGATGATGATGATGCGCTCAAGTCGGTAGTCGGCGATGAGTGCGGCGGTGGCTGCCGGGAGCGTGCTGGTGGGGGAGTAGGCGACGGCTGCGTTGGGAGTCTTGGCCGCGAGCGCTGCGGCGACGCCGATGTCGGGTGGGGACCAGCCGCTGGCGATGACCAAGGTGATGCCGGCGGCAGCGTCGGCGGGGCCGCCCAGCACCCGCCGCGCGGCCAATGAGGCAGTGTCGACACGGTCGGTTCCCGCGAGCCGCGACACGCTCGCCCCTGCTGCTGCGGCGCCGATTCGGGCTTCCACGGCGGCGCTGACCGCGGTGGTGCCGCCGACGATGACCACTCGTGTCACTTCGTAGTCGCGCAGCAGCGACAAGGACGCCGCGCCCAACTCGTCGGCGCCGACATAGAGCACCGCGGAGCGCGGCGTGCGCGCCGCGAGCGCTGCGGCGACGCCGATGTCGGGTGGGGACCAGCCGTTGGCCACCACCATCGTCACCGGCCCTGCCCCCGAGGGCGGACCGAGGGCGTGACGCGCTGTATTGGCGGCGGTGTCGATGCGGTCGGCGCCGGTGACGCGCACAACGTCGCTGCCAGGCGACACGGCGCGGATATGTCCTCGCACTTCGTGAGACACCGCGGCGGTGCCGCCGATGATGATCACTTCCGCTGGCAGCGCATCGCCGATCAGCTCGCGCGTTGGGTCCGGCAGCGCGCCGCCGCCGGTGTAGACCACCACCGCGCCTGGGGTGCGGGCCGCCAGCACCGATGCGACTCCTACATCGGCCGCGCTCCGCCCATTGGCCGCCACCAGCACCGCAACGCCTGCATCAAGATCGCCACCGCCGCTGCCAGAACCGCCGCTGCCAGAACCGCCGCCGTCAGAACCGCCGCTGCTTGAGCTTGCCCTGAAGCTGCCGCTCGTGGTGCCGGCAGTGACGATGACTGCGGTGCTGACTCTGGCGTCGTTGGGATCGGTGGCTTCGACTCTGAGCCGGTAGCTGGACTTGGCCGATCGGTCGATGACAGTGTCAGCGCCGACTCTGATCTGGCCGGTGTCGGGATCGATGTCAAAGAACGGCGCGTCCTCTTCGAACAGCTCGTAGCTGAGCGGCTCGCCGTCTGCGTCGGTGGCCTCCACAGGTGGACCCACCAGCGTTCCGGGCGGAGCCCCGTCGGGGGCTGACCGCGTCACCGAGCGCGTCGGGAACTTGGGCTGGTCGTTGACCGGGGCGACGGTGACGATCACGACTGCTTCGCGTGCCAAGCGCCCGTCGGAGGCGAGATAGGTGAAGATGTCGCGGCCGTTGAAGTCACGGCGCGGCGTGTAGAGGATTGTGTTGTCGGACAGCACCGTGGCGCTGCCGTGCAGCGGAGCGTCGCCCAACCGCACACTCAACGAGTCATCCTCGGGATCGGCGTCGTTGGCGAGTACCGCGACGCCCACCGAGGTGTCCTCCACAGTCGCCGCGCTGTCGTGCGTCGCGACCGGCGCCTCGTTGATGTCGTTCAGCTCGATGGTCACCGGCACGGCACCGCTGGTACCTGAAGGGTCCGCGGCGGTGACGGTGACGGAGTAGGCCGTCGGCGCGGTCTCAAAGTCGAGCACTGTGCCCGACCCGACCCGGATCTGGCCCGTGGTGCGGTCGATGCCGAACAGTTCCGCGTCAGCGCCTGAGAGCGTGTAGGACAGCTTGGCGCGGTCGCCGACGTCGTGGTCGACGGCGGCGACCGCGGCACCGACGGACGCGCCCGCATCTGCGCCCTCGTCGACTGTGCGCCGCAGCAATCCCGTCCCGAAATCGGGTGCGCTGTTGGAACTCGGCGCGGGGCGGGTGGCGTGTGGGGCCTGCGCCGCGGCGTTGTCGGTGCTGCCGTCGAAGCTGTCCACGTAGGAGGCTTGGGCTCGCAGGTCGTAACCCTCATCGGCGGGCTGCGGTGTGTAGCCGGATGCGGTGCCGACATCGGCCCACGGACCGCCGTTGAGCGATCGCTGCCATGTCCACGACAACGTCACCGCGCCGTCGGGATCATCGAGCACAGCGGTCATCGCGGCGCCGACCTGGGGCTGCGGCGACGACAATCGCACTACGGCGGGCTCGTCGCTGTTGATGACGTCGACGGCGATGCCAAGGGTCACGGGGTCGCTGGCGCCGGCCCGGGCCAGCACCTGCACCAGATACTCGTTGTCGCCTCCGTCGTCGACGGGCCGCTCATAGTCGGGCGGCCGCAGGAAACGCAGCACGCCGCGGTTGCTGATCTCGAAGACCTCGCCGTCGTCGCCGCCGAGCGACCACCTGATGGGTGCGCTCTCAGGATCCTCGGCGCTGAACGACGCCACCGCCGCGGTGGCGTCTTCAACGTAGGGCACCGTCAGCGAGCCGGAGTCGATGGTTATTGTCGCGGACTCGTCGACGTCGGTCACGGTCACGGTCACGTCGCGGCGGACGGTGCCGCCGACCGCGGAGGCTTCCACCACGAGGCCATAGACATTGTCCCCGTCGGCGTCGGCGGGCGCCTCGAAGTCGGGCGGCGACCCGAACGACAGCTCGCCGCCCGCAATGGTGAACAGCGCCTGGTCGGGGCCTGAGAGGTCCCATGTGACGAGATCGCCTTCCGGATCGGTGGCTGTGAACGCACCCGCGACAGCGGTGTCGTTCTCCGCGTAGCGCAATGCCGGGCGACCTTCCAGTGTCGGTGCCTCGTTGATGTCGTTCACGATGATCGTCGCTGAGCCGATTGCCGCCCCCTCATGGCGCACTGTCACCGTCACGGCCTCGCCGTCGTCGTCCATACCGTCATCGACGGCTGAGACCCTCAGCTCAACCGACGAGGCACCCGCAGCGAGGGTCAGATCATAGGGCGCAGGAAGCTCCAGATCGCCTGCGTCGAGCAGCACGAAATCGTCAGCAGCGGTGGCAGTGCCCGACAATTCGACTTCGAGGGTCTGGGGCTGCGCGAACGTGACGCCGCCGGTGCGGACCGTCACCGCAGCCGTGCCGCCCTCAGCGACCGCGGACGCCTCAGCCGTGACACTGAACGACACCGTGTCGTCGTCGCGCACCTCGACCTGTGCCCGGTTGGATGACCCCACCACATAGGGCGGCGGGTTCCCGACGGCGGCCAGCACCAGTACGGTCACCGCACCAGCGTGCTCCACCACCGCGTCATTCTCGGTCGCTGCCCGCAGTTCCGCCGTGCCGGCACCGGCGTCGAAGGTCACCGCCGACGGCGCAGCGCCAAGGCCGACACCTGCTGTCGCCGTCACGCTGACCCTCACCGTGAGCGGCTCGCTGAGCGGGATGCCCGCAGTCTCGGTGCGCGACAAGGTGAACTGCGCGTCGGCGCCCTCGGCCACAGCCCCACCCGCAGCGATTGACACCTCGGGCGCGGTCAGGTCGCTGGGCCCGATCGTGACGGTGTCCGAGCCGATGAGCGCACCCGTGGAGGCCAGCGTGGCGCTCAGCGATACCGTCTCGGCCAGTTCCGTGTCGGAGTCGTCCAGTGCCCGCAGCGTGAGCGTGACCGAACTTGCTCCCGCGGCCAGCGTCACCTGATGCGGTGCCGACAGCGTCGCGTTGGCCGAGTCCAACAGCAGGTAGTCGTCGCCTGCTGTGGCCGTTCCCGACAACGCGAGATTGACGGTCTGGTCTGCTGCGAAGGTGACGCCGTTCGTGATCCTCGCCGTCAGGTCGACCTCGCCTCCCTCGGACACCTCGCTGGAGGCGAACCCCGCCCTCATTGCCGCCGAGTCGGCGTCGGCGATCGTGATCGTCGCAGTGCTCCTCGTTCCCTCCGAGAACCCGACCGGCAATGTCCCCAGGCTCAACTCGACGGTCTCAGGACCCTCCACCAGGTCATCGTCGGCAGCATCGATGGTCGCCGGCTTGCGGGTCTCGCCCGCTGCGAAGCTCACCACCGACCTGACCGTGTACTCATCACCGGACGCCGACCCGCCCGACACGACAACCGGAATCTCGACATCCCGCAGCCGGGTATGTGCGCTGTCGAGCACCACCGGCAGCTCCAACACGGCCCCCTCGCTCACGCTGTAGACGGCCGCGCCGAACGACACCTCGATCGGCGGACCGATCACCAGCGGCGAAGGGACCGTCTCCAGCACCGAGCCGTCAGCAGTGCAGATCCCGCCGCTGTCGCACGCCTCGCCTGCGACGAGCCGGACGGAGATCGGACCCGCACCCGTAGGCGCCAGCGCGATCAGATACGCGTTCGCTGGTTCGCCCGCCACCAGATGCGGCGCCACGCTCGTGACAGTGGCGCCCTGCACGCTTACCGACGGCGTCGAGGCCGCGAAATCGGCCACGGGCCGGTTGAACGCCACGACCACCTCTGGGGCATCGCCGGCACCGGAATGCAGCACCGATGTGCGGGCGCTGTCGGGGAACTCCGCCGTCAGCGACGCAGCGCTGCGCGCCAGCGCCTCAGGCCGCATGACGGTGGCGCGGGTGATCTCGCCGTCGCCGTCGAAGTGGAGCCATTCCTGGCCGGTGTCGGGGTCGGCCTGGGTCACGCTCTTGGCCGGTGACGGCTTGGGCGGGTTGCGGGGACGCGCCCCTCCCCAGGCGATCAGCCAATGGCCGTTGCTCAACTCCTCGATGTGGCCGTTTCGGTAGCCGAGCTCGCTCTTGGCGCCGAACAGCGAGTGGTCCCGCACGAAGATCGCCTCGCCGCTGTCGAGGTCCAGCGCGTACTCCAGGCCGCGGCTGTAGACGTTGTTCTCGCGAAGCAGATTCTGACGGGTCCACGGGTTCCTGGTGCACTGCACGCCGTTGTCGTACAGGATCAGGTTGCCGCTGGGCCGCAGCGACGACCCGTGCTGGCCGCAGAACTGTTTCTCGGGGTCGCCGATGACGTCCAGCGGCGCCGGCCCGACATCGCGTGCCTCCCACTCGGTGTCGCTCAGATTGGTGGGCCCGATCCTCCACACCACGTCGCCGGTCGTCGCGTCGATGGCCAGCACCCTCGAGCAGCCCCGTATCGAGGCGATGATGCGGCCGTCGATCCACTGGATGGTGTTGAGGTGGGCCCAGTCGCCGTTGGAGGGTATGAAGAAGTGCTGCGTGCAGTCCTCCAGCGGGATGTGGTCCCACGAGTTCCAGTTGAACACTCCCCGCCCGTCCGGGGTGACGATCTGGATGGCCGAGTCCTCCACGTACACGTCGGAACCGTAGGGTTCGCCGTTATTGGCGTTGAAGGTCAGATGCGACATGTCCCGCTCAGCGTCCTGGTAAGCCATCAGCATGTAGCTGCCGTCAGGGAGCAGCCGGAAGTCGTGCGCGTCCTGGCGGGTCAGCGGCGCTACCGTCCGTGCCACCGCGATCTCGTCGAGGTCTTCGTCGAGGATGTGCGTCAATCCGCTCGAGATGATGGAGTACCGGGGCTGGCCGCTGTGCTGGTCGGGATAGAAGCGGAAGAACCGTCCTCCCCTGCCCCTTGTTTCCCCGTCCGCGAATTGGTAGGAGCGCGAGAAGCGCGGGACTCCGTGGTGGTCCACCGCTGCCAAGCGCTGGGTGGTCGTCAGCAAGATCAGTTCGTCGAGCAGACCCGTGTCTCCGAGGGGCTGCTCGACGTTGATCTCGGGGAAGTCGTCGTCGAGGCAGTGCACCGTGTACTGGGTCTGCGCGCCTTGGGCGTCGGCCAGTGAGACGCGGACGGTGCTGTTGCCGCTCACGGGCACTGCGGCGGTGAGCGTGCCGGTTGCGCCGGGGTTGGCGTACTGGACGCCGTCCACCGAGATCCGGCTCGACCCGTTCGCTGGACGCATCGTCAGCGTCATGGTGTCGGCGCTGTCGCAGCCGATCGAGTAGTGCAGCGTGGCTGCCTCGAAGGCCGGTCTCATCAGCCTCCAGTCGTCGCTTCCGGACGACGCGACAGAGTCGTTCGTGCTGATTGTCAGCGCGCTGAGCCGATCCGCTGCGACGACTTCGGGTGCGACGGCTTGGGCTTGCGCTTGCGCGTTGCCGGTGCTGCTGTCGGTGTAGGTGACGGTGACGCGCAGGAAGCTGCCGGCGTCGGCCGCGGTGGGGGTGTAGTCGGCCGAGTCCGCTCCGGAGATCTCAGCCCACTGCTTGTAGCCGGTGCTGCGCTCCCACACCCACGATTCGGTGTCGGCGGTCACGCCGTCGGGATCCGACAGCGCCGCGGTGAGCGCGGTCCCGGTATGGGGCCGTTTCGAGGACAGCGTGACGGTGCCGGGTTCGTCGGCATCGGCCACCGTCACCGTCACGGTGAACGCAGCGGCGGCGACGTCGGTGCCCGCGGCGGGTGTGAGGGTCACTGTGTAGGTGTTGTCGCCGCCGTTGTCCACCGGTGCCTCGAAGTCGGGTGGCTTGGACCAGATCGACGGCGACACCGCGTCAAGATCGAACCGCAGCACGCCCGGCGGCTCGTCGATCCTGAAATGGTCCGCGTCGGCGCCTCCCAGAGTCCAGGCGATTCCGTCGCGGTCCTCTTCCGATGACGCCGTGAACGAGGCAACCCGCGAGTGGCTGTTCTCCTCGAAAGTCACCGAGGCGGGCCCCTCGACCGCTTCGAGCTCGATCACGTTCGCCACGGTGACTGACACGTCTGCGGCGACGTCGTTGTCGCCGTCGCTGACCTGCACCCTCACCGCATAGACGCCGTCGCCGTCGGCGTCGTCAGGCGACTCGAAATCCTTCGCAGCAGCGAACCTCAGCTCGCCCGAGGCAGCGTCCAACGAGAACTCGCCGACATCCGCGCCGCCCGCTAGCGACCAGACCAGATCGGCCGGGTCGGTGTCGCCGTCAGTCGCAGCGAACGTCGCAACAGCGGTGGTTCCCTCGTCCACCGTCAACGACACCGCGCTGGTGATCGTCGGCGCCTCGGCGACGGCTTGGCCCGACGCGGAGGACGCCGACAACGCCACCGCAGCCGTCACTGCCAACGAAACGGCGACGACGGTGCGGGTCGGCCAGCCGGCTGTCAGCCCGAGGACACGCTGCGCACGCCCGACGGACCCGAAGGCGCCTTCCCGCGGGACCCTCGGCGGTTCGATGCGTGCGTTCAGCAGCCCGCGAAGGCGCATTCCCGCGGGGGGGGGGGGGGTTCATCGGCCAAAAAGCTAGCAATGCCAGAACTGTCAGCACCGGCCGGCGTTTCGTGTTCGGTCCTTCGCCGGCGTCCGACGCGCTGGTGGCTGACGGACGGTCAGCGTCGGCAGGACTGAGCGCGCAGGCGCGTCGGTACCCTCGCCGGCGATGCCGGAACTTGTCCTTGTGACGGTTCCCTTGGGGGAGCGCTCGTATCCCGTGCTGGTGGGCGACGAGGCGCGCCATGACGCGGCGCTGCTCGTACCCCGCGGCGCACGTCGCGCGGCAATCGTCACCCAAGCCGGCATCGGTGTCGACGTCGACCCAGGCATTCCTTCGGAGACCTTCGAGATACCTGACGGCGAACACGCAAAGGAGCTGTCCACCATCGGAGAGCTCTGCAGCAGATTCTCCCGATTCGGCCTCACCCGGAACGATGTCGTCATTGGTGTCGGCGGAGGCGTGGTCACCGATGTCGCCGGCTTTGCGGCCGCCGTCTACCACCGGGGCGTGGCCGTCATGCATGTGGCCACCACGATGCTCGGCCAGATTGACGCCGCCGTCGGCGGGAAGACCGGTGTGAATCTGCCGGAGGGCAAGAATCTGGCGGGAGCGTTCTGGCAGCCCGCGGCCGTGCTGTGCGACACCGCCGTGCTGGAGACGCTGCCGGAGCGAGAACTGCGGGCGGGATACGGAGAACTGGCCAAGTATCACTTCATCGGCGCCCGGCCGGATGCAGCGGAGCTCATCGGGACTGCCCGGGCAACACCGGTGTTGCCCGACGACATCGACTTTCTGCGACGTCTGCCCGAGCACCGAGCGCCGGAGCATTGGCAGTTCCTCGGTGAGAGTCTGCGACGCAAGCTGCTTGACGGCTGCGAGTTCGATGAGCTCTCGCTCGTTGAGAAGGTCGCAGCCTGCGTGGCGATCAAGGCCGAGGTGGTGGCCGCTGACGAGACGGATGGCGGCCGCCGGACCCTGCTGAACTACGGGCACACGCTGGCTCACGCACTCGAGATCGAGGGCCGTTTCGATCTTCGCCACGGCGAGGCGGTGGCGATCGGGCTCCGCTATGCGGCCTTGGTGGCCCGCCTGCTGGGGCGCATCGACGATGAGCGAGTCGCCGACCACGAACGGGTGCTGGCGGCCTACGGGCTGGACGACAAGCTGCCCGCAGGCGTCGACGTCGACGAGATCATCGATCTGTTCGGCCGCGACAAGAAGGCCACCGACGGCATCACGTTCGTGCTCGACGGGCCGGACGGACTCGAAGTCGTGCCCGGTGTCGATCCCGGTGTGCTGCGCCGCGCGCTCGACCAGATGTAGCCAGGAGCCGGAACAGATGCCCCGCCACGTCGTGCTGCTGCTGTCGGGACCCAACCTGAACCTGCTGGGAACGCGCGAACCCGAGATCTACGGCACCGAGACGCTGCTCGACCACGTCCAGGCTGCCCGTGGTGCGGCCACCGAGTGCGGCTGGGATCTCGAGCATCGCCAGAGCAACCACGAGGGGGATCTCGTCGATGCCGTGCACTCAGGCATCGGCCGTGTCGAGGCCATCGTGGTGAACCCAGGTGCGCTGACCCACTACGGCTGGTCGCTGCACGATGCGCTGGCGGCGTTCGACGGTCCGATCGTGGAGCTGCACCTGTCCGAGCCCCGCGAGCGCGAGCCGTGGCGGCACTTCTCGGTGGTGGAGCCGTTGGCGGTTGCGCGCGTCGCGGGCGAGGGCGGCGCCGGCTACCGGAGGGCGGTCGCACTCGCTATCGAGGCCGCCGCGGCCACTGACCCATCGGGGCTGAGCGGCGACCTCCAACGCCCGTCGTGACAGCAATCGCCGCCTGTACCGTCCCGCCAATCGCTGCCCTTGCAAGGTCGTCCCCAGAGGCGGCTCTCTTGCGCAGGTTTTGCCGTTGCTGTGATATCTGCGCAAGATTGCCGCTATGGATGGCGCTCTGCGCTCCAAGCCGACACTGCCGCCGCGGCGAACACAGGCTGCTGATGCGAAGAGGTTGACATGGCCATCTCCACCGCCGATTTCCGCAACGGGATGACGCTGGACCTCGACGACGGGCTGTTCCAGCTCGCCGAGTTCCAGCACGTCAAGCCGGGCAAGGGCGGAGCGTTCGTGCGCACCACCCTCCGCAACGTGCGCACCGGCGCCACCCTCGAGCGCACCTTCCGCGCCGGCGAGCGCATGGAGCGCGCGGTCATCGACAACCGCGACATGCAGTACCTGTACGCCGACGGCGACTCGCTGGTGTTCATGGACACCGACAGCTACGAGCAGCTCCCGGTCAGCCGGGCAGCAGCCGGCGATGCCACGAACTATCTGGTGGAAGGGGAGATGGCCACCGTGACTCGCTACGGCGACGAGGTGCTGGGCGTCGAGTTGGCTGCCTCGGTGGTGCTGGAGGTGGCCGACACTGACCCCGGTGTGCAGGGGGATCGGGTGTCGGGGGCGCGCAAGGCCGCCACGATGTCCACCGGGCTGGTGGTGCAGGTGCCGCTGTTCATCGAACCGGGCGAGCGGCTGAAGGTCGACACGCGCAGCGGCGAGTACATCGAGCGGGCACGGGGCTGAGCCTCGGGGCTGCCAGCCGGGTCGGAGCCACCGTCATGAGTCCCCGCAGCGACCCCTTCGCAGCACCCGACGAGCCGACCCGGCGCCGGGAGGCGCGCCAGCGCTCGGTAGAGCTGCTGTATGAGGCCGAGATGAAGTCGTGCGAGCTCGCCGACGTCCTTGCCGAGCAGGTCGCCGAGCTGGACCCGTTCGCGCTCGAGCTGGCCAACGGCGTCGCTGCACGGCGCGACGAGCTGACTGCACGCCTGGCCGGGCTGCTGGCCGAGGGCTGGACCCCGCAGCGCCTCGGCATCTGCGATCGGCTGATCATGCTGCAGGGCCTCTTCGAGCTCGAACGCGGCGACGCGCCGGCCGCGGTGGTGCTCAATGAGGCCATCGAGCTCGCGCACCGCCTGGGCGCCACCGACCGCAGCGGCGCCCTCACCAATGGCGTGCTGGCCGCGGCCCTTGACGGCCGGTAACGGCCAGTGTCTGCCGGATCGTGATCGGCAGACAATGACGGTCGCAGCGTGACGCCGCACGGCGACCCGCGCCCGCGCCGAATCGCCGAGCGGGAGCTGATCTTCCTGCTGGGCGCCATCAGTGCCACCACGGCGCTGGGCATCGACATGGCGCTGCCCGCCTTCGGTGAGATCCGGCTCGGCCTCGGTCTGGCAGCCGATTCTCCACGGGTTGCGCTCACGGTCACCCTGTACTTTTTCGGGCTGGCCGGAGCGCAGATGCTGTACGGCCCTTTCACCGACAGCTTCGGACGCAAGCCGGTGCTGTATGCGGGCTTGGCGCTCTACACCTTGGGGGCGCTGGGCTCAGCGTTGGCGCCAACGTTCGGCGTGCTGATCGCCAGCCGCCTGATCTGGGGCATCGGCGCTGCGGGGCCGCGTGCGCTGTCGCTCGCGATCGGCCGCGACCTGTATGAGGGTGACCGGCTGGGCCGCGTGCTGTCGGCGGTGGCAGCGGTGTTCATGGTGGTGCCCGCCATTGCGCCCTTGGGAGGCCAGGCAGTGCTGGCCCTCGGTTCGTGGCGCTGGGTGATGGGCGCCCCGATGGTGCTGACGGTGGTGCTGGCGCTGTGGATCATCCGGCTGCCGGAGTCGCTGCCGCACGAGCGCCGCCGCCCCCTCACCTTGGTGCGCACGCGTGAGGCCATCGTCGCGGTGTTCACCAACAAGCTCACCATCGGCTCGGCGCTCGCGGTCATGTTCGACATGGGCTCGTTCTTCGCGTTCCTGGGCAGCAGCCAGCTGCTGTTCGACGACGTGTACGGCCGGGGTGACGTGTTCGCGTACTACTTCGCCGGGATGAGCGTGTGCATGGGGCTGGTGGTGTTCACCGGCAGCCGGCTGGTGACCACGATCGGTGCAGACCGGATGATCTTGATGCTGCTGCCGGTCACGGTGGCGATGTCGGCGGGCCTTGCGCTGTGGTCGTGGCAGGCCGGCGGTCAGCCCTGGTTCTTCGGCTGGTTCGCAGCGATCGTGGTGATCAACGCCGTGCGCACGTTCGTCAACCCGCTGATGCAGGCCCAAGCCATGGGTCCCATGGGCGAGCTGGCGGGCACCGCATCCGCGGTGATCGGCACGATCTCCACGGGCGGCGGCGCGCTGCTGGCGATGCTCGTCGACCGCTCCATCGCCGGTTCGGTGACGCCGCTGGTGGCGGCCTACGCCGGGTACGGCGCCATCGGGCTCGGTTTCGCGCTGTGGGCCCGCCGTCAACGGCAGCCCCCGGTCGCCGCCGAGTGCTGAGGCCAACGCTCTCGCGCCGTGACCGTCGGCGCACCGTACGTGTACAGGCGTAGTTTCAAATAGATCGAAAATAATTGGAATAGGCCGATACATCGCGTCTAGAACTCCACAGCACTCCAGCGACGGCCTCGACAGCACGAGGCGGCTGCGGGAAGCGAGTCTCGAGGAGCGGTGCGCGATGGTCATCCCTTGGTGCCAAGACATACAGGCGCGCCGCAGAATGTGCATCGCTGCGGCAGTGGCTGTGCTCGCTGCGGCGTGCAGCGGGGGTTCGGCAGCGCCCGTCGATCTCGACACCCCCATCTCTGCCGCGCCGAGCGTTGCCACGGCCGAAGTGCCCGACGATCCGCTCCTGCCGCGGCCGGTCACCGAGCCGCGGTCGATTGCTGCCGGCGACGGCAGTTTCCCGGTGAGTTCGCCCCAGCCGCAGTCGCCGGTGCCGCCGTCAGGGGTCAGCATTGGCGGCGGACGCATCTGGGTGCCCTGGCCTCCCTATCCGCTCACGTCGGCGGACGGTCGGCCCGTCCGGACGGGATCCCAGTCGGCCTTGCTGGAAGACGCCGCCGCCGGTCTGCGGTATGTCGTCGATCAGCGCCAGCAGTGGGAAGCAATGCCTCCCTACCTGCCGGACGCGCGCAACGCCTTCGAACGAGGCGTTCGAGTAGCGCGGCGGCGCGGCGGCACGGAATCGGCTTGGGAACTGGTGATCGACTCAGCCGAACTGGCTTACGAGACCCACTTGGCGGACGATCGCAGCGCCGCCTACGACCACGCCGCGCTGTGCCCCCCGCATCCGACTCCGCAGGCGCTCGGGATCGACATCTCAGTCAGCGATCAGTCGCGTGACCGGGTTGCAGCCGTCGTCGAAGCTTTCATCGTGGGAATGCGGTCGCCCGGCGGGCGGCCCATGCACTCGTGGGGAACGACGACGAACGATGCAGCGAAGCTGCTGGTGTACAGCCCGGGCGAGCCGATGGAGCTTGCGCTCGGCGGCCACAGCCTGACCGATCTCGGCTTTTTCCCGGGCGACTGGTCGATGCAGGCCAAGCAATGGCTGACACGGCGTGCAGCGCAAGGCGCGGTCACCGATTCACTGGTCGGCCACGCAGCAGTCAGCGGTGGCCCCGACACGCTGTGGGAGGCGTGCAGCGACCTGGCAACGATCACGCCCGGCGTCTACACCGCATCGCACCGCACCCGCCAGCTCGAGTCGCTGTGGGCGCGCGGACTGCGCCTTGAGTTCACGACGCCTCCCGTCGAGCGGGCCTGGGTGGCCGACCTCAGCGCGGCGGGGCACGCGCTCGCTGTCGTGTGCCATGAACCGGGGAGGTCGTACCTGATTGATGCGGCGACCGGTGAACGGCTGGACTCGGGCAGCGATCATCCGGCGCAGGTCGAGGCCATGTGGCTTGCCTGGTCCAGGCTCAGCTACCGCGTGCTGCGCAATGCGCTGTTCGACGGTGGTTGTGACAGCGGTGCGTTCGACAGCGCAGTGCAGTGGCTCGAGGGTGAGCAAGACGCTCATGCCGCGACCATCGACTGGAGTGCGCCTCGTGCGTGGGCGTCGGGTGTGCGCAACCAGTGGGTTGCGGTCCGCAGCTGGGTGGAGGTGCCACAGACCGAGGCTTGGCGCGCCCATCGCGCCCACCGCTGGCACCTGGAGTTCTGGTGTGAGAGCGGCATCCCGGTCGGCGTGTTGGTCGACGGCGAGTTGCAACGGCCCGAATTGGCGCCCCATTGCACTGCAGAGCAGTGGTCGGCACTGCAGGATGCTGCTGCGGCCGCTCCCGAGATCACCTGGGAGCTCTCGGCCACGAGATGGGAACCGGGCGCGAGCTGGCACGAGCGCATGTATCTCTCACCGTTCAAGTCGCTTGAACAGGTGTTCGGATGCCCGCCTGAGGAGGAGGCGATTGCCGAAGCGCTCGCGCGTCCGATCGAGCGGCGGGCGAAGAAGCCTTGGCCGCCGGGCTCGCTGCCGCTTACTCCCGACGATCATGCCTATCCGCGGCCGATGCCGCCGTGCCCGCAGGCCGGCTGGCCGCCGCAGACCGATCGCTACTGGTGGCCTGACGCTGCATCTCTGGCCGAGCAGTCGCATGTCGAGGCGTCGTCATGAAGCTCTCTTGGCGCCGTGGGACCTCGTTTGAGGGCGGACGTCCAATCGGCTTGCAGCGCATTGCGGGGTGGACGTTCGCCGTCGTGCTGGTTGTTCTTCCGCTCGCCGTGACGGCTGCGCGCAGCGACGCGGCCGCTGCCCAGACATCGGTGGCGCCCGTGCTGAGCTGCGGAAGCGGCATGATGCTCGACAGTGCCAGCGGAACGTGCCTCACGGTGCGTACCGAGACGGTGGCGCGTTCGAGGGGTTGCTCCACCGGTTGGAACGCCATCGCCGGACCCGGCGGCAGCCTGCTGTGTCAGCGTCGCACCGAGCGCCGTGTGGACACGGGGCGCACCCGGCGGGTGTACAGCCACACGACAACTTCGCAGGTGTGGATACGGACGGGCACCCAACTGGTGCAGACCGGCACGCGGCGAGTCTGGGTCCCGCCGCGCACTCTTGTGTACCCGCTCGTCCCGCCGGTGCGCGTCCAAGTGGGCACCGAGACGGTGACGACTCGGGTCACGATACCCGGGCCACCCGTCCGCTTCCGGGTCAGCTACGAAGCAGAGGTGACGCTAAGCCGACGGGTGCAGCGCTGTGCGTTCGATCCGTTCGCAGGCGAGATGTGCTGGTATGAGACTGTCACCGAGACCACTACCGAGACGCGCACGCGCTTGGTGTGCTGCAGACCCGGTCCGGACATCGTCCAGACCATCACTCGTGAGATTCCTCAGTACGAGTGGCAGACGACCTACACCTCCACGGAACCCGGCCGCTGGGAAACCGAGCCGGTCTACGCCGAGCGCGAGACCGGCTATTGGCGCACGGTCGAGTCAGTCCATTACACCACTGAGCCGGTCTACGAGACCGTCGTCGACGTGCAGTCACAGCCGCCGAGCTACCGCGCCTGTGCCGTCGGCTGGAAACCAGTGGGTCATCAATGCCAGCGCACCGTCCTGGGTCAGCCGTCTGCGGCGCCGGCGCAGAGATGCCCGGCAGGCTTCGTGCCCCGATACGGCGACACGCCGGGTGGCACAGGCAACTCGGTGTTGGCCTGCCAGCCGAACGTACCCGGCTCGAGTACCGACACCGGTGCCTCCCAAGACGACAGCGGCGGATCTGAGACACCGCCCGATGGCGGAGCGCGTCCGTTGCACCACCTCGCTGGCGAGAGCGACGAGCGTCTCGCCGAACTGGGCATTCAACGGTGCTCCAACGGCTTGCTGTCGTATGTGGCCTGCGAGAAGCTGCCCGGGCGCACTTGGGACAGCGATCCCCGTATCTGCGATGACATCGACGGCACCACTTACCGGCCGGACCACGGCGGGAGCTGCGTCACCGGGAGCGACCTGCTCAACAAGTGCACGACGCCCGGCGACTGCGAAGAGACCACTATCCGCACCTACTGCCCCGCAATCGGGCAACTGACGGACACCCAGATCCAAGAGCACGCTCACCCTGATCGCGGTGCGGAGACCTACCGCGTGTGCATCTTCGACTGCTCGAACTTTGCGGCCCTGCCGCCGTACGTGCAGTCACGCATCAACGGCTCCTACGACTACGCATGTCTGCCAGCGCCTGACGAGGTGCCGTCCACGACGACCACGGCGACCACGGCGACGACCACGACATCCACGACGTCCACGACATCCACGGCGCCGACGGCGACCACGACATCCACGGCGACCACGGCGCCGACCACGGCGACCACGGCGCCGACCACGGCGACCACGGCACCGTCCGGTGATGACGATGACGACGACGATCGCAACGGCATTCCGCCGATCGGCACCACCGTGCCTCCCGACGACAAGTGCGCATCGGTGCCTCCGGCTGATGTGGCCGCGGATGCCCTCGACGGACTGAGGTGGACGTCGCATGTCCGCTTCGCCGGCGCCAGCCCGTCACCGCAACAGCGCATGCCCGGCGACGGGCGCTACCTGCAAGTGGCGCCCGGGCGCAGCTGGATCGAGATCCGCGGTCCGGTCGATGTCTCCGACCACAAGTGCCAGTGGTCTGCTGCATGGTTACGCGTCTCATGGACGGCTCAGCGGCCGTGGGTGGCTGCTGAGCGTCGCGCGATGGAGGCGGATCCTGACACGCGGCACCTCGTGATGCGCTGGGATGCGCTGAGCGCAGATCAGCAGCAGACCGTGCGTCACTGGCATCGGCCGGGCGCCGCTCCAGCCGAGGTCGTCTGCACCGTCGGGGATGCCTCAGGGGCACGCGCACCGGCATCTTGCGGATGGATGCTCATGTACCCAGCGGCATATGCTTGGCAGACCAGCGTGTGCTTCGAGGCCGAAGATGCACCAGGCACACCGGGCTCCGTGCAGCGACGCAGCAGCACGCCCGCTGCGGACGATCCGTGCTGGGTGCTGCTCGCCTCGGGGATGGACTGGATCCGGACGGTGAGCGATTACGCGAACGCTCGGGTGACCGTCACGCAGAGCGGGGCACGGCCGTGACCTCGCCCGCACAGCCCGGTTTCGGAGTCGATGAGCCGGCGTCCGTCCGTCCGAGTGTGCCGCGCACCGGCATTGAGCCGTGGCGCATCGCTGTCTCGGCGGTGATCGTCGCCGTCGTCGTTGCGGCTGTCTGGCTGTGGGGGCGCCCGCACCAGGATCCGCCACGCGCGCTGGTGGCGGTCACTGCGGAAGCCTGGCTTGCAGGCCAAGTGCCGGGGGCATTCGAGGCAGTGGCGGTGCCCGAGGAGCTCTCCGGGCAGTTCGCCGACCCCGAGTCGATAGCGGGCAGCCTGGTGGCCTTCGATGTCCCGGCGGGGACATTCGTCACGTCGGCGCTGCTGGGTCCGCCCGGGGCCGCCTCGGGCACACACACCGTCATGCGATTCAGCGCAGACACTTCCGCTTGGCCCGATCCCGGTCCGGGGGCGGGCAGCCGGGCTGTGGTGGCGGGCGTGCTGGGCGGCTGCGCGATCGGCGTGACCACTCTGGCCGGCGGTTCCGAGGACGGCATCGTGGTACGCGTCGATGCCGCGGGCGCTGCGCGCTATGCCCTCGCTGCCGAACTCGATGGCCTCGTGGTCTGGCCGGCCCCGCCCGACGGCTGGCCTGAGTGCCGATCCGCAGCAACCGGCACAGCGAACACGCCAAGGATCGGCAGCGACGCGTCGACCGGAATCGGCAACGAGATGCCACCGGGTCTCGGCGACGGACAGCCGCCGTCGATGCCGTTCTCCGAACCGGCGGGGGGCTGAGGCATGCTGCTGGTGCTCTGCGATGAGGCCCTGAGTCCAGCGGCGCTCGACTGGGTGCGCGGCGCACTGCGGTCTGGACTGTCCGCTGCCGCGGGTCGGGTGTGGTTCGGCGCCGGTGTGATGTCGATGCCGTGCCCGGACAGCACCGGCGAGCCGTGCGTGGCGTGGTTGAACAGCAGTGCCGAGCCCGATGCCATCGCAGCGGCAGCGGCCGCTGCCAGCGAGGTCGTACTGCTGCTCGGTTCGCCTGCTGCGCGTGCCACAGCCACCGCTGTCGGCGCTTCTCGCGCAGCACAGGCATGGCGCGCTGCGGTCTCGGGCGGAGCGCGGCGTGTTGCTGTGTGGCTGCCGGCCACGGGCGGCGGGCGTGGCGACCCCACCGGCGAACTGTCCGCTGCACTGGGAGCGAACCGGATTGTGCGCATCAAGCGGGTGGGTGCCCGCAGCGCCTATCGGCAGCTTCATCGGCTCGGGCGCTCGCTGACGGCATCAGCATGTGCCCCGCAGCGGCTTGACCGTTCTGATGGGGAGGTGCGGCGTCGCACTGCCGCCCGCGCCGCCACCGACGCGCTCTCGGAATTGCTGGACGAGCCAGATGTCGAGGAATTCCAGATACGCGGCGGGGAGTCGATGCTCGTGCAGCACGCAGACGGCCGGGTGGAGCGACGGCCGTCGCCGTTCGCCGCGGACGAAGACCTCATCGAGGCTGTGCGTTTCCTGGCCAGTTACTCGGGCGATCGGCCTCAGCGCTTTGACGAGCTCGACCCCCGGCTCGACGTGCGGGTCGGCGAACGCTGGCGCCTGCATGCTGAGGCGTTCGTGACGAGCCCGCCCAACGTCGTGCTCCGCTCGAACATGGCGGGCCGCATGCGCCTCGACGATCTCGGTGTCGTCTCCGATGAGCTCGGCAGTGTGCTCATCGAGGCCATCGCAGGCAGATCGCGGGCCAACGTGGTGGTCGCAGCTGCGATGGGCGGCGGCAAGACCACGCTCTGCCAGGCACTGCTCGCGGCGGTGCCTGACCACGAGCGCATCGACACCATCGAGGACACGCCCGAACTTCGGCTGGCGGAGTACGGCATTCACCCGAACACCTATGAGCGCCTCACGCGAGACCCCAACCAAGACGGTCACGGCCGTCACTCGATGGCCGACCACATCCGCGATGCCAAGCGGGCGAATGCCGCCAAGCTGGTGGTGGGCGAGATCCGAGGCGAGGGATGCGAGGCGCTGCTCGACGCCATGTCCTCAGGTCTCGACGGCTGCTTGGTGACGCTGCATTCCCAGCCTGGCAAGGGCGTCTTGGAGAAGCTGGTCGCGTACGCCTGCTCGGAGGGAGCAGAGCCCGACTACGCGCGCCGCCAGATTGCTGCTGCGGTGGACCTGTGCGTGTGGATGGGCCGCAACGACGCGGGGGAGCGGGTGGTAGCCGATGTGACTCAGCTCACTGGCATCGACGATCTCACTGGCGTGATCTCGACGACCTGTCTGTGGGTGCTGCGACCGGGTGACCGGTGGGCGACTCCGGCTGGCCGCCCCGCGGGCCGGATGGCGGACGTGTACGCCTCCGCCGGACTCCCCGAATCGGGCGGGGAGGCCGAATTGCCGACGACGTTCTCGCAGATCGTGGATGTCCCGGCAGCGCCGAGTCTTGACATGCCGGCGCTCACGCCTGCGGCTGCCGCGCAGCTCACCGCAGAAGTGCCCGTGACTGCACCGGCGCCAGCCGTGCCTGTGCATCTCGAACCTGTGCCGCTGCTTGACGTGGATGTGCCGCTGGCTGACATGGCTGTGCCGCTGCTTGACGTGGATGTGCCGTCGGCTGCTGCGGTCTCGTTCGCAGCAGGATCGGACTCACTGCTGTTCGACGCGGCACCCTGCAACGGGTCCCAGCGCGGCGAGGTGCTGTGGGATCCGGGTCCGCTGGTCCCGATGGACGATCCGCCGCCGTACGAGGCACTCGTGGCCGGGGAAGCACCGTGCTGAGGCTCGCTGCGCTTGGGGCGGTCGGCTGTGCTGCGGCGCTGTGGCTGCTGCTTGCCGATGCCGGTCGTGGGCACCGCCGCGTCGGCGGCCCGACACGCTGGCCGTGGGCGGTGACGGGCCTTGCGGCATTCGTCGCCGGATTCGCCTTCGGGCCTGCCGCCGCCGGCCTCGCCGGGGCCGTTGTCGGCATCTGTGCCTGGTGCGCGGCGGTCGCCGTGCGCAGCCGTCAGCGTGTGTCCGCGGCGGAGTCGGTGGCGCAGTTCGCGTCGATCCTGGCCAATCAGGCGCAGGTCTCGCGCACGGTGGTCGATGCGCTCGAGACCGCAGCGCCGCTGGCCACCGGCCCGATTGCCCGCACGGCAGCCCGGTTCGTCTCAGAGTGCCGCAGCGTGGGCGTGGAGGCCGCAGCGCAGCGGTTCGCGACGGGAGCCGAGGGCGCCGTTGCTGCGTGGCTGGCTGATGCCGTAGCGGTTGCGGCAGCGAGCGGCGGTGAGTGGGTGCCCATCCTGGGCGTGCTTGAATCCGAGGCAGCCGAGGACGCTGCAACGGCACGCCACTTTCACCGTCACGTCGCGGCGAATCTGCCTCAGCTCGCACTCTCGGCCGCACTCGGCGCCGCAATCGCTCTCGGGAGTGCCTTGGTGAGCCCGGAAGCTTGGGAGTGGCTGACCGGCGTCCAAGGCCAGCGCGTGGGCCTCGCTGCAATCACCATCGCCGCGTTGATCTGCGCCCGCCCGCTGGTCTCAGCCTGGGAGCAGACCCGATGAGCCTGGCTCTGCCGTCGCCGGGCGTGCTCGTCTTCTGGACCCTCGTGGGGCTCTGCTCTGCCGCGGCAGCAGGGCTGGTCGGAGGCAGCGAGCGGCGTCGCCGGAACCGTCGGCGTCTGGCCGCGTTGGGCTGGACCACGCCACGGCTCGCCGTCCTCGCAGCAGTGGTCGCCGTGAGCACGGTCGGCATTGCCTTTGCTGCCAGCACTCGATTCTCTGCCGACGCCGCCGCGTCGCCCGCGCTGGCGCTCGCATGGTCGCTGCTGGTGGCAGTCGCGGCGGCGTGGGCAGTGCCTGGCTTGGTGGCAACCTCTGCATTGTCGGGCAATCGCCGTCGGCTCGACGATGCGGTACTGCTGTGGCTGCGCCGCATTCGTCTCTTCGTGGCGGCAGGGCACCCCATCAGCGTGGCGGTGCTCGATGCGGCGGAGCGCGTGAGCGATCCCGCGTTCGCGCCCGCGGCGGGCGCCGTCAACGCAGCCGTGCTCGGCGGGCGAGACCCCTTGGCCGCCGTTGCGGCCCAGTTGGCCGACTCGCCGACGGCATCCCTGCTGCGCACCGTGGACGCAGCCGAGCGCTCGGGCGCGGCGGCGTCGCGGCTGCTGGACCGGGTCTTGGACCGTGTCGTGCGCGCCATGGACGACCGACGCCGGGAGTCCATCGACCGCCTCGGCCGCTCGGTGGGGGCGTCCGCCTCGCTGCTCGCCGTCGTGGCCTCCGGTGTGGTCATGGTGACCATCGTCATGACCCTTCCGTCGGTGTGAGGCGACCGATGAGCGCTGCATGTGAGACCGCCAACGCAAGGAACCCGATCGCCCGCAGGAACGGGCAAGGAGCAGAGCAATGGATTCACCTGTCACCAAGCTGATTTTCATCGCCGCCGCCGTCGCCGCCTCGATTCTCGTGGTGACGGTGATGTGGACGACCCTCGGCAATAACGCCCCGCAAGCACATGACAGCACGGTCGACTTCAGCAAGATCACCTCCAAGAACCTCTGTGACGCGATTCACGGCACAGAGTCTTCCGGCACCTCCAAGTGGGACTCGGCCAAGAGCGAGTGCCAGCCGTAGGAATTCCAAGATTGCTCGCGTTGATGTCTCTTGCGTCGAATTGGCAGGTGAGTGCTCATGGACAGCTCGATCTCGATCTTGCGGCTGTTCAGCGTGCTGGCGGTGTTCATGGCGCTGGTGATCTCGCTGTTCGCCCGCCAGGTGGGCGCTGCCGCTGCGCAGGGAGCGGCCGACGCCGCGGCCATCGCAGTCACCGACCTGGTGCCGCCGAACTGGGACTGCGCCGAAGCGAGCCTGCCAGCGGATGCAACGGCCACAGCGGCGAGGGTGGCCGTGGACCGCGCAGCGCAGATCGCGTCCGTCCAGCCGACAGCCGTCGAGGTACGCGCGGACGGCACCTGCTCGGTCATCGTCTCGGTGCGCGTTTCCTCCCACGGCTGGCTCGGTTCGGGCGGCGCGCTCGGCGTGGCCTGCCGCCGCCCGCCGTCAGCCGAGGGGGCTGCCTTGCGAGCGCCGGTGGCGCCGCCATGCTGAGCTGTCCCGGCGGCTGCGGGTTTGCCGGATCGCCTGGGCTCCATCGGGCCGCACCGCCGGCGCATGGCGGGCTTGACTGCCGCCCGTGCGCTCGGGATGTGCTGTCGCAGGGAGCATCCGGTTGTGGATGAGAGCGTCGGGATGCTGAGCGTGGCAGCGGTGCTGGTGCTCGGCATTTGGCTCATCGACTATTCGGGCGACGCTGCCCGAGCCTCGGTCAGCGTCCGGTCAGCGAGCGTTGAAGCGGCCCAGTACGCCGCGAGCGCACTCGCATCGCCGCCTTCGGGCACCACGGACGCCGCCTTGGACGGCCATGCCGCAGGCATCGCCTCGCGCATCATCGGTGCCGCTGCCATCTCCGACTGTGACACCGCCGATCCTCGCTACGACGTCTCCGCAGTGATTCATCGGCTGCCAAGCGGCCCCAAGCCAAGCGCTGTCAGCGTCGGGGTGACCTGCCCGCTGGCTGTCTCTCCCGTCTTCGCCGACACCGTCCGCTTCCGGACAGCCGTGCCGGTAGCCAAACCTCCGGGCAGCGGGCCATGAGCACTCCGATGATTGCGCTGGCGCTGGTGGCGATGTGCGCGCTGTTCAGCGCAGCGGCAGCCGACAGCGCCCAGGCCATCGGGCTGCGCAACCACGCCGCGAACGAGGCCCGGCGGGTTGCCGCCAGCACGCTCGACTCGTGTGCATCCGCCGGCAGCGGCCCGCAGCGATGCACGCTGCCGCCTGGTTGCGCTGCGCCTGCGTGCGCGGTGTGCCGTCGGGGCGATGCCGTCGTGGCCGATGTGTCGCTGCAGTGGTCGCCGGTCTTGCTGCGAGGGCTTGCCCCGGCACGTGGGCGCCACGCGCTCAGCCTCGACGCGCTCGACGTCGCCGCCCTGGCCGGGACCACCCTCCCTGCCTGCAGCTCAACGTATTTCGCGCCGTGAGGCCATGACAACGACCATCGCGCCGAACGCGCTGAAGCACGGCATTTCCTGAGAGGCCGCGCGGATAGTCGACCGTCCACCAGTCGTCGTGTCGGTTTCGTTGTGATGCGGGGTGCTGTACCAACCGACGACATGGTGGAGGTGCTTGTTCATCATGCGCGCTTTGAGCAAGACGGTGGTGGATGTCATCTGGGCGGCGGTGGGGCCGTTGTTGCCGCGAGGCTCTGAGGGTCGCCCGTTGGGCTGTCATCGGCCTCGTGTGTGCGATCGGCTGTGCCTGCGGGGGATCATCATCAGGCTGGTGACGGGCTGCTCATGGGAGTCCGTCGAGTGTTTGCTGGACGGCGAGGTGTCCGACACGACGCTGCGGTCGCGCCGCGACGAGTGGGCCGCAGCAGGCGCGAACCGCAACGACATCATGCTGTTCGAGCCGACCATCGCCGAGATCGAACGCCGAGGACTGCATCACGACATCGACACCGTCCATCTCGACCGCGGCTACATCGGCGCCCGCGTCGACCGGGCCGCCCGCAAAGCCGGCGTCACCGACATCGTGCGGCCCCACAAACGCAAACCCAGCAGCGGCCCCGCCGAGCCTGCCCCCGCGCCGCTGGGGCTGCGCTGGACCGTGGAGCGCACCAACTCGTGGCTGTCCAACTACGGCCAGCTACGCCGCAACACCGACCGCAAACCCGAACACCGCCTCGCCCAGTTCGCCCTCGCCATCACACTGATCATCACCATCAAACTCATCGACCACCGCGACCGATGGCAACCCCACCTGCCACCTATCCGCTGACGCTCTGAGCATCTCGCCGACCGCGAGAATGCGCGCCGCCCGGTGAGGGTTCCGCGCTAGGGTGCGGTTCTGACCGTGAAGCGGGTCCAGTGAGGCTCGTACGGACAGGAAGGACCTGCGCGTGGCAGACCGCGAGCGACGCATGACGCCCCCGTACGGGGGCGTTTTCGTTGCCCGGACCGCCATTCTCGATTCCAGCGGGGTCCACCGGGCGCTCACCCGCATCGGCCACGAGATCATCGAGCGCAACCAGGGTCTCGACGAGGTCGTCGTGGTGGGCCTGCAGACCGGCGGCGTGCAGATCGCGCTGCGCATCGTGCGGCTGCTGTTCGAGATCGACGGCACCGATGTGCCCTTCGGCACGCTGGACGTGGTCATGCACCGCGACGACATCGGTCTGCGCCCGGTCATGGCCGAAGCCGTCACCGACATCCCCTTCGACCTCGACGGCATGACCGTCGTGCTGGTGGACGACGTGCTGTACACCGGCCGCACCATCCGCGCCGCACTCGACGCTCTCAACGACTTCGGCCGCCCGCGTGCCGTGCAGCTCGCCGTGGTGATCGACCGCGGCCACCGCGAGCTGCCTATCCGCCCCGACTTCGTCGGCAAGAACCTGCCCACTAGCCGCGAGGAGATGGTCGACGTCACGCTCGAGGGCGTCTTGTTGGGGGAGATGCGCAAATGAGCGGACACCTGCTGACGCTGGGCGAACTGGGCACCGAGGGAATCACTGAGCTGCTTTCGCTCACCGACCGCTTCGTGGAGGTCGGCCAGCGGCCGATCCCCAAGGTGCCCGCCCTGCGCGGGCGCACCGTGGCCACGCTGTTCTTCGAGGAATCCACCCGCACCCGGCTCGCCTTCGAGACCGCGGCGAAACGGCTGTCGGCCGATGTGCTGACGTTCTCGGCGTCGTCCTCGTCGCTCGCCAAGGGCGAGTCGCTGCGCGACACAGTCGAAACCATCGACGCGATGGGCGTCGACGCGATGGTGGTGCGTCATCGCAGCTCGGGCGTTCCCGCCCAGGTTGCACGCTGGGTGGGCGACGGGGTCAGCGTGCTGAACGGGGGTGACGGCTGGCACGCCCATCCCACCCAAGGCTTGCAGGACGCCTACACCCTCTGGCGCCACTTCTGCCCGATGCCCGACGGGCTGCCGGGCACGGTCGCGCCCGATGTGCCGACGCTGGCAGGCCGTCGTGTCGCCATCGTCGGCGACATCGTCCACAGCCGCGTTGCCCGCAGTGACATAGAGGCGTACACCGCGCTGGGCGCCAGCATCGTGCTGGTCGCCCCGCCCACGCTGCTGCCGGTGCAGCCCCGGGAATGGATCGACGGCTGGCTGCCGCCCGACGACGCCAAGCGAGTCGAGATCACTCACCACTTCGACGACGTGCTCGACGAGCTCGATGTGGTGGGTCTGCTGCGCTGCCAGCGGGAGCGCATGATCGACGGCCTGATCGGCTCGATACCCGAGTACGTCGCCCGCTACGGCCTCACTTTCGAGCGGGCGCATCGTCTCCGACGGCGTGCGGTGGTCACTCACCCCGGACCCATGAACCGCGGCATCGAGATCGCAGGCGACACCGCCGAGGACCTTGCTGCCGACGGCCGCCTGCTCGTCACCCGCCAGGTCACCCACGGAGTGGCCGTTCGCATGGCGGCGCTGTTCCGACTCGTCGGATCGGGAACCGCGCTCGGAGCCGACGAACGTGACTGAGGTCACTGTGCCTGATCTCGCGGCGTCGCCGGATGAGTCGGCGCAGCGGCCGATGCTGGTCGTCACCGGCGGCGAGATCATCGAACGCGGTCGGCGCCGGCGTGCCGATGTCTCGATCATCGACGGACACATCGTGGGCGTGGCGCCACCGGGCAGCGCCTTGCGTGGCCCTCCTGGCGGGCTCAGCGAGGACGAGTCGGCGGCATTCGCGGCGCTCACTGCCGCCGACGATGCTGTGCTCACCCACGTCGACGAAATCGACGCCACCGGATGTGTGGTCGCGTCGGGTTTCGTCGACCTATGCGCTCGTGTCGCCGAGCCGCTGGCTGTCGACGTCGGTGTCATGCAGGCCACTGCGGCGTCGGCGGCGCTGGGCGGCGTCACGGCACTGCTCGCCCAGCCCGACACCGATCCGCCGCTGGACCGGCTGGGCCAGCTCGCCGAACTGCGCCGCATCGTTGCGTCAGCACCGCACTGCCATATCGTTCCCACAGCGGCGATCACCGCTGAACGCGCCGGCGCCCGGCTGGCGCCTCTGGCCGAACTGGCCTCCGCCGGCGTCGCGTGGTTCACCGACACGGGTCCGCAGCCGAACTGGGCATTGCTGTGCCGGGCGCTGCAGTACACCGCCCCGCTCGAAGCGACGGTGGCGGTGCGTCCGTCGGGTTCAGCGCTCGGCATCGCCGCGTCGATGCACGAAGGCGCCGTGTCGGCCCGCATGGGTGTCGCCGGCGAGCCGGCCGAGGCCGAGCACGCGGCAGCCGCAGTGGCCGTCAGCGCTGCTCGCTGCACCGGCGGCAGCCTGCATCTCGACCGCATCAGCGCTGCAGCCACCGTTGAACTGGTGCGAGCCGCCAAGGCGGAGGGTCTCGACGTCTCGGCGTCGGTCACCGCTGAGCATCTGCTGTTCATCGACGCTGACGCCGCGGGCTTCGACACTCTGATGCGTGCCGATCCGCCCCACCGCACTGCAGCCGACCGGGCTGCGCTGATTGCGGGCATCAACGACCGCACTATCGATGCAGTCGTCAGCGCACACACGCCGATGCCCCCTCACTGCAAGGACGTGCCCTTCGACGAAGCGCCGCCCGGCTTCGCATCGCTGGAGACCTCCGCAGCGATCGTGCTGAGCCATCCCGACATCGAGCTGGAAGCGGCCTTGGACGCACTGTCGTGGCGGCCCGCCGAGCTGGCGGGCGTCACACACCTAGGCGGCGGTCCGATCCAGCCCGGACAGCCGGCCAACCTTGTCGTCGTCGACCTCGCCCGGCCATGGACGCCCCGCACCCGGGACAAGACCTTCGCGCGTGTGTCACCTCACCGCGGCCGCCGCTTGAATGCCCGGGTGACCGAGACCATCGTCGGCGGGACCAGGGCCGTTCGTTCCGGCTACCCGTCCCATCCCGACGACCTCGCTCGCGACCGGGATGCCAATCGCGTCCACCGCCGATGGAAGCGCTTGGTGCAGGCGCCACGCCGAGGAGCCGCCCAGTGACCCCAGCCGCACACAGCCCCGTCGCGCCCGTCGGGGGCGCGCTCGTGCTCGCCGACTGCACCGCCTTCGAAGGCGAGATGATCGGCGCGTCCCCGGACCCACGGGGCGGCATCGCGTCGGGCGAGGTGGTGTTCAACACTGTGATGACCGGCTACCAAGAAGTCATCACCGACCCGTCCTATGCGGGCCAGATCATCGCGTTCACCTATCCTCACATCGGCAACTACGGCACCACGCCGATCGACGCCGAAGCACGCCGGCCGTTCTGCCGCGGCGTCGTCATCCGCGACCTCGCCCGCCGCCGCTCCAACTGGCGCTCCGAGAGCGACCTCGACGCCTTCCTCGCCCGCCACGGCATCGCCGGCATCGCCGGCGTCGACACACGCCGGCTGACGCGCCACGTCCGCGACTGCGGCGCCATGGGTGGCGCATTCGGTCCAACGCCCGATGATGACTCCCTCGGTCGCCTCAGTGCCGCAGCCCAGGCCGAGCCCGGCACCGCGGGCGTCGACCTCGTCAGCGAGGTCACCACCGCCGAGCCGTACGCGGTCGGCGACGGTCCCTGGCGTGTCGTGGCCTACGACCTGGGCATCAAGCGCGCCATCGTCGAGAATCTCGGGCAAATCGCCACCGTCGAGGTCGTCCCGGCGCACACCTCTGCGTCCGATGTGCTGGCCCGCGAGCCCGACGGAGTGTTCCTCTCGAATGGTCCCGGCGACCCCGAGATGGCCGGCGGCGTCACCGCAGCGCTCGGCGACCTGCTGGGCGAGGTGCCGATCTTCGGCATCTGCCTCGGACAGCAGGTGCTCGGCCTCGCGCTCGGCGGCCGCTCGTACAAGCTGCCCTTCGGGCACCACGGCGGCAACGTGCCGGTGCGTGACGAGGCCACCGGCCGCATCGAGATCACCAGCCAGAACCACAACTTCGCCATCGAGTCCGGCTCGGTGCCCGGCGTGGACGAGACCCACGTCTGCCTCAATGACGGCTCGCTGGAAGGTTTCGCCTGCCGCGACCTGCCCGCGTTTGCCGTGCAGTACCACCCCGAGGCCAGCCCGGGACCGCACGACTCCCGTTACCTCTTCGACCGCTTCGCCGACCTCATGTCGCAGTTCTGGGGAGGTCCTCGCAACGGCGCAGGCGGCAGAGGCACTGGCAGCCATCGCAATGGCGAGGGGGGGACTCGCTGATGCCACGTCGCACCGATATCGAATCGATCCTGATCATCGGCTCAGGGCCCATCGTCATCGGCCAAGCATGCGAGTTCGACTACTCGGGCACCCAAGCCTGCCGGGTACTGCGCGACGAGGGCTACCGGGTGATCCTGGCCAACTCGAACCCAGCCACGATCATGACCGATCCGGAATTCGCCGACGCCACCTACGTCGAGCCGCTCGACGCGGCGGTGCTCGAGGCGATCATCGCCCGCGAGCGCCCCGACGCCCTGCTGCCCACGCTCGGCGGGCAGACCGCGCTCAACCTGGCCACCGAGTTGAGCCACAACGGCGCGCTCGACCGCTACGGGGTGGAGATGATCGGCGCTGCAGAGGAGGCCATCGCGACCGCGGAGGACCGCGACCGGTTCCGCCAGGCAATGACCGAGATCGGCCTCAGATGCGCCCGCTCGGCCATTGCCCATACCATCGAGGAGGCCCGCGAGGCCATCTGTGAGATCGGCCTGCCGGTCATCATCCGACCGGCCTACATCCTGGGCGGCGAGGGGACCGGCTTCGCCGACACTGCTGACGAATTCGAAGCCGCCGCCGTCAAGGGACTCGACGCCAGCCCGATCAGCGAGATCCTCATCGAGCAGTCGGTGCAGGGCTGGAAGGAGTTCGAGCTCGAGGTGATGCGCGACCATGCCGACAACTGCGTGGTGATCTGCGCGATCGAGAACTTCGACGCCATGGGGGTGCACACCGGCGACTCGATCACCGTTGCACCCACCCAGACGCTGTCCGATGTGGAGTACCAGCAGATGCGCGACGCTGCGTTCGCCTGCATGCGGCGCATCGGCGTCGAGACCGGGGGCTCGAACGTGCAGTTCGCCGTCAATCCCGAAGACGGCACCCAGATCATCATCGAGATGAATCCCCGCGTCAGCCGCAGCTCGGCGCTCGCGTCGAAAGCCACGGGCTTCCCGATCGCCAAGATCGCGGCACGCCTCGCGGTGGGCTACACGCTCGACGAGATCACCAACGACATCACCGGCGAGACACCTGCGAGCTTCGAGCCGACCATCGACTACGTGGTCACCAAGATCCCTCGCTGGGCGTTCGAGAAGCTCCCCGGAGCGGCGCCAGTGCTCGGCCCGCAGATGCAGTCCGTCGGCGAGGTGATGGCCATCGGCAGGACGTTCCCCGAGAGCCTGCAGAAGGCGCTGCGCAGTCTCGAGCAGGGCCGGTTCGGGCTGAGCGCCGACCCAGGCGAGACACAGTACGCCGAGCGCGCCACCGCCGAGTTGGCAGAGGCGATCCGCACGCCGACGCCCGAGCGCATCTTCGAGATCGGCGAACTGCTGCGGCGAGGCGCCAACCCCGACGAGATCAGCGCCGACACCGGCATCGATCCCTGGTTCGTCGACCAGATGCTGGCCGTCATCGACGAGCGAGCGGCGCTCGAGGCCTTCGACGGCCCGGCCGGCTTGGACCGCCGTGCGTGGAAGCGCGCCAAGCAGCTGGGCTTCGCCGACGCCCAGCTGGCGTGGCTGTGGGGGACCAGCGAGGCAGAGGTGCGCGCTGCCCGCCTCGGCGCCGGCGTGCGGCCGACGTTCAAGACCGTTGACACGTGTGCCGCCGAGTTCGATGCCCGCACGCCGTATCACTACTCCACCTACGAGGATGAGGACGAGATCCGCCCCGGCACCCGCCCACGCATGATGATCCTGGGCTCGGGTCCCAACCGCATCGGCCAAGGCATCGAGTTCGACTACTGCTGCGTGCACGCCAGCTTCGCCCTGCGTGACGCCGGCTACGAGACCGTGATGGTCAACTGCAATCCCGAGACGGTCTCCACCGACTACGACACTTCCGACCGGCTGTACTTCGAGCCGCTGACCGCCGAAGACGTTCTCGACATCATCGATGCGGAAGATCCCGTAGGCGTCATCGTGAGCCTGGGCGGGCAGACGCCGCTGAAGCTGGCGGCTGAGCTGCCCTCTGGGTTGGTGTGCGGCACTCCGGCGGATTCCATCGACCTTGCCGAGGACCGCGAGCGCTGGAACGCGCTGTGTACGCAGCTGGCCATCCCGCAGCCGCCGGGCGGCACCGCCGCCGGGCCGACTGAGGCGGCCGCTATCTGCGACGAGATCGGCTTCCCCGCGCTCGTGCGCCCCAGTTACGTGCTCGGCGGCCGGGCCATGACGGTGGTCTATGGCCACGACGAGCTGACCGAGACCATGGCCGAGTTGGCCCAGTTCTCGACTTTGGGGCGCGAGGGCGGTCTGTCGGCTGAACGGCCCGTGCTCGTGGACCGCTTCCTCGAAGATGCCATCGAAGTGGACGTGGACTCGCTGCGTGACCGCACCGGTGCGTGGATGCTCGGCGGGATCATGGAGCACGTCGAGCAGGCCGGGGTGCACTCGGGCGACAGTGCCTGTGCCATCCCGCCGCCGAGTCTCAGCAGCGAGACCCAGCAGACGATTGCGGACTACACCCGGCGCCTGGCCGACGCACTCGGCGTGGTCGGGCTGCTGAACGTGCAGTTCGCCGTCAAGGCGGGCGAGGTGTTCGTGATCGAGGCCAATCCGCGTGCCTCGCGCACCGTGCCGTTCGTCGCGAAGGCCACTGGCGTGTCGCTCGCCAAAGCGGCGTCCCGGGTGATGACCGGCGAGACGCTCGACGAGTTGGTCGCCGCCGGAATGCTGCCCCGGTGGTCACGCAACGGTCAGCTGTCCGCTGCCGGCTCGGCAAACGGTGTCGGCGGCAGCGACCATGCGCAGCGCCATGTCGCTGTGAAGGAAGCCGTGCTGCCCTTCGGCCGTTTCCCTTCAGTCGACACCGTGCTCGGCCCCGAGATGCGCTCCACCGGCGAGGTCATGGGCATCGATGCATCCTTCGGGTTGGCTTTCGCGAAGAGCCAGATCGCCGCAGGCGACGCCCTGCCCTCCGGTGGGACTGTGCTGCTGACGTTGGCTGACCGCGACAAGCCGGCGGGACTGGAGGCCGCCCGCGTGCTCGCCGAGCTCGGCTTCGACATCGCTGCGACAGCTGGCACGGCGGGCTACCTGCGTGTGCGCGGTGTCGAAGTCGCGATCGAGGTGGCGAAGCTGTCGGCCGACGGCCGCGAGAACTCGCCCGGCGAGGACGCTGTCCGCCTCATTGCGGCGGGGCGCATCCACCTGGTGGTCAATACGCCTCGCGGCCGGGGCGCCCAGATCGACGGTCGTCACATCCGGGCGGCGGCGCGCACCCATCACATCCCCTGCCTGACGACGGTGGCCGCGGCCAGGGCGGCCGCCACTGGCCTGCGCGAGTGGCTCGCCAGTGACCTCGCCGTGCGGCCGCTGCAGGAATTTCACGCTGAACTCGATGCTGTCGACGCGACGCGAACGCGACTAGGGGCCTGAGCCGCATGGCGAAGCTGCGGCGCCCGCAGCTCATGAGCGCAGCCGCCAAGCGCCGTGCACCACGGGTGCGGAAGCGGGGAAGTGCGTCATCGCGCGCATCGGCTCGCCTGCCGTGGGGGCATGCCCGCGTCGGGAGCGTCGACATGGCGGTGCGGATCGGCAGCGTGGAACTGCCCAACCCCGTGATGACGGCCTCCGGAACCGCCGGCTACGGCGCCGAGCTGGATGCCTATGTCGATCTGACCTCGTTGGGAGCAGTGGTCACCAAGTCGCTCTCGCCGTTCGCCTGGGAGGGCAACCCTGCGCCGCGGATGGCGAGTGCGCCGGCGGGGATGCTCAACGCTGTCGGACTGCAGAATCCCGGTGCCGGGGCGTGGCGCGAGCGGGAGCTGCCCCGGCTGGCTCGCACGGGCGCGCGGGTGGTGGCCAGCATCTGGGGCCGCACCGTGGCCGACTACGCCGCTGCCGCCGAGTCGCTCGCGGGTGCCGGGCTGACCGCGCTCGAGGTGAATGTGAGCTGTCCCAACCTCGAGGGGCGAGGCCAGATGTTCGCGTGCAGCCCGTCCGCCACCGCCGAGGCGGTCAGCGCTGCCGCGGCAGCGGGTGTGCCCGTGTGGGCGAAGCTCACCCCCAACGTGACCGACCTCGTTGAGGTCGCCGACGCAGCGCTGGGGGCCGGCGCGGAAGCGCTGACACTCATCAACACGATCTTCGGGATGACCATCGATCCTGTCACGGCCCGGCCCGCGCTCGGCATCGGCGGGGGCGGCCTGTCGGGTCCGGCCATCCGCCCGGTGGCCGTGAGAGCCGTCTTCGATGTCCGGGCGGCGCTCGGCGAGGTGCCGATCGTGGGCGTCGGCGGTGTCGCCAAGGGCTCTCATGTCGTCGAGCTCATGGCCGCCGGCGCGTGCGCAATCCAGATCGGCACTGCGTCGTTCTACGACCCCAGGGCATCCTGCAAGGTGCTCGACGAGTTGGAACGCTGGTGCGAGCGTCACGGCATCGGTGCTGCATCTGAGTTGACGGGGCGCGCCCATCAACCGGGCGCCACGTCCCGCTCCGGGGCTGAAGATCGCTGACGAATACCCACAGAAGAACCACAGAAGAACCACAGAAGAACACAGAAGACCCACAGAAGAAACGGAGTTCAGTTGAACTCGCCGACAGCAACCGCAACAGCAACTCGAGCCGCAACAGCACCGGTGCTCGGGAGCGTCCCGGCGCGGGACCGTCTCGCCCTCGCGCTGGACGTGCCGGACCGCGCTGCCGCCATGTCCCTCGTGGAGCGCTTCGGGTCCCATTTCGGTGTCATGAAGGTGGGTCCTGCGCTGTTCACGGCCGAAGGACCCGACCTCGTGCGTGACATCGTCGAGACCGGCAGCCGGGTGTTCCTGGACATCAAGCTGCACGACATACCCAACACGGTGGAGCTGGCTGCGAGGCATGTAGGCGAGCTGGGCGCGTGGCTGCTCACCTTGCATACCCAAGGCGGCCACGACATGCTGGCCGCCGGGGTTCGGGGACTGCGCGACGGCGCTGCAGAGCGAGCGGCCGCTGCGTCTGCCGCACCTGGCGCCGCCGTGGTGTCGGTCGAGCCGCTGGCGCTCGGCGTCACCGTGCTCACCTCCGACGCTGAGGCGCCGCCCGAGGTGCTGATGGGCCGTGCGCGGCTGGCCGAGGGCGCAGGCTGCGGTGGCGTCGTGTGTGCCGCAGCCGACCTGGGTGTGGTGACGAACACCGTCCCCGGGATGCTCTGCGTCGTCCCGGGCATACGGCCTGCCGGTGCGCAGCAGGGAGATCAGCGCCGTGTTGCGACGCCGGCGTCGGCGTTGGCTGCAGGTGCCGACGTATTGGTCATCGGCCGAGCGGTGACCGCCGCTGCGGACCCTGCTGCAGCGGTCAGCGCGATTCTCGATGAGGTTGCCGCCGAGCTGGCCCGAGACTGAGGCGGTCTGGCGGCGTCGCTGGTGCCTCTTGAGCGCAGTGTCCCTAGACCGCAGCGGAGGCCTGGCTACACTTCACGGCAATGAGTCCGTTGCCTGAACTCAGTGACGAGCAGCGTGCCGAGGCGCTGGCCAAGGCGAAGGAAGCCCGTGAGGTCCGCGCAAACGTCAAGCATCGGTTGAAGATGAGTTTGCTCAGCTTCGACGAACTGCTGGCTGAAGCCGACAGCGTCCCGAGCGTCGGGAAGCTGAAGGCGCTTGTCGCCTTGGAGTCGATGCCAGGTCTCGGCAAGGTGAAGGCCCGCAGACTCATGTCCGAGATTGGCATCGCCGAGAACCGGCGGCTGCGTGGTCTCGGCGAGATGCAACGACGCCGTCTGAGCGAGCACTTCGCACAGGATTCCGCCTCCGGCGCGTGACTGCCGTCGCATGACCAGCCCAGCGCCCGGCGGCGCTGCGGGTGGCAGCGCGCATGGGCGCGCACTGGGTGACAGCGCGCCTTGGGGCGTCACGCTGTACGTCGTGTGCGGGCCAGGAGGGGCGGGCAAGGGCACGATCGTGGCCGAGCTAGTGGCCCGCGACCAGGGCCTGCTGCTGAGCAGATCGTGGACGACGCGGCCCCGCCGGGTCGGCGAGTCGGCAGATGCCTACACGTTCGTCACGTCCGAGGAGTTCGATGCCCGGATCGCATCAGGGGACTTCCTGGAGTGGGCGGACTTCTTCGAGTATCGCTACGGCACGCCGATGCCGCCGCCCGATCTGGATCGAGACCTCGTACTGGAGATCGATGTCCAGGGAGCAGTATCGGTTCGCAATCGCGACCCGTCCGCCCTGGTGATCCTGGTGCTGCCCCCGAGTCGAGACGAGCAAGAGCGCCGCATGCGCCGCCGGGGCGATCCCGACGCGGAAGTCGCCCGCCGGCTTGCCAAGGCCGACGAGGAACTGCCGGTGGGGTACCGCATGGCCGACCTCATCGTGGTGAACCGGGACATCTCGAGCACCGTCGCCGAGATCGCCGCGTTCGTGGACCGAACACGCGCCCAGCGCCACCGCCAGGCCAACTAGCCCAGTCGAACTCAGCATCCCAGCGCCATCTCGCCGGACTGTTCTCTCGGTATCCTGCAAACTGTGATGACAGAGTCAACCGACACCATGATCACCCCGGGACTCGAGGACCTGTTGGGCAAGGTCGATTCCAAGTTCACTCTGGTGAGCCTTGCGGCCATGCGGTCCAGGCAGATCAACTCGTACTACAACCAGCTGGACGGCGGCATCGGCTCGGTCGTGCCTCCGCAGGTGGCCTCAGTGGCCCGCAAGCCGCTGTCGATTGCTTTCGAGGAAATAGAGGCCGACAAGATCACCTTCGAGCGCTTCGACCCCGCCGAGCGCGCCCGGCTCGAGGCTGAGATGCTTGCCGCGGCGGAAGCCGACGCAGCCGTGCTCGAGGTGGTTCCCGACCTTGAGGCCTAGGGTCCAGCGGTCCGTGGGCGCATCTCACAACAGCGGATGGCAACAGGCCCAGCATCATCGGCCCTGTCGTGATGTGACCGAGAGGCGTATCCTGTCGCGGCAGTGACGGATTCTGCCGGTCATCCTGAAGCCACACCGGATTCGCCGTTTTCCGGGTGCCGTGTCGTGCTCGGCGTCAGCGGCGGCATCGCTGCGTACAAGGCCGTGATCCTGTGTCGGCTGATGATGGACGCCGGTGCGCATGTCATCCCGGTGATGACCGCGGCAGCGCAGCGTTTTGTCGGACGCGCCACGTTTGACGCACTTGCCAGCGAGCGGGTGCAGACATCAATCTTCGGCGAGGATGATCCCATTCCCCATACGACTCTGGGCCAGACAGCCGACGTCATCGTCGTGGCGCCCGCCACGGCGCGGGTCATCGGGAGCTACGCCGCGGGCATCTCCGACGGTTTGCTCACCGCCACGCTGCTCGCCACCCGGGCGCCGGTCGTGGTCTGCCCGGCCATGCACACCGAGATGTGGGAGCACGATGCGACCCAGCACAACATCGAGGTGCTGGCCGGCCGGGGCGTGCACCTCGTGGTGCCCGAAGCGGGCCGGCTCGCCGGCGGGGATGTCGGGACAGGCCGCCTCGCCGAACCGGCCACGATCTTTGCGGCCGTCGAGGCTGTGCTCGCTGGTCTGCCGGAGTCCGATCCCGCCCGCCAGCCGCTGACGGCATGCCGCGACTTCGCGGGCGTCAGCGTGACCGTCAGCGCCGGCGGCACCCGCGAGGCGATCGACCCGGTTCGCTTCATCGGCAACCGGTCATCTGGCAAGCAGGGCTACGCCATCGCGACCGCTGCCCGAGATCGCGGCGCAGAAGTCACGCTGGTCACCAGCGCCCCGCTGCCGCAGCCCGAGGGTGTGCGCGAGGTACGCGTCACCTCCGCAGCCGAGATGGACGCCGCGGTTGCGGCGTACGCCGACGCTGACGTGATCGTCATGGCTGCCGCGGTGGCCGACTTCCGGCCTGCGAAAGTCGCTGCACAGAAGATCAAGAAGGGCGATCCCGGCTCCAGCGCGGAGGCCCCAGTCATCGTGCTCGAGCACACCAAGGACATCCTCGCCGGCCTCGGCACCGCAAAGCCGCCCGGGCAGGTGCTGGTCGGCTTCGCTGCCGAGACGGCCGACGTGCTCGACAACGCAGCGCAGAAGCTGGCCCGCAAGAACCTCGACGTCATGGTGGCGAACGACGTCTCGGCGGCAGGCGCGGGATTCGCGCACGACACCAACATCGTGACGATCCTGCTGGCCGACGGCACCGTGCGGCCGCTGCCGATCTGCTCAAAGCGGGAGGTCGCGGACGCGGTTCTCGACGCCGTCGCCGAGCTTCGCCGCTAGGGATCGCGCAGGTAGGCGAGAGCCGGTCGGTAACCAGAGCAGAGTTCGAGGCGAACAGCTGTCGTATCAGTGCCTGCTGGCTCGAGTCCTCAGAGGCTGCAGCGTTTCGGTTCACGGCGTCTAACCTTGCCGCGCTGCCGCAAACGGCGATAGCAACGGGCCGACACGACTGAACGGGGACCACGTTGAGCCAGTGGACCTTCACCTCAGAATCGGTGACCGAAGGCCATCCCGACAAGATGGCCGACCAGATCTCCGACGCCATCCTGGACTCGCTGATCGCTGAGGACCGACACGCCAGGGTGGCTGTGGAGACGCTGGTCACCACCGGCCTCGTCGTGGTGGCGGGCGAGGTGTCCACCGAGGCCTACATCGACATTCCCCGGGTGGTGCGCGACACCATCATCGGCATCGGCTACGACCATGGCGAGCTGGGCTTCGACGGCAACACATGCGGCGTGATGATCGCGCTCGACGAGCAGTCCCCGGAGATCACCAAGGGCGTGTTCGGCAGCAGCGACGCAGCCGCCCATGAGGACAGCATCCCTGACCAGGGCGCCGGAGACCAAGGGATGATGTTCGGCTATGCCTGCCGTGAGACCGATGCGTTGATGCCGCTGCCGATCCACATCGCGCACCGCATGGCCGAACAGCTCACCGAGGCCCGCCGGTCAGGCTGCATCCCGTACCTGCGACCGGACGGCAAGACGCAGGTGAGCTTCGAGTACCGCGACGGCGAGCCGGTGGCCTTGCGCACGATCGTCGTGTCCGCCCAGCACATCGAAGGTGTCGAGATCGATGCGATGATGCGCCCCGATCTGGCAGAGCACGTGATCTGCCCGACCCTGCCGGAGCGATTCGCCGACGACGACTTCGAGTTGCTGGTGAACCCGTCCGGCAGCTTCGTCAGCGGCGGGCCGGTCGCCGACGCGGGACTCACCGGCCGCAAGATCATCGTCGATACCTACGGTGGCTACGCTCGTCACGGCGGCGGTGCGTTCAGCGGCAAGGATCCCTCCAAAGTCGACCGTTCGGCTGCATACGGTGCTCGCTGGGTGGCGAAGAACATCGTGGCCTGCGGTGCGGCAGACCGCTGCGAGATGCAGGTGGCGTACGCCATCGGCCGTGCGGAACCCGTCTCGCTGCTGGTGGAGACATTCGGCACGGCCAAGGTCGATCCCGAGGCAATCTCATCGGCAGTGGCCGAGGTGTTCGATCTGCGCCCCGCCGCCCTGCTGGCGGCCTTGAATCTGCGCCGGCCGATCTACAAGACCACAGCAGCGTACGGCCACTTCGGCCGTGAGCCCAACAGTGACGCGTTCCCTTGGGAGCGTCTCGACCGCGTCGAAGATCTCAAGTCCGCGCTGGGTCTCTAGCCGTGATTCTTCGCGAGGCGGTGGGCTGGGGTTGTCTGGGGCCGCAGAAAGGCTCTCCGACTCGCTCGTCAGCAACGCCGACGCGGTTGCGTGCCGCCGGCGCCGGCACGATCACGACGTTGGGCTGCTTGTAGGCCACACCCAGCGCCTCGCGCACATACGGCCAGCCGCCGTGCTGGATGAACACGGTGAGGCCGGGGAAGTCAGTGGCGACATGGGCGACGTACTCAGGGCAGCAGTCGTCTTGATACGGACCCAGCAGGCAGCTCATGGTGGTGGACACGATGAGGCCGAGACGCTGTGCCTCCTCATAGATCGGGCAGAGCGCCCGGTCGTTGAACCTGCGGCTGATCTGCGCGGTGGACGGGTCGACCGTGACGCCACGCATGCCGTGGGCGGCCAGCTCGCCGACCGCCGCGACCGCCGCGGCGACGTCGCTGGGCTCGACCGAGCCGAAGCCCACGAACGGTCCGGGTGCTCGGTGACGATCTGGCGGAAACGGAAGTCGATGACGACTATGTCGTCGCTGTCGCCGCCGCAGGCCGGAGGCCTCCCATCGCGGCCACGGCTACGAAGCTCAGACCGGCGCGTCGGCGGTGATGACGATCTTGCCGAAGAAACGGCGCTCCTCCATGGCCCGGTGCGCCTCGACGCCGTCGGGCAACGGCACCAGCGAATCGATGACCGGCACCAACTCGCGTGACTGCACCAGCCGCAAGAGCTCGTCGAGGTCGCTGCGCTGCCAGCCGTTGGAGCCCCGGATGTCCATCTCCGCCGTCCAGATGAAGCGCAGGTCGGTCGGCGGGTCGTAGCCCGCTGTCGCCCCGCAGGTGAGCACCCGGCCGCGCTGGCGCACGCATCGCAGCGAGCGGGCCCATGTGTCGCCGCCGGTGAAGTTCACCACGACGTCATAACCGCCCCCGGCGAACAGGCCGCCGGTCTGCTCCCGGCAGTAGCGGGCGATGTCCACCTCGGAGTAGTTGATGGTCTCGTCAGCGCCGAGCTCAGCGAGGCGCTCGCACTTCTCGTCGGTACCCGCAGCAGCAATCACCTTCGCACCCCGCATCTTGGAGATCAGCAGGGCGCTGGTGCCCACTCCCCCGCTGGCGCCCAGGATCAACACAGCATCGTCGGGGCCGACCTCGCCCCGGGTGATCATCATCCGGTGTGCGGTCCCATACGCCACCGGCAGGCACGCGGCGTCGGCGTAGGAGACGTCATCGGGCAGCGAGATCAGCTGGCTGTCGCGCACCGTGACGTACTCGGCATACGCGCCCCACAGGGTGTCGCCGATCATGAAGATCTTGCCGGTGTCGCGGTCCCAGTGGACCGGGTCTGCCAGCGCTCGGTCCCCGACCGACCAGCCCTCCACGCCGGGACCCAGTTCGGCGACCTGACCCGCCGCGTCACAGCCGGGAATGCCCGGCAGCGGCACCTTGATGCCCGGCATGCCCCGGCGGGTGAACACGTCGTGGTAGTTGAGCGAGCAGGCCCGCACCGCGATGCGCACCTCGCCCGGTCGCAGGTCGGGAGTGTCGATGTCGCGGCAGGACAGGACGTCGATGTCACCGTGCTCGTCGAAGACGATGGCCTTCATCGCTGAGCCTCCATTTCGCTGGTCCCCTTCGATGTGCCGACGCGTTGTGCAGGGCGTCGTCTCATGCCGCAGCAGTCACGCCGCAGCAGCCCGATCCCGATCGATCGATGCGTCCATCGAAGCGAGCACGTCGCCGCGCAGCGCTCTCACCGTGCCGGCGTAGGCGCGTGCGTCGAGCGTCTCCGCCAGCTCGGCGGCCACCTCGACTGCTCTGTCCACGACGGCATCAGGGTTGACGGCTTCGTCGAGGTAGCCGGCCTCGACCGCGCCGGATCCATCGAGCAGGCGGGCGTTGGCAACGCAGCGCTGCAGGTGGCGGCGCGACAGCCGCTCCTTGGCGATCGTCATAGCCCAGTCGGGCAGCGTCAACGCGATGGCTACCTCGTTCAGACCGATCTTGACCGGCGCGTCGGACCCGACACGGTGGTCGCAGCCGAGCAGCAGCAGCGCCCCTGCGGCGACCGCGTGACCGGTGCATGCCGCCACTACCGGCACCGACGAGCCGTAGGCCCGCCGCACCATCGCTCCGCCGGCGGTGACCAGTTCGGTCATGGCCGCCCGGTCGTCGCCGCGGATCACGTTGAGATCGAATCCCGCGAAGAAGGCCCGATCGTTGCCCGCTATCACGACCGCCCCGATGCCGTCGTCGGCTTCGGCAGCGTCGATCTGGGCGTCGAGCGCTGCCAGCATCGACACCGAGAAGGCGTTGGCCTTGCCGTCGTCCACCTCGACCAGCAGCACCTTGCCGTGCCGGCTGGTCGAGACGGTGCCGTTCGCTGAATCGCTGCCTGCAGGCGGGGGGGTGCTCATCGCCGGAATGCTACGGCTGCGACCCCAAGCGTGCCGGAACCGGCACCAGCGCAGCACTGGTTAGGGTGCGCACATGGCGGTGCAGGTTGCCGATGTGGACATGCCCGAGATGGAGCTGGATCCGACGACATGGAAAGAGCAGCGGCAGGCGTTGCTCAAGCTCATCAACAGCGGAGACTGGATCGCGCGGACCCCGCTGGGCTATGTCATCACCCGTTACGACGACGCCACTGCCATGCTGCGCGACGACCGCTGGTACTCCGCTATCGGGCTGATTGCGGACATGCAGGGCTATGACCATCCGGATTTCAGGCGACGCAGCGGTCGCAACATCTTGGCCATGGAGGGCGAAGAGCATCACCGAATCCGGCGCCTCGTGGGACCCGCGTTCACGCCGAAATCGGCCGAGCGGCTGCGCCCGTTCATGGCGGAGGTCATCAACGAACTGCTCGACCCGGTCTGCGCACGGGGCAGCGCCGAGTTCGTCAGCGAAGTGTGCGAGCCCTACCCGATTCCGATCATCTGCGAGATGCTTGGCGCTCCGCGCGAGGACTGGAAGCTGTTCGGTCGGCTGGCGACTGACATCTTCCGGATCTTCAACGGCAACCTGCATCGGGACGGCCCTGTGATCGTCGCAGCGCAGGACGAGATGGAGACCTACATGACAGCGCTCATTGCAGAGCGGCGGACGTCTCCGCGCGACGACCTGCTGACGGACCTGATAGCCGCCGAGGAAGAAGGAGACCGGCTGACGACCGAGGAAATGCTGTCGCTGGCAAACTCGCTGCTGCTCGCCGGCACGGACACGACGCGCAACCAGCTCGCGTGCGCGGTGGCGCTGTTCTGCCAGCACCCCGACCAGCTCCGTCGCATCGCCGATGACCCGTCACTGGCGCCCGGCGCCGTCGAAGAGGTCATGCGCTATCTCGGCGCGATCCGGGGCACCGCTCGGTTTGCGAGCGAGCCGATCATCTATCGCGACATCGAGTTCCCGCCCGACACGTTCATCTTCCCGAGCCTGGTGGGAGCCAACTACGACGACGAGAAGTTCGCTGAGCCCACCGACTTCGACATCACCCGACGCTCGGGCACACCCCACATGACCTTCGGCAGCGGTATCCACTACTGCTTGGGAGCGTTCCTGGCCCGAGCCGAACTGCAGGAGTCATTCAAGGCGATAGCGACGCGAATGCCGGACTTGCGGTTCGACGGCGAGGTGAAGTGGAAGCCGCTCTCGGACGGGATCTGGGGCCCGACATCGCTTCCGATCAGGTTCACGCCGGGACATTGACCCTCGCCGAGATCTGCTGATGGGTCGCCTGCCCGATGTCTTCGGGGTCTCGCGGGACCCAATCACCCGTCGACAAGACGGGTCTGGCGATGCGGCTGCGCCTCCCCCTTCCCCCGCCGGTGCTGCCAGCACCCCAACGGGGTCTTCGCTCGAGCGCGTGCGTTGGGGCCGGGTGCTCCTCGTCGCCCTGTCGGGTGTGGTGTCGCATGTCTTCGGGCGGGCCACAGTGGGTGTACTGGTACCCGCGATGGCAGAAGATCTCGAGTTCGGCGACACGCTGATCGGCGCACTCGGCTCGGCCAATATGGGCGCCTACTTCGCCGGAGTGGTCATCGTCACGTTCACTGCTGGGCGCATCGAACCGTTCACGCTGCTGCGAGCCGGCATTGTCACCTCTACCGTGGGCCTCGCGGTGATCGGCACCGCGTCAGGCCCGGCAGCAGTAGTGATCGGGACCGCGCTGGCCGGACTCGGCGGAGGCGGCATCTGGCTCACCGCACCCGTGATCGCCAGCGATGGCGTGCCGGCAAGCCGCCGCGGCGCCGCACTGGGCACGCTCACCGCCACCATGGGCGCCGCACTCATCGGCGTGCCCCTCGCGACCACGGCTCTGCGCAGCATTGCAGCCGACGATGCGATCTGGCGGCCCATCTGGCTGGCCCAGGCTGCGCTCTCGGTTCTGCTGCTGGCAGCGCTGTCGGTCTTGGTCCGTGCTCGACGCACCGAGCGAGTCGGCGCCGCAGGCGGCTTCGGGGCACTGCGCCGGATTCACGGATGGAAGCGCGCTGTCGCGGCCTACATGGGGTTCGCGTACATGACTTCCTCGTTCGCGAATTTCCTGGGGCGAGCGCTGGAGGGCGACCATGACTTCAGTCGCACCGCCGCGACGCTGGTGTTCTCGTGGATGGGCGCGGGCTCGATCGCGGGCGCGCTGGCCTTCGGCCGTCTCAGCGACCGGATGGCACGGCCCGCGACCATGGCCACAGTCATGGCTCTGAGCGCCGGCGCCAGCGCCGCCTTGGCGACACGCGCTCCCGGCGCCTTGATCGTTGCCGCAGTGGTGCTCTTCGGCGGAGCGTCGTTTTCGTACCCGTCGCTCATCGCGACGTTCGTGAGCGATCACGTCTCTGATCGCACGTTTGCCGCGGTTCTCGGCACGATGACGATGTTCTACGGCCCCGCGTCGGTCATAGGGCCGACAGCGAGCGGCTGGCTCGCCGATCGGACCGGGAGCTTCAACGCGACCTACTGGGCCATCGCTGCGATTGCGCTGGCATCATGCGCCTGCATGGCAACGATGCAACGCGACCGGCGTGAGGCGCTGCTGCCGTACACGCCGGTCGCGTAGATCTCGCTGTGTGAGCCTCGGCTGTGTGAGCCTCGCTGGCTGTATGAGCTGCGGGAGACTGAGTGCCAGCTCAGCTCATCAGGTGCTTTTTCATGGCGGATGCAGTTGCCAGCTTCAGCGAGCGGCTCGGGCCGATCTCAATGGACTCGCCGGTCTGGGGGTTGCGGCCCATGCGAGCACCGCGCTCGGACATGGAGAACGAGCCGAATCCCGGCCAGCTGACCTTGCCGCCGGACTTGACTTCCTCCACGACGAGATCGAAGAATGCTGTCAGCGTGCGGTCCGCATCGCCCGCAGTCACGCCGGCCCTAGCTGCTACCGCCTTGATGGTCTCTGCCTTGTTCGCCACGATCGAGTTCCTCTCCTGAAGTGAATCGGGGATTACACATCAGCACAGATGCGACCCCCGGTGGTGGAATTGCGGCCCGTTGTCTATCGGCGCGAACGGTGACTCCCACCTTGGGAACAACTTCGATTCGGCAAACGCTCGCGACCGTCGCTGCGCACATCGAAGGCGTCGCGCAGCCCGTCGCCGACGAAATTGACGGCGAGCACCGTCACGGCGATGGCCGTGCCCGGCGCGACGACCAGCCACGGCGCAACGGTGGTGAAGCCTTCGTTGCCGCCCAGCATGTTCCCCCATGTCGGCGTATGGGCGGGACTCACGCCGAGGCCCAAGAAGCTGAGCACCGATTCGGCAAGGATGGCGCCAGCAGCAGCGAGCGAGACCGCCACGGAAATCTCGCCGACCAGATTCGGCAGCAGGTGCCTGAACATGATCCGCCGAATCGGGGCGCCCATCGCCTTTGCTGCTGCGATGAACTCCTGCTCTCGCAGCACGAGTACTCTGCCGCGGATGATCCGGGCGAGGGCCATCCAGCCCAGCGGCGCGAGGGCCAGCACGACGTCCCACATGCTGTCTCCGAGCAGCCTCGCGAGCATGGCTATCACCATCAGGCCCGGCAGTGCGAGCAACGAGTCGGTGAACCGCATCAACAGCGCATCGGTGACCCCGCCGAGGTAACCGGCCGCCATCCCGATGAGCGTCCCGGCGACCGTGGCCAGCAGCGCGACCGCCAGTCCCACAGCCAACGAAATGCGCCCCGCGTAGAGCATCTGACTGAGCGTGTCCCGGCCCAGCGTGTCGGTGCCCAGCAGATAATCGACGCTGGGCGGAGCTACGAGGTCGTCGAGGTGCTGCTCGCCTTGGGGGTACGGAGCGAGCATGTCGGCGCCCACTGCGGCAAGCACGATGCCGACAAGCACCGCCAACGACACCAGCGAGAGGCGGCGGCGGGTGAATCGCCGCCACGCAGTGACCCCGGGCCGCTCGGGCTGTGCGAGCTCAGCGTGTGCCACGACGGATCCGCGGGTCGAGCACGCCGTAGAACAGATCGGCTGCGAGATTCATGAGGAACACTGCGGCGGCCACCAGCATGGTGGTGGCCAGCAGCATCGTGTAGTCGCCGTCGAACAGGGACTTCAGGAACAGCCGCCCCATACCGGGGTACTCGAACACCTGCTCGGTCACGATGAGCCCGCCGACGAGTTGGCCCATGTCGATGGCGGCCTGCGTCGTTACCGGGATGAGCGCGTTGCGGACACCGTGACGGATGATGACGGTGCGCTCCCGCATGCCTTTGCCTCGGGCCACCCGGACATGATCCGAGCTCAGGACATCGAGCAGGCTCGCCCGCATGTAGCGGCTGTAGACGGCCACCAGCTGCAGCGACAAGGCCATCGCCGGCAGTGCAAGGTGCCGCAGGCGGTCAACGAGATCGAAGCCCTGCTGACCGGGCGAGTACAAGCCCGCGGTCGGCAGCAGCGGCGGCGTCACACCCAGCCAGTTCGCCAGCCAGAGCCCGAAGAACAACTGCAGCATCAGCCCCAGCCAGAAGACCGGGATCGAGATGCCCACGAACGACAGCGTGGTGACGGTGTCGTCGATCAGCGAGCCGCTGCGGACCGCGGACAGCGTCCCGACGGTGATCCCCAAGGCCAACGATGCCGCGATGGCGATGACGACCAGCAGCAGCGTGTTGGCCAGCGCTGTCCGCACGATGGGCCACACCTCTGCGCCGTTGCGGACCAGTGAGACGCCCAGGTCGCCGGACACGAAGTCGGCCAGCCACCGCAGGTAGCGAACGACCAGCGGGTCATTGAGACCGAGGGAGTCGAGATAGGCCGTCCGGGCTGCAGGTGTGATCCGCGGGTTGAGCGCCAGATCGATTCCTGGCTTGGCGATCTGGTTTGCCGCCCAGAAGACGCCGAACGAGATGGCCAGCAGTATCGGCACCGCTGCCGCCAATCGCCGGAGCACGTAGCGCAGCAACTGTCTCGCTCCCGAACCCGCGCCGCGCGTCACGCTGATGGCGTCACCTTGCCTGCATCACTCCGTCACAGTCCAGTCGTACATGTCGAAGAACCCGCCGTATGGGCTCGAGGCGTAGGCGCCTGGGCCATCGACCACCGACGTGTCCCACACCAGCAGGTTCGGCAGCACGTACAGCGGGATCCACGGCATGTCGTCGGCCAGGATCTTGCTCAGCTGATGCACCAGCTCGAGACGCGCTGCCGGATCCACCTCTGCGTCGATCTCAAACGCCAAGTCGCTGGCCTGCTGGCTGCGGTATGCCGTGAAGTTCTGTCCGGTGTAGCCGTTCTCTTCGGTCGGCACCCCGTCGATGTCATAGAAGCTGGTCACCGACGGGTCAGGATTGGTGCTGTTGGCGAACAGTGCCACCGGGCCGAAATTCATCACCGGCAGGCGATTCTGGAACAGCTCCCCGGCGTCGTAGTTGATGATCTCCCAGCCGATGCCGTACGGCGCGGTCATCTCCACGACCAGCGCCTGCACGTCCTCGCGGCGCTTGTTGCCGGCGACGGTGTTCCACGCCAGCACCAGTTCTTCACCGTCGGCATTGATCCACAGACCGTCGGGATCGGGCCGCGTCCAGCCTTCGGCTTCCAGCAGCTCAGCGACCTTGGCAGCATCGGGGCCGTACTGCTCGAAATCGGGCCGGCACCAGTCGCCGAAGCCCGGATTCCAACCGGCGCACTGCAACACCTGCGGGTCGGGAATGATCGAACCGAGCGCAACATCGGCGATACGCTCGCGGTCGAGCGCGTAGGCAATCGCTTGGCGGACGTTCGTGGTGAGATCGAAGCGGCGGTCGGGGGCGTCCTGATTGATCCAGAGCCCCTCGATGAAGGTGCCCTCCCCGACGGCGGAAACCAAGTCACCGGCGATGCGGTCATTTGCCCCGGGGAAGGGCTGAGGGAACGCAGCCATGACCTCGCCGGTCTGCAGGGCCAGCATTTCAGAGTCGGTGTCCTCGCGGGGCACCATCACCACCCGGTCGAGCTGCGGGATCCGATCGGCATCCCAGTAGTTGCGATTGGGCACCATGATGTGCTGCTGAGCACCCCATTCCTCGGAAATCCACGGCCCGCCCGAAATGGTGATCTCGTCGTTCCATTTGTCTGCGATGTCGGTGTCGGGTCCGAGTTCGTGGGCGGGCAGCAGCCCGCCGAACAGCGTCTGCCACGGCGCGTAGGACTCGCTGAAGGTGACGACTGCAGTGTGCGGGTCGGAATGATCGATGTCGGTGATCAGTTCCAAGCCGATGGTGCTGAGGGTGCCGGTGGTGTCGAGACCGGCCCGCCATGTGAACCACACGTCGGTGCTGGTGATCGGCGTGCCGTCGCTCCAGACGGCCTCGGGGTTCAGACGGTAGGTGAGCGTGAACGTTCCGTCCTCGGCGGTGACCAAGCCGCCGTTGTCCACGCTGGGCGCCTCGACCAGCAGCGACGACGCCACGAAGTCGTTGCCCACGTCGAGCTCCATCAGCCGTGGCAAGACGTGCACGAGCACCGACCACAGCGTCCACGACGCGTTGGCGCATGACGTCACCGGGTTGATGCACTCGGGCCACTGCTCGACCGCCAGCACGAGCGTGCCGCCGCTGGGCTGCGCTCCGTCGCCGGGAGCGTCTGTGTCGTCGGGTGCAGCGGCGGCTTCCGTGGATGTCGCGGCTGCGGGCTCGTCGGCGGAGATGTCGCTGCTGCAGGCCGCGACGATGAGCACCGCCACGGCTACAGCCCCGGTGAACCGCCTCCGAACTGCCGGCCGCGATGCCGACGCTGCATGTCGTCGGGTCAGATCGGCGCGCGGTGCACGATGCTCTTGAGCGTGATGCCTAGCCATGACAGCAAGATAATGCTGCTGTCATCGCCCACCGGATCAGTGTCGACGCTCTCGTCTGAGTCCTTGCATGAGGTCCTTGCATGAGGCAGTGCCGCCAAGGCTGAGCCCCTCTCGAGCGCGTTGGCTGCACACGCGATCCACAATGTGGGCATGAGTGAACGACAGAACATCTCGAGCAGCGGGCCGATGGAGGCTGTCGCCGGTTATTCACGAGCAGTCCGGATCGGCAACCATGTCGCTGTCGCCGGCAGCACCACGCTGGGTCCCGACGGTGTGGCGCACCCTGGCGATTGCTACGCGCAATCCATGGCCGCCTTCGAGATCATCAAGCGAGCACTCAGCGAGGCCGGCGCCCAGATGGGCGACGTCATCCGGACGCGATCCTTCGTGACCGACATCTCCATGTCGGGCGATTTCAGCCGTGCGCATGGCGAGGTGTTCGGCGAGATCCGGCCGGCCTCCACGCTCGTCGAGGTGTCAGCGCTGGTCCATCCCGACCTCGTCATCGAAATCGAAGCCGACGCGATCATCGCCTGAGCATGCGAGCTCTGCTGCAGCGGGTCGCCGAGGCCCGGGTACGCGTCGGCGGCAGGATGGTCGGCGAGATCGGCCCCGGACTGTGCTGCCTGGTCGGTGCCACGCACAGCGACAGCGCCGAGTCGGCCCGCAAGCTGGCCGGCAAGCTCTGGAACCTGCGCATCTTCGCCGACGACAACGGCCAGATGAACAGGTCGGTCGCCGACACCAGCGGCGAGGTGCTGGTGGTCAGCCAGTTCACGCTGTACGGCGACACCCGCAAGGGCCGGCGCCCCTCGTTCGTGGCCGCAGCAGCACCGGATGAGGCCGCCAAGCTCATCGACGAGCTGGCAGCGGAGCTTCGCCGCCTCGGCGCGACGGTGGCCACCGGGTCATTCGGTGCTCACATGGAGGTGGAGCTCACCAACGACGGCCCCGTCACCTTGATGGTCGAAGTCTGACCCGACCAATCTCGTCCCGGCGAAGGTTGCAAGGCCGCGGGTAGCGTCATGACGATGGCGCCGGCGAACGGCAGGGTTACTCTCCACGATGTTGCGCGGGAACTGGGCATGTCCGTCACCCAGACGTCGCGGGCGCTGAATGACAAGTGGGATGTCGCCGAGAAGACAAAGACACGCGCCCGCGCCGTGGCTGCTGAGCTGGGCTATATCCCCAATCTCGAAGCCCGCCGGCTGAGAACCGGATCGGTGCAAGCAGACGCCATCGGCCTCGTGCTCCCCCAGAGCGAGCTGCACTTCAGCAATGCCTTCTTCGCGGAACTCCTCGCGGGCCTCGTCGCAGCCGCAACGGCGCGGCAGGTCGAAGTGAGATTGGTGGTCAGCGTCGGATCAGCGCACGATTTCAAGAACTACCAGCAGGCATTCCAGCGGCGGCAGGCCGACGGCTTCGTCCTAGTGCGAACTGAGGTCGACGATCCGCGCATCGGATTCTTGACGGAGGCCGGCTTCCCGTTCGTTGCCTTCGGTCGAGGTTGCGACACTCCGTCCTTTCCCTTCGTCGACGACGTCGACCACGTCATGAATCCCATCGTCGCCCATCTCGCCGACCTCGGTCATCGGCGGATCGGCTGCATCATCGAACCGGCGCACTTCAGCATGTCGCGCTACCGGTTCCGGTCGTTCGAGCACGCAGCCGCCGGATGCGGGATCGCCGTTGATCCAGACTTGGTCGTCGAAGCCGACTTCCACGAAGACTCCGGCTACGCCGCGGCTCGCAACCTGTTCCGCAAAGCGGACCGGCCGACCGCGATCGTCGCGCAAAACGATCTTCTCGCCCTCGGGGCGCTTGCCGCCGCGCGAGATGCCGGCATCGGCGTGCCCGGCGAACTCAGCATTACCGGCTTCGACGACATTGCAGCGGGCCGCTACGCGACGCCCGGGCTCACGACAGTTCGCCGGTCACCGCGGGTCGTCGGCGAGACACTGTGTCTGCAACTCCTCGATGTGGTGAATGAAACCAGCGAGGCCGAACGTCAGGTCTTCCTTGATGCCGAGCTTGTCACGCGGGGCTCCACTGGTCCGATCCGGTGAGCGCCGCTGGTCGCGTTGACAGGCCTGTGTGAGTGTCCCTAGATTTCCGAAACCTTATGGAAATCTCCGCGCCTGATCGAGAGCGGTGCCGAAAGCGCGTGCGCTGATGGTCCCGACCACCCCTGCTTCTTCGGATGCGGTCCACATCATCAACCACACCCATTGGGATCGCGAATGGTTCTTGACCGAGGAGTACACCACCCCGTGGCTCCCTGAACTGATCGACGCCATCGACGAGCTCCACGCAGCCAATCCCGGTTTTCGATACCTGCTCGACGGTCAGACGCTGGCCATTGAGGACTTGCTGAGAACCCGACCGCAGTACGAGGACGCTGTGGGCCGACTGGTCAGCGGCGGCGTCCTCAGCATCGGGCCGTTCTACAGCCAGCCAGACTGGCGCATCACCGGCGGCGAACTGCTCGTGCGGAATCTCCGCCTCGGCTTGGCAGATGCCAATCGACACGGCGGGCGGGCCGCCACGGCTTGGCTGGTGGACACCTTCGGTCACATCTCGCAGGCACCGCAGCTGCTCGTGATGGCCGGCATCACGACGGCGTATGTCTGGCGCGGCGTGCCCCAGCTCGAGCCGCTGCTGCGATGGACGTCACCAGACGGCACGTCAGTGGCCGCGATCAACCTCTTCGGCGGGTACCGCAACCTCTATGGCATCTCGAGGACCGAATCGCTCGCAACCCGGCGTCTTCGAGGCGAGTACGACAAGCTTGCCGAGTACTACTCAGGATTGCCCATTCCGCTGTTCGACGGGTACGACCTCGAAACCGCACCAGAGGACCCTGTCGCGATCTATCGCGAACTCGACGATGGCCTTGGCGCGATTCACGTGATCGAATCCTCGCCTGAGCAGTACGCGCGGGCTGTGGATCGGCATGTCGGGACCGCGCCGGAGATCGTCGGGGAGCTGCTGTCGGGCAAATACGGCTCGACATTTCCCGGAACCCTGTCGGCGCGGACGTATCTGAAGCTCATGCATGCCGACGTCGAGCATCTGCTGCACCGCGTCTGCGAGCCATTGGCGACGCTGGCCGCCGTCTGCGACGCGCCGTATCGATCGGAGCTCTACGACGCCTGGGATCGCGAACTTCTTCGCAACGCGATCCACGACTGCATCTGCGGCGTGAGTGTCGACCCCGTACACGAACGCATGGAGCGCTCGTATCGGCGACTGCTGCATGAGATGGCGCGCGACGCCGAGCACTCGGCCCGCTGGGTGGCGCGGCGGATGCGAGACGGGCGATACGTACTGTCCACGACGCCGATGCCGCGCGCTGGCAGCGTGAGGACGGACGGGACGGTCTTCGAGTTCGACTCGAACGGTCTCGGGCTTGCGCCCCTCACGCCGCACTCTGCTCACGCTGACACGCCGCTCTTGAAGGACGAGGCGGTTGTCGGCCCATTCGGCCCAGTCGAGATCGCTCGCGGCTGCACCGTCGATCTCGGCGGCGTTGTCGTGGGGCCGCTCGAAGTGCGACGCGACAGCGGTGATGCCTATTCGAGTGAGCCTGGGGAACTGCTGGGCGTCGCCCGCATCACGTACGCGGAGATCGACTCCGCCAGCGATCTCGATATGGTGCTGCTCTTGCATCTGGCGTCCGACTGGAGCGACGGCGAACTGGCTGCGACGATGCGAGTTCGGCTGAGCCGGAGCCGAACCGTAGAACTCGATATCGACCTCGACAGCAGCGGATCGGACTTCATCGCCGAACTGGTCTTCGACCCCTGCTCCACCGGTGCCGTTTTGGCCGGCATGCCCTTCGACACCGTCGAGCGCCAACCGGCTGACCGCGATCTGCTCGGCCACGAGATCGAAGCCGGACTCGCACGAGTTCTCATGGGCCAGCGGGAAGTAGATGAGGTCACCACATTCCCGTTCCAAGACTTCGTTGCCGCATTCGACGGCGAACGCTCTGTCGTCGTGCATGCCCGAGGCCTGCGCGCCTACCGCATGACGCGCGACGGCGCCTTCGCACTCACGCTCCGTCGAAGCGTCGAGTGGCTGGCGAAAACGGGGCTGCGGGGGAGGGCCGGTGACGCCGGTCCGTCGATGTACGTCCCGGGCGCCAGATGCGAACGGCTCACACGGCTCGAGCTCGGGGTCTCTGTGATCGACGCAGCACCCGACTCTGCCGAATTCGTCGCTGCCTGCGATTCGTTCCGCAACCCGCCCATCGTGGTGGAGATCGCGGGAAGCCATGGGACGAGCACTCGATGGGAGCCTGTGCAATCCGCGCTGCCGATGTCCGCGCTCTGGCTGGACGACGGCGAGTCGATGGCGCGCTTCTACAACCCGACGACTGCTGAAGCCTCCTTGGAAGGGACCGTCGTCGGACCCGGTCTGGTCGGACCCGGTCGGATCGTCGAGCAACGTCTGAGGGTGCAGTCGCCGAGGCCGGAGCCATACAGATCTGCATCCCCGACAGTGAAGCTGCACGGCCTCGGCGCTGATCGCGGAGGCCGGTCGCGCTCGATGCCCGACGAGCAGATCGTGACCGCCCTGGACGAGAGGGCCGCGCAGCTGTCGGCTGAAGCCGCCGAGGTGCGCGCCTCGTTGGCCGGACTCGGCGGAAATCAGTATCACCTTGCCGTCCACCAGGCATTGGTCTGCGAACGCGAGAGCCACGAACTCGCATTGTCAGCGGCGTTCAATAGGCGACGGCTCGATCATCCCGAGGCCGAGGTGAGCCTGCCAGACACCGAAGTCCAGAACATCGCTGAATTGGGCAGATCGCTGAACGAGCTCAGAATACGCCGCAGGATCTACGACTATGTCGCCGAGCTCATCTCCCATCAGGCCGGAGCGACGTCAGGGCCGCATCCGCCGCAGCAAGCCTGAGCTCGCCGGGATTCGGCGCCACAGATCCCGGGCACGGTTGCGCTGAGCCTGCATGCCCATTGACATCGCCGAATTCAGTGCATAGATTCTCTGAAGTTTCCGAAACGTTGAGGATTTGTGCTCCTCAACGTCTCGGATGTGCACCGGCCCACCCGATGGCGTGGGGTTGGGAGGAGGATCCATGAAGCACCGCGGAGCACTGCCCGCCAGACTGCTGGCAATCGTGATGGCGCTTGCGCTTGTGGCTGCCGCTTGCAGCGACGACGACACCGACGCAAGCAGGCCCGCAGCGGACACCGCCGCGGTGACCGAACAGCCGGAACCGGAACCAGAACCTGCTGCGCCTGACGCGTCCGATGCCTCGATGGCCACCACGCAGATGGCAGCGGTCGAAGAACAGCCGATTCTGCTGGACATCACGTCGGCTGCCGGAAGCTCGGGCCTGGACATCACCTTCGGCGAGGAGGGGCCGTTCTTGGACCAGATCCTCGCCGGCGCCGGCCAGATCGATGTGCTCGGCGCGCTGCACGGGTCCTTCCCGCCGCTGGCGCGTGAGAACGCGCTCACCAATCTGGCCGACCTGCTCGACGATCTCAGTGCAGATCGCTCATTCGCCCCGTCCATGGTGAGTGCGGGTCTCCTCGGCACAGCGGACAACCTCGCGTTCGTGCCGTGGGCTCAAGCCACCTACATCATGGCGGCCAACAGGCAGGCGCTGGACTACGTGCCCGCCGGGGTCGATATCGACAACATGACTTGGGATGATCTGGCTGACTGGTGCCAAGCTCTGCTCGACGGCGAGGGGCGGCCACTGTGCGGCCTGCCCCGCGCCGGACTTTTCCACCGCTTCCTCGAGGGCTACATGTGGCCCTCCTACACCGGCGGCATGGTCAGCCAGTTCCGCAGCGACGGCGCCGAAGCGATGATGGCGTTCTTGCGCGACGATCTCTCGCCGACCCTCAACCCAGAGGGCATCAATTGGGACTTCATGCAGGAGCCGCTGCTCAGCGGCGAAGCGTGGGTCGCCTTCGACCATGTGGCCCGTCTCATCGAGGCATTCGAAACCGAACCCGAGACATTCGCAGCCTTTCCGACGCCGTCCGGCCCAGTCGGGCGCGGCTTCATGCCGGTGATCGTCGGCCTCGGCATTCCGGCCGATGCCCCGAACCCCGAGGCCGCGGCAGCCGCCATCGAATATCTGACCCGCCCTGACGTGCAGAGCCAAGTGCTGGCGCAGCTTGCCTTCTTCCCCGTCGTGGAGGGCGTCGACACGTCCAGCCTGCCCGAGGGCGTCGCCATCGAGGCCGAGGCCGTCGAGAAGCTGCTCAATGCACCCGACGGCATTCCGGCACTTCTGCCTGTCGGCCTCGGCGAACGCGGCGGTGAGATCAACCAGATCTTCCGCAACGCTTTCGACCGCATCGTCGACGGCGGCGAGGACATCGCCACCGTGCTCGACGAGGAAGGCGACGCTCTCCAAGCGTTGATGAACGAGACCGGTGCCCCGTGCTGGGATCCGGACCCGGCCGGCGACGGCCCGTGCGTCGTCGAGCCAGCCGGCTGAGACGGACGCAAGCCGACTGACGGCGGCATTCCTCCCGCCGGCGTTCCCGGTGCGTCGATCCGATGCACCGGGAACGCCCGTCAGTTCGTTATGCGATAGTTGCCGACGTTGACATCGATCAGCGCGGACGAGTCACCGACCACGGCAGCCTCTGCTGCTGACGACCGAGCACCGGACGCGGGAGGAGGCAGACGCCGGGCGCTCCGGCGCGCGGCCGCGCCGTATCTTCTCGTTGCGCCGGTCGTGATCTTCCTTGGTCTCTTCTTCGCCTACCCGATGTTTGAAGGCGTGCGGCTGGCCGTCTGGGACGATGACGCGGTGCTGCCGCTGCGGGTTGGGGCGGACCTCGGGGCGGCTGAGTCCGGCCGACTGTCGCAGGGCGCCACCGTCGAGATCCTCGGTAGGCAGGGCAACCTTCTCGCCGACGCCGACGCGACCGATCTGCTGACCGAGACGTGGTACCGCGTCGTCGTCGAGCAATCTGATGGCTCGGCAGTCGAAGGGTGGGCACCGGCGTCTCGCATCCGGGTCCGCGACGAACATCCCGACGGGACGCCGCGGACGGCGACGATCAGGCCGAAGCTCGACCAGCCCGGCGAGCCGCGAACCGTTCTGCGCGAGAAGCCAGGCAATGTGGCTGCCGGGACCGCATTCGCTGAACCGCGGGCGTCCGCTGCCATCACCGAGACCGCAATTCTCGAGGTTTGGTTCGACGTTCGCGGCACCGCTCCCGCCGAGGACGACCGGGGCTGGGTGCCGTCGCGCTTCGTCCAGGTCTTCGGCGACGGCGAAACCGGTCGTATAGACCGCGGAACGGCTGGGGAATTCACCGCCGACTTCATCCGCAAGATGTTCGACGATCGCTTCTTCGGTCCTGCTTGGAGCACCACGCTGGTGCTGCTTGCCCTGATCATTCCCGCCCAGTTCGTCCTCGCGCTGGGAATGGCGCTGGTCATCCACGCCAGGCTCAAGTTCAACTCGTGGTTCCTCTACGTGTTCACCATTCCGATGGGCATGAGCGATCTCGCCGTGGGCACCCTGTTCTTCTCGATCTTCACCGGGAACGGCTTGCTGAATTCAGTGCTCAACGGTCTCGGAGTCATCGACTCTCCCCATGTGTTTCTCAGTCCGCAGACGCAGAACTGGATCATCTTCGCCATCGTCGTCGCAGAGATCTGGCGCTCCACGTCCATCGTGATGGTGATCCTCGTGTCCGGGCTTCAGGCGATTCCCGACGAGACCTTGGAGGCCGCCGAATTGTTCGGCGCCTCCTACTGGCAGCGTGTGCGACACGTGATGCTGCCGTTGCTGAAGCCGAGCATTCAGGTGGCGCTCATCCTGCGGACGATTCTCGCCCTTCAGGTGTTCGCGGTGGTCATTGCGCTCGGAGGAGGAGACACGGTGACAGTGCTGACAAACGAGGCGTTCCGGCAGTACGCCGACTTCCGCAACAACCATGTCGCTGCTGCGTACGCGCTGTTCGTGCTCACGCTTTCGCTGGCGAGTGCCTACTTCTATCTTCGCTCCATGCGCACCGATGCTGAGATCCAACGATGACCGGCGGCTGCGTCAAGCCTCTGCCGCCGCTGGACTCCCCTGAAGTCCGCGCGCTGCATCGGCGCATGATGCGGCGGGCGAACCGGGGTCGGGTCTGGACCTACCTCTGCGCAGTGGGGATCGGCCTGTGGATTCTCATCCCGTTGTTCTTCCTGACCTCGATGGCGATGACCACGCGAGAAGCGGTCAGGTCGTATCCCAAGAATGTCCTGCCGTTCATACCGTTCTCGACCGACACCATCCGCTTCTTTCTCGACCAGCCCGGCGTGCTCGCGGGACTCTGGAACAGTCTTGTCGTAGCCGTGATCACGCTTCTGCTGTCGACGATCCTGGCCGCGCCCGCCGGATACGCCATCGCCCGGTACCTCTTTCGCGGGCGTGATCTGGTCCGGCTCGGAATCCTGGCCGTCCGGGCCTTTCCGATCGTCGTGCTGTCGATCCCGCTGGCTGTGCTCTTTTTGCGTGTCAGCATCTTCGACAGCGTCTTCAGCTTGGCGCTCATGCACACGGCGTTGACACTGCCGACGTCGGTCCTCATCATCGCCAGCGTGTTCGCAAGCGTTCCTCACGAGCTTGAAGAGGCTGGGCAGGTGTTCGGCGCCTCTGCCTTGCAGTCGTTCTGGCACATTGTCCTGCCGCTCGCGCTTCCGGGAATCGCAGCGAGTTCGGTGTTCGCTTTCGTGCTGAGCTGGAATGAAGTGTTCGCGGCGAGCGTGCTCACGCTGGAGAACAGGACGCTTCCTGCACTGCTGCTGGTCCAGCTCCAGCAATCGAGCGACGCATACCAGTTCGCCGGAGGATTCTTCTTGATGGCGCCGTCGCTGGTGTTCATGTTCTTCATCCGGAACTACTTGTTCAACATGTGGAGCCAAGTGACGAAGTGACTGAGGTGATTGTCCGGCCAAACCCCGCTGACACTGGGAACCGAAGCTGTGGCTGAGATCATCGTCGAGCACGCGACCAAGTCGTTCGGGGGCAAGCGAGCGATCGACGACGTGAGCCTGACCGTCAGCGACGGCGAGTTCTTGGTCTTGCTTGGGCCGAGCGGGTGCGGCAAGACCACGCTGCTGCGCGCGATCGCCGGACTCGGTCTGGTGGACTCCGGGCGCATCTCCATCGACGGACGCGATGTGACCTACTTGCCGCCGGGAGATCGCAAGATCTCGATGGTGTTTCAGAGCTACGCGATCTTCCCTCACATGTCGGTTCGCAACAACATCGGCTTCGGTTTGCGGATGACCAAGGCACCGAAGGAGTTGATTGACGAGCGGGTCGGCGAGGCGGCCGAACTGCTGCACATTGAAGAACTTCTCGACCGAAAGCCGAGCGCGATGAGCGGCGGCCAGCGACAGCGGGTCGCGGTCGCCCGCGCCTTGGCCATGAAGGCCGAGGTGCTCTTGATGGATGAGCCGCTGAGCAATCTCGACGCCTTGCTGCGGCTCGAGATGCGCGCCGAGCTCAAGCGCTTGCTGAGCGAGGTGAATGCGACGACGATGTATGTGACCCACGACCAGATCGAGGCGTTGAGCATGGGTGACCGCATCGCGGTCATGAAGGACGGGGTGCTGCAACAGGTCGAACGTCCCTCGGTGGTATACGAGAACCCGGCGAACGAGTTTGTCGGGGGCTTCATCGGCAATCCCCCGATGAACTTCCTCGACGGCGTCGTGGGTTGCGTCGATGGCCGTGTCTCCGTGGCTCTCGCAGGCCAGCCGATGCCGGTCGGATCTGCTTCGGCGGCACTCGATCGGTTCGACGGCCAGGCGATTCGGCTCGGGATGCGCGCCGAGAACATGGAGGCCTTGCACGCGCCCGCGTCCGATGCGCTGAGGGTCCGCGTAGCTGTCGTGGAGCCGCTCGGGTCTCAGAACCTGCTGACAGTCACCTTGGGATCAGATGGCACGACCGGGCAACCGCTGAAGATCTCGACGCATCCGACGTTCACGGCATCCGTCGGGCAAGAGCTGTGGATCCGGTTTCCCTCCGACCAGATCCGCTGGATCGACCCGCAGACCGGAACTGTTCTCGATTCCTGAGAACGTGCGCACGGGAGTCCCGGTCGCTTCCGTGCCGTCAGGCGTGGAATCGAACTCGAACCACGTCACCGAGGTGCTGCCGCACGGCTTCCGCCGCCTTCGTTATGCCGCAGCGGTTGACCGGGCGATTATTGGCGAGTCCCCGCCGTCGGTGTTGAATGGCAGGGCGCTGCCGGGCGCCGGCAGTGCGTCGTCGGACTGAGCTCGGTCCCCGCGTCGATGCTTGGTCTCGTCGCCGGGGCTCGTGGCCCGCTGTCGGCATGCAGGCACAGCGGGCGTTAGCTTCGCGGCGAAGCTGACGCCGTATCGGATACTCGATCTCACCGACCACCGGGGCGCGATGTGCTCCGCCATCCTGGGTTCGCTCGGCGCCGAGGTGATCCTCGTCGAAGGACCTGATGGCCGGGGGCGCCGCCGCCGCAGTCATGAACCTGACGGCAGGTCGCTCGAATGGTGGGCGCTGCGCCGGGGTGCGCGGAGCTGCGTCATCCATGATCGCAACGAGCTGTTGGAACTCGTCGCGGGTGCCGATGCGGTGATCGAATCGCCCGACCCCGGCCTGGGTCTCGACCACGACGAACTGCGCACGATCAATCCCGGCCTCGTGCACACCACGATCACCGCGTTCGGCAGCACCGGCCCGAAGACCGACTGGGCAGCGTCGGACCTCACCATCGCGGCGTCGGCATGCAGCGCCGCCATCACCGGCGATGCGGATCGGGCGCCGCTGCGCATCACGGCGCCGCAGAGCTGGCTGCACGCCGGTTCGCACGGGGCGGTGTACCCATGCGATCCCGGTGACGCAGACCCTGCCAACCCGCTCGAACCGCCGGACCCATGGGTGGCGATCGTCTGCGAGACCGAGCACCACTGGGAATCACTGTGCGAGGTCCTCGAAGCCGACGGTCATGCAGTTCCCGCCGAGCTCGCCGGCCTGGACGCACCAGGACGTGTTGCGCGCAGCGACGACATCGACGCCGTCGTCGGCGCCTGGGCCGCCGCACGCACCCCCGCCGAAACCGAGGCCGCCTTGCAGGCTGCAGGCATCCCCGCTCACGCCAACCAGAACGGGCTGGGTTGCCTCGTCGATCCGCAGCTCAACCACCGCGGCCACTGACGACACATCCCAGCCCACGAGATGTCGATCTGATGACGCATCACGCTCTCCATGACACCACTGCGCGTCACCCTATTGGGCCTCTTCGCCGGTGGCGTTCCCGTCTGTCAATGGTCACCCATGTTCGCAGGGAGGTGTGACTGAAGGAGATTCGACGAGTTCGGTCAGTTGAGCTGAGCCCATAGGCGCAGCGCCGCGTTGTTGAGCTGATCTGCCGCAGACCCGCCGAACCGCTCTGCGGCGGCCTCCAGCGTGCGTGCGCCCTCGTCGGGACGCCCCAAGGCTGACAGCGCCTGTCCGAGCCGGATGAACTCGGGCGGCGGGCAGTCCGGCAGTCGCGTGAGCAGCTCCAGGACGGCCAGTATCGAGGGCGCGCCGGGCTGGCGCATGTGCAGGGTGCGCAAGTTGTTCAGCATCCGCAGCAGGATCTGCGGCGCCGGGGTCGGTGCGAGCAACGAGTCATCGAAGGAGTGACGCGACTCGAATCTCTTGAAGATCTGCTGCGCGCCAACGCGGTCAACGAGGCGGCCGTCAAAGGCGTCGATGAACATGCCGGGATGCGGCGTGCCGACCAGGAAGTGCCCGGGCATTCCGACGCCATGCAGCTCGAGTCCCGCACGGCGAGCCACCTCGATGGTCACGACGGCGAGCGTGATCGGGATGCCCAGCCGCCGTGAGACCACCAAGTCCAAATAGCTGTTGGCCGGATCGGCGAAACGTCCCCGGTTCGGGCCGAAGCCCTCTTTGGCAAAGAGCAGATCTAGGACCGCCTCGGGGATCGGTTCGCGCACGGCAGCGCCAAGACGGTCCAGTTCAGCCAGAGTTGCGGCAGGGCCGACATCGCCACCACGGCAGTGCGCTGCAATGGCCAAGGCCGCTTGGTCCAGCGGAACCGGATCGCACGCCACCAATTCCGAGAAGGCATCCAACGGCGCGGCAGCGGTGGCAGCAGCATCGGCGTCACCGTGGGCGGCCGCAGGGTCTGTGCTGGGGTGATCGTCTGGCCCTGCGTCGCCGTCAAAGTCCGAGGAAGGCGGCATCGCCACGACGGTACCGGCGATGCCTCGCTGGTTGATCGGGTTGGCGGCGATACTTGCGCTGTGACCTCGGTGCACCCCTTCCTGGACCATCGTGGGCCAGCGCCGATCGCGCACCGGGGCGGCAGCGCCATGTGGCCGCAGAACACGATGGCTGCGTTCGAGGGAGCGGTCCGACTCGGCTACCGCTTCCTGGAGACCGATGTGCAGGCCACGTCGGACGGCGTGCTGGCGGTGTTTCATGACCACGACTTGACGCCGGTCTCAAGCGGCCGGGGACAGATCTCGGAGATGACCTGGGCCGAAGTGAGCCATGCTCGCGTCGGCGGGGAGCCGATCCCCCGGCTCGAGGAATTGCTGGATGCGTTCGACGACGTGCGGATCAGCATCGATCCCAAGACTGACACGTCGGTGGAACCGCTCATCGCGGCGCTGCGGCGTCCCGGCGTGCTCGATCGCGTCTGTGTCGGCTCGTTCTCCGACAACCGCTTGGCCCGCATGGACGAGGCACTCGGCGACGCGGTCTGTCTCAGCTTCAGCCCTCGCGAGATCGCCCGGCTGCGGGTGCTGAGCGCCTCTCCCTTGCGGAAGGCCCGCACGCTCCGCAGGCGGGACCGGCCCTTCCGCGGACGCATCGCCTCCATCCCGCTACGGCAGGGCGTGATCCCGCTCGCCACGCGCCGCCTTGTCGAATTCGCGCATCGCTCGGGGATTGCCGTGTACGCCTGGATCATCGACGATCCTGCCGAAATGCAGCGGCTGCTGGACCTCGGCATCGACGGCATCATGACCGATGAGCCGAAGGTACTGACAGAGGTCATGGCCGCACGCGGCCTGTGGCCCCCGGCTGCAGACGGACCACCGGCAGAAGGGGCTCTGACATGACCGGCGGCGCGATCATCGGGGCCGTTATCGACCGGCTGATCGGCATCGTCGGCGACGCCCACGTGCTGCGCGATCCCGATGTCACAGCGGGCTATTCGACCGATTGGACTCGGCGCTTCGTCGGATCGACCCCGCTCGTGGTGCGCCCGGCCGACACCGCCCAGACCGCTGCGGTGATAGAGGTGCTGGCGGCCGCAGGCATTGCGGTGGTCCCCCAAGGCGGCAACACCGGCTTGGTGGGCGGCAGCGTGCCGCTTCGAGGCGAGACGGTGCTGTCCATGCGGCGACTCTCCGAGTGCGAGCCGACCGACGAGCTTGCCGCCCAAGTCACCGTCGGGGCCGGCGCCACGCTCGCCGATGTCCAGGCCCACGTCGCCCCGAGCGGCTTGAGCGTCGGCGTGGATCTCGCAGCGCGGGATTCGGCGACGATCGGCGGGATGGTCGCCACCAACGCCGGCGGCATCAACGTGCTGCGGTACGGCGCCATGCGCGCCCAAGTGGTCGGCATCGAGGCAGTGCTGGCGAGCGGCGCGATCGTCAGCCATCTGTCCGGCTTGGAGAAGGACAACACCGGCTACGACCTCGGCAGCCTGCTGGCCGGCAGCGAAGGCACCTTGGGAGTCATCACCCGGGTCCGGCTTCGGCTGCACCCCACCCAGACCGAGTGCGCCACGGCGCTGTTGGCGTTCGACTCCGCCCAGGACGCGGTGGCCGCTGCCGCCGCGCTGCGGCGCAGCGTCAGCTCGTTGCACGCGCTCGAAGCAGTCTTCGACTCTGCGATGGCGCTCGTGTCGGCGCATCTCGGCGTGGCACCGCCGGTGGGCAGCGTGGGCGACGGCGCCACCGGAGCGGCGTGGCTCGTTGCCGAAGCCGCCGCTCGTTCCGATCCCAGCGACGAGCTCGGCGAGGCCGTGGCGGACCTGGAGGCTCTCGTCACCGACGCAGCGGTGGCGCTCGAACCTGCCGCACGGCAGCGCCTGTGGGCATTCCGCGAGAACGTCACCGAAGCGATCTCCGCGGCGGGCATCCCGCACAAGCTGGACGTGACACTGCCGGCCGCTCAGCTTGCCGAATTCACCGAAGGCGTGCCCGGCGTCGTCCGGGCAGCCGATCCAGGGGCCCAGCCGCTGCTGTTCGGCCATCTCGGCGACGGCAACGTGCATGTCAACGTGCTCGGCCCTGCCGGGGCGGAGCCAGCCGAGAGCGTGGACGATGCCGTGCTGCACTACGTGGCCTCCCTCGGCGGGAGCATCTCGGCCGAGCACGGCATCGGCACGGCCAAGCTGTCCCAGCTGCATCTCAACCGCACCCCAGCGGAGCTGGCAGCGTTCAGCGCCATCAAGCAGGCCCTCGACCCGGACCGGATGCTCAACCCGAACGTGCTGCTGCCGCAGCCGGGTTGACGCATCGGGGCGACTCGGGTCTACCGTTCGATCCATGAGCCGCTCCCGCCCGCAGGTACCGTTCGCGACCCGCTACGCCCGCAGCGGCATGGTGTGCAGTGTCGATCATCTTGCGAGCGACGCCGGGGTGACGCTGCTGCGGGCCGGCGGCGCCGCAGCAGACGCAGCAGTGGCCGCATCCGCCGTGCTCGCAGTCACCACCCAGCACATGTGCGGTATGGGAGGCGACCTGTGGGCGCTGGTCCACCACGCACCGGGGCAGCCGCCCGCGGCGCTCAACGCCAGCGGCCGAGCCGGCAGCGGTGCCGATGCCTCCAGGCTGCGCGCCGAGGGCCGCACCCGGATGCGCTTCCGTTCCGACATCCGCAGCGTCCCTGTGCCGGGATGCGTCGACGGGTGGCTGGCCCTGCACGAACGGTTCGGGCGCGCACCGCTGTCGGAAGTGCTGGCCGCCGCCATCGACCTCGCAGACGGCGGCTTTCCCCTGTCGCCGCACGGGGCCGCAGCCACGTCGTTGCTCGAAGGCGCCGCCAACTCCGGGGACTATCCGGCCCCGAGCCGGCCAGGCGACCTCATCCGGCGCCCCGGAGCAGCAACCGCCTTGCGGGAGATCATCGACGGCGGGCGGGAGGCCTACTACGAAGGCGACTTCGGGCGCGACCTCATCGAGCTGGGCTGCGGCGAGTACAGCGCCGGCGACTTGGCTCGCTCGCAGGCGGACTGGGTGACGCCGCTGTGCGCCTCGGCGTGGGGCCACACGATCTGGACGGTTCCTCCCAACTCGCAGGGTTACCTGACCCTGGCCGGTGCATGGATTGCCGACGGCCTGGACCTGCCTGCCGATCCCGACGAGCCGCTGTTCGCTCACCTGCTGGCCGAGGCCGCCAAGCAGGCAGGGTGGGACCGACCCGAAGTCCTGCACGACAGCGCAGACGGCGACGCGCTGATCTCGCCCGGCCGGCTGGCGGCGCGCCGGTCGGCGATCTCGCCGGATGCCGCTTCGCCGCTCGGCGCGGGAATCAGCACCGGCGACACGATGTATCTGGCGGCAGTCGACGCCGGACGCATGGGCGTCTCGCTCATCCAATCGAACGCGTCGGGCTGGGGCGTGGGGCTGTGGACCCCGACGCACCGGATCAGCCTGCACAACCGCGGCATCGGGTTCAGCCTCGACGAGAGTCATCCGGCCGAGTACGGACCTGGCCGCCGACCGCCGCACACGCTGGCGCCGGCACTCGTCCAGCGAACCGACGGCACCCTGGGTGCGGTGGTGGGCACGATGGGCGGCGACGCCCAGCCCCAAGTCCTGCTGCAGGTGCTCGCCCGCTCGCTCGCCCTCGGCGAAGAGCCCGCGCAGGCCATCGGCGCGGGACGCTGGCGCTGGGGGGCGGCCGCCGGAACCGGCTTCGACACATGGGCTGACCCCGCGAACCTGGAGCTGCGCATCGAGGGACACGCCGCTTGGGCCACGGCGGACGCGCTTGCCGATCTGGGACAGCGAGGCCACCGCGCGGGCGCCGACGGAGCGCACGACAACTCCTTCGGGCACGCCCACCTCATCGAAGTCCACGACGGCGTGCTCGCCGGCGCCGCCGATCCACGAGCCTTGACCGGTTCAGCCGCCGGCTACTGATCAGCTCGCTGAGCCGTCTGCGTTGGCATCATCGTCGTCAGGCAACTCGTCCTGTGAGTCTCCGGAGATCTCGGATTCGTCGCTGTCCGGTGCCTCACTGCCGGAACCAGCCTCGCCGTCGGGTGACTCGTCTTGTCGAGCGAGAGCTTCGAGGTCGACCCCAAGGCAGGGGTCGTCGGGATAGCGAGGCTCGCCGGTGTCGCGTTCTCCGGGCTTTTCGGTGCATTCGAGCGGCGGGCACTCCACGATGGTGCCGTCGGCGCGCTCGCTGCCATCGTCGACCACCTCCACCTCCACCTCCGCCTCGGCATCGTCGGTCGGCTTCGGCATACCGACCGGCAGCCGACCGTCTTGCCCGGGCGGTGACGACGCGAGCAACGGATCGATGCACTGTCTGGGCACTGAGCGGGCGCCATCGCAATTGCGTCCTTGCTCGGGCCGGTACCGCGCCCAGAACGTGTCCAGTTCGACCTGACCGCCTGCGAATGCACGCGTCACCTCTGTCCGGACGCGTCGGCAGAAGTCCCGCATTTCCTCCTCGGACTCTGAGATCGTCACCTCGACGTTGCTGGTCGAGTACAGGTCCACGGTGATCGAGGTGTCGGTGTAGGACGGCCAGATCAACACGCCATGGGGCGTGGGGTTGGTGAAGCGCAGATCGGGCTTGGGATAGGAGATCGTCGGATCGAGTCCATAGGGGTAGCGGCTGAGATACAGCGAATGCATCTGGTACTCGTCGATGGTCATGCCTGCCCGAATGAGGGCATTGAAGATCGTCGTGGCGAACTGCGACACCCCGCCACCGATGTCGTCGATGACGACGCCGTGCTCGATGAAGCCGCCTTCCACGAATCCCTTCGCCTCGGTGCGGCGGCCGACATGTCCGTTCAGCGACAGACTCCGGCCCGGCCCGACCACAACGCCGCGCATCAGGTCAGCGAAGCGCTGGATGTTGGTCACGCGGGACTCGCAGCACGCATGCCCGGTCGTGAACGTCGCCACGAGCTCGACCATCCCGAGCGACTCCAAGTACGCCTGAGCCTCGCGGCTCACTGCCGGACGTGACGGCAATGCGACCGGACTCTCGACACGAGACGCCAACGCCTCGACGACCATCGCTCCCGCCGTGTCCGCGCAGCACGCCGCGCCGCCGTCATTCGCCATCGCTCTCGGCACGCCATCCACCACTTCCATCTCCGCCGCAGCGAACGGGGCAGACTGCGCCGCGAAGATCTCTTCGAGGTAGCGAACGACTGCCGACTCATCCAGGGTGACGACCGGGGGCGATGCCTCGTAATCCAGGATCAGCCAGTCCGCAATCGTCTCGAGCGTCAGTTCGCGGGACTCGTCTTGGTAAGACACGACGAGACTGCGCCCGTATCGCTCCTGGGCCTCGTCTGTCGCCTGCCCGAGTTCGGTTGCGCTGGCAGGGAGTTCGGCTCTTTCGATGTCTGCCTCGATCTCCATCCGGCTGAGCGAGGCGGCAATGCCCTCGAGAACCTCATCCACGACAGCGTCTGCGTCGACAGCCCCGCCGGGCTCACCCAGCGAGACAGCAAGGGTGCTGTCGACGACGATGACCGACGGCGGCGTCGCGGTCAGCTCCAGCTCAAAGGCGCTGCCGAGCACAGCGTGAGCCGCCGACCGCTCGACACGGTACCAGCGTTCGGAAAACTGCGGATCCGTCGGCAGCGCGGACCATCCCGGCATCGACGCGCTCTCGGCGTCAGCGTCCGCAGACCGCCGCCGCTTGACGGCGTCGAAGGTGGCGCCGATGTCAAGCGCGATGCCGAGGTCGGCCATCGTCAGGCGCGCTTCCCCGACCTCAGTACGCACCACGACGGGAGTGCCCGCCAACTCTGCGGCAAGCCTGGCGATGCGAAGCCGCAGTTCGCCAGAACTTACCCCAGTCGGCGTGGCGGCCTCAGTGGTCGGTACGACTGCCGGTCCCTGGGTGGCGGCCGGCCCGTCAGTTGTCACCGGTGGCGTCGAGACAGGAGCATCACGCGGATCCCCGGACACGACAGCGACTGCTGCAGCGATCACTGCAACCAAAATCGCCGCCGCCGCGCTGACGATCGACCACTTCGAAGCCCGCGACGGCCAGCGCACGATGCGAAAGCGTACGGGTCGCACTGCACTCGCCGCCTTCAGCCTCAGAGGTTCTCAGGGGGAGTCCGCCGCCGCTGCAACGGCGCGATGTCGACCAATGAAGCGGCGATGCCGATCTCGCCCGGCATCCATCCGTGAGCGATCACCAGCGCAGAGACCAGCCAGGAGGGCACGCGTCGCGCTGCGTCGGCTTGGGTGCTGATGGCATCGTCCCCCGCCACACGCGTCACGAACGAAGCGGGCGCGATCCGAACGATCTCGTCTTCGATCGCCGGATGCAACGTGCGGGCGCCGCCGACCAGCAGCACCCGCTCAGGCTGGCGTTGCGCGACCTCCGCAGCGGTGGCATCGCCCAGCCTGCCTGCGCCGGAGTACAGGACCGCATGTGCTTGCCCGGCCGCCACCAAGGACGCCGCAGTGCCGATGTCAGACGCCGACGCCCGGTGTCGTTGCGCGCTCCACCTGCGTGGTCGTCGCAAGGGTGTAGGTGATTCCGGCAGGGGAAGTACGAACAAGGGAGTACATGCTCTGGCGACGCTGCGTTCAACGAGGGGATTCCAACAGCCAGGAACCGCAGGCATCGGTCTCGAAGTACTCGCCCTCGTCGAGTTCGACTCGCCTGCCCCACGCGTCTCCGAAGTGGGTCGTGATCACAGCATCGAGCGCACCGCTGAGATCGCTGACCGTCGCGTAGTAGCAGGCGGAACCGGTCCCGGTTGCGACATAGCGGCCAGGTGTCACGTCGGTGCCCACCAGGTACATGCCGTCGCGCTGCATCCGCTCCGGCAGGCGCGCGCTCGACAACACCTCCGGCTGAGCGGCTGGCAGCTGCTCGGGCTCCATGGCGATGTCGTGGCGTTGCGGGCGCGCGCTCGGCAACACCTCCGGCTGAGCGGCTGGCGCCAGCTCGACATCGGCGACGGTGGCGAGCTGGGACTGCTCAGCGGGCGCCGGCAGCGGTCCCCACTGTGCTGCACCGAACCAGCCGATCCCCACGCCGAGCGCGAGCACCGATCCGAGTGTCACCCACGACCGGTGTCGGCGTCTCGGGGCGTCAGGCGGGCGTCTCAGCTCGATGTCGTTGCGGATAGACGGATCCGACGCGGCAGACGCTGCGCGGAGTTCACTGCCGATGGTGCGTCGCACTCCGCAGGATCGTAGTACCGGCTGCAGCGCCCTCAACGAGACCGTCCCTTGCGTGACGTCGGCTGCGTGATCTCACAGAGCACTGATCGCCGCTCGAACGGCGGTCGCACGGCCTCGTCGCCTACATCGCAGACATCTCCGACAAGGACACGCAAACCGGGTCCGACGCCGATGCCGAATCAGTCATTCGCGGGTTCAGTTCCGCGGGCTATCGCGTTGCTTCACTGGTCCCAGCGGCTAGCCAGGCTGTGCAGTCTCGACTCAGTTGGTTGCCACGCAGCGGGTTCCTGCGGGCGGCTGGCTGCGCGGGCGGGCTGCCGCCGTCGTTCAGCATCGCCCCGGTCACCGGCTACCGCGTCCGCTGGGGTCCGTGCGCTGCGCCATTCTCGGATCTCGGGGAAGCCGTCGTGGAGTCCGCCTCCCATGTCATCGGCAGGGAGGACCTGCAGAAAGCTCTCGAGTTCACCCCTGACCTACACGATCACCGGACTCGACGCCCGCGTCGACTACACGGTGCGCGTCGCCGCAGTCCGCGTCGACGACCCCGACACCGTCGACGGCTCGACTGTGTTCGCCGACACAGCATTCGCCGACGACGACGGCCACGACCGGATCGCCGAGACCACCGCAACCGTGCCCGCATCCTGAACCCCGCCGCATTCCGAACTCCGGCGACGACGACCAGCCCCTCGGGCATCACCGCGTCCGCTTCTGCCCAAGCGACCAGCCGCTGCTTCGAGCACCGCGCGACCAGCCGGTTCGCCGCAGGCCTCGTCGAAATGGCAGGGAACGCCACGGCCTCTCATGTCCGGGGGCACGTTCGGTCAGTCGGGGGCGAAGCCGGCGCCTTCGTCGAAGTCGAATTCGCGGGTGTTCTCGTCGACTCCTCCGCCCCGCTGCGCCAGACCATCGAATCGCCAGACCATCGAATCAGTCGACAACACCCTCAAAACCCACCTCAGCCTCGAACGCCACCGCGGACGCACCCCGCCCGGCGCCGCCGAGCGCATCCCCACCCGAATCCTCGCCCTCACTACCGCCATCTGGCACAACCAGACAACCCACCAGCCCGGCCCCGCGCGCTCACTCGTCGCCTACGACCGCTAACCCTTGAAACCAGCCAACTAGTGCCGTGTCAAGCAACCTTCGCTGTGGCGGGGATCGCTGGAGGGCCTGCTCGCAGGCGAAGCGACGGCGCCAGCAACCGCGCAAACGTTTGCTGACGCGGCACTAGCTTGCATCTGTGGGCCGCAGATCCACTCGACGAACAACTGGGCGAGTGGCAGCTGCGGCGCTCGCCGTTCTCACCGCGCTTGCGTCGCTGCCGGCAGGCGCTGCCACCGGCCCGGATCGAGGTTCGAGCGTTCGGACCCTGTCCTATCCCGGCGACCTGCCGCTCAACGACTCACGTGCTGTGACGCCCCGCGTCGGGGCGTCGTTCAGCCACGACGCAACCCGTGAAGCAATCCGGCGCGCGACCCTCGACATCGGCGTGGCGTACTGGGCCACAGAACTCAGGCATGAGCCGAATCTCAACGGTCTGTCAGTGCACTATGCACCGCCGCCGCGCCGCAACGAGGAATCCGGCGATTCGGCGCTGTCTCGCTTGGTCAGTCTTGCCAGCCGCCGTCGACTCAGCGCAGCAGACGCGTGGCAGCAGCATGTGATGCACTTGCTGGCACACGACGCGGGCTGTCCTGTCGGCCCTGAGCCGCAAAGGTGCCCAAGAATGCAGCCTCAGCTGGTTCCGCGCTTCGATCCCGCGTCCGACGGCGCCACCGAACTGCAAGCGGACAGCCGAACCCGCGGCACTGCCGTGAATGCGTTCGACTTTCTCAATGTCGCGTTCGAGATCGATGCGTGGAGGCCGGCCGGGGTCCACCCCATGCTTGCCGAGGCGGCACGCAACAGCGCCGCTGTCATGCGGCTGCGCACTGCGTCGCACCAGCACCCGTGCGGCGTGACCGCGCTGTGGGTCGTGGCGGCGGTCACCGCTGACATTCCGGAGATCACCCGCATCAGCTATGGCGAATGGCACCGATCCGACAGCGTCGTCGAACTGCGGTCGGTCACCCGAAACGCGTCCGTGAGAGGTTGCCGCGCTGCTGCAGCGCTGTCGGAGCGGTACGTCCGACTCGGCGTCGAGGCGCCCGCGTGGCCCTTCTGGGAGCGGCACCTCGTGGAGGCCCTGTCCGCCACGGCAGCAACGGGCATCGCCGACACGCTTGACCGGATGACCGCAGGCTCGCTCAGATCGGTACCGAGATCGCCGCTGCCTGAGGGCGCGCCTGCGCTGACGCCGTACCGGGCCTGCGATCATCTGCCACGGGTGCTCCCGTTCTCGGAGACCGTCATCGTCAGAGGATTCAGAGTGGCGCCTTGCCTTGCTGACTCGCTGCGAGCACTGCTCGACGCAGCGTCTGCTGACGGCATCGTGCTCAAGGGCTGGGGCTGGCGATCCACGCTCACTCAGATCCGGTTGCGTCGCCAGTACTGCCCGCTGCCCCCGGCCAGCTCGGAGCGGTACTGGCTGCAGTTGTCGCTCATGGAGTCAAACAAGTGCTCGCCGCCTGTCGCCAGACCGAGATCGTCGATGCATGAGAGCGGACGCGCCGTCGACTTCACCTGCGGCGTCAACGGCATCGCTCTGCGTCCAGGAGTCTCCTGCTTCACATGGCTGTCGGCCAACGCCCACCGCTATGGCATGTACAACTTCGTCCTCGAACCGTGGCACTGGTCTACCAATGGCCGCTGAGACACTGAGGCTGAGACGGTAAGGCCCGATGGTTAACCCGCGGCGAGAGGTCCGGGGACGACACCCGCTGACCGCAGCGGCGCTTTCGGCCGTCCTGCCAGGCTTCGGTCACTTCGGGTACAACAACCGTCGCGCCTATGCGCTCATCATCACGTCGGTCGCTGCGATGACGGCAGCGGTGGCGTACGTGTCCACGCGCAGTGCGACGACGCTGCTGATCTGGAGCGTGAGTCCGACGCGGCTCCGGCTCGTCATCATCGGTGCCGTGGTGCTGCTCCTGCTCCGCGTCGCCGTTGCGGTCGACGTCTACATGACTGTGTCGAAGATGCGATTGCTGAAAGACCAAGGCGTCCTCCGGCTCTGGTCGGTGGTCAGGATTGCCGCGCTGTCCGCGATCGTCCTCGTGCCTCACGCCTTGGTCATTCAGTACGCCTCGGCACAGCTCCGTTTGCTGACGCGGGTCTTTGCTGCAGCCGAGACGCGGGCAGTCACACCAAGTCCCGTGGTGAGGGTCACCGTCTCGGAGGCTGCGGTACCCACTCCCGCAGCACCGTCGGCGCCGACGCCAGCGCCGAGTCCAGACTCAGTTCCGACGACTGAAGCACTGCCGCAGACATGGGATGGCGCCGAGCGCCTCACCGTCGCCCTGCTCGGCGGCGACGGAGGATTTGACCGTACCGGCGTGCGAACCGACACCATCATCGTCGTCTCCATCGACGCGGACACCGGCGCAGCGGCTGCATTCAACGTCCCTCGCAACTGGCGGCACCTCACCTTCCCCGACGGAACACCTGCGGCCCTGCGCTGGCCCGACGGATATCCGGAGATCGCGAATGAGATCCACGGCCTCGGGCAGAGGTCTCCTGAGCTGTTTCCCGATGTCGAGGATCCGGCTGGCCACGCGATCAAGTCCGCTCTTGCCGAGTTGACCGGCTTGCCGATCCAGTACTACGTGCTCATCGACATGCAAGGACTCGTCAAGGCCATCGACCTGTTCGGCGGCATTGACGTCTACGTCACCGAGGCGATCAACGATCGCATCAGGCCGATAACTGAGGGAGGGTCGCCTATCGATATCGTCGTCGAGCCCGGTGAGCACCACTTCGACGGCCTGACCGCCCTCGGCTATGTGAGGTCTCGCAGGGGCAGCTCGGACTATCACCGCATGACCAGGCAGCGATGCGTGGTCGAAGCCTTGATCGATCAGAACTCTCCGTTGGAGATGCTCCTGAAGTATCCGGCGCTCTCCGACACCGTCTCCAAGCACGTACACACCGACATTCCGCTCGACCGTCTCGACGAGATGCTCGCGCTCAGCCGCACGGTCGACACGTCAAGAATCGTCACCGTCAACTTCATTCCCCCTGAGTTTCCCCGTGGAAGCGCGCCGACCGCCAAGGTACGCGCCGCTGTAGCGCAGGCTCTTCGGGGCACCACGGAGGAGGCCAACGTCTCGTTGGCCGAGAGCTGTCGAGCGCCGACATGAGCCCTGTGATCGACATTGCCGCGAGCAGCAGGGCACAGCGGCGAGGCGTCAGACCCGGGAATCGGCGACTTCGAGACGGGACGGACCCAGCGACCGGGCTACGAACAACGCCGCATGCGCACGGTCGCGCAGGTCTGCGGCTTCCAGCGCGTGCGTGGGATAGCTGGCCACGCCCATCGAGAGCGTCACGCCGGTGTGGTACGAGCGGGCGGCCACCTCGCGCCGCACCCGGTCAGCAGCCCACACGGCGCCGCTGTGCGGCGTGTCGTCGAGGATGGCGGCCAGGATCCCCTCAGTGCAGTAGCAGACGCTGTCGGACTCGCGCAGCGTGCCCCGAACCAGCCGTGCTGCAAGCCGCTGGGCGACGCGTGCTTGGGTGCCGCTGAGCTGGGTCCACCCGTCCACCTCGAAGAAGACGATCGAGAGCGGCTGCAGGGCCCGCCGTGCCAACGCCAGCTTGCGGTCGAGCAGGATCGCGAACACGCGCACATCGGGCAGACCCGTGACCGGGTCGAGCACTGAGTCGAGCACGCCGGGGGTTTCGCTCCCGGCGTCATGGCGAGCCATGACGCGCCAGAGTGTCACTGTTACGCGCTTCGCACAATGCCGGGACCGCAAGATCGCTGCCTTGGCGCCGCTGTCACCGCTGTCACCGCTGTCAATGTGCGCCCCGCTGCAGCGTCGGCGCTGCGGCCGCCACGACCGATGAGCGCCTCCGCTGTAGCGTCGGCGCATGCGCATTGGAAGACATCTTGTGGACGGCCAGCCCGCTCTGGCCGTCGTGACCGACGAGGGAATTGCGACACTCGAATGCGACCACACCGATCTGCCGTCGCTGCTCGCAGCGTGTGACGGCGACGTGGCAGGCGCAGTCGAAGCCATGGCGAGCAGCGGGGTGACGGCGTTCGACGAAGCAGACCTGCTGTCCCCGGTGGGGCGTCCGCCTGCGATCCTCGCCGTCGGTCTCAACTACCGCGCCCATGCGGCCGAGGGCGGCCGCGAGCCCCCGAAAGTGCCCATCATCTTCAACAAGCACCACAACTGCATCGTGGGGCCGGGCGATCCCATTCACCTGCCCGCAGCGGCGCCTGACATGGTGGATTACGAGGGCGAGCTGGCCGTCATCATCGGCCGCACTGCTCGTGCCGTGCCTGCCTCAGAGGCTGCGGACTACATCGCCGGCTACACGATCATGAACGACGTCAGCGTGCGCGACTGGCAGCGACGCAGCCCCACCATGACCATGGGCAAGTCATGGGACACACACGGCCCGTGCGGCCCATGGATGGTCACCAGCGACTCGATCGACCCGCACTCGTGCCGCCTGGTCACCGAGGTGAGCGGCGATGTGCGCCAGGACGCCAACACCGACGACCTCATCTTCGACTGCTACGAGATCGTGGAGCACCTGTCCACGGCGTTCACGCTGGACCCGGGCACGATCATCGCCACAGGGACGCCGGCGGGCGTGGGAGCGTTCACCGATCCTCCCAGCTTGCTGCGCGACGGCGACGAGGTGGCGATCACGATCGAGGGCATCGGCACGCTCGCGAACCCGGTGATCGCGGAGCCGATCGCCTAGCGCCGATGCGATCCGGCACTGTCACGGCCACCAGGCTGAGCCCCGGGCCAGAGCGGCCCGCGAGCGAAGCGAGCTAGAGCGAGAAGCGCAGGGCGAAACCGTGGCTCGATCGCCCGATTTCCGGCAGCGCATCGAGTTCGACCACTCGCTGGACGCCGGCAAGGCGCTGGGGCGAGTCGGCGGCAAGGGCGCGCTGGGTCCCGTGCTGTATGCCGGCCCGGACATCTGGCGCACTCAGGACACACCTGCCGGCGAGGCCACGCTGCGCATCAACCGCAGCGGGCACAGCGCCGAGGTGACGGGATGGGGACCCGGCGCAGCGGAGGCGGCGGCCAGCGTGCCGGCACTGCTCGGCAGCCTCGACGACCCTGCGGCACTCGTCCCCCGCGACGCCGTCGTGGCCCGATGGGTGCGCCGCTGGCCCACACGCAGGCTGACCGCCACCGGCACGGTTTGGGAGCACGTCGTCCCGACCGTCTGCGGCCAGAAGGTGCCGGGGCTGAACGCCCGAAACTCGTGGCAGGGAATCCTGCGGCGCTGGGGTCGCAAGCCGCCAGGTCCCGCACCCGAGGTGCTGCGGCTGCCGCCGACGGCCGATCTGATGGCCTCGCTGGCATACCACGAGTTTCATCGTTTCGATATCGAGCGCCACCGTGCCGAGGCGATCATCGCGTTCGCTCGGCGCGCAGTGACGCTGGAGAGCGTGGCCCGGCATTCACCCCAGGCGGCTCGCGAGCGTCTGCAGACCGTCCGGGGCATCGGCCCGTGGACCGCGTCGATCATCGTGCTGCTCTGCCACGGCGACCCCGACTCGGTCATCGTCGACGATTACCAGATCCCCAGCTACGTCACATGGCACCTGGCCGGCGAACGGCGAGGCGACGACGACCGCATGCTGGAACTGCTCGAGCCGTATCGAGGTCAGCGTGCCCGGGTGCAGGCACTGGCCAAGTCGGCCGGGGCGCCGCCCCGCCACGGGCCGCGGATGGCCCTCCAAGACCTGCGGGGCCGCTAGCGACAGCGAGCAGCACGCCCGCCCCAGCGTCAAGCAGCGTCGAGCGCTGCGGGCTGCGCAGGCTGGCTCAGTCCAGCAGGGCGACCGGGATCTCGACGACCTTGGCTCGCAGGTACTCCCCCAGTGCCTTGGCCTGGGGGTCCTGACGGGTGGACGCCGCCACGCCCTCCTCCAGCAGACCGTGGAAGATGAAGTTGAGGCTCCAGATGTTGGGCAGGTCGTAGCGGTCCACCTTGTGGGCGGACGCCTCTCCCATCAAGGACGCAAGGCGCTCGACGGTCAGAAAATCAGACAGCCACCAGAAGGCCTCGGCCGATCGGGCGAAAATGCCGAGATTGGCGTTGGGTCCCTTGTCGCCCGAGCGGGTGCCGAACAGCGTGCCGAGCGGTACGGCGCTCACCGGACCGCCCGGCGGCTCCAGCCGTTCAGGCGCTGCCGCCCCAACCCGATCGGGCCCAGCTTGGGCGACCGAAACCTCGGGCGGCGTGCTGTCCACCACCGTGCGCCGGCCGTCCACCACGACATTCATCGGGATCAGCTCGGCGTCGACAAGTGCCGGCCAATACACGCCGAACGGCTGGCCCGGACCCGGTCCGCCACCCGTGCCGAACATTCCCGGGATAGAGCACAGTCCGATTTCTGTGCCGGCGTTGGAGAACGCCCGGCCGACTTTGCGTTCGTCAGGGTCCTTCACGATGATCTTGTAGACGGCAACCGCTTCCTCGTTGGTGGCGGGATCCTTCTTGTGCGTGGGCAGGAACTTGCGCACCACGGTCTCGTAGTCGTCCGGACCGTACGGGCACGCCTGCCAGAACTGCCGCTCGATCAGTTCGGCCTTGGCCTCGATGTCGAGCCCGGTCAGCCCGATCGAGATCTGATTGCGGTACCCGCCTTGGTAGTTCATTGCCACCTTGAGGGTGGGCGGGGCCGGCTCGCCCCGGACGCCGCTGATGAGCACGCGGTCGGGTCCGAGCTGAGAGAGCTCGATGGTGTCGAAGCGGCTCACCACATCGGGGTTGAGGTACCGCTCACTCTGGATCTCATACAGCAACTGCGAGGTGACGGTGCCAACCGACACCTCCCCGCCGGTGCCGGCGTGCTTGCCGATCACACTCGAGCCGTCGGCTGCGACTTCGGCCCAGGGGAATCCCGGATAGGTCATGTCGGCAATCTCGGTGAAGAAGCTGTAGTTGCCCCCGGTGGCCTGCCCGCCGCATTCGATGACGTGGCCTGCGACGATCGCGCCGGCCAGCGCATCCCAGTCGTCGCGAGCCCAGCCGTGGTGCCACGCTGCGGGACCGGCCACGACGGCCGCATCGGTCGCCCGGCCGGTGATGACAATGTCGGCGCCCTGGTTGAGAGCCTCGACGATCCCCCAGCAGCCGATGTACGCGTTCGCCGTCACGATGCGGTCGGCCAGCTCCCCGAGGGGCTCACCGGTGTCGAGATGCTCGAAGTCGTTGCCCGATTCGATCAACTCGGCCAGCCGGTCGGTCAGATCGTCGCCGTCCACATACGCGATCGACGGACTCAGGCCCAGCCGATCCGCGACATCGGACACGGCATCGGCGCAGCCCTCCGGGTGGAGACCCCCGGCATTGGAGACGACTTTGATGCCTCGGTCCAAGCAGGTGCCCATCACCTCTTCCATCTGCGCGACGAACGTGCGGGCGTAACCGGCGCCGGGCCGCTTCGCTGCGATGCGCGACAGGATCAGCATCGTCAGCTCGGCGAGCCAGTCGCCCGTGAGGGCATCGATCGGACCGCCGGTGACCATCTCGCGGGCGGCAGAGAGCCGATCCCCGAAGAAACCGCTGCAGTTGGCGATGCGTATGGGGGGTGCAGTCGTCGTGTTCATGGCTCGCGTCTCACGTCTGTGGTCCCGTGCATTGGGGGCGCTCGTACTCGCCGCTGGGACATTCCGTCGGCACAGCGCCCGAGCGCCGAAACAGTACCCCTATCAGTCATTCCCAGTTCTGGCAGACTTCGCGCCATGGCAAACCCTGTGCTTCTGCTTCACGGCTTCACCGGCTCGGTGGCGAGCACCTGGCAGCCCACCGGCATCATGGATCTGCTGGCAGATGGCGGGCGCGAGGTCATCGCCTGGGATTTGCCGGGCCACGGCTCCGCACCCAAGTCTCACGACCCAGACGACTACGCGGGCATGGAGGCAAAGCTGGTCGAGCGGCTGGTCTCGGAGGTGGGTGATCAGACCGTCGACGGCGTGGGCTTCTCGATGGGGTCTCGCACGCTGCTGGTCATGGCGTCGATGGCGCCGGAACGATTCGGCCGTCTGGTGGTCTCGGGCGTCGGCCGCAACCTGTTCGAGCGCGATGACTCCCAGGCAGAGCGCATAGCCCGGGGAGTGTCAGGCGAGGCCCCTGACGATGACGTCCACGCGCAGACCTTCGCCCGCTACGCAGCCGAGCCCGACCAAGACGGACTCGCGCTGGCCGCGTTCATGCGGCGCGAGCACGCGCCGCTGGGATCTGCCCAGTTCGCACGCATCACCCACCCCGTGCGGGTGGTGCTCGGAACCGAGGACTTCGCCGGCCCGGCCGACCCGCTGCTCGACGCACTGGCCGAGGGCGCCTACACCGAACTGCGTGGCTGCGATCACTTCGCGACGCCGAAGAACTTCGGCTTCATCGACGCTGTGATGGAACACCTCGAGGTGTTCTGAACCCCATCAGGTCCCGGCATCAGACAAACGATCATCTGCCTGTCGGGCGCTCTGCTGGCGCAAGCCGGCTGCGCGCAGACGGGCCACAAGCTCGCGGCTGTCGACTGCGACGGCGCCTGCTGCGAGAGCGAGCTCCCGTTCGGCTTCGTCGACGTCGTAGTGGTCGCCTTGGAATGCCGTCCGTCGCTTGCCGATCGACGCAGCGAACCGGTGCAGCTCCTCATAGCTCTCGTCGGAGACGAGGTGCGCCCAGCGTCGTTCTCGCCACGGCCATCGAGCGTCATCGACGAGGATCGTCATCACTCGACAGACGACGACCCGAGACCTGCGGCCGGGTCCGCTTCTGCGCCTGCAGACTCGCCTGCTTCAACTGTCGTCGCCCCATCGCTTCCATCGACGCCGTCCGGCTCGTCCCTGTGAGTCTCGAACATCTCTGATTCGATGAGTTCGTGGCGCTTGATGTAAGTAGACACAAAAGCTTGGATAGTCGCGGTCGCCGGCACAGCCAGCAATGCGCCAGCCGAGCCCAGCAGGGCAGCGCCCACGAGGACCGAGCCGAAGGCGACGGCGGGATGGATGTTCATCGTGTGGGCGGTGACCCGGGGAGCGAGCAGGTAGTTCTCGACCTGCTGGTATGCGAGCACAACGACAGCAACCCACAGGGCGCTGATCGGCTCGTCGAGCAATGCAATGAGCAGAGGCAGCAAGCCCGCCAAGTAGGTACCGACAACCGGCACGAACTGCGAGAGCACGCCGACCCACATGGCGAGCGGCAACGGGAACGGCATACCGATGATCGCAAACGCAGCCCAATGAACCAGGAACGCCGCGATCGCGAGCAGAGCGCGCGAATAGATGTAGCCGCCGGTCTTGTCGATGGCCAACTCCCAGCCCCGAAGGACCGCAGCTTGGCGGGCCGGCGCCAACGCCGAGCACAGCAAGCGCCTCAGGCGTGGGCCATCGGCCACCAAGTAGAACGTGAACAACGCGGCGGTAAGCATCTGAATGGCCACACTCACCACCGTCGAGCCGACAGACACCAGGTTGCCGGCTACATCGCCGAGCAGTGACGCCGCTCTGCCGCCTTCGGTGAATTGGGCTCTCAGGTCATCAGTGCTGATCTGGATGCCGAACTGCTCGTCTGCCCACTGCTCGATGTCGGCCAGATAGCCGGGCGCAGCGTCGATCAGCTTGGAGATCTGGTCTGCCAAGACGGATGCCATGGCAGCCGCAAATCCCACAGCCACTGCTCCGAAAGCACAGAAGACGGCTGCCGTGCCAAGACCGCGCTTCCAGCCTCGGCGTGCCAGCCAGTTGACGGCTGGTTCCATCGCGAACGACAAGAACAGGGACACCAGCAGCACCACAAGGAGACTGCGCAGCCGGTCGAGCAGCCACGCCGCCGTGACCAGCCCCACGACGCCGAGCAAGGCCAGCCCAATCGCTCGTGGCACCCAACGCGGCATCCGGTCGCGTTCAGGCAACTCGAACTCAGCCCGACGGCGGGCCTCACCCGTCACCGCGGATCCTCGGGCCGGCGCCCATCACCTCGGCGACTGCGTCATGGATGACTCCATTGGAGGCAATCCCGTTGCGGCTGCGGTAGTCGAGCCGACCGGCAAAATCGGTGAAGACTCCGCCGGCTTCCGACATGATCACCGGCATCGGCGCCAGATCCCACGTCTCGCAAACCGGGTCGATCATGGCCTCAGCCTGACCGGTGGCGACCAGGAAATACCCGTACGCATCTCCCCATGTGCGCATCATCGCGCCCTCAGCCCGAAGCCCTGCGAATTGATCGGGCGCAAACGTCTCGTAACTGGAGGTGTTGATCAGCGCGCCGTTGAGCTCGGGATGGTCGCTGACCGAGCAGCGATGCTCTCCGAGCCAGCAACCGGTACCCCGCCCGGCGGCGAGCGTCAGCCCGAGCACGGGCAGGTCGATCACGCCGACCAGCGGTCCGTGAGCGTCGACCAACGCAACCAGCGTTGCGAAGAGCGGCACGCCCCGGACGAAACCGCGAGTCCCGTCGATCGGGTCGACGATCCACGTGCGACCGCCGGGGCGGATGGCGCCGCCTTCTTCCTCGCCGAAGACTGCATCTCCGGGAAACTCCTTGGCTATGCGCTCACGGGCGAGCCGTTCAGCCGCCCGGTCCGCCTCGGTGACCTCCGTCCCGTCCCGCTTCCAAGTGACTCCCAGATCCCGTCGGCCGAACCAGCGCAGCGTGAGCGCTCCGGCATCGGTAGCTATCTCTCGTGCTGCGGCGACCAGCGATTCGCCGGCGTCGGGGGCATCTGCACCCGCCGGGATATCGGCTCGCTGGCTCACTCGCCTCGGCCTGGGCTCTGCCACGGCAACCGGCGAGGCCGTGGCAGCTGGTCGGACTCTGTCGGACTCAGCGGGAAGGTGAGCACCGGGACTGGGAGCTGGCGCGCGATCCGTTCCGACGGCAGGAGCACCAGCCGGGAGGCGCCGCCGGGCGGGCGCGGCGCGAACAGCACGACCAGGTCCGCTTGGTGCTGGCCGCGCGAACGCACCACCGCAGCGGTGAAGCTCTCGCTGCGCAGCGACCGAAACTCGAAGTCCACATCGCGGCTGCCGCAACGCTCACCGATCTTGGCGGCATGGGGTTCGTCTCGCTCTCCCGGCATCAGCACGACCAACGACGAGCGCCAGCGAGCGGTCTGGTCGATCAGCCACTCGGGCAGGTCCACAGGGACCGGGGCAGCGACCAGCACCCGAGCCGGAAGCTCGAACTCCTCATGCGCTGCGGCGTCGGAACCCTCTTCTGAGGACCAACTGCGCAAGTCCCGAGCCACAAGGAGCGGACCGATGAGCTCGAAGAGCACCACGGCGCCGAGCACCACAGTGGCCGCCTCGACGCCGGCGTCGGAACCTACGTCACTGAGACGCTCCGATGCGAGCACGGCGAGGCCGACGGCCACGCCCGCCTGCGGGGTCAGGTTGACGCCCAGCCAGAACGACCGCCGCCAGCCGAGTCCTCCGGTGAGACCTCCGGCGAGGCCACCCATGATCTTTGCTGCCACTCGTACGACGATGTAAGCGACGCCGACCAGTCCGACCTTGGGCACATCGGAGAGGTGGATGGAGGCGCCCGCCAACGCGAAGAACAGCAGGTAGAGCGGCTGCTCGATTGTCTTGATCGTACGGAACAAACGCACCGAGAACGACTGTGGCGACACGGTCGCTGCCGTGGCGCCCGCGACCAAGGCCGCCAGCGGCAGCGAGATCTCGACGAATCCGGCAATAGTCCAAGCGATGACGATGTGCACGAGCACGAACAGCAGGAGTTCGCCTGAAGTCTCTATCTGGAACCCCAGCCGCGAGACGAACCAGCCGAGCATCAGCCCCAGTACGGTGCCGCCGATGCCGAGTTGGACGAAGTTCACCAGCGCCCCGCCGATATCGGCGGCTTCGTCGGAGAGCAGCAGCGCGATCGGGAGCACCGCCGCGAACGTTGTGGTCGCGAGCGCGTCCGACACTGCATGCGTGCCAACGATGCCCGTGGGATAGCTGCCGCGGGCACGCACCGACGTGACGATGTGAGCGATCGTCATCGGGGCGCCTGCTCCCGCGAGCGCGCCGAGGACCAGCGCCACCGGGCGGTCTGCCCCGAGCCTGCTGGTGACCCAGAACACCGCGACCGCGCTCAGCACGTACTGGGCAATCCCGGTCGTCAGCGTCCACCGCGCAGCCCTCAGCGCGCGCACCGACACCCGTTCGCCGATGACGAACATGAGCACGGCCAGCGCGACCTCGGTGACAGGTCGCAGCGCTATGAGCGACGGCTCGTCAATGAGCTGCATGAACGGCGGCCCCGAGGGCCCCAGCAGCGCGCCGACGATGAGGAAGGCGACCAGTTCAGGCAGGTGATGTCGTGCCAGCAGGCGACTGGCCAAGTACGCCAGCCATGCCAGCACGGCGAACGCGACGAGTGTGTCGTTCACTTCCGTCTCACCGCCCCGGCCGACGCCAGAACTCTTGAGTCAGGGCGTCGGTCAGCCCCCAGTTCAGTCAGAGCCGGTCGAATCAGACCCAGTCGAGACGGACTCGAAATTGGGATCGCGCTGCTCCACGAAGCTCTGGACGCCTTCCTTGAAGTCAGGCCGCCGCAGCGACTCCCGCATGAGCGCGTTGGACTCCTCCAAGGCATCGGTGCGCTCCATGTCCAGTTGGCTCCACACTTGACTCTTGATCTGAGCCATAGACCACGGAGCACTGAAGCGCCCAAGGTCGCGTGCATAGCTGATCGCCTCGTCGACCAACTCATCAAGCGGGAAGACCTTGCTGACCACGCCCATCTCCTTGGCCTCTTCGGCCAGGAAGACACGGCCTGACATGAGGATGTCAAGGGCATTCGACGGTCCGACGACACGGGGCAGCATCCACGAGACGCCATGCTCTGCGATGAGGCCCCGACGCACGAATGCACTCGTGAATTTGGCGCCCTGAGCGGCGAACCGGACATCGCACATCATGGCGTGCACGAAACCCAGCCCCGCGCATGCCCCGTTGATCGCAGCCACGACCGGCTTGGGAATGGACAGGGCGTAGTCATGGCGCTCGTTGCGCAGCCGGGGCGGAACGCTGTCGGCGCCTTCGCCCTGCCCGCTGCTGATCCCCTGCAGTCTGTCCATGTCGGCGCCGGCGCAGAATCCGCGGCCCGCTCCGGTCACCACAATGGCGCGGACGTCAGGATCGGCAGCAGCTCGATCCAAGGCGTCGAAATAGCCGGTTCCCAGTTCGCCAGTCCAAGCGTTCAGGCGCTCAGGACGGTTCAGCGTGATGACCGCTACACCGTCGTCAGCCTCGTACAGCACCGTCGCATCTGATTCGGCGTCATTCATCCGGTTCCTCCTCGTTCATTCCGATTCGTTCATTCCGATTCGCCACAGTACTCGCGCTAGTTCTGAGGAACCTCTTCGACGGTCACTGTGTCCATTGTGTCGCCGACCGAGATGGCGAGCGCCACATCCATCCCCTCGATCACGTAACCGAACAGGTTGTAGGCGGGCTGCAGCTTCTGGCGGCAGTCGTCGATGCAGATGAAGAACTGGCTGCCGTTGGTGTCCGATCCGGCATTGGCCATCGCGACCGCCCCCAGCGTGTACTCCCCCTTCACCGGCTCGTCAGCAAAGCGGTACCCCGGTCCCCCGCGCCCCGAGCCTTCCGGGCAGCCTCCCTGGATGACGAAACCGGGCACTACCCGATGGAAGGTGAGTCCCGTGTAGTAGCCGTCCTGGGCCAGGTTCACGAAGTTGTTCACCGTCACCGGGGCGAGTCCCGGATCGAGGTCCATGACGATGCGGCCCTTGGACGTATCGAGCGTGACACGCCAGATCGCATCGGTGTTGATGTTCATAGGGGGTGCTGATGCCATAAGCCGCCGACGCTATCGCCTGCTGCCTAATGCGAGCGCCTACGTCGGGCGAGGCACCACCCACGACCCGCTGTATCGGATGCGGCGGCTGCTGGTCAAAGCCGCCGAGCGCATCACCGAGCGCGGCACGGCGAAACCGCGCGGCCTGCTCGCCGCCGGCGACCCACGAGGCGAGGTCCGCGACGCATGGCACGCCAAGGAGACCCTGCGCGGCATCTGCCGCGTCGGCGACCGCGAACTCGCGCTCGAAGCGCTCGACGAGTCCTCACGCGACCTCCGCGACGAGACGTGCTCCCCGTGCGTGAGGACTATGTGTGGCGCTCAGCGGTCCTGCTCTTGGCTCGCTGCCTCGCGCCACGCTTCTCGGGCGGCACTTGGTGGCTGGCGTTCGAGGATCGCCCTGCTTCCGGGGCTTCCAGAATGCAGCGGGCAGGGCTGGTGAACGAGTCGTCTTTGGCAGCTGCCTGTGGCTGTTGAAGCGCCGCATAACACGACTCGGACAGTGGCCTGGGCCGCCGTGGCCTGCTGTGACTTGGTGGCGGGCTTCCGGTTGAGTTGGAATTCTCGACGCACATCCGCAGACCGAATCTGCGATTGACGATGAAGTTGCGGCAGCACCGAGGATGTGCGGTCCCTCGGGTCAAGCGCGTCGATCATGTCGCTGATCGCTGCGGGGGTGCTCTGGAGCAGGCTCATGGCTCGGTCGGCAGTCTCGTCAGGGTCGATTCCCAGTGATCGCGCTGTTCGCTCCCACGCGGAGGGCCGGCTTGACTTGCGCAGTGTGTAGTCCTTCTCGGCTGCTGCGAGGCCGAGATGTCGGGCCGCGGCCATGCAGATGTGCTCGACGATCTCGGCATCCTCGTAGTCGTCCAGCCCAGGCTTGAGGATGTGCGTCGTCGGGGTGTCACCGCAGGGAAGCCCCCATTGGCGCCCGTCGAAGTGCAGTGCGCACTTGGCCTGCGCGCCGCCCAAGCTGAACTGACCGAGGTTCCCTTCGCCACCCCATGTCGACCAGTCTCGCCGGGCTCGGCGAATCCAGTCAGCGATGTCTCGGTCTGTCAGCGCCTGGACTCCGCTGCTGCGCTGAGGGGTTCCTGCGCCAGCTGGGAAGAATTGAACAGCGCCGGCGCAGTCAGCGCCGATGTCGGTCGCCAGCAAGTCAATCGGTCTCGTGCTCGAGGCATGGTTCCTAGTTGCCCAGACATCTCGAACCTGGGCGTTGTCGGGCAGCAGCCCGTCGACCCACATGCCCACCTCATGGGGGCGACGCAACGGGGGGATGCTCAGCGACAGCGGTGTCCTGAGCCCACGAAGGTAGGCATCGTCGTACTCGAATGTCGCTTGCCGCCCTGACCCTCCGGCGATCGAACCGGCGAAGCGGCCGTGCACAAAGACATCAAGGTTCGACATCGAACGCGGGATCTCTCACGCCGCTCACTGTCGGCAGCAACGCGACTTCGTATGGCCGCATGGCTTCTCCGTCCAGGCAGGCAAACCCTTCGGCGGTGTCCCGCTCGTCGCTGTAGGACTGCGGCACCGGGAATCGGGAGATCTCCCCTTCGCGGGTCATGCAGTCGAAGTTGCTGACCTCACCATTCCTCGCATCTGAGGTCAAGACCGCGGAACAGGCAGTACTCCACGTCGATGGGCTGAGGCGTCTGGTGGATCGGGTAGTCGTCGAAGCGGTTGAGCACGGCATCCTTCGTTCTGGGGTGCGACGGCGTCATCCTGCACGGGGCCAGCCCTGCCGACTTGCGTCCCATCGGCGAGGAGTACCGCCGCACACGCCCCGCCGGCGCCTTTGACGATCTTCCCGCCAATCCCGCGGCGTTACGGCGAAGCTGACCCCGCTCGCGCGGGAGACCACCCAGTGGCACACGGCGCACCGCCCAGCAGTGGCGAGCGCAGGTTGACAACCGTTGTCAACCTATGCAGACTGGTGATGTGAGCCGCAACACCATGAGCTTTGCTCTTCCCCCCTCGATGCGGAGCTACATCGACGAGCGGGTCCGAGGCGGCGAGTACGGCAACACCAGCGAGTACCTGCGCGATCTCATCCGGCGCGATCAGCAAGCTGAGGCAGCGCGCCGGTTCCGCCAGCTGATCGCAGAGGGGATCGAGTCGGGTGAGGGTCGGGTGCTGACCTCGGAAGTAGTCGATGAACTCCGCGCAAGCGCGTTCGAACGAACGGTGTGAGCGAGGTACGGCTACGCCCGCTCGCTGAGGTCGACTTGGTCGAACGCAGCGAGTACTACCGATCTGAGGGCGGCGACGATCTCGGCCGACGCTTCTTCGATACATCGATCGCAACTTTGGGAGAGATCGAGCGCATGCCAGGCGCCGGCTCGTTGCGAATCGGCGAGTTGTGCGGTGTCGATGGCCTGCGATCCCGTCGGCTGGCAGGGTATCCGTGCGGCTGGTTCTACTTCGAGCGCCGCGATCACGTCGACGTAGTCCGCCTCCTCGCCTATGCCCAGGATCTCGAGGCGATTCTGGGCGGTCGATGAGAAGATTGATGAGGGGACAGCCTCACCGCGGGCAGCTAGATGCTCGATCAGATCTTCGCCTCGACGAAGCGCAACGTTGGGCGGCGCAGCCGCCGGGCAGCGTTGCGACCGAGGTTGTTGATGTCGGGTTGTCATACACCCATATTGCATGTATCTATGCTCTTTGCATGACTTCGTTGCAGATACGCAATGTGCCCGATCAACTGCACCGGCGGCTCAAGGCGCGAGCGGCCCTCGAAGGCCAGTCGCTGTCGGAGTACGCACTGGAGGAGTTGCGCCGCGCAGCCGAGCGCCCCACCCGTCGCGAACTCATCGAGCGGGTGGCGCGCTTGGAACGCTCGGATGTGTCGATGCCTGCTTGGGAAGCGGTTCGAGCCGAGCGCGACAGCAGGTGATTGTCCTCGACTCGTCGGCAGCAGTCGAGTGGCTCTTGGGCCTGCCGCTCGCCGATGCCGTCGCGCAGCGACTGTCGCAGGCCGAGTCCATTCACGCTCCCGCACTTGTTGACGTCGAGGTCGCCCATGTCGTGCGCCGATATGCCGCAGAGGGCGAGATCTCCGATCGCCGGGGCACGGAGGCTCTCGAAGCACTCGCCGATCTAGACGCCGTCCGCTACAGCCACGAGATGCTGCTGCCGCTGATCTGGCGGCTGCGCCACAACCTCACTGCGTACGATGCCGCCTTCGTTGCGCTGGCCGCCGTGCTCGGTGCAACGCTGGTTACCTTGGATGCCGGGATGGCGCGGGCCCGGTGGCCATTGCAGGGCGACGCTCTGTTCGGGGTGGACCACATCGCCTGATGAACGGCTGCCCTCGTGGCAGCATTGTCGGTTGAGACAGCACGGTCTCATGACATTGATAGCACAGAACAGTGCCTAACAACGGATGGAACATTTCTGTTCCATCCGTTATGATCTCGCCATGTCGTCGCGATCGTTCAGGAACATCCAGACAGTCGGCCAGTTCGGTATCGAAGTCCGTCGGCTGCGCGAGGCAGCAGAGTTGACCCAAGCCGCACTGGCCGCACAGGCCGGCGTATCGCGACGTTGGCTCGGACGGCTCGAGCGCGGGCACACCGGTGCCGAGCTCGCCAACATCATGCGCCTTGCCAGGGCGCTGGGACTCTCTCTGAGGTTCGCGGAGTCTCCGGCACCATGAATCACCTGCCGGACCTCACGGTCCTCATGAACGGCAGCGTGGCGGCGCACCTGAGCAGCGACTCCCGGGGACATCTGGTTCTCAGGTACGACAGCACCTACATGGATGCGCCCGATGCCATCCCGCTGTCGCTGGCGATGCCGTTCACGGAGCGGCCTCACGGACACCGGGCAGTCCAGCGATGGACACAATCGCTTCTGCCTGACAACCCCAGCGTTCTCAGCCGCTGGTACGACCGGGAGGACGTACAGCAGCGCACACCCTTCGGGTTGCTCTCGACAGCGATCGGCTTGGACTGCGCCGGGGCTGTCCAGTTCTGCCCAGTCGGCGCCGAGCATCGTCTTGCAGCGCGCTCCAGCGGCATACAGACTCTGACCTCCCAGACGATCAGGCGTGAGCTGAGCGCCATCGTCAATGATCCTGATGCGTGGCATTCCGATGACTTGGAGCCGTATTTCAGCCTCGCGGGCTTTCAGTCCAAGATCGCGCTGCATCGCGTCAACGACGGCTGGAGCGATCTCATGGGCGCAGTCCGCGACGCCGACCTCGTCGGCAAGACCTTCTGAACGTCGCTGCGAGAGGAATCGGAAATGTCGAGACCTGGGTTGGGCCTGCTGCTGGGCTTCGAGGACACGATGGCGGATTTCGTGGAGCTGGCCCGTGAGGGCGAAGGCGCTGGGATGGAGTCGATGTACACCGTGGAGGCCGGACGCAGCGCCTTCGTCTCCGCGGCAGCCGTCATAGCTGCTACCGAGCGGGTCACCGTCGGCACCTACATCGCCAATGCGTATGCCCGGGAGCCGTGGCTGACGGCGATCGCTGCCCGGGATCTCGACGAGCTGAGCGGCGGCCGGTTCACGCTCGGCCTCGGCACGGGCAACCGCCACTTCAACGAGTGGTACATGGGTGTCGACGATTTCCGGCCGCTCGGCAAGCTGCGCGACTACATCGAGATCGTGCGCAGCGCCGTGGCCGGCCGGGCGGGGGAGCCGGTGCGCTGCGAAGGCGATCACCACCGCATCCGCTGGCGGGCGACGTGGGAGCCGACCCGTCCGTCGATCCCCGTCTACCTGTCCGCCTCGGGGCCCAAGATGGTCCGCCTGGCAGGCGAGGTGGCCGACGGTGTCGGCGTTGGCGTGATGTCGTCGGCCGAATTCATGCGCGACATCGTCCGGCCAGCAGCACAGACGGCGGCGACCGAGGCCGGCCGCGACTCCGACAGCGTGGGCTTCCTGATGGGTTCCTTCCTCAGCGTCAACAACGACGAGGAGTTGGCGCGCAATGCCACCAAGACCACCATCTGCGGGCTATTCCACCCTGTACCGCACCCGTACTACGACTCGCAGCTGCGCCAGCTCGGCTTCGCCGACTTCGCCGATGCTGCTGCGAGGCTCATGCCAGAGGGTCAGATTCGCGAGGCGATCGGCTTGGTACCCGACGAGGTGGTCGACACCATGACCATCACGGGAACGCCGACTCAGTGCGCCGACCGCATCGCCGACTACAGCGGCCTGACCTCGGAGATCATCCTGTTCCGGGTTGCCCAGCGCACCGATCCGCCCGGATTGGCGGGCTACGAATCTCTGTTCGAAGTCATCGTGCTCGCCGCCAGCTGACATCTCAGCCGCAACCGGATGCTGTCGCCGCTCTGTTGATCTGAAAGCGGCGATGCACTCGGTGCCGTCGGCACCGGCTGTGACGGTGCGAGCCGAAGAATCGCCTAGGAGTCCGCTGAGCAATCGGCTTGTCGGGGCGGCTGAGTTGTCGGAGGAGTGATCCCGGGCGGGTTCGGTGGTGTGGTGGGCGGGGTTCGGGTCTGGTGGCGGGTCTGGTGGTGGCCCAGTGGGTGCTGTTGTGGTGGAGTCCGAGGCTGGCGAGGCGTTGGAGGTTCGCTGCTGCTGCGCGCAGCTGCAGCCAGTGCCGGTTCTTGGCGGCGCCGATGTAGGGGCATCTTCGGGCTCGGCGGGTGAGCCAGGCGATGCTGCGCTCGGCCATGGGACGGTGGGTGCGGTAGTCGCGTTCGAACTGGGGGGTGCGGGCTTGTGCCCGTGCGGCGGCGAGCAGCCCGTGGTGGGGGTTGATGCTGACGCGGCGTCCGCTGTTGGCGGTGGTGCAGCGCGTCCGCTGCGGGCATCGGCGGCAGTGCCGCCCGAAGGTTGCTGTGCCGGCGGCGCTGATCGTGACGGTGATGCCCTCGGGGCAGGTGACGGTGCCGGAGAACTGCCCGCTGTCGGGGTCGCAGTCGTAGTCGATGTCGAAGTCGTCGATGCTGTAGCCGCCTTCGACGGCGACCCGCAGCGGCGGGGGCTTGATCACCGCTTCCATCTGGCGTCCGGCGAGGTCGGCTCGCAGAGCCCCGGTGCCATAGGCGCTGTCGGCGAGCACCACGGTGCCCGCCGGCTCGCCGTCGAGCAGTCCCATCGCCGCATCAGCGTCGCCCACATCGCCGGCAGTGAGATCGGCGGCGGTGATCAGGCCCGTGTCGGGCTCGGCTGCGATGTGGGCCTTGAAGCCGTCCCGGTAGCTGTGAGCGGTCTTGTGGGTGTGCCGCGACTCGGGATCGACCACGCTGATCACCCGCCCCTTCGCGGTCCGCCGGGCGATCCGCCACCGCCCCGGCTCCCCGTCGACGGGCTCGGTGTCCTGGCCCGCGACCAGCCCCAACAGCCCCACCGCGTCCGCCTGGGCATCGTCCAATTCGAGGCCCCCCGCTGCGCCGATCAGATCCAACGCGTCATCTGTCAGCTCGCTGACCAGCCGCTCGATGTCCGCAGGGTCCGCCCAGTCCACCACCGGCCCCGCCGGGTCCAGATTGCGTTCGCGCACCGGAACCTCGCCCAACTCGCCCACCAGCCGCCGCACCCGCCGAATCTGGACCGCCAGCATCGTGACGGTGCCCTGACGGGCGACCGCGTCGTCGAGCACCGTGGAATCCAGCACACGCCGCTCACGCCCCGCGACCGCGCCCGACGCTGCGATCAGCCCCCGCACCGCCTCGAAGATCCGATCCGGACGCCCGCCGGCCCGCAGCCTGTTCCGCCACAACGTCAGCACCGTGTGATGGAACGCCTCATCAGTGAGCGCCAGCCCCGCCGCAGCCTTCCACCCCACATCAGTCTGCAACCGCGCGCACGCCGCCCGATCCGACAGGCCCTCCAACGCCTGCAGCACCATCACCGCGGCCACCACCTCCCCCGGGCGCCGACGGGCGACCACGCCCACTCGCGAACAGATCCTCGAACAACCCGTCAGCAAACAACCGACAACGATGCTCCGCCAACAACGCACACACCGACCCCCGCGCCAACAGATGCCCGCACACCACCGCCGCGTCCAACAACACCCGATCCCGACCCGCTGACCCCTGCACCCCACCAGTGTCCCACGCGCCACCCACCCCCCACGCGGAAATCACCGCCAACAAATCAGCAGTCTCCTAGTGCCTCGGGGACGCAAGCCAGCAGTGCGGCTCACTGCCGCTTGTCACTCGTATCCGGCTGAGGCTTCGACTCTGGCTGCGGCTGTTCAAGGCGATCCTTAGCAAGCTGCGCGTAGGCAGCCTGCGATATGGACAGCTGCTCATATCGGGGTTGCTCCGCTCTGCGGTTAGTCATACGTACAAGCTACACACTCATGTGAAACTGACCGCTGTGCATGGAAATGTGGTGCTGAGAGAATACGTCCATGCCGAGCAGCACATCGTAGGTGCCGTCACCGATGGGTAACTGCACCGCTGTCACCCGTTGCTTGTGGACATAGCTGCCCTTGACAGGTTCCCCGTCCGGTCCGGAGTGACTGGTCTCGACGGGAATATGGATGTCGAGCACGTACTGATCTGCGGCCACGCTCGGCTGACTGGCTGTGCCGACTGTTCTTACCCCGATGCTGACAGCGTTGAGGGCGGTGGTCACGGCCGGGGAGATCACCGTTGATGAGGCCCCAGTGTCTACCAGTGCGTGGCAGGCGTGAATCGGATCAGATGAGTCTGGCAGTGCGACACGGACGATCAACAGGATTCGGTTGCTGCGAACTTTCCCATCGAACGAAGGCATCAGAGCAAGGCACCGATGAACCCGAGCGATACCGGTTCCTCACCGATGACTTGCAGGGAGAAGTTGCCGAGACCGTGCTTCTCGACTCCGATCTGGTAGGCGTCCTGCTCGTCGTTGTAGATCGCTTCCACTTCGCCGTTGTGCATCAGAGCTACCCGTCCGGAATGTTCACGTTCAAGTTCTTCTCGGTGACGAGCCATGTACGCCTCGTAGTTTGATCGCGCTTGCGACTCAGGTGGTTCAGACATTGCCTCGCCCCCTTCGGTCCTTGCTTCGGTCCTTGCTTCGGCCATGCTTACATGGTATGAGCGCATTGGGCCTCTTCATCACGGCGCTGTTGCTGGTTTGATTCGTCCTGGGTTTTGCGCAGGCTCCGAGGATTGGAGCAAGCACGGGATCGGTGGATGCAGAACTTCGGCCGGCGCCGACTTCGAGGCGGTATTCGGCTGAGCAGACACAGCACGCTGTGCGGATGCTGGGGGCGGCCCCGTCGACGTATTGGTCGGCCAAGCGCCGCCCGCCGTCGGCTCGTGCGCTGCGCGATGGCGAGCTGATGCCGCTGCTGCCGGCGCTGTGGTCGGAGTACCGCACAGCGCCGACTGGCACCATCATCTCGCCGAGCAGTTGCTGTTCCACTTGGAGCGACAGCGGATCGTGGAAGACGTGCGTGAATCCGACTCTCATCCTCACTGGTGGGTAGCTGCCCCGCCCCGTACAGACAGGGTGGACTCGACCCGCTGACGTGGCTAAGGCGCTCAGTCAGAGAGCCGAGCGATCTGATCGCGTACGTCAGCGAGCCAGTCGTGCATCTCAGCGATGATCCCGTCGATCTTCGACTCAACGCCGTCCATCTTCGTCTTGAGGCAGTCCATCCGTCCGAACACGTTCGACTCAAGCGCATCAGTAGTCGATCGGGATCGTCCAGCGAGGGTCGTCGTGGGCGTCCCAGTAGGCCTGACGGAGCTGCATCGTGATCGGACCGGGCGTGCCATCACCGAGCAGCCGGCCGTCGATCATGGTGACTGGCATGACGCCGCCGGCCGTACTGGTCATGAACGCTTCGTCGGCCCGGCCGGCTTCGGCGACCGGGATGGGGGCCACATGGGTGGTCAGACCCTGTTCGGCGGCCAAGTCGAGGACGGTCTGGCGGGTGATGCCCTCCAGCACCCCGGCATCGGGCGTGTAGAGCCCGCCATCGGCGACGAGGAAAACGTTGAACCCGGGTCCTTCGGTGAGGTTGCCGTCGAGGTCGGGCAGCACGACCACGCTGCCGCCACGCTCGTGGGCCTCGAAGGCGCCGCGAGTCAGGTCGCCCCAGTGGAAGTTCTTGACCGTCGGGTCCACCGATGCCGTCGGGATGCGCACGGTGTCCTGAGCGATGATCAGGTGCGAGCCCTCCTCCTGCTTGTCCGGTTCGACGATCCAGATGTACGGGATCGCATAGGCATAGAACCGGTTCTGGAATGACCACGGGCTGCGGCTGCCGCGGCTCGGACGACCCCGTGTCGTGATCATGTCGACATAGGACTCGCGCAGCCCTGACTTGCGTACGCACTCGGTAAGGATCTCGGCAATCTGCTCACGGTCGAGCTCCAGGCTCATCTGGAGGCTCTTCATGCTGCGCTCGAACCGGTCCAGGTGGGCGTCGAGCCGGAAGAACTTGCCGTTCCACACAGCGACGACGTCGTAGGTCACGTCCGAGCGGCTGAAACCGACATCGAGCAGCGAGATCTTGGCGTCACGGATGGGCACGTACTCGCCGTCAACCCAAGCGCAGCCCCGGCTGAACGGATTCTCATCAGGCATCGGGATCCTCCCTGGAGGCTCGTCGCCGTCTCTGCACGCCGAGCGCTTCTGCACAAATGTCGCACGTTGAGGGCTACGTTGCTGCCGTGGTGAGCGAAGAATTCCGTGGGCGGCGCGAAGACGAGCCGCTGTTGCGAGGCGAGAGCACCTACATCGACGGGCTCGACATTCCCGAGCTGGCCGGCGCGGCACAAGCCGTGTTCGTCCGCTCCGCGGAAGCTCATGCCCGGCTCGCCGGCGTCGACGTGACCGAGGCCCGTCAGGCCGACGGCGTGATCGCCGTGTACCTCGGTCCCGAGGTGGACGGCTGGCCGTTCCCGCCTCGGCTGCCGTCGATGAACCGCGACCTGTGGCGACCGCTCATGGCCTACGACACGGTCCGCTTCGTCGGTGAGCCCATCGCCTTGGTGATCGCCGAGACCCGCGCCGCGGCAGTTGACGCCGCTGAGCTCGTGATCGTCGACTACGAGCCGCTGTCCCCGGTGGTTGACCTCGATGCCAGCCTCAACGGCGAAACGCTGCTCCACACCCACGCCGGGACGAACGTGGCGCTGGCCTGGGAGCTGGATGCCGTCCCCGATGATGTGTGGGACGGCTGCGATGTCACCGTGGCGTTCGACATACGCCATCCGCGGCTGGGGCCGCATCCGATCGAACCGCTTGCGGGCGCATCGAGCTGGGGTCCCGACGGGCGCTGCACGGCGTGGGTGTGCTCGCAGCGTCCGGCTGGCGCGAAGCACGTCATCGAGACGCTGCTGGGTCTCGAGCCGGGAACCGTGCGGGCGATCTCGCCCGATGTCGGCGGCGGCTTCGGTTCCAAGGGCGGTTGGGGCTGCTATCCCGAAGACGTGGTCGTGGCCTGGGCGGCGCGCGAACTCGATCGGCCGATCCGCTGGGCGCAGACCCGCTCAGAGGCCTCTCTGGCCATGGGGCACGGGCGAGCTTCGCGCCACCGGGTCCGCATCGGCGGCATGGGTGACGGCACGATCGTCGCCTACTCGGTGGACGCGCTGCAGGACAGCGGCGCCTACCCGGCCATGGGCACCAACGTCACCGGCAACCTGCGCAACAGCGGCACCGGTGTCTACGACATTGCGCACGCCACGCTGCGGGGCACCTCGGTGGTGACCAACACCACGCCGACTGTGGCGTTCCGTGGAGCCGGCCGGCCCGAGGCAGCCTGCTCGATCGAGCGGGCAGTCGACCGATTCGCACAAGCGATCGGCCGCGATCCGCTGGAGACTCGCTTCGCCAACCTGGTGCCGCCAGACCGGTTCCCGTACCGGACGGCGGTCGGATCCACCTACGACAGCGGCAGCTACCCCCAAGCACTGCGGCTGGCAGCAGAGTCAGCCGACTACGAGGGACTGCGAGCAGAGCAGGCAGCGCGGCGGGCGAGCGGTGACAGCGACGTGCTTCTCGGCATCGGGGTGAGCTGCACCACCGAGATCACCGGCGGCGGCGAAGGCGAGCGGGCGACGGCCTTCCTCGCAGAAGACGGCACGGTCGATGTCGTGGTCGGGACATCACCGCACGGTCAGGGCCACGAGACGACGTTCGCACCGGTCGTGGCCTCCCAGCTCGGCCTCGATGTCGATCGGGTCACCATCTCGCACGACGACACGGACCGTTCGCCGATCGGCGGCGGAACCATTGGGTCGCGTTCGGCACAGCTCGGCAGCGCTGCGGCCTACGGCGCGGCCGTCGACCTCGCGGCGGCGGCACGTGAGCGCGCCGCTGAGCTGCTGGAAGCCGATCCTGACGACGTGACGCTCGACACCGACCGGGGGACGTTCCACGTGGTCGGAACACCGGCCCGCTCTCTCGGGTGGGGCGACCTGGGGGAGCTCAGCGCCCACCATCACTTCAGGCCCGAAGGCGGTGCCGGAGCCTTCTCGTTCGGCGCGTGTGTCGCGGCCGTGGAGGTGGACACGGCAACAGGGGAGATCCAATTGCGTCGACTGGTCAGCGTCGACGATGCCGGCGTCATCCTGCAGCCGGTGCTGGCGCATGGCCAGGTCCACGGCGGCTTGGCGCTGGCTGTCGGCGCAGCGCTGTACGAGGAGATGCAATACGACTCAGACGCCATTCCGATGACCGTCGGGCTGGCGGACTATCTGCTGCCCTCGGCCGCAGAGATGCCCTTCTTCGAGTCCCACGAGACCGAGACGCCGTCGCCGCTCAATCCGCTGGGCGTGAAGGGCATCGGAGAGTCCGGAACGGTGGTGGCAACCCCTGCGATCCACGGCGCGGTGCTGGATGCCCTGGCGCCCTTCGGTGTCGAGCACCTCGATCTTCCGTTGACGCCCGAGAAGGTCTGGCGAGCACTGCAGACCTAGGAGCCGTCAGGTCCTGTCCAGCAGCTCTCGGGCCTCGGTCATCACTCGGGCCACCACATCGCCTGCGTTCGGCAGATCGGTGAGCAGATCGAATCCGGCAGCGGACGGCGTCGGGCCGGAGGTTCAGTGCTGCCAGGATCCCCAGGCCGCCGGCATTGCACACCGCCGCTACGAGTTCAGGTCCGGCCACACCGCCCATGCCCGACTGCAGGATCGGCGCGTCGATGCCGAGGACGGATCCGAGCCGCTCGGGATCGCCTGGCGTCAGACTGGTTCGGCGTTTGTCAGCCATAGGCCGCGAGTGTGTCGTCGAGACTCCAGATGCGCACGTCGACATGCGCCGTGCTGCGCTGGAACTGGTCTCGTTCAACGAGAATCGCGACGTCTCCGCTGCCAAGTCGACCATCGCCGACGAGTGTGATCAGATCGGTGCCGGTGGAGTTGCCATCGAGCAGTTCGTCGACGAACTGGCGATTCCATGTCGTGGCCCGCACGACCCAAGGCGGTTGTGCCGAACTCGCTGCCTTGAGCACCCTTGCCAGACGCTCGGCGAGTCGCCGTCGATCTGACGCGCGTTGAGCGATGCGATTGCCGGCCTCAATAACGGCAGTAACCGGAATCACGAACTGCTGACCGCGTTCACTCCGCTGTTCGAACTCGCTCGCGATCTCCCGCGCCGCGTCATCACCGTCTGTACCGATCAGGCGCAGCAGCACTGACGTGTCGACGAAGAGCACCTGTCGGGAGATCGCCACGTATCAGAGCCCAAGCACGTCGACCAGCGAAGGCTGTTCCGCAGCGGCTTGGCTTTGGGGCCGAAGGCGGTCTCGGACAGCAGAGGCGCCCAGCGAACTGCCTCCTACCACTTCTAGATAGTCGGGAAAGTCCGTCAGCTTGGTGACGGTGCTCCATCCGTCTTCGTCTCGATGGCAAACGAGCACACCCTCGTGATCGTGGCCGCCCAAGGCATCGAGGATCGCGGGACTGTGCGTGGTTGCCAGAGTCTTCGCCCCCGAGGCCGATGCAGCCTCGAGACGCTTAACAGGGTGTTGAAAAAGGGGCCGAATCGCAGAATCGTCGAGACAAACCCACAGGTCAGAGAGCTACAGGTCCGCCTAGAACGGGCTTTTTCAGCAGCCTGTTGAACGCCAGAAGGCTGATTTGCTCCAGCGTCGCGGCCATGTTTGTCAGGGTACTGAGGCTCGCTCAACGAGGATGATGTGCTCCGGTCTGAGGCGTCTCTGGCGTGTCAAAGCCAAGGAGAATCTGGCACCAACTGTGTCAGCCGGCAAGGACCTAGTCCGCTTCGGCAGTTTCGCCGACGCGGGGCGTGAAGCCGGTCTTGCCGGTGCCGCCGCCCTTGAGTGCAGCAACGGCACGCTCGTTCTCGAAGATCTTTGCCAGGATTGCCTTGCCTGCCCGGTCGAAGTACTCCCGGTTGCGGATCACGAACTCGTTCGATTCAGCCATGGAGGCAAGCTGGCCGTTGACGGCGGGGATGACGTGGCGCGCCACTAGGTCCCAGCTGCGGAACATGGCCTCCGGCTCGGCCCAGTCGTTGACGAAGCCCATCATCACGCCGAACCCGCCGGTGATCTCCTGCATCCGCAGGATGTTCTCGATGAGGTCGTCAGGGGTGCCGATGACCCCGGCGGCCGAGTCGGGGTTTGCGTAGAAGTCGATCGCGTCGGCTGTCGAGGCGAGGCGTTCGAGGCCGGGCCGCTGCAGGGTGTCGACGTTGTACTCGTTGTGCCAGCGCAGCAGGCCGTGGGAGACATCTCGCCGGGCCTGGTCGCGGGTGAGCGCCACGTGGAAGTTGAACATCACCCGCCAGTCGTCCCGGCTCACGACCTGGACATGCTTGGCGGCGGATTCCTCCGCGAAGCTCCACTGCAGCGGCAGCGAGGCCAGTCCTTCGGTGGACATCGAGCCGATCGACAGCACACCGATGCCGTGCTTGCCGGCGAGCGTCATGCCGGACGGGCTGATCATCGACGCCGTCACCATCGGGACCTTGTGCTGGTACGGCAGGATCTGCAGCTTGGCGTCGTACAGCGAGAACCAGTCGCACTCATAGGTGAACCGCTCGCCGCCGGCCAGCAGCCGCTGGATGACCGGGATGGCCTCGTCCTGGCGGTCACGCAGCAGCATCGGATCGATGCCCAGCGTGTGGGCATCCGAGGGCAGGGCGCCCGGGCCGGTTCCCAGCATCGCCCGTCCCATGCTCATCTGGTCGAGTTGGGTGATGCGCTGGGCGACGTTGAAGGGGTGGTGATAGGGGATGGAGGTGACGCCGGTGCCGAGCTTGATGCGGCCGGTGCGCACCGCTGCGGCGGCCAGGAACATCTCGGGCGAGCCGATGGTCTCCCAGCCGGTCGAGTGATGCTCGCCGCACCAGAACTCGTCGTACCCGAGGCGGTCGAGGTACGTGACCAAGTCCAAGTCGCGCTGGAGCTGCAGCGCAGGACTCTCGCCCGGCAGATGGTGCGGTGCCAGAAATGCAGCAAACTTCACCGTCGGGACCCTATCCAAGAGGCTGAGCCGGTAGGCGAAGCCGTGGCCCGAGCGGTCCGTGAGCGCAGCGAACCAGAGCGGGCAGCAACAGGTGCCGCAGCGAAAGGGCTCACCTGCTCACGCGGCTCCTCCGGGTGCTGCCGCCGACATGGGCGACCCGGTGCTCGCTGGCGCTGCTAGCTGATGCTGCGGCCCCCGCCGACATCGAGGCAGACGCCGGTGAGGAAACCCGCCTCTCTCATCGTTGCTCCGTTCTGTGGTGAGCGGATCGTAGGCCAGGCGTCATCATCCGCCTGTTACGCTGTATCGCAGAGGCCAGCCGCCCCGGAGTTGGCAGAGCAACCCACTTGGGTAGCAACCGGGGGCTGGCCCTCTCGCGACCGTAGTGATTGCCTGCCTTGGGCCGGCCTGAATTTCGATATATGTCAGGACTCGCTGAGGATGCCCGTGTCGATGAGGCCGTCGATCGTCTCGACGTCGTAGCCGACCTCAGCGAGGATCTCCCGGCCGTGCTCGCCGATCCTCGGCGCCGGACGCCGGACGCTCGGCGGCGTCTCGGAGAATTGCTCGGGTGGCGGGATGGACCGGTACGGGCCCGCGACCGGATGCTCGTCGACCGGTAGCTGGGATACGAGCTCATCGAGCGTCGCTGCCTCGGTGGCGGGAATGCCGTGTTCGGAACACAGCTCGAGCCATTCCGCAGTCGTGCGCTGGTCCAGCACCGACGCGACGTCGCGATACAGGCTGTCGCTGTGTATAACGCGCTCGATGGGCGTGGCGAAACGCTCGTCGGCGGCGAGATCGTGCCGTCCTCCGGCTTCGAACAGTGCGACGTAGTGCTCGTGGTCGTAGGGAAGGATGTTGATCCAGCCGTCGGCGGTCTGCTGGGGCTTGCGCTCGGGCGTGAGGATGCGGGCGTATCCAGCGCTCGCCACTGGGGGCTCGGAGATGGCGCCCGCACCGTGCTCGGCGAGCACAAAGGCGCGCATCACATCGATCATCGGGATCTCGATGCACTGCCCCTGGCCGGTCAGAGCCCGGTGGTACAGCGCAGCGGTCACCGAGTTGGCAATCGTCAGTCCGCAGAACTTGTCGGCGACGAGGCTGGGCAGCAGCATCGGCTCGGCGCCCATGCGGCGGAAGAGGTCGCCGATGCCGCTGGCGGACTGGATGATGTCGTCGTACGCCGGTGCGTCGGCCTGGTCGCTCGAGGACGGGTAGCCATGGGCCCGGCAGAACACGATGTCGTCGCGAACCTCCCGCACCGCCTCGTAGTTCAGGCCGAGCCTTCCCAGCGGTCCGGGACGCAGGTTGGTGATCATCACGTCGCAGGTTGCGGCGATGTCCATAAACGCCTGCCGGCCATGCGGATGTTTGAGATCCATCGCAATGCTGCGCTTGTTGCGCAGCAGGTTGAGTGCGACACCGGAGAACTCCGGCGTCGGGCCGGCGCCCATGCTGCGGTTGCGGTCGCCTGTTGCCGATTCGACGAGGATGACATCAGCGCCGAGGTCGCCGAGGGTCCGTGTTGCAGCTGGGCCCATGAGCACCGACGACAGGTCGACAACGCGCACCCCGGCCAGCGGCCCCGCAGCGTTCTCGCTCTCGCTCATCTCGGACCCGTCCCCTCAGCCGGCAGCGTGCTCACATGTCAGCAGGCGCACGGATGGTACAAACGGGGCGAGGTTACCGATGGGCCAACTCAGCGAACGGCCGGTGAACATCGATGTCGGCACTGGGTACGAGTTGCCCGAACTCCTCTCGGCGCCGGACCTCATCGAGGTCGAACGCGGAGCGCCGGCGGGTGATCTGCTTCGCCGCTGCTGGCATCCGTTTGCGCTTGCGACCGATGCCTCCGACGTTCCCAAGCCGGTGAGAGTGCTGGGGAAGTGCTCCTAGTGGTGTGTCGGCAATTTGCACAGGGCCTGCCGAAGCCTGTTTCCGCAGGTCAGCGGGCCGCGACCTGCCCGCAAGAAAACCGCGACACACCACTAGTGCCGTGTCAAGCAACCTTCGCTGTGGCGGGGATCGCTGGAGGGCCTGTTCGCAGGCGAAGCGACGGCGCTAGCGGCGGGAGCGGCTGAGAGTGAGGGGAGTAAGGTCAGCGGGCTATGGGACCGCAGCAGACGAGGTGTCGACCATGACGGACAGCGCTGACCGCAGGCCGCTGGACGGCGTCCGAGTCTTCGAGATCAGCATCGCGGTAGCGGCGCCGTGCTGCGGCAAGATCCTGGCCCACCATGGTGCCGAGGTGTCCAAGGTGGAGGCCCGCAGCTATCCCGACGTGGCTCGGGCCTTCGGCTCTGCATGGGCGCGAGATCCCGAGCTGGCCGATGTGTTCTGTGACACGAGCCCGTATGTGCCCGAGATGTCCTGCGGCAAGCGATCGGTGGGCTTCGAGCTGAAGCAGCCCGGCGGGCTGGAGGCCGCCAAGCGCTTGCTGGCGACCTGCGACGTGTTCCTCACCAATTTCGCTGCGCCGGGCATCGCCGAACTGGGTCTCGACTACGAGTCTGTCGCCGAGCTCCGGCCCGACATCATCTATGCCGGCATGACGGGCTTCGGCGTCGATCCCGACAAGCCGTACTACCCCTTCCGGGCTTTCGGACCCAACCAGGCGCCGCTGGTGGGCTGGGACGCCCTCACCGGGTTCCCGCACGAAGAGCCTGCGGGCATTCCCTCCATCGCTCCGCCCGACTACATGGGCGGCCTCCATGCCACGATGGCGATTCTCAGCGCACTGCACGAGCGTGAGCAGACCGGCGAGGGACGCTTCATCGACATCAGCCAGCTCGAGACGACGGTGTCATTCCTCGGCCCGTACTTGGTGGGTCAAGACTTGGGCGTGCCAGAGCCGTTCCGCAACGGCAACCGTGTGCCGTGGTCGGCGCCCGCAGGCATCTATCCCTGCGCAGGCGGCGACCGGTGGGTGGCCGTGGAGGTGCAGAGCGACGAGGAGTGGCAGTCGCTCGCAGCGCTGCCCGAATGGCGGAGCATCGGGGCGCACGGCGCCAGCCATATGGCTGCGTTGTCGACCTATCCGCACGAGACGCTGGCTGATCGCATCGCCAACCACGACGCCATCGATGCGGAGCTGTCGGCATGGACGGCGCGTCGCAGCCCGCAGCAGGCGGCTGCCGAGTTGCAGGCACTGGGCATCGCGGCCTACGAGGTGCTGGATCACACCGGGGTTCTCGTCGATCCGCAGGTGCATGACCGCCGGCCGTACTCGATCGTCCCGTGCCCCCGCCTCGGCAGGGACCTGTTCGTGCGAGACCCGCTGCGGATGAGCGAGACGCCGCCGTTCGTGACACGAGCGGGTCCGAACATGGGCGGCGACACTACGGAGGTCATGGCCGAGCTGGGCTATGCCGATGACGAGGTGTCCCAGATGATCGAAGCGGGCGACGTGTTCACTGATTCGCGGCCTGAGCTCGTGCTGGAGCGGCCATTCGACCGCTGGTACGAGTCGGTGGGCATCGCCGAGTTCTACGACGCCGAGGGCAACGTCACGGGCGGTGGGCAATGAGCGCCGAACAAGCCGCCGGACAACGGCGGGGCCCCTGGACGGGCACCCGGGTTCTCGACCTGACGGGCCTGTCGGGCGCCTACGGCACGCGGGTGTGGGCAGCGCTCGGTGCCGATGTCATCTGCGTGGAGCCACCCCAGGGCAACCCTGTGCGGACGATGCCCCCGCTGGCCCCCGGGCACAGCGGCTCCGAAGCCAGCCTGTGGTGGGCGTACTACGCAGCTTCCAAACGCAGCGTGGTGCTGGATCTCGCCGACGCTGACGATGTCGCCGCGCTCATGAAGCTCATCGATTCCGCAGATGTCGTGCTCGACGACGCACCTCCGGCCATCCAGGAGACCTACCCGTGGCTGGCAGACAGCGACGAAGGCAGCCTCGGAGTGGCTGGAATCGTCGAGCGATTCCCCCACTTGATCTGGACGTCGATCACGCCGTTCGGCATGACCGGCCCGCGGCGTGCCTGGCAATCTTCGAACCTGGTCGGCTGGGCCTCGTGCGGGCTGGCGTCCACGGTCGGTTTCCCCCACGGCCCGCCATTGACGCCAGGTGGCGAGATCGGCGTGCTGATGCACGGGGCGTCGCTGTACGGCGTGATCGGATCGATGCTCGCGCTGCGAGCCCGCGATCAGGCCTCGGCGAATGGCGGGCGGGCGCTCGGACAGACGGTCGATCTGTCGCTGCAGGACTTCGGGCTCTGGCTGTCTCCCGAGACTGGCGTGCCGCTGTACTTGGACGATCAGGTGCCGAGGCCTCGGGCCGGCAACCGGCGGCCGATCACCAGCCCCATGGGCATGTACCCGGCGTCCGACGGCTACGTGGCGATGATCGCCATCCAGCCCACCCACTGGAACGCCGTTGCCCAGTGGGTGCACGAGTTCACCGGCAATGAGGGCATTCTCGACGAGATCTTCGTCGACATCGTGGTGCGGCGCGAGGCGCTCGAAGCGGTCGACGCCTGGATCGAGGAGCTGACGACCCAGTTCACCAAGCAGGAATTGTTCGTCGAAGGCCAGCGTCGGCGGATCCCGATCACCCCGGTGAACACGGTCGGCGACCTGCGCACTGACCCTCATCTGGAGGCGGTCGGATGGTGGCGGACCGAGGAACACCCCGAACTGGGCAGCTACACCGTGCCCGGTTCCCCGTTCAACACCGACGGCGACTGGTGGGCCTGGGATCGCGCGCCGATGCTGGGCGAGCACACCGACGAAGTCCTCGGCGAGTTGGGCCAGCGGCTGATTCGGCGCCCTCAGGCGGGCGGGTCGAGCAGCGGCGGGCCGGCAGCGGTGACCGAGACGGGGTCGCCCACTGAGAGCACGGTGCCTTCGGGATCGATGGTGCACGCGATGCCGAACATGGCGTTGCCCTCCAGCATCCCTCGCATGCCCGGCGAGAATCCTTCGGCGCTGTAGCACCAGCGGTGCTCGCGCAACACCAAGGCGGGCTCACGGTGGCGTTCGCCCGTGTCCTGGTCGATCTGGGGGACGGCGCAGCGGGGCCACGCCACCCGGGCGGCCAGCTGGGCTGGGCCGATCGAGAACTCCGCCCAGGTGTCCTCGGACCACGGCTGGTCATTGGTGACGATCAGGTTCGCACGGAAGCGCTCGATGCCGAAGGGTTCCGTCGCCCGTGCGACGAGATCGTCGAGGGAGGCGGTGTTGACGACCAGCACGGGCGCGGCGTCGGCAAAGCCGGCGAGACGTCCCCGAAACAGTCGCATCGGCCGGGAGGACTCCGGGGTCAACGCCGCGAGCCTCGCCGGGAAGCCGAGCACCTCGCTGAAGAACTCGGCGGCCTCGTCGCCGGCATCTGCACACGCGACTTCATCGCCGATGAGTCCATGCACCGTGATGTCGTTCGTGTCGGGACGCTTCACGTCGATCGTGCCGACTTCGGGTGCGCTGACGGTCAGGCCGCCGTTGATCGGCTCCGGCGCGACCGTGGCGAGGGCGGCATTTCGACGCTGAGTGACCGCCTCGCCGAGTGCGCTGTCTTCCTGGGGATCCGTGACTACCTGCCAGGCACGGTCACCCTCGAGCCCGGTTGCTGACACCACGACCGAGTCGAGCTCGACGCGGCGGCAGCCCTTGATGGGATGGATGGCGATACCGGTGAGCGATCCGCCGTCGTGGCTCTCCGTGGTCATGGTCAGACCCTAGGCTCGCCGCGCACCGCTGTCTTGGAGCCGCGGCGGCTTGGCTGACGTGGGGAGGGGCCAGCAGGCATGTCACGTCAGGGATTCGAAGCTCGCCACCGTCCCAAGATCGGCGCGGAAAGAGCCGAACCGCCCCAGTGGCTCCTCGATCACACCGATCTCAACATGCACGCGCTCGGACCCGGCCCCGACCTGGAGGCCATGTGGGTGGCGGCGGGACTTGAACTGCCCAACCGCTCCGCCATGCGCAGATTCCGGCTGGAGCGCGTGCGCGAGCAGTTGCGGGACGCAGGCTGCGACGCGGCACTGCTGTATGACCCGCTCAATGTCCGGTATGTCACCGACACCACGAACATGTCGCTGTGGACCATGCACAACGCTGTCCGCTATGCGTTCGTGGCCGCCGAGGGGCCTGTTGTGGTGTTCGAGTTCTCCGACGGGGAGTTCCTCGATGCCCACTCCGAGACGGTGGACGAGATCCGCCCGGGACTGTCGTACATCTACTTCAAGGCCGGGCCGCGCTCGGGAGAGATCGCCGACCGCTGGGCGACCGAGATTGCGGCGCTGGTGGACGAGCACAGCGGGGGAGGGCGACGCCTCGCAGTCGATCAGCTCGAACTGCGCGGGGTCCGGGCTTTGGAGCGCCGCGGCATCGAGCTGGTCAGTGCCGGCGAGATGATGGAGCAGGCCCGCGCGATCAAGGGTCCCGACGACATCCGGGCGATGCGGTGCGCCGTGCATGCCTGCGAGGCGGCCGTCGGCGACATGGCCGCCGTCTTCGAGCCCGGTGTGAGCGAGCTGGATCTGTGGGCCGAGCTGTGGGCCGGGAGCCTGCGGCGCTACGGCGAGTGGATCGAGACCAGGCTGCTGTCGTCGGGACCGCGGACGAACCCGTGGTACCACGAGGCCAGCAGCCGCCGGGTGCAGGCAGGCGAACTGATGGGTTTCGACACGGACCTGATCGGCGCGTACGGCATGTGCGTGGACCTGTCACGGACATGGCTCTGCGGCGGCGGCAGACCCAGTGGTGCCCAGCACGACGCGTGGTCGCTCGCACTCGAACAGATCCAGCGCAACACCGAGTTGCACCGCCCCGGGGCGACACTGCGGGAGATCACCGACAAGGCGTGGTACCCCGACCCCGAGCACTACCGTGGCTACACGGTCATCTCCCACGGCGTGGGGCTGTGCGACGAATACCCGGCCGTCTACCACCGGCACAAGTGGGACGCAGGGGGTTACGACGGGGTTCTGGAGCCCGGAATGGTGATGTGCGTGGAGGCGTTCATCGGGCCGAGATCCGGCGGCGAGGGCGTGAAGCTGGAAGAGCAGGTGCTGATCACCGAGACCGGCAACGAGGTGCTGACGAGCCTGCAGCTCTGGCTGGTCTCCTAGGAGGGTGGTCGGAAAGCCGCTGTTTCGGCGTTTGTCAGATGCAGACCCGCAGGTCAGGGACTTGCTGTGTCGGCAAGATCCCATTTCCGACCATCCTCCTAGGCCGAGCGATTGCGGCGGCCCGGATTCTCGGGATCGTCAGGAGGACTTGGCCAACGCCCTCAGCCCGTCCAGGAAGTCTTGGGGGAGCGACGACGGCAGGTCGGGGAACGTTTCCTCGTCCTCGAACTGGGGCGGGATCTGGCTTCTGTCAAAGTCGGGTGGGAGCAGATCTTCGTACAGGGCTGGGTCGGGCTTGTAGATGCCGAACACGCCGTCGCGGTCGTACGCGACACCTACGCCGGCGAGGTAGGACTCGAGATGCGCTTGCTTCGCCGCTCGAATCAGGGAGCGCTCTACGCTCGCTGTGAATTCAGGACCCGAGAATCGCAGACGGCCGTTGGCGCTCGCGCCATTCTGTTGATCACAGACATCAGCCGTTTCGATGCGTTCAGGCAAGGCCACCGCTCCGTTCAATCATCTGTGGTTTCTCCCCTCGGCTGTCCCACAACTCCCACACGTCGACCGTATGCCTGTACAGGTGCCAGAAGTGCTCCAAGCCCGCATGGTAGCGCCTACGCACCACATCATCTGGCACATGGTGTCCACCGAGAGAGACCCTGTGGCGTACGCGAGCAATCGCGCGATCCGCCGACGGCAGGAACAGGAACGTCAGCGCCACATGGTAGCCGTCGGCGCGCCAGCGTCGGATCCGCCGCAGGTAGCCACGTCCCGACAGGGTGGTCTCGAACGCGAAGTCGCGGCCGTCGCCGGTGAGATGGTCCATCTCGGTCAGCAGCAACCGGCCGGCCGGCAGGTCGGCGAGCTCGGGTTCGCCGGGGGAGAGCCGCTCAGCAATGACGTCGGCATTCAGGTAGGTCAGCCCTCGGGCCTCGAGGTCGAGGTGGTCGCGCGCGAACGTCGTCTTGCCGGCGCCGTTGGGTCCGGCGACAATCAGGATCTCCTTGACGCTCACGGCAACTCACCGTAGCGACGGCATCCGAAACCACTGGTCGGGATTTTCTGCCCCGGGGCATCGCCAGGCAGCGAACACTGGAAACCCAGGGCGAACCAGGCTGTGTTGCGGCGAGGGGTGATCCGGTGGGTTGGGGCCTGTGGTGGTGTCGGGCGCGTTTGGCGTGCCGTTTGGGCATTTTGCGTTTGATGACCCGCGGGGTTGGGCTTCCCCCGGAATCTAGGAGGCATGTTCTCAGAGGAGTAGGGGAGCGATGCCTGAGACAAGAAGAAGGTTCGATCCGGAGTTCCGCGCTGGCGCGGTGAGGATCGTGATCGAGACCGGCAAGCCGATCGCGCATGTGGCCCGGGATCTGGGGTTTCATGCGGGGACTTTGGGCAACTGGGTCAAAGCGGAGCGCCGAGCGGCCGGCGAGGGGGCGCTCGACGCTGACGAGCGTGCCGAGCTGGTGCGGCTGCGGTGCCGCTGCGCTGAGCTGGAGATGGAGCGCGATGTGCTCAAACGATCCGTGGTCCTGTGGGTGAACGAGGCGACAAAGTGAGCGTGGCGCGCTTTGTGGCCTCCCAGAGGACCGAGCACCGGATCCCCCACGCGGTCGCTTGCCGGGCGCTGGGGCTGTCCGAGTCGTGGTTCTACCGGTGGCAGGGCGGCCCGCCGTGCTTCTACGACCGCATGTGGTTCAACGGGTACGCTGACGATGCCGGCCAGTACTTCGGGCTGGGCATGGCGGTCTGCCCTCATCGGGGGATTCTCGACTGCCACTTCAGCGTCACTTGGGCCGGCGGGCTGCTGCACTGCTTCTGCGCTTCGCGCCGTGCCCCGGCTGAGCGCATCGAGCTGAGCGTCGGGCCGTTTCGCTTGGAGATTGTCGAGCCGTTGCGGCAGGCTCGCGTGATCCTCGACGACAACGAGAGCGGCGTGGCGTGCGACTTCATGTTCTCCGCACGCATGTCTGCGATAGCTGCCACGACGCTGGCCGATCGAACCGAGCGGGGTGATGCGCTGTTCATGCTGATGCTGAACCGCCACGGGCGCCACGCGCTCGACTGGCAGGCGCTCGACGAGGTCGCCGTCCGAATCTGAGCTCTGGCCGGTCAGGACTCGTCGAGGGCCGGCCGGGTGCTGCTGAGCGCAGCGGTCTCAGGCGAGGTCGTAGCGGTCGAGGTCCATCACCTTGTGCCACGCCGCCACGAAGTCGGCGACGAACTTGGCCCCGGCGTCGTCCGCGCCGTACACCTCCGCGATGGCACGCAACTGGGAGTTGGAGCCGAAGACGAGGTCGACTGCGCCGGCGGTCCACTTGAGATCGCCGGTGACGCGGTCACGGCCTTCGTAGACGTGCTCGGTGTCGGACACCTGCCACTCGGTGCCCATGTCGAGCAGGTTCACGAAGTAGTCGTTGGTCAGCGCTCCGGATCGGTCGGTGAGCACGCCAAGCGACGAGCCGCCGGTGTTGGCGCCGAGCACTCGCAGGCCGCCGACCAGCGCTGTCATCTCCGGCGCTGTCAGCGACAGCAGGCTCGCCCGGTCCACGAGCATCACCTCGGGGCGGCGCTTGTCGTCGGCACGCCAGTAGTTGCGGAACCCGTCCGCGGTCGGCTCGAGCACGGCGAACGACTCGACGTCGGTCTGTTCGGCCAGAGCATCAGCACGGCCCGGCGAGAACGGAACGACGACATCGTGTCCGCCCGCGCGGGCTGCCTGCTCGACGCCGACGCATCCGCCCAGGACGATCAGGTCCGCGAGCGACACACGCTTCGATCCGTTCTGCGCGCTGTTGAACGCTGCCTGGACGCCTTCGAGCGCAGTGAGCACGGCCGCCAGCTCGGCCGGGTCGTTGGCTTCCCAGCCGCGCTGCGGAGCGAGCCGGACGCGGGCGCCGTTCGCGCCGCCCCGCAGGTCGCTGTCGCGGAACGTGGACGCCGACGCCCACGCCGCCTTCACCAGCTCCGAGACCGACAGGCCCGATTCCAGAATCGCCGTCTTGAGCGCTGCGACGTCAGCGTCGTCGATCACGTCGTGATCCACAGCAGGCACCGGGTCCTGCCAGATCAGCACCTCGTCGGGCACTTCGGGCCCGAGATAACGCGAGACGGGGCCCATGTCGCGGTGGGTGAGCTTGTACCAAGCCCGAGCGAACGCGTCGGCGAACTCGTCGGGGTGTTCGAGAAAGCGCCGCGAGATCGGCTCGTAGATGGGATCCATCCGCAGCGACAGGTCGGTGGTGAGCATCACCGGCGCATGCCGCTTCGACGGGTCATGAGGATCGGGCACCGTGCCGGACGCAGCCGGATCGGTCGGCACCCACTGGAAGGCGCCTGCGGGACTCTGGGACAGCACCCACTCGTAACCGAACAGCACCTCGAAGAACGTGTTGTCCCACGTCACCGGCGTGGGCGTCCAGATGCCCTCCAGCCCGCTGGTGATCGAGTCGCCCGCCTTGCCGCTGCCGAACGTGCTCGTCCAGCCCAAGCCCTGGGATTGGAGGCTCGCGCCTTCAGGCTCAGGACCGACATGGGCATCGCCGTCAGCGGCGCCATGAGTCTTGCCGAAGGTGTGACCGCCCGCGATCAGCGCCACCGTCTCCTCGTCGTCCATCGCCATGCGGGCGAACGTCTCACGGATGTCCCGCGCAGCCGCAAGCGGATCGGGCGTGCCGTTGGGCCCCTCGGGATTCACATAGATGAGCCCCATCTGCACCGCACCCAGCGGATTGGCGAGGTCGCGGTCGCCGCTGTAACGCCCGTCGTCCAGCCAGACGGTCTCAGGACCCCAGTAGATGTCCTCCTCAGGCTCCCACACGTCGGGACGGCCGCCGCCGAAACCGAACGTCTCGAACCCCATGGTCTCCAGCGCCACATTGCCCGCCAGGACCATCAAGTCGGCCCAGGAGATCTTGGCGCCGTACCTCTGCTTGACCGGCCACAACAGGCGCCGCGCCTTGTCCAAGTTGGCGTTGTCCGGCCAACTGTTCAGCGGCGCGAACCGATGCGTGCCCGAGCCGCCGCCCCCCCGCCCGTCATAAACCCGGTACGTGCCGGCGCTGTGCCAAGCCATCCGGATCATCAACGGCCCATAGTGACCGAAATCGGCCGGCCACCAGTCCTGCGAATCAGTCATCACCCCGGCAAGATCCGCCTTCACCGCAGCGAGATCAAGCGTCTCGAACTCGGCGGCGTAGTCATAACCCTCACCGGTCGGGTCGATCTTCGGCGAGTTCTTGCTGAGCGGCCGCAGGTTCAACTGCTCAGGCCACCACTGCTGGTTCGCCAACGAACCCATGTACGCGGGATCATGCAGCACCGGGCATCCGCCTGCCACCGGAGCCGCTTCGCTTGCGCTGGTGTCAGTCATTTCTGCTCCTTCACTCAGATCTGAGCGGTCTGTTGGACTGGTGGTGACGCTTGACATGCAGGGCAATGGCCCCAGTAGATGACCTCGGCCTCGTCGATGACGCAGCCGTTGTCGCAGCCCTCATGCATGTCAAGCTCAATGCCTGCGAACAGGCCTGCGACACTCGGCGCCCGCACTCCTTCACGCCGCCCAAACTACATGCTGGCAACTCGACACTGATCGAAGCACCGCCATCCGTCGGCATGTCGATAAGGGATTCGCCCATACGGCCACCGTAGGCAGCCGCTGTGACAGGCATGCCCTGTGACAGATGCACAAGACCGCCGACGGCGCAGTGGCGACCGACACCGCGCCGACCTGATGCGAACCTCGCTCTAGCAGGCTACTGAAACGTGCAGGTCTGGCCGGAAGCGCAAGCCCCTGACCTGCAGGTTTGCAACTGGACACCGCCTGAAAATCGACTTTTCAGCATCCTGCTAGGCCTGAAAATCGACTTTTTAGCATCCTGCTAGGTGCTCGGTGGCCAAGTTGAGTTCGGGCAGGCAGACGTCGAGACGCTGGCGGCCGAGCCATGGCAGTGAGGCTTCTCGGCGGATCGTGTGTGCCGGGAACAGCCGCTTGATGAGCCGGTACAGCTCGTCCTCGCGTGTCCATCGGCTGATCGACAACCGACGCCGGCGAGCGCGCCCCAACGCAGCGCCTCGGCGGCGCTGCGGGTCAGCTGTTGTCGTCGGCTGCTGGGGGCACGGTGACGGTGACGGTGTAGGTGCGGACGTCGGCGTTGTCGGTGTCCGCGTCGCCGTCGGCGTCATAGGACGAGGTGACCGTGATGGTGTTGTCGCCTTCCGACAGCGTCGCCGAAGCCCCCGTGCCGGTCGTGCCGTCAGCTGCCTCCCACGCGATCGTCACCGTCGCGTCGTCCGCGAATGCCGCTGTCGCGGTCACCGTTGCCGAGGTCGTGCCCGCGGCTGCGGTGCCCTCATAGGAGAAGACGCCGGTCTGGAACACCCCGAGGTCCGCACCCGACACCGACAGCGATCTCAACGTCGCCGAGGTCGGCATGTTGTAGGCGTAGAACCTGTCGGAGACGGTGTCGGCTACCCACATGGTGCGCCCGTCGGACCAGATGCCCGACGGCCAGGCGTTGCCCGTTCGCTCGAGATTGACGAAGTCCAGATGGCCGCGGCGGACGCCGTTCGCGAGGTCGTACGCGTAGAGCCTCTTTTGGTCGCGGTTCGATACCCACATGGTGACGCCGTCGGACCAGATGCCCTTGGCGTCGAGGACGTGCCGGAATTGCGGGTAGAGATTGATGCTGCGGGAGCTCACATGGTCGCCGCTGTCGAAGTCGTAGGCGTGCACGATGTGGGCAACTTGGTCGAGCACCCACATGAGGGCGCCGTCAGACCACACCGATTCGGGATCGGGCGGCCAGTCCTCCACAGTCCGGGCGAGGGCGAAGTCCCTCTCGGGCAGCCTGTTGCCGGTATCGACGTCGACAGCGACGACGTTGTAGTGGGGGCTGCTGTCGGCCGCCGACCACATGGTGTCACCGTCAGACCACAGCCCGCTGATGGCGACCCCTAGGGGCAGATGATGCTTGAGCGTGGTGATGTCGTCGTCTTGCCGCCTCGTCAGGGTGTCCATGTCAAGCGCGTAGATGCCGTGATCGGTTCCCAGCACCCACAAAGTGGTCCCGTCGGACCACAGATCGTCCGGGCGCTTCCCGGCAATCAGCGACTTCAAGTCCTTGCCGGGCCGGCGCGAGAACGGTCCGTCGTCGTCGATGAGGTGGATCGTGACCGAGGACCCTCGGACGAAGCCGGGGGGCAGGCCGTCTGGGGAGAAGACCAGGTGCTCGCCGTCGTCGTGCTCGAGGTCGTCTGCGGCGGTCACCGTGAAGGTCTTGACGGTCTCGCCCACACCGAAATCGAAGCTGAGGTCCTCCACTGAGTAGCTGACGTCCTCAGGGGAAGCGCCGCCCCGCAGCGCCGCTGTCAGCGGAATCGTGACGGGCTCGTCGGGCGGGCTGTCGAGGCGGACACGGATCTGCACGGCGTCGCCGCCCTCATACGCGTACGGGCGTGCTCTCTCCAGCCTCACTTCGACCTCGTCGTCGGTGTCGTCGTTGTCCGGCGTAGTGCTGTCGCCTTGTCCTGATCCGCTGCTGTTTGATTCGTCGCTGCTGCTGCTGGTGCTGTCGCCTGATCCGTCGTCGCTGCTGGTGCTGCTGTCTGATCCGTCGTCGCTGCTGCTGTCGTCTGATTCGTCGTTGTCCGGCGTAGTGCTGCCGCCTTGTCCTGATCCGCTGGTGCTGCTGCCGCCTTGTCCTGATCCGCTGGTGCTGCTGCCGCCTTGTCCTGATCCGCTGGTGCTGGCGGTTGCTGCTCGGCAGTTGCGGAGTTCGTTGCCGAGTGCGTAGCGGGCGGCGGCTGCGGAGTCAGTGACGCGTGTGGTGGGGTAGCCGAGTTCGGCGAGCTCGCTGGGGATGTCGTCGCTGAGCGTTTCGGTGTCGCCCACCACGATCGCGAGCTGCGGGCGGATGCGCCCCAGCGCCGAACGCGTGTCGCCGCCCAGTCCGTCCGTGTCCGCCCCATAGAGCACCACGCTGTCGCCCAGCGCCGCCGCCAACGCAGCAGCAGTGCCGACATCGGCGTGTGACCAGCCGTTCGCGACCACCGCGGCCCCCGCGCAGTCGGGCGTGTACCGGCGGGCTGCCCGTGCCGCTGTCGCGATTCGATCCTTGCCGCCCACGCGCTCGGTCCAAGCGCCGTCGGCTGCCGCGGCCGCAGCATCGACAACCTCATCGGGCACCGCCGCTGTGCCGCCCACCACCACGATCTCGCGGACCTGCGCGTCGGCCAGCACCTGCTGCGTCTGATCCGGCAACGAACCCGCGCCCGAGTACAGCACCACGTCCTCGCCGGCCGCGGCCACCACCGCGGCCGCCACGCCCACATCAGCCAACGACCACCCATCCGCCAACACCACACCCACAGCCGCGTCAGAACGGTCAGCCAGCACCCGGCGCGCCGCCGCAGCCGCCGTCGCCACACGATCGGGGCCGCTCACATGCTCGGCCGCCACACCAGGTGCCAACAAACCCAGCTCCGCAGCCACAGCATCGCCCAGCACCGCAGCGCCGCCCACCAGCACCACACCCGACACCGCACCCGCAGCCGACACCACACCCGCAGCCGCCTCGCCCAAACCCCCAGCAGACTCCGCCGCCACCACCACATCACCCACACCACCAGCCACCAGCCCGGCCGCCACGCCCACATCAGCCGGCGACGAGCCATTCACCACCACCAGCACCACACCACCAGAACTCCCGCCAGCCGCCGACTGCGCACCCACCGACGGCACCGCACCCACCGCCAACACCGCCGCCGCGACCACCGACACCCACCCACGCCCAAACCGCATGATCCAAGCGTACCAAACCCAACATGTCACATATCCGCCGCTCTCGGGGGGCCTGTCAGACGCTCCCTTGTCAAGTGTTGTTGTCAGGCGGCGAGCGGGGGGTGTTGTTGGCGGTGTTTTTCGTCGCGCCACATGCGGCGGATGACTCGGTTGGCGAGTTGTCGTTTGTGGGCTCGGCGGGCTTCGCGTCGGGTCTTGCCCTCGGCGGTCTTGCGGGCGAGGTAGGCGGCGGCGTCGGGCTGGGTGCGCTGTTGGGTGACTGACGCGATGTGGAGCACTGAGTTGATGCGCCGGTTGCCTCTGAAGTCGAGCCGGTGCTTGACGGGGTCTTTGTTGCCTTCGCCTGATGAGAGGGCGACGGCGCCGGTGCCGCACCAGCGGGCGAACTTCGATTCGCGGTCGAACCGGGCCGGGTCGCCGACCTCGCACACCAGGGTGGCTGCGGCGATCGGGCCGACGCCCGGTTCGTCTCGCAGGGTGGTGCCGTGCTGGTCGAGCAGCTCGTCGATGAGGCGTTCGAGGCGTCGGACTTCGCGCCGCGCGGCGCGGTCGTGGTCGATGAATGCTTGGAGCCAGCCGAGCCGGTACGCGCCGGCGGGGGTGGTGTCGATGTCGGGGTCGATGTGCTCGAGGCGGCGCAGCCGGCCCTCGATCTTGCCGTCGGCGGTGAGCTGGTCACGGATCTCTGCGGGGAGCTTGGCGATCTGGTCCGCGACGTGGTGCAGCATCAAAGTGCGAGCAGCCACAAGGGTTCTGCGATGCTCGAGCACTGCCTCGATCTTCGCGACGAGCGGGTCGTAGGCCTCCAGGGCCTGAACGGGGCCCAGCGTCGGCTCGGCCAACAGCGCCCGAGCGGACGAGACCGCGTCGACGGCGTCGGTCTTGTCCAGCCGCCGCGAACGGCGCTGCGCCGCCGACCGCGAAGCGGGCACCTCTCGGGCGTCGAACCCGGCTGCTGCGAGCGCGATCGCGACATGCGCGCCCCACTTCGCCGAGCCCTCCACGCCGACGCGTTCGACGCCGTGCGCGTCGAGCAGGTCGATCGCTTCGCCGTAGCCGGCGGCGGTGTTCGCGAACGCCTCGTGGGTGATCTCCACGCCGTGGCGGTCGACGACCCCCACGGTGAAGGTGTCCTGGTGGGGGTCGATTCCCCCGACTGGCGATGTCATGCTGTGCTCCTGCTGGAAGTAATGCTCCGGTGGGTCCGGGAACGGCAGGGGCGCTTCGTCACATCCGAGTCGAGACGATCAGGCTCCCTTCAAGACAGGAGCGCTCCTGCCGGCCCCACACTCGACGCGACACGTCGGACAACAGGCACGAAGCCAAAATTTTGTGGAGTCATCGCCGAGCGCAGGACCGGACCGTAACCCCCTGGCAGAGAGCCCCGGCAAACCCAACAGTGACACTCGGAAAGTTTGTGTATCCGGCTGTGGTCTGAGGGTCCCTGGCTGGGTGCTGGGGGCCGGGGAGGATCATGTCTGTGACTGATCTTGACATGCCGGCTGCGCCGGCGAGCGACGCTGCCGATGAGGCGGCGATGACCGAATGGGCTGAGCGGCTGGTTGCTCAGGCACGCGCTGAGGGCGTGGAGCTGACCGGCGAGGGCGGTCTTTTGACCGGGCTGGTGCGCCAGAAGGGGTGGGACTCGGCGTCCATCGGCGCCAAGGGTGGGCATTGCTGTTGCTGGGTCTTGCGGCGGTGGCGTGTACCGGTGGTGGGGATCGTGCGGCGACGCAGGAGTGGGACGGGCACTACGAGCGTGAGCTTGTCGTGGGTGCGGGCCGCGCGAGTCCGCCTGAGGGTGTGTTCGTCGATATCGCTGCTTCGGAGCTGCGCACCTGCGGGGTGCGTGAGGGCGGCGAGTTGGTGTGCTGGGGCGAGCGGTTCGCCGAACTGGAGCCTGCCGCGTCTGTGGTGGTGACGCTGAGTGTCGCTGGGCGCTCGCCCGACGTGGTGCCGACGCTGTACACGGTGCGGGTGCTGCGGTCTCGGCCGGTCTTCGGGAGAGCCGCGGTGTCGATGGGTCGTGCGGTCAGCGGATCGGGCGCAGGCGCGCAGGCGAAGCGCCGTGACGATTCGGCGGGCTGCGCGTCGGCAGCGGGCTGCGGCGTTCTGGCGGGAAAGGACTCCGGCGGCGCGAGCGGCGCATCGGAGGGCGCGACCGCGTCGGTGCGTGCGAGCAGCCGGTTGTCGCGGGGCGCAGTCGGCGCTTCTTCTGGCGCCGTGGTGTGCGCGGGCGCACCGATCCCGCCGGACCAGGCTGTGGCCGTCGCGGACGGGGTGCTGCGTGCCACGGTGCATGCGCGTCCCCAGCAGGACGGCGTAGTCGAGTTCGCGGACGGCGTGCTCGCCGGTGTCGTGCGCGCCGCGCTGGGTCACACCGCCGCTCAGACCGTGACCGAGTCCGAGCTGGGCGGTCTGGCTCGGCTGGCTCATGTGGGCAGCGACACGGCGGGCCGCGTCGAGGACCTGAGCGGCCTCGAGCACGCTGCGGCGCTGGAGGAGCTGCGGCTGCGCAACAATCGCGTGACGGATATCTCGCCGCTGGCGGGGTTCACGGGTTTGGAGCGGCTGGGGCTGATCGCCAACCGGATCGCCGACATCACGCCCTTGGCAGGGCTCACACGTCTTGGGCTGCTCAACATCGCCGGCAACCGGATCGCCGACATCACGCCCTTGGCAGGGCTCACCGGTCTGCGAACCCTGTACTCGGGCGGCAACCGCATCACCGGCTTCGATGCCGGCGAGCTGTCCGTCACCGGCTAAAACGGGTGCGGGACTAGCCTCCCGCGGACAGTGCAAGGCAAGGACGGCTCATGCAGATCGAGGGCAGCAGCATCGTCGTCACCGGCGGAGCATCGGGCATCGGCAAGGGAATGTGCGAGCGGTTCGCTGAGATCGGCGCCAACGTCGTGGTGTCGGATCTGGACGGCGACGGGGCGCAGACGGTCGCCGAAGCCATCGGCGGCACAGCCGCGACCTGCGACGTTGCCGATCAGGAATCGGTCACTGCGCTGGTCGAGTCGGCCATCTCGGCGATGGGTCATATCGACCTGTTCTGCGCCAACGCCGGCGTCGGCGTGGGCGGAGGACTCGACGCCTCGCTCGAGCACTGGGATCTCAGCCTGGCGGTGAACGTCATGGGCCCCGTGCACGCCGCGCGCGCGGTCATTCCGCACATGACCCAGCGAGGCGGCGGTTCGCTGATGATCACCGGCTCGGCAGCCGGGCTCATCACCGGACCGGTGACGTTCAACTACGCAGTGTCCAAGCACGCTGCGATCGGCGTGGCGGAGTGGCTCGCCATCAACCACGGCCCGCAGATCAAGGTCAGCTGCCTGTGCCCGACGATTGTTGACACGCCGATGATCGACCACTTCGGCGCGGGCATGGTGGAGCCGCTGACCGTCGACGAGGTGGTCGATTCGGTGGTCGACGGTCTGGCGGACGAGCGGTTCCTGATCCTGCCTTCCCCCCAGCCGCTGGACATGTTCCAGATGAAGGCGCAGGACTACGACGGCTTCATCGCCGGGATCCAGCAGCGGCTCGCGGCGATGCGAGGCTGAGCGTCCTCCTTGGCAGCAGCCAGTGGGGGATGCGGCGATGGATCCGGCAAAGCGGGCACAGCGATGAAGACGCAGGTTGTCATTGTGGGTGCCGGTCCGGCAGGGACGCTGCTGTCGCACCTGCTCGGGCGCGCAGGCGTTGAACATGCCGTGCTGGAGCAGCAGTCACGCGCCTATGTGTTGGCACGCATCCGCGCCGGCGTCCTGGAATGGGGCTCGGTGGAGATCCTGCGGGAAGCCGGGCTGGCTGAGCGCATGGATCGCGAGGGCCAGGTCCACGACACCATCAACATCGCGTGGCGTGGTTCGGAGATGCTGTCGATCGACTCCAATGAGCTGCTCGGGCGCCGGATGATGGCCTACGGCCAGACCAACATCCAAGAAGACCTCTACGAGGCCGCGGACGCGGCGGGCAACACGATCATCTTCGAGGCACAGGATGTGGCCATCGGCGACGCGGCGGGTCGGCCGTATGTGACCTTCAGCGCCAACGGCGTGAGCGAACGCATCGACTGCGACTTCGTGGCCGGCTGCGACGGCTTCCACGGCGTCAGCCGCACGGCCATCCCGGCCTCGGTACGCACCGAGTTCGAGAAGATCTATCCCTTCGGCTGGCTCGGCATCCTGTCGGAGACGCCGCCGCTGCCGCACCTGATGTACGCCAACCACGAGCGGGGCTTCGCGCTGTGCAGCATGCGCAACCCGATGCTCAGCCGGTACTACGTGCAGTGCCCGCTGACCGACACCGTCGACGACTGGCCCGACGACCGCTTCTGGACCGAGCTGCTCGCGCGCATCCCAGCCGACAAGGCAGCGCGGATCCAAACGGGGCCGTCGATCGAGAAATCGATCGCGCCCTTGCGCAGCTTCGCCTCCGAACCGATGCGCTACGGCAATCTCTTCTTGGCAGGAGATGCAGCGCACATCGTGCCGCCGACCGGCGCCAAGGGCCTGAACCTGGCCATCTCCGACGTGCACTACCTGGCGCGGGCCTTCGTCGACCACTACCACCGCGGTGATGACGGCTATCTCGACAGCTACTCAGAGACGGCGTTGCGCCGGGTGTGGGGCGCTATGCGGTTCTCGTGGTCGCTCACGATGCTGCTGCATCGCTTTCCCGACATGAGCGACTTCGACCAGCGGGCGCAGGAGCAGGAGCTGTATCACCTGTCCACGTCGCAGCCGGCCCAGATCGCCTTCGCCGAGCAGTACGTGGGCCTGCCGCTGGAGGAATAGCGGCCCAGCGGGCGCTCAGCTGTTGGCGTTCTGCAGGATCAGCAGGCCGTTGCTGGTGTTGGACGTGGGCACATGATGCATGCGGAACACCTCGTCGACATGATCGTCAAGCACGCCTCGCATCACGAACCACATCACCAGCTCGATGCCCTCTGAGCCGGCCTCGCGGATGTAGGTGGTGTGGGGGCGCAGGCAGCCGGTGTCTGGCTCGGCGATCAGCTCGTCCATGAATGCCAGATCGAACTCTGCGTTGACCAGCCCGGCCCGCTCGCCCTGGAGCTGGTGCGACATGCCGCCGGTGCCGAACACGGCGACCTTCAGCGACTCGGCATCAGAACCCTCGTAGCTGTCGAGCGCACGCCGGATGGCCCGCCCGAGGCTGAGGCATCGCTTGCCTGACGGCGGCGGGTACTGGATGACGTTGACGCAGATCGGGATGACCCGGCACGGCCAGGCATCGGGCTCGCCGAACATGACCGACAGCGGCACCGTGAGGCCATGGTCGACGTCCATCTCGTTGGCGATGGTGATGTCGAACTCATCGCCGATGAGCGACTCCGCAAGGTGCCACGCCAGTTCGGGATGTCCTTGCACCGGGGGGACCTGCCGGGGACCGTAACCCTCGTCGGCGGGCTGGAACTCGGCCGCGACGCCCAAGGCGAAGGTCGGGATGAGCTGCAGCGAGAAGGCCGAGGCGTGATCGTTGTACACGACGATGCAGACATCGGGCCGCTGGTCGGCCATCCACTCCCGCGCGGGCTCGATCTTGTCGAAGTACGGGCGCCAGTACGGCTCGTCCTGCTTGCCGTGGTCGATGGCCGCCCCCACTGCGGGGACGTGCGAGGTGCCGATGCCGCCGACAATGGTGGTCATGACGTCTGCCCTCTCGCACCGGCGGTCTCTGCGGGGGAGTCTGCTGACTCGCCGATGCGCCGGTTTCCCTCGACCGGGCGCCCCCCGTCGATCATCATCTGTGAGAACTCCTGGCCGCTGACGCCCGACATGGCACCGCCCACCTCCTGCATCGACAGACCGTCGAAGATCGCCAGCTTGAACGTGTAGTAGATGTTCCCGCCGAGCTGCAGCAGGCCGAGCCAATCGCGCTCCAAGACTGCGCGGCGCTGGGACGGCGAGAGCGTGAAGCCGTCGAGGTAGGCCGCCTCGTCTGCCCGGAAGCGTTCCCGGTTGGACTCGTCGTTGAGGCTCATGCAGAACTTGTTCAGGTGGTAGCCCTGCTGTGATCGCCGGCCGTCGAAGACGTACGTCCCCGGGATGTCGTCGTAATCGCGTGACGTCGCCATGTCGCCCCCTCGGTCGACTGAGGCTATTGACTGCTCGTCACTGCTCGAGCGTGTCGGGCCGCAGCCGTGAGACGGCGCCTTGTGCTGCGAGCTCGGCGCTGGCGTAGCGGCTGAGCATTGTCGGGGTGGCCCACCGGCCGGCGAGCATCGCTTCGGGCAGCTGTGCCCCGGAGCGGACGAGCGACTGGGCGGCGCCGATGCGCAGCGAGTGGCCGGAGGCGCCGTCGATGCCGATGGTCGCTGCATTCGCGGCGACAATCGATCGGATGCTGCGGCTGCTCAGCCGGTCGCCGGTCACCTGGCCGCCTTTACGGATACGCCGAAAGAGCGCTCCGTCGCCGATTGCCGCTGCTTCGAGCCATCTGTCGACGCGGGTGATGGTGGCACGGCGAAGGAACAGCGCTGCTCCTGCACCTTGCTGATCAGTCTTGGAATGTCGGACTGTGACGCAGCCGGAGCCGTCGACGGCGCGGTCTATGTCTTGGCAGTCAAGCGCCGCAGCCTCGCTCACGCGCAGCAGGGCGTCGCTCATGACGGCGATGATCGCAGCGCCGCGCAGCCCGATCATGTCCCCGCGTTGGGCGGCGGCATGTGAGGCTGCGTCTGCGGCAGTCCAATCGACCGCGGCGACTTGGCGTGGCGGGCTGGACGTCCGGCGATGCGTCCGCAGCACCATGTCGCAGCGTGGGCCGACCGGGTCGGGTTCGTCGAAACGCCGCGCCGCGAACCGCACCGCCGAGACCGTCAGCGCAAGTGTCGACGGCGACCGCTCTGCGGCTGCCATCTCGGCGAGCATCGCGCTGAGCGACTGATCGGTCAGCGGCTCGCCGTTCAGCTTGGCTTCGACGGCCCGCAGCTGCGCCACATAGGAGCGGCGTGTTCTGCTGGCGAGATCGTCTGACACAGCTGCCAATGCGTCTGCCGACACTCGGCACGCCCGCCCGGCGGGCAGCTCCTCGCTCATGCAAGCGGCGTTTCGAGGGCTGTCGGGGCCATACCGTCGAGACGTTAGCGCCGCTATATGCCATTAGCAGAATACTATGCAATGAATGCGCCTGACGCAACTCGCCGCACGTCATCCGAACGGCGTCTGGGTGCGTTCCACCATCCGAGACGCCGCCTGAGGCTGAAGGTGCTCAAGGATGTGGCAGGCGTGTTACGCCGTCCGTCACCTCAGGCCGAGCCGTGCCAGCCCAGCGTCATCGGCGGCGATGGGCACCACCCGGAAGGTCCGCCCAGGGCCTCCCGGCAGGAAGTCCAGCACCGTCTCGCCTTCTGGCGTGATCTCTCGAATGCGTTTGTTGTATCCGAGCGCCGAGACCGTGTTGCCATTGGGCAGCCGGCGGGCGCCCGACATGAACGGCGAGAACCAGTCCTTGGCGGCATCGTCGTTGTAGGCCCACACGATCTCTGCGCCGTTGAGCGGATCGGCGGTATCCCACGTCCACCGACCCTCGGCATCGACGGGAAGCTTCACCTCCAGCAGCTCCGAATAGCCGCCATGAGTGAACGACAGGCGATTCGGGTGCGGGTTCGGCAGATCGTCGCCCGGCCCGGGCGCCGTTGTTGAAGATCAGCACGTGCCCCTCGTGCGGCACGCCGTCCGGAATCCAACCGATGTCGTGCTGCCAGTCGAGGATCTTCTGCGACTCGGGACCGGCCTGATGTGACGACGGGTTGCCCCAGCGATACAGCAGGTCGCCCCGCTCTCCCCGAGCCTGTGTGGTGGTCGTCCCATGGTCGATCACCCACATCTCACCGTGCATGGCTGAGCTCAGCAGGATCTGGTCGCGCTGGGCGTCGTAGCTGACGGCGTTCGCGTGCATGACCTGACCCATGTTGAAGCGGTACTTGGGGTACTGCGTGTGGTTGATGTCGATCTTGCGGCAGCCGGGGCCGATCTGCCCGAAGTTGGACTTGCCCGGATCGATGTCTTGGACGAGATGGTCGCTGGAGTGCCATTCCCACACGATTCGCGTCTCGCCGGTGTCCAGGTCAGGTTCCAATTCCAGGATCGTCTCGGTCCACCAGCGCTGCAGGTCGGGCGGGCGCATCAGGGGCTCGCGGCCCTGTTCCTGCCAGCCGATCGCTGCGGCCTCCTCGAAGGTCCTGCCCTCATACACCAGCACCAGGATGTTGCAGTTGGGCATCGGCTCGAAGTCGTGGTGCAGCACCCGCCGGCCGGGCTCGAAGAGGCGGAACTCCCAGACCACCGCGCCGTCGAGCTCGACGATGCTGATCACGCCGTGCGCCCCGACGGGGAAGCTCATGGCGTCGAGCCAGTTGCCGGGACACCCTGTGCGGATCAGCAGTCCGTCGTCTCGCAGGTGCGGGCAGACGGCCTCGGCCGGGTGCAGGTAGTGCGGCCATTCGTGGACGCGGTTGCCGTCGCGATCGATGAGGAACAGGTCGCGGGCGATCTGTACATCGCCGGCGTTGCCGTGCTCGTAGATCAGGAAGTAGCCGTCGCTCTGGCGCGGATCGGTGCCCGGCAGCACGGGGCCGCTCGGCTCGTCGACGTAGCTCCGCAGGATGTCGAACTGGGCGACGACGTGTGCGGGGCCTCCGAGCGATTGGCTGACGGTCGGGTTCGGCGGCGGCCGGTCGTCCGCCGGCAGCAAGTGGCCCCTGCCGAGCCGGTCCAGCCGGCGCAGTCTCGCCGGTGCGTCGGCGATGTCGTCGGCGGTGATGATGCCGTCGCCGTCGAGGTCCAGGATGCGGACGATGGCGCTTGAGCGCTGCCCGCCCGGGTAGCGAAAGGGGCCGCCCAGCTCATCGGCGGTGAGCATCCCGTCGCCATTCGCATCCAGCGCTGCTAGCGACTGCGGCGCGGCGTCGATCTCTTCAGCAGAGATGATGCCGTCGCCGTTGAGGTCCAAGGCTCGCCACACCGTGCCGACGCGATGGGCCTCCTCGGCAAGGATCGCCTTGGCTTCGGGGTCGCTCATGCCGTTGTAGCTCATCGCTCTCCTCGGGCATCCGTCGCCGGGACTACTCGACGCCGGACATGCGGCACCGCACCGCTTGCGGCTGCCTGAGGGCATCATGCCCGCTCGGCCGACCTGCTCTCAGGTCACTGCAGCGTGAACGCCAGCCAAGCTGCCAGTTCGGGCTGCCGTTGCTTCCAGTAGTCAGAGATGGCTGCGATGCTGGCGTCGGGTGCCGCCTCGGCGAGCCACGGGTCGTCTGCGATGTCATGGAAGGAACCGAGCGCGCGCACGATGTGTGCGACGCTCGGGTGCTCCAGGCCCACCCCGTACCGCTTGCAATACAGACGTATGCCCATCTTCGGATCGATGCCTGCATCGGCGAGCCTCATGAGGTCGAAGTAGTCGCGGAGCTCGCCGCGGTCACCGATCACCTTGTATTTGGTTGCAGCAATGTCGCGCACCGATCCGACTGCCAGACCGGCAAGCCGCATCGGGGGTTCGATGCTGCGCTGTCCTCTCGCTTCCAAGAACTGCACCTTCACGCCGTTGGCCAGGCAATTGAGCGTGCCTTCATCGAGCCCCACCAGCACCACCTCGGCGGCGGCCTGCATCTCGGACAGGAGCTCGTCTGCATCGAAGGGTTCGTGCACGAAGATGTCGAGATCTCGGCTGCGGCGATGTCGCAGATGGATCGCCAGCGCAGTGCCGCCCATGAGCACGCCCGCCGGCGGCGAGGCCGCAGCAACGATTGGCCAGCAGGCTCGTGTCGATGGGTCCAGCACGTCTGACCAGCGCTCGAGACCGCCATCGGCGGGAGTGTGCGCCGGCGTGTCGCCCGCCGACCGTGCGGTGCCACGGGGCTGTTTCGCTTCGTCGGATGGGTTCATCGAAGGAGGCTCATCGACTCGGTGCGGCGGCGCTTGCAGTCACCGCAGCGCAGCGTCTCGACTGGCGAGCACGTTCTTGACGAGATCGCGGGTCTCCGGCCGACTCGACCGCAGTTCGGTGCTCGCTCGCAGCGCGTCGGCAGGCAGATGCACTGCGGCCCAGAGCGCTGCGGAAGCAGATGGCCCGTTCAGCAGCCGGTTGGCGACGTAGTCCGCGTCGTCAGGAACCTTCAGAACCGAGGGGTCGGGATGGTCCCAGAACAGATGCCAGAGCTGTGGCGGCAAAGGCCCCGAGTGCTCGGACGGCGGCGGCTGTGGCGGCAGGCTCACACACGCGGTCTGCGCGAGCAGACCTGCGGAGTTCTCCGAAGCGACTTCGGGCTCCCATGCGCCGATCTCACGAACGCCGTGCCGCCAACTCTGCTTCCAAGTGCGAAATCGGACTGCGCCGTGAGCGCTGAGCGAGTCCAGTGCGCCGCGCGCCGCTGACCACGACACGCCCGCAGCGGCAGCCACCGTCGCGACGCTGCGGAGACCGGGCAGTGAAACGATCGCGGCGAGTACGAGTCGTTCGACGCGGCCCAGTTGGGGGGCACTCTTGCCGTCCGAACTGCGGACAGCCCCGGCGACGTCAGGTCGCTGTCCTTCGATAGTCCGGCACTTCTCATGCAGCGCGTCGCGCACGAACGTCGCAACGGTCTCGCCAGCGACAAGCGCTGCGCTGCGAACCCGTTCCAACTCGGCAGGCTGCAGCCTCAACAACAGCTGAGCCGAACGCGAGCCTGCATCCGACGGTCGCGCATCAAGCGATTGCGCGGCCGGCGATCGCTCAGCAGTCGAACCCCTCTGAGTGCCGACCATGCAGTGATTCTAGCCCTGCGGGGGTCTGCTCTCGCGTTTGTATATCAAATCGCGAAGTTTGGTAGACCGGGGGCACCTGGACCTCAGGAGTGGTACATCCCGTTCGGTCGATGCCGGGGCAGCCCGACGCTGGGTAGGCCGGTCCGCATATCTTGCAGCGGCTGAAGGGGAAGCATGGCAATCACCGACGACGAAGCGGACGAGTTCGCCAAGAATGACCGACCGCCTACTGGTTCTTGATCTCGCGGATAGATCCACACTTCAATCACGGAGACGGCGAAACATTCTTGATGATCTACAACGCATCCTCGGAAGCGTCAATCTCCACAATCTCTAGATCCATGAGTTCCGCAACCTTGTCAAGAAACTCCAAACTCGTATTGAACCACTCGGTACCACCTCGCTGCCTTTCTTTCGTGCGGCGCTTTGGCCCTGCGCGGTCCGCGGTATCGAGCATGTCGTGAAAAGTCTTCTCGATTACTCGATTTTCCCGCCTAGCAGATCCAGGAACCAAGTATGCACGCAAGATTCGGCGATGCTCAGGAATGCCCGCACTGCTCGTCTCCTGATTCACGCGATCCAAGATGCCTTTATCGGAGAAACCCACCTTCAGCAGCGTGCGGTCCGGTGTTTTTTCGAATTCCGTTGATGGATGTGTTGGGTGGCGGAGGTAGTGAGGATAGGTGAACACATAGACACCGGCTCGATCACTCAATAGTTCTTCGACCCTTAGCTCTTTGTCTTCCGCCTGCCTTTGTTCTGCTTCTTGCCGGCTCTCGTCAGACGCAATTTCTTCTAGCGATGCTATATTGCGTTCCAGAACAGCATTAGTCTCGGGTGAGAACTCGTGCCGCCGCAAAATGGAATTCATTCTTGCTGCGATCTGCCGTGCCATAGATGGTCCCTGTGGAAACACTCCAAATCGGAGCGCATCCAGATGCTGTCGGAGACCAACTGCAGTTCCATAGCTGGTATGTCCAAACCAGTCTTTGAGTGCCTCGATGCGTTCGTCGTCAGGCATTTCTTTTTCGACTAGAATGCTGTACGCAATACCAATCGAAGTCTCATCTTCAACTTCTCGCTTGAGTGCCGCGTCTATCTCGTTTCCTTGAGTTCTGTCAGGCAACTCGCCAAGCGCATAGCTGTTGCGCGATAGAAGTGCTCTGTTGCGCATCTCGGCGCGCGTGAGTTCGGACTCCATGAATTCGGGCTGGGATGGACCGCTGGTCGCGTTTTCTTGGAGAGACTGATCTTCTCGACTTGAATTATCCTCGTGTGACTGGAATGAGGACATCGCTCACATATCCTTCCGAACGAAACTCAACCGCTGTTTCGACTTCACTCGCGGAAACTCTACTGAAACTAGTTTCTTGGCGTTGTAGCTCATCGCTCTCCTCACACAGCCATCGCGGGGTAGCCCGACGCCGGGTCCGCCGATCCGCATATCTTGCAGCGGCCAAGGGGGAAGCATGCCAATCACCGACGACGAAGCGCTCCGCATCCTGCAGGACGTGCGCTGGCGAGCAGGCACGTTGTTCCGTGCACTCGACAGCGATGGCGACGGTGTGCTGTCTGCCGCGGAGATCCAAGCGGCGCCCGAAGTGCTGCGCTCGCTCGACACAGACGGCGACGGCTGCCTGCGCGAGGTGGACATCGGCGGGCCCACCGCCGTGTACGGCGCCGCCCGGCGCAGCGGGATCGCTCGTGTGCTCGATCTTGACGGTGACTTCGTGATCGGACCCGATGACATCGCTGACGCAGCCGAGCGCATCCTGCTGCTCGACGCCGACGGAGACGGGCGCGTCACTGCCGACGACGACCTGCCGCCTCCCAGAGCCAACATGGAGAACGCGATGCCGATGGGCACCCCAGCCCAGCGGCTCGCCTTCCAGCAGAAGATGTTCGGCCGGACGCCCGGGATCTCCGGCCCCAAGCCGCCGTCACCTCGGCCCGGTGTGCAGCCCGGCTACCTGTTGATCCAGGAGATGAACGACCGCTCCGACGTGCAGATGTCCAAGGGAATGTTCCTGATGGACGACTCCGGCGAGATTGCCCATCAGTGGCACACCGACCACCACACGCCGGAGGCGACCGTCGCCTACCTGCTCCCCGACGGGCACCTCGTGCGAACCACCTGCAAGCAGCATTACCTCGTTATCGAGGCGCAGTTCCCGGTCGGGGCCGCGGGCACCATCACGATCGAGAATGCCGACAGCAACGTCATCTGGGAGTGGGACCACTATTCACCGGACGGCGAGTGCGTCCACCACGACATCGAGGTGATGCCCAACGGCAACGTCCTCGCGATGGCCTGGGTGAAGGTGCCAGCCGCGGCGGCGCAGTCGCATGGCTGGGCACAGCAGAGCGACCGGGAGCACATCTTCCTCGACAAGATCATCGAGGTCCGGCCCGACTTCGACACCGGCAGCGCCGAGGTGGTGTGGGAGTGGTCGGTGCTGGATCACGTCGTCCAGAACGTCGATCCCGCCGCGCCGCACTACGGCGATCCTGCCGAGCACCCCGAGCGCATCGACCTCAACTGGCCGCAACTGGATGGCATCCAGTTCAACGGCGGTCAGCTCATCCACCTCAACAGCGTCTCCTACAGCGCTGAGGAGGATCTCATCATGCTGTCGTCGGCGATCTTCGGCGAGGTGTGGATCATCGACCATTCCACTGCTGCGGAGGAAGCTCGTGGCTCGGCGGGCGGGCGTTACGGGCGGGGCGGCGACCTGGTGTGGCGGTGGGGCAACCCGCAGACCCACGGCGCAGGCGGGCCTGACGATCAGGTGCTGTTCTGGCAGCACGACACGCACTTCCTGCGTGACGACGTGCCGCATTCGGGGGACATGATGGTGTTCAACAACGGCATGCGCCGGGGTGCCGACGGGCAGGTCGAGGATGATCAGATCTGCATGGGCTTGATCACGGGGGCGTATGCGGATGTGCTCGAGCTGTCGTTCCCCCGTGACGCCGAGGGCAGGCTGGTCATGGGGGGCGAGCCCGAGATCGTCTGGTCGTACAACAGCGATGGGCGTGACGACGTGTACTCGCCGTTCATGAGCGGTGCGCAGCGTCTGCCCAACGGCAACACGGTGATGGTGCAGGCCTTCGACAAGCGGATCGTCGAGGTGACGCCTGACGGCGAGATGGTGCTGGACTTTCATGTCGGCGGCCCGGGCCGGATGTTCCGGATCTACAAGTACGCCCCGGACTACCCGGGGATCTTGGCCCTGGGGCTGGGCGGCTGAGCATGGCGGGAGCCACGTGTCAGCACGACGAGTGCAGCGTGTGAGCATGGCGGGAGCGATGTGATGGACGCCTCCGAGCGCCTCGATGCGCCGCGGGTTGGGCTTGTCGCGCCGGAGGACATGAACGCCGAACAGCGTGAGCTGCTGGGGGCCGATATGGAGGCGGGCGAGCTCGGGCAGGCCGGGCTGAGCCTGTTCCGGCTGGTGGTGCAGCATCCCGAGGTGCTGCGGCGTCTGAAGGCGACGGGCTCGTTTGCCAACCGGATGACGGGGATCGCTGATCGCGATCGGGAGCTGATGATCCTGCGCATCAGCTGGCTCTACCGCTCGGAATTCGAGTGGGGGCAGCACTACGGCCCGGCGCTGGAAGCGGGCGTGACCGTCGACGAGGCCGAGCGGGTGAAGGGCGGCCCCGGTGCCGGGGGATGGGATGAATGGGATCGGGCCCTGCTCACCGCAACCGACGGCCTGGTGTCGGACTGCATGATCCCCACACCGGCGTGGGAGGTGCTGCGCTCCCGTTACCCGCCCGAGGTGCTGCTGGAGTTCGTCATCTTCTTCGGCCATTACACGATGGTCGCCATGTTCGCGAACACCTTCGGCTTGGGTGTCGCCCCAGATCGGCCCAGCTTCGAAGGCTCGATTCGCGGGCTAGTCGTGCCTGATGCATAGGCGCGCAGCGAGCGGAGTGCTTGCTCTCAAACGACATGTTTGGTGCCAGCGTTCCGCTCGCTGGAGATGGCCCGGACTATCGAGCCTTGTCAGGGTGCCTTCGCCGTTCGATCCATGATGCGAGCCGCATCGCCAGTCCGCTAGAAAACAGAATCCCAGGCGGGGCCATGGCTGCCTCGAAGAGACTGTGATTCACGGCAGCGCGAATCGATACGTTGCACACTGCGACAGCAGCGACGCCTACCCCGAAAGCCCGGCCGATGCGCGTCGCGTTCCTCCAACCACTCAGCACGAACCAAGTCGCGTAGGCGATCAGAACGACCATCACCAACGCGGCGATCGCCAGCGAGATCAGCTTCACGAGTTCTGCTTCGGTACCTCAGCTTCGTTCTAGCTGCATCTGACGCCTGCTTCGTCTTGGTAGTGACCCGGCTCGAAGAACCTGTTGAGACGTCCCCAGTTCCATTGCCAGCCGAACTTCAACTTCAAACACGTACCGTCACTTGCGTTCGCCGTCCATGCCCATGCAACCATCTCGGCCACGGAAAGAGCGAGGTACCAACCAAACGGACCGGCCAGCGCGAACACAGCGGCCGGCACGACGCCGGCAACTGCGATGTTGCGAGTTTCTTGACGGTCCAGATACATGGTGCCTGAGATGATCCCCCATTTGAACACGGGGTCGGCGAGCACCGGGTAGACAGTCGAGTCGTCGTGAAGGACGTTCAGCGTCAGGGCATCGTCGGATGTGGTGTAGTTGACTGCGACGGCGTTGCCTTGCGCGTCGTATGCCCAAGGAGCCTCGATGATCGACAGGACGATGTCGTCACCGTCCACAATGACTACACGTCCGTCTTGCAGTGAGCGCAGCTTGTGCCCATCGTCGAGTTTGAGGTTGTAGTCGAATTCCGTGGGTGCCTGCGCACTGTTGATGACAGTGAGCACTCGCACCCCAGCATCGGTTTGGGCCTGGACGAGCGCGTCGGTGTCCTTGGCGATGTCCTCGAAGAGAACCATGTTCCCGCCTACGGGCTTGCCGCGGTCGGGCGTTCCAGGCAGCGCCACGCCGACGGAGGTTCCGCCCTCGCGGTTCATCAGGATGGGTTCGGCTGGGTCCGCCGGGAGGCTCAGCGCATCTGAACCATCTGAGCCCATCGACAACACCTTGTCCGCCTTATCGGATTCGTCGATGGTGAGCGCCGTCGCGTCGGCAGCGGTGCCGTTGAGGAGCGCAGCAAGGCCACTGACCTGTCCAGCTACGGTCTTGAATGCCTCCTCAGCTCGTGTTGTGTCGCCGCCATCGGCCGCCGCAGTGGACGGCAATCCCCCGAGAGCGAGCGTCGCGGCTAGCAGCGACGCGCAAATCCTGAGTTTCATCTGATGACCCCTGTCTTGGTGGTCGGCGGCACTGATATGCATGAGGACTGGTATGCATGAAGAAAGTACCGAGACCAATATGAGCAGCAGAAGGGTAGCTGTTCGCGAGGTCGCGAGGAGGACTTGCTCACTGCCGTTCGTCTTGAGTGGTTCGTGCAGGCATCAGGCGCCCTCGCCGCACTCGCCCTGTCGTCGCGGCCCGCGTCGGCGAATGCACTGGTAGCGGATTCGATTGCGAACACCATGCATCGGGCCTCGCCCCGAACGCCATCAACTGACGGCCGGACCCAACTTCTCCTGTAGCCGTGTCGCACTGGCTCAGTGCGAGCAGCCAGTCCGCTCAGCCGACGCGCTCGCCGGTGACCGGGTGAGGTCCGCCGGCGGTCTGCAGCATCCCGTCGAACGTGTCGCCGCTGATCGTCCCGCGGAAGCGGAGCTTGAAGTCGGTCATGACGGTCTTGTGCTCAGCGAAGAACGTCACGTCGTCGCCGTCGTAGGTGGCGGTCACGGCTAGCGGCCCTTCGGGACTCTGGAATATGCCCGTCCCGTCGGCGGCGAGCGCCACGACGGGCTGCTCCTTGCCGCGCACCGTGCGGAAGCGCAGCCGCCATGCCCCGACTGCGCTCGGCACAGCCGGCTCACCCACGGCGACCTCCGGTGCCAGACATAGGCTCCGACGGTACTCAAGATCCCGGGAGGACCCCTGCCGCCCAACATTGTGATTGCATTTGCCGACGACTGGGGCCGCTACGCCAGTGCCTACCGGCCGTACGAGCGCTCGGGATCGCTCAACCAGCTCATCGAGACGCCCAACTTCGACCAGATCGCGGCTGAGGGGGCGCTGTTCACGAACGCCCTCGTGCCGGCGCCCACCTGCACCCCGTGCCGCAGTTCGATATTGGCCGGCCGCTATTTCTGGCAGACCGGGCTCGGGGCGATCCTGATGGGCTCGTAACTGGGATGACGAGATCCCGACGTTCCCGCTTGAGCTCGAGGACAAGGGCGGCTACGAGATCGGCCACACCTACAAGGTGTGGAGCCCGGGCCAGACCCGCAACGCCCCGATGGGCGGCGTGCGCACCTCGTACAACCAGGCCGGTCTCGATTTCAACCAGTTCTCTCACTATGTGACCAGCTTCGGCGCCAAGTTCGGCATCGAGGCCGCCAAGCAGCTGCTCTACACCGAGGTGCGGGACAACATCCGCTCGTTCCTGCTGGCCCGTCGCACCGACCGGCCGTTCTGCTACTGGTGGGGCCCCGCCAACACCCATCGCTCATGGGAGCGGGGCTCGGGCAAGGCGCTGTGGGGCATCGAGCCCGACGACCTGGCTGGCCGCATGCCCAGCTTCCTGCCTGATGTGGGTGAGATCCGCGAGGACGCCGCCGACTACCTCGGCGAATGCCTCGCGTTCGACCACGGCCTCGGGATTCTGGTGGAAGAGCTCCGCAAGGCCGGCGTCTACGACGACACGATCTTGATTGTCAGCGGTGATCACGGGGTGCCGGGGCTGCCCCGCGCCAAGAACAACCTCTACGACATCGGGTGTGAAGTGGCGTTGGCCGTGCGCTGGCCCGGCGTGGTGGCACCAGGACGCGTGGTGGAGGATTTCGTGAACCTCATGGACTTCGGGCCGACGCTGTGCGAGGCGGGCGACATCGACGTGCCCTACGGCATGACCGCCACGAGCCTGTTGCCGCTTCTGCGGAGCCCCCGCAGTGGCCAGATCGATCCCGAGCGGGATTTCGTGGTGACTGGCCGTGAGCGTCACGTGGCTCAGGCCCGGGCCGGCTTCCTGCCCTACCCGCAGCGGTCGCTGCGCGAGCGGGACTTCATCTACATCGTCAACTTCGAGCCCGACCGCTGGCCGATGGGCGACCCGATCGGTCTGGACGACCCCGACACGGTGCCGTCGTGGGATCAACTGGTGAACAACCCGCTGTGCACGCTGATGGACTGGGACAACGGGCCCACCAAGGCCTGGATGGTGAACCACCGCGAGGACCACGACGTGGAGTCGCTGTATGACCTGGCGGTCGGCAAGCGGCCCCGTGAGGAGCTGTACGACCTGCGGGTCGATCCCGACTATCTCAACAACGTGGCCGGCGACCCGGCATATGAGGACGTGCGCGCCCGGATGGAGGCTCGCCTGATGGCCGTCCTGGCTGAGCAGGACGATCCTCGTCTCGGCGACGAACCGTGCAGATTCGAGCTGGAGCCCTATGCCGGCCCGCCCGACACGGTCTGGTTCGCCTACATGTGGTTCCAGAAGTAGCCGCTGGCGCTTGGTCCTGCCGCTGTGCTTACGGCGGGTCGCGCTGCGCCTGGTGTGGTTCCAGAGCTGGCCGCTGGCGCGGGCCTGGATCTATCGAACTAGCTGCGGCGCTACCCACTTACCACGGGCGCGCCGAGGCTGAAGTCGCTGCCGATCGGGTAGGCCCGCAGCTCCCGCCGGCCTTCAGGTGCCCTCGGGGACTCGGCCACGAACAGCGTGGTCTCGGCCGCATCGAGCAGGACTCCGTTGGGACGGGTGGTGTCGAGGGTCACCCGTGCCAGCCGGCAGCCATCGTCGCCGGTAGCATTCACGGCTGTGACCCCGGCTGCATCTGCTGGTGTTGCCAGGTACACCGACTCGTGGTCCAGCTCCATGTCGGCCCGGTTGTCGCCGTAGCGAGGGTCGCTGAACCAGATGCGGCCGGCCCGGTCGATGGCCAGATCGTTGGGACTGTTGAGGCGGCGTCCCTCGAACGTCTCGACGACCACCGTGCGGCTGCCGTCTGACTCGTACCACACGACCCTCCGGCCGGCGTCCTGGCACGCGTACAGCCAGCCATCAGCGTCGAGCGCCAGCCCGTTGCTCTTCTCGGTGCCCTCCATGAGGACCTCGGTGGTGCCGGTCGCGGGATCGAACGCCATGATGCGACTCGGCGGGATGTCGGTGAAGACGACGCGCTCGCCGTCCCATACCGGACCCTCGGTGAATGAGAACGGCCCGGCGACGCGCTCGAATTCGGGCACGAGGGCCACCCTAGGAGGTAGAGCCGTTAGGCGAAGCGGCGACCCGAGCGGTCTGACGCTCTCGTCGCGAAGTCGCACGGGGCGACGCGCTGCTCGCTTCGCGCTGCCAGCTGATCAGGTTCGGTGTATGCCCACGAGCGTGGGCATCGGTAGGTAGACCGGCCAAGTGAGAAGCTGCCATGAAGAATCGGACTTGATGCGTATGCTCTGTGAGTGGTGCTGATGAGCACGGATCCTGATCGGGCAGCGGCATCGATCCACGCTTTGCTTGTGCTCGCCGCTCGGCGAGCGCTGAGCATGACGCGGACCAAGGTCGTCAAACTCTTGTACTTGGCGGACCTCCGCTGTGTCGCCGCGACTGGCGCAGCGCGGTCAGGGATTCTGTGGCGGTGGTGGCACTACGGCCCGTATTGCCAGTCGTTACGGAGCGCCGAAGACGCCTTGGTGAACACGGGTGCGGTGGAGCGCGAGTCGTGGCGCCTGTCGGCCTACGCGACTGAGTACCGGCTCAGGGCGCGACCCAATGTGGCGACGGATCTGATGCAGCGCAGCGACGAGCTGTTGGAGCATTTGGATGCGGTGCTCGAAGAGCACGGGCACAAGAACGCGAGAGCGCTCACTGAGATCGCATACTCGACAGCGCCGATGCTTGAAGCCCAGTCCGAGGGGATCAAGGGGATGCTTCTCGATCTCGACGAGCGACCCGAATCGACGGATATGGACATGATCAAGGCGGAACTGGCCGAGCGTTTCGCTCACGTCCCAGACGCCGACCTGAGCGACGTGGGTCCCGACGGGCTTCCTGACGCTGTCGAGTTCATCGGCCCGTTCAGGGGCAACCGGGCGTACGCGAATTCGCTTCTTCTCGACTGATTCGCACTCATGGTGAACGTCGGCGATGTGTTCCTCGTCGCGGATCGTTTGCTAAATCTGCCGCCCGCAAGTGATCGCAAGGTGTATCCCGACACGCAGCCCCGGCCCTTCGTCGTGCTCAGCTTCTTGAACGGTCCCGATCCCGACTTGCCGACCGTGCTCGGATGCCCAATCTCAAGCGAGACCACTCGTTGGACACCACTGTGCGTGAAGCTCAGCGCAGGTGAAGCAGGCCTCAAGCGCAAGAGCTGGATACGCATACCCGCGTTGCAGCCCGTCGCCAAAACGGACGTACCGACGGGCAAGCTGCTCGGCCGTTTGCCCAGCGACAAGCTCGAAATCGCTCAGAAACGCATCCTGCTTTATCTCGGACTATCGGCCGGGTGAGCCCGGCGCAGTGTGCGGGCGCGATCCCGAGCAGTGGACCTCTCGCGGCTGCTGTGCTGGCTCGGCGCCTCCGAGAATCCAGGTCTTGCAGCGAATCTCCAACGGTGCTGTTTTCTCCGTGAGCGACCGGAGAAGCCATCGGTACTGCAGGGTCTTCGCCAGTCTCTGCCATGCCCGGCATGATTCACTCACGCCATCCACTGGCCGTGCGGGACTCCCCTGACGTGCGGTTCGTTTGCCAAGATCTTGCCGAGTTCGGCTACCTCGTCGATGTCCCAGCCCAATGCATCGCACACCGCTTCGTCCCAGCGGTGGCGGATGGAGGTGTAGCCATCACGGAATTGCGGCACGATCTCGTGTCGAGTGGCTTCCCAACAGGCTGTCAGCGGCTCGGTGATGCGATCGTCTTCTAGGTCTGGGATCGGTAGGTCGCCCCATACGACGGGGTTGTAGAAGGGGAATCTCAGCTTCTTGCCCGGGCTTCGCAAGATCAGCAGCCTGCCGGGGGTGGAGTTGAGAAACACGGCAGCTGCCTTCGCTGGTGCCGGGTCTAAGCCAGTTACAGGCATCCACCCCTGTCCGACATATCGCTCGTCCGAGGCAACAGCAGTGAGCCGAGCTGTCGAAAGCCCTTGCCCCATCGTCACCAACAGGTGTCCAGCTTTCGCGCGGATCGACAAGTCACCTGGTTCTCTGGGTTCCCACCACTCGTCGGGCACGGCTTCGATGCGCTGTTGGCCATCGGCGCCCTTGGAGGCCAGTATCGGGAAAGAGTCATCTTTGGCCTCGTCTGCCGGTTGATGTCCCCCGCGATGCAGGTCTCGACCTGTTTGGCGCACTACTCGCCCCCGTCTTCGAGCGGCGGCGTCGTCTTGCGATGGCCGCTGTAGAGAGACTGGAGGGTCGCGTGGACTCTCACGCGGCCCGGCCTGTCGGATTTGTCGTTCTGCGGTATCTGGCGCTGAGGATCGGGTTGGTCTTGTGGATACCCCCCCCCCCCCCCCCGTTCGCGTGCAGCGCCGCGAGGTCGGCGTGCCGGGCGAATGCCGACGCGGCCGCTGCCAGGCGGGGGGCCCGCCACACGGCGGCGGTCCAGTCGCCTGCGATGGCGGCCTCAGCGGGCCAGCTTGAGACTTCTCCCCACCCATCGGGCAGGATTCCTGCTTGAGTGGATCGCAGATAGGAGTGCAGCGTCTCAGCTTCCTGTTCATCTGATGGGAAGCGGTCCAGCGCCACGATTCGCGTCGGAGGGTGGGGGCCGTCACATTGACGGAACACGAAGATGCTCTCATTGATCTCGGTGCTCTGCGACAGGTTCCCGTCACGAGAAGCAAAGCTCGTCAGGATCGTGTGCAGGTGGAAACGCGCTGCCATCCACTGACGCATGTCAGCGGCGGATGGTGCAGCCGCGATGATCGTCGGGGCGATCATCGCGATCACGTTCTCCTTGCCTTCCGATAGGCAGCACCCGGCCAGTGTTTCGAACATTGGCCGGATGGAGTTCTTGTCGAGCGCTCCGTCCAGCGATGGTTCGGATCTGATCAGCATCTGCTCAAGGGCGTCAATCCGGCGACGCAGCGCCTGCTGCTCACTCGGCTCGAGCTTTTCCCCTGCTTTGGTGCGGTTCGTGAAGGGAGGGTTCATGATGACGATCCGAGCGTTGCGGGCGGCGGAGACGGCATCGTCCATCTCGGGGCCTTCCACCACCGTCTCGGCGCCTGTCTTGAGGCGCGCAGAGTCCACAGCGTCGTCGAACAAGCGCCTCGCGTCCACAAGCTCGCTGCGGGCGAGCATCTCAAGCGTTCCTGCCGCAACTTCGCCACCGGGTTGCCTGCCGTACGGCATCAGGTGCAAGCCCATCTTGCGGTATTTGACGTCGGTGTTGCCGGACATCAGCTGGGTCGCTGCGAGCTGGAGCGATACGGGGTTGATGTCCATTCCCTTGAGGACTTCTTGGACAGCGACCTGTTGAAGATCGGCGAGGCGGGCATCGTCGGCGCCGTTCCTTCTTGCCCGGCGTTTCATCTCGGTCATCACCGCCGTGAGCAAAGTGCCTGAACCGCAGGCCAAGTCGACGGTCTTGTGGTCTCGCCACACGTCCGGGTCGGACCAGTCGAGCGAGTCGTCGGGGTCCGTGGCTTCCAACACGAGCATGGCTGCGATGTCGGCGGCTACCGGACGAGTGAAGAATGCTCCATCGGACGACTGATCGCCCATGACCTCGTTGAACAACGCGCCGGCATGATCGGTGCCCATATCGGCGTAAGTCTCAGCAATGAGCTCGGCTTCCTCCGCTATGCGCCGCAAAGCGCGACGCAGCCCGCCGAGACGGTGTGTGCGGCGCGCAGCGGTAAGCGCTTCGAGTGCCGGTTCGAGGACCGGCAGGAAGTCCTGGCGCGTGATCGCATTCCACGACTCGCGGAATAGCTCATCCGGTTCCGGCGATGCCTTAATCGCTGCCAGCGGTTCAATGCCTCGCCGTCCAACCCATCCGCCCGCGTGCACCCGCTGATGCAGCATCGCGGCATTCATCCACAGCAGCGAGGCAACCGTGGCTCCATCTGCGCGTGGTTTGCCCTGCTTAGGAGCCGACAACCGATCTATCCCAAAGTGCTCGTCGAGCGCTGCGGCGAGGCCAGTCTCGTCATGGATGACCCGTGCTGCTTCGGTCACAGTCCCGCGAAGCAAGTTCAGGTCGCGTTTGACCTTGTTGCCGGTCAGTCCTGACTTCTCCAGCAGGTTCATGGCGATGGCGCCACCCATCCGGTCCGACAGATCGACGAGCACTCCTTGGATGTGGGTCTCGAACTGGCGTGTCCGCTCGTCTTCTCGCTCTTTGCGCTTCTGCTCTCGTTCTGCGCGTTGCCGGGCACGCTCGGCGGGATCAGGCAGCGGCCTACCCCGCTCGCCGTTGGCCATCTTGCTGGCGCGCCGCCGGGTCTGCTGTGCGTTGACGTCGCCTTGCTCTTGACGGGGCTTTGGCTTGTGCCGGACCACACTGTCCTCGCGGGTCTCGGTGCTGCCGTCAGTACGTTCGACGTGGACGATCATCGAGGTTGGCTGATCCTTGAGCTCGGCCCACAGCGTCTCGTCGAACTTCTCCGCACTGTCGAACTCCAGTAGCGGGCGTTCCTGCTTCACCGCGGCGCGGGCGACATCCTCGGCTTCATCGCGGTTACCGGTCACCACTGCATATTCGAGGTTCTTGCGGTCGGGCCTCCCGATGGCGACGACGGTTTTCAACTCGAGCATCGGCGGCTGGTCGGCCGGAATCTGGATTGTCAGAACTTCGGGGAGCGCGTCCTCGATGCGCTGGTCATGGGCACGAAGCGCTTGCAGGATGTCGCCAAGCTCGCGCCAGCCTTCGTGCTTATCGCTGACGGCCAGATGGCGCTCGGCGTCAACACCCGGAGGTATGACGACGGGCACGATGATGTAGCCAAGCTCTTTGCCCTGCGCGCGGCGCATCGCCCGTCCGACTGCTTGCACCACGTCGATCGGGGACTTGCGTGGCTCCAGGAACGCAACAGCGGACAAGGATGGCGAGTCGGTTCCCTCGCCGAAAATGCCCACATTCAGAATCCCGTGCGGTTCGTCTGTCCCCGCTGCGGCGAGGCGGCGTTTGGCCTCGTCCCGCTTCGCTACTGGGGAAGACGCGTCGAGATGCTCGAGCGTATAGTCGACGTCAGCGTCGCCTTCGACTTGGCCGGAGATCCACGACTTGACGGCTTCGGACTGCAGCACATCGGTCATCGCTCGGCTGCGAGCGATGGTGTTCAGGAACCCGATGCACGATCTGATTGGGACACGGCTTCCGTCAGTTGACATCGCGCCTCCGCCGATCGCGAGCGCGAACGCCATTCCCTTGAGGTAGTCCCCAGTGGTAGGCAGCCTCTCGCGGCGTTTGGAGCGCCCTTTTGTCTTGGAACCATCGATGCCCCTGGATGACGCGGCTTCGGCTTCATCGGCGGCCTTCTGGTCTGCTTCGAGGACCAGCAGATTGGCGATATCGAGGGCTTCTTGGTCGCCAACCCCCATTGCGATGATCCGATAGTCCGACAGCCACTTGTTATGAACGGCGTCCGCATAGGAGCGGCGATACAGCTCGACCCCGAACACTGATTGGTCATCCATGTGCCTGACGATCCACTCGGCACTCTTGGATCGTCCTGCCGCTTCGGCCAAGGCGGCGTCTCCATATATGCGAGGTGTGGCGGTCTGATACACCCGATACGTCGCGGGGAAAGCCTCGCTGTCATGGCAGAGCGTGAAATCGCGCAGCCGCTCGTCGGCAGCTGTGCTGCGATTGCGCCTTCGCACGCCGGCGGTGCGATGCGCTTCGTCACAGACGAGCACCTTGAAGCCGTCCGCTGCGTCCGCTTGAGCGATGCCCTCTGAGACGCGCCTAGCCGACTGATAGGTACCGAAGATCACGCTGATCGCGTCCGATGCGCGCCCGTCGCGTCTTCCCTGAATCCACTCGGCTATCTCGCCTGGGTCGGTCGTGACAGGGCAACCCTTGATGACATCAACCGTTTCCATGCCCCGGTCGAGAGTGGCATCGTCGTCATTCGCGACCTTCTCCTCGTCGGCTGCCACGCCTTGGTCGGAGCAAACAGCCATCACCCGCAGCGGCATCTCGGTGTTCTCGAGGAACTCGCGCCGTATCTGGGCCACCAGAGCAATTGACGGGCACAGCACCACCGAGAATTCCCCTGCATACGTCAACTGTTCGACGATGCGCAGAGCGATCCTGGTCTTGCCTGTGCCGCATGGCAGGACCATGCGACCGCGGGCCTCGCCTCGGGGTATGCCCGGCTCGTCGGCTTCCTGATTGTCCTTCAGTCGCTCGACGGCCGCCTTGACGGCTTCACGTTGCATGCAGGAGCGCGTTTGTTGCATGGGGACGTAGTCGCCGGAACTGGCTGGAGCCGTCGGCGACAAGTTCCCGCAGTGTGCGCAAAGGTCGTGCTCAGACATGTCAGCCAAGGCGTGGTACTGGATCTCCACGGCGCTGGCAACGTTCACCACCTTTACAGGGGCACCTGACATGGCGACCTTGCCAGGCGAATGCCCCGCGAGACGCACATCGCCGTTCACGGCCACCCAACGCTCGGCCCAAATGCTCCTGTCCGATGCGGCACTGAGGAACTTGTTCATCTCAGATGAGTTGATCGGTGCTCCTTCGCCGCGGTCGTCGAGCTGTCGGGCTTTCGCTTGAATGGCCACCCACCGACCGTCACTGCTTCGCCTCGCCACCAGGTCGATTCCCACGTCAACGGCAGGCGTGCCTTCGGGCATCACATCGTCACGCTCAGGCCAGTCCTGCCATCTCCAGCAGCCGTCGAGATGCCAGTCCTTGATCAGCGGCGCAACATCGGCGGTCAGACGTTCGAGCCACACCCCGTCGGTTTGCTCGCTAGAACGCGATTCGAGTGTGCCGACAGCCTCGTGTAGGACACCCTGGGAGTCTGTGGCATTCACGAATTCATCCTCGACGCCTACCAGCGAGTTCGGTTCGATGACGGCATGACATGCTCAGGAGGTCCGGCGGAATGTAGATGTCTCGGCCACCGAGACGAGCCTCGACCCGCTGGTCCGTCTGTACCCCGCTGCTGAACCAACAGCCATCCGAGATCGGCCCTTGCCTTGCTCTGAGGTGTCGTGACGCTCTGAAGCAATAGACCGAACTCTCCAATGCACGGCGTCGAGAGTACCCAACAGCGGATGCCTCGGCTGCGAAGCAGAGATGCGTTCGAGTCAGATCGTCGCCGGTTTGCGCACGCTACGGCGGGCGGCTTCAGCGCTCGCCGCCCCGCAGGTGAGAGCCCCGGACAATTCCCCTGATTCCTAGGGCGGAGCGTTCGGCCTAGGGTCTGGCGCTGAATGCGGCTGCCGAGACGGGGAGCGCGGTGAAGATCATCCTGGCCGGAGAGGGCGCCATCGGGCGCAGGCACATGGCTGCGCTGCAGCGGATCGACGATGTCGAGGTGGTCGCCCTGGTAGGCGGCATCGCGGACGACACCGCGGCCTTTGCGAACGAGTTCGGCATCGAACGCTGGACGCTGGATCTGGCCGAAGCGCTCGCGCTCGAGGCCGATGCAGCAATCCTCGCAACCCCGACGCAGATGCACGCTGGACAGGCGGTCATGACCATGCGGGCGGGCAAGCACGTGCTCGTCGAGATTCCGATGGCCGACAATCTTGCAGACAGCCAGCAGCTGGTGCGGACCCAGCACGAAACCGGCGTCACCGCGATGGTCTGCCACACCCGGCGCTTCAACCCGAGCCACCAGTGGGTGCACGACCGCATCAGCCGCGGCGAGCTGACGCTGCAGCACCTCGTCGTCGAGACGTACTTCTTCCGGCGCGAGAACCGCAATGCCATGGGCAAGCCACGAACGTGGACCGATCACCTGCTGTGGCACCACTCATGCCACACCGTGGATCTCTTCGGCTACCAGACGGGCGAACCGATCACCGCCGGCTGGGCACAGCAGGGCCCGACGCACCCCGAGCTGGGAATCGCCATGGACATGACGATCGGCATGAGCGTGCCGTCGGGGGCGCTGTGCACGCTGTCGCTCTCGTTCAACAACAACGGGCCGCTCGGGACGTTCTTCCGCTACATCTGCGACAACGGCACCTACATCGCCCGCTACGACGACCTCGTGGACGGGTACGACAGTCCGATCGACCTGTCAGGCGTGGCCGTCTCGAATGACGGCATTGAATTGCAGGACCGGGAGTTCGTCTCGGCTATCAGCGAGAGGCGTGAACCCAACGCGTCCGTCGCCCAGGCGCTCGGCGCGATGGAGACCATCGACATGCTGGAGAAGACGCTCGGTGACCGCTGAGCTGCCCGAGCGCCAGCGTCTGCTGACGGTCGAGACCGGCGCAGCGCCCAGGAGACAAACCTTCAACCGAAACTTCAAGGAAGGCGGCGATGATGACGACGGGCACCGATGAGGCAGCGATCGATCCGATGGACACTCCGGCCTCGGCCGAGCTGCGGTCGATCGAGCACCTGTTTGCCGAGCAGTTCATCCAGCTCACCGAGCACGTCTTCGTGGCGGTGGGCTACGGCGTCTCCACGTTCTCGTTCGTGCTGGGCGACAGCGGCGTGGTGGCCGTCGACGGCGGCAGCATCCCGCAGCGAACGGCCGACGCGATAGCGGAACTCCGGCGCCACACCGATCTGCCGATCATGGCGCTCGTGTACACCCACGGCCATCCCGATCACACCGGCGGCGCTCCCGCACTGATCGACGAGAACCCCGACATCGAGATCTGGGGCGTGCAGCATTTCGGTGACGAGGCGCGGCGATTCGCCCGCAACGGCGTGTCGATCGCGGGTGCCCGCGGCCTGCGGCAGGCCGGATTCAAGCTGCCGCCCGACAAGCGCATCAACAACGGCATCGCTCCCGCCGTCTACCCCAAAGCCGGTGCGCTGGCGGGCGGTCCCGGCGGAGGCCCCGACCCCCGCACCTTCCCGACCAAGCGGTTCGAGGGCTCGGCGGTCATCGAGATCGGCGGTGTCCGCCTGGAGGTCTCGCACAACCCGGGCGAGACCGAGGACCAGATCATGACGTGGTTCGCGGATGAGCGGGTCGTGTTCGCCGGCGACAACATGTACCGCTCGTTCCCCAACCTCTACGCCATCCGGGGCACGCAGTACCGTGACGTGCGGGACTGGTGCGAATCGGTCGACCGGATCCGTGCCATGGAGGCCGACCACCTGGTGCTGGGCCACACCACGCCGTTCTCCGGAGCAGCCCAGGTCGATGCTGCGCTCGAGACCTACAGCCGCGGCCTGTGGCACATCTACAACGAGACGATCGCCGGCATGAACGCCGGCAAGACGCCCGACGAACTGGCCCACGAGGTCACGTTGCCGCCCGACCTCGCGGATCATCCTCTGCTGGGCCAGTACTACGGCAACGTGGCATGGTCGGTGCGGGCGATCTTCAGCGGCATCCTGGGCTGGTTCGACGGCAATCCGACCCAGATGAACCCGCTGCATCCCGCCGACCGGGCCCGGCGGCTGGCGGCGCTTGCCGGGGGTCCCGAGACGCTTGCGGCAGCTGCCCGAGAGGCGCTCGCCGACGGCGAGGCGCAGTGGTGCGCAGAGCTGTGCGACCTGGTGCTCGCGCTCGGCCACGAAGCAGAGGCCATGACACGGCTCAAGGCCGATGCGATCGATGCGCTCGCCTACAGCTTGGTGACCGCAACCGGCCGGAACTACCTGCACACCTGCGCTCAGGAGCTGCGCGACTCACTCGACGCTTGAGAGCCTGATGAGCCCCGTGCCCGGGCGGCCCGCGAACCCGTCCAGGTCCGGCCCTTGGACTCGCTGTGCATGCCCCGTGCCCGAGCGGCCCGCGCACCCGTACCGAATCGAGGTCGGGAGATACGAGCGGAAAGCCCAGAGCGAAGCCGGGGCATGTCCACGACATGATCAAGCGTCGCGTGGTGCGCCCACTCAGCGGAGGTGGTCGGGTATCTCGACTCCGAGTTCGGCGCCGATGTCGTAGAAGCGCTTGTTGACGGGCACGCCGACAGCGTCGACGACGCGATTGGTGGCCTCGAAGTTGGCGCAGACGGCCGCAGCCCGGGTTACCGCCCCGCTGCCCCCGGCGGATGCGAGGTCGGCTCGGGCGAGCGGCAGCTCGTCGAAGTTGAGCAGGACGATGGCATCGGTGAAGGCGAGAAGCTCGTCCCCGAGAGGGAGTCGCGCGCCGAGCAGCGGCCGCGTGACGGCTGGCACGTTGATCGGCTGGCCTTGGGCGTTGGCGCTCTCACGGAGCATCCACGTGTGGCCGAACAGTCAGAAGAAGCACTCGTTGAGCCACGACGTCCGGGCGGCCACGAGCTCCATCTGCGGTCGGGTGAGTTCTCTGCCCGGTTCGACGTCGTACTGATGGATGACTTTGTCAGTGATGTACCAGGCTGCGCCGAGGCCCGCCTTGGTGGCGTTCTCACGGGGAAGTGCCGACAGTGCCGTCGGCGCGAGAGCGATGCCGACGGTGGGCACCCAAGCGTTCGCCTTGGCTGCGCCTTCGGCCGCAGCGGGCACGGGTTCGCCGACGACGGGAGCGGGCAGCGGGTCAAGACCGGCGCCAAGGCCGACGCGGTAGGAGTCGATGCCGCAGATCTGGGAAACGACCGAGACCAGTTCGACGTAGGCCAAGGCGTCCCGACCATCGTCACGCCACGCCTCGATGTGGGACGGCCGGGTCGCGATGGCATCCACCGCTACCCGATCCACCGTCGCGGCCACGATGGGGGGAAGGTCAGTCTCCGCGTCGGCCAAGCCCCGGGCCACTCGAGCCCGGGCGGCCATGGCCAGCCGCTCGGTCCCCGTGAAGAACGAGCCAGGGCCCGCGACGGCAGCGAGGGCGGCCTTGATGGCCTCCTCAGCGTGCGGGTCGCCGAATTGTTCTGCAGAGGGCTGTTCCGTTGCGGTTTCTGAGACTGCGGCCATCCGGCGAGCGTAGCCACACCGTTCCCGCGAGCCGACGAGTCGGCCGCTCACGATCTGGGCTGACCGAGCCGTCGCAAGCGACGATGACACCGGCACATGGGCTGACGCGCTATCAAATGGGCCATGGCGGAGATGCGGAAGCCTGACGCCGAGTTCCCTGCCTTTGACGAGGCGTTTGACCGTGACGGCACTGTCCGGCCGCTGTACGCGGCCATCGTGGAGCGCTTTGCCAACTTCGGCACGGACGAACTGAGGCGCCGCGAGGGAATCATCGAAGAGGAGTTCCGTCGCCAAGGCATCACCTTCACCGTCTATGGCGACTCGCAGGGCACCGAGCGGACCTGGCCGATGGACCTGTTCCCCCGGCTCATCGCCGCAGCAGAGTGGCGCGAGATCGAGCGGGGCCTCGCACAGCGCGTCACGGCGCTGAACAGGTTCTTGGCCGACATCTACACCGGCGAGGGCGCGGCCATGGCCGATGGCGTCGTGCCGGCGTGGCTGGTGCAGTCGTCCGACGGTTTCGAGCGCAACGCGTTCGGCGTCAGTGTGCCGCACGACGCCCACTGCGTCATTGCAGGCATCGACCTGGTGCGCGATGCGGAAGGCCAGTACCGGGTACTCGAGGACAACCTGCGCAATCCGAGCGGGATCAGCTACGTCATCGAGAACCGGGCGGCGATGACCAAGGCGTTTCCCCGTGTGTGGGAAGACCACACTGTCGAGCCGGTGAGCCAGTACGGCCGGATGCTGCGCACTGCGCTCGAATCCGTGGCGCCCACCGGATCCGGTGACAAGCCGCTCATCGTGATCCTCACGCCGGGCATCTACAACTCGGCCTACTTCGAGCATGCATTCCTCGCCCGCGAGATGGGCGTGGAGCTGGTCGAAGGCCCAGATCTCGTCACCGATGAGCATGTCGTGTACCTGCGCACCATCGAGGGGCTGGTGCCGGTCGACGTGATCTACCGCCGCATCGACGACTCCTTCTTGGACCCGGTCTCGTTCCGCCCCGACTCGACGCTGGGTGTTCCGGGACTGCTCGGCGCCATGCGTGCGGGCACGGTGACGGTGTGCAACTCGATCGGCAACGGCGTGGCGGACGACAAAGCCATCCATCCCTACGTCACCGACCTGATTCGCTACTACTTGGGTGAGCAGCCGATCCTCCCCAACGTCGAGACCTATGTGATGTGGGAGTCCGACCAGCGCGCGGCGGCGTTCGAACGGCTCGACGAACTGGTCATCAAGCCGGTCGGCGAATCGGGGGGATACGGCATCGTCATCGGCCGTGACGCATCTGACGAGCAGTTGGCGGACGCACGGGCCGAGATCGAGCGGGATCCGCGGAATTGGGTGGTGCAAGAAGTGGTGGAGCTGTCGACGCTCGCCTCTCTGTGCGATGACGTGCTGGAGCCGCGCCACCTTGACCTGCGGCCGTTCGTGATCACCGGCGAGCGGACGCAGGTGTTCCCGGGCGGCCTGACGCGTGTGGCCATGCGCAAGGGATCACTGATCGTGAACTCGTCCCAAGGCGGTGGCTCGAAGGACACCTGGGTGCTGGCTGACGGCTCCCAGTCGCGATCCGGGCAGCCCAATGGCGAGCCGTCGATTGATCCTGCCGGGCACGGGTCAGGCCGATGATCCTGGCGCGTCACGCCGATTCCCTGCTGTGGGCCGGCCGTTATCTCGAGCGGGCCGACACCATCGCCCGGTGCGTTTCCGTGGAGACCAACGCGGTGATGCACCGACAAGCCACCGAGGCTCGGCTGGCTTCACGCCGGCTGGTCCAGGCTCTGGGGCTGCAGGACGAGTTCGTCGCAGCCCAGGTCGGCACCGGCTCGTACGCCGTCATGGACTTCTTGGTATCGGACGACTCGCACCCCGGTTCGGTGGTGTCTGCGGTGCAGGCAGTGCGGGAGAACCTGCGCATCGTGCGCGACCGCATTCCGGTTGAGCTGTGGGAGGAGGCCAACAGCCTGCACATCCTGATGCAGAGTGCCAAGTCTGTCGGCTCCGCAGCGCGCGAGCAGACCGGCGGCGAGGTGTCGCGCATGTCGGTGATCACTGCCCGGCGGGGCTGCCGCTCGCTCAGCGGCGTGATGACCGAGTCGATGAGCCGCGACGAGGGCTACGCCTTCATGGAGGCGGGCCGCTTGCTCGAGCGGTCGATCCTGACGGTCGAGCTGCTGAAGTCGGGCTTGGGAACCGGCAGCGACGTGTTCGACGGCAACCGGCTGCTGGCGTTCACGCACTCGCTGCAGGCCGCGAAACGCGAGCTGGGCCACTCGCCGGAGTGGCAAGCGGTAGCGAGGTTCCTCCTGCAGCACCAGCACCTCCCACGCTCTGTGCTGTGGTGTCTCGGCCGGGTGGAGGAGCGCTTGGACGACCTTGCCGCAGCGGCAGGTGCGGTGGCGACGCCTCGTCGGCGTGCCGGGGCGCTGCGGGCGCACTTGGAATACGGCGAACTCGACGAGCTGCTGAGAGAACCCGAGGCCGAGCTGACGTACTTGGGCTCGTCGCTGGCCGATCTGGCCGGCGACGTGCATGCCAGCACGGTGGCCAGATCGGGCATCGCCGAAGTTCATGCGCAGTATGTGCGGCCTGGCGCCGGCACAGGCAGGCCGCAATGAGACTCGACATCGCCTACCGGCTGCACTTCACCTACGCAGATTCCGTTTCGGAGTCGCAGAACGAGATCCGTGTGCGGCCCCGTGACGATCTGCGCCAGAGAGTGCTGTCGTACCGGCTGACGACCACGCCGGCGACCCGTGTGCTGCAGGTGCGCGACTACTTCGGCACGACCGTCGACCACCTGGGCATACGCGGACCGCATGGCGACCTGCTGGTGCTGGCCGAGGCATCGGTGGAGACCACCCCGACCGACAGCGCCCCTGCACCGGTGGGCTGCGAGCGCCTGAGCGACCAGCAGTTCGTCAACCAGCACATCGAGTACCTCGCGCCGTCACAGCATGTGCAATGGGGGGAACTGGTCGACGAGGTGGCGTCGTGGGCCGTCCGCAGTGCTGCCGATGACGTGTGCGAGCGCGTGCTCGCTGTCGCCCAGGCTGTGCCGACGGTGCTCGCGTATGAGCGCGGCTCCACCTCGATCGGCGTGACGCTGGAGGAGCTGATCGACGGCGGGCGGGGGGTTTGCCAGGACTTCGCGCATCTGGCGGTGGGCATGCTGCGGTGCATCGGCATCCCGGCGCGCTACGTCTCGGGTTACCTGTTTGCGCTCGATGAGACATGTCCCGGCCAGGACTCTGATGACGGCCCGGCTGACGATGCAGCCCCAGCCGGCGCCCGAGCGCCCGACCGCACTGCCGGCGCCGACCATGCCGGCCACGGACCCTTCGGCGAGGACGTGTTCGCTTCCGAGCATCCCGTTGCGGACGACTCGGCGGCTGTCTCCGTGCAGACCCACGCATGGATTGAGGCGGCAGTCCCCGGCTACGGATGGCATGCGCTCGACCCGACCAACGGCGGGCCAGTCGGCGAGCGGCACGTGGTGATCGGCCACGGACGCGACTACAACGACGTTCCGCCCGTACGCGGGGTGTTCAACGGAACGGCCGATGCCAGAGTGGACGCAGAGGTGATCATCGCCCAGCCGACGGCGCCGGTCTCCATGGTGACCGAACCGATCCGTCGCCAAGCCAGCGTCGCTGTGAGTCCTCCGGCTGATGCAGTGCCGCAGCAGCAGGGCGCCCAGCAACAGCAGCAGCAGTAGGGCAGCCTGCCGCAGTCGTCATCGAGGGACAGATCCAGCCGAATGTCTACCGGGAGTCTTGGCCGGATTGCGGGTGGGCGGAACCCGAGGATCGATCTCAGCTCGCGCTGCGGGGGCGACGACGGCGGTCTTGCCCTGGCGGCCACGATCTGCGCGCCGAGCGAGGAGTTGCCGTCCGTCAGCCGCAATGGTTACGTATGCAGCACTGCATCGGACCCGGCATTCGTCGCCGGGCCTGTACTGGCAAGGCGAGGAGGCACAAGATGAGCATGGAGGGATTCGGCGAGGAATTCCGCGGTCCGCGCGACTTCATCTTGGGCGTCACCGAGACCATCTGGGAACGCCGAAGAGTGCACACCCTCCGTCGCTTCTACGCCGATGACGTCGTCGTCCGCTCACCAGCGGGCGTCGTGGTGGGAAACCAGTCGGTCATTGCCGCCACGCTGGCCACTCTCGCGGAGTTTCCCGACCGCCAGCTGCTCGGCGAGGACGTCATCTGGTGCGACGCCGACGACGGGTTCCTGTCGTCGCATCGGATTCTGTCGACCGCCACTCATCTTGGTGACGGGATCTATGGCCCGGCCACGGGCGCCCGGCTCAAGTACCGGATCATCGCGGACTGCGCGGCTCGGGACGGCCAGATCTACGACGAGTGGCTGATCCGGGACCAGGGCGCCATCGTGCGCATGATGGGCGCCGACCCGAAGAGCTTCGCCGCCGCCCGGATCGAGGCCGAGGCCGGGCCGGGCCGGGCCGCGCCGCCTTTCTCGCCAAGCAGCGATGTCACCGGTCGCTACCGCGGAACGGGCAACGACCACCCTGATGGCGTGCGATATGCCGGGCTGCTCAGCCGGATCATGGCAGGCGATCTGTCCGTCATCCGCGCCGAATACGACCGCGCCGCTCACCTCGAATTGCCGAGCGGCGTCACAGATCACGGATGGAGCGGCGCCGACAGCTTCTGGCTCGGCCTCACCTCGTCGTTCCCGTCGGCGCGCTTCACGATTCATCACCGGATCGGCTGCCGCGAACCTGACCGTCCGCCACGCACAGCTCTTCGCTGGTCGCTGGACGGGACCCACGACGGCGAGGGTCGCTACGGCGCCCCCAGCGGCGCTGAGGTGCACGTCATGGGCATCAGCCAGTGCGAGTTCGGACCTGACGGCGTCCTGCGCGAGTGGGTGTTGATCGACGACATCGCAGTGTGGAAGCAGGTGCTCCTGCATACCGGCTGAGCGCTTGGCGCCTGAACGTGCAGGTCAGGGCGCTGCAGTCGATCCCAGTTGACGCAATGACTACGTATTCATAGGATGCACTGCATGGCGGGGGGGACAGAGGCTCCTGACAGCGGAGAGCGTCCCGCTACCTCCACCGACGTCGCCATCGAGGCCGGCGTGTCGCAGGCCACGGTGGCACGAACATTTTCCGCTCCGCACTTGGTCTCGGAACGAACTCGGGAGCGGGTCAGCGCAGCGGCGGCCCGACTCGGCTACGTCCCCAACGCGTTCGCCCGCAGCCTCAAGTCGCAGCAGAGCAACGTCGTGGGCGCCGTGGTGCCCGCATTCGGCGAGTACTGGCAGAACGTCCTGTCGGCTGTCACCCGTGAACTGGCAGTGCGCGGGCGTCAACTCCTGCTGTTCAGCTTCACCGATCCGGCCGAGGTCGACGATGTGCTCGAGATCGTTCGCCAATACCGGGTAAGCGGCCTGCTGCTGGCCTCAGCCAGCATCCGACCCGACCAGCTCAGCACTATGCGCCGCCAGTCGAGTCCCACGGTGGCCTTCAACCAGCCGGCTGCATCCGGGCTGGTGTCGTCGGTGTCAGTCGACAACGAGGCCGGCTGCCGTTTGCTGGCATCCCACCTCGTCGATCAGGGCTGCCGGACAGCAGTCTTCGTCGGCGGAGTGTCGTCGATCTCCACCGATCAAGCCCGGTATCGGGGTGCGGCCAGGGAGATGGGCGACTACGGGGTGGCCTTGCCGTACATCGAAGCGGGCATGTTCAGCTACGACGCGGGCTACGGCTGCGCCCAGCGCATCGCCCGGCTCGCGCCTGACGCCGTGATGGTCGGGAGCGACGAAGTCGCCTTCGGCGTCATCGACGGACTGGAGTCGCAGGGAGTTCGAGTCCCCGACGACATCGCCGTGACAGGGTTCGACGGACTGCCGCAGGCCTCGTGGGCGGGCATCGACCTGACGACGCTCGTCCAGCCGACTGACTTGCTTGCGCAGCATGCGGCTGAATTGCTCGGCGACAAGACGTCGCCATCGCGACCGACCGACGTGGTCGTGGACGGCCATCTCCGCATCGGTCGAACCACGAAGCGCAGCAATCGATGACAGCGCCCGGAGCGCCGGTCACCGAGGCTGATCTGGCCGCGCGCGTCCTCGAGCCCAAGGACTTTGTGGCCGATACGGAGGCTTTCGTGGACGTTCGCATCGAGCGGTCCAAGGGCAAGGCGAGCTATTCGTTCGTAGGTCCCGGCGTGTCCCAGAACGCCGACCAGCACATCAGCATCGCCGAGCCGCACGGCTTCAACGTGGGCGCAGCCACGATGCCGCACGGCATCTACAACAACGCCCACTTGCACTACACGCCCGAGGTGTTCATCTGCACCCGGGGGAGTTGGCGGATCGACATCGGCCGGGGTCGCGAGCAATCGGTGGAGCTCGCGCCTGACGACGTCTTCACCGCGCCGACTTGGGTTTTCCGAGGATTCGAGAACACCGGTCCCGATGACGGATTCCTGTTCGTGGTGCTTGGCGGCGACGACACCGGCGGGATCATCTGGGATCCGGATGTGCTGCGCGAGGCAGCAGAGACCGGAATGTACCTCGGACGTGACAATTCGCTCATCGATGCGCGCAACGGCCTCGTTCCCTCCGAGGTGCTCGAACCGCTCAGCGACAGCCAGCTCGCGAGCATCGACAGCTACAGCCAGTCCGAACTGAGCGAGTGCCTCGTGCCTTCCAGCCGGCTTCGCTGGTCGGCCGCGGCGCTGCTGTCCACTGTGCTCGGTGCCCAGCACTCGGTCGAGCTCGCGCCCGTCATCGGGTACGGATTGTCCCAAGATCGACGCAGCCGGCCGCCGGTCTGCACCCCCCACGGCTTTGCTCTCGAGTGGCTTCAGGCAGCTCCGGGGTCATCGACAGGCATCCACCGCCACGATGACAGCCAAGTGCTGCTGCTCATCGAAGGCGATTGGGAAATTGCAGTCAACGAGGCGGCACAGGAAGTCGCCACACAGCCCGTCAGGGGCTCGCTTGTATCTGTCCCCGCATCGGCGTGGCGGGATCTGCGCAATGTCGGCACCTCACCGGCACGCGCAGCGATCGTCACCGGCAGCGACAGCCCCAGCAGGGTCGAATGGCCTGCTGAGACGCTGGCATGCGCCGCCGATGCGGGATTTGGTCTCGATGCGGCCGGCTACGTCGCGCCGCTCGAGTTGTTGGGGACCGGGAATTGATCTTCCGGCCTCCGTTCGTATGCATTACCCGGGAGGGAACCTCATGATGACCACCAAAGGGAAGGCTTGGCGGTTGATCGCCGTCCTTCTCGCGTTCGTGCTGCTGGCTGCGGCGTGCGGCAGCGACGACGGCGACGACACCGGCGAGTCGCAGACGTCCGCAACAGCGGCGGACTCCGGCGCCGAAGACGACCACGACGAAGACGACGGTCACGATCACGACGATGACGACGGTCACGATCACGACGATGACGACATGGACGACGACATGGACGACGACATGGACGGCGCCGACGACGATGCCATGGACGATGCCATGGACGACGGCCACGACGATGACGCCATGGACGACGACATGATGGAAGCGGAGCTGATCTCTGACGAGTGTCCGATCCCGAATCCGTCCGAGGTCGTCGAGATCGACGCGATCGGCTGGGAATTCCCGATCATCACCCAGTACGCCGAGGAGCTGGAGGACTGCGAGGAGGGCAACTACCGCTTCAATCTGCAGTTCCTCGACAGCGTCGAGGCTCGCAGCGCCATGACCCAGGACGTGGCCACCGGATCGCCCACGTTCGAGCTGTACCAAGGCTCGAATGCGTTCATCGGCGAGCTGGCCAATCAGGGCTTCCTGATGCCGCTCAACGACCTGGTCGCCAAGTACAGCGACCAGTTCGATCTCGACGAGATCGATGACGCCTTCTGGGCGATGGCGTCGATCGGTGACCAGATCTACGCCGTGCCGATGGTGTCGAACACCATGCACGTCTTCTACAACAAGCCGGTGATGGAAGCGCTCGGCCTCTCAGTGCCGACGACCTTCGATGAGGCGTTCCAGACCTGCCGGGCAGTCATCAATTCGGGCTACGACATCGGCTTCCTGTACATGCTCTCAGCGGGCTGGGCTTGGCAGATCGAGTTCGACTCGGTGCTCGGCTCAATGGGCGTCACACCGATCGACCCACAGACGGGCGCGCCGAACTTCAACAGCCGTGAGGGCGTTGCCGCGGCCACCACCCTCAAGCGGATGGTCGATGAGTGTGCTCCGGGCATCGCGAGCTCGTACAGCACCGACGATGTGCAAGCAGCGTTCCAGACGGGAGAGGCGGTCTTGGGCCACACATGGGCATCGCGCGCAGCGGGCATGGATGATCCCGAAGCCTCCATCGTCGTGGGCGATATCGAGTTCGCACCGGCCTTGGACAGCGGCATGGGCATCCTCGCTGCGCCTGCGTACATTGACGGCTGGGGCATCCCTGTCGGCACGCCTGACGACAAGGTCGAGGCGATCTTTCTTGCGATGCTTGCAGCGACCGACTTGGAGAGCATGCAGGCCGCGGCCGAGTTCGGCTTGGTCACCCGCAACGGTGTGAGCCACCCCAACGGCCCGCGCGACGCTGCCGCCGCGCAGGCAAGCCTCGTGAACGGCCGTGGCGCTGACCTCACGCATCCTGCGGCGGGCATCGCCCGGGCGAAGCTGGGTGAGGCGCTGATCACGATTCTCGACGGCACGTCCGTCGAGGAGGCGCTTGCCGCCGCTGAGACCGCGTACCTCGCCGAAGCAGGCGATCAGGGGCTGCTCAACTAGGCCAGCAGCTCATCAAGGTTCCCTCCCTGTGCACCTGGGGCGGCACCGTGCCGCGGTGTCGCCCCAGGGCAGCGGGAGCAGGGAACAATGCGGGGAGCGCAAGGTGCCAGTCTCGGCCGTCTTCTTGCAGATTCTGACTAATGGCTAATGGAGCGAGCCAAGAGGGGGCGTGAGTGGAACGCAAGACGTTCTGGTTCTTCACCGTCCCCAGCGTCGCGGTGATGGGGCTGCTCATGGTGGTGCCTCTGGCGACGACTGTGTGGCTGGGCTTTCACCGCTTGCTTCTGCGAGATCTCAAGAATCCGATGTGGATCGGGCTGCGGAACTACACCGACATCCTGACGGATCCGGAGTTCTGGGCCGCATTCCGCTGGACGATGCTGTTCGTGGCCATCGTGGTGCCGATCCAGATGGTGCTCGGGCTCGCCGTTGCGCTCATGCTGGACCGGGTAGTGCGGGGTCGCAGCTTCTACATGGCTGCGCTGCTGACTCCGTTCATCGTGACTCCCGTGGTGGGTTCGCTGGTCTACAAGGACCTGTTCGACCGGGGCGGTCTGATCGCGTGGCTCTGGCAGGTGGTCTTCGACGACCCGTTCCAGATCACCTCGGGCAACGTCCGCTACCTCATCGTGATACAGGCGGTGTGGGCGGTCATGCCCTTCGCAATGATCACGTTCTTCGCCGGATTGCAGACTCTGCCCGGTGAGCGTCTCGAGGCCGCTGCCATCGACGGCGCCGGTTTCTGGCGCAACCTGTGGCATGTGATTCTGCCCCACCTGCGGACGCTGGTGCTGTTCGTCGGGCTGATCTCGGTCATGGACATGTACCGCATCTACGACCAGGTGTTCGTGTGGACCGGGAACCGGTTCACCGATGCGCACACGCTGCAGGTGTACAACGTGCGCATCGCGACAGCGTTCGACATCGGCAGGCTGGGCAAGGGCAACGCCATGGCGGTTCTCACCGTCATCGGCATTCTCGTCGTGCTCATCCCGTTCCTGTACCGGTCCTACAAGGACCAGATCTCGGAGCGCACCTGAGATGCGCTCGCATTCGGCTCGGAGCGCACCTGAGATGCGCTCGCATTCGGCTCGGAGCGCACCTGAGATGCGCTCGCATTCGGCTCGGAGCGCACCTGAGATGCGCGGCGCCGCCACTGCGCCGCGGCGCAGAGCACGACGCGTGCCGCTGCATGTCACGCTCGGCGTGCTGTGCATCTGGTCAGTGCTGCCGTTCCTGTGGACCGTCCAGACGTCGGTCAAGTTCACCCGGGACGTGCTCTCCCGCGAGCCGGTGCTGTGGGGGTATGAAACGACGGCCAACGCCTACCGGGCGTTCTGGCTGGGCGATGACGACATCAACATGTGGGGGGTCTTCGCCTACGTCGTTGCCGCGGGGCTCATCGCGGCCGTGCTCGGACTCGTCGGAAAGCGAATGCGGCATGGCTGGCCTTGGTACTGCGGCGCCGGGATCGTGCTGCTGGTGGCCATGTGGCGTTTCCCGAGGATCTGGGAGACCAACGACGAGTACGACTTCTTGGTGAACAGCATCGTCGTGACGGTTCTCACCATGTTGATCTCGCTGTCCATCGGGCTGCTGGCCGGCTACGGCCTCGCCCGCTACAGCGGGATCTCAGGCGCCGTCATCCTCATCGTGGCATTGGGGTTCAGGGCATTGCCTCGCAGCGCATTCGTGCTGCCGTATTTCTTCGGCGCCACCTGGATCGACGACTGGCTGGAATCCAGCGGCGTGGGCACGTTCGACTTCCCGCTGATCGACGTCCCCTTCATCGACCGACTGCAGCTGCTCGACACCCGGCTCGTGCTCGTCCTCGCACTGGTGGCGGTCAACCAGCCGTTCACCATCTGGATGTTCCGCAGCTTCTTCCTCGACGTGCCCAAGGAGCTCGAGGAGGCCGCGATGATGGACGGCGCCACCCGTTTGCAGGCGTTCCGGAGGGTGATCATCCCGGTGATGTGGCCCGCCATCATCGCCACCGGACTGTTCACGATGCTGCTCGCCTACAACGAGTTCCTCTTCGTGCGGGTGCTTGCCCCCACCGAGTGGACGCTGCCGGTGGCCATCGTCTCGCTGACCGGCGGTGAGAGCAGTCGGACGATCACCGAAGCCGCAGCGGCGGCAGTCTCGATCACGCTGCCCATCGTGATCGTGATCATCCTGTTCCAGAAGCACTTGGTGAAGGGCCTCGGCGCCGGTGCGGTGAAGGGCTGAGAGATGGCTGACAACGCCCCTGGCCACTTGCAGCGCGCGAAGGCTGTCGTCTTGGACCATCACCGCAGTTTCGACGGCGTGCTGGCACGTCCCCGCCGGCAGGCAGGCGATGCCGCCGATGACCTCGCCGACGCGCTGGCGTCCAGCGTGACCGAGGACTTCTTGTGGAGAGGCATGCACCCCTTCGGTGAGCAGCACGGCGTGAGTGCGGTCGTCGACGTGTTCTGGGCGCCGCTGCATGCAGCGATGGCACCGCTGCAGCGGCGCATGGACGTTTTTCTGGCCGGCGACAACGACGCCGACGGAGGTGCCTCCACCTGGGTGTGCTCCATGGGGCACTTCCTCGGACTGTTCGATGCTCCATGGCTGGACATCCCGCCGACCCGCCGGGCGACGCCGGTTCGCTATGTGGAGTTCAGCCGGGTCGAGGGCGACCGAATTGCAGAGTCAGCGCTGTTCTTGGACTTGATTGCCGTCATGCGCCAAGCGGGCCAGTACCCGTTGCCGCCCGCCACCGGACAATCCGGCATCTATCTCGGTCCGCGCACCGCAGACGGCGTCCAGCTCGACTCGCAAGATCCCGTCGAGACCACTCAGACGTTGGAGCTGGCATGGCGCATGGCAGGCGATCTCGACGAAGCGAACCGGATCGCGCGCGAACAGGGCACCGACCGGATGCCCGCCGAGGTGCTTTCCCGCTGCTGGCACCCCGACATGCTGTGGATCGGACCCGATGGCATCGGATCGTCGTACACGATCGAGCGCTACCAGCAGCAGCACTCTTACCCGTTCCGTTTCGGCCTCGGGGACAAGGAGTTTCACGGCCATGTCGCCCGCATCGCGGAAGGTCGCTACGCGGCCTGGTTCGGCTGGGCGAATGTCAGCAACCGTCCGCGAGGCGGCTACCTAGGCCTGCCGGCGAGTGGGCCGGCGGAGATGCGTGTGGTGGATGTGTACCGGCGCGAGGGCGACAAGCTGGCCGACAACTGGGTCTTCATTGACCTGCTGCACTGGCTCTCCCAGCAAGGGCTGCGGCCCCTGGAACGGATGCGCCAGATCTTGGGAATCGAGGAGTTCTGACGATGCGGGTTCTGATGATGGGGTGCGGCACATGGCAACGGTGACATTGAGCGAGCTGACCAAGGTCTATTCGAACGGCTTCGAAGCGGTCACCGACCTCAGTCTGACGCTCGACGATGGCGAGTTCCTGGTGCTCGTCGGGCCGTCAGGTTGCGGCAAGTCCACGGCGCTGCGCATGATCGCCGGACTCGAGAAGATCACCCGCGGCGATCTGTACGTCGGCGATCGCCGGCTGAACGATGTCGCTCCCAAGGACCGCGACATCGCCATGGTCTTCCAGAACTACGCGCTGTACCCGCAGATGAGCGTGGCAGAGAACATCGGTTTTCCGCTGAAGCTGCGCAAGGTGGCCAAGGCAGAGCGAAACGAGCAGGTGCGGCAGGCCGCACGCGTCCTCGAGCTGACGGACTACCTCGATCGCAAGCCGGCGCAGCTCTCGGGCGGGCAGCGTCAACGGGTTGCCATGGGGCGCGCCATCGTGCGGCGGCCCGAGCTGTTCCTGATGGATGAGCCGCTGTCGAATCTCGACGCCAAGCTGCGCGTCCAGATGCGAGCCGACATCGCCGGCATCCAGCGTGAGTTCGGCGTTACGACGTTCTACGTGACCCACGACCAGGTGGAGGCCATGACCATGGGCGACCGGGTGGCCGTCATCAAGGACGGCGTGCTGCAGCAGGTGGACTCGCCCGAGGATCTCTACGCGCACCCCGCCAATGCCTTCGTAGCGGCATTCATCGGTTCGCCCTCGATGAACCTGTATGAGGCGACGCTCCGGCGCGGCGATGATCCCAGCGGCGACTGCCAGATCGACCTGGGCGATCAGCGCCTGGCGGTTCCGGCCGACGTCGTCGCGGCGCGGCCGGCACTGGCGAGGTACTTCGATCATCCGATCGTGCTGGGCTTCCGGCCCGAGCATCTCGAAGACGCAGCGGTGGCTGCCGAACATCCCGACGATCAGCGTCTCGATGCGGTCGTGGATGTCCGTGAAGCGCTGGGCGCGGAGACGCTGGTGCACTTCAACCTCAACGCGCAGGGCGTAGAAAGCGGCGATCCCGACGCACTCGACGAGATGCGGGACACAGGGCGCTGCACGGCTCGCTTCGCGGCAGAAACCCGTGCCCGAGTGGGTGATCGAATACGAGTCAACGTGGACGTCCGGAATCTGCACTTCTTTGATCGCCAGAGTCACCTGGCCGTCAGCGCATGAGCCCCGGGGCCGATCCGCACCGCGGCCACCAAGAGCTGCTGCGGCCGCTTCGAGCAGCTCTGTACGACTACGACCCGACGAGCGTGCAGGCCGCGCTGCAGACAGTGTTCGCACCCGACGCCGCTGTGCATCTCACCCATCCGTTCGAAGACCTCGACGGGCCGGGTGGTCTCTATGCGGAGGCATTTGCCCCGCTGGCAGCCGCTTGGCCCGACCTCGAACGGCGCGACTACATCTGTATCGCCGGCGCAGACCCCGGCGGTCACCGCTGGGTCGGGTGTGCCGGTTCGTATATGGGAACCTTCGCCGGGCCGTGGCTGGGCATTCCTGCTACCGGTCGGCCGGCCTCGATGCGCTATCACGAGTTCTTCCGGTTCGCCGACCAGCGGCTTGTGGAGATGCAGGCCGTCTGGGACCTGCCGGAAGTCATGATGGGCGCCGGCGTCTGGCCGATGACGCCGAGTCTCGGGCGCGACTGGCTGGCGCCGTCGCCGGCAACCGGTGACGGCCTCACCTCGGGGCAACGCGATGAGGCAGAATCGCAGGCCAGCGTCGATCACGTGATCGGCATGCTCTCCGACATGGGACACCATCCGCGTGAGCCCGTCGAGGCGATGCGTCTCGAGCACTGGTGGCATCCCAGGTTCAACTGGTACGGACCGCACGGCATCGGCACCGGTCGCGGTGTGGATGGGTTCCGTCGATTTCACCAGATCCCATTTCTGCGAGCGATGCCGGACCGTCGAGGCGGTTACGCCGGCGACGGTCACTTCTTCGGCGACGGCGCATATGTCGGTGTCACGGGGTGGCCAGGCATGGCCATGACAGTGACGGGCGACGGATGGCTTGGCATAGCGGCCTCCGGCCAAGAAATCACGATGCGCAGCCTCGACTTCTGGCGCGTCGAGAGCCAACGGCTTCCTGATGGCACGATTGATCGCAAGATCCGCGAGAACTGGGTGCTCATCGACCTGCTGCACGTCTATGACCAACTCGGTGTCGACGTATTGGCGCGGATGTCCGAGCTCGCTGCCCCATAGCCGAACCAGCGCATCCGCCGGGTGATTGATATGGAGCCTTCGCGTTTTTGCGGGATTGGGCTGCTGGGTTCGGTGGGGTCAGGTTGGGCGACGTGGATGCCGCGGTGTGCGAGATGTCGTTCTCATGCGTCACCGCCGGCAGATGCGACTGCTTGGGCGCCGACCAGACGAGCGGTCTGCCAGCGGTCTTTGCCGGCTATGCGAACCAGACCGTGCTCATACACCTGATGAACCTTCGCGGGAGACACAGCAGCAACGCCGCCCACGATGAACCCCGGCTCGGCAGCCGATCGCAGACGAGCCAACTGGTCAGCGGGAATCGCCCGCTCATCGCTGCGATCACCAGCCAAGACAACACAATCGGTGCCCAAAGCCCCGGCCAGAGTCACAGCGCTGTAGCGATCAGACTCCGAGGCCTCGTCCGCGGCGACCACAATCGGGATGTCCCCGCTGCAATCGGCGTCGAAACCCTCCGCGCCAGCCGACGCAGCCACATCGACAGCATCAACGCCGCCGCCGACAACCACCGCCTCCACCCCCACTAGACGGGCGGTATGCCAACGATCGTCGCCGGCCAGACGCTTCAAGTCATAACCGGCGACCTTCGAATCCGGCACAGCAGCCGTGCCGCCGACAACATAGCCAGGCAAAGACGCCGAATCCAACCGAGACCGCTGAACAGCAGACATCGGCTGATCACGGCCGCCAGCCAAGACAACACAATCGGTGCCCACCACCCCGGCCAAGGTCACCGCGCTGTAATGATCAGACAGAGCGGCTTCATCCCCAGCGACCACGATAGGAACATCCCCACTGCAATCTGTAGCAGCAAGACCCCCATCACTCTCACTCACAGCCGAATGCAACTCGGCACCTTGCCCACCAGCCTGCCCAACCTGCCGCCGCCCGACCTGCACCTGCTGCTCCCCAGCCTGCCCCTGAGCCTGCTGCTCCCCAGCCTGCCCCTGGGCCTGTTGCTGCCCGGCCTGCCCCTGGGCCTGTTCCTGCTCGGCCTGCTGCTGCTGGGCCTGTTGCTGCCCGGCCTGCCCCTGGGCCTGTTCCTGCTCGGCCTGCTGCTGCTGGGCCTGTTGCTGCCCGGCCTGCCCCTGGGCCTGTTCCTGCTCGGCCTGCTGCTGCTGGGCCTGTTGCTGCCCGGCCTGCCCCTGGGCCTGTTCCTGCTCGGCCTGCTGCTGCTGGGCCTGTTGCTGCCCGGCCTGCCCCTGGGCCTGTTCCTGCTCGGCCTGCTGCTGCTGGGCCTGTTGCTGCCCGGCCTGCCCCTGGGCCTGTTCCTGCTCGGCCTGCTGCTGCTGGGCCTGTTGCTGCCCGGCCTGCCCCTGGGCCTGTTCCTGCTCCCCGGCCTGCCCCTGCTCAGCCTGCTGCTGAGCTTGTTCCTGCTCGGCCTGCTGCTGCTGGGCCTGTTGCTGCCCGGCCTGCCCCTGGGCCTGTTCCTGCTCGGCCTGCTGCTGCTGGGCCTGTTGCTGCCCGGCCTGCCCCTGGGCCTGTTCCTGCTCGGCCTGCTGCTGCTGGGCCTGTTGCTGCCCGGCCTGCCCCTGGGCCTGTTCCTGCTCGGCCTGCTGCTGCTGGGCCTGTTGCTGCCCGGCCTGCCCCTGGGCCTGTTCCTGCTCGGCCTGCTGCTGCTGGGCCTGTTGCTGCCCGGCCTGCCCCTGGGCCTGTTCCTGCTCCCCGGCCTGCCCCTGCTCAGCCTGCTGCTGAGCTTGTTCCTGCTCGGCCTGCTGCTGCTGGGCCTGTTGCTGCCCGGCCTGCCCCTGGGCCTGTTCCTGCTCGGCCTGCTGCTGCTGGGCCTGTTGCTGCCCGGCCTGCCCCTGCTCAGCCTGCTGCTGAGCTTGTTCCTGCTCGGCCTGCTGCTGCTCGGCCTGTTCCTGCTCAGCCTGCTGCTGCTCGGCCTGCTGCTGCTGAGCCTGCTGCTGCTCGGACTGCCCCTGAGCCTGTTCCTGCTGAGTCTGCTGCTGTTGCTCGGCCTGCTGCTGCTCGGCCTGCTGCTGCTGGGCCTGTTGCTGTGCGATGGGGCCTTCACCGGGCACGAACTGCACAGTCGCAGACTGCGACTCAGCCGCTCGATCGACGGTGACGGTGTACACGGTGACTGTGCCGTCGGGCGCAGTCACCGTGATCGTGACGGTGTTGGCGCCCTCCGCAAGGCCGACCTGGTGGCCGTCCGTGACGGTGTCGGCGTCGGCGGGCGAGACGACGACGTCGGCTTCGTCGTCGAATGCCTCATAGGTGAGCGTGGCAGAGCTCACCGTGGCGGCCGCCGTCGCCGAGTAGTCCCTGGTCCCCCAGTCGAAAGCCCCGAAATCGACGCCGCTCAGCGCCAGCGACGACAGACCGCCGACTGGCGTGCCGTGAATCTGGAGCATCATGGAACGGTCTGGTTGGGCCGTGTAGGAACCGACGGCGGATGCGCTGCGGCGCCACACTTGGTGCTCGATGCTCCAGCCGGGATAGAAGCGGTCCTCTCCGTCGGACCAGGTGAGCGTCCAATGGACGTGCTCGCCGCCGGTCGCGGCGGATTCGACAACGATCCAATAGCTGGTGGAAGCGTCAAGCCTGGTGCCCGACGGCGCGGTGTAGGAGTACTTCTTGGGGCCCGAGCCCGCATCGAGCGAGGCGGGCGCAGTGAGCGCGGTCGCGGTGCCGGTGCTGGGTGATGTGCCGCTGACGAGGCTCACCGCCGGGGCGGCGACATCGCTGCCGAGCTCGGTTTCGAGGCGGACGTCGACGCTGGTCAAGCTGTAGCCGTCGGTGTTGCTGCCGGTGGTGAACCGCTGCGCGTGGTCATGGTCGACGAGGGCTTCGGCGGACTTCTCGTATTGGCCGGTGTTGCCGACCAGGACCGGGCCGTCGTTGTCCACAAAGCTCACCGTGGTGGACCCCGCGGCGGTGTGGCCCGACGGCGGGGCGCCGAAGCTGATCGTGACCGATTCGCCGTCGTCGTCGTCGCTGTCGTTGGCGGCCGAAACGGTGAAGGTCGCCTTGGTCGCAGCCACGTCGAAGGTCACCGACGCGGGGATCGCGGAGTGGTCTTCGGCTGTGGCGCCGCCGCCATAGGAGACGCTCAGCGGGACCGTCACCGCTGTCGTGGGCGCCTCGGGGATGACCGCTTCCACGGTGACTGCGGCGCCGCCCTCCACAGCCGCATAGGCCGACGAGCCGAACGTGATCGCCGGCTCCCCGGCCACCGACACCGTGTAAGGGCCGTTGTCGGTGCCGTGCCCTGTGACGGCGATGAAGTAGCTGCCTGCCGAAGCAGGCTCGAACCTGACGATGGCCTCGTCGAAGTCGTAGTCAATTTCATTGGCCGGCCGTGCCGAGGTCCTCGCCTGCTTGGCGCCCGAGGAGTCGTAGATGCCGACGATCTCCGCCATCATGTGGGACCGCCCGAAGCGGTACCTCATGGCGCTGCTGAAAGGACGCGCGGTCATGGTCACGACGTAGGCGACGTCTTGCTCCAAGACGACCTTGATCCAGTCCACATCGAAGCCGAAGTCGGCGTTCCCGTCGATGGAGCCGCCCACAGTCACCGTCCCGGTGGTCGCAGTGGTCGAGGTGAAGTCGTCGGTCAGCGACTTGAGCTCCACGTAATACGAGTCATGGAGCGAGAGACTCCCTCTGTTCACCGAGATGAAGTGCGTACCGGTCTCGCTGACCGAGAAGCTCTGGTAGTTGCCAAGTCTGTCCCGCTCGTCGAACGCGTACGACACGCTCGAGCCGCCATTCTGTTCGTACGGCCGGTTCGTGCCCGGCAGCACATCGCCCGTGCTGTCATACACCCCGGTGAGGACCCGCTGCGACCCGAGGATCGCCAGATAGCTCTGTCCCGCTGTGGCCGAGAAAGAGAACCAGTCCACGTCGTTGTCAGACGTCTGCGTGCCGCTGACCCGCGCGCCGCCAACGGTCACCGAGCACGCAGTCGCCGTGCTCGCAGCGCAGTCGGCCTCCTCGGCCTGCGCGGAGGCGGGTCCGACCGCCACGACGGCCGCCAGCAGCCCGAATGCGAGCACAGCAACAGCTATTCGACGAGTGGACCGACATGGCGGCCAGACGCTCCGCAATGACTTGTCCAAGGCTCCCATGAGCAGCTCACCTACAATCCACTTCAGGCTCATCCTGAGCCGACTCTACTAGCCCTGATTATTCACGAGTGTGGTGTTCGGGACTGTTTGGGTCCGCAGAAGAACCCCTCTGGCCTGCGATGATGCATGTCTGCAAAGAACGCATCGGCGGGTTCAGGGGGGCATCTGCGAGGTGAAGTCTATCAGTGTCGCGAATGCGTGTCTGGCAGGCGGCGGGGACCGGTTGGCGTGGGGCGCGGGGCTGTTCGCTTTGGGGGGCTTCGCGGACGGTGTCGGGCTGACCGGCGCGCTGTCGGCCGCGGTGCCCCGACGCGGGGAGCGCGCCCCGGTTCATGATCGGGGCGCGGTGCTGGTGCACGCGTTGTTGGCGGTGGCCGCGGGCGGGGAGGCGTGCAGCGATGTCGAGCATCTGAGAGCGCAGCGGGAGCTGTTCGGCGGTGTGGCGTCGGACTCGGCGCTGTGGCGGGTGATCGCCGGGCTGGGCGCGGGCGGCCCCGAGGCGCTGCTGGGCGCAGCGGCGCAGGTGCGCCCGCAGATGTGGGCCGGTCGTGACCGCAGCGGCCCGCTGGTGGTCGATGTCGGCTCGACGCTGGCGGGTGGTCCACTCGGAGAACAAGGCGGGCGCGGCGCCGCATTGCAAGGGCGGCTTCGGGTTTCATCCGGTGGTGTGCTCGACCGCGGACGGGGAGCCGTTGTGGGTCAAGCTGCGGGCGGGCAACGCCGCCGCGAACAGCATCGCGGATCGTCTCGAAGTGCTCGACGCGGCCGTGGCGGTGCTGCCCGGCGTCGATGCGGCAGGCCACCGCGAAGGCGACGACAGCAATCTCGCGCTGCGCCCGCTGGTGGTGAGCATCGACGCCGGCGGCTGCTCAGCGACGCTCGCGGCGGGACTCGCGAAGCGCAACGTCGGGTTCGCGGTCTCAGCGCGCTCCGCGCCGGCGATCGAAGCAGCGATCCGCCGTGTCGTGGGCGAGCCGGGCCGCTGGCACAACAGCCCCGAACGGTCCAAGCAGCGCAAACGCAGCCGCGCTCAGGTCGCGGACCTCACCGACCTCGCCGACCTGTCGGGGTGGCCTGAGGGGACACGGCTGGTGGTGCGCCGCGAGCCGCGGCACCCCGGCGCGCAGCGAAGCCTGTTCGAAAGCGACAGCTTCCGCTGCTGGGGGTTCTACAGCGACCAGCAAGGCGACACCGCGCAACTCGACCGCCTGATGCGCTCGCACGCCGACGTCGCCGACGCCGTGCGCCGCCTCAAGGACAGCGGCCTGTCGCGCATGGCGTTCACCGCGTGGAACGCGAACAGCGCATGGGCCGCCGTGCGCATGGTCGGCCTCGCGCTCGTGGGATGGTTCCAGAACGCCTGCCTCCAAGGCGCCCTCGCCAAAGCTGCGCCCAAACGGCTCCGCCGGCAGCTGTGGCACCTGCCAGCGCTCGCGTGCACCAGCGCACGGCGCACCCTGCTGCGCCTGCCCGAACAGCACCCCGGCACCCGAGCGCTGCTCGCCATCGCACACCCCCGCTGACCCCCTCCGCGCACCCAGCCAGCACAGCTCCCCGCCCAGCGGGGCAGCCCCGCCGCGCCCGAACACACACCCGGCCCGCCCCAACGCCCCCAACCGCAGCCATCAACGCACCCACGACGCACCCACCAGCACCCCAAAACGCCCAGACCGCAAAAACAGAGCAAAGAACACGCCCAAAAGAAGCTCAACAGAACTCTCGTGAACAATCAGGGCTAGTGAGGACGCAGGCGTCAAGACGTCGGCGAATGTCGGCTTCGCCCATGTCGATGCCGATGAACACGATCTCGGTCTGGCGGTCACCGAACATCGGATCCCAACGCGACTCGAGCTCTGCTCGTTCCTCGTCGGATTCCAGATCCCACTCGTCTTCTGGAGTTGCGGCGTACCACAACGAAAGCGGCTCAAGCGCGACAGATAGCGTCGACCAGCAGGTCGGTGACCGAGCGCTCGTCCTCTTCGTCTCGGCCCACGCCGAGATCGACGAGTTCTTCGAGCACCTCGAAGCGGTCGAGGAACGTGGATGCGTCGACGACGCTGACCATGGTGTCGAGCCGGGCCATGGACGACAGGCTTTGGCCGTCGATGTCCTCGAAGAGAAACGTGGCAGCCACTGGCATCGGTTCGCTGATGCCCGTTGACTCGATCAGGAGATAGTCGAATCGCCCTTCCGAAGCAAGCCGTGCTACTTCGACCAGGAGGTCCTCTCGCAGGGTGCAGCAGATGCAGCCGTTCGACATCTCGACCAGCCGCTCCTCGGTCCTGTCCAGCGCTGCGCCGTCCGCCACGAGCGCTGCGTCGATGTTGACCTCGCTCATGTCGTTGACGATTACCGCAACCCGCCGGCCCTCGCGGTTCGCCAGCACGTGGTTCAACAATGTGGTCTTCCCGGCCCCGAGAAACCCCGACAACACCGTCACCGGCAACCGCTCACGCATGCAACAGACTTCTCACTGGCAGTTGGCACCCGGTCTCCGGGACCGTGACCCCATCGGTGAACCTCATGCCCGACGAGGCGAGAATCATTCTCATTCCGAGACTAACCGCGGCAAGTGTCCAGACCAACCGACGACGGCCCTCGTGCGCGTCCGGACGATTGGTAGTTTCAGCAACGAACCGGACCGACTGGCCACGGCAGGCGAAGAGGGGACGCGATGCCAAAGCACCTGACCGACGCCCAGGTCGACCACTACCGCGACCGGGGCTATGTCTCGCCGGTCGATCTTCTGACGGCGAGCGAGGCGGCCGAGGCGCGGGCGAAGCTCGAGGCCTACGAGGCTCGTAGCGGTGGCCCGCTCGGCGGCGCTCAGCGTGCCGGCGGTCATCTGCTGTGGCCGTGGATCGACGAGCTCATGCGCCACGAAACCCTGCTCGACGCGGTCGAGGATCTGATCGGCCCCGACATCTTGTGCTGGAACTCGATCTTCTGGATCAAGGAGGCAGATTCGCCCAGCTACGTCGGCTGGCACCAGGACCTCGAGTACTGGGGACTCGACAACGGCGAGCTCGTCAGCGCGTGGATCGCACTCTCGCCCGCGTCCGAGGCCGCCGGCGCAATGTCGGTGCTCCCCGGAAGCCACCGAGAACTCCTCGCCCACGACGAGACCTACCACGCAGACAACATGCTCACTCGGGGCCAGGAGCTCAAGATCGACGTCTCCCAGCGAGAGGTCGCGTCGATGGCACTCGAACCGGGCCAGATGTCCATGCACAACGTGCGGCTCGCACACGGATCGGGGCCGAACACCACCGACGACCGTCGCATCGGCATATCGCTGCAGTACATGCCGACCCGCACCAGGCAGCTCCTCGTCGACTGGGATTTCGCCACCCTCGTCCGCGGGACCGACAAATACGGTCACTTCGAGCTGACCCCGCGACCGCAAAGAGACTTCGATCCTGTCGCCGTCGAGTTCCACCAGCGAGCCGGCGTGGCGCTGCGCGAACTCCTCTACCAGGGCGCCCAGCGCCCGGCAGAACGAGCCCCGACGCTGTAGCTGCACGCTGACGGCTAGCTCAGCTGGTAACTCGCGATGGTGCAGCTGACGGCGAAGATCGGGATCGGCTCGCAGAAGTGCACGGTGCCCGCTGCCCCATCGGCTGCGGCGCTCACGGCGATGAACGTGCGAATCTCGAAGCCGCCCTGGCCGGCATCGGCGTACACCCCAAGGTCGTCGTAGTCGAGGAGCGCCTTGCGGTCATTGCGGCACCACCGTTCCATGAAGTCGCGATCCCATGCCTCGTTGATCTTCCCGGAGTCCGGGGTCGCTGGCCAGTGCGAGATGCCCCCGGTACCGACCAGCGCGATCTTCTCCGGAACCGAGTCCGCCGCCCGCCGCAACGCCTCACCCAGCGCCCACGCCCGATGCAACGGCGTCAGCGGGGGGCCCTGGCAGTTCACGTTGACGGGGATGACTGGCAGATCGAAGTCTGGCGTGAGGAAGTGGAGCGGCACAGCGATGCCATGGTCGAACATCCACTCCTCGGCGTACGCCACGTCGACGGTCTGCATCACCTCAGCGATCAATCGCTGTGACAGGTCGCGGTCGCCCGGGGCTCGGAACTTGCTGATCCCCAGCCAGCCCGGGTCCTCGATCGGGCCCTCGTAGGAATCGGCCATGCCGATGGCGAAGCTCGGCATGTTGTTCATGAAGAAGTTGGCGAAGTGCTCGGCTGCGATCACGACGATCGCCTCGGCACCTGAGGCGGCGATGTCGAGTCGCATCTGGTCGAACGCATCGTAGAAGGCGTCCCGGACCTGCGGGTCGGCCTGATCCGCGCGACCGGTGATGCCGGGCGCGTGGCTGCAGACCCCGGCGTAGACAAGTGGCATCAGCTCTCTCCCTCGTTCCCGCTGCCGTCGGTCGCGTGTGAGGTCTGGCCCAGGCGCTCGGCGTGGGCATCCACGCCTTCGTAGCCCGACATGGCATACACACCCTCGCGCACCGCTCCGTGCGTCTCGATTCCCTCACGCATCCGCTGGAGATAATCGGCCCACTCGATCTGATGGAACGCAGCGAAATGCATCAGGATCTGGCCGTTCACCCCGAGATGGAACAGCAACCCGATGTCGGGCTCGGCAAGCGCCGCCAGCTCTTCGTCGGTCAGGTCATACGACTCGAGAGCCGACTGCGGATCAGTCCGGTACCGATCCTGCAGCGCCGGCGCTCGGTTCAGCTCATACAGGAACTTCTGCACGTAGTAAAGGGACACGCTTCAGCCTCTCACCAACTCGCGGCGATGTACCGCGTACTAAGCCCCGATCCACCGGTTCGGTTGGGCTGGTGGGGGTTTGCGTCCACCAGAAAGGCCTCCTGAGGTGGCATTTTGCCGGTTGTGAGAACGCGGCGTGATGCCATGACGGGAGGCACTTTCTGTGAGCGATGATACGCGGTTGTTGGACCGGGTCGAGGCAGTGTTCGACGAGGGCTCTTTGGTGGGGGACGCGGGTCTGCTGGCGGTGGGCACGCTGGCGGGCCGGCTGGGCTTGGAGGGCTTGATCGACGAGACTGTGCGTCCGCCGGCGGCGGGCCGCGGGTCGGGAGCGAAGGTGCTCACGGCGGTGTGCTCGATGCTGGTGGGCGGGTCGTTCTTCTCTGACGCGGATCGGCTGCGGGCCGGCTCGGCTGGGTCGGTGCTGGGGTTCGCGCCGGTGGCGCCGTCCACGCTGGGGACGTTCGCGAGGTCGTTCTCGTGGGGTCATGTGCGCCAGCTCGACCGCGCCCAGGAGCTCGCGTTGGGCCGTGCGTGGGCTGCTGGGGCCGCCCCGGCCGCGGAAGCGATCACGGTCGACATCGACTCCACGCTGTGGGGGGTGCACAGCGACGCGAAGCACGGCGCCGCGTACGGCCACGGCGGGCGGCTCGGCTATCACCCGCTGGTGGCGGCCCGCGACGACACCGGTGAGATCGTGCACTCCCGGATGCGCAAGGGCTCCTCGCAGCGGGGACACGTCGATTTCGCCGCGGAGACCTTGGCGCGGGTGCGCCGCCTGGCGCCGGGCGCGGCGCTCACGCTTCGAGCTGACGCGGGGTTCTTCTCGTGGGACCTGATCGACAAGCTCGACGCGCACGGCACGAGGTTCCTGATCGCGATCGCCCGCAACCCTGCTGTCGACAAGGCGATCGCCGCCATCGGCGACGACGACTGGACACCGATCGGCTACACCGACGACGGCGAAGCCCAGGTCGCCCAGGCCACGCTGACCAGCGGCCGACGCGCTGCGGGCAAGCCCAAGCGCACGGTCCGCCTCGTGGTGCGCCGCACCCGCCTCGTCGGCGACCAAGCCGAGCTGTGGCCGAACTGGCGCCACCACGCGTTCGTCACCGACATCGACGACGACGAGCTCGACACCAAAGCAGCCGACACCGCCTACCGCGCCCACGCCCGCGTCGAACAAGCAATCAAGGACCTCAAAGCCGGCGGCCTCGCCCACAGCCCCTCAGGACGGTTCGCGGCCAACGCCGCCTGGCTCGCCTTCGCCGTCCTCGCCCACAACATCGCACGCTGGACCGCGCGCATCGGCCGGGTCCACGAACCCCGCAAGCTCACCGTTGGGGCCACCATCGCCCGACGCCTGCTCAACATCCCCGCCCGGCTCGTCAACCGCAGCGGCCGACCCACCCTGCGGCTGCCCGCCAAATGGCCCTGGGCAGCCCAGTTCACCGCCGCGCTGCGACACATCCGCAACCTGCCCCAGCGCTGCTGAGCAAACCCCAGCGCCACGCAGCGCCGCGCAGCACACCCCAGGCGCAGCACACAAACCAACCCCCGAGCCGACGCCGACCAACCACGCGTCCGCCCAGCCCTCACCCCGCCCCCACGACAAACCGCGCCACCGACATCCCGCCCAACCCGACACCGCACACCCCACCGGTGGATCTGGGCTAAGAGCCGCTGATCAACATCTTGTCGCGCATGTCAACCGCCGAGCTTAATGAGCGGCCCGATGACCGCCGCCGGGTCCAGTGGATGCCCCACCGTCACGTTGCGCATCTTCTCTGCGACCTGCTCGACGACCTCGTCGTAGACGGAGTCCTGGATCAGGACGCGCGACGAGCTGGTGCAGCGCTCGCCGTTGAGGCTGTAGATCCTGAACACGACGGCGTCCACGGCGCGCTCGAGATCGGCGTCGTCGAAGACGATCACCGGGTTCTTGCCGCCGAGCTCGAAGTGCACCCGCTTGAGCGTCGGTGCGCCTTGCGCCTGGATCATCGAGCCGGTCGACGACTCACCGACAAAGGCGATTGCCTTGATCGCCGGGTGTGTCGTAGTTCCGCTGCTGGTCTCGACGGACGTTGCCGTACGCGTTGTTGTTGAAGATGACGGTGACGGTGTTGATGCTGTGTTGGACCGCCGTGGCGAGTTCCTGCACGCCGAACATGAAGCCACCGTCGCCACAGACGCTCACGACCGCCTTGTCGGGGTTGGCGACCTTCACGCCGAGTGCGGTGTGGAAGCCGAAGCCGAGGTTGTCCTGGCAGCCGCAGGTGACGTACTGGCGCGGCTCGTAGACCGGGAACATCATGCGGGCGCTGAAGCCCATCTGGCTGATCTCTTCCACGAAGAAGCCGTCCCGAGGCAACGCCTCGCGAATCGCTGCCAGATAGCGCTCCTGCGGCTGGATGCGCTGCATCTTCTCTGCCGCGAGCGCTCGGTACTCATCGAGTTCCGGTGCGCGCGGCGGCCGGGGCGCCATCCGCGCCTCGAGTTCGGTGATCAGGGCGCGTGTGCCCTCTGCCGCGTCAGCGACGAGGCCGTGGTCAGCTGGGAGCCGCACGAACTCGGTCGGGTCGATGTCGATCCGCATCGTCTTCATCCCGGTCGGCTGCCACTGCCACCGCATGTGGGTGAGCTCGAGCCGAGACCCGATGCCGATCAGGCAATCGCAGCGGCCGAACCACTCGTGCGCTTCGGGTGCGTGGAGCGCGAGCGGATGGTCGGCGGCGACGACGCCCTTGCCCGACCGGTGCGCGGTGACGGGCGCCGCGAGCAGCTCGGCCAACTCACGCACCTCGGCGGAGGCTTCGTAGGCTCCGGCACCGACCACGATCATCGGGTGGCGGGCTGCCGCGATCGCCATGGCCGCGGCCCTCACCCGCTTGGGGTCCGGCGTGGGAGGCGGCTCCGAACCGCGGTACACCTCAAGAAGGAAGAAGTCGCTCGCGGACGTCGAGAAGTAGGGCGGTTCACCGAAGCCCTGACTGTCCTCCCACAGATGCGGGAGGACCGCAAACGCGCCCTCGAAGCCCTCGACCGGTTTGCCGACATCTACGGCGCTGGCCAGATACCCGAGTTCAGCAGCGTCGTTGACACCTTCCTCGCCTGGCATGACCAGATCCTCGGCTGGCACCAAGCCGGGCGGCCCAGCAACGGCCGCATCGAAGGCACCAACAACCTGCTGCAGGTCCTGCGACGCCGAGTCCACGGCCTCACCAGCTACACGAACTTCGAAGCCCGCGGCATCCTCGTCACCTAACCTGCCCAAACCGAGCCCAGCAGCCCAAATCCCACAAAAACGAGAAGGCTCAACAATCTCTGGGCGTCGCCGCAGCAGTGCGAGACCCATCTCGCCGCGCTGCCTGCCGTGGCGTTCGCCATCGAAGAACCGCTGTCTGCAGGCGATGTTGATGGCTGCGCCCAGGTCGCTCGCGACAGCAGGCTCAGAGTCATCGGCGACGAGAGCATTCGGCTCATCGAACAGCTCACCGCATTGCCGGAGCCATCTCGCTGGATCGTCAATGTTCGGGTGTCGAAGACGGGCGGAGTGCTGAGGGCGATGGAGGTTGTGGCAGAGGCCACGAAGCTGGGCATCGATGTCATCGTCGGGTGCCAGGTGGGGGAGACGAGCGTGCTCACCCGGGCGGCGCTCGCCGTGATGGCGAGCGTTCAGGGCGCCGTCATCGGAGCTGAGGGGGCCTTTGGCACCCACCTTCTGTCCAGCGATCTCACCGATCGAACAATCATGTGGGGTCACGGGGGGCTGCTGCGCGGCGAGGACGTGCCTGATCGCGGCGGTGGACTGGGTCTGCAGCTCGATCCCGCAGCCGTCCTGGTGCCGTTGGAGGGCACATGAGCGACACCCGCTTTGTGGCAGCGAGCGTGGTGCTGGGCCTCGCATTTCTGCTCCGCGTCGCAGGTCAGGCAGCGCAGCGCTGGTGGGCCTTCGGCTTTCTGCCCTCCCAGGACGCCTGGCAGGGCAGCAGCCTGCCCTTTCCGGCCCTGTTGGGGGTCCAAGTGGTGATTCTGGTGATCATCTCGGCCGCGACGCTGCGGATGCGCGCGGGCCGGAGCCTCTTCGGAGGGCGCTGGGCGAGGCCGATCGCCTGGTTCGGGGCTCTGTACTTCGCCGCGATGGCGGCTCGGCTGGTCATCGGGATCCTCGGCGATGCCGGGGCATTCGGCGGCGACAGCTTCGCGGCCGGGAAGTGGTTCACGGCCTACTTGCCGACGTCGTTCCACCTGGTGTTGGCGCTCGAGGTGATGGTGTTCACCGCCTACTAGCGAAGCCGTCCCCAGCAGACGGATTGAGCGCCCGCGGAGTTGGGATGGCTGACGCTGCTCGGATCGGTCAGGGCCAATCGCGTTCGTCCAGTTCGGCCATGAGCCGCCGTTTGGGCTTGTGTTTGGTGCGCACGAGCTGCAGCAGCGATGTGAAGCGTTCCGGCTCGCCTGCGCTGTCGGCGAGGCGGCGGATGCGTTCCATGAGGTCAACCGCGCTCCGGTAGCGGTCCGGTCGTTTGAGTCCGATGATCGTCAGCGCTTGCGGCTCGTAGACGGAGATCGCGTCGAGCGGGTGGGTCTGCTCGCGGAAACGTGCGAGCGTGAGCTTCATCGGCGTTGTGCATCCGAATTCGGCGGCGGCGTCCCACGCCTCGTCGATCAGCCCTTCGTACAGCAGAATCTCCACGAGTGCTGTCGCGGCTTGCGGTACCGCGTGCGGCGCCGGCATCGATGACTCGGACCGCTCGACATGCGGGATTCTTGGACCGGAACCATGCGACCGCTCGAGGATGTCGCGCAATTCACCCCTGCACCGCGCGAGCCAGTCTTGGCTCGGATCGTTCTCTTGCAACCGCCGGAACCGGACAAGCGTCGGGTCCGCAATGAACGCCTCCCAAAAGAGCTTGGTTGCGCTCTTCGCATGGCCACGTTCGGCCAACAAGCGCGCGAGGAACTCGCGCAGATCGTCGGCCGCCCTCGGGCGGCTTCGGCTGTCGTCGATGCCTCGCTGCGACCACGAGAACGCCTCGCCGATCCGGCCAGCGGTGTGCAACGGGGTGACGATTTCGAGGATGTCGCTGGGCATCAGCGCTCCGCGGCTATGCACCTCGATGAGCGCGTCGGGATCACCCGTGGCGAGCGCCCAGCCGATCATTGCTTGGCGCACGGCGAAGTTCTCGCCATCCCATTCGGTGGTTGGTTGTACCTGCTGCCATCGAGGTTCGAGCAGGCGACGGTATTCGGCGAGCCCGGCTTCGCCGAGCACATCCGCGTAGTGCGCGGCGGCTCGATGGAATCCGTCGAGTTCAGACTTCAGCTCCAGCTTCACCAGCTGGCCTGCCAGCTCGGCCGGATCGACGGTTCCCTCACGGCACGCGCGCAGATGGAGTTCGGAGAGCCGTTCGATCACGCCGCCGAGATGGCCGTCGGAATCGTCCACGTAGTTGATCGACTCGTCTGCCCACCCGAAGGCATGCTCGGCAAGGCCGGCAACTGCATCAGGGTGGCCCAAGTCGCAGAGACCTTCGAGGTTCTCGATCATGACGTGAATGCCGTCTGCCCAGCCTTCGGCCTCGTAGTAGCTGACGAAATCGCCGTAGGGGGCGAAGGCGCGCTCGATGCGGCGCATCCACACACTCAGCTTGATCTGGCCGCCGCCCACGCCCTTTCTTGCCGTTGTTCGCCCTGCGGTCTGCTGCCGAGCCGCTGGCACCGCATCTGCAGACGCTCGGGACGGCAACTCGGGTGCATCGATCCCGCGACGCAGCGCCAGCGCGACTGCCACGCAGTGCTTGCAGAACGAGCCGTCCTCGGCCGCCGGGCAGCTGCAGTCCCACCGCGGCCGGCCGTCGACAGTCCACAGCTCCACCACGTACGGCATGGTGCCTCGCACGAGTGCCCGCGCCCGCCCGTCAAGCACCACCGGCGCTTCAACCCGGTGGTCACTCAGATAGCCCACGCCACGTTCGTAGGGGCCCGGACCGGCAAGCCGCCGGATCGCCGCAGCAGTGAAAACGTCGGCTACTGGTTTCACAGGCCGTTCCGCACTGTGCGCAAGGCGCGTCCGGTGCCCCAGCGGCGAGCCATCTCATCAAACACAGCGGCCTGCAGCTCTACCAGACGGCCTCTGCCTGCTCTATGGCGTTCAGGCGATCGAGTAGGTCTTCGACGCTCAGGTCAGCGACCTCCACCGTGGCAACGTCAGCGCCGTCGGCAGAGCACCGGCCAGGCAGTGCGATCTCTGCTGCCATCTCTGCCGCAGTCTTCATCTCAGTGATTGTCTTCATGCCCGTCAACGTAGAAGGAGGGTGTGACGCACCGGGAGGGGCATCAGCCAAACCGCCTCGACCGACAGTTGGCTGACATCGTTCCGCCGGCACGGCGCCTCGTCGACGAACGACGCGGCTGTCCGGCTTCTGCTGACGGCCGACTGGAAACGGTGTATTGCAGAACGCTATGCTGAATGCATAGCGCAGTTTGTGACCCGCGTCGACGACGCTCTCGCCGCTCAAGTCGATGAGCTCGTCGCGGCGGGCGGGGCCGAGTCACGTTCCGACGCAGTTCGCAGCGGCCTCGCGGCGCTCGTTGACATGCATCGGCGGCGGCAGATCGGCGAAGCCATTGTGGAGGGCTACCGGCGCCAGCCGCAGACCGCAACCGAGATCGGCTTCCCAGACGCGGCCACAGCAGCGATGATCGCCGAGGAGCCTTGGTGACGCCTGCGCAGGGCGAAGTCTGGTGGGCTGAGGCGCAAGACAAGAGGCGGCCGGTGCTGGTGGTGACTCGCAGCGAGGCAGTGCCGGTACTGACGTGGGTCGTCGTCGCGCCGGCGGCGCCGCCGATGAGGACCACCCGTGCTGTGTCGAGGCAGTGCCGGTACTGACGTGGGTCGTCGTCGCGCCCGTCACGCGCACGGTCCGCGCGATTCCCAGCGAGATCCCGCTCGGGCCCGATGAGGGCCTGCCGTCACAGTGCGCGGCCTCGTTCGACAACTTGCAGCCGATTCGCACGTCGTTCCTCACAGAGCGCATCGGATCCGTCCAATGGCACCGAACGAGGATCTGCGACGCCCTCGCAGCGCTCGCCGACTGCTGAGCGGCCAGCCTGCACGTCGGCTCGCCCCGGCACACCGTCGAGTCGGGTCATGGCGACACGGGCGCATGCCACAGCGAGCTGAGCGGCAGCGCCCACACTCGATCATCAATCTGGAATGGGATGCGACCGCTGCTCAGCACAACACCGCCGGCGAATTCATCTCCCAGTCTGTCGCGCAGCCACATGAGTCCCCTCGCGTCATCTCGGCCGACAACGCTGGATGATTTGACCTCGACCCCGACGACGTTGCCTCTGCTCTCAAGCACAAGGTCCACCTCCTTGCCGTCGCGATCGCGGGCATGGAACATGCGGGTTTCTTCTGCCGCTGTCTCGATGTGAGCGAGGAGTTCGGTCGCCGCGAAGGTCTCGAACATCTGCCCGATCAGCATGGGATCCCTTCCGAGCGATGCGGCGTCAGTGTTGAGCAGGTAAGCGGCCATTCCGGGATCGGTCAGCACGATCTTGGGGGATCGCGTGAGCCGTTGCAGTCGTTTCTCATGCCAGGCGGGGAGCCGGCTGATGATGCAGAGGTCCTCGAGCAAGCCGAGATATGCGTCGGCCGTCCTGAAGTCGACACCGGCATCACGGGCAGTGGCCTGCTTGTTGAGCTGTTGGCCCGTTCGCGCAGCGCATGACTCCAGCACCGGGCGCAGTTTTCCCGCGCGAGGTGTGTGCGGGGAGACCTGCTGCGCGTCCCTGTCGATGAGTTGCTCGACATAGGCGCGGAACCACCGGTGGCGATTCGGGGCGCTCAGATCGACCGCGACCGGAAAGCGTCCGGCCACGATCGCTTCGAGATAGTCGTTGCGACGCCATTCCGATGATGCGAACTGCACTTGGTCGAGGTTGAACAGCGCATCGATCGGGTTGTACCGCTCGACGCGCTCCATTTCAGCCCAGCTCAGACCATGCATCCGGACCCGGATGAGGCGTCCTGTGCCCGGCCATGTGGCTGCTTGGGTTGCAGCCCGAACTGAACCGGTGACGATGAACCTTCCCGGACGCGACGAGCGATCCGCATCCACCGCCCGCTTGATCGCGCCGAGAATCTCAGGGGCCTCCTGCCATTCGTCCACGAGCAAGGTGCCGCCGGTGTCGGACAGCGCGCCATCGGGGTCCTCCCGCGCCGCCAGGCGGGTGCCCGGTTCGGAGAGGTCCAAGACGGCATGGGCGAAGCGGCTCATCGACGTGGACTTGCCGCAACCGCGAGGCCCGACCACCCAGAGCGCGGGAAAAGCCGGGAGCAGTTCGTCTCGCACCAGCCATTCCACCGATCTGGGGTAGAGACCCTCGTGGTCGTCCGCCTGCGCCCGCGCGTCGGCCCCGATTTCCGGTTCCGGTGATTCCGTCATGAGAAATCCTATGATTGCCGAGAGGATAGTCCATAAATTGCCGCCTGATATTTACAATATCTGCCGAAGTAGAGTTCCAATTCCTGCCGCAGCATGCGAGCACGCCTCGAATCGGTCGGCGGAGCGTTCGTGGATCTGTTGGGAGGCCGCACCGTCGGCACAACCATCGTCCGCCTCGGCAACTGAGCCGGCTAGCGGATGATCGCTGCGAGACGAGCGACGACCTCGTCGATGACTTCGGAGGGAGCGTTCTCGAGGAATCTCCCGTTGCGTGCTTGGAGGTCGAGCACGCGGGGCTGATCGCAGCGCATGACGCCGCTCGTGCGTAGGCCGGCGTCGTCGAGGGAGACAGCGAACCCGCGGCGGCGCGCAAACTGCCCGCCCGTGGTGATCGGCACCACGATCGGCGCGCCGGTCAGGTCGTTGAACTCAGCGGGCGATACCACCATGACGGGTCGGGTGCCGCGCTGGGGGTGTCCGGCCGTCGGATTGAGATCGACCCTCCAGATCTCTCCCCGCTCGGTCACAGCTCTTCGCGGCCGACCGGCGCTCCGTCAATCCATGCTCGATCGTCATCGGTCGCTGCTGGGTCGCACTGGGCGATCAGCTCGTCGAGCGTGTATCTGGGGCGATGGTGGGGCACGACGATGAGGCGTCCGCCGTCAACGTCGAGATCGACGGTTGAGCCGGCCTGCGCGCCGATCACATCGAGGAGCGCGGGCGGCACAGCCAGCATGACCGAGCCGCCAACCTGTCGCATCGTCGTGGAGTGCACACCCACCTCCGAAAGTTATATTTGAGTATAACTTCTGAGGTGTCGCGGCCTTGCCGAAGCGATGCCCGTGTGGCCTCAGCCGAACTGCTCGGGCGCAGCTCGCGTGCTGATGCTGAATCTGCCAACGGTGAGTCTCGAGCAAGCTGTAGCAGTCCCAGTCACGGTCTGCGCCCGACACCGTCACTGGCCTGGCCGTCGATCATCGGACTCTCAGTCCGGCTCAGCACGGGCGTTCTGCTAAACGCATTCCAGTCGCAAGCCACGACTTGTCGCGGTGGAAGTTGCCGGGGATCGACGTGCTTCCCTCCTGAGACCCGCCGACCGAGACGTGGTCACCGTCGGTCATCGGCCCTTCGTCCCAGACCCACAAGGACCGCGTGCGCGGGTCGTATCGGGTGCCCGATCGCGGCAGGAGCACCCAGTAGTAGACGAGGCTGCCGTCAGCTTCATTTCTCCTGAGGCCAGGATCGATATCGGGATCCCAGCCGAAGCCTGTGGCCAGTATGTGCACGTACGGCTCTTCGACGATGAGATAGCCGCACAGCTGCGCGTCATGGCCCATATCGCCGCGCTCGTAGCTCCACATTCCTTCAAACTGGCGCTTCGCGTTTGCGCGTGGAGTAGGTCGGTGAGGGTCGCTGTGGCGTAGGGAGGGATCCCCCAGAATCGGAGGTGCTTTGTAGCCCCGATTCGGGAGGATCCCTGTGGCTGTTGGCCTTACGCGTGCGCTGCTGTTGATTGTCGGGCTGGGGCCCGGTGTCGCGGTCCGCGATGTGCGGGGCCGCGGCGGCGGGCCGCTGGTGATCGAGGTCGGGTTGGTGGGGCGGCCGTGCTGTGGGGGCTGCGGCGGGCCGGTGTGGGCGCACGGGTCGAGTCCGGTGGCGCTGGCGGACTTGCCGGCGTTCGGCCGGCCGGTGCGGTTGAGGTGGAAAAAGCGCCGCTGGCGCTGTCCCGGCGAGACGTGCGCGGTGCGCACGTTCACCGACCAGGACCCCGCCATCGCGCCGCCCAGGGCGCGCATGACCTCCCGGGCGGCGCGGTGGGCGACGCGGCGGGCGGGCAAGGCGCGGGCGGTCAGCGAGATCGCGGCCGAGCTGGGATGCGGCTGGCACGCTGCCATGGCAGCAGTGCACCGCTGGGGTCGTGCGCTGCTCGAAGCCGATCCGGGCCGCGCCGAGGGGGTGACCGCCTTGGGCTTGGACGAGATCTTGATGTTCCGCCGCGGCCCGTTCCGCCACAAGCACTGGGGCACCGCCATCGTCGACACCCGACGCGGCGTGCTGCTGGACATAGTCGCAGGCCGCAGCGCCGCGGGCGCGACCAGATGGATCCAAGGGCGCACGTCGCTGTGGCGGCGGCAGGTGCGGTGGGCGGTCACGGGGCCTGTCGGGTCCCTATCGCAAGGCGTTCGGCGACACCGTGCCGCCGAGTCCACAACGAGACCACCGGCGGGCGCGGCGCCAAAGGCGACACGCTCTACCGGACGAGGCGGCTGCTGCTCAAAGCCGCCGAGCGGATCACCGACCGCGGCAAGGCGAAGCTTCGCGGCCTGCTCGCCGCCGGCGACCCCCGAGGCGAGGTGCGCGATGCCTGGCACGCCAAGGAGACCCTGCGCGGCATCTACCAGATACCCGACCGCGACCTCGCGCTCGATGCGCTCGACGAGTTCTCACGCGACCTGCGAGACGAGACGTTCAGCCCGGAGCTGAACAAGCTCGGCCGCACCCTGAACGCCTGGCGCACCCAGATCGCCAACTGGCATCTCTGCAAAGTGACCAACGGCCCCACCGAGGCAGCCAACAACCTCGCCAAGCTCATCAAACGAGTCTCGTTCGGGACCGCCAACCTCGACCACCACAGAACCCGAGTCCTGCTCTACGCCGGCAAACCCGACTGGGGCCTCCTCGACGGCCTCACCCCACGCTAAAACGCGAAGAGCCGGCATAGTCGGCTCGGGCCTGTTCGATGTCGGCCACGAGTTCGGCGTCGGACATAGTCTCGAGCGTCTCGACGAGACCGTCGTAGTCGTCCGGCCTGATCAGCAACGCAACCGGCTTGCCGTTTTCGACGATGGTCACCGCAGTCTCGGCTCGCTGCAGGCCGTCAACAAGCTCCGCCAGATTGCCCGACGCAACGTCGACGGTGTGAAGCTGTACGGGGCAAGTCTACGTCGCAGTCGCCGGGCAACCGGAAACGGCGAACCTCGTGAGGCGTAGAGGCGGTGCCGTTGCACAAGTGCGGTTTGGCCACTGTGCCCACATGGGCGGACTCGGCACTGCAGTTCGACCCCGAGCGCAGCTGTTCTGGTGTCACCCAACACATCTTCAGAATGCCAATTCACATCATGAATTCTTGAAAGCGCCTCCATTCAGAGGCCGAACGTCGCGGCATTCTCCATATCATGGACATACAACACTCAGGACGTTCAGGTCCGGTGACCGGCACGGTGCAATTCGGAACGGAACCCGCAGTTGAGCTCGCCTCGCCCGTCGAGCGTCTCCTGGCACGAGCCGTAGACACGGGCGTCGTGATCGCGTTGACGGCGATCGTCGGGGGCTTTTTGCATTGGTCGGGTTCGCCGTTCGGGATGTTCGAGAATCCCGGTCCGCACGTTCCACCGAGCTGGCCCGAAGTCGGAGTTCTGGTAGCCGTCTGGTCGCTGTACGAGACATTCGGGCGGCACTTGGGGCTGTCGGGTTCCACGCCGGGCAAGGACCTGCTCAGGATTCAGGTTGTACGGGCGCTGGACGGCGGCCTTCTGGGTTGGCGACAGGCGGTGAGTCGCTGGAGTGTGCTCGCAGGAGGCTTACTGGCCGTAGCAATCGCTAAGGACCGGAGCAGCCCGTGGTACGTCTATGGGGCGATAGCCGCCACCGCTCTGGCAATCTTGGTGACCGAGTACCGCCAAGGCCTTCATGACCAAGCCGCCGGTTCCGTGGTCATCCGGGTTCAGAAGTGGACCTGGGCCGGAGTGTGGACTCGCGTACGCCATGGTGCGCGCCGGGTTCGGGAGTCTTGGCTGCGAGCGCAGCAACGTTTCGCGACTGTTGACGCAGAGAGTCCGCGCGCTCAACGGTTCCGTGCGGCAATTCGCCTTGCTTGCCGTCCACGGACGGATCGTTGTCGATGTCGTCGCATTGGACGCTGCCGACCTTGACGGTCAGGCTGCGTTCGAGTCGGGTTGCGGAGGTCGCAGGCTCACAAACGAGCCGACGGCGCCCCAAACCGCCCGTTTGACAAGCGTCGAGTGAAACATAGTGACGGCCGACTGCCGCGGAGCGGATTCTCTCTCGACGTCCCAGCGACGACGCCCCAAGCCGTAGGCGCCGTTGTTCAGCGTGAGGCGAAATGCGCTGGTACGACATCGCGTCGCATTGCAGAATTCGCCGAACGACTGCGGAGGTCACACTGTGCTGCCCGAATTCGAGTCGATCACACGGAGCGCCGCTGTGGCATTTGCACTGCTGGTGCCGGGTGCCTCGGCGGCCGCAGGATTCGAATGGCACTCGGTGCGCTACAGCCGCCGCCGAAAGGACTGGGTCCTGCGGCTTCTGCTGTTCTCGGGCCTCTGGCTGGGAGCTGGCTTCTGGTTGTGGCACTCGCTGGCCGTGGACCACTGGGACGACCTGGTCGCCCGCAAGCCGCTGCCGTGGTTTGTCTACGCGGTCCCACTCGGATTCGTGGTCGTGCCCTACGGATTGGGATGGGCTCTGGGATGGATGACCAGTGCCTTCCCACGAGGCATGCGCAAAGTTCTGGGCGGCAATCGGACGCCCACAGCTTGGGACCACCTCTTCGACCATGGCACGGCCGGATCAGTGCGATGCCGGCTGCGCTCTGGACGTTGGGTGGGCGGTTCGTACGAGGAAACAGGGCAGATTGACTCATTCGCTTCGGCCGACGACACCATGGTCGACGTCTACATCAGCAAAGCTGTCGAGTACGACCAAGACTCAGGCGCCCCGCTGTTGCGAGACGGTGAGCCTGCATGGACCGGGGGCGGCCTGCTGCTTCGATGGGACGAGATCGAGTCCCTAGAATTCATCCCAGAGCCCAGCGACGAGTCGGAGGCCGCGGAAAGCAATGACGAAGGACACAGGCGAAGGCGGTGGACGCGCAAGGGAGCAGCGCCGTCAGCATGATCTCGGCTACCAGCCCAAGGGGCAGGTAGACCCCGGCCGCGCCAAGTCTGCATTCCAACCGCCCGTTGCACCGAGCGAGCCCGCTGAACCGGCCAGTGCCGCAGACGACGCGTAAGCGACGGCCGATAGTGCATGTCCTCGATAGCGGCAGGCGCTGAGTCGGATCACAAGAGGAGATGGAACCGCCCCTTCACCGGCCACCGACGAGACCGGTGGTTGACACTCGCGGTGCAATCGTCAATCCGTTGGCAGAAGGCGAACCGATACAACTCGATAATCGGGTCCCAGTCAGGTACACCGACTTGGTACCCGACGCCACCTACTGGGAAGATGGGGTCGAGTGGGAGCATCTGCTCCTCAACGAACCCCACGCTCGGTAGAACTCAGGAGGGCCTTCGCACTTTCGGAAAATGTGTGCTGCTGGACTCGGCGGAACTCAGGCCTTGTGGATTCCGCAGCAGACTCTCGCCGCTCGACGGCTCTCGAACCGCTGATGCGGTGGACGGCGGCCCAAGCTGCACATCGCCGACACTGGCCTCGCTGCCCACTTGCTCGGCGTAGGACCCGAAGCGCTGCTCGCCCCGATGTCGCAGACAGTCGAGGCCCTGGTCGAGTCGTTCGTAGTCTCCGAGTTCGCGCGCCGGTCAGCCAGTGCTCAGACTCGACTCAGTGAATCCCGGATCGTTCATCGGCGGGGTCGTGCCGCACTTGGGCGAACACGACGTGAGCCTCGGCGATCGCATATGGATGCGACCGGTCTCGTCGCTGTGGCTGGACGATTGATCGGCCGTGTTGTGTCACGGTATGCTGCCAACGTACGCCCCCATCAGCCTCTCCCCGGCTCGCCGGGTGAAGCGGTTGGGGGCAGACTTCGTCTTGATGCCTATGGGCAGCAACCAGTAGCCCGGCCAAGTGACCTGAGGGTTGGCGGCGAGTTGAGCTGCTGCTGTCGCCGCGCTCCAAGGCGTGGTGCAGGCTGTGATGTCGAGACTGCCAGTCCGACGGCCCAGCGCTGCCCATGGGCCTCGAATGGTCGGTGCCGGCAGGTGGCTGCGCCTACGCCGGGGCAAGTTGCAGCCGCAGCAATGCGCGTGCTAGAGTGTGCAGCCGTGAATCTGGCTACCCCCCCCCCCCCCCCTCTTCGTCGCCTCGTTCCCGACGGTCGGCCTCGCGGGTGTGCCAATTCTCTGCTGCCCCGGTAGCTGCTCATACGTCGTTTCGGGCTAGCTGCTGTGAACTGAGGAGCGCGCGCCCGCTGGGCGCTCTCTTCAAACTCGGGCGAACGCAAACGCAAACACAACCAGTTGTGGTTGCTCCTGCCGCTGCGCCTCCGGGGCGATGCCTCAGGCGCGCTGCGCGCCTTGTTCCCTGTGCGCGTTCGCGCTGGTACCGGCCGCTACCGCGCCGACCAACAGCCCACTCAGTGAAGGAGACGGTTCCTGCGCCGAGGCGCATCATCTACAACGACGACCCGGCTCTGTTTGATCTTGATGCTGACACGCAAGATGGCGAGTACAGCTGGTTCGAACCGCCTGCTGAGATCAACGAACAGGGTTGGGGAGACAACGGCTTCAGGTTCACGGTCGCCATTGGCAACAGCAGCGATGATGCGCTGGACAACTTTGCGCGCTGGGAGTTCGACCCCGTCGACGGCGAATTCGATATCCAGGCGTGGATTCCCGCCGCATGGGCGTCGGCAGAGATTCAGTACCTGATCTGGGTGGACTCAAACGATGACGGTCGATTCACCGAGCAGGAGAACATCGCAAGTCCGTGGCTGGATCAGTCGCTGGTGCCGGGCTGGGCTTCGTTGGGTACACATTCGTTGGACGGCAGTGTCCGTATCGAGGTGCAGGACACCCGCTCACGCGACGACTGGCGGGCCCACGGGGACGAAGCCACCGGCGTCGTGGCGTCGAGGATCGCAGTTGATGCGATCAGACTCGTCGAAGTCGCCGACCGGCCATGACTATAGGCAGAAGTCGGTTCTTGAGGCCGCGGCGGCCGCTGCTGGCATCGGTGGTGGCCGCGGTGGCGGCGGCGAGTCTGGCGTTGGTGCCAGCGGCTGCGGCTGCCGATGATGGCGGCAGCGTGGTATTGCCGCCGGTGAGCTACACGGCTTCGGCATGTGCAGGCAAGACGCCGATCGTGGTGGCGTCGGATGCAGCAGCGCAATCCGACCTCTACAGCGCCGTCACGCTCGCGGGGGTGGTGGGGACTGATTGCGTCGTGCTCGCGGGGGGACGTGGCGAGTCGTGGCCCCGGCATCAACGAGCGCGCCTCGATGCTGCCGATGCTGATGGCTACGTCGTGGGCGGTCGCGCGGCGGTGCCTAACTCGAAGGTGACGGGCCTGAACCTGACGCGGGTGGCGGGCGCCGATCGGTGGGAGACCGCCCGGCTGGTCGGCAACGAGGCAGGCAGACTCGCAGGCGCGGATGATGTCGGTGCGGAAGCGTCCGTTGGCGCCGAGGACCCCATCACCGACTGCACCGGCGACATTCCCATCGTGGTGGCGTCGGATGCCGCCGCACAGTCCGATCTGTACAGCGCGGTCACGCTCGCCGGAGTGATCGGCACCGACTGCATCGTGCTCGCCGGCGACCGCGACGGTGTCATGCTTCCTGCACAGATCGTGAGGCTCTACACGGCTGCGAGCGGAGGCTTCGTCATTGGCGGCAGCGGCGCGGTGCCCAACGCCAAGGTCGCGGGCCAAGATCTGACGAGACTTGATGGCGACAATCGATGGCACACAGCACAACAGGTCGGAGAACTAGCGCATTCCATTGCTTCAAGCGACGACCACCATCAGTCCGTCAACGTGACCAGAAATAAGGAACCCCGATTCATTTCGGTCATTGCGTTAGGTGGCTCAAATCGCAGGTCAGAGACATGCGGCCTCCAGACTAATGGAACTGCCTTGTGCTGGGGTGGTGAAAGTGACTTTCCAGCTACGAGGTTCCCAGTTACAGCTAGCCTATCCGACAGCGATTTCACCGCGATCATTACCTCGATATCGGGCACGCCTCTGTGCTCTAGATCGGGCAGTCGCATCCGATGTCTGCCACCCAAATGCCGCATCGGGGCTGATAACAGCATCGAGTGTTCGTTGAACCGCCGCGTTGATGAGAACGTGCCAGAGGGCAAGTATTCTGCTGTTGAGTACGATGGTACAACAGCGTGCGGGCTCCGCACAGATGACACCGTGGTGTGCTGGGGCAGCGGAGCAGCTTCGGAAGCGCCGGAAGGCACCTTTATGGCGCTCGCGGTCGGCAGCGGTTTTGGGTGTGCGATTCGTGCCGACGGCACGATTCGCTGCTGGGGCAGGGACTATGATCCAGACAAACGTTACGTATATCCTAGGGGCAGTGCCTTTAGGTTCCCTGATGGAGATCGATCGTATGTGTCCATTACGGCCGGGGATGAGCACGCCTGCGGATTGGAAGCCAATGGAATCGTGACTTGCTGGGGTGGGCGAGTGGGCGGCAGGAACGTTCCGCTGGGGAATACGTTCAGCGCGGTGAGCGTGGGCCACGGACACGCTTGCGGTGTATACACGAATGGCCGCGTCCAGTGCTGGGGCAGCAATGTATCCGAGCGAGGCTCTGTGCCCGGGCAGGCGGATGCACCTAGTGGCTCGTTCAATTCTGTAGTTACTGGTCACGACCATTCTTGTGGCTTGCGTGCTGATCACGAAGTTGTATGCTGGGGCAGCAACAAACTCTACTACTCGGTCGGTGGGATTGTCGGGCAGTCCAGACCACCCACTGGTGAATTCACTTCAATTGCCGCTGGGAGTGATCACAATTGTGGGTTGCGCCGAGACCGGAGTATCGAGTGCTGGGGCAGCAACTATGCTTGGTCTGCCAGTGACGATGATCTTGACGACAGCCACTACGTAGGTCAAGCCGATCCACCAGATGGAGAGTTCATTCAGGTGGACGCGGGAGTGTGGCAATCATGCGGTCTCAAGACTGATCGCACCATCCTGTGCTGGGGTGAAGCCCCAGCAGTATCTCCTGACGTGTTGGACGGAATTGACCTACGAGACAGCCCTAAAGGCAAGTTCACATATCTGTCCGTCTCCGGTAATCATGCATGTGCAGTCAGCGAGAGCGGTTCAGTTTATTGCTGGGGAGACGACAACAGCGAATGGTTGGAGGACGAAAGCTATGACATTAACTTCCCCAACCCCGATCCTACTTTCAGGCCGACGCCCTCAGGTGCATTTGTTGAAGTTTCTGTTGGCGGCGTTCACGCGTGCGGTCTGCGTGCCGACAATACCATCGAGTGTTGGGGCCTCAACGCATATGCCGGTCTTCTGGATGCCCCTCAAGGCGAGTATTTGTCAGTGTCCGCCGGAGCGCAATTCAGTTGTGCAGTGCACGTTGATGGCCATCTCAATTGTTGGGGGGGTCGGGGTTTGTAGCCAACTGACCGCACCTTCCGGTTACCAACTGACCGCACTTTCTGTCGGTGCAGGCGGGCCCTGGGGAAATCTGTGTGGGGTTCTCGCGGCGGGCGGGCTGCGCTGCTTCAACGTTGGGTACCTCAGCAGTATTGCATTACCGATCAGCAGTATTGCATTACCGAGTTGAGGGGATTGACCCCGAATCTGGACGAGTCCTCCGAACAGGAACTTCAGCGAGCGGTGTCGCCAGACCGGGTTGGGGAGGTGGGGGACCCTCGGCAGGCTGCTCGGTTCGCGGTGCGGGGTCCCCTGCGCCGAACCGACGTCCGGCGAGGCCGGGTGCCCACAGCACTTGGAACCGGTCGGCACAACCAGAGGACCGTTCCTCCGACATCAGTTGGTGTCACGACGTCTCGGCCCCGCACAGCAGCACCTGTCGCTCAGGCCGTGAGCAGTGCGGCGGGGATGACGGCGATGCCGTCGGGGCGCCGGTATGCCTCTGGCCCGGTGGTGATGACGGCGGCGTCGGCGAGGGCGGGTCCGATGCGTTCGGCAAGCCATCGCAAGTGACGGGTGTCGCTGCGGGAGGCGGTTTGGGTGAGTTTCACCTCGACGGCCACGATGCGGCCGCCGGGGCCCTGGACGATCAGGTCGATTTCGTGCTCCCCGCCTTGGGTCCGCAGATGGAACACCTTGGCTTCGTTTGCCTGTGCGTACACGCGAACCGACAGGGTGACCAGCGATTCAAACAGCGCGCCGAGCAGGCTGGAGTCGCGGTCAAGGCCGTGGCCGCTGTCGCGCCCTGCGAGCAGGGCGTCGGTGTCGGTCTCGAGCAGGCGGGCTGCGAGCGCCGGGTCGGCGAACTGGTGCACTGGGGCCGAGGCGAGCCGGCGCAAGTGGTTGCGGACCGGCAGCCACGCGGGCAGTTCCTCGATCAGCCACAGCCCCTCGAGCGCCGCGCGGTAGGCGATGGTGGTCGCTTTGGTCGGCTTGTCGGCCTCGCCCGGCGACGCTGCGTCGCGTATCTGCTCGAACGTCGTTGTCGTCGAGGTGGCGGCGGCGTAGGCGGCCATCCATCGTCGCAGGGCTGCCCGGTTTCGCAGCGTGCGGCCCTGCTCGTGGACGTGACGCTCGGCGATGCGGTCCAAGTAGCCGTCCAGGAAGGCTCTTGATGCGCGCTGGGAGTGCCCGACGAGCCCGGGGAAGCCCGAGCCGGTGATCTGCACGGCGTAGTCCTCGAGCCGCAGTGGGCTCGCTCCGTCCACGACGGTGCCGCTGCCTGCGAGCAGGTTGCCGAGGCTGACCGTGGGCGTGCACAGGCCGCGCTCCGCGAGCGACAGCGGCCGCAGACGCACGGTCACGATCCTGCCCGCGCCCGAGTGCGTCGGCACCTGTGCCGGTGCTGCAGAGCCGGTCAGCAAGAATCGGGGCGTGCGCGGGTCGGCGTCCACGGCCCGGCGCACGACATCCCACGAGGCCGGCAGCCGCTGCCATTCGTCAATGAGAACGAGGGGCTCGCCCTTGGCGAGTCGCGAGGGATCAGCGCGAGCTATGTCGAGCTCGGCTACGTCATCGAGGCGGTGCACGGTGGTCGCCCGGCGCAACGCGGTCTCGGTCTTGCCGACCGCCCGCGGTCCCTCCAGCGCCACAGCGGGCAGCTCGGCGCACAGCACGTCAAGCTCGCCGTCCGCGATCCGCGGCAGATAGCCGTCGTGTGCACCGGACCCCATCCCGCGTAACGTTATCGCACCAATCCGACGGATCGTATTGAACTAATACGACGCTCTCAAACATACCGGCACGACGAGTGCCGGGTCAGGAGACTGTCTGAGGCTCATGCGCCAATCGCATCTGCCTCGATCGAGATTCCCGAATCGGATGTGGCAGCGATCCCCAGCGCCAACGGTCTCCCACCGCTGCGCTGTGGCGACATCAGACAGGGCCATCGGGCACGTCCTCCTCGAGGAGTGAGCGATTGCCCTCACCGAGGATCGTGCCGACGGCCGACCCAACAGCGGACCCTGTCAGCCGCCACAACGTTTGGTTCCGACCTGCCGACATCGAAGATCACCGGGTGCATGGATTCGGCTGAACCCGGCTCTGACATGGCCGACATCCCGTTCGCATCCCGTTCGACGCCGCTGACATGCAGTCGTAACCTCGCCGGGTTGAGAGACCGGTACGGCACGATGCTCGCAGATGCGATCCCGCTGTGAGCCACGGCAGTTTCGCTTGACCCTTGGGGCTGGGTTGGGGCGGTCATGGTGGATCGGTAGGCTGCTTTGTTCGCGGCGCGGGAATGTCTGCGCCGAAACCGACGTCCGGCTAGGCCGGGTGCCTCCCCTCAATGGGTCGGGTATTCGGAACCGGTCGGCACAACCAGAAGTCCGCTCCGCCGGCCCAGCCGTGCGGAGCGTTCGCATGGTGAAGGTACGAAGGCACGAGAGAGACGCCCATGGCGAACAAGGCGCTGGTCGCCACCAAGGTCGGCATGACACAGCTCTGGGACAGCGACAATCGCGTCGTCCCGGTGACCGTGCTGCGCGTCGACGACTGCCGGGTCACCCAAGTCCGTACCACCGAGCAGGACGGCTACACCGCGGTGCAGGTCACCTTCGGCCATCGCGAGGTCCGAAAGCTCGACCGGCCCACCAACGGTCACTACGAGCGTGCCGGCGTAGATCCCGGCGTCAAGCTCGTGGAGCTGAGGCTCGACGATGTGAGCGAGATCACGGTCGGCACCGAATTGGGTGCCGACCTTTTTGGTCCTGGGGAGCTTGTCGATGTGACGGCGACCTCCAAGGGCAAGGGCTTTGCGGGCACCATGAAGCGGCACAACTTCTCGGGCCAGCGAGCCAGCCACGGCGCGCACCGTGTCCACCGGGCACCGGGTGCCATCGGCGCGTGCGCGACGCCGTCACGGGTGTTCAAGGGCACCCGCATGGCCGGCCGCATGGGCAGCGAGAAGGTCACCACGCTCAACCTCACCGTGGTGGAGGCCAACGCCGAGCGGGGCCTGCTGCTGGTGCGCGGTTCGGTCCCCGGACCCAAGGGCGGCACCGTAGTGGTCCGCAATGCCGTCAAAGCGCCGCAGGGCGCGTCAGCCAGCACAGCACCGGTCGAGGCGTGAGGAGGTTCTGATGACGCTCACGCTCGACGTTCGCACTCCCGACGGCGGCACCGCCGGCACCGTCGGCCTCGACGAAGCGATCTTCGGCATCGAGCCGAACATGGCAGCGCTGCACCAAGCGGTGACCGCACAGCTCGCAGCTCGCAGGGCCGGCAGCCACAGCACCCTCACCCGTGCGGAGGTCCGCGGCGGCGGCGCCAAGCCGTGGCGGCAGAAGGGCACCGGCCGGTCTCGCCAGGGTTCCATCCGCTCGCCGCAATGGGCCGGCGGCGGCGTGGCGCACGGTCCCAAGCCACGCGACTACCGCCAGAAGGTGAATCGCAAGACCGTCCGCTTGGCTCTTCGTTCGGCGCTGAGCGATCGGGTTCGCAGCGAGCGCGTCATGGTCATCGACGAATGGCGATTCGCGCAGCCCCGCACGAAAGACGCCGTTGCCGTGCTCGAGAACCTGTCCCTCAGCGGACAGGTTCTTCTCGTTCTCGACGACAGTCCTGCTGATCAGACGGCCGACCGCAGCTTCCGAAATCTTCCGTCGGTCAGCTCGGTCCGCCCGTCAGAGCTGAATGCCTACGACATCCTGCGCTCGGACTGGCTGGTCTTCACCACCGACACATTGCCGACCAGCGCTGAGTCCCCCAGCACGGCACAGCCGCGCACAGCACCGACCAGCTCGGCGGCATCCGGGGACGGCGTACCACCCGCCGACGCAGCCGTGCCCACCGCAGAGCTGTCAGACGGCGACGCCACCGTGGCGAGCACGACCGTGGTGACCGACGAGCCAGTCTTCGAGGTCGCCGACGAGTCCGACCACAGCACAGCGACGGTGGGTGAGGCGGCTGACACGAGCGATGCAGCGCCGAACGATGCAGCGCCGAACGATGCAGCGGCGGACGGTGCAGCTACGAGCGATGCAGCGCCGGATGCGGAGGAGACCCAGTGAAGAACCCCCGCGACGTGCTGATCGCCCCGGTGATCTCGGAGAAGTCGTATGACTTGCTCGAAGCGGGCGTCTACGTGTTCCGTGTGCATCCCTCGGCCGGCAAGCCCGAGATCCGCCAGGCGGTCGAATCGATTTTCGACGTCAAGGTCGCCAAGGTCAACACGCTCAACCGCAAGGGCAAGATCCGGCGCAACCGGCGCAACAACACCGTCGGCCGTCGGCCGGACACCAAGCGGGCCATCGTCACCCTCGTCGAGGGCGACTCGATCCAGATCTTCAATTCGTAGGACTCGGCATGGGCATTCGAGTACGCAAGCCGACGAGTCCCGGGCGGAGATTCCAGACGGTCTCGGATTTTGCCGACCTCACGGCAACCAAGCCCGAGCGCTCCCTCGTCGCCAAGAAGCACTCCACCGGGGGGCGCAACAGCTACGGCCGCAAGACGTCCCGCCATCGCGGGGGCGGCCATAAGCAGCGCTACCGGGTGGTCGACTTCCGCCGCAACAAGGACGGGGTGCCCGCCACGGTCGCCACGATCGAGTACGACCCCAACCGCAACGCACGGATCGCGCTGCTGCACTATCACGACGGCGAGAAGCGCTACATCTTGGCGCCCGCCGGGCTGGAGGTCGGTGACAAGCTGGCCAACGGGCCGCAGGCCGAAGTGCGGGTCGGCAACGCCATGCCGCTGCGCTATGTGCCGGTCGGCACCACGGTGCACAACGTGGAGCTGAAGCCGGGCGGCGGCGGCCGGATGGCGCGTTCGGCCGGTTCCAGCGTGCAGCTCGTGGCGAAGGAGGGCGCATATGCCACGTTGCGCCTGCCCTCGACCGAGATGCGCCGCGTGCCGATCGACTGCCGTGCCACGATCGGGTCGGTCGGCAATGCCGAGGCTGATCTCATCAAGATCGGCAAGGCGGGCCGCAATCGCTACAAGGGCGTTCGCCCCCAGACCCGGGGCGTGGCCATGAACCCCGTCGACCATCCCCTCGGGGGCGGCGAGGGCAAGTCCTCCGGCGGCCGTCATCCGGTGTCGCCGTGGGGCAAGCCTGAGGGCCGCACCCGATCGAAGAACCGCAAGTCCAATGACCTCATCGTCCGCCGTCGCCGGACGCGAGGGTCCCGGAGGTAGAGCGATGCCGCGCAGTCTCAAGAAGGGCCCGTTCGTCGACGACCACCTGCTCGCAAAGGTGGACGAACTGAACGAGAGCGGCGAGAAGAAAGTCATCAAGACCTGGAGCCGGCGCTCCACGATCATCCCCGAGATGATCGGCCACACGATTGCGGTGCACGACGGGCGCAAGCATCTGCCCGTGTACGTCACCGAGTCGATGGTGGGCCACAAGCTGGGCGAATTCGCGCCGACGCGGACGTTCAAGTTCCACGCGGGCCAGGAGCGAGGCGGCAGGCGGCGATGAGCGGTTTCGTCCTCACGCGGACGTTCAGCGCCCAAGCTGGACGGGAACAAGGACGGCGGCGATGAGCGGTCTCATCGATCTGGACGTCATCGCCGGGGCGAAGGCGACGCTTCGCTACGGCCGGCTGTCGGCGTCGAAGGCACGGGTGGTGCTCAACCTCATCCGGGACGAGGACTTGGCCCTTGCTCGCGACCGGCTGCGGTTCTGCGAGCGCGGTGCTGCCGAAGTGGTGTCCAAGGTGCTCGAGAGCGCCGTGGCGAACGCCACCAACAATGAGCAGCTCGATGCTGACGAGCTGTACGTGGCCGAGTGCTGGGCTGACGAGGGACCGGTGCTGAAGCGCTGGCGCCCGCGGGCACGGGGCCGCGCGACGCGCATCCACAAGCAGACCTGCCACATCACGGTGATCGTTGCGCAGCTCAGCGACGAAGAGCTCGAGATGCGTGAGGCCCGCTTGGCCGCCTCGGGTTTGCAGACGGCCGCCGCGGCCCGAGCGGCGCGTGTCGCCGCCAGCCGGGCAGCGGAGGCGGGCGACAGCGAGCCGGATGACCAGTCGGCCGATGAGCCCAGTGCCGGGATCGAGCTTGAAGAAGCAGCGGCCGGCGAGACAACAACCGACGAGACAACAACCGACGAGACAGCGATCAGCGAGACGGTCGATGCTGCAGACGCAGCAGCGTTCGACGATGCGGCTGCCCCCGAAGGCGGCCACGACCCTGAAGACGACGCCGAAGACAAGGCCGAGGGCGAGGCCGTCGCGACGGACGACGTCGAATCCAGCGAAGTCAGCGGGGCCGGAGCCGGCGACCCCGAAGCTGCCGACCCCGAAGAAAAGAACTGATCATGGGTCAGAAGGTCAACCCCTACGGATTCCGCTTGGGAATCACCACCGACTGGAAGTCGCGCTGGTACGCCGACAAGGAGTATCAGGACTACCTCATCGAGGACTGGAAGATCCGCGACTTCCTGCGGACCGAGCTGCCGCATGCAGCGATCAGCCGCATCGAGGTGGAACGGACCCGGGATCGCCTGAGGGTTGACGTGCACACCGCCCGTCCCGGCATCGTCATCGGACGCCGCGGCAGCGAGGCCGACCGCCTGCGCACCAAGCTCGGCAAGATCTCCGGCAATCCCAAGGTGCAGCTGAACATCCAGGAGATCAAGCAGCCGGAACTGGAAGCCGCGCTCATCGCTCAGGGTGTGGCAGACCAGCTCGCCGGCCGTGTCGCGTTCCGTCGGGCCATGAAGCGCGCCGTGCAGAACGCCCAGAAGGCAGGTGCGCTCGGCATCCGGGTGCAGTGCTCCGGACGCTTGGGGGGCTCCGAGATGGCCCGCACTGAGTGGTACCGCGAGGGCCGCGTGCCGCTGCACACGCTGCGTGCCGACATCGACTACGGCTTCCGCGAAGCTCGCACCACTGCGGGGCGCATCGGCGTCAAGGTGTGGCTCTACAAGGGCGACATCCTCCCGTACAAGGTTTCCTCCGACGAGCGCATTCACCGCGAGGCGGCCATGGCGACTGGGCAGACCTCGGGTGACGGCGCCCCCCCCGCAGGGGCTGTGTCGTCGGCTGGCCGACGCGGCGATCTGGACGATCTGCCCGAGGAGCCCGTCCCGCTGCTGCGCGAGGCCGATCCCGAGTTTGAGCGCCTGCTGGAAGAGGAAGAGCAGATCGAGCGAGCCACGCGGGACCAGTCCCAGACGCCCAATTTCCGGCCGGGAGACGACTGATGCTGATGCCTCGCAAGGTGAAGCACCGCAAGGCGCACCGCGGCCGCATGAAAGGTCGCACCAAGGGCGGCACGGCTGTGCACTTCGGCGACTACGGCATCCAGGCGCTCGAGCCCGGCTGGATCACCGCCCGCCAGATCGAGGCAGCCCGCATCGCCATGACCCGCCACGTCAAGCGCGGCGGCAAGGTGTGGATCAACATCTTCCCGGACAAGCCGGTGACGGCGAAGCCCGCGGAGACCCGTATGGGATCCGGCAAGGGCAACCCCGAGAAGTGGGTCGCAGTCGTGAAGCCGGGCCGGGTCATGTTCGAGCTGGGCGGGGTGAACGCCGAGCTGGCTCGTGGCGCCATGGAGCGCGCCATCCAGAAGCTGCCCGTGCGGGCACGGGTGATCTCGCGAGAGGAGGCCATCTGATGGCCAAGGCCGCGACGCTTCGCACGCTGTCCGACGACCAGCTGTTCGACGAGCTCGAGAGCGCTCGCCAGGAGCTCTTCAACCTGCGCTTCGCGTTCGCCACCGGGCAGCTCGACAACTCCGCACAGATGTCCGCGACCAGGCGTGACATCGCACGCATTCACACCGTGCTGCGTGAGCGCGAGATCGCTGCCGCCGAGGCGCTGGCTGGCGTCTCGCAGGGTTCGGCTGGGCTGGCTGGCGTCTCGCAGGGCTCGGCCGAGAACCCGGCCACAGACGACGCAGCCTCGACAGGAGATTCCTCATGAGCACAGAGTCGGCCACCGACGCTGAGCGCAACCGCCGCAAGATCCGTGAGGGCATTGTCACCTCGACCAAGATGGACCGCACCGCGGTGGTCTCGGTGACTGAGCGCGTGCGTCACCCTCGCTATTTCAAGACCGTGCAGCGCACGAAGAAGCTGTACGTCCATGACCCCGCGGGTGAGACGCGTCCGGGCGACCGGGTGCGCGTCATGGAGACCCGCCCGATCTCGAAGACCAAGCGCTGGCGCTTGGTGGAGATCACCGAGCGGGCGCGCTGAGCCCGAGTCCGAGAAGAATTGCGTACCTGATGATCCAGCAAGAGTCCCGACTCAAAGTCGCCGACAATTCGGGCGCCCGCGAGGTGCTGTGCATTCGCGTGCTCGGCGGCACGGGTCGGCGTTACGCCTCGATGGGCGACGTGTTCATCGCCACGGTGAAGGACGCGATTCCCGGCGCCTCAGTGCGCAAGGGCGACGTGGTGCGCTGCGTCGTGGTGCGCACTCGCAAGGAGCGCCGGCGTCCTGACGGCAGCTACATCCGCTTCGACGAGAACGCCGCCGTGCTCGTCGACAACAACCGCCAGCCGCGGGGCACCCGCATCTTCGGTCCCGTCGGACGCGAGCTGCGCGACAAGCGATTCATGCGCATCGTGTCGCTCGCGCCAGAGGTCCTCTGAAGGGGGTGTGGAGATGGCACGTCAGCGAAACCAGCTTCCCCGGCTGCGAGTGCGCAAGGGCGACACGGTGCGCGTCGTGTCAGGCCCGGACAAGGGCCGCGAGGGCGAGGTCGTCTCCGTCGACCCGCTGCGGCGCCGCCTGACCGTCGAGGGCGTGAACGTCGGTCACAAGCATCAGCGTCCCTCCCAGCGGAATCAGGAAGGCCAGATCATCGACTACCTGCTGCCGATCGACGTGTCGAACGTCGCGGTGGTGTGTCCCCGCACAGGCCAGCCGGGCCGTGTCGGGTTCCGTTTCGAAGGCGACCGCAAGGTGCGCTATCACCGGGTTTCCGGGGAGGAGTTGCCGTGAGCGTGACTGAAGCTCCCGAAGTCGCCAGCCTCTCGGCGCGGCCCGAGCCCCGGATGAAGACGCTCTACCGCGACACCCTGCGGGTCCAGCTGCAGCGGGAGCTCGGACTCGGAAACATCATGCAGGTCCCGACGCTCACCAAGATCAGCGTGAACATGGGTGTCGGCGCGGCACTCACGAACCGGGGCCTGCTCGAAGGCGCCGTCGACGATCTCGGTCGCATCTGCGGCCAGCGGCCGGCGATCACCCGCGCCAAGCGCTCGATTGCGGGATTCAAGCTGCGTGAGGGCAATGCAATCGGCGCCCGGGTGACTCTTCGCCGGGATCGCATGTGGGAGTTCTACGACCGTCTCGTGTCGCTGGCGATTCCCCGCATCCGGGACTTCCGCGGGCTGTCGCCGCGCAGTTTCGACGGCCACGGCAACTACACGTTCGGCATTACCGAGCAGCTGGTCTTTCCGGAAATCGATTACGACAGCGTCAACCAGATCCGGGGCATGGACATCACGCTCGTGACGTCGGCAGTCGACGACGAGGGCGGGCGCGCCCTGCTCGATGCACTCGGCTTCCCATTCCGGCAGGACTCGACCCCGTAGCGTCCCGCTTTGCACACTTCACAAAGGCAGTACTGATGGCCAAGAAGGCACTGATCAACAAGCAGCAGCGCACCCCCAAGTTCAAGGTGCGCGCCTACACGCGTTGCCGTGTGTGCGGCCGACCGCGGTCGGTGTACCGCAAGTTCGGGCTGTGTCGAGTGTGCCTGCGAGAGATGGTCCATGCCGGCGAGGTGCCCGGCGTGACCAAGGCCAGTTGGTGAGGTCGGGTTCATGACGATGACTGATCCCATAGCGGACATGCTGACCCGCATCCGCAACGCCAACATGGTGTTCAAGGACGAGGTGGCCATGCCGTCCTCGAAGCAGAAGGAGCGCCTTGCTGCGATCCTCAAGCGAGAGGGCTATGTGAGCGATTTCAAGGTGGAAGGCGGCGATGCCAACCACAGCCGGACGCTCACGATCAACCTCAAGTACACGCCCGACCGGGACCGGACGATCTCGGGACTGCAGCGGGTCTCCAAGCCCGGGCTGCGTGTGTACACCAAGTCCGACAAGGTTCCCCGCGTGCTCGGCGGACTCGGCATCGCCGTGCTGTCCACGAGCCGGGGTCTGATGACCGACCGCGAAGCCCGGCGCAAGCGCATGGGCGGCGAGGTCCTCTGTTACGTCTGGTAGGAGGCTCAGATGTCACGCGTGGGCAAAGCGCCCATCTCGATCCCCGACGGGGTGACGGTCACTGCCGAGTCGGCCGCGGATGCCGCCGGTTCGCCGGTCGGTGCCGTCGTGACGGTCAGCGGACCGCAGGGCGAACTCACCCGCGAGCTGGCAGCGGGCATCACGGTGCACGTTTACGACGGCGTCGCCGCTTTGGACCGAGCCGACGACAGTCGCTCGCAGCGGTCGCTGCACGGACTCAGCCGGGCGCTGGTGGCCAACATGGTCGAAGGCGTGTCGGCGGGCTTCTCCAAGGAGCTCCAGATCGTCGGCGTGGGCTACCGGGCCGCGGCCAGAGGGCCGTCGGCGCTCGAGTTGTCGCTGGGCTTCAGCCACACGGTCCCGGTGACGGCGCCCGAGGGCATCTCCTTCGAGGTCCCGAGCCAGACCTCGATCATCGTCAAAGGCATCGACAAGCAGCTCGTGGGCCAGGTGGCGGCCAACATCCGCAAGCTGCGCAAGCCCGAGCCGTACAAGGGCAAGGGCATCCGCTACGTGAACGAGCGCGTGCTGCGCAAGGCCGGAAAGGCGGCGAAGTGAGCGTTCCGACGAAAGCGGCACGGCGTGCCCGGCGACGGAATCGTGTCCGCAAGAAGGTGTCGGGCACGGCCGATCTCCCACGCCTTGCGGTCTTCCGGTCGAACCGGCACATCAGCGCGCAGCTCATCGACGACGAAGCAGGTCACACGCTGGCCTCTGCGTCGACTCGCGAAGCTGCGCTGGCCACTGCGGGTGGCGGCAACATGGCCGCCGCCGGCGAAGTCGGACGGATCATCGCCGAGCGGGCCTTGGCGGTCGGCGCCACGGCCGTGGTCTTCGACCGCGGAGGCAACCGTTACCACGGCCGCGTCGCGGCCCTTGCAAATGCTGCCCGCGAGGGCGGCCTGAGGTTCTGAGGGGGAACTCGTGGCAGATGCACCTACGACCGAGGCGCCGCGCGAGCGCGGCGCCGGTCGGCGCCAGCGCGAGCGGCAATTCGACAACCCGCGCAGCAGCAGCGATGAGGGCCTGCGCGAGTCGCGAGTCATCGACATCAACCGTGTGGCCAAGGTGGTCAAGGGCGGGCGCCGTTTCTCGTTCTCAGCGCTCGTCGTGATCGGCGACGGTGCCGGCCGGGTGGGCTTGGGCTACGGCAAGGCCAAGGAAGTGCCGCTCGCCATCCAGAAGGGCACCGAAGAGGCACGCAAGAGTCTCTCTGAGGTGCCGCTGGCCGGTTCCACCATCATCCATCCCGTGCTCGGAGTGATGGGTGCCGGCAAGGTGCTGCTGCAGCCGGCTGCGCCCGGCACCGGGGTCATCGCCGGCGGTGCGGCCCGGGCGATCCTGGAGGAGGCGGGCATCAGTGATGTGCTGGCCAAGTCGTTGGGCTCGTCGAACCACATCAACGTGGCTCGTGCGACCATCGCGGGGCTGGCTGCATTGAAGCGTCCCGACGAGGTGGCCAAGCTGCGGGGACTGTCGCCCGAGGAGTGCATCCCCGCCGGCCTGCTGGAGGCCTACCGGGAGACCGAGCGCGCCCGCAAGCTGAGCGATTCGACAGCGGGAGTCCAAGCATGAACCAGATCGTCGTGACCCAGGTGCGTTCGGCCATCGGGGCCAAGCCCAAGGCGCGCGGCGCCCTGCGTGCGCTCGGCCTCGGAAAGATCGGCCGCAGCCATACCCTTCCTGATCGACCCGAGATCCGCGGCATGCTCCGCAAGGTCAGCCATCTGATCACTGTCCAAGAGATTCCAGGAGAGGCCGGCGATGCTCAGACTGCATGACTTGGCCCCGCCGCCAGGCGCGAAGCGCAAGCGCAAGCGGGTGGCCCGCGGCACTGGCGGCAAGGGCGGCAAGACTGCAGGCCGCGGTACCAAGGGCACCCGGGCTCGGGGAACCGTTCCTGTTTGGTACGAAGGCGGGCAGCTCCCGCTGCAGGTGCGCATTCCCAAGCGGAAGGGCTTCAAGAACCCGTTCCGTGTCGAGTACCAGCCGGTGAACCTTGACACGCTCGATGAGTGCGGTCTTGACGAGATCACGCCAGAGGCGCTGCTGGGTCGCGGCTTGGTGTCGCGGGGTTCGATGATCAAGGTGCTGGGCCGCGGCGAGATCATCAGGCCGATCACGGTGAAGGCTCATGCAGCGTCCGAGGGGGCCCGTGCAGCTATCGAGGCCGCTGGGGGCAGCATCGAGATTTTGCCGCCCACGTTCAAGGGTCCGCGGCCAGCCGCTGCGGGCAATCAGCACACCAATCGCTAGGGACTCGTCGTGCTCGGCCACATGCGGAACATCTTCCGGATTCAGGATCTGCGCCGGAAGATCATGTTCACCCTGTTCATCATTGCGGCGTACCGGCTGGGGTCTCAGGTCCCGGTCCCGGGCATCGACTTCGACGCCATCGTGCAATTGCGCGAGGAGGCCTCCTCGACCGGCGGCGTGCTGGCGCTGCTGAACCTGTTCTCGGGGGGCGCGCTCACCAATTTCGCGATCTTCGCTTTGGGGATCATGCCGTACATCACGGCATCGATCATCATCCAGATTCTCACCGTGGCGATCCCGCGCTTCGAGCAACTCCAGCAGCAAGGGGCGGTGGGCCAGCGGAAGCTGACCCAGTACACCCGCTACTTGACGCTCGGCATCGCGTTCGTGCAGGCCACCGGCATCACGTTCATCTTCGGGCGCGGTCAAGGCACGGCGCTTGGCAACACAGCGGCCGTCATCGTCATACCCGATTTCACCTTCAACCGGGTGGCCTTGGTGATCCTGTCGCTCACGGCGGGCACGGCGCTGCTCATGTGGATGGGTGAGCTGATCAGCCAGCGCGGCGTGGGCAACGGCATGTCGCTGCTGATCTTCGCCTCGGTCGTGTCTACGATCCCCTTCGACGGAGCCCGCCTTCGAGCGGTGCAGGGCACGGTGTACCTCATTGCGGCGATCATTGTGGCTGTCGGCATGATGGTGGCGATCATCTTCATCGAGCAGGGTCAGCGTCGGATCCCGGTGCAGTTCTCCCGGCGGCAGGTGGGGCGTCGGCTGTATGGCGGGCAGAACACCTACATCCCGCTGAAGGTCAACCAGTCGGGTGTGATCCCGGTCATCTTCGCCAGCTCGATCCTGTTCCTGCCGGTGCTGCTGTCGAACGTGGCGAACTGGGGCTGGCTGCAGACTGCGGTCGACGAGTACCTCACCCAGCCGGACCACATCGCCTACATCCTGTTCTTCGGTGGGCTGATCGTCGGCTTCGCGTACTTCTATACGGCCATCACGTTCGACCCAGTTCGCCAAGCCGACAACATTCGCAAGCAGGGCGGCTTCATTCCGGGCATCCGGCCGGGGCCGCAGACCGAGCGCTACTTGGCCAGGATACTGAACCGCATCACGCTGCCGGGTGCCCTGTTTATCGCCATGGTTGCGCTGTTGCCCAGCGTGCTGCTGTCGTTGACGAGCGATCTCGACGCACTCGGCACCGGAGGCGCAGGTGCGGCTATCGGTTTCGGCGGCGTGTCGATCCTGATCGCGTCGGGCGTGGCGCTGGAGACCATGAAGCAGGTTGACAGCCAGCTGCTCATGCGCAACTACGAAGGTTTCCTGGCTTGATGTCGGTCAGCGCCACCCGGCGGCTGGTTGTCCTGGGCAAGCAGGGGGCAGGCAAGGGAACCCAGTGCGAGCTGCTCGTCGAGCGCTACGGCGTGGCTCACATCTCCACAGGTGACATGCTGCGCGCCGCGGTGGCCGCGGGGACCGAACTGGGGTGCCGGGCCAAAGAGGTGATGGACGCAGGCGAGCTTGTCAGCGACGAGTTGATCCTGGGTATCGTGGCTGAGCGTCTCGAAGAGCCCGATGCAGTGCCTGGCTTCCTGCTGGACGGCTTTCCCCGCACCGAGGCACAGGCAGATGGGCTGTTTGCCCTGCTTGCACCCCACACGGTGAGCCGGGTGATCGATCTTGAGGTTCCCGACGAGGTGGTGACGCAGCGGATGCTGGAGCGGGGCCGCGCGGATGACACGCCCGGGGCAATCGCACGCCGGCTGGATCTGTACGAGACAGAAACGGCGCCGCTGCGCAAGCTGTTCGCCGATCGGGGAGTGCTGGTCACCGTCGACGGTCTCGGCACACCCGATCAGGTGCATCGGCGCATCGTGGCGGCTGTTGAGGCCGCACCGGCCAGCTCCGTGGCGGCTGTTGAGGCCGCACCGGCCAGCTCCGTGGCGGCTGTTGAGGCCGCACCGTGACCCGTATACTTGCCCGCTCGTCTACAGCGCAGGTCCCCCGATGAAAGTCCGTCCGAGCGTCAAGAAGATCTGTGACAAGTGTCGCGTCATCCGTCGTCATGGGCGGATCCGGGTGATCTGCGTGAACCCGCGGCACAAGCAGCGGCAAGGCTGAGACAGGAGTCCCGTATCGATGGCCCGAATAGCCGGCGTCGACATACCGCGTGAGAAGCGTGTCGAGATCGCGTTGACCTACATCTATGGAATCGGCCGTTCAGCCAGCCAGCAGATCTGCGAGGATCTGAACATCGCTGAACGCACCCGCGTGCGCGATCTCACCGATGCCGAGGTGGCTCGTATCCGCAACCACATCGACGCCGGCCTCACCGTCGAGGGCGACCTGCGGCGAGACGTGGCCCAAGACGTGAAGCGCAAGATCGAGATCGGCTGCTACCAGGGCGTCCGCCACCGCCGCGGCCTGCCGGTGAGGGGCCAGCGGACGCATACGAACGCACGTACCCGCAAGGGGCCGCGCAAGACCGTGGCCGGCAAGAAGAAGGTGCGCAAGTGATGAGGCGCGCGGAGCGAACACATCAGCCACCTCAAAGTGGACTCAACAGGAGCGGACGCAAGTGAACAAGCAGTCGGCCCGTCGCGGCCGCCGCAAGGAGCGCAAGAACGTCGGCGACGGCGTGGCGCACATCAAGAGTTCGTTCAACAACACGATCATCACGTTCACCGACTTGGGCGGGAACGTCGTGTCGTGGGCGTCGGCGGGCAACGTCGGCTTCAAGGGTTCTCGCAAGTCGACACCTTTCGCTGCGCAGCAGGCTGCCGAGCAGGCTGCCGAGCGGGCGATGGAGCACGGTGTGCGCCGAGTGCACGTGCATGTGAAGGGTCCCGGCTCGGGTCGCGAGACGGCCATCCGCTCGATCCAGAATTCCGGCATCGAGATCAAGGGCATCCGCGATATGACGCCGGTGCCGCACAACGGCTGCCGTCCTCCGAAGCGCCGGAGGGTCTGACATGTCTCGTTATACGGGTCCCAAAGCTCGCGTCTCGCGGCGGCTCAACACCAATATCTGGGGCACCGCCGGAGAGACCAAGGCGCTGGACCGGCGCCCGTACCCGCCCGGCGAGCACGGCCGTGGACGGCGACGCAGCCAGAATTCCGAGTTCCTGATGCAGTTGCAGGAGAAACAGAAGTGCCGCTTCACCTACGGGATGACCGAGCGGCAATTCCGCAACCTCTATGAGGAGGCCGCCCGCCAACGCGGGGTCACCGGCGAGAACCTGCTGCGGCTGCTGGAGCTGCGCCTCGACAACATCGTGTACCGGGCCGGCTGGGCGGCGACCCGCCCTCAGGCTCGCCAGTTCGTGAACCATGGCCACATCGACGTCAACGGTCGCCGGGTGAACATTCCCAGCTACAGGGTTTGCCCCGACGACGTGGTCGCCCTGCGTTCGCGGTCTCGCGAGATCGTCACCATCCGCTGGAACCTCGACGTGCTGGATCGCACGCCGCCGCCGTGGCTCGAGGCAAGCGACGGCGGCCAGCAGGTCACGGTCAGCGAGCTGCCGATCCGGTCCCAGATCGAGATTCCGGTACGCGAGCAGCTCATCGTCGAGCTCTACAGCAAATAATCATCCACGAAGGGGTCAATGTGTCCATCTCTGACACCTTGGTCATGCACCGACCGACAATCGACATCCTGGGCGAGTCCGAGGGCAATCGCCAGCGCTTCGCCATCAGCCCGCTGGAGCCGGGTTTCGGGCACACGCTGGGCAACTCGCTGCGTCGTACGCTGCTGTCGTCGATTCCCGGCGCTGCGATCACCCAGGTCCGGTTCGACGATGCGCTTCACGAGTTCACCACCATCGAGGGCGTGGTCGAGGACGTCACCGACATCGTCCTGAACCTCAAGGACATTGTGCTGCGGTGCCACAGCGACGAACCCGTCGCGGTGCGTCTTGACGAGCGCGGCGTCGGTCCGGTGCTCGCCGGCCATGTCGACTGGGGTGTCGACGTCGAATGCCTGACGCCCGACCTGCACATAGCGACGCTCGGTGAGGGAGCGCGCCTGGCGATGGACCTGACGGTCGAGCGTGGCTGGGGCTACTCGGCACCCGACAGCGACCGTGTCGGCGGCGCGATCGGCGCGATTCTCATCGATGCGCTGTTCAGCCCGGTGCGGCGTGTGGCCGTTGAGGTCGAGCCGGTGCGCGTGGAGCAGTCCACGGACTTCGACCGGCTGGTGCTCGACATCGAGACCGACGGCGCCATGAGCCCACGTGAAGTGCTGGCATCGGCAGGCGACACGCTGTGCCGGCTGATGCTCATGATCGCCGAGCTCTCGTCAGACCGCTTGGGTCTGGAGATCGCCGACGTGGCAGTGAGCGACGGCCGGACCAGCGACCTGGAGCGGCCGATCGAGGACTTGGGCCTGTCCGAGCGGGCACGCAACTGCCTCAAGCGAGCGCAGTTCAACACGATCGGCGAGCTGCTCGATCAGTCGGTGGACGAGCTGATGACCGTGCCGAACTTCGGCCAGAAGTCGCTGGATGAGGTCATCGAGAAGCTCGACGAACGAGGCTTGGCACTGCGGGGCATGAGTCCGACGGCTGCACCTGAGCAGTCCGAGCAGAACGGACCGGCCGAGCCGGCGGCGGTGAGCTGAGCATGCCCACGCCCACGAAGGGCCGACGGCTTGGCGGGAGTTCGAACCACCAGCGCGCCATGCTGGCGAACTTGGCGGCGTCGCTGTTCGCAGCTGAAGCCATCGAGACCACCGAATCCAAGGCGAAGGCGCTGCGGCCGTATGCCGAGAAGCTCATCACCAAGGCCCGCAAGGGCGGGTTGGCGCGGCACCGTCAGATCATCGCAAGCCTGAATGGCGATCAGGAGATGGCTCAGAAGCTGATCGACGAGATCGGTCCCCGCTATGAAGGCCGCCCGGGCGGCTACACGCGCATCCTGAAACTGGGCCCCCGTCGCGGTGACAATGCCCCTATGGCGTTGATCGAGCTGGTCTAGCCTCTCGTCGCTCACGGTCATGACCGCCGACCCGCTGAGCACCGACGTGCTCAGCGCATTGCGGACGCAGGCGATGTGCGTGCTCAGTCCTGAGTTCGTACGCCGAGGACTCGTTCGAGGTTGGCGAGGCAGCCAGCGAAGGCGCGCCGTCCGGTGGAAGTGGCTTCCACCCATGTCCTCGGCTTGACGCCGTGGAACTCCTTGGTGATCACCAGGTACCCGGCGTCTTCGAGCTTCCGCAGATGCGCCGTGAGGTTGCCGGGCGTCGGTTTCAGGTGTTTCTGGACGAACCCGTAGGCCAGGCGGTCCCGGTTCGTCAGCGATATGAGCAACGACATGATCCGCAGCCGCATCGGCTGGTGGATGGTCTCGTCGAGGTGGATCTCGCCTCTGGAGGGTGGATCTCGCCTCTGGAGGCACGCCGTCGGCGATTGCCATTCGCCGGTCCTGTGCACCCTCATGGCGATGGTCGCCAACGGAGGACTCGACACTGGATGCGGCTTTGATGTGAGACCTGCTGGGACGCGGTTCAGATGGCTGCTGGTAGTCTGTTGTGGCGGACGTTCGGCCTGCGTCTGTGTCATGTGCGTGCCGTTCGCGGTGCGTCCGATGCTGGGGGCAGTAGCTCAATTTGGTAGAGCACCGGTCTCCAAAACCGGCGGTTGCGGGTTCGAGTCCCTCCTGCCCTGCGCTTCCGTTGCTTGGTGAGCTTCAGCTGGGCGGATTGATTATGTTGGCATCTGTGGCAGTTTGAGTCGGAGACATTCCTGATGGCCATGAACCGACGGACTCGCCGTCATTTGCAGCGTCAGGGTGAGGTGACGGCGGACGGCGCGCCTTCGGGACGGCGTGAGCGGCGCCAGGCGTCGTCGGTTTCGCCGTCGTCTGAGCGGGCGGGTCCTGCTCAGTTTGTGGGCGAGGTTCGCTCCGAGCTGAGGAAGGTCATTTGGCCTACTCGTTCTGAGCTGGTCAACTACTCGGTTGTCGTCTTTGTCACGATCGTGGTGCTGACGGCGATGATTGCGGGGTTCGACTGGGTTCTTGGCGAGGCTGTGCTGCGCCTCTTTGATGTGAATTGACGGACACCGGGCTGATGAACATGAGTGACCTGACCGATGCCGATGCCGGTGCCGATGCTGTTGTTGGTGTTGGTGCTGGGTCCGATCCGATGGCTGCGGCTCGCCGCTTGCTGGGCGCGCGGACGGCGACCGTCTTGGCAGGGGCCGGGGCCGCTGACGACGTCGGTGCTGTTGAGGGCGTCGACGGGTCCGCTGCGGGCGAGGGCGTTCTTGGTGGGGTGCTCACCGAGGATGAGTTGCTCGTTCCCCCGGAGCCTGAACCGAAGCGGGTCTCGCCTTATGACCGGCCCGGCCGTTGGTTCGTTGTGCATACGCAGTCGGGTTATGAGAAGAAGGTCAGGCAGAATCTTGAGGCTCGGGTCGGGTCGTTTGACATGGAGGATCAGATTCATGAGGTCGCGATTCCTATGGAGGATGTGATTGAGTTCAAGGGCGGCCGCAAGGTGGTCGCCAAGAGGAAGGTGTTCCCGGGCTATCTGCTGGTTCGCTGTCGTCCCAGCGACGAGGCGCATCACATGATTCGCAGCACGCCGGGCGTGACGGGGTACGCGGGGCCCGGCGGCAAGCCGTCGCCGCTGCGTCGCAGGGATGTCGAGGCGTTCTTGGCGGAGCCCGATGAGGGCCCCGAGATGCCGCGTCGCACCAAGCCGTCGATGATTTTCGAGATCGGCGAGAGCGTGCGCGTCAAGGAGGGTCCGTTCTCGGACTTCCAGGGTCAGGTGATCGAGATCAATGAGGAGCAGTTGAAGGTCAAGGTGCTGGTGAACATCTTCGGTCGGGAGACTCCTGTTGAGCTCGATTTCGTCCAGGTCGCGAAGATCTGAGCAGCGGGCGCACTCGCAGTTTCAGGAGCACAGCATGGCAGACAGCGCAGCACGGGCACCGAGGCGCAAGCGTGTCGCTGCGGTCGTCAGGATCCAGATCCCCGCGGGCCAAGCGTCGCCCGCGCCGCCGGTGGGCACCGCGTTGGGTCCGCACGGCGTGGCGATCATGGATTTCTGCAAGGACTACAACGCCAGGACCGAGAGCCAGCGAGGCACGATCGTGCCCGCCGAGATCACGATCTTCGAGGACCGGTCGTTCGCGTTCGTGACCAAGACCCCGCCGACGTCGGTGCTGCTGCGCCAGGCTGCGGGCCTTTCCAAGGCGGCCGGGAACCCGGGCCGCGAAACGGTCGCGTATGTCACCGACGCCCAGGTCGCTGAGATCGCGCGAACCAAGATGGCCGACCTCAACGCCCGCGACATCGAGGCCGCCAAGCTGCAAGTGATCGGCACCGCACGCTCGATGGGCATCGAAATCGCCGGCTGAGCCGGCCCTCACCCCAGGAGAGTCCCACATGGCTGGAAAGAAACACGCCGACGCCGCTCGCCGCTACGACCGGCAGCTGATGCACGAGCCGAGCCAAGCGATCGACATGGTGAGGACCTTCGCCGCAGCCAAGTTCGACGAATCGGTCGAGCTGTCGGTCCGGCTGGGCGTCGATCCGCGCAAGGCCGACCAGATGGTGCGCGGCACCGTCGCGCTGCCGTCCGGCACGGGTGGCGATGTGCGCGTCGCGGTGTTCGCGCAAGGCGACGCGGCGGCGGAAGCCTCCGAGGCGGGTGCCGATGTGGTGGGGGGTGCCGACCTCGCCGAGCGCGTCGAAGCCGGCTTCACCGAGTTCGATGTCGCCATTGCGACGCCGGACATGATGGGCGTGGTAGGCCGATTGGGCAAGGTGCTCGGCCCGCGCGGGCTCATGCCGAATCCCAAGTCGGGCACCGTGACGCCCGATGTGGGCAAGGCCGTCGGCGAGTTCAAGGGCGGCAAGGTGGAATATCGCACCGATCGCTACGGCAACGTGCACCTGGCGATCGGCAAGGTCAGCTTCTCCGCCGAGGACCTCAAGGCGAACCTCGACGCGGTCATGGACGAGATCACCCGCGCGCGACCCTCCAGCGCCAAGGGGCGCTATGTCCGCAAGATGGTGGTCTCCTCGACAATGGGTCCCGGCGTTCAGATCGATCCCGCCACCTTCGGCTGAGCGCGACGGTTGAACGCATCTGCGCCTGCAACCAGGCGGCTTGCTCGTTCGGTGGGCGGGGTGCCTTAACGCTCAACGTCTACGACCCGTTGGATCCCCACGGCACCAACGCCGACCCGCGGAGCCTCGCCACCAACGGCCCCAATCCCCACGCCGCCGAGGAGCCTCGCCAGAGCGTGTCACTCATGAATGACGCAGACCTGGTCACCGTCACCATCGGCGGCAACGACGTCAGCTTCTCCGGATCCTTACGAGATGCGTCACCCCACTCCTCGGAAACAGTGACAGCACTTGCGACGAGAGCGACGTGGAGGACTGCAAGGTCGCCGTCAACCAGCACAACGCCACAGAATGCGACACACCGCTGAGCTACGACGAGGTGTTCGACACGGTCGAGGATCGCGTTACTGCGGTATGGACGCGCATCCGCGCGATCGCACCCCAAGCATCGATCATGCTCCTCGGTTACCCCTACCTCACACCGGTGATGGAGCCATGCGACGGACTCACACGCGATGAAGTCGAAGCGTTCAATGCTGCCTACGAACGATTGGGCACTCTGCCCCAATCGAGGCTCTCGGGTCCCTGCGTAGTGCGTCTAGCGCGATATCTGGAGTCGTTTATTCAGTGTGCGAGCCTTGAGGCCGACGAGGTCGCGTACGCCGCGGGGAGCAACTGGTTTGAAGACCTCCTGAGCGACGCCGCTGCGCAACTCGCACCGGGAGTTGTGAAGATTGACCCAGGGGAGGCGTGGTTCTTGCGTCGGGGCGCTGATGACTTGAACGCGGCGCTACAACGGACGGCGTCGGCGGCTGGGGTGCACTTTGTGAATGCGTTGGGCGGGGTGGCCTCTGCTCGGCATCCGTCGGGTTTCGTCGGTCACGACCAGTGCAGCGGCGTCCGGTGGCTGAACGGCTTTGTGGCTGATGACGAAGAAGACAACGGCGTGAACGGCAAGTCGTTTCACCCGACTGTGGCGGGACACGTGGGCTACGCGGAGATCGTGTGGGACTTCGTCCGAAATACGATCCGCAACCCCGAGACTGGCCTGACAGAGGCGGGTCTACCGGGCAACCCCATTCGGCGCACGATGCGTCGATACGTTGCTGAGACTCCTACTGGCGATGGTCCTGTGGGCCGCGGTCGAGTTGGCGTATAGCGGCTTCATTTTCCCCCGCACGGCTCCACCGAAGCCGGAGGAATTGATCGTTCCGTGAATCTTGGGTTTCGTGCTGGTGGCCTATGAGCCGACGGTCATTGCGTGGACGGGTTGCACGCTGGGCAAGCTGTTGTTTGGGATCAGAGTGCAACAACGGGCAGATCCCGCCAAGACGCCGGCGTTCGGTCAGGCGCTGGTGCGCTGGGCGATCCCAGTTGCGGCAGGGATGGCGCTGCTGTGGATCTCATGGGAAGCGCTCGCCAAGCTGTTGACCGAGGACTACGGCGGGCGAAGCGGTGACTTCTTCTCCTTCATCGACGGCGGTCGCGAGACCTCATTTGCTGAGAACCTGCTCGCATGGGTGTTGCTCGATGCAGTGCTCTATAGGGTCGTGGTGGGGCTGCCGTTCATGTCTGGCGTGCTGTGTCTTGTCGGCCGATTGCGCGGTGAGGACGCTGCTGGCGCGCATGACAAGGCTGGGGGCACCGTCGTGGTGCGCAGTTTGGTGATCGGCAACGAGCGAACTGCCCCGCGGTGAGGCGTACGCCGGGACGCGACCCAGATGCCTGCCGGTAGCGTGTTCTAGCGGGTCTTCTGTTGATTGGCTGCCGCCCGAGCGACGAGGCGCACCACATGATTCGCAGCACACCGGGTGTCACGGGGCACGCCGGGCCTGGCGGCAAGCCGTCGCCGCTGCGCCGCAGGGAGGTGGAGGCGTTTCTGGCCGAGCCCGATGAGGGGTCCCGGCATTCAGATCGATCCCGCCACATTCGGCTGAGAGCGGCGGTTGGATGCGTCCGCGAAGGCCGGTAGCGTTCTGGCCTCGACAACCTGCTCGCCGCAGATCTCCGGTGGCTTCGGCCTGAAATCGGCCCCGTCTGAACCCAGTTCAGGAGCTTGCTCAGCTTGAGTGAGCCGCACGGGCCGGGCCTGATGAGGCGGACTGGCTTCCTGTGCGCGTCAGCGTCGGGGTGCGGTTCTGTCTGGTCTGCGGACCGGCGCCCGATCTGGGGCCGGGAGCGACCCGACCGCCCGACCACGAGACATGCAGCGGCAACTCATCACACAGGAGGACCTCACAGTGGCGGCAGCAACTACGGCTGATCAACGTGCACCGCGGGCCGACAAGGTCGCCGTGGTGGATGAGGTCCGCGAGCGATTCGCCGAGGCCGAGGCGGTGCTGTTCACCGAGTACCGAGGCCTTGATGTGGCACAGATGGCCGATTTGCGGGGCCGGCTCATCGATGCCGACTGCCGCTACAAGATCTACAAGAACTCCCTGGTTCGCCGCGCGCTGTCCGACGAAGCGCCGGGCGGAGTCATGGATCTGCTGCTGGGTCCGACCGCGCTGGCCTTCTGCGGCAAGGATCCTTCAGCGGCGGCCAAGGCCCTGCGCGAATTCGCGGCCGAGCACGAAGCGCTGGCCATCAAGGGCGGGATCCTGGCGGGTTCCTTGCTCAGCGATGCCCAGGTGCGCGAGCTCGCCGATCTCCCATCGCGCGACGAACTGAGGGCCCAGATGCTGGGCGCGCTCGCAGCGCCGCTGAGCTCACTCGCCTCGATGATGAACAACCTGATCGGCGAGATGTCCGGCCTCGTTCAAGCCCTGATCGATCGAAGCACAGCAGATTCGACAACAGACTCAGATTCGACAACAGACTCAACAGACACGGAGAACAACCAGTGAGTACATCCACCGAAGAGATCCTCGACGCCATCGGCAACATGACGGTGCTCGAGCTGGTCGAACTGAAGAAGGCGTTCGAGGAGCGGTTCGACGTCACTGCCGCGGCAGCCGCACCGGTGATGGTGGCGGCCGCCGTCGGCGCTGCTGACGGAGACGGCGAAGCCGCCGACGAAGCCGCCGACGAAGTGACCGTCACGCTCACAGCGATCGGCGACAAGAAGGTCCAGGTCATCAAGGAGGTCCGCTCGCTCACGAGCCTCGGCCTCAAGGAGGCCAAGGACCTCGTCGAGGCGGCACCGAAGGCCGTGCTCGAGGATGTGCCCAAGGCCGACGCCGACAAGGCCAAGGAGGCCCTTGAAGCAGTCGGCGCCACTGTCGAGCTGTCCTGAGGGGTCGCTGTCGCTCCCGGTGCGGCCGGGGTGTCACCGCCACGGTGTCGCAGTTGTGGCGCGTGCGAGGCCCGGATAGCCTTGACCTAGCCGTGGCACAGGTGGCCTCCCCTTTTGCGCACCCCACCAGTCCCCAGCATCGAGACCGAACGTTGCGGTCGCTGATTGCTGCGGACGCCCGCGACCGCGCGCGCCTCCAACCCGCCGCTCTGTGCCATCGGCAGTCGCCTGCGACCTATCCCGCACAACTGAACCACTAGGAGAGTCCGTTGTCGTCTCGTGTCGGCCGCGAACGCTATTCGTTCGGCAATCTCGACGAAGTCCTGGAACTCCCGGACCTCGTATCGATCCAGAAGGATTCCTTCCAGCGTTTTCTCGACGTCGGACTGGCAGAGACGTTTGCCGACATCAGTCCCATCAGCGACTTCGGCGGGCACCTGCAGCTCGTCTTCTCGTTCGATCCGCATGATGAGGATCTTCGCCCTCCCCCCAAGTTCTCGGTGGAGGAGTGCAAGGAACGCGACATGACCTACTCGGCGCCGGTCTTCGTGCGCGCCGAGTTCAAGAACGCACACACCGGCGAGGTCAAGGCGCAGACCGTGTTCATGGGCGACTTCCCGATGATGACCCGCAAGGGCACGTTCATCATCAACGGCACCGAGCGCGTGGTGGTCAGCCAGCTGGTCCGCTCGCCCGGCGTCATCTTCCAGCCCGGTGAGCGCTACCGGCTGCGGAATATGTCCAAGCACCAGCTCGTGACCGCCACCATCCATCCCTACCGCGGGGAGTGGATCGAGTTCGACGTCGAGCACAAGCCGGGCAAGGATCCGACCGCCGGCAGCCGTGTCGCCCGCAAGCGCCGGCTCAGCATCTTCTCGCTGCTGCGGGCCTTGGGGTACGGCGAAGACCGCTACCCGGGACTGCTCGAGCGGTTCGTCGAGCACTTCGACTTCCTCGAGCCGCAGTGGGAGAAGGACCGCTTGGTCGCACCTTCTCAGGAAGAGTCGGTCATCGAGTTGTACAAGCGTGTCCGTCCCGGCGAGATGGCCACCGCAGACGCGGCCAACAACTACTTCCAGAACGCGTTCTTCGACGAGCGCCGCTACTCGCTGTCCAAGGTCGGCCGCTACAAGCTGAACCGCAAGCTGGGACCCGAACTGGATCGCGTTTCGGAGCTGTTCGGCTTGGACTTCGTCGACGTCGACCACCCCGACGCACTCGAGCGTCCCGAACTGGTCCGTCCCGATCCTGATTCCACGGTGCTCACGCGCAGCGAGGTGCTTGCCACGGCCAGCTACCTGCTCCATCTCGCCAACGCTGAGCCCGGCTACCGGCTCGACGACCAAGACCACTTCGCCAACCGCCGCATCCGCTCCGTGGGCGAGCTGATCCAGAACCAGGTGCGCATCGGGCTGAGCCGCATGGAGCGGGTCGTGCGCGAGCGCATGACCACCCAGGACGTCGAGGCGATCACGCCCCAGACACTCATCAACATCCGCCCGGTGGTGGCGGCCACGAAGGAGTTCTTCGGCACCAGCCAGCTCAGTCAATTCATGGACCAGGTGAACCCGCTGTCGGGGCTCACCCACCGTCGCCGCCTGTCCGCGCTCGGCCCCGGAGGCCTGTCACGCGAGCGAGCCGGCTTCGAGGTGCGTGACGTGCACTTCAGCCACTACGGCCGCATGTGTCCCATCGAGACGCCCGAAGGCCCGAACATCGGGCTCATCGGGGCGCTGGCCACCTTCGCCCGCGTCAACGAGTTCGGCTTCATCGAGTCGCCCTACCGGGTCATCGAAGACGGCAAGGCCACCAGCGAGGTGCGCTACCTGACCGCGGACGAGGAAGAGGAGTTCGTCGTAGCACAGGCCAATGCGCCGCTGAATCCCGACGGTTCGTTCCGCAACCCCCGCGTGCTGGTCCGCAAGAGTCCCCAAGGCGCCAGCCTCGAGGACCTGCGACTGCAGATGGAGCGTGACACCTACTTCGCCGCCACCACCGAGATCAGCTACGTGCCGGCTTCGGAGGTCCAGCTCATGGACGTTTCGCCGAAGCAGATCGTGTCGGTGGCCACCGCGCTCATCCCGTTCCTCGAGCACGACGATGCCAACCGGGCGCTCATGGGCGCCAACATGCAGCGCCAGGCAGTGCCCCTGCTGCGGGCCGAGGCCCCCTATATCGGCACCGGCATCGAGGGTCTGGCCATGGCCGACGCCGCCGATATGGTGCTGTCCGAGACCGACGGCGTGGCCACCGAGGTCACCGGCGACCAAGTCGTGCTGGAGTCCGGCGACGGCTACGAGCATGCGTACCCACTGCTCAAGTTCCGGCGCTCCAACCAGGACACCTGCATCAACCAGAAGGCACTGGTCCGCCTTGGCGACAAGGTATCGGCCGGGCAGGTGATCGCCGACGGGCCGTCCACCGACCACGGCGAGCTGGCGCTGGGCAAGAACCTCCTCGTGGCCTACATGGCTTGGGAGGGCTACAACTTCGAGGACGCCATCATCCTGTCCGAGCGCCTCGTGAAGGACGATGTGCTGACGTCGATCCACATTCACGAGTATGAGATCGACGCCCGCGACACCAAGCTGGGACCCGAGGAGATCACACAGGACATCCCCAATCTGGCCGACGACATCCTGACGGATCTGGACGAGCAGGGGATCGTCCGCATCGGTGCCGAGGTCGAGCCGGGTGCGGTGCTGGTCGGCAAGGTCACTCCCAAGGGCGAGACAGAGCTCACGCCCGAGGAGCGGCTGCTGCGGGCGATCTTCGGCGAGAAGGCACGCGAGGTGCGCGACACCTCGCTGAAGGTGCCTCACGGCGAGAACGGTGTCGTCACCGACATCCGGGTGTTCAGCCGAGACCACGACGACGAGCTGCCGCCGGGCGTGAACCAGCTGGTGCGTGTCTACGTGGCCCAGAAGCGCAAGATCAGCGTGGGCGACAAGCTCGCCGGCCGTCACGGCAACAAGGGCGTGATCTCGAAGATCCTCCCGGTCGAGGACATGCCCTACCTGGCCGACGGCACACCGGTCGACATCATCCTGAGTCCGCTGGGCGTCCCCAGCCGCATGAACGTCGGCCAGGTGCTCGAGGCTCACCTTGGCTATGCGGCCCGCTGGGGCTGGAGGGCGACGGACGCCAACGGCACCGAGCACATGATCGGCGCCGAGCCGGTCAGCAACACCGCCCGCAAGACCCGTCCCACCACTCAGCCGTCGGTCTTCATCGCCACGCCGGTGTTCGACGGTGCCCGCTGGGACGAGACAGAGGCCGCGGGCCGGCATCCCACCATCCAGCAGACGCTGGCGAATCTGCGTCCAGAGTGGATCACCGAAGGCGGGACCGGCGACCGGCTCATGACCGACACGGGCAAGACCACGCTCTACAACGGGCGCACGGGCGAGTCCTACGACGAGCCGATCATGGTGGGCTACAGCTACATCCTGAAGCTGGCGCACTTGGTCGACGACAAGATCCACGCCCGCTCCACCGGCCCGTACTCGATGATCACCCAGCAGCCGCTGGGCGGCAAGGCGCAGTTCGGCGGCCAGCGGTTCGGCGAGATGGAAGTGTGGGCGCTCGAGGCCTACGGCGCCGCGTACTGCCTGCAGGAATTGCTGACCATCAAGTCAGACGACGTGCTGGGCCGGGTGCGGGTGTACGAGGCGATCGTCAAGGGCGAGAACATCCCCGAGCCCGGCATCCCCGAGAGCTTCAAGGTGCTCATCAAGGAGATGCAGGCGCTCTGCCTCAACGTCGAGGTCATGTCGACGGCTGGGCAGCAGATCGACATCCAGGGCCTCGACGAGGACGTCTTCCGCGCCGAGGAGTCGCTGGGCATCGACATCAGCCGGCCTGAGCGCGGCAGCGACGAAGAAGACGAACTGCGCCGCCAGCGCATCTGAGCGGCACTGACATTCACCGACCGGGACTCGACGAGCCAGACACACGGGGCCAGAAACACTCACATGATCGACGTCAACGAATTCTCCGACATCCGGATCGGCCTTGCGACTGCCGATGCCATCCGCACATGGTCCAACGGCGAGGTACGCAAGCCCGAGACCATCAACTACCGCACGCTCAAGCCCGAGAAGGACGGCTTGTTCTGCGAGAAGATCTTCGGTCCCACCAAGGACTGGGAGTGCGGCTGCGGCAAGTACAAGCGCGTCCGGTTCAAGGGCATCATCTGCGAGCGCTGTGGCGTCGAAGTCACCCGCTCCAAGGTGCGACGCGAGCGAATGGGCCACATCGAGCTGGCCGCACCGGTCGTGCACATCTGGTACTTGCGGGGCACACGCTCGTGGCTCGCGTACTTCCTGACGGGTCTCGACCCCCGCCAGGAGCTCAAAGCCAAAGCGCTTGAGCGAGTCATCTATTTCGCCGCCAACCTCGTCACCAAGGTCGACAGCGAGAAGCTGCACGCGGATCTGCCGCGACTCGAGGCCGAGAAGGCCGAAGAGCTCGCCGTCATCGACGAGGAACTGGCCGAACGGCGTGCTGAGCGGCTCAAGGAACTGGAAGACGAGCTCGCGGCGCTGGAGACCGAGGGCGCCCGTGACCGCGAGATGAAGTCCAGCCAGCGCGAAGCCGACCGTGACCTCGAGGCATTCGACGAGGAGGCCGCCGAGGAGAAGGACCTCGTCGAGCGGACCTTCAGCGCGCTCTCCGAGCTGCACGAGCGGATGATCGTCGACGACGAGGATCTGTGGCGCGAGCTGGAGGACCGCTACGGCGTGTACTTCGAGGGCGGCATGGGCGCCGAGGCCATCGCGCAGCTCATGGCGAACATGGACTTCGACGTCGAGGAAGCCGAGCTGCGCGCTGCCATCGAGGCGTCGGACGGCCGCCGCCCGCTGTCGGCGCAGCGCAAGCAGAAGGCGATCAAGCGGCTCAAGATCCTGAGCGCCTTCAACCGGCGTGACGATCACGGCCGGCGCATCAATGACCCGCGGGCGATGATTCTCGATGCGGTGCCGTGCATCCCGCCGGACCTGCGTCCGATGGTGCAGCTCGACGGCGGCCGGTTCGCCACTTCCGACCTCAATGACCTGTACCGGCGTGTCATCAACCGCAACAACCGGCTGAAGCGGCTGCTGGACCTGCGAGCACCCGAGATCATCGTCAACAACGAGAAGCGCATGCTGCAGGAAGCGGTCGATGCGCTGTTCGACAACGGCCGTCGCGGTCGACCTGTGACAGGCCCCGGCAACCGGGCGCTGAAGTCTCTGTCGGACATGCTGAAGGGCAAGCAGGGCCGCTTCCGTCAGAACCTGCTCGGCAAGCGGGTCGACTACTCGGGCCGTTCGGTCATCGTCGCCGGGCCCACGCTGCGCCTGCACCAGTGCGGGCTGCCCAAGCTGATGGCGCTGGAGCTCTTCAAGCCGTTCGTCATGAAGCGTCTGGTGGATTCCGAGATCGCGCAGAACATCAAGTCCGCGAAGCGGATGGTGGAGCGTCGGCGGGCCGACGTCTGGGATGTGCTCGAAGACGTCATCAAGGAGCACCCGGTGCTGCTGAATCGGGCCCCCACGCTGCACCGGTTGGGAATCCAGGCCTTCGAGCCGCTGCTGGTGGAGGGCAAGGCTGTCCAGATCCACCCTCTGGTATGCGCCGCCTTCAATGCCGACTTCGACGGCGACCAGATGGCCGTGCACCTGCCGCTGTCGGCTGAAGCCCAGGCGGAAGCCCGGGTGCTGATGCTGTCGGCCAACAACATCCTCAGCCCGGCGGACGGCCGCCCGACGACGGTGCCCAGCCAGGACCTGCTGATCGGCAGCTACTACCTGACCGAGCGCCGGGCCGACGATGGCGAGGGGTCCGACGTCGACGTCTCGAGGTCGGTCTTTCGTCACCTGCACCAGATCGAGCGGGCGCTCGAAGGATCCAAGGTCGGACTTCACGAGCTGATCGAGTGGCGCGTTCCCGAGCTCAGCGACGGCAATGGAGGCTTCACGCCCACCACACCGGGTCGGGCGCTGTTCAACGCTGCACTGCCGGCCGACTTCGAGTACGTGAACCGCACGGTGCGCAAGGGCGACATGGGCCGCATCGTGCGAGCGCTTTCGGACAACTACTCCACCAGCGACATTGCCGTCAGCCTCGACAACATCAAGGACCTCTGCTACGAGTACGCCAGCCGCTCGGGCCTGACGATCTCGGTCGATGACGTGCGCACGCCGCCCGACAAGGCCGAGATCCTCGAACGCCACGAGAGCGAGGCGCAGCGGGTCGAGACGCAGTTCCGGCGCGGCATCATCACCGACGGCGAGCGGCGCCAGAAGGAAGTGGAGATCTGGACCGACGCCACCGACGAAGTGCGCCGCTCGCTTGAGGCCGAGCTGGCCCGCACGACGTTCAACCCGATCGACATGATGGTCGGGTCCGGCGCCCGCGGGAACATGATGCAGGTCCGCCAGATCGCGGCGATCCGCGGCTTGGTCGCCAACCCTCGTGGCGACATCATCCCGCGCCCGATCAAGTCGTCATACCGCGAGGGCCTTGCCACGCTGGAGTACTTCATCTCCACGCCCGGCGCCCGCAAGGGCCTCGTAGACACGGCGCTGCGGACGGCCGACTCGGGCTATCTCACCCGTCGGCTGGTCGATGTGGCCCAAGAGCTCATCATCAACAGCGAGAACCCCTTCGAGCGGTCTGGTCCCGTGAATGGTCTGTGGATCGAAGACGTCTTCGCGGACCGCCCGGACAAGCGCACCCATCTCGACACCCGGCTGTTCAGCCGCTGCCTGGCGTCGGAGGTGACGCTCAGCGATGGCACCGTGCTCGAAGCAGGGCGGCTCGTCGGCGAGGACGAGCTGATCGCCCTGCGTGACGATCCCGAGGTCACCCAAGTGCGCGTGCTGTCCCCGCTCACTGACGATTCCGAGTTCGGCGTGTCGGCCATGGCCTACGGAGGCTCGCTGGCGACGGGCAAGCTCATCGAGGTCGGCGAAGCGGTCGGCGTGATCGCTGCACAGTCCATCGGCGAGCCGGGCACTCAGCTGACCATGCGGACGTTCCACACCGGCGGTGTCATCGGCGGCGAGAACATCGCCGGCGGTCTGCCGCGCGTGGTGGAGCTATTCGAAGCCCGCACCCCCCGGGGCAAGGCTGTGCTGGCGCGCCGCTCGGGCGTGGTGCGAATCGGCGAGGACGACGGCCGGGGACGGCAGATCGATGTCATCGGCGACGACGGCGCCGAGGACACCTACACCGTCCCGTCGATGTCACGGCTCGCGGCGGTCGACGGTCAGGACATCCGAGCGGGCGATCCGCTTGTGGACGGCCCGCGCGACCCCAAGGAGCTCATCGAGATCCGCGGCGTACGCGAGACCCAGCAGTACCTCGTCTCCGAGGTCCAGAAGGTGTACCGCGAGCAGGGCGTGTCGATCCACGACAAGCACATCGAGCTGATCGTCCGCCAGATGACCCGCCGGGTGCTGGTGGGCGAGCAGGGCGACTCGGGGTTCCTGCCCGGCGAGCAGGTCGACCAGCGCATCTACCGCGAAGCCAACCGCGAACTGGTGCAGCAGGAGCGTCGGCCCGCCGAAGGCCGCCCGATCATCATGGGCATCACCAAGGCCTCGCTGGCCACCGAGTCGTGGCTGTCGGCTGCGTCGTTCCAGGAGACCACCCGGGTGCTGACCGAGGCCGCCATCGAGTCGCGCCGCGACGAGCTGAAGGGCCTCAAGGAGAACATCATCATCGGCAAGCTCATTCCTGCGGGAACGGGTCAGGACTGCTATCGCAACATCGACACGATCGCGCCCTCCTATGAGCCGATGGAGTTCTGGTCCTCTGAGGAGGCTCAAGACCCGGCGGCTTGGCTGGCCTCGATCGGCGAAGAGTCTGACTTGGACGGAACTGGCCTCGACGGGACGGGATTCGAGGACAACGTGGCGTCGATCGTCGACGCCGGCTGAGCACTCCCCGCACACGCTTCCGCCGGTTGTGGCACTGGGGCGCGCTGTCTAGCCTTGAGCGCCGGTTTCGGCGCGTTGCCGGTGGGGCGATGCGCGGATTTGCCGACTCCTGTCCGTAAGCCTGTCCCGCTGACAGACACCCGGGCCTACAGAGGTCCCTAACCACCGAGGTCTCAGTGCCGACGATCCAGCAGCTGGTCCGCAAGGGCCGCAAGTCGAAGTCGACGAAGGTGCGCACACCTGCGTTGAAGGGATCGCCGCAACGGCGTGGGGTGTGCACACGCGTGTACACGCACACCCCGAAGAAGCCGAATTCCGCATTGCGGAAAGTCGCCCGCGTGCGTCTGACCAGCGGTGTCGAGGTGACGGCGTACATCCCCGGCGAGGGACACAACCTCCAGGAGCACAGCATCGTGCTGGTGCGCGGCGGCCGGGTGAAGGATCTCCCCGGCGTCCGCTACAAGATCATCCGGGGCGCGCTCGACGCTTCGGGCGTCAACTCCCGCCGCCAAGCGCGCTCGCGCTACGGCGCCAAGCGGGAGGCCTGACATGCCACGCCGAGGCGCAGTTCCCCGACGCGATATCAACCCTGATCCCGTCTACGAGTCCACGCTGGTCACCCAGTTCATCAACAAGGTGCTGCGGCGCGGCAAGCGGTCGCTGGCCGAGCGCATCGTGTACGGGGCGATGGACCTCGTCGGCGAGCGCACCGGCGGCGAGCCGCTCGAGATTCTCAAGCGTGCGGTGGACAACACCCGGCCGCAGGTCGAGGTGAAGAGTCGCCGGGTGGGAGGCGCTACGTACCAGGTCCCGGTCGAGGTGCGGCCCCGCCGTGCCACCGCGCTGGCAATTCGCTGGATCGTGGGCTTCGCCCGCGAGCGCCGCGAGCGCACGATGGCAGAACGTCTCGCGAACGAGCTGATGGATGCCTCCAACGGCACCGGCTCGGCGGCCAAGCGGCGCGAGGACACGCACCGCATGGCAGAGGCCAACAAGGCCTTCGCGCACTACCGCTGGTGATCTGATCGGGATATCTGATCAATGAGGCAACGCTGAAATGGCTCGAACGCAATCTCTCGACCGCGTCCGCAACATCGGGATCATGGCCCACATTGACGCGGGCAAGACCACGGTGACCGAGCGGGTCCTGTACTACACCGGCGTCAACTACAAGATCGGCGAGGTCCACGACGGCGCCGCCACGATGGACTGGATGGAGCAGGAACAGGAGCGCGGCATCACCATCACCTCCGCCGCCACCACCTGCCACTGGAACGACCACGTCATCAACATCATCGACACCCCGGGCCACGTGGACTTCACCGTCGAGGTGGAGCGCTCGCTGCGGGTGCTCGACGGAGCGGTCGCCGTGTTCGACGGCGTCGCCGGCGTCGAGCCGCAGACCGAGACGGTGTGGCGGCAGGCCGACCGCTATGGCGTGCCCCGTATGTGCTTCATCAACAAGCTCGACCGCACCGGCGCGTCGTTCTTCGGCTCGCTGGACAGCATCGAAGACCGGCTGACTCCCAACACGGCGGTGCTGCAGCTGCCCATCGGCATCGAGGCCGGCTTCGAAGGCGTGGTCGACTTGGTCGAGATGAACGCGGTGGTGTGGAAGGGCGACGACCTCGGGGCCACCTACGACACGATCGAGATCCCTGCCGACCTGGCCGAGCAGGCCGCTGAGTACCGCAGCCTGCTGCTCGAGCGTCTCGCCGATGTCGATGAGGACATCATGCTGGCGTACCTCGAGGGCACCGACGTCGACGTTGCCACCGTGCGCCGAGCGATACGGCAGGGCACGATCGACGGGCAGATCGTCCCGGTGCTCACCGGCAGCGCCTTCAAGAACAAGGGCGTGCAGCCGCTGCTCGATGCGGTGACGATGTACCTGCCCTCGCCAGTGGACATCCCCGCCATCGGAGGCAGCTCGCTGAACGGCAGCGACGAGCTCGAACGCAAGCCGAACGACGACGAGCCGTTCTCGGCGCTGGCGTTCAAGATCATGACCGATCCCCATGTGGGCAAGCTCACGTATTTTCGCGTGTACAGCGGGAGCTTCGAGCGGGGCGGTCAGGTGCTCAACACCACCACGGGCAACCGCGAGCGCATCGGGCGCATCCTGCAGATGCACGCCAACAACCGCGAAGACCGCGAGAACATCGCAACCGGCGACATCGTCGCCGGCATCGGGCTGAAGAACACCCGCACCGGCGACACGCTGTGCGATTCGTCCAAGCCGATCGTGCTCGAACAGCTCGACTTCCCCGACCCGGTCGTGCACGTAGCCGTCGAGCCGAAGTCCAAGGGCGACCAGGACAAGCTGGGCCGAGCGCTGACGGCGCTCAGCGAGGAAGACCCCACCTTCCAGGTCAAGACCGATCACGAGACCGGCCAGACGGTGATCTCGGGCATGGGCGAGCTGCACCTCGAGGTGCTGGTCGACCGGATGCTGCGCGAGTTCAGGGTCGACGCCTCCATCGGCAAGCCGCAGGTGGCTTACCGCGAGACGATCACCGCTGCGGTCGACAAGTTCGAGTACCGCCACATCAAGCAGACGGGCGGTTCGGGCCAGTACGCCGTGGTGGTCATCAACCTGAAGCCGTCAGAGCCGGGCGAGGGGTACGTCTTCGAAGACCACATCCGTGGCGGCGTGATCCCGCGTGAGTACATCTCATCGGTCGATGCGGGCTTGCAGTCGTCGCTCGAGAACGGCCCGCTGGCGGGCTTCCCGCTTGTGGATGTGTCCGTCGATCTCATCGACGGCAACCATCACGACGTCGACTCGTCGGAGATGGCCTTCAAGATCGCCGGCACGATGGCCATGCGCGACGCAGCCCGGCTGGCGCGGCCGGTCCTGCTGGAACCGGTCATGTCCGTCGAGGTGGTGACGCCCGAGGACTACATGGGCGATGTCATCGGCGACCTGAACTCCCGGCGCGGCCGCGTCGGGCAGATGGAGCTGCGCGGCGTCAACCAGGTGATCGATGCCAAGGTGCCGCTGTCGGAGATGTTCGGCTACGCCAACGACCTGCGGTCCCGCACCCAGGGCCGAGCCACCTACAGCATGCAGTTCGACAACTACGAGCAGGTTCCGCCCAGCATCGCCACCGAGATCATCAAGCGCATCCGCGGCGAATGAGTTCTTCGGGCGTCGCTGGGTCGCAGTCGTTCCAGAGTCCGAGTCTGTCGGCTGGGCCAATTGGCTGTGCCTATTGGAACTGGGCCACGGCATCCCTAGCCTCACACCGTTCAGAACGGTGAAGAAACGAAGAAGCAAAGACAACCCTGCACCTCACTCACCCCCGATAGGCGAGCAGAACCCCGAAAGGCGGGCACGACATGGCAAAAGAACGTTTTGAGCGGACGAAGCCTCATGTCAACGTGGGCACGATGGGACACATCGACCACGGCAAGACGACGCTGACGGCCGCCATCACACACGTCTTGGCGGAACAGGTCGGCGGCCAGGCAACGGCTTTCGACGAGATCGACAAGGCGCCTGAAGAGCGCGAGCGTGGCATCACCATTTCGATTGCCCACGTCGAGTACGAGACGGCCAATCGGCACTACGCGCACGTCGATATGCCGGGCCACGCCGACTACATCAAGAACATGATCACCGGTGCCGCCCAGGTGGACGGTGCCATCTTGGTCGTGTCCGCAGCCGACGGCCCGATGCCGCAGACCCGTGAGCATGTGCTGCTGGCTCGTCAGGTCGGCGTTCCCTACATCGTCGTCGCGCTGAACAAGGTCGACATGGTCGACGACGAGGAGCTGCTCGAGCTCGTCGAGCTCGAGGTGCGCGAGTTGCTCAGCGAGAACGAGTTCCCCGGTGACGATGTCCCGGTGGTGCGGGTCTCCGCGCTGAATGCGCTGGAGGGCGACGCCGCCGCGGCGGAGCAAATCATTGAGCTGATGAACGCCGTCGACACCTACGTGCCCGAGCCTGAGCGCGATACCGACCGACCGTTCCTCATGCCGATCGAGGATGTGTTCTCGATCACCGGCCGGGGCACTGTGGTGACCGGCAAGATCGAGCAGGGCGTCATCAACACCGGCGAGGAGATCGAGATCGTCGGCATCCGCAACCCGCAGACCACGACCGTGACCGGAGTGGAGATGTTCCGCAAGATCCTCGATCAGGGCCAGGCGGGCGACAACGTGGGTCTGCTGCTGCGAGGCACCGGCAAGGACGAGGTCGAGCGCGGCCAGGTCTGCACCCGCAAGGGTGCGATCACCCCGCATACCAAGTTCGAGGCGCAGGTGTACGTGCTGACCAAGGAAGAGGGCGGTCGCCACAAGCCGTTCTTCTCGAACTACCGGCCACAGTTCTACTTCCGCACCACCGACATCACCGGCGTGGTCGACCTGCCCGCAGGCACCGAGATGTGCATGCCAGGCGACAACACCGAGATGACGGTCGAGCTGATCAACCCGATCGCGATGGACGAGGGCTTGCGCTTCGCCATCCGCGAGGGCGGCCGCACCGTCGGTGCCGGCCGGGTGACGAAGATCCTTCAGTAGCGGTCAGGCCCGGAGCAGTTAGGCACAGCCATGGCGGCACCTCGTATCAGGATGCGCCTCAAGGCGTACGACCACGAGATCGTGGACCAGTCGGCACAGAAGATCACCGAGACGGTGCTGCGTACCAACGCCAAGGTGCGAGGACCCGTTCCGCTGCCCACCGAGAAGCATCGCTACACCGTGGTGCGTTCGCCCCACAAGGACAAGGACTCACGCGAGCACTTTGAGATGCGCATCCACAAGCGCCTCATCGACGTGATCGATCCCACCGACAAGACGGTCGATTCGCTGCAGCGGCTCGACCTGCCTGCCGGCGTCGAGATCGAGCTCAAAGTCCAGCCCTAGCTGACCTATCCGTCTTGGTGGCGGGCGTAGCTGTTTCGCTGGCAGGTGTCCCAGAAAAGGCGTAACCCCGGACGTTTGCCGAAGCAGGGACGTTTCCGGGGCCTTCGCTCTGGAACTTTAGGGACCTTCGCGGTTTGGTGGGATGAGGGTGGGTTGAGGGTCCGCGGGTAGGGGTCGCCCGCCCCACTGCAGCGGGCCGCCACGGGTGTGCATGCGGACGGTCACCACGCCGGCGTCGTCGCGGGTCACCTCCGCGGTGCGGTATCGGTCTGCGCACTCCTGAAACTCCATTGGCTCATGCTCGCAGAGCCGAGCCGGTCACGAGAGAGCCGGCGGGTGCCCGGTTACCATCGTTGCGACGGGGACTGCCTAGGAGAATGCGATGACTGACGTTGCCGATCCGGTACGGACCGATGGCACTCCGACGAGAGCTGAGCACTTCGCCGAGATGGCCGACTACCTCGCCGGCGGCGTTGAGCGCGCGCACGAGACCGGCAATCGCGGGCCGGTGCGCTACGGCGCTGACGGCAGGCTGCACCCCGACATCCTGGACGCCTACTGGAAGCACGGCTTCTACGTCTTCACCGGCGTGGTGGGTGCCGACGAAATCGCTGAGCTGCGGGCCGATGTGGCCGAGGTGATCGAAGGCGCGCCGGTGCGCGAGGGCGCCGAGGTGGACCGCCACGGCCGTCCGGCGCTGGGGCGGGACTTCGCCGTGGAGCCCTACATCCACGTTGCGCCGCTGTCGGACCCGTGGGGCGGCACCGACGCCCTCGCGGGGCGTCACCAGGTGCAGATGGATCAGCCCACTCCTGACGCCGACGCCCCGCACGAAGTGGTGTACCTGATCTTCGGCATGTGCCAGTCGATGCCTTCGGCCTTGCGGCTCTACGGGCATCCCGATCTGATGTCCATCGTCGAGAGCATCAACGGGCCCGACTTCGTTCCCTACAACGACGCCATCTTCGTGAAGGAACCCGGGCTCGGCGGCTCGGTGGCATGGCACCAGGACGGCGTCACCCACTGGGACAGCCCCGACTGGGACATGGGCATCCACGGTTTCAACTTCCAGTTCGTGCAACACGACTGTCGACAACCAGAAGTCCATTTCGGCGGCGAGGAACGTCAGCACATTCGCGTCGGGTGCGGGCCGTGCAGTCTCGGCCACGACGTTGGTGTCGAGCAGGACGCCGTTCATTGAACGTCGGCGGCGACTTCGAGTATGCAGTCCGAAGATGGCCTTGACCATGTGCCGACCACCACACCGGCGAGTCCCGATACCTGCGACCCAACTGCCGCCAGTGCGCAAGTTGCCCGCTTCAATGCTGCCGCTGTCACGATGCTGCCGCGATGGGATTCGTGGCGCGCTTCCGAAGGCGTCGAGACAGACAGGCGTCGAGTTGAGCTGATGCTGCTCATCGAGGACGCATGGGCTGAAATGGGCGCAGCCGCGACCACGCTCGACGATGCGTACGAACGGCTTGTCGGGACGTGCGCATCCGAAGGCACACCATTGCCCGCATCGACTGAGACGGCCTATCGCGAGCACTTGAAAGCTCGCCGCGAGCTGGTGGCAGTCTGCCGCGCTGGGCGAGCGGACGGACTCGAGTTTGGGCTCGCCGATCTGACGGGCGACTATGACTGCGAATGGCTGCCGCTGCCGTGATTGTCGCGGATCGGCCCAAGACTCTCCACCGACGTGTCCGGCTGCGTCATCCGCGACTGCAACTTCAACGACCTCGCCATTTGAGGGGCCGCAGGCAACTTCAGGCGGCGAAGAGGCGACGCAGCGAGCAGGTGAACCCCGGCAGCACTGAGCCGCCGTCGAGGTGGTCGGCTTCGGCCAGCGTCTCCGTTGCGTCGACGCCGACTCGATGCACTTCGACCGTGCGAGCGACCGGGAACACCACCCAGACCAGTTGCACTCCACAGCTCAGCCACATTCGCGCCTTGTCGCGAACTTCGGCGTGACGGTCCGACGGCGAGACGACCTCCGCCACCAAGTCGGGAACAACCTGGACATACCGATGGGTGATTTGGCCCACGGGCAGCCGTTCGCTCGAGGTGAACGCGATGTCGGGCGCGCGGACCGTGTCAGGTTCGTGCTCGAGTTGCACACCTGTGTCGCCCGCGACGACGACGCCGAGTTGCTGGATCTTGACGTGAGCCACGAGTTCGTGGGTGAGCGAAGCGACGATCCGTCCGTGCTCGTGTCCTGTCGGCGTCATCTCGCAGAACACTCCCCGAATGAGTTCACCGCGCACGTCGTTGCCGAGCCGCAGCAGATCGTCGGCGGTCAGCAACGTAGTTGGGGAGGATTCAGTGGCTGTCTTCATTTAGTTTCGATGTCTTTCACTGCAAGATACGAGGGCCGAGCAAAGCGAATGTGTCGATGACTGCGGTCGATATGCCGTCCCAGCATTCTCTCACCCCGGTAGGCCACGGGAGAAGCGAATTCTCGACGAACGACTGGTGGATGGTTGCTTATCGTCGCGGCCCCTGGGATTGCAACCGCATCCAGGCACATCTACCCCGGCTGCCCGTAGGAACATTGAACCTGCCCGATCGTCCTGGTTTCCCAGCACGCTCGCCGAGCGGAGACGCTGAGGGCTCAGGCCGGAGGCGGCTGACCGTATAGCTCGGCGACGACATCGAGGGCCTGGGTCACCAGTGGCAGCGGTGCGCCGGAGCGGGTGAGCAGCAGCAGCGGGACTGAGGCGGCGTCGTCGGAGATGGGCACGTAGTGCAGGCCCGGCGGCCGGAATGTCTGCACGCTGGCGGGCACGATTGCCAGCCCCTCGCCCGCAGCCACGAATCCCAAGATGGTCGTGTACTCCGTGGCCTCGATCATCGGGTCGTAGGCGACACCCTGGGCGATGAACATCCCGGCCAACACGGCGTGGAGGCTGGGCGACACTCCCCGGTCGAAGCCGATGATGGGCTCGCCGGCCAAATCGCGTAACGCTGCAGCCGGCTGCTGAGCTAGCCGGTGGGCACCGCCGGCGGCTAGCAGCAGCCGTTCGTGCATCACCAGGGTCGCTTCCACCTGGTCGACGTCCCCTGCAGCCCTGCCAATGCCCAGATCGATGCGTCCGGCCCGCAACGCTCGTACCTGCTCGTCCGAGCTCAGCGTGTGCAGCTCGAAGTCGACCCGGGGACGCCTTCGGCGGTATTCGGCCAGCACACGCGGCATGACTTCATATGCGGCCGAGTCGACGAACCCGACGCGAAGCGTGCCCGCCTGGCCTTCTCGGCGCTGGGACATGAGGCGCTCCACACCGTCCGCTGCTGCAAGTAAGCGAAGCGCTTCGGGGTAGAGGAACCGCCCGGCCTCCGTCAAGGTCACCCGGCGGGTGCTGCGATCGAACAGTGTCGTGTCGAGCTCGCGCTCTAGCAGCCTGACCTGTTGGCTCAGCGGCGGCTGGGACATGTGCAATCGCTGGGCCGCCCTGCCGAAGTGCAACTCCTCAGCGACTGCTGCGAAGTAGCGCAAGCGTTGCAAGTTCATGGTGCTGTCCTCGCTGTGTGGCCGGGCGGTTGCGGATTGGGCGTGTGGGCGTCTGGTCGGGTAGTCGGGTGGGCGCGTAGTGGGGTGGTCGGGTGGTGGGTGTGTGGCTGTATGGGCGTTTGGTCGGGTGGTGGCCGTGTGGCCGGCCGCTCTCGTGGCCGTACCCGTAGTGAATAATATGCGTTAACTCTTAATCAATCGCATATTGATACTTTGACTCACCGAGAGCGGTGCTTAACCTGCACGGTGATGAGGGGGAACGGCCGACTTGGACGGAAACGTCCGCCCAAGTACTCGGCTGCGGCGCTGGCCTGGAAGGGCCTCCGGGGCGAATCGTGGCCCCGTGTGTGGCGCGATTGCGACTTGAAGCGCTCGTACGACGCAGTCGTGATCGGTGGCGGCGTGCACGGCTTGGCAACCGCCTACTACCTGGCCCGAATTCACGGCATGACCGATGTGGCGGTGCTGGACAAGGCCTATCTGGGCAGCGGCGGCTCCGGACGTAATACCGCCATCGTGCGCTCCAACTACCTCACGCCTGAAGGGGTCGCCTTCTACGACCGGTCGGTGCATCTGTATGAGGCCATGGCCGTCGAGCTGAACATCAACGTGATGTTCAGCCAGCGCGGTCACCTCACGCTGGCCCATTCCGACAGCTCGCTGCGCACGATGCATTGGCGCGCCGAGGTCAACAAGCTGGGCGGCGTCAACTCCAGCGTGATCGGCCCCGACGAGATCAAGCAAGAGGCACCGTGCCTCGACACCTCCGACCATCCCCGCTACCCGATCCTGGGCGCCCTGTACCACCCGCCCGGCGGGGTTGTGCGTCACGACGCAGTGGTGTGGGGCTACGCCCGCGCCGCTGGCCACATGGGCGTCGAGATGCACCAGAAGACCGAAGTCACCGACATCATCTGCGAGGGCGGCGACGGGCCCGACGGCAAGGGCGCCGGAGGCCGTGTCACCGGGGTGCGCACGAACCGGGGCGATATCTCCACGCCGATCGTGATCAACTGCACCGCCGGGTGGGCTTCGCTCATCTCGACGATGGCCGGTGTGCGGCTGCCCATCACCACCCACCCGCTGCAGGCCGCAGTCACCGAGCCGGTCAAGATGTTCCTGCCGACGGTGGTGGTCTCGGGCTCGCTGCACGTCTACGTCAGCCAGACCGACCGCGGTGAGCTGGTGTTCGGCGCTTCGGTCGATCCCTACGCCAACTACTCGGTGCGCGGCTCTCTGGAGTTCACCGAGGGTCTGGCCGGCCACGTGCTGGAGTTGATGCCCGGCATCTCTCGCATGCGAATTCTGCGCCAGTGGTCCGGGTTGTGCGACATGACGCCCGACTACTCGCCGGTGATGGGTCATACGCCCGTGGAGGGCTTCTTGGTCGATGTCGGCTGGGGAACCTACGGATTCAAGGCAGCTCCGGTCTCGGGAGAACAGATAGCCGAAGCCGCAGCTACGGGCCGCACGCCCAAGCTGATCGAGGCATTCGCCCTGAGCCGCTTCGACGATGGCGAGCTGGTGGGCGAAAAGGGCGCAGCGTCGGTGGGCCACTGATGTTCTGCCCGCCGCCCGACTCTGGTGCCATGAGGCCCACCGACGCCATTGCGACAGTGGTGGGCCACTGATGTTCTGCCCGCCGCCCGACTCTGGTGCCATGAGGCCCACCGACGCCATTGCGACAGTGGTGGGCCACTGATGTTCTGCCCGCCGCCCGACTCTGGTGCCATGAGGCCCACCGACGCCATTGCGACAGTGGTGGGCCACTGATGGGGAATTGCTGATGTTGCTCGTCCCGTGCCCCAACTGCGGCCCACGCAATTCGACAGACCTCCGGTACGGGGGCGAGTCGCACGCGCGTCCTGACCCCAACACCGCCTCTCCGTCGGAGTGGCGCAGCTACCTCTACCTGCGCGACAACCCAGCCGGGTGGCTGCGGGAGAACTGGTACTGCGCATCGGGTTGCCGCCGATGGTTCTCGATCGAGCGCAATACCGCCACCAACGAATTCCGTGATCCGCCCCTGCCGGGCGACAAGCGAGGCGGTGCGGCATGAGTGCTTGTGTGCCCGGTGTTGTCTGGGGCTGCCAGCCCGACGGCGAGCGAGGCGGTGCGGCATGAGTGCTTGTGTGCCCGGTGTTGTCTGGGGCTGCCAGCCCGACGGCGAGCGAGGCGGTGCGGCATGAGTGCTTGTGTGCCCGGTGTTGTCTGGGGCTGCCAGCCCGACGGCGAGCGAGGCGGTGCGGCATGAGTGCTTGTGTGCCCGGTGTTGTCTGGGCTTCTCAGCCCGACGGCGAGCAAGGCAGCGCGGCATGACGATGAGTCGGCAGGGCGTCCAGCCCACCGAGGTGATCGACCGGGCTGCCAGGCTCCGATTCCGCTGGAACGGCAAGCGGTTCAGCGGGTTCGAAGGCGACACGATCGCCTCTGCCTTGGCGGCCTCGGGCGAGCACATCTTCTCCCGCTCGATGAAGTACCACCGGCCCCGAGGGATCCTCACCGCCGACTACTGGGACCCGAACCTGATGGTCCAGGTGGGCGACGACCCCAACGTCCGGGCCGGCCACCGCCTGTTGGAGCACGGCATGGACGTCCGCTCGCAGAATGCGTGGCCGTCGCTGAACCGCGACCTGAAGGCGGTGAACGGCCTGCTCGGACGATTCCTGTCGGCCGGCTTCTACTACAAGACCTTCATGCGGCCGCAGTGGCTGTGGCCCACTTACGAGCGCGTGCTCGCGACGTTCGCTCCCGGCGGCAAGATCGACATCGACACCCCGCACGCCTATCACGACAAGCGCTACACCCACCCCGACGTGGTGGTGGCTGGAGCGGGGCCGGCCGGCATCGAGGCGGCGCTGGCCGCCGCGCAGGCGGGCGCCCGGGTGCTGCTCGTCGACCATGAGCACGCCGTGGGCGGACATCTGCGTTATTCCAGCGACGCTGCGGATCAAGCCGCTCTGGCAGAACTGCGGGCTGCGCTGGAGGCTTCTGACATCGAGGTGCTGACTGACTCGACGGTCACCGGAAGGTATGAGGACAACTGGCTCGGCATCGTCCAGCGCAACCACCCGATGGCGGTCGAGCGGCTCATCAAGGCCCGCGCCAAAGTGCTGGTGGCGGCACCCGGCCTGATCGAGCGACCATATGTGTTCGAGGGCAACGACCGGCCGGGCGTCATCACCCCGGGAGCGGCCCGGCGCCTGACCAACCTGTGGGGCGTCAAGCCGGGCGAGCGGGCAGTGGTGTTCAGCCTCAACGCTGAAGGTGATGCCGCCGTCGCCGACCTCGAACGGGTCGGCACCGAGATCGCCGCCGTGATCGACGGTCGCACCGGCGGCCAGGTCAACTCGACGGATGGCTCAGCCCGGGCGGTCGAGGCCGTGACCGTCGACGGCGCCGGCGGCACGCAGCGCATCGAGGCCGATCTGCTGGTCGTGGCCGCGGGCTGGACCGCGCCCACCTCGCTGCTCAACATGGCAGGCGACCGTCCGGTCTATGACACGGCCGCCGCCAGGTTTTTTCCGTCAGACCCCCCCAGCAACGTGCTGGCGACGGGCGGGCTTGCCGGCGACGGCGATCTGGATCGACTGCGTCAGCACGGCGCTGAGACGGGTCGCCTCGCCGCATCCCGTGCCGCTGTGGTACGGCATCGCTTGCAGGCCCGAACCGCTCGGGCGCTGCCGGTCGAGGACGACGAGCCCGCCTGGGCGCCTGACGAGCGGGCACCGCTGGGCCGCGACCCCCATCCCGAGCTCTACCGCGCCGACACCCACGGCATGGTGGACATGTCCGAGGACATCAGCTCCAAGGACCTGGTGGCCGCTGCGCATGAGGGCTACGACTCGGTCGAGCTGGCCAAGCGGTACACGACTGCCACGATGGGACCCTCACAGGGCAAGCTCGAGACGGTCAACACCGTTGCCGCCCTCGCCGAGGCCCGGGGCGAGACGATCAGCCAGGTCGGCACCACCGTGTGGCGGCCCCCCTACGCGCCGATCACGCTGGGCGCGCTCGCCGGCCGGATGTTCGAGCCGGTCCGCGTGTCGTCGATACACCCCTGGCACGAGGCCAACAACGTCTCGGTCATCCAGGCCGGCCAGTGGCTGCGCCCCGATCACTACGGCGACCCCCAAGCCGAGGTCCGCAACGTCCGCGAGAACGTCGGGCTCATCGACGTCACGCCGCTGGGCAAGCTCGACCTGCGCGGTCCCGACGTGCCGAAGCTGCTCAGCCTGCTGTACGTCAACAAGTGGATGAAGCTGGGAATCGGCCGGGTTCGCTACGGGATGATGTGCGCCGAGGACGGCGTGGTGCTCGACGACGGCGTCACCGGCCGGCTCGGCGAGGACCACTACATGATGTCCACCACCAGCTCCGGCGCCGGCGGTGTCTGGGAATGGGTGGAGAACTGGCTGCAGACCGAGCGCCCGGACTGGCAGGTGCACGTCACGCCGGTCACCACGGCCTACGCCAGCATCAACGTGGCCGGGCCCAAGTCCCGGGAGCTCATGAGCAGGGTCTGCGAGGGCGTCGATCTCGACGCCGAGGCCTTCCCCTACCTGACCGTCCGCCAGGCCACCGTGGCCGGTGTCGAGGGCTGCTTCATGTGGCGGATCGGCTTCACCGGCGAGCTGTCGTTCGAGCTGCATGTGCCCGCAGGCCATGGTTGCGGGGTCTGGGAAGCCCTCATGGGGGCAGGCAGCGATCTCGGCGTGGGCCCCTTCGGACTCGAAGGGCAGCGCATCATGCGTCTCGAGAAGGGGCACTTCATCGTCGGCCAGGACACTGACGGCCTCACGCTGGGTCCCAGCACTGGTTTGGGGTCGCTCATCAAGCTCGACAAGGACGACTTCGCCGGCAAGCCTGAGCTGGCCTGGGCAGCCGACCGGTCGCTGCCGCTGATCGTGGCCATCCAGCCCGACGATCCCGACGTGGTGCCCGAAGAGTCCGCACAGATCGTGCAGGGCGACACCAACGAGATCCTGGGCCGGATCACCTCGTCGCGGTACTCGCCGACGCTGAACCGCTCGATCTGCCTCGGGCAGGTCGAGCCGGACCTGGCCGCCGGAGGCACCAAGCTGACGGTGCTGCTCGAATCGGGAGAGCGCATCGGCGCCACCGTGATCGACCATCACGCCCACTTCGACCCGGCAGGGGAGCGTCTCCGTGGCTGAGACAGCATCGACCCAGCGCCCGGCATTCGAGAGCCCGCCATTCGAGAGTCCAATCGTGCGGTACTACCAGACGTCCGCTGGCGGCGACCTGACGCTGACCGACGCGAGCGCGGCCACCAAGCGGCTGGTACGAGCCGGCGCCGACGGACTCACGGCGGACCGACTCGGTGCTCGCTTCGGAACATCGCAGATCGCGCCCGGCGGCGCACTCGTGCTGGGCTCCCGGCCCGGCGAGTGGATCATCGTGGGCGCTCCCGGCGAGGTGTCCGCAGCGGTCGCTGACCTCGATGGGCTCGAGGCGCAGGAGTTCATGACGGCGTTGGACTGGAGCCACAGCCGAGCGATGTTCCGGGTGACCGGTGTCGACGCGACACGCATGCTGGAGAAGGTGTGCGGCATCGACTGGGGCGACCACATGACGCCCGACGGTGCAGTGCTCTCGGCCTCGGTGGCCTTGACGACGTGCGACCTTGCCCGCAACGACGTCAACGGCACACCCTCGTACCTGATCTTCTGCGACCGTTCCTTCGGCCAGTACCTCTTCGACGCCCTCATCGACGCCGGCGACGAGTTCGGCCTGACCGTCACCGCCTGAGCGCGCCGATGTCGGTGCGAGTGTTCGAGCAGGAGCGACGCTGACCTGATCTGCTTCGACGTTGCTTGGGTAGGGTCGCATGTGAGTCACGTCAAACGAGAGGCGGCAGCGTCATGGCCATGAAGGGCATGGACGACCAGCAGGTGCTGTCGTTCAACGAGCAGATCATCAGCGAGTTCCGGGCGAACGAGGGCCGCTGCGCCGGCATCTTCGAAGGCAACCCGATGCTGCTGATGACGATGACCGGTGCGCGCAGCGGTCGCCAGCTCACGAGCCCGCTGACCTATCACCAGCTCGACGGCGTCTGGATCGTGTTCGCCTCGGCGGGCGGTCATCCCCGCCATCCGGCGTGGTATCACAACATCACCGCCAATCCCGATGTCACCCTCGAAGTCGGCACGGAGTCATTCGCAGCAACGGCCACTGAACTGGCGGCCGAAGAGCGAACCCGGGCGTTCGACGCTATGTGCACCGCCATGCCTCGCTTCGGGGACTATCAGGCGTCGGTGGAGCGCGAGATTCCGGTGATCCGCCTCCGCCGCGTGTAACGGTCACATCTGCACAGCTTCAACTCAACGGAATGGAGCCGCCGAGCTGCCGATGTGGGTTCCCTTCTGCGTGAGTTGCAGCCGGTCGCGCCCGAAATGTTTGCTCTACTGTGAGGAAAGAGCCGCTACTCACGTTAGACATCGCGTCGGATTCTGTGCTATGTTTCGGCGTGGCTTGGACACGTCCGGGAGCGGGGGTGCTGAGGCGCGAAACTCATGGCGTTACGGTTCGCATGAACGTGCCAGCCATGCCAATTAGGGGGAGCAATGGCCACAGATCTTGAGATGTTCGTCGAAGCCGACGGACGCGAGGAACAGATTGCCGAAGTCGAGCGCCGCATCGAGGCCGACGGCATCCAGTACCTGTACTGCCAGTTCGTGTCGGTCACCGGCCGCATCATGGGCAAGGGCATCCCGGCCAAGCACTTCGGGATGATTGCCCGCAAGGGCTTCCAGCTGGTCTATGGCTCCACCGCCAACCTGTTCATCGACCGCCATGGCAACTACATCGGCTACGGCCCCGAGGCCCGCGAGCTGGTGGGCATCGGCGAGCCCGAGACGTTCATGCCGCTGCCGTGGGATCCCAAGACTGCCCGGGTCTGGTGCACCCTGTTCCGGGGCCGTGAAGAAGAAGTGGACGGCGGCGCCTTCCTCACTTCGGACTGCCGGGGCAACCTGAAGCGGCTCCACGCCGAGTTCGAGGCCAAGCACGGGCTGCACCTGCGGGCCGGCTGCGAGCCCGAGATGATGTGGCTCAAGGCCGATGCCGACGGCAAGCCCACCGTGGAGGGCATGACCAAGCCGAACTGCTACCACATCGACCAGTTCGCCGAGCTGCAGCCGCTCATCCACAAGGTCGTCGAGTACTGCGAGGCCATGGGACTCGAGATGATCCAGGGCGACCACGAGGACGCCCCCGGCCAGCTCGAGCTGAACTTCCAGTTCGACCGGGCCGAGCTCACCGCGGACCGGCTCACCACCTACCGCCAGGTGTGCAAGCAGGTCGGTCGCGAGCTGGGCGCGTTCCCGTGTTTCATGCCGAAGCCGTTCATGGGGGTGTCGGCCAACGGGTGCCACCACAACATCTCGCTGTGGGACACCGACGGCAACAACAAGTTCTTGCCCGAAGGCGACAACCCGCAGCTCCCCGGGCCTGTCGGCATGAAGGCCATCGGCGGCATCCTTGAGCACGTGCGGGCGCTGACGTGCCTGTCCTCGCCGACGGTCAACTCCTACCGCCGGCTGTGGGACACCGGCTTCTGGGCGCCGGTCTTCGCCGACTGGGGCTTCCAGAACCGCACCACCGCCCTGCGGGTGAGCGCGCCGGGCCGGTTCGAGTACCGCTCGGCAGACAGCTCGGTCAACCCCCACCTGTCGTTTGCCGGGCTGCTCATGGCCATGGACGACGGCCTCGACCGCAATCTCGACCCGGGCGAGCCCGAGGAGCGCAACATCTACGAGGCCATGGAGGCGGGCAAGAGCGTGGAGAAGATCCCGCTCACGCTGGGCGAGGCCCTTGAGGCACTTCGCAACGACGAGTGCGTCATGCGGTCGCTGCCCGGCGAGATGGAGAAGGTGTTCTTCCACTACAAGACCGACGAGTGGGAGCGCTTCCTGCACACCGTCTCCGACTGGGACGTGGAGGAGTACCTCGACGTCCTGCCCTGACCGCCGGCCGGCCCGCGGGGCCGGCACCTGACACACGCCACGACAGACCGAACGCACCTACGAAGGGGGACCCACCATGTGCGGCATCGCCGGAGTGATCCACCGCGACGGAACAGCCGACATCGGAGCAGAGCTCACCGCCATGCTCCAATCGATGAAGCACCGGGGGCCGGACTCCACCGGCTACGCGGTGTACGGACCGGCCGACGATCTGGTCGTGATCCGGTTCGTGCTGGCTGAGCCCAACAAGAGCACCGGCATCGGTATGGCCGAGCGCCTCGAACGCAACCGGGCCGAGGTCGAGAGCCGCTTGGCCAAGATCGGCGCCGAGGTGGCCACGGTCACCAGCGAGACCGGCTATGCGTTCCGGGCCACCATCCGCTACGGCGGAGACCTCAAAGCCCTGGCCGACTACCTCGAGGACGTGCCGGGTTGCAAAGTGCTGTCGCTGGGCAGCTCGCTGGAGATCATCAAGGATCTCGGTGATGCTGCGACGGTGAGCGATCAGTACAACTTGGGATCGTTCCAAGGCACTCATGGCATCGGCCATGTGCGCATGGCGACCGAATCCGAAGTGGACCTCGCCAGTGCGCACCCCTATTGGGCGTACCCATTCGCCGACGTAGCCGTCGTGCACAACGGCCAGCTCACGAACTATCACCAGTGGCGGCGCCGGCTCGAGCAGCACGGCCACCGGTTCCAGAGCGAGTGCGACTCGGAGATCATCGCCGTGTACCTCGCCGAGTACATGAGCCGGGGCCTGACGCTCGAAACGTCGATGAAGCACAGCCTCGACGATCTCGATGGCGTATTCACCTACGTCTGCGTCACCGGCAACCAGCTGGGAGTCGCGAAGGACGAGATGGCGGCCAAGCCCTTGGTGCTGTTCGAGTCCGACCCGCTGGTTGCTGTGGCCACCGAGGAAGTGGCCATCCGCTCCTTGGTGAAGCGCGAGGTCGTGACGCGTGATCCCTACGAGCGGGAGGTGCTGGTGTGGCAGGTGTAGGTTCCCGCAGCGGCGTCTCCTACGACGCCAGGGGGCTGGTCGAACCCCATGCCGAGATGCCCGACAACGTCGAAGTCGACGGGGGCCGGGCCCGCTTCGACGCATCCGAGCTGACCATCCGCCAGATCAACATGGCGCTGCGCAAGCTCATCTACGACGACGGCATCACCGACGTCACGATCCTGAATCCGGCGTCGAAGCACTCGCTGGCGGTGGGCATTCTCAAGCGCTGCCGCATTCACTTCGAGGGCAGCCCCGGCTGGTTCGCCTGCGGGCTCATCGACGGGCCCGAAGTGACCATCAACGGCCGCGTCGGCTGGTCGGTGGCCGAGAACATGATGTCGGGCGTTGTCACCATCGAGCGGAGCGCCGGGTCGCTGACCGGTGCGGCCATCAGGGGCGGCGATCTCATCGTGAAGGGCGATGTGGGTGCCCGCACCGGCATCGACCAGAAGGGCGGAACGATCATCGTGCTCGGCGATGTCGGCATCAACACCGGGTTCATGATGCAGCGCGGCCGCCAGATCATCTGCGGCAACGCGGGCATGAACCTGGGCGACTCGATGTACGACGGCGAGATCTACGTGGCCGGCACGGTGGCCTCGCTCGGCATCGACTGCGTGCCCGGCGACTGGACCGACGCCGACACCGAGCTGATCGAGCGCAAGTTCCGCATCCACGGGCTGGGCGACCCGCCCGAATTCCAGAAGTTCGTCTGCGGCAAGGTGCTGCACAACTACGACCAGCTTGAGCCGTCCGAGCGCAAGCTCGTGATCCATTAGATCGTGCGCAAGCACGACCATCTACACAGCGTGCGAAAGCACGACCATTAGACACGTCGAGGGGAAGCACTCACATGGCCGACGAAAACGAGGTCAATCAGAGCACCGATGTGCTCGGCAAGAGCCGCATCTTCACCCGCGAGGTCATCAACGACATCCACGTGAAGTCCGAGCTGGGCCGCTACCGGATGCGGGGCTTCTCGATCTTCAAGAAGATCCCGCACTGGGACGAGCTGGTCTTCCTGCCGGGCACCCTCACCCGATTCGTGATCGAGGGCTACCGAGAGAAGTGCGAGACCAAAACCGTCATCGGGTCACGTTTTGCCGAAAAGCCGCTGGAGCTGGACATCCCCGTCTACATCACCGGCATGAGCTTCGGCGCGCTGTCGCTGGAAGCCAAGATGGCGCTGGCCAAAGGCGCCTCGATGGCCGGCACCGCCACCTGCTCGGGCGAAGGCGGCATGATCCCGCCGGAGCGGGACCTGTCGACCAAGTGGTACTACCAGATCATCCAGAGCCGCTACGGCTTCAACCCCCACCATCTGATGCTGGCCGATGCGGTCGAGTTCTTCATCGGCCAGGGCTGCAAGGTGGGCCTGGGCGGTCACCTGATGGGCCAGAAGGTCACCGAGCAGGTGGCCGAGATGCGCTCGCTGCCGGCAGGCATCGACCAGCGCTCCCCGGCCCGCCACCCCGACTGGCTGGGGCCCGACGATCTCTCGCTGAAGATCCAGGAGGTGCGCGAGGCCACCGATTACCAGATCCCCATCCAGCTCAAGCTGGGCTCGGCCCGGGTGTACGACGACGTGCGCATGGCGGCCAAGTGCGGCCCCGACGTCATCTACCTCGACGGCGCCGAGGGCGGCACGGGTGCCGGGCCGCACCTGGCGACCGAGGAGACCGGCATCCCGCTGATGGCAGCCATCCCCGAGGCTCGCCGGGCGCTGGAGGACGTGGGGCTGGCCGACGACATCGACTTGGTGGTGGCGGGAGGCATCCGCAACGGCGGCGATGTGGCCAAGTGCCTGGCTCTCGGGGCGAATGCCGTGGCGCTGGGCACCGCGGCGCTGATGGCGCTCAACTGCAACAAGGAGATCCCCGGGGTCACCGACTACGAGGGCACGATCGGCGTGCCGGCCGGCGAGTGCTATCACTGCCACACCGGCCGCTGCCCCGTGGGGGTTGCCACGCAGGACGTGGAGCTGCGCAAGCGCCTCGACGTCGACGAGGCGGCCCTGCGGGTCTACAACTTCCTGATCACCCTGACGATGGAAGTACAGATGCTGGCCCGGGCCTGCGGCAAGACCGACATCCACTCGCTGGAGCCCGAGGACCTCGCGGCGCTGACGCACGAGGCGGCCGCCATGGCCAAGGTGCCGATTGCCGGCACCAACTACATCCCGGGCGTCACCGAGGAGCGGACTCTGGCCGAGATCCGTGATCTCTTCGACAAGCACGTGATCGACGGAGGACTCTGAGATGAGCAATGCAGCGAGCACGGGCGAGAGCACACGAGAGACCCGCACCGTCGCCATCGATGCCGAGGTGCTGGCAGGCAAGCGATTCGGTTACCAGGAGGACATGTCGCTCGTGGAGGACATCGATCTGCTGGCGCTCACGCCGGGGCCCGACATCAACTGGCTCGAGGACATCACGCTGCTCGAGGAAGACGGCATCCCCGCTGTGTTCGATCGGTACTCCAATTCGTTCCTGAAGATCTACTTCGACATCCCCGAGGGCCGCGAGGACGAGATCGCCCGCAAGGTGCTGATGAAGCACCTCACCGAGGGCAACAGCTACGGCATCACGCTGAAAGACATCCACTGCAAGTTCCCGCAGGTGGAGCTGGGGCCGTGGGTGGAGGATTCCAGAATTGTCGGCACCGACTGGCGTGCGCCGGTGCTGGAGGGCTGGGAGGCCCCGGCTGGCCACTGAGCCCGCACGCTCGACACGTCACACAAGAGGACCATTCTCAAGAAGGCATCGGCAATGGCACTACCGACCAGCGCTCGCTACGTCATCATCGGCAGCGGCATTCACGGCTTGTCCACGGCGTGGAACCTCGCCCGTGACCTGAGGTCGTCGGGTCGGGGCTCTGGAGCCGACATCGTCGTCATCGACAAGTCCGGCGTCGGCGCGGGGGCCTCGGGCATTGCCTGCGGCGTGATCCGCAACAACTACTTCCAGCCGGCCATGCGCGAGCTGATGGCGCACTCGGTGAGCGTGTGGGACAGCGACCCTGAAGCGTTCTCTTATCACCCCGTGGGCTACATGCAGATCAGCCACGAGGCGATGCGCGACGACGTGGCCTCCATCGCAGCCCAGCAGGCGGCCATCGGGTATTCCTCGACGTTCGTCGAGGGCGCTGCGGCCTCGGATAGCTACATGAAGGGCATCTTCGACGACTGGCAGGCCCAAGGCATCACCAGCGTCCTGCACGAGCACCGCGGCGGTTACGCCAACAACATGGCTTCGCTGAAGGGGCTGCTGGGCAAGGTCGAGGCCGAAGACGTCAACGTGGTCGGCGGCGTGACCGTCACCGGGTTCGACCAGGACACGTCCGGGGCAGTCACCGCCGTGCTCACCGATCAGGGCTCGGTCCGGTGCGACCACGTCATCGTGGCGGTGGGGCCGTGGGTTCAGAAGATCTGGGCGATGCTCGACCTGCCGACCACCACCGACATCTTGAGCGGGGGCCAGCTGCACAATGTGCCCACGTGGACCTACATGTGCCTGCAGGAGGGCACGCTCACGGTCGATCCCGGCTACCTGACCGACAACGAGGGCAACATGCCCCCGGTGGTGCATGTCGACACCGACGCCCCGCTGTATGACGCCGACGGCCTGGTGACCGAGGGCCCGTGGGGCATCTACTACAAGCCCGACTTCAACTTCGGTGGCGTGCAGGGCGGCTACATGCCCTACGTGGTGGACAAACCGCCCGAACAGGTTGCCGTCGATCCCTACGGTCCCGACTCGCCCGATTTCGTGGTGGGGGGCGACTTCTACCGCACCTGGACGGCAGCGCTGGCGCACTGCCACAAGCGCTTCGAGGGCAAGAACCACCTGATCAGCGATGAGCCCTCAGGCGGCATCGGCAGCTTCTCGCCCGACAACTTCCCGGTGTTCGACACCTTCTGCGACAACGCCTTCTTCATCGCCGATTCGAATCACGGCTACAAGATGATCGGCGTGGGCGCGCTCGTGGCGAAGGAGCTGCTCGGCGAGCCACAGGCCCTGCTCGAGCCGTTCCGCTACTCGCGCTACGCCGAAGGCAAGCTGCATCCCGTCAGCAACTCGCCCTACCCCTGGAGCTAGGTTCCCGGCGCCGGCCAGGCGCGGGCCTCGAGCGGGATCACTCACGCCGGAGTCCGCCAGTGAGGTGCGGCGGCGGTTGTGGCTCTTTTTGTGTGTGTTGGTCTCGTGCCTAACACATATCCCCAATATGCATTATGACGTGCCCTAGGAGACTGCTGAGCAATTGCCGAAATCGCCGATTCACGGACACAAAGCCGCAGGTCAGAGCATTGCAGACTTGCCCGGATCCGAATAAATCAGCAGTCTCCTAGCGTGCCCATTCGTGCTGGCCAGAGCCCTCGACCGTTGCCAGAGTCACTGGAAGCGACTCTGCGTGCTTGGGTGTCTCTCCCTCATGCTGACTGCGGCAGATGCGCTCGCCGCGTCGGTCGCAGCAGCACAGACAAGCAATGACGACAGCACATCGTCCTGTCTGACAGATCTCGGCACCCTGAACGCGACCACGACCAGCCTCTCCACAACCGGAACGATCCAAGCAGACGCCGGTTGTGTGTCGTCGCTGCGTGACCCGGCTGACACCACGAGCGTCTATTACGCGCGGCGGCATACGTTCACGCTGGACGCGGCGGGGACGGTGTCGATCAGCCTGGACGACGCGTCGCCGGGGTCGATGCGGACCTATGTGGTTCTGTCGGACAGCTCGGGGTCGGTGCTGGGCCGCGCGACGGGTGACTCGCGCTATCGCCGCTCGCGGCTGGAGCGGCTGCTGCTTCCGGCGGGGACCTACACGATCGAGGCGACCAGCACCTACGTGGGCGATACCGGCGGCTACTCGCTGAGCGTGAGTGTCGCCTTCATCGACGGGTGTCTGGTCAGCTTGGGCACGTTGGGTGATGCGTCGGTCACGCACTCTGGGCTCCGCAAGCATGACGTTTGCGTTTCGATCTCGCGGAACGGCCCATTCGAGGTCAATGCGAGATATCTGTCGAACTATCTGATGTTCACGCTGACTGAGACGAAGATCATCTCCATCGACTTGGTGTCCAGCGACGACACATACCTGTATCTGCTGAACGGCGCGTATCAGCTCGGAAATCAGCCTCCGCAGCCTACGTCGCGGACTTACAATGACGATGGCGGCTACGGATCTAACTCGCGTCTGTACGGGCGGCTTGCTCCGGGGACTTACACGATCGAAGCGACCACCTATGGGCTCCCATCGTCGATCACGGCGGATCGGGCGACCGTCGATGTGTACGTGCGCACCAGCGACTCCGCTTCGGGCTCTACGACCTACGGCAACACTTGCCCTCGTCCCGACGACCTGCCAGGCAGTAGCTAGTGGAAGGACTCATGGTGACCAATAGCCAACCTTTGGTGTCTCGTCGGCGATTCCTGGCGATCGTCGGCGCGTCGGCTGGTGCTGTCTTTCTTGGGCGGCACGCATATGCGGCCCCTGGGATCGATGCTTCGCGGCTCGGGCGGGACGGCAGCACCGACAAGGAAGGCGGGTACGAGCCGGTCGTGGTCGCCGAGGGCCTGATCGACGCAACGGTGTGGGGCGGCAGCCTGTTGACACTGCGCAACGGCCCGGCCGGCTACTTCGTACGCGACGAGCAGCGCCAGCGGGATTACAACATTGCCACTCCGAGTGGTGCTCAGGCATACTGCCTTGCCGTGAGCGGGCAAGTGCTGGTGGTGGGGGGTCATCGCATCATCGAGTCAGAGCCGGTTCAGCTCAAGTCTGGAGAGCTCTACACGAAGCTTGTATCTCAGGCAGGTGCTGAAGCGGAGCGACTGTCACGACAGTCTTTCGCACCTGCACAGCCAGCAGGCTTCTCATTTCGGCCGACGAGTCATCGGCCTCTGCTGCTTGCCAGCAGTGATGGCCGCGAGTGGCAGCAGATCGAGTTCAGCTCCGATCCGCTGCGCGGCGGCACGGTCGGCGCAATCTTGCAGTCCGAGGGTGTCGTGGCGGTGCTCCGATACATCGACTCGGGGGACACCGATTCCGGCGTAGCTGTGGAGTTCGCGTCCTTGGCTGCTGCTTTGAGAAGCGAGTTTCAGAAGCAACACCAAGCACTGTCGGTTCCGCATGGCGGTTTGTGGGGAGCGTTCGAGGGTCCTTCGGGTGGCTTGGTCATTGCCTACGGCAGCGACGGTGCGCGGGCCAGATCAGTGACAGGCGCCGATGCATTTTCCCTTCCGAGCGGACGAACAACTGCTGGGGGTCCACTACACGAAAGACGGATACGTCGTCGCGGTGAAAGGCGCCGATGGCAGTCGAGTCCGCAAAGTGTTCGGGTCGTCAGGCTCGCCTACCGCTCGTGCGCTCGGGCCAGACGAGCTGATTCGCCACGGGGTCTCCCCAGAAGTGGTGCTAGGCAGTGCTGAAGGGTTCGCGAAGTCCGAGGCCTACAAGCCGCAACGCCGAACAGAGGTGAGCTGACATGAGCTGCGAAGAACGCCCAGAAAACCCGCTTGCCGACGACGATTCAAGCCTGATCTCGATCGGCGCGATCGGTAACGTGCGTCTCACCGACGTGGCTGCGGGCGCATGCACGCTCACAGGCCCTGCTGGTACTGCCGTCGACCCATATGCCGAAATGGGACCACCTCCACTCGGGCACGGCGGTTGGAAATCCAGCCGACAACTGTCGCCGTTGCTCGATGCTTGGATGACCAACCTCCAGTATTTCTCGAACGAGTACGGCACCTACGGCAGCATTACCACGCTGTATCACAACGGGATGTTTGTAAAGAGAGCGGAGCAACGTACATTTCATAACGTCGGCAGAGCGATCGACATCAAGGGCATCGACTGGGCCGGCGGTCAGATCTTCCGGCCCTGCGCCGGCAACGAGGAAATGACCCCGCTGACGCGGTACCGGTGGCTCGTCGGGGTCGAAGCGTCGCTGCGGAAGTACTTCGGCAACGTTCTGCCACGCGGATATCCGAGCCATGCCGATCACTACCATGCCGATGACGGATGCCCAGTAGGGTTCTCGACGGCTAAAGAGACGAACCGGTTGTTCGCCCGCGACTGCATCAGAGCATTCACCTCGAATCCGCTCAGCATCAAGTACGACTCAAGAGATTGGGACGCAGACGACGACAACACCGACGCCGACGAATCGGGGACCGATACGCGAGCGCTGAACGCGCTGCTTGCGGCGATGGGCATGGACTGCTTCGACATCAACCGCAACGTGTCAGAGTTCCTGATCTTCTTGGACTACATCATGATGCACGCCTTCGCCGACCAATCCGCAGGGCACTACCGCTGGGGCGGACTCATCGACCTATGAATCAGTACTCCTCCACACTGCTCGGTCACGAGAATGAACCCACCCGGGCACGATGCCGACTGGGCGCGCTCGCGGTTGCGACGCTCCTTGTGTGCTCAGCATGCAGCGGTTCGACGACGATCAACGAGTCCGCCGAGAAAAGGGTTACGACATCCACAGCTGACCGCGCGTCTGTCTCGCAGACGATTCAAGGAGACAGCGCACCGAGTTCCGAGGAGAGCACTTCTGCCCCGACGACAACTACGGTCGAGACCTCCGTATCGTCACCCTCAGAGACGGCCAGCGTTACTAGTGACTCCGATGATCTGCGTCCGGTCGAGCCGGGTTTGGAAACTTCAAGCGCTGAAGATCCCGATCAAGCGGCATCGGAGTCTGACGATCAATCAAGAGCTTCAGAACCCACGGATCTCCAGCACCAACTCAGCTCTGAGATTCCGCAGGCACCATTCAGCGGTATTGTCCGCACTTACTGGGGATACGACTATGAGAGGGACTCGGCGCCGAGAGTGCAGTTCTATGACACTAGAACATTCGAACTAACGGAAGTCGAAATCCGTCCCGACGATGGGGGCACGCTTGTTGTGGAGTTGTGCTTCATGTGGCCGGTCATTTCACCGTCGACGCTTGAATTCTGGTTCGACGCTCATCGGTGGACCTCCGGCGAGGATGGTGAGTTCGGGCCATATGGAATAGGGTCGGCAGTCGCATCGTGGGGCGAACTGCTCGTGGCCCGTCCGTCGGATGGCAGTGACCGTGGACACCTCTCGGAGTCGTTCCCGACGACGGTTACCTATGGCGACAGACTACTCGAGTTGGTCGAATTCAACGGTGGGTTCACATTGCAGTACGGCGAGACGAGCGGCAGCTACCAGCTCTATCCGCCAGCTGAGGAAGGCTCCGAGAGGGAGTATTTTGGAGCGCCATGGGCGGCTTGGCTTGCCGGTACGGACGGTGCGCATTTGGGAATCGAGGTGGTCCCGGCAGATTCGTGCTTGGGACCGATTCACTTCTTCATGATTTCGCTGCTCGATGGATCGGTGCGATCATGCACGATTAGTCTCAGCCGGTTCCAGTTGGTCACCACAGCGAGTCCCAACGATTCTGAGGCGTGGCTTGAGAACCCGCGCTTTCCGGCTGACGATTCGTTGGATCGCGACGATTGCGAACCCTTCGACGGCAACTACTCGCTGTGGTCGTCCCCGCAGGGATAAGTGATCGGACCCGCGGCGGTTACGCCAACAACATGGCCTCGCTGAAGGGCCTGCTGGGCAAGGCCGAAGCCGAGGACGTGAATGTGGTCGGGGGCGTGACCGTCACCGGCTTCGAGCGGGACGGCTCGGGGGCCGTGACCTCGGTGCTCACCGATCAGGGCCCGGTTGCCTGCGAGCACGTCGTGGTTGCGGTGGGACCGTGGGTGCAGAAGATCTGGGCGATGCTCGACCTGCCGACGACCACCGACATCGCGGGCGGCGACGGCGAGCTGCACAACGTGCCGACGTGGACCTATATGTGCCTGCAGGAGGGCACCCTGACGGTCGACCCCGGTTACCTGACGGACAATGAGGGCAACATGCCCCCGGTGGTGCATGTCGACACCGACGCCCCGCTGTACGACGCCGACGGCCTGGTCACTGAAGGGCCGTGGGGCATCTACTACAAGCCCGATTTCAACTTCGGCGGCGTGCAGGGCGGCTACATGCCCTACGTGGTCGACAAGCCGCCCGAACAGGTGGCCGTCGACCCCTACGGGCCGGACTCGCCCGATTTCGTGGTGGGGGGCGACTTCTACCGCACCTGGACCGCGGCGCTGGCGCACTGCCACAAGCGCTTCGAGGGCAAGAACCACCTGATCAGCGATGAGCCATCCGGCGGGATCGGCAGCTTCTCGCCCGACAACTTCCCGGTGTTCGACTCCTTCTGCGACAACGCCTACTTCATCGCCGACTCCAACCACGGTTACAAGATGATCGGCGTCGGCGCGCTGGTCGCGAAGGAGCTGCTCGGCGAGCCCCAGGCGCTGCTCGAGCCGTTCCGCTACTCGCGCTACGCCGAAGGCAAGCTGCACCCCGTCAGCAATTCCCCCTACCCCTGGAGCTAGCTGTTCTTTGCGAGCGCCAAGGCTTCGCCGGCGCTCGCCCGCAAGACTTGGCAGAGCGTTTAGGCGCGGGTGCCGGCCTTCGGCACGGGCCGCGCCACCGCCGACCGGAAACTGGCTGTATTTTCTGCACAGCATTCTGTACAGTGCTGCCGTGTCGTCAGAGCTCGAACAGAACCCGTCGATGGCACCGCTGACTGAGGTCCGCAACAACCTCAGCGAGATCGTCGACGAGATCGACCGCACCGGCACCCAGTGCGTCATCACCAAGCACGGACGACCGGTGGCTGTCATCCTGTCGAGCGACGAGTACGAGTCGCTGGTCGAGACCATGAACATCTTGAGCGACCAGGACACCATGGCGGCCATCGCGCAGGGCGAAGCCGAGTTTGCCGCCGGCGAATTCGTTCGACTCGACGAGATCTGACGGCGCATTATCTGAGCCGTGCCCGAACTGTCCCGCAGTGCAGCCAAGTCGCTCGGAGGGCTGCCTGAGGGGCAACGCAGTCGGGCAATGGAGATCATCCGGCGCCTCGACAATGACCCGGCGCTCGGCAAGAAACTGCAAGGCCGTCTGAGCGGTTTCCGCTCGGCCCGCCTCGGCAGGAGCCACCGCATCATCTACCGAGTCTCATCCGACGTTATCCGCGTCACCGCCATCACCCCCCGCAAAGACGCCTATCGCTGAAGCTCGCTTCAGCGATAGCTGTGCTGCTCCTCGCGTAGTGCCGCAGGCAAGCTGCACCCCGTCAGCAACTCGCCCTACCCCTGGAGCTAGGCGCGGGCGCTGGGGCCGTAGGACAGGTGCATCAGGTCGCCGTCGGCGATGCGTGAGGGGCGCAGCGCGCTGATGTCGATGGGGGGCGCATCGCCCACCTGGTCGACGCCGAGCACGCGTGCGGCGACGATCTCGCCGAGGGCCGGCGACAGCTTGAGGCCGTGGCCGGAGAGGCCGACCGCCAAGTACAGGCCGTCCACTGGTGCGATCTCCGAAGCCCAGCCCAGGATCGGGTGGTAGTCGGGCGCAACGTCGTAGGCCCCGGCGGTGGTGCTCACGGTGGCTGCCACCGTGAGGCTCGGAAGCCGCTCCGAAATTGCGGCTCTGAGGCGCACGTCGTGGGCTGCGTGATCGGCGTCAGATGCATCGGCGAGCGGGTCATCGACCACGGGCATCTCGGGCGGGTAGGCCACCGCCACGATGTGACGGCCCATGTCGGGACGGATCACCAGGTTGGAGTTGCCATCGGTGATGCAGGTGCCCAGCGCCCGCGCCCCGGCGTGCTGTTCGAGCACTGCCATTTCCAGCCGTCGACGCTCGATGGGCACCTCCACGCCCAAGGGGTCCAGCAGATCGCGGGCCCACGCGCCGGTCGCGGCGACCACCGTCGGGGCAGCGATCTCACCGGCAGCAGTGGCCACGCCGGTGACGGTGTCGCCTGCGGTCGTGATCTCCTCCACAGCGACAGGCGCGAGCACATCGGCTCCGGCGGCGCTGGCCGCGGTGAGCCAGCTCAGCACCATCTTCGTGACGTCGATGTAGCCGCCTTCGGGTTCGTAGGCACCGCCGGCAAGTCCCTCGGCGTTCACCAGCGGCTCGATCTCGCTGATCTCGTCACCGACCACGAAGCGGGTGTCCACGCCCAGGCGCTGACCTAGCTCGATGTTGTGCCGCAGCCCGTCGAGCTGGTCGGCGACCACCAGCAGCATGTAGCCGAAGCGCGCATAGCCGGGATCGCCGAAGCCCACCACCGAATCCCAGTTCTGGATGCAGCGGAAGCCCCGCTGCGCGATGCGCACCATCAGCTCGTTGGAGTAGTGCTGGCGGATCTGGCCGAAGGTGCGGCCGGAGATGCCGCCGACGGGCGCCCTGGCATCGACGATGACGACGCGCAGATCCGAGTGCCGGGCGAGCTGGTAGCCGATGCTGGCGCCGGTCACCCCGGCACCGATCACAATCACATCGGCTTCGCGCGGGACGTCTGCTTCGCTGGGCACGTCAACTCCGCTTAGCGGGCCACCTGCGCCCCCGATCTCGGCCTCGGCGGGAAACGCGGCCATGACGTGAGCGCAGACTCGGACCGGGGCTGATCAGCCGTCGGCTAGGTAGGACTCCAGCGAGTCGTCGAGGGCGTCCTCCCACGACGTGTGGTGCACCGGCGCCAGCGTTCCCGTCACCGGCGAGGTGTGGCCGTGGTCGCGGTAGCCGATGATCGACTGCTTCTTGTGGCCCTTCCAGTCCTTGAACATCTTGTTGATGAGCTGCGTGTTCGGGTCGGGGCAATCGGTCTGGTCCAGCAGATCCTGGGTGTAGTCGCCCTGGAAGTCGATGGCCCCGTAATCGTCGGGCACGGCGTCCTCGGCTGCCTGGAAGTCGTCGATCCAGCGGGCCTGCGCATCAGCGCTGGGCAGCTCGATGCGGCCCAGGACCACGTCGCGGGCGTACCAGGCCTGGGCGTCGAACATGTTGAACGTGTACCACTGGTCCTGCATCCCCAAGTAGAGAATGCGGTTCTCGGGCTGGAACACGACGCCCCGGTACAGCATCGAGGAGGCCAGGCGGTTGGCGGTCACCAGCCGCAGCTCGTCGTCCATGAACGGGAAGTGGTGCAGGTAGCCGGTGCACGAGACGATGGCGTCAACCTCGGCGGTTGTGCCGTCGGTGAAGTGCACGGTGCGTCCGTCCACATGGGTGAGGATCGGCTTCTCGCTGATGCCTGCCGGCCAGTCGAACCCCATGGGCCCGCTGCGCGAGGAGCAGATGACCTCTGAGGCCCCGTACTTCCAGAGCTGCGACGCGATGTCCTCGGCCGAGTAGCTCGAGCCGATGACCATCACCGTCTGACCCTCGAACTGCACGGCGTCGCGGAAGTCGTGGGCGTGCAGCAGCGTGCCGCCGAACGTCTCGTAGCCGGGGTAGTGGGGCATGTTGGGCGTCGAGAAATGCCCCGTCGACACCACCACCCAGTCGAAGTCCTCGCTGACGCTGGCGTCGGCGGTGTGATCGTGCGACGTCACGGTGAAGCCGTCGCCGACGGCGGACCGGCTCACCCGCCGCACGGCGTGGTTGAACCGGATCTTGTCGCGGACGCCGCTGCGCTCGACCCGGCCGATGATGTAGTCGTAGAGCACCTCCCGGGGCGGGAACGACGCCACCGGCTTGCCGAAGTGCTCCTCGAAGCCGTAGTCCGCGAATTCCAGGCACTCCTTGGGGCCGTTGGACCACAGGTAGCGGTACATGGAGCCGTGACACGGCTCGCCGTGCTCATCGAGGCCCGTGCGCCACGTGTAGTTCCACAGGCCGCCCCAGTCCTCCTGCTTCTCGAAGCAGACGAGCTCGACGCCTGCGGCCTCTGCCGAGGCGTCGCTGGCGAACGCATGCAGCTGCGACAGGCCGCACGGTCCCGCACCGATGATGGCTACCCGTGTCATGTCCGGATCCCCCCTGTGAGTAGATGTTTATGCAATGAGAGTAGAACAGCGCCCAGTCTTGCACCTGCGTGCCAAGGCCCCGGACACAGCCTCGCCTGCCGGCTCAGCCCCTAGGTGAGGCCGCGTACGCGGGACTTGTCGGGGTCGTAGAACGGGTAGCGCACCACCTCGGCGGCGATGCGCTTCTCGTGGCCGTCCAGCTTGCCCACCTCGACGGCGGTGCCGATCTCGTTGTAGGGCAGCGTCATGCGACACAGGGCGATGTTCTTGCGCAAGATGGGAGAGATGGTGCCGCTGGTGACCTCGCCGACGTGGTTGCGCCCCACGTACACGCCGTCGCCGAGCGCCGCCGTCTCGCCCCCGTCGAGCTCCAGGCCCACCAGGCGCCGCTGGGGGTTGTCGCGCCGGTCGAACAACGCATCGCGCCCGATGAAGTCGTCTTCCTTGGTTTTGAGCGGAACCGTGAAGCCGATTCCCGCCTCGTAGGGATCGGTCTGGTCGCAGAACTCGTGGCCGGCGAACACCAGCCCGGCCTCGATGCGCAGCATGTCGAGCGCACTCAGGCCCATGGGCACGAGCCCGTGGGGTGTGCCCGCCTCGAAGATGGCGTCCCACACCGCCGGGGCGTCGGAGGGGTGGCAGAAGACTTCGTAGCCGAGCTCGCCGGTGTAGCCGGTGCGTGAGACCACCAGCGGGATGCCGTCGTAGTCGCCGATGCGGGCGATCGAGAAGCGGAACCAGCCCAGCTCGGACACCGCCTGCTGGTCGGGGCGGGTCCAGATGATCTCGTCGAGGATGCGGCGGCTGTTGGGTCCCTGCACCTGCAGATTGTGGAGCTGCTCGGTGGAGTTGCGCACCCACACGTTCAAGCCGAGCCGCTCGGCCTGCTCACGCAGCCACACCCCGCTGTAACCGAGCTGGCCGCCGATCCAGCGGAAGTTCTCGCGCCCGATCCGGAAGACGGTGCCGTCGTCGATCATGCCGCCGGTGGGGTGGCACATGGCGGTGTACACGACCTGCCCGTCAGCCAGCTTGCGGACGTTGCGAGTGACACAGGTCTGCATCAGCAGCTCGGCGTCGGGCCCGGTCACCTCGTATTTGCGCAGCGGCGACAGGTCGATGGCAGCTGCGGCCTGCCGGCACGCCCAGTACTCCTCGACGGCGCCGTGGGCCGTGAAGTGGTCGGCCAGCCAGTACCCGCAGTACTCGCTGAAGCTGCGCGTCAGCGCTGCGGTGCGGGAGTGGAATCCGGTCTCTTTGGTGAGCTGGGCTTCGGAGTCCGCGGTCATTCTGATGGCCGTCGCTTTCTTGAACATGTTCGCTGCGGGATACACCCGCACTGCGATGTCGGTGGGGTTCCAGCCATTCGCGGCGTCGACATCGCACGGGCACGCAGTGCTGACGCACACCAAGTCCTCCAGCGCCCGCAGCAGCACGTAGTCGCCGGGGCGCGACCAGGGCTCGTCGAGGTAGATCTGATTCGCGTCGTCCACCTGGGTGTTGTAGAAGAAGTTGATCGCCTCCCAGCCCCGTCGCGCAGCGACGCCGTAGGGCCCGAGCTCACCGTTGATGTTGTCGGTGCAGTTGATGTGGCCGGGGTAGCCCATCTCCTCGTAGTAGCGGGCGTTGCAGGCGGTGTTGAAGGTGTCGTGGCGGCCCACCGTGTCCTGCACCACCTCCACGAGCGGCTGCATGTTGGCGTTGAAGAATTTGGAGTACAGGCCCGGCATCGGGTAGCTCGCGCCCATGAGCGAGCGGGTGATGGTGGCGTCGAGGCAGAGATCGGTGCCCGCTTCAAGATCTGCCACGGCGAAGCACTGGAAGTCGGAGCACTGCCGGCCCTCCATGTCCACCACCTGGAACCAGTCGCCCTTCGACACCTGGTAGGCGCGTGCCGTGCTGGCCAGCACGATGAAGTCTTGGCTGGGGTCGGCCAGCGGTGTCGGCAGCAACGGCTCCGTGTCGCTGCCGGCAGGGTCACGGCGATGGACATGGGCGATGAGATCGGTGGGCGGAGCACCCTCGTGCGCCGACATGGGGCCGCCGGGTGCCGCGACCACGCAGGCGACATCATCGAGCGCTGTCACCCGGGCCGTGACGTTCGCCGGCGTGTCGCCGTCGAGCAGCCTCAGCGGGGTCGCTGCCTGCAGGGCGGGCATGTCGACGCCGACACGCTCGAGACCGGCCCGTACGCGGCGTGCGTCGTGCAGCGGCGCTGAGAGGATGCCGACTGCGGCGGGATCGGACCCGCCGGCTGTTCGGGCGCTGCCGCCAGAGCCCTCGAGCCCGGTGACTTCGAGCAGGGCTGGGTCCGACTGCCCGCTGGCGTCGAACGCCACCAGCTCGCACGGCTGGCGGCCCTCCGGATCCACGATCTCCAACTCGTCGCCCGCATCGAGGGCCAGCACCGTTGCCCCGCCGCCGGTGACCCGGTACCGCTCGACGCCCTCTCCGAGCAGCATCAGCCCGGGCACCACCACCGATTCGCCGGGCAGCAGCAGTGTCATCGCCGCCGGCCGAGCGGGCCGGAGAGCCCCTGCTTCGGCGGCCCGTTGCCGTCGTCAGCCCCTGAGATATGGGCCAACATGTCCCATACCAGCAACACGGCAGCGATGCCAGCAGCGACGACTGCAATCCAGACGCCGATGCCCGGATCGGGTGGGCGACCGGGCGGGCCGATGCCGGACGGGTCGAAGATCTCGCGTGCTGCAATGGCAGCGGCGAAACCGGCGCCGATCCACGCTGGGCGCCAGTCGATGTGGATCAGGCCGATCGTCACTGCGCACGCAACAATCGTCAGCCGCCCCTCGGTGATGCCGATGCCGAGCACTGTCTGGTTGCCGCCCAGCCCCGCGTTGACGTGCCATGGCAGCAGCATCGCTGCGCCAGCGGCGGCGGAGCACACCTGGGCAATCCGCTTGCGGGGCGTTTTCACGGTGCCAATCTTTGCATTCCGCGCCGAGCGCCCGTCACGGTTCCTGCCGGCTTCTGTGCCGACAGGAACCGTGACCGGCGAATGCTTGAAGGCTTGGCGGTCCCCCACCCGGCCAGAAGCGGCAGTTCATGCCGGCGCCGCCGGCCAGGCCGAGACTCAGCGCAGCGAGCCTCCGCCGACCACCTGCACGGCGATGATGACGAAGACGATGCAGGCGACGCAGAAGACCACTACGGCCTTCTCCACGTTCTTGTTGTGGCCCTGCAAGCCCTGGAACTCGATTTGCTTTCTGCGAGCCATGTCAGTCCTAACGGGTGAGCTCTACGAGCTAGTTGTACTTCTCAGCGAGCCGGTCGGCCGCGTGGTTGAGCAGCGCGTCCTCGCGGACCGTCACCAGCACTGCTGACACCACCGAGATGGCGATGCCGATGATGGCGAGGACCACCATCGTCGTGTTGGTGCCTGCCGCCGCGCTCCAAGTCGAGTAGCCCCCTGCCGCTTCGGTGGCGGCGTCGAGGCTTTCGTAGGGAAAAGTGTTCATGTTGTTCTCCTTGACCGATTCTGAGCCTGGCGCTCAGCGTCCTGTGTGCTGCCGCCGGCGTCGCGCGCTCTGGCTCGCTGCCGTTGCGCCCACAGCCCTGCTGCACCTACGACGAGGTACATCAGCACGAGTGCGCCGACGAACTGGAGCCATGCGCCCGACACCGTGCGCTAACGGTTGTCCCGGTAGGCCGCCTGCAGGACGCCTGCAGACGGCTCCTCGGAACCGTCGGCGTGAACGATGGACTCGTCCGCGCGACCGAATTCGGGGAAGAAGTCTGTCTCGAACTCGGCCATGTCGAGGCCTTCGAGTTCGACTTCCGGCGGTACCCGCAGCAGGTTCAGCTTCTTGAGTATCCACGAAGCGATGTAGCCCGTGAAGAACGCCAGAGAGATAAGTGCTGCGGCGCCGACGAGCTGGCCCAAGAACGAGGTCTTGACATCCACGATGCCGCTCGCGGGGAACCCGCCGGCGAAGATGCCCAACAGCAGCACGCCCCAGAAGCCCATCACACCGTGGACCGAGACGGCGCCGACAGCATCGTCGATGCGAGCCTTCTGCTCCAACCAGTTGCCCACCAAGTAGGCGAGACCAGCGGAGAAGAACGCCAGGATCAGCGTCAGTGACGGGCTGTAGATGTCGGCCCCTGCCGAGACGGCCACAACTCCGGCCAGGCCACCCGAGAGCGTCCAGAACGGGTCGCCCTTGGCGAAGATGTAGCCGCCGGCGAAGCCGCCGGCGAACGCCATGGTGATGGTGAACGTGATGGCCGACAGGGTGGTCGGGACGAAGTAGATGTTGATGTAGCCGCCGGTGGTCTCGGCCTGGATGTACAGGCAGGCGGCATAGAACGCGTAGAACGCCGTGAAGATGATCATCAGCCCCATCAACGTGAGATGCAGGTTGTGGGGCCTGAATGCCCGTGTCCCGCCGTTGGCGTCGTAGCGCCCGATTCTCGGCCCGAGATTGAAAAGCACGCCGAGGGCGAAGATGCCGGCGATGCCGTGCACCACGCCTGACGCGGCGAAGTCGTGGTAGCCGAAGTGAATGGTCAGCCAGCCTCCGGCGCTCCAGCCCCATGCAGCGGCAATCACCCAGACGATGCCGCCCATGAGAGCGGTCAGCCAGAGGTAGGCCGAGATCCGGATGCGCTCCAGCACCGAGCCCGACATGATCGAGCCGGTCGTCCACGAGAACAGCACGAATGCCGCCCAGAAGACTCCGGTGAGGTTGTCTCCGAGGTTCGGCCCCATGCTGGCGTCCCACGGCACTGAGTAGCCGTCGCCGCAGAAATAGGCCCCCTCGCCGGCGTTGCCGTTGCCGTCGGCAGTCCCGGTGAACTTTAGCCCCTCCTGCATGCAGAAGTAGACCCAGAAGCCGATGTAGTAGAACGTCGGCGTCACCACTGCGATGGTCATGATGTTCTTCATCGCCGTCGACATGATGTTCTTGCGACGGCTGACGCCGGCCTCATAGGTCATGAAGCCGACGTGCAATAGCCACATGATCGCGACGGTGAAGTAGTAGTAGGCCTCGGTCAGTATCCCGTCCGTGGCCACGGCGGCAATGTCCATTGCGCCTCCCCCCGTTTCCTGTTGCGCTTGGGTTGCCGTCAATCCCTTGACGAGCCCAATTGGGGAAGACCGTAACACATTCGCAATGTTGCGGCCGACTATCTACCGCCAGATGGGTGAATCTTGAACCTTGCGGGCGGTCGGCAGGCCAAGGAGCTGAGCCGGTAGGCGAAGCTGTGGCCCGAGCGGCTCGTGAGCGGAGCGAACAAGAGCGGGAATCAACAGGTGCGACAACGGAAGGGTGGACGTGCTGGCGCGGCTCCCACGAAGCTGAGCCGGCGAGCGAGACCGCGGCCCGGGCGGCCGCAACCGGACGGCGCACTGCTGTCCGTCGCGGTGCGGCTCGTTCTCGTCAGCTCTCGCCGGGCTCGATGAATTCGATCTCAGTCACGGCGCCTGTTGCGGCATCGACGACCACCGCGGCCTGCCGCAGGAAGTCGTCGCGGTCACCGGCAGGATCAGCCAGCGTGAACACCACTGCCCACGCCGGCCGCGGCGGGAAGCCCCGTCGGATGAGCCGGATCTCGGACCGGTCGGGCTCGAATCTCTCGGGTGTTGCCTCGAGTGCGGCTCGTGCCACCGCGATGGCGTCCTCTTGCTCCACTTCGACACCGGAGCATCCGTCGAAGAAGATCAAGATCACCAGCAGCAGTGCCCCGGTCCCGACGAGCACCCACTTGCGATTTCCCAGGGTGCGTCGCGTCGGCGGCTCGTCGGGGGATGTCTCAGTCATGTTCCTCGGTCATGTCGCCTTCTTCGGTCATGTCGCTGCTTGCTCGGTGCCGGCAGTTCTCACCGGACGGTCGGGTCGCTGCCGACGGGAAGACAGTCGGGGTGCTGTCGGAGGCGCGGACCGGTGCAGGCGGCAGCTCACGACTCGCTCTCAGACCGCGGAACGAGCCGCAGGACGAGATAGCCGACCACATGCGTGAGCGCCACGAACGACACCCACCACAGCAGCACCTTGAGCCGGTAGTCCCGTTCGCGGCATTCCCAGTAGGTCAGCGCGAGCGCGCCGGCGAGCAGCAGCCACAGCATCACGCTCTGCGCGACGCCTTGGCGTTGGCTGATGAACTCGATCAGGAGCAGCAGTCCCATTGGCTCATCCCCCTGCCGCTGCGCGCGATTCGCTGGCCGGGTACACCTTGATGGAGATGAACCGGACTGGCAACTCGACCAGCTCCACCGGGCCATGGGCCACCTCGCCGTGGATCTGCATGGTGTCGCCCGTATTGAGCAGGTAGGACTTGCCGCCGTAGCCGTAGCTGAGCGAGCCCTCGAGGACGTGGAGGAACTCCACGCCGGGGTGCTGGTAGAGCGGGAAGACGCCACCCGGCTCGGTGATGGTGGTGATCATCGGCTCGATGACCCGATTCGGTCCTCGCAAGGTGCCGAGGTCTTGGTAGAGCCGGTCGGGTCCGCCGCGGTCGTGGTGGATCTCGTGGCCTTCGCCCGCCCGGACGATGACCAGGTCGTGCTCCTCGTCGAGGCCCCGGAACAGCGCCGTCACGGGCACCTTCGCCGTTCCGGCCAGGCGCGCGAGCGTCGACAGGCTGGGTGCGCTCTGGCCGTGCTCGATCTTGGAGAGCATCCCCAGCGAGATGCCGGCGTCGTTGGCGAACGCCGACATGGTCATGTTCAACGCTTGGCGGAGCTCGCGCACTCGGCTGCCGACGACGCGGCAGAGCTCGGCGGTGGTCAACGGTGAGTCGATGGCTGATTCCGCGAGGCTCAGCGAGTCGGGGCCGTCGAGGTCGGTGAGCTCGCTGGGGTCTTCCCGCTGGACCGGGTTCATCGCCCTGATAGTGCCAGATGGCGGTTGCTGGCCGGTGCGCCCGCGGCCTCAGTCCTCAGCCGCCGAGGTCGGCGGCTGCGGCAAAGGTTCGAAGCTCCCGCTCGACACTGCCCATGGGCTGGAAGGCGACCTCGGTGATGCCTGCGGCGGCGAGTCGTTCCATTCGTTCGGGTACCTCGCTGGCGTGGCACACGAAGGGGGCGATGCGCAGCGAGTCGGGGGTGAGCACCTGGCGGTCGATGGCGTTGAGCTCGGTGAGATGGCCTTCGTGGAGTGAGAGGTGGAGGGTGTCGGGATCCATGTCGCCGGTGACTTCGGCGAAGCGGTCGGCATTGGGCAGCGTGCTGAGCCGGGCGTCGCGCTGTTCCAGGAATGCGTGGTACGCGACGCTCACGCCTGGTCCGGCGGTGTCGAGCACCCGCGGCGACTCGATCGTCTCGTCGTCGTCCATGATCGTTCCGAAGCCAAGCAGGATGACGTCGTCGATGCCGGTGTAGTCAGCATCGGGACGGGGCCGCGAGGTGAACACGCCGCAGCCCATCTCAGCCGCCGCGGCGAGGCCACGCGGACCGTTCACGGCGACGATCCACGGCACCTCGATGGGCCGCTCGACCGCTTGGCCCGGCCAATGCAGCATGCGCGCCGCCCTGCCGTCGACCAAGACGATCTCGCCTCGCAGCAGCGCTTGGGTGTCGGCGACCATCTGCGGGAAGTCCGCCCAGCGCAGCGGCTTCTGGCCCATGGCCCGGCGGCCGGTGAAGCCGGTGCCGGCGCCCACGATCACCCTGTCGGGACCGACGAGCCCGACCAATGTCGCGATCGCCGATGCGGTCGTCATCGGGTGGCGCAGCGAGGGGATCAGCACGCCAGTACCCAAGCGGATGCGGTTCGTGCGGACGCCGGCCAGCGCGAGCGTCATCCAGACGTCGAGCTGCAGCGCCGGTGTGTCGTACACCCAGGCGGTCTCGTAGCCCAGCTCCTCGGCCAGCACGATGTGGTCGGGCGTGTCGGGAACCGGCGGGAATGCGGCAGAGATCTTCATGGCGGCAGTCTCGCGGAACACGCCGAGCTGCACCCGGCTGCCGCTCCGGCTTCACGGGGCCGTGTATGCGAGGCTGCCGCAATGGAGATTTCCCAGGGCCTCGACTATGTACGCGACAACGACCAGGCGGTGCTGGCCACCAAAGCACCCGATGGCAGCCCGCAGCTGTCGCCCGTGACGCTGGCCGTTGTGGACGACACGGTGGTCATGAGCACGCGGGAGACGGCGTTCAAGACCAGGAACCTGCGCCGTGATCCGCAGTCGTGGCTCTGTGTGTTTCCCCGGAAGTGGCTGGGCCGCTGGGTCCAGCTCGAGTGCCAGGCCGAGATCATCTCCGGCGAGTCGGCGCTCGATCCGCTGGTCGAGTACTACCGGACTCTGCAGGGCGAGCACCCCGACTGGGACGACTACCGCCGCGCAATGGTGGAGGACCAGCGCTGCCTCGTCCGTTTCCACATCACCAAGGCCGGCCCCGACCAGCACGGCTGAGCCGGCGGGCGCGGCGAGGTGCTGCGCTGACGCAGAGCGTTGGCCGGCAATCCTGAGCTGCGGTGCTCACTCCCAGTTGAAGGCGGCGTCGGGCCGTCGCGCCCACCCGGCCTGGCCGACTTGGCGCATGTCGGTGCCCAGGCGAGCCATCTGTGCGGCGTAGAGCTCGGCGCCGACGTGGTGCCACATGCCGTGGCCCGGGAATACCCACTCGGCGCGCAACTCGGACAACCGGTCCATCGAATCGGCGAGAGCGGCCCATGAGTAGAAGGTCTGCTCAGGCGTGACATCGAGTTCGCCCCGGCGGTGGTTCCAGTGCAGCGTGTCGCCGGTGAACAGCCACCGGTTGTCGATGTGGAAGACGACCGAGCCCTCGGTGTGGCCGGGCACCTGTAGTGCCACGGCGCCCGGCGACACCTCGGTGGGACCCTTGCCCTCCAAAACGACTGTGGCGTAGGGCGCCGCGTCGGCGTCAGCGGCGTGGATCCACACCTGCGCGCCGTAGCGCTCGGCCCACTTGTCGGCATCGGCCACGTCGTCTCGATGGCTGAGCAGCACATGCTCGATGCCGCCGAGGTCGTCGACGCGCTCGGCGAGGCTGCGCAGGTAGCGGGGCGAGTCGACCATGAGGTTTCCGTCGGGTCGTTCGACAAGGTACGAGTGCGCTCCGAACGAGGATCGGGCGTTGTGGCCCAGCGCCCAGACGCCTGGTGTCATCTGGTGGGGGAACGATGGGTCAGGCGGTCGGCGGATCTCCATGTTGCCGATCGACTGAGTTGGGCAGGCCTCGGCAGCCCGCCACAGCGCAGCAGATTCCTCAGGGCTGTTCGGCTGGCGGGCCAGGTATGAGCGCCCGTCGCTGTCCATCTCGATGAGCCCCGGCGCCCAGTGCCGGGCGACGTCGCAGCCAATGCAGCGCGTATCGACGAACCACGGACCCTCGACGTTGTCGGGATGCGCGGAATCGAGACGTGCCATCGTATGCGCCCCCTCATGCCTCTCGCCCGAATGCTAAGCCGGGCCGATTGCCCTAGAGCGAAGCCGTTTGGGCGTTCAACCGCCGGGCACCTGCCAGTGGACGAGGGTGTAGGGCGGGTCGCCGTCGTCGTGGTCCTCGAAGACGGCCTCGACATTGCTGCCGATGACGATGTCCTGCATCGGATCGCCGAGCAGGTTGCCGAGCAAGCGCAGATTGTCGGCGTGGGGCAGCTCGATGAGCACCACGGTGTAGGGACCGCAGTCGGCCAGCACCGGATGCACCGGGTGATGCACCCGCTGCCAGGAGTAGATGCGGTCGGTCGGCTTGGCCGCCGCGGTCCTGCGGCGGGGTCTCGGGTCATGGGCATCTAGGTGTTGCTCAGGCGCCTGGAAATCAAGTTCGTAGGCTTGTCGTGAACACAGCGTTCGACTGAGTAGCCAGATAGCTGCGGGCAAATGGGCACACCTAGCGAGTCAGAAACGTGGGGACCGTCTGCGATGGACCCGAGAATTCCGGCGCTGCTGCGTGTAGCGCTCAGCAGCTACGCAAGTCAGTACATCGACGACAAGTCGGACACCTTCGCGAGCCAATTCCTGATGTGGGCAGTTTGGGAGGTGCTGGGCCCTCCCGGGCATGGAGACGATGCACGTCCAAGCGACGCGTTAGACACGTACAGCGATTGGTTTCAGCGAATTCGTCAAGGCCAGCTTGACCCCGACGTGATGCCAGTTGTCGATGACGTGTCCGCTGAGGAGCTCATCGTGTGCATCGAGCTTGGGCGCGCGTTGGCGGACAGGGAGAGGGCAACCACGGCTCATGTCGATCATCGGTTCGAGCACGGCGACGGCCTCGATCCGCAGTTGATTCAACGTGATGATCAGCTCCAGACGGAGTACACGCGTGCGCAAGCGGAACTGCTGGAAGCGGTCCGCAAGATTGAGGAGACCACGCGGTCGACTGACTCTGGTACGCCTTCCTGAGACGGGGGCGGCATTTTCTTGGTGGTGCAAGCCCGCTCGGTGAGTTGGACAGACGTAGACGTTCGTTAGCTTGCCATCGCGATGGCGGAACGCAAGTGCCGAACGGATGAGCTAGCAGCGCTCGACGCAATTTGCCAGGTCGAGGAAGTCTCTCGCCACGAGTGGTTAGCTGAAACGAATGGGCGAACTCCGGACCTTCGGTTGGAACTGGCGGATGGCCGAACGGTATTCGCAGAGGTGACGCTGGCCACCAGACGAGCGGACCGGGAACTGCGTGGAGCCGCCAAGAAGATGCAGCCGTACCGAGACGCGAGGTTGAGGTTCGAGTGGCAGGTGGTCATCGCTGACGAGCATTCGGATGAGCGGGCGCGCCGCGGTCGCCTGCTCAAGGACCTGATCGCTTCGCTTTCAATAGCGCTCGCCCATATCGAGAGTCAGGGCGGATCACCTGAGATGATGATGCGCAGCGCGTTCGCAGTCCTCGACCCCGCGCCATATCACCCCCATTTGAGCTCGTCTGGCGGCCCGATGCGCCAGTGGGCTTTGGAGTGTCCGAGGGACAAATCCCTGGAGGAGTGGCTTCGACACGACTACATGCCGATTTGTGACTATTGGTACCCGCCTGACATCGAAGATCTTCTGCTGCACGACCTGGAACCGCGCGAGGCGCGAGTGCTGAGCCCGCCAGCGACTCCCCGGGAGGGCACCATCGGCGGGATCTACGTGCACACAATGACGACCGAGTCAGGCTTCATGGCTGGTGGGACGGATCAATTGGTGCCTGTCATTCGGAACGCAATCGAGAAGAAGCAAGATGGTCCTTCGCCTTTTTGTGGGATGAGGGGCGGTTGAGGGTCCGCTTGTAGGGGTCGAGGCCCTGCTGGGATCGGTGTTTGAGAGACGCCGAACCCCAGGGGGCCTCGATGAAGCGTGATGTTATGTCGGTGCGGCTGTGGCTGCCGCGTATTGAGGTGCTGGAGGTCGCGGTCGACGCGCCTTTGGAGCTGGTGGTGCGGGTGCGCTCGGCGGTGCGTCGCCCCGAGTGCCCGGGTTGTGGGACGCCGAGCGGGAGGGTCCATGACCGCCGGGACCGCGAGATCCGCGACTTGGAGGTGTCGGGCCGGCCGACCACGTTGGTGTGGGATCGGCGGCGGATGGTGTGCGAGCCGTGCGGGCGGCGGTTCATGGAGGACCATCCGGCGTTCGAGGGCAGCGTCACGGCGCGTCTGGCGCGGCGGGTGGTCCAGGACGCACGCGCGATGACGGTCAACGCGGCAGCCAAGCGCCATCAGGTGGGCTGGAAGCTGGTCAATGCTTTGGTGGTCGCCTATGCGGGGCTGGTCGCCGGTCATCGACGCCGCCGACGGTGCCGTGTTCTGTTGGTGGACGAGACCTCGATCCGCAAGCGGCACCGCTATGTGACGGTGCTCGTGAACGGCGACACCGGCGAGGTGCTCGCCATGGTGCCGCATCGCAACAGCCAAGCCCTGTCGGGGTTTCTGGCTGCTCAGGGCCACAAATGGTGCAAAGGCGTCAAAGTCGTGGTGTCCGACGGTTCCAAGGCATACAAGGCCGCCATCGAGGCGCGGCTCGGCCACGCCCGCCACGTGCTGGACCGGTTCCATGTGATCCGATGGTTCGCCGCCGGGCTGACCGCGGTGCGCCGAGACGTGCAGCGCCGCCCCGAAGGCTCCAAGCCTGTGTTCGACCGCGACGTGTTCCGGGCCAGGTTCTTGCTCATGAGACGGCCCGACAAGCTCGACGCCGCCGAACGCCAACGGCTCGAGGAGCTGTTCGCCGCCCACCCGCGGCTCAAAGCCGCGTGGGACGCGCTCGGCGAGCTGCACGGCCTCTATCTCGCCAAGGACCGAAAGGGCGCCCTCGAAGCGCTCGACCGGTTCGCGGACATCTACGGCACCGGGCTGATCCCCGAGTTCAGCGACACAGTCGACACCTTCTTGGCGTGGCACCCCCAGATCCTCGACTGGCACCAAGCCGGCCGGCCCAGCAACGGACCCATCGAAGGAACCAACAACCTGCTGCAGATCCTGCGCCGCAAAGCCCACGGCTTCACCAACTACACGAACTTCGAAGCCCGCGGCCTGCTACTAACCTGACCCCGCCGAACCCAGCAGCCCGAATCCCACAAAAGGACGAAGGCTCAGCAAGATTGGGGACAGCTCAGGAACGTCGACGGAGATCGGTGGCTTGTGGTCGTTCTGGATGTTCTCAACGCTCTCGGACAGCTGGAAGAGGCATGCGAACCCGATACGCCCAACTCGGCAGCAGAACTGGGTGGGGTTGAGTTCTCAGAGGTCGACGAGGTCTGGGCACTCGGCAAGACGTTTCACGGTGAACGCCTCACTATCGCTCGCTTCGCGAACTCGGGCTCTCAACCCGAGCTGCTGACTGTGCCGAATCTTCGCCGTCGATGAGTGCTCTGGAGAACAGCGAGAATCAGTCGCCACCACTCGATGTGGACGACGTGGCCTGCACGGCGTCGAAGATGCTCTGCAGGATGCCGGTGATGACGAATTCGCCGAATTCCTCGTCGCTGAGACACTTGTCGACGATGGAGTCGTTCCCGGCGAGACGAGCGATCAGCAGTTGCTTGACGCGATCGAACGCTCCGAGGCGGAACTTGTCGAAGTCGTTTGCGCGAGCCGTTTCTCGGATCGCCTCCTCGCGGAGTCCATCTTCCTGAATCTGCTGCAGGAACAACCGGTCGCTCTCGGTGAAATCGGTGCTGAAGCGGTCGTTGAGCAGTTCGATGATCTCCGACAGCGGCGCCGTGTCGTCTTCGGCCAGTTCCGTGCCGACGTCCGTCGGGCTGGCGACCGATGCGGCAACCTCGTCGTTCAGGCTGATCGCACCCGAGGACATGCGCTGGAGCCGGTAGTACTCGAGGTCAACGTCGCCATCTAGGTGGATTGGCGTGAAGTCTCCGCCTACGTGTAAGTGCGGCAGCAGCTTTCGGCCGTACGAATAGAGCCGCTCAAGCTCGCAGTCGGCGTAGGGGATGATCTGGCTCAAGAAGGCGTAGAGGCTCACGTATGCGTTGAGCCGGTCTCTGAAGACGACCTGTGATTCCGCGTCGAGGTCAGCGAAGCGATCAACTGCAGGTTGCAACGCGGTCTCGATCCGGGCGTGATCGCTCGGCCGCTGCTTGTTCAGTGGCAGGTAGAACACCTGAGCGAACTCGGCAATCTCGGTCTCGTAGTACACCTGCATGTCGTTGAGGTCGTGCTTCAGCTTCTCCAGGTGGTACGGGTCCGAGGCTTCCCGCAGCTGAGTCACTTCGAAGTACGGAGCGAATGCAGCCGCAATGTCGGCGGGGCTGTTGACGAAATCGAGCACGAACGGCGCCTGCTTGCCGGAGGCGACACGGTTGAGCCGCGACAGGGTTTGCACCGCGTGGACGCCGCTCAGACGCTTATCGACGTACATGGCCTGCAACAGAGGCTGGTCGAACCCCGTCTGGTACTTCTCAGCGACGATGAGAATCTGGTAGTCCGGCGAGGCGAATCTCTCAGGCAACGCAGACTCGCTGATTGGCTTGCCGGTGATGACATCGAAGTTCATCTTGGGTTCGGTGTATTCGGCGTCGAGCCCGGGAACCGAGACAGCGCCACTGAAGGCCACGAGCGGTCTCACATCCTCGTAGCCCTGCTCATCGATGTACTTCGTGAACGTCTCCATGTACCGCACGGCATGCAGGCGGGACGATGCGACCACCATCGCTTTCCCTCTGCCGCCCATGCATGGCCGTACATGTTCTCGAAAATGCTCGATGATGACTGACGTCTGTTGCTCCAGCCGATGGGCATGTAGCTGCGAGAACCTCGCGAGCTTCTTCGCCGCTTCACGCCGAGGGAACTGGGGATCCTCCTCGGCGGTCTTGACCAGCCGGTAGAAGGTGTCGTAGTCGGTGTAGTTCCCCAGAACGTCGAGGATGAAGCCTTCCTCTATGGCCTGGCGCATGCTGTAGCTGTGGAAAGGCTCCGGCTTGCCGTCTGACCCAGGCCGACCAAAGAGCTCGATCGTCTTTCCCTTCGGCGTGGCGGTGAACGCGAAGAAGCTCAGGTTCGGCTGCCGGCCGCGTGAAGCCACGACAGCGTTGAGGCCGTCCTCCCAGTCTTCCGGAGCTTCGTCGCCGGTCGCGCCTGCGGCACCGAGCAGCGACTTCATGTCGTGGGCGCTCTCACCGGTCTGGCTCGAATGTGCTTCGTCGACGATGATCGCGTACTTCCGTGAGGCCAGCTTCTTGGCCCACTCGGCCGCTTGGGCATGCTCGCTCGCATCGGGCGTCTCGCCTGAATCCGCACCGGCGAGCCGGAGCAGCTGGCGCATGACAAACGGAAACTTCTGCAATGTGGTGATGACGATTTTCGTGTTATCCACCAGGGCCTGGGCGAGCTGCTGGGAATCCTGGTCAATCGCCTGCACGACGCCTTGTGCGTGCTCTATCTGATAGATCGCCTGCTGCAGTTGCGCGTCAAGCACACGTCGATCAGTGATGACCAAGACGCAGTTGAAGACCTTTTCGTCCTTGGTGCTGTGCAGGCTGGACAGGTGATGGGCGAGCCATGAGATCGAGTTGGTCTTGCCGCTGCCTGCGGAGTGCTGAATGAGGTAGTTGTGACCGGGCCCCTCTGCCCGTGCAGTCTCGACGAGCGCTTCGACGGCATGCAACTGGTGGAAGCGAGGAAAGACCAGCGTCTCGCGTGGGGCGGTGCGCGTGCCCGTGTGGTCCGAGACCGCTTCGTCGCGACGCTCGAGGAACATGTAGGAGCCGATGACCTCCAAGAAGCGTTCGCGCTCGAGCACTTCCTGCCAGAGGTAGCCGGTCCGATACCCGGATGGGTGCTGGGGGTTGCCGGCTCCGCATGTCACTTCACCCGGATGGCTGCCGCGATTGAACGGCAAGAAACGCGTCGAGGCCTTCGCAAGGCGCGTCGTCATGTGGACCTGCTCGGTATCAGCAGCGAAGTGCACGAGGGCCCGCTTGCGGAACCTGAACAGCGGTGCATTGGGGTCGCGGTCCTCGCGGTACTGCTGCACGGCGTCGCGCCAATGCTGATTCGATGACGGATTCTTCAGTTCGCAGGTGGCCACTGGCACTCCATTGAGCGCCATGACCAGATCCACTGTGTCGGCTTCACCCGGGTGGCACCGCACTTGGCGGGTGACGGACAACTCGTTGCTGGCAAATTGCTGCACCGCTTCAGGGTTGAGGCTGTGCGCTGGCTTGAACCACGCGAGTCGATGTGTCTTGCCGTAGAACTTGAATCCGTGGCGAAGGACATCGAGCGTGCCCTTCTTGTCGAGTTCGCGTGCCAACGTCGCGATAATCCTGTCCTCTAGGTCGCCGCCATGTAGCGCAGCCATCTCTGCCCAGAGTTCCGGCTGGGCAGATTGCAGGAATGCCACGACGCGGGCTGGGAACAGTGCCAAATCGACGTCCCACTCAGCGCGGTCGCCCTCGACCCATCCCACGTTGGCAAGCATCGACATGATCGTCGATTCGAGTGCGGCCTCCCCGGTCTGCTCTGACTTCACGCTGTGTCCTCGCACGTTTCCGTCACAACATCCCGAACATCGATCTTCCCCGTCACCGCAGCGGAGATCAACGCCGATCGATACTCCTGAAGGCGCTCGATCAGCGCACCGACCGCTCCTGCAATCTGACTGCCGCGATCCTTGGAGCCGGTTCGCTGAACCAGCTCGTCGATGCGAGCGGTCGCAGCATCCAAGAACATGGCAATCGCGCGCTGTTCGGCAAGTGGCGGGCACGGAAGCACCGCGTCTTCAACGGATCCGTTGCGTATCCCGTACCGCGTGACACCTGTAGCGGAGACTTGCAGCTGTTTGTTCACGCCATCGGATGCCAGCGAACGGAACAGGTAGCCGGGGTCAATTTCCTCACCGGGGCGAATGATGCCGAGGTGGTAACCGCACACAAAGTCATCGGCGGTGGCCTCGACCAACGCTGGCACCCCGATGTCTCGCCAATCCTCCGAGTCCTTCGTGATGAGCACATCGCCGCGACGCAGCCTGAAGCGCGCTACTTCGTCTGCCGTAGCTGTTGCAGACATGAACTCGCCATCGTCCGCGTGAATGCGCTCGCGGTAGTACACATCGGTGTAGTTGCACAGCCTGACGGGGACTTCATCGGCGTTGGATTTCTTGTCAACGCTGCTGGTCCTGTACGACGCCACAAAGCGCAAGCGCGTCGTGCGCCAATGCGCAGGAAGGTCGCCCAACCATCCGATTTCAGCGTCGCGGTAGCTCGGGTATGGCTGCTTCACGAAGTGACCTCCGTGAGCAGTTGAGCGATCTCGGATTCAAGCGTCTTGAGGTCGGCCTCGATTGCTTGGAGCGGCCGAGGCGGCTCGTACACGTAGAAGTGGCGGTTGAACGGAATCTCGTATCCGATCTTGGTCTTGCTGTGATCGACCCACGCGTCCGGCACGTGTGGCAGCACTTCTCGCCGCATGTATTCGTCTACGTCCTCTTTGAGGGGGACCGTCTCGGTATCGCGTAGCCGAGGATCAGGCTCGTGTCCGTTCTTGCCATGGCAGGGTTCGGCACCCGAATCGCGTTCGCCCAATGCGGCAATCACAGCCCTGCGCTCTGCTGCCGTGAGACGTATCTGCAGGCTCTCCTCGACAAGCCGCAGCCGTGCGAGGAATTCATCGCGATCAGCAATGAGTTGTCCGGCAGTCCTGTCAGCGAGCGCGTCGAGAAGGTCTCGTAGCTGCTGCTGACGCAGTTCGCCCTTGACGATCTCGGCATCGTGTGCGGGGCCCGGATCCTTCTTGCTCGTTGCGAGCTTCACGAACGCGGACTCAGACTCGATGCGACCGATGCGCTCGGGGGTCGCCGCGAAACTCAGGCGCAGCGGGCGCTCGACAGTGATCTTGTGATACCCGAAGTCCTCGTTGGCGAACACCTTGCTGACAACGCGGGGCTGGGTCCGAGGCTGATGAGTTACTGGGTCTTCGTCGGTGATGTCGCATGTCTCGCCATCGGCGAAGTTGCCGAGAATGCTCGTGAGGTCGTCGATTTGGACTGACGACAGCTCATTACGCTTGTTGCCGAGGCTGCGGCGCATCTTCTCGGAGAACTGCCGTCCGTCGATGAGCTGCACCTTGCCGCGGCGCCGATCATCCTTGCGGTTCGTCAGTACCCAGATGTACGTCGAGATGCCAGTGTTGTAGAAAAGTTGGTCGGGCAGCGCAACGATTGCCTCGAGCCAGTCGTTCTCGATGATCCAGCGCCGAATGTTGCTCTCACCGCTTCCGGCATCGCCGGTAAACAATGGAGATCCACTGAACACGATGGCGATTCGGCTGCCGCCGGAGCCGTCCGGTTCCACCGGCTGTCGTTTCCGCAGCATGTGCTGCAGGAAGAGCAGCGCGCCGTCGTTGACGCGCGGCAGGCCGGCTTCAAATCGTCCGTTGGCGCCTTGCGTGTCACGCTCGTTCTCGATGAACCACCGCTGTTGCTTCCACTCCACGCCGAACGGCGGATTGGCGAGCATGTAGTCGAAGGTCCAGCCTGAATAGCCATCCGCTGTGAACGAGTCGCCCAAGATGATGCGGTCGGCGTCGTGGTTCTTGATCAGCATGTCCGAGCGGCACACGGACCAAGCATCGTCGTTCCAGTCTTGGCCGAAGAGTCGCGGATTGGCGTCCTCGTTGTGCCTGCGAAGAAATGACTCGGCCTCCGAGAGCATCCCGCCAGTGCCGCAGGCGGGGTCGTAGACCGTCTTGACAACGTACGGCTTGGCGAGGTCCGCTTCCGACGTCAGCAAAAGGCTGACCATCAGGCGGATCACTTCGCGGGGCGTGAAATGCTCCCCAGCTTCCTCGTTCGCCTGCTCCGCACCGAGTCTGATCAGCTCCTCGAATACGTACCCCATCTGCGAGCTGTCCATCCGCGTTGGAGAGAGGTCAAGGCTTGCGAAGCTGCGCACGACTTGGAACAGCAGGTTCTTCTCGTCCATACGGGCGATCTGGGCACCGAATTCGAAGCGTTCCATGATCTCGCGGACGTTGGGCGAGAAGCCTGCGATGTAGGCGTTGAGATTCTGGGCGACCAGATTCGGGTCATCGAGCAGGAGCTGAAAGTCCAGGCGTGACGTGTTGTAGAAGGCCTGCTCGGCGGCGCGCTTGAGCATCTCGTGGCGAAGGCTCTCGCTCTGCTTGGCGTACTTGCCGTAGGCATCGAGCACGGCCTGTTTGGTAGGGGCGAGCACGCAGTCGAAGCGACGCAGAACCGTCAGCGGGAGAATCACCTTGCGGTACTCGTTGCGCTTGTACGGACCGCGCAGCAGGTTGCAGATGCTCCAGATGAAGCCGACCATCTCGCTGTGAGTCCGCGCGTTCACTCAACCCTCCGACCCGTCGTGGATGCCATCGTGCAGCTATCACGCTGCTTCGCGCGCAGCCTCCGAAAAATGTGGAGGCCGCGTTCGCTGCGAGATGGTATTCGTATCGGCTTCACGCGGTGCCCGTCGTCTGACGGCGACATGTCGTGGTGGGCGGAGAGGTTGAGGAGAGTGAAACTGTGAGTACCGGCTACGACGCTGCCCTGTTGCTCTTGGTTGTGCTTCTCCCAGGCGCCTTCGCAGCTTGGGGCTTCGAGCGTCACGTCCAGAGATACGGGCGGCGGCTCAAGGACTGGCTGCTGCGTCTCGCCGGGCTCTCCGCCGTCTGTCTCGCTGTTGGCGCATGGCCGTTGCACTGGGTGGTCTCGTCCTACTGGGACGACTTCACCGATGGGAGGGCGCTTCCGTGGTTTGTCTACCTCGCACCCGTCGCGTACCTCGCCGTGCCGGCTGCAGTTGGTTGGTCGCTCGGATTATTGATGCGATCCCGCAACTCGATTGAGCATGTACGTCGAAAGCCAATCCGCATCCGAATTAGGTCAGCGCTTCGCCGACCGATCCTGCAGCGGGTTGTGTCCAAGCTGCCCGGGCCCAACCGCGCCCCGACAGCGTGGGATGCGCTGTTCGAAGCACGCGAGCCGGGATTCATCCGGTGCAGGCTTCGATCCGGGCGCTGGGTCGGCGGCCTCTATGCCAGAGCATCGCCTGTTTCCTCCTACGTGGGCCCAGAAGGACCCGATCAAGACATCTACATCGCCTACGCGGCCGAGTTCGACCAAGACACGGGCGAGCCAGCGTTTGGAGAGGATGAAGACGAATTCGTTTGGCTCAACGGCGGCATCCTCCTCAAATGGGCCGACATTGAGTCACTAGAATTCATGCCGCTAGCGGCTGGCCGGAAGGGTGCATGAGATGTCTATGGATGAGCAGAAGGACGATCCGCCAGCCGAAGTGGCGCAACGCATCCCCTTGGGCGTCTATACACCCAAGGCTGGTGTAGGCCCTGCGGATGTGCCCACGAACGCGTTCCGGCCGCGTCCCAAGCCCAACAAGCCGCAGGACGCCAGCGAGGAGTAGGGCTCGCCGGCGTAGCTCGCACCGTGCGCCACGCCGTGACAATCGCCGCTGGGTATTCCGCCAGAGCTTCTCCGCGGCGAGCTGCGACCCGGGGTCGTTGCCTGCGGATTCGATGCCCTGAAGCGTCGCGCGAGGAACAGGAAACTGGGTAGCTCTGGTCCTGCGTTGCGCTTCAGTATCGATACCGGTTGGGACGGCGCCGCCGTCTCCTTCGGCGCCTTGGCGCACGAGCTCGAAAGGTGCCGTTCTCATCGTCGTCTCCCGCGAACAGACACCAGAACAGCCAAGTGAGAGCCAACACAGCGCATGCGATGAGGATCAGGCTCACTGCCGCGGCGAGAGCTGAAGCGGTCAGGGCGCCGCATCTCCACACTCCCTCGACGCGATCGCGCCAGGACCAAGCGACGACTGCGGTCGCAATCCCGATGACTGTCGTGAGCAGATTGAGCCATCCTGGATAGGGCCATTCGAGCCACGTCACGACCAACGACCACCAGCCACCAGCCGCGAAACGAGCACCGGTGAGCAAGGCAAGAACCGTGGCGCATGCCAACCAGACGAGCGTCAGTCGTTGGCTGGGCGTCAGCCCCGCTCGGCCCCCTTCTTCGCGCGCTGCCGCAGAGCATTGTGTCGTAGCTGTCGACAGGTATCCCATCTTGTTGCTCCCTATCGTCGGTCAATCCAGTTGGTAAGTGCTTGCAGCCGGTTGTCGGCCCACCGCAACACCCGTGTACGTCGGTCGACAGCGGCCGCCATCTGACGCATCTCCTCAGCTATCGGATGTTCACCTGAAAGATCGGGACGGAGGTCACCGACGGCTTCGCTGGGCTCCACGGGGCAGTGCGGCCGAATGGCGTCATCTCGATAATCGAGGAAGTGACTGCTGAGGCTGTACTGGATGGGGCCGGGGTCGCCGATGCCCCCGGGTGCGACGCTGAAGCTGACGTATTGGGCGAGAAGACTCGCAGAAACGCTTGCTGACAATGCCGACACGTTCTGACCACCGTCTTCAGGGGCGATGCCGGCGCCTTCGATGTAGCTCGGGTCGTCAAGGTCTCCCTGCCGATCCGGCGTCACCAAGCCCAGATCGAGCTGTCGATTGCAAGCGAGACAGGGTCGCCCAGGGCGGACTACGTGGCTGCGCCATGTGGCGTTGAGCATCCGGCCGCGGCTGTTTGTGTCGATGGCGATGCCACCGTCGATCACCGGGATCAGGTCGCTGTACGCCAGACCGTTGAGCACGGCACGTGGCCAAGGCCGATCGACGCACGAGAAGATCAGGTCGTGATCGAGGGCCAAGCTCAACCCCTCTGGCTCACAGATTGAGCGGCTCGAGAACTCGAACTGTCGACGCTCAGCAGTTGAAGAAGCGAGCGCGAGACGGTTCGCTACGTGGATCTTTGGCCTGCGCAGCCTTACATCACGCTGCGCGGCGCCGATGAGGCGATCCAGGTTCTTCTCCTCGACGACGTCAAAATCCATGACGGTGAGTCGCTGAATGCCCGAAGCAGCCAGCCGGACAATGACATCCATTCCGACGCTTCCAGCCCCCACCACGAGAATGCGGCGACGAACGAGGTCAGACTGGCACTTGTCGCCCCATGCGCTGACCGTGCGCTCTTGTCTTGTTGACGCGAACGGAGAAGGGCGCATTTGTTCGTTCCACGACACACGCAGCTGCTCGCCGATGACACGTACGTTCTCGGCGTGAGTGCAGTCGACTCCCGTGCCAGCACCGATGTCCCAACGCCTCGCGGACCAGGCTTCATCGCGTGTCGCCAGTGTCATGCCCACCAGTGGCAGACCCGTGATCTCACGAATGAGGTTGGCATAGCTGGCCTCAGCCTCTCGGTCGGGGCGGCTCATCGGCTGCCAATCAGAGGCGCCGGGATGGCTGTGGGCGAACATCAGGCCGCAGCCGTCGTCGCGGGCCCGCTCCGCCCCGCGCAGCATGTATTCGCCGAACACCGTCGCATTGCCGTGGATGGCCCGATCAGAGTCGACAGGCGGCACGACCGAAGTCAACAGTGCCGTGGTGCGCGCCTCGCCGGTTGACGGACGATAGAGCGCGAGACAGACGTCTTCCTGGCGGTCATCTCGAACCAGAACGACACCGAGCGCTTGATGGGTACCGGCTGTCATGGCGACAGAGAACGACCTGCTCATCCGACGGCCTCACCAAGCACGGCCTGAAGGTGGGCATGCCAGCACACGGCTGCTGGCGCGTCACCCCAGCCAGCGTGATTGCGGCTGTGGCGCAGCCAGCCCGGCTTCGAAGATGCCTCGCTGTTGGTGGCGCGAAATTGGACTTCCGCTGGCAGGTGAATCCAGTGCGGGGGTGCAGTAGGCCAGCTGTTGACTTCGTTGACCGCAACGCCGAGCAACAGCGAGTTGCCGGCTCGGGCTCCTGCCACCGGGACAACATCGCACACGATGAGTCCGGCCTCCACCCGAGGGCCGAGGCCGAGCCCGTCCATGTCATCGAGGAAGGCCAGTAGAGGACCGTCCATCAGGCAACCGGAGCGGACTGCCGAATCGAGACGAATCGGGCGTCCTTGCGGATCTCGACGACCTCGTCATCCCGGAACTTTCGGGTCCGAAGCCGATCCTTGCCCTCGATCTCTCCGAGGTCGAACGCAGCCGGATCACGGCCGGCGAGTTTCAGCAGGTCTGCGGCTCGCTGACTCAGATCAGCCGCCTCGTATTCTTCGCCGTCAATGGTGAACGGGATGAGCCGCCCCAGATCTACGACGTTGGGTTGGTCAGACATCGGCACGTTTCCTTTCGCAGTGGTGGATATGTCAATGAGTCGAGAATCGCTAGCCGTGTGAAACTTCCGCAGTGACAGCGCCACAAGACCGCTGGCGGCGTCGCGACTCAAGGTTTCACGGTGAATTCGATTTTCGACAAACAGTGAAATGCACGGCGTAGCCATTGACCTACAGCACCCCCTGCTGCTCGATCGGCCGCGCCTGGAAGAAATCCGAATTGCGATGTACACGGTCATCCAAAAGCAGGTCGGCAGGTACCGTGCGCGCAGCAGCAACGGCCGGCTCGTGGACCCAGCGCTTCACGGTGGCGTGAGCGCCGACGACGTGCTGCAAGATGCCTTCGAGGAGCTACTGCAGCACCAGTACTTGGAATTTGCTGGCAGTTGGGAGGCGCTCGCCGTCGACATTGCCAGGAAGCGTTCGATCGACGCTGTGAGGAGGTCACGGAAGGGTCTCCGGCCAACCGAGCATCGGTCAGAGATCACCGTGACCTCGATTGATGCCATTGGCGCTGATCGCAGCGAACGACGGTCCCTCGAAGCGGTCCCGGCGTCCGAGATGACGCCGGAAGATCGGTTCTTGCAGGACGAAGCGGAATACCTGTCCGCCCTCAGGGTCGCGGCACTACGTGATCTGGCATTGGAAGTCCTCGACGAACGGCAGCAGGCCGTCTTCTTTGGCGTTGCGTTCGAAGAGAAGACGAGACGCGCCATCGGCGTGGAACTTGGTATCAGCGGCCAAATGGTGGGAAGAATCTTCGCGAAGGCTATGACGTTGATTGAAAATGATCCGCGCTATCCGTACCGCTCGCGCCAGCAAGAGTGACGACCATCTAGACACACAGCACCAAGGCATAGGGGATGAAGTACGTGGAGAAAGGGCCAGTGAGCCTCAGTGAGTTTCGACAGCAGTATCTGGATTACCGAGAAGGGAATCGCGACGCGACGCCATCGACAGACGGCCTAGAGACCGCTGACCAACGAGCGGCAGACGAGTTCGTCCAGCTATTGGACGAGGCAACCGGAGTCGACCCTCGGGCGTCTGGGCCATCAATTGAGCTGCTACTTGCTCGATCGCAGCGCGCGCCCGTCGTGGCTCCGGTGCCCACGGAATCTGGGACCCCATCGTCCAAGGTGTCTCCTGCTGAAGTCCGGAGAGAACTACTGCAACAAGCCGTGCCGCTACAGAAGGCCACGGCGAGGGGCTGGCTTCCGCGCGGTGAGCTTGATCGTCTTGAAGCAGCGGCGCGCGACCTGCTTGAGATTGACGATCTCAGTGATGACCCACCATTTGCAGTAGCTGCCCGGCGCTCAAACCAAGAAGAGTCGATGAGCGTAGAACAGAAGGCCTGGCTGGGACGCATTCGGCAAATCGCCCGCCAGTGGGCCGTGCCCGAGTACCAACCGCAAGAGCTAGAGGCGGTTGCGGCACGCCTGCCGTCAGTTCTTCAAGCTGGGCCCCAAGCCATTCCGAGAGCTGTGGAGCTCCTAGCCGAAGCAGGTGTTCGTGTCGTGTTTTGCGAGGGCCTACCTGGTGGGCGACTCGCGGGCGCCGTGACCCTGATGCCAGAGGGCGGGCCGGTCATTGGTCTCACGACGCGGGGAGATCGTTTCGACAGTGTCGTCTTTACGCTCCTGCACGAGTGTGCACACTTGGTGAGGGGCCATATCGCACCCGATTCGCCTCCGCTCCTAGATGACGAATCCCATGCACGTGATCAGGACGATCCAAGGGAGATCGAGGCCAATGAATTGGCCTCGTGGTGGATGTTCCCAGGTGGACTTGACCTCGCCTCGGCCTACGACGACGTAGAGGCGGCAGCACGTCGTCATCGCGTTCACCCGAGCTGCGTCGCAGGCCGGATTCAGCACGAATCTGGAGATTGGAAAATGCTTCGGGAACACCGTTGCAAGGTGCGCGACGAGTTGAGGGAACTCGATCTACTCGCGAGCTAAGTCGGTTGCCTGCACTCGGTGAGTCAGGTTCGTCTAAGAACTGGACTGAGGTATCAACTGGTGCTGGTGGGCACTGCTCAACTCGCTTCGCGTGCCCGCTCGGATGGGTAATGTCAGCCGCCGGTGACCTGCCAGTGGACGAGGGTGTAGGGCGGGTTGCCGTTGTCGTGGTCTTCGAAGACGGCTTCGACATCGCTGCCGATGACGATCTCTTGCATTGGGTCGCCCAGCAGGTTGCCGATCATGCGCAGGTTGTCGGCGTGGGGCAGCTCGACGAGCACGACGATGTAGGGGCCGTGGTCGGCCAGCGCCGGATGCACCGGGTGATGCACCCGCTGCCAGGAGTAGATGCGGGCCGTGGGCTCGACGGTCACCCACTCGACATTGAGCGACTGGCAGTTGTGGCACATCCAGTCCGGACCCCACTGGTAGGTGCCGCAGTCAGCGCAGCGCTGCACGCGCAGCTCGTGTTCGCGGGTGCCCTCCCAATAGGGCGCATCCATGCCGTCTCGCATGGGTGCGGGTTGCGTGAGGCCCTCGGGCAGGTACGTGCCCTCCGCGAGCGAGCTCATCCCAGCGCCTCGGCCGTGCCGTAGATCGCCGTCGAGGCGATCTCCACCATCGGTCCAGCGTTCGAGAGCGACACGTTCACGTTGGGCACCTGGTTGGTGGAGTCGCCGCGCACCTGCCGTACGGCCTCAATTTGCATCCCAAGTCCGTGCATGTAGCACTCGGCGAGATTGCCGCCGCTGGTGTTCAGTGGAATCGAGCCGCCATCAGCTCGCAGGTTCTCGAACGTCAGCACCTCGTTGGCGTTCTCGTAGGTGCACAAGCCGTGCTCGATGAGGCTCATCACCACCGCGCCGGTGAAGTTCTCGTAGCTCTGCACCACGTCCACGTCGTCCGGCGTCACGCCGGCCTGCTCATACAGGTGCCGCGCCCCGAGCTTGAAGCTGGAAGTGGCGTAGTCGGTCGGGTTGTGGACCCATGCTCCCGAGCGATGCCCGCCGCTCTGCTGTGCCGCCAGCACCAGCACCGGCGTGTCGCTCAGATCGGCGGCCCGCTCGGCCGAGGTGACGACCATGGCAGCGCCGCCGTCATTCTCGAGGCAGCAGTCGTACAGCCGGAACGGCTCGGTGATCCAGCGGGCGGCGTCGTAGGTCTCGGCGTCCAGCGGCCGGCCGTACATGACCGCCCGGGGGTTGTTCTGTGCGTGGTGGTACGCGGCGAGCGCGACCGCTCGCATCGTTGACCGGTCGATGCCGTGCTCCCACATCAGCCGGGTGGTGCGCATGGCATACATCTGGGCTGGGCTCATCACGCCATAGGGGAGCGTGTAGGCGAACTCGCCCCGCACGGCAGGGCGGCATCCGCCTTGGCCGAAGCGGCCGAACTGCCCTTGGGCCAGCCCCCGGTAGGCCACCACGACTCTGGCCGATCCCGCGTGTACTGCGCTGGCGGCGTTCTGCACGACGGCTGCAGCGCCGCCACCCCCGCCACCCCACTGCATGTTCGAGTAGCGCAGCTCTTCGAGGCCGAGCGCGTTGGCCAGCCGGGCGGGTGTGTTGCGGTCGTTGCTGTACGAGCAGAAGCCGTCGATCTCGCGGGGGTGGATCCCGGCGTCTTCGCACGCCGCCAGAATCGCCTTCAGCGCAAGAACGAACTCCGGGTCGGTCGACTGACCGCGTTTGTAGTAGGTGGTCTCGCCGACACCGGCAACGGCTGTGCGGCCGCGCAGTCCATGGTTCGCCGCCGACTGGCTCACGGCCGCAAACCGTAGCCAAGGTGCGACCGGTGCCGCCCATGGCAGCCGGTTGCCGCCCGTGCGCCTCTCGATGGTTCGGCAGGTGCCTGCGACGACTCGACGGGCTAGAAACAAGGCCGACCCGACGACGAGCTCGCCGCCTATCGCAGCAGCATTGACGAAGTCGACGACGCGCTGGTGCGCCTGCTGGCCGAGCGCTTCCGCATCACCCACAAGATCGGCGTGTTCAAAGCCGAGAACGACTTGCCCCCGGTCGACCTGGTGCGTCAGCATCAGCAGGTAGGCGGGTGGCGCGAACTCGCCGAGGCAGAGGGTCTCGATCCTGATTTCTGCGAGAGATTCCTGCACTTCGTGATGGACGAGGTCATCCGCAACCACTGGCGCATCGCCGAAGCCGTCAGCGAGTTCTCCATCGAGCACGAGGTCCACCGCAACGACGAGCGGTCCTAGCTCGGTTTGCGCGGACAGTTCAGCGCGAGGCGATGACGGCGACGCCCGTTTCGGCGAACTGTGACCGTGCAACGGCCTCAGTCTCAGGCGCGACCGAGGCGGAGAATTCTTCGAGCACCGTTGTCGTGTAGCCATTGACGGCGGCATCCACAGCGGTGGCCCGCACGCAGTGGTCGAACGCGATCCCGACCACGTCGACATCGGTCACTCCTGCGGCGGTCAGGACATCGTTCAGCGACGTCCCGTCGTTGTCCACGCCCTCGAACCCCGAGTAGGCCGCAGCATGCATGCCCTTGCGCACGCTGGAGTCGATGCGGTCCGAGACGGGCCCGAGGGCGGGATGCAACTCGGCCTCGGCGGTACCGGCCACGCCGTGCGGTGGCCAAGTGTCGACGAAGTCAGGCTCGTCGCTGAAGTGATCACCTGGGTCGATGTGCCAGTCCTGCGTGGTCACCACCAAGTCGTAACCGTGGTCACCGGCGAGCACGTCGGCCACGCGAGCGGCCACCGCATTGCCGCCCTCGACAGGCAGAGCCCCGCCTTCGCAGAACGTGGGCTGCACGTCCACGACGAGCAGGGCTCGACAGGTGTGACCGCGCTGGTCAGGATTCTCAGCCATGTCTGCTCTCCTGCGCCGCGACTCGTGCCGCCGGGCACGGCTCCCGCAGCGCTGCAAGCGCAAACTTACCGCTGGCCCATTTGAGCCTGATACGGATTCAGACGCCGAGGAGGAACGAGGCGTTGCCGGCCCAGAACGGCGCCGTGGCCCCCTCGCTGAGACCGGCCGCAGTGAACGATGCCTGGAACTCGGCGATCGGGTCACGCCCGCCTTCGGGATGCGGCCAATCCGACGAGAACAGGAACAGCTCGGGCCCACTGTTCGACACCAGCCAGCCCACGTCCTCGAAGTGCCACGGGGTGAAGCGCACTTGGCGGCGGATGTAGTCCGACGGCGCCATGGTCAGCTTCGACAGCTCAGGTTCGTGACGGCCGAACGCCTTGACGCTGTTGTCCAGCGAGCGCAGCAGGTTCGGCACCCATCCCGCGCCCAGCTCGATTAGCCCGCATCGCAGCTCGGGGAACTTCTCGAAGATGCCGTCGAGCACCATGCATGCCAGCAGGTTTTCGGCGTCGTGGTACAGGTTCAAGAAGTCTTTCGAGCGCATGTTCTCGCCGCCGCCCACGAAATCCTTGCCGGGGACGCGACCGTTGTTGTGATACGTCTTCGGCAGCTGGTTGCCGCCGTTGGGCCCCAAGTGCATGAGCACCGGCACGCTGGCTTCGCTGAGCAGCGCCCACAGCGGGTCGAAATCGGGATGGGTGGGGCTCAGTTCAGTCGGTACGCCATGAGGGATCCACGCCGCCCGGCAGCCGACTTCGATGGCTTCCCGCGCACATTCGACGGTGCGCTGCGGATCTTCGAGCGGCACGAATGCCACACCCAACAGGCGGGGATCCACTGAGCAGAAATCAGCGATGCCGCGATTGTGGGCCGATGCGCCCCCATAGGCCAGATCGACATCGCCGCGAGCGTGGAACTGCGTGTGAGCGAACGTCGTGAATACCAGTTGGCTGGCGAAGCCAAGCTGGTCGAGCGCCCCGACCCGCTCGTTGGCATCCATCGAGCCATAAGCGAAGTAGCCCTTCGGCCCGCCGACCACGTCGGCTGCCAGCTTGGCCGTCTCTTCGGGGTCGTCTCGGCGTGCCCAGCACTGCTCCACCAGCTCGAACGTGGCCGCATCGCCGCCGCCCGCCAAGCTCAGGTTCCGGAGCTTCGCGGCCACCGAACTGTCGGCATAGCTGACCAGCCAGTCCACCGGCTCCATCAGGTGGCTGTCGGTGTCGTGAATCAGCCGCTCACCCGCATACGTCGTCATGTATCCCCCTTGGGCCAAGCGGCCACAACGCCGTCCAGTGTTGCAGGACTCGCGGGGCCGCACTCGATTGGCCTCTTGGTGTCCGCAGTTGCTTCAGCCGCGCAGATCAGTGTCTCGTGCACCGAATTCGAGTTCGTCCTTGGCCGCCCGGACCGCCTTGACGACGTCTTCATCGCTGATGTCGGTCGGAAACAGCGCCGCCGTGTCGTCGAGAATTGCTTCAAAGTAATCACGCCTGACGGGTCCTTGGACGTTGAGTGGATTGTCCAACTAGCCGATCTCCTCGCGCTCCAACTTGTAGGCCTCGCCTTCGGTCAAGTCAGTCGCGAGAGTGAAAAGGTCGTACTTGATGCCGCATGCGACGAGTTCACTGATCCGTGCTGAGCCGCCGGTCAGACGTTTGTCACCCGAGACATGCTCAGCTTCGCGGGCGCGCGCCGAACGCTGAGTGATGCCGACGTACTGCTGGCCGTTCTCAAAGTCGAATCGATAGACGGTCCAGCGGCGGCCGGGCGGTTGAGGGGTGTCGCTGCGTCGTTCCAGGACCCGATAGTCGATTTCGCGCGTCAGCATCTCCCCAAGCAGCGCCTCGAGTTCCTCGTGTGAAGCTTCCGCAGACTTGCGGTCCCAGTATCTCTTGCGGGCGCTGGTGTAGAGCCGCCACAACCTCGCCGCCGTGGTGCAGGCCTCGCACGGCTCCTCGTCGCGCTTCTGGTGGCGCTGGAATGCCGCATAGGTTCCGCACGGCCGTAGCTTCTTGCCGCCGACCTCGACCCGCGTGCGCTCGCCTCTGTCTGCCAGCGAGTAGCTCTCGGCAGTCATGCTTAGACGCTACGTGTCGCTAGGCGCGGAGGCTGTCCATCCGCTGTCGCGCAGGACGCTCGCTGCTTCGTTCGGCTTGCGGCGCACCGCTGCACGCAGTTGCTGCGTGTGGAACCGATCTCGCGAAGCGTCGAGCGCGTTCTGCCAGTCGGGACGTGGCGTGACGAGGCCTTCGAGAATGCAGAACTCGATCAGGTCTTCAAGGCTCGGCCGGTATCTGCGCCCGCCGACTGGCAAGTGGAGGGCCACCGGGCGCTTCTTGGCACGTCCACCCAAACTGAGCAATCGCTGGAGGCCCGGTGCATCACCGTCGATGTGAAGGTGCGCTTCCGGATACTTGTTGGGTGGGTCTCGGACGTAGTCGTACGTGAGTACCGCGACGTCATCGTCGGCGGTCACCAAGGTGTAGGTGCTCTTGTCCGTCGTCAGGTGCTGCTTCGACTCGTCGAGCACGAGTGTGTGATGCAGGCGCAGTCGGAGTCGAGCCGGTGACGGTGAAGGCTTCAGATCGATGTCTGCGCCGTATAGATCGCTCTTGTTCAGCCGGTAGCCGATCACGGCCTGTCCCGAGGCAGCCATCACGACTACGAGGCGGATGCCGTCAGTCACAGTGCCGTTGAGCGTCGCGGACAACTCGTCCGCGAAACTCTTGGCCTGTTTCCTCAGGTCAGGCGGGCGACGGCTCAAAGGTGGAGACGATGAACCATGTGCGGCGGGCGCGTTCGCTCACGAAGCACCCTTCCGCCGCCTGTGCCTGAAGTTCTTCCCATGTGCAGTCGGCTTCGGCGAGCGCGTTCTCAACTGCGACGCGAATCTCGTCGTCGTTCAGCACGATCACGTCGGTGTCGTCGTACTGAGTGTTTGTGTCGCTCATCGGTCTGCCCTGTCTCCATGCCAAGCGTGCTGACTCACGCTGACTTGCCTTTCTTGGTTGCGGGTTCTGCGAGCCATGATGGCCGAGGGGTGTGACATCAATGTAGCGGCGCTGCCACTCGGGGCCGCGGCGCAAGGTGAGTTCCCGGCGGCGACGGTCAGCCGCCGTGGCGGAGGAGCCGGCCGCTGTAGGTCTCGGTCTGGGTGTCCTCGGAGATGGTTTCCTGGCCGTTCACGATCACGCTGCGGTAACCGCTGGCCTTCTGGATCCGACGCCATTCGCCGCCCGGCAGGTCGTGCACCACCTCGTTCGGCCCGACCGCCAAGTTCTCCGGGTCGTACACCACGACATCGGCGGGGCCGTCATGGCGGATCAGACCGCGATCGCGGAAACCGGCGAGCTGCGCGGGCAGCGCCGACAGTCGCCGGTGGGCTTCCTCGTAGGTGATCCATTGGTGCTCGCGGACCTGCTCGGACAGCGTCTCGGTGGGGTACCTGCCGGCAGTGAGGAACTTGGTGTGCGCCCCGCCGTCGGACACGCCGAAGAGCATGTGCGGGTACTGCACGACGTCGCGCAGCAGGTCGGAGTTGCCTTGCGGCGGCGCCACGAAGAACAAGGTGTCCAGTCCGTCGGTGACTGCCACGTCGAGCATGAGATCCACCGGGTGCTTGCCGGCGGTCTCGGCTGCCTGGCCTACTGACATCTCCCGGTACTGCTCGGTCGATTCGCTGCGCGGCGACAGGATGGTCACGGTCTCGATCCCGGCGGTGGCGGTGCGCGGCATCGTGTCCTTGAGGGCTTGGCGTCGGCTCGGGTCCGACATCTTCGCCAGACGCTCCTCCTTGGAGCCCATGCAGGCTTCCATCCAGGCCTCAGAGTCGTCGTAGAGGTTCCAGTCCTCGAGCGTGAAGGTGAAACCGGCATCGCTGGTGACGCCCTGTCCGTACACCGGCACGCCCTGTTCGCGGCAACGCTCGAGCCATTCGATCTGGCGCCGGTGGATGTTCGGCTTGTCCTCAAAGGCCTGCACCACGTTGTGCAGCAGCGGACGGCCGCTGATCGACGCGATCTCCTCCAGGTGGGCCATGTCGTGGGCGACGTTGCCGCTGGTGAGCGTCATCTGCACGACGCCCTCGTTGCGCTCGGCGAGCACCCGGGCGAGCACCCGGGCGGTCTCGTCGTTCATCATGTCGGTCGGCATCGGGGTGCCGTCCCAGTCGCGCTGCACTGCGGCGGGACCGGTCGGCGGCAGCCGCTGCGCCGACCAGCCGCAGCCCCCGGCGTCCATCGCCTCGTGCACCAGCTTGGCCAGCATCTCGTGCTCGCCTTCAGTCGGCAGCCGCCCCGACTTTGCGTCATCGAGGCCGAGCACCATCACCAGCATCGGACCGATCGGCACGTACGGCAGGATGTTCAGCGCCTTGGGAGTGCGCTCGAGGCTGTCGAGGTACTCCGGGAACGTCACCCAGTCCCACGGCATGCCCTGCCGCATCGACTCATAGGGGATGGCCTCCACCCGGGTCATCGAGCGCATCGCGTAGTCCCGCATGTCGGGATCAACCGGGGCGAACCCGAAACCGCAGTTGCCGATCGCAACCGAGGTGATGCCGTGCCAGCCCGACAGCGTGCAATACGGGTCCCAGAACACCTGCGCGTCGTAGTGGGTGTGCAGATCGACGAACCCCGGGGCTATGTGCATCCCCGAGGCGTCGATGACCTTGGCCCCCTCGCGAGCATCGACACGCCCGACAGCTGCGATCCTGCCGTCGGCGATGCCCAGGTCGCCGCGCACCCGCGGCGCGCCGGTGCCGTCGAAGATCATGCCGTCCTTGACGACGATGTCGAAGGTGCTCATGGCGAAGTCTCCTGAAGCTCCCGCGTTCGATGCGCTCGAATGCGCTGTACTGATTGTGCCGCGTGAGGCATCGGCCATGCTCGCCAGCAGCAGAAACCGTCAGGCGTCGATGTCCCAGCCCATCCGCTGCGCCGCGTAGAGCGTGTCGGTGTATTCCTCCATGCGGGCGATCAAGCCGTCGCGGCAGTCGTACACCCAGCAGTACTCGTTGCCGTAATCGAGACCGGTTGCCTTGGCGGTCGCCGTCAGCCGCTGCTGCACGACGGCGGTAGCGCCGTCGACGATCATCCTGCGGACCTCGAGGCTGATCGGCTGGGAGATGTCGAAGGTCTGCCTGACGACGCGACCCCCCAAGGCCTCCACCACCTCATTCGCTCCCGTCATCGTGTCGACGGCATTGCCCTGAGCGGCCGTGGCGGGCAGCACCCAAGTGACTTCAGGGTCGAGGCACTCCAGCATCGTGTCTCGGTCGGCCGTGGTCAGCGCTGCGTAGTAGCGCTCGAGCAATGCCTGCGTCTGTGCAGATTCCATGTCTCAAGCCTCCGGAGAAAAGTGCGCTAGGGCGCCGTGGCACGCAGTGCGCCGTCGAGCCGGTCGAACATCTGCCCGATCTCTTCATCGGTGATGATGAGCGGCGGGCAGAACCCGAGCGCGTTGCCGATAGGCCGCGAGATCACGCCGCGCTTGAGAAACGCCTCGCGTGCCTCGGTGGCGTCACGTCCGATGTCGCACGCCCAGATGCCGCCGAGGCCCCGGTAGCTGTCGATCATGCCGTCGCCCTGGAGCGCGAGGAAGCCCTCTTCCATCCGGTCGCCGATGTGATTGGCCCGCTCCACCAATCCTTCGGATTCGATGACGCCGATGTTGGCAACACCGGCGGCGCAGGCGGTGGGGTGGCCCGAATAGGTGTAGCCGTGCATGAACTTGTTCTCGTCGGCTTCGAGCGTGTCTGCGATCTCGCGTGACACCACAACACCCGACAGCGGGATGTACCCAGAGGTCACGCCCTTCGCGAACGTGAACATGTCGGGGACCACGCCAAAGGTCTGGCCGCCGAACCAGCTGCCGGTGCGCCCGAAGCCGCAGATCACCTCGTCGAAGATGAGCAGTGCGCCGTGCTCGTCGCACAGCCGCCGGAGCCCCTCGAAATAGCCGGGCGGCGGCGGGATCACGCCGCCCGCACCCTGGATCGGCTCGGTGATGACGGCGGCGATGCGCTCGCCGTGCTCTGCGAACAGCTGAGCGGCCGGCTCGACATCGTCATTGGGAATCTCGACGACATGGGGCAGCAGATCGCCCCAGCCGTCCCGGATCGGTTCGAGGCCCTGCACGCTGGTGCCGCCGACGTTCACACCGTGGTAGCCGCCCGTGCGCCGCACGATGATCTGGCGGTCCTCGTTGCCGCGCAGCCGGTGGATGCGTCGGGCGAACTTCAGGACGGTGTCGACGGCTTCAGAGCCCGAGCAGCCCAGGAACACCCGGCCATCGGGATGTTGGGAGCGAGCACGGATCATCTCAGCCACTTCGGTGGCAGGTCCGTTCGAGAATGGCTCGAAGGTGTTGTACGTCTGCAGCAACTCCAGTTGCGCGTTGATCGCATCGATGACCGTGCGATTGCCGTGCCCGATCTGGCACAGCCACAGGCTGGCGAGCGCGTCGATGTACTCGTTGCCAGCAGCGTCGCGCAGCACGACGCCTTCTCCGGAAACGATCTCGATGAACTCGTTCTCATCCCGGCTGAGGACCGAGAACGGATGGATGAGTGCGTTGCTGCTCATCGTGGATACCCCCGTGTGTGCGTTCCCGCGTCCGCCGACGCCGCAGTGGCGCACCCTGAACACAGGCCTGATCGCAGCCTACGCGGGTGCTGCCGCACGACGGGCGGGAATCACGGCAGGCCCGCCGGCATCCCAATCCCCCGCGACGGCACTGGCTCGCCCGCAGGCTGTTCGTATGCTGATGACGCTTTCCGGCCCGCTGACAGGCGCGGTTGCCGAAGGGAGATTCGATGTCGCTGCGACACGGCCGACCGCTAGTCATGATACCCGGCCCGTCGGTCATTCCAGACCGCGTGCTGAACGCAATGCGACGGCCGATTCCGAACATCTACGAGGGCGAGGTCGTCGACCTCACGTACTCGCTGCTGGATCGACTGCCCTCCATTGCCCGAACCGAGCACCGGGCATATATCGCCATCTCCAACGGCCATGGCGCCTGGGAGATGGCCATCACCAACACGCTGTCGCGCGGCGACAAGGTGCTGGTGCTCGAGGTCGGGCACTTCGCCACGAACTGGGCCGAGATGGCCGCGATGAGCGGCGTGAAGTTCGAAGTGCTGCACGCCGCCGACCGAGCGGCCATCGACCCCGATGCGGTCACCGAGCGGTTGCGGGCCGATGTGGGGCGGGAGTTCGCCGCAGTGCTTGTTGCGCAGACCGACACGGCGTCGTCGGTGCGCAACGACATTGCTGCCATCCGTCATGCCATGGACGAGGCTGACCACCCGGCCTTGCTGATGGCCGACTGCGTCGCCTCGCTGGGCTGCGAGCCGTTCGAGATGGACGCCTGGAACGTGGACGTCACCGTGGCAGGCAGCCAGAAGGGCTTGATGGTGCCGCCGGGTCTCGGCATGGTGTGGGTCGGACCCAAGGCGTGGGAGGCCCACCAGCAAGCTGACCTGCGCACTGCGTACTGGGACTGGACACGACGCACCGATCCCGATGCGCACTACTGGATCTTCTGCGGCACGCCGCCGGTTCAGCACCTGTGGGGTCTCTCCGAAGCGCTCGACATGATCGACGAGGAAGGCTTGGAGAACGTTTGGGAGCGCCACCGTGTGATGGCAAGCGCTATCCACGCAGCCGTCGACGCCTGGTCGGCCCCGGGCGGTCTCGAGCTGAACGTGCTCAATCCTGCGCATCGCTCGAACTCGGTCACGATGATCCGGACCGGCGAGGTCTCGGCGCAGCAGCTTCGCGCCACATGCGAGTCCGAAGCGGGGCTCACCTTGGGGCTCAGCATCACCGGCAACGCCGACGCCGAGTTCCGCATCGGCCATATGGGACATCTGAACCCGCCGATGCTGCTCGGCACGCTCGGCACTATTGAGGCGACCCTGGCGGCCGTTGATGCACCCATGGGCGCCTCCGGTGTGGCCGCCGCCGCTCAGGTCATCGCACGGGCTACCTCGCCGGCACCCAAACCGCCGCCAAGCCCCGAAGACCCCTGGTCCTGACCGCTGAACAGCCGTCACTCGCCAGCGGGCACACCGGCGTCCATCGCAATTCGGCTGGTGTGCCGATCAGGCGGGCGAGGACCACAGCGAGTCGATCGGCATTGAATACAGGCGATCGCCCATGCGATGCGCCGCAGGACCTGTATGCAGCAACAGACCGCAGCGAAAGCTGCCCGGCGCAACGTCGTCGAGCCGGTCGCGTAGCCAGCTCACGTGCCGCAGATCAGCCCGGCGGGGCGACGCACTGGCCTTGACCTCGATGGCCACGGTTGCGCCGTCGGCCCGTTCGAGCACGATGTCGATCTCTCTTCCGTCCTTGGCCCGGTAGTGCTGGATCGCGGCGGTCATGTCGCCTGCTGACAGCAGGCGGGCCACTTCATTGACGACGAACGTTTCGGTCAGTGCGCCCGTCATGGTTGACGTGAGCGGGCGCAATGCTGCGGGGTCGAGACCGCATAGGGCGGCGGCAAGCCCGGTGTCGGTGAGATGCAGTCGTGCCCGCCGCGTCACCTGACCGACACGGTCGCGCCCCCACGACGGCAGTTCGTGTACCAAGAACACCCGACGCATCCATTCCAGGTACGACTCGACCGTGGCGCGGTCGATGCCCAATCGACGTGACCAGTTCGCGATATTGACCACGCTTGAGGTAGAGGCAGCGGCCAGTGCCAGCAGGCGGGGCAATGCGGCGGACCGGCGGATGTCGCCGAGCGCGACGACATCGCGGCGTATGACCGTGTCCGCGTAGCTCTGAAACCACGTGCCGCGGCTCGCCGTGTCCAGACGCACCGCCTCGGGGAAGCCGCCCCGGCAGAGCAGTTCCAGATAGTCCGGGCGCGCCGTGGCTGATCGGCGCCCAAGATCAGGCTCGCCGTCGAACCAATCTCGGATGATCTCGGCGCTTGGTCCTATCACGGTGCCGCCGCCTGCTGGCAGACCTGTCGCGGCTGCGGAAACGGGGTTGGCGTCGCCAATGGCCGTGACCGGCCTCAAACTCGGGCTCGCCGCCGCGGCGAGTTCCGCCTGTGACAGGGGCCAGAGTTGCACGATGGCGGCGCGCCCCGCCAGCGACTCGCTGATCGTGGGCACGGTCAGAAAATGTGTCGAGCCGGTCAGCAGGTAGCGCCCGGTCCGCTGGGTCGCATCGACCGATCGCTTGACAGCCCGGACGATCCGGTCTCCACCAAGCTGGATCTCGTCGATGACCAGCGGAAACCGTTGGTCACCGACGAATGTCGCGGGGTCGGACATCGCCGCATCGAAGGTCGCCTCGTCGTCGAGCGGTGCGTAGGTGCCGCCCCGAGCCTCCGCGACCAGGCGCGCCAGCGTGGACTTGCCAGACTGCCGCGGCCCGTGCAACACGATCACCCGGAACGTGTCGAGCAGCGTTTCCAAGCGTGGCCGCAGATGTCTCGGAATCAGCATATCGGCGGCCACAGTCAGGCATCGTACTGCCTAATCACAAAACAGCGAAGACACTATTCATAATTTGGAGTGCACTCTGTTCCTAGTTTCTGGGAAGCACTACTCCAAGAAGTGCGGTGGCACTGCCGCAAGCAGCTGGAGGTGCTTGCGGCCGACGCGGCCGCGCCGAAGCTCAGGCTCGGTCGGGGTTCCGCAAGGCGTCCAGTTTGGCGATGCGGGGATCGTCTGGGCCGAGCAGACGCTCGATCTCCCCGGTCGCCGTTTCGATGTCGAAACTGTCGATGGATGCCATTGCCTCGATGTCCATCCAGTCCTTGCCGCGGTCGAAGAACGCCTTGAACACGGCGAGGTCTCCGCACGCCAAGCACGGCAGCATGACTCCTTGAAACTCCCGGGTCTGGATCCGGTTGGCTGCGGCTACATGGAATTCAGTTGTGTTCAAAAAGATGTCAATCGGAACGGTTTCCCACCAGAATCTGGCTTGCCCGTCGCGGGCCAGCCGCTCTCGGGCCTCCTCGGTGATCTCGGTGCCGACAGGCAGCCCGAGGAGCACTGACTCGGCGTCTACAGGGTCGACGAAGATGTTGATGTCGATGTCATTGGTGACGCGGGCCTGAGGCGTACACCAATTCAGAGCGATCGCGCCGCCGAACGCGTGCGGGACATCCGCCTCGGCCATAGATGCGTGAACGCGGCGGATACGTTCGGCGAAGCTCAACGACGAGGTCATTGACGGGGGAAGAGTGGATAGTCCAGTTCCGTTCTCTGCCGCGGAGGGAACGCATCTGCGAGGGCGAGGATCGACGCCACCTCCGGCCCACGATGCGCTTGCCAGTCGGTGCCGCGCAGCGATTCGATGAGTCGCCGGTCGTCCTCTGCGCAGGCCGCGACCATGCGCTCGATCCAACGCTTCCGCTGAGCAATGGTTTCAGCGCTGTCGGCCATGTCACCATCTTGCCATTCATGACGACACTCTCGACATGCGTTCGTGACACGCCAACGACTGCGTCCGGCAGATTGAGCTTGCAGCAAACCGGCCTGCCGCTGGCCTGTTCTAACCGCTGACGAGCTGGCGGATCAGCACCACGGTTGCGCTGGTGGCAGCAACGCTCAGCACGATGATCCGAAAGTGCGTGCCTGCGAGGCGCGGCCGCAGCCACCTGCCGATCGGCAGACCCAGTGCGACGGCTGGCAGCAGGGCCAGGCCGAGCCAGAGCTGGCGCAGGCCGAAATCGCCGATGACGGCGTTGGCGGCGATGATGGCCGCAGCCACCGCCACCATGAATGTGCCGAGCGTGGCTCGCAGCGCGTCGGGCTTCCAGTGGCTGGCGAACACGGCGTAGACGGGGCCGGGCACTGCTGCGACCGCAGACGAGAACGCAGTGCCCGCGCCGGCGGCGTAGTCGGCCCGGCGGCCTTCAGGCGGCCGGAAGCCCACAGCCTGCATCGCCACAGCAACGAGCACGAAGATGCTCACTGCAATGGCGAGCGAGCGCTCGTTCAAGTTGAAGGTCAGTGCCACACCAGCGGCGACGCCAATGGGAGCGGCAGTCAACTGGCGACCCAGAGCCGGCCGATGCAGCGCCGCCCGATCGGCGATGGCGTTGCGCAAGTTGACACCGCTGGCCACCAGCAGCATCGGCCCTGGCACAAACGTCGGCTCGATCACCACCAGGACCGGCCCGGCGATCAGCCCCATGCCGATGCCGATGCACGCTTGCGTGCCTGCGCCTGCGCCGATGAACAGCGCTGCGACGACGTACTCCCAGACGCTCACACCGGCAGGTTGCCGGTCGCGGCCGCAGTGCTTCCGGTGTCGGTGTACGCGGCGATGGTGCGCTGCGCGATGCGCATCTGGTGCACCTCATCGGCGCCGTCGGCGAAACGGGCCCAGCGGGCGTGCTGGTACATGTGGGCCAGCGGGGTGTCGGTGGAGTAGCCGAGCGCGCCGTGCACCTGGATCGACCGGTCGATGACCCGTCCCAGCATGTTCGCCACGAAGTGCTTCGCCATCGACACCTCGGCCTTGAAGTCTTCGCCGGTGCCGGCCTGTGCCCGGTCGACCTTGTAGGCCGCATGCAACACCATCAGCTTCGCCTGGTACAGCTCCATAGTGCTGTCGGCGATCATCCACTGGATGCCCTGCTTCTCTGCAAGCAGCGACCCGTGGGCGTACCGGTTGAGCGATCGGTCGACCATCATGTCGAGCGCCGTCTGGGCTTGTGCGATCCAGCGCATGCAGTGCGCCAAGCGGGCCGGTCCCAGCCGGTACTGGCCCAGCAGGTGGCCTTGGCCGCGGCTGCCCAGCATCTGGCCGGCGCCGACCCGCAGGTCCTCGATCAGAATCTCGCTGTGGCCGGTCGAGCCGTGCATGGTCTCGATCTGGCGGACTTCGGTCCAGCCGTCCGCAGGCAGGTCCACGATGAAGGCCGAGTTGCCGGCCTGGGGAATGTCGGGGTTGTCCTCGGTGCGGGCGATGAGGATGGCGAATTTGGCACGGTGCGCATTCGAGATGAACCACTTGTGGCCGTTCAGCACCCACTCGTCGCCGTCGGGATAGCCGCGGGTCTGGATGAGCGTCGGATCCGAGCCGGCCACTTCGGGCTCGGTCATGGCAAAGCACGACTCGGCGCGGCCTTCGCACAGGGGCGCCAGGTAGCGCTGCTTCTGGGAGTCGGTGCCCCAATGCAGCAGCGTGTGCATGTTGCCTTCGTTGGGCGCTTGGCAGTTGAGAACCCACGGGCCGAATCGAGTCTTGGCTGCCTCCGCCTGCACCATGGCCATCTCGACGTGGCCGAGCCCCATGCCGCCCCATTCGGTGGGCATATGCGGCAGCCACAACTGCTCGTCACGCGCTCGCTGACGCATGCCCAGCAGCGCAGTCACGTATGCGTCGCGGTCGGTTTCCTCGAGCTGTTCGGCATCGATGCGACCCTCGACAGGACGCACTTCGGCATCGATGAACGCGGCGATGCGCTTTCTGAATTCTTCGAGTTCGGGACTCAGGCTGAAGTCGATGGCCATTGGTGCCTACTCCTGCGAATGTGCCGTGGGCGCTAGATCGTGAAGGGTTCCCCGTCGCCCCGCTCGCGAACTGCGATCTCGGACACCGGCTTGCGGCTCAGCTTGGTGAGCTGCTTGGTCGGTTTGCCGATCGGCAGCAGTGCGCAGACTGCCTCCCAGTCCTCGAGGCCGAGGAATTCCTTGGCGGCGGGCTCGTTTGCCGACAGCAGCGTGGTCATCGCTCCGCCCAAGCCTTCGCTGCGAGCACCCAGCAGGATGTTCCAGGCGAACGGGTACACCGATGCGCCGCTGACCACACCGATGCGATCCTGCTCCTTGTCGATCGAGGCGACCACGCGCAGATCGACGGTGATCACCAGCACCACCGGCACCTGATCCATGTGCGAGAACATCGGAAGCGGGAATTTCAACGATTCGTCGGCCATGGCTTCTTCGATGTTCACCGACGAGGGGTTGTAGCTCTGCCAGTAGACCTCGCCTGCAGCAACCTGCGCAGCGGCGACGCGCATTGCGGGGAAGCACAACTCGCCGAGACGCTTCTTGCGGGCGGGATCGCGCACCACGATGACTTTGTGGCCCTGGCGATTGCCGCCGCTGGCGGCGAACCGGGCATTGTCGAAGATGCGGTACAGCACCTCGTCGGCGACTTCGTCGTCGGTGAAGTCCCGAGCGGCGAACGTGGTGCGCATGACGTCGTAAAGCTCCATCGCGACAGTCAACCATCGTTGCCGTATGGACGCAGCGGGCCGCAAGAGTTCTTCGTGTGCGCGGCCCGTGGCCGTGCGCCACAATCCCCGGTGTCGAGAACCGATAGGCCAAGACCACATGGGGTAGTGCCGTGACGCTGAATCGAGTCCTCATCGCCAATCGCGGTGAGATTGCCATCCGCATCGCCAAAGCCGCCGACGCCCTGGGTTTGGACTCGGTGGCGGTGCATGCACCGGTCGACGAACGCTCACTGCATCTCACGGCTGCCGATGCCGTGGCGGCGCTGCCCGACGGCGACCCCATAGCGGCCTACCTGGACATCAGCGCGTTGATCGAACGAGCCCGAAGCCACGGGTGCGACTGTGTGCACCCCGGGTACGGATTCCTGGCCGAGAACGCGTCGTTCGCACAAGCATGCGCAGATGCAGGACTCGTCTTTGTGGGTCCTTCGCCCGAAGTGCTCGAGCTGTTCGGCGACAAGGTGCGCGCCCGTGCACTTGCTAGTTCGCTCGACATCCCCGTAGTGCCGGGCTCGGAGGGTTCCTTCACCGACGCGGCCGCTGCGGGCGACGCTGCAGCCGCCATCGGCTTCCCGGTGATGCTGAAGGCGGCGGCCGGGGGCGGCGGCCGGGGCATGCGAACGGTCGAGCGACCGCAGGATGTGGCAGAGGCCTTCGAGCGCTGTTCCAGCGAAGCCGCCGCGGCATTCGGCGACGGCACGATCTTCGCCGAGCGACTCCTTCAGCGGCCCCGCCATATCGAGGTGCAACTGCTGGCCGATCACCACGGCAGTGTGGTTCACCTCTTCGAGCGGGACTGTTCGGTGCAGCAGCGCAACCAGAAGGTCGTCGAGATCGCGCCGGCAACCGCCATCGACGGCGACCTCAGGGCTCGCCTTCATGACGATGCCGTACGCCTGGCCCGTGCAGCCGGGCTCATCAACGCGGCGACCGTGGAATTCCTCGTGGTGCCCGAGACCGGCGAGTACTTCTTCATCGAGACCAACCCGCGCATTCAGGTCGAGCACACCGTCACCGAGCAGGTCACCGGCATCGACCTGGTGGAGGCTCAATTCCTGATCGCCGGCGGTGCCTCCCTGGGATCGGTCGGCATCGGCTCGCAGGATGCCGTCGAATGCCGTGGCTCTGCGGTGCAGGCCCGTGTGGTGGTGACGGGGAGCGGTGCGATCACGAGCTACCAGGAGCCGTCAGGGGCCGGGATCCGGGTCGACGCCGCGGGCTACGCCGGTTACAGCCCGCCGCCGAACTTCGATCCGCTGTTGGCGAAGGTGATCGGCTCGGCAGCCAGCCTGCACGGCGCCGTCGCCCGCACAGCCCGTGCACTGGCCGACTTCCACGTCGGCGGCCTGCGGACCAACATCGATCAGCTGCGGGCGATCCTTGAGCATCCCGATGTGTCCGCGGGCGATGCCCGCACGACGCTGCTGGCCGAGAACCCGGCGTTGTCAAGCGGTGCATCCGGTGGGGGCAACGGACTCGCGGGCCCGCAAGCGTCGAAGCTCTCGGCGCTGCTCGAACCCACACCGGCGGATGACGGCAGCGCAAAGTCCGCGACCTCGACGACGTGGCCCGACCGGGCGATGGGTGCCGACGAAGTGGGGGTTGCCAGCCCGGTGGGGGCGAGTGTCGTCGAGGTCCGTGTCAGTACCGGCGACATGGTCACGGCCGGACAGACGCTCGTGGTGCTGTCGGCAATGAAGATGGAAACCGAGGTCGTCGCGCCGTCGGCGGGATCGGTCACTGCGCTGCGTCCGATGCAGGCGGGCGAGACGATCGGCGCCGGAGACCTGCTCGCTGTGATCACGGCCGACGCAGATGCGTCCACAGCGCCGAGCGAAACGACCTCGGCAGCCGAGCTTGACCACGACGAGGGTTGGCTGCCGCAGCTTGACGATGTCCGCACGCTGCAGCAGCTCGCCGAGGATCGCCTCAGTCCCGAAAGCGAAGAACTGGGCGTCGTGCGCCAGCGGAACCGGGGCAAGCTGCACTGCCGGGACCGCATCCGCTTGCTCCTCGACGACGGCAGCTTTCGTGAGGTCGGCAGCCTCGCGGGTTTCGCTTCCTACGACGACGAGGGCGAGATCGCGGCATTCACGCCTGCCAACCACGTCGGCGGCACCGGCAAGATCGACGGCCGCGGCGTGATCGTGTGTGCTGATGACTTCACATCCCGTGGCGGCCACGCCGACGGCGCCATCGGTGCCAAGAGCTTCTATCTGGACCTGCTGTCCATGGAGTTGGGCGTGCCCTCGATTCGCCTGCTCGACGGCTCATCGGGCGGTGGCAGTGTCGCCTCCATGGTTCCCGAGCAGAAGCGGGAAGGCGAGAGCACTGCCAAGGAGAGCTCGGGCGCGATCCGCTCAGGCCGCCCCCGGGTGTCCGGAGGCGGCGGATCATTCCTGCCTTCCCATCTCGGCAGCACCGAATACGCAGAGCAGCTTGCGACGGTGCCCGTGGTGAACATGCTGTTGGGCAGCGTGGTCGGCATCGGCGCCGCGAAGGCCGTGCTGGGTCACTTCGCCGTCATGGTGCGCAACATCTCGCAGCTCTTCGTCGCCGGACCGCCGGTCGTGAGTCATGCGATGGGCTACGACATCTCCAAGGAAGACCTCGGCGATTGGCGCATCCACTGCACCAACGGCTCGGTCGACAACCTGGCCGATACCGAGCCGGAGGCCGCTGCGCAGGTGCAGCGGTTCCTGTCGTACCTGCCGTCATCGGTATACGAGGCGCCGCCGGTGCTCCCGCCCGATCCGGACGACCCCACTGACCGCTGCGAAGAAGAGCTGCTCACGCTGATTCCCCGCAAGCGCACCACCACCTTCGATATCCGTCGCGGGATCGAGCTGATCTGCGATCGCGGCTCGTTCTTCGAGATCGGGCCACTGTGGGGGACCGACCAGGTCGTCGGCTTCGCCCGCATGAACGGGCACCCGATCGGCGTGCTGGCATCGGATAGCCGCCACCCCAACGGCGGCGCGCTCACCGCAGACGGCTGCGACAAGCTCACGCGCCACATCGACCTGTGCGACGTGTTCCACGTGCCGATCCTGAACCTCGTTGACAACCCCGGCTTCGCGGTCGGCAAGGAGCACGAGATCACCGGCGCCATCCGCAAGGGCGCCACTTGGATGACCGCGTTCGCGCAGGCGACGGTGCCGATCTACACCGTGCTGATGCGGCGGAGCTTCGGCGTGGCCGGCAACAACTACGCCACGCCGCGACGACAGCACAGCGCCCGTGTGGCGTGGCCTGCTGCCGACGTGGGCGGCATCCCGCCCGAAGGCGGCATCGAAGCCGCCTACAAGCGGCAGCTCGCAGAAGCGGACGACCCGGTTGCGTTGCGGGCTGAGCTGGAGGCCCGCATCGAGGCGGCACGCGGCCCGATCGGCCCGCTGAACCGCTTCCAGATCGAGGAAATGATCGACCCGCGCGAAACCCGCCCGCTGATCTGCGAGTGGATCGACGGCGCGTACGAGATCGTCCGCCGCCCCGTACGGCTCACTCAGCGTCCCATCGCGTTCCGTCCCTAACGGCGCTTCCTCTCATCGCCGCCGATGGCACGGATGCGTGCCTCGTCGGCCAGATTCGCGACGAGCCCGCGGAAGATCACCTTGTGAACGGGAATCAGTGCCCACCAGTACAGACGTCCCAGCAGATCCTTGGGGTGGAACCGAGCCCGCTGGCGCAGCTCCACGCCGTCATCCACCTCGCTGAGTCGCCATTCCAGCCACGCTTCGCCGGGCACGCGCATCTCCGCCCTCAGGCGCAGCAGGCCGGGCGGCTCGCACGCCTCCACCCGGAAGAAGTCGACGGCGTCACCCATCCGTAGCTCGTCGGGATTGCGGCGGCCGCGCCGCATGCCGACGCCGCCGATGAGCTTGTCGAACGCCCGCGCAGCTCCCACAGCTTCTGTGCCGTATACCAGCCGCGGTCGCCGCCGACGCCTGAAATGGCAGCGAACACGTCGCGGATCGGCGCATCCACAACCTCGACGCGTTCATCGGCGTCGTGCCCGCGCTCGACCAAGTGCGGGACCAGCCGCCCGCCGACGTAGCCGGTCGCGCCGAGCACTCCTATCCGCATGACCCCAGTCCGCATGACCCCAGCATCGCTCTGGCCCCGAGGTTCCGGTCGTCGCGATGGCGTCGAGTTCAGGCGGGTTCGACTGACCAGACCTCGGGCGCGGTTCGCGGCGGGAACTGGGGCGCTGAGGTCAGCGGTCCGTTCGCCGCGATGCCTGCTGTCGCTGCAGGGCGTCCGGCAGCAGCGCCGTTAGGAGTGACGGCCGGTCCTGATGGAGGAATCCCGGGTTGCGGGCGGTCGGCAGTGGACGCCGGCTGGACATGCTGGACAGGCGCCGGCGCGAGGGCGCCCACGTAGTCCCGCACCGGATTGCCGCTGAAGCTGTAGACGGCGAGACCGACGATGGCGATCAGGGCAATGGTCAGGAAAGCCAGCCGGTAGCTGTACACGTCCCGGAGCACGCCGACGAAGAGCGGACCCGTGGCGGCACCGAACACCATCAGGAGCGAGCCGAAGCCGTAGATCCGCGGGTAGTCCTTCACTCCGAAGGCGTCAGCCAGGATCAGCGGGTGCAGCATCAGCAGATTGCCCATGGCGGCACCGAGAACCACGACTCCCGGCAGCAGCAGTCCCCAGTCGCCTGCGAGCGCCAACAGGCAAAGCCCGGCTGTCTGCACCACCATCAGGCCACCCGACAGCAGCCGCATCGGCACCTTGGCCGCCGCAATGCCGCCGCCGATCCTGGCTACGACGCTGGTGCCAGCAAGCAACGCCAAGGCGGTGCCTGCTGCCTCGATGCCGATGCGCGAGTCGGCGAGGTTGTGCAGATGGTGGATGGCGCCGACTTGGCTTCCCATCACCAGCACAAATCCAATCGAGACAAAGATGAAGAACCGGGTGCGAATCGCCTGCTCGAAGGGCGTCCCCGGCACGTCGTCGCTTTGGCTGCTGCTCGTCGCGCTTGCGCCGTCGGGCAGCAAACCCACATCGCGGGGCCATGCCCGCAACAGCAGCCAAGTCAGCGCCAGAATCGATACGCCGTAGATCAACGCGTAGCGCCATGCCCAATACACCAGCGTGTCTGCTGCGATCTGGCTGCTCATGCGTCGAGTGATGACGATGCCGCCAATCGACAGGCCGGTGGACGCTATCGAGAGTGCCACCGAGCGCCGGCGTTCGAACCAGCGCGTCACCAGGGTGGTCGTGGGAACCAGTCCGGCCAATCCGAATCCGATGCCGAAGATCAACATCACTCCGATGAGCTGCCACCAAGTCCGGACTTCGCTCAGCAGGCCGAGTCCGGCGGCACCAATGGCGGCACCGATCGTGAGCACCCAGCGCACGTCGAACCGGCTGATCAGCTTGCCGGTGAAGTAGCCGAGTACACCTGAGGAGCCCAAGAAAACCGTGGTGCCCAGGCCAGCCATCCACGTCGGAAAGCCCTGTTCTTTCACTAGCGCCGTCAAGAAGACGCCTTGGCCATAGAACGCGAATCCCGAAGTGATCATCATCACCCCGAAGACGCCGGCCAGCACGACCCAGCCCCGAACGAACGGCTGGCTGCGCTCAGCAGTCGCCACCGGCACATTCATCGCGGAACAGCCTGCCAGCTAACTTGCCCCGATGCGCCTGCAGGCGAGCATGCTCGTCGTCGCTTGCGACGGTTTGACGCACATGAGCCAGCACTCGTGGGATCGATGAGACTGTCCGGTCGCCGGGTGGCGCTGAAAGTGAGACCAAGCCCATGGAGATGATGAAGGCCGGCCGGATGGTCGACGTCGGCCGCATGGAGTGCGAGGAGATCCCCGTGCCGGCGTTGGGCGGGGTTTCGTCGGGGGCCGCACCATCGAGCCGTCCCGACGCGGCGCTGGGCATGACGGCGGTCGACCACGACGTGCTCATCCGCTCCGAGATGGCGTCGATCTGCGGCAGCGACCTGCACATGGTGATGATGGGAGCCGGTCTTGCGCACCGCCCGCCGTGCCCGCATGGTTTCCCCGGGCACGAGGGCATCGGCATGGTGGTCGAGAGTCGCAAACCCGGCCTCGCTGAGGGAACCCATGTGCTGACGTTCCCGAATCCGCCGGTGGGCGAGTGCTTCAACGCTTTCCAGCGCATCAACTCCGGCTATTGCGTACCGCTGCCGGCCGGCGACGTGCCGCGCTCTCACCTGCTGATGGGCCAGCAGCTCGGCACGGTGATCTACGCCATGCGCCAGCATCCCCGAGATGTCTCCGGCGAGACCGTCCTCGTGATGGGCCAGGGTTCCGCAGGCCTGTTCTTCACCTATCTGCTCAAGCGGGCCGGCGCAGAACGGGTGATTGTCTCGGACCTTTCACCGACGCGCCTGGCGGTTGCCGAGGCCTACGGCGCCGACGAGTGTCTGAACGCGGCCGAACTCGGGAATCCTGGCGTCATCGAGGCCGTCAAGGACATGACCGATGGTCGTGGTGCCGACTACGTCGTTGAGGCGGTCGGTCGCTCAGACACGTTTTTGGACTCCGTCGAGCTCGTGCGCATGGACGGACAGCTCCTGTGGTTCGGGCTGCCGTCGACCGACGACAACATCCACGTCCGCTTCCAGAAGTTCTTTCGCAAACGGCTCGCGGCGGCGAGCACCTACGGGGCGCAGGACGAGCCCGGCGCGATGTCATTCCGCCAAGCGCTGCGTCTCATCGCCTCGGGCGACATCGACGTGTCGCCGCTGCTGAGCCACGTGTTCGACGTGAGCGAGATCGGCGATGCCTTCCGGCTCGCTCACGAACCCCACGACGCCGGCGCGCTCAAGGTTTCTGTCAGCTTCAGCTGACCGCCTCCATGTCCGAGGGGTTGTTGAGGTGCTCTTGTGACAGTGCTTGTCGCAGTCTCGATCTTCTGTGCGCGCTGGTCCAATTGGAGCGATGTATCCATCTTGTGTCTGATTAGTGCTGCAAATGGCATCGTATCCATATGGAATAGGTACAACTTCTTGGCGCTTCGCGGTTTTGCTCAGTGCTTGCGGTTCGTCTTCAGGCACGTTGGCGCGCCGATCGTCGACGACAGCACTGTCGAGACGATCGAGTCGTTCAGCATCGAGATCGCGTACCTCACCGGAACTCCGGCCGCCGACACGACCGCGACAGCGACGATTGTCGATAACGACGGGACTGTTCTGGGTCTGCCTTCGGTCGCGCCGTGCGACGGGATTGTGCTGAGTGGTCGGGTGGCTGGGGTGTTCGATATCGCACAGTCGGGCTACGCGAGTGATTCTCATGCGTTCGTCGACATCGATGTGACCTGCGGCAGTCCCAGTGGTGCGGTGGGGCTGCCGGCCGGCGTGGGGGTCGTGTCGGGCCCCGCGTCAAGTCTGGGGGCGAGCAGTCATTGCATCACCCGTGTCGGCACACAGCGGCTGACCCGCTCGACCGGCGCAGGCCAGGGCTGCGTCACCTACACGGTGACGCGATCGATCAGCGGGTACACGGCGGGCCGCTCGACGCACATCGTTCGCATCCCCGACAGCAGCATCGGGCGGATGCATCAGCTGCTGGTGTGGGTGGACGCCGACCGCGACCGCACCTACGACGCCGGCATCGAGCCCGGCATGACGACCGCGGAGCACGGCGAGCTTGTGGCGTTGCGCAAGCGGGTACGCGAGCTCGAGACCGAGCTGGCGATCCATCGTCGAGCGACCGAGCTGGGTAAGAGGGACGTCGGCCCAAAAGGAAGTTCGCGGCCATACCGAGCACCCCACCCGCGAGGGCAAGGTCTGCTGCGCTGTGGTGCTCGACACCTTCAGCCGCCGCGTCGTGGGCTGGACCCGCCGACTCCCGGGCCACCGCGTCGCTGGCCGCCAACGCCTTGGAAATGGCGATCGAGGGCCGCAACCCCACCGCCGACGAGACCGTCACCCCGCAGCGACCACCGCACACGCATCCACGAAACTCAAGGACCCCCAGAGCCTCCGCCGCTGCCGGGGTGAGCGCACCGCCGCGTAAGGGTCAAGCCAACGCGCGTACGCCTGCTAGCGCAGGCCGATGCGATCGAGCACCGTGGAGGTGTCGGCCACCAGGCCGGTATAGAAGGCGCCGAATTCGCCGTAGACGGCGCTGGCCTCGTCGAAGCGCATCGTGTACACGACGTCCTTGAGGTCGTCGAGGTGCTCGCCGAACAGCGTCACGCCCCACTCGAAGTCGTCGACGCCGGTGGACCCGGTCACGACCTGGGTGATCCGGCCCCGGAACTTGCGGCCCGACGTGCCGTGCTCGTACATCAGCTCACGCCGCTCGTCATAGGGCAGCGTGAACCAGTTCCCGCTGCCGGGGCCCGCTGCGTTGCGGCGCTTGGACATCGGATAGAAGCAGAACGCCTGCTTGCCCTCGGGCGGCAGCTGCGGGTACAGCCGCGGGGTCTTCATCTCGGGCGGCAGATCCGGCGCGTACTCGCTCACCTCGGTCATCGAGACGTAGCTGTCGGCGACATCGAGACCCGCCTGCTGCAAGCGCGTCTGCAGGACTCGCAGCCGCCACAGGTCAGGACCCAGCGCCATGACGCCCACATCGGCCTTGTGACCCAACACGGCCACCACCAGCACATGGTGATCGTCGTCGGCCGTGCTCTCGATGGCGGCAAGCACCCCCGCACGGTCGGCGGCAGGCGTGAGCTTGCAGAACAGGTGCAGCACGCCCCATCCCACCGACGTCGTCACTTCAGGCTGCTGCGACACGGGCGAAGCCTATGAATTCAATCCAGCCGTTGCGGGGGCCTCGAGCGGCTGCGCCCGCCGGCTCTCCAAGTGCCCGCAGTAGACGTTCAGCTCGTCGCCCCGCGCGAAGCCCGCCAGCGTGATGGCTGCGGCCCTGGCGGCCTCGATCGCCAGCGAGCTGGGTGCGCTCACGGCGATCAGCGTGCCGATGCCCGCCGCCCACGCCTTCTGCACCATCTCGAAGCTTGCCCGGCCGCTGACGAACAGGGCCATCGCACCGGCGTCGTCGCGCCCGTCCAGCAGTCGCCTCCCGATCACCTTGTCGACGGCGTTGTGGCGGCCGATGTCCTCGCGCAGCACGTCGATGCGGCCCTCGGCGTCGAAGGTGGCAGCAGCGTGCAGCCCGCCGGTGCGGCCGAACATCTCCTGTGACGCAGGCACCGCCGCCACCACCGCACCCACGGTGCCGACGTCGAACCGGCGGGTCCCCGACAGCGGCCCGAGGCGTGCGGCCATGTCGGTGATGGTGGTGCTGCCGCAGATGCCGCAGGCAGCGCTGACGTTTCCGAGCCGGGGCGCGGGCACCGGCGCCTCGCCGCCGGTCTCCACGGTGACGACGTTGTACTCGAACTCGGCCGCAGGACCCTCGCCGCAGTAGCGGACACCCGTGACGGCCGCCCCGGCGAGCAGACCGTCGCCGGCACAGAACCCGACTGCCAGCTCGTAGTCGTTCCCCGGCGTGCGCATGGTGGTGGCCACCAAGTGCCCGTCGAGACGGATCTCGAGCGGCTCCTCGACCACGACCTCGTCGGGCGAACGCCCCCAACTGCCCTGGCGCAGGCGGTCGACCAGCACCCGCATCGTGCGCCCCCGCCTCATCCGGTCAGGGTATCGCCGCCCCCTAGCCCTGATTCTTCACGAGTGTGGGGTTCTGGTTCGCGGAAGAGCCTCTCTGAAACGCTTTGGGCGACCCGAGCCGGTGGCACGACGCCCGCGAACGCCCAAAGCAGCGCCGCAGCCGCGCTCAGGCAGTTGCAGGGGCGCTTCATAACTGCGCGCTGCCGCCGTCGCCGCCGTACCCCCTTGTTCCGTTCTGCGGAACCCTGCGCTATGCGTCGGTGGTGGGGTGGAGGCCGTGCAGCACCATGGCGGCGAATTGGCGGGCTAGGTCGTCTAGGCGCAGCTCGCCGCCGGGCCGATACCAGCTCGCCAGCGAGTTGAGGCCGGAGATCATCAGCCGGGCGAGGACTTTGGGGCTGGTGTCGTCGCGCAACGAGCCGTCGGCCTGACCCTCCGCCAGCAAGCCGACCCACAGGTCGGCGAAGTCGCGCAGGGCGCTCGTGAGCTGCTCGCGAGTATGCGGGGGAGACTCGTTGTAGCAGCGGATGTTGGCCACCGTGAAGCTGCTCTCGGCCACGATGCAGTTGACGTACGCCACGATGGTCTCGGCCAGCCGCTCGGAGCCCTGCGCATCTGGGCCGAGCGCTGCCAGCGACGCATCGATGGCGTCGCGGGCGTGATCGATGCCGACCCGCAGCACCTCCTCGACGATCGCGTCCTTGGAGTCGAAGTGGTAGTAGAGGCTGCCCGCCTGCATCTCGGCGGCGGCGGCGATGTCCGTGAGCGTGGTGGCGGCGTAGCCGCGGCATGACAGCAGCCGGGCAGCGGCATCCAGGATGCGCATGCGGCTGCGCTCGCCCTTGCGGATCCGGCGACCGCTGCCGTTGTTGTCGTGGTCGCCGTTGCCGTGGTTCTCGTCGATTTCGGAGTCGGCAGTGCTGTCGACGGGGTCCGACTCTGTGAGCGCGCCGCTGGCTGCATCGGTGCTGTTCATGCTGCAGAAGAACCTAGTCGTGAACGGACGTTCATGCAGTGGCAGAACGCCTGCGTGAGTGTGCGGCGGCACCGCAGCCGACCTCGATACGACACAGGGGTGCCGCGCGCCGCAGCGGCCGACCCTCAACGCCTCACCAGCCTCGGACCGCACCACAACGGCACCCACTGGGCCCTCGCCTGACCCTCCACCGAACCCGAACCCGCCGACGACACCGCCGGACCCGTCCGCGATCACTCCGCGGACGAACCAACCGCCCCACAAGCCGATTGCTCAACGATCTCCTAGGCGGATCGGGAACGCGTCCCGGATGGCTTTGTCGACCGCAGGGCTGATGTGTGACGGCCAATGGTTCTCCAAGGTGGCCGTGACCTGGTCGTGGGCGACGTCGTGGGCGGGCCGGCTGCCGGCGTCGGTCCAGTCCTCGGGGGTGTCTCGGTTGCTGACCAGCGGGTACAAGTACTCGGTCTCCATCAGCTCCAGCGTCTGCTGGGAACCCAGGAAATGTCCCGGTCCGGCGATGACTTCCGCGATGAGATCGGCCGACAGGGTGTCGGTGTTCACCTCGATGCCCCGCACGGTGCGGTTGATGGCGCCCAGCATGTCGTTGTCGATCACCAGCGCTTCGAACGAGCACGCCAGCAGGCTGGCCAGCATCCCGGCTGACTCGTAGACGATGTTGGCGCCCGCGTGGCCCGCCAGCGCCACATTCAGGCCCTTCTCGTAGCCGTCCTGCGCGTCATTCACCTTCGAGTCGGTCATGCCGGCTGCCACGCCGGTGGGCAGGCCGAGCCAGTGGCCCACCTGAGCCGCAGCCGCGTTGAGTATCCCTTCCTCGCCCGAGCCACCGCTCATCGCGCCAGTGCGCAGATCGGACACGAACGGCCACATGCCCAGCAGGCACGGATGCCCGGGTGACAGCAGATTCACGAACGTCAGACCGCCGAGACACTCGGCGAGCGCCTGCGTGAGTGCGCCAGCGAGCGCAGCAGGGGCCGTGGCACCCGCTTGGCCGGCCGAGAGCAGGTTGATCGGCATGCCGGTGCGCACCTGGGCGACCAGGCACTTCGCCGATTCGGGTGCGAAGCGCAGCGGCGGGACCACGAAGGTGTTGTTGGCCGCCATGACGGGCCGCTTGGAGAACTCTCCCGGGCCGCCGAGCGCCATGTCCAGCATGTCGACGGTCTCGTACACCCATCGAGGGTCGAACCACGAGGAGCCGCCCGGCTTCGTCGTGCTGCGCATCACCGCGTAGGCGGTGGTGAGATCGAGGTCGCGGGTCTCGACGAGGTCGCGGGCCACCACCGTGCGCACGTAGAAGTGCAGGTTGTCGAGCGTGTCGACGAGGCGGCCGCAGTCGTACACGTCCTGCGCCAGCGACTCGCGGAACGTGCCGGTGACGTGGTCGTACATGAGCACCGCCGCACCGGAAGTGCCGAAGTAGACGTGCTCGCCGCCGACATGCACCGATCGGTCGTCGTCGAAACCGTGCCAGATCCACTCCTTGGCGGCGGTCTCGATCGTCCGCTCGACGATGCTGCGGGGCAGGCGCAGGCGGCCGCTGTCGTCTACCCGGGCGCCGAGCGGCAGTGCCGCCTCGATGAACTCGTCGAGCGGGTCGCCCATGCCGACGTCTTCCAGCAGCCGGAGCGCCGTGTCGAAGACCTGAGCCATGTCATTGTCGGTGAGCGGCTTGAAGCGGCCGGCCGGCAAGCCGGGGCGCACCGGACGGCGGTCGCGTTCGGGCACGGCTTCGCGGACAGCAATGCGGCCGGCTCGCCCGCCGCCGCGGCGACGCCTCGACGGCTCGGCAACTGGCTCCGGTTCAACCATCTCGGACATCATGCGCGATCACCTCCTGTGAGAACGCTTGCGGGACTCGCTGCGATGCATCGGAGCAAGTGACGTGGGGTAGAAGAGTCGTCGTTGCGAAGCTGCAAATGGGTGTGTGTCGGAGTGGTCTGGCGAGCCTTGTCAGGCCCGCAATGCTGTGTTCGCAGGGTCGTAGGCGGCCTCGGCGAGCACGGTGGCGGTGCGTCGCTCGCCGAGCAGGTCCAGCTCGAAAGTGCTGCCGGGGGCTTCGAATGCGGGGGCGACGTAGACGAACGCGAGGCTGCGGCCGACCGAGTGACCCCAGGCACCGCTGGTGCCGATGCCCATGGGTTCGTCACTGCCGGGCGCGAACGCGGGCTCGTTGCCGCGCACGTCGTTGTCGCCTGCATTCACCTCGCAGTAGGTGAGCACCATCGACAGCGGCTCGCCTCGCTCCTCGGCGTCACGCCGTGCCACGGCGGCGTCGCGGCCGATGAACGGGCGGCTGTAGTCCACGAAGCGCCCGAGCCGGGCTTCGACGGGCGTGATCTCGGTGGTGAGCTCGCTGCCCCACGCCTTGTAGGCCTTCTCGATGCGCATCACGTTCATGGCGTAGCTGCCGAAGTGCACCAAGCCGTGTGGCTGCCCGGCCTCTGCGACCGCGTCGTACAGCCGGTCCAGCTCGTCCATACCGCAGTGCAGCTCCCAGCCCAGCTCACCCACGTAGGACACCCGCAGCGCCTTCGCAGCCACGCCGGCCACCGTGATCTGTTGGGCGGTGAGCCAGCCGAACGCGTCGTTGTCGAGGTCGGCATCGGTCAGGGACGCGAGCACGTCGCGTGCCCGTGGCCCCGTGACCCCCAATATGGCGGTGCTGTCGGTGGCGTCCCGCACCTCGACCTGCTCACCGGGTCCGATGTGGTCGCGCAGCCAGTCCAGATCATGGCTCTGGCCCATGATCGCGGAAGCCAGCCAGTAGCGGTCGGGTGCCAGGCGGGCGATCGTCATCTCGCACTCGATGCCGCCGAGGGTCGTCAGCATGTGCGTGAGACGGATGCCGCCGTCGCGTCCCGGCAGGCGGTTGGCCGACAGCCGATCCAGCAGTGCCCCGGCGTCGCGCCCGCCCACCTCGAACTTGGCGAACGCGCTGAGATCGGCCACGCCGACCCGCTCGCGCACGCCCCGCACCTCGGCACCCACCACGTCATGCGCATTCGAACGGCGGAACGAGTGCGCCTCGGGCGCGCCGTCGGGCGAGAAGTACTGCGGACGCTCCCAGCCGTAGATCTCCTGCCACTGCGCGCCCAAGGCATCGAAGCGGCCCCACAGCGGTGTGGTCTTCACCGGCCGGCCGGCGTCGCGTTGCTCGCCCGGCAGTCGCACTTGGTACATCTCGTGGTACTCGTCGAGCGCTTTCTCGAGTGCGAACTGCGACTTGGGGCCGGTGTGGTCGCCGAAACGGCGCGGATCCATCGCGCGCACGTTGATGTCGGTCTGCCCGTGGACCATCCACTGCGCCAAGTACTTGCCGGCGCCCGGGCCTTGGGTGATGCCGATCGACGCCCCGTTGCAGTGCCAGTAGTTGCGCACCCCGGGGGCAGGTCCCATGAGGTAGCCCGAGTCGGGCGTGTGGGTGATCGGCCCCGAGACGACCTGTTTGATGCCGGCGTCGGCGAGCACGCCGATGCGCTGCTGGGCGAAGTCCAGGCATTCCTCGAGCACGTCGAGGTCTTGGCCGGGCAGGTGGAAGTTCAGGTCCCAGTCGATGCCGCCGACGCCGTACGGCCGGGAACCTGACATCTCGTACGGTCCGATGAGCAGGCCGTCGATCTCCTGGCGGTAGTAGCAGGAGGCTCGCGGGTCTCGCACGACGGGCAGCTCGAAGTCGAGCGCCTCGACCTCGGGCACCGTCTCGGTCACCAGGTATTGGTGGATGACTGAGACGATCGGCACGTCGAGCCCGATCATGGCACCGAGCTGGGGGGCGTAGTGCCCGGCGGCGTTCACCACATGCTCGCAGTGGATGGTGTCCTGCTCGTCGTGCTCGTTCGAGCTGTTTCGCCGACGGGCAGTATCAGCACCGCCGCGCACGATGGTGATGTCCCAGCTGCCGTCGGGGCGCTGCGACATGCCGGTCACCAGCGTGTGTCGCATGATGCGGCAGCCCAGGTCGCGGGCCCCTTTCGCCATCGAGTTGGTGCAGCTTGACGGGTCGGTCCAGCCGTCGTTGGGCGTGTAGAAGCCGAGCTGCACGTCGCTGAGGTCGGTCAGCAGCGGATGCTGCTCGGCGATCTCGTCAGGGGCGATGAGGTACGACTCCACACCGATCTGGGTCAGCATCGCGTGGACGTATCGGTGCCAGTCGACTTCGTCGTCGGTGCGAGCCAGCCGGATGGCGCCGCAGCCGTGCCAGCCGGCGAACAGACCGGTCTCGGCTTCGAGGCGGGGGTACAGCGCCACGGCTTCTTCGTGAACCTTGGCCATGTTGAGATCGCCGATGAAGTTGGGGATCAGCCCGGCGGCGTGCCAAGTCGAGCCCGAGGTGAGCTCGCCCTTCTCGACGAGGATCGTGTCAGTCCAGCCTTCGTGCGCGAGGGCATACAGCAGGCCGACACCCATCGCCCCGCCGCCGACGATGACGCACTGCGCTTGTTCAGGCATGCTCAGCCATGCCGGGCCTGCTCAGTCATAGACAGGTCCCCAGTAGTCCAAGCCATGTGCTGGCCGGACCTCCGGCGCCGACCCATGGCATGCCGATGTGATGCGCGCAAGCTATCACCCACCCCGCGCACATCCGCGCGTTTCAGAACGCCGGATCTGCACGTTCCTTCAGGTACGACAGCAGCGCCGGAACGTGCTGGATCTCGTCGATCACTGCGGGCGTGCCCAACTCGGCCAGCAGCCCACGCGAATCTGATTTGCTCGCTCACGGCCGAGCTGCATGCGGACGCGCAGGTTGGCGGGGTCGTAGAAGCTGCGGATCGAGGGCGTGGCGTCGAACTCAAATGGGGTTCGCGGTTCGTTCGCGAACTCTCTCAGCAGCCAGCAACGACAACTCGGCGCAATACAGGGACCACTCACCATTGCTCCATCTCGAGCTTTCAACAATTCTAACAAGTTATAACAAACAGAACAAAATATATCTAGAACAACAGCGTCCATCACCACTACGCTGCCGGACAACAGAAGTCCTAGGGAGGTGATGCCCCATGCCGCCGACCAATCCGTTCGCGCCTTCCTTTGGCATCACCCCGCCGAAGCTGGCCGGACGTGACGACATTCTGGCGACTATCGAAACGGCGTGGTCCGCAGGGCCGACCCATCCCGACTACACCACGCTGCTCATCGGTCGGCGCGGTACCGGCAAGACAGTCGTCCTCGGGGCGTTGCGCTCACTCGCACTAGACCGTGACTGGCTGACTATCTCAGAAGCCGCGGCGACTTCCGGGCTGCCCAACCGGCTTGCTCACAGGGCGGCTGAGCACCTCAACCGGAGAGTCGAAGACCTGCTGCCGAGCATCGTCGCCGATCTCACCGCCGCTGGAGTGGGACTGGGTGGCAGCTATGACCCCCATGCTGACCTCGCCCGCCGGTTGCCCCACCTCTTGGAAGGACTCGCCGCTCAGCTTGAGGCTGACGGCGTCGGCGTCGTGCTCACCATCGACGAGTTGCACGGCGGCGACATCGACGAACTCAGAGCCCTCGGAGTCGCCATCCAAGACGTGACGCGCGTCCGCCGACTTCCGTTGGCGTTCGTAGGCGCAGGTTTGCCCCTTCTGGAGGACACTCTGCTCGCCGACGCTGCCGTCACGTTCCTCCAACGATGTGGTCGCTACGACATCGGTCACCTTGACCCGCACGCGACTTGGGTCGCCCTCGCCGAACCCGTGCGCGAACTCGGCGGGCGGATGACGCCCGAAGCCATCGAGCGTGCCATTGAGGTGTCGCAGGGCTATCCGTTCCTGGTTCAGCTGGTTGGCTACCACGCTTGGGAAGCGGCCCCGCAGCCGACCGTCGAGGTGACGTTGGACGACATGACCATCGGCACCGATGCGGCTCGCCGCCAGATCGGGCAGCTCGTGATCGCCCCACTCTGGCGTGACCTTGCCCACGGATCACGTCGGTTCTTGGCAGCCATGGCCATCGACGACATAGCGACGCAGATGGCAAACATAGCGACGCGTCTCGAAGTGAGCAATGCCTATGCGGGCGTCTATCGAAGCCGCCTGATGAAGTCCGGCCTGGTGGCCTCCGCAGGTCACGGCAAGATCGACTTCGCACTTGACGCGACTCGCCAGTGGGTCAGGAACCTCGATGAATTCCCGTTGCTCCGCGAATCGCTCAAGATCGCCGGCTGCCGTGCTGTCGGATTCACGAGACCCCAGCCCACCGATCAAGCCGAAGCCGGATCGACAGAACACGACTCAGTTCACGAAGGTGGCTGAGTGAAAGCTCGAAGGCCCGCCGAGGCGGACCTTCGCCCAGCCACCAGAAGCGACTGGGGGGATTGGACTCAACGTGCAACGCATGCGCGTGAGGCGCTACGTCTTGCGCGACTACATGCGGACGCGCTGGTTGGTGGGGTCGTAGAAGCTGCGGATCGAGGGTGTGGCGTCGATGCGGCGGCCGGCGATCTCGATGTCGAAGCTGCCAGCGTCCAGCCATGACTTGGTGACTGCCTGCGGCTCCGGCTCGTCCGCCGTTGGATGCGTCACGTAGCCCATCGCCAGGCAGCGATTCTCGGTGTAGCTCCACATGGCCGACGTGACCCGACCGACGAGCTCGCCGTCGCGGCGGATGGGCTCGTCGTGGTAGGCGAGCACGTCGGGGTCCTCCAGCCGGAACTGGATGAGGCGCCGTGTGCGCGGCAGCGGGCGCTGTGCCTCCAGCGCCGCGCGGCCGATGAAATCCCGTGGCTTGTCCCATGCGATGGCGAAGCCCAGCCCTGCCTCGAGCGGCGTGTCCTCGTCGCTGATGTCGTGTCCCCAGTGGCGATAGCCGCATTCGAGGCGCAGGGTATTCATGGCGTGGTAGCCGGCATGTCCGAGCTGCAGCGACTCGTCCGCTGCTGCAGCGTCCCGGAGCGCCTCGTACACCGCGACGGCCTGGGCATTGGGGACATAGAGCTCCCAGCCGAGTTCGCCCACGTAGCTCATGCGAATCGCCAGGACCGTTTGCGGGCCTGCTGATGTGGCGATGTCGATGTGCTGCGCCGAGCCGAAGCCGAACGAATCGTTGTCGAGCGCGGCGTCGGTGACCGAGCTGAGCAACTCCCGCGAACGCGGTCCCATCAGCCCGAGCACTGCCCAGTCGTCGGTCACGTCCGCAATCTGGACGTCTCTCCCACGGCAGTGGCGCCGCAGCCAAGCCCAGTCTCGGGTCTGGCAGGCGGCCGAGGTGACCACCCAGAAGTCGTCGTCGCCCAGCCGGGTGACGGTGAGGTCGGCTTCGATGCCTCCCCGCTCGTTGCACCACTGCGTGTAGACAGCCCGCCCGGCGGGCACATCGATGTCGGCCACGCTCAGCGTGTCGAGCACCTCCAGCGCATCGGGACCGCGCACGGTGAACTTGACGAACGACGACTGGTCGAAAGTGGCCACGCCGTTGCGGACTGCCCCGCACTCGCGGCCTGAATTGTCGAACCAGTTCTGCTTGCCGTAGCTGTAGCGGTACTCGCGCTCCTGGCCCGGCTCGGCGAACCAGTTGGCCCGCTCCCAGCCGGCCGTCTCGCCGAACACCGCCCCCGCAGAGTCCATTGCATCGTGCAACGCGGAACGGCGCTGGTTGCGTGCACTCGTGTACTGGAAGAACGGCCAGTGCATCGCATACAGCAGTCCGAGGCTCTCGCTGATGCGCTCGCCGAGGTACGTCTCGTCGGCTTGGAAGGGCATGGCCCGTCGGATGTCCACCGCACAGAGGTCCATCGGCGGGTGCCGGTCGGCGATCCAGTCGGCCAGCACCCAGCCCGCCCCGCCCGCTGACTGGATGCCCACGGAGTTGAAGCCTGCGGCGACGAAGCAGCCGTCGACCTCGGGGGCCTCGCCCAGATAGTAGGTGCCGTCGGGCGTGAACGACTCGGGGCCGTTGAAGAACAGCTGCACGCCGCAGTCCGCCAGCACCGGCACGCGGTGACACGAGCGTTCATAGACCGGGCCGACATGGTCCCAGTCCTCGTCCAGCGTCCCGAATTTGAAGTCCCGACCGATACCGCCGAGTCGCCACACCTTGGCGGCCGGCTCGAAGAAGCCGACCATCAGCTTGCCGGTCTCTTCCTTGAAGTACGTGTAGTTGGTGGGGTCGCGCACGATGGGCGTGGAGGTGTCGAGCCCTTCGAGCGGCTCGGTGACGACGTAGAAGTGCTCGCACGCCTGCAGTGGCACGTTCACCCCGATCTGTGCGGCGAGGTGGCGGGTCCACATGCCGGCGGCCAGCACCACCGTCTCGGTCTCGATCAGGTGGTCTTCGCCGGCGGCGCTCGCGGTGCCGGGCAACGGCTCGCCGGCGGCGCTCGCGGTGCCGGGCAACGGCTCGCCGGCGGCGCTCGCGGTGCCGGGCAACGGCTCGCCGGCGGCGCTCGCGGTGCCGGGCAACGGCTCAGTCCGGACGCCGCTGATGGCGCCGTTGCGGGTCTCGAGCCCCGTCACGGCGATGCCCTCGACAATGCGGCACCCGCGGGCGCGGGCGCCCTTGGCCAGCGCCATCGTGACGTCCACCGGTGACACCATCCCGTCGTCCGGCAGGTACAGCGCACCCACCAGGTCGTCGGTGCGCATCAGCGGCCACATCTCCGACAGCTCGTCCATGTCGAGCTCTCGAGACTCGACCCCGACGGATCTGCCCATCGATGCGCCGCGCAGGATCTCCTCCCAGCGCTCAGCGTCGGAGGCCACCGAGATCGAGCCCGGCGCCCGGAACCCCGTCGCCTGGCCCGTCTCGTCCTCCAGCGCCTCGAACAGGCGCACGGTGTAGGTGGCCAGCTTGGTCAGGCTGTAGGTCGCCTTGAGCTGTGCTGCCAAGCCGGCCGCGTGCCAAGTGGTACCCGAGGTGAGCTGGTTCTGCTCGAGCAGCAGCACGTCGGTGATACCTCGCCGCACCAGGTGGTACGCAATCGCGCAGCCCACCACACCGCCTCCCACCACGACGACCTCGGCACGATCTGGGATCGTGCGATTGGATGCAGCACGGTCCGGAAGCGAGCGATCGCGCAGGGCTGGTCCGGGTGGAGTCTGTTCTGCCATCAGTACCGCCTCAGACGCGTTCGAGCAGGTCGGGGGTCAGATCCGCGGTCGAACGAACACCGTTCAGGCGCATCGTCCGCGTCATTCCTTCGACGAAGTAGTTGAGCACCCAGTCCACGCCGGTCTCGCCGGCCGCGCCGAGCGCGTAGAGGTACGCCCGGCCGATCATCGCCGAGTCGGCCCCCAGCGCCAGCGCCTTGATGATGTCGCTGCCGCGCCGGATGCCGCCGTCGCAGATGACCTCGCAGCGATCACCGACCGCTTCGCGGATCGTCGGCACGCATTCCACCGGGGCAGGCGCCCCGTCGAGTTGGCGGCCGCCGTGGTTCGACACGATCACCGCATCGAGCTCCATGTCTGCGGCGATCTTGGCGTCGTCAGGCGACAGCACGCCCTTGAGCATCACGGGTCCGTCCCAGCGATCCCGGAACCACTCGATGTCGTCCCACGACAGCGACGGGTCGAACTGGCTGTTGATGTAGTCGGCCAGCGCTACGGCACCGCCGCCGTCGCCGCCGGTCGCCCCCTCGCAGTTGGAGAACTTGATCGGCTCGTTGCTGAGGAAATCCAGCAGCCAGCGCGGGTGCAGCAGCCCATCGATGATGGTGTCCGGCCCGAGCTGGGGGGGAAGGCTGAAACCGTGGCGGACATCCCGTTCACGGCGCCCGAGCACCGCCGTGTCGACGGTGATCATGATGGCCTCATAGCCGGCCGCAGCAGAGCGCTTCAGCAGGTCAGCCATCAATTCGCGATCACGCCAGACATACACTTGGAAGAACTTTCGGCCCGAGCACACCTCGGCGACCTCTTCCACCGAGCGGGTGCCCATTGTCGAAAGCGAATACGGGATCCCGGCCCGCTCGGCCGCCCTCGCTACCGCCAACTCGCCCTGCGAATGGGCGATGCGGTCAAAGCCCGTCGGGGCGATCACCAGTGGGATCGGCACTTCCTGGCCGAGCACCTTGCCCGAGATGTCCACCTCGGTCACGTCGCGCAGCACTCGCGGGCGGAATTGCCAGCTGTGGTACGCAGACATGCTGCGTTCGGCGCTGATCTCGTCCTCAGCGGCACCGTCGATGTAGTCGAAGCAGCCGCCGGGCATCCGGCGCTTCGCCATGCGGCGCAGGTCGGATACATCGGCAGCCCGGACCAGATGCCGTTTGTCGGGGTCGCGTTCAAACTCGCCGAACTGCATGACGCTGCGGGCCGTCTCGTAGGCCTGCGATACCCACTTCGTCGGACTTGCCATGGCGTGCCTCCTTCCCGCCGTTCGCTCAGGGTTCCCACGAACTCGCCTGCTGTGCCAACCGACTGTGAAGCCGACCCGTTCGTGGATGTTCGTAGTGAGTGCTGCCCGGTAGTACCGGGTGCCTCCGAACTCTACGATGTGCCCGAACTTCCATATGCCCTCCCCGCTGCGCCGCAGACTGCGGTTCGGGCATCCGGCCCTGCCGGCCGACTCTGCCGAACGATGCGAAAGTGAGCCCGTCATGGCCACAACCGCCGAACTTGCCGAGCGCTACCGGGCGATCATGCCCAGCTTCATCAGCCCGCTGTACGCCGAGCCCGTTTCGATCGATCGGGGCGAAGGCAGCTACGTCTTCGATTACGAAGGCAACCGCTACCTGGACTTCTTCGGTGGGGTCCTCACCACGATGATCGGGCACAACAATCCGGCGGTGGCCGCAGCGGTGCAGTCCCAAGCGGCCAAGGTGATGCACACCTCGACGCTGTACCTGAATGAGGAGATGATCTCGTTCGCCGAAGAGGTCGCTGCGGTCTCAGGCATCGCTGATCCACGGGTGCTGTTCACCACCTCGGGCAGCGAGGCGAACGACACCGCGATCCTGCTGGCGACCAACTACCGCCGCTCGAACCAGGTGCTGGCGATGCGCAACAGCTATCACGGGCGTTCGCTGACGGCGCAGGCCATCACCAGCCATCGGGGGTGGTCCACCAGCAGTCACAGCGGGCTTGACGTGCACTTCGTGCAGGGCGGCTACCGGCTGCGCAGCCCGTTCGGCCACCTCGACGACGACGCCTTCACTAACGCTTGCGTGGAGGATCTCGTCCAGCTCATCGATATGACCGATTCGGGAGGGTTCTCGGCGCTGATCGCCGAGCCCATCCAAGGCGTCGGCGGCTTTGCCACGCCGCCCGACGGGTTCTTCGGCGCCTTGGGCAAGGTGCTGCATTCGGAGGGAATCCTGTTCATCTCCGACGAGGTGCAGACCGGCTGGGGTCGTACTGGGGAGCACTTCTGGGGTTATGAGGCCCACGGCATCACGCCCGATGCGATCACCTTCGCCAAGGGCGTGGGCAACGGCATCACCCTGGCGGGCATCGTGGCGCGAGCAGAGCTCATGAACTGCCTTGCCCGCACATCGTTCACCACCTTCGGCGGGAATCCGCTCTCGACCGCGGCGGGCCGGGCCACCTTGCGCTACCTGCTCGAGCACAACTTGCAGGCCAATGCCGCCGAGCGGGGGGCGCAGATGCGTGAACGCCTAGCGCACGTGTGCGACGCGTCGCCGCATGTCGCCGAGCTGCGCGGCAAGGGGCTCATGCAGGGCATCGAGTTCTGCCACCCCGGCAGCATCGAACCCGATGCCGCGACCTCGACCGCTGTGGTGGAGGCTGCCAAGGATCGTGGCTTGCTGGTCGGCAAGGGCGGCCTGTACGGCAACGTCATTCGCGTCACGCCGATGCTGAACGTGACCGAAGCCGAGATGGACGAGGGCCTCGACATCCTCGTCGCTGCCCTCGAAGCCTTGGACTGAGCGCGAACGGCGGACGTGTCGCCGGACGGAGCGACCGTCACTTCGTAGACGTGAGACACGGCGAGCAACACCAGCGGCAGGGCGTGCCCCCAAGCAATGACTACCAACGCCCAGAAGAGGCCGGTCGCCTCCACGGTGTCCTCGCTGCGGCGCAGGACGCTCACCGTCTGGGTGCCACTGGGTAGCGGACGGTGATCTCGCCGTTTGTGTCGGTGCGGCACCCTGTGGTGGTCCCGTTGGCGTTGACGCAGTCGGCTCGGGTGCCGCCGCTGGGACCGGCGGACACTCTGACCCCCGCCAGCGCGCCGGTGATCGGCGCCCGCGCGCCGCTGGGGGAACTGAGCCGCAGCCGCAGCTCGCTGTGCGAACCGGCACGGCCGACACGGGTGCTGTGTCGATGCCGCCCCACAGCCGATCATCGCCCGCTCCGCCCCGCAGCGTGTCGTCGCCTGGTCCGCCGTGTAACTCGTCATTGTGACTCTGGCCGTCGAGGATGTCGTCGCCGGGCCCACCCCACAGAGTGTCGTTCTGGGTGTTGCCATAAAGGCGGTCGCTGGACCGCCGTGTCAGGGGCATTCCAACCCGACAATCAACAGCAACGTACGCGTAAGGCCGACAGCCACAGGGATCCTCCCGAATCGGGGCTACAAAGCACCTCCGATTCTGGGGGATCCCTGCCTATGCCACCGGGACCCTCACCGGACTACTCCACGCGCAAACGAAGCGCCCCTTCGGGCGGCCGGATTCCGAGCCGCAGACGCAGTTTCAATCAGCGACTTCGGGGTGACGGCTACGCGATCACCCGCAAGGCCGGTCTCGGTGCTCAGTCGAGCTGGGGGCAGCGGACGCCGACTCGATCGGCGATCGTGCAGGCGAGGTCTCGGTAGTCGTCGTAGCAGTCGCGGACCGCGTTCACGTGGCCGCCGACTGCACCATCGGCGGCTCTGAGAGAGAACATGGGTTTGCGGGCGTCTTGGGCATAGGGCATCAGGCTCCGGTAGTTCTTGAGCAAGCCGAGGCAATGCTTGTCATCGGTGACCCGTCTGCTGCGATCGCCGGATTTCTGCAGCACCGCTGTGCGGTACTCGTTCGGGATGGCATCCATCCACCGCGCATATGCCTTGACCGGCCGGTCCAAGCGCATTGCATGTTGCTGCACCACATAGCCGATCGGCTTCATGTGTCCCGAGGGAAGCTCGAGGCTGCTGAGTCCGTCAGTCTGGCCCGCTTGGGCCAATCGCTGCTGCCAGCCATGCCGCCAATTCGCGAGCGCGGGGCCTAGGTTGCGAAGGCCTTGAAGCGAGAACAAGTCAGGGGCGAGCGGGACGACTACGAAGTCCGCCGCGATGAGCGCGGCGCGGTTGATGGCGCCGAGGTTGGGCCCGACGTCGACGAGCACGAATTCGGCCTCGGCCTCCTCGCGCGCTTGCTGCAGAATGCGGCCGAGCGCCGAGATAACGCGGAAGGCACGTACGTCTCCGTCGCCACTCCGAGGCCACTGGGCGGAGAACTCATCCTCGGCGGCTGACAACGACAGATCGCCGGGCACGAGGCACAGGGCTGGTCGCGGAACGATTGTCTCCGGCGTGCTGATGTCACCTGTGCCCTCCAGCAACGGCATCAGGGCGCCGTGAATCGTCTCTCGCGGTGCATGTGGCGACCACAGGTCCTCCGCTTCCCATTCGTCGAGAAACATGCTCGTGAGGTTCGCCTGTGGATCGAGATCTGCGGCGATGACACTGACGCCCAAGTCCGCGTACATCCACGCCAGGTGGTAGACGAGCGAAGTCTTGCCGACCCCACCTTTGTTGTTGAAGAAGGCAACGGTAGTCATCGCGCTGGCCTTACCGTGACGAGGACTCGATGATGTTCGACCTCGAACTTTGCTTCAGGATTGCCGTTCTCGCGCAAGCTTCTCCGCGCGAAGGGGATACCAAATCCAAAGCGCTGGGCGAAACCGAGATTGTGCATTATTTCAGCAACGAGCTGGTTGCGGTAGCTGGTTGGCCCTTCGCCTAGAGCGTCCGTCGTCATGCCGCCAAATAAACCGCCAGGACTCTGGACTTCGACGCGGTCTGAGTACCAAGACAATCGGATCGGTGCGCTTCCGGCATCGGGGTCGTAGCTACGGTGCATGACGGCGTTGTAGGCCAGTTGACGCAATGCCTCGATTGGGTAGTCGGGGAAGCGTTGCTCGCGGCGACCGGAAGTGATGTCGAGTCGGGTTTCGACATTAAGTTCGATCAACTGGCTGAGGCCACCAAGTACGTCGGTCAGCTGACCGGCCAGTACAGATTGGCTCTTGATCGGATCGAAGATCTCCGCGCCTTCGTACCGAACAAACTGCACGTAGGCGCTAGGGAACCAGAGCCTGGGGTCACGGCCAAATGCTAGAAGGGCCCCGTTTGTCGGCGAATCTCTTCGAAGCAGGCGCAGCGAACGCATCTGTTCCTCAATGGGCCGATCGTTCTCTTCGATCACATCAGGCGCGATGGCAGACGGAAGATACTGGCGTTCGATGTAGTTGAGATCGAGATCCGAAATGCTGGCTTCGGCAGCCTCGCGAAGGTCGAATTCGATGTCAGCCGAGCGTCTTCGTTCAGCGAGGAGTCGCTCATCGGCCGGAGATGCGAGGCGAACCGTTGGTCCGATCCGCACCCACACTCGTCCCTTGTACCGAACCGGTGGGTCCGTCGCTGGCTGCACCGACACTACGGCGATATCGCAGCCGTCGAAAAAGTGGCGCTGGACATCCATCGAGGGAATCGGCAACGTCAGGCCGTCACTGCGCATGTCCGCCAGCCGCTTGAGCAGTTCGTCATTGACCTGCAACCCGGCGCCCCGGCCATCATCGGTAACCCCGATAGCGATGATCCCGGGCTTGCCGTGTGCGGGCAAGTCATTCGCAAATGCGCAGATGCACCGTCGGATCTTCTCGGCGTCGGATGGGGACTCCTTGCGTTCGACGAGGTCCGACTCTATGCCGCCCGCCATCGCGGCGAGCTCAGTGTCTGTGTAGCCACGGGGCACCACGTTCGCAGAGTATCTGCCATACCCGGTGACTCCCAGCACGTGTTCGTCAGGCGAACGTGCCGACCTACGGATGCTCCGAGACGCTTCGCGGTCGGTGAGGGGCGAGTCGTAGTCTGTTGCCCAGCACATCCGGGCACAGCTCTGGCTGACCGGCGAGGCCACCCTGCGAGGTTGCGATGTCTGAGTACTCGGCACCCATCGACGACATGATGTTCGTGCTCGAACACATCGCCGATCTCGACGGTCTGGCAGCTCACGAGCAGTTCTCCCATGCCGACCTCGACACCGCCGGCGCGCTGCTGGAGGAGGCGGGCCGCTTCATGTCCGCCGAGGTGGCACCGCTGAACGTGCCCGGCGACCAGCAGGGCCTGGACTTCGACGAGGGCGTCATCACCCACCCCGACGGCTTCGGCGAGGCGTACCGGAAGTTCGTCGGCGCCGGCTGGAACGGCATGGCCTTCGATCCCGACTTCGGCGGCGGCGGCATGCCGTGGTGCGTGGGCCTGGCGGTGCAGGAGATGCTGACCTCGGCAAGCATGGCGTTCAGCCTGTGCCCGCTGCTGACCCAGGGCGCAATCGATGCGCTGCTGCACCATGCCGACGAGACGCTGCAGCAGACCTACCTGCCCAAGATGATCAGCGGCGAGTGGTCGGGCACCATGAACCTCACCGAACCCCATGCGGGCTCCGACGTGGGCGCCCTGACGAGCCGCGCCGAGCCCCAAGCCGACGGGTCGTATCTCATCTCGGGCACCAAGATCTTCATCACCTACGGCGAGCACGAGCTGACGGACAACATCGTCCACCTCGTGCTGGCCCGCACACCCGACAGCCCACCCGGCACCCGCGGCATCAGCCTGTTCCTGGTGCCGAAGTTCCTTGTCAACCTCGACGGGTCGCTGGGCGAGCGCAACGACCTGCGGGCGGTGTCCACCGAGCACAAGATCGGCATTCACGCCAGCCCCACCTGCGTGATGTCCTACGGCGACAACGGCGGCGCGGTGGGCTACATGGTGGGTCCCATCCACGGCGGCATGCGGGCCATGTTCACGATGATGAACAACGCACGCCTGTCGGTGGGCCTGCAGGGCCTGTCGCTGACCGAGCGGGCCTACCAGCAGGCGCGTGACTACGCCGTCGAGCGCAAGCAGGGTCGGGCGATCGGGTCCGAGCTGCCGCCCGGTCAGTCCTCGCCGATCGTCGATCATGCCGACGTGCGCCGGATGCTGATGACGATGCGGGCCAACGCCGAGGCGATGCGCTGCGTCATGTACTTGAACGCCGCTGCCATCGATCAGTCGCAGTCGGCGGCTGATCCCGATGAGCGTGCGCAGGCTGACGAGCTGGTGGCCATCCTCACGCCGATCAGCAAGGGCTGGGGTACCGACGTGGGTGTCGAGATGACCTCGCTCGGCGTACAGGTGCACGGCGGCATGGGCTACGTGGAGGAGACCGGGGCTGCCCAGCACTGGCGCGACAGCCGCATAGCGCCGATCTACGAGGGCACCAACGGGATCCAGGCCGCCGACCTGGCGTTCCGCAAGCTGCCGCTGGACGGCGGCAAGGCCATGGCGCGGCTCATCGGCCAGATCGGCGAGACCGCCGCGGAGCTGGCTGCGAGCGACGACGCGGACCTCGAGGCGATTGCCGCCCCGCTGAGCGCGGGGGCGGAGGCGTTCGGCAACGCGGCGATGTGGCTGGGCACCCAGCTCGCATCGGCGCCGAACGACGTGGCGGCCGGCTCGACTCCGTTCCTGCGTCTGGCCGGCGTGGTGGTGGGCGGCTGGCTGATGGCTCGCAGCGCCCAGACGGCCGTGCACCTGCTGGCCGGGCAGGGTCTCAGCGTTGCCGATGCCCGTGAAGCCGACGGCAGCGGCCCGTCGTCGCCGCAGTTCCTCGCCGACAAGATCGCCACGGCGCACTTCTACGCCACCCAGATACTGTCGGGTGCAGCCGGACTGGTCCCCGCCGTCACCGGCGGCGCCGATCTCTTCTACGCCATTCCGGCCGAGCGCCTGTAGGGAACCGCGCGGGAAGGTGAACCCTCGTGTTGTCGCACCAGTTGCTTCCCGCTCTTGTTCGCTTCGCTCGCGGGCCGCTCGGACCCGGGGTTCAGCCTCTGCTCCGGGGCGATGGTGGGTGAGATCGGAACCATGAGCGCACCGGCACCTGTGGGCATCGAGTCGCTGCGCGAGACGCTCGAGGGCATTGGGCCGGTGGTGGTCGCCTTCAGCGGCGGCGTCGACTCGTCGCTGGTGGCATGGGCGGCCAACGACGTGCTGGGCGACGACGCGCTGTGCGTCACCGCCGTCTCGCCCAGCCTCGCCGGCGACGAGAAGGACGACTGCGTCGCGCTCGCCCGCGAGTGGGGACTGCGGTGGCAGGCGGTCCGCACCGACGAGATGAGCGATGCCGCCTACCGGGCGAACGACGCCGATCGCTGCTTCTGGTGCAAGTCGGCGCTCATGGACGTGCTCGAGCCGCTGGCTGCCGAGCGCGACGCCACCGTGGTGCTGGGCGTCAACGTCGACGACTTGGGGGATCACCGGCCGGGCCAGCAGGCTGCCGCCGGTCGGGGAGCGCGGTTCCCGCTGGTGGAGACCGGTTTCACGAAGGCCGACGTGCGCCGGGTGAGCGAGAGGTTGGGCCTACGCACTTGGGACAAGCCCGCAGCGGCGTGCTTGGCCTCGCGGATTCCCTACGGGACGCCGGTGTCGGTGCCGCTGCTGGACCGGCTGGACCGTGCCGAAGCCGCATTGAGACGGCTCGGGTTCGGTCAGCTCAGGGTGCGCCACTACGGCGAGGTGGCCCGCATCGAGCTGGCGACCGACGACTTGGCGACTGCTGTCGCGCGGCGAAACGAACTGGTCGCCGCTGTCAAGGGCGCCGGCTATCGCTACGTCACCCTGGACCTCGAAGGCTTCCGCTCGGGCAACCTCAACGACGCGCTGGAGGCACCTAGCTCGCCGGCTCTGGAGACATCGCCGACGGAGGGGCTGGCTGGACCTGTTCCCGGCAACGCGGTGCCCGATAGCACTGGACCTGACGGACTTGGGGCCGACGGCATGTGCAACGAGCCCGCCGCAGGGGCCGGGCGATGAGCGTGACCGAGACGGATGCCGATGCTCCTGCGGTGCCGCCCGATGCCTTGATGCCACGATCAGTGGAGGAAGCCGCTGAGTTGCTGGCCGACGGGGCCGTTGGCGCATTGCCCGGCTGGGTCGAGCGCTGCGTGGCTTCGGCCTGCGAGCGCGCCGGCATTGCTCCTGCGGAACTCAGCGCTCCGGCGCATAACGCCGGGATGCGGTGTGCGGCAGAGGTCGGTTCTCGGTTGCGGGAGCTGCTGGCAACCGATGTGGACGAGCAGCAGACCACGCCCTTGAGTGTGCTGCGCAGCGCCGTGCGGTTCCCGACGCAAGTGCTGGCCGACGGCGGCGTGCCGGTGTCCGAGCGTGACGACTTCGATGCGTCCCGCTTTCCCGATGATCCCTACGACCTGACGCCGGCCTCGTTCGCCGACATCGATCCGGAGCTGGGTCCGATCGGCATCGCGTGGGGCGCGGCGAAGGCGTTCGAGGTGCTGCAGCGACGGCGCATTGACACAGCCGAGCCTGCGAGGCGCATTGACACAGCCGAGCCTGCGAGGCGCATTGACACAGCCGAGCCTGCGAGGCGCATTGACACAGCCGAGCCTGCGAGGCGCATTGACACAGCCGAGCCTGCGAGGCGCATTGACACAGCCGGGCAGCGGTGACGTCGTTCGGCGAGCGGCGAGCGGCGCTGGTCCGGACCGCCGACGCGGCCGAACTGCCGGCGGCGCTGTCCGATCTCACCGACGCTTGGCTGGCTGAGCGGTACGCCGCCGAGGCCGCTGAATGGGGACTGAACGGCGACCACGGCTCGGGCACCGGAGTGGCGCTCGTGGCAGTCGGCGGCTACGGCCGCGCCGAGCTGTGCCCCGGCAGCGACATCGACCTGTTGCTGCTGCACGACGGCCGCGCATCGCTGCTGGCGAGCCACGGTGCGCTCGGGGACAGCTCGCAGCGGGGCAACTTGGCCGACCGGCTCTGGTATCCGATCTGGGACGAGAAGCTGAAGCTCGGCCACGCGGTGCGCTCGCTGCTGGGGACGCTGGGGTTGGCAGCATCGGACATCGACACGGCGACGGCGCTTGCCGATGGCCGCCACCTGATCGGCGATGCGGACCTGACCCAGCGCCTGATCGCCGGCGTGCGGGACCTCTGGCGTGACGACGCAACGGGGCGGCTCGACGAGCTGCAGCGTGCGGTCAGCCGCTGGCACAGCCAGAGCGGCGAGGTGGCGTTCCGGCTGGAGCCCGATCTCAAGACGGGCCGTGGCGGTCTGCGTGACGCGCACGCGATTAGGTGGGCGCGGCTGGCCGGCGCTGAGTTGCCCGCAGCAGATACCGAACGCCTGGCCGACGCCTACCGGACGCTGCTGAGGGCGCGGGTCGACTTGCACCGCACCACGGGCCTGCGCAGCGATGTGCTGTCGGCCGACGATCAGGATGCGGTGGCCGAGCGGTACGGCGCCATCGACGCCGATGCCTTCATGGCCGACATCGCGCAGGCGGGGCGCGTCATCGCGTTCCTGTCCGATCAGCTGTGGTCGGGCGTTGCCCGTCGGCGCACCTCCTTCGAGGCACCGGACGTCGACATCGCCGGCTTGGCGGTTCGAGACGGCGAGCTGGTCATCGACGGCGACCCCGCCGCCGATGTCGTGCTGGTGCTGCACGCCGCCGTGCAGTCGGCCCGCGGCGACATCCCGATCAGCCGGGCCAGCCTCGACAAGCTGGCCGAGCGCCAGGCGCAGTTTCCCGATCCGTGGCCCCATGGCGCCCGTGACCTGTTCGTGGATCTGCTCGCCTGCGGGCACCGGGCCATCGACGTCATCGAGGCGCTCGACTACTTCGACGTGTGGACCAGGGTGCTGCCCGAGTGGGCGCCGAACCGCAATCGCCCCCAGCGATCCCGATACCACCGCTTCACGGTGGACCGGCACCTGCTCGAGGCCGTGGCCACGGCAGCGCGCTTCACCCACCGTGTGGCACGACCTGACCTGCTGCTGATGGGGGCACTGCTGCACGACATCGGCAAGGGCTACCCCGGAGACCACACCCAGGTCGGGATGCGCTTGGCGGGCCCGATCGCCCGGCGCTGCGGCTGGAGCGCCACCGACGCCGACACCTTGGTGCGCCTGGTGCAGCACCACCTGCTGCTGACCGACATCGCCACGCGTCGAGACCTCGACGACCCGCTGACCGTTGTCACCGTCGTCCGCGCCGTCGAGACTCAGGAGTTCCTGGAGCTGCTGGCGGTCATGACCGAGGCCGACTGCATGGCGACCGGTCCGATGGCGTGGGGGGACTGGACGGCGAACCTGGTCTCCGCACTCGTCGAGATGACCTCCGAGCACTTGAGCGGCGCGGATCAGGCCCAGTCCAGCCCCCGGCGCCTGCTGACTGAGGAAATCGTGGAGCTGATGGCCGCCGGCGAGACGGCGCTGCGGGTCGACGGAGACGTGCTCACAGTGGTCGCTCCCGACGAGCGCGGGCTGTTCAGCCGGGCGGCGGGCGTGCTGGCACTGCGCGGGCTGGACGTGCTGCAGGCGGACGCCTACTCGAGTCCCGCGGGCATGGCGGTGTCGTCGTTCCGCATCGTGCCGCCCGATGCGCCCGTCGACTGGGATCGGGTCATTTACGACGTGCGGCGGTCGCTGCGGGGCCACCTGGCGCTGGAGGCGCGCATCGCCGAGCGAGCCCGGGTGTACCGGCGGCGCCGAGCCCTGTCAGCCACCAGGGCTGCCACCGGGGTCAGCTTCGATGCCGAGTCGGCCACCGGCGCGACGATTGTGGAGATTCGCACCGAGGACCACATCGGCGTTCTGTACAAGGTGACGCGCGTGCTGGCCGAGATGGGCTTGGACATCCGCTCGGCCAAGATCCAGACGCTGGCGAACGTGGTGGTCGACTCGTTCTACGTGGTCGGCCCCGATGGGCCGGTCATCGACGAAGCACACCAGCGCGAGGTGAAACTGGCCCTGCACTACGTCCTGTCGTAGAGCTCACATTGCAAAAAACGGCTTTGCTGGCGCGTGGCACAGGGTTACAGTCGAAGTCCATGTACGGGTCTTGGCGAAGGCCCCAGAGACGCGAACAGGAATCGAAAACGTTCCGGGTGAGCACAGACCGGCCCCGCTTCGCGACACCCGGCCTGGATCGCAGCGGCCGTCCGTCGCGCGTGGCCGACTCGTGCCCGTCAGACCTTGACGATCTCCAGCGCTTCATCGAGCAGGAACAGCTAGCGGAAGCTGAATCCCTGACGACGGCGCCGGTTTCGAGCGGCGAGAGCCAAGAGCAGCGCGGCGATGATCGCCACGGCAATCCCCCAGACGATCGCGATGCGGGTGCCACGACTGGCCCGTTGAGCCAGCCGCTCGGCATCGGCATCGGCTGTCGCAATCTCGTGATCGACCATCTCGCCGACCACTCGCAGCTCCCGCGTGCCGTCTTCATTGCGCGTGTCGCTTTCATTGAGCGTCATCGCTCCCGACTCCGGCAGCCTGCCCGCACCGTTGGGCACCGACGCCTGCACCACCAGCGACACCAGCTCGTCCAGCGGAACGCCCGCCCGCGCCTCGATGTCCGCGATCTGCATGCCGAACCGCTCCCCTTCGAGCGCCTCGGCGGTAGCGGGGTTCACCAGCTCGCTGATCGGTCGGTCCAGCCCGACGGTGACGGTCAGCTCGTAGCGCACCAGCGCGCCGTCACGTGATCCCACATAGGTCGCGGACCTGAACAGTCCGGCCGACCCATCTGGAGGCTGGTCGATCTCAGCAAGCACGCCGGCCAGCTCGGAGGGTGACGAGAACCGCTTGGACGCGACCACGACAAGGCGCTCGCCTGCGGAGGTGTCCGAAAGCTGCCGGCTGACCTCCCAGCCCACCAGGTCGTCTGTCACGATCAGTTCAGCCAAGCCGGGCGTCCACCGCAGCACCTCTTCGTCGAAGACCACCTCGACGGTGACCTCGCCGGCGCCGTCGTGTGCGATGTCGATGTCGACAACGATGTCGACTCGGCAGCCCGCGGCCAGCAGCGCCATGGACACTGCCGCAACTGCAAGCGCAACGGTGAAGCGTCGCTGCGGCTGAGTGCGCGTTTCAGGCACCGGCGGGGGAGGCACCGTGCCCGTCATGGCACGGCTACTCGGCCGTTGCAGCCTCTTCGAGCTCGATCGGCCCGGGGTCGAAGCCCTCGATGGTGCGGAACACGATCTCGTCGTCCTCCACATCCACCACGATGATCTCGCCGGCGTGGAATTCCTTGTAGAGGATCCGCTCGCTCAGCGCGTCCTCAACGTGGTGCTGCAGCGCACGCCGCAGCGGCCGTGCGCCGAGTTGGGGGTCGTAACCGGTGCGGGCCAGCCATTCCTTGGCGGCGTCGGTCAGCTCGAGTCCCAGGCCCTGAGCCCGCAACTGGTCGCTGGTGCGCGAGATCATCAGGTCGACGATCTGGGTCACCTCCTCGACACTCAGCTCGTGGAAGACGATCGTGTCGTCGATGCGGTTCAGGAACTCGGGCCGGAACTGCGCCTTGAGCGCGTCGTCGACCTTCTCCTTCATCCGCTCGTAGCTCGCACCCTCGTCAGCCGTCGCGAAGCCCACCCGGGCCTTGCGCAGGTCGGCCGTGCCCAGGTTGGAGGTCATGATGAGCACCGCGTTGCGGAAGTCGACCGAGCGGCCTTGCGCGTCGGTCAGCCGGCCCTCTTCGAGGATCTGCAGCAGCGTGTTGAACACGTCCGGGTGGGCCTTCTCGATCTCGTCGAACAGCACCACCGAGAACGGCTTGCGCCGGACCGCCTCAGTGAGCTGGCCGCCCTCGTCGTAGCCGACGTACCCGGGCGGCGCGCCGACGAGGCGGCTCACCGTGAACTTGTCCATGTACTCGGACATGTCGAGGCTGATCAGCGAGTCCTCGTCGCCGAACAGGAACTCGGCCAGCGTCTTGGCCAGCTCTGTCTTGCCCACACCGGAGGGGCCCAGGAAGATGAACGAGCCGCCCGGTCGCTTGGGATCCTTCAGGCCGGCACGGGTGCGGCGGATCGCCTGGCTGACCGCCTTGATGGCGTCGTTCTGGCCGATGACCCGCTTGTGCAGGGCATCTTCCATCTTGAGGAGCTTCTGGGTCTCTTCCTCGGTCAGCTTGTAGACGGGGATGCCGGTCCAGATCGACAGCACCTCCGCGATCGTCTCTTCGTCGACCTCGTCGAACAGGTCGTGGCCCTCGGCCTTGGCCTGCGCCAGGATCTCGGTGCGGCGTTCGAGCAGTTCCTTTTCCTCGTCGCGCAGCTCACCGGCCGTCTCGAAGTCTTGCGACTCGACGGCCTGCTTCTTGCGCTCGGTGACATCGGCCAGCTTGGTCTCGATCTCCTTGAAGTCGGGCGGGGTCGACATGCGCTTGATGCGCAAGCGAGAGCCGGCTTCGTCAATGAGGTCGATGGCCTTGTCGGGCAGGTGCCGGTCGGCGATGTAGCGGTCGGCCAGGTTGGCTGCGGCCACGAGCGCCTGGTCGGTGATGGTGACCCGGTGGTGCTGCTCGTAGCGGTCGCGCAGCCCCTTGACGATCTCGATGGTGTGGCTGAGCGTGGGCTCGTCCACCGTGATGGGCTGGAAACGGCGCTCGAGCGCGGCGTCCTTCTCGAGGTACTTGCGGTACTCCTCGAGCGTGGTGGCGCCGATGGTCTGCAGCTCGCCGCGCGCCAGCATCGGCTTGAGGATCGAGGCTGCATCGATGGCGCCTTCCGCGGCGCCGGCGCCGACGAGCGTGTGCAGCTCGTCGATGAACAGGATGATGTCGCCGCGGGTGCGGATCTCCTTGAGAACCTTCTTCAGGCGCTCCTCGAAGTCGCCCCGGTAGCGGGAGCCGGCGACCAGCGCGCCGAGGTCGAGCGTGTAGAGCTGCTTGTCACGCAGCAGCTCGGGGACGTCGTTGTTGACGATCTTCTGTGCCAAGCCTTCGACAATGGCGGTCTTGCCCACGCCGGGCTCGCCGACGAGCACCGGGTTGTTCTTGGTGCGGCGCGACAGCACCTGCATGACGCGCTCGGTCTCTCGCAGCCTCCCGATGACCGGGTCGAGCTTCTTGGCCCGGGCGTCCGCGGTCAGGTTGCGCCCGAACTGGTCCAGCACCAGCGAGCCGCTCTGGGCGCTCTGCTCGCTGGCTTGGCCGGACGAGGCGCCGACGGTCTCGCGCCCGCCGCCGGAGCCGCTGTAGCCGGACAGCTGCTGGATGACTTCCTGGCGGACCTTCGAGAGATCGGCGCCGAGCTTGACCAGCACCTGAGCGGCAACGCCCTCCCCCTCGCGTATGAGCCCGAGCAGGACGTGCTCGGTGCCGATGTAGTTGTGGCCGAGCTGCAGGGCCTCGCGCAAGGAGAGCTCCAGCACTTTCTTGGCGCGCGGCGTGAAGGGAATGTGGCCGCTCGGCGACGAGCTGCCCTGCCCGATGATCTCCTCGACCTGGCTGCGCACCGCCTCGAGCGAGATGCCCAGCGACTCGAGCGCTTGGGCCGCGACACCTTCGCCTTCGTGGATCAGCCCCAGCAGGATGTGCTCGGTGCCGATGTAGTTGTGATTCAGCAGGCGCGCTTCTTCCTGCGCCAACACCACCACTCGGCGGGCCCGATCGGTGAAGCGTTCAAACACTGGGCCTCCTGGCGTGAGCCACCCACACGGGAGCTTCGGGTCTCCTGAGCGCAGTGTAACGATGCCCTGCCGGATCGCTCCCTCGCCATTTGGGGTTCCGCGCCGGGTGAGGGTCGCGCGGCACGAGTGTCGCAACGGTGCCGCTGTCGTTTACGGTTGCGCCGTGGCGCTCCTTTCGCCCCTGCAAACCCGGCCCTCTCCCGACGACGACTTGGCCCGCGTCGAGGAGGCCTTGAGGGCTGCTGCGGTCACCGGCGACGACTTCCTCACCGAGGTGACCTCGCATCTGATCCCCGCGGGAGGCAAGCGCCTGCGTCCGGCATTCGTCATCGCCTCGGCGCTGGCGCCTGACTCTGATGGCGCCGCGCACGAGGCGGTCACCGACGAGATGGTGCGTGGCGGCGTCGCAGTAGAGCTGGTGCACTTGGGCTCGCTGTACCACGACGACGTCATGGACGATGCGGAGACGCGGCGCGGCATCGAGGCCGTCAACCATCGCTGGGGGAACCTCAAGGCGATCCTGGCCGGCGATTTCCTGCTGGCCAAGGCGTCCGAGCTGGCAGCGTCGCTGGGCACCGAGGTCGCTGCCCTGCTGGCCGCCACCATCGGGAGGCTGTGCGAGGGACAGGTTCGCGAACTGCAGCTGATCTATGATCGCAGCCGTACCGAGGACCAGTACCTGCTCGCGATCCAGGGCAAGACCGCCGAGCTGTACGCCACCTCATGCCGCATCGGCGGGATGGTGGGCGGCGTCGACGGCGAGACCTTGGACCGCTTGACCAGCTTCGGGCGGGCCTATGGCATGGCATTCCAGATCGTCGACGACGTGCTCGACCTGGTGGCCACCGACGAGGAGCTCGGCAAGCCCTCCGGCAACGATCTGCGCGAGGGCGTCTACACGCTGCCGGTCATCCGCATGCTGGCGGACGGTCATCCTGCCAATGACTCACTGCGGGAGTTGCTGGGCGAACCGCTCGACGACGAGCGCCGGGACCGAGCCCGGACGATGATCGTGGACGGCCCCGAGATCGCTACTTCGGTGGACACGGCGCAGGGCTGCGTGTCTGACGCGCTCGACGCGCTGGCGCCGCTCGATGCGACGCCGGCGGTGATCGGGTTGCGGGCTGCGGCGTCGAACCTGCTCGGGACGCTGCCGCCGATCGCCTCGCGTGCGAACGCCGCGGGCCGATCCTGAGCGTGTCGGGGCACACCATGGGTCCCGTCTGGCCGGTCCGTCGCTGCTACCGCAGTGAACTGTGGGACCCCGGCCGGGGTCTGCCCTGGGAATGGGGCACCCGCACGTTCGCGATGGGCATCGTCAACGCCACCGAGGATTCGTTCTCGGGCGACGGCGTCGCCGACCGGCTCGACGAGGCGCTGGCGCTGACACGGGAGCTGGTGGCCGCCGGAGTGGACATCATCGACGTGGGCGGTGCGTCCAGCCGGCCCGGTGCCGAGTCCACACCGCGGGAGGTGGAACGACGCCGCGCCGTGCAGGTCATCGGCGCCGTGCGAGCCGAGCTGGACCGCATCGGCGCCGAGCTTCCGATCTCGGTCGATACGACCTGGGCCGAGGTGGCGGCGCCTGCTCTCGACGCCGGCGCGTCGGTGGTGAACGACATCACCGGGTTCTGCCTCGATCCCGACATGGCGCCGCTGGTGGCCGAGCGCGGGGCGGCCGCGGTGATCATGCACAACCAGCGGGGCCGGCTCCATACCGATCTCGTGGCCGACGTGACCGCCGGGCTGGAAGCAAGCCTGCTGATCTGTTCGGACGCCGGCGTGGGCACCGATCAGATCATCGTCGATCCAGGCTTCGGCTTCGGATTCGGCGTCTCGCAGAACCTCGAGATGATGCGTCGCCTGCCGGAGCTGTGGGCACTGGAGCTGCCGGTGCTCATCGGCACGTCGCGCAAGTCCACCATCGGCGCGGTCACCAACACCAAGCCCGGCGATCGCCTCTTCGGCACGGCATCCACCATCGTGGCCGCCATCTGCGCAGGCATCGACGTCGTACGGGTGCACGATGCGGCCGAGATGATGCAAGCCGTGCGCATGACCGACGCCATCGTGCGACCGCGTCGCGAGGACGGCTGATCCCGCGGCCCAAGAAACCCAGCCATCGGGAGCCATGAAATCAAATAATCTGATTTCATGGCAGACATCACTGCGACCGAGGCATCCCGCGGGTTGGCCGGCGTGCTCGACGCGGTCGAGCACCACGGCGTGTGCTTCACGGTGATTCGGCGAGGCAAGGCTCTCGCGCGCATCGAGTCCATCCGTCAGGGCGAGGGCCTCAGAGTCAAACAGCTGCTCGGCCGCGCGCAGCCGGATCCAGACTGGTTGCCCCAGTTGACAACTGTGCGCGGCCTGCTCGAGATTGATGCCCGCTGATGGCGGACTTGCTGCTCGACACCACTGTCCTGATCGATGCCGAGCGTTCCGACGACACACTTGATGAGATCATCGCCGACGAGGACACCATTGTTATCGTCGCCGTTTCGCTGCCCGATCTCAGCCAACCCGGTGCCGCCAGGGATCCGCGCCAATGCGGCAAATTGACCGAGCGTCGAATTCGGGTGTCAGCGAGGATTTCCTCATCCGACTCTTTCTCACGTAAACCGTCTTTCAATTCAGAAATACCAGTCAAGCGATAGAGCGCCGCGTTGATTCTGGTCTCGTCGCCTTCGTCGGTTTCGGACACCAAGAATCCGCCTCTGTGGATCTCGGCTACGGTCCGAGCTTCACGACGGCGTGACGGGTGCGACCGTGCCGTCAGGCATGAGCTGGGTGCGGGTGCCGTCGGCGGCTTCGCTGTAGAAGGTCGGCTGCCCCGACGCTTCGAGCGTGGCGAGCATGGCCGGCAGCGGCTCATCGACGCCGCGCAGGAACTCGATCACCAGATCGGGGCCGAGATGGTCGAGCATCTCGAACGGGCCGTGCACCCAGTTGAAGCCCCAGCGGATGGCGTTGTCGACGTTGGCGATGTCGTCGGCGATCTCGGGCACCAGATCGGCCGCATAGGTCAGCGTGCCGCCGAAGACGTGGCGGGCGAGCTCGCCCTGGACCGAGTCGGCAAACAGCACCTCGCCGAGGCCGGCGGGCACGCCTCCGAGATCGGGTGGCCCCGCAGCGCGCCATTCGCCGGTGACGAGATCGAAGGTCTCGGTCTTGCGCGATCCGTCATCCAGCTTGGTTCGCCGGCTGAATCCGCCGCCGGTCTTTCGCCCGAGCTGGCCCCGGTCGGCCATCGCTTGCTCCGTCTCAGGAAAGGCAGTGAAGTCGAGGCCCCGGTCGCCCGCTGGCAGGTTCTCGGCCAGGTTGGCGCCCACCAGCTCCATCACGTCGAGGCCGATGAGGTCGATGAGCCCGTACAAGCCCGTCGGCGGCAGCCCGATGGGCACGCCCAGCACGGCGTCGATGGTCTCCTGGGTCATGCCGCCGGCCAGGAACGGCTTCGCCACGTGCAGGCCCGACAGCATGAAGAAGCAGCCGATGCGGTTGCCGATGAAGTTGACGGTGTCCTTGGCATGGACGACGCCCTTGCCGAGCCGCTCGGCCCCGAAGCGTGCGAAGGCGTCGATCACCTCGGGTTCGGTGTCCTCGCCGGGCACCAGCTCGAACAGCTTCATCACCCGCACCGGGTTGAAGAAGTGGGTGATCGCCACGTCACGCCGGAACCGTTCGCTCATGCCCTCGGAGATCTGGCGCAGCGGGATCCCCGAGGTGTTCGACGAGATGACCGAGCCGTCGCTGCGGGCGGCTTCGAGCCGCTCGAACAGGTCGCGCTTGGTGGCTAGGTCCTCGATGACCGCTTCGCACACCCAGTCGTAGCCGGCGATGTCGTCGAGCCGATCGTCGACGGTGCCGATGTCGACGAGATCGCGGCATTCATCGTCGACGCCGTCCAGCGCTCGCTGGACCGCCTCGGGGTCAGTGTCGAGCACCAGCACCCGGCAGCCCGCTGCCGCTGACGCCGCGGCAATGCCGGCGCCCATCGTGCCCGCGCCGATGATTGCTACTGAATCAATGCGCCTCGCAGGCTCGGCCGATTCAATTGACGTCATCGACCCTGCCTATCGGGTTCCGGCGACTTCGCGGCCGATGATCTCTTTCATGATCTCGGTCGTGCCGCCGTAGATCGTCTGGATCCGGGCATCCGCGTACGCCTTCGAGATCGGGAACTCCGTCATGTAGCCGTACCCGCCGAAGAGCTGCAGGCACCGGGTGATCAGCCTCAGCTGCATCTCGGTCACCCACCACTTCGCCTCGGCGGCATCGGTGGCGGTCAGCTCGCCGGCGTTGAGCGCCTCGATCTGGCGGTCCACGAACACCCAGGCGATGTCCAGCTCGGTCTTCATCTCGGCCGGCTCGAAGCGAGTGTTCTGGAACGAGGCAATGGTCTTGCCGAAGGCCGTGCGCTCGGTGACATAGTCCACCGTCCAGTCGAACGCAGCCTGCGCGTGCGCCACGCCGCCCACGGCGATCGACAGGCGCTCCTGGGGCAGGTTTCGCACCAAGTGCATGAAGCCGTTGCCCTCGCCGCCGAGCAGGTTCTCGGTGGGCACGAAGACGTCGTCGAAGAACAGTTCGGCGGTGTCCTGGGACTTCAGGCCCAGCTTGTCGAGGTTGCGACCCCGCCGCCGCCGAATCGCTCGTCGACGGCGGTCGCCAGCAGGCCCACGTCTCCTGCCTTGCGGAACATGGCCTTGTCGACCTTGCCGTCGGCCTCCCACTTGGGGTGGTTGGGGACGATCTCACGCTCCACGAAGGCTTTGGCCGTCCCGCGGAACATCTCGTGCTCTTCGTCAAAGATGGTGCGCCGCATACGACGAGCGTATGTGGCTTCGCAGCTAGCGTCACGAGCCGTGAATGCCGGCGAGGGTCTGCACGACTGGAGCGCTGTCGAACGGGCCGCTGCCGCGATGCGGCGGCTGAATCGGGCGCTGGCGAATCGGCGCGTCGACGACGAGGTGCTCCACGAGGTCGCTGCCACCGTCGAGGCCGCCGCCGAGCGGATCGAGCAGGGCACGCTGCGCGTCAAGCTCGACGACATGCTCTCGCGGCCCTACCTGCGGGAGATCTACGAGGGGCAGTACTTCCCGCTGCCGCTCGAACCCGGTGACGAGATCGAGTTCGACCCGTTCTCGATCGGCGGCGGGCAGCTGCACCCCGCATCGGTGGACGTCAGGTACTTCAAGGAATCCGAAGATGCCGTGAGCGGCGAGGCCGTCGTGGATGCCATGTTCGCGGGACCTCCCGAGCGCACGCACGGCGGCGTGGTGGCGCTGCTCATCGACGAGCTGATGGGCGCGTTGAACCGCATGCGGGGCCGCCAGGCGTACACGGGCCGGCTGACCGTCCACTATCACGCCGCGACGCCGATCGGCGAGCCGCTGAAGCTGCGGGCATGGATCGATCACACGTCGGGCCGCAAGATCGTCCAGCACGCCAGCGTGCATGGCCCCGACGGTCTGTGCGTCAGGGCCGAGGGGCTGTTCATCATGCGCAAGGACGCGCCGCAGATGCCGGAGGATTGAGCTGGCTCTGGTGAGATGGCTGTCTCAAGCCCTGCTGCGCCGGCGCTGACGCTCAGTTCTGCCCGGGTCAGGTTTGCTCGGGACGGAGTGTCGGGAACAGCACGACCTCGCGGATCGCCTCGACACCGGCCAGCAGCATGGTCAGCCGGTCCATGCCGATGCCGAGCCCGCCGGTGGGCGGCAGGCCGTATTCCAGGGCGCGCAGGTAGTCCTCATCCACCACCATGGCCTCGTCGTCGCCTTCGGCCCGGGCTGAGGCTTGGGCCTCGAAGCGCTGCCGCTGGTCGTCCGGATCGATCAGTTCGCTGAAGGCGTTCGCCAGCTCGCGGCCGGCCACGACGGCCTCGAACCGCTCGGCCAGCAACGGATCCCGTCGGTGACGCCGGGCCAGCGGCGAGGTCTCCGCAGGGTGCTCGGTGACGAAGATCGGGCCGGCGAGCCCGGGCTCGGCCAGCTTTTCGTACAGCTCGGTGAGCAGCTTGGCTGAGCTGGTGCGCGAGCCGTCGGGCACGGCCACGTCGTGTGCTTCGGCCAATGCCGCCAGCTCGCCGCGCGGCGTGTGCACGCTGATGGTGCTGCCGACCGCTTCGCTGGCCAGTTCGGCCATGGTGGCCTGCCGCCACGGCCGCGTGACGTCGATCATCTCGTCGCCCGCCTTCAAGACAGCGGAGCCGGTGAGGGTGACGGCCAAGTGCTCCACCAGCGACGACGTCAGCTCCATCATGTCGCCGTAGTCGGCATAGGCCGCATACAGCTCGAGCATCGTGAACTCGGGGTTGTGGCGGGTGGACAGGCCCTCATTGCGAAAGACCCGGCCGATCTCGAACACCCGGTCCAGCCCGCCCACGATCAGACGCTTGAGGTACAGCTCGGGGGCGATCCGCAAGCACAGGTCGGCGTCGAGGGCGTTGTGGTGGGTGGTGAACGGCTTGGCCAGCGCGCCGCCTGCGATGGGGTGGAACATGGGCGTCTCGACCTCGATGTAGGCCCGGTCTTCGAGGAAGCGGCGGGTCTCGGTCATCATCTGGCTGCGCAGGGCGAACGTGCGCCGGGCGGCCGGCGTGACCCACAGGTCCACGTAGCGCTGGCGGAAGCGGGTGTCGGGATCGGTGATGCCGTGCCACTTGTCGGGGAACGGCCGGCGAGCTCGGGCGAGCACGCTCCATTCGTCGACCCGGACGCTCAGCTCGCCGCGACGGGTGGTCATCACGATGCCGCTGACGCCGATCCAGTCGCCCAGGTTCAGGTCGCAGAAGTCGGCATGGTCGGGAGTGACCGCAGCGGGGGCGAAGAGCTGGATGCGACCGGTGCCGTCGTCGAGCGTGCCGAAGGCCAGCTTGCCCTGCACCCGCCGCAGCATCAGGCGGCCGGCGATCGTGACCCGCGTCTCGGTCTCGGTGCCGGGTTCCAGGTCCGACCACTGCTCGTGCAGGTCGGCCGCAACGGCGTCTCGCTCGTAGCGGTACGGCGGGCCGGTTTCGCCGGGATGCTGGTGGGCCGCCGCAGCGCCGTCGTCGGGCTCGCCCGCTGGCAGAGACCTGGTCATCGCAAGCTCACGTCTCGTTGAAGTGACACGTCTTGGAGTGGCCTGGCGGGCCCTGTAGCAGGGAATTGGTCATCGTAAGCTCACGGTACCGATGGTTGGCTAGCCATCCGGCGAGGCGGCGGCCAAGTCCCGCAGCCGGTCCGCTGCAGCGATGCGCTCGCAGTCCTGATCGCCGACCGCCGTCAGATCGCCGACCGTGACGAGTTCGGGGGCCAGCTCGGCCAGCGGTTCGAGCACGAACCGGCGCTCGCGCATCCGCGGATGCGGGATGACGAACTCGGTATCTTGCAGCGTGGTCTCGCCGTACAGCAGCACGTCCACGTCCAGCGTGCGCGGGCCCCACCGTTCTCGCCGCACCCGGTGTGCGACCTCTTCGAGTGCTTGGCAGCGTGCCAGCAGCTCGTATGGCCCTTCACGGACAGCGAGTTCGGCGACGAGATTCAGGAACGACGGCTGTTCGGGCCCGATGGGGGCGCTGCGATACACGCTCGAGGAGGCCACCAGCAGGCCCGCCTCCCCAAGTGCGTCAAGTGCATCGGCCAGCTGCGCCGCCGGGTTGCCGATGTTCGCGCCCATCCCCACGAAGGCCCGCGTGCCGGATTGGCTCACCGGCTCAGTCCGCGATGCGGGTGATGCGTACCGCGCTGGTGCCGAGGTCGACAGCGACCGGCGGTCGCAGCTTGGTCACGGTGATCGCCACTGCCGTCACGAGCTCCATGCTGCAGAGATCTGCCGCAATCAGCGCAGCCATCCGTTCCAGCAGGCGGGGCTTGGAATCGGCGCACAGCGCTTCGACGCGTTCGCAGACCTCGCCATAGTCGACCGTGTCAGACACGTCGTCCGACTCGCCGGCCCGACGCATGTCCACATACAGATCGAGATCGATGCTGATTGGCTGCGGGGCGGCCCGCTCGTGGGCGATCACCCCGATGATGCACATCACCCGCAAGCCGCGCAGCTCAATGCGATCGCTCGTGGCGATCGCATCATCAACACGGTGATCAGATGCAGCGCCGGTGTGAGTGTCCACGGCCGAGATCAGGGTGTCGTTCCGTCGGCGGCGAGGATGCCGAGCGCCACTTCGACGACACGACGCCCCTCCGGCCCGACCCGTTGTCCGAAGATCCGCTCGGTGATGGCCGTCGCCTGCGGACCCGTCGGCACCTTGCCCGACAGCAGCAGGTATGAGGCCACGAACCCGCAGATGTCCTCGCCCACCCGCTCCTTGTGCAGGATGACCCGCTTGCGTTCGCCTGCCAGCCGTTCGAGGTCGTCATGGACTTCTTGCAGGTAGTCCCCGAGGTCGTCGAAGGTCGGCCACGGCCGGTGCAGGTATGGCAATTCCAGCTCGTCGTAGTTGTGAAGGTTGTGCGGTGCCGAGATGAGCGATACGACAACGTCGAACTCGTTGCGACGCAGCCAGATGATCTCTTCTTGCCTGCGGACGCGCCGGTGGCTGGCGCCATAGCCTCCTGGACGCTCGCACACAGCGAGACGCTCGGCGACAACCCAGTTGAAGTTGCGGGGCTGAATGCCTTCCGCCCACTTCCCTCTCATAGTGCGTCGTCCCTCGGAGCGTCATCGACGCTTGCAGTGTGTCGGAGCGTCATCGACGCTTGCAGTGTGTCGGAGCGTCATCGACGCTTGCAGTGTGTCGGAGCGTCATCGACGCTCGCAGTACACCAGTGCGTGCCCGCTGCCGAATTTACCGGTGTCGATCCGACAGTGCACGGTGCTGCGGGGTATGTTTCAGACGTCGTCGTCGGCAGATGAGTCGTATGCGCGAATTTCGGCCAGATTGCGGTACTTCTGGGCCACATCAAGCCCGTATCCGATCACCCACACGGGTGGCAGCCGGAACCCTATGTAGTCGACGAGCCCGTTCAGACTGCCGTTGTGCTCACGGGTCAGCAGCGAGCACACCGCCAGCGACGCGGGGCCGCGAGCCAGCAGGCTGCGACGCAGATACGACAGCGTGAGTCCGCTCTCGACGATGTCCTCCACCAGGATCACGTCGCGCCCAACGATATCGATGTCGAGATCCTTGAGAATTCTCACCACACCGCTGGAGCGGGTGCTGCTGCCATAGGACGACACGGCCATGAAATCGATTTCGACCGGCAAGTCGATGGCGCGGCTGAGGTCGGATGCGAACATCACGGCGCCCTTGAGCACCGCCACCAACAACGGCTCACACCCCGCGTAGTCGGCGGTGATCTGCGCTCCGAGCTCGGTGACCCGCTCGGCGATCTCGGGGCCTGAAACGAGCACCTCGCCGACATTGGGATCGCCGGCCAGCATCGAGTCGAGGTCGCTCGGGGGAGCCTGCGGAGCCGTTGCCCCCGACTCCGATGCGGTTGCAGCCGATACCTCTGCCACGTGAGCTGAACTTAGCGGTTTGCGGTTGCCGTCGGCAGAATCGTCCTCCCAGCGCGGCGACGCTGAAGCATCAGCCCTCGAGCCGGAGTCGGTCAGAAGACCGGACGACGCGGCGGCCGCCGCCGACCTCGGTAGCCCGGTGGGTGTGGCGGGCCACCTCCAGCACTCGCTCGACCGTGGCGGCATCCGGTGGATGGGAGGTGCGGAGCCAGGCGCGGACGGCCCGGCGTGCCAGCGCCAGCGGCGCCGCTCGCAGTTCGGCGGCGCTGGTGGGGTCGATGCCGGCAGCGAGTTCGGCCAGCAGGTCGGTGTCGGCGGCCGCGGTGCCGGCGGCTCGCGCCAGCAGCGGCGCCACATCGCGACCGGCGATGTCGCACAGCAGCGGGATCACCTCATGGCGCACACGGCTGCGCCAGAAGCGCGCGTCGGTGTTGGAGGGATCGCGCAAGGACTCGTAGCCGACCAGCTCGCAGATCCGTTCGGTGTCTGCTCGCCGCAGCGCCAGCAGCGGGCGACGATCGGCGCGCATGGCAGCGAGGGCGTCGAGTGCGCCGCCCCGCAGCAGTTGCAGCAGCACGGTCTCGGCCTGATCGTCGGCGGTGTGACCCAGCAGCGCATCGGGGCCGAGGGCGGCGTGGCGGGCCTCCCGGGCACGGGCTTGCAGGTTGGCGCCCGGTGCGATCTGCGGGCGCACGACACGCAGCGGCACATCCAGCCGGCGGCAGAGCGCCTCGACGTGGGCGGCCTCTGCATCGCCCGTGTCGCGCAGGCCGTGATCGACATGGACAGCGGCGACCGTTGCGTCGTGTGTGCTGTTGTGCTGCGCGTGCCGGCAGGCCAGCACCAGCAGAGCCGCCGAGTCGGGACCTCCGGACACCCCGCAGACCAGCTTGGATTGGGTGAGGTCGCCGAACGTGCATCGCTCGAGCATCTGATCGAGTTCGGCACCCGATCCCGGTGCCCCAGCTCGATGGGCGCCGCCGGGGGGATCAGGCGGCGGGGACACGCTCCAGCCACGCTGTGGGGTTGCGGATCTCCGTCATGGACGGCAGGTGTTCGGCGCGTTCCCAGATGCGGTCCACCGCTCGCGGGCCGCGCTCGGCCTCGATCTCGGCGATGAACTCCTCGCCGGCCCGGTACTGCGCCAGCTTGGCCTCGATGCCGAGGAGTCGCTGGAGGAGCCGGTTCATGCCGCGCGCGTTGCGGCGCCGGTGCGACATGACCAGCGCGAATCGCTCTGCGTCGGGAATGTGGCCACGGGCTGCCCGCGCCATCGTCACGTCGCCGTGGCCTTCGACCAGGCTCATCATGCCGCCGACCTGGGCAATCAGGTCGCGCTGGTGCTCAGTGGCGAACACCGCCGCGAGGCCCCCTTCGCCCAGCAGGTCCTGGCCCTTGCGGCGCTGGATGACGAGGGTGCGCAGTCCTTCGCGCAGCCGCTCGGGATCGGGCTGCGCCTCATCGACCAGGCCGTTCACCAGCTTCAGGAAATGGGGACGCAGCCACGGCACGCCGGTGAACTGCGAACGGTGCGTCAGCTCGTGCAGCGCCAGCCACAGCCGGAACTGAGCCGGCACGAATGCGTAGCGCTTCTCGGTGAGCAGGATGTTCGGGCCGACGAAATAGACGGTGTCGCCGGTCGTCTGGCTGTCGAGGCCGCTGGGGCCATCAAGGCCTCCCGGACCGGTGCCGTCGTGGGCAGTCTCGTCCTCGGATGCCCATAGCAGGTCGTACTGGCCCAGCACCCGCCGCGACATCCAGCCCAGCACCCCTCCCAGCTCGACGGCGCCCAAGGTGCGCGTCACGGTGGAGCTCGCCGCCGGTTCGCCGCCGGCGCCGGGTGCGCCGAGCAGTGGCTGCAGCAATCGTCGGAACGCAGCGATGTTGGCGTCGATCCAGCCGACGCGGTCGATGACCTCGGCGTGAGCCTCGCCAGGTGTCTCGAGGCCGGTCTCGATGGCGACGAGCTCGGCGGCAATCGGCACGAACCGGGCGAAGTCGGCGCGCAGCGGCTCAGCCAGATACGACTGGTACAGCGGCTCGGTGCCGGCAACCTTGACGGCGATCCGGCGCGCCAGATCCCAGTCGACGTGCTCGTCGGCAGAGGCGCTCACCTGGGTGCTCAGCGCTTGGGGTACCGGGGTGCGACCACCTTCTGCACGTAGCCCACCACCAGCTTCGCGACGGTGGCGACCGTCGCCACGGTGAGCGGCACCGCCAACCAGTAGTGCCAGACCTGCGCACCCAGAAGCTCCATGCCGCCAGATATTAGTGGGTCATGTGCTTCGGAACCCCCCTCGTGAGCGGCAGGCAGGCGCTGGTGCCGTGAGCCGCCGGTTGGCCGAGGGCACCGGTGCGAGAACCCTCAGTGGGCGGCTTGGCGGTGCCCCTATCTGCAGGCCGTCGGCGTCGGCGATGCCGCCGGTGGTGGCGGTCAGCGTCTCGCCGGGCAGCGCTGTGCCGGTGATGCCGGGGAATCCGGTGGCCGCGCTGTTGGGCTCGGGGGCGGTCTGGGGGGCGGTGTTCTGCGTCGCCGAAGCGCCCGGCAAGCACCACCGCAAGGGCATCACGCTGCTCGAGCTCACCGAACTGTTCCCCGACGAGCAAGCGGCCCGCGTCTGGTTCGAGGCGCAGGTGTGGACTGGGCAGCGGTGCTGCGGGCACTGCGGATCGACCAGCACGCACGAAGCGAAGCACAAGACGATGCCCTACAGGTGCCGCGACTGCCGCAAGTATTTCTCCGCCAAGACCGGCACCGCGCTGGAAGCGTCCAACGTGCCGCTCCGCAAGTGGGTGTTCGCGATCTGCCTCGATCCGCCGTTCACCAGCCAGCGGCTCTACCACGCTCCGCTCGGCAGCAAGGCAGCGCACGCCAGCTTCGATGACACATGGAGCATGAGCGACTTCGCCGCCGAGTGGGCCGAGTTGCAGCAAGCCGCCGACACGTCGCTGCATCACACAGTCCTGGGCGCAGGGCTGACAGCGGGCGAGTCGATGCAGGCGTACCTCACGTTCATGGCGCAGCGATTCATCGAGCTTCACCGCGTTCTCAAGCCGACCGGCTCGCTGTATCTGCACTGCGACGACAACGCGTCGCAGTGCCTCAAGCAGCTGCTCGACGCGGTGTTCGGCACGGCACGTTTCGAGAACGAGATCATCTGGCAGCGCGAGATAGGCACGAAGAACAGCGCGAAGCGTTACCCGCGCAACTACCGACCGGCTGTTCTTCTACGCCAAGTCTGAACATCGCGCTTGGGACTTGCAGACTGTTCCGTGGACGGATGAACAGATCAGCAAGTGGTACACGCTCGAAGACGAGCGAGGCAGGTTCACTCGGCTTCGGCTCAGGAATCCCAGCAGCAGAGGACTGAGCGAATGGCGCGGTCTGCGGCACGGTACCGGCTCGTGGAACGCGCCGAAGTCCGGGCACGATGCCGAGTGGATCGAGCGCGAGTTCATCGCTGGCTATCGCAGCGTCGAAGACGCCTCAGACCGGCTGGACGCGCTCGACGCGGCGGGTCTGCTGCACTGGCCGGACCAAGAGGGTGGCCTGCCGACGCTCAAGAAGTACCTCGCACACGCAGACACCACGGTTCCGGTGGGTGACGTGTGGGCCGATCTGCCCGGTGGTCGCGGCCTTCCACCCAAAGAGCGCACCGGATGGCCGACACAGAAACCTCTAGCGCTCTTGGAGCGCATCATCTCAGCCAGCAGCAACGAGGGCGACATCGTGCTCGACCCGTTCGCAGGCTGCGCCACAGCGTGTGCGGCAACCGAACGGCTGGGCCGTCACTGGGCGGGCATCGACATTGACGAGGTGGCTGTGGGCATCACGCAGAAGCGGCTCCAACAGCACGCTGACGGCACTGCGTTCCTCGATCTCTCGACACAGACCGTCTATCTGCCCGCGACCCCCCAGCGCACAGACGACGATGCACCGCGACGCTCGCCCAACATCCGAGCGATCCTGTGGCAGACGCTCGGCACGGGCGAGCGCAGGCCGTGTCCGGGCTGCGACCGAGCGAAGTGGCACGACGACTTCCACCTCGACCACATCGAGCCGAAATCCAAGGGCGGGCCGGACATCGACGCTAACCTGCAATTGCTGTGCGCCGCGTGCAACGGACGCAAGGGCAACCGGCTGACCATGAGCGAACTACGGGCGACATGGGGACTGCCGCCCGGAATCACGACAGAAGTTCCCTACAGCGAGCTAGGAGCAGCCAGTGGCCACGAAGCCGAAACGTGATCGGCGGGTGAAGCGATCCCGCATCTACCCGCCGGTACGTCAGACAGACCCGGACGCAACGCCTGAACAGGTCGCGCGGGCGTTGCTGCGCAAGCGCTCGAACCGGTAATCGAGCGTGGTGGCCGGACGGCTGACGAGGCTTCCCTGCCGTCAACTATCCTACATAACCCCCCATCACTACGTGCGTTCTTCAGCATGATCGACTCATGGCGAGCGTTCCTTGACCTGTGGGGCAAGTCACAGTCGCTGCAGGCGCCCTATCCATTGGTGTGCCATCTGTTGGACACGGCCGGTGCGGCTCAGGTGATCACGGAGCGCGTGCTGCCACACAGCTTGGCGACAGCGGTCGCGGGTCATGTCGGCGTTAGTTGCAGCGCCCAAGACTGGGCTGGCGCGGTTCGGGTGCTCGCTGGGTGGCATGACATAGGGAAGGCTTCGTGCGGTTTCCAGAACTTGGACAAGAGTGCCTGCCCTGACTGGGCACGCGGACATCGTGACTCGATTCGTGCCAGCGAACATGCGTTGACCGGTGCGTGGCTGACATGGGATCGGCTCGGGGACATCCCGACACGCACGCGTTCGAGAGTGGCTCAGATCATCGGCGGACATCACGGGTGCATTCCGCGGCTTGACTTGCATCAACTGCAGGCGTGGGGCGGCGCGGCACAAGTCGACGAGAACCCGCCCAGCGAGCTCGAATCTGCCAGGCGGTGGTTGTGGGACACCCTCGACGGCACCATCGGGACGCTGCCGGAAGTCGCTATGCCGACGCCCGCTGCGTCGGCTGCTCTCGCTGTCGTGGTGCTCGCCGACTGGGTGGCATCAGACGAGGCTCTCATCCATGAGCACCAGTCAGCGCTCGAGGCTGAAGGATTCGATGCCGGGCAGCATTATCAGCGGGCGCTGCGCCTCACCGAGTCCTACATGAAGGCTGCGGGCTTGGTCGCCCCGAAGAGACGGAAGCTGCCTGAGCCCGCGGACCTCATCGACGGTGACGAGCCGACATGGAGAGGTCTGCAAGCGAGCATCCACAGAAGCTTCCACCCGACTAGCCCGGGTATCTCGGTGATCTGCGCTCCGACGGGGGAAGGCAAGACCGAGGCTGCGCTGATCGCCGCAGCGAAGTTCTCCGCAGCGTCAGAACGCCACGGGATGTTCTTCGCCATGCCCACCGTCGCCACAGCGGAAGGCTTGCACGACCGGCTCCGGAGATGCATCGAAAATCTCGCCCCGGACGACGATCTTCCGATCCTCCGACGAGTCCATTCGCAGGCGCTCTTGGCGGACAGCGACTCGAGCGCTGCCGTTTCAGACGACTCCGAGACCATGCGCGCAGCGGCTTCGTGGATGCGCGGGACACGCAAGTCCCTGCTGGCGCCGTTCGGTGTCGGGACGATCGACCAGGTGTTGCTCGGCGCACTGCGGGCGAAGCACTCGCCGCTGCGGATCCTCGGCGCAGCGTCCGGCGTACTGATCGTGGACGAGGTACACGCTCTGGACCCGTACATGCGCAAGCTGCTGTGCCGAGCCGTGGAGTGGCTGGCAGCTCTGGGCACGCCTGTCGTGATTTTGTCAGCGACGTTGCCGCCCAAGCGTGTCCGAGAATTGTGCTCGGCGTACCAAGAGGGCTGCGGAATCGTCGGCGACACACAAGCCGCTATGGATGGGTACCCGGCTTGGATTGGTTGGACTCCTGCTGATGGCTGGACCGGTGAAGCCTCACAAGCAAGCCGTAGCTGGGATCTGCGAATCGGAATCGACACGGTGGAGCGCAAGCAGGCAACGCGGCGCATCGCTGAGACGGCGCTGCATGCAGCAAATCACGACAACGGGCAATGCGTGCTGATCGTGCGCAGCACTGTCGCTGCGGCGCAGGAGACCTACCAAGCGATTCGAGAGCTAGACCCATCACTCGTCCCTGGCGAATCCGTCGAGACCATCCACTCGCGCTTGCCGCGGGGCGACAGACGGCGCAGGGCAGACAACATGCTCAGACGACTCGGCAGCGACACGAGCGATCGGCCCGAGCGGCTGATCGTGGTGGCCACTCAGGTCGTGGAGCAGTCATTCGACGTCGATTTCGACCTGTTGATCACAGACCCGGCACCGCTGCCTGCGCTGTTGCAGCGCGCTGGACGGGTGCGCCGGCATCGCACTCCCGCGGACGGCGAGTATGTGGGCACGACGGTCGTCTGGCCTCTCGACAGGCAGGGCGAGCCGAGTCATTGGTCGCCGATCTACTCCCGCGCCGATCTGATGGGCGCCCATGCGTGCATCACATCAGCGGACACCAAGTCGAGCCTCATGATTCGTGTGCCGGACGATGTTCCTGTGCTCGTGGAACGGGCAGATATCGAAGCCGAAGAGAAGTTCGAATTCGCCGACGAGGATGCGGCAGACGCGGCCGAGGCGACGCTGGCGCAACTGGTCCGCATCGACGCCGAGAAGTCGCTTGCCTCGAACTGGGCGATCCCGCCACCAAGACCTGATGCGCCATTGCATCTTCTGACGGGCCATCTCGACACCGACGAGACCCATCCCGGCACCCGGCACCAAGCCCACTCGACGCTGATAGTGCCCTGCATGAAGACGCCCGACGGCTGGACGCTCGCGGATGGCACCGTCATCGTTCACGAACCGCAACAGCACCCCTCGCTTGATGTCGTCCGCAAGGTATTCGAGGCGTCGATCCCGGTTTCGTACCCCAACCCCGGATGGTCCAGCGAACTTCCGCACCTCGCCGGCGCGTGGGATCGAACCCCTGTCGCGCAGGCTCAGATTCTTGATGTTTCCGCAGGGCCGTGCGACATCGGCGAATGGACACTCCGAGTCGACGGTGAGGCAGGGCTCGTCATCACGAAAGAGGCAGCGTGACCGGCAAGGGATTCAATCTCATCACCGACCCATGGATCCCCGTCGACGGCGGGCCGATCTCTATTGAGGAAGCGCTCGTCAACGCCCACCAGATCGATGGTTGGCCATGCAGCGACCCCGCCTTCTCCGAAGCGCTCATGCGACTGCTCGTCCCGATGACATACCGCATCACCGGCATGGACGACCATGACCATGAGTTATACCGCTGCGAATTCGCCGACCGACAACGACGCTTGCTCGACGAAGGCCGACTCGACCCCGAATGCGTTCGCTCGTATCTGGACCAGCACCGGGACCGGTTCTGGCTCGTCAACCCGCCAGCTGGCCATGAACCCATTGCACAGGACTCTGCACTCAGCAGGATCGAGTGTCCAGACAAGCCCGCTAAAGCAGTGTTTGCATGGGCATCAACGAGCAGTCCGTCGCTGGGCCCACATGCGGCGACAGACATGATTGAGCCCGGCATTGCCGCTCAAGCACTGCTCACGCTGCGCCTGTTCTACGGTTGCGGCACGGTCACGGGGCACCCGGCCACCGGCAAGCCTCGAGGGAATGGGAAGAACCCACCGCTGCGCAACACCACGTCGCTGCATCCGGTTGGGAAGAATCTCGCTGCAACTCTCATCGCTCACATGATCCCGAAGCCTCATGACACGGTGTTCGGAGAAGCCTTCTGGGAGACGGAGAGCGTCCCGGGCCAAATCGCTCCCTACGCACGACGCGCGGGCATGCTTGAGCAGATCGCAGGTCGCCAGGACAAGACGTTCTATTGGCACACGACCAACGGCTGCATCACTGGGTTTACGCTCGCTGCTGGCAGAGGGACTGCGCCGGATCTAGCGATAGAAGACCCGTACACCCTCGTGAGAGACGATCAGTCCCCTATCCGTCCACGCGAAGGGCGCGAATTCTGGCGGGAGGCACAATCGCTGCTCTTGAAGTCAGGTGACGATCAGTACGCGCGGGTTCCGATCTTGGATTGGGCTCGCGATGGGGACAGCAGTGCAGAGAACTATCCGCCGAGTGAGTTCGGATGGGTGGCCTTTTCCCATCGAGGCGAGAGATCCAAACCGGTGGAACGCGCAAGCGTGTGCGCTCATGCCCCGGACCTCTTGGGCATCTTCCAACCTGACGCATCCCGACGATGCACCACGTTCTTGGCCCTCGCCGCAGATGCCGAGAGATTGATGTGTGATGAGGTGAAGTCCGCATTCCGAAAGGCAGGTGTGATTACTCGTAAGTCAAAGGCTGAGGAGATCGCCGAGGTGCGGAAGCCCGCCCGTTCGGCCTATTGGCATCGAGCGGAAGCAGACTTTTGGCAAGTCGCCCGGGATGTCGTTGATGACGAGCATCTTGGCGAACGACTGAGGGAGCACGCACTCATCGGCTTCGACGATGCCACTGCGCATCTGATGCACGAGCGGCGCAGCCATCTTGCTGTGGTGGAGAGTCGACGGTGGATTGAACGCTGGCGCCGACAATCGAATGGATCGACCGACAGGGGAGATGTGACCGTATGACGATCACGCAACAGCCGGACGGGTCCAGCACCTCGCGGAACGGTGCGTTCGTCGAGCATGTGCGACGAATTTCTGCTGATACCGGCAACCGTGCGCGACTGCGCCGATCGCTGCGCAACGGCAAGGTGATCGGCGATGACGCATGGTGGTTGCTTGGCGGATGGCTGCCTGCCGATCTAGACGAAGCGCTGATCATGGCCCGCGTCGCTGCATGGTGTGCTACGCATCGCCAGACCGAATCCGCCCCTTGGCGCACGCCCGCAGGGGAATTGGCCCGCGCCGGTGTGAGGTTCAGCGATCAAGTGGCCCAGCGGTCGCTTGAAGGGATGACAGCGGACGGGATCGAGACTCACGTTCGCATCGACCGCGTGAACCGCGTGATCGAGATGCTCCGCCCAGCGCCGGTGCGTATCGACTGGGCGCTCCTGATCGCTGATCTATCCGCATTCTCACGCGGCGGTGATCGGGCACAGCGAGCTCGTCACCGCTGGTACCGCGACTTCCATCACTCCGATCTCAACAACAACGAATCAACCGAAAGGGATACCAATCATGACCAAGACCGATAGCGCCTTCCTCGACGTGCATGTCCTGCACGCCGTCCCCTTCTCGAATCTGAATCGGGACAATCTGGGCACCCCCAAACAGATGGTGTATGGCGGAGCGACTCGGGCGCGCATTTCGTCGCAGTGCACCAAGCGAGCTGCACGGCTCTGGCTCGAGCAGAACACCGATCTCGGAACCGCTCTTCGAACTCGTCGGCTTCCGCAGCTCGTACGTGAGCGACTCATGGCTGACGAGGTATTCGCGGACGACGATGACGCGAAGCAAGCAGTGGTGTCCATGTTCGCCAACGCCAAGGGGAAGGGTGTGAAGAAGGGCATCACGGTCGAAGAGGTCGGATCGGACGGCGACGGGCACGAGCTCCAAAGTGATCAACTCACATTCACCACCACTGAGGCGGCAGCCGCAGTTGCCCGGGTGATCGCCTCCTGCAAGGACGAAGTATTGGCCGAGGGCTTCAAGCCGGATCCGCCCACCAAGAAGGCGCTGACCTCTGCACTGCATGCGCACAATCCGATCATCGCCCTGTGCGGCCGCATGCTCGCAGCGCTGCCCGAGACCAACGTTGACGGGGCGCTTCAAGTGGCGCACGCGTTCACGACCCACACTTCGACACTTGAGCTCGACTACTTCACAGCCGTTGACGATCAGCTGCAACTTGACGGCGACGAGGCCGGCGCCGGGCACATCAACGTCGGCGAGTACACGAGCGGTGTGTTCTACCGGCACGCAACCATCGGGCTGCGACAACTCGCAGAATTGCTGGACGACTCGGAGGCGGCCGTTGCTGAGGTCGCAGGCAGCTTCATCAGGGCATTTGCGCTGGCTGAGCCGACCGGCAAGCAGAACTCCGCGAACGCTCACACACGGCCTGATCTGATGGCGGTCACTCTGCGTTCCGACCGTCCGGTGTCGTTCGCGGCCGCGTTCGAGAAGCCAGTCGAGCCCGGCCGCAACGGCGGCTTCATGAATGCCAGCATCGAAGCACTGCACAGGCGAGCTGCGCTCGAGAACCAGATGTACGGCCCTGAGGGCGTGATCGACTCGTGGTATGTCGAGAGCGAGACGCCTGATGTCAGCGGCCTCGGCGACCCGCTGGACAGCCTGAACGACTTGGTGCGAGTCGTGGAGCACAACATCGCTCCAACGACGACGCGGAGCGACGGCGAACGGGCTGCACATGACTTCTGATGAGCCACGTATCCCAGCGGCCAGGCGGAAGAGATGCGGCGCATGACCTCAGGGGTTGTGATGCTGCTCACCGGCCCGCTGCAATCGTGGGGCGGTCCCGCGCCCGGTATCTATGAACGCGGCACGGGATCCATGCCGTCGCTGTCAGGGATCATCGGGATGGTGTCCAACGCGCTCGGCCGCAAGCGCACCGACCCCATCGATGACTTAGCAGCGGGGGCGCGCCTCGCAGTCCGGGCGGACCGGCCGGGAACGCCGATGGAGGACTTCCACACACTCGGGAATGTCCTCAATGCCGAGGGCAAACTCCTTCGTTATTCGGTGCCTACGAGACGCTGGTATCTGCAGGACGCAGCGTTCTTGGCGGTGTACACACCGCCAGTCGGAGGAATGCCGGCTGATGAGATTCTGGATGCCCTCAACAACCCGAGACGTCCGCTGTACCTCGGGCGTCGAAGCTGCCCGCCGGCGGAACGAGTCCCTGTATGCGTGGTCGCGGACCGGACTCCTGAGGAAGTGCTGACTACGGCAGCACTGTTACGGGAAACAGACGGAGGGAGTGCCCCTCTCAGCGATGTCGACTACTTCGAAGCAGACACAGACGTCTCGGGACATGTTTCGGCGCTGATTGAGATGTCAGCACCGGACGACATCGGTCACCAAGCGACGCTCAGACCAGATGCGCCGACGACGTTCGACCCCCGCCGTCTGGCGCACATGAACAGGCGCGTGATCACTAAGTCGATCCAGGTGCCAGCGGTTGCATGCGCCGGACGGGGGCCCGAAGCTGTGATGCGGCTGAGGGACTCGCTCGGAGCGACGCCATGACTACTCTCACGCTGCTGAAGCTGAACCCGAGTTCGAAGCTCGCCCGCGCATCGTTCCGTGACCCGCAGACAGTCCACAAGACTCTGATGCGCTGTTTCGACTCCGATCTCGGCAGTGAACCACGCAAGCACGTCGGGTTGCTGTGGCGCATCGAACCCGGCGACGCACCGACGATCCTGATGCAGTCCGAAGCCGAGCCATGGTTCGATGACCTGCCAGACGACTACGCCGACATTCAAGAACGACTCATCGACAAGCACCTAGAGTCGCTCCAAGATGGCATGGCCGTCAACTACCGGGTGGTGCTCAATCCGGCCAGAAACACTCGCACCGGCGGCATCAACAAGCGAATCGTGATCCCCGCGCAAGATCGGCCCAAGTGGGTCGCTGGACGGATCGCGAACGCCGGTCTTGCTGCCTTGTCGGCTCCGACCATTACTGGCATGGCTGACCGGCACATCAGGCGGGGCAAGCAGCGTGTTCCCGTCTATTCGGTACGCGTGGACGGGACCGCGCAGGTCTCTGACGCAGAGAGCCTGCGCGCTGCTATGCGTGCAGGGATCGGGCATGCCAGAGCATGGGGCTGCGGCCTCTTGACGGTGCTGCGAGCCTGATGCCCGAGCTTCCCAAGAAACTGCACGCACCGACACTGGTGATGCTGCCTCGCGTCAGCGATCAACTCAGCTTCGTGTACCTCAACCGTGTCCGCATCGAACGAGACGACAACGGCGTGCATGCGATCTTCCGCACCGAGGCCCGTGGCGTCGAACGCGTGTACCTCCCCACAGCGTCGGTGGCTGCGCTGCTGATCGGGCCGGGCACTTCGATCACTCAGCCGGCTGCGTCACAAGTGCTCAGAGACGGGGGAGTGATCGTCTTCTCGGGAGAAGCCGGCGGGCACTATCACGGCTCCCTCATCCATGACGGACTCACAACGCGATGGCTGCACCTGCAGGCGCAACAGTGGGCTGACGACGAGAAGCGCGCAGAGGTCGCCCGACGTCTGTACCGCATGAGATTCGAGGACGGGAGCCTCGCTGACGGCAAAAGCGTCGAGCAGTTGCGCGGCATGGAAGGGCATCGCGTCAAGAACGCCTACAGGTCCCTGGCCAGCAAGCACGGGATCCCGTTCCGCCGCGTGTACAGCCCCAAGGATTTAGATGCCTCCGATCCGGTCAATCAAGCCCTAACCGTCGCCAACCATGTTCTCTACGGCGTCGCGCATGCGGTCATCACAGCGCTCGGCGCCTCACCCGCCCTCGGATTCATACACACCGGCGGTCAAAGATCGTTCGTGTACGACATCGCAGACCTATACAAGATGGAGCTCGCCGCCCCCGCAGCATTCGCCGCCGCAAGCGAGGACGACCCCGTATCTGCAGTTCGGCGTTCGATGCGAAGAGACTGGCGGCTGTTGCGACTGACCAGGCGAATGGTCACCGACATCCAAGCGGCTCTGGATCCAGATATCCCACGAGCGGGTGCCGACTTCGAAGACGAGTTCGACAACGTGATCCATCTCTGGTCTCCTGAATTCGGTGCGCTGCCGGCCGGCACCAACTACGCCGCCGGAGCTTGATCTCCGATGAACGCGACATTCGTGCTCACCGCTGTACCGCCGAATGTCCGGCATGCACTCACCCGGTGGATGATCGAACCAGCACCAGGAGTGTTCGTCGGCACCATGTCAGCACGAGTCAGAGACGAACTCTGGACCATCATCGAAGGAGAAACCCACGGAGGTTGGGCACTTCTCATCCACCCGGATGCCACCGAGCAGGGGTTCTCGATCCGCACCTGCGGAACGGACCGCAGACACATCGTCGACTTCGACGGCCTGCAACTGGTAACCATGTCCGCAGAGCACCTTGACAACATCACAGTGCCCGATAGAGCCGAATTGTCCTCCTAAACCAGCAGGTCACGGAGGGTGCTCCCCGCGCAAGCGGGGGTAGGCCTGTCCTGTCCGAGCCGTCGGGCGATCTGTGGCTGTGCTCCCCGCGCAAGCGGGGGTAGGCCCCGCCCCTCCATCGGCCGGCCCTGGCCAGGCCTGTGCTCCCCGCGCAAGCGGGGGTAGGCCCAGAGGCGCAGTCCCACCCTGAGACGCATCCGGGTGCTCCCCGCGCAAGCGGGGGTAGGCCCCTCCACTACGGACGTGGGTTCCGAGTCTGGACGTGCTCCCCGCGCAAGCGGGGGTAGGCCTCCGAGATGGAGTCTTATGGAGCCGACCGGTCAGTGCTCCCCGCGCAAGCGGGGGTAGGCCTGGCACCGGGTCGTGTGGCGTGACACCACCCCTGTGCTCCCCGCGCAAGCGGGGGTAGGCCCACTACCAAGCTGATGCTGAACCCGAACCCGAGGTGCTCCCCGCGCAAGCGGGGGTAGGCCCAACGTCAAGACGTTCGAGGATGCGCTCAGCGATTGGGTTGATCTCGGCGGCCGTCATCCCGCAAGAGATGAGCATGCTTTCGTCTTGCAGTTCGCGCCATTGGGCACCCTTGGCACCCTCGAGTGCTCCGACATCAGCACCTTTGCCCTGCGGCACGCCTCTGGCCGGTAGTAGTCAGCAATCGGACGATCCTGCGCAGCGAGGAACTCATCCAACTCAACACGTGTGATCAGTTCGCCATCTCGCTGATCCAGGAACACCGCTAGCGCGTCTTGGTGCTGCAAGACGACAGAGGCGTCCCAGCGACGGCCGAACGCGAACCGGACACCCGCGATCACCAAGCTCACGACAGCTACGACAACAACGGTCGTCAACATCTCCACAACCAGCCTGACTCAGACATCGGGTGCGTGAGCCTACGACCGAGAAGGAAGCGCATCGGCGAGTGCCCGCCTCGGCCCGAGAGAGCGCAAGGGCCGTCAGACGAACGCGGACGCGCCGTTGACTGGCACGCTGGATTGGCGTCGCCTAGCGGCCATGTCCGAAAATAGTCTCTTCAGTGGAAGTGAGTTCCGTGATGAACACCAATCGCAAGCACCGAACCAGGTTCGTAGTTGCCATGTTTGCCGCTGCGGTCATCGCCGCGGCGTGCTCTGGGGAGCCCGCACAGACCACCACGGTCAACGACCCCACGGCAACCCAGGACAGCCAGGCAACCGAACAGACGGCTGCGCCAACGGACACCGCGGCCGCTGATCAGGTGATCACCACCGACAGCAGCACACCGACGACAACCGACGATGATCCGTCCGGCGACGACAGCACCTCCTCTTCCCCCACCACCGAGGCCGATGGCGCAGCACCGGCCGCTGGCGACGAAGACGGCCAAAGCACGACTTCGGGCACCGACGATCCCGACGTCGATGACTCCGCCGGCGACCCCGACGCAGGACAAGACCCGGCCCAAGACGGCGAGCCGGCCAGCGAGGACGACCCGGCCGACGGTGAGGAGCCCACTGGAGACCCCGCTGGAGACGACGAGGAAACCGCCGAACGTGATCCAGATGGCGACGAAGAGGCCACCGAGGACCCCGTTGCGGATCCCGACGAGGAAGGCCCCGCCGAAGACGAAACACCCGAAGAGGACGACCCAGCCGACGACAGCGAGTACCCGACCACCGCAACGGAAGCCCGAGAAGCCGGCGATCTCTTGGTCGCCTCAGACCAGCCGAACGTGATCCTCGGCGGCAGCGAGAACGGCACAGCCGGCTACGGTGCCAACGCAGCCGCAGCAGGGCAGTGCAACAACTGCACAAGCGACACCCCGGCCGGCAACCAGTTGACTCAGGTGTACGGTCTGGTCGGTTCGCCGAACCGCGAACCCATCGAAGTGTGGGTGCCACCAGCAACCGGCACCACGCGCACACTTGACATCCAACGAATCACCGAGAATCTCGACGACAACGGCGACGGCTTTTGTGCACTCGGTTTCGATGCTGTCGCGTCGGCGCGCCCTGGCGACGAGATCGTTCTTCAGCCTTCATCTGACTGTCAGCAACTGGGGCTTGACGACATCTCTCTTGTGACATCCGCTGCTGGCGTCACGCATCGCGTGATCGCCACTCAGCGGTTCGTGCTCACGACTCAAACCTTCCGTTGCACCAACTATTTCGAGTGCGATCATCTGCCGCCCGAGGACTTCGAGTATCGGGTTCTTGTGACATGCATGCTCCATCCCAAAGGCAGTGGAGCAGCGTCGAATCATGGACGCATCTTCTCGGTGGCGACTCGCCATGATCCCGCTGGTGATGTCGTCGCAAGCGGTGCCCAGGCGCTCGCAATCGACCAATGGACGTGGCACAACGGTGGCCGTGCGAACACTTGGGTGACCTGCGGGGAAGGTCTCAACTAGGTCGGCCGCACCGATCTGGTGACTCTGGGCGCAGCAAACTACGCTCCCGCCTCGTGTCGGCTGTCGGCGAGGGATCTTGGTGCGAGAAACCTGACGGGATAGCGCGGTCACCCGCTGCCATTTCTGCATGCGGCGGAGGCCATTGGGCGCCTTGCTCGCTGGGTCCCTGATTGTCACGGGTTGCGGTGGTGACGAGGGCAGCACGATGCAGAATGTGCGTGTAGTCGTACTGCATAATATGATTGTGTGAGCACAGCGGCGGCGGATTGTGCTCCGAGCAGCCGTGTCTTCGTGCATCGACGCCGGATGTGAACATGCCTACGCCCCGAGAGAAGCTGGCGGCATCGCTGGAGCAGTTGTCGCAAGTGCAAGGCGACCGGCGGGTTCTTCGCTCAGACGAGATCTCGCGCACCCATCGGGAACGCTTGATGCGGAGTGGGTTCCTGCGACAGGCCACAAAGGGGTGGCTGTTCGTCGCAAATCCCGCTGACCGGCTTGATGATGCGACCGGTTGGTACGGCTGCTTCTGGGAGTTCTGTGTGCAGCGATGCCAACACCGATTCGGCGATGCGTGGCATCTCTCGGCCGAGGGCTCGATCCTGCGGCACGCCGGCCTCGGCTTGATTCCGCCCCAGGTGATCGTCTGCTCACCGCTTGCGTCGAACCACAGCGTCGACTTGCCGCACGAGACATCGCTGTTCGACCTCAAGACGAACGCACACGCCGGCCACGAGGACGTGCTCGTCGACCCCGACGGCGTTCGGCTGCTGTGCGTCGAGACTGCACTGGTCAGTGCGTCAGAGCGCTTCTTCACCTCTCACCGCGTCGCAGTGATGACAGTGATGGCGCAGATGAACGACCACAGCAAGCTCTTGGGGCGACTGCTCGACGGCGCCCACTCCACGATCGCCGGGCGTCTGGCAGGCGCGCTCCGAGCCGTGGGGCGGGCTGACGCAGCAGATGATGTGCTCCATGCCATGAAGCGCGCCGGATTCGATGTGCGCGAGGCGCCTCCGTGGCAGCAGTACGCATCACTGAGCTCGCTCCGTTCTCGGACTCACCCCGCTGCCGCACGTTTGAGGGTCATGTGGGCGGATCTCAGGAGCGTTGTCGTGTCGGCTATGCCGACGGCGCGTGGGGCGCGCCCGGACACCGACGCCTACCTCGCCGCCGTCGACGAGAACTATCAGCAGGACGCCTACCACTCGCTGTCTATCGAGGGGTACCGCGTGTCGCCTGAACTCATCGAGCGAGTCCGCTCGGGCACATGGAATCCGGAGTCTGACGCCGATGACGCGTCAGCGCGTGATGCGATGGCAGCGCTGGGCTACTGGCGCGCATTCCAGCAAGTCCGTCTCGCCGTCGGGGAGGTTGTCAACGGTGCCGATCCCTCAGCACTGCTGCGCGAACGGCATCGACACTGGCATCGCGAGCTCTTCGCCCCCTCCGTGGACATGGGACTCGTCAAGGCGAGCGACCTCGGCGGCTACCGGCAACATGCCGTATTCCTCAGCGGCTCGCGCTACGCGCCCATGAACTGGTCGGCCGTGCCGGAGGCGATGGCCGAGTTCTTCGACCTGCTCGAGAACGAGGATGAGTTGTCGGTGCGAGCCGTCCTCGGGCATTTCTGCTTCGTGTACATCCATCCGTTCCCGGACGGCAACGGCCGCATGGCCCGCTTCATCATGAACCTCATGCTCGCCGAAGGTGGGTACCCGTGGACCGTGGTTCGAGTCGTCGATCGGCAGCGATACATGGCGGCCCTCGAGTCAGCCAGCGTGCATTACGCAATCGAACCCTTCGCCAAGTTCGCAGCTGAGCGCGTGGCCGCTTCTGGCTCCGCCGCCTGACCTACGGCAAGGGCATGGGCTAGGCGTTTCGGGCGTGTCTCGTTGCAGCGCACTACGGTGCTGCCGTGCTGTCTGCGGCAGACGGATGCGTGCGTGTCTGGCGAGACCGAGATGCATGTGCGTCGGACGCGGACGGCCAACGTTTGAGTAGGCGTCTGCCGTGACCCCCCCGGGATTCAGGCGCGCCGAACTGGGCGAACCGGACGCTGTTCCACGCTGACAACCTCGCAGTGATGCGGGGCATGAACAGCGAGACGGTCGATCTGATCGCCACCGACCCGCCGTTCAACAAGGGCAAGGACTTCCACGCCACGCCGGACAGCCTGGCTGCCGGGGCGAAGTTCCAAGACCGCTGGTCATGGGCCGACGACATCGAAGGCGACTGGATTGACCAGTTGGAAGATGACTGGCCCGACGTGTGGCATGTCATTGGCGCAGCACGATCGAGCTGGGGCGATGACTTGGGGGCGTTCCTGTGCTTCATGGCCGTGCGGCTCGTCGAGATGCACCGCATTCTCAAGCTGACCGGTTCGATCTACCTGCATTGCGACCCGACCGCCAGCCACTACCTGAAGCAACTCATGGACGCAATCTTCGGACGCAAGCAGTTCCGAAACGAAGTCGTCTGGTGTTACCGCGGTGGAGGGGTACCGCGCAATGCGTTCGCGCGCAAGCACGACCTACTCCTGTTCTACGCCGCTGGCCGCGACAACACATTCCACCGGCAGCACGTCCCTTACTCGGAGGCGTCACAAGCACTTGTGAGCAGCCGCGGCGGCGTGAGCATCGATGGACGCGAGCGCGACCTAGAGCGAGGAGCATCGATGCCGGACTGGTGGACAGACATCAACTCGCTGCAAACATGGTCTCCCGAGCGATACGGCTACCCGACACAGAAGCCGTTGCCGCTGTACGAGCGCATCATCGCCGCGTCGAGCGATCCGGGCGACATCGTGTTCGATCCGTTCTGCGGTTGCGCCACAACACCAGTCGCCGCTGAGCGGCAAGGTCGCCAATGGGTGGGGATCGACATCTGGGACAGGGCCCACCAAGCAGTGCTGGACCGGATGCAGGCTGAGACGCTTGCAGTGCCGGACGCCGACGCCACAGACGACCGGCTGTTCACATTCGGGGAGGTCACCTACGCCAACGCGCCCCCTGCGCGAACCGACGATGGTGAGACGGCTGCGCCGTTCCTGCAAGTCACCGAACGCGTACAGGAGCCCGACGGCCCGCGGTGGACGCGAGCGCAGATGTACGAGCACCTGGTCGCCCAGCACGGACGAGTCTGCCAAGGGTGCGATCGGATCTTCGACGACGAGCGGTACCTGCAACTTGACCACAACACCCCCCGCGCTGATGGCGGCATCAACCACATCAGCAACCGAGTGCTGTTGTGCGGCCCCTGCAACCAACTCAAATCCAACATCTACACGCTGTCGGGTCTACGCAGACAGAACCGCAAACTCGGCTACATGTCGTCGTGATGAAGCCCGCTTCGCCGTCGAAATCCCAGTTGCGCGGGCCACCCACAACGCGGTCTGTGCGCTGCGGATGGCACCGAACCAAGCGCGGGAGAATGCGGGGGCACTAGAGCGGCCGGGATTCATGCTCATCGGTGATGAGCCATGGACGAGAACACCGCAAGTGGCTGGCAGGGCTAGTCGTGGTCGCGCTCGGTGCGGCGCTGCTGGTGGCGGTTCCGGCTGACCGAACCGACGCGCACGACAGCATCCCGCATGCCTCGAACTCGGCATCGGTGGACCCCCCGCAACCGGCCCCGCAGATTGGCACTCCCCCACCAGGACACACCAGGTGGCTCGGCAAATGGAGCCGTTGGAACCACCATTCGGTGCCTTGGCGATGCGATGTGAATCCTGAGCTGACCTGGGTCACACCGCCCACCTATCCGCCGGTCTCGTACTCGGTCGACACGCGGGACTACATCGGCTGCGCCGCTGCCAACGTGAACATCAACGGCAGAGACCAGACTCTGGGAACTGCTAGCCACAGCCAGTGGCGCTATTCCGGGTGTACTCAGTTCGGACCGCCGGGCGGCGCCGGGTGCGGGCACAGACTGTCGGCAACGGCGACCACACCGGTCGCGACTGGGCTGGATCGGTTCACGGCCTTCTTCTCAACAGCAATCTCCAATGAGGCTCGTGCTGCGCTGATCGCTCAGGCCAGCGCCCGGTTCCGGTTCGTGGACAACGGCCGTCACCAAACATGGCGGTATGTCTTCTGCGGTGAAACGCTGGCAGATGATCGGCAAGACGGGCGATTTCTCGTCTCTGGATACCGACATCACGCGCTCGAGCGCACCGCCTATTGGGGCAAGGATCCGGATGTCACCTATGCGGGTGTCCCCGGCGCGACCGTCCTGCCACCAAGTTCGCAGCGAGCCACCGGCTACCACCCGGAGCCGACGGCTACAGGGATTGATCCGTCTGTGCCTGCGCAGTGGGCTGCGTGTTGGGCTGCTGATCCGTTGTCGGTGCGTGCTGGACCGGATGTGTCGGTGGTGGACGGTTCGCTGTCGACTTCTCAGATTGAGGCGTCGCGTGGTGACGTTTCGACTGTCGCGCCGTGCATCGAGGTCGACTGGGTGACCCGCAACGGGTCTGCTGTCGCGCCGGCTGACTACACGGCCAGCTCGGGGACGGTGACGTTCCCGGCGGGAACGTTGGGCGTGGGTGTGGCGAGCGCGACTCGCCCGGTGGCGGTCGCGACTCAGCCGAACTCGCCAGGCGAGACCGACGAGTCGTTCGTGGTGGAGATCACAGGTCAGCGTCTGTGCCCCGGTGAGACCGGAACGGCGCCGCAGCTGGACGCTCGTGATCATCTGCGAGTGACGATCCAGGGCACGCCGGCTGTCGCGTCGTTGTGGGTCCCTGACCGGATTGATGTGGTCGAGGGCGACCCTGGTGACACGACTGTGGCGACGGTCACGGCTGAGCACGATGCCATGCCGGGCGACGTGACCTCGGTGGGGGTGCTCCCCGCGCAAGCGGGGGTAGGCCCCGCACAAAACCGTGGACCAGAGGCCCAGCGAAGTGCTCCCCGCGCAAGCGGGGGTAGGCCCCGGATGGTCCTCGCCTGAGGCGTGCGCAGCCTGTGCTCCCCGCGCAAGCGGGGGTAGGCCCCCGAAAAACGAGGTGTCGAGGCCCGGACCGCCGTGCTCCCCGCGCAAGCGGGGGTAGGCCCCTCCAGATGCTCCCTCGCTGTTGGGCTCCGCCGTGCTCCCCGCGCAAGCGGGGGTAGGCCGAGTCTCCGGATGGGACATCGGCCGGCCTTCCCGTGCTCCCCGCGCAAGCGGGGGTAGGCCGATGGTGTTATTGGTGTCGTGCGTGGTGCTCGAGTGCTCCCCGCGCAAGCGGGGGTAGGCCGGAAGCCGACTCCCGGAGGTGGTGGCAGCGTCGGTGCTCCCCGCGCAAGCGGGGGTAGGCCTTTCGTCCGCGAGCCCGTGCACGTGCGCGAGAGGTGCTCCCCGCGCAAGCGGGGGTAGGCCGATGGTGCTGCTGGTGTCGTGCGTGGTGCTCGAGTGCTCCCCGCGCAAGCGGGGGTAGGCCGACCCCGCCGAAAACCGAAAAACGGCCCTTCCGGTGCTCCCCGCGCAAGCGGGGGTAGGCCTGCGGAGGTCGACGAGGGCGGCTCGCCGACGGTGTGCTCCCCGCGCAAGCGGGGGTAGGCCGTGGCGGCAGCAGCAGTGCCCGGAGGGTCAGAGGTGCTCCCCGCGCAAGCGGGGGTAGGCCTCGAACTGTGTCCCGAAATGGGACGGCTCCGGAGTGCTCCCCGCGCAAGCGGGGGTAGGCCTCGGAGGCGCAGCTTCCTCGCTCTGTCATTGGGGTGCTCCCCGCGCAAGCGGGGGTAGGCCCGGCTGGGCATGGACGCTCGACCCGATCCCGCAGTGCTCCCCGCGCAAGCGGGGGTAGGCCTGGGCACTCAAACACAGCAGGAGAAGTCTGTCCGTGCTCCCCGCGCAAGCGGGGGTAGGCCGCGCCCAGGCAACACAGCGACAGCACCGTCCCAGTGCTCCCCGCGCAAGCGGGGGTAGGCCCAGGCCCAGCCACGGCCTGCTCATCTCCTTCACGTGCTCCCCGCGCAAGCGGGGGTAGGCCCCAAGGCCCGGCCCGCTCCGGGGTGCGCACGGGGTGCTCCCCGCGCAAGCGGGGGTAGGCCTCCGCGACGTACACAGCCCAGTCCTCGCCGTAGGTGCTCCCCGCGCAAGCGGGGGTAGGCCCGACGGCAGCGCAGCCATCACCACTCGTCCGAGGTGCTCCCCGCGCAAGCGGGGGTAGGCCCGAGCACTGGATCAGCAACGGCGCAGTCCCACCGTGCTCCCCGCGCAAGCGGGGGTAGGCCCACCGCCAGGAACAGCGCCGCCAGACGCGGAAAGTGCTCCCCGCGCAAGCGGGGGTAGGCCTCCTTGCAGCGCTGCATCTCGAACATGATCCGGGTGCTCCCCGCGCAAGCGGGGGTAGGCCTGGGGCACTGACCTGGTGTGCGGCCGGCTCGGAGTGCTCCCCGCGCAAGCGGGGGTAGGCCAGACGAAAAACGAAAGATGAAAAACGAAAGACGGTGCTCCCCGCGCAAGCGGGGGTAGGCCCGAGTGCACCGAGGTCGTCATGCTGCTGACCTCGTGCTCCCCGCGCAAGCGGGGGTAGGCCTCCGCAGCCGACACCGGCTCCCAGTCCAGGTCGGTGCTCCCCGCGCAAGCGGGGGTAGGCCTCGGGATGGACGATCTCGGTCTCGGCCCATCCGGTGCTCCCCGCGCAAGCGGGGGTAGGCCGAGCTGGGGGGCCCGCCGCCGGCTGGTCTCTGAGCCCCGATCCACCGGTTCGGTTGGGCTGGTGGGGGTTTGCGTCCACCAGAAAGGCCTCCTGAGGTGGCATTTTGCCGGTTGTGAGAACGCGGCGTGATGCCATGACGGGAGGCACTTTCTGTGAGCGATGATACGCGGTTGTTGGACCGGGTCGAGGCAGTGTTCGACGAGGGCTCTTTGGTGGGGGACGCGGGTCTGCTGGCGGTGGGCACGCTGGCGGGCCGGCTGGGCTTGGAGGGCTTGATCGACGAGACTGTGCGTCCGCCGGCGGCGGGCCGCGGGTCGGGAGCGAAGGTGCTCACGGCGGTGTGCTCGATGCTGGTGGGCGGGTCGTTCTTTTCTGACGCGGATCGGCTGCGGGCCGGCTCGGCTGGGTCGGTGCTGGGGTTCGCGCCGGTGGCGCCGTCCACGCTGGGGACGTTCGCGAGGTCGTTCTCGTGGGGTCATGTGCGCCAGCTCGACCGCGCCCAGGAGCTCGCGTTGGGCCGTGCGTGGGCTGCTGGGGCCGCCCCGGCCGCGGAAGCGATCACGGTCGACATCGACTCCACGCTGTGGGGGGTGCACAGCGACGCGAAGCACGGCGCCGCGTACGGCCACGGCGGGCGGCTCGGCTATCACCCGCTGGTGGCGGCCCGCGACGACACCGGTGAGATCGTGCACTCCCGGATGCGCAAGGGCTCCTCGCAGCGGGGACACGTCGATTTCGCCGCGGAGACCTTGGCGCGGGTGCGCCGCCTGGCGCCGGGCGCGGCGCTCACGCTTCGAGCTGACGCGGGGTTCTTCTCGTGGGACCTGATCGACAAGCTCGACGCGCACGGCACGAGGTTCCTGATCGCGATCGCCCGCAACCCTGCTGTCGACAAGGCGATCGCCGCCATCGGCGACGACGACTGGACACCGATCGGCTACACCGACGACGGCGAAGCCCAGGTCGCCCAGGCCACGCTGACCAGCGGCCGACGCGCTGCGGGCAAGCCCAAGCGCACGGTGCGCCTCGTGGTGCGCCGCACCCGCCTCGTCGGCGGCCAAGCCGAGCTGTGGCCGAACTGGCGCCACCACGCGTTCGTCACCGACATCGACGACGACGAGCTCGACACCAAAGCAGCCGACACCGCCTACCGCGCCCACGCCCGCGTCGAACAAGCAATCAAGGACCTCAAAGCCGGCGGCCTCGCCCACAGCCCCTCAGGACGGTTCGCGGCCAACGCCGCCTGGCTCGCCTTCGCCGTCCTCGCCCACAACATCGCACGCTGGACCGCGCGCATCGGCCGGGTCCACGAACCCCGCAAGCTCACCGTCGCAGCCACCATCGCCCGACGCCTGCTCAACATCCCCGCCCGGCTCGTCAACCGCAGCGGCCGACCCACCCTGCGGCTGCCCGCCAAATGGCCCTGGGCAGCCCAGTTCACCGCCGCGCTGCGACACATCCGCAACCTGCCCCAGCGCTGCTGAGCAAACCCCAGCGCCACGCAGCGCCGCGCAGCACACCCCAGGCGCAGCACACAAACCAACCCCCGAGCCGACGCCGACCAACCACGCGTCCGCCCAGCCCTCACCCCGCCCCCACGACAAACCGCGCCACCGACATCCCGCCCAACCCGACACCGCACACCCCACCGGTGGATCTGGGCTGAGTGCTCCCCGCGCAAGCGGGGGTAGGCCCCTAAAAAGGTTCCTCGGACGGAACGTCGACAGGTGCTCCCCGCGCAAGCGGGGGTAGGCCCGCCCGATCCGTCACCGTCGACGCAGAGGCCCGGTGCTCCCCGCGCAAGCGGGGGTAGGCCGCGCATTGCGACGCAGGAGCAATCAGGCGCTGAGTGCTCCCCGCGCAAGCGGGGGTAGGCCCAACAGAGGCCGGACTAGAACGCCAAACCATCCGTGCTCCCCGCGCAAGCGGGGGTAGGCCTCTGAGGCACAGCTTCCTCGGCTCGTCATTGAGGTGCTCCCCGCGCAAGCGGGGGTAGGCCCTGATCGGCGGAGCGGACGGGAGCCTCGTCGTCGTGCTCCCCGCGCAAGCGGGGGTAGGCCTCGGCTGCGCAGGCAGGGCATGGAGTTCCTGTGGTGCTCCCCGCGCAAGCGGGGGTAGGCCCAAGGCAGCGATCACGGGAGGCAGCATCTTCAGGTGCTCCCCGCGCAAGCGGGGGTAGGCCTGGCGGCGAGAGGTCGGGTGCAAGAGCTCCGGAGTGCTCCCCGCGCAAGCGGGGGTAGGCCCCGATAGAAACCGAAGACGATGGCCACAGCGATGTGCTCCCCGCGCAAGCGGGGGTAGGCCGTGAGAGCCAAGTTCACGACCCCGAGCATCGCAGTGCTCCCCGCGCAAGCGGGGGTAGGCCCGGCGCTTTTTCAACGCTGTCATCTCAAGGTCGGTGCTCCCCGCGCAAGCGGGGGTAGGCCCCCGGCTCCGACGACCCACGCCGCTGCGCCGGTGTGCTCCCCGCGCAAGCGGGGGTAGGCCCGTCGCCGTCGACGTCAGTCGTGTCGAGAGTCAGTGCTCCCCGCGCAAGCGGGGGTAGGCCCGCAAGAGGCCCGGGATCCTGCGCAGGATCCCGGTGCTCCCCGCGCAAGCGGGGGTAGGCCCTACGGCGCAGGCCGATACGGCCACCCCGAGCAGTGCTCCCCGCGCAAGCGGGGGTAGGCCCGTCCGGAGCTCGTAGACGCGGGTCTCCGTGATGTGCTCCCCGCGCAAGCGGGGGTAGGCCTCCTCCTACTGATCCGGTCGGGCAATCAACCAAGTGCTCCCCGCGCAAGCGGGGGTAGGCCAGCGGAAGGAAGCTCGCCGCCTCAATGCTCCTTGTGCTCCCCGCGCAAGCGGGGGTAGGCCCGGGAGACACCGTAGACCCGGAACGTCCGGCCGGTGCTCCCCGCGCAAGCGGGGGTAGGCCCCGCATTGCGACGCAGGAGCAATAAGGCGGTGAGTGCTCCCCGCGCAAGCGGGGGTAGGCCCCCCCGAGCACCTCTCTCTCTGACTGCACCCTCGTGCTCCCCGCGCAAGCGGGGGTAGGCCTAACGCCCGATCCGGCGGCGGACTGGCGAGCAGGTGCTCCCCGCGCAAGCGGGGGTAGGCCCGGACCCTTGCATCCGACGATGAGACCCCGTGCGTGCTCCCCGCGCAAGCGGGGGTAGGCCCGTCCCCGGCATCGCGGGCACGCCCGCGTTCGAGTGCTCCCCGCGCAAGCGGGGGTAGGCCTTCAAGTCTGCCATCATCGTCACAGCTTGAATTGTGCTCCCCGCGCAAGCGGGGGTAGGCCCTGATCGCTGATTTCGGCGGCACGCCGACCCGCGTGCTCCCCGCGCAAGCGGGGGTAGGCCGGACCGCCATCATGACCGACAGCTCCCACGCCAGTGCTCCCCGCGCAAGCGGGGGTAGGCCCAGCCAGCCGTGCTCCAAGCCGCCGCCGTCGAGGTGCTCCCCGCGCAAGCGGGGGTAGGCCCAGCCGGAAAACGACGAGACCCCCGCAGCAAAGGTGCTCCCCGCGCAAGCGGGGGTAGGCCCGCCCGGAACTGCCGACGACTGGCCTCAACGTCGTGCTCCCCGCGCAAGCGGGGGTAGGCCCTTCGACGGACTCGACGAACAAGTTGCGGTACCGTGCTCCCCGCGCAAGCGGGGGTAGGCCTGCTCGGGCCCGGCGGTCCTGCGGCAGGGCATGGTGCTCCCCGCGCAAGCGGGGGTAGGCCCCCGTCGTCGCCGCCGCACGCGACCCAGCGCCTGTGCTCCCCGCGCAAGCGGGGGTAGGCCCGGACACGAGCCCCGACACCCAGCCCGACGCGCGTGCTCCCCGCGCAAGCGGGGGTAGGCCACCCAGTGCGCCGCCGAGATTCGGGGTCGGGTCGTGCTCCCCGCGCAAGCGGGGGTAGGCCGCTGGCGGACGGCCTGGAGGTGTCCATCGAGCTGTGCTCCCCGCGCAAGCGGGGGTAGGCCGAGTGACGACTGCCGCAGGTGGTGACGGCGGCGGTGCTCCCCGCGCAAGCGGGGGTAGGCCCACCCTGCTGGCGCACATCCACGGATGGCTCTCGTGCTCCCCGCGCAAGCGGGGGTAGGCCGTGGTCGACAGGTGGGCGGAGCCCAATTGCCAGGTGCTCCCCGCGCAAGCGGGGGTAGGCCCGTTCGTCTCTGCGGGTCGTCTGCGCAGGTGCAGTGCTCCCCGCGCAAGCGGGGGTAGGCCTGGGGTCCTGACCTGGTGTGCGGCCGGCTCGGCGTGCTCCCCGCGCAAGCGGGGGTAGGCCCCCGAGCAAGTAGACCGCCAAGGTCACCGCAGGGTGCTCCCCGCGCAAGCGGGGGTAGGCCCCAGCACGCAGCCAGCCAGTCACGCAACGAGCCGTGCTCCCCGCGCAAGCGGGGGTAGGCCTGACGAGAGCCGAGACTAGGAGCGCCTCCGATTGTGCTCCCCGCGCAAGCGGGGGTAGGCCGGCGGCGGCCCGGCGGTCCTGCGGCAGGGCATGGTGCTCCCCGCGCAAGCGGGGGTAGGCCGTCTGGCGTCATCGTCACAGCTTGAATTGTGGGGTGCTCCCCGCGCAAGCGGGGGTAGGCCGTTGCCGGTCGAGAACGCGGCCACGTCGCCCTCGTGCTCCCCGCGCAAGCGGGGGTAGGCCCAGCACCGCCACGACGGCACAAGGCCACAACAGGTGCTCCCCGCGCAAGCGGGGGTAGGCCCGAGGACGAGACCAGGATCAGGTCTATTACGGAGTGCTCCCCGCGCAAGCGGGGGTAGGCCCACTGTGACGCCGTTCAAGGCGTAGGCCGCCGAGTGCTCCCCGCGCAAGCGGGGGTAGGCCCTGGATGAGCTGGGTGAACAGGCCGAGGGGGATGTGCTCCCCGCGCAAGCGGGGGTAGGCCCAGCACCACCCCGACGAGCACCAGCCACGTCACGTGCTCCCCGCGCAAGCGGGGGTAGGCCCCACCGGAAGAAATTCGGGTCGAGCGGGCCGGGGTGCTCCCCGCGCAAGCGGGGGTAGGCCCGGGATGGCGCCCACGGCCCACGCGACGGTGTTGTGCTCCCCGCGCAAGCGGGGGTAGGCCCCCCAGCAGGTAGACAGCCAGGGTCACCGCAGGGTGCTCCCCGCGCAAGCGGGGGTAGGCCCCCCAACAGGTAGACGGCCAAGGTCACCGCAGGGTGCTCCCCGCGCAAGCGGGGGTAGGCCGAGGATGGGGAGAGGAGTGCTCCCCGCGCAAGCGGGGGTAGGCCAAATGAAAGATAAAAAAGAAAAGCAGCACTCCAGTGCTCCCCGCGCAAGCGGGGGTAGGCCCCGCATCAAGACCCGACCCCGCAGCACACCGCCGTGCTCCCCGCGCAAGCGGGGGTAGGCCCACCTGAAAATTGATCGTGTCCACCGAGCCGGGGTGCTCCCCGCGCAAGCGGGGGTAGGCCTGGCAGGAACGAGGCGCCGTTCACTGGCATCTGGTGCTCCCCGCGCAAGCGGGGGTAGGCCGGCACTGGGATTGCGTCCGCCGGCACGCTCGACGTGCTCCCCGCGCAAGCGGGGGTAGGCCTTCACAAGCCTGGTGTATGAGCGTGCCACCACCGTGCTCCCCGCGCAAGCGGGGGTAGGCCGGCCCGCATGCGAGCTTGCGAGCTTCAGGCGGGGTGCTCCCCGCGCAAGCGGGGGTAGGCCCGTGCAGGACACCTGAGCGGCGGCGGAGGCGGGGTGCTCCCCGCGCAAGCGGGGGTAGGCCCACGATCGCCACCGCGATGGCGATGGGGAGGATGTGCTCCCCGCGCAAGCGGGGGTAGGCCCTCGGAAGACGCTGGGATTGCGTCCGCCTCGGGGTGCTCCCCGCGCAAGCGGGGGTAGGCCTTTAGAGCCGTTCACGGTGCAGGATGTTTTCGTCGTGCTCCCCGCGCAAGCGGGGGTAGGCCGGAGATCGGGATGTCGGAAATAGGGGTCGCGGGGTGCTCCCCGCGCAAGCGGGGGTAGGCCTGCACGCCGACACTGCCTACGCGGTCGCTGCGAGTGCTCCCCGCGCAAGCGGGGGTAGGCCTTCGACTTCTGCTGCGACTTCTGCTGCGTGGTAGTGCTCCCCGCGCAAGCGGGGGTAGGCCGTCGCAGCCGTCGCACGCCGTCGAGTGCCCCGTGTGCTCCCCGCGCAAGCGGGGGTAGGCCCGCCCGGAAAACGGGGGGGTGGGACGCAGAAAGGTGCTCCCCGCGCAAGCGGGGGTAGGCCTCCGGCGGGATCGAGGAGGGCCGCCGCCGAAAAGTGCTCCCCGCGCAAGCGGGGGTAGGCCCAGTTCCTGGGGGAGTCGTCGCCGTTCGAGCGCGTGCTCCCCGCGCAAGCGGGGGTAGGCCCCCGGGCGGGCCGGGAGAGTGGGGAGTCGAGGTGTGCTCCCCGCGCAAGCGGGGGTAGGCCCGCGCTCGACGAGCACCACCTGCGGGCCGCCATGTGCTCCCCGCGCAAGCGGGGGTAGGCCCCCGCATTTCCCGCTCGAGGCGAGCGCCGTCGAGTGCTCCCCGCGCAAGCGGGGGTAGGCCGCTCGGATCGCAGGCGCCCGGCGACGCGCACGTGTGCTCCCCGCGCAAGCGGGGGTAGGCCGGGCCACCGACATGACTGACTGCTCCCACGCCAGTGCTCCCCGCGCAAGCGGGGGTAGGCCCTGGACTCGCCAGTCGAGCACATAGTCGTTGATGTGCTCCCCGCGCAAGCGGGGGTAGGCCCCGAGGAGGCGAACGTGCGCATGATGACGACCAGTGCTCCCCGCGCAAGCGGGGGTAGGCCCAGATTGCGGTACCTGCCACGGAACCGGACGACGTGCTCCCCGCGCAAGCGGGGGTAGGCCTCGCAGCCGACGATCTCCCGCGAGGAACGAGCGGTGCTCCCCGCGCAAGCGGGGGTAGGCCCGGCTCGCCGTTCTTGGACACGATCTCCCTCTCGTGCTCCCCGCGCAAGCGGGGGTAGGCCGAGATCGCGGACGCGACGCTCACCACTCCCGACGTGCTCCCCGCGCAAGCGGGGGTAGGCCCTCCGAGGCGTCGAGCGGCCGCACCTCCCCGGCGTGCTCCCCGCGCAAGCGGGGGTAGGCCTGGGACACCGGCGCCGCGGACAGCGTCCAGCCGGTGCTCCCCGCGCAAGCGGGGGTAGGCCCACGATGCTCGCGCACATCCACGGATGGCTCGGGTGCTCCCCGCGCAAGCGGGGGTAGGCCAATCGCAGCCGCCGCTCTCCGTGAGCTTGCGAACGTGCTCCCCGCGCAAGCGGGGGTAGGCCGTGGGGGAGGTGCGGCCGCTCGACGCACTCGAGGTGCTCCCCGCGCAAGCGGGGGTAGGCCCAGCACCATCAGATTCAGCCTCGAAATCCACGCGTGCTCCCCGCGCAAGCGGGGGTAGGCCGCAGATCGACATGCACACAGCACAGAGCGTGCTCCCCGCGTGAGCGGGGGTAGGCCCGCACAGCCCGTCACCACACCCGTCACCGGACAGTGCTCCCCGCGTGAGCGGGGGTAGGCCTGAATCGGGTGTGGTTGCGGACGGTGTGGGGGGGGGTGCTCCCCGCGTGAGCGGGGGTAGGCCCGCGGGGGAGATGATCCGCCGGTACCGGCACCGGTGCTCCCCGCGTGAGCGGGGGTAGGCCCGCCACCGAGACGACACACCACAGCATCCTGGGGTGCTCCCCGCGTGAGCGGGGGTAGGCCCTGACACGTATCAATGCGGCCTGTCCTGAACCGGTGCTCCCCGCGTGAGCGGGGGTAGGCCCCTCACGGGACTCGCACGAATAGGAAGCCGAGCTCGCTCAGGGCCACGATCGCGGCATGCGCTGCAGCGTTGGCCTTGATGTTGGTTGCGTGTTCGTCCTCGAGCACGGGCCACCCGCAGTCGTCAACAGAGCCGGAGTCGTCTGGGCCACCCCCTGCGACCCTTGTGTCTGTCCCTGTTTCTGAGTCGATCAAGACTTGGGGCCAGTCAAGCGACGAGGTTCAAGACCAACTCGCTGAGACGATCGACCAGATCGGCGAACTGGCTGAGGACATCGCGAAGCTTCCGGACAAGATCCCGGCCACAGTTGAGCCTTCCCCGAGCGGTACCTTGTCGCCAGAGTCCAGCAACGCACACCCATGAAGACAGAACTACACACACGCACTGACGTCGATCACCTGGCACTGCCGGGCCGCCGAACGTCACAACCCGCTGGAACAACGGCAGAAAGCGAACAAGAGGCATCCCCATGAACACTCGCTCCGGTTGAGGTGGTGTGTTACGGCGGCGCGGACCGCTACGCCACGTCGCTGCTGGTCGCTGAGGGCGCCGGCGAGACACCTGACACGGTTGTGATGGTGTCTGGAGTTGATTGGACTGATGCTGTTGTCGCTGCGTCAGCAGCTGGGCGCTTCGGCGCCCCAGTGTTGATGACCCCGCCGGACCGCCTGCGAGACGATGCACTCGAATGGCTGACCGATCTCGGCGTCGAGCGGATTGTCGTGGTCAGTGCTGAGCCTCCGGACCGCGGCCCGGCAGTCGATGCGACTGTCACGGATGCGCTGTCCGAAGCCGGGTTCAGCGTGGAACGGGTATCTGGCAATGACCAGTACCGCACCGGCGTGGCCGCCGCTCGACGCATCGGCGGCGCCGGGGAACTGGGCAGCTTCGGCTCGACCGCGATCGTTGCCTCCGGCGAAGTGTTCTCCGACGCTCTTGTCGCCGGGCCGCTCGCTGCGCGCAACCATCTGCCTCTGCTGCTGACCCCCAAGGCGGGGGCTGCATCCCGACGTGGCTGAGTACCTGACCGATGCAGGTGTCGAGCGCGTCGTGCTGATGGGCGGCACAGCGGCGCTTTCTTCCGAGGTTCAGACAGCCATCGAGACACTCGACATCACCGTGGATCGCATGTCCGGAGCGACGCGATTCGAGACCGCCACCATGTTCGCCGTTTACGCAGCCGAGCACTCCAACGAGTGCTTCGACGGCGACGAGATCGGTTTGGCGCGGGCCCGCATCCCGTTCGACTCGTTCAGCGCCGCACCGCTGCTCTCGCAACGATGCGCCCCGCTGGTGCTCACCGACCCCCGCAAGCTGCCCCCAACGACCGTGGAGTTCCTCAACGATGCCCGCAGCGGCCGTGACCGCATCACCCTGCGAGTGTTCGGCGACGATGCAGCAGTACCTCGGCGCTCATCGTGCGCGCCGGGTCGATCTGGACAACGACAAGGCGTGGCATGCCGACGGCGGTCAGTTGCTGTGGGACTGGGCGGGCTACATGATCCAGTATCCGCCGGTGGACCGTGAACCCGCCGCGTGGGGGATGCACACCTTGCTGACCACCCGCCACGCGTCGTGTGTTGCCCGCACCGTTCTGGCTCGTTGCGACGTCCCGTTCACTGACGACACGTCGCCGCATCTGCGCAACGACTCCAAGGCATCACCGCTGGGGATCGCCCTGTGGAACCTCGTCTGCGGGGAGTACCCGGAGGCGTGAACAGCGACTGGGGGTTTCTCGTCGCACGACCGGCAGCACCAAGCGATACCATGTTCTTACTTCTCCCCGCCTTCCCGGTTCGCCGGGAATGGCGGGGCATATTCGTCTAGCAGGCTGCTGAAATATGCAGGTCTGGCCGGAAGCGCAAGCCCCTGACCTGCGGGTTTGCAACTGGGCACCGCCCGCAAACCGACTTTTTCAGCATCCTGCTAGGGGCAGTCGATGACCAGGGTGGCGGTATTCATCGACTACGAGAACATCCGATACGGGGCGCGAAACGCATTCGGTGATCCAAGACGTGATCCGTACACCTTTGGGCACGTCCTTCCTCTCCGGCTCGGTTTGTTGCTCAAGCAACTTGGCGAGAGCATTGACCCAGATCGGGAACTCATCGCGGTGAGTGTCTACCGCGGGCGACCCGGACCGAAGAGCGGCCCGCGCGCCCAAGCCGGCGCTGCCAGACAGTTCGCCTCATGGGAGGCTCAGCCGCTCGTTCGGGTGCGGAGTCGACAACTGCGGTACCAGCCCATCGCTTGGTCAATGGGGCGCCCTTCAGAATGGCGAGCCGAAGAGAAGGGCATCGATGTGATGATGGCCCTTGACATCGCTCTCGGCGCTCGCGACGACATGTACGACGTCGCGATCGTTGCCTCCGCTGATTCGGATCTAGTGCCAGCCGTGGAAGTCGCGCTAGATGCCGGCAAGCGGGTTGAGACTGCGATGTGGTGGAGCTCGGCAAATCCACATCATCGTTTGAAGATTCCTGGGCGTCGGCTCTGGAACCACGCTCTGGATGTGGCGCGGTTCGAGCAGGTGAGAGACGACGCCGACTACACGCGCATGGCGTAAGGCAACCTCGCTGCGAAAGTCGTTGACCTAGGGCACCCTGCATTGCCGCCTGTCATCTGAATGCCTCGGATGAGGCGAGAGGCGTCTCTGGCGTTCCCCGGATCGCATTCAGAGACATTTGGAGCCTTCGTCTTTTGTTGGGATGGGGGCTGCTGGGTTCGGCGGGTTCAGGCTATGAGTGTTCCGCGGGCTTCGAAGTTCGTGTAGTTGGTGAAGCCGTGGGCTTTGCGGCGTAGGACTCGGGTGGGGGTTGTTGGTGCCTTCGATGCGGCTGTTGCTGGGCTGGCCGGTTTGGTGCCAGTCGAGGATCTGGGGATGCCAGGCGAGGAAGGTGTCGACGACGTCGCTGAACTCGGGTATGTCGCCGGTGCGGTAGATGTCGGCGAGCCGGTCGAGCGCTTCGAGGGCGCCTTTGCGGTCCTTGGCGAGATAGAGGCCGTGCAGCTCGCCGAGCGCGTCCCAGGCTGCTTTGAGCCTCGGGTGGGTCTCGAAGAGCGCGTCGAGCCGGGAGCGTTCGTCTGCGCCGGAACGGTCCGAGTCTCGACTAACCGCCATTGAAGGTACGCGACCTCACGCCACAACTTGAAGTCCCAGCTATCGGGGACGTTGGAGCAGCCGTCGTGTCCCCAACTCAGGTATGGAAACTGCACTTGATTGCTGCGACCTGTCTCAAGAAAGCCGTCCAACGTTACGACACCTGCAACCTGTTGAGTTGCACTGAGGCGCTTGACTTCGAAATACTGCTTCTCAGGCGATGGCAGTTGAACAAAGAACATGAAAGCATTGTCCTCAAGCGCATCGTAGTTCTCTTGCAGGCCCGTCTCCAGTATGTAGTCACCGGGAGGCAAAGCGTACACGCGAGAGTTCTCAATCAGATTGACCGGCGTATTTCCCACGTTGACTGGAGACGCCGTGCTCGGATCGGCTCCTTGGTACAAGAACATGACATCAGCGGGTCGGGTAGTCAGCCAAAACTGCACCGGCAATGTGCTCTCGGCGGGGTTCGGCACGGAAACATCAATATGGAAGTAGACTGACTTGGTCCCCGACGCGCTCCTCGGCAAACAGGCATTCCTCCAATTCCCGCTGTACTCTTGCTTCCCCCACCGCTGCGCCCACATAGTATCGGAAGATGCCTGCATTGAATGCACGCAATGTGCCGGAATAGCGCAGCTGCCGGTGGGTGTTTGGGTGTGTGTGGTGGGGCAGGTGGCGGTGATGGTGGTGGTGGCTGTGTGGGTTTGGGTTCCGTTGGTGTAGGTGATGTCGATGGGGTAGGTGCCGGCCTTGGCGGCGGTGGCGACCAGGGTGGCGAGGCCGTGGGCTGCGTTGACGGTGGCGGTGATGCCGTCGGGCAGCGTCGATGTGATGGCGGCGGTGGCTGCGCCGGGCTGGTAGCGCCAGATTTCAGTCAGTTCGACGCCGACGTCTGCGTCCAATGTGGTGGGGTGTGCTGCGACGCGTGGAGTGTGGTCGACATCGATGGTGAGCCGGTAGTCGGCTGTGGTGTGAGTGCTGTAGGTGGTGGCCTCGACGGTGTAGTCGCCTGCGGGCAGGTACTCGGCGGCGATGCGGCTGTCGCGGCGGTGCAGCCCGAGGCCGCTGTAGCCGTATGCGTCGTCGTTGTGGTAGAGCCGTGCGCCTTCTGTCGCGGGGTCGTGGCCCGACCCGAGGGCGACGAACATGTCAGGGGTGCTGTGGCCCTGCCTCGCCGGCCCTCGGGCGCTCTGTGCGTGACCCCTCATTCCGAGTTGAGCACTTCACGCAAGGTTTGAAGCGCTGCTGGGGCGTGCGCTATTGCTTGGCGTTCCTGCGCCAGCAAGTCCGCGAGCCGAACCCAAATCGGTGACTCACGGTCTTCTGTGCAGTCGGGCCGGCAGGCGCAGTAGCTCTCGACGTTCGCGACGAGGCGCCGGTGCGCTTCTTGCCACGCAGTCTCGTGCGCAGCGGCTGCGCCTAGGTCGTACTCGCGGACCGATCTGGCCATTGCGAAGGCCTCGTCCATCGACGCACCGATGGACGCCGCCACGCGGCGTCGGTGCCGATCGCACGCCACGAGATCAGTCCCCGGGCGGTGGTCTCCGCAGCCTGATGCGCCAGTCGAGGGATCGGCCATGCAGAACCACTCAGGCAATCGCCTGACCAAGCGGTAGGCGGCATCAAGGATCCTGCTGTCATTCTCAAGCGCGACCATGCTCTGATGTGAAATCAGGTCCCTCTCGACGAGGTTGCGAGCACAGTCTCGCAGCAAGCCCTGGAGCCGCTGAACACGTTCTGACAGATTCCGCATGACGCTCTCGTGCGTCAGCGAGCCCGCGACTACGCCGTTGCTCATCTCGTAACGCGCGGAGGCCTCGAACTCTTCTAGATGAAACTCCATCGTCTCGACACTTCTGTGGCCTTGATCGAGAACGCTCTCGCAACCTGCGTCTCGGCCACGATTTCTCGCCCCCGAAGCCAACAAGAGCACAACCACCAACAAAGCCATAGCCGCCGCCACGGCAAGAACCACGGCACGGCATCCACTACGAGACACCACGACGCCGATCGCCCGGCATACCAGAGCGCCTACGGCGTGAACTCGTCATCCAGCTCCGCTTGTTGCAGCCAGTCGCGCACTGCTCGAACATAGTGACCTTCAAGTTCTTCCAAGAGCGAATTGCGTATCTCCGGCTCAAGAGTCGGATAACTCGCCGCATACTGGCTGCACGCCGACCGCAGATCCAAGAGGCCGTCTCGCGTCAAGCCCAAGGCTGCAGCAGCATTGACGTACTGCTCCCGGGTCACAAACGCCACATCTTCATCGCTCGGCTGCAGGAGTTGCCATACCTCGTCGATCCCAGCCGCCGACGCGCACATACGGAGCGCTTCAGAGTATGCCTCAAACAGCGTGCCGCTTCCCAGCGCGACCTCCGGTGCGCGTGTCGCGTCCGCATTCAACAAAACGGCGTTGAGCTCCGCCTGGAATCGCCCTGCGGTGCTTCCTTGACCTGAGACCATCCGCTCTGCCTGAGAAGTATCAACCGACCGACTTTCGAACTCCTGAATAGTTCTGAAGCTTGCGAACGGCAATTGCCGCTCGAGATGTCTCTCGATCGACTCTTCTATTTCCAGTCCGGCGTCGAAGAAGGACCGCTGAGACACCCTCCACTCAGGCGGTCCGACAGTCTTTGCGCCAAGTTCGCGCAAAACATCCGTGACCTCGCTTGAGCGATTGTCGTCCGTCAGGCGCTCCGGCCAACTGCAGGCCACGGTTGACATCGCAAAGGCAATAGCAATCGTGAGGATTGTACGGCGATATCTGACATTCGGTTTCGCACCGGTGATAGGCATGGCACCGATAGGTTGGCAATCAGCATCTTGCCCGCTGGTGCCAAGAGAACTCTCGATCACTCTATACCGTACTCCAACTCGTAAGTGCCGACTCCGATCTCCTCAAACGGAACCACTCGAACGGCACCGCCCACGGTCAGCCTGGCCGTATTGCACCAAATGAAACCCTGTGCATTCAAGATCGCATCCACGATCCAATGACCCCGGAAGAACTCATCACAAACAACTCCGAGGTCATCGAGAAATCGATCATCCGCGCGAGCACGTGCAGGAGCGTTCCAAGAGTCCACGCTTGGATCGATGTCATGTTCGACTCGATACAGGTTCCGCCAATTGAAATCATGCCTCAGGCAGTCTTTGTGGAACGGCGCTGTTACTCCCCGCTGTGTAAAGACGCTAAAGAGACCAGGAGGAATCACTAGGTTGTCAATAATCGGGCCGATGAGCGGTGCGCTGCACCCGTCCTGACTAAAGGCAAGATAGTCATATCGAGAGTCATTAGGTGGCAAATCCGGATGCACTGCAATGAATGCGCTCAGGCTCAGGCCACTGTCATCGCGCGTCGTGTTGCCAACGTGCGTTGTGTCATCCGCTTGCACTCTGCCAGACGGCGCTTGGACGATGAACTTGAAGCTCGCAGATTCCGACATTCCGTTCAGGCCATCAAGCGCAACTTCAATGAAATAGGTCCCAGCAGTGAGAGCATACGTGCTGCCAGAAGCAATTCGACCGTCAGGGGTGCTATTGAATCCAACCAACTGCGCTTCGTCGAACTGAGAACCTCGATAAACGAAGACTGCAGCGGCAGAATCAGAAATCAACTCAAACTTGGACGGAACTCCTCTGGCGCCGAAACGCGTCGTAGCCGGAACATCCAATCGGTAGAAATGTGCAACTGATCCCTGGACCGTCGCCGACGGACAGGTCGAAGACCAAGCACCATATTGTGTAAACCTCCCCCAAGTCCCATTTGCACCTTGCAGCGAGTCCGGCCCACAGCCCATTGGGGGGATGCAGTTTCCGGTGGGTGTTTGGGTGTGTGTGGTGGGGCAGGTGGCGGTGATGGTGGTGGTTTTGGTGAGTGTGCGCGGTCCGTTGGTGTAGGTGATGTCGATGGGGTACGAGCCGACGCGTGTGGCGGTGGCGGTGAGGGTGGCGAGGCCGTGGGCTGCGTTGACGGTGGCGGTGATGCCCTCTGGGAGGCTGCTGGTGATCTGTGCGGTGGCTGCGGCGGGCTGGTATCGCCAGGTCTGGATGAGTTCGGCGCCGATGTCTGTGTTCAGTGCTGCGGGGTGTGCTGGGGTGCGGGGGGTGTGGTCGACATCGATGGTGAGCCGGTAGCGGCCGGTGGTGTGAGTGCGGTAGGTGGTGGTCTCGACGGTGTAGTCGCCTGCGGGCAGATATCGGTCGGCGATGCGGCTGTCGCGGCGGTGCAGTCCCAGTTCGCTGTAGCCGCGTGCGTCGTCGTTGCGCTCGAGCCGGCTGCCTGTTGTGGGGTCGTGGCCGCTGCCGAGGGCGACGAACAGGTCGGGGTCGCCGCTGCCGGTCGGGGCTGCTTGGAGGGTGATGGTGACCCAGCCGGGCGAATCGAGGGTGAAGGTGTGCCAGCGCGCCCAGTAGCCCAAGCCGGTGGGGGTCGCCCATCGCCACACCGAGACGCACTCGGGATAGTCGGCGTTGATGCGGCCTGTGGAGACCATGGTGCCGTGGCCCCACCTCGACGGCCTCCGCGTGCAGGCCCCCACAGCGGTCGCGGTGAACCTCGCGGTGTGATCCGCTCGTTCGGCGCCGTTGGCGCATGTGACGGTCACATCGGCAGCGTCGCCGGCAGCGACGGGGAGGGTCACCGTGCGGGCGGTCGCGCCCGATGTCGGGGTGATTGTCGCGCCGGTGGGCGTGGCACGGCATTGTGCGCCTGGAGGCACGACAGTGAAGCTGTCTGACACGTCGACGCTCGCGGCGCTGGCCGCGGGCTCGGTCCTGTCTTCGAGGCCGCTGATCGCGACCGGCGCCGGGTCGGCGGTGAACCGCGCGGTGGCGGTGTCCGAGCCGTTGGCGGTGGTGCAGGTGACTGTGACGGTCACCGTGGTGCCCTCGGGCACCGTGTGGGACACGCCGCGGGCGGCGCCGGTCGGCGACGCGATCGTCGCTCCTCGGGGGGCCGCGTGGCAGGTTGCGTCGGCGGGTCGGACGTTGAAGGTGTCGGTGACTGTCGCGGTGGAGGCGCCGGCCTGTGGGGTGCGGGCGGTGTCGTTGAGGCCGGTGATGGTCACGGTGTCGGCGAGGGCGCCGGTGATCGCCCAGGCGAGGGTGAAGCTGCCGGTGGTGCGCGGTCCGGAGGTGGTGACCTCGATGGTGTAGCTGCCGGCGGCGAGCGGCAGGTTTCTGATGCGGGCGTCGCGGCCGTCTGTGCCGGAGTTGTCGTCGGAGCCGACGGTGTTGCCGTCTGGGTCGAGGACGAACAGGTAGGGGTTCTGGTGGGATGTGACGTCGATGTCGATCGTCGCGGCGGCGGCGACCGCGAAGGTGTAGCTGTGGGCCCAGTAGGGGGTCTGGGCGTTGCCGAACTGAGTCGACGGGCAGCCCGACGCCCACGCCCCCGCAAGCGTGCCCGACGCCGAGGCCAGCACAGCAGAGCAGCCCGCGCGTCCGCTGCTGCTGCCGCCGGTCTCAGTGCCGTCGTCGGGCTGTTCGTGTCCGTCTTGTGTGCCGTCGGTGTCGGGGACGCAGCCCGGAACCGGCGTGGCGCTGTCCGCGGTGGTGCCTGCGGGGCAGTCCCATCGCTGCACCGCCGCGGTGACGGTGCGGGTGCAGTCCCAGCCCGTGCGGGTCCATGCGGGCGTCGCCGTGGGGCATGCCGGCGTCGCAGTTCCGACACGTGTGCGGGCGGGCCGTTCGCACATCGACGAGGGGTTCATCGCGTACCCCGCGGTGCACGACGCGTGGGGCAGCGCGGTCTGGGTGGTGGTCACATAGGTCGTGGTGGGAACCTGCACCGCGCGGCAGCACGCCCACCGATAGCGGGTCTCGTAGTTGTACACCGGCTCGTCCACCCAACGCGAGCGGGTCTCGGGCTCGTAGCGGAACCTCACCTGGTCCTCGTAGTTGAACACCTCGCGGGTCTCGTAGTTGTACGCGGTCACCCATTCGCTGTAGGTCACCGTCACCGTGCGCTCAGCCCACTGCGCGCACACCGAGTGGCCCAGCACCACGTCCCACCGGGCGCAGTAGGTCTCCGTCGTCTCGTAGCTTCCCGTCACCAGTTCGCTGTACGGCGGCACCTGCACCCGCTCGGAGAACGGCGCGACGCGCACGGCCTCGGTGTAGGACACCAGCACCTGCACCACATAGGACACCTGCACCCGCTCGGTGAACGGCGCCACACGCGCCCGGTAGGGCTCCTGGTAGCGCACCCAGTCGGTGTAATAGGTCGTCGTCGGCGTCGTCACCTGCCGCTCGCAGAGCGCCACCACCAGCGCCCAGCCCGCGTCGCACGAGTACACCGGCAACTCCACAGCACGCGACACCGTCACGCAGTCACGGCCCGACACCGCCAACGCCGCGCCCCCACCGACCCAGGACACACAGCAGCCGCCGGCTCGGACTGCGCCTCGGCGCACACCCCGCGGCCGCTGTCAAAGACAAACCCCGCAGCGCACACCGGGGTCGCAGCGACCGGATCAGCAGCCTGCGCGCCCGCTGACGGCGAGGTCGCGCTCACCGGCACCAGCGCACCCACCACAGCAATCAGCGCCAACGACGCCGTGCGCACACGACGCCGGCCTGCGGTCCTTGTGTCGAAGACGCTCCGTGCGCGCAAGACATGCGAGAGTAGCACGACATGGGAGAGCAGGTGTAGCTATTCGCACAATGCGACGACCCCCGCCCCGCCCCGAAACCGGGCTCACCACCCTCGAATGGCTGCTCATCGTCGCCGCCGTGGCCGCCCTCGCAGCCATCGCTGTCGTCGTCGTCCAAGACGTCATCGGCGACACCGCCCAGCAGATCGACAACCACAACGCCCGACAGCACGCAGCCGAACTCGCCGCGGCCGAGGTCGCTACAGCCGCAGAATCCGACACCCCCACCAGCGCACAGCACGCCGAACAGATCAACGAACGCCGGCGCAAACGCTGCGACAGCCTCGCAATCCTCTACCAAGACGTCATCGAGACCATCGCCTACACCCCCGGCACCCCCGACACCAGCGGCACCGCATGGACCCACCCACCCGAATGCAACATCCGACAACTCAAATGACACACCAGATTTGCCGGCCTCACAAAAACCACGGCCACATGCTCGTTTACTCCCAATTTCAGCAACCAGTCAGTGGGCTGGCATCGCCCCCGGTGCCGACGGGCTGGCACTGCGGCGTACCCTCGTCGAGCGATGGCAGATGAAGCGATGAACGGCGAGACGACCGCCCCGGTTCGCTACGACCTCGTCGTGATCGGCGGCGGGCCCGCGGGTTACGGAGCGGCGCTGTACGCGGGGGCCGCCGGGATGAAAGTCGCGCTGGTGGAGCGCGACCGGCTGGGCGGCACGTGCCTGCACCGCGGCTGCATACCCGCGAAGGAGCTGCTTGAGACGGCGGCTGTGTGGCGCACCGTCGGCGAGGCAGCCACCTTCGGCGTGAATGTCGCTCCACCTGAGTTGGACTTCAGCGTCTCGCAAGAACGCAAGCAACGCATTGTGGACGGCCTCGAAGCCGGCGTGAAGGGCCTGCTGAAGCGCCGCAAGGTCACGGTGTTCGAGGGCACCGGCCGGCTCGAGGCTGACCGGACCGTCGTGGTGGACAGCGACGGGGCGGACCCGCAGACGCTCGCGGGAGACCATGTTCTGCTCGCAGCAGGCTCGGTGCCGATCACTCTGCCCGGCTTCGACCGGGACTCGTCCCGTGTCATGACTTCCGACGAGGTCTTGGCCCTCGATGAAGTCCCGGGTCGCGTGGCGGTGATCGGCGGCGGGGCCATCGGATGCGAGTTCGCGTCGATGCTCGCTGACCTCGGTGCAGAGGTGACGGTGCTGGAGTACGCCTCCCAGATCGTCCCCGGGGTCGACATCGACATCGCCAAGGCGTTGACGCGGGCGTTCTCCAAGCGAGGCATCAAGGTGCTCACCGGATGCCGCGTCACCGGCCACACACCGGCGGGCAGCGGCGGCACGGCCGTGCGGTACACGACCGGCGATTCGTCGGACGGCGATGCCGAGGCCTCGTTGGAGGTGGACGCCGTGGTCGTCTCGGTGGGTCGGCGACCGTACCCGGACCATCTCGGCCTCGGGGACACCGAAGTCAAGGTCGACGAGCGAGGCTTCGTCGTTGCCGACGAGCGGTGCCGCACGTCGATGGCCGGTGTCTACGCAATCGGCGATCTCATCAACACGCCGCAGCTCGCCCACGTCGGGTTCGCCGAGGCCATCGTGGCCGTGCAGGACATCTTGGGCGAGGAGCCCGCTCCGGTCGACTATGCGAACGTGCCGTGGGCGATCTACTGCCATCCCGAGGTTGCCTTTGCGGGGCTGTCCGAGGCAGCGGCCCGCGAAGCCGGCTACGACGTCGTGACGTCCAAGCACCGATACAGCGGCAACTCGCGCGCCATGATCGTCAACGACACCGAGGGCTTGGTCAAGATCGTCGCCGAGCGTGAGGCCGACGGAACCGCGGGGCGCGTGCTCGGCGTTCACATGATGGGACCCTGGGTTACTGAGCAGCTCGGCCAAGGCTACCTGGCGGTCAATTGGGAGGCCACGGTTGCCGAAGTGGCTGCCTTGGTGCAGCCGCATCCGACGCTCTCGGAGCTGTTCGGCGAGACCATGCTGTCGCTCACGGGACGAGGACTGCACGGATGAGCGGCGAGATGGCTGACTTGGTGCTGCCGCAGCTCGGCGAGACGGTCACCGAAGGCACGATCACCCGCTGGTTCAAGGGCGTCGGCGACTCGATCGCCGCGGGCGAGATGCTCTATGAGGTCTCCACCGACAAGGTGGACAGCGAGGTGCCCTCGCCGATGACCGGTGTCATCACCGAGATCCGTGTGCCCGAGGGCGAGACGGTGGACGTGGGCACAGTTCTGGCGATCATAGAAGTGAGCGAAGGCGCCGAGGTGCCGGTGTCTGCCGCGCCCGGTGGTGATGCTGGCGCAACTGAGTCGCAGCCGGCACCTGCGCCCGAGCCGGTCCCGGCCGCCGAGACTCCGGCGCCTGCGCCGGCGCCGGTTGCCGCACCACTGGTCGCTGCCGCGTCAGACGAGGGTGCGGCGAACGGGCCGGCGACACAGAGCGCCGGACGCTTGCTGTCGCCGGTCGTGCGACGGCTGGTACGAGAACACGACCTCGACCCGGCGAGCCTTGTCGGCACGGGCGTCGGCGGACGCATCACGCGTTCGGACGTGCTCAATGCACTCGACGAGCGTCAGCGCACCGCGGCCGCAACGGCGGCAGCCCCTGCATCCCCCTCCAGTTCGCCGGCCGCTGACCGCCTGCCGCCTCCCGGCCCGCCTGCAGTGCCGGCTCCCGCCGCAGCCGCTGCGGGATGGACCGATGGCGATTCCCGTTTCGAGGCGTTCAACAACATCCGGCGCCGCACCGGTGAGCACATGGTGCACTCGGTCGCCACTTCGCCCCATGCGCTCACGATTGTGGAGGTCGACTACGAGAACGTCGAGCAGGTGCGCCGGACTCATCGCGAGTCCTGGCGGGCGTCGGAGGGCTTCAGTCTCACCTACCTGCCGTTCATCGTGGCGGCGGTCACCGACGCCTTGGGTCACTGGCCACGCCTGAACGCCTCCGTGGAGGAGGGCGGCCTGCGGCTCTGGCGCCGCCGCAACGTGGGAGTCGCGGTAGATCTCAGCTACGACGGGCTCATCGTGCCGGTGTTGCGCGACGCAGATTCGCTGAGCCTGCGAGGCATGGCCCGTACCATGAACGAGTTCGCCGGGCGGGCCAGATCCAAGCGCCTGACGCCCGATGACATCACCGGCGGCACCTTCACGATCTCGAACAACGGCTCGTTCGGCACCTACAGCACCGCGGCCATCATCAACCAGCCGCAGGTAGCGGTGCTCTCCACCGACGGCGTCGCTCGCCGCCCGGTGGTGGTCACCGACCGCTTCGGCAACGAGAGCATCGTGATCCACTCGGTGGGCCACTTGGCGATGGGCTGGGATCACCGGGCGTTCGACGGCAGCTATGCCGCGGGATTCCTGGGCCATGTCCGCCAGATGCTCGAACAGCACGACTGGGGAGCGGAGCTCTGAGGTTGGCGCCAAGCGAGCTGCGGGTGCGCTGGCTGGGGCGGGTTCGCTACGCCGAGGCGCTCGATCTGCAGCGACGGCTGTTCTCTCACAGCAATGACAACTACCTCTTGCTGGTGGAGCACGACCACGTGTTCACCGCGGGGCCGAGCGCCGATGAGGCCAACCTGCTGGTCGATCCCGCCGAAGTCGGCGCCGACTGCGTGCGCATCGACCGGGGCGGCGACTTCACCTACCACGGCCCCGGCCAGATCGTCGGCTACCCGATCCTGATGCTGCCGGGCCGCCGCGGCGGCGGGCTGGCCGAGACGGCCTCCTACGTGTGCGATCTCGAACAGGTGCTGATCGATGCGCTGGCTGATGTCGGGATGGGCGGGTGCGGCAGGCTGCGCGGGTACCCCGGCGTGTGGACCGGCCTCGACGACACTCCCCGCAAGCTCGCCGCGATCGGCGTGCGGCTCAGCCGCGGTCGGACGATGCACGGCTTTGCGCTGAACGTCGACACCGACTTGTCGTGGTTCGAGCGCATCGTCCCCTGCGGCATCCGCGAGTACCGGCCGACGTCGCTGCGGGCTGAGGGCTGCACCGCGACGATGCGCGGCGTGATCGACGCGATCGCCCAGCGAGCAGTGGAACGATGGGCCGACGGGGGTGTCCAAAGGGCCGACGTGGCGTGGCGGCACCGGCCCTCCGACCTGAGTGCGTTCAGCCGTGGCCTGGGTCCCGGACCCGTCGAGGTGGCCCCGCCGCGCAGCCGTGGGCGTCTGGCCGAGGCTGGCGTGAACGGGGGCCTGGAGCTCGCCGATCGCAAGCCCCTGTGGCTGCGCGCTCGCATGGATCTCAACGACGGCTACCTGCAGCTGCGCAAGGTCATGCGACGGCACGACCTCGTGACGGTCTGCGAGGAGGCGGGGTGCCCGAACATCTTCGAGTGCTGGGGCGCGGGCACCGCCACGTTCATGCTCAACGGGGAGCGGTGCACCCGAGCATGCGGTTTCTGCCTGGTCGACACCCGCCAGCCGGGCGCGCCTGATCCGCAGGAGCCGCGCCGGGTTGCCGACGCGGTTGCCGAGATGGGCCTGGACCATGCCGTTGTCACAGCGGTCGCCCGCGACGATCTCGTTGATGGGGGAGCTGCCGGCTTTGCCGAGACCATCGCGGCGATTCGGGCTCAATCTCCGGGAACGACCGTCGAGGTGCTGGTACCGGATTTCGGCGGGGACGCGGCGTCGTTGGGCACGGTTCTGGACGCCGGCCCTGACATTCTCAACCACAACATCGAGACGGTGGCGCGGCTGCAGCGAGCGGTTCGGCCGTCGGCCGGCTACGCCCGCAGCCTGACCCTGCTCGCGCGCAGTGCCTCGGCAGGTCATGTCACGAAGTCCGGCATCATCGTCGGCATGGGCGAGGAGGATGCGGAAGTGGATGCCGCGCTGGCAGACCTGGCGGCCGTCGGTGTGAGCATCGTGACGATCGGCCAGTACCTGCGCCCGACGAGCCACCACATTCCTGTGGCCCGGTGGGTGCCGCCTGCAACCTTCGAGCGGTGGCGGGAGGTGGGATCCGAACTGGGTCTCGCCCATGTCGAATCCAGCCCGCTGACGCGCTCGAGCTACCACGCCGCCTCCTCGGCTGCGGCCGTGTCGCTCGCGGTGCGCACCCAGCCCGTCGGGGCCTAGCGCCTCCAAGCGGCCGCGGAGAAAATGCTCCGCGACGCAATCCCGGGCTCTACCTATGCTGCCGACAGGCCATGTGCTCGAAGGACCCGGTGAGGCGGCGTGGCGACAGTTGTCGATGAACTTGTAGCGGCCGGACCGTTGGCTCGCGCCGAACAGTGCCGCATTGCGCACGCCGAAGCGTCGGCTGACAACGGTCGGGCGGAGCTTGGGCAGTACTTCACGCCAGCTCCGATCGCGCGACTTCTGGCTGACATGTTCGAACCCGTGGAAGGACGGGTTCGCGTGCTCGATCCCGGTGCCGGTGTCGGGTCGCTTTCGGCTGCGTTAGTTGAACGAGCAGCCAGCGAGGGATGGCAGTGCTCTCTGGACGTGACGGCCGTGGAAATCGATGATCGGCTACTGGAGAGTCTCGATTCGACGCTTACTGACTGTCGTGATGTGACGCAGGCGGCTGAGGGCCAAGTCGAACACTCTGACTTCTTGACATGGGGCGCTAGCCGTGCAGCGCCGGAGATGTTCCAGCAGGATCGCCAGTCGTTCGATCTCGTCATCATGAACCCGCCGTACGGCAAGATGCGCACAGCATCTGCGACTAACGAACGACTTCGGCGTCTCGGCATTCGCACGAGCAATCTGTATTCGGCGTTCGTCTGGCTTGCCAGCCGCTTGCTCGCTCCCGATGGTCAGCTGGTCGCGATTACCCCACGGAGCTTCTGCAACGGGTCGTACTTCAGGGCCTTCCGGCAAGCCCTGCTGGATGACTGCGCGCTTCGGGACATTCACGTCTTCGAATCTCGCGGTACGGCGTTTCGCGACGGCGCAGTGCTTCAAGAGAACATCATCTTCAGAATCGTTCGGTCGCCTCGGCGCCCGTCGGTGCAGATCGCTGTCAGTTCGGGTTCGGGCCTTGACGAGCCTCGCCGGCATGAAGTCGGCGCCGACTCCGTCGTTCACCCGAAGGACCCGCGACTCTTCATCCGGATACCTGAAGATCGCGCAAGCGTTGTGCTGGCAGAGCACTTGGGGGGCCTGCCTCAGACGCTGTCGGGGTTAGGCGTCACGGCCTCGACCGGTCGAGTGGTGGACTTTCGGTCGCGAGAGTACCTGCGCGAGGAGTGCGACGAGGGCGCGATTCCGCTGATCTACCCAGGGCACTTGAAGCGAGGCAGAATCGACTGGCCAGGCCGGTCCAATTCAAAGCCATGCGCGATTGCCGAGTCGTCGGCGACCGAAAGCATGTTCCTGCCGGCGGGCGACTACGTGCTGGTCAAGCGCTTCTCCTCGAAAGAGGAACGTCGCCGCGTCGTGGCGGCGGTGTTGGGACCCGGGGACCTACCGCGCGATGTGGTGGCTATGGAGAATCACGTCAACGTGCTCCATGTCTCGAATCGGGGCATGGAGCTCGATCTTGCATGGGGACTGGCGGCTTATCTCAACTCGACGGTCGTCGATCAGTTCTTCCGGCAGTTCAACGGGCACACCCAAGTGAACGCTGCCGACCTGGAGTCGCTTCGGTACCCCAATGTCGATTCCCTGCTCTCCTTGGGCGCCGAGGCTCGCTCAACCGAGTTCGAGCAAGCAGCCACGGACTCGCTGGTGCAACGTCACGTTCCTGCTCTCGAAGGCGTCCTGTGAAGCCGCAGGCCAAACAGCGAGTCTCCGAAGCGAGGGAAGTCCTCAAGGAATTGGATTTCCCACGCGCGCAGAGCAATGAACGCTCAGCTCTCGTGCTCTTGGCCCTCCTCGGCCTGACCCCAGAACGACCGTGGGCCGAGGCCCGCAACCCGATGCTGGGAATCACCGAAATGATGGCCTTCATGCGGGATCACTACGAAAAGGACTACGCGCCGAACACGCGTGAGACCGTGCGACGTCAGCCAATCCACCAGTTCTGTGATGCTGGACTCGCCACGAAGAATCCGGACGATCCAGACCGTCCGACCAACAGTGGTCAAACCGTCTACCAAATCAGCCACATCGCGTGGTCGCTGATGCTCAGACGCGGCACGACTGAATGGCCGGGTCAACTTGCGGCTTATCTGGACCGTGTTGGGACGCTGACCGAGCGCCTCGAGCGAGCTAGGGAGCTTCGCCGGATTCCGGTGCGCTTGCCCAGCGGCACTCAGATCTCGCTGTCCCCGGAGGCCAGAATCCGCTCATCCGGGAGATCATCGAAGAGTTCTGCGAGAGATTCGTTCCCGTGAGCTTGACCCGCAATGGGTGAGGGCGCGCCCGTCGATGTGGCCACTGTGCTCTGCCAGTGGGCCACGGGGGGACTGGCCTACCTGTGGTTGACAACCCGGCGACGCGAGGTAGGGCTTGGCTACGGCTGGCTGCTGCGCTCGCTGTATGGGGCCATTGCGGTCATCGCCGCGGTCACGGGGTTCGTGTTCCAGCCGAACGCGGTGCGGGATGTGGCCTGCATTGCGGTGTCGGCGTGCGCGTTCGCGACGTTGGCGCGCTCGGCTCGACCCGAAGCATCCACTGCGGGCTCTGCTGTGCCACATCAGGGCAACGGCAGCGACGGGGTCGAGTCACCGGGGCTTTCGCCGCGCCGGACGATCGAGGGTTTCGACCCCCGTTGGGACCTGGCGGCGCCACTGGCCGGCGTAGTGGGCGTCGTCGCCGCGGGGCTCGGCGCGAGCGGGGACGTCAACCCGGCCCTGCACCTCGCCCGCGTCATCGCCGGTGCCGCATTCCTCGGCGTGGTGAGCGATTCGATGCTGCTCGGACATTGGTACCTGGTGCAGCCGGGGCTGCGCCGTGAGCCGCTGCGCGAGCTCGTGCGGCATCTCGGCGCGGTCTGGTCGGTCGAAGTGGGACTGCTGCTGTTGCCGACCGGCATGATCGCCGTGCTGACTGGCTCGATCGATGACGGCTATGGCGGGCTGCTCGGCTGGTTCTGGGTTGCCTGCGCCATCACCACGGCGGCGCTCGCGGCGGTAGCCATGGCCGCGCTGCGAGAGCGCCAGTACGCGGCCGTGATGGCTGCCACAGGCCTGCTCTACCTGGCGATCCTCACGGGTTTCGGCACCGACCTCGTGGCCCGCCTCACGCTCGTCAGCTAGTGAAGACCCCCATGACCCAGCTCGGGCACCGATTCAAGGAGGCAAAATTGCAGCACAGAAAGTCGGCGGTGATACCGTCCGTGCGTGAGCGCGTCGCGAGTTTGGTGCGGAACAGTCTCCCATGAGCCTCCGAAATCGCGGTGCGAACACGACTACTTCCGTGCGGCGTACACGTACGGGCGAAGATAGCGGATCCCATCGCGTTGTCTCGATGGCGCCATTCGGCCAGTCGTACCTTGTTTGCAGTGGTTTGCCCAAACATCCCTAGTGGTGCGTCGGCAATTTGCGCAGGGCCTGCCGAAGCCTGTTTCCGCAGGTCAGCGGGCCGCGACCTGCCCGCAAGAAAACCGCGACACACCACTAGTCCATCTAAGTCCGGGCGGAGACATGGAATCTGAAGACCTAATCGCTCCCGATCTTGTCTTACTGCTATTGCACGCGCCAACCAAGTGGCCGGAAGCGGAAGGCAAGATCAACGGAATTACAAGGCTTGAGAAGCTACTATTTCTATTGGAACAGGAACTTGGGCAAGCGCTAAACGTTAGTCAGCCGTTCACATTTGAAGCGTATCACTATGGTCCATATTCGCGCGAGATTTATGAGGCTGTCGAATTGCTAGAGGAAGCCGGACTTCTCTCAGAAGAACGTAGCCTCACCGACTCTGACCTCGATAGAGCAGAGGAGTTGCTTTACTCCGATATGGCGTCAGAGATATCTTATGAGCGACGATTCGAGCTGACGAAAGATGGCGCGTTAGTTGCCGGATATCTTGCACGCAAGCACGGATCGCTGTCTGATGGTATCGCCAACTTAAAGGATCGATACGGCGGACTCAGCTTACAAAACCTGATCTACCACGTATACACCGAGTATCCCGATTACACCGAGAAATCTGTCATACGAGACAAGATCCTGCGATCGAACCCCTAGGAGGCTGGTCGGAAAGCCGCTGTTTCGGCGTTTGTCAGATGCAAACCCACAGGTCAGGGACTTGCTGTGTCGGCAAGATCCCCATTTCCGACCACCCTCCTAGTACTTCTCGTCAGAATCAATGGCAGATAAACTCGACCTCATCTATTTCATCGTCGGGCTGGCCATAACAACGCTCGGCACCGTATTTTCATTGCTCGGATATCGCAGGACAATCCCAACAAGTGGATCACTGGAGGGATCCCAGATTGAAAGGCTCCGGAACTGGGTACGCACAACGACAGTCGATCTGTTCTGCGATAACCTCAAGGGCCTCAGTCAAATCTACCTAAAGCTAGAACCTGAAGAGAGATTGCGGCGCGAGTTTGAGCTGCTTCTAGGAAAGCCAGACGTGATTGAGAGTGTGCAGGTCTTGTTCGGCACACTTTCCAGCTGTGAGTCTTGCAAGCGCAGCGCTGCTGCATATGCGAGACTGCGAACCATCGCTGCCACTGTCGGTGTCGTTGCAGGCTTGGGGTTGCTCTTGCCCTGGATCAAGGTTGCGTTCGACTCAGATTGGTCATTCGGGCCGCTACACTGGATTGCCCTAACCATATTCGTCCAAATGGTGACTGCGGTGGTTCTCCTGACAATGCTACGAGCATCCGCGAGAAGCAAAATGCACAGCATTTTTCGAAACAGTGGAGCCGTATCCTAGTGTATGGTTCAGAGTCGGAACTCGTGGCCGAGGTACAGAAGTGCGCTTGGCACCTGTGGGAGAATGTATCCGCAGTAGAAACCGAGGTCGCATGTCATGATCAGGCACGTATGGACATCTTGGTTCATGCAGATTCGCGTTTGATCGCCATCGAGGCCAAGTTGTTCCATTGGAACCGTGTCTTGGCCCAGGCCTTCCTACATCGGTATTGTGCCCACCGCACTTATGTAGCTATTCCGACATCGTTGGTGTCGGACTCTAGGCTCGAAGAAGCGCGACGATTGGCGGTAGGAGTTATTGCAGTAGAGAACGGAGAATGTGTGATTCTTCTTGATGCAGCGCTTGGCGATCCCTGTACGCGTGTTGCTTTGCGACTACTGGAATCAATAGCAGAGTGTCCAACTGAGGCAAGGGGCAGTTAGTGCTTCATTTTCTGGCTTACGGTAATTCGGATCAGGTTAGTTTTCGAGATCCGGCGGTACGGTCTGCGTTCGACATCATGACCGTTCCGTCAACAATTGCATCGTACTATGCCGACGCAACGGCCGCATTTGTGCTTTCGTCGGCTCTGCCTTACATTATTGAGCCTCGTACTCCTCTCTTTCAGAATGTGCTCCAGTCTCCTCGGGCCTCGCATTTCACATTGGCTCGTGAAATGGGTAGTGCGGTTAGCTCCCGTATGCAAGAAGTATCGGTTCCTGGAGGTGAAGCGTCGCCGTCGTTTCCTCCGAGCTTCTATTCGAACGGTGTGTGTGAAGAAGTCGTGGCGTCTATGGTCGCCTTTCAGAGAGACTATGGCAAGCGGGCCGACGAGGTAACTCAGCGACTTGATCGGTATCGGACGTTGCTTCAGAGGGCCGGTGGAGAAGCTAGCCACTACTCAGTGGTAGACGAACGTCGAGAACCCGAATACATCTTGTGTCCCTATTTTGCCGTTCGTTCTGATTCAGATCCTTGGATGCGGGTGATGGAGAGCATTTGGGCTGCGGCTTCAATGATGGACGAAAGCACAAGCATCTCGCCAGTGATATCGTATAGTGATGTTGATTCTTTGTCTTCGACGTTCGCCGAGGTACCGGAGAACCTGTCAGCAACGTTGTTCTATTGGGTGCCAGGATTTGATGAACGACGCGTGTCGCTTGAAGAACTGGAAGCAATGCGTGACTTCGTTGAAGAAACAGCAAGCCGGCGCAAGTTGGTAAACCTGTATGGAGGCTACTTTAGCATTTTGCTTAGTATAGTCGGGCTCCATGGCTTCAGTAACGGGTTAGGCTATAGCGAGTCGCGCGACTGGCCTACGTTGGAATCTACGGGCGCGACCCCAGCACGCTATTACGTTCGTGGGCTCCATGCATATTTGCCGACAGCCACTGCCACTACACTGATCGAGCATGATCGCCATTTTCGCTGTAAATGCGAGGTTTGCGACTCAGGTCGTCGGCTTCCGAATGATCTTTCGTATCATGAACTAAAGCGTCATTTTGCATTTGCACGAGCGTGGGAACTCAAGCAGTTGGGTAAGCACTCGCTTGCTGATCTCTGTTCTAGGATGAGAGATGATGCGAAGCGGTGTCGGCGAGTCTTAAGGGAGCTACCGAGGGCCCTGAACGTCCCCACGTCTCACTTAATGCGCTGGGCAGCTGTCCTCGAAGACTAGAACTCTGAATCGTTCGGTGCTCCATGATTCAGGTAATACCGATCGAAGTCAGGCGCCGGTCCATTCGGGAGGGCGTTTCTCGGCGAAGGCGCGGCCGCCTTCGGAGGCATCGTCGCTGGCGGCTACGAGGCGGCGCAGCGATTCGCCCATGCGGACGGCATCGGTCCAGCCCATCCGGGCGCTGCGCCAGGCGACTTCCTTGACGGCTCGCACGGCGAGGGGCGCACCCTGGCACAGCCGCTCGGCCAGCGTCCGGGCCTCGCCCATGAGCGAGTCGTGCGGCACCACCTTCCACGCCAGGCCCATCTCGCGAGCCCGCTCGGCGTCGACGTTGTCGCCGGTCAGCAACAGCTCCATGGCGTTCGCCCAGCCGATCTTGGACGGCATGCGCATGGACCCCACGATGGTCGGGACGCCGATCTTCACCTCCGGCATGCCGAAGATCGCCCGATCCGAGGCGATCAGAAAATCCGCGACCAGCGCGCCGGTGAGGCCGTAGCCAATGCAGGCCCCGTTGACGGCTGCGATCGTGGGCTTCCACAGCTCCAAGCCGCTCTCGTAGCTGTTGACCGTCGGCGTCTCGAAGAACGTGCCCGACCAGATGCCCGCCGAGCCCCCGGTTCGGTCGCGCATGTCCGCACCGGCGCAGAAGGCTCGGCCGGCGCCGGTCATGATCGCCACCCAGGCGTCAGGGTCGTTGTAGAACTCCAGCCAGGCGGCATTCAGGCACGCCCGCATTTCGCCGTTGATGGCGTTGAGCGATTCTGGCCGGTTGTAGGTGATGATGGCGACGTGACCGTCGAGTTCGTAGGTCGCAGCGGCCGTCGGCGACGTGATGTCAGCGGGAGCGGCAACCGCGCCCGGATTCAGCGGGGTAGGGCCAGAAGCGTCGTCCATGACCTCCGTTCTACCGCCCCCGGCGCGCCCAGCGCCTGCCTGCAGGGGACTCGCAGGGATCGACCGCGGCCAGAGAACTAGCGTGACACCCGCTCTGCTGCGGCTGCGACTGCACAGCGACAGCACTCGGGACGAACGGGGACTCCAGCATGCGCACTGGAGAGCAGTACCGAGCATCGCTCGCGGACGGACGTCTGACGTACTTCGAGGCCAACGGCACAGCCGGCATTGGCCACGTCAAGGAGAAGATCTCCGAGACGATCATCCCCAACAGCCCGGCTGACGGGGGTCGCGAGCGCGGCTCCCGTCAGGAGCCGCGCGGGTGGGTGAACCTTCCCGTTGTCGCACCAGTTGCTTCCCGCTCTTGTTCCCAGTTTCGATATCAATACGGGCTCACGGGCCGCTCGGGCCACGGTTTCGCCTGCCGGCTCAGCCTCTAGTGGTGTGTCGCGGTTTTCTTGCGGGCAGGTCGCGGCCCGCTGACCTGCGGAAACAGGCTTCGGCAGGCCCTGTGCAAATTGCCGACGCACCACTAGCTTGACGCTGTGAGCGAATCGGGATCCGAGCCGGCGGTGATCGCCGCGACGACATCGCTGACACAGCAGTTCGGCTCGACGGTGGCATTGGATGGGCTGGATGTCCAGATGCGGCCCGGGGTGACCGGGCTCGTCGGGGCGAACGGCGCCGGCAAGACGACGCTGCTCAACGCGTTGCTCGGCTTGCGTGCGCCGACCTCCGGCTCAGCGAGGGTGCTGGGGTTCGATCCCCGCAGCCAGGGAGCGGCGCTGCGGGCACAGGTCGGCTTCGCTCCCGAGCGGGACCTGCTGCCCGACGAGATGCGAGCCGTCGACTTCGTGCGTCACTTGGCGCAGGTACGCGGGCTGCCGCGCAGCGAGGCCCGCACACGGGCTTCGGACAGCCTGTGGCTCGTCGGCCTGGGCGAAGAGCGAACCCGCACGCTCGGCACGATGTCGACCGGTCAGCGCCAACGGGTCAAGCTCGCGCAGGCGATTGCGTCCGATCCACGGCTCGTGCTGCTCGACGAGCCGACCTCCGGGCTCGACCCGACCCAGCGCAGCGAGATGCTCACGCTCATCGGCGAGATCAGCAACGAGCACTCGGTGAGCGTGGTGCTGTCGTCGCACCTGCTCAATGAGGTCGAGAGCGTTTGCGACCACGTCGTTGCATTGGACGCCGGTCGGCTCGTGGCGTGCGGTCCGATAGGGGAGCTCATCGGCGATGACGAAGGCGTCGCCCTCGAACTCGTCGATGTCACCGATCCAGCCGGCTCGGTAGATGCCGTCGAGAGCGCACTGCGCGCTGCAGGCGTCGAGGTCGAGCGCGCCGGCACCACGCTGCGCCTCGGCGGACGCGAGCGAGACGTGCTGTGCGACCGTGCCCGGGATGCGGTGGCCGATGCAGGCGCCCGAATCCGGCGGCTCGAGGCCCGCCGGCGCACCTTGGCCGACCTGTTCGAGACGGCAGCGGCATGAGCGAGTCGACTGAATCGGGCGTCGCGGCAGCCGACGGGGCCGCGCAGATCCACGATCAGCGCTTCCGGCCCTATGAGGGTCCCCGGCGCGGGCTCGCCGGCGCCATGCGTGCGGTGATCGTCTCGTCGATGCGGTTCACGCTCGGCCTGGGACGCCCGGCCCGGCACAAGTTCCTGCCGTGGCTGGCGGTGGTGATCGCCCTGGTGCCGGCGATCGTGTTCGTGGGCATTGCGACCGTTCTGGACATCGACCTGATCTCCGACAACATCCTGCCCGAGTACCACGAGTACTACGGGCTCATTCAGGCGGCGCTGTTCTTCTACTGCGGGATCGTGGTGCCCGAGATACTGGTAGCGGATCGCCGCAACGGGATGCTGCCGCTGTACCTGTCCACACCGTTGCGACTGTGGAGTTACCTGGCCTCGAAAGCTGCCGCAGTGGCGGTCACGCTGGCGGTGATCACGGTGGGGCCGCTGCTCTTTCTGCTCATCGCCTACACCGTGGAGGGCTCGGGCCCAGATGGGCTGGGCGACTGGCTGATCGTGCTCGTGCGCATTCTGGCTTCGGGCGTCGCCATCGCGGCCACGATCACCGCCGCCAGCCTGGCGATCTCGAGCCTGACCGATCGGCGAGCATTCGCGGTGATCGGCGTCATCCTGCTCCTGTTGGGCACGCAACTCGTCACCAGCGTGCTCGTCGAAGTCGCCGAGATGGATCCCCGCATCTACGCGTTCAATCTCGGTGAGATGGGCGAGGCGCTCAAGGATCGGATCTTCGGCGTCGGATCGCCGGTGCTGGGCGAAGACGAAAGCTCGCCCGGGCAACGCATCAGCGAGCTGTCGACGCTGTTCGTCATAGCGGTAAATGCGGCATGGGTCGCCGCAGGAGCGGCGGTGCTGTGGTGGCGCTACCGCCGCATCGAGGGGACGCAATGAGCCCGCGTCCGCGTCCGGTGCCGGCGCCCGCGCCCCCAGCCGGGGGATCGGCCACCGACCCGATGTCCTCCGGCGAGACCGTAGGCACGCCGGATGGATCGGGAGTGCCGGCACTGCCTGCCGGCATGGTCGAGGTGCACGGTGTGTCGAAGTTCTTCGGTGACGTGGTGGCGGTGTCGGACGTCACTTTCGCGGTGCGCTCGGGCGTCACCGCGCTGCTCGGACCCAACGGCGCCGGCAAGTCGACGCTGTTCCGCATGATGTGCGGGTTGACGCCGCCCTCGCGAGGATCGGTGCGTGTGCTGGGGGCAGACGCACGCCGGGATCGCGACGTGCGCGGCCGGATCGGTTTGTCGTCACAGCAAGATGCCCTGTTCGACCGGCTCGACGCGCTCGAGTTTGTGCAGATCGCGGCGGAGACCCATGGTGTCGCGGGCCCCGCCGACGCTGCGCGCCGCACGCTGGAACTCGTGGAGCTGGACCCCGACGATCCGCGGCCAGTCTCGGGGTATTCCAAGGGCATGCGGCAGCGCACCAAGCTGGCTGCTGCTTTGGTGCACGACCCCGACGTGCTGATCCTGGACGAACCGCTGAACGGCCTCGATCCTGTCCAGCGGCGTCGCATGATCGAGATGCTCGAAGGTCTCGGCGCGCAGGGCCGCTGCGTGCTCGTGTCCTCCCATGTGCTCGAAGAGGTCGCCTTGCTGGGTTCGCGCATCCTGGTGATCGCCCAAGGCCGGCTGGTTGCGAGCGGCGACTACCGCGAACTGCGCGAGATGATGGACGACCGCCCACACCGTGTCAGCATCGAAGCCGACAGGCCCCGATCCTTGGCTGCGGCGCTCGTGGAGTCGGGAACGGCCGTCGGCGTTCGTGTCGAGGGCGACGCCGTCGTAGCCGACACCTTGGACGTGGATCGGCTCGGCCGGGAGATCGCGCCCTTGGCCCGTCGCTTGGACGCACGCCTGCGCTCAGTGCTGCCCTTGGACGAGGATCTCGAGTCGGTGTTCCGCTACTTGGTGGAACGACGGTGAGCAGTTCGGCGACTGCAGCAGCGACGGCGCCGGTGCGTCGGCGCGTCGGCACCGTCCGCGCGACGACGCTGTGCTACCGGGTGGTGATCCGCCAGATCGTCTCGGCGGGCCGCATCGCCGCGCTCGGCGCCTTGGGGGCGCTCATGATCGTCGTCGGCTGGGTCGTCGGCAACTCGTCGAATCGCGGTGCCAACAGCAGTGCGGGGATGATCTTCGACGGCGCCAGCTATGCCGACGGGTTCGGCCTCATCGTGATCGTGCCCATCGTCTCGCTGGTCTTCGCGGCCGCCTCGCTGGGCGACGCGCGCGACGACGGCACGCTGGTGTACTTGTGGCTGCGTCCCATCGGCCGCGCCCCGCTGGCGGTGGCAGCGGCGTTGGCCTCCGCCACGGTGTCACTGCCGCTGTGCGTCGTGCCGACGGTCTTCGGCGGCTGGCTCGCGACCGACTTCGTCGCTGGTTCGGGCCGAGCCGCGCTCGGATCGCTGGCCGCGGCGGCACTCGGAACTGTCGCGTATTCGTGCTTGTTCGTGCTGCTCGGTCTGTTGTTCCGCAAAGCCGTGCTGTGGGGGATTGCCTACATCCTGCTGTGGGAGGGCCTGGCGGTGGGCCTGGGCGACTTTGCCGAGCGGCTGTCGCTGCGTGGCTATGCCCGCTCGATGCTCTCCCAGATTGCCGAGGTCGATCTGGGCTTCACGACGTACAGCGTCGGGATCTCAGTCATCGTGCTGGCCGCCACCTCAGCAGCCAGCCTCGCGCTTGCCACTGCGCGCCTCCGCAACATCAACGTGGACTAGCGCGGGAGCACCCGAGGGGAGTTCTCTTGTGTCAGGTGCACCCGACACAATGGGCGGGTGCGGCTGGTGATTCAGATCCCCTGTCTCGACGAGGCGGAGACGTTGGGTCAGACCCTGAGCGAGCTGCCGCGCCAGGTGGAGGGCTTCAGCGAGGTGCTGTGGCTGGTGATCGACGACGGCTCCACTGACGGCACGGTCGACGTGGCGTGGACGCACGGCGCGGACGCTGTGGTGAGCCTCACGCAGAACAAGGGGCTGGCGGTGGCATTCGCCAGCGGCCTCGATGCGGCGCTGCGCATGGGCGCCGATGTCGTCGTCAACACCGACGGCGACAATCAGTACAACGCAGGAGACATCAGCCGCCTCGTCTCCCCGATCGTGGCGGGCCGAGCCGACCTGGTGATCGGTTCGCGTGACATCCGCAATCATCCGGAGTTCTCGCCCCTGAAGAAGCGCCTGCAGCGACTCGGCTCGTGGACCGTGCGCCAAGCGTCAGGGACCGACGTCGCGGATGTCACCTCGGGCTTCCGTGCCTACAGCCGGGAAGCCGCATTGGCCGCCAACGTCGTCTCGCGTTTCACCTACACGCTCGAGACGGTGATCCAGGCGGGCAAGTCCGACCTCGCCATCACCGATGTCGATGTGCGCGTCAATCCCACCTCCCGCCCGTCACGGCTCTTCAAGTCCAAGCGGCAGTACGTGCGCAGAGCTGCAGGAACGATTGCCCGCGTTTACGCAATGCACGAGCCTCTGCGGGTCTTCGCGGTGCCGGCCGCGCTGTTCGCAGCAGTCGGTGTGTTTCTCTTCGGCCGCTTCGGCTGGTTCTGGGTGACCTCGGGCGGCTCGGGTCATGTGCAGTCGCTCATCATCGGCGCCGTCGCGTTGCTCGTGGCGATGCAGCTGGTGATGTTGGGCGTGCTCGCGGATCTGCTGCGCGCCAACCGCGTCATTGCCGAGCGGACGCTGCGACGCGTGCGGGCCATAGAACTCGATGTCGGCACGCTGAAGGAGCGAGCTGCTGAGACGCGGCGGGCTGCCGCGGAACAGCCGCAGCCGCTCGACGCAGATATCTAGGAGACGGGTCTAGCAGATCACCACCACCACGTCTCCGGCGCCGACGGTGTCGCCCGGCGCAACTTTGATCTCGGTGACCGTGCCTGACCGATCGGCGTTGATGCTGTTCTCCATCTTCATGGCTTCGAGCACCACCACGCCCTCGCCGGTCGAGACCTCTTGACCGACCTCCACGAGAATCTTCACGATCGTGCCCTGCATGGGGACCGTCACCTGGCCGGTGCCAGCGCCCCCGGATGCGGTGCTCTTCGAGCGCCTCGGCCGTGCGGCGGCCGACGCTGAGTTTGCAGCGGCGGCCAATTCGGGCACCCATGCGCTGACAGAGAACCGCTTGCCGTCGATCTCCACCACGACATCTCGGCGGACACGAGGCCCGGCTTCGCCGTCGACTGACGTATGGGGGGGCGCATCGGGCGCCGCGTCGGCTGCGCCGCTCACGCCGCTCAGATCGAGCCGCTCCTCGACCCATTTCGTGCTGTGGGTGCCTGCCTGGAAGTCCTCTGACGCCATGATCGCTGCGTGCGCAGAAGCCGTCGTCGCGACACCGCCGACCTGGAGCTCGCCGAGCGCGCGTTGCATGCGTGCGATCGCAGTCGGACGGTCCGAACCCCACACGACGAGCTTGCCGATGAGGTTGTCGTAGTACTGGCTCACACTGTCGCCCGCCTCGTACCCGCCGTCCCAGCGAATGCCGAAGCCGTCGGGTACCCGCAACGCGCTCACGGTCCCCGGCGAGGGGAGGAAGCGCCCGCCGGCGGGATCCTCGGCGTTGATGCGTGCCTCGATGGCGTGACCGACTGAGGTGATATCTGACTGGCTGAACGACAGCGGCTCGCCCGCTGCCACCCGGATCTGCTCGCGCACCAGGTCGATGCCGGTCACCAGCTCGGTGACCGGGTGCTCGACCTGCAGGCGGGTGTTCATCTCGAGGTAGAAGAACTCGCCGTCCTGGTAGAGAAACTCGACAGTGCCCGCATTCGTGTAATCGCACCCACGAGCCACAGCCACCGCTGCCTCGCCCATCGCAGTGCGGACATCGTCGTCGAGCAGCGGCGCAGGGCTTTCCTCCACCAGCTTCTGATGCCGACGTTGGGCGGAGCAGTCGCGCTCGCCCAGCCAGACGGCGTTGCCATGGTGATCGGCGATGACCTGCATCTCGATGTGACGAGGCCACGTGAGGTAACGCTCCATGTAGCACTCGCCTCGCCCGAAGAAGGCCTCGGCTTCTCGTTGCGCAGAAGACAGCGCTGCTTCGATCTCGCCGGGGCCGCCGACCACCTTCATGCCGCGGCCCCCGCCCCCGAAGGCCGCCTTGATGGCGATCGGATAGCCGTGAGCCTCGCCGAATGCTGCGACGTCGTCGGCTGACGTGATGACCTCGGTGGTGCCCGGAACGCCTGCGACGCCGGAGCGCTCGGCGGCGAGGCGCGCCGAGATCTTGTCGCCCATGACCTCGATGGCGTCCGGCGGCGGCCCGACGAAGGTCACCCTCCGCTCGGTGATGGCGCGAGCGAAGTCGGCGTTCTCGGAATAGAAGCCGTAGCCGGGATGCACTGCCTCAGCCCCGCTGCGCTCGATGACACCGAGAATGGCTTCGGTGTTGAGGTAGCTCTCAGCAGCGGTCTGCCCGCCGAGGGCGAATGCTTCGTCAGCGAGCCGCACGTGCATCGCATTGCGGTCGAGTTCGCTGTATACGGCGACCGTGCCGATGCCCAGCTCACGGCAGGCTCGGATGACCCGTACCGCTATCTCACCTCGGTTGGCAATGAGGAGCTTGCTGAACACGAATGAATTCCTGACTGTCTTGTGCCGACCGAGCCGGCTGCAGATGCCCGCCGACCCCACGCCGAGCGCGCCGATGCACCTGTGATCGGCAGCGGGCAAGTCTGTCGGCTGCCGTCGCAAGTGCCACCGTTACGCTCGCGGTGTGCTTGGATCGCGCGATTCCCAGTCCGCCGAATCAGCACACTTCACATCGGTCGATTGCACCAGGTTCACGAGCATCGAGTGGCACGACGAGATCGACTCGACGAACACCGAGTTGCTCGAACGGGCGCGGCGAGGTGCACCTGAGGGACTGGTCCTCATCGCTGACACCCAGACCGCGGGGCGCGGCAGGCGAGGGCGCCGCTGGACGGCCTTGCCAGGCACTTCGCTCATGATGTCAGTGCTCTTGCGGCCCCCCCCGGGTCCGCTGCCTCCGTCCCGTGCGGCATTGGTGACAATGGCGGTTGCGCTCGCCGCGATAGACGCATGCGAGCGGCACAGTGGCGTGCGACCGAGTCTCAAGTGGCCGAACGATCTGGTGATCGCCGCACCGGGATTCGGGGACCGCAAGCTGGCGGGCACCCTGGCGGAATCCATCAGCACAGAGGGAAAGCTGACAGCGCTCGTCGTCGGCATGGGACTCAACACCGGTTGGCCTGCCGTCCCCGATGAACTCGACGGCATCGCGACAAGCCTGAACCTGGAATCCGGGGCGCCTGTGGACAGGACGCTGCTGGCGCGCTTGGTGCTCGAAGGACTGGAACAGCGCTATGCGCGCTTGTGCCGCGCGGATCACGGCGCCGGCCCCGGCGACGACTCGGGGGCGGCATCCCTGCTGGCCGAGGCGCGTTGCTGCTCGGCCACACTCGGACGCCGCGTGCGCATCTCGTTTGGCCAGATGTCGAAGGGGGAAGCGCTGGAGGGGCTGGCCAGCGATCTTGACGCCGAAGGAAGGCTGCTGGTTCGTGACGATGTCGGCATCACTCATACGGTGTCGGTCGGGGACGTCGTCCACCTGCGCCCTGCTTCGTAATCGCCGGGCGATTTGCCGGCTGTCGTTCAAACCTGCCTGCGCCACCTGCGGGCGTGGGGTAGAACCTCGCTGCGGGCACCTGCCTGCCCGCATCGTGTACTCGGCGCAACCGTGCCGACCTCTGACAGATCGAGGATGCCGTGCCTCTGAGCATTTCCATTGAAGCTTTTGAAGTTGTCACCGACCGCGGTGACTCGCCGCCGACTGCCGCGGGCGACCGGCCGGTTCGCAGCGATGCACTCGAGACGCTGGGTGCTGCGTCGAACTATCTGGCGGCCAGCGGCTTCGACGGCTCTGCCGGCACGACCGCGTTGATGGCCGGCATAGCCGAGGCCTCCGACGACACGCTGCCGATCGCCGTCGGCCTCGGATCGGACGAACTCGCGTCGGCAGACCTCCGCACTGCGGCAGCAAACCTGTGGCGCTCGGCGTCGAAACTCGAATCGCTGACCTCGGCGCTGGCGGCGGCTGCGGCCGACGACCTCGGCGCCGACGTTGCGCTCAGCGCCGTCGTCGAAGGAATGCTGCTCGCGTCGTATCGCTTCGACGAGCACAAGGGCGAGCAGCCGCAGCCAGAGGCGATCGAGCGGATCGTGCTGTTGGCGCCCGACGGGACCGACGTTGAGGCTGCGCTGTCTCGCGCCGCCGCAGTGGCCGGCGGGATCGCTCTCACCCGCGATCTCGTCAACCAGCCGGCCGGTGCGCTCACGGCCACCGGCCTCGCCGACGCGGCGACAGCAGCGATCGAAGCTGCAATTGCCGACGGCGATCCTGCTGCGGGCACCGCCTCGGTCGAGGTATGGGACCGCGAGCGACTCCAAGCCGAGCGATGCGGCGGGATGCTCGGCGTCAATGCGGGTTCGACGGAGCCCCCGGCACTCGTTCGCATGCGCTGGCAGCCGACCGCCACGCCGCGTGCGACCGTCCATCTGGTCGGCAAGGGCATCACCTTCGACACCGGCGGGCTCAACCTCAAGACCTTCGAAGGCATGGAGTGGATGAAGGTGGACATGGGCGGCGCTGCCGCGGTCATCGGGGCGATGAGCGCCATCGTCCGGCTGGCGCCCGACGTCGCCGTCACCGGCATCTGCTGCTGCACCGACAATCAGCCCGGACCGACCGCCACCAAGCCCGGCGATGTGCTGTGCATCCGCAACGGCAAGACCGTCGAGGTGCTGAACACCGATGCCGAGGGGCGGCTTGTCCTCGCCGACGGTCTCTCGCTCGCCGTCGAAGAGGAGCCTGACCTGGTCGTGGATCTCGCGACGCTGACCGGCGCCTGCCTCGTTGCGCTGGGCGACAAGTACGCCGGACTCATGGGCAACGACCCGGCGGCAATCGAACGGGCCCAGGCTGCGGCACGCGCCGCTGGGGAGCTTCTTTGGCACCTGCCCTTGCCGCCCGAATACCGCGAGCAGCTCGACTCGCCGATCGCCGACCTGCGCAACATCGGCAAGAACCGCTACGGGGGCACGCTCCATGCCGGTTTGTTCCTGTCGGAGTTCGTCGGCGACACGCCGTGGGTGCACCTCGACATCGCCGGACCTGTGCGAGCCGATGCAGATGTCGGCGAGATGTCGAAGGGCGCCTCCGGGTTCGGCGTGCGAACGCTGGTCGAGCTCATCTGCGGTTGGCAATAGCCGTCATCGGATCCGTCTCGGGAGACAGGCAACTTCGCCGACCTCTATCGCTGCGCCTGCCGGAGGGAGTGTGGCCCGACACAGTGCTTCGCCCATGCCCAAGCGGTTGCCTCGTTGGCGGCCGACGGCGGCAGTCCCAGGATCACGAGTCGCTCCGCTGCCTCATGCAGGCCGTTGCCGAGCATCAGCATGCAGGTCGCCAGCAGCCTGATCTCCCCTACTGAGAAGTCGGCGTGCCCGTCCGTCCGGGTCCACAGGCCGACCTCATTTCGCAGTTCGCGGGGCATGCGCACATAGAGCTGGCGAGGCACGGGCGGCATCCGCCTGCGCACCAGCAACACCGCGTCGTCGTCGAAATACGCCAAGTCGAACATGCGGCACCGGTCGACGGTCCGCATGAACGTGCTCTGGCGGCCTCCACGGTGCTGCAGACCGAGCCGCCGCGCTGTGAATTCGAGATCGAGATGCAGGTCGTCGTCTGGCCCGAGCTCGTCGAATTCCCGTGCGAGCAGTCGCAGCAGCCACACTGCGCTCGGTCCGAGGACCGCAACCCAGAATCGCTCCACGTAGACCGAGCGTGGATCATGGCCGAGGCGGCGCAGCACCGGATCATCCCAAGGGCGCACTTGCAGGGCGCGAAGCCGCTCGTTCGGCCAGTCGTCGAGATCAGAGGCACTCAGTTGCCCAGTGGCGCCTTCGACAAGTCGCAGCGGGGCGGCTGCGCCGACGTTTGATGAAGTCACCGAGGTGTGTGTGGATGGCATCGGATCAACGGGCACGGAAGCTCCTTCTCGTTCTCTGGTGACCGGACAGGGCACCGGCGAAGTCGTTTGTATATCAAAAAATAATGAAAAAATACAAAAATTAATAAGAAGACTTGGCTAGATGGGACTGTGTGCCCGCCAAGCGTTGACCAGCGGTGGCGTCGAGAGCGTTCCACCGCACTGGGCGTCATCGGTCAGACTGGGCGACATGAGTCCTGAAAGCGTGAACACGTGGGCCGATTCGGGTTCCGAGATCGACGACGACGTGCGGACGGCGGCCGGTTGGATCGACGAGGCTCAAGCGATCACCGTGCTGACGGGTGCGGGGATCTCCACTGACTCCGGCATCCCGGATTTCCGTGGCCCCAACGGCGTGTGGACGAAGAACCCCGCTGCCGAGAAGCAGGCGACGCTGCAGAACTATCTGGCCGACCCCGAGGTGCGTGTGCTTGCCTGGCGGGCGCGGATGGACCATCGATCGTGGGGGGCGGAGCCGAATGACGGGCACTTGGCCCTGGTGCAACTCGAGCGTCGGCGCAAGCTGGTGTCGCTGCTGACCCAGAACGTGGACGGGCTGCATCACGACGCCGGATCCGACCCCTCCAAGATCGTGGAGGTGCACGGCACCATCCGCGAGGTGGCATGCCTGGAGTGCGATTACCGGGACGACATGGGCGTGGTGCTCGACCGTGTGCGGCTCGGCGAGGACGACCCGCCGTGCCCCCTCTGCGGCGGGGTTCTCAAGAGCGCCACCATCAGCTTCGGCCAGCAGCTCGTGGCGCGCGACCTGATGCGGGCTCAGGTCGCTGCGGAGAACTGCGATCTGATGCTGGCTGTGGGCACGACGCTGGCCGTGTATCCGATAGCGGCGGTGGTTCCCGCAGCGAAGTCGGCCGGCGCACGCGTCGTGATCGTCAACGCGGGGCCCACAGAGATGGATCACCTGGCGGACATGACGCTGCGCCGGTCGATCTCCGAGGTGCTGCCGCAGATCTGCGGAGGCACTGCCCGCCTCGCATGACCGGTGACCAAATCCTGACCAGATAGGTAGGATTTAGGGCCTGAGCCTGATCGGTTGATCAGGCCGCACCGGACGCGACGCCAAGCGACGAACAGGGAGGCCCGCATGCCCTCGTTCCGCGAACTGCTGACTGCAACGAAGCGCGAGATCACCGAGGTCGATACGGCGACCGCAGCCGAGTGGATTGCCGATCGCTCGCTGGTCGTGCTCGACGTGCGCGAGCCCGACGAGTACGAGCAGGGCGCACTCGCAGACGCGATCCACATCCCGCGCGGGCACCTCGAGGCCCAGATCGAGAACCGTGTGCCGGACCACGACGCGGAGATCATCATCTACTGCGCCGGCGGCGTCCGTTCGGCCTTCGCTGCCAAGACGCTCGCCGAACTGGGCTATCCCAACTCCGTCTCGATGGACGGCGGCTTCGGCCGCTGGAAGGACGAGGGCCGCCCGTGGTCCATGCCGGCATCGCTCAGCCCCGAGCAGCGCAACCGCTACCAGCGCCATCTGCTGCTGCCCGAGGTGGGTGAGACCGGGCAGCTCAAGCTGGGAGAGGCCAAGGTGCTCATGCTGGGCGCCGGAGGGCTCGGCTCGCCGGCGGCGCTGTACTTGGCGGCCGCGGGGGTCGGCACCATCGGCATCATCGACATGGACGTGGTGGACGAGTCCAACCTGCAGCGCCAGATTCTCCACAACGTCGACCGGGTGGGCGACCGCAAGGTCGACTCGGCCAAGAAGACGCTCACCTCGCTGAACCCGGACATCAACGTGGTGACCTACGACACCAGGCTCGGCGCGGACAACGTGCTGGACATCCTGTCGGGATGGGATGTCGTCGTGGACGGCGCCGACAACTTCCCGAGCCGCTACCTGCTCAATGACGCGTCGGTGAAGCTGGGCATCCCGGTCGTGCACGGCTCGATCTTCCGCTTCGAAGGGCAGGTCACCGTCTTCGATCCGCGGAACGGCCCGACCTACCGCGACTACCTGCCCGAGCCCCCGCCCGCGGAGCTGGCGCCGTCGTGTGCGGAGGCCGGTGTGCTGGGCGTGCTCCCGGGAATCGTCGGGTCCATTCAGGCGCTTGAGGCGATCAAGCTGATTCTGGGCATCGGCGATTCGCTGTCGGGCCGCATCATCGCGTTCGACTCGCTGGAGATGTCCTTTCGCGAGTTCCGGCTGCGGCCCGATCCCGCCAATGAAGTGACCTACGACAACCGCGAGCGGATCAGAGTCGCCGAACTCGACGGACTCTGCAGCCCCACCCTGCACTAGCCCCACCTGACCCGCAGACTGAGTCCTCGGCCCGAGCGGCCGGTGAGTCCGTATCGAGTCAGAGTCGGGAACGAGGGCGAGCCACAGCGCCCTGACGACAGAGGGGCTGGAGGCCACAGGTACGCTGCCCACTCATGGCGCAGAAGCGCTTCGTCGTGATCGGCGGTGGCCCGGCGGGTCACTCAGCAGCCACCTATGCCGCGCGTTACGGCGCGGAAGTGACGCTCATCGAGCGTGACATCGTCGGCGGCTCCGCCCATCTGCGCGACTGCGTGCCCTCCAAGACCATGATCGCCACGGGTTCGGCGCTCAGTTTCGCCGGGCATCTCGACGACTTGGGCCTGGCCAACGTCTCCACCTCCGTCGACACCCCGCATCTGCGACAGCGCATCGGCGACATCGAGGACCGGCTGGCGGATGTCGCCCGGCAGATGCTGGTCAGCCAAGGAGTGCAGATCCTCAAGGGCTCAGGCCGGCTGCTCGGGCCGAACGAGGTCTGCGCCGATACAGCCGACGGCGCGGTCGAACTGTCCGCCGACGTGATCGTGCTCTCCACCGGCAGTCGGCCCCGCACCCCGGACTGGGCGCCGATCGACGGGGAGCGCGTTCTCACGACCCGCGACGCGTATCCGCCGACGGAGCTGCCGGCACATCTGGTCGTCGTGGGCTCTGGCGTGACCGGCGTCGAGTTCGTGCACATGTTCACGTCGCTGGGCTCGAAGGTCACCTTGATCGTCAGCCGTCAGCAGGTGCTCCCGCACAAGGACCCCGAGGCCGCTGCGGTGCTGGAGCAGACGTTCAGCGATCTCGGCGTCGACATGCTCAAGGGAGCACGTGCGACGAGCATCATGCGCCATGGAGACGAAGTCGAGGTGGTCTGCAGCGACGGCCGGACGGTGCGGGCATCGCACGCCCTGCTCGCCATCGGCTCGATTCCCAACAGCGACGGGCTGGGACTTTCCAACACCGACGTGAAGGTGGACGCCGACGGGTTCGTCGAGGTGGACCACAACCTGCGCTCGTCGGCGCCGAGCATCTACGCGGCCGGCGACCTGTCGGGCAAGCTGCCGCTCTCGTCGGTGGCCGCGATGCAAGGGCGCAAGATCGTCGAGCATGCGATGGGACTGCACGAGGGCCGCCCGCATCGCCATCTCGACTACGACAAGGCGGCATCGGCCATCTTCACCGAGCCGGAGATCGCAGATGTCGGACTCGCCGAGGCCGAGGCGTTTGCGACGGGGCGAAAGATCCGCGTCACCAAAGTGCCCTTCGGCGCCAATGCCAAGGCCCTGATCGAGGAGAACCCTCGCGGCTTCGTGAAGATCGTCTCCGATCCGCTCACCGGCCAGGTGCTGGGCGGGTCGATCGTGGGTCGCCACGCCGCCGAGCTGATCTCGGTGGTGGCTCTGGCAGTCAGCGCGAACCTGCGCGTGCAGGACATCGCCGAGAGCTTGTTCGTGTATCCGTCTCTGAGCGAGGCTCTCTCCGAGGCAGCTGAGTGAGCCGCCGCAGCTGGCGGACCCGCCTCATGCTGATCTTGCTGTCCGGCATGACTCTGGTCGGTGCCGCAACGACCAGCCTGTTCGCCTATGTCGGGCTGCAACTCGGGCGGGTGGAGCGTGTCGAAGTGGCTGACTCGCTGACTTCTGCTCCCCAACAGCCGGTGACAGCCGTTGACGTGCTGGTGGATCGGCCGGCCATTTCGTCGGCGCAAACTGACGGTTCGACAGGCGGAGGCGAAGCGAGCAGCGGCGAGGCACCCCCGGCAGGTGACGACGGCGCCCACATGGGTGGATCCGGCCCGGCGACGGAGGAACGCGACCGAGCGGAACCGTCCGCTGAGAGGCCGGTGCTGCCGGGGGGACCGGCGGGGGAGAACTACCTGCTGGTCGGCACCGACAGCGCCCTGGGTCTCGCACCCGACGACCCGCTGCGCGAGGGCCATTGGGACACCAGTCAGCTTGCGGACGTCATCATGGTCGTCCGGCTGCGCGACGACGGCACGGCGGCCATGATGTCGATCCCGCGCGACCTCGCCGTCGAGATCGCCGGCATGGGCGATATCGCCGGTACCGGTGAGTTCGCCAAGATCAACAGTGCCTACAACCGCGACCCGACCACCGCGGCGCGAGCGGCCCGATTGATCGACACGATCGAGGAAAACCTCGACATCACGCTGCAGCACTATGTGGAGGTGGACTTCCAGGCGTTCTTGCGGCTCGTCGATGCGGTCGGGGGTGTGGAGATGACGTTCGGTCGTCCGCTGCGGGACCAGCCGAAGGAGGATGCGGAGAACCCGATGCAGAGCTGGACCGGTTTCGTCGCCGAAGCTGGCACGCACCTCTTGGACGGCAGGCAGGCGTTGGCGTATGTCCGCAGCCGATTCCTGGAGGAGCAAGCTCCCGACGGAACTTGGCGTCCGCATGGCGCCCTCAATGATCTCGCCCGCAACGACCGCCAGCGCGACTTCTTGCGACTCGCTGCGCGGCAGGTCGCACCTGGACTGCTCGCGAGTCCGAGGAGGCTGCTGACCATGCTCGACGTCGCTGCGGATCATCTCTCCGCATCGGACACGCTCAACATCGTCAATGACGGACGCCGTCTCGCCGCAGACTTCGCCGGGATGGACTTCGAGCGCGACCTCGAGGAATACGAGCTGCGGGTGCAGGACGATCAGGATCCGGTGCCGTGGTCGCTGGCCCTCGCTCCGGACCCGCACAACCAGCGCGTGCTGGACGTGTTCCGGGGCATCGGCTGGGACGACATCGTCGAGTCGCGCGTCCGGGTCCAGGTCACCGGCACGCAGCGGCACCAGATCGCGGCGGAGCTGCGCAGGCTCGGCTTCGTTGCAGAAGCAGTCGGCGCCCTGCCCCCAGGACAGGAACAGTCGCCGGCGGGCACGATCATCTACCTGTCGCCCGAAGGCCGGCTTTCGGCGGGACTGCTCGCCAGCCACTTGGTGCCTGTGCCAGACTTCGCCGGCCATGACGACCTCGACCCGGCCACAGTGATCCTGCACGTCGGCCCCCAGACGCCCCGCGTAGACGCGGGCTATCGCAGAGTCGACGTCCCGCCTGCGGACCAGTTCGGCCGATGAGCAGCGCCACTGCTCAGCAGCGGATCCTCGTCGTCGGCGCCGGCTACGTCGGCTTGACCACTGCAGCCTGCTTCGCTCACCTCGGCCACGACGTCATCTGCGCCGACATCGACCGGGCCAAGGTGGCGTCGCTGTCTGCCGGCATCGTGCCGATTCGCGAGGCGGACCTGGATCGGCTGGTGGGCGAGGGCATCGCGCAGCGGCGCTTGCGGTTCGTGATCTCGGTCGCAGCAGTTGCGGCGAGCTGCGACTTCGTGTTCCTGTGCGTCCCGACACCGCTGCGCGCCGATGGCGAAACCGAGTTGAGCTATCTGATGTCAGCGATCGAGGCGCTGGCAGCGAACCTGCGGCCGGGCGCTGTGGTGGTCACGAAGTCCACGGTGCCGGTCGGCACAGCGCCCAAGATCGGTGCGGCGCTCGGGCGCACCGATGTGGGGTTGGCGTCGAACCCGGAATTCCTGAGGGAAGGCTCGGCGGTGGCCGATTTCTTGGCGCCGGATCGGATCGTCGTCGGCGCCGACGACCGCTCGGTCGCGGAGCGGGTCGCAGCGCTGTACGGGCGCATCGAAGCGCCGCTGATCCTGTGCGATCCCAACTCGGCGGAGACGGTCAAGTACGCAGCCAATGCGTTCCTGGCGGCCAAGGTCTCGTTCGTGAACGCGCTGGCAGCGGTGTGCGAAGCCGTCGACGCAGATGTCGACGTCGTGCTCGAAGGGGTGGGCACCGATCATCGCATCGGCTCGGCGTACCTGCTGCCTGGTCCCGGCTGGGGCGGCTCGTGTCTGCCCAAGGACACACGGGCGCTGGTGGGAGTCGCGAGTGGCGCCGGCTACGTCTTCGACCTGCTCGAAGGCGTCATCGCAGTGAACGAGCAGCAACTTGACCGTGTGGTCGCCAAGATCGCTCGCGTCGTCGATCGGGCTGGCATCGAGGGGAACGCAGTCGGCGACAGCGAGCCGAATCTGGACGGCATCACCGCGGCCGTGCTGGGACTGACTTTCAAGGCCGGCACCGATGATCTGCGCGGCTCGCCCGCGATCAGGGTGGCAGAGCGACTCCTTGAAGCCGGCGCACGCCTTCGTGCGTACGACCCCGCACTGAGCAGCAATCTCGGCAAGCGTCCAGATCCGGAGGCCCATCTGCCTGAGGGACTCGCGCTCAGCGGTTCCGCGCTCGAGGCCATGCGGGAGGCCGATGTGGCTGTCGTGCTCACGGAGTGGCCCGAATTCAGATCTGTCGACTGGAACCAGGCGGCCGACGAAATGGCGACAGCCCGCATCGTCGACGCCCGCAACTTGCTCGACTCCGCCAAGCTGCGCGCGTCCGGATTCGTTTATGAGGGGCTCGGCCGGCGGTAACGCCGGTAGCTTGTCGGCCCGTATGGCGAGATCAGCCGCAGCCAAGAAGGTTGCCAAAGCTGCGAGCGCGGGCGGAGGCGGCCGGGGTTTCCGGACCCGGCGAAACCTCTTGTTTCCCACAGCGATGCTGCTCGTCGTCGCCTTGGGGGTCGTGCTGATCTTGGTGGCGCGGAACGAGCGGGCCGCGAACGCACCGGCCGGTCCGCCGCGGATTGGCGATCACTGGCACTCGCTCTACGCGATCTACGACTGCGACGACTTCATCCTGGACATGTATCCCAATGATGTCGACGACTCAACAGGCATCCATACGCACGGCGACCGCTTGATTCACATCCATCCGTTCGTCTCAACGGTCACCGGTCAGTTCGCCACGGTCGGGGCGTTCATGCGCGAGATCGAGTTCGAGTTCGACGACTCGAGGATCGAGCTGCCGAATGGCACTGTTCTTGACGAGTCCGGAGAGGGGTGTGCATCGCCGGATCCCGACAGCGATGATCCTGATGTTGCCGAGCCGGCAGCAGAGCTTCGAGTCTTGCGATGGGAGACGCTGCAGGCCGAGAAGGCGCTGGCTTTCACCGAAGACCTGCAGGATGTGCGCTTCCTGGGTGACGGGCAGATCTTCGTGTTCGCCTTCGTCCATCCGAGCGTCGACAACGCCGACATCCCGCGACCCGACGACGACTTCTTGCGTGTCTATCTGAACCTCCCACCCGAGGACCAGCCCCTGATCGACGATCAGCGTCCTGAAGAAGGGCCGACCCTGGGGGAAGAGGGTCCTGAAATGCCGGTCACGGGCGACGTCCCGGAGACTTCCGAGCCATCGGAGGGCGAGCCTGAGACCGGCGACACTGGCGACGAGACTGACTCGGGTGCCTGAGGGCCGACCCGGGGCATCTCCACCATGAAAGCGATCCTGTTGCTGGGCGGCTTCGGCACCCGGCTGCGACCACTCACCAACGACACTCCGAAGCAGATGCTGCCGGTGTGCGGGCGTCCGATGATCGAGTGGGTCTGCGATCATCTCGCACGTCACGGCGTCTCGGGGGTCGTGCTGTCGTTGGGCTACCGGGCCGAGGCGTTCACCGCGGCGTACCCATGTGGGCGCATCGGACAGCTCTCCTATGAGATAGCGGTCGAGCCTGAGCCCCGCGGCACCGCAGGAGCAGTGCGATTTGCCGCGGAGGCCGGCGCCGTCACGGGGACCTTTCTGGTGCTCAACGGCGACGTGCTCACCGATCTCGATGTGAGAGTCCTCACGAGCGTGCATGAGACCTCGGGTGCCGAAGCAACCATCGCGCTGCAGTCGGTCGACGATCCGACGCCGTATGGCCTAGTGGTGACCGATCAGTCCGGGCGGGTGCTGTCGTTCTCGGAAAAGCCTGAGTCCCCTTCGGCCTCCGCGGCGGTGCCGGAAGGCGGGCGACCGACCGTCAACGCTGGGACCTACGTGCTCACCTCACGCGTGCTGGATCGCATCGCGCCCGGCAGGCCCGTTTCGATCGAGCGGGAGATCTTCCCCCAAGTCGTCGCGGATGGGGCGCTGGCGGCGTTGGTCTCGGACGCCTACTGGCTCGACACCGGCACCCCGCAGCAGTACTTGGCGGCCAATCTCGACATCCTCGAAGGTCGGCGGCCGAACGCGAGGGTGGTGGACGGCAGCGCGGCGCGCTCTGCGGTGATCCATCCCGATGCGCGCATCGGGATGGCGGTGATCGGCCGCGAGTGCGAGGTCGGTCCCGATGCCGTCGTGCAGCGATCGGTTCTCGCAGACGGCTGCCGCATCGAAGCGGACGCCGTCGTCGTGGACTCGGTGCTCGGCCCGGGTGCCGTCGTCGGCGCCGCAGCGGTGCTCACCGGGTACTCGGTCATCGGCGCCGGGGAACTGGTGCCGCCGGGCGCCCGTCTGCACGGAGTGCGCCAACCGGCCGCTTGAGACCTACCTGAAAAGATCTTCCGCGGGATCGCGGATGATCTCGGAGCGCACCGAGGCCCGCCGCAGCCAGCCCGGATCGACGCCGCGCACGACGGCGACTGGGACGCCTCGGGCCTTGCCGCAGACCAAGTCGGCCGCCGAAGCGATCTCGTCGGCGACGCATACCTCGGTGACCAGCAGTTCGCGGCCGAGCGCGTCCTCGGTGCCCTTGAGATCGACGACGGCTGCAATGCCGGCACAGCCGATGGCCACATCGGTGACGCCGCGACGCCAAGGCCGGCCGAACGTATCGGAGATGATCACCCCGACAGTGCGACCCGACAGCGCCCTGATGCGGTCGCGAATCTTGTTCGCAGAACGGTCGCTGTCGTCGGGCAGCAGTGCTGCGTAACCCCGTTCGACGTTGGACAGGTCGATTCCCGCATTGGCGCAGATGAACCCGTGCTTGGTCTCGCTGATGATGAGATCGCCGCGGCGCCGCAGGATCCGCACCGACTCACGTTCGACGAGGGGCTTGTGCGACAGCGGGTCGTCAGGGTCGATCCGGCACATGGCGCCCTCGGCCTTGGACACGATCTTCTGCGTCACCACCAGCACATCGCCATCGCGCAATCCGGTCGGAGGTCCGTTCGATGAGGCCTCGCAGGCGCTCCAGATGACGGCGCCCAGATCGTCGCCTCGGGCGATCTCGCCGATGCCTTCGAGGGGCAGCAACTCGATGGTCACGCAATTCTCATTTCTCTCAGAAGCTGCGCCAATGGGCACAGTCGCGGCCCGAGCAGCCCGTGAGCGACAGCGAACAAGAGCAGGAGACAACCGGCGCGGCAGCGAGAGGGTTCATTTCCTGGCGCGCCCGCTCATGGCGTGGAGCGTCGTGCGGGCCAATGCGACGGCCTGCTCCGGGATGCTCATGATCGTGTCGGTGACCACCGGTGACATCCCGGCGTCGAGCACTGCTGGGGCCAAGTCACGATCTGCGTTGTCCATCACCAACGTCCCGGCGAATTCGGCATAGAGACGGGCTACGCCGACGACACTGGGTTCGTGGCCCAGCTCACGCATCATCGCTCCGGCAGGTCCCTTGACGGATGCGCCGCCGACGATGGGCGAGACCGCGACGACACTGCGGCGCCGCTGCGCCAGGATGTCGCGGACTCCCGGCACGTCCACCACGGGGCCGATCGACACGAACGGATTTGACGGCGCCACCACCACGACGGCGGAGTGTTCCAGCGACTCGACAACGCCGGGCGCCGGACGGGCCGTTTCTATGCCTGCGAAACGGACGGAACGAATCGAGATGCCGTGCTGTTGAGCCACGAAATAGTCTTGGAAGTCGATCTCTGCGGCGTCGGCAGGCTCGGCGGGCGTGATGCGAGTCCGGATCGGGTCGTCGCTGACCGGCAGCAGTGTCAGTTCGAGGCCGAAACTGGCGGCGATCTCGCTGGTCACCTGCGAGAGCGATGCACCCTCGCTGCGGCGCTGTGTGCGGTAGAGGTGCAGCGCGAGGTCCAAGTCGCCGAGTTGGAACCAGTCCTGGCCGCCGAGGCGGCCGAGTTCGGTCAGCACGCGCCATGATTCGCCGGCGCGGCCCCAGCCCGTCTCGGGGTTGATCTGCTCCGCCAAGGTGTAGGTCACCGTGTCGAGGTCAGGGCTGATGCTCAGTCCGTGCAGCGTGAAGTCGTCGCCTACATTGACGATGGCCGTCACATCGGCGGGCTGGTGCATGCGCACGAGTCCGCGGAGGAATCGAGACGCTCCGACGCCTCCGGCCAGCACGGCGATTGATGCGCCGCTGGCGACGGCCGTTGTCCGGTTTTTCTCCGACACCGGCGCGACGCTACTGACGCATGCTCAGGCTGCAGGGCGGCAGTCAGGATCCGGCGCCGGCGAACTCCGGGCGAAAGACGCCATGACGGTGGCCGAGCTGGGGCTGTCCGAAGGCCGGCTCGCTGCGACAGTCGCCCCGATCGCATCTGAGGGCGTCGCGTAGCTGGGAGGGCTCCACACCTCATAACCGCTGCCGTCGGCGCGTACCTGCACCTCATGCAGAACGGTGTTCTGCAGTCCCGAGACGGTCACGGGAGAGTTGACGCCCCGAATCGTGACCCAGTCCCCGCCGACCGGCCGGTATCTGATGCGGTAGGCGGACGGACCGGTGCTGCCGACAGCGGCCGGTGCCTTCCAGCGGATCTCCAATGCGCCGTTGAACGGCAGCACTGCCACGTCACGTGGCACTCCGGCTGCGTCCGTGCGGGGGTCGCATTCCCGGTTGAGGCCCCTCAGCGCATCGGTTGCTGCCGCCGCTGCGGTATCGGACACGGCCGCCGGCCCGCCGAAGATCGTGAGTCCGACGGTGCCCGCATCGGGAACCGAGCCGGCCAGGAATCCGCGCGTCGCATCGGGCAGGGCTGGCCCGGACAGCAGCATCGGCGCCCGGCGCAGGCCCAGCAATGCGCCGCCGACCAGTGCGTCGGGGAACTTCCGGCCGTCGGCGAGTCCGAACTCGTCCGACCCGAAGCAGCGATCAGCGAGCGCTCTGGCGACCTCCGCAGCAGTCTCGAAGCGATCCTGCCCCCACAGCCGCTGGACTCTGACATCAAGAGCAGAAAGCTCAGCCTCGACCGAGTCCGCGACCGCCGCCGGTCCGCCCGCAATCAACACCTGTTCGATGGCGTAGTCGCCGACGAATTCCCCGACAGCAGCGTGCAACTCGTCGGGTGTGGTGAGCAGAACCGGATGCGGACCCGAGAAGGCGAGCGGCGACAGCGCCAGTGCGTCAGCGAACTCCTCCCCGGTCGCCAGCAGGGCGGTGCGTCGACCGTCGCCGCAGAAGCTGCCGATCTGGTCGGCGTCGATCTCGCGGGCGATGGCGACCACGGTCCGGTAGCGGTCGGCACCCTCCAGCCGCTCAAGCTTGCCGCTGATCAAGCCCGCCAGCATGTTCTCTGCCTCGACAGAGACAGAGTCGGCATCACCGACGATGATGATGTCGTCGATCCGGTGCATCTCGATGAAGCTGCGGGTCGCGGGGTGCAGTGCATCTGGCGGTGACAGCAGGATCGGTGCGTTGTGCACCTGTGCCAGCGGGGTGGCTGCCAGTGCGTCGGCGAAGGTCTCTCCTGAGGCCACGATGGCCGTGTCGATCGGTCCGACGGCAGATGCGTATATCTCTGCTACCGCCGCTGCCGTCTCGTAGCGGTCGGCACCCCACAGCCGGTCCACGTCGACACTCGATGCTGCGTCGGCTGCGTGTGCGATGCCGACGACCGCAGTACTGGCCAGCAGCATGGCAGTCGCCGCGCGTCGCAGGCGAATCCATCCGCGGAGGCTGAGTCGATGTCTCATTCGCGGCACCGTACCGGGATCCGTCGGCGACGCGAGTGAGACCAGCTTCGTCTCAGGGCTGATGTCACAGCGTCGGGGATGACCCGTACCCTGACCGTTGCCTCGCGCGCCTGCGGGGAGATCGGAGAACCGGAGCCGACCCGTGCCGACGGCCCTCATCACCGGAATCACCGGCCAGGACGGCCAGTACCTGGCCGAGCACTTGCACGGCGAGGGATACCGGGTCGTCGGGCTCATCACCGGTCAGCACAATCCGCGTTCGGAGACAGTGGCCGCCGATCTGCCCTATGTCGAACTCGTGCCGGGCGACCTTGCCGATCTCGCGTCCCTCATCGCGGCGCTCGAATACACCCAGCCCGACGAGGTGTACAACCTCGGCGCGATCAGCTTCGTGGCGCTGTCGTTCAAGCAGCCCGAGCTGACCGCCAACATCACCGGTCTGGGGGTGCTGCGCCTGCTCGAGGCGATCCGGCTGGTGGGCGGCGTGGACAACCCGATCCGCTTCTACCAGGCCTCCTCCAGCGAGATGTTCGGCAAGGTGCGCGAGACGCCTCAGAACGAGCTGACGCCGCTGCACCCGCGGAGTCCGTACGGCTCGGCGAAGGTGTTCGGCCACCACACCACGGTGAACTACCGCGAGAGCTACGGGCTGTTCGCCTGCAGCGGCATCCTGTTCAACCACGAGTCGCCGCGGCGCGGGCTAGAGTTCGTGACGCGCAAGGTCACCAACGCCGTGGCGCGCATCAAGCTTGGCTTGCAGGAGGAGGTGGCACTCGGGAACCTCGATGCCAAGCGCGACTGGGGTTTCGCCGGTGACTACGTGCGTGCCATGCATCTGATGCTCCGCCAGCCCGAGCCTGACGACTATGTCATCGCGACCGGCACGACCCACGCAGTGCGCGACTTCGTGCAGCTTGCATTCGCTGCTGCAGGCATCGATGACTGGGAGCGCCATGTGCGGATCGATCCGAGGTTCTTCCGGCCTGCCGAGGTCGACCTGCTTGTGGGCGATGCGTCCAAGGCTGCGCGTGTGCTGGGGTGGGCGCCCCGGATGTCGTTCGAGGATCTGGTGATGGCCATGGTCACGAACGACATCAAGATCGAGCGGCGCAAGCTGCAGTGACGACTCCGAAGCGAGCATCCTGTCCGTTTGACAGCAGGCTGAGCCGTCGCGGGCGGGCGTCAGTCGGCGTGATATCCGACGGTCGCCGCCTGCGGGCAGGTACCACTACAGGGGTGCAGGAACTCCCCGACAGGCTGCGTCGCGCCGTGGCCGTGGCCGTGGCGTGTGCGGTGGCGTGTGCGGTGGCGGCAGGATCGCTGGCGTTTGCAGCGTCGCCCGCAGGCGCTCAGCAGGCGGAGCTGGCGCCAAGCGTCATCATCGTGGAGGGCCGCGGATTCGGGCACGGAAACGGTCTCAGCCAGTGGGGTGCGCTGGGCTACGCGGTGGACCATCGCTGGACCAGCGACCAGATCGTCCAGCACTACTACGGCAACACGGTCCGCTTGGACGTGTCCGATCCCGACATCTGGGTGCATCTCGCACGCAACGACCGCAACGATCTGCTCGTCACCTCAGCGTCAGCGTTCGCCGTGGCCGGACACCAGTTCGACGGCGGCGAGGTCGTGCGGATAGGCGTCAGCTCGGGCAGTTTCTGGGTGCGTTCGAACAGTGGCTGTGGGCGCCGGGGCGACTTGGTGTCCGATGGGCTCGAAGCTTCGAGTCGTCGCGGCGACCGCTACGTCGAAGCGGTCCCGTCGGCCGACGACTACTCCGTGGACGATCAGTCCCAGTTCTTGGTCATGATTCTCTGTGACGGCCTCGACACAGCGGTGGAATCGTCGCGGATCGCCTACCGGGGCAGCCTCGGCGTGTTGGACCAGAACGGCCCGTACTCGTTCAACCGGGTCCCGCTGGAGCAGTACCTGCGTGGCGTCGTGCCCCGCGAGAGCAGGCCGGCGTGGGGAGCTTTGGGTGATGGGCGCGGCATCGCAGCTCTTGAGGCGCAGGCCATTGCGGCTCGGTCGTACGTGCTGTCGCTCGCCGCGTCACGAGAAAAGCTGGGGAGGTTCACCGACACCTGCGACAACGCGAGATGCCAGGTGTATGACGGTGCCGCACGAGACGGGCAGGCGCTCGATCACGGCATCCAGTACATCCACACCAACACGGCGATCCTTTCCACTGCGGGACATATACGCGTCCATGACGACGGATCTATCGCGTTCACCGAGTTTCACGCTTCGAGCGGCGGTTGGACGGTTGGACTCGACGAGGGTTCCCGATTCCCCGGCGTCCAGGATCTCGGCGACTCGACTGTCGGCAATTCCAACCATGCATGGGAATTCCGTATCAGCAGATCGGACATCGAGGCGGCCTATCCGAGCATCGGCAGCTTGGTCTGCATCGAAGTCACGCACCGCAACGGCAACGGAGCGTGGGGCGGGCGGACCCGCGGCATGCGCATCGTGGGAACCGACGGCGTCGAGGATTTCGAAGGGCACTCCGGTGTGGTCGGCGGGCAATGGAACCGGTGGGCACGCGATCCTTTCCGCAAGCAGTTCTCCCTCAGGTCTGACTGGTACCGCTTCCCCCAGTTCCCCGACGGCCAGCCCTGCGAGCGTCCCGCATCCGTGATCGGGGATCCCTCGACGGTGACAGCCCGCCCTGGTCTCTGGGTGCTGAAGTCTGACGGCACTGTCATCGCTGACGGCGCCGCGGAGCACCTGGGCGACGGAACGCTGCCGTCGACATCCGACAGGTTCGCGGCGATGGCGGCCCATCCGGATGGGGACGGTTACTGGCTTGCGACCTCCGGCGGCGATGTCCAGTCCTTCGGCAGCGCCGCATATCACGGCAACGCGGTCGGCGCCGGGGGTCCCGGATCTGTCGTTGCGATGGCGGCCCATCCGGATGGGGACGGTTACTGGCTTGCAACCGGTCAGGGCGACGTATTCGCCTTCGGCAAGGCGGGGCACTGGGGCGCGATCGCGCACCTCCGGCTGGCAGCCGAAGTCGTCGACATCGAGTCCTCTCCGACCGGCGACGGCTACTGGCTGGCGCTGGACGACGGACGCGTCTTGGCATTCGGCGACGCGCGGGATCTCGGCTGCGGGCCGCTGCTTCGCACCGGCACGGCAGGCATCGGTCTTGCCGTCGGACCCGATGGCGGGGGCTACTGGATCGCCGGCGCTGACACGGCCGTGCATGCCATCGGCGCGGCAGATCATCTTGGCGATCGCGCCTCCCGCCAGAATCGCCTGCGAACGGTCGCGATCGCCGCGACTGCCACCGGAGACGGCTACTGGCTGGTGTGGAGCGACGGCACCAGCTTCAACTACGGGGACGCGCCTGACTACCGCACCTCCCGTGCCGGACCCGGCGTTGTCGCTGCTTCCTCGGTGAGGTAGGGAACCTGCCGGGAGTGGCTTCGCGATGAACTCGGATCCTTCGGCGAGGGCGATGCAGCCGGACGTCGCAGACCTCCCAGCATTGGCCTCACTGCCTGCGGTGGCGGCGATCGTCACCGCAGGAGATCGATGGTCCGACACAGAGGCGGCCTTGCGGACATTGGCGGCGCAGGACTACACCCGCCTTGCCGTCTTGGTGCTCTGCGACGCCGAGAGGCCCCAAGGCCGTCGGGTCCGAGAAGTGCTGCCCACCGCCGCGGTCGCGAACCGCGTGTCGTCCAGCAGCCATCTGCGCCGTGGGTCTCACCGGCATCGCTCCGGCGCTCTGAACAACCGGGGTGCGTCGCTGGTCCGGGGGGCCGACTATCTCCTGTTCCTCACAGATCATGTCGCGCTGGCGCCGGATGCCATCAGCGTCCTGATCGAGGATGTCGAAAGTGCCGAGGACGCCTCGGGCCGGGTCGTCGGCGTCGCGGGTCCCAAGCTGCTGGATGCCGACGACGGCATGACGCTGTGTGACCTGGGCGGTACTGCGGACCGGCTCGGCGTGAGGATTCCGATCGCGAACCAAGGCGAGTTGGACCAAGCCCAGCACGACGGAGCCCGCGATGTCTTCGTGGCCCCGACCGAAGCCATGCTGGTGAGAGAGGACGTGTTCCGCATGGTCGGCGGCTTCGACGCGCACCTCGATGGCGACGGCGCCGCGGTCGACCTGTGCTGGCGGATACATCTCGCCGGCTCGCGGGTCCGTGTCGTGCCGACTGCCACTGGCCTGCTGCGAAGCGGGCCGCCCCGGGCCGCGCACGGGCCCTCAGTGCGCCAGCACGAGCATCGAGCTCGGCTGCGAACCGTGCTCAAGTGCTACGGCTGGGTGTACCTGCTGCCGACGGTCGTGCTCGCAGCGTTCCTCGCGTTGGGTGAGATGCTCTTTGCGGCGCTGCGCGGTCGATTCGCTCAGGCCTCCGATGTGGTGCTGGCGTGGGCATGGAATGCGCGGCAGCTTCCGGGCACGTTCTCATTGCGGGGCGCCGCCAAGCGCTGCCGACGCGTGCGGGATGCCGACTTGCGTCGAATGCAGCAGGGCGGCTCGGTGCGGGTGGCCGATTGGTTTCGCTACCGCCTGAGCCCCGAAGGCGGTCTGGCGGCGCGTACCACGATCGACGAGAGCATTCTCGGCACATGGCGACGCAACGCGCACCGCACGGTGTGGGTGGTCTGGGCGCTGGTGCTTGGCGGGATCTTCTTCGGGTCCCGCGGTCTGCTGATCGGCGGCATCCCGGCATACGGCCAGTTCGCGCGCTTCGCTGACGCATCGACGATGCTCGGCGCCTACTTGGAGGGTTGGCGCGACAACGCGGTCGGCGATGCGGGGATCGGCCATCCCGCGATGGGTCTGCTGGGCATCGGCGGGTTCATCGTGCTGGGTGCGGTCGGGCTGCTGCGTCACATCGCCGTCTGGGGTCTGCTGGTGGTCGGCCTGGTGGGCATGTGGAAGCTCTGCGCCTCGACGGCCAGCCGCAATGGACGGCTGTACGCCCTCGCGCTGTACGCATCTTGCCCTTTGCCCTACAACGCACTGGCCAGCGGACGCTGGGACGTGCTGCTGGCTTACGGAGTCGCACCCTCGGTCGTGCTGTGCGTCAGCCGCTTGATGGGCGCCTCGGAGGTTGGCCCTTCGGGAGACGGGCACCGGCGAGCGACATCTGCCCGGGTGGCGTCGCTCGGGCTGCTGCTCGCCGTCGCGGCGGCATTCGAGCCATCTGTCGTGCTGCTTGGCGCGGCTGCGGCGGTGGTTCTGGCAGCGGCGGAGACCCTCAGGCGGTCCGTCAGCCGCTCGTCACCTGGAACGCCTGCACTCGGGCTGCTGCTGGTCGTCGGTGCTGCGGCCCTCGCGGTGCTCGCACACGTTCCTTGGATGCTCGAGTTCGATTCGCTGGTGGACTATCTGGAGGTCTCGCTGGGCAGCCCGACCGCCTCTGCGCCGGACTCGCTCGGTGAGCTCCTGCGTTTCCAGACGGGACCGCTGGGCGAGTCGGCGCTCGGCTGGGGGATGCTCGCAGCCGCGGCCGTGCCGCTCTTGGTCGCGCGGGCGCGCCGGTTGTGGTGGGCGGTACGGGCGTGGCTGGTCGGGCTGGCGGGCTTCGCCGGGGCTTGGGCCGTCACGGCGGGATGGACGGATGGCCTGTGGGCGGGCGCGCCGCTCGGGGATTCGCTGGCCGAGATCTCCCTGGTGCTCGGTGCAGTAGGTCTTTGCTGGGCGGCTGCCGTCGGCCCGACGTCCTTGGCGGCTTCGGACGGCGACACCTCGCAGCGCGCGCGCGGCTCGATGGTCCTCATCAGCGGTATCGCCGTAGGGGCGATGGTGCTGCCCACAGCTTGGGCAGCACTTGACGGGAACTGGTCCGCGCCGACTTTCGACCATCGGGTGCCGCTGGGACTCGTCGACGATCGCGATGTCGGACCCGACTATCGCGTCCTCTGGCTGGGCGCACCGGAGGTCTTGCCGCTGCGCGGCTGGGATCTGGGCATGGACGGACTTGCCGCGGGCACGTCGGTTCGCGGCTATCCCGATGTGCGGCACCAATGGGCGACCCCCGGGACGACCGGCAACGAGCGGCTCCTGGCTGCGGTCAGGGTCGGACTGGCCGGCGACACCCTGCGGATGGGACGGCTGCTGGGATCGTTCGGCATCAGGTATGTCGTTGTGGTGGAACGATCGGGTCCGTCGTACTCCGCAGGCATCGAGCGGCCAATTGCTCCGGAGACTGCCGAAGCCTTGGCCTCCCAGATCGATCTGCGGCCGCTGGCCGTCGATCCGTCGGTGCAGGTGTTCCGCAACGAGGCCTGGTGGTCGACGCGGGCGCAATTCTCTCAGCCCATCGGGCCGGGTTTCGCCATCGACCAGACAGATCTCGTAGTGAGCGACCTGAGCGATGGAATCGGCGTGCTCACCGACTACCGATCTTCGACGAGCCAGATCGGTTCGGTGGGAACCGGTCCGCTCCTGGTTGCCGACACGTATGACCCGGGTTGGCGCCTGCGGATCGCCGAATCCCGGATCTCCCCGACGCTCGCCCAAGGCTGGGCGATGCGCTTCGACCCGCCCCACGCCGGTCAGGCAGAGCTCAGCTACGAGCGCTCGGCTGCTGTCACCAACCGGTTGTGGGCTCAAGTCCTGATCTGGCTCGCCATCGTCTGGGTGGCGATCGGCCAGCCCGCGCCCTTGGCCGACCGCCTCATGGCGGCGGTCCGGGGATTGGGGCGGCGCGGCGTTTCAGGCGGCACGGCAGTGGACACATGGGACGGCCCGGAGGGCGACCAAGGGATCGAGGCGGCGCAGCGGCTCCGGCGGCAGGGCGGCGGACCTGTGAGGACAGGACGGCAATGAGGGTCCTGCGATGGTTCGGAAGGCTGCTGATACCGCTGGCGGTGGCCGCAGCGCTGGTGGTCGACGGGCGCATCGACCGCACGCCGTCCGCGGAGGCTGCCATCGAAGAGCTCGGGACGCTGACCCAGATTGAGGTGCCGTCGCCGAGCGCCTTGACGTCGAGTTGGTTCTGCCCCGTTGTGGGAATGCGGGCCATGATGCCAGGCTTCGGCGAGACGGCCTCCGAGTTGGTGCTCACCAACATGACAGAGACATCCGTGTCGGTGTCAGTGGAGCTGCGCGGTCGCACTGCTGGGCGACAGTTCGTGACTGCGGACGTCGCGCCGCTGAGCACGGGTGTGGTGAACATTTCCGACCACGCGCGCGATGAGATCATCGGCGCGTTGGTCGAAGCCACCTCAGGAGGTCTCGCGGTGACGCGCAGGTTCACCTCCCCGCTCGGGATGGACGAGGCCCGCTGCTCGAGTGTGCTTGCCCCGAGTTGGTACGTCCCGGTCGGCGACACCCAGGCCGATGCGCTCGGGGTGATCGCGATCATGAATCCGCTGCCGAGGGACGCGATCGTCGACCTCGCCTTTGCCACCGACGCGGAATTCGGGCCGTTCGTGGTGCCGGCGCTGACCGGTGTGGTGGTGCCGGCATGGAGCACAGTGGCGGTCAACGTGGGTGAGCACGCGCGACGCCGCGATGTCGTGGCAGCGTCGGTGCACGCCCGTACAGGTCGCATCGCTGTGGATTCGTTCGTGTCCTACGACGGCAGCGTCGGGCGGCGAGGCTTCGCAGCGGAGCTGGGCTCGGTCAGCCTCAGCGAGAACTGGCTCGTGCCGCTTGCGGGCATCGACAACACGACTCATGTGACGCTCCGCGTGTTCAACCCGTCCGACGAAGTGGCCCAGATTGCTGCGCGGGTGAAGGTTGCAGGTTCCGACGGCGACCGTGTGGCACTGGCGGTGGCATCGCACGATGTGCTCGAGGTGACCGTCGAGTCTCCGAGTGGCCGGGCACCCGGCCTCGACGCTTTGTTTGCCCCGCCGGGGGCGCCGTTCGGCATTTCGGTGGCTGGGCAGAACGGTGTGCCCTTCGTCGTCTGGGCGGAAACCCTGATCGGATCCGCCGCGCGCCCGCTGGCCGACATTCCGGCCGCCTCGGATCCGGCCGACGACGCAGCGGAGGCTTCGGCCGGCTCTTCGGTGACCGTGGTGGCTCAGACGGGAGAGACCAGCGACGATGCCAGCGACGATGCGGCGCCAGCCGTCGGCGCACCAGGCGATGCCTCGAGTTCCGGCGATCCCTCCGGCGAGTTCGAGAGCGTGGCCGCAGAGACTCCCCCCCCGGTGCTCACCGCACAGTCAGGTCTGGCGACGGTGCCGGGCATCGGCCGGATGCGCAAGCGCTGGCTCGTGGTCGTTCCCGCCGAAGCGGGCGCCGAGACGTTCCTGACCATCATGAGAGATCCGTCACCGTTGGGTGGCGACGCAGCGGAGGCCCCCGACGGTGCGGCGGCTGACGGCAGGGTTCTCGTCGGGACGCTGGGGGGCGAGACGGTGGCAGCGGTCGACGTGCCGGCATCGGGTGTGGTGACGCACCGGCTGGCCAGTGGTTCGACCCGTCTCGTGGTGTCCGATGTTCCGTTCGGGGCACTGCTTTGGCAGTCCCGGACCAACGGCAGCGGCCTCAGCGTGGCGCATCCGATGGGGTGGTGAGTCCTTGATGGAACGACTCGCGATTGCCGCAGTGCTGGCGGTTGTCGCACTCGCGGCGGCCTTTGCGGCCCGACGCCGGCGGGGCTGGGACTCTGCCGCTGGCACCATGCCGCAATCGACCGTGCCTGCCGCAGTTGACCTTGCGTTGCTGGGCATCGATGCGGGACCCGTAATCGTGGTCTTCACAGAGGAGACGTGCCGGACATGTGCCGATGCGGTCACCGTCGTCAGCGGATCGGTCGGCGTCGGCGTGCCGGTCGTTGAGGTGCCCTTTGCGAGCGAGCGAGGCATGCACCGAGACCACGGCATCGACACGGTGCCCACGACGGTGGTCGCGGACGCGGAAGGTCAAGTCGTCGACGGCTGGATCGGTCGCGTGGACGTCTCCGGATTGACTGCCGCACTCGCCCGAGTCGTGGGCCGTTGAGAGGCAGGTGCTGGTCAGTCAGCGATGTGGGGCGGGGGAGCAGCTTGTTCGATGAGCGGCACGTCCGCAGGAGGCTCGGTCTCGGCTTCGGACTCGGATCCAGCGTCGGCGGTCTCATCGGATGCATCGAGCATCCCGTTGCCGGCTGTCGATGGCTGGCCGGATTCAGGATCGGCAATGAGCAACGCGATCTGCGAGCCGGTAACCGTCTCGTACTCGAGCAAGGCGACCGCGATCCGGTCGAGCGCCCCCCGGTGCTCGATGAGTGCCCGCCGGGCTCGGTCCTGCTGGGTGCGCAGGATCCGCTGGACTTCCTCGTCGATGACCCGGGCTGTCTCATCGGAGTAGTCGCGCCCGGAGACGAGATCTTCGCCGAGGAACACCTGGGCGTGGGATCCCCACGCCATCGGTCCCACCCGATCGCTCATGCCCCACTCCGACACCATCTTGCGGGCCAGCTCGGTGCCTTGGACGAGATCGTTCGCAGCGCCGGTGGAGGTCACGCCGAAGACCGTCTCCTCTGCCATGCGGCCGCCGAAGAGCACTGCCAGACGGTCCTCGATGTACTCCTGGCTGTATGCGTGGCGTTCCTCAGGAAGCTGCATGGTGACGCCGAGCGCTTGGCCGGTCGGCAGGATCGTCACCTTGTGGACGGGGTCGGCATGGGGGAACAGCGTGGCGATCAACGCGTGACCCCCCTCGTGGTAAGCCGTGACCTCCCGCTCGCGCTCGGTCAGGGCGACGGACTCGCGGCGCTGGCCCATCAGCACCCGGTCGCGCGCCGCCTCGAAATCGGCCAAGCCGATCGACTCGGATTCCCGCCGGACGGCGTGCAGAGCGGCTTCGTTGACCAGGTTCGCCAGATCTGCACCGCTCATGCCGGGCGTGCCCTTGGCGAGGTACTCGAAGTGCATGTCGTCGTCGGTCTTCTTGTCCTTCGAATGCACCTCGAGGATGGCCAGCCGTTCGGAGTACTCGGGCAGCGGCACCACCACCTGCCGGTCGAATCGTCCCGGCCGCAGCAGGGCCGGATCCAAGATGTCCGGCCGGTTCGTCGCAGCCATCATCACGATGCCGCCGGTCTCCTCGAAGCCGTCCATCTCGGCCAGCATCTGGTTGAGCGTCTGCTCGCGTTCGTCGTGACCGCCGCCGAGCCCTGCTCCGCGCTTGCGGCCGATGGAATCGATCTCGTCGATGAAGATGATCGCCCGCCCCAGCTTGCGGGCACTCTGGAACAGGTCGCGCACCCGGCTGGCGCCGACGCCGACGAACATCTCCATGAAGTCCGAGCCGGTCACCGACAGGAACGGGACGCCCGCCTCGCCGGCCACCGCCTTGGCGATGAGCGTCTTGCCGGTGCCGGGAGGGCCGACCAGCAGCACGCCCTTGGGGACCTTGGCGCCGATCGCCGTGAACCGTTCCGGCGTCTTGAGAAAGCCGACGATCTCGGTGATCTCCTGCTTGACGCCGTCGTAGCCGGCGATGTCGTCGAACTTCGTCGACGGGCGCTCGGTGGTGTAAGTCTTGGCCTTGCTGCGGCCGATCGACATGATCCCTGACATCTGCCCTTGGGCACGGCGTTGCATCCACCAGAAGAACAGGAAGATCAGGCCGAACGGCAGCAGGAACGGCAGCAGGCTGACCAGCAGGTTGGGCTTGTCGGTGTGGAACTCGATGACCACTTCCTGCCCGCGCAAGAGACGCAGATCGTCCTCGGGAAGCTCGACAGGTCCCTCGGAGGAGAACTTCGTGCCGTCGCGGTACTCGCCGGTGATCTCGCCGGTGCCGTTGGTGATCGTGACGCTGCGAACGTCGTCCTCCTGCACCCGCGTGATAAGGACGCTGTAGTCGACGGACTCGCGGTCCTCGTTGTTCAGCAGGCCGGGCAGGAACATCACCGACAGCAGGACCAAGGCGAGCAGCCAGATGGACCAGCGAGGCCAGCGTTCGCTTCGCTGCCGCGTCCTAGGTCCCGACGCCGATGCGCCACTGTGCCGGTGGGCATCGTCGGAGCTGTCGTCGGCCGACGCGTCAGGAGGCTCGCTGCCGCGCGGCTTGCGTGCTCGGGAGTGCCCCTCTCCGGAGGGCACCTCGGATGCCATGGGTTCATGCTATGGCGGCGCCGTCAGAACCCATAGCCGGGCATTCCGAGCAAGATGCAGCAGTAGCCTGCGATGGTGGCCGCAGTGACCGTGCGCCCTTCCAGCAGAGGGGCGGTGCTGGCGGCATGGGTCGAAGCCGCGGTTGTGGTGGCGAGCTGCGTGGCTGTGCTGCTGTGGCTCGACCCGGCTGGGATTTTCTCGGCCGCGACGCCTACCGGCGGGGACATGGGCGCCCATGTGTGGGGACCGGCATTCCTGCGGGACGAGCTCCTGGCCTCGGGCTCGCTGCGCGGCTGGACAACCGAGTGGTACGCAGGCATGCCTGCCATGCAGTTCTACATGGTGGTGCCGTACCTCTTGATCGTGGCAGTCGACTGGGTGCTGCCCTTCGGCGTTGCTTTCAAGCTGGTGGCGGTCAGCGGTGTCGTCTCGATGCCGGCGGCTGCTTGGCTGATGGGCCGGCTGGCAGGCTGGGCACGGCCACTGCGAATGCTGCTGCCCGTAGCTCTGATGCTGTTCGTCTTCGACGTGAACTTCACGATCTACGGCGGGAATGCAGCATCGACTCTGGCGGGGGAGTTCGCGTTCTCGATCGCGCTGTCGGCGACGCTGGTGTACCTCGGCATGCTCTGGCGCTCGCTGGAGCGGGGCACAGGCCGCGCCCGCGCCAGCTTCGTGCTGGCGTTCGTGGCGCTCTGCCATCCGATTCCGCTCGCCTTCGCCGTTGCTGCGAGCGTCGGGATGGTGGCGGTGCGCAGCCTGCACTCGCTGCCGGGCCGCATCGGCCGGGTGCCGACGATGGGCGCCTCGATTGCAGTGATCCTGCTGTGGGCAGCCGTGTGGAATCTCACCGAATCCCCGCTGTGGCGTCTCGCGGTGCCCGCGGGGGCCTTCGCAGCACTAGCGCTGGCGGAATGGCGACGCTGCGTGCATGCGCTGGTCATCGGGGTGATCGGCGGCGCAGTGTCGGCCTTCTGGACAGTGCCATTTGTGGCCCGCCGGGAGTTCATGAACGACATGGGCTGGGAGCGGCTTGTCTCGGTGCGGGAGCATCTGTTCTTCACCGACGAGATCGGCAGCGACGGGACATTCCACAGCATCACTTGGCTGCTGGTGCTCGCAGGCACCGGCGCCGCGGTGGGCTTGGCGCGCTGGTACCGACCAGCGCTGACGTGGACCGTCATCGCGTTCACCATGGGAATGGGATTCGTCCACTGGCCCCAGCACCGTCTGTGGAACGCGCGCATCCTGCCCTTCTGGTACTTGGCCCTGTACCTGCTGGCAGCCATGGGGCTGTGGCTCCTCATCGAAAGCCTGGTTCGCCGGGAGTCGTCATCGTCTGGCAGCGCGATCTGGCAGCAGCCTCCGTCTGTGCGATGGCTGCAGACGGCCCTGTCGGCCGTGGCGTTCATCGCGGCGCTGGGCCTGTTGCTGCTGCGCTTCGGCAATGCTCCCGGCGGCAGCCTCGATGCCGGCGGGTCCTACCGCTGGGGTCCGCTCACGGTGTCATCGGAAGACCGCAACTTCGTTTCGGGATGGGCGCAATGGAACTTCCGCGGCTACGAGGGACGCCCGGCCTATCCCGAGTACTACGACTTCGTCACGACCATGGATGAGGTGGGCCGCCAGCACGAGTGCGGCCGGTTGCTCTGGGAATACGACCGCGACATCGTGGGCGCGTACGGCACGCCGATGGCACCGATGCTGATGCCGCAATGGACCGACGGCTGCATCGCCTCGATGGAGGGCCTCTACTTCGAGTCGTCGCCGACTGTGCCGTTTCACTTCCTCATGCAGTCGGAACTGTCGGCGGCGCCATCGCGCCCCATGCGCGGCCTGCCCTACAGCGCCCTCGACTTCAGTCTCGGCGTCCCGCACTTGCAGATGTCGGGAGTCCGGTACTACGCAGCGTTCAGCGCTGAGGCGACTGCCGCAGCGAACAGCTCGACCGAATTGCAGCTCATTGCCTCGTCGGGACCGTGGTCGATCTATCTGGTGGCTGACAGCGACGTGGTGTCGCCGCTGAGCTTCGAGCCGGCTGTCGCCGAGGGAGTCTCCCCAGCCGGTCGAGCCTGGACCGATCCCGCGGCGATCTGGTGGAACGAACCGGCGGCGTGGGATGTGCCCATCGCAGTCGACGGCCCGCAGCACTGGACCCGGGTGACGCTGCTCCCGCCGCCCGACCCTGACGGTTCCCCGCCGGCCTCGCTGGCGAGATTCAGCGCAGCACCGCGGCGAGCGCTGCCGCCGGTCCAGGTCAGCGACGTCAAAATCGGCAGGGAGCGGCTGTCGTTCTCTGTCGACGAGCCCGGTGTGCCGGTGCTGGTCAAGATGTCCTACTTCCCGAATTGGTCGGTCGAAGGCGCCGAGGGTCCCTTCCGGGTCACGCCGAACTGGATGGTGGTGATCCCTGCGGGTCACGACGTCGTGCTCACCTATGGCGCCACTGCGGTGGAGTACCTCGCTTGGATGACGACGCTCATCGGACTCGCGGCGCTGGCGCTCGTTGCGGTCCGGCCGCCGGCACTATTCGAGGGACGCCGGGCCGCCGAAGCTCGACGCGCCACGCAGTTCGACGCAGCGTCGGCGCAATCCGGCACAGCCGACGGCCCACTCTCCGCGGAGGGCGACCGTGCGCGGCCAGCGGTGTCGGTTGTGCTGCCGGCCTACCAGTCTGCACATCTGGTGAGCCGGGCGGTGCAGCATGTCAATGCGGCTCTGCGCGGCAACGAAGCGCTGGGCGGCGACCTTGAGATCGTGGTGGTGGACGACGGGTCCACCGATGGGACCGCGGAAGCGGCTCGGCAAGCTGGCGCAGACCTCGTCGTATCGCTCGATCAGAATCGCGGCAAGGGTGCGGCAGTGCGAACCGGAATGCTCGCGGCGAGCGGGCGCCGCCGCCTGTTCACTGATGTCGATCTGGCATACCCGCCCGGTCAGCTGACCTCGCTGATTGATGCGCTGGACGCAGGTGCAGATGTCGCGCTCGGCAACCGGCGTCATGCGGAGGCGCGCACGATCAGCCCTGCGCCTCCCGCGAGAGCGCTCGCGAGCCGCCTGTTCAATGTGTTCACGCGAGTCGTGCTGCTGAGCCGTTATCGAGACACCCAATGCGGCTTCAAGGGCTTCACGGCAGAGGCAGCACAGACGATCTTCGGCCGCTGCGTCATCGATGGCTTCGCCTTCGATGTCGAGGTGCTCCACCTCGTCGAGCACCTCGGCTTGACGGCGACCGAGGTTCCCGTGGCGGTCGACCACACTGCGGACACCACGGTCCGCTTGGTTGCGCAGTCGCTCGGGGTTGTCACGGACATCTGGCGCATCCGCCACCGGGCCGGGGCCGGCGCGTACGACGCCGACCCCGCGCCGTCGGCTGCTGAAGCTGCCCAGCGGTGATCGTCTTGGGAGGATGGCGGATTCGCCTTGGGACGACAGCAGCCTCGGCACGCCATCGGGGTGTGCCGAGCATCAGGACAGGTCGGCGCCGACGCGCTGGGCGCCATCGGCTTCGGCGGAGTGGGCAAGGTAGGAGTCCAGCACCTCGCCGGGGTCTCCCACCGCGCGGAGGCATCCTCCGTCCAGCCAGCCGACGCGGTCGCACAGTCGGCGCACCAAGGCGGCGTCGTGCGAGACCAGGATGATGGTCGTGCCGCCGCGGCGGAGCTTCTCCATGTGGTGAAGGCATCGCTGCTGGAATTCCTCGTCTCCGACGGCGATCACCTCGTCGACGAGCAGCACCTCGGGTTCGACGTTCACGGCGACTGAGAAGCCGAGGCGCATGTACATCCCGCTCGAGTAGATCTTCACCGGAGCGTCGATCTGGTCGCCGATCCCGCTGAAGTCGATGATGTCGTCCATAGCGGCGGCCATCTGGCGCCGGCCGAGACCGAGCATGGCGCCGTTGAGGAACACGTTCTCGCGCCCGGTCAGTTCAGGATGGAATCCGGACCCGAGCTCTAGCAGGGCCGACAGCCGACCCTGCGCCGCGATCCGGCCGCTGGTGGGGCGGTGGATCCCTGCCATGAGCCGCAGCAGCGTGGACTTGCCGCTGCCGTTGTGTCCGACGAGGCCGAAGAAGGAGCCCTTGTCGATGGACAGCGACACGTCGCGCAGCGCCCACAGGTGCCTGACGTCGCGGCGGCCGAAGCGCAGCACCGCCTCTTTGACCGAGGTCGGCCGGTTCAGCTCCAGCCGGAAGCGCTTCGACACCTCGAAGACCTCGACGGCGGACGGGGCGGTCCCCGGCGTTTCGCTCACGGCTCCTCGCTGATCGCCATCGAGCGGCGGCGGAAGAAGGCGAGGCCGATGGCGAACGCGCCGAACGCCCATGCCGCGGCCACCGCCAGGTCGGCCGGATCGGGCATCTCGAGGAAGTAGACCGCGTCCCGGGCCACGGCGATCACCGAGTTGAGGGGGTTGAGCTCGACGATCCGCGCCACCGGCAGCCCGTAGGCCCGCGCCGGCACGATGTCGGGGGTGTAGACGATCGGCACCATGAAGAACGCCACGCTCAACACGATGGCGGTGAGGTGCTGGATGTCCCGGTAGCGGACGTTGACGATCGAGGCCGCGAAGCCCAGCCCGAGGGCGAACATGGCGACCAGCAGCATCGCCACCGGCAGGAACAGCACCGTCCAGGACACGTTGGCCAGCGCGGCCATGATCACCACGAGCACCAGCGCCTCCAGGCTGCTCTGCAGCAGTGTGGCGACTGCGCCCCCGATGATCGCTGTCTCCGTCGGGAAGTAGATCTTCTTGCGCAGCTCGCTCACGCCTTCCATCCAGCGCATGGCGCCGTTGACGATGGCGTAGAAGATGTTCCACACCACCAGCCCGGAGAACAGATAGAGCGCGAATACCTCGGCCTGGCCATTGGCGGTGACAGGCGCGGCAGCCCGGTAGATCACGCCGAACACCAGGCTGTACACCGCCACCGTCGTCAGCGGCTTGAGAAGCGACCACAGCCAGCCCAGCAGGTTGCGCTTGTAGAGCGCCTTGGTCTCGCGCTCGGCGAAGCTGCGGACCAGACCCGCGCCGGTACGGGCCGCCGGCGACAGCCTCGGAAGCCGAGCGGAGGGGCCGCGCTGCACCGCCATAGTCGCGGAGGATCCTAGGGTGAACGCGGGGTCACCTCAGGGCGTCTCGCAGCCTTGTCCGGGTCCGGCGACGCTCGTGCCCGACGGCGGTCGGCATTCGTAGACCCTCATGTAGTCCACAGCGAACTCCGCAGGGAACACCGTGCTGTCAGGCACTCGATTGCCCGGCCAAGTCTCCAACGCCCAGTTGCCGACCGTGTTGTTGATGACGATGTAGAAGGGCACGTCGAACGGTGCATTGGGATTGTCCACCGGCTCGTCGCTGCCCCGTGTCTGTGCGAACCAGTCGCTTTGCGGCACGGTCAGGACCCGCGTGTCGTCCACGTAGAAGCGGATCGAGGCGGTGTCCCACTCGACTGCGTAGAGATGGAACGACTCAGCCGGATTGACGGGGAGATTCGTCAGCGAGAACGGGTTGGTGAAGGGGTATCCCATGTGGACGACGTGATGAACTCCCCATCCCGGCCCGGGAGGCTGAGCGTCAATGCCAACCCTGCCGTCGTTGGTCACGTTGATGTTGGCCCCCTCGGCGATGTCAATTTCCCCGCCGGCCGCGCCGCTGCCGTAGGGCGTGTCGCGTGGCTTCAGCCAGTAGGCAAAGAACGTCCCGTGCCCTTGGGGCAGCTTTCCGAGCATTTCGAATCGCCCGTAGGTGAAGCTCGCGTTGCTGTCCACCCGTCCAGAGGTGAAGTCCTTGCGCTGGTGTTGTCCCGGCGTGTAGTTCGTGAGCGGACCGAACTGGTTGCCGCTTCCCTTCCACGTGTTGGCGCCCGCGTACGGCTCGCGCAGGGTTCGCAGATGCAGCAGGCCGTCGGAGACGTAGACGTTCTCGGGCCGGTCGGTGTCGCAAGCCAGATACACCGGCGGGCAGTTGTTGCTGACAGTCCACTTCGACGGGTTCAGAGAGGCGCCAGTGAACTCGTCTGACCACACGAGCGCCCAGTCGTTGCGGTGGTCGGCCCCCTTCGTCTTCATGGGCCAGCTGATGAGCACTTCGTTGCTCACCACACTGCGATCGGCGTTCAACGCGACCTTGGCCAGATCGAACGGGCCGTGGACCGGCGCCGTGTGCGTGAACTGGACGAGACCCTCGCCATTGGTCGCGGCGCGGCCGGTCAGGGTGCCGTCAATGTAGAGCTCAACTATCCGGAACGCGATCGGATTCTCATCATCGAACGCACGCGCGGTGATGGTTCTGGCGGCACTCGAGTGCGATGCGTCAGGACTCACTGAGATGGTGATGCGACGCGATTCCGGAGGCATCCAGAACACGCCTTGAGGGCGCGAGGCCGCCTCTGTGGACGCAACGATGACCTGAATGGAGTCGTAGCCACCCTCGTTCGGTGACCCGAAGGGCGTGTCGTAGGTGAATGTCGCCCTCCCTTCGCAGTCGGTGGTGGCGGTGCCCTGACTCTCGCCGTCGATGAAGAACTGCAACTCGGCGCCGCACAGAGGAGCACCGTCGTCATCGGTCGCCGTGGCGATGACGACGAGATCGTCGCCGACGGTCGGATTCGCGTTGCTGACCTGCACGTCGATGGGGTGTGTGGGTGCGTTGATGTGTGTGAAGGCGATGGTGTTGCCGGCGGCGATGTCTGCGGCGACTTGTCCCACGGCTCGGGCGGTGGCCCACCGGTCCGTTCCTGCGATGCGGTGCACGCTGCGCGTGTGCAGCTTGGAGTCGGGCAGCGCTGAGGTGCCTCCCACCACGTAGACGTTGGTGCTGGCGGCGTCGAGCATCGTCGCGGACGTGCGGGGCATGGGCTGGTCGCGTGCGCCTGCGTCGATGAGACAGTTCGTGTCGAGCACGCCGGCGAGCGTGACGGCGCTGTACACGTCGGACTGTGCGGCGAGGTCGGAGGCGACGACCACCGCGGTGGCGTCTGTGCAGTCGTTCATGGCTGAGGGCCAGCGCGCCCCGCCCGAGTTCGCGCCCGCCGCGGCAGGCGACAGCGCCGCGACGGGTGCGTTGATGTGTGTGAAGGCGATGGTGTTGCCGGCGGCGATGTCTGCGGCGACTTGTCCCACGGCTCGGGCGGTGGCCCACCGGTCCGTTCCTGCGATGCGGTGCACGCTGCGCGTGTGCAGCTTGGAGTCGGGCAGCGCTGAGGTGCCTCCCACCACGTAGACGTTGGTGCTGGCGGCGTCGAGCATCGTCGCGGACGTGGAGGGCATGGGCTGGTCGCGTGCGCCTGCGTCGATGAGACAGTTCGTGTCGAGCACGCCGGCGAGCGTGACGGCGCTGTACACGTCGGACTGTGCGGCGAGGTCGGAGGCGACGACCACCGCGGTGGCGTCTGTGCAGTCGTTCATGGCTGAGGGCCAGCGCGCCCCGCCCGAGTTCGCGCCTGCCGCGCCAGACGTCAGCGCCGCGCCAGATGCCAGTGCCACAAGGAGTGTGCCTAAAGCATTCTGTCCCATGGCGGCACTGTACCCACGGGCAAGCGACCGCCTGCGGGACGACTTGGCCCGCCGTCAAACGACGCGGTGAGCCGACGGCGCTTCGCGTCTTGGCGAAGGCCACTGGCATGGCTCGCAGGCGCCGCTGACCGAACTGGACGCCCTTGGCCGGCTGCCCATCCGGCTGAGCCGACTAGGGTTTCGCGTGTGTGCAGTCCAGCCGAGTTCTGGCACTGGGCGGCGCACTGGACCGCACAGGATGGAGTTCGCCGTCAAGCAGCGCTCTCACCCGCCCCGGCCGATCGCGTGGCAAGGCTGTCTCCATATCGGCGCCGTTGTCCTCCGAAGGCGCTCCGTCCGACATGACGCCCGCCTCGGGCCGTGCGTGGCGGGTCGCGGTCGGCACAGTGCTGCTGCTGGTTCTCAGCAATGGGCCAGTCCTGCGATTCGTAACGGGGGTGCTGGGCCGGTCGGCGCATTGGAACGACTGGGCGGTCTGGCCCTTCTTCGCGGGCGCGGCGGCAGCCTCGGCAGTGCTCGCCTGGGCCGACCGACACCCGAGTGGATACCCCGCTGGCCCGACTGGCCCGAACGTGCGACTGGCGCAGCAACACCCGGTCGAGGAGGATCTGCGACGGGCGACGCTGTCGCGGGCTGGGCTGCTTGCACTTGGCTGGTATTCCGCCGCGGCAGTCGCGTCCAGCCTCTGGAGCGTGTATCCGAGCGCAACCCTGTGGCGGTCGGCGGTCTATCTCGGCCTGGCGCTGTTGGCGCTGACCCTGGCCGGATTCAGCGACGACGAGCTGGCCAAGATGCTCGTCTTGGTGACGAGCGTCGCAGTGGGGGGCAGCTTGGCTGTGATCGCGCTCTTGCGCGAGGAGGGCGTCGATCACCAAGGCAATTGGATCGGCGTCTACACGAACCGCAACTCGTTGGCGCCCATGGCCGCCATGGGAGTCATCGTCGGTTTGAGATGGCTGCTGGCGGGATCGGCGATCCCCCGGCCGCGCCGCTTGCCGCCGCGAGCGCGCACCGGTGGCAGCATCCGGCACGGTCGGCCGGTCCCGGCCTCGACGTCCGTCGGCGGCGCAGCGCTCGGCTCGGTCTCGTGGAGACGGGTCGGCGGCGCAGCGCTCGTGGCGGTGTCGCTGGTCACCATGGCTGGCGCCGGCAGCCGCACAGCTTGGTCGGCGCTGGCGGTCGCGCTGGCGGTCGCTTCGGCGCTCGGTCTGGCTGCAACTCGGGTGGCGGGGCCGTGCCGCGTGGGATCCAAGAAGCGTTGGGCTGCGTTGGCTGGTGGGGCTGTGGTGATGGCGGTTGCCGGTGCGACCGCCGCGGCCGCGGTCTGGGACGTTCCCACGTTCGCGCAGCGCCGCGCCATCTGGCGCCTCGCCTGGGACCGCGTGCAGGAGAGGCCGTGGGGCGGCCACGGGTTCTTCGCGTTCTGGGAGGTGCCGGAGCTGGTCCAGGAGCATGTGCTTCTTCAGCGGGGAAGTGCTCACAGCAGCCTGGTGGAGACCGCACTCGGCCTGGGACTGCTGGGCGTTCTGCCGCTGGTGGCGCTCGCGATGCTGGCGGCGGTCAACTCGGGTAGCAGCCTCTGGCGACGGCCGTCGGTCGACGCTTGGATGTGGGCGGCGCTCTCGGTGTTCGTGCTCGTCGAGAACCTGGCCGAGAGCTTCGTGCTGTGGTTCTCCCACATCTGGGTGCTGCTGCTGGCTGCGGCGCTGCGCCGTGGAACGGTCTCAGCGCAGCCTCAGAGACTTCGCCAACCGGGCGCGCAGGCGCCCCGGCAAAGCGGCCAGCAGGTCGCGGGTGCTGATGTGCTCTAGACGCTCGCTGGGGCCGCCGCCGTAGTCGAAGTGCGCGTCGGCCAGCCGGCGGGCCGAAGGGCCGTCGAGCACGAACGGCTGGCTGGCGATCTTCTCGATCACTTGGGTCCTGTTGCGGTGCCAGTACTGCCGGTTGGCCTTGATCTCAGAGTTCCCACCGTTGCTGCGCCGGTACAGCGACGTGACCTCGGCCACGCAGTGCACCCCGAGGACCAGTGAGGCGCGGACGAGCAGGTCCCAGTCCTCACAGACGGTCAGTTCTTCGTCGAAGCGCAGGCCGAAGCTGTTGAGCGCCGCTCTGGGCAGCGCGAGCGAGCAAATCGGCGTCTCGCTGTACGAGAAGTGCGCGAGTTGATCGAACGTTGGCGGGTAGACGTACTCCACAGGCCCGGCTGGAGTCTGTGGCTCCCCGGTGTCAGAGGCCAGCCAAGGCTGGCGTGCCGTGCGGGCCCGGATGATCTGGCCCGGGGCGTCAGCCGCACCGCCGGCGAACACGGCGAGCCAGTTCGGCTCGGCCAGGTCATCGTCGTCGAGGAAGCACACGTAATCACCCTCGGCCGCATCGAGACCGGCGTTGAGTGGCTTGGTCCGTGTGCCCCCCTCGCTGACGTGCAGGACGCGGTAGTCGGCGGGCGCGGCGCCTGCGGCTGCGTTCAGTTCTGACTCGACTCTCGCTGCGACATGTGGCGCTTCGTGCACGGCCACAACCATGTCGAAATGGGTCCACGTCTGCGCGGCCAGCGAGCCAACGGCCTCCAGCAGAGATCGCGGGCGGTGACCTTGGGTGCGGACGATCGCCGTGAACGTCGGCAGGGGAGGCGTCGGCGTCACCAGCGCCGCGAGCTGTTCGGACTCCTGAGGATCCAAGCCCAGCATCTGGACCAAGCGCAGGAGGGACGCGGGAGCCGCGCCCTCGCCCGCGGGTCGACCCATGGCGGAGGAGGTTAATGCTCTGCCGCCGAAGCGGCATCCGCACCGGCGGCGGGGACCTGCTGAGGCCGACGCGCAAGGGACCCGGCTGCTGTGCCCTCTTCGGCTGCTGTGCTCTAGCGTGGGCAGGATGAGTCTTTCCCGCGAGCTGCGAGCCGGTGGTGCCGCGTCTCGCGTGAAGGACCCATGCCGTCGCAGTCGTCCCGATCTTTGCCCCCGAGGACAACGTCCCCGGCTGCCATGAGCGACTGAGATGCCGACGCTGGCGACGTTGGCCGTAGTCGCGGCCGTTGCCGCAGCCGTGACGCTCACGTTGGTCCCGTTGACGGCGAGGCTCGCATTCAGGTGGGGTGCGGCCTCCGAGCCCGGAGACCGCCATGTTCATGCGAAGCCCACCCCCGTCGGCGGTGGCATGGCCATGATCGCCGGGATCCTGGCGGCGGCGGCAGCGGCGCTGTTCGTCGGCGGTCAGTCCTCGCGTGGGGAGATTCTCGGCGGCGTCGCCGCGCTGGCGGTCATCTTTGCTGTCGGGCTCGCCGACGACGCCAGGGGGTTGTCTCCTCGGGCCAAGGTCGCCGGGACCGCCGCTGCGGGGGTGATTCTCCCCTTGGCGGGGATTTCCATCGAGGTGTTCAGGGTGCCGTTCTGGGATCGCGTGATCCTGTCTTCGGGGTGGTCACTGCTCATCACCGTGCTATGGGTGGTCGGGCTGGCAAATGCCGTCAACCTCATCGACGGGCTCGACGGGCTGGCGGCCGGCGTCGTGGCCATCGCTTCGGCTGCCTTCGTGCTGTACGCCGTGCGCCTCGCGGATGTGGGCATCATCGACGCTGCCAATCCCGGCGCCCTGTGGGCCGCGATGGCGTTGGGGGTCTGCTTGGGTTTCTTGCCCTACAACCTGCATCCCGCCCGGGTGTTCATGGGCGACGGCGGTGCGCTGATGCTCGGCGCGTTGATGGCAGTCGCGACGATCAGCGTGGGCGGCCGCTCAACCGGAGAGTTCAGCGGCCAGGCTTTCTTCTTCTACGCGCCGCTGTTCATCCCGCTGGTGATCCTGGGAGTGCCGGTGTTCGACACTGCTTTCGCCATCGTGCGCCGCACTGTCGGCCGCCGCGGCCTCGCAGCGGCCGACCTTGGGCACCTGCATCACCGGCTGATGCGTCTTGGCCACGGCCACCGGCGTGCCGTCGTCGTGCTGTGGCTCTGGACGGCGGGACTCTCGGCGTTCGTGCTCTACCCCACCTACACCGGGAGCGGCGACGGCGTGGTCCCGGCTGGGATCGCCGCGCTGGCGCTGATTCTCTACACGCTTCTGCATCCGCGGCTGAATTCCTGAGGTGTGAGCACCGTGGGTTCGGGGTCGGCGGCACTTGCGGCATCGGCGGGTTCTGCCCGCAGGTCCGCCCCCCGAAAGGGGCACACGTGCGGGTGATGCTCGACGTCACACCGCTGCTGGGAAGCCCGACCGGCATGCACCAGCTCACCAAGGGACTCGTCGAAGCACTCGCCGACCGTTCGGACGTCTCGGTTGCCGGTTACGCGGTGTCGGCGCGCGCGCCCCGCAGGGAGATGATCGCCGTCGCATCGCGCCTCGGCCTCGTGGTCCGCCGCAGCCGGCTGCCGGCACGGCTGTGCCATCTGGGCTGGTCCCTCAGCGACCGGCCTGCGCTGTCTCATTTGGTCCGCGATGCCGACATCGTTCACGGCACCAACTACTCGGCGCCGCCGGGCCTGCACCGCTTGATCACTGCCCCTGATCTGACCCCGGTCACTCACCCGCAATGGTGCAGTCCCGCGGTGCGGGGCACCGCAGACGCGCTGCGGCGCGCCGTGCGGCGAGGCGCCCACCTTCACGTCACCACGCAGGAAGAGGCAGGCCGGGCGGCGGAGGTACTCGACATGCCTCGGGAACGAGTGCACGTGGTTCCTGTCGGCATTCGAGCGGCCCCCCCGGGCGACGGGGCTGCTGCCCGGAGGCTGGTGGGCAGCGAGCGGTTTGTGCTGACGCTCGGCGCGACCGAGCCTCGGAAGGGCCTGACGTGTCTGCCCCCTGCGATGGCCAGGCTGCCGGCCGATGTCCGGCTGGTCGTGGCGGGACCTCGCGGCAGGCATGAGGCAGTCTTGGAGGCGGCAGTGGAGTCCGGTGGCATCTCGAAGCGCTTCGTGCGCTTGACGGAGGTGGACGAGGCGCGCAAAGCCGATCTGCTGGCGGGCGCGACGGTGCTCGCCTACCCGTCCCTGCTGGAGGGCTTCGGCATGCCGCCGCTCGAGGCAGCCGCAGCGGGCACGGCGGTGGTTGCCACCGCGGTCGGTGCACTCACCCAGATCCTCGAGCCGGAGGTGAGCCTCGTGCCAGCGGGCGACGCCGAGGCCTTCGCTGAGCGACTCGCGGAGGCAGTCGCAGAGCCGCTCCCCGCTCCGCCCCCGGTGCTGGCGCGCATCGCCGAGCTCACATGGGCTGCGGCGGCCGAGCAATTCCTCGGGGTGTACGGGGTCATCGCATCCTCGTAGGCCCGACGCCGCTGCGATCAGCGGTCGGCGGTGAGCTCTTCGAGCAGCGCGCCGTAGGCGCCGGCTGCATCTGACGCCGAGAACCAGGCCTCAGCGAAAGCGCGGCCTCGAGCGCCCATCTGAGCCCGGCGGCGAGGATCGTCGATCATGGCCTGCAGCGCGGCAATGAACGCGGTCTCGTCAGCCGGCGCGACGGCCTCGCCGCATCCGGTCCTCTCCAGCACTCTCGCCACTTCGGTGCCGGGATCCACTGCCGCCAGCACCGGGCGGCCAGCGGCCATGATCGAGTAGAGCTTCGAAGGCACGCTCGAGTGGGCCAGCCCCTCGCGCAGCAGGATCACGTGCACGTCGGCGGAGGCCAGAACCTCCGAGATCCGCGCTGCCGGCTGGAAGTCGACCAGGACCAGATTGGGGAGTCCGGTCGCCGACTCCTCGAGCGCTTCGCGGGCGGAACCCTCGCCGTTGACCACGAACACCATGTCGCGGCGGTCGCGGCAGGCTCTCGCCGCCGCGACCAGTGTCTCCAGCGGCTGGGAATAGCCGATGTTGCCGGCGTACATCACCACGGTGCGCTCGCCCAGGCCGTGCTCGGTCCGGTAGGCGGTGTGGCGGTTCTGCGGTCGGATCTCTGCCGTATCGGAGAAGTTGGGAATGATCCGCAGTTCGGGACCCCGTGCCGGGTCCACTTTGGCCGCGACATTGGCCCGCATCTCCTCCGACAGCACGGTCACGGCGTCGCAGGCGCCGTAGACGAGGCGCTCCAGCCTGCGGGACGCGGTGATGATGCGCCGGTTGCTGATTGCGCCGACCTCGATCGCGGCATCGGGGAATACGTCTTGCACGTTGAAGACCAGCGGCACCCCGAAGCGCCTGGCCGCGGCCCAGCCCGCGAGTCCCAGCGTGAGCGGCGGCGACATCGCCAGCACCGCGTCGGGACGGGTCCTCCGCAGCACCGAGGCGGCGGCCGCGAGCAGCGTGAAGCCCGCAAAGCCCGCGCCGCGGGCCGCGAGGCTGCGCCGTCGGGTCGGGAAGGGATGGACCCGGGTGACAGTGACCGAGCCCGCACCCGGCCCGCCCGCGACAGCCGCGGGAAGCGTCTCGCCCCGATGGGAGCGTCGCAGAGGCCGGCCGCCCCAGCCCGCGGCGACGCGGTGGCCCCGGTACCACGGGAGGGCCGTCACCACATCGATCTCATGGCCGCTGCGGGCGAGCTCAAGGATGACGCGGCTGATCACCTCGCCCGTCGGCGCCGTATCGGGTTCCAGATGGGGGCAGACGACGAGGAGCCTCATCCGGCTGTATCCGTGCCGGATCCAGTCATGTCTGGCCTCCTGCCGTCTGCGCGGCATGCCTCCAAGCGTCGATGAGGCCGGCCGCGGCCCGCTCGGGCGCGAAGTCCGCGGCCCGGGCGCGACCTCGCTCGACGCGCCTCGCCACCTCAGCCGAGCCGTCCAGCACTTCGAGCAGCGCATCGATCCATCCGTCGACATCGTCGGGGCCGACCAGCAGGCCGCCGTCGCGGACCACTTCGGGCAAGGCGGTGACCGCGGCTGCGATCACGGGAGTTCCCGCCGCCATCGCCTCGATCACGGGAAGGCCGAAACCCTCGTAGCGAGAGGGAAATGCCACCGCTGCCGCGGAGCTGATCAGTGAGGCCAGCCGTGCCTCTTCCACCCATCCCAGATGCACGACGCCGGGAGCTCGTGCGGCGTGTTCAGTCACGACTGCGTGATCGCGTCCGGCCGCTCCGGTGAGGACCAGGGTCGGCTCATTGTGGCGAGACCAGACAGCGGCGTGGGCATCGATCAGCGTGCCGTGGTTCTTGTGCGGGTAGGTGGCGGCCGGGTAGAGCACGAAGCGCCGCCCGGTCAGCGCCCGCGGCAGGCCGAGCGGCCGTGCCTCGCAGCCTGCGCCTCCCGACCGCACCAGTGGATCGGTCGCATAGCTGGACGGGACGACGGCGATGCGGTCAGCGGGCACCGCGAGCCGCTCCTCCAACCTCGAGGCGACCCATCTCGACGGCACGGCCACCACGTCGGCGGCCATCACGCTGCGGGGCAGTGCCCATCTGAGGTAGCGCCGCTTGGCCGGCGAGAAGTTCGCCGGAATGTCGAGTGGCTGGATGTCGTGGACGGTCAGCACGGCCGCGCCGCGCCGCGCCGCGGGCAGGCGTCCCCCGAAATGGTGGACGACGTCGAATCCGTCCGAGCGTCGGGTCAGCCAGGTCGACTCTGACGCAATCCTCAAGAGCCGGATATCGCCCTTCCAGCGGGACTCGTGCCAGCGCAGATCTCCCAGGCTCGGGTGGGCTGCGCGAGTGCGGGCCATGCTCGCTACTTCCAGCTCGATGTCCGGCGCCTCGCCGGCACCGTGCGCGGCGAACGCGGAGAGCAGGCGCGAGGCGTAGACCTCGCTCCCGCCGACACGGCCCGGCACGATCGAGCAGAGGTTCGCCAGAATCCTCACCACCGGCGCGACCCCGCCGCTGATCTCGGGGCTCGGATCCGAGCCGTCACGCGACGGCCGCCTCGTAGGCGGACCGGACGAGCTTCGCTGTGCGGTGCCAGCTCAGTTCGGAGGCCCGCGACAATGCTGTCGCGGAGCGCCGGGCATGCTCGACGTCGTCGGTCACCACCCAGTCGATGGCGGCCGCCATGGCGTCGACATCATGCGGATCGACGACCGAAGCCGGGTCGGCGCACACCTCCTCGGTGGCGGTTCCGCTGCTGGTGACGACGGGTGTGCCCTGCGCCATCGCCTCCAGGACGGGCAGGCCGAAGCCCTCCATCAGGCTCGGGTACACCAGCACTCGGGCCGCCGCGTACAGCGGGTCGAGCCAGCCGCTCGGCACGAAGCCGACTCGGATCACCTCGCAGCCGGCGGCTCGGCTCAAGGCGTCGACCTCCCCGTCGCGGATTCCCCAGCCCTGCGGTCCGGCCAGCACGATCGGAACGCGGCTCGTGGTGCGCCCTGCCGCCTGGAGGAGACCGGTCAAATTTTTCCGCGGTTCGATGGTTCCTACCCACAGGACGAAGATCTCGGGGAGGCGGTATCGCTTCCGCACCGCGGCGACAGCATCGGCACCGGCCCTGGTCCTCGCCGTTCCGAGCGGCGCCACTCGAATCCGCTGCGGGTCGATCCCGTGCTTTGCCAGGCCGGTCGCGGTGGCCTGCGACGGCGCTATCACGGCGGCAGCGCGCGACTTGATCAGCCCGAATGCCTTGACAGCGAATCTGGCGCCGCGCCGAGTGAACCATTCGGGGTGGCTCAGGAACGCGACATCGTTGACGGTGGCGACGAGCCGTGCTCTGCCGGCCGGCGGCACCGCGCCTCCGGTGGCGTGGACAATGTCGACCCTGCCCGTGACCAGCTCGACCGGGGGCATCCTCAGGTGATGCCAGGCGTCATAGAGCACGCGTCGGGGCACTGGCAGCTGCCGGACGTCGAAGTCGGGCTCGAGGTCGCCGGGCGGGGGGCGTCGGTGGCAGGCCGCGACGCCCACCAGTTCAATTCCCTCCAGGCTGTTCAGGGCGCCGAGTGTGCACATGGCTGCCGTGGCTGTGCCCCCCGGTATTCGGTGCCAGCACTGCTCCACGACAGCGGCCACCCGAATCATGGGCGGAGTCTCGCACGGCCGTTGCGGGGATCGCGCTAATTTCTGCGTGCGATGCCAGACGCCGACTTTGCCTCCGGCCGGGTCTTCGTGACCGGCGGCACGGGGTTCCTCGGCCGCGCCGTCGTGGCCGCCCTGCGGCGACGGGGAGTGAGCGATGTGATCGCGCCGTCCAGCCGGCAGGTCGACCTGCTCGACGCTGACGCTGCCCAAGCTGCGTTGGCACGGGCCGAGCCGCACACCGTGATCCACCTGGCCGCTCGGGTGGGCGGCATCGGCGCCAACATGGCACGACCTGCGGACCTGTACTTGCAGAACATGCTGCTGGGCATCAACGTGATCGAGGCGGCCCGCGCCGCAGGCGTGCCCAAGACGGTGGTCGTGGGCACGATCTGCTCCTATCCCAAGCACACGCCCGTGCCCTTTCGGGAGGCGTCGCTGTGGAACGGCTACCCCGAGGAGACGAACGCTCCTTACGGCATAGCCAAGCTCGCGCAGCTCGTACACCTTCAAGCCAACCGGGCCCAGTACGGACAGCGCAGCGCGTACTTGATGCCGACCAACCTCTATGGGCCTGGCGACAAGTTTCATCCTGACGTGAGCCATGTGATTCCCGCGCTGATCCGCAAGTGCGTGATCGCCCAGGAGACCGGCGCCGACCGCATCGAGGTTTGGGGATCGGGAACCGCGAGCCGGGAATTCCTCTATGTGGACGACGCGGCGGAGGGAATCGTGGCCGCGGCCGAGCACTACGACGGCGCCCTGCCGGTGAACCTCGGCGCAGCGCAGGAGGTGACCATCGCCGAGCTGGTGGAGATCATCGCCGACGTGTGCGGATTCCAGGGGAGCATCCAATGGGACGCGTCCCGCCCCGACGGCCAGCCGCGCCGCTGCGTGGATGCCACCCGGGCATGCGAGTTGTTCGGATTCCGTGCCCGCACGGATTTTCGCACCGGTCTGGCCCGGACCGTGGACTGGTACCGGTCCCATCGCGTTGAGGCGGAATCACGGCGCACATAAAGGGGGACGGAGCGCGAAGCGCCGATCGCTAGCGCTTCGACTGCGCCCGCCCAGTTCGTCAGCGGGTGTGAGCGCTTCAGGCCTCTTGGGCGTCGCGCATGTCGGGCGCTGAGATGCCGCCGACGGGGCTCGTGGGGTGCGACCGGCGATCGGTGCCCCCGACTACAGCCATGAGCGGTGCAGGTCGCGCCGTTGGGACCGGCCTGCTGTCTCGCGCTCCGCGGTGGCGTGAGCGCGAGCGCGGGATGGCGACGCCGCTCGGCCTCTGCCGGCTGAAGAGGCCGGCCTCGTCTGCCAGCACCCGGTCCTCGTACTCGTCGAACCAGAGGGCTTCGGGATTCCGGCCGACAATGGTCACCTTGCCCCGATCGGGCGCGTGGGCCGGGTTGCGCAGCACTTTGAAGATCACGACGCCGTTCTCGGCCCCCCGCAGACCCGCGATGGGACCGTCGGTCACCGCTGAGACCTCTGTCTTGCCCTTGTAGTGCACAATTGTCAGCCGCGCATGCGACTCGACACCCGAGAGGCCGCGCTGAGACTCGTTGAGCAGCTGCCACGCCCGCTCGATCGGCACGTTGAACGCCTTGTACGCCACGATGTTGCGCCCGCAGAAGAAATAGTGATTCTCGACGCCGACGCTTTTGAGGGTGCGCTGCAGTATCCGCAGGGATTCAGCGTCGTCGTTGACGCCGGCGATGATCGGCGTCTGGTTCTCGACGCTGATCCAGCCGCGCGCAACCAGCGCATCGAGGGCCCGGCGCGTGCTCTCACGCCATTGCAGAAAGCCCTTGTCGTCGGCGATATAGCGACCCTCAGAATTCTTGACGAGGAACTCGTCGGGATGGTTGAAGTGGATCATGAACCGCATCGCGACGTCCGGATAGACCTCGTGAAAGCGATCGATCATCGCGAAGAATGCATCGTCGAAGCGGTCGGGGTAGAAGGCCAGCTCCTTGGTGCCGACCCGGATTGCCTCCGTGCCTGCTTCGGCCAAGGACGTGAACCACCCAGCCAGCTTGGAATTGGGCAGCACCATCGGGTCGCCGCCGGAGAGCAGGATCTCACGCAGCTTCGGTCGCCCGGTGTCTGGATGGCTGCCGCCGTTTTGGGCTACTGCCTCGTTGTGCGTCCTGATGTAGTCGCTGATTTCCCCAACACTCGCCAAGCCCTTCTTCTTGAGTGTGCCGTCGGCGCGCTCGATTTCCTTGCGCCCGATGAGTTCTTCTCTGTAGCAGAACCTGCAGTGTGCTGAGCATGTAGAAATGACGTACAGCAAACCCATCTCATACTTATGCAAGAGACCTTCGATTGGGCTGTAATCAAGCTGATTCGCGGGATCCGGATCTCCCTCCAAATCTACAGTTTCGTCCGGGGACGCTTTCACGAGTTTCTGCAGCGCAGAACTTGCCGTTGCCATTTCGAAATAATGGAGGGTGAGCTTGACGGGCATTCGCGCTTCGACATCGCGCTCAGTGCCGCGCAATTCCTGTAAGCCTGCGAGCTCTTGAGAGGTATAGAAACTCTTGAATTCTTCAGGTGCAGAGCCACTTATGAAGGGCTCGAGACCATTGACAATCTGACGGTCGTATCTGGGGTTCTCGACCGCATCAAGAACCAATCGTTCCCGTTCTGTTGGCTGATACTTGCTCTTGCTCATCGCCTCTCTCGCTTTCTTCAGGCAGGTTCGTATCCCACTCTCGGCTCCTACCATAGGGAGACGCGGGGGTGAATTGCAAGTGGGTTCGATGGGAAACCCGCGCACCACTGCGCGGTACAGCGACAATTGACCTGTGCCGAAATGGCTCCGAGACGGTCTCGCCTGCTCGCAAATTTGCGGGATCGGGCGATCGCGAGTCTTGCCTAAGGCAGCCCCGGAGGCGCAACGCTTAGGCTCTGGCGCTGTGACGGCAGGTCGCGTCGAACCGGTACCGGAGACACTTCTGGCGAAGATTGTCAAGGCATATGACATACGTGGAATTTGTCCTGACGAACTGGAGGCGGCCACAGCGCGGGCGATCGGCTTCGCCTTCGCCGAATGGTCGGGCGCTGCGCGGGTAGTGCTCGGCCGAGACATGCGCCCGAGCGGCCTCGAGCTGTCGGAGTCCTTCGCAGATGGCGTCCAGATGGCCGGGGCCGATGTCATCGATCTCGGGCTCGCGTCGACGGACATGCTCTATTTCGCGTCCGGTCATCTGGATATGCCGGGAGCGATGCTGACGGCCTCCCACAACCCGGCCGAGTACAACGGCATCAAGCTGTGCGGGCCGGGTGCTGCGCCCGTGGGCGCCGACAGCGGCCTCGCCGAGATCGCACAGCGCGCCGCATCCGGCGCCGTCGTGGCCGACGTCCGAGGCCGTCGTATCCGACGCGACCTGCTCGACACGTTCGCGGACCACGTCCGCTCGTTCGTCGACATCGAGCATATGGTGCCGCTGCGTGTCGTGGCCGATACGGCCAACGGCATGGGCGGACATGTCGTGCCGACGGTCTTCGGGCCGCTGCCGTTCGAGGTCGAACTGCTGTACGGCGAGCTCGACGGCACGTTCCCCAACCACCCGGCGGATCCCATCCGGCCCGAGAATCTCGTCGATCTGAGCGAACGAGTGCTGGCCACCGGCGCCGATGTCGGACTCGCCTTCGACGGCGACGCCGACCGGGTCTTTCTTGTCGACGAGCAGGGCCGCGCCACGAGCGGGTCGCTGTTCACCGCACTGGTGGCACAGGCCATGCTGCGACGTCACGGGTCGGGACCGATCCTCCACAACCTGATCTGCTCCCGGGCCGTTCCCGAGGCCATCGCCGAAGCCGGCGGCCAGCCGGTGCGCACCAGGGTGGGACACAGCTATATCAAGGCCGAGATGGCCCGCACCGGGGCCGTCTTCGGCGGGGAGCACAGCGGCCACTACTATTTTGCTGGCAACTACCGGGCGGATTCCGGCCTCATCGCTGCACTGATCGCCCTCGAGACGCTGAGCAGTGCCGGCATGCCGCTGTCCGAACTGCTTGCGCCTCTCGACCGTTACGCCTCGTCGGGCGAGATCAACACCCGTGTCGCCGATGTCGACGAGGTGCTCCGTCGCACCGCGGCCCGCTTCGCCGGGTTCGCGCAGGACTGGCTTGACGGGTTGACCGTCGACGGAGGCGACTGGTGGTTCAATCTGCGGCCGTCCAACACCGAGCCGTTGCTCCGCCTGAATCTCGAAGCCCGTGACGCCGACGCGGTGACCCAGCATGTGAGCGAGATCAGCGCGCTGCTGGCATGATCGTCGCATGGATCCGCAACCGGTGGCCCAAGGTGGCGCCCCGCGAGTCACGGGATGCGTACGTGGGTCTTGATCCGGTCTTGGCAGAGATCTTGGCCTGCCCCCAGGACAAGGGGCCGCTGTACTACGTGGGTGATGCCGACCTGCTGTACAACCCGCGCTTGGGACGCGCCTATTCCATCGACGGCGGCATCCCGGTGCTGCTGATCGACGAGGCCACCGAGCTGGACCCGCCCACCGCAGCGGCACTCGACGAGCGCATCGCGAACGGCGAGATGAAGCCGACCTTCGAGCCGTGACGGACAGATCGCATCCGTCGGCGCCCAGAGCACCGAGATCCCCCTCATGACGTCGCCGCAGGACGTGACGGCACTCGGCGACGACACCTTGGGCATGGCTGCAGCGGTGGAGGCGCTGCCTAGCCAGCTCGAAGCTGCGCTCGACGCGGCCGCAGGCATGAATGCCTCTGAGTGGGCCAGCGATGTGCCGGTTTCCGATGTGCCGGTTTCCGATGTGCCGATTTCCGATGTGCCGATTTCCAATGTGATCGTGATGGGCATGGGCGGTTCGGGCATTGCCGGCGACATCGTCGCGGCGCTCGCAGCCCCGGTGATGTCTGCGCCGGTGGCTGTTGCCAAGGGCTACGAGTGCCCAGCGTTCGTCGGCCCATCGACGCTCGCCATCGCGGTCTCCTTCAGCGGCAACACCGAAGAGACGCTCGAAGCGGCGTCAGCAGCCCACGACGCCGGTGCGTCCATGATTGCTGTCACCTCAGGCGGGCGCTTGGCTGATCTGGCTCGTGAGTGGGGAGCGCCTCTCTACGAGGTCGATGCCAGCATTCCGATGCCGCGAGCTGCTGTTGGCGCCATCTCGGTCGCACCGCTCGTGGCCCTTGAGCGCGCCGGCCTGCTGTCGGGAGTCGCCGGCTGGGTTCGTGCCGCCGTTGCCCAACTGCAGGCCCGCCAGCACGTCGTTGCCGCGGATGCCTCTCACGCCTTCGGCGACGGCCTCGATGGCCTCATTGCCGAGGTGGGCACGGGCGAACTGTTGGCGGTCTTCTACGGCGGGGGCGCTCTCGGCGCAGTCGCGGCAGGCCGGGCCAAGGCCCAAGTCAACGAGAACGCCAAGCTCCCCGCGTACGCGAGCGCCATGCCGGAGCTGTGTCACAACGAACTCGCTGGCTGGGATCTCGCAGGCCGGCTAGTGCACGGCTCGCCGCTGGCGGTGATCGCGCTGCGGCACCAGTTCGAGCACCCGCAGATCCGCCGCCGCTACGAGTACACGCGGCGGGTGCTCGGCGGCGCCCGCATCGCGGTGCCGTACAGCGAGCTGCACGCTGCCGGTGCGGGACCCATGGCGCAACTGTTCGATCTCATCTACCAAGTCGATGCCCTCAGCCTGCGCATGGCTGCGGCCGCTCGCCGCGATCCAGGTCCTGTCACGCTGCTCACCGGTCTCAAAGACTTCCTCGCCGACGGTACGTCGGCCTAGCGTCGGGAGCGGCTGAGCCGAGTGGCGGAACGGAGACATGTGTGATCGATTTCGAGGTTGCTGATCTCAGCTTGGCAGCAGCCGGGCGGCGTCAGATCGAGCTGGCCGAGACGGAGATGCCCGGTCTCATGGCCCTGCGCTCTCAGCACATGGACAGCCGGCCGCTGCGGGGTGCCCGCATCACCGGCTCGCTGCACATGACGGTGCAGACAGCCGTGCTCATCGAGACGCTCGTCGATCTCGGCGCTCAGGTGAGATGGGCGTCGTGCAACATCTTCTCCACCCAGGACGAGGCTGCCGCCGCGGTGGTGGCCGGCCGTGACCCAACGAGCGCTGACCCAACGAGCGCAGTGCCCGCCGGGGTGCCTGTCTTCGCCTGGAAGGGCGAGACGCTTGATGAGTATTGGCGCTGCAACTACCGGGCGCTGCGCTGGCCGGACGGCGGAGGACCGACCCTGATCGTGGACGACGGCGGGGATGCCACCTTGATGGTCCACCTCGGGTCGCGCTACGAGGCCCAAGGCGCGGTGCCGCAGCTGCCGGCCGACGGTTCCGATGCCGCCTCGCCGGACGAGGTGGCCGTGCACAGGCTGCTCGCCGAGCTGCAGCAGGCAGAGCCGGGCCTGTGGACGCAGATCTCGGCGGGAATCCGCGGCGTCTCGGAGGAGACCACCACCGGGGTGAACCGGCTCTACGACATGGCCAGCCGCGGGGAGCTGACGTTCCCGGCGTACAGCGTGAACGACTCGGTGACCAAGTCCAAGTTCGACAATCTCTACGGCTGCCGGCATTCGCTCATCGACGGCATCAACCGGGCGACCGATGTGATGCTCGGCGGCAAGGTGGCGTTCGTGGCCGGTTATGGCGATGTCGGCAAAGGCTGCGCCCAGGCGCTGCGCGGCCAGGGATGCCGGGTGATCGTCTCCGAGATCGACCCCATCAACGCCTTGCAGGCCGCGATGGAGGGATTCGACGTCGACCGGCTCGAGAATGTGCTCGGCATCGCTGACATCTACGTCACCGCGACCGGCAACCGCGACATCATCTCGGCGGAGCACATGTCTGCGATGAAGCACCAGGCGATCGTCGCCAACATCGGGCACTTCGACAACGAGATCGACATGGCCGGTCTGATGGCGATGTCCGATGTGCAGCGCAGCGAGATCAAGCCCCAGGTGGACGAGTTCGTCTTCCCGAACGGCAATTCGGTGATAGTTCTGGCCGAGGGGCGGCTGGTGAACTTGGGCTGTGCCACCGGGCATCCCAGCTTCGTGATGTCGATGAGCTTCACCAACCAGGTGCTCGCCCAGCTCGAGCTGCATGCGCACGCCGCTGAACTGACCAACGAGGTTCACGTGCTGCCCAAGCGGCTCGACGAGGAGGTCGCCCGGCTGCACCTGGGCAAGCTCGGAGCGAAGCTCACCCGGCTCACGCCGTCGCAGGCCGACTATCTCGGCCTGAACACCGACGGTCCCTACAAGGCAGACCGCTACCGCTACTAGGAGGCTGCTGAAAAAGTCGATTTTCGGACGATTGCGTAACACAAACCAGCAGGTCAGGGACTTGCGCTCCCGGCCGAACCTGCATATTTCAGCATCCTGCTAGGTCCATACGGAGCTGCGCTGGAAGGTGAACCTTCCAGTTGTCGCACCAGTTGTTTCCCGCTCTTGTTCCCGATTCTCCTGCGATTGGGCTCACGGGCCGCTCGGGCCACGGTTTCGCCTGCAGGCTCAGCCTCTAATTCGCTTCAGCGATGGGAGGGGCCGCTTCTATCGTCGGCCCGTGCTGTTCGAGGTGCGGTGTCCTGGTTGCGGGCTGCTGGGGTGGTGTCCGTGTGCTGCGTGCGTGGAGGCACTGGAGGCGCCCGAGCCGGCGTCGGTGCCCGGTGCGGACTCGGTCGCGCTGCTGTTCTCGCACTCAGGCGTCGGACGCGAGTTCATTCATGCCCTCAAGTACCGGGGAGAGCGGGCGATTGCGCGGTGGCTGGGTGACTCTCTCGCCCTCACTCACCGCGCTGTCGTCGATGCTGGCCCAGTGGTCGACACGGCACCGGCTCTGCCGGTGCGCATCGACACGGTCACCTGGGCGCCCACGACGGCCGCTCATCGCCGGGCCCGCGGCTTCGACCAGGCTGAGACGCTGGCGCGTGCCACTGCGAAGGCGCTCAGGGTGCGTCCTGCGAGGCTGTTGCGGCGGATCGGTTCCGCAGCGCAGTCGGGCACCGGACGGTCAGCGAGGCTGGCTGGTCCCTGCTTCGGAGGTCGCGCGAGCGCGCGGGGCCGGCGGGTGCTGCTCGTCGACGACGTGCTCACAACCGGGGCAACGCTGGCGGCGGCGACCGCTGCGCTGGAGGGTGCCGGTGCTGCCGCTGTACATGTGGCAGCGTGTGCACGACGGGGTCGCAACCTCGTTCCCGCGGATGCCTAACATGGCACTCCCTTCATTCCGAGCAGTGCCGACCGAGCTGAGCACGTGCTCAGAAAGCTGAGGCGATGCAGATCACCATCACGGGTCGAAAAGTTCAGGTTCCCGACGATGTGCGGGCTGCGGTGGAGCGAAAGATCGGGGCCTTGGACCGATTCGTAGGTGGGCTGGATCGAGCCGAGGTGGTGTTCCGCGAGGAGAAGAACCCGCGCATCACCGAGCGTGAGCAGGTGGAGGTGACCTTGCTCGGGCATGGCCATCGGGTGCGTGCCTCGGTGGCCGGGGTGGACCAGCACCAAGCCGTCGATCTCGCGGTCGGCAAGCTGGGCAAGCAGCTGCGCAAGCTCAAGACCCGCGTGGTGCGGCGGCATCGCCCGAACCCGCAACGCGACGATGTGCACCATCCTTTGGCTCGTCTCGAGAACGATCTCGTCACTGATGCGGCGAGCGGCGCCGCAGCACCTCAGCGCGAGGCGAGTCCCGACGACCCTGAGTGGGTCCCGCGCATTGTGCGCCGCAAGACGTTCGACTTGGAGCTGATGGACCCCGCCGAGGCAGTTACCCGCATGCAGCTGCTCGACCACGACTTCTTCCTGTTCGTGAACGCCGACAGCGGCATGCCGAGCGTGGTGTACCTGCGCTCGGACGGCGATGCGGGACTCATCGAGATCGACACCTGACGGAGCAGACGCCTGAAGGCGCATCGTTCATCTCGGCGCCACCGATCACCTCCGATCCGCCGTTCCACGCCGACGCTCGCCGGATGCTGCTGCCGTTCTTCGCGCCTCCGGCAGTGGAGGACCTCGTTGAGGTCACGCGCAGCATCGCCCGTGAGCGCCTCGGCTCGAACCTCGCCCGGATGGAACTGCGGGCTGCGCTCGAAGAGTGGCTTGCGCGCTTCCCCAACTTCGAGCTCGCCACCGACGCGGACGGCCGCGGCGCGGAATGGGGCGGCTCGCAGATCCGAGGCCCCCGCAACCTGCTAATCCGCGTCGGTATCTGAGAGCTCGCAGCCGAAGGCTCTGCCGGGCGCGTACCTCCACAGGGTGTGGACTCTCTGAATCCCTAGATTTCTTGTCTCTAAATCCTTGAAACTAAAGTCTCTAAATCCCTAGAAAACAAACCTCGGAATCTCTGATTCGAACTACAGTCCAAGCATGCCGCAGCCCATTGACCGGCGAATAGCCATCAACGTGCTGGAACGGCTGCACGACGAACCGGTGGTGGCGCTGCAGGGGCCGCGCTCGGTGGGCAAGTCGACTCTGCTCGCTGAGGTAGCCCGTCGGCATGATGTTGCAGTGATCGACCTTGACCAGCCAGCGGTACGCGACGCGGTGTCATCCGATCCCGCGACCTTCGTCTCGGGGACCGCACCCGTGTGCATCGACGAATTCCAGAAAGCACCCGTGGTTCTCGATGCCATCAAGGCCGAACTGAATCGGGACCTTGCGCCCGGGCGATTCGTCATCACCGGTTCGACGAGGTTCGATGCCCTGCCGGCCGCAGCGCAAGCGCTGACCGGACGGATTCACGTCGTCGACGTGCTGCCGTTCTCACAGGGCGAGATGTCGGCACACTCCGAAGGCTTCTTGGAGACGGCGTTGAGCGATCCCGAATCACTCGTGTCGCCGGTTCAGTCGAGCACGACTCGCGCCGATTACATCGACCGGCTCTGTGCCGGAGGCATGCCGCTTGCCGTTGGACGGAGCCCTGAGGGCCGCCGCCGGTGGTTCGACGACTACGTCCGGATGTCATTGGAGCGCGACATCCGAGACTTGACGAATGTCCGCCACGGCGAGCTCCTGCGGGCGCTGCTGCGGCGTCTCGCCGGGCAGACGGCACAGGTCTTGAACATGGCGAAAGCCGGCAGTGCCGTCGGATTGAAAGCTGCGACGACGGAGACCTATACGAGACTGCTCGAGGCCTTGTTCCTGATTCGGCGGTTGCCTGCATGGGGTCGCACGCTGCGGGTTCGTGCGGTTGCTTCGCCGAAGATCCATGTGCTCGACAGCGGCTTGGCGACGCGCCTGCTGGGCATGACGCCTGAACGCTTGGCTGGACCCGACCCGGCAGCGCGCGTGGAGTTCGGTCATCTCTTCGAGACGTTTGTTGTCGGGGAGCTGCTGAAGCAGGCGTCATGGACAGACGACATTGCGTCTGTGGGGCATTGGCGGACACACGACCGGCAAGAGGCAGATCTGGTCGTCGAGCGCATCGACGGGTCCGTCGTCGCGCTGGAGGTCAAGGCGGCGTCCCGTGTCGAGCGTCGCGACGCAAGCGGTTTGCGCGCATTGCGTGAGACATTGGGCGACGGCTTTCTTGCCGGCTTTGTGATCTGCGCGGGCGAAATGAGCTATCGCTTGGACGACCGGATCTATGTGGTTCCGGCAGATCGCATCTGGAGTGCCTGAGGGGACATCCGCCGCTGCCAAGCCCGCTCTTCACGGGTGGTTCGGACGGCTATTCCGCCGGGAAGGGGAGCTGCAGCCACCACGGGCGGCTGACGGGCTCGATGCTGCTCACCCACTTGACCCACCAGAAGCCGCGTCGTCCCGGCGCGACCAGCCGCACCGGGGCGCCGTGGCCGCGACGCAGGGGTTCGCCGCCGTAGCCGACGGCCAAGTAGAGATTGGCTGCGTCGCGAGCGGGGAACAGGCGGCTGTAGCCGGTGAGCGACGTGACTTCCAGCGTCGGCGCGTCGGATTCCGGCAGCAGCTCGGCCAGCGGTACCGCGTCCCACGACTGGCGGCTCCACCATCCGCCGGTGCAGTCGAGGTCGGCCGCCAGCGGTGCCGCCTGGGCGCCCAAGGTCTCGAGCTTCACCGGCTCGCCTGCGACCGTGAGCTCCCAGTCCGAAGCGGCCACACTGGGCGATCGGTCGTTGAGCCACATGGTGGTCGGCATCTCGGCTGGGTTGAACGAGCCGATCTCGTGTGAGCCGGTGAAGCGCCGGTTGTCGCCCACCACCAGTTGCTGGACCCAGTACGCGGCCCCTGCGGCGACCAAAGCGAGGCCCCCGCCCACGAACGCTCGTCGGTCGAGGTCGGCCAGCTTCGGGCGACCCGGACGGCTGGCGATGTGCCACACCAGCAGCGGGGCCACCAGTGCGACCAGCAGGACATGGGTCCACAGTGCCGACCAGTAGCCCACCCCGTGCCACAGTCCGGTCGCGTGCAGAACACCGAGGACGACGGTGGCGGTGACCAGCGCCCCGAGCAGCATCGACAGCCACCGGGTCGCTCGCCGGCGCTTCAGCCCGGTGCGCACCGAGCCGCGCAGCTTGGCCGGGGCCAGCGCCAGCAGGCTCAGGCCCGCGAGCGCATGCGTGACGGTCAGCCAGCGCCCCCAGCCGGTTCCCACCGCCCACGACGCCAGCCCTGTCCCCACCGCCGCTGTGGCCGCGACGCCCAGCAGCAGATCCACCTGCCGCGCCGTCAGTCGCGCGCCGAGCCGCTTGCCAAGACTCATGCCATATCGAATCACGCCGTTCTCGCCTGACCGTGCGGCTGGCGAGACATCCCGGCCGCCATAGCGCTGCAGCATCTGCGGCGACCGCGAGACCGGCAGCTTCATTCTTGAAAAGCCGCCATCTGGTCAGAGATTTTCAAGACAAGTGCCAATCTGCGGGACTCGCGGAGGGCAGTGTCCATGTCTGTTATTCGCAACATCTATAAATGCCCTATAATTTAGACATTCGCAGATGTCTGCAATTCAAGACAGGAACGGACGCTCGTGGCTCAACAATCAGCACAAGAACGAGAGTGGGGCGCTGTGACCAATCGGCCTCAGCTCGGCACCGTCTTGCAGCGCGTCCGACAAGCCCGTGATCTCGCTCAGATCGACCTCGCAGCGGCAGCGGGCGTTCAGCGATCCACGATCAGCGCCATCGAGAACTCTCAGCGCAGCGTCAACATGGAGACGCTCATGCGACTGCTGGACGTTCTCGGCGTCGAGTTCTGCGTTCGTGACCGCATCGACCACGAGTCGAACATCTCGGCAGACGCTGTTGCGGCGAGTCACTTGGAGTTCGATCACGATGCATGACTCCCTCGACGTGCTGTTGCATGGCGAGCCGACGGCGTCTTTGCGGCGAACAAGATCGGATCGTCTGGAATTGCAGTATCGCCGCGCTGAAGGGCTGAGCGTCAGCCTCTCGATGAAACCCAGGGCCAAGCCGTATGCGGGCGAGGTCGTTCTCAATTGGATCGACAATCTCCTGCCGGATGATGAACGCCTGCGCTCGACTTGGGCGCGAGACAACAAGGCAGCCTCGACTTCGCCGTTTGACCTGCTCGCCACTCCCATCGGCGAGGACTGTGCCGGTGCCGTGCAGTTCGCGCCCAGCGAAGAAGTGGACCGTCTTCAGTTGCGCGGCGGCGATGCCGAGGTCGCCAGTATCGACTGGATCGAGCAACGGCTTGCTGAGTTGCGTCACGCCGCCGACACGTGGCAGAGCTTGGACCACTCGCTCTTGATGCACAGCATCGGCGGTTTGCAACCGAAGCTGGGTCTGCACCGGCTCGATGACGGGCAATGGGCCCGACCGCGCGGCGACATTCCCACCACGCACATCCTCAAGCCAGCACCGAGGGCTGAATGGTCGCACCTCGACCTCAACGAGCACATCTGTTTGACAGCAGCGCGCACGCTGGGCGTCGCCGCGGCGACTACCAGCTACGAGCACTTCGGTGAGCAGTCCGCTTTGATCGTCGAGCGGTTCGATCGCCGTCGAACCGGCGGTGTGTGGCGCCGGTTGCACGCTGAGGATCTGTGCCAAGCGTTCGGATTGCGGCCCGATCAGAAGGTGGAGGACCGCGGTGGTCCGAGCATCCGAGCGATCAGCCGACTGCTGCGCACATGCGCACCGAATGCTGCTGAAGGCGACGACGCAGTGCGTCGTTTCGCGCAAGCGTTGGTGCTCAACTTGGTGATCGTCGGCAGCGACGCCCACGCCAAGAACTACACGCTGGTTCATCGCAGCGACAGCACGGCGACCCTCGCTCCGCTCTATGACGTAGCGAGCAACCTCGGCCATGTGCGAGCCTCACACGACCCAGCCGAGTATGAAGCCATGGTGCTCGCCATGCGCTTCGGCGACGGATACACCATCGGCGGCGCAACCGCACCGAGTGCCTGGCGGACTCTCGCCGATGAACTCAGAATCGATCGCGACTTCCTGACCGAACGAGCACGGCACTTCGCCGACGGCTTCGGCGACGCAGCACAAGCCGAGATCGCCCGCCTCGATGCGGCCGGCCGACTTGACGAAGCCGAACACGACTTCTGCGCTCGCATGATGTCCCGATTCCGCATCTGGGAAGCACACCTGTGCTCACTGCCGGCACTTCGCAGCAGCAAGCCCGCCCGGCGGGCATCGCCTCGAGCCGACGCTCAACCACCATCGAGGGCGATTCGATGCAACCAGCGGCTGCGCCACGGAGCGCTCTGCAATCGGCGCCTGAGGGATGCCCCCTGCCCGCTCCACCCCAATAGCCCCGGCAGCCGCAACATCCGAGCTCGGTGAACGCAAGGGGATCCCAAGCGTAGTGAGCTGCAGCGGTGCCAGCGGAGTTGCGGACGGCTCGCCGATCAGCGCTCTGTACCTCAAAGCGACGGGGTTCAGCCCCTACGCGTACCAACGGCGCGTCGCCGAGGAGGGGCTTCCTGAGCTGCTGCAAGTTTCCACTGGTTGCGGAAAGACGGAGTCGGTTGGAGCGACGCCGACTGGCGACTCAATCCTGACCGTGATGCTGTGTTCGTCGGGACGATCGACATGCTCTTGTCCCGAGCCCTCAACCGCGGATACGCCGATCGCCGGTGGCATTGGCCAATGTCCTTCGGCGGATTCAATAGCGGAACGCACTGGGTGTATACAGATGCCGCCCTGTCCGAACCAGGTCCGGCAGGCAAGATCGTCGTCAGCACGCAGGTTCTCGAAGCTGGCATCGATCTTTCAGCCGCGCTCCTGTTTACCGAAGCGGCTCCGTGGCCGTCGGTCGTGCAGCGCGCCGGACGCTGCAATCGGGCTCGTCCACCAGCACCCGCAGCGACGCGAACATTTCGGGCATGCGCTGTGCCTCGTCGATCACGATGGTCTCCCCGCGATCGCGCAGGGCGAGCATCGGCTCGGCCAATCGGTCGCGGTCGCGGTAGTCCTCGAGGTCGAACAGTGCCGCAGGCGACGGATCGATGACCCGACGGACCAGAGTCGACTTGCCCGCCTGGCGTGGCCCGGTCAGCAGCGTCACCGGGGCGTGAGCAACCGCATCACGCAGCGCCCGCTCATCATCCGGCCGAGGCACGAACTTCACGCCAGCAACTCTATCCTTGAAAATCAAGCAAGCAATAGCGGGTTTTCAAGGAAATCGCGGTATCTGGGCACGTGTGCTCAGGGCTTGGCGCTTCAACCGATGACGCCGAAGGTGTTGAGCCAGATCGGCACTCCTAGGGAGAGTCCGACCGAGATCATGGTGCCCGCCAGCCAGTAGTGGCGATGCTGGGCGGCGCGCCGATCCTCGGCGCGTTGTGCTGCGTGCTCGCCGCGCAGCGCGGCAAAGCCGGCGTTCATCTCGTCCTTGGTGGCGAACGTGGCGGTGTGCGCGATGAACTCGGCCGTGTGTCGTGATAGTTCAGCAGAGAGATGGTCTTTGGTGACCAGGTCCGACAAGGGTGCCGGTGCCAGGCAGGCCATCAGATACTCGGCCAGCGGCTCGTCGGTCTGCTCACGCAGCCAAGCATAGAGACGGATTCGCTGCTGTTCAGACATGTTGTCCTCCTGATGCGATCGGTTCTGACAGCGAACCCTAGAAATTCCATGTCGATGGTTTCCATGTATTTTCTGTCCCGACACGCTCCGCGATGCGGCGAACCGGGTTCCGCTGGCGCCGCCGAGTTCACCTGAGTAGCAAACCGCCTCGCGTACGGCCGCGGCACGGGTGGCGAATGCGGCTCGGGCTAGCCGGCTCAGGTCAGAGCGCTGATGGTGAGCGGCACCCAGATGGTCAGCATGAAACCGGCCATGGTGACCATGAGCATCCGTGTCTGGCGCACCAGCGCTGCGTCGACGTAGCCGCGCATTCGTTCTTCGGACGCTGCGAGGTCGTCTTTGGTTGCGAGGAAGTCGGTGCCGTCGGGGTAGACGCACTTCATCAGCGTGGCGGCCGGCTTCTCGCCGAGCGTGTCGATGAGCTTCTGCACCATCTCGGTCCGTTCGATCTCGTCGATTGCCATGGGTGTCGCTCCTGAATGTAGGTGTGGCCAGGAGAACGCCTCCGACGATCTCGGACGGCGGCCGGCGCGGACATGCGCAGCGGACGTAGGACTCCGAGGCGAGACGGCCTTTGCACTGCGTTGTACTCTTAGAGGGCGTGGTAGCGACTAACGCAGCTAGGGTGTACCTTGTGATTGAATTTGGAAGGGAGGTAGTACCCATGCATCGAGAGCAGATCATGATTCGGCTGCGGGCTCAGCGACGGCAATCGGTTTTTGGAAGGGACTCGGACCTGCGGGCTGCGAAGGTCAAGCTGACGCAGACGAACGGCCGATGGACGACGTTGTGGCGGAAACCGTGGCGCGTTGGCCGCTGACGCGATCGCTATTGCCGCTGCTGAGTAGCGGCCCTCATTGTAGAGAGGGTGCGGTCGCGACGTTGGCGCAGACCGACTTCACTTGCCGGAGAAATCTTCGGCCCTCATTGCTTCCTGGCGACCTGCGGGAGCGCTGCGGAGCAACCCACCCGTTCGTGTCACACCCCCGCGCGAGAGTGTTGAGTACGCCTGAAGGCGTTCCCGAGAGGAGTTTGCACCATGTCCGAACTGACCTATGAGAAGTTGCGGGATGCCGTGGCGGGCGGGGCCGTAGCGCTGCGCTCGATCATGAGCCTGCAGCCAGCCGACGGTGCGGGGGGCAAGGTGTTTCCGCCGACCTATGCGGTAGCCAACAACGCACCTCACAAGTACGCAGTGGAGGAGCGGCAGGTCGGTGAGCGGATCGTGACGACGGTCCTGCTGGACTCCGTTGCATCGCAGGCAAACCGGGCTGAGCTAGCGCTGCTGGAAGGCTGGGAGGCCGGCGAGCTGAGCTTTCCCGTCGCTTTCGTCGACTTCCGCGGCCAAGAGGGCGTCGACGACATCGGCCGACTGACGGTGCTCGAGGCACCGCATCGCTTGGCGGATGCGATCTTCCGTGACAGCTTGCTCGACGGCACCCTGTTCCGACTGTCGGATGTCGGCCGGGAGATCACCGATGCACAGCCTCGCAACGCGACCGCGATGTTCCGCTACGCGCCGACGGCACTGCTGTTCGGCCAGTGGGACTCCACCGGTCCAAAGGGCGGTCTCGGGGCGAAATTCCAGCGGGCCTACGTGTCCGAGGTAGTCGGGTTGGATGCGCAACCAGGGGTGAAGGTCGGGAGCCGGATTGACCCGCTGCAGATTGAGCGCGACGCCGCCGTCATCTTTGAGCACAAGGACCCAGATCAGCGCTGGACACTCGATAAGGACGAGGCTGCGGAGGAGAAGGGCAAGGCCAAGACTGCCGGCTCGGATGGCCGTCCGTCCCAGATCAACCACGGGAACATCCCACCGTTGATTGATGATCTCGCCGGAGGGGTGACGATCTCGTCTGCTCGCCAGACCAGCGTGCTGTCGTTGGCGGCCCTTCGCCGGCTCAAGTTCGCTGACGCAGGTCGCGAAGGGGCGCTGGCAGCTCGGACGGCGGTTGCCGCGCTGGGTGTCGCCGCCATCGCGTACGGCTATGAAATGGACTTCGATCTGCGATCACGTTGCCTGCTCATCCCGGAACGCGCGCCGTCGGTCGAGCTGGTCCGACGTGATGGTTCGGCGCCTGAGGCAGTGGAGATCGGTCGGGCGGCGAGCGCCGCGCTGGTCTCTCAAGCGGCCAGTGCTGCTGCAGAGGCGGGCATTGGCTGGGCAACCGACGAGATCAAGCTCCTTCCGGCCCCCAAGCTGGTCGAACTGCTTCGTCGCAGCCGGGAGGTGTCCGCTCGCGAGGACGTAACGGAGTCGGCATGATCGCCATCGAAGTGGTGCTCCTGACTGGCCGCTACGTCGCGACCGCTCATCACGACCGTCGTGAACACGAGTGGCCACCTCACCCAGCGCGCGTGTTCTCTGCTCTTGTCGCGACATGGGCGGACGCCGCCGAGCCCGATGCCGAGCAGCGGAAGGCTCTGGAGTGGCTCGAGCGCCAAGACCCACCTGAGATCGCGGCCTCTCGGGACGACGATGTGGCGGTCCGGCGTGCCGTGAGCCATTTCGTGCCGGTGAATGATGCATCTGTGGTCGCGGGTGCTCAGTACCGCACGCGCGCACGGCGCCTCGCCGAATTCGTCGATCAGTACGAAGATGAGGCTGAGTCATCCGGCAACACGCTGACTCGCAGCGCTGAGCGCCTACGCGACAAGATCGACAAGGAACGCGCTGTTGACTCGCTCGTGACTACTGCAGGCAAGACCAACCCGACTGCAGCAGCGCAGATGCTGCCTGATGGTCGTACCAAGCAGGAACGCCACTTCCCGTCGGTGACGCCTGCAGATTCACGCGTGGTCTACCGGTGGGATGCTGACTTGGACGCAAGCAGCCGAGCGGCGTTGGGTGAACTGTTGGCTGGCGTGACCCGGATCGGCCATTCCTCTTCGCTGGTGTCGTGCCGGTTGACCGAAGAAGTGCTGGAACCGACTCTGCAACCAGGTGCCGGCACGCGGATGCTTCGTTGCACCCAACGAGGCCAACTCGCAGCGCTCGAGCAGATGCACGCCGGGCACGCAAGTATTCGTCCACGCTCTCTGCCATTCGTTGGGGTGCCGTATAGCGAGGCTGAAGACGGTCACGATCACGACGGCGTCGCCATTCGGCCCGACCTCGCAGGCGACCTAGTGGTCTTTGAGTTGCCGGCTGAGGCCCGTCGAATGCCGGTCACCCGAGTGGTTGAGTTCACCCAGGCGATGCGCGGAGCGATCTTCCGGCATGCCGCCGACCCACTTCCCGAAGGACTGAGCGGTCACACGCCTGATGGCGCGCCGAGCCGCGATCCGCACGCCGTATTCCTGGGTCTGCCCTTCGTTGGCCACCCCCATGCTGATGGCCGCCTGATAGGTCTGGCGATGATGCTGCCTGCTGGCATGAGCGACGACGCACGTCATGCAGCTCTGCGGGCAGTAGGGCATTGGGAAGAAAGCACCGGACCTCGCGGCCTGTGCATGCTGATGCTGCCCGGCGGCCGAACCTTCGACTTGATGCGTAAGCAGCCGCCATTCGAGCTCAGCACCTTGCGTACCGCCACGTGGTCGCGGCCTTCGTCGGAGTGGATCAGCGCAACGCCGATCGCGCTCCCGAAGAATCCCGGCCGGTTGACCTCCGGGTCGCCGGCCGCGCGGGCGAGGGCATGGGCGGCGGCTGAGGAAGAGGTGCGTCAGTCGTGCATACACGTCGGGCTGCCTGAGCCGGCCGCAGTTGCAGTGTCGCTGGACCCGCTGATTCCCGGCGGGCGGCCAGCCGGTCACTACCCCGCCTTTGTGCAGGGCACTCGACGGGGCGATGGCGTCCGCCGCCGTTTGGTGCACGCCGCGGTGCGGTTCGATGAGGACATCAGCGGACCGCTCGTACTGGGCTCGGGCAGATTCCTCGGTCTCGGCCTCATGCGACCTGTCTTGCGGCAGCACTCGCTCACCCGGGACGGCGACCCGCAGGTCGGCCATGAGCGCTGAACTGCTTTCTGCCGCTGACTTCGAGGAGTACTTCTTCTCAGTTCACGGTAACGAGCCCTATCCGTGGCAGGTGCGTTTGACAGACCAAGTACTCGCCGAGGGTCGATGGCCGGATGTGATCGACCTGCCGACTGGCGCTGGCAAGACGGCAGTGCTCGACTCAGCGGTCTTCGCGCTCGCCGTCCGCCCCGAGGTGTTCCCGAGACGCATCGTTTTTGTCATCGACCGTCGCATCGTGGTCGATCAGGTGTGCAAGAGAGCTCGACAGATCAGCGAATCCATTCGTGCCGCGGACAGCGGGGTGCTCGCCAGAGTGCGCGGAGCGCTCGGCGAGGTCGCCGGTGATGCCGATTCGCACATAGGTGTTTCTGCGCTGCGCGGCGGCATTCCGCTTGACAACGACTGGGCAACACGGCCCGATCAGCCGTGGGTGATGGTCTCCACGGTGGATCAGTTCGGTTCGAAGCTGTTGTTCCGCGGCTACGGCATCAGCGAAGTGATGCGGCCGATCCACGCCGGACTTGCGGGCAATGACTGCCTGGTCATCCTCGATGAGGTTCACCTGAGCAAGCCGTTTGCCGCCACGCTGCGGGACGTGCGGATCGAGCCGTCGGCGAACTCCTTCAATGGTTCATTGCTGCCCCAGCGAGGCGGGATCGTCGAGATGTCTGCCACACCGTTGATTGCAGACGGGGTCAGGTTTGCGTTGCATCCCGGCATCGATCTCGAGGGCGGCAGCGAGGCCGTTGCGCGGCTCAGGCGTATCGCTCGGTCCGCCAAGCGTGCTCGCTTGACCGAGGTAACGGGCCGGGACGCGCATTCGGCACTGCCCAAAGAGGTCGTGCGAATAGTCCAGGAGGACTTGCGCGGCGACGAGCGAAGCATCGGCGTGATCGTGAACCGCGTCCGCACGGCGCGCGAGGTGCAGCGCGCCTTGTCCGAGGCCGGCGTCACGGCGCACCTTCTCACCGGTCGCATGCGACCGCTGGACCGCCAGCGACGACTCCGCAAAATCGAAACTCTGGTCGCCCCAGACAGGCGCGACCCCGATGCGGAGCGCACTGTCGTTGTGGCGACCCAGGCCATCGAGGTCGGCGCCGACTTCAGCTTCGATGCGCTCGTCACCGAGGCATGTCCGCTCGACAGTCTCCGCCAGCGCGTCGGCCGTCTCGACCGCCGCGGCACCTTGGCTGAGCGCACAGGCGAGCCCGCACGCTGCTGGGTGCTTGGCCTCAAAGCAGAACTCGCGAGCAAGCGGCCCGACCCGATCTACGGGGAAGCCGTTCGGGTGACGTGGAACGAGCTTTCTGCTCGGGCCGTTGACTCTCAGATCGACATCGGCCCTGCGAGCAAGCAACTCAACGACTTTCCCCGAGAGGCGGGCGCGCCAGCCCGAACGGCCCCTCTGCTCCTGCCCACGCACATGGACGCATGGACACAGACAAGTCCCGAGCCGCTGGTTCAGCCCGAGATCACAGACTTCTTGCACGGCTTCGACGACAACCCGCCCGAGCCCGAGGTTGCCCTTGTGTGGCGCCGGGACCGCAGCACAGAAGCGCTGCGATTGGTGCCGCCCCGTCCAGCAGAACAGCTGCAGGTGCCGCTCTCAGCCGCCAAGGCATGGCTGCGAGGCGCCGACGAGACACCGGTCGCCGATGTCGCGAGCGCGGCTACTGATGCTGGGCGAGGCAGGGCTGACGATACGTCGACCGCTCCGTTGTCGAGATCAGTCCTGCGGTACATCGGAGGCAACGACGTCGTGCAGCCAGTCGATGTCGAGGACATCGGGCCCGGCGATGTGCTGCTGGTTCATCCACGCATCGGCGGCCTCAGCGAAGGCACTTGGAACCCGCTCCACACTGAGAAAGCTGACACTCGACCAAGCGCCGGAGGCGGATTGGCAGTGCCTGACTCGGCAGTGGATGATCTCGGCGACGAAGCCCAGTGGGCCTACCAGCGTCGCCGCACGATTCGACTCGACGGACAGCTCGAAGACCAGCTCAGAAAGTGGCTCGGTGACGATGCGCCGACGATGCTCCGGCCGACCAGCGACGAAGCACCGGGCGACAGCTTCGCTGAGGAGAACCTGAGCTCGCCCAAAGAGAGCGCACGGCGGTGGATCGATGATGTGCTCGCTCACGCCCCCGTTGCGGTACCGCTGCATTTGCAGTGGCTCGCGGGCGATCCAGACGCCGATGACGAAACAAGACTCGGCACGCTTCACGTCCTGAAGTCCGGAGAATTCGACATCGAGCTGGTCAGCGGCCCGGTTAACGGGCTGAGCCCTCGCCAGCCATCGGAGTACTACTACGTCCTCGCCGAGCGCTCCGTGGAGTCGACAACGCTGTCGAACGATGACGATGCATCATTGACAGGCACCGGAGTGCCGTTGGCAGCACATCTCAGCGGCGTAGGCCAACGTGCTGAAGACTTCGCTGTGCGACTCGGGCTGTCGCCGGAGCTGGCGAGCGACTTGAGACTCGCAGGCGAACTGCATGATCTCGGCAAAGTCGACACCAGATTCCAGGCGCAGATGGTCGGACACGATGCAGTCAGACTGGCAATGCAGGCGGCCCCACTCGCGAAGTCACTTCGAGGTGTTCGCACCCGCCCTGACGCTTGGCCGCCCGTGCGCCACGAAGTTGCGAGCGTGGCCTTGGCGCAGTCGGCAGACCAAGTCCTTAGGCAGGCCGACGATCCCGACCTGGTGCTGCATCTGGTTGCGACCCACCACGGCAGAGGCCGACCGTTGCCCCGCATCGTCCGAGACGACTGCCCTCAATCCCTCAGGTACGAAATGGGGGGCGTCGTGCTGCGCGCTCGAACCGACTTCAGCGAAACACCCTTGGCGCTGGACATGGCCGATCGCTTTTGGCGGCTCAGCGCCAAGTACGGGCACCACGGCCTCGCCTGGCTTGAAGCCATACTCCGCCTAGCGGACCACCGTCAGAGCGAGGCCGAAGCGCTCGGCATTGGCACTGCCGATTCGGAGGCCCGCTGATGTCGGAGCTGGAGCTACCGGGATTGTCTGGCAACAACCCGCTCGGCTTCATGGCCGCGCTCGGCGTTCAAACGGCGCTTGCCGAGACGAATGGTGAACTGCGTCTTGGGTGGACCGACTCGCTTGTTCCGACCGCGATCATCGACTCGGAATATGGCTTGGACGAAATCACTCCACGCGTTCTCTCAGTGGCGCGGAGTTGGGCTGCAGGCCCGGCGCTGAATCCCGTGCCGGAACGCGATGATGTCAAGTTCCCGGCGAACGGAATCCGGGACTACCTAGACCGGTCACGCGGCTTGAGGGACGGAGCCCTGGCGATGTCGCTGGTTGCGGAGAACAGTCTTGACGCGATGTCCGGCACGAAGGCGAAGCCGACGGACCTCGATTTCACGTCCGGGAATCAGAAGCTTCTCGAAATGATGAGGAGAATCCTCACGGAAACGCGTCTTGATGACATTGCTCAGGTGATGTCGGACTCATGGCACTACAGCGACAGGCTGCCTTCGCTGGGTTGGGACGTTGTCGACGACCGCCAATATGCACTTGAGGCGTTCGATCCGACGGACTCCAAGAACAACCCCAAGCTCGCTTGCCCGGGTGTTCAGTGCCTTGCCATCTTGGGAATGCGCAGCTTCCCGGTGTTTCGCGGCGGTCGGAAGACCGCGACAGCGGCGTGCCACGGCACGTGGAATCAAGGCTGCTTCTCGTGGCCGCTCTGGGCGCACTCGGTGTCACTCAGCGTCTCGCGGACGCTGATCGCGCATGCATCGATTCCGCCCGACGACGTGGCTAGCGCGGGCTCAGATTCGCCCACGTCTCGTTCCCGTCAGTTCGCCGGCTGGGGACTCTTCCAAGTTCTGGCTTCGAATATCGACAGGTCCAGCAAGTACGGGCGGTTCGGTCCTCCTCGGGTGATCTGGCAGCGTGACTGAGGTACCTGATCTCGTTCCGGCCAGGATGGTGAACGAGTTCGTGTACTGCCCGCGGCTGTTCTATCTCGAGTGGGTCCAGAGCAGGTTCGAGGACAACGCGGACACCGTTCATGGCCGTTACGTGCACCGTCGTGTAGATGAGGGCGGCGGGCGCATGGGCGGGTCGTCGGAAGACGATCCGGTGAGCAATGCACGTTCGGTGCTGGTCAGCTCGGAGCGGCTGGGGCTCATTGCCAAGACGGACATTGTCGAGGGCTTCGACGGCAGGGTCGTGCCTGTGGAGGTGAAGCGAGGCCGGCCGCCCAACCATGGTCCGGCTTGGGAGCCGGAACTGCAGCAGTTGGCAACGATCGGACTGATTCTGCGTGACAGCGGGTATGACTGCGATGAGGGCCAATTCTATTTCGCGGCCTCGCGCGAACGAACAACCGTGGAGTTCGACGACCGCCTGCTGGGCAAGACGCTCGACACCGTCGAGCGGCTGCGTCGTGTCGCGGCTGCCGATGATGCGCCGCCGCCGCTGGTGGACAGCCCGAAGTGTCCGCGCTGCTCGCTGGTGGGCATCTGCCTGCCCGATGAGACCAACTTCCACACCGGGCGCGTGGAGGGCACGCCGAGGCGGTTGACGCCGCGCGACTCGGAGGCACGGCCGCTGTATGTGACCGAACAGGGCGCTCGGCTGGGGATCAGCCAGCGGCGGGTGGAAGTGAAGGTCAATCGTGAGGTGGTGCGCAGCGATCGCCTGATCGACATCTCGCAGATCAATCTCAGCGGGAACGTCCAGGTGTCGACTCAGCTGCTCCACGCGGCGTTCCGGGAGGACATCCCGGTGTGCTGGTTCAGCTACGGAGGCTGGTTCCAGGGGATCGCTCACGGCATGCCGTCCAAGCATGTTGAGCTGCGCCGGCGCCAGGTCGCAGTGGCGGCCCAGGCGGGTCTGCCGCTGGCGCGTCAGATGATCGTCGGCAAGATCCGCAACTCCCGCACCCTGCTGATGCGCAACTCGCGCGAACCGGTGGACGCCGCGGTCGGGCAGCTGAAAGAACTCGCGACGAAAGCGGCGGAGGTCGATTCGGTCGAGTCGCTGCTGGGCACCGAGGGAGCGGCTGCCCGCTCGTACTTCGGCAGCTTCGCATCGATGCTCAAGGACGACCGCCTGGGCACCTTCGACTTCGCGGGACGCAACCGGCGCCCGCCGCGAGACCCGGTGAACTGCTTGCTGTCGTTCCTGTATGCCTTGTTGGTCAAGGACGTGACGGCTGTGGTGTATTCGATCGGCTTCGATCCGTACTTGGGCGTCTACCACCGGCCGAGATTCGGACGGCCTGCTCTCGCCCTTGATCTTGCGGAGGAATTCCGGCCGATCATCGCCGAATCAGTCGTGATCAACGCGGTGAACAACGGCGAAGTGGCTGAGAACGGCTTCGTCGTCCGTGCTGGGGGAGTGGCGCTTGAGCAGGCGCCGCGCCGCGCCGTGATCGCCTCTTACGAACGCCGCCTTGACCACGAGATCACCCATCCCACCTACGGCTACAAGATCACCTACCGGCGTGTGCTCGAGGTGCAGGCACGGATGCTCGCAGCCGCCATGCTCGGCGAGATTCCCGAGTACGTGCCGTTCACCACGAGGTAAGTTCATGAGCGGTCGCCGTCGGTATCTCGTGTCCTATGACATCAGTGACCCGAAGCGCCTCCGGAAGGTCCACAAGGCGATGAAGGCGTACGGATGGCCGATGCACTACAGCGTGTTCATCAGCGATCTGGACAGCATCGAGTTGATCAATCTCAAGACCGAGCTCGGCGAAGTCATCCATCATGGCGAGGACACCATCGCCTTCGTCGATCTCGGAATGCCTGCGGAGCGAGGGAGGGACTGCTTCGATTTCATGGGCAATGCACCGCCACTACCCAACTCCGGACCGGTCATCGTCTGATGCGAGCGGTCCGGTCAGGCCCCGATCCCCGGTCAGCGCTCGCAGCCCCGGAGCACGGGCCTAGTCTGCACCTTGACAACCGAATGAACCGCTTCCCGAGCGCCTCTACGCGTAGAGCGCTCGCAACCGCTCCCGAAACCGCTGGTCAGCACCGGTAGATTTTGAGAGCGATTTGGCCGATCAATTGATCGGCCCTTCATTGAAGTCACGCATCTGACATCGCGCTCAACGCGTGGCACAAATTTGGCCGATCAATTGATCGGCCCTTCATTGAAGTCGGAACCTGTACAGGACCGTACGGTCATCCAGCTCCATTTGGCCGATCAATTGATCGGCCCTTCATTGAAGTTCCCGACCTGTCGCGTGCACTGTGGCGCCGAGCTCATTTGGCCGATCAATTGATCGGCCCTTCATTGAAGTTGGGGTCCTGCGGCGAAATGGGTCGTTGCCGAGGCATTTGGCCGATCAATTGATCGGCCCTTCATTGAAGTCCGAGGCTGCCTAACTCGCGTGCGGCTCACGGCGTCGCATTTGGCCGATCAATTGATCGGCCCTTCATTGAAGTGAGCGGTTTTCGGTCCTCGACCCCCCTCGTTCTGCACATTTGGCCGATCAATTGATCGGCCCTTCATTGAAGTCCTGGGACGGTGTGTGCGTTGTGCTGCTGGGCGCTTATTTGGCCGATCAATTGATCGGCCCTTCATTGAAGTCGCGCCGCCGGCTGACAGCGACGCGGAACTGAGCCAATTTGGCCGATCAATTGATCGGCCCTTCATTGAAGTGTAATGGCCTTCCGGCACTAGCTCCATTTCCTGGACATTTGGCCGATCAATTGATCGGCCCTTCATTGAAGTAGCGTCCGGGAGACGCCCCAAACCTTGATCGTCTGATTTGGCCGATCAATTGATCGGCCCTTCATTGAAGTATCGGCAGGAACGTCGAGTGGAGCAGCGACACGTCGTATTTGGCCGATCAATTGATCGGCCCTTCATTGAAGTGCACGGTTTTCGGCAGTTTTTCGCTGTTCGCTGGACATTTGGCCGATCAATTGATCGGCCCTTCATTGAAGTAAAGCGCCGTAGCCGCGAGCGATCAAAACGACCTCGCATTTGGCCGATCAATTGATCGGCCCTTCATTGAAGTACGGCCGCCGGAGCCGTCACAGGCGGCGCCGAGACCATTTGGCCGATCAATTGATCGGCCCTTCATTGAAGTATGAGGTCGGCGCAGTGCGTGAGCTGGCAGGCGGCTGATTTGGCCGATCAATTGATCGGCCCTTCATTGAAGTCGTCCGATGAAAGCGTTCAGAACCAGGCGAGCAGGCATTTGGCCGATCAATTGATCGGCCCTTCATTGAAGTGATCGCTTGGTCGAGCAGATCGCCGCCGGAGTCGTTATTTGGCCGATCAATTGATCGGCCCTTCATTGAAGTAGATGGAGTTCGGCGGAGCCGACCGGTCACCGGAGGATTTGGCCGATCAATTGATCGGCCCTTCATTGAAGTGACGATCTCTTCGACGATCCGCCCGATGCGGCGCAATTTGGCCGATCAATTGATCGGCCCTTCATTGAAGTACCTCGATCGCGGTGAGCGGCGAGGGCGTCGACGAGATTTGGCCGATCAATTGATCGGCCCTTCATTGAAGTACCGTGATCGCCGACACCGGCCAGTTCAACCGCTCGAATTTGGCCGATCAATTGATCGGCCCTTCATTGAAGTCGGAAGTTGATCGTCGCCCCGCTGCGGCGGAACCTCATTTGGCCGATCAATTGATCGGCCCTTCATTGAAGTACTGTGTTGTCGATGTCGTCGCCTGCTGCTGCCGACATTTGGCCGATCAATTGATCGGCCCTTCATTGAAGTCTTGGATGGGACGCTGGATCTGTCCTGCGCTTACCAATTTGGCCGATCAATTGATCGGCCCTTCATTGAAGTTTGGCGCTCGGCGGGCTCAGGGCGGCCGACCCCAGAATTTGGCCGATCAATTGATCGGCCCTTCATTGAAGTCACAGTCCGGCTAGGGCCGATTCAGACTTGCCGCTCATTTGGCCGATCAATTGATCGGCCCTTCATTGAAGTCGGCGACTCGCGCGCAGAAGCACTCAGACGCTCGCCATTTGGCCGATCAATTGATCGGCCCTTCATTGAAGTGAATGGAGCAGCGACACGTCGTTCGTTGTGGCGGCGTATTTGGCCGATCAATTGATCGGCCCTTCATTGAAGTGCGGCGACGAGGAAGTCCGTCATGGCCTGGATCGGGATTTGGCCGATCAATTGATCGGCCCTTCATTGAAGTATGTCGTCGACGGCGAGCCAGAACTCGTCGACGAGAGATTTGGCCGATCAATTGATCGGCCCTTCATTGAAGTGGGCAGTAGGTGTCCGCGTCGGCCGACAAGATTGCCATTTGGCCGATCAATTGATCGGCCCTTCATTGAAGTCGTGCGGTTGCTGGGCAAGGCTCGGCGCTGACGGCAGATTTGGCCGATCAATTGATCGGCCCTTCATTGAAGTCCTGGGACGGCGCTGGCGCTGTGCTGCTGGGCGCTATTTGGCCGATCAATTGATCGGCCCTTCATTGAAGTCGTGCGACATCTCGTGGCTGCGGGATCGTGAGCTGTATTTGGCCGATCAATTGATCGGCCCTTCATTGAAGTGCCAGCCCGCCGCCGGATCGGGCGGCGGCAGCCCTGATTTGGCCGATCAATTGATCGGCCCTTCATTGAAGTCGCCCACGCGGTCACGGCCGCCGCCACGGCGGCGACATTTGGCCGATCAATTGATCGGCCCTTCATTGAAGTTCGCCGTGCCGAGCGGCGATGCTGACCGAGGCCCGATTTGGCCGATCAATTGATCGGCCCTTCATTGAAGTGGCCGACACTGCTTCAGGATCTCCGCCATGTCCACGAATTTGGCCGATCAATTGATCGGCCCTTCATTGAAGTTCGTCGACGTCCTCGGCACCGTCGGTCTGGTCGGCCTATTTGGCCGATCAATTGATCGGCCCTTCATTGAAGTATCACACTCACCGTCCGCCGGGGCACCTGCGACTCAATTTGGCCGATCAATTGATCGGCCCTTCATTGAAGTCTTCCAACAGCGCAGCTACACTCTGACCTTCCTGTTATTTGGCCGATCAATTGATCGGCCCTTCATTGAAGTGATCGCTGCGGCTGCCTTCGCGGTGACTCTCGGCATGATTTGGCCGATCAATTGATCGGCCCTTCATTGAAGTGCCGCGGTCGCCGACGGGCTCGTGACGGGGTTCTCGGATTTGGCCGATCAATTGATCGGCCCTTCATTGAAGTCCTCGACGGCCCGCAACACGCACTCGCGCCGCCTGATTTGGCCGATCAATTGATCGGCCCTTCATTGAAGTGCGCCTCGGGGAGCCGTTCTCGTGCACGCGGAAGGGATTTGGCCGATCAATTGATCGGCCCTTCATTGAAGTGACCCGAGGCAGGACGGCGGCATCATGCCGAGGCATCATTTGGCCGATCAATTGATCGGCCCTTCATTGAAGTCGTGGCTGAGCGAATCGACAAGGCATGCGACGGTGTATTTGGCCGATCAATTGATCGGCCCTTCATTGAAGTCGGCAGCGGTCTCCCCACCGTGACCCTTGACACGACCATTTGGCCGATCAATTGATCGGCCCTTCATTGAAGTCATAGAGAGGCGGTTCTTGTTGTCGGAGGAACCCCAGATTTGGCCGATCAATTGATCGGCCCTTCATTGAAGTCGGGTCGTCGACCCGGTCGGCGGCGGGGTGTGGGGCGATTTGGCCGATCAATTGATCGGCCCTTCATTGAAGTGGGCGGCACGGCTGCGAGACGGGAACTGGCCCGCGCATTTGGCCGATCAATTGATCGGCCCTTCATTGAAGTGGCGGATGCGTGCCGAGGCATCAGCAGTGCGGCGCGATTTGGCCGATCAATTGATCGGCCCTTCATTGAAGTATCGCAGCGTCGGTGTTGGCGCTGGTGCCTGCTCATGATTTGGCCGATCAATTGATCGGCCCTTCATTGAAGTAGAGAGGGCGTCAGCGTCACGCGGGTCGCCGGCCTATTTGGCCGATCAATTGATCGGCCCTTCATTGAAGTCATAAGGTCGGCACCAAGTCAAGGGCCGTCACCTGATTTGGCCGATCAATTGATCGGCCCTTCATTGAAGTCGCACGTCCTCGCCGGTCAGCGTGGTGGTGGGGGCGGATTTGGCCGATCAATTGATCGGCCCTTCATTGAAGTCCAGGCTCGACCTCGAGGCTTCCCTGGGACGGCGCCGATTTGGCCGATCAATTGATCGGCCCTTCATTGAAGTGCGTGCCGCGAGGGGGGGTGCGTCCGCTGGCCGGCGATTTGGCCGATCAATTGATCGGCCCTTCATTGAAGTCATACCTCGACCTTCGACTCGGTCAGATAGGAAAGAATTTGGCCGATCAATTGATCGGCCCTTCATTGAAGTCGGTGGTCTACCGTCCTCGGCACCTCCGCAATCCGATTTGGCCGATCAATTGATCGGCCCTTCATTGAAGTGCCCGGCTCTTGCTCAACGTCGACGACACAGGCATATTTGGCCGATCAATTGATCGGCCCTTCATTGAAGTACCGCCGCCGGAGCCGTCACAGGCGGCGCCGAGACCCATTTGGCCGATCAATTGATCGGCCCTTCATTGAAGTGGCGGCCTGACGCGCGACCACCAGCAGTGCGGCGGCATTTGGCCGATCAATTGATCGGCCCTTCATTGAAGTCGGCAGCAGTCCGAGCGCCAAAGCAGCACAAGCCGATTTGGCCGATCAATTGATCGGCCCTTCATTGAAGTTCGTCGTGCGGCACGGCAGCCTCCGTGCCGACAGCGAATTTGGCCGATCAATTGATCGGCCCTTCATTGAAGTCCGGATGCTCGTCGACGCTGCCATGGTCGCCGGCATCATTTGGCCGATCAATTGATCGGCCCTTCATTGAAGTATGGTCGGCGGCACATGCAAGCCCGCCGATCTCACCATTTGGCCGATCAATTGATCGGCCCTTCATTGAAGTCCCCCCGACCACGAGTTCGCGCCGCCGGGGTCGCCGATTTGGCCGATCAATTGATCGGCCCTTCATTGAAGTGCGGAGCGTGTCGTTGGACACCCCGCGGCCTTGGCGCATTTGGCCGATCAATTGATCGGCCCTTCATTGAAGTGGGAGAAGCCAGCCGCGGCCGGTCGCCTCGAGGATGATTTGGCCGATCAATTGATCGGCCCTTCATTGAAGTACCACCACCTCCCACAACAGGGTGTGGTGCAGTGACATTTGGCCGATCAATTGATCGGCCCTTCATTGAAGTACGGTGGTTCTGTTCGTCGGCGGCGTGTCGGAGGGAAATTTGGCCGATCAATTGATCGGCCCTTCATTGAAGTGGCGATCCGGTCGGCACCGAGAGCAGCTCGCGCGCATTTGGCCGATCAATTGATCGGCCCTTCATTGAAGTGACTCGGTCAGATAAGAAAGATGCTTCGCTGCACTCATTTGGCCGATCAATTGATCGGCCCTTCATTGAAGTAAGGTCTACGGCGTCTCCCGCACGTTGACGGATTGATTTGGCCGATCAATTGATCGGCCCTTCATTGAAGTTCCAGCAGCAGGTGACCCTCGGCGGGCAGCATCCGATTTGGCCGATCAATTGATCGGCCCTTCATTGAAGTGGGACATGAAGGTCGGAGCGCGAGACGAGGCGCAGATTTGGCCGATCAATTGATCGGCCCTTCATTGAAGTGCCTCGACCTCGGCTGTGTTGGTGTCCGACTCGTTATTTGGCCGATCAATTGATCGGCCCTTCATTGAAGTCGGAAATTGATCGTCGACCCGGCGCGGCGGAACCTCGATTTGGCCGATCAATTGATCGGCCCTTCATTGAAGTCGCTCCAGCGTCGACGATCCCGCCGCCGAAGCCAGGATTTGGCCGATCAATTGATCGGCCCTTCATTGAAGTGACGTGCCGAGCAGGCGAGCCAGGCGGGCGACCGGCATTTGGCCGATCAATTGATCGGCCCTTCATTGAAGTGAGCGGGCCGGTGTCCTCCTCGGTGACGCCGCCCGCCCATTTGGCCGATCAATTGATCGGCCCTTCATTGAAGTGCCGTAGCAGCCAGCGTCATCAACGCCGGACTCTGAGATTTGGCCGATCAATTGATCGGCCCTTCATTGAAGTTTTCAGGCGGCCTCGAGCACGACCATCACTCGGCCGATTTGGCCGATCAATTGATCGGCCCTTCATTGAAGTGGGCGTCCCGGGCTGTGCGGCCTGGACATGCTCGACATTTGGCCGATCAATTGATCGGCCCTTCATTGAAGTATCGACAAGGCCGACGCCAGCCCGAGTGCAGCGAAGATTTGGCCGATCAATTGATCGGCCCTTCATTGAAGTCTTCGCCGCCCCACAGATAAGCGCCCTGATCGAACGATTTGGCCGATCAATTGATCGGCCCTTTATTGAAGTTACCGCGACAGAGTGAGCGACTCGAACGCAGCCATGATTTGGCCGATCAATTGATCGGCCCTTCATTGAAGTCTCCCCGGCCCGGCGCCGATCTCCCCGGAGACCGCATTTGGCCGATCAATTGATCGGCCCTTCATTGAAGCTATGTTGCCGCGCCGATCAGATGCGGCGGCACACCATTTGGCCGATCAATTGATCGGCCCTTCATTGAAGCGGCGATTTCGAGGTGCAGGCGACGGTCACTCCCGACGATTTGGCCGATCAATTGATCGGCCCTTCATTGAAGCGGCGATTTCGAGGTGCAGGCGACGGTCACTCCCGACGATTTGGCCGATCAATTGATCGGCCCTTCATTGAAGCAGCTCATGTGCCGCCCCGATGGACGCTGCACCCGAGATTTGGCCGATCAATTGATCGGCCCTTCATTGAAGCCACGGCGCTGCTGTCTCCATGCGCATTCAGCATCCACATTTGGCCGATCATTTGATCGGCCCTTCATTGAAGCTTAGGAGTTTGGGGGGTTGTGGGGGGTGGGGGGGATATTTGGCCGATCAATTGATCGGCCCTTCATTGAAGCCTGCGGTCCTCTCGTGGATCGGATCCTGGCCAGCGCCATTTGGCCGATCAATTGATCGGCCCTTCATTGAAGCGAGCCGTCCGAGCCGGACCGCCTTCCGTCCGAGCCGGATTTGGCCGATCAATTGATCGGCCCTTCATTGAAGCACGTGGGTCGTCGACATCGTGGACGCCCGCCGGCTGATTTGGCCGATCAATTGATCGGCCCTTCATTGAAGCCGGTCGACCGAGGATGGTCGACCATCGAAAAGCCTTATTTGGCCGATCAATTGATCGGCCCTTCATTGAAGCATCACAGGAACCGTCGCATCGTAAACCAGGTCACCGTATTTGGCCGATCAATTGATCGGCCCTTCATTGAAGCCGGTCAATTGCGTGTCCCAGCCTGGTACACTCATGTGATTTGGCCGATCAATTGATCGGCCCTTCATTGAAGCGCTCTGACAGATGAGGAACTCGCCTCTCAAGTCGAGATTTGGCCGATCAATTGATCGGCCCTTCATTGAAGCTGGTGGATGCCCGCCCGGTGTTCCAGCACCGCTACATTTGGCCGATCAATTGATCGGCCCTTCATTGAAGCTGGTGGATGCCCGCCCGGTGTTCCAGCACCGCTACATTTGGCCGATCAATTGATCGGCCCTTCATTGAAGCTGCACGCTCGGGCGACATGGGCTTGTCGGTGGACCAGATTTGGCCGATCAATTGATCGGCCCTTCATTGAAGCACCTGCTCCGGGCGCCCACGGGCGCCCGGTGTCGAGATTTGGCCGATCAATTGATCGGCCCTTCATTGAAGCGCGGTGACCAGCTCGACGTCGTGCGTGCGGGTCCGATTTGGCCGATCAATTGATCGGCCCTTCATTGAAGCACCGCGCTGCTGTCCCCATGCGCATTCAGCATCCACATTTGGCCGATCAATTGATCGGCCCTTCATTGAAGCGAGCGGGCCGGTGTCCTCCTCGGTGACGCCGCCCGATTTGGCCGATCAATTGATCGGCCCTTCATTGAAGCGCCGAGTCGCGTGAGGACTTCCTCGCCGAACAGGCGATTTGGCCGATCAATTGATCGGCCCTTCATTGAAGCGCCGACCTCGCAGAAGCCTGCGCTGAGACACTGCGATTTGGCCGATCAATTGATCGGCCCTTCATTGAAGCGTCGGCTCCCGAGTCGGGGATGCGCAGGCAGCGACTATTTGGCCGATCAATTGATCGGCCCTTCATTGAAGCGACCGACTCGGTGCCGAACACGGAGTCGCGGCGCAGCATTTGGCCGATCAATTGATCGGCCCTTCATTGAAGCCCGGGTTGAGCGGGCCCCCCGGAGGCGTGCTGGTCATTTGGCCGATCAATTGATCGGCCCTTCATTGAAGCCTCGACGCTGCGGATGTGATGGGACCACTTCTCCTGATTTGGCCGATCAATTGATCGGCCCTTCATTGAAGCCCGCAGCCGTCTTCCTCAGTGATCGTCGTGATCTGAATTTGGCCGATCAATTGATCGGCCCTTCATTGAAGCACGGTGCGTCCGCGTGCGATCCCTGACGGCGACCCGATTTGGCCGATCAATTGATCGGCCCTTCATTGAAGCGGGCGGCTAGGTAGCCTTGGGAATGCGAAAGCCCGCCAATTTGGCCGATCAATTGATCGGCCCTTCATTGAAGGTGCCTGTCCGCCGAGGGCCGCTGTCCCAGACCCGGAGATTTGGCCGATCAATTGATCGGCCCTTCATTGAAGGTCGAGCGTGTACACCACGTCGCCGTAGCTGTAATGCAGATTTGGCCGATCAATTGATCGGCCCTTCATTGAAGGCGCAGGCCAATCCGTTGCGTGCCGCCCAGGCCTTCAAATTTGGCCGATCAATTGATCGGCCCTTCATTGAAGGGGTGGTCCATTCCAGCGTGAGCACCGACCCGTCGAATTTGGCCGATCAATTGATCGGCCCTTCATTGAAGCTCGGATCACGACCTGCACCTCGGTGCGCAACGCGTCATTTGGCCGATCAATTGATCGGCCCTTCATTGAAGGTCTTGTAGACCTTTCCGGCGTTCCCGTTCGCTCCAGATTTGGCGGCTCTTCGCGTTTTAGGGTCCGCCGCGTCTTAAGTCGCGTGATCCGCTCACGCATTTCCGCAGTTCAGAGACCTGCGCATGGGGGAGAATCACGCGACTTGACTGATGGCGGACCCTTAGCGTGGGGTGAGGTTGTCGAGGAGGGTCCAGTTTGGTTTGCCGGCGTAGAGCAGGACGCGTGTTCGGTAGTGGTCGAAGTTGGCGGTCCTGAATGACACGCGCTTGATGAGCTTGGCGAGGTTGTTGTCGGTCTCGGTGGGTCCGTTGGTGATGCGGGACCGGTGCCAGTTCGTGATCTGGGTCCGCCAAGTGTGCGGGGTGCGGCCGAGCTTGTTCAGCTCCGGGCTGAACGTTTCGTCGCGCGGGTCGCGTGAGAGCTCGTTGAGGGCTTCGAGCGCGAGGTCGCGGTCGCCGATGCGGTAGATGCCGCGCAGGGTTTCCTTGGCGTGCCAGGCGTCGCGCGCCTCGCCGCGTGGGTCGCCGGCTGCGAGCAGGCCGCGCAGCTTGGTGCGGCCTCGGTCGCTGATGCGCTCGGCGGCTCGCAGCAGCAGCCGTCTGGTGCGGTAGAGGTGGTCGCCTTTGGTGCCTCTGCCGCCGGTGGTGTGGTTCTGGACGCGTCGTCGCATGTCGTCGGCGGCGCTGTTGGCGAGCCGCGCGACGCGGAACGGGTCCGCGATCTGGGTGGCGTGCGGCATCGTGTCGCCGAGCGCCTTGCGGTAGGGGCCCGACAGGCCCCGTGACCGCCCAGCGGATGCGTTTTCGCCACAGCGGCGTGCGCCCGCCGATCCAGCCCTTGGCGCCGGCGGCGCTGCGACCGGCGACGATGTCCAGCAGGACGCCTCTGCGCACGCCGACGATGGTGGCGCCCCAGTGCTTTCGGCGGTACGGGCCGCGGCGGGGCATCAGGATCTCGTCGAGGCCCAGCGCTCTCACGCCGCCGGTGCGGCCAGGGCCGGCGCCAAGCAGCGCCGGGCCCCACCGGTGCACTGCTGAGGTGGCCGTGTGCCAGCCCGTGCCCAGCTCGGCTGCGGTCTCGGTGATCGCCCGACCCAGGCCCGCCCGGCGTGTCGCCCACCGCGCCGCACGGGATGCCATGCGCGCCCTGGGCAGCGCAACAGCAGGGTCCTGGTCGGTGAACGCGCGCACCGCACACGACCCGCCCCGGGCACAGCCGGCGGCGCTTGTTCCGCACCAGCCGCGCCGGGCGCCCGAACGCCGGCAGATCCGCCAGGCCCACCTTGCCGGCGCCGTGACGACGCACCGGCCCGCCGCAGCCCCCACAGCACGGACAACCCGACAGCTCGACCTCGACCGTCAACGGCCCGCCCCGGGCGGCCACGCACCCCGGTCACGGCCACACCCGGCCCCAGACCGACGATCAACACCAACACACGCGTAAGGCCAACAACCACAGGAATCCGCCCGAATCAGGACAACACGCACCTCCGATTCTGAGGGATCCCTCCCTACACAACCAGACCCTCAACCGGACATCCCACACGCAAACGCGAAACGCCCGAAATCCTGCGTGAATCTGATTGTTCCTGTTATGCGAGATGTGCTGTCGCACATTAGGCGGATTATCGATCGCGTTGAACCGGGATCAATGGCCGCGGTGCGCGAGTTGGCTTGTGCGGGCGCGACTGGGTGGCCGCCTCTCGTTGCGGCGATGATGAAGTGCCGCGCTATGCGGCCAGCGGCAGGGGGACTGCGCGGTCATGGTGCTCACTCTGTGGACACACGACGTCTGGTACGCGCCGAGCTAGCTCGGCGCGTACCAGGACAGCACGGGCTGACCGCTTGGCTGGGCCGTCCCACAGGCCCCTCTGCCACGGATTCGAGGCCCGGCTCGCTAGAGTCGGTTTGCCCCACTCGGCTGGCGAGGCGCTCGCCCGAAGCGGTGCGTGGCTCCCGGCGTGTGGCTCCCGGCGTCCTGTGGTGCATTCTGGGTACAGGACGCCGACCTGCTGCCGTGGGCATGTGAGCCGAGGAGGTGAATCATGGCACGAGTGAACGACGTGGTGGCGTACATCCTGCAGGAGCAGGGGCGCACCGACACGCTGAAGCTGCAGAAGCTGCTCTACTACTCGCAGGCTTGGCATCTCGTGTGGGACCATGAGCCTCTCTTCTGCGAGAGCTTCGAGGCTTGGGCCAACGGCCCGGTGCTGGATCGGGTGTACCGGCAGCATCGGGGCCAGTTCGCCGTCGCGCAGTGGCCCGCAGGCCAGCCCGACGGGTTGTCGGACTCCGAGCGCGAGACCGTCGACATCGTGCTGGAGCACTACGGCGCTCTGGACGGCCATCAGCTTTCGACGATGACGCACGCCGAGGCTCCGTGGCGCGAGGCGCGCGAGGGACTCGACGTCGGCGAGCGCGGCCGCAGCCCGATCAGCCTGGAGCGCATGCAGGACTATTACACGGCGCTGTGGGAGTCAGACGAGGCGACTGTCGTCAGCGACGTCGACTGGGACTAGCCGTGGGTGCCCGGCAGGAATCGGCCGAAGCACAACCGCGCCCGGGAGGCGTCGAGAGCGAAGAGGCCGGTCGAGGACCGCACAGCCCGTTTCGGCGACGAGCACCCCAAGTTCTCATTCCGGTTCCTGGATCTGAACGGCCCATGGGGCTGGTCGCGCTGCGGCGCCGGGGATCGGACTGCCGTGCTCGATTTCCTCGTCACGATCAGCAGCCGGACATGGGCGCAACTGCGGCAGCCCCACAGCGGTGTGGGCGAGTATCACGCGCAGTCCTTCGACAGCCTTGAAAAGGCTGCCCAGGAGCGTGCCAGCGAGATCAAGCTCGACGAGAAGGCGAGCCAACTGACCCGATTCCGGCTGGGCGAGATGCAGCGGCTGTGGGGCTTCGAGCAACACGGGGTGTTCTACCTCGTGTGGTGGGACCCCGATCACACCGTCTACATCGTTCCGAAGAGGTAGCCGCCGAACGGGGCGTGCTTCCGTCTTGAGGGAGGCCGCCCTCGTTCGAGGGCTGTGCAGCGGCCCATATGCGGCCGAATAGCGTTTGGGCAAATCGGGATTGCGCGTTTGTTAGGCCGCTTCGCGAGACCTGAAGCCGCAGGTTAGCGAATTGCGCTCAAACGCCGGACGGAACCCGGACCGTTTCGCTGTTGAGGCCCGTGGCGAATGCTGGCTCACGGGTCTAGGCGGTGACATCGCCTGCTGTGCGTCGAGTCCGGGCCAACCGCAGAGCCATCAGTCATGCGGCCGACCCGGATCGTCCACACTCACGTTGGCATTGTGACGCCGATGGGCGGATGCGTGCGGGGGCTGAGCCGGGAAGTCGTCGGCAAGCTCGCGGCTTGAGCGGGCGGGCCGAGTCCGGTCGCGAGATCAGTCGCGCTGCTTCTCCTCCAAGGCCTGTGCCAAGAGTCCTGCCGGGTCGTGCAAGTCGGCTGCTGCCAGCATGACAAGGTCCTGCTTGCGGAGCGCTCTGAGAATGTTCAGGCAGGACGAAGCGATCTCCTTCAAGCGCTTCTCGCGTTGGATGTAGACGGCCTCGCTGTTGGCGTAGGAGGCGATCCTCTTGAATATCTCGTCGTCGGCGATGTACCAGCCGGGGTGCAATGTCTCCCGTACGTAGCCGCTGAAATCCGACGGCTCATAAGGCTCATTCAAAGATTGGAACTCGGCTTCAGCACAGCGCAGGGGTTCATCGCTCACCTCAGCAGGGGCGAAACCCAGGCCGGGCTGCTGGCCTGGCGCTATGCGTTGCTCGAAGAGGGCTTTAGCCCGGATCCACCGGTGGGGTTGGGGTGTTGGGGGGTGCGCGTCCACCAGAAAGGCCTCCTGAGGTGGCGGGCGGCTGGGCTGTCACCCTTTGGCCGCGGTCCGCGACGACACCGGCGGGATCGTGCATTCCCCGATGCGCGGCGGGTCCTCCCAGCGGGGCCATGTCCGCTTCGCCGCCGGGACCCTCAACCGGGTGCGCCGCCTGGCGCCCGACGCGGGTCTGACGCTGCGCGCGGATGCGGGTTTCTTGTCGTGGGACCTGATCGACAAGCTCACCGAGCACGACACCAGGTTCCTGATCGCTGTCGCCTCGAACCCCGCCGTCGAGTCGTTCTTCTCCACCCTCACCCACGAACTGCTGCACCGACGAGACTGGGCCACACGCCGCCAAGCCCGCCGAGACATCGCCCGATGGATCACCGACTGGTACAACACCCGACGGCTCCACAGCACACTCGACATGATCAGCCCGACCGACTACGAAAGCACCAAAACCGACTAACCAACCCTCCACAATTTGGGGGGAAGCCCACCAACCGCAAAGCCCAATAACCGACCACCCTCCTAGCCTCACTCCGGTGAGGGATTCGGCTAGGCCGTTTGCGGCGAGCGACAGCAGACCAGCTGCGTCGTCCGGTGCCGGAGCGGTCTTCCATGTTGCCCCGGCGATCGATCGGGCGGGTCAAGCCGTCATGCCTTCCAACGGTGCAGCGGCTGTTGCGCGGCATGTCCCGGCCGAAAGCTCGGTGACGAGTCTCGACAGTTCACCGGTTCGCACGAGCAGTGGTGCGTTGCCGCTGCTGGTCATGGGCCTCGTCGTCATCTCGTGGGGTCTCGGGCCGCCGGTCTCCAAGCTGCTCACGTCGCCGCCGATGGTGAGCGCCTTCATCCGCTTCGGCATGTCCGCGCCGTTCCTGCTGGTGGTGCTGGCGCTGCGTGGCCGCTGGCTGTCGCGGCGGGTGTTCTGGCAGACGGCGCTGCCGGGGTTGTCCTTCGGCGTCAACATGGTCTTCGTCTTCGCCGCAGTGCAGGAGGTCACCATCTCGGTGATGTCGGTGATGATGGCCCTGCAGCCGGCCATGCTGCTGGCTGTCGTCGGGCCGCTGTTCGGCGACCGGGTGAGTTTCCGCCAGGTCGTCTTCACGCTGATCGGGGCAGCAGGCGCCGTCGGGGTGATCGTGGGCGCCGGCGGCGAATTCCGCGCCAGTGCGTTCGGCCTGTCCCTCACCGCGATGTCGGTGCTGACGTTCAGCGTGTATTTCGTGCTGACCCGTATCGCCCGTTCGACGAGCGCGGTCGATCCGATCGAGTGGATGGCCGGGATCAACTTCTGGTCCTTCATCGCGGCGGTCCTGCCCACGCTGCTGTGGGTGACGCCGAGCCAGTTCTTCGAGTTCGGCGGGCTGGACTGGCTGTGGATCGTGATCGTGGCCTTCGTGACCGGGGTGTTCGGTCATGTGCTGATGACATGGTGCCACGGCCACATCGAGGTGGCCAGATCGTCGCTGTATGTGCTGGCGATGCACATCGTGGCGGTGGGGACGGCGTGGCTCATCCACGCCGAGCCGATCACGCCCATGCAGTTCCTGGGCGGCGCGGTCGTGCTGTTCTCGGTGGCGATGGTGATCCGCACGCCGACCGTTTCTGGGCGCTCGCCCGAGTCCAGCTGACCGAATTCGGCCTTTGCTGTCACAGCAACCCAGTATGCTCAGAACGTACTGATTGCTGATTGTTTGTTTAGAGGATGCGCCAATAGGCGTTGACCTGCGGAAACGCTCAACAAGCCGGATGGCCACGCAAGTCTGTGGTCAGCGCGTTTGGCGGCGTTGCTGACGAGCGAGTCGGAACGGGCCGAAATGGGATTCACCTATTGGCGCGGCCTCCTAAGGTGATTATTCAAAAAGGAGTATCTTGATGGGGCGATTTGCCAACACATGGCGGCTGACGAAGACCTCGTGGTCATTGCTGAAGCAGGACCGCGAGCTGCTGTGGCTGCCGGTCCTGAGCATGCTGAGCATCCTTGCCATCGTGGTCGCGGCGACCGTGGTCGGCTTCGCGACCGGCAGTTTCGACGTGGACCAAGGCACCGAGGGGTTGGGCGGCAGCGCAGCGGTGCTCGGCCTCGTGTTTGCATTCGTGGCAACAGCGACGGTGGTGTTCTTCGAAGGCGCGCTGGTGGCCGGAGCGCATGAGCGGATGACCGGCGGTGATCCCACCGTGCGCAGTGCCATGAGCAAGGCTGCGTCGAGGCTGCCGAGCCTGCTCGGCTGGGCCTTCATCACGATGACCGTCGGTCTGGTGCTGCGTTTCCTGCGGGAGCGTCTGGGCTGGCTGGGTCAGATGCTCACCTTCCTCGCCGAGGCTGCGTGGGGCGTGGCCACCTACCTCGTGGTGCCGGCCATCATCATCGACAAGCACCGGTCGTTCGCAGGGGTCAAGCAGTCCATGTCCTTGGTGCGGCGCACATGGGGCGAGAATCTCATCTCCCAAGCCGGGTTCGGATTGCTCGGTTTCATGCTTGCACTGCCGATCATCTTGGTAGCTGCGCTGATCGCCGTGCTGGTGCCCGGCGTGGGCGCCATCGTCGGCATTGTGCTGGGCGTCGCAGGGATGCTTGCCGTCAGCGTGGTGATCGGCGCGTTGGGCCAGTACTTCAAGACAGCGCTCTACGAGTACGCCACCGACGGTGTGGCGCACGGCGGCTACGACATAGATCAGATGCGCTCCTCGTTCCGCGCCAACTAGTCAGACTGATCAGACCGAACGGCTTTGCGGTTCAACGGCCCACGCTGTGCTCAGCGGCAAGGGCGGCGAGACCCTCGCTGATGACAGCAGCATTGTCGGCGTTTCACGAGATCATCAGTTCGTCGACCCCGACGGCGGCAGCAGCGGCGATCCGGGGCCAGCCGGGAGCCGGGAGGGCTAGGCCGCCTACGCTGCGCCGTTGTGGTTGGGCAGGACTCCGTCGTCGGGGCGTTCGAAGCTGAGCGCTTGTCCGAAGTGCTCAGCCAAGACTTGGACACGCCGCATCAGGGTCCGACTGCCGCCGTAGCAGCCGTGGTGCGGCCGGGTGATCGCGGACCCGAGATGCTGTTCATCGAGCGCGCCATCCGCAACGGGGACCCTTGGTCGGGTCACATGGCGTTTCCGGGCGGCCGGACCGAACCCGACGACGACGACACGTTCGACACGGCAGTGCGCGAGAGCCGCGAGGAGATCGGATTCGACATCACCGCGCACTCGGGTGTCCGCTGGCTTGGCCGGCTCGACGACCTCGAAGGCAACCCGCGCTGGCGCGGCGCGGCACTGCGGGTGACCCCGCACGTGTGCTGGCTCGAAGGCAGCCGTCCCGAGTTGACCCTCAACCACGAAGTCGCCGACGCCTTGTGGGTGTCGGCAGCCGAGTTGGCTGATCCGAAGCACCACATCGACTATTGCTACCCGCCGCGTCCCGAGATGCACTTTCCAGGGATCGAGGTCGCGCACGGCCGGGTGATCTGGGGCATGACCTTGCGGATGCTGCAGGACTTGTTCACCCGGGTCGGCCACCCGCTGCCCATCGGTCTCAGCTCTACCCGCTGAGATGGCTGCTAGGAGGGTGCTAATGGTGTGTCGTGGGTTTCGCTGCGCGGTGCACTGGTTCTCCGACCCGCGCGAACAGCGAATGGCACCTTGCGAGCAAGCCTCAGACATGCCAATAGCATCCCTTGGCGTTTCTGAGATGCTCTCGGAGGCGCGTATGGGGAGCTGTTTCGATGTCGATGCGACGAGTTCTGTTGGCAGCTGTGGCGCCTGCTGCTCTGCTGGCGTTGCCGACGGTGGTTTCGGCGCAGTCCGCGGATGCGTACCTCGACGGCGCAGAGCCGTGGACTGCATCGGACTGCACAGAAGATGTTCCCATCGTGGTCGGCTCCGATGCGGAAGCGCAGTCGGACATCTACAGCGCGATCACCCTCGCCGGGGTCGTGGACACCGACTGCGTTGTGCTTGCAGGCCATCGCGGCGTGGACATGTCAGCGGATCAGCGGGAGCGACTCGACGCGGCTGCGGCGGACGGCTACGTGCTCGGCGGCACGGCCGCGGTCCCGGAGGCCAAGGTCGCGGGTCGGGACATGACGCGTTTCGGCGCTGGGACTCGCTGGGAGACCGCACATCTCGTCGGCATCGAGGCCCGCGCACTGGTCGAAGGCGAGGATCCGGACACCTCGAGCGTGCCCGACACGATGCTTGCGGCGCCGCCCGATGTGCAGCAGCCCGGCGTCTACCTGAACGGAGCTGAGCCGTGGATCGCGTCAGACTGCACCGGTGACGTTCCCATCGTGGTCGGCTCTGATGCACAGGCGCAGTCGGACATCTACAGCGCGATCACCCTCGCCGGGGTCGTCGGCACCGACTGTGTGGTGCTCGTCGGTCCCCGCGAAGGACCCATGCCCGCCAGTCAGCGGGTCCGGCTGAGGGCGGCCGAAGCGGGCGGCTACGTGCTCGGCGGCAACGCTGCGGTGCCGACCGTCAAGATCGCCGGTCGGGACATGACACGCCTCGGCGGAGCTACCCGCTGGGCCACTGCGCAGCTCGTGGGACGACGAGCAGGCGGCGACACCACCGCCGGAGTGAGCACCGCAACTGAGGGAACCGGCGCCGCCGCACAGTTCACGGAGGTATCCGCCGGCAATCTTCATTCGTGTGGTGTGCGTGCGGATGGTTCGGCGGTCTGCTGGGGCAACAATGCCGATGGTCGGGCTGTTGCGCCGTCGGGTGAGTTTGTCTCGGTGTCGGCCGGCGGTGGTCATTCGTGTGGTGTGCGTGCGGATGGTTCGGCGGTCTGCTGGGGCAACAATGCCGATGGTCGGGCTGTTGCGCCGTCGGGTGAGTTTGTCTCGGTGTCGGCCGGTGCCGGTCATTCGTGTGGTGTGCGTGCGGATGGTTCGGCGGTCTGCTGGGGCAACAATGCCGATGGTCAGGCTGTCGCGCCGTCGGGTGAGTTTGTCTCGGTGTCGGCCGGATGGAGTCATTATTCGTGTGGTGTGCGTGCGGATGGTTCGGCGGTCTGCTGGGGCGACAACTACGCCGATGGTCGGGCTGTTGCGCCGTCGGGTGAGTTTGTCTCGGTGTCGGCCGGTGCCGGTCATTCGTGTGGTGTGCGTGCGGATGGTTCGGCGGTCTGCTGGGGCGACAATGCCGATGGTCGGGCTGTCGCGCCGTCGGGTGAGTTTGTCTCGGTGTCGGCCGGACGGACTCATTCGTGTGGTGTGCGTGCGGATGGTTCGGCGGTCTGCTGGGGCGACAATGCCGATGGTCGGGCTGTCGCGCCGTCGGGTGAGTTTGTCTCGGTGTCGGCCGGCGGTGGTCATTCGTGTGGTGTGCGTGCGGATGGTTCGGCGGTCTGCTGGGGCTTCAACTACTACGGTCAGGTTGTCGCGCCGTCGGGCGGGTTCGTCTCGGTGTCGGCCGGCGGTCTGGGTCATTCGTGTGGTGTGCGTGCGGATGGTTCGGCGGTCTGCTGGGGCGACAACAAGTACGAGCACACTGACGTGCCGTCGGGTGAGTTTGTCTCGGTGTCGGCCGGTCTGGGTCATTCGTGTGGTGTGCGTGCGGGCGGTTCGGTGGTCTGCTGGGGCAGCGGCAACCGCTTAGGTGAGGCTGACGCGCCACCGGGTGAGTTTGTCTCGGTGTCGGCCGGTCTGCTTCATTCGTGTGGTGTGCGTGCGGGCGGTTCGGTGGTCTGCTGGGGCGACAACAGACTCAGCCAGACTGACGTGCCGTCGGGTGAGTTTGTCTCGGTGTCGGCCGGACGGACTCATTCGTGTGGTGTGCGTGCGGATGGTTCGGTGGTCTGCTGGGGCAACAGACGCGACGGACGGGCTGACGCGCCGTCGGGTGAGTTTGTCTCGGTGTCGGCCGGATGGAAGGGCGCTTATTCGTGTGGTGTGCGTGCGGATGGTTCGGCGGTCTGCTGGGGCAGCAACGCCGATGGGCAGGCTGACGCGCCGTCGGGCAGGTTCGCCTCAGTGTCGGCCGGAGATTTTCATTCGTGTGGTGTGCGTGCGGATGGTTCGGTGGTCTGCTGGGGCGACAACTACTACGGGCAGGCTGACGTGCCGTCGGGCAAGTTCCTCTCGGTGTCGGCTAGCAGCGATCATTCGTGTGGTGTGCGTGCGGATGGTTCGGTGGTCTGCTGGGGCTACGTAGCAGCACGCCTGACCGCGTAAGCTCTGTCTGCGCAACGTGATGGATGCGGCGCTCGGCGATGGCGCCGACTCGGCTTCGGCTTCGGCTTCGGCTTCGGCTTGACGAGTCGTCGCCAGATTAAACCGGCGAGCTATACTGCATCAATCTCGACGGCTTGGCCGATCTGGCCGTCGAACGCCGCGATCGACGCCCGTCTCGTTGCCGAGTTCTTCGTGCAGGTCGGCGATGACGATGTGGGCGCCGGTGTCGGCGAGTTGGCGGGCGCTGGCCTTGCCGATGCCGGACGCTCCGCCGGTGATGATGGCTGATGCTCCGGTGAGATCAAGGCGCGGCATGTTGCTGTCCTCCAAGTCGCGGGAGCCGGGAAGAAGATAGCGTCGGCGGTCGGCTTGTCCGAAGGGGACACGGGTATGAAGGTCCGAAGGGGACACGGGTATGAAGGAAGAACGGGCGACGACGGCGCCCGACGGGCAGGCCCGCATCTTCGGCGGCCGCGTCGGCGCGTTGTCGGTTCCTGAGTCCCCCGGGCGGGTAGCGACGTTTGCCGCGCTGGGGGTGCCGGCGTTCCGGCTGCTGTGGCTCAGCGGCGTGTTCTCGTTCATGAGCATCCAGATGCAGTTCCTGCTGCGCTCGCTGCTTGCTTGGGATCTCACCGAGAGCGAGGGGGCCCTCGGCATCGTCATGTTCTCCTTCGGCGCGGCCTTGGGCATCTCGACGCTGTTCGGCGGCGTGGCGGCTGATCGACTGTCGAAGCGGCGGCTGATGCTGTTCGGGCAGATGGTGCTGCTGCTCGGCTCGGTCGGCATGGGCTTGGCGCTGGCGGCCGATGTGATCGCGTTCTGGATGCTGCTGGTCTCCAGCGCGCTGCAGGGCCTCATGTTCGGCCTGATCGGGCCGGCTCGCATCTCGATGACGACTGAGCTGGTCGGCCGTGAGCGGCTGGGCAACGCGATCACGCTGTCGTCGCTGTCGCTCAGCGGCAGCCGTGTCATCGCCCCGACCGGCGCCGGGCTGCTGGCAGGTTGGGCGCTGTTCGGCCTCGCCGGGGCGTACTTCGTCTCGGCGGCCATTGCGACGCTGAGCTACGTGCTGCTGGTGCCGCTGCCGGAGACGAGCAAGCAGGACGACACCCCTGACGGCGCGGCGCGCGCTGTTCGGCTCGCCATCGGCAACCCCCTGGCCGAGATCCGCCAAGGAGTTCGCTACGTCACGAACCGGCCTGAGCTCCGCCGGCCGATCGTCACGTCGATCGTCGTGATCATGTTCGGCTTCAGCTACGTCGCCTTTCAGCCTGCGCTTGTCGAGGGCGTCTTCGGCCTCGGCGACCGGCAGGTCGGCTTCATCGCCGGAGCTTCCTCCATCGGCGCCGTCGTCGCGTCCATCGTGCTCGCCTCGCGTGCCGACTCGCCGAGCGCCGACTCGATCATGACCGGCCTGGGCTTCGCCTTCGGCGTCTCGGTCATGGCCCTCGCCTGGGCCCCGAGCTATGAGATCGCGCTGGTGGTCACCGCGGTCATCGGCGCCGCGTCGATCGGGTTCATCTCGCTCACCCAAGCGACCGTCATGCGCGCCACCGACGAGGCCTACCAAGGCCGCGTCCAATCACTGGTGCAGCTGCCGTTCGCAGCATTCGCCATCGCCGCAGCTCCGCTCGGCGTGCTGGCGGAGTGGACAGGCGTCCGCGCCATGTTCCTGACCATGGGCATCGCCGTGACACTCAGCATGACGGCCTACTCGATGTCCAACGTGAACAGCGGTCGAACCCGCCAACCGACGAGTCCCCCGTAGGCGCGGCAGGCCGACTCGGCTCGCATGCAGGCCATGCGGTCAGTGTCGAGGTGTCAGCTGACGTGTTCGAGAATCGAGGTCTCCGACAGGCTCGACCGGATGTCGGTGTCGGCCCGCGTGGGCACGTCGGGACACCAGCGTGACATCGCAGCCTCCAGCGTCGCCTTCACTTCGATGGACAGAATCGAGGCATCTCGCTCGTCACATTCGATCACCACGCTGTCGTGGACAGTCTGCACAGCGGCGGCGGTGGGGTAGCGGGCCAGGACGGCGTGCAGGCGCCCGTATGCGTCGAGCATCACGTCCGCCACGCCTCCTTGGATCGGGGCGTTGCGGTAGGCGTTGGCCATCTGGCCTACACGGGTGTGCAAGGCACGCTGCAGCAGGAACTGCTGATCGGCTTGGCCCATCGACGCGCCCACCTCGTCCACCACGGCCCGCCGCAGATGCCGATCTTCGAGTACTTTGTTCACTGCCGGCCGCTGATTCGCGCCCTCGGCGGTCGTGGGCGGGGCCAGATCGAAACGGGCCAGCACCCGGTGCCACACCTGCACCGGATGGGGCTTGGCGGAGCATCCCACTACCGCAGCTGCCTCGCCGAGCACCCAGTCCGTGGAGAACGTGAACTGCTGGCGCCTCCCGGCCGGAGTCCGGGAGTCGAAGGACACGGGCCGCCCGTCGGACCGCACCACTACCGGGGCAGCGAACGACAGCGCCCACGCCACCTCGGCCACCGAGACCTCGTCGCTGCCGAGCGTGTCTGCCCCCGAAGCGCCCGACAACGCGTGGTGCACCTCCTCGGCACTGTGATGGCGACGCTGCTGGCCGCGCAGGGCTCGCCGGGCCTCGTCCGCTCGGGGCCACAGCGACTGCAGTCGCAGAGTCAGCGGCCAGTCCGGGCCGAGTTCGCTTGCAGCGAAGCGCGTGATGAACCGGTCGCGCTCATCCACCCACTGCGCGATGCCCGGATAGGCGGCCAAGTAGGACCTTATGAGCTCATCGGCCTCGTCGCGGCTCGTGGGTACGCCCGCGTCGGTGAGGCCCCGCGACAGGCCCGCAGCCCGCTGCCCGTACAGGATCCCGAAGTTGATGCGCTTGGCCTTGGTGCGGAACTCCTCGTAACGGGGCCGGTCGAGCGCAGCGAGTCCCGCAGGTCCGTCGAGCTGCACGCCGAACATCCGCTCGGCGGTGGCAGAGTGAATGTCGAGTCCTTCGGTGAACGCAGTCCGCAGTCCGTCGTCGTCGGCAAGCTGGGTGGCGAAGCGCAACTCGGCTTGGCTCAGGTCGGAATAGACGAACACCCTGCTGGGCGGCGGCGTGATGTACGGCTTCAGCCGGGGCGTGAAGTTCTGCGCGTTGGGGTTGCGGCTGGCCAGCCGACCGGTGTTGGTGCCGACGACTTGCAGGTATTCGGGATGCAGCCGGCCGTCGGGCCAGAGGTGCTCGCTCATGGTGTGGCCGTAGGTGCTGAGCGTCTTGGACAGATCGCGGTACTCCAGCAGGGTCGTGCAGATGTCGCCGCCGATGCCCGCCAGCACGGAGGCCCCGAGCGAATCGGTCGCTGTGAGCGTGCGTGACCGGCCGTCGGTCTTGGTCGTCCATGCGGCCACCCGCTCGGCGTCGTGCCGGTTGAGGATCTCGCGCGTCTGTTGTTCGCTGTCGGGGTTCCAGCTGGGTTCGATGCCGCTGCCGAACAGGTCGGCTTGGCCTCCTCCGGTGAGCTCGGCCAGGCGGGTGAGCACGTCGACTCGCCGGGTCGCCAGCGCATCCAGCTCGGCCTCCCACCCGGCGGCGTCGAAGGGCAAGCCGGCCCGCTCCATACGGTCCAGGAAGGGCCGGGCAGCCTGCTCGAGCCGGCACACCTCGTCCAGCCCTGCTTGTGTGAGGCGCTCACGCAGCAGCGTCGACACCCACAGGGTCTCGACGGCGTCGGCGGCCGCATATGCAACTTGGGTGTCGCTCAGCATCCCTTCGGCCGAATAGGAGAGCTGCGTCGTGGCCTTGCCTTCGACCCGCAATCCCAAGTAGCGCTCGGCCGCCCATGCCAGCCCATGGAAGAAGCTGAACCCCGTCAGGCCTTGGTGCAGCAGCGCATCGGCCAGCTGCGCATCCCACCATCGCAGGGATCGGACGGATGCACCAGCGGCTTTTGCAGGCTCGATGAGATGGGTGTCGATGACTCGGTCGTCGAACGTGGCGTTCCACGCATCAGACGCCAGATCGGGTGCGACGAGGCCCTCGTGGAGTGCGGCGGCCAGCTCGCGCAGGTCGTGCTGGGCGACGTCGATCACCCAAGCACGCTCAGTGCCGTCTGCCGCACGGGTCGCCGTCGAGATCACCCGCAGCTTGGGCACCTTGCCGCGTGCGGCCGCTGCGCGTGGCTCGAACACCGTCTCGGTGTCCACCGCGCGGGCGTCGGAGGCGGCGAGGGCATCGACAAGGTCGCCGAGATCTTCACGTCCGACCAATGTGAGCGGTACCTGCGCCGGATCTCGCGTGTGGGTGGGACGCGGGTCTAGCCGGCGGGAGTCGGCCCAAGTGCCGGCGAGATCGCTGACGACGTCCACGAGCGCACCCTACGGCGACCCTGTGACGCCCATCGGCGAGCAGTTGACCTGTGCACTGGGCGAGACTGGTAGATGCACGCGGGCGACGTGAAGTGCGTCGGCTACCGCTGTGGAACCAGTCATGTCGATGCAGCACCCGTCTCATCCCGGCGAAATCGTCAAGTGGGAGTGCCTGGAGCCGGCTCGGGTTCACGGTCAAGCAGGCGGCACATGGCCTGGGCGTGACCAAGCGGGCGTTGCCGCGCCATGTAAACGGCCGAAGTGGTGTGTCAACCGAGATGGCTTTGCGGCTGTCTGCGGAGCGCGGCTCGACCCTGGAGACATGGCCGCTACCTGCAACCTCATCCGCCCAGCCCGACTCGACACAGACACCGCCTGAAACAGCCTCCCCGCACCAGCCAGCACCGCCACAGCACCCCAGCGACCACTGCCGAAGCCCCGACACAGACCCCAACCGGCCCCAACCCCGGCCAAACCAGCGAATCTCAGCACCCTGCTAAGGAGTCTCGCAAGGCATGCCAGACAATTCCGATCAATCAACAGCGCTGAATGCCGTCACGGCCGCAGCGCGTGAATGTCTAGCAGGATGCTGAAAAAGTCGATTTTCGGGCAGCGTCCAGTTGCAAACCCGCAGGTCAGGGGCTTGTGCTTCCAGCCAGACCTGCATTTTTCAGCATCCTGCTAGTGGTGTGTCGCAGTTTTCTTCCGGGCATCATGCAACTCGCTGACCTGTAAGAGTGGGCTTGCTTCAGCCCCAGCCATTTCAGCGACACACCACTAGTGGACGCGAAGGCTAACTTGCCGGCTGAGACTGCTGGTCGCCGTGAACGGACGGCTCTCTGCACCACTGGTCACGGGTGATGGTCAGAGAGTTGATGACGGACGGCTCCAAACGAAGGAGATCGGTCAAGAGAATCGCGTCAAGCTGCTGACGAGCTTCGTCGCGCCATGACTCGTTGGCGGGAAGCAGGTCTATCCCGGCGTACGCGTCGGCTGTCGACTCGGCGAGCGCCAGTTGACTCGCGTCGAGACGGCGTGGATCGGGCACGAGCAGATCGCCGATGCGGGTGAGGGTGAGTATTGCACGTCCGGATTGCTGCCGACTCCCAAGGAACCAGAAGTTGATCAAGCCAAGGGTTGAATTGAGCCAGAGGGCGACAAATGGCTCCCATGAATCATTGTGCAGGCTGAATGAGGGCCAAGCGCGACCACCGATCACTGGCGTTTCGGTAAGGCATGCGGCTAGAGGCTGACTGTTGATTTGGAAGTCCAAATTGCAGTGAAGTCGTGTAGCTGTACTCCAAACTTGCCGTGCGAGTTCGTGTTGCTCACCGTCGACGCGGCCTTGAGTGTCTGGCACCACCTGCAGATATTGCTCTCGCGTCGCGTCATGACCCCAGAGAATCGGATAAGCGGCAGGCGCACCCGCAGCCGGATCCTCGATGACAAACGGGCCACGTGCAGTGTTGCCTGTGGATTTGATGTCGAGGTGGTAGGGACCCGGTTCGCCCAACTCGCGAAGAGGGATGAGAGGGAGCAGAACGTCAGCCAACCTCGGCAGCCGAAGCGCCCCTTGGCCGAGTCCCAGCGCGGTTCGGGTGACATCCGGTTCTCTCACGGCCGCGCAGCCCCCGTCCGTGATGGGCGCTCGGACAAAGGTCGCCACCGCCTCACTCCCTACGCGCAAACTCCCGGCTGTGTCCTTTCTGAGGGCTGCAATCGCTCGAGCGATCTCGACTCCAGCGACGATCCCGCTGGGCCGACGGTGGAGATTGATCCATAACACATTGTCAGCGGGGGCTTCTTGGTTGGTCGCCACAGTCCTGCCTTCGGTATCTGCGGGCGTGTCGATTCGCAGGTCCGCTGAGTTGCGGTATCGCGTTGCGACGACAAGGACTTCTGCCATGCCCGTGTCGGCAGAAAAGGCTCGATCGGTACTGCCGGCCGCCGCAATCGAAACGACTGTGATGTCGACGTACTCCGCAGCCAGCAGACTGCGCACGCGACTCCACGAGGCACCGGACAGGAACGCTGCCGGGACTACCAGAGCAACGACTCCACCAGGCTTCGTCTTCAAGTGGACGAGGTCGATGAAGTTGGTTGCCAAGCCTGCGTTGCCATGACCTACCCGAGCATGAGGCAAGCGCTTTCCGAGGCGCTTCAGTTCGCGCGACATTGCGCGTTGCTCGGCCTTGCGTGTCTCGAATCCGGCGAACGCCGGGATCGGGACTCCTTGCTGTTCCGCAGTCTCTTTGGTGGTCGGCCGTGTGAACGGCGGATTCATAATGCACAGGTTTAGGCACTCAGCCGGCAGATTGAGGCGGCCGTAGCTGTCGGGTCCATGACCGGAGACGGTGCCGCCGCCGCTTAGCGCTTGCTCGCCGGTGCCGAACACGCTGAGTTGAACATCAGTGCCCAAGAGATCGAGGGAGCCGATTGAGGTCTGAGGCTTGTCGTCGCCGGGAAGCGTGTGCTCGCCGTAGGGCATCGTGTGAATGTCGGTTTGAGTGAACGTGATGTCCGGGTGGGCGGCCGACAACTGGGCAACTGTGAGATGCGTCGCTGCAGGCATGATGTCGGCCCCCACCAGCACCTGCTCCACCATGTGCCGATGGACCGAACGGTCATCTATCCCCTGTCGGCGGACGCGAGCGGCTATGCGGCGATATGCCGCAGACAACAACGTGCCGGTTCCGCAGGCGAGGTCTGCGACTCTCAGATCTTCGCTGAGGCCCTCCGCCGTTGGTCGGATGCGCAACCGTTCGACCGCTAGTTCCGCCAAGAGCGCTGCCGAGCTCGGGAGCGTGTAGAAGGTCGCAAGGAACTTGCGATCGGTGATCAGGCGGCCAATGGCCTGTCCTGCGAGATCTCCGGTCGTCACCGTCCCGAGACCCTCGAGGTCTTCCGCCAACCCCATCATGCGGAGCAACACGGGTGAAGCGCTCGGCGATGGCAGCGCCGAAAGAATGTCGAGGGCAAGGGAGAAGATTGGCCAGTAGTCCACCTCGTTCATGATGCGATGCCACTCATCTATGAACTCGAGCTGGCTTACATGCGGCTTGCCGAGCGAGAGACTCTTGGCACGCATCTGCGTGAAGTTCCTAATGCCGTGCGTGTCTGCGATTGCCCGGTGCACGATGCAGGCGTTTGCCAGCACGGTCATCGCCATTCGGGTGGTCTGAAGTCCAGGCTCCTGCTGCAGGCACTTAGCGATGTTCACGAGAGCATCCGGCCGCTTCTCGACCGCAAACATCACTCTCGATGCTGCTTCGTTGACAGCTTCTTCGAGAAGCTTCGCCCCCCGGTCGACAGCTTGTTCGGAGATTGCGGTCGTCTCGATGAACCCAACGACGTTGTCGAGCATCCCTTCGATCCAACCGGAGGCGGGGTACCTCACTGCGGGTGGCGCGTCGTCGGCTGAATTCGAGCCGGGATCGCCGGGTGCCCAAGCGTCTGCGCCTACGAAGGAGCAGTACGCATAGCGCGTTCCGGGATCGCTCAGCGCGTCCGCGAGAGCGGACTGATCGAGCGAACCGAGAAATGCCGGGACTCTCAACGCAACGACATGTTCAACGAAGGCACCGTTCGAAAGCTGAGTGTCGAGCCGCGCGAGGGCATCGGCCTCGACGCTCGCGGGTGGGCTGTCGTCGTATTCGATCTCGATGACCGTCGCAGTGCTGCTGCTCGCATGCAAGACGATGTCGGGACGCTTGGATTTAGCCCCCTGAATCACGCCTGACTGCTCAGCATTGAGATGCCCACTCCAGCCGGGCGAGCGTTGCAGCAGCGCTTGCGCGAAGAGCGAGTTGAACGCCCCCTCCTCGGTGTGCGGAGCACTAGCCACGGGGAGCAGTTTGGCGCGGTGGTGTGACACGAATGCGGACCCGCCTACGCCTGCGTGACCTCGCACTGATCCCGGCGATACAACATCAGAACCTCGAGGGACCTATCGTTCCGGCTGAATTCCGCTCGGTAGCCTGCTGCCCGTGTCCGAGGCGGCGTCAAACGGGTCGGTAACGGCGATCGAGGCCCACGAGCTGGTGCGCGACTTCGGCGCCAAGCGGGCCGTCGACGGCGTGGACCTGCTGGTGCGCGAGGGGGAGATCTACGGGTTTCTGGGCCCCAACGGCGCTGGCAAGAGCACCACCGTGCGCATGCTGTGCACCCTGCTGCGCCCGACGGCGGGCAGGGCCAGGGTGGCCGGCTACGACGTCGAGAAGAACCCCGGGCAAGTACGCATCCGCATCGGTGTGGCGATGCAGGAAGCATCGCTGGATGAGAAGCAGACCGGCCGCGAGATCCTCGACCTGCAGGCCCGTCTGTATGGGCTGCGCCCTGCGGACCGGTCGGCGTCCATCACCCAGGCCATTGACCTCGCTGACATCGGCAGCGCCATCGACGACCGCATCGGCACCTACAGCGGCGGCATGAAGCGGCGGCTGGACCTCGCGGCCTCGCTGATCCACGCACCCGAGGTGATCTTCCTGGACGAGCCCACCACCGGGCTCGATCCGGTGAGCCGGGCGCAGGTGTGGGACGAAGTACGGCGGCTCAACAGCGAGCTGGGCGTGACGGTGTTCCTCACCACGCAGTACATGGAGGAGGCCGATGCCCTCGCCGACCGGGTCGCGATCCTCGCCGACGGTCGAATTGTGCAGCAGGGCACACCTGCCGAACTGAAGCGGGCCGTCGGGTCCGACGTGATCGTGGTGGATCTCGAACCGGGCAACATCGCACGGGCGGAAGAGGTAGCAAGGATGGTGCCGGGCGCAGACGGGGTGACCGCCGGCCGGCTCGGCGTCACGATCGCGACCACCGACGGGGCGGGACTCGTCGGCACCGTGGCGGTGGCCTTGGCGAATGCCGACGTGCACCCGACAGCGCTCACCGTCCGCACCCCGTCGCTCGATGATGTCTTCCTGCAGGCAACCGGGTACCGCATGGCCGCAGCTGAGCAGGCTGCGGCCGGGAGTGCAGTCGCAGCTGAGCAGGCTGCGGCCGGGAGTGCAGTCGCAGCTGAGCAGGCTGCGGCCGGGAGTGCAGTCGCAGCTGAGCAGGCTGCGGCCGGGAGTGCAGTCGCAGCTGAGCAGGCTGCGGCCGGGGAGACGCCGGCAGGAGAAGGGTCATGAAGGAGGCAGCGACTGCGCTTGGCGGCGGTCTCACGAACCGGGTCAGCTTCCTGACCGATATCGCCACCATCGCACGCCGGGCCGTGCGCAGTGTGGTGCGGGAGCCCGAGTTTGTCGGCCCGGCGCTGATCATCCCGGTCTTCTTCTTCGTGGTGAACGTCGGCGCGTTGGAGCCATTCGTGGAGTCGGGCGCAGCGGCCCCAGCGGGCAGCGGAAGCATCGACTACCGGGCCTTCCAGCTCCCCGTCGCCATCATCTTCGCCGTCACGGGCATTTCCCGGGCCAGCGTGTTGGTGATTGACATCCAGTCCGGCTATCTCGACCGGATGCTCGTCACGCCGATCCGGCGGTCGACGCTGCTGTTCGGGCTGATGGTGGCCGACATCGTGATGGCTCTGGGGTTGTCGCTGTTCGTGGTCGGCATGGGACTGGCCTTCGGAGTGTGGTTCGAGACCGGCATCGCGGGGCTGGCGGTCTTCTTGTTGCTCGCCGTTGCCTGGAGCCTGGCGTTCACCGGGTTCCCGTACACGGTGGCGCTGCGGACCGGCAATCCCGCGGCGGTGAACTCCGCGTTTCTCATCTTTTTCCCCTTCGCCTTCCTGACGCCGGCGTTCTTGCCCCGTGAGCTGATGTCGGGCTGGATGCGTGCCATTGCAGCGTGGAACCCGGTCACCTATCTGTTGGAGGGGATGCGGGCGATTCTGTCGGAGGGCTGGGACGGTCTGGCGATCCTCAAGGGCGCAGCGGCCATCGTGGGGCTGGCCGTGGTGACTTTCACGATGGCGTTCAGGTCGCTCGGACGTCGCGTCGCGACGGGATAGATGCAGACGTCGCGTCGCGACGGGATAGATGCAGACGTCGCTTCGCGACGGGATAGATGCAGACGTCGCGTCGCGACGGGCTGACTAGGCGGGCTACCAGCCGCGGTCGATCCACTCCTGCAGATGCGGCGACTCGTTGCCGATCGTGGTGTCGAGTCCGTGCCCGGGCAGCACCATGGTGTCGCCCCCGAATGCCGAGAACATGCGGTCCTCGATGCTGCGGATGATCTGATCGAAGTCGCCGCCGTAGCTGGTGGCACCCGGTCCGCCTGGGAACAGCGTGTCGCCGGTGAACAGCAGCGGCGTTCCCTCCACGTGAAAGCTCATCGAGCCTGCGGTGTGGCCCGGATTGTGAATGGTGCGGATGCGCAGCCGACCCACCTCCAGCACCGAGTCGTCTTCGAGAATGAGGTCGTAGCTGGGGAGCATCGACGAGTCCTCGGCGGTGATGGCCACCTCGATGCCGGCGTCGCGCACGGCGGGCACGGCCTGGATGTGATCCCAATGACCGTGGGTCTCCACGACCAGCGTCACACCCAGCGTGCGGCACACCTCGAGCAGCCGTTCATGCTCGTTCGCGGCATCGATGAGCATCGCCTCGCCGGTCTCGGTGCAGCGGATAGTGAAGACGTTGTTGTCGAAGTCGTCGGGAAAGCCGTGAGGCAGGTCGCCGTCAACGGGACGAACCACGTGCTTGTGGACTTCGATGCCGGTTGCGGACCAGTGCAGAGCCATGCGTGCATCCTAAGCCCTGATCCACTGGTGTGATGTGGGTGGGTGGTGCGGCGCGTCCGCCAGAAAGGTCTCCTGACGTGGCATTTTGCCGTTCGTGGATGTTCGGCGTGATGCCATGACGGGAGGCGCTTTTGTGGGCAGCGCAACTCAGGGCTTGGGTCGGATCGAGGCAGTGCGCCGGCGCACGCCGGCGCACAACTGCATGCTCTTCGCTCTCGGCCAGGTTCTTTCGATGGGATTGAGCATCACTCTTGCGCATCCAGTGCCTTGTCTGGCGCTCTGCTCGTTCGAAAGGGTGAGGTGAGGGTGATGACTACCCCCGGTTGTTGCTCAGGCTGCGTCCACCCGTACAGCGACGCGATGCCAGCCCTCGGCGCCGTCGGGCCGAACGTCCTTGGGTCCCTCGGGTTGGGTCATGCCGGTGCCGTCGATGGCCCGCGCCTGCAGCGAATGCGTGCCCGAGGTGGGTGTCCACGGCAGACGCCATTGCACCCAGCTCTCGTCACCCAGCGCCTCGCCGAGGTCGCACTGCTGCCACGGACCGTCGTCGATGCGGACCTCGACGGCGCTGATGCCCCGTGTCGGCGCCCAGGCAATGCCCGCGATGGCGGTCTCGGTGCCGGCCACGGGCCGGTCGCCGCTGCCGGGCACGTCGATGCGGCTCTGGGTCTTCATCGGCCCCCGCTTCGACCATCCCCGGGGCACCCAGTAGCCGTCGAACGCATCCCACGTGGTCAGGTGGATCTCCTCGATCCACTTCACGGCTGACACATAGCCGTACAGCCCGGCGACGATCAGGCGGGCCGGAAAGCCGTGCCTGGTCGGCAGTGGCTCGCCGTTCATGCCGACAGCCAGGACGGCGTTGCGGCCGTCGTACAGCAGCGGCGTGGGAAAACCGGCGGTCCAGTCGTCCACCGAGCGGCCGACCACCTGGTCGGCGCCGTCCTGCACGCCGGCCCGCTCCAGCAGGTCCACCAGCGGCACGCCGGTCCAGACGGCGTTGCCGACCAGGTTGCCGCCGATTTGATTCGACACGCACGACAGCGTCACGACGTGTTCTTGGAGGTCCATTGCCAAGATCTCGTCGAAGGTCAGCTCGTAGGGATTGTCGATCATGCCGGTGAAGGAGAGCTTCCAATTCGCCGGGTCGACCTGGGGCACGGTCAGCGCTGTGTCGATCCGGTAGAACTCGTCGTTGGGTGTCACGTAGCTGGAGATGCCGACGACTTCGTCGAGCGTGTCCAGCGCGGCGACCTGGGTAGCGACCGAGGGTCCCGCTGCAGTGGTCGCGGTCGGTTCGGCGGCGGTCGCGGCGCCGCTGGCTGCTGTCGTGGCGGGCGGCCTCATGGCGCTCAGGTCGATGCCTGCCCGGGCAGTCTCCGCTGCCGACGGGCCGCGCACGCCCCGCCCCAGCGCCACCAAGCCGAATGCAGCAACACCGGCACCGCCGACGCCGAGCAGGAACTGGCGGCGACTCGCATCCAGCGCGCCGTCGGGCAGGGCACGGCCGGCGACGACCGTATCGCTCTCCGGTGCCGACGGTTCTTCAGAATCCGGTGCATCAGCGTGAGAGGGAGCGAGCCGCAGCAGGAGTCGCAGCATGATGTAGCCGAGCGCTGCCGCCGTCAGCGCCACGATCCACGAGCCGACGAACGGGCTCATCGGGTTTCGGGCGGCGGTCCAGCCTCCGACGATGCCAAACAGGGTGAACCCCGCTGCGGGCAGCCAATTGCGCTGCTGGTTGGCGGTGTCGTCGCGGGGTTCGACGGGCTGGCGATCCGATTCGGCAATTTCTGCGCCTGGCGCCCGTCGTCGCGGCGAGAGTGCGCAAGTTCCCAGCAGTCCGCCGATGATCAGCGAGACGCCGACGATGCCGATCGCCAGCACCGCCTTGTCCTTCTCGCCGAACAGTTCGATGCTCAGCTTGACGGCCCAGTCGGGTGAGTAGTCCACCAATGCCTCGCCGACGGCGACCACTAGCGACGGGATGGAGTCGACGAGTCCGTCGATGAACTCCCCGAAGGCCAAGGCCACCGCTGCGCCTGCGATGCCGGCCAGCAGGCCCACGCCGGTGCCCGGACGGCTGATCAGCCGCCGCGCCCCGCTCCGGCGTGATGGCGTCGTTTCGAGGGCGGCATTGCCGGAACCCTCTGCCGTCGAAGTCTCGCTGGAGCTGTCGCTCATTGCTGTACCGCCTTGCTGGTTGGGAGGCTCAGGCCCCTGGGTCCTGGGCGCTGTGGTCGAGTCGGCTGTGGTCGAGTCGAGCGTTCTTCGGGCCACCCCTTGGGTCCGTCGCGTGCCGGTGCGTGGAACATGTCACGAAAGCTAACGCCCGGCTCGCACGTGAGGTTCCACACTGGCCCTTCTGCTGCGGATGAGCCGATTCTGCGTCTGGGTGATAGAACTTCGCCTGACTATCGCGCCTGTGCCTGTGCTGTGCCGGCGCTCAGGCTGCATCGGCCCGGAGGGGTGTCCGTGAACTTTGCATTCACCGAGGAGCAGGAAGAGCTCCGCAACTTCGTTCGCTCATTCTTGGAGGACAAGTCGTCCGAGGCCACCGTCCGGGAGCTGATGGAGACCGACGACGGCTATGACCCAGCGGTCTGGTCGCAGATGGCAGAACAGCTCGGCTTGCAGGCGTTGATCATTCCCGAGGAGTACGGGGGCCAAGGCGCCAGCTACGTCGAGCTGGGCATCGTGCTCGAAGAGATGGGTCGCAGCCTGCTGTGCTCGCCGTACTTCTCCACCGTGGTGCTGGCCGGCAACGCCATCCTGCACTCAGGCAACGAGAAGGCCAAGGAAGAACTGCTCGAGGGCATCGCCTCGGGCGAGATCATCGCCACCCTGGCGCTGGCCGAGGCCAGCGGAAGCTGGGATGCCGACGGCGTCGAGGTCGAGGCTTCGGACACGGGCGATTCGGCCACCATCTCGGGCGAGAAGATGTTCGTGACCGACGGCGGCACCGCGAACCTGTTCGTGGTGGCAGCGCGCTGCAACGACGGGATCCACCTCTTCACCGTGGAAGGCGACGCGGAGGGTCTCAGCCGCGAGAACCTCGCCACGATGGACCAGACCCGCAAGCAGGCCCGCATCACCTTCGACAACACGCCGGCCAAGCACCTGTGCGACACCGACAACTTCGCCTGCATCGACAAGGTGCTCGACCTTGCCGCTGTCGCACTGGCCAACGAGCAGGTGGGCGGCGCCCAGTTCGTGCTCGACATGGCGGTGCAGTACGCCAAGGACCGGGTGCAGTTCGGCCGCCCGATCGGCTCGTTCCAAGCCATCAAGCACAAGTGCGCCGACATGCTGCTCGAGGTCGAGTCGGCCAAGTCGGCTGCCTACTACGCGGCGTGGTGCGCGTCGGAGATGAACGACGAGCTGCCGTCGGTGGCATCGCTGGCCAAGGCCTATTGCTCTGAGGCCTACTTCCACTGCGCCGCGGAGAACATCCAGATCCACGGCGGCATCGGCTTCACTTGGGAGCACCCCGCTCACCTGTACTTCAAGCGTGCCAAGAGCTCTGAGCTGATCTTCGGCGATCCTGCGTACCACCGGGAGAAGCTGGCTCAGCGCATCGGCTTGTAGGCCTCGGGGCGAAACGCATGGGGCGGTCGGTGCGCCGCACCGGACATCAGCAGCCCAGGAGCTGTCTGTGCTTATCGCGGTCCTCGTCATCTCGCTGGTGATCGGCTTCGTGGTCGCTGCAGGCGTGGTGGGCTCGCAGGCGCATCTGCTGGGTCGCCAGCGCCGCGAGCCGGTGTGGCGGTTAGCAGAGGCAGCGGCGTACATCGGCGACTTGCTGCCCTACGACATCGCTGCAGGTCTCAACGCCGAAGAGCTCGAAGTGATCCTGCGAGTGCATCTCAATCAACTGCAGTTCGGGCCGCGTCCGTCAGAAGACGACGAGAGCGTCCAGCCGCCGGATCCCCGATCCGATCTTGGGTCTGATCCCATGGCTGCCTCTGCGGTCGAGGAGCGTGCCTCGACCACGGAGCTGTATCGCACGCTCCGCCGCGACGGCCGTGAAGTCACGCTCGAACAGGTCACCGCTGTCAGCGGGGCTCATCTGGAGTACCTGCAGCGCATCGGGGCGCTCGCCGCCGTGCGCCGCGACGGGAGATGAGTCCCGCCATGTTGCTGGCGGACGGCAGAATGTGAGCCATGGACATCCCGAGGGAGCTCGCCGGCTGCCGGTTCGTGGGCGACAAGCGCAACCAGATCGTCTACGATATGGAATCCGAACCCGACGATCCGGCATTGGCAGAACAGATTGCCGACGCGGTGGCTGACATCGTGGCAGTGCAGTCCTACGCCACGTTCGGTCCGGACGAACTGCCCGAGGCACGCAACCGCGGCTACCGCCTGTCGCGGCTCTGCCGCTAGGACGCTGAGCCGAATGGCGAAGCCGTGGCCCGAGCGCACCGTGAGCCCGTATCCAATGAGAACGGGGAACAAGAGCGGGGAACAAGAAGCGACGCGGCGGAAGGGCCGCCAATCCGCGCGCCGCTCGGACGAGGCCATGCACGCTGCGACGGTGGCAAGGGCGGCGTTCGATCGCCACCTCGCAGCGACATGAGCACCGACGTCACCGAGACCACCATCGAGGGCAACCCGGGTTTGGCGGCGATCTTGGTGCGCCCGAAGCGTCCGGTCCGCAGCGGACCCGCGGTCGTGCTCTGCCACGGATTCCCGTCGATCCAGCGCCCCGGCGTGCCGAATCGCACCTACCAGCTGTTCGCCGAGCGCATTGCCGAGGCCCAAGGATGGACGGTCCTCGCGGTGAGCATGCGCGGATGCGGGGAGTCCGCTGGCGATTTCTCGCTGCTCGGCTGGATTGACGACATCGGCCGCTCGGTCACCCATGTGCTGTCGGAGGGCTGCCGCGGCGTGTGGCTGGTGGGCTCGACGACGGGCGGCTCAGTGGCAATCCTGGCTGCATCCCGTGACCCGAGGGTGCGCGGCGTGGCGGCGATGGCACCCAGGGCGGACTTCGACGACTGGGCGAGCGATCCGAAGGCGTTCGTGCAGCACTGCCGCAACGTCGGCGTGATCCGCACCGAGGGCTTCCCCCGCTCGATGAGCGCCTGGAACCGTGAGCTGAAGCAGAACCGGGCGATGGACGCTGTGGGCGACTTAGCGGACCGGCCGCTGCTGATCCTGCATGGCATCAACGACCGGCAGGTGCCCTATGGAGAGGCCCGCCATCTCGCCTCGGGGCACCCGAGCGCAGAACTGCGCCTCATCGAGGGCGCCGATCACCGCATCCGCCACGATCCGCGAGCAGTCGCCATCCTGCTCGGCTGGCTCGAACGCCAGACAGCCGCCCAGTACGCATGAGCGGTGCTCGAAACCGGGACGTGCCGGCAGATCGGCGCTGCGACGGCGCCCCGCGAATGGCCGATTCCTCGGTGGCGCTGGACGGCGTCGGCACGCTCTCCTGCGAGACCTCCTTGGCCGCTCTCCGCGAGCCGTCCGAGCGCTCGGTCGGCGGACTCGGCGGCGCGAGGCTCGGCAGGCGCTCAGGTACGCGAGCAGCAGCGTTCGCTGTCGTGGTCTTGCTGTGCGCAGGACTGTTCCCTGCAGTGTCCGAGGCGCGGGTATCGATCGACATCCAGGCGTCGTCCTCCGCTGCCTTCCAGCCGCGAGCCGACGCAACATCAGCCACGGGCGTGGACATCTCGGTGACCGTGTTCGTCGGCGACCTCGCTATCCCGTGGGATCTGGCGTTCACCTCAGACGGCACGATGCTGTTCACGCAGCGGCGCGGGGTGCTGCAGGCCCGATCGCCCGACGGGACCATCCACACGGTCGCCGCCGACATGAGTGACCTGTTCGCCAGCGGCGAGACGGGGTTGATGGCCATCGTGGTTGATCCCGCGTTCGACACGAACCGCCGCTTCTACACATGCCAAGGCCACACCGGCCCCGAGGTGCAGGTCATTGCTTGGACGCTCAGCAACGACCTCGCCACAGCCACGAGGGCGAACGATCCGCTGGTCGGCGGGATCCCGACGGGCACTCGCGGGCGCCACGGCGGATGCCGGCTGAGGTTCGGCCCGTCGGGCAATCTCTGGATCGCCACTGGCGATGCCGCGAGGGGTACTCATGCGCAGAATCTCAGCTCGCTCGGGGGCAAGGTGCTGCGAGTCGATCCGATGTCGGGGGCCGCCGCATCCGGCAATCCCACCGTCGGCTCGCGTGTCTACACCTACGGCCACCGCAATGTCCAAGGGCTGGCGCTGCGGCCCGGTACCACGCAGATGTGGTCTGTCGAGCATGGGCCGTCGGCAGACGATGAGGTGAACCTGCTCGTCGCCGGCAGCAACTACGGCTGGGATCCTGTCCCGGGCTACAACGAGAACGTCCCGATGACAGACCTGGGGAAGTACCCGAGCGCGATCCCGGCGAAATGGAGCAGCGGTGCCAGCACGATCGCAGCCAGCGGCGGCATCTTCTTGGACGGCGACGACTGGGGGGCATGGCAGGGACGCCTCGCTGTCGCGGCCCTCAGGACGAGCAAGCTGGTGCTGCTGGAATTCGATGCAGACGGCAGCCTCGTCTCCGAGATGACGCCGACGGAGCTGAACGGCACCTACGGACGGCTGCGCACGCCGATGCTGGGTCCCGACGGAGCGCTGTATGTCACGACGTCGAACGGTTCCGACGACAAGATCTTGCGGGTGGCGCCCAGCGGCCGGTCTCCGGCTTTCTCCCAGCCTTCGTATGCATTCAGCCTGGAAGAGCATTCGGATCCGGAGTGCGCGTCGTTTACCGTCGAAGCGACCGGTCCTGATGGAGACCCGCTGGCCTATGCGTTGAGCGGCGCCGATGCAGCCTCCTTTCGCCTCGACGACAGTGCTCCTGGCAGTGTCGTGCTGAACTCGTCGCTGAATGCCGCTGTCAAGCCGGAGTACCAGTTCACGGTCACCGCCACCAATCCCGACGGCTTGGCCGACACTGCCGATGTCACCGTGACGGTGAGTGCAGGCGGTCCGGCGAACGGGCCCCCGACAGTGACGGGTCCGCCGGTCGTGACTGTCGACGAGAACAGCGCCGGGTCGATAGCGAGCTTTGCCGGTGTCGATCCCGAAGGCGGATTGGTCGCACTGTCGCTGACCGGCGATGACGCGGAAGCATTTCTGCTCGATCCCCAGGGCGGCTTGAGCTTCGCCAGTCTGGCTGACTTTGAGCGCCCGGTCGACGTCGACAACCTCAACGACTACGAGGTGACTGTGCGCGGCTGCGACGGTGTCAGGTTCGGGGAGCTTGCAGTGACCGTGACGGTACGCAATGTGGACGAGCCCGCTGGCCTGGAGCTGTCGGCGACTCCGCTGCGTGTCGGCACAGCCGCGAACGCCCAGTTGAGCGAACCCGACGTTCCGGTCTCTTCCCTGCAGTGGTCGTGGTGGAGGTCGAACGGCACGCCCGACCTGAGCGACTGGGCACGCATCGAAGGAGCTGATGCGGCGAGCTATGTGTTGACAGCAGCCGATGCCGGGAGACGGATTGGCGTGCGCATCGAATACGAAGACGCATTCGGACCACAGTCAGCCGAGGCAACGACAGACGCCACGGTGCAGGCGCAACCGACGCCTCCGCGTGGCGGCGGCGGCGGCGGCAGCGGCAGCGGCGGTGGCGGCGGTGGCAGCGGCGGTGGTGGCGGTGGTGGCAGCGGCGGTGGTGATGGTGATGTCGACAGGGTGACGCTGTTCGTAGCGAATGGCTGGAGTGCGGCCGATATCGGTTCGGCCGCGGCGCTGGCGGCGCGCACGCAGGGTTCGGCGCTGGTCTATACCGAGGCCGAGGAGCTGTCGGATGCGGTGGAGGGTCTGCTGGGGATCCGGGTGGTGAACCGCATCGTCATGATCGGCGGCGAACGGGTGATCTCGCCGGAGGTGAGCGCGTCTTTGGGAGAAGCGGAACCCTCCGCGATGCGGCAGCGGGTCTCGGGAGCGACGCGTATCGAGACCGCCGTAGAAGCCGCCAGAACGGTGCTGGAGGGCGAGCAGCCGGGCGCCGCGACGCTGGTGGTCGCGAACGGCTGGAGTCCCGCGGATGTCGGGGTTGCGTCAGTGGTGGCCGCCAGGCTGCCGCTCGCAGCCGTGGTTTACATCGCTCCTGGCGAGGTGCCCGAGGAGGTGCATCAGCTCATCGCAGAGGTCGACCCGGCGGACCTGATCGTGATCGGCGGCGCTGCCGCAGTCTCAGCGGAGGCGGGGGCTGCGCTGCGAGGGGCCGCGCCGGGCGCGGGGTTCCGGCGTTTCAGCGGTGAGACGCGCACGCACACCGCGCAGATCGCGGCGCAGTTCCTCGAACGGCGAGGACCCACGCTGCTGCCGGGCGAACGTGTCGTGATTGTGACCAGCGGCTGGAGTCCCCACGACATCGGGCTGGCTGCGATGCTGTCCGCGCGCACGCCCGGCTCAGTTGTGGTCTACACCGAACGCGGCTCGCTCGGGACGCGGGCAGCGCAGTCGATCAACCGCATCGGCCCCGACTTGGTACGCATCGTCGGCGACCCCGACACGGTCTCCGCTGAGGTGCGAGCAGAGACAGACGCCCTGCTGGCACCCGGCGCACGCACCCAGCGCATCGTCGGCAGCACCCGCATCCACACCTCAGTCAACATCGCCCGCACCATTCTCCCCCGAGACTGATTCACGCCGAGTCCCGACTGGTTTGTGCTGGATTGCTGTTGCTGTGAGGTGTTTCTGGCTCTGCGTGACAATTCGCCGGTTTTCAAGCAGCGTCGGCGGGCTGGCGGTGATGGTTGGTTGGCCATGGTGGTTGGCGGTTTCGGTGTGTGGCGCGGTGTTGGGCATCGGCTCGTTGGAGCCCGTCGTGTCGGGTTCGGCGGATCTGTTCGTCGTTGCCTTGGTGCTCGTCGTCGGGGATGGCATATCGCACCAGTCGGGCCACGGCGAGCGGGCCGCCCGCTTGGGGCGCGACACGCTGCCAGGGCGAGGCCGTGACCTGCGAGAACGCGGTCCACGCTGGAAGGTGCCACACGCGCTGCCCACACAGGAGCCGCGGTGGGCGAGCTTGCGATGGGACCGATCGATGTCGCCCCATTCCTCGAAGAGTTTCACGATCTCGTCGCGTTCCCGCTCCAGCAGCCCATGGATCGGCCGCCCTCTGCAGCGGGCGTCATCGAGCCGGCCTGCTGCGCGGCGCTGGGACCGTGCCGCGCCCGTCGCCGGTCGATGCCCAGCACCGCACAAGCGCAGCCGCGGGTCCAGCCTGCTGCGGCGGCATCGTCGATCAGCTCTCACAGCACGGCCTTGGCGGCCCCATCGACGCGGGCGGGGACAGGACCGCTCATCTCCAGCCCGTTTTCCCCCGCAGCGACCGCCCCGTCGCGTGTCGCCGTACGCAAACGAGAGATCACCGAGCGATCCACGCCCGCCTCCCCGCGGCGGCATCGGCTTGGGTGATCTGCCCGGTCAGCATCCGCACCCGCAAGTCGCACTTCTGCTCTGCTGTGAGCAATCTCTTCGGCTGGCAGTCCTGTTCGCCTTCGCCACAGATGGCGACCAGCTTGGCAGCGTCATCTTCATGACGTCCACGCCCGCCGAAGTGCTCGACCCGTCGGAGCGATTTGGTGTCACAGCGGATCGATTCCCTCGGCGTATACGATGGCACCGGGTGAGCCATGGCGACGTTTTCCGATGTGCTGCGGCTCGGGGTGGAACTGCCCGAGGTCGTTGAGTCGACGTCGTACGGCACGCCAGCGCTGAAGGTTCGCAAGAAACTGGTGTGCCGGATGTGGGGCGAGCGGGAATACAACCGCGACGATGTGCACGACACTGAGGTGCTGGTGCTCTTCTGCGAGCTGGAGATAAAGCAGGTTCTGCTCGACAACCATCCCGACGTGTTGTTCACCGTCCCGCACTACGACGGCTACGGCGCTGTGCTTGTCCGTATGGCCGACGTCGACCTTGACGACCTCGCCGACTGGATTGAGGACAGCTATCGCTTGCGTGCGCCAGCGACGCTGCTCCGCCAACTCGACGCTGACTAGTGCCGCGTCAGCAAACGTTTGCGCGGTTGCTGGCGCCGTCGCTTCGCCTGCGAGCAGGCCCTCCAGCGATCCCCGCCACAGCGAAGGTTGCTTGACACGGCACTAGCAGCGATTCGAGGTCTGCTTGACGTCTGCTGAAACTGCCCGCATCGCACAGGCAAAGCTGCAGTTCAGAAGACACAATTGATCGGTGATGCCAACGAGTGAGAGCGAGCCGCCGCCGGACGATGTGGTGGTCGAGATCTCTCCGTTCAGGGAGTACGGCGGTTGGATGGACGTAGGTGTCGGTACGCGGCGCGACGATGCTGCTGTGGTGGCGCCTTGGCTCAATCGTGTGCTGACCATCGCCGACGACCAGCGCGTGCAGGAACTCGCAGCCCAGATCGAGGAACGCCGCATCGCTCTCGACAAGGACTCGGGCTTTGAGCGCAAGTACCACCGCGTGACGAAGCTGTACTTCGGCGGCATGGCGCATCATCTGTCATCGCTGAAATCTTCGCTGATCGCTACCGACCCGGCATGCGCGAAGTGCCGTTTCTTTGTGATGACATCGTGGCAGCGGCGGAGGCGCTGAGCGAAGCTCGCCCGAAGAACATCGGCCGGAGGCGTAGCGGGCCGCAGAATGAGCCGTTCCGTGTACCGATGACAGGCGATGCAGTCACAGGGGTACCGTCACTCACAGGGGTACCGTCATTTGGGGTTCCGGCGGCTCGAAAAAAGACGTTGGAGTTCAGGCGGCGGTATTGGCGCGGAAGCTGTCGAGGATCTCGTTGAAGGTCGAGCTGGGCCTCATGGCGGCTTCGGCGAGCGCGGGATCGGGCAAGTAGTAGCCGCCGAGATCGACCGGCACGCCTTGGCACTCCACCAGCTCGGCGACGATCTGGTGCTCGTTGACGGTCAGCGCCGCCGCGAGCGGGGCGAACCGCTCGGCTAGGTCGCCATCGGATCCTTGGCGGGCCATCTCGTCGGCCCAGTGCTTGGCGAGGTGGAAATGGCTGGTCCGGTTGTCGGGTTCGTTGACCCGTCGGCTCGGAGCGCGGCCCTCGGCCAGCCACGTGCCGATGGCGGCATCGAGCGTGTCGGCCAGCAGTTGGGCAGCGGCGTTGCCGGCGACGCGGGCGAGATGCTCGAGCGAGACGGCCAATGCGAGGAATTCGCCGAGGCTGTCCCAGCGCAGGTGGTTTTCGGCCACCATCTGCTGCACGTGCTTGGGCGCCGAGCCCCCGGCGCCGGTCTCGAAGAGGCCGCCGCCGGCCATGAGCGGCACGACCGACAGCATCTTGGCCGAGGTGCCCAACTCCAGGATCGGGAACAGGTCGGTGTTGTAGTCGCGCAGCACGTTGCCGGTCACCGAGATGGTGTCCTCGCCCCGCCGGATGCGTTCCAGCGAGAACCGGCATGCGTCGGCGGGCGCCAGCACCCTGAATTCGGCCCCGAATGCCTCGCCCGCACGGGCCAGTGCGGCTTGCAGGGAGTCGCTGCCCCCGGAGGCATCGCCGGCGCCGGCTGCGGCGGCCCGCTGCGCCAGACAGGCATGAACCTTGACGAGGAGCTGGGCGTCGTGGGGCCGCTGCGAATCGAGCCAGAACACCACGGCTGCCCCGGTGATCTGCCCGCGCTCGATCGCCAGGTCCACCCAGTTGACGATGGCAGCGTCCTTGGTGGTGCACATGCGCCAGATGTCGCCCTGGGCGACTTGGTGGCTCATCAACACCTCGCCGGATTCGGTCACGACCCGCATCGTCCCCGCTGCGTCCACCTCGTAGGTCTTGTCGTGGCTGCCGTATTCCTCGGCTTTCTGTGCCATCAAGCCCACGTTGGGCACCGAGCCCATCGTCGTGGGGTCGAACGCGCCGTGCGCGCGGCAGTCGTCGATGACCGTCTGGAACACGCCGGAGTAACTGGAGTCGGGGATGACGGCCTTGGCGTCCTGCTGGTTGCCGTCGGCATTCCACATCTGGCCTGACGCCCGGATCATCGCCGGCATCGACGCATCGACGATGACGTCGCTCGGTACATGCAGGTTGGTGATGCCGCGGTCGGAGTCGACCATCGCCAGCGCAGGACCCTTGTCCACGACCGCGGCGATGTCCGCCTCGATCGCCTCGCGCTCTTCCGAAGGCAGCGACTCGACGGCGGCGAGCACATTTCCCCAGCCGTCGTTGGGGTCTGCGCCGGCCGCTGCGAGCGCTTCGCCGTGCCGCTCGAAGACCGGAGCGAAAAAGGCTCGCACTGCGTGCCCGAAGACAATCGGGTCAGCGACCTTCATCATCGTGGCCTTGAGGTGCAGCGAGAACAGCACACCCGATGAGCGGGAGTCGGCGATCTGGGAGTCGAGGAACTCGCGCAGGGCGGCAACCGACATGAACGTGGAGTCGGCCACCTCGCCCGCATCGACGACGACCTTGCGCATCAGCCGGACGCTTCCATCGGCATCGATGTGCTCGATGCTCAATGAGCCGGCGTTCGGCACCGTTGCCGACTGCTCGTTGGAGCGGAAGTCGCTGCCCGACATCGTGGCGACATGGCTCTGGCTCTGCGGCGACCAGGCGCCCATCGAGTGCGGGTATTGCCGGGCGTACTTCTTGACCGCACGGGGGGCACGGCGGTCGGAGTTGCCCTCGCGCAGCACGGGATTCACCGCCGAGCCCTTGACCCGGTCGAAGCGCTCACGGATCTCGGCTTCGGAGGCGTCGGCTGGATCGTCGGGGTAGTCGGGGACCGCGTAGCCCTTCGACTGCAGCTCCGCCACGGCGGCCTTGAGCTGGGGCACCGAGGCCGAGATGTTCGGCAGCTTGATGATGTTGGCGTCTCGACGCTGGGTCCATTCGCCGAGTTCGCTCAGCGCGTCGCCGGTTCGCTGGTGAGGCTCGAGCATGTCGCTGAACACGGCGAGGATGCGGCCCGCCAGTGAGATGTCACGGGTCTCGACATCGACACCGGCGGCCTCGGTGAATGCCGTGATGATCGGCAGCAGCGAGTACGCGGCGAGCGCCGGCGCCTCGTCTGTGTGGGTGTAGACGATCTTGGATGTCGAGTCGGCGGTCGAGTTCACGGCAGGCTCCCGGTTCGTGCCATTCGCCGGGCGACCGTCAGGCGGGTCCGAGGGTGCCAGCGTGGCGATGCGACGCTACCGCGAGCCTGTGACACGCTGCGGGGGGAGCATCCCGATGCTGATCCGGGGATGATCCCGAAGCCGCATGCTGCACGCCGCGTCGGCACGATGCCTGTCGCGAGGCGATGCCCGCTCGCGCGCGGCGGCTCAGCCGGTGGCGTGCGCAGCGGCGGAGGTTCCCGCCAGGCGGCCGAACACTGCGCCCGCCGAGAGGCCCGAACCGCCGGGATAGTTGCCGTAGAACAGGCCGCCCACCAGCTCGCCTGCGGCATACAAGCCCTTGATCGGTCGCAGGTCGGTGTCCACCACGCAGCCGGTCTCGTCGATGCGCAGACCGCCGAACGTGAAGGTCAGCCCGCAGGTGACCCTGAACGCTGAGAAAGGCGGCGTCTCGATCGGCATCGCCCAATTCGTCTTGTCGGGGTTCAGGCCCTTGGTACGACGGCCGTCGAGCACGTTCGGGTTGAACTCGACGCTGCGGTCTACGGCGGCGTTGAATTCGGCGATGGTCGCCAGCGCCCCGGCGGTGTGCACGTCCTCCATGCGAGCGCAGAGTTCTTCGAGCGTGTCGGCGGTCACCTTGGTGACCTCGCGGATGCGGTACTCGTCGCGCAGCAGGTGATCGGTGCTCGCGTCGAAGACCTGCCAGGCCGAGTGTCCCGGCTGGGCGAGGATCTCGCGCCCGTAGCGGGCGTAGGTGTAGTTGCGGAAGTCGGCGCCCTCGTCCACGAAACGCTTTCCCTGCTGGTTCAGCACGATCGCGAACGGGTAGCTGTGCTTCTGGAAGCCGTCGCCGACGGCGAGGTCGCCGAATTCGGGAGCGTTGTAGTCCCAGGCCACGGCGTGGGCACCGCTCCAGTTGCCGTAGGACATCGCGCCGATGTCGAGCGCCATTTTGATGCCGTCGCCGGTGTTGAAGCGGGTGCCGCGCACCTTGGCGAGGTCCCAGCCAAGGCCGAGGTAGCGGGTGCGCCACTCGGCGTTGGCTTGGAATCCGCCGGCTGCCAGCACGACCGCGTCGCACTCGATGTCGACCACCCGCGCTCGGGGTTCGAGGGCATGCGTATTGTGCGTCAGGGGTGCGCCCACGCTGTGAGGCCCAGCGAGTGACGCTTCATCTGCTGTCGTGTGCCCTACAGCTGGCCCATCTGTGCCATGCAGCCGGATCCGAATGCCCTGTACGGCGCCGCTGTCGTCGGTCACGAGCGAGCGCGCCGCAGCCTCGTGCCACAGATCGATCTCATTGCGAGCCAGCGCAGCGCGCAGCGATTCGACGAGTCCCTCGCCGCCGCCCACCGACTCCACCGTGAGGCCGCCCCAGAACGTGAAGCGCCCGTCCACCTGGAAGGCCTGGCGTCCCCAGATCGGCGCGAAGCGCACCCCGTGGCCGGCCATCCACAGCAGCGTCTCCTTGCTGCGGGTGACCAGCGCGTCAGCCAGTTCAGGATCGCAGCGGTAGTCGGTGATGCGGCCCAGATCGGCGTAGAACTGCTCTTCGGTGTACGTGCCGAAGTCGGTCACCTCCACTTCGGCGTCGGTGAGATCGGGCATCAGCGCCCGCAGATCGTCCACGCCGTCGTAGGCGAAACGGATCGCACCGGCGGTGAAGCGGCTGTTGCCGCCGGCCTCGGCCTCGGGCGCCCGCTCCAGCACCAGCACCCGCGCGCCGCCCTCGTGCGCTGCGAGCGCTGCGCACATCGCAGCGTTGCCCGCACCGACCACTACGACGTCGTAGCGCTGTGGCTGCGTCTGCGATGTCGCACCAGTGTCGCTCACGCCGGGCGAGCCTATGTGGTGGGCGTTCGGGCCGCCCGCCGCGTGCCCGACTCGCGCCATGCCAGATCAGTACACCGTGGGCCGGCGACCTACGCTGCGGCGATGAGCGAGAACCAGACATCCGCCGAGGTCGGCTCTGATGCGCCGGTGGTGATCGACCATGAGCGCCTGGCGAGCTTCATCGCCGAGATCTTCTGCCACACCGGGTGTTCGGATGCCGAATCAGAACGGATCGGCACGAGCCTCGTGGGCGCCAACCTCGCCGGCCATGACAGCCACGGGGTGATCCGCTCGGCGCTGTACGTGGATCTGCTCGCCAACGGCGTCCAACTCGCCGATCAGGAAATCAAGGTGCTGATCGACTCGGGCTCGCTGCTGCTGGTGGACGGCCAGTACGGCATGGGCCAGACCGTCGGCCCGGCAGCGGTGAAGCTCGGCATCGAGCGCTGCTCCGATCTCGGCGTCGCCGTCGTCGGGCTGCGCAACGCCGGGCATCTCGGCCGCATCGGCGAGTACGCCGAGATGGCCGCCGCCGAAGGCTTGGTCTCGGTGCACTTCGTGAACGTCGCCAACAGCCGGCTGGTGGCCCCGTTCGGCGCCAAGGCCCGCCGCATGGGCACCAACCCGTGCGCCTACGGTGCGCCGGTGGCCGGTCGCCGGCCGGTCATTCACGACTTCGCCACCTCAGTGGTGGCCGAAGGCAAGGCCATGGTCGCCCTGCATGGCGGCCCGGCCGTGCCCGACAACGCGCTGGTGTCGGGCGACGGGGAGATCACTGGCGATCCACGGGTGCTGTACACGTTCGAAGAGGGCCAGCGGCCGAACTCGATGGACGGTCCCGGCGCGCTGAGGGCCATGGGGGAGCACAAAGGCTCGGGCATCTCAGTGATGTGCGAGCTGCTGGCCGGGGCGCTCACCGGCACCGGCACCGCAGGGCCGCACCGGGTGCGGTTTGCGAACGGGATGCTGTCGGTCTATGTCGACCCGGCGCAGGTGGACCCGTCGCAATCAGAGTCAGGGGTCGGCGAGTCCGAGGACGGCTACAACGGCATCGCGGCGGACTACTTGGACTGGTTCTACGACGCCGACGCCATCGACCCTGGCGAAGGGGTGAAGCTGCCCGGCGATGTCGAGCACGAGCGGCGCCAGCACCGCATGGCCAACGGCATCACGCTGCCTGCCGAGACATGGCAGAGCATCTGCGGCGGCGCCCGCGCCGCCGGCGTGCCCGAATCCACAATCGCTGCCACCACGACGTGACGATGGGCATGGACACGTCCAGCGGCGTTGACACACCGGCGAGCGACGACGAGATCGACGAGATCGCCTCAGAGTTTGAGAATCGCGACTTTATGCCCGCCGATCTGGCCACCATCCGCAAATCCCGCCGACGATCCCCACGGAAAATCGTTTCTGGTTCCGTCGACTAGGGCGCGAAGATCAGGCGCGGACGGAGGGTGCGAGACTATGGGCATGCCGAAGGTGCGGGTGACGCTGCCGAAACCGCTGCTCGACAAGGTCGAGGCGCACGGACTGTCGCTCTCCGAACTGCTGGAGAAGGCCATCCGCCGAGAGATACTGCGCCAAGACCTGCTTGTATCTGACGGCGAGCACGTTGTGGGACTGCTTGAAAGGACCGACGAGCCCCGTCCGGCGGCTCGGTGCTGACCGGCGATGCCGGTGACATCGGTGCGTTGGCCTTGCACGCTCACGATGTCCAAGTGCGGCCGGTTTGATCGGGCGCTGATTGGGCGAGACGGAGCCGTCCTACTCCTCGAGGGTGGGGTCCCCGCTGGTCATCATCTCGAGCGCCCTTCGCGGACCGGTGATGCGCGGCAGCCGCTGCGTCCCACCAGCGCCGGGAACCAGGCCCAGCTTCACTTCAGGCAGCCCGAATTGGGCGTTGCTGGTCGCGACCCGGCAGTGCGCGCACAGCGCGACTTCGAGACCTCCGCCGAGGGCGGTGCCGTGGATCGCGGCCACGACGGGCTTGCCGCAGTTCTCCATTGCTGCTTGAGGTGGGCTGATGCCCGGCTTGCGCGGGGCTTGAGAGAACTCGGTGATGTCAGCACCCGCGGTGAAGGTCCTCCCGTCGCAGATCAGCACGACGGCTGTGGCGTCGCTCGCTTCGGCCGCGGCCATGCCCTCCAGCAATCCGAGGCGCACATGGTGGCTGAGTGCGTTGACCGGCGGGTTTGCTCACGATGAGCAGTGCGATGTCGTCGCGGCGTTCTAGGCGGACTGACTCGGTGATCTGGGTTGGGTCGTTCGGTGTCATGTGCGGCAGCGTACGCAACAAGGACCTCGCCGGACGGGGCCAAGAGACTCGGCTCCAAATTTTCCCCGGTGCGGAGGGAACCCGGCGATACGCTGCGAATGTCTTGGGTGTCCGTGGGGCGCCAAGCCGCATCGAATGGAGTGCCGGTGACTGAAAAGCCCGACCCGTTCACGGTCCCGTTCGGGACCATTTTCTGCGACTGGATGACGACGGCGCGCGCTGACGACGGACCGTACGTCTACAGCGGCGTAGCAGAACCCTTCGGCGACTTCTCGATCAGCCCCGCAGCGCACGTGCTGCACTACGGCAGCGCCATCTTCGAAGGGCTCAAGGCACACCGCCAGGTCGATGGGTCATTGGCGATCTTCCGGCTGGACAGCCATGTCGCTCGCATGGTCGCGAGCGCGGAACGCCTCCGGCTGCCCGCGATCGACGGCGACGTGCTCTATCAGATGTCCATCGACGCGGTCGAGGCAAATGCGGGCGAAGTGCCGGATCCGCCCGGTTCGCTCTACATCCGCCCGACGTTGATCGGCACCGAGCCCGACATCGGCGCCGCAGCCCGTCCGACGAGCAGTGCGCTGCTCTATGTCGTCAACTGCCCGGTGGGCGACTATTTCAAGGGCGGCGTGCGGCCCTTGACACTGCTGGTGGAGACCGAGATTCCCCGGACTGTTCCGCAGTTCGGCATGGTGAAGTGCGGCGGGAACTATGCGATGGCGCTCGCGCCGACGCTGGATGCGATGGCCGGCAACGAGGCGATTGACCAGATGCTGTTCGCCACCGGTGGCGACATCACCGAGACTGGAGCGTCGAATTTCTTCCTCGCTGACGACGAGCGGGTTGTGACTCGCCATCTCGACGAGTCGTTCCTCCATGGCGTCACCCGGTCTTCGGTGATCGAACTGGCCGCGTCGCTGGGCTACGAGGTGGAGGAGCGGTCGATCGACCCCGAGGAGCTTGTCGAGTGGGCCGAGCGAGGCGAGGCTTTCTTGTCGGGGACAGCCGCCGTTCTGGCGCCAGTAGGCACGATCCTGTACGAGGGCAAGACGCTGACGGTGGGTGACGGGCAGCCCGGCGCCAACACGATGCGGCTGCGCCAGGCATTGGTCGACATCCAGATCGGTGCAGCGCCCGATCCGTTCGGCTGGCGCACTCCCGTGAAGGGCTGAACCGCCGCCGCCACCAGCCGCCACCAGCCGCCATTGGTCGGCAGCCGCGCGCGGGTGCGCGATCATGACGGCGATACTGGACGGAACGCTCAGCAGCGGGGGCGGTATGGGAGGCAATGACAGCAGCCGGATCGTGTCCTGGACTGCGATGGAGCACGGCACGGCCGAGGACTACGAATTCTTGGACGCGGCGTTCTATGCACACGCCCGATCCGGGCTCGTGGACAACCTCCTGCGCATCCTGGAGTGCCTGCGCGGCCCCACGCTCGGCTACCAGATCGACCGTTACGACCACTCGCTGCAGTCGGCCACCCGGGCGCTGGGAAACGGCGAGCCGACCGATCTCGTGGTGGCTGCCTTGCTGCACGACGTCGGCGATGCATTCGCGCCCGAGAATCACAGCGCCGCGAGCGCCGCTGTTCTGCAGCCCTATGTCGACGAGCGGACCCACTGGGTGATCGCCCACCACGGGCTCTTTCAGGGCTATTACTACTTCCACCATCTCGGCGGCGACCGGGATGCCCGCGAGCGGTACATGGACTCGCCCCACTACGACGCCTGCGTGGACTTCTGCCAGAACTACGACCAGAACTGCTTCGACCCGAAGTACCCCAACTTGGCCGTCGAGGACTTCCGTCCGCTGCTCGAAGAAGTCTTCAGCCACCCCTCACAACTCCCCGCCACCGCCCACCTCACCTGAACCGGGCCGGCGGGGTCACCGCAAGCTGCGTTGCTTCACCACAGTGTGGTGACTGGGAATTCCTCAAACGACCGGTCAAGTGTGACCAGCATCAACGATTCGATCTCGGCTTGGGCCGCCAGCATCCGGTCGAACGGATCCTTGTGCGCCACTTCGTGCAGCCCTGCTTGACGCGCGTGCGCGTAACTGATGGACAGATGACGAAAGGACTCAGCGATGGCCTCCTCGTGAAAGCGCGAGATGACGCGCTGGGGGACGACGAGGCGACCGCGTCGGTGCTTAGTCGCAATCTCCCAAGCGCTGGCGGCGCTGACATGAACTGCTGCATCAGGATCGGCGATTGCCTCAAGAGCTGCTGACGACAAGCGTGGGTCATTGCCCCACCACCAAAGCAGAGCGTGGGTGTCCAGCAGCAGATCGCTCATTCGCCTTCCCAGGCTGCCAACTCGTCGTCTGGGAGCGGGTCGAAGAACTCGGGAGGAACGATGATGCCACGGATCCGACCGGGTGTACGCCGCTTGCGCGGTTCGTACGGCACGAGGCGGGCGCAGGGCTTGCCGGCTCGTGCGATCACGATTTCTTCGCCTGCCTCCACCCGGCTCAGCAGCTTCGACAGATGCGTCTTGGCTTCATGCACATTCACGGCTTGTGATCGTTCCACGGAATGTCAGCCCTTTCAATTAAATTTCACGAGTAACCTGCTATGAACTTAGTCTAATGACTGGACTAATCAACAAAACTAGCGGTGAAACTGTGCGTCGCCCGCGTCAGGCGAGCAAAAGCCCATGTCTGGCGCCGACGCACCCCCGTACTGCGCTACAAAGGTTTCAGGAAAACGCCTGCGCAGGTTCTGGTCAGGCAGTTCCGAGTTTCATCGCTCGCTGTTCATTGCAGCACGCAACTGCACCACCTTGGCGTTGCCGACGTGGGCGTAGCGGCCCGGCGTACAGGTGAGGATGATGACCTGGCAGTCGTCGCCGGCTGTGTTGATCACGGCCCCCATTCCCTGCAGTCGCGATGGGTCGCTCCAGCCGAGCGCGTCGTCCAGAACCACCGGTGCACCACCGCCATCGGGGCTGACGATGGCTGCACACGCCAAGCGAGCGATGATCCCGAGCTGCTCTCGGGCACCCGTGCTGAGTTGGCTGACACCGAGTGTGACGCCCTCGAGTGTGCGTCGCTCAATGCCGAGATCGTCACCTATGTCGACCTTGAACGAACTGCCGTAGACGATGCTCCCGAATTGCTCGATGTGTCGTTTGAACGGTGCTCGGTAACGCTGCTGAGCTTCGACGCGTCGACGCTTGAACACATTGTGGAGAAGCTTGGCCGCCGCGGCGCGGGCTTCGAGGCTGCGGTGCTCGGCAGCAAGGCGGTCTTGGTCGCCGCGCGCGTTCCAGAGTTGAGTTTCGAGGCCGTGCTCGCCGCGCAGCTCCAGGCTGATGAGCAGGTCGCGGAGTTGGCTGCGATTGTCTGCCAGTTGCTTCTCGGCCCGCTTGACTACTGCCTCTGCATTGGAGAGCCGGCTGCGCAGTGATGTGACGTCGGCTGCTTCGAGTCTGCTCAAGGCGCTGTCACGGACCCTTCCGGCATGGTGAGCGGTTGCGCTAGTCGAGGCGACTCGCTCATCGAGTTCGTGGTCGGAAGTCTGCGCTCTGGCCGACTCGAGCTTCTGCCGGGCAGCAACTGTTGCCCGTTCAGCAGCGCTGATGCTCGCGTCGAGCACGGCATGGTTCTTTTCCTCGGTGTGCAGTGCCGCCTGTGCACGGTCACGAGCGCTCTCGGCGTCCTCGAACTCGGATCGGCGTTCCTTCAATTCGTCTTGCAGGTCGAGGGCCGCACGGGTGGCGGACTTCTCGTCCGGGGGAAGCGGGGCTTGTGCAACCCGCTCGGTCTCGTAGGCGGCGACCCGTGCCGCCAGCCGCTTGGCCCTCTTCGCGATCTCGTCGACTGTGAGATCGGCCCGGTCGCGCTCTATGGCTAGGTGCGCTTCGCGCCGTTCTCGTTCTGCGTCGACGCGGCGCTGATGAGTCACTCTCGCCTCGGTCAGGTCGGAGACCCCGGCCTGTTTGCACAGGCGACGCAGTTCAGCTGTGGCTTCGGCCACGTCACCGGCGAGCTGGCGCGCTTCGACCCCGGCAGCAATGGTCAGCCGCAGCACTTCAGGGACAGCTATCTCGATCGAGTCGGCCACATGGAACACCTGCTCGTCCCCCTGGGCAACCTGCGCGGCCTTGCCGTCGAGGACCAGCGTGACGTCGTTCAGCGCAGTGGAAGTCACCGTTGCAGAGCCTGCCTGTGCAGCTGCCTGAGCCTGAATGAGAGTTCGCTCGGCTGCTTCGATCTGGCTGACGTCCTCGTCGCTCAGGTCGATGGCATCGATTATGTCATCGGCTTGATCGAACTGCTGCTGGGCGGCCAACAGGCGCTGGTGGCGATCGCTGAATTGCTGGGCCTCGATGATCTGGCGCAGGTGCTCACGGTCTCGATCGGCCAACTCCGACGCCTGCTGAGCCTCGCCGAGCTGTTCCTGAGCGGACCTCCAAGCGTCTTCGGCGTCTTTGTTGCGACTCTGGGCTGCCGCGAGCGCTGGTGCCGACTGCTCAGTCTTGGCAGTCATCTCAGCCAGTTCGTCCTCTTGGCCACGTAGATCATCAACCAGCTCTTCGCGTCGAGTTTGATCTACAAGCGCGCGCCCATAGTCACGGTCAGCATCATCGAGTTCACGTTGCCGTGCCTTGAGATCGTCCTCCAATGTCTCGGCGGTCTCAACCTGGCGGCGGCATTTGTCGCGGGTTTTGGCGGAATCGTTCGTTGCTTCGACCAGACGGGGCTCATTGTCGGAGAGCTGCGCCGCTGTCTTCGCGTCTGATTCGATTCCACGCAGTTGCTCTTCGAGCATTGCGACCTTGGCTTCGGCCTCTTCGAGTCGATGTCGCGATTCGGCAACGGACGATTTCTCGCGCCCGGTCGGCGTCCAGTAGTCGCTGTATTCGACTTCGATGGCAGTCCACAGATCGCCGTGGCGATCCCCACCGGCGGCGCTGCCCGCCGCGACGTCGAGCGCGGCGCCGAGTTCAGTGTCTTGGAACGTGGGCAGGAGCAGTTCGGTACCCTGATGGACCTGCAGTGCTCGCAGCAAACTGGCGTCGAGCGTCTCGTCAAGAATCTCGTACGCGCGATCATGTGCCTCGTCACCAGTGAGCTGCTCTTGGCTGGGCGCCGTGACCTTGAGCGCAGTGGCGTTCTTGGAACTCGTTCTGCCCCAACGCTTGGAGAACACGAACCGGTACGGACCCGTCGAGATCTCGGCTTCGACCTCGGGGTCGGCGTCATAGTGGACGGGCCGGATCGCCTTGACGTCCTGCTTGCCCGAACGATCCCGAACCTTGCGGTCGAGCAACAGATCCAAGGCAGTGACGATGGTCGTCTTGCCCGCCTCGTTGTCACCTTCGATCACGGTGACACCGCTGGTGTCGAAGACGACCTCGACGCTGTCGACGCCCGCGAAGTTGTGCAGTGTGATGCGGTGGACCCTCATGATGCGGACCTCGTGAGCCGATAGAGCAGGGCCATGGCGTCGCGGGCTTCAGCCGCCTGGGAATCATCGGATGACCGGGCGAGACCGCGCAGGTCGTCCAGCGCTTCGGCGGCAAAGCCCGAGAGGCCGAATGTCTCGGCCTCTATGTCGTCGGGCAGCACATGGAGGTCCGTGCGTCGCTTCCACTCCTCGACAGCGGCAAAACGGTCGACGCAATGCTCCAGCAGGCGGTCGAGCCGATCGCTCTGCGCGAGGGTGATCTGCCCGACGAGTGCAAGCTTGAGCACGGTGCGTTCCTTGTCGGTCACTGCGTCAATCGTGCTCTGGAGCGTGTCGATGTCTGCATCCGAAGTCAGCCGCTGCTCGACGAGTTCGAAGGCCCAGGTTCCCACTCGGCGCGATTCCACGACACACCGGTCCGCAGCGAGGTCGACTAGCAGCACCTTGCCGGGATCGACCTCGTCGTAGTCGGTGGGTTCTGGCGCTCCCGAATACCAGATGCGCCCCGTGGTGCCTTCATTGGTGACGGAATGGCGGTCGCCGAGCGCCGCGTAGTGAATCTCGCCAGCGGAAATGCGCTCTTCGAGGCGACTCAGCGAAACAAGCGCCGGGTCCCTCTTGTCAGGCGAGCGCGCGTCGAGCACCCCATGTCCGACGACCACACGAAGTGCATCCGAGGGACCAACCAGATCAACAGCACGATCAACCAGATCGGCGAGCGGTCGCTTCGAAGTCCACGGCGCAGCCAGCAGTTCGGCCCCAGCTGCGACTTCGATCGGCTCGCTGCCGTCCAGCACAACTACATTCGCAGGCCGCCGCTCCTTGAACGAATGAGACGTGTAGATCGACGCTGCGTCGAGCGGGTCGTGATTACCAGGTAGCAGGTAGAAGGTCACGCCTGGCGTGGCGGCCATCGCATCGAATGCTCGGGTGAGCACTTGACGATCGACCTGGTTCGACTCGAACACGTCGCCGCAAGCCACGACGAATTCACACTCCTCGTCGGTCGCAAGCTGGCCGATGCTCCGGACCGCGTCGAGCCGAGCCTGACTGAACCTGGCCTGCGCTTCTCCGCTTAGGAAGTGGCGCGTCATCCCGAGTTGCCAATCGGCTGTATGGATGAACTTCATGGCGTACGAGCGTAGTAGGGGGATGTCACAGGCTCACGTGCATTTTCCTGTCCTAGGTCGCTCGATCAGGTTCGTAGTGTCGGATGCAGACCGATTGAACGTCGCTCAGCACCCGCACGCATCCTGCGCGCCGCTTCGAGTGGATGCCCCGGAGAACGAAAGTGCCGGGCTTGCGGTGCGGCGGGCGGGTCAGAGGCGGGTGATGGAGTCGCCGACGCGGACCGTGCCGGGCTGGATGACACGGCAGTTGACGCCTCGCATGCGCAGGGCTTGGCCCTCGCCGGTGTTGACGAAACGCAGGGCGTCGCGGCCGAATCGGGCTGCGTACTTGGCACAGCCCCGGTGCGGCTTGGCGGTGACCTCCACGACGGCCTGGCCGACGCTCAGCCGGGTGCCGGGGGCCAGCGTCTCGTGGCTGATGTCGAAGTCTGCGTAGATCTGATCGCCCGCGAGCGGCCAGCGTTCAACTGGTCCGATGACGGCGGCCGCCGCACGCGCATTCATGATGGTGAGCTGTGCGTCGGGATGCGGTCCGCCATCGGGTGCTGTCGAGGAGCCGCGCTGGTTCCACGTGTCGCCTGCGACGCCTTCGGCCTCGTTGATCTCGGCTGCGTCGAGCACTTCACGGGCGTCTTCTGCGGGGCGCCGGACGATGAGCTCGATCGTGCCGTTGTCGGCAGGGGCCTCGCGAATGTGACCGAGTGCTGCGGTGAGCTCGGCGGTGCTGCGATGGCGGGCGGGATCGCTGTTCGCAGTCTCGGCGGCGGTGGCGTCTGCAGTTGCGTTCATCGATGTAGGTCCTCGTTGCCTGCCGGCGGATTCGAGTGTCGAGAGTCAGCGCCGACCCAGAAGTATCGCGCTGGAGTCGACTGCGCCCAAGCGAATATCAACCGCAGGCCACGCGCTACGACGGCTGGGCTGCGCCGCGTCGAGGCATCACTGCGGTGAGGTGAACTCGAGTTGCAGGTCACGTGCTAAGGCGTCGGGACCGCGATCGGCCGGGTCGCCGTAGCCGCCGCCCCCGGGAAATTCCACGATCAGGCGCCGGCCGGAGGGGATCACCGAGCGACCCTTGGCGCGCACCTCGGTCCCGTCGTCGAACGACAAGCGACCCAGCGCACCCGGCCCGCCGCCATGGCGACCTCGTGCAGCGAACACGGTCCGCTCGTATGTCGCGCTGATCGAGAAGGCTCTGCCCTGGCGGTTCTCGAGTTCGATTACTTGCCCCAGCCCGCCCCGGTGCTTGCCCAAGCCGCCCGAATCGGTGCGGAACTCCTTGCGCCAGAACACCAGCGGCGTGCCGATCTCGTTGACCTCCACCGGCATGTTGCGCACCCCGCTGGGGAACGCCGTCGCCGACAACCCGTCCGCATGCGGGCGGGCGCCGGCGCCGCCGGAGTGGAAGCTCATCAGGATGTACCGCTCGAGCCTGCGTCGGGCGCTCTTGGGGTCTCGCCGGCCGACGCTGGTGATCGAGCGATTCGTGGTGCTGACTCCCGTGTCGGGCTCCCACATGCCCGTGCCGAGCAGGTTCCACAGCGACGAGGTGCCTTCGGCCGGCACCCGCTCGGGCACGACCTGCGCCAAGCAGCCGAACACGGCGTCGGGCAGCAGCTGGCCCATGACATGGCGCACATTCACTGCAGCCGGATGCGGAGCGTTGAGGATGCAGCCCTCAGGCGCCCGGACGCGGACGGCGTCGAGCGACCCGGTGTTGTTGGGGATGTCGGGGCCGATGATGCAGCGCACGCCGAAGGACGTGTAGGCGTCGGTGTAGGCCATCGGCACGTTGATGCCCCAGCCCGACTGCGGCCCGGTGCCGTCGAAGTCCACCTCGATGCCGTCATCGGTGACCCTCAGGGTGCACACGATGTCGATGTGCTGTTCCATGCCGTCGACCCGCATCGTCGAGTGCCACGTGCCCGACGGCAGCTCGCCGATGGCGTCGAGCATCGCCCGGTGCGACGACGTGATGATGTGGCCGGCCAGCTCGTCTAGGTCGGCCATGCCGTACTCGTCCATCATCGAGATGAGGCGGGCCGCGCCAGTCTCGTTGCAGGCGGCCAGGGAGTGGATGTCCCCGATGACCTGGGTGGGGTCGCGGACGTTGGCCTCGATGATCGCCACCACGGTCGGATCGAAGACGCCGTCGGTCGCGAACTTCAGGATCGGCAGGTACAGGCCCTCGTGGTACACCTCCTTCGAATCGGTGGTGAATCCGGCTCCTCCGATGTCGACGACATGGCTGGTGCAGGCGAACAGCGCCACCAGCTCGTCGTGACGGAACGCCGGCGTGACCACGACGATGTCGAAGAGGTGCCCGGTGCCCTTCCACGGGTCATTGGTCAGGAAGATGTCGCCGGGACGCATCTCGGCGGCCGGGAAGCGCTCCAGGAAGTGCAGCACCGAGTACGCCATCGAGTTGACGTGGCCCGGCGTGCCGGTGACGGACTGGGCGAGCATCCGCCCCTGCGGGTCGAAGATGCCAGCGGAGAGATCGCCGGCCTCGCGGGTCGAGGTGCTGAACGCAGCCCGGACCAACGCCCGTGCCTGCTCTTCGGTCACCGAGATGAGGCGGTTCCACTGCACGCCGAGGCGCACCGCGTCGAGATCGGCCGTGCCGGCTGCTTGTGCTGGCGCAAGGTGCGCAGATGGCCTGAGCGCGGGTTCGGCGGCACCGCCAGCGCGAGCCGAGCCTGCGGCAGTTGAGTCGAACCGCGACGTGCCGTTTCTGAAGACCTCGCCGCGCAGCCGCAGGTGCCCGCCGCCGGTGACCGTGGCCACGAATCCTGCAGGCACGACCGTGGTGGTCTGATCCTCGGTGATGAGCGCAGGGCCAATCAGCCAACTGCCCTCGCCGAGCGCGTCGCGTTCGAACGTCGCATGGTCGACCGCTCGTCCGGTGCTGGTGTCGATGACGGCCGTGGTCACCGACGACGTGACGGCTACGGCGGCCGTCTCGGCGTGCGGTGCTGCCGCTTCGGGCCCGGGAGTGCGCACCTCGAGCAGCCAGCTCAGCACCTCGATCTCGAGATTCCCGATATGACGGGTGTAGAGCTGCTGGTACGCCTTGGTGAACGCCTGCCGCAGCGCTGCGCGCAATTCGGCATCGGCCGCAGCCGCATCAGCGCGGCTCACTGCTGCGTTGGGCTGTCCCGTTGTCGCACTCTGCTGTCCCGTTGTCGCATCCTGCTGTCCGGTTGCCGCATCGCCGAGCGCCGGCCAGGAATCGGCGAGCTGCTCGGCATCGGTCGGCGCCGGAATGTCGCCGCCGTCACGATCAGCAAGCAGATCGGCGGCGTCAATCTCGACGTTGATCTCGTGGCCTTGGCCGCGGTACCGCATGAGCGCCCGGACCCGGGTGCTGGTGGGAGCACCCGGCGCGGCGGTGTGCACGATGCCGAACGCCTCATCGGCCATGTCACCCAGCAGGCCAGCCAGTGCGGCCGTCGTCAGCTCGCTGACGCGGGCGTGACGGGTGCGGACCGACTCGTGGGACACCGGGGCGCGCAGGAAGCCGAGCGCCGATCCGACCCCGGCGCCCGCAGGGATCACGATGTCGTCGATGCCGAGCTTGGCGGCCACGCCGGCGGCGTGCAGCGGGGCGGCCCCGCCGAAGGCGATCAGCGTGCCGCGGCTGATGTCGCAGCCCCGGTCGGCGGCGTGAACCCGGCCGGCGTTGGACATGTTCTCGTCCACGACCTCGGAGATGCCGATGGCAGCAACCGTGGTCTGCAGGCCGGCTGGCTCTGCCACAGCCGCGGTGACCGCCTTGGCAGCAGCCTCTGGGTCGAACGTCAGCGTGCCGCCGGCGAAGCGCCCCGGCAGGAGCCTGCCCAGCACCGCATCTGCATCGGTCACCGTGGGCTCCGTGCCGCCGCGGCCGTATGCAGCAGGACCCGGCTCGGAGCCGGCGCTGGCCGGCCCCACCGTGATCCGTCCGAGTGCGTCCACGCTGGCGATCGATCCGCCGCCGGCGCCGATCTCCACCATCTCGATCACCGGCAGGCGCAGCGGCAGCCCGCTGCCTGGCAGGAACCGGTACTCGCGCCCGACTTCGAATTCACGGCTGGTGCGCGGCTGGCCGGACTCGACGATGCAGAGCTTGGCGGTGGTGCCGCCCATGTCGAAGCTGAGCGCCCGTTCGCAATCGAGGCCGCGGGCCAGCTCTGCGGCCAGCAGCGCCCCGCCGGCGGGACCGCTCTCGATCAGCCGGACCGGGAAGCGCAGTGCCTCCGCGAGCGTGCCCAGCCCGCCGCCCGACATCATGAGAAACAGCTCGCAGCCCAGGCCGAGCTTCGTGAGTCGCCCATCGAGGTCGGTCAGGTAGCGCCGCATGAGCGGTGCGATGTACGCGTTGGCGCACGCGGTGGAGAACCGCTCGTACTCGCGGATCTCCGGGCACACCTCGGCCGACAGCGTGACGGTCGCCTCGGGCCAGCATTCGGCCAGGATCTCGGCGGTGCGCTGCTCGTGCCGGTCGTCGAGGTACGAGTGGAGGTAGCCCACCGCAACCGAGGTGACGCCATCGGCGGCCAGCCTCGCGGCGGCGGCTCGGACGGCGTCCTCATCGAGCGGCAGCAGCACGCTGCCGTCGGCCGCGAGGCGCTCGGGAATGCCGATGCGACGGTTGCGCGGCACCAGCGGCTCTGGCCGTCGCATGTACAGGTCGTACTGTTCAAATCGATTCTCGTGGGCCATCTCGACCGAGTCGCGAATGCCCTGGGTCGTGAGCAGCGCCGTGCGGGCGCCGCGGCGTTCGATGAGGGCGTTGGTGGCGAGCGTGGTGCCGTGAATGAACACCTCCACGTCGGCGGACTCGACACCGGCGGTGGCAAGAACCGTCTGGACGCCGTCGAGCACGGCATCCGCCGGCGCCCTCGATGTCGTCAGCACCTTCGTCGTGTACAGCTCACCGGGACCGCTGTCAGCGCCGACTTCGAGCGCGATGTCGGTGAACGTGCCGCCGATGTCGGCCGCGAGCCGGGCGCGTGCGCCTGCCATCGGCTCAGCGTACGCGCATGTGCAGGAGTGCCGAATTGCTTGTGCCCATGTCCTGCATCGCTGCTGGCCTGTCATGCCGTGCCGCTCGACGCTGGGCCGGCAGTATTGAGCGCAGGTCGACTCAATCTCATGGAAATATCTTGAAATAGATTGTATTTCCCTCTAGAACTCTGTCGGACGGCGACTCGAACCACCAAGTTCAGATTGAGGCCACGAGAGGTGCGCCATGTCAGAGCAAGAACGAGCACGGCTTTATGCTTGGCTGCGTGAGCAGATCGACGACCTGCTGGCCGAGTATCTGATGTCGTGCTTGGCACCAGCCCCCCTGTCTGATCTGGTCACCAAGGAGTTTCTGCGCGCTGAGCTGTCAAGGTTCGCAACGAAGGACGAGGTCGCGGCGCTGGTAAGCGGGGTGCTGCAGCAGCGTGAGGCTGATCGTGCTGAGGCGGTGACGTGGCGTGAGTCTGATCGTGCCGAGGCGGCTGCGTTGCGTGAGTCTGATCGTGCCGAGGCGGCTGCGTTGCGTGAGTCTGATCGTGCCGAGGCGGCTGCGTTGCGTGAGTCGGACCGTGCCGAGGCGCGTCAGCGATTCCGTTGGATCGTAGGCACCACGGTGGCGTCGCTGGGTGTGATCGTGGCTATGTTCGGCATCCTGACGGCGGTCATCCTCAGCGCCATCGCGAACGTCTGAGCACACGCGCCGTGCCCGCAGCGGGCGGGCGCGGAGGCGTGCTCGAGTGCGTTGCGAGCGGTTGCGGCGATCCCGATACGGTGCAGGCGTGGCGAGCGGCGATCAGCGAGCGGGTAGGCCGCCGGCGGGGGCCGGAGCAGGGCTCCGTGTCGGCATCGTGCGAGCGACGTGGAACCCCGAGATCGTGGACCGGCTCGCCGCGGGTGTCGAGAGAGGCCTCGATGAGTTGGCGGCCGCTCACGCCGCCGACGTGACGGTGCCCGGATGCTTCGAGATCCCGCTGGCCGCGAGGCTGCTCGCCGGCTCTGGTCAGGTCGATGCCATGGTGGTGATCGGGGCAGTGATCCGCGGCGAGACGACGCACTACGAGTTGGTCAGCGGGGCCGCTGCACAAGGCGTGCTTGCGGTTCAGCTCGAGACTGGCATTCCCATCGGATTCGGGCTGGTCACGGTCGAGAATGAAGAGCAGGCCCGAGCGCGCAGCGAGGGTCCGGGCGGCCACAACGTGGGCGAGGACGCGGCGTACGTGGCTGTCGCGATGTCGCTCCTCGCCCGAGAATTCCAATCCGGCTAGCCCAGTCCAGCTAGGAGACTGCTGAGCAATTGCCGAAATCGCCGATTCACGGACACAAAGCCGCAGGTCAGAGCGTTGCAGACTTGCCCGGATCCGAATAAATCAGCAGTTTCCTAGCTCGGGTCGGGGCGCATGCGCACGAGCACTTTGCCGACGGCTTCGCGCTCGTCGAGCAGCCGGTAGGCCTCGGCAGCCTTCTCGAACGGCAGCACCTGCCCGATCGGCGGGCGGACGGCGCCGCTCGCGATCATCGGCAGCAGCCGCTCGTGGATGCGGGCGGGGATCGTCGGGTCCGCCGCGGCGGCTTCGCCCCACGCAGCGCCGACCAAGCTGACGTTGCGCAGCAGCAACCGGTTGACCTTCACCGTCGGGATCTCGCCAGCGGCAAACCCGACCACGACGAGCCGTCCGAAGCGCGCCAGTGCCCGGATGCCGTCGAGAAAGCGGTCGCCACCGACCGGGTCGTAGGTCATGTCGACGCCGCGCCCGCCAGTGAGCTCGCGCACCTCGTCCTTCCAGTTCTCGCTGATGAGCACGATGTGAGCGGCGCCGGCTGCACGGGCGATCTCGCCCTTTGCCTCGGTGGAGACCAGACCGATGACCGGACTCGCGCCGACTCCCTTCGCGACCTGGATGCCCGAGGTACCCACGCCGCCCGATGCGCCGAGCACCAGCACGGATTCGCCCTCGCGCAGGCCCGCCCGGTCGATCATGCAGAACACGGCGGTCTGGTAGTTCATGACCAGCGCAGCACCTTCTTCGAAGCTCAGCTCTGAAGGCAGCGCGAAGAGGTCGCGGGGCTTGGCGGTCACGACCTCGGCCAGGCAGCCGCTCGCCGAGACGCATACCCGGTCACCGGGCGAGAATCCCGAATCGTCGGGCGCCGATCGGACGACGCCCGAGGCCTCGATGCCTGGCCGGAACGGGGGATCGGGCCGGTACTGGTAGAGCCCTTGGCTCTGCAGCAGATCGGGGAACGACACGCCACCGCAGACGATGTCGACGATGACCGACGCGCTGTCGGCGTCGGCCACCGGCTCGGGGGCGTCGACGACGGCGACTCCGGCAGGGCCGGTGAGGGACTGGACTTCCAATGCACGCATGGCGTCACTGTTTCACAACGAGCGCCAGCGGTCCACGGCGAGTGCAGGCGGCCAGAACCAACGTGGGGAGTATGTGCAGCGAGATGTTGCACCTCGGGAGCGCAAGCGAGGCCGCTGGTACTGTTGGCCCCGCAGTGTGTTTGCACTGGGGCGACCAGCCGCACAGACGTTCCATGGGAAGCAGGGGAGAGCGATGCGGTACTACTCGTGTGACTCGCATGTGGTCGAAGCAGCCGAGATCTATGCAGGGCTGACCGACAGGTTCGGTGATCGGGCGCCGTACATCAGCAAGGACCACGACGACAAGCCCGGCACCTGGCTGGTGCTGCCGGGCGGCTTCCGCCCGGTGCCGGTGGGCCGGCTGGGCATCGCCGGTGCCAGCCTGTCCGACCCGGCGACCCACGCTCGCATCGAAAGGGGCTACGACGGCTTCAACCCCGGTGTCATGGACCCGACGGCACGTCTCGACGAACAGGCCCAAGACGGGATCGTGGGCGAGGTGATGTACCCCAGCCTGTCGATGTTCACCTTCGCCATTCCGGACGACGAAGTTCGCGACGCCGCATTCCGCAACCACAACGACTGGGTGCTCGACTACTGCTCAGTCGACCGCAACCGCCTCATCGGCGTCGGCTGTCTCCCGCTGCCCGACGTGGAGCGAGCCGTCGCCGAGATCGACCGTTCGGCCCAGCTCGGCGTGCGGGGCTTCGCCATCCCCGCGCACATCGACCCGGCCAAGCCCTACTGCCATCCCGACTTCGACCCGTTCTGGACCCGTGCCCAGGAATTCGGCGTGCCGCTCACCATGCACATCTTCACCGGGTCCAGCCTCGAAGGCGGCATGCCCGATCACTGGGGCACGCCCGGCGGCCACCTGAAGGGCTACACGCTGGCGCACACCACCATCGCCAACACGGTGATCGACCTCATCTGCGGCGGGGTCGTCGAGCGCTTCCCCAATCTGCGTTTCGTCTGTGCCGAGTACGAGACGGGCTGGGTGGGCCACTTCAAGCAGCGCCTCGACCATGCGGCGTACCGCACACCTTGGGAAGTCTCCGACGAGCTCACGATGAAGCCCTCGGAGTACTTCGACCGGAACTTCTGGGTCACCTTCGAGGACGACGTCGAGGGCATCGCGACCCGGCACTCGATCGGCGTCGGCAACCTGCTGTGGGGCAACGACTACCCCCATCACGACTCGATCTGGCCGAACTCGCGACCGATTCTCGACGAGATCCTCGCCGGCGTGCCCGACGACGAGAAGGAGCAGATGGTCTGGAGCAACGTCCTAGAGCTCTACGGCCTCGATCCCGACTCGCTCCCCGCTGTCGCCTAGTGGTGTGCCGCGGTTTTCTTGCGGGCAGGTCGCGGCTCGCTGACCTGCGGAAACAGGCTTCGGCAGGCCCTGCGCAAATTGCCGACGCACCACTAGATCTCAGCGCCGTGTTCATGGTGCACATGTGGCGCGCCGAGCGGCATTTCTGCGCAGGTTTAGGAATGAGGGAGGGGTTCGAGGTGGGCGCGGATGGCCTTCGCGACCATCTCGCCGTTCTCCATCGGGCCGAAATGGCTGAGTTCGGCGAACGTCTCGAGACGGGCGTTGCCGAGCGCCTCGGCAATCGGCTGCGCTACCCGAGGCGGGATCTCGTTCCACTGGGCGGGGGCATCGCCCCGGGCAATCACGGTGGGGCACGTCACCGACCCGAAGCGATCGAAGTCCATGGGCACGCCCGACTCGTAGATGCGGGCCTCGGTGTCACCCGAGCACGACAGACGTACGGCATCGTCGCCTGAGGGATACGTGCCGATCTCGACGTAAGCCCTGACCGCCTCGGGCTCGCAGCGCGAGAACGGCGGCTTCGACATGAAGCGGTCGTACGCCTCGTCAACCGTCGCGAAGCGGATGCGACGCCGCCGTGAAGCCACCACGAGCTCATGGTCGGAATCGGGCATCGGGAAACCCTCGGGAACCAGCACCGGCTCGTACAGGTACAGGCCCCGGTAGGCGCCCGGCTGGCACAGCTCGGCGTGCAGCAGGCTGGCCGCCCCGAGCGAGTGACCGACCGCCAGCATCGGCTCGCCGCCGAGGGCGTTCACGGCGGCGAGGACTTCATCGGTGAAGCGGGATCGATCGACCGACATGGCGTCATGTTGGGGGCGAGACGCACCGTGTCCGCGGAAGTCCAGGCCCCAACACCTGAAGCTGTCCACCAAGTGCGGCACCACGGTTGCCCACATGCCGACGTTGAGGCCGTTCCCGTGCGTCAAGAGCAGCGGTGTTCCGTGCCCCCCGAGATCGTGGAGTACGGCGTGCTCGCCGTCGGAGGTGGTCAGGCGCATCATCGCATCGGCACGTTAGTGGCCTGTCGTGGCGCTGTCGTGTAGCCGGCGCTCGCTTCAGCCGGGTCCGTATCGCCGCACTGCGGCAGACTTGTGCCATGGCGAACTTCGTGCACGGCTCCGCAGACATCCACTACGACGACCACGGCTCCGGTTTCCCGCTGCTGCTCATTGCTCCCGGCGGAATGCGATCAGCGGCGTCGTTCTGGGAACAGACGCCGTGGAACCCGATCAGCCAGCTTGCTGACCGGTACCGGGTCATTGCGATGGACCAGCGCAATGCCGGCCGCTCCAGCGCTCCTGTCTCGGCAGGCGACGGCTGGGCGACCTACACCGTTGACCAGCTGGCGCTCATGGACCACCTCGGCTGCGAGCGATTCCACGTGGCGGGCATGTGCATCGGCGGCCCGTACATCATGGGATTGATCCAGGCGGCACCCGAGCGGGTCGCCAGTGCCACGCTGTTCCAGACGATCGGCCTCGACGGCAACCGGGATGCCTTCTACGCCATGTTCGACGACTGGGCCACGGCGATTCGCGACGCGCATCCCGAGGCCGACGACGCAGCCTGGGAGCAGTTCCGCTCGAACATGTACGACGGCGAGAACTTCCTGTTCAACGTGGATCGGGACTTCGTGGCGACCGTGCAGACGCCGTTGCTGGTGCTGGCAGGCAGCGATCTGTACCACCCCGAGTCATCGTCCCGGATCGTCCACGAGGCTGCGCCGAACTCCACGCTGATCGAGGACTGGATGGAAGGCGACGCCCGTACTGCGGCGATGGATCAGTTCGCCGCCTTCCTGGCCGCGCAGACGCCCTGACGCCTCTGGGGGCACGGCGCGTTAGCTTGCGCGCATGACGAATGCAACCAGCACAGAGGGTCCCGAACGTTCCAGCATCCGGCTTGACGGGAAGGTGGCGGTGGTCACCGGGACCAGCCGCGGCATCGGGGAAGCCAGCGCCCGTGCGCTGGACAGCGCGGGCGCACAGGTGGTGCTGACCGGGCGCACTACGCCTGACCTTGAACGTGTTGCTGCCGAGCTGCAGCACGACCCTGTTGTGCTCACCGCTGACTTGGCCCCAGCAGGTGCGGGCACCGACTTGGCGCGGCGCATCCTGGGCGAGGTCGACGGGGTGGATGTGCTGGTCAACAACGCCGGCATACCCATGCGTCGCACCCCGGCACAGCTCACCGAGGCTGATTTCGACCTGGTTTTCTCGATCAACGTGCGGTCGCTGGTGATGCTGAGCGTCGGTCTGGCCCCGTCGATGATCAGCCGCTGCGGCGGCTCGATCATCAATATCAGCTCGGTGGCAGGCGTGCACGGCCCGCTCGGCCGCGTGGCGTACGCCGGCACGAAGGGTGCTGTCGATGCCATGACACGGGCATTGGCGGCGGACTGGGGACCTGAAGGCATCCGGGTCAACTCGATCGCTCCCGGCCTCATCGCCACTGCCATCTGGGAAGACGCCCGCAACAACGTCCCGGGGTTGATCGAGGACCTTGCCGGCCAGATTGCGCTCAAGCGCTGGGGCTTCGGAGACGACATAGCGGATGTCGTGCTGTTCTTCGCGTCTGACGCATCTCGCTACATCACCGGCGAGACGCTGGTGGTGGATGGCGGCATGGCACGGGTGGCGGCGTCCAACGCCCCGCCTGCGCTGCCCGAGCTTCAGGACTGAGCGCGGCACGACGCGCAGAGGGTGCCGGGCCGCGGCCCGACACCCTCTGCTGAGTGCTTGCTGTGCCGCTCGCCCGACTAGGCGGCGGCTATGTGCACCTGCCTATGCAGCAGCGCGAGCAGCGTCGAGCCAAGCGTCGACCGTGTCGCGGTTGTTCGCGATCCAGTCGATGGCCAAGTCGCTTGGCGATGCACCCTCTCCCTGATCGACATTGGCCAGCGAAACCTCGATCACCGACAGCTTCACCACCTCGAGCAGCTTCGCGGCGACCGGGTTGGCAGCCAGGAAGTCGTTGTTGCCAGTGACCAGGATGTCGGCAGCGATCCAGCCAATCGGGCACAGGCCGTCAGGATTGTCGGCGGCCGACGGGCACTGGTCCGGGCCGATGGCCGCATAGCCGCCCGTGCCGTCTTCGCCACGCTGCGAGTGTGCCTCACCACCATCGGTGTTGGAAGGGTTGGAATCGTCCAAGATGTTTTCGACACCCATCCAGTACACGTTGTCGCCTGGGCGCAGCTGGGTGATGTACGCCGAAGGCGTCCAAGTGTAGATCACCATTGGGACACCATCGTTGGCCGAGTCGACAGCCTGGGCGAACATGGCGTCATAGCCTGCGATCACTTGGTCGATGTTGTCCCACTCGGAGAACAGGATCTGATTAGTGATGATGTTGTCGCAGGTCCACGACTCGGGGCAGCCGAAGATATCGGCGATGCCATTGCCCGGCACCGGGTCGGCAGCGTCGAAGGCCGCCAAGGCATCAGCGTTCCTGTTCAGATCGTCCATCGTGTAGACGCCGTACTGGTCGGCGAAGGACTTGGTCACCAGGAAGCCCTGCAGGCCGCCGGCGATCATCTCCTCGCCCACAATCCTCACGTGTTCGCCGACGAGCGAGCCGTCGGACAGCTCAGCGGCCAGCCAGGCAAGGTGGCCCGGGTACCAACTGTTGGCCCAGAAGTCCATCTGGCCCTGGGCCATAGCGATGTAGGCGTTGTTCGGCCCAAGCTCCAGTTCGGCCGGGTCTGTGACGTCGTAGCCCAGTTCCTCGAGCAGGTCCTTGTACAGCTCTGCCTGGAAGTAGCCCGTGCTCCAGTTGGCGCGGCCCATGGTGACGGTGACGCCCTCGCCGGGAGTCATCGACATCATGTCGTCCATGTCGTCGTCGTCCATGTCGTCCATGTCGTCCATGTCGTCGTCGGCCATGTCGGCCATGTCGTCGTCGGCCATGTCGGCCATGTCGTCGTCGGCCATGTCGTCCATGTCGTCGTCGGCCATGTCGTCCATGTCGTCGTCGGCCATGTCGTCGTCGGCCATGTCGTCCATGTCGTCCATGTCGTCGTCGGCCGCAGCCGGTGGCGAGGTTTCTCGGACGTCGGTGGTGTTGCCGTCGCCATCGCCGTCGTCACCGCACGACGCAGCGAACAATGCGAACGCTGCCAGCAACAGCAGCAGCTTGGTCATTCGTTTAGTGGACATTGCGGAGATCCTCCCTGATCTGCTTCTGGTTGCGTCACGCGGTGCACCGTGTTGCGACCACGCAAGAGTGGCGCCGATCGCCCGGCTCGACGAGGGCTCCCTGCGGGGGAGCGTAGTCGGGCCAATGGCTGGCTCTGAACCCTAGTGGTGCGTCGCGGGTTTCATTGCGCGGTGCGCTGGTGCGGTGCGCTGGTTCTCTGACCCGCGCGAACAGCGGGTGGCACCCCGCGAGCAAACCTCAGACATACTCCTAGGCCGTGCATGCAGTTCGGGAAACAACTCATCGATCCCGGGGGCGCGGACGCTTAGCAGGATGCTGAAGTATGCAGGTCTGGCCGGAAGGACAAGCCCCTGACCTGCGGGTTTGCAACTGGGCACCGCCCGAAATCGGCGGCGACCGACGCTGCGGGCGTCCCCGTCGGGTGGGCCGCTGAGGGTGCCAGCCGCGACGACATCATGCTGTTCGAGATGCTGTTCGAGCCGGCCTTGGCACAGGTCGAACGCCGAGGCCTGCACCACAGCATCGACACCATCCACCTCGACCGCGGCTGCATCGGCGCCCGCGTCGACAACAGTGCCACCGAAGCAGGCACCGAGGATCTGGTGCGGCCCTCCAACCGCAAGCCCGACCCCAACGGCCGCGCCAAGACGGCGCCCGCACCGCTGGGGCTGCGCCGACGGGTCGAACGCGCCGGCTCATGGCTGTCGAACCACGGCCAGTTGCGACGAAACACCGACCGCCGACCCGACATGGCGAGCAGCCGTCCCCCTCACCCCAACCGAGCCGATGGATCCGGGCTTACTGCGAACTCACCGGGATATCGCCGTAGATCTTGTTCCTCTCGAACTCCGACAGCGTCCTTCTGGCAGTCGCGAAAACGGTGACGCCGGCCGCCATGACGAGCGCTACACCCACACCGGAAACAAGGTCGGGGTCCGCAACGCGCGTGATCGAAAGGACCCATGCCATCGAGATGGCGGCTATGCCAGCGCCGACGGCGCCCACTAGTGCGCTCCAGCGGTACCGACGAGTCTCGTCGATGCCGGTCAGGCCGATTGCCGGCACGGACATGACCACTGCGGCGAGTCCTGCGAGCAGCGACCAGATGCCGAGGCCCGCTCCTTCTTCTTCGAAACCGTCGTGAATGACGTCGCGCTTTCTCTGCGCAGTTGAAATGGTGGCGGCGAGTTCAGCGGATGCTGCCGTCTCCTCCCGCTGGGCTTCGGTGACGACTCTGCGCAGTTCCTCTTCGCGTGTGATGTCGCCGGCTGCCGCTGCCTCGTCTGCGGCGGCGCGCGCGTCGGCTGCGCGTTCAGCGGCTTCCCTGCCCTTCGTCTCGATCTCGTCGAGTTGGGCGGCAAGCTCGTCGTCGACGACTCGTTCGATGCGTGTGTCGAAGCTCCAGCCGGCATAGCCGCCCATCACGAGCAATGCCACGGCGAACATTGCCCCGAACATCCGGCCCCAGCTCACCCTCGCCGGCAGCGGTGTGCGTGCTGTCATGGGTGCGAGCCAGAGCCAAGCGACCGCGCCGATTGCCGCAATGAGAGTTCCGACTACCGCTAGGTAGGCACCGCTGCCCCTGCTGAAGAAACCGAGTGCCTCGATGTCGTTGGCGGGGCGTGCGAGCAGGTGTGCTGCGGCCGTGATCGCAGATGCACCCGCGAAAGCGATTGCGCCGTGACTCGACATCCAGCGCGATCCCTCTCCGGGTCTGAGGAGCGTCCGTAGAGCGGCGAGCAGCGAGAACACCGACATGACGCCGATGATGATGCCGAACCAAGAGCCTCCAGAAGCGGAGACACCGTTGAAGGAGTTGGAAATGAATGAGGCCTCTCCGTCACAGATGGGAGCGGTATCCGTAGGCGCAGGCGAGTCTTGCGCCGACGCATCGACCCAGTTGCCAGAGCACTGCTCAGTGCGCAGATCGACATCGGTGCTGCGGGCATAGCCCGACACCAAACCGGCATCGATGTTCCAAGGCAGCAGGAGAGCTGTCAGCGCGACAAGAGAACCCAGCGCCGTGGCGCCGACAGCTATTCGTTCGCGACTGGTCGGCTCGACGAAGGCCTCATCCGGCGTCATCGGCTTAAGATCTGGCTTCGCCTGCGATGCACCTGCCGCTTCGTCATCTGCGAGCAGTTCTTCTGGGGTTCTGCGGTGCCGCCACGCTTGTGCGATCCGGGTGAGCAGATTGCCGCTGTCTCCGGCTTCGGGCTGGCTGAGCCGGTCAAGCACGACGGCGACCAGGAAGAATGCCAGTCCTCCTGCGCCGGCTTGAGCGGCGTCGGTGTTGGAGATGGCTTGCAGGAGCAAGCGGCCCAGACCTCCCACGCCTGCGATGGCGGCCACGCCGAGCATCGAGATGGCCAGCAGCAGCGTCTGGTTGAGGCCGGTCATGATGGCCGGCCGCGCCAGCGGGAGCTGCACGTCGGTGAGCACGCGCCATTCCGGTGCGCCGTAGGCGCGTGACGCCTCGACGACATCTTCGGGTACCTGCCGGATGCCGAGGTTGGTGAGTCGTATCAGCGGCGGCAAAGCGAACGTCATCGTGAGCATCGTCCCCGTGACGTTCCCGACGCCGAAGAAGAACACGAACGGCAGCATGTACACGAACGAGTGGACGACTTGCATCGCGTCAAGGACGGGGCGTACGACGTTCCAAGCCGCGTCGACGCGTCCGCACAGGACGCCGATGGGTATGCCGATGATCACGCACAACAACACGGACACGCCGATGAAGCCGAGCGTCAAGGCCGTCTCACGCCAGTAGGCCTCGCCGAGCAGCCCGCAGACCAGCAATCCGGCGAACGCCATGAGGCCGACCTGGAAACTGCGGAAGCACCAGCCGAGTATCAGGATCGCAATGCAGATGGTGAGCCAGGACATGTTCAGCAGCCACTGGTTCACGATGATGTTGGTCAAGGTCCGGAACGGCCACTCGATGATCTCGAGAGTGGCCTTCATGTTGTTGTTCACCCAGAACACGGACTGCTCGAACCACTCGCCGAAAGAGATCTGCCAATTGTCGAGCACGCTGCTTTGTCGGACTTGGGCGATGACACTCGACGAACATTCCACGAGTTCGTCCTCGGCGTCGACGACGGCGTCTCGGCATTCGATGATCTCGCCATCGACGCGATACTTCCGAACCCCGGAAGCCACAATTTGCTCTGGTCTGCTGCGGTACCACCACACGAAGAGGAGGCCCACGAGGCCACCAGCCGCAAGTCCGTACCGGCGACCCCTGGCGCCTCCGAGCAACAGCAGCGCCGGGACGACGATGGCGACTGCCAAGAGGAAGGTCCATTCGATGCCCGTTGCCAGCCAGTCAGCAACTCGGTCGCCGGCTTCCGGGGCGGTGATGGCGTCGATGAACCGGTCGATGAAGTGGCCCGTCTTCTCTGCTTCCTCGCCGTTGGCCTGGGCGAGCAGTGCGGCGGCGCTCACATGAACACCTCCCGCTCGAAGCCTTCTATGAGACCCTCGACGCGGCCCATCTCCTCCATGATGAGGCGCGGGTCGAGATTGCCGATGAGCTTGCCGTCATCGTCGACGACAGCGATGGACAGGCCCCGCCCTGCCGCCGCGTAGAGTTCGTTGAGCGTGGCATTGGGGCTGCACTTGTCGAAGTCGGATCGCAACGCCTTGGCGAGGTCGTTGCTGCCCATGCTGCGAGCGCGCAGGCCATCGGCTGCCGTCAGCAGCGACACCGGCCGACCGTTGGCATCACAGCAGAATCGGCCAGCGATGTCGTCGCAAAGGGTCAGCGCATCGCTGAGCGACATGTCCGCAGGGATCGGGCGGGGTTCGGACATCACCTCATGGACCTGGATGACTCGTCCTTGGTCGACGTCCTGCACAAACTCGGCCACGTAGCCCGTCGCGGGCTCGGTGAGGATCTCCTCAGGCGTGCCGATCTGCACGACGGCGCCGTCCTTCATGATGCAGACCCGATCGCCGATCCGCAGCGCCTCGTTCAGGTCGTGGGTGATGAACAGGATCGTCTTGTGGACCTCGTTCTGGATCTCCATCATCTCGTCCTGCATCTGGCGACGGATGAGCGGGTCGAGGGCGCTGAAGGCCTCATCCATCAGCAGGATGTCGGGGTCAGAAGCGAGGGCTCTGGCGAGGCCGACGCGTTGCTGCATGCCGCCGGAGAGCTGGGCAGGTCGATGGTCTGCGAACGCAGCCAAGCCGACCAGCGAGAGCGCTCGCATGGCGGCCTCGCTGCGGTCGGAGCGATCGACTTTCTGCACCTTGAGGCCATAACCGACGTTGTCCAGCACATTGCGGTGGGGGAACAGAGCGAAGTGCTGGAAGACCATGCCCATCTTCTCCCGCCGGAACTGCTGCAAGTCGGTGCCGTAGAGCTTCTGCACGTCGACGCCGTCGACGAGCACCTCGCCGTGGGTGACGTCGTGGAGCTTGTTGACCATGCGGATGGCCGTGGACTTGCCGGAACCGGACAGGCCCATCACGACGAAGATCTCGCCGCGGTTGACCGAGAAGTTCACATCGGTGAGTCCGACGACATGCCCTGACAGCCGTTGCACGTCATTCTTGGGCACTCCGGAGCGGGCCAGTTCGAACGCACGTCCACGCGGCTGAGGCCCGAAGATCTTGTACACGTCGCTCAGGCGAATGATCTCGTCGCCGCCCGCCGCAGCGCCATTGCTTGGCCCCTTGGCTGTGTCGTTGCTCATGAATGCCCCCTGACTTGCTCCGCGCCACGTTAGGCGCGCTGGCTGAGGTGCCCGGTTATCAGCGAGCGTCCGACTGTTCATGCGCAGGTCGGCCGCGCGGTTTTGTCTCGGTGATCTGCCGCGTCCGTCTGCTGTGCGATCCTGTGCGTGTGACGCGTCTCGGATTCTTGCTGGACAGTGGCGCCTGCATCGGATGCCACGCGTCGCGGGATGCACCATCTCGTCCGAAGCCTCCAACAAGAGCCTCCAACAAGAGCCTCCAACAAGCCCGGCTGCTTGACCATCGCCGGGCGGTCCCCGTCGCCTCGAGTGCGCTGACGCTCGCGCTGCCTTGGTCGTCGTCATGCGCAGGCCGGCCCCGTCGCCTCGAGTGCGCTGACGCTCGGCTTCTCGACGCGGTCGTCAGGTCTGCCCGCTGAGCCAGGCCGACGCGTCGCCCTCAGGTCTCAGGTCTCAGCGGGCCAAGCGGGCTACAGGCCGATGGCTAGGTCGGGGCGTCCGCGCAGGTGAGTGCGTTCGTTGACCGAAAGCACGCTGCGGTGCCCGCGGCTCGACGCGAACACACGGGTGACCGAGGTGTAGTCCACGTCGAACTTCAAGAAAGCGTCCGGGTCGAAGCCGAGACATCGAGCCAGATAGGCATTCACAACGCCGCCGTGACATGCCAGCGCCACCCGCTGGCTGCGGTGACCGGCCACGATCTGGTCCACGGCCCCGTTCACGGTGGCGATGAAGTGCGTCGCGCGCTCGGCGTCTCCGAACGAGCCGGTGGCCAACTCGTCCCAGCGTTTCCGGTCGGTCTTCTTGAGGACCTCCATCGGGACGTACGCGGGGGAGTCGCGGTCGAATTCGCTGAGTCCAGCACGCACCGTCGGCACGAGGCCGGTTGCTTCGCTGATGGCGCTCGCGGTCTGCTGTGCTCGGCGCATCGGGCTGCTGTACAGCGCGTCGATGCCCACCTCGAGCAGCCAGCCGGCGACCGCGGCAGCCTGCTGCTGACCGATGGAAGACAGCGGCGGATCTGCGGGCTGGCCGTCGTGGCGGATGACACGCTCGGGCTGGCCATGGCGAACGAAGACAAGTTCCACGTTCGGTGACCCTATTGGGCGGGACTCGGGGGAGCGACGATTCTGCCCAATGTTCACGGGGCGATCTGACGAAAGCGTTACCGTTGGGGCACATGGCAAGACGAACGAAGATCATCGCCAGCGTCGGCCCGGCATGCAGCGACGAGGCGACGATGACGGCGATGATCGAAGCCGGCGTAGACGTCTGGCGCCTCGGGCTGGCCCACGGCCCGCTCGACGAGCAGGTCGAGACCTTTCGGCGGCTGCGGGCCGTCTCGGAAGCCTCCGGTCGCCATGTCGGGATACTCGTGGATCTTCCCGGCCCCAAAGTACGTTGCAAGCCGTTTCCCGAGGGGGGCTGCGAAGTCGCCCAGGATGCCGTCCTGTCGGTTGCCACCGATGGCGAGGCCAGCAGCGCAGACCGCATTGTCGTCGACTACGACGGACTGCTCGTCGACGTCAGCCCCGGCGATCGGCTCTCCTTCGGCGACGGCAACGTGGTGATGATGGTCGAGGACCGCGCCTCGAACGCCCTCAAGACCCGTGTCCTGCACGGAGGCCACCTCGAAGGCCGTCCCGGCTTGCACATCGACTCGTCGAAGCTGCGCATGAGCACGCCGACCCCGCACGACCTGAAGCTGGCTGACACCTTCGTCGACCTCGGCACCGACATGGTCGCGGTGTCGTTCGTCCGCTCCGCGCATGACATGCGTCGGCTGGGCGTCGAGCCGCACCCCCGGGGCCCGCTGCTTGTCGCCAAGGTCGAGACCAAGGCAGCGGTCGAGAACCTCGAAGGGATCATCGAGGCATCCTCGGCGGTCATGGTCGCCCGCGGTGACCTCGGCGCCGAATGCGACATCGAGGAATTGCCGCACCTGCAGAAGCGGATCATCGAGGCCTGCGTCGCGCACGGCCGTCCGGCCATCACTGCCACACAAATGCTGGAATCGCTGCTGCATTCGCCGGTGCCGACCCGCGCGGAGGCGTCCGACATAGCGAACGCCGTCTTCGACGGCACGTCGGCAGTGATGCTGAGCGGCGAGACCGCCATCGGCCACGATCCGGTGAACGCCGTGCGGACGATGGCACGCATCACCGAACGAGCCGACGAGCGCTTCGACTACGAGGCTTGGTGGAACCGGCTCATATCAGTGCGCAAGCTGGACGAGCGAGCCGCCGACTACTTGCGCGTGACCGACGGCATCACTCAGGCGGCGTCGAGGCTCGCCACCGAATTGGGGGCGCAGGCCATCATCTGTCTGAGCCGGTCGGGCTTCACCGCACGCAGCATGGCCAGGTTCCGGCCCTCCATGCCCTTGCTGGGGTTGACGCCCGAACCTCGCACTGCGATGCAGCTCTCGCTGTCGTGGGGCACGCGGCCGCTGGTGTTCGGCGAGCGGCTGACCCCTGCCGAGTCTGCGCTGGAAGCCGTGCACTCGGCCGCACGCACCGGTCTGGTGCGCTCCGGCGACATGGTGGTGGTGGTCTCGGGCACCAGTCCCGAGACTCATGCCACCGACAACCTGCGCGCCATGCGTGTGCCTTGAGGCGGTTAGCGAGCGGGTTGCCCGATGTCGATGTCGATGCGGCCCGGGTCGATCCGGTCCGGTCCGCACAGCGGGTTCTGCGGGACGCTGACCTCTCGGCCGAAGACTTCGCAGGAGCAGGTCTCTTGGCAATTGCGCAGGCCTGACCACTGCACGGCCAGCGCGGCAGCAGCACCCGTCAGCACCACCGAGATGAGCACGGCCAGCGCCAGCCGCCGGATCAGTCGCAGTGCCACCACGGCGGCGATGACCAAGCAGGCAACGCCGACGATCAGGGCGATGCTCACGCGGTCTGCGTCGAGCCATTCACCGAGCACTCCATCAGAGGGTACGCAGCGGCTTGTCCCGCAGCAGGGACCGCTCCCGGGGCCGGGCCGTTCGCTAGAGTCGCGCTGTGTCCGATGACGCTCGAGTGGCTCGCGCCGGGTCTCAAATGCCCGTTGAGCTCCGCCCGGGCGGCCTGCCCTCGACGGTGCTGAGCCCAGCCTCAGCCGAGGCGAGCACCGCCTTGGCAGATGCGCTGGACCGGCCCATTGCCGAGCGTGGCGAAGCGCTGGCCGCCGTGGCGGCACAGTGGCCCCGGTTCTTGGACGCTTGGGCAGAGCTGGGCCGCTGTGCCGCGGGCGAGGGCCGACATGTCGAGGCCTACGCCTACTGCCGAGTCGGGTACCACCGCGGTCTCGACGCACTGCGTGCCGCCGGATGGCGGGGCAGCGGCTGCGTGCAGTGGGAGGCGCCATCCAACCATGGCTTCCTGTGGTCGCTGTGGGGATTGGGGCAATCGGCTGCCGCCATCGGGGAGGCGGACGAGGCCGAACGCTGCGCTGGCTTCTTGGCTCAGCTCGATCCCGGCGGCGAACGACCCTCCGGTGAGTGGCCCGGGGCGTGAGTCCGGTCGGCGTCGTGCTGTGCGGCGGTGCCTCAACGCGCATGGGACACGACAAGGCCAACTTGGAACTGGCGGGCAAGCCCCTCGCGCTGTGGGTTGCTGAGGCGCTGGCGGCGGCCGGCGCACATCCGATCATCGCCCAAGGCGGCAGCCCGCCGCCGCCGCTCGTGGTCTCGCCCGACAGCACCCCCCACGGCGGACCGCTCCCGGCGCTCGTGGATGCGCTCGAGCGCCACGGCGACATCCTGGTGTGCCCGACCGATGTGCCCACGGTGCCCGCCGGGCTGCTTGCGGCACTCGCAGAGCACGCACAGCTCACAGACGCGCCCGTGGTGCTTGCCCGCAGCGACCGGCTCGAGCCTCTCATCGGCCACTACGCCACAGCAGTTCTGCCGACGCTGCGCAACGGGCTGCGCGCCGGTGCACGAGGGCCGAGAGCCGCGCTCACCGGATCGCCCGTGCCCACGGTCCCGACTGCTCCAGCAGATGTCCTCAACGTGAACACATCGGCTGACCTCGCCGAAGCGGAGGCCGTCTTGGCCTCTCGCGCCGCACACGAGGCCCTGCCACCATGAGCCGCCACGAATGGGTCGAGGGGGAGGCTTCCTTCGAGGCACTGATCGCTGACCTGCTCGCCGCTGAGCGCATCGCCGTCGACACCGAGTTCCATCGTGAGCGCAGCTACCGGCCCCAGCTCGCCCTCGTGCAGGTCGCATTCGACGACCGAGTAGCGCTGGTCGATCCCACGGCCGTCGGCATCGCCTCGTTCGGGGAGGTGCTCTGCGCCGGGGGGTTGATCGTGATGCACTCCTGCGCGCAGGACATCGAAGTGCTGGCTCAGGAGTGTGGGGCGATTCCCGCACGGCTGTTCGACACCCAGGTGGCCGCAGGATTCCTGGGCATGAGCACGCCTTCGCTCGGATCGCTGACTGAACGGTTCCTCAGCAAGCGCCTCGTCAAAGGCGATCGCCTGACGGACTGGTTCGAGCGTCCACTGCGGCCGGCACAGCGACGCTACGCAGCCGATGATGTGGCGTATCTGGTCCGACTGCACGACAAGCTGCGGTCCCAGCTCTCCGAACGAGGCCGCTATGAGTGGGCACTCGACGAGTGCGAGCAGTGGCGCCGACCGCCCTCGCCGCCGCCCGACCCGGAGCAGGCATGGACGCGCATCAAGGGCGCCCGGCAGCTGAAGGGACGCCAGCGTGCTGTCGCCTACCGGCTGGCAGCTTGGCGGGAGCGCACTGCAAGTGACCGGGACATTCCCGTCCGCTTCGTGCTGTCTGATATGGCGTTGCTGTCGATCTCCCAGCGAAGCCCTGCCGGCCTCAGCGAGCTGAACGGGCTTCGAGGGGTCGACGCCAACCATCTCCGCGGGGCAGTCGGCGAGCGGATCATCTCAGAGGTGCAGCGCGGCCGAGACATGGCATCCGACGACATCCCGGTGCGAGCGGCGCCGACAAGCCCCAACGTGCCGGCATCCCTGCAGCCCGCAGCGTCGTTGGTCGCGGCATGGGTGGACCAGGTGGCGCGCTCGGCGGGCATCGATCGCGGTCTGCTGGCGACCCGTTCAGACATCGCTGCTCTGCTGGCCGGTGACGAGCATTCGCGCTTGGCAACCGGCTGGCGCTCGGAGATCGCCGGTGACGGGATTCGGTCGCTGCTTGCAGGCGAATCCGCCTTGGCGTTCGATGCCGAGACGGGCCTGTGCCTCGAAGCCCGGGCCTCTGCCGAGCCGTGCGGGTAGTCGAGCCTCCCCGTTGTCGCATGCGTTGCTTCCTGCTCTTGCTTCCAATCTCGGCTGGATGCGGGTTCGCGGGCCGCTCGGCTCACAGTCTTGCCGGCAGTCTTGCCGGCGGTCTTGCCGGCAGCTCAGCCTCTTGGCACGACTGGACACCCGGTGTGCCGCACACCCAGGGGCACCGAGCGATAGTGTGACAGGGCACTTCGTAGAACACGGGTGCCTGATCCGTCGCAGCGACAGACGCATCTGAGGGCACGCACGGATGCAGGCAAGCGAGGCACCGCAGTCGAGCACGAGGAGCCAACCGGTGAAGAAGGGTCGACATCGCCGCTATGAGGAGGCTCGCAGGTTCCAGCGGGCGACGGCGGAGCGTTTCTCTGTTGAGGACTACGACTTCGAGAACTCGGATCGGTTCGGCGTGGAGTTGGATGACGACGAGTCGGCGCGAGATGACCACCAGTACGGTCATCTCGCCGACAAGTACGACTTCTACGGCGACGACGATGACGCCGACGAAGCCGATTATGCCTCCACGGGCTACGAGCGCAGCGTCGACGACTAGACGACTAGTTGTGCTGCATATGCTGCCACCCAATGGCGCCGTGACCGACCAGCAGGTAGACACCGACCGCATCGAGAAAGCGGTCAGGGAGATGCTTCTGGCGATCGGCGAGGATCCTGACCGTGACGGACTCGTCAAGACGCCCAAGCGCGTGGCTCGCATGTACGCCGAAGTGTTCGCCGGGCTGCAGGAAGATCCCGAGCATCACCTGAAGGTGCAGTTCGAGTCCGGCCATGACGAGATGGTCATGGTGCGCGACATCCCTTTCTACTCGATGTGCGAGCACCACCTGATGCCGTTCGCGGGCCGGGCGCACGTCGCTTACATCCCCGGTGAGCGAGGCATGATCACCGGGCTGTCGAAGCTGGCCCGGCTGGTGGATGCCTACGCCCGTCGTCCACAAGTGCAGGAACGCCTCACGACTCAGGTCGCCGACAAGCTGATGGAGGCGCTCGAGCCGCGGGGCACCCTCGTCGTGGTCGAGGCCGAGCACCAGTGCATGTCGATGCGGGGAGTGCAGAAGCCCGGCTCGCTCACCATCACCTCAGCGGTGCGCGGCCAGTTCCGCAACACGGCCACGCGCGCGGAGGCAATGCACCTCATCGGCGTCGGCCGCTAGCCAATCGGATCGCCGGGCTGAGGGTGAACGGCGCGCTCAGACAAGAGCGAGCGCAGTCCTCGGGTGCGACGCCGAGATGAGCCGCGCCTGCCGGAGCGGCGTGCTGTCTTGGACAAGTTCATGAGCACGGATGCTGACGCTCTTGCGGGTCCACCTGAGCTGGGTCGCAGCGTGCTGGTACACCCGGGCACTCCGGTGCCGCAGGCATGGGCAGGGTGCGAAGTCCTGCGGGTCAGCCCCGGCGATTTCAGTGCGGAGGTCGGCCATCGTCTGCGTGACGCCTGGCTGACGCGCACCCGGCTGGCCATCGAGCTGGACGCTGAACTGCCTGCCCTGTCTGTGGTGTGGCAAGCCCCGTGGTGGGAGTGGCAGCCCGGCTTGACACTGCGGTCTGAGGTGCTGCTGCACTTGCTCACCGCCAACGCCGTCGATGCGCAGGATCCTGAGCGGGCGCGGTTCGCGCCTGTTGAGGCAGCGCTGCAGCTCGGGGCGACACGAACCGGCAGGCCGGGTGCGGGTGATGTGGTCACCGACGCGGGACCGGTGTGGTGTGACGGTGGGCCGCTGGCCGTGTTCGACTTGCCGCTGGCCGTCATTCCTGCCGCCAATCTCGCGGTGCGGAGCCCGCGAGGCCTGCGGCCGGCGAGTCCAGATGCTGATCTTGCATCCGATCAGCGCGATGCCGTCGGCCACTTGGGCGGCGCTGCGTGCATCGTCGCGCCCGCAGGATCGGGCAAGACCCGCGTGCTCACCGAGCGAGCCCGCTACCTCGTGCGCGACCTGGGCATCGCAGCCGGCGCGGTGTGCCTCGTGGCGTTCAATGTGCGGGCACGCAGGGAGATGGAAGAACGCACCCGCGACCTGGCGGGCCTGCAGGTGCGCACGCTGAACAGCCTTGCTCTGGCGATCTGCAACGGCACAGGGCCGTTCGCTCGGCCAGCGCACCACGGCCGTGTCGAGGTGATCGGCGAGATCGATGTCCGCGCACGCCTCGACGGCTATGTCAAGCGCCGCCGCCGAGCCATGACCGATCAGCTCGCGCCTTGGCTGGAGGCGTTGAGCGCCACCCGTCTCGGCTTGCGCGACCTCGCCGACGTCGAACGCGACTTCCAGCCCGACGTGCCCGACTTCGCCGAAGTTGCACAGCGATACGCCGCTGGTCTTGAAGCCGATGGCTTGGTCGACTTCGATCAGCAGATCATCCGGGCCATCGACATCCTGCTGCGCGACCCGGCGGCGCGGGCCGCGGCGCGCCGCATCTGCGGCGTGCTGCTCGTCGATGAGTTCCAAGATCTGACACCTGCCCACCTCTTGATGATCCGGCTGCTGGCAGGGCCGCGAGCAGATGTCTTCGGCGTCGGCGACGACGACCAGACCATCTACGGCTACGCCGGCGCATCCCCGCAGTGGCTCATTGACTTCGACCGGTACTTCCCCGGAGCGAAGCGACATCACCTGCATGTCAACTACCGCTGCCCGCCACCGGTGGTCGGCGCCGCCGTCAACCTGCTGTCTCACAACCGCCTGCGCATCGACAAGCAGATCACGGCAGCCGCCAGCAGCCACGCGGTGGTCCCCGACAGTGCGGCTTCGCCCGACAGTGCGGCTTCGCCCGACAGTGCGGCACCGAACAATGACGTCGATGAGATGAGCGCGGTTGGAGGGGCGGACGCGACGGTGCTGGCAGATGAGACTGCGGCAGGGGCAACAGCGTCAGCGAAGGCGTCGGCGGTTGAGACTGCGGTCGGGGCCATAGCAGTGGCAGACGGTTCGGATGCGGGAACCGCTCTGCAACACGCAGTCTCACGCTTGATCGAGGGTGGTGCGCGGCCGTCGGATATCGCTGTTCTCACTAGGGTCAACAGCACGCTGCTAGTGCCCCAAGTGGTGCTGGGGGACATGGGTGTCGCTGCCGATGCTCCACTTGGCCGGGGCTTCCTCGAGCGCACTGGCGTGGCCGCCGCGCTGGCATGGCTGAAGCTGGCGACCGCTCCGCGTCATGCATTGCCCAGCAGTGCGCTGTCGGACGCAGCGCGTCGCCCGCCGCGGGGCATCTCGCCCCGTGTCATTGGGTGGATTGGCGAGCAGCGCAGCCTAGGCGATCTGCGGGCACTGGCGGGACGTCTCAGCGACGAGCGGACCTCGGCCAAGATCACCGAGTTCGCCGACGATCTGGACCTGTTGCGCCGGCGCACAGCGAACGAGCAGCTCACGACGAGGCAGATCTTGGAGGCCGTGCGAGACGAGCTCGGGCTTGGCAGCAGCCTCGACAACCGGCTGGATGCCTCGCGGCGCTCTGTGGACCGCTCGGCGCACGGTGATGATCTGCGGGCGCTGATCTCGGTGGCGCATCTGCACCCTGACCCGGCCGGTTTCGCCGGATGGCTGACGGGCCGGCTCGACGGCGGCGGAGACAGGGGAAGTGGCGACGGCCGGGGTCGTGACAGCCGTGACGCGGTTGGTTTCGGCACCGACGAAGGCCCGGATTCTGCGCAGCAACCAGGCGTCGGCGGGGCGAGCCGTGGAGGGGCAGGCCGCGAGAGACGCGGCACAGGCGGTGGCGATGGCGGTGGCCGCGGCAGCGATCGTGTGCGGCTGGCCACCGTGCATCGGGTGAAGGGTCTCGAATGGCCCCACGTCATCGTGTACGAGGCCTCGGCGGGGCTGATGCCGCACCGTCTGTCGCACGATGTCGAGGAAGAGCGGCGTGTGTTCCATGTCGCCCTGACTCGCTGCTCCCAATCTGTGACATTGATTTGCGGCGACGAACCGTCGCCGTTCCTGTCCGAATCGCGCAAGATGGCCCCGCCGCGTCTCGACCCAGCGCCGGGCGAGCCATCCTGGACGAGTCCCTTGTCGACCTCCCGGGAGTCTCCATCGGTTGACGCTGCGGGACTGTTCTCGGGGTCTGGTGATGCTGCAGCCGGATCGTCGGCCCGCACCGGGTCACGCAGGCCTAGGCCCGAACCGCCGACCGATCCCGCTGACGCTGCGCTGTTCGAGGCGCTGCGAGCGTGGCGCCGAGAGCGCAGCACTGCCGACGGCGTGCCCGCCTATGTCGTCTTCCCCGATGCAGTGCTCATCGCGCTCGCGACACAGCATCCCCGCACCGACGCCGAACTGCTCGCGGTGCCCGGCATCGGCCCCGCCAAGCTCGCTTCCTATGGCGCGGACGTGCTCAAGATCATCGCTGAGCACACATAGCAGTCCGTAGGGCACGAAGGGCCGCACGGCTTGGCGGCAATCAAGCCCGCCTCTTGCTTGGAAGCGTCGGATGGACGATGACCCCGCGGGTTCGGCCTGCGAGCGCTGTCATATCTTTGAGGTCGGCCGTCAGCACGACGCCGTCGGACTCAGCGAGAGCCACGATGATCGCATCGACCGCCGATCCGCGTCGAGTTCGATAGCGCAGTTCGCCAGCGCGTCTCGAGATTCGCGTGGTCACTTCCTCGACAACCTTGCAGGTCTTGGTGAAGCGATCTATCAGGACGTCGTTGTTCGGCCGACCTCGGAGACATTCGGCCAAGGCGACGCTCGGAATGATCGCTGGCCATGTCACACCGTCTGGAAGGCTCTCAAGGATTGCCGTTGCCTCGGGGTCATCCTGCGCCAAGCGCTCCACGGCACTCGAGTCGAGAACCAAGTGCATCAGTTGGCGTCGCGCGCGGCGATCTTGTGGTGCAGCTTCGCGAGGTGCTTCTCTGCTCGGGCGCGTTGGCGTTCTGAGGGAAGGCCTGACAGCGCGTATCGCTCCTGCAAGTAGCGGTCGAGCTCCTCTCGCAGAAGCTGCGACTCGGTCTCGGTGATCTCGATGTGCGGACCGTCGCCGACGTCGCCAGACGAGGATTCGGCGTCGCGCTCACCAACATCGAAGAACTCGCGCTGCGCCTCGAGTGCGGCCCGTCGGGCTGTGCGCTCAGCCTGCACCGCGTTTGTCGCTGCGGCCTTTGAGAACCTGCCCGAGGACGCGGCGGCACCGGGAGCGAACTGACCGCCCTCGGGGGTGCCCTTCGGATGGTGCCGACGGGTCATGATGCGATGTTATGGCACGGGTTCCGGCGGGAGCCAATGGGTTTCCGGTTGCATGCCGATGCCCTGCCGGCAACAGCTACTGATTGCACGGGTGTTGTCGTTCAGAGCGCAGCAGTGTCGGCGGGATTGCTCAGCTAAACGGCGAGGGGGCGCTGGCCGGCGAGGAATCGCTGGGCCATCACCATCAGCACCACCCAGTACTCCGAACTGGGCACGAGGTCGCTGAGCGCTACTTCGGCGGTCACCTCATGTGCATCGGGATGGCCAGCGGCGGCAACGCCATGCACGGAAATCGGCGGTCCGCCGTTGAGCAGCGCCAGCAGGTCGGCGATCGGCACGTTGAACACGGCGTCGACCTCGTCGCGTGCCAGCGCGTAGCGGGTCAGCGGGCGGTCGTCGCGCAGCAAGAATACGCTGGTCAGCTCGCAGTTCAGCCTGCCCTCGCCGCTGTCGTCGGCCAGCCTGCGGACGCCGAGCGGAATGAGATCGTCGGGGTCGGGGGCGATGCCCAGCTCTTCTTCGAGTTCGCGCGCGCCATCAAGCGGCGTCTCGCCCGCGGCGAGGTGCCCAGCGGCGCTGATGTCGAGCAGCCCCGGAAATGCAGCTTTGGACCATGAGCGCTGCTGCAGCACCGCTGTCGGCACGCCGTCACGCAGCGTGACGATCTGGCAGTGGAAGACGCAGTGCCACTCGCCCCGCTCATGGACCTCGTCCCGCGGGGCGGTGCGCACGTAGCGCCCCACCTCGTCGACGACGTCGAGGTGTTCAACACCGGGCGCACTGTCGGTCACGGCGCCCATTGTTGCCGCTGGGTTGTCGTATTCCCGTCCCGGTGCGCGCGGCATCGCAGGAGCCGTGTTCGCCGACGACTCAGGTTGAGCCGGCGACGTCCCCGCACGGACGACCCTGGCCGGTCGGTGCGCCAGCCGGCGCAGGGAGGGTTGCGGGAGTACCCGCTGACTACAGCAGCTCTGTGTACTTGTCGAGGATCGGCAGCACGGTGTCTGCGTCGGCGGGAGGAAGGCCGAGCACCACCCTGGTGCAGCCCAGTTCGGTGAGGCTCTCGATGATCTCCGGCTTGGGAGGAGTGCCGAACTGCCCGATCTCGATCTCATCGGGGTCGCGGCCGACCTCGATCGCGGACTCACGGATCTGCTTGACCGGCGCCTCGAGGTCGTAGCGGCCAGAGATCGGCATCCAGCCGTCGCAGAACTCGACGATGTCGGCGATGGTCTTCGGCCCGGCGGCGCCGCCCAGGATCACCTTCGGGCCGCCTTCCTGCACGGGCTTCGGCCACGCCCATGACGAGTCGAAGTCGACCCAGGCGCCGTGGAACTCGGCCTCGTCCTGGGTCCACAGTTCGCGCACTGCCAGCATCGTCTCGCGGGTGACAGCACGCCGGTCGGTGTACTTCACGCCGTGGTGGGCGAGTTCTTCCTTGTTCCAGCCGTAGCCGATGCCCAAGATGAACCGGCCATTGGAGATCCGGTCCACCGTGGCGGCTTCCTTGGCCAGCCAGATCGGATCTCGCTGGGCGACGAGCGTGATGCCGGTGCCCAGCATGATGTTCTCGGTCACCGCTGCGGCGGCGCCAAGCGACACGAACTGATCGTGCGTGCGCCAGTATTCCTCAGGCAGCGGGGGAGCACCTTCACGACCGCCCCACGGCGTCTCGCGGCTGGTGGGGATATGGCTGTGCTCGGGGAACCACAGCGACTCGAAGCCCCGTTCCTCGGCAGCCATGGCCAGATCGACTGGCCCGATGGCCTTGTCGGTGGGAAACATCATCACGCCGATCTTCACAGTGGTCCTCCTGATGGTGACGAACTGGTGGCGAATACGGCCGGGGTCGGCCGCCGCAGAGAGTAACGGTCACTGGCTGGTGCTGCTTGTTTGTGGCGCCCGCTGGCTGGTCGGGACTCGCCGCTGCGAGGCTGCGCAGGTATCGGCGACGCGGGGCGTAGCGTGGCGATGGCGCACGAGGCGGCGGCGCGCAGCGGCGCTTGGGTTTGCAGGCATGCTGTGACCCCCGAGCTTGGAGGCAGTGTGAAGATCACCATCGACGTGGACAAGTGCATCGGCAGCGGCTCGTGCGAGATGATCGCCCCGGGCATCTTCGAAGTAGGCAACGACGGTCTCGTGCATCTGCTGAACGACAGCCCGAGCGCCGAGCATCACAGTGCGGTGCGCACGGCAGCAGCGAGTTGCCCCACTCAAGTCATCTCTGCAGACGACTGAGTCAAGCCGACTCGGGCTGCTCAACACCTCGCTGGTACGCTCGAACGCGAGAGCTGACCCGTAGGTCGACCTGACTCAGCTCTTCAGACTCGGGAAGTGGCTCTTCAGACTCGGGAAGTGGCGCAGCTTGGCAGCGCACCTGCTTTGGGAGCAGGGGGTCGTGGGTTCAAATCCCGCCTTCCCGACTGTGAGAGCGCTGGGCCTCGACGAGATCCTGATGTCCCGCTGCCCCAGCACCAAGAACAGCACTGCGCACAGCCCAAGTTGAATCATGCTGCATTTGCTGTACTGCTGGGCTGGTTTGTCAGGGTCGGCATATGTGTGTGATCTGCCTGTGCAGGGGTAGTGTGCGCGGTCATGAGATTCGCTCGTGTGTCGGCGGGCTCTGAGCCGGGTTCCCCGCTGTGCGTGCCCTCTGTGACGGACGCCGCCGAGCGTGGCAGCTACTCTGGGCGGATCGTGGCGGGAGAGAGTCCGGATAGTTCGCCCGGCGGCGGAGGTGGCACAGAGCGTCCGCTGGGGGCGTGAGCGGCCGCGGCGCAGGTCGTGCCGCGGCGGCGGTGCTGCTCGTGGCGAGCTCGTGGCTCGCGTTCGGCGTCGGCGCCGACCCCTCGGGCGCAGCCAACACCGCCGCCGAATACTTGGTCGACGGCGGCGCCGACGGGGTCGCCGGCAGCCGGCCGTTCGCCGGCCGCGACCGCTACGACACGGCGCTGTTGCTGGCGCGCCGGTATGCCGCCGTGCGGGGCGGCCTGGGCTCGGTGCGCACTGCGATCGTGGTGTCCGGCGAGTCCCCGCCCGATGCCGCGGCGGTCGCCGGCTTCGCGGGCGTCGAGAACGCACCGGTGCTGCTGGTGCGGCCCGGCGGATTGCATCGGGCGGCGGCGGATTTCCTCGAAGACCACGACGTGAAGCAGATCTTCGTCGTCGGGGGACCGGCAGCGGTGCCCGCCGAGGTCGTGGCGCAGCTCGCCGACCTGGACTCGCAGCCGCAGGTGACGCGCTTGGCGGGCGAGGACCGGTATGCGACCGCGGCAGCGGTCGCGTCCCATATCGGCGGCAGGGCGGCATGGTGCACCTCCAACGACTCGACCGCGGTGCTGATCAACGGCGATGAGCGCTCGGCGATCGATGCGGCGGCCATCGGGCCGCTGACATACGCCTTGGGGCTGCCGACCGTGCTGACCCGCACGTCGCAATTGCCCGAGGCCACAGCACAGTTCCTGCGAGAGCACGACATCGATCATGCGGTGGTCGTCGGCCGCGCCGGTGCAGTGACCGAGTCCGTCATCACCCAGCTCGGCCATGCAGGAGTGTCACGGACGACGCGCCTCGAAGGCTCAGGCGCTGCGCAGATCGCGGTACGCATAGCCGATCTGATGCACGGCGACTGCGCCTTCGCGAGCGGCCGGCGCGCCTCGATGGTGGCGCTGGTCGGGCGTGATGCGGTGATCGACGGCATGGTCGCAGCGCCGTTGCTCGGTGAGGGCTTGGGCAGCGGGCGGGCGGTCCCGGTGCTGGTTGCCGGCGACTCGCTTCCCGCCGAAACGGCGACATGGCTGGCAGCCACGCCGGTCGAGGTGGATCGGCTGAAGACCCATCTGCGCATCGTGGCGATCGGCGGCAGCGGTGCCGTCAGCAGCGAGGCGATGGCCGCAGCCGTGAAGGCCGCCACGACCGGGGGGCCGTTCACCGCGACGATCGCGGCGCGTGCCGGCGAGCGCAGCTTCACGATCACCACCAGCGACGCGCTCAACGTGGAACTGCCCGACGCGCAGGGCAAGGCACATGACCTGCTGTACATCAACGACGTGCCCGTGGATCTCGCGCCCGTGGCCGGCCTCGACGTCCTCCCGGGCGAACCGTGTCTCGAGCCCCGCCGGTTCAAGATCAACCTGCGGCACCCGCTCGCGGCCGGCGACGTCATCGAGCTGCGGCCGACCGAGGTCAGGTTCGGAGCGCGCGACGATCGGCGGCCCTTCAGCCCGGCGAGGTTCGTGGTGCCCGAACCGGCAGTTGACACTGCGGCGCCCAAGGTCCGCATCGTCGCCCCGGCGGGCAGCGAGTCCCTGCTTGCGGTCATCAGCGACGACAGCGGTCTCGACGAGATCATCGTCAATCCCCGCCAGGTCAGGGTGATCACACGAAGCGGCACGGCGGTCGTCGTCGCCGAAGACACCTCGGAGGTGCTCCCCCTGCACGAGATCGCAATGTTCACCCTGAGGCTGACCGCACCCGGCGGCGCGTACCGGCTCGAACCCGGAGACCGGATGCTGCTGCGTCACGGCGTCGCCGTCGACGCTGCCGGCAATCGCAGCAGGGCCGGCAGCGTCAGCGTGACCGCCCCGCAGCACGCGCTGCGGGCCGTGAGCATCAGCGTCGCTGCGGCCAATACGCGCGACGAGGCCTCCACGGACGCGGTCTCTGGGGGCACCGACGCCGACGCCGACGTCTCCCGCGCTCGGGTGCTGCTGGCCGGCACGCTGCGCATCACGGCGCGAGACAGCGGCGACGCAGCGGGTGCGCTGGGCAACACCTGGGAGGTGCGCACCAGCCGTCTCAGCACGCACGATCCCGCCGCCGAGCAGATCGGCATCGACATAGCAGTGTCGAGCCGCGACAGGATCATCAGCATCCGGTTCGCCAGCGGTACGCCCAGTTTCGGTCAGCTCGCCGACGCGCTGAACGCCGACGCCGGCTTCGCACCGCACTTCGAGGCGGACGCCACCGGGGGGATCTGCGCGGGCCGCGCCCAGCCCGTCGACCTCGCCCACCCCCACATGGACGGCGCCACCCGACTCGCCGGCGGGGTCACCGTCGCCGAGGTCACCGTCCGGTTCGACAACCTCGTCCGCCGCTACCGCAGCGACGGCCAGAACCTGCCCTGTCCTCTGACCGGGACGGGGGTCGGTCAAGAGGCTGTAGCGGACGCGGAGGCTGGGGCACGCGAATTCGTCGAGCATGTCCTCTCGGGCATGGTGACCGACTTCACCACCCTCGCCGCTGCAGAGGGGGCCGGCGATCTCTTCGAGCTCGAGGCACCGGTGCCCTATGACCAGATGAAGTTCAGGTACACCACGCTGGACCCCTCACGCGGCTCGCTGCTCGGCGTCTCACGCTACGACGTGGTCGAGATTCCCGCCGGCGCGGTGTGCGGCTATGGGGCCGATGACCCGGCCACCAGCGAGGACGAGCGCCTCAGCGTCAGTTCACGGCTGAGACCGCAGCGGCGCTGAATCGCCCTACCGATCGCACTGTCACCCGGGTGCCTCCGTGCGCTCGGCGACCAGCTACTGGGCCATCACCTGCTGGCCCGCACCGAGGCTCCGTTCGCAAGAACTCTCATGGGAAGGCACGGCCGGTTCAGCGCGGCATCAATGGCAGTACTGCTTGTCGCAGGTGTGTTCGCATTCGTTGCCCGCCACGACACCCCCGGGTCAAGAGCACCCGGGTGGGGCCGACGCAGAGAACGCTCTCATTCCCACAATCCCACAGTCAACATTCAGGGCACCACTCATCATGATTCCCACATTCGGCATTCCATGCACCAGGCATCATGAATTTCCTCGGCGGATTCGAACGCTTCCCTGAAGCTGCTGGCCTGGTGGCTATGAATATATATGGTCATATTGCAGAGTGAGAAGGTCCATTGGCCGCCGGCGACCTGGTCGAGTTCTTCGTCGGACAGTTGGCGCAGGCTTTCGTCGTCGTCTCGGATTGCGTTGATGCGTGCTTTCGTGGCGGTCTCTGTTGCGGTCGACATGGCGCTCTTTTCTGGTCTCGAGATGCTGAGGGACTCCTGGGGGCTCAGTTGCTGAGCGCCAGTATGCCATGCCTCAGCAGCGCGGCGAAGCGCGCTCAGCCAAGGGGCGGCGAGCTGAGGTCGCCAATACGACGAGTGTCGCGATGCAGCGTCAGACGATCTGGCGCTGAACGAGATCCAGGAACGGCCCGCTGACCTCGGTGAGCTCGTCGTAGGTCCCGGTTTGGACGAGCCGCCCCCCCCACAGCACATGGATCTTGTCCGCTCCGCGGATGGTGGACAGGCGGTGGGCGATGACGATGCGAGTCAGCGCGAGCTCGGCGACAGATTTCATGACATGGGCTTGGCTCATCGAGTCGAGAAAGCTGGTGGCTTCGTCGAAGAACAGCACCCGGGGCCGTCGGGCCAGTGCTGCGGCGATGCGGATGCGCTGAACCTGACCTCCTGAGAAGATGCTCGAGTTGTCCCCGATCACGGTGTGCATGCCCATGGGCATCTCTGCGATGTCGCGGTCCACGGCGGCCAGCCGGGCAGCCTGCCAAGCGTCCTCGATGCCCAGGCCGCCGCCAAGCCCGATGATGTTGTCCAGGATGCTGCCCGGCAGCAAGGCGCCGTCTTGGGTGACGACGCCGATCTGGCGGCCGATCCGCCGGTCCAACTTCGTCATCTCCAGCCCGTCGTAGTACACGCCTCCACGCGTGGGCGCCTCCAGCCCCAGTGCGACCCGAAGGAGAGTGGTCTTGCCGGATCCCGATGCTCCGACAACTGCGACGAATTCGCCTGGTGCGGCGTGGATGCTCACATCGTCGAGCACGAGCGGGCCAGACTCGGCGTATCGAAAGCTCACACGGTCGAGGACGATCTCGCCGTTGAACGTGCTCAGAGCGGGCTCGGACGGAGACTTGTTCGGCACGGCGTCGAGGAGCGGCTTGACCTGCTCGTAGGTCGGCACGACCTGCGTCATGGTCTTGAACGTCGACCCTAGGGCGCTCAGCGCGCCGTAGACGGAGGCGGAGGTGGCGTACACGGCGACGAATGCGGCGAGGCCGACGCGTTCAGGTCCCTGCCACAGCGTGACCGCGAACAGCGCAGCCACGGTGAGTGCGGGTACCGCGGCGCTATAGCCGTTGAGGTGCTGGTCGAGCCGGTTGATGTGCAGCGTCGTGACGTGCGCATCTCGGGCGTTGCGCGCCCACGAGGCGAATGCGGATTGCTCAGCTCCGCTGACGCGCAGTTTGCTGATGCCGTTGATGAATTGGAGAAGCCCCCCGTTGAGCCTTCGTACGATGGCGTTGCGCTCGCGTTGCGGCCTCAGCTGCTGCAGGCCGACGAGCGTCATGATCCCGAGCGACAGCACGCTGAAGCCGAGGCTGGTCCATGCGAGTGGTGCGTTGTACGCCAGCAGAACGGGCAGGGCCGGAACGACCACCGCTGCGCTCGCCACCGTTGCCGCCACGCTTGTCACCAGTGCCCGCAGCTGTGCGATGCTGTCGATGCGCACGCCGAGATCGCCTGCTGTGTAGTCCCTGAAGAACTTGGGCGGGAGGTCGAGTACCCGGTCCCACAGCGCGGCGGTCAGGCGGCTGCCGGTGCGTCCTTGAAGACGGTTCATCGCTGATCCCCGCATGAAGGCCAGCAGTGCGATGATCAGGCCGACGACGACGTGACCCAGCACGATCAGCAGCAGTGCGCTGCGGTCGCGCGCGGGGACCGCCCAGTCCACGAGGAACGCCAAGAACAGCGCCGGCGCGAGCGTCAGCGTGCTGATCAGCAGGCCGACGACCCCGAACCGCACGAGGTCTGCCGCTGCAGAGAGCCCGGCGAATCGCAGCAAGTCCCGACCCTTCACGGGCGAGTCCGCCGGCAGCGGGCGATAGATGAACCAGGCGTCTTCGGCGAGATCGGCTGCACGAACGGAGTTGAGCCGCTGGCGTCGGCCCGTGACGGGGTCCACGGCCCGGTAAGCGCCGGTCGCGGAAGGCAGCAGCGCGAGGGGGCATTCGTCGCTTCGGCGCCATGCGAGCAGTGCTCCACCGTCGCCGCGCCACCACCTGTCCTCGGGCATCAGCTTGATCCTGCGGGCGCGCAGCATCGAGGCATCGAGGACGGCTCGCAGTGTGACCGGCCCGGTGTCGCCGCCAAGAGAGCTTGCGGTGCTCACGGTTGCGGGCACGCGGAAGTCGATCCGTTCGTGTTTGCCGATGATGCGCAGGGCGGACGTCAACGCGGTTGCACCCTCGTCTCTCACAGCGGGAGCAGCCGCCAGCGACGAGTGCAGCCCGCGGCGGGCGATCTGCGCGTCGTGGCGCCGGTGGGCGGCAACCTCGAGCTGATAGTTGACTTGGTCGGCGAGCCCGAGTTGCCGGTTGAGCGCCTCGGCGCTGAGCGCGACACGATGGAATTCCGACAGTGCCTCCGCGAGCCGGCCGTGCCGGCACAGATCGCGGGTCGAATGGCTCCTCAGCGGTGTGTCGGCGTCGACGCTGATCCAGCTGTCCGAGGTGAGCGCGACGGGACGGGACTGTGCCGGCCGGGTCAGCTCGGTGCTGAGGTAGCGCACCGTGGCGTTGCCGTCTGCGGTGACCCACACCACCTGACCAGGCCGCGCTGACAGCACGGACTGCGATCGCGCGTCGATGCGGGCTTCGATGCCCAAGGCGATGTCGGGGTTCGGACGCGGCTCGACGCGGCTGGCGACCGAGCCTGCGAACTCGGCGATCCAAGTGTCGACGCGACGCGCCAGTGTGTCCGCCGGGAGACGCCGTTCCAGTTCGGCGACCCTGATGCGGTGCAGCCGCGAGTCCGGCAGCGCTTTGGCGCCGACCGAAAGACCGGGGGTGGGGGGGTCCACGCCGAAGACGAGTTGCCCGGCCTCTGCGCGCAGAATGTGCGTGGGCTGCGAAGTCTCGACGCCGTCGTGCATCTCTCTCACGAAGACGTCGAGCGCGCCGCTCTCGACGTACCAGCAGACCGCGGGCTCGTCGAGATCTATCGGCCGGTTGCCGGCCCCGATGACCGTCTCGATCGCCAGCGAAGGCAGGCCAGCGTCGGCTCGGGGCGCCGATGCAGGCGATTCGCCGGCTTCGGTCATGCTGAGCGGCTCTCGGCGGCGCAGCAGGTCATTGGCTGTGCACGAGCCGGCCGTAGAGCCCGTCGGCGTCGGCCATCAGCTCATCGTGAGTTCCCCGCTGCACCTCTCTGCCCCGGTCCAGCACCACGATCAGGTCGCTGTCGCGGATCGTGTTCAGCCGATGGGCGACGATGAGGCAGGTGCATCCGCGGCGGCGCAGCGCATGGTCGATGCGCGACTCGGTGAGGGCGTCGAGCGAGCTGGTGGCTTCGTCGAGTATGAGTACCGAGGGATCCGTCACCAAGGCGCGTGCGATCTCCATCCTCTGGCGCTGCCCGCCGCTGAAGTTGCTGCCGCCTTCTGTCACTTCTGACTGGTAGCTCGATTCGCGCTGCATGATCTCGTCGTGCAGCAGGGCGTCCTTCGACGCAGACGCGACGTGACGGTCTGACGTCGCCGGATTCCACAGTGTCAGGTTGTCTCTCACCGTTCCCGAGAACAGCAGGATCTGCTGATCGACCACCGACAGCGAACTGCTCAGAACGTCGCGGGGAATGTCCGCAAGCGGCACTCCGTCGTAGAGGATCTGCCCCGACCAAGGCGCGTACTCGCCGCTCAGCAGCTTGACGAGCGTGGATTTGCCCGAGGCCGACGGCCCCACCACTGCCACTCGCTGGCCCACCTCGATGTTCAGGCTGAGGTCCTCGATGACCGCGGGGCGGTCGTCGCGGAAGCCGAAGGTCACGTTGCGCAGCTCGATCCGACCGGCCAGTCGTGGGCGTCCGCTCAGCGTCGCCACCTTGAGCGTCGCCACCTTGAGCGGCGCCACGTCGGCAGGCGCCGAGAATCTCGCGTCCTGTGGGCTTCGTTTCACATCCTCGATCTGTCGCATGCTGGCATCGAGCAAGGCCAGTTCGTCGGCGAGGGACACCAAGCGCCCCACGGGCTCGAGGAAGCTCCTGGTCAACACGAGCAGCCCCATGAGCAGACCGACCGACAGAGTGCCTGAGGTGACGCGCCAGCCGCCGATGCCGATCACCGCCGCGCTGCCGAGTATCCCGAACAGCGCAGGCAGGGCGCCGCTGACGTAGCCCAGTTCGCCGAGCTTCTGCTGTGCTGTCAGCTCGCGGGCCTGCTGGCCGCTCCAGCGTGCATAGAAGTCGTCCTGTGCAGACGTCGCCTGCAGCGTGTCGATGCTTCGCAGGGCGAATGCGCTCAGGCCTGACAGCAGTACCGACTCACGCTGGAGCTTCTGGTTCTCGTCGCGGCGTGCGCGGCGAATCCAGCGCAGCGTGCCTGCGTTCGCTGCGCCCAGCAGCGCCACGATCACCGCCAGGAGCGGGTCGTACCAGATCACGACGCCGAGAAAGATCAGGCTTCGGGCCAGTTCGATGGCCATCGACACGACGATCGTCGACGCTCGGCGGGAAACGGAGTCCACAGCTCCGGTACGCCGGGCCAGGTCGCCGGCGAAGCGGCTCACGAAGAAGCGCGCAGGCAGCCGGAACAGGTGAGTCACGAACCGGTCCGAGTGCACCACCGACAGCCGGACGGCGAGGCGGTTCAAGCAGTGCTGCTGCAGCCACGTCAGCACGGCTGATGCCACGCCGATGGCGATCGCGGCAGCGATCATCGCCGTGCCCCATCCCTCCTGGCGACCGGCCAGCACCTCGTCGACGAACACGCTGAGCACCGCAGCGAGCGTGAGGCCGGGAACCGCGAGCATCAAGCCGCAGAGCGCCGCAAATGCCACAGCGGCACGCGTGTCTCGCAGCCATGGCCACAGCGTCCTCAGCATCCCGGCTCGCCTGACGGACCGCTCGAAGCTCGCTCCCGGCGTCATCGTCAACACGACCCCGGTGAATTCCCGGTCGAACTCCTCCTTGCCGACGGTGCGCCGCCCCGCAGCCGGGTCGTTGATGGCGTAGCCCGATCGCTTGACTCCCTCGAGCACCACGTAGTGCCGGAAACCCCAATGCAGCACCGCCGGCAACGGCAGTTGCGGCAGGTGCGACGGCGACGCCCTCCACCCCGTCGCCTCGAGCCCGAAGCGCCGCGCTGCCCGAACGACATCCGCGCCGGTGCTGCCGTCGCGCCCGGCGAAGCAGGCTTCGCGCAGCTCCTCGGGATCCGCCCATCGGCCGTAGTGGGCCAGCACGATCCCCACGCAGGTCGCGCCGCACTCCGTCTCGCTGAGCTGCAGCAGTGCCGGCGTTCTCATCGGCCGAGCATGCTGCGGGCAACCCCGGCGCCGAGCAGCGAGACCGGCGCCTTGCGGTCGACGACGATGCCGGCACGGCACAGATCGCCGTCGAAGACCTGCCAGTCGGCCTCGCCGGCCAGCGAGAGACGCACGAGGCGCTGATGCTGCGGCTCGGGAAGCCCCAGGCTGCGCAGCCATCTCGTGTCGGGCTCGGGTCGTTCGGGCACGAGAGCCACGCTGGCCCGAATCGGGGCTGAGGCGGACGTGTCGTCAGCCCGAAAGACGGTGGCCTCCATGCCCGGTTCCAGCCGCCTCGACTGCGAGGCCGGCGCGAACACGACGGCTTCGAATCGCGTCTCGATGCTGTCGCGGATCCACACGACAGGCTCGCCGACTCCCACGACGCTGCCCACCCCCAATTCGTGGTCGGCGACCGTGCCGTCGGACGGGCTGATCAGCTCGATATGGCGATCGAGGTCCGGAACCCAGATGCGCGCCAGTGCCGATCCGGCCGTGACGACCTGATCGGTGCGCACGTAGAGGTCCGTGACGCTGCCGGTTGCGGGCGAGGCGACCACATGGCGCTCGCCGGCCAGCACGAACGCGCAGTTCAGCGTCACACGCTCGCTGAGCCGGCCGAACAGACCCCACCCCAGCACCAAGAGCAGCACTGCGCCCAGCGCAGCCGCCGCCATCCACGAGCGAGTCGACGTGACCCGCAACAGCTCGCTCAGGTTCTCCGAGCCGCCCTCACGGGCCAGCGCCTCCTGGCGAAAAAGCATGCCTCCGCTTGCGGTCACACGGGTGCTCGACGCTTGCGCGGCGCGCGCTGCCGATGTCGCATCGCCCGTGTCCGGCGGCATGTCGGTCACTCCTGCGGCAACTCCCGGCCTGCGCACGACTCAAGCTGAGCCATGCTGCAGCAACTGTACGACATGGCTGCTGTCATATGGCAGACTGATTATTGGCGCGGCTGAACTAACCGGGTTCCAGCGTCTTGAGACTAGGACCAACGCCATGCCGGCTCATGGGACATCCACAGCGGAAGCCACCGCAACTGCAGTCCGTGATGGAGAAGGGAACTTGCGGCAACTGACCGACGAGGAGCTTGAGCAGGTCGCCGGCGGCCAGACCTACACGGTCACCTTCGAGAATTGCGGCTGCACGATCGACGTCAGCGGGGTCAATTCGCTGCACGAGGCCATCCAAGAAGCCGAACTGGTGCACCCGCTCTTGCACTCGGGCAACTGATCCCGTTGCAAGCTGCTGGCTCCTTGGCATGCGCCGAGAAACCCGAAGCCTTATGCGGCCCGCCGGCGCACGGCGATCGCAGTCGGCGTGCTGGGCATGGCAGCGGCAGCAGGTTCTGGGCTGGTGCCACCGGTCTCAGCGCAGCCGCACGCGGCAACTGCTCTGGGCGGATCGTGGCGGGAGAGAGTCCGGATAGTTCGCCCGGCGGCGGAGGGTGCCGGTGCCCTATGACCAGCTGAAGTTCAGGTACACCACGCTGGACCCCTCATGCGGCTCGCTGCTCGGCGTCTCACGCTGCGACGTGGTCGAGATTCCCGCCGGCGCGGTGTGCGGCCATGCGGGCCGATGACCCGGCCACCAGCGAGGACGAGAGCCTCAGCGTCAGCACACGGCTGAGACCGCAGCAACGCTGAATCTCTCCCGACGGGTTGCGTGGCGACCCGGCGCATCCGCGTGCCCCGTGACCCTTGGGCGCTGCTGGTGCTCTCGCCTCGGGCGGGTGCCGCTGCCGTGCTGATGGAGGCACGCTGCTGATGGGGGTGCGCTGCTCTGCTCGAGGGTGTCTAGTGTTTACAATGTGCCGATGGACATAGCCAGTTCTACGGAGGCCAGCGCAGTGAGCAGGGTGGTGCAATGAGCAGTGCGAGTCGGCGTTCTGCTGCCGGAGGATCGACGCTGGCGGTGCGCCGCCTGCTTGTGCCCTGTCTCGTTGCGGCCGCACTCGTCGCGGCAGGCTGCAGCGGAGACGACGCGTCGTCGGCCGAGCCGACCGTGCCCGTCGTCGAGACCGAAGAGGTCACTGCGGCGCCGAGCGCCGACAGCACCGATGCCAGCGTGCCGCCGCCGCCGCCGACGAGTGCTGATGACGCCGACAGCACCGATGCCAGCGTGCCGCCGCCGCCGCCGCCGACGAGTGCTGATGATGAGGCCCAGCCTGACGAGCCAGAGGTCGCTGACGGGGCGCCGCCGAAGTCGGATGCCGCGGCGTACACCCAGTACCTCGTGAGCCAGGCCATCGACCTGTACGAGAACGAGGGACTCGGTGCGCTGCTCGCCGAAGTCAACAGCCCAGCCGGCATCGACGGCCAGTGGTACGTCTTCGTTGTCGACTCCGACGACACGGTCATCGGCCATTATGACGTTGACCGTTTGGGGACTGACCTGAACGGCTGGATCGGCACCGATGTCAACGGGTACGTCTTCGGCACCGAGATGCTGACTGCCACCGAGTCCGGCAAATGGGTGCCCTACGTGTTCTCGAACCCGGCGAGCGGCACCCTCGGCGACGAAGACTCGTTCGAGTTCAAGAACGCCTGGGTGGTGCGCCACGACGGCCTGCTGTTCGGCTCGGGCTGGTACGTCGACACCGAGGAGTTCGCGCCTCAGCTCTTCTCGGAAGCGGCCGAGCATTTCCGCAGCGGCGGGCTGGAAGCTTTCCTTGAGTTCTCCAACGAGCCCGGAGGCGTCAACACAGGCCTCATACCGCTCGCGGAGTACTACAACCGCACCGACACGCTCGACGGGCTCTTCACGGGAATCGCCGCTGCTCCCGACGGCACGATCCTGGCCCACATCGATCCCGGGCTCATCGGCACCGACATTGAAGATCTCTTGGGGTCCGCAGTGCGCAATGTCACCGCCGAGGGCGGCTGGATCACTGCCGACGACAACCCCGAAGGCACCGGCCCCGAGACGATGCGCATGTGGCTGATCGACGTCGACGGGACCCTCATCGGCGGCGGCTGGTACCGCCTCGCCGAAGGCGGCTGAGCCGCAAATGGAGGACAGCCCTGCGCCCGCTCAACCGAGACCGCTCGTACTGCTCACGCCGCGAATCGTCCGCGGCACCACCTGAAAGGACAGCCTTCATGAGATCAAGCTGCACATTTCAACCGCAAGGGCCTGTGATTGGATATGACGGTCGCTCGTTGCGAACGCTGCTGGCGCTTCTTGCAGCGTTCGTTCTCGTGGTGGCGACGGCAGTGAGTCCCGTCGGCGCCCAGGACTCGACCGAACCGCCGTCCGAAGACGCAACAGGCGACAACGCCGAGGGCGAAGGCTCGGCCGACGGCGACCCTGCTGATGACGATTCAGACCCTGCTGATGACGATTCAGAGACTTCGACAGAGTCGATGCCGCAGCTGACCATCGGTGGAGGCAACTACCCCGAGGTTCCCAGCGGGTTTTCTGGCGTCTTGGGGCGGTTCCACATTCAGGCTGGTGACGACCCGGCGGATGACGACTCGGCTGGCGATGATTCTGATGGCGTCGACGACTCGGCTGGCGATGATTCTGATGGCGTCGACGACTCGGCTGGCGATGATTCTGATGGCGTCGACGACTCGGCTGGCGATGATTCTGATGGCGTCGACTCGGCGGCTGGTGACGACCCGGCGGATGACGACTCGGCTGGCGATGATTCTGATGGCGTCGACGACTCGGCGGCTGGTGACGACCCGGCTGGCGATGATTCCGACCCGGCCGCTGACGGCTCCGCCGCCGACGACTCTTCTGATGCCTGCACGGATGATGATGGCCCTGCCGATGAGATTGAATGGTCGCTGTCCGGCCCTGACAGTGACCTCTTGCAGATCAATAGCAGCGGCGTGCTGTGCTTCGCCGCCCCGCGGTTCGTGCAGTTCGTGGGCGGAAACGACGCCAACGGCGACGACGTGTTCGAGGTCACTATAGAAGCCAGCCCCAGAGGCGGCCCTTCCGTGTTCACCGATACAAGCGTCACCGTCTTCGGCGACGGACCTGACGTACTCAGTCTCACGCTCCTACCAGGTGAGTACCAGTCACTGCTTGACGACCAGCGGCTGTTGCCGTTAAATTTTATGCGTGCCGCATCCCAACGCACTGTCTACTTCCCCGGCGAAACCATCAGCGCTCTCGTCGAATTCGGTGATTCGGATACTTTGGAAGAGACACCGGTTATCGTCGAGGGAGCGCCTCAACTGCTGCTCAATGTCGACGGAACTCTACGAATCGCTGAGTACGTCTTAACAAGTGGGCCGACCGTCCGCTTCGAATATACCGTTGTCGACGGCGACTGGGACTCTAGTGGCGTTTCGATTGACGCCAATTCCCTGCGGCTCAATGGTGGCAGCATCACTGACGGCAGCAGGCTGCACTCGGACGGTCGCATAATGCACTCGCCGCTGACGCATTCTCAAGTGTCGGACAGTTTCTCACATACGGTAGCGCATGTGACGCCTTTCAAGATTGTGGGTGACACGGCGTTGACTTTCTACGCCGGATCCAACTACAACGTAATTGACGATTTCGTCAATTACGATTTTGATGCAAACTACGGCAGGCTGGGAATGCCAAAATCAGAGAATATCCATTGGCGCTTGGTAGGTGCCGACGCAGCTGCCAACCGCAACCTCTTCTGGATTTCCCCCTACGGCCACTCTGATGAAAATGCAGAATTTTACTTGTCCCGTGACAGTCGGCATGGTGACGTAGAACCCGGCAATTATGCGGTGACCTTAGTTGCAATTTCGGAATATTATCAGTACTACGCAGCGACTCTCGACCTAGTGGTGACTGTCGTCGCTCCGCCTCCTGAGATCGACCTGATCACCTTCGGCCCGAGCCCTGCAGGCGGCAACTATGCCGTCGGCGACGTCATCACGGTGAATGTCCGCTTCGACGCCAACGTCACGGTCACGGGCACGCCTCAGATTGCGATGGACATCGGCGGGGTCGAACGCCTGGCCGACTACGACGGCGAAGCATCGCCTGCGACCGGCAACAATCCCAGTCAGGTCGACTCCCTCCTCGGCAGCGACGGGGCAACGGAACAGGACAGCGAAACAGTGGCCGTGTTCCGTTACACGGTCGTCGAGGGCGATGCCGACAGCGACGGCGTGATGATTCCCGCGAATTCCCTTGGGCTCAACGGCGGTTCCATCGTCGACGCCGAAGGAACAGAAGCCGACTTGACGCACACCGCGGTCCAGGGCGGCGTCGCCCGGAGAGTCGCCACCCCAGGCGGGCTGTAGAGCCCCGGTACGTCTGCAAGGAAAGGAAACTGGCATGACGGCCAAAGACCCAAGTTCAGAGGATCCAGCGCAAAACGAATGCCGGGTACAACGGCCTTCTGTTGGCCTTCTGTTTTTGGCATCCCGGAGGCTGCTGTCGCTTCTGGCTGTGTTCGTGCTCCTGGCAACGGCAGTGAACCCCGCAGGCGCTCAAGACTCGACCGAGTCGCCGCCCGAGGACTCGGCAGATGACAGCTCCGGGGGCGGCGGCCCAGCCGACGGCGACTCTGAGACGCAGACAGAGTCGATGCCGCCGCTGGTGATCGGCGGGGGCAACTCCGCTGCCGTTCCCAGCGGGTTTTCTGGCGTCTTGGGGCGGTTCCACATTGAGGCGGACGACGACTCGGCCGACGGCGGCCCAGCCGACGGCGGTTCAGCAGACGGCGACACGGCCGATGCTGACTCAACCGATGCCGACTCCGCTGATGCCGACTCCGCGGATGCCGACTCCGCTGATGCCGACTCCGCGGATGCCGACTCCGCTGACGCCGACTCCGCTGACGCCTGCGTGGACGACGACAACGCTGCCGATGAGGTTCAATGGTCGCTGTCCGGCCCCGACAGCGACCTCTTGCAGATCAGCAACAGCGGCGTGCTGTGCTTCGCCGCCCCGCGGTTCGCGCAATTCGTGGGCGGAAACGACGCCAACGGCGACGACGTGTTCGAGGTCACGGTAGAAGCCAGCACCAGCGCTGGCCGCTCCGGGTCCGCCGACACAAGTGTAGGCGTCTTCGGCGACGGACCCCGGGTGATCGACATCCATCTGGGTCCTGCGAACCCCGACGAACGCTTGATCCTCCAGGGTGAACGTTCTGTCTACTATCCCGGCGACACCATCACTGCCGCGGTCGCGTTCGGCTACGGCGACATTCCGATATCAGTTCGTGTCGGGGGTTCACCTCAGCTGATGCTGAATGTCGGAGGCACACCCCGAGTCGCCGAGTACATTTCCTCGCATAATTCGGATGTCTACTTTCAATACACCGTTGCTGATGACGATGAAGACGCGAGTGGGGTTTCGATCGACCGCAATTCCCTGCGCCTCAATGGCGGTTCGATAGCCGACGCTTCTGGAGCCAGATCGCCTCTGACACATTTGCGGGTGCGGAACAGCCCCGATCATGTGGTACAGCCGGTGCCGTTCGAAATTGCAGGTCCGGCGGCGCTGACGGTGTACGGGGGGGACAAATTCGTCCACAAGTTCGCCCCGTCCGAACCTGCGTTGTTGAGGTGGTTTCTGCTCGGGCCAGACAGCCGGTACTTCCAAGTAGCAGGCGACGGTGTCGCGAACAGTGGCAAGACAGTCGAATTGAATTTTGCCAGCCGCCCAGACCACGCCACGCCGCGCGATGCCGACGGTCAGAACGACTATGAGGTGACCCTCATTGCCATTGCGGAAGAAGACATCGCTGCTGCGGGAGAAGATTTCAGCGGTATCGGCAAATTTGGGGGTTTCGAGGCGACTATTGACCTTGTGGTGACGGTCGTCGCTCCCCCTCCTGAGATCGTCAATGTCGCTTTCGGTCCGAGTCCTGCAGGCGGCAACTATGCCATCGGCGACGTCATCTCGGTGAACGTCTGGTTCGATACCGCCATCACGGTCACAGGTACGCCGCAGATCGCACTGGACATCGGCGGGGTCGAACGCTTGGCCGACTACGACAGCGAGCCGGCGGCTGCGACCAGCAGCCCTCTCAGTGATGTGGAGCAACTCTTGGCCGATTCCTTTTCCGGCGCAGCGGCTGTGTTCCGCTACACGGTCGTCGAGGGCGATGCCGACAGCGACGGCGTGACGATTGCCGCGAACTCCCTGCGGCTCAACGGCGGCACGATTGTCAGAGCCGAAGGAACCGCAGCCAACTTGAAGCACACCGCGGTCCAGGGCGGCTCCGGCCAGAGAGTCGCCACCCCAGGCGGGCTGTAGAGCCCCGATAGATCTGGTCCGCAAGCAAGGAAGTTGACATGGACCGGCCAAAGACCCAATTTCGGAGGCCCCAGGCCGAAGGGACTGTCGGGCACAACATCTCCCTGACTTCGGTATCCCGGCGGCTGATACAGCTTCTTGCTGTGCTGGTGCTCCTGCTGGCAGCGGCGGTGAGTCCCGCCGGCGCCCAAGAATCAACCGAATCGCAGCCCGAGGACGCTGGCGGAGAAAGCGCCGTTGACGACCGTGCCCGCACGCTGACGCCATGGCTCCACAGGGTGAGCGAGTCGGGCACCGAGACGAACCGCACGACAGTGCGGGCTGACTTCATTGTTCGTGTCGCATTTCTTCGCGGCGGGTCAGCAGTGCAAGTGACGGATTTCGACTTGGACAGTGTCGAAGTGGTCAATGGAACCGTCTTGAGAGCCATCGATCATCATCGCGGCTCGCATATCAAGTTCTTCGAGATTCGACCCGACTTCGGCGCCGACTCTGAGACTTTGACGGTGTCGGTTCCGGCAGGGAGTGTGGAGTTCGAAGGCGAGACGAATGAGGCGGGCTCGATTGAGTTTACGATTGGCGCCCCGTTGACGGTTACTTGGGAATTGCAGTCTCCCGAGCCGATTGCCGCTGCCGAATTCGATGTTCAACTGCGCCTTTCGCACCCGGTGGTTACTGCCGCTGATGATGGTACGGCCTTTGAAGCATGGTCGGATATCGACGTCACGGGAGGCTGGATAAGCGATGTTCGGGGCCTGAGCGATCCACAGCTGTACCACCTCACGCTACGTCGGACTGATCTCGGCCGAGGGTCGGTAACGCTCCATGTGCCCGCGAAGCGGTTCGTGATACGTCAGGCGAGCCAGGTTCATGAGTGGAATCAGGAATCGGAAATCCTGACGGTGACGACGCACCCAGTGCCGCTGACGCTCCAAGGGCGCACGTCCTATGCGGTCCCCAGCGGGTTCAGCGGCGACGTGGGGTCTTTCAGTGCGACAGGTACCAGCGAGAACGTCGAATGGTCACTGTCCGGTCCTGACAGCGACATGTTGCAGATCAGCAGCGACGGCGAACTGGGCTTCGCCGCCGCGTACCAGTACTCAGGCGGCGACGACGCCGACGGCGACGATGTGTACGAGGTCACCGTGGAAGCCAGCACGAGCGGCGGCCGCTCCGGGTCTGCCGACGCAACCGTCACGGTCCAAGGCGACGGGCCTGCGGTGCTTGGCCTCGATTTCCGCCTAGCTGGAGGCCCTGTGTTCTACCCCGGTGACACCATCCGCGTCAGGGTCCACTTCGGCGACCCCGCGGCTCCGCAATGGGCTCAGCTCGAAGAGCCAGTGGTGGTCGATGGTGCACCTCAGTTGCTGCTCAACGTCGGTGGCACTGCACGAACCGCCGAATTTCTCTCCGCACGCGGGCCATATGTATTTTTCGAATACACCGTTGTCGACGGCGATGAGGACAATAACGGCGTCTCGATTGACTCCACTTCCCTGCGGCTCAACGGAGGCTCAATCACTGACAGACGGGGAAGGCACTCGCCGCTGACGCACGGCCCAGTGACGGACAGTGCCCCACACCTGGTTCAGCCGCCGCCTTTCGAGATACTGGGCTCGTCATCGGCGACGGTCTACACCGGAACCGACGAGTCAGTCGGCACCTTCAGCGTTACGGAGTACGGCGCGTATGTGTCTTGGTCCTTGGAAGGCGCAGACAAGGACGACTTTCGACTCACCGACGTCGATGATGGGGTTTCACTGGAGTTCGCCAGCCAGCCGCATCACGCCGAGCCACTCGACGCTGACGGTGACAGCGACTACGAGGTGACCATCGTTGCCATGTCGCAAGTCTTCGAGGGTTACGAAGCGACGCTCGACGTTGTGGTGACCGTTTCGGCAGCTCCTCCCAGGATCCAGAGTGTCGAGTTCAGTTCGAGTCGCGCCGGCGGCAACTATTTCGTCGGCGATGTCATCACGGTGAATGTCCGATTCGATTCCGGTGTCACGGTGACGGGCACCCCGCAGATTGCGCTGGACATCGGCGGAGTCGAACGCTTGGCCGACTACGCAGGCAGCGACGGAGCAACGGCCGTGTTCCGCTACACGATCGTCCAAGGCGACTCCGACAGCGACGGCGTGACGATTCCCGCTAACTCTCTGCAGCTCAATGGCGGCACGATCGTCAACGCCGACGGAACCGCAGCCAAGTTGAAGCACAGCGCGGTCGAAGGCGGCTCCTCTCAGAGGGTCGCCGCTCCAGGCGGGCTGTAGGCCCCGACAGGTCACCGAGAACTACCGAGAAAGCGAAGTCGGCATGAACAAGAAAGGCATCCTGATGCAAGGGTCAACAGGCCGAGACAAGAAGTACAGGTTGACAGCCGGGCGAGCCGGCCGGCCGTCCCGACTGCTGATGTCGCTATTGGCTGTCTTCGCGCTCCTGGCGGCGACGGCAGTGAACCCCGCCGGCGCCCAAGACTCGACCGAGTCGACGCCCGAGGAGTCCAACCCAGACCGGGATCCCTCGCGCGATCTTCTGAACCTTGACGATGACGGCCGTCAGTCTCCGATATTGCACGGCATCTGGTCCGACGGCAGCACCGTGTGGGTGAGCGACGGGCATATTGCCGACAAGATATTTGCTTACGACTTCGATTCCGGCGAACGCATTGCCGACAAGGACAATGACGGGCTGCGAGTCGACTGGCACAGAAATGTTCGTGACATGTGGTCTGACGGGACTATCATGTGGGTGGCCATAGATGACAGCCGCGATTGGCTGTTCGCCTACGAGCTAGAGTCCGGCTCGCGCCGGAACGAGCGAGACATCGACCTCAAAGACCCCTACGATGGCGTGTCATCAGCGGAGTGGGCGGCGTACCGTAACGGTAAGCCGAGAGGGTTGTGGGGGGACGGCACCACCCTGTGGGTGTCGGACCACAACGGCGTCATTTTTGCCTACGACTTGGAGACCGGCGCCTTCTCAGACGAACGGTCCTTCAGCACCGGCTTTGGCTTGAAGGACTGGGTGAGGGGCATTTGGTCTGACGGACTCACCATGTGGCTCCTCGAGGGCAAGACCAAGCAGATCTTGGCCTACGAGTTGGCCACCGGCCGCCGTCAGCCACACTATGACATCGACGCCGACGTCGAGGCCTTCTCGCATTACAACTACGACGGCGAGTTCGGTCCTGCAGGCCTCTGGTCTGACGGAACCACGATGTGGGTGCCTATCGGAAAGTTCAGTTCCAACAAGGGAATCTATGCCTTTCATATGCCCGAACGGCCGGCCCTGAAATCGCTCGGACTGAGCGACGCCGGCATGTCGCCCCGGTTCTCGACCGAGACCACCAGCTACCAGAGCGGCACTGTGCCCACCTGGCTCGACTCCGTCACGGTCACCGCCGAGGCGACGTCATTGACCGTCTCCGGCGATGCTCCTTCGGGCATTGTTTCCATCGAACCCGCCGACGCCGATCCGGACGAGGACGGCCACCAAGTAGACTTGAGTCCGGGAGCCAACACGATCACCGTCACTGTCACCGCAGCAGGCGGCGCAGCCAAGGTATATTCGATCGAGGTCGAGCGAGACCATCCCGAGACCTTCGACCGGGTGCCAGAGCACGATGTCGAGTTCTCGCCAGAATTGGTCCAATCTCACGGGGGAAATATCAGTCCTGGCGGCCTGTGGTCGGATGGCACCACCATGTGGGTTGGCGATTATCATTCAAACAGTGTGTTTGCCGTGAACCCCAAGACCGGGGAGCATGAGCCCGCACGCGATATAGGTGTCAGCTACACGATATGGTCATCGGACGGCTTGTGGTCGGATGGCACTACTATGTGGATATCCGACCCGTCTAACCCGAATGAGAGGCGGTTGGCCGCTCACAATCTCGAGTCCGGAGACCACGAGCCTGAGCATGACATCGAACTGCCAGTCGAAAACAGGCGTCCGAGCGGATTGTGGTCTGACGGCACAACTATATGGGTAGCCAATAGATCCAGCCAGAGGATCTTTGCCTATGACCTCGCGACCGGCGTTCTGGATGACACTTTGAGCTTCGAGACGGCCAGCGGCAATCGGAATCCGTCCGGGTTGTGGTCCAATGGAACCACGATGTGGGTGACCGATGACCAAGACAAGACGACGGTCTATGCCTACGCGCTGGAGAGCGGCGCCGCGTTGACCAACTTCTGGTTCCACCCGGATGGCGATGGCGCCAACACGACGAAGCGCTCGCTGTGGTCTGACGGAGACTTCATGTGGCTGGGAGAATTCGCCGAACCCGAAGGCGACGACTTCTTTGGCACAGGCTCGCTCAAGGCCTACAAGATGCCCCCGAGTGCTGCGCTGGAATCACTCGAGATCGGCAGGGCCGTCGATACTGGGAGCGGAAGCGGAAGCTCAGCCAAGTCATCTACTGCCGCGACACCGGCAGAATCACAGATTGAGTACATCGACTTCGGCACGTTCGCGCCGTTCACTCCGAACTACCGGGCGACCGTGAACAACCGCGTGAGCAATGTGTTCGTATCAGCGACCAGTGAGGTGAGCGACGCCACTGTGCAGATCGAGCCCGGCTCCGGCACTGGAAATCGGCACCAAGTGAACCTGGACGTGGGCGAGAACGAAATCACCATCTTGGTTCATTCCGCGGACGGCTCGAACTGGCAGACCTACACGGTCACGATTCACCGGAACCCCGTCGGGGGACTCTAGTGGTGCGTCGCTGAAATAGCTGGGGCTGAAGCAAGCCCATTCTTGCAGGTCAGCGAGCTGCATGATGCCCGGAGGAAAACGGTACTGGTTTTCTGAAAGTGCGGCTCAGCGGCAGGGCGACGAGTTCTGATGAGTCCTGATGCGGTCGTGCAGCGGTCCGTCGGCTCGTGGGAGCAGTGGGCGGCATCGCAGTTGTCCGCACCGTCATGCTCACCGCTTGGGTGCTGTCTTGCTTGGGCAGGTTGCCGCTGGGGATCCGCAGGCCGTACGCGAGAGTTCCGGCAGGCGTGCATGTCTGTTGGCAGGCGTGCGCGGTTTGTCGGCGTGATATGAGGGTAGTGGTGCGGGTTTGTTCTCCGGTTGTGGTGTGCGTTGCGTGCGTGGTGGTGTTGGCGGGTGGTGTGGTGCCGTCGGCGGGCGCGCAGTCTGCGGCTGGCGGGGAGTCTGGGTCTGGTGGTGTGGTGTTGGTGGTGGTGAACGGTTCGTCGTTGGCTGATGTGGGTGTGGCGGCTGGGTTGGTGGGTGGCGGTGTGGGTGATGTGGTGGTGGCGGCGGAGTCGGCTGGGGGTTTGGGCGAGGCGGCTGGGGGTGTGGTTCGGGCTGCGGGTGTGGTGTCGGGTGTGGTGCTGGTGGGCGGTGAGGCGGCGTTGGGCGGTGGTGTGGCTGCGGAGTTGGAGTCTTTGGTGTCCGGTGTTGTGGTGGAGCGTGTGAGCGGCGCGGATCGGGTGGCGACGGCGGCTGCTGCGGCGCGTCGGGTGCTGGCGGGCCGTTCGGGCGGGGCCGCTGCGGGTGTGGTGTTGGCGGATGGGTGGTCGTTGGCTGATGTGGGTGTGGCGGCTGCGGTGGCGGCTGCGGGCGGCGCGGATGTGGTGCTGTATTCGGGTTCGGGTTCGCTGCCGGACCAGACGCGGCAGGTGCTGGCTGGTGAGGCGGTCGGCGGGATCGTGGTGGTGGGCGGCGCGGCGGCGGTGCCTGACTCGGTTGTCGCTGCGGCGGCCGGGGCGGCCGGCGGCGTCGGGACAGAGCGTGTGGGCGGCGCGGACCGGGTGGCGACAGCGGCGCTGGCGGCCCGCCGGTGGGCGCCTGGCTGCGCGGAGGCCGCGGTGGTGGCGAACGGCTGGTCGCAGGCCGACGTCGGCACGGCTGCGGCGCTGGCGGCGGCGCTGGGCGACAGCGTGGTGCTCTACACGGCGAGCGCGGACGGGCTGGGCAGCGACACGCGCTCAGCGCTGGGACGCGTCCGCCCGCAGCTCGCGGTCGTGGTCGGCGACACCGACACGATCAGCGACGACATCTCCGGCGAGCTCGCCGAGCTCGGCTACCCCGCCGCACGCGTCACCGACCCCGCTGCTGCTGCCCGCTACGCACTCGACAACGACCTCCGCAACTGCCGCACCACCGGCAGCAACAGCACCGGAGGCAGCGGCAACAGCGGCAGCAGCGGACCAGGCAACGGCGGACCAGGCACCGGCAACGGCACCACCCCACCGGACAACGACGTCGGCAGCGGCCCAGAATCCGGCAGCGGCACCACCCCGCCGGACGACAACAGCTCTGACACGGACAGCAGCACCCCACGAGACAACGACACCGACGCCCCCGACGTGGTCGTCAGCTTCGCCGAGGGGTCCTACCGGGTCGAGGAGGGCGGCCCGCCTGTGACGGTCACCGTCGAGCTGTCCGAGGCGCCCCAGCGAGAAGTCTCGGTGCCGCTCGAGGCCACCTTACGCGGCACGAACCGGGCGAACCGGTACTCCGTGTCGCGCTCGACGTTGACGTTCGCGGCGGACCAGACCAGCGCGACGTTCACCGTGACCGTTCCCGACGACAGCCTCAACAACGACGGCCACCGGCTGTCTGTGAGATTCGGCGACCTGCCGCCGGGGTTCCGTGCGGCAGTCCGGACCACCGCGCTTGTAGAAATCGTCGACGACGAGATCCGGGTCTGGCTGCAAAGGGCGCGCACGTACGCGTACGAAGGCGGCGACAGCGCGCAGGTCCGTGTCCGCCTCGACAGCTCGCCCACAGCGCCGGTCACGATTCCGCTGACAGCGGAACTGCGGGGCGACGCTTCCGCTGAGGACTTCAGCTACTCCGTCGAGGACCTCAGCTTCGACTTCGGCGTGGGCGAGACGGTCAAGACCTTCACGGTGACCGCCGTCGACGACTCAGACGACGACGACGGCGAACACTTGGTCCTCACCTTGGGAGACCTGCCCGACAGCGTCCTCAGCACCACCGCCACGTCGGTCATGATCCACCTCATCGACGATGACGGACCGTTCTCGCGTCAGCCCGGCAAGGACTTCGCAGACCTCTACTCGGCCACGCCAGAAGAACTCGTCGAGTTTGTGCACAGCGGCAGCGACCCGATGGGCCTGTGGTCTGACGGGACCACGATGTGGGTGCTCTTCGACACATTCGTGGAAAGCATCGCTGCGTACGACATGAGCACCCGCGTCTTGGACCCCGACCGCGTCATCGACACCGAAGACAGTGACTTCAAGAACAGGACGCCGCGTCCGTTCGACCTGTGGTCCGACGGCGACACCGTGTGGGTGGCCGACCATACGCGCTGCTCCCTGTTCGCGTTCGACTTGGCGACGCGGGCCTACGACGGAGCTCTCGATGTCGACATGAGCGGGCATCACGGCAGCAGATTCTGCGATGCGGCGGGCATCTGGTCCGACGGCGACACCGTGTGGGTAGCCGAGGACTCACACGACAAGATCTTCGCTTACTCGCTCGCAACCGGTGAGCGTCGCTCGCAGCACGACATCACCACGATCGCCTCCGCGGGCGCGACCTCGCCGTCGGCGCTGTGGTCCGACGGCGTCACCATGTGGGTGATCGACCGGAAGGACAAGCAAATCTACGCGTTCGATCTCGACAGCGGCGCACGCCGCAGCGGGCTCGAGTTCTCGAAAGAAGTTCTCGATTCCGCTGACATCTCCACTGCGCACGGCATCTGGTCCGACGGAGCGACCATGTGGGTGTCCGACATCGAACAAGAGTGGGGCACCGGCGATCATTGGAAACCGGGAAAGATCTATGCGTTCAGCATGCCGGTCTCGGCGGCGCTGGAGTCGCTGTCGGTGTCGGGTGTGGAGTTCGGGGTGTTCCAGACGGGCATTTTCTCCTATGAGGGCGCGGCGGCGGCGGGCGCGACGTCGGCGACGGTGACTGCTGCGGCGGCGTTCACGGACGACGCGACGGTGACGGTCGCGTGGGAGGCCGCCGACGGCACGACGGGCACGGGCGCCTCGGCGACGCTCAGCGCGGGCGACAACACGATCACGGTGTCGTCGTCCTATGACGCCGACGGCGACGCGGGCACCGACAACGCGGATGTGCGCGTCTACACGGTGACGGTCACTGTGCCCCCAGCAGCCGACGACTAACAGGCTGCTGAAATATGCAGGTCCGGCCGGAAGCGCAAGCCCCTGACCTGCGGGTTTGCAACTGGATACCGCCCGAAAACCGACTTTTTCAGCATCCTGCTAGCGGCTGAGCCGAGTCTCGGCGCTGTCTGTCAGGCCGTTGTTCTTTGGCTGGGTGGGCCGGCTTGTCGGGCCAATCCGGACGCGGTACGGCGGGGTTGTAGGGTCGCGGGTTGTGCGGGTTCGTTTGTTGTCTCTGTCTCGTTCTTGTGTTGGCGGCGGGAGCGTTGGGGTTGGTTCGGTGCTGGGGTTGGTTCGGGGTTTTGCGGGTAGTGTGAGGTGATGCGTTTGAGGCGTTCGGTTTCGGCGGCAGGATGCGTTGCGTGCGTGGTGGTGTTGGCGGGGGGTGCGGTGCCGTCGGCGGGTGCGCAGTCTGGCGGGGAGTCTGGGTCTGGTGGTGTGGTGTTGGTGGTGGTGAACGGTTCGTCGTTGGCTGATGTGGGTGTGGCGGCTGGGTTGGTGGGTGGCGGTGTGGGTGATGTGGTGGTGGCGGCGGAGTCGGCTGGGGGGTTGGGCGAGTCGGCTGGGGGTGTGGTTCGGGCTGCGGGTGTGGTGTCGGGTGTGGTGCTGGTGGGCGGTGAGGCGGCGTTGGGCGGTGGTGTGGCTGCGGAGTTGGAGTCTTTGGTGTCCGGTGTTGTGGTGGAGCGTGTGAGCGGCGCGGATCGGGTGGCGACGGCGGCTGCTGCGGCGCGTCGGGTGCTGGCGGGCCGTTCGGGCGGGGCCGCTGCGGGGGTGGTGTTGGCGGATGGGTGGTCGTTGGCTGATGTGGGTGTGGCGGCTGCGGTGGTGGCCGCGGGCGGCGCGGACGTGGTGCTGTACTCGGACTCAGGGTCGTTGCCTGATGGGACGCGGCAGCTGCTGGCCGATGCGGCGGTGAGCGGGGTCGTGGTGGTGGGCGGCGCTGCGGCGGTGCCTGACTCGGTTGTCGCTGCGGCGGCCGGGGCGGCCGGCGGCGTCGGGACAGAGCGTGTGGGCGGCAAGGACCGGGTGGCGACAGCCGCGCTGGCGGCCCGCCGGTGGGCGTCCGGCTGCGCGGAGGCCGCGGTGGTGGCGAACGGCTGGTCGCAGGCCGATGTGGGCACGGCTGCGGCGCTGGCGGCGGCGCTGGGCGACAGCGTGGTGCTCTACACGGCGAGCGCGGACGGGCTGGGCAGCGACACCCGCTCGGCGCTGGGACGCGTCCGCCCCCAGCTCGCGGTACTCGTGGGCCGCACCGAAACGCTCAGCGACGACATCGCCGGCGAACTCGCCGAGCTCGGCTACCCCGCCGCACGCGTCACCGACGCTGCTGCTGCTGCCCGCTACGCACTCGACAACGAACTCCGCAACTGCCGCACCGGCGGATCAAGCGGCCGCAGCAGCGGCGGCGGCAGCACCGGCGGCAGCGGCGGCGGCAGCACCGGCACCACCCCGCCGGACGACAACAGCTCTGACACGGACAGCAGCACCCCACGAGACAACGACACCGACGCCCCCGATGTGGTCGTCAGCTTCGCCGAGGGGTCCTACCGGGTCGAGGAGGGAGGCCCGCCGGTGACGGTCACCGTCGAGCTGTCCGCGGCGCCCCAGCGAGAAGTCTCGGTGCCGCTCGAGGCCACCTTACGCGGCACGAACCGGGCGAACCGGTACTCGTTGTCGCGCAGCGCGTTGGCGTTCGCGGCGGACCAGACCAGCGCGACGTTCACCGTGACCGTTCCCGACGACAGCATCAACAACGACGGCCACCGTCTGTCTGTGAGATTCGGCGACCTGCCGCCGGGGTTCCGTGTGGCAGTCCCGACCACCGCGACCGTCGAAATCGTCGACGACGACATCGAAGTGAGACTGGAAAGAGCGCGCCCGTACGCGTACGAGGGCGGCGACGCCGTGCAGGTCCGTGTCCGCCTCGACAGCCCGCCCGACGAGCCCGTCACGATTCCGCTGACAGCGCGGATGCGGGGCGGCGCTTCTCCTGGGGACGTCAGCTACTCCGTCGAGGACCTCAGCTTCGACTTCGGCGTGGGCGAGACGGTCAAGACCTTCACGGTGACCGCCGTCGACGACACCGACCACGACGGCGGCGAGCACCTGGTCTTCGCCTTGGGAGATCTGCCCCCCGGCTTCATCGGAAGGTCCTCGGTCACGATTCACCTCATCGACGACGACGGACCGTTCTCGCGCCAGGTCGGCAAGGACGTCTCTCCGGTGCTTCCGCGAGACCAGGGCGGCGTGACCGATCTGTGGTCCGATGGGACCTCGGTCTGGGTGCAGGTGAACTCCTATTGGGTCTACGAGCTCGACTTGGACACCGGCGCCTGCCTCAACGTCGATTCAAACTCCGGCGCCTGCCTCAGCACATTCGCTTATCAACAATTGCTGGATCGAAATGTGAACATCAAGGGGTTCTGGTCTGACGGTGAGACCATGTGGCTGGCCGACGACCTCGGCACTGCGGCCAAAGTCGTCGCCATCGACTTCGACACCGGCAGCAGGCTTGCCGACAAGGAGATCGTGCTCCCGCGATTCGACTATCCGGCCGATCCCGAGTCGCTGTGGTCTGACGGAGTCCTCATGTGGGTGCTCGACCAATTGACCATGCGCATACATGCCTACGAAGTCGACAGCGGCGATCATGTGAGTTCCCGCACCATCACTCTTGACCCGCAGATCGCGAACACGCGGGTGGCTCAGGGCATCTGGTCAGACGGCGTCACCATGTGGGTCGCGAACAGCTCCAACAGCAAGCTGTTCGCCTGGGACTTGGCGACCGGCGCCAGGCGCAGCAGTCTGGACTTCACCACCCTGTCGAGGTCGGGCAACAAGCGGATCCAGGGAATCTGGTCCGACGGCGCGACCATGTGGGTTGCCGGGTGGCCGGACGGCTCAGACAGCAAGGTGTTCGCCTACAACATGCCGACTTCGGCGGCGCTGAAATCGCTGTCGGTGTCGGGTGCGGAGCTCGGGGTGTTCCAGACCGGCACGTTCGCCTATGAGGGCACCGCAGCAGCGGGCACCACGTCAGTGACGGTGACTGCTGCGGCGGCGTTCGCGGACGACGCGACGGTGACGATCGCGTGGGAGGCCGCCGACGGCACGACCGGCACGGGCGCCTCGGCGACGCTCAGCGCGGGCGACAACACGATCACGGTGTCGTCGTCTTATGACGCCGACGGCGACGCGGGCACCGACAACGCGGATGTGCGCGTCTACACGGTGACGGTCACTGTGCCCCCAGCAGCCGACGTCTAGCGGCTGAGCCGAGTCTCGGCGCTGTCTGTCAGGCCGTTGTTCTTTGGCTGGGTGGGCCGGCTTGTCGGGCCAATCCGGACGCGGTACGGCGGGGTTGTAGGGTCGCGTGTTCGGCGGTCTTTGAATCACCCCGGTTTTGGTGGAGGCTCTGTTCCTTGAGAGGATGGAGCGATGCCAGGAAATGGGAGATATCCAGTCGAGCTGCGTGAGCGCGCGGTGAGGATGGTGCTGGAGAACCAGCGTCTGTATGGGTCTCAGTGGGAGGCGATCTGCTCGGTCGCCGGCAAGCTGGGCCCGACGGCGGAGACGGTGCGCAAGTGGGTGCGTCGTGCTGAGATCGACGGCGGCGTCCGCCCGGGGTGAGCTCGGCGGATCGTGCTCGGATCACCGAGCTCGAGCGCGAGAACCGTGAGTTGCGCCGGGCGAACGGGATCTTGAAGGCGGCGTCGGCTTTCTTCGGGGCGGAGCTCGACCGCCAGTCTCAGAGATAGTGGCGTTCGTGGACGTTCACCGGGACCGGTTCGGGGTCGAGCCGATCTGCGCTGTGCTCGCCGAGCACGGTGTCGGGATCGCCCCGTCCACCTATTACGCCGCCAAGGCCAGGCCGCCGTCGGCTCGGGCGCTGCGGGACGCGTGGCTGCGCGTCGAGACCGCCAGGGTGCACAAGGCGAACTACGACGCTTATGGGGCGGCGAAGGTGTGGGACCACCTCAACCGCGTCGAGGGCGTGCGGGTGGCGCGCTGCACTGTGGAGCGCCTCATGGGCGAGCTGGGCCTGCGGGGCGTGCGGCGGGGCGCAAAGGTGCGCACCACCGTCGGCGGTCCCGACGCCGAACGCCCCGACGACCTCGTCAAGCGGGACTTCGCGGTGCCGGCCCCGGACCGGCTGTGGCTGGCGGACCTCACCTATGTGCGCACCGCAAGCGGCTTCGTGTACGTGTCGTTCGTGATCGACGCCTACAGCCGCCGCGTGATCGGCTGGCAGGCGTCGCGGTCGATGCGCGCCGACCTGGCCCTCGACGCCCTGGAGATGGCCATCTCCGCTCGCCGCCGCGACGGGCGCTGCATCGAGGGGGTCACCCATCACAGCGACATGGGATCGCAGTACCTGTCGATCCGCTACAGCCAGCGGCTCGCCGACAACGACATCGTCGCCTCGGTCGGCTCCAAAGGCGACAGCTACGACAACTCCATGATCGAGAGCCCCAACGGGCTCTACAAATGGGAGCTCATCTACCCACGCGGACCCTGGCAAGGACTGTCCGACGTCGAGTTCGCCACCCTCGAATGGGTCGACTGGTACAACCACCGACGCAGCCACAGCGCCCTGATCGCCGGCCGCGGCAACTACACCACCCCCGCCGAACACGAGACCACCTACCACCGTCAACACAGCACAGCCACCCCGGCCGTGACACAACAACCCGAGTCTCTACAAAACACGGGGTGATTCATTGCGCAATACGCAATAGTTGCGCAATGATGGAGAGCATGTCCGACTCATCGTTTCCCGGATCAGGTGTGAGGCCGTGCTAGGAGATCACACCAAGCCAACTCCACGGGCCGCTGAGATGCATGCGACCGGTATCGACATGGCCCCCTCTGGTTCCCGCGACCAACGACGCCGATCTCGATGGGCAGTCAAGCCGCTGCTGCAGGCCGTCGCGGCGATGGCCTGCGCCGCTGCGGTGCTGACAGCAGTGCCGGCCGATCGCGTCGGCGCAACGGTGACACGCGTGGACTCGGAACGCTTCGCCTTGGCAGCGGAGAACTCCGAGCCGACCGGCCTGTGGTCCGACGGCACCACCATGTGGGTGGCCGACTTCAATATCGAGAGGATCTTCGCCTACGACATGGAGACCAAGGCTCGGGACATGTCCAAGGAGTTCGTGATCTCCAACGACTCCCCGAACGCGTCCACGCGCCCGTCGGGCCTGTGGTCCGACGGCACCACCATGTGGGTCGTCGACTGGGCTATCAGCTTTGACGGCGTGAGCAGGACACGTGTCTACGCATACAACCTGACCGACCCCGATCTTGCTCTCGGAGAACGGGTGACCAGCAAGGATGTCAACCCGACCCCCCATAACAGCTCAGATCGCAACATCAATCCATCCGGGATGTGGTCCGACGGCGAGATTCTCTGGCTGGGCCACGAACAGCGACTGAACTTGCAGGCGTACCGGCTCTCCGACGGCGGCGCGGTGGTCGACAGGGACTTCTTGGACGACACGTACTTTAGTCCCAGTTTCCATTCCAGCGTCGACTCGTGGTCCGACGGCGACGTCATCTGGATCCTTCGCGACGATCTGTTTTCCATGGCCAATATCAGTGCATACGACCTCGACACCAAGGAAAAGCGCATTGACTTGGATTTGGGTTATCTTCCTTGGAACTGGGTCCGGGGCATGTGGTCTGACGGCAGCACGATGTGGCTCTCGACTGGGACGAGCATCGAAGCGATCGCGATGTCCGCCGAGCCTCCGGCCGAGCCGGCGAACTTGGTCGTCACGGGGGGGGACGCGGTCATCACTGCGAGCTGGGACGCGGTCACCGAGTCCGGCAGCAGCGCAGTGGCCGAATATCAGCTGCGTTACCGCTCCGGGAGCTCGGGGCCGTGGACGACGATCAGACGCTCATCGCCGCTGGCGACCACCGAGACGATCAACGGGACCAACGGCACAGTCTACGAAGTAGAAGTACGCGCCAAGAACAGGGAAAAACCCAGCGATTGGGTCCGGGGCTCGGCTGCGCCGGCTCACGAGCCTGCGGCGGGGACACCGGGACCGCCGAACGACTTCGAGGTGGCCGCCAGCGCCAGGGGCTCGTTCGAATTGAGCTGGAAGGCGCCCGACACGGTCGCCGGGCAGGCCGCGGTGACCGGCTACAAGATCCGCTATCGCGAGGTCCAGTTCGCCCCGCGATCTGATTGGGCGGAGAGAACCGAGGACTCTCTGACAGCCGATGGGAACGGCGTGTTCACGCTGACGGTCGAGGATCTGCTGGGCCTCGTTCCGTACGACTTCACGCTGCAGGCAGTCAACAGCGTCGGTGCGGGCGGTCAAGCGGTGACCACCGCAGGCGGCATCGACTTCGAGGCTGTCGGCATCGAGGCTGTCGCCGGCATATGGTCCGATGACACGTCGTTGTGGCTCGCTCCGTTCACCGAGGCCATCGGTCCGGAATCGGAGAACAAGCTGTTCGCATTCGACAGCCAGACCGGCGCTCGTCGAGCCTCCGACGATATCGACCTCGGCGAGAATTTCGATGTGAGGGGCATCTGGTCTGACGGCACGACCATCTGGGCGTTCAGCAGCGGCACCGCGCGCGGCTATTCGAAGAGCACCAAGGCGCGTGATGCGTCCAAGGATCTCAGCGTGAGCGTTGAGTCGCCCGGACAGTCCACGCAGGAGGCGTGGTCCGACGGCACGACCGTCTGGGTGCTCGACGACGGCTTGGACAAGGTGTTCGCATACGATCTGGCATCCGGCATCAGGCGGCGTCACCGGGACATCACTCTGGATGCGAGCGACAATCTCGGCATCTGGTCCGACGGGACGACTGCGTGGATCAGCGAGCCGAGGTCGCACCGGCTTGCGGCGTACGACCTTCAGACAGCAGAGCGCGACGCGGACTTGGACGTCTCGATCCCGACAGTGGAGGGGGCGCAAGGAGAGTTTCTTCCGATAGCGGGCAGGTTGACTCCCCAGACAGCGCTCTGGTCCGACGGCGACACCATGTGGGTGGGCGGGCATCAGAGAATCGTCGGAGTTCGGCTGCCCGCTCGGCCGCTGCGTCCGGGTGCGCTGACAGTGGCATCGGGCGACACCGAGCTCGAGGCGAGTTGGGATGCCTCGGCTTCGGACTTCGTCGACGCCTATGAGGTCCAGTACTGCGGCACAGACGACTGCGACACCGACACCGACTGGACATCGGTCACCAGAAGCGATGACACCGCGCTGGCCGAGACCGTCACAGGTCTCGTCAACGGCACCTACTATCAGCTCAGGGTCAGGGCCGTCGACAACGACGGGCGGCACGGCTACAGCGGATTCGCCAGTGCTTGGGTGCAGTCCGCGGGCACGCCGACAGCCGCCGGAGCGCCTTCGATGCCGCAGAGCCTCACGGCAAAGGGAGCGGTGGAGCTGTTCGACGAGGATCCCGACGAGGATCCGCTGGACCCGGTGCTCGAGGACCGCGCCATAGCGATCTCTTGGGATGCCGTCACCGGCGCGGCATCGTATGAGCTGCGCTGGCGCCGTCTCGACGGCGGCAGCGGGACTTGGTCCACGCTGGCGCCGTCGCCGACGGCTGCGGAGGCTCGGCTTGCCCGGCTCGCGACGGGCGCGCTCTATGAGATCCGGGTGCGCGCCGTCGATTCCTCAGACGTGCCGGGTCCGTGGGCGGTGACTCGGAGCCGCGCCGGCGAGGGCTTCTATGTCTTGAGCGGAACGTCGCGGTTCGCGATGGACGTGTGGAGCGACGGCACCACTTTGTGGGTGACGGACCAAACCACGCCGTCGTTGATCAGGGCCTACGACTTGGCGACCAAGCAGCGAGATCCCGACATGGACTTCGACAGCCTGCCCTTGCAGCGGCCGCGTGGCCTGTGGGGAGACTCCTCATCGATGTACGTCGTCGAGTCGGCCACCTGGCACTTCCGCTACTACGGCGATTACGGCGTCCATCAGATCAGCCGGAGCGGGCGCACGGTGTCGGATTCGTACCCGCTGCGGCCGCTCACCGATTTCCTGTCGGAGAACGCCGGCATCCGGCAGCCGTGGGGCGTGTGGGGCAACGCCACGACGCTGTGGGTCGGCGACACTTACTCGGAGAAGATCTACGCCTTCGACCTGAACACCGCGGCGCGAGACCCAGCGAACGACTTCACTGACCTCGGCCGCGCGCTGCATCCCACGGGGCTGTGGTCGGACGGGACGACGATGTGGGTTGCCGAGTCGCTGCACAATCGCGTCTACGCGTTCAATATGGCGACCAAGGAGCGCGACGAGACACGCGACATCGTCTTGGGCGTCAACTCGGGGAACCTCGCCGGGCTGTGGGGCGATGCGAGCACCATGACCATGTACCTGCTCGTCGCGATCCATGACGGCCTGGGACGCCGATCGCAGATCATCACTCGGGTGCTGCCCGCTCCTCCCGATGCGCCTCTCAACACCCGTGCGGAGTCGGGTGATCGGTCGGCGACGCTGACGTGGCAGCAGCCCACGACCAAGGGCAGCAGCGAAGTCCGGTCCTTTGACGTGCGTGTCACGGCGAGCGACGACGGCGGAGAAGACCAAACGGCTGAGCAGACGGCCGTACCACAGTTCAGCGGCACTGTTCTCGGCGAGCGGGTCGGACGCAGCAGCGGCGAAACCGGTTCGCTCCCCCGCAATGACCCCAGACGCACGGATCAGACCATGCTGGTGATCGACAATCTCGAGAACGGGCATGAGTATGTCGTCGAGATCCGGGCGAACAACGAGCAGACCTCAGGCGAGTGGGCCGAGACGAGCGTCGTCCCGGTGGGGCCGGCGTCGGCTCCTAGAAGTCTCACCGCGACACCGGATCGGTCGACGGATCTGCTGCTGAGCTGGACGGCGCCTGTGACGGACGGGGGCAAGGAGATCACCGGCTATGAGGTGCGATACCAGCTGACCGGCGCTGCTGCAGATGACTGGACGACTCAGTCGACGACGCTGACGCCGACGGCCGTGGGATTTGAGGCGCGCGTCTCGGGCTTGACGAACGGGCAGTCGTATACCATCCAAGTGCGCGCGGTGAACGGTTCTAACCAGGAGAATCTGTGGGCCTCCGTTTCAGCGACTCCGCTCGCTGTCCCCGATGCACCGGCAATGGTGCAGGTGACGCGAGGCAACCGGCAGCTCGAAGTGCGCTGGGCCGCGCCGACGGCTGTGCCCGAGGTGATCGACTACACGGTTCGTTACCGGATTCAGGCCGAGGCGGGCGAGCCGGAGACACCGTGGGTGACGGACACCACTGCTGCGTCGGGGTCGCCGTGGACCGTCGAGGGACTGCGCAACGCAGTGACCTACGAGGTGGCGGTGCAGGCCCGCAACAGCGCCGGCAGGAGTCAGTGGTCCAGCGTCGCGACGGGTGTCCCGGCCGGAGCGCCCGGAGCGCCCGTCGCGGTGTCGGTGCTTCCTGCTGAGGCTTCATTGGTGGTGTCATGGTCGCCGCCGCTCGACGATGGCGGCGAGCCGGTGACGAGATACATCGTGCGGTATCGCGTTGCCGAGTCTCAGGGGACATGGACGGAAAACTCTGTCGGTACCGTTACCACCGGCCATGTGCTCTCCAGATTGGCAGACAACACGGATCTGGAGAACGGCACGGAATACGAGGTGTGCATTGCGGCCGTGAACAGCCTGGGTCAAAGCCCGTGCGCTTCGGGGAGTGGGACTCCGGTGGGGGTTCCTGACGCGCTGTCCGCGTCTGTCGGCGTTGTTGCTGACGGGACGATCATGGTCACATGGCAGCCGTCAGGCGACAACGGCAGCGCGATTGTGGACTACCGGGTCAGGTACCGTGCGTCAGGATCAGGCGGCGATTGGACAGAGGCAGCAACCGTGGCAGCCGATGCCGACCCGCTGCAGTTCACCATTGACATGCTGGATAATGGCACCGCCTACACCGTGCAGGTGCAGGCTCGCAACAGCGAGGGCTACGGCCCGCCCGCTGGCTTCACGGTGACGCCGTCCTCTGTGCCCGATCCGCCCGATGTGGTCATCACCCGCGGCAACGCGATGCTGGACGTCTCGTGGACTGTCGTCGACGACGGGGGACTCCCAATCACCCAGTACCGCTTCCGGCACAGAGGAACCGGACTGCAGGACAGCGGCCCGCTGGCCGGATTGCCGTATGAATGGTCCGAGGAACGGTCAGTCGACGCTGGGACCTTGGAGACAGAGCTGTTGAACTTGGTGAATGGCGTTGCCTATGAGGTGTGTGTGCGGGCGCGCAATCGCAATGGCACCAGCGATTGCGTGCTGGCCACCGCAACTCCCGCCACCGTGCCCGGACCGGTGCGAGATCTGCAGGCCGAGCCGGGAAATGCTCGTGCAGGTCTCGACTGGATGCCGCCCGCCGACGACGGCGGAACACCGGTGACCGGCTACGAAATCGAGTTCTACGAGGCTGACGAGACACAGGAACCGAAACTTCTCGACTTGGCGGCACCCGCTATGGCCGCAACGCGAATCGGCACCACGCTGACATCGCTGTCGAACGCAGCCGAGCACGAGATGCGGGTGCGAGCCGTCAACGTCGTGGGTCCGGGCGACTGGACTGAGGTTTCGATCACGCCGCTCGACGCGCCGGGCAGGGTGGAGATGCTGGAGGCTGAAGAACTGCCCGCCCAGTTGACGCTGAGATGGCAGCCGCCCCTCAACGGTGCCGAGACGCAAGTCAGCGGCTTCGAGATCGAGTACCAGCGAGCGGACGCCGCCGCGGGCTGGACCGTGGTCCCCGAGGCGGTACCCGACATCGACGCTCTCACAGGCACTTTGTCCTACGTCATTGACGGGCTCTCGGGCGGGGTTCGCTACCGGATGCGAGTGCGGGCCGTGAACGGCGCACCCACGCCAGGTCCTTGGGTGACCGTTGAAGGAGCGCCGGCCCCGCTGCGCGGTCTGTCCGTGACGCGTGCGAGCGCGTCTGAGAGTGCCGGCGAACTGGTCTTCATGGTCGTTCTCAGTGCGCCCACCCGTGCAGACGTCTTGGTGGAGTACGCCACACGCGATGCCACGACGGCCGACGGGATCGACAGCGAGCGCATCGCCCTTGCCGGCACCGATTACACGTCTGCCAGCGGCACCCTCACCATCGCCGCTGGTGAGACCGAGGCGTCGATTGAGGTGACGATTGACGATGACGAAGACGAAGAAGACACCGAGCAGTTCATCCTGTCGCTCTCGCAGCCTTTCAAGGCATTCCTGAGCAGCCAGAGCACGGCGACCGGATACATCGTCGACGACGACGCAGTCGAAGCAGAGGTGACCCTCATCTCATCTCGCGGCGGTGCAGTCGACGAGAACGATGTCGGTGGTGGTGCTGTCGGTGGTGGTGCTGTCGGTGGTGGTGCTGTCGGTGGTGGTGCTGTCGGTGGTGGTGGTGCTGTCGGTGGTGGCGGCGACAGCGGCGACGACAACGACAGCACCGCAACGGTGATTCTGGCGAATGGCTGGAGTCCCCCTGACGTGGGCGTCGCAACGGCTCTGGCCGCACGCACAGAGCAGTCTGCGGTGATCTTCACCACAGCGGAGAGGCTGTCGCGAGTCTCGGCCGAACTGCTCGAGGAGTATCGGCCGCAGCGCATTGTCGTTGTGGGAGGACCGGCCGCGGTGAGCGGCACTGCGCTGACCGAGGCCCATCGCAGTGGCGGCCGCAACGCACCCGAGCGGATCACCGGCATCGACCGCGCAGCGACAGCCGCTGCTGTTGCGCAGCACGCGCTGGGTGAACCCGGTGCCACAGGAGCGGTAACGCTCGTGATCGCAAATGGCTGGAGCCCGTCTGACATCGGCGCCGCGGCAGCTCTGGCCGCGCGGACACCGCGCAGCGCAGTGCTGTACACGGCAGCGGATCGCCTGCCCGAGCGGACGGCGGCGGTCATCGCCGAATACCAGCCGGAGCGCGTCGTCATTGTCGGCGGGACTGCTGCGGTGAGCGCAGATGTCGAGAACGCAATCCGCATGGCGGCATCCGATGCCAGCGATGTCGGCATCGAGCGCATTGCGGGCGCTGATCGCGCCGAGACGGCAGTGGAGGTGGCTCGACGTGTGCTGCCTGCTGTCAGCACAACTGACGCGGAGGGCGAGCCGGCCGAGATCGTCTTGGTCATCGCAAATGGCTGGAGTCCGCCCGATATCGGTGCAGCCGCGACGCTCGCGGCAGCGACGCCCGACTCAGCGGTGGTGTACACCCGAACCGCCGAGCTCCCCGCCGCAACCGTCATGCTCGTCGCAGAGCTCCAGCCTCGGCGCGTCGACATTGTCGGCGGCGCCGCCGCAGTCAGTCCCGACGTCGAGGCTGCTGTGACGACTGCCTCGCCCGATACGGACACCCGTCGCTTCACCGGTGCCACGCGGACGCACACTGCCGCCAGCATTGCCCGGAGGATCCTCGGCCGCCCGTGATCGGCGTGCGTTCGGCCGCCCGCTGAACGCACGCCGATCACGGCAGCCCCTGCGGTACCCTCGCTGCTCTTACGGCTTTGGCGCAGCGGCGGCGACTGAACCATGTTCCCACATGCCCCAGCGGCCGCCTCGGCCGCTCACCCGACGGTCTTGGTGGTGGATTTCGGCGCGCAGTACGCGCAGCTGATCGCCCGGCGGGTGCGCGAGGCGCGGGTCTACTCCGAACTCGTTCCCCACACGATCAGCGCCGCCGAACTGGCAGCGCGTTCGCCGACGGCGATCATCTTCAGCGGTGGCCCTGCCTCGGTGCATGTCCACGGCGCCCCCGGGATCGATCCCGGTGTCTATGAGCTGGGCGTGCCGATCCTGGGCATCTGCTATGGGAGTCAACTGCTGGCTCGCGACCTCGGCGGCAGAGTGGATCGCAGCGGGCGCGGCGAGTACGGCCGAACCACGCTGACCAGTTCCGGGGTGTTCTCTGATCTGCTCGCTGACCCCGGCGACAGTGCGGCGGCGGCCGAGCCAGTGTGGATGTCCCACTTCGATGCTGTCACCGAGCCGCCCGAAGGCTTTGCGGTCACGGCTTCCACGGCCGGCAGCCCCGCCGCGGTGATCGAAGACCCCCGGCGGCGCTTCTACGGCGTGCAGTACCACCCTGAGGTGATGCACACCCCCGGCGGCCAGGCCCAGCTCGAGCGATTCCTGCATGGCATCTGCCAGATCAATTCCGAGTGGACGATGGCCAATGTGATCACCGAGAGCATCGAGGCCATCCGGGCCCAAGTCGGCTCGGCTCGGGCCATCTGCGGGCTGTCGGGCGGCGTCGACAGTGCCGTGGCCGCTGCGCTCACCCAGCGGGCCATCGGCAGCCAGCTCACCTGCGTCTTCGTGGACACCGGGCTCATGCGCGCCGGCGAGGGCGAGCAGGTCACCGAGACGTTCCGGCGCACGCAGGGGATCGAGCTGATCCATGAGCGGGCCGCCGACGAGTTCTTCGAGGCGCTGTCGGGCGTCACCGACCCCGAGGACAAGCGCAAGATCATCGGCGAGAAGTTCGTGCGCATCTTCGAGCGGGCGGCCGGCGGCATCACCGACGCCCGTTTCCTGGTGCAGGGAACGCTGTATCCCGACGTGATCGAATCAGGTTCGCCCACCGCGGCCAAGATCAAGAGTCACCACAACGTGGGCGGATTGCCCCCCGACATGACCTTCGAGCTGGTGGAGCCGCTGCGGAACCTGTTCAAGGACGAGGTGCGTGCGGTGGGCGCCGAGCTGGGTTTGCCGCCCGAGATCGTGCAGCGCCAGCCGTTTCCCGGGCCGGGCCTGGGCGTGCGCATCGTGGGCGAGGTCACGCCCGAGGCAGTCGAGACGGTGCGAGCGGCCGACGTGATCGTGCGCTCCGAGATCGCCGCGGCCGGACTCGACGGCGAGGTGTGGCAGGCGTTCGCCGTGCTGGCCGACATCCGCAGCGTCGGCGTGATGGGCGACGAGCGCACTTACGCCCGGCCGATCATCGTGCGTGCGGTCACCAGCGAGGACGCGATGACGGCCGATTGGGCTCGCCTGCCGCACGAGTTGCTCGAGCAGATCTCGTCGCGCATCGTGAACGAGGTACCCGGCGTCAACCGCGTCGTCTACGACATCACCTCCAAGCCCCCCGGCACGATCGAGTGGGAATAGCTCCTTGGCGAGATAGGGCAGCGGACTAGGGAGTTGGCCGACGCGCCAGACTGCCGCCTTGGGTCGGCGCTGTCGGACGAGAATGGACAAACGGACATCCCTGCCGCGCTGGCGGCGGGCCGGCCGGATGCCCGAGCACACGGCTTCACCAACTACGAGAACTTCGAAGCCCGCGGCATCCTCGTTGCCTAACCTGACCCCGCCGAGCCCAGCAGCCCCATCCCACAAAACCGCGAAGGCTCGACATTTGAGCTATGTCGGAGTATGCATGCATTGGCTCGGTTAAATTGACATTAGACACTAGACAAAATTGACGTCAGAATGCTGTCAGAAGTCGCCTTCTGGCCTAGGATGAGCAAATGGAATATGTCGAGCGTCGAGCACAGCAGCAGCTCCATGCCGCTCTCGACACGTTCCGGGTCGTGGTGCTGCACGGTGCGCGGCAATGCGGCAAGAGCACGCTGGCACGGGTCGTGGCAGCCGAGCGGGGCGGCACCTACACCACGCTCGACGATCCGGCGGTCCGCGCTGCGGCTCTCGACGATCCGCTGACGTTCCTGCTCAACCAGCCTCACCCGCTGGTGATCGACGAGGTCCAATTCGGCGGCGATCCGCTGGTCCGCGCAGTGAAGATGGCGGTAGACGACCACGGCGAGCCAGGACGCTTCCTGCTGACCGGTTCCACGAACTTCTTGACCGTGCCGACCATCAGCGAATCGCTGGCGGGCCGCGTGGCGATTGTTCAGCTCTGGCCGCTGTCGCAATCGGAGCTGGCGGTGCACGCAGCTCGCGCCCGCGGCGACGGCGGGACGGACGGATCCAGTCGCCTTGGCTCTGACACCGCCGATGGCAGTTCCGCAGCGGCAGGTTGGTTCCGAGGCGAATTCCGGCTCGGAAGTTCCGTAGATACGACCCGCGACGGCTACCTGCGACGGCTGTGTCGCGGTGGCTACCCCGAGCCATTCGAACTGGAAGGAAGAGCGAGACAGCGCTGGTTCGACAGCTACGTGACCACGGTGCTGAACCGCGACATCGTGACATTGGGGGCGGTGCGAGCGGTGCCGGCGATGCATCGCCTGATCCGTCTCGCTGCCGCAAGCACCGCTTCGGAGACGAACCTCGCCGACTGGTCCCGGCGTCTGGGCATCGATCGTCGCACAGTCGAGAGCTACCTCGGCTGGATGCGCACCGTCTTCTTGGTGCATGAACTGCCGGCTTGGGCGCGAAATCGCACTCGCCGGGCTATCCGGCGACCGAAGTTGCACATGGTCGACACGGGTCTCGCCACGGCGCTACTGCGGCTCGACGCTGCTGCGTTGCGTCACCCCAACGCCACGTTGACCGGTCCTCTCATCGAGACCTTCGTGGTCAACGAGATCGTCCAGCAGATATCAGCGGCCGACGAGGCGATTGACTTGCATCACTTCCGTGACAACGCAGGCCGCGAAGTCGATCTCGTGCTTGAGCGCCCGGACGGACGTCTGGTTGCTGTCGAGATCAAGGCGTCAGCTTCGCCGGCACCGTCTCAGATGGCCAACCTGACATGGCTGCGGGATCTCATGGATCGAACCGAGTCAGGATCGTTCGCAGCGGGCGTGTTGCTGCACACGGGCAACCATGCGCTCAAGCTTGGCGACCGTATGTATCTGCTGCCGATCGAGCACCTGTGGACCCGGTGACCACGTCGACCGGTCTGCGGGCGCACCTGCCGGGGCTCCAAGCCCTCACCAAGGGCTGACGAACTCAGTAGGTCGGGTTGCCCTAGGTCTCGTCGAAGACGATCTCCGACAGCGGCAGGCGGTCCAGCTTGCGCGGGAACGGCGTCGACCGGTCTGCGGAGGTAGTCAAGGTGCCCGGTTTCGGCAAGTTTCCGTGGCACGAGGACGCGCCGGAGTGTCCGCCTTGGGTGGCCTTGGCGCCTGGGTACTTTCAGTGGGGGCCGCCGTCCCTCGTCGAGGCGGACCGCGCCCGTGAGCTGCAAGCAAGATTCGTTGGCCGATCTCCTGATGAGTGGCCGCTGTTGCCCGAGGCGCCACGCGTGTGTCCCAACCCTGTAGACCCCTCTCCACCCATGTACTTCGACGACCAACCGCATCTGACGGGGCTGAGGGTCTACCGGTACCGCGAGGGCTGCCTGATCGCGCAGTGGGCGCCGATCCCGCCCGACCTGCCCGCAGTGGTGGGGCCTTGGGACGCCTATGACTATGAGTCCGATCCGTGGGCGATCTGGGCCTGCATCACATGGGGCGGCAATCTCGGGGTCGCTGGATGCTCGAGTCATCTCCCGCACTACGACCGCATCGCTGAACTGAGTGCGACTCACTCGCCACCTCCACGCCGCATCGACTTGGGCGAGCATCAGTAGCGCCGGCTCGCGGCTGTGCGGGAAGGCGCGCAGCGGGCGCAGTCGTCTTGCTGGGGGCGCGGTCGGATGCGACCTGCGTGTCATTGCCGGACCTGCATGCATGCTGCGGGGGCTTCGGTCGTAGCGGGCAGAATCTGTGTCCTGATGCGGCGGCAGGTTCGGGTTCGGTTGGCGGTGGTGGTGCTGGCGGTTGTGTTGGTGTCGGCGTGCAGCGGGGAACCGGGTGTGTTCGAGGCTTCGGGTCATGAGCTGTGGGGGCCGCCGAGCGAGGCTGAGGTCGCGGCGGCGCGGGAGCTGCAGCGGGTGTATGCCGGGGGCGGCACTGATGTGTTCCCGCCGATCGATCCTGACGCGCCGTGTCCCGAGGATGTGCCCGACGGCGACACGTATGTGGTGGTGTATCGGGTGCGGCGCGGATGCCTGTGGTCCCAGCAGGCCCACGAGGCTTGGATTCTCGACAGCTACAGGCCCGACATCGAGCGGTACTTCGAGTCCGACCCCTTCATCGTCGCGGTGCACAACGAGGGCATGCCGAGGCACGATGGGATGGAACTGTTCTCGCATGAGGTGCTGACCCAAGCCGACGAGTACAGCTGCCACCGCTCGGTCTGGAGGTATCGCGGGTATGGGAACATCGACAGATGGGGTGTGCTCGAGCGCGGGTACAGGAGGGGGTGGTCTCCGCAGGTTGTCGTGGCGCCGTTCTGGGGCAGGTTCCCGTGGCATGAGGGTGTACCGGCGTGCCCGCCGTGGGTGGCTCGGGCGCCTGCGCATCTCACATGGGGATGGCCGAGCGAGGCCGAGGCGGCCAGCGCGCGTGAGCTTCAGGCAGGCTTTGTTGGCCGGCCGCCTGATGAGTGGCCGCTGTTGCCCGACGCGCCGTTCGCGTGCCCGGCTCCGACAGAGCCCGACGATGGCTACGGGCAGCAGGCGGTTGTGTTGAGGGTCTTCAGATTCCGCCGAGGCTGCCTGACTGCTGAGTGGGGACTGGGCGTTCGGGGATTCCTGCCGGGAACTCACGGGCCGTGGGAGGTCTACGACTACGGGTCCGATCCGTGGGCGATCTGGGCGTGTGTCCCGGACTCTGAGAGTGCCGAGTCGGTCGGTTGCGGCAGCGGTTTGCCGCACAATGCCCGTATCGCCGAGTTGCTCGAGTCGTACTCGTCGGCCCCGAATCGCATCGACTTGGGCGAGCAGCAGTAGCAGCGGGCAATAGAGGCACGCATCCGGTGCGCGAGCCGCTGGGCGGCTTGCGGCATCACTGAGTACCGGCACGTGTCGCGCCGGAGGCGGCGAGCTGCCCGCTGGCGTCGTTGTCGGGTGCCTCGAAATGCCGTGGCGATGCAGTTGCAGCTACTACGGTGCGCGCCTCATTGAGTAGTTGTCTGTATTCGCTTTCTCCAGGTGGAGGTCTGTCATGCTCAGAGGTCGGTTTCTGCGAGCCTGCGCGTGCATCGTCGCGTTCGTGGCCTTGCTGCCCGCATCCGCAGCGGCGGTGAATTCGCCTGTCGAGGAACTGTCGAGCTCTGCGCTGACGACCGAGCCAGGTGGCCCCGAGCGCGGGCACCACGCAGGCCACACAGCGACAGCTGGCGATGATCCCGTTCCAGCTCAACAGTCCGAGGCTGCGCTGATTTCCTTGGCTTCGGTAACCGATCTTGAGGGCGAATGGCGGGCACCTGGTGTCGTCTCATTGGACTGGGGTGACGTGCCGGACGCTGACGGCTATGAGGTCATCGCTCTGGTGAACGGTCAGTGGCTGCTGCTCGATGCCAATGGCGATGTCGATGGCGTGGTGGTTGAGCTCGACGGCTCGTCTGCGCTGGTGGCCGGTCTGCCGCCGGACGCCGAGGCGCATTGGTTCGCTGTTCGGGCACGAAACGCCGAGAGCTTGGCACCGTGGTCGCACAGCGTCGAGGTCGAAGTGCCGGAGTCGACCGCGTCGAGCTCAGATGAGCTGGCGAGCTTCGATCCATTCACCACCCCGACGCGTTCAGGGATCGACCTTGAGAGGCTGCGAGAGTCTGCGGCGACGGTCACCCCCGGCGATGCGAACTGTGATTCGGCTCCGGCCCTCGATGTCGCGGGCGTCACCGTCGTGGACCCGCCCGCGAGCCTCGCGGACGCCGATGCTGTGCTCACTGTCGCGGAGGTGGTGCGAATCGCCTGGGGCTGCCTGGTGGTGGAGTACGTCGAGTTGGCAGGCCGCACTGCCGATCAGGTACGCGAGCTATTGGCAGACGAGGACACCGTGTTCGCCGTGGGCGTGCCGCCCAGAGGCGCGCAGGTCGCTCACGATGACGGGGCGCACGCACCCCATACCGATGGCCATCACAACGAGACCGGCCTCCCGCACACGGAGGAGATGCCTACAGTGCAGTGGCATCTCCCACAGCCGACAATGAACCGGCTATGGGCCGACTGGAAGAGCGAGAACCCGGTCACGGTTGCCGTCTTGGACACGGGTGTTGACGAGGGGCATCCTGACCTCGACGACCAGATCGTCACCGGAGGACTTGATTCCTGCCATCGAGTCGGCGCGACACCACATGGCACGCTCATGGCGGGCATCATCGCCGCCGAACACGCGAGAAACTCTGAAGAGAACAGCTATGTCGCGGGTGTCGCGCCGGATGCGAAGCTGCTCCCCATTCAAGTAACAGATCCCAGCGGTCTGGAACTGCCTCTGGGTTGCTCCACAGTCATGCCGCTGACGGCAGCCGTCGCGACAGCGGTGAATCATGGTGCCCGCGTCATCAGCGCTTCGCTCTCGACACCACTCGGGCAGAGCCAGAGTGACGACGAAACCGTCGGCGGGGTCGAGATTAGTTCGGAGGTCACCGATGACACCTTCGAACTCGCGCTACGTGCCGCGGCGATGCTTGGAGTTGTGTCAGTCGCGAGCGCGGGGAACTGCGGTGACGGCCGCGTCGTCGGGCCTGACGACGAAGGTCGGGAACTCTATGCCTATGAAGTTGAAGGATGCAGCAGGCGAGACGAGCTTCGTCGGCCCGGCGCATTCAGCTTGCAGGGCAATGCCATTGCCGTTGGTGCCGTTGACGAGACCGGCGAGCGCAGGGCGTCGAGTTCAGCGAACGAATCGTTAGATGTCGCGGCGCCCGGTGGGCAAGTCTTGTCAACGACGAAATGCACAACAGTCGACGGATGCGGCACCGGACAGGCAGGAGGGACATCGGCAGCGGCGGCGTATGTGTCGGGGGTTGTTGCGCACATGCTGAACCGCCATCCGGGTGCGACGGTGGGGCAGGTCCGTGCTGCCCTGGAGCATTCTGCGATCGAGCCACGTGTTCCCGACCTGAGTCTGCGGCCTGTTCCGTCCCGCACGCCGCGGGGCCGTGAGGGCGACGATCGGATCGTGCCTCGTCCGACTCGGGAGTTTGGGCGAGGGATTGTGGATCCGGCTGATGCAGTTGCCCAGCTTGGGCGTCTGTTGCTGGCGGGTGTGACTCCGAAGGGTCCTCATGGCGGGTTTGTGCAGGTGACGGCGGGCAGCGAGCATGCGTGTGGTCTGCGGGCGAGCGGTCAGGTGCTGTGCTGGGGCGCCAGTGCCGTGGCAAGCGAGACGCCGGTGTTTGCGTTTGCGTCGTTGTCGTCTGCACCGACTGTCGGCTATGTGTGCGGTATCCGCATCGATGGTGCGGTGCAGTGCTGGGGCGATGTCCCCGCGGCGCTGACAACGGCGGTGGCGGGTTCGGGCACGGCCGACGCTCCCGAGGGCAAGTTCGTCGAGATCGCTGTCGGCGACGCTCACGTGTGCGGGCTGCGGCCCGATCGGGGCGTCGTGTGCTGGGGTGACAACACGCAGGGCCAGACCGAAGTGCCGTTCGACCGGTTCGGTTCCGAGCCTGAGGACCGTGCGAAGACGATTGTGGCCGGAGCGGCGCACACGTGTGCTGTCACGAATTCGTCGGACTTGGTGTGCTGGGGCGATGACGGCGATGGCCGGTTGCCGCCCGCCACCCTGCCGTGGGCAGTCCTGGAGGTCGCGGCAGGTGCTGCACACACGTGTGTCGTCAATGTGAGTTCGAACATCTTCTGTTGGGGAGACAGCACGTACGGTCAGCTGAGTGCGCCGGGCGGCGAATTCGCTGGCATCGCCGCGGGCGCGCATCACACCTGCGCCCGCGAGGCCGGCACCGACTCGGTCACCTGTTGGGGGCGCAACTCGCTCGGCCAGAACGATGCGCCGACCGGGCGCTTCGCTCGGGTGTCGGCCGGTGAGGGCCACAGCTGCGCGCTGGGCCGGTTCGCGAGCGTGACCTGCTGGGGAGACGATGCGCTCGGCAAGTCGAATCCGGCAGAGCTGGCGACGTTGACGCTCACTGACACCGACAGCGGGCTCGAGCTTCTGACCGGCGGTTTTGTGTCGGACACGTTCGAGTACACGGTGCAGGCCGTTGCCGACGCCGTGAGGGCGAACTGGACGCTCAGCGACGCAGCGCGTCTTGGTCTGGAGGTCGCGGCGTTCGACGACCTTGGCAACGAGGTGGCTGAGGGCGGTTCGGTGTTTCTCACGCCGGGCGCCGTGCTGACTATCCGGGTGTCGTCGCTGTTCGGCTTCGGACCCGAGCGCGTGTACACGGTGAGAGCAGAGGATCCGCCGAGCCTGTTGTCGCTGTCTGTGCGTGCCGAGACGGGCGAGTCTGACTGTCCGGGTGCGGGGTGTCTGCCCTATGAGCTGATGCCTGGGTTCGATTCGGAGGTCTTGGCCTATCGGGTGGTCGTGCCATCCGAGGTGGGTCTGGTGACGGTCGGACACACGGCGGTGGGCGGCACTGCGGTGGTAGTCCCTGCCGATGCCGACAGCGCTGTGGGGGGCCATCAGGTTGCGTTGACTTCGAGCAGCGGGTTCGGGTCGATGGACGCGGGCAATTCTCATTCGTGCGGGTTGTTGACCGGGGGTTCGGTGCGCTGTTGGGGAGGCAGCTATCCGATGGTGACTGCGGCGCCGTCTGGCGTGTTCTTCCAGGTGTCAGTGGGGTGGGGTCATGCGTGCGCGTTGACATCAAGTGGCAGCGTCGACTGCTGGGGTGACAACTACTTCGGGCAGTCGAGGCCGTCAGCGGGCAGCTTCGCTGCGGTGTCGGCGGGTTGGGGTCATTCGTGCGGGCTGACTACCGGAGGCAGCGCGCGTTGTTGGGGGTACAACTTCAGCGGCCAGTCCCGTCCGCCGAGCGGCACCTATTCGGCGGTCGCGGCAGGGGGCAATCATTCGTGCGGGATCCTCTCCAGTGGTTCGTTGAGCTGCTGGGGGCTGAACAACGACGGTCAGGCGAGGCCGCCGAGCGGCACGTTCACAGCGTTGTCCGCGGGGTGGCGGCACAACTGCGCCGTCAAGGACGACGCCACGGTCGCATGCTGGGGGGAAAATGACGACGGTAAGTCGAGAGCGCCGTCGGGTTCGTTCACCGCAGTGTCGGCAGGCGAAGAGCACTCGTGTGGCCTCAAGACCGACGGCTCCGTGGTGTGCTGGGGCGACAACGGATACGGGCAATCGAGTCCGCCGTCGGGTTCATTCACCTCTGTTTCGGCAGGCGAAGAGCATTCGTGCGCGCTGAACGCCACAGGGACCGTGATCTGCTGGGGTTCCACAAGCGCAGCCCAGCCCGCCCTCAGAGCGGAGTTGACGATCACGGTGTCAAGCAGCGTCGCGTCAACTCGCAGTACCCAATACACAGTGGCGATCGACCGTGGCGACGCCGCGCAGGCATCGGGAGCGACCGGCAAATCCGACCTGGCGCGCTCGGCGCGTAGTGACATTGCCGGGTCAGGGGCACCGACGACCAAGTCCGACGTCTCCGATGACCGCAGTGCACCCGATTGCAGCCCTGCCATGGTCCAGTTCGTCGATCCCGTGCTGCGCGCAGGGGTGGAAGCGGCGCTGGGCAAGTCGGCGGGCGATCCGATCACGGTCGCCGAGATGTCGGCACTGACCGAGTTGCGGTTGCCGCGCCTTGATGGCTCGGGCAGCGACGCCGCCATCACGGACCTGGGCGGGCTGGAAGCGGCTACGGCGCTGAGGGTGTTGGACCTCAGCGGCCACGGCGCCACCGATCTCGCGCCGCTCGCCTGCCTTGCATCGCTCGAGACCCTTGTGCTGTCAGCCAACCCGGTAGAGGACATCTCCGCGCTGGCGGACATGTCGTCGCTTCGGGTGCTGTGGCTGGACCGTACCGGCATCGACGACATCTCCGGCTTGGGCTCGCTGACGGCACTTGAGCGGCTGTATGTGTACGGCAACGAGATTTCCGACATCTCGCCGGTGGGGTCGCTGACCGCGCTGGTGGAGCTGTATGCGGACTTCAACGACATCACCGATGTGTCCTCGCTGTCCTCGCTGTCTGCGTTGACCGGGTTGGAGACGCTGGGCCTGGGCGGCAACGACATCGCCGACATCTCGGCGCTGGGTGGCCTGGTGTCGCTGGAGGACCTGTACCTGTTCGACAACGACATCGCCGCGATCGGCCCGCTCGGGCCGGTGCTCGGCGCCGGCGTGGAGTCGGTGTGGCTGTCGGGCAACCAGATTGTCGAGCTGCCAGCTAAGTGGGTGGCCGGGTCGGCGGGTTATCGCTATCTCGATGTGCGCTTCAACGAGCTGGTCGACGTGGCGGGGCCGTTCGCGGCGCCCGGTGTGGTGCATTCGCTGCCCCAGCGCGACACCCCCGCAGGCGTGGTCGACGGGGTGCTCGCCGCCGCGATACGCGATGAGCTCGGCTTGGCCGCCGGCACACCGCTAGTGGTGGGGCGGGTCGCGATGCTCGAACAGCTCGACTATCGGGGCAGCGACGACGCGGGCCGCATCGTCAGCCTGGCGGGCCTCGAGCACGCGGTGGTCTTGGGTGTGCTGGACATCGCGGACAACCGCGTCACCGACATCTCACCGGTCAGCGGTCTGGCTGTGCTGGCTGAGCTGGATCTGTACCGCAACGGCTTCACCGACCTCGCGCAGCTCGCCGGCATGGACGCTCTGCGGGAGTTGCGTCTGTTGGACAACGGCATCACCAGCCTCGCGGCAATGCCGGCACTGGAGGACCTGGAGTACCTGTCGTTGAGCTTCAACGACATCGGCGACCTCAGCCCGCTCGCCGCGCTCACCGGTCTGGAGCGGCTGGCCGTGGTCGCCGTGGGCGCCGCGGACATCACGCCGCTCGCCGGTCTCACATCATTGAGGAGCCTGCAGATCGGCGGCAACCCCCTCCACAGCATCGACACGCTGGCTGCGCTGACGAGCCTGGAGCATCTGCGGATGTCGGGGGTCGGCCACAGCGACCTCACACCTGTCGCGGGGCTCGCCAATCTCGCCACCCTGGTCACCGTCGACAACGACCACACCAGCATCGAGCCGCTGCGCAACCTCACCGGGCTGCGGAACCTGCTGATCTCCCGCAACAGCATCACCAGCCTCGAACCCCTGCGCGGCCTCACCCGGCTGCGGCACTTGGAGGCCGCCGACAACCAGATCGGCGACATCAGCGCGCTCTCCGCCAGCACCGCCATGTGGCATCTGAACATCGCCGACAACCAGATCGCCGACATCAGCGTGCTCGAGGACTTCACAGCACTGCTCACCCTCGACCTCGCCGGCAACCACATCACCGACTTCACACCCATCGACAACCACACCGGGCTCACCGTCACCGGACGCAACAACCAGACCGCCCCATAGGCGCAGCACGCCAAACGAACCAGACGGAGGTCGCAGCGGACCGCACCAACCGCTGCGACCGGCCACGCCGATGCGCCTGCCGGCCTGCTGACCCGATGGCAGGGCTGACGGCGGTGATCGAGGTGCCGTTCGGCGAGGCGCGCTTCGCGTGGCCCCACATCATGCAACCGCCGATCCGCGGCCGCTGATCGACAGGCCGGCTCTGCGCAATTGGTCGAGGTTCGCGCGAGCATCGCAACTACCTTGGCGCTGCGGTTGCGGATCGGCCTGACTGCCCGCGGATGCGAGGAATCGACATGACCCGTCGAAGGCACCAGCACGACTCGGCGAGACGAGCAGAGCCGGTGGTCCTGCCGGCTGGTTTTGCCTGTCATACAGGCAACATCGGCATCAAGGACGGCTCCGACGACGTGATGATTGTGGCCGCCTATCCCCACAGCACGCTCTCGGCTGCGGGCAGGTTCACCAAGAGTCTGTTCGCCGGCGCGAGCGTGGAGCTCAGCCGGACCAACGCGAAACACCGCCGGGCCGAGGCGGTCGTGGTGGTGTCCAAGAACGCCAACGTGGCCACCGGCGAGCAGGGCAACTGCGACGCCCAGAACCTCGCGCAGCGGGTCGCCGAGGCAGTGGGCTGCGAACCCGATCACGTGCTGGTGGGTTCCACTGGCGTGATCGGCGTGCCGTACCCGCCAGGCAAGGTCGACGAGTACTTCGACCGGTGGATGCAAGAGCAGCGCAGCGCTGAGCGGTTGGCACTGTGGAACGCGCGCATGATCCCGCCGCCCGAGACCGGCGGTCGCTGGTGGTCACGAGACGCTGTGCATGCCGCCAAGGCGATCATGACCACCGACACGCATCCCAAGGTCGCCCGTGCGACGGTCCCCGCGGGCAACGGCACAGCGACCGTCGTCGGCATCGCCAAGGGCTCGGGGATGATCGAGCCCGACATGGCCACGATGATCGCGGTGATCACCACCGATGCCGAGATCGAGGCCGGACCGCTTGACGCGATGCTGGGCCGGGTGTGCGACGTCACGTTCAACGCGCTGAGCGTCGACACCGACACCTCCACCAGCGACATGGTGGTGATGCTGGCCGGCGGGGACGCCGGTCCTGTCGACGACGAGGCCCAGTTCGAGGCGGCGCTCGGCGAGGTGTGCCTGGACCTGACGCGCCAGCTGGCCTTCGACGGCGAGGGCGCCGAAACGCTCATCGTGGTGACCGCGAACGAGGCCCGCGACGATGCGCAGGCCAAGCGTGTCGCCAAGGCAATCGTGAACTCCCCGCTCGTCAAGACCGCCGTGCACGGCCGTGACCCCAACTGGGGCCGGGTTGCCATGGCGATCGGCAAGTGCAGCGACGAGACCGATATCGACCCCGATCACGTCAGGATCCGCTTCGGCGACCAAGAGGTGTATCCCACGCCTGCCACCCCCGAGGCCCTTGCCGAGCTCGAGGCCTACTTGGCCCGCGACGAGGTGCTGATCTCGGCGGATCTGGGCGTCCGCCCCGACGGCGCCGGCGGCTCGTTCACCGTGTACGGCTGCGATCTCACCGACCAGTACGTCCGCATCAACGCCGACTACACGACATGAGCCGATCCGCATGAGCCAATCCGTGCCCGTGCATCGCCTTGGGTGCAGCCGGCGCCAGCGAGTCCGCAACCCGTCAGTCCGCAGCCAGCGAGCGCCGATCCGGTGACCTCGGCCGATGACCCGATCCTCGCGCCGCTGAACGGCGGCCAACGCGCGGCGGTCACGCACGGCGACGGCCCCGCGCTGGTGGTCGCCGGAGCCGGCTCGGGCAAGACCCGGGTGCTCAGCCACCGCATCGCCTATTTGCTGGCTCACCGGCAGGTCAGCCCGTTCGGCCTGCTGGCCATCACCTTCACCAACAAGGCGGCGGGGGAGATGCGCGAGCGCATCGGCAGCCTCGTCGGCTCGGTGGCGCAGCGGATGTGGATCTCCACCTTCCACAGCGCGTGCGCCCGCATCCTGCGCAGCCACGCCGACGTGCTCGGCTACCCCTCCGCGTTCAGCATCTACGACCAAGCGGACTCTCGCCGGCTCACCCGCTATGTGGTGCGCGACCTCGATCTCGACCCCAAGAAGTTCCCGGACCGCACGGTGCACGCAGCCATCTCGACGCTGAAGAACCGCTTGATCACGCCGACTCAGGCGGTCGATCTCGCCCTCACGCCCGACGAGGGCGGCCCGTTCGCGCGCGAGGTGGCTCGCATCTACTCCGAGTACCAGAAGCGGCTGCGGCGCGCCGGCGCCATGGACTTCGACGATCTGCTGATGCTGGGCGCGGAGCTGCTCGAACGTCACGACGACGTGGCCGAGCACTACCGGCAGCGCTTCGCGCACATCCTGGTGGACGAGTACCAAGACACGAACCTGGCGCAGGTGCGCCTGATCGGCCTGCTCGCCGGCCGGTCGCAGAACGTGTTCGTGGTCGGCGACTCCGACCAGTCGATCTATGCCTTCCGCGGTGCCGACATCACCAACATCCTGGAGTTCGGGGCCACCTTCGACGATGCCGCGACCTACGTGCTGGACCAGAACTATCGCTCCAGCCAGGCCATCCTCGACGCCGCCAACTCCGTCATCCGCAACAACCTCGGCCGCCCGCTCAAGAACCTGTGGACCGATCGCTCCGGCGGTGCCCAACCGATCAGCTACCGGGGCGCCGACGCCGACGACGAGGCCAGCTACGTCTGCTCGGAGCTTCGGCGCCTGCACGGCGAGGGCCGGATCGACTGGCGCGACGCAGCGGTCTTCTACCGGTCCAACGCCCAGTCGCGGGTAATCGAGGAGGAGCTGGTCGCGAGCGACGTGCCGTACCAGGTCATCGGCGGCACTCGCTTCTATGACCGCAGGGAGATCAAGGACGCACTGGCGTTCCTGCGGGCGGCGGTGAACCCTTCAGATGAGGTGTCGCTCAAACGCATCGTGAACGAGCCCGCCCGCGGCATCGGCGACCGTTCCATCGCCAAGCTCGACGAGGCGGCAGCCCGTGATGGCGTGTCGCTCAGCGATGTCATCGGGCGGCTCGAGACGACCGACATACGGGGCAAGGCTCGCACCGGCCTCATGCAGTTCCGCGACCTGCTTGCGGGCTGTGCGGCACGGATTGCCGAAGGACCGGCCGCCGTGCTCGAGAACGCGCTGGAGGAATCCGGCTACATGGGTGACTTGCGTGAGCGGAACAGCATCGAAGACGAAGGACGGCTGGAGAATCTGAAGGATCTGATCGGCCGCGCGGAGCAGTTCGAGTCGTGCGACGAGTTCCTCGAGCAGGTGTCGCTCGTCAGCGATGTCGACGAGATGGGCGACAGCTCCCAGGTGTCGCTCATGACGCTGCATGCCGCCAAGGGACTCGAGTTCGATGTGGTGTTCGTGACCGGTCTCGAAGAGGGCGTGTTCCCGCACTACCGCACCCTCACCGACCCGCTGGAGCTGGAGGAGGAACGCCGGCTCGCCTACGTCGGCATCACCCGTGCGCGTCAGCGGCTGTACCTCACCCACGCGTGGAGCCGGATGCTGCACGGCCAGACCGGCTACAACCCGCCCAGCCGCTTCATCGAGGAGATCCCCGCCGACATGATCGACGACCGGTCGCCCGACACCGGCCGCTACGGCTCGTCGCGGCGACCGGTCACGAGCGACTGGGGCGCCAACCGCGGGACCGTCGGGCGCAGCGGTGCGATCTCGGCCGACACGAGCGATTACAGCCGGCTCGACGAGTCGGAGGTGGCCGCTCGGCGCCGGCCGCGCAGCGATCCTGCCCGCCACGACGACAGCGCGGCGAAGGGCCGGGAGGCTCGCCGGGAGAAGGCCCGCCGCCGGGTTGCCGCCAGCAGGGGCGAGCTCGCGCCGACGCCGTCAACCGACCTCGGCTACGGCGTGGGCGATGATGTGCTGCACGCCCGTTTCGGCGCCGGCGTCGTCCAGGAGGTGCGGCCGGACGGCGACGACTGGGAGGTCACCGTCCACTTCGCTGACGTCGGCACCAAGACCCTCGTCGCCAGCTTCGCCAACCTCCGCCGCATCCGCTCCTAGAGCCTCGCAGCCCCGACAACCTCCGCAGCGGGCGGCTGCGCTCCGCTCCTATGCTCCCCGCCGTGGATCTCTTCGAGTATCAGGGCAAGCAGTTCTTCCGCAGCTACGGCATGCCGTTATCCGACGGCGAAGTCGCCTTCAGCGTCGACGGGGCCGTGGCCGCCGCGCAGCGCTTGGGCACACCGGTGATGGTGAAGGCGCAGGTGCACACCGGCGGGCGCGGCAAGGCGGGGGGCGTCAAGTTCGCCGCCACGGTGGACGATGCCCGCACGCACGCCGGCAACATCCTGGGGCTCGACATCAACGGCCACATCGTGCGGAGGCTGTGGATCGAGAAGGCCTCCGACATCGCCGAGGAGTACTACGCCAGCTTCACGCTGGACCGCTCAGCCAAGAAGCATCTCGGGATGCTGTCCGCCGAGGGCGGCGTCGAGATCGAGACCGTCGCGGCTGAGAACCCCGACGCCATCAGCAGGGTGCTGGTAGACCCCGCCGAGGGGCTGACCGAAGAGGCCGCCCGTGCTTGGGTGGAGGGGGCGAACCTCAACCCCGTCGCCACCGACCAGGCCGTCGAGATCCTGCGCAAGCTGTACACCGCCTACACCGAGGGCGACGCCGATCTCGTCGAGATCAACCCGCTGATCCTCACGCCCGACAATCGGGTGCATGTCCTCGACGCCAAGGTCACCCTCGACGCCAACGCCGTCTTCCGCCATGAGGACTACGCGCAGTACGACGAAACCCAGCCCCGTGACGAGCGTGAGGAAGCCGCCCACGCCAAGGGCCTGCAGTACGTGGGCCTCGCCGGCAGCGTCGGCGTCATCGCCAACGGCGCCGGGCTGGCGATGAGCACCGTCGACGTCGTGAATCAGGTGGGCGGCAAGCCGGCCAACTTCCTGGACATCGGCGGCGGCGCCAACGCCCAGGTGATGGCGAATGCGCTGGAGGTCATCAACAACGACCCCGATGTGCGGGCCATCTTCATCAACATCTTCGGCGGCATCACCCGCGGCGAGGAAGTGGCCAACGGCATCATCGGGGCGCTCGACGCGGTCGACATCGAAGCGCCGATCGTGCTGCGCCTCGACGGCACCAACGCCGCGGAGGGCCGCGAGATCCTCGCCCCTCACCTCAACGACAAGCTGGTGATGGAACCGACCATGCTCGACGCCGCCCGTCGAGCCGTCGCGATGGCCGCGGCTTGATCACGGGAGCGTGACGTGAGCATCCCCCGAAGGGCAATTCGTTCAGATCAACGTGATGCGGTCACGGCGGCCGCGCCAGGAGCGTGACGTGAGCATCCCCCGAAGGGCAATTCGTTCAGATCAACGTGATGCGGTCACGGCGGCCGCGCCAGGAGCGTGACGTGAGCATCTTCGTCAACAAGGACACCAAGGTCGTCTACCAGGGCCTCACCGGCTCGCAAGGGCGCTACTACGGCATGCTGAACCGCGACTACGGCACCAACGTGGTCGCGGGCACCAATCCCCGCAAGGCCGGCACCGACGTCGAGGGCGTGCCCGTGTTCGCCGACTGCACCGAGGCGGTCGCAGCGACCGGTGCCAATGCCTCGTGCATCTTCATCCCCGCACCAGGTGTATTCGCGGCCGTGATGGACGCCGCCGAGGCGGGCATTGAATTCGTGGCCTGCATCACCGAGGGTGTGCCGGCGCATGACGAGGCCCGCTTCTTCAACATGCTCAAGCGCGACTATCCCCACGTCCGGCTGCTGGGCCCGAACTGCCCGGGCATCATCACGCCGGGGGAGTGCAACATCGGCATCACCGCGGGTCACATAGCGAAGCCGGGCGGCCCCGTCGGCATCGTCAGCCGGTCGGGCACGCTGACCTACCAAGCGCTGTACGAGCTGCAGCAGAAGGACATCGGGGTGACGACCTGCGTGGGCATCGGCGGCGACCCCGTGCCGGGCACCTCCTTCATCGACTGCCTCGAGGCGTTCGAAGCCGATCCCGACACGAAGGCCGTGATGATGATCGGCGAGATCGGCGGCTCGGCCGAAGAAGAGGCGGCCGAGTTCATCAAGCACCACATGTCCAAGCCGGTGTCGAGCTACATCGCCGGTGTGACGGCGCCCCCGGGCAAGAAGATGGGCCACGCCGGTGCCATCGTCTCGGGCGGCAAAGGCACAGCCGAGGCCAAGATGGAAGCGCTGCGCGACGCCGGGGTGCGGGTTGGCCTGAATCCCACTGAGGCCGGCGAGCTGATGGCGGAGATCGTCGCCGCGCTGTAGCTACGCGAAGAGGTGCGCCTCCGCAGCTATGGCTTCTGCTCGTGCCCGGCTGAGTCGCTGCTGACCGGCGCAGTCAGGCTGGCGTAGATCTCAAGCAGGGCCGTGGCGTGGGCTTGTGGGCTGAATGCCGCCAGCGGGTCCGCGTGCTGGTCCGGTATGTCTGGGTCTGATTGCAGGGCGGCGGTGAGTGCTGTCGACAACGCTTCGATGTCGTCGGGCGGGACGAGGCGTCCGTTGGTGCCGTCGGTGATGAACTGGGGTGCGGCGCCGACTGCGGTCGCGACGACGGGGCGACCCACGGCGAGGGCCTCGGCCACGACCATGCCGAACCCTTCGCGGCGGCTGGGCACGCACACGAGACGCGCGCGGCGGTACCAGTCGCCAATCTCCGACGGCGCCACGGCCCCGGTGAACCTTGCGCTCACACCTCGCCGCAGTGCCAGTGCTTCGAGCAGGGCACGATCGGGTCCGTCGCCGAGGATGACCAGTTCAGGTCGCTCATCGGTGGGCATGAGCGCCACCGCCTCGATCAGCACATCGAAGCCCTTTTCGGCCATGAGTCGGCCGACGCCAACCACGGGGCCGTCCTCGCGCACCGGTGTGGGCGCTCCTAGCCGGTCGCTGCCCACCGGCATCGACACGACCTGCAGCCAGGGCCCGCTTCTGCGTCCAGCCGGTTCGGCAGTCTGCGAGGGGCGCCGGCCGCGAGGTCGTCGCATCAGCGAGGTAGCCCAATCCCGCAGACCCTCGGACACCGTCACAACAGCGCTCGCGCGGCGCAGCACCCGGCGTGCCAGCCAGCGGTGCACGGCGTTGGTGGTGACTGCGGCATCCGAGCCGTGCACCTGCACGACACTCCCGATCCGGCGTCCAGCCATACCGGCAGCAGCGGCGGCCACCAGCCCGCAGGGGAACCACCAGTGGCCGTGTATGACTGCGGCGTCACCGTTCGTGTGCCGGCGTGCCTGGCGTGCGGCGGCGAGGACGAGCCGGGCAATCATCGGGATCACCCACAGTGCCGACAGCCCGGAGAACACTCGGTAGCTCTCGCCTAGTGCCACCCGGGCCTCGACCCTCGCCGGGGCGAAACGCACCCTGCGCACCTCGATGCCGCCCACCTCCCCGTGGCGCGGCGCGTCCGGATGCGCGGGGCACACCACCGTCACCTCGGCGCCTGCGGCGGCCAGTGCTCGTGCGTGATCGGCCAGGAACGGTTTGTGGTGATCGTCGAGCGACGTCGGAAATCCTGGGGTCACCAACACCACTCGCACACCGTCAGTCTCGCAGCGGGCCTTGCCCGCAGCCGTCCCCGAGAGCGCAAGTACGCTCGGCGCGATGCTGGCTCGGTGGCAGATGCGCCAAGCGTGCCGGACATGGTGGACGCTCGGCATCACGGGCGTGCAGACGTGACGGGACGCGACGGCAGCACCGGCGAACGGCAGCGATCCGGCGCTGGGGTGCGGTGGGTGCTCGGGCTGGCGACTGCGGCGGTGATCGTCTGGCTGGCGGTGCGCTACTGGGACGACCTGCGCCGGATCGACCTGCAGGTCGACGCCGTGGGGCTGCTGGGCGCTGTCATGGTGTCGATGACCGCCACCTGGTGCCTGGCGCTCGGTTGGCGCGAGCTGATCGGCGGCTACGGCACGCCGCTGCCGCCGCGCCCGGCACTGCGCATCTGGATGCTGTCCCAGGCCACGCGCTACCTGCCGACCGGGCTGGTGCCCATCGCTGCCCGGGCCGGCCTGGCTGCGCCGCTGGGTGTGAACCGGGCGGCCGCCGGGGCCTCGGTGATCGTCGAGACCGCCACGCTGGTGGGGTGGTCGGCAGTGTTCGCTGCGCTGTGGGCACCGGCCGACTGGCTGGGCACCGCGGGAGGCTGGCTCGCCCGCATCGTGATCGGCGTCGGTGCTGCGATCGGCCTGGCAACGCTGCCGTGGACCTTGGCGGGTGCCGGGGCCTGGTGGCGTCGCATCGACGGGCTGATGCGCCGAGCAGCTGCCCTGCAACGGCTCTCGGGGCGGATGTATCCCGATTCGCTCAGCGCCGAGCGCGTCACCGTGTGGCGAGCGACGTTCGTCTACGGGCTGGCCGTGGCGCAGCGTCTCATGGCGGCAGTACTGCTGGCCGGCGCGCTGCTCGCCGCCGGCGCCGGTGACATCTGGCTGATAGCCGGCGCCACCGCCGCCGGCATCGTCGTCGGCATGGTCGGGATCACGCCCGCAGGGCTCGGCGTGCGCGAGGTCGTGGTAGCAGCCCTGCTGGCAGACCGCTTCGGCGTGGGCGACGCAGCCGCGTTCGCCGTCGCCGTGCGAGTGCTGGAGTTCGCCCACGAACTGGTGCTGCTGCCGCTCGCAGCGGCGGCCGGCCGCGCCGGAAGGCGCAGCCGTGGCCCGAGCGGCCCGTGAGCCCACATTGCATCGAGACTGCGAACGAGGGCGGAAGACAGCAGGCAGCTCGGCGACGAGGCTCACCTCGCCGCGTCTTGGCGAGCTGGCTGGCTTCAGCGGCGTGCCGCAGCGAACCGGATCGGCAGCTCCCGCAGCGGGCGGAGCATGAAGCTGAACTCGTGCGGCAGCTCGTCGAGCGGTCGGGAGAGCTCGATGTCGTCCAAGCGGTCCAGCAGTGCGGTGAACGCGCAGCGAAGCTCGGCCCGCGCCAGCCACGCGCCGACGCAGAAGTGGTTGCCCCAGCCGAACGCAAGGTGGTCCTTGGCATCCGGTCGCTCGATGTCGAAGGTGTCGGGGTTGTCGAACTTGGCAGGGTCGCGGTTGGCTGCGGCGTACCGCACCATCACGCTGGCGCCCTGCGGGATCTCGGCGCCGGCCACCGTGGCAGGACAGGTGGCGGTGCGCCACAGTCCGGCGACCGGGCTGTCGAAACGCAGGCTCTCGTCGATGAAGTTGTTCAGCAGCGACCGGTCGGCGCGCAGCTTGACCATCTGGTCGGGGTAGCGGAGCAGCAGCCACAGCCCAGTGCCGAGCGCAGCCGTGGTGGTCTCGAAGCCGCCGGTGACGAGCTGGTGCAACAGATCCTGCAGTTCTTCGTCGGTGAGCGGCTCGTCGATCGCGGTCGAGTTGATGGAGGACGCATCGTCGTCGAGATGCGCATGGACGAGCCACGAGATGATGTCGTCGGCCGGCTCAGCGCGCCTCGTCGCGAACTCCCGGGCCAGGTGATGCTGCGCTTCGAGCTCGACCTCGGCGTACGCGACGGCCTCGTGCGGGGTGAGCACCTTCTGCGCGGTTGCCAGCATGGCATCGGCCCAGCTCTTGAACGTCGGGTACTCCGACGCATCCAGCCCGAGCTGCTCGCAGATGATGATTCCCGGCAGCGGCAGAGCGAAATCGGCCACGAACTCGCACTCGCCGGAGTCGATGAAGCCGTCGATCAGCTCGTGGCACAGCTCGTCGATGCGCGGCACCAGCGACTCCATCCGCTTCGCGGTGAAGGCACGGCTCACCAAGCGGCGGTAGTGCGTGTGCACCGGGGGATCGGTTCGCTGCAGCGTCTGGGCCCGCACCCAGCCGCGCTCGGCGAACACCGCAGCCGACGCCCGGCTGGCCTCGCTGGCGCGGCGCGCCGTCCCACGCGGATCATTGGAGAAGGTGCCCGGGTCGGTCAGCACCGACTTGGCGTCGTCGAAGCGGGTGACCATGTACAGGTCGTTCTCGGGCAGGCGGTGAACGGGGCACTGCTCCCGCATGGCGGCGTAGGTGTCGAAGGGGTCGTCCTGGATCGCCGGGTCCAAGAAGCTGCCGATCGGTTCTGCTGTGCCGCTCGCGGCCCCTTCTCCAGGGGTCTCGCGGCGCTGTTCGTCAGCCGCTGTGTCGCTCATTGTCGGGTCCCTCTCCGCGCACGCGCTACCTCAGTTTGTCGAGATTCTCCCAAGACCGCAGGTCCTCCACAGCTTGGAACGGGCGCATGGTCATCGCATCGAGCAAGGCCCGCCCGCGCTCGTTGCCGGGATCGAGGTCGGCGATCACGGTGAGTGCCCATGCCTGCTGCAACAGGCAGTACCGGTAGTCGCGCCAGCAGCGCTCGAACGTGTAGTCGGCGCTCACTCCCTTGGCCAAGAGCTGAGCGTGGTACCCGCGCACCAGGTCGTCCTCCCACGCGCGGCGGTTCTCCGTGGTGATCGAGGCGCCGAGGAAGTTGGCGATGTCCCATACGCCCACATGGCGCGTGCAGAGCTGGAAGTCCAGCACCGTGGTGACACCGTCGCCGGCGGAACCGCCGAACAGGTAGTTGTCGGCGCGGCAGTCGGTATGGGTGAACGTGGCGTTGCCCTGATCGGCCCACCAATCGAGCAGCTCGCCGTAGCGGGAGGTGATCTCGGGCATGCATTCCAAGACTCGCCCCGGGAGCCTGCCGTCCCAGCGTGCAACGAAGCCGTCCCACAGAGCGGTCTGGATTGCGGCCGCGCCCTTGTACAGGTCGTTGTTCATCGGCGGCAGCCAGTCCAGCGCGTACAGCTCGTCGGATTCCCAGAAGCGGGCGTGCAACGTCGACATCGACTCGATCACCCGCTCGCAGTCGGCCCGGCTCGCCCCGTCGAGCTGGTCGACCATCCGCGCCTCGGTCACCTCCTCGAGCAGCAGCACGAACGGGACGCCGCCGGGTGCCATGTCGGCTGCGTAGCAGTGCGGAACGCGCATGGTGACCTGCGAGGCGATCTGGTTGTAGAAGTTGATCTCGCGCACGTAGAAGCCCATGGCCTGCGACAGGGCGATGTTCTCGGGAAACGCCGACTGGCACTTGGCGATGAGTGTGGCCGGTCCGCTGTGGCCCGAGGCGTAGGTCAGCTTCAAGCGCGCCAGCTCGCCCAGGATCCCGACGCCGACCCCGAGCGGTTCTCGTTCCATGCTGACGATCATCCCGACGTCAGGGTCGTCGGCCAGCCGCTCGTTCAGCCAGTCGACCGAGATGTCGGAGGTGCTGGCGGGAATCTCGTTGTGCATCGCCAGAATCTATGCGATCTATGCGGACCAAAATCCATGCGGACCAAAATCCGTGCGGCAATGGCTGCGCACACAGGAAGTGACGACATGACGAACGCACCGACCCGAGATCCGATCGCCGAGCTGGTTCACCTCTACGCCGACGCGGTGGTGCACTTCGACGGCGATCAATGGGGATCGACGTGGGCACCTGACGCGCACTGGGACCTCGGGAAGGGCCGCCGGCTCGACGGCCGCGAGGCCATCGTGGAGTTCTGGCACGGCGCCATGAGCAGCTTCGCAGCGGTGGTGCAGATGGTGCTCAACGGCACGTACGAGCTGGACGCCGAATCCGGCACCGGCACCGGCCGCTGGTACATCGCCGAGCACTTCCAGCGCGCCGGCGGCGAGAAGGGCAAGCTCCTCGCCCACTACGACGACGCGTACGTCCTCACCGATGAAGGCTGGAGGTTCGCCAGCCGCGAGCTGATCATTCACTACGGCGGGCCGCAGGATCTCTCCGGCCAGTTCTTGAACGCCTGGGCAGAGTGAATCGTTGGCTGCCCGGAGGTGTCGGTGAGCGTTTTGGGCAGGCGGGCGTCCCTGTTGCCGCACCCGCTGTATCCCGCTCTTGTTCCCAATCTCATGTGAATGCGGGCTCACGGGCCGCTCGGACTCGGGGCTCAGCCTCGGACGTGAGACGTCGTGCGCCCGGCGGGGGAGTTCTTGAACATCTGCTCTGAGTCGAATCCGATGCGCAGGTCGGGCTCGATCTCGATGATGACCCGCCCGTCGGTGTCGAGGTGCGCACAGAACGCCGCCTGCGCTGCATCGTCGCCGGGGCGCACCCGCGCCGCCAGGGCGGGGTAGAACCACGCCTTGGTCGTGGCGTCGTCGCGCACGGTGGCCGTGCCCTTGTAGGTGACGGTCTGGCTGTTGCCGATGTCGGTGCCGCGGCTGGTGACGGCGAGCGCCACACGCGGTCGGGCGATCACGGCGGGCACCCGCTTGCGCTGACGTGTGCAGGTGATCCAGAAGCGCCCCTCGCGCAGCACGAAGTTCATGATGACGCCCACCGGCTCGCCGGCGCTGTTCGTCCACATGAACGTGCACTCCGTCTGGGCGTCGAGCAGTCGCTGCTCGCGTTCTTCGGACAGCGTGAAGATCGACACGTCCTCGTAGCTGTCGACGTAGTCAGCGCCGTTCTCATCCTCGCCGGCAGCGTGGCCGCCCGCAGCGTCCGGTGCGCTCATCAATGCTGCGCCGGCTCTCGGCTCCACAGCACATCAAAATCCACGGCGACATCCAGCACTTGCAGCGCGCGGCCGATCCCAGTGCAGAAGCCTGCGGTCACCGTGAGCTCGAGCAGTTCCTTCTCAGAGAAGTGCTCGCTCGCTCGGGTCCAGAACTCGTCGTCGATGGTGGTGTGGTCGATCGCGAAGCGCTCGCCGAACTCGATGGCCAGCTTCTCCCGCGCCGAGAACTCGTCGACCTCGTAGTAGCGGTCGACGGAGTTGTAGAGATCGTCGTCCATGCCCTGCTGCATCGCCGATGCAGCCCGAGTGTTCAGTCAGACATGGCACCGGTTGAGCTGGGCGATCCTCATGCGCATCGCCTCGCGTTCGCGGATGGGAAGGCTGCACTGCTCGTACACCGCAGCGCTCATGGCGTGCAGTCCCTCACCGAGATGCGGCGCCACGTTCCACAGCCGCGATGCCTCCTTGCCCTTTCCAGCAGGTACTTCGATGCGCGCCATGGCTCCTCCGACTCCGTGGTCTGTTGACCCGTTCAAACTAGCTTTCCGCTCCGTGACGAGTCTCCCGCAGGCGGGGCCGACGACCGCAGCGAGCAACGCCTGATGCCGGCGTTCGCCAAAGCAGCAGCCGCAGCGGACCCGAGCGGGTTCGCCCTCGTCGACCCGAGCGGCGAGATGACGTGGACGCAGGTGGACCTTGCGTTGAATCGCTGCGCGCAGGCGCTGCTGGCAACCGATTTGGGCCCGCACCGGCGCATCGCCGTGTTCGCGGAGAATGCAGCCGAGGTGGCACTGGCCCACTTGGGCGGCCTGCTGGCCGGCTGCTCGTCTGTGCCGGTGAACTTCCATCTCAACGCCGCCGAGGCTGCCTACATCCTCAGCGACTCTGAGACCGAGGTGGTCTTCGTCGGCCCGTCGACCGCCGAACGGGGGCTGAGCGCAGCCCGCACCGCCGGCGTCAACCGGATCGTCGGGTGGGGCTGCGACGGGCTGGACGATGCGCTGCGGCGCAGCATCACACCCTGGGAGGAGTTCCTGGCCGGTGCCGACGATGCGGATCCGCCCGATGAGATCACGCCGCTGCCGAACCTGCTGTACACCTCCGGCACCACCGGCCAACCCAAGGGCACTGAACTGCCGCCGACCATGTTCGCCGGCGGCGCCAACATGAGCGAGCACCTGGCGGCGCTGGCCACGGGGCGGTTTGCGGGTTCGGGCACGCACCTGGTGGTGGGGCCGATGTACCACACCGGGCCGCTGTCGGGGATGCGCCTGCTGGCCACCGGCACCCCATCGGTGATCCTGGGGAGATTCGATGCCGAGGCCACGCTCGTAGCCATCGATCGCTACCGCACGGGCAGTGCCGTGATGGTCCCGACCCACTTCGTGAGGCTGCTGGCGCTGCCTCCCGACGTCAGAGATCGGTATGACGTCGGCTCGATGCAGACGGTGGCCCATACGGGGGCGAGCTGCCCAATCGATGTCAAGCGGGCGATGATCTCGTGGTGGGGCCCGGTGTTCACCGAGGCGTACGGCGCGACGGAAGTGGGCACCGTGTGCTCGATCACGAGCGAGGAGTGGCTGGCGCACCCCGGATCAGTGGGCCGGCCGATCGGACCCTTCTCGGCACTGGTGCTCGACGAGGCTGGCAACGAGCTGGGCGCCGGCACCGAGGGCCGCCTGTACTTCCGCGACGCCACCGGGCGCGGGATGATCTACCCGAACGACCCAACCAAGACCGCAGAGTCCAACCCCGAACCCGGCCTGTTCACGCTCGGCGAGATCGGGCGCATCGACGACGACGGGTATGTGTACATCACCGACCGATTCAGCGACATGGTCGTCAGCGGCGGAGCGAACATCTACCCAGCGGAGGCGGAGCAGCTGCTGGCGGAACACCCGATGGTCGCCGATGTGGCGTGCATCGGCGTGCCTCACCCCGAGATGGGCGAGGAGCTTCGGGCACTGATCGTTCCGGAGCAGACGACGCATGCTTCCGGCAGCGACCCTGATACGGGTGAACTTGCAGGCGAGCTTGCGGGCGATCTTGCCGGGTGGCTGCGCGAGCGCTTGACGCCGATGAAGTGCCCCCGCAGCTATGTGCTGGTGGGCGATCTGCTGCGCAACACGATGGGCAAGATCAACAAGCGACGGCTGCGCGAGGCATACCTGGCAGGCGAGCTGCCGTCCCCCTGACGCCAGCAGGTTGAGCGCTCAGGGGCGATTCTCGACGTCGCCGCGTTACTGTCAATACAGCGGAGCTGGCAGAACACCAGTTGAGCCGGCCGAGGGAGGGCAGCACTCGTGAGCGATGTCGTCGAAATCAGGGGCATCAGCCGTGCCAAGGCGCCCGAGCCCGAGCTGAGCGCTCGCCCGATCACCGGCGAGCGCTATTTCTCCGCGGAGTTTGCGCAAGCCGAATGGGATGCCCTGTGGCCCCGGGTCTGGCAGATTGCCGGCCGCGTCGACCAGGTGCCGGCCGCAGGCGACTACGTCACCTACGACATCGGCCGCGATTCGATCCTGTGCGTGCGAGGCGACGACGACCGCATCCGCGCGTTCTTCAACGTGTGCCAGCACCGCGGCAATCGCTTGGTCAGCAGCGAGGTCGGCACCTTGGCGACCGGCGAGTTCCAGTGCGCCTACCACGGCTGGCGTTTCGACACCGCGGGCGTGCTGCGCTGGGTCCACGATGAAGACGACTTTCCGCAGGGCAGTCCGTGCGGCAAGCGGAACCTGGTCGAGATCCCCTGCGACACCTGGGGCGGCTTCATCTGGTTCAACATGGATCCGGCGTGCGATGACTTGCGCTCGTGGCTGAGTCCGGTTGCCGACCACCTCGACGCCTACCGCATGGCGGACATGAAGCGCACCCACTGGGTCACCATCATCGGTGACTGGAACTGGAAGTGCGTGCAGGACAATTTCAACGAGAGCTACCACCTGCCCTTCGTCCACCCCCAGACGCTGCACTCGATGAATGAGCACCACAGCGGCTGCCAGTTCGACATGTACCCCAGCGGTCACGCCCGGATGCTGATGCCCGGCGGGGGCCCCGGGCCTCACTTCCGCGGCAAGACCAGCCGCACGCTGCAGAGCCTCAAGGCCGACATGGAGTTCTGGGAGCTGGATCCCGAGCCGTTCACCGCCGACGTGAGCGGTCTGCGGGCGGCGCTGCAGCAGCGCAAGCGTGAGCTCGGCGCCAGCAAGGGCTACGACTTCTCCTCGTACTCGGACGAGCAGCTCACCGATCACTACCACTACACGGTGTTCCCCAACGTGAGCTTCTCCATGAAACCCGACGGGTGCATCTGGCTGCGCGGCACGCCTCACCCCACCGATCCGCAGAAGTGCATATTCGACATGTGGTACCTCACGCTGTTCCCCGAGGGCGCGAAGGAGTACTTCTCGAACTCGATGCGCGACTGGGTGTCGATCGACCACCAGGTGGAGCACGAGATCGGCAAGGTCGGCGAGGTCTCGTGCGGGCCCGGCATCGATCAGGATGTCGCGATCTGGACGACCCAGCAGCAGGGCTTGCGGTCGAGGGGCTACCGCGGCGACTACATGCCCGCCCAGGAGCGCCGCATCCGCTTCTTCCACGACAACATCGACCGCTACCTCGCCATGGGGCCTCTGTGAGCAATGCTCCGCAGGCTGATTCCGATTCAGTCAACATCGGCGACTTGAGCGACCTTCGCGACGGCCAGCTCAGGTCGTTTGCCGAACTCGGCGCTCACGGCATCGTCGTGTGCCGCGTCGACGGGCAACTGCACGCATTGGTCGACAACTGCAGCCACGCCGACACCCCCTTGAGCAGCGGCCGGCTGCGGGGTCCGGTACTGGTCTGCCCGTTGCACGGTTCCGGCTTCGACGTGCGTGACGGCAGCGTGCAGGGGCCGCCGGCCTTCGAGGACGTGGCGATCCACGCGATCACCGAGACCGTTGACGGGGCCGTCGTGGACTTGACCCCCCGAATGGTCGATGCCGACGACGGCGTCGACATCGGCGCTCGGCTCAGAACACGCTGAACTGTCAAGTTCGGCAGAGGCGGAGCCGGCAGGCGAAACCGTGACCTGAGCGGCCCGTCCCTCCGCCGCTGCGTTCTCGTCGTGCCGCTCGCAGTAAGGTCACCGGGCACTGTGCCCACGCGCGGCAGCGAGTCGGGTGCTCGCCATGTGCGATGAGGGGAGCGTCAATGCAGGATCGGTGGTTCACCGACTATGAGCCCAGTGAGCGCTGGCCGCACTACACGCGGGCCAACGCCGGCGAGGTCATGCCGTCGCCGGTGACGCCCTTGTGCCAGAAGTTCACTTGGGACGAGGGGATCATCCACGGGGCAGCGCAGGGCTCCTGCCGGGCCAGCCTGTACGAGCCCCACGAGTACGACCCCGTTCTGCCCGAGATTTTCGGCTTCTTCGGCGGCCACTTCTACATCAACCTCTCGAATGTGCGGATGCAGGGTGTGCGCAATCCGGCGGTGACGGTGGAGCAGCTTGATACGGCGTTCTTCGGCGACCATCCCGATGTGCCGCCCTACGTGGAGCACCCCGACGACGCCAAGCCGCACCTGACCGATTCGATCATGGCCCACCTCGGCTGGATCATGACCCGCACCGACTGGCCCGATCTGCTCGACGACCGCGACCACGTGAACCAGGTACGCAACGAGCGCCCCGACCTCAGCACGCTCAGCGACGCCGAGCTGGTCGAGCGGGCCCGTTCGACGCTGCCCGACCTGGTGTGGGGCTTCGACCAGCACTACATGTCGTCGAGTTCGTCGGGCGTCGCGCCCGGCATCCTCGGCGTGATCGGCGAGGCCATCGGCGACGCGACGATTCCGATGCGACTGCTCGCCGGGCTGGGCGATGTCGACTCCGCTGCGCCGAGCCATGCGCTGTGGGACATGTCGCGCAAGATCCGCTCAGCGCCGTCGCTCATGGCGCTCTTCGACGCCGGGGTGGACGGCCTCGAACAGCGGCTGAGGTCGTCCGGCGAACCGGCCGCCGCTGATCTCGCCGCCGACTTCGATGCGTTCCTGCACACCTACGGCAGCCGCGGACCCAACGAATGGGAGATCAGCGCGGAGACCTGGGAGACCAAGCCGTCACTGGTGCTGGCGATGCTCGACCGGGTCCGCCATCAGGACGACGACGAGTCGCCGCAACGACGAGCGCAAGTCCGGGCGGCCGAGCGCGAGGCGCTGGCGGATGAGGTGCGCGCCAAGCTGGCCGAGATCGGCAACGACGAGCTGAGCGGTCAGTTCGAGGCGGCGCTGGTGGCCGGCAACTTCATGGTCTTCCGGGAGCGCACCAAGACGAACATCATCAAGACGGTGCACGAGGGCCGGATGGTGTTCCGCGAGCTGGGTCGTCGCCACGCCGAAGCCGGCAATATCGACGATCCCTTCCACATCTTCATGCTGGTGTCCGCCGAGCTGGACGATTTCGTGGCCGATCCCGCCTCTTTCGGCGACACGCTGGCCGAACGCGATGGGCAATGGCGGCAGCTCGCCGATCTGGTGCCGCCGTTCATCATCGCCGACGGGCAGGTCCCTCCCCTCAGCGACTGGCCTCGCAGGGGCGACTCGGGGGTGCAACATGCTGCTGCGGGCGACGTGCTCGCGGGGCTGGCCGGCAGTCCAGGCGTGTACACGGGACGTGCACGGGTGATCACCGACCCCGGCGACCCGGGCGCGCTGGGACCGGGCGACGTCATGGTCGCGCCGAACACCGACCCCGGCTGGACGCCGCTGTTCATGACCGCCGGCGCGGCGGTGGTGAATGTCGGCGGGCAGATCAGCCATGCCATCATCGTGAGCCGGGAGCTGGGCCTGCCGTGCGTGGTCTCTGTCGAGGGCGCCACCGAGCGGATTCCCGACGGCGCCTTGGTGGAAGTCGACGGCAACGCCGGCCAGGTGACCGTGCTGGAGGTGCCGGTGGAGGTGCCGCAATGAGCCGGCCGTTCCGCTTCGGGGTCCAGGCGTTCAGCGCCGATACGGCAGCGGAGTGGAAGGACTTGGCTCGATCCGCTGAGGATCTCGGCTACAGCTGCCTGCACCTCGCCGACCACTACCTCGGTCCCGGCGCGGCGATGACCGCCGCGAGTCATCCGCCCCAGAACCTCGCTGCGCTGCCGGCAATGGCCACTGCCGCCGCGGTCACGGAGAACCTGCTCATCGGCGCGAGGGTGATGTGCGTCGACTACCACCAGCCGGTCGTGCTGGCCAAGTCCCTCGCCACGATCGACCTGCTGTCGGATGGCCGTCTGGAGCCGGGGTTCGGCGCGGGCTGGGTGACCAGCGAATACGAGGCGATGGGCGTGACGATGGACCGGCCCGGCGTTCGCATCGACCGCATGATCGAGCATGTGCAGCTGGCGCGGGCGTTCTTCGCCGGCGAGGAACTGGACTTCGCCGGCGAGCACGTGCAGGTGCGTGACATGGCAGCGGTGCCCGCGTCGCCGCAGCCGGGCGGGCCACGGATCATGATCGGCGGCGGCTCGCCGCGCGTGCTGCGCACCGCGGGCGAGATGGCCGACATCGTGTCGATCAACTTCGACAACTCCGCGGGCAAGATCGGCGCCCACGGCATCGGTTCGGGCACTGCCGCAGGCACCGCCGCCAAAGTCGGCTGGGTCCGCGAGGGTGCCGGCGATCGCTTCGCCGACCTCGAGATCGAGATCGGCGCCTACTTCACGACCGTCACCGATGCGACGCAGCCGACGCTGGAGGCCATGGCCGGCGCATTCGGCATGCCGGCCGACGAGCTGGCACGCCACCCGCATGCACTCATCGGCTCGGTAGCTGAGATCTGCGAGACCCTGCAGCAGCGCCGCGACGCCTACGGCATCAGCTACGTGACCGTCGGCGGCGCGAACATGGAGGCGTTCGCACCGGTGGTCGCAGCCCTGTCGGGCACCTAGCGGGAGGATCATCCCATGGCCGAGACGCTCCCAGCCGAAACCGAGACAGGCGAGAGCCACTCAGGCGCTGCCGGCGCCGATGCCGACCCCAACGTGGACCTCGACGATTTCGGGCTGTTCGACCCTGCGGTGCAGCAGTGCCCGCACGCCTACTACGCCAAGATGCAGCAGGATGCGCCCGTCTTCGAGGCCGCCATGCCGGGTTCGGAGCTGTTCCTGATCACCCGCTATGACGACGTGGTCGAGGTGGTCCGCGACACTGACACGTTCTCCTCGGAGTTCGACACCAGCGGCTACATCAGCACTGAGCTGGCGGAACGCATGGCCGAGCTGTACCGGTCCGAAGGCGGCTACCCGCGTGTGCGGACCATGCTCACGGCCGATCCGCCGGCGCACACCCGCTTCCGGCGCCTGATCAGCAAGGCGTTCACGCCCAAGGTCATCGCAGATCTCGAGCCGACGATCCGCGATATCACCGCCGGGCTGATCGACGAGATGCTGACTGAGTCAGCTGACGGCGCCGCGCTCGACTTCGTGGAGGCATTCGCTGTGCCGCTGCCGGTCACGGTGATCGCGAAGGCGCTGAACGTTCCCGATGACCGGCTTGCCGACTTCAAGCGCTGGAGCGACGCCTCTATCGCCGGCATCGGCACGAACATCAGCATCGAAGAGCGTCTCGACGCCGAACGTGAGGTGATCGAGTACCAGAAGTACTTCGCGCACCAGCTTGAGATCCGCAAGACGTCGCCGCAGGACGACCTGCTGACGAACCTGCTCAACGCCCGCGTCAACCGCGATGAGGACGGGATCGACGATGCCGAGGTGTCCGAGGCACCGCTGACCATGGCCGAGATGCTCAGCATCATCCAGCAGCTGCTGGTTGCCGGCAACGAGACCACCACCAAGATGCTCACCGAGATGATGCGCCTGCTGGGCGAGCACCCCGCCGAGTGGGAGGCCTTGCGCGCCGACCCCGCGCGGGCCCGCTCGGTCGTCGAGGAGACCCTGCGATTGTCGACGCCGACCCAGGGCATGTTCAGGGTGGTGCGCCACGACACCACCGTTGCCGGGGTCGACATTCCGGCCGGCTCGCGGGTGGTGGTGATGTACTCGGCCGCCAACCGCGACCCCGACATGTTCGACGAGCCGCAGTCGTTCTGCCCCGAGCGCGAGGGCGCCACCAGTCACCTGGCGTTCGGCCGGGGCATCCACTTCTGCGTCGGCGCGGCCCTGTCGAGACTCGAGGGCAAGGTCGCATTGGAAGAGCTCACCAGCCGCCTCTCGTCGTTCGAGCTGGACGCCGCCAACACCTTCGAGTACCACCCCAGCTTCATGCTGCGTGGCCTCAAGCGCCTCGATGTGCACCTGACTGCAGCCTGAGAATTCTTGCCTTCATCGGGCCTCGCCGTAGGATCGCGTTACGCCCTGAAGCATCTGGCGGTGTCTGACGGGTGATGGATTGAATCCGACGCAAGGTGGCCTGACCCATGGACAGCGAACGTCGCGTGCGAAGGCTCGCGCCGACTGAACCGAACTCCGGCGAGCCGCCGACTCGACTTGAGTCCGTGTCCATCCGCGGATTTCGGTCGCTGGCGGATGTGGAGTTCTCTGAACTTGGCGAAGTCACCGTGCTTATCGGCGCCAATGGGTCCGGTAAGTCCAACGTCATCCGGTTCTTCGAGATGCTGAGCTGGATGCTCCGCTCGCAGAAGCTCGAAGAGTTCGTAGCTCGCCAAGGCGGCGCTGACGACCAGTTGTTCATGGGCAACAGGGTGACGCCGCGCATGGAGGCCGACATTCGTCTCGCCGTACCGGGCGGGGTCAACCAGTACTCGTTCACGCTGTCCTACGGTGCCCCGGACCGGTTCGTGTTCACCGAGGAACAGATGCGCTTCAGCCGGCACGAAATCGAGGGTGAAGCACCGTTGCGATCGCTTGGTAGCGGCCATACCGAGGCCCGTATCCACTCGGCTGCGCGAGGCCAGTTCGCCGATGTCAACGAGACGACGGCACGGGTCGTCCGCCGACTGCTCCAGGACTGCGGCACGTTCCAGTTCCACGACACGTCCGCCGGTTCCAGCATGAAGCAGCGCTGGGACATGTCAGACAACCGAGGTTTGCGCTCAGACGGCGGGAATATTGCTGCGGTTCTCTTGCGTCTCCAGGACGACTACCCCGACCGCTTCGAATGGGTGCAGGAGAACATCCGCCGGGTGTTGCCGAGCTTCGATCAGTTTGTGCTCGAAGAAGAGCACGGGCGCGTCTTCTTGAGGTGGCGTAGCGCGGCCTCGGATAAGACGTTCGGCGCCCATTTGACGTCGGATGGCTCGCTGCGATTCTTTGCTTTGGTCACGCTGCTGAACCTGCCTCCCGAGATGCTCCCGAGTGTCGCATTGATCGACGAGCCCGAGCTCGGGTTGCATCCGGCCGCAGTCACGCTCGTTGGCTCGATGATCGACTCTGTTGCCAGTCACTGCCAAGTCATCGTGGCCACACAGTCGCCGCAACTGGTGAACTGCTTCGGCCTCGACGAGATCGTTGTGATGGAGCTACAGGAGTCAAGAACGGTTGCGTGCCGGAGAAGTCGCGACGAGTACGAGCGGTGGCTCGATCAGGACTACACGACGGGAGACCTCTGGCAGATGAACCTGCTTGGTGGCCGTCCGTGAAGCACTTGGCCATCGTCGTAGAGGGCGACACCGAGGAAGAATTCGTCAAACAGGTGCTGGCGCCGCATCTCGTGGCGCACGGCGTCGCAGCGGCAGCGATGAAACCCAGAGGTCAGGGTGGCAACATCAGCGTCGACAGACTTGCACCTGTCTTGGCCGGACTCTCGTGGAACTTCGATGCAGTCACATCCCTGGTCGATTTCTACGGTTTCAAGCGCAAGCTAGACGGCGAGTCTGCGTCAGATCTCGAGGCGCGAATCGATGCGAGCGTGAGGCAGCACAATCCTCGGCGTACTGACACGGTTCCCCAGTTCGCATATGTCCAGCAGCACGAATTCGAGGCACTGCTGTTCTCGAGCCCAGCTGCATTCGGTGTCGTTCCAGCCCTGCCGCCCAACGCTGCGGATGCGCTTGAAGAGCTCGCTCGCCAGTTTGCAACTCCAGAGGACATCAACGACGATCGGGCCACCGCGCCGAGCCGGCGCATCGAACTCGTAGTTCCGAGTTTTCGCAAGCGCCTGCATGGCCCAGCCATCGCAAAAGAGATCGGACTTGACGCAATCAGAGCAGCCTGTCCCCGCTTCCATGCCTGGACAAGCCGGCTCGAATCCCTGTAAGGCTCGCGATCCGCGGCTGGAACGACTGAACCCCGGGAGCTGCTGGACGCGATCCCTCGGGGTTGTCGAGCACCACACTGGCGTCGAGGATCACTGTCGGTTGAAGAAGCGCTCGGTCATCGCGGCCGCGTCATCGGGGTCAGGCGGCCCCGACTCGGCTGATCACTGCTCCATCAAGTCATCCAGGGCACGGCGACGCCGGTGCTCGTCGGCCAGCCACCCATCGGCATCGTCGCAAACAGGGCACGGGACTCACCACACTTCGAACTGGACTCGGAGTTGGCCAAGCGCCCTCGAGTTCACGGTTGTCACACCCCTCAGCGAAGATTGCGGACATCCCGGCCCACCGATGATCGAGAGGTGAAACAGGAGCGATGAGCAGTACCCCACTACCAGAATCCCTGAAGCAGGAAGCGCAGGTGCAGGGCTTCCTTGCGACGAGCACATACTGGACCGACGTGTACCTGTGTGAGGACGCTGTCGACGGACTGTTCCTCCACGCTGTCTTGATGCCTTCGACGTGTCGCTCAGAGGTGCTCGCTCGTGAGGACTGGGAAAGTCACGTCGGTGACGGTCTGCCGGGATTCTGGCGGAGCGGCGACCGGGTCGAATACGCCCGTCACTGCTGCGCTCATGACGATGCGCTGCCGATCGTGTTTGTGCATGACAACTCAGGTATCGGGCCAGAAATCCTGCCCGAGATCGTTGAGGAGTTCCGTCACATGCTTGAGCTGCGGCCCAACAGCGACCACACGAAGTTCCACAAGCTGATCAGTGACGGCTCGCTGGAACCCGCAGCGGAGGTGTCCGAGTCAAGCGTGAGGATTCGCACCAAGTACCTGATGCAGTACTTGGCCGCTCGACAACTGGACCTTGTGCGCTTCATGGATTCGCGCGTCTTCCACCCAGGAGATCACACCGCGGCGTTCGCAGATGAGATCGGCGATAGCCCCTGCGAGAGGCGCGGTCCGAATCACCGACTTCGTTGGTGGTGCAACCACGGTCGTGAGTGGGGTATGGGAGACCAGACACTGTCGATGATGCACGGCAAGTTGGTGATTCCAGCGCCTCCGCGGGAGCTATCGGGCATCTGGCCGTGGAACGAGGAGGATGTCGAGGAATACCAGGAGTTCACGATCGGCGAGGACGACGTCGGAAGGCAAGTCAGATTCACGTGCGACCCGGACAAGCTGGGCAACTTCTTCGGTGCGAATCCGGACGCTCCGAATTATCTGACGCCGGTTTGGTTCCGCCGCGAAGTCCTGCAGAAGTACTACGCCGACTCGGACAAGTACGAAGTGACCGACGGCTACCTGAGGTGCGGTGGTCTGTGGAGCGTGCGCATCGACAACGACAACGCGGACGGCTTCGTGATGGTCTGGCTCGGCGATCTCGGACGGGACATCCCTGCGACCGAGCGCGACCACTGGAAGGCCCACAACGTCGTGCTGCCGAGAACGGGCAGCCAGACCGCGATCAGGCGTCAGCTCATGGGCCAATGGGCGGACGCCGAATCGCCCGTGTTCGTCTTCAGGCAGGAGTACAGCAAGTTCCGCGACGCATGGCGGGAACGGTTCGACTGGGACCTGCTGTGCGAACTGGAAGGCCCGAACGCGGCAGCGCTCGACCGGTTGCGCACGCCTCTCAACGACACTGACAAGGAGTTCGAGGATCTCATCAAGGACCTGCATCTCGCCTTGGTTGAAGCACTCAATGCCAAGCAATTGCGAGCAGAGCTGGCTGGCGACACGAGAGACATGAGATCGATTTCGCTTCTCGAGCGTTGGCTCCGCGAACTCGACTACCCATCAGTCGAGAACGACATCGGATTCCTTCGGAATCTCAACGAGGTCCGCAGCCTCAGCTCGCACTTGCGCAGCCGAGAACACGAAGAACGGCTCCGCCGCCTCGGGGTCACTGAGGACAGGATCGCCACGATGCAGCAGTTCTACAGAAGCGCAGCGACGCTCCTCGGCAACCTCCGGGCATGGATCGGCGATTCCCAAGGGGACGACGAGTCAGTCTCAACCCCGACAGCGTGAGACCGGCCGCGGAAACACAGTTGCTCCGAACATGTGGGTGCATCTCGCATGAGCGCCAGGTGTCGATGCTCATCTCTGCGGCACATTCGACCTCGCGCGAGCACGCCGGGACGAGACGTCCCTCAACAGCCCGATGGACAAGCCCGTGCGGATGACCCCTGTCAAGTCCAAGGGCGCGTTGAGGCGCGCTCATGTGATGCTGCGTCGCTGGGAGATCGGGCTGCGAATGCGCGAAGCCCACGGTGACCCTGACATTTGGCTCTTGGAGTCGAAAGCGCCAGCCGATCGCTCGCCATGGAGCGACACACGGACGCACCCAGGCGCTGCCACGCAGGCCGGCCCGGGCAGCGCAGTCGAAGTGGTCGAATCCGAAGCGCGGCTGCGCGTGTACGCGGTCCATGACTATTTCGTCGGGCTTCGGACTACGACGGGCACTCGCAGCGCCTATTCGCTCTATGTGATATGCCGGGCGACCATCGAGGCTTGTGCATTCGCGACTTGGGTGTTCGACCCCGCAGCGCGGCCGGAGGACCGCTTGCTGAGAGGGTTGCGGCTCGCCGCGGAGCCTCTTCGCCGCAGATTGAAGTCCCTCGAAGCGATGGAATCTGATGCAACCGGGTTCTGGGGCGACGACTTCCGCTCGGACATAACCTCCGCGAGGAACCAAGCGTCGGTCTACCAGCACAACATTGAGCGAGCCATCCGGAGCATCCACGCGGAACATCAGAGGGCAGACGAGCACTCCAGCCGGGAGCCGAGTCGTGTCCCCTCGGCTTCTCAGCGCGTTCGAGAGATGCTTTGCAACGAGATGGACCTGCCGCAGGGACTTGATGCGTACCACCGGATGAGCGGCATCGTCCATTCCGAAGCACTCGCGATCATCGGCACCTGGAACTGGGACACCAAGCGTCCGTCCATCGACTACTTCAGCTTTCTTGAGTTCCTGTACCTCGCCCTTTGCGCAGTTGCCTTCATGCTGGAACGACGTGCTGCCTGCTGGGGCGAGAACTGCAAGCTCAAGAAGCTGCACAGGATCATCCACCGAGTCGAACGCATACTCGAACGCGAACCCCGAGTGCAGATGACTTAGATCCTGTCTCGCGTTTGGTGGGTGCGCATGTGCGGAGGCGAGGCCCAATCGGGGAGGGATTCACTACATTGCCCTGCACTGCCAGTCGAGCGGAAGATGCGAGGTATCTGAGATGACGATGGCGGGATCGGCAGGAGCAGGACTCGTGGCCGCGCTCGCTCTGAATCTCATCTACCGGCGCATCCAGTCGGAGTGGCCCCAGAACTATTTCTCGCTGACCGACTACTGGTCCCACGTCAAGGCGCTGGTGCCGAGCCGCTACATCGTGTTCCGCTTCGGGCCGATCGTGCTCGTCGGGATCTTCGGGGTGCGCCAGATGGACGCACTCGACTGGCCTGTTTGGCCGTTCGCGGCCGTCACATTCTTGGTCCATGCCGGGGCGACATCGTTGCGCGCTGTCTGGCGCATCATGCGGTTTCGACGGTCAGACGAACGCCGGGGCCCGCTGCTTGTGCTGCATCTCGTCACCTCCGCAGCGGTTGCGGCGTGCTTGGCCGCGGCGATGCTTGTCGGCGACCGGCTCTCGGCATTGGTGCCAGATCTCGAGAGCATCCGTGACGAGATCTGGGCTGCGTTGCTGGGTTCCATGCTCACGTTCGCGTTCATTCGCTCCACGCGGGCACCGCAACGCACGCTCGCGGAGATCGTCGCCACGCAGCGCCGGCGTATCGGACCAGAGCTCCTGAGCTACGCACGGCGAGCTGCGGCTGAGAATGGCCTCGACGCCGACGTCGTCGAAACAGTGCTCCTTGTCGAGTCCATACAGCGCCCGCAGTGGTTCCGTCGGTTGGAGGGGCTCAAGGGCATCCTGTTTCGCTCAGGCAGCTACGGCATCATGCAAGTGCAAGCCCAGCGACCGATCGGCGACCGAGCCTCGATCGATCTCGCACTGGAAATCCACCATGAGGCCTTCCGGACCCCATCGCAACCCGACTCAGGCCACTACGCACCGGTGAGTAGCCAGCTTCGTCGCTATAACGGGTCACCGGCATTTCTCGAACTGGCCGACGACGTCCACGGTGAGGTTTACCTACCGTGGTGAATCGAGTCTGAGAGCCGGCTAGCGGACCAAACCGGCCAGAGGGCGCATCTCATTCATGAGTTCGACTGGGCGCAGGACTCGGATTCCGAAGCGCCGGATGGAGTCCCGCGCATCCCAGATCTTGTAGTCCATCGTGAGAAACGCGTCGCAGCCGAGTTCTAGGGCGTCGACCATGAGTTGGCGGTCGCCTTCATCCCGGAGTGTCGACATCGACTCAGGCCCGCAGCGCCGTTGCCTCGGATTGACTCGGATGGCGCGAGGCGATGACGACGAGTCTGATTCCTCAGCGACCGCTTCCAATAGCCCAGACGAATAGTGGGACCATTCGTTGCTGCTGAACGCAAGCTGTTGGCGCTTTGCGAGACTTCTTCGTGGCACTGAGAGTTCCTCAGCAACTCTTGGCGAAATCACGAATGGCAGACCACCTCGTCGACCGAGGTCCATCAATTCTGCGAGCGCGAGAACATCGTCTCGTATGTCTTGACCCTTGTTCTCCAACTTGCTGTCGACATCAGTGACGGGTCCGTTCTCGTAGATGAACTCGCCAAATGATGCGAGGTTCTGAACGATGTTCGAGTCCAAGAAGATCAATCGGGGAACATCAGGCAGGCTGCGATCCGTGGCCGCCGATTCGTCAGCGCTGCTGGTCATCGCAAGCTTTCTGTGTTGGCTGATGATGAATCAAGGCTCACTTATTCTCGGCGGTCGAGACTATTGATCGCCTTGGCCACGAGCCGACGGTAGGCCTCGATGCCCTTGTCGTGAGCTTCTGCGTCCAGTTCGTCGAGCGCTCTGAACATGGGGGCATCGGAATACCAGAACCGCCACGGCTGATCGTGCGGGTCAAGGCCTTCGTGGCAGCCTCGACACAAGGTGATGAGATTGTCGTCGGCGGTGGGTCCACCTTTGCCGAACGGCTTGATGTGATGGGTTTGGAGCTGGCTCAGCCCGTCTTCGTGCACGGGAGCGTTGTCGCACATCTGGCAGATGTAAGCGTCCCGCGCGAGGACTCGCTTTCTCAGTCGAGGTCTCGGGCGCCGCTGCTGGGCTTCGCGGGACTCCGGGTCGTAGCGGCGAAACCCCATCGGGCCGACGTTGACGTACGCCTGCGGCTTGATGAACTCGGCAAGGTGACGCTGCGCCACATCTTCCGCGACGAGGGCGTGGCCGCCGATCCGCAGATAGAGGACGAGTTGTGCGTCCTCGTTCACGACGATCCAGCTCTGGCCCAAGGTGTCCCAGATGCGGGTCATCCTCTCGGGGTAGACCAGCGACGGCTCACGCAATTCGACACCGTGATCGGCCCCCTTGCCATCCGGGAAGCCAGCAAAGCTTGAATGAAACGAGAAGTCCCACCCATCGCGGTCGGAAGTCAGCGTCACGGCCAAGTACGACTTGTCCGAGCGAATGACTTTGAGGCTCCGGGCCAGCGCGCCCAGACGCGCCGCCCGTTCGTCGGCGCCTTCGGCCGTGGCCTGCTCTGCAGTGTGATTGGGGGTCACACTGGCACCGTACCGCCGAAGGCCGCCGGTTCCGGGAGCATTTTCGGACGTGGGCCAGCTGCCCTTTTGACCGAGTCCGACTGCTGGCCTGCCCGCATCACGCGAAGAGTCTTGAAGGCCTGAAGAAGCCCCTCGACCGAGTCGTAGGCCCCCGCCAAGTACCGCTGAGCCGCATCTGTCCTGGGTGCACCCATGGCAGGCGAGAGCCCCCCAAGACACCTCGGCCAGTCGCACCGGTAGTACTGGGACACTCTGCCGCAGTGAGGCGAGCGCGTCATCAGGGGCTTCGTCGGGCTGTACTCAGCTGCCCATCAACTTGCTGGCTTCGATGAGCCGGTGTGGGCGGCATCGAAGATCGCTTGCATCAGCCCGGTGTCGACGACTTCGCCGATGCTGGCCTCGTTGTGGCAGCGGTTGACGAACGTCTCGTTCTCCGCGAGACGCTCAAGCATGATCGCTCGCAGGCGTGGACGCTGGGCGAGAAAGAACTTGTCGAAGTCGTTGGCTTGCGCGGTGACGATCATGTCGCTGTCTTGCATTGCGTCGTTGTGCACGGATTGGAGTAGCAGGCGCTCACTCTCGGCGAAGTCAGTGCCGAAGAGATGGTTAAGGCGGTCGACGATCTGTGACAGCGGCTCGGTCTCCTCTTCGGGCTTGCCGGTGCCGACGTCGCCGGGGCTGGAGACGGTGGCGTCGTCGCTGTCGTCGTCGAGGCTGATGGCTCCGCTGGACATCTTCTGGATGCGGTAGTACTCCAGTTCCACATCGCCGCCGAGGTCGATGGGGTCAGGTTCGTCGGGGGTGTGCAGCCGGGGCAGCAGCATGCGTCCGAACGAGTAGAGCCGTTCGAGTTCGCAGTCGGCGTAGGGGATGATCTGGCTCAGGAACGTGTAGAGGCGCACGTACGCGGTGAGCCGGTCCCGGAATGTGTCCTGGGCTTCCTCGTCGAGGTCGGCGAAGCGGTCCCGGGCGGGCTGCAATGCGGCTTCGAGGCGGGCGTGGTCGCCGGTCTGCTGTTTGTAGGCGGGCAGGTAGAAGACCGAGGCGAAGTCGTCCACTTCGGGCTGCTGGTACACGCCTGCCTGGTCGAGTTCGTAGGCGAGGCTGTCCAGTTGGTAGGGGTCCGAGCGCTCCTCCAACTGCGTCACGTCGAAATACGGGGCGAACGCAGCGGCGATGTCGGCTGGGGAGTTCACGAAGTCGAGCACGAACGGGGGCTGCTTGCCCGCCGCGGTGCGGTTCAGCCGCGACAGGGTCTGCACCGCATGCACGCCCGACAGCGGCTTGTCGACGTACATGGCCTGCAGCAGCGGCTGGTCGAACCCCGTCTGATACTTCTCAGCAACGAGCAGTATCTGGTAGTCGGGCGAGTCGAACCGGCCCGCGAGCGCGGCCTCGCTGATCGGCTTGCCCGACACGATGTCGATGTTCATCCTCGGCTCGGTGTACTCGAAGCCGGTGTCGGGGTCGACCACGGTGCCGCTGAACGCCACCAGCGGGCGCACGTCGTCGTAGCCGTGCTCTTCGATGTAGCGGGTGAAATGGTTCATGTACCGCACGGCGTGCAGCCGCGACCCCGCGACCACCATCGCCTTGGCCCTGCCGCCCATGGCGTGCATCACCTGATTGCGGAAGTGCTCGACGATGATCTCGGTTTTCTGGGACAGGTTGTGCTCGTGCAGCGCTACGAACTTCGCGAGCTTGGTCGCCGTTTGGCGCTTGGGGAACTCGGGGTCCTCCTCGGCGGTGCTGACCAGCTTGAAGTACGTGTCGTAGTCGGTGTAGTTGCCGAGCACGTCGAGGATGAAGCCCTCCTCGATCGCCTGTCGCATGCTGTAGCTGTGGAACGGCACCGGCTTGCCGTCAGGGTCGTTCGGGTCAGGACGCCCGAATAGCTCGATCGTCTTGCCCTTCGGCGTCGCCGTGAACGCGAAGAAGCTCAGGTTCTCCTGCGGGCCGCGTGACTCCACCATCGCGTTCAGGCCGTCCTGCCAGTCCTGGGGGTCCTCGCCCCCAGCCAGCGCCCCCGCCCCCAGCAGCGCTTTCATCTGATGGGCGGTGTCGCCGGTCTGGCTCGAATGCGCCTCGTCCACGATGATCGCATAGCGCCGCGACGCCAGCCCCTGCGCCCACCCCGCCGCCTGAGCGGCCTCGGCATCGCCCGCCCCATCCGGCGAGTCCGCGCCGGCGATGCGCAGCAGGCCCCCCATCACGAACGGGAACTTCTGCAGCGTCGTGATCACGATCTTGGTGTCGTCGGTAAGCGCTCGGGCAAGCTGGGCAGAGTCCTCGTCGATGGCCTGCACCACGCCCTGGGTGTGCTCGATCTGGGAGACTGCGTCCTGCAGCTGCGCGTCGAGCACACGCCGGTCGGTGATCACCAGCACGCAGTCGAACACTTTGTCGTCGGCCATGGTGTGCAGGCTCGACAGGCGATGGGACAGCCACGAGATCGAGTTCGTCTTGCCGCTGCCCGCCGAGTGCTGCACCAGATAGTTGTGCCCCGCCCCCTCGGCGCGGGCGGTCTCGATGAGCAGGCTCACCGAGTCGAGTTGGTGATAGCGCGGGAAGACCAGCGTCTCACGCTTGACCGTGCGGGTGCCCTTCGCGTCGATGACCTTCTCCTCGCGGCGCTCGGTGAACATGAACGAGCCGATGACGTCCAAGAACCGGTCCCGCTCCAGCACCTCGCCCCAGAAATAGCCCGTCCGATAGCCCGACGGATGAGAGGGGTTGCCCGCGCCGCAGCGCACTTCGCCCGGATGGCTGCCGCGGTTGAACGGCAAGAACCGCGTCTCGCCCTTCGCGAGCCTCGTCGTCATGTGCACCTCGTCAGGGTCCGCCGCGAAATGCACCAGCGCCCGCTTGCCGAACCGGAACAGCGGCGCACCCGGCTCACGATCCGTGCGGTACTGGCTGACCGCGTGCTGCCAGTTCTGGCCCGTCATCGGATTCTTCAGTTCGCACGTCGCCAACGGCACACCGTTCAGCGCGAACAGCAGATCGACCGTGTCGCCCCTGCCCGGATGACAACGAGCCTGACGAGTCACCGTCAACTCGTTCGCGCCGAACAGCGCCAACGCATCGGGGTTCAGGCCGTGGGCGGGCTTGAAATACGCCAGCCGGAACACCTTGCCCAAGAACTTGAACCCGTGACGCAGCACCTCCAAGCTGCCCTTGAGATCAAGCTCCCTGCACAACCGCTCCAACAGCCGCGACTCAAGCTGATCGCCCTGCGACGCCCCAGCCTGCTCCCACAACTCCGGCTGCGTCGAGCGCACGAACGAGACCACACGCTGGGGGAACAGCGCCCGATCCACATCCCACTCATCAGGCGTCACCGACACCCAGCCCGCCCCTGCCAGCATCGACTCCACCGACGACTCGAACGCCTCCTCAGAGGTCTGCACAGCCATCACACACCACCCCCGACGCCCGCCAGCGCCTCATCGCGCACATCGATCTTGCCCGTCACCGCCGCCGAAATCACAGCAGAGCGGTACTCCCCAAGACGCTCGATCGACAACTCGGCCTTCGACCGCAGAGTGTCGATACGGCCCGACTGAGCGCCGAGGTACTCAGCGATCGCCTGTTGCTCATTGGGAGGCGGTTGCGGCAATCGGTGTTGCGCCAAGTCCGCCGCCGAAAGCTCCATGAAAGTTGATCCCTTGCCTGCGGCTTGCAGCACGGCCCTACTCGCAACGAGCGAGTAGTACGCAAAGCCGCCGACAGCGCCGGTCGTGGGCACAAGCGTTCGGCACCCCTGATTCGTTGCCGCAGGCATCTCTGTGATCGCAAGGTGACCGATGGGAGCGCGGGTCGAGAGCACTACCGAACTCGGTGGCGAGAGACGAGCACCGCTGTTCCGGATTCCCTCTGGCGTGATGTTCCGTCGTCCCTCGGCGATCGACTTGCCTTCATTTCGACCGAGGTCATCAGGAGTCAGCCAGACGATTTCGCCATCCCAATTGTCATCGTCACTCGTTGCTGGCGTTCCCCCATTCGCAATGCTGAATGTTCGGCGCAACTGGTACACCTCCCAATGCTCCGGCACCTCACCGAGCCACTCCACGCCCGAATCCTTCAGCCGCGGCGCCGGTTCCAGCCCGGCGGCCTCGGCAGCCTCGGGCGGCAGCCCCTTGGTCACCACCCGTGTGATCAGGGCCGTCCGATACTCGTCGAGCCGCTCGATGAGCGACTCCTGCATCGTGATCAGCTTGTCGATGCGGGCGGTTTCGGAGTCGAGGAATACGCCGATCTGCGCTTGTTCTTCCAAGGGAGGCACAGCGATCGCGAGTTTCTTGAGTTCGCTGCTGTAGATGTGCATCACGGTGACGCCGCGGCCCATGCCCGATTTCTGATGCCGTGACGCGGCGCAGTCGGCGGCGTAGCCCAAGAATGTGGCGTCGATTTCGACTTCGGGCCGACAGATGACGACATCACCGCCGCAGAACGCCGGCTCACGAAGCAGATTCGCTGCCGACTTGCCAATTTCTTCCAAGGTCTCGCCTGATCCTGCGAGAAGCAAGTCCCCGTACTGAATCTGCGTGTACACAGCAGCGCGATCTGGGTTGATTCGGGAGCGGCTCTCGCGGATGTGGAAGTCGTGACGGGTGTAGAGGTCCCCGTATCGCACGCAGGGGTGACCTTCCTCTGTCTCGTCTGCCTTGGTTCCGCCGCCGCCTTTGAAAAAGGAGCCGATGCGACCCAAGTCCATGATCTGCCAGTGTTCCGGGATTCTCCCCACCCAGTCCACGGCCGAGTCCCGGTAGGCCGCGTAGGACTGCCTCATGCGGTGACCTCTGCGAGCAGTTGCCCGATCTCGGATTCGAGTGTCTTGAGGTCGGCTTCGATGGCTTCGAGTGGCCGGGGCGGCTCGTAGACGTAGAAGTGGCGGTTGAGCGGGATCTCGTAGCCGGTCTTGGTCTTGGCGTCGTCGACCCAGGCATCGGGGACGTGGGGGCGGACTTCGCGTGCCATGTAGTCCTCGATGTCCTCGCCGAGGGGCACGCTCTCGGTGTCGCGCAGGCTGGCGTCGGGTTCGTCGTTTCCGTTGCGGTCCTGGCAGACGTCGGCTTGGGGGTCGCGTTCGCTGAGCGCTGCGAGGACGGCGTTGCGCTCGGGTGCGGACAGCTTGACGTCGTGCGCTTCGGCGGCGGCTCGCAGACGTGCGGTGAACTCGTCGCGGTTGCTGACGGTCTCCCCTCCGGTTGTGTCTGCGAGGGTTGCGAGCGTGTCGCGGATGGCCTGCTGACGGGCTTCGCCTTGGGCCACCTCGGCGTCGTAGGCCGATCCCGGCGACTTCTTGCTGGTGGCGAGCTTGGCGAACGCGGTCTGGTCCTCGACGCGGGCGATGCGTTCGGGAGTGGCGGCGAAGCTGAGCCGCAGGGGCCGTTCGACGGTGATCTTGCGGTAGCCGAAGTCGTCGTTGTCGAGGACCTTGCTGACCACGCGGTCCCGAGTGCGCGGCTCATGCGTGATGGGGTCCTCGTCAGTAATGGGGCGTGTCTCGCCGTCGGTGAAGCTGCCGTGGATGCGGGTGAGGTCGGCGATCTGGTCCGGGGAGAGTTCGTTGCGCTTGTCGCCGAGGCTGCGGCGCATCTTGACGTAGAACTCGCGGGCGTCGATCAACTGCACCTTGCCGCGGCGCTGCGGTTCCTTGCGGTTCGTGAGGATCCAGATGTAGGTGGAGATGCCGGTGTTGTAGAAGAGCTGGTCGGGCAGGGCGATGATCGCTTCGAGCCAGTCGCTCTCGATGATCCACTTGCGGATGTCGCTCTCGCCGCTGCCTGCGTCGCCGGTGAACAGCGGCGACCCGTTGAACACGATGGCGATGCGGCTGCCTCCGGTTCCGTCGACGGCGACAGGCTGCATCTTGGACAGCATGTGCTGGAGGAACAGCAGCGAGCCGTCGTTGATGCGCGGCAGGCCGGCGCCGAAGCGGCCTTGGTAGGCGAGGGTGTCGCGTTCTCGCTTGATGGCGTTCTGCTGCTGTTTCCACTCGACACCGAACGGCGGGTTGGCCAGCATGTAGTCGAACGTCCACGGCGTGTCGTCGGATCGGCGCCGGAACCCGTCGTCGGTGAACGAGTCGCCCAGCACGATGTTGTCGGCGTTGTCGCACTTGATGAGCATGTCCGAGCGGCACACCGCCCAGGACTCGTTGTTGATGTCCTGGCCGAACAGGTGCGGGCGGGCGTCGGCGTTGTGGCTGCGCAGGAAATCCTCCGCAACGGTGAGCATGCCGCCCGTGCCGCAGGCGGGGTCGTAAATGGTCTTGACGATGTGCGCCTTGCCCAGGTCAGGCTCGGGCGACAGCAGCAGGCTGACCATGAGCCGGATGACCTCGCGAGGCGTGAAATGCTCCCCGGCCTCCTCGTTGGACTGCTCGGCGCCGATGCGGATCAGTTCCTCGAACACGTAGCCCATCTGCATGTTGTCAACGCGCTGCGGCGACAGGTCGAGGCTTGCGAACCGCTGGATCACCTGGAACAGGCGCCGGCGCTCGTCGAGGCGGGCGATCTGGGACCCGAAGTCGAAGCGCTCCATCACGTCGCGCACGTTCGGCGAGTACGCGGCGATGTACGCGTTGAGATTCGCAGCAATCTGGTCGGGATCGTCGAGCAGGCGGGGAAAGTCGAACGGAGAGGTGTTGTAGAACGGCCGCTGCGCCGCCGCTGCCAGCAACTGACGGCGCACGTTCTCGGACTGGCTGGCATGCACCCTGTCCGCAGCGAGCACGTCGTCCTTGGTGTCCGCGAGCACACAGTCGAACCGGCGCAGCACCGTCAGCGGCAGAATCACCTTGCGGTACTCGTTGCGCTTGTAGGGACCCCGCAGCAAATTGCAGATATCCCAGATGAAATTCGCCAGCTCACTGTGCGTCTGTGCGTTCACACGATCCCCGTTCGCTCGTGACTTGACTACGCCGGGCAGCATTCTTGCGGAACTCCACCGCGATGCAGGGCGAACTCCACTGGCGGCTGTATCTGACCGTCAAGACGGCCGGTCGTGGAGTTTGCAACCACCGGTGGAGTTCACCGACCCCACACGCGGGCGGACATTCGCATCAGACCGCGCGGATGCCGGAACTCTTGGCCACCCGTCCCTGTTGATCGCCCTCTCGTTGCCGTTCGGCCAGTGACGGTTCTACTCGGTCAGAAGCTCAGCCCCGTTCTGCTGCATCGGATCGGCCGACGGATGGAACTCGACCCCAACTGGACTGGCTAGGGGCCGCTGGCTGAAGCCAAGCTCGCCAGACTCAGCGGAAGTCCCCGGAACGTGCGGCTTCACGTGTGATTGCGTTGAAGATGATCGCGAAACGGGGATCTGCGCTCTTGCAACAGCTGGAAACTGCCTCGAACCAACCTTCGGGTTGTTCCTTGCCGCCGATCACCTCTGCGAGAAGCTGGTAGAGGCTGACCAGTTCAGCAACATCGTCGCGTCCATCGGAACGCAATTGGTCCGCGCACTCTCCGTACATCTTGACGCCCCTGTCGACATCGCCCCGGACTGCCTCGATGAGTCCCGCTGTTGCCAGCGCCAGTTCGCATTCCGACAAGTCGGGGAGCACGCGTGCTGCCCGATCGGGCCTGCCGTCCATGGCGAGAGCGAACGCTGTGTTGTTGCGGAGGCCGTCGCTGTGAATGCCTCGCCTGAGCGCCGTGAGCCCGACACGGGCTGCTTCGCTGTAGTGGCCTGCGTAGGAAGCGAGCACGTAGGTGGCGGCTACGTGGGCGTCAGCCGAGAACGGTTCGTGCTGCACCCACTCCTCGGACACCTCTACGCAGCGGTCGAAATCGAACCGGAGCAGCGCCAATGTGTACTCAACAGCAAAGAGCGCGGTCCGTTCGTGCTGCTTGAGCAGCTCGCCGTAGGCCCTTTCGAGGATCGGCAGATCCTTCGATGTGGTGGCCCCCGCAGCTAGCAGGCGGGCGATTGCTGCGCTGCGGTATTCGCACCGCTTGAGTGCTTGCGCTGCGTGCTCGAAGGCATACGACGGGGCGACCATGTGCTGCTCGGACAGCAGGAGGACATCGAGGTTGAATTCCTCGCGTTCGACAGGAGTGGCTTCGAGCAGCCTGGTGGAGCCCTGGAGGCGCCGCAGGCGACGCAGGGCACCGGTCCTGTCGCCAGCTTCGTACATTGCCGCAGCTGCTGCGCGCACGAGCCGGAGATCGTCAGGGTGATAGGAGATCAACCGGTCGATGACGTCTACCGTCCCTGCTGCATCCTTGGGAAGCATGAGAGAGGCGAGATTGAGGCCAGCAGTTCGATCTGTCGGATCAAGAGCCGTCGCCGCCAACGTACTGCGCATCGCCTTGCGGACAGAGTCCGCTGCGGCGTACGCGTAGCCGAGGTTGCACAGGGCCTCGGGAGAGTCAGGCGCCTCGTTCAACGCTGCCCGCAGCGCACGGATCGCGTCGTGGTAGCGGCCTGTCTCAATCAGAAGAGTGCCCTTGAGCGTCAGGCCTGCTAGGTCATCGCATTGCTCGAGCAGCTCGAGCGCTGCGTGCGGCTGTCCGTTGTGCGCTGCTATGCGTGCAGCGAGCGCAGCTGCAGCGCGTTTGGCGCCCTCACCAGCGCCGGATTCGCCGAGCACCCTTTGCAGCGCTTGATCGGCCGAATCGATCTCCCCCAAGGTCAGAAAAGTGTGCGCAGCGACCAACATCGCCGGCGGATCGAGGCTGTCAGACGTGAGCGTCTGATCAGCCGCTGCGCGGGCACTCACCCGGTTCCCGAAACTAAGCTCGCTAGCAGCCAGTCGCGCCAACGAAGTCGGCGAGTCGGGGTGCTTCTCGGCCAGTGCACGTGCCTGCAGCAGATCCCCGTCGACATGCTCAGCGAAGTCATCTGAGGCCCCGGCCACGTCAGATGCCGGCTGTTCGGATGCCGGCGGAACGGAGATACGGCTGGACTGCAAGCCGAACGGCTTGACAGTTCGGTCGTCGGGCAGGGTGATCGTCATTTCCTTCGTCCTGACTTCCGAGGTGAGCTCATCACAGCGGCATCTGGCCGCAGCATCTTCACAGCGACCACAGCATTGTGGCGCTGGTCGACGGCCTTGAACACATGGGAGAAGTTGCCGTCCGCCACATGCCCAACGAGCTGAAACCGGCCAGCAAGAGTCTGGGTGAGGTACGCGCTAGCCGGGCTGACCATGCTTGGCTCGTATCTCATCCAGCAACTCAGGATGACGCTGGAGAATCTCGACTACATCAGTCGGCACCTGCCCCGCCGACAAGGCCAGAGCATCGCCATCGATCCCGTACAGACTCTCCGCGCGCTCCCGCAGCCCAGGCGTCAGCGACCGTTCGCCGGACTCGACTCGCGACAGGTATGACGCGTCGACGCCGAGTTCTCGCGCGGCACCGCGCAACGACTGCCCGTGGGCCTCGCGAGCTTTGCGCAAGATGTCTGCTACACGGCGTTCGGGTGCCATACAGGCATCCTAGGTGGTGTTGCCAAAACTGGCAACACCACCGCCGTCAGCAGTCTCGCAGGACCCAGTCGTAGCAAGACGCGACCGCATGGCATGGGCTGAAGCTGCCGGTGGAGGCGGATCATGCCGCGAACCCAGTGCGCACGCAATCGGCTGACACCGCCGGGCGACCGATATGGAAGGCAACCAGCCCAAGTCCTCGCCCGCCAGCGCTGCTGTCGGGAATTCGTTTCTCTGGCGGATCGTCGGGGCGCGAGAATGGCGAGACAGCATCTCGATCACCGTCGTCAAATACGCTCGCGGTGTAGGGCCGTTGCCTGAAGTGATGAAAGGCATTCAAATTAAATGAAGACTGCCATTCATTCCTCCCCGACTGCGTTGCTCACCGCTGAGGACCTGCTGCGCCTCGACGCTCAGGGCGTGCGAGGCGAGCTGGTCAGGGGAGTGTTCCGCGAAGTGACGCCTGCCGGATACCGACACGGGATGATCGTGGTGAGGCTGGCCGCCAGGCTCCTCGACTACGCCGACGAGCGGCGCTGCGGCACCGTGGTGGCCTCCGATGCAGGCATCCTGCTCGAACGCGATCCCGACACCGTCAGAGAGCCTGACATCGCATTCACTTCGGCAGACCGACTGCCGCCGAGCGCCGCCCCCACCGGCTGCTCCGATGTCGTGCCCGACCTCGTGGTCGAAGTGGCCTCGCCGAACGATCGCCCGGGCGAACTCGCAGAGCGCGCCGACATGTGGCTCGGCTTCGGCGTGCGGCTGGTGTGGGTAGTGCATCCCGAATCGAAGACGGTCGAGGTCCGCACCGCCGACATCCACGCCGTGGAAACGCTGACCGAGGCGGACAGGCTCGACGGCACCCCAACGCTCCCCGGCTTCACCTACCCGCTCAGCCAGCTATTCGCCGACTGAACCCCGGAAGCCGCTGAACGCGACCCCTCGCGGTTGTCGAGCATCACGCTAACCCCCGTGCAGGCCATGCCGCTTGGCCCTCGCCGTAGGATCGCGATGCGTCTGGGCGCATCTCAGGATGCGGGGCGGACGCTGGGTTGACTTCGACGCAAGGTTGCCGGTCTCATGGACAGCGAACCCGACCTGCGAGAGCCCGGGGCGCCGCCGGCTGAGTCTCGAAGCCGCTTTGAGCGAGTGTCGGTGCGCGGCTTTCGTTCGCTTGCTGATGTGGAGTTGACCGATCTCGGTGACGTCACGGTGCTCATCAGGGCGAATGGGTCTGGCAAGTCCAATTCGAGGCGCTGCTGTTCTCAGATCCGACGGCATTCAACATCATTCCGGGTCTGCCGTCCGGCGCACTGCATGCGCTCGAACAGGTTGCTCGCCAGTTTGCCCCTGAAGACATCAACGACGATCGGGCCACGGCGCCGAGCAGGCGCATCGAACTCGTAGTTCCGAGTTTTCGCAAGCGCCTGCATGGCCCAGCCATCGCAAAGGAGATCGGACTTGACGCAATCAGAGCAGCCTGCCCCGCTTCCATGCCTGGACGAGCCGGCTTGAGGCCCTGCAGGACTCGCATTCGTGGCCTGCCGATTCGACGAATCCCTCGGTTTCCAATCGCGACGACGCCATCGCCTCGTCCGCGGGTTTCGGGGAATTCGTTTCTCCCATCGCCCCGCCGGATGAGAGAATGTCGATACAGCGCCCCTGAGGTGCTTGCTGAAGTCGGCTGTCGGCAGAACGAAAGATATTGAGAATAAATGGCAATCGTCACACCCACCTTCCCGGCTACGTTGCTCACCGCCGAGGACCTGCTGCGCCTCGACGCTCAGGGCGTGTGTGGCGAGTTGGTCAGGGGAGTGTTCCGCGAGACCATGTCTGCCGGACAGCTGCACGGGAAGCTCGCTCTGCGGCTGGGCGCACGGCTTGCCGACCATGCCGAGGCTCACGGCCTCGGCACCGTCGTCGGCACTGATTCCGGCATCTTGGTTGAGCACGATCCCGACACGGTGCGCGAACCGGACCTCGCCTTTACCTCGGCGGCGCGACTGCCGCCCGGGCAAGTGTCCGTCGGATATGCCGAAGTGGTGCCCGACCTCGTGGTCGAGGTGGCGTCGCCGAACGATCGGCTCGGCGAGCTCGCAGAACGTGCTGCGATGTGGCTCGGCTTCGGCGTGCGGCTGGTGTGGGTGGTGCATCCCGACTCGAAGACAGTCGACATCCGCAGCGCCGGCACCGACGCAGCCGAGACCCTGACCGAGGCCGACATCCTCGATGGCGGTTCAGTGCTGCCCGGCTTCACCTACCCGCTCAGCCGCCTCTTCGCCGACTGAGCGAGGTTGCGGCGCTAACCGCCGCGCAGAAGACGCCTGATCTGAGGCAGCAGCTCGCTGACGGTCGCATTGTGTTCATGGAGATCACTCTCTCGGCTGATCAGGTTGCGAAGAGCCTCAGGGTGCTGCTGGCAGCAAGAAGCCGTTTCGCTTCGGGATGCTGGCGTGGGACTGGACGGTATGGGTCTCAGACCGCATCTCCGCGAGCATCGGGAAGGCAGGAACGCGCCAGCTCTTCGAGGCGGGAGCGTCTCGGAATGATCGGCTGCGGGCGGGGCGACGCAGCAAGCAGCCGGATGATGCCGCTGTCATCGGGGATTGCTGGGCGTATCGAGAGTTCCATCTGAGACAGACGATCGGCTTCGCCGAGCAGCCGTTCGATCTCGGAGACGCGGACCGCAAACTCTTCGTCAGTTGGGCCGTCGCAGATTTGGGTGTAGTGCAGTTCGGCGAGTCGGCAAGCGGTCTCGTAGCGCACTGCGAGCTCCCATGCGACGAAGTTGAGTTCGTCGACGCCGACCCAACGGACCTCTCCGTTGGGGTACGACAACGACATCATCACCCAGGACCTGAGGTCAAGCCGCTCCGCTCTGCGCAAACGCATGTGCTCGTTGCCAGGCAGATGGCGATCAATCTCGATCTGGTAGTTACCAAGGTTGTCGTCGGGTCGTGTGGGCCACAAAATCGAGGTGAGTGCCTCGTCTAGCAGGATGCTGAAACAGTCGATTTTCAGGCGGTGTCCAGTTGCAAACCCGCAGGTCAGGGGCTTGCGCTTCCGGCCAGACCTGCATGTTTCAGCAGCCTGCTAGGTGTAATGCCCACAGAGGTTGTAGTACACGAGCACCATAAGTCACGGGCCGAGCACCAACCAACCTGGTTTCGAGCGATGCTCCGCGCAGTCACCCGTCAGCGGAGTGCGCTGTATAGATGCTGAGTCGGACAGCCCGCTACGCTGCGGGCATCTGCTCCCCGCCCGCTGGGCTGCAACCTCGCGGGGGACCTGGTCCGGGCAACGCACGAACAGCGCTACGACCTCGCCATCATCGTCAGCCAGGACACCGACTTTGGCCCTGCAGTCCGGCTGGCCAAGACGATTGCTCAAGCCCAAGGTCGGCAACTCGTCTACGAGTCCGCATTTCCCGCCGGCCGTCGTGTGCGATCGTCGAGGGGCGTCCCGGGCACTACGTGGCTGCCAATCGACAAGGCGATGTACGACGCGTGTCGTGACCCCCGGGACTACCGACCGCCGAAGCGCTAGCTCACTGCCCCGACAGGCAGCTCATCCCACACCTCGCCCTCGAGCTCCCGGCCGCCGGCCTTGGGCGTCCTGCCTCCCCACAACCTCACCGCTGCGGGCACCTTGCGCAGGTGATCGATGCGGAACGCTTACCGGCGAGTCTCCACGCTCACGCCCATCGGTAGGTTCGACGGCCAGTCGAGCCCGCCGGCGATCCGGCTCAGCCGCTGCGCTCGCTTGGTGAGCACCTGGCAGGTGTGCTGGGGCGTCTCGCTGATCACCCCGAAGACCTGCACGATGAACTCGGGCGGCACATCGTCACCGAAGAGATCGCTCATCGAGTCCACGAACACGAGGCGGGATGCGCTCCAGCGTCGAAGCACATCGAGCGACGACCGATGCAAGGTGAGCTTGAAGCCCGGCCCGCTCGTCGACGGGTCGCCGTCGTCCTGGTACTTGGGCGACCCCATCGCCTTGAGCCGCTCGGCCAGGGTCTGCGCATAGCAGCGGTCACAGCCCGGCGACACCCGATCGCCGCCCGTGGCCGGGTTCCACGTCGCCTCGGTCCAGAGGAACGCGTAGCCGACCTGCAGGCTCAGCGCGAGCGGGACCAGTACTGGAAGCGCAAGCAGGAAGAGTCGGTGCCGATCGTCTTCGCCGGCGACGGTCTCGTGGAAGGCGTGCAGGGCAAGCTGGCGTTCCTCACCACCGGCGCCACGCGGGAACAGGTCATCGAGGCCGTGAGCCACGCCTTGCGTACCGGACACAGGAATCTGCAAGTGACCGACAACCCCCGCAACTGCTACGACGCCACCGTCGTGACCTGGAAGGCTCCCGACAAGAAGCAGGACGACTACTTCTGGCGTCGCTGCACCCTGCACGCTGTTGGCTGCGTCGACGGCTGGAAGGAGGCCCTCCCTGAGTGGCGGGAGCCGCCAGCCCCTGCAGTCCGAGTCACCCGAACCGCAGCGTCGGAACTCGGCCTCAGCGAAGGCGACCACCCGCGAGACGAGGTGGTCGCGGCGCTCGCGCAGTACGAGGGCGGTAGCCGAGCCGTGGCCAAGCTCAGGGGACAGCTGGAGGGCTGAAAGGAACGGGCTGTGCCGTGCCGATCACAGCTCGATTCCGATGTCGGGTGTGTCGCGGTATCGGAGCGGGCCGTCAAGGAGATCAGACACCAGTGAGACCTGTTCGTCCCACAGTGCGAGATCCTGCTCGGGAATGCCTTGCAGGCGGCACTGGTCGACGGCGATCGCAGCGATGTGCAGCGCCACGGTGCATTGTTCGCGGAGGTCGTCCTCGGTCGGGAGATCAGGCCGGTTCTCGAGGTAGTTCGATTTCCGCCACTCGTCGAGGACGGTGAGGTCGAGGGTGCTGCCCGCCAACGCAAAGAAGGCATTGCGGATCGGCTCGGGCTGGTTCTTGAGCAGAGCGGGAATGTTGTGCTTCCATGCCGGCGCAGTGCCCACAGAGGCGATGTGAGTGGCCTTCGCCGCTGATTCCACGATGGCAAGGACTTCGGACATAGCGGACGCGAAGCGCACGCCTTCCTTGTGGTGCTGGCTGGCGGTGTTGCCGGCGTCGGCGTCCCTGATCTCGGCCACAGTGGGTCGGAGGTGGTTCTCGAGGCGGAGCGCTGCGTTGTAGATCTCCCCGAATCGGCTGGCCAGCTCTGCGGTTGGGTTGGAAGGCAATCCGATCTCCTTGTTCCAGTCGATCCCTGCGTGGCGGCCGGTGTCGGCCAGTTCGACCGCGTAGCCGGCGATACGAGCTTCAACCGAGCACGGCACCCGGGTGGTGCGCACTTGCCACTCGGGAGCATCAGTGACCACTACGTCGACTGGGCAGCCCGCAACGGCACCGGCCTGGGCCTCCAGGGCGCAGCGACGCTTGGAGCGCACCTTGTAGTCCAGATCGTCGTAGATCGCCACCAAGTCGATGTCGCTGCGGTCTGTCGCCTCCCCGCGCGCTACCGATCCGAACAGCAACACGCGCCCAGCGCCGGCACGCACCAGTTCGTCGGCAGCTCGGCGCGCTGCTTCGATGTCCGGGGCGGCCATAGAACGAGAATACCTGCACGTCGGACGGCGAGGAATGAAGAACCTCGTGTCGCACAGGTGTTTCGACATCGACTACCGGTAGGTCTGGAGGGCCATGAGCGAGCACGCTCCGCAATTCGCGTATCGCGGGGGAGCAGCTCGAGATAGAACCGCCTACGAGCGGTGACGTCGAGCTGGGCTTCTAGTGGTGTGTCGCGGTTTTCTTGCGGGCAGGTCGCGGCCCGCTGACCTGCGGAAACAGGCTTCGGCAGGCCCTGCGCAAATTGCCGACGCACGGCAAGCTCTATCGGTGGTTGCGAGTGAGTTGAGTGTAGATGTCGGCGGCTGATTGTCAGTTGTGGAGTCGGCGGGGCATCGTGTTGAGGCTGTCCTCGATGATCGACAGTCGCAGGGGGTTGAGGTCCAGGGGTGTTCCTTTGGGCGGCCGGCGTCGCAGCAGTGCGTTGGTCTGTTCGTTGGTTCCGCGCTGCCAGGGGCTGTGGGGCTCGCAGAAGTAGACATCGATGCCGAGCTCGGTTTCGATGTCGGCCCAGCGGGCGAGTTCGCGTCCTTGGTCCCAGGTGAGCGAGCGCACGAGATGGGCCGGCTGGCGGGCCGGGGCTGCGGTGACCGCTTCGGCGACTTGAGGGGCGCGGTACCCGTCGGGCAGCGCCACGACGAGGGCGTGGTGGCTGGTGCGCTCGACGAGGGCGGCCGCGGCGGTCTTGTTGTTCGCGCCGATGATCAGGTCTCCTTCCCAGCGGCCCGGCTCGGACCGGTCCGCCGCGGCGGCGGGCCGCTCGCCCAGCGGGCGGTACTCGCCCAGCGGGCTGGCCTTGTCGCCGCGGCGGCTGCGCCGCCTGCGGCAGCGCTGCTGGCGCGGCAGGCACTTCCACGCGTCGCCGCCGAGGCAGCGGCCGCTGCACACCGCCCGATAGATCGCCTCCGCGCACACCGACGCGCCCACAGCGGCCAGATCGGCGCTGATCGCGTGCGGCGACCAGCACAGACCCAGCCTGTCGTTCACCTCGCCGGCCAGCGCCGGGCCCGCTTCGAGCTTGGCGGCCTTGGGACGCAACGCCCGCAGCCGGGCATCGGCCTGCGCTGCCTCAGCGTCATAGACACCCTCGACCCCGCCGCAGCGGCCCAGCTCGCGATAAATCGTGAGCCTTCGCGTTTTTGTGGGGTGGGGCTGCTGGGCTCGGCGGGGTCAGGTTAGGTGGTGAGGATGCCGCGGGCTTCGAAGTTCGTGTGGTTGGTGAAGCCGTGGGCTCGGCGGCGCAGGACTTGGAGGAGGTTGTTGGTGCCTTCGATGCGGCCGTTGCTGGGCCGTCCTGTGTGGTGCCAGTCGAGAATCTGGGGGTGCCACGCCAAGAAGGTGTCGACGGCGCTGGCGTCGCGGAGCCAGTCTTCGTGCTGGTGCGCAGGACTCCGTCGCGCACGAGCTGGTCAGGCCGACCATCGGACTAACCGCACGGCATCTGGCCCCATGCCGACGGATGAGACCAAACGAGGCAATGCAATCCTGCCAAGGTTGTGTAGGGTTCGCGGTCATGAGGAACGCTCGTGTATTTCAGCTGGTGTTGGCAGTCGCGGTCTGGGCGGCCGTGGTCGTCACGTCCGCTCCCGGGGGGGGGGGGGTCGGCGCCCAGGGAATGGGCTCCGACGAGGAGTCCGTGGGCCCGTGCGCTCGCGTCGCTGCGGCCGAGGTAGCTGCTGCGGCTGATGACGATGAGACGGTGACGGTCCCCGATCCGGTGCTGCTGGCGGTGCTGGAGGATCATCTGGGTCTCGGGCCCGGCGAGCCGGTCACCCGCGGCGCTCTGCGGTCGCTGCGGAAGCTGTCGGCGTCGCGACTGGACACCCAAGCGGCGCCGATCCGGATCCTGGAGGGACTGCAGTACGCGACGGGGCTGCGCGAGCTGTCGCTGTGGGGCAACGAGATCACCGATGCGGGGATGATCAGCTTCGCGGGTTTCGACTCGCTGTGGTACCTGTCGCTGGGCGCGAACCGGCTCACCGAGGTCGACCTGTCAGAGCTCGGGTCGCTGGAGACGCTGTCGCTGAAGGCCAACCGCATCACGTCGCTGGACGACCTCGACGGCCTGGGCGACCTGTCGCGGCTGAAGCGGCTGTATCTGACAGCGAACCCGCTGTCGGGCCCGCAGTCGGTGCCGAACCTCGAATGCCTGGAGATACTGCACGTTCGCGAGGCCGGGCTCAGTGGCATCACCTTGGCGAGCCTGCCCAAGCTGCGCGAACTGGACCTGCGGGGCAACACGCTCAGCGCGCTGAGCCTGGGCGACAAGCCCGCCCTGGAGACGCTGGTGCTGACTCGCAACCGGGTCAAGTCGTGGGCGCTGCCCGCCCAGAGCGCCATCCCGTCGCTGACGAAGCTGCTGATCAACGACCAACGGGTCGCCTACACCTCTCTCGACGGCGACCGCATGAGCATCACCTTCCCCAACGCCAACAGCACACTCGAAGACCTCCATCTCCAGTACAACGACGTGCTCAACGATCTCGACATCGCCAATCTCACCGGACTCCGAACTCTCGACATCACCGCGAGCCGAATTTGCAGCACCTATGGAGATACGAGTCCCAGCACAACCACGACGAGCAAGAAAAGATCACGAGTGACTGTCAATGCGGGGAGCGCACAGAGCGGGTTCGCAGACTCTCAATCCCCGCACAGCATTTCGGTGCCCGGCGGCAACACCGTCTCCATCAGTCGCGAAAGGTCTGCCGAACTCCGGCACATTGAGTGCCCGCCGAGTTCCGTTGCGCATTCTCAGCTTCAATCGACCACCGCCGACTATGTCGGCGGGCTCTGAGCCGGGTTCGCCGCTGCGCGTGCCGGGCTCGACCGACGCCGCCGATCACGGAAGCCGCGCTGGGCGGATCGTGGCAGGAGCGAATCCGCATAGCTCGCCCGGCGGCGGAGGTGGCACAGAGCGTCCGCAAGGGGCGTGAGCAGCCGCGGCGCAGGTCGTGCCGCAGCGGTGCTGCTCGCGGCGAGCTCGTGGCTACGGCGGGTGGTCTCACCATCGGACCTTGAGCAACTGATCTCCCCTTGGCGCGGCCTCGCCAAAGCCGGCCACTGGCTCGAATGGCGAACCGCCGCCCTCAACCCAGACCTCGCCGGCCGCCTCGGCGTCATCGCCTGACACACACCCCGACCGCCACACACCACCACCCGCGGCCACCCGCCCACACCACCAACCGCGAACCTCAAGAACCGACCAGCCTCCTAGGCGGCAGGGTTGACGAGGCGGCCGACGAAGAGGATGGCTTGTGTCTCGGGGTGGAGGATCGTCCACAGGAACGGCCGGTCGGCGACGACGGTGAGATCGGGTGGGGGAGGCGCGGACTCGTTGAACGCCATGGCTGTGGCTGCTGCTGCTTCGGTGCCTTTCTCGTCGACGATCACTTTGGCGCTGTGCAGTGCCGAGGTGATGAAGATGCCGGGGGCGATGCCGTCGAACCCTGCGCCGGCGCAGAATCCCTGCGGGCACAGCCACTTGAACAGGTCGGCGGGCGGCAGTGTCTGCTCCCATTTGGGCATGGTGAGGTGAACGGTGCCCCGCCGAGCAATCTCGGGCAGTTCGGCCAGCGAGGCAGCGTCGAGCGAGGCTTCGACGGCGGCGAGGCCGTCGGGTTCGTGCGGGACGATGAGCCACATGGCCAGGTCGTTGCCGACATAAGGCAGTTCCACGGCGTCGGCGCCATCCAGCAGGACATGGTTGCGGGGGACGGCTTCGTGGTCCTGCATGAACGGCACAGTGACTGCCTGGCCGGTGTCGGTGGTGAACTCGCCGTCGCGGGTGAGGTCTGCCAGGAAGGGCTCGAGCCAGTCGGCTTTGAGATACACCGTGTTCACCAAGACCAGCCTTTGGTCTTGGACGGCGTCGGGGTTGACGATCACCCGAATGAGGCCACGGGTGCGGCCCGAGACCCAGTCGTTGATGACCTCGGCTGCGGCATCGCCGTCAGCGGTGTCGACTGGCTGGATCGTCGCCCCGTAGTGCGTTGCTGCGGTCTCGAGGAACTCGGGTCGCGGCGAGAATCCGTCGTCGGGGAAGAGGCGGTTGGCGACTTCCACGGTGTTGGGTTCCGCTGATGCCTCAGCCAGCAAGCGGTCGACCGCGTTGGCAGCGCTGTGGCTGCCCGCCGACGGGAACCCGAAGATGTCATCCAGCACCGCTGCGGTGTCGGCCGACGCTCCGGCGCGGCTCAAGCTGAAGGCGACGCCGATGCTCATCGGGCTGGACACCGCGTTGCCGGCCAGGTGCCGGTGGAAGTCCCATCCGGCTGTGTTGATCCCCGCGACCCACTCGGCCATCGGCGCCTCGGGATCTGCCGCCAGACGATCGGCGACCGGCTCTATCGCCGCGGGAACCGACGGCTCGGCTGCCGCAGCACTGGTGGACGCTGCCGCCGCCGTCGTCGCAGGGGCCTCGGAACCGCCAGCAGTCCCGTCTGCGCTCGGGCTGGATGCGGACGAGCCACAGGCCACAGCAACCGCGCAGAACACGGCTAGGAGTCCGAGCGACCTGTTCATGTCCCTTCGACGCTATCGCTGCCTGTCGAAGCTGTCCAGAAAACCGGGCGACAGGACTGCTCCGCAGCCGTAGGGTCGTCACTGCCGTGACAGCAGGTGGCGGCACAGAAACGCGAACGGCAGCGGCGATCCGTGCCGTTGGTTAATTTTCCTTTTCCAGAGGCGAAATTGGTGCTAGATTCTCCTTTTGAGAAGGAGAATACTTGCGGTGGCATCATCAGCAGACGACACGTGGGCGCTCACGGCGGCGGCAGACGCACCCTCGCCGCGACTGCGTCACGCCTTCTTCGCACGGCTGGAGGAAGCGCGCCGTCCGGCTGCGCTCACGCCGCGCCGCGTCGCCGGCCGATCCGCCTTCGTCGGCAAGGCCACTGCGGTAGTCGGCATGCGTCGTGCGGGCAAGACGACGTACCTGCACCAGCTGCGCTCCGAGCGCAGCGCTGCAAGTACGCCTGACGAACATCTTCCCTTCATCACCTTGGAAGACGAACGCCTGAATGGGCTCGACGCGCCGAAGCTGGGTGCGTTGATTGACGAGTACACCGACCGACATTGGCTCGCAGCGTCCGTTAGCGCTCACGCGCCGATGTGCTGGTTTCTTGACGAGATCCAGGTCGTGCCGGGTTGGGAGCGACTCGTTCGTCGCCTGCTCGATTCTGACGGCGCGGAGGTGTTCGTCTCGGGCTCCTCGGCGGCTTTGCTGTCGCGCGAAATCGCAACCGAGCTTCGGGGCAGGGCCTGGCAGGTTCTTATGCACCCGTTCGGCTTTGACGAGGCGCTGCGACATCGCGGCGTGACGCTGCCCGAATCTCCCCGACTGATGCGCCGCGCCGAGCGGGCGCACGTCGAGGATGCGTTTGTCGAGTGGCTCGACATCGGCGGCTTCCCCGAAGCACAGGGACTGGATGTCGCGATGCGGCGCCGGCTGCTGACCGACTATGTGGACGTTGCCCTGCTGAGGGACGTGATCGACCGCCACGGCGTTACCAACGTCGTCGGCTTGCGATGGCTGGCACGTCAACTGCTGGCCAACGCTGGCGCGATGTTCAGCGTCGAGAAGTTTCACCGTTCGTTGCGTTCCCAGGGGATCGCGATTGCGCGAGACACCGTGCATCAGCATCTGAGCTGCCTCGAGGACAGCTTTCTGGTGCGAACGGTGTGGATGGAGGCCGCGTCGGTGCGGCAGCGGATGGTCAACCCCCGCAAGGCGTACCCGATCGATTCTGGACTCATCAGTGTCTACGACCGAACCGGGAGGGCGAATACGGGGCACGCCCTGGAGACGGCAGTCCTGATCGAGCTGGAGCGTCGGGGGAGCGAGGTCACCTACGTCCGGACACCCGAGGGTTTCGAAGTGGACTTCCTTGCACGTCATCTCGATGGAACCACCGAACTCATCCAGGTGTGCGCGGATGCCACTGACGCGGAGACAGGCACCCGTGAACTCCGTGCTCTCGCCGCTGCCGGTCAAGCGTTCCCGTCGGCTGAGCGGTCTTTGCTGACGCTCGACCACCGTGGCCTTCCTGCCGAGGCGCCCGCGGGCGTACGCGCTCAGCCTGCCTATGAGTGGATCCTGGCGGCCGCTGTCTAGCCCTGATTGCTCACGGGAATTGCTCTGGCCGCTTTTGGGGTGTGTTGGGTGCCGGTTTTCGGCGGTGTGCGGCGGCGGGGCCGGTTCGTTCGGGGCATTTTGGGTGTGTGGAGGGCGCCCGGCAGAAGTCGCGTAGCTTGAGCCCGTGCGAATCGGGGTGCTGACAGGCGGCGGCGACTGTGCAGGTCTGAATGCGGCGATCCGGGCAGTCGTCCGGGTGGCCGGCCACGAGTTCGACCGCAGCGTCGTCGGGTACAAGCGGGGCTGGAACGGCGTGCTCGACGGAGACAGCGTCGAGCTGAACTCCGAGGCCATGCGTGGCGCGCTGCCGCGCGGCGGCACCATGCTCGGCACGTCCCGCAGCAGCCGTCGCCTGGAGACCGAGGGCACAGCGCCGTTGCTCGCGCAACTCGAACGTGACGGCGTCGAGGCGCTGGTGCCGATCGGCGGCGATGGCACCCTGATCACCGCCGGGCGCCTGTCAGAGGCCGGCTTTCCTGTCGTCGCAGTGCCCAAGACCATCGACAACGACGTCGTCGGCACCGACGTCTGCATCGGCTTCAACACCGCGCTCGGCGTCGCCACCGAAGCTGTCGACCGGCTCCACACCACCGCCGAGTCACACGACCGCATCATGGTGCTCGAAGTGATGGGGCGCGAGGCGGGCCACATTGCGGCCGGGTCGGGCCTCGCCGGGGGAGCTGCCGCGATCTTGGTGCCTGAGGCGCCGTTCAACATCGACGCGATCGCCGAGCGACTCATCGCGCGCCACCATCGCGATCGCAACGCATCGATCGTCGTCGTTGCGGAGGGAGCGATCCCCGACGGCAGCGTCGAGGTTCCCGACACGGGCACCGACGAGTGGGGCAACCGCGTCCTCGACGGCATGGGGCACTTCGTCGGCGATCTGCTCACCGAGCGCACCGGCTTCGAGACACGCACGACCGTGCTGGGGTACATCCAGCGGGGCGGCCCGCCGACACCGGCGGACCGGCTGCTGGGCAGCCGGCTCGGGGCTCGCGCCGTCGAGGTGCTCATGGAGGGCACATCGGGGTGCATGGTGGGCGTTCACTCGACGGGCATCGCGCTGCCGCCCCTGGCCGAGATCGCAGGCCGTACCCGCTATCTCAGCGAGGACCAGCTCGAGCTGCTGGACCTCATCTCCACCGCGCCGGTGCTGACCGCGCTGCGCACGTCGCGACGCTGGTTCTGAAGCCGGCCCTCCCGCGTTGCGATCACTGCCACGCCAGGGCGAATGGCGCTGCACGGTAAGGTGGCAGCCACATCACATACCGGGGAGCCCACTGGGCTGAGAGGGCGACACCTGTGCGGCCGCCGACCCGAGAACCTGATCTGGGTAATGCCAGCGGAGGAAGCACATGACCACCCATCAACTGCGCAAGTCGTACCGCATCGTGGTCGCCGTGGCAGCAGCCGTGCTGCTGGTTGCCGCCTGCGGCGACGACGACATTCCCGAGACCGACATCCCGGTGCCGCCGCCCGAGACGGAGATCCCGGCACGGGACGCGGCGGCCGCTGCGACCACGACCGAGCCTTCGATCGAGGGCACCACGGTCACCCTGATCACCCACGACTCGTTCAACCTGTCCGAAGGGACATTGGCAGAGTTCACGGCACAGACCGGCGTGACCGTCGAACTGCTCGAGGTCGGCGATACAGGCGAGCTCGTGGCCCAGGCCGTCCTCACCAAGGATGCGCCGCTGGGCGATGTGCTGTTCGGCATCGACAACACGTTCCTCCAACGCGGCCTCGACGCCGGAATCTTCGAGCGCTACGAGTCCCCGGCGCTCGCCGGCGTGCCCGAAGAGTTCCAGCTGGACTCGCGCCACCGGGTGACGCCGGTCGACTATGGCGACGTGTGCGTGAACTACTGGAAGGACGCCGTGCCGTGGGAGCCCGTGACGCTCGACGAGCTGACGTTCGGTGAGTTCGCTGACCAGCTCGTCGTGCAGCATCCTGAGACCTCATCGCCGGGGCTCGCATTTATGCTGGCGACGATCGCAGCGTTCGGCGACGGCTGGGAGCTGTACTGGGAGGACCTGCGGGCCAATGGCGTGACCGTGACCGCCGGCTGGGAAGACGCCTACTACGGCGAGTTCACTGCCGGGGGCGGCGACCGGTCCGTCGTCGTGTCGTACGCGTCGAGCCCGCCGGCCGAGGTGATCTTCGCTGACCCGCCGACCGAGGTCGCGCCCACCGGGGTCATCACCGAGTCGTGCTACCGCCAGATCGAGTTCGCCGGGATCCTGTCGGGAACCGACAACGAAGCGGGGGCTCGGGCGCTCATCGACTTCATGCTGAGCGAGACGTGGCAGAACGACGTCCCGCTCAACATGTTCGTCTATCCCGTCATCGAGAGCGCGACGCTCCCGCCGCCCTTCGTCGAGCACACCGCAGTGCCGGACAACCCGCTGATGCTGGACCCGGCTGAGATCGAAGCCAACCGTGACGCCTGGACTGAGCGCTGGGTGGAGATCGTCCTGCGCTGAGGGCGCCGCTGAGCCGGACGCAGATGCCACCGCCAGCTACCCGCAGCCGGCCGCTGCGGCAGCGCCGGGCGGCACCAGCCGCCGGATGGGCGATTGCGGCAGCCGCGCCGCTCGCGTTCATGGCGGTGTTCTTCGTGTACCCCGTCCTGACGGTCGTCGGCGACGGGCTCAGCGGGCTCGCCGACGTGCTGGGCCGCTCCGCAATCCGCGGCGTGCTGTGGTTCACCTTCTGGCAGGCGGCTGTGTCGGTTGCGCTGACGCTCGCAGTCGGCATTCCTGCCGCGGCGATGCTGGCCCGCCTGCAGCCTCGTGCCCGGCGGATCGTGCGTGCGGTCATCACTGTGCCGTTCGTGCTCCCGACGGTGGTGGTGGCCGGCGCTTTTGAAGCCACCTTCGACCGGTTCGGACTCGACGAGGGTGCGCTGTCGCTGCACCACACGGTGTGGGCGATCCTGGCGGCGCACGTCTTCTTCAACTACGCCGTCGTGGTGCGGACCGTCGGCTCCTGGTGGGCCGGACTCGACGGTCGCAACGCGGACGCGGCGGCAGTGCTGGGCGCCACGCCTGCCCGGGCCTTCATCGGGGTCACCTGGCCGCTGCTGCGCCCCGCCGTCGCAGCCGCAGCGGCGGTCACTTTCCTGTTCTCGTTCACGTCGTTCGGTGTGATCCTGATTCTCGGCGGGCCCGCACGCGCCACGGTCGAGACCGAGATCTACCGCTATGCGATCACACGGCTCGACTTCGCCACGGCTTCGGCGCTGGCGCTCTGCCAGCTCGTGGCCGTAGCGGCGCTCGTCGCACTGGCGGGCGTCGCCGAGCGGCGCAGGACGGTCGCGCGGCGGGGCCCCGGACGCACGGCGCCGCGGCGCCGTCGAGGGGTGATCGTGCCCAATGCCGCCGTCGCCCTGATCCTGCTGGGGGTGCCGATCGCGTCGCTGGTGGAGCGGGCGTTCGCGACCGGCGACGGGTACGGACTGGGCAACTTCGCCGCGCTCGCCGAGCGGGTGCAGATGCTCCCCGCCACGGCGCTCGCCGCACTCGGGCACTCGCTGTGGTTCGCTGCACTGGCGATGGTCATCGCGACAGTGGTCGGCGTCCTGGCGTCGATCGTCGTCGTGGGAGGCCGCGCTCGGGCGGCGATCGCGGCACGCGGCTCGGCGTGGCTGCGGCGCCTCTTCGATGTGGGCCTGACGCTGCCACTGGGAGTCTCCGCCGTCACGGTCGGGCTCGGCATGCTGCTCGCGCTGGACACGCCCCCGTTCGACTTCCGCACCGCATGGTGGATCATCCCGGTAGCGCACGCGCTCGTGGGCATGCCGTTTGTCGTGCGGACCCTGGTGCCCACGATGCGCTCGATTGACCACCGGCTCCGCGAGGCCGCTGCGGTGCTGGGGGCATCGCCGCTGCGCACACGCCGGGAGGTCGACGTGCCGATTGCATCACGGGCGGTTGCCGTCGGTGCAGCCTTCGCCTTTGCCGTCTCGCTCGGCGAGTTCGGGGCGACGGCGTTCCTGCCCCGGCGGCCCGACACGCTCACCGCGCCGCTGGCGCTGTTCCGCCTGCTCGGCACGCCGGGGGAGACCCTGCGGGGTCAGGCGATGGCGCTGGCAGTGGTGCTGATGGCGGCAACCGCGCTATCGGTGCTCGTCATCGAGGGGTTGCGCCGCACGGACGAGTCGTTGTTCTGAGGCTGCAGTCGCGCAGTGGGCAGCGGCGCTCAGCCGAGCGCCAGGGCGGGGTGGTCGGCGAAGTGGCTGAGCGCGTCGGGGTCGTCGATCGCTTCGACGTTGGCGACCGGGCGGCCCTCGACCACATCCCGCACGGCGAGCTCGACCAGCTTGCCCGACCGGGTCCGGGGGATTGCCGGCACCTGGGCGATGACCGCGGGCACGTGCCGGGGCGAGGCTCCTGATCGGATCTGCGCGCGGATCCTGCCGATCAGCTCGCCGTCGAGCGTCAGCCCGTCGCGCAGCTTCACGAACAGCACGACTCGCGTGTCGGCGCTGGCCGTCGAGCCTTCGCCGGCCGCAACCCGCTGACCGATCACGACGCTCTCGAGCACCTCGTCGATCCGGTCCACCTGCCGGTAGATCTCGGCGGTTCCGATGCGCACGCCGCCCGGGTTCAGCGTGGCATCTGACCGTCCGCTGATGATGATCCCGCCGCCAGGCGTCCACTCGGCGAAGTCACCGTGGTGCCAGATGCCCGGGTAGCGGTCGAAGTACGCGGCGCGGTAGCGCTCGTCGCCGGGATCGCTCCAGAACTGCAGCGGCATCGACACGAAGACATTCCGGCACACCAGCTCGCCCTGCGCGCCGGCACCCAGCGAGCCGCCGCTCGAGTCGGCCACGTCGACGTCCAGCCCCAGCGCAGGCACCTGGATCTCGCCGCGGCGGACCGGTCCGGTGGGATCGCCGATGACGAAGCCGCCGCAGATGTCGGTGCCGCCTGAGAATGACGCCAGGTGGACATCGGATTTGACCTGCGAGTACACCCAGTCGAAGCCCTCGGGCGCGAGCGGCGAGCCCGTCGAGGCGATGGCGCGCACGGTGTCGAGCCCGTGGGTCTCCGCCGGCGCAATGCCCGCCTTCATCGCGCCCTCAATGAACTTGGCACTGACACCGAACAGCGTCACGCCCCAGCGATCCGCCACATCGAAGAGCCGGTCGGGGCCGGGGTGAAACGGCGACCCGTCGTACAGCACCAGCGAGGCCCCCGCCGCCAGTCCTGCCACCAGCCAGTTCCACATCATCCAGCCGGTGGTCGTGAAGTACAGGACGCGGTCGCCGGGGCGGACGTCGAAGTGCAGTCGCTGCTCGCTCCAGAGCTTCAGCAGCGCACCGCCTGCCCGGTGGACGATGCACTTCGGCTTGCCGGTCGTGCCCGACGAGTAGAGGATGCACACGGGCTGGTCGAAGTCGCCTCGCTCGAAGATCAGGTCGTCGCCTGTGGCCGTCCGGAACGGCTCGAGCCACGTCGACCATCCGGTGACTCTCGATGGGTCGATCCCTGCGGTGTCGAAATCGGAGCCGACGATGTCGGCCCGGAGGTCGTAAGGAGCGAGCACCAGGCGGCGCAGCGCGGTTCCCGAGCTCGCGAGGCCGGAGGCCACCTCGGCAGCCTTCGCCGACGTGCGATGGCGGATGCCGTTGTAGTAGTAGCCGTCGACGGCCACGAGCACCGTCGGCGCTATCTGGCCGAACCGGTCGAGTACGCCGTCGATGCCGAAGTCGGGGCTGACCGACGAGTACACCGCTCCCAGCGAGGCTGCCGCCAGGAACACGATGAGCGCCGCCGGGCCGTTCGGCAGCATCGTGGCGACCCGATCGCCCACGCCGACACCGTCAGCGCTCAGCGCTCGCTGGCATGCCGCAACTTCGGCTCGCAGCTCGCCATAGGTCATGGTGGACTCGACGGCGTCTTCGCCGATGAACACCAGCGCGGTGCCGTCGAGCGGTGGGCCGCCAGCCGTTGGGGAGCGCAGGTAGTGCTCGGCGATGTTCAGGCTCGAGCCGGCAAAGAACCCGAGTCCTGGCCTCGGCACGACGGCATGCCCGCGCTGCGAGCTCCGCGCAACGAAGTCCTTCCCGAGCTCGCCGATGCCGTCGCTGAAGTCCCACACCGCACGCCAGAACGCCCCCGGCTGGCTCACCGACCACTCATGCAGGTCTTGGTAGGAGTGCCGATCGAGCCCCAGGCCGACCTGAGAGGCAAAGCGCCAGAGCTGCGTCGAGCGGCGTCGCTTGTCATCGGGTTGCCACAGCACAGCGCCGCCCGGAGGAGACGCCGGATCGTGGCGATCGGTTGATCTGCTCATCGAGCGCAACCTACTCAGCCACTGCGAAGGGCAGTGATCCGGCAAGATCCGATAATCCGTCGAGGGGTAGGGTCCACGCTCATGGACGGCATCTGCGACGACCTTCAGGCCGAGACGGACGCGCTCGGCGATGTGGTCAGTGACATCAGCGAGAACCAGTGGCGCCTGCCCACGCCCGCGGAGGGCTGGGACAGTCGCGAGACCATGGTCCATCTCGGCATGACCGACTGGGTGGCGACAGTGGCCGTAGTCGATCCCGAGCGCTTCGAAGACTTCACTGCGGCAGCCGCACGCGGCGAGATGGACCTGCACACCGCGGCGGGATTCGACTTCGCCGCGATGTCAGGGGCGGAGATCTGGGACTGGCTCTGCGAAGAGCGCTCCAAGATGCTGGCCGCCGTTCGACCGCTGGACACCAAGGACCGGATCCCTTGGTTCGGACCCAGCATGGGCGCCCTCTCGTTCGTCACCGCCCGGTTGATGGAGACATGGTCGCACGGCCACGACGTGGCCGACACCCACGCGCGGGAGCTGCCCAGGACCGACCGGCTGCGCCATGTCGCCCACATCGGGGTCAGCACCCGCGGATGGAGTTACGCGAACCGGGGCCTCGAAGTGCCGCCGGGACCGGTGCGGGTGGAGCTGGATGGCCCGAACGGCGATGTATGGACCTGGGGACCGGACGTCGCCGCTGACAAGGTCAGCGGCGACGCGTACGAGTTCTGCCTCGCAGTGACCCAGCGTCGCCATCACACCGAGACCGGGCTGTCGATCGAGGGTCCGCTGGCGCTCGAGTGGATGGGCATCGCGCAGGCTTTTGCCGGCCCGCCCACCGACACCCAGCATCGCCGCGTCGCCTGACGCTGTGCTCGATGCCGCGCTCCCAGAGACTGAGCCGTCAGGCGAAGCCGTGGCCCGAGCGGCCCGTGAGCCCGTATCCAATGGGAATAGGGAACAAGAGCGGCAAGGAACTGGCGCATCCGCGAGAGCGTTCACCCATCCGCGCAGTCCTTCGGGAGTGCTGTGCTGATTGTCGGGCTGACGGGCGGTATCGGAGCCGGCAAGAGCACGGTCGCCGACCTGCTTGCCGGTCACGGGGCGGCAGTCGTGGACGTCGATGCGTTGGGCCGCGAGATCCTCGCGCCTGGAGGTCCCGCAGTGTCCGGTGTGCTCGACCGATTCGGTGCCGAGCTGGCAGCTTCAGACGGCGGCATCGACCGCCCCGCGCTCGCACGGATCGTGTTCAACGACGCCGACGAACTCGCCGCGCTCAACGAGATCAGCCATCCGGCCGTCAACCAACTCCTGGACGAACGGATCGAAGCCATTGCCGCTGCCGCAGACGCAGAGGTCGTCGTGCTCGACATGGCGGTGCTGGTGGAGAGCACGCTCGGTCGGGAGACCCGATTCCCCTACGAGGTCGTCGTCACGGTGGAGGCGCCGCCCGATGTGCGCTTGGAGCGCCTTGCCGAGCGCGGCATGACCGAGGCTGACGCCAGGGCTCGCCTGGGTTCGCAGGCCACTGACGACCAGCGGCGGGACGCTGCTGACTTCGTCATCGCCAACGGCGGAGTGCCCGACGAGCTTGCCGAGGTGACGTCGCAGCTGTGGGATGCGCTGCAGCGTCTTGCGGACGAGCGCGCGACATGAGCACTGCCCCCGGCGACGCGGCCGGCGGGCCGTCGGGCGGCGCTGCCGCCGCTGCGGCGCCTGCCGCCGTTGTGGCCTCCGTCGCCTCTGAGGCGTCGTTCCGCTACCCGCCCCAGAATCACATCCTGCGCCATCTGCGTCTGAGCCACTGGATGTCGGGTGACGGGTCGCTGGCCGCGACGATGCCGGTGCTGGACGATCTGGCGGACAGGCCGCTGTCCGACGGCGGCTGGCTGCGCTTGGGCGCAGTCGCCACCTTGGTGGATTCCGTCGCAGGTCACCATGCGGTCCTGCAGGTATCGCCGGACTGGACGGCCACGCTGCACCTGTCCACGGTGCTGGCGGCGCGCGCGGAGGGTTCTGCGGTGACAGCCCGCTGCGTGCCGCTGCGGGTGGGACGCAACCAAGTGGTGACGGAGACCTCGGTGGTCGATGAGGCTGGCACCGAGATCGCCCGCTCGGTCTGCACCTATGCACGCCTGCCGCGCCGGGACGACACGCCGGTGGTGGACAGCACGGCACGCGACAACACCGTCGACTACCGGGAAGACGACGAGCTGGACCCGAGACCGCCGCTTGATGAGTACCTGCGTATCACGCCGGTGCCGGGCGAGCCGCGCATCGAGCTGCCGATGCACAACCGCATCCGCAACTCATTCGGCTCGCTGCAGGGGGGCGCCTCGATCGTGGTGGCCGAGGTCATGGCGAACCACCTTGCCGGCCTGGCATCAGAGCGCGAGCGCAGGTCACGTTGCGTGTTCGCCGACATGCACTACCTGGCGCCGGGCCGGGGCGGCCCGTTCCGCGTCGGCGGGGAGATGCTGGCTCGCACCGATCACCTCGTCACCAGCCGCACCCGGATCTTCGAGACCGCCGGAGGCGCCGACCGGCTGCTGCAGACCGCTACCGCAACAGCGGCGTACCTGGATTGAACCAGCCGGCGTCCGGCGGATTCGCAGATCATGTCTGTGTTCCGGTTCACGGGACATCGGTGAACATTGCTGAAGGGAAAGCAAGTGCACGCTCCCCGTCGCCACCGGGTGTCGCCGGCGTCGTCGCCTGCATCTGTGCATCTGCGAGTCGGCGATTGGTATCGGCAGCGATGTGCTCGGCTTCGCCGTAGATGTCCACAGGCTCAGTTCAGGCAAGCGCCTTGATCGGCTCTAGCCGGAATGCAGGAATATAGGAAGTCACGGGCGTGCGAGTCACACCGGCCCTCTACCGTGCAGGGCATGAACACCGCGGCCGCAGGCACGGCATCTGGAGGATCAGCGTCGATGCCTCGAGGCGGATTGCCGCGGCTGGCGGCGTTCGATGTGGACGGAACGCTGATCAACCGCCATGGCGTGCTCACCGAGCGGACGGCAGCGGCGCTGCGGGCGCTGACCGAAGCGGGCGTCGTCGCCGCCTTGGCCACCGGTCGGCCGTGGCCGCAGGCCCAGTCGGTCCTGCGCCGAGCGCCCAGCGTTTCCTATGCGGTCTGTCTCAACGGGGCGGTCGTGATGGACGCCGTCGCAGGCGAGCAGATTGCCGATCGGGCCATGACGCACATCGAGGCCATCGAAGCAGCAGAGATCGCCCGCAAGCTGATGCCCGATGTCCGGCTCGGGCTCGATTTGGCCGACGGGCGTCACGTGTGGGAGCACGACTTCGGTCCCGCAATGCCCGCTGACCTGCTGGCAGACATCAGCGTTGCCCGCGTCGACGACGCGCTCGCCGCCGTCGATGGGCCGGTGCTGACGTGGTTGGTGCACGCGCCCAGCAGCGACACGCTGACGATCATCGACGAGCTCGCGCCCGAGATGCCCCTCGGCACTGAGATTCGCCCGTCGGGTTTGGACATGGCAGAAATTGCAGCCGCCGGGGTCAACAAGTCAGCGGGGCTCGAGATCATCTGCCAGCGCTACGGCATCGATGCGTCAGAGGTGCTGGTGTTCGGCGACGGGCTCAACGACATCGACATGCTGCGCTGGGCCGGCCAGGCAGTCGCCATGTCGAATGCACCGCCCGAGGTGCAGGCGGCGGCCGATGTGGTGGCCCCCAATCACCACGACGACGGCGTCGCGGCAGTGATCGAGCACGTGCTGGAGGGGGTCTCATGACGACGGAGCCCGGCAGCGAAGAGCAGTCCGCAATGGCAGGCGAGGCGTCGGCGCCCAAGCCGTCTGTCTGGGAGCGGATGCGGCGGGGCATGGCCGATCACAACGCCAAAGCGCCGCGTACGCCCATGGGAATGCCCGAGGTCGTTCCCGACGACGACTCAGGCGACGACTCGGCCGACGGCGAGGACGAATCGTCGGAGGGAGCAACCGCCGAGCTGGTGCTCGAGCGCATCCATCACTACCGCGACACCATCCGCAGCTATCACGTGCTCATCGAGGGCCAGCGCGTGGGTCAGATCCGCGACGACAAGACCGAGAGTTTCGTGCTGCGCCCCGGCAGTTACACGCTGCGGCTGCAGCTGCTGTGGCTCTTCAGCCCCAAGGTCGTTGTCGAGCTGCCCGCCGGCACCGAGACGCGCATGATCTGCGGCCCCAACGGCGGCATCCTGCAGGCGTGGCGGCTGTTCTTCGCCCCGGCCACAGCAATCTTTCTCCGCTTTGCGGACTGATTCGCACCTATAGCCTTCGAGCCGTGGATGAAGCGCAGCCGGATGAGCCACGCCTGTCGGCGACGAGGAGGAGCGTGGTCATCGGCGCGTGTTTGGTCGGTGGGATCATCTGGATCATTGCTGAGTTCCTGCGGTGAGCGCGACGTCTGGTCCCGAGCTCAAGTCTGAGCTCGATGCTTGGCTGGCGGAGAACTGGGATCCCGACATCAGCGTGCGGGAGTGGTGGGGTCGGCTGGCTGCGGCCGGACTGTCCAACCCGACGCTTTCCGAACCGTTCGGCAAGGGCTGGGGCCGCGCCGAGACACGCGTGCTCGTCGATGCGATCCGCGCTGCCGAAGCCGTTGGCTCGCCCGCCGGACTCGGCATGCTGCTCGCTGCCCCCACCGTCCTCGAGCACGGCACGCCCTCCCAGATCGAGCGCTTCGTGCCGGCCATTCTCGACGGCACCGAATCTTGGTGCCAGTTGTTCTCCGAGCCCGGCGCGGGCAGTGATCTCGCCGGTCTGCAGACCAAGGCCATCCGCGACGGCGACGAGTGGATCATCACCGGCCAGAAGGTCTGGACGTCCGAAGGCTCGCACGCCGACCTAGGGATGCTCGTGGCGCGCACAGATCCCGAGGCGCCGAAGCACCGCGGCCTCACCTGGTTCGCCTTCGAGATGGACCAGGAGGGCGTCGAAGTGCGGCCGCTGCGTGAGATGACCGGGCGTTCGCTGTTCAACGAGGTGTTCATCGACGGGGCCCGGGTGCCGCACGCGAACATCATCGGCGAGCTCAACGACGGATGGCGCGTGACCAACACGACGCTCATGGTCGAACGCGCGGGCATCGGCGGCAGCCACGGACTCGCATTCGCCGCCGCGCACCCCGGATCGATCGCGGGACACCTCGACCGACCGGTCGGCACGTTCCGCGGCAAGCGGCTCCCGCTGGCAGCCGGGGGAGTGGGTCCCGGCACGCTCAACCAGCTCAGCGCTGAGGCTCGTGCTCGTGGGCGTGACAGCGACGCACTCGTCCGTCAAGGACTCGCTGCGATGCACATCGACCTCGAGCTCATGCGGCTCTCGGCCGTCCGCGGGCGGCAGCGATCTCAACGCACCGGCGGCGAGGGCAATCTGGCGAAGCTGCGAATGACGGCGGCGTTGCGACGTGCCCGGTCGCTCGCCAGCACCATCCTCGGAGCGGACATGACGCTGTGGGGCGACGCTGCAGCGACGGACGGCGTGCTGCAGGAGATGGCGGTGTTCTCGCCCGCGCCGTCCATCTACGGCGGCACCGACGAGATCCAGCGCAACATCTTGGGCGAGCGGGTGCTCGGACTGCCCCGCGAGCCCGGTCCCGACCCGGCGACGCCGTTCCGGGAGCTTTCCCAGAACGCCACGTCTTGGTAGGGCCGTCCGGCAGCACAACGGCGTTCCATCGAGGCGATCGCGACGCACTGATGCGGCATGCGGCGCAGAATGTGAGACAGTGAGCATCCCTGAACCGCCACGGGGCTTGGAGATCCTGCCTGAAGGCGGTGCCGACTTCGCCGACGTACAGGAGACGGTCGTCGAGCGGCGGCTGTCACCGTTGCCGCCCCGCTTGACGGCCTTGGGGGTGCTGGTGCTGGCGTTGGCCGTCGCTGCGGTGGTCGTGGCGTGGCTGCGCGGCGACTCCGAACCCGACGATGCCGAGACGGCTGCGGCCACCACGACAGAGCCGCCCGTGACGACTACGACTGGGGCGCCCGAGTCCCCGCCGCGCACCACGCTGCCCCCGCCCACGGCGCTCGACGGAGGGATAGGCGATCTGCCGCCGGTGCGGCCCGAGGCGGAGATGATCGCCACGCTGGCCGGCGATCCCACGGGCAACGCTCGCGGGTTCCTGTTCCAACTCGACCTGCTGAGCGGCGCCGCGGCGTATGTGCCGCTGCCCGGATTGCCGCACACGCTGATCGATCTCGGCGGCACCGTCGTCGTGGGCATCGGACAGGACGTCCTGCGGGTGGATCCCGAGACCGGCGGTACCGTCGTCGTCGCCGAGGACACCGGGGAGGTCCTGCCCGCGTACAGCCCGCCGGGCATCGTCGCTGTTGTCCGCAGCGCTGAGCATCTCTTCGCCCGGGTCGTCGGACCAGACGGCGTCTTCCGCTCGGCGGTGCAGCTGCCGAACGAGGCCCGCGTGCACGGGGCGCTCGGGGATCATGTCGTGGCGTCCATGGCCGGCCGCGTCATGGCGGTGGACGGCCGCAACCAGGCGCTCCAGCTCGGCGCCGGGCGGGTGCTGGCGGTGGGCGACAGCCATGTCGTCCGGCTGCAATGCGAGGAATACGGCTGCCGGATCACCGACACGAGTTTCAGCGCGACGGTCGGAGAAGACCGGCGTGAAGAATGGTGCGAGGAAATCTGCGCCGAGGCAGCGGGGCAGTTCGGCAACTCAGATGACCAGGACAGCCGAGTCGAGCGGGCCGAGGACTGCGAGACGATCTGCGAGGGCTACCCGATCGTCACCGGAACGATCTCCGAGCGCATCATCGACCTGCCCTCAGAGCTGGCAGCGGCGTCGCCGGACCGCTGGAGCCAGCAGGGCGTGATGTCGCCTGACGGCAACCGGGTCGCGATTCGGCTGCGGCACGGCGACTTGACGCCCGCAGGGGTGGTGGTCGTGGATCTCGACGAGGGGTGGGGGCGTCATTCGCCCGAGATCGGCGTCGATCTCGGGCACATGGCGTGGGCGCCTGACAGTCGGTTCCTGCTGTACACGCTCGACAACGATGTCATGGTGTGGGATGTCGAGGCCGCGCCGGGACAGCTTCCCTCCGGCCGGGCCCAAATCGGCGAGCCGCTCGAGCACATCATCCTGCGCAGCAGTTCGTAGAACTCAACCTCTTGGACTCGGCTCTGCGGCGGTAAGGCGGCATGGCGCCGACCGTTGGGTCGTCCGGCATCTCGACGATGTCATGGCCGACCACGGTCATCGAAATCTCCTGCGGGGGTAGGCGGGGTGCAGATCGAAGAGAGTCCCGGCAGCAGCGTCTGAGAGGTCAGCCGACGGCGGTCGGCAGCATCCCCTATGCCGTCACTCCATTCTCCGAGCGCTCAGTACGCCTCGAAGCGGGCGTTCAGCTTCTGCATGTCATCACCGTCGGTAGTCAGAATGAACGTACCGAGGCGTTCGGCGATCACCGCGAGGTGGGCATCGACGACGTCTGAAGTGCTCGAAGCGGCCAATCGGCGACCGACCGAGACCGACTCGTCGAGGGCATGGACATCGAAGTGACGCAATGCACGGGCCAGATTCGCTTGCCGGGCAGGGTCGCGCCAGACTTGGGCGAGCACCGGGTGGGTCGTGTGCAGTTCGTCACCGCGCTGGGCGGCCCGCTTGATCAGTGCCCACAGCCGAGAGTTCACGCGTTCTCCGTCGGCGATGAACGGTCCAGCATCGACAATCAATGGCTGACACCCTGGCGGTTGAGTATTTCGTCGGCCCATTCGAGGTGCTCGCGATCGATCGGGCCTTCCGCCGCTTCCCATGAAGCAATCAAGTCGAGCATCGCTTGGCTGCGGCGGCGACGCTTCACCTCAGCTAGGAGCGATCTCTTGATGGCGAGCTTCTTGGTGCCATCGATCGCTGCCAGTTCGGCGAGCGCCGCCTCCATCTCGTCGTCGAAGTCGATCGTCGTCTTGTGAGCCATACATCTATGGTATGTAACCCTTACCCATACTGGCAAACAGATTTGCCGACGATCAGGCAAGATGAGCAACATGGCCGTCGAAGTGGGATCTGTCTGGACTCGACCTGGCCACGAGTTCGGAGTGGGCAGCACTCAACGTCGTTCGCAGACTGACCAGTCAGAAGGAAACTCTGGCCTCGCAATGGGCGACTGCGATCCGGCTTGCCCAAGCGAATGGTGCATCGCTGCGGGACATCGCCGCGGTCGCCGACGCCTCGCCCCAGACGATCGCCGAGATCTGCAAAGAGTGAGGGCCGGCGAAGGACGACTCAGCGGTCGGGCGTCAGGGGGAGGGCGGCGAGGAGTTGGGCGACGCAGGCGTCGAGGGGCTGGGAGGTGTCGACGGTGATTTCGGGGACGGGTGGCGGCTCGTAGGGGGCCGAGATGCCGCTGAAGTCGGGAATCTCGCCGGCCCGGGCCTTCACATACAGGCCCTTCGGGTCGCGGGATTCGCAGACGTCGAGCGGCGTGTCGACGTATACCTCCACAAACGCGCTGTCGGGATGGATCGCACGCACCTGGTCGCGGTCGGCGACGTAGGGCGAGATGAACGCCGTCAGCACGACAAGCCCGGCGTCGGTGAACAACCGGCACACCTCGCCGATGCGGCGGATGTTCTCGGTGCGGTCCTCCGGCGAGAAGCCCAGGTCGCGGTTCAGCCCGAAGCGGATGTTGTCGCCGTCGAGCACGTACGTCGCAACTCCGCGTTGCAGCAGTGCTTCTTCCAGTGCGAACGCCAAGGTCGACTTGCCGCTGCCCGACAGGCCGGTGAACCACACCGTCATGGCGCGATGGCCGAAGTGCGCCTCTCGTCCGGCGCCGGTCACCCGCCCTTCAGCCCGCACGATGTTGCGCGACACCGGCTCGTTCTCGGAACCCTCGCTCACGGGGTGCTCGGTCCTCGCAGAAAGCCGAACTCGGTGAGCATGCGCAGGATCGCCTCGACACATTCGTCCACGCTCTGGGCCGACGTATCGACCCGCAGGTCGGCATCGGTCGGCCGGTCATAGCGAGCCGACACGCCGGGGAAACGCGGAATCTCGCCCTGATCGGCCATCGCGTACAGGCCGTGGGGATCACGCTCGCGGCAGACCTCGATGGGCGTGTCCACGAAGACCTCCACGTAACGATCCGCGCCCACGAGGTCACGGGCACGTTGCCGGACCACGCCGTCGGGTGCCACCAGCGCGGCGATCGCGATCAGCCCCTGGCCGTTGACGAGCCGTGCAACCTCCGACACGCGGCGCAGATTCTCTGAGCGCTCCTGGATGCTGAAACCCAGGTCACGGGAGATGCCCATGCGCACGTTCTCGCCGTCGAGGCGGATCGACACTTTGCCCCGGTCGAACAGCTCCCGCTCGAGGGCCGTCGCGAGCGTGGACTTGCCGGCCGCAGTGAGCCCCGTCAGCAGGATGGTGCACGGCTGCTGGCCGAAGCGGATGGCCCGTTCCCCATCGCTGATCTCCGAACGCTGACGAACGAGCGCCGCATCGGGTGTGCGATCCCACGCCGATGCCGCCCCCATGACCATGCCGGCGGCCACGGTTGCGTTGGTGAGCCGGTCGACGAGCACGAACGAGCCGGTCGCCCGGTTGGCGCTGTACGGATCGAACGCGAGCTCGCGATCCGACGTGATGACACAGTGCCCGATGTCATTGAGCCCGAGTCCCGGGGCCGGTTCCTGCGCGCCGGTATTGATGTCGATCCGGTGCCGGATGCTGCGAACCGTGCAGTTCGACACAGCATTGGCCGTCTGGAGCAAGTAGGAGCTGCCGGGTTCGGCGCCGGCTTCGGCCATCCACACCACCATGGCGTCGAGATCGTGCGCCCGCTGCGGCTCGCCCCCGGGTGCCACCAGCAGATCGCCTCGACTGATGTCGATCTCGTCAGCGAGCGTCACGGTCACCGCCCGCCCCGGCCCGACGATGTCGAGGTCGCCATCGAAGGTTGCGATCCGTTCCACGGACGAGCTGAGTCCCGACGGCAGCGCCACCACCTCATCACCCGGCCGGAGCGTTCCCGAGGCGATCGTGCCGGCATACCCGCGGAAGCTCGCATCCGGGCGAGCGACCAGCTGCACCGGCATGCGGAAATGCCCTGTGTCGACCCCGGCGTCGATCTCAACCGTCTCGAGGTGCTCCAGCAGCGTCGGCCCGTCGAACCAGCCGAGATGATCGTCGGGCTCGACGACGTTGTCGCCCAGCAGCGCCGAGATCGGAATGAAGCACGGCTCGCGTACGGAGCCGCTCGGGTAGGCGAACCTTCTCGTTGTTGCACCTGTTGCTTCCCGCTCTTGTTCGCTGCGCTCACGGGCCGCTCGGGCCACGGCTTCGCCTGTCGGCTCAGCCTCTGAGTCGAGCGCCTTGGCGAAGGAGCGGTAGCTCTCGCAGATCTCGGCGAAGCGCTCGCGCGACCACCCCACGAGGTCCATCTTGTTGACCGCTACGACGACCTGGCGGATGCCCAGCAGGCTCGCTATGTGGCTGTGCCGCTTGGTCTGTGCCAGCACGCCCTGGCGGGCGTCGATCAGGATGACCGCGAGGTCGCAGGTCGAGGCGCCCGTCGCCATGTTGCGCGTGTACTGGGGGTGCCCAGGGGTGTCGGCGATGATGAACTTCCGCTTGGCCGTGGAGAAGTAGCGGTACGCCACGTCGATGGTGATGCCCTGCTCGCGCTCGGCCCGCAAGCCGTCCGTCAGCAGCGCCAGATCGACCTGATCGCCCGCTGAGCCGTGGACAGCCGAGTCGGCCTCGAGGCTGGCCAGCACATCGGTGTGGATCAGCTGGGAGTCAGCCAGCAGGCGGCCGATCAGCGTCGACTTGCCGTCGTCCACGCTGCCGCACGTCAGCAGGCGCAGCAGATCCATCAGAAGTAGCCCTCGCGCTTCTTCTGCTCCATGGAGCCCGACTGGTCGAAGTCGATCACCCGGCCCTCCCGCTCCGAACGGGTGGCGACCAGCATCTCGCCGATGATCTCGGGCAGCGTGGTGGCCGTCGATTCGATCGCCCCCGACAGCGGGTAGCAGCCCAGCGTGCGAAACCGGACCAACCGCTGGGTGACCGTCTCGCCGTCCTCGAACACGAACCGGTCGTCGTCCACCATGATCAGCACGCCGTCGCGCTCCACCACGGGCCGCTCGGCGGCGAAGTACAGCGGCACGATGGGAATCTCCTCGAGGTGGATGTACTGCCAGACGTCGATCTCGGTCCAGTTGCTCATCGGGAACACCCGGATGGACTCGCCCTTGTTGACCCGCCCGTTGTAGAGGTTCCACAGCTCGGGCCGCTGATTCTTCGGGTCCCAGCGATGGTGAGCATCACGGAAGCTGAAGACCCGTTCCTTGGCCCGTGACTTCTCCTCGTCGCGCCGCGCACCCCCGAACGCCGCGTCGAACCCGCCCGCATCCAGCGCCTGCCGGAGCGCCTGTGTCTTCATGATGTCGGTGTAGTTCTTCGACCCGTGGTCGAACGGGTTGATGCCCTGGGCGACGCCGTCGGCATTGGTGTGGACGATCAGCTCGAACCCGATCTCGTCGGCCATGCGCTGGCGGAACGAGATCATCTCGGTGAACTTCCAGGTCGTGTCCACATGCAGGAGCGGGAACGGGATCTTGCCCGGGAAGAACGCCTTGCGGGCCAGATGCAGCAGCACCGAGGAGTCCTTGCCGATCGAGTACAGCATGACGGGTCGTTCGCACTGGGCGACCACCTCGCGCATGATGTGGATGGCCTCGGCCTCCAGTTGCTCGAGATGGGTCAGCCGCAGCTCGGCCGGCAGCGTCGTGTTCATGGGGAACTGCTCAATTCTGGCGACGAGTGACTGTCCGGAGGTCGTGGATCGACAGCAGGCGTGACGGTCACGCTGCGGAACATTCTCGCGGAATGCCGTGAGGCCGACGCAGCAAGCGCGGCTGGGTTCGAATGCTCCAAGAAGTAGCCTCGCCCCTACGACCGATGCACGGCGCGAGGGGATGCTGCGGCGGGATGTTTACGCGCATCAGCACCAAGAACTTCAAGAGTTGGCAAGACGCCGGAGAGGTGGGCCTTGCGTCCGTGACCGGCTTCTTCGGCTCGAACAGCTCCGGCAAGACGAGCCTGTTGCAAACGCTCCTGCTGCTGAAGCAGACGGTTGATTCCGCGGACCGCCGCCAAGTCCTGAATCTCGGCGGAGACGAACGCTCGCCGATCTCGCTCGGCCTTGTCCGGGACGTGACCCACCGAGGCAGTTTCGAAGCGCCCATGTCGTTCGGGTTCGGCTGGACGCCGCCTGAGCGCGTCGAGCCCCCAGACCCCCGGGATCCTGACAAGACGCTGTTCTCGGCGGACGCCATCTGGTTCGGCACCACCCTGACCGCACGGGACCGGAATGGGTCTGATGGCTCGACGGGCGAGGTGCAACTCTATGTCGAGCAATTCGAGTACTCGCTCGGCAGCACACACGTGCAGATGACGACAAGCAAGGCACCGCGGCATCGCAGAGATCCGGAGTACAAGCTTGAGGCTTCCGTTGAGGGAGATACGGGTTATCTGACGAGATTCCGCGGTCGAGGATGGGCGCTGCCCCCTCCCGGCAAGTGCTACGGCTTCCCCGACGAGGTGTTCGCCTACTACCAGAATGCCGAATTCATGGGAGACATCGAGCTCGAACTGGAGAGGCAGTTCCGAGATCGGCTGTTCTATCTCGGTCCGCTCCGCAGTTACCCCGAGCGGCAGTACACATGGCAGGGTTCATCACCGGCCGATGTCGGCCGAGCCGGCGAACGTGCCGTCGAGGCGCTCTTGGCGTCACGAAGCATGGGCAGGCGCAATGCGCGCAAGCTCGACCGGAGGGGCCGCGCCGTGCGGCTCATCACGGTGGAAGAGCACGTTGCCCAGTGGCTGCAGCAGCTACAGCTCATCGCGGATTTCGAGGTGGAGCGCATATCGGCGGAGGCCGACATCTATCGCGTTCGAGTGCGCCGCTCTGATGCGGAGGGATGGGTTCATCTGACCGATGTGGGCTTCGGCGTGTCACAGGTGCTGCCCGTGCTCGTCTTGCTTGCATATGTGGACGAAGGGTCCACCGTGCTGCTCGAGCAGCCCGAGATCCACCTGCATCCCGCAGTCCAGGCGGGACTGGCAGACATCATCATCGAGGCGTCGAGTGCTCGCAGGGTGCAGGTCATCGTCGAGAGTCACAGTGAGCATCTACTGAAGCGGCTGCAGCGGAGGGTGGCCGAACGCCGCATCGCACCCGATCAGGTAGCCCTGTACTTCTGCGAGAGCAGCAGCGGCGCGTCGCGCATCGGCGAACTGGTGATCAACGAGTACGGTGAGATTCGCAACTGGCCTGACGACTTCTTCGGAGATCGATTCGGCGAGACTGCTGCCATCGTGGAGGCGGGCCTCAAGCAACGAGCAGCATCGGATCTGTGATCCACTCGGTCGTCGACACCAACGTGCTCGTCGTGGCCAACGGCAGTGACAACGCGAGCACCACTTGCCGGCTCGCCGCCCTCGGCCGACTCAACGAAGTGACCCAATCGCGCTCGCTGCTGCTGGACTCGGGCGCCGAGATCTTCGCCGAGTACCAGAAGCACTGCAACTATTCAGGGCAGCCGGGGATCGGAGACGAGTTCTTTCGCTGGGCGCACGAGCACCAAGGCTGGCTGCGTCGGTTCGACCTCACGCCCCACGCAGACAGGTACTTCCAGGAGTTTCCCGACGATCCTGCTCTCGAGACGTTCGATCCGGCAGACCGGAAGTTCGTGGCCGTTTCGATTGCCGCTTCGTCAGCGAGCAGCCCGGTTCCGAACGAGATCGTGAACGCGGTCGATTCCGATTATTCGCACCACCAACAAGCTCTCAGTCGCGCCGGCGTCGCGGTTGCTGAGCTCTGTCCCACGGATCTGAAGCAGGCCAGTTGATGGGATTGAGCTACAGCGGGCGGTCCACCACCGCTTGGCTGGCTTCCCACAGCTTGGTGCCGTTGGCCGGGTCAGATGCGCGTTCTGATACCTGCTTGCGGTGCATCAGGTGCAGGTAGAGGCCGGTGGCGCTGCCGGCCTCGGGAGCACAGCAGAGGTAGATGACCGGATCGACGGCGTCCGCAGGCGACTGGAACAGCCGCCGCAGCGCCGGATCGACGATCGGCTTCAGCATCGGCGGGGCCTCGCGGGCGATGTTGGTGGCGACGCCGCCGGGGCACAGCGAGTGCACGGCGACCTCGACGCTGTCGCCGTCAACGGGGTTGAGGCGGCGTGACAGCTCGGTGGCGTAGGTGCACAGCGCCAGCTTGCTCAAGCCGTAGTGCGCCATGGCGTCCTTCATGCCATAGGGCGTGAAGGCGTCGAGATGCTCGATGTCGAGGTCGGCGCTGGAGCGATGCGCTTCTGAGGAGACGAACACGATCCTCGGGGTGTCGCCGCCGGCGTGCGACGGGTCGATCACGCCATCGGCCAGCCAGCGGTCGATCATCACGCGGTTGGCCAGGAAATGGACGGCGAGCATGGTGTCGTAGCCCTGCGGGGACTGCCTCGCGGCAGGGGTCATGAGGCCGGCGTTCATGAGTGCGATGTCGACGCGACCGCCCCGGTCACGCAGATCGTCGCAGCAGCGATGAACCGACCGGAGATCGGCGAGGTCCACCTCGACCAGCTCGACGCTCTCGGTGCCGGACTCCCGCTTGATCTCGTCGCAGATGGTGTCGTGGCCCGGGCGGCACGCCAGGATCATCCTGCCGCCACGTCGGGCGAGCTCGACGGCGGCAGCTCTGCCCAGCCCGCTGTTGGCACCGGTCACCAGGCACGTCTTGCCGTCGATCCGCACGTCGTCGGGGACCGGGTCGACATCGGGAGCCTTCGGGTTGCGGAGGTCGCGGACCGCCGTCAGCAAGGCTCCGACGAAGTTGCTGTCGCCGAGCCCGCGTCCCGGCCGCCCCGCATCGGCAGGCTGCTCAGCGTCGGCGTCGTCCTGGTCGCTCTCGACAGGGATCGCGTAGGCCTCCCGGTAGGCCGCGAAGGTCTCATCGACCATGTCGTCGGTCAAGCCGAAGTCGCCGAGCCGGTAGTCGTGCCTGCCGAAGCGGTTCTTCGGATTCGCCTCCAAGTACTGGGTGGCCGCCTGGGAAACGCGTTCGTCGAAGGGGATTCCTGCGTGCTCGCAGATGCGCCGGACCTCGGCGATCGGGTCGGCCATGAGGTCGTAGTACGACACGTCGACGAACTGTTCGGGCGGTGACTCGGCTCGAACTGTCATCGCCCGGTCCACCATCCGGTGCGTCTTGGCACTCCAGTGGCGGCCGATCTCGGCTGGGTCGATCCGGTCGCTGAACATGCCGCGGCCGTGGGCGACCATGCTGGCGAACGAGGCGAGCGCGATGCGCGGATCTCGATGGGTCTGGATGACCGTGGCGACTTCGAACACCCGTAGGAGCACGTCGAGATGCTCGAGATGGTGCGGCGTCTTCAGCACCCACATGCGGCCGGGCCGCTGCCACGACAGCACCTGCAGCACCCGCCGGAGGTACTCGTACGCCGGGGCGTGGTCCTGGGACTCCAGCCAGCGGGCATACGTCGGCACATGCATCGTCGCCTCAGCCGACTGGCTCATGAAGCACAGGTCAAGCAGCAGGACATCCTCTTCTGGCTCGTCGTGGCCGATCGAGTGGATGGCCATGAACTCAGGCGCCAGGTACGAGATCGACTTCTGCGCGAGCACCGCCTGCCGCTTGCGCGCCCGTTCGGCGCGGTCGCTGTCCGGCGAACCCGGCACCGGCACCAGAGCCTCGGCGCCGGAGAGGCCGCGGGTGTCCGGATGGGAGGTCAGCAGGCGATGCAGCAGGGTGGTGCCGGTGCGCTGCAGGCCCGTGATCACGATGACCGTCCCGAGGTCGATGTCGGCGATCTCGGGATGCCGTCGCAGCAGCTCTTCGATTCGCAGCCGCTGCACGAGCGCCCCGGTGAGGCGTGACCGCTGGATCAAGCGGCCCGTCGTGCTCAAGTGGGCTTCGGCGTTGATCGAAGTAACCAGCACCTCCAGGGCTTCTGCGTGACCGTCGTCGCCGAAGTCGCTGAGGCCGGTCTTGCGCCGTGCCGCGTCACGCAGCGCCTCCGCGTCCTGCCGGTCCGACAGCCCGAAGCTCGAGCCGGCCCGGCCGAGCCGGTTGAGGAGCCTGACCGGAGCGGGGCGGAAGGGGCGCTCGTAGTCGGTGGAGGTCACCGCACTTGCTCCAAGCCCGCGGCGTCAGCCACGGTGCAGTCCCGCAAGGCTGGCGAACTTGGCCACCCGGCAGCTCGGTTGGGGGCACTCGGCGGCTCGTACCCAGCGGAAGCACATCGTTCCCGACGTGTGGCCTGCGGTGTCGATCCAGTTCGGCAGGCCGGGATCGGCGTGGGCTACCACGATCCGCACCGACCCGTCGGCCTCGTAGCTGGCGAGATGGTTGTTGGTGTGGATGGTGTAGTGGCGGTAGTCCAGCGATTCCATCCAGTAGTTGTTGAGCTGGAAGTTCCAGAGTTCGCAGTCGGGTGGCGTGGCTTCGATTACCAGCGCCTCGCCGGGCTCGAGCGCCCAGTGGCTGTGGTAGTAGGCAATGTTGGGGTCGCCGCCGGCCGCGAGCGACACGTCCGGGTCGAACCGGGGCAGCTCGTTGGTGTGCTTCTGGAAGTCCCGCGCCCACTTCGCGAACAGCAAGGGTGCCCCCATCACCAGCGAGCCGGCGTTGCGGAGCCCGTCATCGAGCGCCTTCGGCGTCAGATGGGAGGCACGAGCATCGGCGGGGGCGCAGTTGATGCGCTCGATGGTGAGCTCGGCAGGTGTCTCGGCGTTGCGGTCGCCGTAGGTCTGGCGCACCACGAGCACGCCCGTCTCTGCCGTCATCGGCAGCCAGTTGCCCTCGTGCGGCGTGCTGCTGAGCACCAGCTCGAAGTGCCCGTCGGCGTCGATGTCGATGTCGTCGGATTCGAGGTAGCCGGTGGGGGGCAGGCCGCCGCCTTGGCCGTAGTGGCCGGCCTGGGTTCCGAAGCTCAAGTAGGCGATGTCGTTGCGGCGGCCGGTGATCCTGTACTCGAAGGTCCCCTCCAGCACCGCGGTCAGGTAGAAGTTGTCCGGGTTGTCCGCGCCCATCTTGGCGGTCTCGCCGACCACACGGTGCAGCACTGGCGCTTTCGGGTCGGCGTGCTCGACGAAGGCCATCAGGCCCGCTCGGGCGATGCGGCTCAGGTAGCGGTAGCCCTCGGCTTGGTTGAACCCATCCCGGGGCGTTCCGGGGAATTGCAGCGCAGCTCCCGCCGCCTTGAGCGAATCGCAGAACTCATCCCAGGACCGCCCGGTGGTGACCCGCTGGTCAGCGACGTCATCGGGCGACTTGCCTTGGAGCTTCCACACCCACCCAGAGATGCCCCGAATCCCCGCGAGCAGACCGATGACGAACCTTCGCATGGCGTACATCTACTGACCGCAGACGGCCAGCGTCAACGTGACGGCCAAGCGGCGCCGCCTCATCGTGGATCGGCTGCGCGTGCCCGCTCGAGCGCCAGCGAGAACAGCGTGCTGACCGCGTCGTCCGGCCGATACGCGAGAAAGCGGTCGATGCGCTGGGCCACCAGTCCGTGCGGTGAGCGCCGGATCTCTGCGATGACGCGCCGCCAGTCAGGCACGGAGCCACGGTCGATGGCGGTCACCAACGCCTCATAGGGCCAGGTGCGGACCTCGTCGTCCGGGTCGGCATCCACGTTGCGGAACTGCAACGGGCTCACACCGCACCCGCCAAACGCAAGGCCAACTCTTGGCAAGTCTCCACCACATCCGGCCACTGGTGCCAGCGTCGGTCAAGCCCCTTGTAGCGGGGCAGCTCGTTGATCACATCGACATCGCGCGGCGTCGGCTCGACGAGTGCCATCACCAGCGAGGTCAGCACCGACGCCGGATCGTTGGAGCGGTCGGCGTAGAAGTCGTCGATGCCCGACAGCACTTTGACGGCTGCGTCAGCCCCCAAGTGGTCAGCGAGCGCCGCCACGTCCAGATAATCGCGCACGACGTTGCGCTGCACTACCAAGAAGGCCTTCACCCGCAGCGCCTCCTGTTCGGTAGGCGCCACGACATCGGTATCAGCGCCGACGTCCACCCGGATTGTCTCGAGCGGCCGCGTGCGACGCATCTGGCGCAGTCCGGCCTCGACTCCGTCGAGGCTGCCCATGATGGTGAACGGCGGCTTGGAAGCCCGCACTGAGGTTGCCCATCCCGCGGTTGCCTCCACTGCGTCCAGCACCAGTTCGTACCGGTCGACCAGATCGGACAGGACGTGATCGTGATCGAAGGAGTCACGGTGACCCGCATGCAGTGCCGCCGCGGCGCCTCCCACGAGCACTGCATCGGGGACCACCGACTGCAGGCGAGCCGCCGACTGCAACACCCGTCGCAGCGTCGCGCTCATCTCGGCCACCTCGAAAATCCTATTGCCGGCAGAGTGAGGCGTGACGCGTGGCACCGAGGCCCATGTCTGCCTTGGGGGCTTAGCCCGGATTCACCGGTGTGATGTGGGTGGGTGGTGTGGCGCGTCCACGAGAAAGGCCTCCTGAGGTGGCGTTTTGCCGTTTGTGGATGTTCGGCGTGATGTCATGACGGGAGGCGCTTTCTGTGAGCAGCGTAACTGGGAGTTTGGACCGGATCGGGGCTGTGTTCGACGACGGGTCTGTGGTCGGCGACGCGGGGCTGGTGCTGGCGGGCACGCTGGTGGGCCGGCTGGGCTTGGAGGGTCTGGTCGGCGGGCGGCTGGGCTATCACCCGCTGGTCGCGGTCCGCGACGACACCGGCGAGATCGTGCACTCCCCGATGCGCAAGGGCTCCTCGCAGCGCGGAAACGTCGGCTTCGCCGCGGGGACCCTGTGCCGGGTGCGCCGCCTGGCGCCCGACGCGGCGCTGATGCTGCGCGCCGACGCGGGGTTCTTGTCGTGGGACCTGATCGACAAGCTCGAAGCGCACGACACCAGGTTCGCGGTCGCTGTCGCCCCCAACCCCAGCGTCACAGCGGCTGTCGCCGCCATCGGCGCCCACGACTGGGACACCGATCGGCTGCACAGACGACGGCGAAGCCCAGGTCGCCGAGGCCACTCTCACCAGCGGCCGACGCGCCGCGGGCAAGCCCAAGCCACGGTGCGCCTCGTGATGCGCCGCACCCGCCTGGCAGGCGGCCAAGCCGAGCTGTGGCCGAACTGGCGCCACCACGCCGTGGCCACCGACATCGACGCCGACGGGCTCGACACCAAAGCAGCCGACACCGCCTGCCGCGCTCACGCCCGCGTCGAGCAAGCCATCCGCGACATCAAAGCCGGCGGCCTCGCCCACAGCCCCTCAGGACGGTTCGCGGCCAACGCCTCCCGGCTCGCCTTCGCCGCCCTGGCGCACAACATTACACGCTGGGCAGCGCGCATCGAAAAGGTCCACGAACCCCACAAGCCCACCGTTGGGGCCACCCTCGCCCGGCGCCTGCCCAGCATCGCGGGCAGGCTCGACCGCCGCAGCGGACGGCCCACCCTGCGACTCCCGGCCCGATGGCCCCGGGCCGACACATTCACCACCGCACTGCGACGCATCCGCAGCATCCCCCAGCACCGCTGAGCCGCCGCCCGCGCCACGCCGAGCCGCGCAGCACCACCAAGCCCAGCACACAAACCAACCCACACACCCACACCGACCACCCACGCCACCACCACCGCCGAACCCCACAAAAGCCGCCCCGCCAACAACCACAACGCCCACAACGCCCACAACCCACACAACCCGCCAACACCCCACCCCACCGGTGGATCCGGGCTCAGTGCTCGGTTAGTCCGGTCGCGGCATCAGGCGGACGCGCAGGTACAGCGGCGCATCGGGTATGGGGGAGCCAGTGGCCTGGGCGCGACCCGCGGCGGGGCAACTATGGACTTCACCGTTCGAGGCCGAGCCCAGGAGCGTTCCGATGGCGGATTGCTCCGTCGAGAGCGTCTTCTAGGGCTTGGACGTGTTGCTCCCAGGTATTGAGCTGGTCTGCGGAGATGTCCCTCTGGCGGCACAGGTCGGTGGCGAAGGCGGCAATGTCAAGGGCCGCGTCGCAATGGTCGCGCAATTGGTCCTCGGTGGGCAGGTCGGGGCGGCTGTCGACGTAGGTGACGCCTGGCCGCCAGCGGTGAAGTCCGGCGAGGTCGGCCCTGTCGCCGGCGAGGCTCCAGAATGCGTCTTCGACCGAATCTGGCTGTGGTCCCAGCAGGAGCGGGATCTCGTGCTTGTGGGCGGGCGCAGTGCCTACCGAGACGACGTGGGTGACCTTGGCGGCGCATTCGATGACTGCGAGTATCTCTGTCATCGCTGAGGCGAAGCGTTCGCCTTCATGAAGCTCCAGGCTGGCCGCGTCACCGTCGTCGGCCGCGTCGTGTTCGAATTGATCGGGACTTAGATGCCGTTTGAGGCGGAGCAGCGCTCTCGACATGTCCGAGAAGCGACTCTCCAGCTCGGCGGTGGGGTCTGCAGGCAATCCGATCTCCTTGTCCCAGTAGATGCCGGCGTGGCTGCCGATGTCCGCCAGCTCGACCGCATCGCCGGCGACGCGTGCTTCCACCGAACACGGGACCTCGGTGGTGCGCACAGCCCATTCGGGTGCGTCGGTGACCATCACGTCGACCGGGCATCCCGTGGCCTTGCGGGCTTTCGCCTCTAGCGCGCATCGCCGATTGGCGCGAGTGCTGTAGTCGCCGAGGTCGTCGAAGATGGCCACCAGGTCGATGTCGCTGTCTTCGGTGGCTTCCCCGCGCGCCACTGAGCCGAATACCAGCACCCGGCCAGCGCCGGCGTCGATGAGCTGGGCGGCTGCGCGTCGCGCCGTAGCAATGTCGGGAGCAGCCATGACATCGAGACTACAGAGCGACCGGGAAGGCTCAGACCCGTCGTCGAACACAGCCCCGATCCGGTCCAAACCCCCAGTTACGCTCCTCACAGAAAGCGCCTCCCGTCATGACATCACGCCGAACATCCACAAACGGCAAAACGCCACCTCAGGAGGCCTTTCTCGTGGACGCGCCGCACCACCCACCCACATCACACCGGTGGATCAGGGCTAAGAGCGTGAGCGGATAGGTGCTGACCTGCGGAAACGCCCGGCCGGCCGATTGCACACACAACACCCTGACCAGCGCGTTTGCCGACGCTGCCGGCCAGAGGCGCCGGAGGGACCGAAATCGCTCCCGCCTATCCGCGCGGCCGCTTATGTAGAATAGTTTCCTGCAACGGTGCGACCAGCAAGAACGTTGATCAGCAAGAACGTTGATGGATGTGAAAAGCGTTTCCGCGTGAAAAGCGTTTCCGCAGATCACAGCCGTGTCGTCAACTATTGTATGTAAGCCCCCTTGCAATATGCAGAGCCAAGATGCCCGCCGTCGAAGACGGACCTCGCACAGCAGCAAGCGGAGCGCTCGTCGGCCCGATTGCACTCAGCGGTCACAACGACGGCAACCGAGGCGGAGTAGCAACTGACTGCCTCAGCTCAGGCGCTCGAGTGCTGGGAGCTTGTCGAATGCTCGGTCGAAGCTGAAGATACGACTGATGCCGGCCTTGGTCATCACTGCCGCATGCAGGGCATCTCGCGCTGAGATGCCTTCGATGCTGTCCATGAGCGTGCGTGCGGCGCGCACTTCGGCCACGCCGAAGCCGAGCACATCGTCGACGAGGTCGTCGAGGGCGGCGAAGGCAGCGTCAATCGCTTCACGACGGCCGATGGCGACATAGCGGTGGAGGATTTCCTGGTACACCTCGACGTCGGTGACGAGCGTCTCGCCGTCCTGTGCCAAGCGCGTGAGCATTGCGACTGTCCGATCCTTGTTGGGATGAGCAGCGCCGATCAGGTACATCGGCACGTTGGAATCCACGAAGATCATGACGTCGTCCGGCCGGCTCAGCCGACGCGGTCGGCAAGGCTCGCCCCGCTCGCTTGATCTGCACCATCTGACCGGCCTGCGCCGATCTCGGCCAGCATGTCGTCGATGTCGGCGGTGGGGAACGCGTGCTGTGATGCCGCCGCAATGGCCCGCAGCTTTGCATCAGGCCGGTGACGGCTGAGGCTGCGAGCTTCGCGCAACGATTGGCGAACCCATTCGGCGACCGTCATCCGGCACTTGTTCGCAGCGTCTTGAATCTCTGCGTACTCATCGGTAGGCACCAGCACTTGCAGTCGTTTCGGCACAAACATGAGTCTATCTGACTGCTGTTGGATGAGTAACACCGGAGACCGTCGACAGCCCGGCCTCGCAAGCGTTTCCGGCACCGAGGACGGTCCGTGTCCATGCGTCGCAGCGGAACTGCGCTCCGAGGGGCATCGGGTGAGCCAAGCGTGTCACCCGGCTCATGAGAGTCCGCCAGATCGCCGGTGTGCACGGTTGATGGCGGGTGCCGATCACACCTCGCTGCGGGTTCGAGCGATCGGGAAGCTGTTGGAGAGCCTCGGACACCGCGTCGACTATTCGGCGCCCGACGACATGTTCCACGCAGAGTTCTTCGAGCACTTCGCACGATCGTGTCCGTGCAGAACGTCGTCATGCTGTCTGGCCTCGAGGAGGCCTTGGGCCGGCACATGAGCCGTGCCGATGTGGAAGGCGACACGTGGGCACTCATGAACATCGGGCTCGAGGTCAGCGGGGCGCAGTACGTGTCGGCGCTCGAGTGGTGCCATGCCTGGACCCGGCGGCTCGCCGCATGGTGGGCTGACCGCGACGTGCTGGTGTCGCCGATCATGGCCGAGCCGCCGCCTCGCCTCGGCGAATTGCGCAATCCCGAAACCGGCCGCGGCCGGCTGGGTGACCTGCTGCAGTTCACCCCGCAGTTCAACGTGACCGGCCAGCCGGCGATGTCGGTGCCCCTGCATTGGGCCGCCAGCGATCTGCCCGTAGGCGTGCAGTTCGTGGGCGCGCACGCCTGCGAGGAGATGCTGCTCTCGCTGGCGGGTCAGCTCGAGCGGGCGGCTCCGTGGGCGGGCCGCATGCCGAGCCTGTGGCCCGGCACCGGCTGAGGTCGGCTGCGGAGAGGTCGAGAGGCTGGGAAGCGGGGACATGTCTGCTGACCGCCGCTTCGAGGACGCCACGGCGCTGGCGCAGGCATTTGCCGCAGGCGAGACAGACCCCACCGAGGCGGTGAACGCAGGGCTCGAACGGATGGAGCGGCTGAATCCGGCGTTGAATGCGGTCATCCATCCCCGCCCGGAACTGGCGTTGGCCGAGGCTGAAGCATCGGCGCAGCGTTGGTCGCGGCGACGGGCCGGCAGCAACGCGCTCGACGACTCGTCGGACGTTGGCGTGCCGTTCGACGGCGTGCCCATGGCCATCAAGGACCTCGGCTGCGAGCAGGCCGGCGAGTTTCACCACGCCGGTGCCCGTTTCCTGGTGGAGCTGGGTTGGCGAGGTTCGCTCGACAGCCACCTCTACCGCCTGCTGAGCGGTGCCGGGTTGATCTCGGTGGGTCGGACGAACACACCGGAGTTCGGCACCACCATCACCACCGAGCCGGATGCCTACGGCCCGACGGCGAACCCGTGGTCGCTCGACCGCTCCCCCGGCGGTTCCAGTGGCGGCTCGGCAGCGGCCGTTGCGGCAGGCATCGTGCCGGTGGCGCACGGCAACGACGGGGGCGGCTCAATCCGCGTTCCCGCCGCTGCCTGCGGACTGGTGGGACTGAAGCCGACCCGGGCCGGGTCTCGACTGCGCCGCGCCTCGGCGAGCACCGCGGTGGGTTTGCGGTGGACGGGATGCTCACCCGGACGGTGCGCGACGCCGCACGGCGCAGGGGCTGAACCCGGCTGAGCCGATGAATGCCCCTCCCGCAGGAATCCTCTTGCGCGAAACAGTGAAGATGTTCGCGGGGAGCGGGCTGTTGGCGTGTGACTTGGCGCGAAACCGGCCCTGCTCGCGGCGGGTGCCTTGCCTGGGACTCGTCGTCGCCGGCCCGCAGTGAGTAACGCACGCCAAACTCTGTGCGAGTCAGCTGTGTGGGGCGGCAACGTCTGCGCGATGGAGGTTCGCCCATGGCACCAGTCGGCCTTCGCTTCGTTCTTGAATGTGGTCGCCTCCGTACACGGCTGTCAGCTCACCGACGTGCTGGCCCTCGAATTGGGCGGCCACCCGCCGCGCCGTTGCCAGGAAGCTCGGGGAGGGCGTGGCGCCGGCTTTCGCCTCGATCAATGTCAGCCGCTCGGAGTCTTCGACAACGAGGTCGACCTCGGTCCCGCTGCGGTCGCGGTAGTGCGACAGTCCCCGTGTCTCGCCCCGATGGACGCGCTGTTTGGCGATTTCCGACACCACCCAGGTCTCGAAGATCGAGCCGCGCAGCGGGTGCGAGTGCAGTTCGTCGGGGGTGCGTATGCCGAGCAGGTGGCAGACCACGCCGGTGTCGTAGAAGTGCAGCTTGGGCATTTTCACCAGCCGCTTGCGGAGGTTGGAATGCAATGGCGGCAGCAGAAACACCACGAAGCTGGCTTCGAGGATGCGGAGCCAGGCCTTTGCCGTCGGTTGGGAGGCGCCGCAGTCGCCCGCAAGCGCTGAGAGGTTGGCGAGCTGTGCGGTGCGTCCTGCGCACAGCTGGACGAATCGTCCGAATGCGGCGAGGTCACCCACGTTTCGCAGCGTCCGCACGTCGCGCTCGATGTAGGCGGAGATGTATGAGCCGATCCACTTCGGCGGGTCGAGTCCTCGGTCGAGGATGCGGGGATGCCCGCCGGTGATGAGGGTCTCGTCGAGGTCTTCGGGGCAGTGGGCGAAGCGGGTCGCCTCGCCCCGGCTGAGCGGCAGCAGGTGGTGTACGGCCGTGCGCCCTGCCAGTGACTGGTTGACCGATTCGGCCAGGGAGAAGTGCTGCGAGCCGGTGAGGATCCACCGGCCGGGCGTCGGATCGGCGTCGATGAGGCCTTGGAGATAGGACGGCAGGTCGGGCGCCCGCTGGATCTCGTCGATGATCGCCCCATCTGGGAACTGGGCCAGAAACCTGCGCGGGTCGTCGACGGCGAATGAGCGCACGTCGGGTGCTTCCAGGCTCGCATAGGGATGGTCGGGAAACACAGCTCTGCAGAGGGTGGTCTTCCCGCTCTGGCGGGGGCCGGTGAGCGTGATGGCGGGTGCGCTCCGTGCCGACTGCAAAAGCAGAGGCGCCAAGTCACGCTCGACAGCCATGCCCCGATCCTACCGAATCGGCTGATCCAAACTTCAATTTTGAATCAGCCGATTCCATCTCGGACTCTCGCGAGAGGGAGTTGAGCAGCGAGATTGCAAGAGCACCCTGCGTCGCAGACATCAATTCTGATCCATCGGAAGTCTCATATAACGCTCGGCGAACTCCACCGGTGGTTGCGGCGGTCCGGTCTTGATGACCGCAGACACCCAGCGCCAACTGCGCTGCTCAACCGGCGTCGTCCCGCAATCTTGACGAGCCTGCAAAATGCATGTCGCAAGTACTGCAATGTGTATGTTAGAAAACCTGCAATCTGTAGGGCAAAGCTTCTGCAATCTGTTCGATCCGGCGTGCCGTCACCTACACTGCGAGAGTGATCGCCCCGCAGGGCCAGCCGTCGTCGCTCACGCCGCAGGGATACTTGCCCAGGGTCGCCGACACGGTGATGGCCCAAGCGCTCGCTGTGGCGCCCATCGTGGTCGTCGAAGGCGCCAGGGGCACGGGTAAGTCGTGGACCGGGTTGCGTCACGCCCACAGTCAGGTTCGGCTCGACAGCGACCCGGGCGCGCCCGAGGCTGCTCTGCTGCGGCCTCAGCATGTACTGGAGGGCGACAAGCCGCGGCTGGTAGACGAGTGGCAACTGGCGCCGAACTTGTGGAACGTCGCCCGGCATACGGTCGACGCCTCGCCCGGGCCGGGTCAGTTCGTGTTTGCCGGATCGGCTCATCCGCCCGACGACCGCACGCGCCACTCCGGCGCCGGGCGGGTCATGCGCGTGCGAATGCGCCCGATGTCGTTGGCGGAATCGGGAGAGTCCACTGCGGAGATCTCGCTGGGCTCGTTGCTCGACGGCGACGACTGCTGGTGCGCGCCGTCGGCGGCCACGATCGAGGACGTCGTGGAGGCGATGTGCCGAGGAGGCTGGCCGCGTCATCTCGGCATGGCCGTGCCTGGCGCTCAGGCCCTGTGCAGCGCGTATCTCGCAGAAGTAGCCCGGGCGGACATTCCCCGGCTGGGCCGCACCCTGCACCGGCCCGAGTCGGTGCTGAGGCTTCTGGAATCGCTGAGTCGCAACATCGCGACGGCGGCGGCGGCAACCACGCTGTCCGAGGACATCGCCGGCGACCGATCACCGTCCCGGGCCGCGGTGGCCTCGTACCTCGAGGCTCTGCGGCGGGTGTTCGTGGTGGAGGACCTGCCCGCGTGGGCCGTACACCTGCGATCCCGAGCGAGGCTGAGGCGATCCCCGAAGCGACACTTTGTCGATCCCTCGCTTGCAGCGGCCACCCTGCGCGCTGGACCCGAGCGCTTGTGGCGCGACACCGGTTACTTGGGCCAGGCCTTCGAGTCGCTGGTGGTGCGCGACCTGCGTGTCTATGCGGAAGCCAACGACGCCACGGTGCATCACTATCAAGACAGCAACGGCCACGAACTTGACGCGGTGGTCACACACGGCGACGGAAGGTGGCTGGCCGTGGAAGTCAAGCTGGGCTCAGGAGAGCGCCTGGACGAAGCGGCCGAATCGCTGAAGCGGGCGTGCGAGCAAATCGACGCCTCCAAGACAGGAGATCCGGCGAAGAAACTGGTCATCACTGCCGGGGGCTACGGCTACGAACGCACCGACGACATCACCGTCGTGCCCATTTCAGCCCTCGGCCCCTGAACTCCGCTCGCAATCGGCCGTGCTGCCGCAAGTCTCTTCGGACATGACGGAGTGCGGCGTTACGCTGGGCTCCGAGAGGCATGTCTGTCTCATGCACGGCGAAGAGCATCGTCATGGAGTGTCGAAATGCCGGTTGAGCAGCTTCACCCGACCGAGATCCAGCCGCGGAGCGACTTTCGGCTCTGGGTCCGATTCAACGACGGCTCAGAAGGCGAGATCGACCTGTCGGCCAGGGCGGGGCGGGGTGTGTTCAAGATCTGGGATGAGTCCGGCGTGTTCGAGTCTGCCGTCATCTCGCCGCATCGCACCATCCGCTGGTCAGACGATGCAGAACTGTGCGCCGATGCCGTGTATCTCGAAATCACAGGCGGCGCCCCAGAGGAGATCATGCCGGGCCTGCGGGCTCTGGCAGATGCCTGAACTGTGCCGCTTCGGCGGCATCGTCATCAAGATGTATGTCGGCCTTCGCCTCGATCAATGTCAGCCGCCAGGAGTCTTCGACAGCGAGGCCGACCTCGGTCCCGCCGCGGTCGCGGTAGTGCGACAGTCCCCGCGTCTCGCCTCGATGTAGGCGGAGATGTATGAGCCGATCCACTTCGGCGGGTCGAGTCCTCGGTCGAGGATGCGGGGATGCCCGCCGGTGATGAGGGTCTCGTCGAGGCTTTCGGGATAGTGGGCGAAGCGGGTCGCCTCGCCCCGGCTGAGCGGCAGCAGGTGGTGTACGGCCGTGCGCCCTGCCAGTGACTGGTTGACCGATTCGGCCAGGGAGAAGTGCTGCGAGCCGGTGAGGATCCACCGGCCGGGGGTCGGATCGGCGTCGATGAGGCCTTGGAGATAGGACGGCAGGTCGGGCGCCCGCTGGATCTCGTCGATGATCGCCCCATCTGGGAACTGGGCCAGAAACCTGCGCGGGTCGTCGACGGCATAGAGCAGGACGTTGGCGTCGACGAGCACGGATGCCTACCTGCTGTGCGGACCCTCGATCAGGTCGATGGTTTCCGCCACGTTGCTGACGTCGATACGTATGCCGAGCGAGTGGGTTTGCTGGATGAACGGCTCGCGTGCTGTCTCGGTTGCCAACCCTCGCCGAACGAGATGGTTCACGGCTTCTGACACGCCCATGCCGCTCTCGCGGCGCAGTCGGGCAAGGGCTTGCGCCGCGTCGTCGTCGAACTCCACTGTCGTGCGCATGTGTGAAACATAACATGCACATGGGCAGTCGGACGCACTTCTATGCATCGGCTGCCGGCCAACCAGGTCAGGAGCGCGCGCCTCACCGGCAAGGCCACCGCCCGCCTCGACGGCTGAAGGCAACGAGGCGCTTCGCGCTTGCGCGTGGAGTAGGTCGGTGAGGATGCCGGATGTCGCTTAGCAGTCGGCAACCGCGTTCAGGGCGGCGCAGATCTCGTGGCGTCGCTGTCGTGCGGTGCCGATGCGGCTTGTGAGCGACGACTTCGGGATGACCCGGAGATTGTCGAAGCTGGCTGCGCACTGTTCTCTCATGCCGTCTTCGGCGTCGAGCGGCACCTCGGTCGGTATGCCGCGCACGGTTCGTGTGATCGGTGCGACCATGATCCTGCGCAGCGCTAGGAGCGCTTCATCCCGTGTGACCACCAGCACCGGTCGGACCCTGTCCTCGGCTTCTGCCCACCAGATGTCGCCCTGTGAGGGGCTCACCAGCGCTCCCAGGGTTCCTCGGCGACCATGTCGCGTGCGTTCTGCGCTGCCCAGAGCATTTCTTCCTCGGATTCGGGCAGGCGACGGTAGCCCTCCACGATGGCCTCGCCTTCGAGCCGCCGCCGACGTTCGGTGAGCATGTGCTCAATGGCACTGCGCACCGCGTCCGAGCGAGTCTTGAACTCGCCGCTCGACACAATGTCATCCAAGTCAGCTATGAGTGTGTCATCCACACGGGTCATCAGTTGAGCCATACACAAAGTGTACTTGGGTCGTGTACCTGGGTCAGCCCTTCGCCGTTCCGGCGAAGCAGAGCAACTTGTCGGCAATTTTGCGGATCTGGATCGCTTCGGAGCCATCGGTGATCAGGCATCTCATGAGTTTCGGGTCCATGGCGCTATTGTGGGATGAGGGTGGGTTGAGGGTCCGCGGGTAGGGGTCGAGGCCCTGCTGGGATCGGTGTTTGCAGACGCCGAACCTTGGAGGGCCTCGATGGCGAGTGATGTTATGTCGGTGCGGCTGTGGCTGTCGCAGATTGTGGTGCTGAGCGTGGTCGTTGACGCGCCCGGGCGGCTGGTGGCAGATGCCCGCGGCCTGACCGTCAATGCTGTGGCGCGCCGTCATCGGGTGGGCTGGCACGCGGTGATGGCCCTGGTGATCGCCTATAGGGGGGCCTCGTGGGGGATCACCGCCGCCGCCGGCGCTGCCGAATGCTGCTGGTGGAGGGGACCTCGATCCGCAAGCGGCACTGCTACGTGACCGTGCTGGTCAACGGCGACACCGGCGAGACCCTTCCCATGGCGGCTCACCGCAGCGAGACAGCCCTGAGCGGTTTCCTGGCTTCGCAGGGGCAACGATGGTGCAAAGGCGTCAAGGTCGTCGTCTCGGACGGTTCCAAGTCCTATGCAGCGGCGATCGCCAAGCGGCTCGGCCACGCCCGCCACGTCCTGCGCCGGTTCCACGTCGTCAGATGGTTCGCGGCGGGGCTGACCGCGGTGCGCTTGGATGAGCATCTTGAGCGAAGAGCGCAGGGGGAGTGCCCGTGAGCGCATATTTCGGACGCTTCGCATTTGCGCGTGGAGTTGCCCGATGCACAAATTGCGAACGCCCTTTACTGGCTGGTCGCGTGTTGCTCTCGATCTTCCGGCGGATTGCAGTTCTTCTCGTTGTCTTGGAGGATCTGCGCAATGAAGCAGCCGAAAGCGGTTAGCTTAAGCTCGATTTGGTATATCGAGTTGTCTTCGGAGCTGCAGGTTACGGCGGTCTCGAAGAACGGCATCTCGTCTCTGCGAACCGTCGCGGAATGAGCTGCGGAGAGCATCAAGGGTGCGTACGCTTCCGCAGTTAGCAGACGTGCGTCGCTGGAAATCTCGATCTTGCGGTCCTGCGATACCGCGAGCGTTCTGATCATGTGTCGCGTGAATTCGTCGATTTCGGGTAACAGCCTCTTAAGGTCGTCGGATGTGATTTTCGTGGGTCGGTCCCACGGTTTGCAATCATGAGGACGTTCGCATAGCGTTTCACCGCGGAAGTATGACGATGAGTCACGGAGAACCTTGAACGCCCGGTACATGATGATCGCGAAGAGCAAGAAGACATCCATTGCCACTGTGGATGCTCGGCCTGTCGCAGTTCCGGCACTGTAAAGAAGCAAGTAGATGATGGTGACGCCGGCGATTACTGCGAAGAATGCCAGCGTCACTCCTCGCCGATAGTCGTATTCGACGCAGATCCCTGGTACTTTGCGCAGTGCTACTTGTGAGTACTCGTCCTTGAGCACTCGATAATTCGCGAAGTCCCACAAAACATAGAGCAAGAAGACAATAGTGATGAGAACGGCTTCAGGACGTGCGCTGACCTGATTGATACTTGGTTCCGCCAAGTCTACCAACAAGTAGTAGGTGGCCACCATGGCTATATCCAGCAATGCCTGCAACAATGGAATATTGAAGAACTTGACATCGAGCTTGGGCATCTGCCGGCTGTTGTAGTAACCTACGGCGCTTGTCATGATGAGAGCTACGGCGATGCTGAGATGCAGTATGACCTCACTGCGTTCGCCCAGCGCATCCAGCCAAGTCGCATGCAAGCATTCGACCTTTTCGCCCTTGGACACTATCTCCAGCAGGTCCACTTCGGCTCGGAGGCACTTTGCTCGTGTAACTTCGACTACAAGTGTCGAAATCTTCGCCAATAACCGGCCGATTACGATGGCAAACAGCACCGAGACGATGAGGACGCCCGTTTGGGATTCGGATTTGGTGGGTACCGTCCGGAAGAGACGCTTGATGCCAGCGCAGCGGTTGCTGCCGAGGCAAGACACGATGATCAGCTGCTCTGCGGGCCTGTCGCCGCGTTGCCGTGCCTAGCCGGCTAAGAGAGGTTGCCGACGGCGTCGGGCAACTCGGACAGGGACGCTAGCTTGATGACCTCTGATGGGACCGATTCCGCCGCTCGCCGCTCATGGGCCCAGACGGGCGCATCGATCCAGATTCCCGAGAGTCCGGCCTCGATTGCAGGAAGAACGTCGGATGCTAGGCTGTTGCCCACTGAAACTGCCTCGGACGGATGCACCGCCAGCAGATCACACATAGAGCCGAATGTCTCGGGACGCTTAGTCTCGACAATCGAGATGCTGTCAAACCGATGCGCCAGGCCTGAGTGATCGAGTCGCTTATGCTGGATCTCGACGTCACCTTTAGTAATGACTGCCAGCCGGTAGTGTCCCACTAGCCGCTCGAGCACACCGCTGGTCTCGGGAAAGAGCCGCGCTTCTGAACGGAACACCGTTGATGTAAGGTCATAAACCCGTTGTTCAACCTCAGCGTCATACCTTGGGGCAAGCTCTTTGTATGCACGCGCAGATGAACTAGGAAATCGGTCGATATCGAAGGCCGCTGTCTTGACGGCTTCGAGATCGAGCTGGAGTTGCAATTTACGCCACGCGTCGCCATCGATATCATGGCGCTCAACTTCAAATTGAGTAAGGTCAAGTGCGCGCTGGTACAGCAATTCCGTTTCCCAGAGAGTGTCGTCGGCATCAAGAATGATGGCTCGTATCATGCGGTCTATTCCTCCGATTCGTTCCGCCATAGGCACTGGTCAGTGCCAGCGACATTCAACACTTGAGCATTTGCCCTATCCATGATGCAGGTCAGTCTTGACGGATGGTGATTTGGTAGGTGGTTGTGGTGGTGGGGTCTTGGGGATAGGTGACGGTCAGTGTGACTTGCACATCTTGCGGGGTGTCGGAAGCGGGCACTGAAATTGACTCGACCGCACCGGTAAGGGGTGGTGTGTCGATCTCAGGTTGGCTCGGAGCCTCTGTTCGGAACTGACCCGATGGCGGGTCCAATACGCTGAATTCGCTCCTGCCCCAACATCGGACCGTGCCATCGGTCCTTATTCCGCAGACATAACCGGTGCCGACGGCGATGGCGGTGAATTTCCCCGACGGAGCATCCCTCTGACCGTGGGAATTGTCGCCCCAGCATTGGACCGCGCCATCAGTCTTGATTGCGCACGAAGCGGTGCCACCCGCCGCTATGGCGGAGACCGGGCCGAGGGCGGGTTGGCCGTGGAGTTGTTGGCCGGCGGTGGTGTTGGCGTCGGTGACGGCGTTTTCGGCTTGGGCGATGTCGCCGATGGCGAGCAGAGCGAGGGTGATGTTGGTGAGCTGGGCCTCTTTGCCGATCTGGGTCATGGCGTCGAGGGTTGCCGGGGGGACGTCGTCGGGGCCGGTGAGGAGCATGACGCCTTGGAGTTCGGCGGTGAGTGGCCCAGCGGCGAGGGCATCGGCGAATCCTCGACCGTTGGCGAGGGCGATGGTCTCGACACCGCCGTCGTAGCAGTGAGCGGTGATGTCTTGGGCGAGGCGGGAGGCGGTGGCGTACCGGTCGGCGCCGGCGACCCCGGTGACCTGGTTGATCGAGCCGAGCTGGGAGAGCTCTCGCTGGAGACACTCGGGGACTGCGCTGGTGCCGCCCAGGATGACCGCGGTTGCGACGTCGTGGGTGCGGATGAAGTCGCGCACGCCGCCCGGCAGCGCTCTGGCGTTGGGGTCGACGAGCAGCACGGGCATCTTGGTGGCATAGGCGGCGGGCGATGCTGTGAGCGCGTCGGCTGAGCCGCGGCCGGTGGCGATGAACACCGCTCGCTGGCTAAGGGCTTCGTCGGGGCCGCAGAGCTCGCCCACGGTGCCGGTGTCTTGGACGACTCGTTCGGCGATGCGCAGAGCTGTCTGGTAGCGGTCTTGGCCCCACAAGCGCGATGTCCAGCCGCGGTGGCCGAGAATCTCGTCGAGTTCGTCTTGGACTGCTTGGGAGACTGCGGCAGTGCCGCCCATGATGACGATCTCGCTCACGTCGTTGTCGCGTACGAAGCTGGCGATCGCGGGATCGAGCCGGTTCTTCGGCGTGAGCAGGATCGGCGCCCGCAGCGCCCCGGCGAGCGACGCGGCGGCCAGTCCGTCGGGGAAGTTCTCGCTGGAGGCCACGATGACCGCACCCGACCAGTCGCTGCCGACCACCTCGAGGAAGCGCTCGCCGACCGCGGCCGAGGTGCCGGGCTTGTCGGCACGGTCCGATGACGGGATGTTCACGGGTTCGTCGAGCCTCACCTGATGGCCGGGCATGCCGGGGTCGGCGTCTTTCGGTGACAGCGACCGCATCTCGGCGCCGTCGGCGGGCCCTGCATCGATGGTCACGAACCGTGTGCCCACCGCTACCGAGGCGGTGTATGTCAACCGCTCTGGGTCGAACAGCGGATCGGTCGCCAACGCCGGACTCGTCACGGATCCGCAGGAGCTGAACAGCACGAGCCCGGACGTGACTGGATCACACGATGAGCTCCACAGGCTCAGCGACTCCAACGACGGCGCGGGCGCCTCGGAGCGCACGATGATCGCCACATTCGCGATCTCGACATCGTCGTAGCCGCCGCCGGCCGCAGTGTGCAGCGCCGCGAATGGCTGGCCTGTGCCGGTGGGGTCGACGGGGACGGTGACGGTCACCGTCTGTGGCACCCAGAAGTTCTCCGGGGTGAACACCAAGCTGCTGGGCGCGGCTCGCACATCGGTGCGCGCCGACAAGTCGATACTGACACGGACCGTGCCGGCGGGCTCAGAGTCCAACGCGATCGTGTAGCTGCCGCTGGGTCCCTGTTCGATGTCGAGCCGAAGCGGGTTGACAGTGACGCCTGGTTCGGGGGTGGCGCCTGCGAGGATTTCGCCGAGTCGCTCGATCGCAGCCAGCGGCTGGACCAGGCCGTGCCCGTACTCGGGGTCCCTTCCTTCGGCTCCTTGATCCTGCGCGGACTCGGCGAGAGCGAGACGCACCTGTTCGGGGGTGGCCTCGGGATAGCGGTTCAGCATGTGCGCCACCACGCCGGCCACGAACGGCGACGCCATCGATGTGCCGCTGGCGTAGCCCACGTGGTGTGCGCACTTCGCAGGCTCGTTGAACGGGTCGGGATCGGGTGTCGTGGTGTCGGTGCATTCGGCTGGGGGATCGTCGATGCCGCATCCGTTGGGTGCCCAGTAGGTGCTGCCTGCTTCTGGGTGGGTCTTGGTGACGCAGGTCAGGAGCGGGACCGTGGACAGGATTCCGGGGCTGTGGCTGCCGCCGGGAGCGGCGATGTACACATAGTCCTGAACCGTGCTGAAGTCGGACAGATTGCCGTCTCGGCCCACTGCGCCAACGGCGATAACCGTGTCGAAGCCTGCGGGCAGCGAGAACGCGTTGACGGCGTTGGGTGTTTCTCTCCAGTTGATCGGTTCATCGGTTTCGTCATCCAGGTCCCATTGCCATGCGTCGCAGTCGGCTTCTCCGGGGGCAATGGTGGCGACGGCCTCTTCGAAGCGCTGCTGCTCAGCGCTGACCTGCACTCCGAACAGCGCCGCAAGCGCGGCGGTCGCGATGCGATCGGGACCGGCGATGTTGACCCTCGGCGTTGTTGGGTGCAGCCGCTCAAGATCGGCGGCGAGAGTCGCGGCGAGTCTTTCGCTGCCGCCCACCAGGATGATCCGCGACGGAACGAGCTCGGACAGCGCCCGGGCGGTGCGCGCACCCAGGCTGTTGCGCTGGGTGAACAGCACGCTGCCGTCCAGTGCCGCTGCGAGGGGCGCCGCGATGCTGACATCTGCGGGTTCCCAGCCATTCGCGAGCACCACCGGCTCGCCGAGTTCCACCGCTGCCCGCGCGGCGCCGCGGGCAGCGGTGTCGACGCGGTCGGTGCCGGCGAGCCGTTCGACCCGAACGCCGGGCACGACAGACGCGATCTGCGACTCGATGCCGGGGCGGAGTGCAGCGGTGCCGCCCACGACGATGATCCGTGACGGCGCCAGGCGCCCCAACGCGTTGACGGTGGGGGCGCCGAGCGAGTCGCGCCGCGCGAACAGCACGCTGCCGCCCAGCGACGCGGCCAGCGGCGCAGCCGTGCCGACATCGGATGGTGACCAGCCGTTCGCGATCACCACCGGTCGCCCGGCGGGCACTGCTGGCGCCGACAATGCAGCCCTTGCAGCGGTGTCGACGCGGTCCGCGCCCGAGAAACGCTCCACTCGGGCGCCACCCAGCACACGGCGCACCTGCGACTGCACTGCAGACGTCAGCGCTGCGGGGCCGCCCATCAACAGCACACGCGAAGGGTCGAGCTGTTCGAGCGCGTCGATCGTGGGCTGGCCCAACTCGTCTTTCGATGCGTACAGCACCGCTGCGTCCAGCCGGCCCGCCAACGGCGCAGCGGCACCCACATCAGGCGGCGACCAGCCGTTCGCGATCACCACCACACCGTTGCCGGAGGCCCCGCCGGCCTGGGCCGCGGCAGGACCCGAGCCGACCGGCATCAGCACGCTCGCCACGACAGCGGCGACAACTGCCGCAGCCGCAATGCCCCGGCTGCGGCGCTTTGTGGTGCTACGGCGCCTTGCGAGTCCCGATGGGGGGGGGGGGGGGGGGTCATAGCGGGTTCACCTCTGAATCAAGCAGACTGAACAACGCACCGCGAAGCGCCAGACCCGGCATTCGAAGATGCCCAACAAGTGTTGCTTCGCTCTCATATCGGTCGGCACGGTAGCAGCGGCCGGTCATAGTTGTTGCTGCTGCCGGGCGGCGGTCGTCACGTTGGGGGCGGTGCAGCTCCAAGCCGGTGGGCCGCCAGGGCTTCATACAGCGGCAGGCTGCGCTTGTACATTTCGACGAGGCGGGGGGAGTCTTCCAGCGGTGGATACGAGGTCTGCTGTGCAGCTATGCCGGTGCTCTGCCGCAGGTTGTCGTGCCACGGGCCGGTGCCCTCGCCGTACCAGCTCACCTCGGCGCGCTCGCCGGGTTCCCACGACAGCGCCTCCGCGATGAACTCGATGCCCACCGCAGCGCAGAACGCCCGGATCGTCCCTTCCGGATTGCCGGTGAGGTCGGCGGCGTCGATGACCGGCGGTGCAGCGCCGTCACGGTCCGCGACCCGGCTGAACAGACGGTGCAGCGACTCGAACCCGACCTCTTCCCATGTGCAGTCGGGCCAATGGTGGCCCAGTCCCTGCACCACCCGCTCGGGGTCCCGGATCAGGAATGTGTGGGTCATCACTGCGAGCTTGGCGTCGTCGAGGTCGTGGGAGACCGAGTAGGCGAAGTCCTTCACGAACACGTTGCGGCGCTCGGCGAGCGCAGTGATCTCGTTCCAGAACGCTGCGAAGGTGTGGCCAGGACGCGCTTCGACATGCGCGTCTCGCTGCGACCGGCGGTCTTCTCCGTAGTAGTAGAGCTCGTTCAACGGCTCGTGGAAGCACTCGAAGTCGCCTCGCTGGCGCATCATCCACTCGAATGCGGTGGAGATCGAACGCGGCGTTGCCCAGAGCGTCAGGAACATCAGCCGGCCTTTCGGCGCCATACGTTCGGGTCCGCGCCGGTCTTCAGATTCATGATGTCCCGGCTCATGGTGTCAAGTCCCGGCTCATGATGTCCGGGCCCGTTTGCGAGAGCGATGAGCCAGCACGGCAGCGCCCTCGGGCGTCCCGTCGTGCCAAGCACCGAGCATCTCGTCCAGCGGCGATTCGTACCCGCCGTAGTTGCACTCGATGAACCGGTGATGGATCTGGTGGTGGAAGTCGCCCAGATCGAACCTGGCTCGACGACCGTTGTGCGGGCCCAGCAGCAGCGCGTCGAACCCGGTGTGCGACAGGGGCGCCCCCAGACCGTGGTGCATCATCATGAAGTACAGGTGCAGCGGGTGCGACGGCAGCAGGAACAGCAGCACCACGTCGGAGAACAGCACGAGATGCTCGACGGGGTGCATCGACAGCCCTGACCATGGACCGACGTTGGTGTTGCGGTGGTGCCACGAGTGCACGTGACGGTAGGCGGGCCCGACATGCAGCAGCCGGTGATGGGCCGAGAAGTACAGGATCGACCACCACGGGATGATCACCCCGAACGCCACGAACCAGACGGGATTGGCATCGAAGGAGACGAGGCGTGCGTGCCCGTTGGCGTACGCCCACAAAATCAACGACTCGAAGGCGGTCCAGATCACCACGGCCGGCGCCAGTGTGAGAAACATGTTCTCGTGCACCTGGTTGCCGAACAGGAACACCCGCTTGTTCCGGCCGAATGGGCGAGCGTCGTAGCGCAGTCCGTCGCCTTGGCGGCGGATGACGTAGAACCAGATATGGAGCCCGCCGGCGACGAGCGTCACCAGGATCAGGTTGCGCAGCCAGACCTCGAAGATCCAGCCGAACGCGAAGCTCTTGGTGCGCTCGAGCGACGGCACGAACCACGCCCAGACCCCCAGCGCTGCCGCCAGCATGAAGAAGCGCGATCGAAGCGGCAGCCATGTGCGTCCGAGATGTCTCGCTATGGCGGCCGGCCGGGGAGGCCAATGCAGGAACGGCGCTGAGCGCAGCGGCAATTCCGGCGTATAGTTCCACGCCGCTCGCTCACCGACGGACGATGACATCGCAGTACCGCCTGTTCAGAGACCGTGTGCGCTCGCTGATCGGTGCTGTTGGCAATGTGCCGACACTCGCCTGTCCTCAGCTGCTGCCAGTATTGGACAGATGTCCAAAACAATCAAGGATGCCGTCCAGAGTCATGTGGGGCGTCATACGAAATAGAGTTGAATGTATGATGAAGATAATGCTGAGCTTTCGAGCCGATGAGGAAGACGTCGAAGGAATCCGGCAATGGTCTGAGCGCCTCGGCATCGAGCGCTCCGAGTTGATGCGCGACGCGCTGCGCCGCCAACTCGCCCGACTCGCCGCCGTGCACGAGGCCGCGCTGTATGAAGCCGAGCCGGTGACGGAAAAAGAGATGTCGCTTGCCGCAGTTGCCGACTGGGGGCCAGCCGAAGACTGGTCGGACTGGCTCGATGCAACGCGGTGAGGTCTGGTTCGCTCGCGCACCTGACGGCGACAGGCCGGTCCTCGTTCTCACCCGTGACCCGGTAGCCGACCGGATCGACGCCGTCGTCGTCGCGGTGCTGACCAGGACACGGCGTGGCTTGGTGTCCGAACTGGAGCTCACCGCATCGACGGACGGTGTGCCGACTGATTGCGTCGTCAACTTCGACAACATCCACACCATCGAGCGCACCCGCTTCCGACGGTTCGTCGCCAAGCTCAGCGAGGGTCGCATGGAGCAGGCATGTCGCCGCCTGCAAGACGCCGTCGGTTGCTAAGCCGCTGCGTTTTCCTGCGTGAGAGGGGCAGTGATATGTTCACCGGGGAGACGAGGCCGGATCTCCAAGGGGAAGAGGAATCCATGCCGATCGAGTCATCAGGCCACAGCGTCGCCACTCCGAGGCTGTACGAGGTCATCGAGGGTGCGCCCAAAGAGGGGCCGAGTCCGACGATCTGGGCGTGGCCGCAGATCATCGACTACCTCAAGGTTGCCGGTCAGCCAGTGCAGGGTCCGTGGCCTCCGCATCAGGAGCGCCGTCCCGATCCGGATGCTGAGGGCATGCCGAGAGCGGTCCCCGACCCCGGCGGCACGGGCGCGCCCTAGCAGGATGCTGAAAAAGCAGATTTTCGGGCGGTGTCCAGTTGCAAACCCGCAGGTCAGGGGCTTGCGCTTCCAGCCAGACCTGCATATTTCAGCAGCCTGCTAGAGGAGGAGCGGTCGCATGTACCCATCCCGATTCCGCTACGAGGCGCCCTCGACCGTTGCCGAAGCGGTAGCCCTGCTCGCCGCGAACGGCGACGCGAAGATCCTCGCCGGAGGCCAGAGCCTCGTCCCCATGATGAAGCTGCGGTTCGCAGCGCCCGCGATGCTGGTCGACATCAACGGCATCGGCGGCCTCGACTACCACCATCCTGACGCCGACGGCAGCTACCGGATCGGGGCATTGTGCCGTCATGCTGATCTTGAGAAGTCGGCAACGCTCGCCGACCACCAGCCCACGATTGCGGCCGCAGCTCCCGTCGTGGCCGACCCGCTTGTACGCACTCGCGGCACGCTCGTCGGCTCGCTGTGTCACGCCGACCCGCAAGGCGACTGGGCGTCGGTGATGGTCTCGCTGGGTGGATCGATCGTGGCCGAGGGTCCGAACGGGCGCCGGGCGATCCCCGTTGGCGACCTCATCGACGGGCCGTTCCAGACAGTGCTGGCCGGCGATGAGATCGCTGTCGAAGCCGTGGTGCCACCGGCGATCGGGACGAGAGCCGGCGGCTACCTCAAGCTCGAGCGCCGGGTCGGCGACTTTGCCACGGTCGGCGTGGCCGTCTCCGCCGAGATGTCGGGCGACACCGTGTCGCGGGCCGGCATCGGGCTCACCGGCGTCGGGCCGGCAACCATCGACGCTGCCGCGGCGGCAGGGGCTCTCGTGGGCACCTCGCTCGACGCCGAGGCCCTCGATACCGCAGCCCAGCTCGCCGCCGAGGCGGCTCAGCCACGCTCCGACCACCGGGGGAGCGCCGACTACAAGCGCCACGTCGTCGCCACCTTCGTACGGCGGATCGGGGTGCAGATCCAGCGATCCGGAGGGGAGGCGGCCTGACATGAGCACGTTGTTCGAAGAGGTCCCGGCGAGCTTCGGTGACGACGTTCCCGTGCGGCGTGTCACCCTGACCGTCAACGGCGAGCGCCGCGCCGCCGATGTCGAGCCGCGGCTGCTGCTGGCGCACCTGCTGCGCAACGGCTTCCGCCTGACCGGCACGCACACCGGCTGCGACACCACCAACTGCGGTGCGTGCACCGTCCTGTACGACGGCGTGCCGGTCAAGAGCTGCACGATGCTCGCTGTCCAAGCCGATGGCCACGAAATCCTCACCGTCGAGGGTCTCGCGACGGCCAGCGAACTGCACCCGATCCAGGAGGGCTTCAAGGACGAGCACGGCCTGCAGTGCGGCTTCTGCACCCCGGGCATGATGCTCTGCGCCACGGCGCTGCTGGAGGAGAACCCCGATCCCAGCGAGGACGAGATCCGCTGGGCGCTGTCGGGGAACCTGTGTCGCTGCACCGGCTACCAGAACATCGTCAAGGCCGTGATGTGGGCGGCGGACAAGCTACGAGGCGCCGAACCAGCCGGCGGCGACGACAGCGAGGAGGGCTGAGATGGCGCTCGACGAGATCAAGATCGGCGGCCTCGGCGCCAGCCGTCGCCGGGTGGAGGACAATCGATTCATCCGCGGCAAGGGCAACTACGTCGACGACATCGCGCTGCCCGGAATGCTGCACTTGGAGATCCTGCGCAGCCCCCTCGCCCATGCCCGCATCCGCTCCATCGACGCCAGCGCCGCCTGGGCCATCCCCGGCGTCCGCATGGTGCTCACGGGCGACATGCTGGCCTCGCGGAACCTGGCCTGGATGCCGACGCTGTCCTATGACACCCAGGCCGTCCTCGCCACGGACAAGGTCAGGTTCCAAGGCCAGGAGGTGGCCTGTGTCGTCGCCGACGATCCCTACATCGCCAAGGACGGCTGCGAGGCGATCGTGGTGGACTATGAGCCGCTGCCGCCGATCGTCAACCCGGTCCAGGCACTGGCCCCCGACGCCCCGCTGATCCGCGACGACAAGGTCGGCCAGAACGACAACGTCGTCTTCGACTGGGAGGTCGGCGACCGCGAGGGCACCGCCCAGGCGTTCTCGCAGGCCGACGTGGTGTCGACCATCGAGATGCATTACCCCAGGTCGCACCCGTCGCCCATCGAGACTTGCGGCTCCATCGCCGACTTCAACCGGGCGACCTCGAAGCTCACCGTGTACATGACCACCCAGGCGCCGCACATCATCCGCGCCGCAGTAGCTCTGGTGGCCGAGCTGCCCGAGCACATGATCCGCATCGTGTCGCCCGACCTCGGCGGCGGATTCGGCAACAAGGTGCCGGTGTACCCCGGTTACGTGGTGTCGATCCTGGCGTCGATCCTGCTCGAGTGTCCTGTCAAGTGGATCGAGGACAAGACCGGCAATCTCATCTCGACGGGCTTCGGCCGCGACATCTACCTCAAGGGCGAGATGGCGCTGCGCCGGAACGGCCGGATCCTGGGCGTGCGGATGCATACCGATTCCGATCACGGCGCGTTCTTCTCCGATGCCCAGCCGAGCAAGTTCAAGGTCGGCCTGATGCACTCGGCGTTCAGCTGTTACGACATCGGGGCCGCTCACCTCACCGCTCAGGGCGTGTACACCAACAAGGCGCCGGGCGGGGTTGCGTACCGGTGCTCGTTCCGGGTCACCGAGGCCATGTATTTCCAGGAGCGCATGGTGCAGGCCGCCGCGGCCGACCTGGGCATGGACCAGGCCGAGTTCCGGCGCATCAACCTGGTGCGTGACGACGACTTCCCTCACCGCACCCCGTGGGGGTTCCTGACCGACTCGGGCCAGTACGCCAAGTGCCTCGACTTGGGCCTCGAAGCCATCGGCTACGAGGACTTCCTGCGCCAGAAGGAGGAGGCCCGCCAGCGTGGGCGACTGCTGGGCATCGGCATCTCGACGATGACCGAGCCGCTGGGGGCGGGCAACAGCCGCGAGTACGACATCTTGGGCATCAAGATGTTCGACTCGGCCGAGCTCAAAGTGCACATGACCGGCAAGGCGCTGCTGCGCACCGGCGCCAAGACCCAAGGCCAGGGTCACGAAACCACGTGGGCACAGATCGTGGCGCACGAATTGGGCATTCCCGCCGAGGACGTCCTCGTCGAGGAGGGCGACACCGACACGGCACCGTTCGGCATGGGCACCTACGCCTCGCGCAGCACGCCGGTGGCCGGCGCGGCGGTGGCGATGGTGTCGCGCAAGATCCGCGCCAAGGCCCGCAGGATCGCTGCGCACCTGCTGGAGGTGTCCGAGGAGGACATCGAGTGGGAGCTGGGGAGGTTCTCGGTGCGGGGCGCGCCCGACCGGGGTGTGACGATCCAGGACTGCGCCGTCGCTGCGTACAGCAACATGCCTGACGGCATGGAGCCGGGCCTCGAGAACAACGCTTACTACGACCCGCCCAATCTCACGTGGCCGTTTGCCTGCTACATCGCCACCGTCGAGGTGGATCCCGAGACCGGTGTGTGGGACGTGCTGCGGGTAGTCGCCGTGGACGACTGCGGCGTGCGCATCAACCCGATGATCGTGGAGGGCCAGATCATGGGCGGGCTCACTGAGGCCTACGCCATGGCGAACATGCAGTTCATCACCTTCGACGAAGACGGCAACTGCATCGGCTCCAACTACATGGACTACCTGCTGCCGACCGCATGGGAGACACCGGGCTTCGAGCTGCACGAGGTGGTGACGCCGTGCCCGCACCATCCCATCGGGGCGAAGGGCATCGGGGAGTGCGCCACCGTCGGCGGGCCGGCTGCGTTCGTCAACGCCGTGATCGATGCCATCGGCGACGCCGGCGTCCGCAACATCGACATGCCGCTGCTGCCGGATCGGGTGTACGAGGCCATCACCGTCGGCCATGACGTCTCCGGCGCGCCGCCGGTGAAGACCGAGCCATGAGCCAGAGCCGTCGCGCCGGGCCCAGTCTCATTGGGCACAGTGCCGTCGAGGGCTGGAGAGTGCTGGAACGCGCCGTCGATCTCGCACGCAGCGGCGAGGCATTCGTGCTGGCCACGGTGGTCTGGCGTGAAGGGCCGAGTTCGGGCCAGCAGGGTTCACGCGCCATCTACACGGCCTCGGGCGAGATGTACGGCTGGATCGGCGGCGCCTGCGCCGAGCCGACGTTCATCCGCGAGGCCAAGGCCACGCTTGAGGCCGGGTCGCCGCGCTTGCTGGCGCTGGGGGCCAGCGACCGTTTCGGCGACCTGCAGCCCGAGGCAGAGCCGGCAGGCGAAGCCGTGGCCCGAGCGGCCCGTGAGCGCAGCGAACAAGAGCGGGAAGCAATTGCCGGACACGCCGGTGTCTGCGCCTTTCCGCGCTGCTTCCCAGGCACGACGGCAGTCCCGATGTCATGCCAGAGCGAAGGCGCCCTGCAGATCTACTTGGAACCCGTCGTGGCTGTACCTCACGTGGTGATCGTCGGAAGCTCGCCGATGGCGGTGACGCTGGCTGTCCTGGCACAGGAGCTCGATTGGCGAGTCGAGCGGGTCAGCGGCGCCGAGTTCAGCGAGGGGCTGCTCACGCCGCAGTCGATCGTCGTGGTGGCCACCCAAGGACACGGCGACGAAGACGTGCTGGCCGCTGCGCTGAAGGCAGCCCCGGCCTATGTGGGCTTGGTTGCGTCCAGCCGGCGCGGCGAGTCCGTGAGAGCGGTGCTGGCCTCGCAAGGAGTCGGCGAATCGGGGCTCGACGCTTTGCGATATCCCGCTGGACTCGATCTCGGCAGCACCTCCCACAAGGAGGTCGCCGTCTCGATCCTCGCCGAGTTGGTGCAACTGCGGGCGCAGGGCGCATTTGCCGCTCCAGTCACGGCGCAGCCACCTGGGACCGCGCTGGCCGTTGACCCCGTCTGCGGCATGACCGTCCAGATCGACTCGTCCGCCCACTTGCTCGAAGTGGGGGACGAGGTCTTCTACTTCTGCTGTGCAGGGTGCCGGTCCACCTTCGCACGTGAGCAGGGAGTCACCTGATGCAGATCACCAGCCAGTTCGAGGTGGCGCAGCCGACCGAAGCCGTGTGGGACTTCTTCGGCAATATCCCGCAGGTGGCCGCATGCCTGCCCGGCACAGAGTTGAGCACTGATCTCGGCGACGACCGCTACGGCGGCACTGTGTCGATCGGGCTCGGCCCCATCAAGCTGGATTTCGACGGCAGCGCTGAGATCACCCAGCGTGACGAAGACGCCCGCACGATCTCGGTCAGCGCCAGCGGCAGCGATCGCAAGGGCCGGGGCCAAGCCACGCTCGCACTCGACGCACGCCTTGCCCCGACTGCGGGTGGAACCGCCGTGGACGTCGCCATGGATCTGCAGCTCTCCGGGCCGGCCGCACAGTACGGCCGAGGCTTGGTGGGTGACATCACGGCTGTCTTGCTGGAGGACTTCGCCGCCAATGTGCAGAACCGGCTCGCCGCGATCGCCGACGGCCGCGATCCCGACGAGGTCGAACAGGTGCAAGCCGCCGGCGGCGTCGCCATCGGTCTGCGAGCGGCGGGCATGGGCCTCGCCCGCGTCGTGCGCCGGCTTGCCCTGCCGTACCGACCCGAGGCCGTCTGAGGAGGCGCTTGTGCTCTGGTGGATAGGAAACCTGATACTGCTCCTAGTGGTCGTGCCGGTCGCGCTTGCACTGCTGAACCGGGTACTCGCTGCAATAGAGCGCATTCGCAAGGCCAGCGACGACATCCTGGCCGGCGGCGTGGGCATCATCGGCGAGCTCGACACCACGCAGGACTTGCTCGCAACGACTGACGAGACGATCGAAGAGGTGGCGGACGGCGCGGTCCGCTACGCCGGTTCGGTCGGGAAGCTTCTGGGCTGAAAGGGGACGTGATGCCTGTTGTCGCCTGGGTCACCGTGATCATCTCCGGCCTCATCATCTTGGCGGCTGCCGTCGGGCTGCTCCGGGTGGTGCTGCACTTGGTGGCCGTTCATCGCACGCTCACTGCGCTGGCGGGCGGTGTTGCCGTCATCGCCGAGCAGACCTCGACGGTGCCCGCCGTGCTGCCGTCGGTCAACTCGACGCTCATGCCTGTCCACGACTTCTGCGAATCGATCTGAGGGAGGGACCGCCATGCTGGCTTTGCTCGCCCAGAGTTCAGACGCCGGATCCACCACCGGATGGGTGATCGGCTATGTGATCGGCATCGTCGTGGTGATTGCCGTCGTCGCCCTCGTCGTGCCGATCCTGATACTGGCCCGATCGATCGGGAATCGGGCCACCGAGATCAACGACGGACTGGAAGACGCCGTCACCAACACGGCGGCGCTGGGGGAACTGAATACGACGATCGCGGCGGCGTCGGTGATCGTTGCCGGCCTCAAGCGCGGCCGGAACCGGTTAGGAGGCTGACATGGACCTGCTGGCTCTCACCGACACCCAAGAGAACCTGTGGTGGGGGGTCATCATCGGCGGCTTCGTCGTGATCGTGGCGGTGGTGGTGCTGCTCACCATGCTGGTGCTGCTGGTGCGCACGATCGAGCGCCGTGTCGAGACCATCAAGGACACGCTCGAACGGGCCGCCGCCAACACCTCTGACACCGCCCTGATCGCAGACACTGCCGACCAGGTTGATGCGGTGCTGTCCGAAGGCCTCGAACACCACCTGTTCTTGGGCCGTGTCCTCGACAAGGTGCGCTCATGACGCTGCTCGTGGTTCTCTCCGTCATCCTGATCGGGCTGTTCATCGCCGGGCTCGCGTTCTACCTGTTCGTGGTGGGCAGCCAGCTCACCCGCATCGCCGGGCTGCTCGAGGAGTGCTCGCGGATCGTGTGGAAGATCAAGTCCGACGCTGAGGCCGTCGAGCCGGGCGTCGAGCGCATCAACAACACGGCCGGCGTCATCGCCGGAGCGCTGCCGCTGCTGTACGGCATGGCCGAGGGCATCGTGGCCGGCGCCACCTACGAGCCCGAATCGGAGCCTCGCGTGCCGTCGCCGGCCCGGCCGGCGATGGGCACGCGCCGCAGCCGCTTCCACGAAGCTGTCGGCTACCGACCCGAGTAGCTGCCGGCGTTCAGGCCGAGTCGTCTTGCGGGGTCTGAGCGGCTGAGCCGCTCGGGTCGCGAGCGGTCGTGAGCGGTCCCGCGGTCGGCGCTCGGTAGCTGCCGATCCACTCGTCTTCCCACTTCTGAATGTACTGGTCGGGCGCGCAGCCGGGCCGGTACACGGCGATCAGCTCCCGGGCGATCTGGGCGCGATGCGAGCGCAGGCCACCCGGAACCTCATAGGTGCAGATGTGCAGGTTCCACTTGTTGCCGGCGCGCCGTTCCCAGCTCTTCGCACGCGGGTGGCCGAACGGCAGACCGGTCTCAGCCAGGTTGTCGGCATGGTCCACGTCGATGACGGCGTAGTCGTGCGGTCGGTTCTCGGGATCGGCCCGGAACAAGATCGCGTAGACGGCGGCTGCCTCCGGGGGCGTCCATCCCCCGAGCACCCTGGGGCCCTCGAAGGGGTAGCCGGCGAGCGAACCGAGTCTGATCACTTGGGCCTGATCATCTGGGCCGACTCATCTGGGCCGACTCATCTGCATCGCATCATTCGTCGAACCCCAACTCGTCGGGGCCGATCACCTCGGCTCGGGTCATCGGCCAAGCGGGAAGGTCCGCGGTCTCGACGGCAGCGGCGAACGCCATCATGGCTGCCTCGACGGCTTGGTCGGCGCTTTCGGCATCGACGACGATCTGGGCGCCGTAGGCCATCGCGCCGACTCCCGATGCGATGCCTTCGAGCGGTGCGACGGCGTCGGCCAGCGCGACCACCTCATCCAGTTCGACGGGGCGGTCGCCTTCGGCTTGGATGGAGACGCTCCACCGGCTCATGGTCTCGTTCCCGTCAGAACGCGCTCCGCCACGATCAGCCAATCTGGGCCAGATCAGCGGCAAATGATTCCAGACTCGCCAAGTCGCGTCCCGAGGCGAGGCTGTCGATGAACGGTCCGGCGGCCATCATGCCGAGCGTGGCGGGCGGCGTGTCGGTGCTGTCGCCGACGAGCGGGTTCATCCAGATGATCCGGTGGCAGAGCCGGCTCAGGCGCTCCATGGCGGCTGCCAGGGCGGCCGGCTCGCCCCGGTCCAGTCCGTCGGAGCAAATGACGACGGTGGCGCCACGGCTGAGTCCCTTGCGGCCCCACCGGCGGATGAAGGTGTTCAGCGAGTCGCCGATCTGGGTGCCGCCGTCCCAGTCCAGGACGCGGGCAGCAGCCAGCTTCATGGCGTCGTCGGGGTTGCGTCGGTCGAGCGTTGCCGTGATGCGCGTCAGCCGCGTGCCGAAGCAGAACACCTCCACCTTCTGGGCTGCGCGGCGCATTGAGTACGCGAACTGCAGCAGGTTTCTCGAGTAGTCGGCCATCGATCCCGACACGTCGAGGATCAGCACCAGTGGGCGGGGCTGTTCCCTTCTTGTCAGGCGATGAAGGACCGGAGCGGCATGGCTGAGCCGCATGGCGTCGCGAGCCATCCGGCGGATATCGAGCCGTGCTCCCGACGGGTCTGATCGCCGCCGCCGGGTACGCCGTCGAGGCGGTTCGAGGCGAACCTGGGCCATGATGCGCCGCAGTGCAGCCAATTCGGCGGTAGTGCACTCGGCGAAGCGCTTGTCGCGCCGGATCTCGACCCCCGATGCCTGCCGCCCGAGCACCATGGGCCGGTCGTCGCTGTCTCCCGAGCCGGGTTCGCTGTCTGGCACGTTCAGCGTGCCGCTGAGGCCCGGTGTGATCGGCTCGAACGCGGGAGGCCCGGGACCGGCCGGGGCCGCGTGACCCCCGAAGTAGCGGCGGAACACCTCGTCGTAGAGCGGGAGGTGGTCGCGGCGATGGACCAGCGTGGACCGACCGCTCCAGTAGACGTCCTCGAGATCGCTGGGCGTGAGCTCGGAGACCGCAGAGCAGAACATGACCACGTCGTCAGAGCCCACCGGCAGACCCTCGTGCCGCAGCGCATGACCGAATCCGACGAGCCGTTCGACGATCTCGGGTGTGGAGCCCCCCTCAGGCATCGGCGACGACGCGGCCGAGTTCGGCCTCGACGAGTTCGAGGTCGTCACGGTCCTTGATGACCGCGCCGATCGTGTCGGCTGCAGCGGCAACGTCGAGATCCTCGGTGCCCAGCACGCCCAGTGCGTCCACCCAGTCCAGCGTCTCGGCGACGCCCGGCGGCTTGGCGAGGTCCATATCGCGCAGGCGCTGGACTGCGGCGACCACCTTGCGTGCGAGAGTCTCGACGGCTTCTGGGGCGCGCAGGCGCACTATCTGGATTTCCTCGTCGAAGCTGGGGTAGCCGATCCAGTGATAGAGGCAACGTCGCCTCAATGCGTCATGCAGTTCCCGGGTGCGATTTGAGGTCAGCACCACCATCGGCCGGCTGGGCGCAGTGATGGTGCCGATCTCGGGGATCGTGATCTGGAAATCCGACAGCAGTTCCAGCAGAAACGCCTCGAACTCGTCGTCGGCCCGGTCGATCTCATCGATGAGCAGCACCGCCTCGCGGCCGGCCCGTACGGCCGACAGCAGCGGCCGCTCGATGAGAAAGTCAGGGCCGTACAGGCCGCTGACTGCGGTGGTGTCGGTCAATTCGCTCTCCGACAGCGCCCTGACCTGCAGCATCTGCCGGGCGTAGTCCCACTCATAGAGCGCTTGATAGGTGTCGATGCCCTCATAGCACTGCAGGCGGATGAGCTGCCGCCCGCCGATCTGCGCGAGGCACTTGGCCATCTCGGTCTTGCCGACGCCGACCTCGCCTTCAAGCAGGATCGGCCGACCGAGTCGCATCCCGATGAGCGCTGCGGTGGCCAGGCCGCGGCCGGCGAGGTAACCGGCCGAATGGAGCTGCGCTTGCAGATCGGCGACGCTCTCCGGCGTCTCACCACGGGGTTGTTCGCTCACGGTTCGAGCCCGGGAGGTTGCCGGCCTCAGTCCCCAGGCGCGGGACCGAGGACGAGGTCGCGCAATGAGCCGCCGTCGGGCGAGGACTTGCCCTCGCGTTCGAGCAGCTTTCGCCATGACGTGGCGATGTCGTCGTCGTCTTCAGAGAAGCCGTCGAAGGTGAAGTGGCGAGCATTGCGGCAGACCTTGGCGTTGCTCGATGCCGCGTCGGGATCGCTGCCTTCGCCTGCCTGCCAGACGTCCGTCAGGACAGGCGGATCGGCGCCTGGTTCTGAATGCGTCGCCACCGAATCAGCCGATGTCACCGCCTCGATAGTAGCCGCAGGCGCAAATTCCCGATCAGACCCGCTCAGTTGCTGCCCACCAGCTCGGCGTCGCCGACGACGGCCCCGGTCCAGCAATACAGGAGAACGGACGGGGTCGCGCCGAAGTCCTGGGTGTGGGGCTGCCACGGCGCGTGGTGAACGGCGTCGCCCGGGCAGGTCGTCCGCGGCGGCCGTCGCCGCTGCTGAACACGGGTTCGCCCGCGAGGACGTGGTAGAGCTCTTCCGCCTCGTGGTGGTGGGAGGGGTAGTGCAGGTGCGGCCCCCAGAGGCCGATCCCGACCCGCACGAACGGGTGCTCGACGATCGAGCCCGGACCGAGCAGCTGCACGTAGCCGAAGTTGTCGAGGTAGTCCTGGGGAAGTACGTCGAGGTAGCCGGCAGTGTGCTGCCACGGCAGCTGCTTCGCGATGCGCAGGAACTCCTCCAGCACTGCATCGATCGCCGGTTGGCCGCTGAGCTCGATCCCCTCGAGGTGCCGCAGCACCGGCAGGTGCACGGCTTCGATCCCCTTGGGGATGCGGACCCCGTCGAGAGCGTCGAGCACCTCGGCCGCCATCGGGTACTCCGGGACCACCGGGCGGCTCCGGTGAAAGGCGGCGATCCGGCGCAGCAGTTCGTCGATCACGTCGGCAACGCTACGCCCACCGGTGCGCAGCAGGTCGCCCCGGCGATTCCCTAGCGTCGCGTACCGTGCGAACTCACCCCTGCCGCTCCCGGTAGGGGAGGAAGAGCGGCATGAGCAGCCAAGGTTGGACGTCTGATCGCATTCCCGATCAGACGGGACGTGTGGCCGTCGTGACCGGCGCCAACTCGGGGAACGGACTCGAGACGTCGCGGGCGCTCGCCGGTCGGGGAGCGGTGGTGGTGCTTGCCGTGCGGGATCTCGCCAAGGGCGAAGCGGCAGTTTCTGACATTGCGGCCGAACACTCCGCTGCTCGCTTGGAAATCGTCGAGCTCGACCTGGCCTGGCTGGACTCGGTGCGTCGCGCCGCCGCCGAGATCCGGGACCGTTTCGAGCGCATCGACCTGCTCGTGAACAACGGTGGGGTGTTCCATACGCCACGCAGGCAGACGAGCGACGGCTTCGACATCCGCTTCGGCACGAATCATCTCGGGCACTTCGCGCTGACGGGCTTGCTGGCGGACCTGATCGTTGGCGTTGAGGGGGCGCGGATCGTCACGGTCAGCAGCAACGCGCACCGGTACCGGGCGCGGATCGACTTCGAACGCTTCGGAATGGAGCAGGGTCGCAGCCAGTCGGCTGCGTACGGTCGCTCGAAGCTGGCGAACCTGCTGTTCACCTACGAGCTGCAACGCCGGCTGACGGCCGCGGGCTCGCCCGCCTCGGCGCTGGCAGCTCATCCAGGCTGGGCCGAGACCGAGATCCTGCGCCACCTCCGGGGCATCCGCTATCTCCAGCCGTTGATGGGGCCCTTGCGGAACAGTGCCGCGGTGGGGGCGCTGGCCACGCTGCGCGCTGCCACCGATCCGGCGTCCGCTGGGGGCGAGTTCTATGGACCAGACGGCTGGTTCTCGGCTTCGAGCCCGGACCCACCGACCTGCTCTGACGACGAAGCTCCGAGAATGATGGTTGACGCTATTGCATGCAAGATTGCTAACGTGATTGCATGCAAAGCACGAGTGTCCGGATCGATGTCAGGACGCACCAAGAGTTGAAAATACTCGCCGCACATCGGGGAATAACCGTTGGCGAGACGGTCAAGCTCGCCGTGCGTCGACTGCGTCAGGACCTGATCGGCGAACAGCTGCGAGGCGGGCTGAGCGAGTCCGAGAGCACATGGCTCGATGCTGACCTCGGGTGACGTCGTCGACCTCGATCTCGGCATGCCACACGGGCGCGAAGCCGGATTCCGACATCCTGCTGTCGTGGTGACGGCGCAGCGCGTGCTCGACGCTCAACCGAATGTCGTGCATGTCGTGCCCTTGACCTCCCGAATCCGGGGGTTCACTTCTGAGGTCGAGCTCGAACCTGATGCTCACAATGGGCTGGACCGAGCGTCGGCTGCCCAGTGTCAGCACATACGGGCGGTCGATGTGGGGCGGGTGCACGGGCTTTCCGGCAACATCGGTGCAGCCGCGCTCTCACAAGTCCGCGAACTGCTTGGACTCATCCTCGACATCGCCGAGTAGCACCGATCAGGGTCGCCGGATGCGGTCGAAGCCGCCCTCGGCGTCTATGACCTGGCCTCTGATCCAGGCGCCGCTGTCGGTGACCAATGCGACGCGACCTGAGAGTGGTCCGGCTGTGCTCATGGCGGGACATCCTCTCGGATCGGGATCGCAATGGTGCCAGTCGGCGTCGCCGGAGGTCGAACGAAATTTCTTGGGGACGCGTCGATACGATCACGCCGGCCCCACACAGGGCGCCCCAAGACCCCCGACAGGAGCAGTTCCATGGCTGAGACCACCGCCAGCACCAGCATCGACATCGCCGCAAGCCCCGAAGCTGTGTACGGGATCCTCACGGATCTTTCCCGTGTCAGCGAGTTCAGCCCCGAGTGCTATCGGTCCGAATGGGAGGACGGCTCGACCGGTCCCGAGGTCGGAGCGAAGTTCCGGGGCTACAACCAGGCCGGCGACATGAAGTGGGATGCGGGCTGTGTCGTCGTAGCTGCCGACCCCGGCCGGGAGTGGGCCTTCGAGGTGCCGGCCCAGGACGGCCGTCGCACGCTGTGGCGCTACGAGATCGAGGCGACCGATTCAGGCTGCCGGGTCACCGAGAGCTTCGACTCGCCGATCCTCGACCAGGAATTCTTCCAGAAGATGAACCGGCACAGCCTGCTGGTGCAGAACATCGCCCAATCTCTGGAGAACCTCAAGGCAGTCGCCGAGGCCTAACCCCCAACCGCCGTTCGCACGCTCGTCGTTCGGGGTTGGGGATCGTCGGATCCCTTCGCAAATTCGATCTGACTCTAGACATAATCCAGAATTAGATATATACTCTCCGGCATGGCCGAGAACGCTGTTCAGCTGCTGCGAGAACGAGGCATTCAGGTGACCGCGCAGCGGCTTGCCGTGTTCGATGCGGTCGCTGGCCGACCGCATGCCACTGCTGACGATCTGGTCGACGATGTGCGTGCCAGCATCGGGGCAGTGTCTCGTCAGGCCGTGTTCGACGCCTTGGCCATGTTGACCGAAGAAGGTCTGATCCGGCGCATCCAGCCCGCTCGATCGGCGGCCCGCTACGAGGACCGCGTCGACGACAACCACCATCACCTGGTGTGCCGTGGCTGCGGCCAGATGGTCGACGTCGACTGCGCGGTCGGGTACCGGCCGTGCCTCGAGGCCGCTGACGACAACGGCTACATCATCGACGAGGCCGAGGTCATCTACTGGGGCCATTGCCCCGCATGCCAAGCATCGCCACCAGTCCAACAGACCGCTCAGATCTGAGTGAAGGAGCAGCAATGACAGATACCAGCGCAAGCGACGCAGCCTCGGCGGCAGGCAGATGCCCGGTGCTGCATGACCCCGCGTACATCGGCTCGCTGGCGAACCAGCAGTGGTGGCCCGAGCAGTTGAACCTGCGGCCGCTCAACAAGAACTCGCCGAAGATCGACCCGACCGGCGAGGGCTACGACTACGCCGCCGAATTCAAGACGCTCGATCTCGCCGCGGTGAAGGCGGATCTTGCCGGGGTGATGACCGACTCCCGGGACTGGTGGCCAGCCGACTTCGGCCACTACGGGCCGCTGATGATCCGCATGGCCTGGCACAGCGCCGGCACGTACCGGATTCATGACGGACGGGGCGGCGGCGGCTCGGGCACGCACCGGTTCGCGCCGCTGAACAGCTGGCCGGACAACGCCAACTTGGACAAGGCACGGCGCCTGCTGTGGCCGGTCAAGCAGAAGTACGGCCGCAAGATCTCCTGGGCTGATCTGATGATCCTGGCGGGCAACGTGGCGCTGGAGACCATGGGGTTCACGACCTTCGGCTTCGGCGGCGGCCGTCCCGACGTGTGGGAGCCCGAGGAGGACATCTACTGGGGTCCCGAGACCGTCTGGCTGGACGACGAGCGCTACAGCGGCGAGCGCGACCTCGCCAACCCGCTGGGTGCCGTCCAGATGGGCCTCATCTACGTCAATCCCGAGGGGCCCAACGGCACGCCCGATCCGCTCGCGGCAGCCCGCGACATCCGCGAGACGTTCGCCCGCATGGCGATGGACGACGAGGAGACGGTGGCGCTCATCGCGGGCGGTCACACCTTCGGCAAGACTCATGGCGCCGCTGACGGCGATGCCCATGTCGGTCCTGAGCCTGAAGGCGCGAGCCTCCAATCCCAGGGCTTGGGCTGGACGAGCACGTTCGGCAGCGGCAAGGCGGGCGACTCGATCACCAGCGGGCTGGAGGGCATCTGGACGCCCACGCCGGTGACGTGGGACAACACGTTCTTCGAGGTGCTGTTCGGTTACGAGTGGGTGCTGTCCCAGAGTCCCGCAGGCGCCTTCCAGTGGGTGCCGACCGATCCGGCTGCGTCCGGCACGGTGCCCGATCCTCATGACCCGTCGAAGCGGCATGCGCCGGTGATGCTCACCACCGACCTGTCGCTGCGGATGGATCCCATCTACGAGCCGATCTCGCGGCGCTTTCTCGAACACCCCGACGAGTTCGCCGACGCGTTCGCTCGGGCTTGGTACAAGCTCACCCACCGCGACATGGGCCCCGTCTCGCGTTATCTCGGGCCCGAAGTGCCCGACGAGGTGCTGATCTGGCAGGACCCGGTGCCTGCTGTGGATCACGACGTGATCGACGACGCTGACGTCGCAGCGCTCAAGACGGCGATTCTGGAATCGGGCCTGTCGGTCTCGGAGCTGGTGAAGGCGGCGTGGGCGTCGGCGTCCACGTTCCGCGACAGCGACCTGCGGGGCGGCGCGAACGGCGCCCGCGTCCGGCTCGCTCCGCAGCGCGGCTGGGAAGCCAACGACCCGGCCGAGCTGGCGGCCGTGCTCACTGCGCTCGAAGGCGTCCAGGCAGCGTTCAACAGCGCGCAGAACGGATCGAAGCGTGTGTCGCTCGCGGACCTGATCGTCCTGGGCGGATGCGTCGGCGTCGAGCAGGCAGCCCGCGCGGGCGGACACGATGTCGTCGTTCCGTTCTCGCCGGGCCGTGCTGATGCTCTGGCCGAACAGACCGACGTCGAGTCGTTCGCCGTGCTCGAGCCGACCGCGGACGGGTTCCGCAACTACTGGCGTGCCGACGACAAGCGCCGCCCCGAGGTGATGCTCGTGGACCGGGCGAGCCTGCTGTCGCTGACAGCGCCGGAGATGACAGCGCTGGTCGGCGGCCTGCGAGTGCTCGGCGCCAACACCGGCGGCTCGTCGCTTGGCGTGCTCACCGACCGATCCGGAGCGCTGACCAACGACTACTTCGTGAACCTGCTCGACATGGGCACCGAGTGGCAGGTGTCCGACACCGAGCACGTCTACGAAGGCCGTGACCGCGTCACCGGCGATCTCAAGTGGACCGCCGGCGCAGTCGACCTCGTCTTCGGCTCCAACTCCCAGTTGCGTGCCATCGCGGAGGTGTACGGCGCGGACGACGCCGGGGCCAAGTTCGTCGCCGACTTCGTGGCGGCGTGGCACAAGGTGATGGACCTCGACCGCTACGACCTCGCCTGAGACCGCTGCGCTCAGCAGCACCCGGCCGGCCCTCGACGAGTCCTGACCGGCCAGAGCTCAGATTCGGACGGCGACCTCGTCGAGCGCCTGCCAGTCGAGCGCGTGGCGCCCGTGGCGGTTCAGCATCAGCATGAACAGCGCATCACCCCGCTCGGTTCGATCGACCAGCGTCGTGGCAGCTATCGCAGACATGCATGCGGAGAACATGAAGTCGCACGCCACGCCGCTCTCGTTGTCGTCGAGGATCACGCGAGCCTGCCGCAACGGCTCGACAATCTCCAAGCGAAACGGCCCGACGCTCAGCTCGATGCGCTCAGCCGGGGCACGGCGCGAAGCGCAGAAGCAGTGCAGCAGCCCGCCGGCCCAAGTGACGCTGAAGTGGCAGTCGAGAATCCCCCGATGAGGGCAGACTGCCATGCCCAGCCCGAAGTACTGGCCGGCATCGTCAGCGTACCCGTTGAACCACATGCGGTCGTAGAAGCACGGATCGGACGTAGCGGGGCGCGCGAAGGACTCAAGCGTCTGGCGGATCGGATAGTCGCCGAAGCGATTCAGCACGGCATCCCTCGTAGACAGTCGGCCCGCGGCCCGCGAATCGGGCAGGTCTGCGCATCGGCATCGCCACTGCTGCGACCAATCACCACACCCGGCATCCGATGGTCACCGCCGCGTATGCGATGACCATGCACCAGCTGACTGCCGGCCGGGTCTCGATGTCTAGTCTATTGAGATGTGCACTGAGACTGTGGTATAACGCGTCTGCGGCAGCAGCGTCCTGACGACACCCGGATGAGTGCGGTGAGTGCGCGCTGAAGTCCTGCGTGGAGATGGAGTCCTGTGTGGAACTGTTGAACCTCAAGTGGGGGGGGGGGGGGGTCAGGCGAGCCGTCGTCGTGGTCGCCGCACTGCTGCCGGCCTTGGCGGCGTTGCCGACTGCGGTGTCCGCACAGTCCGCTGGCGCATACGTGTCCGGCGCAGAGCAGTGGACCGAATCGGACTGTGCGGGTGACGTTCCGATCGTGGTGGCTTCTGACTCGCTGGCGCAGTCGGATGTGTACAGCGCCGTCGCACTTGCGGGAGCGCTCGACACTGAGTGTGTGATCTTGGCAGGACCCCGAGACGGGACCATGCCTGCTCGGCAGCGGCTGCGTCTGAGCGCCGCGGGCGAAGGCGGCTATGTGCTGGGCACCACCGGCGCGGTGTCTGCGTCGAAGGTCCTGGGCCGCAACCTGACGCGTGTGGGCGGCATCAATCGCTGGGCCACAGCGCATCTCGTCGGCGTCGAAGCCCGTGCCCAGGCCGGAGGCGGCGGCACGCCGAGGGTGCCGAGAACGGCGCTGAGCCTTCCCTCAGATGTGGAGCAGCCCGGTGTGGTTCTGGGCGGCGCTGAGGCGTGGGTCGCATCGGACTGCACGAACGACGTGCCGGTCATTGTGGGCTCCGACGCGAACGCGCAGTCGGACATCTACAGTGCCGTCACGCTCGCAGGGGCGCTCGGCACGGACTGTGTGGTCTTGGCGGGGCCTCGCGACGGGGACATGCCCGCCAGCCAAAGCGAACGTCTCGAGTCCGCCGACCAGGGCGGGTTTGTCGTCGGCGGCACCGCGGCGGTCCCCGAGGCCAAAGTGGCCGGCCGCGACGCCGAACGCGTCCAAGGCAGCGACCGCTGGGCCACCGCGCATCTCGTCGGGCGTACTGCCGCCGGCAAAGACATCGACACAGACTCTGGTTCTGATCCTGTCGGCGGCGAGTCTGGCGATGATCCTGTCGGCAAGGACCCCGCCGATGCGTTCCGCCGCGGTGACCCCGGCGATGATTCCGTCCTCAGGGATCCCGGCGCTGTGTCCCCCCGCAGCGACCCGACAATCACCGCCTTGTCCATCGGAAGCTGGCACATGTGCGCACTGCGCAGCGACAATTCTGTGAGGTGCAAGGCTGCCGGTCACTATGGATGGATATTCGGAAGCTCCGAGGTCTTGGGCAACAAGTTCGGGCAAGCGCGAAGTCCGGAGGGCATGTATACGGCTGTGAGCGCCGGAGGATGGCATACCTGCGGCCTGCGCAGCAACAGCGTGCTGAAGTGCTGGGGCCGCAACGACGCCCCCAGTCGGCAGACATCGCACCCCCGACCGTGTGTCGAATACAATGACGACGGATCCTGCCATCGTTACGGGGAGTACGAGTGGACGGCGATGGATACCGGGTTGTGGTATACGTGCGGGATCCGCGCCAACAAGAGGGTGTACTGCTGGGGTTCTTTTCCCTCGGGCCATCGAGCACAGGAGAAAACGCCGAGCGGCGATTTCACCAAAGTGAGTGCCGGAGGGTCCCATTCGTGCGGGTTGCGCACCAACAAGAAGGTGGCCTGCTGGGGCTTCGATTCCGATGGCCAGACGAATGCGCCGAACCACGATTTCACCGCAGTGAGTGCCGGCTATCGTCATTCGTGCGGGTTGCGCACCAACAAGAAGGTGGTCTGCTGGGGCGACAATGACTACGGTCAGACGAGTGCGCCGAACCACGATTTCACCGCAGTGAGTGCCGGGCACTTCCATTCGTGCGGGGTGCGTACCAACAAGCAGGTGGTCTGCTGGGGCCGGAACCTCCGCGGGCAGACGGATGTGCCGTCCGGCAGCAACTTCACGGCAGTGAGTGCCGGAATCATCCATTCGTGCGGGGTGCGCAGCGACGGTACGGCGACCTGCTGGGGCACGCTGCCGAGGAACTGGTGCAGTCCGTCCCCCGCTCTCACGAGCTCCGCGCTCGGCATCGAAGCGTTCAAAGGACAGTGCTCTACGACGCTGTAGCGATGGGAAGACGCTGCAGCGATGGGAATCTCGAGACGCTGAGTGCCGATCGGCGCAGACAGCGCCGCGCAGCGTTCGATTCTGCACTGGTGTGCCGGTGCTCGGAGCATCGACGGCATGGCGGTTGACTGCATGGTGACGGGTCGGCCGGTCTGCGAAGCCTGGTCAGTGTGCCTGTGCTAGGCAGGAGCCGGATGGCTGATGGCTTTTTCGGGCTTCGGTGTCTCTCGGCGCTGTTGGCAGCGTTCGCGGTGTTGGCCGTGTGCGCGCCGGCGGCGTTGGCTGACCTGCCGCCCGTGACGGTCCCTCCTGAGGCGGATGCCGAGTCTCCTGGCTCGCAGACGCCGCAGCAGGGAGCGGGTGGGGCGGCCGGGTCTGTGCGGGTGTACGTGCCGCCGGAATCGCAACGGAACTGTGCGGGCGATGTTGCGGTGGTGGTGGCGTCGGATGCTGCGGCGCAGTCGGACATTTACTCGGCGGTGACGTTGGCGGGTGTGCTGGGCACTGATTGTGTGGTGTTGGCAGGTGCTCGTGGCGGGTCGATGCCTGCGGCGCAGCGGGAGCGGCTGGAGGCTGCTGCTGTGGGCGGTTATGTGGTGGGCGGCCTGGGGGCGGTGCCGGCTGGGAAGGTGGCGGGGTTGGGCTTGAGCAGGCTGGCAGGGTCGAATCGGTGGGACACGGCGCGTTTGGTGGGAGCGGAGGCGTTCGTGCTGGCCGGCGGCGACGGCGCGGAGAGCGAGCGCCGTGTTGCGGCGTCGGCGGGCGCGCAGGATCCTGGCCGCGATTGTGCGGGCGATGTTGCGGTGGTGGTGGCGTCGGATGCTGCGGCGCAGTCGGATCTGTATTCGGCGGTGACGTTGGCGGGTGTGCTGGGCACTGATTGTGTGGTGTTGGCAGGTGCTCGTGGCGGGTCGATGCCTGCGGCGCAGCGGGAGCGGCTGGAGGCTGCTGCTGTGGGCGGTTATGTGGTGGGCGGCTTGGGGGCGGTGCCGGCTGGGAAGGTGGCGGGGTTGGGCTTGAGCAGGCTGGCAGGGTCGAATCGGTGGGACACGGCGCGTTTGGTGGGCGAACTGGCCCGTGAGCTGGCCGCGGTCCCGCACGAACGCCCCGACCCCGGCAGCGAGTCCGACGAAGACTCCGAGGAGTTCGAGTCCGGCAAAGACGGCGGCCCGACTGCTGAGGAGACTCGTCGAGCGGAACGTGAGATGCTCCGCCAGATCAACGAACTGCGCGTCGAACGCGGCTTGTCTGCGCTCGACGCGAACGAAAACCTCACCCAGCAGGCGCGAGATTGGTCCGCAGTCATGCGCGAACGAGGTCGGCGTGATCCGGATCCCTTCTATACCTCGCGGTATCCATCCGGATGGAGCGCTGCCGGCCAGAACGTTGCCCACGAGAAGTCCGATGCGGCGCTGATAGAGAAGGTCAGCGACGTCATGCAGCGCATGATCGACAGCCCAGCCTCCCTCCGGGAGATCATCGGCAGCGAATTCGACTCGGTGGGTGTCGGCATCGTCGTGGACGGCGACGAGATGTGGGCAACACAGTACTTCGGAGACCTCTGCTGGTTCCCCAACGGACTCTGCGATATCACCCACGCCGATATTCGGAGCGCGGAGCGTGAGATGCATCGCCAACTCAACGAACTGCGCACCGGCCTCGGATTGGAACCGTACAAGCTCAGCGAGAATCTGTCGCTGGTCGCACGCACATGGGCCGAGACGTTGCGGGACCGAGAGATACACCCCCCCGAGCACAATCCCGACTTCCAGGACTGGTATCCGCCCGGCTGGACGATCGCTGGTGAGAACTTGGCTTGGTTCTTCAATCTTGATTCGCTGCTGGACAAGGTCGACTCGGCCATGCAAGGACTGATCGACAGTCCGGGCCACTACCGCAATCTGGTGCACGAGACCTTCAATGAGGTGGGCATCGGCATCGCTGTGAGGGGCCGCGATTTCTGGGTGATTCAGAACTTCGCCAGGTGCAGTGCCTTGTGCACCACTGGCAGCGTGAATATTCCCCCCGCAGGTTCACGAGGCATCGGCGATTCCGACGGAGAATCCGGCGAAGACTCCGAAGAGCCGGTGCCCGGCCAAGAAGCCGCCCCGACAGTCGCGGAGATACGAGACGCGGGACTTGAGATGCTGCGCCAGATCAACGTATTGCGCGCCGAACGCGGCCTCGCGCCGTACGCTCACAATGACAACTTGGCCTTGGTTGCACACACGTGGGCCGATGCGCTGCGGCTTCGAGGCAGCAACCTTCTGCACAATCCCGACTACGGCGATTGGTATCCGCCGGGATGGACTTTGGCCGGCGAGAATCTGGCCTGGGCGCTCAGTGTCTCGCCGCTGCAGGCCAAGGTGGACCTCCTCCTGAGAGAATTGATGGGCAGTCCGGGCCATCACGCCAACCTGATGCATGCCGAGTTCAATGAGGTGGGCATCGGCATCGTGGTGCAGGGCGACGCCATCTGGATTGTTCAGAACTTCGCCAGGTGCAGTGCCTTGTGCACCACCGGCAGCGTGAATATTCCCCGGTGAGCGGGTGGTGTGGGAAGCGGAGCAGTTCGCGTTGGACGGCTTCGTGGACCCTGTCGGACCCGACCCTGTCGGGCCGGTCGGGGCGCTGTCGGCCGCGGCGCGCTCTCCTGTCCGGCCGGCGGGGGCTTCGGCGTGCTGATTCGAGTGCGCTGATCTGCTGTTTCCCCGAACCCTGTCGTCTCAGTGCTACATTGCCGTACCGACCCCGACGGCGACGTCGTGGCCTACACCGTGACCGGCGCCGACGGGCGCCGTTCGAGCGCCGGGTCGCCCAGAACCGGATGTGGGTCGCATTGACCCGATTGCAGCAGCCCGACTGCACCGAGCGTCTGCGATCATCTGCGCTGGCTGCGGTCCGCGGCACCTCTGCTTCAGCCCCGCGGTCGGCGCGTGGTCCGCTGAGTTCTGGGCACGGTCGGCTACCCTGCGGGCCGCATGCGGGCATCCCGGTTGTTTCAGCGCTTGCCGGGGCAAGCTGCCCGTACTTCCATTGCGGATCGAGTCCGCGTCCCGGTCGCTGCAGCGCGTTCCGGGGCCGGCTGCGGGAAGCAGCCGGCGGAGCGTCGGCGGGTTCCGATGCTGCGTACCCCCCCCCCCCCCCCCTGAGGTGTGTTCATGAGGTTGTTGCGTGCGGGAGCGGCGTTGGTGTTCGGTGCGTCGTTGGTGCTGGTGTGGGCCGATCCGGCGTCGGCTTCGAACAGCCAGCCGTTTTTTCTCGACGGCCAGAACGGTTCGATGCTCGCTGACGGGGAGTCGCTGACGTTCAGCGTGTCCGAGCACGCATCAGCGGACACGATCGTCGGCAACGTCTACGTGCAGGACTCCGACCACGACATGGTGCAGATCGTTGTGGGTGCATCCACGGAGGCGAACAGGGCCTTCAACTGGGACAATTTCGGCGGCAAGACGTTGCGGATAGTGGTCAGCGGACGGCTGAATTACGAGGCGAAGTCGTCGTACACGCTCCCAGTCACGATCCTGGACTACAAGGACTCTGCGGGGAACGCGGACTCGGCCGTCGACGACACGGTCGAGGTGACGATCAACGTCACTGACGAGGACGATCCCGGCAGGCTCTCGGTCAGCGGGGCCTCCCAGGTCGATGCCACGCTCCAAGCGAGGGTGACCGACCAGGACCTGACGTCGGCGGAAGCCGTCTCTTGGCAGTGGTCCCGCGGGAACCTTCCCGGCGGAGCGTTCGCCGACATCGCCGGCGCGACGTCTGCGAGCTATACGGTCACCGACGACGACGACGCAAAGCACCTGCGTGTCACCGCGGGCTACGACGACGGCCATGGGTCGACCAAGTCGTTGACGCTCACCACGGCGCGGGTCGGCACGCTGGCGTCCAACGTGATGCTGTCTCCCAAATCGAGCACCGAACGTCCTCCCAGCGCGCAGGGATTCACCACCGGCAGCAGCCCCGACGGCTACGACGTGACCTCAGTCGGCATCCACGTGCACCGGGACAGCGTCACGGACCCGGTGCTGGTGCGCTTGCACGCCGCCACTGCCGACAGCGGACCCGGCGCGGCGCTCGCCGAGATGTCCGGTCCCGCCGCAATCCAGCCGAACGCGGTCAACACTTTCAGCACGCCTGCGGGTCAGCGGGTGCGGCTCGAGGCCGACACGGCCTATTTCGTCGTCGTCGACACGCCGGAGGGGTCGAGTCGCGCCAAACTGACAGAGCTCGAAGTAGGCGACGCCGAGGATGCAGGCAAATCGCCCGGCTGGGGAATCCACGAGGATGCCTGGAGCTTCGCCTTCGGAGGACCCGACAACACGGGGCGGTGGTCCAAACGGGGTCACCGGCTGGCGATCCATGTCGGAGGCGTGCCGCGGTCGGGGTCGGGCAATAGCGAACCCGCGTTCGGCCAGTCCTCGGTGTCTCTGCCCGTCGACGAGAACGCTGAGTCGGGCACCGTGGTGGGCACTGTGGCGGCGGCCGCGGACAGCGACGGAGACGTGGTCTTCTACTCAGTGGCGGCGCGCTCGCCCTCGGCGGAGCACCAGACCGGCTTCGACGAGTTCAACGAGGCATTCGCCTACGATCCCGAGACGAGCCAGATCACCGTCCGCGAGTCGGCTGTGCTCGACTTCGAGAACGGCACGACGGAGTTCTTGGTGACGGTGCAGGCCACGGACGGGCTGGACGCCTCGGGCTACACCGAGCCGATCGATGCCCGCACCGTCGACGACACGATCGAGGTGACGGTCCGCGTCGAGAACGTCGACGAGCCCGGCACCGTGAGCTTCGACGGCACGCCGGAGCTGGACGTCGAGATCACAGCAGAGCTGAGCGACCCCGACGGGAGCGTCACATCCGAGCAGTGGACATGGGCACGCGCCGACACCGACGACGGGCCGTTCTCTGCGATCTCCGGCGCTGCCGGCGCCTCGTACACACCCGGTGTCGGCGATGTGGGCAAGGTGCTCAGAGCCACCGTGACGTACCACGACGCGTCGTCGGCCACGGTTCAGCGGCAGGCGCACGCCGTCACAGAACCGGTGAGCGGCTCGACGGAACCGCAGTTCGTCGAGGGCACCGCGACCTACAGCATCGAGGAGAATTCCCCGGGCGGCACCCCCATCGGCACTCCTGAGGTGCTGCTGCGCAACAGCGCCGACCAGAACAGGCTGGCTTTCACCGTTACTGGCGCCGACGCCGCCGCATTCGACACCGACGGCCCGCTCAGCCTCGACGCCTCCACCGGCGCTATCGCCGTCAACGACGCAAGCAGCGCCGCGGCACTGGACTTCGAGACCAAGCAGACCTACACGGTGACCCTGGAGGTCACCAACGGCGTCGACGACAACGGTGACCCCGACACCACAGCTGACAGCACCATCGACGTCACCATCAATGTCACCAACGTTGACGAACAGAATCCCGACGGCTTTGTGAGGTTTATAAACGCTAGTGCGTTCCTCCTCCTCGTAGGGCACCAAGAGGAACCGGACGGCCTCATGGGCAATCCCACTTGGCAGTGGTGCAAGTCCGCCAGCGCGGACGGACCCTTCTACGAGATCGGCGACCCCGCGACCACAAATACAGTCCTCCGCCGCCCGACATCGGACGACCACGGCACCTATCTGCGTGTCGTGGCCACCTACAACGACGGTCACGGCGAGGGCAAGAAGGCCTACGCCGACTACATGGTGCCCGGCACCGGCGGCACCGTCGACACAACCGCTGACCGGTGCGACGACGGCACCGTCACCGAGCAAGTCAACAGCGCCCCGGAGTTCGACGCTGCGACGGCGACGGCGACGGTGAACGAGAACGCCACCTCGGGGATGCTGGGGACGTTCCTCGCGGCCGACCCCGACGGCGACGCCGTCACCTACACCGTCACCGGCGCTGATGCTGCCGCATTCGACGACGGGGCGACGTTCGAGTGGGATACGACCACCGGCGCGGTCACGGTGAGGGCTGCTGCGGCGATCGACTACGAGACCAAGACCTCCTACAGCGTGATGCTCAACGTCAGCGACGGCAAGAACCCCGCAGGGGACCCAGACCCGGCTGTCGACGACACGCTCGTTCTGACCATCGAGGTCGTCAACGTCGACGAGCCCGGCACGGTGGACTTCGACGTGGCGCCGACGCAGGGTGTGCCGCTGACTGCGTCGCTGACCGACCCCGACGGAAGCGTCACCGCTGAGCAGTGGACATGGGCACGCGCCGACAACCCCGCCGGGCCGTTCGCCGCCATTCCCGGCGCCACCAGCGCCGCGTACACGCCCGCCGCCGGCGACCTGCGCAAGGTGCTCAGAGCCACCGTCGCCTACCACGACGCGTCGTCGGCCACAATCCAGCGGCAGGCGCATGCCGTCACCGCAGCAGTGAGCGGATCGGCGCCGCCGGAGTTCGGCCAGGCGTCGGCGACCGTGACAGTGGACGAGAACGCCACGTCGGGGGTGCTGGGCACGTTCCTCGCTGTCGACCCTGACGGGGACGACGTGGCCCACACCGTGACCGGCGCCGACGCTGCGGCGTTCGACGCGGGCGGCTCGTTCAGCTTCGACGCCTCCACCGGCGCGGTCACGGTGAGAGCCACCGCGGCGATCGATTACGAGACCAAGAACTCCTACAGCGTGACGCTCAACGCCAGCGACGGCAAGAACCCCGCAGGGGAGGCAGACCCGACTGCAGACGACACGCTCGTTCTGACCATCGAGGTCGTCAACGTCGACGAGCCCGGCACGGTGACCTTCGACGTGGCGCCGACGCTGGACGTGCAGCTCACAGCAGAGCTGACCGACCCCGACGGAAGCGTCACCGCCGAGCAGTGGACATGGGCACGCGCCGACAACCCCGCCGGGCCGTTCGCCGCCATTCCCGGCGCCACCAGCGCCGCGTACACGCCCGCCGCCGGCGACCTGCGCAAGGTGCTCAGAGCCACCGTCGCCTACCACGACGCGTCGTCGGCCACAATCCAGCGGCAGGCGCATGCCGTCACCGCAGCAGTGAGCGGATCGCTGCCGCCGGAGTTCGGCCAGGCGTCGGCGACCGTGACAGTGGACGAGAACGCCACGTCGGGGGTGCTGAGGACGTTCCTCGCGACCGACTCCGACGGCGACGATCTGGTCTACACCGTGACCGGCGCCGACACCGCCGCGTTCGACGCCGGGGCGACATTCGAGTGGGACACGACCACCGGCGCGGTCACGGTGAGAGCCACCGCGGTGATCGATTACGAGACGAAGAGCTCCTACAGCGTGACGCTCAACGTCAGCGACGGCAAGAACTCCGCCGGGGAGGCCGATCCTGCTGTCGATGACACGCTCGCGTTGACTGTCGATGTCGTGAACGTCGACGAGCCCGGTGTGGTGGACTTCGACGTGGCGCCGACGCTGGACGTGCAGCTCACTGCGATGCTGGCCGACCCCGACGGAAGCGTCACCGCTGAGCAGTGGAGCTGGGCGCGTGCCGACGATGCTGCGGGGCCGTTCACCGCCATCGCCGGCGCGGACGCTGCTGCGTACACGCCCGTCGCCGGCGACCTGCGCAAGGTGCTCAGAGCCACCGTCGCCTACCACGACGCGTCGTCGGCCACGATCCAGCGGCAGGCGCATGCCGTCACCGCAGCAGTGAGCGGATCGGTGCCGCCGGAGTTCGGCCAGGCGTCGGCGACGGTGTCGGTGGACGAGAACGCTGTGTCGGGGCTGCTGGGGACGTTCCTCGCGACCGACTCCGACGGCGACGCGCTGGTGTACACGGTGACCGGGGCTGATGCTGCTGCGTTCGACGTCGGGGCGACGTTCGAGTGGGATACGACCACCGGCGCGGTCATGGTGAGGGACACCGCGGCGATCGATTACGAGACCAAGACCTCCTACAGTGTGGTGCTCAACGTCAGCGACGGCAAGAACTCCGCCGGGGAGGCCGATCCTGCTGTCGATGACACGCTCGCGTTGACTGTCGATGTCGTGAACGTCGACGAGCCCGGTGTGGTGGACTTCGACGTGGCGCCGGCGCTGGACGTCATGTTGACTGCGTCGCTGACCGATCCTGACGGGGGTGTCACGGCTGAGCAGTGGAGCTGGGCGCGTGCCGACGATGCTGCGGGGCCGTTCACCGTCATCGCCGGCGCGGACGCTGCTGCGTACACGCCTGTCGCCGGCGACCTGCGCAAGGTGCTCAGGGCGACGGTCGCTTACCATGATGCGTCGTCGGCCACGATCCAGCGGCAGGCGCATGCCGTCACCGTGCCCGTGAGCGGATCGGTGCCGCCGGAGTTCGGCCAGGCGTCGGCGACGGTGTCGGTGGACGAGAACGCTGTGTCGGGGCTGCTGGGGACGTTCCTCGCGACCGACTCCGATGGCGACGCGCTGGTGTACACGGTGACCGGCGCTGATGCTGCTGCGTTCGACGTCGGGGCGACGTTCGAGTGGGACACGACCACCGGCGCGGTCACGGTGAGAGACACCGCGGCGATCGATTACGAGACCAAGACCTCCTACAGCGTGGTGCTCAACGTCAGCGACGGCAAGAACTCCGCCGGGGAGGCCGATCCGGCTGTCGATGACACGCTCGCGTTGACTGTCGATGTCGTGAACGTCGACGAGCCCGGTGTGGTGGACTTCGACGTGGCGCCGGCGCTGGACGTCATGTTGACTGCGTCGCTGACCGATCCTGACGGGGGTGTCACGGCTGAGCAGTGGAGCTGGGCGCGTGCCGACGATGCTGCGGGGCCGTTCGCGCCCATTACTGGCGCGAACGCTGCTGCGTACACGCCTGGTGCCGATGATCTGCACAAGGTGCTCAGGGCGACGGTCACCTACAACGATGCGTCGTCGGACACGATCCAGCGTCAGGCGCATGCCGTCACCGCGCCCGTGAGCGGATCGATAGAACCGGAGTACGCCGAGGCGACGGTGACCTTCTCCGTCGAGGAGAACTCAGCAGGCGGCGCAGACGTCGGCACCCCGACGGTGCTGGTGCGCAACGTCGCCGACCAGTCCAGGCTGACGTTCGCGGTCACCGGCACCGACGCCGCCGCATTCGGCGCGAACGGCCCGTTCAGCTTCGATGCCTCGACCGGCGCCATCACCGTCGCCGACTCAGCCACCGCTACGGGACTGGACTATGAGACCAAGACGACATACTCGATGACGTTCTCTGTCACCAATGGTGTCGACGACCACGGCAACGCACAAGACCCGCCGATAGTCGACGACACCATCGATGTGACGATCGAGGTCGTGAACGTCGACGAGCCCGGCGTAGTGGTCTTCGACGTGGTGCCCGTAGCGGACGTCGTGATCACTGCGACGCTGACCGATCCTGACGGGGCTGTCACGGCCGCGCAGTGGAGTTGGGCGAGCGCCGACACGGCCGCGGGGCCGTTCACCGAGATCGTCGGTGCTGACGCTGCCGCGTACACGCCTGGTGTCGACGAGGTGCGCAAGGTGCTCAGAGCGACCGTCACCTACCGCGACGCGTCGTCTGCCACCGACGAGCGCGAGGCGCACGCTGTCACATCATCAGAAGTGGGCGGATCGGTGCCGCCCGAGTTCGCTTCTGCGACGGAGACGGTGACGGTGGAGGAGAACACCGCATCGGGAACGCTGGGCACATTCCTCGCGGCCGATCCCGATGGCGACGATGTGACCTACACCGTCACCGGCGACGACGCTGCCGCGTTCGACGTCGGGGCGACGTTCGAATGGGATACGACCACCGGTGACATCACGGTGAGGGACACCGCGGGGATCGACTACGAGACCAAGAGCTCATACAGCGTGGTGCTCAACGCCTCCGACAACAAGAACCTCGCCGGGGAACCCGACCCCGCCGTCGACGACATGCTCGCTTTGACCATCGAGGTCGTGAACGTCGACGAGCCCGGCGTGGTGACCTTCGACGTGGCGCCAGTAGGGGATGTCGTGATCACTGCGACGCTGACCGATCCTGACGGGGCTGTCACGGCCGCGCAGTGGAGTTGGGCGAGCGCCGACACGGCCGCGGGGCCGTTCACCGAGATCGTCGGTGCCGACGCTGCCGCGTACACGCCTGGTGTCGACGACCTGCGCAAGGTGCTCAGAGCGACCGTCACCTACCGCGACGCGTCGTCTGCCACCGACGAGCGCGAGGCGCATGCCGTCACATCGGCAACGGTGAGCGGATCAGCGCCGCCGGTATTCGAGGTTGCTGCGGTGACGGTGAGGGTGGAGGAGAACGCCACGTCGGGAACGCTGGGCTCGTATCTCGCGGCCGATCCCGAAGGCGACGATGTGACCTACACCGTCACCGGCGACGACGCTGCCGCGTTCGACGTCGGGGCGACGTTCGAATGGGATACGACCACCGGTGACATCACGGTGAGGGACACCGCGGGGATCGACTACGAGACCAAGAGCTCATACAGCGTGGTGCTCAACGCCTCCGACAACAAGAACCTCGCCGGGGAACCCGACCCCGCCGTCGACGACATGCTCGCTTTGACCATCGAGGTCGTGAATGTCGACGAGCAGCACCCCGACGGCTTCGTGCTGCTCACCTTCGAGAGCGATGTGCTCAGCGTCGAGCACCGCAGCGACCCGGACGGCCTCGTGGGCGAGCCCACATGGCAGTGGTGCAAGTCGGCTGCCGAGGCCGGGCCGTTCCACGAGGTCGGCGCTGCAGAGACTGCGAGCACGACGTCGCACACCATCGACGACACCGACCGTGGCATGTATCTGCGCGTCGTGGCCACCTATGAGGACGGCCTCGACTCGGGCAAGAAGGCCTACGCCGACGAGCTGGTGCCCGGCAGTGGCGGCATGATCGACACCAACGCCGCGATGTGCGATGACGGCAGCGGTGCCGACGTCGAGCCGGTGAACGGTGCTCCGGCGTTTGCGGCTGCCGCGGCGACGGTGACGGTGGAGGAGAACGCCACGTCGGGAATGCTGGGCGCGTTCCTCGCGACCGATCCCGATGGCGACGATGTGACCTACACCGTCACCGGCGACGACGCTGCCGCGTTCGACGTCGGGGCGGCGTTCGAGTGGGATACGACCACCGGTGACATCACGGTGAGGGACACTGCGGAGATCGACTACGAGACCAAGCGCTCCTACTTCGTGCATCTCAATGTCAGCGACAACAAGAGTCCTTCCGGGGAAGCCGATGCCGTCGTTGACGACATGCTCGCATTGTCCATCGAGGTGGTCGATGTCGACGAACCCGTCACGGTCGTGCATCCCGTCCCTCCGACTCCCGTCCGACCGCCGTCGGGCGGCGGCAGCCGCAGCGGCGGTGGCGGTAACGGCGGTGGCGGTGGCGGTGACAGCGGTGGCGGCGGCGGCGGTGATTTCGATGTGGGTGTGGCGACTCTGGTGGTGGCGAACGGGTGGAGTCCGGCCGATGTGGGTGTGGCGTCGGTCATGGCGGCGCGCATCGACAACGCGGTGGTGGCCTACACCGAGGGCGACAATCTGTCCACCGAGACCGCGGAACTGGCGCGAGAGACGCAGCCTGCGAAGGTGGTCATCGTGGGCGGCATCGCTGCGGTGACGCGAACTGTCCGCACGCGCATCGGCACCATGTCGCCGGGTTCCGACATTTCCCGCGTCACCGGCAATGACCGTGCTGACACCGCAGCGCGAGCGGCGCGCGAAGTCCTGGGGAATCCGACGAGGGTCGGGCCAGTCACGCTGGTGGTAGCGAACGGCTGGTCCCCGCCTGACATAGGCGCGGCGGCGGCGCTGGCAGCGAGCAGCAGGCGTGCGGCGGTGCTGTACACGCATCCTCGCGTGCTGCCCGAGGCGACTGCGGCGGTGCTGCGCGACTATGACGTATCCGAAGTGGTCGTCATAGGAGGCACTGCTGCGATCAGCGAGGCGACCGCCGATGAGATCGTCGCCGTCGCCGGTGACGAGGCAGAGTTCTCCCGCCTGACCGGCGCCGATCGCATCGACACAGCCGCGGCGGCAGCGCGGGAGGTGCTCGGGGAGCCTGCCGGCGCCGCGAGCGGGATCACATTGGTGGTTGCGAACGGCTGGTCCCCGTCCGACATCGGCGTCGCGGCAGCTTTCGCGGCCGCGACCGACAACGCCGCTGTTGCCTACACAGCCGGCGAGACTCTGTCGGAGACGACAGCAGGACTCCTCCGTGACTACCGGCCCAGCGGGATCGTCATCATCGGCGGCGCCGCAGCCGTCAGCGACGACACGCGCGCTGCCCTCCGGGAAGCTGCGCCCGACCAATCGATCGTGAGACGCATCACCGGCAGCACCCGCACACACACCGCCGCTCAGGCCGCCCGCCGCATACTCAGCCCCGGCACCCGACGCACGGTGGTTTGAGCCTTGATCGGTTCGGCAACAAGGCAGCCAATGTGCTGTGCTCCGAGAATCCGGATTCCTGTATTCTTTTGGGGCGCTACGGCCTTGGACAAGCGCTTGCGCCTCTGACTTCTCGCTGTTCAGGCGCTGAGCAGCGAGGTATCAATCCACCTGAGAGTTCCAGCGAACCCGAGTGAGCGGATCGAGTGAGCAAAGAACAGTTGAGCCAATCGAGCACTGAGCAGTGACAAGAAGGGATTCGATGAGGGCGAAGCTGCGGCTGTCGCGGGTGTCGACTGCGAGGCTGCTGTTTATGGCTGTCTGCGTCACGATCGCGGCAGTATTGCTGTGGCCGCATGAGGATTCCGAGCCGCCTTCGAATGCTGTGGTCCGTGCGGGAGTATCCGGCGAGCACAGTCCGGCACAGCTCAGCGCGGGTGCTGCGCCTGACGAGCGGCCAGCAGTGGTGTCTGCGGAGTTTCCTGACTTGGAGGGACGCGCTCTGCAAGCGGACGCAGACAATGCGGTGCCCAAAGCCGAAGGCGGCGATGCGGAGGGCGGCGATGCGGAGATGCGGGAATCCCCGGAGAGGCAGGCAGAGTCTCCGTCTCCCGCTGTCGGCGACTTCTACACTTGGCATGACGGCGATCGCGTGTTGCGGGTGCAGCTGGAACCGGAATGGGAAGTCCAGCACGGCGCCAGGGACGGCAGCGAGAACTCCTCCGGCGCTGTGACGCAGGGCGATGCGGTCGAGCAGGGGCAGCCCATGTCTCCTGCCCCGGTGTTCCGATCCGAGTCGGGCGAGATGATGACGCTGCCCGGCGGCGTGCTGCTGCTGCTCGACCCTGGCTGGGACGAAGCCAGCGTCGATGACTTCTTCACGCGCAACGGCATCAGTTCCGCCCGCGTGGCCGAGTTGGATTACGTCGACAACGGCTTCTTCATCGAGACCGACCCCGGATTCCCGTCGCTGAACTTGGCCAACTTGCTCGCCGCGCAGATCGGTGTCGAACTGTCCAGTCCGAACTGGCAGACCGAATACTCACTCAAGTGACGGTGCCTGTGTCACGCTTCCGCTGTCGGCCGGGCAAAGCCGCCTTGGCGGTGTGCTTGCTTGTTGCCGCGCTGCAAGCCCCGATTTTTGACGAGCGGCTCGCTAGCGCGCAGACGACGCCCGCAGCGCCCACGATCACAGGGATAGCTTCGGGTGACCAAGCCTTGACGGTGGCATGGAATCATCCGTCTGGCGTTGTCGTTGCCGACGTCACGGCCTATGACCTGCGCCTGATAGACACCACCGCGAGCGCCCAGGACAAGGCCGATCCCGACAAGTGGGTTTTTATCGACGACGCGTGGACCGAGGGGAGCCTTCTTGCGATCGTGACGTCGCTCGTCAATGAGACAACGTATGACGTGCAGGTGCGGGCAGTGACGAGCTCAGAGGGGACGTGGTCGGCTGTGTCGACCGGCACGCCTCGTGATCCGGGCAGCAGCGCGTCGTCCGCCACGGCGCTGGTGGGCGGATTGCCAGTGCGTGGCGTTTTGGATGCCGTCAGTGATAGAGACACCTTCTCGTTCCAGATCAGCGGCCCGAGCGAGTATTACTTCCTGACATCTGGCACTACCGATACGCAGGCCATCCTGTACGACAGCAATGGAGCCAGGCTGCACGAGGACGTTGACGGAGGTACGAACAACTACGGGGAATTGAATGCTGACGTGAGTCTTACGGGCAATCCGCACAATTTCGAGATGGATGGCCGACTGTTGACCTCTGGCACGTATTATCTCGAGGTCTCTGGCTATGGGGGAAATACGGGTACCTACATTTTGCACTGGGCGACGGCTGTCGACACAACGGGTTTCGACACGGCGAGCGACCTTGCGCTCAACAGCTCTGTCCAAGCCGTCATGCATAACACTGGCTTCGGTCGGCTTGGTTCTGGCGATGTCGACTATTTCAAGTTGGAGCTGAGCGCGACGACCACAATCACCGTTCGTGCCAGCGGTTTTGTGTCCGACACGTATGGCATACTCTACGGGGGCGACGGATCCGTAATCGCTGAGAGCAATGACGCGAACTTGGTGCCGAGCCGACATCAATTCGCGCTGCGAGAGGAGCTTTCGCCCGGCATATACTATATTTCTGTCCGGCCGTTGGATGGCAGTGGCTACGGCTTGTACACCTTGGATGTCTATGAGTCGCCTGAGCCGGGCGGCTCTCGCTCGGCGGCACAGTCGGTCGGCTTCGGCAAGGCAGCAGGCGGTACGATCAGTGCGGCGAGTGAATCCGACTACTTCAGGTTCGAACTGAGTGAAGCCGCCTATGTGGAATTAGTAGGTTCGAGCGACGAGTTTGTCATCGATGCGACGCTGCAGAACAATGTCGGTGCCGAAGTCGATACCGGTGTGCAGAAATATGATATTGCTGCCGAAATATTCGGCTCTTCGATTATTGCTTTTTTCGGCACGCTCAATGCCGGTACCTACTACCTCAAGGTGGAGGCGGAAGATGGTGTTGCCGTCGGCGACTACATGGTGCTCCTGCGATTGCGTGAGTACACTGATTATCAGACGAATAAGTGCACGATGGCACGCAGCAGCGCAGTATCGGGTATCGCCGATCCGTTGTTCGGATGTCAATGGTATTTGAGCAATGTCGGGCAGTTCGGCGGCACGTCGGGCGAGGACATCAACCTCGGATCAGTCTGGGACACCTACAAGGGCGATGGCGTCAATGTCGTTGTGGTGGATGACGGAGGGGACTATTTTCATGAGGACTTGGCTGCAAATGTGGATACGACAAGAAACCACAGCTACAACGAAGCCAATGACGTGTTCGCAGGGGCGCACGGCACCCTAGTGGCGGGCGTGCTCGCAGCGCGCGACAACGGTGTGGGCGTGCGCGGCGTTGCGCCGCGCGTAACGTTCGGCTTCTTCGACATGCTCAGCGCTGAGCGTGTTGAGTTGAGCAACGAAGCGGACGCGATGACACGCAATCGCGTGACGACTTCTGTCTCCAACAACAGTTGGGGTCCATTGGATAATCCGTTGGCCAGTCGGTCCCACCAATTGTGGGAGCGGGCGATTGAGACGGGGTTATCTGAGGGTGCCGGTGGGCACGGCGTGGTGTACGTATGGGCTGCGGGCAACGGACGTCTCGACGGTGATTGGTCGTCATTGGACGAATATGCCAACTACTACGGAGTCATTGCCGCCTGCGCGGTAAACAATGACGGCGAACAGAACCGTTTCACGGAGTCAGGGCCGAATCTGTGGGTGTGCGCTCCGTCGGGCGATACCACTCCCAAGGCGGGCATTCCCTTTCGTTTGCCCAGCGATACCGAACTGGCGACCACTGGCGTCTACAGCCGGTACGAATCCGTCGGCGGTACCAGTGCAGCGACGCCGATCGTGGCCGGGACGGCAGCGTTGCTGCGCGATGTGGACTCGACGCTGTCGTGGCGTGATGTGAAGCTGATCCTGGCCGCCTCGGCTCGCAAGAATGACGCCGCCGATACCGGTTGGGAAACAGGCGCATCCAAGCGCGGCGCTGCCGGCGACTACAGCTTCAATCACAAGTACGGATTCGGTGTGGTGGATGTCTCGACCGCCGTCGCGCTCGCCGAGAGTTGGACCAAGGTTCCCAAGATGCGCACAGCGGTCGCAGAGGACGGCACCTCGCGCAGCGTTGCCGGCACCAACGGCAGCATCGTCAGCACCGTCTCGCTGGGCGGCGACGTGGACTTCGTCGAAGCGGTCGAGGTCAACATAGATTTCGCCGCTCCGGAGTTTCGCGATCTGCGGATCGAGTTGGAGTCGCCGTCAGGAGCGGTATCGGTGCTGAGCACTGATGCGAGTGAGTGTCAGGTCCGCATAGGCGGATGCCCACTCACCGGTGTGTTCAGGTTCGGCTCGGCGCGGCATCTGGGCGAGGACCCACGTGGGACGTGGACGCTGCGAGTGGTTGACCAGATCGTGGGCGGCGTGGCGAATACGGTCAAGTCGTGGGAGCTGCGGGTGTATGGGCATCGGCGGTCACCCGAAGCGCCCGGGTTGAGCTACGTGCTGCCCGGCTCTGGTTCTTTGACGGTGGCGTGGACGGCGCCGACCAATCCGGGTACTTTGGCAATCACGGGTTATGAAGTCCGTCATATCGACAGCAGTGCTGCGGACAAGTCTGATGCCGAGTGGTCGGTGATTCCGGCGACGAGCGTAGGCAATGCAAACACGCGCATGCATACGATCAGCGGACTCACTGCTGGGTCGCGCCGTGATGTGCAGGTACGGGCGGTGACAGATGATACGGCGCTGCCGGGCGATTGGACAGTGACAGGACGCGGCACCCCGGTTGCTTCTGGGACTGTGAACAGCGAGCCGTTTTTTGTGGACGGCGAGCAGACGGTGCGCCAGGTTGTGGAGAACACCGGTACAGGTGCGATGGTGGGTGCACCGGTGGCGGCGCAGGACTATGAGAGTCTGACTGCCTCGGAGCCGTTGACGTACAGCCTGACGGGTCCTGATGCTGGCTCGTTCGCGCTTGATGCGTCGACAGGTCAATTGACGACGCAATTCGATCCCGACTTCGAGAGCGTCAGCCAGAAGAAGTCGTATTCGGTGACGGTCTCGGTCACCGACAGCAAGGATGACAGCGGTGCTGCGGACCCGAAGGTCGATGACATGATCGTGGTGACCATCGACATCGTGGATGAGGACGAACCGCCGAGAGTACTGCACAATTGCGAAACGCCGCCGTCAACGAGGTGTTATGTGCTGACTGGTGCTCATGAGGTGACTTTTTCGGAGAACGGCACAGGCCTGATTGATCGATACGCGATCAACGATCCAGATTCGTCGGGGGTGGACTTTCACCTGGTAGGCGATGACATCGACCTGTTCGATTTCGAATTAGACCCAGTCTCTCGTGCCACGTATGCATTGTCGTTCATCGACATCCCCGATTTCGAGTCTCCTGCTGACAGCGACGGCGACAACGTGTATGAAGTGGGCTTGCGGGCATTCGACGGTACGACGGCGACCATTCGTGAGATCGAAATCACTGTCAGCGATGTGGACGAGCCGCCGACGCTGACAGGCGACAGCATGGCGACAGTCGCCGAGAACAGATCTAACACGCGTTTGGTGTTCACGGCTGTCGATCCCGAGGGCGACAGCATCGTGTGGAGCGTTTCGGGTGCCGACGGCGACGATTTCGTGATCACCGCTGGCCTTCTGCACTTCGCGTCAGTGCCCGATTTCGAGAATCCTAGCGACGCGAACCGCGACAACCGGTACTGGGTGGATGTGGTGGCGTCCGATGGCGTGAATGAAGATGTCAAGGCAGTGCTTGTGGTGGTGACTGATGTGAGCGAGGAGGCGGTGATCAGTGGCCCGTCGGTTCGGAATTTCGTGGAGAACGGGGTGGGTGCTGTGGGGGATTATGAGGCGAATGATCCTGAGGAGGGTGAGGCTGTCGTTTGGTCGTTGGCGGGTGCCGATGCGTCGTTCTTTGTGATCGACAGCAGTGGGGTGCTGCGTTTCGTGAGTCCGCCGGACCGCGAGGCGGCTCGGGGGAACGTTTACATGGTGAGTGTGCAGGCGTCGGACCGCAAGGATGTCAACGGTGATGCGGTGTCTTCGGGTGTGCCCGATGTCGATGATGTTTTCGATGTGACGGTCACGGTGACGAATGTGAACGAGCCGCCGTCTGTTGCTTCTGGGCCCGTTGCGGCGGAGGTTGTGGAGGGGCATTCGGGTGCTGTGGCGTCGTTCGCGGCTGCCGATCCCGAGGGTGACAGCATCGTGTGGAGCGTTTCGGGTACGGACAGCGATGATTTCGCGGTCGTCGGCGGTGTGCTGACGTTCGTGTCGGTGCCTGACTTCGAGAGTCCCGGCGACGCGAACCGCGACAATTCCTATGTGGTCACTGTGGTGGCGTCCGACGGCAGCCTGAGCGCGTCCCGGCAGATCACCGTCACGGTGACTGATGTGAGCGAGGAGGCGGTGATCAGTGGCCCGTCGGTTCGGAATTTCGTGGAGAACGGGGTGGGTGCTGTGGGGGATTATGAGGCGAATGATCCTGAGGAGGGTGAGGCTGTCGTTTGGTCGTTGGCGGGTGCCGATGCGTCGTTCTTTGTGATCGACAGCAGTGGGGTGCTGCGTTTCGTGAGTCCGCCGGACCGCGAGGCGGCTCGGGGGAACGTTTACATGGTGAGTGTGCAGGCGTCGGACCGCAAGGACGTCAACGGTGATGCGGTGTCTTCGGGTGTGCCCGATGTCGATGATGTTTTCGATGTGACGGTCACGGTGACGAATGTGAACGAGCCGCCGACGCTGACAGGCGGCAGCATGGCGACGGTCGCCGAGAACAGATTTAACACGGGTTTGGTGTTCACGGCTGTCGATCCCGAGGGCGACAGCATCGTGTGGAGCGTTTCGGGTGCCGACGGCGACGATTTCGTGATCTCCGCTGGCGGCCTTCTGCACTTCGCGTCAGCGCCCGATTTCGAGAGTCCCGGCGACGCGAACCGCGACAATTCCTATGTGGTCACTGTGGTGGCGTCCGACGGCAGCCTGAGCGCGTCCCGGCAGATCACCGTCACGGTGACCAACGAGTCCGAGACGGGTTCGCTGTCGTTCTCGTCGGTTCAGCCGCAGATCGACACGCCGTTCACGGCGACGCTGATCGATCCCGACGGGGGCGTCACGGGCACGACTTGGGTGTGGGAGCGTTCGCCGGACGGCTCAACGAACTGGTCGGTCATCGGCGGGGCGTCTGGACGCTCCTACACGCCGGTCACCGGCGACGAGAACCATTATCTGCGGGCCACGGCGACCTACCGTGACCGCCAGGGCGGTACCACCCTCCAAACGGTACGGGCGGTGTCGCAGAGCGCAGTTCGCGCCAATCCCAATGCGAATAATGCGCCGGAGTTCCCAGGTTCGGGGACGATTGCCCGGTCAGTGCCGGAGAACTCTCCCGCCGGAAGCGCCGTCGGCGCGCCGGTGGCGGCCACCGACGCAGATGCGGCCGACGCGGCCAGTCTGGTGTACACGCTGGGAGGCTCCGGCGCCGCGGCGTTCGACATCGATGCGAGGTCGGGCCAGCTTCGTGTCGGGGACAGCGTTGAGCTGAACCATGAGGCGAGGCCGTCGTACTCGGTGACGGTGACCGTCAATGATCCCGCCGGTGCGTCTGACACGCAGAGCGTGACGGTCACGGTGACCGATGTGGACGAGGCGCCGGTTGTCTCGGGTCCCTCGACGCTGGGGTATGCCGAGGGCCGGACGGACGCTGTGGCGACGTATGCCGCGGTGGATCCCGAGGGTGAGGATGTCGAGTGGTCCTTGACCGGTCGGGACAGCAGCAGTCTGGTCATTGACGCGGACTCGGGGGTTCTGGGCTTCAGCAGTCCGCCCGACTTCGACTCCGGATCGGGCGACAGCTACGAGGTGACGGTGCGGGCCTGCGACGGCGTGGCGAACGGCGTCGCTCTGTGCGGCACGCTCGACGTGCTTGTGAGGGTCACCGATGTCGACGAGCTGCCTCAGATGAGCGGACCGGCAGTGATTTCGTGGGAGGAGAACCGCGACGCGACGGTGGGCAGCTACAGCGCCGTCGACCCCGAGGGTGTGACCGTGACGTGGTCGCTGGCTGGGGCTGACCGGGATGATTTCGAGATCGACGAGGCCGGCGGCGCTCTCAGGTTCGCGGTTCCGCCCGATCACGAGAATCCCGTCGATGCGAACCGCGACAACGTCTACGCAGTCACCGTTCGTGCTTTCGACGGCGCCAGCCACGGCACGGTCGATGTGACGGTCACGGTGACCGATGTGGACGAGGCGCCGGTTGTCTCGGGTCCCTCGACGCTGGGGTATGCCGAGGGCCGGACGGACGCTGTGGCGACGTATGCCGCGGTGGATCCCGAGGGTGAGGATGTCGAGTGGTCCTTGACCGGTCGGGACAGCAGCAGTCTGGTCATTGACGCGGACTCGGGGGTTCTGGGCTTCAGCAGTCCGCCCGACTTCGACTCCGGATCGGGCGACAGCTACGAGGTGACGGTGCGGGCCTGCGACGGCGTGGCGAACGGCGTCGCTCTGTGCGGCACGCTCGACGTGCTTGTGAGGGTCACCGATGTCGACGAGCTGCCTCAGATGAGCGGACCGGCAGTGATTTCGTGGGAGGAGAACCGCGACGCGACGGTGGGCAGCTACAGCGCCGTCGACCCCGAGGGTGTGACCGTGACGTGGTCGCTGGCTGGGGCTGACCGGGATGATTTCGAGATCGACGAGGCCGGCGGCGCTCTCAGGTTCGCGGTTCCGCCCGATCACGAGAATCCCGTCGATGCGAACCGCGACAACGTCTACGCAGTCACCGTTCGTGCTTTCGACGGCGCCAGCCACGGCACGGTCGATGTGACGGTCACGGTGACCGATGTGGACGAGCAGGGCGTTCTCGAATTGTCGAACGACCGGCCGGGTGTGGGCACGGCTGTGTCCGCTGTCCTGCGTGAACCCGATCGCGGCGTGACCGCCGTGCAATGGGCATGGGAACGCGCGAGCGATCCGATGAGCGCCAACGCATGGACCGTGATCGACGGTGCGAGCGGATCCAGCTACCGGCCGGTCGAAGCGGATCTCGGCTTCTGGCTGCGAGTCACGGCGACCTACAAGGACCGGTTCAGCCCGGCAGATCCGGCGCCGGCAGACAAGACGCTGCGCATCGAGACCGCGGGTCCGGTGCAGCTCGTTGCGGATCCCGTCCCCCCGCCCCGTCCGACGACGACGCCAGTCGTCACGGGCGGTGGTGGTGGTTCTGGTGGTGGTTCTGGTGGCGGCGGTGGTGGTGGTTCTGGTGGTGGTGGTGGTTTGGATGTGGGTGTTGGGGTGTTTGTGTTGGCGAATGGGTGGTCGTCGGCTGATGTGGGTGTGGCGTCGGTGTTGGCGGCTCGGCTTGATGGCGGGGTGGTGGCTTATACGGCGGGTGATGTGCTGTCGGCTGGGACGGCGGTGTTGTTGGGTGATGTGTTGCCGGCTGAGGTGTTGATTGTGGGGGGCACGGCGGCGGTGTCGCGTGATGTGCGTTCTGGGGTTCGTGGGGTGTCGCCGGGTTCGGGTGTGGAGCGTGTGATGGGGGCGGGCCGCGCGGAGACGGCGGCGGCTGCGGCGCGGCGTGTGCTGGGGGATGCGTCGGGTGTGGGGGGGGTGACGGTGGTGTTGGCGAATGGGTGGTCGTCGTCTGATGTGGGTGTGGCGGCGGCGTTGGCGGCGCGCACGCCGCGTTCGGCGGTGCTGTACACGCAGCGGGGTTGGCTGCCTGAGGCGTCGGCTGGTGTGCTGCGCGGTTATGGCGTGTCGCGGGTGGTTGTGGTCGGCGGGTCGGCGGCGGTCGGCGTTGTCGTGGAGGGGCAGGTCGCGGCGGCTGCGGGCGGAGCGCTGGTGTCGCGTTTGACGGGGGCGGATCGTGTGGAGACGGCGGCGGCTGCGGCGCGGCGTGTGCTGGGCGATCCTGGTGCGGCGGGGGGGGTGACGGTGGTGGTGGCGAATGGGTGGTCGCCGCCTGATGTGGGTGTGGCGGCGGCGTTCGCGGCTGCGACGGGCGGTGCTGCGGTCGCGTACACGTCGCCGGGTTCGCTGCCTGAGGCGACGGCGGCGCTGATTCGCGATTATCGGCCTGCTCGGGTGGTGGTGGTCGGCGGTCGCGCGGCGGTGGCTGATGCTGTGCGCGCCGAGATCGCGGGTCTTGTGCCTGCCGGGGCTGAGGTGCGCCGCGTCACTGGCAGCACTCGTATCGACACCGCCGCGCGGGCGGCCCGCACTGTCCTGCGCGAGCGCGGCTGACGCCGCGGCGGCCGGCGGTGTCCTGAGCCGGGGCCTGCTGTTGGGGCGGGGGGCTGCTGGTCTGCTCGGTTCCGGGCTTGTCTGCGATGCTCCGGCCTGCGGCTTTGTGTCTGTGGGTCGGCTGTTTCGGCAGTCGCTCAGCCGACTCCGATCCCTCTTCCCTCGGATGGGTCCTGTGCAGGCCTCGGATGGGTCCTGTGCAGGCTTTCCTGTTCGGCTGGGCGCTGCGGTGTAGCGTTCCCGGGAGAGTCGGGCGGTCTTCCCGAGAGGAGTCGGACATGGCGGGTCGGACATGACGGGGCGGGCGGCTGGCGGCATCGGGGCGGCGGTTCGGGGGCGCGGCGGTTCGGGGCCGGGCGTGTGTGTGCGCGTGTTGGCGGCTGTGGTGTGCGCGGCTGCGGTGTTGGCGGTCGTGCCGGCGGCGCCGAGCGGGGCGGTGACCGATGCGAACAATCTCGATTTCGAGCTCGCGGCGCGGAACGCGACTCCGTCGGGCATCTGGTCCGACGGGGCGACGATGTATGTCGCGGATGTGTACACGCCGCGGGTCTTCGCGTACTCGATGGACACCAAGGCGAGGGACGTGTCCAAGGAGTTCGCTTTGGGCTCTGATTTCACGGCGAACGGCCTGTGGTCCGACGGGACGACGATGTACGTCACGAACCACACCGATGAGAGGGTCGAGGCGTACGGTCTGGACGGGACGCGGAACACTGCCGGCGACTTCGGCGTGGACTCGTCGTTCCCGTGGGGAATGTGGTCCGACGGCACGACTGCCTGGGTGGCCGATCAGTCGTCCGGGTCGTCGACGTGGCTGCGCTCGTACGATCTCGCGACGGGCGCGGCCGGTTCGGTCACCTATGGGAGGGGCGATTTCGGCTTCGGCGACGGGGGCAGCACCACTTGGGTCTATGACCTCTGGGGCGACACGGCTTCGCGGACGCTGTGGGTGCTGGCATGGCGTGAGGCCATCAGTTCTTGGGGCATCTGGGCTTATGACCTGTCGACGCTGGGCTCGTCCGCTTTGGAGCGGAAGGAGCTCTTGGACGTCGGCGTGCTGCCGCAGACCGTATGGGACGCGGATTACGATGTCTGGGGTTCCTTGCGGGGCATCTGGTCTGACGGCGCCACGATGTGGGTGGCCGCGGGTTCGAGGCTCGAGGCCTATGTGCTGCCTCGTGCTCCCGCCGTCCCGGCGAACCTCGCGGCCGCCGAGAGCGACGGTCGCCTCGATGTGAGCTGGGATGCGGTGCCGGCCGCGGATGTCGGCTCCAGCGCGGTGACGGCTTATGAGATGCGCTATCGCAGGGACGGGTCGGTGGAGTGGACTGATGTCCGTCGTGCCAGCCGCCTGTCCACGAGCCAGACGCTGCGCCTGGCGAACGACATCTCGCACCAGGTGCAGGTGCGCGCGGTCAACCGGGAGACGACCAGCGGTTGGGCGGAGGTGACGGGCACGCCCGCGGACGACATCGCCGACGGCGCGCCGGGCCCGCCGAGGAATCTGGCGGTGACGCGGACCGGCAGCGGCGCCGTGCTGGCTTGGGATGCGCCCGACGCGGTGGTCGGGGCGGACGCGCCGACGGGCTATGCGGTGCGCTACCGCGATTCTCAGCTGGCCGGGTCGGAGTGGGCCGAGAGCATGGTGTCTGGCACGTCGGCGACGCTGGAGGGCTTGCTGCGGCTGGCGCCGTACGACTTCGCGGTCCGCGCTGTCAACGCCGCCGGCGCGGGCAGGTCGGCTGTGGCGAGCACGGGCGCTGTGGACCTGTCGGGTCTGGGCATCGGCGAGGTGGGCGGGATGTGGGCCGACACGTCGGCTTCGACGCTGTGGGTCGCTCCGAAGGGACGCCCTCATGTCGGCGTCAGGTGGGTGTACGCGTTCGACTCGACCACCGGCGCGCGCAAGGAGAGCGCCGATCTCGACCTCGGGACCATCGGCACGGGGGTGATACCGGGGAGCATTCACCTCACTCATGTCCCCAGGCACGGCGTCGGGGGGCTGTGGTCTGATGGGACCGATCTGTGGGTGGTCGTCGAGAACAGGGCGACTCCTTTCAGCCTGTCCGCCCGCAGCGGTGACCGCAACAGGGCCTTCAGCGTGGGGGACGGCGACTCGGTGCTGCGCGGCGCGTGGTCCGACGGGGAGACGTTCTGGGTCTACGACGACGCCAGCCGCAGGATTCGGGCGTATCGCATGTCGAACGGCACCCGCCGCAGCGACAGGGACATCGGCGTCGTCGATGTCGACTCGGCGGGCGTCTGGTCCGACGGCACCACGATGTGGGTGTACGAGATCGCTTCGGGCAGGCTGGCGGCTTACGACCTCGAGTCCGGCGAGCGCGTCAGCGCGCTGGATGCAGAGGTCCCGGCGAACGCGCGCGGCAATGCCGAGGCGTTCGCGGTGCGCAGCGCGCTGTGGTCCGACGGGGAGACCGCTGTGGTGGTCGACGGCGGCACGCTGCTCTCGCAGCGGCTCGCGCGGCGCCCCGCGCGGCCCGGCGACCCGGCGGTGACCGCGGGCGACGCCGAGCTGGAAGTGGCTTGGGCCGCTCCCGCGTCCGGTTTCGCGGGCCGGTACGAGCTGGAGTACCGCGACAACTCTGCTGCGGCGGCTGAGTGGACCGCGGTGACCCGCTCTGACGGCGCGCTGCTGAGCGAGACCGTCACCGGGCTGGACAACGGCGGCAACTACGAGGTTCGGGTGAGGGCTGTCGACGGCGACGGGCTGGCGGGCCCGTGGTCGCCTGTTCCGGGGCTGGTGCCGGTCGAGGGCTCGCCCGCGGCGCCGGGCTCGCCCGCGGCGCCGGCGAACATCTCAGCGGCGGGCGATGCTGAGCTGTTCGAGGAGGACCCGGACGAGGATCCCGCGGATCCGGTCCTGGAGGACCGCGCCATCAGCGTGGAATGGGACGCGGTTGCGGGGGCGGTGTCCTATGAGCTGCGCTACAGGACCCGCGACGGCGACCGCCGCGGTGCGTGGGCCGCCCAGACGGTGGCCGACGGCGCGACGTCGGCGCGTCTGACGCGGCTCGAGGCGGGCCGGCTCTATGACGTGCATGTGAGAGCCGTCGATTCCAGCGCCCGCCAGGGCAGGTGGGCTGTCACGGCGAGCTATGCGGGGGACGGCTTCTACAACTTGGCTGCTGAGGACCTCGGGGCGGCGCAGACGTCGCCGCAGGGCATCTGGAGCGACGGCGCCACGATGTGGGTTCTCGACGTCGAGTTCCCGCTTGTCATCAGGGCTTTCGACATGGCGACCAAGCTGCGCGACCCGGACAAGGACATCGGCGACACCGGCACGTGGGCGCCGAGCAGCGGCCTGTGGGGCGACGAGGACAACCTGTACGTGGCGGAGCCGGCCACCTGGTACTTCGGCGAGTCGGGGATCGGCATCCGGGTGATCGACCGCGAGACCCACGCGCTGGTGAAGCACGTGCTGTCGCCGCGCTGGGTCAGGTCGGCGGATCTGACCGAGCCCGGCGCGCACCTCGCGCTTCCCGGCTCGCCGCTGAGGGTCAGTGTCAACCATCAGCCGTGGGGCGTGTGGGGCGACGGGACCGACATCTACGTCAACGACACGGACTTCAGGGAGATCTTCGCCTACCGCCTGGCGGAGGGAACCGGGACCGACGTCGGGACGAACGTGCTTCCCGGGCTGATCAGCGAGGCCGCGGATCCGGATCCTCGGGAGTTCTTCTGGCTTCGGGATCCCGAGGCGCGGCTCGACCCGCTGCGCAGCGTGCAGCAGCCGCGGGGGATGTGGTCCGACGGCGCCACGATGTGGGTGGCCGGCGCGTCGGCGGACCGCGTGTACGCGTTCAACCTCGCCACCCGGCAGCGCGACGTGCTGCGCGACGTGCTGCTGCCTGAGGTGGGCATGGATATCAGGGGACTGTGGGGCGACACGGCTTCACGTCTGCTGTACATGCTCGACGCGGGTGTTGCTGGGCCGCGGATCGTGACTTCGGTCCTGTCTGAGCCTCCTGATGAGGTCACGAACGCTGATGCTGAGCCGGGCGACACGACGGCGACGGTGCGGTGGTCGCCCCCAAGTGACGTCGGCAGCAGCGACGTGCGTTTGTACGAGATGACGATCTCAGAGTCCGAGAGCGAGGAGAGCGACTCCGAGAACACGTTGGTGCAGAGGAGTCGCACCGAGACGCTGACAGTGCTGCCGGACAACGGCAACCCAGATGACGCACACCGCAGGCGCATCGTGCCTCGCAACGATCCCGGGACGGTGGACCGCGAGGACCCGGATTCCACGTCTGAGGTGCTGACGGGCCTGGTGAACGGGCAGGAGTACACGGTCACGATCCGTCCTCGCAACGAGCAGACGTTCGGCGAGCCGACGACGGTGACGGTGACGCCATTGGGTCCTGCGTCCGCGCCGCTGTCGCTGGCTGCTGCTGCGGGGGCGTCGGGCGAGCTGAAGCTGGCGTGGCGCGAGCCGGCCGACGACGGAGGCTCGCCCATCACCGGCTACGAGGTCGAGCACCGCGCCGCAGCCGCGCCGCCGGGGCCTTGGATCCCCGTGTCGCGCACGGACCCTGCTGCGCTGGAGGAGACCATCTCGGGGCTGCCGAACGGCGTGTCCCATGAGGTGCGGGTGCGCGCGGTGAACGGCTCGGGCGAGGACGGCGCGTGGGCGTCGGGCGCCGCGACGCCGCTGGACCGGCCGTCGGCGCCGAGGTCGGTGGCCGCGGCGCGCGGCGCCGGCGGGGAGCTGAGCGTGAGCTGGCAGCCGCCGTCTCATGAGGGCGCCGGCGGGGTGCTGGACTACGACGTGCGCTACCGGGCGGCCGACGACGAGGACGCTGCGTGGGCGTCGGGCGGCGAGGGCGCCGCGTCGCCGCACACTGTGGGCGGGCTGGTGAACGGCAGGTCCTATGAGGTGTCGGTGTCGGCCCGCAACGCTGCGGGCGCCGGTCCGTGGTCGGCTGCGGCGCCGGGGACGCCGGCCACGGTGCCGGGGCGGCCCAGCGGCCTGGAGGTGAGCTCTGGCGAGGCCCTGCTGGCGGTGCAGTGGAGCGCGCCCGCGGCGGACGGGGGCAGCGCGGTGCTGGGCTATGAGGTGAGCTGGCGCACCAGCAGCCCTCAGGGGTCGTGGCGCAGGCACAGCCGCGGCCCGGCCGCGGCGGGCGGCCAGGCGACGGTCCGGTCGCTGACCAACGGCACCGGCTACGACGTGTGCGTGCGGGCGTACAACGCGGTCGGCGACGGCGACTGCGCCGTGGGCAGCGGCACTCCCGCCTCGGCGCCCGACGCCCCGCTCGTGTCGTCGGTGACTCACGGCGACCGGACGCTGGCGCTGGCGTGGGCCGAGCCCGCCGACAACGGCGCCGCGATCGAGGGCTACCGGGTCCGCTATCGGGTCGCGCGGCCGGTCGGCGGCTGGGTCGACGGCGGCGCCGCGGCGGCCGACACGTTCGCGTGGACGATCGACGGGCTGGCCAACGGGACCGCTTATGACGTGCAGGTGCAGGCCCGCAACGCGAACGGCCACGGCCCGCCCGGCCAAGACGTCGGCACCCCGTCGACTGTGCCGTCGCCGCCGAGGCTGGCCGACGTCGTCGGCGGCGACGGGAGCATCGAGGTGTCGTGGCAGCCGAGTCCCAGCGACGGCGGCGCCCCGATCACCGAGTACCGGGTCGCGTACCGCACCGCAGCGGCGCTGAACTGGACCGACCTGCCGCCGGTGGACGCGGCTGATCCGCTGCGCGTCGAGATCACCGGCGCCGACAACGGCGTCGACTATGTGGTGTGCGTCGCCGCGTCCAATATGAACGGCGGCAGCGAATGCGCGAACGCAAATGCCACCCCTGCGACGACACCCGGAGCGGTGGAGGAGCTCGCGGCCAGCCCAGGCAGCGCACGAGCGGCTGTCGCGTGGGATCCGCCGGGCGCCGACGGCGGCGCTGCGGTCACCGGCTATGACATCAGATACAGCTTCGGCAGCTCGAGCGCGGTACGCACCACCACGGTGAGCGCCCCCCCCGGCGGCGGCCGCGTCCAGACCGTCTTGAGCGGGCTGACCAACGAGGCGCGGTACAGCGTCGAGGTGCGCGCGGTGAACCGCGTCGGCGGCGGTCCGTGGAGCGTCGTGAGCGTCACCCCGCTCGCCCCGCCGGGCCGTGTGGGAGAACTCCAGATTGTTGCCACAGTGGCTGAGCTGGAGGTGCGGTGGCAGCCGCCAGCGGGCAACAGCGCACAGCAGGCCTCGAGCTACGAGATCGAGTTCGCCTTGGCGCAGCCCGGCGCGCCGTGGCAGCAGGCGACCGGCCTCGACCCGCAGCCGCGAGCCGACGGCGGGTTCGCTGTCACCGTCGACGAGCTGCTCGGCGGGACCGAGTACCGCGTGCGGGTGCGCGCGGTCAACGCCGCTGCGGCCCCCGGGCCGTGGGCGCACGCCGACGCGACCACGGCGCCGCTCGAAGGCGTCTCGATAGCGCGTTCCTCAGCACGCGAGGACGCCGGCGAGATCGTGTTCACCGTGTCGCTGTCGCGCCGCGCCCGCTCGGACGTCACCGTCGACTACGCGACCGCCGACGGCACCGCCACCGCGGGCAGCGACTACGCGTCGGCCTCAGGGCAGGTCTCCATCGACGCGGGAGACACCACCGCGGACATCCGCGTCGAGATCACCGACGACCAGACACAAGAACCAGCAGAGGACTTCACGATCGAGCTCGCGAACCCCGACAACGCAGTGCTCAGCGAAGCCGCCAGCGCCACCGGCACCATCATCGACAACGACGCCCCCCCCCGCCTCGTGCTGACACCCCACACCGCAGACACCACCACCACCACCACCGGCGGCACCACCGGCAGCACCGGCGGCGGCGGCGGCGGCGGGGGCGGCGATCTGGACGTGGGCGTGGCCACGTTCGTGGTCGCGAACGGCTGGAGTCCCGCCGACGTGGGCACGGCGTCGGTGCTCGCGGCGCGCACCGACAATGCCGTGGTGACCTACACCGCCGGCGACGCGCTGTCCGCCGAGACAGCCGGCCTGCTGCGCGACGCCTCCCCCGCTGAGGTGCTCATCGTGGGCGGCACCGCCGCAGTGTCCAACCTCGTGCGCACCCAGATCGGCGCAGCGTCGCCTCCGTCGGACATCGAGCGCGTCACCGGCGCCGACCGCTCCGACACCGCCGCGCGCACAGCACGCCGCGTCCTGGGCCTGCCCGCGGACGCCGGCAGAGTGACCCTGATCGTGGCCAACGGCTGGTCCCCGCCCGACATCGGCGCAGCGGCCGCGCTCGCAGCGAGCACCCCCCGCTCCGCGGTGCTGTACACCCAGCACGACTCGCTGCCCCAGCCCACCGCGGAAGCGCTGCGCGACTACGACGTGTCCCGCGTGATCCTCATCGGAGGCACTGCCGCTGTCAGCGGCAGCGCCGAGGACGAGATCAAAGCAGCAGCGAGCGACCCCGACATGACACGACTGACCGGCGCCGGCCGCGCCGAGACCGCCGCCGGCGCCGCGCGCCAAGTGCTCGGCAGCGCCGCCGACGCACCTGAAAACCTCACACTGGTGATCGCGAACGGCTGGTCCCCGCCCGACGTGGGCGTAGCAGCAGCACTGGCAGCAGCCACCGACAAAGCCGCAGTCGCGTACACCGCCCCGGGTTCGCTGCCCGAGACGACCGCAGCGCTCATACGCGACTACCAGCCCGCCCAAGTGATCATCATCGGCGGCAGAACAGCCGTCGCCGACGCGGTGCGCGCCGAGATCGCCGACCACGTGCCCGCCGACGCCGAAACACGCCGCATCACCGGCACCACCCGCACCCACACCGCCGCACAAGCCGCCCGCAGCATCCTCCGCCAACGCAACTGACACCACAACAGCCGACAAGAACGCCCAACCCCAAAACCCCGGGCACAACGCGCCCGACAAGCCCCACGCAGACAACCCCACAGCTTCCCGACAAGCCCCGCCCGCACCGCCCTGACCCCGACAACCGCAAACGGACCCCCGACGCGCTGTTGCGGCTTTGGGCGGGCGTCACCACTGCGTAGCCTCAGCGGGGGTGTCTGAGGAGGACGGCGACGAGGCAGCAGCGGCTGATGCTGTCGACGGGGGTCCCCCATCCAACGAGCCAGTCATCACCGATGCCGACAAGCGGCGGATGCAGCTGCTGGCAGCGGTGCCTGTGGGATTCGCGCTGGCGGCCTACGCCGGGCAGATCTTCTTCGCGGCCCTCATTGCTCGGGCGCCGCTGCTGCTGCTGTCGCTCAACGCAACCGACCCGATCCTGCTCGGCGTGGCCCATCAGGCGCCGCTGTGGGCATTCATGGCGATCGGGCTTGCTCGCCTGTTCATCACCGACCCGTTCCTGTACCGGCTCGGTTACGACTACGGCCCCGATGCGAAGGCCTATCTGGCCGCTGAATTCGGTCCTAGCAGCCGTGTCATCCGCACCATGGTCTGGCTGGAGCACTGGTTCCCGCGAGCGGGCTGGCTGTTGCTGTTCGCCGTTCCCGGCTACCCGATGTGCCTGCTGTCGGGCATCGCGCGTATGCGCCAATTGCCGTTCGTGGTGGTGAATCTCGCTGGCACATTCACCCGTCTGGCGCTGGTGTGGTGGGTTGCCGACCTGTTCTCGGGTCCGCTTGGTGCGGTCATCCGCTTCATCAACCGCTATTCGATGCCCTTCACGGTGGCCATGTTCGTCCTCGTAGCGCTGCAGACAGCCCGCAACCAGCAACGCGCTGCGAGGGCAGAGCGCAGCGCCGATGGGTCGCCGTGAGTCCGTCGATGCTTCGGTACTCTCGCAGGGGTGAGCGCGCGCAGCTCGGCCACCGACGATGGCGTCGACGGATCGACGCGCGGCGCGTCCAAGTCCGTCGGCCCCGATAGAACCCCAAGCACTTTCGGCCGGATCCTCCGCAACGCTCTTGACGGCAGGTTGCGCGAGATGATCGCGCTCGCGCTCTTCGCGCTTGCCGTGGTGTGCGCGCTGGGGCTGCTCGGCGACCGAGCGGGCATCGTCGGCAGGCTCCTCGACAGCGCGCTGGCGGTCCTGCTGGGGGTGTTCCGCTACGTCGTGCCGGTCCTGCTGGCGTGGATCGGGGTGACGTTGGTGCGTCTGACGGCCTCAGAGCGCAGCGGGCGTGCGGCATTCGGGCTGAGCTTGCTGACCGCCGCGTTCGCTGCCGCAGCGCACCTGTCGGGTCCTGCAGACGGTTTCGGGTCGCTGGACGATCTGCGCGCCAGCGGGGGAGTGCTGGGCGCTGCAGCGACCGAGCCTCTGCGACGCCTGATCGACGATCCCGCGACTTGGGCAGTGCTGCTGCTCGTCATGCTTTTTGCCGTGATGATCGTCACCAACATCGGGCTCGGCCAGCTGCTGCGCTGGGTGTGGGCCGCCACGGCAGCGCTCGGACGCTTGCTGGGCGTCGCGGCGTCGCGGGGGGCGCGCAGTCTGCAGCAGGTAGGCGCCGAACCCGGGCCTTCATCGTTCGCGTCTGAGCAGTACGACCTCGATGCTGCGGAAGAGCAGCAGCCTGCGGATGGCGGGGTGCCGCGTGGCAACGAGCCGCTGATACCCGGGCTGGATCCTTCAGGCGCTGAGGACACTCGAGGCGACGCCGAACCGGCTGCTCCGCAGTTCGTGAACCAGCCGCAGAGCGCGGCTGCCCCTGCGCCGCCGCCGGCCCGCGTTGCGGCCCGCTCGGCTGCTGGATCGGGCCGGCGCCCGCGCTGGAAGCTGCCCAAGCAGTCGCTGCTGAAGCGCAGCGGCGCCCAACAGGTCGATCGTGCGCAGCTCCAGGCAGGCGCCGCGGCGCTGGTGGATGCCTTGGCAAGCCACGGCGTCGAGACGCAGGTGACCGGCTGGGAGCCCGGCCCGACGGTCACCCGGTATGAGCTGAAGCTCGGGGCTGGGGTGAAGGTGTCCCGGGTCACCGCCTTGCACAAGGACATCGCGTATGCCATGGCGGCGGCCGATGTCCGCATCCTGGCGCCGATCCCGGGCCGTTCAGCGATCGGCGTGGAGGTGCCGAACTCTGATCGTCACCTAGTGGCGCTCGGCGACATCCTCTCGTCGAAGGCAGCCACCGAAGCCATGCACCCGCTCGAGGTGGCGATGGGCAAGGACATCTCCGGCCGGGAGACGATGCTGAACCTGGCCACGATGCCCCATGTCCTCATTGCGGGCGCCACCGGGGCCGGCAAGTCCTCGTGCATCAACTCGATCATCACCTCGCTGCTGATGCGCTCCACTCCCGATCAGGTGCGGATGATCCTGGTGGACCCCAAGCGGGTCGAGCTCGGCCAGTACGACGGCTTGCCGCACCTGCTCACCGCCGTCGTCACCGATCCGCGTAAGGCCGCCAACGCCCTCGCGTGGGCGGTCAAGGAGATGGAACGCCGCTACGACGTGCTCTCGGAGGCGGGCTTCCGGGACATCACCGGCTACAACGCTGCAGTGCTCGACGGGGCCCTCCACAGCGACGAGAGCGAGCTGCTCGGCAACGACCAGCCCTATGAGCCGATGCCGTTCATCGTCGTGGTGGTCGACGAGCTGAACGACCTCATGATGGTGGCGGCCCGCGACGTCGAAGACTCCATCACCCGGCTGGCCCAGATGGCACGCGCTGTCGGCGTCCACTTGGTGGTGGCCACCCAGCGCCCGAGCGTGAATGTCATCACCGGGGTGATCAAGGCCAACATCCCCAGCCGTCTGGCGTTCGCGGTGTCGAGCCTGGCCGACAGCCGTGTGATCTTGGACCAGCCCGGCGCGGAGCGACTGGTGGGTCAAGGTGACATGCTGGTGCTGACCGCGAATTCGAGCAACCCTCGTCGCCTCCAGGGAAGCTGGGTGAGCGAGACCGAGATCACCCATGTGGCCGCTCACTGGCGTCGCCAGGCACCCGAGGTCAGCTATGTCGAAGGCGTCGGGGGCAGCGAGCCCGACGAGGGCGCGTCGAGCCTGCCAGGCGGCACGACCGGCGACAGCGACGATGACGATCTGCTGCGCCAGGCGATGGTCATCGTGGTGGAGACCCAGCTCGGCTCCACCTCGATGCTGCAGCGCAAGCTGAAGGTGGGCTTTGCCCGGGCCGGCCGGCTCATGGACCTGCTCGAGCAGCGAGGCGTGGTGGGACCGTCGCAGGGTTCGAAGGCCCGCGATGTGCTGATGACGGTCGAGGAGCTCCGCGAGGCGCTCGGTGATTGACCACGCCTGTGCGCAGACCCGGCCCGGCGTTGCGAGCACAATCCGCATCCAGTTCGAACGTGACCCTGACACGATGCGCGCGCCTGACTCTGCGCTTGCGTCGCACGAGCGGCGTCCGCCCGGCTTCGTGTGGCCTGCCGATCGCGAACTAGAGGCCGACGCGGATGTGCAGGCTGCGGGGGCCGCGCACCTGTGCGCCGCCCCACTCGATGCCGCCGCGGCCGATCTCGGTGGCCAGTTCGAAGCGGGAGAAGCGGGCGAGCCATTCTTCAATGGCGATCTTCAGTTCCATTTCGAGGGCAGGTCGTCGGCCCGCTCCTGGCGCCGCAGATCGGGCCGCGGCGAAGTCGCGTACGAAGGTCCGTTCGTCGGCGTGAGGGGAATATGTCGGGACATGCAGCACACGCGGGACATGCAGCAGTCGAAACGGGTTCCTGCGAGCATCAGCCGGCTCTCGGCGGCGTCGATGGCAAGATCCGTCCGTGACAAGATCACTGCGTGAGCGCCTGGCAGCCGCCCCGATCACTTGGGGCGTGTGCGAGGTGCCGGGATGGGGATACCAGCTCAGCCCTGACAAAGTGCTCGCTGACATGGCTGCGCTGGGTTTCACGCACACGGAATTCGGCCCGGTGGGATTCCTGCCGACTGACGTCCACGAACTCGCCGCGGTGCTGCGGCGCCATGGGCTGTCGCTGCTCGGCGGCTTCGTTGCTGTGGTGCTGCATGATCCTGACCGCTTCGAGTCGGAGATGGAACGTGTGGCGTCAGTCGTCGGGCAGATGGCCTCCGCAGGGGGGATGTGGTTCATCAGCTGCCCGGTATTCGATCACGATGACTGGCAGCGTCCCGGACTCGACGACGTGCAGTGGAACTGTGTGTTCGACGGCCTCGCAGCCATCGATGACCTGACAGCGCAGGCGGGGATGAGCCATGCGTTCCATCCCCATGTCGACTCGCTGATCCAGGACGACATCGAGACACGCACAGTGCTCGAGCACACCGATACGCAGATCGTGCTGGACACGGCACATCTCACCTTGGGCGGCACCGATCCTGTGGCGCTGGTGCGCAGCCACAGCGACCGCATCGGGCTGGTGCATCTCAAGGACGTCGATGCCGCAGTGGCGGATCGTCTGCGCAGCGGTGAGATCGGCCTGATGAGGGCAGTCCAGCAGGGGCTCTTCCCTCCCTTGGGTCAGGGTGTGGTCCCGCTCACCGAGATCATCCGTTCGCTGGAGCAGTCACGACCGGACTTGTGGTACGTGCTCGAGCAGGACGCTGCGCTGAGCGGACCTGGCGCCGATGACATGGAACGGTTGCGGAGCGGCGTCGTTCAGAGCCTGCGATTTGTGCAAGACTCCGACTTCGCGTGCTAGCGCCCTGGGGGAATCGGGTGCTTGCGCGGTGCCATTTCACGTACCCGGGAGGAAGTACAGAATGAAACGCATTTACAAACTGCTGGCAGTGCTGGCGGTCATGACGCTGTCTGCGGCAGCGTGCTCGAGTGACGACGGCGACGCCGCTGACGAGCCGGAAGCCCCGGCGGCGGAGACCACCGAGGCCGCATCGGATGCGACCGAGGTCACGCTCACCCAGAGTGACTGCGACAAGACGTACCACGTCATCACCCACGGCGACTCAGGCACGTTCTGGTCGGTCGTAGAGGTAGCGGTAGCGGACGCCGCCGAAGCCATCGGTTGCGACGTCGTCTATTTCGGCGCGAACAACGACGCACAGGCGCAGTCACAGTCCATCGAGGGCGCCATTGCCGACGGCTCCGACGGCATCGCCATCTCCCTTGCGGACCCGGCGGGCCTCGAAGCTGCCGCCCGTGCGGTCGTGGCAGCCGGTATCCCGCTGTACACGCTGAACTCCGGTGTCAACAACTACAAGGACCTCGGCGCGGTGACCCACATCGGCCAGACCGAGATCGTGGCCGGCAACGGCGCCGGCGAACGGTTCAACGCCCTAGGCGCGACTCATGTGCTGTGCGCTCGTCAGGAACAGGCCAACATCGGCCTCGAGGAGCGCTGCCAAGGTCTCGCGGAGACCTTCGACGGTCAGGTGACTTCGGAGTTCATCGGCCTTGACGCGAATCCCGACGAGCAGGAGCAGACGATCGCTTCGATCCTCACGGCTGACTCCAGCATCGACGGTGTGCTCGGTGTCGGTCCGAACGTGCCGTTGCGGGCGCTCGATGCCGCTGAGTCGGCCGGACGCACGCTGCACATCGGCGGTTTCGATCTGTCGTCTGACCTGATCACCGCGATCGAGGCGGGCGACATCGCTTTCACCGTCGACCAGCAGCAGTACCTGCAGGGCTACCTTCCGGTCATCCTCATGCACCTGCAGGCGACGAACCAGAACACTGCGGGCGGCGGCTTGCCGATCCTCACCGGTCCTGGCTTCGTCACGCCTGACAACGCCGCCGAGGTCGCCGCGCTCGTCAGCGAAGGCACGAGGTAACCCTCCCCGTGGCGGCCTTCACCGCCGGCGGGGCCGATGAACGGCTCGCGTATCGCGGGCCGATCCAACAGCTGCTCACCCGTCCTGAGATAGGTGCGCTGCTGGGCCTCGCCGGCGTGTGGCTGCTGTTCTGGCTGACATCGGAAGCCTTCGGCACGGCCGGAGGCACGGCAAACTTCCTCGACGTCGCAGCGCTGCTCGGCATCATGGCGGTGCCGGTGGCGTTGCTGATGATCGGCGGCGAGTTCGACCTGTCGTCGGGCGCGATGACGGGCGCCACCGCCATCTTCGTCATCCTGATGAGCCGCGAGGTGGGAGAGCTCGGCGGTGCGGGGTTCAGCCTGCATCTCGCCGTTCCGCTGTCGCTGTGCTTCGCGCTGGCGATCGGCTGGTTCAACGGCACGCTGGTCGAGCGCACGTCGCTGCCCAGCTTCATCGTGACGCTGGGCACGTTCTTCATCCTCATCGGCGCCAAGCTCGGCTTCGGCAAGCTGTTCACCAACAAGGTCATCGTCGAGGGCCTCGACGAGGCGCAGGGCTACGCCTTCTGGGACGACATCTTCGGCGCCGAGTGGATCCGCAACCAGCACATCTGGGACGGCCGCGACTGGGCTTGGGCGGGGCTGCTCGTGCTGGCGGGCGTCGCCTTGCTGTTGGGGCTGCTGGAGATGAGCTACACGCGACGGGCCGAGGCACCGTCGTGGGCGTCGGCGGGTGCGTTCGCCGGCGCTGTTGCGGTGCCGCTGTTCGGATTCATCATGCTCTTGACCACCGACGGCACGGCGTCGAATTGGCTGTGGAGCGCGGTCATCACCGTCGGGACGCTGGCGGGCGTCGCGATCTGGTGCAGTTCCCGTTACGAGCCGGTGCAGCGCCACAGCGGGACGCTGGCGGGCCGCGCAACGCGGATGATCGGCATGGGTGTCGGTGCCGTGGTGACCGCTGTTGTGCTGGCACTCGTCATGGATGCGACGAATGCAAACCAGATCGACTTCCTCGGGGGCGGCCTCGGGCGTGCGGTCTTCGCCATCGGCATCGCCGCCACCGGCGTGCTGGCTGCGTTGGCCGCAACTGGACATGTCCGTTCGAGCGCGCCAGTCATCGGCGTCATCGTGTCCCTGCTGCCCGCCATCAGCTTCATGATGACCATCCAGGCGGCGCGGGCCCTGCTGTTCGGCGGTCTCGCAGTTGCGGGCGTCGTGACGCTGATGCTGGTCACGGCTCGGGCCGACCTGTCGCTGCGGCTGCCGATGGCCACTGCCGCCATCGTCGGCGTCGCTGCGTTCGTGGTACAGGCCGAGTCCGAATCGCGCAAGCTGCGTGTCGAGCTGTTCTCGGTGCTGCTGCTGATTGCGCTCGCGCTTGCGGCGACTGCCGTGGCCAGGGCCCTCGCACAGCGTCGCAGCACGGCGGTGCCTGTACCCCAGATGGGGCTGTGGCCCCGCGTCGCTTCAGCTGTCGGCGGGGCCGCGGCCGTCGTGTTCGCGGTGATCGAGCTGATCGACGGCGACGGCCTGATGTACGCGCTCTCGACGGGTGCCGCCAAGGGCGGTGCGATCGCGCTGGGCATCTTCGCCGTCGGCACCTTTTGCCGGTTGCTGTTCAGCAGCGACGAAGGCATGGGCCGACCCCTCGTGACAGTCGGGTTGGCGGCTGCGGGCCTGGCGCTCGCGGTGAAGCTGATGTTCATCACCACGATCGAGGAGGAGGCGACCCAGGCGGTGACCCGGTTCCGGGTCTCAGTGCTCTTCTACCTGCTGTTCGCGGCAGTGGGCGCGTGGGTGCTGGCAAAGACACGCTTCGGCAGCTGGACCTTCGCCGTCGGCGGCAACAAGGACGCCGCCCGATCGGTGGGCGTCCCGGCCGCCCGTACCAAGACGACGCTGTTCATGCTGGTTTCGGTCTGCGCCTGGGTCGCGGGCATGCTCATCGCGTTCCGCCTCAACTCGGTGCAGGCCAACGTCGGCGACGGCAACGAGTTCCGCTACATCATCGTGGCCGTCGTGGGCGGCAACCTGTTGACCGGCGGCTACGGATCGGCGGTCGGCTCGGCGATCGGCGCCCTCATCTGGGGAATGATCAGCCAGGGCATCGGCTTCGCGCGCTGGAACACGGACTGGCGCTTCCTTGTGCTCGGCGGGCTGCTGGTGGTCGCCGTCATCGTGAACAACTACGTACGCCAGCGGGCGGAGCGGTCGCAATCGGCGCGCGGCGACCCCGACGACGAAGACGCGCCCGGGCCTGAGCCGCCCGCACCGGCGGAGTCCGTTGGCGATGCAGCGCCAGCCGGAGGACAGTCATGAGCGATTCGCTGATCGAACTCCGCAGCATCTCGAAGTTCTACGGCAACATCATCGCCCTCACCGGGGTGTCCACCACGGTCAACCCCGGCGAGGTGACGTGCGTGCTCGGCGACAACGGTGCCGGCAAGTCCACGTTCATCAAGATCCTCGCCGGCGTGCACCAGCACGACGAGGGCCAACTCTTGCTCGAAGGAGAGGAGGTCAAGTTCTCCTCGCCCCGGGCAGCCCTCGCTGCCGGCATCGCCACCGTGTACCAGGACCTGGCCATGGTGCCGCTCATGTCGGTGTGGCGGAACTTCTTCCTCGGTGCCGAACCCACCAAGGGCTTCGGACCGTTCCGGCATATCGACGTCGAGAAGGCCAAGCAGATCGCCAAAGAGCAGCTCGCCGAGATGGGCATCGACATCCGCGACACCGAGCAGCCGGTCGGCACGCTGTCCGGCGGCGAGCGTCAGTCGGTAGCGATTGCCCGTGCCAGCTATTTCGGCGCTCGTGTGCTGATCCTCGACGAGCCCACATCGGCGCTCGGCGTGAAGCAGTCCGGTGTCGTCCTGCGGCGTATCACCGAGGCGCGTGATCGAGGACTCGCAGTGATCTTCATCACGCACAATCCCAACCACGCCTACCCGGTCGGCGATCGCTTCGTGATCCTCAACCGCGGCCATTCCATGGGCAACTTCGCCAAGGAAGACATCTCCCAGGCCGAGCTCACCCAGATGATGGCCGGCGGTGCAGAGCTCGAAGCGCTGCAGCACGAGCTGGCGACACACTGAGCCGACCGATGCGACGGCGCTTGGGCATTGCCGTGGTGGGCTTCGGCTGGATGGGCCAAGCTCATGCGCGCTCGGTCATGCGCATCCCGAGTCTGTTCGACGATCGCAGCTACGCACCTGAGCTCGTGGTGTGCGCTGACACGGTGGACGAGCGGCGCACGACGGCCCGCGAGGGCTTCGGCTTCGGTGACACAATCGAAGACTGGCGGGCCGCTGTTGATCGCCCCGATGTAGATGTCGTGTACGTGACCGCGCCGAACATGCTGCATGAGGAGATCGTCTCTGCGGCAACCGGTGCCGGCAAGCACGTGTTCTGTGAGAAGCCCGTCGGCGGCACGCCGGCGCAGGCGGTGCGCTGCTTGGAGGCTGCCAAGACGGCCGGCAGTATCACTGGAGTCGGCTTCAATTACCGCTTCGCGCCGCTCGTGCAGCACGTCAAGACCCTCATCGACAGCGGCGCGCTCGGGTCGATCACCAACTACCGGGGTCGCTTCTTCTCCATGTTCGGCGCTGATCCGCTGGGTCTTCTGTCGTGGCGCTTTGAGCTCGATCAAGCGGGCCACGGCGTCACCAGCGACATTCTGAGCCACGCCGTCGACTTGGCCATGATGCTGAACGGGCCGATCATCAGGGTGATCGGCAGCGGTGCCACCTTCATCGCGGAGCGGCCCATCGCGACGGTCGGCGCAAGCCACTACGCCCGAGGGCGTCCGGGCGACCCGACCGGACCGGTCACCAACGAGGACTACTTCGGGGCGCTTGCCGTCTTCGCCAACGGCTCGCGCGGCACGTTCGAGGTCAGTCGCACGATGGTGGGGCCCGAGAGCCAGATGGCGTTCGACATCTACGGCACCGAGGGTGCGGCGAACTGGAACCTGGAGACGATGAACGAGCTCGGGCTGTACTTGGCCCCCAAGGCCGGGAGCACTGCCGAGCGTGGCTACACGACGGTCCGCGCCGGCGAGCGGCACCCCGGCCACCGTGCTTTCGTTCCCGGTGACGCCAACGCCATCGGATTCGAGGACCTCGTGGCTCTCGAGGATCACCAGTATCTCTCCGCTGTCAGCGCCGGACGCCCGCATGCCGCGGGTTTCGCCGAGGCGGTGGCGTATGTCAGCGTGCAGGCGGCGCTGCTGCGGAGCTGGGTGAGCGGTGCTTGGGAAGACGTCATCCCGCTGACGACGGGCAATGTAGACGAGCTGGCACCGCACGACCCGGCGGGCCTGACGAGCCGGTGAGGCGCCTCCAGCGGGTCAAGTCGCGATTCAGGGAGCTGTGCGATGGCTGACATCAAGCTGACAACCGCCGGTGCGATCGTTCGCTTTCTCGCGGCGCAGCGCATCGCGCTCGACGATCTCGACCAAGCAGCGGCCGAGCAGTTGGCGGCCGGCGCCGAGGATGAATCGGTGCCGCTGTTCGGGGGCGTGTATGCAATCTTCGGCCACGGCAATGTGACGTGCCTGGGACCAGAGCTGCACCGCGCTCGCCATGAGCTGCCGACGTGGCGGGGGCAGAATGAGCAGGGCATGGCGCTGGCGGGTGTCGGCTTTGCGCGCGCCATGCGTCGCCGCCGGATCATGGCGGCCACCAGTTCCATCGGCCCTGGCGCCACCAACATGGTCACCGCCGCGGCAGTGGCACACGCGAATCGCATGCCGTTGCTGCTGCTGTCGGGGGACACCTTCAGCCATCGCCTGCCTGACCCCGTGCTGCAGCAGGTGGAGCACTTCGGCGATCCGTCCATGACGGTCAATGACGCCTTCCGCTCGGTGGTCCGCTTCTGGGACCGGCTCACCACGCCGCAGCAGGTTCTGCAGAGCTTGCCGAACGCCGTGGCGACGATGCTGGATCCCGCTGACTGCGGTCCTGCCTTCATCGGGCTGCCGCAGGACACACAGGCACAGACGTGTTCCTTCCCGGAGCGCTTCTTCGAGCCTGTGGTGCACCGGGTGAGGCGCCCGCGCCCGGACCGGCGCGAGCTGCGGGCTGCGGCCGCTGCACTGGCTGCAGCGAAGCATCCGCTGCTCATCAGCGGCGGCGGCGTGCGCTGGTCGATGGCGGAGGCCGAGCTGCGCAGCTTTGCCGAGCGTCATGGCATCCCGGTCGTCGAGACTGTGGCCGGACGCACCAGCTTTCCGTCCAGCCACCCCCTCGCCTGCGGCCCGATCGGCGTGACCGGCTGCGTCTCCGCGAATGCGATGGCTGGTGCCGCAGACGTGATCGTGGCTGTCGGCACGCGCTTGGGCGATTTCGCCACCGGCTCGTGGACCGTGTTCGACCATGCTTCGACGTTCATCGGACTCAATACAGCCAGGTTCGATGCGACCAAGCACGGCAGCTTGCCCCTGGTCGCCGACGCACGGGAGGGACTGGCCGAACTGGGAGCCGCCATCGGCGACTGCCGGGCGCCCGTCGACTGGACGGCGCGTGCGGAGACCGAGACATCTCAGTACCACGCCTACATCGACAAGCTCGCCGCGCCGGAAGCCGACGGCTCGCCCGCGACGCCGCCGACTTATGCGCAGGTGGTGGGGGCGGTGTCGCGAGCTGCCGACGAGCGGACCTACGTCGTCACCGCGGCCGGCGGTCTGCCCGGCGAGACGGTGAACGGCTGGCGCAGCGATGTGGAGCACTCCTTCGACTGCGAGTACGGCTACTCGACGATGGGATACGAGATCTCCGGTGCGTGGGGCGCGAAACAGGCGCTGGGAGAGCGAGACGTAGTCGCCCTCGTCGGCGACGGCTCGTACCTGATGATGAACTCCGACCTGTACAGCTCGGTGCTGAGCGGGCATCCGATCACGGTCGTGGTCTGCGACAACGGCGGCTTTGCGGTCATCGATCGGCTGCAGCGGGCTCAAGGCGGTGAGCCATTCAACAACTTCCTCGCCGACACGATGACCCAGACATCGTCGGGGACGGTTGATCGATCAGGCATGGGGCTGAACCGAGCGTCGAAGCAGTGGCCCGAGCGGCCCGTGAGCGGAGCGAGCAAGAGCGGCAGGCAACAGGTGACCCGACGGGAAGATGCTTCGGTTCGCGCATCCTCTGACGAACCGCCCCATGTCGACTTCGCCGCACACGCTGCATCCATGGGATGCGCTGCGGAATCTGTTGCCACCGTCGCTGAACTGGGGACGGCCCTGCAGCGGGCGAAGGTGTCTGGGCGCACCTATGTGATCGTGCTCACCACACACCCCGTGTCGTGGACCGAAGGCGGCGCGGCGTGGCAGGTGGGCGTGCCAGAAGCCAGTGACCGCCCCGAGGTCGAAGAGGCGGCCGCTGCCATGGCTGAAGCCATGCGCACGCAGCGGCGAGGCCTGTGAGCCCGTCCCTGCCTGCTGGCTCTGCCGGCGTCGGCCTCATCGGCTGCGGCCGGATCGGCCGGCTGCATGCACGCCATCTGGCCGGCATCGACGGCCTCCGCCTTGCCGCTGTGTGCGATGCCGTTCCGGCGGCATCGGCGTCGCTTGCAGCGGAGCTGGGTGTGCCGGTTGCCGGCAGCCCGGCGGCGCTGATGGCCCGATCCGATGTTGATGCCGTGGCCATCTGCTCGCCCACGGAAACGCACGTCGACTTAGTGGTGGCGGCGGCGGAAGCCGGGCTGCCTGCCTTCTGCGAGAAACCTGTCTCGCTGGACCTGGCCGAGGCCGAACGCGCCATTTCGGCGGTTGCCGCTGCAGGCACCGCCGTGCAACTGGGTTTCAACCGCCGCTTCGATCCATCGCACCGTGCCGTCGCCATCGCTGCCCGCAACGGCGAGCTCGGCGAACTCCATATCGTGCGGATCACGAGCCGCGATCCGGTACCCCCGCCGCACGACTATGTCGTCGGCTCGGGCGGCATCTTCGCCGACATGATGATTCACGACTTCGACATGGCGCGCTTCGTGACCGGCGCTGAGGCCGCCGAGGTGTACGCCGTCGGCGCGGTGCGCGTCGATCCCGCGATCGGCGAGTTCGGCGATTGGGACACTGTTGCGTCGGTGCTGACGCACACCGACGGAACCATCACGACCATCGACAACAGCCGACAGGCGGTCTACGGCTACGACCAGCGGGTCGAGGCGTTCGGCAGCGCCGGGGCGATGGCCTCGCAGAATCCGAATGTCCACAGCGCCATTCGTTCCGCCCCGACAGGAGCGGCGTCTGCGCCGATGCCGTGGTTCTTCGCTGAGCGGTATGCCGAGTCGTACCGTGCGGAGTGGGCCGCGTTCGTTGAGGTGCTCGCAGGCGAGCCGCCGCCTGTGACGCTGGAAGACGGCCGTGCGTGCTTGGCGATAGCGCTGGCGGCCACCCGCTCGGCGCAACAGGGATGCCCAGTCAGAGTCGCGGAGATCTCGGCCTGAACGGCTGGCAGGCTGCTGAAATATGCAGGTCTGGCGGGAAACGCAAGCCCCTGACCTGCGGGTTTGCAACTGGACACCGCCCGAAAATCGACTTTTTCAGCATCCTGCCAGAGACGAACAACAGGCGTAGCTCTGGGCCGAGCAGTTGCCGGGGAAGATCGGGCCGTCGGTGATGGTCTCGAAGTGATCAGGGCCGAAAAAGCTCATGGCCGCCGACGCTACCGCGCGGCTGTGCTCGGCTTCCTGCCAAGCCAGCGCTGCGGCGGCGTCAATCCAAGGCGTCGCGCCAGGGGGATGCGTCGATGCCGGGGTAGCGGCGTTCGAGGGCGTCGACCAGATCGGGTGTCCAGTAGGAATGGCCGGGCAGCGGGGCGCCGAACAGCGCCAGTTCATCTGGGACGCAGGTCGCGGCGAACGAGGACCACGGCCGGGCCGTCGAGACCGGCTGCACGTTGTCGTAGCCGATCCAGTCCGCGCCTCCCGGCTTGAACGACGCGCTCATGAGGAACCGGCTGCCGCCTGGCCTCGTCAAGTCGACGCCTCGGTGCCACACATCGGGCCGGTACGCCAGATAGCTGCCACGCTGACCGGCCGCGGAGATGCGCTCGCCGTCGGGCGGTCCGTCATAGGGCCGTGCCCGGTCGGCGGGACCTCCGGCGAGCTCGGTCGGCGCCACGCCGTCTTCGACATCGCTGAGGTACAGGAACCCCTCCAGGTTCCACCATCCGGGTTCGAGGCGGTCGGGCACCACGTTGTGGTTGCGGTCTTGATGGAACGGCTGCTCGTAGTTGGTGACGCCCGTGTACTTGCCCCAGATGCGGGCCTGGTAGATGCGGATGTCGGCCGTTCCCATCGCCCGGCGGGCAAAGCCGATGACGCTGGGGTGAACCTGCAGCCGGTTCAGCCGCGGCGACCTGTACGGGAACAGGATGTGCCCCAGGAACTGCTTCGGACGGAATGCGGGACCCTCGTCGTCGGCCTTGGGGAACCTGTGTCCCTGATTGAAGCTGGTGCCGACGAACTGCTCGCGATGAGCCGGGTCTCCGCCGTGGAACTCCTCGGGGCGTGGGTAGAGATCCCAGAGCTCTTCGACCGCATGGTCTACGTCGGCAGTCGGCACGAGCCCGTCCACCAGCACCCAGCCGTGCTCTTGCCAGTGCTGCGCTGCCTCATCGAGATCGGCAATGCCGATGCTCGCGGCGTCGGCGTCTGTGCGACCGCCGACGCTGGCTGCTTCAGACACGGGCGGCGTTCAGCCCGAGCTCTGTGCGTCGTGGACGTTGATGCACGCTCCCGACACAAAATCCGACGACGGCGACACCAGATACAGCAGCGTCGAGTCGAGCTGGGAGGGCACGCCGAGGCGGCGCCGGGGGAAGTCCTTGGTGATGTCGCCCATGCGTTCGAGCATCCCGTCCATCATCTCGCTCTCGAAGGCGCCGGGCGCGATGGCGTTCACGTTCACGTTGCAGCGGGCGAACTCCAGCGCCAGCGTCTCGGTCATGCGCACCACGGCGCTCTTGGTTATCGCATACATGGCCGTGCCGATTCCTGCCCGGTAGGCGCCCATGGAAGAGATATTCACTATTCGTCCCGGCAGTTCGGCGGCGATCAAGCGGCGCGTCACCTCGCACGACAGGTGGAACAGCGAGGTCAGGTTGGTGGCGATCATCTCGTCCACGAACGCCGGGTCCATCTTGAGGGCCAGCCGGGCATCAGGCTTGCCGGCGTTGTTGACGAGGATCTGCACGGTGCCGAGATGTTCTTCGGCGGTGGCCACGGCGTCGAACAGGGCCTCGGTGTCGGTCACGTCGAGCGGGATCGGCAGCACCGCGGCGCCGTCAGCCTCCAATTCGGCCGCCAAGGCGTTGAGCCGCTCGGCGCGCCTGCCGCAGATCGCCACACTGGCCCCGCACGCAGCGAGCACCGTGGCAAATCGGCGGCCCAGACCCGACGTCGTGCCCGTTACGAACGCCGTCTGCCCGCTGAGGTCAGCCGACCACTGCGGCGCAACGCTGTCTGCAGTCCCGGCTTCGACGCCGTCGTTCATGGCTGTCTCCTCGGTTGTGAGGCGGGCCGTCTTTGACTGCTCGCTTGTTCAGCATTGCAGCGTATTGGGCCGCTGTGTCGCGATTCTCAGCATGGGCTGCTGAATCTGGGTCCACGTTGCTTGGCGACCTTAGGAGACATCTGGCTTATTCGGATTCGGTGGGCTTCCCCCGGAATCTAGTGGTGTGTCGCGGTTTTCTTGCGGGCAGGTCGCGGCCCGCTGACCTGCGGAAACAGGCTTCGGCAGGCCCTGTGCAAATTGCCGACGCACCACTAGGAGGCATGTTCTCAGAGGAGTAGGGGAGCGATGCCTGAGACAAGAAGAAGGTTCGATCCGGAGTTCCGCGCTGGCGCGGTGAGGATCGTGATCGAGACCGGCAAGCCGATCGCGCATGTGGCCCGGGATCTGGGGATTCATGCGGGGACTTTGGGCAACTCAACGTCGGATACCTCGAACGGTACGAGATGGCGACGGGCGCCGCCGCTCGCGCGCGAAGCCGCTGGCAGCGATCCCGCTGACCTTGCTGCCGGGTGGATTGCTGCCAATCGGGTTCTTGTCGATGAGTGGCTGGCCGCTGCCCGAGCAACGGCCTCCCGTGAGTAGGCGGCACCCATCTCCGCGAGCCGTGGAAGCCGCACGCGTGGAGTATCCGCTGGCCGCCCTGTTCGTTTCGCTCTCTGACGACGATCCGCCGCGCAGGAGGTCCCGTGAGCACCGGTCGGACTCGCAACCACCGGTGGAGTTCGCCAGCGTTCATGCAGCAAGACATCGCTCTCGATGTACGGCGTGAGCATGAGCAAGAAGTGTCCGCACGAACACAAGACTGCGACAGTTCAATGGGGTAGTGTCGTTCAAGCAAGTGTCTATGAACGCCTGAAGAATATGGGCAGGTACCTCGAACTCGACTACACCCGCTGGGTCGGCACCAGCATGGTGTCCTCTCCCTTCAGGGCGTATGTGCCATGCGCCCTGAAGGGATGGGTGCCCTCGGTGCAGCCCCATGTGCGAGAACTCGTCAGGCTGGCCGAGCGTCGCATCGCCGATGCGAACCGGCTCGATATCTCCGGTTCACCCACGCTGCACTTGCTCCTCACTCGAGCAGAAGGTCTTGCCACGAGCAGCGTTGAGAACATCAGAACCACGATGCGCTCGCTGAGCTTGCTCGACTCGCTGCGCGGCCGGCGACGGGCCGAGACTGACCGGAAGGACCGATTGACACTCGGCAGCGTGCACATGAACACCGAAGCCATGTCACTCGCTTCTCGCGCGGATGCCGATGTGTCGGTCGGGGACATTGAACGACTCCATCGAATCCTGTTCACCGACACCGAGGACCAGTTCGACGCCGGACAGCTGCGCAAGGAGCAGGTCTGGATTGGCAGCGGGCAACGCACGCCTGTAGGAGCGCACTTCGTGCCGCCGCCGCACACAGAAGTGCCGGCGTTGATGAGCGACCTCTCCGACTACATATCGGACTGCACCGTTTGGGCACCGGCTGTCGTGAAGGCGGCTGTTGTGCATGCGCAGTTCGAGACGATCCACCCGTTCACGGACGGCAACGGAAGAATCGGCCGCGCGCTCACGAACCTCGTGCTGAGACGAGCTGGCCACCTTGAGGTCCCCGTGCCGCTGTCAGCGGCAATCGACGCACGCCGGCAGGAGTACTACGACAGCTTGCAGGAGAGCCGTGCGTACATCGGCGAGCGATCCGATGAGGGGCGCTCCGCTTCCATGACGGCTTCGGTCGAGTTCACAGCAGACGCCGTAGTCGTCGCTTGCGACTACGCGACGACGGTTGCCAAGTGTGTTGCTGACTGGGAGAACAGGTGCAGCCAGGTGCCTTCGAGGCAGCGGTCCTCTGCGGACGAGATTCTGCAGGTCATGCGCACCGCCCCGGCAGCGACGCTGCCCTTTCTGGTTGAGCGCTCTGGGCTCAATAGGCGCACGGCGGAGCGAGCGGTGAGCCGGCTCACAAGCCTCGGCTTGTTGGCCGAGCACCGTGACCACGAGAGCGGGATGCGGATTCTGGAGGCTCCGGACCTGATAGGCGTCGCCGACAACCGCGACGCGCTGATCGCAGAAGCATGGAGATTGCATCTCGATGGCCGAGCAGACATTCCCGATCGGCTGCACGAACTGGCTGGCAGCCACTTGTCGACACCTCTGGACGGCCCTCGCCGTACCTCTGAGGATGCCATCGTTGAGGCCGCGAAGCGGGCAGCGGACAAGTCTCCTGGGCTGAAACGGGCCCCACGTTGCGGGCACATCGGAGCGCGCAGCCACAAACCGTGCCAGCGACGGGCAGGGCACACAGGCGACCACGCCTACTGAACACTCGCAGTGGCGATGTCATTGCGGTGCAGTCAACTCGCGAGGCCCGCGCCATAGCTGTCGGCGCCCTCGGCGGTGACGTACAGGACATACATGACGCCCGGCGGGGTGGTCTGTGACAGCACGCTGTCGACCTCGTCGAAGAGGCCGAGCATGTCCGCGAACGAGCGCTGGGGAAGATCGCTCACGGCACGGCGGGCGGCTGCCGGGAGCGTCTCGGGGACGGGTAGCCGACGAACTCCCGATCGAACCACACCCGGTGGAAGCTGCACGCCTCGGGCGCATCAGCCAGCGTCTGCTCCCAGACGAAGCCCTCCATGACGCAGCGGCGACCCCATGCGATGTCCACCTCGGACCGGTGGGCGAACACCCACTCCGGCACCGCGACGCCATCACGGTCGCACAGCTCGTGAACGACCGCAGCGATTCGGCACAAATCGGCCGCATCGTCGCCTGCCGGCTCGTCGGCAGTCATTGTGGTCCGCTCCGCTGGCCATGCATCCCACTCGCGGACGAGAAACGTCAACGGCACATGTTCCCGGACACTGTCCCCGGCCATCGCGGCAGGAAGATCGGAGGCGCACACCCGCCTGAAGATGGGCAGTACCGCCTGCTCTGACCGTCGAGGCTGGATCCGGACCGGCATCGCTCGACCCCCGTCGTCGCGGACAGGCTAACGGTGCCGCCGTGCACGCCTCGTCCGGGAGCCGTTGCCGGAGCCGACCGGTGCGCACCGCGACTCAACTGCAACCTCACCTACTGCCCGTGAGCCGATCGCCGGTCGCCGTTTGCGCGATGCGGGGAATCGCTGCGCTTGCTGCTACGCCGGCGTTGGTCGGTAGGTCGTCGTGCGCTGGGTTCGTCCGCCGCTCACCAGCAGCAGCTGGCCGGTGACCCACCCCGCCGCATCTGAAGCCAGGTAGACGACCGCCGCGGCGATGTCGGCAGGTTCGCCCATCCGCCCCAGCGGGATGCTCGCCGTCAGCTCGTCCAGTCGGTCCGATACGCCCAGCACTTCGAGGAATGCCTCGGTGGCGATCGGTCCGGGCGCTACCGCGTTGACGCGGATGCGCGGCGCCAGCTCGAGAGCCAGTGTCTGGGTGAGGTTGTTCATGGCCGCCTTCGCTGCGGCGTAGGGTCCGGTCATCGGCGAGCCCCGGGTGCCGGCGCCCGAGGAGATGTTGACGATGGCGCCGCCCGCGTCGCCCATCGCGGCAGCCGCCGCCTTGCAGCCCTGGAACGCCGTTGTCAGGTTCAGCTCGAGCTGGGAGCGGAACACCTCGTCGGGTGTGTCCGCCAGCGAGCGCACCGTCTTCTCATCGGACCCGCCCACGTTGTTGACCCACACGTCGATGCGCCCGAATTCGGCCAGAGTGCGGTCGGCCAGCGTTGCAGAGAAGTCGCGAATGTCGCCCGGCACGATGAGCGCCCGCCGGCCGTGCGATTCGATCGCGGCGGCGGTGATCTCCAGATCGCCGATACGGCGGGCATTGATCGCCACGTCGCAGCCGTGCTCCGCCAGCGCGACGGCAATCGAGCGTCCGATGCCTTGGCCTGCGCCGGTGACGACGGCGACCCGGCCGTCCATGCGGAACAGCGGTGCGATGCGGGTTGCCGGTTCGGCACTTGCCCTACCCGGGTCTGCCGCAGGCGGATCGCTCATGCGGTGAAGAAGTCGGCCCTGGGAGTGCGCGTGTCGTCGTACACCGGCTCACGCAGGTCGCAGCGGTACTTGTTGTTGTCCGCGCCGACGATGCCGCAGTCGCCCAGCGTGGCCCGCATGTTGAAGTAGTTCGGGTGCTCGAAGTGGGCCGCCAGCGACGCCTCGTCGGCCCACAGCTCGTAGACCAGCACCCGCGTGTCAATGCACGGGTCGGCCGAGAAGCAGTAGGCCAGGCAGCCCGGCTCGTCGTCGCGGGTTGCCTGCTGCAGCGGGCGGCCCAGCTCGACGGCGCGGTCCCGGTTGGCGGCGGTGTCGAAGTCGATCTCTCCGGCGATGATGATCATGAGATTGCCCTCTGTCGGTGTTTTCTGACGGCGCTCGCGGGTGCCTGCGACTGCTACCCGCGCCGGCCGGCTTCGCCGATGACCGAGCCGGCACCGCGGTGGAAGCGGTTGGGCGTCGTGCCCGCGGTGGTCCATCCGGCATCCACGACCAGGCAGTGCCCGCTCACGTAGCGAGCGTCGTCGCTTGCGAGATACAGGGCAGCATTGGCGATGTCGATCGGCATGCCGCCGAATCCGAGCGGCGAGCCTGCGGAGATGTGCTGCTGCGCACTGTCGGTGTCGGTGTGGTCGCCGCTGATGACCGACGCGGTCATTGCAGTGACGATGCTGCCCGGCGCGATGGCGTTGGCCCGCACGCCGTGCGGCGCGAGCTCGTTCGCGATCGACTTGGTCAGCCCGATGACGCCGTGCTTCGCCGCTGTGTAGGCGTGGGGGCCGAGACCTCCCGCGACGCCCGCGACCGACGAGGTGGAGATGATCGCGCCCGATCCTTGGGCGATCATCACCCGAGCCGCGTGCTTGCACCCCAGGAACACGCCTCGCAGCAGGATGGCCAGCGATTCATCCCACGCTTCGACCGGCGTCTCGACGATGGAGCCGACCGCTCCGACGATGCCGGCGTTGTTGAACATGCAGTCCAATTGCCCGAACTCGCTGACTGCGGTCCCCACGGCGGCTTCCACATCGGATTCGTCGGTGACGTCGGTGCGGTGAAATCGCGTGGCGTCGCCCAGCGACGAGACGAGCTCGCGTCCGGCCTCTTCTTGGATGTCGGCCACCACGACGCGGGCGCCTTCCTCGACGAAACGACGCACCGTCCCTTCGCCTAAGCCGCTCGCGCCCCCGGTGATGAGTGCGACCTTGCCGTCGAGTCGTCCCATGAGTGTCGGTCCTTCCAGTCCGCCCAGCCACGTCTCCCGGTCGGGACCGACGCGGCATGCGAGAGTATGGCCGCATCAGAGGCTGAGCCGGCAGGCGAAGCCGGGGCCTGAGCGGCCCGTGAGCCCGTATCCGATTGAAATTGGGAACAAGAGCGGGAAGCATCTGGTGCGACAACGGAAGGCGTACCTGCCAATGCGGTTCTTCAGGAGGATTGTCCGATGATCGACTACCAGCGGCTGTTCCACACGGGGATACGAGTGCCTGACGTGGATGCGGCCATGGCAGAGATGGGCGAGACGCTGGGGGTGAGCTGGGCGTCGGTTCAGCACAACCCGGCGCAGCAGGTGTGGACCCCCCAGCGAGGCTTGCAGTCCGCCGAGCTGGTCTTCACGTACTCATGCGAAGGACCCCAGCATCTCGAGCTGCTGTGCGGCGAGCCGGGGACGATCTGGGACGGCTCGGCCGACCCTGGGGTGCATCACGTGGGGGTGTGGGTGGACGACGTGGTCGCAGAGACCGAGCGCTGCCTGCACGCCGGCTGGCAGGTCGCCGCGGCGGGCGCCTCGCCCGATGACGGCTATGGCGCGTTCACCTACGTCGTGCCTCCCAGCGGTCCGATCGTCGAGCTGGTCTGGTCGGCGATCGAGCCCCGCTTCGAGTCGTGGTGGTCAGGCGGGCGGCTCGGCAGCGAGCGCACCTGACGGATCAGTCACGGCTGCCGTTTCGGGGCGTGGTCACGCCCACCGCGGTTTCGGACGCAGCATCCACGGCACCGTTCGAGCGATCGAGTGCCGGTCCCAGCCACTCGAAGTAGTGGTGATAGAAGTGGCGGATCTTGGTCTCCTGGTACGAGGCGAAGATCACTTCTTGCTGCTCTTGGGCTCGAAGCCCCTTCTGCACCAGCGGCAGATTCAGCGAGTCCTGCTGGAAGATCTTGGCGAGTGGCCCGAGCTGGGGCGCCAGCGTCCAGTCGTCGTCGAGCCCGAGGTGATGGACCGTCGCCGGCGGCGGCCGGTCGTCGGGATCGGGGGGTGCCAGCGGGAACAGCATCACCTCGAAGATGCACTCATGAGGGTTGTCGCCATTGGGCCGGAACCGGTACATGATCGGGTTGAAACAGCCCCAGGGTGACCAGTTCGGAAACACCGAATAGAAGATGGCGTCGATCATCTCCGCATCGCTGATCGCGTCGACGTCGACAGCGTCGCCCATCTCTTCGCGCACCTGCGCCCGTTTCTGATCGGCGATCCATCCTCGGACGTTGGTCACCTCCGGCGGAGGATCGGGAGTCATGAGCGGCACGTCCTCCATGCCCGCAAGCAGGGGTCCGCCGATCCACTTGCACAAATGCGGGTCTGCCTGCGTCTGCGGACCGTCGATGTGGTTGCCGTCGTCGTCGAAGATGCTGACATTGCCGTCGGTGTCGGTGACCGAGACTCGGGATTCGCCAACGCGTTCGTAGATGTGGCCGTTCATCGGGTGCCGCCAGCGGGCGAACTGCTTGCCGTCTGCCAACCGCTCGTACCGCGGCGCGTCGCCGAGGTGCGGGCTTGCGACGGCGTGCGCGGACATCGCCCGGCTGTAGTTGCCGAAGGCGTCGTAGCGGCTGTTCGCGTCGCCGAGGTTCTCCATGAGCGTCGGGTGGGTCGCCACGACGTGGTAGCTCTCCATGAACGCCTCTTGGCAGGTCTTCCAGTTCATCGGCATGAGTTTCTGGACATGGACGGCCTTGTAGCGGCGCTCGAACGGAACGAATTCGAAGTGGTCGGCGAGGTCGCCCAGGTAGTCGCCCAGCGGTGCGGCGTTGCGGTCGGGGTTGATGAACACGAAGCCCTGCCAGGTGCCGACTAGGGCCTCGGGCAGCCCGTAGTCAGCCATGTCCACATCGGGGAAGTCCCACTGGCAGGGAATCTCCTTCATCGAGCCGTCCAGTTCCCAGCACCAGCCGTGGAATGCGCATCGCAGGTTTGCGGCGCCGTGGCCGTGCGTCTCGCGCAGCTTGCGGCCCCGATGCAGGCAGGCGTTGCGATAGGCCTTGATCTGATCGGGGGCGGTGCGAATGACCAGGAACGACAGGTGGGCGATGTCGTAGACGTGGTAGTCGCCGACTTCGGGAATCTCCTCTTCGAGGCAGGCGAGCTGCCACACGCGGCTCCACAGTCGCTCGACCTCAAGGTCATGAACGTCCTGCGCGTAGTACACCCGGGCCGGCACCCGCGTGTTGCCCGGCGGGTGCTCCCCGACTCGTCGCAGTGCCTCTGACACGGGGTGCGTGTCGTTGTCGAAGAGCTCGTCGTAGCTGATGCCCGCAGAGCGATCTGTTCCAGTCAACGTCTCAGTCATGGCAATTGATCACTGTCCATTCTCTGCCTATTGGGATGGTCGTAGATCGCAGCGAGCATTTCGCTGGCTCTGTTCACGATCTCATTTCGGTCGACATCGAGCGCTGCCAGCGAGTCGATGTGCGCCAGACCCATCAACAAGATGTACGCAGCCTTCACGTCTGCCAGCGCCATGCCCGTGTCTTCCATCCACTCCTGTGCCCGGGTCGAGATCCAGTCGTCCAGCAGTTCGGCAACGTCGGGGTTGCTGAGGCAGCGAGATGGATCTCCAGCAGCAGGCCGACCGTCGCCGAAGACGGGGGACAGGAACGTCTTGATGCCGAGGTCGGGATCTGCGGGGCGCACCGGCTGCTGCCCCGCCAGCCCGTAGAGCTGGGCGCGGCAGGCCTCCACGAGTAGCTCGCGCTTGCTGGCGAAGTGGTTGTAGACGGCTGGCGTCGACACATCAGCCCGACGGGCGACATCGGTCAATGTCACGCCGTCGAAGCCGTGCTCGATGCAGGCAGCGATAGCCGACCTGAGCAGCCGTTCCCGCGTCGGAACGCCATCGGCATCTTCCTTGGGAGGGCGGCCGACCGGCCTCGTCGTGGATTCGGACATGTCGGTGTCAGTATGGGCCACCGGTCCATCACCCGTCTGCTGAGCGATCCGGCGCCGGGTTCGGCAGGCTGTAGCGGTGCCGCACCGGGACATGATCGTGATCGGGGCTGGCCCCGCCGGTGCGGCGGCGGCCATGCGCGCTGCGGGGGCCGGCATCAATGTCACCGCGTTCGAGAAAGGCGCACCGGGGCGCGACAAGGTCTGCGGCGACGGTCTGACACCGCGTGCGGTTGCGGCGCTCGACGAGCTGGGCATTTCGCTCGACGAGGCACACCGCATCGCCGGGCTGCGCATGATCGCCGGGCAGCGGGCGCGCGAGCTGGACTGGCCCGCGAACGGGCAATTCGGTCCCTACGGGGCGGTGTGGCCCCGCCGCCGGCTGGACAGCGCGCTGTGCGACGGCGCTGCGGCGGCCGGTGCTGAGCTGTGCTTCGGCACCGAGGCGCTGCCGATGCTCGAGGACGGGCGGGCGGTCGGCGTCACCGCCGGCGGTGAGCGCTGGACCGCCGATCTGGTCGTGCTGGCAGCGGGCGCCCAGGGCCAGGCGGCCCGGATGCTGGGTGCGCTGCGCGATCCCGACGAGCCGTTTGGCCTCGCCATCCGCACCTACGCCGAAACACCCCGCCACGCCGAGGAGTACCTCGAGGCGTGCCTGACGCTGCGCGACCCCGACGGCACCGCGGTGCCCGGCTACGGCTGGCTCTTCCCCGCCGGCGACGGCACCGTCAACATCGGCGTCGGCGCGCTCAGCACCATGAAGGGCTTCGCGAAGCTGAACCTGAACCGGCTCTGCGACAGCTACCGCGAATTGGTGGCCGAGAGCTGGCAGCTCGGCCCCTACCTGGAGCGTCCCCGGGCGTGGCGCCTGCCGATGAGCGCGGTGCGGCGGCACGGTCCCGGCTGGGTGGCCATCGGCGACGCGGCCGGGCTGATCAACCCGATGAACGGCGAGGGCATCGACTACGGCCTCGAGACCGGCATCCTCGCTGCCGATCTCTTCGCGGCCGACCCCGCCGCAGTGCCCGACACCTATGACCGCCTCGTGGCTGAGCGCTTCGATGCTTTCCTGCGCACCGGTCGGCGCTTCTCGTTCCTGATTGGCCACCCGCGCATTCTGCGGACCGGTCTGCGACTGGCGGTGGGCACCGATGCCATTGCACGGCTCACCCTGCAGGTCATGGGCAACCTCATCGACAACGAGACCCCCGGCACGGCGGGCCGGGTGCTGGGGGCTGCCGACCGGGCGCTCGCCGCAGCATCGCCAGCCCTGCGCCGGCTGCACCGGCGCCACACGGCCCGCACCCGCGGCTCAGCGTTTCAGAACAACGGCTGAGGCACGAGCCCGGGGGCTGTTGTGCCTCGCAGCTGGTCGTTGGCGTGGTCAGTCGGCATGCTCCGTCAGACGCAAGAGCTCGCCTTGCCAGCGCACCTCTTTGGGATCAGGCTTGCCAGACGCTGCCACTTCGCCGTCGGGCGTCATGAAGCGATGCGCGACGGCAACTCGCTGTCCAGCTTCGTAGTAGCCGACAAGCTCACTGACCGTGCCTGGCGGCTGTCCCGATGTAGCTGCCGCCGCAGCGCTCATCAGCACAAGTTCATCGAGTTCGCCGTGTCGAACCCGAGGAAGGATGAATACGTTGAACAGAGCCCGCAGCTCGCCGGCCGAGGTCAATCGCGTGCGCTCCATCGCGAGCAGACTGCCCGAGCACGCCTGCCTACGAGAAACGAATTCGATCAGGACCGGCGAAAGCTGCTGTGTACAGTCGTGCCCATGGCGCATACGGCGGCGATCGGGGCTTCACGCCCCTCTCAGACCACCGTTGATCTCCTTGAACGCTGGCTCGCCTCGGGTCAGTCAACGGCTTACGAGTTGCAGAACAGCCTGTTGGAGGTACTCGACGCGGCCGAGGACTCGTCGAATCTGGCTCTGGAGGCCCTGCGGATTGTTGCTGAGGCCACGTCTGCTGGGTGGACCCAGGCCGACGTGCATGCCGCAGTCAAAGAAGTGCTGTTGAGTGGCGGGCCGCCAGGGTCGACGCCGCCTCGCTGAGCAGTGGCGCGGTGCCGCCGATCACTGGAGTGACCTCATAGGACTGCGTCTGAGGGCAAGCATCCCAGCGCAGCGCCACTACGGTGGCTCGCCGTGACTGCAGTGCTGCTCGACGGTCAGGTGCTGGCCGAACAGATCAAGGAAGACCTGCGCATCCGGATCACCCAGGAAGACCTGCGGCCGGGGCTTGGCACGATCCTCGTGGGCGACGATCCCGCATCGCACAGCTACGTGGGCGCCAAGATCCGCGACTGCGGCGAAGTGGGCATATCTTCGGTTCACGAGGAACTCCCCGCCGACATCGCCCAGGCCGATCTGGACGCGGTCATCGAGCGCTTCAACGCCGACCCGGCGGTGCACGCCTACATCGTGCAGCTTCCCCTGCCCCGCCAGCTCGACGAGGAAGCGGCGCTGCTGGCCATCGATCCCGACAAGGACGCCGACGGCCTGCACCCCGTGAACCTGGGCCGCCTCGTGATGGGGGTCGACGGCCCGCTGCCGTGCACGCCACGGGGCATCCAGGTGATGCTGGCGCATTATGGCGTGCCGGTGGAGGGACGCCATGTGGTCGTGGTGGGCCGCGGCCTCACCATCGGCCGGCCCATGGCGCTGCTGATGGCGCTGAAGCGGCCGGTCGCCAATGCAGCCGTCACGGTCGTTCACACGGGTGTCGCTGACCTGGGCACCTACACCCGCCAGGCCGACATTGTCATCGCGGCGGCTGGCGTGCCCGGCCTCATCACACCTGACATGGTGAAGCCGGGCGCAGCGGTGATTGGCGGCGGCATCACCCGCGAGGGCCGCAGGATCCTGTCCGATGTGGACGAGTCGGTCGGCGAGGTAGCCGGCTGGGTGACGCCCCGCCTCGGCGGCGTCGGCCCGATGACCCGGGCCATGCTGCTGGCCAACACCGTCGACGCCGCCGCCGCGGCCGGCTGAGACACATCCAAGACCGGCGCCGGTGTCGCTCGATGAGGACGGCGGTGACGCAGGTGCGGCGGCGTTGCCGCTGCGCTAGAAACGCCCGCAGCCGGGAGGCGTGCCCGGCGCGTCGAACCAGGAGAGTGCAGTGAACGATCCCGTACGAGTTGCTGTCACGGGTGCCGCCGGCCAGATCGGCTACAGCCTGCTGTTCCGGATCGCTTCGGGCGCCATGCTCGGCCCTGAACAGCCCGTCGAGCTGCGCATGCTGGAGATCCCTCCGGCGATGGGCGCGCTCGACGGCGTGATGATGGAGCTCGACGACTGCGCCTTCCCGCTGCTGGCGTCACGCACCGGCACCTCGGACCCCAACGAGGCCTTCGAGGGTGCCGACTACGCGCTGCTGGTGGGCTCGATGCCCCGCAAGGCCGGCATGGAGCGCAGCGACCTGCTCGAGGCCAACGGCGGCATCTTCACCGTGCAGGGCAAGGCGCTCAGCGATTCGGCCAACCCCTCGGTGCGGGTGCTGGTGGTGGGCAACCCGGCCAACACCAACTGCCTGATCGCCATGCGCAATGCGCCCGGAATTGCTGACGGTCAGTTCACCGCCATGACCCGCCTCGACCACAACCGTGCCGTCGCCCAGCTCGCTGCCAAGGCGGGCGTGTCGGTGAACGACGTGACCCGCATGACCATCTGGGGCAACCACTCCGCCACCCAGTATCCCGACATCTTCCATGCCGAGGTGGGCGGCCACAACGCAGCAGCCCTGGTGGACGATCAAGCGTGGCTGGAGGACGACTTCATCCCGACCGTGCAGCAGCGCGGCGCGGCCATCATCAATGCGCGGGGTGCTTCCTCGGCGGCGTCGGCGGCGTCGGCCGCGGTGGATCACATGCGCGACTGGGCGTCGGACACGCCCGGCGGCGACTGGGTGTCGATGGGCATCCCGTCCACCGGCGACTACGGCGCCCCCGAGGGCATCATCACCTCGTACCCGGTCACCGTCTCCGGCGGCCAATACCACGTGGTGACCGGTCTCGAGCTCGACGAGTTCAGCCGCTCCCGCATCGAGGCCTCCTGGGCCGAGCTGGTCGACGAACGCGACACCGTCGCAGGCTTGGGCCTCCTCGGCTGACCCGCGAACTATTCCGCGTCTGCTTCGGGCAGCGGCTCTCGGATCGGGTCAGCGTCGGTGGTGCCGCTTGCACCTGACGCGACAGATCCTGATCGAGAAATGCCGAACCGGCTCGGCACGCTCGCCGGCGTCCAGTTTCGAAGGGAAAACCCATCTGGCTACAACCATCTGGCTACAAGTCGAGTCGAGTCGAACGGTGCCGCGCTTGGCTTCCTGTTTGGATTTTGACAATGTCCGCGAATCAAACGCGCGACTTGGCCCGTGACGGAATCAAAGGAATACGGGAGCTGTGAAGCATTGACTCATCTACCCCCCCTTCCGGATCGCGCAGCACATGCCCACCCAAGTGCCGCACACAAACCAGCACCCCGTCAGCCCGCCCCGCCGCCGACCGGTGGCGGGGCTGTTGGGCCGTGCTCCTTCGACGGTGTACCGGGAGCTGGAACGCGGCCGCGGCCCGGAGGGCGTCTATCGGGCTGAGCCCGCGCAGGCCGCAGCGGACCGGCGTGCTCGGCGGTCTCGGGATGGGAACTGATGGCCGACACACTCGGACTCGACCGCGAACAGACCGTTGAACGCGCGCTCGAGATGCTCGATGGCGTTCCTGACGCGATCAGAGCGGCAGTCAGCGAGCTTGATCACGCTGACCGGACAGCGCCGGCTGTGCAGCGGTTGGACCAGCTCATCCGACAGCGATGCAAGGATGTCCGCCATGCATTCGTCCAGCCGTCACGTGCCTCGAAGCAATCCAAGAAGCCGAAGACCAGATCGTCAACGTCCGCCGACCCGTCTTCCAGAGTGTTCATCTGCCGACAACGCCTGCCGCAGGACCGCGGCCAATGCAAGCGCCGCCTCACGACCGTCCCGTGCCCATTCCACCCGCACAGCCCAGGCAGCAACGCCGTACGACAACGCTCGAGCGCAGCGTTAGGCCGTGCGGGGCAGCAGGCAGTGAGAGATGCTCTTGGCGGCATATAGGTGCGCAAGACCGGCGCCGCACCCGCCGAACTCCGCGGCGTCTCCGAATGCGCATGACAGATATACGCATCTTTTGACGTCTCTAGAGAAAAAGCAGATATACTCATCATTCCGAGCTTGCAACGGAAAGGCAGAAATGTCATGCACTCCGAGAGCAGCCTTCCATCGCTTGCCGGAGTGACGACGCCGACACGGCTCGGCTCGAGCATCCGCTTGATTCGCAAGCACAAGAATCTGACGCAGAAAGAACTCGCGGAACGAGCTGGCGTGTCACTGTTCTGCCTGCGCGACCTCGAGAGAGCTGATCGATCCGTCGGCGTGCAGAACGTCTTCAAGGTGCTAGCGGTCTTGGAGTGCAGCGTCTCTCTTCATCCCTACGAGAGCTGGCCGAATAACAACGACGACTCCGAATCGTCGCTGACATCATGACTGCGGACCTGACCGTGCTCATGCACGGGCGCATAACGGGACACATCACCAAAGGACGCCGGAACGCCGCGAAGCTGCACTACGAGAAGCAATACGCAGACGATCACGGGCAGACGCCTTTGTCGTTGGCCTTCCCGCTGCGCATGCCTGAGCACGATGTCGGAGACTGGCTTGACGGGCTGCTGCCGCCATTGCTGGACCTGCGAAGGGAGATAGGGCGCGCCCACGGTGCAGCAAGCCAGCATCCCGTCGACCTGTTGGCGACCGAGATCGGCGCCGACTGTGCCGGTGCCGTTCAGTTCTGTCGTCCCGAGAACGCCGAGTCGGTGCTTGAGCGTAGAAGCGGTGTCACCCCCATGGATGAGACCGCGATGGAAAGAAGCCTCCATGCCCTGAGGCGGGGCGCTGTCGCATGGGAGCAGGAAGTCGGCCAGCCGTTGTCGTTCAGTCTCTCCGGTGCTCAGACGAAGGTCGCCATTCACAAGAGCCCCGAGGGCACCTGGGGTGTCCCCTACGGGAATACGCCGTCGACGCACATCGTGAAGATTGCGCTGCCGAGCTTCGACTCCAACGATGTCGTGGAGCATGTGTGCATGTCTGCGTTGCGAGATGTCGGGATCGATGCGGCCGAGACGGAGATCGTCGAAGCGGGTGGCGAGCGCGCGATCGCTGTGCGCAGGTTCGACCGCCGTATTGACGCTGGTGGCGTTCTGCGGCGCGTTCACCAAGAGGACATGTGCCAAGCAACCGGCACGCCGTCGGACCGCAAGTACCAATGGGACGGCGGCCCGTCACCGGCCGTGACCGCAGACTTGCTGCGCGGCGAGTCGCAGCAGGCGCACCTCGACATATCACGTTTCAGAGATGCGCTGCTGGCCAACTGGATCCTGCTCGCACCGGATGCACACGCGAAGAACTACAGCGTCCAGCTGCGTGGCTACCTTGTCCGGTTCGCCCCGCTCTACGACATCTGCTCGATGGCACCTTGGCGAGACGACGAAGCGCTTCAGTACTTGCAGATGGCCATGAAGTCGGGCGAGTCATACGACGCGTACTCAATGAGACTCGACGAGTGGCAGTCATGCGCGATGGCGCTGAAACTGCCCGCCGCCGATCTGCTGGAACGCATGGACGAGCTTGCAAGTTCGTTGCCGAAGGCTGTCATCAAGCAAGCCGAGATGCTGCCAGCCCATCTGAATGCGATCGAACCCGTCGAACGGCTGGCAGACATCATGAGCACACGAGAACGCGAGTGCGGTTCGCTGCTTTCGCCTCGCGCGACAGGTGCTGCCCTACAAGAAGTCGAGACGGCCGTGGATGAGGCGATCACTGGCGCATCGTCCAACCAGCCGGCCAACACCTCATCCCATTGCCAGCACATCGGCGTGAGATCAAGAAGGCAATGCATCCTCAAGCACCCCCACCCCGGACAGCCGCACAGATACAGCAGATAACTGCCAAGCGCTTGGGCGCCTTGGCCCGACAAGGCAGTATCCAGCAGCGCCAGCCCTGAACAGGTTCAACTGGCAACGAAATGTGTTGCTGTCGAGTTGCGGTATGATTGCTGTGTGGACCGCTTGGACACTCTCTTCGGCAGTGACTTGGAAGACGCCGCCCAAGCAGCCGCGCGCGAGGTGCCGGACGTCGTAGCTGCATTGGATTTCCTGATGCCGATGCTCGGCGACTATGCGAACCCCGCGATCCTGCGGCGGTACCGCAGCAATGTCGAATCGGCGGCGTCGGCGCTGGTCGAGATGCAGGCCCGTTACTCCGAGTTCGCCATGTCGCCGGCTGTTGCGTATGCGCTGATCTCGCCCGTCTTCGTACAGCTGCCTTGGATCGCACCGTCGGTTGACGGTATCGGCGCCATAACAGTGCTCGTCGACAGAGTCCGCGGGCTTGCCGGAGGTCTGCCGCATCAGTGCGTTCGTGCACGCGACGACATCGATGAACACTATCTGGCGTGGTTCTCCAAGGCGATGGGAGACATCGAGTTCGAGCGCAACAGCGCCACTCCGCTGCGCCGCGCAATGGCCACGCTGGACCTGTCGAGCGGTGCGTTCGCTGAGCTCATGGGGGTCACACGCCAAGCCGTCGACAAGTGGCTCGTCAGCGGCCCGCCGTCGCAGCGGCTCCCCAAGATCGCGACCATCGTCGAGATAGCCGACATCCTGCGTTACCGGCTGCGGGAGGGCATGCCGTCGATCGTGGCCCGCCGCAGCGCGCCTGCCTATGAAGACCGCACCATGCTTGAGTTGATCGCAGCGGACGAGCACGAGTGGTTGCTGCGCGACATCGAGAAGATGTTCGACTACTCCACGACTGCATGAACTTCTTGACCTCGGGCATCGGCGGGCGCTATCTGCGCGTCGTCGATTGGCGCTGGCGAGACCCGCTCGACGCCTCCCACTCAGCACGACCCCCAGGCGGCAGATGGAACCCGCCCGGGCTGCAGTGCCTGTACCTCAACGCGGACATCGACACTGCCCGCGCAAACGCACTGAGCCGGTTCGACGACCGTCCCGTCAACATCCACGACGTCGACCCCGCAAGCGCCCCGCATCTCGTCGAAATCGAGATCGACGATGGCACAGCACTCGACGCGTTCACTTCCCAGGGAATCGCCGCAGCCGGACTGCCGGCCGGCTACCCGACCGGCACCGACGGCCGCACCGTGCCGCGCAGCCAATGCCAGCCCATCGGGCACCAAGCCCACAGCGTCGGACTCAACGGAGTCGACTGTCGATCTGCGGCCGTCGGCGGCAACCGAGAGCTGGCCTGGTTCCCCGACACCGGCAACGCCCGCATGATCTCGCGCAAGCCGATGAACGAGTGGTGGTAGCTCTTTAGCGCGATGGCGTTCCGCGCCGCTGTGTCAGTGGCGCGAGACGAGTTCGTCTCTTCCGGTGGCGCGTGCGGCCTGCTAATGCTCTTACCGCGCCACCCGCACCCTCACCGGACTACTCCACGCGCAAACGCGAAGAGCCAGTTTTTCAGGCAGCATCGGTCAGGGTTGGCGGTCTCAGATGAGGAGGCTGCCGATGTCGGGTTCGGCGGCGGTGATCAGCTGTCGGGGCCGTAGGTGTAACGGCCGATGGCGTCGAGGGTGAGTTGGCGGAGTGTGTTGCAGCTCCCTAGGCGGATGATGAGTGACTCGTTGGCGATCATGGCGAAGGTGAGCACGTCGCCGTTGGCCGTGGTGCTGACGCCGGCGATGGACGAACTGTCGTTGAGCTGGCCGCTCTTGGCGAAGATCGTGTTGGTCGAGCCGCCACCCGGAGCAGGACGTGGCCCGCAGCCTTGCAGCGTCGGGGTACGACCCGCGATCGACAGTGACGCCGCAAAGCGGGAATCGTCGCCAGCCGACAGCAGCAGTCGCACGGCTGCCTCGCAGCTCATGCGGTTGTGGACTGACAGCCCCGAGCCGTCGACCAAGACGATTTCGTCGGCTGCCGTTCCCAAGATGTCGCTGAGCGCGTCTGTCGCTGCTGCTGCAGCGGCCGCCCGGGACGAGTCGCCGTGGCGTCGGCCGATCTGCTTGAACAGCATTTCCGCCGGGGTGTTCTCCGAGATTCTCAGTATCCGCACAAGGATTTCCTCCACCGTCGGCGAGGTGATGCTGCCCAGCGAGGTCACCTCGCTTGCCGATGGGGCGCGACCAGAGCGGGGCCGGTGACGGATCACCATGCCGTGTGCTTCGAGCAGGTCGTCGAAGTCCGACGCCGCTGCTTGGGCTGCGTCGGCGCTTCGGGTGTGACTGCGCCGGCTGACGGTGTAGGGCGAGTAGCCGTCGTTGATGACCAGCCCCGACAGGACGCCGACCAAGTTCTCCGACATGTATGACTGCTTCCACACCGGCGGCGTTTCTGGCGTCGCGCCGGGCGGGTAGTGCGATGTGTAGGTCTGCTCTCCGTCGGCGAACCACGACCCGTCCCCGACGATCGCCCCTTCGATGGTGTCGATGCCTGCAGCGCTGAGCTTCGCCATGACGCTGTCCGCCAGTTCGGTCACGTCGGTGTAGGGGCGCTCGGGGATTATCCGGTTGATGTAACCGGGTGTGGCCAAGACGGGGTCGCCGCTGCCGATCAGGTAGATGTCGCCACGCAGCACGCCGTCGCTGACCGCAGCGAGCGCGTCGGCATCGGCAACCACGCGAGTGGTGAAGGTCGTGTCTGCGCCCAGCTCACTGAGTGCCGCCGTGGCGGTCGCGAGCTTGATGAGCGACGCCGGCAGCAGCGGTGTGCTGGCATCGTGCTCGAAGATCGGCTCGCCGTTGCGATACAGCGACATGCACATGTCCTGGGGCGCTTCGCTGGATCGCAGCGCGGCCGAGAACTCGGCTGCCAGTCGCTGCTGCCAGGCAGGCGTGTCGCTGTCGGGTTCATCTTCGGCGCCGTCCGAGGCGCCGGGTTCGCCCTCTGCTGCTAGTGCTGCCGCGACGTCGCCCACCGCGATTGCGGTCTCCCAACGATCCGCGCCGTACACGCGGGTCATGCTGCGGCCCGACAGCTTGTCGTCCGGTACGGCTGCATGCCCGCCGACCACATAGCCGCCCGCTGCCGCTGTGGCGAGTCTGTCGAGCTGGTCTTCCGGGAACGGCTCGTCGCGACCGCCTGCCAGCACGATGCAGCGCTTCGCCTCCAGCACGCCGGCGAGCGTGACCGCCGAGTAGATGTCAGACTGCGCGGCGGCGTCGGACGCGACGATCACAGGCACGGCGTCGGTGCAGTCGCCCAGCACGTCCGGTGGCGGCAGGACCGCCGACCCGGTTGATGCCGCCTGTGCGCCTGCGGGACTGGGCAGCTGCACGACGAGTGCAGTCAGCAGCAGGATCACCGCAGCGATCGCGGTGCCGCGCTGTCGCATCCCTGGTGTGTCTGAGTGGTCCGGCACGCGCTGTCGCATCCCTGGTGTGTCTGAGTGGTCCGGCACGCGCTGTCGCTAATGCCTGAACTGCCGCTCGCCGGTGAACAGCATGGCGAGGCCGAGCTTGTTGGCCCGGGCAATCACGTCGTCGTCTCGCAGGGCGCCGCCGGGCTGCACCACCACCGCCGCGCCGGCCTCCGATGCGGCCTCGACGCCGTCGGGAAACGGGTAGAACGCATCGCTGGCGCAGGCCCCGCCGACCGCCCGTCCATCGGCCTTCGCCGCTGCCAGCCGACCGGACTCCACCCGGTTCTGCTGGCCGGCGCCGATGCCCCACGCCGTGCGGTCCCGTGCCAGCACGATCGCATTGGACGTGACGTGCCCGCACACCCGCCAGGCGAAACGGGCATCGGCCAACTCGCCCGCCGTCGGCCGTCGTTCGGTCACCACCTGCCAGTCTTCGGGCGCAGAGGCGAACGCATGCGGCGACTGCACCAGCCATCCGCCGTTGATCTGGCGCAGCGACAGTCCCGCAGCGTCGGGCCGGGGCGCTTCCAGCACCCGTGTGTTGCGCCGCCTTGCAGCGATGCGCTCGACGGCACCGTCCTCATAGCCGGGAGCGATGATCAGATCGGCTTGTGCCGCTGATTCGATCCGTTCCACTGTGTCGAGGTCGACGATCCGGTTGAAGGCCACGATGCCGCCGAACGCTGAGCGGGCGTCACAGTCGTACGCCCGTTGGTACACGTCGGCCAGCTCGTCGCCGGCTGCCGCTCCGCATGGGTTGGCGTGCTTGACGATCACCACGGCCGAACTGGCCTCGGCGTCGCCGAGGTCGTGCACGATCCGCCACGCCGCGTCGGCGTCGAAGAAGTTCAGGTAGCTCAGCCCCAGCCCGCCGTGCTGGTAGGCGTGGTCCCACCATGTCGATTCGCCGACAGGGCGGTAGCGGGCCCCGAAGTGGTGCGGGTTCTCGCCGTAACGGCACTCGTCCGCCCGCTCCAAGGCGAGGTGCACCGTCGGCGGCAGAGGAGTGGGCTCCGAGCCAGAATTGCTGCCCGCTCGGTCCCCGTCTCGATCCCCGCCGACCGGTTCATCCAGCCATCTCACGATCGCTGCGTCGTACGCCGTGGTATGGGCGAAGGCAGCCCGCGCCAGCCGGCGCCGGGTGGCCGCGCTCAGCGCACCGTGCTCGCCCAACTCGGCCAGCACCGCTTCGTAATCTGCTGGGTCTACCACCACGCCCACGCCGACCGTGCCGTCGCCGTGGTTCTTCGCGGCAGCCCGCACCATCGCCGGTCCGCCGATGTCGATCATCTCGGGGCCCGGATCGGACCGGAACGGGTACAGGTTGCACACCACCAGATCGATCGCCGCGATGCCGTGGGCGTCCAGTGACGCCAGATGAGCCGGCTTGGATCTGTCCGCCAGGATCCCGCTGTGGATGCGCGGGTGCAGCGTCTTCACCCTGCCGTCCAGCATCTCGGGACTGCCTGTGACGTCCTCGACTGCCAGCACCGACACGCCCGCATCGGTCAGCGCCGCAGCGGTCCCGCCGCTCGAGACGATCTCCCATCCGAGGTCCGACAGCCGTGCCGCGAACTGCACCACGCCGGTCTTGTCCCACACCGAGATCAATGCTCTCATCGGGGCTGCCCTTCCAGGATCCGTTCTTGCCCGCACCGCTCCAAGAACGCCGCAATCGTGGCCGGATAGAACTCCCGTTCGACTGTCTTGATGCGCTCGTGCAGCGCAGCCTCGTCGTCACCGTCCAACACTGGCACCGCTTGCTGGGCCAGCATCGGGCCGGCATCCACCTCGGGAATCGCCATGTGCACCGTGCAGCCCGTCTCGGAGACCCCCGCCGCCAAGGCGTCACGCACCGCATGCCAACCCGGGAATGCCGGCAGCAGCGACGGGTGCGTGTTCAGAACTCGGCCTCGGTAGCGCCCGCTGCCCCAGGCAAAGAACGAGTCGGCCAAGATCGTCCCGAAGCCCGCCATCGCGACCACGTCCGCACCTGCGCCGGCAAGCCTCCGGGCCAGATCGCAGCTGTAGCCGTCGCGGTCGAAGCCGCGCCTGCCTGAGGCATCGGTCCCGCTGGCCACCCAGTCGTCACGTCCCACCAGGATCGTCTCGATGCTCGCATCATGCGCAATCGACAGCCCCCTGCACGCCCGATCGGCACCTACCAGCATCACTGGCAGATCGCGTCCCAGCATTGCTTCGAGGATCGAACCGGTCCCCGAGACCAAGACCGCTAAGCGCATCCTGCTGAACCTACGCGACGCGCCTGCCGACTTGGCGGTCCGCTGCCTGCCGCAGCGACGCGTCCCAGTAGTCTTGCTGCCGTATGCGTCCCCCTGAGGGCATGCCGCCTCCCTCATCCGAGCAGCCTTCTGGGCCCGATGGTCCCCGCCGTCCGCCGGGCACAGGCGGTCCGGACGGGCCCCGCAGGCCGCCGCGTCCACGGGGCATCACCCGATTCCAGCTGATCATCGGCATCATCGCTGCCGCGGGCCTCGTCCTGCTGCTGTCCATCCGCGGCATCGCCGGATTCTGGACTGACTATCTGTGGTTCGACAGCTTGGGCTACGCCTCGGTGTGGTGGAGGGTGCTGTGGGCCAAGGTCGGTCTCGGCCTGCTGTTCACGGCGGTCTTCTTCGTTCTGCTGTGGGTGAACCTCTTCATCGCCGAGCGTTTGGCTGCCAGCGCTGCAGCAGCGGGTCAGCCCGAGGACATCGCTGTCCGCTGGCGCCGGATGAGCGGTCGGCGCCGCGGCCTCATTCGCATCGCCGTGGCGCTGATCCTGGCCCTCATGGTCGGGGCGGGCGTCTCGGGCCAGTGGGAATCGTGGCTGTTCTTCGTGAACGCCGCCGACTTCGGCCTCGAAGACCCGCAGTTCGGACGTGACATCGGCTTCTACGTCTTCCGCCTGCCGTTCTTCAACTTCCTCGTGAGCTGGTCGTTCGCGGCCGTCTTGGTCACGTTCATCTTCACGGCGATCTGGCACTACCTGAACGGATCCATCCGGGTGCAGGCGCCGGCGGGCAGCCGGGTGACGCCTCAGGTGAAGGCGCACCTGTCGCTGCTGCTGGGTCTGCTGGCGCTGATCAAGGCCGTCGGGTACTACTTCGACCGATTCGAGCTGACGCTGTCCACCCGGGGCTTCGTGGACGGCGCCACCTACACCGACGTGAACGCCCAGCTGCCGGTGCTGCAGCTGCTCATGGTCATCAGCGCGTTCAGCTTCGTGCTGCTGGTGGTGAACATCTGGCGCCGCGGCTTCACGTACCCGGTGATCGCGGTGGCGCTGTGGGCGGTTGTGGCCGGCTTGGCTGGCGCTGCCTATCCCGCCATTATCCAGCGCTTCCAAGTGGAGCCCTCTGAGTCCACCCGTGAGGCGCCGTACATCGAGCGCAACATCGAGATGACCCGGATCGCGCTCGGCCTCGACGCCGTGACCACGAGCGAGTTCAACTACGAACCTGAGCTGACCGCTACCGACATCGAGAACAACTTCGAGACGGTGCGCAACGTGCGGCTGCTGGATCCGGCCGTGATGCAGGACACGTTCCAGCAGACCCAGGGCATCAAGAGCTTCTACGACTTCCGCGACATCGACGTGGACCGCTACGAGATCGACGGTCAGATCACCCAGATCGTGCTGGCGGCCCGTGAGCTGCGGCCCACCGAGTTGCCCACCGACACTTGGGAGACCGAGCATGTCGCCTACACCCACGGCTACGGCGTAGCGGCGGCGCCGGCCAATGGTGTGGATGCCAACGGACGTCCGGCATATGTGCTCGGCGACATCCCCGGCGCCGCCGAATCGGGCGCGGAGGCGCTCGAGCTGGACGAACCGGGGCTGTATGTGGGCGAGGGCCTCGTCGGCTACGCCATCGTCGGCGCCCAGCGTGCCGAGGTCGACTTCCAGGACGACGACGACCGCACCGAGACCACCCGCTACGACGGTGAGGACGGCGTCGGCATCGGCGGCATCTTCCGGAGGCTGGCGTTCGCGGTGCGTTTCGGCGAGCCGAACCTGCTGGTGTCAGGGGAGATCCAGGGCGACAGCCGGATCCTCTACAACCGTGACATCGAAGAGCGGGTGCGTCTGCTGGCCCCGTTCCTGTCCTACGACAACGACCCCTATCCGGTGGTGATCGACGGGCAGGTCAAATGGGTGCTCGACGCCTACACGACCACCACGCAGTTCCCGTACGCGCAGCGGACCAACCCGCGGGCGGCAACGCTCGGCGGCGACCTGCGCCAGACGGTCAACTACGTGCGGAACTCGGTGAAGGCCGTGGTGGACGCCCATGACGGGACGGTCACCTTCTACGTGGTCGACGAAGACGACCCGATCGTGCAGTCGTACATCAAGCAGTTCCCGGACCTGTTCGCTGAGGGCCCGCCGCCGATGGAATTGCAGGAGCACTTCCGCTATCCCGAGGATCTGTTCCGGGTGCAGACCGATGCGTGGGGCCGGTACCGCCTGAGCGACCCGTCGGAGTTCTACGACGCAGCCGGTGCGTGGGCGGTGGCACAGGACCCGGGTGACTCGATCGGCCAGACGACGGTCGAGACGGTGCGGGACGAGACGACTGGGCAGGTGATCGCCACGGTCGAGGCCCGCATCTCGCCGCAGTACCTGCTGTTCCGATTGCCGGGCGACGATGCTGTGTCGTTCGTGAGCTTCCGGCCGTTCGTGCCGTTTTCCGAGGACGATTCCCGCAAGAACCTCGAAGGCTTCATGGTGGTCCACAACGACCCCGACCGCTATGGGGACATCCAGGTGTTCGAGATCCGGTCGGATCAGCCGATCGACGGTCCGGCACTGTTCAACTCGAACATCCAGACCGAGGAGGAGATCTCCGAGCGGCTGACGCTGCTGAACCAGAACGGCTCGGTGGTGCGGCCCGGCAACCTGTTGCTGATCCCGGTGGAGAACTCTCTGCTGTACGTGCGGCCGCTGTTCATCGCGGCCACCGGTCCGACGGCGGTGCCCGAGCTGCAACTGGTGATCGCAGGCATCGGCTCGAACGTTGCGATCTCCGAGACCTTCGAGGGAGCGATCGAGAAGGCCATCGGCGGCGCGGACATCGACATCGGCAACGGGACGATACGGCCTACGCGGGCCGACCCCGATGACGAACAGCGAGACGCCGTTGCGCCCGACGACGAGGCTGACGATCCGGCTTCGACGCCCGACACTGACAATGTGAGCGATCTGCTCGGGCGAGCCGCCACGGCGTTCGACCGAGCTGACGCCGCGCTGCGTGAAGGCGACTTGGCTGCCTACCAGGAGGCCGTCGACGAGGCCGAGCGCCTCATCGCCCGAGCCGCCCGCATGCTCGAACAAACCGCCACCGGCTAACTCGCGGGTCGAGCGTCGCTATGGACGAGGGCGATTGCGGGCTGATGCCAACGGATCAAGCACGATCACATCTCCGTGAGATGATTCCTTGACGGCCCCGCCCCGCCAGTTCAGTCGTCGGGTGAGTCGATGAGCGCTGCTTCGCGCCGCTGCGGGACTGCGTTCGAACAAGGTCCGAGGCGGCGCAAGCGTCAGCTGTCGAGCCTCGAACTCCGAGGCGCCCTAGCCGCTCAGCCGCCCTCAACCGTGAGCTGAGCGAAGCCCCGCGCTCAGCCTTGCCGATCTTGCAGGGCCGCTGGTAAGATTGTCCCTCTCGCCGCGGGGTGGAGCAGTCTGGAAGCTCGTCGGGCTCATAACCCGAAGGTCGCAGGTTCAAATCCTGCCCCCGCCACTTAGGCACGTTGGCCAATAACGGGTGTGGATGTTGGCCGGTATCCGTGAAATCGGGTCCATTCGACCTGATTGGCCGCCGTTCGGGCGCACTCTTGGGGTCTGTCGGCGTGTCGGTGGGTCAGCGGGCGTGCTGCGGGCCGCGTTGTTCCTGTTCGCGGGCGCGACTAGGCAGACGGCGCTTCGGCCGCCTGCCTAGTGAGTGCGACATGCGTGATCTCTAGGGCGGGGCGCGCGGCTCTGCGATCTCAGGGCTGTCGTTGTTGTCGTCGGGTGTGGTCGCAGCGTCCTGGATGGCGACGCTTTGGAGCGGATGTGTCTTGGGTTTGGCCGCGTTGTCGGCTCGCCGTGCCTGCTTCTCGTTCTTGGCTTTGCGGGTGATGTTGAGGTTGTACCAAACGACGCGCGAGATCGCCGCGATTGTCCGTCCGCCGTCGCCGATGATGCGGCACTTCTTCGGGCTGAGGCCGTAGTCCTCTTTGATCTGCCCGATCGCGTTCTCGCTCTGCTGTCGCCGTCCGTAGCTCTCGTCTTGCGCGCGGGTGCCGTGTGGCGGCAGTTGGAAGTCGTCGAGGTGTTCGACGCCGACGGTAATGAATCGCTGGTAGATGACGTCGTCGGGGATTTCGCCGAAGTGTTCCTCGAAGTCGGCCGGTCGGGGGTACAGGGGCTGGCCGCGAGCGCCGGTTCGTTTGTTCGGGTCAACATTCAGGTGGCCGCGGTGTATGGGGGACACGAATTGTTTGTCGCCGTTGTCGAAGTGCTGTACGGCGATGAGTTCGAATGGCTTGCGCCGCTCGTAGAAGTCGAACAGCTCCTCGTCGCTGAGGTCCGGTGCGGGGACGCGCATGTTCTTGGGCGTGAACGCGACCAGGAGCGCGCCCCCGTGGATGAACGCGGGGTATCCGTGCGGGCCGATCTTCACGGGCCGTGCCGCTTCGAGATACATGGGCTTGATGTCCATGGTGACGTGGAAGTCCATCTCGTGCATCGTCCGGTTGAACGTCGGTCGCAGTTGCGTGAAGCCGATGTCGGCTGTCGCGTCGCAGGCGTTGGGGCAGACTTCTCTTGCGCTGACCGCGGCGTGCACGCCTACCGTTGCGGCGCTGGTTCCCGCTGCGCTCAGATCGGCACCGACGACGTAGGCGTTCTCGTCTTGGCCGAACTTGGCTTTCTTGCGGTTCCCGGTCACTCGACGAGCCTTGGTGGCCACTGCGAGTGTGACGTGGCTGCCGTAGAAGATTCCCTCCTCGTGGTCGCCTGACTTGTTGCGATGACCGGCCCCGGCGTCGGGGTCCCGTCCCACGATGCGCTTGCCGTTGGTGCGGCGATGGCCGATGACGTCCTACGGGTCCGCGAACCTGCGACGCTCGGCGCCCTTGCGGGGACGGGCGACTCTGTTGAGCTTGACGATTTCTTCGTCGGTGACCGGCACGTCGTCTGCTCTCCACAGGCGTCGAGCCGCCCAGGTCGGGAAGTCTGTGCTGTCGATCGCGATTGCCAGGACGCGCCGGGCGACCTCGGCGGGAACTGACGCACGCAGCATCGAGTCGATGAACCACTGGCAGTCGCAGCGCGTCCCGTCGTGGTCTGTCCATCCCTGGCGCAACGCCGTTTCGACGCGCTTGGCCTGCTTGCAGATGATCGTGTAGGTGATGGGCTTTTCGAGATTCTCGAAGGTGTGGACGCCGAGACGGACTGCGTCATTGGGGTGCAGGGACGCGATGAACTTCGTGAGGCTCAGCCGCCAGTAGCTATTGCCCTCCCCGGCGCAGTACAGCATCGACACGAGCAGAGCGAGCAGCGGCAGGCGGGAGCCGCCGCCCCGCTTGGGCTTCACGCGGCGTTGCAGATACGCCAGCACTCCGGACGCCGTGATCGTCTCGACGAGTTCGCTGACGTGCCCCGAGTCGGGCATGGACAGCTTCATCGTCCCCGTCGGGTCGTCAGGGGGAGGCCGGCGCAGAGCCAGGCGCCGCGCGACCTCCCCCGGCGGAAGCTCCGGAGCGGGCTTGGGACGGCGGGTCACGCGCCTAGCCCCCGATTTGCTGCCGCGAGGGGGTCGGCCGGACCGTCGCAGTGATCGAGCATCGCCTGCAGATACGCCGCGCTCATGCGGCCCATGTAGGCGTGAAGATCCGCGAGCGCCGTCCCGTGCTGTATGTGGGCGCACACCCACGTGGCGCGGGCGCGCGCGACGATCAGGCGACCGAGACCCTCCACCCGGATCTTTGCGAACAGGTTGTAGGGCCTCGCTGGCGCATCGGCAGGGACGAACAACGCCCGCTGGTCGCACAGCCTGGCGGCCTCTAGGACGAGGCTGGTGTAGGCCGCGCGTACCGGGACGATGCGCGGCAGGTCACCGTCGACCCGGATGCCGATCCGGCCGTCGTCGAGGTCAACCAGACTCCAAGGGCCGAGCTTGGCCGCGTCGGCGATGCTGAGACCGGCGCCGAGAAGAGCGGCTGTGAGCCACAGGCGTTCTCGGCGCGACCGCTTGCCTTCGAGGAGCGCCGCCGCGCGGAACAAGAACTCATCGACAGGGGCATACGGCTCGGGAGTCTCGTTCTTGCGGATCGCGACAGGCTTCTCGTCCCACTGGTCCGGGAACCTGGCGCGGCTAATCCGATACAGGGCTTGGCGCGACGCACCGCGCCATCCGTTCTTCCCCGCGTGCTCCGCCGTGCTGATGAATACGTCGATGTTGGTCCGATGCAGCACGTACGCCTCGTCAGTCGTGCCGAGCGTGTGGTCCGCCCACAGCAGCGCATTCGCGACGATGCGCATCCACTTCGTCGCCGTCTTGGCTTCCGACGGACCGGCGGACAGGACCCAGTCACGCATTGTCGGCAGGAGTGACTCCAACTTCTGCGCCTCGTCCTCGGACTTGGCCCGCGGCCGGTACCGCATGACCATCGCGTGAATGCGGTCGGGGTGACTGCTCGGCAATTCCTTGATCGGGTCGGCGACGACCGGGGGATCGACCCGCAGCACCAAGTCGCTGTCGGGCGCGAGCAGCCCCGGATCCCGCGCAACCAGCACGGCCCGCAATGCGCCCTAGCCCCGCACTGACCGAGACCCTCGGGCCGTGGCGAGCTTTCGGCCCGTGGTCGGATGGGTGAATCCGCCTGCGTGGAACCAATCGAACATCTCGCCGGTCGTGGCTTGCCAACTGTCACCCGTGGACATGACGAGACATTCGAGGAACTGACCGCCGAGGCGTTCAAGATTCTCGGCGGAGTCCTCCGAAATGCCAGGCCACCGGTTCAGCCGATCTTTGACTCGATCAATCGCCGCGTTGATCGAGTCGTCTCCGTGATGATCGGGGTCCGGTGACGGGAGAGCCTGCGTCGCGTCGGGACAGCAATCAGAGGCGCTGTTGGTCGGCTCGGGCGTTGAGTCCGAGGCGCCGGGTATTCCTCTATCGATCTGCGTGTCGGTCATGGTGATTTCCTCCCTTCCGCGCGATCCTCCGATCGCGGCGTCGAGAAAGTAATCAGGCCGAAAAAAAGAGCCTTCGCGGTTTTGTGGGATTCGGGCTGCTGGGCTCGGCGGCATGAGGTTAGGTGGCGAGGATGCCGCGGGCTTCGAAGTTGGCGTGGCTGGTGAAGCCGTGGGCTCGGCGGCGCAGGACTTGGAGCAGGTTGTTGGTGCCTTCGATGCGTCCGTTGCTGGGCCGCCCGGCGTGGTGCCAGTCGAGGATCTGCTCGTGCCATGCCAAGAAGGTGTCCACGGTGCTGCTGAACTCGGGTATCTGGCCGCTGCCGTAGATGTCGGCGAACCGGTCGAGCGCTTCGAGGGCGCCTTCGCGGTCTTTGGCGAGATAGAGGCCGTGCAGCTCGCCGAGCGCGTCCCACGCGGCCTTGAGCCGCGGGTGGTCCTCGAAGAGGGCGTCGAGGCGTGCCCGCTCGGCGCCGTCGAGCGTGTCCGGGCGTCGCATGAGCACGAACCTGGCCCGGAATACCTGGGGATCGAACGCCGGCTTTGAGCCCTCCGGGCGGCGCTGCACGTCGCGTCGCACCGCGGTGAGGCCGGCCGCGAACCATCTGACGACGTGGAAGCGGTCCAGCACGTGGCGGGCGTGGCCGAGCCGCTTGGCGATCGCCGCCGCGTACGCCGCCGACCCGTCGGAGACGACGACCTTCACGCCTTTGCACCATCGGTGCCCCTGAGCGGCCAGGAAGCCCGACAGGGCCGCCTCGCTGCGGTGAGGGACCATGGCGAGGGTCTCACCGGTGTCGCCGTTCACGAGCACCGTCACATAGCGGTGCCGCTTGCGGATCGAGGTCTCGTCGACCAAGAGCACCCGGCACCGCTGCCGACGGCGGTGCTCGCCGACCAGCCCCGCATAGGCGATCACCAGACCCATCACCACATGCCAGCCCACCCGATGACGGCGCGCCACGGCGCTGACGGTCATCTCGCGGGCATCGGCCACCAGCCGCCGCGCCAGACGCGCCGTGACACGGCCCTCGAACACCGGGCAGTGCTCCAAGAACCGCCGGCCGCACCCATCGCAGACCATGCGCCGCCGATCCCACAACAACATGGTCGGCCGGCCCGAGACCTCCAGATCCCGGATCTTCTGCTCCCGCCGGTCATGGACCGTCCCGCTCGCAGTCCCGCAGTCCGGGCACCGCGGGCGCCGAACCGTCGAGCCCACCCGCACCGCCAGCCGCTCAGGCGCGTCAACCACGACCCCCAGCACCTCGATCCGCGGCAGCCACAGCCGCACCGACATAACATCACGATTCATCGAGGCCCTCCAGGGTTCGGCGTCTCCAAACACCGATCCCAGCAGGGCCTCGACCCCTACCTGCGGACCCTCAACCCACCCTCATCCCACAAAATCGCGAAGGGCCAGGAAGGTTCGAGGCTCGCCCAAGAATACGACTATCGGCTCCCAGCGTGCCGCTCCCGGGAGCCTCAAGTTCAGCCGGGTGAGCGCATGACAGAATGCGCTGCTCCCGCTGTTGCCCTTACCTGCGAGTGCGTCGGCGCGGGCTTGCTCGACATGGCCTTCCAGATTGTCCATGAGCGCAGCTCTCTCGGAGTCCGAGAATGCCGACGCGTCCTTGATCTCGGCCAACGAGTGGATGTCGCCTTGCGCAGCAGCCTGCGTCAGCGAACGTGCGGCGACAGTATCGCCGTGACTCGCCGACCAACCCCGGACAGTGGCGCTCAGCACAGCGTCGCCGCGTTCTGCGAGCGAAAGCAGCGCTTGACGGTTCCCAGGGCCGATCTGCTCGTAATCCAAGAAGAAGAGAGCGTTCGTGAGGCCACGGCGAAACGTGACCGGCGGAACCTCCGGCAGCCGGGCCAGATAACCAGCAAAACCGTCGTGCGAAGTGCGGGACGCGGCCGGCAGCACGCCAGCGGCAGCTTCCGTCGCGAAGGAAGGCCTGTTGAAGTAGCCCTCGTCCTGTGTGCAACCGAGTTCGGTCGGCTCGCCGCACGCGACGCGAGCACACTGCTCAAGCAACCGATCCGCAGCCGCTTCGTCCAGAAGGTCGCCGGCGAGTGCGAGCGCCTCGAAGTTCGTTCTTGCCGTGGTATGGGTCCACTCTGACGTCGGGATCTTGGCCATCGAGGCGGCGATTGGCGCGAGGGGGCCGACCTTGAGCAGATGACGCATCGCCTTGGTAAGGCGCCCCGAATCGCCACAGCGTCGGAGAGCATCCAATCCCTCCTCTAGCTCGATCGCTGTGTCGGGGAAAGACGCCGCGCGCATGAGGGACTGAATCCCTCGTCGAGCTGCGAGGGCCTTCCATTGCCCGTGCTCTCCTGCGAGGTCGGCATTGAGCTCGGCGGCAAAGAGTTTCGTCTCGGGCATCGGACCGCCGAACACGCGCCGAGGTGGGTCATCCGAGGTCCACGCGTTGAAGCTGGTGTCCTGTTCTCGGCCGAGTGCAGTGGCTAAGTCTTGGGAGCGCCACCAGGAGACGGTGGTGTCGGACGCCTTGAGAAGCTCTAGGTAGGCGTCTTGTCGCTGGGCTACCCAGGCGTCTATGGATTCGGCGTTCTCCGTGTCGTCTCGGAATCGTCTCGTCGAGGCGATGACTTCGAGGGTTCGAACAGCCCCGGCGGCGAGCGCCGACACCATGGGTGCCGAAACTGTGGAGTCGTCGTGAACCGCTTCGAGCAACTGCTGCGCCGTTGCGACGTCAGTCTCAGCCTGGTCAAACTCACCGAGATCGGCGCCAAACCGACTGCGCTGAACGAGGGCCCATCCCTGATCGAGTGCATCGAGGTCGTCACGCTCGACGAGGGCATTGAGCAGCGCGATTGCGCGCTCACGCCGTTCTTGACGCCATAGGGCGCAGGCCAGTAGGACGCCGCTGGCAGTTGCACAGTGCTGGTCCGGAGCGGACGCGTGGATCTCTTCGAGCTTGTCGAGTCCGTCGGTCGCCAGCCAGTGCCAGATCGCCCCGGTGAACTGCCACGCCCAGTCCGCGTCCACTGGCACTGCGTCGGGGCGAGGCACTTCTTCATGCCGATCGGCCATCTCGTCCAGCTCCCGGAAGTTGCCCTGAGCCAGCAGGGCGACCGCCTCGTAGGCATCAATCGGGCGTTCGAGGGACGTCCGTGGGTGCGGCGAAGCCATCCGCGGCACGACAAGCGCGTATCGCAATCGCCGTCTGGACGGAATCTCGCCAAGTCCGTCCGAGAGAACAGTCCCCTCCAGCGCGAGCGACCCGCCCTGTCGAACGGCAACAGCAAGCAACCGACCCTTGCATTGCTCGCTGATCGTCTGATGCTTGGGTACGAGAATCTTGGCGCCCTTGCCAGTCGAGATGACTGTCCTCTTCGTGACACGTACCCAATAGGACGCGTCTTGGGCTTCGTCGTGGAGCACTAGCAAGACGGGCGTGTCGCATCCCAGCCAGTAGTTGAAGCGCTTCTTGTTGGACTCCGCGAACCACCAACCGGTGATGCGGTGGTCGGCCGCACGTTTCGGCCGTCGGAAGTACGAGTCTCCCGTCTTGACTTGGACCCCGATTCGGAACTCATGCGGATCCAGACTCGCATCGCGAACGTTCGCGAGAAAATCGATACCTCGATCGTCCCGTGAGTTGTCGATGATGCCCCACCAGAACGGCTCTCGCTCCAACTTGAGACCCACTGCGCTGACTCCGATGTTGCCGAGTTGCTGGGTTGAGGGCTTCGTCGCCAACTGGGCTCCTCTTCGTTCTCCGTCGGGAATTCGACGCGTTCGTGAGTAGGACAAGCGCGAAACTGAAGTCTGTCGAAAGCAATGCGGATGACAAACCGAGTTAAGTCTCCCGAAGTTCGACGAGCGGCCGCTAGTCGCCGTAAGGCTCCTGCTAGTGGGCGGACGCCGCAGGCGGCGCTGGCCGGGCTTGGGCGATGTGCTTGGCTTGCCAAGGCCGAACGCCAAGGCGCCCCCGCCTCCTCCGCGACTGCCTCAGGAGGATCCTGAATCGCCGGGCGAGTAAGTCACGCATCTCGCGTCGTCGTAGCCATCAGGGACGGTCGTAGCCTGATAGCAGATCCCCCCAGGCGCTTCGGTGGCTGGGTGCGGGGCCCGCTTCGGCGGGTCCTTGCGTTCTCGTCCGGCCTCAAAATGGGTCCGCCGCATCTCTGACGCGCGGGGTGGTTGCTGACCGACGCAGGTGCCGATCGGGAACTTGCCGTCCTCCGGTTAGAGCTCCACTGTCGGCCGGCTGTCGACGGCGGCTTCGAGCAAACCTCGTATGTCATCGAGCGGGAGATGAGCGGACTGCGCAAGTTCGTCGATGGGAATCCCCAGCTCGATTTCGGCACGCCGCACGGCTCGCTCCAGCAGTAGCGGCGCCTCGGGTGCGCCCATCTCGAGATCGCCGGGTTCCTGCCTACGCCAACCGCGCGCTGACATGTAGCGCATGGCCGATTGATACGCGTCCTGCGAGATGACGCGCAGCGAACGTCCCCGATAAAGCAACGCAGCGATGGAGATGCCCCAGATGCGCTTCATCTCGGCGAGCCGCGACCAACCGGCAGCATCAAGCCGCGACGGCAGCTCCTCCAGAGCGCACTCACTGGGCAACAGAAAGCAGGAGCCAAACTCCTGTGCTTGACGCTCGACTTCCTTCGAGCCAGGCTCCGCGTCGCGGTGCATTACGAGGTGCCCGAGCTCATGGCTCGCGTCAAGTCGAGATCGGGCGTAGTTGTCGGACTTGTCGTCCGTCAACAGCACAAGAGGTCGCCGGCCGTCCGGTGTTGAGAATGCGTCGACGGCCGTGGAACCGGTACGCAGCCGAGCGACCGCGATGCCGCGACGCTCGAGCGTTCGTACGACATGCGCGATCGGTTCACGACCGAGATCCCAGCCGTCACGAACACGCATCGCGATGCTCTCGATCTCGTCGGACGAAGCGCCTCGCGCCACGGGAATTGGCGGCACCGAGACTTCAGGGAGCCGCACATGCTGTTCGAGGGCGGTCGTGAAGTCCGCGAGCAGCTGTGTACGCGCCGCCGCCTGTCGCCGTTCACGCACGCTTGTCGACCGGAGATTGCGGAAGAACGTGACCGGGTTGCTCGTCGTGGGCCACTGCGCAGCGAAGAACGACGGCGGTACACCCAGAGCGCTGGCCAGTTCGTTGACCGTCTCGTCGGCCGGGCGTAGCTTGCCTGCTTCGATCTGACTCAGAGCGGGCGTCGAGATCGGGTTGTCCATGCGGTCTACGACGTCGCGCTGTGTGAGCCCACGCAGATCCCGCGCCAGTCGGATGCGGTCAGGCCGCGGGGGCGCGCCAATAGGAACTGATCCCTCAGTCATGGTCTCTCCCTTTGCCTCGCAGCGTCCACGACTGCAAGAAACCATATTTGTTGCTCAAAAGTTCATTGTAACAGGTTCTGTTCGTTAGAATGGTAATCTGGGTGCCTCGGAACCGCCGAGGTTGGAAGCAAGCGCGAGATGGGAGGAACCATGGACAAGCATTGCAACCACAACATTCCGGAGACCAAGAAGGGCATCGGCCCGTGCGACATCAGGTACGAGGTCAAGAAGCGCAACGGCAAGCCCAACTGGTGGTGCCGGACGCACGGCCTTGAGGCATCGGATCCCAGCGGCCAGCCGCTGCCTGCGTGTTCCGGTGCCTGGTTCGAGCCGGTGCCGCGCCACGCCCAGCGGGACATTTGTCTCGGCGAAGGCGAGGTGGCGCTTTGGGGCGTCGTGCCGCCGGGGATCGCTATCGGCGACATACCTACCGAGCCTGGCAAGGTGCATGTCCACTTCCGAGAATCCGCTGGCAGCAAGAAGTTGATCGACAGCTCCTTCGAGATCGTTCGGTTGCAGAACGGCACCGCGGAGGCCGTGGTCGAGAGTATGGCCGCCCAAGCGCTCGCCGTCAGCCGCTTGACATCGCAAGAGATGGTGCCACTGCCTTGCCCGCATTGTCGTGAGATTCACATCGACGAACAGAAGTTCGCGACACAGCCCCACCGCAAGCACCAGTGCAATAGCTGCGGTCGCAACTTCTGGGACAAGGTGCCGTCGATCTCGAATCCGCTCGCCAACTTGCAGCGAGACTTGGGCCTGCCGCCACCGCCACCACCTCAGCGCGTGCATCGGCCCTTGAACATCCGGTCCAGCGATTTTGCGGCCGTCGCGATGTGGCCATCGAACAGCGCGATCGTTTCGACGATGTCTCGACCCGAGGACGTAGGGATTCACGTTCACGCTTGGGTCGACGGCGATGGAGGCCCACACCTGCATCTCGACGAGACGTACTCACCTGTGGTGCTGGATGGGCAGATCGTCGACGAGTGCGCCCTTCGCATGTTGGCGGTCCAGCGGATGCTTGCAAAAGAGACGCATGTACCGATCGTTGCTTTGGACTGTGCAAGCTGCGGTCACTCGCTTCTCAGTCCGACCACTGGCTGGATCGAGCCGGTGACGAGGCACCGCTGCGGATCATGCGGTGCAGAGAATCGCACCCGCCTCAAGTCGTTTGTGAATCCCCTGGCGGCGATCGGCGCTTGCTGATCGGGGCGACCTAGCCTCGCGTCGTGCTCACGCTGCCTCAGCTTGAACGGCATCTGTTCGCTGCCGCAGACATCTTGCGGGGCAAGATGGATGCGTCGGAGTTCAAGGAGTACATCTTCGGCGCTCTGTTCCTGAAGCGGGCAAGCGATGAGTTCGACGTCGAGCGGGAGGCTGTGCTCGCTCGCCAGCGCGCCTTGGGGCGCACAGAGGAACAGGCGCAGGCGCGAGCCGACGACCCCGACTCCTTCACGGACACCTTCTTCGTGCCCGAGCTGGCGCGCTGGTCGTACCTACGCAACGAGGTACACCACCAGGTCGGGGATGGGCTGAACAAAGCGCTCGCAGCGCTGGAGGAAAGCAACAGGTCGCTCGAGGGCGTGCTGCAGCACATCGACTTCAACCGACGCGTCGGCAACACGACGGTGTCGGATCGGAAGTGGCGCGACCTGATCGACCACTTCTCGGAGTACTCGCTGCGCAACGAGGACTTCGAGTTCCCGGACCTGCTGGGGGCGGCCTACGAGTACCTGATCCGCGACTTCGCAGACTCCGCCGGCAAGAAGGGCGGTGAGTTCTACACACCCCGCCCCGTTGTCCGGCTCATGGTGCGGTTGGTCGACCCCGAGCCAGGCATGAGCGTGTATGACCCGTGCGCTGGCTCGGGCGGCATGTTGATCTACGCAGCGAATCACGTCGCCGAAGAAGGCGGCGACCCGACCGACCTCGTGCTCGCCGGTCAGGAGAACAACGGCACCACCTGGTCAATCTCCAAGATGAACATGCTGCTGCACGGCATCCCCGACGCTGACCTGCGCAACGACGACACCCTCGCCAGTCCCGCTCATGTCGAGGACGGCGAATTGCAGCGTTTCGATCGGGTGATCACCAACCCGCCGTTCAGCCAGAACTACGACAAGGCCGACATGGGCCATCAGGAACGTTTCCGGTACGGCTACACGCCCGAGGGCGGCAAGAAGGCCGACTTGATGTTTCTCCAACACATGGTCGCCGTGCTGCGGCCCAAGGGGATCGTGGCCACCGTCATGCCCCACGGTGTGTTGTTTCGCAGCGGGGCCGAGGGCGACATTCGCCAGCAGATCATTGAGGACGACCTGCTCGAAGCCGTCATCGGCTTGGCCCCCAACCTGTTCTACGGCACCGGCATCCCGGCCGCGATCCTGATCCTGCGGGCGAGGAACTCCAAGCCGCCCGAGCGTCAGGGCAAGGTCCTGTTCATCAACGCCGATCGCGACTACGGCGAGGGCCGTGCCCAGAATCACCTCCGCCCTCGGGACGAAGAGAAGATCACGGCTGCCTACCGAGACTTCGTCGATGTGGATGGCTTTGCCAAGATCGTCACGATCGACGAATTGGCAGACAACGACTTCAACTGCAACATCCGCCGCTACGCGGACAGTTCCCCGCCGCCCGAGCCCCATGATGTCCGCGCTCATCTGCACGGCGGCGTGCCGATGGCAGAGATTGATGAAGCATCGGAACTGCTGGAGCGCGTCGGTCTGAATGCGCTGGAGGTTCTGTTCGCTGACCGGGGCGACGGCTACGCCGATTGGCGGCACGACATCGCCAGCGCCGATGGGCGCGAGGGCGCCCATCGTGCCATCGGTTGCGCTGCCGCTCAGCGGCAGGCGGCCAGCCCGTGGCCCAGTTGGTGGGCCGACATCGTCGAACCGTTGCTGTTGGCGCTGCCCGACTACGACAGCCTGGCCGGATTGCGGCAGCGGCTGACCAGCAGCTTCGTCGAGCAGATGGCGCCAGCCGAAATGAGCCCCTTCGAGGCGGCAGGCATGGCGGCCACATGGTGGGACGAGAGCGTCCATGAGCTTCAGACAGCGCTTAGCCGAGGCTGGAAGGCCGTCATCGAGGCGTGGCTCACCACCGCCGAAGCCAGCCAAGGCAACAAGGGTTTGCCCGACTTGGCTGATCAGATCGCCATCAAGCTCCTGGCCGGTTCCCAGTCGGATAGCCGCACCGACATTGCTGCCAAGCTAGCGGACCTCGATGCGGAGATCGCAGCAGCCGGAGCCTCTGAAGGCGATCATGAGGCCGACGCGGACGCGCTGTCCCCGGGCGACATCAGGAAACTGAAGACCGCGCGGACCGAGCTCAAGAAGGCGCTCAAGGAGATTGACGGCTCGCTCGTCGCCACGGCACGCCGCACGCTTGAAGCGATGCTGGCCGACGACGCTCCCTCGCCGGCGATCGGCGCGCTCCACAGCAGATTCGATCGGCTGACGACAGACCACTTCGCCGCCATCGAACGCGATGCTGTCATCCGATACGACGACCTCGTTGCCAAGTACGGCACCACCCTGCGCTCATTCGAAGCCGCACGCGACAAGGCCACGGCTCGCATCGATGCGCATCTCGAGCAACTCGGCTATGGGTGACCAAGGCACCGAGAGCGGACTGCTCGGAGCACTACCGAGCGAATGGATGGCTGAGCGGTTGGGGAATATTGGCCATTTCTTGCGGGGCGGCGGCGGTTCCAAGCAAGACGAGGTCGATGACGGCCTTCCGTGTGTTCGCTATGGGGACCTGTACACCCACCACGACGGCCGAGTCACCGACACCCGGTCGCGAATTGACCCTGATCGAACCAGCTCCTACACGGCGCTCCACTACGGCGACCTCCTTTTCGCCGGGTCGGGGGAGACGGCCGACGACATAGGTCGATCCGCTGTGAATCTCATGCGTGAGCGTGTCTACTGCGGCGGTGACGTGATCATCCTGCGTCCAGCAATCGAAATCAACTCCAGTTTCTTGGGGCACGCTGCCGACAGCGCACTTTCTCGTATCCAGAAGTCACGCATGGGACGCGGCTCGACGGTTATCCACATCTACGCCGAACAGCTTCGGAACATGGTCATTCCGATGCCGCCGTTGGCGGAGCAGCGGCGGATTGCGGAAGTGCTTGACTCGGTTGACGACGCCATCCGCGCCTCGGAACGTGTCATCGCCAAACGCCGACAAGTCCGCGCCGGTCTCGCGCAAGAGCTTCTGGATGCAGCTCCTGACGGCTCGACTCCCGGTTCTCTGGAGCCAAGTCAGGAGCACCCGCACGCTGAATCACCGAGAGGCACCGCACGAATCCGGGTTCAATCGAATCCGAACCCAGCGCAACAGTCGCCCGTCTCAAGAGGCGCCTCTATGGACTCGGCTATAGCTGAATGGAGGCAGGAGTGCTTGGGCGATCACGCTCAGATCAGGGCAAGAATCGGCTGGCGCGGACTCTCGGCTTCAGAGTACGTCGATAGCGGACCCTTCCTGATCGCCGGAAAGCACATTGAGTCTGGAGCAGTTGATTGGGCCAGATGCGATCACTTGACGGTTGACAGATACCGAGAATCACCAGAAATCGCGCTTCGGATCGGTGATGTCATCGTCTCGAAGGACGGCACGATTGGACGCACGGCACGTATCGACGCCCTGCCAGGCCCCGCAACTCTGAACGGCACCATGATGCTTGTGCGTCCGTCGCCGAGCCTCGACTACAGGTACCTGTCCCACCTCCTAACGGGCACCGTGTTCAGGCGGCTCGTGGACGAGCGAGTTTCAGGCAGTTCTATCCCGCATCTCTTTCAGCGAGACTTGGTCTCATTGCCCATCAGCGTGCCGCCGCTGGAGGAACAGCGGCGGATCGCGGAAATTCTCGACACCTCGGACAACGCCATCCGAGTGGAACAGGCCGGGCAGGCGAAGCTGTGGCAGCTTCGCACCGGTCTTGCTGAGGATCTGCTCTCAGGGCGAATCCGTGCGGTTGCAGCATGAGTCCCGGTCCCGAGTGGGAACAGGTCGAAAGGCCACTGCTTGAGCATCTGGCCCTGTTGGGGTGGGAGAGGCTGACCTGGTCCGAGCGACAGGCCGACGGAATTGATAAGCGAGCGTCGGAGCGCGACGTATTTCTTGAGCGGCGGCTGGAGTCGGCGTTGCGGCGGATCAATCGCGGCGCCGACGGTCTGCCTTGGCTTGATGATGCCCGGGTCAGCGCAGCGGTAGCAGAACTGCGGTCGATGCCTCCTGGCGGCAAGCTGCTGGAGAACAATCGGCGGTCAACTGACTTGCTGCTTGGTGGTGTCACCGTTCCCGGTCTCGACGGCTGGGACGGTGGTCGGGATCAGACGATCAACTACATCGACTGGGATGACTGGTCAGCCAACGAGTTCCTCGCTGTCTCGCAGTTCGCTGTGGCGACGCCAGGGCAGGCGCCGAACATCCGGCCCGACGTGACGCTATTCGTCAACGGGATTCCGCTAGTGGTGATCGAGGCCAAGTCGCCGGGTACTGAGAGCGGCATAGCAGATGCCATCGATCAGCTTCGCCGCTACGCCAATCAACGAGGCGGCTACATCGCTGAGGGTGCTGAGCATCTGTTCTGGACCAACCAGTTCACGGTCGCCACGACCGGCGAACGGGCCGAGGCGGGTACGTTCTCAGCGCTGCCCGAGCACTACATGGCTTGGAAGGACCCGTTTCCGGCGACCGTGGCCGAGGTGGCCGCGTCGCTCGGCAAGGACGCTGCTGCAGTCACCCAGCAAGAAGTGCTGACCGCCGGGATGCTGGCACCGGAACGGCTGCTGGACATCATCCGCCACTTCACACTGTTCGCCGGGGCCGCTTCGGGTCGCGTAGTCAAGCTGGTGTGCCGGTACCAGCAGTACCGGGCGGTTCACAAGGCCATCGATCGGCTGATGGTCGGCAAGACCCGTGCCAAAGACGGCGAAGTGGACCGCCGCGGCGGCATCGTCTGGCACACCCAAGGCTCCGGCAAGAGCTTGACCATGGTGTTTCTTGTCCGCGCCATGCGCAGCCATCCCGCGCTGCGCAGCTTCAAGATCGTGCTCGTCACTGACCGGATCGACCTCGAGCAGCAGCTCGCCGACACCGCCAAGTTGACGGGTGAGACCGTCAAGATGGCTCGCAACGGGTCCCAAGCGAGGGCTTTGCTCAGCCAACCCGGTCCTGCCGTGGTCATGGCGATGATCCAGAAGTACAACGACACCGGCAGCGACGCCGAGGGTCTGAGTGAGGGCGAGTCGTTTGGAGTGCTGAACGATTCGGAGTCGATCTTGGTGCTGGTCGACGAAGCCCACCGGTCCCACGCATCGGTACTGCACGCCAACCTGATGGCTGCGCTGCCCAAAGCGGCCCGTATCGGTTTCACCGGCACGCCGATCATCATGGGCAAGCGCAAAGAGACGACAGCCATCTTCGGCGGCTATCTCGATCAGTACACGCTGGCGCAGTCCGAGGCCGACGGCTCGACCGTGCCGATCCACTACGAGGGCCGCACCACCGATGCGGCGGTGTCGGGTGCGTCCAAGATGGACGACCTGTTCTTCCAGTGGTTCTCCGAGCTCAACCACGAGGACCGCGACACACTCCAGCGCCAGTACGCCACAGCAGCACAGGTGCTCGAAGCACCCCGGCTCATCGAGGCCAAGGCTCGCGACATGGTGCGCCACTACGTCGGCACGGCCATGCCCGACGGCTTCAAGGGCATGGTGATCGCCGTGAGCCGGCGGGCCAGCACGCTCTATGTCGATGCCCTGAACCGGGCGCGAGACCAACTGGTGGATGACCTGCTTGAGCACGCGGCGGCGGGCGGGAAGGGTCCTGGGCGGCTTGATGCTGATGAGTTGTTCTTGGCGGGAGCGTCCCAGCATGTCGACCTGATCCGCGAGCTCCGATTCGTGCCGGTCATCTCCGGCGACAACAACGATCCGGCGGACTGGGGAGCGTGGACCGACAAGGGGCGGCAACGGGCAGTGATCGACCGGTTCCAACGGCCGCTCGGCACCGGCGAAGGCCAAGACCCGCTCGCGCTGCTGGTCGTGCAGTCGATGCTGCTCACCGGCTTCGACGCCCCGCAGGCGCAAGTGCTGTACCTCGACCGCCTGATCCAAGAAGCCGAGCTGCTGCAGGCCGTCGCGAGAGTGAACCGGACTGCTCCCAAGAAGTCCTACGGCCTGGTGGTCGACTACTACGGCGTATCGGCCCAGCTCACCGAGGCGTTGGCGGCCTACCGGGGCAGCGACGGCGAGATGGACCCCGACGCCGGTGCCGCGCTGCGGCCATTGTCAGCCGAGATCGAGAAGCTGGAGCCTCAGCGGCAGCGGGTACGGCAGCTGTTCGCGCAGCGCGGCGTGTCGCCGTCGGCCGACACGGTGGAGGACTGCGTTGCGCTGCTTGCCGACGAACGGCTGCGTGCCGAATTCGATGCTGCGCTGCGGAAGCTGCTGACCACCTTCGACACCGTGCTGCCACGGCCCGAGGCGCTGCCCTTCGTTGCTGACGTGAACTTGTTCGCAGAAGTCCAGGTGCAGACCCGGCGCCGCTACCGCGACACGCCAGACGGCGACTTCGATCCGCACAAGTACAAGGAGAAGGTGCGGCAGCTGATCGACCGGCATGTCACTGTGCTCGACCTCAGCCAGAAGGTCCCGCCCGTTCGGATCACCGATGTCGACTTCAGCAACCATGTCGAAGGCTTCGCCTCGGACCGGGCCAAGGCGTCCGAGATGGAGCACGCACTACGGCACCACATTCGAGAGCACCTCGACGAGAACCCGGCGTACTACACCAAGCTCTCCGAGCGAATCGACGCCATCCTCGAACGGCTCGAGAGTCAGTGGGATCAGATAGCGCTCGAGTTCGAGCCTCTCGTCGAGACTGTCAACGCAGGCCCCGCCGACGAGGACAACACCGGACTCGACCCGGTCACTGAGCTGCCGTTCTACAGCCTGATGGCCGAGCAGGTAGCGAGCTCTGATACTGATGTTGGGGACCGGCTAGTGGACCTGACCACCGCGTTAGTAACCGAGATTCGCCGTATCACGAGCAAGGCCGGGTTCTGGAGCAATGCGATCCGACAGGACGATCTTCGGAAGGCCGTCAAGGGTCAGTTGGACTACAGCGACATGTTCACCTACGAGAGCCTGGACGAGTTGGCCGTCGTGATTGTCGCAGTCGCCAAGGCCAACCAGCACAATCTGACATGACTGCTATCGCCACGCCTGCCGATAGCAGCTTGGCGCCGCACCGGGACCCGACCGATTCGGAGCGTGACGGCAAGCTGCTCGACGGCGAGTCGACCCTCATCGCTGGCGACCTGACGTTCGTGGTCGCTCTGCCCAGCGATCGCCAGACCATCGAGATCATCGTCGAGCGCGACGCTTCGCTCCAACTCAAGATTCCTCATGGCACGACTGTCGAGCGTGCCGAGCAATTCATCGCCAAGAAGCGCCAATGGGTGCACAGCAAGCTTTCGGAAAAGGACGCCCTCACCGGTCCGCCTGTGGTCAAGCAGTTCGTCGAGGGCGAAGGCTTCGCCTACCTCGGTCACAGCTACCGACTCACGCTCAGCGACGACCCGCCCGGTACCAAGGTGCGCTTAGGGCGAGGCCGATTCCACTTGCCAGCAGTTGATGCCATCACCGGCGATGGTCCATCCGCCATGCGCCGCTGGTACATCGACACCGGCGGAACATGGATCCGAAGGCGAATCCAGCCCTGGGCCGCCCGCGCCGGCGAACCGGACGTCGATGCCGAAGTACGCGGCCTCGGCTATCGCTGGGGCTCAACTCGTCCGACGGGCGTTCCGCGGCGCGTGAGCCTTCACTGGGCGGCTCTGCAGATGCCGCCGACGCTGATCGACTACATCCTCGTCCACGAGCTAACCCATCTGCGCGAGGTCAACCACACGCCTGACTTCTGGTCCACCGTCGCGCGACTTATGCCCGACTACGAAGCCCACAAGACCACGCTCGCCACCATCGGCAAGACCATCTGGCTCGGCACCGCCACGAAGGTTTAGTGGAGCCAAGTCCGCGCTCTGCATCTAGATCCCCGTATTGGCTCTTGTGCTTGCGCTTCCTTCGATCAGGAGAAGCCCTGGTTCCGAACTGGCATCGCACTCAGGAGCATCGAGACAGCGATGGTTCGGAATATTCAGGGCAATGCACTCACCATCAGCAACCGACGAACGATATATCAGTCCGCGGGTGGGCGGCTCTTGGTCAGCGCGGAAGACATGCAGCAGGAACTCAGTTACGATCTGGGTCGGTACATACTCTAATCCTGCGTCATCTGAATCGACTGATTTGCTGAGTTCTGCGGCAAACCGATGTAGGAAATCGATCTCCCTGCGCAAATGGCCTAAGTCTGGGTCGAAGATGCTAGGAGTGTCCGGTAGTGATGTAAGGTCGACTACCTTTATCTTCGATGATGGCTCGAATGCGGCCACAGTCACATATCGACGGCTGTCGTCTTCGCTGGCTTCCTTGACTGCTGTCTCTTCATCGAGGGCACCATAGAACAGAGGGATACCCGCAGGACTCATGCGGTTGTCTTTGCGCGCCAGTTTCTTCGGAACCGTTCCGAGTCGCGTTGCGCTGAGTTGAATCTCGGGTTCGTCGTGGCAGTGCGCCCGCCAGAAGCATCGCTCGTCCGTGGTGTCCTTGAAGAGCTCGAGCTCTGAAAGAAGCCGCGCAATGTAGTCCAGTATGCGAGAGAGTTGAATCTCGCCTGCGCCGATATCTTCGACTTCAGGGAGCAGCCAAATCACATATCGAGTGTGATACTTGACGGCTTCGCAAAACTCTGTCCAGGCGTCAGTGAGCACCTCATCGCGACGACGTGTAACCCAGTCCTTCTCCACCCAAATATCATAGTGTATGGCATCGCAGACAGCCATGAGGAGCTCTTCTGACTTGAAGACATACTCAAAGTCCCAGACGAGCTGATACGTATCCCACTTTAGGTTGATAAGAAACCCGCCTTCGCGTCCTTCCCAAGGAACGCTGTCAATTGCTAGTTCGAATTCATTCTTGAGCCCATCCACGAAGGCACCGACAAGCGAATCGAGAGGCGCCGCAGGTGATCTTCCACAGAAGTCGCAGCAGTGATCTATGTCTAAATCTGCTTGGACAATCGATTCAAGCGCATCTTCTTCGATGCAGCCCATGCAGACAGACTTGTCGCTACTCGACCAACCTCGCTCATGTTCTTCCATCTGGCGGCGATTCCAATATCCCATTCAACGCTTCCTGACGTCCTCAAGCGTCGAGTTCGACGCGGACGAATTCAGCTGTCGGCCAGCATGTTCAGTAGCTCCTGGTGGCGCTCGAGGTTCCTTCTCAGGAGCATTTGGAATTCGGGATCCTTGCGACGTCGCTCGACGTGCTCTGCGAGAGCGTTGCGGATCACGTCGCTCACGGTCGATCCTGTGATCTCGGCAACGGCTCGGGCTTGGTCGGCCAGTGTGCGGTCAATGCGCAGCGTCAGGTTCTTCATGTCTTCCCTTGCAGGCATCTGATCCTCCCCACAGCAGGATTGTCGTCGCACGCCGCGGGACATCTAGATAGTATGATATCTAGCTATCTGCATATACAGTATTGGCCCACCGCGCTGCCTTCGCTTCGTCTGATGCGAGGTGGTGGGCCGGGGTACCGTCAGGGGCTCAGGGAGGCTGGTGGCATGGCGACGGCGGACCAGGTCAAGGCGCTCATCAAGAGCCATGCGTCTGGCGATGACGAGCGCTTCTACGCGGTCGCGTTGCAGCTTGCTGCTACAGAGGCTCGCAGCGGCCATGCGACGTACGCGCAGGACCTCAAGGCACTCATTGACGCGGGGAGGGGCCAGCCGCATGCCGCGGTGCCTACCCCAGTCGCGGCACCTCGTGGAGAGCTCGCATCGTTGCTCACGGCCGCGTATCCCGATGAGCGTCTCGCCGACATGGCATTGGCGGCTCCGTTGCGCCGCGAGCTGAAACGCATGCTCCACGAGCAGCGCCAGCGGGACCGGCTGCGTTCTCGCGGGTTCGTGCCTGCTCGGCTGCTGCTGCTCGTAGGGCCGCCAGGTACTGGCAAGACAATGACCGCGCGGGCACTAGCGGGTGAATTGTCGCTGCCGCTGTTCGCAGTGCGGCTGGACGGCCTCATTACGAAGTTCATGGGCGAGACGGCTGCCAAGCTGCGAATGATCTTCGATGCCATGGCCGCCACGACCGGCGTCTATCTGTTCGACGAAGTCGATGCGCTGGCGGGCACGAGAGCGGCGCCGAACGACGTGGGCGAGATCAAGCGTGTGCTGAACTCCTTCCTGCAGTTCTTGGAAGACGACACTTCCGACAGCATTCTGATTGCGACATCCAATGTGCCCGAGGCATTGGACCGAGCCCTGTTTCGACGTTTCGACACCCGCTTGGAGTACTGCCTTCCGGATGTGCGGATCGGGAACATGGTCATCCGCAACCGTCTCGCAGCACTCGATCTCGCTGACATTGATTGGCGCAAGGTCGGTCCTGCAGCGAAGGGGCTGAGCCACAGCGAGATCACCCTCGCAGCAGAACAGGCAGCCAAGGCCAGCATCCTGGCCGAGAGAAGTACCGTCGACACTCAGACGCTCTTGGATGCGCTCCAAGCCCGACATCGAGACAACGCTCACTCGTAGTGGCCGAACGGAATCGCCCCCACGTAGTCGTCACTGCACCGGCGGCCGTCGAGAGCTACCGACCTGCCTCGTCAGGTCGCGATGGAAAATCACCCCCGTCGCCGGGCGATCGCGAGGCGCACAGCCGACTTCTGAGCGAACGGCTTGAGTCCGCACTCGATGTCGCCCAGAACCAGCGCACGTCGGAGCGCGAGATCGAAGTGGAAGGAACCATCGACGGCATCTACGTGGAATTCGAGTCATTTCCCGGATATGAGCTCGCGCTTCAATCTCTCGAACCCCGTGATTCCAAACTCCATCCGGAGCTGCGCGCAGTAAAGGACGTCACCGTTGAAGGGCGCGTCGTCCAAGTGGCGACAGTCTTCGTGCCTGATCAACAAGTCGGTGGCTTTCTGCGCAAGTTTGAGGAGTACGCCAACGAGAACACGCCGAAGGGCAATCCGCGCAACCAACAGCTCGTTGAGCGCATCGCTGACCTGCGCCTCGCGACACTCGAGGCTTTCTGGACTGAACCGGCTGAGCTGTTTCCCCCGCCCGATGAACGCGCTTGGTGGGAGCTGTGGCTACGCGAAAGAGATGGAGTCGAGGAGCGAGTCAGTTCGTTCGCCGAACAGACAGACGTGATAGTCGGTCCGTCCCGGCTGATATTCAGCGAACGGCGCGTGATGCTCGTCCAGGCGACAGCGCGGCAGCTGTCGTCGGCGATCGGCGTCTTAGATGACCTTGCGGAGCTTCGCCGCCCAACCGTGGCAGCTCAACCCTTGGCGGACTGGTCCGCAGCCGATCAGAGCGCTCTCGTCGATGACCTTGCTAACCGCATCGAACCGCCTGAACCGGGCGCGCCCGCAGTGTGTCTGCTTGACACCGGCATTGACGCGGTCCATCCGCTCATCGCGCCCGCGCTGGCACGCGCGGATGCACAGGCGTGTAGTCCGCTGTGGGATGCGACCGACCGTCATGGACACGGGACACAAATGGCCGGAGCAGCTCTTTACCTGGATCTCGGCCACGCACTGCTCTCGTTTGAGCCAGTGAGAATCACTAGGTGGCTTGAGTCGGTGAAGATCCTGCCGAACCAAGGCCATAACGAGGAGCAGCTCTACGCTGCCCTGACGGCGCAGGCAGTCTCGCTGCCGGAAATCGCGCACCCAGCACGGGATCGCATCTTCGTTACAGCGGTGTCGGCAGCACGGAGGCGCGATGCGGATGGCTCAGCGCTCGGCCAACCCTCAGGGTGGTCAGCTGCACTCGATGCACTCGCTGCCGGACAGGCGATTGACGCTTCTAGTGATGGCGTTGTCACGCTCCTGGATGATGAGCAGACCCGCGCGCGGCTGTTTCTGGTATCCGCCGGAAATGTGCGGCGACCGTACGAACCCGACCATCTCACGCGGTCTGATCTTGAGCCGGTCGAAGACCCCGGCCAAGCGTGGAATGCCGTCACTGTCGGAGCTTCGACGGAATTGCAGGACTTGTCTGCTGAGGTCGGCTTTGGCGGCTGGCGCCCGCTGGCACCGCACGGTGAACTCTCGCCGTTCAGCCGCACTTCTGTTGGTTTCAAGAGCATTTGGCCTCACAAGCCCGATGTCGTGTTTGAAGGCGGGAATGCCGCCGAGTCGCCTGCTGGCACAACTATCGACACGCCCGGTTCGCTGGGTGTGCTGACAACCCGCTCCACGGCTCTAGGCGGCCGTCTACTCACGACGATGACGGGAACCAGTCCGGCAACGGCCGCGGTTGGAGGCATCGCTGCTGACCTTCAGGCGGGTTATCCGGACTTCTGGCCGGAGACGCTTCGCGCCCTCGTCGTGCAGTCGGCACGGTGGTCGCCTCGAATGGTCGCCAGTACGCCGGATGGTCGGAAACGGGATCATCGGGATCGGGTGCGTCGCTACGGATGGGGGGTGCCGGACCGGGATCGGGCGCTACGCAGTGCCGATGACGCCGTGACCTTGATAGTCCAGGACACGATCCATCCGTTCAGCGACGGAACGATGCGGGAAATGCATCTCCATGACCTTCCGTGGCCCAGTGCAGTGCTCGCTGACCTTGGGGTCACACAAGTCCAGCTCCGGGTCGCTCTGTCCTACTTCGTCTTGCCGAACCCGTCGCGTCTCGGATGGAAGAGCAGGTTTCGCTACGCATCGCATGGGCTGAGGTTCGACATTCGCCGAGCAACCGAGTCCCGGGACGAGTTTCGCGAGCGCCTCAATCTCCTAGCGCGCGCCGAGGACGAAGAGCGAACTCCTCCCGCCGATGACACCGGCGAGTGGTTTCTAGGCCCGCAGGAGCGCGTCCGTGGCTCCTTGCACGTCGATCATTGGACAGGTTCAGCGGCCGATCTGGCGCAGCGTGCCACGATCGCCGTCTTTCCTGTTACTGGCTGGTGGAAGGAATTGCGGAACCGAGACCGCAGCGATCTTGGTGCTCGCTACTCGCTCATCGTCACCATAGAAAGCCCCGAGGTCGAGGTCGATCTCTGGACACCTGTCGCAGTTGCGGCAGGCACCGCTGTCCCGATCGAGGTCCGCACCGATGGCTGACGCTTCCAGGGCACTCTGCCCCGCTCCGGAGGGTCTGCCAATGCTGCCGCAATCGGGCAAGCTGAGGGCATGACGGACACGGGACGGGCTATTGATCTGTCGGTCGAGGTGATCGGCGACGTTGAGACGGTGTGGCGAGCGGTGGCGACGGGACCGGGGATCTCGTCGTGGTATGTGCCTCACACTGTCGAGGAACGTGCTGGGGGAGCGGGGGTTGCATCGTTCGGGCCCGAGCCCGAGATGCAGATCGCCGGCCGGGTCGCCGTGTGGGAGCCGCCGCATCGGATCGTGTTCGACGGCGGCGAGGGCGTCGGCGGGCTCACGTTCGAGTGGACCGTCGAGCCGCACGGCGACAACACCTGCACCGTGCGTCTGCACAACGCCGGCTTCGGCGACGGCGACCCGCAGTACGACGCCATGGTGGACGGCTGGAAGCTGTTCATGGCCAACCTGCAGCTCCACCTCGAGCACTTCGCCGGGCAGACCGCCACCTCGGCGCTGCCGATGGTGATGTGGCCGGTCACGCCCGAGGAGGGGTGGGAGATCCTCGCCGGCGGGCTCGGCATCGACAAGATGCCCGAGGTCGGCGAGCGGTTCGACGTGGCCGCGGACGACGACACGAGGCTGGGCGGCATCGTCATCGACACCGGCCCCCGCCGCATCAGCCTGCTGGCCGACACCCCCGCCCCCGGCACGGCCTTCCTGACCTCCGAGGACGGCGGCGGCTTCACCATGGTCTCGGTCTGGCTGTACCTCTACGGCCCCGATGGCGCCGCCATAGCCGAGCGCGACGATGCCCGCTGGCGCGCCTGGCTCGCCGACCGAGTCCCCGAGACCGACTGAGGCACTGACCGCCATCTCGAGATCAGCGCCGAACACCGCTTGGTTCGCTTGCCGCATTCCCTTAACCCCGATCCACCGGTTCGGTTGGGCTGGTGGGGGTTTGCGTCCACCAGAAAGGCCTCCTGACGTGGCATTTTGCCGTTTGTGAGAACGCGGCGTGATGCCATGACGGGAGGCACTTTCTGTGAGCGATGATACGCGGTTGTTGGACCGGGTCGAGGCAGTGTTCGACGAGGGCTCTTTGGTGGGGGACGCGGGTCTGCTGGCGGTGGGCACCTTGGCGGGCCGGCTGGGCTTGGAGGGCTTGATCGACGAGACGGTGCGTCCGCCGGCGGCGGGCCGCGGGTCGGGAGCGAAGGTGCTCACGGCGGTGTGCTCGATGCTGGTGGGCGGGTCGTTCTTCTCTGACGCGGATCGGCTGCGGGCCGGCTCGGCTGGGTCGGTGGTTGGGTTCGCGCCGGTGGCGCCGTCCACGCTGGGGACGTTCGCGAGGTCGTTCTCGTGGGGTCATGTGCGCCAGCTCGACCGCGCCCAGGAGCTCGCGTTGGGCCGTGCGTGGGCTGCTGGGGCCGCCCCGGCCGCGGAAGCGATCACGGTCGACATCGACTCCACGCTGTGGGGGGTGCACAGCGACGCGAAGCACGGCGCCGCGTACGGCCACGGCGGGCGGCTCGGCTATCACCCGCTGGTGGCGGCCCGCGACGACACCGGTGAGATCGTGCACTCCCGGATGCGCAAGGGCTCCTCGCAGCGGGGACACGTCGATTTCGCCGCGGAGACCTTGGCGCGGGTGCGCCGCCTGGCGCCGGGCGCGGCGCTCACGCTTCGAGCTGACGCGGGGTTCTTCTCGTGGGACCTGATCGACAAGCTCGACGCGCACGGCACGAGGTTCCTGATCGCGATCGCCCGCAACCCTGCTGTCGACAAGGCGATCGCCGCCATCGGCGACGACGACTGGACACCGATCGGCTACACCGACGACGGCGAAGCCCAGGTCGCCCAGGCCACGCTGACCAGCGGCCGACGCGCCGCGGGCAAGCCCAAGCGCACGGTCCGCCTCGTGGTGCGCCGCACCCGCCTCGTCGGCGACCAAGCCGAGCTGTGGCCGAACTGGCGCCACCACGCCGTGGTCACCGACATACCCGCTGAGGGGCTCGACACCAAAGCAGCCGACACCGCGTACCGCGCTCACGCCCGCGTCGAGCAAGCCATCCGCGACATCAAAGCCGGCGGCCTCGCCCACTGCCCCTCAGGACGGTTCGCGGCGAACGCCGCCTGGCTCGCCTTCGCCGTCCTCGCCCACAACATCGCACGCTGGACCGCGCGCATCGGCCGGGTCCACGAACCCCGCAAGCTCACCGTTGGGGCCACCATCGCCCGACGCCTGCTCAACATCCCCGGACGGCTCGTCAACCGCAGCGGCCGACCCACCCTGCGGCTCCCGGCCCGATGGCCCTGGGCAGCCCAGTTCACCGCCGCGCTGCGACACATCCGCAACCTGCCCCAGCGCTGCTGAGCAAACCCCAGCGCCACGCAGCGCCGCGCAGCACACCCCCGAGGCGCAGCACACAAACCACCCCCCAAGCCGCCGCCGACCCCGCACGCGTCCGAACCCACCAAACCCGCCCCAGCCACAAACCAACCCACCCACAACCCGCCCAACACCACACCACCCACCCCACCGGTGGATCCGGGCTTAACAGGATGCTGAAATATGCAGGTCTGGCCGGAAGCACAAGCCCCTGACCTGCGGGTTTGCAACTGGACACCGCCTGAGAATCGACTTTTTCAGCATCCTGCTAGGCGCGGCACATGTGGTTTGACGAGCAGCCGGTGCTGCAATCCGGCTTCGCCAGCCTCGATCCGTCGCTGTGGCGACCCTTGTTCAGCGCCCGCGGCTTGACCGACCCGGAGCGCGCACTGCGTCAGATGGGTCTGTTGAGCGAACACACCCAAGGCGTCCTGCGGGCGTCAGTGGCGGGAGTCCTGCTTTGCAGTCAGACTCATCAAGCTTGGCTGCCCCAAGCCCGCATTACGGCAACTCGTTATTCGGGTGTCTCACAGGCAGCAGGTCAGTCTGATACACGTGAAATCGAGGGTCCGCTTCGACGGCACCAGTCGACGTGGACCCGCTCGATTCGGCTCGGAGATCTAGCATCGGGCGCCGACGCGGCGACAGCGCGAAGGGGGCACGGCGTGGACTTCTCCATGAGCGACGAGCAGGAGCTGATCGTGGAGACGGTTCGGCGCTTCGTGGAAAGCGAGATCATCCCGCTGGAGGCCGACCTCGACCCTGACGCCGGCGAGCTGGAACCCGATGACGCTGCCCGTCTCATCCAGATGACCCGTGACATGGGCTTCTACGGCCTCGACATTCCCGCCGAGTACGGGGGTCCCGGTCTCGATACCACCACTCGAGCCCTCATGGCCATCGAGATGTCCAAGCATCGCGCTGGCCTGTACAACCCGTGCTACGGCACCTTCGGCGGGGCCGGGCTGGCGCAGCTCTACGAGGCCACCGACGAGCAGAAGGAACGCTGGCTCTACCCGACCTTGCGCGGCGAGAAGATGGGCTGTTTCGCCCTGACCGAGCCCTCGGGCGGCTCCGATCCCGGGCGGGCCATCCGCACCCGGGGCTACAAGGACGGCGACGAGTGGGTGCTGAACGGCTCGAAGCTGTTCATCTCCGGCGCTGACAAGGCCGACTATGCGCTGCTGTTCGCCCGCACCTCCGACGACCCCGGCCGAAACGGCGTCACGGCGTTCATCGTCGATACCGACACGCCCGGGTTCAACGTGCGCCGCGTGGTGCACACGCTGCGAGCCACCCGCTATGCCACCGAGCTGGAGTTCGCCGACATGCGGGTGCCCCACAGCCATGTGCTCGGCGAGGTGAACGGGGGGTTCGGCATCGCCAACGATCGGCTCAGCCGCCAGCGCATCCCGTATGCGGCGGGCTGCCTGGGGCCGGCGATCCTGGCGCAGGAGATGGCGATCGAGTGGGTCCGCAGCCGTGAGACGTTCGGGTCGTTGCTGGCCGAGAAGCAGGCGGTCCAGTGGATGATCGTCGACAACGAGATCGACATCCGTCACGGACGCTGGTGCGTGCTCGAGGCAGCCCAGAAGGCCGACCGCGGCGAGCGGTTCCGCACCGAAGCGGCGATGGCCAAGCTCGTCGCTTCCGAGGCGGCCGGTCGGGTGGTGGATCGCTGCATCCAGATCCACGGCGGCATCGGGGTCACCAAGGACCTGCCGCTCGAGCGCTGGTACCGGGAGCTGCGGATCCGCCGGATCGGCGAGGGTCCCAGCGAGGTACAGCGGCTGATCATGGCCCGCGACATCCTCGGTGGGAGCTTCAAGTGAGCGAGTCAGACGCCCAGCCAGGCGGCGCATTGCGGCCGCTGCGGCGCACCGCTGCCGCTCGACGGGGTGGTGGTGCTGGATCTCGGGCAGATCTACCAAGGCCCCTATGCCGGCTTGCTCATGGCGTATTCGGGAGCCCGCGTGATCAAGGTGGAGCATCCCCGCGGTGAGACGCTGCGGGGGCACAGCCACGGGCTGCCTTTCGCCATGCTCAACTCGTCGAAAGAGACCGTGTCGCTGGATCTCAAGTCGCCACGGGGCCGGGAACTGTTCATCGAGCTGGCCAACGGGGCCGATGCGGTGCTGTGCAACTTCGCTCCCGGCGTGCCGGAGCGGCTCGGCATCGATGCCGAGACGCTGTGGCAGACGAATCCCAAGCTGGTGTTCGCGCAGGCCAGCGGCTACGGCCTCGACGGCCCGGATGCACAGCGGACTGCCATGGACGTCACCGTTCAGGCGCACATGGGCGTCATGAGCATCAACGGTTTTGCCGATCGTCCGCCGGTGAAATCCGGGGCGACGTTCATCGATTTCCTCGGCGGTACCCACCTGTACGGCGCGGTGGTGACGGCGTTGTTCGAGGCGCAGCGGACAGGTCGGGGACGTCTGGTGTCGACGTCCATGGCGGAGGCCACCTACTACACGCTCACCACGTCGCTGCAGGCATGGCAGATGCACGGGGTAACTGGACGCATGGGCAATCGCAACGCCGCCATGAGCGTTTCGCCGTCCAACGTGTACCCCTGCAGCGACGGGCACATCGCATTGATCGCAGCCATGAACTCGCACTGGCGGGCGGTGCTGGAGGTGGTCGGCCGCGCTGACCTGCTCGACGACGAGCGCCTGCGCAGCAATGCGGGACGCTGCGAGCACATGGACGAGGTGGACGAGTTGGTGTCGCGCTGGACGTCAGAGCAGACCCGCGCGGATGCGGCCGCGGCCTTCGGGGCGGCCGGTGTGCCGGTGGCCGAAGTGCGCGAGGTCACCGACGTGGTCCACGACGAGCACATGATCGAGCGAGGCTTCCTGCAATGGACCGAGCTGGACGGCTTGGGCGAGATCCCGCTGGCGCACAGCCCGCTGCACTGGCACGGCTCGGACCTGCGCGAGCTCGAGCCGTACCGACCCGTCGGCGCTGACAACGAGGCGGTCTACCGCGAGTTCTGCGGTCTCGGCGCCGACGATCTCGCCGCCTTGGCCGACGAGCGCATCATCTGATCTGCCGGAGCCTCAGCGCCGCGACCCGGGGCGGTCAGGCGGGGGAGAGGCGCCCGACTCGTGCTGCTTGGTCGCGCTGCAGTTCGGGAAGATCGCCGCGGTCGGCGAGGTGCAGCATCAGCAGTTCGTCCCAGCGGCTGCGGTAGTTAGAGGTGAACTCGCAGCGGAACTGCGTGGCCGCGGCACCCAGTCGCTCGATTTCTCTCCACAGAGCGGACTGCATGCCGAACAGCTCACGGGCGCCGGCATAGCCGACCGACAGCACCGTGCCGTCCGAATCAGCCACGTGGTACACGCCGAGCTGTGCCGGCAGCGTGGCAATCGCGGCCTCGTCGAGCGGCCGCCAAGGCTTGTCAAGCCGAATCCCCATGTGCCTTCCCGAGCATTCGCGGTGGCTCCAGACGTTACCGGTCGCCCCCAGTGCCATCCCGAGCCAGCAGGCTCGATGAGAGGCCGCGATTCAGTTCTTGTGAAGTTCGGGGTTGATGCCTTCCCAGCGGCCAGGATCGGCTACCCGCATCTCGATGGCACCGGTGACGCTGTTGCGTATCAGCAGCATGCCCGAGTGTCCCGAGATGTCCCGACCCTTCACGACCGAGCCGTCGGGAAGGGTCACCAGGCTGCCCGCGGTCACGTAGAGGCCTGCCTCCACGGTGCAGTTGTCGCCGAGTGCTATGCCGATGCCCGAGTTGGCGCCCAGCAGGCAGTGCTCACCGATCGAGACCCGTTCCCTGCCGCCGCCCGACAGCATGCCCATGGTCGACGCGCTGCCGCCGAGATCCGAATGCGCTCCGATCACCACGCCAGCGGAGATGCGCCCCTCGACCATGGCGGGGCCGAGCGTGCCGGCGTTGAAGTTGACGAACCCCTCGTGCATGACGGTGGTGCCCTCGGCCAGGTGGGCACCCAGGCGCACCCGGTCGGCGTCGCCGATGCGCACGCCCGCTGGGATCACGTAGTCGACCATGCGCGGGATCTTGTCGACGGCGGTGACGGAGACGGGCTGGCTGACGGCGGCCGCCGCAGACCGCAGATCGTCGACGCGTTCAGGCAGCACCGGCCCTGCACTGGTCCACGCGCAGTTCGTCATCAGGCCGAACATGCCGTCGAGGTTCGCGTCGTGAGGCTTGATCTCCCGGCGGCTCAGCAGATGCAGCCGCAGGTACGCATCTGCCAGGTCCGCCGGCGGCGCATCGAGGTCGTCAATCGTGACGGTGACCGTCTCGCCCACGTTCACACCCAGTTCGACCGCCAGGCATGACCGCGCCGGTGGAAAGTCCGCCGTCGCGCCCACCGGAAACCAGGCGTCCAGCTGCGTTCCTGTCGCGGCGTCCACATAGCTGTGGCCGACTGCGCTGATGCTTCCCGAGTCGCTCATCCGCACATCCTGCCACCCCAACCCCCCAACCCGTCGCTGAATTCGACTCCCGCGTCGCCGTCCCTGCCAGCGCTACACCTACGTCGAGAAGCCCAGACATAGGCTCGACTCAGTGGTTCCTCAGAAACTGCTGGACCCGCCGATCCTTCGATTGGCGCTTGTCGGTGCCGCTTTCGCAATCGGCGCTCTAGCAGGTTGCGGTGGCATCACGACCGATCGTGTCTCGACGGGTGGCGACCAGCCTGAGGAATCCGACGCCGTCGGATCTGAATCCGTTCGTGAGCCACAACAGGTCGCCACCGTCGATGCAGAGTCCACTTCCCTCGACGCCGAAGACTCGACGACCGCTGACGCTGCGGCGGACATGTCACCCGAGGAACTGTCGACTGGCCCGGTACTCGAATGGGCCGAGGTCGAGCTCGACCTGCCAAATGGCATCGCGCTGTATGCCACGAGCGACGGCAGGATCGTGGCGGCAGGGAGTTCAGCCGCGAGCGACTCGTTCCCTACGACCTCGCATCTGCTCGTCACCGGAGATGGCACAACTTGGACGCGGATGCCGCTGCCAGACGAGATGCTCTTGCTCACGTCGAGCATCGACATGTCTGATGAGCTTGTTGCGATCAGCGGGGCGCTCTATGCAGAGCCTCCCGCCGGAGGAGACGTTGCCGATATCGGCGCGCAGGTCTTCGTTTCCGGCAATCAGGGCGCGACATGGAGCCAGGCGGCGTTGGACATTGAGGCCGCCCGTCGAGACGTCGGCGTTGACGAGACGGTGGGGTTCAGCCGTACTTCGGTGTATGTATCCGGCGACGGTGTTGTGGCTGCGGTTCAGGGACACACTCGGCTGGACGTCGCGTCATTGCTTGTCGATGCCGGACGCTTGGAGTCCGACGCGCGCGTCGCTGGCTGGGAGTCGGACGGCGAGTCGGTGCGCGTCTGGCTGGACAACAGCGACGGCAGCGAGACGGAGATTCGTTTTTCCCACGATGACCTGGCACTCTCGGACTCGCAGAAGGCGCTGCTTCGAGACGAGCGCGACGATCCCCTCAGCGGCGGGCGGGTTTTCCTGTTCAGCGGCGAGGAGACAGAACTCACGTTTCACGGGTCGTTTCGCGGATGGGCGAGCACGGGGAGTGCCGTTGACGGCGGCTTTCGCCTGATCCTGTACGCAGACGAGGGCGACAGTCTGCTGATATCGCCCGACGGCGAGTCGTGGAGCGTCCATCCACTTGGCCGCGACTCGTCCGCCGACGTGCTTCACCTCGACGCGTTCGCCCCCGACGGCACCCTGTGGACTGCCCGATTCTCGACCATCCTCGGCGGAGGGTTCGGCAGCTCGATTCACCGCCAGCAGGCCGGCGAGTCGGGTACACAGACTGCACACTTCCCAGTTTTCGAGGCGTTGGGCGGTCTCGCCGTCGGGGACGCAGGCCTGGTGGTCGGGGGCTTCACAGCGCTCGACGGCTCAGATTCCGCAACCGGCCAGTCCATGCCCGACGGGCGCCTGAACAAGGACGGCTACGAGCTTCGCTTCAACGAACCCGAGGGTGGAATCACTCTGTGGGACCTGACTGCCGGTGAGGCGGTATACGTCTTCAGTGCTGAGGCAGTCCAAGGCACCACGGAACCGCCTGGTGTTCGCACTGAGGGATCCGGCGACTCCGCCATGCTGACGTTCGAGGATCCTGACACCGGCGAGGACCTCGTCTCGTTCTCGATGGTCGAACTGTTCGAAGTCATGGGTCCTCCGCCGCCGATGGCTGCAGGCGTTCCGGAGCAGTGGGTCGGTTGGTCTCGCGACGGCGTTCAGTGGGGCTGGGAGTCAGCCCAGGAAGCGTTCGGCCTTGGCGACATGGACGCTGTGGCCAGATTCGCCGTAGGAGAGGAATTCGCGATCGCAATGGTGTGGCTCATCCCACCACCTGAACTCTCCAGCGGCGCCGATGAGGCCGGCCGAATTCCCGAGACGCGCTGGTTCATCGCTCGCGTTCCCTGAGCCGCTTCAGAAAAATCTGGGTGTTGCATGTACGTGTCAGATGCGACAATCCGTGCCGAGGCTGGAGGCAAGGCGAAGCAACGGAGCGCTTCAGGGGTGGCAGCCAACGTCAGCAGGCGTCGCAAGGAACTGCGCGAACGCGGTCTGCGATGGATCCAGATGTGCGTCATTGGCACTCCGCATGCGGACTTCGCTGAAGAAGCCCGACGGCAATCCGCAGCAACTGCGGCGAGTGAGCAAGCTGCTGACGATCAATCCTGTTTCGACGCCATTTCCTAACTCGACGCACGAAGCGCGGCGACATCTGGACTGCCGCCGCAACACCTCCAGTGAGAAGCCCAGACGTAGGCTTGACTCGGTGGTTCGTCAGCGGCTCACGAGAGCAGCAGGGCGGCTGCTTGCGTTGCTCGGCATCGTGGCCACGGCGTGGGCGTTGACGGGGTGTGGAGGCGGCGAGAGCGGCGTGGTCGCGGCTGAAGGCAGCGACGACGCCAACCAGGCGGTCGACACCGAAGCGGACAAACACGCCGACGAGCGGATTGAGACAGTCGCCGGCGAAGACGCTTCCTCGCAATCGGCAGCCCAGTCCGATCGCATCGACGCCACAGCGATCACCGATGACGACAATGCCGGGGTCTCCACACCCCAGGGCGCGTCCACTGGGCCGCTGCTGCAGTGGAGTGAGTTCCATCCGGGCGTCAGCGGATTCGGTGGGCTGTCCTCGATTGGCGACGGCCGGGTCGTGATCCGTGAAGAAACGTCGGCAGGGGCGTCGTTGCTCGTCAGCACCTCAGACGGCTCCGACTGGTCGGTCGTGTCGTTGCCAGCGGCTGTGTCGCCGCACGCCTTCGACTTGACCGGTGAACGGTGGGCGGTTGCTGGATGGTCGCACGAAGATCCGAGCGACGCCGACTTCAGCGGCCGGATCTACGTCTCCGACGACCGAGGTGTCAGCTGGACCGAAGCGAGACTTCGGGTGGACCCGCCCGACTTGCCCGAGCACACCATCGCTCACTCGAGCGTCGCCGCAGTTGCAACATCGGGCCCGCACGTCGTTGCAGTCGTCAGAACACACTTCTCCCTCGATTTCGAAGCGCTGTTGCGCGACCGCGGCCTGTTGCCGCCAGGCACACGCCCACATTGGATCTCCATCGCCGGTGACGGATTCGGCTTCGATATGAGCTTCGATGTGCTTGAAGAATCTGCCTCCGATGGCGCTCAACCAGGCGGTGCTTCGGGGGTGTCCGCCGAACCCCTGACATTCACGGTCGACGAACTCGGATTGTCGGCTGAGCAGATGGCGATCATCGAAGGAGCGCACGAACCGGGGTCCATTTGCGTGTACTCGGGCTCCGGCCCTGAACTCGCCGAAACGGCCGTCGTCGACGGTTGGTTGGCCGGCGGCATCGGCACCGATGACAGCTTTGCACTCTTGGTCGACTCCGGCCGAGACGGACTCACGATGTTCACCTCGGCAGATGGCCGGGCGTGGGACAGCCATGCTGTCGATCTGTCGTCGGCACAAGGCTGGTTCAGCGGTGCGGTTCTCGAGCCAGACGGCACCGTGTGGATGACCAGTTCGGACGGAAGGGGCAGCTCCCTCACGCGCTGGAGCGACAGCGGCAACGATGTCCGAACAACGTGGCTAGGCGACCTCAGTCGCTTCGGGGAGTTCAGCGTGGGGCCTGCAGGCCTTGCCGCGACAGCAATGCCGTCCCGTCCTGAGCTCTCTGGAGGAGGTTCCGACGATTCTGGACTGCCGGTCGGTCGGGTGGCCAAGGACGGCTACGAGCTCCGCTACGGCGAGCCGGAGGGCGGGATCACGCTGTGGGATCTCACCGCCGACTCACCCGTGTACGTGTTCGGCCCTGAGATCATCGAGAGCGCTGAGCCTCCAGAGGGCGTGCGCGAAGTCGAGGAAGGCGATGTCTTCGAGCTGACGTTCGAGGATCCTGACACGGGCGAGGACCTCGTGACGTTCACGATGGAGGATCTCGAAGCCGTATTCGGCGATCAGATGGAGACTCTGGACTCCCACAGCCCGGAAATGTGGGTGGGATGGTCGGCCAATGGCACGGCCTGGGGTTGGCAGACCGTCCAAGAGGCGTTCGGAATCGGCGACGTTGATGCACATGTAACCGTCGCCGTGGGCGGAGACTTCGTGGTCGCCTCCGTACACGTCTTCGAGCCGTTAGGAACGAGCAGTCTCCGTGAAGGCGGTTCCGCTGACGGCGGAGCGGTCGTGGCGAGCACAGTCGCCCGAGAGCAGCGCTGGTTCATCGCCCGAGTGCCGTGAACCTCTTGGGCACTCGCGGACGGAGCTGCCGCTCCGCCCTGCTTCTCATCGCTGCGGCTGCGCTGATCCTCGCGGCGTGCGCGCCCAGCAACGGGGACGTCCCGACGCCTGCTGATCTGTCGAACGGTCCGATTCTGCAGTGGGCTGAGGTCGACCTCGGGCTCGAGTCTGCGACGTTCGTGGAGACCACGAGCGACGGGCGCGTCGCGGTCGGCGGTCGCCTGCCTGGCGGAGCATTCGCCATTCGCGTCACTGACGACGGTCAAGAGTGGAGCGCGCTGCCGTTGCCCGAGGGTGTGGTACCGCTCACCGTGGACGCGAGCGGTGATCGGTGGGTGCTCATCGGCGCGCCCCCCGGCATCCATCGCGGCGATGCTGAGGTCTTCGGCGATGTGTTCGTCAGCGACGACCGTGGTGCGAGCTGGATCGAGGCGACGCTCGCTTCAATGCCGGACGAGCAGCCCCCGGATTACGCATCCCGGTCAATGCGGGTAGTGGACGTGTTCGCGTCGGGCCGTCAGGTTGTCGTAGCTGTACTCAGCTTCTCGACTTTCGACCTCGAGTCGCTGCTTGCGGATCGAGGTCTGATCCCCGATGGTGCCTTCATGGTGTATCGGACGCTGGACGACGACGCGATCGCGGTTGAGTTTCGCCGCCCGGCGAATGACGACAGTGCTGCGGAGGAGTTTGAAGTCATCCTGACCTACACCGAGCTCGCGCTCAGCGCGGAGCAGATTGTCGCTATCGAGCGCGACCAGAGCGACGCTCGCATTCATCTCTTCGGTGGTGACGGCACGACCCTTATGCACCAGGCGGAATCAGGCGGCTCGGAAGCGGTCGGGCGGTGGACCGAAGCGGGCTTCATCCTGCTGACCGATGACTGGTCACACGTCGCACCGCAGCCACAAGCGCCACCGGGGCCAGCCTCCGATGGAGTCGTCCTGATCGTGACGACTGAATCCCCTAGGAAGCTGAGCTCGCCTGACGGCAACGAATGGCGAAAGGGACCATTCGACGAGTACGCGGAGGGCACTCATCGAGAAGCGTCAGCGATCGACGCGGCAGGATTCGTCTGGTCATCATGGAGGGAAGGCTCCGAGCGGGGGCGGGTGCGCGTTACCCGCGAGTCTGCCGACCAACCTCCTGTCGAGACGGCGGTATTCGAGCACCTCAGCACCATCGATCAGCTACAGGCCGGACCAGCAGGTCTCGTGGCGTTTGCCACGTTGTCGATGCCCGATGGATGGTCGTACGCCCGGGCCGGGTATGCCGCGAAAAACGGCTACCAACTGCGCTACGACGAACCGTCCGGCGGCATGACGCTCTGGGATCTCAGTGCGGAGAGGGCGGTGTACGTGTTCGAGAGCCGCCTCTTCGACGGCCCTGACACGCCTGCGGGCACGCATCAGCAGGGTCAAGGGTTGTCGTACAAGCTGGTGTTCGACGATCCCGATACGGCCGATGAGCTTGTCACGTTTGATGCCTTCGACCTCCAGCCGGTGTTCGGGCAATGCTGGTGGACCTCCGGCCGACCTGGTGTCTTGGTGCAGCGGCAGGGGACGCAGTCGGGATGGGCCGCGGGTGTCTTTCCGGAGTTCTGGCCGTGGGTCGGATGGTCCGCAGACGGCGTCGACTGGGGCTGGCAAGCACTTCCCGAGGCATTCGACACCTGCGATTCGGGGGCCGATGTCAGGCTCGCTGTCGGCGCCGACTACCTCGTCGCGATGCTGCAGCCCTCCACGCCGCCTCGGATCGCTGACCCAGGCGACGGTGACAGTTCTGATCCGACTTCGCCAGCGGCACCCCGTCTGTTCGTCGCATACGTGCCCTGAACCTCTGCGGCGAAATGCACGGTGTTACATGTAACGCTGTCTGCCTAAGATGGAGACGTGGCGAAGCAGCAGGACGTTTCAGGGGTGGCGACCAGAGTCAGCAGGCATCGCAAGAAGCTGCGCGAGCAGGGTCTGCGACCGATCCAGATGTGGGTCATTGACACGCGGCACCCCGACTTCGCCGAAGAGGCTCGCAGGCAGGGTGCAGCGGTGGCGCAGAGCGCTGGCGAGGCTGACGATCAGGCGTTCATCGATGCCATCTCCGATCTCGACGTATGAAGCGCGGCGAAGTATGGACGGCAGCAGGCGGCAGCGAGTACGCGGGCAAGCCCAGGCCCGTTGTCATCATCCAAGACGACAGATTCGACACCACGGCTTCGGTCACGATCTGTGCTTTCACGACTGAACAGACCGCAGCGCCGTATTTTCGGCTGCCCGTGGAGCCTGACGACGAGAATGGCCTCGAGCGGCCCTCGAGCCTGATGGTCGACAAGGTCGCCGCAGTTCCGAGGTCCCGGCTCGGCCAACACATCGGTCGGCTCGGTGATGAGGACATGACACGGCTGGGCCGCGCTCTGGTCGTCTTCTTGGGATTGGCCTGACCAAGCGAGGCGATCCGCACCAGTCCGACAGGAGGTGTGTGCGCTGCGGGGGAGAGTGCTGCGCCGGTAGTTTCGGGGCATGAAGACACCTGTGTGCGAGATGCTGGGCTGCGACGTTCCGATCGTCGCGTTCACCCATTGCCGGGACGTGGTGGCGGCGGTGACCAAGGCGGGGGGCTTCGGCGTGCTCGGCGCAGCAGGTCACACCCCTGAGCAGCTCGACATCGACATGGGCTGGATCACCGACGAGGTGGGCGGCCGACCCTTCGGCGTGGACATCATCGTGCCCGCCAAGTACGAGGGCAAGTCTGAAGGCGAACTGTCGGTGAAGGACCTCAAGGCGATGATCCCGCCGGCGCACCGTGAGTTCCTCGACGACATGATGGAGCGCTACGACGTCCCGCCGCTGCCGGCCGAAGACAAACCCGGGGCGATCGCCGGCGACTCCGAGCCGCCCATGACCTACGCGCAGGCGGTGCCGCTCATGGACGTGGCGTTCTCGTACCCGATCCGCCTGGCCGTGAACGCACTCGGCCCGCCGCCTCCCGACATGATCGAGCGCGCTCACGACAACGACGTGCTGGTGGGGGCGCTGGCCGGCAAGAAGGTGCACGCCGAGCGCCATGTCGCCGCAGGCGTCGACATCGTGATCGCGCAGGGCCACGAGGCCGGCGGCCACACCGGCGACATCGCCACGATGGTGTTGGTGCCCGAAGTGGTGGACGCCATCGCACCGGTGCCGGTGCTGGCCGCTGGGGGCATCGGCAACGGCCGCCAGGTGGCCGCCTCGCTGGCGCTCGGCGCCCAGGGTGTGTGGTGCGGGTCGGTCTGGCTCACCACCCAGGAGGCCGAGACGCACCCCGTCGTGAAGGAGAAGTTCCTGGCGGCCGGCTCGTCGGACACGCTTCGCTCGCGCTCGCGCACCGGCAAGCCTGCCCGCCAGCTTCGCTCGGCCTGGACCGACGAGTGGGAGGGCGAGAACTCGCCGGGGACGCTCCCGATGCCGCTGCAGCCGATGCTGATCGGCGCCGCCAGCCGCCGCATCGACCGAGCGGCCATGAACCCCTCCAACAAGGGCGCGGTGGAGCTGGCCAACTACTTCGTCGGCCAGGTGGTCGGGCAGCTCAACGAGTCGATCTCGGCCACGCGGGTCGTCGAGGAGATGATCAGCGAGTATCTCGACGTCATGGAGCGCTTCGAGCAGCTCAACGCCTGAGCGCCGCCGGGTTCGGGCCAACCGACACAGGGGGACAGACATGGAAACCATGACCGGACGCGTCGCGGTGGTGACCGGGGCGGCATCGGGCATCGGCAAGGCCTTGGCATTGGGCTTTGCCGGCGAGGGTGCCAACGTGGTGCTCGCCGACATCGAGGAGGCCCCGTTGCGTGCCGCCGAGGCTGAGGTCGCTGACCACGGCGTCGAGGCACTCGGCGTCATCACCGACGTGACCGACCCCGACTCGGTGGGAGCGCTCGCGGCGGCCACCCTCGACCGCTTCGGCGCCGTGCACATGGTGTGCAACAACGCCGGCGTCGGCGGGGGAGGGCTCATCCGCAACCAGCAGCTTGTCGACTGGAAATGGGTGGTGGACGTGTGCCTGTGGGGCGTGATCCACGGAGTGCATCACTTCCTGCCCCACCTCATCGAGGCGGAGGAATCCCACATCATGAGCACCGCCTCGGTGGCAGGGCTCATGTCGGTGCCGGGGCTCGGCCCCTACAACGCGGCCAAGTACGGCGTGGTGGCCATCATGGAGACGCTGCACCTCGAGATGCAGCGCGACCGCAACGCCGATGTGGGCGTATCGGTGCTGTGCCCGGGCGTGGTGCGGACCAACATCGCCACCGCCCAGCGCAACCGGCCCGAAGAGCTGCGCCGCGAGCGGCGGCCCCGGCCGGAAGGCGAAGCACCGACGGAAACTGCCGACGCCCGCCGCCGCAACGCCAACATCGCCGCTGCGCTGGAGCGGGGCATGGACCCCGCACAGGTGGCCGCCAAGGTCATCGAGGCGATGTACGAACGGCGTTTCTGGGTGCTCTCACATCCTGAATTGCTGGCCGATGTCAATCACCGCAACCAGCAGCTTGCCGACCTCGAGAACCCCACCATCTACACGAGCTTCACCGACGGCGAGTAGCAGCCGGCCGCTGTTGCCCGGGACAACAGGTCAGCGACTGTCGGCGAGCATCTGCACGGGCAGTGCGTCGTCCGGCGGTGCCGGCCGCAACGCGTGCACGAGGGCTCTGATCAGCATCGTGGCGAACAGAATCGCCACCGCCGTCAACGCCATCGATGCCCCGCCGGCGAGCCGGTGGTGATAGCTCAGCAGCAGCCCGAGATAGACCGACAGAGCTCCGATCAGCACCGCTGCGACCATGATGAGCGGCACACGTCGCACGAACATCGAGGCGGTCGCCGGAGGAGCGATCAGGAAGGCCATGACGAGCAGGCTTCCCACCACTTGGAACGAACCCACGATGGAGACGGCCAGCAACGCCATGAGCACACCGTGCATGAGGCGCGGGCGCAGCCGGGCCATCTCTGCCTGCACCTCGCAGAACGTCATCACAAAGAACGCCCGGTAGAACACGACCGCACCGCCGACAGCCACCACAGCAACCACCGCCTGACGCACGAGATCGGCGTTCTGCACTCCGGTGATCGAGCCGAACAGGAAGCGTTCGATGTCACCGCTGCCGGCAGCTGCCCCCGACGACATGATCACCACGGCGAGCGCCAGCAATCCCACGAAGAGCACGCCGATGGACGTGTCCTCCGACAGCGGCGAGATGCGCGGGATGAACGAGATGGCACTCACCATCACGACGGCAGCGGCCAGCGCGCCGAGGCCCGTGTCGAATCCCACGATGAATGCGATCGCGATGCCCGGAAGCACGCCGTGCGCCAAGGCGTCGCCGAGGAAGTTCAAGCTCCGCAGCACCACCCATGTGCCCACCATCGAGGTGGTCAGCACAGCAAGCAGGCCCGCGACCAGCGCCTTGGTCATGAAGGGGTTGGAGGTGAACGGCTCGATCCACCAGCCCACCGGATCGGTGAGGAACGTCATGTCATCCCCCTGGTGGGCTGGTGGTCGGTTCGCCCCTGGCTAGGGGTGGTGTCGTTGCAACGCTACGGCTCTCAGCCCAATGCGTCGGCTATTGCTTGCGCGTTGAACCTCAGCATGCCGATCAGCGTGTCGCCGTCTTCGCCTGCCGGCGCGAGGCTGCCGGTAAGCAACTGCACCACGGAGATGTCCCCTGCGGCGGTAGCCAAGGCTTGGATATCGACGTCAGAGTGCGTCGTCTCGGAGAACACTGCAGGCACACCCTCGTGCTCGATGATCTCGGCGAGCTCCTCCAGCAGCGCAGGATTGGTCTCCGCTGTCGTGGAGAGCGAAGGAATCACCGTGCCGACGACCTCGAAGCCGTAGCGGTCGGCGAAGTAGCCGAACGCATCATGGTTGGTGATCATGATGCGCCGGTCGGCCGGCACTGCGTCGAGAATTCCGGCGACCTCGGCATCGGCTTCGGCCAGCGCCTCACGGTAGGCATCCAGGCAGCCGTTGACCGTGTCGGCATCGGCGCCGGCATGGATCAGTTCGTCGGCCAGTTCGCCGAGGACACCTGCGACACGCTGCAGATCGAACCAAACGTGTGGGTCCCCACCGCTGTGGTCGTGACCGGCGTGGTCGTCATGGTCGTCGTGCCCGTCTTCCTCGTCGTGGTCGTCGTGCCCGTCCTCTTCGTCGTGGTCGTGGCCTTCGTGGTCGTCGTGCCCGTCTTCCTCGTCGTGGTCGTGGCCTTCGTGGTCGTCGTGCCCGTCTTCCTCGTCGTGGTCGTGGCCTTCGTGATCGTCGTCGTCGTGCCCGTCCTCGTCGTCGTGGCCTTCGTGGTCGTCGTCGTGTCCGTCTTCGTCGTCGTGGTCGTGGCCTTCGTGGTCGTCGTCGTGTCCGTCTTCGTCGTCGTGGTCGTGGCCTTCGTGGTCGTCGTCGTGCCCGTCTTCTTCGCCGTGGCTGTGGTCGTCGTGCCCACCACTGAACTCGAATTCGATCGTGTCGATGTGCTCGGCGACCTCGAACACATGCACGCCCTCGGCTGCGACAGCTTCCAGCGTGTCCTCAAGGCGCTCCTCGAGACCGAGGCCGTTCGCAACCACCAAATCGGCTGCGTCCATCGTCTCGCGGTCTCGCAACGACGGCTCGTATGTGTGCGGGTCGCCGCCCTGCGGGATGAGGGTGGTCACCGAGACGCTGTCGTCGCAGCCCACGTTGCTGACCACGTCGGCCCAGATACCCGTGGTAGCGACCACCGAAGGCACCGTCGACGATGCGTCCGTCGCGTCAACCGCCTCGGTGTCGCTGTCGGTGCCGGTGCAAGCTGCTGCGAACAGCACCGCGGCAACCGTTACCACCAATCCGCTTCGGCGGATCCGCCGAGGCCTTTGTCGATTCGCGACCGCTTCGACCGTCATGTGTGCCTCCCGTATGCTCCGATGCAAGTGCGGAAGAGCCCCGCTGGCGCTCTCGCCTCACCTCAGATTGTGAGAATGAGAATCAGTTTCAGCTACCCTATCGAGGCTTGGTAACCCAAGCACCTTCGAAATCGAAGCGAGGCAGGCCCTGTTTCATCTCCACGACATCCGTGTTTCGTTCGGGTCCTGCCATGTGCTCGAGACAGGCGATCTGAAGCTCGACGGCCCGTCGTCGGTCGCACTCATGGGTCCGAACGGGAGCGGCAAGACCACCTTGCTGCGGGTGCTCAGCGGGTTGCAACGCCCGACGTCGGGCCGATTGGAATCGGCCGGCGACGTCAAGGTGGGGTTTGTGTGCCAGCATCACCAACCGCATCCCTTCATGCCGATGACTGTGCAAGAGGTGCTGACCATCGGGCGATACCGCAGTCGCGGGCTGCTCAAACGGTTTCGTCGCAGCGACAAGGAAGCGGTTCGCGTTGCTGCTGAGCGGCTCGACGTTGCACACCTCCGCCACAAATCGTTTGGCGAGCTCTCCGGGGGCCAGCGTCAGCGAGTGATGGTGGCGATGGTGCTCGCGTCGGACTATGACTGCTTGCTCTTGGACGAGCCGATCACCGGCCTGGACCTGCCGAGCCAGACGACCATTCTCGAGGTGATCGAGGCTGAGCGTGCGGCCGGCCACCTCGTGGTGATGTCGACGCACCACCTGCAGGAGGCACGACGCTGTGATCGTGTTCTGTTGCTGAAGGGGATGGTGCTTGCCGACGGGCCTCCCGATGAGGTGCTGACCGATGCGCACCTGACGGCGGCATTCGGCGGCGCAGTGGTGGCCCACGACGGCACCGAGCACGAGTTCATCATGGAGAGCGCCCACGCCCACGAGGCAGGCGATCCCGGTCACAGCCCGTATGTCGGCGTTGTCTCGCAGGCCCGTCACGGCCAGCTTGCGCCGCCAGGCAGCCACCACGGCCACCACCACGACCATGACCACGAGGCAGAGCACCAGCACGCCCGACGTCTATGACCGCCCGGGGCGGCCTGCCGTCGCCCCGCTGATCTGTTTGCCAGCCTGACCGGGAAAGCCAGATGGAGCCTCCGAAGGATCTCGATCAACTCCACGAAGAAGTCGGGCGGCGCTTGGCCGTCTCCGGTCAGCGCTACACGGGCGGGCGGCGTGCCCTCGTCGACGTGCTTGCGACGGCGCAGCGGCCGCTGACGTTGCGCGACATCGTGCTGCTGGTTCCCGAACTGCCCCAGAGCTCGGCGTACCGGAATCTCGACGCTCTCCGGGAGGGGGGCATCGTCTACCGCATCAGCGCCGGCGGCGATCGGGCCCACTTCGAGCTGGCCGAGTCGCTGCTCGGGCATCACCATCACCTGATCTGCGTGTCGTGCGGGACCATCGAGGACATGCGCCTCGACGGCAAGCTCGAGGACGAGGTCGACCGAGCGCTTGTCGGCGCTGCGGGCGAGGCGGGTTTCACACCCCTGCGTCACAGCCTCGATTTGTACGGCGAGTGCTCCGACTGCGGCGACGAGACCTAGGCAGCCTCAGCCGACGCCTGCGTCAGGCTCGGGCCTGCTCGTCGGTGACGATGGGCGGCTCGGTGGACCAGGGGAAGTTGATCCACAAGTCGGTGCGGCGCCACACCCAGTCGCAGTTGACCGTCGACCACGGCTTCTCGTACAGCACGGCGGTGCGGACGCTGCGCACCCGCGGCAGGCAGAAGTCGTACACCAGCTTGAGCGTGTGGCCGGTGTCGGCCACGTCGTCGGCGATGAGGATGTCCGAGTCTCGGTGGTCGACGAGATCGGGGGTGGGCGGCAGCATGATCGGCACTTCGAGGCGCTCGTCGACGCCGGTGTAGTACTCGCAGTTCATGACGTAGATGTTCTTGACCGACAGCGCGTAGCCCAGCGAGCCCGCACAGAACAGCCCGCCGCGGGCGATGGCCAGGATCATCTGGGGCCGGTAGCCGTCGTCGGCGATCATCTGCGCCAGCTCCCGCACGGCCACGCCGTAACGCCGCCAGTCCATCACCTCGCGTTCTTCAGCGTCAGTTGCCTCGCTCACCCGCCCTCCCAGGCCGTCCCGCTCCGTACTGCCCCGAACCTAGGCGCGCGCCGCCTGTTCCCGTGCGATTCCGCCGCTTCGTTTCTATTCCGGTTCTATTCGGGGGTACCTACAAATGTTCGCAATACGCCTCTGGCCCGGAGCATCGCGTCATGGGCAGGGTGCTCGGGTTCCATTCAGGGAGTGTCGAGCAGCCAGAACGAACCTCGGCCGTGACCCTCGACCCGAACGAGGCCCATTTCTCGCAGTTCGACGAGCGCTTCGCGCACGTCGGCTGCATCGGCCATGAGCGCATCGGCAAGCTCGCCCCGCGAAGCAGGGCCGACGATCAGCGCCGACAGCACCGCCGCTTCGAGCTTGGAGACCTCCACGCTCGTCCCGTCCGGCCTCAGCCAGTGTCCCCAGCGCGGCACGCTGCAGGCGACCGACGCAGCGCCGGCCACAAAGACCGGGCGGCCGAGGCCTTCCTCGGCGCACCTTCGGATCATGCGCAACGTTCCCGAGCCCAGCTGCTCGACGATGCCTCGCCGGTACAGGCAGCCGAGCATCACCGGATTCCACGGGTGCGAACTGTGCGGCACGTACAGGTCAGCGGGGGTGAGGCCAAAATGCAGCTGCCCGGGCGACGACACCTCGAGGCGGTCGGCATACAGCCGTACTTGCACCAGTCCGGCAACTGCGTAGTCGCGATGGCCGAAGGCGTTGGCCAGTGCCTCACGCACGACGGCCCGCGGGATCTCCGAGTCGGTCTCGGACTGCAGGCCGCTGCCGATCTGTGTACGCCAACTCAAGTGCCGGTCGCAGAACGCCATTGCCTTGCGCAGTGAGGCGTACACGTTGTCGTTCACGAGCACATCGTCGCGGAGCTCGTCTGCAAGCTCTGTGCCGTCCACGACCACGAGCCGGCAGCCGAGTGTCGGGTAGCGACCGCCTAACTCCCCGACACGTCCGAAGAGCGCGATGGCACCACGGTTCGGCAAGCCTTCGCCATCCAAGAGGCCGAGCGCCAGCAGCACGTCAGGCACCGAGGCATCTGCATCGAAAGCAGCACGCCCCGCTGCTATGGCGTCGTCTCGAAACTGCTGCACTTCGCGTTCGTCGACTGCTTCGAAACCGAGTCCCGATGTCTCGAGTTCCCACCGCGCCGTGCCGTGAACCCGTTCCAGCACCAGCGACAACTGGGTCTCCTCGGGCATGTCGAGGGTCGCAGCCCCAGCGCGCACATAGTGACGACCGCGATAGGCGCATGGCTTGCGCGTGCCGGACGGAACCCCTGCCACGATGACCTCGCGGCCGGCACAGTCGGGGAGAGGGACTCGATCAATCGACGGGGGATACCGCGGGTGAATCTCCTGGCATGCGTTGGTGATGTCAGTGAGGGTGTCTTCGCCTACCTGCTGGCCAGTGACGTTGCCCTTCGGGTTGACCCCGAAGATCACCTGGCCGCCCCGGCCGTTGAGCATCGCGGAGAGCGTCTTGACTGCCTCGTGCCGCTGGCCCGTGGTCGCCTTGAACTCGACGGTCTCGGACTCGCCTCGCTGAGCGAGGCGCTCAATCTCCTCGGGCGTCATCGCCTGCCAGTATCGCCGCAGCGCTGATCGGTCCGCGGCACCAGGTCGCGCGGGCGGCGGCTGCACCCGCTCATGTCGGTTGCACAGTCATCCGCGGATGATCCCCGCCGACGAGTCCGCGATCCTGCGTTCTCGCTTACCCCGTTCTATTCCGGTTCTATTCGGGGTACCTACAAGTGTTCGCAACAGCGTCCTGACCTGCGGTTTCGCGCTATGGACTATCGCTGCTGGTTCTATTCCCGTTCTATTCACCGCTTTTGGAGGGCCGAGGCGCCTGCTGATGCTCGCCGGGAGGTCAGGCCTCGTCTGCGAAGGGGTCGTCCCAGTCGGCGGGCAGCGGGATCTCGAACGCGTTGAGGGTGAGGGAGATCAGGCAGTAGTAGCCGACGGTGGTGACGAGTTCCACGAGGCCCGCTTCGCCGAAGGCGTCGAGGGCGGCGGCGTAGGTGGCGTCGCTGAGACGGTGGTCGTTCACGAGTTCGGCGGCGACGGCGTGCGCGGTGGCTTCGTGGCCGGTGAAGTTCGGCGAGTCGCCGACGCGCAGGGCTTCGAGATCGGCTGGGTCGAGTCCGGCCTCGAGTCCCAGGATGCGATGGGCAGCGAACTCGAACTTGGCCCGGTGGAATGCTCCGACCGTGCAGATGGCGGCTTCCTTGACGCTCTCGGGCAGCGATGATGCGAAGCGCACGGCAGCGCCGAGTGCTTGGGCCTCGATGCCCACGCTGGGTGCCCGCACCCATACCCCGTAGGGCCCGGCGAGGCCTCGCAGCTTCGGTCCCCGGCCCGATGTGCCCCGCGGCCCGCTGCGGATGGCGTCGAGCACCGCCGCTTGATCGGGTGTCAGGTCCTCCGCCGTGATCTCGTCCAGCCGCATAGTGCGCTCCCTTGCTGTGGGTGATGATCCACCTCATGCGCAGGAACGCCCTCCAGCGACGTGGAGGGCGTTTCTCACTCTTGGCAGTCACCCGCCAAAACGGTTCTGGGAGCCACCATACAGATGGGTTGTGCGAGATGGCTAGCGCCACTGCGGTGCCGAGGTCAATTCGAGACCGAGAAGCAGACCGACGTGAACCTCGCCGTCGAGATGCTCATGGATGCCGTCAAGCCGGCGGACCAGCGGGCTGAAGTCCATCTGCTCATGACCGGCGACACCGACTGATTCCCGCGATTCGTGCCGTTCGGGCCTATGGGGTTGAGGTTGTAGCGGTAGCGCCGCCAGCCCGTGGCCGCGCCAGAGCATCCTTCGCTGCGGCATCCTTCTCCGGTAGCCCGCGCCGAGTGAGCTTACGCGGGATAACGAAAGTCACTTCCTATATTTCGCGTTCTCCGCTGTGGCTGCGGCAGCCGGCATTGTCTCACACTCTCAATGATATAATCGAGTATGTGAGTGAAACAGCGCCGGCTCTGGCTCCGCTCTTCAGATCCGACCAGCAGTTTCGTCTGCTCGGCGTCCTGTTTGCGGGCACTGGTGCAGAGGTCTCCATCGGGGAACTCGCGGAACGCGCAAGCGTCGCGCAGGCAACCGCAAGTCGAGAAGTAGCACGCCTGGCGCAGCACGGTCTCGTGGTGACTCGTCTACTGGGCCGCAACAGGCTGGTCAGCCCCAATTGGAGCCTCCCGTGGGCGCCCGAACTGCGCTCCATCCTCATGCAAACCGTTGGCGTGGTGGGACGCCTCGGCGATGCGCTTCGGGGGATCGACGGAGTCCACGAGGCGTTCGTATTCGGTTCGTGGGCTGCGCGACTCGAAGGCGAACCGGGTCCGTTCCCGAACGACGTCGACGTCGTGGTGATCGGCACAGCGTCGCTCCGGACGATCCGCCAGGCTTGCCGCAAGGTGGAGCAGGACCTTCGAGTTGATATCAACCCCGTCGTGGTCGACCGAGCGAGCTGGGACTCCGACGAGCCGGAGCCGTTCATCGCGCAGATTCAGGAACAGCCGCTGGCAGGCTGCTGAAAAAGAACGGTTTCCAGCGTGCCTGCAACGCTCTGACCTGCGGTTCTGCCTTGGCGATTCCACGATTTGGCGCATTTCTCAGCTACCTGCCAAGGCGCGTTCTTGCTCCGAAATTCCGGCTCGGATCCGCAACGCAGGAACTAGCGTCTTGGCTTCACCAGCCGACCTTGGGATGCACCGCGACAACTCCGGTGAGCACACGTCTTCTCTTTCTCGATGACTCGGGTAAGCCCGACGCGAGCCATCCCTCGCGCGCCGTCGTGCTCGGTGGCCTGTCGATTCCGTCTGTGCATGTGCCGTCGCTCGCCCGAAGGCTGCTGGGTGCAAAGGCACGGTTCTTTCCGAACAGGGGTCACCCGTCGGAATGGGAACTCAAGTCGCACCAGATCGTGAAGCCCAACCCTTGGCGTCGCAGCAAGAACCGGCGCTTTGTCGCGGAAGTGCTGCGGATCATCGGCGGGCTCGGTTGCACCGTGTACACGGCGGGGATTGACAAGTCCCGACTGAAGCACTCGATGGCGCTCGGGACCGCCCTGCCGTTGCAGGCGCAGGTGTTGGCAGAGCATTTCTCGGTCGAGTGCGAGCTTGAGAACTCAATCGGCATTGTCGTGGTCGATCGCTCAAGCCACCACCTCGATGCCCATACGAGCTCCTCGGTGGCGTCTTTCATCGCGACGAACAAGCTGCCGCTTCATCGTGGTGTGTACTTCGCTGCCTCCCACACCTCCGAACCGCTCCAGGTAGCGGATCTCCTATCGGGCGTTCGCAGGCGTTGCATAGAAGGCGACCAATCACTCGCCGATGTGGCCATAGCGATGACCGGTGTCTGCAACGTGACACCCCGCGCCGATGCAACCACCCATGCTGGCTGCAGTTTCCGCAACGAAATCTTGCTGCTCCGATAGCGCGGGGCTGGCTATGCTTCAGGTGTCGAATGGTTCGGTTAGTAGGCATGCGCCGAATGCAACCGAAGTACCGCGGCAACGGGGCCCCGGACCGCACGGGGTCCCTTTTTTGTACCTGTGCGGACCGTCGGGTGTGGCTGTTGGTCTGTTTTCGCAGGCCGTCGTGGTCGCCCAGATCGGGCCGCGGCGCGAAATCCGCTGGGTCCATGGGTTGTGGAGGTGCTTGGCTTACGCTCGCCGCAAGGCTGATGCCGCTACCGGTCCGGGGTCTTGAGTGAACGAGATCTATCTCGACTACAACGCGTCCGCGCCCTGCGATCCACGGGTGACCGAAGCGGTGGCGAAGGCCATGACCGACGGGTTCGGCAACGCATCATCGGCTCATCGGTTCGGCCGGCGGCAGGATGCAGCGGTCAGCGAGGCTCGCGAACAGGTGGCCGAGCTAGTGGATGGGCCACCTGGTGGGGTGATCTTCACTGCGGGCGCGACAGAAGCCAACAATCTGGCACTCGTCGGATTTGCTGCCGCTGACTCTGAGACCCTGAGTCGCGTCCGGCCGACACTCGTGACCTCGGCGGTCGAGCACGCATCTGTGGGACGGACGGCTGAGGCGCTCGCCGCGGCCGGCCGCTGCCATCTGCAGATAACGCCCGTGACGCCGGGAGGCTTCGTCGATCTGGAACCGCTGGCGGGCTTGGTGCAGGTGACCGAGAGCGAGCTGCTGGTGTCGGTCATGGCCGCCAACAGCGAAACGGGCGTCCTGAATCCGATCGCCGAGATTGCCGACCTGGTTCATCAAGCCGGCGGACTCTTCCACTGCGACGCCACACAGATGGTGGGGCGCCTCCCGTTCAACATGACGGCGCTGGGATGCGATCTCGTTTCGCTCAGCGGCCACAAGATCTGCGGTCCGACAGGCGTGGGAACAATGGTGGGAACCCGGGAGGCTCTCGCGGCACTGCATCCGACGGTGTGGGGCGGCGGTCACGAGCGCGGCCTTCGCTCGGGCTCACTGAACGTGGCGGGCATCGTCGGATTGGGAGTCGCAGCCGAGATCGCCGCTGACGAGCAGCCGACCGAGGCCGAGCGAGTTGGCGCACTATGTGACCGCTTCGTGGCAGCGCTGGAAGGCGAACTGGCAGACGTCGTGCAGAACGGCGATGTCGAGCGACGCCTGCCCAACACCGCGAACCTGCGATTCTGCGGAGCCGATGCCGATGCAGTGCTGGTGAACATGGATCCCGTCGCAGCGTCGGCGGGGAGCGCTTGCAGCACGGGCGCCATCGAGCCATCTCCCGTGCTGACGGCGATGGGGCTCTCACGGGAAGCAGCCTTCGAGTCGGTCCGGTTCAGCCTCGGCCGCTTCACAACTGCTGCCGAAATCGAAGTCGCCGCCCGAGAGGTTGTCACAGCCGTTCGTTACGTTCGCCTCATGACCTCCGAGGTGGCATGACATGCAGTTGAGCGAAGCAGCACAGCCGGTGTTCGCACGCCACGAGACCTTCCACCCTCGCTACGGCTGGTTCAGGAAGGCCTACGTCGCGGCGTCACGCGACCCTTACGTGTTTGCGAGCGAAGACGCTCCGGTGCGACTGGGTGTCGGCAAGAACATGGTCCGGTCGATTCGCTTCTGGGGACTGGCCGCGAAGGTCGTCACGGAAACGCCTGATCCCGAAGCGGCATCGAATCGCAAGCCGAACATCGTCGTGCCGACCCGGTTCGGAGAGGCGCTGTTCGGCGATGGCGGCTGGGACCCGTGGATGGAAGACCCAGGCACGCTGTGGCTGCTGCACTGGCGGATGCTGGCTCAGCCGTGCAGGTTGCCTGTCTGGTGGCTGGCGCTCTGCGACTTCAATGCGGTTGAGTTCGAGCTGGAGGACCTCAACAGGACCGTCATGACACAGCTGCGCGCCGTGCCGGACTGGAAGGAGCCGAGCGAGTCCGCAGTCCAGAAAGACCTCAGCGCCTTCATGCGAACCTACGCACCGACGACGCGTGTCGGCAGAGAGACGCTTGATGACGCCGCTGACTGCCCACTGCGGGAACTGCGCCTGGTCGGCCGCTCTGAGGCGACGGGAGCCCATCGCTACAAGCTGGGTCCCAAGCCCACGCTGGCGTCGGCAGTCGCAGCACACGCCGTGCTCGACTGGATCGCGCGCATCGGGCTGACCGGTCAGACGATCACGCTCGAACGAATTGCGGCAGAACGAGGCTCGCCGGCGAGTGTGTTCAAGCTGAGTGCCACCGATTTGACGGCCGCATTGACGCCCGCAGTCGAAGCCTCGGACTCGCTCGACCTGGCGACTCCGACAGGGGTACCTCAGCTGTCGTGGAAGGGCAATCCTTCCGCGGTCGCTGCCGAGTTGATGTCCGAGCACTTCGGCGTTGCCCCCGCAGATCCTGTCGCAGGGCTGCGAGGCGATGAACCGTCGGGCTACGTGAGCGAGACGGCCGACAGTAACGAGCCGGAAGACGCGTTGACCCGTCTTGACACCCTGCAGCAGAAGCGCAACCCGAGGAGACGGCGGTGACGACGTTGGCAGACGTGCTGGCCGTGCGAAGCCAGTTCGCGCGATCGGCAAACTTCGAACGCGACGCCGAGAGCACCGAGTCCCTCGACGGGTACGTCGTCACTTCGAGGGCGCTCGACGTTGTGAGTCGCGTCGCCGACGCGGCCTCAGGACCAGCAGGAGGCGCTTGGTCCGTTACCGGCCCGTACGGCTCAGGAAAGTCGTCGCTGGGCCTCCTGCTCGACGCGGCCTTCGGGCCGCCGGGTATCGGCCGTGAACGCGCTCTCGACAAGATCTCAGAAGCCTCGACAACCGCCGAGGATGCAGTGCTTCAGGCACTGTCGAATCACCGCGCCCGATCACAAGGCTTCTATCGGGCGCTCGTGACCGCCGACCGTGAACCAGTGGCGCGCACCGTGCTGCGCGGGCTGCATCGGGCCGTGGTGCGCCGTCACGGCGAAGTTCCCGGTTCTGCCGACTTCCCGGCTTCTTCTGTGCTCAAGCTTGCTCAGCGACGCGTTGGCCGGAAGGAGGATCCGGTCGATCCATCTGTCAGCGAACTCGTGGACATCGCACGCTGCATGGCATCGCTGGCGCCGCTGCTCATCGTCATCGACGAATTCGGGAAGAACCTCGAAGCAGCCCGAGACGACGAGTCGAGCGACACCTACCTCCTGCAGCGACTGGCAGAAGCCGGTCAGGGCACTGGCTTGCCGATCTTTGTCATCACGCTCCAGCACCTGTCGTTCGAGGAGTACCTCGCCGATGTCGATGACCGTCGACGCCGCGATTGGGCGAAAGTTCAGGGTCGATTCGTCGACATCGCCTTCACCGAGTCGGCAGCCCAGACGCGTGCGCTGATCGCCCAAGCACTTGAGATCGGTGAGGCCATTCGCCCGCGTATCGACGCTTGGGCCGAGTCGCATGCGCAGACACTTGCGTCCGCAGGCATCGCCGATCTCAGCGATCCCGCCGCGATCGCGTCGTGCTGGCCCCTGCACCCTGTCTCGACACTGGTGTTGCCAGAGCTGTGCAATCGGTTCGGGCAGCACGAGCGGACGCTGTTCTCATTCTTGGCTGGCAACGAGTCAGGCACAGTCGCGACGCTTGCTTCTGGCATCGACATAGACGGTGCAGGCGAACTTCCGTCGGTCGGCCCCGAGGCTGTGTACGACTACTTCATGGGCACCGATGGTGCCGGTGTGAGTGTCGCCGGGCGCTCGGGACGTTGGATGGAAATCGCAAGCCGGCTGCGTGATGCCAATGGCCTTACTGACGCTGAGCAGCGTCTCGTCAAGTCAGTAGCGCTCTTGAACTTGGTGTCGGCATCTGGCGCGGTACGGGCCAGCGCGTCCGTCCTGAAGCTTGTCGACCCATCATCGAGTGACGTGCTCTCGGGCCTCGAAGAGCGGGGCTTGGTGACATACCGAGCCTTTGCCGACGAGTATCGAATCTGGCAAGGCTCGGACGTCAACGTCGCTGAGTTGACGGCGGCAGCTCTTGATCGGATCGCCGACCGGCCATTGCACCACGTACTCGAAGCAGTGCACACGCTCGAACCCATGGTCGCTGCTCGTCACAGCGCTCAGAACGAAACGGTGCGGCTGTTCAGGCGTCGGTTCGCTCACGGCGACGAGACCGTTGAGCCACCCGCTGCACTTGACGCGGTTGACGGCAACCTCTTGCTCGTCACCAGCGCCGATGGCGAGATTCCGTCGTTGGCGGATACGGCTACGAGTTCAGTCAGTCACGCCAAGAGCTCATCGGATCAGGAATGGACATTGCGCTCAAGACCCGTAGTCGTGGCTCTGCCGGAGGACGTCGAAGAGCTAGACAGCGCTGCGCGTGAGGTAGCAGCGCTGAGCGACGTGCTCACAACACCGCAGGTCGAAGCCGATTGGGTCGCTCGCCGCGAAATCAGTGAGCGGTTGGCTTCGGCACGCTCGCGCTTGGAAATGGCAGTGTCGTCGGCGTTCAGCACTGATGCCTGCCGGTGGAGGCTGCTCGACTGCGGCGAGGGCGTGCCTCTCAGCCCAGGGCGGGGAAGTGCGCCGCTGTCGGAAGCCGCCGACCTTGCCTACCCCAAGACGCCACGCGTGCCCAACGAGATGCTGAACCGTTCGGAGTTGACCTCACAAGGCGCGAAGGCCCGCCGCATCCTCCTCGAAGCGATGATCGAGCGCAGTAACGAATACCGACTCGGCTTCAAGGGCTACGGACCTGAGGTTGCGATGTACGAGGCTGGACTAAAGCACGCAGGATTGCATCGTCCAAAGAGGGCTGGCGGTGATCCGGTGTTCGGCAAGCCGCGCATCCGCAGCAACAGCAAGGCCTCTGAGGAGCTCAAGCAGATTGAGCAGATTCGCCTCGCACCGGCCTGGGAGGCGATTGAGGGGGCATTCGAGTCTGCGAAGAAATCACGACTCAACATCCGGGACCTGTACGTCACTCTGGCGTCACCGCCGTATGGGGTGAAGGTCGGCGTCATCCCCGTAATCGTTACGGCAGCACTCTTGGCACGAGCTGACCGAATTGCGATCTACGAACACGGCACCTTCCAGCTCGGTCTCTCTCCGGAGCTGTCTGAGCGCATGGTTCGCAATCCCGAGCACTTCGAGATCAAACACTTCGCGAACATCTCGGGCCGGCGCCGCGATGCACTCGACGTGCTCGCGGCTCGGTTCGGCATAGATGCGGGTCTCGGTGGTCGCCGGGTTGGCAACGTGCTCGCTGTCACGCTCTACCTGGCTGGGCGGATGCGCGGCCTTGAGCAGTGGGCGCGCCGCACGTCACACTTATCGGCCGATGCGCTCGCAGTCCGAGACGCCTTGAACGAGGCAACGGAGCCCGATGTCTTGCTCTTCGAGCTCTTGCCCGTCGCTCTCGGCTATGCGCCCATCGCACCGGGTCGCAGGGGCGTGGAGACGCGGCAGGACTCACGGAAAGGCGTATTCGAGGCGTTTGCCGATGGACTTGCCCAATGCATCGACGAACTCACTTCTCGCTGTCGTGTGATGCTCGGCGAGCTTCGGGATGAATTGCTCGCATCCGCTGGTGAGCGCACGCGGCTCGCGGTTAGCGGTCCGGCTGCAGGTCTCGTCGATGAAGTACTCGATCGCGAGATGCGGGCATTCGTCTTGGCGTTGTCAAACGAGGTATACGACGACGATGACGACTGGATGGCATCCGTCGCGACGGTGGTCGCCAAGAAGGCACCAACGGAGTGGAGTGATGACGACCTGGCGAGCATGCGGTCAGAACTCCCGCGTCGGCTGGCCGCGTTCAATCGCCTCAGAGCACTTCACGCCGAGCACCGAGCCGTTGGAGGAACGCCGTTCAACGCTCTGCGCCTAGCCGTTACGCATCCATCTGGTAGCGAGGCTGTGCGACTCGTCGACGTGGCTCAAGACGAGGACACACTCGTGAGTGACGCTGTCTCGCGGATGCTTGGAGACCTGGCCGGGAAAATCGGCTCCCCCCAGCGCGCTCTCCATGTTTCACTTGCCGATCTGGGCAAGCGGCTCCTCGAACAGGGCGACGCAGTCGACATCGGCCCATCTCAGGACTCGGCACCACGGAGGGCGATTGGGCATGGCTGATCAGACACGTCACATCTGCGGCATCTCAGGTGGCAAGGACTCGAGCGCGTTGGCGCTGTACCTGAGGGATCGCGTGCCCGAGATGGAGTACTTCTTCTGTGACACCGGTGCAGAATTGCCCGAGACGTATGAGTTCCTCACCCGGCTCGAGGTCATCTTGGGCAAGCCGATCGCCCGCCTCAACTCTGAGCGAGGGTTCGACCACTGGTTCGAAGTCTTCCGTGGCGCTCTGCCGTCGCCTCAGATGCGTTGGTGCACGAAGGTGATGAAGATCAAGCCCATCGAGGCGTGGATCGGCGACGAGCCTGCAATCTCGTATGTGGCCATCCGTGCCGACGAAGCCAACCGCAAGGGCTACATCTCGACGAAGCCGAACATCGAGAGCCGCTTCCCGTTCGTCGAGGACGGCGTCGACCACGACGGTGTCATGAAGATCCTCGACGACGCCGGCATCGGATTGCCCGACTACTACGAATGGCGAACGCGCTCGGGCTGCTACTTCTGCTTCTTCCAACGCAAGGCAGAGTGGGTCGGTCTCGCCGAGCGTCACCCCGAGCTCTACGAGCGCGCGATTGCTATTGAGCAGAAGGTTCTGCTCGATGCCGGCGTTGACGGCGACGCGGACTTCAGTGAACGTGCAATGTCTGGCCGCCAATACACATGGAGTGGCGGTGAGACCCTGGTACAACTACGCTCCCGTGGCCAGGAGATTCTCGATAAACATGAAGCCGCCATGGACCGCGTCCGCCAAGTGCGCACGGCCGTTCCCGTCCTCGAAGCACTCGCCGGAGCGCTGGATGACGAGAACGACGACACGGCTTGTGCAGTCTGTGCGCTGTAGGCACGGACGAGAATGTCAGAAGCCGACGAGGGAGTGCAGGACACCCGGGGCCTGCAGCAGGCCACGCTGTTCACCACAATCTGTCCAATCATTCAGTCGGCCGAATCGGGATGGCTCGAGCGGCTACAGAGCATTTCAGACCCGCGCCAATTAGTCATCGAGTTCGTCATGGCTACGGACGCGGTGCAAATTGACGAGTTGATTCCCATCCTCGTCTCCCGTCAGGGACCCGCTCCTCTGGCCGAGTTGCCTACTCGCACAAAGAACTGCTTGCTCCGTGCGGGCGTTGAGACTTGGGAACAAGTACGGCGGCTAGATCTGAGAACGATCGGGGACTTCAAGCACGCCGGTGACAAGACATTGCGTGCAGTCATTGACTGGTGCCTCAGACACGCTGAGGAGATAGCTCGTTCCGGTACCGCAGCCCTGAATCCCTCGCCTGGCGTAACGGATGAGAAAGTTGGCCAGCAGGACGATGCCAGCGGGACTTCTTCGCCCGTGGGGCGAGCGGCGCCAACCCCGGCACCAACAGCGATTGACACGCTCCGCCGCTGGCTGGCGATCACAGGACCGCAGCAACCCACGATGAAGGAGCTCCTTGAGCTCCTGGCCTCAGACCTCGAGCTATTGCCCGTCGAGGTCACGCAGGCGGCGGTTGAGCTACTCTCGCAGCCGCTTCACGTGGGGGAAGCCGACGACAGCCCTGATACCGCGGATCCCCTTGCCGCAGCCCGGGCTCTCATTGGAGACGACCGGAATTGGGAGGTCTGGAAGGCCAGGAACTTTTTCGGGGCCGATGCGCAGCCAACATTCGCCGACATCGGCGAGGAATTTGACTTGACGCGAGAACGCGTCCGTCAGCTGGACAGGCGCGTTACGGAAACTATGGCGGCCGCGATCGAAGCTGACCAGGGATTCGAGTCGATTCGGTGGCGTGCGCACCGGCTTGGCCAGCAACTGGGAAGCGGCGTCCCGCTAGCGAGTTCCCTAGCAACTTTGGCGCTCTCCGATCAGTCCGAAGAGCACGCTGTCGCCTTGTGGCACGCAGGTCCGTACGTTCAGCGAGATGGCTGGCTCGTCCGTAAGGGCGAGAGTCCCAAGAGCGTCGTCGAGGCCGCTATCCGGGATCTTCCTGGGCCGCTGATTCACAAGGATGAGCTAGAGGGCATCTTGGGCGCAGCGGGAGTCCCAGTGGCCGCCCTCGACAACGTCATTTCCTGCACCGATGCCATTCGAGACATTGGTCAAGGGTGCTTGGTCCGCTGGTATGGGGCGATACCTGACAAGGTGGAAGTTGTGCTCGCGCTGCTGGGTAGGCCGGCCACAGCTGAAGAAATCCTCGAACATTTCTTGAGCGACCGCAGTGTCACGAGCGTGAAGAACGCTCTCGCGGCAGACGATCGCTTCTATCGCACGAACATGACCGAGTGGGCGCTCGCGGAATGGGGCCTTGAAGAGTACTCGGGAATTGTCGAGGAGATCATCGAGCGGATCGAGAGGGATGGGGGAACGACGGACACCGCTGCCCTAGTTGAAGAGCTTGTCGGGCAGTTTGGTGTCTCGGAGAATTCGGTGCGTAGCTACCTCGGCACCCCGGCCTTTGTCGTTGAGGGAACTCACGTCCGACAGCGACGCCTTGAAGAGTTCAAACTCAAGCCGAAGCCGCTACGGCATACTCGTGGCGTCTTCCGACCTTCGCCGATTCGCCTAGTGGCGAACTTCCTAGTAGATAGGGATTTGCTGAGAGGTTCAGGCCAAGCGATCGACATAGGACTGGCGACGCAACTGGGTCTCGGACCCGGTGGACGTCTTATTTTCACTTCGTCCCACCAAGAGGTCAGGTTCGGTTGGCGGCCATGGAGCGTCACCGGTCCTGATGTTGGTTCCCTCGCCCCCGCGGCGCGAGCATTCGGGGCGCATCAGGGTGATCTGCTCATCGTCGACCTCGACCTAGACAAAGAGGAAGCGGCATTTGGGCTCGTAGACGAGTCACTGCAGGGCCATGAGAGGTTTGAGGCCCTTACGGGCTTGGTTGAACCCCCCGACATGGTCGCCGCGCTCGCAGCTGCGATCGGTGTAGAACCGGCAGAGGTGCGGGCGTCGCTCCGAAATCGTGGCGACGAGGAGTTGATCGGATTGTTGCCGCGGCAACCCGATGCAGCCCTAGAGACTCAGTTGGACAGGCTTGCAGATTTCCTTGACGAACTCTGAGCTAGCTGCTCAGTCAAGTATTTCATCAAGACGCCGGTACACAGCCAGTGTCGGATTGGGCGCTCCAGCCACAACATCGAATAGCCAGTTCATCCCATAGTTGGCGTATTCGGATGCCAATGCAACGACGCGATTTGCCCAGCCGTCGTCTGCGATTGCGTCGGTACCAGTTTCTGATAGTCCAAGCAATTGAAGGTGTGCGATACGCCACGGGTCGCTGTCGAAGATCACACCAGTCGCAAACTTAACAGTGTCTCCTTCTAGCGCGCGTTTCTGCCCTTCCCGCAATCCTATGCACATGCCCGCCCACCAAACATCTATCATTCTCGGAAAGGGCTTTCTGCGATCGCCTTGCGATTGAAGATCATCCATGCGCTCGCGAACTGACTTCGAGATTTCGATATCGGTTGACGAGAACGGATTTGCCATGGGGCTCATCGGGCTTCTGCCTCCTCATCGCGAAAGGCCAGCCCCCGCTGGTCATCGTTTATCCTGGCGCAAATCCTGCACGTCGTTTCGATTCCACAAGTGCACATCCGAACCACCGGACGATCTTGCCCCCAAACTCGTGCTAGTTCACCGCTGTCGCGTGAACAGGTCATGGTCCGCGATACGCCTGCCCGCATCGCAAGTTGGGCCTCCACATCGCGAATCTCCGATCTAGTAAGAAGAAGCAGGACTTGGAAAGGCAGCTCGGGTTGAGGATCGGTGATGGATTCGACCATTCTGCTCTTTACTGACCCTGAGACCATGCCAAGCGCGGTGTCGATGATTCTAGGTGATTCGACCTCAGCTACTTCCATCAGAGCCCAAATGAACGAGAGTGTGAGGGCACGTTGCGAAGCGCCATTAATCTCCCCATCGAAGTCGAGCTTGCGACCTCCAAGATCGCGGACCTCGATGTCGAAGGATTCGTTGATAGTCACCTCGGCAAAAACCGATGAATCAATCTCCGGATCGGAGCCGACTATGTCGAGAAACATCGTCGCCATGCGTGCCTCGACTTGACGAACACGATTACCCTCGAGGGTGTCAATCATCTGATCAACGAGATGATGAAGATCCACGGCTGCGTCAAGTCGGGCTTTCTTCGCGGCCGATCTGTCAGCCTCGCGCTCAAGCGTCTCAAAGACCGATTTTGCTGCCCTGAGCTTCTCCTGTGCGATCTCTAGGTCGCGGCCATCGCGGGCCAATTGTCGGTCCGCCTCCGCGATCTTGGGATCAACGTCAGCGATGTTATCTACGAGGGTTCTGACCCGCTCCTCATCAATCTGAGCCCGTTTGCCCTCTGCATGTGCCAGTTGTTGTCGTTTCGAGCGGATCGTGTCGGTAATCGATGTGGACACTTCTAAGGCTCGTTGGCGCCGGTCAGCGAACCCGTTGCGGTCAGCCTTCTGCGCCTCGTGCGCTTGATGAGCTGCGCGCGCAACGTGTAGCGCTTCCGTGAGCCTCTGATCGCGCTCACTAACTGCGCGCTGGCGCTCGATCAGGTGCTCGATGTGGGTGCGGGCGTCGCTACCCTTGGCGAGGCTTGTGCCACAAATGCACTCTTCGAGCTGAAGGCGGTCGACTAGTACTTCGACTGCCGTGCCTGGGATCACACCACGATCAGCGAGTTCACCCAAGGACATAAGACCCGTGTGGAGCTGTTCGCCTGCAACATCCCACGATAGCGCTTCCGACCTCAATGCTTCTCGCATATCGGCAAAGTGCGACGTTTCGCGCTCGTTGAGATCGTTTAGGTCTGCCTTGAGACCGCTTATTTCTGCGTTAATCTCGTCGATATCGCCAACATCTTTGATTCTGCCTAACTCCGAATCCCAACCGGCACGTGTTTCGCGCATGCGGTGAAGCGATGATTCGAGATCTTCAATCTTCGACGTCAGTTGCTCAACTGCAGTTTCGGCACCTTCAACCGCAACCGAGGCATCCTGGAGGTCGCTCGAGCCACTCTGTGCAAAGTCTCTTCGCATTCGAGTTTCGATGCGCGTCAAATCGGTCCGGGCGATGTAGAGCTGCTCAAGACCGAGCAACGACTTTATGGCACTGTGTACCTGCTCCTGCCGTTCGCGTGTGTTGACCTTGCCAGACATAAACTCTTGGACGTCGTCCCCGTTGGTGAAGAACACGCGTCGGAGGTCCGGCGGAATCATCTGTTCGACAAACGCCTCCGGAGGCTCGACCGGGTCTTCGCCTTGTGGTGTTAGGTGGTAGAGCTGTACTCGGTCCGCGGTAGATCTGAATGTGTCGCCGTCTTCTGGAGTTTCCGCGACAGATCGGATCAACCGGTATTGTCCCTCACCTCCACCAGCATCGTGCGTGAATTCGACCATAACGGAAACATCAATCGGTTGTCCAGTTGCAGTCGCTGTTGAGGCCAGACGAAGATCGCTAGCATGACTAGGTAAACCGGGACGGCCATAGAAGGCCCAGAGCATTGCAGCGAGCAAACTCGTTTTGCCCGAGCCGTTCTCGGCCCGAATAAGCGTCAGTGGCTTTTGCGGATCGGTTGAGAATTCTAGGCGAATGTCCTCAAGAAGCTTGAAGTTCTGTATCTCTACGCGGTGAAGCCTCATTTCGGATTAGGAGCCTTTGAGGTAATCGTCGTACCCAAAGACTCGACTAAGTCTTGGATGCGGTCGCGACGGGCTGCCTCGGTGGCTGCCGTCTCCTGTGAATTCACAACTTCGATGATCGCCTTTGCCAAGTCCACGCGATAACCGGGATAACGCTCATCGACAGCCTCGATCGTTTCCGCGACCACTGCTCGAAGTTGTCGACGTCCTCCCATCATGCTCGGCTCGCCTCTCGCTCCATTTGATCTAACTCCTCGGCAATCGTTCGCGGGCCGTCAGCGTCCCACTCGTTGCGTGCCAAGCTAGCGAAGGCCCGGACTCTCCTCAGCTCGCTTCGGAGAATTGACCCAGCGGCAGATTCCGAGAGATCAGGTGGCACGACAACAAAGTCATGAATGGCTGCCGCCTCCTTCCCCTCGGCCTGACGAAGCACGCGGCCACGCCGCTGGACCCACTCTCGCTCGACAGTTGTGGACGCAAGTATGAATGCTGACTCTGTCGCAGGGACGTCGACGCCTTCGTCGAGCACTCTCATGGCGGTAAGTGCCTTGTACTCACCGGCGGCGAATCGGTGAAGAATCTCATCGCCGCGTCCTGCTGCGTTCTCTTCGGCGGTGAGCTCATGGGCGACGATGCCGAGATCCTGCAGCACTTCGTTGACTTCCTCGATCTGGCGACGGTCAGAGAGCTCCGGGGGCTTCGAAGAGGCATAGATGAGCGTCCGCCGCACACTTGCTGGCCCGATCTGGCGCAAGACGGCTGACAGAGCGGGGACCTTGCCGCTTGCTTGCTCGAGAACGGCGCGGCGCTGCCTTAGGAGGTGCTCCACACGTGAGTTGGGTATGACTGCCTGGCCCTCATCCGTCATTCGGAAGCCTGCGGCGAAGAGATCGTCGGTGAGCGATGCGTAGCGCTCGAGTTCATCCTCGGTGAGGCTGACGGTGTGTACGTGGTAGTCGTACGGCACGAGGCAACCTGCGTCGATCGCAGCTCGAAGGCCGAACTCAAACACCTGGGGTCCAAAGAACGCGAACAATTCGTCGGTGCCAAGACTGTCGAATTGCCGAATTGGCGTAGCCGACAGGCCTAATCGCCACGCGAAGGCCTCGGGAGGGTTGGACAAGAACGATGGTGCTCCCAGATTGTGCACCTCGTCGCCGACCAGCATCGTGTCCGCGCCAGTTTGGGCGACATCCTCAGCGAGTTCTCTCAGGGAGCGGTCAGTGCGGAACAGCTGCTGCGTGCAGACGACCACCTCGGTTCGCTCCCCGCCGGTCGCGAATGCCGTTTGAATCTCCGAAATTCGCTCTGCGCGGCGACTTCCTGAGAGCTGTGAGGGCCGGACAGGCTCGATGCCGAACTCCCGTACGTCCTCACTCCACTGCCTCTCCAACGTCAAGGTCGGAACAAGAATCATCACCAGCATCGGTCTACCGACAGAGCGTCTGTCCTGTAGCTGCGTGGCGGCGATGAGGGCTGTCCGCGTCTTGCCACCGCCTGTAGCAATCGCCATCACACCCCGAGCCGCTGCACTCAAGAACTCGTCAACAGCTGTGCCCTGATGGCCATAGCGACCTTCTCGCCACTGCAGTCCGGCTGGCACAGCGAGCTGGGGCGGCGGCAGCGGGGAGCCCGGTGGCAACTCAGGTTCGAGCCCTGCATGTCGGTCAGCCCGCCAAGCTGCCCAGAAGTCCCGCGTGGTAGGCGGTTTGCTGGTGCTTCCGAGTGAAGTGATCAACTCGGCCGCTTGAGGGGCGCTGATCGTCAGCGTTCTATCGCGTTGGTTTGACCAGTACTCCTCAAATGTGCGCACCATCTTCGAGATTCGCTTCGCCGCTTGAGGGCCGTCACACCAATTGCGATCAACACTCATTTGCTCACCGTTGACGAACAGACCGCTGTGGGTGACGTTGCCGGAGCCGTGCACCGCTAGCCAGTCGTCGCCATGTCGAAGCAGCCACTGCTTGGGGTGGAACATCCCGGCCCGCATCAGAACGAAGCGAAGCTCGGCCTGTCCCCGCGCAACCATGTAGCCAAGACAATCCGAAGCGTGCTGTGCGAGAGCGGAGGGAATGAGATCGCCTCCCGGTGTCGCGAGCGTCCGCTCGATTGCTTCGCACACAACTGCTTCCGGCTCGCGCGACCCCCGTTGCACAGCAACAAGATCGTCGTCGGTGAGGTGCGGGCTCAGCAGCAGGCGCAGGGATGCGGTGGACCGGTTGATGTAACTCGCGAGCCCTGGGCTCAGCTTCGCTAGCGCGTCGGAGGTGAAGTAGGCAGACACGATCCGCGCTTCCGCAGCGCACTGGAAGGCGGGAATGAGCACCTCACCCGCTAAGTCATCTTGAGGTGCCTCATAGAGAGGCTGCGTCTCACCCAGCGCCCGCAAACCCCACCCGCCTTCGGGCGTGGCATCAGCAGGCACAAACTTCACACCAGCTAGATGCCCATTCGACCAGTCCGTCTAGTCGGCCTCGATTTGTTTCGCCATTCGTCGAGCGTGCCGCGGCCAATCCGTCCATGCTGATCGTGTAACCCTCCGGTCCTCGAGAATCCGTGGCGGAGTCAAGACTCGCCGCACGCTATCGGCCCGACTCTGTGCCCGGCTGTGCGTTTTCTGGAAGCTGTGACGGGGACCTGTTAGGTGGTCCAGCCGGCCTGTCCGTCTGTTCGGGGTCCGGATTTGTCGCTTGGAAACCGGAGGCGTGCGCGGCGGAGGTCAGTTCACGGAAGCGCTCACCGTGCAGGGGCATGGGCGCGTGGGCGCCGTTCACCCGAGTTGTTCGACGAATTCTGCGACGGACAGCACTGGGATGCCGTAGTCGCGGGCCTTGCGAGCCTTGCCTGAGCTGCTCGATGCGTCGGCTGCAACCAGCAGGTCGCAGTTCTTCTTGGTGACCGAGCTGACTGGGACAAGTCCGGCCAGCGCTGCCAAGCGCTCCAGCACGTCTCGTCCGACGGCTTCGCCCCCGATGGTCGCTGTGCCGGTGAAGCAGACGCGGGTGCCCTCCGCCAAGTCGACGGAAGGCTGAGTCTCGGTCACCTCTGGGATCGTCGCATCGGTGATGTCGAGCGCTAGCGCTATGCGCTCCATGAGTTCATGCTCTTCACGGGTGATGACGTGGTCGCGTTGTGCCGCGGCAACGATGGAGTCGAAGTAGGCACGATGCGCTTGGTCGATTTGCCGCTGGTTGATGCCGAGATCTTGCGCTGTCTCCAGCAGTTCGCGTCGTTCGGTGTCGGTGACGATGTGGTCGTCGAGTACCCAGTCGAGCAGGTCGAGATAGCTCAAGAGCGCCTCGTCGGAGAAGGGGTAGTGGGCACGCGACACGGTCCGAACCATGTCGTTGGTGCTTGCGGCGCCGCTCGGGCGTCGGAGCGTTCTCGGTCGAGAGCCTTGTTCGATGTAGCCGATGCGGCATGCCTCGGCACTGTTGCTCGGCAGCGCATCATCGTCGAGCAGCAGCGACGCGAGCTGTGCAGTAGCTCGCGCGTCCGAGAGCGCACGATGCTGGTCGGCATGGGCAATGCCGAAGCTCTCGCAAGCCAGTCCGAGCTTCTGCGACGTGGCGCGCAAGGTGCAGTATCCCGCTCCGGGATCAAATGCGGTTCCGAGGCGCTGGAACTCTTGGCCAAGCAATCGGGCGTCGAATGCCAGATTGTGTGCCACCAGAACGGTCCCCTGCAGACGCCGGCCGAGCGCTCCTGCCACTTCCTCGAAGGTCGGGGCCGCGGAGACCATCGATGCGGTGACGCCGTGCACATTGACCGGGCCCACATCACGTTCAGGATTGATGAGGGTGTCGATCTCGTCCACGACCTGCCCGGTGTCGATGTCGACTTCGACAGCTGCGAACTCAACGATTCGGTCGTGTTTGCCGAAGCCGGTTGTCTCGCAGTCGATGGCGACGATCCGTTGCTGAAGTGACATGGCTGACCTCGCCTGCTTCAACGCTGGTTGAGCAATGTTGATTGTGTTGGCTGGCTGAGTCTGACATCGCCGCTTCGAGCCGGCACGGCCGTCGCTGCCGTGCCTGACGGGTGGCTGCGGCCGAATGGGCAGTTGATGCCTGCGCTGCTGGCTCGGGGAGTCCCATGCGTCATGTGGCCTGCGAGTCGTGCTTGTACAGCGCTGAGGCCAGCAGACCTGATGGCACGGCGACCACGCCGAGGCCGATCAGCACGATGAAGATGCTGAGCAGCTTGCCGCCGAAGCTGAGCGGCTGATAGCCCTCGGCGCCGGCGGTCAGCGACAGCACTGCCCAGTAGAAGCTGTCGAAGATGCTGACGTACAGCGTGTCGGGTTGATCGTGTTCGAGCTCGTAGATGCCCACCGATGCGATGAACATCAGAATCCCCGAGGCCGACACATACACCAGCAGCTCATCGGCGATGTCCCGGAACGCTGCACGAAAGCGGTCGAGTGCCGCGCTGCCTCGCACCAGCTTCACGACGCGGAACACTCGCAGCAGTCGCAGCAAGCGCAACGAGGTACCGGCCGGGACGTTCGCGAAGCCGCCGAGCACCGCTAGCAAGTCCACGATGCCGTAGAACGAGAAGACGTAACGCCACGCAGACGGTGCGAGCGCGATGCGCATGATGTACTCGACGACGAACATCAGCCAGATGACGAGTTCCAGGGTCCACAGCCATCCCGGCAGGCCACCGTCGGCTGCGGCGTAATGCGTGTCGGCCACCAATGTGGCCATCGAGAGCACGATGACCGCGCTGATGAACGCGTTGACCCGACGGCCGCGCCGGGTATCCAAATCGAAGATCTCGCGCACGCATCGCCCCTCTCGCTGACCTGGTGAGGCGCGAGTCTGGCGACTCCGTCTCGTGCTCACAGGGTGCGGGTCAACGGTCCCAGAGTGCGCTGATCGGCAGCGCGACGATCCGGTCGTCGATGCGATAGCTGACATCGCCGGTGTAGAACACGATCCCGAGGGCGAACCTGTCGCCGAGGACGTCGCGCAGCCATGCGAGGTTCCGGTGATGCCGGGAGTTGACAGAGCGGCTGGCCTTCACCTCGAAGCCGAAGACTCGCCCGTCTGCGGCCTCTGCGATGATGTCGATCTCTCGTCGGCCGTCGGCACTGCGAAAATGGCTCAGCGAGACGCGGTCGTCCGTGAACGTCGCCTGCTTGGCCAGCTCATTCACCACCAAGGTCTCCAGCAGCGGCCCGCGCATGCGCTCGGCGGGATCGAGCAGCTGCGACGTGCTGAGCCGCAATGCCGATGCGGCGAGCCCGGTGTCGGCGAGGTAGAGCTTGGGGCGGCGTCGCGCACGTGTGGCGGCACTGGTCGCCCACCCGGGCAGCGTGTGCACCAAGTAGAGCATCCGCAGGTGGGCGAGGTAGTCGGAGGTGGTGTCTCTCGTGCCGAAGCCGAGATCGCGGCGCAGGTCTTCGATCACCAAATCGGACGCTGTGCGGGCCGCTACCGCTTCGAGCAGGCGCGGCAAATCGTCGATCTTGCGCGCTCCTGTCAGCTCCCGCACGTCACGGGCGATGACCGCCCGGATGTAATCGTCGAACCACACTGCGCGCATGCGTTCCGACATGCCGATGAGCGCCGGGTAGCCGCCTCGGGCTACTCGCTCTGCATAGTCATGGGGCGTGTCGCTGGAGATTGTGCGGCCTGCGAGCACGCTGTCGGTGATTCGTCCGCTGTCGCGGGTACCGCTCGCGTGGCGTCGATGAGCGCTGTCTGCGAGCAACTCGGTCAGCAGGCCGCCGGTGCGCTCATGCTCGGTTTCGCTCAACGGCAGGAGATCGAGAAACGAGGCTCGCCCGGCGAGCGATTCGCTCAGATGCGGAACCGTGAGGAAGTTCGCCGACCCGGTGAGAAGAAACGCGCCCGGTGCGGGATCGGCATCCACAGCGATCTTGATCTCTCGGACGAGCGCGTCGCCGCCGCGCTGCACTTCGTCGATGATGACGGGGCGCTGTCGAATCTCGATGAACGAGCGCGGATCTTGGAGACTCGCATCCCGCTGGGCTTGGTCGTCGAGGCTGACGAACGTGCCGCCGTTGGCCAGCAGGCGCACCAGTGTCGTCTTGCCCGCCTGCCGGGCACCGTGCAGCACAACCACCCGGAAGGTCGCGAGCCGCTCTCGCAGGGTGCGCTCGATTCGGCGCTGTATAAGGGAGTTCTCCGACATTGATGTCTCGCCTGCGCGCAGCACGCACCCGTGATCGTCACTTGGCTGTGGCGCTACCAGTCATTTCTCGCATCGACTATAGGTCATTCCTCGCATCTTCTACCAGTCATTTCTTGCGGCAATTGATGGTCGATGCTCCCACGGACGTGTCCGATGGCTACTGTTGCGCCGCCGTCGGCGGGGGTCGGCGTCGGGCCGGCAACGGCGCAATCCAAGGAAACGAGGAGACGGACGAATGGAACTTGGCGAGGCAGCACTGACGTCAATGACGACGAGGTACTTCACAACCGATCCGGTGTCGGACGAGACGCTGGAGCGGGCGTTCGACTATGCGCGGCATGCGCCCCAGGGCGGCAACCGCCAGCCCGTGCGGTTCATCGTGGTCCGCGACGAGGCGAAGAAGCGGCAGCTGCAGGAGTGGTACCTGGAGCCGTGGAAGGCCTACTTGGGCATGGCGCGGCAGGGCGACATCGACATCATCGGCGAGAAGGCCAGCCGCCTGCTCGATCGCGCTGACTACTTCGCCGAGCACTTCGCCGAAGTGCCGGTCATCGTGGTGGCCTGCGGCTACCTCGACGGCGTCCACCCCACCGACACCGAGCTGGGACGCCTCAGCGTCGTGGGCGGCGGCTCGATCTACCCGGCCGTGCAGAACTTCCTGCTCGGCTGCCGTGAGGCCGGCCTGGGCACGGCGCTCACCACGCTGCTGTGCATGTACGAGCCGCAGGTGGCCGAGATGCTCGACATTCCCGAAGGCGTGGCCACCGCGGCCCACATCGCGGTCGGTTACCGGGCGACGCCGTTCCCGCGCAAGCTGGACCGCCTGCCGCTGTCGGAGATCGTCTTCGACGAGACTTGGGGCAACCCGACCTACTAGCCCATGTGACAGCGGCTCGGCAACGACGAGCACAATATTCGCTGGAAGCACATCTATCGGCGCGCTATGACGGGCCTATGTCGCCGTCTGCACCGCTTGCCGCCAGTCAAGAGTTCTTGCCAGTTCACGAGTGCGAAGCGACTGGAGCGGGCTATCGGGCGTGATGTTGTGATGTTATGATGACACGATGCGGACAACGCTCGACTTGGACGACGATGTGCTTGCGGTAGCGCGCTCGTTGGCACGAGAGCGAGGCGTTTCGATCGGGGCAGCCATGTCGGAACTGGCTCGTCGCGGTTGCCGGCAACGCCCGCCTGCTGCTTCTGGGGGAGTGCCTGGGTTCGAGGTCGACCCTGACAGCGGTCCGATTACACCGGAGATGGTTCGTGCGGCGAGCGAGGATTGGTGACGCCCCTTCTTGACGTCAACCTGCTCGTGGCATTGGCTTGGCCGACCCACACACACCATGCCGCAGCCGTTGACTGGTTCACCTCTCTCCACGGAGCACCCTGGGCGACGACACCGCTGGTACAGCTCGGCTTCATACGGGTGTCGTCGAATCGTCGGGTCTTGCCCGATGCGCGATCGCCCCATGAGGCCGCCTCAGTGATGCGCGCTCTTGCTGCGGTGGACGGCCATGAGTTCTGGATTGATGATGTCGATCCTTCCCAGGCACTTTCCGGCGGCCCGGAGCGGCTGACGGGCTATCGACAGGTGACCGACGCACACCTCATCGCCTTGGCCGAACGTCACGGAGGCTGCGTCGCGACCTTCGACAGGGCCATGGCTTCGCTGGCAGACAATGAGTCGCGGGTGCTCGTTCTGAATGCCTGATGACGACGACCCGGCCGCATCCGCCTCGGATCGGTTGGGTGGCCTGCTGGCACCCGAAAGCGAGATGTTGCGGGCGGCGGGACTTGCCGCCGACGAAGCTGATCTGATTGCTGCCAAGCGACGGTCGCTGAGTGATCCGGTCGTGCGGCAACTGGCACGAGAGCGCTTCGCCGGGCTGTGGGACGAACCCGAGCCGGCGCCGACAGAGGCCGACGAGCGGGGTTCTGAGCGACGCGGGTTCTGGGTCATGGCGGCGTTCGCCGTCGCGGCGGCTGTGGCTGTGCGCCTGCCCGAGGCGTTCGGATTCGGCTTGATCGACTCCGACGACGCCGGCTTCTATGCGCGCAACGTCAGCTTGCTTGTCTTGGCTCCGCTGGGCGGCTGGTTCGTCTGGCTGAAGAGGCCGCCGCGTTGGGCAACGGCCGTGATCGTCGCCGTCTTCGCAGCTTCCGCAGCCGTCATCAACGCCTATCCGTTCGATGATGACGGTTCGACTTTCACGCTCGCCGTGCTGCATTTGCCTGTGTTGTTGAGCCTTCGTCTTTTGTTGGGATGGGGGCTGCTGGGTTCGGCGGGTTCGGGCTATGAGTGTTCCGCGGGCTTCGAGGTTCGTGTGGTTGGTGAAGCCGTGGGCTTTGCGGCGTAGGACTCGGGTGGGGGTTGTTGGTGCCTTCGATGCGGCCGTTGCTGGGCTGGCCGGTTTGGTGCCAGTCGAGGATCTGGGGATGCCAGGCGAGGAAGGTGTCGACGACGTCGCTGAACTCGGGTATGTCGCCGGTGCGGTAGATGTCGGCGAGCCGGTCGAGGGCTTCGAGGGCGCCTTTGCGGTCCTTGGCGAGATAGAAGCGGTGCAGCTCGCCGAGCGCGTCCCAGGCTGCTTTGAGCCTCGGGTGGGTCTCGAAGAGCGCGTCGAGCCGGGAGCGTTCGTCTGCGCCGAGGGTGTCGGGGCGTTTCATGAGCACGAACCGTGCCCGGAACACCTCGGGGTCGAACGCCGGCTTGGCCCCTTCGGGGCGGCGCTGCACGTCGCGTCGCACCGCGGTCAGCCCGGCTGCGAACCAGCCGATCACGTGGAACCGGTCCAGCACATGGCGGGCGTGGCCGAGCCGCTCGGCGATCGCCGCCGCATAGGACTTGGACCCGTCCGAGACGACGACCTTGACGCCGCGGCGCCAGCGGTGCCCCTGAGCAGCCAGGAAGCCGCTGAGGGCCGCCTCGCTGCGGTGGGGCACCATCCGCGGGCACCTCCCCGGTGTCGCCGTTCACCAGCACCGTCACATACCGGTTCAGCGGCAGCCACAGCCGCACCGACATAACATCACGCCTCATCGAGGCCCTGCTGGGATCGGCGTCAGACACACCGATCCCAGCAGAGCCTCAACCCCTACCCGAGGACCCTCAACCCGACCCCATCCCAACAAAAGACGAAGAGCCAATATTCCGGCTGCGACTATGACGCCGCGGGCGCTGATATCGAAGCAACCAACTCCGGTGCCGAACGTCAGGTCCTCGGCGCCGATGGCAGCAAGGCAGGTGGTCAGGCATCGAGTGAGGTTTTGGGGTTCGAGAGTCGTCAGATACTCCGCGAGAGCGCCGACGATCCCGGTCTCACCATGGTCGTCTACAACAGCTTCGGGCGTCCTCGCGGCCTCGACATCGTCGCGGACGTGGTCGGCATCGCGATCATCCGTGCTGTCAGCAGCGCCCGACTTCCCGGCTTCGCTGGCCACGTCGCCCGCTGGTTCAGGGGCCTCTTCGTCGGTCACGCGCGACAAAGGTTCAGCCTCGGGTTCGCTGATGTCGGCTTCGGCGTTTGCTCGTGCTCTTTACCGGCTATTCGACGGACACAGTCTCGGGCGGCAGAACCTAACCGAAATGGCGAAGCCGAGCAGGCTGTGCGTCACTCAACGGTGGGTGGTCGCGTCCTCTTGGCACTCGGACCCGCATCAGCCGGGCTCAGGTCCTTGCCCACCGGCGGGGTAGAGGTCGTCGAGCGTCCAGCAGATGAGTTCGTGACCTGGCTCGGCGGCCTCGTAGAACGAGTCGCTGAAGCCGCCTGCGGACACGAAGTAGAAGGGAGCGTTTTTCTGCAACACCTCGCTGGCCCAGCCATGACCGCTGCCGGCAAGCCGTCGCAGGGCTTCGATGTGCTCGAGATAGGTACGGGCATCGGCAGGCCGATTGCGGAACTTCACCGACCCGGTGATCACAGCCCCGTCGAGCGTGCGACCCACGAGGTCGATGTCGACCTGCCGTCGAGTGCGGTCCTTGCCGGTCCACCTGCTCCACTCCGGCACCACTGGCAGTCCGCGCACCGCCCCCCAGCGTCGGTACGCCTGCGCCGCCACCTCTTCAAAGACGTGCTGGCCGATGTAGGTGGGCCAGCGTTCATGGGAGATGCGCTCTGCCCACGCCAAGTCGGGACCACCTGCAGCGAGCGCGGACTCCAAGGGCAGCGTGATGCCGTAGAAGAAGCGCTCTGCGGGATCACTCAGCTGGTAGGTCTTCCTCCTGCTCGTGCCGAAGTCGGATCGTTCCTCGACGAAGGACATCTCGACAAGGTTCCTCAGCGGCTCGCGCAGTGCTTCCCGCGAAGCGCCCAGCTCTGCTGCGATCTCTCCCAACGACGCTCTGCCGATGCCCACGCTTGCGAGGATCGCGCGGTAGCGAGCCACGTTCCTCAGGCCCTCCTGCTGCTCTATGGCTGAGCGCACCATCAATCCCACCGTTCCCGTCGGCGTGAGCAACTGGTCGATGATGTTCTGGTTGATGGGGATCGTGTCATCGACATGGGCGAGAAAGGCCGGCATGCCGCCGAAGGCTGCGTACGTGCGCACTCGATCTGCAGCGGAGTAGTGCGGCACCATTGCGCCCGCGTCGAAGTAGTCGAATGGCGTCAGCGAGATGGCGGTCTCCAGGCGCCCGTACAGCGGAGAACCGCCACGCGAGAGACCCTCGAGCGTGCTGGCAGCGGAGCCAGCGAGTACCACGAACAGCGGTGCCTGACGTTCGTGAGGCCCTTCCCAGACGGCATTCAGCTCGGAAGTGAGTTCACGCAGGCCCCGCGGTCCATCAGCTAGGTACTGGAACTCGTCGAGCACCAGAACGGTTGGTGTGTGCGGGCGCAGCCGGAAGAGCGCGCCGAATACCGCCCGCCAGGTCGGAAGGTCCTCGGGACGGAGATCGGTGCCCGACCATCGAGCGGCCTCATCGATGAGTACTCGACGGTTCACGGAGGCACCCGCGTCGGTTGCAGTGAAATAGAGCCTGCGGTCTGCAGGCCACAGGCTCTTGAGCAGGAACGTCTTGCCGACCCGACGCCGCCCATACACCAAGGCGATAGCCGATCGACTCGATTCGCTGAGTCCGCGTAGCAGGCGCGCCTCGTCCTCCCGGTCGATGAGGTCGTCAGCCACAGTCTTCCCTCGGTTGGGGATGGCACGGTCGAAATGTCCGTGCCTGCGCGTCCGAGTCTACAAGAGTGTGGTTATGAACACCGGTGTGTATATACACAGGTGCATATACACACCGACAGGGCGGCTCAGTCTTCGACGTAGGCCTCGAAGGTGCAGGAGATCTGCACCGGGCCGCCGCCTTCCACCTTCATGTTGTGGCGGGCGGGCCGCGACTCGGGGTCGGGGAAGCGCTCCAGCCACGGCCCGTTCAGCGCCGGTCGTGATGCCGCCGGGTCGGTGACGTAGAACGTCATCTTGGCCATGTCGTCCCAGGTGGCGCCGGCCCCTTCGAGCATCTGGCCGACGTGGGTGAACAGGTTCTCGATCTGCTCCTCCAGGGTGTCGGGGATGTCGCGGCCGCCGGGATTGGTCGGCGGTGTGATGCTGCTGGTGATGAACGGTCCGATCCGCGTCGCGGCGGGAATCGGGTTCGCGTGCTGGAAGCTCTCGATCTCAATCGACGTGCGCGCCATAGTGCTTGCTCCTGGTTGGGTAGTGCCGGAACGCAACCGTAGACGCGGGCTGGGCTAGACGCCCTCGACGACCACCATCTGGAATTCGGCTGCACCAGCCCTGACATCGCGGGCATGGCGGTACTTCTCGGAGTCGTAGAACGCCGTCGCCGAGTCCACGTCGGGGAACTCCAGCACGACGAGGCGTCGGGTCTCCTCGGGCCCCTCGAGGGTCACCGATTCGCCGCCTCGGACAATGAACCTGCCACCGCTCTCGGCGACAGCGGCCGGAGACAGCGCCTTGTATTTCTCGTACTGGTCAGGGTCGGTCACGTCGACCCGCGTGATGACGTAAGCAGTCACGTTGCTCCCTTCGGTCCAAAGACCGGATCGGCTACGAGACCGAGTTCATGACGGCGTCGCGGCCGTGCTTGAAGCCCGCCGTCTCTGCCGTGTGGTTGAGCGCCAGCTCGGTGTCGAGCTCGCCGGCGATCCGGGTGTGCCACATCTTGCGGGGCTGGGACATGTCGAAGGGCACGCCCTGGTGCATCAGTCGGCGGTTGTCCCAGATCACGGCTTCGCCCGCGGTCCACGCGTGCTGGTAGATGCGCGGTGGCTGGCAGGCCTCTCGGTTGAGCTGGTCCAGCAGCGCTACCGATTCCTGCGGATCCATGCCGATGATGTCGTGCGCATGCCGGCCGATCAGCAGGTTCGGCCGCCCGGTGTCGGGGTGGTACTTCACCAGCGGCCGGACCGAGACATCCAGGTCGTGGTAGCCGTACATGCCGTAGCTGCCGTCGTCCTTCTGCTTCGGCAGCAGCCCCGCCCGACCCTGGCTGTAGTAGAGCGAGTGGTGCGCCTCCAGCGTGTGCACCAGCTCACGGTCCTCGTCGGAGAGCACGTCATAGGCAGCCCGCATGTCGGCCCAGCCGGTGTCGGCCCCGTCTTCGGGCACCAGCTCGGCGGTGAACACTGCACCCTTGGCCTGCAGCGGCATGTAGGTGCTGTCGTGGTGCCAGCCCCAGTTGCCCTTCAGCGACTTCACCAGATCGTCGCCGGGCTCGTGGTGGACCTTGCCGTCCTTGCCGACGTTCGAGATCGGGGCCGCGTTGAACTCCAGGCTGCCGAAGCGCAGAGCGAACGCGTCCTGCTCGTCATTGGCCAGGAACTGATCTGAGAAGATCAGCAGCGCGTACTCCAGCCACGTCTCGTGCAGTGCCTCGAAGGTGGCGTCGTCGATGGATCGCAGCTCGATGTCGTGCACCCACGCTCCGAACGTGGCATCGAGCGGTTCGATGTTGAGCGGGACAGCCGTCATGGCCGGATCGTACCACCGGCCCCGAATTAGCTTCAGGGCTGGCGGGCGGTCTCGCACGCCTGATCCCCGAAGGGCAGCAATGAGTGACATGACTGGGCACACCGGATCGCCGCACCGCGGAACACTGGTCGAGCGCATCGAGACGCTGTCGTGCGATGCCGCGTGGCGGAACTACCACTTCCTGAAGCTCACGACCGCCGACGGCGTGGTCGGCTGGGCCGAGTACGACGAGGGGTTCTCCTCGCCTGGCCTCACCACGTCCATCGAGGCGCTGGCGCCGCTCGTAGTCGGCCGTTCGGTGTTCGATCACGAACCCACCTACCAGTACCTGTTCGCCCGCACCCGCCAGGCCGCCAGCGGCATCATCGGCGAGGCCATCGGCGCCATCGAGAATGCGCTGCTCGACGCCAAGGCCCGCACGCTGGGGGTGCCCTGCTACGACCTGCTCGGCGGCAGGGTGCGTGACCGCATCCGGGTGTACTGGTCGCACTGCGGGACCTGGCGCATCAACCTGGGCCACATCTACGGCAATCGCGTCACCGATCTCGACGGCGTCCGTGCGCTCGGGGCGGAGGTTGCCGAGAGGGGCTTCACCGCCCTCAAGACGAACATCTTCCGCCAGACACCCGAAGGCCTGCGGGGCTGGTTTCCCGGATTCGGCACGCCTGCCGAGCCCGAGCTGAACGTGTCGCGCCGTCTCATCGACGAGATCCTGGCTGTCCTGGGGGCATTCCGGGATGGCGCCGGCGACGACATGGATCTGCTGCTGGACCTGAACTTCAACGCCCGCACCGAGGGCTACGTCCGCATCGTGCGCGAGCTGGCCGACTTCGGGATGTTCTGGATCGAGATCGACTCCGACCATCCCGACGCCATGGCCCACATCCGTTCGAAGGCCGGCTGCACCATCAGCGGGGGAGAGAGCCTGTTCGGAGTGCGCGAGCTCTACCCGTACCTGCAGGCCGGCTCGTTCGACGTGCCGATCATCGACGGGATCTGGAACGGCTTCTGGCAGTCCTCCAAGATGGCCGCGATGGCCGACGGCATGGGCCACAGCGTGGCGCCGCACAACTTCTACGGCCACCTGGCCACGATGATGAACGCGCACTGGGCGGCAGCGACCCCCAACATCATCATCATGGAGACCGACATCGACCGCATCGGTTGGGACGACGAGATCGTCACGGTCGCTCCGGACTACGTCGACGGCCACCTGGTGCTCGGCGATGCACCCGGGTGGGGGACCGAGCCCATCGAAGAAGCCCTCGCGGCACATCCGACACGGCTCGACGGCCTCCGAGACCGGCGCCCACCGGCGGGCGATGACTGAGGGTCCCGCCTCCGCGTCCCGCTCCGTACCGCGGGTCGTCCACTTCCGGCTCGCTGGCGGTGCATCGCGCCCGGTGCCGGCTGCGGTCAGTGCCGCGCCGGTTCGCATCGGCCGCGCCACGCCGCCGCAGCCCCCGCAGCCCGCGCCGCCGGCGGTCGAGCGGCGGGCCTCCGGCGATGCCGAGCCTCCCCGCCGCCGGGCAGGCCTCGCGCTGGCGACAGGGTCGCTGGCATTCGTGCTCGGCACCGTCAACGTCACGGTCACCAACGTGGCGTTCCCCGACATCGTCCGGTCATTTCCGGGCGTGTCCGATGCCATCACCGGCTGGATCGTCAGCGGCTACGCGCTGGCATTCGCCTCGACGATCATCGTCGGCGGTCGCCTGGCTGACCGCTACGGCCGTCTGCTGGTCTTCCGTGTCGGGGTGCTGGGGCTTGTGGTCTCGTCGATCATTGCGGGGCTGGCGCCGGGCGTCGGCGTCCTGCTCGCTGCCCGCGCCATCCAAGGCCTGTGCGGCGCACTGACGGTTCCCTCATCGCTGGCCCTCGTGCTGCCGCAATTCCCCGCAGGACGCCAAGCCAGCGTCATCGGCATCTGGGCAGCCGCGGGCATGGTCGCCTCCGGCATCGCTCCGGGACTGGCCGCCGTCATCTTGGAGGTCTCGAGCTGGCGGGGCGTGTACCTGGCGATCGTCCCCATAGCGGCCCTTGCATTCTTGGGATCACTGAGATTCCTGTACGAGACGGCCAAGCGGGACCTCAGTACGCCCCTGGACCTGCTCGGCGTCATCATGGGCACAGCGGCGGTGTTCCTGATCGTGCTCGGAACGCTGCAGGGCCGCCATTGGGGCTGGTCGTCCACGTGGACCTTGGCGTGCTTCGGCGGGGGTGCCATTTTGCTGCCGCTCTTGCTGCTGCGATCGGCCCGGCACCCAGAGCCGCTGTTCGATCCGCGCCTGTTCCGGATTCGCAGCTTTGCCGTGGCGAACCTCGCCGTCGCGCTCTCGATGATTGGCGCCTTTACGAGCTGGTTCCTGTGGCCGCTCTTTCTCACGAGCGTCTGGGGCTACAGCCTGCTGGGGGTCGGTCTGGCATTCACGCCGGCGCCCGTCGTCTCGGGCGCGGTGGCGATCTTGAGTGGCCGCTGGGCCGACAAGCACGGATTCCGGGGACTGATGACCCTGGCATCGATCTTCGCCACTGCCGGGATGCTGTGGCTGCTGTTCTTCCTCGATGAGAACGTGCGCTACTGGTTCGCGATGTTCCCCTCGACGATGCTGTTCGGGCTCGGCCTCGGCGTGCTCGCCAGCCAGCTCAACTCCGCCGCGCTCGCCGACATCCCGACCGCCTCGATCGCGACAGCCAATGGCGTCCACCAGTCATTGCGCTACGGGCTGGCCGCCGTCGGCGTGGCCGTCGCGATAGCGGTGCTCGGCGGCACCCACCAGGTGCATCTCTACAACTGGATGTGGCTGCTGCTGGGCCTGCTGCAGGCGCTGTGCATCCCGCTGATGTGGTTCGGCTACCCGCGCGGCCCCTCGAGCGCTAGATGACGCGACTCGGAACGGGCGCGGGCGGGCGCGCCAACGGGCTACAGCAGTTCGTAGACCTCGTAGGCAAGCTTGCCGCCGTCGATCGAGCCGATGCCGATGGCCTGGATCTTGTTGAGCCAGTTGTACGGGCCCTCCATGGATGTCTGGAAGGTGGGCGCGGAGCGCGGCGTGCCGTCAGGGTAGATCTTCCCCTGGTACTCCATCAAGATGTCGACCTCGTCGTCGGTGCGGATCGAGATGCGCACGTCGAGGTGCATCGTGCCGTCGGCCGATCGGTACAGCCAGTCGCCCGACGGGCCCAGGATGGTGCCGTTGATGCGCTCGCCGGTGACGGTGCCGCTGTCGACCGAGGCGACCATCCGGGTGCCTGCGGGCCCGCCGCGGATCCGAGTGGCATTCGACAGGTCGGCATCGATGTCCATTCTGAACAGGTGCCGCACTGGCAGGGATGTCTCTGACATCTGGGTGCTCCTTGCTTATCGAGACGGGGCTTATCGAGACGGGGCTTATCGAGACGGGGCTTATCGAGACGGGGCTTATCGAGATCAGGCCTTGGCGAGGGACTACATCGTGAAGCGCAGGTTGCGGGCGGCGTGCGCGCCGAGCTCGGCATCACCCGACCACGTCACCTGTCCCGCAGCGATCGGGCCCTCAGGGTTGATGCGCCCGCAGGTGAGGTCCATGAACGCCATCGAATCGCAGTGCAGCGTCACATCTGAGCTGTCCACTTGATCAACCTCACGGGCGCTCCTATCACAAGGGTTAGCTCGCTGGTGGCTTCGGTCGACAATATCTGCGCGTCATGACCCTGATCAGCCGGTAGGCGTCAATCTCGCAGCCGGCCAAGTGGCTTCGGTCAACAGTATCTGCGCGTCATGACCGGCTCGCGGTAACCGTCGATGAACCCATTGCATAGCAGTCTGCACTACAGCCGTCCCGGTGCGACGACTGGCGGGTTGTTGCTCTTCCGCGCGGTTCCTACGGAGGAAACCTTCTAGATCTAAGGGATGTTCAGCGCACGCCGCCCGCCTCTAGTGGTGTGTCGCTGAAATGGCTGGGGCTGAAGCAAGCCCATTCTTGCAGGTCAGCGAGATGCATGATGCCCGGAGGAAAACTGCGACACACCACTAGCCTTGATTGTGCGTGAGTCTGGTGGGCTGGGCTGTGGTGGTTCGCGGAAGAGTTCTGTTGGTCTGCGATGATGGGTGTTGTTGTTGTTGTTTGTGTCGGGCGGTTCAGGGGGCGTCTTCGAGGTGGGATTTAGCAGTGTGGCGAATGCGCGTCTGGCTGGTGGCGGGGATCGGGTGGTGTGGGGTGCGGGGTTGTTCGCTTTGGGCGGTTTCGCGGGCTGGGTGGGGCTGACCGGGGCGTTGTCGGCGGCGGTGCTTGGGCGGGGCGAGTGGGCGCCGGTTCATGGCCGGGGCGTGTTGTTGGTTCATCTGTTGTCGGTGCTGGCTGGCGGCGGGGGCGTGCGCAGATATCGAGCATCTGCGTTCTCAGCGGGAGCTATTCGGGGCGGTGGGGTCGCGCTCGACGCTGTATCGGGTGCTGCGCGGCGTCGGCGGCTCGGCGCTGGGCGCGTTGTGGGGGGCCGCGGCGGCCTCGCGCGCTGAGGCGTGGTCCCAGCGTCGTCGCCGGGGACTGTTGGCGGTCGATGTCGGCTCGGCGCTGGCGGGAGGTCCGCTCGGAGGACAAGCAGGGCGCCGCGCCTCGTTGCAAGGGCGGCTACGGGTTTCATCCGATGATGTGCTTGGCCGGCGGCGGCGAGCCGCTGTGGGTCAAGCTGCGCTCGGGCGACGTCGCCGATCGCGTAGAGGTGCTCGACGCTGCGATATCGGTGCTGCCCGACGAGGACGCCGCAGGCCGCCGCGCGGGCGACGCCGCGGCGCTGGGGGGACGCGAGATGGTGCTGCGGGCGCCGGCGGCTGCTCGGCGCGTGTCGCTGAGGCATGCGGGGACCGCAGCGTGACGTTTTTCGTGTCCGCTCGGGCCACCGCAGGCACCGACGCCGCTATCGCGGCTGCCCGCTGCGATCCCCGACGCTGGATCGCTGCTGTGGCGAACCCCAACCAGCGGCACCCCAAAGCCCATGTCGCGGAGCTGACCGATCTGGTGGACCTGTCAGGCCGGCCACAACGGACACCGCTGATGTTCCGACGCGAGCCGCTGCACCCGGACGCGCAGCGCAGCCTGTTCGAGTCGGAGAACTTCCGCTGCTGAGGATTCCTCACCGACGCCGCCGGCCCAGCTCGACAAGCTCACGCGAAAACACGCCGACGTCGAAGACGCCGTCGCGCGTCTCAAGGACTCCGGGCCGGTGTGTTGCGTCTGACTTCGCCGTCGAGCACGATGCGGCGGCGGCGCGCACCTACAAGACGAACTTCGGCGTGACCGTGTTCGATGGCGACATCGAGGCTTTTGACTCGGCCGCGTACCCGAGGGCCGATGTGATCTTGGCTGGACCGCCGTGTCAAGGGTTCTCGCCGCTCGGCCGGGATCGCGACGAGGAATCGCGCGCTGAGCTGAATGGGCTCTGGGAGCACTGCCTAGAGGCGATCGCTGTCGTGCGACCGCTGGCCTTCGTCATCGAGAACGTGCCTCAGTTCCAGAAATCGGCGGAGTTCGAAGAACTGCTGCGCCGCCTTGGGTCGGACTCGTTCCTGCGGCTCTATGGACTCGGATACGGGGTGCTCAATGCAGCGGACTATGGCGTGCCCCAGACGCGCCGCCGAGGCATCCTCGTGGGCATCCTCGGTCAAGGCGTCGAATGGCCGCCACCTGCCACCCACGGTGTCGTCGAGCATGGCCAGCTGCCGTTCCGGACGGTGGGCGATGCCATCGGCGACCTGCCCGAAACGCCGACGACGGGTCAGCCTGTGATGCGCGGAGACCTGCAAGACCTCCATATCAAGCGCAACCCGCGCCCAACTTCGTTGGAGCGCTATCAGGCCATTCCCGAAGGTGGCAACCGGTTTGACCTACAGCGCGAACGGCCGGACCTGACGCCACCTTGCTGGGCCAACAAGCCGACGGGAACCACGGATGTCATGGGCCGTCTGTGGTGGGATCGGCCAGCTCAGACGATTCGAACCGAGTTCTACAAGCCCGAGAAGGGGCGCTATCTCCACCCGAAGGCTGATCGTCCGATCACTCACCGCGAAGCGGCGCGGCTGCAGAGCTTCCCGGACACCTTCATCTTCGAAGGCACCAAGATCGAAATCGCTCGCCAGATTGGGAACGCAGTCCCGCCGCTGATGGCACGCGCCATAGCACTGCACATCGCTGAGGCGCTGCAACCGGGTTGACGGCGCAGGCCTCACATCGCTAGACCCGCGACGTGGAGCAGGTCCCGGAAGCAGAGCCCGACCCCGATTCTGATTTGACAGAGGTGGCTGTTGCGCTGCGGGGCCTAGATCCGGGTGGCCAACGCACAGCTCGGGTGCTTAGCCCCGATCCACCGGTGGGGTGTGCGGTGTCGGGTTGGGCGGGATGTCGGTGGCGCGGTTTGTCGTGGGGGCGGGGTGAGGGCTGGGCGGACGCGTGGTTGGTCGGCGTCGGCTCGGGGGTTGGTTTGTGTGCTGCGCCTGGGGTGTGCTGCGCGGCGCTGCGTGGCGCTGGGGTTTGCTCAGCAGCGCTGGGGCAGGTTGCGGATGTGTCGCAGCGCGGCGGTGAACTGGGCTGCCCAGGGCCATTTGGCGGGCAGCCGCAGGGTGGGTCGGCCGCTGCGGTTGACGAGCCGGGCGGGGATGTTGAGCAGGCGTCGGGCGATGGTGGCTGCGACGGTGAGCTTGCGGGGTTCGTGGACCCGGCCGATGCGCGCGGTCCAGCGTGCGATGTTGTGGGCGAGGACGGCGAAGGCGAGCCAGGCGGCGTTGGCCGCGAACCGTCCTGAGGGGCTGTGGGCGAGGCCGCCGGCTTTGAGGTCCTTGATTGCTTGTTCGACGCGGGCGTGGGCGCGGTAGGCGGTGTCGGCTGCTTTGGTGTCGAGCTCGTCGTCGTCGATGTCGGTGACGAACGCGTGGTGGCGCCAGTTCGGCCACAGCTCGGCTTGGTCGCCGACGAGGCGGGTGCGGCGCACCACGAGGCGGACCGTGCGCTTGGGCTTGCCCGCAGCGCGTCGGCCGCTGGTCAGCGTGGCCTGGGCGACCTGGGCTTCGCCGTCGTCGGTGTAGCCGATCGGTGTCCAGTCGTCGTCGCCGATGGCGGCGATCGCCTTGTCGACAGCAGGGTTGCGGGCGATCGCGATCAGGAACCTCGTGCCGTGCGCGTCGAGCTTGTCGATCAGGTCCCACGAGAAGAACCCCGCGTCAGCTCGAAGCGTGAGCGCCGCGCCCGGCGCCAGGCGGCGCACCCGCGCCAAGGTCTCCGCGGCGAAATCGACGTGTCCCCGCTGCGAGGAGCCCTTGCGCATCCGGGAGTGCACGATCTCACCGGTGTCGTCGCGGGCCGCCACCAGCGGGTGATAGCCGAGCCGCCCGCCGTGGCCGTACGCGGCGCCGTGCTTCGCGTCGCTGTGCACCTCGCACAGCGTGGAGTCGATGTCGACCGTGATCGCTTCCGCGGCCGGGGCGGCCCCAGCAGCCCACGCACGGCCCAACGCGAGCTCCTGGGCGCGGTCGAGCTGGCGCACATGACCCCACGAGAACGACCTCGCGAACGTCCCCAGCGTGGACGGCGCCACCGGCGCGAACCCCAGCACCGACCCAGCCGAGCCGGCCCGCAGCCGATCCGCGTCAGAGAAGAACGACCCGCCCACCAGCATCGAGCACACCGCCGTGAGCACCTTCGCTCCCGACCCGCGGCCCGCCGCCGGCGGACGCACAGTCTCGTCGATCAAGCCCTCCAAGCCCAGCCGGCCCGCCAAGGTGCCCACCGCCAGCAGACCCGCGTCCCCCACCAAAGAGCCCTCGTCGAACACTGCCTCGACCCGGTCCAACAACCGCGTATCATCGCTCACAGAAAGTGCCTCCCGTCATGGCATCACGCCGCGTTCTCACAACCGGCAAAATGCCACGTCAGGAGGCCTTTCTGGTGGACGCAAACCCCCACCAGCCCAACCGAACCGGTGGATCGGGGCTTAGGCAGACGCTCGATCAGCTCTACGACGGTGTGCGCACCGGACGGTACCGCTGGGACCAGCTGTACAAGACCGAAAAGACGAGCCTTCGTCCTTTTGTGGGATTCGGGCTGCTGGGTTCGGCGGGGTCAGGTTAGTAGCAGGCCGCGGGCTTCGAAGTTCGTGTAGTTGGTGAAGCCGTGGGCTTTGCGGCGCAGGATCTGCAGCAGGTTGTTGGTTCCTTCGATGGGTCCGTTGCTGGGCCGGCCGGCTTGGTGCCAGTCGAGGATCTGGGGGTGCCACGCCAAGAAGGTGTCGACTGTGTCGCTGAACTCGGGGATCAGCCCGGTGCCGTAGATGTCCGCGAACCGGTCGAGCGCTTCGAGGGCGCCCTTTCGGTCCTTGGCGAGATAGAGGCCGTGCAGCTCGCCGAGCGCGTCCCACGCGGCTTTGAGCCGCGGGTGGGCGGCGAACAGCTCCTCGAGCCGTTGGCGTTCGGCGGCGTCGAGCTTGTCGGGCCGTCTCATGAGCAAGAACCTGGCCCGGAACACGTCGCGGTCGAACACAGGCTTGGAGCCTTCGGGGCGGCGCTGCACGTCTCGGCGCACCGCGGTCAGCCCGGCGGCGAACCATCGGATCACATGGAACCGGTCCAGCACGTGGCGGGCGTGGCCGAGCCGCGCCTCGATGGCGGCCTTGTATGCCTTGGAACCGTCGGACACCACGACTTTGACGCCTTTGCACCATTTGTGGCCCTGAGCAGCCAGAAACCCCGACAGGGCTTGGCTGTTGCGATGCGGCACCATGGCGAGCACCTCGCCGGTGTCGCCGTTCACGAGCACCGTCACATAGCGGTGCCGCTTGCGGATCGAGGTCTCGTCCACCAACAGAACACGGCACCGTCGGCGGCGTCGATGACCGGCGACCAGCCCCGCATAGGCGACCACCAAAGCATTGACCAGCTTCCAGCCCACCTGATGGCGCTTGGCTGCCGCGTTGACCGTCATCGCGCGTGCGTCCTGGACCACCCGCCGCGCCAGACGCGCCGTGACGCTGCCCTCGAACGCCGGATGGTCCTCCATGAACCGCCGCCCGCACGGCTCGCACACCATCCGCCGCCGATCCCACACCAACGTGGTCGGCCGGCCCGACACCTCCAAGTCGCGGATCTCGCGGTCCCGGCGGTCATGGACCCTCCCGCTCGGCGTCCCACAACCCGGGCACTCGGGGCGACGCACCGCCGAGCGCACCCGCACCACCAGCTCCAAAGGCGCGTCGACCGCGACCTCCAGCACCTCAATACGCGGCAGCCACAGCCGCACCGACATAACATCACGCTTCATCGAGGCCCCCTGGGGTTCGGCGTCTCTCAAACACCGATCCCAGCAGGGCCTCGACCCCTACAAGCGGACCCTCAACCGCCCCTCATCCCACAAAAAGGCGAAGGACCAATTCGATTCTCTGGACAGTTGTCGCGGTTGCGGGATGGTTCTCGCTGAATCTGGTCGGAGCACTCGTCAACCGCAGCGACGAGAGGATCGGCAGGTTCATTCGGATCGAGCAGTCCGGTGACGTTCCCGCGCAGCCGGACCAACGCAGACTTCGCCTCCCGGGCGCGAAGGACACGAATACCAGCGGCAAACTGACCGTCTATCACCCCGACTGGCTCCGACCGGCTGCACACGCTGTCAACAACATGCGCGCTCAGGCACCGTATCTGGCTGCGATGATGGCGTTGGCATGGTGGATCGAGCGGATGCCGCTCTGATAGCCGAGCGATCAGTCCGCTGGTGACGGCAGAACGAAGCTGCTGAAATGCAGCAGTGCGATCGCTTTGAGGCTGTTCTCCTCCGTGCCGTAGTCAGTCACCTCGCCATGCAGGACTTGATGTCTGTTTAGGGCGACGAAGCCTGCTGCCCGCTTTCTTCGCGGTTGCCGGAGCTTCCATTCCGGGTTGGTCAGGGATTGCAGCAGTCGTGCGATGATGCCGCCCTTGACTTGTGGGTCCTGGGCTGCTGCGACGACCTTGCGTATGTCGCTTCCGAACAGATTGTGCCCGCAGCGTTCGTGCCAGATGCCGTCGATCTGGGGGAGGATCGCTGGTATCGACAGATTGAAGCGTCCTTCTCGATGTGCCGCGAACGCTTCGCGCAGGATCGACTCGCGATGTGGGGACTGCTGCACGATGTCAGTTTCGATCCGGTCGAGGTGGTCCCGGATCAGGCGGCACATCCGCTCGTTCGCGCCAGCCTTGTCGTGCTCGAACTGTTCGACAACAGCACGGATCTCTGCGTCGGTTGCCTCGAATGGCAGGTACCAGTCGTTGGCGATCAGCACAGCCAGATGCTCTGAGTCCACGAGGTCCGTCGGATCGACGCGATACCGCGTCACGACGCCAGCCCGGGCGAGCGCATTGAGCTTGCTCAGTATGTGCTCGACGTGCACGCCAGGACGTCCGAGCAGGTGAGCGTCGAGTCCGAGTGTCGAGTTCGACATGCGACCCAGGTCGCTTCGCCACGATCCGATCGCCGACAAGGAATGCGAGTGGTCCAAACGCCCGAGCGTGGATTCGACAGCGCTGAAAGTCTGCGCAGATTGGCGCGCGCCAACCCCTAGACCCACCAAGGCATCCCACCGAGTCATCGTCGCTGCGGCATCCACCAGCAAGCTGCCCGCGTCAAGCTGTCCGAAGTTGCGCGTAGCGGTCTCCATAAACCGATTATGGACACACTGAACCTGTGGACAAACTGAATTTCACACCGGTAGTTCGCAACTGCCGAAACCCCAGTAAACACAGCGGTTCTACGGCGTTCGGTGCTGTCGCGCCGCCCTCTGCGAAGAGCCGACCGCGCGACCAGACCAGTCAGCAACATCACACCGGACGTACTGTCGACCTGCCTCGGTGCATGGAACGCATCGTGCGACCGCTCTGCTTTCGCTAACCAGCAGCCCAAGCCGTTCCTGCGCCGGGCAGCTCCGGCGCGACTGTCGTGAATTCGTACGCTGAGCGTCTCGCCGCGGCGGTGTTGGGGAACCGTTCGCTCCGCTCCTAGCACTGCCCTTGTTCGCGTCTGGGCATGCGACTCCGTGACGGTGCGCTGCCAGAGGCGCTCGTGGCAGGGGCATGGTGTGTTCGCCGCGCGATCTGATCGGGTAGCGCTCTTTGCATGGGAGTGCGGGAACCCGCACCGTTGCTGAGAAATCGAGAATTGGCGCGTCTATCGAGTTGTGAGCTGTGTACATCGGAAATACAGTGTAAAATACATATACACAACTCCCTAGAGACATATTTTGTCTCAGAAAGGACACAGACAGATGCCTACCTCAATGCAAGCGACCTTTAGGGTGCCCGCCACGCGGGGCAAGATGGGCAAGACCGAGTACTTCACGACCTCGCTGCCGTTCGGGATCGTCGTCAAGGTGTTCACCTTCGACCCCGCCAACATGCCGCTGCTCGCAGCCGAGGACCGCACTCAGCGAGAGCTGAAGACGCGGCGTGTGCCCGAGATCGCCGACTACATCTTGAGTCACGAGGACTACATCTTCTCGGCAGTGACCGTTTCGGTCGGCGTCGAGAAGTTCGACTTCGAGCCGATCGGCGGCGACAGCGACATCGGCTGGCTCCACCTGCCTGCGGAAGCGGACTACATCGTCAACGATGGTCAGCATCGCATCGCTGGTATCGAGCGGGCGCTGCGCGACGACCCCACGCTCAAGAATGACTCCATCTCTGTAGTCGTGCTGCCCGACGGCGGCACTAAGCGCAGCCAGCAAATTTTCAGCGACCTGAACCGCACGGTCCACAAGACGTCCAAGTCGCTCGACATCCTCTATGACCACCGTTTGCCGATCAATCAGATCACGATGGACTGCGTGAAGGCGGTGCCGCTGTTTCGGGGTCGCACCGACAAGGAACGCGTGTCGCTGTCGGTGAGGAACCGCAACTTCGCCACGCTGTCGGGACTGCAGCGAGCCAACACGCAGCTTCTGGGCGACATCCCCGAGGACGCCGACGAAGCGACGGTCGCCGAAGCACGTGACTACGCAATCGAATTCTGGAAGCGCACTACGGAGTTCGTACAGCCCTGGTCGGAAATCGCTGAGGGGATCATGTCCGCGGTCGAAGCACGCCAGGACTACCTGTCCTCGTACACGCTGGTCCTGTGGGCACTCGGACGCGTCGGCGCTGTGTTGAGAGAGCGAGGCGCGAGCCTCGATGCCCTCAGCGCTCTCGCTGACGTGGACTGGCGCAAGGACAACCCCGAATGGGAAGGCATCTGCATCCTCGGCAACGACATCATCACCAGAACATCAACACGCGACGCCACCGGCGAATTGCTCAAGCACAAGCTCGGGCTTCGCCCTGATGCTCCGGACGCAGTCCTCCAACTGCCGTAGACCACGGCACTTCCCGTCCGCGGTGGCGAGAAACGAAATCTGTCAGGCGACCGGACTTGCCGCCGCGGACGGGACGGACACGGGACTCCGCACCCGTGCGCGAAAGAGAGAATGTCCTCGGCAACGCACTGTGAAAGGGTGACACTCTGCCGATGAGTGGAGTGTTCGCCGTCGGGCTGCCGCTACTGCGGCACATGGATGCGGCACCCGTTGCGGTCCAACCAGTCGGCGGCGACCTCAAGCAGCTTGCACTCGTACTGGCTCAGATGCCGGGTGCGTGCGTTGCCGTGATGCTCGACAAGCTCCAGCAAGGCTTCGGGCAGAGTTAGCCCGCGATAGGTCTCATAGGTCGCCACGCCGCGAAGCTACTGAGCACTCGTTCGGTTCGCCTCACCACTCCATGCGAACTGGGCGACGCTGCTCAATCGTGGTCGACCCCCTGCAAGCTGTTCCCGTGTCGGGCAGATCAAGCTCGGGTGCGCTAACTCGGACACCCCTGCGGTCGGGTTGGCAGTTGAGAGCGGCTGAGGATCTGCTCCATAGGATCTCGTCGTGGAAGCTGTCGGGCTGGCGACCGTCTTGCTGAACCTCCTGAAGTACTGGTTCTACTGGCGATGGCGGGTGCGCGTGACCTCCGAGGAGTCACCCAACCCGCCGACATGGGAATACGGCTACGCGCAGAACTCCGTCAAGGTCGAGGTCGCGGTCAGAGGAAGTCGCACGATCGAGATACGGGACGTCCGTCTCATGCTCGCTCGCAAGTGGGGATTTCCTCCGAAAGCCGAGCCTCCGGTGCCACCCAACCCGCAACTGCCTGCGCGGCTTCTTCCCGATACCGCTGAAACGTGGCATTTCCCAGCGGAGACGATCGCCGGAGTGCTCAAGGCATGGTCGCCTAGTTCCTCGCCCCGACGCACTACAGCAACGCTCCGTCCGCGGGTCACGACTGCCGCAGGGAGCGTGCATCGCGGGCGGCGCATTCGATTCTCGCTGGACATCAACGCCCATTCGCGGTAGCGCTTCGCCAGCGCGCTCAGGCGTGTGCGTCAACGATGAAGCGCCCGCAAATCCGCATAGGTGCTGAGGAGTTTGGAACTCGTGTCCACCCGCGGGTGCACCTTGAGGAACAGTCCCCGCAGGCTGCGCTGAACGTCGCGACGCTGTGACCAGCATGTTTAAGACTCTCTAGCTCGGACACGTCAGCGCCGGGCAGTTCCGTCACGTCGGTGGGTGCAAGCCTCTGACCTGCGGTTTCGCGAACCGCAGCTGAAGGCAGCTTTCCAACTTGGACGAAATCCCTTTCCAATTTGCGTGCAATTGCCTTCAGACGCCATGTCGCGCAACTGGCTGACCTGCGCATATGCAATTTCGCGCCAGCGCTCTCGGGCCGGGGGTGGCGCGAAACGTGGCGCGTTTCTCCGCTTCAGTGATCTGAGGCGGCTGTTTGCGTCGGATTCGGCACCGCGTGGAGGCTACCGATGCGGTGTGGGGGACGTGTCGCGCTGTGGCGTCACGGATTCAACCTCAGCGGGCACGCTGGCGCTGTAGGACTCGGGCTGGTCCGGGGAGGTACTTTCCTCGTCAGAGACCGGCTCTTAGTCTGGACTTGATGACGTAGTCGGGGAGTTCGTGCTCGCCGAACCACTCGCGGAGCTTGCTGGTCTTGTTCTCGATCATGTAGCAGGCGAGCGCTCTGATGCAGCAGGACTGCTGATAGCCGGTGAGTTCGAGTTGGAATCGTTCGCGGGTGACGGCGTTGGCGCGCCCCGCAATCAGCCGCCGTTCGAAATCGCTGTTGAGCGATTCGCTGTCTTGGCGGTATCCGTGCATGCGCGAGAAGTCAGGGTTGTTCTCAGTGATGGGCATGAGTGCGCGTGTACGGAGTTGGTTGTTCTTGATCTCGTTGAGTGTGTTGGCGAACTCCACTGGTGGTTGCGAGTGTTCGGTCATGATGGCCGGTCTTGCAATACGAGCCTTCGTCCTTTTGTGGGATTCGGGCTGCTGGGTTCGGCGGGGTCAGGTTAGTAGCAGGCCGCGGGCTTCGAAGTTCGTGTAGTTGGTGAAGCCGTGGGCTTTGCGGCGCAGGATCTGCAGCAGGTTGTTGGTTCCTTCGATGGGTCCGTTGCTGGGCCGGCCGGCTTGGTGCCAGTCGAGGATCTGGGGGTGCCACGCCAAGAAGGTGTCGACTGTGTCGCTGAACTCGGGGATCAGCCCGGTGCCGTAGATGTCCGCGAACCGGTCGAGCGCTTCGAGGGCGCCCTTTCGGTCCTTGGCGAGATAGAGGCCGTGCAGCTCGCCGAGCGCGTCCCACGCGGCTTTGAGCCGCGGGTGGGCGGCGAACAGCTCCTCGAGCCGTTGGCGTTCGGCGGCGTCGAGCTTGTCGGGCCGTCTCATGAGCAAGAACCTGGCCCGGAACACGTCGCGGTCGAACACAGGCTTGGAGCCTTCGGGGCGGCGCTGCACGTCTCGGCGCACCGCGGTCAGCCCGGCGGCGAACCATCGGATCACATGGAACCGGTCCAGCACGTGGCGGGCGTGGCCGAGCCGCGCCTCGATGGCGGCCTTGTATGCCTTGGAACCGTCGGACACCACGACTTTGACGCCTTTGCACCATTTGTGGCCCTGAGCAGCCAGAAACCCCGACAGGGCTTGGCTGTTGCGATGCGGCACCATGGCGAGCACCTCGCCGGTGTCGCCGTTCACGAGCACCGTCACATAGCGGTGCCGCTTGCGGATCGAGGTCTCGTCCACCAACAGAACACGGCACCGTCGGCGGCGTCGATGACCGGCGACCAGCCCCGCATAGGCGACCACCAAAGCATTGACCAGCTTCCAGCCCACCTGATGGCGCTTGGCTGCCGCGTTGACCGTCATCGCGCGTGCGTCCTGGACCACCCGCCGCGCCAGACGCGCCGTGACGCTGCCCTCGAACGCCGGATGGTCCTCCATGAACCGCCGCCCGCACGGCTCGCACACCATCCGCCGCCGATCCCACACCAACGTGGTCGGCCGGCCCGACACCTCCAAGTCGCGGATCTCGCGGTCCCGGCGGTCATGGACCCTCCCGCTCGGCGTCCCACAACCCGGGCACTCGGGGCGACGCACCGCCGAGCGCACCCGCACCACCAGCTCCAAAGGCGCGTCGACCGCGACCTCCAGCACCTCAATACGCGGCAGCCACAGCCGCACCGACATAACATCACGCTTCATCGAGGCCCCCTGGGGTTCGGCGTCTCTCAAACACCGATCCCAGCAGGGCCTCGACCCCTACAAGCGGACCCTCAACCGCCCCTCATCCCACAAAAAGGCGAAGGACCGAAAAGACACATTGCGGGACCTTGGTCGAGATCAACATGCAACGCGAATTCGATTTCGATGACGGCGAGACGCAGGACTTCAACATCGCGGGCTTCGACGTCGACTGCAAGTACTCTCAAGATGAAGGTCGGTGGATGATCCCGCCGGAGGCCCGCGGCGAGATATGTATGGTCCTCTGGGCGAGCGATGAGGCGTCACGCTGGAAAATGGGTTTGGTGCGCGCCAAGGACGAACTCCTGAGCGGCTCGAACCGCGACTCCAAGGCGACGCTAAACCGAGAGGGCCGGAAGGCCGTCTGCTGGATTTTCAGTTGTGGCGTACTTGCCAAGAACACGCTGCTGCACTTGGAGCGGGGTGTCACCGACGAGATCATGGCTGGTGGATCGGGTGCCGAGCGCGTCCGAAGACTGTGTCGGCTGGTGCAGCGCACGATCATCCGAAGGGAAATCGTTGCGACGGTGGCTCAACAGGTTGACTACATGAAGCGATTGCGTGGCAATGGTGGTGCTCGCAGCGATCTTCGGCCGGAAGGAATCATCATCCTGGGTCAGTACGAGCGCCATCAGCTGGTCGCAGAAGCCCTGGGTCTGTCCGTACCTGGCCTTGGAGACACCGTTACGAGCCGCGTTTACCCGGCCCTGCCCGGCGAAGGTCCTGCCGTCGTGATCGATGGTGCGTTTTGGCGCCTAGCACGAGATGACGACCCGATTGTTGCAGCGCCAGAACTGCCGTCTCAGTAGCGAATCGGCGCAACCACTCGGCGCTCATGGTGGAGACAAGCATGGCCCGCGTGTGACCAGCTAGCAGGATGCCGAAAAAGTCGATTTTCAGGCGGTGTCCAGTTGCAAACCCACAGGTCAGGGGCTTGCGCTTCCGGCCAGACCTGCATATTTCAGCAGCCTGCTAGCTGCGACAGGCACCGTCCTCGAAGATCATCGCGATGACTTCCTTGAGGTTGTGGTTGAGTTCTTCGAGCGTCTCGCCTTGGGAGTGCGCACCCGGGAATCCCGGGACGTAGCCGACGAAGAGGCCGGTGTCGGCGCAACGTTCGACAACAGCAGTGAAGTTCTGCATCGGCATCGCCTCGACTGTGCCCTTCAGGGCCGATTGTGGGCGTACTCGTGCACCGTATCGCCGTAAGTCAGGCCCAGAGGGCGCAGATGGGGATGGCGTCTATCTGGTCTGACAGGCGGTACTTGCGACGACCGACATGCAGCACGGCGCCCGCTGCGAACCGCGGTCCAAGTTCGTCGCGGAGCCATGTGAGATGGCGGGCATCGTCGGCATCTGGCGCAGTAGTTGCCTTGATCTCGACGGCCACGATGCCGCGAGCGCCAAAATCGGCGATCAGATCGACTTCACGGCGACCGTCCGCTGCCCGCAGGTGGCAGAGCTGTGGACTCCGGGTCATCAGCACCGTTTCGGCCCGGAGCTGGTTGATCGCGAAGGTCTCCAAGAGCCTCCCGAGCAGGTCACCGCTGGACATCACGGTCGCGATGTCGACGCCGACCGCTGCTGCCCACAAGCCCGCATCGGCTACGAGGCGCTTGCGTCCCTTGACGAGTCGCGCGAGCCGGTTGCTGTGCCACGGAGGCATCTCAGCGATGACGCCGAGGTCGCTCAGCAGCTGCGTGTAGGCGGTGCCGGTCCGGTGGTTGATCGCAGCAGCGCTATTGAGCGTGGCGTCCGTCGCCAGGCCGGCGCTGTTGAGCGCATACGCGCTGAAGAAGCGGCCGAGACGGGCGCTGTCGGGTGACGCGCCCAGTGTCGAGGGATCTCGGCTCAACATGTGGCTGAGATAGCCGTTGAGCCATGCGTCCCGGCGTGCGGGCTCGCCTTCGAGGATTGCTTCGGGGAAGCCGCCCCGCAGCGCCAATTCGACATAGCCACGCAGGTCAGGTGGGTCCGCTGGCAACCGGATGTCAACGCCGGCGCGCAGTAGATCGAGGAATTCGACGCCAATCGTGCCGAGCTGTTCGCGCACCGTCATTGGATGCATGGTCACTCCGAGCAAGCGACCTGTTCCGGGCCACAGGGCGGGGTCGCGGCCAGAACGGACCGAACCGCTGAGAATGAACCTTCCCGGCGAACGGTCGGTGTCGACGGCTCGTTTGACTGCACTGAGCACTTCGGGGACAAACTGCCACTCGTCGAGCAGGACTGGCGGTTCGAGATCTCGCAGGACGGCGTCGGGGTCAGCACGCACAGCCGCGGCCTCTTCGGCGTTGTCCAGTTGGATCACTGTCGCTGCGTGCCTGCGAGCTGTCGTCGTCTTGCCGGTAGCACGAGCACCGGTGACAAACAGTGCTGCAGGGGACTCGGCCAAGAACTCGATCCTGGCATCAGCCATTCGAGGGATGTATCCGGTCATGCCGGGAGGATACTAATTCTGCACGATCTTGAATACAATTTTTGCACACTATGGAGTACTACTTTTACACGCGAACTACTACATGTTTGGCGCGGAATAGTGAGTATCCGTGGTCGCAACAGACGGGGCGTCAGGGGTTCGCGAGGTCGCGGGCGCGGGCGCGGATGAGTTGTTCGATGTGGTCGGCGGCTTCGTCGGGTGGTTCGTGTTCCCAGATGCGTACAGGGGTCCAGCCGGCGGTCTCGAGGCGGGCGTCGGTGTCTGCGTCGCGGGCGCGGTTGCGGGCGATCTTGGTCTCCCAGTACTCGGCGTTGCGGCGGGGCTTCGTTCCGTGTTCGGGGCAGCCGTGCCAGAAGCAGCCGTCCACGAAGATTGCTACCCGCAGGCGGGGGAACACCAAGTCGGCTTCGCGGCGCACCTCAGGCAGCGGACGTCGGTGCACGAAGTAGCGCAGACCGCGCCGGTGCAGCGCTGAGCGGATGAGCCTTTCCGGTCCCGTGTCGCGGGACCGCTGCTTGGACATGCGTTCCGACGCTGGTCCGGGCAGCGCTTTCGGCTCCACCTGGTCGGTTCTACCAGCCGGAGGCGGGACGCTGGAAGTGCGCGGGCCGAAATGACAGCAAGACCAAGGATGACAGCAAGACCAAGGATGACAGCACCACCAACAAGGTGAACCGAGCGTGCTGTGCCGCAGCCCTGCTCCTACGCTGCCGACCGCCTATGGGGCAACAGTCCTGCAGCAGACCGGAAACTTGGACATGACTCGATCTCGACTCCATACGTCGTGGCGCCGCCGAGCCCACGGCTCCACCAACCACACGAACTTCGAAGCCCGCGGCATCCTCATCACCTAACCTGACCCCGCCGAGCCCAGCAGCCCCATCCCACAAAAACGCGAAGGCTCGACAAGTTCGAAGCTACGCAGGAGGACTTGGACGCTGGCGTGCGACCAGGCGGACTTGCCCGTGGGGGTGCGAAGTCCGGCCGCTTCGAGGACGATGCCAACCTTGCGCAGGCTCACGCCCTCAGCACGCAGCGCCGTCGCGAGTTCCTTGGCTTGTCGACACTGACGGCTCGGCCGAGGATGCCGTTGCTGCGCCCACACTGTGCCCGCGCCCGCGTCGGCTGCTGCCGGCTCCCCTGCAGTTCCTCGCCCAGATTCGCTATGGAGCGGGCTGCTGCAGCGACAGCTCCGCGGCCTTGCTGGTGACCCAGGCCTTCGCCGTGGGATAAGCGAACCGCACAATGTTCCTGTCAGAGGTCGCGATCATCCCTGCCCGTTCCAGCCGACGCCGGTAGACGTGGGCGTAGCTGGTGGACACTCCCATGCGCTGTGCGATGGCAGCGAGCGACGATCCGCCAGTGTCTGCCGTCATGGCGGCGAGGAAACGCCGATCAGTGTTGGAGAGATCGTTCCATGTCGGCGCAATGACCAGGCGGCCGATCCTCCTCTCGGCCCTGTCGATGCCGTCGGCGACCTCGGCGTCGCTGATCCCTGCGCTCGGGTCGTGAGCGGCTTTCCAGGTGTAGAAACCGACAAGCTGAACCATGAACGCGTAGCCGTTGGAGGCCTCGACAGCGCGGTCAAGTGCGCCCGCTTCGATCGCCGCCGATGATCGGTCCATCGGGACTTTGAGGGCATGGCGGGTGGCGGCGGCGTCGAGCAGCCCGATGTCGTAACGGGAGCAGCGCTGCAAGAACGTGGCCGCTCGGCCTTCGAGGAGGTCGTCCTCGATGTACGGCAGCGCTGCGCCCGCGAAGGCGACGGGTCGGCCTTCGCGTCTGGTCACATGCTGGAGAATCGCGCCGAACTCGCGCACTTCGCCGAGATCGGCTGCATGCAACTCGTCGATGGTGATGAGCACGCCGCTGCCGGCCTCCCCGAGTCGATCGCCGAGTTCGGTGAGGGCCGCGCGCAGGTCGGGTGGGTGCTCCGTCGTGGCACGAGGCTCGAACGAGACGCCGAAGCCCGCAGCCTGCACAGATCCGACGCGACGCCTCGACTCCCCGGCAAATCCCGCCAAGAGGGTGACAGCCCGGTTCGTCAGGCGCTCGATGAGTCCGTCAGGACTCGCTTGCTCAGTGATGACCAGCCAGCCCTGCTCGCGGACAATGTCCTCAGCGGCATTGAGCATCGCCGTCTTGCCCGCACCCCGGACGCCGATGAACAAGACCGTGAAGTCGGGGTGCATCGGTCCGGTCTCGTACGCCTCGTCGAGGTCTTCCAAGATCTCGTCTCGCCCTGCCAGTGCAGGCGGAGAGGTGCCGAACGTCGGCGAGAACGGGTTGTTCCTTGCCACCGTCTCAGCGTAGCCGAGTCCAAGCTGCGCCTTTTGTCACTTTTGCAAATTTTGCAATTTTTGTGAATGTTGCCGTCCGCAGCGATGGCAGCGTCACATGCTGCCGGGTTGTGGCTGGGCGCCAACCCGCTGCAGATACTGGAGCAGGCGTTCGCTCCTGACTGAGCGTCCATCCACTGATTCGCTGGTCCGGCAGATGGCCCCAGATCGGTCAGGTCGTGGTGCGCAGCGGGGTCTGCACGATGGCTTCCGAGCCCGGCGGCGGTGTCCGCCGTCGCACCTCGAAGGTGCCGCCGAGGTCGGCGCCGCACAGCGCCCGCACGATCGAGGTGCCCAGCCCGCCTGAACGCTGGGTGTCGTAGCCGTCTGGGATCCCGACCCCGTCATCTCGCACGACCATCGACAGCACATCCGCGGAAGGCCGCGTGATCTCGACGTCGACACGACCTATGGGACTCTCATCGAGGCTCGGAGCAGCGGCGAGCGCTTCGTTCTCGATGTCCCACAACTGGGGGAAGGCGTGATCGACAGCGTTCTGCAGCAGCTCATTGAGCACCACCGCCAGCGCCGTCGCCGTCTGGGATCGCAGCATGCCTGCCTCGCAGGCAACCGTGAACTCGATCGGCCGCTCCGGAAACGTGATGCTCTGGCGCATCGTCTCGGTCAACGTCTCGGCAACGTCGCAGAAATCCACGTCGTCGGTGGTTTCGCTCGAGAGCGTCTGGTGGACGAGAGCGATGGCGCGGATGCGCCGGACTGCCTCCTCGAGCGCCCGGTTGGCCTCGCGTGACTCCAATCGACGCGCCTGGATGCGCAACAGCGAGGAGACCGTCTGCAGGTTGTTGGTCACCCGATGGTGGATCTCGCGGATGGTGGCGTCCTTGGAGATGAGCAGCCGGTCACGGCGGCGCAGCTCGGTGACGTCGCGCAGCAGCACCAGCGCATTGCGCACCGGGGTGTCTGTCAACGGCAGCGCTTGCAGCTGCACCGTGACGGAGCGGTGCTCAACCTCGCCCACGGCCAAGGTGCCGCTGCTCATCGCGCGTCCCACCACGTCGGGGCCCAGATCGAGGTCCCGTACGCGCCGCCCCTGAACGTTGCCGCCGACACCGATGCGGTGCAGCGCGCTCACGGCATTCGGCGAGGCAAAGCCGATTCGTGTCGTCTCGTCCGCGAGGAGCAGTCCGTCGCCCACGCGCGGCGCCCCCTCGCCCGCGATGTCGATCCCGCGGTAGGGGAACGACCCGTCAGCGATCATGCGGGCGAGCCGCCCGAACGTGGCGATGTAGGTTCGCTCCAGCTCGCCCGGGTCGCGGATGTCGGTGAAGCGCGGGGTGACTTCGCTGCTCATCACGGCGATCGTCTCGCCGTCAAAGGTGACCGGCACTGCGGTGATGCGCGCCCGGCGGTCCCCCGGCACCCGCAGGCCCTCGCCCGTCACGATCTCGCCGCGGGCGAACGCTTCGGACACCAAAGGCCGCTCGCCGGCCGTCACGCACAGCCCTACGTGGTCGTCGCGGTACAGCGTGCGCCCGGTGGTGGGCCGAATCTGGCCGATGACAGTGATCTGTGCGCTGGAGCCAAGTTGGCGCGTCGGTCGGTCTTCACTGCCGCCGCCGTGTGGAGCAGTCCCCACCAAGTCCTCGGGCAGCTCGTCAAGCGAGTTCACCTGCCCAGGCACGAACAGCAGCAGGTCCGAGAACGACAGGTCTGCAAGCAGCGACCACCACGCCATGAGCCGGCGCAGCTGCTCGCGCGGGCTGTCGAGCGCGTGCGGTGCGGGCTGGGGCCGATCAGCGGGCGCCCGCATCGATGCCTCAGTCCGCGGCGAAGCCGATGCGCCGATCCCCGGTCGGACCCAGCTCGAGGAAGGCCAGTTTGTCGACGGGCACGCCGACGCGGCGCCCGCTGCGGTCTGTCAGCCACAGCACCGTCGCATCGCCTCCCAGCGCGCCTTCAAGCGCGGCTGCGGCGTCATCAGCGGAATCGTCGTCGATCTCGACGCTGAGCTCGCGGCCGCCGTGCGTGATGCCGATTCGGATGTCCATGGCCCCGCAGGCTACCGGTGGCACCCTCCGCGACTGCCGGACCGGATCGAGTAGCTGGCGCTCAGTTCTGCCTCGTGAATTCGATTCCGGCGCAACGGACACGCTCGCGCCAGCATGCCGAGACCATGATCAAACGTCTGTTGTTGCTACGAGTGTAGCTAAGCACGCTTGACAGCTCGGTTCGTGTCGGCATGGCGACAGCGAGGGTGGTGCTGAGCAGCGAATCCTGCGGCGCTGAAGTCGCCGCCGAATGCGAGCGCCTCAGTGATTCTCTCGCGGCGCATGATCTCGAAGCTCGTGGCGTCGACATAGTCGACATAGGAGTAGCTGCGCTCGTCGTGAGTCGTCAGCCATTCCCAAGCCCGCTCGTCTTTTGGCGGTGTGAGGTGGCGGGGCCGGTGCGGGTGGGGCTGTTGGGGTGTGCTGGGGCTGGCCCGCCGGGGACGGTTGGGTGCCGGTTTGGGATAGGGGGGCGCGGTGTCAGCGGGGGTGGGCGACGGCGAGCAGCGCTTCGGCGCCTGGGTGCTGTTGGGGCAGGCGCAACAGGACGCGTCGTGCGCTGCGGCACACCGCAGCAGGCAGGTGCCAGAGCTGGCTGCGGAGCCGTACTCGTGAATAGTCAGGGCTAGGCATGGCAGCGCGGCTACTGGTGCCTACCGCATGCGCGATCGGCTAGTGGTGTGTCGCGGTTTTCTTGCGGGCAGGTCGCGGCCCGCTGACCTGCGGAAACAGGCTTCGGCAGGCCCTGTGCAAATTGCCGACGCACCACTAGTGCCGCGTCAGCAAACGTTTGCGCGGTTGCTGGCGCCGTCGCTTCGCCTGCGAGCAGGCCCTCCAGCGATCCCCGCCACAGCGAAGGTTGCTTGACACGGCACTAGCAGGCTGCTGAAAAAGTCGATTTTCGGGCGGTGTCCAGTTGCAAACCCGCAGGTCAGGGGCTTGCGTTTCCCGCCAGACCTGCATATTTCAGCAGCCTGCTAGGAAGATGGTCGGAAAGCCGCTATTTCGGCGTTTGCCAGATGCAAACCCGCAGGTCAGGGACTTGCTGTGTCGGCAAGATCCCCATTTCCGACCAGCCTGCTAGGGGCCTTGTGCGGCAGTCGGTTCTTTGCCGGGATCGGGGCTGCGCAGTGCGTTGTCGGTGGGTTCGGGAGGTTGGAGCCGGGGTCGGCCGTCGGGTGAGGTCTCGATCTGGCGGCCGTGTTGGTGGAGATCTTTGTGGCAGGGCCGGCACAGTGAGGCGAGGTTCGGGATCTCGGTGAGGCCGCCGGTCTCGTAGCGGTCGATGTGGTGGCCTTCGGTGTGCTCTGAGGTGAGCTCGCAGCCGATGCAGCCGCCGTCGCGTGCAGCGAGGACGAGGCGTTGGGCATCGCTGGCGTTGCGAGTGCGCCCGAGTGCCAGTTCGTTCCAGTCGGCCTTGAATACCGCTGGCAGCACGTTCGCGTCAACGGCGTGCTCGGCGAGCAATTGCGCCGACAGCGGCGTGCCGTCGTCGAGGCGGGGATTGGCGAGCCGGTCGCTCGTGGCGTCGTAGTCCGCGATGATCAGAAGGCTCGTGCCTGAGCGTCGCGAGTTCGCTGTGCCGCAGACGAGTTGTGCGAGCGCGTCAGCGGTGAGCTGCGCGGTGGTGGGCTGCGGCATGTCTCCCGTGTTGGCTTCGGAATCGTCGCCGGGTCTGCTCGCGTGGTCTGCGCGGTGCTCGCCGTGCTGGCGCTGTGAACGCACTTCGGCTTGGAGCGCGAGGTTGAGTCGTCGGCCGGCGAGAAAGTCGAAGCGGCCTCGCAGGTCCCACATGCCGTCGTCGCCGCAGCGCAGAGAGACCTTGCGCTTGTGCCGTTGAAGGGCCAGCTCTGCGTCGACGGGGTCGAGATTCTTGGCGGCGGACTCGGCGGCGAGGTCGGCGTAGACCTGCTGGCTCTCATAGGCCAGGGTGTGGCGGGCGACGGTGTCGGAGGGATAAGCGCGGCACAGGCCCAGGAAGCTCTCTTCGCTGCGGCGGTGCTGCTTGGGGGCTTCGCGGGCGATGACCTTGGCGTGGGACATGTGGATCTGGCCGGCTCGCAGCGCCTCGACGGTGTCGGACATCGCTTGTGTGGCGAGGCTGTGGGCCAGCCGGGACTCCGAGCGGGCTTGGGAGGCGTTCATGCGGGTCAGCTCGCGCAGCTCATAGGCGACCGACTGGGCGCCGTGCAGGGCCGTCAGCTCGCCCACCACGGCCAGGTATTCGCCTTCGATGCGATTGCGCTCAGTGACCAGGTCAACCATGCGGTCCCGCAGCTCCCCATAGCTCGACGCGCCCAGACCTGCGTCGGCGGTGAAGCCGGCTGAGGGGCTGTGGGCGAGGCCGCCGGCTTTGAGGTCGGCGGTGGCGAGCTCGACGCGTGCGTGGGATCGGCAGGCGGCGTCGGCTGCTTTGGCGTCGAGCGCCCGGGCGTCGATGTCGGCGGCGCAGGCGTGGTGACGCCAGTCGGGGAACAGGTCGGCCTGGGCGCCGACCAGGCGAGTGCGGCGCACCGCCAGCCGCACCGTGCGGCTGGGCTTGGGGTTGGGCCGCCGTGCGCTGGTGAGCGTCGTCTCGGCGACTTGGGCCTCGCCGTCGTCGGTGCAGCCGATCTGGGTCCAGTCCGCATCGTCGACGGCCGCGATGGCCCTGTCGACGGCGGGGTTGGAGTCGACAGCGATCACGAACCTGGCGTCGAGCGCGTCGAGCTTGTCGATCAGGCCCCACGACAAGAACCCCGCGTCCGCGCGCACCCTCAGCGCCGCGTCGGGCGCCAGGCGGCGCATCCGGTTGACGGTCTCGGCGAACAAGCGGACATGGCCCCGCTGCGAGGAGCCCTTGCGCATCCGGGAGTGCACGATCTCGCCGGTGTCGTCGCGTGAAGCCACCAGCGGGTGATACCCCAGCCGACCGCCGTGCCCGTACGCGGCGCCGTGCTTCGCGTCGCTGCGCACCCCCACAGCGTGGAGTCGACATCGACCGTGACCGCCTTCGCCGCCGGGGCTGCGCCCGTCGCCCACGCACGGCCCAACACCAGCTCCCCGACGCGGTCCAGCCGGCGCACATGACCCCACGTGAACGACCGGGCGAAGGTCCCCAGCGTGGACGGCGCCACCGGCGCGAACCCCACCACCGCCCCAGCCGAGCCTGCCCGCAGCCTGTCCGCGTCAGAAAAGAACGACCCGCCCACCAGCATCGAGCACACAGCCGTGAGCACCTTCGCGCCCGACCCGCGCCCAGCCCCCGGCGGGCGCACCGCCTCGCCGATCAGCTCCTCCAAGCCCGCGGCCCACCAGCGTGCCCGCCAGCACCAGCCCCGCGTCCCCGACCAGGGACCCGTCGTCGAACACAGCCTCGATCCGGTCCAAACCCCCAACTACAGTGCTCACAGAAAGTGCCTCCCGTCATGGCATCACGCCACGATCTCACAAACGGCAAAATGCCACGTCAGGAGGCCTTTCTGGTGGACGCGCCGCACCACCCACCCACATCACACCGGTGAATCAGGGCTAAGCCACTCGCGCAAACGTTTGTGGTCACAGCACTAGCAGTGTTGGCCCACCTCAAAGGGCATCGCTGGCATGCACACTGTGTCGATGCGACCTGCACTGTCTGGTGATACGAAGGTGGCCGGCGTGATCGGCGACCCCGTGCGGCACTCCCTGAGCCCGGCGCTGCACAACGCTGGGTTCGCGCACCTCGGCCTGGACTGGGCCTATGTCGCGTTCGAGGTCCCGGCCGGCGGCGGCGCAGGAGCCGTCGCTGCGATGCGCGCCCTAGGCATCGACGGCCTGTCGGTGACCATGCCTCTCAAGGCTGAGGTGGTTGAGGCCTGCGACGAGCTGTCGCCTGCCGCAGCCATGCTGGGAGCCGTCAACTGCGTGCGTCGCAGCGGTGACCGCATGATCGGCGAGAACACCGACGGCGTGGGCTTCGTGAACTCGCTGCGCCGTCAGGCAGGCGTCGAGTTCGCCGGCATGCATGCCGTGGTGCTGGGCGGAGGTGGGGCGGCGCGCGCCGTGGTGGCGGCTCTGGTGAGCGAGGGCGCCTCGGTCACGATCGTGAATCGCTCCATGGAGTCAGCGGTGCGGGCAGCCGAGCTCGGCAAGGCGGCTGCAGCGGCAGCCGGTGTCGGCAGCTCGATGTCGGTGATGGTCGGCGCTCCCGGCGCGGTGAGAGACGCCGATCTGGTCGTGAACGCCACGCCGCTCGGCATGAATGCGGCTGATCCGATGCCGGTTGCCCCGGAGATGCTGCGCCGCGGGCAGATGGCGGTGGACCTCATCTACATGCCCGCTGTGACGCCGTTCCTCGAAGTTGCCGACGAAGCAGGCGCCCAGATCCTCAACGGCACAGGAATGCTCTTGTTCCAGGCCGCTGAGCAGTTCAAGATGTGGACCGGCCGCGATGCTCCCGTCAAGGCAATGGGGGCAGCCGTCGGCTTGGATATCGCCGGGTGACTCCCCGGCTCGAGCCGCAGCCCTCTGCGGCTGCCGACGACCGGGAGCAGGGCATGTCGACGGGTGCAACACATGATGGCGAAGGGGCGATTGCCTCCAGCGCTCAGCCATGGTCGCCGGCGACGGCTCTGTGGTGATCGCCCAAGTGGGTCCGAGTCTCGTTACCGGTGCAGCCATCGCATTGGGCGGCGCTGCTGCGGGTGCCGCATCAGTTCGTTGCGCCCGACGCTGCTTTGGCGTGAGCCTGCATCCGGCACCGGCGATCGCCTGGTGTGTCGTGATCGGGGCTGCACTGGTGCTGCGGACCGGCTCGAGCGCCTACTTAGCCCCGATGCTCGCGTTCGGCTGGACTGGCGTGGTGATCTCGGGCATCGACCTGCGCACCCATCTGATCCCCACCCGGCTGTTGCGAGCAACCAGCGCGGGAGCCATCGCTTTGCTGTGCGGGGCGGCAGCGATCGAAGGCGGGTTGGCGGGTCTCGGGGCCACCGCCGTCGCCGTCGCGACCGGGGGAGCGGTCGGCTGGGGCCTGATGCATGTCATCTGGTTGGCGTCGCGCGGCAGCCTCGGATACGGCGACGTGCGCCTCGGCGGCTACTTGGGCCTGCACTTGGGACTTGGCGGGCTGACGACGGTGCTGACGGGGTTCTTGGCCGGCTTCGCGTTCGCTGCCCTGGTAGGAGCGTTCGGCATCGTCGCGCTGGGCCGCAGCACCGACCACCGCTTCGCGCTCGGCCCCTCGCTGGTGGCCGGCGCGCTGGCGATCGTCTGGTGGTCAGCGCCGATCCAACTCAATGCGTTTCCTGTATGAACACCGTCACCCGACCGAGCTTGTCGCGTGACGCGCGCAGTCGGATCGGTGAATCACCCCGTGTTTTGTAGAGACTTGAATCACCCCGTGTTTGGTAGAGACTCGGGTTGTTGAGTCACGGCCGGTGTGTCTGTGTGGTGGGGGTGGGGAGCTTGGGTGTGCTGTAGTGTGCTGTGTTGGTGTCGGCGTGTTGGTGTCGGCGTTGATGGTTCGGTTTGAGGGGAGGTGCGTGGTGAGGGATTCGGCTGGGTTCGGGTCGGTGTCGGGCGGCGGGTTCGGTGTGGGCGCGCGGCGGGGTGCGGTGTTGTCTGACCCCCCCCCCCCCCGTGGTTGGTCGTGGTGTGATGCGTTGGGCGGCGTTGTCGGTGGTGGTGTTGTTGGCGTCGGCGGCGGTGCCTGTGGGGCCGGGGAGTCTTCGCCGCGGCTGGGCGGGGTGTCGGTCTCGAGTGACGCTGCGGGGGAGTTGAGGGTTTCGTGGGACGCGCCTGAGCGGGAGGCGTTTGAGTATCGGGTCCGGTGGGCGCGTGAGGATCTGGGGTATCTGTCGTATTGGCAGCCGAATGAGGCGGGTCGGGGCAACGAGTGGCCGGCCGGGGACGCGACGTCGGTGACGTTGCGCGGTCTCGATGAGGGCGCTGTGTACAAGGTGACGCTGCGGGCGCGGTTCCATGACGCCGGGGGCGGGGTGTCGGCGTCGCCGTGGACGCCTGAGGCGTCGGCGGCGGTGCTGTCGTCGTCGGCTGCTGGGTCCGAGCGCGTTGAGGCGCCTGTTGCTGCGCAGCAGCGCCAGGCCGGGCAAGAACCTCACAGCGCCGAAGAGTCCCAGCGCGAAGCCGGGTCCGCCGACCAGCAGGCAGACCATCGGCAGGCAGAGCCGCGCTCCGACACGCCCGCGGACGCTGACAGCACGCCCGCGGCGCCCTCGCTGACGGGCATCGCGCTCAGCCCTGAGGGTCACGTGCTGCTGCTGTGGCAAGCCCCCGGCGGCGGCACAGCCGGCGGCTACCGCGTCCTGCGCGGCGCCGATCCGGCGTCGCTGCAAGCCGTCGCGGAGGTCACCGGCTCGACTGCGACCAGCTACACCGACGCCGCGGCGCCCGCCGGCGCCACGCTGCACTACGCCGTCCAGGCCCGCAACGCCGCAGGCCTCAGCGAACCCTCCGACACCCTCAGCATCACCACACCGGGCGCACCGCAGACAGAGACCGAAGACCAGCAGCCCGAACAAGAAGAACCCGAGACAGCCGAGTCGAGTCACCTCACGACGTTCCTCTCCAACACAGAAAGTGACGACGCAATAGCAGCCAATCTTACCGACAATACTACGAGACTGGCCCAGTCGTTCAGGACCGGCGCGATTCCCACCGGGTATCTGTTGCACAGCGTGACACTCGTGCTGAACAGTTTCCGGCAAAATCTGACGATCCGGCCGGAGATCTGGACAGGCGAAGGACAGCCGGAAACTCGCGTGCACGAGTTGGAGATCTCTCCCGTCACCACTCCTAGTACGGATGAGGTCACGTACAATGCTGCTGCGCCTCTGGCCTTGGAGCCCAACACGACGTACTGGGCGGTGTTGATTCGGACCGCAGGAACCGGGCAGGTTGTGGGAGTTGCAGACAGTCATGCTGCGGCACTGCCGGGATGGTCCTTTGTCGGCAATGCACTCCGGTACACCGACTCATGGGGTCCTCGGATGCGCAGGCTCAAGCTGCGCATGAGCGGGGAGTTCACCGATCCGTATGTGGAGCCTGATGACGGGGATTTTCCTGGGGATGATCGGCGTTATGGGGACGTGACGGGTTTGGTTTCTTTGGGTCAGACCAGTTATGGGCATTTGTCGGGCAGCGATGTCGGCTGCCGCGGTCTGCCGCGGCGTGATGATCGGCGGGTCTGTTACGGGGCTGCTGGTGATCTGTGGCGGCTGGACGTGCCGGCGGGCGGCTATTACCGGGTGGAGGCGGTGTTCGGGGACAGTCCGGGGGTGGACACCGGCGGGATGGTGTCGGTCAGGTTCTTGAGGCCCGGTGATGGTGATCTGTCGGGGCTGGGCTCCGCGGTGGACCACAACCGCGAGGACGGTCGTTCCGTTGTTCACGTCAAGACCGACTGGCGGCGGCATTACGTCAACGTGGACGCCAAGGACGTCAACCCCGACAATCCCCGCACGAGCGCTGACGATCATCTGTCGGTGGAGTACGAGGGCGACTACACGATCACGGTGACCGACATCACGGGCGTGGCGGAGGTCACCGACAACGTGTACCACGACCGTCCCGGCGACGACTATTCCTCTCACAGTCTGCTGAGCACCGAGGAACTGGCCGAGGACGTCGACTTCGCTCAGCAGTTCACGACGGGCTCGCACTCGGGGGGCTACCGGCTGGACCGGGTGGAGGCGCAGTTCCATCTCGTCTCGCCCTCCACCGCAGCGGCGCCGGCGATCGCGATACACGCCGACTCCTCCGACGCGCCGTCCGCGACGAAGACGTGCGACCTGCAGAGGCCCGTGGCGATCCGCGAGCACACCAGGGTGAGCGGCGGCGCGGTGACGCGTCCCAGCCAGACCGACGGCCCGCTGCCCAAGAGCCATACGTTCCTGGCGGCGGCGGGCTGCAACCTCGCCGCGGACACCAAGTACCACCTCGTCTTCAGCGACCTGCCAGCGAACTCGTTCCGGCTGGAGCTGAACTCGAAGGCCGCCCAGGACGACCCCACCGCAGAGGGCTGGAGCATCGGCGACGGGCTCAGCATACGCGGCAGCAGCGCCACCGACTGGCGCAGCCAAAGCAACCGCAACGTCAAGATCAAACTGTGGGCAGCACCCCGATAACCGACAACCAAGACAGACGACACGCAAGCCGCCCGATGCTGGGGCGAGCAGGCCGCGCAGCCCGGCAACGCCGCGACCGCGCGCCGTGCCTGACGTCACACCACTCGACTTGACCTCTGGCGACCCCTTGGACGCGAACGGGCGACCCGGCAGCTAGGGGGCTGCGGCGAGCAGCTCGGCTACCAAGAACGCCAAGTCGAGCGACTGGCGGCCGTTCAGGCGAGGGTCGCACATGGTCTCGTAGCGATCCCCGAGCTGGTGCTGGGCCAGCTCGTCACCGCCGCCGACGCACTCGGTGACGGCATCTCCTGTGATCTCCAAGTGGATGCCGCCGGGCCAGGACCCCGCCTTGGCGTGCTCGGCGAAGTACTCCCGGATCTCCGACAAGATGGCGTCGAAGTGACGGGTCTTGACGCTTTTGTCGGTGGTGTAGGTGTTGCCATGCATCGGATCGCATTGCCACACCACCGGGTGGTCGGCGTCGGTGACGGCACGCAGGATGGGACCGAAGGCATCGGCGACGTTGCCGGCCCCCATGCGGCTGATCAGGCTCAGGCGGCCAGGAATCCGATCCGGGTTCAACGCCTCGCAGAGCGCGAGGACCTCATCAGATGTCGCTGTCGGCCCGAGCTTCACCCCGATCGGGTTGTGCACGCCGCGCAGGAACTCCACATGAGCGCCGTCGATCTCTCGGGTCCGCTCGCCGATCCACAGCATGTGCGCTGAGCAGTCATACCAGTCGCCCGTGATGCTGTCAGTTCGAGTCATCGCCTCTTCGTAACCCAGCAGCAGCGCCTCGTGGCTGGTGTAGAGCTCGACCTGCCGCATGGCGCTGTCATCGGTGTCGAGGCCGCACGCGTTCATGAACCGCAGCGCAGAGTCGATGCCGTTGGCCAAAGCTTCGTAGCGCTGGCCCGCAGGACTCGACGCGACGAACTCCTGATTCCAAGTGTGCACTTGGCGCAGATCTGCGTAGCCGCCACGGGTGAATGCCCGCAGCAGATTCAGCGTCGCCGCCGAGGTGTTGTACGCCTGCAGCAATCGGGACGGATCCGGTGTGCGGGCAGCGGGGTCGAATGCGATGTCATTGACAATGTGGCCCCGGAAGATCGGCAGCGTCACGCCGTCGCGAGTCTCCATCGGCTGGCTGCGCGGCTTGGCGAACTGACCGGCGATCCGACCGACCTTCACGATGGGCAGACCGGCGGAGTACTGCAGCACCACGGCCATCTGCAGGATGACCTTGAGGCGGTCGCGGATCTGATCGGCGGTCGACAGATCGAATGACTCCGCGCAGTCGCCGGCCTGCAGGACAAATGCCTCGCCGGCGCAGACACGCCCCAAGTGATCGGTGAGCCGCCGCGCCTCGCCTGCGAACACCAGCGGCGGCCTGCAGCCCAGCTCGCTCAGCGACTTGGAGAGCGCGGTGTGGTCGGGCCATTCGGGCTGCTGACCTGCGGGCCGGTCAGCCCACGAGCCGGGATGCCACCTTGGTGCGTGCTGAGACGAGTCGACCGGGGACCCCCCGGACCCAGTCGCTGCAGCCGGGGGGGTCCCGGAGCAAAGCGCGTCGGCTGGCTCAGACTGCGTCTGCGTCGGCATCGATGTCCACGAACTCGCCGTCGGCGGCGAGGCTCTGCAGCTCATCGACGGCACGCTTGACCAGACGGCGAGCTGCCTCGGCGGTCACGCCGAGCTCCTCGCCGATCTCGCGGTAGCTGCGCTGCTCGCCGTCGATGATCCCGTTGCGCCGAGCCACGGCGTAGCGGGCACGCTTGTCCAGCCGACCCAGCATGGACATCACCATCCCGCGACGGTCCGCCTCGATGGCGAAGTGCTCGGGTCCAGGCGCGTCATCGCCGATGAGGTCGATGAGCGCGCTGTCGCCGTCATCGCCGACGGTCTTGTCGAGCGACGTCGGGGTGCTGATCCGCTGCAGCCAGGCGTTCTCGTCGTCGAGCGAGTCGCTGTCGCCGCCGTTGTGGCGGAGCGCTGCGCGCAGTGTCGCAGAGCGATCCGAGGGCAGGCGGATGAGGCTGCCCTTCTGATCCAGCGCGCGCCCGATGGACTGGCGGATCCAGAACGTTGCGTAGGTGGAGAACTTGAATCCGCGCCGCCAGTCGAACTTCTCGACAGCGTGCTCAAGGCCGAGGTTGCCCTCCTGGATCAGATCGAGCAGCTCGAGCGTGGGCGGAAGCGGGTAGCGGCGAGCGATCGACACCACCAGCCGGAGGTTCGCGCGGATGAACCGGTCTCGGGCGGCGGCAGCGGTCTGCACGGCTTTGCGCAGCCCGCGCCGTTCTGCCACCGACAGCTCCTCGTCGCTGTCGAGGCGTGCGCGTGCGTCACGTCCGGCCTCGATCTGCTGGGACAGCATGCGCTCGTCTTCGGCGGTCAGCAGGGCGACCGCGCCGATCTCGTTCAGATACTGGCCAACTGAATCCATGACACACACTCCAACCGGCCGGAGGCAGCCGATTCTCGTCTTCGGTTGCATGCCGTCTCGGCATGCCGCCCGGTGGGGGACACCGGGTATTTCTTGCCCTCGACAGGCCTGTTCAGTCCTGGCTCAGGCGCGACGTCCCCGTGGCGGCGACGCCTTCCTTGCTTGTTCGCCTGCACACGATGCACGACCTGGGACTCCGGGCCTTGCACAACACTGCTTTGGGCGGACGACCAAACGTAGCACATGGCACCTAGCGCGCGCAAACAAGCGCATCCGAGAGCCGTCTCTTGGAGAAGCTGGACTCAGTGGCGCCTCGGTGCACAAGACCCATGTGTTGTGACGGGCGACTCTACACTGCCGCGGTGCCGCCGCAACTCGGGATATTCGGGGGCACGTTCGATCCTCCCCATGTCGGGCACGTCACAGCCGCGATCCGGGCGCGGGATCAGCTGGCCGCAGACATCCTGCATGTCGTCGTCGCTCATGACCCGTGGCAGAAATCCGGACGCCGTTCGGTTACGCCTTCTCACCATCGATTGGCGATGGCGCGCTTGGCGTTTGACGGACTCAGCGGCATCGAGGTCAGCAATGCCGAACTGGAGCGCGACGGACCCAGCTACATGATCGACACGGTGATGGAGCTCGAACGTCCTGGCACCGAGACCGTGCTGGTCATGGGGCCAGCCACGGCTGCTGGTCTGTCGACGTGGCATCGGGCAGACGAGCTGGCGCAGCGCGTGACGATCGCAGTGATCCAGCCGACCGGCGTGCCTCGTGTCCGCTTGGGCGGCTGGCGCGCAACTGCCGTCTTCATGGCGCCGGTGGCAGCATCCGCAACTTGGGTGCGCGAGTTGCTGGAGGGGTCCGGCGGTCCCGAGACGGCAGCCGCCCTTGACCGTCTCGTGCCGCGAGCAGTGATGGGCTACATCGCCGACCACAAGCTCTATTCTGCGTGAGCGTGGCATCGGTTCCCCAGGCGTCCCCGGCCGACGGTGCGATGCACGCCCCCAAGCCGATTGCCGAGAGCCTCGCCTCGGTTCCGCCGGCACTCGTGCGGGCCGCCGTCGAAGGGGCATCTGAGATGTCCGCCGAGCGCATCGTGGTGCTCGACGTCGGCGACGTGCTGGCCATCACCGATTGGTTCGTCATCGCGAGCGCTCCGAATGTGCGTCGCGTGCGGCGCATAGCCGAGATGATGGAAGAGCACGTGAAGGCGGCCGGGGGCGAAGGCCCGATCCGCACCGAAGGGCTGGACGAGGCGCAATGGGTCCTGCTCGATTTCGGGGAGTTCGTCGCGCACGTGTTTCACGAATCCACCCGGGAGTACTACGACCTCGAACGCCTGTGGTCCGACGTGTCTCGCCACGAGTTCAGCTGAGCCCACCGCAGCCGCAGCCGGTACGGCTGAGCGGACATGTCTGACGCGGATCAGGGAACGAGCGTGGCGGTGCCCTTCCGGGCGAGCGCGATCCAGGTGCGACCAGGCGTGAGCGGGACGATCACGGAGTTGTCCGAACGGAATACGGTGACGTCGCGCTCGGACAGGCGTTCCCATGTCCCCTGCACCACCTGCCCGTCGCTGAGCATCCACGCGACGCCGCTGCCGGTCAGCACCGGCTCGGGAGTCACCCTGTTGGCCGGACTCTGGCGGTAGCGCACGAACTGCACGATGACGTTCTCGGGGGCCACGCGCACGCCGTCGAAGTCGGTGTGCTCGCTGCCATTCTGGGTACGGGTCCATCCGCCCAGCCCTGCATTCCAGCGGTAGGACGCCTCGATCTGTCCGAAGTCGATATCGACGCCGCTGACCGTGGTGGCTCGCGGCAAGCTCTCGCCTTCGTCCCGGAAGCGGAAGTACGCAGGCGGCGTTCCGCCTCGCTCGCTGCCGGCGGCGAAGATCCGGGTCGTATCGCTGATGAGATTGTGTGGCGACTGCTTGGCCGGTGAGCGTTTGAACACGCCGTTGTCCAGCGAGCCTCCGTCGGTGATGTTGACCGCGTCGACGCCGCGGAGCGCACGTTCGGTGTATTCGTTGGCGCCTGAGTTCACGAAGATGGGCCGGTTGAGGTTCGACAGCAGCGCGAAGTCACCCGTGCGAGCTGACCGGATGGGGCCGATCAGGTGGGCATCGCGGGAATGGAAGATGGCGACCAGCCGGGTGAGGCGCGCTTCGACGAGTTCCTCGTACACCACGTCAGCCATGTTGATGCCCCATTGCGGCAGCGCGTTCGGGTGGTTGTCGATCTTCACCACGGCAGCGGGCCGCGTGATCTCGGCAGGGGCCGGCAGGCCAGTCAGCGGCGCCCGGTAGAGAGGCGCAGGAATCGTGGGGGGAGCGGGCTCGGTGGTGACGGCAGAGGTCGTCGGTGCTTGGATTGTCGCGGCTGTCGTGCGGGGCGGCGCAGTCACGGCGCTCGTCAGTGCAGTCGACGATTCCGTCGTCGGGGCAGTGGTTGGAGCAGATTCCGTCTCGACCGGCTCGGTCACCCTGATCGGTGAACATGCCGCCAGCATCATCAGCGCGCCGAGCCAAGGTGTCCATGCCAAGAGCCGACTCCTCGTGCCCTGTGCGGCTGTGCGCTGGCGGTGCATCAGCACACAGCGGGTGTTGCTGAGGCGCAGACCGATCGCTTCCGGCCAGTCTGCGGCAAATGGCTCGCGGAGACGCTCCAAAGATCTGCTCCTCGACATGTGCAGCAGGGCCACCGCGGCCATCCGACCGAACACTCACCATACCGGTCGGTTCTCGCGGGAGGGTGGCACACTGCCCCCATGGCCACGCTGATCACTGGCGGCACCGGATACGTCGGGAGCCATACCGTGGCCGCCCTGCACACGGCCGGGCGAGATGTCGTGGTGCTCGACGACTTTTCCAATTCCCGGCGTGATGTCATCGCACGAGTGCGGTCGTTGACGACTCCGGACTTGATCGTCGTCGAGGGTGATGCCGGGGATCGCCCCACCATCGAGCGGCTGTGCGACGAACACGACGTCGACTCGGTGGTCCACTTCGCGGCCTGCCCATGGTGATGCGGGTGGCGGAGGGCTCTGCGGACAGGCTGCAGGTGTTCGGCGACGACTACGACACGCGGGACGGCACGGCAATTCGCGATTACGTGCACGTGACCGATCTCGCCGAGATGCTGACGGATCACTGGCGATTCGCGCGTCGCTGCGGGCAGGGACTCGCCTGAGGCCTGCCGGGTGCGTCACTCGAACATCGCAGCGGCAGTGATCAGGGTGTATTCGCCTCCTGCGGCCAATGGCTCGTCTAGTGCCGAGGGAGGCACGAAGTCCGGAACCCGGTCATTCCGCACGAGGATGACATCGGTGGGGGCGACATCATCGAGCGTGGTCTCGTCAAGCATCCAAGCGGGCCGGTCGAGGTAGTACGCGATCCACCGGGGAGTCCAGATTCCCTCGGTGAACCAAACAAGCTCGGCCTCAGCGATGTCAGGTGCATCCCGCGCTCGGGCAAGGACGGCCCCGGCATCCGCAGGACGGTCCAGGTAGAAGTCACGAGTCGAACCGGTGACGACGAACCCCAGGGTCACCAGGGCAACTGCCGCAGCGGCCATTCCGAGCGGGAGCCGCAGCCGCGCAGCCCAGCCGCGAAGTCCGCGCCGCACGGCGTCAGCAAGGGCCGCAACGCCGATTGCGGTGGGTGCCACCCAGGGAAAGTTCCACAGCCGGTGAATCCAGGCGCCTTGTTGCAAGGCGAACGTGAGTGACGCGGCGACAGCGAGCGTGACGAGGGCCGGTCCACGTGTGCGGCGGTCGAGGAATGCCGCGATGAGCGCCGGGAAGAACAGCAGGCGAAGCCACCACGAAGCCAGCAGATGGTGACCGGCGAAGCTCCATTGCCGTTGGAGGAATTCGCCAAAGGTGAATTGCGCCTGCTCGGCTGCTGTTGACACGTCGTTGCCGGTGCGAAACGCCACGCGCTCGCTCAGCTCGGAGATGTCGGTTGCGTTCAGCAGCCAACCAGCTGTCAGCAGACCTCCGGCGACTGCTCCGGTGACGACCGCGGTCAAGCCCGGCGACCATCCCAGGCGAATCCAGCCGGACAGGCCGCGAGGCGAGGTTCTCATGGAGTGCCAGCTGTGCGCCTCTCGGCGGCGCCGTTGGATCGTGCCGATGAACAGCCACGGCAGCAGCAATCCCAGCGACGCGATGGCGATCCATGAGTGCATTGCCGTCAACGCCGCGAGCACACCTGCACCCGCCAGCGCCCAACGCGATGGGTGCGTCGTCTGGCGCAGCCAGGCGATGGCGGCGGTGAGCGCCAGCAGCAACGAGAAGCTGATGCCCATGCGGGCGTACACATAGAAGAAGCCGGTGCTCACCATCACCAGTACGGCGATCAGCGTCGGCCCCCATGACATGCCAACCGCACGCAGCACCGCTGCCAGGAACGCCACGGTGGCGACGCCCAGCAGGAAGTCCGTGATCCGGACTGCGGCTGGGCTGTCGCCGAAGGCGCCGACCGACGCGATGGTCAAGAATTGCTTCAGCGGCGGGTGGTGCGCGTAGGTGACTGCTTCTGTGGGCGGTTCGGTTCGCGGGGGTACCTCGAACTCGGCTCGGATGAACGGATCTGTGCGCGCTCCCAAGCTGGATTCAATGGGGCCGAGATCCCAGAAATTGCGCGCCTGAATGCCCGCCCGACCGAAGATGCGACCGTCGTCGCTGTTGCCGAGCGGCAAGTCGAGATCCGGCGCCCACAGGGCGAACAGGCCGATGCAGATGAGCGCTACGACGGTCCAGCCTGACCAGAGGCGCCCAAATCGGCCGCGTGCTGTAGTGAGCCTTCCTGCTGCGTCGGCTGTTGCTTCCCGCTCATGTTCGCTGCGCTCACGGGCCGCTCGGGCCCCGGCTTCGCCTGGCGGCTCAGCCTCCGGGTCGCCTCGGCGTGCCATGAGCGATCTTTCGGTTCTCGGCGGCTGCTGCCGCCGTGCGAAGGGACGCAGCGTAGTATCGGCCCGATGGCAGTCGACGGGCGGCACCGGCTGCCGGATGCCGGCTGCCGCACACCGAGCGACGTGTCCCAACTCGCCATGAGACTCCCGTGACGTCAGCTGTGCTGCAGAGCCGGAATGGCAACGAACCGGCCCGTCCGGGATTCCGGCATCTCTACATCATCGATGCGGTGACGCTGTTCGCCCTGATGGCAGCGATCACGGTGGTCCGATTCGGATTCGGCTGGCCCACCTACCCGCGCAGCCACTACTTCATCGGATTCGGAATCGCCACCGTGCTGCACATGACCGTCTGTTACTTCGGCGGCTTCTACGAGTACGAGCAGCGCCTCGGCCATCGGCCCTGGTTGCCTCGCGCGATGCTGCTGACGTTCATGGCGGTAGGCGGCGACGCCACCGTGACGCTGCTCACGGGCCGCTATCTCATGCCACGCGGCAACCTGGTCGTGTTGGCGGTTGCCGCCAGCGTGCTCATCTCATTCAACCGGTGGGCCGCTCGGCGGGTACGGCTGCGACGCTTCGGGAAGCCCTGGATGCTGCTCGTCGGCACGAACGATGACATCGACTCCGCAAAGCAGCATCTCGGAGACAACGAACGTGACGCCGTGATAGCGGGCAGCTTGACTGACGGCCCCGATGTCTGGTCCGGCATCTGCGCCGAGGCGGAGCGCATCGGGGCGACAGATCTGTTGCTGCTCTCGGGACAGCCGCTCGAGGAGATCTATCCCGAACCGCTCGGCGAACTGGAATTGCGAGGGATCGGCGTGTACCGCCGGGTCACTGCGGCCGACACGCTGCTCGGCCTGCAGCGGAGCCGCCAGATCGGCGGAATGCCCTTTGTTGCGTTGCGGGAGCACGCGCTGCCGCTGTGTCGCCTGCGATTCAAGCGTTTGCTCGACCTGGCCTACCTGACGTTGTCGGCTCCGGTCGTGTTGCCGCTGGCTGCATCAGTGGCCGCCTATGTGCGCGCTCGGGTAGGCCGTGGCGTGCTCTACCGCCAAGAGCGAGTGGGCCGCGGGGGAGTCCCGTTCATGCTTCTGAAGTTCCGCACCATGGCTCGGGACGCGGAACGCAACGGGCCGGTGCTGGCAGGCGAGAACGATCCTCGGGTGGTGTCGGGGATGCGATGGCTCCGACGGACCCGGCTCGACGAACTGCCGCAGCTGTGGAACGTGCTCACCGGGTCGATGTCCATCGTGGGACCACGTCCAGAACGACCTCAGATCGTGGCTCGGCTGGAACGGGAGATCCCCGGCTACGGCCGGCGGCATGACGTTCCGCCCGGCATCACCGGTCTGGCGCAGACACAGGGTCACTACCAGACAGACCCCGGCTACAAGCTGGGGCACGACCTGCAGTACGTCGTGAACTGGTCGCCGGTGCTCGACTGGGAGATCATGGCCAAGAGCCTCGTCGTCATGGCCCGTCGCAACGCCCGGTGACCGCTGCTGGCGGCGCCGGACAGCCGAATGTCACGGCCGGCAAGCCACGTGCCACCGTGGTCATTCCCGCTCGCAACTGCGCGCAGGTGATCCAGGGATGTCTCGACGCGGTAAGCGCGCAGACCTACACCGGGCCACTGGAGGTGGTGATCGCCGTTGCGCCCAGTACCGACGGAACCGAGGGCGCGGTTGCCGGGGCACGCTGCTCATGGCCCATCGAGATTGTCGGCAATCCAGCAGGCACAGCGTCGTCTGGTCTCAACGCTGCGATCGGGGCCTCCCGCGGGGAGATCATTGTGCGCGTCGACGCGCAGTCCCGGCTTCCGGACGACTATGTCGAGCGGGCGATAGCGACGCTGGCCCGCACCGGGGCTGCGAACGTCGGAGGTGTGCAACGACCCGTCGGCCAACATGGCCTGAGCCGTGTGATCGCGGCGGCGATGTCATCGGGCTTCGGGGGCGGTCCAGCCCAGTTCCGGCACGGCCGCCACGAAGGACCCGTCGACACCGTTTATCTCGGAGTGTTCGATGCCGAGGCGCTCGCGGCCGTCGGCGGCTTCGTCGAGTCGCTTGAGCGCAACCAGGACTACGAGTTGAACTGGCGGCTGCGAGAACAGGGACGCATCGTCTGGCTGGATCCGGGCCTCGTGGTCGACTACCTGCCGCGTTCGAGCTGGGGCGGCTTGGCCCGTCAGTATTACGACTACGGGGCCTGGAAGCGCATCGTGATCAGCCGACATCCGCGCTCGATGCAGCCTCGGCAGCTCGCTGCGCCTGCGCTGGTGTGTGGCCTCGTGCTGTCGGCGATCGAGCTGGCTCGCGGCCGCCTGCGAGGGGGACTGGTGCCTGCGGCCTATCTCGGTGCCTGCGCCCTGGCGGCAGCTCGGCTCCGGCGCGGCCTGCCCGGTATGGCCGATCGCCTGCGAGCAGCGGCCGCATTCGCGGTCATGCACCTCTCGTGGGGCGTGGGCTTTCTTGCCGGCAGGCGCGGCGGCCGCTGAACCGGACACCGCTCACCACGGCAGGTGTCACAGCAGCAAGTGGCCCGGGACCTGTCCTGCAGCACTCAGTACGCTCACAGCCATGTCGCCCGCTTCCATGAATGACGTCGTGATCCGCAACGGGACGGTGGTGGACGGCAGCGGGGCAGCGCCCGGCGCTGCTGACGTCGCTGTCTCCGATGGCGTCATCACTGATGTCGGCGAGGTGGACGGTCGGGGTCGTCGCGAGGTCGATGCCGAGGGACATCTCGTGCTTCCCGGATGGGCGGACATCCATACCCACTACGACGGTCAGGCCATGTGGGATCCCGAGATGACGCCGTCGTCGTGGCACGGCGTCACGATGGCGATCTTCGGCATCGGCGATTCACTGAGCCGGTGGTGCTGAGCCGGTGGGCGCTGCGTCAGCGAGTGCCGAGCCGGTCGCCACAGTGCCCACGCCTGGAGCAGATTCAGCCGCTCAGGCGCTGCCGCTCGCCGGCATCGTCGTACTCGATCTGACCATCGCGCGTGCCGGGCCCACGGCGGTCCGGCAGCTCGCGGACTGGGGTGCCGATGTCATACGGGTGGATGCACCCACCGACGGCTTCGAGGAGGGCCGCGAGACCTCGCCCGACCACCTCAACATCCACCGCAACAAGCGCTCAGTGGTCATCGACCTGAAGCACCCGTCGGGCCGCGATCTGCTCCACCGTCTGGTGCGGTCCGCAGATGTGCTGGTTGAGAACCTGCGACCGACCGTCAAGCACCGGCTGGGCTTCGACCTCGAGACGCTGCACAGTCTGAACCCGGCCCTCGTCATGGGCTCGATCTCGGGATTCGGCCAGGACGGCCCCTATGCAACACGGGGAGGCGTCGATCAGATCGCCCAAGGCATCGGCGGGATGATGGCAGTCACGGGGCTGCCCGGCTACGGCCCCGTCCGCGCCGGTGTGGCGATCAGCGATGTGACCGCCGGGCTGCAGCTGGCGATCGGCATTCTCGTCGCGCTCCTCGAACGGGGTCGCACCGGCGAAGGGCGCTGGGTGCACACGTCGCTGCTCGAGTCGATGATCGGCATGCTCGACTTCCAGGCAGCTCGTTGGACGGTGGCCGGGGAGGACCCACCGCAGGCCGGCAACGACCATCCGACCATGATCCCGATGGGGACCTACGAGGCAGCCGACGGGCACATCAACATCGCGGCGCCGGGAGGCCGGCTGTGGCGGACGTTCTGCGCAGAGATCGGCCGCCCTGACCTGCCCGACGACGAACGGTTCTCGTCGACCAAGCTGCGCTCAGCAAATCGGACCGAGCTGAACAAGCTCATCAGCGAACGGCTCGCCACGGCCGGCTGCGACGAATGGGTCGAGCGGCTCAATGCTGCGGGCATCCCGTGCGGGCGTGTCAACACGGTGGCCGAGGCGTTTGCCGACCCGCAGGTGAAGCACCTCGGCATGGCGGCGCCGGTGCGCCACCCGCACATGGGCGACATTCGCATCGTGCGCAACGCCACCCAGATCGACGGCGTGCCCGGCGACATCCGCCGGCCCAGCCCCGCGCGGGGCGAGCACACCGACGAGATCCTGACCCAGTTCGGTCTGGAACCAGACGAGATCGTCGCCCTGCGCGAGGCCGGCGCCGTCCGCTGAAGCAGCCTGCAAGAACCAGCAGGAACTACCCCGCAATTTCCTGCATGAACTGCGCGGCGTGGAAGGTCGAATCGAAGTTCGTCGACTGGTGAGCGGCGTCCGGCGGCGGGCTGACGACCTTACGGCACCAGCCCGCCGGCCGTTGATGCTTTCGTTTGATGCTGAGCGTCAGATGCTGGCTGCGGCCTCGAAGCCGATGTCGAGGTCGGCGATGATGTCGTCGATCGTCTCGATGCCGACCGACAGGCGCACCAGATTCGGCTCGACGCCGGTGTCCGACTGCTCCTGGGGAGTCAGCTGGCTGTGCGTCGTGCTCGCCGGGTGGATCGCCAGGCTGCGCACATCGCCGATGTTGGCGACGTGGCTGTGCAGCCGCAGGCTCTCCACGAACTTCTGACCGGCCTTGGTGCCGCCGTCGATGCCGAAGGCCAGCACCGAGCCGGCCCCCTTGGGCAGGTACTTGCGCGCCAGCTCGTTGTACGGGCTCGACGCCAGCCCCGCATAGAGCACCCAGTCGACCTGCGGATGGCCTTCGAGATAGTCGGCCACCGCGACAGCGTTGGACACATGCCGCTCCATGCGAAGCGACAGCGTCTCGATGCCCTGCAGGAACAGGAAGGCGTTCATCGGTGAGACAGCGGCGCCGATGTCACGCAGCAGCTGCACCCGAGCCTTCAGGATGTACGACCCTGCGCCGAGGGCAGGCCAGTAGGCCAGCCCGTGGTAGCTGGGATCGGGCTCGGTGAACATCGGGTGCCGGCCCGAAGCGCCGAAGTCGAACGTGCCGCCGTCCACGATCAGGCCGCCGATCGACGTGCCATGACCGCCGATGAACTTCGTGGCCGAGTGGACCACGATGTCCGCACCGTGGTCCAAGGGCTGGCACAGGTAGGGCGAGGGCACCGTGTTGTCGACGATCAGCGGAACGCTCACGCTGTGCGCCACGGCTGCGACCGCCTCGAAGTCCAAGATGTCGTTCTTGGGGTTGCCGACGGTCTCGCCGTAGAGCGCCCGCGTGTTGTCACGCACTGCGGCTCGCCAGGAGTCGGCATCGTCGGGGTCCTCCACGAAGGTGACCTCGATGCCCATCTTCGGCAGCGTGTAGTGGAACAGGTTGTACGTGCCCCCGTACAGCGACGGGCTGGCCACGATGTGGTCGCCTGCCTCCGCCAGGTTGAGGACCGCCAACGTCTCCGCAGCCTGTCCCGAGGACAGCGCCAGCGCTCCCGGGAGCCCGACCGCAGTGCGCACGCCGCCCTCGAGCGCGCTGATGCGCTCCTCGAGCACGTGCTGGGTCGGATTCATGATCCGGGTGTAGATGTTGCCGATCTCCGCCAGCCCGAACAGGTTCTGAGCATGCTCGGAGCTGTCGAAGGTGAACGACGTGGTCTGGTAGATGGGCACGGCGCGGGCGTTGGTGGCGCTGTCAGGCGCTTGTCCCGCGTGGACCATTCGTGTCTCGAATCCGAGATCGGCAAGTGGGTCTGTGGGTGTTTCGCTCATGTCGAGCTCCATTTCTTGTGCCCCATGAGGCGGGCTGTGCCTGGTCCGGCGGGATTGCCGGACGCAGCACTGTACCGGCTATTCCCGACCAATCCAGTCGGATTTTCTGTGACAGGTCGGTGTCGGAATCTCGCCGGTCTAGAACCCGGTCTGCTTGTCCACGACGCCTTCGAGCGGCCTGCCTTCGCGCAAGGCCACCAAGTTCCGGCAGAAGCGCTCGAGATTGCGCCGGGCACGGTGCTGGCTGGCGCCTGCGGTATGCGGGGTCATGACGCAGTTGTCGAATCCCCACAGCGGGCTGTCCGGCGGCAATGGCTCGACCGGCGCGACATCCAAGGCGGCCCCGCCGATGCGGCCTGCGGCGAGCGCGCGCTCCAGCGACGGCCCGTCGATGATCTCGCCGCGGGTCACGTTCAGCAGGACCGCCCCATCGGGCATCAGCGCGAACATCTCGTCGTCGAACATTGCCCGTGTTGTGTCAGTGAGCGGCAGGCCGACCGCCAGCACGTCGCTGGTTGCCACGATGTCGTGCAGCGACTCCGGGCCGCCGACTGTCTCGACTCCCTTGCCAGGCGGTACCGGGTAGAGGTCCATCGCCTGCACAGTCATGCCGAACGCCACGGCTCGCCGAGCCAGGTGACGTCCCGTGCCGCCGAAACCCAGGATGCCCATGGTGAGGCCTTCGAGTTCGAGCTCGCTGTAGCGCATCCGTTCCCGGAGGTCGTTGTCCCAGCCGTCCGGGCCGAGCTTCGCCGCCATCGCGATGCGCCTGACCAGCGCCAGCAGCAAGCCGAACGCGTGGTCGGCCAAGTGGCTGCCGACGAGGCCTTTCTCGCCGGTCAGCACGACGTCGCTGTCGACGAACTTGGGATACATGAACATGTCGACGCCTGATGCCGTCGCATGCACCCAGCGCAGATGGGGCGCCGCGTCGAACAGCCACTCGGGCACGATGCCGAGGATCACCTGCGCATCCGCCGCCAGCGGCACCCCGTCCCGTGGCCGGTCGACGACGTTCACGACGGTGCCGGGACCCGCCGCGTCACGGATGTCGGCTTCTTCGGCAGGGCTGACATTGGGCAGGGTCAGCGTCTTGGTCACGAGCACGTTGAGCGGCCCGTCGGGCGCCTCCAAGATCGTTGGGCTGGGCAGGCCAGTACTCATCTCGTCATGCTCCCGTCTGCGTGCCGACAGAGGTGGCCTCGGCGGTGCTGAGGCGACTGCTGGTCACACGGCGAGGGCGTCGCGGTCGGGCGCGAGCGTTGCCGGGCACTGCGGTGCCGGTGCTGGATGCGTTCACGCAGTCGACGCCTCGACAGCTTGCAGGCGTGCGGCCGCGGCCGCTGACGATGCGGGTGTGCCGGAGGCGTTCATGCGACCAGCGCCTCGACGGCGCCGATGCCGCTGTAGTCGGTGATCCAGTGTTGCCCCGCCTCGGCCCGGAAGCGGGCGTATGCGCCGGTGATGACACATTGACCCGGCTCCAGCGCGAGTCCGTGCCTGTGCAGGGTGGCGGCGAGCCGGGCAATCGACAGGTAGGGGTTGTCGACCTCGTCCGCGGCCGTGCAGCTGAAGCGTTCCTCGCCGTCGCACAACACCGTCACCACGCAGCGATCGAGTTCCGCTGCGGGCGGGGCGTCGGCACCCGAGCCCCGCACGATGGCCCAGTTCGTCAGATTGTCCGCGACGAGCATGGCGAGGTTGCCTTCGACGGCTACCCGCGCCTCGTTGATCTCGTAACCGGCGCAGACCGCTGAGATCCGTTCGGGCACCGACGCGGGATCAACGCCGTGGCCGGCGATGCGCTTGCCGATGACGAAGAACATCTCGGGCTCGACGGTCACCTTGTTGATCTCCGCGGACGGTATGTCGGCTGGGGAAGAGAGCACTCGGTTGACGTGCCCGAAGGGCCGATCGTCGATGCCCGCCGCTGCGCGTGCACGATCCGAGGTGAGTCCCACCTTCCAACCAGCCTGCACAGTGCCGACTGCGACAGCGCGGCGCTGCATCTCGCACTGGATCGCCAGTCCGTCCTCGAAGCCGAGTGCCGAGAATGCGTCGGTGGGGGGATTGCCGCCCTTCTCGTAGTAGCTCGACAGCGCATCGGCGGCGGCGAGTTGCGCGGGACTGAGCACGCGGGCGAGTTGTCCGGGCTGGGAATGTCCGGGGCCGGGTTGTCGCGGGGGATTCACAGGGGCGCACCCTATGCCCGTGGCGGCGTTGCAGCATCGAATCGCTTGCGGACTACTCATCGGGCGCTGGCAGCGACAGGAGCGACAGGGATGTCCGGAATCGTCCTTTGCGGTGCACGGGACCGGCCCTAACGTGAGTTCATGCGGTTGCAGTTGGCGCTCAATGTGGACGACATCGACGAGGCGGTCGATTTCTACTCTCGGCTCTTCGGCGCCGAACCCGCCAAGCGGCGCGAGGGCTATGCCAACTTCGCCATCGACGAGCCGCCGCTCAAGCTGGTGCTGTTCGAGAACTCCGGCAACGGCGGCACCATCAACCATCTCGGGGTCGAGACCGCCTCTGCCAGCGAGGTGGAGCAGGCCCATGCCCGCATGCTCGAGGCCGGCCTCACCACCTCCACGATCGACGAGACCATGTGCTGCTACGCCGAGAAGGTGGAGACATGGGCCACCGATCCGCACGGCATCGAGTGGGAGTGGTACGTGAAGCAGGGAGACGCCGAAGTGATGAACAACGTCGTGCTGTCACGCCGCGGCGACGGCACCGAGCGAGCGAGCCGCTCCGACGAAGCCTGCTGCGCATAGCGCCCGGTCAGTGAAGCGCGTCGGCCGAACCAGCAGCGTCCGCTGCTCGGCAGCGTAGGCAGGGGTGGTCGTCGCGGGGGTCGCTCAACGGATGCTCCGCCGCATGAGTGGCGATGTACGCGCCGATTCTCGACCGTGCCGTGAGCGCGACGAGGCTGTTGCCCTGAGACTCTCTCAGCCTTGGGGGCGGCGCTCTCGCAGCAACACTTCTTGGGCAATCGTCGCGACGTGGCTGCCGTCGGGGGCGAACAGGTTGCCCACTGTCATGCCCCGGGCGCTCGTGAGTCCGTGGCAGTCGAACTGGTACAGGTGCCACTGGTCGGCCCGCATCGGGCGGTGGAACCACATTGCATGGTCCAGCGACGCGCCCATGAACGTCTTTTGGTAGCGCTCGCGGGGCACCTGCAGCGGGTGCAGCGAGCGTGCAGCGTTGAACTGAATGGCATCGGAGGTGAACGCCAACCCGCAGATGTGCAGCCGGGGATCGTCGTCGATCGGGCCGACGATGCGCACCCAGCCCATTGACTGGCCGGCGCCCGGGTGGCTCGGCAGCGGACGGCGCTCCATGATCCACGGCCAATGTTCCTCGTCGACGTTGCGGCAGTCTTCTGGATTGGGCGCCAACGGGATCCGCGCCGTCTGCACCTCGGCGTCCTGCTCCTCGACGTGGAACGAGCAGGAGAGGTTCAGGATCGCGCCGCCGCTCTGGCGGGCCACGACGGCGCGCGTGCAGAACGAGCGGCCGTTGCGGAGACGGTCCACCTCGTAGCGCACTGGTTCGTCCAGCGTGCCGCCCCGGATGAAGTAGGCGTGAACCGAGTGGGGCACGAACTTCTCTTCGATCGTTTGGAACGCTGCCCATAGGCCCTGGGCGATGACTTGCCCGCCGTAGATCCGGCCCCACATGTACTCGGGGCTGACGCCGATGTAAGTATCGGGGCCGTGCTGCTCGAGGAACATCACCTCGCCGTAGGTCGTCGGTGGTTTGATGCCGCTGGTCACAGCAGTCCCTTCTGCGAATCTCTCTGCATCACTGCGTCGCCCCCGAAGCAGGGTCAGACATCCGCCGAGGGCGGGCCAAGGGGAGTGACGGCAACCCTGCGGTGCGGATCCCGCAGTACGCAGCGCCGCGAGCGCTCGTCAGGGTGTCGGCGGTTCTCGGCATCAGCTGCGGGTGAAGCTGGGCGCGCGGCGCTCGTTCACGGCGTTGACGCCCTCGTGCCAGTCGTTGGTGGTGCGCAGCCGGTCCTGCTCGGCCTTCTCGTTGTCGGTGGCGACCTTGATGGCATCGGCAAGGCGGCCGCGCATCGTGTGCCGGATGGACTCGACGGCCAGCGGGGCCGAGCCCGCGATCTCGCAGGCGAAGTCGTAGGCCGCCTGACGCAGCTCGTCGAGCGGTACCAGCCTGTCGGCCAAGCCGATCTCGACGGCTTCATCGCCTTTGACGCGCCGGCCCGTGTAGAGCAGGTCCAGGGCTTGCTGGTTGCCGACGAGAAGGGGGAGCGTGACCGTCAGCCCGAAGCCGTGATGGAAGCCCAACCGGGCGAAATTGGCGGTGAAGCGAGCCTCGGGGGCAGCGATGCGAAAGTCCGGGAAGCAGGCCACGCCGAGGCCGCCGCCCACGGCCGCACCCTGGATGGCCCCGACCACCGGCTTGCGCCCCGAGAACAGGTCGAAGGCAGCGTCGTAGAGATGTCGGGGGCTGCCGTCGGCGTTGGCCGCAGTGATCTCGCCGCCTCGGCGGCCGTCGTTGCCGAACTGGGCGCCGGCGCAGAAGTTTTTCCCTTCCGAGCACAGCACGCTGACCCGGCAGCCGTCCTCCTCGTCGAGATCGCCGAACGCGGCCACCAGTCCGTCGATCATCTCAAGGTCGAAGAAGTTGTGCGGCGGCCGGTGAATCTCCACGACGGCCACATGGTCGTCGCCCAGCTTCACCGACACGTCTCCGTACCTGCCGAATTCGTCGAGTGCGCTCTCGTTCATGCGGCGAGCGTAGGTGCACTGCCCGCGATGCGCGCATCTATTCGTGGCCGATTCGCTCCGCCACCACGTAGAGATGCGCGTCGACCACGTCGGCGGCGCCACGGGTGATGAGGGGCGAGGCCGTCGTTGCCGCTGACGGTTGACGCGGGACAGCTCGATGACGCCCGCCCCGGAGGACGGCCGGTCCATGGGCTGCTGGGACGCGAACGCGACGAGATCGTGAAGCTCTTCGGCGAATGGGGCGACACCGCCCGCTTCATGGCCGCCTGCTCGACCGTCCAGCACTGCGGCCGCCCATCCACGCCCACCGACCAAGCCTGGATCGAGTCCCTCTTCGGGTGCCTCAAAGACGAGCACCCCCACCTCGACACGCCCGACTGTTCCGCCGGTCTCGCCCGGGAGCCCGAACGCGTCCGAAGTTTCCATGTATTTTCTGTCGCGACGCGCTCTGCAAGGTGGCGAGTCAACCTCCGCTGGCACAGCCGAGTTCGGCTGCGTCGTCAGCCGCCTCGCATACGGCCGCGGCACGGGTGGCGAATGCGGCTCGCTTCGGCAGCTGCCGCCAGCCTGAGGCATCCGCGAGCGTGTCACAGTCCCTCTGTAGGTTCCAAGAGCCAACGCAGATGTGTGTCGATACCAAAAGAGGGGTAGGGGAATGAGCAAATTGCTGGATGTAGATCGACTCTTGCAGGGCTGTTCGGATGAATCGTTTGATGACGGCTTGCTGATTGAGACCGAACTGTTGCCTACGGCTGGCCCAGGCGCGCCGGTCAAGCCGGCGGTGTACGAGGGGGGCCGCTACCAGCGTGACCGCCGTTGGGCGTCTCCTGATGACGCCGTTCCGCAGGACGTGATTGTCATCGACAATGTGCCGTCGCAGGCCAACCGCCTCGAGGAGCAGCTTCGTCGGGAGAGGAAGCGGAGCGGTTTCCCCGAGATCGTCCTGGACCTCTCCGGCATGGATTGGATGCCGGAGCATCTGCCGCGAGAGTTGTCGAGCTTTCAGTTCCCGCATCGAAACGCCGATGCCTATCTGCGCGACGCGTTGCTCGATGGTCAGCCGTTCGGCAAGTCGAGCATCGGACAAGCAATCTTCGCCGCTACCCCGTGGACTGCAGGAGCACTTGTCGCATGGTTCCCGCAAGCGCTCCTGTATGGCTTCTGGCAATCACACCTCGGCAAGAAGCGCCCCCAGACCAAGCACGCCCGCTCATGGGTCTCGGAGATCATCGGCTGGCAGCCGGCTGCTCGCGAGACAACAGCAACGCTCGGTCTGAAGGGCGATCCGCTCAATCTCAGCATTGACGAAAGCGCGATCTTTGATCCGGATGATCAGGCCGGCTGGAGTCTTGGTGAGAAGGCAGAGAAGGGCCAGGAGAAGAAGAAGCTGTCAGAGCTCGGTCATGGACAGGTTCCGTTCATGAACGACAACGACGCGGCACCGGCCGGTGTCTCGTTCCGGCGCGTCACCCAGCGTGCGTCACTCTCGTTCGCGCAGCTCAGACGCGTGGCAGTCGGCGATGGGTCGCCAAAGGCTGATGACGCGGCGCGGGCGTTGGTTGTTGCGATGGGTCTGCATGCTCACGCGATGGCCTTCGGTCGTGGTTTCGCCCTGCGATCTGGCGCAGAGCTGCGGCCTGAATCGGTTTCCGTGACTTGGCTCAGCGCGAGCGGAGACGAGAAGATCGAACTCGGTGATGCCGAAAGCACCCGGCAGCTTGTAAGTGCTGCGAAGGAGTCGGCGCGGCAGGCTGCGGTGCCGCTTGATGGCTGGGACAGCGAGCCGTTGAGGTTGCAGCCCAATTCGCCGTTGCAACGGGCGATTGGCAACACTTGGCCGAAGCTGGACGACTGATGCTGACGGCGACAGTCGAATTCCTGCACGGCACATTCCGCGCCGATCCCGATGGCACGGCGCACACCGGAAGGCTCTCGCACGGCGAATGGCCCCCTGCACCGTCACGGTTGTTCGACGCCTTGGTAGCCGCTGACGGCACGGGTGACCGATGCCGGCACACCGATGGTTCCGAGCTCGGGGTGCTTGAGACCGCGCCCTGCCCGTCGATTGAGGCTTCGGCCGAGGCGCACCATCAACAGCTCAATGACCGCTTCGTTGTTCAGCAGCGGGGCGGCCCCGTGAAGAGTCAACAGCAGGAATACGTCGCCCGCACGGCCGCATTGGTGCGACCGGGAGTACGCGTTTCGCCTCGTGTGCCCACAGTCCAGTACCGCTGGCCCGTCGAAGTCGATGAGCGACAATTGAGCGCATTGCAGGTACGTGCGGCGCGGGTCGGCTACTTGGGTTGTGCAGATTCTCCCGTGCGGGTCCGCTTCGAGCGGCCGTCCGATGAAGCGGCGTCCCGTGCCGAGGTCTTTGTTCCCGATGAGGCAGGCGACGTCGTAATCGGAGTGCCGGTGCCGGGGCGCGTCCAGATGCTCGACGCTGCTTTCGCAACATGGACTGAGCACGGCACATCCGTTGGCCGTAGCCAGTTCCCGGCTCTCGTGACCAAGGCCCGGTATCGATCACCCTCGGCCGACGAAGGTGCCGCCGCGCACGGCCGCATTGTCGCCGCCTTGATCCTGCGGCCAGCAGTCTCGGGACGGCGAGTGGCGGTGGTCGCTGCGACGTTCAAGGCGGCTGTGCTGCTGCGATTCCAAGATCTTCATGAAGCGGAGCCCCCAGGCGCGCTGCACGGACATGGTTTCGAGGGGACCGGCTATGACTTGGCCAGGTACCTCTCGCTGCCCGACGTCGGACATGCGCACGCGCGAGGGCGCATTCACGCAGTCGCGCTCTGGTTGCCTCCTGAATGCGACGAATCGATCGGTACGGCGGCGCGGGAAGCTGTGCATTCGATACGCCGTCTCGTCGGTCAAGGGGTCAACGTCTCCGCAGAAGCATGGGACGGCCAGCGCCGCCCCCTCGCTGCAAGGCCCGACCGCTGGACTCGCCCGTCGCGCCGCTGGGTGACGGCGTTTCCCGCCATTCACGAGCGGCATGTGCCGCCAACGCTCGAAGAAATCGGCCGCTGGTGCCGGCACGCGGGCCTTCCGCAGCCCGTGTCGTTCCGCTCGTCACGGTCGCCGTTGCTGAAGGGCGGCGCATCGCTAGCGCCCACCGAAGTGCACCGCCCCGGCAAGCCTCAGCGTCCGTATTCGCACGTAGAGCTGCTGTTTGACAAACCCGCAGCTGGGCCGGTGGTGATCGGTTCGGGCCGCCAGCGCGGACTCGGACTGTGCCTGCCCGTCGGCGACCGCTCGGCACTGCCCATGCCTAGCCGGGACCGCGGATGACCACGGCAGCCCTATGTCGGTAGGAAGTCCGCTGCCCGCGATCCCCGATTTCGGCGACTTCTATGCAGCCGTCAATGACGGAAGGCAGCCCTTTCCGTGGCAGGCCAGGTTGGCCGAGCAGGTGCTTGCGGACGGGCGATGGCCCGCAGAGATCGGCATCCCGACAGGGCTCGGCAAGACCTCGTGCTTGGACGTAGCTGTCTGGTGGCTCGCAGCGGAAGCCGAACGAAACCCGCAGGAACGTCGAGCTCCCACGCGTATCTGGTGGGTCGTCAATCGCAGACTGCTGGTGGACACGACAGCGGAACATGCGGATCGAATCGCTGAGCTTCTGCGCGAATCGGCTGCCGGCCGAGTCCAGGGCGATCGCTCCGCCATCGGAAGCGTCGCACTGAGGCTTCAGCACTTGACGGCTGACGGCACGGGCGAACCGTTGCAGGTCGAGAAGCTCCGTGGTGGTGTGGCGCTCGGCCGTCCCCGCGACCCCGCGCAGCCTTCGATCATCCTGTCGACCGTGCCGATGTTCGGCTCTCGGCTGCTGTTTCGCGGATACGGCTCGTCGCGTTCGATGCGGCCGATTGATGCAGCCCTTGCGGGCACAGACAGCCTTGTGCTGGTCGACGAGGCGCATCTCGCGACCCACCTGATGCGTCTCGTGCCGGCCTTGCGGGAGTGCGGCCCTGCAGACGCACCCGTGCTCCCCGGTGATCGCTCTTGGCCCCAGGTCGTATCTCTGACGGCGACCGGCGATGTCGACGCGGATCGCTTCGAGCTCGACGACGAAGACCGCTCGCACGATGTCGTGCAGCAACGCCTCAGCGCAAACAAGCGACTCGAAGTCCGCAAGAGGAACAAGGGCCGCCGCGCCGAAGAGCTGGCCGACGCCACCCTCGGACTGCTGCGCGACGCGGGCCGAGCGACATCGTGCGTCGTGTTCGCGAACACGCCGGCGGACGCCAGGCAAGTGTTCATGCGCATCAAATCACAGCAAGACCGTCTCGGTCTCGATGCACTGCTCCTAACTGGCCGCTCTCGCGAATGCGACGCAGAGGCAGTCCGTGCCCGCGTCGTCGACCCCGAGCAGGGCGCGCCGTCAGGGCATGACCAGAATCGCGAGAAACCGCTCGTTGTCGTCGCGACTCAGACGCTGGAAGTCGGCGCCGACGTCGACTTCGAGTTCCTAGTGACCGAGCAGTGCGGAATCCGAGCTCTTATCCAGCGATTGGGCCGACTCAACCGGCTGGGCCGCCACTCGGGTTCGCGGGCCATCTATGTGCACCTGCCCGCACCGCCACGCAAGGGCGCGGATTTCGATGGGTGGCCCATCTATGGACGCGAGCCCGAGACTGTGCTGGAACGACTTGAACGGGCACAGGGCCTCGATGGCGACATCGACGTCTCACCGCAGCTTGTCCGTGATCTTCTCGGTGCACCCAACGATGATCCCGGCCGCGCACCCGAGCTCCTGCCGGCCCTGCTCTGGGAGTGGACCAAGACCACGACACCGCCCCCCGGCGAGGCGCCCGTAGAGCCGTACTTCTCAGGCATCGCCGATCCGGACCGCTCAGCTTCTGTTATGTGGCGCTGCCATGTGCCCCCCAGCGGCGACAGGCTGTGGCCGCGCCCACGAGACACCGAGACGGTCGACATCCCGCTCCGCGAGCTGCGAGACGAACTCGAAGACGATGAACTCATCAGGCTCGGCAGCGACGGCGTCACGGTCGAAGCGACAACAGCGTTGCGCCTGAGGCCTGGGGACATCGTCGTGCTGCCGACCGATCGAGGCCTGCTCGACGAGTTCGGCTGGTCGCCGGAATCCGACGGGATCGTCGCTGATGTCTCGTTGGCGGTGTCGGGCCTGCCGCTCGACGCAACGGCTCTCCGCCGCTACTGCGGCGTCGACGTTGCGCACGAAGTGCGACGAGTGCTCCAAGGAGACGCTGAGGAACCGGATGACGATGAGCGAGCCGAGGCCGCCGAGGGCCTCGTTGAAGCCTTGAGGGCGTGTTCGCCTCTGCTCTGCGGCGAGGATGAGTGGCACGGCTATCTCGACCGTCTGGATACAACGCCGGTCGACGTCGCAAGCGAAGTCAGCCGACTTGTACTACGCGATACAAGCCTCCCGGCGCTCTATGACGAGTTCGATGAGGTATCGCTCGCTGGTGACCGTGCAGCTGTCGAGCTTGATCTGCATGGGCTGGCAGTAGGGGAGCGAGCTCGTCAGGTGGCGGCGGCACTCGGAGTCGGCGCGGCTGTGGCTTCGGCGGTGGGACGCGCTGCTGACCTGCACGATGTCGGCAAAGCCGATGAGCGGTTCCAGCGGTGGCTCAGTGACGGCGAACCGTCGAGGCCAGCGCTAGCGAAGTCGCGTCTGAGCCGGTCACGTTGGGCTGAAGCACGTGCAGCAGCGGGCTGGCCTCGTGGAGCCCGCCACGAGGAGCTGTCGGCACGTCTCGTGCAGAACTGGCTGCAATGCCAGGAACCAGCTCGCGACGAGCAATTCGACGAACTGCTGATTCACCTCGTCGTCAGCCACCACGGCAGGGGCCGGCCATTCATCATGCCGGTATCTGACGGCACGTTGTCTCCTGTCCGGTCCGAGATCGGTGGCGTCACAGTCACGGCTTGTGCTGATCTGTCGGTCGCGGACTGGGAGCAGCCGGAGCGCTTCGCTCGTCTGAATCTGCATTACGGCGCTTGGGGGCTGGCTTTGCTCGAAGCCGTCGTCCGCCAAGCCGACCACATGGTTTCCGCAGGCGGAGACGTCCGCTGATGTCAGAGCTCGAATGCCCCGGTCTACCGGCCTCCTGGCTGAATGCGTGGCTCGCGGCTGTCGGCACCACCGTGCTCGTTCCGGAGATGCGCTTGTCGTGGACGGACGGACCCGCACCGCAAGCGCTTCTCACCACGAGCGACGGCAGAGACCCGGTGCACGCATTGACGTCAGCGTGGCCTAGTCCCGAACGGATCGCCGAGATGCCGATTGCCGAGCAGCTGCCCGGATGCGAAGACATCGTTCCGAACCTGCCGCTGCGTTCCTTTCGGGAACGGGCGGAGCGATTCCGCGGTCACGACGACTCGTGGTCGATCTCGTCCACCTACACCGACCTTCACGTCGACGAGACGCAACCGGGTGTTGTCCTGGCTGCGAGATCCCGATTCGCGCCGCCAGCACCCGGCCCGGTCGGTCCCATCCATCGCAGGTTGACGCGCGTGTTCGGATTTGTCGACGAGCCATTCGTACAGATCACGGCGACCCTCGAAGGCGGCGCGCGCAGGGTCAACGCCAATGGTTTGGGGTTTGACATCTCACGTGTCACGACTCTCGCCGACGACTCCGACAAGAGCGTGGACCCCGTGCTTGAAGTGCTCGCATTCTTCGGCTTGTCACTGTTGCCGATTCGCGGAGCGGGAACGCGTCGAACGGCCCAGAGCCGGAGTGCATATCTCGCTGCACGACAGCGTCTCTGGTTCTTGGACAGCGATGACGGACGGCGCCATCGCCTGATGTGGCCGGCGTGGAGCTATTCGCTGGGGAGGAACGGGATCGACGCTTTGCTGGACGCTTGGAGTCCTCTGAACCGTGGCACCTGGCGTCGCTTGGGAGTGCATGCTGGGTGGCGGTCTGTCGAGTACAGGTGGCAAGGTAACGATCCGACTCGCGGCATCGGGTCCGAAGCGCTGTGATGACCGAGCCCGTCGTGTTGATCTCGGCGCTCGAGCATTTCGTGTATTGCGAGCGGCAGTGCGCGCTCATTCATGGTGACGGCGTGTGGATGGACAACGCCCATACGGTCCGCGGCTCGCACGCGCATCGGCGGGTGGACAGCGGCCAGCATCGCCGCGAGCGAGGCGTGCTGACGCTGCGATCGATCCCGTTGTGGAGCGAGGCGCTGGGGCTGTCGGGTCGGGCGGACACTGTCGAGTTCGACGACGGTGCCGTCTACCCAGTCGAACACAAGTCCGGTGTTCGTCATGGCAAGGCCGCCGATCTGCAGGTGTGCGCTCAGGCAATGTGTCTCGAGGAGATGATGCGCGTCGAGATTCCTGTCGCATACGTCTGGTACGGCGGGCCGCGCAGGCGGGCACAGGTGCTTCTCGACCGTGAGCTTCGGGCCGATGTGGTCAACACGGTGGAGTCGATCCGCGGGCAGCTGCGTTCGGGTGAGCTGCCTGCGGCGCCCAATGACGCTCGTTGTGGGGAGTGCCAGCTTGAGCCTCATTGTCTGCCGTCCGTGACGGCCACCGCGACGCGGATTGCGAGACTCACGTCGGAAGCGCTGTTGCTGTGAAGGTCCTCAGCACGGTGTACGTGACCGATCACCGGGCCAAGGTGGGCGTGCGCAAGGGATCGCTGACCGTTGCACGCGATTCCGGCACCACCCGCATTCCCTTGGAAGGAGTCGACAGCGTGCTGCTGCTCGGCCGTGCGCAGATCACCTCGGATGCGCTCGCGAGCTGCGCGGCGCGTGGCGTGCGTGTCGCGTCGCTCAAGCGCAACGGCGCGCTGCGATTCGCGTGCAGCGGCCCGATGGGCGGCAACGTCCACCTGCGAAGCGCCCAGCACGCTGCTGCTGCCGACGAGCAGCGATCCCTCACACTCGCCCGCTGCTTTGTCGCTGCGAAAATCCGAAACTCGTGCACGGTCGTGGATCGCTGGTCTCGCGACGCAGACGGCATTCTTGCCGAGTCGCTCCGGAACAGATCGCATCAGATCCGCGAGCGCCTCGGCCGGATCGGTGCTGCGCGGGACGGGGATCATCTCCGGGGCATCGAGGGCGACGCGGCTCGGCTGTACTTCACTTGCATCGGCCAGGCACTGTCGGAGAGCCCGCTGAGCTTCACAGCCCGCAGCCGACGCCCGCCGCGTGACCCGGTGAATGCTGCGATGAGCTTCTGTTACGGGCTGCTCACTACCGAACTCATCGGCGGACTCGACGCTGTCGGCCTCGACTATCAGGTGGGCTACCTTCACCGGGCCCGTTCGGGCCGTCCGTCGCTGGCGCTCGACTTGGCAGAAGAACTGCGTCCCGTGTGCGACCGATTCGTCGTCACGCTGGTCCGCCGGCGCCAGCTCGGCCCCAGCGATTTCGAACGGGTTCCCGGAGGCGCCGTCTACTTCAACAACGGCGGCCGTGCGCGTCTGCTGGAACGCTGGGAAGAACACCGCGAGCACGCCTTCCGGCACGCCGCTCTTGAAAGACCGATCGAGCGCTGGGCATTGCCGACGGTCCAAGCGACGCTGCTTGCGAGACATCTGCGGGGCGATCTGCTGACGTACTCGCCCTTCGTGCTCTCCTAGCCATGGACGTTCTCGTGACCTACGACATCGCAACCGACAAGAAATCGGACGCAAGGCGACTTAAGAAGGTGGCAGATCTTTGTGCCGCGTACGGCACCCGCGTCCAGTACTCGGTATTCGAGTGCCGCGTCACACCTGCGTCATTGGCGAAGCTTCGCGCCGAGCTCGAAGACACCATCGACTGGAACCGCGACACGATCACCCTCTACCGATTTCGCGGTTCGATCAACGATGCCAAGACGATCCTTGGCGTTGAACTCGACTACGAGACAGGCAATCCTTGGATCCTGTGACTCCCGTGCGAACCCACGGTGCTCTTTGACAACAAACGCTCCAGCCGGACCCTGAAGAAGCGCATTTCGCGCGCTACGTGGCAGTTCTAGACCACGAACCATCCTGTTGGTCACGCTCCGTGGCCAGAGGGCTTGGAGGGGGAATATTCCCCCTCCCTTTGTTGAGCGGAGATCACCGGCGACGAAGGTTCCGAGCCTCGTCATCTTGGAGGGGGAATATTCCCCCTCCCTTTGTTGAGCGACGGTCCGCAGCCGCAATCACCGGCTGCGGACCTGCGCTTGGAGGGGGAATATTCCCCCTCCCTTTGTTGAGCGATCGGTCTCGTCGGCAGGGCTCGGTCGGCTTGGCAACCTTGGAGGGGGAATATTCCCCCTCCCTTTGTTGAGCGGCGCCTGACGCCTTTGACGGCGAGTACAAGATCATCTTGGAGGGGGAATATTCCCCCTCCCTTTGTTGAGCGCAGGTCCGAGCGATCAAGACCGGCTCGATGTCGGTCCTTGGAGGGGGAATATTCCCCCTCCCTTTGTTGAGCGTTGAGGCAGAGGTCGTCGGCGGTGATTGAGTCCACTTGGAGGGGGAATATTCCCCCTCCCTTTGTTGAGCGTCCCCCACTGTGTCCGACGTCCGACAAATCCGACACCTTGGAGGGGGAATATTCCCCCTCCCTTTGTTGAGCGCCGAAGTCGAACAGCGCCAGCACCGGCACCGGAGGACTTGGAGGGGGAATATTCCCCCTCCCTTTGTTGAGCGTCGCACCAGGATCAGCACGCCCATAGCGAGCGTCACCACCTTGGAGGGGGAATATTCCCCCTCCCTTTGTTGAGCGTTGTGGGGCGGAGAAGGAAATGAAGAGCTCGGCCCACTTGGAGGGGGAATATTCCCCCTCCCTTTGTTGAGCGCGTCGGACCCGACGCGATCGGACTGTGGGAGAATGCGCCTTGGAGGGGGAATATTCCCCCTCCCTTTGTTGAGCGGTCATCACGCAGCCTCGCCGCGGTCCGACCGTTGCGACTTGGAGGGGGAATATTCCCCCTCCCTTTGTTGAGCGGTCGAAAGCGCCGCAGTCCACGCCTCGGTTGCCGGGGCCTTGGAGGGGGAATATTCCCCCTCCCTTTGTTGAGCGGAGTTCGCGGCGCCGGGGGCGCCAGTCCGGGTGCAACTTGGAGGGGGAATATTCCCCCTCCCTTTGTTGAGCGTGGGGAGCCGCCGGCTGGGACCCAGCCGGCGGCCGTCCTTGGAGGGGGAATATTCCCCCTCCCTTTGTTGAGCGGCTCATCTGTGGCGGACACCCACCTCCTGCATACAGTCCTTGGAGGGGGAATATTCCCCCTCCCTTTGTTGAGCGTCGCCGGCAAGCACGACGGCCGTCGCTCTACACGACTTGGAGGGGGAATATTCCCCCTCCCTTTGTTGAGCGGCGCTGGCATGCCGCGTCGCCGACGAAAACACCGACCTTGGAGGGGGAATATTCCCCCTCCCTTTGTTGAGCGGGCGTCGCTCAGCGGCGGCGGCGCCTCGTCGTGGTCGCCCTTGGAGGGGGAATATTCCCCCTCCCTTTGTTGAGCGGTGCGGCCATTCTTGGCCTTTCTTGGTGCCGGGTTCTTGGAGGGGGAATATTCCCCCTCCCTTTGTTGAGCGCCGTGGATGCCGTTGATGTTGTCGATGCGGATGTGCTTGGAGGGGGAATATTCCCCCTCCCTTTGTTGAGCGCCGTCAGGCACGTTCGCTGTCCGCTGGGCAGAGCCTCTTGGAGGGGGAATATTCCCCCTCCCTTTGTTGAGCGCGGAATCTGTTCGTCGAGTCCGTCGACTATCCGTCCGAGCTTGGAGGGGGAATATTCCCCCTCCCTTTGTTGAGCGCCCCCCCTCGGCCCCGTCTACCCGTGCGGATGCTGGGCTTGGAGGGGGAATATTCCCCCTCCCTTTGTTGAGCGCGCCGGTGCGGATTCTGCGCGCAGCACGCTGACCAGCTTGGAGGGGGAATATTCCCCCTCCCTTTGTTGAGCGCGTTCACGCCGGGCAGACAGCCGAAGCGTGGGCCCGCTTGGAGGGGGAATATTCCCCCTCCCTTTGTTGAGCGCAGTGGACCACGACCACGGCGTTGCTGGTCCAGGACCTTGGAGGGGGAATATTCCCCCTCCCTTTGTTGAGCGCTCCGACTCGCAAGATGTGATGTCGGCGTCAAGGCCCTTGGAGGGGGAATATTCCCCCTCCCTTTGTTGAGCGCGGGCGCTGGTGTGCGAGGGCGTCTCGGACACGTGGAACTTGGAGGGGGAATATTCCCCCTCCCTTTGTTGAGCGACAGTCCCCGGTGCTCAAGAGCATCTGACAGCCGATCTTGGAGGGGGAATATTCCCCCTCCCTTTGTTGAGCGAGCAATGTCCGAATGGACATGGCTGCGTTCGAAGCGCCTTGGAGGGGGAATATTCCCCCTCCCTTTGTTGAGCGTTCGGGCAGTAGGTGTCGACGTCGGCGGAGAGGATCTTGGAGGGGGAATATTCCCCCTCCCTTTGTTGAGCGTGGGGAGCCGCCGGCTGGGACCCAGCCGGCGGCCGTCCTTGGAGGGGGAATATTCCCCCTCCCTTTGTTGAGCGGTCGGGTCGCACGCTGCTGACGTCAGCGGCGACCCGGCCTTGGAGGGGGAATATTCCCCCTCCCTTTGTTGAGCGCCGGGCAGTTCGCGTCGCAGCCGACGTTCCGCGCTGCTTGGAGGGGGAATATTCCCCCTCCCTTTGTTGAGCGCTATCGCTCCGCTTGCACGCCTCGGTGCACCCGTCCTTGGAGGGGGAATATTCCCCCTCCCTTTGTTGAGCGCTCCGGGCGCTCAGCATTGTCGCCTGCGCACTCCCCCTTGGAGGGGGAATATTCCCCCTCCCTTTGTTGAGCGCAGCCCGACGACACGCACGCGTAGACCCGGTCAGACCTTGGAGGGGGAATATTCCCCCTCCCTTTGTTGAGCGGTCGGGTCGCACGCTGCTGACGTCAGCGGCGACCCGCTTGGAGGGGGAATATTCCCCCTCCCTTTGTTGAGCGACGGGAAGCTGCGGTCTTGCCAGGCAGCAGCGTGCTTCTTGGAGGGGGAATATTCCCCCTCCCTTTGTTGAGCGCGGGATGACATAATCGCAGCATGCCGAACTGGTTCTTGGAGGGGGAATATTCCCCCTCCCTTTGTTGAGCGCGGAATGCGGCGCCATTCGAGCTCGGCCATGACGCCTTGGAGGGGGAATATTCCCCCTCCCTTTGTTGAGCGGACGTCATGCCGCTCATCAGGTCACCCCTCGGCGCCCACCTTGGAGGGGGAATATTCCCCCTCCCTTTGTTGAGCGTGGGGAGCCGCCTGCTGGGACCCAGCAGGCGGCCGACTTGGAGGGGGAATATTCCCCCTCCCTTTGTTGAGCGACACCCAGCCAGACCCCCTCATCATGCGTGGTGTCGGGCCTTGGAGGGGGAATATTCCCCCTCCCTTTGTTGAGCGACTGCAGGTGCCGGCCACGTGGCCGGCAGATCGGAGATCTTGGAGGGGGAATATTCCCCCTCCCTTTGTTGAGCGGAGGAGATGGGGGCCGGTTTGGGGGAGGACCTCGACCTTGGAGGGGGAATATTCCCCCTCCCTTTGTTGAGCGCTCGGCGCCTACTCTGCCCTCTCAGAGGCCGAGCGACTTGGAGGGGGAATATTCCCCCTCCCTTTGTTGAGCGGTGGATGAGGTGAACGCTGATCGCGAGGTGCTCAACTTGGAGGGGGAATATTCCCCCTCCCTTTGTTGAGCGTCCGGCATCAGGCCGCCGTCCTGGTCCCGATCGAAGAGCTTGGAGGGGGAATATTCCCCCTCCCTTTGTTGAGCGGACGCCACCGTGCCGGTCATGAACGGCGCGATCTCCTTGGAGGGGGAATATTCCCCCTCCCTTTGTTGAGCGACGATCTCCGGGTTTCACGTCGCTGCCGGCAAAGTGCTTGGAGGGGGAATATTCCCCCTCCCTTTGTTGAGCGGTTGGACGACGTGCCCGACAGCACCTCTTTAGTTCTTGGAGGGGGAATATTCCCCCTCCCTTTGTTGAGCGGCGCAGAATCATCCGGAACTCTTGCACCAACAACGGAGACCTTGGAGGGGGAATATTCCCCCTCCCTTTGTTGAGCGACGATGCCGGCTGGGCATGGACGCTCGACCCGATCCCTTGGAGGGGGAATATTCCCCCTCCCTTTGTTGAGCGAGCGAAGACCTGGAAATCCCGCTCGCCTCGCAGATCTTGGAGGGGGAATATTCCCCCTCCCTTTGTTGAGCGCGCCGCCGCGCCGAGGCCGGCGGCTTCCAGGCCGCGACCTTGGAGGGGGAATATTCCCCCTCCCTTTGTTGAGCGTGCGGGGCTCGGCGCACGAGCCCCGCGAGGGACACGACTTGGAGGGGGAATATTCCCCCTCCCTTTGTTGAGCGCTGGGCCCTCGCCCACCCGAGACCGTCTCTGCGGGCGCCTTGGAGGGGGAATATTCCCCCTCCCTTTGTTGAGCGGGCCGCCGCGCGAGCCGGGTGTTCCGGTCGGACGCGCTTGGAGGGGGAATATTCCCCCTCCCTTTGTTGAGCGGGCCGCCGCGCGAGCCGGGTGTTCCGGTCGGACGCGCTTGGAGGGGGAATATTCCCCCTCCCTTTGTTGAGCGCCCCCCGCGTGGGGTCTGCCGCATTCCGCCGACGCCCTTGGAGGGGGAATATTCCCCCTCCCTTTGTTGAGCGCAGGCTGGTCCACCGGGCGCAACCCGCGCATCGGACCTTGGAGGGGGAATATTCCCCCTCCCTTTGTTGAGCGGCAGATCGTGCTCGCGCTGCCAGACGCGTGGATCGCCTTGGAGGGGGAATATTCCCCCTCCCTTTGTTGAGCGTGGGGAGCCGCCGGCTGGGACCCAGCCGGCGGCCGTCCTTGGAGGGGGAATATTCCCCCTCCCTTTGTTGAGCGCTGGTGCTCTGCGAGCAGGACACCAGCGCGTGGAATCTTGGAGGGGGAATATTCCCCCTCCCTTTGTTGAGCGGCCTGATCTCTGGCGTCCGCCAGGGTGACTGACGCGTCCTTGGAGGGGGAATATTCCCCCTCCCTTTGTTGAGCGCTCCAAGTCCACGCTGACCCCGGCGCGCACTCTACAGCTTGGAGGGGGAATATTCCCCCTCCCTTTGTTGAGCGTCGACGACGACGACATCGAGCGCCTCATCGACGACCTTGGAGGGGGAATATTCCCCCTCCCTTTGTTGAGCGGTGAAAATGGCTGCCGTAGTAGCAAGCCCTTACACGCCTTGGAGGGGGAATATTCCCCCTCCCTTTGTTGAGCGATCAAAATGGCTGCCGTAGTAGCAAGCCCTTACACCTTGGAGGGGGAATATTCCCCCTCCCTTTGTTGAGCGCGCGAAACGGTCTCGCACCACACCAGCGGCTCAGCACTTGGAGGGGGAATATTCCCCCTCCCTTTGTTGAGCGTAGAGCGCAACGAGCGGAAGCTGTCAAATGAAATGCAACTTGGAGGGGGAATATTCCCCCTCCCTTTGTTGAGCGCTTCGACGCGTTCAGCTGGCAGGTGCTGGCGAGAACTTGGAGGGGGAATATTCCCCCTCCCTTTGTTGAGCGGATCCGAGATGGTCTGCAACGCTCGAATGCACCGGGCGCTTGGAGGGGGAATATTCCCCCTCCCTTTGTTGAGCGCAGCTGTCGATCACCCAGCGCGGGGCCGACCGGTTCGCCTTGGAGGGGGAATATTCCCCCTCCCTTTGTTGAGCGTCCGGCTTCCCGATCGGCCCCGCCGGCGACCCGTATGCTTGGAGGGGGAATATTCCCCCTCCCTTTGTTGAGCGTCCGGCTTCCCGATCGGCCCCGCCGGCGACCCGTATGCTTGGAGGGGGAATATTCCCCCTCCCTTTGTTGAGCGTCCCAGTCATCTTCCAAGTCCGCCCAGACACCCCACTTGGAGGGGGAATATTCCCCCTCCCTTTGTTGAGCGACGGTGCGCCCCAAGGCTGGTACCGCAACGGGTGCGGCTTGGAGGGGGAATATTCCCCCTCCCTTTGTTGAGCGTTCGACGCCGCCGAGGCGGTGTCGGACATCCTGCGGCGCTTGGAGGGGGAATATTCCCCCTCCCTTTGTTGAGCGACCAAAGAACGGAGACCCGATAGAAGAATACTCTGACCCCTTGGAGGGGGAATATTCCCCCTCCCTTTGTTGAGCGACGTACGTCCTGTGGAGCATGGCGAGGGCGTGATCCTTGGAGGGGGAATATTCCCCCTCCCTTTGTTGAGCGACGCTCTGTGACGGCACCAGCATCTCAGGGCATCGCCGTGGTGCTTGGAGGGGGAATATTCCCCCTCCCTTTGTTGAGCGTCTCCGACATCAGGTGTCTTAGCAGATACGTGGAATCTTGGAGGGGGAATATTCCGGCTCTTCGCGTTTGCGCGTGGAGTAGGTCGGTGAGGGTGCTGGTGGTGTAGGGAGGGATCCTCCAGAATCGGAGGTGTCAAAGCTTCCGATTCGGGAGGATCCCTGTGGCTGTTGACCTTACGCGTGCGTTGCTGCTGATTGAATCACCCCGGCTTTGCTGGGCGAATCTTGGGACCGCCACGGGCTGTATGGTCCCACGCTCTTGCCAAGGTCGATCAGGAGGTGTTGAGCGCAGGGTGACGCTTTCGGGCGGCAGCACCGCAGAGGCCCGATCCTCCTGCCGCGCGAATGAGGCGTGAGAGCAGCGCGGGGCGCATCGGCTTGGTGTTGACGCTGACGTCGAGATCGGCCAGAGCGTCGGCGACGGCAGCGCGAGCTCGGGCCGTCGAGTCTGTCCAGCTGGTGTTGTGCGGCGCGCCGGTAATTTACAATTGATATATTATTTACGATGTCTGTAAATAAAGGTATAGGCATAAATATAGGATTGGAGCTTGAAGCCGAAGTACTTCGGATCTTGCGCGACATCCCAGGACTCGAGGTCCAAACGCATCGAGTCGAAGCTCGCGGTGCCGATGCTGTCATCCGTGGTGCGGGAACGCAGACCCCGATCGCGATCGAGGTCAAGACCCGAGTCAACGCCGCCAACGTGCACCAGATCATCCACCACGCGCGCGGCACTTCGATGCCGGTTGTCGTCATTGCGCGAGAAATGACCGACGGCGCACGCGAGGCACTTGCTGCGGAGGGCATCGGGACGATCGATGGGCTCGGCAATATCTGCCTGGAGCTGCCAGGGCTGCTAGTGCGAGTCGAAGGCGCAGCGCGGCAACCACGCACCAAGACTCGTGCGACTCTGTCGGGCAAAAGCAGTCTCGTTGCGCAGGCAATGCTTCTCGATACCGAAAGGTCGTGGCATGTCGCCGATCTGGCAGAGCATGCGGGCGTCTCCCCGGCACTCGCGCATCGAGTGCTGCAGCGCCTTGGCGACTTGGAGATCGTGGCATCCCAAGGTGCCGGACCGTCCAAACGACGACGTCTCGTCGAGCCTTCCGCCCTGTTTGACCTCTGGGCCGAGGAACACCGTGACCGCAGCCGGCGATACCCCGCGTTCATTCTGGCCTCCGCCACTGACGACGTGACTGCGACGGTGTGTCGCAATCTCGAGTCCGCTGGCGTCACCTACGCCCTGACAGGCGCTGCGGCGATCGCGCGCGTCGCTCCGATCCTCACCAGCATCCCCGTCGTCGAAGTGTGGTTCGAGGGGATTGCTGACCCGGCAGCTGTGCGCGAAGAAATCGGAGCTGACCAAGTCACGTCAGGACCTAACGTCGTGCTTCAGCAAGAACGCGACGACGTTCCCTTGGCGTACCGGACTCGAAGAGATGGCGTCTGGCTCGCCAATGTGTGTCGTCTGTACATCGATGCGAGACGAGATCCTCAACGAGGATCAGAGCAGGCAGATCATCTGCGACGCGAAGCAATCGGCTTCTGATGGCACCAGAGCACAGCAGCGAATACGACACCGCCGCCACGGAACGCTGCGAACGGGTGCTGGTGACGCTGCTCGGCGACATCGGACCCTGGGGTGACAGAGTCGTGCTGGTCGGAGGGCTCGCGCCCCGTTACCTCGTCGGATCAGCTCCTCTGGTGGCCAGCCCCCACGTCGGGACCACCGACATGGACCTGGTCATCACGCTCGCCGTCGACGACTCCGGCGAGACTTACGCCACTCTCTGCCGGAATCTCGAGCGTTCCGGTTTCGCTCGCGGCGATCACAGCTACCAGTGGCAACGTCGCGTCGATGGCATCAAGGTGGATGTTGAGTTCATCTGCGAAACCGATCAAGTACGTCCGGGAGCCATCTACCGTCCGAAGCAAGGAACCGGCTCGAACTTCGCCGCCTTCAATGCACCTGGCGCTGGCTTGACTTCGCAGGACTATGTCGAGGTGTCTGTGACAGCGGAACGCCTCGACGGAGGCGGACTCTCGACTGTGGCGCTTCGCGTCGCTGGCGTGTTGATCTTCACCGTGCTCAAACTGCTGGCGTTCCAGCAGCGCCATCACAACAAGGATTCCTACAACCTCGTCTACACATTGAAGAACTTCGACGGCGGGCCGACGGCCGCGGGTGAAGCTGATGCCCAGAGCCCCGTGCGCTCCGAGAAATCGGTCGCCGACGCGCTTGAGCTACTGCGGGAGCGGTTCGCGTTGCCGGACAACGATGCTCCGGTCGCCTATGCGAACTTTTTGGCAGACCGGGACGATCTCGAGCACAAGGCTCGCTTGCGCAATGAAGCCGTAGCGGTTGTGCGGCAGTTCTTGGCCGGCACGGGAGCCTGAGCGCGACCGAAGCGTGACCCAAAGGCGCTTACACGGGGCCAGCTACGAGAGGGCTTGGCCGCTGGCTACGCCGCTGACCGGCCCATGCGCCGAGCGCGAACAGTTCGACGCGCAGGTCGGGCGATTGCCTACGAAGCCATTGCAGGGAGGTTGAACGTCCAGGCCCAGATTGGATTAGCCCTGATTGTTCGTGGGAATGGCTGGCCGGGGTTTTTTGGTTGTGTTGTTGGCGTGCGGGGCTGGGTTTGTCGGCTCGGCTGGCCGTGGTCGGGGTTGTTGGGGGCCGGCGGAGCGGTCATCGGCAGCCTCCTGCACTGAGACCGCCAACCCTGACCGATGCTGCTTGAAAAAACTCAAAATCTGTCGCGCGAAGTCAGACGCAACACAGGTGGATAGGGCGGGCTGGCTGCCCGCGGGTTGACGGTAGTGGGCTTGGTGTTCGTCGGGGGTTTGGTCGTCGAGGCTGGTGTGGTGCCGGTGGGTGTTGTAGCGGGCGAGCCGTTCGAGGATCGACCGGTGTGCGGTGGCCCGGTCGGGGTAGCGGTGCCGATGCGCCAGTTCTCGTTTGGGGCTGGAGAAGAACGCCTCGGCGGCCTCACGCCCGCTCGGCCCACCGGCTCGGCGGGCCTGCCGCCCATAGAACGCCTGGCGGCTCACCTTCGCCGCGCGGCAGCACAATGCCGTCGGGAACCCCTCGGCCCTGCGGGCAGCCACCCACCCGCAACGGGTCACTGCCCCGACTCGTTCACCCACAAGGCCGTCGCTCGTTTGAGCAGATCACGCTCCGTCCGAAGCCGCGCGTTCTCCCGCCGCAGCCGCGCCGGCTCGGCCCTCCCGCCGGTCGTGAGTCCTTCCCGCTCGCAGCGGTCCGCACGAGCCTGACGCACCCAGTTGCCCAGGTTCGGCTCGCCGATCCCCAGCGCCTGAGCCACCGACGCAATCGTGCGGCCTTCGTCGAGCACCAACGCCACCGCGTCAGCCTTGAACCCCCTCGGGAGCGATCCTCGAACCCGACCCGGCGGCAAAACCGGACCCGAGCACTGCTCCTCATGCATCGGTGACATAGCTGCCTCCCAATCGAGGTGACAAGCCAACAGGGAGAGGCACCCGCAGCCGCGGCCGCAGGCATCTGCGGCCCGGTACGGCCCCCGAACAGGCTGCTGAAGAAGTCGATTCTCGGAGGCGCCTGCCGCATCCAGTGCGAATCAGGGCGGATCAGTCAGCTGAGGAGCTTCGGGGTGGGCGGTGGCGGTCCAACAGGCCGTTCAATTCGGCGCCGACAAGGAGGCCCATCGCCAGCAGGTAGAGCCACAAGAGCAGGCTGAGGGCGCCGCCGAGCAGGCCGAAGACGGCGTTGACATCGTTGGAGGCGAGCTGCAGGTACGCACCGAACCCTCCCGATACGACCAGCCACCACACGGTCGCCAGCAGTGCGCCGGGAACTTCACGCCGCCAACGCAGCTTGTGGAGCGGTGCGACCCGGTACACGGTCGCCGCCCAGGCGACCACGGCAATGACGACGACCGGCCAGCGCAGCCAGTCCCACGCCGTGCTGAACATCGGCCCAGCGCCGAGCCGGTCAGCGAGTTCGGTGCCGCCGCCGAACAGCGGACCCACCACCACCATGGCTGCCACTGCGACGGCGACTATCAGGGTGAAGAACGTCAGGGCAAATCCCACCAACCGGGTCGACAGCCAGCTGCGAGTTCCTTGGTGCCCGCGGCAGACGTTCAGTGCGCGCACGACGGCGACGAAACCTCTCGACGCAGCATAGGCAGCGACGGCGATGCCGACGGTGACGACGCGAGCATCGGAGCGGTCGAACAGATCGGCCACGGTGGCGTCGAGCGTGTTCTGATCGCCGAACGTGTTGCTGATCTGCTCGAGCAACCATGCCTCGGTATCGGCAGCGGCGCTGCGCCCGATCAGCACGTCGAGCGAGCCGAGCAAGGCGGCGAACACGATGATGGCGGGGAACAGCCCCAGCAGGGCAAAGAACGCGATCTCGGCTGACAGACCGGCGATGCGCTTGGTTCCCCAGTCCTGCCGGACCTCGTTGGCGATGTCCAGGACCCTGTGGGTCAGCGTCGGCCCAGGCACCGTGTCGGGTGCCGTACCAGCAGTCGTGTCTTCATCCGTCATCGGTGGTCTGCCATAGCGAAGTCGGCCGTTGATCCGTGCCTGTCGTTACGTGTGCCGAAGCTGTGTCTGCGGGGGCAGTGCTTGCTGCTCAGACCGGCGCTGCCTTCACCAGCTCTGCGGCGCGTGTCACGAGACCGCTGCGGTCGATCTTCGCCGTCGACGCCAGCGGGATCTCGTCCACGAACCACACATGACGGGGGTGCGCGTATGCGGGCCCGTTGGCCAGCGCGTACTGCTTCACCTCGTCGACCGTCAGCGTGTGCCCAGGCTCGACACGCACGAAGGCAGACGGCAGCTGACCCTTGAGCTCATCGGGCACCGGCACCACGACTGCCTGGTGCATCCCGGGGTGCTTCTCGAGCATCTGCTCGACGGCGTCGGGGTAGATGTTCTCGCCGGCGCACACGAACATGTCGTCGACGCGGCCCACGAAGCAGTACCAGCCGTCGGCGTCACGGGTCATGAGGTCGCCGGTGTGGTACCAGCCGTCAGTGAGACGCTCGGCGTTGACGTCGGGCAGGTTGTGGTAGCCGGTCATGACGCCGGGCGAGCGCACCCAGAGTTCTCCGGCATCGGAGTCTTCGCCGGTGACGGGGTCTACCAGACGCAACTCCACCTTGGGGTGCTGGTGGCCGACGGAGATCTTGGGCCTCGGCTTGCCTTCGGGATGGGGGCCGAATTCGAGCACGGCCTCGGTGGTGCCGTAACCGTTGGACACCACGGCTTGGGGGAACAGCCGCTGCACGTCATCGAAGAGTGCCTCGGTGAGCGGCGCGGAACCGATGAGAGCACGCTGCACCGAGGACACATCGGGGATCGGCTCACCGGCATCACGGCGGGCCGCGATCTCCGCAGTGACCAAGGCGAACATGGTGGGCACGCCCGAGCACATCGTGACGCGGTGGGCGGCGATGGCATCGATGTAGTCGGAGGCGGTGAAGCGTGGCAGCAGCACCACCGTGCCACCGCTGGCCAGCGCCAGCTTGGAGGACATCGAGGCGTTCTTGTGATACAGCGGCGCCGAGACCAGCATCACCTCGCCCGGCAGCGCCGCGCCGTACTCCAACACAGTGAAGGTGATGTTGCGGTGAGTGAGCAGCACACCCTTGGGCCGCCCGGTGGAACCGGAGGTGTAGATCTGCACGGCGGTGTCGTCTTCGTCCACGGCGACGACCGAACTCAACGGCCCACCTGCGTGGACCTCGTCCCACTCGTCGGTGCCGATCACGATGCGGTCGATGCCTTCGGGCACCAGGTGAGCGTGCTCGGCATCGGAGAAGACCAACTGCACGTCGGCGTCGCTCAAGATGTAGCTCTGGGTGTCCGCCGGCAGTCGGGTGTTGAGCGGGACGAACACCATGCCGGCGGCAGGCACGCCGAACATGACGCTGTAGTACTGCCCGCAGTTGGCGGCGAGCAGCCCGACCCGCGTGAAAGCCGGCAGGTTGCGCCGGGCGAGGCCGGCCCCGAAGCGCAGAGCACGGTCGCGCAGCTGTGCGGCGGTGACGCGATCTGTGGGCGAGGCTGAGCGGTCGATGAGCACCACGGCCTCGTCGCTGGGTGCCCGTTCCAGAAGTTCCGCGACGTTCATCGCCTGCGCAGGTTATGGCGGCGAACCGTCCGATGCCCGCCCCGAGGGCGGCACCTGTGCCTGCCGCTTGGGCCGAGCAGCCCGCTGCCTCGCTGGTGCCGCAGAATCCGCCACGCGTTCTACCTCGACGAGCGTGTCATGAAACGCTGGCGAGCCGATCAGCGGATCACTTCCGCCGACGGCCGCATTGGTGAGCACATTCACCGTGCGAGCTTCGGCGCTGTTCGCCCACCAGCCGAACGGGATCGCCACCAGTCCCGGCTGCAGGCGATCGGAGATCTCAGCGTCGGTGGTCAGCTCGCCCCGGTCGTTGAAGACCCGCACGCTGTCACCCTCCGCTATGCCGCGCTCTGCGGCATCGGCACCGGAGATCTCGAGCCGGGCCAGCGGCGGATCCGGCAGGTGGTGCTCAAAGCCGCCGTAGTGGCTGTTGAGGAAGCGCTGGTGCTGCTTCAGCGACATCAGCGTCAGCGGGAAGCGCTGCGCCTGTGCCGCATCGCCGTCGGGCGATTCGGCGGCCGGTCGATAGCGCAGCCTCCCGAGCAGCAGCGGACCGAGTCGTCGCACCGGCGGCGCCCCGCCGCCTTCAGCGTCCGAGGGTGGTGCCAAGGGCACCTCTCGACTGCTCATCGCGGACCATCCCGCCGGAACGGCGAGGCGCGCCCATCCCTCATGCTCCAAGCGTTCGCAGTCGACGCCGTCCAGCCATGGGTGGCCGCTGGCGAGCAGATCGCGCACCATCTGGGAGTCGCTGTCGCCCAAGCCCGGCGCGTCCAACTCCAAGGCGCTCGCGAGGCGCCGGAAGATCTCGGTGTTGGGAAGGCACTCGCCCACGGGTTCGATGGCGGGCAGGTTCAGCGAGACATACAGGTGCCCCCACGCATTCATCAGGTCGAGGTGCTCGATCTGGGTGGTCGTCGGCAGCACGATGTCGGCATAGCGAGCGGTGTCGGTCATGAACTGCTCGATCACCACGGTGAAGAGATCGTCGCGCTCCAAGCCGGCCAGCACCCGGTTCTGATCCGGCGTGACCGCCGCCGGGTTGCAGCCGTAGTTGACCAGCACCGTGACCGGGGGTTCAAGAGCGGTGTCGGTGAGCACCTCGCCGAGGGCTGCCATGTTGACGACGCGCTCGGTTCTGTGCAGGGGTGCCAGATCGGCGAGCGCCAGGTCGAAGTACGCCTGGGTGGAACGCATGTAGCCCGCCCCGGAGACGACCGCCAGTGCCGCCACGGCCCGGTGGATGTCCCGGCCGTGCTCGCGGTGCTCCATGCCGATGAGCGCCCGGATCGTCACCGGTCCCGAGTGCGCGATGCGGTGCGCAAGCTCGACGATGTCCGAAGCGCCGATCCCCGTGATGCCGACGACCTCGTCCAGGCTCAGCGCTTGGGCCTCGGTTCGCAGTTCCGGCCAGCCCACTGCGGTCTCGGCGAGGCGCTCGAGGTCAATCAGCCCGTCGCGCTCCAATATGCCGATCAACCCGAGCACCAAGGCGACATCGGTGCCCGGGCGAGCCTGGATGTGCCAGTCGGCTCGCTGGGCAGTCATGGTGGCGACAGGGTCGACCACGATGACCGTCGCCCCGTTGGTCCGGGCCGTCTCGACATAGGGCCACAGGTGGCGGTTGGTCAGCAGCGTGTTGGTGCCCCACAGAATCACGGTGCGGGCATCGGCGATCTCGGTGGGGTCTGCGCCGAGCGGCAGCCCCAGCACATCGGCGGCCCCGTGCCAAGCAGTGACGCCGCACAGGTGACGGTTCAGCCGCGTGGCTCCCAGCGCAGCGAAGAACCGGTCCGCCAGCACGCCCTTCTGCACCAATCCCTGTGTGCCGTCGAGCGAGTACGGCAGCACCGTCTCGCCGCCGTGCCGCGAGATGGCTGCGCTCACTCGATCGGCGATCTCCGAGATCGCTGTCTCCCAGCTGATCGCCTCGAATCGGCCCTCGCCCTTGGGGCCGATGCGCCGGAGCGGCCGCAGCAGCCGATCCGGGTGGTACACCCGGTCCAAGAACGGGTTCACCTTGGGGCAGAGCTGGCCATCGGTGAACGGCTGGGCCGGATCGCCTCGCAGATGCACTGCAACTCCGTCGCGGACCGTCACCTCCCAGGCGCAGGTGTCGGGGCAGTCGTGATGGCAAGCCCCGCGCACGACGCTCGTCGCCCCGCTCATCGACGCAAGACTCCCGGCGGCGGCTCAACCATCGCCCCTAGCATGGCGTACCAGCACACGCTGGCCCGCATCGTTATCTGGGCGCAGCGTGAACGGGGCCATCGCCCTATGTCCCAGGCGACGATTCCGGCGGCAAAGGGGCCTTCTTCGTCGGCGCCCACCCCCGCTGACACAGCACCCCCCGCACCCCGCGACCGGTGCCCTCCCGCCTCCAGCGGGCCAGCCTCAACACGCCCCCACAGCCACACCAGCCCCGCCAGCCGCCCCGACGTACACCAACGGCCCCGTCGCCTCACACCGCCAAAACCAGCACCCATCACACCGAAAAAGCGACCAACGCAATTCCTGTGAATAATCAGGGCTAGGGCGATTCAGCGGGTGCCGAGCAGGATCATCGCGGCGATGTAGATGCCGAGCAGGACCACGCCGTCGATGCGGCTCGCCTTCTTGCCGATCAGGGCGCCGAGGTAGGCCAGCACGACCACGGCCATCATCGCTCCGATGCCCAGCCCGGTCAGCGACGGGTCCTCGATAGCTCCCGCGCCGACGAGGCCCATGGCGCCGCCCACGGCGAGGCTGTTGAAGACGTTGGAGCCGAACAGGTTGCCCACGATCAGCTCGGTGTGACCCTTGCGGGCTGCGGCCACCACGGTCGCGAGCTCTGGCAGCGAGGTTCCCACCGCCACCACTGAGAAGCCGATGAAGCCGCCGCTCAGCCCCCAGCGCTCGGCTAGCGCCGTGGCCCCTTCCACAGCGAGCTGAGCACCGACGATCACCCCGAACAGGCCTAGGACGGCCCGCGCCAGATTCCGCCAAGCAGCCCCGGCGTCGCGGGCCAGCGAGCCCGGGGTGCCGCCGGAATCAGGCAGGCGGTCATCGTCACGCGACGTGCGGATGACCCACACCAGCGTGAGCGCCAGCAGTACCGCCAGCAGCCCGCCTTCGAGCCGGCTGAGGTGGCCGTCGACAACCAGCAGGGCGAAGATGGCTGCAGTGGCGACCGACCAGGGGACGTCACGGCGCAGCGCGATGTCGGAGAACGGGATCGACATCAGCAGCGCTGCCACGCCCAGACCCAGGCTCAAGTTGGCCACATTCGAACCCACGATGTTGCCTACGCCGAGGGCTGGATTCCCGTTGATCGAAGCCACCGAGGACACGACCATCTCCGGTGCCGAGGTACCGAAGCCCAGCACCACGGCCCCGATCACCGCGGGCCGCATGCGCAGGGCGGTGGCGAGGCGCGAGGCGCCGGCCACGAAGCGGTCGCCGGCCCAGACCAGCAGGACCATGCCTGCGAGCAGGGCCAACAAGGCCAGGATCATCGCTGCGTCGCCATGTCGGGGGGCCGTCCGGTGCAGGTGCCTAGTGGTTGTGGCGCGGTGTCCCGTGAGTGCGGGACGTGTCGCGGTACCGCAGCGCAGGCCGCAGCACCATGCCTTCGTCGAACTGGGTGACGATCGACCGCTGGATCTCCTGCCAGGGCGTGTGCGACGGCGGGATCGGGTAGCCGCCGCCGGCGTCCAACTCGGCGCGCCGCCGAGCCATCTCGTCGTCGTCGATCAGCATGTCAGCACTGCCTCGGCGCAGGTCGATGCGCACCCGGTCGCCGGTGCGCAACAGGGCCAAGCCGCCGCCCACCGCTGCCTCGGGGGCCGCGTTGAGGATCGAGGGAGAGCCCGACGTGCCCGATTGGCGACCGTCGCCGATGCAGGGGAGCGAGTGGACGCCGCGTACCAGCAGCGCTGCCGGCGGCTGCATGTTGACCACCTCGGCGCCGCCGGGGTAGCCCACGGGCCCGGTGCCGCGCACGAACAGCATGCAGTGCTCGTCGATGTCGAGATCGGGATCGTCGATGCGAGCCCGGTAGTCCTCTGGCCCGTCGAAGACGACGGCGCGGCCCTCGAAGGCGTCGGGATCGTCGGGATTGGACAGGTAGCGCTGGCGGAACTCGTCGGAGATGACGCTCGTCTTCATGACGGCGCTGTCGAACAGGTTGCCCGACAGGTGAATGAACCCCGCGTCCGCCAGCAGCGGGTCGTCGACGCTGCGGATCACCTCAGCGTCCTTGATCCGGGCGCCGGCGCAGTTGTCGCCGATGCTGCGGCCGTTGGCGGTCAGCGCATCGGGGTGCGGGAGCAGCCCGGCGCGCATCAGCTCGCCGATCACCGCGGGCACGCCGCCGGCGTGGTGGTAGTCCTCGCCGAGATAGTCCCCGGCGGGCATCAGGTTCACCAGCAGCGGCACCGCGTAACCGTGCTTCTGCCAGTCGTCGTTGTCGAGCGGCACGCCGAGGTGGGCAGCGATCGCGTTGAGATGGATCGGCGCATTGGTCGACCCGCCGATCGCCGAATTCACGACGATGGCGTTCTCGAACGCTTCGCGGGTCATGATGTCGGTCGGGCGCAGGTCCTCGTGCACCATCTCGACGATGCGCAGCCCGGTGCGGTAGGCCATCTGGGCCCGCTCGCGGTACGGGGCCGGGATCGCCGCAGAGCCGGGAAGCTGCATGCCCAGCGTCTCGGCCAGCGAGTTCATCGTCGTCGCGGTGCCCATCGTGGAGCAGTAGCCCACTGACGGGGCCGACGAGGCAACCAGGTCGATGAAGCCCGCATCGTCGATCTCGCCGGCGGCGTACAGCTCGCGGGCCTTCCACACGACGGTGCCCGAGCCGGTGCGACGCCCCTCGTGCCAGCCGTTCAGCATCGGCCCGACCGACAGCGCGATGGCCGGCAGGTTCACCGTGGCGGCCGCCATCAGGCAGGCGGGGGTGGTCTTGTCGCATCCGATCGTGAGCACCACGCCGTCGAGGGGGTACCCCTGCAGCACCTCGACGAGGCCGAGGTAGGCCAGATTGCGGTCCAACGACGCGGTGGGCCGTTTGCCGGTCTCCTGGATGGGATGCACCCCGAACTCGAACGCGATGCCGCCCGCTTCGCGTATGCCCTCGCGCACTCGCTTGGCCAGCTCCAGATGGTGTCGGTTGCACGGCGAGAGATCCGAGCCGGTCTGGGCGATGCCGATGATCGGCTTGCCCGACTGGAGCTCTTCGCGTGTCAGCCCGAAGTTGGCGTAGCGCTCGAGGTACAGCGCCGACATGAGCGGGTCGCCCTCGATGTCGAACCAGGCGGCCGAGCGCAGCCCGCCACGCCCGATGCCGGGGTCCGGACCGTCGCTCGGATGGACTGATCGGACCTCGACGGATGCCTGGGATTCTGGTTCGGGAGCCACCGGGACACCCTACGCGGGCGTGGGTGGGCGCCGGCCATGCCGGTGGGCCGGCTCGGCCGCGGCCTGCGCGACCGCCCACAACTAGTGTGAGCCGGGCCAAGACTCCACCGAGGGGGAAAGCATGGTTCCGAGCCCGGAAGTACTTCTGGACCTGCACCGCCGCATGGTGCGCATCCGTCATTTCGAAGAGGCCGCCGGGCGGCTTGCCGAGCAGAACCGGCTGCCCGGATTCCTGCACCTGTACGTGGGCGAGGAAGCGGTCGCTGCGGGGGTGTGCGCCAACCTGGACGACGACGACCAGATCAGCTCCACCCACCGCGGCCACGGCCACCTGGTGGCCAAGGGCGGCGACTACAGCGGGATGATGGCCGAGCTGATGGGCAAGGCCACCGGCTACTGCGGCGGCAAGGGCGGCTCGATGCACATCTGCGACCTCGACCTGGGGATGCTGGGCGCCAACGGCATCGTGGGCGGCGGCGTCCCGATCGCGGTAGGCGCCGGGTTCGCCAACAAGTACCGCGGCGGCGACCGGGTCTCGGCGGTGTTCTTCGGCGACGGGGCATCCAACATCGGCGCCTTCCACGAGGCCGCCAACATGGCGGCGGCGCTGCAGCTTCCGGTGCTGTTCGTGTGCGAGAACAACGAGTACGGCGAGTTCACCCCACGCGAGCGCACCATGGCCATCACCGACGTGGTGGATCGTGCAGCCGGCTACGGGATGCCTGGGGCCATCGTCGACGGCATGGACGTGGTGGCTGTGTGGGAGGCGGCGCACGAGGCCGTCAGCAGGGCCAGGCGCGGCGAGGGCCCGTCGTTCATCGAAGCCAAGACCTACCGGTTCTACAACCACCACGGCGTGCAGACCCTCGGCATGAGGTACCGCACCGACGACGAGCTGGAGCGCTGGAAGCAGCGAGACCCCATCGATCTCTTCGAGGAACGGCTGGCTGCGGCCGGGGTGCTGGACGCGGCAGGCGCGCAGGCGGTTCACGACGCTGCCGAAGCCGACATCGAGGCTGCCATCGCTTTCGCCGAGGAGAGTCCGCTGCCCGATCCCAGCAATCTGCTCGTCGACGTCTATTCAGGAGCATCGGCATGACCGTCACCGCTGACACCTCAGAGCGCAACATCGCCTACGGCGCCGCCTTCACCGAGGGGCTCGCCCAGATGATGGAAGCCGACCCGGACGTGTTCGTGGCCGGCGAGGATGTCGGCCGCGCGGGCGGCGTCTTCGGCTCGTTCCGCGGGCTGAACGACCGCTTCGGCGACATGCGGGTGGTCGACACGCCGATCAGCGAGCAGGCCATCGTCGGCCTCGGCACCGGCGCAGCCGTGAGCGGGCTCCGGCCCGTGGTCGACCTCATGTTCATGGACTTCATCCTGGTGGCCATGGACCAGATCGTGAACCAGGCGGCCAAGCTGAAGTACATGTTCGGCGGCAAGGCCACGCTGCCGATGACCATCACCACCAGTGCCGGTGCGGGTCTGTCTGCCGCGGCCCAGCACAGCCAGAGCCTCGAGGCGATGCTGTGCCATATCCCGGGCCTGAAGGTGGTCATGCCGTCGGGCGCATACGACGCCAAGGGCTTGCTGGTGTCGTGCATCCGTGACGACAATCCGACGGTGTTCGTGAAGCACAAGCGCCTGCTCGGCCTGCGGGGCGGGGTGCCCGAAGACCTCTACGAAGTGCCGATCGGTTCTGCGGCGGTGGTGCGGCCCGGCGACGACGTGACCATCGTGACCTACGGTCGGATGGTGCACGAGGCCACCACCGCGGCCGATGCTCTCGCCTCTGATGGCATCGAATGCGAGGTGATCGACCTGCGCACGCTGCAGCCGCTCGACATCGGCACCGTCATCGAATCGGCCCAGCGGACGAACCGCATCATGGTGCTCCATGAGGCGGTGCGCTTCGGCGGCCTCGGCGCCGAGATCGCCTCCCAGATCGCCGAGGAGGCCTTCGACTACCTCGATGCTCCCATCGAGCGCATCGGCGCCCCGTTCAGCCCTGTTCCATTCAGCCCGGCACTCGAAAAGGAATGGGTGCCCAACGCAGCGCTGATCGGCGAGCGCGTCCGCTCACTCGCGGCGGCGTGAGCCAGCCGGCCGCCGGCCCCACCGTCGGGATCATCGCCAACCCGCTGGCCGGCAAGGACGTCCGGCGGCTCACCTCGGGCGCCTCTCCGGTTTCTGACGGCGTCAAGATCGGAGCGATCCGCCGTGCTGTGGTGGGCGCGCTCGAAGGAGGCGCCTCACGGGTGCTGATCAGCGGCGACCGGGCGCGCTTGGGGGAGCGGGCGCTGGCAGGCCTCGACAGCGGGCACGCCGTGGACGTGTTGGAACCCCACGGCAGGCACACGGGCCGGGACACCCAGCTCGTGGCTGCGCAATTCTGTGCTTGGGGCGTCGGGGCTGTGATCTCGCTGGGGGGCGACGGCACTCAACGCGATACGGCCAAGGGCTGGCGCGACGTGCCGCTGGTGCCGCTGGCGATCGGCACCAACAACGTGTTTCCCTTCCCGCTCGAGGCCACTGTCGCCGGTTTCGCTGCGGGCGCGGTGGCGAGCGGAGCGGCCGGGCCTGAGGTCGTGACGTCCCAGGCGAAGATCATCGACGTGACGACTGCAGCCGGCAGCGACGCTGCCTTGGTCGACGTGTGCCTGGTCGGTGGCGCGTTCGTCGGCGCTCGCGCGGTGTGGGATCCCTCGGGGGTCCACGAGATGGTGGTGGCGATCGCGGAGCCGGCTTCGGTGGGACTGTCAGCGATTGCGGCTGCGGTGTGCCCCGTCGAGCGTGACGAGCCCGGCGGTGTCCATGTCCGCCTCGGCTCGCGCGACGGGTCCCAGGCCACCCAGTGCAGCGTGCGCCCGGCGGTCCAGCCCGGCAGCTACGCCGACATCGCCATCAGCCACGCCCAGCGCCTGGGCTTCGACGCGCCGGTGACGCTCGCGGGACCCGGTGTGCTGACGCTCGACGGTGAGCGGGAGATCGTGCTGCACTCTGGCGAGACCGCAGAAGCAGCAGTGCGGCCAGACGGGCCGCGGGTCATCGACGTGGGCGCAGCAGTTGCGCTGGCGCAGCGCCGGCGCTACGCCTTCGGGCCTGCACGAACCGAACGTCGGACGGGGGAGCGCTGATGGCTGTTGAGTTTGCGATGCCCAAGCTTGGTCTCACGATGGAATCGGGCACGATCCTGCGCTGGCTGGTGCCCGATGCGACCGAGGTCAGCGCGGGCGACGCCGTGCTGCTGGTCGAGACCGACAAGGTGGAGACCGAGATCGAGGCGTCCGGCAGCGGCGTGCTGCACCAGACCGGCGAGGTCGGCGAGGAATACCTCTGCGGGGTGCGCATCGGTTGGTTCTGCGAACCGGGCGAGGACCCGCCGGCGACTGCGGCGGCTCCGAGCGCAGCGCAGCCGAGTCCGGCGGCCTCGAGCCCGGCAGGTCGACCTGCCGCAGCCGCCACTGCTGGGGTCGCGCCCGTCGTGCGGGCACCTGGTGAGCGAATCCTGGCCTCGCCGGCCGCGAAGAGATTGGCGCGCGAACTCGGCGTCGAGCTCGCCGCGGTGGCCGGCAGCGGTCCGGGGGGGCGCATCACCGAGCGGGATGTGCGCGCAGCGACGGAAGCGCCCGCCGTGGGCGAGCCGGTGGCCGCGTCCGACGCGGCTCCGGCGACGGGGCCGTCGCCGCCGGCGACCCTTGCAGCGCGGCAGCTCGCTGACTTGCTCGGCGTCGATCTGCGGGCTGTTCGTGCCAGCGCCCCCGATGGACGGATCTCACGCGCGGATGTGGCCGTTGCGGTGCGCGAGATGCTGGCCCGCCAGCGTCCGCATGCCGAGCCCGAGCGGCCGGCGACGTCGAGCGGCGCAGAGGCGGCGGCATCTGCGCAGGCTGACGAGGCGGCACCGCTCGCCCAAGAGCCCACCGAGCTGATCCCGCTGCGGGGCATGCGCGGCGTCATCGCCGAGCGCATGAGCGCATCGCTGGCGTCGATGGCTCAGCTGACGCTCACGATGGATGTCGACATGAGCGCCGTCGTGGGTGAGCGGACTGCGCTGGCAGCAGGTGCCCGTGCCGAAGGACCAGGGGACAGCTCCGATGAGCCCGTACCCGGATACACCGACTACGTCGTCGCAGCCGCAGCGGCGGCGCTCGGGGAGCACCCGCGGGTGAACTCACAGGTGACCGCTGACGCGGTTGCGCTGCTTGGTGCCATTCACGTCGGCTTGGCCGTGGCGCTCGACGACGGCTTGCTGGTGCCCGTCATCCGTCACGCCGACCGCCTCAGCCTCGGCGAGATCGCCGCGGAGACCACGCGCCTCGCCGAGGGCGCACGCAACGGCTCGCTCGGCTACGACGACTATCAGGGCGCCACCTTCACCGTCACGGCGCTCGGCCCCTTCGGGGTGGATGCGTTCACGCCGATCATCAATGCGCCCAACACCGCCATCCTGGGCGTCGGGCGAATCCGCAACGAGACCGTATGGAACGAGGGCGCACCGGAACCTCGTCCCACGCTGACGCTCTCGCTGACTTGGGACCACCGGGCCTTCGACGGCGCCCCGGCCGCTCGGTTCACCGGGGCAGTACGGGACTGGCTCGAGTCCCGCTAGAGATCGACGTAGCTGCGCTTGGCGACCTCTTCGAGCATCACCTCGGTGGCGCCGCCGCCGATCGGCAGGATGCGCGCGTCGCGGTACATCCGCTCGATCGTCGATTCGCGCATGTAGCCGAGGCCGCCGTGGAACTGCATGCAGTCGTACATGACCTGGTTGACGACCTCGGCGCCGAAGGCCTTGACGCCCGACATCTCTTTCGTGGCGTCGATGCCCTGCTCGGCCAGCCAGGCAGCGTGGTACATGGAGGTACGCGCGGCATCGATCTTGGCCTGATTCATGGCCATGCGCTGGCGAATCGCGCCGAGTTCGTACAGCGTGCTGCCGAACGCCTTGCGCTGCTGGGTGTAGGCGTTGGTGAGGTCGATCGCGACCTGCGCGGCGCCGATGCCCATGCCCACTATGACCATCCGCTCGTTCTGGAAGTTCTGCATTGCCGCGTAGAAGCCACGGTGCACCTCGCCGAGCAGGTGATCGCCAGGAAGCCACACGTCGCGCAGCACCAGCTCGGCAGTGTCCGAGCAGCGCCAGCCGTGCTTGTCGAGCTTGTTGGCGATTTCGAACCCGTCCGCGCTGGTCGGCACCAGGAACATGGAGATCCCGTAGCGGTCATCGGGATCGGTTCGAGCTGCCATGGCTATGACGTCGCCGTAGACGGCACCGGTGATGAACGTCTTGGTGCCGTTGAGACGCCACCCGTCGCCGTCGGGCACGGCGGTCGTACGCAGTCCCGCCACGTCGGATCCTGCGTCGGGCTCGCTCACGCCGATGCACATCATCGTGTCACCGGACTGGACCGAGGGCAGCCAGTGTTCAAGTTGCGCGTCAGAACCCGCATTGAGCAGGTGCGGCAGTGCCATGTCGGTGTGGACCAGGATGTTCGCCTCGAATCCGGCATACGTGGAGGTGCCGAGCGCTTCTGCGAAGGTCGCCGAGGCAAGCGGTCCGAGGCCCAGCCCGCCCCACCGTTCGGGCACTCGCAACGAGAACATCCCGAGCTCGCCCATGCGCTTGTAGATCTCGCGCGGCACTTGGCCGACCTCTTCCCAGGCATCGCCTGCCGGGGTGACTTCATTGGCGACAAAGGTGACCGTCTGGTCATAGATCGCCTGCAGCTCGTCGGTCATGTACACGCTGCGATGGACCGTCGTGGTCACCGTTTGCCTCCGGGGGGTCGAGAATCGGGGGTCAGGAAACCGGGGCTGAACCCTGCTTCATCAGCTCAGCGAGGGGGTCGCCGCGGCGGAATCGCTGGAGCAGCCGGTCGGGGTCGAACAGGACGCCGATCGGGTTCTCCGCGAACGTCGGGCCCTGGATGAACTCGACGCACTCTTGCATCGTGGCGTAGTTCTCGATCTGGAACTCCACACCATTGCCGTCGGGACCGGCGTAGTACAGCGATGTCGTCGGTCCGTGATTGATGCTGCGCACCGGCAGGATGTCTTCGTCCTTGAGCCGCTCGTACAGGTCCATGAGATCGCCGAAGCTGTCCATGGAGTAGGCGATGTGGTCGAGGTTTCCCTTGCGGGCGTCGAAGTCGCCGGGATTGGGACGCTGTACGAACGCGAGCCGGTGGTGCTCGTCGTCGAACGAGATGAACGAGATGAAGCCGCCGTCGTGCACCACCTTGGCTTCGAGGACGGTGCACCACCAGTCCTGAACCCGCCTGATGTCATCGGTGCGGAATACGGCGTGCGCCATCTTGATGGGCTTCGCCATGACAGCCTCCTCGCGCAGTTCGATCAGCATTGACCCTAGAGGAAGGGCTCACCGTTGAGTCTGCCGCCGGAAATGCGTGTGCGCCAGTGTTTGCGACCGGGCCGCTCGACTTGCGTGAGGGCCAGAACGACTCGATAATCGTGTCCTCTCCCGGCGACCTGGGATCGTGTGATTCAACCGCATCGATGTCGCGCCCGCGCTTCGGCCAGGATTGTCTCTACCCGTGCGCTCAAGACTTCGCTGTCGTCATGCACCGCGCCTGTGGCATGCGCTTCTGAGTGGCGATCGATGACGTCGCTGAATCGGAGTTCGGCCGCTGCCTGCGCTGCGATGGCCCGATGGCATGCCTCGGAAGCCGGGTCGCTTGTTGGGCCGCATGCGGACAGCAGCAGTGCTGCCGCGACGGCACCCATGGGCATGCGGCGAATTGCGGCAATCTGTTTCAAGCGCTCGCTGCGAGGTCATACCAGAGATCGCACACCCACTGAGCCAACCAAGAGGGGCACGAATGCGGGGTGTGGATGTAGTCGCACACGACAATGTCTCGCCAGTGGTCCAGGTAGCTGCCATTGACGACTACCCACTCTTGTCCGACGACCCTGCAATTGGCGAAATAGCCGGGGTGTGCACCTGCATCGTCGTTGCTGAGTGAGACAGAGACAGCGACAGATCCCAGCGCAAGCAAGGCAGCGGCGGCGGCCATCTAGAGCTTGCGCCCGATGCGGCCAAGCGATCTGGTGTCGCGACGCCAAGCATCTGGATCCAGAACTTCTCGTTGATCGGGCATGGTGGTTCCTTCCCCGCGGGAGACGAGTTGCGTAGTCATCCACAGCAGCGCCAGCCGAAGGGAAGGAACCATGAATCGGCCCCCGTCGATGCGGCTGGCGCAGCCCGGAGCGGGCCGCTACTGTGGATGACTGACCGAGTTTGTAACACAGCAAGAAGTTGGGTGCAAGTGAGTAATGCCCTTGGCGGCGGACGTGCAGCGGCGCTCGTGCTGGCCTCGGCGTCTCTTCTGTGGGGTTGCACCGCTACCGACGCATGCGACACAGCTCGCGGCTACAGCGCAACCGTCACGATTGCCGATGGCGGTGCACAGGCAATGAACAGTCTCGGAACCAAGGCGATTGACGACTCCAGCATTGATTGCGCCGAAGTTGGATTGCATGATCAGGAATAGATGCGAGCTTTGGAGGCCTGCGATCATTCCAGACTCCGTTGATCCAGGCTGTGGTGGCTTTCGGACCTTGGCTTTCCTGATTGCAACCTTGTACTAGTCAACGATGTCGGCACGACGGCGCTCGGAACCCCGGCGGGCGGTGCGTGGGCGTTCGTCGGTTGCGTGCGAGAATCGGCGCTCGTGCAGAGGGTTATCGCGTTGGACATGGAGGGTGTGCTGACGCCCGAGATCTGGATTGCGGTGGCCGAGCGCACGGGCATCGACGAGCTGAGGCGGACGACCCGGGACGAGCCGGACTACGACGCGTTGATGCAGTATCGGATCGACGTGCTCAACGCGCACGACGTGTCGCTCGACGAGATCCGGGCCACGATCGCTGAGCTGCCGCTGCTGGACGGCGCTCGGGACTTTCTCGATGAGTTGCGCCACCGTTGGGTGGTGGTGCTGCTGTCGGACACCTTCGAGCAGTTCGACGATCACTTCTTGGAGCTGATGGGCTACCCGCACCTGCTGTGCCACCGGCTCGACGTCGTCGACGGCCATCTTGCGGGATGGCGCCGCCGGGTCGACGACGCCAAGCGACGCGCTGTGGAGGCCTATCGCGGGCTGAACTACCACGTGACCGCGGTTGGGGACTCCTACAACGACCTCACGATGCTGCGCGCGGCAGACGTGGCGAGCCTGTTCCGGTGCCCTGCCGCTGTCGCCGAGGCGAACCCTGACCTTGAAAGCACCGACGACTACGGCGAGCTGCTGGAGTGGATCTGCAGCGTCGGGCCGCCGGTTCCCGAGACGAGCCTGCACAGCTGAGGTGCTGTTGGCCGCACCCGGAGCCCGCAGCGTCGGTGCCGGTACGCTTCGAGCCACACTTCGGCTGAACGACGGACATGAACGGAGAAGTGAGATGGCGGTACAGGTCGGCGACCAGATTCCGGATGTGACACTGCGAGTGCTGGACGACGGCGGCATGCCGTCGCCGGTGCAGTCCAGCGAGATGCTGGGCAGCGGCAAGGTGGTGCTGTTCGCAGTGCCGGGTGCCTTCACCCCAGGCTGCAGCAATGTCCATCTCCCCGGGTACGTCGAAGGCGCTGCGGACCTTGCGGGCAAGGGCGTCGACAAGGTCGTCTGCGTCTCGGTGAACGACGCGTGGACGATGGGTGCGTGGGCGCAGGCGCAGGGCGCGGAAGGCATCGAGATGGCCGCCGACGGCAACGGCGAGTTCGCTGAAGCCATGGGCCTCGTGATGGACGGCTCGGGCTTCGGCTTGGGCATGAGGTCGCGCCGGTACGCCGCAGTGATCGAAGACGGCACGGTGACGGAGCTTGAGGTCGAGGAAGGCGGCGGCGTCGAGGTTTCCAGCTGCGCCTCGATTCTCGGCAAGCTGTAGGCCGCTGGGTCGCACCGTGGCCGGCGACGCGGCACTTGGACCTGGGTCGCGCGAAACGAAGCGGCACGGGTGAGCGGCACGCGATCTGCTGACGTCACGCGCCTCGGCTTCGACGTCGGCGGGACGAAGATCCTCGGCGTAGCCACCGACGACGGTGGTGCGCCGCTGCGAACGGTGCGTGAACCGACCCCTGCCGGTGCAGGCAGCTTGGTCGACACCTTGGCGGCGTTGGTTCGCGAGCTGGCTCCCGTCCAGGGCGCGGTCAGCGTCGGCGTGGGCATGGCCGGTCTGATCACCACCGCTGGCGTCGTGACGACCTCGCCGAATCTCGACGGGGTGAACGGCGCGACGATCGGTGCGGATCTGAGCGCGGTGCTGGGGATGCCGGTTGCTTTCGAGAACGAGGTGAACTGTGCTGCGCGCTGGGAACTGTCATCCGGGGCCGCGCAGGGGATCCGTCACGGCGTCATGGTGGCGGTGGGCACCGGCATCGGCGGCGCGTTCATGGTCGATGGCGAGGTGCTGCGCGGCGCCAACGGGTTGGCCGGCGAGCCGGGGCACATGATCGTCGAGGCGTCCGGGCGACTTTGTCCTTGCGGCAGGCGGGGATGCTGGGAGATGTACGCATCGGGCTCTGCGCTGAATCGGCTGGCGGCCGAGCGTCTCGGTGAGGGCATGCGAGGCCCCGATGTCACTGCGGCGGCCCGCAACGGCGACGCTGGGGCGCATGAGGTGCTGGCCGAGTACTCGCACTGGCTGGCGCTGGGGATATCGAGTCTCTGCGTACTGACCGACCCTGAATTGGTCGTGATCAGCGGGGGCATCAGCGAAGACTGGGACCTGCTCGCCCAGCCGGTCTCCGAGCGCCTGGGCGAGCTGCTCATCGGCCGCACGGCCGAGACACGGCCCGCAGTTGTCGCCTCCGAGGCTGGGGAACTGTCCTCGGCGCTCGGTGCCGCTCTGAGCGGTGCGCAGGGTGACGGCGCCGCTCTGAGCGATCCTTCTCGGATGACGTGAGAGCGCTGCGCACAGCCCTGCTGGTGCTGTTGACAGCAGCGGCCGGCCTGCTGCCCACGGTGGCGGCAGTGCGGATGAACACCGCAGCGGACGAAGCGGCGGCGCATGCCTTGTCGTTGCGCACGCCCGTGCTGGCGCCACCCGACGATGCCGGCGAGCTTGCTGCCGAGGATGACCCGGCAACGACGGGCGTGCCGCTGCTGCGCGCCGAGCGGGCGCCGGACGTGCTGTGGCGAGCAGCCCAGCAGCACATCATCGGTCGGGAGATGGCGGCGTTCAGCTCCGATTGGCCTCAACCGCATTGCCTGGCGATCTGGATCGATTCCCAGGAGGTGTTCTCCAGCGATGCCGAGCCGGTGATCCCGGCATCGGTGCAGAAGCTCGTCACCGCGGCCGCCGCGCTCGCGGTCGTCGACCCCGCCGAGCGGCTGGTGACACGGGTGCTGACGGATACCGAGGTGTCTGACGGCGTGCTGGACGGCACGGTCTGGGTTGTCGGCGGCGGCGACCCGCTGATCATGACCCAGTCGTACGCGGACTCCCACCGGCGTCAGCCGCAACTGCGCACGCCGATGGAAGATCTTGCGGACCAGATCGTCGGTCTGGGCGTCGAGTCGCTGCGCGGACGGCTCATCGCCGACGAATCGCGCTACGCCACCACTCGGTTTCCCGAGACATGGCCCCAGCGGTACATCAACCGGCTGCACAGCGGACCGCTGTCGGCCCTCAGTCTCAACGACGGCATCACCGGCTTCACCACCGCACTGACGGCGGCCGATCACCCGGCACGCTGGTTCGTCGCCACCTTGGCTGACCTGCTGCGGGTGCGGGGCGTTGCGGTGGATGTCGAGCTGATTGCCTCGACGGCTCCCAGCGGGATGGCCGAGATAGCGCGCCTGACGTCGCCGCCGATGATCGAGATCATCCAGCAGATGCTGCGCGAAAGCGACAACACCACCGCCGAACTGGTGCTGCGCGAGATCGGTCTGCGCAGCGCGGGGGAGGGATCGACGCCTGCGGGCGCTGGCGCGGCCGCCCGGATCGTGTCCGAGATGCTGCCCAACCAGTCGCTGCCCACGGTGAGGGACGGGTCAGGGCTGGACCGGGGGAACTTGATGACCTGCAGTTTTCTGGCCGCCCTGATCGACCGGCTGGGAACCGATTCTGCGGTCTTGGCGGGACTGCCGGTCGCAGCGCAGACCGGGACGCTGTCACACCGCTTCGGCGAGCACCCGGTGGCGGGCCGTTTGCGTGCCAAGACTGGGCTGCTGACCGGGGTCAACTCGTTGGCGGGGTTCATCGAGACCGACAGCGGGACGGTCGTCTTCGCCCAGATCCTCAACAACGTGCCGGCCGACTCCCGTCTCGGCCTCGAGCTGCAGGAGTCGTTGGTGGGTCAGATGCTGCGCTACCCCGTCGGCGACTACGAGGCCCTGCGAGGATTAGTGCGTGGAATCGCCTGAGGGCTGCGCCGATCCCGACCAGTCACGTCCCACTGCTGCACAGGGGGCTGAGCCGGCTGCGGGCCGCGAGCTGCCGATGTTCCCGCTGGGCTCGCCGCTGCTGCCCGGGGCGGTGCTGCCGCTGCACATCTTCGAGTCTCGCTACCGGGCACTGGCCCGGCGCTGCACCGAGGACGACGAGCCATTCGGCGTCGTCATGATCGAGCGCGGCAGCGAAGTCGGCGGGGGCGATGTGCGCTCCGATGTGGGCTGTCTCGCCATGATCGCCCAGCATCAGGAACTGCCCGACGGGCGCTGGGTGGTGATCGCCACGGGCGGCGAGCGGATCCGGATTCTCGAATGGCTGCCGGATGATCCCTACCCGCAGGCCCTCACCGCCATCTGGCCTGATGAGCCTGCAGAGATCGATGCGCCGCAGCGCCGGTCGCTCGCCGCGCGCTTGCGACGGTTGCGCGCGCTGGCCTCGGAGATCGGTGCGCTCGGGGTCACAGCGACCGAATCGGCGGCCATCGACGACCGGCTCTCCCATCTCGCGGACGACGCTTCCGATCCGACGGATTGGGCCTTCGAGCTGGCCGGGCTGGTGCCGGCTGGTCCCTTTGACCGTCACGCCATGCTGCGCGCACCCGATCCTGCCCGGCGCATCGAGGTGATCGCCGGCGTGCTGGACGGCGTGGAAGAACTGCTGGGCGACCGGTAGCGTCGCCCCACGGGCCAAAGTGGCCTGCTCAATCCCGGCGGACGGTGCCAGAGCGAACAGTGCCTCGACGAGACGTCGGCCTGAGAGCCGAGCTTTCCGAACTGGTCGCCATGCTGCGGGCATACGTGGCGCAGGAGACGCTGGGTCCGCTGCGCGGCTTGGGCCGCTACCTGTTCTTCGGTCTGGCAGGGGCAATAGCCATCAGCGTGTCCATCGTGCTCGCCGCACTCGCCCTCATGCGTGTCCTGCAGACCGAGACGACGGTCTTCGGGGCCAACTGGTCGTTCGTGCCGCACTTGGCCGCAGCAGCGCTGCTCATCGTGGCGATCGTCTTGCTGGCGCGGTCGATCAAGCCGTCTAGGGGCACATACGACGCCGGCGGGCCTGCCGGCAGCGAAACAGACGATCACGGAGAGGGCGACGGTGGCTGACAACGACTTCGGGGGCGCTGACGGCGAGCGCATCACTCGGGAGGACATCACGGATCGGGTGCGGACGCTCGTCGGCAGCGCGGGCGACGCTGCGGAGCAGATGTCGAGTGCCGCCGTCGCGGCCGCTGCGGCCGTCGGCACCGGTCTGGTGTTGGCCGCGTTCCTGTTCGGGCGCCGCCGTGGGCGAAAGCGCAGCACCATCGTGGAGGTCGTCCGGGTCTGAGTGGGCCTGGGGCGGGTGTGACCATGACGTCGATGCGGGTTCTGGGGGGACTTCGGGACTGCGCTTTCCGTTCGGTGTGGAAGCGAGCCCGATCGGGCAGCGGGGTCTGGCTCGGCGTGGCGATTGCCGCCAGCGGGCTGAAGCTGCTGGTGAGGCTTTCGAGACGCAAGAGCGAGGTGGTGTACCGGGGCGAGTTGGCACCAGGCGAGCGCCTCACCATCGAGCACTTGCCGCACGGATGCGAACCCGACGATCCGCCGACGGATCACGTGTGAGCGACACCGGCGAAGCCCCACAGCAGCTGCCCCCCGAGGGGGGCGCCGAGACACCGGTGGGCGATTTGCAGGCCGGTGAGACGGTGCTCATGATCGACAGCCGGCAGCGCCGCTACTTGGTCGCGCTGCGCAGCGGAGGCGAGTTCCATACCCACGCCGGCGTGGTGGCGCACGACGAGATCATCGGGTCGGGCGAGGGTTCGCAGTTCCGCAGCGGTTCGGGAGCACGGTTCGTGGCAGTCCGGCCGACGCTCGCCGATCAGGTGCTGAAGATGCCGCGGGGCGCGCAGGTGATCTATCCGAAGGATCTCGGCGCGATCTGGATGCTGGCTGATGTGCGGGCGGGCATGTCGGTGTTCGAGGCCGGCGTCGGCTCGGGAGCGCTGTCGGCGACCCTGCTGCGCAGCGGCGCGCTCGTCACCGGGTACGAGTTGCGGGAGGACTTCGCCGAGCGGGCAGCGCAGAACGTGGCTGCCGCGGCGGGGACCGAGGCGCTCGACCGCTACGACGTCCAGCTTCGAGACGCCTACGACGCCGTGGATCCCCCCCGGCTTACGGCAGCCCCGGACCCTTCCGCAGCGGGGGGCTGCCCGGGTGCCTTCTATGACCGGGCTGTGCTGGACATTCCCGAGCCTTGGCGGGTGGTGGGCCACTTGGTCGGCACGCTGCGGCGCGGGGGAATCCTGGTTGCCTACAACCCGTCGGTGACTCAGGTGCAGCAGCTGCGCAGAACGCTCGATGACGGTCCTTGGTCGATGATCGAGACCGTCGAAGTGCTGCATCGCAGCTGGCATGTGAAGGGGGCCTCGGTGCGACCCGATCATCGCATGGTCGCCCACACCGGATTCCTGACCAGTGCCAGGCTCATCGGGACGTGAGTGACAGCGAGACTGGGGAGATGCCGACCGCGCTGGGGAAGCAGATCCTCTGTGCCCGATTGATCGAGGCGTGAGGCGCATCGCGGCGCACCCCGTTCACGCTCGGAGGCGCCGCGCAGCGCGATCCCCTCGAGGACACCTGCGGTGGCGGGCGCTGGGCCTTGGCGTCGTGCTGGTGGCTGTCGGGCTCTGCTCGTGCGGGCGAGATCCCGACGACTCCGGTCGGGGGGAACCGGCCGGCGAGCCCGTCGCCTTCATCGAGACCAGCGACGGACCGGTGTGGCTGGGTGCCCCGCCGGCGTCGGCGACCGTCGACGACAAGGTGCTGGCGGATGTGGCGAGAGGCGTGGCCGCGGTACGGGCGGTCGGCTGCGGACCGGTGTCGCAAGGATCCGCGTTCGCCGTGGCGCCGGGACTGCTGGTCGGTGCTGCGCATGTCGTCACCGGGGCGCCGAGCATCGAGATCGAATGGGCGCCAGGTGCTGGCAGCGAGCTCACCGTCTCCACGGCGGCCGTCGTCGGCTACGACACGGCGCGAGATCTGGTGCTGCTTCGATCCGACGCTGAGATGGCGCCGTTGCGCGTCGACCGGGTGCGTCTCGGCATCTCTGGCGCAGTGATCGGCTATCGCCAAGGCCAAGGACTCGTCGTGTCGCCGGCACGCATCGAGCACCACTTGGCGGCGTTCGGGTGGTGGGGTGAGGGGACCAAGCGGAACGTGTATCTCGTCGCCGCCGATGTCCGCACCGGGCAGTCCGGCGGGCCGCTGATCGACCGCGACGGAAGCGTCGTCGGTGTGGCGTTCGCCTCGGTTCAGGGGCCGCGGGACATCGCGTTTGCGCTCAGCCGCGGCGAACTGCTGGGGTTCTTGGCCTCAGCAGGCGTCGACGTGCAGTTGAACTATCTCGGCGAGACGGTCATCACCGCGCAGCCCGGGCGTCTTGAAGAAGCACCTCACGGCGAGTGCCGCATCGGATGAGAAGATGCCCACGCTTCGATTGCTGTGCTTGTCGCTTCATCTCGGCTCACGCTTCGATGAAGATGCACTCCCCGGGGCATTCTTCGGCGGACTCGATCACAGCGTCGAGTTGTGAGTCAGGGAACTCTGCAAGGCCCTCGACGCCACCTGGGTCGGAGAAGACCTTGTCGCCTTCCTTGACGTACGCCAAGCCGTCGTCAAGAAGCGTGAAGACATCTGGAGCGATCTCTTCGCAGAGCCCGTCACCGGTGCACAGATCCTGATCGATCCAGACCTTCATCGTGTAGGACCCTTCCTGTGAGACGACTCGCGGGGAATTGAACCAATGGTGAAATCTACCGAGTCGGCGCGCATGCTGCACGGCACTCGCCAGCAGCGTACCGCGGCCGGGCTGGATGAGGAGCCGTTCGTCACGGTGTAACACCAGCGTGCGGGTAGTGTCGGCCGCGCATGGACCCCGACGGCACCGAACCAGCGCGCAGCAGCGCAGCAGATGCGGGAGCGCTCCACAGCCGCTTGCGCGCGCTCGAGGAAGAGGTCGCTCTTCTGCGTCGAAAGCTTGCCGACACCCCCGCACGCATCAGCACGCTCGAGGAGCGCCTGCTTGATGCCAAAGGGCAGCTCTCAGATGCCGTTTCTCGGAACGAGAAACTGACCTACACGCTGCGGGAAGCACGGGAGCACATCGCTGCGCTGCGCGAAGAAGTCGACAAGCTGACGCAACCGCCGTCTGCGTACGGCACATTCCTGGCACGCAACGATGACGGCACAGCAGACGTTCACGCCAGCGGCCGCAAGATGCGCGTCGCGCTGCATCCCGACCTCGCGGAGACCGAGTTGGTCGAAGGCAGCGAGGTCGTGCTCAACGAGTCCTACAACATCGTGCTCGCACGCGGACCCGAGACCTCCGGCGAGGTCGTGACCCTCAACGAGGTGCTCGAAGACGGGTTCCGGGCGCTGGTCACCGGGCGCGCCGACGAGGAACGCATCGTGGAGCTGGCGGGCGACCTGCGCGACCAGCCATTGCACTCGGGCGACAATCTGCTGCTCGACGTGCGTTCCAACATCGTGCTGGAACGCCTGCCTCGACCCGAGGTGGACGATCTGCTGCTCGAGGAGGTGCCTGATGTCACCTATGACGACATCGGCGGCCTCGACACGCAGATCGAGCTGATCACCGATGCGGTCGAGCTGCCGTACCTGCACCAGGATCTCTTCCGCACCTACGACCTGCCTGCGCCCAAGGGCATCCTGCTGTACGGGCCGCCCGGCTGTGGCAAGACGCTGATCGCGAAAGCGGTGGCCAACTCGCTCGCAGCCAAGGTCGGCGAGGTGTCCACCCAGCAGGGAGCGCGCAGCTTCTTCATCAACATCAAGGGCCCGGAGCTGCTCAACAAGTACGTCGGCGAGACCGAGCGGCAGATCCGGCGCATCTTCGAGCGAGCCCGCGAGAAGGCCTCCGAGGGCTGGCCGGTCATCGTGTTCTTCGACGAGATGGAATCGCTCTTCCGCACCCGCGGCAGCGGCATCAGCTCCGACATGGAATCCACTGTGGTGCCGCAGCTCTTGGCAGAGATCGACGGCGTGGAAGGTCTGCGCAACGTCATCGTGATCGGCGCCTCCAACCGCGAAGACCTCATCGACCCGGCAATCCTGCGACCGGGGCGTCTCGACGTGAAGATCAAGATCAGCCGTCCCGACGAACAGGCGGCGCTGTCGATCTTCAGCACCTATCTCACGCCGAAGCTGCCGATCGACTCGATGGAGGTAGCGGATCTCGGCGGCGGCGATCCTCACAAGGCCGTCCGGATCATGATCGAGCGAACCGTCGACGAGATGTACCAGCCCCACGACCTCAACCGATTCCTCGAGGTCACCTACCAGAACGGCGACAAGGAAGTCATGTACTTCAAGGACTTCGCTTCGGGGGCCATGATCGAGAACATCGTGCGCCGGGCCAAGAAGAACGCCATCAAGCGCTCCTTGGCGACGGGCAGCAACGGCATCCGCCTCGACGACCTCATGGGTTCGATACGGCAGGAGTTCCGCGAGCACGAGGACCTGCCCAACACCACCAATCCCGACGACTGGGCGAAGATCTCAGGCAAGAAGGGCGAACGGATCGTCTTCATCCGCACCTTGGTCGACCCCGACGACAGCGATGCACTCGGCGGCCGGGCCATCGAGCGGGTCCAGACCAGCCAGTACCTCTAGAGTCTCGCGCGGTGGCGGTTCACAAAGTCGTTGGCATCGAGACCGAGTTCGGCATTCTCCATCGCTGCGACGGCGACTCCAATCCGGTGGCGGCGTCGTCGATGATCATCAACGCCTACGTCAACGGCTTCCTGTGCCAGCGGGTCAGCTGGGACTTCGACGACGAGCAGCCGGGCACCGACGCGCGGGGATTCAACGAGTTCGATGCGCTCGCGCCCGAGATCGAGACCCACTTGGTAAATGCAGTGCTCACCAACGGAGCTCGCTACTACGTGGACCACGCACATCCCGAACTGTCGACACCCGAATGCTCCGACGCCCGCCAGTGCGTGGTCTACGACCGTGCCGCCGAGGAGATCCTGATCCGCTCGATGGAAGCGGCCAACAGTCTCCTGCCAGACGGCGAGGAACTGGTGATCCACAAGAACAACAGCGACGGCAAGGGCAACAGCTACGGCTGCCACGAGAACTACTTGGTTGACCGGGATGTCCCCTTCAGTCGCATCGTGACGCACATCATGCCGTTCTTCGTGACCAGACAGGTTTTCTGCGGTGCGGGGAAGATCGGCATGGAAGCGCCGATGGCCGAGCCGCCGCCCGCGTCTTTCGAGAGCAGGCCGTTCCAGATCAGCCAGCGAGCCGACTTCTTCGAGGAGGAAGTCGGGCTCGAGACCACGCTCAAGCGGCCGATCGTCAACACCCGCGACGAGCCTCACGCCGATACGCGCAAGTACCGGCGCGTGCACGTCATCATCGGCGACGCCAATATGAGCGAGATCCAGACCTACCTCAAGCTGGGGACGACGTCGCTCGTGCTCGCAATGATCGACGACGACTTCGTGTCCGAGCCGCTGACGCCGCTGGTGCCGGTCGCGGCCCTGCGGCAGGTGAGCTGCGACACGAGCTTGCAGAGTCTCATCGATCTGGCAGACGGCCGGCGCATGCGAGCCACCGAGATCCAGTGGGAGTACCTCGAGACGGCCCGCAAGTACGCGCGGCGCCACGGGCTTGAGGCCGTCGGCGGCGACGACATCGGCAACGACATCCTGGACCGCTGGGAGGCTGTGCTTGCCCTCTTGGAAACCGACCCGTTGAGCTTGGCCTCGCAGCTGGACTGGGTGGCCAAGCTGCGCCTGTACGAGGGATTCGCGCAGCGCCACGAGCTCGATTGGGACGATCCGAAGCTGGCGGCGCTGGACCTGCAGTATCACGACCTGCGCCCGTCCAAGTCGCTCGCGCGGCGCATGGGCCTTGAGCGCATCACCTCCGACGACGAGGTGAACGAAGCAGTGGCGGCGCCGCCTCCGACGACCCGCGCCTACTTTCGAGGCTGTTGCCTCGACAAGTTCGGCGATCAGATCGTGGCTGCCAACTGGGACTCGATGGTGTTCGACATCGGTACGGATCCCCTGCGGCGGGTGCCGATGCTGGAACCCCTGCGAGGAACCCAGACCCATGTAGGTAACTTGTTGGACGAGTGCCGTGACGCAGCCGAGCTGCTGCGTCGGCTGGGCAACTGACCCGCCGCCAGCCAGCCCTGCGCACCTGCTGGCAGTGATCGGAACCCACACAAAGTCGAGATTCGAGGAGGCCCCAGATGGCAGAACGCTCCCAAAAGCGACGGTCGGCCCCGCGGGAGACCGAGAGTTCAGCGCCGGTGGGTGCAGCAGGCGAGGGTGCCACGGAGCTGAAAGCAGAGCTCGACGACCTGCTCGATGAGATCGACGACGTGCTTGAGACCAACGCTGAGGAGTTCGTCAAGAACTACGTGCAGAAGGGCGGCGAGTGACGGGTATGCCGTTCTTCGCTCCGGGCGACGACCCTGGGGCGAGCTTTACCGAACTGCTGCGCCGCACCGGCGGCGAGCCGTTCGCCGAATTTGCTCGGGCATCTGTCGCCGAGGGCGGTGTCGGGCCGATTGAGCGATCCCATGCCACCACGGTGCTGGCGGTGCGAAGCGCTGAGGGCGTTGTGGTGGCGGGCGACCGGCGCGCCACCAGCGGGCACCTCATCAGTCATCGGGACATGCGCAAGGTGTTCCCCGCCGACTCGTTCTCGGCGGTTGCCATCGCGGGCGCAGCCGGACCTGCCGTGCAGATGGTGCGCATCTTCCAGTTGCAGCTCGAGTACTACGAGAAGATCGAAGGCAGGCCCCTCAGCCTGGAGGGCAAGGCCAACCAGCTTGCGGAGATGCTGCGGGCGCACCTGCCCCAGGCGATGCGCGGCTTGCCGGTGGTGCCGATCTTCGCCGGGTTCGAGTCCAGCGACGGCCGCGGCCGGCTGTTCCAGTACGACGTGACCGGCGGCCGCTACGAAGAGCAGGACTACGCCACGGCGGGGTCGGGGAGCCTGCATGCGGGCACCGTGCTGAAGCTCGGTTTCCGGGACGACCTGAGCGAACCCGACGCGCTGGCGCTCAGCGTCCAGGCGCTGTGGCACGCCGCTGACGAGGACAGCGCCACCGGCGGACCGGATCCGGTGAGGGGCATCTATCCGGTGCTCGCATCCATCGGCTCAGACGGCTTCCGCCAGCTCAGCGACGACGAATCCGCAGAGGTGTTCGCTGCGCTGCAGGCCAGTCTGGCGAGCGGCGGCAACGGCGGCTCGACAGCACGCCTGGGTCTCCCGGAGGCCGCTCGATGAGCATGCCCGGGCTGTACGTCAGCCCAGAACAGCTCATGCAGGATCGGGCTGACTATGCCCGCAAGGGCATTGCCCGCGGCCGCTCGCTCGTGACGCTGGAATACGACGGCGGCATCGCCTTGGTGGCCGAGAACGCCAGCGCGACGCTGCGCAAGGTGTCGGAGATCTACGACCGCATCGCGTTCGGCGGCGTGGGCCGCTACATCGAGTTCGACCAGCTGCGCATCGCCGGGGTTCGCCATGCCGAGTTGAAGGGGTATCAGTACTCCCGATCCGATGTCGAGGCACGCAGCCTGGCCAACCAGTACGCGCAGATGCTGGGCCAGTTCTTCACCCACGAGCTCAAGCCGCTCGAAGTGGAGATCGTGGTGGTGGAAGTGGGCATCGGCGGCGAGGCCAATCAGCTGTACCGGATCCAGTACGACGGCACGGTCATGGACGAGGAGGCCTACTGCTGCATCGGCGGCGATGCCGATGCGGTGCGCGAGCGGGTTGCGGAGGGCTACGACCCGAGTCTCGACGCCTCCGCTGCGATCCGGCTGGCTAGCGAATCTCTCGCGGGTCCTGAGCGCGACATCACCGCTGCCGATCTCGAGGTGGCACTGCTGGATGCGATCGTGCCGGATGCGTCGCACCGTCGGCGTTGTTTCCGCCGTCTCGATGACACCGAGGTCGAAGTCGTCCTCGGTGACGGCGCCGCATCGACCGCTGACGGCTCAGCCTCCTGATTCGTTAGTACGGTGAGCGCCGTGCATCGGCGCATCATGGGTCTCGAGAACGAGTACGGCGTCACCTGCACGCTGCGAGGACAGCGCCGTCTCAGCCCCGACGAGGTGGCGCGCTACCTGTTCCGCCGCGTCGTGTCGTGGGGACGGTCCAGCAACGTCTTTCTCGTCAACGGGGCGCGTCTGTACCTTGACGTCGGCAGCCACCCCGAATACGCGACGCCCGAGTGCGACTCGGTCTACGATGTCGTATGCCACGACCGCGCGGGCGAGCGCATCCTCGAGCAGCTTGTGGCCAGCGCGACCGACCGGCTTGCCGAGGAAGCGTTCAACGGCACGATCTTCCTGTTCAAGAACAACACCGACTCGGCGGGCAACAGCTATGGCTGCCACGAGAACTATCTGACCAGCCGCGCCGACGACTTCTCGAACTACGCCGAAGTGCTGATCCCGTTCCTCGTCACCCGCCAGATCTATGCTGGGGCCGGCAAGGTGCTCAACACTGCCAAGGGTGCCCGGTACTGCATCACCCAACGGGCGGAGCACATCTGGGAGAGCGTGTCGAGCGCCACCACCCGCAGCCGGCCGATCATCAACACCCGTGACGAGCCGCATGCCGATGCCGAGCGCTTCCGCCGGCTGCACGTCATCGTGGGCGACTCGAACATGAGCGAGTACACGTCGTTCCTCAAGATCGGCGCTGCGGCGCTGATGCTGCGGATGCTCGAGGACCCGGCAGTGGTGCTGCGAGACATGACGCTGGAGAACCCGATTCGGGCGATCCGCGAGATCAGCCACGACATCACCTGCCGTCGCAAGGTGCGCTTGGCGAACGGCCGCGAGGTCAGTGCGTTCGACATCCAATCGGAGTATCTCGAGCGGGCGCTGCGTTTTGCCGAGACCAACGAGCTCACCGCCGAGGAGTCACGGGCGCTGCAGATGTGGGAGCACTGCATGACGGTCATCGACGACGACCCGCTGAAGCTGGACCGCGAGGTGGACTGGGTCATCAAGCACAAGCTGCTCACCGGCTACGGCGAGCGCAACGGTGTCGGCTTCGACGACCCTCACACTGCGCTGCTCGACCTGCAGTACCACCATGTCCATTCGACGCGCGGCGTGTTCTACTTGATGCAGAGACGAGGATTGGTGGAGCGGGTCCTCGACGACGCAGATGTCCGCCGAGCCACTGATGAGGCCCCTCAAACCACCCGGGCCCGTCTGCGAGGGGCGTTCGTCCGTGAGGCCAAGGCCCGGCGCCGGGACTACACGGTTGATTGGGTACACCTGAAGCTCAACGATCAGGCCCAACGAACCGTCCTGTGCAGGGACCCGTTCCGTTCCCACGACGAGCGCGTCGACAAGCTGATCGAGTCGCTGTGATGGGTGCCGCCGCACGCACAGGCCCGGGGCTCAGCCTCTCGGCCGACTGAGGCCGGCGGATGCCGCGTTTTGCGCGTCTGCGAACCGCTGAGGTGCGTGACGTCAGGCCGGGTCTGCAGCGCATGAGGCTGCACGACGGCAGCGAGGCGTACGCGTTGACCGATCTGTGCGGCCCGACTGAAGTCGGCGACGAACTGCTCGTGAATGTCTCGGCGGTCGAGTTGGGACTTGGCACCGGCGGTGCCCATGTGGTGCACACCAATCTGAGTTCGCCGTATCTGGGGGATGCGGGCATGGGACATGTCATGAAGGCCCGCTACTTGGCGGAGCAGCTTCCGGTCGACGCATCCGAGGAGTCTTGGGAACGCTCGGGTGACGGCGGTGACCTTGGTGAGCTGCCGTCGCTGACGGGCGTCCGGGTGGTCCTCTGTGTGCTGCACAGTCACGCGCTGGCGCTGGCAGCGGCGACCCACGATGCAACCGGCAAGGCACCGGGCTATGTCATGACCGACGGGGGCGCACTGCCATTCGTGCTCAGCGACCTCGCTGCTGCGTGTCTGGAGCGTGGTGCTGTCGCGGACGCGGTCAGCACCGGGCAGGCGTTCGGTGCGCCGATCGAGTCGGTCACCGTTGCGGGGGGCGTTGCAGCACTGGCATCGCAGCGCATCGACCGGGTGATCGTGTCGCCCGGGCCCGGACATCTCGGAACTTCGAGTCGGCTGGGTTTCTCGGGGTTGGACCTGGCCGGCCATGCCGCTGTGCTGGACGGCCTCGGCGCAGCGACGGCGGTGGCTGCGCGTGCGTCATCTGATGACGAGCGGGAACGGCACCATGGCGTCAGCCATCACACTCGGACGGTGCTGGCGCTTTCGCCGCGGCGCACGGTCGTGCCGGTGCCCGCTGGCGTCGCCGTGGCGCCCAGCGATGCGGGATGGATCGCCTCGCTGGGCGAGCGGGCGGTCTCGGTGGTTCCGGCGGCCTTGGCCGACGCGCTCGTTCGGATGGATCTGCAGGTGACCTCGATGGGACGCCCGCTGGAGCGCGACGGTCAGGCCTGCGAATGGCTCGGTGCCGCGGCGACCTGGCTGACGGCAGTGTCGTGAGCCTTCTCGACGAGCCCACCGATCCGGAGCCTGATGAGTCCGTTCCTGAGTCCGTGAGCCTTCTCGACGAGTCCATGGGTTCCGATACGGATGCCGCGCCGCTGAGACGCGAGCGTCTGCCGCGCATCCGGCGAGCCATGAGCAGGCGCACACGCAACCTGCTGTCGTGGTCGTGGGTGATGATGGCTGCGGTGGTGCTCGCGCTGCTGATGAGGACCTTTCTCGTTGCGGCGTTCTTCATCCCGTCCGAGTCGATGGAGCCGGAACTGCAGATCGGCGATCGGCTGCTGGTCTCCAAGCTCAGCTACCGCATCGGCGAGCCCAGCCCCGGAGACATCGTCGTCTTTAGCACCCCCGATCAGCTGCGGGATCCGCAGACTGCTGAACTTGTCAAGCGCGTCGTGGCGATCGGCGGCCAGACGGTTGGGGCAGTGGACGGCCGGCTCACCATCGACGGGACGTCGGTGAACGAGGAGTATCTCCCGTCCGACGTGTACACACGCGACTTCGGACCTGTGCGGGTGCCAGCCGACCACATTTTCGTCATGGGCGATAATCGGTTCTCCAGCCAGGACAGTCGGTACTTCGGCCCGATTCACCGCAATGAGATCGTCGGGAGAGCTTTCGCGCGCTTCTGGCCTCCCAACCGGCTCGGGGGCTTGTGAGAGCGATGAGGAGTTGCCCCGCTGGCGAGTTCGGGCGATGAGGGGCACGCTCAAGCGGGACTGGTCCCGCAGATGCCGCCGCCGCTCTGTGACTGTGATGGACCGCTGCGGTGGCTGATGCCGACCAAGAGCCGGCCGACGTGGTCGCCGTAGAGGCCGTCGAGGCCCATGTCGCGGAGTCCCGCGGCCAAACGAGTGTGCTGGACATCCCAACCGAGACAGAACCGCTTGAAGCGGTGGAACAGGGCCGCGAGTCCGCCTGTCCAGTCTTTCGCCGGGAGGTTGACGGCATCGATGCCGGCATCGGCCATGGCGGCGGCCCGGCGCTCGGGGCCTTCCTTCATGCGACGAACGCGGGTCGAGTCGACGACGCGCGCGCTCGTGCGGCTTCTCAGGTCGGTCAGCAGGTCCCAATCCTCGTGGCAGATCCACAAGCGCTGTTCGGCCTTGGCGTCGCGGGCGGCTTCGATGACTGCGTCAGCGGCAGCAGGGTCTTTCAGATCGACGGAGAGCTCGAAGTCCGAGCCGCAGGTGTTGTACATCTCGGCCAGCGTGGGTACATCGGGTCCGATGCGCTCGCGCAGCAGCGAGCCGAAGGCACGGCGGACGCCCCGATGCCAGACGACCCCGTCGTGGTCCAGCATCGGGTGACCGTCGCTGCTCAGCCACACATCGGTCTCGAGACCGGTCGCGCCCATCTCCAGTGCCGTTGCGAAGGTCTCGAGCGCATTCTCGGGGCCGTGAGCCCGACCGCCACGGTGCGCGAAGGTGATTGGGGGCGTGAGCAAGGACGGCAGCGGCTGCGGAAGCACATCTCTATCGTGCCAACTCGGACACGGTCCCCGGTGGCATGTCGAGCCCTATGGTTCGTGTCATGGGAGCGATCTGGCTGCTGCCCGCGGTGGTGTTCGGCATGCTCGTGGTGGTCGCCACGCTGCTGATCCAGCGACTCGCCGCTGAGATGCGAGCCACGGCTGCCGCTCTGGCATCCATCTCTGAGGCGGTTTCATCTGTGCGGGCCGACCTCGTGCGAGCGCGAGATGCCATCGACAGCTTGGACGTGCCGTCGCTCCGGCAGATAGCGGGAGAGCGCGCACTCGGCATCGTGCTTCGCTGGGCCGCCCGCCGGGTGCTGCCGATGTGAGCCCGAGAACCGTCCCGGCAGGCGGGGGTTCTACCATCGAGCCGTGAGCCTGCAGCCCAACGAGGTGCTGATCATCGCGCTCGTGGCCTTGATCGTGCTGGGTCCCAAGCGGCTGCCGGGTGCCATCCGGGGCATCGGCCGAGCCTTTCGGCAAGTACGCGACTTCTCCGCATCGGTTCGCCAGGAGATGGACGCCACCCTCTCGGCGCCGATCATCGAGCCTGCCGACCCGCCCGCGAAGCCCAGATCGCCCGAGGGGGCTGAACCGGCCGCGGAGCCCGCAGCAACGGCGGAGATGTGGGCGATCGGACCCGCTGCAGATGAGCCAAGAGCGGCTGATGCTCTGCGGGCCGCGCCGTCCGAGTCCGCTGCCGACCCGGCGGAGGAACGTCCGACCAGCGACGGATCTGCGTGAGGCTCTGGTCCTGGCGCCGCCCGCGGCCGCCGGTGATGGGTTTCTGGGATCACATCTCCGAGCTGCGCAACCGTCTCATCCTGAGCATCGTCGCGATTGGGATCGGCATGGTCGTGGGCCTGCTCGTCTACGACTGGCTGCTCGAGACGGTGTTCCTGCCGCCGTACTGCCGGGTGCTCGACGCTCGCGACGCTCCCGCGAGCGTGCTGGGGGACTCGTGCAGCCTGGTGATCACCTCGCCGCTCGAGGGCTTCCGTACGCGCGTCAAGGTCTCGGCTTACTTGGGCGTGGTGCTGGCGATGCCGGTGCTGCTGTGGCACCTGTGGAGGTTCATCACCCCGGCCTTGGATCGGCGGGAGAAGCGCTGGGCGATCCCGTTCGTGGCCGCCGGATTCCTGCTGTTCTCGTCGGGCGCGGTGCTCGCCTATCTCACCTTCGAGCGGGCGCTGGATTTCCTGATCTCCGTCAGCGGCGATGCCGTCGATCCGCTGCTGGGTCCGGGGGCCTACTTGGGCTTGGTGACGTTCATGATGCTGGCATTCGGCATCGGCTTCGAGTTCCCGATCGTCCTGATCTTCGCCCAGCTCGCCGAGTTGGTGACGCCGCGACAGCTCAACCGGGTCCGCCGCTACGCCATCGTCGGCATCGTCGCCGGTGCAGCTGTCATCACGCCTTCGGGCGACCCGATCACGCTCGCTGCACTGTCGGTGCCGTTGTACGTGTTCTATGAACTGTCGATCCTGATCGGCTGGCTGATCCTGCGACGTCGCGGCGGCGCTGGGCCATTTCGACTGAGGCGCCGCTGCAGCCAGGAACCCCCAGCATCCCAGGACGCACCCCGGGGTGGGATTCAAGGCGAGGCCACCGGCGTTGCGGACCCCGGTCCGTGAGCGAGAGCAGCGCCCGGCGCCAGCCGACGGCCGGCATCGGCGGCGGCACTGAACCCGCGCTGCCGCCGCTGCTGGCAGGCCATGTGGCGGCGCGGGGCATCACGCCCGACGGCTTCCAGCTCGAGGCCTTCGAGGTGCTGCAGCGGGGCAACTCGGTGCTGGTCTCCGCGCCGACCTCGTCGGGCAAGACGCTGGTGGCGGAGTACGCGATCGCAGAGGCCCTCCGAGCCGGCCAGCGGGCCGCCTACACGACACCCACCAAGGCCCTGTCGAATCAGAAGCTGCGTGATCTGCGCTCGTGGCTGGGTGCGGATCGAGTGGGGCTGCTCACCGGCGACAACGTCATCCGGCCCGATGCCGATGTGGTGGTGATGACCACCGAAGTGCTGCGCAACATGATGTACACGGGTTCATCGCATGTGGCCGAGTTCGGCATCGCAGTGCTGGACGAGATCCACTGCCTGCAGGACCCCTACCGGGGGGCCGTCTGGGAAGAGGTCATCATCGGCACCCCGGCGCACATGCGCTTGGTGTGCCTGTCGGCAACGGTGAGCAACGCCGCCGAGCTGGCGGCTTGGATCGACACGGCCGCCGGGCGCTGCGAATCAGTGGTGTGCTCGGAGCGCCCGGTGCCGCTGGAGGATCGATTCCTGCTGTACGAGCGGCACAGCCGGCGCGTGCTGGACCTTCCGACGCTGCAGGACGGAGGCGCGAACCCCGAGATCGAGCGGCTGGAAGAACGGGCCCGTGCCCGCTCGAGCGGACATCGACGGCACCGCTCGAGGGGCGTGCGGCTGGCCCGGCCCCGGCGCTCGGAGATCGTCGAGCATCTCGCAGCCGGCGGCAAGCTGCCCGCCATCGTGTTCGTGTTCTCCCGCCAGGGCTGCGACGATGCTGCCCGGGCGCTGGTGGCGGAGGGCGCAGCGTTCCTCGATGCCGCCCAGCAGCACCGAGTCCGCGATATCGCTGCGGCCCATACGGCCGCACTGGGCAGCAGCGACCTCGAAGCGCTGGGCTACGACGAGTGGCTGGAGGGCCTGCAGGCAGGCGTCGCAGCCCATCATGCCGGTCTCGTGCCGGCCTTCAAGGAGGCGATCGAGGACTGCTTCACCGCCGGGCTGCTGGCCGTGGTGTTCGCGACCGAGACCTTGGCGCTGGGCATCAACATGCCGGCGCGCTCGGTCGTGATCAGCCAGCTCAGCCGATTCCGCGGCGAGGGCTTCGCGATGCTGACCCCGGGCGAGTACACCCAGCTCACCGGCCGCGCCGGTCGCCGCGGCATCGACGACATCGGCTGCGCCTACACGCTGTGGCACCCGCAGACGCCATTCGGCGAGACAGCGCGCCTTGCCGCCAGCGCCGACTTCGAGCTGGAGTCGTCGTTCCGGCCGACCTACAACATGGTGGCCAACCTGATCGCCAGCCGGACCCACGCTGGGGCCACCGAACTGGTGCGCAGCTCGTTCGCCCAGTGGCGCGCCGATCGGCGCATCGACGAATGGCTCGCTGCGCTCGAGTCCGAGCGGCGCGAGCTGCGCGAGGCGCGAGCACGGGTGCGGTCGATGGGCGGCGGACCATCCGCTGGCCGATCTGGCGGCGGCGGGCACCGGGGACCCCCCCACGGGGGTCGGCGGCCCCGCGGGCGACCGGGTAACCGGCGCCCTGACCGAGCGCTCGCCGAGGCCGAGCGGCAGGCTGAGCGCATCGGGGCCAAGGTCAGCCGGCGCAAGGAGCGGATCAAGATTGCCAAGGGAGGGCTGGCCCGCCAACTCGACGCCACCAACGCGGTGCTGAACGAGTTCGGCTGCGCTGAGGGCTGGTCGCTCACGCCGTCTGGGGAGTGCCTGCGGTCCGTCTTCCATGAAGCGGACCTGCTGACGGTGCTGGCGCTGCGCGACGGCCTCTTCGACGGGCTGAGGGCGGCCCAGCTAGCCGCACTGGTCTCGGTGCTGACCTACGAGCACCGTTCCAGCCAGCCTCCGCCAGCCCCCCGCTACCCCGACGACGAGTGCCGGGAGCGCACAGCGCTCATCTTCGAGCTGTCCGCCGAGATCTCCGAGGCGGAGCGCCGCCACAGCCTCACGCTTTCCCGCCCGCCCGATGCGGCGTTCCTGGCGACAGCGCACGCGTGGGCCTCGGGTGCGACGTACTCCCAGTTGTGGCGGACCGACCTCGTCGGCGGCGACGCACCCGCGGGGGGCGATTTCGTCCGTCAGATGCGACAGCTGATCGATCTCACCGACCGCATCGCCGATGTGGCCCCCTCCGCCGGCACCCGGCGCACGGCTGCTGCGTCATGTGCTGCACTCGACCGTGACGTGGTCGCGGCTGCGGCGCGCGTGTTCGAGGAACCCTTGGCTGGGCCGGTCGTTGCCGGAGCGGGGGAGGGGTTCGCGACCGCAGCGGTGTCGACGCGTATCCGCAGGCTGCAATGACGATCCGGCGCGGCGAGCCGTGGGGCAGGACGGCACCTCTGCCGGACGGGGCGCCCATTGCCTCCAGCAACAGCGAGCTGCGTCAGGCGGTCACCGCCCAACGTGACGGAGCCAGCCGGCCCGAGCCCATCGGCGTGACCGGAGGCGACCTGTGGCGGGTGGTGGGCGCACCGAGCGGAGGCGCCCGACGCCTGCGCTCTGAGGGGGCCCACACGGCGCCCATCGATGTCATCGGCGTGCAGGCCGACGGGGAGCGCCTGTGGGCGTGCGTCGGAGTCATCGCACGCAATTCGTGGTGGCACGGCCCCGCTGTCGCCGTCATGAACGCCGACTTGGCCGGGACGTGGCGAGTAGCCCCCGCGGCCCATCCCAACGACGGACGCCTCCATGTGCTCGAGACCGGGCTCGACCACCCCCTCCTGAGCCTTCGGGATCGCTTGGCGGCCCGCCGACGCCTCCGAACCGGGGCGCACCTCCCGCACCCGGCCATCTCGGTGCGCCGCGTTGCTGACGCCGAGTTCCGGTTCGAGCGGCCGATGGCGCTGTGGCTCGACGGGGAGCGAGTGGGCAAGTGCCGGGAGCTGGACGTGGCGACAGTGCCGGACGCCGTCGAGATCGTCTTCTGAGCCTGCGCCTGCACGCAGCCGATCCGCGGGTGTCGGGAGTCGGTGCCATACCATCGGCATGGTGCCGTCAAGCAACCTGAGTCCAGCCTGAGCCGCCGGTGATCCACTACAACGCAGAGACCTTCACCCCCACAGAGCAGGACGTGCTGCGGCGCTATGTCACCAACCTGCGCCAGCCGGTCTTCGCGCTCGTGAACCTCCCCGAGGTGGTCAAGGGGGCCCTGTTCGCCCGCTACTCGAGGACGCACAAGAGCCTCCGTCGGCTGTTGCTCGACGAGTTCGTCGACGACCTCGACATCTCCGGGGACGAGACCATCGACGCCACCGTGGGCGTCGCGCGGGCCGAGCAGCTCTACCAGCGCGTGTTCGTCGAGTACGGCGACGACTCGGTGGCACAGCTCGGGGCCGTGCACCTGGCGTGCGAGCAGGCCTCGAATCTGCTGACGAAGATTCTCGAACGGGGGCGGTTGATGTCGTACCTCGAGCAGTCCACGAGGTACCTCGCCTACGACGAGCGCATCGGTGGCCGCTACCGATACCACCGGCCGCCCTCGGTGATGAGTTCGCGTGCCGGCACGCGTTTCGTCGGCGACGTCGACCGTATGTTCGACGCCTACGGCGAGATGGTCCGCCGGATGACAGCGTGGCTGACCGAGCATCCTGACTCCGTCCTGGGCGCCTCCGGGAGCGCTGCGTCGTCTGTCGCCACCAAGGCCGGCACCGTGCCGTCTGTCGTCGGCAAAGCCGGAGACTTAGCCCGTCGGCGCGCCATCCGTGCGCAGGCGTTCGACTCCGCCCGCGGGCTGCTGCCCGCCGCCGGTCTGTCCAACGTCGGCATCTTCGGCACCGGACAGGCTTACGAGGCACTGCTGCTGAGGATGCGGGCGCACCCGCTGGAAGAGGCCCGCAGCTACGCCCAGATGATGCTGACCGAGCTGCGCAAGGTCATCCCGTCGTTCCTGCGGCGGGTGGACCAGCCCGATCGGGGCATCGTGTGGTCGGACTACCTCGAGGCCAACCGGATCTCGATGACCGAGTTCGCCGCGGGCCTGTTTGCCGACGACGTCCCCGAGCCGGTCCCCGAGGTCGTGTTGACCGATTGGGATCCCGCCGGCGAGTCCAAGATGCTCGCCGCCATGCTGTACCCCTACACGTCGCTCCCGGAGTCGCAGATCGCGGTCCGCGTGGCCCAGATGACCGACGCCGAGCGCGTGGAGTTGACCAAGCGCTACTGCGGCGAGCGGACGAACCGTCGCCACCGGCCGGGCCGTGGGCTGGAGCGTCTCGACTACCGGTTCGACGTGCTCGCGGACTACGGCAGTTTCCGCGACCTGCAGCGTCACCGGCTGCTCACAGTCGAGTGGCAGCCGCTCAGCCCCCAGCACGGGTACGGGGTTCCCGCGCTGGTGGATGCAGCCGGCGGAGGAGAGGCCTACGACGACGTGATGGAGCTGTCAGGGGATCTGTACGACACGCTGGCCGAGACCGTCGGCACTCTGGATGCGTCGTACGCCGTGGCCATGGCCTACCGCGTCCGTTACAGCATGCAGTTCAATGCCCGCGAGGCGATGCACATGATCGAGCTGCGGTCGCAGTCCCAAGGACACACCGACTACCGGCGGATCGTGACCGAGATGTACCGGCAGATCTCCGAGGTGGCCGGCCACCGGGCGGTAGCTGCGATGCTGTCGCATGTCGACCTGTCCGAGGGACTCTTGGGACGCTTGGGCGCCGAGGAGGCCTTTGCTCGGCGGCGTTCAGCCGGGCCTGTCTGAGGGCTGCGGCGCATGGATCTGTCCTGCTGGATCCCGGATGAGGGAACCCTGCTGATGGAACTCGTCGTATGGACGTAATCGCCCGTCCTGCAACCAGCGAGCACATCGGCGTGCTTGCGGAGATGGCGACCGAGGCGGTGGCCGAGCAGGAAGACGCCCGCGGGGGCTGGGTCTGGTCGCGCCGGGAGGTGCGCGAACGGCCGTTCGAGGAGAGCCTGGCGGCGGATCTGGGCGATTCCGACAGCGCTGTGTGGATCGGCGAGATCGACGGTGTCCCGGTCGGCTATGCCGTGGCGGTCGTCGAGACCCTGCAGACCGGCGAGACGCTGGGACGGGTGACCGATCTGTACGTGACTCCTGGCGCCCGTGAGGTCAGCGTCGGGGAGGCACTGATCGGCGAAGTGCTGCAGTGGTGCGTCGAGCGGGGCTGCAGCGGGGTCGACTCGCTCGCGTTGCCGGGCAATCGAGCTACCAAGAACTTCTTCGAGACCTTCGGCTTCACTGCGCGACTGCTCGTGCTGCACCGCTCCCTGCAGCCCGACACCCCGTCGTCGCTGCGCACCAAATGATCGGGCCGGTGCCCACGGTGTGCGTCGGCGGCATCGCTGTCCGTGACGGCTCAGTGCTGCTGGTGCGCCGGGGCTGCCCGCCCGGCGAGGGTCTGTGGGCGTTCCCCGGTGGGCGTGTCGAGCCAGGAGAGAGCCTGAGCGAGGCGGTCGAGCGCGAGCTGGCTGAGGAAACCGGACTCGAGGTGCGCTGCGGGAACTTGGTCGGCGTGACCGAGCACATCAGCGAGTGCCTGCACTTCGTGATCTTGGACTACGCCGTGGAGTGCGATGCCGATGCGGTGCCCGTCGCCGGGGATGATGCGGCGGAAGCCCGGTTCGTGGACTTCGACGAGATCAAGGCGGAAGCGGTCCCGCTCTCAGGCGGGATGCGCAGCTTCTGTGACTGCCACCTCTTCGGCGACTGAGTCTCCGCCGGGTCCACTGCTCTCACTCGTTGCTGGACACCTGTCGGTTCCGCGCCGGACCCGACGAACCAGCGCCCGCACAGCGGCAGCTGCACCGCTTGGCCCGCGACCGGGTCACCCACAACCTCGGCATCATCGGCCCGGGCGTGACGTTCCGCGAGCACGCGCAGCGGGCTTGGGACATCCCTGAGTCCTACCGCCGCAATCGGTGCTGCCTGTCGGCTCACGGCTGCGGCATGACCGGCGAGTATCCCTGCCTGTACCACCGGGCCGACTCCGGCGACGCCGGATACGACGGCGTGATCGAACCAGGCATGACGCTGTGCGTGGAGAGCTGCATCGGCCGAGAGCGTGACCGAGGGCGTGAAGCTGGGACAACAAGTGCTGGTCACTGAGACTGGCACCGAGCTGCTGAGCACGTTCCCCTTCGAGCAGTCGCTGTCGACCTGAGGCCCAGGCCGGCCACGGCCAACCGCAGGGGCCTACATTCGCGGGTCCGACGAGAGGAGTGCCTGCTGATGCACTTGCCACGACCGACCTCACCACGACTTGAGCCGATCCCGAAAGTGGCCGCACGCGCCCGCGAGGCCATGGAGAATTCATTCGCCAACGCCATCAACGTCATTGCCACCCTCGCGCACAGTCGCCCGATCTCGCGGGCGTTCGGCGAGTTCGCCATGGCGATCTTGTACAAGGGCGACCTGTCACGCCGCGATGTCGAGATCGCCGTGCTGCGCATGGGCTGGAACTGCCAGTCTGTGTACGAGTTCGGCCAGCACACGCTGATCGCCCTGGCCGAGGTCATGACCGACGAGGAGATCTACCTCGTCACCCGACCCATCGCCGAGGGCAACTGGACGCCGGCAGAGGCGGCGCTGCTGCAGGTGGTCGACGATCTGTACTCCGACGACTGCGTCTCCGACGCCACCTGGGCCGAAGCGGTGTCGCACTTCAGCGAAGCCGAGATGGTGCACCTCATCGCTGCGTCGGGTTGCTACCGGATGGTCAGCGGCCTGCTCAACAGCACGGGCGTGCAGCGGGACGAAGGCGTCCCCGGCTGGCCTACGGCCCCGACGGGATGAACTGGTCGACGCACCCGACGTTCAAGGGGAACAATTCGGCAGGCCACCCCGCCAGCGTGTGTCAACCCGCGGGAGGCACCTCGTTGAGCAGGCCGGTGCCGACGTCGTAGATGAAGCCACGGACGGCCGTGTCGTGCTCGATGAACGGCGACGCCTGCAGTTGCGAGATCGCCGACCGAACATCGTCGGCGGGGTCATCGAAGGCGCCGATCGGCCAGTCGGGTCGGACCCCGAGGCGGTCATGGAGATCATCGCTGAACGCCGACTCGTCGAGTCCGCACATGCCGCATCCTGAGTGGTGAATCACCAGGATCTCCCGCGTGCCGAGCGCTTGCTGAGAGATGCAGAGCGAGCGGATCGCGTCGTCGGTCAGCACACCGCCCGCATTGCGGATGACGTGCGCCTCACCGACGGTCAGTCCCAGCGCTGCCAAGGGATCAATGCGCGCATCCATGCAGGTGAGGATGGCCACCTGCCGGCTGGGCGGTGCCGCCACGCCAGGAGTCGCAACTGTGGCTGCGGCCTGCCGGTTGTGCTCGGCCAACTCGTCGGCCGAAGGGCGGAATCCGGATGCTCCCGCTTTGCTGCCTGCGTCGTGTTGGCTCATCTGACGGCCTCGCCCGTGCACCGGCCGGAGTGTTCCGGCGGCGGGTGGTACGCCCCCTGGGACTTGAACCCAGAACCTGCGGATTAAGAGTCCGTTGCTCTGCCAGATTGAGCTAGAGGCGCGTGGTGCCCCGCAAGGCTAACGACACCCTCATTTCGAAGGTGCTGGGCGGATCGAGGGGATTCGAACCCCCGGCCTCCAGTGCCACAAACTGGCGCTCTAACCAACTGAGCTACGACCCGCACGGGGTGGTCAAGGATGCCACGGGCGCCGCGGCCTCGCTACCGATTTTCGGACCCCCGGCCTCCACTGCCACGCTGTGTCCGATGGCGCTCGCCGAGGGCGAGCGCGTGGCGCTCTCGCCGACTGAGCTGCGACCCGCATGGGGTGGTCCCCGATGCCACGGGCCACACCTCAGCCGAGTGCGGCCTCGACGGCGTACCGTAGACGTGTGAGCCCGCAGACCATCGCAGTTCGGCAGCCGCCCGTCGAATACATCCCCCGGATCACCGCCCAGTACATCGGGCTGGGGTATGGCGAGTACCGCTGGGTGCACAGCGAGACGCCGCCGCCGTGGACGCCGCTCACCAAGCCCATCTCGGAGTGCAGGGTCGGGCTCGTCGCCACTGGCGGCATCTACGTCACCGGCCAGACGGCGTTCCACTACCGGGACGACACGACCTACCGGGCCATCCCCACCGATGTCGACACGTCACAGTTGCGGGCGACGCACTTCGCCTATGACCTGACCGATGCGCGCTCTGACATCAACTGCGTGTTTCCCATCGAGACGCTGCGCACGTTGCGCGACAGCGGCGAGATCGGCGAGCTGGGCCCGAACGCGTACACCCTGATGGGCGGCATCTACAGCACCCGCCGGGTGCGTGAGGAGCTGATCCCAGCGCTCGCCAAGCGCTGTGTGGCGGACGAGCTCGATGCGGTGTTGCTGGTGCCGGTGTGACCGGTCTGCCATCAGACCGGGGGTCTGATTGCAAGGGCCATCGAGGCTGAGGGCATCCCGACACTCTCGATGTCGAGTGCCCGTGACATCACCCGTGCCGCCTGGCCGCCTCGATCCGTCTATCTGGATTATCCGCTGGGCCACACGTCGGGCAAGCCGCACGAGCCCGACCTGAATCTGCGGATCCTGCGGGACACGTTCGCTGCATTCGCCCAGCTTCGCGTCCCCGGCTCGATGGCACATCTGCCGCATCGCTGGTCGGAGACAGACCGCTGGAAGGACAAGGTGTTCGCGCCGTCCGCCAAGGCGGCTGATCTGCCCGAGTGCGCAACCCCCGGCGCCGTAGACGCGCAGCAGGACGGAGCCGGCGGCGGCTACGAGGACGATCGGGTCGAGCGGCATCCGACGCCGCAGCACCAGACCGAAGAGGACGCCGCCGCAGCCCGGCTGAGCCACGACGGCGAGGACTGCCTGGTCTGCGCCGGCATCGACTATTGAGTCGAGCTGAGCTGAGTGGGGCCTGAACCGTCGATGAGCGAGCAGCCCGAGCGCCGCGCCTCGGTCGGCGCGACATCACCGGGAACCGGCGGCGACTACGACCCCGCTGCCATCCCGGTACGGGACGCGGCAACGGTGCTGATCCTGTCCGGCGAGCACGATCCCCATGTGCTCATGCTCAAGCGCAACTCCCGTTCGATCTTCGTGGGTGACATGTGGGTGTATCCCGGCGGCGCCGTCGACCCCGAGGACGCCACGCAGGTCGCCGACGAAACCGTTTCGGGCCTGACCGATGACGAAGCCTCGTTTCAGATCGGCATCGAGCGCGGCGGCATTGCCTTCTGGGTCGCCGCCCTGCGGGAAACCTTCGAGGAAGCGGGAATTCTGCTGGCTCACCACGGCCACGCGGTCGGCGTCGACGACCCCCGCGACCTGCCCTCGGGAATCATCGACCTATCGCCGCCCGATGTGGCCGAGCGGTTCTCGCACTACCGGGACGAGATCAATGCCGGCGAGCGGGACTTCATCGAGACCGTCCGCAGCGAGGACTTGCTGCTCGACGGCGACAACGTCTATTTCATCGGTCGCTGGGTGACGCCGATGGGCTCGCCGCGCCGCTACGACACTCGCTTCTTCCTGACGGCGATGCCCGACGGCCAGGTGCCGCTGCCCGATCACGACGAAGCCGTCGAGCACCAATGGGTGCGACCTGCTGATGCCATTCGGCGCAACGAGATCGGCGACATGGTGATGATGACGCCGACGATCGGGATGCTGCAGCGTCTCTCCAGATTCGCGACCGTCTCAGAGGCTGTTGCCGCGGCGGGACGTGGCACTCCGGCCGACGATGAGCCGGTGCGGATCCGCTTCGACGACGAGGGTCCGCACCGGATCGCCTTCCCTGCCGATCCCGACTATCTGCAGTCAGACGGCAGCACCGAGGTGGGCATCCTGCGCTGGCCGCTGAACTAGGCGCCGACAGGCCCGACGTCCGAATGTCCCGACCAAGGTCCTCGCCGGGTCGCAGAGTCCTTGGACCAGCGGCGGTTGAGTGGCAGGATGTCCCCAGGCCATTGTGGCCAGAGCCCTCGTGGCGCAACTGGACAGCGCAGCGGGCTTCTATCCCGCCGGTTGCAGGTTCGAGTCCTGCCGGGGGCGCATCTGGAGATCTCTCGTGCAGATGATTGGAATCAGCCAGCTAGCGCTCGCGGCGGCGAGCGACCGGATGGGGCAGTACCTGCGCTGATGTGGCGCGCTCGTCGAGTCCGGAGCGCAGCTGGTCGTAGATCTCCGCGCCGCAGATCGCCGTGAGCTCGCCCCGCAGGGCGAGGTAGACCGGCCGGTGCCCGATGTGGGCCTGCGGCTCGGAGGTGCACCACCACGACACGTCGGTGTCGGGTCCGCCCCAGTCCCGCAGCTCCCACTCCCGCACCATCGTGTAGACGTGCCCGGTGACGGTCTCGTGATCCTCGCGGCGCAGCGGCGCCTGCCAGCAGATCTCAGGCTTCGTGTCCATGGGACGCCGCCCGGTCCGCTGCGCCAGCAGGTGGAAGGCGCAACCCGCACCCGCGGGATGGGACGCCCGGTTCGCGAACACGCACGCCCCGTCGACCACCTGGGTGCGCCACCAGCCGTCGCTGTCCTGCCACAGAGCGTCGGCGGGATCACGGTGGTGCTGCCAGAGGTCGGCATCGAGTTCAGCGGTCATCTGGCGGACATGGGCGAGGTCGTGCTCGTCGGCGATGTAGGCGCCATGGCTGCAGCAGCCCAGCATGAGCTGGGGGGCTGGCTCTGCGTCGGTGCCCGGGCATCCGGCGCCGAAGATGCAAGTCCAAGCGCTGGCGAGGAACGTCACGTCGAACAGCCAAGTGCGGTGCTCGTGGGGATCCTCCAGCGAGAGCCACTCCCGCGCATCGGCGAACGGACTCACGTTGCCGCTGACGGCGACGCCATGACCAGCCATCGACGGTGAGCCTAAGCCCAGACGCACCGGCGAGGTGGGTGGTGTCGGGTTGGGCGGGGGATGTCGGCGGCGCGGTTTGGCTAAGTCCTGGCGTCTCCGAGCGGCGTGTCAGGTACGGTCGTGCCGTGGCTCGAAAGCCTGATGCACCCGTGGGCGGCGAGTCCTCGACGGATAGATCCGGTGATGCTGCGGCCGACGCGGCCCTGCTCGCGGCTCTGCGCGGCGTGCTGGGCGACCGAGCGCGTGACAACGACTTCGAGCGTGGCCTGTACAGCCGCGATGGCTCCATCGAAGGCAACTCCCCGGCCATCGTGTGCTTGCCGGAGACTGCAGGCGAGGTGGCAGAGATCGTGCGCATCTGCCGGCGCCACCGTCGGCCGTTCTTGGCCCGGGGCTCGGGCACCGGCTTGGCCGGGGGCGCCGTGCCCGTCGGTCACCCGGTCGTGGTGGCCACCGCCAAGATGGACCGCATTGTCGAGGTCGACACTGCTGACCGGATTGCGTGGGTCGAGCCGGGGGTGCTGAACCTGGACCTGTCCCGCGCCCTCGCCCCGCTGGGCTTCCACTTCGCGCCGGATCCTTCCAGCCAGCAGGTCTGCTCGATCGGCGGGAACATCGCCAACAACTCCGGCGGGCCGCACTGCTTGGCCTACGGCGTGACCACGGCCCACATCGCAGCGCTCGAAGTGGTGCTGCCTTCCGGCGAGACCACCGTGCTCGGCGGGGTGGACCCAGAACCGCCGGGCTTCGACTTGCGGGGGCTGTTTGTGGGTTCTGAGGGCACAATGGGCATCGCCACGAAGGCGGCGGTGAGGCTGACGCCGAATGCGCCCTCGGTTCGGACGCTGCTGCTGGACTTCGACGATGTCAGCGAGGGATCGGCGACCGTCAGCGCCATCATCGCCGCAGGTCTGGTGCCGTCTGCGCTTGAGATGATGGATCAGCGAGCCATCGAGATCGTGGAGGCATTCGCCCATGCGGGCTACCCGACCGAAGCCGCTGCGGTGCTGCTGGTCGAACTCGACGGCCTGTCCGGCGGGGTCGACGCCGGTGTGGACATCGTGCACGAGGTGGCGCTGCAGCACCACGTCGGCCATGTGCGTGTGGCCGCTGACGACGAGGAGCGGGCGCTGCTGTGGAAGGGCCGTAAGAACGCCTTCGGGGCGGTGGCGCGGATCAAGCCGGACTACTACCTCCACGACACGGTTGTGCCGAGGTCTCGGCTCACCGAGGTGCTCGAGAAGGTGTACCGGATCGCCGATGCCTACGACCTGATTGCCGTCAACGTCTTTCACGCCGGGGACGGGAACCTGCATCCGATCCTGGCTTTCGACCGGCGTGAGCCCGGTGTGGACGAGCGGGTGAAGGCAGCGGGCCGGGACATCGTCGCCGCTTCCATCGAGGCCGGCGGTGTGCTCAGCGGCGAGCACGGGATCGGCTTGGAGAAGCGGGACTACATGGGGATGCTGTTCGGCGCGCATGACATGTACACGCAGGATCTGGTACGCGAAGCGTTCGATCCCGACGGGCTCGCCAACCCCTTGAAGATCATCCCGACGGGTTCGCGCTGCAGCGACTCATTTCGCCAGCATGTGCCTGAAGGTGCCTGGGTGTGAGCTCGCAGCGCAGTGGCGCCGGTGTGCTGGCGGGTCACGATTCGAGCGCTGGCGACGCAGCGGTCGGTGCCAGCCTCGCCGCCCGGATAGAGCCCGCCGTTACGGCATTCGCCCGTGAAGTCGGCGACAGCGACCCGGTCACGGTCGTGGGTGCGCGCACCCATTGGCAGGTGGTGGGCGAGGCTGACGCGATCGCTCGGGAGGTCCGAGCCCCGGCAGGCATCTGGGAGCACGAACCGTCGGAGATGACCGTCCGCTGCGGTGCCGGCACCCCGGTTGCCGAACTGAGTGCGCACCTGGCCTGCTCGGGCCAGATGGTGCCGCTGGATCCTGCCGACGACGCGGCGACGGTCGGCGGTGTGCTGGCCTGCGGTTTCAGCGGGCACCGGCGGCTGCGCTACGGCCATGTGCGCGATTTCGTCCTGCAGACCCGCCATGTGGATGCCTCCGGCAAGGTGGTCACCGCGGGCGGGCCGACGGTCAAGAACGTCTCCGGCTACGACCTGCCCCGCCTGCTGGTGGGGTCGCTCGGCACGCTGGGGTTCCTCGCCGAGGTGATCCTGCGGACCCTGCCGGTTCCGGCGGCATCGCAGTGGCTGGAGGGTGAGGCCGATCCGTTCGCTGCGTTCGATCTGCTGTATCGGCCCAGCAGCATCCTGTGGGACGGCACGCGCACCTGGATCCTGCTGGAAGGCGATCCGGCTGATGTCGCCGCCGAGGCGGCCGAGATTGCGCCGTTGGGTTTCAGCCCCGCGGAGGGCGGCCCGCCGGTACCCGCCACGGGGCGGGAATCGATGCGGCCCTCGGACCTGCGTGCGCTCGTCGGCGCCGGAGGCGAGTGGCTGGCAGAAGTCGGCGTGGGGTTGGTGCACCGAGCCGAGTCGACCGGTGCGCGACCGATCGCGCCCGCCAATGCAGCGTTGATGTCAGCGCTGAAAGAGAGGCTGGATCCCGCGAATCGCCTCAACCCCGGCCGGAGGGCTTGGTGAGTCCCTTGGGCGAACGATTGGGTGCAGTGAGTCCCTTGGGCGAACGATTGGGTGCAGTGAGTCCCTTGGGCGAACGATTGGGTGCAGTGAGTCCCTTGGGCGAACGATTGGGTGCAGTGAGTCCCTTGGGCGAACGATTGGGTGCAGTGAGTCCCTTGGGCGAACGATTGGGTGCAGTGAGCAGGTTCCCGCTGGACATCGACATCGACAGCGACACGCTCGCCTCCTGTGTGGCGTGCGGGATGTGCCTGCCGCACTGCCCGACGTACCGCGTCTCCGGCGAGGAGTCGGCATCGCCGCGCGGCCGGATTGCGTTGATGCGCGACGTGGTGGAGCGGGGCGAAGCTGACGCGGCCTTCGTCGAGTTCATGGACGCCTGCATCCAGTGCCGCGGCTGCGAGACGGCCTGCCCGGCGGGCGTGCAGTACGGCCACATGATGGAAGCCACCCGCGAGGCATTGTCGGTCCAGTCGAACTATCAGCCGCGGCTGCGCCGAATCGCCTACCGGATGCTGGGCATGCCTCGCCTGCTGGCCTCCGGGTCGCGGCTGCTGGCACTTGCACAGCGGGCCGGCCTGATGCGCGCGGCGGGATGGCTCGCTCGGATCCCGGCCCTGCGGCGCCTGGCGGCCGGGGCCGCGGGTCTGCCGCGGGTGCCGTTGCGCCAAGCGCCGCTGGTGCCGAGCGGCAACGATGTCTGGCTGTTCACCGGCTGCGTCATGGACGCGTGGATGCGCGATACCCACCGGGCGGTGCAGTCGGTGATCGAGACGACCGGTGCCGGAGTTGCACTGCCGCCGGCGGGTGCCTCTTGCTGTGGCTCGTTGCACGTGCACGCGGGCTTGGGCGACGAGGCCCGTCGATTGGCGGCCCGGACCATGGCGGCGCTGCCGGGCGATGCCCCGATCCTGGTCGACTCGGCCGGCTGCGGGGCGGCCATGAAGGAATACGGTCACCTGCTCGGAACTGACGATGCCCGCCGGTTCGCTGCACGCGTCCAAGACGTGCATGAGTGGCTGGCGGAGCGGATCGACGAGTTGCCCGCCGTTGCGGGTGCTGCGACCGAGCACGGCGCGGACACTGCAGCCACCAACGGCGACGGTTCGTCACACCGGGAACGCATTGCGGTGCAGGACCCCTGCCACCTGCGTCACGTCCAGCAGGCGCACCTGTCGGTCCGCACGGTGCTCGGCCGGTACTTCGATGTCGTCGAGCTGGACGACGACGGGCTGTGCTGCGGCGCCGGCGGCGCGTACTCCCAGCAGCATCCCGACATCGCCGGTGCCGTGCGCGAGCGCAAGGTCGCAGCAATCGAACGCAGCGGTGCGCGCGTGGTCGCCAGCGCCAACCCCGGATGCACACTGCACCTGCGAGCGGTGGGTCTCGACGTCCGCTATCCGCTGGAGATCGTGGCGGACTTCTTGGCAGGCGCCCGCATCCCGACCTCCCGAACCCGGACCGCTGAGTGACATGAACGACGACATCTCCGGTCTGGCCGACCGCTTGGACGAGACCGCTGAACGGCTGGCTGAGCTGAGCATCGAGCTGTTGCAGGGCGCCCTCGCTGACGCTGACCTCAGCGACGAGCGTGCCCATCTCGAGCGCAAGGTCACCCGGGCTCGCCGGGCGACGCTCAAGGCAGCGTCGATTCTGCGCGAGTCCATCGGCGATCAGAACGACGATTGGTGACGCTGGTCGTGTGACAGCCGGTGACTCCCGAGACAACACTGGCAGAAGGGGAGACAGCATGAGACTGCGGTGGTCCCACGCCGTGGTGCGGGTACGCGACCGGCGGCGGTGATCGCGGACGTGGCCAGCGCGTCGAGTCGGCCCGGGCGCTGATCCTGCGGAGCCGGTCACGTTGCCGGCGGCGCCCATACGTGCGCGTTGCGCGGCGACGGCCAAGCCCAGTGCTGGGGCTACAACGACGACGGGCAGGCGGATCCGCCCGCAGGCAGCGATGCTCGTGGCGGCTGAGCAGTCGACGGCGTCCATCTCAGAGGCGGCGCATTTCCGAACGACGGAGTTGCTCAGTAGCCGCTGGAGATGCGGTACATCTCGCCGATGAGGTTGTCGTACTGGCCGACAGCGAGCGTGATCGCATAGGCGGCGCCGATGACGGCGCCGGCGACGGCCAAAGGCGTCCGATCCAGTGCTCTGCCGATGACGGGCAGTGCGTAGGCGGCAACCGCGAGCAGGACCACCGGCAGCAGGGCGCCGAGCAGGTACACGAACAGCATGCCCAGTGTTCGGGGACCGTCGGTGGCGGCGTCGTTGAGGATGTCGCCGAGGTGCTCGCCGACGCAAGGACGCCACATCCAGCCGGCCAAGGCGCCCCCGACCAGGCCGGCGCCGGTTGCAAATGGCGAGGCGTGGCCAGGCGCCTTCCACGCGGCTGCATAGGTACTGGCGGCGACCAGTCCTGCGACGACCACAACCACGCCGCGTGGCGCCATCCGCCAGTGGCCTGCAGCCTGGGCCCAGGCCAGGAATGCTGCGCCCACCACGTAGTACGCAGCCACGGTTGCGCGGCAGCGCCGGGCCACCAGCATCAGCGCCAAGCCCGGAACGAGGACCGTCAGCGTGCACGCCCACGTCACGACCCGCAGGCCTTCGATGAAGGTGTCGATGAGCGTGCCCATGATGGCCAGCTCGCCGATCAGGTCTCGGTGAGGAGCCGCTCGACGATCTCGTAGAGCTCCCGGTACTTGCTGGGGCTGTCGCCGCGGCGCTCGAAGCGGATCTGGTTGTCGCTGTCGATCACGTAGACGCGCGGCCAATAGCCCGTGGGACCCTCCTGCCAATCGTGGAAGTTGCGTTTGGTGGTGTCGAGGGCAATGGGCCAGACCACCCCGAGATCGGCGGCTGCCTCGATGATGTTGTCGACATCGGCTTCGTAGGCGAACTCTGGCGAGTGGACTCCCACGATCTCCACGCCTTCGTCCCGGAAGTCGTCGTAGAGCTGGCCGAGCGCATCCAGCGTGTTCTTGCAGTTCCGGCAGCCGAAGGTCCAGAACTGCACCACGGTGATCTTGTTGGACGCTCGGATCTCTTCCAGCGACGTCGCGTCGGTGTTGAGCCAGCCGTCAAGCTTGCTGAGCGTGAGGGCTGTGCCCAGCACCGGAATCGGTTCGGGGGGCCCGGTCGTGGTGGTCGTGAGAGCGGCAGGAGCGTCGCTCGCAGACGTCGTGGTGGGCGCCTCGACCGCGGCGCTGGCAGTCTCGGTGAAGACCGGCTCAGGATCCGGGTCGTTGACGGCGGCCCAGACGATGAGCGCAGCGCCGACCACCAGGACTCCGAGCGCGAGGTACCGTGCGAACGAGGACTTCATCCCACATCGCAGCGTACGCCTCGCCTCGCAGTGCACCTGTGCGCCGAAGGAAATGCCGAGCGGAGGCGAGCGCCGACTTTTCTAGAGTGAAGTCATGGCAGAGACACAGATCGTCGTCGAAGCGTGGGCTGTACTCATCGCTGCCGGGGCGATCGTCGCCAGCATGCTCGGCACCAGTCTCGGCATCATGTTTCACCTCGCTGGCCGCATCGACCACCAGTCCGGTCGCATCGACGGCGTGGCTGCCGAAGTTGCCATGGTGCGAGAGCGCCTGGCATGTCTGGAGGGCAGTTCCGGCACGCTTGGTCCGGATCCCTTACCGCTCGCCTGAACACGCGCTAGACGCGACTGCCGAGCGACTCGAGCGGGATGAGCTTGCGGTCGGTGGCGTTGTCGGTGGGGCGCAGCACCCGGCTGCGCACCTCCGGAGCGCCGTCTGCATTCTGGTAGCCGGTCAGGCGCTGTCGGATGCGCCGACCCAAGGGCTCGGCGATGTTGCGGAAGTCCTGCTCAGCGAGTCCTTGGCCGTGCTGCGCGCCGGCGGCGCGCGAGATGTTCTCGTCCATGAGGGTGCCGCCGAGGTCGTTGGCGCCGGCCCGCAGGATCTGCTGCGCACCTGGGGGGCCGATCTTCACCCACGACACCTGCACGTTGTCGATGAGTCCGCGGTAGGCGATGCGCGGCACGGCGTGCATCAGCAAGGTCTCCCGGAAGGTCGGGCCGCGACGGGCGCCCTTGCGGAGGTAGATCGGGCTGGCCATGTGCACGAACGGCAGCGGGATCCACTCGGTGAAGCCGCCCGTGCGCTTTTGCATCTCGCGGGTCGCGACGATGTGGTTCGCCCAGTTCTCCGGATGCTCGATCGACCCGAACATGATCGTGATGTTCGAGTGCAGGCCTACGGCGTGGGCCGCCTCGTGGCATTCGAGCCATTCCGCGGTGTTGATCTTGTCCGGGCACAGCACGGCCCGCACCGAGTCGTCGAGGATTTCCGCTGCGGTGCCGGGCAGCGACTTCAGGCCCGCCTCCTTCAGCCGCATCAGGTAGCCCACCAGCGATTCGCCGAGCCGCTTGGCGCCCTCGATCACCTCCAGGGCCGTGAAGCCGTGCAGGTGCATGTCGGGCACGACGTCGTGAATGGCTCGGCAGACGTCGATGTAGTAGTCGCCGTCGAAGCTGGGATGGATGCCGCCCTGCAGCGTCACCTCCGTGGCGCCCAGCTCGGCCGCCTCGATCACGCGTTCCTGGATGTCGGCCAGCGTGAGCATGTAGGGCGTGCCGCGCAGGTTCAGCGACAGGGGACCCTTGGAGAAGCCGCAGAACTTGCACTTGAACGTGCAGACGTTCGTGTAGTTGATGTTGCGGTTGTGCACCCAGGTCACGGTGTCGCCCACGGCCTCGCGCCGCAGTTCGTCGGCCACTTCGCCGATGGCGACTACCTCGGGTCCGCGCGCCCCGAACAGCGCGACGATCTCGTCGTGGCCGACCTGCTGGCCTGCCATGACACCGTCGAGCACTTCGCGCACCGCGCCCCGGGCATGCGACGGCCCGTTCATGATGTCGGTGGGCAGATGACCGGCGCCGCCGGAGTACCACTGGGTGGAGTTCTCGTCCGCGACCAGCACGTCAGCCCCCGAGCCGGCATCGATGTTCTCCATCGTGCGCTCGGGCATCTGGCTGCCCGGGTCATCACGGCCCAGCCCCTCGGCGTCGGCTCGGTCTCCCACGGCGAAGCGGTTGCCGTCGGCGAGCCACGGGTGCTGTTCGACGGCGAAGGTGGGATACGCACCGCCGGGGTACACGAATTCGGGATAGATGGTGAGCCGGGGTGCCAGCGTGAAGCCGCGGCCTTCGGTGACCTCGCGCAGCCGGTCCAGTGCCGGCCACGGGCGCTCAGGGTTCACGTGGTCGGCGGTGATGGGGGAGACGCCGCCCCAGTCGTCGATGCCGCAGTCCAGCAGGCCGCCGAAATCCTCAGTGAGGTTCGGCGGCGCCTGCAGGTGAATGTCGGCCGGCAGGATCAGGCGTGCCAGCGCGATGGCCTGCGCGTACTCGTCGGGCGGGCAGGCCGGCATGTTGTGCATCGAGGTGCCGGCCTTGGGCAGGAAGTTCTGGACGATGACTTCCTGGACATGACCCCAGCGGGCGTGGCTCACGGCGATGGCCTCGAGCGCCGCCAGCCGGTCGGCCAGCGACTCGCCGATGCCGACGAGAATGCCGGTGGTGTAGGGGATGGCCAGTTCGCCGGCGGCTTCGAGGGTTGCCAGTCGCCGGTCGGGCTCCTTGTCGGGCGAGCCCCGGTGGCAGTCGAGGTGCGGGTTCAGCGACTCGATCATCATCCCCTGGCTCGGCGCGACCTCGCGCAGCGACGCCAGCTCGCTTGCCTTCATGGCGCCCGGATTGGCGTGAGGGAGCAAACCGGTCTCGTCGCGCACGAGCCGGCACATCTCGACCAGGTAGTGGACGGTGGAGTCCCAGCCGTGGGTTGCCAGCCAGTCAGCCGCCGCGGGGTAGCGCAGCTCGGGCCGCTCGCCCAGCGTGAACAGCGCCTCGTGGCAGCCGGCACGGGCACCGCTCGTCGCGATCTCCAGCACCTGTTCGGGCGTGAGGTATGGCGAGTCGAGTCGGGCCGGCGGCTGGGCAAACGTGCAGTAGCCGCACTTGTCGCGGCACAGCATCGTCAGCGGGATGAACACCTTGGGGCTGTAGGTGATGCGTGTGCCGCCCGAACGGTCGCGCACCTCCGCCGCGCGCTCGGCCAGCTCGGCCAGCGGCAGCGCCGCGAGCGCCACCGACTCCGGCGTCGGCTGCGGTGCCACGGCGACGCCATTGGAGGGTGCGCCGTTGGCAGCCGGGTCATTGGCAGGGTCGACCGGTGCGTCTTTGACGCTGTGCGACGGTTCGATGATGGTCACAGGGCCCCTCCGTTCGTGGGGTGCTGTTGAAAGACTCGGGAAGTCCCGGCAGCGGCCAGTTCGACGCTGGGCGGACTGCTGGGCGGCGTGTCCCTGCGGCTGATGAGACTGCGGCCGCCAAGGCTGCGGATGCGTGTCGGGCTGACGGGTTCGTCGCAGTCAGGGCAACGTGTGGCGATCTCCAGCGGCGTGCCGCAGTCGGCATGCACCAGGACGGTCGGCGCATCGCCGTCGTGGCACCAGCGGTCGCCCCAGGCCATCAGCGCAAGCAGGCTGTTGGACAGGTCGAGGCCCTTGGGGGTCAAGACGTAGTCGTAGCGGACCGGTCGGTGCTGGTAGGGCACCTTGGCCACCACGCCGGTGTCGGTCAGGCGGCTGAGCCGATCGGCCAGCATGTTGCGAGCGATGCCCAAGTCGTGCTGCATCGCGCTGAACCGGCGCACACCGCGGAACAGATCGCGAAGGATGAGCAGCGTCCAGCGGTCGCCCACGATGTCGAGGGTTGCCTGTATGGAGCAGGCAGGCGGGCGCTCGCCCGACCGTTCCCCTAACTGCTCACGCAAGACAGCCACGGCCGCGCAGACTAGGGGAGTCAGTTTCGGTTTGCAACTGACTCGGAAACGAGGCTCTGACGAGTCGTCAGGCGAGCGAATCGGCCCGACGAGTCGTCAGGCGAGCGAATCGGCCCGGCGAGTTGTCAGGCGAGCGAATCGGCCCGGCGAGTTGTCAGGCGAGCGAATCGGCCCGGCGAGTCGTCAGGCGAGCGAATCGGCCCGACGAGTCGTCAGGCGAGCGAATCCGCTTTCGTCTGCAGTGACCCAAGCAGCTCGTCGAAGCTCTTCGTGAACGCGGCAACGCCTTGGGCTTCGAGCACGCCGGCGACTTCGTCCAGGTCGATGCCGTGCGCTGTCACGGCGTCCAGCACGTAGCGGGCGGCGGACTGGTCGGTGTCGACCGTGCGACGCAGCTTTCCGTGATTGCAGAAGGCATCCAGGGTTGCGTCGGGCATCGTGTTCACCGTGTGCGGCCCGATGAGCTCGTCGACGTAGAGGGTGTCGGGATAGGCGGGGTTCTTCGTGCTCGTCGATGCCCACAGCGGGCGCTGCACCTGTGCGCCGAGGGCCGCGAGCCGATCCCAGCGAGGCCCGCTGAAGATCCCCTCGAAGCGGCCGTAGGCGGCCTGCGCCTGGGCCACCGCCGTGCGACCTCGCAGCGCCAGCGCACTTGGCGTGCTCACCGCGTCGAGGCGGCGGTCTACCTCGGTGTCGGTGCGGCTGACGAAGAACGAGGCCACGCTCGCGACATCGGACAGGTCCGATGCGCCGGCGCCGACCCGGTCTTCGAGGCCCGCCAGGTAGGCCTCGGCCACCTGCTCGTAACGGGCTACCGAGAAGATCAGCGTCACGTTGATGCTGTGACCCTCGGAAATCATCTGACGGATGGCCGGCAGGCCCTCGACCGTTCCGGGGATCTTCACCATCAGGTTCGGTCGCGCCATGCCGTGGTGCAGGGCACGGGCCGCTGTGACGGTTGCCTCGGTGTCGTGCGCCAGCGAGGGATCGACTTCGACCGACACGAATCCGTCGGTGCCCCCCGAGGCCGCGTGCACCGGCTCGAGCGCGGCGAGCGCTCCGCAGATGTCGCTGGTGACGAGCTGCCAGTAGGCGTCATCGACTGGGGTGCCGCCGCACACGAGATCGCCGAACTGCTCGTCGTAATCGGCGGACGACTCGATGGCCTTCTGGAAGATCGAGGGGTTCGAGGTGAGGCCGCGGATGCCCCGCTCGACCCAGCTTTCCAGCTCTCCGCCGGTGATCCAGCCTCGGCGCAGATTGTCGAGCCACGGGCTCTGTCCGCACACCGAGAACAGCGAGGTGAGCTTGCCGTCCTTCGTACTGCCCGCATCGCCGTCGGTCATGCTTATCTTTCTGAGATCGGGCCTTTGGGGGTAACGCTTCGCAGTCTCTTTTTAGAGCAGCTTGCGAGCTGCATCGGCGATGCTCGCAGCCGTGAAGCCGAAGTGGGCCATGAGGTCGCCGCCCGGCGCGCTGGCCCCGAACCGGTTCATGGACACCGTCGCATCGGCATAGCGATCCCAGCCGAACGCAGCGGCGGCTTCGACACCCAGCACCGGGACCCCCGCAGGGAACACCATCGACCGGTACCGCTCGTCCTGATCCTCGAAGAGGTCCCAGCTCGGCATCGAGACGACCGTGCTGGCGATGCCCTCGGCTGCGAGCAGGGCCGCGGCCTCGGTGCAGCACTGCACCTCGCTGCCGGTGCCGGCGAGAATCACCGCAGGCGCCGGGGTGTCGATGAGGACGTACGCGCCGCGTTCCACCTGGCCGGCACGCTCAGTGCCGTCGAGCACGGGGACGTTCTGGCGAGTCAGCACGAGTGCTGTGGGACCGTCGCGGTCGACCGCGATCTGCCATGCCTGTGCGGTCTCGTTGGCATCGGCAGGACGGATCACGCTCAGGCCCGGGATCGCACGCAGGGATGCCAGGTGCTCGATCGGCTGGTGGGTGGGCCCGTCCTCGCCGACGCCGATCGAGTCGTGCGTCCACACGAACACGGTCTTGGCGCCGCTGAGGGCTGCCAGTCGCACCGCAGGCCGCATGTAGTCGCTGAACACCAGGAACGTGCCGACCACGGGAAGCGCCCCGCCGTGCAGCGCCATGCCGTTGGCCACGGCGCCCATCGCGTGCTCGCGCACGCCGTAGAAGAGCTTGCGGCCGCCGGGATTGTCTGCAGACAGCACCTCGGCGGCGATGTTGGTGCCGGTGTTGCCGGTGAGGTCGGCACCGCCGCAGATGAGGGCGGGCACGTTGTCCACAGAAGCGTCCAGCACGCGGTTGGCGGCAACCCTGGTCGCCATCTGGGTACCGGCCTCGAAGGTCCGGCCGGCGGCCGGGTCGCCGTTGGTGGAGCGGGCCGACCACAGCGCATCCAGCCAGTCGGGATCGTGGCCGCTCGCCGCCAGTCGGGCCTCCCATTCGAGGCGTTCGGCGGTACCTCGGGTGCCGGCGGCCAAGTAGGCCTGCGCAACGTCGTCGTCGACAGCGAACTCGGCATCGGGAACCATGCCCATGGCTCGCTTCGCGGCGGCGATCTCGTCGGCGTCGGTGATGGCGCCGTGCGCCGCCGACGTGTCGATGGCGGTGGGCATCGGGTAGCCGATGTGGGTGCGGAGGATGACCAACGAGGGCCGGTCGTCGACGAGCATCGCAGAGCGCAGTGCCTGTTCGATCGCGTCGAGATCCTCGGCCGCTTCGCCGAGGTCGGCGACATGCCAGCCGTAGGCCTCGAAGCGGCGGGCGGCGTCATCGCTGAGCGCCAGGTCGGTGCTGCCGTCGATCGTGATGCGGTTGTCGTCGTACACCGCTGCGAGGCGGCCGAGTTGCTGGTGGCCGGCAAGGGATGCCGCTTCGTGGCTGATCCCTTCCATCAGGTCGCCATCGCTGACAATGACGAACGTGCGATGGTCGACGAGGTCTGCGCCCAGCCGGGCTCGCAGCCCGCGCTCGGCCAGGGCCATGCCGACGGCATTGGCGAATCCCTGCCCGAGCGGACCGGTGGTGACTTCGACTCCAGGGGTGAGGCCGCGTTCGGGATGGCCGGGAGTGATGGAGCCGAGTTGGCGGAAATCGCGGATGTCGTCCAGCGTGACGCCGTAGCCCAGCAGGTGCGTCATCGCGTAGACGAGCATCGAGGCGTGGCCTGCGGACAGGACGAACCGGTCGCGGTCTGCCCAGTCGGGAGCGCTGGCGTCGTAGCGCAGGATTCGGCTGAAGAGCACGTGTGCCGCGGGCGCCAGCGCCATCGCCGTTCCGGTATGGCCGCTGTTGGCTCGCATCACGGCGTCCATCGCCAATGCCCGGATGGTGTTGATCTGCCGGGCTTCGAGCGTGGTGTTCATGAGAGCGGTGTCCGTGACGTTGGGACTCATGAGGCTGGGTTCATGACACTGGATTCATGAGACAGGGTTCATCATGGCGCGTCGCTGTCGGTGAACAGCGCCATTGACGCAGTGAATCCATGCACGTACGAACGCTCCCCGACGGGACCGATCTCGCCGGCGCAGAACATGCCGCCTACCTGGGTCCCGATGTGGGAAGCGAGGACCGAGGCGTCGTGGTGAGGGGTCTCGAACAGGTGGGTGCCGCGCCCGTTGCAGGTGAACAGCAGGGCGCCTGCCGCTGCGCGTGCGGCCGGAGTCGAGTTGCTGAGCGCCTCGTGCAGGTCCTCGTCGGCCGTGACGGCGTCGCGTACATGGAATTGCACGGTGGCGCCGATCGGCGCCACGTCTCCGATGGCGATTGCGCCGCTTTCGCGGTCGGCGCCGAGCACGCCGCGGATCAGGAAGTCGCCTCGTTCGAATTCGACCTTGGCCTCATGGGTGACTCGGCCGACATGGAGGCCCCGCTGGACCAGCCGCTGATCGGCCGGATCGAGCTTGGAGAACATCTGCAGCAGCCGCTCGAAGGGCGGCAGCCCGCCGAGCGATCGGACGACGTTCCCCTCGGCCTCCGTGATGATGTAAGGCTGGCCGATGGGCCGGCAGCCCTGGGAGACCAAGTGCGTGACCGTCACGCTGCCGCCCACGATCAGCGCCGCAGCACCCGAGCGATGCACGCCGCCGTCGACCACGATGCGATTGCCGCCCGGCATCGGCGCGCCGGAGGACATGCCGCCCAGCACGCTGACGTGCGGCCATCGCTCGGCCCAATGGGACAGCGCCGCATCAACCGGGTAGGAGTACGGGTCGGCCAGCAGGATCATCGAGGGATCGCTGACGGCATCGACCTCGTCCAGCGCGGCCGCAAGCGTCTCGTCGTCGACCGCCGGATCGGGCACACCCGAGAGATGCACTGCGCGTGCCCGCCTGCGGACGCCCGAGCCGAGGCTCCCGGCCCACAGCACCGCAGCCGTCTGTTCTTCGATCTCGCGCTCGCCGGCGGCTACCGAGACGGCCGTCGTGCCGACGAGCGCCGCGGGCGCGAGCAACTCGACGACCGTTGCTGCGATTTCCTCGGTGTGGTTGATGTGGTCACCCGAGGTGAACAGCAGTGCCACGTCGGGCTGCACGCCCAATGACTCGAGCACATGGCCCACGATCTCGCCGGTAGCCGCTCCGGGATCGGCATGCTGGGACAACCCGACGGTGAACGGCATCGCTGTTCGATCCGCCTAGCCCGTTTGCTCTGCGGGAGTGCCGGTCCAGCCGCCTCCCGCTGGGGCCTCCGGCGGACTGTCGTCCGCGGGCGGGTTCATCGTCAACGGAATGACGACCGCCTCGCCCTGGTCGACGCGGCAATGGGCCTCGATGGTGGACGGCTCGCCGAAGGTGAGCTCGGCCTGGACGAGGTTGTAGCCGAACTTGCCGGGTTCGACGCTGAGGGGCTGCACGTTGCGCGCAACCTGCTCGTCGCCGCGCATGAAGCGCACTTCGAGCGCCGCCAGTCCGGTGTGGGATGCAGGGCAGCGCACGAGCACGATCATGTGCGGCGTGATCGTCACCGGGAAAGGCCCGGGGGCTGCCATCGAGAAGTGCACACCGCCGAGATCGATGCGGGCTGCGCCGCCCGCTGCCTGGCGCATGTCGAAGTGCTCGATGAACAAGGCGGACATGATCTGCACGCTGTGGATCGTAGGCGTGCGAGATGCCCGTCACGCGAACGCATTTCGGTGCGTTGTCGTAGATTGCCCGCCATGACTCAGAGCGAGAGGTTTGACGGCGAATACGGACCCAGCACATGGGCCTGGGTGAGGGAACAGGCGGACGCGTACGAAGCGTCGAATGGCAGCGAAGCCAACACGCTGCGCGACACCGGCCTGCCGATCATCGTGATGACCACCGTCGGGCACCGCTGTCCATTGGCAGCCAGGAACGGCTCGAGGTCGACCGGGACTGCGCCCAAGTGCGTCACGACGTTGGATGAGACGAAGGTGCGTTGTGCGCCGGTGTCCACGAGCGCATCGAAGAATCGCGGGCTCGCACTGCCCTGGGCGGACACGTTCACCACAGCACTGCGACGCATCCGCAGCATGCCCCAGCACTGCTGAACACCCCCAGCGTCACGCCGCGCCGCGCAGCACACACCCAAGACGCAGCACACAAACCAGCCACCAACACCCGACCGGCCACCGCCACGCCCCCACACCCACCAGCAGCCGACACCCAACACCACCCACAACCACACCCCCCACCAAACCCGCCGCCACCCACCCCACCGGCGGATCTGGGCTAAGAGGCCGCGCCAATAGGCGAAGCCGTGAAAGCCGAGATCGCGGCAGCCATGACATCGACTGCGCCGGGGCCGCTAGACATTGGCGCCATGGGACAGACGATCGAGTTGACAGCTTCAGACGGCGTGACGTTCAGCGCGTACCGGGCCGAGCCTGCGGGGTCGCCGAAGGGCGGTGTCGTGGTGGTGCAGGAGATCTTCGGTGTGAACGACCACATCCGCAGCGTGGCCGACGGCTACGCCGCCGACGGCTACCTGGCGGTGGCGCCGGCACTGTTCGACCGTGTGCGGGGCGGCGTCGAGCTGGGCTACGACGCCGAGGGCATCGACGTGGGACGCAAGATCGCCTTCGATGACCTGACCGTGGATCAGGTCATGGATGACATCTCAGCAGCGGCTGACTGTGCGGCCGAGGGCGGCAAGGTCGGCATTGTGGGCTACTGCTGGGGCGGGTCGATGTGCTACGTGGCCTCAGCCCGCCTGGCCGACAAGATCGCCGCAGCATCGGGCTACTACGGCGGGCAGATCATGCCGCACCTCGACGAGCGGCCCACCGCCCCGCTGCTGATGCACTTCGGCACCGAGGACCACGGCATCCCGCTCGAGAACGTGCATGCCATCGCCGAACGCTGGGACCACATCGCCGTGCACATCTACGACGGCGCCGATCACGGATTCAACTGCGACGCCAGGGCCAGCTTCCATCCCGATGCGGCCGCCCTGGCCAAACAGCGCACCCTCGATCACTTCGCAGAACACCTGAGCTGAGCCGTCGCTTCGGCGGCTCCAGCTTCAGCTAGCCGAATCTCACGATGCTCGCCTAGTTGCTCAGGCTCGCAGCTTGCGCTCTCTTCTTCCTCATGCGCATGTTGTCGATGCCGTGATCACATCCGTCAATGACCCAGAGAATGCAGGCCCCAACGAACACGCCCATCGCCAGCGCGCTGTCTGAGTTCACGGCCCAGATCACACCCAGTGTGATGATCGTCATGAACTTGAGAATCGCTCGCCAGAGCGTGACGACGAAATAGCCCTTGATTGCGTTCATCCTCAAGCACTCTGCCCAGACTGCATGCACCGCAGAATAGCACACTCAGAGATGCGAGTATCCATGCCTCATGTCAGATCATGTCGTGAGTCTGCATGACAAGCGCGCAGGAACGACCATCGCCGTCCGGATACGCCTGTGTGACGTGGCGTCGTCGGACTGATCTGCGAGAGTGACGCCGATGCACAGATGGATGAAGGTGACCGTGCCCGCACTTGCCACTGCACTGGCGTTCTCGGCATGCACCAGCCCCGATGACGGGCGCAGCGAGGCGTCGTCGCCGACCACTGCAGCATCCGAGATCGCGAGCGAGACATCCGCCACGACGGCGTCTCCGTCGACGACGCTGGCCCCGGCGCCGACAACGACAGCGTCCCCAGAGACTGAACCGACCGCAGCCCCGCCGACTGCCCCGCCGCCGGCTGGGGAAGATCAGGCAGTTCCGCCGTCCGGCGCGGGGGCGGGCGACAGCTTCTACCCGTGGCTCGGCAACAGCGGTTACGACGTCACCCACTACGACCTCGTGCTCGATGTCGATCCGGACGCCAACAGCCTCGACGGCGTCACGACCGTCCATGCGGTGTCCACCAGCGGACTCGAGACGATCTACCTGGACCTGTCCGGCCTTGAGGTCAGCGCGGTGAAGGTGGACGGTGTCGCGGCCGAGTTCTCGCGCGAGCGAACGGAGCTGGTGGTGCAGCCCGCTGTGCCGGTGCCCGCCGGCGTCGGCTTCACCGTCGAGGTCGCGTACTCCGGCGTGCCGGATCGCATCGACGACCCGGGTGTGCCGTTCGCCCGGATCGGATGGTTCAACCAACGCGGCGTGATCTACACCGCCAACGAGCCGTCGGGCTCGATGTCATGGTTCCCGTCCAACAACCACCCGACCGACAAGGCCACCTACACCATCGCCATCACCGTGCCCGAGCACCTGACGGCTGCCTCGAACGGGCTGCTGGTGAGCGAGACAGTCGCCGACGGCCGACGAACAGCGACGTGGCACACGGACGATCCCATGGCCACCTACTTGGCTGCCGTGTACATCGGCCTCTTCGAGCGTCACGAACAGGAGACCCGCGAGGGCCTGCTGATCCGCGACTACATCCCCAGCTCACTGACCGACGAGCAGCGCCGGGTCACCCTCGATGCCCTGTCGGTCACGCCGGGCGCCATCGCATTCTTCGAGGAGATGCTCGGCCCGTATCCGTTCGATGCCTACGGCACGCTCGTGCTGCCGTTCAGCACTGGCTTCGCCATGGAGAACCAGACGCTCTCGCTGCACGGCAGCCAGACGTTGAGTCCGCTGATCATTGCCCACGAACTGGCGCACGCGTGGTTCGGCAACTCGGTGTCGCCGGGGGACTGGAGCGATATCTGGCTCAACGAGGGCTTCGCGCACTACTTGGCCTTCCTGTATCTGGCCGACCACGAGGGCCGCGACATCGGCGCGCTGATGGCCGGCGAGCTGCGGGCAGCACGCGGCGCGAGAGCTGTTCCGCCTGGCAGCATTTCCGTCGAGCAGCTGTTCGACTTCCCCTCCGTGTACCAGCGGTCCATGCTGACCCTGCACGCCCTGCACCGCCACCTTGGCGATGAGGCGTTCTTCGAGCTCGTCCGGCGCCACTACCGGCAATCGGTCGACGGCACCGCCACCACGTCCGAGTTCATGGGGATCGTGGCACAGTTCGGCGGACCTGAGGCCGTGGCCCTGCTTGCCTCGTGGCTCTACAGCCCCGAGATCCCCTTGACCCTCGACGGACCGGGCTAAGCCCAGACGCCTCGGGTTCCAAAGCGCGCATGATGAAATCGGCCTCCACGGGTCGGGATGTTCGGACAACCCGACAGATACACCAGGGAACCAGCCGACCCGTGGACGGCCAATCCGCGCGGCCTCTAACCGAGGAGAATGACCCCTCGGTCCACTGCGGGGCCGCCCTCTTGATTCAGCACGTCAAAGCGCACGGCGCTGGTCGCTGAGCCGAAGTCCGTGACCGGGAATTCGTCCCAGACGCGCACTGTGATGGTCGACGGCATGAGCACCATGGCGCGGAAGCGGCAGACGATGCGGCGGACACAGTTGGGGTCGCCGTCGGCAACGGCGTCGACGACCGCGGAAACGCCCAGCGCCAGCGTGGCGGTGCCGTGCAGGATGATGCCCGGCAGCCCTGCCTTGCGGGCAACGGCCGCATCGGTGTGGATCGGATTCCAGATGCGGGCGCATTCGGCGTAGGTGTGCGCTGCTCCGTGCGCAACCGGCACCGGAATCTCGGCCATGGACTCGTCGGGCAGCGGGCCGAAGTCGGGCTCTGCGGGCGCATCGGCGTCGGGTCGGTCGCCGCCGACGGTCTCGACGTTGAGGTACATCCCGCCCTGATATGTCGTCGCCACCGGCTTCCCGTCGGCATCGACGGTGTCCATCCGCATCGTCTGGAACGTGCCCGGCTTGCGCTGCTCGACGCCCGTGTAGGTGAGGCTGGTCGTCAAGCGGTCGCCCGGGCGCACCAGCCGGTGCACGGTGAGGTCGTGGGTGGCATGCACCGACCGCCGGACCTCATCGGGCGAGATGCCCCAGCGGTCTGATACGTCGCGGCCTGACACGATGACCGGCCACTCCGGGCATACCGCGAACATCGGGTGGGCCACCACGCCGTCATCGGCGAGCGTGTCGAAGTAGCAGTCGTGGGTGTCGCCGAGCGAGGCCGCGTATGCCATCGTCCAGCGCTCGTCCACCTCGTGGGCGATAGGCCCGATCGTCTCGCCCGCCATGTCTGTCAGAACCGGCACTGTCTCGATCCTCACCTTCGGCGAACACGAGCGTAGTGACACCGCAGATTCGGATCGGCGCGGACCGCATGCGAGACGCCAGAATCTTGGTGTGACTGCACGGGCGAGCACATGGAGGCTGCGCGGCTCAGGAGGCCTGCTGGCCGCCGACGGGCTTGCGGGGACGCTGACGTTCCGAGCGGTGCGCGGCCTCGTGCGGGGCCTGCTGTTCCGGGCGTTTCGGATGCGGGCATCCGGGCAGGAGCGGCTGCGCGTGGAAGGCACGGTCATCTACGCGCCCGTGCACCGCAGCCATCTCGACGGGCCGCTCATCGGCAGCCTCACCCACCGGCGTGTGCGCTACTTGGGCAAGGAAGAGCTGTTTCATCCCCGTCCGCTCGGCTGGTTCATGCGCTCGGTCGGGACGTTCCCGGTGCGCCGGGGTGAGGCGGACCTCGATGCGCTGCGCGCTGCGCTCGGCCTGCTGCAGGCGGGAGAGGCGATGCTGGTCTTCCCGGAAGGAACCCGCCAGCCCTCCGACGAGATCGGCGAGATCTTCGACGGCACAGCGTGGCTCGCAGCCAAGTCGGGCGCGCCGGTGCTGCCCATCGGCATCGCCGGCACCCGCGAGTCGATGCCCAGCGGTGCGAAGTTCCCCAAGCGGACCCAGGTGGCCATCGTGGTGGGCGAGTCCCTCGAACCGCCGACTGGCGCCGACGGCGCACGAGCCCGTCGTGCCGACATGACAGCGTGGACCGCCACGCTGCGGACCGCGATCGACGACTGCCAGCAGCGAGCGCGGGCACTGGCCGACGAGTCCGGAACGGGCCGGACGCCCCAGCGCGATCTCATCCCGTGATCGATCCCGACCACTGCCCGCCCATCTGGCCGAAGCCCCAGCCGGGCGCGCTCGCCGGTACCCGCATCTGCGACTTCACCGGGCAGCTCGCCGGGGCGGGGGCCACCAAGATTCTCGCCGCCCTCGGCGCAGAGGTGATCCGCATCGAGGATCCGGTCCGCCAAGGCCGCTGGGACATCCTGCGAGGCACGCAGCCCTTCGTAGGCGAGCACCGCGGCATCGAAGCCGGGGGATCGTTCAACAACCACAACGCCGGAAAACTGGGCCTCACGCTCAACCTGCGTGACGACCGGGCGAAGGATCTGCATCGCCGATCCACTCGTCGGCGGGGCCGCAGCGCCTCGAGAATCTGCCAGGGACGCGCCCAGACCTGCTACGTGGCCACGTCGTCGAGGAACCAGTCGATCAGCTCGAAGCAGTTGCGACGGTTGGCGGCCTCATTGCGCGTCACTCCGGCGAGGATCTCCTGGCGAGTGACGCCGCACGATGCCAGGTAGTCGTCAGTCGCCTTGTCGAGCCACTCGGAGGCCAGCGCGACGCTGATCTCAGGATGAAACTGGGTTCCCACGCTGCGGCCCATGCGAAACAGCTGCGGACAGATCTCGCTGCTGGCCAGCAGTTCGGCGCCAAGGGGCAGGTGGAAGCGATCGTGATGCCACTCCATCCACGGGCCGTCCGAGATCGGCAGCGTCACGCCGTCGGGCGGCGAGATCCGGTACCAGCCGATCTCGGTCTCAGGGGAAAGATCGACCGATCCGCCCAGCGCCGCAGCCAGCGCCTGACCGCCGAAACAGATGCCCAGCACCGGCGTGCCGCGCTCATGCGAGCGCCGGATGAGATCCAGCTCCGCACCGATCCAGGGCTTGATGGCGTCCTCGTACACCGACCAGTGCGAACCCGTCACCACGAGCACATCGAAGCTGTCGTCTCCCACGGGCTGGAATTCGGCCGGCTTCGTGCTGTCGGGCACCATCACGTGGACAGTCAGCTCGGCGCCGCGCTCGACCAGTGCGTCGCCGACGAAACCGGGCCGCGACGTTTCCTCGTGCGTCACGACGAGTGCCTTCATGCAGCCAGCTCGCTGACGCGTACCGGCAGGTGCTTGATTCCGGAGATGAAATTGGACCGCAGCCGCTCGGTGGGTCCGTCCGCTTCGATGCGCACCACCCGCCGCAGCAGCTCCTCGAACACCACCTTGATCTCCATGCGGGCCAGCCACGCTCCCAGGCACAGGTGCGGACCGTTGCGGCCGAAGGTCATGTGCTCGTTATCCGGGCGCGCCAAGTCAAAACGGTACGGGTGCGGGAAGCGGTCCTCGTCGTGGTCCGCGCTGATGTAGTACAGCACCACCTTGTCGCCTGCTCGCACCTTGGTGCCGCGGATCTCGGTGTCGCACGTCGCCGTGCGGCGGAAATGCGTCGTGACCGAACTGGAGCGCAGCACCTCTTCGACCGCGGCAGCGGTCAGCGCTTCGTCTCCTGCGAGCACCGCAGCCCGCCATGTGTCGAACAGGTGAGGGTGCGCCATCAGCACCCACAAGCCGTGGGTCATCGTGTAGCGGGTGGTGTCGTTGCCCGCAGCGATGATGAGGGTGAAGAAGTTCTTGAACTCCTGATCGGTGAGCGGCGTGCCGTCGGTGGTCGGCGCCAAGAGCTGGCCGATGACGTCCCCTGTCGGGTGCGCCCGGCGTTTCGCTGCCTGCTCTGCTGCGTAGTTGAAGATCTCGATGGCGACCGGGCTGCGGAACGGCATCAGCCGGAACTCGTCGGTGTCCACCAAGCCCACGGGATAGTCGGTGAAATCGGGATCGGTGTTGCCGAGCAACGCGTCGCCCCACTCCACGAGCTGGTGGCCATCGGCATCGCTGGTTCCCAGCATGCGACCCAGCATTCGCATGGGCAGTTCGGTGGCGACTTCGGTCACGAAGTCGAAGCGCTCGTCTGTCAGCGCCCGGTCCAGCACCTCGCAGGCCAAGGCGCGGATTGCAGTCTCGTAGGTGTTCACGACCCGCGGTGTGAACCCCCGGCTCACCAGCCGCCGGTAGCGGGTGTGCTCGGGCGGGTCCTGCTCCATCATGGTCTTGCGGGCTTCGAGTTCGTCAGGCGCCATGTCCTCGAGGCGTATGCCCTTCGTCGAGGTGAAGGTCTGGGTGTCGCGGCTGACGCGGAACACGTCGTCGTACTTGGTGATCGCCCAGTAGCCGCGACCGTCGACCTCGTCGATCCATGCCACCGGCTCTTCCCGGCGCAGCCGGGCGAACGTGGCATGGGGCACGCCTCGGGTCCAGACGTCGTGGTCGGAGATGTCGGCGTCGTCGGGTCCCAGATCGTCCAGGTACGGCTCGGCCCAGGTGCTCACCGCGTCAGACTCCCACAGCGGGTGCCGCAACGTCGACGCTCACGTCCACTGAGGCGACGCCGTGCACGAAGTTGGACGGGATCCGCACCAAGTTCTCAGCGCTCGCCGGCCGGATGCCGCGGTCCAGCATCGCTTCGAGCAGCACGGTCAGCTCCATGCGGGCCAAGTAGGCGCCGAGACAGAAGTGCGGTCCGCCGCCGCCGAACGCGATCTGCGCGTTGTCCGCCCTCGAGATGTCGAATTCGTCTGGCCGATCGAACACCGCCTCGTCGCGGTTGGCCGACGGGTACCACATCACGACCTTGTCGCCCGCTGAGATCTGGGTGCCGGCCAGCTCGGTGTCGACTGCGGCGGTGCGCCGCATGTGCAGGATCGGCGATGCCCAGCGGATGACCTCCTCGACTGCGTTGGGAAGCAAGCCACGATCCGCCACCAGCCGATCCCACTGTTCGGGGTGGTCAGCGAACGCCATCGTCCCGTGCGTGATCGCGGTACGGGTGGTCTCGTTGCCGCCGAACACGAGCACTTGGAAGAAGTTGCGGAACTCCGCAGCGGTGAGACGGTCGCCGCACACCTCGGCATGCACCAGGTGGCTGACCAGGTCGTCCGTGGGTTGGGCGAGACGCTCGTCGCTCAGCTTCGCGCCGTAGGAGTACAGGCCCCATGCGGCCGGGCTGCCGAAGGGGAGCAGCCGCAGCGGCGTGGTGTTGCCGTAGGCGTCAGGCGGCAGCGACTGGCTCTCGGTGGTGCCCTCGACCAGGTGGTTCGACAGCTCCACCATGTAGTCGGCATCTTCGGGCGGCACCCCCAGGATCGCGATGATCACCCGGATCGGCAGCGGCGCCGCGACGAGATCCACCCAGTCGCCGCCGCCGCGTTCGACCACCGCGTCGAGCAACTCGTCGGCGATATCGCGGGTGCGCTCGTTGTACCGGCGCATCTGGCGCGGCGTGAACGCCTTGGAGACCACGCGACGCAAGCGGGTGTGCGCCGGCGGATCGTGCTCGAGGATCGAGCGACGGGCCTCGAGTGCGTCAGCTTCGAGATCCCACAGGTTCACGTGCCCGATCGCCGACGAGAAGCGCTCGGGATGGCGGGACACCTCGCAGACGTCGGCGTGCCGCGTCACCGCCCAGAAGCCCCCGTCCACATTTGGCTCGGCCTCGTAGCGATTCCAGTGCAGCCCTGGCAGCCGGCGCAGTGCCCGGAAATCCTCCCATGCGATGCCGTGCGAGTAGCGGCTTGCATCGGCGATGTCGATGTCGGACGGCGAAGGGCTGTCGACGGTGCTTTCGCTGGTCACAGCCGAATGGTAAGCCTGTGGCCGCTCGCAGGCAGGCCAAACCCGTCGTCGCCGCACCCCCAGCAACGAGGAGACCAACCATGACCAGACTCACCTCGATCGACAGTCCCGATTTCGGGGGAACATCTTCGGCGGAGGCTTCGGCGGGCGGGGTCATCGCCGCTGTCGAGCAACGGCTGCGCTTCGCCGATGTGCACACCGTCGAGGTGGCCATCGTCGACACCTACGGTCACCTGCGCGGCAAGCGGTTCCCGCTGGGCCATTTCCTGCGTTCGGTGGCCGAGGGCGGCTGCCACCTCGCCGACGCCATCTACATCTTCGACCTGCACAACGACCTGGTCGACAGCCCGTACATCAACATGGCCAAGGGCTTCCTGGACACGCACTTGGTTCCCGATCTGGGCACGCTGCGGCTGTTCGGGCACCGCAGCGGTTACGCGCTGGTCTTCTCGGACAGTCTCGATCCGGCCCATGAGCTGCACCCGATTGCCCCGCGCACGGTGCTGGCCCGCCAGATCGAGCGGTGCGAGGCGCTCGGCTACAGCCCGGTGGTGGCCACCGAGATGGAATTCTACCTGTGCGAGCACGACTGGTCGTTCACTCAAGAACACATCCAGTACTCGTCGCTCACCGATCGGAGCGATATCGAAGCGGTGCTGCTGGCCATGCGGCTCGCGATGATCGATTTGGGCATTCCGGTGGAGTCTTCGAATCCCGAGTACGGGCCCGGCCAGATCGAGATCAATGTCGCTCACGCCGACGCCATGACCACCGCGGACAACACGGCGCTCTACAAGAGCATCGTCAAGGAGATCGCGGAGGAGACCGGCTTGAAGGCCACTTTCATGCCCAAGCCGTGGACCGAGCCCTCAGGCAGCGGCATGCATGTGCACACCAGCCTGTCCAACGGGGACGGGAACGTGTTCGCATCGTCTGCGGAGGCTCCCGATGAGGTGATGTCGCAGTGGCTGGGCGGCCTGCTGGACAACGCCGGTGCGCTGTCGCTGCTGGGCAGCCCGGTGCCGAACGGCTACAAGCGCGTGCGTCCGTACACGTTCGCGCCCACGCACGTGCACTGGGGGCTCGACAACCGGTCGGTGATGTGTCGCTGCACGGTTGGCGCGGGCAGCGCAAACCGTGTCGAGTTCCGGTCAGCAGGCGCTGACGCCAACCCCTACCTCATGATCGCCGGATTGCTGGCAGCCGGTGCTGACGGGCTCGAGCGGGGCGCCGATCCGGGTCCGATGAGCGAGGGTGACAAGTACGACGACCCCGGCGAGGCGGTGCCGCTGCCCAACAACGCAGCCGACGGCATTGCGGCGTACGAGGGCAGCGCCCTGGCGGCAGCGCTCGGCGAGGAGTTCTCGACGAATTTTGTGCTGATGGCCAAGGCCGAGTTGGACAAGTTCGTCGACGCCGGGTGCGATCCGGCGGGCGACGACGTGACCGATTGGGAGCGCAAGCGCTACATCGAGTTCACCTGAGCAAGTCCGACCCGCTGGGTCTTGCGGGGCCGTCTCGGCCGCTGCCGTCCGGCTCGGCGACTGCCGAGTGGCGGCTCAGTGGTACGGCAGGTACTCGTTGATCTCCCACTCGCTGATGTCGTCGGAGGGCTTACCCACCGCAGCAACGTAGCGCTCCCACTCGGCGTCTTTGATGGCGAGGAAGTTGTCGGCGAGGTCGCTGCTGACCGCCTCGGCCAGCGCTGGATCGGCTCGCAAGTGGCCCAAGGCATCCGCCAGGTTCAACGCCGAGGTGACCTCGGTGTTCCACGCCTCCATGCCGTCATTGGTCTCCGGCTCGGGGCACTCGAGCTCGTCCGCCAAGCCCAAGCGTGCCGCCTGCAGCACGGCGGCAATGGCGGTGTGGGCATTGCAGGCGCCGTCGGCCAAGCGTGACTCGATGCGCGTGCGTTCGCCTCGCTCGGGCGGCACGCGGGTGCCCACCACGCGGTGGTCATATCCCCAGTTCGCTCTCCGGCCGCTGAAGGTGAACGGCCGCAGGCGCCGGTAGGCATTGACCGTCGGGGCGCACAGCGGCGTGAGTCCTTGGTGATGGGCGCACAGGCCGGCCAAGCACGACTTGGCCAGCTCCGACAACCCGTCGGGGGTGCTGGGATCGGCGAGAGCGTTGTTGCCGTCGCCGTCGACCAGTGAGAAGTTCACGTGGACCCCGTTGCCCTCCAGTTCGGCATACGGTTTGCCCAGGAAGGTCAGCCGGCGTCCGTGATCCATGGCCCGCTCACGGGCAAGCACCCGGAACAGGAACGCGTCGTCAGCGGCCCGCAGCGCATCGGTGTAGCGCAGGGTCAGCTCGAACTGGCCGGAGTCGAATTCGGCGTTGACGGACTCGAGCACGATCTCGCTGCCGGCCGCGAGATCCACTATGTCGTCGATCAAGCCGATCGGGTCCACGAGTCGCCCCGTTCCGTACACATACGACTCGGGCGTGTCCCACCGCCGCCAGCCGTGCTCTTCGGTGAGCTCCAGCACGTAGGCCTCGAATTCGATGCCCACCATCGGGCGGTAGCCCAAGGCCTCCCAGTCGGCGATCGCCTTGCGCAGCGCGTACCTTGCCGAGTAGCGGAACGGCTCGCCGCGCTGGGACAGGTCGCAGACCGCCACCTGGGTGCGGTCGTCATCCCAGCCGGGACGCAGATCCGACTCCTCGAAGGTGGCGTGCATGTCGGGAAAGCCGTCTAACACGCCCGACCCGGGCGCTGCGATGAACGAGCGGTCGTAGGCCAGGCTGAAGACGGCCGCCGCATGGCCGGTGCCTTCGTGGGCAAAGGCGGCCGGGACGTACTTGCCTCGAGCGAGACCGAGATGGTCGGGCCACAGCATGCGAACGCGGTCGTTGGCCATGAGTCGTTCCTTCCCGAGACTCAGCAGAAGCTATACGGCCCGCAATCCGGGTAGGGCTAGCATCGACTCGATCCACGGGAGGGATCCACCATGAGACGACGCATCTTGGCCTTGCTGGCCGTGGTCGCACTGCTCGGCGCAGCATGCGGCGGCGACGACACGGCCGAAGCCGGCGAGTCAGCCGGCGCGACGATGACCAGCATCGACATCGATCACATCCTGAGCGCCGATCTGTCGGCGTGCGAGGAGGCGCCCACGGGTGACCCGATCCGGGTCGGCATGGCGATGGACTTCAGCGACGTGGTCGGATTCGTCGACATTCCCGGCTCGAAGCTCGTGCCCTACATCGCAGAGCTCGCCAACTGCCGTGGCGGCTTCAACGGCCGGCCAGTCGAAGTGCGCGTCGCCGAAGTCGGCGACGACGCTGCGCTCGCCACCAACGTCCTGCTGGACTGGGGCGCGCACTTCCTGATCGGCCCGCCCTTCGCAGACTTCGCGCTGCCGATTCTGCGGACCACCGACGGCGAGGTGCCGCTGTTCGTGGCCGCATCCACCGAGCCCACGCTGGCGGACGCCTCGATCAACTCGTACTTGGTCACCTTCGATGACCATCAGATGTCGGGGGCAGCCGCCCAGTGGGCACTCGACCAGGGCATCACCAGGGCCATCGTGTTCACCGAAGGCGAGGGCATCCCCTACACGGGCGTTAATCCCGACGCGTTCATGGCCGCCTTCGAAGCCGGCGGCGGCGAGGTCGTCAGCGTGCAGACATACGTGTGGGCTGGCGACACCGACTTCTCCCCGCAGGTGAACGAGATCGCCGGGATCTCGGAGAACAACGAGGTGGTGTTCTCGGCCGCGCTGGGCTTCCAGGTGACAGCGCTGCGCGGGCAGCTCGAAGGCCAAGGCCTGGACGGACTCACTTACGTCGGCACCGACGCGCTCGATGCCACCGGCATCCAGGTCGAGACCAACAACGAGGGCATTGCCCACACGCCGCACACCAGCATCACCGCAGGCGACCGGATCGACTCGATGCTCGCTGCGTTCGAGGCCGCGAAGGGCGAGGCGCTGGACAGCCGTGGCTTCATGGCGCTGTATGTCGACTCGATGTTCTTGGGCATCCAAGGCATGCTCGACTGCGGCTGCGACGACACCGCCGAAATCGGCGAGGCCGTCAAGCAGATCTCTGGTTTTCAGGGGCTGTCGGGCGAGATCGCTTATGAAGGCACTAACGGCATCCCGCCGAAGGCAGTGCCGATCAACCGCATCACCAACGGCGAGGATGTGCTCGTCGCCACGATCACGATCAACTAGAGGCTGAGTCGACAGGCGAAGCTGCGCCCCGAGCGGCCCGCGAGCACAGCGAACATCAGCCGGAAGCATGAGGTGCTGCGAGGTGAAGGTTCGCCCAAGCCCGCAGCCTCTTGGCATCGCTCGGCGCGCCACGACGGGCACAGTGCCACCCATCGTGAGCTGAGCGGCTCCCATGCTCGAAGTTGAAGGGCTCACCGCTCGCTACGGCTCCATAGCCGCATTGCGCAATGCATCGCTGAACGTCGGGTCCGGTGAGGTCGTCGGTCTCATCGGACCCAACGGTGCGGGCAAGACCACGCTGCTCTCCGCCATCGCCGGGCTCATCGAGCCGGCCGAGGGCCGCGTGACCTTCGAGCGCGACGACATCACCGGGCACACGCCCGAGAAGCTGCTGCGCTCGGGCGTGGCGCTTGTGCCCGAGCACCGTCGCATCTTCGCCGACCTCACCGTGGAGGAGAACCTGAAGATCGGCGGGGTCACCGTGGCGCCGGCGAAGCGGGCCGAACTGCTGGACGAGATGGCCGAGCGCTTCGAGGTGCTCTCCGAGAAGTGGGATGTCCCGGCCGGGTTCCTGTCTGGCGGCGAGGCGCAGCAGTTGGCGATCGCCAGGGCGCTGATGTCGGCCCCCCGGCTGCTGATGATGGACGAGCCCTCCCTGGGGTTGGCGCCGGTGCTCGTGGACTTGGTGTTCGAGCTGATCGACACGTTGCGCGACCAGGGCCGCGCGCTGCTGGTGGTGGAGCAGAACGCTGCCCGGATGCTGGAGGTGTCCGACCGCGCCTACGTGCTGCGCAGCGGCGAAATCGTGGCCACGGGCACGGGCGCCGAGCTGAGCCGGCGAGACGATCTGTTCGACACCTTCGTCGGTCACGACGCCGGCAATGGCACTCCCCGACACGCCCAGGACGGTCCGCGATGACCGAGCTGGCGCAGAACCTCATCGACGGCTTGGGCCGGGGCAGCATCTACGCGCTGCTGGCGCTGGGCGTCGCCGTGGTCTTCGGCGTCATGCACCTGCTGAACTTCGCCCACGGCGAGCTGATAACCGTCGGCGGCTACGTGGCGCTGTGGACCCTCGGCGCGGGCTGGTCGTGGTACCTCGTGGCGCCGCTGATCGTGGTGAGCGCTGTGCTGACGTCGCTGGTGATCGAGCGGGTCGCGTTCTCACGGGTGCGGGGCAGTTCCGACTTCACGCTGCTGCTCACCTCCTTCGGCGTGCACTTCGTGATCTCCGCCATCTTCCTGTTGTACGTGTCCGCGTCGGTCAAGCCGTTCGACCGCCCGACCTGGGTCACCAACACGTACTCGGTCGGGCCGCTCAACATCGAGGTGTACGACACCGCCGTCATCGTCGTGACCCTGCTGACGCTGGCAGGCACGACGTGGCTGGTGCAGCGGACCATGTTCGGGCTGTCGCTGCGCGCCGCCGCGGCCGATTTCGACACGGCTCGGCTGATGGGCGTGCGCTCGGACACCGTGATCCGGGGCGCCTTCGCGCTGTCAGGGCTGCTGGCCGGCATCGCCGGGGTCTTCTGGCTGATGCGCGCCGGCAGCATCAGCCCGAGCGCGGGCATCGCCCCGATGCTCAAGGGCGTGCTGGCGGCACTCATCGGCGGCCTCGGCAGCCTGCGCGGAGCGGTGATCGGCGGGCTGGTGCTGGGACTGGCTGAGGTGCTGTTGCGTTCGCGCCTGCCCGACAGCGTCGCCGGCCTCACCGAGGGCGTCGTCTTCGGGCTGATCGCGCTGCTGTTCATCTTCAGGCCCCAGGGCTTGGTCACCGTCAGACACGCAGAGCGGGTCTGATCGGGTGGGTCGGATCGAGCGGGTCTGATGTTCCCTCGCCTCGGGCGTGACGTCGGATTCCCGGTCTTGGGCTGCGTCGTGCTCTTCGCCGTGTTCCTGGCGGCCGGGCTGATCTACGAGAGCTTCCAGGGCCGGGCGGCCGAGCGTCTGGTGACGGTCATGCTGATCGACGCCATCATCGTGCTGGGCATCCAGATCTACGTCGGCAACACCGGCGTGCTGTCGTTCGGGCATATCGGCTTCGGCGCCATCGCCGGCTACGCCTTCGCGGTCTTCGCCATCAGTCCCGACGAGAAGCTGAAGCGCATCGATGACGCCCCGTTCGGATTGGATGAGGTGCTGCTGAACCCGGTGCTGGCCGGCGTCGTGGCCATCGGGGTGACGGTGGTCGTGGCGGCGATGGTGGGCGTCGGCTTGGCCCGCTCGGGCGCGGAGTCGGGCGCTGTCGCGGCAACGGTCATCACCTTGGCGTTGCTGTTCGTCACCCATGAGGTGGCCCGCAACTGGCCCGACCTGACCGGCGGCAGCCGGGCGGGTCTGACGTTCAAGATCGGCGCCGCGCTCGACAGCCGGCTGCCGATCTATCTCTGCCTGTTCGGGGCGCTGATCATTGCCCGGCTGTATGCGCAGAGCCGCAGCGGCAAGCTTGCGGTCGCGGCGAGGGAGGACAATCTGGCCGCCCGTGCCATGGGCGTGAACCCGCTGGTGCAGCAGACCGCGGCGTTGCTCATCTCGGTGGCGGTGGTCAGCATCGGGTCGTCGCTGCGGGTGTACGAGAACGGCTCGATCCTGCCCGACGACTTCTTCTTCAACTACACGCTGCTGACGCTGGCGATGCTGATCGTGGGCGGCCGCAACAGCGTCACCGGCGCGCTGGCTGGTGTCGCGGTGATGACGATCGGGCGCGAGGCGGCGCGACGCCTCGGCCAGGACGGCTACGAGCTGTTCGGGCTGAGCTTGGACGCCGGGCTGTTGGACTGGATCTTCCGGGAGAACTTGCAGACGGTGTTCTTGGGCTTGGCGATGCTGGGCTTCATGATCTTCCGCTCCGAGGGATTGCTGGGGGATTGGGAGCTGGACGCGTGGCTGTGGCGTCGCTGGCAGCGTCGCCGGCCTGCCGAGCGGCCCGAGCCGTTGGCGGAGGTGGTGCCGGTGGGCTTGCACGCCGAGGTGTCTCGCCAGGGCGCAGCTCTCGACGTGGGGGAGCTGGTTGTCGATTTCGGCGGCTTCCGGGCGCTCGACGGGGCCGGGCTGACCGTTGCCCCCGATGAAGTCGTGGGTCTGATCGGGCCGAATGGCGCCGGCAAGACAACGCTGGTGAACGTCATCACCGGGGTGGTGGAGCCGGCATCGGGCTGGTTCAAGTTGGGAGACCGGGTGCTGAACTCCGAGCCGAGCCATGAGATCGCACGGGCCGGCTTGGTGCGCACGTTCCAGAACCTGAGGCTGTTCGGGGCGCTGACCGTGCGCCAGAATGTGGAGCTGGCCGGCCGTGTGGCGGCCCGGCACCGGCCGGGGCTGCATCCAGGCGTGGACGAGCTGGTTGCCGAGGCGGGCCTGTGGGACGTGCGCGATCGCCGGGTCCGCGAGCTCGACTACGGCAGTGCACGGCGGCTCGAGCTGGCACGTGCCGCGGCGATGGCGCCCGCCTTCTTGCTGCTGGACGAGCCCACGAGCGGCATGAGCGACGCTGAGTCCGCCGAGATGATTGGACGCGTCCGGCATATGGCCGCAGCGGTCGACGCCGGCGTGCTGGTGATCGACCACGACCTCAACTTCATCACCGGCATCAGCGATCGGATCTACGTGCTCGACCAGGGCCAGGTCATCAGCGCCGGCACGCCTGAGGAGGTGCAAGCGGACCCAGCGGTGCAGGCCGCCTACCTCGGCGCTGAAACCGGTGCGCAACCCTCGGCCTGAAGGGGCTCAAGTGTCTGCGACATCGAAGTCCGCCACGAGACTCAAGCGCCATTCGAACGGCGACGCGGACCTCCGCCAGCGCGGAGTCGATGTCGGCCGCCAGCGGGCCGCTGCGGTCCCCGCCCGCCCACGCCTGCTCGCGCACCCGCCCAGCCGCGTCAAGCAACACCGCCGCGCCGTCCGCGCCGAGCCCGGTGAGCACCCGATACAGCGCTGAGTCCGACGCAACTTCGCCGAACGGCTCGTGCTGCGCCCTCAGATGCTCGATGTCGCTGCACGCCTCACCGCCCCAAGCGGCCGTCAACAGCCCATGGGTCAGCATCACGCCGCGGTCGTGCATCGGGGCGCGCTCCCCGCTTTGGGGCGCCGCGGCCGACAGCGCGTCCGTCAGCCCGACACGGTCCGCGAAGCCGCCCAAAGCGGACAGCCCGCGCCCCACGCCACCCGTTGCCCGCCGCCTGCCAGACACGCACTTGCGGCTCGGTTTGTCTGTGTTGGTTTGGATGTGTTGTATGGTGTCGGCTTGTTGCCGGCAGGGATGTCGGCAGGCCGGTGTTGTGTCGGTTGTGTTGTCGGCTGTTTTGTGGAGGCTGGTGCGGTGAGCGGTTCTGTGCGGTTCGGTGGGGCTTGTGGTGTGGGGCGTGTGGTGGGTGTGCGGCGTGGCGGCGGGTTGCCCCCCCCCCCCCCCGGAGAAGCGTGCGGCGTTGGGGTGCGGCGTTTGCGGTGTTGGCGTTGTGCGCGTCGGTGGCGGTGCCGGTGGGTGCCAGCGAGTCGGTGCCGGAGCTGGTTGGGGTGGCGGTTGCGAGTGATGCTGCGGGTGAGCTGAGGGTTTGGTGGGAGGCGCCTGAGCTGGCGCCGTTCGAGTATCGGGTGCGGTGGGCGCGCGACGATTTGGAGTATCTGTCGTGGCGACAGCCCGATGAGGCCGGTCGGGGCAATGCGTGGCCGGGTGGTGACGCGACGTCGGTGACGCTGTCTGGTCTTGATGAGGGCGCCGGTTACAAGGTGATGGTGCGGGCGCGGTTCCGCACCGCTGAGGGCAAGGTGGCCGCGTCGCCGTGGAGCGACGAGCTCACTGTTACCGTCGCCGCCGCGCCGGTCGCCTCACAGCACCAGCAAGACCCCTACCAGGACGATCAGTCTGAGCAGCCCCAGCAGGACGACCAGGCCGAGCAGGAGGTCCAGGGTCAGCAGGAGGCCCAGCAGCAGGAGCAGGACGATCAAGAGCAGCAGCAGGCCCAGCAGAAGTCTGACCCGCAGCAGGATGAGGAGGCCCAGCAGGGCGAGGCCCAGCAGTCCCAGCAGCAGGAGGCCGAGGATCAGCAGGCCCAGCAGTCCGAGCAGGAGCAGGAGTCCGGCCAGCAGGAGCAGGGGTCCGAGCAGGCGCAGGAGGGGTCTGAGGGGTCTGGGCTGGGCTGGGGCGAGATCGGCGGGTTTGTGGTGTCGAGCGGTGCGCCGGGGGAGTTGACGATTTCGTGGTCGACGCCGGATCCGGTGCCGGATGATTATCGGGTGATGTGGGCGCAGGAGGATCTGGGGTGGCTGACCTATCGGCGGCTGGGCGACGGCGAGACCCGCGGGAACCTGTACCCGGCGGGCGATGTGACGTCGTTCACGCTGCGGAACCTGCCTGTGGGCGTCACCTACAAAGTGCAGATGCGCGCCCGCTACGGCGTCACCGGCTCGGGGCCGTTCGCGCGCACCGAGCGCAGCGGCCCGCTCACCGGTCTGGCCACCGTCGAGATCGCCGACACGGTGCCGCTGCCGGGCGCGCCGCGGCTGACGGGCACTGCGCTGGGCCCGTTCGGGGCGGTGACGCTGTGGTGGGCCGCGCCTGCCGAGGGCGGCCCCGTGGAGGGCTATCGGGTGTGGCGCGGCCCACGGCCTGACGAGCTGGCGGTGATCGCGGACGGCCTCGCCGCTGAGGTGACCACTTACACCGACACGACCACGCCGCCGGGCCAGACGCTGCACTACGCCGTGCAGGCCTACAACGGCACCGGAACCGGGCCCGCCTCTGGCGCCCTCAGCGCTGCCACGCCCGCGCTGCCCCAAGCACGCGCCGAGCCGGTGCTGATCGAGCCGGTGCTGGTCGAGTTCGTCGACCCCGAGCCGCTCATCGCCGCCCCCCAGAACGCAGAGACCCCGCTGGTCACCAACTTCGCGTACGGCACCGCAAGTGCCACTAGCCAGCTTCTCGGAGGGGCTGTGGATGGGACGGCGCAGGCGTTCCAGTTGGACCCTTCCTCGGGCAGCTGGCGGCTCGAGGCGGTCGAGCTGCAGATGAGGCGGCGGCAGTCAAGCATACGGAACCGGGGCCGTGTGACGATTCACGCCTCCCAGGGCCATTTTCCCGGTGAGGTGCTGTGGGAGCTGACCCCGCCGGCGGACTATCTCACCGACGCCGACACCGACTTCCGCACCTACCGGTTCAGCGCGCCCGAAGGCGCCGTCCTCGAGCAGGGCGACACCTACTGGCTGGTTCTGGAACATCTGGAGAGCGGCGCGGCCGAGGCGACCCTTTCGGGGGCGACCAGAAGGCCGGCGGCGTTTGCGGTCCTCTCGGACAACCAGGACGGTCCCGGCTTCTCCATATGGGATTACATCCTGACTCGCGGGATCGGGGACGCCTGGAACCTGTCGACCTCAAATAGCCGGGTTGCGTTGGCGGTGTACGGGGAGCAGTTCGACGAGCCTGGTAATGAGGCGTCGCGCAGTGTGGTGGCTGCGGGTGGTTCGGTTGGGGGTGCGTTTCATCGGTCGCGTGATGTGGACTGGTTCAAGATGACGGGTTTGGAGGCGGGCCGGGTGTATGTGGTCGATGTGCGGGGCGGCAGCGCCCGGCGGGCGGCGATCGTGGCGATCTATGACAGCGACGGCGCTCAGCTTGCCGGGTCGGGCGCGAGCAACGATTACCAGTTGCACAGCGTCGGGGAGCTTGCTCGCCGCAGGGCGTATTTCTCGCCGCCGTCGGATGGGGATTATTTCGTGGGGGTGGAGCTGCCGCATCTGTCGGGTGGGGTGTGGGCGTTCTACAGCGATGTGGTGTCGGATCCGGCGTCGGCGCCGGCTGGTGCGCTGGTGGATCGCTGCCACAGGTGCGGGCTCCGGGAGGCGTATGTGGTGCTGTCCACCTATACGGTGGCGGTCACCGACCTGCGCAGCACCACCGTTCATTCTCTGGGCACTCAAGTCGCTGCGGACGCGGCGACGGTGGCGGTGGGGTCGAGCGTGGAGGGGTTCTTGCACGACAGCTTCACGCTCGGCGCGCTCACGACCGGCGCGGGCGCGCAGCTGGTGCGGGTGGAGGGGCTCGAGGCGGGCCGCCGCAACCAGTTCACGCTCAGGATGCACGACATCGGCGGGTCGCTGCTCAACGACGTCAGGCCGTTTATCTCCAACATTAACGTCGACTTCGACGTCGCTTCGGAGGGGATGATAAGCCTTCATGACTTCGGGGTTGCGGGGGGCTTTTCCCGCACCAGCGGCTCCTGGGAGCATTGGTTCACCCAGGCCGCTTCGGACTATGTGCGCACGGCGGCCAATTTCGAGAACGAGGCGCTCCATCTGTCTGCCCATGACGGCTCGCTCAACCAGCCGCCGAGCGCGTATTTGGGGTCGCGTTACACGCTGTATGCGTGGGGCGAGGCCGAGGATCCCGTGGGGGAGGCCCCGGGCGAGGACCTGCCCGGCACCGACGGGTGGCGCTGGCGGCTGCGCCGGCATCTGTTCACGCCGGGGTTCGTGAGCGCCGACGCCGGAGAGGCGGCGGTGTCGGCGACGGTGGACCGTGACGGTGACAGCGACTGGTTCCGGGCGTGGATGAGCATGCACGACTACAACACCGCGACGGTCACCCAGACCGCGTCGGCGGGCTGTCTGCGGGTGCGCATGTACCAGTCCCCCACGATCGTCGACGTGGGGGTTCCGTGGGTCCGCGGCGAGAGCGAGTGGTCGAACGCGACGCGCATCACCGCCGCCTGGGACCCCTACTACGACCACGGCGGGCTGCGCGAGCAGTTCACCTTCGAGGGCATCCACTACATCAGCGTCGAGGCCGGCCCGCTGTACACCCACAACACCGACAGCACCACCCGCTGCACCCTCGCCGGGCTGAGCAACACCCAGCGAGCCGACTACACCCGATCGAACCCCCGCACCGAATACACCGTCACCTTCACCAAGGGGCTTATGTAGAATAGTTTCCTGCAACGGTGCGACCAGCAAGAACGTTGATGGATGTGAAAAGCGTTTCCGCAGGTCACAGCCGTGTCGTCAACTATTGTATGCAAGCCCCTTCACAAGGGTTGGCTCTTCGAAGAACTCGATTGACGGCACCGAAGGCGCCCGATCAGCTGTTGTCGGCTGCGGGGGGAACCGTGACGGTCACCGTGTAGACGCGCACATCCGCGTTGTCGGTGTCCGCGTCGCCGTCAGCGTCATAGACCGAGGTGACCGTGATGGTGTTGTCGCCCGCAGACAGCGTCGCCGAGGCCCCCGTGCCGGTCGTGGCGTCGGCGGCCTCCCACGCGACCGTCACCGTCGCGTCGTCGGGGAATGCCGCTGCTGCGGTCACCGTCACAGACGTCGTGCCCGCCGCTGCGGTGCCCTCATAGGAGAAGATGCCCGTCTGGAACACCCCGAACTCCACGTCGGAGATCGACAGCGATTTCAGCGCCGCCGAGACCGGCATGTTGTAGGCATAGAACTTGCCGGAGACGGTGTCGGCCACCCACATGGTGCGCCCGTCGGACCAGATGCCCGCCGGCCAGGCTTTGCCCGTTTTCCCGAGACTGCCGAAGTCCAGATGGCCGCGGCGGACACCGGTGGCGAGGTCGTACGCGTAGAGCGTGTCGGCGCGGCGGTGCGAGACCCACATGGTGATCCCGTCGGACCAGATGCCCTGAGCGTCAAAGTTGCGCGAGAACTCTGATTCGAGATTGATGGTGCGGGAGCTCATGTGGTCGCCGCTGTCGAAGTCGTAGGCATGCACGCGCCGGAATGCTTGGTCGAGCACCCACATGAGGTCGCCGTCAGACCACACCGACTCGGGATCGGGCGGGTATTCCGCCACAGACCGGACGAGGGCGAAGTTCCTGTCGGGCACCGTGTTGCCGGTGTCGAAGTCGATGGCGACGACTTTGGCCGCAGTGCCGAGGTCGTCGGCCAGCCACATGGTCTCACCGTCAGACCAGAACCCCTTGATGTTCACATTTCGATCCAGCAATTCTTGATAAGCGAATGTGCTGAGGCAGGCGCCGGAGTCTGAATCGACGTTGAGGCAGGCACCGGTGTCCAAGTCGAGCTCGTAGACCCAATTGGAGTTCACCTGCACCCAGACCGTGGTCCCATCGGACCACAGATCGGTCACGCCGCCCTGGTCTCGCGGAAGCACCGGAGAGACGTCCTTGCCGGCCTGGCGCGAGAACGCTCCGTCATCGTTGATGAGGTGGATCGTGACCGACGTGGCGGTGGTGCTGACGAAGCCGTCGGGCAGGTCTCCCAAGCCGAAGACCACATGCTCGCCGTCGTTGTGCTCGGTGTCGTCGACGGCGGTCACCGTGAAGGTCTTGGCGGTCTCGCCCACGCCGAAGCTGAAGCTGAGGTCCTCGACGGAGTAGCTGACGTCGTCGGCGACGGCGCCGCCCCGCAGTTCGGATGTCAGCGGAATCGTGACCGGCGCTGTGGGCGGGCTGTCGAGGCGGACACGGACCTGCACGGGGTCGCCGCCCTCGTACGCGTAGTCGTTCGCGAGCACCCTCGCCCGGCACTGCGCCTGATAACTCTGCGCAAAGCACTCGTCCGCGTACCGGCGCGCCCTTTCCAGTCTCACTTCGATGTCGTCGTCGACGATCTCCACCGTCGCGGTGGTCTGGACTGCCGCACGGAACCCCGGCGGCAGATCGCCGAAGCTCAGGGTCAGCCGGTGGCCGTCGTTGTTGAGGCTGTCGTCGGGAACGGTCACGGTGAACGTCGCGCTGGTCTGGTCCGCAGCGAACACCAACGTCGTGCGCGACAGCGAGTACTGGCGGCCCTCGCCGCTCAAAGCGATCCTCAGCGGCACCGACACCTGCCGCTGGGGCAACTCGTACAGCTCCACGGTGATCGTCACCGGCGCGCCGCCCTCGGTGACCCGGTACCTCCCTTCGGCGAAGCTGGCAGCCACGTCGGGAGCGTCGGTGTCCACCAGCGTCACCAACGCCGTCGCCGACCACGACAGCCGGGAGCACGACGGGATCGACGGGCCGAGGAGGCTGAGGGTGAGCGTCTCGTCGTGCTCGAATCGGCTGTCGTCGTTCGCGGCCACGGTGAACGACGCCTGGGTCTGGCCTGCCGCGAATGTGAGCGTCGAGGGCGCCAGCGTGTAGTCGTCGTCGCTCACGCCGTCGCCGCGGCTCGCGCTCAGCCGGAGTGTGACCGGCGTCTGGAGTGCCTCGGACAGGGTCGCCGTGATTGTCGCCGCCGGGCCTCCCTCGGTGACGCGGACTCGGGTGACGCGGGCCTGGTTCGGGCTGAGCCAGGCAAACAGCCTCGAGCACACCTCATGAAGAGAAGCAGTGTCCCCGGTGCCGCTGCTGTCCGGTGGGGTGCTGTCTGGTGGGCTGTTGGTGTCCGGGTTGTCGGTGTCGGGGGTGTTGTCTGGGTTGGTGTTGTCGTTGGGGGTTTCTGTGCCGGTGGGGCTGCGGGGTGCGGTGGTGGTGCGGCAGTTGCGGAGGTCGTTGTCGAGTGCGTAGCGGGCAGCAGCAGCAGCGTCGGTGACGCGTGCGGCGGGGTAGCCGAGCTCGGCGAGCTCGCCGGAGATGTCGTCGCTGATCGTGTCGGTGTCGCCGACCACGACCGCGAGCTGCGGGCGGACGCGTCCCAGCGCCGAGCGCGTGTCGCTGCCCAGCCCGTCCGCGCTCGCCGTGTAGAGCACCACGCTGTCGCCCAGCGCCGCCGCCAGCGCCGCTGCCGTGCCGACGTCGGCCTGCGACCAGCCGTTCGCGATCACCGCGGCCTCCGCGCAGCCGGACGCCCACCGGCGGGCCGCCAGCGCGGCTGTCGCCACCCGGTCCTTGCCGCCCACACGCTCTGTCCCGACGCCGCCGGCCGCCCCGGCCGCCGCAGCGACAACCGAGTCAGGCACCGCCGCCGCGCCGCCCACCACCACGATCCCGCCGACCGCCTCACCAGCGAGCACCTGCCGCGTCTGGTCCGGCAGCGAACCCGAACCCGAATACAGCACCACATCCGCGCCGCCCGCAGCCGCCACCGCAGCCGCCACACCCACATCAGCCAACGACCACCCATCCGCCAACACCACCCCCGCAGCGGCCCCGCCCGAACGGCCCGCCAGCACCCGACGCGCCGCAGCAGCCGCCGTCGCCACCCGATCCGCGCCGCTCACACGCTCCACCACAACACCGGGCGCCAACGACTCCAACTCCGCAGCCACACCACCGCCCAACGCAGCCTCACCGCCCACCAGCACCACACCCGACACCACACCCGCATCCCGAACCACACCCCCAGCCGCCTCGCCCAGACCCCCAGCCGACTCCGCCGCCACCACCACATCACCCACACCGCCACCCACCAGCCCAGCCGCCACACCCACATCAGCCAACGACGAACCATTCACCACCACCAACACCACACCACCCGACCCAGACTCCCCGCCAGACTGCGCGCCCACCGACGGCGCCACACCCACCGCCAGCACCAACACCGCAACACAACACCCCACACCCGAAAGCCGAAACCTCATCACCCCACACCCGAAAGCCGAAACCTCATCACCCCATATTAATCTCATCACCCCATATTAAGAGGACCAGTTCTTTGACCTCGGCGGGGACTCTCGCCGGGACCGGCCCGCTCAGTCCCAGCCGGATTCTCCCCGCACGACCGCCAACTCGATCGCCTGGGCCTTGACCGCCTCGGCGAGCCGGCCGATCTCCGCCTGGGCCTCTTCGAGCTCCCAGTCCCGCTCCCCAGCAGACCGCCCCGGCTTGGGGGACAAAGCAGCCAAAGCAGCGCCCTTGGCCGTGCGACGGATCGCGATCACCGACGACACGACCACCCCCCACCCGCGGGCAGCATCGACCTGGGTGACCGCCCCGCTCGCGACCTGCAAACAGAACTCCCGCTTCGTCTCCGCGGACAGCCTCCCGGGCGGCCGCGGCGCACCCCGCCGAGCCGTACCTGCACTACCGTCGTTCACTGAGCCTCCGTTCGCAGTCGGGATCACTACAGACCCCACACTGCCACGGAGGCTCAACCCATCCCCGGACCACAAACGTCAACAAGGTCCATGGTCATTACATGCGTGTCAACTAGGAGACCGCTGATTTATTCGGATTCGGGCAAGCCTGCAATGCTCTGACCTGTGGCTTTGTGTCCGTGAATCGGCGATTTCGGCAATTGCTCAGCAGTCTCCTAGCGGAGTATCCACTATCGACTTCGTCCTCGCTGACTTCGAAGATGATCTCGGAATCTCGCAGCGACACAGCCATCTCCCTGTCGGCGTCTGTCACCACTTCACTGTAGGGCAGCGGTGCCCGAGGTGATGAGGGGGTAGAGGCCATCGGCGCCGGCGCCGGTGGCCATGTCGCCCAGCACCCCGGTCCAGTGGGCGTCGGAGCCGTACTCCTTGCGCCAGCTCCACAGGCGACGGCTGAAGTGGTGCAGCGGGTACTCCTGGGTCATGCCCATGGCGCCGTGTGCCTGATGGCACGCTTTGGTGGCGCGGGCGGCTGCTTGATTGGCGATGAGCTTGGCTGCGGCGATCTCGAAGGGAGCATCGCCCCGGGTGGCTTCCCGGGCAGCGATCTCGGCGGCCATGCGTGCAAGCGCCGCATCCTGCGCGGCCCACACCAAGTGCTGCTGCACGGCCTGAAAGCGGGCCACCGGACGGCCGAACTGCACCCGCTCGTTGGTGTAGCTGACGGTGAGTTGGCACATTTTCTCGATGGCGCCCGCCATCAGCGCAACCCGCGACAGCGCGCCACGCTGCGCCAAGGCGCCGGCGTCCACGCCGTCGGGAGCGGGGGCCGCAACACCGGTCGCGCCATCGAAGCGCACCGTGTCGCGGGGCTCGCCCGCCATGTTGGGGAGGTGCGCGATCTCGCACTCCGCTGCCGGCACCGAAGCGACGGTCGTCTGCCCATCACACTCGCAGACACACACGATCACCTCGGCGCTGCGCGCCCACGGCACCCGATGCGCCTCGCCGGTCAGCGTCGTGGTGCCGTCGCTGGCGATCTCCATTGAGCACGCTCCGCCGCCAGACCAGCCGCCTTCGGCCGCCCGAGGAGGGACGACCGTGACCAGTCCATCGGGTCGCTCCAAGCCAGCCACAGCCAGCAACCACCCGCCGAGGACGCCGTTCTCAGCAGCCGGGATCGGGGCTGAGTGGTAGCCGACCAGCCGCAGCACTTCGATGGCCTCGGCCAGCGAGCCGCCCGATCCGCCCGCCTCCTCTGGAACGGCGATCAAGTCGAAGCCAGTCTCGCGGAACGCTTCCCAGATCTCGGGCGCACCGCCGGCTTCTTCGGCGGCCTGCACGGCCTCGTGCGTGCACAGCTCGCCGAACAATCGGTCGGCCGTGTCGGTGATCAGCTCGTCGACCACCACAGGCTCGGGAGTCGCTCGCACCGTCATGCCGGCAGCCCCTGCAATCCCTTCGAGGCCACCGAGCGCAGGATCTCGATGGTGCCGCCCCGGATCGTGTTGCCCGGGAAGGTCACCACGCACTGCGCCAGCAGCCGCTCGAACAGCGACTCGGATTCGGGTGAGTATTCCTCGTCGATGAGCTGCACCAGCTTCTCGACGACCTCCAGCTCGTAGCGGGTGCCCATCTCCTTCACCAGCGCCGACTCCACCGACGGGGCCTCGCCCTCGTCGATCAGCCGGGCCACCGACAGCGACAGGTTCCGGATGCCCCACCAGCGAGCCGCCAGCTCGCCGAACAGGTCCGACACAGCACCTTCCATCTGCGTGCCGGCGGCCTCGCGCAGCAACTGCTCCACCGTCGAGAACGGCGAGAGCCACCGGTCCGGACCGCCGCGCTCATAGGCCATCTCGGTGGTGTTCTGGTGCCAGCCCATGCCCGGCTGGCCCACGACGTTGGCGTCGGGCACGAACACGTCGTGAAAGGTCACCTCGTTGAAATGGTGGCTCCCGTCCAAGAAAGGGATGGGGCTGATCTCGAGGCCCGGCGAGCGCAGGTCGATCAGGAACTGCGACAGCCCTGCGTGCTTGTTGCCGTCTTCCATGGGCGCCGTGCGCAGCAGGCAGATGAACCAGTCGTTCATGTGCGCGTTCGACGTCCAGATCTTGGTGCCGTTCACCACCCAGCCATCCCCAGAATGCTCGGCACGGGTCGACACCGAGGCCAGATCCGAGCCGCTGTCAGGCTCGCTCATGCCGATCGAGAAGCCCAGCTCGCCCCGGCAGATCGGCGGCAGGAACCGCTCACGCTGCTCGTCGGTGCCGAACTTCAGAATCACGTTGCCGGTCTGGCGGTCGGCCACCCAGTGATGCCCCACGGGTGCTCCCCAGCGCAGCATCTCCTCGACCACGATGAAGCGCTGCACCGCGGTGCGATCCGAACCGCCCCAGCGGGACGGCAGCGCCATGCCCACCCAGCCCCGGGCGGCCATCTTCGCGGAGAACTCCCGGTCGTGGTCCGCCGCCATGCCCAGGCACGGCTCATGACTGCCGGGCGGCAGCTCGGCGGCCAGGAACTCGCGCACCTCTGCCTGGAGGTCAAGTTCGGGACCGGTCAACTCGGTCGGCGTGAATCTCATCTGCAACCTTTGGGACGGTTCGGGATCTGGGTCGATCAGGCCAGGGCAAAGCCGCGGTAGTTGTCCGACGCTACGTTCTCGCAGATCTCAACGTAGGGCGGGAAGCCCGGCAGCGGCATGAAGACCCGGGTCTTGCCCGGAATGTTCGCCCCCAGGTACCACGAGTTGCAGGTGGGGAACAGCGTCAGATCGGCCACGGCATTGACGTAGTCGACCCAGTAGGCCTCGGCATCGGCTTCGGGCTCGATCATGGTGGAACCCCGGGAGCGGAGATCCGCCAAGCACCGAGCGATCCAGTCGACATGCTGCTCGATCGACGGCATCATGTTGGTCAGCACGGACGGGCTGCCGGGACCCGACACGGTGAACATGTTCGGGAAGCCGGTCACACCCAGTCCAAGGTAGGTGCGCGGTCCGGCGTCCCAATGATCGGCCAGTCGAGCGCCGTCACGCCCGGTGATGTTCATCCGCAGCAGGGTTCCGGTCATGGCGTCGAAGCCGGTGGCGAACACGATCGCGTCCACCGGGTACTCCTCGCCGTCGACCACGACGCCCGCTGCCGAGATTCGATCGATCGGCGTTTCGGACACGTCCACCAAGTGCACGTGCGGCAGGTTGAACGTCTCGTAGTAGCTCGTGTCGAGGCACGGGCGCTTGCAGGCAATCGTGTTGTGCGGGGTGAGCTTGGCTGCGGTCTCGGGATCGTCGACGATCTCGGCGATCTTGCCGCGGACGAACTCCGCGATGCGGCCGTTCGATTCAGCGTCGAGGCCGATGTCCCCGTACGCCCGGTAGAAGGTGAAGCCGCCCACCTCCCACCGCTCAGCCATGCGCTCGTCGAACTCGGCGGCGCTTGCTTCCTTCGCGAGATCTTCGCTATCGGGCAGCCGCTGCACCATCGCCGCTTGCTGGGTTGCCATCTTGGCCCGCCGCTCGCGGTAGTTGGCCTTCCAGTCGGCCTGTTCGGCCGCAGCCAATGGCTCGTTGCGGGCTGGCACCGAGTAGTTCGGCGTGCGCTGGAAGATCGTCAGCTCGCGGCACTCATCGGCGATGACGGGGATCGCCTGGATAGCCGACGAGCCTGTGCCGATCACACCCACCGACAGCCCGGAGAAATCGACGCCTTCGTGCGGCCATCGACCCGTGTGGTACGTCGGCCCCTCGAAGGTCTCGATGCCGTCGAAGTGGGGGACATTGGCCGTCGACAGGCAGCCGGTTGCCATGACCACAAAGCGCGCCCGAAACTCGCCGCGGTCGGTCTGCAGCTGCCACTGGCTGCCGGCGTCGTCCCAGCCGACCCCGGTGACCGTCGTCTTGAAGCGGATGTCGCGGCGCAGGCCGTAGCGGTCGGCGACATGGTTGGCGTAGCGGAGGATCTCGGGCTGGCCGGAGTAGCGCTCGGTCCACTCCCATTCCTGCTCGAGTTCGGGGTCGAACGAGTAGGAGTACTGCATCGACTCGACATCGCAGCGGGCGCCCGGATAGCGGTTCCAGTACCATGTGCCGCCGACGTCATCGGCCCGCTCGACCACCGCCACGTCGAAACCGAGTCCGCGCAGCCTGTGCAGCATGTACATGCCGGCGAAACCGGCGCCGACCACGACCACGTCATGGACGCTCGGCCCGCCGTTCAAGCTCGCTCCGTCAGGGCTGCTCATCGTCGCAGAGACTACCGATGCGCCCGAGGCGGAGCCGGAGAATGCGCAGATGGATGCGTGTTCCCGCTGCGCAGCTTGCTGTTGCCCGCTCTCGCCCGCAGTCCTCATGCGATGGGGTTCACGGGGGGCTCACGGGCCGCTCGGCCTCAGGGCGCGGCGATGTGGCACGCTCCGGGAATGGGCGAGCCCTGCGACCTATCTGCGAGCCGGGCGCGGGCGCTGCTGGAGGCCAGCGAGCTGTCAGCGACAGAGCTGCTGGAGTCGTGCTTGGCACGCGCCGACGCCACGGACGGCGCGGTGAACGCGCTCGTCACCCGCGACGACGATGCGGCACGCGCAGCAGCCCGGCAGATCGACGGTGCACGTGCCCAAGGCGAGCCGCTGGGACCGCTGGCAGGACTACCGGTGGCGATCAAGGACATCCAAGCCACGGCCGGACTGACCACCACCTACGGCGCCGTGCCATTCACCGACAACGTGCCGGTCGCCGACGACGGGATCGTGGCGAGGGTGCGAGCAGCCGGCGCCGTCATCATCGGCAAGACGAACACGCCAGAGCTGAGCATCGGCGCCAACACGGTGAATCGCCTCTTCGGCGCCACCGGCAATCCCTTCGATCCCTCGCTGACCTGCGGAGGCAGCTCCGGCGGCTCGGCGGTGGCGTTGGCCTGCGGGATGGCGCCGCTCGCAACGGGGTCGGATCACGGCGGCAGTCTGCGCATCCCGGCCTCGTACTGCGGGGTCGTCGCCCACCGGTCCACGCCCGGCACCGTCGCGCACGACGAACGCACGATCGGGCGGACCAACTACAGCGTGCAGGGACCGATGGCCCGCACAGTCGCCGACGCGGCGCTGCTGCTGTCGGTGGTCGCCGGCCGCGATCGCGCTGCCCGCCGTGATCCCATGGCATTCCCGCTCGACGCAGCCGCGTTCGCCGATCTGCACGGCGTCGACGCCTCATCGCTGAAGGTCGGCGTCAGTGCCGACCTCGGCGGCTTGCCGGTCTCCGGAGCTGTCAAGACTGCGTTCGCCGACCGTGTCGAACGACTGGCCGGCATCGTCGCTTCGGTCGAAGAAGCCGACATCGATCTCAGCGATGCGCTCGACGTGGACTGGCAGCTCCGCTCGGACATCTTTGCCACCAACTATCACCGCAGCATTCACCGGTTCGATCCCGATGCCGCTGGGCCCGACGGCGGCTTCAACCCCAATATCCGCGCCACCTACGACGAGGCGCTGCGGACGACGGTGCTGGACATCGCGAAGGCGCGACGCCGCCAAGTCGAGCTGTACCGGGCGACCGACGCGCTGTTCGACACGTTCGACGTCGTGATCTGCCCGGGAGTGAGCGTGCCGCCGTTCGACTGGCACCAGCTCTATCCCGCCGAGATCGACGGGCAGCCAGTGCGCAACTACATGGCATGGCTCGGCCTGTCGGCGGCGCTCACGGTGGTGGGCCATCCGGTGACCGCGTTGCCGTGCGGTCTCGATGGCCAGGGCACCCCGTTCGGCCTGCAGATCGTCGGCCCTGGCTACAGCGACCGCCGGCTGCTGGGCATCGCCGCGGCGTTGGAGGCCGCTTTCGCCGACGACCCGACCATGGCGCGGCCCGTGCCTGATGTGCACTGGCTGGAGAACGTGGAGACCAGATGCAGGACCGAAGGACGGATGGTCCACTCAGCCGCGCCGTCGCAGCAGGGAGCCGCCGCAAACTCAGGTCAGTGAGGGCCGGCCGGCGGCGGTGACCCGCAGTGTCGCCTCGACGAAGAGCTCGCGGCCATTGCTCGGGGCAGTGCGGGTCAGGAAGTCGACGGTGATCTCGGGATCGAGCGCGCCCGCCTCGGTCGCCTCGGCTCTCGCAGCTTCGACTGCCTGCGCTGTTGCCCACTCCCGGGCTTCGGACAGGCTGTGCCAGATCGGCGGATCCTCGCCCCAATGCGCCCGGTAACTGCCGCGGCGGGGAGCCGTCACGGTGACGTGCTTGGTGATCCGTATGCGTGCCACCGCTGCGCCCACGGCATTCGCGACCTCGGCGTGAGGGGGGACTACTGAGACCGTGCCCAGCAGATCTGCGATCAGGGGCGCATAGGTCACGGCGGGCGCGCCGATGACGACGATCGGGACGGCCGCGCCGGCGTCGATGCGAGCGAGTGGCGCCGGATCGGACTGTTCCGGTACGACATCGCCGGCCACGGGCACACCTGCGGACGTGCCGCCGTCAAGCAGGCCCCAGAGCGGGCTTGCGCCGCTGCGCGCTGCGTCATCGGGCGGCAGGTCGTCGGACGCTGTGCCATCGGACGCTGTGCCATCCGTCGCCGCGCCGCCAGACGCAGCGCCAGGGGACAGGGCCGCGGCGGGACGGCCGAGGGTGCGCTGCCGGCGGTCGAGAGCTGCCTGGGTGAGCGGCCGCCGAATCTCGGTGGGGACAATGCCGTCAGAACTGAGCGCCACGCCCAGCAGCGCCTCTGCGGCATCGCGCAGCACCACCTGCAGCACCCGGCGCGACAACTCGACGGCCCCCGTGCCGATGTCGACGCCGTAGCGGTCGCGCTGGCGGCTGAACAGCTCACTGCCCAGCCGCGCCGCCTCTGCATCGCCCACCGCTTCCGCATCGACCAAGCCGAGCACGACGCAGGCATCGGTCGGCGTCAGCGCCGCGCGCCGCAGCGCGCCGCCGCGTTCGAGCCGTCCCAGCGCACCACGCCAGCGGGCCGATCGCTTCAGGTCCGCCAGCTGGAGCGCCCCGCCCGCCGCCCGCACCAGCCGCAGGACCTCGCCATCGATGCCGTCCGCTCCCTCACTGCCGCCGGCGCCGTCGTCGGTCCCCCCGGGTCTCGCGTCGAGCAGGACCTGTCCGAATTCGGTCAGCGGGGTGTCAGCGGAAAGCTGCTGCTGCAGCATTCCCAGCACGACATCGGGATGCCGCCGAGCGGCGACGCACAGCGGGATGACCCGGCGCGGCCCGATGGCCAGCTCGCCGCTGGCGCCATCGGCGGGGATCCAGATCTCACTGTCTCCACCCAGCCCGACGGTCGTCGTGGGAAGCGCCGTCACCATCGTGGCGTGACCGGCCACGACGGCCGTGTCGTCTTCGCCGGAAAACCCCGCCGCCGCGACGCCGTCGCGGATCGCAGCGATGTCCGTCGTCGTGCCGCCGATGTCGGCGATGAGACAGGCCGCGTCGATGTCGAGTCCGCCCTCCGGTGCCGACATCGCGAGGTGGCGGGCGCCGATCACGCTCGCCGCGGGTCCGGAGAGCACCGTTTCGATGGGACGCAACGTCACGAAGTCAGCCCCGACGAGAGAGCCGTCGCCGCGTGCGACCATGAGCGGGGCGCTGAGTCCGAGCGATGCCATGGCTGCCCGGATCGCCTCGGCGAACCGCGCCGTGACCGAGATGAGCTGGGCGTTGAGCAGCGTCGTCACCGCGCGACGCGGGCCCCCAAGCCGTGGCGACAGCTCATGGCTGCACGTCACCGGCTTGCCGGTGAGCCGGCGTATGGCGTCACGCGCCGCCAGCTCGTGCGAGTTGTTGCGGACGCTGAACTGAGCCGCCACCGCGTACGCATCGACAGATCCGTCGATGCGTTCGGTGGCCCGATGCAGTTCGTCCAGGTCCAAGGGGGCACGCATGTCACCTTGGGCGGTGTGGCCGCCGTCCACCAGCACCACCGGTGCAGACCCCAGATTCCCGCCCAGGCGCTCCTGCTCTGGGCCGCTGCCCCGCTCACCGGACGGGGAGTCCGCCCGCATGCCGCCTCGCCGGGCGCTGCCCACTCCCAGACCGACGCGCCCCAGCTGTTCGGGTTCGAATCCGATGGCGACCAAGCCGGCGGGACGCCCCGCGCCCTCCACGAGCGCGTTCGTCGCCAGCGTCGTCGAGACCGCCACCAGCCCGATGTCGGCTGCACTCGGGCCGTCGTCTGCCGGATCGGCTGGATCGGCTGAACCGTCGCCTCCCGCGAGCACGCGCGTCATCGCCTCGACCACACAGCTGTAGAGGTCGTCGTGCCTGGTCGGGGTCTTGGCAGCCGCCACGACGCGGTCGGCAGCCCCATCGGCGTCGAATGCGTACACGACGGCGTCGGTGAACGTGCCGCCGGTGTCGATGCCCAAACAGAAGCGGCCTGGCGCCGGCCCGAGCGGTGTCGTCACTGCAGAAAGTGTGCCAGCGAGAAGCCTGCGGGTGCAGCGACCTGCGGGTCGAGTGGACTCGATCGCTCGCGTCGGTGAGACTGCGGGCACGGCGGTCAGCCGCACTGTCCCCGGTGCCATGGCAACCGCCCGTCCACCAACGAAGGCAGTGGCGCAGGGAGGAACCCATGGGTGTCAAGTCAGTGAACGAGATGGTTGCGGAGGCCAAGACCCGCATCGACAACATCTCGCCGACGGAGGCGCACCGGCGCGTCATCGAGGAGAACGCCTTGATCGTCGACATCCGCGATGTCCGGGAGCTCCAGCGCGACGGCGCCATCGTGGGCTCGACGCACGCGCCCCGCGGCATGCTCGAGTTCTGGGTGTCGCCCGAGTCGCCGTACACCAAGGCGGAGTTCCAAGAAGGCCGAGAGCTCATCTTGAGCTGTGCGGCTGGTGGCCGGTCCGCCCTGTCTGCTGACACGCTGCAGGACATGGGAGTGGCCAAGGTCAGCCATATCGAGACCGGCTTCGCCGGCTGGCGAGCTGACGGGTTCGCAGTCACCGACTACGACACCTTCCGGTCGCAGCGCTGATCACCGCGGGATTGCCTGCCCAGTTGAGGTCACAGCGGTGACGGACACTGACGCGCCCGAGGCCAAGCAGGTCACCGGCTATTGCGAGCCGTGGTCGCTGCGCGCCGGTGAGACCGTGCGCCTGATGGCGTCGAGCCACAGGCCCGGCCGGGCAGAGGTCGACGTCACGCGGCTCGTCTGCGGCGACCCCACCCGCTACGGACCAGGCTTCGACGAACGCCCCGCTCTCGCAGTCGACAGCTGGTCAGTCGAGCTCGACGAACAGCCGCTCACGCCCGGCTCGTACGGCGTCGCGTCCCTCGACGGCCTAGTGGACGGAAGACGTGTGAGCTTGCAGGCATGGGTGATGCCGACACTGCCTGATCGGTCGGCGTGCATCGCGACGCTGACGGCTCGGTCCGCAGAGGCACCTCAGGGATCGGCAAGCACCGAAGTCCTGCGGCTCGAACTCGACGACGGTCGGGCGGTCGCGGTGAGCTCGGCAGCCGGGCCGGAGACTCGCGTCGTCATCGACGAGGTGCCGCTCACCCGCAGCCGGTGGTATCTGATCGCAGCCGATCTCGACGTTGAGGCGGGGACGCTGAGCGCCGTGCTGGTGACGCCACGCTCGGATTCGCCTGGTCGCGACGCCGTCGAAGGAGACCGGCTCAGCGACACGTCTGCAAGAGACCTGTCTTCGGGTTGGGCCACGCAAGCCGATCACGGCGTGCGAGAGGTGACGACCTTGGGATCGACGGTGCCAGCCGCGGGGGTCGCGTCAGCTGAGCTGTGGCTGGGTGCCGGTCCTCGCGGCGAACGATTCGACGGCCGCATCGCGAGGCCGATGCTGAGGTGGGGCGACACCACCGCCCGCTGGGATCTCAGCGCCGACATGGCTGGTCGCACGGTGACGGCCGGCGAGGAAGCCGCCGGACCGCTCGTGCTGCACCAGCTGCCGACCCGTGGGATCACGGGGCCTGCATGGGACGGGTCAGCGCACCGATGGTCCGGCAATCCAGCGCACTACGACGCCATCCACTTCCACCACGACGACCTGTACGACGCAGGCTGGGAGACCACCGTCGAGGCGACGTTGCCGGAGGACCTGCCGAGCGGGATCTACGCCTTTCGGGTGCGCAGCGACGTCGGCGAGGACCGCGTGCCGTTCTTCGTCCGCCCCGCTGCGGGCGCGCGCACCGTCGATGTGGCGCTGCTGATGCCGACCGCCACGTACATGGCCTACGCGAACCACCGGATGCTGATCGACGGCGCCGACTTCATGTCCACGCGCACCAAGCTGCGGCCGGAGCACGCCTATGTCCGGGATCACCCCGAGCTCGGCCTCAGCCACTACGAGAAGCACCCCGATGGCAGCGGCGTCATGTTCAGCTCACGCCGTCGGCCCGTGCTGAACCTGCGCCCCGGCGCGGACGGCTGGAACTTCACGCCCGACACCGACATCAACGCCTTCCTCGAGCACCTCGAGGTCGGCCACGACATCGTGACCGACGAGGACCTGCATGCCGACGGCCTGGCTGCCGTCGCGCCCTACCGGGTGCTGGTGACCGGCAGCCACCCCGAGTACTGGTCCACAGCGATGCTGGACGTGCTGGCCGACTGGCAACGCAACGGCGGCCGGCTCATGTACCTGGGCGGGAACGGCTTCTACTGGCGGGTGGCGTTCAGCGACGACTGGCCGGGGGCCATCGAGCTGCGCCGCGCAGAGGACGGCGTGCGGAACTGGCAGACGGGGCCGGGGGAGAGCTACCACGCGTGGGGCGGCGAGTACGGGGGGCTGTGGCGCCGGCAGGGCCGTGCCCCCAACGAGATCTGCGGCATCGGATTTGCCGCGCAGGGCTTTGAGAAGGCCACGTACTTCGTCCGGGATCCCGGAGCGGACAGCTCGCGGGCGGCGTGGATCCTCGACGGGGTGCCCGGTGAGCACATCGGCACCTCCGGGCTGGGCGGCGGCGCGGCCGGGCAGGAGGTCGATCGCTACGACGTGGGCTTGGGCTCACCGGCCCATGCCGTCGTGCTGGCCTCGGCCACCACGTTCGGGCCCGACATGCTGCGCACCAAGGAAGAGTTCGAAGGCTCGGTGTACTTCCCCACGCCCGACCCGATGGTGCGTGCCGACATAGTCTTCTACGAGACGCCCGGCGGCGGCGCGGTGTTCTCGGTCGGCTCGATCTCGTGGTTCGGTGCCTTGGCGCGCGATGGCTATGACAACGACATCGCACGCATCACGGCCAACGTGTTGCGACGCTTCGCTGACCCCGAACCGTTTGGGTCGCCGCCGCTGCCGCGGAGCTGAGCCTGTACTGTCGCGGAGCTGAGCCTGTACTGCGTCAGCGGACTGCGTCAGCGGCTCACTCGTCGTCCTGCACGCGGGACATCAGCTCGCTGACCCGGTTCGCTGCGGGTGTGTAGGCCGGGTCGACCTCGGGGCCGGGCACGAATTCGGGGAGTTCCACCCGCTCGGGTCCAGACGGAGCTTCTGTGCGTGCGGGAGGCATCGTCGGCGCCGCAGCCGGAGCTGGTGCGGCCTCAGCGGCAGGCGCCGGATCCGGTCCGGCAGGATCTGTCTCCGTCGCGGTCGGCCCAGTGCTCTCGGGTGCAGGAACGCCGGTCGCGTCGCGAGCGGACTTCGAGCGCGCCAGCATCGCCGCCAAGCGAGGATCGCCACCGGATTCCTCCGCGGCGCCGGGGGTCGGTGCCGGTTCGGGGCTGGCATCGGCGGCCGGTGTCTCAGCGCTCGCTGCGGGCAGCCCGCGTGACTCCGCAGCGGCGGCACGGGCCTCGGCGATGCGAGCGCGTTCGGTTGCCGCTGCGATTTCGGCGCGAGCCCGCTTGGTGAGAAACTGGGGCCATTCGGCCTGTGGCACCAGCTTGCCGTGCGCGACCGAGATGGCTTCGACGCCGTTGTCGAACCGGACGCGGTAGCGCTTGATGGCGAAACCGATACCCCGGCCGCACTTGCCGGGAGTGCCTTCGGGGACGCCGGGAAGGTCCTCGGTCACTACTACCCGGGTGCCGCGCTTGTACTCGCTCATGACCCGGTTCCGCTGACACTCGCGCTCATCGCTGCGGGAGCGTATCGGCGAATGTGGACGGCTTCACCGGCCGGGCGCCTAGATTGCTTCGGCGTGAGCGAGCGGCGTTAACGGCTGAGCAGGGAGCACCGTCTACCGATCGGGCTAGTCGCGGCTGTCGGGGGCTAGCTCGACCTCGGTGGCTTTGACCGACGCCCACAATGTGGTGCCGGGCCGGATCAGGAGTTCGTGCGCCGCCCCTGGCGTGATGTCCGCGGTGAGCGGCAGGGGAGCGCCGAGGAGTACACGGGTGATGTCGCCCAGCGGCTCGACAGCGTCGGCCGTCGTGCGCCACACGTTGCGAGGGCTGCCGCTGGGCCGCTCGCGGTGCAGTGCGATGGACCGCGGGTGAATCGTGGCCACGACCGCCCCGAACATCGACGTGTCGGCAGCGTGCAGAACCACAGTCGGGCGGCGGGCGGCGGGCTGCGGCGCTGCGTCGGTAGTCGTCACCGTGATCTCGCCGTCGCGTGCGGTGCCGCGCACCAGGTTGATGCCCGACAGATCGGCGGCATAGGCGGTAGCCGGCGCTCGTCGCAGTTCGTCGGGTGTTCCCGACTGGGTGAGTCGCCCGTCCTCGAGGATGTGCACACGATCGGCCAGCACGAACGCGTCGGTCGGGTCGTGCGTGATCAACAGGCGGGGCACGTCGCCGGTGCCGCGCGGCGGTGCCGGCGCAGTGGTGCCGCCGCCGTTGCGACCGCTGCTGAGGTGGGCCGCCAGATTGCGCCGCAGCCGGTTGCGAGCGGTCACGTCCAGCGATCCGAGCGGTTCGTCGGCAAGCAGCAGATCGGGACCGCAGGCGAGCGCCCGGGCGAGGGCCACCCGCTGGCGCTGACCGCCCGACAGCGCTCGGGGCCGCCGGTGACCGAGATCGCCGAGGTCCATCGCATCGAGCCAGGCCTGTGCATGCTCGTGAGCCTCGGATCGGCGCATGCCTCGAGCGGTCAAGCCGAAGGCAACGTTGTCGAGCGCGCTGAGATGCCGGAACAGGACCTGGTCCTGGAACATCACGCCGATGCGACGGTGTTCAGGCGCAATGAAGATGTCGGCATCAGGATCGTCGAGGACCCTGCCGGCAAGCCGGACCGTGCCGCCGCCCAGCGGCAGCAGCCCGGCGATGGCCGCGACGATCGTGGACTTGCCCGCTCCGTTGGGTCCGAGCAGTGCTGCGGTCTCGCCTGCGGCTACCTGCAACGACACATCCAGCTCGAAGTCGCCCCGAACCAGCCGTATGTCGGCCTCCAGCCCGCCGACGCGCGTCACGAGGAGATCAGCACTCATCGGCTCGGCCACCAGCGATCCCGCAGGGCGATCAACAAACCGAGGGACAGCGCGACGAGCACGAGGCTGATGGCGACGGCAGCATCCCGGTCCGACTCCAATGCCACGAACACGGCGAGCGGCAGCGTCTGGGTCCGCCCGCCGAGATTGCCTGCGAACGTCACCGTGGCGCCGAACTCTCCCAGGGCACGAGCCCAGGCCACCACAGTCGCCACGCCGAGCGCCGGCCCGATCATCGGCAGTGTCACCTTCCACAGCGTGCGCAGCCGCGATGCCCCGAGCGTGGCCGCTGCTGCCTCGTATCGCCGATCCAGGCTCCGCAGTGCGCCTTCGACCGTGAGAATCACCAGCGGCGTGGCAACGAAGGCGTTCGCCAAGATGACGCCCCAGATCGAGTACGGCAGCAGCAGCCCCGTGGCGTCGTGCAGCGGTCCGCCGACGACACCTCGCCGTCCGAGTGCGAACAGCAGCGCCGCGCCGCCCACGACCGGCGGCAGCACCATGGGCAGCGTCACGAGCGCACGCACCGCCGAGCGTCCCCGGAACGGCACTCGTGCCAGCACCCACGCGAGCGGCACGCCGACGACTGCGGCGAACGCGGCTGCCGCGACCGACGACGCCACCGAAAGCACGGCGGCGTCGACCACGAAGCGGCTCGACAGATGCGTCCACAGGCCCGACCACGGGGCGCGCGCGGCGAGCCCGACGAGCGGAAGGGCGAACAGCACGACGCCGACGGCTGCAAGCAGCGCGACGGGCCACGGCGGCAGCTCCCGCGCCGCGCGGCGGACCGGTTGTTCGCCCGATTCGGATGCACTCAGAGACGTCGTGCCCGTCATGGTGCCCGAAACCCGTGGTCCTCGAAAGCGTCCCAGGCCGTCGCTGACAGCAAGAACTCCACGAAAGCCGCCGCGGCCCCTGGGTTGGGTGCATCGGCGAGCACGGCGGCCTCGTAGGTCGTCTCGGGTGCTGCGCCGGCTGTCCAGCCCAGGCGCTCGATACCAGCCTCGATGCCGGCATCGCTGGCGTACACCACCGCGGCGTCGAGCTCGCCGGCGGCCAGCTTGGTGACCAAGGCGCGCACGTTGGGTTCGTCGGTGTCTGGCGCCGGTTCGATCCCCGCCCGGGAGAGGCCCGAGCGTGCGTGCGCCCCGCATGGCACTTCTGCGGCACAGAGCCCGATCAGCAGTTCGGGACGGGACAGGTCGGCAAGCGAGACAACCCCGGCGTCGTTGCCCGACGGGACCGCGAGCACGAGAGAGTTCCGGGCGACGACGATCGGATCGTCCATGAGCCCGACGTCATCGCGGATCGTTTCGAGATGGACGGGATCGGCCGGCACAAAGACATCGGCCGGCGCCCCGGCCAGGACTTGCTCGCGTAACGCAGAGCTGCCGGCCCCCGAAATGAGCACCTCCACGCCGGGATGGAGCTGCTCGAATTCGGCAGCGAGCGTCTCAGCGGCCGGCAGCAGCGATGCCGCAACCAGGATGCGCAGGCTGCCTGTGAGTACCTCGCCGTCCTGCTGCCCTGCCGCGTCGCTGTCACCTGTGGTGCAACCCGACACGAGGTGCAGAATCGCCACGCTCGCCACGCTCGCCACCGCCAGCACGGCACCGATACGGGCAGCGGCCTGGCGCCTGCGGATCGCGAAGCCCCCCATAACACGGTCAGTGTGCCTGTCGTCGGCGGACGCGCAGGCCCGCGCCACGCCGGGAGGCGAATTCCTCGAGCCCGGCTACATGGATGCCACGCCGATCCTGCCCTAGCCGAGTCTGCTCACTCAGGTCGCGTGTCAGCCAAGAGTTCCGAGACCGCCCACTCGATCTCACGCCCGATCATGCACTGGTGCGCCGAGCCGGGATCAGCGGGATCAGTTGGGGCAGCTGTCGTCGACCGAATGCGCCCATTCGGCCAATACCACGGCTGTTTCGTAGGCGTCGGTTGTGACGTTGTAGACGCAGCCACAGTGGAGCGTGACTCTATAGGTCTGGCCGCCGGCGACCTGGTCGAGTTCTTCGTCGGACAGTTGGCGCAGGCTTTCGTCGTCGTCTCGGATTGCGTTGATGCGTGCTTTCGTGGCGGTCTCTGTTGCGGTCGACATGGCGCTCTTTTCTGGTCTCGAGATGCTGAAGGACTCCTGGGGGCTCAGTTGCTGAGCGCCAGTATGCCATGCCTCAGCAGCGCGGCGAAGCGCGCTCAGCCAAGGGGCGGCGAGCTGAGGTCGCCAACACGACGAGCGTCGCGAACCGGGGTCAGACGATCTGGCGCTGGACGAGATCCAGGAACGGCCCGCTGACCTCGGTGAGCTCGTCGTAGGTCCCGGTTTGGACGAGCCGCCCCCCCCACAGCACATGGATCTTGTCCGCTCCGCGGATGGTGGACAGGCGGTGGGCGATGACGATGCGAGTCAGCGCCAGCTCGGCGACGGAGTTCATGACATGGGCTTGGCTCATCGAGTCGAGAAAGCTGGTGGCTTCGTCGAAGAACAGCACCCGGGGCCGTCGGGCCAGCACTGTGGCGATGCGGATGCGCTGAACCTGCCAAGGGGACTTATGCGGATGGCTATGCGGCACACCGAATTCGGGCCTCATGTGGAGACGAGCGCATGACGCCGCCATTCTTCGAAGTCGGAGAACCTGCATGTGCGCTTCGCGAATCGCCGGCGGCTGCTGCACCAGACGCTTTGGCAGGCACACCGGGCAGACTGGACGACGGTCCGGCGAGGAGGTGTTTGTGTCCGGTCATTCAAAGTGGGCGACCATCAAGCATCGCAAGGGCGCAGCCGACAAGGCGCGCGGGAAGCTGTTCGCCAAGCTGATCCGCCAAGTCGAGGTCGCGGCACGTGAGGGCGGTGGCGACCTCGACGCCAACGCCACGCTGCGGACTATGTATCAGAAGGCCCGCGACAACTCGGTGCCGCTCGACACCATCGAGCGGGCGATCAAGCGCGGCACCGGCGAACTGGAGGGCGTGTCGTACGAGCAGGTCGCCTACGAGGGCTATGCACCTGGCGGCGTCGCGATGTTCGTGGATGCGCTCACCGACAACCGCAACCGCACCGGCGCGGAGATCCGCAGCCTGTTCACCCGTGCTGGCGGCTCGCTGGCCTCGCCGGGCGCCGTGGCGTGGCAGTTCGAGCGTAAGGGAGTCGTCGTGGTGCCGACGGCGAGTCCTGATCTCGACGGCGAGACCGGCGAGACCCTCGACGAGGATGAGCTGATGCTTGCTGCTCTCGACGCCGGCGCGGAGGACATCACCCAAGAGGGCGACACCTGGCGAGTCACCGCCGCCGTTGCCGACACGATGGCGGTGCGCGAGGCCATCACTGCAGCGGGCATCGCAGTGACATCCGCGGACCTGATCTACGCTCCGCGGAACCTCATCGAACTGACCAGCGTGTCGGAGGCCAAGCAGGTGATGGCAGTGCTCGATGCGCTTGACGATCACGACGATGTGCAGGGCGTATATGCCAACTTCGACATCAGCGACTCGCTGCTGGATGCGATCACCGGCTAGCGGCCATCGCCCCGGCGGCGGCAACGGCATCGGGATGTCGACGGCGGCGACACGCAGAGCACGACCCTCGGGGCGCCCGGCGAACTGGGCAGGGTCCCGCGGCCCGTGTGCGACCGGCCTGCATACCCGGTTGGACCGCTGTCAGGGGCTACGGTTCGTACTGATGTTCGTACTGGGAATCGACCCAGGATTGTCCCGCTGCGGCTACGGCGTGGTCGAGCAGCGCTCGGGCACCCAGCGCGCTCGCATCGAGGCGGTGGCTTTGGGGGTCATCCGCACCGACCCCGCAGAGCCGATCGCTGACCGCCTCGCGACGCAGATGCGCGAGCTGCAGGCGCTCGTGGACGAGTTCAGCCCGGCCGTCGTGGCGGTGGAGCGGGTGTTCTTCCAAGTGAACGCCCGCACCGCCATGGGTGTCGCGCAGGTGGCCGGTCTGGCGATGGCGGTCGCGTCGGCGGCGGGGACGGAAGTGGTCGAGTACACGCCTAGCCAAGTGAAGCAATCCATCGCCGGCTGGGGCGGCGCCGACAAGGAGCAGATGCAGCGCATGGTCGGCGAGTTGCTCGGTCTGCCCGGGCATCCGCAGCCTGCCGATGCTGCGGATGCGGCAGCCGTGGCACTGTGCCATCTGTCATTGGCGCCGTGGCATCGCGCTGCGTCGCGGGCGGAATCACGTGCCGTGGTGCCTGCAACAGTCGGCGCAGCGGGCTCGTCGGCAACGCCGTGACATCAATCGGGAGGCTGTCGCCGTGATCGGCTCACTGCGCGGACGTTTGCTCGACAAGGATCCGGCGGGGGAACTGCTGATCGAAGTCGGTGGGGTGGGCTACCGGACGACGGTAGGGCCGTCCGCTCTGGCCGCGTCGGGTCCCGTGGGCCAAGAGTGTTTCGTCTACGTGCATCACCGCGTACGCGAGGACAGCGCCGATCTGTACGGCTTCCCGACGTTGGACGAACGCCGGTGCTTTGAGGCGTTGCTGAGCGCTCACGGCGTGGGACCCGCGTTGGCGCTGGCCGTGCTGAGTCACTTGCCGCCCGACGAACTGCGACGGGCGGTGGCGGTCGACGACGCCGCAGTGCTGGAGGTGGTGCCCGGCATCGGCGCCAAGACCTCCAAGCGGATGGTGCTTGATCTGAAGTCCAAGCTGGGGGTGCCGGAGAGCGTCGGTGCTGAGGGTGCAGCGGGGCCGTCGGGCGACGGGACCGGCACCGCGGCGGCCGAGGTGCGCGCAGCGTTGGGCCAGATGGGATTCAGCCCCGCCGAAGTACGCGAGGCCATGGCTGCAGTAGTCGTTGCCGCAGCAGGCGAGGACGCGGCTGACCCGGGCGCGCTGCTGCGCGTTGCCCTGCAAGAGTTGGGTCCGAGATGAGTGCCGCGACCGGGCGGAGCGAGGGCTACCGTCGAGACGAGTCCGCCGCGCGGCCCGCTGTGCCCCGCAGCGGCACGACCGACCCGGCGCGTGCTCCCGACGAGACGGCCGCCGCAGATGCCGAGGCCGGCCTGCGGCCGCGGGCCTTGGACGAGTTCGTCGGCCAGCCCGAGGTGCGGGAGCATGTGGCGATCACTCTGCGAGCAGCTTTGGCCCGCGGCCAGCCGCCTGACCATCTGCTGTTCGCCGGTCCGCCGGGGCTGGGCAAGACCACGCTGGCAGGCATCATTGCCACGGAGTTGGGTGCCTCGCTGCACCTCACGTCCGGGCCGGCGGTGGAGCGAGCGGGCGACCTTGCAGCGATTCTCACGAACGTAGCCGACGGCGATGTGCTGTTCATTGATGAGATTCACCGGCTGCCCAAGGTGGTGGAGGAAGTCCTGTACCCCGCCATGGAGGACTTCGCCATCGACATCGTGCTCGGCAAGGGGCCGGCGGCGCGCTCCATTCGCTTCGATCTGCCCCGCTTCACGCTGGTGGGCGCCACGACCCGCACTGGGCTGATCTCGGGGCCGCTGCGTGATCGTTTCGGCCTGGTCGAGCGCCTCGACTACTACTCGACGGAGGATCTGACGAAGATCGTGGCGCGTGCGGCCGGGATCCTGGACGTGCGCATCGATGGCGCGGGAGCGGAGCAGATCGCCGCCCGCAGCCGCGGTACGCCGCGCATCGCGAACCGGCTGCTTCGACGGGTCCGAGACTTCGCCGAGGTACGTGCCGACGGCGCGATCGACGATGCGGTGGCCCGCGAGGGGCTGGCGGCCTTCGGTGTCGACGATCTCGGCCTCGACAAGGTGGACCGGGCAATCCTGGACGCGCTGGCCGTCATGCACGCAGGACGGCCGCTGGGACTGTCGACGCTCGCGATCACGGTCGGCGAGCAGACCGAGACGGTGGAGGACGTCTACGAGCCTTTCCTGATCCAGCGCGGCCTGTTGCGGCGCACACCGCGCGGTCGCGTCGCTACGGCTGCCGCCTACGCACACCTCGGTGTCGATGTGCCGCCGCAGGCGAGCGACGCCGCCGCTGCGGGGGTGGCGCCCGGCGAGGTCACCTTGTTCGACCATGAGGGTCCCGCTGAGGCGCCGTTGCCGCTGCCGGTCGAGATGCGTGTGTGCCGCAGCGAAGCGACGACACCTCAGGTAGCGCTGGCGGAGAGACCTGCACCCGGCGCCGAGACCTCAGAGCGTGTGTCGATCGACGACACGCCGTGGTAACCGGCTGCCGACCGAGCAGCGCTTGCCGATTCGCCCAGACGTAGCCTCGACCCGCAATGGGCGATTCGCGGCTGCGGATGGACGAGTTCGACTACGAGCTGCCGCCGTCCGCCATCGCGCACGTTCCCGCCGAGCCGCGCGACACGGCCCGGCTGCTGGTGGACCGGGGGTCCTGCCGGACGCCTGAGCATCTGCACGTCGCTGATCTGCCTTCGTTGCTGGGTCCTTCTGACGTGCTGGTGGTCAACGAGACGAGGGTGATGCCCGCACGCCTGCCGCTTCGAAAGAGCACGGGCGGGGCTGTTGAAGTGCTGTTGCTCGAACCGCTCGCAGCGGAACGCGACGTCGTGGGGGAGGACTCAGCAGCGGGACTCGGCAACGGATGGGCCGCGCTGGTGCGGCCCTCGCGCCGCATTGCTGAGGGCACCGCGTTGGTCTCCGAACGCGACCCGCAGCTGAGCGTTGTCGTGGGTCCGCGGCTGGACCGTCAGCGCAGGGCGGTGAGCGTGCTGGCCGGCGGGGTCCCGCTCGGCGATGTGTCGCAGGCCGCGTTGCTCGAACGCGCCGGCGAGGCGCCGCTGCCGCCCTACATCGATCCCGAGGCGACCAGGCGGGCCATCGCGCAGCGCGCTGGGCTCGACAACTCAGACGGCGAAGCCGCCAGATCCGTCGTGGCGGCGCGCTACCAGACGGTGTACGCCCGCTCGGAGGGCTCGGCTGCCGCGCCCACGGCGGGACTGCACTTGACCGACCGTGTGCTGGATGCGTTGCGTTCGAACGGTGTCACGATCGCGGCGGTCGATCTGACGGTCGGCTTGGCCACCTTCGCCCCAGTCACCGTCGAGGCTGCCGACGACCACGAGATGCATACCGAGCACTACCGGGTGCCCGCAGCGACGCTCGAGGCCTGTGCCGCTGCGGAGCGGGTCGTGGCTGTCGGCACGACCACTGTTCGAGCGCTCGAGTCGGCCGTCCGGCAGCCGCGGCTCGCAGGCGCGGCCGACGCGGCAGATGTCTGCGGATGGACTGATCTGTTCCTGCGTCGGGGCGTCGAGTTCACGACGGTCGACGCGCTGCTCACCAACTTCCACCTGCCCCGGTCGTCGCTGCTGTTGCTCATCGATGCGTTCATCGGGCCGCGATGGCGCGATCTGTACCGCAAGGCACTCCGCGACGGCTACCGCTTCCTGTCATTCGGGGACGCGATGCTGTTGCAGCGCAGCGGGTCGTCATGAGCGCAGCGAGCGCCGAAGCCGTGGCCGCGCCGACCGCCAGGGTCGCCTTCGAGCTGCTGGCAACTGATGGGCAGGCCCGGCGAGGCCAGGTCACCACTGCCCGCGGCACCTTCCAGACGCCGGTGTTCATGCCGGTGGGGACACGAGGTGCGGTGATTCACCTCGACGCCGCCGACTACGACGAGCTGGGCCTCGAGGTCGTGCTGGCCAACACGTACCACCTGCAGGCACGGCCGGGCGTCGATGTCGTGGAGGAACTGGGTGGCCTGCACCGCTTCACCGGCTGGGGTGGCCACTTCCTCACCGATTCCGGCGGCTTCCAGATCATGTCGCTCGGCCGCCGTTCCGGCGGCGCTGGCGGGCATAGTCGCCGTTCCGGCGGCGCTGGCGGGCATAGTCGCCGTTCCGGCGGCGCTGGCGGGCATAGTCGCCGTTCCGGCGGCGCTGGCGCGAAATCCGAGGTCGACGACGAGGGCGTGACCTTCCGCTCGATCTACGACGGCACCCAGATGCGGATGACACCCGAGGACGCGGTCGGCATCCAGCGTCGCTTGGGCGCTGACATCCAGATGGCACTCGATGTCTGCCCCGAACTGCCGGCCGCTCCGCAGGACGTGCGCTTGGCAGCCCAGCGTACGCACCTGTGGGCCGACAGGGCTGCTGCTGCTATGGAAACGGCACGCCGCAGCGGATCCGCCGGTCGCCAAGCGCTGTTCGGCATCTGCCAAGGCGGTGCCGATCCCGAGTTGCGCCGCCACAGCGCCGAGGTGATCGCAGACATCGGATTCGACGGCTACGGCATCGGCGGGCTTTCGGTGGGGGAGACCCGCGCCGAGATGGGTCCCGCGCTGGCTGCCGCGACCGCCGTGCTGTCCCCGGACAGACCGCGTTACCTGATGGGCGTCGGCGATCCCGCACGAATCGTTGACGCGATCGCTGCGGGCGTGGACATGTTCGACTGTGTGCTGCCCAGCCGCCTAGGCCGTCACGGCACCGCGCTCACGCCGGAGGGCCGCATCAACATCCGCAATGCACGCTACGCACGCGATTCCACGCCGCTCGATCCCCGCCCGGCGGACTCCGAGGGCCGAGAGCGGCCGGGCAACCGCTTCAGTCGCGGCTACTTGCGGCACCTCATGAGCGTCAACGAGCCCACCGCCGGTCGCATCTTGACGCTGCACAACATCGCCTTCCTGGCCGACTTGGTCAGAGAGGCGCGTGCCGCCATCGAGGCGGGACGGTTCGAGGCGTTTCGCGGGCAGGTCAACGAAGTCTGGAGCTGAGGGATGGCGAACGCCGACACGCCGGTACGCTGGCCCGCCGTCCCGGTCCCCGAGAGGAGCACGCCATGAGTTCGGTTGTCCTGCTCGTCGGGCTGTTCGCCCTCATGTACTTCTTGATGATCCGGCCTCAGCAGCGGCGGGCCAAGGAGCGGGCGGCGATGCTGAGCCGTGCCGACGTCGGCGACGAGGTCGCTACAGTCGGCGGGGTCATCGGCAAGATCGTCGCGGTCGAGGAACCCGGCGAGGTCGTTTGCATCGAGGTGGACAGCGACGTCGAGCTGCGGGTGCAGCGTCGGGCCATCGGCGAGATCCTCACATCCGCCGTCTCAACGGATCCCGCCGATCCGCCTACCTCGGATGCGCTTGACCCTCCCGAATGAGCCGGATTTGACGCCTCGCTCCTCGGTCTGTCGATAACCCGAGATGCGTCGCTCGCAGATTGTCTCGTTGCTGCTGGCCGTCATCATCGGCTTCGGCTCGCTGGCTGGCGTGATCGTCGCGGGATGGGTGCCTGTGCTGGGTGTGCAGTTGCAGGGCGGCGTCGAGGTGCTGCTGCGACCAACCTCCCCGGCCGACGACGAGCAGCTCGATCGGGCCATCGAGATCATCAGATCGAGAGTCGATGCGCTGGGTGTGGCCGAGCCCGACATCACCCGTCAGGGCACCCAGGTGGTGGTGCAGCTCCCAGGCGTCAAGGACAAGCAGCGTGCGGTCGACCTGGTCGGGCAGACGGCCGAACTGCGCTTCCGTCCTGTGCTCGGGACGTTCAGCGTGCTCAACGAAGCCGAGTTCCGCTCCGCGGCGGACCTCGTCGATACCTACAACGCTGCGTTTGGCGAGGCTGTGGACCTCGAGAGCGGAACTGAGGCTGGCGCAGGCGCTGAGACTGCTCTCGATGGGGGAACCGCCGGCGGCTCATTGGGCGATTCGCCGGCAGATCAGGCGGATGGGCTTCCCGAGACCGTGGAGCCTCTGGAGATCATCGGACCCGAGACTGCGTCAGGCGAGAGCGATGAGTCCGTCGAGGCCGAAGACGAGGAGCCTCCGATGCTCACGCAGCCTGAGGACGACTTCGCTGAGCGCACGGTCCTGCTCAGCGACCGTGGCGGGTTGATCGGTTATGTGCTCGGCCCCGCAGAGCTCACCGGCGAGGCGGTCGCCGAAGCTGCGGCGACGTTCAACAACGAGTGGGTCGTGAATGTCGATCTCACTGAGGAGGGCGCCGTGGGATTCGATGAGATAGCCGCCCGTTACTTCGGCGAGCAGGTCGCGATTGTGCTCGACGGCGTCGTTGAGTCCGCGCCGGTCATCCGGGCGAACGAATTCGAGGGCACGGCAGTCATCTCCGGCACGTTCGACGAGGAAGGCGCACGCGATCTTGCCGTTGCGCTCCGGTTCGGGGCCCTGCCGGTGGAGTTTGAGCAGGACGACGTGCGCACAGTGTCTGCCACCTTGGGCGAGGGAACCTTGCGTGCCGGTGTGGTGGCCGGCATTGTCGGCCTGATCGTCGTCGGCATCTACATGCTGGCGTACTACCGCCTGCTGGGGATCGTGGCGGTGGCCAGCTTGGCGATCAGCGGGTCGATTCTGTGGTCGCTCATCAGCTGGCTCGGCGAGAGCAGCGGACTCGCGCTGACGCTGGCGGGCACCACGGGCATCATCGTGTCGATCGGCGTCCAAGTCGACTCCAACATCGTCTACTACGAACGGATCAAAGAGGAGGTCCGCCGGGGGCGGGCCGTTCGCTCTGCCGCTGATGCCAGCTTCAAAGGCGCATTCTCCACGATTGTCTGGGCCGACTTGGCGTCGCTGATCGGTGCTGGCGTGCTGTACCAGCTCACGAGCGGAACCGTGCGCGGCTTCGCGTTGTATCTCGGCATCGCGACGCTCATCGACCTGGCGGTGTCGTACTTCTTCATGAGACCGTTGGTGGTCTTCATTGCTCGCAAGCTTGTCAACGAGCAGCCCCGGCGGCTGGGTGTGCTCCCGGCCAGCAAAGATGCAGCCACTGCGGCTGCGGTGACGGGAGGTGCGACGTGATCTCTGCGCTGCGGACCTTCTACCGGGGCGGGAACGCTTGGGACATCCTGGGGGTGTCCCGCCGGGTGCTGATTGGCTCGGCGCTGGCCGTCCTCATCTGCGTGGTCGCGCTGCTGGTGCGGGGCCTGAACTTGGGCATCGAGTTCGAGGGCGGCTCGGTGTGGGAGATCCCGATCCCGGCGAGCGCGCAAGACAGTGCCGAAGAAGATGCCGACACCGCCACCGGGCCGCTGGCGGACGGCCCGATGACCGACGACATCGCTGCTGCTGCTGCTGCCGTCGGCGTGCCGGATGCCAGGGTGCAGCTCGTCACGGTGACGGGGTCCGAGGACATCTTTCGGGTGCGCGCGTTGCTTGAGCCTGACGTGAGCGCGGTCGACGTGAACGCAGCGCTGGCCGAGGCTGCCGGCGTCGATATTGAGAGCTTGTCTACTCGCCAGGTCAGCCCGTCATTCGGCGACGAAGTGGCGGGCAAGGCGCGGCGAGCGCTCGTGGTGTTCTTCGTGCTGATCGCGCTGTACCTGTGGCTCCGCTTCGAGTGGAAGATGTCGGTCGGAGCGCTGATCGCCGTGGGCCATGACATCGTGCTGACCGTCGGCGCTTACGCGCTGTTCGGGTTCGAGGTGACGCCGGCGACCGTGGTGGCCTTCCTCACGATCATGGGCTATTCGCTGTACGACACGATCGTGGTCTTCGACCGCGTCAAGTCCAACGAGCGGTCGCTGCCGGCACGCAGCCACTTCACCTATGCGGCGCTCGCGAATGTGTCGCTCAACCAGGTGCTGACGCGTTCGGTGAACACCTCGGTGACCTCGGTGCTGCCGGTCGTGTCGCTGCTGGTGGTGGGCGCCGGTTTCCTGGGTGCGGGCACGCTGGCGGAGTTCGCGACGGCGCTGCTGATCGGCTTGCTCGTCGGCTCCTACAGCTCGATCTTCGTGGCCATGCCGACGGTGGCGTGGCTGAAGGGCTACGAGCCGGGCTGGGCTGCCGCGCAGGCTGCCGCTGACGCCGCGGGCCGCCACGACTCGATGGAGGCCGCCACCCAGGCGCTCGCTGCGGAGAGCTACACCCGCAGCGCTTCGCCCCGGCCCCGCAAACGCCGCCGCTCAAAGTCCCAGCGCCGCCGCTGACGCTCTACTGGCCGGTTGTCCAGTCTCGCTGCTTGAGCAGGTGTAACACCTCTGTGGGAATCGAGTTCAAGAACCTGCCGGTCGGTAGGCGTCTCTGCGATGAGAGATCCGCAAGATCTCGACGATCCGCTCTGTGTCGTCGATCCGATAGACGATGCGGCAGGTGCCTCGGCGGGCACTGCACAGGCCATCGAGCTCGTCTCGCAACGGCACACCGATGCGCCGCGGCGCCTCGAGCAGCGGTCCGGTGATCAATTCGATGACGGCGGCCGCGACCGCTTCCGGCGGTTTCCGAGCGAGTGTTGCTGCTGCTGGTCCTGCGACGACCAAGTCGTAGGTCGTGGCGGTCATTCGTCCCGGAGAGCGCGGACGGCTTCTGCCCCACGAACGACATCTCCCGCAGCAATGGCGTGCTGGGCAGCAGCGAGTTCGCGCAGCGCCTCGCTGTCGGTCAGGATCGCGAGCGTTTCCTCCAGCGATTCAAGATCCTGAGGACTCATCAGAACCGCTGCAGGCGACCCGTTGCGAGTGATGACGACTCGTTCGTGCTGACTGTGCACTCGCTCCACAAAGTCAGAGAATTGATCCCTCACGGTACGCAGCGATTCAGTTGACATGGCCACAATTGTGCCACGCAATGGTTGGGATCGTGCACACAAGTCCGGCTGCCGAGCTGAAGACACTGACCGTTGGCGGGGCACGGCAGAATGAGAGTGTGAGTATTCCTGTGATCGGCCGGGCGCCGGCCGGACGCCGCTGCGAGAAGCTTGGCTAGGGCCATGCCTGCGGTGTCGCGCGTCCTGCCGTGGCGGCGCATCGCGAACACGGTCGCGGCCGACATCTCGCCGGTCGTCGAGAGATACCGCCAGCGCTGGCCCAAGCGTTCGCCCGAACTCGTGGTGCGGGCCTACGAGGCGGCGCGTACAGCCCACGAGGGCCAGCGGCGCAAGACCGGCGAGGCCTACATCACCCACCCGGTGGCCGTCGCCGGCGTGGTCGCCGACCTTGGCCTCGACGACACCTCGATCGCCGCGGCGCTGCTGCATGACGCTGTGGAGGACACCAGCGTGGAGCTGGTCGCGCTGGCCGACGAGTTCGGGACCGAGGTTGCCGGCATCGTGGACGGCGTCACCAAGCTCGACCGGGTGCGCTTCGCGTCCAAGCAGGCACAGCAGGCCGCCACCTTGCGCAAGATGCTGGTGGCGATCGCGAACGACCCCCGGGTGCTGATGATCAAACTGTCCGACCGGCTGCACAACATGCGCACCGTCGGAGCACTCGACGGCGCCAAGCAGGCCGACGTAGCACGCGAGACGCTCGACATCTACGCCCCGCTCGCCAACCGCTTGGGCATGCAGCAGGTACGCGACGAGCTGGAGGACCTCGCTTTTGCCGCGCTGTACCCGAAGCGCTACGCCGAGATCGACCGGATGCTGGCCGAGCGCACACCTACCCAGGAACGATTCGTCGACCAAGTGCTGGAGGAGGTCCGCGAGCAGCTTTCCCGCATGAAGATCGACGCCATCGTGACCGGCCGCAAGAAGCACCACTGGAGCGTCTACGAGAAGATGGTCATCAAGAACCGCTCGTTCGACGAGATCTTCGACTTGGTGGGCATCCGGGTCGTGGTGCCGACCATCCGCGACGCTTACGCCGCCTTGGGTTCCATCCACGCGACCTGGAAGCCGGTGACCGGCCGCTTCAAGGACTACATCGCGATGCCCAAGTTCAACCTGTACCAGTCGCTGCACACCACGGTGGTGGGACCGTCGGGCACGGCGGTGGAGGTGCAGATCCGCACCGACGAGATGCATCAGCGGGCTGAGCACGGCGTGGCTGCCCACTGGCGCTACAAGGGCGAGCGCAACGGCAACGGCAGCAAGGGGAGCCACAAGGACAAGGGACACGCCAAGGGGCACAAGGCAGACAAGGGGCACAGGGCAGAACAGAAAGCCAGCGCAACCTCCGAGGCGGACATGCCGTGGCTGAGCCGGTTGGTGGAGTGGCAAGCCGAGTCCGACGACCCGGCCGAGTTCATGCGCACGATTGCCAGCGACTTGGGCCACGACGAGGTGTACGTCTTCACCCCCAAGGGCGACGTGGTGACGCTGCCGGCCGGCGCCACGCCCATCGACTTCGCGTATGCCATCCACACCGATATCGGCGATTCCCTCATCGGCGCCAAGATCGACGGCCGACTGGTGCCGCTGGATCGACCGCTGCGTTCGGGCGACACGATCGAGGCGTTCACTTCTGACGATCCTGGGACGCGGCCGTCGCGGGACTGGCTGGAGATCGCGGTCACACCGCGGGCCAGGTCCAGCATCCGGCGCTGGTTCGCTCGGTCGGAACGGTCGGAGTGGGTGGCCGCAGGACGCGAGGCCGTCGAGGACGCGCTGCGCTCGGAGGGGCTCAAGGGGTCGCTGCTGATCGACGGCGAAGAGATGCGGGCTGTGGCGGCGCAGTTCAGCCGAGCCGATCTGGACCTCCTGTTCGAAGCTGTCGGCAAGGGCGACGTCCGGCCTCGTTCGGTGGCTAAGCGGCTGGTCAGCAACCTGCGAGGCGAGAGCGACGGCGTCCAGCTTCCGGCCCGGCCGGCCCGCCAACGCGGCTCACGCCGCCGCCGATCCGCGGGCGTCCACGTCGACGGTCACGACGACGCGCTGGTGCGCTTGGCGCGGTGCTGCAGCCCGGTGCGCGGCGACGAGGTCCTGGGGTTTGCGACCAGCGGGCGGGGCATCTCGGTGCACCGCGCCGACTGTGCCAACGCGGGCGAGCTGGCGATGTCGGTGAGGGCCCGCCAAGTGGAGGTCGAGTGGGACGAGAGCTGGGCCGGCGAGTTCGTCGCGTCATTGGAAGTGCGGGGCCTCGACCGCAACCGGCTCCTGCTCGACGTGGTGCAGGTGGTCTCGGGGCGTCACGACCTGTCGATTGCGAGCTGCGACACGTTCGTGGGCGATGACCAGGTGGCCGTGATGCAGTTCGAGGTCGAGATCGGCGACCCGATCCTGCTCGATCAGCTCCTTGCCGCGCTGCGGGAGGTGCCGGGCGTCTTCGACGCCTACCGCGCCATGCAAGGCCTGGCCCGCACCGAATACTGAGCGATGGTGCATCCGTCGCTCGAGCCAGCTCCAACAGTTGTCGGGTGACAATCGTCGATTTCTTGTGCACCCGAGCAATCAAGGACGGTGAGTGCAACTGCAAATCGACGGCGACTTGCGATAGCGGCCGCTGCTCGCCAATCGACGTCTCTATGACCTGCCTCGCGAGTACCGAGGCCCATCGTCCGAGAGTGCTGCGGTGGACGCCGGATTTCTCCGCCGCGCTGCAGGCCTTATCGGTAGGCCTTGTCTCGTTTGGCCACGGTCACCATCAGCACGCGCAGTGCTGCGTCTTGAAGATCGCATATCACTTTGAACATCTCGTGACAGGGGGCACGAGGGCCGTAGCCTGCGCTGGTCATGACCGGCACGCCTTCTGAGCCAGCGCAAGCCGCCGCCAGCGGCGATGCGACCGCGCAGAAGGCCTTCCGGACGCCAATCGGCACACACGACCTGGCACCCCCTGAGTCGGATCGCTGGGTGGCGCTGATGGGCGCGTTCATCGGGCTGGCCGACCGGGCCGGCTTCGGCTACCTGCAGACCCCGATCTTCGAGGACATCGGCGTGTTCGCCCGTATCGGCGAGGGCACCGATGTGGTCGGCAAGGAGATGTACGAGTTCTTCGACCGCAGCGACCGCCACTTGGCGCTGCGACCCGAGTGCACGGCGTCGGTGTGCCGGGCGTTCGCTCAGCATCGGCCCACCACGCCGTGGAAGATCTGGTACCAAGGGCCGTTCTTCCGCTATGAGGCGCCCCAGGCCGGCCGCTACCGGCAGTTTCATCAGATCGGCGCCGAGACGCTGGGCACCGACGACGCGGACGCCGACGTCGAGATCATCGCCCTCGCTGCCGACTTCTTCGCTGCGCTGGGGCTGGCACAGGTGCCGCTGGTGCTGAACTCGATGGGCGACGCGGACACCCGCGCTGCGTACGGGGAGGCGCTGAGCGTCTACCTGCAGCGTCGCGTCGGCGATGTGGACTCCGAGGACCGCGACAAGATCGAGCGGCATCCGCTGCGCATCTTGGATTCCAAGCGTGAGGCGACAGCGGCGGTTGCCGCCGAAGCTCCCCAGATCACCGACTTCCTGTCGCCCACGACCGCAGCGCACTTCGAGCGGGTGCGCGAGGGACTCGATGCCCTGGGAGTCTCCCATGAGGTCGATCCCAAGCTGGTCCGCGGCCTCGACTACTACACCCGCACCACGTTCGAGTTCCGCGCCGCCAGCCTGGACGCAGCCCAGGACACCATCTGCGGCGGCGGCCGTTACAACGGTCTCGTCGAGGCCTTGGGCGGACCGCCCACGCCCGGCATCGGATTCGCGCTCGGCATCGAGCGCCTGCTGCTGGCCTGCGACGCCGAGGGCGTGTTCGAGGTTCCGACGCAGCGGGCCGAAGTGTGGGTGGTCGATATTGCTGGGGGTGCAGCGGCACGCGACCTCACGCACGACCTGCGCTCGGTGGGCATCCGGGCCGACCGAGCCTTCGACGACCGGTCGATGCGGGCGCAGATGCGCGCCGCGGATCGTTCCGGTGCAGAGATCGCGCTCATCGTGGGGCCCGACGAGGCCGGTGCGGGCACGGTCACGGTTCGGCCGCTGCGCCGTCCCGACGGCGGCAGCACCGACGAGCCGCAGCGGACCGTGGCGCGCACCGATCTGCTGGGCACGCTGCGTACCGTTTTCGATGCGCTGAATGCTGCGGCGGGCGACACCGACGGATCTCATTCTTCAGGGTTGGATTGATGGCGGCTGATGTGACGATGACAGCGACGACGGCACTGACGCAGCGCACCCCGCTGATGGGCAGCATGCGGACCGACTACTGCGGCCGGTTGCGGCCCGACGACATCGGCCGTGAGGTGACCGTCTGCGGCTGGGTGGCGCGCCGCCGCGAGCACGGCGAGCACCTGGCGTTCATCGATCTGCGCGACCGCACCGGCATCGTGCAGTGCGTGGTGGACCACGCTCACGATCTGCGTGCGGAGTATGTGCTGTCGATCGCCGGAACTGTCCGCGAGCGTCCGGCCGACACCGCAAACCCCGAGCTCGACACCGGCGAGATCGAGATCCGCGATGCCACGGTCGAGGTGCTGTCACGCTCGGAGCCGCCGCCGTTTGTGATCGACGGACGCACCGAGACCGACGAGACGCTGCGAATCCGCCACCGCTACTTGGATCTGCGCAACTCCCGGATGCACCACAACCTGGTGCGCCGGGCTCGGGTCAACGCAGCCATCCGTCGTGCCGCCGAGGCGCACGAGTTCATCGAGGTGGAGACCCCGACGCTCGTCGCTTCGACGCCCGAAGGCGCCCGTGACTTCGTGGTGCCCAGCCGCATGCACCCCGGCCGGTTCTACGCGCTGCCGCAGAGCCCGCAGCTGTTCAAGCAGCTCACCATGGTCGGCGGCGTCGACCGCTACTACCAGATCGCCCGCTGCCTGCGTGACGAGGATCTGCGCGCCGACCGGCAGTTCGAGTTCACCCAGCTCGACTTGGAGATGAGCTTCGCGTCCGGCGCCGATGTGCGAGCGGTGATCAGCGACGCCGTCGCCGAGGCGGTCTGCGAGATCACCGGCGGCCCCAGGCCGGAATTCGCCGAGATCTCCTGGCACGAGGCCATCGACCGCTACGGCTCCGACAAGCCGGACCTGCGATTCGGCATGGAGCTCGTCGATGTCACCGACTTGTTCGCCGAGACCGGGTTCAACGCCTTCAAGGCCCCGGCGGTCAAGGCGATGCTGGTGCCCGCCGGCGGCGACATCAGCCGCAACGCGGTCGACGAGCTGACCAAGCAGTGCCAACGCTGGGGGGCGAAGGGCCTGGTGTGGATGCGCGTCGCCGACGGCGCCGCACCGCCCGATGGATCGCAGGTCGCAGCGGATGGCCGGCTGGCGGTCACCTCGCCGGTGGCCAAGTTCATGTCCGGAGCCGAGATCGGCGGCGTGCTGGAGCGGCTCGGCGCCGGGCCGGGCGACATGTGCTACTTGGTGGCCGACACCTGGCGGCAGGCCAGCGCAGTGCTGGGCTTGCTGCGGCTGGAGCTGGGCCGCCCGCCGGTCAATGAGGGGGGGCTGCAGCTGCTGTGGGTGGTGGACTTCCCGCTGTTCGAGGACGTCACCGCCGAAGGGCTGCCCGTGCCTGCCCACCATCCGTTCACGATGCCTCACGCCGATGACCTTGAGACCGTGAGGCTCCTGAGCGACGAATTCGAGGCGCGCCGGGTGTTGGCCGCAGCGAGCGATCTGTCCGAGGCCGAGCGGGCGCAGTCCGAAGAGCTGCGCGATGCCACACTGACCATGTTCGGGGAAGAGGCGGGGATCCGTCGTTCCGAGCGTCTGCTCCGGATCCGATCTCAGGCGTATGACCTGGTGCTGAACGGCTGGGAGCTGGGTTCGGGCAGCGTGCGGATCCACCGCGGCGACATTCAGCAGCAGATCTTCACGCTGTTGGGCATCGATCCCGTCACGGCGCAGCAGCGGTTCGGTTTCTTGCTGGACGCATTCCGCTATGGCGCGCCGCCGCACGCGGGCTTCGCCTTCGGCATCGACCGGCTGGCGGCCCTGCTCTGCGGCGAGGAGAACATCCGCGAGGTCATCGCCTTCCCCAAGAGCCAGTCGGGCGCCGACCCGTTGACCAATGCCCCCAGCCACATCTCCCCCGATCAGCTCGACGAGCTGGGTCTGGCTCTCGTCGCCGGTGAGGGCGAGCATTCTGATCTGGTTGCGGATGACGAGGACGACTCGTGAGCAACGGCGATCTTGCCGCCGTGGTGGTGACAGTCTGCGTCCTGATCGCGCTCGTCGCGCTCATCGCCGTGCTGACCCAGGCATTCGCGCTGATGCGGGAGATGCGGCGCAAGCTGGAGGACTTCGATGCCAAGGTCTCCCCGGCGTTGAGCCAGCTCGCAGACACCGCCGAGATGGCACAGACTGAGATCGGCCGGCTGCGCGACCTGCTGAACGTGGCGCAGAAGGTCGCCGGGCTGGCCGAGTCCGCGGGTGCAGCCACGGCGAAGGCGGCGTCAGTGCCGGTCGACAAGGTGCGCTCGGTGATTTCCGTGCTGCGCGGCCAGGCAGCGGGGTCGGAGCGCGAGACTGGCTCCGGCGGCGAAGGCAGAGCTGCCAGCGGCAGGACGGAGGAGCGCTGAGGTGTTCAAGCGACTGCGTTGGCTGACGTTGGGCGCCGGCTTGGGCGCCGGGGCGTCGCTGTGGGTGCAGCGGCGCCTGCGCCATCTTCTCAACCGGTACGCGCCGGTCCGCGGCACCGCGACAGCGCTCGGCACTGCCCGCCAAGTGCGTCGCGACCTCAAGGATGCGTGGCAGGACGGCCGCAGGCGCGTCGACGAAGCGTGGGAAGACGGCAAACGCCAGATGCGCGATGCCGAACGGCGCCTGCGCGACGAGCGGGATCGTCGCTGGGCCGAACGCCGCCACCGCCGCGAGGCTGCCTGAGCGGCCATCGAGGCCGCGAAGCGACACAGCGGCCATCGAGGCCGCGAGGCTGCACAGCGGCCATCGAGGCCGCGAGGCTGCACAGCGGCCATCGAGGCCGCGAGGCTGCACAGCGGCCATCGAGGCCGCGAAGCGACACAGAGGCCGCGAAAGGCCGTAGCTATCCTTGCTCCGATGCGCGCTGGAGAACTGCGTGAGGCGTTCAGTTCGTTCTGGGCCGAGCGAGGGCATGAGGTCCGCGCCTCCGCGAGCCTGATTCCCCACGAGCCGTCGCTGCTGTTCACGGTGGCCGGCATGGTGCCGTTCATGCCGTACTTCCTCGGCACCGAGGTGCCTCCCACGCGCCGCATGGTGACCATCCAGAAGTGCGTCCGGGCGGGCGGCAAGCACAACGATCTCGACGACATCGGCCGCACCAACCGGCACTTCACGTTCTTTGAGATGATGGGCAACTTCAGCTTCGGCGACTACTTCAAGGCCGAGGCGATCCCGTGGGCGTGGGAGTTCGTCACCGAGGTGCTCGGCCTCGACGCGGACAAGCTCTGGGTGACCGTCCATTTCAGCGATGACGAGGCTGCGGAGATATGGCAGACGAAGGTGGGCGTCCCGGCCGAGCGCATCCAGCGGCTCGACAAGGACAACTGGTGGGCCGCCGGGGATGTCGGGCCGTGCGGGCCGTGCAGCGAGATCTTCTACGACCTCGGGCCCGATCACGGCCCCGGCGGCGGCCCCGCACACGGCGGCGAGGACCGCTTCGTGGAGATCTGGAACCTGGTGTTCATGCAGTTCGCTGCCGACGGCACTGGCGAGCTGACGCCGCTGGAGGCGCCCGGCATCGACACCGGCGCCGGGCTTGAACGCATCCTGGCGGTGCTGCAGGGCGTGCCGGCAGCGTGGGACATCGACCTCTTCGCGCCCCTGCTCGCCGAGGCCGAACGCATCTGCGGCAAGACCTACGGCGCCGATCCCGAGACCGACGTCTCGATGAGGATCTTCGCCGACCACGCCCGCGCCACGGCGATGCTCATCTCCGACGGGGTCTTCCCGTCCAACGAGGACCGCGGCCATGTGCTGCGGCGCATCATCCGCCGTGCGGTCCGTCACGCCTGGGTGCTCGGCGTCACCGATGTCGTGATGCCGCGGCTGACCGAGATCGTGGTCGACGTCATGGGCGACCACTACACCGACTTGGTCGCCAACCGGCAGTTCATTGCCGAGGTGGTGGCCCGCGAGGAGGAGCGATTCCGCGCCACGCTCGCCGCCGGCCAGAAGATCCTCGACGAGGAGCTTCGGAAAGTACAGGAGCAGTTGGATTCGGCCGGCCAAAGCTCGCCCGCACGCCGACGCCAACCACCTCGGCCGGCCCCCGGGGGTGAGACGTTGCAGGGAGCACCCATCGCTGCATCGCATTCAGGCCCGCAGCGTCGAGTCCTGCAATCGTCAAAGGAAGCGGCGCCGCGTCCTCTGACGCTCCCGGGCGAAGTGGCATTTCGGCTGCACGACACGTTCGGATTTCCGGTGGAAGTGACCGAAGAGATACTCGCTGAGCGCAGCTTCCGCATCGACCGGGACGGCTTCGAGGCCGCCATGAAAGAGCAGCGTGAACGCGCCCGTGCGGATCGGACAGGCGGGCCCACGTTTGCCGACGAGCGCTATCGCGAGCTCCTGGCTCAGTTCGGCCCCACTGACTTTGTGCGAGATTCGCCGACCGTCGCCGATGCGCGGGTCTTGGCAGTCTTCGAGATGACGTCTCCCGATGGCTCAGCGGACGGCGCGGTCGAGAGCGCAATGGAAGGCGCAGCGGAGGGCGAGGGCCTTGTCGAGGTCTTCTTGGACCGTACGCCGTTCTATGCCGAGAGCGGCGGGCAGATCGGCGACATCGGCACGATCACGGGTCCTCAGGGCACCATCGAGGTGCTCGACTGCACGTACGCGCTGGCGGACCTGCATCGCCACATCGGGCGCATCAGCGGCGAAGTCGAGTCGGGAACGATGGTCAGTGCCGAGATCGACGACGAGCGGCGCGCCGCCATTCGCCGCAACCACACCGGCACCCACATCCTGCACTGGGCCTTGCGCGAGGTGCTCGGCGACCATGTCAAGCAGGCCGGCTCGCTGGTGGCGCCCGACCGGCTGCGCTTCGACTTCAGCCACTACGAAGGCGTGAGTCCGGCGCAGCTGCGCGAGATCGAGCGCGTCGCGAACGCGGAGATCATCGCCAACGGCCGCTGCCGCCATTACGAGACCTCGATGAGCCACGCACAGTCGATCGGTGCGATCGCCTTCTTCGGCGACAAGTACGGCGACGTGGTGCGGGTGCTCGAAGCGGGTCCGCATTCGGTCGAGCTGTGCGGCGGAACCCACGTGGCGGCGCTCGGCGACATCGGCCATCTGCGGGTCATCTCGGAATCCAGCATCGGCTCCAACATGCGCCGCATCGAAGCGGTCACCGGTCTCGCCACCGTGGACCGGCTCGCAGACGCCGAGGACACGCTGAGCTCGCTGGCAGAGATGCTGAACTCCCAGCCCGATGAGATCTCCGCCGCAGTGCAGCGGCGGCTGGACGAGACCAAGGAATTGCGACGCCAGGTGCGCGACCTGCAGCGGGCTCTGTCGTCGGGACGGGCCGACGAGCTCGTTGCGAGCGCAGTCGACGGGGTGGTCATCGCCGACCTCGGCGATCTCGAACGCGACGCGCTGCGAGACCTTACGGTGTCGGTGCGCGACCGTGACGGCATCCGTGCAGTGGTGCTGGCCTCGGCGCCCCCGGGCGGGGGAGTGGCACTGGTCGCTGCGGTGGATCCCGCCGGGACGCTGTCGGCGGGCGCCCTGCTCGCCGACGCCGCCCGGATCGTGGGTGGCGGCTTCGGCGCCAAGGGCGACCCGCCGCTGGTGGTTGCCGGGGGCCGCAATCCCGACGGCATCTCCGATGCCTTGACCCAGGCTCGAGTTGCTGCGCTCGGGAATTGACGTACTGAGTCCGATGATGCGGGCAGCCGGCATCGACCTCGGCTCGGTGCGCATCGGCGTGGCCGTCGCACCCGCCGATGTCTCGGTGGCGGTGCCCTATGAGGTGCTCGAACGCAGCGGCGAGCGTGCCCACGACCACCGCGCGCTCGCCGGCATGGTCGCAGACGTGGGTGCGGAGGTGGTCGTGATCGGCCTGCCGACGTCGCTCGACGGCGGCGAGGGACCGGCGGCTGCGGCCGTGCGGGCCGAGGCCGGCGAGATCGCCGCGGCGCTGGAGGTGCCGGTGGTCCTCCACGACGAGCGCTACACGACGGTGACCGCGGAGCGGATGCTGGCCGAGCGCGGCGTGCGCGGGCCGGCCCGCCGTGAGGTCATCGACAAGGTGGCAGCCACCGTCATCCTGCAGTCGTGGCTGGACGCCGGTGACTGACGGCAGCCCAAGCGCTGAGGCCCGGGTCCGAGCGGCTCGTGAGTCCGATTCCCATCGCGATGGGGAACAAGAGCGGGAAGCAATGACCAGCGCGGCAGGCCGCGCCACCGCGCTGAGAACGCCGCCTGCGGTGCGCAGGCTGGCCGGGCGGCTCGCCGGCTTCATGGGGCTGTCGAGCGGCGAAGCATCCGCAGCCGCGGAGCCGGGCCTGCTCGCCCGCTCTCGACCTGCTGACCGACTCGCAGACCGACCCGCAGGCACTGTGCGGTCCGAGCCCCCCGCTGCAGCCGGCGAGCCGAGCGTGCCGCCGGTCGGCGGCCGTCGCGGCATCGACTACGAGGTGGTCAGCACCCGGCGGGGTCCCGGCACCTGGGGAGCACTGCTCTTCTTGGTCGCGCTCGGCGTCATCGCTTGGATGGCGGGAAGCCGCGCCTATCGCTGGGTGAACGAGCAGCTCGACCCGCCCGGCGAGCCGACTGGCGAGATCGTGCTGACTCTGCCGCTGGGTTCGAGCACGGCGAGCATCTCCGATCTGCTCGCCGAGCACGGCGTCATACCGAGTTCACGCGCGTATGAGTGGTACGTGAGGTTCAGGGGTGGCCCCGCGTTCCAAGCGGGCGAGTACACGTTCCAGGCCAACTCCTCGGTGTGGGAGACCCTCGCGGTGCTCGGGGAGGGGCCGAGCCGCGTCGCGCGGGCCGCCTCGCTGTCGCTCACCATTCCGGAGGGCTTGACGCTTGCGCAGATGGCCGAGTTGATCGACGAGGTGCCGGACCTGAACTTCGGCGGCCGAGAGTTCCTCGAGACGGTGCGTGCCCGGCCCGCGCTCTCGCGGGTAGCGCCGGTGCCCCCGGTTCTGCCTTCCGGCGTCATCGACCCCGCCGAAGGACAGCTCTTCTCCGACACGTACTTCTATGACTCGGGAACCAGCGCGGAGCAGCTCGTGGCGCTCATGGTGGATCGCCTCGACACTGTGCTGGGCGAGCTGGGCTATGCCGACGCACCGCGCCAGGTGGGCCTGACGCCCTATGAGACGCTGATCGTGGCCAGCATGATCGAACGCGAAGCACAGCGCCCCGAAGACCGCCCCAAGGTGGCCCGGGTGATCTACAACCGGCTGGCCCGCGGGTGGTCGCTCGGCATCGACGCCACCATCGTCTATGCGGTGGGCGAGCGAGAGCTCACGGCCGACCTGTTGGCAGTCAACTCGCCGTTCAACACACGGGTGCTGGTCGGCCTGCCGCCCACGCCGATCGCAGCGCCCGGGCGCGCGTCGCTCGAAGCAGCCCTCAATCCCGAAGACGGGCCGTGGATGTACTTCGTGCTGACATCGCCAGACGGGACGCTGTCGTTCTCCGAGACCGACGAGGAGTTCCTGGCGGACAAGGCGATCTGCCAGGAGCAGGGTCTGTGCGGCTGAGGTCGGTTTTGGCAGCCGACCATTCCCTGACCGTAAAGTATGGCGAACGTGCAGTCGTTGACCAGCGAGGTCGTTGTTGGCGATGTCGCACATGCAGTAGGGGATCGCCTTCGCGAACTCGCCCAGCGCCTTGTCGGGGAAGTCGTGAACGGCGACCCGCTGACCTGCGGAAACAGGCTTCGGCAGGCCCTGCGCAGATTGCCGACGCACCACTAGGCGGAAACTTTTGGTTGGGGTTGCTTGGGCAGGAAGCCCATCGCTTCCTTGGCGCGGGCCACGGTGACGCATGCCACGGCCTCGGCCTTGTCGGCGCCGACGGCGATGATGCGTGCCAGCTCGGCCGGGTCGGCGTCGAGTTCGGCCTTCTTTGCCTTGATGGGCTCGAGCATGGCGATCACCGCATCGGCCGTGTCGGTCTTGAGCACGCCGTACTGGCTGTAGCTCGCTGCTGCGTCTGCGGCGCTGCGGCCCGTGGCGGCGCCCAGGATCGACAGCAGGTTCGAGACGCCCGGCTTGACCTCGGGGTCGTAGCGCACCTCGGATTCCGAGTCGGTCACCGCTCGGGTGAACTTGCGGGCGACGTGGGCTGGATCCTCGAAGATGCCGACCGAGCCCTGCGGGCTCTCTGACGACTTGGACATCTTGGCGGTGGGGTTCTGCAGGTCCATGACGCGTGCGCCCACGGTGGGGATGGCGGCGTCGGGAATCACGAACGTGTCGCCGTAGCGGCTGTTGAAGCGCTGGGCCACGTCGCGGGTCAGCTCGAGATGCTGTCGCTGGTCATCTCCCACCGGCACCCGATCGGCGTCATAGATCAAGATGTCGGCGGCCATCAGCGCGGGGTAGGTGAACAGACCCGCGGAGACATGGTCGCCCCTCTGGTCGCCTCCCTCGGCGCGGGCAGCCTTGTCCTTGAACTGGGTCATGCGGCGCAGTTCGCCGAGCGACACGGTGCATTCGAGCAGCCACGACAGCTCGGTGTGCTGGGGCACATGGCTCTGCACGAACAGCGTGCAGACCTCAGGGTCGAGTCCGACCGAGACGAGCGTGGCCATGGTGCCCAGCGTTGCGCTGCGGAGCTGTTCGGGATCCTGTTGGATGGTGACGGCGTGCAGGTCGACAGCGCAGTAGAAAGCGTCCGCATCGTGCTGGTCGATTGCCCACTGGCGCAGTGCTCCGAGATAGTTGCCGAGGTGGACGTCGCCGGTGGGCTGGATGCCCGAGAGCACTCGTGTCATGGCGCCGGACGGTACCGGCTGACGGTGAGAGAAACCTGCCGAATATCCCGAGCGGTGCGAGAAGGTCGCGGTATCTTCGGGCTGCGTGACCTACGAGGTTCGCACGGAAGCCTTCGCAGGCCCGCTGGATCTGCTGGTGAAGCTGGTGGTCTCCCAAGAAGTCGACATCTGGGAGGTGTCGCTGTCGCGCCTCGTGGACGACTTCGTGGCCGTCATGGCCGCAGTCGAGTTCCCTGAGGCCACTGATGGTGCGCCGAGCGGCGAGACGGCCGGCGTGCCGGTTCGCGGCGGCAGGATCGACATCGAGGCGGCGAGCGAGTTCGCTCTGCTCGCGGCGACACTCATCGAGCTGAAGTCCCGCCGGTTGCTGCCTGCCCCGCCGGTCGAGCTGGACATCGACGAGGAACTCGCGGCCTACGGGATTCGGGACGCGGCGCTCGCCCGGCTGCTCGAGGGCCGGACGTTCGGCAGAGCGGCCCGCCTGCTGCGCGAGCGGTGGGACGCTGCAGCACTGGGTTGGCCGCGATGCGCCGGTCCCGAGGAGCGATTCATCGCATCCGCGCCCGATCTGCTCGAGGGTGCCACTCGCGGCGACCTCACGGCGGCGCTTGAACGCGTGCTGGCGCCCAAGCCTGTGCCTCGCGTCGACGTCAGCCACTTGCGCGCCGCAGGCATCACGGTCGACGAAGCGCTGTGCCAGATCGCCGAACGGCTGGCGGATACCGGCTCATTGACATTCCGCGAGCTCACGTCACACCTGAGCGAGCGCATCGTCATCGTCGTGTACTTCTTGGCGCTGCTGGAGATGTTCGGATCCGGTCTGATCGAGCTTGAACAGGCCGAGCGATTCGGCGACATCGGGGTGGAATGGGTCGGAGGCGACGACGCGACGCTGCCTGCCATTGCCGGCGGTTACTCCGAGGACGCTGCGTGAGCGCCGGAGGCCCCCTTCGTGATCTCGCGCGCAGCTTGCGATTGGTCAGCGACGAAGGCCGCACCGTTGCCGACCCGTCGGCGCAGCCGCGCACGCAGCAGCCATCGGCGCCGCCGCCTCACCCATCGATGCCGGCCAGCAGCAGCCATTCCTCCCGTGACAAGACGGACACGCTCGACGGGTTCGCCGAGTCTGCTGCTGAGTCCCTCAGCAGTGAGACCCGTCTCGACGAGTCCCGGTCGTTCGACGATCACGAGCTGTACGCAGCCATCGAAGCCGTGCTGATCGTCGCCACCGAGCCTGTCCCAGCTGAGGTGCTGGCGTCGGTGACCGCGGCGCCGCTCGCCTCGGTAGCGGTGATCTGCGACGAGCTTGCCCGCGAGTACGCCGCAGCAGAGCGGGGCTTCGCGCTCGTGCGGATCGCCGGCGGCTACCGAGTGCAGTCCTCGGCGTCGTGCGCAGAATATGTAGAGCGGTTCGTCGGCGGCCGCCGTCCGGGCAGGCTGTCCGCCGCAGCAATGGAGACCTTGGCTGTGGTGGCGTACAAGCAGCCGATCTCTCGGGCACAGATCAGCGCCATCCGCGGCGTGAACGCCGATGGGGTCGTGCGCACGCTTGCCGATCAGGGCTACCTCGCCGAGGTCGGACGCGACCCGGGGCCTGGCACCGCCTCCCTGCTGGGAACGACAGACCTGTTCCTCGAGCGGCTGGGGCTTGACCGTCTCGACGATCTGCCGTCGCTCGCGGAGCTCAGCGTGGATCCCGACGCCGTGGAGGCCATGGACCGTTTGGCGGCCGGCCAGGGTCCGAGCGGCTTGTGAGCCCGATGCCGACGAAGCCTGGGATGAAACCTGGGAACAAGAGCGGGGGACATCAGGCTTCGCGGCCAAGAGGCTCGCCTCTGCGCTGTTCCGACGGACACGGCTAGCTCGGGTGGGATCGCCCGACAGCCCGCGGGACGGCGCCGAGCGCCTTCACAAGGTGATGGCCCACGCTGGCGTGGCAAGCCGGCGTGCGTGCGAGGCATTGATCGCTGCGGGGCGCGTCAGCGTCAACGGGGCGACGGCGAGGGCAGGCGACCGTGCGCTTCCGTCGGATCTCGTAGAAGTCGACGGTGCCGTCGTCACATGGGACCAGAGCCTCGTCCACTACTTGGTCAACAAGCCGCCCGCCGTGCTCAGCGCGTCCTCTGACGACCGGGGGAGGCGCTGCGTGACCGACCTGGTGCCCGCTGGCGAGCGCGTCTATCCCGTCGGCCGTCTGGATGCTGACACCGAGGGGCTCATCATCGTGACGAACGACGGCGAGCTGACACACCGGCTGACGCACCCCCGCTGGGGTGTGGAGAAGGAGTATCTGGCCCATGTGGACGGCGTTCCGGGCCGGGGAGCGCTGGCGCGCTTGCGCAACGGGGTCGAGCTGGACGACGGGATGACGGCGCCGGCGAGGGTCTCGATGCCCCAGTCGGCTGTGCCCCAGAGATCATCGCGGCAGTCGTCGATGCTGCGCATAGAGATCTCGGAGGGCCGCAATCGCCAGGTCCGTCGCATGTGCGAGGCCGTGGGCCATCCGGTCCTGCGCCTGGTGCGCATGCGCATCGGGCCGCTTGTCGATCCGAGCCTGCGTCCCGGCGAGTGCCGCCCGCTGACAGCGGAGGAAGTCCGCGGGCTTCACCGCGCTGCGAAGGGACCCGACGCCTGACGCCGGCCCCAGTGCGGCGCCGAAGTGCGTTCCGCTGCCCGGCGGTCGGAACGCGCAGCGCTCGGGCGTACCGCTCGTGTCGCAGCCAGCGACCACAATGGGCATGACGCGCTCAGGTTCCCGTCGAAGGCCGGCGGCGGCAGGAGTCAGCGCCGTACACACCGGAGAGTGCAGATGAGCCTCGCAGAGACCTACCGGCTGTCGGGGCGGTACACGGACGATCGCGGCACGACGTTCATGACGGGGCTGCAGGCTCTGGCCCGCCTGCCCATCGAGCAGCTGCGAGCCGACCGCAGGGCCGGGCTTCGCACGGCGGCGTTCGTGTCGGGTTACCCGGGCTCGCCGCTCGGCGGCTATGACGCTGCTGTCGAGGCTGCATGCGCGACCACGGACCTGCCGATCGTGCACTCGCCTGCGGTGAACGAGGATCAGGCCGCCACCGCTGTCATGGGCAGCCAGCTGGCCACGACCCGGCCTGATGCCGCCTACGACGGCGTGGTGGGTCTCTGGTACGGCAAGGGGCCCGGCGTCGACCGGGCATCGGACGCGTTGCGGCACGCAGTCTTCGCCGGCACGGATCCCCATGGCGGCGCGGTGGCGATCGCGGGTGACGACCCTGCGGCCAAGAGCTCCACCATCCCGTCCAGCTCCGCGGGGACCATGGCCGATCTGCACATCCCGGTGCTCTACCCGGGGACGCCGGCTGAGGCGCTCGATCTTGGCCGCCATGCAATTGCGATGTCCCGGACGACGGGTCTGTGGACGGGCCTGAAGATCGTGGCCGATGTCGCCGACGGCGCCGCGACCGTGCTGCTCGACCCAGACCGGTTCGATCCGGTGATTCCGACGGTCGACGGCGTGCCGTACCGCCATGCCCCCGACGGCTACCTGCTGACACCGCACACGGTCGGCATCGAACAGGAGATCGTCGAGGTCCGCTACGAGTTGGCGATCGCGTACGCCGCCGCCAACCGGCTGAACGACGCCACCGTCGATCCCCCCGATGCGTGGATCGCGATTGTTGCCTCGGGCATCACCTACCGGGAGGTGCGCGAGGCGCTGAAGCGGCTGGGTCTCGACGGCGACGATGCAGTGATGGACGCCGGCATCCGGCTGGTGCGCATGGGCATGCCCATCCCGTTCAGCGCAGAGAGGGCCAGGCACTTCGCCCGCGGCGTCACCGAGATGTTCGTGATCGAGGAGAAGAGCCCCAACATCGAGTCGCTGCTCAAGGACGCCCTCTACAACCAGTCGCACCATCCCCGTATCGTCGGCAAGACCGACGAGCATGACGGGACGTTGCTTCCGTCCTTCGGCGCGCTGACAGCAGACGACCTCATCGCCCCGCTGCGCAGCCGCCTCGAGTCCCGCATCGGCGACCGGCTCGTCGCCGCAGCGCCCGAACGCGTGCGCATCGACCTCCCGCTGACCTTGACGCCCCAGCAGCGCCGGTCGCCGTATTTCTGCTCCGGCTGCCCTCACAATCGCTCCACCGAGGTGCCCGATGGCGCGGTGGTGGGCGCCGGCATCGGCTGCCACACGATGGCGCTGTTCATGGAGCCCGAGCGCGTCGGCGAGATCGTGAGCGTCACCTGCATGGGCCAGGAGGGCACGCAGTGGATCGGCATGTCGCCCTTCGTCGAGACGCAGCACATCTTCCAGAATCTGGGAGACGGCACGTACTTCCACAGCGGCCAGTTGGCGATTGCCGGTGCTGTGGCCTCCGGGGTGAACATCACCTACAAGCTCCTGTGGAATCGGGCCGTTGCCATGACCGGCGGGCAGGATCCAGCGGGCCAGTTGGAAGTGCCCGACGTCGCAGCAGGGCTGCTGGCGGGCGGCGCCGCCAGAGTGCTGATCACCACCGCCGACCCCGCGGACTACCGCAGCCGCGCGCTGCCGTCGGGCGTCGAGGTGTGGCATCGCGATCGGCTGATGGAGGCGCAGGAGTTTCTGGCCGGCATCGAGGGTGTCACGGTGCTGATCCACGATCAGCAGTGCGCGGCCGAAGCACGGCGTGCCCGCAAGCGCGGCGCCCAGCCGACGCCGACCACGCGGGTGCTGATCAACGAGCGGATCTGCGAGGGCTGCGGCGACTGCGGCGCCAAGAGCAATTGCCTGTCGGTGCAGCCGACCGACACGTTCTTCGGCCGCAAGACCCGGATCGACCAGACCTCGTGCAACCTCGACTACTCGTGCCTCGACGGCGACTGCCCGTCGTTCATGACCGTCGAGGCACCCGGCCCGCTGCGCAGTGCCGTGCGGGAGATGCTCGCACCGCTGCGATGGAGCCGCCCGGCGAGCAGCGAGCCATTCGAGCGTCCCGAGCCGCCGACGGATTTGCCCGGACCGGTCTGCATCACCGGTCCCGACGAAGTGTCGCTGCGCATGTGCGGGATCGGCGGGACCGGTGTCGTGACCGTGAATCAGGTGCTGGGCACCGCCGCGATGTTCGACGGTTTCGAGGTGCGGGGGCTCGATCAGATCGGTCTCTCGCAGAAGGCCGGCACGGTGGTCGGCGACCTGCGGCTGCGGCGCCTCGGCGGCCCGGCCACGGCACGCCTGGGCACGGGCCAAGCCGACGTGATCCTGGCCTTCGACCTGCTGGTGGCAGCGTCGGAGGCGGGTCTCGATGTCGCCGACCCCAGCCGCACCATGGTGACCGGCTCGACGACTCCCACGCCGACCGGTGCAATGGTCGCCGACCCCAGCATTGACATGCCCTCGACGGACGCGTTGCTCGAACGAGTGGCATCCGTCACCGTCTCCGGTCGGCGTCACTGGGCCGATGCCGGCGAGCTGGTGACCGCGTTGTGCGGCTCGGCGGTCACCGCGAACGTGTTCGTGGTGGGCATGGCCGTCCAGGCGGGCGGCCTGCCGATTGCGCCCGCCAGCGTGGAGGCGTCGATCGAGCTCAACGGCGTCGCGGTGGCACAGAACCTCGCGGCGTTTCGCTGGGGCCGGGCATTCGTCGCCGACCCGCAGAGCGTGACCGACGCCGCGGCGGCCGTGTCGGCTGGGAGTCCTGACGCTTCTGCATCAGACGACAGCATCGGCGCCGAGACTGTGCCGGATCGGCTCGAAACCCGGATCGACGAGATCGCCGACGCCCTCGGCCTCCGCAGCAGCAACGGCGACCCGGACGGACTGCGGGCCGGCCTGCGCACCTACGCGGCCGAGCTCTGCGCCTACCAGTCGGAGCGGCTGGCAGCGGAATTTGGGGACGCCGTGGAACGGGTGGCGCGAGCCGATCGCAAGGCTGGGGACGGGACGGCCAGGTTGACGGCGGCATTCGCCGGCGGCCTGTTCAAGCTCATGGCCTACAAGGACGAGTACGAGGTTGCCCGACTCATGTGCGATCCGGTCACGGACGCCGCGGCACGCCGGCTCGCGACGTCGGTCGGCGGCGTGGTGTCGTGGAAGCTGCATCCGCCGCTGATGCGGGTCCTCGGGCGCACTGGCAAGATCAGATTCTCGACCGCGTGGCGTCCGGCGTTCGCGTTGCTGGCGCGCGGCAAACGGCTGCGGGGCCGTTGGTGCGATCCCTTCGGGCACACCGAGGTGCGTCGAACCGAGCGAGCCCTGGTCGGGGAATACCTCGCCGCCGTCGACGCAGCGGTGCAGGTCCTCGAGCGTGACGTCGGCGCCGCCCGCCAAGAGGCTGAGCCGGCAGGCGAAGCCGTGGCCCGAGCGGCCCGAGCGGCCCGTGAGCGCAGCGAGCAAGAGCGGGGCACAACGGGCGATGCAGCGGGCAAGTGCCCCACTGAGCGTCCTTTGTACGAGCAGACGATCGCCATAGCGCGCCTGCCGGAGCTGGTGCGGGGCTACGAGGACATCAAGATGGCCAACGTCGCGATATTCCGCGCTGAGCTCGACGAGCGAGTCTCCGAGCTCGCCCCCGCAGACTGAGCTTCGCCCGCATCGAAGCCGGATAGTCGCTGCGAGTCCTCGCCGGGGACGATAAGGAGCCATCGGTACCCTTCGGAACGTGGCGACGGAACCCCGCACGGCTGCGCAGGCGCCTTCATTCGGCGCCGACGAGGTGCCGCGCGCCCAAGTGGTCGGCACCGGCCTGATCGGCGGATCGGTCGCCGCGGCGCTGCGCAAGTCGGGTTGGCACGTCACCGGGCGCGACGCAATCGACGACCACGCCCAGCGGGCGCTCCGGCTCGGCTGTCTCGATGCCATCGGCACCGATGCCGATGCCACGTTCTGGGTGGTTGCGGTGCCCGCTGCCTGCCTGGCCGGCGAGGTGGGTCTCGCGCTCGCCGACTCTGCGGCGGCAGGTGCTGTGGTGACCGACACGGGCAGCGTCAAGACGCCGGTGGCTCACGACATCTCCGATCCCCGGTTCGTGCCGGGACATCCGATGGCGGGTTCCGAACAAGAAGGAGTCGAAGGAGCGAACCCCGACATGTTCGCCGGCGCCGTGTGGACGCTGACACCGACCGGGTCCACCGATGACGAAGCCTTGCGTGCGTGCCAGACGGTGCTGGCTGGGATCGGGTCCGATGTCGTGACGATGACGCCGGAGCGCCACGATGCGCTCGTCGCCGTCGTGAGCCATGTGCCTCACCTGGCCGCAGCCTCGCTGATGTGCCTCGCCGACGACCGGGCCCTCGACGATGCGCCGCTGCTGCGGCTGGCCGCCGGGGGCTTCCGCGACATGACGCGCATCGCCGCGGGACATCCCGGCATCTGGCTGGACATCTGCGGCGAGAACCGCGACGCCATCGTGACCGTGCTGGACGAGCTGTCCGAGCGATTGGACCAGGTGCGCGAGGTGGTGGCGCACGGCGATCGTGAGGGATTGCGCACGGTGCTCACCCAGGCTCGCAGGGCACGGACCAACCTGCCGTCGCGCTACGTGCGCCCCCAGGAACTCCTCGAGGTGCGCGTGCCGATCCCCGATCGCAAGGGCCAGATCGCGGCGATCACCATGCTCGCCGCCGACTGCGATGTGAACGTCGCCGATATCGAGGTGGCCCACTCGCCGGAGGGGGCCGACGGCGTGCTGGTCCTCGTCGTGGCGCGCACCGAGGCACAGCGCTTTCTTGCGGCCCTCGCCGGGCAGGGTTACCACCCCACGACACGCGACCTGGCATGAGCGACGGGCGGGTGGTCGGGGTCATCGGCCCGTTCACCAACGGCGCGTCGGGAACGGCGCTGCTGCCGGGTTCCAAGAGCATCACGAACAGGGCGGTGCTGTGCGCAGCCCTGGCCACGGGTCGCAGCACGCTCGATGGCGTCCTGTTCGCGGATGACACCGAGGCCATGATCGATGCGGTCACCGCCTTGGGTGCGGTCGTGCAGATCGACCGCCGCGCGCGCCGGCTCATCATCGACGGCATCGGCGGTCGGCGCTCGGGTTCTCCCGGTGCTGCCCATGACGCCGCCGGCGAGCCGATCATGGTCCACGCACGGTCGTCGGGCACGACGGCCCGTTTCGTCCTGCCCGTCGTCGCAGCGCTCGGCGGCCGCTGGCTGCTCGACGGCGACCCCCAGCTGCGGGCGCGCCCGCAGGACGACCTGCTCGCGGCGCAGCGCTCGCTGGGCGTCGAGGTGAACGAGCTCGGCGAGCACGGCTGCCTGCCGATCGAGGTGACTTCGGCCGGCGCCGGTGAGGACCCGCAATTGCGCCACGTGCGGATCCGGGCCGATGTGTCCAGCCAATTCGCCACGGGCCTGCTGCTCGCGGGACCGCTGCGCGGCGGCATCCACGTGGAGATCGACGCTGCGTTCGACACCGTGAGCCGGCCGTACATCGACATGACGGTGGCAGTCATGGAGGCCTTCGGCGCCAACGTGGTCGTGCACAGCGCCGATCGCTACGTGGTCACCGAAGGCGGCTACCGCGCAGCTCACTACACCATCGAGCCGGATGCCTCTGCTGCCAGCTATGTCTGGGCAGCGGCTGCGCTGTGCGGCGGCAGCGTGCGGGTCGAAGGGCTCGGCAGCCACAGCATCCAGGGCGATGTGCGCTTTGCCGGGGTGCTCGGCGAGATGGGCGCGGAGGTCACCGTCAGCGACGATGCCGTCACGGTCGGCGCTCCGTCGGACGGGCGGCTGCGTGCCGGCACGTTCGACCTGCGCGACTTCTCCGACACGGCGCAGACGCTGGCGGCCGTGGCGGCGTTCGCCGAGGGCACGACTGCCATCGAGGGAATCGGGTTCATCCGCCGCAAGGAGACCGACCGCATCGCCAACACCGCAGCCGAGCTGGCCAAACGCGGCATCGACGCCACAGCCGAGCCCGACGGCATCACCGTGCGTGCCAATCCGTTCGGCCTGCGGGCAGGATTGGTGGACAGCCATGGAGACCACCGCATGGCGATGGCAATGTCGCTCATCGGCCTGCGGGTGGCCGGGATCGAGATCGACGATCCTGAGTGCGTAGCCAAGACCTTTCCCGACTTCTACGACGTGCTCGAGACGCTCCGAGCCTCGCCGGAGGGGGGTTCCGCGTCGACGGTTCCGGTGATCGCGATCGACGGCCCCGCTGCGTCGGGCAAGTCCAGCGTGGCTCGTGCGGTGGCGGCCGAACTGTGCGTGGACCACCTCGACACCGGCGCGATGTACCGGGCGGTGGCGTGGGCCTCGCTCGGGGCAGGAGTCGACCTCGATGACCTCGCGGCGGTGGCGAAGATTGCACGCACGTCGCAGATCGAGATCTCCAGCGTGAGCGGCTCGCAGCAGGTCACCGTCGACGGCGCCGATGCCACCGCCGCGATACGCAGTGCAGAGGTGGATCGCAGTGTCAGCGTGGTGGCCGCCAACCCGCAGGTGCGGTGGGTGCTGACCCGGCGCCAGCGGGACTGGGCTCACCGCGTCGGCGGCGGTGTGATGGAGGGCCGCGACATCGGCAGCGTGGTGTTCCCCGATGCAGTCCTGAAGGTGTTCCTCACCGCCGCTGCGGCGGTGCGCGCTACCCGGCGCCTGCTGCAGCAGAAGTCGGCCGATGTGCTGGCTGACTTTGACGACCTTCACGCAGCGCTCTCCGCAGAACTGGCCGAGCGTGATCGTCTCGATTCGCAGAGAGATGACTCGCCGCTGCGGGTAGCGCCCGGAGCCGTCATCGTCGACACGAGCGAGCTGTCCGAGGGCGAAACGGTCGAGACCATCACTGCGATGTATTGCCGTGCGAACGGCGTTGCCGGACGCGCCCTGGGCACGGCCGGCGCTGGTGCGGAAGACGCAGGTCCCGCCGCTGCATCCGCTCCCGCCGCCGTTCCCCCCTCCGGAGCGCTTCAGTGACCGGACCCGTTCCAGTCGGAGTCGAGTTGCGTGACGGGTCGCTCAACATGGCGGTCTACAGGATCATGAAGTACGCGATCTGGGGTGTCTTCCGGGCGTGGAACCGCATCTCCGTCGATGGCTTGGAGAACCTGCCGGATGGCCCCTGCGTGTGGGTCCCCAACCACCGCAGCTACATCGACACGCCGATACACGCTGCGATTCCGGCGCGGATGCGGGTCATGGGCAAAGACTCGATGTGGAAGTACCGCTTTGCGGGCTGGCTGTTCACCACGATCGGCTGCTTTCCGGTGAACCGTGACACAGCAGATCGCGCGGCGCTGCGGACCGCCCTCGATGCGCTGACCCTCGGTGATTGCCCGGTAGTGATGTTCGGCGAGGGCGAGCGCAAGGACGGGCCGCGGGTGCTGCCGCTGCTGGACGGACCGGTGTATCTCGCGGGGCGAGCGCAGGTGCCGATCGTGCCCGTCGGGATCGGCGGGACAGCGGCTGCAATGCCGCGCGGCGCCAAGTTCATGTATCCCCGCCCGATCAAGTTCGTCATCGGCACCCCGATGGACCCGCCGGCGCCCGGGCCGAGCGGCCGCGTCTCGCGCGGGGCGATCCGCGAGACCACCGAGGAGCTGCGCGAGCGCGTGCAGGAGGTGTTCGACCGAGCCCAAGCCGCCGTCGGCACCCCCAACGTCTACTGAGCTCGCACGGCTGAGGATCTGAGCCACACGGCCTCCTCAGCTAGCGTCTCACGACATTCCCGCGGTGCAAAGTCGGCCGACAGGGAGTGGAGAGCGCCAATGGACGTGAACATTCATCCACTGCAGAAGATCTTGCCGACTCTCGACAGCGATGAACACGCCTGCATCAAAGATCACGGGCTGGACAGGATCTCCTCGGCGCGGGCCTTCTCAGCCTCGGACGGTTCTCCCTATTCGGCGAGGGCACACTCGACGAACTCGTCCATCGCATCGCGTTGGGAGTCTTTCTCGGCGAGTAGTCGGAGTGCTTCCTCGATCGCTTCGCGTTCATTGCTGCGTCGCGCGGCCGTCGTTCTGAGGTCGCGCAGTGCCTCTGGACTGAGGGATACGGACTTGCGCCGCGGCATGTCGAAGTCACCACTTGACATATATCGAACATGCACGAAACATCGTGATGCGCGAGCACTATTTTTTGCTGATCGAAGGTGCGGCGAGTGCGGCGAGCACGTCGCTGGCGGCGGCTGACCGGTCGGCTGCGCTGACTCGGCGGCTTGGTGGCACGCCGAGGCTGGCGTGCACGGCCGTCTCCATCGCTGCGAGCAGGTCGCGCAGCTCCCGCGGCGGGGGGAAGTACTCGTCCTCGTCGGTGATCGTCACCTCGGTGGTGCCTTCCGCAGGCGCGAGGCGCTCGATCACTGCGTCCACGAGCTCCTCCGGCGCGGAGGCCCCAGCGGTGACTCCCACCGTGCCGGCGAGGTCATCGGGCAGCTCAGCGGCGGCGTTCACCCGCAGCACGCGCTTGCAGCCCGACTCCGCTGCCACCTTGGCCAGCGCCATGGTGTTCGACGAATTCGCTGAGCCGATGACCACGACGGCATCACAGGCCGCGGCGATCTCGGCCAGCGCACCTTGACGGTTGGTCGTAGCGAAGCACAGGTCCGAGCGGCCGGGCATCCACACGTCGCCGAAGCGGTCCTTCGCCGCCGCCGCGACATCGGACCAGTCGCGGTGGCTGAGCGTGGTCTGCGCCAGCACGGCCACAGGCGCGTCGAAGTCGTCGAGGCCCGCCACATCGGCTGGCTCGGACACCAGCGAGATCGACTCGGGTGCGACCGCCATGGTGCCGACGGCCTCGTCATGGCCCTCGTGGCCGACATAGACGACTCTGAAGCCCTTGCCCGCACGCACCCGGACCTCGTGGTGCACCTTGGTGACCAGCGGACAGACGGCATCGACCACGTAGCCCCCCCGCCGGCGGGCCTCGGCGACGACCTCGGGAGCGGAGCCGTGGGCGGACAGCATGAGCGGCCGGCCCGGCGGCACCGCAGAGACATCGTCGGTGAACACCACGCCGAGCCGTTCGAAGCGGTCGACCACCAAGCGATTGTGGACGATCTCGTGATAGCAGTACACGGGCGGCGGGAATGACCTGACGAGCCACGCAAGCGCCTTGATGGCCATCTCCACGCCTGCACAGAAGCCGCGGGGCGCAGCCAGCAGCACCCGTTCCACAGCCACGGCGGTCACGCTAACTGCACCGTCCCCGGGTGCGGCCCTGCGAAGGTGGGCGACAGCGGCCGCTTCCTATCCTGAACCCATGTCGGGGCCGGTCGCTGCTGCGGTCGTGGTCGCCGTCGAGCCCGGTTCGGCGGCACAGCGGGCAGGCTTGGCAGTCGGCGACGAGGTGATGTCGATCGACGCCGTCACCCCGACCGATGTCATCGCCTGGCAGCTGCTGCTGGACGAGGCCGATCCCACGCTGGCGGTACGCCGCGGCGGCCAGGACATCACCGTCGAAGTCGCCAAGGACGCCGGCGTGCCGCTGGGCGCCGAGGTGAACGCGGCGATCTTCGACCGTGTGCAGACCTGTGACAACCACTGCGAGTTCTGCTTCATCTACCAGCTGCCGCCCGGCCTGCGCCGCAGCCTGTATCTCAAGGACGACGACTACCGCCTGTCGTTCCTGTACGGCAACTTCACGACGCTGACGCGCTTCACCGAACTGGATCTCGAGCGCATCCTCGATGAGCGGCTGTCGCCGCTGTACGTGTCGATTCACGCGACCGATCCCGATGTGCGGGCCCGGATGCTGCGCAACCCGCGAGGAGCGATGAGCCTGCGGTGGCTGGCGGCGCTGCTCGACGGCGGCATCGAGGTGCACGGCCAGGTGGTGGTGTGCCCGGGGGTGAACGACGGCAGCGTGCTGGCCGACACGCTGGCCGGCGTGCTCGACAGGTATCCGTCGCTGTCGACGCTGGCAGTCGTGCCGCTCGGTGTCAGCTCCCACCAGCGGGAGCCTGCGATGCGCCCGCACTCACGAGACGAAGCAGCGGCCGTGGTGGACCTGTGCACCGAGTGGCAGCAGCGGTATCTCGACGTGCTCGGCCGCCGGTTGGTGTTCGCCGCCGACGAGTACTACCTCCTCGCCGGGCGGCCCTTCCCCCCGGCGGAGACCTACGGCGACTTCCCGATGCACGAGGACGGCATCGGGATGGCGCGGGCATTCGAGCAGGAGTTCATGGCCATCCCCGGGGCGTCGGACGGCGGGAAGATCCCGCCGCGTGCGCCGACCGCAGGGTTCTTCTCCTGGGTCGACGGAGCGCCGGCGCAGGGGTATCGCGCTGTGCGAGCGCCGGGCCACGGTGCCAACCGCAGCGGCGAGATCGATGCCGCCGCCTTGCCGCTGTCGCTGCGCCCGATCGCGGTGCAGGCGCCCACGCGAATGCGCCGAGACGGCAATGGCACTGATGGGGGCACTGATGGGGGCACTGATGGGGGCACTCGTCGGGGCACTCGTCGGGGCACTGATCGGCCGATCGGCATCCTGACCGGGACATATGGAGCGGCCGTGCTGGGTCCGCTCGTGTCCCAATGGCGGGCAGCCGTGATGGCGGCCGGCGATGCAGCAGTGCCCGAGGTGCGCACCATCGAGGTGCCGAACGACTTCTTCGGCGGCAACATCGGCGTCACTGGGCTGCTTGGGGGAGCCGACATCTCCACAGCACTGGCGTGCGAGCCGCCGGGGCATCGCTACCTGCTGGCCGACGTCTGCCTGTCGGGCGGGAAGTTCCTCGACGGGATGACGCCCGACGACCTGCCCCAGCCGGTCGAGATCGTCCCGACAAACGGCACTGCGCTTCGCCGGCTCCTCGATGCTGCCGCGGGGACCGGGCCGGGCCGTCGGAATACAGCGACCGCAGGAGCCGCCCCATGAGCGCGTCCCTGCCGGTCGTGGGCATCGTGGGGCGGCCCAATGTCGGCAAGTCCACGCTGTTCAACCGGCTGGTCGGCCGCCGCGAGGCGGTGGTGGCGCCCGAGCCGGGGGTGACGCGTGATCGCAAGACCGCTGAAGCGGCGTGGCGGGGCCGCAAGTTCCTGGTGGTGGACACCGGTGGGTGGTCCGCCGATGGGGACACGCTGGACGACAAGGTCTCAGCCCAGAGCGAGCGCGCGATGGCTGACGCCGACGTGCTGTTGCTCGTGGTCGACGTCACGGTGGGCATCACCGAGCCCGATGCGCAGATGGCGGCGATGCTGCGTCGCAGCGGCCGGCCCACGATCGTGGTCGCCAACAAGGCGGACAGCGGGGTCCGCGACGATGGCCGCTGGGAGTTCAACCGGCTGGGGCTCGGCGAGGCGTGGGCCGCCTCGGCGCTGCACGGCCGCAACGTGGGCGACCTGCTGGACAGGGTGCTGGATCTGCTCGAACAGCTCGAGACGGTTCGGACTGCCCCCGCAGCCGAACCACCCGCGGACGGAGGCAACGGCGCCCTCGACGCCAGTGACGGCGACCATGGCGATGACGCCGGCGGCACGCAGGACTCAGGCGACACTCGAGACCCGGGCGGCACCGACGACGGCGGCGAAGGTCAGGACATTCCTTCGGTAGCCATCGTGGGCCGCCCCAATGTGGGCAAGTCGACGCTGTTCAACCGGCTGATCGGCGATGATCGCTCGGTCGTCCACGACCGGCCGGGCACTACCCGTGACGCTGTCGACACGCTCGTCGTCACCGAGGCCGGCCCGCTGCGGTTCATCGACACTGCCGGTCTGCGCCGCAAGGCCCGCGTCGACGCCGACACCGAGTACTACGCCAACCTGCGAGCCCTGCGAGCGATCGATTCCTGCGACGTGGCACTGCTGATCATCGACGCCACTGTGGGCGTCACAGCACAGGACCAGCGGCTCGCGGAGCGCATCGACGGCGCCGGATGCCCGATCGTGGTGCTGCTCAACAAATGGGAGACGCTCGATGCGGAGCACCGCGAGGTCGTGCTGGGCGACCTCGCCCGCCGCTTGCACTTCGTGGGCGAGGCGCCGGTGCTGCGCATCAGCGCCCTGACCGGACGGGGAGTTCATCGGCTGGTGCCGGCGATCGAAGCCGCCGTGGAGGCGTACGAGTCGAGGGCGCCGACCGCCAAGGTGAACGAGATCATCCAGCTAGCGCAGTCTGCTCAGCCTGCCCCCGCAGGTGCGCGGGTGCTGTATGCCACCCAAGCGGCGACTCAGCCCCCGACGTTCACGTTGTTCGCCAACCGGGAGCTGCCCCAGACCTACTTGCGCTACCTCGAGCGCCGCCTGCGAGAGGATCTGGGATTGTCCAAGACGCCGCTGCGGTTGCGGGTGCGTCGCCGATGAGACGCAGAGTCGATGGCGTCGAGGGGCGACGGAACAGACGCCCGCAGGCCGACGGAAGCTCCCGTCACGCAACCGGTCCCCATAGCCGTCCCGATGAGCCGGCGCCGCGCAGCAGCGGAGCGCCGTGGCATTTCTGGCTCGTCGTGGCCATGGCGACGCTGTACTTGGGCTGGCGCGCCGTTGAGGGTGTCGTCTGGCTGGTGCAGTGGTTCGCAGGAGTCATCGGCTGAGCATCGGAGCCACGTCATGTGAACCGCTGGATCGGCGTCGAGCCTGAAGGCGGCGGCGAAGGTCATCGGCTGAGCATCGGAGCCACGTCATGTGAACGCCGGCGGCGGACCGGCTCGGAACCCGAGCCGGTATCGTGCTCGCCTACACGGGCTGTGGCGCAGTCTGGTTAGCGCACTGGTCTGGGGGACCAGGGGTCGGAGGTTCAAATCCTCTCAGCCCGACCACTGCCAGCGAGCCGCGTGGGCCGCTGGGGTGACCGAGCAGCGAATTCGGGAGGGGAGCACTGATGAGCGAGACGGCGACAGAGCATCGCAAGCCGGAGATTGCGATCCTGCCGGAGCCAGGACGGGTCACCGTCCGGGTGGACGGCGTGGTCGTGGCCGAGTCGACGGCAGCCTTGGTGCTGAGGGAGGGACGGCTGCCGCCGCGTCACTACCTGCCGGCATCGGACGTACGGATGGATCTGCTTCGTCCGACCGACTTGTCGACCCATTGACCGTGGAAGGGTGACGCCAGCTACTGGTCAGTAGCAACAGACGGCAAGACCTACGACGACGTCGTGTGGGCCTACACCGATCCGATCCCCGAGATGGCAGAGATCACCGGGATGATGAGCTTCTACGCCGAGCGGGACGAAGTCTCCCAGGTCATCTCCTGAGCAGATTCGGCTCCCGGCGCACGAGCCGATCAGCCGAGCGTGGCTGCCAGCTCGAGCGCTTCTTCCCAGGTGGGATGGCCGGCCAGCAGCCGACGGAATCGAACAAACGGCCTGATGGCGTTGAGCGCCATCACCGCGCTCAGCCGGCCGTCGCGCCGGTAGCCGGCCAGGAAGGCGCGGCCTGATTCGGGGTCGTCTTCGACCGAGCCGACGAGCAACTCGACGTGGTCGCCGGCGTCGGGATGACCGGCGATCTGGATGCGCGCGTCGTACTGGTCGGACCAGACGAAGGGCACCGAGAGGTAGGGCACTGCTTCGTCGGGTGCCACCAGACTGCGCCCGACGGCCATGCCGTGCTCGACGGCCGCTGTCCAGTGCTCGACCCGGATCGGCGAGCTGCCGTACCACGGTGCGAGCCATCCATTGGGTGCGCGTGCGACGTCTCCCACGGCATAGATGCCCGGCGGTCCGCAGCACAGCGTGGCGTCGCAGACGACGCCGTTGTCGATCTGCAGACCAGAGCCTTCGAGCCATGCCGTGTTGGGCGCCACCCCGATGCCCACGACTACGAGGTCTGCTTCGATCCTGCTGCCGTCGGCCAACCCAACTGCTTCGACTTGGCCGGCTCCCAGCACGCCGTCGACCCCGACGCCGAGGCGCAGATCGACGCCGTTCTGATGGTGGAGGGCACCTGCCTGCATGCCCATCTCGGCGCCCAGCCCGCGCATGAGCGGCGCCGGGGCCGCTTCGATGACCGTCGCTTCGCAGCCGCGAGCCTTGGCGGAAGCGGCAACCTCTGAGCCGATGAAGCCGCCGCCGACGACAGCAACCCGTGCGCCGGCCCGGAGACCTTCCCGGATCGCCGCCGAGTCGTCGAGGGTTCGCAGCGTGTGGACGCCCCTGATGCCCTCGGTGCCCGGAAGTGGTCGAGCGGCTGCGCCGGTGGCGATGACGAGTCCGTCGAATGGCACCGTTTCGGCACCTCCGCCCGCCGCCGGGGCAATGGCAACCGTTCGGGCCTCCACATCGAGTCCCACGGCGTGGGTGCTCAGCATCACCTCCACGTCGAGGTCGTCGTAGGCGTCATCTGGATCCAGAGCCAGTGAATCCGCGTCCTGATCGCCGGTCAGGAACTCCTTGGAGAGGGGAGGCCGGTCGTAGGGGAGATGCGGTTCGGCGCCGATGAGCGTCAGCGGTCCGTCATGGCCTGCGGCGCGTGCGCTGTGGGCAGCGCGCGCGCCGGCCAGGGAGGCGCCGACGATGACTATGCGTTTCGGGGAGTTCGACACGCGAGCAGTGTGTCATCTCAGAACGGAAAGAAGACCGGCGGCACAGCCCAGAAGCGGGCAGAGCGCGCGCCGGTGCGCTGGCAGCAGCCCGTAGGAGGCCAGTTGCCAAGGGATCGGGCCAAGGCTCGCAGCGCCGATCCGACCGCGCTATAAATGTTCCTCACACCTGTGTAACTACAAGAGTGTGGTTCGGGCAGTCGCCGTGGCCTGCAAGCACCCGGGACGGCACTGCGTTCGGCGGGATGAGAGGGATGAGATCGGCATGAACATCGCACGTCGCACAGCGCATCTCGGTGCATGTCCAATTCAAGGCGTCGGCAGATGAGCACCATCGAGACGCTGGCGAGCGACACGCAGCAGCAAGCCACGCAAACCCCCGGCATGCGCGTGCAGAAGCGCGACGGCTCCATGCAGGCCGTCGACGTCAACAAGATCGTTCGCGCGGTCGAACGCTGCGCCACCGAACTGGCCGGCGTCGACCCCATGCGGGTCGCAACGCGGACCATCTCCGGCCTCCATGACGGCGCCACTACCACCGAGCTCGACGAGCTCTCGATCCGTACTGCCGCTGCGTTGATCTCCGAGGAGCCGAACTATTCGAAGCTGGCGGCACGGCTGCTCGCCACCTATATCGACAAGGAAGTTCAGAACCAGAACATCTACTCGTTCAGCCAGTCCATCGATCTCGGCGGCGAGTGCGGCCTCATTCACGCTGATGTGGTGTCCTTCGTCGGCGCGAACGCCCGCAAGCTCAACGACGCTGTCGTGGCGGAGCGCAACAGCGGCTTCGAGTTCTTCGGGCTGCGCACGGTGTACGACCGTTATTTGCTGCGTCACCCGGAGAACCGCACGGTCATCGAGACACCGCAGTATTTCCTGCTGCGGGTCGCCTGCGGCCTGTCTCGGAATGCCGAAGAGGCCATCTCGTTCTACGAGCTGATCTCCAGCCTGCGCTACCTGCCGTCGTCGCCCACCCTGTTCAACTCGGGCACCGCGCATCCGCAGATGTCGTCGTGCTACCTGCTCGACAGCCCGGAGGACTCGCTCGAGGGCATCTACGACCGCTACAGCGACATCGCCAAGCTGTCGAAGTTCGCCGGCGGCATCGGCGTGGGCTGGCACCGCGTGCGCTCACGTGGCTCGCTGATCGCCGGCACCAACGGCTTGTCGAACGGCATCGTGCCGTGGCTCAAGACGCTCGACTCCTCGGTGGCGGCGGTCAACCAAGGCGGCCGGCGCAAGGGAGCGGCCTGCGTGTACCTCGAGTCGTGGCATGCAGACATCGAGGAGTTCTTGGAGTTGAAGGACTCCACCGGCGATCACGCCCGGCGGGCCCACAACCTGAATCTGGCGAACTGGGTGCCCGACGAGTTCATGCGCCGGGTCGAGAACGACTGGCAGTGGTCGCTGTTCGACCCCAAGAAGGTCCCGCATCTGACCGACCTGCACGGCGACGAGTTCACCGATGCCTACCGGGAAGCCGAAGCGGAGCGTCTGTACGAGCGGCAGGTGTCGGCCCGCGATCTCTACAGCCGCATGATGCGCACCTTGGCTCAGACCGGCAACGGCTGGATGACGTTCAAGGACGCCTCGAACGCCAAGTCCAATCAGACAGGCGAGCCCGGCAACGTGATCCACCTGTCCAACCTGTGCACGGAGATCCTCGAGGTCACCAGCGAAGCCGAGACGGCGGTCTGCAATCTCGGCTCGGTCAACCTGGCCAAGTTCGTGCGCAACGGCGACGGCGGCGCCAGATCAGTCGACTGCGAAGCGCTGGGAGAGGTCGTGCGGGCAGCGGTGCCCTATCTGGACCGCGTCGTCGACATCAACTACTACCCGACACCTGAGGCCGCTAGATCGAACGAGCGCTGGCGTCCTGTCGGGCTCGGCGTGATGGGCTTGCAGGACGTGTTCTTCCAGCTCGGCTTGGCCTTCGACTCGCCCGAGGCCCGCGAGATCGCGGCACGCATCGCCGAGGAGATCTACTACTGGGCGGTCTGGTCCAGCTGTGAGCTGGCTCGCCAGAACGGGCCGCATGCGGCCTTCGGCGAAACCCGTGCCGCCCGCGGGGAACTGCAGTTCGACCTGTGGGGCGTCGAGCCGTCGGATCCGAAGCGCTGGGCTGAGCTGCGCGAGCGGATCACACAGCACGGCTTGCGCAACTCGCTGCTGGTGGCGGTGGCGCCGACCGCCACCATCGCCTCCATCGCCGGCTGCTACGAGTGCATCGAGCCTCAGGTGTCGAACCTGTTCAAGCGTGAGACGCTCTCGGGCGAGTTCATGCAGATCAACCGCTACTTGGTGCGTGAACTGCAGGCCCGCGGCCTGTGGGATGAGGCCATGGCCAACAAGATCAAGATGGCCGAAGGCTCCGTGCAGGGCATCGCGGAAATTCCCGATGACCTCCGCTCGGTGTACCGCACGGCTTGGGAGCTGCCGCAGCGTTCGCTCATCGACATGGCTGCGGCACGCGGCGCATTCATCGATCAGAGCCAGTCGCTGAACCTGTTCATGGAGAGCCCCAGCATCGGGAAGCTCTCCTCGATGTACATGCACGCGTGGAAGTCAGGACTGAAGACCACGTACTACCTGCGCTCACGGCCGGCCACCCGCATCAACCAGACCACCACCGACACCGCTTCGCGGACTGCCACGTCGGCTGCGGCTGAGCCGCAGTGTGAGGCAATCGTCTCCGTCATGTCAGACACGGCGATCGGCAAGGTCGCCGCTGTGTCAGACATGGCGGACGCCGATGCCGTTGCGTGCTCGCTCGAGAACCCCGAGGCCTGCGAGGCCTGCGACTGAGCCGTCGCCGACCACCAAGAGGCCCACGACCGACAGAGGAACCTCATGGCACTCATCCAGTCAGAACTCGATATCACCCCGCTCGTCAGCGACCCGAGTCCCGAGGGTCCGTCGCGAGCCGACCGGGATGCCGATCCGACGCCTCGGCGTGGCCACATCCTGGATCCAGGCTTCGAGCTGACGCTGCGACCGATGCGGTATCCGCAGTTCTTCGAGATGTACCGCGACGCCATCCGCAACACGTGGACCGTCGAGGAGATCGACTTCTCCGATGACATCGTCGATCTGAATCGCAAGCTCGCACCGGCTGAGCGGCATCTCATCAACCGTCTCGTGGCGTTCTTCGCCACCGGCGACTCGATTGTCGCCAACAACCTGGTGCTGAACCTCTACCAGCACATCAACAGCCCTGAGGCTCGGATGTACCTGAGCCGGCAGCTGTACGAGGAAGCGCTGCATGTGCAGTTCTACCTGACGCTGCTCGATCACTACATCCCGGACCTGAATGAACGGTCAGCGGCATTCGCGGCCATCGAGAACATCCCGTCGATCGCAGCGAAGGCCGATTTCTGCTTCCGCTGGATGGACAGCGTCTGGTCGATGGACCGGCTGTCGAGTGCTGATGATCGCCAAGCGTTCCTGCTGAACCTCATCTGCTTCGCTGCGTGCATAGAGGGGCTGTTCTTCTTCGCCGCGTTCGCCTACGTCTACTTCCTGCGGTCGAAGGGCTTGCTGAACGGGCTGGCGGCCGGCACCAATTGGGTGTTCCGCGACGAGTCGGCCCACATGAACTTCGCCTTCGAGGTCGTGCGCACGATCCGCTCCGAGGAGCCCGAGCTGTTCGACGTGGTGCTGGCCGAGCGGATCCGGAAGATGATCGACGAAGCGGTGGACGTCGAGACGAAGTTCGCCCAGGACGTGCTCTCGGGCGGCGTGGCGGGCATGTCGGTGAGCGACACCCGAGCGTACTTGGAGTTCGTCGCCGACCAGCGTCTGGCCCAGCTCGGGCTTCCGAAGAGCTACGGCTCGAAGAATCCTTTCAGCTTCATGGAGCTGCAGGACGTGCAGGAGCTGACCAACTTCTTCGAGCGCACTGTCGCCGCCTATCAGGTCGGCATCGAAGGCGAGGTCGCCTTCGACGAGGACTTCTGAGCCAAGCGTCTGCGGCGGCTCGGGTGTCGCCAGAACCTTGGCCCAGGAATCGCGAAGCACCTTACTGGTAGACGGGTTCCATCCCCGCATAGCCATCACGCGGCTGAAAGACCCTGACGTAATCCACATGAATTCTCGACACGAAACCCGACAGTTGAGGAGCCCATGTCTTGCCGTTGAATCTGAGGAAAGCTGGGGCATGGCTGATGCCCACCTGCTCCAGAATGAGATCGACGTTCTCCTCGTTGGTGAAGGTCTCAAAGAAATCGCTGCGGCCCACCGTTGCATCCGCACTCCACTGTCCCTCGCCAATTGGCCTGAACTCCAACTCTGTCTGGTCCGCAGGATATTTGACAAAGTCGTCGTGGAGACTGTCCACTTTGTGATAGGCGAGAAAGCCTCTGGGGGTCCATTCAAGGCCCATTGTTATTGTTACGTCACTATGGAGGGGATGGGGACATACTTCATCTGAATAAAACGATACGCCCAGCTTTTCCGAGGGGACAGGTCTGCAGAAATACGTCCGGCGAATGGTTCGTTGAGGTAAAATTGCATCGCTAATTTCATATGGATTGAGGTATTGATGAGCTAACGATAATCTCCATTGCGCTACATATTCCATCACATCCATTTCTAAGGCAGCGTTGGTATAGAGACCTTTCACGTCAGAGTTGTCGATATTCCAAATGTCATGGTGCGCGGCCAGTTCCGAAATAGTGGGTCCCACGGTGAAGGACAGGTTGGTCCATTGCACCAGAAACCTGATCTCCAACGTGACTTTGATTTCGACGTAGCCGTACTTGTAGGAGAACCAGCCCTCGGTGGAAATCCTTGGCTGGCAGCTCCATATGACGCCATAGGTGTAGTGGCCGCCGACGACATTGAAGCAGGTCCTGCCTTTTGAGTCGATTTTTGAGTCGCTTGCTGTGTTCACGCACGGTTCCCGATCGGCTTCCCAGATCTCCCGATCCAGGCTTGCCATGCCGTTCATGCAGGTATCGCTGTCTGCTGCGACCCCGTCGTCGAAGAGCTCTTCGAATATCAATTGATACTCAGAACCGGACTGGGTCAAGGGCGGCAGAGCCTCTTGGAGTGCTGCGGTCGTCTCCGGGGGATCATCCAGCAGCGTCTCCGCAAGAAACAGGCACGCAAAACGTTCGCGGTTGCGGTCGGGATAGTCATCGCAGTCGGGCGCGCGGTCCGATCGGTCGATCAAGACGTCGCGGTACACCTTGATGTCCGACCACGGATCCTGCGCTGATATCTGTACTCTCCGCGCCGGCCAGTTGCTCGTCAAGTGGGGCCGCGTTCTATTGCTGTGCGGACGGTACAGGTACAGCAGTCCCGACCACGGCCTGATGCCCACTTCCACGGGGTTGCAACTGCTCGGTTCCGGAGTGTCGCACCATTGCGGCGCTTCGTCGTGAGCGGTCTCGACAGCGTAGACCACGTTCTCGACTGACCGCGCATCGCCGGCGACGGAGGCTTGACCGAAATAGTGGTTCCCGATGCCTCTGCGCTCGTTGTGATGCGCTTCGATGTCGGTCAGCACTTCCGCTCGCAGCGTCATGGCCAGATCTGACGCCTCGAGCAGCAATTCCGGCTGGGAATCGGTGAATGCCGCCGCCGCAGCCGGCGCCGGACCCGCCGGAATCGATGTGCCGACCGGAGCGATCAACGCGGCCGCGCAGCCCAGCGACACAGCAGCGAACAGCATCGCCCTGCCCCGCCGCTGAGACCGCCCAGCGCCGCCCTGCCCGCAGAATGAAATCACTCTCGCCGTCCATTCGGCATCAGAACATGCCACTCAGCGTCCGCGGCGGCTCGGGCGTCGCCAGAACCTTGGCCCAGGAATCGCGAAGCACCTTACTGGTAGACGGGTTCCATCCCCGCATAGCCATCACGCGGCTGAAAGACCCTGACGTAATCCACATGAATTCTCGACACGAAACCCGTCGGGCGAGCGTATGTCCTGCCGTTGAACGTTACGAAAGCTGGGGCATGGCTGATGCCCACCTGCTCCAGAATGAGATCGACGTTCTCCTCGTTGGTGAAGGTCTCAAAGAAATCGTTGCGATCCGCCGTTGAGTCCGATGCCCAATCTCGCCCACGCCCGCCGATGTGATTGAACTCTATCTCTGTCTGATTTGGAGAGAATCTGACAAAGTCGTTGTGGAAATCGTCTACCTTGTGATAGGCGAGAAAGCCTCTGGGAGTCCATTCGACGCCTATCGTCATCGTTAGGTCACTGTTGAGGGTGTTGGGACATATTTCAGCAGAATAGATCGACACGCCCAGTTTTCCCGCTTGGACGGTGCGGCAGAAATACGTCCGACGGTTGGTTCGCTGGGGCCGCACTGTGTTGACGATGCCGTATGGATTGATGTATTGATGCGCAACGCCCAGTCTTGACTGCGTCACATATTCCACGACGTTCATCTCGACGGCAGCGTTGGCATAGAGGTCTTTTGTATCCGCGATGTCGATATCCCAGACATCATGGTGCGCGGCCAGTTCCGAAATGGTGGGTCCCACGCTGAAGGACAGGTTGGTCCATTGACTCAAGCGTCTGATCTCTAAGGTGACTTTGATCTCGATGTAGCCGTACCTGTAGGAGAACCTGCCCTGGGTGGAGAGTTGTGGTTGGCAGCCAAATTTTACGCCGTAGGTATAATGACCACTGACGACATTGAAGCAGGTCCTGTTGCTCGAGTCGATTGCTGTTTCCACGCACGGCTCATGATCGGGCTTCGGGGTGTCTTGGTCAAAACTTGAGATATTGATCTCCCAGATCTCCCGATCCAAGCTTGCCATGCCGTCCATGCAGGTCGGGCTGTCTGTCGCGACCCCACTATTGAAATGCTCTTCGAATATGAGCTGATACTCGGAACCGGACTGGGTCAAAGGCGGAAGAGCCTCCCGGAGTGCTGCGGTGGTCTCCGGGGGATCGCCCAGCAGCGTCTCCGCAAGAAACAGGCACGCGAAACGTTCGCGATCTCGGTCTGGAAAGTCATCGCAGTCGGGGGCACGCTCCGACCGGTCGATCAAGACGTCGCGGTACACCTTGATGCCCGACGACGAGTCCTCCGCCGATATCTGCACTCTGCGCGCCGGCCAATCGCTCGTCGAGTGAGGACGCGTCCTGCGGTAACTCGGACGGTACAGGTACAGCAGACCCGACCCCGGCCTGATGCCCACCTCCACAGGGTTGCAACTGCTCGGTTCGGGAGTGTCGCACCATTGCGGCGCTTCGTCGTGAGCGGTCTCGACAGCGTAGACCACGCTTCCGACCGACTGCGCATCGCCGGTGACAGTGGCCCGGCCGAAATAGTGATTCCCGACGGCTCTGTGATCATTGTGATGCGACTCGTTGTCGGTCAGCACTTCCGCCCGCAGCGTCATGGCCAAGTCTGACGCATCGAGCAGCAACTCCGGCGTGGAATCGGTGGAATCGACGAATGCCGCTGCCGCAGCCGGCGCCGGACCCGCCGGAATCGATGTGCCGACCGGAGCGATCAACGCGGCCGCGCAGCCCAGCGACACAGCAGCGAACAGCATCGCCCTGCCCCGCCGCTGAGACCGCCCAACGCCGCCCGACCCGCTGGATCCCTGTTCGCAGAATGAGATCATTCTCGCTGTCCGCTCCGGAACCGAATCGCGCCCGCCGTACTCAAGCAAGCCGCTTGCATGTCTCTGATCAGCAGCAGTGCCGCTGCTGATCAGCATAAGCCGGCGACGACAGGATCGCTGCGCGGTTCGCATCGGCGCCGCAGCCGGGTGCGGGCATGCTTTCAGCCCACGACGACTTGGCCCCGACCACTGGGCATCGCACCGCTCGGCGGGTTGCGGCGAGGGTGTTCATCTCAGCGCGTCCGATGTCAGCGCCTGAATGGCGCCGAGCCGCCATCACCGTGATGGCACATGCCTGCTGGTTCGAATGTTATGATGGTTCATGAACGATGACCACGGTCAGCGGACGCTGTGGAGGGAAGTTGCAGATTCAGCCTCACCTGATGGACTTCGGGCTGGACCTAGGTGCAATGCCCAACGAGGTTGCGGCTGATCTGCGGTGCGAGTTCGTCGGTGGTCGTTGACGCGGATGGCTGAGCGAGTCCCCTCAATAGAGGGGAGGAATTTCGTCGTGGCAGCCTTGCTGACTGCGGCTGCGCTGTCGGCAACGGCCTCCGGCAGTGCAGCCGGCGCGCGGGTCGACGCGTCTTCCGGCTCGGGCATATCGGTGCGGGGTGCAGACGAGGAACCCGATTCGCAGACCCCGGACGGCGCTCCGCTCAGGATCGTCAGCGACACGTACAACGTGCCATCCCAGTCGAGTCTGCAGCGCACCGACGAAATCTGGTACTTCGCCCGCTTCAACGCCGGTTCTGCGCATCGCTTCGGCGTCGTGGAGGTCGGCGGCAGCCTGGCTGACGAAACGGTGGTGTTCGCCGTGGAGGGCCAGCCGGAAGCGTCGCGGAACCTCTACCGCCAGCACCGATGCTGCGACTACCTGCGTGTCGGCGTCGAAAGCGACACCGGCAAGCTGTACCTGTACACCGACACCCCATTCGTCGGCGCCGGCAACGGCTACGTCCCGAACTCCAGGACCAGCCATATCAGCGACTTCGTAAGCCAGCGCGTCGAACTGTCCGCGACTCACGGCGAGTCGCCCCTGAAGGTGTACAAGGACGTGGTGGTGGCGCCGCCGCACCGGCCGGACTGCAGCGACTATCCCGATCGCGATCCCAGCCGCTATGGCTGCCTGTTCCTCGGGGAGCTGCTGCCCGCTGAGGCGCCGCAGACCACCGCAGCGCATCGCCACGACCTGCCGACGCTGGTGAAGCCCAAGGCCGACTACAGCTTGGTGTTCGCCGAGGAATTCGACGGCGTCCCGCAGGGCGACTGCCCCAACGGGATGGCGACGCTGCGCGTGGAGGTGTGGAACTACAACGACGATCCCTGCGGCCTCACCGATGCAGACGGCACGCCCTGCGAGAACGTCGCAGGAGGCCACTACTACATGGCTGCCGTATCTAGGTGCTGGACGAGTCTCAGCACCTATGGGAAATTCGAATTCAAGTACGGGTACGTCGAACTCAAGTACAAGGTCAACGGCGGATCGTCGGGTACGTACCGGAACTACAATGTCCAGCTGAACCATGCGGGGCTCCCGCTGCGCTTCACTGCTCGCGATTACGGGATCAGCGAGCACAGCGGCGACGGCTACAAGACCCCCCTCACCAAAATAGGGGCAGTCGTCAACATCTTCGAGCACGTTCCGAGGGACCGCCAAGAGGTCATGCAAGCATGGGTGCAGCCCTACAGTTTCTTCAAGGACGCAGATGCCGAGCCGAGACGGATGCGATACTGGCTCTCGTACTGCGCTTCCCGCACATACACGGCAGCGTACTGCAGAAGCACCGAAACGCCGGTGACGGTCACCAAAGGCATCGAATGGACCCCGCGCGGCTACCGCGTCTTCCTGAAGATCGACGGCGTTCACGACACATTGACCTTGGTGCCGGCGAGCGCATTCGTCTACCAGCACCGGCCTGCCACAGTCAGCGACGGCAAGGTCAGCTTCGCCCCTGAACCATTCTCCACGCTGACCGGAGACTTCCACGAGCATCTCAGCAGCAGCGCCGACAGCCTCCTCATGCAGATGGGCATAGGGCACACGCCCATGACCATCGACTTAGGCTCAAGACTCCCCGGCGGGTTGGCTGGCAACTTCGGCGACGAGATTCTCGACTCCAAGATGGAGATCGACTACATTCGGGTCTTCCAGCCCGACGGCCTGTACACAGACATGGAGCCCGTGTACCAGTGAGCACCGATGAGGCAGGTCGCTCCGGGCGGCGTGCGGGGACCCGGCTCGTGGGGGTCTTGGCGCTGGCATGTGTTGCGGGGCTGGTGTTGGCGGTTCTGTCTCGTGCGGCCGGCTCTGAGGACACGGTCACGGTCACGCAGGACGGTTTTTCGTTGACGTGTGATGCGGAGGTGGCTGAGGGTGAGACGCTGGCGTGCACTCTTGCGAACTCGTCGTCGGAGGCTCAGCCGTGGCCGGTGGTGGCGTTGTTGCATTTGTCGGCTGACGAGGACAGGGCGTTGGTGGTGGGCAGTCCGGTGGATGTGGGGTTTGGGTCGTTGAGTCCGGTTGTGGAGCTGGACAGCAGTGTCTGGTGGATCGGTGAGACGTTGGTGGGCTATTCGCGTTTTGACTGGGACGGCGACGCGGACGGCGTCCCGGCGGATCCTCCCCCGACTGTGACCACGCTGGTTCCTCCTGAGACTTCGCGGACGGTGAGTATCGCGGTCGTCGACGACGCGGCTGCTGAGGGCAGTGAGCAGTTCTATGTGGCGTTGGGGCCTGACGGCAGCGACGGTGTCGGGTTTTTGTACAACAACAAGCAGAGCGTGACTGTCACCGAGGACGACGCCAAGAGCTCGGATGTGGCGTTGTCGAGCCTGTCGGCGTCTGCGGGGGGGGGTCGGGCGCTGTCGGCGAGCGACGCCGCCCAGTCGGTCAATGTGGCCTATGAGGTGACCGAGGCGACTTTGACTGCGGAGGTGTCCCATCAGCGTGCGACGGTGAGCATGGCCGCGGCCCACGACGGCGCCGGCGTGGCGCTGGCCCGCGGGGGTGTGTTCAGCGCCGTGCTGTCCAGCGGCGAGGAGAGTCCGTCTGTGCCGTTGAGCGTCGGCACGACTGCGGTGACGCTCACCGTCACCGCGGAGGACGGCACGACGGGCACGCATCGGGTGGACTTCGTGCGGGCGGCGCTGGGGGATGCCTCCACGGTGACGGTGTCCACTGATGAGTTCACCTTGTCGTGCCCGGCTGAGGCCGATGAGGGCACGGTGATGGAGTGCACGCTGTCCAATGTCTCATCGGAGGGTCAGCCGTGGCCGGTGGTGGGGGTGCTGCACAGCGCGCTGGACGACTCGCGTGCGTTCGTGGCCGGCGACCCGGTGGTCACCAGCAGCGATGCTGCGTTCAGCAAGGACCTGTCTTTCGGCGAGCAGGACCCGATGAGGGAGGGCTTCAACTTCGGCTACGGGGAGCTGTTCTCGGGCGGGTCGAGCAGCCTGTACCGCACGTGGGGCTACGAGAAGTTCGACTGGAGCGGCACAGCAGCCGCCGGCGCTCACCGGATCGTGCGCGTCGAGCTCCACGACGATCTTGCCTCAGCAGACGACCCCGGCGCGACAGAGCACTTCTACGTCGCACTGGCCCCCAGCGACTACAGCGGACTCTCAGAGCTCGCCGACAACACAGCACCGATCCTGCTCCACTCCGAAACCGGCACCAATCTGCTGAAGTCAGTCTCGATCGACATCGGCACCCCCACAGCCGAGGTCGTCGTGCGAATCGCCAACGCGGACGAGCCGACCCTGTACTGGAGGATCAGGTCGTCAGGGGGATCGTGGACCACGCACGAACGAGCCGATGCAGGCGCCGAGGAGCAGATCACGCTGACTGGCTTGACGGACGCGACCGAGTACCAGCTGCAGGTGTCGTTGAGCAGCGCATTCGCTGACGACTCGACGGTCACCCGGACGTTCGCGACCGGCAGCGCCGACCGTTCGCTGAGCGAGCTGGCGCTGAGCGGCCTCGCCATCAGCCCGGCGTTCGACCTCTTCACCACGGCCTACACCGCCGACGCCTCGTGGGCAACGATGAGCACCACCGTGACCGCTGCCGCCAACGACCCGCTCGCGTCCGTGTCGATCACGCCAGCCGACGCCAGCACAGCGGCGGGATATCAAGTGAATCTGCCAGCCGGGGAGACCGTCATCACGGTGACGGTGACAGCGCAGAACTCAGCGACGCGCGCCTACACGGTGACCGTGACGCGAACGCCGCCGCCGACTGTCTCCATCACCGCCGACGTGACCACCGCGGACGAAGGCGACGTGCTGTCGTTCATCGTGAGCCGTGCAACAGCGGCAGACGACGCCCTGAGCGTGAACGTGCAGCTCACCGAGACCGGTGCGATGGTGAGTGCGGGGGACAAGGTTGTTCGTTCTGTGACGATTCCTGCGCGTGCGGAGAGGACGCGTTTGACGGTCCGCAGCATTGACGATGATGTCTATGAGGATCATTCCACGGTGACCGCGACGATTCAGGCTCATGCGGATTATCTCGTGGGTGCTGACAGTGAGGTCTCCTACGTTGTCTCTGACGACGATTTTCCTGCTGCTGTTGCATCGTTGGAGGTGGCTGCTGAGGTCGACGAGGACGTGGGGGAGGTCGCGGCGACGGTGACGGTCGCCACTGTGGGCAATAACGTCCCGCACGGCGGCTCTGGTCCGCTGCGGGTCAGCACGACGCCTGGCACGGCGACCGGCGCGGACTTCACTGCGCTCACCGCTGCGGGCGGCACGCTGGAGTTCGAGCCGGGCGATTTCGCGCTGGGCGACGGTGTCAACGGCTGCGCTGTGGGCACGTACTGTGCTGCCAAGGATGTGCCGATAGCGATCACTGACGACACGCAGGACGAGTTCGCCGAGACGTTCGAGGTCGCCTTGGCGCGCGTGGAGCCGTCCAATTCGGCCTTGCCCCGCACCCGCAGCGCCATCACGCTCGACGCGTCCACCACCCCGCGGACTGTCTCGATCCGCGCGAACGATCTGTCCACCGACAAGACCCTGCGCGTGGTCAGCATCAACGGCGCAGCCGCCAGCGTGTCCGGGGCCAGGGCCTACGCAGCCGTCGTCGACTTCGGCGCGGAGCAGGTCACGGTGACCGCCGCCCCCAACGACAGCAGATCCAGCGTGGCCTACTTCGGCGCCGGCAGCCAAGCGCTCGCCGACCTCTCGGCGCTGCCGGGCTTGCAGCTCGACATGGCGGTCGGCGAGAACGTCGTCATGGTGGAAGTCACCGCCCAGGACTCCTCCAAGACCGTCTACACGCTGACCGTGACACGGTCGGTGCCGGTGCTCGCCCTGTCGACGACGGTCAGCGGCGCGAACGAAGGCGACAGCCTGGAGTTCACCGTCACCCGCAACGGCGCCACATCGGAGGCCACCGTGGTCACCCTCCTCGTGACCGAGACCGGTGCGATGGTGAGTGCGGGGGACAAGGTTGTTCGTTCTGTGACGATTCCTGCGCGTGCGGAGAGGACGCGTTTGACGGTCCGCAGCATTGACGATGATGTCTATGAGGATCATTCCACGGTGACCGCGACGATTCAGGCTCATGCGGATTATCTCGTGGGTGCTGACAGTGAGGTCTCCTACGTTGTCTCTGACGACGATTTTCCTGCTGCTGTTGCATCGTTGGAGGTGGCTGCTGAGGTCGACGAGGACGTGGGGGAGGTCGCGGCGACGGTGACGGTCGCCACTGTGGGCAATAACGTCCCGCACGGCGGCTCTGGTCCGCTGCGGGTCAGCACGACGCCTGGCACGGCGACCGGCGCGGACTTCACTGCGCTCACCGCTGCGGGCGGCACGCTGGAGTTCGAGCCGGGCGATTTCGCGCTGGGCGACGGTGTCAACGGCTGCGCTGTGGGCACGTACTGTGCTGCCAAGGATGTGCCGATAGCGATCACTGACGACACGCAGGACGAGTTCGCCGAGACGTTCGAGGTCGCCTTGGCGCGCGTGGAGCCGTCCAATTCGGCCTTGCCCCGCACCCGCAGCGCCATCACGCTCGACGCGTCCACCACCCCGCGGACTGTCTCGATCCGCGCGAACGATCTGTCCACCGACAAGACCCTGCGCGTGGTCAGCATCAACGGCGCAGCCGCCAGCGTGTCCGGGGCCAGGGCCTACGCAGCCGTCGTCGACTTCGGCGCGGAGCAGGTCACGGTGACCGCCGCCCCCAACGACAGCAGATCCAGCGTGGCCTACTTCGGCGCCGGCAGCCAAGCGCTCGCCGACCTCTCGGCGCTGCCGGGCTTGCAGCTCGACATGGCGGTCGGCGAGAACGTCGTCATGGTGGAAGTCACCGCCCAGGACTCCTCCAAGACCGTCTACACGCTGACCGTGACACGGTCGGTGCCGGTGCTCGCCCTGTCGACGACGGTCAGCGGCGCGAACGAAGGCGACAGCCTGGAGTTCACCGTCACCCGCAACGGCGCCACATCGGAGGCCACCGTGGTCACCCTCCTCGTGACCGAGACCGGCGGGCCTATGGCGCTCACGGGAGTGAGCGCACAGCCGATGACCCTGACGATCCCCGGCGGGGCCACAACGGTCGCCCACGCGGTGACGACCGAGGATGACGACGTTTGGGACGCCGATTCTGTCATCACCGCGGAACTGCTTGCCGGCAGCGGCTACCTCATCTCGGGCGCGTCGTCGTTCAGCGTCGAGCTGAGCGACGACGATTTCCCCGCGGCGACCGCCGCGCTCACGCTGTCGAGCAGCACCGTCGACGAGAGCCGGCCGATCACCGTCACAGTGACCATCACCACCGAGCGGACCGAGCGGCCCAACAAGGACGCAGGCAGTCTGTCGCTGACCACCTCCGACGGCCCCGACCCCGACGGCAGCGGAAGCGCCGCCGCGGCAATCGCCGGACAGGACTATCGCGCCCTGACCCCAGCCACGGGAACCCTGAGATTCCGTGCAAGCGACTTCTTCGAGGGCGACGGCGGCAACGGCTGCCCGGCGGGGAGATTCTGCGCAGCCAAGCAAGTGCAGATCGCGACCCTCGACGACAGCGAGAGCGAGCAAGCCGAGCGGTTCACCGTCAGCTTGGCTGCTGTCACCGGCGGCGCCGATCCCGCTGACGCCAACATCGAGATCCCCCTCAGCAGCCGCCCAGTCGACATCGCACCCAACGACCTGCTCGACAAGGCCGGTCTGCGAGCCATATCGCTGACCGGCGGCAGTCTCTCCCCGGCCTTCCTCAGCACCACCTACGACTACACCGCCGACATCGGATTCGGCCATCCGCAGGTCACGGTCTCCCCGGTGGTGCTGAACGCAGGAGAGACGTTCGAGTTCTACGCCGACGACCAGACAACCCTGCTCACCGACGCCGCTCCGGCATCGGGCTTCCAGCTCGACCTGCCGGTCGGCACTCCAGTGACTGTCCTGATTGTGGTCACCTCCCGCACCCGCCAGACCACCGAGACCTACACCGTCGTGCTGACGCGTCGAATGCCCGAGGCCGCCATCGAGGTGACCCAACGGCAGGGAGTCGCAGAAGGCAGCGCACTGGACTTCACCGTGTCCTTGGACGGCCCAGTCGCGGACGCGGCCGGACTCGACGTGAGCCTGCGGGTCGACGAGACGGGCGGGAGCATGCTCGCGCCGCCCGGCGCCCGCACGGTGACGCTGAATATGCCCATGGGCCAGACCAGCGCCGTGCACACCGTCGACACCGCCGACGACGACGAATGGGAAGGCCATTCCACGATCCGCGTTCGGATCGAGCCGAACCCGAGCGCGTACACCGTGCAGGCTCACAGCGGTGCGGCCGAGCACCTGGTGATGGACGACGACTTCCCCGAAGCCACAGCAGCGCTCGACATCTCGCCCAATCCAGCCGCCGAGGGCGGACGCATCACCGCAGCGGTGTCTGTCACCACCGCACGTGACGAGCAGCCGCACGAAGACGCCGGGGCCATCGCGGTCGGCACCGCCGACGGCACCGCGCTGGCTGCACAGGACTACACCGCTGTCGCGCCGAGCGTCGGCACCTTGCGATTCCGCCGGACCGACTTCGTCCGTGTCGACATCGACCCCGCAGATGGCGTCGCCGAGTACCGATGGCGCGCGTGGGGGAGCATCGAGATCCCGATCATCGACGACAGCGACGAAGAGGCCGAAGAAACCTTCTCGGTGAGGCTGTCGAGGGTGGCCGAAGGCTCGTCTCCGACGGACAGCGCGGTTGCCCTGAGTCCTGCTGCATCTGCTGCGGATGCCGTGATCAGCGCCAATGACGAGCACCGGGTGACCACGATCGCAGCTCGGTCGCTGAGCATGACCTCGGCCACCGTCCATGTCGACATCGCAAACCCGAGCGCTTCGAGCATCACCGTCTACCTGCGGTACCGGCGCGACGGGCAGGCATGGGAGGCGCCCGCCATCGAGCTGACGACTCGGGGTTCCACCGTGTCTCGCGCTGTCACCGGGCTGGAGTCCGGGTCGCTGCATGAGGCGGAAGTGTCGCTCGCAAGCGATTTCCCGCCCGATCAGACCAGCGCCACGCGTTTCACGACACTCGGCGCTGCACCGACCGTTGCCGGCATCGACGCACACAGTGTCAGCCAGACCAGAGCGTCGGTGACGGTGCGGATCGACCGCGGGACATCGTCTCCGAACGCGGGCGGCAGCGCACGCCAGTCGGCCGACGAGGAGTTCACTATCCGGCTGCGCCACCGCTATGTCGGCGAGTCGTCCTGGAACGAACTGCCGCTGAGCACGTCGCCCTCGTTCGACCTCGAAGATCTGCGAGCAGGCACCACCCTCGAGATCGAAGCGACGCTGAGCACCGGATTCGACGAAGCAGGAGTGCAGTCGCTCCGCGTCGATCTGCCGTCTCCCGAGGTGACCGACGCTCACATCGACTTGGGGTCCATTTCCGATGACTCCGCCGCCGTCACCGTGACCGTGAACGCCCGCAACGGCGATCCCGTGTATCTGCGCTACACCCGATCGGGCAGCTATTGGAGGTATCAGAGCAAGGCTCTCGTCGCAGACGACGACGACAGCACGTTCGAGCTGACCGGCCTCCTCGCGCGCACCACGTATCGCATCGAAGCGTCGTACGACCCCACTTTCCGCGATCGCCGAGCGACTCGTTGCCTGCGTCTGGTCACCGACTCCGGCCCTGGTGTCAACGACGGTGAGCAGTCCGATGTTTCCTGCGGCGACAGTGTCCCGCGTGGCAGCAGCGGAGGTGCGGGCGGCAGCAGTGGTGCGGGCGGCGGCAGTGGTGCGGGCGGCGGCAGTGGTGCGGGCGGCGGCGGTGGTTCTGCTGAGTTCGATGTGGGTACGGCGGTGTTGGTGGTGGCTAATGGGTGGAGTCCGCCTGATGTGGGTGTTGCGTCGGTGCTGGCGGCGCGGTTGCGGAATGCGGTGGTGGTCTACACCGAGCGTGATGCGTTGTCTGAGCCCACTCGCGAGCTGTTGAGGGAGGTTTTGCCGGCGGAGGTGGTCATTGTGGGCGGCATTGCCGCGGTGTCACGCGAGACTCGCAGCCGGATTCGTGCTGCGACGCCGGAGACTGAGACGGGCCGGGTGGAGGGCGCGGACCGTGTCGACACGTCGGTTCAGGCGGCGCGGCGCATTCTGGGCGCCCCCTCGGGCGGCGCTTCGGCGGCCACGCTGATCGTCGCGAGCGGCTGGTCGCCGCCTGATATCGGCGCGGCGGCTGCGCTTGCTGCTCGTACGCCGCGTTCTGCGGTGGTGTACACGCAGCCCGGGGCGCTGCCTGAGGCGGTGAGGGTGCTGCTGCGCGAGTATCTGCCTGCGCGTGTGGTCATCGTGGGCGGATCGGCTGCTGTGTCGGGTGTGGTGGAGGCCGGCATTGCCGCTGTTGTGCCCGGGGCCGGGGTTTCGCGGGTGACGGGGGCGGACCGCATCGAGACAGCGGCGCAGACGGCGCGGAGCATCCTGGGCGATCCGGCGGGCTCGGCGGGCTCGGCGGTGCTGGTGCTGGCGAACGGCTGGTCGCCGCCTGACATCGGCACAGCGGCTGCCACTGCGGCTCGGACGCAGCGGTCGGCTGTTCTGTACACCGAGGCGGACGTGCTGGCCGGGTCGGTCCCGGCGCTGATCGCGAGCTACCGGCCGGCTTCTGTGGTCATCGTCGGCGGCCGTGCGGCGGTCTCCGACAGCGTCCGCGCCGCCGTCGTTGCCGCCGCGCCGGACGCACAAGTACGCCGAGTCACCGGCGCGACCCGAGTCCACACCGCAGCAGCCGCCGCCAGAAGAATCCTGAGCAATCCGTAGCGCCCGGCGCGGACCGGGGGGAGGTCGCTGACGCGGGGGACGCGCGAGCAATCCGTAGCGCCCGGCGCAGCATCTTGCCTGATGCAGCCGATCGGTTGGTCATCAGGCAAGAAAGGAGGTCAGCGTCACGCGGTTCGTGCATCGCATAGGCCGCCGGCCGGGGCAGGCGCGTGTACGCTTGAGCAGTAGCTGTTGCAGAGTCAAGAGCCTGCTGGGCAAGTCAGGAGCAGTGCCCGATGTTCAGTCACAGTCCGGATTCCTTGCACGACAAGCGACACAGCAATTCCAAGCGCTGGTCCGCGGTGGCAGGAGCGATGTTCCTGACCTTGAGCATGGTCTGGGGTTCACCTGCCGTCTCCGCGCAGGAGGGCGTCTCCGTAGAGGATGTAGGCGAGGAAGACGCGCAGCAGGAAGGCGCGGACGACAGCGAAGAGACGGCAGGCGCGGACCAAGAGGGCGGAGAAAGCGCGCAAGAGGAAAGCGAGGAAGGCGCGGTCTCCGAGGATGATGCGGACGACAGCGAAGAGACGACCGAAGAGACAGAGACAACCGAGACGGACGAAGAGACAACCGAGACAGAGACGACAGAAGAGACAACAGAGACGGAGACGAGTGTCACCACTGTGCAGTCCGACTGCACCGAGGATCTCGGGACGCTCACCGAGGGCTTGATCACTCGCGAAGGCACCACTTCGACGGAGTGCACTCGTTACCTGCCGCAGGGCTACTCCTTCGTCATCGACATCGGCGACGACTCAGGGGAAGGCTCTGCGAAGGCATTCACCTTCACCTTGGACACGCCGATGAATCTGACCATCACGCACAAGCCCGGCAAAGACTTCGACTCCGCCGATGAGCCGTTCATGCAGCTGATCGAGGGTCACCACGGGCATGAGACCCCCATCGGCACTCGCCTGTACCGAGCCATGAATGTGCACACGCCCACGGTGATTCCACTGCAGGTCGGCATCGCCTTGCGGCCGGGTGCCTACACGATCCAGCTCGCCAATTGGCAATGGCAGCACGGCGGCGCCTTCACGTATCGCTTGACGATCGATGCGGCCGTGCCGTCGCCGTCCGCCGATTACAGCTCGCCGCTGGTCTTGGCGCCGGGTGTCTTCAAGAGCACCTATCCCGAGAACTACACCGACCCGATAGGGGACTACGACATCTACACACCTGGTCCGGACGATGTGGATGTCCATTGGTGGTTGTCAGGGGACGACGCTGCGAGCTTCACCATCTCCAGTGAAGGCGAGGTGAATTTCGCGACTCAGCCCGACTACGAGACACCCACGGACTACTACGCCGACAACATCTACAATTTCACGGTGTACGTGTCTCGCGGCACCTCGACGGGCGATCTGGATGTCGAGATCACCGTGACCGACTACGACGAGGACTGGACTTCCGATGAACCCGGTGGGCTATAGGTTGAACGCCGTATAGATCGGCAGCTTCCTAAACGTCGGTCGGACCCTCGAAGGCTGTCATCAGCCGGTCGGCGGCGGCGGCTGGGGTCAGCCGGTCGGATCGCACTTGGGCTTCAAGGTCGGTCAATAAGCCCGCAACACTGGCGGCGAGCCGGGCGCGCATGCGTTCGGTGAGCATTGCATGCATCCAGCGCACGCGCTGGTCTGCCCGACGCTCGGCCAGTTCGCCCGAGTCCGTCATGAGTCGCCGGTGGGTCCTCATATGGTTCCAGAGCGCTTCGAGGCCTTTGCCGGTTAGGGCCGAGCAGGTGATCACCGGGGGTGTCCAGGTAGGCGAGGCCGGATGGGTCATGCCCAGGGCCAGCTGGTAGTCGTTGGCGGCCGCGTCGGCGCGCTTGGCGTCGTCGCCGTCGGCCTTGTTCACGGCGATCAGGTCGGCGATTTCCAAGATGCCCTTCTTGATGCCCTGCAGGTCGTCACCGGCGCCGGGCAGCATGAGCACGACGAAGAAATCCACCATGTCGGCAACGGCGGTCTCTGACTGGCCGACGCCGACGGTCTCGACGAGCACGACGTCGAATCCGGCGGCCTCGAGTACCAAGATGGTTTCGCGGGTCACTCGCGTGACGCCGCCGAGCGCTCCGACGGTCGGCGAGGGCCGCACGAACGCCGCCGGATCGTTGGCCAGTGCCGCCATGCGGGTCTTGTCGCCGAGGATCGAGCCGCCGTGACGGGCCGAAGTGGGATCGACGGCGAGCACGGCAACCCGGTGGCCACGAGCGGTCAGCCGCGTGCCGAGCGCTTCGATCAGCGTGCTCTTGCCCACACCCGGGACGCCGGTGATGCCCACCCGGTGCGCGCCGCCGCTGTCGTCGAGCAGCGCGGCGAGCAGCTCCTGTGCGGGCGCGGCGTCGCCGGGAAGCTGGGACTCCAACAGCGTGATGGCCCGGCCGACGGCGGCTCGGTCGCACGCACGGACTCCTGCGGCGAGTTCCGAGACATCTGCGCCATCAGAAACGGCCACGATGTGCAAGGTATCGGGATGCAGGCGCGCGAACTGCTCGTGCGGATTCGAACTTCGGGCACAATATGGATGTGGGCTTGCTCAGGCGAATGCGCACCGGTGATCGCTCCCATCCAGCGGAGCAGTTCTTGGATCAGGGAGACCGCTTGCATGCGCTCGTGCCCGCACAGGGAGGAATGCACCCGTTCACCCTGCTCGTGATCGGCGTCAGCGCTCTGGCCGGCATTGTGCTCACGATCAGCCTTCCGTGGCTGCAGATCACCTTGATCTCCACCACGGTGTTCGCGACCGTCGCGGTGCTCAGCATGTCCCGTTACCGACTCTTGGGGTTGACCGGCTCTGAGATCGTGGTGATGCGCACCAAGGCGCTGCGGCCGGCCAAGCCCGTCGAGCGGCTCGAGCGCGTCGAGCGCTTCGAGCCATTCGCCGTCCGGGGCTCGGTGTGGGGTCAGATCCAGGTGGGCAGCGAGAAACTGTGGGTGCATCGCCGCTACCACCGCCATCTCGATGATGCCGACGAGCGGCTGGCCACCGCTCCTCGAAGCATGCGGGCAGCGTCGAGCGCTGCCTACCGAGGCGCACGCGCCAAGAAGAAGATCCGCAACGTCGGCGGACGTCACCGCTGAGCGCCCCGAGCAGGCTCCCTCCCCGACTGGCCGAGGTACACCTGCTGTATGGTCATGAGCTTGCCCGACCAAGTGGTGTGGAACCGCATGAGCGAGTCCACGCCGCCGGCAGCCGTCGGCTGAGCATTGCGCGACGCAGGAGCGCCTGACTGCTGCCTGACTGCGTGAAATCATGACAGAAGGAGGTTTGCCGCATGCGCCTGTTCTCACACCGCAAGCGAGCCGCTGCGGCGGGTCCATTGCCGACCGAACTGCTGCCCCGGCGCGCACTCGGGACACTCGACGCTGCGAGGGGACTGCCCGAGGGGCCGCTCGCACTGGCGACGCCGGGCGAGTGGGGTGTGGCCCATGTCTTCGGCGACATCGTCGACGTCTTCACAGCTTGCCGGACAGCGGACGTCCTGGCAGCGCCGGCGCCGATGCCCAGCGCTCAGGCGGCGGTGGACAACATGCGCGGGTACTGCTTCTTTCTTGACGCCGACCTTGCCGGCATCTGCGAGCCGTCATCGGCGTGCTGGCGTGGCGAACCGATCGAGGGACACCGCAGTGCCATCGCCATCGTCGTGGGGATCGGGCGACCGATCCGGCCCGGCGAGCCGGGATATGAGTGGATCAGCGGGTCCGAGCAGGACAACGCCGACCTGCGTGCCACCGAGATCGCCACTGTGCTCACGCGGTATCTCGGCACGCTCGGATACAGCGCGACCGCACACACCGCCGCAGCTTCCGACCTCGACCGTTACCGGGTTGCTGTCGAAGCCGGCGTGCTCGAAGCCGGGCGCCGCGGACTCGGCCACCCTTTCCTGAAGCGGGGGTTTGCCGTCTCGGTGGTGACGACGAGTCTTGAGCTGACGCCTGACGGACCGCTCGCCCCGCGCAATGCGCTGCAGAGCCTGCGCATCGCCACAAAGCACTGGCTGGGCTGGGGCGGCACCCGGCCGGGGTGGAGCCGCCTGGACGGTCGCCATCGCCCATGGCACCTGGGCCGCTACCCGATGGAGAAAGTGAAGCGTGTCGACGAGCCGACCACGCTCGTCATCGCCGAAGAGGTCAAGCGGCCCGCCGCCCGCCACAACTTCTTCGTCCGCGCCGGCGCCGGCGACCTCGGGCCCAGGCCGCGCAAGGAGGTGGCCCGGTTCATCCGCAAGGCGCCGCACGGCATCGCCTCGCAGGAGATGCTGCGGCGCTTGGTGCCGCTGCAGCGCGGGGACGCTGCGCCCGAGGTGGCTGCCGGGGTCGACGATGCCGACGCGAACGCCGATGCGGTCAAAGCGCTGGGCCATTTCATCGGCGCCGACATGACCGGCGTGTGCGAAGCGCCCACCTACGCCTGGTATTCGCACCGCCCCGACGGTTCGCCGATCGAGAATCTGCACCGCAACGCCATTGTGTTCGTGCTCGACCAGGGCTTCGAGACCATGGAGGGCGCATCGGGCGACGACTGGATCAGCGGCGCCCAGTCGATGCGGGCCTACCTGCGGGCGTCGGTCATCGCCAACGCGATCGCTGCGCAGATACGTCGGCTCGGCTACGCCGCGCAGGCCCACACCGCCGCCGACGACGAGATCAACCACATCCCGCTGCTGCTGTCTGCGGGCATCGGTGAGCTGTCGCGCATCGGCGAGCTGGTGCTGAACCCGTTCGTGGGGCCGCGCTTCAAGTCCGGCGCGGTCACGACCGACATGCCGCTGACGCCGGATCGGCCGATCGATTTCGGATTGCAGGACTTCTGCACCAAGTGCACCAAGTGCGCCCGGGAGTGCCCGGTGGGCGCGATCCGGTTCGGCGACAAGGTGATGTTCAACGGCTATGAGATGTGGAAGCCCGACGTGGATCGCTGTGCTCGCTACCGCATCACCAACATGCGCGGCTCGGCCTGCGGGCGGTGCATGAAGACGTGTCCCTACAACATCGAGGGCGTGCTGGCCGAGCGGCCGTTCCAGTGGGCGGCGATGAAACTGCCGTTCGCCCGTTCGTGGATCGCACGGCTCGACGACAGGCTCGGCCGGGGCGAGATCAACCAGGCCAAGAAGTGGTGGGTCGACATCGAGGTGCTCGACGACGTGCCGGTCGAGCCGCCCAAGGGCGCCAACACGCGCGGACTCAGTCTCGGGCGCAAGCCGCGGGATGAGTCGGGGTTCGCGATGTTCCCGCCCGAGATGGCGCCGCCCGGCCCGGACGGCATGGCGCCCTTCCCGCTGGATCGCGAGGCCGGCATCGCAGCCTCCCACCAAGCCGAACGGCCCGCTGCAGCCCGCGAACGCATCACGCAGCGATGAAGGCGCTGACAGGCAGATCCTCCTTGTTCAACGCTAGCCCGGCCGGAAATCTCCCAAGAATTCTCCGGACCGCCCCAAGCGGCGAGAACCCGCACCCCGGAACACGGTCGGGCAGCTCAGGGCTCGATCAGCGGTGCCGTGGTGAACACGGTCAGGTCGGCGAACAGCGACTGCAGGAGCGCTCGATCACCGACGATCTCGACGCCGTCGAGCGCGCTGGCGTCATTGAGCGCAGCGACGAATGTGGCCCGGTCGGTACGCACTGAGGCCGCGGCGCCGGGATCGACGGCGTCGTGGCGATGGTGCACGGCCGAGCGGCCGACGCCGAGCACATGGTCCTCATCGAGGTCGATGAAGCGGAAATTGAACGTCACCGGCCCTGCCGTGAATGCGTCGGGGTCGAAGCGGACACCGATCACGTCGAAAAGGTGCTCCGCGCTCATGGCTTGTGACATGTCCCGGGTGGGGATGCGGCCCCAGTCAGGGGAGCCCTCCCGCAGTTCCTTCGCGCCCATCAGGTAGGCATTGCGCCAAGTGGCTGACTCTGACTGGTAGCCCAGTTGTTCCAGCGCTTCGGCTTGCAGGCTGCGGGCCTCTCGGTTTGCCGGGTCGGCGAACACCAGGTGGTCGACGACCTGGGCCACCCAGCGGTACTCGCCCCGCTCGAAGCACTCGCGTGCCTTCGACAGCACGGCGTCGGCGCCGCCCATGAATTCGACGTAGTTCGTGCCGGCCTCGACAGGCGGCAACGGGTCGAGGTTGGCCGGGTTGCCGTCGTACCAGCCGAGATAGCGGTTGTAGACCGAGCGGCAGTTGTGCGACACCGTGCCGTAGTAGCCCTGCACGTGGGACTGATCGAACTCGGCGGGCAGTTGCAGCCGGGCAGCGATCTCGGTCGGCCGCAGGCCCTGATTGGCCAGGCGCATCGTCTGGTCGTGCATCCAGCGGTAGACGTCGCGCTGCATCGTCAGGAACGCCCGGACGTCGGCGTTCCCGAACCGGGGCCAATGGTGGCTTGCGAACATCACGTCGGTGTCGTCTGCCCACATGTCCATGGCTTCGTCGATGTACTTGCTCCACGCGAGGGCATCGCGGGTCTGTGCACCCCGGATCGGGTACAGGTTGTGCAGGGTGTGGGTGCAGTTCTCGGCCATGCACAGCAGGCGCTTGTCGGGGAAGAAGAAGTTCATCTCCGCGGGCGCTTCGGCGTCTGGCGTGTTCTGGAACACGATCCGGATGCCGCTCAGCACACGCTCCTCGCCGGTCTTGTAGACGGTGTCGGTGGGAGCGATCAGATCGGAGCGCGCCAAGCCCATCGTGGAACCCAGCCCGCAATCGACGTGGCCGAGCGGACCCGGCGGCAAGAGCGGTCCGAACTGGTAGGCGGCCCGCCGGCCCATGATCGGCCCGGCAATGACGAACTCGCTCACGACTTCTTCGAGGAACCCGTCAGGGGCCACGATCTGCACATCGCCGTTCGCCACAGCCTCCGCATCGGTCACGCCGAGCACGCCGCCGAAATGGTCGGCGTGGGAATGGGTGTAAATGATCGAGTTCACCGGGCGGGTGCCGAGCGTTCGGTTGGCGAGGTCCAGCGCTGCTGCCGCCGCGGGCGCGTTGGTCAGCGGATCGACGATCAGCCAGCCGTCGGTGCCGGCCAGGAACGTGATGTTGGCGATGTCGTAGCCCCGCACCTGCCAGACGCCGTCGGCCACCTCGAACAGCCCGTGATGCACGTTGAGCCGCGCTTGCCGCCACAGGCTCGGGTGCACGGACGGGGGCGCTGCTTCCGACTCGGAGACGAAGGCGTGGCGTGCGACATCGAACACCACGTGGTCGCCCAAGGTGACCCGGCCGTCGTCAAGCTGTGCGACGAGGCCGCGGCCGGCCCGTCCGAAGTCGCCGGGGTCGTCGAAGGAGATGGCCGCCGCGGAGTTCGCCGCCACCGTGAACTCAGTCGGAGCCAGCGGCCCGAGCGAGCCGTCGTCGCCGTGTTCGCGGTCGTTCCCGCCCGGTGCCATGTCGCCGCGGTGCCCGCTCAGCGTGACGACGGGAAGCGAATCGGCAGTTGCCGGGGACCGCGGACCTGCCCGCCGGCCCAGGTGACCGCGCCGGGATCGCTCACCTCGAAGTCCGGAATGCGCTCGAACCAGGTGCGCAGTGCGACGTCCATCTCCAGTCGGGCCAGATTCGAGCCTGCGCAGCGGTGGATGCCGGCGCCGAATGCGACGTGGCGGTTGTGCGGTCGGTCCAGGATGACCTCGTCGGGACGCTCGAAGGCCTCCGGGTCGCGGTTGGCGCCCGGGAAGTTCATCAGCACCTTGCTGCCCTTGGGGATCGTGACGCCGCGGACCTCGACGTCTTCCGCCGCGACGCGCCCCATCGTCACCGGCGAGTAGAAGCGCAGCAGCTCCTCGATGGCAGAGGGCCACAGCTCGGGCTCGGCCGCTATCCGCTCGCGGTCAGCAGGGTGGGTGCCGAAGTGCCACAGGGCCGAGCCGATCGAGCTCCACGTCGTGTCGATGCCCGCAATGAGCTGCAGGTTGAGCATGCCGACCACCATGATCGGATCGATGGGGTTGCCCTCGTCGTCGGTTCCCTCCAGCAGCGCCGAGACGAACCCGTCGTCGGGGTTGGCCTGCTTCTCCTTCACCACCTCGAAGAAGAACTCCCGGATCACGAGTCGGTACTTCCGGCGCAGTTCGGGCTTGGTGAGTCCCAATTCCAGGACGCAGCGCACCCAGTAGGTGAAGTCGTCCACGCGGCTCTCGTCGATCCCCAGCAGGTGGGCGATGACCCGGGGCGGGATCTGCTGTGCGTACTGCTCGGCGCCGTCGACCTGGCCTTGGTCGATGAACCCGTCGATCAGGCGATGAGCGAGGTCTTCGGCGTACTGACGGTGTGACTCCGCCGCACGGGGCGCGAAGTGCGGCAGCAGCAAGCGCCGTGTCCAGCCGTGGATGGGCGGGTCCTCCGAGATCGGTGCCGCATTGGTGCCGTATTGCTGGAAGATCGGGTCAGCGAGCAGCTCCTCGATCATCTCCGGCGGCGGGGAGGTGACCAGCACATCGCTGCTGGACAGATCGGGCACCATCTTGGCCATGGCCTGCACGTCGTCGTAGCGGGTGGGCAGGAACGAGCCGCCCCAGCGCTCGGTATGAGCGATCGGGCAGCGCTCCCGCAGCTCATCCCACACCGGCGCCGGATCTCGCACGTAGCCCGGATCGAAGATGTCGTAGTCGGTGTCCCAGTCGTCGACGGGTGCTGTATCGGTCATGGGCTGCCTTCTTTCTTGTCGAGTGCTCAGTTCTTCGGCAGATCTCTGAACGGTGTGTTGCGGTCGGGTCCGGGTTCGCGGGGCAGGCCGAGTGCTCGCTCGCCGATCGTGTTGCGCTGAATCTCGTCGGTGCCGCCGCCGAGGCTCATGCCGCGCGCATTGAGGATATGGAAGCTGAAGCAGTCGTCGTGTTCGTGACCGGTCTGCTTGCGTTCATGCGCGAGCAACGCCACCGCAGTCGACCAGCCCCCGTTCACCTGGCCAACGACCCAGTCGTCTCGGTGAAGAACTTGCGTACGTGGGCGCGGAACGCGTCGGGAGTCACGGTGCCGGGTACTCATCGAAGCTGAGCATGCGGGCAAGCAAGGTGGCTGCCTGCGGCTCGAGTTCGCGTGGGTTCCGCCCGAGCGCGGTGGCGAACAGGGGCTCGAAGAGCGACCACGCGAACTGCGCGGCGGCGACGAGCAAGTAACGGCAGCGTTCGGAAGCAGTCGGTTCGCCGTGCCGCCTGCGATGACGACCGAGCAAGGCGACGACAACGGGGAAATGGTCGCCCGTCGCAGCCAGCTTGGCGTCGAGGGCGATGTGCGTGAGCGCTCGGACGTAGCCCGGATGCGCCCGCATCGAGAAGAAATCCGGGATCAAGCCGGGACCAGACTCGTTTGCGTAGTACCGGTCGCGAATCAGCCGGGACGCTTGGGCCAGCACTTCGCTCGCTGATCCGAAGTAGTGATGGATCAGTCCGTAGTTCACCCCGGCACGGGCGGCGAGCTGGCGTCCCGAGATGGAGGACGGCGTCCTGCTGGCAAGCAGGTCGACGGCTGCCGCCACGAGAAGCCGTTCTGCCTGGGCTCGGCCGGTCACACGAGATCGTGTCGGCGGCTGGGGTCCGCGAACGTGCAGCCGCCTGGACGCGAAGCAGCCGCCGGCGAACGGCCCGCGCCCTGCATGCAGATACTCGATCGCCAAGACCAGTTCCCGGTCGACGAGATGCGCGTCGTCGTCGAGCCCGGCGGAGCGCACCAACGGCACCCGGTGAATGCTTATGCCGAGCTGCATGGCGCACGACAAAGCCACCAGCGTGTCGAGTGCATCGGAAGTCAACTCGGGGCGCAGTGTCTTCATCCCCGTGCTGTAGCGGTGGATGATCGGATGCTCTGGCCGCAGCGTGAGCGTGGCCTGATCGAGCTGGATCTGGGTCAGCACTCGCACGAACGAGTCGTGCCGTATCACGATGCCAGGGGTGGGCACCAGCGCGCCGGGCGGGAAGGCATCAGCGACGAACGCATCGCTGAGACGGTCGAGCACCTGGCGGCACAGCTCGCGCTTGGAGCCGAAGTGCCGATGTATCTGCGCGTAGTTGACGCCGGCTGCTTCTGCGATGCGCCGGCCCGAGACAGCGGAGGGCGGCTCGACCGAGAGCAGTTCAGTCGCGGCCTCGATCAGCGCGTCCGCTGGATGGAACCCCGTATCCAAGAAGCCGCACCGGTCCTTTCGCCCTTCTGCTGTCGCACCAATTGTCTCCCGCTCTTGCTCGCTTCGCTCACGGGCCGCTCGGGCCACAGTTTCGCCTACCGGCGCAGCTTCTGCGCCGTGGTCGGCGTCGCGTGCAGCCACACGGCTAATCTAGGTCCGAAGCGCCGTGGCGGCGTGCCGCGAGCTGCTGGCGAGGGGAACCGACATGCGCATCGACGTTGTGCAGACAAACGACTACGACCGGATCCGGGTCGAGCCGCTGACCGGCACGATCGGCGCGGAAATCTCCGGCGTCGACCTGCGCGAGCTCGACGACGAGCTGATCGCCGAGCTGCATGACGCCTGGATGGCCCACAAAGTGCTGTTCTTCCGCGACCAGGAGCTGACCCAAGGCCAGCACGTGGCCTACGGCAAGGCTTTCGGCGAGCTCGAAATCCATCCGTTCGCGCGCAGCGTGCCCGAACACAGCGAGATCCTTGTGCTGGAGTCCACCGCCGACAGCTTTCAGGCCGCCGAGACGTGGCATTCGGATGTGACCTTTCGCGAGTGCCCGCCCCTCGGCTCGATCCTGATGGGGCGGATCGTTCCCCCATACGGCGGGGACACGTGCTGGGCCAACATGGAGCTGGCGTACGAACAGCTGCCCGATGACATCAAGAGCCAGATCGAGGGGCGCTACGCGATCCACTCGTTCGTGAAAGCGTTCGGACGCAGCATGAGCGAGAGCGAACGCGAAGAGGCCCGCCAGAAGTATCCCGACCAGAAACACCCCGTCGTTCGGACCCACCCCGTCACCGGCGCCAAGAGTCTGTTCGTGAACCGGACCTTCACGCTCACCATCGACGGCATGACGCCTGACGAGAGCCGTGCGCTGCGCCGGCGCTTGTACGCCCAAGCGTCCGAGCCGGAGTTCCAGTGCCGCTTCCGCTGGCATCCCGGTTCGATCGCCCAGTGGGACAACCGCTGCACCCAGCACTACGCGGTGCCCGATCACGGCGGCCTGCACCGGCGCATGGAGCGGGTCACCCTGCTCGGCGACCGGCCGGCCTGAGGCCAGTCTGAACCCAGTCTGAACACGCACATCCGAGCATCGGAGCGCAGCGATGACCTACACGGACGACGCGACCTCAGCCATAGCGCCGGTCGGAGACTTCGCTACCGACTGGGACTTCAATGACCCCGCTTGGGTGAACGACCCGTTTCCCATCTGGGAGGAGCTGCGCGGTCGCTGCCCGATGGGCCGTTCGGAGCGGTTCAACGAAGGTGTATGGCTCCCGCTGAGCTACGACGATGTCGTCGAGATCGCCAACGACCCCGGGACGTTCTCCAACGTTCACCATGGCATCCGTCGCGGCGGCACGGTCCACCGGGGGTACTTCCCGCCGATCAACTCCGATCCCCCCGATCACCTCGAGATTCGCCGCACTCTGCTGCCCTTCTTCGCGCCGAAGCGCATCGAGAGCTGGCGTGCCCACATCGCTGCCGACTGCGAGGCGCGCGCCGCGGCGATTGCCGAGCGAGGTCACGGCGACGCCGCAGTCGACTACAGCCAGCACATCCCGGTGGGCGCGATCGCAGCGATCCTGGGCATCGACCCGGCCGACGGCGATCAATTCCGGACCTGGATCTTCGACATCCTGTCGGTCGGCCCGAACGACGGCGCGGTGCTCCAGCAGGCGATCTGCGAGGTGCGCGAATACATGGCGAAGGTGATCGTCGCGCGGCGCGTCGAACCCAGCGACGACCTCATCAGCCACCTCGTGACGACCACGATGGGCGGTGAGCCGCTGCCTGATCACCTCATCGAGCGAATGCTGGTGCTGCAGCTCATCGCCGGCATCGACACCACGTGGAGCTCCATCGGCGCCGCGTTGTGGCATCTCGCAGTCAACGATGAAGACCGCCGCCGCCTCGTCGCCGAACCCGAGCTGCTGCCTACTGCCATGGAGGAGCTCCTCCGGGCGTACGCACCGGTGAACGTGGCGCGGCGAGTCGCCGCCGACACCGAGGTCAACGGCGTCCGGATGCAGGCAGGGGATCACGTGATGATGACCTTCCCCATCGCGTGCCGTGATCCCGAGCAGTTCGACCGAGCGGACGAGGTGATCATCGACCGCGCCGAGAATCGGCACATCGCATTCGGTGCCGGCATCCACCGCTGCCTCGGCTCGAACCTGGCGCGACTCGAGATGGAGATTTCACTCGAGACCTGGCTTCGCTACATACCCGAGTACTCGATTGCCCCAAGTGCCGAGGTCACCTGGTCGACCGGGCAGATCCGCGGACCACGGTCGATCCCCATCGTCGTCGACTGACTCCAGGACCGTCACAGAGCCGTAGCACTGTGCGGAGCGCGACAGGACGCGACTTCACTAACGTGCAGCCAATTGGCTAGCGCCGTGGACTTCAGGGGGCGGCGCCTGATTCCTGGGAGGGCAATCTCGTGAGAGGGCCTACACGGCGCGTGATGCGCCTCATGATGGTGCTGGCGGCGTTCGCGCTGGCAGCGAGCGCTTGCGGAGGCGGAGATTCGGATTCCGGATCCGGAACTGCCTCAGCGACGACCGCGGCGCCGGCCACCACAGCAGCGGCGGTGCCTGCGCCGGCGACGACTCAGGCGCAGACCCAGGTGACGATTGCCGCGGTGGAGCAGACCACCACGACCCAAGGTGCGGCGACCACGACAGCGGTGCCGATTCCGTCGCCCGAAGGCACGCTGCGCATGGTCGAGTTCTCGCCGGTGACGAGCTTCAACCCCGCGGCGAGCCAGCCGGCCCAGAGCGCCTACCACTACCCGACCTATGACACGCTGACCCGCCAGCGCAACGATCTGAGCCTGGAGCCGTCGCTGGCCACGTCGTGGACGCAGCCGTCGCCGAATGTCTGGCGCTTCACCGTGCGCGACGACGTGGTGTTCCACGATGGTGCTGAGTTCAACGCCCAGGTGGCAGTGGACAACATGCACTACCACGCCAGCTTCCAGGGCAATCCGAACGCAGCGACGTGGGCGGCATTCGTCGACGCCCGGGTGATCGACGACACCACCTTCGACGTCGAGTTCTCGGTGCCGGCACCGCAGTTCCCGCTGGAGATGTCGATGGTGATGGGCATGATGATCAGCCCGAACGCTCTCGACGGCCGCGACCTCACCCGTGATCCGCAGGGATCAGGGCCATGGATCTGGTCCGATGCCGACAGCCAGGCCGGCGTGACCGAGGTGTACAACCTCAATCCGAACTATTGGAATCCGGCCGACCAGGGCGTCGAGACCGTGACGGTGACCGCCGTTCCCGACAACAACGCACGTCTGAATGCTCTGCTGACCGGCCAGGCCGACATCATGTCCACCACGCGTGACGCGCAGATCGACGCAGGCACCGAAGCCGGGAACGTGTTGATCTCGGTGCCCAACTTCTTCGCCTATCTCATCGTCACCGACCGCGCCGGCGAGTTCGATTCCCCGTTGGGCGACGAACGGGTGCGGCGCGCGATCCTGCTGTCGCTGGACCGCGATGCCTACGCCGATGCGATGCATTTCGGCAAGGCAGACAGCCTCGGCGGCATCTACCCACCGGCGTTCAGCCAGTTCAACGTGCCCGAGCTGGACACCAAGTACAGCTACGACCCCGAGGAGGCCCGGCGTCTGCTGGCCGAAGCCGGCTACCCCGACGGCGTCACCATCCGGATGCCGATCATGCCGGCCATCAACCCGATCGTGGAGTTCGTGGTGCAGATGCTCGGTGCTTCGGGCATCACCATCGAGCTGCTCCAGATCAACAACGGCGAGCTGGGTCCGGGAACAGCGAACGCTCAGTGGGGCATCTCGTGGTTCCGCGATCTGCTCGTGCACCCGGCGCGTGACCTCGGAAAGTTCATGGGCGAGACCGGCCGATTCAACGCATTCCGCCTCGGCGACCTCGACGATCTCGAGGCCACGCTGGTGGAGGCGCTCAATGCCCCGTCTGTCGAGGAGGGTTACGGGCTGTATGCGGAGGTCATGGAAGGCCTGATCGACCGTGGGGTGGTGCTGCCGCTGGCCCACGGCGGCCAGAACGCCCTGTATGCCCCGTATGTGTCTGGGGCCACGCTGGGTCTGAACATGCAGGCGCCCATGCCGTACGGCGTCCGCCTCAACAACTAGAGGCGGCACGCCCGACGACCTCGAGTCGTCGGCTAGTTTCCGCAGCCTTGACGACTGGTCTCAAGATGGCGAACTGACGTGGCGGCCGAGCCCAACCGGCTCGGCCGCGACGCACGCCGCGGCAGCGCAGGGGGGTGCCAGGTGTTTCGACTGTTGGTCAGCCGGATCCTCGCGGCAGTCCCGCTGATGCTCATGGTGGCCACGCTGGTCTTCTTCCTGGCCCAGCTCAATCCGGTCGATCCGGCAGCCACGATCATGGGCGACGACGCCGACTTGGAATCGCTGGCCCAAAAACGGGCCGAACTCGGCATCGACCGCCCGCTGGTGGTGCAGTACTGGGACTGGCTGAACAGCGCTGTGGTCGGTGATCTCGGCACCAATTGGTTCAACGGCGAGAAGATCACCACCGAGCTGCGCGACCGCATCCCGGTGACGTTGTCGATGGTGTTCGGATCGCTGATCGTGGCGCTGGCCATCGGCAGCGCGTTCGGCGTGCTGGCTGCGCTCAAGGCCGGGAGATGGCCTGATCGCACCATCACGGTCGCTTCGTCGCTGGGGCTTGCCGTGCCGAATTTCTGGATCGGCCTGGTGCTCGCGTACTACGTCGGGGTGAAGCTGCAGTGGCTGCCGGCCATCTGGCCCACGACCCGGCCGGAGACGTTCTTCGCATGGGTCGAAGCGTTGATCCTGCCGTGCGTGGCGCTGGGCATCTCCGCATCTGCGGCGATTGCCCGCCAGGCCCGCTCGTCGATGATCGGCGTGCTTCAGCGTGACTACGTGCGCACAGCGCTGGCCAAGGGACTCCCTGTGCGGCGGGTGGTGTCACGTCATGCCATTCGCAATGCGGCGATCCCGGTCGTGACGCTGGCGGGCTTCCAGACATCGGCGCTGATCGGCGGCTCGATCTTCGTGGAGTTCGTCTTCAACGTGCCGGGTCTCGGCAGGTTCGGTGTCGACGCCATACTGCGCCAGAACATGCCGGCCCTGCTCGGGTTCGTGATGGTGACCGCGGCGGTGGTGGTGATCGTCAACATCGTGCTGGATCTCAGCTACGCCTGGTTGAACCCGAAGGTGAGGCCGGAATGAGCGACACCCTGGCGGGACTGGGCGGCACTGCCGAGGGGGGTGACGTCACCGGACAGTCGCCCATGTCTCAGGAGTCGGCGGCACGGGCCACCCGCAGCCGGTTCTGGTCGCGCCTGCTGCGCAACAAGGTGGCAATGACGGGGGCCGCCTACCTCGTCATCGTGGTGATCGCGGCGATCTTTGCCCCGCTGCTCACGTCTCACGACGCGATCCTCGCGACCCGATTCCAGGACATCTTGTTCAGCCCTGGCGAGGCCGGCTACCCGCTCGGCACCGACCACGTCGGACGGGACATCCTGACCCGCATCTTCTTCGGGGCCCGCTACGCGCTGATCGCCGGCGTCGAAGCGGTGCTGGTGGCGCTGGTCATCGGCGTGCCGCTCGGGCTGGCCATCGGCTATTTCCGCGGCTGGGCCGACCGCATCGCCATGCGGTTCGTGGAGATCGTCGTGGCCGTGCCCGCGGTCGTGATGGCGATGGCGATCATCACCGGGCTGGGCACGGGGCTCACCAACGCCATGCTGGCGATCGGCCTCGTGTTCTCGATGATCATCACCCGGCTGGTGCGGGCGGAGGTCTTCGCTGCCCGTGAGGAGTTCTACGTCGACGGTGCGCGCGCTGCCGGCGCAGGCGACCGGAGAGTGATGTGGCGCCACATCCTCCCCAACGTCGCGCCGCCGCTCATCGTGCAGACCACCTTGCTGTTCGCGCAAGCGGTCCTGGCCGAGGCGGCCCTCAGCTTCCTGGGGATCGGTGCCGACGCCACCCAGGCGAGCTGGGGACGGATGCTGCGCGACGCGGAGATCAGCATCGATCGCACGATCTGGCCGGCCATCCCGCCGGGCATCGCCATCTTCCTCACGGTGGTGGCCTTCAACGTCTTCGGCGACGGGCTGCGCGACGCCTTCGCCCGCGAGGCCCGCGGCGGGCGAGTGGGCGTCGGCGACGTCATTCCCAAAGAGCGCATCGCTGCCGCCCCGCCCCGGCCGCCGGGGGGCGCCGACGACCCCCTGCTCAGCCTGCGCGGGCTGGACATCGTCTTCCCCAAGCCGGGCGAAGACAGCGACATGACCGTCGTGCGCAACGTGAACCTCGACATCGGCCGGGGCGAGGTGATGGCGCTGGTCGGCGAGTCGGGTTCGGGCAAGACCATCACCGGGCTGTCGCTGATGGGCCTGGTGCCCGACCCCGGCCAGGCGAGTGCCGAGTCGATCATGCTCGACAGCCGCGAGCTGATCCGCATGGACTTCGACGACCTGCGCCACATCCGAGGCCGCGAGATCGGGATCATCTTCCAAGAGCCCTCAGCCGCGCTGAATCCTGCGTACACGGTCGGACGGCAGGTGGCGGAGCCGCTGCGGGTGCATCTCGACATGACCCGCAAGCAGGCCCGCGAGCGAGTCATCGAGCTGTTCGCCGAGGTCGGCATTCCCGATCCGCACAAGCGCATCGACGCCTACCCGCATCAGTTCTCGGGTGGCATGGCGCAGCGGGTGATGGTCGCCATGGCCCTGTCGTGCGAGCCGAAGCTGCTCATCGCAGACGAGCCCACCACGGCGCTGGACGTCACCGTGCAGGGTCAGATGCTCGACCTCATCGGCGATCTCGCACGCAGCCGGGGTGTCTCGGTGCTGCTGATCACCCACGACCTCGGCGTGGTGGCCGACCTGGCCGACCAGGTGGCCGTGATGTACGCCGGCGAGATCGTGGAGACCGGCCGTCTCACCGATGTCTTCGTCAGGCCTCGCCATCCCTACACCGAGGGGCTGATCGCGGCGATTCCCCGCAATGAGCCGAGAGTGGGGGACCTGCCGACGATCCCGGGTGTCGTGCCCCCGCCGTGGGAATGGCCGGACCGCTGCCACTTCGCCGACCGCTGTCCTTATGAGGCGATCGAATGCCGCCGGGGGCCTGTCGAGCTGCGGCCGCTGGGAGCGTCGCTCACCCGCTGCGAACGCAGCCACGAACTCGAGCTGCAGGGCGTGCGGCGATCCGCTGTCGTGGGCATCGCCGGGTGGGAGCAGCCGGCCGCCGTAGCGATGCCCGGCCTGACGGCCGGCGAGGGGGGCGAGCCGACGTGAGCGAGCCGCTTCTCGACATCGACGATCTGACGATCGTGTTCCCGGGCGGGCGCGGTGCGCTGCCGTGGCAACGCCTGCCCGATGTGCGGGCGGTGCAGCACGTGTCGCTGGAGATCGACGCCGGCGACACGCTCGGACTGGTGGGGGAGTCCGGATCGGGCAAGACCACGCTCGGCCGCGCCGTGCTTCGCTTCCTGCAGCCGCAGAACGGCTCGATCCGGCTCGGCGACTTCGATGTCACCGGATTCGGTCGGCGTGTGCCCACCGAATACCGCAAGACCGTGCAGGTGGTGTTCCAGGACCCGGTCGGATCGTTGAACCCCTCGATGCTGGTGGGTGCGATCATTGCGGAACCCCTGCGCATTCACTTCGACATGGACTCGCGTGCTGCGCGGGAGCGAGCCGGCGAACTGCTCACCCAGGTCGGTCTGCAACGCCATCACCTCGACCGTTACCCCCACGAATTCTCGGGCGGCCAGCGTCAGCGGATCGCCGTCGCCCGCGCCTTGGCAACCGAGCCGGACCTGCTGGTGCTCGACGAGCCGGTCTCGGCTCTCGACGTATCCACCCAGAGCCAGGTCATCAACCTGCTGGAACGGCTGCAGCGCGAGACCGGTGCGGCGTACCTGTTCATTGCGCACGACCTGGCGGTCGTGCGTCACACGTGCCACCGCATCGCGGTCATGTACCACAGCCGGATCGTCGAGCTGGGCGAATCCGATGACATCTGCGAGCGCCCGGCACACCCCTACACCGAGCTGCTGCTGGCTTCGATTCCCGACCCCGACCCTGCCGTGCAGCACGTCAAGTCGCAGCGCCGGCGTGAGCTGGCCCAGGGCGTGGCCGGCGCCAGCGGCAGGGCGCCGGCCGACAGCTGCCCATTCGCCGAACGCTGCCCGCACGCCATGGACGTGTGCTGGGAGGCGTTCCCCGAACCGGCGCCGACCGCCACGGGCGGGACCGTGTGGTGCCACCTGCACACGAGTGGGCCCAGGCTCGGCGGCCGTCCCGTGAGCGAGTTGGCAACCGATGCCTAGGTTGCTGAAGCGCCGGGGTCTGCGGCTGATGGCTGAGCGATCCGGCTCCGATTCCCGCCGCCCGAACATCCTGTTCGTGTTCGTCGACAATCTGGGATACGGCGAACTGGGCTGCTACGGCGGGGGAGCGGTGCGCGGTGTGCCGACACCCAACATCGACCGTCTGGCGGCAGAAGGCATACGGCTCACCAACATGAACATGGAGGCGCAGTGCACGCCGTCCCGCTCGGCGGTGATGACCGGCCGCCTCCCGATCCGCTCGGGCACGGTCCGCATCCCGCTGCCGGGTCAGCCCAGCGGCTTGACGCGCTGGGAGGTCACCCTGGCAGAGCTCGCGTCTTCGCAGGGCTACCGCTGTGCGCACTACGGGAAGTGGCATCTCGGCGACGGGCCGGGTCGCCAGCCGCACGAGCGGGGTTTCGACGAGTGGTGGGGACTCGCCGAAACCCACGACTCATCGTTGTGGTCGACCTCCGCCGGCTACGACCCCGAGATCGTGCCTCCGGAACGGCTCCTCGAGGGTCGGCGGGGCGAGGCTGCCGTGGCGGTGGCCGACTACGACGCCGCCGCCCGAGCCCTCTTCGACGCTGAGGCCTTCGAGCGGGGCGAGAGCTTCATGCGGCGGTGCGCTGCTGACCGGCAGCCGTTCTTCTTGTACCTGCCGCTGGCGTTCCCGCACTTCCCGACGCTGCCGCATCCTGACTACGCCGGAGTCACCGGGCTCGGCGACTTTGCGGACGCCTTCCGGGAGACCGACGACCGCGTCGGCCGCCTCGTCGGGGTGCTCGACGAGCTGGACATTGCCGGCGACACCTTGGTGATCTTCACGAGCGACAACGGCGCGGAGGACGTTCTGCCGTGGCGGGGCTGGACCGGTCCGTGGGGCGGCTCGTACTTCACGGCGATGGAGGGAAGCCTGCGAGTGCCTTTCATTGCAAGCTGGCCGGGCAGGATCCCGGCGGGAGGCATGAGCAACGAGCTGGCGCACGCCACCGACATCTTCACCACGTTGGCGGCGGTGGCTGGGGCTGACCTGCCCGACGACCGGCCTATTGACGGCATCGATCTGATGCCGCTGCTGGACGGCTCGTCGGATCGCTCGGGACGCGAGTCGGTGCTGTGTTTCGTGGCCGACCGGATGCACGCGGTCAAGTGGCGCAACTGGAAGCTGCACTTCATCTGGCAGGAATTCATGGGTGATCCGCCCATCGAATTGAGCATCCCGCGGGCGTTCAACCTCTACGACGATCCCCGCGAGCGTCACGATGTGTTCCTGCCGTCGAACACCTGGGTCCAGCGGCCGGTGATGGCCGCGGTCGCCGAGTTCTGGGACAGCGTCGCCACACATCCGTTGATCCCGGTGGGAACGCCCGACCCGTACGAGCCGCCAGCCGCCTGCTGACGAGTGGAGCCTGCAGCCGATGAATGCGCCTGCCAAGTCCGAAGCACCCAACTTCGGCGACGGGATCCTGGCCGGAACCCGAGTGGTGGAGTTCGCCCAGAATGCGGCAATCCCGCACTGCGGCCGGCTGCTGGCGGGCATGGGCGCCGAGGTTGTCAAGGTCGAGCCGCCCGGCGGCGATGCCATGCGCTCGCTGGCGTCGCTTGCGCCGATGGAGGCGAAGGCCTACGCCCTCATCAATCCCGGCAAACGGGCGATGGTGCTCGATCTGCAGCATCCCGGTTCAGCGACGGTGGTCGACCGGCTCTTCGCTTGGGCGGACGTGGCCTTGGTGGCCTTCAAGCCGGGTGATCTCAAGCGATACGGCATCGACTTCGCGCACGCTGCGGCGGTCAACCCGCGGCTCGTGTATCTCGCGCACACCGCGTTCGGGCCGGAGGGCGCCGATGCCGGTCTCGGCGGGTATGACGTGCTGGTGCAGGCCCGCAGCGGCGCCGGGTTCATCATGAATCGGGCTGAGCATGGCGTGCCGTCGGCGACCCGACCCGCGGTGAACGACTTCGGCACCGGCATGATCTCGGCGCTGGGCGTAGTGGCAGCGCTGCGCCACCGCGACCTGACCGGCAAGGGTCAGCGGGTGGACAGCTCGTTGCTGGGGACGGCGATGTCGCTCGCCACGCCGATGATCGGTGACTTCGAGAGCGATGCCGAGGTGCTGGCCGAGCTGAAACAGGATCTGGCGGCGGCCCGGGCTGCCGGAGTGGACTTCGTCGACCAACGGCGCATCTACGAAGATCGGATCATTCCCGGCGCGGGCACGTTCCGGATCTACTTCCGCACCTACATGACGGCAGACGGGATGATCACCGTGGCAGGTCTGAGTCCGGCGCTGCGGGACAAGTTCCACGAGGTGACTGGTCTGCCGAAGGTCGACCTCCACCGACCCGACACGGATGAGTTCGCAGATCTCGTGAGCGCTGCCGAGGCGCTGTTCCGGACTCGCACGACCGCCGAGTGGCTGGCGGCGCTGCGCGACATCGAGTTCCCGTGCGGGCCGTACCACATGCCCTATGAGGCGCTGGAGGACGAGCAGATCCGCGCCAATGACTACGTGGTGGACATCGAGCACCCGGCGTTCGGGCGCTACACCACGTCGGGCATGCCGCTGCGCTTCAGTGAGGCCGACAATCCGACGCTCGGCGCGTCGCCGCAGTACGGCGAGCACACGCGGGAGGTTCTGGCCGAGATCGGCCTCGATCAATCGGAGATCGATCGCTTGGTGACCGAATCTGTGGTTGCCGATGAACCACCGCCGAGCGGCTGACTCCGTCACGGGATGCGCGGAGAGAAGCACCTTCCCGTCGTGTGGCTTGTCGTTTCCCGCACTTGTTCGCTTCGCCCACGGGCCGCTCGGGCCACGGCTTCGCCCTGCGGATTCGGCGGTGGCCGGTCAGACGGCCGGTCCGGGGCCGTCGATCTTCCAGAAGGTGCGCTTGGCAGCGACTCGGCCGTCGCGCAGCGGGTACAGGTCCACGGCGTGCGAGCGGAATCTCTCGCCCCGTGAATCGGTGCCCGACACAACGAACGTCTGCACGATCAGATCGTCGCCGGCCATGCGCTCGTCGACGTCTTCGTAGGCGACGCCGGTCCACTCGTGCTTGCGGCGGCGGAATTCCGCGGCCATTTCCTTGGGACCTCGCAGGACTCGCCCGGCAGGTTCATCCGGCGACGCTCCGGCGTGCAGCTCCCACACGAAGTCGCCAGTCACTGTGGCCGCGAGTGCCTCAGCGTCACAGCGGAACATCGCCCGCTTGAAGTCTGCGAAGAATGCCGGCAGCTCGTCCATGGGCTGATCCTGCCACGATGCGCCGCTGCCGACACCGATGCGAGCCGCAGCTCGCTTGAGGCGGCACGGTTAGTCTCCGGCCATGGTTGGCAAGATCATTCGTTCAGAGGCGCTCATCGAGGCACACCCGGTTCCGGAGCTGATCCGCACCGGTGCGTTCGCCCCGGCGGTCAGAGCCGGGCCGTCGATCTACGTCTCGGGCTGTATTGCCAATGACCTCAGCAAGCCCATGGGCGGCCAGACCGAGGAGATCTTCGACTACATCGGTCTGGCGCTCGCCGAAGAAGGCTTCGAGATGTCTGATGTCGTCAAGCTGCAGGCATTCATCACCGATGTCGAGCAGTACGGCGAATACAGCGCAGCTCGCAAGAAGTACTTCCCGGATGAGCCGCCGGCGAGCACCACCGTGATTGCCGGGATCATCATTCCCGGCGCCCTCATCGAGATCGAAGCGGTCGCCTACAAGGAATAGGCACCGCTCAGCGCAGGTCGAGCGACATGCGCTGTTCCATCGGCACGCCGTGGCTGTGGGGGATGGGTGTCACCGTCTGAGCCAAGACCTCGAACCCGAACGCCTCGTAGAACTTGACGGCGGGATTGTCCGACAGCACGTCAAGGTGGACGACCCGATAGCCCTCGTCGGTGGCCCGCTCGATGGCGTCCTTCATCAGCGCGGCGCCGATGCCTTGGCCATGCCGATCAGGTCGGACGGACAGGGCGTGGATGTAGTACGCGCTCGCCGGGATGACGACGTTGAGGTAGCTGGCCAGATAGCTGCGCCGGCCGATCTCAGCCAGCTCGTCGGAGGTCACGACGCCGTCCTCGATGATCGGCGGCCACAGCGACCGCAGCGGCTTCTTGCGGTGCTCGAACTCTGGGCCGGCGAACCCGATCTCGATGCCCAGAAGATCGTCGCCGTCGAGGACAAGCGTGGTCTCGTCGTAGCCGAACAGCGTCCCGGGAGCGAGCCACGAGTCGCCCACCAGCCGGTCGAACACGGGGCGTGAGCCGAATTGGCAGTCGTAGGAAGCCGGCCCGGTGTTGTGCGCCAGCTCGACCACTTCGTCGGTGAACTGCGCCGCCCGCTCTCGATCCACCGTGACGATCTCCATCAGTGCCCCCATTGCTCGTGCGCGGCCGACGCAAGCGACGCTAGCTCTGCATTGGCATTCGCTCCTCGTTGGCGATTGGGCCCGATGTGGCCAGCCAATTGACAATCGCAAAAGGCTTTTGTGGTTGGTAACCCACCGTACGTCCGGTTGGAGCAGATCCCGGACGAGGTCAGCGACGCCTACAGGTCAACGTGCTCGACGATGCGAGGACGGGCGGACCTGTTCGTCGGATTCTTCGAGAAGGGCCTCGCGCTCTTGCGTCCGGGTGGCCGCCTCGGCTTCATTTGCGCTGACCGTTGGATGCGCAACCAGTACGGCGCTCGCCTACGGCAGCTCGTCGGCGAGCACTATGCAGTGGAAACGCTCATCGAGATGCATGACGCCGATGCGTTCGAGGCAGCTGTGTCTGCGTACCCAGCTATCACTGTGATTCGAAATGCACCCCAAGGACCTGTTCGGCTCGTTGAGGCTGGCAAGTCCTTCGACGAGTCGGCGAGCCGCAGCCTTGCAACTTGGCTTCTATCCGAGGCACAAGAGGCGCCTGCGGACGAATCCTTCGAATCTGCCGAGCTGCGAGTTTGGCCCAAGGGCAGCGCTCACTGGCCGAGTGGCGCGCCGAGCAAGCTTGAGGTACTGGCTGATCTCGAGTCGCGGTTTCGCCCCCTTGAAGACCCGCACTCAGGAACGCGAGTGGGCATCGGTGTTGCCACTGGGTGCGACGACGTTTACATGTCCGACAATCCGAACGGCATCGAAGACGATCGGCTGCTGCCGATCCTGACAGCTAGGGACACTGCGGATGGCGAAGCGAAGTGGTCCGGCAAGTACCTCATCAACCCGTGGCGAGACGGGCGGCTGGTAGACCTCGCGGAGTTCCCAGGTCTGGCCGCGCACCTGCGTACTCACGAATCGCGTGTAAGGAGTAGGCACGTTGCTCGACGGAGGCCGAGCGCTTGGTATCGGACGATTGACCGCGTGACACCTGGGCTGCTCGAGAGACCCAAGCTGCTGCTCCCCGACATCAAGTCGACCGCACATCCGGTACTCGACGTCGGGCGCTACTACCCCCACCACAACCTCTATTACGTCGTCTCCGACATTTGGGACCTCGAAGTCCTCGGGGGTCTTCTGCTCTCAGACGTTGCGAACCTGTTCGTCGGGGCCTACTGCGTCAAGATGCGAGGCGGCACCTACCGCTTCCAGGCTCAGTACCTCCGCAAGATTCGGGTACCTCAGCCGACGGAGCTCGCAGCGACTGACGAAGAGGACTTGCGCGCAGCCTTCCGTGTCCGAGATGTCGAGGCAGCCACCTGTGCGGCTGCGAGGGTGTATGGACTCGATCAAGGCGCCCTCGCCGCCCATTCGGCGACTCGGCCCGCGGCACGGATGTAGGCCACCGAGGCAATGAGCGAGACATCCGGAGCTGGTGGCGGTGACATCACGACTTGGCTCCGAAGCATCGAGCCGATGATCTATTTCTTCATTGGAGTCCGAATCGTCAACCAGTCTGACTTCGACCGCGCCATGAGGTGGGCCTCGACGGCCGAACAGGTGGTGGACGCTGTAGGGGTGTTCTGCTTTGAACCCGTCGCCGAAGATCGGTTCACGACGTACCGCAAGCGCACGGATGTGCCGCCCAGTCTTCAGATCGAGCGCGTCCTGTACAAGGCGTGTACCGACCTGCAGGCGCTGGCCGACAGGTAGTTTCTGGGTCGATGGCCCGATGAGCGGGCCCGAATGCCGAGACGTGCCGCCGTGAGCTTGACCGCCACCCGCCAGCTACAGAGGATTCCTGCTTCAGCGGGGCTTGAGCCGATTCTTGAGGCGCTGGGCGACGACGGCGGTGTGATCGTCGAGAGCATGTTCGGCGCCGAGACCATCGCCCAGATGCGGGAGGCGGCCGACGACTATGCCAGCGGTGTCGAGCCAGGCGGTGCGACGCAGGGTCTCGGTGACGACGGCAAACTCTTTGTCGGGTCGAACACGATCCGCTTCTCGAGCCTGGCCAGGCTGACGCCGGCGTTCTTCGACGTCCTCGACAACGAGCTCTACGCCCAGATCGCCGATGCCGTGCTGCTGCCGATCTGCGGCTCGTATTGGCTGAACACCGCCCAGGTGATGTACATCGGGCCAGGGGAGCCCGCCCAGTTTCTGCACCGCGACGCCAACAACTGGTGGGCATTCGTGAAGGCGACATGGCCCGATTCGCCCGAGGTCACGATCAGCGCCATGATCGGCTTGGAAGAGGTGACCGAAGAGCTGGGCGCGACCCGGGTGGTGCCGGGCAGCCATCGGCTGTCTGAGCTCAACCGCTACGAAGAGCGTGAGTCGGTGCCGGCCGAGCTGGGACCGGGCGATGCGCTGATCTACTCGGGCTACGTGTTGCACGGCGGCGGTGCCAACCAGACTGCAGACCGGTGGCGTCGGGCCTTCCACGTGAGCTTCGTTGCGGGCTGGCTGACACCCGAAGAGGCCAGCCCGATGGACTTCAGCCTGGGCGAGCTGTCCGGCCAGAGTGAACGCGTGCAACGGTTGCTGGGGCACGCCTCCTACGACCCCCGGCCGTACAACGGCGGCGGGCTGTGGCTGCGCCATGTCCGCGAGATGCAGGACGTCATCGGCTCGAACGGGGGCGGGGCCTGATCCCCTTTGGCGCAGTTGACAGCCCGGATCAATCGCTGCACGCGGCGCTAGCTTCCTCATGGCTGCGCGGGATGCGGCAGCCACCACCTGACGAGACTTGAACTCGCACAGCAGACAGGAGCCCCAGTGGATTTCTTGAAAGTGAACGAGCCCATCATCAAGGAGTTCCGTGAGAACGGCGGCCAGTGCAGCGGCTGGCTCAAGGGCGCGCCGATGATCTTGGTGACCATGACGGGCGCCAAGACCGGCAGGGAGTTGTGCTCGCCGCTCGTCTACTCCATCGACGGCGACGACATCGTGATCATCGCTTCCAAGGGCGGTGCACCGACGAACCCGAACTGGTACCACAACCTGGTTGCCAACCCGACCGTGACCGTCGAGGTAGGCACCGACACGTGGGAGGCCACAGCAGTGCTCACCGAGGGCGATGAGCGCAAGCGGCTGTTCGATGCCCAGGCTGCGCTGATGCCACAGTTCGCCGACTACGAGAAGAGCGCCACCGGGCACGGACGCGAGATCCCGGTCTTCCGCCTCGTGCGCAACTGACCCTCGCCTGGGGTATTCGCGATGATCGACCCCACCCGCTCGGTGACCGAGGCTGAAGTCTCGACCTATGAGCGGGACGGCGTCGTCGTGCTGCGCGACATCTGCCCGCAGGAGTGGGTCGATGAATTTCGGATCGTCCTCGACGCGGTGTTCAACCGGGAGACGGACGTCGGGCGCGAGGGACTCGTCAGTGGCACGAGCCGGGCCGGCAGCAGGGTGGACATCGCCGCACGCGTGCGGCAGATGATGGAGAGCCACGACGCTGCGACGCTGGCAATCGAGCCCGATCGGACGCCGGAGGGCCGCAGCATTGTAGAAACCGATGCATGCAGCTGGCACGCCGGACTGCGTGAGATGCACATCAACGGTCCGTTGCCGCCAATAGTTGCCGCGCTGACTCACAGCGGGCGCGTGAATCTCTACAGCGACCAGCTGTTCATGAAGGAACCGGGTTCGAGCGTGCGAACCCCGTGGCATCAGGACAAGCCGTATTGGCTGCTGCAGGGCTCCAAGGTGGCGGTCTGCTGGGTTCCTGTCGATGAAGTCACGATGGAATCCGGCGTCATGGGCTATGTCGCTGGGAGCCATCGTTGGGGCAAGGTGTTCAAACCGAACGACTTCGTAACGCTGAAGGGCACCATGAACGTCCCGGGTCTGGACTTCGGCGGCCTCGAGACGCTGCCGGCAGTCGACGACCACCCCGGCGACTACGACATTCGTCGCTACGAGGCCGGCCCCGGGGATGTGATCGTCCACCACTGGATGACCTTGCACGGCTCGCTGGGCAACACCAGCGCCGATCGACTGCGGCGGGCGGCGTCGGTGCGATTCGCCGGTGAAGGTGTCACCTTCTACAAGCGGCCGTCGTCCCCAGAGCCGTTCCGCAACACCGTCGGCCTCGATGACGGCGACGATCTCGACGGCGCCGAACGCTTCCCATGCGTCTGGCCCCGCCACGCCAGGGCGCGTTGAGCACTCACGCTGCTAACGCGAGGGGTGGCGCGCCGAGGCAGGCTGCACCGGTAGCGATGCCGCCGTTGCGGGCCTATGACTGACCGGCACCAAGCGTTCGACGAGCTTGCTGGCGTCTACAGCCGGTTTCGGCCTGGATATCCCCAATCGCTATGGGCTGCATTGCGAAGGGCGCTCGATGGCCGTGCTCTACCCCAGCTCGCTGTCGATGTTGGCGCGGGCACGGGCATTGCTACGCGACGACTCGCGCAGGCCTTGCCCGAATGGACCGTCCTTGGAGTCGAGCCAGGCGACGCGATGCGGGCTCAAGCCGTGAACGACAGTCGAGACCCAGCCGTCGCCTTCAGAGTCGGTACCGCTGAGGACTTGCCCCTCGAGAGAGCATCAGCTGGTCTGGTGATCGCTGCGCAGGCATTGCACTGGTTTGATCGCACGCGCTTCTACGCCGAGGCTCAGCGAGTGCTGTCGCCGGGCGGACTCATCGGGATCATCCAGAACGACCGTGCCTTGGAACAACTCCCGCTCTTTGAGGACTACGAGTCCTTCCTTGAAGAGCACAGTCCGGGCTACACCCGCGACTACCGCAGCTTCGACATCGTCAGCGAGCTATCCGAAGCCGGCTTCGACGGTGTGTCCAGAACCGCAACAGAATGGACGCGGCCGCTGACTCACGAGCAATTCATCGGTCTGGCGCGTTCCTCGTCCAAAATGCACGCCGCCGTCAAGCATCTGGGCGAGGAAGAGACGACGCGACGCCTACGTGCACTGCTTGAGCGTCACCATCCCTCTGGCCAGCTGGAGATCCCCTACATATCCAATCTGTTCACCGCCCAGCGCTCGTAGCCGGCTCGGGGATGACTGGATGTCGGAGATGGGGCACGATTTAGCGGTGTGGCGGGGGTTGATTCGGGATGTGCCGGGATTTCCGCGGCGTGGGATTGTGTTCAAGGACATCACGCCGTTGCTGGGGGATCCGACGGGCTTGACAGCGTGTGTCGACGAGCTGGTGGAGCCGTTTGGGAACCATGGCGTTGAGCTTGTTGCTGCGCCAGAGGCCCGGGGTCTCGTGATCGGCGGGATGGCTGCGGATCGGCTCGGTGCCGGGTTTGTGCCGCTGCGCAAGCCGGGCAAGCTGCCGCGTCCGGTGTTGGGTGCCGACTACGAGCTGGAGTACGGCGCCGAGCGCCTCGAGATGCACACCGATGCCGTCGCTGACGGGGCGCGCGTGCTCATCGTCGACGATGTGCTGGCCACCGGCGGCACAGCGGCTGCATCGGCGCATCTCGTCACGCGGGGCGGAGGCGAGCTCGTCGGCTTCTCGTTCATTGTCGAGCTCGCATTCCTCGACGGACGCGGCCAGCTTGGCGACGCACGCATCGAGTCGGCGATCGTCGTCAAGTAGCGCCGGCGGCGCCGTGGAGTGGCGGATCGCGTCGTGGCACTGAGTCGTTCGGCCGCTTACGGTGAGCCTGTTCGAACGACGAAACGAGAGCATCGATGACGACGCCAGAACCGAGACCCATGAGCGCTGAGACGCAGGAGTTGGTGCGCAGGCCGAACTTTGCGCACCTGGCAACGGTCCGAGCGGACGGATCGCCGAAGCTCGACCCGATCTGGATCGATCTCGTCGACGCGTCGACCGTGATCATGGCGACCGGTCGCACGTCGCTGAAGACCCAGAACATCCTGCGAGATCCCCGTGTCGCCATCTCGATCGTGGATATGGACAATCCCTATGAGGAAGCTCAACTCCGAGGCGTCTGCGAGGTCGAGCCCGACCCGGACATGGCCGTCATGGACGCCATCAGCCACAAGTACACGTCCAAGCCGTTCCCGATGCGGGACAACCTCGAGAATCGCGTCGTGCTGCGGGTGACGGTGACCCAGAGCCGTTACGCGAACCTGCCCTTCGAGCACACACCGGCCTAGGCGCCGGTGCCCGGCGCTGCAGCGCAGGACTTCCCTGTCCTCAACGTCGATCAGACCTCGTCGGGGATGCTCGCAAGGTTTTGGCAGTGATACTGGCATAAGAATGCTAGGGTGCCTGTCGGGTTCGTCGAGGCTCGGCCGAGATTGCTTGGCAGCCGGGGGGACGTCATGGACATCGTGCTGATCGGGACGGGATCGCCGTTGCCTGATGCGAACCGTGCGGGGCCTTCCACGCTGGTCAAGGCGGGCGACGCCCACATCCTCGTCGACGCCGGCCGCGGCACTGTGATGCGTATGGCCGGCGGCGGTTCGCTGCCGGTTTTCTTGAGCGCTGTGCTGATCACGCACCTGCACAGCGATCACGTGTGTGCGCTCAATGATGTGATCACGACGCATTGGGTGATGTGCCAGGGCAATGCGACGCTGCAGGTCTACGGCCCGCCGGGCACGGCGCGGTTCGTCGAGCGGCAGCTCGGTGCGCTGGAGGCGGACATCGGCTACCGGATCTCGCACCACGACGTGCTGGTCAACGAGCCGCAGGTCGCGGTGGCCGAGCTGGAAGCGGGCGATGCGTTCGACATCAATGACGTTCACGTCAGCACGGCGGCGACCGATCACGCGCCGGTGCGACCGACGCTGGGGTACCGCCTCGAGCACGACGGTGCGGTGGCCGCCATTGTGGGGGACACGGTCCCGTGCGTCGGCGTGGACCGGTTGGCCGCAGGCGCCGATGCCTACGTCCAGACGGTCATCCGGAGCGATCTCGTCAAGCTGACCCCCAACGAGATGTTCCAGGACATCCTCGACTACCACTCCGACGTTGAGCAGGCAGCCCAGACGGCGGCTCGTGCCGGCGCCAAACGGCTCGTGCTGACCCACATGGTGCCGGCGCCCACGCCCGAGCAGTATCCGGAGTGGATTGAGCTGGCCGCAGCCCACTTCAACGGCGAAGTGATCATCGGCGACGACCTCACGACGGTCACGCTGCAAGAGGCTGAGCCGCCAGGCGAAGCCGTGGCCTGAGCGGCCCGTGAGCCCGTATTGAATCGAAACTGGGAACAAGAGCGGGAAACAAATGGGCGGCACGACGAATACCGGAGCCTTGATGACACATCCGGTCCAGCCCGCCCCGTTCGAAGGCCGCATCGGCCGCACGCTGGCCGAGTCCGAGCCGCACTTCGCCTCGTCGCCGCACCCGGGCCCCGATGCGCCGAATGTCGTGATCGTGTTGCTCGACGACACCGGTTTTGCCCAGTTCGGCTGCTTCGGCTCTGACATCGACACGCCCCACGTCGACGCGCTGGCCGCAGGCGGTCTGCAGTTCACGAACTTTCATGTCACCCCGCTGTGCTCGCCGACCCGGGCGTCGCTGCTGACGGGACGGTCCCAGCACGCGGTCGGCATGCGCTCGGTGTCGAATCACCGGACCGGCTTCCCGCATCAGCTCGGCCACATCACCAATCACGCGGCGACCGTGGCCGAGGTGCTCGGCTCGCAGGGTTACGCCACGTTCTGCTGCGGGAAGTGGCATCTGGCGCCGACCGAGGACATCTCCGCCGCCGGGCCGTTCGATCAGTGGCCGCTGGGCCGCGGCTTCGACCGCTTCTACGGCTTCCTCGAAGGTGAGACCGACCAGTTCCACCCCGAGCTGGTTGTCGACAACCACCACGTCGACCCGCCCGGCGGGCCCGATGGCGGCTACCACCTGAGCGAAGACTTGGTGGATCAGCTGTTGCGCATGATCAACGACAGCAAGGGCGTGCGCCCCGACCGGCCGTTTTTCGCCTACCTGCCCTTCGGCGCGACCCACGCACCGCATCAGGCTCCGCAGGCGTACCTCGACAAGTACCGGGGACGTTTCGACGAGGGCTGGGACGTGATGCGCCAGCGTTGGTACGAGCGTCAGCTCGCGCAGGGCGTCATACCGGAAGGCACCCTGCTCGCGCCCCGCAACCCGGGCGTGGAGCCGTGGGCGGAGCTGCCCGACAGTCATCGCCGCTTCGCCTGCCGCCTGCAGGAGGCTTTCGCTGCCTTCTTGGACCACACCGACGACCAGATCGGCCGTCTCGTCGACGGGCTGCGCCGGATGGGCCAGCTCGACAACACGGTCCTGATCGTGCTGGCCGACAACGGCGCCTCCCAGGAGGGCGGACCGTTCGGGGTCATGCACGAGATGAAGTACTTCAACGGCATCGTCGACGACCCCGACGACGTGATGGACCGTCTCGACGACATCGGCGGACCCAACTCGCATACCAACTACCCGTGGGGATGGGCCCAGTGCGGCAACAGCCCCTTCAAGTGGTACAAGCAGAACACCCACGAGGGCGGGGTGCACGTGCCACTGGTGATGCACTGGCCAGACGGCATCGCCGCCGACCAGCAGGGCACCCGCCGCGACCAGTTCGTGAACGTGTCCGACGTGGCGCCGACGGTGTACGAACTCCTGGGCATCACGCCGCCCGACGTCTTCCGTGGCTGCGCGCAGCTGCCGGTCACCGGGAGCTCGTTCGCCCCTGTGCTCGCCGACGCAGCGGCCCCGGCCGCGAACACGCTTCAGTACTTCGAGCAGTCCGGCTCGCGCGCTCTCGTGGTCGAGCGGGACGGCGTTACCTGGAAGGCGGTGACTCGGCATATCAAGGGGGAGTCCTTCGACGACGACCGCTGGGAGCTGTACGAATTGTCAGCGGACCGGTCCGAGTGCAACGACCTCGCCGAAACCCAGCCCGGCAAGCTGGACGAGCTGATCGGCCTGTGGTGGGCCGAAGCCGAGCGCCACGGCGTGCTGCCGCTGGACGACCGCATGATCGAGCTGTTCGTCGCCCGGCGCGACGATCACTCGCCCCATCCGACGAGCAGGCGCTACCGCTACCGCCCGCCGATGTCGCCGATTCCCTCGGCAGCCTCGGCGTCGCCGTCGGGCCGGTCGTGGGAGCTCACCGCGCAGGTGAGCCGCGGCGCCGACGACGCCGGCGTGCTGTGGGCCACGGGCAATGCCAACTCGGGCATGTCGGTGTTCGTGCAGAACGGCCGCCTGGTGGTGGACTACAACTCGTTCGGCGAGCACACGGTCGTCGAGTCCGAGTTGGAGGTGCCCGCAGGCGACTGCGCCCTGACGGCGCGGCTGCAGCGCACGAGCCGCACCGAGGGCGTCATCGAGCTGGCGATCGACGGCGAGCCCTGCGGGAGCGCGGAGCTGCCCTGCATGATGCGCATGATCTCCTCGATCGGCTCCAGCGTCGGCCTCGACCACGGGCAGGCAGTGTCGCCGCGCTACGTGGCGCCCTTCGCGTTCAGCGGCGCCCTGCATGCCGTCGACATCGACCGCAGCGGCGCGTCGCGGGCCGAAGCCGACACCGCGGCCCGCGCCGAGATGGCCCGCCAGTAGGAGACACGGCGATGACGTCGACTGCCGACTCGATTCCCGTCGCGTACACCCCGGCGGGGGGCTGGACGCAGTGGCCGCCGCCGATCCTGGCGGGCTGCACCCAGCCCCTGTGTGACGGGGCGCCCGACATGCGGGGCTTCTGGCAGACCGTCGAGGTGTACGTGGACGGCGCTGCGCAGCCCGGCCATCCCGCCATCGGGCATGTGCAGCGCATCGAGCAGGCCGCCGACCGGGTGGTGGTGACCGGCGCCGGCATCATCCACGACATGCGCTGCGACGGCACGCTGCGCAACGGCGTTCACGACGTGGCGGAGTTCGACAAGTCGACCGGGATCCACGTTGTCGCTGCCTACGAGAGCGGCGTGCACGTGCTGCGCCCTCACGGTCTGGAGGGACCCTCGGGGCCGATCGAGGTACGCCGCTGGCGCGACGGCGTGCACCTCATGTGGGACTACCTGGGATTCACCGCGCGACTGCGCCGGCTTGCGCCAGCCGATGCCGACCCGGCCGCCGTTCTCACTGAACTCGACCAGTCTCGACTCGACCAAGAGGAGCAACCGCCATGAAGACCCTTCGAACGCCCGACGAGCGCTTCGCCGATCTTCCGGGGTACGACTTCGAGCCCCACTACACCGACATTCCCGACGGCGAGGGCGGTTCGCTGCGCGTCCACTACATCGACGAAGGACCGCCCGATGCCGGTCCGGTGCTGCTGCTGCACGGCGAGCCGTCATGGGCCTACCTGTACCGGCACATGATCCGACCGCTGGCCGACGCCGGGCACCGGGTGGTCGTGCCGGACCAGGTCGGCTTCGGGCGCAGCGACAAGCCCGCAGAGCAGACCGACTACAGCTACGCCCGCCACGTGACGTGGATGTCCAGCCTGGTCTTCGACGCGCTCGACCTGCGCAACATCACCTTCTTCGGCCAGGACTGGGGCGGGCTGATCGGCTTGAGGCTCGTCACGGCGCAACCCGACCGGTTCGCCCGGGCAGCGGTCGCCAATACGGGCCTGCCCACCGGGGATCGCCGACCCAGCGAGGCCTTCATGAACTGGCAGACGTTTGCTCGGGAATCGCCGGTGTTCCCGATCGGCGACATCGTGAACGGCGGCTGCCTCACCGATCTCGACCCTGAGGTGGCGGCCGCGTATGACGCGCCGTTCCCGGACGATTCCTACAAGGCAGGCGCACGCGCCTGGCCGTCACATGTCTGCACCTCACCGGACGATCCCGAGGCCCAGCCGAACAGGGAGGCATGGGGAGTGCTGCAGCAGTTCGACAAGCCCTTCCTGTGCTGTTTCAGCGACCAGGATCCGGTGACTGCCGGCGCCGACAAGCCGTTCCGGAACCTGGTGCCCGGTGCACAGGGCCAGGCGCATGTCACCATCGAGGGCGCAGCTCACTTCCTGCAGGAAGACAAGGGCCCCGAATTGGCCCAAGTGCTGATCGACTTCATGAACGAGAGCTGACGGCAGAGCGGTCCAGCAACCAACGAATCGAGGGAGTCCCACATGGAAGTCACGAACGAAGTCATGCCGACCAGCGCCGAGCGCATCAACGAGATGCTCGAGCCCGGTCCCGACGGGCCGATCTTCATGGTCAATCTGCTCAAGTTCACAGAGCGCGCCGCTTACGAGGACGGGCGCGAGACCGATCTCACCGGCAGGCAGGCGTACGAGATCTACGGGCGCGGCGTGAGTCAGCTGCTGCCGACCTATAGCGGCAAGATCGTTTTCGCTGGTGACGTGACGTTCCTGATGCTCGGGCAGGTGGAAGAGCTCTGGGACGAGATCGCCATAGCGCAGTACCCGAACCGCGGTGCCCTTGTGGCTATGTCGTCGTCGGAAGAGTGGCAGGCGCTCGCAGTTCACCGGACTGCAGGCCTCGCAGGTCAGCTCAACATCGAGACCGTCGCCCTCGGCCGCTAGTCAGACCTTCCACACGGCGGCATCGCCTGCCCGCCGCATGGCGGTGCCGCTACGGTCGCCGCATGATCGCGGGCTATTGCTGGCCGCAGAGCGGTACGCCGGGTGACACCGTCGACCTGATGATCAGCGCCTCCGGCGGATCCTGCCGGGCCGAGGTGCTGCGGACCGGTGCGAGCGAGCTGTTGATGAGTTCCTGGGACGTGCAGGTCGGCGAGCAGCCGGTCCCAGAAGATTGCGCCACAGAGGGCTGCGGCTGGAACCCGTCGCTCTCGCTGGACATCGACCCTGCTTGGCAGCCTGGCTTCTACCTCGTCCGGTTGACGGCCAGCGACGGCGAGGTTGCCGAAGCCTTCTTCGTGGTACGTGCCGCCGAGCCCACCGAGACGCTGCTGGTGCTGTCCACCTCGACGTGGGCGGCCTACAACGACTGGGCCGGACCCAGCTTCTACACCGGCGGACACGAGTCGTCCCAGCATCGACCGCTGCCACGCGGCTTCCTGGACAAGCCCGATCCGCATCGCTACCGGGTAGCCCGTTTCCGGCAGCTGCCCCGACCCGAGGTCAATGAGTACTTCGACAAGTACTCGTTCTGGTCGGGTGCGGCGGGCTGGGCCAACTGGGAGCGGCTCTTCGTGAGCTGGGCCGAGCGCAATGGCGTCGTGCTCGACTACGCCACCAGCCTCGACCTGCACTCCCGCCCCGATCTGCTGGACGGCCGACGCCTCTACCTCAGCGTCGGCCATGACGAGTACTGGTCCGAAGCGATGCGCGACCAGGTCGAGAACTGGATCGAGGCCGGCGGCGCGGCAGCCTTCTTCTCAGGCAACACGGCCTTCTGGCAGGTCCGATTCGGCGCCGACGATCGAGTGATCGGCTACAAGCTGGACTTCGAACTCGACCCGGTGATGGGTACTGATGCCCAGCACACCGTCTCGACCATGTGGAGCGACCCGCTGACAGGGCGTCCTGAGTCGGAGATGACCGGGGTCACCTTCACCCGCGGCGGTTACGCGCACTGCCGCCGTGCACCGAAGGGATCTGGCGGCTACAGCATCTGGCGACCGGATCACTGGGCGTTCGATGGCCTGCGGCTGATCGCAGGCGACGTGCTCGGCGGCGAACCGGTCGTAGTGGGCTACGAGTGCGACGGCTGCGAGCTGGCCCTGGTGGACGGTCTACCGGTGGCGGTCGGATCAGCGGGCACGCCCGCGAACTTCGAAGTGCTCGGCACCGCGCCGGCGCGCTTGTGGGAGACCGCCGACGCGCCGCCGGGAATGCCCGACACCTACGTCGGCGAACTCAACTGGGTGACCGAACGCCTCGGCGGCGGCGACACGCCGGAGAACCGGGCACGGTTCGAGCACGGCTCGGCGGTGATGGGCTGGTTCGAACGGGGCCGCGGCGAGGTCTTCACGACCGGCTGCACCGACTGGGCCTACGGCCTCGAGCACGACGACGTGGCCACGGTGACCCGCAACGTCATCGGCCGCCACGTCAATCTGCGACAGTAGGCGCCATGACTGAGACTGCTGAAGCAGAATCCGCCAACCCGTACCTCCAAGGGAATTTCGCACGAGTTACCAGCGAGGTGACGGCATTCGACCTCGAGGTCATCGGGCAGATTCCCGAATCGCTCGACGGCCGGTATCTGCGCAACGGCGGCAATCCGATCGTGCCCCCGGATCCCGCCAGCAGCCATTGGTTCATGGGCACCGGCATGGTGCACGGGGTGCGGCTGCGAGGCGGTCGGGCCGAGTGGTACCGCAACCGCTGGGTCCGCGGCGACGACGTCACCGAGCTGCTCGGCGAGCCCGCAGTCCCAGGCCCCACCCGGCAACTCGACTTCTCGCCGAACACCAGCGTCATCGGATTCGCGGGCACCACCTGGGCGCTCGTCGAGGGCGGTGTGCTGCCGACCGAGCTCGACTACGAGCTCTCGACCGTGTGCCGCAACGACTTCTCCGGGACGCTGCCGAACGGATTCACCGCGCATCCCAAGTTCGACCCGGTCAACGGTCAGATGCACGCAATCTGTTACGCGTGGCAGGACCTGTTCGACCACGTCGAGTACGTCGTGGTGGATACCGACGGCCGGGTTGCCAAGACGGTGAAGGTTCCGCTTCCGGGCATGACGATGATCCACGACATGGCGCTGACGGAGAACTACGCAGTGATCTACGACCTGCCCGTCACCGTCGACCTGGAAATCGCACTCAGCGGGGAATCGTCGTTCCCGTTCCGCTGGGATCCCGACTACGGCGCCCGGGTCGGACTGCTGCCCCGCGAGGGCACGGCGGACGAGATCGTGTGGTGCGATGTCGGGCTCTGCTACGTGTTCCACTCGCTGAATGCCTACGAGGACAGCGACGGGCGTGTGGTGCTCGACCTGTGTCGCTACGACAAGATGTTCGAGCGCGACAAGCTGGGGCCGGCAGGCGACGCCCAGCCGATGCTGGACCGCTGGACCATCGATCCCGCCACCCGCCGGGTCAACGAGGAGCGGGTGGACGACCGCTTTCACGAGTTCCCGCAGGTCAGCGCCGACCGTGTCGGCCGCGACTACCGCTACGGCTACACGGTGAGCGTCGGCGATGGCCTGATTCCGGGCGCCAGCTGCAAGATCGACTATCGCACAGGAGAAATCGCCTACCACGACCATGGTCCGGGCAGGGGAACCGGAGAAGGGATCTTCCTCGCTGATCCCGACGGTTCCGCCGAGGACGACGGCTGGTTGATGTCGTTCGTGTACGACGAGGCTCAGCACGGCAGCGAGCTGGTCATTCTCGATGCCCGCGATCTCAGCCGCCCGCCCGTGGCCCGGGTGCCGCTGCCTCAACGCGTGCCCTACGGCTTCCACGGCAATTGGGTGCCCGACACCGCAGTCGCGCCGCTTGCGCCAAGTTGAACAGCAAGTTTCCGCAGGACCGCCTAAGCGGCCCTCGTCAGACTGATTCGTAGGCCTGCGGGCGGGCAATCTGAGCTTGAGGGCGGTGGTGGATGCCACTCCGCTCGCGACATACAGAGGTGTATGTTAGCGTTCTCCATGATTATATGCATTGGACCGATGTGGAGTATTGGACATGAGATACCCGCAAAGCAAGGAGTCATTCATGAGACTGAGGGTTGTCGCCCTGTTGTCTGCTGTCGCGATGATGATCGGCGCGTTGCCGATTTCTGCAGCTGCGACAAGCGAGTCTCCAAGCGAAAAGAGTAGTGATGAGCCAGTGTTCGGCTGGTCGAACGACCCGGTGCCGGCAGACGACGAGGCTGACAGTGAGTCAGCGGACCACCCCAATCAAGGCTCGGCGTTCTCGAGAAAGTAGCTCACGAGTCGCTTCTGGCCGGGACGGTCATGTGTCTTTGGACGCTAGCGTTGAACACTCACGATAGGCATACAGCAACGGCCGTGGCACTCGGAGTGTGCTGTGAGGTCAACGATGGATGCGAGGGCCTTCATGAAGTGCAGCCTCGCTATGAGTTGCCCCGAGAGGTTGATGAAACGCCGTTGAGCTTGCGACCTAGGCGGTTGCGACGCTTGCTGCCGATTCGTCGGTGGTCGGTCGGCCGGCGACGGTCGCCTCGGTCGATGAGCCGAAGCCGGGCTATCAAGTTCATTGAATTTGTCGAATTGAGCGATGGATCGCGCTTGATATTGCGCAGCGACCGGGGTTTGAGTTGGAGCGCGAGTCATGCTCGGAGTCCTTGGTACGGCATTACGCGTGAGGGTATTTCTGATGAGGTTCGCGAGCACTTCCTACAGTTGGAGCGTGATCGTCCCTTGACTCCTGCGGAAGTCGTGGGCCAAATCAGAGACCTCCATGGAATCGAGGCCGATGCTGGCTCAGTTCGAGAAGCAGTTGCCCGAGAACGAGTCATCGAACTTGGCAGCACCATTGAAGAGGCCTTGGTTCGACAGTAGCCGGCGAGCGACTTGCATCTCTGAGAATTCCGCCGATGGAGAGACCCCGTACTGCGCCGCCGATTCGGTGAGGTCGGCTCAATGAGTCCTCTGCGGTGCCGCAAGCTAGTGCCGTGTCAAGCAACCTTCGCTGTGGCGGGGGACGACATTGACGCCCTCGCGCGCCACGCTGTGCGCACACGCACGTCCCAGCCCGCGGCTCGATGCCATCAGGATCGCCGACCGACTGGCCAGTCCGAGATCCACTGAGACCACCTCCCATTCGGCGTCCGCGCCCTGTACGGCATCGCTAGGAACCCGATTGCGCCGCTGGGTTACGGTACTTCCGACTCCGGGGAGGCTCAGCCGGCAGGCGAAGCCGTGGCCCGAGCGGCTCGTGAGCGACAGCGAACACGAGCGGGAACCACAGGGAGGCGACATGACTGATGCTGCGACACTGACCGAAACGGCGGCGCCGATCGTGAAGGCGAAGGATGTCGCGTACATCCGCTTCTCGGCGCCCGACCTCGACGCCATGGAGACATTCGTCTCCGATTTCGGCCTCGTGGTCGCGCACCGCGATGATGACGTGCTGCTCTCGCGCGGCTTGGAACCGATGCCGTTCCTCCATGTCGTGCACCGGGGTCCGGCCAAGTTCATCGGCTTCGCATTCGAGGTCGACTCCGAGGCCGATCTGGCTGCACTCGCAGCCTCGGTGCCCGAATGCTCGCCGGTACACGACATCTCTGGTGCCGAAGGCCGGCTTGGCGGCGGCAAGCGAGTCCATTTCGTCGAGCCCATCAGCGGGTTCGTGCTCGAGGCCGTGCACGGCCAGCAGGCTGAACCGCTCGCACCGCGACGCGGCCGGCACACCTACAACCACGCTGGCGTCGATGATCGGATCGGCGTCGAGCAGGACGTGGTCGGGAACCGCTACCCGATCAAGAAGGACCCGGGTCCGTCCGAGGTGTACCGGCTCGGACACGTGGTCGCAGCTGTGCCTCTCGGCGCGCACCAGGCATTCATGAAGTTCCTGGCGGACACTTTCGGCATGCTGGTCAGCGACTCAGCCCGGATGATCATCCCGCCTGGGGCAGAAGAGCACTTCCCGCCGCCGCTCGTCGAGCTCATCAAGGCGACGGGTTCCGATGTGATGTTCCAGTTCATGCGAATGGACCGGGGCGCTGCTGAGACCGATCACCACAGCATGCTCGTGCTGCCGCTCATGGACGGGACCTCCGAGGCGCAGTTCAGCCACGCGGCGTTTGAGGTGTTCAGCATGGACGACGTCTTCCGGGGTCACATGCACTTCCGGGAACGGGCGGCCGATGGCGCGCCGTATGCATTGGCGTGGGGCATCGGCCGCCATGTCTACGGCTCGCAGATCTACGACTACTGGCATGACCCGTTCGGTCACGTTCATGAGCACATGTGCGACGGCGACCGGGTGGATGCCAGCTATGGGCCGAACACGATCGACATGACCGATCCGGGGCAGCTGGGCGACAATGGCGGGAATCAATGGGGCCCGACTGTGGAGGAATCCGGCGTTCACCACCTCAATGGCCCCCAATGCGACCCGCGGTTCGCCGGACGGCCTGAAGAGGTCCGTGCATCGCTGCTGTCGAGGGACCTCAGCGAGCTGCAGCACGTCCTCGACTCGATCTGAGCCGGCGGTGACTGCGTACGACAACCAGTTCCCGGAGGCCCGGGAAGCTGCGACTACGAACTCGACGACGTTCTCGTTCCCGACGGTTTCGCGGTCGATGTGTTCTCGGGCGAGCCGCCGGCAGCCACTGATCGGATCGGCAGACGCCGGATCGCTCACCGAGCCGCCTGACTGGTCATGGGAGCCTTGGACAGCGTTATGGCGGAGTCCTGGCCGGTGAACGTGCACACCGGGCACGGCCCCTCGGGACAGCGCCAGCGGCGCTTTCGCCCGCTTTCTTCGACGATGCTGGTTGAGGAAGCCGCGAGCCGACCGTGGCGTTAGGGTGCGCGGCGTGAAGCCGACTGACGAGGCGTTGGCCGAACGGCGGGCGCGAGTCGCCAAGCGCTGGGGGCTGACCGATGAGGTGGTGTTTCTGCGGGCAGGCGAGCCGGCCAGCTGGTCGGGCACCGATCAGCACTTCGCCTTCCTGCCGCACCCAGACGTGCCGTACCTCACCGCGGCGGGTTCGCCGGGCACGACGCTGGCTTACGACGCTGCCGCTGATGAATGGGAGCTGTTCGGGCCTCGATTCGCCCCGGAGCGGTTGGTATGGGAACAGCCGCCGACACCGGTCGGCAGGCCGTTGGACGAGCTGGAGAATTGGCTGGCGCAGCGCAGCGACCGTGAGCTGATCGAGATGGGCGCCGACGCAGTGATGCCCGAGACAGCCTCGGGAGATTCGCCCGATCAGCCAGGCGGCGTCTCCCGCCAGGAGCGAGTCCTGAGGCTGAGCGCCGCAGTCGCGCTCGAGCGCATGATCAAAGACAAGGCCGAATTGGACGACATCCGGCGTGCTGCCGCGGCCAGCGCCGCCGGATTCGAGTGGGTGTACGCCAATGCAGCGCCGGGCATGACGGAGCGTGAGATCCAGATCGGCATGGAGGCGCAGTTCTTCGCCGCCGGAGCACCCCGGGTGGCTTACGACAGCATCGTGGCATCTGGCCCCCACGGTGCCTGCTTGCACTACGTGTATGCAGGCGACGACCCGCTGCGTCCTGCGACCCGGACCGTCGAGGCCGGCGATCTGCTGCTCATCGACGCCGGGGCGCAGTTCGGCGGCTACGCCAGCGATGTCACTCGCACGATGGTCGTCGGCGCCGACCCCACCGACGAGCAGAGGTTTCTCTGGGACCTCGTGCTCAGTGCGCAGCAGCAGACCATCGACATGTGTCGGCCGGGCAATGTGTGGAGCGAAGTTCATCTGGCCGCTGCGCGCATTCTGGGTGCTGGTCTGGTCGAGATGGGGCTGCTGCGCGGCGATCCCGCCGAGTTGGTGCCCGAGGGTGCTGTGGCGCTGTTCTTTCCCCACGGACTCGGTCACCTGCTCGGTCTGTCCGTGCATGACATCACGAGCGTCCCCTACAGCAGCGGGTCCAGCGACGATCCGGTGCTGGTGAAGCTGGGACCGAATCGAGTCCTCGAGTCCGGCATGGTCACCACAGTCGAGCCGGGCATCTACTTCATCGAAGCGTTGCTGGGCGACCAGGCGAGACGAGAGAAGTTCGCGGAATCGGTGGTGTGGGAACGGGTCGACGAGATGCGGGGGTTCGGCGGTATCCGCATCGAAGACGATGTGCTGGTGACCGAGAGCGGCCCCGAGGTGCTCACCGCCGCCATCGCCAAGCCGATTCGGGTTGGATAGAGGATTCGGGTTGGATAGAGCTGGAAGCGCCCGCGCAGTGCTCGAAGAATGGTGCGACGGCACGGGGATCCGATTGGCTGAGACGATTGGCTGAGAAGAGAACGGCCTGCTCGGTGCCAGCAGGACCTTGCGGCGGCTGCGAGGACATCATCGGATGAGCGCACAGAGTTACGACGCCGTCGTCATCGGCGCTGGTGTGATCGGCAGCGCTGTCACCTTCGAGCTGGCTCGACGCGGATGGCGGGTGGTGGGCGCAGATCGCAACCCGGGCGCAGGCCAAGGTTCCACCAGTTCGTCGTCGGCCATCGTGCGATTCACCTACTCCACCCGGGCAGGCGTCGCGATGTCCTATGAGGGATTGCAGTACTGGCTGAACTGGCCGCAGCACATCGGCGGTTGCGACGAGGCCGGCTACGCCACGTTCACGAAGTGCGGGATGCTGACGCTGATCAGCGGCGACGGACCCCACTTGCTTCCCGTGCCGCACTTCGAGGCGCTCGGCGTGGACTATGAGATCTGGGATCGTGATGAGGCGATTGCCCGGCTCGGGCACTTCGACCTGTCGCGCTTCGGCCCGCCTCGACAGATCGCAGATCCCGACTTCTGGGCTGAGCCCACTTCGCAGCTGGAAGGCGCGCTGTGGACGCCGGAAGCCGGCTATGTCGGCGACCCACAGCTCGCTGCGCACAATCTCCGGCTGGCAGCAGAGGCCGCCGGCGCCGAGTTCCGCTTCGGCGAGACCGTCGTGGGAATTGCTGGTTCTGGCCGTGCCGAGGGCGTGGTGCTGGCCGACGGCGCCGTGCTGTCAGCGCCGGTGGTGGTGAATGTCGCCGGCCCGCACAGCAGTGCCATCAACGAGTTGGCAGGAGTGCTCGACGACATGACGGTCAGTACCCGGCCGCAGCGCAAGGAGGTGTATCACGTGCCTTCGCCGGCGGGAGTCGACTTCGAGCAGGTCGGCGCGGCGATGGCCGACGACGACTGCGGGTGCTACGTACGACCCGAGGTGGGCAACAACATCCTGATCGGCTCGCTCGAACTGGGCATGGCAGACTTGGAATGGCTCAGCCCTGATGAGATCGACGCCTGCTCGCAGGACCTCACCCGCGAGCAGTGGGAAACCCACGTGCTGCGGTTCGCTCGCCGCATGCCCGATCTGGGCTTGCCGCACCGGGCGAGAGGCATCGTGGGTGTGTACGACGTGACCGACGACTGGATCCCGATCTACGACCGCACCTCGCTCGACGGCTTCTACGTGGCGATCGGCACCAGCGGCAACCAGTTCAAGAACGCCGCCGTCGCCGGCTACTGCATGGCTGAACTGATCGGCAAGGTCGAGGCCGGCCACGATCACGACGCCGACCCGGTTGTGGTGACCGGCGAGCACACCGGCTTCGACATCGACATGGGCACGTTCTCCCGCAAGCGCGACCTGCACGGCTCGTCGATGTCGGTGCTCGGCTAGGAGGCTGCTCGGCTAGGAGGCTGCTGAGCAATTGCCGAAATCGCCGATTCACGGATACAAAGCCGCAGGTCAGAGCGTTGCAGGCTTGCCCGGATCCGAATAGATCAGCAGTCTCCTAGTACCGAGCACGCATGCAACGGTCTTGGGGCGACTGCTTCGCAGATGAAGCGCGAGGCACCGGCCTCGCACCGAATGGGGACTGCTGGTGCGAGACCGGCGCCGATGGTGCCTAGCTAGGGCGATGGATTGGCGATGTATTCATATTGCAGTATTTCTGTAACAGTTTTGCAATAGAACGCAGGAGGACCGCGAACGGTTCCATGCGGCATTTCGCGGGAATGCGCGGTGGAGATGGTTCGCTTGGCTAACGCCAAGCGAACACCGGCTGCTCGAGCTCGTCGACGCGGGTGTCGAGGCCGTCGTAGGCGACCGCTCGGAATTGGTAGAGGACGGCGCCGGTGGGTGCGTGGATGAGGTCACCGCCGATGGGGACCTGCACGACCGGGCGGTCGCTCTCGGGAATGCTCACAAACCGTGGCGAGTCGGGCCGGACCAGTTCGCGCAGCGAGACGCGGTGCATCGAGGCGACTTCGGCCGGATTCGCGACCGGTTCCCGGTCGTCGGAGAGCCAGAACACGAACGGGCTGACGACATAGCCAGAGCGGGTCGGGTAGTCGTCAAGCTGCCCGAGCAGGTCATCGCCGGTCAGCGTCAGGCCGACCTCTTCCGAGCACTCCCGGATGGCTGCTTGCAGCGCCGTCTCGCCTTCGTCGAGGCGACCGCCTGGCAGCGCCCATTGACGTGGGTGCCCGCGCAGGTTCGAGCCACGCCTCGTCAGCAGCACGGCTGCACCGCCGGCGGTTCCTTCGACATGGCCGGTCAGCGTCGGGTCATCGGACGCGCCGGGGACCTCGGCCAGCATGTCTCGTCGCTGGGTGGCGTCCAGGCCGGTGAACTCGGGGTCCGCTCCGTGCAGATCGGCGTGGCTGTCCAGCACGATGACGGCGACAGAGGCGCGCTTGCGGCCCAGAGCCGGGTGCCGGCGCACATCGTGGCGGGCCAAGTTCGCCGCAAGCTGTTCCCTCAGCGCCTCGTCGTGGGCGACGTCGGCGGTCTGTGGGCTACTCGGCATAGGCGTCGAGTCTGACACTTGGCCGTCCCGCCCCGCCCGTCGGCGCAACTCTCTACGATCGCTGGGCGTGAACGCACAGCGCCAGATAGTGCTGGTGGGGTTCCTGCAGGCCCAGAACTGCACCACCATCCCCGCGGCATGGCGGCACCCCAACGCACGCCACGACGTCACCGCCTTCGACTACTACCGCCACATTGGCCAAGTGCTCGAAGCCGGCTGCTTCGACTTGGGGTTCTTCGACGACCGCTTGGCGATGCCCGACATGTACGGCGGCGATCATCGCCACACCGTCGAGGCGGGCATCCGCTGCGTCAAGCTCGACCCGGTCACCGTGCTGACTGCGATGGGCATGGCCACCAGCCGGCTCGGTCTGGGCGCCACCTACTCGACGACTTACTACGAGCCGTTTCACGTGGCCCGTGTGTTCGCCACGCTCGACCATCTCACCGGCGGACGGGCTGCGTGGAATGTCGTCACATCGGTGAACGACAACGAGGCCCGCAACATGGGTCTGGCTCAGGCACCTGCCCACGACGTGCGCTACGACCGGGCCGACGAGTTCATGGAGGTGGTACACGGCCACTGGGACACCTGGGAGACCGACGCGGTTGCCGCTGACCGCGAGGCGGGGCTGTACGCGCACGGCGACCGGGTGCACCGACTCGACCACCAAGGGCAGTGGTTCACCTCCCGGGGGCCGTTCACGGTGCCGCGCGCACCCCAAGGCCATCCGGTGGTGATCCAAGCCGGCCAGAGCGGTCGCGGCACCACGTTCGCTGCCCGCTGGGGCGAGCTGCTGTTCGTCAGCCATGTGCGACTCGACAGCGCTGTCGAGCACTACGCCGCTGTGAGATCCCAGATCGAGGCGCTGGGCCGCGACCCCGACCAAGTGAAGATCACCAACCTGACGTTCCCCGTGGTGGGCCGCACCATGGCCGAAGCCGAGGACCGCCGGGTCGCCTACGACGAGCTGCCGACCCTCGTCGACGACCTGTCGCTGCTGTCAGAGGGACTGAACTTCGACTTCGCGAGCCGCGAACTCGACGAGCCGCTGTCCGACGACGACCTCGACGCCATGACCGGCATCCAGGGTATTCGCAACCAAGTGCTGCAGATCACCGGACGGGCCAACCCCACCGTTCGAGACTTCGTGCAGGTGTCAGGACGGGGCCGGCTGGCCCATCCGACCGTGGGCGGGCCGGTCGAGCTGGCCGACTACTTCGAGGAGTGGTTCACCGAGCGTGCCGTCGACGGGTTCGTGATCGCCGGCACGCACATGCCGGGGGCATTCGAAGACTTCGTCGAGATCGTGATACCCGAGCTGCAGCGCCGGGGACTGTTCCGCACCGAGTACTCCGGCGCCACGCTGCGAGACCACCTCGGCCTGCGCATGCCCGAGCCAGGTTCTTGGCGCCTGGGCTAGAGGTACGTCTGCAGTTGGGGGCGGTCTGTCTTTGGATGGGTGTGAACTGGTCTCGGACGGGGGCGGGCTGTTGTCGGCGGATTCGGGGGGTTGCAGGCGGGGTTTGCCGTCGGGTGCCGCCGCTTCCGCGACGTGGCCGTCATCTCGATCGTTGCGGCTGCATTCGCGGTCGTCTCGCTCGCCGTGCTGAAATGTGGCCATGAGTGCGGAAAACAACACTGATGCCGGCTCGGGCATCGCACAGGGGATGCTGGGCGACTACCGCGTGATCGACTTGACCGACGAGCGCGGTCACCTCGCGGGACACATCTGGGCCCAGATGGGCGCCGATGTCATCGCGATCGAACCGCCCGAGGGTTCTTCGGCACGGCGGCTCGGGCCGTTTGCCGGCGACGTCGAGGACCCTGACCGATCCTTGCATCACTGGTGCTACAACCGGGGCAAGCGCAGCGTTGTGCTGGACCTCGGCACCTCAGCGGATGTGGAGGACGCCAAGGCGCTCATCGCCGGGGCCGACGTGGTGTTCGAATCGTTCGAACCCGGCGAAGCCGAAGCGCTCGGGCTCGGCCGCGACGCGCTCGCGGAGCTCAACCCAGCGCTCATCCACGTGTCCGTCACGGCCTTCGGCAGTGACGGACCGAAGGCCAACTGGGCCTACTCGGATCTGGCACTGCAGGCCGCGGCAGTCAATATGGCGGTCACCGGCGACAAGGACCGGGCGCCGCTGCGAGCCGGCGGCACACTGCCGCAGGCCTTCCACAACGCAGCCTCAGAGGCGGCCGGCGCGGCGCTGATGGCGCTGTGGGAACGGCAGACCCGCTCGGGTCTCGGCCAGCACATCGACATGTCCGCCCAGCAGTCCATGAGCCAGGCATCCATGTCGTCCACCCTCAACACGTCGCTGAACGCCACCGTCACCCAGCGGATCGCAGGCGGCGCCAGCCTGCAAGGCATCGACATCCAGCTCATGTGGCCGTGCGCCGACGGGCACGCCTCGGTGACCTTCCTGTTCGGGCCGGGGTTCCGGGCATTCACCCAGAACCTCATGAACTGGGTGCACGAGGAGGGCTTCTGCGACGAGGCCACTCGGGACAAGAACTGGGTCGAGTACGCCATGATGCTGCTCGACGGCCGGGAACCTGTCTCGGAGTACGAACGGGTGAAGGGCGTCCTGGCTGAGTTCTTTGCGACCAAGACCAAGGCCGAGCTGCTGGATGCAGCGATGACCCGAAGGGTGCTCATCACGCCGGTGTGGACCACCGCCGAGGTTGTGGACTCGCACCAGCTCGCCTTCCGGGAGTACTGGGAGGACGTCGACCACAGCGATGTTCTCGATGACGCCGGCGCTGGCTCGTTCGACCCCGCGGCGGTGCGCTATCCCGGTGCGTTCGCGAAGTTCACCGAGACGCCGCTCGCAAGCCTGGGCCGTGCGCCACGCCTCGGCGAGCACACCGGCGAGGTTTTGGCCGAGCTCGCGGGCGCAGAACGTCTGCCTTCGGTCCCGGCTGCCATCTCACCGGTCGCGCACACCTCACCGCCGCTGGAGGGCGTCAAGGTGCTCGACTTCATGTGGGCGATGGCCGGGCCGGCCGCCTCCCGGGTCTTGGCCGACTACGGCGCCGAGATCATCCGTGTGGAATCGGCCAACAAGCTCGACGCGGTCCGTTCGATCCAGCCGTTCCACGACGACGTGGGCGACCCCGACGGCTCGGGGCTGTTCAGCAACCTGAACGCCGGCAAGCAGGGCCTGGCGCTGGATATGTCCAAGCCCGAGGCGCTCGAGGTCATCTGGGACCTCATCGACTGGGCCGATGTCATTTTGGAGTCGTTCTCGCCCAAGGCCATGACGGGGTGGGGCATGGGCTGGGAGCAGATCCACGAGCGCCGTCCCGATGTGGTGATGGCGTCGAGCTGCCTGATGGGCCAGACCGGGCCGCTGGCGCTGCTGGCCGGCTTCGGCACGATGGCGGCAGCCATCTCGGGGTTCTTCTACCCGGTCGGGTGGCCCGATCGAGCGCCGGCGGGACCCTTCGCCGCCTACACCGACTACACCTCGCCCCGCTGGCTGGTGGCTGCGGTGATGGGGGCGCTCGAGCACAAGCGCCAGACCGGCCAGGGCCAGTACGTCGACCTGTCCCAGGCCGAGGCGGCACTGCACCTGATGTCGCCGGCGCTGCTCGAACGCACCACCAACGGGCGCATCTGGGAGTCTGCCGGCAACCGGGACCTGGTGATCGCCCCCAACGGCGCCTACCCCACGGCAGCCGGAGGCCCTGCGGGCGACGGCTACGACGACAACTGGATTGCGATCTCGTGCGGTGACGACGGCCAGTGGGCTGCGTTGGCCGGTTTGATGGGACGTGACGACTTGGCGTCGCTGAGCGCAGGCGAGCGCCATGGCCGCCACGACGAGCTGGACGGGATCATCTCGGCGTGGACGCGTGGACGCGACGGCTACGAGCTGATGGCCGAGCTGCAGTCGGCAGGCGTCGCAGCGCACATCGTGCAGAACTCCCCGGAGTTCACCATCGACCCTCAAGCCCTGCATCGCAATGCGCTCATCGAGGTGCCGCACGGCAAGCAGGGCACGACGACCGTCGAGAACACCAGGTTCGTGATGTCGCGCACGCCGGCGTCGATCGCCTACGGCGGCCCCACGCTGGGCGAGCACAGCTTCGAGGTGCTGACCGAGACGCTGGCTTACGACGGCGACCGCATCGCCGAACTGGCCGTGGCTGAGATGCTGGAGTAGCCGCGGCTGTTCGGGCTGGGTGACAAGGCGGTATCGAGCCCGGCTTGCTGGCGTCGCGGGGCCTCGGCTCACCTGCGGGTGTGGATCTGCCGGGAGTCGAACCCGGTGCGGGAGGGTTTGGAGTCCGTCGCAGCAAACCTGCCAGCCCCATGCGGGTCCGCACGTTAAACGTGAGAGCCTTCGAGAGTCCGCCCTTTTGGGCGGGCTCTCACGCGCGTGACGCAAGTTCGCGACGTGGAGTGTCGACAGTCGTGCTGAAATGTGCGGATGCCTGAGGCCGACACGCAAGCGACCACTTCGATGCTGAGCACGTTCCGGGTGCTGGACTTGACTGACGAGCGGGGACACCTGTGCGGGGCGATCCTCGCCCAGATGGGCGCCGATGTGATCGCCGTCGAGCCGCCCGAGGGCTCGTCGGCGCGGCGGCTGGGGCCATTCGCCGACGACATCGAAGACCCCGAGCGGTCGTTGCACCACTGGGCCTACAACCGGGGCAAGCGCAGCGTGGTGCTGGACCTGGCCGCCGACGAGGGCGCCGACAGGCTGCGAGGGCTGGCCGCGGCGGCGGACATCCTGATCGAATCTGCCGGTCCGGGCCGGATGGATGCTGTGGGGCTGGGCTACGGCGCCCTGTCAGAGATCAACCCCGAGCTGGTGTACGTGTCGATCTCGCCGTTCGGATCTAACGGGCCGAAAGCGGAGTGGGCGGTCTCGGACCTGACGCTGCAAGCCGCGGCCGTGAACATGGCGATGACCGGCGATTCCGACCGGGCGCCGCTTCGCACTGGGGGCCTGTTCCCGCAAGCCTTCCACAACGCCGCCTCCGAAGCTGCTGGCGCTGCGCTGATCGCCCTGTGGGAGCGGCAGACGGTCTCGGGTCTCGGCCAGCACGTGGACATGTCGGCGCAGCAGAGCATGAACCAGGCCTGCCAGTCGTACGCGCTGTCCACGCCGCTGGGCGCGACGCCACCCACCCGCCACGCCGGCGGGGTGCTGGTGGAGGGCTTGCATGTCCAGCTGATGTGGCCGTGCAAGGACGGGCACGCGTCGGTGACGTTCCTGTTCGGGCCGGGCTTCCGGGCATTCACGCAGAGCCTCATGGACTGGGTGCACGAGGAGGGTTTCTGCGACGAGGCCACCCGGGACAAGAACTGGACCGAGTACGCCATGATGCTGCTCGACGGGCGCGAGCCGATCTCGGAGTACGAGCGGCTGAAGCAGGTGCTGGCTGACTTCTTCGCCACCAAGACCAAGGCCGAGCTGCTGGATGCGGCCATGAGCCGCCGAGTGCTGATCACCCCGGTGTGGACAGCCGACGAAGTGGTGGACTCGCACCAGCTCGCAGCCCGCGAGTACTGGGAGACAGTCACCCAGACGGCGGGAACCCCGCAAGATGCCACCCGCGTTACCGGCGCGGACGGCGTCGACGCTGGTGGGGGTGACCAGGCGAGCGGCGAGGTGCTGGAGGTGATCTACCCCGGCCGCTATGCCCGATTCAGCGCGACGCCGATGCAGCCGCTCGGCCCGCCGCCCAAGCTAGGCGAGCACACGGCCGAAGTCTTGGCCGAGCTGGACGCACAGTCCGAAAGCAAGCCGGCCCGCACGCGGCCTCGCATCGAGGCCACCGGCGCCGACGTGAGCGCTCAGACAGCCTCCACCGCCCGGCCGCTCGAGAACGTCAAGGTGCTCGACTTCATGTGGGCGATGGCGGGACCCGCTGCGGCCCGTGTGCTGGCCGACTACGGAGCGGACATCATCCGAGTGGAGTCCGAGACTCGGCTCGAGGTGGCCCGTTCGCTGCAGCCGTTCCGTGACGACATCGGCGACCCCGAGTACTCGGCGCTCTACAACAACATGAACGCCGGCAAGCGGGGCATCTGTCTGGACATGTCCAAGTCGGCTGCATTGGACGTCATCTGGGATCTCATCGACTGGGCCGATGTGATCGTGGAGTCGTTCTCGCCCAAGGGCATGGCCGGCTTCGGGATGGGCTGGGAGCAGGTTCACGCTCGGCGGCCCGATGTGATCATGGCGTCGAGCTGCCTGATGGGACAGACCGGACCCTTGGCGATGCTGGCCGGTTTCGGCACGATGGCCGCTGCGATCTCGGGGTTCTTCTACCCGGTGGGCTGGCCCGACAGGGCGCCCTGCGGCCCGTTCGGCGCCTACACCGACTACACCTCGCCACGCTGGCTGGTGGCGGCGGTGATGGGAGCGCTGGAGCATCGGCGCCGCACTGGTGAGGGCCAGTACATCGACATGTCCCAAGCCGAGTCGGCGCTTCACCTGATGGCCCCGGCAGTATTGGACCGCACCGTGAACGGCCGGGTGGCGCATCGGGTGGGCAATCGCGACAGCCACATCGCACCCCAAGGCGTCTACCAGACGGCGGCCGGCGAGCAGTTCTCCTCCGTGGTCCCAGACGATGACTGGATTGCGATCTCGTGTGTCGACGAGGGCCAGTGGCAGTCGCTGTCGGCCCTGATGGGGCGTGGCGACCTAGGCGAGCTGACCTTGGCCGAGCGCCGCGAGCGCCATGACGAACTGGACGAGGTCATCTCGGCGTGGACGCGACCCCAGGACGGTGTGGCGCTGATGCACCGCCTGCAGGACGTGGGGGTGGCGGCGCACATCGTGCAGAACTCTCCGGAGTACACCGCCGACCCGCAGATCGTCCACCGGGGCCAGCAGGTCGAGGTGCCCCACGCCAAGCAGGGCACCACCATCGTGGACGCCTCCCGCTTCCAGTTCTCGCGCACTCCCGCAGGCGTTGCCTACGGCGGCCCGACTCTTGGCGAGCACACCTTCGACATTCTGACGGACGTGCTTGGCTATGACAGCGATCGCATAGCCGAACTCGCCGTCGCCGAGCTCCTCACATAATTGGCTTGCTATCTTGAATTGAGTTGCAGTCACTCATGCGATTTACCGCCGTCTCCGCTCGTGAACGCCTAGGAGGCTGGTCGGAAAGCCGCTATTTCGGCGTTTGTCAGATGCAAACCCGCGACGCACCACCGGCCGCAGCGGGCAGCGCGTGAGCCGGGCCGACGAGTTGCCCGAGGGGTTGCGTCAGCGGGCTGACGGGTCCTTGGCCTGCTGGTGGGGCGAAGGTCACGACGACTACGAGGCGTACCACGACGCCGAGTGGGGCATGCCGGTGACGGACGACGTGCGCCTGTACGAGAAGATGTGCCTGGAGGGCTTCCAGTCGGGACTCTCGTGGCTGACGATCCTGCGCAAGAGGGAGAGCTTCCGGGCGGCATTCGGCGGATTCGACTTTGAGACGGTGGCCCGCTTCGGCGCCGACGATGTCGAGCGGCTGTTGAGCGATACAGGGATCGTGCGTCACCGGGGCAAGATCGAGGCAACCATCAGCAACGCCCGTGCAGCGTTGGACACGATCGAGGCGCACGGCAGCTTGGCAGCATTCTTCTGGTCGTTCGAACCGGGTCCCGAGGACCGGCCGACGGTCATCGACTACAAGGCGCTGGTCTCGATGCCCATGACGCCCGAATCGGCTGCCCTCTGCAAGGCGTTGCGGAAGCTGGGCTGGCGGTTTGTCGGCCCGACTACGTGCTACGCACTGATGCAGGCCTCAGGCATCGTCAACGATCACCTCGAGGGCTGTCACCGGCGATCCGCAGTCGAAGCCGCGCGCTCGGCACTGAGAAGACCGTGAGCGGTGCCGCTCGAAGACATGCCGAGCATCTCTGCCCGCATCGGGATCGCCTGCCTCGATGCGCCGCAGCGCCGCCGCCGCCTCGCTCTCGCTGATATCAGCAGGCAGGCGAAGATTCTGATGCGCTTGCGGCGGTGCGCTTGCGGCGGTGCGCTTGCGGCGGTGATTGCGTCACACGGTCATCTTGCCCGCCCCGCTCCACCGCTGAGGATCATGAGATCATGCGCCGGGATTGGCCTGGCCGCTGCGGCAGTTGCTCAGCAGCCTGCTCCTCGCCGCTGGCACCGACGGCGACGACTCCGTCTTGGGTGGCCAGATAGGTCATCGGCACGTCGTGGGACTCGACGGGCAGCCGATCGAAGACGAGCACCTTGGGGGCCACGCCGACACGAGGGCAGTCTTCGGGCAGCCTGGCAAGCAACTCGTCGAAGTAGCCGACGCCGTGGCCCAGCCGGGTGCCGTGCCAGTCGAATGCCACGCCGGGCACCAGCGCCAGCGAGATGTGCCGGGGCTGCAACTCGAAGGCGTCGGCTGTCGGCTGGGGAAAGCCGTATCGATGCTGCTCCATAGCTCCGGCCGCTGGATGCAGAGTGAGCGGACCGGCTTCCGGAGTGCGGGTGACGGCGAAGCGCTGCCAGCCCAGTCCATCAGCCAGACCGTCCAGCGACATCTCGTCCGCCATGGCCCGGTAGAAGAGGATCAGGCTGGCCCCCGCTGGCCCAGGCCGCCCGGCGACGGCAGCCGAGCGTTCGTCGAACGCCTCGATGAACACCTGAAGCTCTGCGACAACGGCGGCTGTCAAGGCCGCAGTGACCGGCTGCCGGCGATCCCGGACCCACCGACGCCAGTCCGCCTTCGATGATTCCGGTCCGGGAGCACCGCTCATTGAATCGACGCTAGGTGTCTCGCGCCAGCCAGTGTCAAGCGCCGTCGCCAGCAGGCGGTCCGCTGAGGAACCGCGGAACAGTCAGGCGATCGTCTCGGGCTCGATGGTCACCAGCAGTTCAGCCACCGATGCGGTGTTGGGCAGCCGCAGGATGGTGGCGACCGCGGCGGCCAGGTCTTCGGGCTGGATCATGAGCGACGGGTCGACGCCGCTGTCGGCCGTCATGTCGGTCTGTACGAAGCCAGGGCATACCGCCGTACAGCGGATGCCGTCGCCGAAGGTCGCATGACGCACCGCGTGGTGCATCGCTGTGGCTGCGTGCTTGGTCATCGCGTATCCGGGGGCGAAGGTGCCGCGCACTCGCTTGCCCGACATCGAGATGACGTTGACGATGCGGCCCTCGCCGCTGCGGCGCAGGTGATCGAGCGTGGCGCGGATCATCCTCAGCGGACCCTTCGCATTGACTTCCCACATCTCGTCCAGCGCCGCCTCGGGCGTGTCGAAGATCCCGCCGGTGTGCGCGACGCCGGCGTTGTTCACCAAGCAGTCGATGCGTCCGTGTGCGGCAACGGTCTCCGCAGTCCAGCGCGCGGCCGCCTCGGGATCGGTGGCGTCATGGCGATGCAGGGTGATCGCCGGGCCATGATCATCGGTGCGGTACGAAGCCACTGAGGCTTCGAGCGACGCCAGGCTGCGCGCGCCCAGCGACAGCGCCCAGCCGTCTGCATGCAACGCCGCAGCGATCGCCTCGCCGATGCCGCGGTTCGCGCCGCTGATCATCGCCACGCATCCAGTGATGTCTCGCATGTCTCACCTCTGACTCATCCGGGCGTGCCCGCACGGCTCGCAGTAGTGTTCGCAGGCGGCCCTTGACCCAGATCGGAAAGATAGGGCCGGGAGGCTGGATCGATGGCGCAGAGCTTGTCGGCGGGCGACGAGGCAGCCTCATATCTTCCCGGTTCACCCGAACGCAACGAACTGGCGCGCCGCACCATCCGGGTGCTGCAGCTTGGCGTGATCCCAGGCGGGCTGGCCATGACGGCGTCGTTCTCGGCGGCCACCCTGCTCGCCGACCAGATGACGGGCAGCGAGACGAAAGCGTCGCTGGCGGCTGTGTGCCTCAGCATCGGCGGCACGCTCGCCGGCATCCCGCTCGCCGCGCTGATGGCTCGGCACGGTCGCCGCGCAGGACTCGCCGCCGGCTACTCGGTCGGTGCGATCGGCGGCACGCTGGCCCTGCTCTCCGCGTTTGCCGGCCGCTACTCGATGCTCGTGGCAGGCATGGTGCTGATCGGCACCGGCCAAGCCGCCAACTTGGCCGCGCGGTACGCAGGCGCCGACCTGGCCACCGATGAGAACCGGGCCCGCTCGATCAGCCTCGTGCTGTGGGCCGGCACCGTCGGATCCGTGCTCGGACCCACGGCGGCGCTCGGCCTCAAGAGCCTGTTCGCCGACACCGAGGGGCTGAGCGGCTTCGCCCTTCCCTACGCCCTGACGCTGGGACTGTTCGCTGTCGCCGCCGTCAACATCTGGCGGCGCCTGCGGCCCGATCCGCTGCGCGTCGTGGCCGCCGACACCGGATCAGCAGGCGTCAAGCTGCCGAGCCTGGCCGAAGCCGGGCGCATCTTGGCCCACCCGGTGGCCTCTATCGCACTCATCGGGATGATGCTCTCGCAAGCGGTGATGGTCGGCGTGATGACCGTCTCGCCGATCCACATGTCCCAAGGCGGTCAGAACCCGCTGGTCATCGGGATCATGCTCTCGCTGCACATCGCCGGCATGTTCGCCTTCTCGCCGTACGTCGGCTGGGTGGTCGACCGGGTCGGCGGGCAATCGGTCATCGTGGTGGGAGCACTCGTGCTGGCCACGGGCGCTGCGTTCGCGGCCAACACCGATGCCTCCCACGCCACCGGCCTGCTGTGGGGCCTGTTCCTGGTCGGTATCGGCTGGAGCTGCTGCGTGGTTGCAGCCAGCTCGCTGCTGACCGCGTCGTTCACGGTGGAGCGTCGCGTCAGCGTGCAGGCCACTGCGGATGTGCTGATGACAGCGCTCGGCGCCGCCGCCGGCGTGAGCTCGGGATTGGCGGTCGAGCATCGGTCGTACGCCGATCTGGCGAGCTGGGGCGCGTGGGTAGCCGTGGCGCTGGGCATCGCGGCCGTGGCGATGCTGGTGCGGAACTTCAGGATGACGCGACGGCTGACCGTCTGAGCAGCAGTTGCGTCGCTGCGGCGCGGTCACTGCTGCCCGTCACCGGGATGTTCAGAACAGCCCGTCGAGGCAGGTCGCGAGCTTCGAGTCACCCAACGCCGGCTGAGCCGTGAGGCGCGACAGGAACGTCACCGAGACGAAGTCGTGCATGACTGCGCCCGTGTCGACATCGACGGGCATGTCGACCGCGTCGCCCCACTGCATCGCAACCCGGTAGGCGTCTTCGTTGTCGGGATGCGGTTCGAGGCTCACAGTCGTGATCGATCGGGGCGGCAGGGTGCCCACCTCGGTGAATCTCCAGCCCTTCATGTCCGCGACTTCGCAGTTGGGCACGTTGAGGTTGACGGCCCACGCCGCGGGATGCTCGTCGGCGAGCAGACCGTTGAGCACGACGCTGGCCACATCGGCTGCGGCGTGCCACTTCTGGCCGGCGATGGCGTCCTCCCAGCCTTGGCCCTCCACGCCGAAGCCCTCGACGGTCTGGCTGACTGCCAGCCCAGGGATGTCGCCGTTGCGGCCGGTCAGCACCGCGCCGACGGTGCCGGAGTGATACACGGATCGCCCCACGTTGGCGCCGGGGTTGATGCCCGACACGACGAGATCAATCGGCCCGAACGCGCCGAGCCGAGCGAACATCACGCAGAGCGCCGGTGCGCCGGACACTGCCCACGCATCTTCGATGCCATCGAATCTCACCTTGTGCACCTGCGGCTCGATGAGGTGCAGCGGCCCGATCGCGGCGCCGGCGCCCGAGTACTCCGAGTCGGGCGCGACCACGACAACGTCACCGTGGGCGGTCATCGCGCTCGCCAGCACGTGCAATCCCTCGGACTCGATTCCGTCGTCGTTGGTCACCAGGATTCGCACCGTGTCGAAGGTACTGCGCGATGGCGACATGTGTACGAATGCCCCGCGAACGCGCGATGCCCTGCCGTTGAGATATGAACGACTCGACGCCCGCACGGCGCGGAGCGGCTGGTCTGAGTGTCGGGCGGGCTGTCGTGGCAGGCTCTCTCGCTGTGAAGGGGACGGTCGAGACCGGGTTGGCTGCCCGAGCGCACACGCTGCGCGTCCTGCACACCTCCGACGTGCACATCGGGCATGTGCGCGGCCCGCACGGAACCCACCGCGACGTCTGCCAGTGCCCCATTCACGCCCTCGCCGACGCGGTTGCGCAGCATGAGGCCGACGTGCTGCTCATAGCGGGCGACTTGTTCGACCACGCCCGCTTGCGGAGGACCGATGTCGCGCACACCATGGAGCTGCTCGGTCGGGTCGATGCCTCGGTAGTCGTCATTCCCGGCAATCACGATGTACACGACGAGCGGTCGGTGTGGGGCACTCATGCCGATCATGAGCACCGCCTCGAAGTCACCGGTTCCGGCGTGATCTTCCTCGACGATCCCGAAGGCGCGACCCTGCACTTCGGCGATCACGACCTGACGCTGTGGGGCCGGGCCATGGAATCCCACGATGTCGACTACCGGCCGCTTGCCGGTGTGCCGCCCCGCCCGGCTGACGGCTGGTTCATCGCGGCGGGCCATGGTCACTTCCTGCGCACCGCGGACGATGAGCATCGCTCGTCGCCGATCACGGCATCCGAGATCGAGGCCACCGGCGCCGACTACGTGGCACTCGGCCACTGGCACGTCACCACCGATGTCTCCGTGGGCGAGGTGACCGCGTGGTATCCCGGCGCACCCATGGGGATGCCCTCGAACGGGACTGCTTCACTCGTCACGCTTGAACGACGGGCTGATGGGGTCCGCCAGCGAGCCGCCGTCTCGCAGGTAGCCGTCGCACCCCCCGCCGACGGCTGCGCCCAGCGGAGCTGACGCCAAGCGGCTGAGCCGCGCTGCTACAGATCGGCCGCCACCCGGTCGATGCGTCGCTGGAGCGATTCGCACTCGCTCATGTGGCGCATCGCCTCGGACTTCGCCGCTCCGTAGTCCTCGGCGACTTGACGTGCACGTTCGGGGTCGTCGTAGGTGGACGGATCGCCAAGCAGCGTCTGCATCTCGGCGACGCGGTGTTCGGCGGCCTCCCATTCCCGTTCCGCGGCCGCCAGCGTTCGACGCAGGTCCGCTGTCGCATCGTGGGCAGCCTGACGCCGGCTGGCGCCCTCGCGGCGGCGCTCGGCAGCGACCGCCCGTGAAGTCGGCGCCTCAGAGATGCTGCCAGGCCGGCCGTCGCCGATCCGGCCGCCGGTGCTGCCTCCTGCGGTCCGTCTCGTGCTCAGCCCCGGGGGTCGCAGCAAGTCCTCGTCGACTCCCGGATGCAGCGTTGCGGTGCCGTCGCGCACCACGATCAGCGAGTCGGCCACGCTGCGGATGAGGTGGCGGTCATGAGTCACCAGCAGCACCGTGCCCGGATACACCGACAGAGCGTCCTCGAGCAGGTCGCAGCTCGGCAGATCGAGATGGTTGGTGGGTTCGTCGAGCACCAGCAGGTTGACCGGGTTGGCCATCGTGATGCCGAGCGCCAGCCGGGTGCGTTCGCCGCCCGACAGGTCGGCCACCTTGCGGTCCGCAGCATCGCCCGCAAAGCCGAAACCGCCGAGCATCGTGCGCATATTCCTCCCCGGCTGATCGCCCACCGACGCCGTGAATTCCTCCACCACCGAGCGGCGGGGGTCCATGACCTCGGTGAGATGCTGCTCGAAGGTCGCCATGTCGACGTTGCGGCCCCGGTGCAGCTCGCCGCTGAGCACGCCGAGATCGCCCTGCAGCACCCGCAGCAGCGTCGTCTTGCCGGCGCCGTTGGGACCGACGACGCCCACCTTGGTGCCGCGTTCGATGACCAGGTTCACACCATCGAGCACTGGCTCGTCGCCGTCGGGGTACCCCAGCGTCGCGTCGATCAACTCGGTGACGACGCGTGAGGATCGTCGCGGCGTGCCGAAGCCGAAGCGTGCGGCCAGCTCCTTGCGGCTCGGGACCTCGACCGGTTCGAGCTTCGCCAGCGCCTTGATCCGGCTCTGCACCTGGCGGGCTTTGGTGGCCTTGTAGCGGAAGCGCTCGATGAATCGTTCGGTGTGCGCCCGGCGGCGCGCTTGGTGGGATGCGGCCGCTTCGGCAGCTGCGATTCGCTCTTCGCGAGCGGCAACGAACTCGGCGAAGCCGCCGACGTGGGTGTACGCGCTGGCGCCGTCCATCTCGATGACGCGATTGGCCACGGTGTCGATGAAGTCGCGGTCATGACTCACAAACAGCAGGCCGCCCTCCCAGGCGGCGAGCTGGTCCTCCAGCCACGCCACCGAGTCCACGTCGAGATGATTCGTGGGCTCGTCGGCCAGCAGCACGTCGGGCTTGGCCAGCAGCAACTGTGCGAGCGCCACCCGCATCCGCCAGCCTCCCGAGAGCTGCGCCACGGGCCGCTGAGCGTCGTCGGGAGCGAAGCCCAGCCCGGCCAGCACCCGGTGAGCCTCGGCTTCGAAGCCGTACCCGCCGATCTGGCGAAAGCGAGCCTCCAATTCGCCGTAACGGGCAAGCACCTCGTCATGATCTGCTGCGTCGACATCGGCCAGCCGCTCTTCGAGCGAACGCAGCTCCGCCGTCATCGCGGTGATGTCGCCCGACCCCGCCAAGGTCGCTTCCAGCACGGTGCCCTCGGTGATCTCGTCGAGCTCCTGGGGCAGGTAGCCGAGCGTGAGGCCGCTCTGGCGGTGCACGTCGCCCTCGTCGGGCTCACCGATGCCGGCCAGGATCTCCAGCAGTGTCGTCTTGCCCACGCCGTTGCCGCCCACCAGGGCGATGCGCCGCCCAGCCGCGAGCTGCACATCCACGCCGGCGAACAGCCGCCGCGGCGGGTACGACTTGCACAGCCCGGAACCCCACAGCACGGCGCGAGTCTGCCGCGGCGCCGCCCGATCGAGCGGCGCGGGGATTCTCTAGGCGAAGTGAGGCGCCACGTCGGCCATGAAGGCCCGCAGCGCGTCCAGACGGCCCTCGACGCCGCCTCGCACCACCGGGTCGAGCACGAGGTGCGTCACACCCGTCGCTGCCACGCGACCGATCATGTCGATCATCTGCTCGGTGCTGCCCGCGACCGACACCGCCGGCTTCATGGCAGCGGCCGGATCGAGGTAGCAGCGCAGCGACAGCGTGATCTCGCTGCGGTCGCGGCCCGCAGCGTCGCACGCATCGCCCACCTGGCGCCAGCCGGAGGCCACGTCGTCGAGCGTCTCGAACGCCGCGTGGAAGCCGTGGCCGTGCTGGGCCACCCGCCGGTACGCGGCCGGTGTGTTGCCGCCGACCCAGATCGGCACCGGGTCCTGCACCGGCTTGGGCTCAAAGCCCACTTCGGGGAACGAGTAGAACTCGCCGTCGAAGCTCGGGTCGTCCTCGGTGAACAGCGTGCGGAACACCTCGAGCTGCTCGTCTGAGCGCTTGCCCCGGCGATCCCATGGCATGCCCAGCACCTCGGCCTCTTCGCGCATCCAGCCCACGCCCACGCCCAGGATCAGCCGGCCGTTCGACAGCACATCGATGGTCGCCAAGCGCTTCGCCGTCTCCACCGGCGGCCGGTACGGCAGGATCAGCACACTGAAGCCAAGCCGCAGGTTCTCCGTGACGGCCGCAACGAACAGCAGCGTCCCGATCGGGTCCAGCCAGCCCGTCTTGGGCGGCGCCGGAAAGGAGCCGTCGTCGCTGTAGGGGTACTGCGACACCAGCTCGGCCGGCCAGCAGACATGATCTGAGGCCCAGCCCGAAGCGAAGCCGAGCCGGTCGACCTCGGCAGAGAAAGCGATGAGCCCGTCGCGAGTACCGACGCGCCCCAAGTGCGGCAGAGTGACTCCCCATTCCATGAGGCGACACGCTAGGGGGTCAGGGGTCGATGAGGACGCCGGGGTTGAGGATGCCGTTGGGGTCGAGCCGCTTCTTGGCGGCTCGGATCGCTTCGGCGAACAGCTCTGGGCGCTGGCGGTCGTACGCGTTGGGGCGATGCATCCGCCCCACTGCGTGATGGTGCGTGCAGGTGCCGCCGGCCGCCTCGAGTGCTTCGTTGGCGGCGTCCTTGACGATCTGCCACTGGGAGATCTCGCCGCCTTGGGTGCCCATGCCCGACCACGTGTAGTACGGCGCCGGGCCGTCGGTGTACACGTGGGTGAACCGGCACGACAGCGAGTGGTGCGGCCCGAAGACTTCGGCGAGCACTGCGCCGACCTTCTCACGCACCACCGCGTCGAATTCGGGCCACTGGTCCCAGGTGATCGCTGTCTCGAAGGTGTCGTTGATGAGCCCCAGCGAGGTCTCGACTCCGTTGCCGATGCCGATGAACGCGTTGCGCCAGGCGCCGACCGCGCCGCCGCGTCCGGTCGGTGTGCCCGTCCCGTCGTCGATCTGGATCTCGTCATCGGGGACGTGCCCATCGCAGCCGCGTGCGATCTCGACGGCTTGGGCGATGTTGTGCCGCTGGGTCAGCTCAGCCGATTCGAACGACACGATCACCAGCGCGTGCTCGCCGTCCATCCCGGCGGCCCGGCCGGCTTCGACCGGATCGAGGATGCGCAGGTTCGCGGGCCACAGCTTCGCCTGGACCAGGTGCCGCACCGCCGTGCAGCCCGCCTGGAATGACGGGAACGTGATGCCCGCCGTCGCCCGGAACGTCGGGCGCTTCTGGATGCGCATCCACGCCTCGGTGATGATGCCGTAGATGCCTTCCGAGCCGATCACCATGCGGTCGGGGCTGGGGCCGGCGCCCGAACCCGGCAGCCGGCGTGACTCCCACCAGCCCGACGGCGTGATCATCCGGGCCGACTCGACGAAGTCGTCGATATGGGTGTGGTTGGTGGCGTAGTGGCCGCCCGAGCGGGTCGCGATCCAGCCGCCGAGCGTGGAGAAGCGGAACGACTGGGGGAAGTGGCGCAGCGTGTGCCCGCTCGGGCGGAGTTGATCCTCGAGGTGGGGGCCGAAGACGCCGGCCTGGATGCGAGCGGCCCGTGACACGTCGTCGATCTCGAGGACCTGATCGAGCTGGTCCAGCGAGATGACCACGGTCGGTCCGCGGTCTTCGGGCGGGGTGAGGCCCCAGACCACTGACGATCCGCCGCCATAGGGCACCGCGATATGACCCTGGGCGTCGCACCAGTCGAGCGTGGCCTCGACCTCTGTCTCGTTGCGTGGGTGAGCCACCACGTCGGGCGGGTTCGGGAAGTCCAGGTTGAAGGCCCGGACCCGTTCGGTGAAGTGGGCACCGTAGGCGTACCGGGCCCGGTCGTAGGTGCTCGTCGAGCACCAGCCGGCCACCGCGTCACCAATGGCGATGCGTGGCGGACGCAGGTCGGCGTCGTCGACCGACGGCACCGGCTTGGCCACGATCTCGGCGCCGTACTGGGCCGAGAGCTTGCTGGCCAGTTCAGCCCGGTCGGCGTCGGTGGGTTCTTCGGACTCCAGGCACCACGCCCAGAACGACTTGCGATCTGCCATGACTCGTACCTCCAGATGCGCGCCCGTCAAGCTAGAGGATGCGCGAGCGGGCAAACCCTTCCGTTGTCGCACCAGCTGTCTCCCGCTCTTGTTCGCTTCGCTCACGGGCCGTTGGGGCCACGGCTTCGCCATTCGGCTCAGCTTCTTGGGCGCGCAGCGCCGAGTACAGCAGCGTCAGGCGTCCGCGAGCAGCGCCCTGCTGATGACCAGCTTCTGGATCTCGCTGGTGCCTTCGCCGATGATCATCAGCGGAGCGTCGCGGTAGTAGCGCTCCACCGGGTACTCGGTGGAGAAGCCGTTGCCGCCGTGGATGCGCATCGCGTCCAGCGACAGCTCCGCGGCGGTCTCCGATGCGAACAGCTTGGCCATGCCGGCGGCCAGGTCGACCCGCTCGCCCGCGTCGGCCTTGCGGGCGGCGTCGTAGGTCATGAGACGGGCGGCGTGCAGCTTGGTGGCCATCTCGGCGATCTTGAACGCGATGGCCTGGTGCTTGGCGATGGGCTTGCCGAAGGCTGCGCGCTGCTTCGCGTAGGCCACCGCAGCGTCATAGGCAGCCTGAGCAACGCCCACTCCCCGGGCTGCTACGTTGATGCGGCCCAGTTCCAGTGCAGCGAGCGCCCAGCGCAGGCCATTCCCGATGCCGCCATCATGGCCATCGCCGCCCAGCACCCGGTCGGCCGGCACACGATGATCCACGTAGGACATCTCGACGGTCTCGAGGCCGCGGTAGCCGATCTTGTCGATCTTGCGGCTGACGGTGATGCCGCCCGAGTGCTTGCCCGGCGTCTTGTCGACCAGGAAGCAGGTGATGCCGGAGCTGCCTGAAGCATCGCCTTCGGGAACCCGGGCCAGCAGTGCCACGATGCCTGCCCGTTCGCCGTTGGTGACCCACATCTTGGTGCCGTTGATGACGAACTCGTCGCCGTCGCGCACTGCTCGGCAGCGCAGCGCGCCCGCGTCGGAGCCGCTGTCATGCTCCGACAGCGAGAAACAGCCGCGCAGCTTCCCGGTGGCCATCTGGGGGAGTGATCGATCGCGCTGCGCATCGGTCCCGAACCGGTCGATCAGCTTGGCGCAGATGAGATGACTGTTCACGATGCCCGCCAGCGACATCCACCCACGGGACAGCTCCTCGATGACCCGGGCATAGGTCACATGGTCGAGGTCGAGACCGCCGTGCGGTTCGGGGATAGTGGCACCGAACAGACCGAAGTCCTCCATCTGTTCAGCCATTTCGGTGGGGTACTCGTCCGCCAGCTCCAGCGCCGAAGAACCCGGGACGACGACATCGTCCACCCAGCGGCGCAGCGTGTCGATGATCTCGTCGGCAGCCTCGTCCGTGGCTTCGTTGTGGCGATGCACCGATCCTCCTCCCACTGACGGATCAGACCGACCCGTCATCGACGCTATGGCGCGTTGCCTCTCGCTTGCATTGAGCGGCACTGCGGGTCCGCCAGCGTCCTGACGAACTGGTCGTGCTTGCTCTGTTCGGGCGTGACCGTCGGCGCGTTTCCAGTACCGAGTTCGACCGTGATGGCCCCTGCACACTTCACCCCGTTGGAGCCTCTCGTGCACTTGGATGTTGCTTGAGCACACATGGGAGCGAGCTTGCGGTGTTTGGAGACGTCGAACCCCAGGGGGCCTCGATGGGTTGTGATGTTATGTCTGTGCGGTTGTGGTTGCCGCGCATCGGAGTGCTGGGGGTTGTGGTTGACGCGCTTGAGCGGCTGGTGGTGCGGGTGGCGTCGACGGTGCGCCGCCCGTGCTGTGCTGTGGCCAAGCGCTATCGGGTGGGCTGGCAGGAGGTGGTGATGGGCCTGTTGGCCGCATGTGCGGCCGTGGTCGGCGAGCATCGCCGCCGGCGGCGCTGCCGTGTTCTTTTGGTCGACGAGACCTCGGTCCGCGAGCGGCGCCGTTACGTGACGGTGCTGGTGAACGGCGCGCCGAGCGCTCGGGCAGCGCGCAGGGCGGGTTCGTCGCCACGCTCATCAAACACCACAGCCGCAGCCGACATGTCCTTCGGTTCCGGCTGAGTGAAGGCGACCATGTCGGCATTGCCGAGTTCGTCAACGGCCCTATCACCTACTCGCCCGACGCGAACCCGCTGGTCGGCCCTGCGGCGGGGGTGCGCGGCTTCTACCAAGCTGTGGGTGTTCAGATCGGCATCACTCACGCGGCAGCCGTGGGCAAGGTGCTGACCGAGATGATCGTCGACGGCGACACCGAGTGGGACGTGCGGCAGTGGGATCCTCGCCGTTTCGGCGACTGGTGAGCCAGCCGTCATTGGACCGGCGCTGCCCGTGCCGCCAGAGCAGCAGAGTTGCTCGTAGCATTCGCGCCGAATCAAGGAGCACGACGATGAAGATTTCCATGGCGATCGGCGCAGGTGCGAGCCTGAATCCCCAGCGCCTCACCCAGCATGTGACCGATCTCGAAGCCGCCGGTGTGGACATGATCTGGGGTGGCGAGATCTACGGATTCGATCTGGTGTCGACGCTGGCGTACGTGGCCGCCAAGACCGAGCGCATCCAGTTGATGACCGGCATCCTGCCCATCTACTCGCGCAGCCCCGCGATCATCGCCCAGACCGCCATGACCATCGACACGCTGTCTGAGGGCCGGTTCATTTTGGGTCTCGGAACTTCGGGACCGCAGGTGATCGAGGGCTGGCACGGCGTGCCGTTCAGCAAGCCGATGGGGCGGACTCGCGACGTGATCGAGATCTGCCGCAAGGTCTGGTCGGGCGACCGGGTCGTTCATGAGGGCAGCGCGGTCAGCCTGCCCTATGACGGGGGCACCGGCCTGGGCAAGCCGCTCAAGCTCATGGCCAAGCCGCTGCGGCGGGACATCCCGATTGCGGTGGCGGCGATCGGGCCTCGCAACGTGGAGATGACCGCCGAGCTGGCCGAGGTCTGGCAGCCCATCCACTTCCTGCCCGAGAAGTTCAACGACGTGTGGGGCGACGCGCTGGCAGCCGGTGGTGCCAAGCGCTCCGGCGACCTGGCCGACCTGCAGATCGTGGCGGGCGGCACGGTGGCGATGGGCGCAGGCCCGATCGTCGACGCCGCCCGCAAGGGTGTGCGCGACAACGTCGGCTTCTATGTCGGCGGCATGGGCGCTCGCGACAGGAACTTCTACAACGACCTGTTCAAGCGCTACGGGTACGTCGACGAGGCAGAGAAGATCCAGGATCTGTTCCTGACCGGCAAGCGTGACGAGGCGTTCGCCGCGGTGCCCGACGACTACATCGACCGCGCCAGCCTCACCGGCGACCCGGAGCGCGTGAAGGAGCGCATCGAGGTGTACCGCTCGGTCGGGGTCTCCTGCTTGGACATCTCCATTCCGCCTGAGACCGAGAATCCCCTCGACGTCATCTCCCAAGTCAAGGCTTGGGCCGAGTAGCCGGCAGCCGATGCCGACGGTTGCTGTGCCCCTGAGCAGCGGCATGGCTGTGCCTGCCCGGTCCAAGAATCGCGGCAGCAACCGCTGATGGGTGGAGAGGGCAGTCCTGCAGCGGCGTCGGGCGGTCGCCTGAGTGCTCGCGAACGGTTTCTGGCTGGGGCCGAGGAGCTCGGCTTGGCGCCGGAGATCCTGCGCTTTCCCGAGGGAACCCGAACTGCCGAACAGGCGGCCGCTGCGGTGGGCTGCGAACTGGGCCAGATTGTGAAGTCGCTCGTGTTCCTGTGCGACGGTCAACCGGTTCTGGCGCTCACGTCGGGCGCCAACCGGGTGGACACCGAGCGGCTCGGCACGGTGCTCGACGGCAAGATCACCCGTGCCGACGCCGACGGCGTGCGCGAGGCCACCGGCTATGCGATCGGCGGCACCCCGCCCTTCGGCCATGCGCAGCCTCTCCGGGCTGTGGTGGATCCTGCGCTGCTGGCCTACGACGTCGTGTGGGCCGCAGCGGGAACGCCCGAGACAGTTTTCGAGTTGACGCCCGGGGAGCTGGTGCAGGCAAGCGACGCCGAGGTCGCCGACTTCGCCGCTGCCTGAGGACCTGCGATCTCGGTCTCCGGGCAGGCGGGGCTGTGAAACGGTGGGGCGCGGCAGAGATTCCCAGCCGGAGGTCTTGCAGCCGCATCCCTCGGACTGAGATGCGTCTGAGTCTTCGAGCTTCTGCGTTTCTTGTGGGGTGGGGCTGCTGGGTTCGGGTGGTGGTCAGTCTTGGGCGAGGATGCGTCGGGCTGCCCGGGCGGCAGTGTCGGTGCGGGTCTGGCCGGTGATGCGCTCGATGTCAGTGCGGTCGGGCGCGGCTGCGGCGACAGCGTCGCGGACCTCGTCGCTGACCGCTGAGCGGCCGCCGACGATGATCACCGATACCGGCTCGTACTCGTCGATGAGCGTCTCCGCGGCATCGGAAAGCGCCGCCGCTTCGGTGTAGATCACTGCTGCGTTGTCGCTGGCGGCCGCCAGCGCTGCCGCGACGCCCACGTCAGGCGGCGACCAGCCGTTCGCTGTCACCAAGGTGACCCTCGCGGCGTCCTCGGGGTCGCCGAGCACACGCCTCGCTGCCGCTGCCGCGGTCGCGACACGGTCAGCGCCGGACACACGCGACGTGCTTGCCTGCCCGCCCGCCGCGTCAGCGGCCTGCTGCTGCGCAGCCGCGCTGACCGCTGCCTCGCCGCCTATCACTACTACCTCCTCGGTGGGGTACTCGCGCAGCAGCGCAGCCGACTCCTCAGCCAACGCGCCGCTGCCGGTGTACAGCACCGCCGCGCGGTCCCCGCTGGCGGCTGCCAGCGCTGCCGCGACGCCCACGTCAGGCGGCGACCAGCCGTTCGCTATCACGAACGTGACCCCGCCGCCGGCAGCGCCGCCGAGCACACGCCGCGCTGCCGCCGCCGCGGTCGCGACACGATCCGATCCCGACACCAGCGACACGAACGTGTCCCGCGACGCCGCGCGGATCTCGTTCACCACCGCCCGAGGCACCGCCGCCGGGCCGCCCACCAACAGCACCTCAGCCGGCAGCGCATCCCTCAGCAGCCTCTCCACCTCTGCGGGCAGCTCCTCCTCGTCCTCAGCGGCGTACACCACCGCGCCGCCCTCACGGGCCGCCAGCACCGCCGCCACACCCACATCAGCAGCGCTCCACCCATTGGCCAGCACCAGCGTCGCCACGCCGGTCTCCAGACCAGAACCGCCGCCGCTGCCCGTGCTGGGAGGCGTGCTGCCGCCGCTGCTGCCTGTGCTGGGAGGCGTGCTGCCGCCGCTGCCCGTGCTGGGAGGCGTGGAGACGGCGCTGCAAGCGCTGAGGCCGAGCTGCTGCCCGCTCAGCAGGCTCACCAGCGCGACAGGAATGCACCCCGACAGGCTGTTGCCGGACAGCCAGAGCCCGGTGAGGCCGGCGAGGCCGCCGAGTTCAGGCGGAATCGGGCCCGTCAGATCGTTGTCGGACAGGATGAGCCTAGTGAGGCCGGCGAGGCCGCCGAGTTCAGGCGGAATCGGACCCGACAGGCTGTTCAGGTTCAGCCGGAGCTCGGTGAGGCCGGCGAGGCCGCCGAGTTCAGGCGGAATCGGGCCCGTCAGATCGTTTTGCGACAAGTCGAGCTCGGTGAGGCCGGCGAGGCCGCCGAGTTCAGGCGGAATCGGGCCCGTCAGATCGTTGTTGGACAGCCAGAGCCCGGTGAGGCCGGCGAGGCCGCCGAGTTCAGGCGGAACCGAACCCGACAGCTGGCTGCCGTCCAGCGAGAGCTCGGTGACGCGGGGAGGGCTGCCCGCGACGGTGACGCCGTCCCAACCGGACATCGCCACCGAAGTGCTCCAGTTCAGCGACGCTGCGGTGCTGGCGCCGATGAGAATCGGCTGAGCGTCGAGCAGGACCTCGCAATCGGCGATGAGACCAGCGTCGGTCGCGGAGCTCGACACCGCAGCAGTGCCAGAGCACATCGAACCCGAACTGCCGCCCATGTTGTCAGGCGGCACAGTCGTCGGCGGCACAGTGACCGGCGGCACAGTCGTCGGCGGTGTAGTGCCTTGGCCGCACGGGCTCAGGCCGAGGTCCTGGTCCCTCAGCAACTCCACCAGCGCCACGGGAATGCACCCCGACAGAGAGTTGCCCGACAGCCGGAGCCGCCTCAGACTGCCCAGACCGCCCAGCTCAGCCGGGATCGGTCCGGTCAGGCTGTTGTCGCTCAAGTCCAGCACCGTCAACCCCGACAGGCCGCCCAGCTCAGCCGGGATCTGACCCGACAGGCCGTTGCCGCCCAAGTCCAGCTGGGTCAGGCTGCTCAGATCGCCCAGCTCGTCAGGAATCGGACCCGACAGGCCGTTGTTGGCCAAGTCCAGCACCGTCAACCCCGACAGACCGCCCAGCTCAGCCGGGATCTGACCCGACAGACCGTTGTTGCCCAAATACAGCTGGGTCAGGCTGCTCAGATCGCCCAGCTCGTCGGGGATCGAGCCCGTCAGGCCGTTGCCGCCCAAGTTCAGCCGGGTCAGGCTGCTCAGATCGCCCAAGTCAGCCGGGATCGAGCCCGTCAGGCCGTTGCCGCCCAAGTCCAGCCGGGTCAGGCTGCTCAGATCGCCCAAGTCAGCCGGGATCGAGCCCGTCAGGCCGTTGCCGCCCAAGTCCAGCCGGGTCAGGCTGCTCAGATCGCCCAGGTCGTCGGGGATCGAGCCCGTCAGGCCGTTGCCGCCCAAGTCCAGCCGGGTCAGGCTGCTCAGATCGCCCAGCTGCGTCGGAATCGAACCCGTCAGCTCATTGAACGCCAAATCCAGATGAGCCAGATTGGACAGACTGCCCAGCTGCGTCGGAATCGAGCCCGTCAGCTCATTGAACAACAACGACAACAACGTCAGATCGGACAGACTGCCCAACTGTGTCGGAATCGAACCCGACAGATCATTGAGCGACAAATCCAGCGACGTCAGATTGGACAGGCTGCCCAGCTGCGTCGGAATCGAGCCCGACAAGCTATTGCCCGCCAAATCCAGATAAGCCAGATTGGACAGGCTGCCCAGCTGCGTCGGAATCGAGCCCGTCAGCTCATTGAACGACAACGACAGCGACGTGAGGCTGCGCAGGCTTCCAAGATCGTCGGGGATCGAGCCCGTCAAAGCATTGCCCGACAAATCCAGCCGCTCGAGTGCGCCGAAGTGCGTGCCGAACCCGGTCGGAATCGTGCCCGTCAGGCCGCGGGCCGACAGATTCAGGCGCACGACGCGCGTTGCGCCGTGACCTGGGCGCGGGATGGTGACGCCGTCCCATTCGTTGATCGGCAAGGCGGTATCCCAATTCAGCGACGCCTCAGTGCTGTCGCCGATGAGCGCCGGCATCGCAGTATTGACCAAGAAAATGCACTCGGCAAGGAGGACAGTGTTCTGAGTGCATGGCCTGTCCGGCTGCTGTGCCCCGACCGGCCCGCTCAGCCCCACAACGGCAGCGACCAGCGCCGCAGCGACCGCCGCCGCAGCCGACCGGTGCCTGCCCGTGCTCGCCGCACTTGCCTTCACCGTCATCTCACCAGCTCTCAACGGGGGGGGGGGGGGGGTCATACACGACTGTCTCCTCTCACAGCAGCGGCTGAACGGCTGCCGCGCACGAACGCTGAGAAAGATATCAAGGCACGACTCAAGCGAAAGACCGCCAAGCATCGCTTTCGTCGGGCCGACCGATGACCCCGGCCGGTCTGGTTCCTGATCAGGGTCGCCGCCTCGGCGAGATCAGCGGCCCTTGAACTCGGGTTGGCGTTTGTTCATGAAGGCGTCTACGCCTTCATGGTAGTCCTCGCTGTCGAAGCATGCCCGGATCATCGCCTCGGTTTCGCTGAAGTCGCGCTGGGATTCCGGTTTCTGCCATTGCGTCAATGCCGCTTTTGCGGCGGCGATGGTGAGCGGAGCGTTCTGGCAGATGAGGTCGGTCCATTCCTCCACCGAAGCCTCCAGCCGCGCTTTGGGCACTACCCGGTTGACGAGTCCCATCTGCAGCGCCTCCTGCGCGCCGAAGCGATCAGCCAGAAAGAAGATGCGCTTCGCGGCCGAGGGGCCGATCAAGCGCATCAGCGTGCCGATGCCCGCAGTTCCGTAGCCGAGCCCGAGCCGGGCCGCTGGGATCGTGAACTGGGCATCGTCGGCGGCGACGCGCAGGTCGGCTGCCAGCGCCACTGCCAGCCCGCCGCCGATGCAGTAGCCCCCGATGGCGGCGATGAGCGGCTTGGACAAGCCGAGCAAGGCCGCTTGCGCTCTCGATGTGGTGTCGTCGTAGTCACGGTTGCCGCTCGCGTCGGACCGCTGCTCGCCGAACTGGCTGATGTCTGCGCCTGCGGCGAAAGCGCGTTCGCCCGCGCCGCGGATCACCACCACCCGGATGTCGTGGTCGTCCTCCATCTCGGCAGCGGCGGCCGTGATGCCGTCCCACATCTGCGCGCTGATGGCGTTGTGCCGCTGCGGATGGTCCAGGACGATACGGCCGACGTGGCCGTCGCGTTCAAGATGCACCTGCCCGCTCACAGCGGCTGACGCTACCGCCGGGGCTGCGTCGATGACGGCACGGCTGCCCAATGGCGGGCCAGGACTCGGAAGTCGGCTCGTTCGCTGCGCTCCGGCGCCGTCGGCGGGATCAGGACTCGGGCGGAACCCAGCCGGCGTCGCGACGCTCGCGGAAGGCTGCGATGCCCTCGGCGGCCTCGTCGCTCTGAAACAGCCGCTGGCTGAGCTCGGCTGTCCACTTCCAGGCCTCGGGGCGCGGCATCTGGGACACCTTGGCCACGAGCTGTTTCGTGCTGGCCAGCGCATTGGGGCCGCCGCGCACCAGCCGCCGCAATGCGGTTGCTACCGCGTCGTCGAGCTGGTCGCGCGGCACCGCGCGGTTGATCAGCCCGGCCGCTGCCGCCCGCGGAGCCGGCACGCGCTCGCCTTCGAGGAACAACTCGCTGGCGTCAGCGCGGCGCAGCTTCGGCAGGCAGACCACTGAGATCACCGCGGGTGCCACGCCGATGCGGACTTCGGTGAATCCGATGATCGCGTCGTCGGCCGCAATCGAGATGTCCATGGCGGCCGCCAGCCCGACGCCGCCGGCGGTGACGTGACCCGCCAGCCGGCCCACGACAGGCTTGTCGCAGGTCATGATCTTCTCGAGGATTTCCACGAAGCTGTGGCGCAGGGTGGGCTGAGGCACGCCAGGCTGCGCAGCCCGCAGGTCGGCACCGGCGCAGAACGTGTTTCCGACATGCGTGAACAGCACGGCACGTACCTCGGAATCCGCCAGCGCCGCCTCGAAGCGATCGCCGATGCCGTTGACGACCTCGACGCTGAGCGCATTGCGGTAGTCGGGACGATTCAGCGTGATCGTCGCGACTCCGCCAGCGACCTCGTAGAGCACGGCGGCTTCGGGATCGTCGTTCGGGGTGCGATTGTCCGGAGGGTTGTCCTGTGGCATCGCAGCGATGCTAGGCATCGAGCCGACAGCGCACAGCGCTCAAGCCGACTCCTAGGCTCCCGCAGATGACAGAGCTTCTCGCACAGGCTGAATCGGCGACCGACGCCATAGACGCACTCCTGGAGATCAGCCGCGTCGACGAAGTCTGCGGCACCGAGCCCAGCTGGATCTGCGAGCGCATCTACGACTGGACCGGCAGCGAGGGCTTCGCCTCGGCCTCGGTCTGGATCGTGGACAAGCCGCTCACGGCGCTGATCATCCTGCTGCTGTCAGTCATTGCCCGACGCATCGTGCGCCGCGCCATCGACCACATGGTGGAGCGCATCGCATCCGACAAGAAGCACGCCGAACAAGACGAAGCCGAACGCACCGCTGAAGCGGGACGCGCTTGGGATCCTGAGCGTCTCAAGGCCAAGCTGAAGCAACTGAGCGATCGCACAGAGCGGGCGAGACAACGCGCAACCACGCTCGGCACGCTGTTCAAGAGCATCGCCACAGCGATCATCTGGGCAGTCGCGCTGATGATGCTGCTCGGCGAGTTCGACGTGAATCTCGGGCCGCTGATCGCGGGAGCGGGCATCTTGGGCGTGGCCATCGGGTTCGGCGCCCAGACCTTGGTCAGGGACCTGCTCACGGGCGTGTTCATGCTGATCGAAGACCAGTACGGCGTCGGCGACTGGATTGATCTCGGCGAGGCCTCGGGAACCGTGGAAGCCGTTGGCCTGCGTACGACCCGGCTGCGCGATATCGGAGGCACCGTCTGGTATGTGCCCAATGGCGTCATCACTCGCGTCGGAAACTATTCGCAGCTGTGGGCGCAAGTGCCGCTCGACATCGACGTCAGTTATGACACAGATCTCGATGAGGCGATGACAATCATCAAGAGGGCCGCTGACGAGGTCTGGCACGAGCAGGGCGAGGCCACGACCGTGCTCGAGGAGCCGAACGTGGTGGGCGTGCAGGCCTTTGCTGCCGACTCGATCACGATTCGCGTCATGCTCAAGACCGAGGCAGCGGAGCAATGGGCGACCGCCCGATTGATGCGAAAGCGCATCAAGGAGGCGTTCGATCAGGCTGGGATCGAGATCCCGTTCCCGCAGCGAACGGTGTGGGTCCGCAGCGAGGACAACAGCGCTTCGTCAGGAGGCGACCGTCTCACTGCGTCGATTGCGACCGCATCGGTCGGCCCGGAACCGGAGACCGCCCACGACAGCGACGACGGCGAGGGCTGAGGACTCATCTCAGCCCTCTTCGCTCTCTTCATGAGCGAACTGCTCGGCCGCCGCAGACCAGCCGAGGAGGCCCCGTCAGCAAGCGTCCGCTGCCAGTACCACGCTGACCTCAGGATGTGCGGGGGCTTCATCGGCGACCAACGACAGATTGGCGATGCGCCCGGCGTCGATCAGATCCGCTCGCGTCGTCTCGAGCACTTCGACGTCTGAGCGATGGGCGCTCACCGTCACCTGCTCAGCCTCCACGCGAAGGCTGAGCCGAGCCTCGGTCTTGGCCCGACGGACCTCGGCGAGGACAGCGGCCGTCAGATGCAGCGCATCGGTATGCGATTGCACTGGCTCAGCGAGCGAATGAATGTGCTCAGCAGAAGGCCACGGCGCCTTGTGCACCGATCCGCGTCGCCACCATGACCAGATCTCCTCGGTGACGAACGGCAGGAACGGAGCGAACAGGCGCAGCAGCGCATCGAGCGTGACGGTCAAGGTGAGATGCGCGTCTGCCGCAGCCTCCGGCCCTTGGCTCCCGTATGCCCGGCCTTTCGCCAACTCGACGTAGTCGTCGGTGAAGCGCCAGAAGAACTGCTCAGTGCGTTCGAGAGCACGCGCATAGTCGAATCCCTCGAGCGCCTCAGTTGCCGTGCGCGCCAGCCGGCTCAGTTCGACAAGCAAAGCCGTGTCGATGCTGTTGCGGACATGGGTCCCCAACAGCAGGAGTCCGTCAGGGTTCCGAGTGCTGAGCGTCGCGAGCACGGCGGCCTTCATGCGGCGGGCTTCGTCGCCTGTGGCTGTACTGCCGTCCAACGCCAAGGCGAACTTGGCTGCATTCAGCAGCTTGATCGCCAGCCGGCGGCCGATCTTCATCTGGCCTTCGTCGAAGGCGGTGTCGGTGCCGGGTCGCCCGTTGGCTGCCCAGTAGCGCACGGCGTCGGCGCCGTAGGTGTCGAGCAGGTCGACCGGTGTCACTACGTTGCCCTTGGACTTGGACATCTTCTTGCGGTCCGGATCGAGGATCCAGCCCGAGAGCGCGCAGTGGCGCCACGGCGCGCAGTCATGACCGAGGTGGCTGCGGACCGCTGTGGAGAACAGCCAGGTTCGGATGATGTCGTGCCCCTGGGGGCGCATGTCCATGGGGTACGTGCGCTCCCACAGGTCGGGGTCCTCGCTCCAGCCGCACGCGATCTGGGGCGTGAGCGACGACGTCGCCCACGTGTCCATCACGTCGTGATCGCCCACGAAGCCGTTCGGCCGGCCGCGCTGCGTGTCGTCGTATCCCGTCGGCACGTCGGCGCTCGGGTCGACGGGAAGGGTGCCGTCGTCGGGGGTGATGGGCTGGTCCCACACCGGCTCGCCCGCATCGTCAAGCGGGTACCACAGCGGGATCGGCACGCCGAAGTAGCGCTGCCGGCTGATCAGCCAGTCGCCGGTGAGACCCTCGATCCAGTTCGTGTAACGGCCCTGCATGTAGAGCGGATGCCAGGTCATCTCCGAGCCGCGGGCGATCAACGCGTCTCGCAGATCCTGGTCGCGCCCGCCGTTGCGGATGTACCACTGCCGGCTCGAGACGATCTCGAGCGGCCGGTCGCCCTTCTCGAAGAACTTGACTGCGTGGGTGATCGGCCGGGGCTCGCCGATGAGGTCGCCCGATTCGCGCAGCAGTTCCACGGTGGCGTTCCGGGCGCCGCCGACCGTGCGACCCGCGAGATACCGGTACGCCTCTCGGGGGCCGTCCCCCTCGATGCCCGGCGGCGGATCCGCAGCGATGCGACCGCGCCGGTCCACTATCGCTCGAACGGGGAGGTTCAGTTCGCGCCACCACGTCACGTCAGCGGTATCGCCGAACGTGCAGATCATGGCGATGCCGGTGCCCTTGTCGGGTTCGGCGAGCTTGTGGGCCACGACCGGCACCTCCACGCCGAACAGCGGCGTCGTGACCGTCGTGCCGAAGAGGGGCTGGTAGCGCTCGTCGCCGGGATGTGCGACCAGCGCCACGCAGGCCGCCAACAGCTCAGGCCGGGTCGTCTCGATCTCGACTGTGCTGCTTAGGTTTGGGCCGTTCTGTGCGCCCTGCGAATCCACGCGCCCGAAGGCAATGCGGTGATAAGCGCCAGGCCGTTCCCGGTCTTCGAGCTCTGCTTGGGCGACAGCGGTGCCGAAGGTGACGTCCCACAGCGACGGTGCCTCGATCTGGTACGCCTCGCCGCGCGCCAGGTTCTCGAGGAAGGCTCGCTGGGCGACCCGCTGGCAGCGCTCGTCGATCGTGGCGTAGGTCATCGACCAGTCCACACTCAGCCCCAGTTGCCGCCAGAGCGCTTCGAACGCGAGCTCGTCCTCGGCAGTCAGCACATGGCACAGCTCGATGAAGTTGCGCCGCGAGATGGCGATCTCACCGCGTGAACCCACCGCCTCGGGATCGCCGCCGTCGGGTGGCGGCACGAAGTCGGGGTCGTATCCGAGCGCAGGGTCGCAGCGCACCCCGAAATAGTTCTGCACGCGCCGCTCGGTGGGCAGGCCGTTGTCATCCCAGCCCATCGGGTAGAAGACCTCATCGCCGGCCATGCGCCGGTAGCGGGCGATGTGGTCGGTGTGGGTGTAGCTGAAGACGTGCCCCATGTGCAGCGAGCCGCTGACGGTCGGCGGCGGCGTGTCGATGCTGAACACCCGCTCGCGTGGCGCAGTGCGGTCGAAGCGATATACGCCGTCATCCTCCCAGCGCTGTGACCATTTCGCCTCGAGCCCGTCGACGGTGGGCTTGTCGGGCACCTGTGTCATGTGCGGCAAAGCTACCGACGTGCCTGCCTTCGAGGGCGCCCGTCAGGTCTTCCAGATCTTCACCTCCACAGCTCCACTCATTGCCGAAAGCCCCGCTCTCATTCGCGCTCCTCGCGCTCGGCGGCCTTGATGCCGTGGCTCATGACGATGCTGGGCGCCAGCAGCATCGAGCCCACCACGAGCGCCACAGCGATCAGCGTGCTCAGCAGAGGCGTGTACCCCCAGCGAGTGCCGACGGCGCCCAGCACGAGCGACAGGAGATACAGGCCGTAACCGGTTCGCTGGCCGAGACTGGTGATCCGCTTCAGCCGTGCCCGCCGGGCGAGAACATCGTCGAAGGGCTGATCTGCCGCCGGCGCAGTGCCTCGACTGCTGCCAGGCAGGTCACCTTGAGATTCCTGAGACTTCCCGGCGCCGGCCACCGCTCCATTATCTCGGCAGGCTGTGAGGTTCAGGCCTTGAAGAGGTGCGTCTCGAGCGTCTCGGCGGCTTCGCTTGGCAGGTCGCCTGCGGCATCGGTCGCCTCGTCGGGCCACGGTGCCGGTGCCGGCCACGGCACCGGCTCGACGCGTGACGCCCAAGCGGGTTCGCTGTGCGCGGGCATCGGAGCGGGTGCTGTCGGCGCGGCTGCCGCTGGATGGATCTCTGACTGGATCGCGGGCTGGGCATGCAGGGCGTCGCCGATCAGCGGGGGATGCTCCAAAGTCGTGGGCTGCGCGATCGGCCTGAGCACGACCGCTTTGTCATCGAAGTCGTCGTGACCGCCTCGCGAGACTGCCGCGAGCCGATGAGCCGCCCCGGCAGCGGGCCAGATGAGCCGGAATCCGACGTTGGCCAAGCCGACGGCCGTCACCAAGTCTCCGAGCGTGATGACGTCCTGCAGCGGCGCGAGGGGTACTGCACTTCCCAGCCACGCAGCGATCGTCGCGTCGTCTGCCCAGCCGCGTGCAGTGCCCAGCAGCACCCGGTCAAGCCCGTCGACGTCGATGATGCCAGCGGCCACGACGGCGGCTTCGCTTACCGGCAGGTAGCCGTTCAGAAGCAGGACGGCGAGATTTGCGGAGATCCCCACCGCGACAATCAGCGCTCCGGTGACGTGCTGATTGAGCACGCAGCTCCCAAGCAGCAGGGCCAGCGAGACACCGAGCGCGAATCGCCCAGCGAGCATGTTGGTGTCCAGCGTGACGGCGAAGGACAGGACTGCGCCGAGCACGAGCACCGGCCAGTGGTTGATGCGCAGCATCCGCAGTCTCACGAAGACATCGCGTGGAGCGACGCCTTTCAGCAAGGAGACGGAAAAGCCGACGCCGAGACCTGCGCTTGCCAAGAGTGCGATGAAGAACACCGCGCACCGACAGTACCGAGCGGTCGGTGCGGGCTTGGGGATGGTCTCGATGCCTGGGTCCCGATGTGTGCTGTCCGATGCGGGTGCCACGATCCAGTGGTATGTCCGAGGTCTGCTCGCGGGGTGCCGCCCGCTGTTCGCGCTGGTCAGAGGACCGGTGCACCCCCTCCTTGCACGCCTCACCTCCCTCAGCCGCCGTCAACAGCCCACGGGCCGGCACCACGCCACGGTCATGCACCACGCCACGGGCCGGCACCAGAACGTGCTCACCCGTCGGGGCCACCACGGCCGGCAGCGCCGCGGCCAGCCCCGCACGGTCCGCGAAACCCCCCAAAGCGAACAGTCCCGCGCCCCACACCACCCGACGCGCGTCACTGGCCAGGCCCGCACCGACACTGCTGTACGGCGGCCCGACGCATCCTCGCCCAAGACTGACCGCCACAGCGAGAGTCCCGGATTGTTCGGGTAGGGGCACGAGCGAAGCCGCCCGTAGCCTTGGCGTTCCGTGGGAGCTGCCGTTGCCTTCGAGGGCGTCGTGGCCCTGTTGGACCGCTTTCCCGCCTTGGCGGGTGTGGATCTCAGCGTGGAGAGCGGCGAGATGGTCTGCTTGCGAGGTCCGAACGGCGCCGGCAAGACCACGCTGCTGCGGGCTTGTGCGGGCCTCGTGCCCCTGCGCGCCGCGCGGGCCGAGGTGCTGGGCTTCGACCTCATCGCAGATCGGCGCTCGGTTCGCCGCCATGTCGGGTTGCTGGGACATCGGACGCCCCTGTACGGCGACCTGCGGGTCGGCGATCAGCTTCGCCACTGCGCAGCGCTCCACGACGCCTCCGGTGTCGAGACATCGGCGGCGGCTGATCGGTTCTCCCTCGAAGGCCGGCTGCTGGAGGTGCCGATTCGGCGGCTCTCGGAAGGCCAGCGACGACGCGTGGCACTGGCCTGCCTGACCGTCGCCCGCCCGCGGGTGTGGCTCTTGGACGAACCGCATGCCGGACTCGATCACGCCAGCAGGGATGCACTGGACATGCTGCTGGGCGACGCGGTCGAGGCCGGAGCCACCGTCATGTTCGCGACCCACGAGACGGGCCGCGCCCGGGTCGCGGCCGCCCGGCAGGTGACGCTCGTCGGCGGCCGAGTCTCGCTGAGCGCTTCAGCACCCGAAACGGGCAGCTCAGCCGATGTGGCGTGAGATCTGGCTGGTGTGCCGCAAGGACCTGACGGTCGAGCGACGCGCCCGTGTCACGCTCATCCAGATCGCCCCGACAGTGCTCCTCGTCTTGGTGGTGTTCGCCTTCGCGTTCGATGCGAATCCGTCGCTGCTGGGTGCCGGCGCGGGCGGCCTGTTCTGGGTGGCGATTCTCTTTGGAGCAGTGCTCGGCGCCAAGCGCAGCTTTGACATCGAAGCCGAAGAGGGGAACCTTGACGCGCTCAGGCTCGGAGGACTCTCCCCAGCGGCCATCCTGTGGGGCAAGGCCGCCGCCCTGGCCGTCCAGCTCGTGCTGGTCGCGCTCTTCACTGCAGCGGGGCTCGTGGTGCTGTTCTCGGCCACCGTGGAGGATTGGCTTCTGCTCATCACCGCAGCCGTGTGCGGCACGGCAGCGTTCGCCATCTGCGGGTGCCTGTACGGGGCGATGACGGTTGGGCTGCGGTCCGCCGATACCCTGCTCCCGCTGCTGCTGATACCAGTTGCAGCGCCGGTGCTCTTGGCCGGAACCCGGGCGTTCGACGTAGCGTTGGGGACCAGCGCCGATCAAGGTTGGAGCTGGACAGCGCTGCTTGCGGTAGTGCTCATCACCTACGTTGCGGTGGGGTGGGTGGCGGCTGGCCCGCTGCTGGAGGACGCTTGAGCCAGAGGCTGAGCCGGAAGGCGAAGCCGTGGCCCGAGCGGAGCGAGCAAGAGCGGGAGACAAGAGGCATCACAATGAGGAGGCTGACGACACGGCGCTTGTTGGGGGCTTCGGGCTCACGATGACCGAGACTGCGGAGTCCGACCTTCGCCGGCAGGCCCAGCAAGCTGGATCCGTGTCGATGACGGGCAGCGTCGCGACGAGGGTGCTCGGAGCCACCGCGCTCGCCGCAGTGGCAGTGATGGCGGTATTGGCGTTGTGGGTCTCGCCTGCCGACGAGGTGCAGGGCGACGCGGTCCGCCTCATGTACGTGCACGTGCCCTCCATCTGGGTGGCGTACGGCGGCTTCGTGCTGACGGCGTTCGCCAGTGCCAGGGTGCTGTGGCGAACCCGCAGCGGGGCTTCCGCTCGATTTGTGGGCCGCGTCGGATGGGCGCGCACCTGGCTTGCAGACCGCGACCGGCGCGGCAACGCCCACTCGGAAGGACTCCTCGCCGACCGGCAGGCGCGCCATTGGGATCGAGTGGCGGGCACCGCCGCAGAACTCGGGGTGCTGTTCACGGCGCTCACGCTGGTGACCGGGTCGTTGTGGGGCAAGGTGACCTGGGGCACATATTGGCAGTGGGACGCCCGCCTCACCACCACCGTGCTGCTGTTTGTGACCTATCTCGGGTACTTGGCATTGCGCCGGCTCCCCACCGAGTCGCGGACCCGCGCGCGACGCTCTGCGGTGATGGCCCTCATCGCGGTGGTCAACCTGCCCATCGTCCACTACTCGGTGGATTGGTGGCGCACGCTGCACCAGGAAGCCAGCCTGGAAATCGGGATCGGCGGCGAACGCAACTACAGCGGCGAGATGTACTGGACGCTCATGTACTCTTGGGCCACCTTCACCGTCATCGCGTTGTGGATCGGAATCCACCGCTACCGGGTGCTGCGCTTGGAAGAGCTCGCCGAAGAGGCCGCACTCGAAGAACTTCTCTCGGCGCGTCGCAGCGAGCCGAGCCACGACGAACCGGTGGCGGACTGATGACCTGGGCAGCCAACGTGTTCTCCGGCTACGCGCTGACCACGCTGGCGGTTCTCACCTACGCGACGTGGGTAGTGCGCCGCGGTCGCGCCCTCGGCCGCGCCCTCGGCATCGGCCCCGCAGGAGCCAGCCCGGATCCGAGCCGGCGGCCTGCAGAAACCAGCCAGTGACCGACCTCAGCCCCCGTCATCCCCTATCCGCCGAGGGGGGCCGGACCGAAGCACGCCAGGTGCTGGGCCGTCGCCGCAAGGCCATGATCGGTGCCTTTGTGGTGCTGCTGGTGATCGCAGGCGGCGCGGCCACGGTTGCAGGGCTGCGCAACGCCACGCTGTTCTTCCGCAATGCGGACGAGGCCATAGCCGAACGGGTCGAGCTGGGCGATCGTCGGTTCCGTCTGCAGGGGCGGGTGGTGCCGGCGTCGGTGGCGGTGGACGGGGGAGTGACCGCCTTCGAGGTGATCCACAACTGCGCTTCGGTGTCCGTGCGTCACAGCGTTGATCCGCCCGACCTGTTCGAGTCGCCTTGGATCCCCGTCGTGCTCGAGGGCCGCTGGGTGGCGGGCGATGTCGTGACGGTGGCGGGCCGGGACACCCACTTCTTCTCAAGCGACAACATGCTGGTGAAGCACACCAACGAGTACGTGGCGGCGAACGAGGACCGCCTGGGGAACCCGAACGAGCCTCCTGAAGGCTTCCTGGACGACTGCCCCTTCGAGGTGCCCCGGCTGTGATTGCGGTGCTGGGCACGCTCGGCGTGGCCATCGGCCTCGTCAGCGCGCTCGGTGGGGCCGCAACGCTCGTCGCAGCGAGGGCCCTGCGGCAGCCGGCGCGCTGCCGCCAAGCGCTGGCGTGGATCGCGACGATGACGGTCGGCTGCGTGCTGGCCGTGGCTGCCATGGAGATTGCGCTGCTGAGCGACAACTTCTCGCTGGCCTATGTGGCCCGAAACTCCACGATCGCGACCCCGCTCATCTACAAGATCGCGACCCTCTGGGGGGCGCTGGAGGGCTCGATCCTGCTGTGGGTCCTGGTGCTGTGCGGCTACGTCGCGGCGGCCGCATGGCGCTTCCGAGCGCGTACCGACGAGCCGACCGTGGCGTGGGCGCTGGCGGTCATGCTGGGCGTGTGCATCTTCTTCTTTGCGCTGCTCGCGGGTCCTTCGAATCCCTTCGCCACCCTCGCTGACCCGCCGGTTGACGGCGGCGGCTTGAATCCGCTGCTGCGCAACCATCCCCTCATGGCCATCCATCCGGTGATGCTGTACCTGGGCTACGTGGGCTTCACCGTTCCCTTCGGGTTCGCTGTCGCCGCGCTCATCACGGGCCAGTTCGACACCCGCTGGCTGGCTGACACCCGCCGCTGGACGCTCGTGGCCTGGGGCTGTCTGGGCACCGGCATCATGCTCGGCGCATGGTGGTCCTATGAGGTCTTGGGCTGGGGCGGGTACTGGGCGTGGGATCCAGTGGAGAACGCCTCGCTGCTGCCGTGGCTGACCGCCACCGCGTTCGTGCACTCGCTCATCACCCAGCAGCGGCGCCAGATGCTGCGGGTGTGGAACCTCTCACTGCTCATCGTGACGTTTGCCCTGACGATCTTCGGCACGTTCTTGACCCGCTCAGGTGTGCTCGAGTCAGTGCACGAGTTCAGCGAGTCGTCGCTGGGACCCATCCTGCTGGGCTTCTTCGGCGCGGTCGTGGCGATCGGCGTGGCGCTGGTGGCGTGGCGAGGCGAAGCCCTGCGCACCTCCGCCAGCCTGCGGTCGGTCTGGTCCCGGGAGGGTGCATTCCTGGGGAACAACCTGCTGTTCGCCGTGGCGGCCTTCATCGTGCTGTTAGGCACGGTGTTCCCGCTCCTGGCTGAGGCGGTCTCCAATGAGCGCCTGGCTGTCGGCCGCCCCTATTTCGACCGGATGCTGGCGCCGGTCGGCATCGCCCTGCTGGGGCTGATGGCACTGTCGCCTGCACTGAACTGGCGCGGCACCCCCGCGGAGGTGCGCTCTCGACGGCTGCTGGGTCCTGCGGCTGCGGGGGCGGTGACGATGGTGCTGTCGGTCTGGGCGGGTGCGCACGGTCTGTGGCAGGTCCTGGCCCTAGGCCTGGGCGGGTTCGTCATCGGCTCTGCGGCGCGGCTGCTGTGGCTGGGCGCTCGGCGCAACGGCTGGCGCGGCCTGCTCGGGCGTACCGGCGGCGGGATGATCGCCCACATCGGCGTGGCCGTGATCGCCTTCGGGTTCATCGCATCGAGCGCCTACGGGTCGGAAGGGGAGTTCACGCTGGCACCCGGTGAGAGCGGCGAGGTCGCCGGCCACGAGGTCACCTATCTCGGGCTGACCGACGGCATCGAGAACGGCAACCGGGTCGTGCGGGTGCGCGTCGAGGTGGAAGGCCGGGGCGTGTTCGAACCCGCCGTGACGCGCTTCGCAGAGTTCGGCCAGCCGATCTCGACGCCGTCGGTGGCAACGAGCCTCGTCGACGACGTCTACCTGTCGCTGGCGACGATTCCCGACGAGGGCAGCAGCGAGGTGGCGCTGCGGGTGCTGATCAAGCCGCTCGTGGCATGGATGTGGCTGGGTGGCGCTGTGCTGGCCCTCGGTGTGGCTGCGGCCTTGGTCCCCACCCGGATCGGGGCCCGCGACCGGATCCGCCGCCGCAGCTCTGCTGACGAGCGAGATGTCGCAGCGTCTGTGGAGCGTCGCCCGTGACGCTGGCTTGGCTGGTTAAGGAGCTCTTCGCGTTTTGGCGTGGGGTGAGGTCGTCGAGCAGGGTCCAGTTCGGTTTGCCGGCATAGAGCAGGACTCAGGTTCTGTAGTGGTCGAAGTTGGGGGTCTCGAATGGCACGCGTTTGATCAGCTTGGCGGGGTTGTTGGCTGCCTCGGTCGGTTCGTTGGTGACCCGCTAGCGGTGCCGGTTGGCGATCTGGGTGCGCCAGGCGTGCAGGGTGCGGCCGAGTTTGTTCAGCTCCGGGCTGAACGTCTCGTCGCGCGGGTCGCGTGAGGGCTCGTCGAGCGCTTCGAGAGCGAGGTCGCGGTCGGGTATCCGGTAGATGCCGCGCAGGGTTTCCTTGGCGTGCCAGGCGTCGCGGGCCTCGCCGCGGGGGTCGCCGGCTGCGAGCAGGCCAATTTGCCATCGTTGGGAGTCGTCTCAGGCATCGTTGCTTTGGCCCGGCTGTCGAGGCGTGAAGACTTGTGAGGTTGTTGCTTCCGTTGCTAGGTTGCAGATCATGCGCGTGGTCGTGTCCTTTTGCGTCCGGCCCTTGCATGCCTCCGTCGGCTCCACGGTTTGATGCCCGAACGGGCTTGACGAAGGCCGGGGTTGGCAGCGGGTGGACGCGATGGCCAGATGCGTAAGCAGTCGTGGTACTGCCAGACGCAGGACGTGATGTCGGCTGCTGACGGCTTTGCGGATGAGGCCCGCCTATCTCGCCACGATGTCGACCCTGAAACTCAAGGATGCTCGCGCTCGTGGGTTCGCATCGGCGCGGTGCTCGTCGGCCTCATGGCGGCCTCCCTTGTCGCGCTGCTCGCAACGAGGGATTCCGACGGCGGCAGCATCCGCGCGGCCAGCCCGCTCATCGGCGAATTGGTTCCGCCACTGCGCGGTGAGCTCATCTGGCCGCCCGAGTCGTTCCTCGATGCCGGCGGCGCTCAGGCCTTGCCGGCGGTGCGGATCGGTCCCGATGAGGTGGCGCGTTTCGACATCGATGCTGCGGGACCGATGTCTTCGAGTCCGCGCTGGGTGCTGGTCAACTTCTTCGCCTCGTGGTGCGTGCCGTGCGAGCGAGAGCACCCGGCGCTCGCGACGTGGGCGGCTCGCCACTCCCGCGACGGTGTCCTGGTGGCCGTGCCGTTCGGCGACCGGACGTCCGACGCGATCGCGTTCTACGAACGCCTCGGCGGCGACTGGTCAGTCGTCGACGATCTCGATTCCCGCTGGGCGGTCGAGTTCGGCGTGCTGCGTCCGCCCGAATCGTTCCTGATCACACCCGACGGCATCGTGGCGGCACGCTGGCAGGGCCAGATCAGCGCGGACGATCCTGACGATGTCATAGCGCTGCTGCTGGGCGCTGCCAGCGGCGACGCCGCGCCAGCGCCGGGCCCATGAGCCCGCCATGAGCGACGTGGGAACGACCTCGCCGGCTCAGCCGGCTGCTCAGGCCTGGGGAGGCTCCCGAGCGCGGCGCGTCGGCTGGCTCGCCATCGCCGCGGTGGCCATCATCGCCGCCGTTCTTGCGGCGACCGCTTCGCGCCCACCGGCGACCGAGTCGGAGCGGGCCTATGAGCTGAAGCAGGCCACCCTCTGCCCAGTCTGCGACGGCCAGAGCGTGCTCGAATCGAACGCACCTGCGGCGGCGGCCATGCGCCGCCAGATCGACCTGTGGGTCGACGAGGGTCGCACCGACACGCAGATTCGCGCAGACCTCGCCGCTGCCTACGGCGATGACGTCAATGCGCTGCCGCCCGGCGAAGGCGTGGGCACGCTGGTGTGGGCGCTCCCGGTAGCCGCGTTCGCGGCGGCAGCGGCCGGCCTCTGGGCCGCGACCCGACGCTGGCGAGCGCGGGCCGGCGCCCTCGACTCTGACGGCGTTCGGTCTGACGGCGCCGCGTCCACTACTGGGGATAACGCGGCTCCGCCGGGCCGGCGTGCCCGCAGAACCGGCTGGCGCAGCGCCACCGTCATCACCGTCGGTGCGCTCGTGCTCGTCGGCGCTGTGGCCGGCGTGCTGGTGGCCCGTTCCGCAGGGCTGCGCCTGTCGGGCGAGACCCTCTCGGGAGACATCGATCGCTCGGCTCGCTCGTTGCTGGTCGACGCCCAGCGGCAGTTCGCCGCGAACCAGCTCGACGAAGCTCGCGCCACGCTGGAGGAGATCTTCCGGCTCGACCGTGACCTGCGGGGTGCTTTGGTGCTGTCGGCCCGCTTGCATCTGCGCGCGTGCGAAACAGCCGCCGCACAAGGCGCCGACAGCGCTGGCCCTGGTGGCTGCGATCCGACCGCTGCGCTCGTGGACCTGGACCGGGTGCTGGCCGACGATCCCCGGGACACCGAGGCGCTGGCGCTGCGGGGCTGGCTGCTGGTTCGCATACCTGATGATGAGCTGGTCGCTGCGGGCATCGCCTCGCTCGATGCGGCCGTGGCGCTCGAGCCCGCGGAGTTCGACCCGTGGGTGTTCCGCGGCTACGCAGCGCGATTCATCGAGCGCGACCTCAATGCCGCGATCGGCTACTACGGCGCCGCGCTGGGACGCAGCCCGCCCCCCGCCATGGCTGCGGCTTTGGAGAACGCAATTGCCGAGATGCACGCAGAACTCGAATAGCTGGCTGGTGTGGCGACGCCAGTAGCGTTCGAGCCACGCCGCTGGTGAGGCTGTGGCACCGAGGCAGCTTCGTTGCGGCAGCCCATCGCAACTGATCGAGGGCGACCATGAGGTCCAAGAACCGAAGGCCAGCCAAGAACGGCGGACCGGCCAGCGTCACCGATCAGCAACTGGCCGCCGCGGTGGCGGACGTGATCGATCCCGAGCTGCGCCGGCCTATCGGCCAGATGGGGATGCTGCGCGCGGCTGCGGTTGCCGGTCGCGCCGGCCAGGTGCTGGTCGCGCTGCCGTCAAATGACTGGCCGGCCGCCGGACATGTCTCACACGCTGTCAGCGAGGCCGGGTGCGCGATCGACGGCATCGACGACGTGGTCGTGGAGTTCACGGTCATGGACGAGGCCGAGCAGTCCGCGCTGCGAGCGCAGCTCATCGGCGACCCGGCTGCCACGGCGGGCACCCACGACGGACACGGCCACGCTGAGGGACGCGCCGTCCCCTTCGCCCAAGCCGGGAACAAGACGCGCGTGCTGCTGGTGGCCAGCGGCAAGGGCGGCGTCGGCAAATCCAGCGTGACCGTCAACCTGGCGATCGCGCTGGCCCAGCGCGGCACACGCACTGCAGTCATCGACGCCGATGTCTGGGGCTTCTCCATTCCCCGGATGCTCGGTGTCGCTCGCCCGCCGACGGTGATCGACCAGATGGTGGTGCCCACCGAGGCGCACGGCGTGCGCTGCATGTCGATGGGCTTCTTCGCCCGCGAGGACCAGCCGGTGATCTGGCGCGGCCCGATGCTGCACAAGGCACTCGAGCAATTTCTCACCGATGTCTTCTGGGACGAACCCGACCATCTCCTCGTCGATCTCCCGCCCGGCACCGGAGACATCTCGCTGTCGCTGGCGCAGTTCCTGCCTCGCTCAGAGATGCTGGTGGTGACCACGCCGCAGCCCGCAGCGCAGAAGGTGGCCCAACGCGCTGCCCAGATGGCGGGACGGGTGAACCTGCAGGTGAGGGCGGTGATCGAGAACATGAGCTGGTTCACCGGTGACGACGGCAGGCGCTACGAATTGTTCGGCGCGGGCGGCGGGCAGGCGCTTGCGGACGAGCTGGAGGTCCCGCTGCTCGGGCAGGTGCCGCTGGTGCCGCAGCTGCGAGCGGGGGGAGACGAAGGCATGCCGATCACGGCCGCCGATCCTGACAGCGAGGCCGCCGGTGTCTTCCGGGACATGGCGAAGCTGCTGTGCGAGGAACACCTGCCGACCCGCCGCTACAACGAGGGACTGAAGCTGCTGTGAGTGCGTCGGGGCGGAGCCGGTGAGTGCGCCAGTGGTGCCGGCGATGGACCAGGCACCGAGGGCGACGCTCGGCGAGATCAGCTTCGACAATCGCTTCACAGCGGTTCTTCCCGCCGACCCCGAGCGCGAGAACTTCCGCCGCCAAGTCGGCGGCGCCTGCTACTCGCGGGTCGCGCCCACCGCGACCACGGCGCCGCAACTGCTCGCTCACAGCGTCGAGATGCTGGAACAGCTCGGCCTGGCGCCCGAAGTGGTCGACGACCCGCAGTTCGCTGCCGTCTTCGGCGGGAGCGCCGTGCTCGACGGCATGGATCCCCACGCCCACTGCTACGGCGGGCACCAGTTCGGCAACTGGGCCGGCCAGCTCGGTGACGGCCGGGCTATAGCGCTCGGCGAGATGGTGGATCGCGACGGCCGGCACCAGACGCTGCAGCTGAAGGGTGCCGGCCCGACGCCGTATTCCCGGACGGCCGATGGACTGGCAGTGCTGCGCAGCTCGGTGCGCGAGTTCCTCTGCAGCGAGGCGATGGCACACCTGGGTGTGCCCACGACGCGGGCGCTCAGCTTGGTCGGAACCGGCGACATGGTCATCCGCGACATGCTCTACGACGGCAACCCGGCACCCGAGCCCGGCGCGGTGGTCTGCCGTGTGGCGCCGTCGTTCGTCCGCTTCGGCAACTTCGAGATCTTCGCTTCACGCGGCGACGTCGAGACGCTGCGCACCCTGGCCGACTACGTCATCGACACTGGCTTCCCGCACCTCGTCCGCGAAGCGACACCCGGCCGGTACGTGCAGTTCTTCGAGGAGGTAGTGCGGCGGACCGTCGAGATGGTCTGCGAATGGATGCGGGTGGGCTTCGTCCACGGCGTCATGAACACCGACAACATGTCGATCCTGGGCCTCACCATCGACTACGGCCCCTACGGCTGGCTCGACGACTACGACCCTGATTGGACTCCCAACACCACCGACGCCGCCCACCGCCGCTATCGCTTCGGCGCCCAGCCGGCAGTCGCCCAGTGGAACCTGATGCAGCTCGCGAATGCGCTCTACCCGCTCGTCGGCGAGACGGAGGGTTTGCAAGCAGCACTCGACGTCTATGCGCCGCACCACGAGCAGGAGTGGTCGACGATGATGGCGGCCAAGCTCGGCCTGCCGCGGATCGACGGCCAAGGCGACCGCGAGCTGACCGTTGCCGCGCTCAACGTGCTGCGACTGGTCGAGACCGACATGACGGTGTTCTGGCGGCGCCTCGCCTCCGTCCCCACGGCTGAGAGCATCGATCCTGCCGAGCGCATCGCCCCGCTCGCCGATGCGTACTACCGGCCGACGGAAGTCACCGACGAGCACCGATCGGCGACCAGCGAGTTCGTCGAGCGCTACGCGGCACGGCTGCGAGCGCTCGGCATCTCAGATGGGGCCCGGGCTGCGGCCATGAACAAGGTCAATCCCAAGTTCGTGCTGCGGAACTACTTGGCCCAGCTCGCAATCGACGCTGCCACCGTGGGCCGGCCCGAAGCCATCGGCGAACTGCTCGATGTCATGCGCCGTCCCTACGACGAGCAACCCGAGCGGAAGTCGTACGCAGCACTGCGCCCCGACTGGGCCCGCACCCGAGTCGGCTGCAGCCAGCTCTCCTGCAGTTCCTAGTGCCGTGTCAAGCAACCTTCGCTGTGGCGGGGATCGCTGGGGGGCCTGCTCGCAGGCGAAGCGACGGCGCCAGCAACCGCGCAAACGTTTGCTGACGCGGCACTAGGCACTGTCAGAGCCCGAGTGCTGCGCCAGTACCTCGACTTGAGTTGTCCCCTCGACGCAATGCAATACCTCGACCCCGGCCGCATGTACATCGCCGATGCCATCAGATTGGCCCGACGCGCTTGGAACACCCCAGCGGACGGGCGGCGCCGGGGCTGTCAGGTCGATGCCGCGGCCCGCCATCCATAGACATCCCGCCAGCTGGCTTGGCGCTGCCCTCCATGCGCAACAGCGTGCCGATTTGTCACGATGTTGTTGTAGGCCGCAGTTGCTTGAGGGTTCTCGTTGTCGAGAGACGGAAGCCATGTCGTCTTACGGCGGCGTCTCAGAACCCGTGCGGGTAGGCGAGCCGGTCGGTAACCAGAGCAGAATTCGAAGCGAACTGCTGCTGTATCAGTGCCTACTGGCTCGAGTCCTCAGCTCAGCTGTCGTCGGCTGCGGGCACGGTGACCGTGACCGTATAGACGCGCACGTCGGCGTTGTCGGTGTCCGCGTCGCCGTCGGCGTCATAAGACGACGTCACCGTGATCGTGTTGTCGCCCGCGCTGAGCGTCGCTGAGGTCCCTGTGCCGGTCGTGCCGTCGGCTGCCTCCCATGCGACCGTCACCGTCGCGTTGTCCGCGAACGCCGCCGCCGCGGTCACCGTCGCCGATGTCGCGCCCGCCGCCGCGGTGCCCTCATAGGCGAAGATGCCCGTCTGGAACAGCCCGAAGTCCGCACCCGAGACCGACAGCGACTCCAACGCCGCCGAGACCGGCATGCTGAACGCGTAGATCTTCCCCGGCGCGTCAGCGTTGCAGTTCAAGAAGTGCGCCTGTGGGTCTCCGCAGTGCCACTCTTGTTTGATGTCGGACACCCACATGGTCGCTCCGTCGGACCAGATCCCGCGTGCGATGACGACACCCGCCCAGTCGAGAACAGTCGGCGTGAGTTCGAGGTCGCTGCGGCGTGCGCCGCTGTCAAGATCGAACGCGTAGACCCGCTTGTCATGTCTGTCAGCCACCCACATCGTGACGCCATCGGACCACAGCGCCGACGGCGAGGTCGCGCCCGCTGCGGCAATCGTGGTGATGTCGTGTTGCGAGCGACGCTCACCGGTTGCGAGCGAGTACGCGAAGATCTTGTCGTGTGAGTCCTCGGCCACCCACACGGTGTCGCCGTCGGACCAGATGCCCGAGGCTTCGCAGAATCGGCTGCCGTGATGCCCGCTCATGTCGACATCGAGGTCGCCGTTGTGGGTGAGCGTCGCCAAGTCGAACGCGAACAGGAAGCAGCGCAGGTGGTCGGCGACCCACAAGGTGTCGCCGTCGGACCACAGGTCGAACGGTTGCGGCGTCCTGTTGTAGAAGTTGCTGTCTTCGGTGTCGAAGATGCGGTTCGGGTCCAAGGCGCGGGTGTTCATGTCGTACGCAGCGACGAATTCAGCGACCCATTCGAAGAGCACCCACATGGTCGTTCCGTCCGACCATAGGCCATTCGGGTCCCTATCGGTCCTCACACGCACATTGGTCTCGCGCACTTCGGCCGGGTACAGGTCGGTGAAATCCTTCTCGGGCTGGCGTGAGAACAGTCCGTCGTTGTCGACGAGGCGGATCGTGAGCGAAGTGCCGGAGGTGCTGAGGACGCCGTCGGGCAGGTCTCCCAAGGCGAAGACCACGTATTCGCCGTCGTCGTCGTCTGAGTCGTCGACGGCGGTCACGGTGATGGTCTTCTGGGTCTCTCCTGCGCCGAAGTCGAAGCTGAGGTCCTCGACTGAGTAGCTGATGTCGTCGGCGACGGCACCGCCGCGCAGGTCTGCTGTCAGCGTGATCGTGATCGTCTCTTCGGGCGGGCTGTCGATGCTGACGCGGACCTGAGCGTCGCTGCCGCCCTCATACGCGTATTGGTGCACCCTTTGCAGCCGCACCCCGATCTCGTCGTCGACGATGTCGACGGTCGCGGTGCGCGGATCGACCGCGGTGAACCGTGGCGGCAGGTCGCCGAAACTCAGGGACAGCCGATGGCCGTCGTTGTTGAGGCCGTCGTCCGCGACGGTCACGGTGAACGTCGCGCTGGTCTGGTCCGCCGCGAACGCCAACGCGCTGCGCGACAGCGAGTACCGGCGACCAGCGCCGCGCAATGCGACCTTGAGCGGCACCGTGACTTCTCGCTGGGGCGCCTCGGACAGCTCCACGGTGACAGTCACCGGCGCGCCGCCCTCTTCGACGCGATAGGACCCGCTGCTGAAGCTGATGCCCACATCGGGGGTGTCGGCGTCGACCAGCGTCACGGTCGCCTTCCCCGACGAGGACAGCCGGACGCACGGGTTCGACGGGGCGGCGAGGCTGAAGGTCAGCGTCTCGTCGAGTTCGAGTCGGCTGTCGTCGGCTGCGGCCACTCTGAAGGCCGCCTGGGTCTGGGCGGCCCCGAATGCCAGCGTCGAGTGCGACAGCACATAGTCGTCGTTGCTCACCGCGTCGCCGTGGGCGAGGTTCAACTGGAATGTGACCGGCACTGTTGGCGCCTCGGACAGCTCCACGGTGATCGTCTCCGCCGCGCCGCCCTCAGTGACCTTGACCCGGCTCGGGCTGAACCAAGCGGACGGCCTCGAGCACACCTCATCACGAGAAGCAACGTCCCCGGTGTTGGTGTTGTCTGGGTTGGTGTTGCCTTGTGGGGTGCTGTTGTCGGTGTCCGGGTTGGTGTTGTCGGTGTTGGTGTTGTCGGTGTTGGTGTTGTCGGTGTTGGTGTTGTCTTGTGGGGTGCTGTTGTCGGTGTTTGGGTTGGTGTTGTCTGGTGTGTTGTTGTCGGTGTTGTCGGTGTCCGGGTTGGTGTTGTCTGGTGTGTTGTTGTCGGTGTTGTCGGTGTCTGGGTTGGTGTTGTCGGTGTTGTCGGTGTCTGGGTTGGTGTTGTCGGTGTTGGTGTTGCCTTGTGGGGTGCTGTTGTCGGTGTCTGGGTTGGTGTTGTCTGGTGTGTTGTTGTCGTTGGAGGTTTCGTTGGGGGTTTCTGTGCCGGTGGGGCTGCGGGGTGCGGCGGTGGTGGTGCGGCAGTTGCGGAGGTCGTTGTCGAGTGCGTAGCGGGCGGCGGCTGCGGCGTCGGTGACGCGTGCGGCGGGGTAGCCGAGCTCGGCGAGCTCGTCGGCTGTGCTGTTGCTGATCGTGTCGGTGTCGCCGACCACGACCGCGAGCTGCGGGCGGACGCGTCCCAGCGCCGAGCGCGTGTCGCTGCCCAGCCCGTCCGCGCTCGCCGTGTAGAGCACCACGCTGTCGCCCAGCGCCGCCGCCAGCGCCGCCGCCGTGCCGACGTCTGCCTGCGACCAGCCGTTCGCGATCACCGCGGCCTCCGCGCAGCCGGGCGCCCACCGGCGGGCCGCCAGCGCGGCTGTCGCCACCCGGTCCTTGCCGCCCACACGCTCTGTCCCGACGCCGCCGGCCGCCCCGGCCGCCGCAGCGACAACCGAGTCAGGCACCGCCGCCGCGCCGCCCACCACCACGATCCCGCCGACCGCCTCACCAGCGAGCACCTGCCGCGTCTGGTCCGGCAACGAACCCGAACCCGAGTACAGCACCACATCCGCGCCGCCCGCAGCCACCACCGCAGCCGCCACACCCACATCAGCCAACGACCACCCATCCGCCAACACCACCCCCGCAGCGGCCCCGCCCGAACGGCCCGCCAGCACCCGACGCGCCGCAGCAGCCGCCGTCGCCACCCGATCCGCGCCGCTCACACGCTCCACCACAACACCGGGCGCCAACGACTCCAACTCCGCAGCCACAGCACCGCCCAACGCAGCCTCGCCGCCCACCAGCACCACACCCGACACCACACCCGCAGCCCGAACCACACCCCCAGCCGACTCGCCCAAACCCCCAGCCGACTCCGCCGCCACCACCACATCACCCACACCGCCACCCACCAGCCCAGCCGCCACACCCACATCAGCCAACGACGAACCATTCACCACCACCAACACCACACCACCAGAACCCTCCGACTGCGCACCCGCCGACGGCACCGCACCCCCCGCCAACACCACCACGACAAGCACACCCCACAGACCCCTGCCGCGGCCCGGCGAAACGCCGCGCCGACACCTCACACCACCCGCAAAACCCCGAACCAACCCCAGCACCGAACCAACCCCAACGCTCCCGCCGCCAACACAGGAACGAGACAGAGACAACAAACGAACCCGCACAACACGCGACCCTACAACCCCATGAATCACCCCGGTTTTGGTGGAGGCTCTGTTCCTTGAGAGGATGGAGCGATGCCAGGAAATGGGAGATATCCAGTCGAGCTGCGTGAGCGGGCGGTGAGGATGGTGCTCGAGGGTGAGCGCCAGTTCGGGTCTCAGTGGGATGCGATCTGCTCGGTCGCCAAAAAGCTGGACCCGACGCCGGAGACGGTGCACAAGTGGGTGCGCCGCGTTGAGTTCATCGATCTGCTTAGCCCAGATCCACCGGTGGGGTGTGCGGTGTCGGGTTGGGCGGGATGTCGGTGGCGCGGTTTGTCGTGGGGGCGGGGTGAGGGCTGGGCGGACGCGTGGTTGGTCGGCGTCGGCTCGGGGGTTGGTTTGTGTGCTGCGCCTGGGGTGTGCTGCGCGGCGCTGCGTGGCGCTGGGGTTTGCTCAGCAGCGCTGGGGCAGGTTGCGGATGTGTCGCAGCGCGGCGGTGAACTGGGCTGCCCAGGGCCATTTGGCGGGCAGCCGCAGGGTGGGTCGGCCGCTGCGGTTGACGAGCCGGGCGGGGATGTTGAGCAGGCGTCGGGCGATGGTGGCTGCGACGGTGAGCTTGCGGGGTTCGTGGACCCGGCCGATGCGCGCGGTCCAGCGTGCGATGTTGTGGGCGAGGACGGCGAAGGCGAGCCAGGCGGCGTTGGCCGCGAACCGTCCTGAGGGGCTGTGGGCGAGGCCGCCGGCTTTGAGGTCCTTGATTGCTTGTTCGACGCGGGCGTGGGCGCGGTAGGCGGTGTCGGCTGCTTTGGTGTCGAGCTCGTCGTCGTCGATGTCGGTGACGAACGCGTGGTGGCGCCAGTTCGGCCACAGCTCGGCTTGGTCGCCGACGAGGCGGGTGCGGCGCACCACGAGGCGGACCGTGCGCTTGGGCTTGCCCGCAGCGCGTCGGCCGCTGGTCAGCGTGGCCTGGGCGACCTGGGCTTCGCCGTCGTCGGTGTAGCCGATCGGTGTCCAGTCGTCGTCGCCGATGGCGGCGATCGCCTTGTCGACAGCAGGGTTGCGGGCGATCGCGATCAGGAACCTCGTGCCGTGCGCGTCGAGCTTGTCGATCAGGTCCCACGAGAAGAACCCCGCGTCAGCTCGAAGCGTGAGCGCCGCGCCCGGCGCCAGGCGGCGCACCCGCGCCAAGGTCTCCGCGGCGAAATCGACGTGTCCCCGCTGCGAGGAGCCCTTGCGCATCCGGGAGTGCACGATCTCACCGGTGTCGTCGCGGGCCGCCACCAGCGGGTGATAGCCGAGCCGCCCGCCGTGGCCGTACGCGGCGCCGTGCTTCGCGTCGCTGTGCACCTCGCACAGCGTGGAGTCGATGTCGACCGTGATCGCTTCCGCGGCCGGGGCGGCCCCAGCAGCCCACGCACGGCCCAACGCGAGCTCCTGGGCGCGGTCGAGCTGGCGCACATGACCCCACGAGAACGACCTCGCGAACGTCCCCAGCGTGGACGGCGCCACCGGCGCGAACCCCAGCACCGACCCAGCCGAGCCGGCCCGCAGCCGATCCGCGTCAGAGAAGAACGACCCGCCCACCAGCATCGAGCACACCGCCGTGAGCACCTTCGCTCCCGACCCGCGGCCCGCCGCCGGCGGACGCACAGTCTCGTCGATCAAGCCCTCCAAGCCCAGCCGGCCCGCCAAGGTGCCCACCGCCAGCAGACCCGCGTCCCCCACCAAAGAGCCCTCGTCGAACACTGCCTCGACCCGGTCCAACAACCGCGTATCATCGCTCACAGAAAGTGCCTCCCGTCATGGCATCACGCCGCGTTCTCACAACCGGCAAAATGCCACGTCAGGAGGCCTTTCTGGTGGACGCAAACCCCCACCAGCCCAACCGAACCGGTGGATCGGGGCTTAGAGCCGACGTCGTCCGGTAACCCGCGGGCCGTTCGGACCCAGGGTTCAGCTTCTCAGAGCATCACGCCCATCACCAGCGCTGCCAAGCCGAACAGCAACGTGACACCTGCCCCGACGCCGCGCTTCATCACGTTGTCTCCGGCGTTCTGGTGCACCACTGCAGCGGTACCGGAAATCAGTACCAGCAGCATCTTGATCCCCAGCAGCATCGACCATCCCGTGCTGGTCTCCTCGCTCGGTATGGCGAGCATGCCCCACAGCCCCGTCACTACCGTTATGCCGAATGCCGGCCAAGCCACCCGCGAGAATGCCTTGGCGGCGACTTTGCCGGAGCCGGGGAAGGCGCGCCCGACAATGGGCACGACAGCGCCGACCACAATCTGGCCTCCGATCCACACCGTGACTGCCAGTACATGCAGCGCCACGCGCACGGTGTCGAGGTTGAACATGACAGTGCGGACTTCGCTCATCGATCAGATCTCGACTTCCCACAGACGACCTATGTGCACAGGCTAGTGACGGGGTGCAGCAGCAGGTCGTCGGTCCAAGAGAATGAACCGGCCTGCGCACCCGCCAAGCGTGACGGCCAAATGGTCGGCGGTAGCCTGCCGCGATGGCCGGATCGCACGCGGCACACCACCACGCTCACCGCCAGGCTGACGGCGGACACCAGTTCGCCGCGAAGGTGTTGACCGTCTCCGACGGCGTGATCGCCGGAACCCGTGAGGATCGCAGCGGCGAGGCGCTGGGCGAAGCACTGGCTGCCGCTGGATACGAAGTGGTCGAGCGACGTGTCGTGGCTGATGGCGTCGAGGCGGTGTCTGATGCGTTGACTGAGATGTCCTCTGGGTTCGAAGGCCTGATCGTCACCACTGGCGGCACCGGCTTCACCGAGCGCGATCTCACGCCTGAAGGCACCTGCGCGGTAATCGAGCGAGAAGCTCCCGGCCTCGCTGAGGCGATGCGGCTGGCGAACCCGCTGGGTCGGCTGTCGCGAGGGGTTGCGGGCATCATCGGCCGTGCGATCGTGCTGAACACCCCCGGCTCCACCAAAGGGTGTGTGGAGTGCTTCGAGGCAGTGGCCGATGTGCTCCCGCACGCTCTGGCCCTGCTGGCAGGCGAACGACTGCACTGATGCCGCGCCGCCCATATCGACGACCCCCGCCGAGCTCCGCACGGCGATCCGCACCGAAACCCGTGCCGCCGCGCAATCCCAGCGACGACGCAGCGGAGGCTATGACGCCAGTTGCGGAAACCGCGACGCGAGAGACGGCCGGCCTCGACCCACGCCCCGGGGTGACCGATCTGCCGGCGCCCGAGACCGATGCCTCCGTCGAGGGCGCGATGCAGCGCGCCGTCGAACTGGGGGAGTGCGTGCGCGGCACGACGGCACCGAATCCGTGGGTGGGTGCAGTGCTCATAACGACCGATGGGCAGACGTTCGAGGGCGCCACCGAGCCACCTCCAGGCAGGCACGCCGAGATCGTCGCGCTCGACGCTGCCCGTGACGTTGGCGCCGACTCAGTCGGCGGCACTCTGGTCACCACGCTTGAACCGTGCTCGCATACGGGCCGCACCGCGCCGTGCATCGAGGCGGTCATCTCGGCCGACATCGCCCGCGTCGTCGTCGGCGTGACCGACCCTGATCCCAACGTGGCCGGCACCGGCATTGAGGCTCTGCGCGACGCGGGCATCGAAGTGCAGGTCGCGGCCGTGTTCGGGGACGAAGTCGGCGAAGGCGTCTCCCTTGCTCCCGCCGCGGCGGTCTCGCTGCGGCCGTACCTGCACCAGCGCCGCTACGGCAGGCCTTGGGTGGTGCTCAAGATGGCCGCCACCCTCGACGGCCGCATCGGCGCGCCCGACGGCACTTCGCAGTGGATCACCTCGCCGACTGCCCGGGCCGACGTCCACGCCCTGCGCGCCCGCTGCGACGCCGTGCTCGTGGGCGCAGGCACGGTGCGGTCCGACAATCCCTCGCTGACTGTGCGCGATCTTCCCGACGACAGCCCCCACCGCCCGCTGTTCGACCTGCGCGAGCGGTTGCGCGACGGGCATCCCAATCCGGCCACGCTGCCGTTCTCAGTCGCCGCCGCCGAGCGGCTCGACCCTCGCCGCTACGTGCTCGGTCTGGCATCCGCCGACGCCAGCGTGCAGCCTTGCAGCGAGGAGAGCGGTGCGCTGCGGGGGGTCCTGCGGCGGCTTGCCGCCGACGGCGTGATCGAGATGCTGGTCGAAGGCGGCGCCCAGATCGCGGGTGAGCTGCACCGCGACGGCTTCGTCGACGAGTACGTCGTGTACCTGGCGCCTGCACTCTCTGGCGGCGACGACGGGCTGCCGATGCTGGCGGGTCCCGGCGCGCCCACCATCGGCGAATTCTGGCGAGGCGAGATTGCCGATACCCGCACCATAGGAGCAGATGTGCGCATCACGATGCACCCGCGAGCGCAGCAGACCATCGATCCGTCCGATATCGCCGGCACCGCCGGCCACGGCGCTCGCCCCCCGAACGAGCACTGAAGAGATCAACGAGCACTGAAGAGATCACGGAGGGAGCATCGATGTACACCGGACTGGTCGAAGAACTCGGCAGCTTCGCCGGCCGCGACGGCGAGCGGTACCGGTTCACTGCCGACCTCGTGCTCACGGATGCCTCTGTCGACGACTCGATCGCTGTGAACGGCTGCTGCTTAACCGTCGTCGAGATGGGGGACGGCTGGTGGGAGGCCGACGTCAGCGCTGAGACCGCCAAGCGAACTGTGCTGGGTTCGCTGGCGGAGGGGGATCCCGTGAACCTCGAGCGCTGCTTGCGCTACGCCGACCGGCTCGGCGGACACCTCGTGCAGGGCCACGTCGACGGAGTGGCCACCATCAAGCGCCCCGCCCCTGACCTGCGCGTCGCCGTCGGACCCGAGGGCGGCCTACGCCGATACCTGGTCGAGAAGGGCTCAGTGACCCTCAACGGCATCAGCCTGACGTGCTTCGATATCACCGACGACGACGAGGGCGGATGCGAGTTCTCGGTGGCGCTCATCCCGCACACCATGGCTATGACCACCATGGGCACCGCGCAGGCCGGCGACCTCGTCAATCTCGAGGTTGACGTCCTCGCCCGTTACGTCGAGCGCCTGCTCGGGCAGAATGGTCTCGTCTTCGACCACAATTGATTCCGGCATGACCGCACCAAGCACCGCCGAGAACCCTCCGGACGGCTCGCCGTTCGCGGCGATTCCCGACGCCATCGACGCGATCGGCCGCGGCGAGATCGTCGTGGTCGTGGACGACGAGGACCGAGAGAATGAAGGCGACCTCATCATGGCGGCCGAGTACGCGACGCCGGAGGCCTTGGCCTTCTTCGTGCGTTACACCTCGGGTGTCATCTGTGCCCCGCTGATGGGGGAGCGGCTCGACGAGCTGGCGCTGCCGCTCATGGTCACCGTCAACACCGAGTCGATGCGGACTGCGTACACGGTGACCGTCGACGCCGCCGAAGGCACCACGACGGGAATCTCCGCATCGGATCGATCCCGTACTCTCAACCTGCTGGCCGATCCGAAGTCCAGCGCCAACGACTTCAACCGGCCCGGTCATGTGCTGCCGCTGCGCTATCGCCCCGGAGGCGTGCTGAAGCGGGCCGGCCATACCGAGGCCGCGGTGGACTTGGCTCGCTTGGCCGGATGCCACCCCGCTGGCGTGCTGTGCGAAGTCGTCAACGACGACGGAACGATGGCTCGGTTGCCGGAGCTCGTGGAGTTCTCGAATCAGCACGGCATGTTGCTGATCTCGATCGCCGATCTCATCCGTTACCGGCGTGTCAACGAGCGCTTGGTCGACCCGATCGCCCAGGCACGCATCCCCACCATCTACGGCGAGTTCATGGGCCACGTCTTCCGTGACTTCGACGACACCGAGCACTTGGCGCTGACCTACGGCGCGGTGATGGGCTCCGAACCGGTGCTGGTGCGGGTCCACAGCGAGTGCCTGACCGGCGACATCCTGGCCTCCATGCGCTGCGACTGCGGCTCGCAGCTGCACAGCGCGCTTGAAGCCATCGCAGAAGCCGGCGCCGGGGTGCTGGTGTACCTGCGGGGCCATGAGGGCCGCGGCATCGGCATCGGTCACAAGATCGCCGCGTATTCGCTGCAAGATCGCGGACGTGACACCGTCGACGCCAACCTGGAGCTGGGCCTGCCCGTGGACAGCAGGGAGTACGGCATCGGGGCGCAGATCCTGGCCGAGCTCGGCGTGCAGAAGCTGCGCCTCATGACGAACAACCCCAACAAGATCGGCGGGCTGTCTGGCTACGGGCTGGAGATCCTCGAGCGGGTGCCGACTTCGACGAATGCCAATCCCTACAACCGCGCCTACCTTCGCACCAAGAAGATGCGCTTGGGCCACCTCATGGACGACCCTGCCGAAGGCGGGGCCGAGATCGGCCTCGAAGAGGCGCCCCCGCTCGCCGACTAGGGGACGATCACCGAGATCGGCATCGCGGTGTCTGATCTTGCCGAGATGCCGAGCGACGCAGCACCGAGCGACGCAGCACTAGGGGACGATTTTGGAGATCGGCATCTCGATGATGTCGGTCGCGCCCTGTTCGAGAAGCTCCGGAATCAGCACGTTGATCTGGTGCTTCGGCACGACGGTCTCGACGGCGTAGGCCTCGCCGCCCCACAGCTCGTTGACTGTCGGCGCCTTCATGGAGGGAAGCAGCTCAACCACGGCGTCGAGGTGCTCGCGCCCCACGTTCAGTTTCACCAGAACACGACCACGCGCATCCAGTACCCCGTCGAGAAGTGTCTTGATCTGGGTCATGGCCCGGCGTTTGTCCGGGTCGTCATACGCAGCTCGGTTGGTGAAGATCTCGGTGTAGCTCGTGAGGATCTCGTCGATGATCCGCAGGCCTGCGGCCCGCAAGGCCCGACCTGTCTCGGTTCCGTCTACGACAGCGTCGACGATCTCAGGTGCCTTGGCCTCAGTCGCGCCGTAGCTCAAGCGAATGTCGGCGTCGATGCCGCGCTCCGCGAAATGACGACGGGTGAGCTCGGGATACTCGCTGGACACGCGAACACCGTCGGGCAAGTCGGTGAGCGTCCGAAAGCTGCTGTCCTCGGGGACGGCGACGACGATGCGGAATGGCCGCGACGTGGCCTTGGAATAGCGCAACTCGCCCAGCGAGACCACGTCGCTGCTGGTTTCTTCGATCCAGTCACGCCCGCCGATGCCCAAGTCGAACAGGCAGTCCTCCACGTAGTTGGGTATCTCCTGGGGCCGCAGGATGCGGACTTCGTCGATGCGCGGGTCGTCAATGGTGGCGCGATAATCCACCGCAGAACTGCGGCGCACCGGCAGGTCGGCCTCGGAAAAGAGCTGCAGGGTTGCCTCTTCGAGCGAACCTTTGGGGAGCACGAGCTTGAGCATGGGCGGCTACGGTACCTAACGCACCCCGGTACGCCCCGCTGATTTTGTGATGTGCGCTGCTATGGCCCGAGCGGTGGACGGCAGGCGGCGCGGTGCCTAGTCGGCAGCCGACTGGCGCTTGTGGATCTCGACGTACGCCAATCGGATCTGGTGCAGTGCACCTCGCAGCGTCTCTCCTGCAGGAAGCTGATCGGCGAGATGGTCCACCAGCAAACCGAGCGCATCGATCGGCAGCCGTGCCTCGTCGAGATCGGCAGGCTCGCGGCGCAGGTGAAGTGCCGCCAGCTCGAACAACCCCATCATGTGGTTCTGCACGATCTCGGCAGCCGGTACCGAGATCAGCTGCTCTTGGGCCTCGCGCAGCCGCTCCTGCATCTCGGCCAGCTCTTGCGGATCGAATGGCCCGCCGGTGCGCGGATCGATCGGCAGGCCCGTCTCAGGATCCACATCAAGTGTCTCGGCGAATGCACTTTCATCGTCAGCCGTGTCAAAGACACCCTCGTCGTCGGGTTGCCTCTCCGACGGTCGGTCGGTGCGCTCGCGCGGCACCCGGTGCTCACCTTCCGGTGTCCACAACGTGCTCATCGGCGACCTCTTTGGCTGTCCCGCAGTGCTGCATATGGCCTGCGCTGTTACCCTACGGCCCTTACAACTGGAATAAGCGGGGTCCGACCCCACCCAACCGCCCTAGGGCGCGTTGCGGCACCGGGTTCACACGAGGACGCCGCGTGGACGAGGAGCGTCCTTTGGACAAGCGAGTACGGCCATAGCACGCGCCAGCGACGGTGACGCCCGGATCAACGAGGACATCAGGGTCCGCGAGGTCCGCTTGGTAGCACCGGACGGCGAGCAGATCGGCATCAAGTCGCTGCCGGAAGCACTGCAGATCGCCCGCGATATGGACCTCGACCTTGTCGAGGTGGCGCCGAATGCCGCCCCGCCGGTCTGCCGGATCATGGATTACGGCAAGTACAAGTACGAGGCGGCCCAGCGGGCGAAGGAGTCGCGGCGCAAGGCGACGCACACGGGGCTGAAGGAGATGAAGTACCGGCCCAAGATCGGGTCCGGGGATTTCGGCACCAAGACGTCCAAGGTCTGCAAGTTCCTCGAGGACGGCCACAAGGTCAAGGTCACGGTTATGTTCCGTGGCCGGGAGGTGTTCCACCCCGAGTTGGGTGGCCAGATCTTGGAACGTGTCGCCGAGGCAGTAGCCGACATCGGGAAGGTCGATCAGTTCCCGCGGCTGGACGGTCGCAACATGACGATGTTGCTGAGTCCGGATCGCGCTTCCCGCCAGCGTCGCAAAGCAGCCGTTCCGTCAAGCGAATGACACGTTGCCGGTCCGACCGGCAGCCGGCGGGGGCACCATCGGTCGCCGTGCCGGACTCGTGCACCCAACCAGCTTTCCCAAGCACAGCCTGAGCCAATACAGCACAGCCTGAGCCAATACAGCGAGGCAGCAATTCATGCCCAAGATGAAGACACACAGCGGCGCCAAGAAGCGCTTCAAGACCACGGGTTCCGGCAAGCTCGTCCGGCGCAAACGCAACCGCAACCACCTGCTCGAGAAGAAGTCGTCGGCACGCAAGCGGCGGCTGGCGCTGGAAGGCGACGTGTCAGCGGCAGACGTCAAGCGCGTCAACCGGATGCTGGGTCGCTGAAGTTCGAGACCCGAGCACTCAAGGAAACGACACGAAAGGACCACCGTGGCACGAGTCAAGCGATCCGTGGCCAGTCGCACCCGTCGCAAGGCGACCTTGGCCCAAGCGAAGGGCTACTACGGCAACAAGAGCAGGTCATTCCGGGCCGCCAACGAGCAGCTCATGCACAGCGGCCAATACGCGTTCCGCGACCGCAGGGCGCGCAAGGGCGAGTTCCGTCGGTTGTGGATCCAGCGGATCAACGCGGCGGCTCGCCAGAACGGGACCACCTACAGCCGCCTCATGCATGGCTTGGGCGTGGCCGGGATCACCGTCGACCGCAAGAACCTCGCCGACCTCGCTGTGAGCGACCCCGCAGCCTTCGCAGCGATCGCTGCGCGAGCTGAAGCCGCCCTCGCCAGTGCAGACAACTCGGCTGCCGGTAACGGCGGCGCAGTCGATACAGCAGCCTGAGCATTCTCGAGCCGACTGCACCCTCGAAGGCAGCGCTGGCGCGACTGTCACGGCTGGTACGCGATCGGCGTCAGCGTGATGCGACCGGTCTGGCTGTCGTCGAGGGTCCTAGGGCAGTCGACGGGGCACTGGCGAGCGGCGCGACGCTCGAGTCGGTCTTCGCCCGTCCTGAGCTGGTCGATCGCTACGCGCCGACGTCAGCCTTCGGGGACCATCCCGACTCGGTCCGGCTCGGCTCGGATTACCGGGCACGGATCGGTGCGATCCACCCTGTCCCCGCCGACCAACTCGATCCTCTGGCAGATGCCATGAACCCCCAAGGGGTGCTGGCCATCGCCCGCTTCGCTGACACGCCGCTGCCCACCGCAGCAGGCACCTCCAGAGTCGTGGTGCTCGAAGCGGTGCGTGACCCGGGGAACGCCGGTGCGGTGGTCCGCAGCGCGGTGGCCGCCGGGTTCGGTGCGGTCATCGCCACCGAAGGCGCCACCGACCTGTGGAGTCCCAAGGCGTTGCGCGGCGCTGCTGGGCTGACCTTCGGGCCGATGGTCTGCCGCGGGCATCCCACCGCTGCGGTTCTGGACGCCCTCGCCGACGCCGGTCACCTGCGGGTGCGGGCTGCGCTTGGCGGCGATGTGGTGCTCGACGATCTGCCGCAACTGCTGCGATCAGAACGCATGGCGCTCGTGGTGGGCAACGAGGCGCATGGGTCGTCCGACGATGCTGTGGCGGGCACCGACGTGGCAGTTGCGATTCCCATGCGACATCCCGTCGACTCACTCAACGTGGCCGTGGCAGCCGCCGTCCTGATGTACAGGATGAGCCCCGTCGCCTGAGATTCCCGACCGTTCGTCCGTGCAGGCTCGTACCCTGCCTGCCGTGAACGGTCCAGCCAGCCACGCAGGCCTCGACACGCTGCTTGCCGACATCGACGTTGCACGAAGCGAGGGACTGGCCGCGATCGCCGCCTCCTCCACCACCGATGAGTTGGCCCAAGCCGAATCGGGTCTGTTCGGCCGCAAGTCGGTGCTCGGGCAGATCAAGCAGGGATTCGGCTCATTGGCGGTCGAACTGCGTGCGACCGCCGGACGGGCACTCAACGAAGCTCAGCAGGAATTGCGGGTTGCGCACGCCGTCGCTGCCGATGAGCTCGCCGCCGCAGCCCGACGGGAGCAGATGCAGCGTGAATGGCTCGACCTGACGGAAACACCGCCGGGACCGGGGCGAGGTCACCTTCACTTGGTCACCCAGACCACCGAGCGACTCGAAGACGTGTTCGTCGGCATGGGCTTCACTGTCTCTGAAGGGCCGCAGGCCGAGACCGACTGGTACAACTTCGAAGCCCTCAACCTGCCTGCGGCACACCCGGCCCGCTCGATGTGGGACACGCTGTACCTGGACATGGGCGAGCGCACCGAACTCGGCGACGGCGAAGGCGGTGAGGCAACCAACGTGGTGCTGCGAACCCACACCTCGCCAGTGCAGATCCGGGTCATGGAGTCCCAGCCGCCGCCGATCTACACCATCTGCCCCGGACGGGTATTCCGGCGGGACACCGCAGATGCCAGCCACATGCCTGTGTTCCACCAGATCGAGGGCTTGGTGGTGGATCGGGGCATCTCATTCACCGACCTGGCGGGAACGCTCGAAGAGTTCACGTCTGCCTACTTCGGCAAAGCGATCTCGTCGCGGCTGCGACCGTCCTACTTCCCGTTCACCGAGCCGTCTGCCGAGTTCGACATCAACTGCGTGATCTGCGAGGGCGCCGGCTGCCAGACCTGCCAGCGCACCGGCTGGATCGAGCTGGGCGGCTGCGGCATGGTGCACCCCAACGTGCTGACGAACTGCGGCATCGATTTCGAGGAATGGACCGGGTTCGCGTTCGGCTTCGGCATCGACCGCTTGGCGCTGATGCGTCACGGCATCGACGACCTGCGCGACATGTACACCAACGACATCCGGTTCCTGAACCAGTTCTGATGCAGGGAGTCGAGACGTCATGAAGGTGCTGTTGAGCTGGCTGCGCGAGTTCGCGTCCATCGAGGGCGATCCTGCGGAGCTGGCCGATCACCTGAGCGACCTCGGCATGGCCGTCGAGGAGATGCGCGTCCTGCCGTCGCTCGACGGTGTGGTGGTTGCCCGCGTCGCAGGCCTGCGACCGCACCCTGAAGCCGACCGCATCCAGCTCGTCGACGTGGAACTGCCGGGCGCGACCGGGGAGGGCACCGGCGGCGCCCTGCAGGTGTGCTGCGGAGCGTTCAACATGTCGGTGGGCGACCTGGTGCCGCTTGCGACGGTCGGCACCACGATGCCGGACGGTCTGGAAATCGGTGAGCGGCGCCTGCGGGGCCAGCTCTCACAGGGGATGTGCTGTTCGCCGGCCGAGCTCGGACTGGGCACAGATCACGACGGCATCATGATCCTTCCCGGCGATCTGGAACTCGGCGCTCCGCTCATGGACCAGATTGGCTTGGCCGGCGATGTGCTCTACGACCTCGAGGTCAACCCGAACCGCCCCGATGCCATGTCGGTGGCCGGCACAGCCAGGGACCTCGCGGCCCGCCTCGGCGTCCCCTTCGAGATTCCTGCGCCCGTTGTGGACGAGATCGACGAAGACATCTCGACGGTGGCGTCGGTCGAAATCGTCGATGCCGATCTCTGCGGCCGATTCGGCGCGCGTGTCATCACCGACGTGTCGATCAGCCAGTCGCCGCTGTGGTTGCAGGCCCGACTCACCCTGTGCGGGATGCGCCCCATCAACTCCGTGGTCGACGTCTCCAACTACGTGATGCTCGAGCTGGGAACGCCGAACCACACCTACGACTTGTCGCTCGTGCCCGGCGGTCACTTGGGGACACGCCGGAGTGCCGGCGGCGAGCGGCTCGTCACGCTCGACGGCACAGAACGCGAGATGCTCGCCGGCGACGGTCTGATCGTCGACCGGGACGATCGGCCGATCGGCATTTCGGGTGTGATGGGTGGCGCCGACACCGAGATCAGCGAAGACACCACGGCCGTGCTGGCAGAACTCGCCTGGTGGGATCACCTGTCGATCACCCGCACCTCCCACCGGCTGGGGCTGCGTTCGGAAGCATCGATGCGTTTCGAACGAGGCACGGACCACGAGCTCGTGCCAGTCGCACTGGACCGGTTCTGCGAACTGCTCGACCGAATCAGTCCGGGCGGGGTGTCGGTGTACCGCGGCCGACTCGACGCCCGCGGCGATCTGCCGGGACACAGGAGCGTCGCCGTGCGCCCGGACCGGATGGGCCACTTGCTGGGGCGACCCTTCAGCGCCACCGACCTCGGCGACCTGCTCAATCCGATCGGCATGACGTGCGCTGTCTCTGGTGGCGCCGCTCCATGCACCGCTGAAGGAGATGCTGACACCCTCGAGGTGACGATCCCGAGCTTCCGCCCCGATGTGGAGACCGAGACTGACGTGGCGGAGGAAGTCGCCCGCCACTACGGCTACGGGCGGCTCGGCCGGACCGTGCCCCGCTCACCCGAACCCGGGCGCCTGACACCAGTCCAGCGCCTGCGCCGCGACCTGCGCCGGGTGCTCGTCGGCGCGGGCCTCTCCGAGGCGATGCCCAATCCCTTCTTGGCGCCCGATGCCGTGCGGCGTGCCGGCATCGACGATGCCGAACCGGTGCGGCTGCTGAACCCGCTCGCAACCGAGGAGTCCGTGCTGCGCCCGTCGCTGCTTCCCGGTCTGCTCGCGGCCGCCGCCTACAACATCTCGCACCGCAATGAGGCAGTGTCATTGTTCGAGATCGGCGTCGTGTTCGGTCCGCCGTCGGCGCGCAGCGCGGACGAGGTGCTGCCCACCGAGACGGAGCACCTCGGCGCCATCTGGGCCGGGGGCGAGGCCGACAACGCCGTCCGCATTGCCGAACTCATTGCCGGCGATTTCGGGCTCGATCTTTCGCTCCGCAACGCAGCCGACCTCAGCGGAATGCACCCGGTGCGGGCAGCCGAGGTGATGCTCGGCGACCAGCCGATCGGCGTCGTCGGCGAAGTCGACCCGGTCGTGTGCGAACGTCACGGGCTGACCGAGCGCTGCGCTTGGCTGCATCTCGACGCGGAGACGCTGCTGACTGCAGCGGCCGCAGCCGCGGGCCGGCCGTATCAGGTGGTGTCCGCCTACCCGTCGAGCGACATCGACTTGACGTTCGTCATACCGAAGCACATTCAGTCGTCGGATGTGCGCACCATCCTGCAGACCGACGGCGGCGAGCTCGTTCGCACCGTTGTTCTCGTCGACGCTTATCGAGGAACGAGCATTCCAAGGGACGCGCGTGCGATCACCTATCGGCTGCGGCTCCAGGCAAATGATCGAACACTGACTGATGAAGAGATCGCACAGATCAGGGATCGATGCAACGCCGCTGTTGCATTGATGGACAGCGCTGTCGCGCTGCGCAGTGCCTAGGAGGGTGGTCGGAAAAGGGGATCTTGCCGACACAGCAAGTCCCTGACCTGTTGGCACCGAAAGCGCGGCTTTCCGACCATCCTCCCGGAACGCTGTCGAAAATGAGGCGCGGTCCCCACTCTCAATAGCCGAGGTCGAGGTGGACAGGACCGATCAGCGGTTTGCCGGCAATCCTGCGTGACACATTGACGGCCACTCGATCAGCCAGCAGCGCAAGACCCATCTCGGGTGTGTTGCCGATGTGCGGCGTGATGAGGCAATTCGGCAGGCTCCAAAGCGGATGGTCCTCCGGAAGTGGCTCCGGGTCGGTCACGTCCAGCGCGGCGCCGCCGATCGTGCCTGCCCGCAAGGCGGCGACCAGGTCGTCGGTGACGATGTGGCCGCCGCGGGCCACGTTCACGACCCAAGCGTGCGATGGCAGGGCTGCCAGCTCGGCCGCGCCGATGATGCCCGTTGTTGCCGGGGTGAGTGCCAGCGCCAGCACTAGCACATCGGTGCCCGGCAGGATGTCGGCGAGCGCTTCGGACCCCACCACACGCGCCGCTCCTGCTGTGCTGGTTGACGCCGCTCCAGGCGGCGCTGACAACCGGGGGCGGTTCCGGACCACGGTCACGTCACAGCCGAACGGGCTGAGCAGTCGCAGCAGTGATTCGGTGATGCCGCCGCCGCCCAGCACGGTCACCCTCGCACGAAGCAGGTTGTGGCCCTGCGGGGCTGTCCATCGATCCGCTCTCGCGTACGTCGCCATTCCCCGGAGGCCAGCCAGTGCGAGCATCAGCGCGTGCTCCGCGACCGGCTCGGCATAGACGCCCTTGCCGCAATACCACTCGATGGCCCCACGGGCAGTCACGACGTCGACGACGGACTCGATGCCGGCATAGGGGAGTTGCACCCACTCGATGCCAGGGTTGGCATCCACCACCTCGCCGATCAGGTTCGCATGGGCGGGTTCGGCCCACACCAGTGCCGATGCCTCCGCGGGCGTGCTCACGGCGCCACCGCCGCGCTCGACAGCCTGGACCAGCATCGGACGGCGCCAGCAATCAGGTTCCACCGCAACTCGCACGCTCATGTCCGATGCTGTCATTGCCCCTCCATCGCCCCTCCCGTCAGACCGGTTCGTTCGGCCTAGGCCGTTCGCCTCGACTCGCCGTGCGAGATCATGCCCCGAGACAGCGGAGCGTTGCCATCCGTTGGCACGTCAGCCTTTTTTGCCTACTCGCTCTTTGAGGTGCGTACGGCGCCCGCGGATCAGCCGCCACGTGACCCGTTCGTGACGGGGCGAGATGCCCATCGCTTGGCGGATGACCTTGCGGTTCACGTCGTCGGGTGCGGGTGAGAAGCCGATTTCGGTGGCCATCCGCACCCCGTTGCGGGCGAAGAACGACGAAGCGATGCGCTCGAACTGCGCCAGCACGTCCATGTCCGGCGCCAATTCGCTCGTCGCTGAGCACAGGTAGGCGAAGTTCTTGACGAACAGCATCAGTTCCTTGGGAATGCGCGCCCCGTTTGCCAGCAGGCCCGATATCAGGGCCCGGAACTCGGCCGTGAACTCGTCCTCAGTGAGCTCGAGCGGGTCGAAGCCGGGACGGTCGAGACGCAGATCGGCGATGACTTGCTCGGGGCTGCTGCGGGGTCCGAACGCTCCCAGATCGATCATGCCGGAGACCTGCGACTGCAGGTCTCCGGTGAGCAGGCCGACCACATAGCGCAGGAACGCGACCCGCTTGGCGCCTTCGAGGCGACCGGTGATGCCGAAGTCGACCAAGCCGATGACGGGCGGCTGGCCGGGCGGTGTCCCTTCGGTATCGATGAACACGTTGCCGGCGTGGAAATCGCCGTGGAAGACCCCCGACATGCAGGCGCCGACGAGCAGGGCGTCGTTCATCTGACGGAAGATGGCGGCGGCATCGCCCTCTGACAGATCGTCGGGGCCGAGTGCGCTGAGCGGACGTCCCGCCACTGGGCTCATTACGATCACTCGCTCGGTGACGCCGTCGAGATGCGGATCGGGCACTTGCCAACGGCCCGAAGCGGTCGCTCGCAGTGCTTGGTCGACCTCGAGAAGGTTCGCCACCTCGACGCGGAAGTCGAGTTCCTCGCTGATGGTCTCGGCGAACAACTCCACGAGCGCCGGCGGGTTGGCCAGCGCTGTGATCGGGATTCGGCCTACCAGCTTCGGGGCAATCCAAGCCAGCACCGCGAGGTCGCGCTCGACGCGGCTGCGGATGCGCGGTCGTTGCACCTTGACCATGACATGTGTGCCGTCGGCCAGCCGGGCTTCGTGTACTTGGGCGATGGAGGCCGCCGCGGTCGCTTCGGTGCCGAAGTGGGAAAAACGCCCGTCCAGCGGTCCCAGATCGGCTTCGACGATTTCGCGGATCGCTGACCATGGTTCGGGGGGCGCCTGGTCGCGGCACCTCCGGCACTCGTCCACGAGCGCGTCAGGGAAGACGCCTTCACCGGCAGCGATGAGCTGCGCCAGTTTGATGTAGGCCGGTCCGAGCTTGGCGGCCGCCAGCCGCAGCCGCCGGTAGATCCGCTGTCGGCGCTGCTCATGGTCGAGACGCCGGTCCAGCAGCTTGCCGGCGTAGACAGCCCATCCGATGCGGGCCGCAGTTACCGCGAGGCGACCCAATGGCGGAACGCGTGGGCGTGCGATCAATTCGGGAACGCTGTCGCGAATCACTCGCCGCAGCGGCGCTGTCTCGCTGAGAAAGCGGTCACGCTCCTCTGACATGCCGACATTGACATGGTCTGGGGCAGGCGGCAGTGTGCCCGCTTCTGTTCGAACCGGCAGCGTCGGGGCGTTCAGGCGCAGGTGCATCTGCGAGGGACCCCAGATGCCCATCGAGAGCGGCTTCCACTGCACCGGCTCGCTCAGTTCGAAGGTCTCGACGCGCTCGACAAAGATGCGCAGCGCCTCTTGCAGTTCCGCGCGGGCGAGGAACGCTCCCAGACAGTGGTGCGCGCCGCTGCCGAATCCGAGGTGCGGATGCTCGCGGGGCACTTCGGGATGGAATTCGTACTGGTCGAACTCGCCGTCGCCGGGCGGTGGCCCGTCGGCGCCTGAGGCAGCGCTGCGCGCCGGGCAGCTGCCGGACAGGCTGGCGGCGTGCAGGCCGATCATTACCACCGTGCCGGCGGGGAACAACAGCCCGTCCATTACGACGTCATCGGTCGCGATGCGCATGGTGGTCCGAACCGCGCCGATGTAGCGCAACGATTCCTCGACGTAGGCGGGAATCTGTTCGGGGTCGGCTCGCAGCGCCGCATATCGGTCCGGCCGGTCCGCCAGCACCGCGAGCGTGGCGCCGAGTTGGTTGCGCGTGGTGTCGGTGCCAGCGATGAGCAACCCCTGGACCATGCCGATCAGCTCGTCCTCGCCGAGCCGATCACCGCCGTCGGAGACCTCGATCAACTCAGTCAGCAGATCACTGGCAGGCACACGGCGACGCTCCGAGATCAAGTCGTCGACATATGCGCTCAGTTCAGCTTGTGCTCGGGCGATGTCGCCCAAACGTGCCATGACAGCCTCTGCGTCGCCGTCGAAGACAGCGAAGATGGCTTCGGCCCAGCGGGCGAACTGGGCCCAATCGTTGTCGACTACGCCGAGCAGACGGCAGATGATCGGGACCGGGTAGGGGTCGCAGAACCCCGAGACAATCTCGCCGCCGCCGACAGCCACCAGCGGGTCGAGCAGCTGCCGGGCATGCTCGGACATGAACGGCCGCAGGCGGTCGGCGGCAGCCGGTGTGAATGCCTTCCCGAACAGCCGCCGCAGTCGTCGGTGGTCGTCGCCCTCTGCTGAGAGCACGTTCGGACGGGCGCGCAGTACATCCTGAGTCGCATCTTGAGCAGACGAAGCGGGAGCGTCCTGCAGAGCGCGTGTCATGAACGAGGTGAAGTCCAACGAGGTGGCATCCCGCGAGTCGAGCATCGCGACGCCAGACAGCATCGAGATCCAAGCAGGGTTGCGCAGGATGGAACGTGCTTGGTCGTAGCCATGGACGAAGAGTCCGAATGGGGTTCGTACCACCCAGTTGCCTGTGCGGCCGAGCTCCCGGCCCATGGTGACGAGGTCGGCGAACTCGCCAATCGCAAAATCCGCGAACGGCGCCGCTCCGGTGTCGTCGACGGACCGGACGGTCGTGCCGGACGCATGCAGCGCAGCAGGGGTGCCGTTCACGGCCCCTATCTCATCACGGTTGCCGGGTGTTCGGCACGCGCGCCGCGTTGGCAGCGCTGCGCAGAAGCGACAGACTTGGGACGTGCAGCACTTTCGCCGGCTGACGGCGATGATCGTCGTCGGGATGGTTCTGGGCAACTGCTCCGTGACCGAATCCAGCCGCGGCGATGGCCTCGTCCCGCCCAGCGGACCTGTCTCCGCAGCGGCTACGACGACAGCCACCGTGGTGACGCTCGCCGCCGATGACGGCTTCACGAGCGCCCTAGCAGGTCCGGGCACGGCTGAGATGTCGCCCAGCAGTCTCGCAACTGTGCCGCCTAGTTCTGTGCCGGTCAGTTCGGCGTCGACTAGTTCTGTGCCGCCTAGTTCTGTGCCGGTCAGTTCGGCGTCGACTAGTTCTGTGCCGCCTAGTTCTGTGCCGGTCAGTTCGGCGTCGACTAGTTCTGTGCCGGTCAGTTCGGCGTCGACTAGTTCTGTGCCGGTCAGCTCGGCGTCGCCTAGTTCTGTGCCGACCAGCTCAGACGACGGCGGGCTCCACGACGCCCGCTCAGTGCTGGACGCAGCGGTGCCGCTCGAGGGCTTTCGCGAGGGCGTGTTGCGCGTGAGCGGACCGGCGAGCACTCGGGTGTGGCCGGTCATCATCGCCGATACCCCGGCTGCCCGGCAGCGTGGCCTCATGGGTGTTGCCGATTTCGCGGCACTCGGCGGCTACGCCGCGATGGTGTTCGTCTTCGAGGAGGACACCGGCGGAGCATTCTGGATGCGTGACACGCCGCTGCCGTTGCGCATCACCTTCGTGGCAGCCGACGGCTCGGTGGTGTCAGGAACCGACATGGTGCCGTGCTTGGCGCCGACACCGTCCGACGAGTGCGAGCGATACCTGGCCGCAGGGCCGTACCGGCTCGCAATCGAGCACCCGGTCGGGTCCGAATTCGACCTCGGCCTCGGTGACGCCGACCACGTCGAAGTGACCATCGAGTAGCGCCACAGCGGGTGATGTGAACATTCGGGAAGCAAACCGATTCGTTCAGTCGCCAACTACGCTTTGGGGCGGTGCCGCGCCGTGCTGCCCGGCATGCTGTCACAAGAGGAGCTGAGCCGGAACCATGCTGAGATTCGCCGAAGAAATCCTTCTCCTGCTGCTGCGAGATGACGACGGCAAGCTGATCCATGTGCCCGAAAGCACGCTTGACCGGGTGATCGCCGGCTCGGTGCTGATGGATCTGGCCATCGAGAATCGGATCGACACAGATCTCGAGAAGCTGATACTGGTCGACTCCACGCCGGTCGGCGATGGTCTGCTCGACCCCACCTTGACGCAGATCGCCGCGCAGTCCGAAGAGAATGACTCGCGCTACTGGGTGGAATTCGTGGCGGCACGCGCCGAGGGCATCCGCGAGGAGGCGTTCGCTCGTCTTGTCGAGAAAGGAATCCTCGAACGCAAGGACGACCGTCACCTGTGGGTCTTTCGCTCTCGGCGCTACCCGATGATCGACGGCAAGGCCGAGCGTGAGGTGAAGCTGCGGATCATGGGCGTGCTGTTCAGTGACGAGATTCCCAGCCCGCGAGACATCGTGATCATCGCGCTGACCGATGCCTGCGGCATCTTCGGCGAGCTGCTCTCCAAAGCCGAACTCGAGCAGGCGGCGGCGAGGATTGAGCAAGTGCGCAAACTGGACCTCATCGGCCAAGCGATGACCCAAGCGATCCGCGACATCGAGATGTGGCTGGCGAGTTCGACAGTCAGCCGCTTCATGCTGTAGCGGCCGTGGGTCCTTGGCCTATAGCCGTGGTGTGCGACCAAGAGGCTGGTGCCTGATGGGCGTTCGTGATCGCTCGCTGAACCCGCGGTCCGTCTTCGGCTTGGGGTCCCGACGTGGTCGTCCCATTCGGGGGGGGGGGGGGGGTCCTTGGGTGTCGGCGGTGGTGGCTGTGGCGGTGGTCGGGTCGGTGCTGGTGTCGGGGGGCGCGGGTGCGTTTGATGCTGGTTCGGCTGATGGGTCCGGCGGTGTGCGTTTGATGCTGGTTCGGCTGATGGGTCCGGCGGTGTGCGGTTGGCGGTGGCCAATGAGCGGTCGTCGGCTGATGTGGGTGTGGCGGTGGGCTTGGTGGCTGCGGGCGCGGCGGACGCGGTGCTTGTTGCTGAGTCGGCGGTGTCGCTGGGCGCTGGTGCGGTGTCGGTGGTTGAGGGGGCGCGGCCTGCGGGGGTGGTGCTGGTGGGCGGGGCGGCGGCGCTGGGTGCTGGTGTCGTAGCCGAGCTGGAGTCCGCGCTGGGTGTCGGCGCGGTTGTGGAGCGTGTGGCGGGCGCGACCAGGGTGGAGACGGCTGTCGAGGGGGCTCGTCGGGTGCTGGGCGCTGCTGCGGGGCGGGGTGCTCGGCTGGTGCTGGTGTCCGGCTGGTCGCCTGCTGATGTGGGCGCAGCGGCTGCGGTGGTGGCGTCGGGCGGGGCGGATGCTGTGCTGTATTCGGGCCGGGGGTCGCTGGGCGCCGCGAACGCGGTGCTGCTGCGCGAGTTGCGCCCGAGCGAGGTGGTGGTGGTCGGCGGTGCTGCGGCGGTGCCTGAGCAGGCGGCGCGCGACGCTGGGCAGGCAGCCGGGCCGCGTGCTGAGGTGAGGCGTGTGGGCGGCGCTGACCGTGCGCAGACCGCGGCGCTGGCGGCGCGGCGGTTCGCGCCTGATTGTGTCGAGGCTGCGGTGGTTGCGTCGGGGTGGTCGGCGCCCGGCAGCGGCGCGGCGGCGGCGCTGGGCAGCAGCGTTGTGCTGTATGCGTCCGCGGACGGCAGCCTCGGCGACGGCGCCCGTTCGGCGTTGCGCAGCGTCGAGCCGAAGCGGGTCGTCGTTGTCGGCAGGGGCGCGGTCGGCGACGCGGTCGTCGGCGAGCTCGACGCGCTGGGCCGCCGCCCCGAGCGCGTTGGCGGCCCCTACCAGGCAGCCCTGTACGCGTTGCGCGACACCTCCCGCACATGCAACAGCACCACAGGCTCGGACAACAGCTCAGGCGGCTCGGGACCGGGCGGCGGCACCGGCGGCTCGGGACCGGGCGGCGGCTCGGGCGGCTCGGGACCGGGCGGCGGCTCGGGCGGCGGCACCGGCTCAGGATCAGGCGGCAGCAATCCGGGCGGTCCGGATGGCGGCACTGGCGGCGGCTCGGATGGCGGCACTGGCGGCGGCTCGGATGGCGGCACTGGCGGCGGCTCGGATGGCGGTACTGGCGGCGGCTCGGATGGCGGCTCGGGCGGCGGTTCGGATTCGGGTTCGGGCGGCGGCGACTCTGCGGACGGAGGCGGGGCCGGCGATGCGGGCGGGGCCGGCCCTCGCGGCGACGCGGTCGAGCGCGAGCCGGGGACGCCGTCGGCGCCGAGAGCGCTCTCGGCGGAGGCGGGCAACACCGATCTGGTGCTGAGCTGGGGCGTGCCCGCCGACGTGGGCGCGGGGGAGGTGTCGGGCTGGGTGCTGCAGGTGCGCGCGGAGGACGGCGTGTGGACCGATGAGACGCCGGTGCGGGCGCTGGCGGCTGATGCCCGCTCGTTCACTGTGCACGGGCTCGAGAACGGCCGCGGCTACGCGGTGCGGGTCGCGGCGGCCAACGAGGCCGGCGCGGGCGCGTGGGCGCAGGTGGCCGCCGTTCCGGCGCTGCGCGCTGGCGCGGCGGGCGAGCCGCAGGGTCTGGTCGTGTCGGGCAGCGGCTCGCTGGTCGTGAGGTGGCACGCCTCGGCTGATGAGGGGGTCTCGCCGCCGGTCGCGTACCGGGTGCAGCACAAGACGTCCGAGCAGGCGTGGGCTGATGCGGCGGATCTCCGCACCGGTGCGGCGGGTTCGGCGGCGGTCTGGGCTGCTGAGCGCGGCCTGGGCCTCGCAACTCTGGGCGATGTGGACCCGTCCGTGTTCCACGACGTGCGCGTGGCGGCGGTCAACGACGCGGGCACCGGCCGCTGGGCGGAGGCGAGGGCGTTCGGCGGAGGCGACAGGCCCGGCGCGGTGCGCGATCTGGCGCTGCACCTCGGCGGCGCGGGCGACCGTGTGCATGCGGTGGTGAGCTGGCTGCCGCCGTCGTTCAGCATCGCCCCGGTCACCGGCTACCGCGTCCGCTGGTCTCCGTGCGCAGCGCCATTCTCGGAGGTCAGGGAAGCCGTCGTGGAGTCCGCCTCCCATGTCATCCCCTTGGAAGATCTGCTGGAAGTTCTCGAGTTCAACCGCCGGCAGTACTGCGTGTGGGTCTACGCGCTCAGCGCAGCAGGCGAGGGCCCGTTTGTGGTGCTGCGAGCCGCTGCTTTGGTTCCCGGCAAGCCGCAGCGCGTGGAGGCGGTCCAGGGAAGCGACGGGGTCGAGGTGTCGTGGGATGCGCCCAGCGGGAACGGCGGCGAGCGGGTGACGGGCTACACGCTCAGGTGGAAGCGCGCCGACGCCGCCGAGTTCGCGGACGGCGACAGCGCTCAGGTGGCAGTCGAGGCAGGCCGCACCGGGTATCTCCACCAGATACCGGGCACGGCGTTCGCGCAGGCAGGCGTCTACGAGATAAGCGTGCGCTCCGACGCAGGCGGCATCCTCAGCGCCGACAGCGTCGCTGAGTTCCTCGTTCTCACTGTGTTCGAGGAGTCGCCCGGAGCGCCGGTGCTGACGCCCGGCGACGGCCGGCTCACCGTCGAGTGGGCCCCTCCCGCAGCGGAGATCTTCGGGACAGGCCACTATGTGGTGCAGTGGAAGGACCCCCAGGACGAATGGGGCGACGCCCAGCAGGCCGCGGTGGACAAGCGCAGCACCGTGCACACCGTCGACGGGCTAGCGAACGGCACGCCCCGGACGGTGCGGGTGGCGGTGAGGAACGCTCTCGGCACCGGACCGTGGAGCTTCGAGCGGACCGGCACGCCGGCCGCCGCGGCGCCGGGCGAGCCCCGCGGCCTCGAGCTCGAAGGACGCCACACGCGCATGCACGTGAACTGGCAGGCGCCCTCCGCGCCCGCCCGCGACGTGGCGGGCTATCGCGTCGAGTTCCGCCGCGGCAACGAGGAGTTCCCCGCCGGAGGCGGCGCGAGCGTCGCCGCCGACAAGACCGACGTGATCATCTACGGCCCGCTGCGGACCTCGGTCAACTATCTCGTGCGGGTCACCGCGCTCGACGCCGACGGCGACAGCCTCGGCGCCACGCTGGCCGCAGCCGAGGTCGTCTCCGCGCACGACTACATCGAGGAGACCATCGTCGACCCGCGCACAGACGAGTACCCCTGGCTGCACGACGCCTGGCACCGCCGCCCCGTTCCAGTCCTGATCGAGGGTTGGGAAAGCACGACGGGCCTCTACTACTTCGACTTTGTCGGCGACGCACGCGACATACTCAGGGGCGCCTCGATACGTTTCAATATTTTCACCTACCGCAGCCTCGGCGTCGTGACCCACGAACTCGCCCACCACTACACGCTCGACACCAGCGTGCCCTACGGCGGCACAGCAAGGCTCTCCACCGCAGTGGGCTGGATGTACGTCCGCCAACGCATCAGAGGCAGCGAGAACTGCGCCGTAAGCCAAGGAGAAATCTACGCAGACCTGCTCTCCTGGGTGACGGCTGAGGGACGCGACGGGTATTTCCCCTACCTGCAGATTTGCGGTGTTGTCTCGGTGCCGCCCGGCGCCCAGGACCGCAGCGTCATCACCGCGGTTGCTCGCCAGAAAATCCCGCAGTGGTTCTTCGACACCTACAGCAGCGACGGCACGCTCGAAGGCGTCGACCTCGACCGGTTCTTCGCCGACGCGGCCCGCCAGTCCACCTTGCGCCTACTGCTCGACTCCTCCTTCGGCGGCTACTGCTCGAACAGCGAGGCATGGGCCGCTTGGCGCGCGTCATCTCACCCGGACGACGCACGCTCCGCTCCGACGTACAAGAACCCGTGGAGAGACGGCGGGTGCGAGACCCGCTGGCCCAAGGACCTCACCGCCACCGGCGCGGCCGGCGAGATCCGGCTGGCCTGGCAGCCCCCGCACTGGGCCACCACGCCCGACGTCAACGCCTACGTCGTGCAATGGAAATCCGCCGACCAGCACTACGGCACCGCACGCCAGGCAGTCGTCACCGACCAGCCCGACCGACTACGAAAACACCAACACCGACTAACCAACCCTCCACAATTTGGGGGGAAGCCCAACACACCGTCAACGACTCGACTGTGTTCGCCGACACAGCATTCGCCGACCGCGACGGTCACGACCGGATCGCCGAGACCACCGCGACCGTGCCCGCATCCTGAGCCCCACCGCATTCCGACATGGCTGCGGCACGGTACGGCAGCCGAGTTCTACAATCGCGATATGGCAGTAGACCCGATTGACCCAGCACATCTCCCGCTGCCCGAACTCGACGCTGCGTATGCCGCCATTATGAACGAGATGGTGGCGACCGGCGTTGCGCCCCACTACGCCGAGTTGGCCCAGACCTTGGGCATCGATCCCACGCATGCCAAGGCGCTGGTCACGCGGGTCATCGATCTCACTCCCGGCTGGCTGCATCCCGGCACCGACTGGATCGCGTCGTTCCCGCCGTTCAACAACCAGCCCACCCAGTACCGGGTGAGCGTCGACGGCGAACAGCGCTGGTTCGCGCAGTGCGGCTTCGAGGCATTGGCCTGCCGCTGGCTGTTCGGGGGCCGCACAGTCACCGTGGATGCGCCGTGCCTGCTGGGCGGCGAGCCGCTGCGGATCGAGATGCGCGACGAAGAGATCACCTCCGTCGACCCGCCGACGATGGTCGGCTACACCCGCAGCCCTGTCGGCGGCGACGCTGCGAACCGGCCCTACCGCTGAGCGGGCATGAACCTCTTCCGGTCGGAAGAACACGCCCGTAACTGGGAAGAGTTCGACCCTCGCATGGCCCATCTGCTGCGGCCCGTGGAATGGTGGGCCGAGACGTTCTCGTCGCCGATGTTCACCGAACGCAGCCGTCGCGAGTACATCTCGTGGGTGACCGGCCCCGAGGGAGTGGCGACGTTTGCCGAACTGCGGGAACGCCTATCGCCGCCGCGCCCCGACGTGCGGGCCACGACCGCGGCGGCGGCAGCGCTCAGCAAGGTCGACCTCAGCGTGGTCGAAGGCGCCTCGTATCAGGACCGAAGCGTCGAGCACAGCCTGCTCGGCGTGTGGCATGCCGCAGTGCCGGTCGAGATCGCCCGCGATTGGCGCAATACTGCCAGGGGGATGATCGTCGCCATTCCCGCCGACCCGCTGCCCGATGTCGACTCCCTGCACTGGACCGACACCCGACGGTCGGCGGTCCGCGACGTCCAAGCCGCCACCGGCTGGATCGCGCGGGCCGATGTGCGCGCCGGCGACAGGCGGCTGGCCGAGCGGCTGACGCAGATGGGCTGGCAGGGCGAGGTGGCTGATCAGCCCGCTTGGACGGCCATGGAGCAAGCCGCCCGGGCCATCCTCAAGTGCCAGGCGCTCGCCGAATTGACCTGAGCGGCGCAGTGGTCGAGTTGCTTGACTGCGGCTGCAAACGGCCGGCAAGCGGCGCTGTTCGGCACTAGCCAGCCAACGCCAGCACTGCGTTCAACGTTGCCTGAGCACCAGCGGTGGCATGTTCGGGCAGGATCGACTCGGCCTCGTTGTGGGACAGCCCGTCTGCGCAGGGGATGAACAGCATCCCCGTCGGCGCGACCTGCGAGACGTAGCACGCGTCGTGACCGGCACCCGAAGTGATGTCCATCGGCTCGAAGCCCGCAGCGGCGGCGCCGGCGCGCACTGCCTCGACGACGGTCGGGTCGAAGACGATCGGCGGCGAGTACCAGATCGGCGAGACCTGCGGGCGGGGGACCGACCGGCTGGGCTGATCGACGCCGCTCGATGCGGCGCTGTGCTGGTTGGCGTCGCTCGATGCGGCGCTGTGCTGGTTGGCGTCGCTCGATGCGGCGCTGTGCTGGTTGGCGTCGCTCGATGCGGCGCTGTGCTGGTTGGCGTCGCTCGATGCGGCGCTGTGCTGGTTGGCGTCGCTCGATGCGGCGCTGTGCTGGTTGGCGTCGCTCGATGCGGCGCTGTGCTGGTTGGCGTCGCTCGATGCGGCGCTGTGCTGGTTGGCGTCGCTCGATGCGGCGCTGTGCTGGTTGGCGTCGCTCGATGCGGCGCTGTGCTGGTTGGCGTCGCTCGATGCGGCGCTGTGCTGGTTGGCGTCGCTCGATGCGGCGCTGTGCTGTTGCCCGAATGCAGGACCCTCGGCTAATGCCAGCAGTTCGTCATGCATGGCTTCCAGCTCGGTGGCATCGGGATGGCGCAGGTCCACGGTCAGCGTGACCGAGCCCGCAACGGTGTTGCGCGAGCCGGTGCCGACGGTCAACGTGCCCACCGTGGCCCGCCCCTCGGGAGCGCGCCGGGCCGCGATCTCGTCGGCCTCGCACACCAGCCGGGCGGCCGCCACCATCGCATCGGATCGGTGCTCCATCGGGGTGCTGCCCGCGTGCGCCGATTGGCCCTCGATCGTCACGTCGTACCAGCGGATGCCCTGCACGCCGGTCACCGCACCGAGCGTGACACCCGCGGCTTCCAGGATCGGCCCCTGCTCGATGTGCGGCTCGATGTAGTACCCGATCGGCCGGCGGCCAGCACCGTCCGGCTGGCCACACGGCTCATTGCCGGCGTAGCCGATGCGCGCCAGCTCGGCACCCAGCGTGGTGCCGTCCACTCCAGGAGCTGCGAGACCCTCTTCCAGGCTGAACGCGCCCGCATAGACGCCAGAGCCGATCATCGCCGGCGGGAAGCGCGCCCCCTCCTCATTCGTCCACGACACGACCTCGATCGGCGCCGCGGTGCTGACATCGTGGTCGGCCAGTACGCGCAGGATCTCGAGACCCACCATGACGCCGTACGCGCCGTCGTAGCGACCGCCGGTGGGCTGGCTGTCGAGGTGGCTCCCGATGACCACGGGCAGGCGGTCGGGGTCGGTGCCCTCGCGGCGGGCGAACAGATTGCCCATCTGGTCGACATGGGTCGAGCAACCCAGCTCGAGCACCCATGCCACGAACCGGTCACGGCCGGCGTGATCGTCATCGGTGAGGGCGACGCGGGCGACCCCGCCGGAGGGCGTGGCGCCGATCTCTGCCAGCTCGCCGAGCGTTCGCCACAGACGCTCGCCGTCAACGTCGTAGGTGTGGCGACTCACAGATTCAGATTCACTTCTTGAATCAACTGATCGTCTCCCATGCTGCAGTCCCGAAGGCTGGTCATAGAACTACGCGTGCATCCTTCCACGCTTGCCTCGCGGGAATGCTGACCGCACGAGCAACAGCCGGATCAGACACATTGCCACCACGAGTCAACCCGATAACGTCCTTTGCTGGCGGCAGCTGGAAGACGGCGTTTTGCGACCGCAGTATGAGTTGTCTGTCATGTAGGTTCACGCCTCTGCCGCGATCGTAGATCCGCCAGCGAAGGCGAGACTTGACGGCATCGGTGATGCCTCCGTGTTGAAGGCCGTTTCGAATATCGCCTGGACTGACTAAGTGGTTGGGCGGGATCCAGTCGCGAGACAGAATATCAATGCGACTGTCGCTTCCGAGAATATCTGTTACAGACTGAAGGAACTCAACAAGGTACTGCCACTCTGGATCGGCGAGCTGAGAAAGAAAATTGTCAACCCAAAGCGGGTTGAGATCACTCCCACAGCGGGCACAGAATCGCCTCGCTGCTGTCCGTGTGTCACCATAAGGCCAGGGCTGGCGCATCAGCAGAGGCAATATCTCTTGCGGATCGACTGACTCCAAGACTTGGCAATGAAGTGAATCAGCAGAGTGACGCGGCAGAACAAGTGGAGCCAAGACCGGGTCCGCTTCTTGTGGCTTCCACGTAGCGGGATTGGCCCGCCCGACGATGTCAGCTAAGCGTGACTGATGCATTTCGTCTAGCTGGCCTATCCATCTAGGCAGCCAGCGCAGAGCTGCCGAGCGCACATTACCGCGACGTTCGTCGGGTGTGCTGCCTCCAACGCTGAGCAAATGAGAGTTGCCGCCCGTTAGGCTCAGTAGGACACTTGCGTCGCGACATCCAAAGCGAGAGGCATCCTGCTGCGTGCCGATTTCAGTTTCAGGCACCATTGGGTAAGCACGATCTAGCAGTCCGGAACCATCTGAGACAATCGCCTGCCTATCGCGAGGGTAAGTCGCCACGACACATCGGAGGGCATGTTTGTCGGAACCATGCTGCAAAGCGGTGCGCGCGAATAGCAATGAATCAAGCCATCGATTCTGTGTTGAAACAATCTCGCCGTAGTCGTCAACAATCAGCACCGGAATCTTGTCCGTCGCCAGGAGCACGTCAAGTTGCTGTGCTAAGTCACGCTTCTCGCGCGGAACACTTGCCGGAGTCCAATGTAGAATCTGCCAATCGGATTCTTCTAGCTCTTTCGCAATCAAGCTCAGAGCGCGAGATCTGCCGCTGCCAGCCAATCCTGTTACATTTATTGACGTTCCGCCGATCAAATGGTCGACGCATCTATCAACCCATTCCACGACAAAGTTCACGTCGAAGAGCGCGTTGGCGTAGATTTCCTTTAGGGCCGCAGATGCCAAAGTCTATTGCGTGCGTCACATGGTTGGGTTCGGCCGGTTGACCATCAGTTGCAGCCTTCATAATGGCAGCAGCTTCATCTGGATACCATTGCTCAAAGTTACGAAAAGTCTGTCGAGTGGCATGTGTTGGTGAATTCTCAGCTGTGGAGCCGTAGACAGCTTCCAAGTCTTGAATGCTGACATGATGTGGTACATCGGCTTCAGGATCGGCCTGAACATTCTCGACGACTCGTGCACATGCTTGGCGGGTAAGGTGCGGGTGACCCCCGTACTCTTCGAGCAGGCTGTCAAATACTCGATGGTCGTCGAATTTGAGTCCACTACGTTTGCCTAGAACGCGAACCATCTCTCTCATTTCGTCACGCGGCATCGAGCCCAAGGGCCGCGACGATGCGAATCCGAAGAGTTGGTTGTCGCGCCCAAAGCGAATGGATTTTTCGAATATAGACGCTGCAGTGCCCGCGGCCAGTAACGAAAGTTTGTTGTCACTGCGATCCGAGCGTTTCTGTATAAGGCCTCGAAGGTGCTGAATCACCAAGTTCATCTGCTGGCGATCGCCAAACTCCGACTCATCGTCTGCCGCGATTTCCTCATTTGCATGGTCAGTCTCGTCGAGCACGATGACCAAATCGGAGTTGATTTGGTGCAGGAGCGCCTCCATCTCATACATCCATCGTTTGGCGGCAGTGCCGTCATAGGTCAAATTGAAACTCTTGTCAAGCATACCAGAATTCTCTGGTACTGTGCCGCCCTTGTTGCGCAGCACCATGGCGGTCTCACCTACAAGAGCTTGTCGGAGGTCGTCGGCATCGACAACGCCATTGAGTTGGACGTAGATTGACTCTGTGCCCTTTCGCTCAAGTTGCTGTCGAACCTGATGGATGAGCGACGTCTTGCCCGCTCGCCGCAACCCGAAGATGCCGACACTTTGCCCGACTGAAGCGAGGTGGGTTAGAGCCTCAACATCTTGAACACGTCCAAAAAAGTCTGCCGCGTGGTGAATCTCGTTGCTATTGTCGAAATGATTCATTGAGCGCATGGACTGCGCTATTTCAGACCTCAGGTTTGTGGCGGTAAATTTGCCGTCTCGAAGGTCGTTCGTGTAGATGGTGAGAATCGGATAAGAGAAGCGCGTGCGGTCTTTTGTAAACTGCTCGGCGTTTCGATCAGCGGCGACTAAGATCGCGAAGTCCTTGTCGGCTGAAGCGCTCTCCCTAAGCTCTTTCGAGGTATCAAGTTGTCGAAGCACGCGAGGCTGCAGTGATGACTCGTAGGTGGCGATCAATACGGGAATCTCGTTGCTTATCCCGAATTGCCGTCTAATGGCGTCGGATGGCGCGACACGGAGTGCGCTCAGGTGATAATCGTTCCAAGTGTTCGCCCAACATATGGTGGACTCATCGCGTTCGAGGAAGGAGAAGAGCTTGGATGCAAAGTCCGGGTATCGTCGTTCGATGCCGAGCTTTGACTCCTGAAGCTTGGCTTGTCGGTGAGTGATGGCCATGCCGACCGCCTGATCGCATAGATGGGGGCGCAAGTTGCCGATGACTCAGCGTATCGTCGCGCTCCCCGCGCGCGAACTCGGTGCTCAGTTCAGCGGACGAGCGGACGGCGGGATCGGGCGCGGCAGTGCAGTGTGGCCCATGAGGGCTTCGTCCACCGCGGCGGCGCATGCTCGGCCCTCGGCGATGGCCCACACGATCAGGCTCTGGCCGCGGCCCATGTCGCCGCATACCCACACGCCGTCGACGCTCGTGCGGTAGTCCTCATCGCGCGCGACGTTGGAGCGGGCGTCGGTCTCGGTGCCGAGCTGTGCCAGCAAGCCCTCCTGCTGGGGACCGGTGAAGCCCATGGCCAGCAGCACCAGCTCGCATTCGAGTTCGAAGTCGGTGCCGTCCGCCTTGGTGAAGCGGCCGTCGCTGAACTCCACCTCGTGCGCAGCCAGCGCCCTCACCGAGCCGTACGCATCTCCAAGGAATCTCTCGGTGTTCACCGAGTACATGCGGTCGCCGCCCTCCTCGTGAGCCGAGGAGACGCGGTAGACCATCGGATACGTCGGCCACGGATTGGAGGCGGCCCGTTCGTCCGGGGGCCGCGGCATGATCTCGAACTGGTGCACCGAGACGGCGCCCTGGCGGTGCGCGGTTCCCAGGCAGTCGGCGCCAGTGTCGCCGCCGCCGATGATCACGACCCGCTTGTCCTTGGCGCTGATCGGCACCTCTTCAGGGTCCAGATCTCCCTCTTGGGCCTTGTTGGCCCACGGCAGGTACTCCATCGCCTGGCAGATGCCCTGCAGCTCGCGACCCGGGATCGGCAGGTCACGCCATTGGGTCGCGCCGCCTGCCAGCACCAGCGCATCGAAGTCGGACTGCAGGTCGGCCACTGGGATGTCGACGCCCACCTCGACGTCGGTGCGGAACTTCGTGCCCTCGGCGCTCATCTGATCCAGCCGCCGCTCGATGTGCCGTTTCTCCATCTTGAACTCGGGGATGCCGTAGCGCAGCAGCCCGCCGAGGCGATCTGCCTTCTCGAACACCGTCACGTCGTGGCCGGCGCGAGTCAGCTGCTGCGCCGCGGCAAGCCCGGCAGGGCCGGAGCCCACGACGGCCACGCTGCGACCCGTGTGAGTCGCCGGCAACTCCGGCTGCACCCAGCCCATCTCGAAGGCCTTGTCGATGATGGCTACTTCGACCTGCTTGATCGTGACCGGGTCGGCGTTGATGCCCAGCACGCAGGCGCTTTCGCACGGTGCGGGGCAGAGCCGACCAGTGAACTCGGGGAAATTGTTGGTGGCGTGCAGACGCTCTATGGCATCGCGCCAGCGGTCCCGGTACACGAGGTCGTTCCAGTCCGGGATGATGTTGCCGAGCGGGCAGCCCGAGTTGCAGAACGGCACGCCGCAGTCCATGCACCTGCTGGCCTGAACGCGCAGTTCGGGGTCCCCGAAGGGCTCGTAGACCTCGCGCCAGTCGCGCAACCGCACGGGCACAGGACGCCGCGTCGGCAGCCCGCGGTCATGCCGCATGAATCCCCGGATGTCACCCATACCCAGCCCCTGAATCACCCATGCGCAGCCGCTGTGCTGGTTTGCTGGCGGCTGCGCGGCGACAGTGAATGCGGTGCCTAGTGGTGTGTCGCGGTTTTCTTGCGGGCAGGTCGCGGCCCGCTGACCTGCGGAAACAGGCTTCGGCAGGCCCTGCGCAAACTGCCGACGCACCACTAGCCATGCGCAGCCGCCATGACCGCTTCGTCGAGGTCGTGGCCTTCTTCGGCGGCCACCGCCCGGGCCTCGAGCACCCTCTTGAAGTCCTTGGGCATCACCTTGCGGAAACAGCGCACCTCGCTGTGCCAGCGTCGCAGGATGCGCTCGGCTGGCACCGAGTCGGTCTCGGCGAGGTGCTGGCGCAGCAGCGAACGCACGAATTCGGCATCGGCGTCGTCGAGCTGCGGCTCGAGGTCGACCATCTCGGTGTTGAGGTGACGCCAGAACACATCGTCAGGGTCGTAGACGTACGCCGCGCCGCCTGACATGCCGGCGCCGAAGTTGCGCCCCACGCCGCCGAGCACCACGACGGTGCCGCCGGTCATGTACTCGCACGCGTGATCGCCTACCCCCTCGACCACGGCGACCGCGCCCGAGTTGCGCACGCAGAACCGCTCGCCGACCGTCCCGCGGATGTATGCCTCGCCGCTGGTGGCCCCGTACAGGATCACGTTGCCGGCGATGATGTTGTCCTCCGCGACGAAGTCAGGGTGTGACTCGCGCGGCGGCCGCACCACTAGGCGTCCTCCCGAGAGTCCCTTGCCGAGATAGTCGTTGGCGTCTCCGTAGAGCCTCATCGTCAGCCCATGTGGCGCGAACGCGCCGAAGCTCTGCCCAGCGGATCCGTTGAACGTCAGGTCGATGGTGTCGTCAGCCAGGCCGTCGCCGCCGTGCGCTGCGGTGATGCGATGGCCGAGCATCGTGCCCACCGTGCGGTTCACATTGTTGATCGGCAACTCCGCTCGCACCAGCTCACGGCGCTCGAGAGCGGGTGCTGCCAACTCCATGAGCTGTACATCGAGCGCTCGGTCCAGCCCGTGGTCCTGGCTCTGGGTGCAGTAGCGATCCTGCGGCCAGGGCGTCTCGGGTTCGGCCAGGATCGGCGACAGGTCCAGGCCGTGCGCCTTCCAGTGGGCCACCGCTGCGGTGATGTCCAGCCGGTCCACCCGACCGATGGCCTCCCGCAGCGAGCGGAACCCCAGCATGGCCAGGTACTCGCGCGCTTCCTGCGCGATGTACTCGAAGAAGTTGACGACGAACTCGGGCCGTCCCCCGAAGCGCTTGCGCAGCTCGCGATTCTGTGTCGCGACACCCACCGGGCAGGTGTCGAGGTGGCAGACCCGCATCATGATGCAGCCCGACACCACCAGCGGCGCTGTGGCGAAGCCATATTCCTCGGCTCCCAAAAGTGCCGCGACGATCACGTCCCGACCGGTCTTGAGCTGCCCGTCGGTCTGCACGACGATCCGGTCGCGCAACCCGTTCAACAGCAGCGTCTGCTGGGTCTCGGCCAAACCCAGCTCCCAGGGAGCGCCCGCATGCTTCAGTGACGTCAGGGGTGACGCTCCCGTGCCGCCGTCGTGCCCGGAGATCAGCACCACGTCCGCCTTTGCCTTCGATACGCCGGCCGCCACGGTGCCCACACCCACCTCGGCGACCAGCTTCACGTGGACCCGAGCGGAAGGGTTGGAGTTCTTCAGGTCGTGGATCAGCTGCTTGAGATCCTCGATGGAGTAGATGTCGTGATGCGGCGGCGGGCTGATCAGGCCTACGCCTGGCGTGGAATGGCGCGTCTTCGCGATCCACGGCCACACCTTGGGCCCAGGCAGTTGCCCGCCCTCTCCGGGCTTCGCTCCCTGGGCCATCTTGATCTGCAGGTCGTCGGCGTTGGCGAGGTACTCCGAGGTGACGCCGAACCGTCCCGAAGCCACCTGCTTGATGGCTGAGCGTCGCAAGTCGCCGTTGGGATCTGCCACGTAGCGCTCGGGGTCCTCGCCTCCCTCGCCGGTGTTGGACTTCCCGCCGATGCGATTCATCGCGATGGCCAGCGTCTCGTGCGCTTCCGCCGAGATCGAGCCATAGCTCATTGCTCCGGTCGAGAATCGCTTCACGATCTCCGACACTGGCTCGACCTCGTCGATCGGGATCGGACCTCGGGGTGCCGGCTTGAGCTCGAACAGGCCTCGCAATGTGGCCAGCTCGTTGGACTGATCGTCCACGAGCTGCGTGTATTCCTTGAACACTTCGTAGCGACCGGCTCTGGTGGAGTGCTGGAGCTTGTAGACCGTCTCGGGATTGAACAGGTGGTACTCGCCCTCGCGCCGCCATTGGTACTCGCCTCCGGCCCACAGGTCGCGATGCGCCGCCTCGGCGGGATTGTCGAGATAGGCGAAGCGGTGACGCTCGGCCACCTCGGCCGCGAGCACGTCAAGACCGACGCCGCCCAGCTTGGAGGTAGTGCCGCTGAAGCAGCGATCGATGAGGTCGGGCCCCAGCCCCACGGCTTCGAAGACCTGCGCCCCGGTGTAGCTGGCCACCGTCGAGATGCCCATCTTGGACATCACCTTCAGCACGCCCTTGGTGCATGCCTTGATGTAGTTGCGCTTCGCGGCGCGCTCGTCGACTTCGGTGATGACGCCGTGGCGCACCATGTCGTCGATCGACTCGAACGCTAGGTACGGGTTCACCGCGCTGGCGCCGTAGCCGAGCAGCAGGGCCATGTGATGGACCTCGCGGGCGTCGCCGCACTCGGTGACCAGACCCACCATGGTGCGGGTCTTGTTGCGCACGAGGTGGTGGTGCACGGCACCGGTCAGCAGCAGCGACGGGATCGGCGCTTTGTGCTCGTCGCTGTAGCGATCGGAGAGCACGATGATGCGGGCGCCGTCCGCGATGGCGTTGTCCACCTGGGCACAGACGTCGTCGAGGGCGCGCTCGAGGCCAGCGCCGCCCTCGGCCACGGGGTACAACCCGTCCACCGCGAACGGACGGAACTGGCGCGAGTCCCCGCTGTCCTCGTCGATATAGAGGATCTTGGCCAGATCCTCGTTCGACAGGATCGGGTACGGCAGCACGATCTGGCGACATGAGGCGGGACCAGGCTGCAGCAGGTTCCCCTCTGGGCCGATCTTGGCCTTCGTGGAGGTGACAAGCTCCTCGCGGATGGCGTCCAGCGGCGGGTTGGTCACCTGCGCGAACAGCTGGCTGAAGTAGTCGAAGAGCAGCCGCGGCCGCTTGGACAGCACCGCGATCGGCGTGTCGGTGCCCATTGACCCGATCGGCTCGATGCCGGTGCGGGCCATCGGCGCCACCAGGATCCGCAGTTCTTCGGTGGTGTAGCCGAACGTGCGTTGGCGCAGGGTCACCGATGAGTGCTGCGGAGTCAGGCTGAAACGCGGCGGCAGGTCCTCGAGGTGCGCCAGCCCGTCCGCCAGCCAGTCCCCGTAGGGCTCGGCTGACACCAGGCTGCGCTTGATCTCTTCGTCGCCCACGATCCTGCCCTGCGAGGTGTCCACCAGGAACATGCGTCCTGGCTGCAGCCGGCCCTTGCGGACGATCCGACTCTGTTCGATGTCGGCGACGCCCACCTCCGATGCCATCACCACCAGACCGTCCTCGGTCACCCAGTAACGCGACGGACGCAGCCCATTGCGGTCGAGTACGGCGCCGACGACCGTGCCGTCGGTGAACGCGATGCTGGCCGGGCCGTCCCACGGCTCCATCAACGAGGCGTGGAACTCGTAGAAGTCGTGGCGGTCCTGAGGCATGCGTGCGTGGTTCTCCCAGGCCTCGGGGATCATCATCAGCACGGCGTGCGGCAGGCTCCTGCCGCCGAGATGCAGCAGCTCGAGCACTTCGTCGAAGCTGGCGGTGTCGGACGCCCCGGGCGTGCAGACGGGGTAGGTGCGCTCCAACCGGTTGTGCCCATCAGCGTCAGTGAAGAGCGGACTCGACAGGGTGCCCTCGCGGGCTCGCATCCAATTCCTATTGCCCATCACGGTGTTGATCTCGCCGTTGTGAGCGAGCATCCGGTACGGGTGGGCGAGAGGCCACGACGGGAAGGTGTTGGTGCTGAAGCGGGAGTGCAGCAGCGCGAGCGCTGACTCCATGCGGGGATCCGTCAAGTCGGGATAGAAGTCCGCGAACTGGCTGCAGGTCAGCATCCCCTTGTAGATCAGCGTGCGGCACGACAAGGAGGGGAAGTACGGAGCCGGGTCGATCTCGTGCTCAGTGCGCTTGCGTGCCACATAGACTCGGCGCTCGAGTTCGAGGCCGGTGCAGGCCTCGTGGGCAGGTGCAGCCACGACCAGCATCCGGAAGACCGGCATCGGATCGGTGGCGAAGCGGCCCAGCGACGTCGGATCCGTCGGAACATCGCGCCAGCCGACCACTTCGAGTCCCTCCGAGACCATGATCTCGGCGATGGCCGCAGATGCTCTCTCAGGATCAGCGCGCGGCAGGAATGCCGCGCCGACCGCATAGCTGCCCGCCGGCGGGAGCTCGAAGTCGCACACCGCCCGCAGGAACCGGTCGGGCACTTGGACCGTGATGCCGATGCCGTCGCCGACGTTGGCCTCCGCGCCGGTCGCGCTGCGGTGGTCAAGATTGACGAGGCACTGCAGCGCCTGGTCCACCACAGCACGGCTCGGTACACCGGACATGTCGGCAACGAAGCCGACGCCGCACGAGTCGTGCTCGAACGCCGGGTCATACAGCCCCTGCGCTGCAGGCGGTGACGCAAGAGCATCCTTGCGTACGACCGGCAGCGCATCGGCGACTCCGGCATCTCCGGCGGCACGACGCGCTGTTCGAGCTGTCGCGCTGTCAGTTGTCGCAGCGTCAGGTATTCGCATGGGCGACGTCCCAGTGAGTGAACCGAATTGGCGTGCGGCCACCGATCAGTGGCAGCAGGGACGTCGTTGGCCCTCGCGGGGCAGTGTACCGACGAAGACAGGCGAGAGGCGTTCGGCAGTCGCCACCTGCGTTGCTGAATATCCGCTGCTGAATAAAATTGCAAATTGATGAATAATCGAGCCGAGACGGTGCTAGCATGTTGGCTGCAATGAACGCACACACCGAATCACCCGAGAGCGCGGGCACTGCATCGGCCGAGCCGGCGCGCATGGGTTCGGCGACACATGAGTCGGTGCGCATCGGCATCGTCGGTGCATCGGGCTACACCGGGGCGGAATTGCTTCGCCTGGCTGCCGGGCATCCGTCGTTCGACGTCATCGCTGTTGCCGGTGACACGCAGGCCGGGGCCGCAGTACGCGACCTGTACCCGAGCCTGGCCGCCGACTACGGCGAGCTCCGCTACTGCGCCTACGACCCCGAGGTCTTCATCGGCCTCGACGCGGTCTTTCTGGGGTTGCCGCACATGGCAAGCGCACCGGTCGTCGCCGATCTCTACAAGCGCGTGGGCTGCGTGATCGATCTCGGATCGGATTTCCGCCTGACCGATGCGACGCACTACCCCCAGTGGTACGGCATTTCCCATCCGATGCCCGAACTGCTCGGCGAATTCCCCTACGGGCTGCCGGAACTGGGCCGTGAGGCATTGCGCGGGGCCGCGGGCATCGCCGTGCCTGGCTGCTATCCCACTGCGGCGGCGCTGGCACTTGCCCCATTCGCCCGCGGCGGCCACATCTCCACCAGCGGGGTGGTCGTCGACGCGGCGTCGGGCGTCAGCGGCGCGGGCCGTGCCCCCAAACCCAATACAACGTTCTCGACCGTCGACGAGGACTTCGTGGCCTACGGCTTGCTCGATCACCGCCATACGCCCGAGATCGAGCAGGCAACCGGATGCCAGGTGCTGTTCACGCCGCATCTCGTGCCGATGGTGCGCGGCATCTTGGCGACGTGCTACGCAAGGCCGCTGTCGGATTCGATGGGGGGCATGACGACCGAGGGCGCACTCGGCGTGCTGGCAGATTTCTACGCAGGCGAGCCGTTTGTGGTGGTGCATCGTGACGCCCCCCACACCAAGGCGACGCTCGGCGCCAATACGTGCCATCTCAGCGCGAGGGTAGATCCGCGCACCGGATGGCTGGTGGTGCTCAGCGCCATCGACAACTTGGTCAAGGGCGCGTCCGGCGGAGCCGTGCAGTGCGCGAATGTCGCGCTCGGCCTGCCCGAGACAGCCGGTTTGCCGACAACGGGGCTGATGCCATGAGCGACAGGGCTCACGCCTCGGAGTTCGAGCGCGCCCGGTTCCTCGTCGAGATGCTGCCGTACATCAGCCGTTGGCGAGGAAAGTTGATGGTCATCAAGTTCGGCGGCAACGCCATGGTCGACACGACGTTGACCGACGGCTTCGCCGCGGACATGGTGCTGCTGCGTCAGATCGGCCTCGCCCCGGTTGTCGTGCACGGCGGCGGACCGCAGATCGGCGATCTCATGGCCCGTTTGGGCAAGACGTCGGAGTTCCGCGACGGGTTGAGGGTCACCGACGCGGAGACGCTCGACATCGCGCGCATGGTCTTGGTGGGCAAGGTCAACCGGGACATCGTCGGGGCCATCAATGTGCACGGTCCGATGGCCGTGGGGATCTCCGGCGAGGACGGCAGGGTCATCACCGCGACGGCGCGCAACCCCGACCTCGGCTTCGTCGGCGAGGTCACCGACGTGAACACCGATCTGCTGGAGCGACTGCTGGCCGAAGGGTTGATCCCGGTCATCTCGACGATCGGGGCCGACGCGAAAGGGCAGGCTTACAACATCAACTCCGACACCGTGGCAGGTGCCGTGGCTGCGGCGCTCGAGGCCGAGAAGGTGGTGTATCTCACCGATGTCGCCGGCCTTCTGGAAGATGTCGACCGACCGGAATCGCTGATCAGTCGCACCACAGCCGGCTCGCTGGCCGCGCGCTTGGCGAGCGGGAAGATCGCCGGCGGGATGATCCCCAAGATCGAGGCGTGCATCAGCGCCGTTCGCAACGGAGTCAACAGCGCCCATCTGCTCGACGGCCGCGTGCCGCACGTGGTGCTCGTCGAGCTGTTCACCGACGCAGGCGTCGGCACGATGATCACCGACGACCGACCGACCGAAAGGTTCACTGCGTCATGACCGAAGCACGACCCCAAGCGGCGCACGCCGCTGCGATGGGCGGCGAAACGCTGGAGCACTGCCCGCTCATGCCGACCTATGGCCCCCCGCCGGTGCAATTCGTGCGCGGCAGCGGCTGCGAGCTGTATGACCGCGACGGCAAGCGCTACCTGGACTTCCTTGCGGGCCTGGCAGTGACCTCGCTCGGCCACTCCCATCCGGCCGTCGCCGACGCGCTCAGCGAGCAGGCGCGCACGCTGCTGCACGTGTCGAACCTCTTCGGCACCGAACCGCAGGTCGAGGTGGCCCAGACCATCGACCGGCTGCAGGGCGGCGGCGGGCAGGTGTTCTTCTGCAACAGCGGCGCCGAGTCCCTGGAGGGAGCAATCAAGCTGGCTCGCAAGTACGGCGGGCGCGGCCGCCATGTGGTGGTGAGCGCATTGCGCTCATTTCACGGGCGCACGCTGGCGACGCTGCACGCCACCGGCCAGCCCGAGAAGCACGAGACGTTCCAGCCGTTGCCCGAGGGATTCCGCCACGTGCCCTATGACGACGCGGAGGCCCTGGAGGCCGCGCTGGACCCGAGCTGCTGCGCCGTGCTGCTCGAAGTCGTGCAGGGCGAAGGAGGGGTGAATGTCGCCAGCGGCGATTACCTGCACCGCGTCCGGGAGATCTGCGATGAGCGCGACATGACGTTCATCGTCGACGAAGTGCAGACGGGTCTGGCCCGTACCGGGGAGTGGTTTGCCTGGCACCACCACTTCGACCCAACCGGAGGGCCCACCGGGGCGGCTCGGCCCGACATCGTGACCATGGCCAAGGCACTGGGCAACGGAGTGCCGATCGGTGCGGTCTGGGCGCGTCGAGAGGTAGCCGCAGCGTTCCAGCCGGGCGATCACGCCACCACGTTCGGAGGTCAGCCCCTGGCGGCGAGCGCTGCGCGTGCCGTGCTGCGCTCGATGGAGGCCATCGATGCGCGCGCGCTGGCGACCGCCCGCGGCGAAGAACTGGCGGGCAAGCTGATGGGCGTCCCGGGCGTCGTCGACACGCGCGGCCTCGGTCTGCTCATCGCAGCCGATCTCGACACCGATGCAATCGGGCGCAGCGGCCCTGAGGTGGCCGCCGCGTGCCTGGAGGCCGGCCTGGTCGTCAACGGCATCTCGCCGACGGCCGTGCGCTTCGCGCCGCCCCTGGTGGTGTCCAGCGAGCAGATCGACGAAGGGTTGGCCATCTTCGCCAAGGTGCTCGCCGGCAAGGGCGGACCCAGCTGATGCGCCACTTCCTGGAAGTCGACGATCTGTCTGCTGACGAGCTCCGATGGGTGCTCGACGTCTCGTCGGGCGCGCCGGAGGCTGCGCCGCCGGCCCTGGCTGGCAGCGGCGTCGCCCTGGTCTTCGAGAAGTCGTCGAACCGCACTCGCAACTCGATGGAGATGGCGGTCCGCCAGCTCGGCGGGCATCCGGTCTACATCCGCCCCGAAGAGGTGGGCATGGACGTGCGCGAGACGGCGGAGGACATCGCGCGAACGCTCGCCTGCTTTCACGACGTCATCGCAGCGCGCGTCTTTCGGCACAGCCACCTCGAGCGCATGGCGGCCTGCGAGGTGGCACCGGTCATCAATCTGCTTTCCGACGACGCGCACCCCTGCCAGGCCGTGGCAGACCTGCTCACTGTCTCGCAGTGCATCGGTTTGGATCGCGCGCAGCGGGTTGCGTTCGTCGGCGACGCCAACAACATGTGGCGATCACTGGCCATCGGCTGCGCGATGGTCGGCATCGAGAGCTCGCTGGCGGTGCCGGACGGCTACGGCCCGTCTGGGGCAACGCTGGACCGCATCGCGTCGCGCGGCGGGTGCACGGTCACCGACGACCCCGCGGCGGCCGTCGCGGGCGCCGACGTGGTCTATACCGACGTGTGGACCTCGATGGGCCAGGAGGACGAGCAGGCCGAGCGACTGGCTGCGTTCGGTCCGTACCAGGTGACGCCAGAACTGATGTCGCTGGCAGCCCCCGGTGCGATCTTCCTGCATTGCCTGCCAGCGCGTCGGGGCGAAGAGGTGGCTGCAGAAGTGATCGACGGGCCGGCCAGCCGCGTCTGGCAGCAGGCCCGCAATCGCATGCACGCTGCGAGGGGCCTGCTCGCGTTCTTGGCAGGCCCGGCGCTGCATGGTGCAGCGTCAGCAAGCCCAGCGCAGGGAGCGGGGCCGTGACCACCAAGGCACAGCGCCAGCACCTCATCTGCGAGCTGCTTGCCAGCCGCGAGATCGGCAGCCAGGCGCAACTGGTCGCTCTGCTCGCCGATCACTCGGTGGACGTCAGCCAGGCCACGGTCAACCGTGATCTCGACGAGTTGGGCGTCGCCAAGATGCGCACCGCAGGCCGCACGGCCTACGCGGTGCCCGAGACCGACGCGCCCGAGACCCTGCCCACCAACACCCTCAGGCGCGTGTTCGGCGACTGGGTGCTGGACGTGCAGTCCTCGCAGAACATCGTGGTGCTGCGCACTCCACCCGGCTCCGCCCACGTGGTGGCCGCGGCCATCGATCGCAGCAATCTTGACGGCGTGGTCGGCACCGTGGCCGGGGATGACACGCTGCTGGTCGTGGCCGCCGAGAACCCCGGCGGGACTGCGGTTGCCGACTATTGCCGCGAACTGGCCGATCTGTGAACGTCTGAACGGCTGAGACGATGTCTGATGACGACGCCCAACACCCCGCCGGATCGGACATCGCCGCCGGCGGAACGTCCCCCCCGGGCACAGCCACGCTGTGGCACGGACGCTTCGCAACCGGGCCGGCGGAGGCGCTCTCGGCGCTGAGCGACTCGCTGCCGTTCGATCGGCGCATGTTCGCCGAGGACATCGCTGCGTCGCGCGCTCACACCAGGATGCTGTGCGATGTCGGTCTGTTGAGCGTCGACGAGCGCGACGGCATTGTCGAGGCGCTCGCGCAGGTGGAGGCCGAAATCGCCGGGGGCAGCATGGCGTGGGCTCCGACCGACGAGGACATCCACACCGCCGTGGAGCGTCGCGCCACGGAGCTCTGTGCGGCAGCAGCCAAGATGCATACCGGCCGCAGCCGGAACGATCAGGTGGTGACCGACCTGCGCCTGTGGACACGCGTCGCCATCGACGAGGTCACGGGGTCGATACATGGCCTCGCTTGCACCTTGGCCGAACGCGCTCGCGAGGCCCATTCCGCAGACCTGCGGCTGCCGGGCTACACGCATCTGCAGCAGGCACAGCCGGTAGGTCTCGCGCATCATCTGGCTGCCCATGGGTGGGCGCTGCTGCGCGACCTCCAGCGTCTCAGCGAAGCCAGGCGACGCACCGATGTGTCTCCGCTGGGCGCCGGAGCCCTGGCGGGTTCCTCGCTGCCGCTCGACCCGGCCCTCACTGCGGCAGAGCTCGGTTTCGGCGCTGTCTTTGAGAACTCGCTCGATGCTGTCAGCGACCGCGATTTTGTCGCCGACACGCTGCATGGATTGGCGATGACGGGCGTGCACCTGTCACGCCTCGGCGAGGAAATCGTCCTGTGGTCGAGCGCGGAATTCGGGTTCGTCGAGCTCGACGACGCCTTCGCCACCGGTTCGTCGATGATGCCGCAGAAGAAGAACCCGGACGCCGCGGAACTGGCCCGGGCCAAGGCGGGCCGACTGGTAGGACATCTGGCCGGGTTCCTGACGACGCTCAAGGGCCTCCCGCTCGCTTACAACAAGGACCTGCAGGAGGACAAGGAACCGCTGTTCGACGCAGTCGACACGGTCCGCCTCACGGTGATGGCGCTTGACGGCCTGCTGCGCACGGTCGGCTTCAACGCCGACGCGATGTCCCGCGGCGCAGACGATCCGTTCGCAGCAGCTACCGATGTGGCCGAATGGCTCGTGGCCAACGGGATGCCGTTTCGCGACGCGCACGCTCTGGTGGCGGCGCTCGTACGCGATGCGCTCGATGGCCCGGACCCCGATACGCGCGCCAATCGCCTGATCGAGCTGGTGTCCGGCCATCCGGACCTAGGGCCGTCGGCGGCGCAACGGCTTGTGCCTCCGGGCGCGTACCGTGCTCGCACCACGCCCGGTTCGGGCGGTCCCGACGCCGTGTCTGTGCAGTTGGATCGCCTCGACGCCGCGCTTGCCGCGGCAAGCGGTTGATGAAGCAGTGGCTGACGGCCCGTCGCTGACCGACGTGGCAGCCCTCGCGCTCGAGCCGGACTTTTACGAGCGCCCCGCAACCGAGGTCGCCCCGGACTTGGTCGGCAAGCTGCTGGTGCGCGACGACGGATGCGATCATGTCACAGCGCGAGCCGGACGCATCGTCGAGGTTGAGGCCTACAGCAGCGACGGCGATCCCGCTGCGCACTCTCGCAACGGTCCGACAGCCCGCAACGCCACCATGTTCGGCCCGCCGGGGCGTCTGTACGTGTACCTGATCTACGGCTTGCACTGGTGCGCCAACGCAGTCTGTGCACCAGCGGGAACCGGCGACGCTGTGCTGCTGCGAGCGGTGGAACCCGTTCAGGGGTCCGAGATCATGACGGCCTGCCGGAGCTCAGCCGGCCGGCCCGTTGCCTTCACCGAACTCTGCTCGGGTCCCGCCAAGCTCACCCAGGCGTTCGGCATCGACGGATCGCACGACGGCTGTGACCTCACCTCGAATGGTGGCCTGAGCATCTGCGACGACGGCTGGTCTCCGGCTTGCCTGGCGAGGTCACCGCGTATCGGGATCAGCCGTGGCACCGACCTGCCGTGGCGCTGGTACATCCCTGCGAGCCCGCATGCGAGTGCGCCGTGACCGGCGCCGGCCACGAGTACGCCGCCCGCAGGGGGAGTCCCCCGAGGCCTCGCTGGCAGGCCGCTGCGGCCGTGGAGCCGCGACCCGTCCCCTCTGATGAGCCGAGCGGCCTCGCCGAGGCAGTCGAGACGGTCAAGCGATTCACCCCAAGAGACCGCATTCAGGCTCAGCACCGGCGCAGGCTGCTCGCCTTCGCGGCGCGCCACCCTGACGCACTGCATCGCTCTTGCGAGACCGGCCATCTGACGGCCTCCGCGTGGGTGGTCAATCACGACGCAACCCGCGGCCTCGTGCTCTTGCATGCCAAGATCGGCCGCTGGCTGCAGCCGGGCGGCCACGCTGACGGCGAGCCGACGCTGTGGGGAGTGGCGCTGCGCGAGGCGACAGAGGAGATCGGCATCGGGGGCTTGGAGGTCTGGACCGAGCCCATCGACGTCGACGTGCACCTCTTCGTCAATCGCCGCGACAGAGAGCCCTCTCACCTGCACTTTGACGTCCGTTATGTGGTCCGAAGCCCGCCGGGCGCCTCCCCGCTGGGAAATCACGAGTCGGACGCGCTGCGGTGGATTTCGTCCGATCAGCTCACCGATGCAGATCTGGGCCTCGATGCCAGCACTCGCCGGCTGGCTCGCTACGGATTCAGCGTCGCTCGTGCCGTCCATCGTTCAAACCGGCCGGCAAACGGCTGAGCGTCTGCCTTGCAGGACCACGCGCACCTGGGGTGCGCGTACGGTGAGCTTGTGCGCGCCGTAGTGGGGCTGGTCGAAGACATCGTCTTGGGCTTGTGCGGCCTCGTTGCGGGCTGGATTGTCGTGTCCTACGTCCCCGGCACGGTGCTGCCGGTCATTGCAGCGACTGTCGTGCTGGCCGTGGGCGGTCGCCTGCTGTTCAACGGCGCGATCTGGACCGCCGGCATCGGACTCGTCGTCGCCGGAGCGGCGGGCGCGGGGGTGTACGTCGCCGACCTGGTGAGCTCACTGGGAACCTGACGCTGCGCTGGGGGCGGCCCCACCCGCCGGTGCTCGACGTCGAGGTCACCACTAGCGTGGCGCAGTGAGCTTGGGCACGCTGCTGGTCGCCGCGGCAGCGACGGCTGCGGCGATCATGGCCGCGGGTATCGTCGATGTCATCCGGCTCGGCCGCGAACGATTTGCCAAGGTCGGCAAGCGCCGCTATCACTGGGTGCTGATGATCATCTTGTTCGGGCCGTTGACCGTGCTCCTCTATGCGGGTGCCGTGCGGCCGCAGCTCATGCATCCCGAGCGATATGCCGACGAGGCAGCGGGCTCTGCGGCTGCTCCCGTGCTGCGACGGGATCCAGAGGTCGGGGCAACCAGAGTCTGATGGACGGCGGCGATCCGGCCATCGAGGTCTCGCGACTGACCAAGCGATACGGGGACAATGAGGCCGTTGGGGGTGTCGACCTGTCTGTCGCGACGGGCGAGGTGCTGGCCTTCTTGGGACCGAACGGCGCCGGCAAGACCACCACGGTCGAGATCCTCGAAGGACTTCGGACTCGGACTTCAGGCGACGTGCAGGTACTCGGCGTCGATCCCGCCGAGGCCACGTCGGCGTGGCGCGAGCGCATCGGCGTCGTGCTTCAAGGTGCCAAGCACGAGGGAGACTTCACCGCTGCAGAGATCGTGACGATGTGGTCGGCCTACTACAGCTCTCCGCTCCCGACGACCGAAGTACTGGAACGAGTCGGGCTGTCCGACGCAGCGAAGACCCGCACACGACGGCTGTCGGGCGGCCAGAAACAACGACTGGCGGTTGCGCTCGCCCTTGTGGGCAATCCTGAGCTCGTCTTCCTGGACGAACCGACGACCGGCTTCGATCCTGCCGCCCGGCGCGAAGCCTGGAAGACGATCAGCGGATTGCGATCGCTGGGCGTGACGGTGCTGCTGACCACCCACTACATGGACGAAGCGGATCACCTGGCTGATCGGATCGTGGTGATCTCCCATGGGCACATCGTGGCTGACGGCACCGCACTGGAGCTTGCCGCCCAAGCTGCGATGCCGGTTCGGATTAGCTGGGACGCAGCAGAGTTACACCCCTCCGAATTGCCAGACCAGCTGCGAGGACTGTTGACGGGGGAGGACCGATCTGCACCGGTGGAGCACTCGACGGGGCTGCGAAGCGAGACTCGGCCCGAGCTGGCTGCCCACGATGTCGGTGGGGTGGTGCGTGCGCTGCTGTCCGCTGCGGATGCCGCCGGGTCACGACTGGACTCGCTGGCCATTCGACCTCCGACATTGGAAGACACTTATCTGGCGCTGACGGGAGACGACTCGTGAGGAGCCTTCGGCAGCTGCGCAGCGAGACGCTGTTCAACCTCCTGGGCTTTTGGCGCAGCCCCGCAGCCACTTTCTTCACCGTGGCGCTGCCGATCATTTTTCTGGTGATCTTTACGTCGATCTTCGGTAACGAGGTGATGAGTTCGACAGGGGCGCGCGTTGCCACGGTGTACGTGCCGGGCATCCTCGCGCTGGCGCTGGTGTCAGCAACGTTCATGAATCAGGCCATCATCATGGTTGTCAAGCGCGAGAACGGCGTGCTCAAGGCCATGCGGGCGACGCCGTTGCCGCCGAGAATCTATGTGGGCGGTCACATCGCGACCTCGCTCGCGCTGACGGCGCTGATGACCGTCTTGGTGATCGGGATCGGCCGGTTCGGGTACGGGGTGAAGATTCAGGTGGCCGCCATTCCGAGCCTGTTCATCACGCTCGTCGTGGGGGCGGCGGCCTTCGCAGCCCTCGGGCTCGCCATCACATGCATCTGCCCCAGCGAGCAAGCGGCGCCTGCGATCACCAACATGTGCGTGCTGCCGCTGTACTTCGTGTCCGACGTGTTCATCCCGTCGGACGGAGCGCCGCGCTGGATGACCCTCATCGGCGACATATTCCCGATCAAACATCTCGCCCTCGCACTGGGCCGCACGTTCGATCCCTTCGTCGAAGGAGTGCCATGGCCAGCAGGACGCTGGCTGATTCTCAGCATCTGGGGCTTGTTCGGCGTGCTGGTGACGGTGCGGTACTTCCGTTGGACGCCTCGCAGCTGACTTCCTCATCAATCCGGGACCGTCCAGCGTGGCCTGTCAGGCGAAATTGCTGTCGCGCCGCGGCCATGCTGCGGGCAAACTGGCTCAGTGGATGTCCTGGCTGACCTCGAGGCACGTGGTCTGATTCATCAGACGACCGACCGCCGGGCGCTCGCGAAGCGCCTGGAGAGCGGCCCGATCACGGTCTATTGCGGTTTCGACCCCACGGCCGCCAGTCTCCACGTCGGCAATCTCATGGGGCTGCTGACGCTGCGTCGGCTGCAATTGGGCGGCCACCGCCCGATCGCCCTTGCCGGCGGAGCGACCGGCATGATCGGCGACCCGAGCGAGCGCTCAGCCGAGCGCAACTTGCTCGATGACGAAGCGCTTGCGCGGAACCTGGAAGGCATCGTGCCGCAGCTGCGCCAGTTCCTGGATTTCGACGACGGCCCCTACGCGGCGAGGCTGCTGGACAACCGGGCTTGGACCGTCGGCGTGGGCGTGCTCGACTTCCTGCGCGAAGTCGGCAAGCACGTCACCGTGCAG